>NZ_CP061800.1:0-4800000 GCF_017377395.1 Desulfonema magnum | reverse complement strand
GTTTCGGCGGAAGAGAGTGCCAATGTCTCAATGACCATCACACCTGCTGATGATATGCACGGATCATCATTTGTCACCGTAACAGTTGAAGATGCTGAGGGCAATATCTCCGAAGAAATTTTTGAGTTTACTGTTGAAGCTGAAAATGATCCGCCGGTGATTTCCGGCATTCCCATTGAAATGATTATAGACGAAGATACCCCTTTAAAGGATATTGCGCCCATTGAATTTTCAGTAAGCGATCCCGACGGAGGCTTGCTGACAATCACTGTCAGTTCATCCGAAGCCCCGGTTCCGGATGATGATGATCATATTAATATTGGAAATGCCGATGGCAGCTTTTTTGGTAAAAAATACAAGACAGTAGTCTCACCGACAGATGGTGCCAACCTCCGGATGCGAATCATTCCTGATACAAATGAGTATGGCATTAGCGAGATTACGGTCACTGTGGAAGACGATGAGGGGGCCAAAGCTGAAGACAGCTTCTTCTTTAAGGTTGATCCTTTAAATGATCCTCCCATGATTGAGGAAATCGGTCCCCAGACTACAGATAAAGGAGAGGCCATAAATATTGAGGTGAATGTGAGTGATGATGAAACATCAGCAAATGATCTGCTTGTGTCTGCTTCGTGGAATTTGTTCGGACTGACCGAGGATTCTCTGAGCAATCTGGAGGAAGATGTTCCCGAAGATACCATCGTTAAATTAAGAAGTTTAAAAAACAGAATATATACAAGCGAAAATGAGTTTGTACAGGTGCTTGAGATAACAATAGGTACGGACCAGACAGGCCAGTACAGAACGCTGATTCTGGAAAATGTCGAATCCGGCGGTTCCCTTGATGTAACGGATTTCGGTGCCACACGGACATTGACAATCACACCTCCGGACAAATGGGCCGGCAATGCTGTTGTCACTGTGAGAGCCGAGGATGATGATGAGAGTCCGCTTGCCACGGAACAGAGATTTACGCTTACCGTCAATCAGGTCAATACAAAGCCGGAGATCATCATCAACAGTGTGGAGACCAGGGAAGAGGATGGCGGTCCCTATCAGTTCCAGTTTACGGTGAAAGACGATGAGGGCGGGCTGATGCCAATAAAGATCACTTCATCAAATCAACAACTGGTTCCGGAGGATTACGCACATATCAATGTGAGCGACGGACTGGGCAACTTCGGTCCTGACTCTTATGAACTGAACCTGTTGGATGGCGAACCTGAAAAAAATCTTACCTTAATCATCACGCCTGTTCTTGACGGATATGGCGAAACCACGCTGACCATAACAGTGGAAGATTCTGATATGTCCGAGAGCGAGGAGATGCATCTCATTATCACGCCTCTGAATGATACGCCGTGGATTTCGCTCATTGGCAATCAGTGGACAAATGAAGAAACCCCGAGTGACAAAATTCCGTTTTCAGTGAAAGACACAGACGGAGGAGAACTGACAATAACCGTAACCTCGTCTGATACTGGTCTGGTTCCTGAGGACGCTGCCCATATTATGATTACCGATGCCGCAAAAGAATTTGGTGATGAACACACAATTACCACTTCCCCCAATGAAGCCGCGAATCTGTCTCTGACAATAACCCCTGCCCCGGGTGCCGGTACGGCGGATATTACTGTAACGGTGAGAGATAAAGATCACAAGGAGGCTTCGAGTACTTTTACTTTTATGGTCAATGATTTGGATGAGCCGCCCACGATATGGATCACCCCCAATCCCCCGGACCCCGTGCCTGAAGGGGAGACGGTCGAGGTGCAGGTGAGGGTCAGAGATGACCGGGCCGGGGCATTGAAGATCAATGTTGAGTCGGTGGATAATACGGAGCTGGTTCCGAACAGCTATCCTAACCTTATGATTAATGAGCAGTTCGGTCCCGAATATCTCCAGCCTGTGGAGGCGGGCACAGACGCAGTGTTTACGATTCAGATTACGCCGATTGAAAATAAGGCTGGTGTGGCAAAAATAAGTGTGACTGTGGATGATGATGAAACCATCGCTGTCACAAAAGAATTTAATGTCACGGTTTATCCGGTTGATCAGACCACTCCGCCGGAGATCCAGGATATTTCTAATCCGAGTATGGAAATGAATATATCCGGCGAACCTCAGGCCGGTGTGGATGTTTCATTCTGGGTGAAAGATGCGGAAGGCGGGACACTGGAAATATCAGTGACAGCAGCAACAACAGACGCTGATCCCCCGGGGGCCACGCTGGTTCCCAATGATATCAGCCATATCAATATTAACGGGTTCGGCAATACGCATACCATACATACGCAGCCTGATGAAACTGCCTCACTGACCTTAAAACTCACCCCGGCCCCTGGTATATCCGGTGTTGCTGAAATTACGGTAAAAGTAAAAGACACAGATAATCTGGAGACCTCTGAAACTTTTATTCTGATGGTGTCGCATGTGAATGAACCTCCGGTAATTTCAGCAGACAGTTTCAGTAAAAGCATAGATGAGGATGAGCAAAATTTCACGCTTGACTTTACGGTAAGTGACAAAGAAGGCGGAAATCTGATAATAACGGCTGAACCGTCAGAAATCCGGCTGGTTCCATATGATTTTGATCATATCAGTATCGGTGATTCCACTGACAATTATTATTTTCCCACTTACCCGCTGACGTTGTCGGCCAATGGAAGTCAGAACTTCAGACTGAAGGTCATCCCGGAGACAGATGAATACGGCATGACCATTATCACCGTAACCGCGGATGACGGGTTCGAGAGTGCCGAGGAAAAGTTTTACCTTACAGTGAGACCGGTCAATGACATACCCGGTATTTTAAATCTTTCTGATAATTATATAACAAAGGAAGATACCTCCGGCAGTGAGATTAAATTTACGGTGGATGATAATGAAACCCAGGCAGATGATTTGCTTGTGTCTGCTTCATGGGTATCCCCGGCCAGTCCCAGGGGGGCTGTGATCGCGGGCGGTTCCGGAGCGAATCGGACAGTGGCGGTCACGCCGCCCACGGATTGGTTCGGTGATGCCACAATTAATATAAGAGTGGAAGATGAAAACGCTGCATCTGCTGAGGCATCTTTTACGCTTACAGTCGAGCCGGTCAATGACAAGCCTGTGGTTTCCAGTATTGAGAGTCCCCAAACCACGGAAAGAGATACGCCGGTCACGATTGCATTCACGTTGAGCGATGTGGACACGCCTCTGGATGATCTTATCATAACGGGAAAGTCGTCTGACCCCAGAGTTGTTCCCAATGACAACGCTCATATCGCTTTTAGCGGTTCCGGAGCCAGCCGTGTATTGTCTGTCACGCCTGCTTCTTATGAAACAGGCTCTTCCACAATTACGATAATGGTGAGGGATGGCGGTGATACCGTTGAAACCGAGTTTACGCTTGATGTCACCCCGAGTGTCACAACCACTGTTCCGCCAAGAATTTCAGGCATATCCACTCCGAAAATCACAGATGAGGATAAGCCGGTTGTGATTCATTTTACGGTGAGCGATGAGGACACGTCCATAGAAAAAGTCCAGATATCCCGCCAGTCACTGAACGCCATGCTGGTTCCATATGCCAACCTTATCCCGGAAAGAGTGTCTCACACAGAACACAGTGCCGAATACAGTCTGACTATTATTCCTGCCCAGGATTTGTCCGGTGATGCGATTATCCGACTGGTGGCTGATGATACGGAGAATTCCACCAGCGTTACATTTACGCTTACGGTGAATCCGGTGAATGACGAGCCGGTGATCAATGACGGTTTTGATATTGGGGATCGGATAACGGATGAAGGAGAGCCGGTGACGGTGACCTTTTCAGTGGATGATGTGGAGACGCCCACGGAAGCCCTGATGGTGAATGCTGTATCCTCAAATAACAGTCTGATTCCCAACAGCGAGGTTGTGCTAAGATGTTCCGAAGGGGACTGCTCCTCATATACATTGACAGCAACGCCTGTTCCCGACAAATCCGGTTTGGCAACCATTACCATCAGCGTGACCGATGACAGTCTTGCGATTAATTCCGCGGTGACCCAGGATTTTGTCATCAGAGTCGGCAGTTCCGTGATAAAGTGGGACATTGACAACAACGGAATCATTGACATGCGGGATGCTGTGCTGATCATGGACATCTTAACAGGCGGGGGGGATGCAACCCCCTATCTTGATGCGGATGTAAATGGTGACGGGAAGATCGGTCTGGAAGAGCTGATCTTTATGTTACGGCAAATCGGAGGGTTGAATTCGGAAAGGAGTTAAACCGGCGGCCCCGTGTCTTTAGCTGTCTGTTTAAAATGAAAATATCTGATTTGGAATTTTCTGATTATAGCGGATTTAGGAGAGGGCCGGTTCAGCCCTGTAAGGGCGGCATATTTGTAGCAACAGGTTTGCAGGCCCCCGTCAGGCCCCGCAGGGGAGGCATGTTTGCCCGCCATCACAATATGCCGCCTCTGCGGGCTTTTTACCGACCCGCATGATGAATTCTACAAATATGCCACCCCTGCGGGGCTTTTTATCAGCCTCCCCTAAGTCCGTTATCATCAGGGAATTTTATTTTCGTATCTGCCGAAGAAAAGCCAGACTGCGGGGGGTTTTTCCAAGATGATATGGCACAAACGCTTCTGAAAACGCCAGCCCTTCTTTTAACGTCTGAGAGGAAAACCGGACTCTTCCCGATTTTTTCAAATCACCGTTTCCCACCCACAGAAGCTGCTTAATTGTCCCTTTTGAAATATTTATTCGGTGGGAAGAAATTTCGGAAACACATTTTTCACACACCAGCTCACCCCTTGCAAGATCAAAGCTGACGCTGTTTTTCTTCATTTTTTCTGTTTCAATGCCGCAGATACCGCAGTGGGTCAGATTCGGATAAAAACCGGACAGTGCCATAAATCGCATCTGAAACAGAATGCTTAATGTGGCCTCGGGTATATTGCCGATATCCAGTTCTTGCAGCACATACTGAAACAGATAATAAAGTTCCTCCTGATTTTCATCTTCTTCGGTCCATTCATTCAGCAGTTCGGCCCAGTAGCTCGCATAAGCAGTTTTTCTGATATCAGACCTTATTTTTATAAACGGCTGTTCCAACGAAGCCTCCTGTAAGACAGGAAGCCCTTTTCCTCGGCTGCACACGGTCTGTAACACAGAAAAAAGCTCAAGAATCCCTGCAAATCGTTTTTTGCTTTTTTTGGCAGATTTTGCAATGACAGAGATTTTTCCCCTGTCCAATGTGAAAAATGTAAGAATGAGATCATAATCCCCGAAATCAATACGGCGGAGTATGATGGCAGATGTGGAAAATGTGTTCATAGCGTTGGTAATGAGCAGTTATTTGTTGTCAGCAAAAAGAAGAGAGACACTGCATACACAGCATCTCTCTGTAAAAAATTACAGGATAAAAAGTTGCGGATCGGGGAAGAAACCCGGCTTTTTTCCCCGCACGCAAACCTGCACCGCCCGGAAAAGCCGGGTTTCTCAAACCGGGATTTCCTCACCTTTCGGCATCTCTCCGGGGAAGAAACCCGGCTTTTTTTCCCGGACGGAAACCTGCACCGCCCGGAAAAGCCGGGTTTCTTAAACCAGGATTTCCTTACCGTTCGGCATCTCTTCGGGGGAAGAAACCCGGCTTTTTTCCCCGCACGCAAACCTGCACCGCCCGGAAAAGCCGGGTTTCTCAAACCGGGATTTCCTCACCCTTCGGCATCTCTCCGGGGAAGAAACCCGGCTTTTTTTCCCGCACGGAAATCTGCGCCGGCCGGAAAAGCCGGGTTTCTTAAACCAGGATTTCTTTTCTACCAGTTAAACACTGTATCCAAATCCTCATCTTTTACCTGGAAGGTCAGGTTGTGAGGCGGTAATGTTTCTTTTTTGAAAAACTCGGGCAGCCGGTCATGTTTGGCAGTGAAACCGGCACGGGCGTTAAAGTCTCTTTCATTTTTCAGAACGGACTTGCCAAGTTCGGTCACATCATCACCGGTCATGCTCAGGCCGTAAAACGCATTCAGCATGTCAACAAGCGCCTGGAAAGTCTCCGGCTGATCCATGATCGCAAAGGCGATAAACAGACACATGCCTGTGGAGTCAATCGCGGCCGTGGCAATCTGAAGGTTCCGGGAAAGTTCGACCTGTCCCTCAGGCTTCAGCGGATCCACGTCTCCGCCGACTTTCATGATATTGGTGGCAACCGCATAACCGGCCGTGTGATCAGCCCCCATGGTGCTGGTGGCGTAAGTGACACCAATTCCATGAACCGCACGCGGATCATAAGCCGGAAATGCCTGACCTTTGACCACAGGAACCCGTTCCACCCCAAAGACCTTTCCGGTGATGGCTGCCCCGTTCCCGAGAATACGTCCCAGGGGTGTGCCTTTGCCCACTTCCTTGATCAGATTGATAGCAGCCTCGGCATCTCCGAATTCGGCCAGGCCCGCGTCCATGGCCACGCCTATGGTGGCTCCCATTTCGATGGTATCCAAACCAAAATCATCATCCAGCCGATCCATAAGCGCAATCGCGTCCAGATCGTTTATGCCGCAGTTTCCCCCGTGTGCCCAGACCGTCTCATATTCTGGCTGTTTGGTCAGATAATTACCATCCTTGTCATTATAGATACCTGAGCATTTGATGATACATCCCCGGTGACATCCGTGGGTGGCAAGGCCGCCCCGGGCTGTCTCTGTCTCAGCCTGGGTTTCTCCGCTGATTTTTGACACCCCTTCAAACTGGCCGGTTTTAAAATTACGGGTCGGATAGCCGCCTGCCTCGTTGATCACATTGGTCAGAACATTGGTTCCGAAGGCTGGAAGGCCCTGACCTGTGACCGGATTTTTCTTAAGCCCTTCAGCAAAAATTTTGTTCGCTTCCTTAAATTTTTTCGGATCCTTCGGGGTTCGCATTTTCATCCCGGTATCATCCAGCACAATCACTTTTACGCGTTTTGCGCCCATGACCGCGCCGACACCGCCGCGCCCTGCATGACGGGTGGGCCTCAGTTCCATATCCGTAATCGCCACGGATGCCGCTGACATTTTCATCTCACCGGCCTGTCCGATGGAAACACAGGTGATCTTGTCCCCATGTTCGGACATCATCTTATCCACAAGATCATAATTCCCCAGCATCCTGAGGCTGTTCTCCGGGGTTATTTTTACACCGTCCTTATTGATGAAGACCTTGTAAAGCGTGTCATCTTTTGGCTTTCCTTCCAGTATGATGGCGGCGTAACCTAACCTGGCAATCACCTGAGCAGCCTGTCCCCCTGAGTTGGACTCCTTGATACCGCCCGTAAGCGGACTTTTGCAGCCCACTGACAGCCGCCCCGACATAACAGAAGCGGTTCCGCTCAACATTCCCGGAGCAAAAATCAGCTTATTGTCTTGCCCGAGGGGATGGCATAGGGGGGGAACTTCTTTGGAAATAATTGCTGACGTCATGGCCCGTCCGCCCAGACCTGCATAACCGTCCGGCGGCTCCTCACTAGTCTGGGGGCCGCCCTCCGCACCCATATTAATTCTTAGAATTTTATCCATTTGTTTCCTCTCCTGTTTGGTTCAGGGATGTCTTTACCGCCAAGATATTCGCTTCAGCACCTGGGACCGCCAAAGTAAAATTTTGACAGCATGATTTAACGAATCTAAGATATTTATTTTTATCCCTTTCAGAAGGGAAATGTCAAGAAAAAATAATGTTATTAATAGGTTGTATTTTTATATAAAATTATTTTCATCATTTTAAATGACCTGAAATTACTTTTTCCGACTTAATCAGACAGTAAACAGTCATGCTGCCATCTCTCTGTCGGACGATTCGCAATCCTGTCCTGCAAAGAATATTGGAATTTGTTTGTTATTTCCCGACAGATCCGGGTCAGGTTTCATCCTCACCGGAATCAATCAGATCAGCCTCTCTGCGCTCGATGGGAAGCCAGTAGAACTCAAGAACCAGAACCCGGATGATACTGGCCAGGGGGACGGCAATGATCATGCCGCCAATGCCGAACTGGGCACCGAAAATCAGGGCAAGTATGACCACCAGCGGATGAAGGCCCGCGCCTCTCCCCACGATCTTAGGCTGAAGAACAAACCCCTCTATCCCCTGAATAATGGCGAACAGGGCAAGAACAACAATAAGTGTGATGATTTTGACAGCCCAGGGAACGCCCATGGTAAGGAGAATAATCAGGATTGCCGGTGTGACACCGATAAGCGCTCCCAGATAAGGTATAAATCCGCCAATAGCGGCTGCGGTGCCGATCAGTATGCAGTAATTACGCAATCCCGGAAAACCGATAAACCCTGTGCAAAACAGACCCGCTGCAAACATTATTCCCACAATGGCCGAAACAGTCAGCTGTCCCCGTAAAAAGCCGCCCACAGCATTGTCAATCTTGTCCATCACATCAAACACACGCTCACGATGCTGAGGAGGAACCATCTTGCGCAACAGCGGCCTGATTTTTTCCCAGTCAATAATTAAGTAAAAATTAATAATTCCCACGAAAATAAAAAGTGAAAAAAAACTGACCGCGGAGCTTACACTGGTAAAGATGCCTTTTGTTGCTTTTGCAACGGCTCCGATACCGCCTGAAGCCACTTTTTTTAAACCCGGCAGGAGCAGGGCAGCAGCTTTTTCATAATCAATTTCAATTTCCCTGATCTTGTTTTTGATGACCCGGATCAGTTCTTCGTCAATTTGCAGATATTCATTTTGGGAAAGCTTGTCCAGCAGTACAGGAAACACCTCTTTCAGAGTGTTAAACAGCTCGATGAACTCGGAAAGAATTTTGGGAATCAGGAACGCAAGCAGGAGGAAAACAATCAGGAAGATAACCAGATAAAGCACCAGGGTTCCCATTATCCGGCCCAGCCTCAGTTGGCTTTGCAAAGTAAAAACAACAGGAGCCAATATATACGCCATGAGCAACGCGGCAATGAAAGGCGTAAGACCATCCAGAACAATAGCAATTGAATTTTTGAGCAGACCCATTGTGTAAAAGCCAAACGCGATCACGCCCATGATCCCGATGGCATACACAATCCTTCGTAACAAGGGGTCGGAAATTTTGAATTCTGACATATTGAATTACTTAGTATCTGCTGAATTTTTCTCTGAACAGATTACCCGCTACCCTGATATGCTTCCGGTTCGGGGGCTCAGATTTCCGGCCAGAGGTTTTTTTAATGGTTTTTACAAAATTTTCGAAAAAACATGCCGCAAATCCGATTTTTCGGACAGGGATATCCCTTCCCCGGAATAGCGGATTCCGGAGCGGAATAAAAGACAGCTTTCCGAAAAAAAATATGAAATCATGCAAGACCGAGCGTTTTAAGGCTCTCATCTCCTATTTCATCAGTGAAATAAAGCTGAAGGAATTTTTTAAGATTGCAGGCGGTCTGACACAGAAGAGACCATATCCGGTCTCCGCCGAAGCCCCGGTAAAGACTGCGGCCGAAGCCCCTGATATTTTTTGCAACGGCGATGAATCCTTCCGTGGCGGAACGGGCTTTCCGGCAAAAATCCTTTTTTTCTTCGGCAACATCGGAGCTTCTGCCGAGAAAAATATGCTCTGTTCCTCCGGGTATGCTCAGATTTGCGACGCTCCGGTATCCCTGATCTCCGATTGCGAATTCGGGAATCTCTCCCATCCTTTTTATAAAGAGTTCGGATGTCGCGGGCCAGAGAGTGCTGTCATCAGGTTTTCCGATGAAATTTTCCACCGTGACCATAAATCCCTGACGATTGAACGACATCTGAAGAGTTGTTCCGAATTCGCAGTCAGGATGTTTTTTTCCTTTTTTTATCGGACGGGCCTCGGGCTCGTCAAGGGAAACTGTCCGATTTTTTATATGCCTCTCTCCGGCAATTTTCTGTTCGTTCTGTTCGTTAAGCAGTGTCAGGAGCGCGAGCAGCCGCAGGGCTTTTTCTTTTTCGCCGCCCGAAGCCGTAAGATTTCCGACCCTGTCCCCGAACGTACGGAGAGCGCTGACGAAAATCAGCGCAAATTCAAAGAAATATGCCGGAATCTCATTTTTATTCCTATTCAGATTATATTCACGCCAAAGCTCCTTTATTTCCCTGTCATCCCACCACAGGGGAATGCCGTGAGTTTCGGCAAAATGTCTCATCTTCCCGAATGCTTTAAAAATCAGTCCGATATCCGTGGGGTAAATTATATCGGCAGGCAGAACTGTCGAATCTGTCAGCATACAGTCGCCTTTTATGACACCGGCAAGACGCAGCATATCGAATATTTCCGATTCGATAACGGCAATTCCCTCCTCTCCGGGCCGCCGCCGTATTTTGCAAAGACCGCTGTCATGTATGAAAGTTTTCAGTTTTTCATCAGGGACATTGCAGAAATACTGAATATAACGGTTTTCCCTGACCTGGCTGACACCCCCCCTGTCACTGAGCAGCCGGAGCCTCGCAACAACAAACAGGCCGATGACCGTCCGGAGGGAAATGCCGACACAGCCCCTGCCGCTGTCATAAAACCGGGTCAGCCTGTTTATAATTTTCTGCCACGGAATAACCTTTCGCAGAATGACAAGTTCATTGGTCAGATCGGTTATATTCTTTTTTACCCATTCCGGAGTGAAAGCTTCCTCAAATTTTTTTTCAATCATTTTATTGCCTCCGTGTTACAATTTTGTCATAAATTACGGATAAGACTCTCGGAGCCTCTCAGGGCGAAGATTAAAAAATATCATATAACACTATGGAAAAGCAAGAGAAAAGAGAAATTCAGCAGATACTTATTAATGAGGAGGCTGAACGGGAGATATTTTTTTTGCCGTTCGCACAGGCCCTGCTGCTCACCCTGGGACTTGCGGAAGTTGTTTTGGCGACGGACGGAAGTACGGTGGGAAGGGGATGCGTGACACTGATGGTCAGTGTGATTTATAAAAAACGTGCGTTGCCCCTTGCTTATATAGTGGTCAGAGGTAAAAAGGGACATTTTCCGGAGAAAACTCATATTGAACTGATTAAGGAAGTTTACAATATTATGCCGGAATCCGCAAAAGAGGTGATTTTTCTGGGAGACGGAGAGTCTGACGGAACCGAGCTGCAGAGAACATTGTCCGGGCAGGGCTGGAAGTATGTGTGCCGGACGGCACATAATGTAAAAATTTTTTGGGACAATGAGGAACATCGTCTTAATATTCTCGGAGCTTTCAGCGCGCCGGGCGGTTACCGATATATACGGGACGTTCTGTTTACAGATAAGAAATACGGTCCTGTGATGGTTGTCCTCTGGTGGGGAGAGAAAAATAAAGAACCCATATATCTGGTCACGAATATGAGGATACCCCGGGAGGCCATCCGTTACTATTCCAAGCGATTCCGTATCGAAACATTTTTTTCCGATCAGAAAAGCCGGGGATTTAATATCCATAAAAGTCATCTTTCCGACCCTGACCGACTGCGCCGTCTTATGACGGGAGCCTGCTGGCCTATATCCGGATTATTTTTCTGGGGACACTGGCCATAAGACAGGGATGGGATAAAATTATTCATCGCACTGACCGTTGTGATTTAAGTTTGTTTCAGTTAGGTTTCTCGTCAGTCACAAGTTCTTATTAATTTATAAATTGTAAAAAAGTTTGGTCTCAAAAGTCAATGGACAATTTTCAGTGTTCAAAATTAAAAAAGAGTGTAACCAAAATTAAGCACACATTTTTTCTTGCACATTTAAGGTGTTATATTCATCAGGGAAAAATTTGTTATCCCTTGCATTACTGGTATAAAATTCCCAATACTCGTCCCAGTGTCTGCTTTTTACTACGGAACGTAATTTCAGAACTGATTCAGCACCTCTGATTCCCCATCGGGCGCCGGACAGTTCCATTCTGTCTTTGACAACATGGCTGCACGCCGATTCCACAACCCCCGAACCTATGGGATAACCCTTTGCCAAATATTCATCATATTTCATGTAATCTCTGTGGTTTCTGAAGTAAGTTATTGCTTTCCTGAATTTTTTCAGTTGTGACTCATTCCATTTTCCGTTGAGCATTTCTGTCTGTAGTTCCATAATATAAGATGAAATTTTACCCTGAAGTATAAGGATCAGTTTTTCATATACATATTGCTTCGCATCTTCGCTCCCCTCTCCGCACCTGATATGTGCAATAATCCGTATATATTCCGAAACATGAATAATATCAAGGATGAGAACTTTGTTTTCGATATCTCCGAAGATAATTTTGAACAAATTCCACAGATACAGCGATCCGTCCATAACACAAAGCAGCGGATTCTTTCTGAAATCCTCATCTTTCACCTGTTCCCGGATTTCTTCCATTACTTTTTTCTCAGGTTTCTCAAGACTGGCTATCTATCTGATATTCTGAGCTTTTTCTTCTTTACGGTCGTGTTCCTTTTCCTTTTTATCGGGATAAACCTGGGGTGATGAAAATGTTTCCAAGGCTCTGAAAAAGCTGATCCCGTTTTTGTTCCCCGCATTTTTTGACTGCCTGATTTTTAAGTCATAAAAAATTTGCGGAATAAAAATGGGATCGCAATTGTCAGCCCGGTTTGTGACATTTTCATCACCCCAGGATAAACCAGGTTGCCGGCAACTTCTTCGGCAGTCCGGGGAGTTGCGTTAATATCGTATCTGGCTCCCACCGGGGCCTTTTTCTTCTTCTGCTTTTTCTTTCCTTTCCCCTGCCTGCCTGTAATCTTTGCAGCTTCTTTCTTAATCATCGGAACCCCTTTCCCGTCAAAACTGACTGCCGTGTATTCTCCTGCCTCAGCCGCTTTCGGGAGCGTATTTCTCAGATCATAGTGTTTCTCGTAAAGTTCCGAACTTTCAGCGGAAATTGTTTCAGAAGCTGAAACAGAAAGCTGTATCCCGAAAAATTTTTTCAGAAAACTGACTCCTTCCGAATAAGCATCTCTGATATTCAGCAAATCTGTCATTTCTGACAAAAAGTAAGAATAGCATCGTACAGGCAGATTCAGTATAATGTCCAAAGGGGCGAATGTCTCATCGCCCACATAATATAGGTAACGAATCACTTTCAGCTTCCCGAAAACTGAGAAATATGTCTTCTCACTCTTTCTGCCTCTCCCGGCTGTTCCCAGGGCTGTCTCCATTGTTTTTCCATAATCCCCCTGATTATGGTTGGCAAAAAACAGCTTTAACAAAAGAAGTCCCATTTCAAGCAGACTTCTGAAAATAGCCGCTTCCATATGATGGGCTTCCTGATCCTTCCCGTTCAGAACTTCGAGCAGAATCTGATTGAATTTTGTTTTACAATCGTCTATATATTTTTCAACATCAGACGGCTGTTCCGCCTGATCAGTCACGCCGGGCAAATTAATAACTGTCATATATTTTTCCTCCGATTCTGAATTTTAATTTATCAGAGGGCAGATATATCAGAAAACAATCCCATTTTCCAGCATAATGACAATTTAAATATAATTATATAATTCAGGCAAATAATGCAGGTTTTATTTTGGTTACACTCATTTAAAAAAAAGTGTATGGACCTTTTTGTTGAAAACATAATTAAAAAGGATGTCCGTATGCTTACCTATATTTATAAGGCGTTGTATTCTTTTCGTGATGCTTTTTCCCGAAACAGCACCTGGTTGCTGTTCTGTATGATTGTATTGGGATTTATGGGGGCTGATGAGATCATCGGCATATCTTCTTTTTGCCGGTTCTGGGGCCTCGGTGGAAACGGATATCACTCTTTTCTCAACTTTTTCCGATCTTCCGCATATTCTCTCGAAGGGCTTATGTTCTTCCGGGGCAGCTTTGTTCTCGCTCAGAATGAGACGGTCAGAGTTCAGGGGCGTGCTGTCCGGCACTGAGACATTGCCCAAAATTTTTTCAGCAGCCTTTCAAAGCCGTCCTTCGTCCCATTTGTTGATTTATTATAAAATCGTGGGAGATATCTGTCAATGATGGAAAACATATGGGAAAACATATGGGGAAAACCTGTTGGTTCGGATACAATTATTTATTTTTATTATTAAATTTTTTCATCACACTTTCTGATTTCCCACAAAATAATATTAAGAAATATACCGGGCAGAGCCGGAATGCCACAAAGAATCTTCGTGAGGCTTCGTGCCTTTGTGGCTTCGTGGCTGTCCGGCGGAACTGGAATGCCACGAAGACACGGAAACATAAAGAACCACAAAGAATCTTCGTGGGGCTTTGTGACTTGGTGTCTTCGTGGCTGTCCGATGCCACAGGTTGTACATAACACTTGACTTCCTCATAAAAATCAGGTATTTTTCAGTCAGATCGGAAAAAATGCGGAGATTGTCATTGCTATTGAGCCGGACGGTTAGGCAACCCGGGATATTCCCGATCCGGAGGCATTTCTGAAACAACCTTCAGTGCCCGTAACACTTGAGGAAATGAAAGCGGCAATCCACAGCAGAGGAGGCGGCTCATGTTAGGGCTTGATACGAATATTCTGGCTTGCTGTATTGTGCAGGACGCTTCCATTCTTATAAAGTTTTGATTATGATTGAAATTCGTCAAACTGAAGATTACAGCAAGTGGTTCGGCAATTTGCGTGATCCGCAGGCGAGGGCGCGCATTGATGTCCGTATCCGCCGCTTGTCGCTGGGCAACCCCGGAGATGTAAAAGCTGTGGGCGGAGGTGTCTCGGAACTACGGATTGATTACGGACCCGGCTGCCGGGTGTATTTCACTCGGCACGGGCAGATGCTTGTGATTCTGCTTGCCGGAGGTGACAAGCGCACCCAGTCCCGGGACATCAAAAAAGCCCTGCGTCCGGCGCGAGAACTTTAGAATACAAGGAGATTATTATGGGAAAGATTCAGACCAAGCCCTGGAATGCGGCAGATCATCTCAGAACAGCGGATGACATGGCAGCTTATCTTGAAGCCGCGCTTGAAGAGGGTGATTCTGCGCTGATCACAGCTGTTCTGGGCGACATTGCGCGCGCAAGGGGAATCGCGCAAGTCGCCAGGGAATCCGGCATTGAAAGCGACAATCTTTTTAAAATCCTGTCACCTGAAGGCAGCCCCGAATTTGCGACAGTTCTTAGAATTATAAAGGCATCAGGTATTCGGCTCCATGCAACTGCCAGATGCGCATAACTGATTTTATTAACAGATAGATTCAGATATGTCATATCTGTCTGAATTCAAAAACATGCTTGGCAGAAATGCGGAAATCATCATTCAGTAGATCGAAAACCTCTGAAAAATTTAGCAGAGTTCGTAGTACCCAGCCTTCAGGTGGTATCTGTGAAATCAGATGATTAACCTGACAAAACAGACCGCCTGAAGGCGGTACTACGAACTTTTTCATGGAATGTCGGCAGAATGAAACTGTCAGTAGATCGAAAACCCCCCGAAATGCTCCCGGGGGATTGGCAAATCCGCCGGAGATGTCCGGGATTTGCCAATCCCGGGCGGATTTCCGATGAGTTTTCGATCTACTGACTGTGGATTCCTGTTTTATCGGGAATGACAAGAAAGAGGGAAGGAATGACAAAGGGAGAGCGGAATGGCGGGTCTTTTTGGGTTCCCCTGCAACAAGATCAAAAAGGGAAGTGCCTCGTGTAAAATTCCGTCGGAGTGTTCAGAACTATCTGTCTTGTCCATGGCTGACATGCAATCTTACGATCCGTCCGAGTGTCAAAAACAACAGAGTAAGACCGGCCGGTATCACCAGAAGTTCCAGTAATGCCCAGACGCGAAGATCAAAATAACCGAACACGATACGGTCGTAAAGGATCCTTATGATCAGATAAGATACAAACAATACAACAAAGGTCTTGATACCAAGTCGAATTTTCATTTTAAATTCCTCAGAAACGGAGCTTTTGTAATTTATAGCTTTTAACAAAAAGATTGTCAAAATTCCGGAAAAAGTTTTTCTTAAAAGCTATATAAGATGTCTCCGCCAAACTGTAAGTCTGGCACTCCGGAAAATTTTTACAATATGTTACTTTGCCGGTTCCAACGATGATTTCATACCCAGTATATATTGAAGGATAATGAAAGAATCTGTCATACCAAGAACCCCATCAGACGAGACATCCGCCACCTCAAGTCTTTCCGGAAGATCAGGCTTCATGCCCACAAGCACTTTCTGAATGACAACCATGTCACCGAGGCTGATCTCCCCGTTTCCGTCCGCATCGCCATAAAGCAGATAATTTCCTGTGACAATTTCGTCTCCGGCATCGTTTACGGCCGCAGGAACGGATTCAGGTGTGAGCCATCCGGAAATTTTCTTGAAATTTACGACATAATCGCCTGCATCCAGATTGGACACCATGTGCCCGCTCTCCTGCCATTCTCCGTCATCCAGATTCCACATCGCCCCGGCGCTGTCAGCCTGTGAGGGGTGAATTTCAACGGTCAGCGAACCGGATCCCTGGGCAACCTGGTATGTGCCGGTGAGAACTGATGTTTCTCCGGCGGTGATGCTCACGGTCTGGTCCGCTGGCTTGAACCACCCGGACAAGCGGCTGAAAGTGACTGTATGGACTCCCTCTCTCAGACCTGTGACAATGGTGCTGCTTTCCTGCCATTCTCCGCCATCCACCTGCCATTTGGCACCGCTGTTCATCGCCGTCTCAGGCTGGATATCTATTTGTAGCGAACCGGCAGTGCCGGGCAGCCATGCCGGAAACGAATCCGGGTCGCGCCTTGGCTGCATACTGCCTTTAATGGTCAGCCCGTCAGGCAGGCCGTCAGTTATATTGAAGGCGCCGTCGTCTGCCAGAGGGATATGGAGCTTGCATATATTGCCTTTCACACTGAATTGATGGGTGATGGCTGTCTTTTTTCCATCTTTCTCCACATATTCTGTAATGAAGTTCTGGCCGATGTTCGTCAGAACATTGCCGATGAGACCCCCGCCATTATACGTTATCGTATCCGCGTATCCCTCATCATTGTATTCAATGGTAATGCCGGCTTCTATGATGTTCTCTCCCATGGTTGCGCCATGTTCAATTCTGACGATGTACTTGTTGTATCCGGAAAAAGGATTTTCACTGTCGGACATATCCAAAACAGCAGAATGCAAATATCCGCTACAATTGGAACGCGATCCCTCCTCACCGATATGCTCCCAAAATGTTTTGATAGTCATCTCATTGTTGTCATCATCCAAGTAGGTCACATCTCTGTCGGATTCATGGATGTGAAATTTTCCGTCACCGTCAACATCGCCGTCCAGGACCAAAACAGTATCAAAATCTCCCTTTTTCAACTCTTTGTATCCTCTCGCAATCAGAGCGTATTTGCCGCTGTCGTCTCCGGCATTCTCCAACCTGACCCAAAACAATTTTGCAAACGGGTCGCTCTCTTCCTGTATGCCTTCGATGCCATTCATGTCCACATAGAATCTATCCTGCCCTCCCATATATACGGAAGTCATTCCGGAAGGCGTGTCCGAACCGCAGTTTGCTGTGGATCCGCTCGCACTGACAGCGGAGGAATCGTCCACATCATTTGTGGCAACCACCTGATAATCATAGCCCGTGCCGCAGGCAAGCCCCGTGTCATTGTAACTTGTCGCACCGGTTGCCGCGGTGGTGATCAGCTCACCGCCCCGGTAAATCTTGAAACCGGTCTCATCGTCGCTGTTGTCTGTCCATGACAGGGTGATCTCTGTCTCGGAAACGGCCTGGGCCGTCAGATCCGAAGGAGCGGACGGGGACGCAGGACAGGCAGCCGTGATCCCGCTTGCGCTGGCACCGGAAGAATCCCCCACATCATTTGTGGCAACCACCTGATAATCATAGCCCGTGCCGCAGGCAAGCCCCGTGTCATTGTAACTTGTCGCACCGGTTGCCGCGGTGGTGATCAGCTCATCGCCCCGGTAAATCTTGAAACCGGTCTCATCGTCGCTGTTGTCTGTCCATGACAGGGTGATCTCTGTCTCGGAAACCGCCTGGGCCGTCAGTCCCGAAGGAGGACAGGGAAAGGTGGATCCGCTTGCGCTGACCGGGGAGGAATCGCCCGCGTCATTTGTGGCAATGACCTGATAATCATAATTCGTGCCACAGGTGAGGCCCGTGTCGCCGTGGCTTGTGGCATTGGCCGCCGCGGTGGTGATCAGCTCACCGCCCCGGTAAATTTTGAAACCGGTCTCATCATCGCTGTTGTCCGTCCATGACAGGGTGATCTCTGTCTCGGAAACCGCCGATGCTGTCAGTCCCGAAGGATCCGCGGGGGGATCGTCGCAGACCACGGACTGACATAAGTAACACCCCGTCTCACATTCCGCATCCATGTCCGCCTGACTCATGCCAAAGCAATCCGACAGCCCCTCGGGCGTTAAAGTATAATATCCGTCGCTCTGGTCGTCTATGTCCTCGGAAGGGCAGGCACAGGAAATGCTGATTCCTGATCCGACGCAGGTTCCGACCCATCCCGCGTGGGAGGTGTTCAGACCCGCGGCACACAAACAAATAATAAGGGCAAAAAATATAAGTTTGGAACGCATGAATCTCTCTCCTTTCTCTTCTTTTTTATAGACAGCTCGTTGTCCATAAAAATTTTTTCTGGTTAAAATTTTGGGTAGTCCTGCAAAGGTAGCAATGAATTATATTCATATTTTTGATACTTGTTCATATATAAAAATTCAGATTGCCCTGACCGGATAATTATGATACTGATAATTCCGAAATGATTGTATCCCGTTGACAGGTTTTGCTTAGAACAAAAAAGGCAAATGAAAATGCTCACGAATAATATTTCCGAAGCCTTTGCGCCTGCCGGATTCAGATTTTTCCGCATACCCGGAATTCTGAATAATGTTCCGGGATATTCGGAAAAATTGACTGATTACCATTTAAAGATTATCTTAGATAAAAACTGTCATACAAAAACAAAAGGAGGATAATCTTATGTCGGATTTAAATAAAGAATTAAAATGGTTCTTTGTCATATTCAGCAGAGAGTTCCGTCAGGATAAACGCATTGCCTTTGAAACTCTCATGTTTCTGGCGACAGCTCATTTTTTCGGGTTTTACAATCCGAAACAGCTTGCCGATTTTCTGGACATTCCCCATCAGGGCCTTTACAGAGCCATAGAAGGGTGGAGCATTTACTATCTCAGAGAAATGCTTGTCCGTTTTATGGTAAGGCAGGCTGCCGAGGAACTCGGGCCTCTCTTGGAAAAAAGTGATGCGACCATATCCCGGGCCGGTATAACTCTGACATTTGACAACAGCGTGATCGAGCGTCTGGGAAAACTGCTCCGCTGCACATGGAGCTGGTACAGCGGCCGTTGCAAAAAAGTGGTCAGCGGCAACGATCTGATGGGAATTGTGATGACGATCGGCGGCATTGCCTTTCCTCTGCATCTGCTTTTCTGTTCCAAACAGGGTCGGGCCAACACTGACAAGCCGGCTCTTCTGATCTCCATGCTGACACGGCTTAAAGAGGAATTTTCCAGGGAAGGTATTGATCTGACCGCCTTCCCCCTCACTTTTGACTCATGGTTCGCATCCGACGATCTGAAAAAGCGGCTCCGCGCCCTGGGATTTGAAAAAATTATCATCGCGGGCAAGGGCAATTATACTTTTACAATCGGCAAGGCAAAACAGAAAGCCTCTTCATGGAAAAAAACGCTCGGACTGATCAGAGATCAGTGGGGAATCGATGTTCCCTCCCTGAGAACCGCTGCTTTCAGCCCGACCTTCGGGTGTGTCATTCTTTTCTTTTTCCGAAAAAGCTCCACGCGTACTTATTATCTCATGGATTTCAGCCCGGTTCCCCTGCGCGGCGCTGAAATCTGGCATATATGGAAGCAGCACCATATTATCGAGTGTTTCTGGAAAATCCTCAAGTCGGTACTCGGGATAAAGGCCATGCGCCTTCAGGGTGACGGCCTGCATGCGGCCCTGTTAATAAAGGTAATCGCATATATACTTGCGACAAGGCTCAGTATGAGGAAGCCCTTTTTGAAAATGTCCGTCACGGAGATCATGCGAAAAATCAGAAGGGAATGCGATCTCGAAGCTATTCTCCGTAACCATTTCTGTCTTCCCATTTTAAACACATAACGAGTTATTACAATATGCCTTGTTTTAAATTACCGGCCGGACATAATCTCTCAGTTTCTCTGATGAGCCCGGAATATTATTTAAAATTCCGAGTGTGCGAAAAAAGCAGAGGCCGGCAGGAACAAAGGTTTCGGAAACATTATTCGTGAACATTTTCATTTGCAGTTTTTTCCTAATATTACAGTATCAAAGAAATAAAAGCATTTCGGAATTATCAGATATACATATATATGCTTTCACTTCCTTCCGGACATTTCCCTTACCTTAAATTCCGCATGTCCTCATCTTTCATCATGCGTTCTTCAATCCCAGGTTCCAAAACTTTGTCATAACGAATTCCCCATAATCCTTTCTCCCGGTCCCATTTTCCGCCCGCTTTTTTTATTTTGGACTGCAACTGAGTTTCTTCCGGCCTCACCCGGATACCGGCAATTGTATCCCCGGGAATACAATTGCCGGGATTCCATTCAGTTTCCTCAACAATCAGCTCAACAGTTTTCAATCGCCTTTTTCTTACTTCGTCATACCGATATCTTACACAAACAGGACGATTCCCATACTGACTGACTGACCAGTTTTTTGGTTCCCTTCCGGCCCGGTTTCAAAGTCAGTCTTGATTTCATCATTTAACCAGATCATTTTGGATCAGAGCATATTGCTCTCCGAACTTTTTATTTGTGCAGAAAAATATGGAATTTGTTATGATTTTACCATAAAAAACAACACAGTTCATTTTTTTCTTGCATTTGACAAATAACAGTAGTATATATTCTGAGTTTTTATTAAAAGAGGTTATAATAAGCTTTTTAATTTTATAATAAAAATTGATTTTCAGAAACTAAAAAAATTAATAACATGGCTTTTACAGGAAATCAAGATAAAAATCATAATCCTAGTAATTCGGGCGTAATTAAAAGTGTTAGTTTCTTTATTCATGCCGCTTTCTTATTTTTCCAATAGTCTTCCCAATCTCCGTTTGCGCGTAACACTCTTAAAGAAATTATGTTCTGTGCGTTGTCTTCTTTCCACCAGACTCCCGCAATTTTCAGTCGCTTTTGTATAATATACCGGTGGGCACTTTCAATTTCGCCCGGGCCGGTCGGCAGACCGTTCTCCGAAGCACCTTTGTAATCAGACTGTCCCGGACGGTTTCTGACATACCGGTGGCAGCATCTGACGGGAGCCTTTTCATCAGGTACGGAGTCAGGTTCAATATGCGGTCTCAGTTCTTCAGGTACGACTGACACCTGATTTTCTTTCATAAGCTGTTTCTGTCTGTCAGAGAAGTTCGCATAATCATCAGGAGCGCAGATTTTCAATGCGGAAGATAAATAATCGCAAAGATGATAAAAATCAATGAGAAATCCGGATTGCTCACCGAACACCTGGTCAGCCTGACCGGCAACCCATGGCGCACCGTCTCCGACACAATGCACTTTTGTATTCTGCCCGGGACCTGAACGGATCGCACAGTTCAGCAAATGACCCCCTGCCTCATCGGGACTGCCGGGAGTGCATCCGAAAAACGGATTCACAGAACCTTCGGGGCGGGTAAGAGTCAGCCGGGCCTCTTTCCACCGGCCTTTCCGGGTCCTGCGCCTGTCAGCCATATCTCCCCCGGTTACTTCATCTCTTATATCAGCTATGGGAATCATCGTACCGTCCGTTTCGGCAATAACGTATTCAACTACAGAATCCGCGGGAATTACGCTCCGCAGTCTCTCATTATCCTTTATTTCTTTCGCATGTTTTTCCGTCATATCACGGGCAGCACTGTGAGGAACGCTTATTCCGCAGTGTTCTTCAAGTTTCCCGGGAAACCTTCCCGAAGGGAACATCGGCTCCGAAATCTGTTATCCGGCGCTGCAAAGGCAGAGAATAACCTCTGCAACCAACTTCGACAGACTGAGAAAACGGGCGGGTCAGGCGCATAGGTGTAAAGTCAAGCTTCTGGGAAATGAATGTAATATGCTTTTATAACAGCAGATTATGTCTCGATAAAAAATGAAAAAAACAGCCGTTTCCGGCTGATTTCGGAGGAAAAGATCGAATCGTAAAACCATTATTTTTCAACAGGTTACGGATATCTAAGTACCTAACCATAAGTTTTTGATATTTGCATGGGAAAGAAACCCGGCTTTTTTCCCGGAATAATCCGACGTCCCTGAAGGAAAAAGCCGGGTTTCTCCGCCGTTCACAGAAAAAAAGATGTATAAAAAACTTCTGATCGGGTACTTATCTCATATCCGGCCTTACGGACAAAGGATTTTTCGGAACCGGCAGCACCGGCCGGGAAACCGGACGGGCTGAAAAATACTGTGATTTCAGCCTATATAATTTCCCCCGAACTGGCGAAAATCAGTTTTTTTTCATTTTTTGTCAGATATAACCCACTGTTATACAAAGATATAAACCCAATTTATCCGTTCCTTAACTTTACACCTATGGAAGCGAAACCCACCGAAATTCAGAAAACGGTGGGTTCCGCTTCGTTCCGCCCACCCTACAAAAATTGTAACCGGACAGGTCGAAATTTTTCATACTTTGTTGTGAAAAAACTCCTTTTTTATAAGTCATCCTGAACGGTTATTTCTTTTGAGAGATATAGCTTAAAATTTTTTCTTGACAAAAATAATGGTGTCTGATAGCTATTTTAAATTCTAAAGGGTGCTGTTATGGCTTAATAGGGAATCCTGTGAAAATCAGGAACGGTCCCGCCGCTGTGACCGGGGACGAAATCCGCAATATGCCACTGTCCGGTGTCAGCCGGATGGGAAGGTGCGGAGATTAGGATGAACCGGGAGTCAGAAGACCTGCCTTGAAAAGACTGACAACAATTTTCTGCGTGGTAACAGAACTGTTGCGCTTAAATGAAGAAAAAGGGTCAAGTAAACTGGGTGCAGCCCTTCAGGCTTTTTTAAGGCTTGAAGGGCTTTTTTTGTTCTCTGAATACCGGCGGAGAATTTATCTGAATGGTATCAGAGAAAAGATTCGACTTTCCCGGTGCGTCTCCCGCCGGGGGAATTTTCTCTGATACCTCACCCAGACTTGGAATCAGGGCTTCGGGAAACAAGCAGCGGATTTTTTTTAAGGTGTTAGTATCAGGGTGTTAAGTGTGTTAGATATAAGGTGTTCGGAACTTACAGATTTGTTTTTACTATAGGAAATTATAAAAATTTGCCATAATTACGGGAAAGTCAGATAAGAAAAATCAAAATCTTATCTGACTTTCCTGTATTTTTTGTTCTTCTTAGGCGATTTTCAAAAATAAACATGTCGGGTATATTTTTTGTCGGAAATCGTCTTAACACCTGACACCTGAGACACCTGACACCTTTTTTATCCATTAGTAACAGATCAAAGGGGAAATATCATGAAAACACATAAAATTCTTTTTCTTCCTCATAATCAGGAAATAACAGTTCCTGATGGTCAGACCCTGATTCGCGCAGCCATGGAAGCCGGCGTTCACATTAACGCGTCGTGTGGCGGTGAGGGCGTATGCGGAAAATGCCGCGTCATCATCGAAGAAGGAAATGTTGACGAAGGCATTACTGAAAAGCTGAATGACGATGATCTTGAAAAAGGATACCGTCTGGCCTGTAAGGCGATCATTCGGGGTGACGTCACCGTGCGTGTGCCGGTGGAGTCGGAAGTGGATGCCAGTGTGCTGAATATGCAGCGCACCGCGAGACGAACTGCACAAATCGTACAACCGAATTTTGAAGATCTGAAGGAGCAGGGACTTTTCATACCGCCAGTGGAAAAGATATACCTGGAACTCCCGGAGCCGAGCGTCCAAGATAATTTGCCGGACACCTCAAGACTGGTCAGCTTTCTGAAACTGAACCACGATGAGCATCGGCTGGTGGTGAGTCTGCCGGTTATCCGACAACTTCCGGATATCATGAGAAAAGATAATTTCAGAGTGACAGCCACCCTGGTCCGTCCTGTCCAAAAGGGACGGAAGTCCCACATTATCCGCATAGAGCCGGGAGATACCACAGAGCGTAACTATGCCATTGCCATAGATATCGGTACGACCACCATCTATGGGCAGCTGATTGATCTGAAAACAGGCGAGTCCCTGGCCGAAGCCGCTGATTTTAACGGTCAGATCAGCTATGGGGAAGATGTTATCACCCGTATCGTGTATGCGGAAAAGTCGGGGGGTCTGGAAAAACTGCATGACGTGGTGGTCGGCACGATGAACAAAATCATTAAAAAGATTATCAGAAAAGCCCGTGTTGAACGTGACGAGATATCCTCTGTCACGCTGGCGGGAAATACCACCATGACTCAGCTTCTTCTCAAAGTCAATCCCCGATATATGCGGCGTTCTCCATATGTGCCGGCAGCGACCATTTATCCGCCGATCAATGCGGCCAGTCTGGGGCTGGATGTGGGAGAACACGCGGCTGCCCTTGTTTATCCCCAAATCTCCAGTTATGTGGGGGGTGATATCGTGGCAGGCGTCATGGGATCAGGCATGTATCGTAACGAAGAACTCACGCTTTTTATGGATATCGGCACCAACGCCGAGATCGTGATCGGAAACAAAGACTGGCTGGCATGTGCGGCATGTTCCGCGGGACCCGCTTTTGAAGGCGGCGGAATTCAGTTTGGTATGCGGGCGGCTAAAGGCGCGATTGAGGATTTTTCCATCAATCCGCTGACGCTTGAACCAATGAACATTACCATCGGAAATGTCAGGGCTAAGGGAATCTGCGGGTCCGGCCTGATCATCATGGTTGCTACAATGTTTGAGATGGGAATCCTTGACAGCCAGGGAAAATTCAATCGCGATCTGGACACGTCCCGCATCCGTCAGACTGACGGAATATGGGAATATGTGGTGGTGTGGCAGGAAGACACTCAGATTGACAGGGACATCGTGATCACAGAGGTTGATATTGAGAATCTTATTCGGGCCAAGGGGGCCATCTACAGCGGATGCCAGACCTTATTAGATGAGGTGGGCATGGACATTGACATGGTCGAGCGGATTATCCTGGCCGGAGGGTTCGGAAGCTATGTTGACCTGGAAAAATCCATGACTATCGGGCTGTTGCCTGAAATGGACCCGGATAAGATCACATTTATCGGAAACAGTTCTCTGATGGGCGCAAGAATGAGCGCGTTAAGCAATCATATTCGCTCGGATGTGACAGAGGTTACTCGGAAAATGACCAATTTCGAGTTGTCGGAAACCCGGTCTTATATGGATCATTATGTGGCAGCCCTTTTTCTGCCCCATACAGATATAGCCAAATTCCCAAAACTGAAAGCACGTTTGGAAAACCGTGCGCAATAACTGATATCTGATAAGCAAATTTTTTCGATTGTCTGAATTTATTGATAATTATCAGGCAGGAATTTTATTAAATTCTTGTAGTGAAGCTTGCTTTTATAATTTCCTGATTATAACGGATTTAGGGGAGGCTGCTAAAAGCCCCGCGGGGGGCGACATATTTGTAGCTGCTGCTGCAAATATGCCGCACTTACAGGGCTTGGTCGGCCTCCCCTAAATCCGTTATAATCAGATAATTTCCTATGCACGAACAAAAAACTTATGCATCAGGGGAAAAGAACCGTCGGCGGAGAACCGATATGTCGGAGGTGTGTCTCTTTTTTCAGACATTAAAGCGAAAATTGATAATGTCCCCGTCCTGTACTTCATATGTTTTCCCTTCAAGTCGTACTGTTCCTTTTTTTCTTGCTTCCTGATAAGTCCCCGCGTCCATCAGATCATCGTATGAGATGACCTCTGCCCGTATGAAGCCCTTTTTAATATCTGAATGAATGACCTCGGCCGCGTCAAGCGCCCGGGTTTCTTTTTTTATGGTCCATGCCCTCACCTCATCCTCACCCACAGTAAAGAAAGAGATCAGTCCGAGCAACTCATATGAGCGTTTGATGACCCTGTCCGTGGCCGATGCGGTGATATTGAACTCTGTAAGAAAATCCTCAGCCTCTTCATCCGTCATCTGTGCAAGCTCCTGTTCGAGCTTCCCCCTTATGACCATGCTGTTTTCTGTGAAATCCGCGTCTTTGGGTTCCGGCATATGATCATCATCATCCTCGTTATTAAACAAAACCAGCATGGGCTTTGCTGATAAAAAAGCATACCCTCTCAGAAGATGTGCAAATGCAAGTTCTGAAAATTTTCTTAAAGGAATTTCATTTTCGAGTTTTTTAAGGCATTCGTTCAGAAGAGAGAGTTCTTCCTGCTCAACAGATTTGCCTCGTTTCTTATCAAGTTCCATTCGTTCCAGACGTTTCTCCACCACAACAAGATCAGCAAGAACCAGTTCCTGATCAAGCGTGAGGAAATCCTTATAAGGCGTGGGCGCTTCAAAACCATATCCGCCGAAATTTCGGACCACATGAATCAGCGCGTCACAGTCCCTTATCAAATTCAGGATATTTCGGTCCGCTTTATTTTCATGACGTCCCGGGATATCCGGAAGAAAATATTCCACCTGGGCATAAATCGTTTTTTTGGGTTTATACATATCGCTCAGAACATCAATACGGGCATCAGGCACTCGCAGCGTACCGATACGGCTCTCTCCTTTATGTCCGGCATCAGAGATGTTCTGGGTGAGGGCTTCGAATACTGTTGATTTCCCTGATCCGGGAAGTCCCGTAATTCCAAGCTTCATTTTTTTTACCTCCTGTTATTATATAAATTTCTTATAGTCAGCAGATTGAAAAAGTTCGTAGTTCCGCCTTCAGGCGGTCTGTCTTATGAGTATAAGTCTCTGATTTCACAGAGACCGCCTGAAGGCGGAACTACGAACGGGGCCTGAATTTTCAGTCATTTTCGATCTGCTGATAGTCAGCAGATCGGAAACATTTTGTAAAAGACCTGAAAGGGCGAGTTGATACAG
Source organism: Desulfonema magnum (assembly GCF_017377395.1). Taxonomy (GTDB): domain Bacteria; phylum Desulfobacterota; class Desulfobacteria; order Desulfobacterales; family 4be13; genus Desulfonema_C; species Desulfonema_C magnum. Next base: position 4,773,077 of record NZ_CP061800.1, on the reverse strand, counting down.
CCAGGGGTAACGCCCCGGATCAGCCCGCCAGTAGCGTCAGATGATAAAAAAAGATACCATACTATTGTTTTTTAGTAAAGCTTCTTCGGACTTCCGGCCCGGTTTTTGAAAAACAAATCTGACTATATGTCTTTAAATAATAATAAAAACAGAATGTTGTCATGTTTGCAGAACGCGGTTTGCAGACATATGTATCAGGCGAAGGCTACCGGATGGGGTTTGCAACCCCTTTTTGCGGGACGGGGTTTTTGCGGGATGGGGTTTGGTTGCCTTTTGCGGGACGGGGTTTGCAACTCCGTCCGAGAGGTTTTCTGATCACCGGCACCAAACATTTCGGACGAGGTTGCAAACCCCGTCCGGCATTCATCTGGGCGAAGGTAGGTTTGAACCACGGATTACACGGATTACACAGATTTTTTTTATCCGTGAAATCCGTGAAATCGTTTGCCGGACGGGGTTTGCAACCCCGTCCGGCATTCATCTGGGCGAAGGCAGGTTTGAACCACGGATTACACGGATTACACAGATTTTTTTTATCCGTGAAATCCGTGAAATCCATCTTAATCCGTGGTTCAGGCACGTTTCTTTTTCTCATGCGTTCTGATCTTAAAATCTTTAGCCCTCATCCCCTGTTTTTTCAGCAAAGTCTGCAAATACGACCGATTCATATTCAGCCGTTTGGACAACGCGGTCACATTCCCTTTTGTCTCAATAAGCCGTTCTTCCAGGAATGCCTTTTCAGCAGCGTCGCTGGCCGCCTTCCTGACTTCATCCAGTGTGAGACTTGTTTCAGACACTGTTGTTTTTGTTTCCTCGGTGCTTGCCGAGGTCGGGCGTATGGTTTCCGGCAGATGTTTCAGATCCGCCACATCATCGGACAGGCAGGAGATACGATAAATGATGTTACGCAGTTCCCGAATATTGCCCCGGTAGGCATAGCTCATCAGAAAATGCCGAAGCCGCGGCGACAGATTTACCTTTGAGCGATTCAGTTCCTTTGATGCCTCCGCACAGAAATAGTCTATGAGCAGCGGTATTTCATCACGCCGCTCACGCAGGGGCGGCAGAGTCACGCTGATGACGCTCAGACGATAGTAAAGGTCTTCCCGAAAACGTCCCTCCAGCATCATCTCATACAAATTACGATTGGTGGCCGCGACCACCCGGGGACCTACACAAATCACCTCATCTGAGCCAACCCGCTGAATCTCTCCGCTTTGCAGCACCCGCAGAAGCTTCACCTGACTCTCCGGGGGAAGTTCTCCGATTTCATCCAAAAAAATGGTCCCGCTGTCAGCAGCCTCGAATTTTCCCTTACGCGCTTTGTCCGCTCCGGTAAACGCGCCTTTGGCATGACCAAAAAGTTCGGATTCCAGCAACGTGGAAATAATGGCACCGCAGTTGACGGAAATAAAGGGTTTTTCAGAGCGGTTGCTGTTGGCGTGGATGACCTTGGCGAGCAATTCCTTTCCGGTCCCGCTTTCGCCTTCCACCAGGACAGGTAAATCGGTTCCTGCCGCTTTTTCAAGTGTTTCCAGAACTTCCAATAATTTGGGATTATCCCCGAACACCCCTTCGAACACAAAACTGCGGTCTGAAAGCGCCTGCCGACGCTGCCCTGTCGGGGTGTTCTGCTGAGATATCCTTTCACAAAGCTTTTGTTTGTATCTTTCCTCTCCTGAGAGAAGCAGGATATCCTGCCGTAATTCATTGGTCTGACGGAGAATTTTCTGAATACCGGCACGGTTGAGCTGAGGCGTCCATCGCAGGCTTGAACGGACAATCTCAAGACGCTCCAATGTACGGGAAAATGAAGGAGAAGTATAAAATTTCATTTTTTAGTTTTCAATGCCTCCCATCTGCTTTTGAATAAGCTGAAAATACATGCCGCCTTTTTCAAATAATTCCTGATGTGTTCCCTGCTCCACAATGGTTCCTTTATACAACACCAGTATCCTGTCAGCATTCATGATGGTACTCAGGCGGTGTGCGATGATGACCGCGGTCCGCTTTCTGAGGATTTCGCGCATGCTCATCTGAATATGGTTTTCAGATTCACTGTCCAGGGCAGAAGTGGCCTCATCAAAAATCAGAAGCCCGGGATTATGATACAGCGCGCGGGCAATGCAGATACGCTGAATCTGTCCCCCGGAAAGGCCCGTGCCTCGCTCCCCCACCATCTGCTCATATCCCAAAGGCAGATTACTGATGAATCCGTGGGCATCCGCCAGTTTGGCGACCTCTGTAATTCGTCGGGGATCCGGATTCTGATCACCAATGGCGATATTTTCAGAAACCGTCCCTGAAAAAAGCGAGTTGGTCTGCATGACATAGCCGATCTGCCTGCGGTAATATTCCATATCAAGCATATTAATGTCGTAGTCATCCACGTGAATCTTGCCGTCAGCAGGTTTGTAAAAGCCCATCAGCAGGTTGGCAAATGTACTTTTCCCGGACCCGCTGCGTCCCACAACCGCCACGGTTGAACCGGCCTTTATTTCCAGATTGATATTTTTCAGAATATAAGGGGTCGTCTTATCTCCGTAGCGAAAATAAACATCTTCAAAGCGTATGTCACCCTTCAGGTCCGGGAGGATGACCCTGGAGGAGATATTCTCCGGTTTCTGTTCAGGTTCCAGTTCCAATACATCTCCCAGTCGCTCCATTGAAACCAGGGCTTCCTGAAGTTCGTCCCAAATTCCCACCATGCCCATAATCGGAGCCATGACACTGCCAATCAGCGCGTTGAACGCCATCAGCTGACCAATACTGAGTTCCTGCGTAAGCACCATCCGGGTTCCGACCCACAAAAGCGTCAGATGGGTCCCTGCCTTGAACACGCCGCTGAAGATGCCTACAAGGGCGGTGAACATTTCCGCACGATAGCGAAGATCAAGGGTTTTTGAATATTTCTTCTCCCATTTCAGGCGCATGGCCCGTTCAACCCCCATGCCTTTGACAATTTCCGCACTTCCCAAAGTCTCCACAAGCATGGATTCCGCATCCGCTCCCGCGTAAAAGGTGCGCCGGGCATAATCTTTGTATTTGGGCGTCGCAGCCAGGGTCAGCAGAACAATTGGCGGCACAAACGCAAGCAGAATCAGGGTGAGTTTGACATTATAAATGAACATCACCGTGAAATATGTGAAAATCATCAGCGTGTTTAAAACCGTGCTGATACTCCCCTCCGTCATAAATCGGCGGATGGTATTGTTTTCATGGAAACGGGCGATGATATCACCGGTCTTGCGTTTGGCAAAGAAACTGATGGGGAGTGACAGCACATATTTGTAGAAGTGAGATATCATGTTGAAATCCAGCTTCCGGATCATAAAATTTGAGAGATAAACGCTGAGGAATCCTGTAAGATGACTGAATATCATTGTGATCGCCAGCCCTAAAATCATGACATTGAGAAGATCAGGACTTTGATGGACCACCACCCGGTCCAGAATATTCTGGATAATCAGGGGCGGCGCGAGTCCGAGTATCTGAATAATGAGAGCTGCAAAAAACAGGTCCAGCAAAACTTTTTTAAAGGGTCTGAGATAGCCTGCAAAACGGAGCCAGGGAGACTGTTCCACTGCAATCTCCGCGAGTTTGTCCGTGGCTGAGAACAGCAGGCAGTTTCCTGTCCATCCTTTCTCAAACGCCGACAAGGACATTTTTTTGAATCCCACAGCCGGATCCGCGACCCATACATGGTTTTTAGAGACACCATAGACAACAATATAATGGTATCCTTCCCAGTGGGCAATGAACGGAAGATCAAATCCCAGCAGGGTGTTGTATGTGCATTTGACCCCTTTGGTGACAAATCCGAGGGATTCGCCCACGCGGGCAAGACTGTCCATGGTGGCACCGTCGGTGGTCACATTGGCCATTTCCCTCAGTTTGCCGAGGGTCATGGGAATATCGTAATGCTTGCAGATCATGGCCAGGCACGCGGCCCCGCAATCTGTTTGTTCGGCCTGTTCCACAAAGGGAAACCGCTTTATAATTTGTTCTCCTGACTTGGACTTGGACCGGGTATCAAACAGAAACCCTTTTTTTCTGCCTTCCGCAAGTTTTCTGTGACGTTCAATCTCTTTTTCCGTAAAAGCAATGCGATCCTCCAGAACATTACGGATATCCGGATTGTTTTTTATAATAAAATGAACTGTTTTTTGAGGGACCACCATGAGAACTGCGTCCGTTTTGGCAATAGCGGAAGCCTGCTGAACCGAATATTTGAGACATGCTTTTTCGCCAAAGATTTCTCCGCTTCCCAGGACTTTTAAAGGATATGTTGTTCCCTCTTCCTCCCTGACGATATTTATCTCGCCGTGTCGGACAATATACAAACTCCGGTCCTCGGCTGAATCCTGGCTAAGAATTTCCTGCCCGGCCTGTACGCGTCTGACGCCCAGTTCTTCAATAATGGACTGAATTTCTGTTCGGCTGACCTTGGACCGGAGGTTAAAAAAATGAGTTACAAAACCGCCTGTGACCTTTAAAGCAACATATCGTGTCATAAAATGCCGGGCGGTCTCGTTTCTGTTCAACAAATCCATGATCACTTCGCGAGAGAAGAACAGAATTTCTGTTTTAGCCGAAGACCGTACAGAATACTCTGTCAGCGTCTCTTTCAATGCCGAGATTTCGTTGAAAGTATCTCCTGGCCCCCGAATACCGAAGCTCTTTTCTTTGCCTTCGCTTTCAGTGAAAAGCCTGACCTTGCCTGATTTGACAAGACACAGACCCTGCCCGGGATCGCCGGCTTTCAAAATGGCTGTCCCGAAATCATACTGACTGCTCTGGGCATGTATGGCTAAATATTTCAGCTCGTTGGGATTAAAAGAGGAAAAAACCTCCACACTTTCAAGGAATTTTATGATGGATGACGTTCTCAACGGAAGGTCTCCTTTATTGGTATTTATTTGTTTTCATATTCTCTGAACCCTGATTAAAGGATTAAAAGATTCACGGGATGAACCAGCCATTTCCGCTGGCGATCTTTAATCACGGGAAATTTTTTACCATGAAAATATAACTGGGAAGCCGGGTTTTTTAAACGGGTCTTTTTTCATCTCAGGGCGTGAAAAACCCGGCTTCGTTTCATTCACTTTAATCAGGGTTCGGACTTCTCATTTCTCACTAAAACCTTACAGAGTGTTCTTTCAGACGTTCATTCAGCCATTCGTCATAAATCGCTTCGGATATCTTTTCTCTGGCGGACTTGTCCAATCTGGCCGGATGTATGGCAGTGACCCGGATGATCTCATACAATTCTTCCTCGCCCACCTGAAAAGGACCGAGAATATCGTCCGCAGACGCGTTGAAAACTTTTGCTTCAACCTCATCGGGCAATATCCCCCGCCTTACTTCCGGGATATACCCGCCTGTATTTTTTGTCTCATCATCAAGAGAGTATTCTCTGGCAAATTCATCAAAATTCTCCGGTTCCTCATCCAGCAGTGCAATGAATTCCATTGCTTTTTCTCTGCCTTCCACGACAATATGTTTGATATCCGCTGTATCAAATCTGGGTGCGTTCAGATTAAAATACGCGGCCACAGCCTCCTCGGTGGTAAGCGTGTCAATCATCTTTTTCTTAAAAACATGCTCCGTGATAAAAGTCTCAAAATCCTCCGGAGTGATACCAATTCTCTCGATCCATTCATGGGTCTCTTTGGCCCGGTGAAGCCCTATGCACCGCCTGAAATCATCGGCCATCTGCTGAACTTCTTCCGTTGAGACAGTTATGCCCCTTTTTTTTGCTGCATGGACAGTCACCTTGTTACGGATAAGCTTTTTCATCAGTTCCGAAAATTCATTGGAAAATTTAAGAAACTTTATAAACTGGTCTGCTGAAATAGCTTCTTCGTCAATTTTGAGTAATGTACTCATTTATCCTCCCCTGATAATTGATAATTGAGAATTGAACCCCGAAACTTGACATTCGGATTTTCAAGCAGATATGACTGTTCCGAATTTCAATAATTTTCAATTTTCAATTCCCTTAAATTTTCTGAAGGGATCCAACGCCAAGTCTATTAACCGGCGTTTCTGAACCACGATTTCTGCTTCGGCGGTCATGCCATATTTTAATTCTGTTTTTTTGTCATTTACCATGAAATAATCCTGTTCCAGCCCCACGCGCCCCTTATAAAAAGGCGATCCTTCATTTGAGGATTCTGCATTGGGAGATATGTATTCCAATGTGCCTTTGATGAATCCGTATCGCTGATAAGGAAATGCTGCAAATTTTAATTTTACCGACTGACCTGCCTTGAGAAGCCCCCGATCCTTATCTTGGATATTAATGCGCAAAATTTTTTCAGCGTCCGCTGGCGCTATGGAAACCAGAGGGGCTTCTGATTTCACTTTTTCTCCTCGCTGGGTGGAAGCAACATAAGTGATGACACCGGATACCGGGGCACGGACTTTCAGAAAATTATCTTCGTCAAGATCATCAAATGTTACCACAGACGCAGCCTCCCATGCGGCATGGGCAGAACGGTATTTCATATTTAACTGTTTTTCTTCGTTTTCCATCTGCATTATCTTGCTGTCACGTTGGAACCGCAAGGTCAGCAGTGCGATATATGCATCTCCGAGTTTTTTACCGGCCTGGGTTTCCTGCTTGCTGAATTCAAGCTCCAGCTTCTCCACGTCAATCCTCAAATTCTGATAAGCCGTTTCAGCTTTAATATACTGAAGTTCTTTCTCTTCAACTTCTTTTTTGGAAACACCTCCGTTTCCCGGTGTTTCATATAGCCTCACATATTTTTCATAGGCCCGTTTTGCCATGTCCCTGTTATTTTCAGCTTCCTCGAAGCTGAGGCTGGTTTTCTTCAACTGGTGCTTCTGAGTTGTGGGAAGATTTTGAAATTTCTCCTTTTTAAGCTGGTTGTAATCCTTCCCTTTCTGTCTGAGCTGTTGTTTAATGTTTTCGATCTCTTTTTCTAAGAGTCTCTTTTTTTGTGGAAAAATTTTTTTCTCAAGCTCGGCCTTCTCAAGCTGCATTTTTGCCTGGTCAGCGTCGGCCGCGGCTCTGATAGCCCCGGCTGCCTTGATGCGGGCCAGAAGATCGCCCCTGGATACCGGCATTCCCTCTTTCACATAAATGTCAATCAGCTCACCGGGCGTCGGTGTATAGACACGAATCATCTCTGAGTTGGCGTCAAGTTTTCCCTGCGCCATAATAACTACATTGGCTTTTCCATAGAAAGACCATACAAACACGGCGAACAGGAGTCCTATGAGTATATAGATAACTCCGTGAACAAAAGGTGAGGATTTTTTTGTAAGAATCTCAAATCCTTCTGCACCGCATTCTTCAAGTGCATCTGTAAAATGTTCTGATTTTTTTTTCGCTAACATCAGTTATTTTCCTTTGAAGATTCGGATGATAATCTGAGTTTTGCTAATGATATCGTATGATTTTTATTGTTTCTGAAAGTAGAGCGGGCATGCCTCAGTTCCTTTCGGGTACTGAGAAGCGTGTCAACTCTGGCAACAAAAGGTTCTGTTTGAAAGCAGAGATTGTCCGGCACTCCGGGGTCTTCAGGCCATTGTTCTGAATTTATCTTTTCCCGGAGCCTCATATAGTTTGCCAAATCCTCGTTTAAGGCTTCCAGACCCCCGATCGCCGGAAATTTTCGTTTAAATTCGTTTATCGTCAACATCAGTGCCGATGGCCTGTCCGTGTCCAACATCTTATCAATAGTGGTTTTAAAATCCTGAATCACACCGGAATAAAGGCGTTTCTGAGCCTGAAGTCTTTCCAAACAGCGGTAAATACGATCTGGTGGCAATTCCGTGTTTTCTTTCCCTATCTGGTTAAGAAGACAACGAATATCATTTTTTTCTCTGTCCCACTGAGTGAGAAGCGATTCTGTGCGAATCTCATCCTGGAATATGACAATGGGTGTTCCGGGACTGCGCTCAAAAAAATATTCCTCAATTTCCGCAATCCAGTTCAAAAGTCTGACTGTTTTCAGTCTCTCAGGAAGATCACTGTTTTGTTTTGTCATATCTTCAAGAAATTTTCGTGCCTCGCTGAAATGTCCGTGCTTTAATTGCTGTGCCCAGCCATGATGCAAAATATCTTTGACAATCGCCTCTGTTTCGATTTTACACAAGTTTTTATTCCGGGGGTTCTCACGCAGCACATTCTCCACATATGCCAGGCATTCTCTGCATTTTCCCTGCTCCATCAGGTTCATGGCTTTATGTTCGGATGATTTGAAAACTGTTATCCATCCGGTTGCTGTCATCACAAGAAGAGTCAGAGAAATCAGCAGCCATCGCCTGTGTTTATAAGCATCCCCCGAATTACCCCAAAACTCCGCGAGTATGGTCTTGAAAAAAGAAAGCCATGGTCTGCCGGGTCTTCTCTTTTTACCATCACCCGGCCGGATTCTCTGTGATTTGCATCCGCAAAAAAGCAAGTTAAGGAATGATAAAGGGCTGCTTATGTAAACTGTTTTATCTTTGTTATCTGATTTCATAGCGTTCATACCTTCATTTCCGAAGTTTTTAAAATTTCAGAAGATTTTTCCTTGTTCTCGTCTTCAGAGGGAACTGAATCGCTCATAAAGGTCTCTTCAGGCCAGCCGCCTCCCAAGGCTTTAAACAACGTAACCGTATCATCCAACATATAACGCTGAAGGTCCAAAAGTGCTTTTTCAGAGGTGAAAAGCTCCCGTTCCGCGTCCAGGATTTCCAACTGAGAGATCAGCCCCATCTCAAATTTGGCAAGGGTCTGTGCGTGAATCTCTCTCATATGCGCCACCTTTTTTTCTAAAATCGTCTTCTGTTTTGACCGTATATCCATATCTGCCATCAGGTTTTCCACTTCTTCAAATGCTTTCATAATGGTTTTACGATACTCATTTTCAGCGATATTCAGCTGGACTTCGTTAATAGAAACCTGGATTTTCCGACGACCTGCGTCAAATATGGGTAATGAAATTCTCGGTCCGAATCCCAATGTCCACTGGCTGAAAAAGGTTGACAATGCCGAAGCGGACAAGCCCGCGTTTCCACTGAAAGATATGGACGGAAGCCTGTCAGCTATGGCGTCATTTACCCGATAATGCGCCTTGATCACCCGGTATTCCGCGGCAATGATATCCGGACGGCGGGATAAAAGATCCGAAGGCACTCCGACAGGAATCCTGACAATCTGCGGGTCTCCCCATAATGTGGTATCCGGTATTTCCCCTTCTCCCGCGGGCATGCCCAGCAATGTTGCAATTTTATTTTCCAATCGCTTCCGGTTTCGTTCCAATTCCAACAATTCTTTCTCTGAATTCTTTACTTCAGCATCCTGTCTTGACACTTTCCATTCAGGAATAAGTCCTTCTGAATGCTGATTTTTATAAATGGAGCGTCTCTTCAGGTTATCTTTATAAAATTTCCGTGTGATATTCTTTTGTTTGTCTATCTGACGAATATTAAAATAAGCCTGTGCGATTTCCGAGACCAGTGTCAGATATCCTCCCTGATAATTCACCTTGCTTTCTTTATATCCTGCTTCTGCTGTCAGACGGTTTCTTTTCTTTTTTCCCCACAGATCAATTTCCCAGCTGACATCAGTTCCTGCACTTATGTATTGATATCCGCCAGGATTTGTATTATTATCAAGGTTTTGAGCATTATATTGTGAATCATCTTTCTGATCAAATGGGTCAGATTCATTGTGTAAATTTTGCTGATCAAAAGATTCTGACCCGTACTGTGTGCCTCGGTAAAATTTCGTGTCTGTTGAAAAATTGACATTCGGCAAATGCCCGCCTTTTTCCTGGTCTGTGGTAAGTTTCGCTTCCAGGACTCGCTCGGACAGGATTTTCAGATCAAGGCTTTCTGAAACAGCTTCTTCTATCAATGTGTTCAGATAAGGATCGCTGAAATTTGTCCACCAGTTGACCTGAATAATTTCGGAGGGGGACAAATCCGCAGCACCTGATTTGCTCCAGGCGTCTTTTTCTTGAATTTCAGGGCGATGGTACGCCGGTCCCACAGCGCATGAGTTTAAACTTATAAAAGTTAAAATCAGGATGCCAACCTTAAACACTTTTTTCATAGAATTCCTCCTTTATAACTCAAAATTTGAAACATAAATTATTTTTTAATATCTGACAGCTGGCACCTGATGCCTGAGACCTGTCAGAGAAATGAAACCATATCATGACAGGGAAAATCATTTGAAGGGGAAAGCTATCCTGAACAAAGGGAAAAAGTCAATGGGGTGAAAGGAGTATTCAGGGGTGGAAATATTCTACTGCCTGACCCGGCTTGATTCTGACAGATCAGGCCGCCGAAGACCTTCGAAATTCTGAAGACCTCGGATAACTTATGTTATCCGTCAGAATCATCGCGGTGAGACACGATTCTCAGCTCACGTTAATTCTGAGGAAATTCTGAGTGTTTCGGTTCGAAAAAATTCAAATAACAGTTATGACCCGTCAGTCACAATGAAAGATAAAACTTTCAGAGTTTTTCATAACACTTAACACTGAACGCCTGACACTTTCATATATAAGGAAGCGGGAAATTATTGACAAAATAGAACTAAGGAAATACAATAATTGGTTAAAAAAGATAACTATTTGGATAAAATGATTTAACTTTGTTAAAGATTTTTGTTAAATAGAGGTATCAGAAATGGATTTTGAAAAATTCATGAAATCATCGGAGACCTTTGGTGAGCGAACCCGCAGCCCGGGAATGTTTAAGGACCTGGATGCGACTGAACTTTACTGTCCGAAATGCAAACGGGCGGTTCCTGTTCGCAAGCGACTTCTTCTTGTGCTTCCCGAGGGTGATAAATATGAATATCGGTGCGTATTTTGTGCCGAATCTGTGGGAATGAAAACAGATCGGCGTGAAAAAAATATGACATTAATTGTCTGACAAGTACATGAGCGAGAGTTTTTAAGCGGGGAAGAAACCCGGTTTTTTCACCAGGCGGCTTCTCTGGCGGGGAAAAGCCGGGTTTCTCAGATGCCCGTCTTTTCCCCCGGCCGGGACGCGGGAAGAAACCCGGCTTTTTTCACCAAGCGGCTTCTCCGGCGGGGAAAAGCCGGGTTTCTCAGAGGCCCGTCTTTTTTGCCCCGGCTGAGACTCGGGAAGAAACCCGGCTTTTTTATATCGAAAAATTTATGGTTAGGTACTTCGTTCACTCGGACCTGAATAATCTGAATCCGAAGCATATTTTTTATATTTTCTGACAAAATATCTAATCCTGTTAAATTGGTAAATATCAAAAAAATCAAAAAGTTGTAATTTTGAATAATGCTCGGATGATTATGCTAAAAATCTGTGTACAGGACAAAAAGTTGCAGCGCAGGAAAGAAACCCGGCTTTTTCCCCCGGACGAGGCGATTTCCCCTGTCGGAAAAAGCCGGGTTTCTTTGGCACTTATCTTTTTTGTCCTGTACACAGGCTAAAAATACAAAAGAAAGGACATGTCAAAGATTAAAACTAATTTTTAACTAATTTTGAATTTCATTATCTGAAATTCGTTTTTTATTTTATCAAAAAAATGAAGTTGTAAGAAAAGGGGTAATTTGTAATGCTCAGACTAATGCGGGACCATGCCACGAGTTGGTTAATCAAAATCATTTTGGGTGCAATTGTTATTGTGTTTGTATTCTGGGGAGTCGGAAGCTTTCGCGACAAACGTATCAACAAAGTCGCATTTGTCAACGGAGAGTCAATCAGCATGGATGAATATCGGGGGGCCTATAACAAACTGATTGAGCGATACAAGCAATTCGGAACCAAGTTGAACGGAGATATGATAAAACGGCTTGAAAAGCAGACGTTGGATGGACTGATTGACCAGAGTCTTATGCGCCAGGAAGCGGAAAAACTCAGTTTCCGGGTTTCTGATGACGAGCTTGCCGACACCATTCAGAAAATGGAAGTGTTTCAGAGGGACGGCGTGTTTGACAGCCGTCTTTACACGAGGGTTTTGAATGCCAACAGACTGACGCCTGAGCAGTTTGAGGTGATGCAGAAAGAGGGAATGCTGATCAGTAAGCTCAGATCTTTTATATTGGACAACGTAAAAGTTTCTGATCAGGAGGCCATGGAATGGTTCAAATGGAACAACGCATCGGCAAACATTGATTATGTGGTGTTTGAACCAAATAAATACAAGGATATTGAGCCTTCGGATGAAGATATCTCAGCCTATTATGATAGTAAAAAAGAATCCTATAAAACCGAACCTGAAGTAAAAGCGCAGTTTCTGAGTTTTGTCCCTGGAACATACAAATCAGAGGCAGAGGTTTCAGATGACGAAATACAGGACTATTATGAGGCAAATCCGGAAGAATTTAAAAAAGAAAAAACAGTTCAGGCACGGCATATTCTGATAAAGGTGGAAAAAGACAGCTCTCCTGAAGTGGTTGAAGAGAAAAAACAAAAAGCTGCCGAGATTCTGGAAATGGCAAAACGCGACAGAGATTTTGCAGAACTGGCAAAAGAATATTCAGAAGATGCGGGCACCAAGGTCAGGGGAGGAGACCTCGGGGAATTTGACAAAAAAAGAATGGTAAAACCTTTCGCTGATGCGGCGTTTTCCATGAAAGCCGGAGAAATCAGTGACTTGGTAAAGAGCCAGTTCGGATGGCATATCATCAAGGTTGAAAAAGTCAATGAAGCATCCGTCCTTTCACTTGATGAAGCAAAAGAAAAAATAACCAGAAAACTGACAGATAAAAAAGCAAAAGATATTGCCTATGATAAGGCAGAGGAATTTTACGATTCTTTTTTTGAAGGAGATAATCTCGCGGAAATTGCAAAAGCGCAAAACCTCGCCATTAAAACCACAGCTTCTTTTACTCAAAAAAAAGGCCCTGCAAAAGGGGTGAGGAATCGTCGGAAATTCGCAACAGCCGCGTTTAAGCTTGAGCCCATGGGGATCAGTGAAATCGAAGACCTGGGAGACGGATATTATATTATCCAGACGATTGAGAAAACAGCTGAAAAAATAGCTGAATTTGAAGATGTGAAAGAAAAGGTGCGGGCTGATTTCATAAAGGAAAAACAGGATGAAAAGGCAGCCAAAGATGCAAAAGCGTTCCTGACAGCCTTAAAGAACGGTGGTTCCATGGACACGGAAAGCGAAAAATCCGGTCTGACGCTGAAAACGACTGATTTTTTTAAGCGCAATGAGGCGATTCCTGAAATCGGATATGAACGTGAGATTATCCAGGCAGCGTTTAAGCTTTCAAATGAAAACAATTATCCGGAAGATGTCATAAAAGGAAGAAAAGGTTATTATGTTATCCGCTTGAAAGAAAGAAAAACGCCTGAGCCGGAAGCATTTGACAAAGAAAAGAAAACCATAAAGGAACGGTTGCTGCAACAGAAGAAGTTCAAAACCTTTGATGCCTGGCTCTCAAAAGTAAAAGACGGAAGTGAAATTACCATTGAAGCGGATTTTCTGAATTAAGCGCATTTTCTGAGGGAACTTCATGTAAATAACATACCCGATTCAGATCGCCGTGTTCACGCCACATTTCGGGTATTTTATTTTTTGAAAAAATCCCTGAATAAAGAGGTTGAGAATGACAGGAAGAACAAAAAAATGCCCATATTGTCATGTTGTATTGAAAGCCGAAGATAAAAAATGCTTTAGCTGTAAGCACAAAGTCGGTCCCCCCAACGAGTTCGGCATTGCCGAAAAACCCACGGACTGGATGAGTTATATTGTTGCTATTGTGGCGACAGGGGGATTTATTTATTTTGTATATTGGCTTTTTTTCTTGAAAGAAAGCGGGCAGTAAAAATTTTTATATGTTCAACATCCCCTGTCCTCTTTTTCCAAAGAGGGAAAAGTTTGTCTGTTAAGCTGGAGGGAAAGGAGTGCTAAAATTTCATTTTAGCAATTTCACGGGAACTCCGGGCAAATCATATACCATATTCGGAAAAATCCGGGGTCGGCGAGGCAAACTAATGCCCGCCCCGGACAGATACGCGGATGTGAAGCCCGGGGAGCTTTGGTTTGCAGACCCCGCCCTGCCGGATATAATGTAATTTCAGCACGCCTTCCGCTTCAAAAGACTTTTTTTACCATACAGAAAGGAAGATATAAAATGCCAACCCTGACAGATAAAGATCAGAAAACGCTGCTTAAACTGGCTCGTTCTGTTATCACGTCAGAGCTTATAAAAAGTTCGGACACAGAAAGACCCGCTGAAATTTCCTCTGTGCTGGCGGAAAAACGGGGCTGTTTTGTCACTTTGCACAAAAAAGGGGTCCTGAGAGGCTGTATCGGTACCATTGAACCTGTAAAGCCTCTGATTTCCTGCGTGGAAGATAACGCATTAAACGCTGCTTTCCGAGACCCCCGTTTTCCGCCTTTAAAAGCAAACGAACTCCCTGATATTGATATTGAGGTCAGTGTACTCACGGTCCCCCGGATACTTGAACATAAAGATGGCAAAGAACTGAAAGCAAAACTGAACCCGGGTGTTCACGGTGTCATCTTATCAAAAGGATGGCACAGTTCCACTTTTCTGCCTCAGGTATGGGAACAGCTTCCTGACACACAGATTTTTTTAGAACACCTTTGTCAGAAAGGGGGAATGGAAAAAACGTGCTGGATGGACAAAGACACGGTTGTAAAAGTATATGAGGCGGAATATTTTTCCGAATAAACAGCCATGACCCGTCAGAGATTTAGCGTTTTTCCTAACACCTAACACCTAACACCTAAAACTTAATACTCTCTAAAATAGAAAGGAATTATCCAGATGTCAGACAATGTTGAGACTCAGAAAGATTTAAACCATGAAGATACTGCCCGCCTTATTTTAGATATGTTTCATCGCACCATGGTTCACCATACCCTCTGGTTTACCGAAGTAAGGCATCAGATGGGTACGGAAAAAGCCCTTGAAATGCTGAAAACGGCATGGGAAAAGAGTTATGGGATCCAAATGAAAAGACTTTCAAAAATACTGGGATTTGAAATGAAAGACGGAATCCCGGCTCCTATGCTGAATATGTCAAAAGAATCCCTTGACGAACTTCTGAACACTGTCGCGGTAAACTGGCTTGCAAATGACGGCGTATGGTTTCAATCTGTAGAATTTAACCAGGGTATGATTGACGCCAAACGTTGTAATGATTCATGCTGGGCGCATTTTTCTCCGTTTGAGGCATGGTCTATTAAAAATTTTCTGGGCCTTCCTGAAAATCCGGGAATTGAAGGACTGAAAAAGGCGCTGAACTTTCGCCTTTACGCAACCATTAACACCCAGTCCATTATTGATGAAGGGCCTGACTGCATTGTGTTTCAAATGAATGAATGCCGCGTTCAGGTGGCAAGAAAACGCAAAGGACTTGATGACTATCCGTGCAAATCCGTTGGCAATGTTGAATATCCCTATTTTGCAAGGGCCATTGATAAAAGAATCATAACCGAATGCATCGGATGTCCCCCGGATGAGCATCCTGATGAATGGTACTGCGCATGGCGTTTTAAAATTGAGAAATAGGAATTCAGAACGCAGTTGAACCACGGATTAGCACAGATTAAGGAGATTGCACAGATTTTTTTAATCTGCGAAATCTCCTTAATCTGCGTTAATCCGTGGTTCAGATCTGCCCTGAAATTTCCGACCATTTCTGATTTAATCCCCCCTCACTTGAATGTCTCCGAACCCAAGCAAATATCATGCCAGTCAGGATGATTTTCCGTTTTTTAGCCGATTTTTCCTCTAATTTGCCATCAAATGTTTTGACAAAAGCCGCGTGTAAATGAAATATATGGCACATACAACGATTTGTTATATGTCAAATTCAATTGGCGTTATTGAGCAAAACATGGCGGTGGCTGCCAACTTGCTAAGACTGCGGCGGCAGTTTTTTTATAGGAACCCGGGATGTCAATGAATATGCTGAAAAAATGTTTTTGGATGTTAATGCTCATTACTTTAACAGCATTGCTGCCTCTGTGCGAGGGCTTTGCTGAAGAGAGTCATGACATGGAAATGACGGGAACGATTTCCAAGGAAGATTGGCCCGAAGATCAGGAAGAGGAGCGTAAGCTGTTAGATATTCTGGAAAAATATACCGAAATAGCCACCAAAACCCGCGTGAATGCTGATTTTGTTCCCGGAATGGTCACGGTGCTTTATGGGGATGAACTGGAAACCCGGGGAATCGGGACAGTCGCAGAAGCCATGTCTTTGGTTCCCGGAATCAATTTTTCTCTCACATCTGACAAGCTTGGAAAGACAGTGGTGAGAGGAATTCCGAGAATTTTTGCATCGGGCCATATCAAAGTGCTTTTAAACAGCGTCCCTCTGACAACAGCATTCGGCATTGATCCGGTTCCCAATATGCCGATGGAACAGGTGGAACGAATCGAGATCATGCGGGGTCCCGGTTCCGCCATACACGGTGAATTTGCTTATGCCGGTGTGATGAACATTATCACTCGCAAAAAAGGCACCCGGGTTTTCGGAGATTTGGAGAGAGATAATACTTATAAAGGCGGCGGCATGTTTTCCTGGCGTCATCCGGATAAAGATTTCAATCTGAGTCTGAACGTCGCAGGCCTCAATTCAGCGGGGGCAGATATCAGTAATCCCGGAACATTCCGTGTGATGTCAACCGCGGGTATGCCTCCTTCCGGTCCTGATGCGCTTCCTGACAGGGAAACAGATGACGTTTCTGTCCTCTCCCCTCCTGATCCGTTTCCTGAAGCAGAAACAGAAGACAAATATCCGCTTCCGCCTGTGGAGGAAGCAGAATACAGTTCCGATATTTCTGATAATACCAGGGACCAGGAAAGAGATTACAGATCAGGCATATTTACCCTGAATTACAAAAATTTTTCCTTAAACACCCATTGGTTTGAAAATGATCATGACGATTTTTATCAGACGGATCAGTGGGGGGTGTCAGCCAGTCACAAATTAAAATTTTCTTCGCGGCTTTGCGCCAATTTAAACCTGGGATGGCAGGAGCGAAAATTTGAAACAGAAAATAGCGGTGCTTATCCGGATGAACTTACGGATCTGTATCCAAATGCTGAGATTTACGGATTCAATTACAATGAAAGCTTGTTTCACGGCGGCCTCGCACTGACGTGGAAACATGGAAACCGGCACACGTCACTTTTGGAGTGGGCTTTTTCCAAGTCAGCCTTGAAAGACGTATGGCGTGAAAACGATGCCGAGTCACCAGTGGTCTCTCCCGTGTCCGTAAGGGATTCGTCCCCGGAGATCGGATATGGGCAGCATTTTGAAGGCAAAGACCGGCTGATAAACAGTCTGACAGCACAGGATGAATTTCGCGTCAGCGATCAGCTCACCCTTACCGCGGGTCTGAGATATGATCATTATGATGACATCGGAGACAAATTCAGTCCGAGACTTGCCGCGGTCTGCCGCTTAAATAAACGCCCCGGCGCAGCCTCACGGCATATATTGAAAGCCCAGTACGCGCGGGCGTTCCGTCCCCCCACTTTTCTGGAAATGTATGCGCCGGATAATCCTCTTGCGGATATTTCAGATATCGAATCCGAGACCATTGACACTTATGAGTTCGGATATGTGTTCAGGAATTTCAATACCATAAGCCGGATCACCCTTTTTTATTCCGATCTCAAAGCAAAAGTCGAAGACATGCAAAAGGCACCTGAACAGTTTCGTACCAAAGGCGTGGAACTGGAGTTGGAACGGCCCCTTATCCCGGACATTCTGAAACTGGACACCAATTTTTCCTACGCGGAGACTGAAAACCGGGACACAGGGAAAGAAATACCTGAGGCAGCGGACTGGCTTGCAAATGTCGGTCTCATATATCAGCCCTGTCCCAGGCTGTTATTCGCGTTACAGTATCGCTATGTCAGTGAGCGAAACGGAGAACCGGACAGACACAGCCCGGAGAGTTATCACACTGTGGATCTGACCGGCAATGTGTTCGATCTTGGCTTCAAGGGACTGACCCTGAGTGCAGGCGTCAAGAACCTTTTTGAAGAAGATATTCGTTATTATTCCGGCCCGGACCAAGTGGAGAATAATTTTCCAGACTCGGATGATTCCGATCCCGGTCAGTGGTGGTGGATAAAAATTGCTTATGAATTTTAAAGTGATAACAAGTGGAGGCTCAAATTTCCCACTTCTCTTTTCTCACTTCTCAATTCCAAAAGGGGTTTATGTATCGTGTATCGTGACCAGCTAAAGTCGGTATGCCAGACATTCATATCAGTATTTATGCTTGTTCTGTTCCTTGCGTCCGGGAATCTTGTTGCGGGTGAGAGAGAGGATTGGCGCGTTCGGACAGGGCTTGACGTGTTTGCGAGTTTGCTGGCCGCGGACCAGGATATAGCCAAAAAGCAGGGACCCGATGGCAAACTCCTTCTGATACTGATGTATTCAGACAAAAAGGAGCGGGCTGAAGATATGGCCCGTGATCTGATGAGAATTGGAAATATCAGCAAGATACCGATACGGGTTGAAACGGCCGCTTCTCTGACAGGCTATGAGAAGGTGCCTGTGGCAGGTGTTTTTTTAACTCAGAAAGTTACACATGAATTCGGAGCTGTCATGCGTTACGGCATAAAGCATCGAATCATTATTTTTTCCCCTTTCCAAGGAGACGTGGAACGCGGCGCATCCGGCGGAATTCTCATCAGCGACCGAATCCTTCCTTATCTCAATCTGGAAACCATGCACCTCTCTGATATCCGAATCAAACCGTTTTTTCTAAGAATCGCTGAAACACCATGATGATTAAATACCCGGACAAAATTTTTCGATATTTGTCCGGGGAAGAAACCCGGGTTTTTCTCATGGAATCAGTTCCTTCTCCCGGCGGAAAAAACCCGGGTTTCTCTGCCCCTCACAGAAAAAAAATGTATGAAAAATTTTTGCTCAGATACTTAAATACCTGGACAAAATTTTTCGATATTTTTATCCGAAATGCTTAAAACATCTTAAAATTATAGTATTTTTTTATATCTGACATCAACCAGCCCCTGTAAAAAACATCCCAGCAGGCTTGCCGAGGTCATGGTAACGCCCTCCACATTCCTTTCGATTAATATGGAAAGCACATTTGTGCTTTTTTTAAAAATTTCAAATGCCACACGGTGAACAAGCATTTGCACATCATTATTGGAAAGAAGGGTCTTATAATGTTCCGGGTGATCCGAATGAGGAAACAGAAAATACAACCATCGCCGGGGAAGTTCTTCGACAAAAAGCTTCTCAAGGAGTCTTATGGTATAAATATCCGGATCAAACGCAGGATCAATATCGTAAAGCACACCGTCAAGGGTAAAAAAAGCTTTTCTGAAAAGCAGCAGATCCCGGGGAAAGCGAATACCTCTGAGGGTTGTCTGATCAATGAGAAGGAATATTTTTTTCACCAGCTGGCAGTCCTCATACTCAGGGCTGGCCATAATTTCAGAGATAATTTCATCCACCTTTTTTAAGGTCAGGGGGTCTTCTTTGAAATTTTCATCTGAGAGTTCTCCTATTGCGTCAAGAATAAAATTCTCATCATTTAAGACAACACCAATCGCCAGCCAGAGGATATTCATTCTCTGACGTTTTGACAGATACCCTGCCTGACTCCAGTCCAGAAGCACCACTTTCATATCTCCCTGTATTTCATCTTCAAACGCATAAATATTCCCTGCATGGGGATCGCCGTGAAAAAGTGTTTGTGCTTCGTGGGAAAACAGGGGATGACAAATAACCGTTTTATACAGGGCCCGGGCGCACATTTTTCTGTCTTCTGAATTCATATAAGCGTCGGTGATTTTGCAGCCTTTCATATATTCCATGACTGTAATGTTTTCAGTGGAAAACGGAAGGAGGCGGGGGATGAGCGTGGCTGAGGTGTTTTTGCCATAAAAAGGAAGCGCTTTCTTCAGATTTTCCTGCTCACCTCGGAGATCAATTTCTTCTTCAAGGGCTATTTTTATGTCTTTGAATGTTTCTACAAATCTGAAGTTTTTAAGGGTGTAGTGATCTCTTTTTTTATCAAAGAAAAAAGCCAGTTCGTCTAAGAGTTTTAATTCTTCGTCAAGATGCTCTTTTACCAGCGGTTTGAGCGTTTTAAAAACACCTCTTGCGCTTTTGCCTGTGTCGGGGTCTGTCCACATAAATGATATGACAGCTCCCACGCTGGCCTCAGCAAGCACCTCATTGTCCATTCTGATGGAAAAGGTTTCGGCAACATCGCTCATTTCATTGCTGATTTTATCCCGGAGTTCAGCAAAGCTGACGCTGTGAAAATCGTTTTCCAGGCAAATCAGCCATTTTCTGAAAGAGGCTTCGACATTCCGGTTGCGAGCGATGATCTGCCCCAGTTTGTGAAGCGTGGGAATATGCCCGGCAAGATGAAGGAGCCGCTCTTCCACAGCAGCATCTTCTTTGAGCAGGAGCTGGTCAACAACAAGTTTTATAAGCCGGGCAGAAGATAAGTTGGAAAGGAGGAACAATATCCCGTCATGAACGATCTCCCGGTAATCACCATAGATTTCGGGTATGATATCAGAAGGCTTTGTTATGTGGAGAATCTCCTCGGCTGCCCGGGTTTTGAATTTTTCCATGTCCGCGTCCTGGGCAGCGGAGAGTAAAAAAGCCTCTAAGTCATGGCGATTCATGGACCCGGAAAGTTTTTTTATAAATTCTTTCTGATCTTCAAAATTAAAATTATCTATCATGGCAAGACCGCCTTTGCTGTTTTTTGGGAAAAATCAGATTTATGCTGATGGAAATATTCCAAAACCGGCATCCTTCACAAAAGCTGAAAACTGGCAAATGGAGAATGCCCCAAAACCTTTTCAATCTGCTGCTTTTTTAACGCCATGTGCAACTTTTTTTAACCGTGGATATCACGGACAAACAACTGCCACAAAGACACGAGGACACAAAGATACACAAAGAGCCATCGCGGGACTTCGTGCCTTTGTGTCTTTGTGGCATTATAAGTTGCACATCGCGTTTTTTATATTTTTTAACATAACATAAAAAATATTTTTCGGAAAGTTATTTTTGTTTAATTCTTTATTTTTACGATTTCAACTCAGCCAAATTTCCCAGAATCGGGCTCGGCTTGACATCATTCAAACAAAACCATATTATTATTTAAGCAACGAACTGAATTTTAAAAAAATATGGGGAATTATGAAAACTTTCAGTCTGCTGTTATTATGATAATTCTGGGTCTCTTCGTTTTCATCCTGCTGATATCAAACTTTTTTCGGTATGTTGGCGGACCAATCTGGTCGAATTGTACAAAATCTGTCATCCTCCAGACTGCTATTTTTTCTGTCCGATCCTTGACAGATCAGAGAATGCCCGGATATCCGGGCTGCCAGGAACAGAGCGACAACCAGTAACGGATATTCTCCTCGCATGATAATCATTTCCGCTCGCCGGTCTCGGGGGAATTTGCCTTCTCACTGTCGCAAAACTTGCTTCTGTTCCTGCTCCTGTTCCCGCTCCCTTCGACAAGCTCAGGGAGCGGGAACAGAAGCGGGAAAGGGAGGGGAGGGGAGGGGAAGGGAGCGAGAACAGCGTGCCCTGAGCCTGTCGAAGGGCAACCGGGTTGCCGGAAAGCGGACAAATTTCCTGCTCTTGCAGAAATAACAGGCTGTCCGGTCAGAGCGGATCAAAAAAACTTGATTATCGAATAATTGGGAATCCCTTAACATCTGACACCTGGTCCGAACGGAGGAGTAATGAAAAATAAAATCAGACTATTAATTACAGATGACGAAGCCGAACTGTGTGATTTGTTAAAAATTACACTTGAAGAGCAGTGGGACCGTTATATTATATCAACGGCTCATTCCGGAGAAGCGGCTCTGGCATTTTTAAAAAATGAGGAATTTGATGTATTGCTCACTGATATCAGAATGCCGGGAATGAGCGGCATTGAATTAATGCACAAGTCAAAGGATTTTCAAAAAGATTTACAGACCATCATCCTGACCGGACACGGAGATATAAAGAATGCCATTGAAGTGCTGCGTATGGGCGCGAATAATTATTTCAGAAAACCTGTTTCTACAGAAGTCCTGCATTTTGCCATTATCAGTGCATGGGAAAAAAAAGAGCTGAATCGGAAACTGCGGGAAAGCGAGGAACAATTTCGGAGTATGTTTGAGAAGCACAGCAGTGTCATGCTGCTGATAGAACCGGAGACCGGTTCCATTGTCAATGCAAATATGGCCGCATCCGAGTTCTACGGATATTCACATACAGAGCTGACAGCCATGAAGATGACAGATATCAATATCCTGCCTGATAAACAAGTCTTCGAAGAAATGCAGCATAGTAAATTCAGACGAAAAAATCATTTTATTTTTCCTCATAAATTAAAAAACGGACAGATACGAACAGTGGAAGTGAATGCCACGCCCTTGGAAGTGAATAACAAACAATTGCTTTTTTCCGTGGTACATGATGCTGAAGAGCGAATACAGGCTGAAAAAGCACTGGCTGAGAGCGAAGCAAGATACAGAGCCATGTTTGAAAATCTGTACGAAGGCATTGCTGTTTATCTGCCTGTAAATAATGGTGAGGATTTTATTTTTGCGGACATTAACAAAGCCGGGGAAAAAATAGACAGCGTAAGCAAAAAAGACCTTATCGGCAGAAGTGTAAGGGAAGTCTTCCCGGGAATAAAGGAATTCGGGCTTTTTGATGTGTTTCAAAATGTGTGGGCAACAGGTGAGCCAAAATATGTTCCGCTCAATTTATACAAAGATAAAAGGATTACGGGATGGCGAAGCAACTATGTTTACAAGCTTCCTTCCGGTGAGATCGTATCCATGTACAGGGATGAGACTGCTCACAAACAAAGCGAACAGGCGCATCAGGACTCTGAAAGACGTTACAGAACCCTGTTTGATAACGCAGATGACGCCATTTTTGTTCATTGTTTTGGTGAGGAAATATTAGACGTGAATCAGAGTGCCTGTAAATATCTGGATTATACCCGGGAAGAATTACTTCAGATGACGCTGAAACAAATAACTTCCCAGGAATATATGATGTTTTTGCCGCAACGGATGGCGTCGCTGCGACAGGAAAAGCGTATCGTGTTTGAATCCGCGCATGTCCGGCGGGATGGTGAGGTCATTCCCATTGAGGGAAACAGCAGTGTCATCGAATATAATAAACAACGCGCTGTGCTTACCATTGCCCGTGATATCCGTGAACGCAGAAACGCGGAAAGCGAGCGAAGAATGCTGCGAAGACAGCTCCGTCAGGCTCAGAAAACAGAAGCACTCGGCACACTGGCCGGGGGGATCGCCCATGACTTCAACAATATTCTCTCTCCCATCATCGGATACACGGATCTGGCCATGGATGAGGCGTCTGAAACCGGCAGTCTCCGATCTTATCTGGAACAGGTGATTGTGGCGGCTTACCGGGCCAGGGATCTGGTACGGCAGATTCTCACCTTCAGCCGGCAGGGGGAACAGGAACAGCGGCCCCTGAAGGTTCAGTTCATTATCAAAGAGGTTCTGAAGCTGCTCAGAGCCACCTTGCCCGCGACCATCGAGATATATCAGAATATCAGTAAAGACTGCGGGGTTATTCTGGCAGACGCAGGGCAGATCCATCAGGTCATTATGAATCTTTGCACCAATGCTTATCACGCCATGTGTGAAAAAGGCGGTGTGCTGGAACTGTCCCTGAAAAAAGCAGATATCGGTCCGAATGACATTCCCGGCGTCCCCGCGGGTGCGTATGTCAAACTCATTGTCAGTGATACGGGCCATGGCATGAGCCGTGAAATAACAGAACGAATTTTTGATCCGTATTTTACAACAAAGGAAAAGGAAAAAGGCAGCGGACTCGGGCTTTCCGTGGTTCACGGAATTATTCAAAGCCACAACGGACATATCAGCGTTCACAGCGAGCCGGGCAGGGGAACAACTTTTCATGTTTATCTGCCGATAATTTCAGACATATCTGTTGCTCCGGAGCATGTGTCGGATATGCCTCTCCCGGGAGGCACGGAGCGGATTCTGCTGGTTGATGATGAGATTCAGTCGCTTGAAGCAGAACGGCTCATACTGAAAAAACTCGGGTATGAGGTCACGGTCAGAACCGCCAGTATCGAAGCACTGGAAGCATTTCGTAAGCGCCCGGAAAAGTTTGATCTTGTCATTACAGATATGACCATGCCAAATATGACAGGCTTGGAACTGTCCCGGGAACTGATGAAGATTCGCTCTGACATACCGATCATTCTTTGCACCGGATTCTGTGAGCTGATTACAGAGGAAAAAGTCAAAGCCCTGGGCATTCGGGAATTTGTCATGAAACCCATGATCAGAAGCAAAATCGCCCGGATCATCCGGAGGACGCTGGATCAAAAATGATGGCGGTGTTCAGTTTTCCGCGACCTTTCTCGGAAAAATATGCACCAATGCGAAACTGTTTCCGGGTCTGCTGATCCGAAGGATTTTTTTCAAAAAAACCTCTTTTTTGACCTAAGTCAATGCAAAACATTTGAATACAGAATAAATATATGATAAAAAATTAACGATACCCTTTAAAAAAAGGAGATATATCATGTTTTGTTTTCAGTGTGAGCAGACGGCAAAAGGAGAAGGCTGTACAAAAATCGGTGTGTGCGGGAAAAAACCGGAAGTCGCAGCCTTGCAGGATCTGTTGATCTACGCGGTCAAAGGACTTTCTTTGTATGCAGTCGAAGGCTGGAAAGTGGGGGTAGGCGATGAACGTGTAAACCGTTTTGCCTGTGAAGCCATATTTTCCACCCTGACCAACGTGGATTTTGATCCTGACAGATTTGTAACGCTTATCAATACCAGTGTCAAATTGCGGGACAGTCTCAAAGAAAAGATCAGAGCAACGGGCGGAAATACGGATTTTCCAGAAGGACCGGCCGCGTTCATTCCGGAAGCAAATTTGGATAATCTGGTGGCTCAGGGGGAAAAAGCGGGGGTAAAATCCGATCCTGACATTCATCCGGATATTCTTTCTCTTCAGCAGTTGCTGATTTATGGCATAAAGGGGGTCGCTGCCTACGCGGACCATGCCCGAATCCTGGGGCAGACCGATGATAATGTTTTTGCGTTTATCCATGAAGCAATGGCTGCCACATTAAACAAGGAACTGGGCGTGGATGATCTTGTGGGGCTGGTGATGAAATGCGGAGAGGTCAACCTTCGGGCTATGGAATTGCTGGACGCGGCAAATACCGGCGTGTATGGTCATCCGGTTCCCACAAAGGTGCCGCTCGGCCCAAAAAAAGGCAAGGCCATTCTTGTTTCCGGCCATGATCTGAAAGATTTGGAAGATATCCTGAAACAGAGCGAGGGAAAAGGTATCAATGTTTATACCCATGGCGAAATGCTTCCCTGTCACGGCTATCCTGAGTTGAAAAAATATCCCCATTTTTACGGGCATTACGGGACAGCATGGCAGAACCAGGCCAAAGAATTTGACGCGTTTCCCGGGGCCATCCTCATGACCACGAACTGTATCCAAAAACCAAGAGAGTCCTACAAAGACAATATTTTCACAACCGGGCTGGTGGGCTGGCCCGGGGTCACGCACATTGCAGACAAGAATTTTGCCCCTGTGATTGAAAAGGCTTTGGAACTCCCCGGGTTTCCTGAAGACACACAGGGAAAATCCGTGATGGTCGGTTTTGGCCGCAACGCGGTAATGGGCGTTGCTGACAAGGTTATCGAAGCCGTGAAAAACAAAGCCATTCGCCACTTCTTCCTCGTTGCCGGATGCGACGGTGCAAAACCGGGGCGGAATTATTACACCGAGTTTGTTGAAAAGGTTCCCAAAGATTGTGTGGTGCTGACGCTGGCCTGCGGCAAATTCCGTTTCTTTGACAAAGACTTGGGAGATATCCGCGGCATTCCGAGGCTTATGGATATCGGTCAGTGCAATGACGCATATTCCGCCATTAAGATTGCCTCGGCCTTAGCGGACGCGTTTGACTGCGGGGTGAATGACCTTCCCCTGTCCATGATCCTGTCGTGGTATGAACAGAAAGCCTGTGCCATTCTCCTGACGCTGCTTTACCTCGGTATAAAAGACATTCGGCTGGGCCCGACACTTCCTGCTTTTGTGTCACCCAATGTCCTGAATGTTCTGGTGGAAAAGTTTAATATCGGACCTATTACAACAGCCGACGACGACCTCAAAGCAATTCTTGGGTAGTTTGAAACTTGAAACTGGAGACTTGAAACTGGAAAGAGAGAATTTGAAATTTGAAACCAGAAACCGCAAACTTGAAACCGCAAACTTGAAATTTAAATGATATTGAATTTCCAGTTTCCAGTTTCCAGTTTCCAGTTTCCAGTTTCCAGTTTCAAGTTTCCAAATATCGGAGGGATAATTATGAAATGTCCGGGACAGGATACCCAATATTGGAAACCAGGAGCCATTTTTGACGCAAAGTGTCCTGAATGCGGGAGCAAGGTGGAGTTTTTCAAGGATGATACGTCTCGGAAATGCGGTAACTGCGGCCACAGGTTTGTAAATCCGAGCATGGATTTTGGCTGTGCCGCATATTGCCAGTATGCCGAGCAATGTCTGGGAAATCTTCCGCCGGAACTTATGGCTCAGAAAGAAGACCTTTTAAAAGACCGGGTCGCTATTGAGATGAAGAAATATTTCAAAAGAGATTTCAAGCGGATCGGGCACGCGACAAAGGTGGCACGCTATGCGGAGCGAATCGGTAAGCGCGAAGGAGGAAACATGGCTGTGATCCTATGTGCCGCATATCTGCATGATATCGGTATCCATGAGGCAGAACGAAAGTTCAACAGCACCGCAGCCAAATATCAGGAAACAGAAGGCCCCCCTATTGCAGATGGGATTTTGACAAAACTGGGCGCGAAGCAGGCACTGAAAGATGAGGTATGTGATATTGTGGGCCATCACCATCATCCCCGGGATGAGGAGACCCTCAATTTCAAGGTGCTTTATGATGCGGACCTTATTGTAAATCTTGAGGAAAAGCATAAGGAAAAACCCTTTAATGCGGATAAACTGATCCGGGTGATCGAGAAATCTTTTCTGACTGAAAGCGGACAAAAAGAAGCAAGGAAAATCTTGTTAAAGGAGGTCTGATGAAAATACTGCGCAAAATAATCGAAATTGACGAGGAATTGTGCGACGGATGCGGACAGTGTGTTCCTGGCTGCGCAGAGGGTGCGTTGCAGATTGTGGATGGGAAAGCGCGCGTGGTCGAGGATAAATATTGTGACGGTCTGGGCGCATGTATCGGAGAATGTCCCAACGGTGCGCTGAAAATCATTGAGCGGGAAGCCGAGGATTTTGACGAAGAAGCTGTGGAGAAATATCTCGCGGAAAAAGAAAAGGAAGCCGGCAAAGAAGAATCGCTCATGCCCTGCGGATGTCCTTCCACACAGATTCAGCGCTTTGTTCCGTCGGAATCCTGTCAAAGCGAAAACACGCCCGCTTCCATTCCCCGAGGTGAGGACTCGGCACTGTCCCACTGGCCTGTCCAGATCAGGCTGATCCCTGCTGATGCCCCGTTTCTCAGAGGGGCCGATATTCTGGTGCTGGCAGATTGTGTTTCTGTGGCATTTCCCGCGCTTCACAGAGATTTGCTCAGGGGAAAAGTGGTCATGATGGGATGTCCGAAATTCGATGAGGTTCAGGAGTATATAAACAAATTTGCTGATATTTTCAAAACTGCGAGTGTAAAAAGTGTGACCACCGCGGTGATGGAGGTTCCCTGCTGCTCGGGCCTTCCCACGATTGTGCAAAAAGGCATGGAAGCGTCAGGAAAGATACTTCCCATAGAAGAGATTGTTATCAGCACAAGAGGAAAGATGCTCAATGGATAAATCAGCGCGTCAGACAGAAACGGAAAATATTCCGGACGGGGTTGCCAAACCCCGTCCGGCAAATTCGTCCGGCAAAGGTCAAACCTCGTCTGGCAAAAGTCAAAGCCCCGTCTGGCAAATTCTCTTTTATCCATTCCCCTGTTGACAATCCTTCTCTGACACAGTAAAAACAAGGTTTTTTCTTGCCTCAGGCGAGATGTATTGCCCCACAAATTTTTTCCCTTCCCTAATTTTGGATTTCCATAAGGTGATTTTCGGAAAAGAGCATACCGGCTTTTTTCAGTTTGTAGTTTCGCCTTTAGGCGGTATCGCACCACTTTGCTTGCCCATCCCCTCATTTTTTTCAGTTTGTAGTTCCGCCTTTAGGCGGTATCACACCGCCTAAAGGCGGAACTACGAACGGGTATATTCATTCTTGGAAATCGCCTGAGTTGTGCTTATCCATCTAAAAAAAGTCAGAACGTGAATTATAACTTGATTTTTATCATAATCATAGTTTATTAAGATGATATTTTTTCATGTTTCACTCACCGTTTTCCGAGGCAAAGAACTTTGGGTACAAAAAAATATAATATTGACAACTTATAGGAATTATTGATTATGCGGAAAAAAAGAAACACCTTTGAAATCACTCAGTTCATGCTGATCATATTTGGAATTTTTTTCATGGGTTCCACTGTGTCTGCGGAACTGACCCTGAAAGCAGTTTACCCGACTCTGGGGGTTCTGGGCCAGCCGCTGGACGTAATGCTCACAGGTGAGGGATTTGATGAGAATACCAACATATTAATATCACCGGAAATCGGGAACGGGGGAATGGTCACTGATGCTGCGGATACCCCGGGGTTTGCGTATGATGTCGCGGTGGCAGGAAATACAGGCTATGTCGCGGACGGCAGCAGCGGTCTGCAAATTATCGCTTTGAGTGATTCTGCATCACCTGCCGTGATCAAATCGGTGAATTTGCCGGATAAAGCTTACGGGGTCGCGGTGAGCGGAAACATCGCTTATGTGGCAAACGGAAGCGGCGGACTGGTGGTGACAGATATTGAAACCCCTTCTGACGCGGTCGTGATTGCCTCCCAGGACACTCCGGAGTTTGCCCAGGGTGTTGCTGTGAAGGATGACATCGCATTTGTGGCAGATTGGAATAATGGTCTGCATCTCATAGATATCAGCACACCTTCGGCTCCTGTCCTGATCAAGTCTGTAAATACCCCGGGCCGGGCCATGAATGTCACGGTGGCAGGAGATTTTGCTTATGTGGCAGATGAACACAGCGGGTTGCAGATTGTTGACATCAGCACACCTTCGGAAGCCGAAGTCATCGGGGAGTTGGATACCCCGGGTTCGGCTTTTGGCATATCCGTGGTCGGAGATGTCGCATATGTGGCAGACGGCAGCAGCGGTTTGCAGGTGGCTGACATCAGCATTCCCTCATATCCTGTGTTAATGAGTACTGCGGACACACCAGGATCAGCTTCCGACGTGGCGGTTATCGGAAATATTGCCTATGTCGCGGACGGAGAAAGCGGTTTGCGGATGCTTGATGTAAGCAATCCGTCCAATCCTCGCCTTATCCGTTCCGCTGATACGTCGGATTCGGCCCAGGGCGTTACAGTAATTGAAGACATGGCGTATGTGGCGGACGGCAGTGACGGACTCCTTATTGTGCCGGCCCCTCTTGAAATCAAACCCGTTGTGAATAGCGAAAAAAGTATTTCTCTTACGCTTCCCGGCCCTAAAACAGCCGGTCATTACACTCTGAAAGTTTTTAACGGACAGGAAAGCCGCGAATTATCAGGGGCTGTCACCTTTATTTCACCTGAGCATTCGGATATTCTGAGATCCAAAGCAATCATTGTCGCGGGAGGCGGTGACTATTCCCAGAATGATCTTTGGGAACCCGCGAACATGTGTGCGATCCATGCTTATAACGCGCTTCTCCGCCAAGGATATTTCAAGGAAAATATTTATTATCTCAGCCCGGATATGACCACTGACGCTGATGAGGACGGTATTCCGGATGTGGATGCTGAGGCGACTGCTGAAAATTTATCAGATGCGATAACAACCTGGGCTGCTGACGCTTCAGGTTCCCAAGTTCTCCTTTATATGACGGGTAATGCTTTTGGCAGCGAATTTATACTTGACGGCATCAGAAATCCAATGGAGAAAATCACTGCTGAAGAGCTGGATAACTGGCTGGATGACTTACAGATGACCATGACCGGAAACTTAATATTCATCTATGACGCTCCCGGACCGAAGCATTTCCTCGACCGCATGATGCCCCCGGAGGGAAAAGAACGCGTTGTCATTAACAGCGCATCACCCAATGAGGACACTTATTTTAAAGTCAACGGAACCCTTTCATTTTCTTATATATTTTGGAGTTCTGTCTTTGAAAACGCGGGTCTGGGCAACGCATTTGAAACTGCAAGCAGGATAATGGAATACTATCAGGAACCCTTGGTTGACGCTGATGGAAACGGAATCGGGAATGAGGAAGCAGATAATCATCTGTCAAAAGATATTGTGATCGGCAGGGGATATGTCGCAAACTCGGAGCTTCCCGGGATTCAGGAGGTGTCTGATGATTTTATCCTGAATGGCGAAACATCTGCAATACTCCGGGCTGACGGAGTGACAGCTTCAAATGACATTTCCAGTGTATTGGCCGTTATCATTCCGCCGGGTGGTATTTCGGAAACTTCGGAGGTCTTACTTCAGGGACCTGATGCCAATGGCGATTATAAGACAAATTACGAGGATTTTACGCGGCAAGGTCTTTATAAGATTCAATTCTATGCAAGGGACGCCCGCGGATTTTATTCCCTGCCCGGACAGACAAAAGTGATTCAGACAAACGGAAATCCGGCCCTGAAAGGCGATCTCACCGGAGATTGGACGGTTGACCTGATAGACGCCATTATTGCGTTAAAAATATTGGCAGGGGCGGATGTTTCTGATGCAGTCTGGGCGGGATATTCAATCTTAACGGCTGATGTCAACGGAGATGAGAGGGTCGGATTTGAAGAATTCCTCTATATCCTTGAGCAAATGAACAGAGTTGATGAGGTAGGATAATCCTCCCCCCGGAATACTCTTTCTGCCCCATTGACATATTGCATAATCTTACTTTATGAATCGTCATAACCTGAGAGAGCCAGAACTCGTTCCCAGGCTCTGCCTGGGAATGCATACCGGCAGGCTCTGCCTGCCCTCATCGCCCGAAACTTTTTCCCAGACTCTGCCTGTCGTCATCGAAGAGTCTTTTTTCTTTGTGTAGGAGGCAGAGCCTCCGATATGCGTTCCCAGGCAGAGCCTGGGAACGAGTAAACTTTTAACTATTAGAGATTGTTATGGACATTCATTTTAAAAATGCGCTTGTCACTGGCGGAGCCGGATTTATCGGTTCTCATATTGTTGACGCACTGTTAGCCCGAGGATGCGCGGTAACAGTGCTTGACAACCTTTCAACAGGCAACCTTTCCAACCTGGAGCATGTCAAAAACCAGATCACATTTTACAAAGGAGATATACGGGACTCAGAAATTTTAACAAAAGCAGTAAAAGGCTGTAACGTGATATTTCATCAGGCGGCAGTGGTTTCCGTGCCTCAGACTGTGGAAGACCCGGTTGAGTCTGCCATGGTAAATGACATGGGAACGCTTCTCGTCCTTGAAACCGCACGCAGAAACAATGTAAAACGGGTGGTGCTTGCCAGTTCATGTGCGATTTACGGGGATGACCCGGAGTTGCCAAAACGCGAAACAATGAATCCCAAGCCGTTCAGCCCGTATGCTGTTCAAAAGCTCACCGGAGAATTTCATGCCCGCCTTTTTCATGATCTGTATAAACTTGAAACGGTCTGTCTGCGCTATTTTAATGTCTATGGCCCGAGGCAGGACCCTTCATCGCCGTATTCCGGTGTCATATCCATTTTTATGAAAAAAGCAGCTTCAAAAGAAGCACCGCTGATTTATGGCGACGGAACTCAGTACAGGGATTTTATATTTGTAAAAGATGTTGTCAAAGCGAATTTGCTCGCAGCAAGCTCCGATGGCGTAAGCGGTGAGAAATTTAACATCGGAACCGGCAGTTTCGTGAGCATCAATCAGCTCTGGAAAATGGTCTGTGGTATGTCTGACCTGGATATTGAACCGGAATATCGTCCGGCAAGAGCAGGAGATATTCGGGAGTCCGTGGCAAATATTGACCACGCAAAATCTTTACTCGGATTTGAACCGGAATATTCATTTGAAAAAGGTCTTGAAGCCACACTTATGGGAATTGAGAATTGAGAATTGAGAATTGAGGAATTTCTTTCACTTCTCATTTCTCATTTAAACTCGATGATCAAGTTTTTTTGACCCGATTCGAACAAAAAACCTGATTATAACGAATTTTGGGGAGGCCCCGGGAAAATCGCGGAACACACGGAAAAAAGACATATGTTCCGGATTCTCCGAAAGGTCCCCGGACAGGCCCGGGGCGGGTAAAAAACGAAAACCGCTCGTTGATCCGGGCGGATCCGCCCGGATCCGCCCGGATCCGCCCGGATCCGGTCGTTGAGCTTGTCGAAACGAGCCGTCCCAAAATTCGTTATAATCAGCAAAAAGCTTGTCATTCCTGCGAAAGCAGGAATCTGTTTTTGGCCGATGCGGCGTTCCGGGATCTGCGGATTCCTGGTTTCGCAGGCTTCGGCGTGAACTCAGGCTTCGGCGTGAACTCAGACTTCGGCGAGTTCAGTCGAGTCGTCGAACGGAATGACAGAAAAAACTTGAACACCGAGTTAAAGGAGATTGATGATGAATTTTAAGAGCGTACTTGTTACCGGCGCTGCCGGGTTTATCGGGTTTCACTTGTCAAAACGGCTTTTGGAAGCTGACTGCCATGTCACGGGTATTGATAATTTAAATGATTATTATGATGTGAGTCTCAAACAGGCTCGGCTTGAGAAGCTTAACTCATCTTCAGGCTTTTCTTTTTTTAAGGCAGATCTTTCCGACAGAGCGGCATTGGAGAAAATTTTTAAAGATACGCCATTTGATGTTGTGGTCAATCTTGCGGCTCAGGCAGGGGTCCGGTATTCATTGGAAAATCCTCATGCGTATGTGGATTCAAACCTTGTAGGGTTTGTGAATCTCCTTGAATGTTGCAGACACAATGCAGCCAAACACCTGGTGTTTGCTTCGTCCAGTTCTGTATATGGGGCAAATACAAAAATGCCTTTTTCCGTGCATCATAATGTGGATCATCCGGTCTCTCTGTACGCGGCTTCTAAAAAAGCAAATGAGCTGATGGCGCATACCTACAGTCATTTATATGGCCTCCCCTGCACCGGTCTCAGATTCTTCACAGTTTATGGTCCCTGGGGACGGCCTGACATGGCACTTTTTCTGTTTACAAAGGCGATCTTAGAGGGAAAACCCATCAAGGTTTTTAATCATGGCAAAATGAAACGGGATTTCACATACATTGATGATATTGTGGAAGGGGTCATCAGAGTTATGGGAAAATTGCCGGAATCAAATCCAGAATGGACAGGGGATGCTCCTGATCCCGGAACTTCATATGTTCCGTACAAAATTTACAATATCGGAAATAATCAGCCTGTGGAGCTGATGAAATTTATCGAGGTCATTGAAAGCGCACTCGGGAAAACTGCGGAAAAGGAATTTCTCGATCTTCAGGCCGGGGATGTGCCTGCGACGTATGCGGATATTGATGATCTGATAAAAGATGTCGGTTTTAAACCCGCCACTCCCATTGAAACAGGAATAGAACGTTTTGTTTCCTGGTATAAAAATTATTATAACATATCATTCGGTTAGTCAGAACCAATAGTCCCTCAGACGCTTTGCTGCAAGGATTTCTTATACTCGATAATCAAGTTGTCAAAGCCCCGTAGGGGCGGCATATTTGTAGCAAATCATGCTGTGAATATGCCGCCCTTACGGGGCTTGTCAGGACCTGCCGAACCTGCTGCTACAAATAGGCTGCCCTTACGGGTTTATGCCCCAGTATGTTCTTTTTCGGAATCGCCTGAATTTTCATTTTCAGGAATTTCGAACCCTAAAATCAGGAATCTCCTGATTACATTTTTATGTGCTTTGTTATAAGTGAATGTTATTTTTTTGCTTTTATCATAATCTCAGTTCATTGTTTTTCCATGATCAGGAGGAATGATTTACCGATCTGAAATTGTCTTTCACGGTCTTACAGAACTGAACCTATCTAAAACTTAAAATAACAATACCAGGGGATTGAAAGGAACCGGAATGAATGATTATCTTGATGAACTCCCCTCCTTTGCTAAGGCAATCAGGCGCATTGGAGAGATTATTATTACGAACATTGTATTAATCGGCCAGATACCCTCCCCCACGTTTCAAGAAAAGAAACGTGCTGATTTTTTGTTGGAACGGATGGCTGAATTCCAGGTTGACGAATGCGCTACAGACAGTTATGGAAATCCTGTCGGAATCATCAGAGGAACATCAGAAACCAAGCCGCCGATTTTTGTGGTTGCGCACCTTGATACATTTTTTAATAAGGACAGTGATCATAGTTTTGCCATTACAGAAAACTCAATTA
Organism: Desulfonema magnum; assembly: GCF_017377395.1. GTDB lineage: Bacteria > Desulfobacterota > Desulfobacteria > Desulfobacterales > 4be13 > Desulfonema_C > Desulfonema_C magnum. Next base: position 4,738,624 of record NZ_CP061800.1, on the reverse strand, counting down.
CCGGCCCGGGGATTTTAGATAATTCAGCCGGTGTCGGTGTACTGGCTTCTTTGCCAGAAATTTTTCGAAGGTTAGATATTCGTTTCGAATCTGACATTGTTCTCTCTGGTGTGATACAATCAATAGGAAAGGGGAACCTGGCGGGAATCAGACATCTTCTGCAAACATGGAGCGGCCCCGTAAGAGGAGCGGTTTGCTTAGAGAGTGGTGAGCTTGGCAGACTTAACTATTATTCTGACGGGATGATCCGATGTGAAGTGGAGTGCAATATATCCAGAGATGACGGATGGGAGCATAAATTCAAACCAAACGCCATACTGACATTAAATGAAGTCATTAATGAAATACTGGCAATGCGTTTGCCTCAGAGACCACGGGCAAGAGTAATTATTGGTAAAATATCAGGTGGTTATAAGCATGGTACTATTGCTTATGACGCTAAACTGGGCTTTGAGATACAAAGTAAGTCTGATGAAATGGTAAAAGTCATTTTTAATGAGATTCAAGATATTGTCAACGGTTACAGTCATGAATATGAGGTTGAACTAAAGCTCAGAACCATAAGTAATCAGAAAGCAGCCAGATTAGCATACAACCATCCGCTGGTAAAAAATGCTGTCGCAGTTATGAAAAAGCTGAGTTTAAAACCGGTCAGCGAACCCAGTGAATCGGAATTGTCCGTTTTTCTTTCCCGTAATATTCCGGCAGTCACTTTGGGAATTACCCACGGAGATCATTTCCATCAGGAAAACGCAACCATCAAAATTGAGCCGATGTATAAGGGGATCACTCAGGTTTTAGGTGTGCTTATGGCCATAGACAGAGGAGTTTGTGATGAATAATAACGACTGGATGAAAAAAAATACCTTCCATCATTCTGAGTTCAGGGATATCAGATGTCTGGTAGAGGAAAAAGAAAAAAAAAATCTTTCAATATCTTTATGTCTTCCCACGCTGAACGAGGAAAAAACAATTGCAAAAGAAATTATCATCTTAAAATCAGAACTGATGACGCGTTATCCGCTGTTAGATGAAATTGTTGTCATTGATTCGGGTTCCGCCGATAAAACAAGAGAAATTGCCAAAGCTTATGATGTAGGGGTTTATGAAGCAAATGATATTCTGCCTGATCTTGAAAAATTCAAAGGCAAGGGAGAAAATCTCTGGAAAGCGCTCTATATTACGAGCGGTGATATCATCCTTTATATTGACGCTGACATAAAGAATATCCATCATCGGTTTGCTTACGGGCTGTTAGGCCCGCTTCTCCTTTCAGATGATATCAAATTCACCAAAGCCTTTTATGACAGGCCGATTTCCTTTGGGGATGAGAAATTCAGGGCAACCGGAGGCGGCAGGGTCACGGAACTTGTGATAAGACCATTGCTTTCTCTTTTTTTTCCGAGGCTTACACAGATACTCCAGCCGCTTTCCGGTGAATATGCCGGATTCAGAGAGGTTTTTGAAAAAATATCTTTTCCCACCGGATATGGGGTTGAAACCAGCATGATTCTTGATATTTATGAAAAATGGGGACTTGATGTGATGGCGCAGGTTGATCTTGACAGGCGAGTTCATAAAAATCAGGACACCAAAGCACTGGGACGCATGGCTTTTGCCATTATTAAAACGTTTCTGAATCGCATTGAAAAACTTGGGAGACTGGATATCAGACAAGATGTTTTCGATGAAATGATCCAGTACAATCTTGTAAAGGACGAGATTAAACCGGATATTTTTAAAATTGAAAATTTTGAAAGACCGCCGATGATACAAATTCCTGAGTATCAGGAAAAATTTGATAGATAAATCTTCGTGATTCTCCTCCTCTTTTACGAAAAAAAAATGGGAGATTATCAGGGGAAGCACGGATGGATAAAAGTGCATTTTCGCAAAAAGTATAAGGAAACTTCTCGTTCCCAGAATATCCGCGTCATTCTCATCCTCCGGCGTGAAATCAGGCGTTCCTGGGAATTTTTCTCGAACTCACGTTCATTAGGACATTTTTTACTTGCTTTTTATTTTCAGGTGGTTTATAGTACCTCTTAACAATTGAGGAGAAAAACTCTCCCAAGTTTGAGAGAGACGAATAACAAATAACACTGCATATAATAAATTAAGGCGAAATGAAAATTTATTTGAGACATAACTTCATACAAATATCCGATTACAGTTATCAGGTGAGTGGGGAGAGGAGTATGCTCTCCCTGACCTCTGATTTCAGCAGTTACCTGAGCTGTGCAATGTTACCGGAAGGAGGCGAATCTATGAAGTAATGTTATATTTTAGTATGTTATAAAAGCCCCTTTCGGTATCCGAACATACTGAAAGGGGCTTTTTTTATGGGATAATTTTGATCCGTCAGATCAATGAGGAGTGCAACGGACTATTAATCTCAAAGCCATTGGAGATAAGCTATCAGAGCAAAAACTTATTTTTCGCTTGGTGTGTATTTTTTAATCCAGGGTGACAGCTGCGAATTAAATAATCTCACTCGGCTGCCAGGTTTGCAATGCGGAGAGCTTCATCCCAGGAAATATGGCTTTTAAGAGAATGTTTGTCGCTGGTGAGATGTGCTTGTGCAAAAAATCGCTCCGCTCTGTTTTCGAACTCCGGAAGACAGGTGTGTTTTTGTAGCTCAATGACGGGATTCCCTATGTCTTAATAACTGTGCGTCCCGGGTTTAAACCTGGGGCGTCTAAAAACAGCCTTTTTGGCTTAATTTTTTTAACTACAATTTGGACCTCTTCATGTAATCAATTATAGATTCATCTTGATAATATATAGTTTGATTGTTATTTTAACATATTTACCATACTATTATGTCAATATTAATAAAATTACGAGGATTATTATGAGTTCAAAGTCCAAATTGATAAAAAGCAGAGATAACTGGAAGAAAAAAGCGATTGAACGTGGCAAGAATGCACGTTATCATGAAAAAGAAAAGCGCCGTATTAAAAAAGAGCGTGATAAATACAAGAAAGATGCCGATGAAGCCAGAAAACAACTGGAAAAAGAACGTCAGAAAAATACTCAGCCTGTTCACAACAAAGAAGAACTTATCTATATTTGTTTGAAGCTTTTTATAGTTGCTCATATAAGTTTCCGAGCGGTACCGAGAGTTCTCAGAGTTCTTGCTGATTACTTGGGAATAACAAAAGTCCCATGTGTTCAGACAATTATTAACTGGGTCACCCGATTATCCGTAGCAAGACTCCGAAATGCCGTCCCGCTGCGCGGGGCTGAAATTAACAGCAATCCGTTTTCCAACGGCTTTGTTTATATAATAGATATCAGTATTGCCTTAGGAAAAGGTAAAATTCTTACTTTGCTGTCATTGAATGCTAACCATCATGATTTGAATGAAACCGCTCCTACTCTTAAAGATGTAAACTGCGTTGCTGTTTCAGTAGCAGTATCCTGGACTGGTGAGGCCATAGCTGATTTTTTGAAAAAAGTTATCGGTATCGGGGGAATGCCGGTAGCATATCTCAAAGACGGAGGAACAGACCTTGCCAAAGCTACCAGGCTTTTGGCGGAACAAGGCCTTCCCAGTGTCAGCATTGACGATATATCACACACTGTCGCTAATCTTTTAAAACATGAATATCAGAATCATCCGATGTTTGATATCTTTATCTCTGCGGTCGGTAAAGTTTCAAAAAAATTCAAACAGACTGTTCTTGCCTGTCTTGCACCTCCGAAGGTTTCAACAAAATCAAGATTTATGAACCTCCGCCGCCTGGTGAATTGGGCGGCTCAGTTGCTCAGACATTCTCCGAGAGGTCGTGCCCCAAAGGGATCCGTCCTTTCAAAGCTGCGAGCAGGCATTGATCAGATTCCGAGGTGCAGAAATTTTATAGAATGTTTTCTTCGCGACTCAGGTACTCTTTCAGAATGCCAGAAAATACTTAAAACTAAGGGGCTTAACCTGGAAACTTATGAAGAAAGTAAAAAGCTGCTTGAAGCCATTCCTCCGCGATCATCTGTGCGTACAGGTTTTACTAATTGGTTAGACAAACATATCATAATTGCCAAGGAGCTTAAATTAGAAAATATAGGAATGCCAATAACTTCTGATAATATAGAGTCTCTGTTCGCAGTTTCAAAGCAACATGGAACCGGAGAGATAAAAGACGCCAATCGCATAGCTCTGCGCATGCCCGCCATGTGTGGTGAACTGACCAGAGAAGATGCCCGAAGAGTCATGAATATCAGTCTCAGAGAGCAACAAGAATTTTCAGAGTCTTTATTTTCTTTAACCAAACAACGTCGTAAAATCCTGGCAAACCCTGGCAGTCTTGAAATACTCTCGGATAAAACAGCAGAAAATTCTGAGTTTATTCCGGAGTCCGAAAAACGAGCAAAAAAAATTATAAATATAAATATTTCAAGTAATTGTAAAAAAATAACCGGCCCCCTGACCGAGTTGGAAAATCGAGCTGAATCGCTCCCGGAAATTAAGATTTCAGAGGCGGCATGCGGATAAAGTTTTTTTAGGTCAGAGGGATGGTCCAAAAAGCAGTCAAGAAATCGGAGTGAATTTAGACGCCCCAGTTTAAACCCCGGCAGAATAAACCAGAGGAGAGGTGCGTCCTTCATTTCCAGCGTCTTAGGCGTGTTTTTGAGAACAAAACATATTATGGTGAGATGGCCGAGCGGCTAAAGGCAGCGGTTTGCTAAACCGTCGGGCAATAAACATGCTCCGGGGGTTCGAATCCCTCTCTCACCGCCAGAAAACGAACTGATGCAGGGTGTAGCAGATGGCAGCTTTCCTGGCTCATAACCAGGCGGTCGCGGGTTCGAGTCCCGCCCCTGCTTCCAGTAAAGATACATAAATCCGGAGAGCGAAAATCAAGCAAAGCGGTATTTCGCCCCCTGAATCCGGCGTGCGAAAATAAAGCAAAGCGGTTTTTCGCCCCCTATAACTCGATGATCAAGTTTTCTGACTCGATTCGAACAAAAAGCTTGTCATTCCTGCGAAAGCAGGAATCCACTGTCTCCGAATTCGTAAAATATGCGGAAAACGGATTCCTGCTCACGCCGAAGACTCAGTCGAACGGAATGGCAGAACCAGGAGAAGTTTGTCACAGCCGATGAATTCAGAATGTAGTATCAGCTAGCGAAAGACCTCCGAGGTTTTGGAAACCTCGGAGGTCTCAGGTCAGCCGTCAGAATCAGTAAAAATCATCCGGCGGGTGGTGGAAATGGTCAGACACGCGAGATGTATAACGTCGCCGATAACTTGTCCGTGCAAACGGGCTGATGGCTGACGGTTATCGTGGGATTTCGTGGCGAAAAGCTGTGCGGGTTCAACTCCCGCCCCGCCGGACCAAAGATTATTTTTGAAAAAACAGGGAAAAATAACGGCCAGTAGCTCAACGGAGAGAGCGCTTTCGTATGTCACGCCTTGCCTGATTTTATCGGGCTGAAGATGTACGGTTATCGGTTGCTTAACTGAAGGTTGGAGGTTCGACTCCTCCCTGGCCGACCAAATTTAATAAAGAAATTAACGGACCGGTAGCTCAAATGGTCAGAGTCATAGAAAATGCCCCGTATTTCACTCATGTCTTGCCTGATTCTTATCGGGCTGAAGATGTACGGTTATCTATAATCTATAGGTTGGGAGGTTCGATTCCTTCCCCGGTCCGCCAAAAGTATTTGTCAGAAAAAACAATTCAGGCAGCAGATTCTGAGTTTGAAATTTGGAAATTGGAATTTATTTGGAAATTGGAAATTGATATTTGTTATTTCCAGTTTACCTGGGTCAGTAGCTCAGAGGCCAGAGCGCTAAAAACCCGTATGTCACCCCTTGCCTGATTCACATCGGGCTGAAGATATACGGTTATCGCCTTCTAAGCGAGAGGTCGGGGGTTCGAATCCCTCCTGACCCACCAACACATTTTCTCAAAAATGATGACCACAGGAAGTCTGACGGGCCAGTAGCTCAGTACTTTCGTATATCACGCCTTGCCTGATTTTCATCGGGCTGAAGATGTACGGTTATCTGGTAGAGCGACCGAAAAGGTTGTCGGGGGTTCGATTCCCTCCTGGTCCACCATCAGTAGATGGAAAGTACTCCGAAATGCTCGCCTGGGATTGACAAATCCCAGGCATTTCCGGGGGATTTGTCAATCCCCCGTGAGCGGTTCATTTGAAATGCTCGCCTGGGATTGACAAATCCCAGGCATTTTCGGGGGATTTGCCAATCCCCCGTGAGCGGTTCGGCATTTCCGGGGGATTTGCCAATCCCCCGTGAGCGGTTCGGCATTTCCGGGGGATTTGCCAATCCCCCGTGAGCGGTTCGGCATTTCCGGGGGATTTGCCAATCCCCCGTGAGCGGTTCGGCATTTCCGGGGGATTTGCCAATCCCCCGTGAGCGGTTCGGCATTTCCGGGGGATTTGCCAATCCCCCGTGAGCGGTTCGGCATTTCCGGGGGATTTGCCAATCCCCCGTGAGCGGTTCGGCATTTCCGGGGGATTTGCCAATCCCCCGTGAGCGGTTCGGGCTTTTCCGGGGGATTTGCCAATCCCCCGTGAGCGGTTCGGGCATCTCCGGGGGATTTGCCAATCCCCCGTGAGCGGTTCGGCATTTCCGGGGGATTTGCCAATCCCCCGTGAGCGGTTCGGCATTTCCGGGGGATTTGTCAATCCCCCGTGAGCGGTTCGTTTGTCATCTGGAATGCTCGACCGTGAGCGGTTCAGGGCATTTTCCATCTACTGACCATTTTATAATACGGGCTGTCTGACATTGCCCGGAAAGGAGCGTATCGTGTATCGTAAACATTTCTCTGCCCGTGCAACGCCGCAGCATCAGAAAATTCCGGGGTCGAAGCAGGTGCGAAACTCTGCCGGCGGATATGCGTATCCCGTGGATAACTGGACCCGGCTGGACAGGTTTCTAATTCTTGGAACAGAAGGCGGCTCTTACTATGCGAGCGAACAAAAACTGACGAAGGAGAATGCTCAAAGCGTGATACGCTGCATTCAGGAGGACGGAGTACGAGTCGTGAAGCGAATTGCCGAAATCTCGGCATCAGGCCGCGCACCAAAGAACGATCCATCGCTGTTCGTGCTGGCGATGTGTTCGAAATATGGCGATTTGCAGACCAAACATGCAGCTTATGACGTATTCGGAGATATCGTCCGCATTGGAACACATCTGTTTCAGTTTAACGAAGAGGTGAAGGGATTCCGGGGCCGCGGGCGATGGCTGCGTCGGGTCAATACCGCGTGGTACAACACCCGCCCCGCGGATCAGCTTGCATATCAGGCAGTGAAATATCAGCAGCGCCACGGATGGACTCATCGGGATATTCTGCGTCTGACAAAGCCTGTTCCGCCTGATTCTGAGCATAATGCAGTATATCGCTGGATCACCAAAGGAGAAATGATCGAAGGTACACCGAAAATCATCGAAGGCACAGAACGTATCCGTTCCATTATCGAGGACACAAAAACCTCTGCCCGGGACGCTGCAAAACTAATCTGTGAGTACAAACTGCCTCGGGAAGTTGTGCCCACGCATCTGCTCAATTATCCGGAAGTGTGGGAAGCCCTGCTCCGGGACATGCCCATGACAGCGATGATCCGCAATCTCGCGACCATGACGCGGGTGGGACTGATCGGGCCTGCATCCCAGGCGGCGAAGACGGTTGAAAAACGGCTTACGGACGAGACGATTCTGAAAAATGCACGGATTCATCCCATTGCAGTCTTGTCAGCGTTAAAGACATACAGCCAGGGCCGAGGGCTGCGAGGAACAAAAACCTGGACACCGATACAATCTGTTGTTGATGCACTGGATGACGCGTTTTATCTGGCATTTAAAAATGTCGAGCCGACCGGCAAACGATGGGTGCTGGGGGTTGACGTGTCCGGTTCCATGACCTGGGGCATGGTCGCCGGGGTTCTCGGGCTGACACCGATGATCGCGGCCAGTGCAATGGCGATGATCACCGCGAAAACGGAGAAAGATCATGAGATCGTTGCCTTCTCCCATGAGATGGTTCCCGTGAATATTTCTCGGAAAAAGCGGCTCGATGATGTGATCCGTGCATTTTCCAACATGCCTTTCGGTGCGACAGACTGTGCGCTGCCGATGCTGTGGGCACTGGAGAATCGTGTAAAAGCGGATGTATTTGTGGTTTACACGGACAGTGAAACATGGTGCGGCAAGATTCATCCGACACAGGCATTACAGCGATATCGTGACAAAACCGGGATTCCCGCGAAGCTGGTGGTTGTGGGAATGGTTGGCAACAGGTTTTCCATTGCCGATCCTGATGACGGGGGAATGCTGGATGTGGTCGGTTTTGATACAGCCACACCTGCCCTGATGGCGGATTTTGTCCGAGAGTAAGCGATGATCTTCAATTCATAACTTCAAATTTCAAGAAATGTAGAAATGCAGGGTGGGTGCAGCGAAGCGAAACCCACCGTCTGCGCTGTCCGGTGGGTTCCGCTTCGCTGCACCCACCCTACATTCTCCTGAACTGGGTATATTATTTATTTCGAGTTCCCTAACTTCAAATTTTAAATTTCAAATTTGCGTCGGTAAACCGTAACTGATAGCGGGCGGGGCTGTAAACCCCGTGTTCCTGGAACTCTGATGGTTCAAGTCCATCCCGGCGCACCATCAGACGAAACAGGGGAAGTGGCGAAATTGGAATACGCGCAAGATTTAGGATATTGTGTCTTCGGGCGTATGGGTTCGAGTCCCATCTTCCCCACCATGAAAGGGTCAGTGATGGAACGGAATACATCCGGTGCTTAAACCGCCGGGCCGATAAGGATTGAGGGTTCGAATCCCTCCTGGCCCACCAATGCTGAAAAATAAAGGAGGCGAAAACATGGACACTTCCTGCATTTTGCTGAACGGTGATTACACTTTCCTCTGCCTGATTGACTGGAAAAAGGCGATGAAGCTTGTTTTTACCGGGAAAGTAAAAATTCTGAAATACTCAGAAAAAATAATCAGAAGTATCAGCGGAGTCTTCAGAATACCTGCGGTTCTTGTTCTCATAAAAGTGGTGCGAAGCATTTACAAAAGCAGAGTGCCATTCAGCAAGAAAAACGTGCTGATCCGGGATCGCCACACCTGTGCTTATTGCGGCAAGTCATCAAAGAGACTGACCATTGATCATGTGATACCCCGCTCAAAGGGTGGTAAAACTGATTTTGATAATTGTGTCTCATGTTGCGAGGACTGCAATAACAAAAAAGGTTCCAAAACCCCGAGACAGGCAGGAATGCGTCTGTTAAAGCGTCCTTATCAGCCCACAATATCCGAATTTGTCAGAATCAGGCTGAAGCAGTCCGGGGTGTATGAGTTGCTTGTGGAAATTGGTATTTATTAGCAAGTATCCAAATCGTTCAGGGGGCACCGGAAAGAATGTTTAGGTAAAGACCTGCGAGGTTTTAAAAACCTCGCACGTCTGATTTCATAATTTAGGCTTTTCGACCCCTTCGTCTAATGGTTAGGGATTTCCCCAAAAATAAAATACCCACCTTGTGCGGTGGGTTGCGCTTCGCTCCACCCACCCTACATTTTTTGTATTGGGTATATTATTTATTTCGAGTTCCCTTAGTACTTACGTCCTCCAAATTCCTACCAATTAATTTCCCCAATCATTCAATCTGTTGTGATTTTTTATTTAGGGATCAGATATCCTGTCTGACAAAAGTTTAAATCCCAATAAGTGTACTTATATGTGTTTGTCGGGAACGAAAAAAAGATATCAGATCCGAATTTAAAGAATTGTTTTATAATATCAGTAAAATATATTCAAAGGTATTGACAATTTGATATCTGTATGCCATATATAAAAAACTTGGTTTTTTTAGGAGGTTAATTTTTCTGGCTAAAAAACAGTATGTTCTTTTCCGGAAATCGCCCAAGTTTGGCACGCCGGACAATTCATATAAACTCCCATGTCCCGCGGACACAACAAAGGATGAAAATTTTGCATTTTTTCCTGACACTTAACACCTGACACTTAACACTTAAAACTTAACACCTGACACGCTTTCATATAAACGGCCATGATCTGCCGGTCACAACGAAGCATGAAAAATTTGTAATTTTTCCTAACACCTGACACCTAACACCTGACACCTAACACCTGACACCTAACACCTGACACCTAACACCTGACACCTAACACTTTCATATAAAATAAAGGATGCCTGACTAAAGGATTATCTGTGATCCTGATTCGTTAAAAACCCCTCACAACTGTACAGTTCGCCGGATGATGAAAATATGACGATATATCACACACTAAATAAGAAGCAGTCCTGGTATGGGCAGTCCATTGGCATTTTAACGCCAAACACCTTTTATCCCTGCATTCCTGGCAATGTGGCGAATGCCACGACCTTTCCTTTCCCTGTCAGATATAAAATTGTTGAAAAAGCCAGCGTCGAACGTATCCTTAAAGAAAAGGACAGAACCTTGTTAAGCCCCCTCATTGACGCTGCCATTGAACTGCAAAATGAAGGTGTCAAGGCGATCACAGGCACGGGCGGCATTATGACGCTTTTCCAAAAAGAAGTCTCAGATGTCATTGGCGTGCCTGTGTTTCTGTCAAGCCTTCTTCAAATACCCTTTATCTACCAAACGATAAAACGGCCTATCGGCATTATCACTTCTGATTCACGGTGCCTGACCCCCGACTATTTCATATCAATTGGCGTAAACAGAGAAATACCTCTGGCCATCAGAGGGATGGAGGGGCAAAAAGAATTCAGAGAAGCAATACTTGAAGAAAAAGGAAGCCTTGATTCTGCTCGGATAGAAAAAGAAGTGGTTGGCGTTGCAAAACAACTCATCACCGAGAATTTTGACATGGGCGCTGTCCTGCTGGAATGCGGTGATCTGTCCCCTTACGCTTATGCAGTACAAAAAGAACTTAGTCTTCCGGTATTTGATTTTATCACCATGATACACTATGTTCACTCAGCTTTAATAAGAACGGAATTTCAAGGTTTTATGTAAGACGTTCTGTGTCATTCCCGAACACCGGACACTCAGATATTACAGGAGACAACTTTCATGGACACACAACATTCTGACAAACTGGCGAAAGAAGCTGTTTATCTGGCTGAGACATGGCAGAAAAGAGCCAATGACTTATTAACTTCCGAAGAAAAGACCATTCAGAAGCAGATGAAGCGTCTGCTGACTCATCCCATGGACAAAGTTGTCATGACGAAAATGATTGACCAGAGCTTTCGCTCCCATAACAACAGCCGTGTGGCCGATCAGATCAGTTATGTGCTGAAGAAGTACGGCGTTCCTGAGTTTTTTTCCATGGGGGATAAGCTGCTCCTGCAGCTGTTCCTCGGTCTTGGCAGACATGTTCCTCAGGTTTCGGTTCCCCGGGTGGTGGATAAAATGCGGGATGACAGCAGCCGCTCCGTGATTCCGGGAGAAAAAGAGATTTTTCATGCGCACTTGGAGAAAAGGAAAAGCGAGGGCGTTCGCATGAATATCAACCATCTGGGAGAAGCAGTTCTCGGAGAGGAAGAATCACTTTCCCGTCTGAGTACCTATCTGAAGGACCTGAAACGTCCTGAAATTGAATATATCTCAGTAAAGATTTCAACCATCTATTCTCAAATCCAATCCCTTGGCTTTGATCATACCGTGGGGGTTCTGAAAGAGCGTCTTTCCCGGCTTTACAGAGCTGCCAGAGATAACCATTTTATTCGAAATGACGGCACCCGGGTTCCGAAATTCGTCAATCTGGATATGGAAGAATACCGGGATTTGGAGATCACGGTGGCTGCATTTACAGGAACGCTGGACAGAGAAGAGTTTAAAAATCATTCCGCGGGCATAGTACTACAGGCATATCTCCCGGATTCATATCCCATTCAGCAGGAACTCACCGCGTGGGCCAGAAGCCGGATGACAGATGGCGGAGCGCCGATCAAACTCCGTATTGTCAAAGGCGCGAACATGGAAATGGAACAGGTGGAGTCTGCCCTGAACAACTGGCCCCTGGCGACCTATGACAACAAACCGGATGTGGATGCCAATTATAAACGAATGGTGGCCTTTGGCATGGAATCGGAAAATATCAGGGCAGTTCACCTGGGAATTGGTTCGCATAATCTGTTTGATCTGGCTTATGCCTACAAACTGGCTCAACAAAATAACGTCACGGAATACTTTTCTTTTGAAATGCTGGAAGGCATGGCCGATCATGTGCGGCGGGCTATTCAGGAAACGTCGGAGGAAATGGTGCTTTATGCACCTGTTGCCACCAAACAGGAATTTATCAGCGCGATTGCCTATCTCATCCGCCGCCTGGATGAAAACACGGCTGAGGAAAATTTTCTCCGTTATTCGCCCAAATTACAAGTCGGTTCCGAAGAATGGGATTTCCTCAGAGAGCAATTTCTTGCCTCTTGTAAACACAGGGACAAACCTGGCCAGACCCCTCACCGCATTCAAAACAGATTAAAAGAATCGTTTTCTGAAAAAAAGGGAACCTTTTATGAGGGGGAATTTAGCAATGAGCCGGATACGGACTGGTCCCTTGGAACCAACCGAAAATGGGCAGAAGCCATCCGGGACAAATGGAAAAAAGGGCCGGAGGATATTCCCACGGAGATTCCGCTGATTGTGGCAGGACTTGACGTATATCATGGCAGAGAGACCCAAGAATGCTTTGACGCTTCTCAGAAAGAAAAAGTTTGCACCGCGCGATATGCTATGGCAAATGAGGAGGATGTCATTCGGGCTGTGACCATTGCAAAGGCGGATCCGGACGGATGGAGAAAAAAAAGGGCTGAGGAACGTCACAGGATACTTTCCAGGGTAGCTGCGGAATTGCGCCGGTCCCGGGGCGATCTCCTCGGAGCGGCCGCTGCCAATACTGGCAAAGTCTTTACCGAATCTGATCCGGAGGTTTCCGAGGCCATTGACTTTACGGAATTTTACCCGCATTCTGTAAAAGCATACGCGGAATTAAATAATGTGGAATGCCAGGGCAAAGGTGTGGGCCTGGTCATTTCCCCGTGGAATTTCCCCATTGCCATTCCCTGCGGCGGGATTGCTGCAAGTCTTGCGGCCGGAAACACCGTGATATTCAAACCTGCTTCGGCCGCAGTGCTGACAGCGTGGCAATTGTGTCAGTGTTTCTGGAAGGCGGGAATCTCCAAGAATGTTTTGCAGTTTCTCCCTTGTTCCGGGTCCGAAACTGGCGTAAAACTGACCGCCCATCCTGATGTGAATTTTGTCATTTTAACTGGCGGAACAAATACCGGGCTGAGAATTTTGGAGACACGGCCCGGGATTTTTCTGGCTGCGGAAACCGGCGGAAAGAACGCCACCATTGTCACAGCCATGTCTGACAGGGATCAGGCCATCAAAAATATCATCCATTCGGCCTTCAGCAACTGCGGACAGAAATGCTCCGCCACTTCCCTGGTCATTCTTGAAAAAGAAGTGTATAAGGATGAACGATTCAAAAAACAGCTTGTGGATGCGGCAAAAAGCTGTAATGTCGGTTCTGCCTGGGATTTTCATAACAAAATGGGCGCGCTGATTCATCCGCCTCAGGGAGACTTGAAAAAAGCCCTCACAGAATTGGAACCCGGGGAATCGTGGGCGTTGAAACCTGAAAACATCCGCAATAATCCCTGCATGTGGACGCCTGGTATCAAATGGGGGGTGAGTCCGGGAAGCTATACCCATATGACTGAGTTTTTCGGCCCGCTCATCGGTGTGATGTCCGCGAAGAACTTGGAGCATGCCATTGAACTGGTGAATCAGACCGGGTACGGACTGACCTCGGGGCTGGAGAGTCTGGACAAACGGGAGCAGAATCACTGGAAAAATCAGGTGAGAGCAGGAAATCTGTATGTCAACCGGGGAACCACCGGCGCAATTGTTTTGCGCCAGCCCTTTGGGGGCATGGGAAAATCCGCCCTGGGCGCGGGGATCAAAGCAGGCAGTCCGAGTTATGTGGCTCAGTTCATGGATTTTAAGGAAACGGATTTTCCCCGGGTCCGCGCGATTAAAAATGATTATGCGCTGCTGAGAATTGCACAGGAATGGAAGCAAAAACTGGACTGGGGAGGGCTTTCCGAATTTGAGGCAGACCTGAGAAAGACGATTTGTGCGGTTAAGAGTTATCTGTATCATACAGAGCAGGAATTTTCTCAGGAACACGACTATTTTCATCTTCGGGGACAGGATAATATTTTGCGGTATCTGCCTGTGGGCAGAGTGGTGGTGCGTATGCACGAGGAGGACAGCCTGTTTGATGTGCTGGCGAGAATTGCCGCTGTGAAGATTTCAGGATGCAAACTCATTGTCAGTATTCCAAAGGGATTGGAGAATGAGATCACCGCATTTCTCCACGGGAAAGAAGGAAAACAGTTTGTCGGCAAAGAACCTGTTCTTTTTCAGACGGATGAGGATGTTGTTGAAATGATCCCTCTGATTCAGCGTATTCGTTATGCCGCGCCGGAACGGGTTCCGAACGCGGTATTTGATGGTGCCGCAAAGACAGGACTCTATATCGCCCGGACAAAGGTGATGATGGAGGGACAAATCGAACTTTTGCAGTATTTTCAGCAACAGAGTATCTGTGACAGTTATCACCGGTATGGGAATTTGGGAGAGCGGGCGGTTTTGTAAAAAAGTATTTCCTAAGAGGGTGTACTTTTCAAACACCCTCTAACAGAACAAAACTACAAGGAAGCTGGATAAGAAAGGGAATTTTTTCCTTTTCTTATCCAAGTTCCTTGTACTTGTTGCCAGATTTTTAAATTTACCCCCCGACCCCATATGCATCTGGCTAAAATCATCACTACTCATTCTTTTTATTTATAGCAGATTCGTCGGACGGGGTTTGGTTGCGGGACGGGGTTTGCAACCCCGTCCGAAACATTTGGCACCGGTGATCTGAAAAACATCCCGGACGAGGTTGCGAGTTTACGAAGCCCTTGTCAGCCTAAATATTTATAGCAGATTCGTCGGACGGGGTTTGGTTGCGGGACGGGGTTTGCAACCCCGTCCGAAACATTTGGCACCGGTGATCTGAAAAACATCCCGGACGAGGTTGCGAGTTTACGAAGCCCTTGTCAGCCTAAACAGATTCTTATGTTTAAGAAAGGGAGTTATCAAGATATGGAATTTAATATCTTAACTATCTTTGGGGGTATGCTCGGAGTCTATAGTATTCTCTGTATGTTCAAAAGCCATCAGACATTATCCTGGGAAAGCATCTCTGGCAGAATCATGCAAACTGATCTTATCACGGGTCAGAGAGGTTATGAAAGCGCAGAAATTTATTATGAATACGAAGTGCGGGGACAAATGTATCATAATAATGTCGTCCGAATAGGCGTTGGTTTATCAGTCACAAAGGGTTCATTCAGCGATGCAAGAGACACGCTCAGTTGTTACAGAATCGGACAGAAAGTGCGGGTCTATTATAATCCTCAAAAGCCGAAAGAGTCATGTCTTCAACGTGGATGGAACTTCGGTAATATTATTGGATTAATGCTTGCAATTTGGCTTATTGTTTTTGGCGTTTGCAAAATCTGATGATTGCTGTCATTATATAAAGCCTGACAACTGAATTCACCTGACTTGAAAAGCCGGCTCCTTTATCATTTTTTGAGAACTGTCACTGCTTTTCGGTGACTGCCGGTGTCAGAGATGTCTCTGATGTTCAGGGCATTCAGAAATCCATTGAGTCGTTACCGGCCGCACTCGGAACGGTCAGCATCAAAAGCCGGAACATACATTCTCACTCAGGGAATCCGCATCACTCGCTCAAATGTCACAATATCAGGAGAACAGGGAACTTTGCTAAAAACAAACACCTATCTATGTGACAGCCGTCTGAACGCTGAACTAGTACAACAACTTATAAATCCGTCCCCCTCCGGCTCTTAATAATTTAAAGGAGTTATCCTTAAAACAGGGGGGGACGAATTTACAAGTTGCTGTATTAGAAACTTTTTTGAGCTGCTGATTCTTTCATTTTTATCGTTTTCTATACATTAAAAATACGACTTGGCTTATGAAAATCGCAAGACTTCATTTAACAGATCATCCTCTTTTTGGAACAATTGATATAGATTTCACTGATCCGGAGGAAAATCCTTCAGATACGATAGTATTGGCCGGAATTAACGGGTCAGGCAAAACAACGATTCTTAATTGTATGAAAGGACTGCTTAAAAAAGGAATCGTAAGACCTTATTTAAAAGAATCTTTTAAGGGATTGGCCATACCCGAATTAGGAGAAAAATTCTATCTTGACTCGGATACTTCTGAATATATTGTCCCTTTTTTTACATCCTTTGAAAATGAAACTATACAGAAATTCAGACTCACCCCTGAGAGCGGATACAGAGAAAATATCACTAATGTTTTTGAGACGTATGCGGAAAATCCTCTGCATGATAAATCAGAACAAAATAATCTTCATCAGTTGCCCAAGCTTATCTATCTGCCTTCGGAGATCAATTTTGATCGGATACAAATAACAGCCAGACCTTATAAATATGTCTATCATTTTTTTAATGAGGTTGATGAGAATATTGCAAAATTTATTCCTGATTATTTTGGAACCCTTATTGATAAAAAAGTATATGAGAATGAAGATATTCCTCCCAGAGAGTCCATCAGAAAAGCCTGTGATGATATCAATTCCATATTTGAAAAATTGGACTTGGAATCAAAACTCGTGGGATTAAAAAAAGATGGATCACGTATGCCCATTTTCAAAAATAAGACTGGGAAAGAATTTGACATAAATGGGCTGTCTTCCGGTGAGAAACAACTTTTTTTCCGCATCATGGCATTAAAGATGTTTGAGGTCAATAATTCCGTTATTTTGGTGGACGAGCCGGAGAATTCGCTTCATCCGGCCTGGCAGCAAAAAATTCTGAAGATATATGAGAATATCGGTGAAAATAACCAGGTTATCGTTGCAACACATTCATCTCATATTATTGCCTCGACACCAAAAGAGAATGTTAAAATATTGGCTCGAAATGAAGAGATCAACACATTTCAGGTCATTGATTATTCGGATGTATTTTTTCGGCAATTTGAAAAAGTGAGAAAACATAAAATTAGCTGACAACTGACAACCAATCTCAAAGGCATATCATAATGGAAAAAATCGGTTATATCCTGCTGTTGATTGTGGCCGGTATTTATCTCATCGGAATGCTGGTCGGAATGATTGCCGCTTTTCCCTTCGGACTCATCGGCTTACTCGCCATCATCGGTGTGGGCCTTCTCTTTGCGAAAGTCGTAAAGGACAGATTGGAGAATAAAGAGGATGATTATTATTCAAAAAATGTTGAGAAATAAGGGGCGAAGATGTTAATGACAACTCAGGATCAGTTTGGTGAGTATGAAATCATTGAGACATTGGGCGTTGTAAAAGGCAATACCATCCGGGCGAGGCATGTGGGGAAAGATATTCTTGCCGGGTTACGGACACTTATCGGCGGCGAGATTAGCGAATATACAAAAATGCTGGCAGAATCCCGGGAGCAGGCCATTGACAGAATGATCTCCCAGGCAAAAAACAAAGGGGCTGACGGAATTGTATGTTTACGCCTTATGACTTCATCCGTGATGCAGGGATCAGCAGAGCTGCTCGCGTATGGAACCGCTGTTAAATTGAAGAAAAAAGAGAATTAGGTGTTAAGTGTTAGGTGTTAGGTGTTAAGAGAAACAAAGCCGAAGATACCAAACACCTAACACCAAACACCTAACACCCCCCAAAAAAATAAGGAACTACAGTTATGTCCGATAAAAAAGCAGATTTTTCCAATTTATTAAACGTACTTCGTGAAGTATATGAAGACAAGCTGCCGTTTAACAAACATCTTGGCATACAGGTCGTCTCTTTGGAGGCGGACGGTGTTTGTGTAAGAATTAATATGAAAGAGGATTTTATAGGAAATTTTGCAAAAGGGATTTTGCATGGTGGCGTAATATCAGCAGTCATAGACCTGACCGGAGGGATGATGGCCTCGATGGGAATACTGAAAAAAATGGAGGGACGATCTTCAGACGAGATAATCGCACGGCTTACAAGAGTGGGGACTATTGACCTGCGGGTTGATTATCTCAGAGGTGGCAGGGGGAAATATTTTCTCACAAACGCTTCGATTTTGCGGACAGGGAATAAAGTGGCTGTCACACGCACCGAATTTCGTAATGACAAAGACCTGCTGATCGCTGCCGGAACAGGGACATATATGGTAGGATAATCTTTTATAGGCTTTAAGAAAAAAAGTGTCCGGAGTGCCAAACTTGCAGTTTGGCGGAAGCGTCCGTTTTCCGGGCTTCGAAAATATTGCCAAACTGAAAGTTTGGCACTCCGGACTAACAAATTTTTTTAAAATCTATAGTTATCACCAGATTGAGATTTCTGCACAGGCCCCCGGCAAATTCTCATTCCCATGGTTCGTGTGGAAACACCCCGGAGACGCTTTGCATTCCGGAATCCGCCGTGGCCGGACGCAAAGCGTCAGGTCCTGCTTTCCCACGCGAACCGTGGGAACGAGATATGCAGGGCTTTTTCCTAATCCAGGATCAGGAGGATTTCAAAAGATGGATGTGATAATAATCGGACTTATAGCCAGCACACTGGCCGGCATTGCCACCGGCGTCGGTGCATTACCAGCATTGTTTTTTAAAAATGTTCCGGATAAGATACTGAATACCATGCTTGGCGGAGCGGCCGGCGTCATGCTTGCGGCAACTTCATTTTCTTTGATTGTCCCCGGTATCGAACATGGCGACCTGATATGGCCTGGCAACGGGGTTTATATTGTTGTATTCGGAATGCTGCTCGGAGCGGTTTGCTTAGATCGAATTGACAACTGGCTGCCCCATGAGCATTTTCTTATGGGACATGAAGGCCCTGCCAGTTCATTGAAAAAAATCTGGCTGTTTGTTATTGCCATTACGATTCATAATTTTCCCGAAGGGTTGGCTG
The DNA here is from genome assembly GCF_017377395.1 of Desulfonema magnum. Taxonomy (GTDB): domain Bacteria; phylum Desulfobacterota; class Desulfobacteria; order Desulfobacterales; family 4be13; genus Desulfonema_C; species Desulfonema_C magnum. The sequence continues at coordinate 4,719,626 of NZ_CP061800.1, read as the reverse complement.
TCGGTGTGGGATTTGGCAGCGGTGATATTAACGCGGGAACCAGTCTGGCCGTGGGAATAGGACTCCAGAACATGCCCGAAGGTCTGGCAGTGGCATTGCCGCTTATAGGGCTGGGTTACAGCCGATGGCAGGCCATTGGCATTGCTACGCTGACGGGACTGGTGGAGCCGGTCGGGGGTCTGTTAGGTGTGACCGCTGTAACTCTTTTTCATCCTGTCTTACCGTTGGGGCTGGCTTTTGCCGCAGGGGCCATGCTTTTTGTGATCAGTGATGAAATCATTCCGGAAACCCATTCAAAAGGAAAATCACGCCTGGCGACGTTCGGCGTTATGATCGGATTTGTAATTATGATGGCAATGGATAATCTGCTGGGCTAATCAGAAAGAAGCTTTCCTATGGAAATTTATCAAAAAACAAAAACAGAGCTTATTGAACAATTGGAACTCATGCGTCATCAGATGGCCGAACTTGAATCAAAGATCATCCAATTGGAATCTGATGAGAATAAAAATTCGAACAAGCCAATCACCCGTCCGCCGAGGAGAAGACTCCATGCTGATATTGAATTTATAGCTGATTTTGATATCATCAGGGCAAAGGGAATTAATATTTCCGAGGGAGGGATATGCTTCGAGTTGTGCGAAGATTTGCCTTTTGAAATGCAATTTGAACTTGAAGATGAATTGCATCAGCATCGGGCACATCTTATATGGGTGAAACGACTTTCCAACGGGAGATATCGCTTTGGATTTGAATTTGTTCCGCCGGAGCCATATCCCCAATTCTGAGGTTTCGGAAAACTCGCGACATTCATATCTGTTTGCAGAACAGGGGCGCAACATAACCCGCCTTTCTAAAAAAAATAATCAATACTCGATAATCAAGTTTTTTTGTCCGAACCGAGTCAAAAAAAATGACTATCGAATAATATCAAAAATATCCCTGTTTTTTCCTTCAAATGAGAAACAGAGATCGGATTATCATTATGGCCTTTCCCCCTTTGAAAGAGGACAGGGGGATATTAATTTAAGTTCGAGGAGTCTTTGTTATGAGACGCAAAATAATTTCAAAAGATATGTTCAGGCGCATTCTCATTATCATTCCGATAATCATCTCCGTTGTCATTGTGTCGGGGCTGGTGCGCGCACGCAAGGGACCTGAACATTCAGAGTTGAAGGAAAAAGCCCGTACCGTCCGAGTGATACAGGCACAGACGGCTGATGTCATTCCAAGGGCCATCGGCTATGGTTATGTGTTACCCGGACAGGCATGGCAGGCAGTTGCACAAGTCAGCGGCAAGATTACAGAAGTCAGCCCCGTGTTCAAAAAAGGATCGCTTTGCAAAGAAGGGGCCGTGCTGATCCGTATTGATCCTGCAAAATATCATTTAGCCATTGCTCAGATGGAAGCCAGCATCCAGAGCATAAAAGCACAACTTGCAGAACTTGACTCCAAAGAACAAAATTATAAAACCTTGCTGGAGATTGAAGAAAAATCACTGTCACTCAGCAAAAAAGAACTGAATCGTCGAAAACAGCTCTTTGAAAAGAAGACCATTTCAGCTTCCCAATACGATCAGGAAAAAGTGAACTATTATGCCCATCTGACCAGAATTCAAAACCTGAAAAACTCAGTGAATCTCATTCCCGCGAATCGAAAAGCCCTCAGGGCAAATCTTGCGCTAAACCAAGTGAAGCTTAAAGATGCCAGGCTTGATCTTGAATATACCACGATCAGATCGCCGTTTAACTGCCGTATTACCGATGTAAAGGTTGAAGTGACCCAGTTTGTTCAGAAAGGTCAGGTCATTGCCACTGCTGACGGAACCAGGACATCTGAAATTACGGCTCAGATTCCTATGGATAAAATGCGTAACTTGTTTAAATCCGCGGATCAGCCGCCGTCATTTTCTGCCTTAACCACTTCGGATATATCGGAAGTCTTAGGCTTATCCGCATTTGTGAGGCTTCGGACCGGCGATATGTACGCGGACTGGAAAGCGGAGGTTTCCCGGATTGATGCGACAATTGATCCGCAGACTCGAACAGTCGGGGTTATTGTTTCTGTGGAGGATTCTTATAAAAAAATTATTTTTGGTGTCCGCCCTCCCCTGGTTCGCAATATGTTCTGCGAAGTTGAACTGAGAGGTCGGCCAATTCCGAAACTCGTTATTATTCCGCGATCTGCCCTTCATGAGGGACATGTGTATGTGGCAAATTCGGAAAATCGTCTGAAGAGAAAAAAAGTCACTGTTGATTTTCCGCAAACGAATTTTTACGCCATTAAAGCCGGATTAAAGCCGGATGAATGGCTTGTTGTGTCTGATCTGATCCCGGCCATTGACGGGATGCTTCTTAATCCCAGACAAGACAAAGCTCTCAGTGAACGTCTTATTGCCGAAGCCACAGGAAAATCAGCGGTCAAGTAATTTGATATTTGTCCGAAAAAAAACCCCGGCTTTTTCCGGGAAGACGCTCTCTTCTTCGCAGAAAAAAGCCGGGTTTCTCCGCCGCTCACAATATTTGCCCGAAAAAGAAACCCGGGTTTCTCCGGGAAGACGCTCTCTTCTTTGCAGAAAAAAGCCGGGTTTCTCCGCCGCTCACAATATTTGCCCGAAAAAGAAACCCGGGTTTTTCCGGGAAGACGCTCTCTTCTTCGCAGGAAAAAGCCGGGTTTCTCCGCCGCTCACAATATTTGCCCGAAAAAGAAACCCGGGTTTTTCCGGGAAGACGCTCTCTTCTTCGCAGGAAAAAGCCGGGTTTCTCCGCCGCTCACAATATTTGCCCGAAAAAGAAACCCGGGTTTTTCCGGGAAGACGCTCTCTTCTTCGCAGGAAAAAGCCGGGTTTCTCTGCCGCTCACAATATTTGCCCGAAAAAGAAACCCGGCTTTTCCCGGGAAGACGATCTCTCCTTTGCAGGAAAAAGCCGGGTTTCTCCGCCGCTCACAATATTTGCCCGAAAAAGAAACCCGGGTTTTTCCGGGAAGACGCTCTCTTCTTTGCAGGAAAAAGCCGGGTTTCTCCGCCGCTCACAATATTTGCCCGAAAAAGAAACCCGGGTTTTTCCGGGAAGACGCTCTCTTCTTTGCAGAAAAAAGCCGGGTTTCTCTGCCGCTCACTTATTGAAAAAAACTGAAAGCATCGGACCGGAACAGTTCAGACCCAATTAATAACTATATCTTCACACATGAATCGTTATCTGTTCCCTTTAACCATCGGTCAAAAGCAGGATTTTGAATGATCTTCTCAACTGACACCCCGCACGCCTTCAGTTCCGTCAAATCTTTAAAACTCAGATTCAAATTGTAAACAGTACCTTCAAAATCCCTGGGCGGCCTCAGACTGACATTCTTTCCGAGGTTTAATTCTTTCACAAGCGCCTCAAACGCTGTCTCGGTCCTTGTTATGGCAGGGAACCGCCGCTGTTTTAAATAAAATCTTATATCCCGGGCTTTCTGATTCCGATCAAGGTCCTCATTGTTTAAAATTTCCTGGAAATCATCTCCCATAATCACATCCAGGATTGAAATATCCTCACGAAGCGCAATTTCCCTGACCCGTGTGATAATTTCTCTCTGCTTGTTCAGACTCAGTTTAAGGGTCTCAAAAAGCCCTGCAAATGCAACACCCGCATCTGCCTCAAGCCTGCCAAGCTCCAATGCCATGGACAAAGAAATGGTATCAGAAAGTACATTGTCCTGAATGGCCCCGGGAAGAAGACAGACCGCTTTTAATTTTTTGACAAGAGACGGATTTGCCAACACACCAATGGCAGACGCGGCTTCAGCCAGTTTCTTATCCTCTTTGAAAAAAACGGAAAGCATATAAACCGCTCTGGACATTTCAATCAGATTCAGGGGTCTTTGAAACGCGTTCTCCGTTATTGCGAATTTCACACAATCGAGTTTCTGAGTATCGGCATTCAGAATTCTTGCTTCAATATCGGACCATCCGAGACAATGACACGCCGCAATCCGACGGAAACCGGACACAATAGTGAACCCCCCGGGCTGCGGACAGTGTTCGAAATCTGCACGTCCGACGTTTGAATTCCCAGTCTCCGGCCTCTGATTTATTAACAATGGCGGGCACATCAGCCCCACGCTTTCAATTGAACAACTAAGATCATCAACACTGGTTTCAGTGGTAATCTGATAAGTACAGTCTTCCAAATCAACACAGGACAGACTGACTGTGAAAATTGGAAAATGGAAATTAGAAATTGGATAATCAGGCATTGAGTTTCAAGTTTCGAGTTTCAAGTTTCAAGTTTCAAGTTTCAAGTTTCAAGTTTCGAGTTTCAAGTTTCGAGTTTCAAGTTTCGAGTTTCAAGTTTCGAGTTTCAAGTTTCAAGTTTCAAGTTTCAAGTTTCAAGTTTCAAGTTTCAAGTTTCAAGTTTCAAGTTTCAAGTTTCAAGTTTCGAGTTTCAAGTTTCAAGCTTTCAAGTTTCTCAAAGCTTCCAAATATTTTTTTCTGGTATTTTCGACCACATCTTCCGGAAGCGAAGGGGCAGGAGGTTCTTTGTTCCAGTTTATGGAAATCAGATAATCCCTGACATATTGCTTGTCAAAACTCTTCTGGGCTCCTCCGGGTTTATAGGACGCTTTGGGCCAGAACCTGGATGAATCCGGAGTCAGGATTTCATCAATGAGAATAACCTCGTCTCCCACAAGTCCGAACTCAAACTTTGTATCTGCGATGATGATGCCCTGTTTGTCTGCCACTTCAGCCCCTTTATTGTAGATTTCAAGACTCAGCGATTTTACTTTTTCCGCAAGGGGTTTGCCGATTTTTCTGACAGTCTCTTCAAAATCTATGTTGATATCATGGGTCCCCACTTCTTCCTTTGTCGAAGGCGTAAAGATCGGTTCGGGAAGTTTGTCGGATTCTTTTAAGCCATCAGGTAATTTGATACCGCATACTGTTCCGGATTCCTGATAAGACTTCCACCCGGACCCGGATATATAGCCCCTGACAACACATTCAATGGGAAGAGGCTCTGCTTTTTTTACCAGCATGCTCCTTTCTCTGAGCATATCTGCATAGGGCCTGCACACATCAGGATAGTCATCCGCATTGCCGGAAATCACGTGGTTACCGACCAGCGGTTTCATAATTTCAAACCAAAACAGGGAAATCTGCGTCAGAATTTTCCCCTTTTCAGGTATGGGATTCGGCATAATCACATCAAATGCCGAAATTCTGTCCGTGGCAACCATTAAAAGGCTGTCACCCAGATCATAGATATCTCTTACTTTGCCTCTTTTTACGAGGTTCAATTCCTTAAAATCACTTTCAAACACTGTTCGCTCCCTGAATCTTTTTATAAATTTTTTTAAAAACCGAACTGCTGAGTCGTCCGTTTCAAGAAACTCAATACCGGTTTCAAATCTCCCGCCCTCTCTGCTTTTGTAATGAACAACTTTTCCTTTAATTTCAAGAAGTTTATCTTCAAAAGCAATTGTCAGGATCAGAAACTCTTCCAAACCAGGATAAAAATAGGTTTCCAGAAGGATTCCGGATTCAGATACATTCAAAGTTCTGCCGATGCCTTCGCCCATTTCATCAACCCATATGTGTGACAGGTTGAGTGAATCAATTCTGATGTGTCTTCTCTTTTCTGTGATATCCGTGTTTTTCACTTTAGCACCTATAATATTTTGTTTTTATTGTCAAAAATTTTTTCCATCTTTAAATGAGCCTTTGAATATCAAGGGATCAAAAAAATACAGGCAAACGTCAAACTTCAGGAGTTGTTACGGAGTAAGGCGACAGGTGCAGTTTAAAAATTATTTTCACCCATATCTTTTAAAAATTAACACACCGCGTTGTTATGAAAATAACCTTAAATCGGGGGCCTTGTTTTGCAACAACTCTTTTTAAACCTTTCTCGTTCTGGCTTATCCGGGTTAGGAATCGGAGACTTATCCCCATATCCTTAGTTCAACGTAATTATTTTTTCTGAACATTTTTTTTCTGAAAACTAACTGCGGCACTCGTAGTGATAGATATACAGGTTGCGATATTTTCGATCAGATTTTTTAACGCAGGGGAGAGCAGACCATATTCTTCCTGAAGCCAGCTAATATCCAACTCACTGACTTCAAAGTCATCTGATACAAAAACAGATGCGGAACCAGGTTCATGACCAATATCAAAAAATGGCACATGTCCCACAAAATCCCCCTCTCCGAGATTTGCCAACGGCACATATCCTTCTTTTATTTTCCGAATAACAGAGGCCTGGCCTTGTCTGATTGTAAAAAGTTTTTCACCTTTTTCCTTAAATGGTTTTTTATCCTGTGTAAATTCTTTAAATTTATTTTTTTTCAGATAGATTTCAACGGTCCGGTCTGTCACCTCTTTCAGTCTTCTGTCAAGGCTCATGGCAAAGTCCCTGAAATCAGGGTGCCTTTCGGAATAATCATTGGCAAGTCGCTGGGCATCCATCACCCCCAGTATCACATCACTTGCCGCGACAGCCGTGGAACTGCGAAGGGGGCTGTCAAATGAAAACGAAGACAGCCCTCCGATAAAGGCCCCGTCAGCGATTTTCAGCATAGTCAGGGGACCCTGTGAGGTTTCTTTAATAATATCAACAACCCCTTCCAGTATCACCCATATCCAGCTCCCGCAGCTGTTTTCCTTGACAATGGTCTGTCCCTTGCGAAATTCTTCTTCATCAACCACATAGAGGTAATCAACAAGTGATCCTTTGACAATGGGGATGCTTCTTCCCTTATCAGAAGCATCAGATGATTTTTTTTCAAAAGACACGGCCCCCAGAATGGGGACAACCCCTTCGTCCACCATCCTCAGACCGTCTAAAATAATTTCCATCCGGTTCGTTGAAATGTTTTTCTTAATTTGGACATCTTCCTGGCTGAATTCAAACTCACCTTCGAGCCATCCGAAAAGAGAGTAGGCAGCATCAAGGCCGGCGCTTTTTTTGCCCTTTAACAAGGCATTTGAGGCGTTTACAATATTGCCTTTTACGAAAAATACCTGACCTGGTTCCGGAGCGTATTTGCTTATGATGCGCAAAATCCCGGTCCCGCCGTTTGAACCGATGAGCTGCAAAAGGTCACCCAGGCCGAGAAAATCCAAATTGCCTCTGAGAACAACTTTGCTATCCATGTTGAAATAAATTTAATCCTTTTTTCCGGTGTTCATAATTAAGTTTCGCTACCATCCCAACTGCTTTCTCATGGACTGCAACGTCAGCTTTATACAGGCTTTTAAAGTTGCTCCCACACCGTCACCGTTGATGGCACTGGCTGAAAAAGAAGGAACCTTGAGCTGACGATTCAAATCTCTTTCCATCTGCTGAACAGGCAGGAGAGGGATGCCCTGTTTGGCAAGGTCCCGCTTGTTATACTGAATCACAAGAGGAATTTTGGTAATGCTGAGGCCATATTCTTTCAGGTTCTGATGGAGATCCTTTAATGACTCCACGTTTGCTTTGCGCCGGACTTTTATTGAATCGGCAACAAAAGCAACACCGTCAACTTCCCTTAAAACCATTTTTCTGGTGGCACTGTATTTTACCTGCCCCGGAACAGTATATAACTGAAGCCGTACATCATAGCCTTTTATTTTGCCGATTCCCAGAGGGAGAAAGTCAAAAAAAAGGGTTCGGTCACCTTCTGTGTTCGCTGAAACCATCTCTCCGATAGCCTGTTTTCTGAAGGTCTTAAAAATATACTCAAGATTTGTTGTCTTTCCGCATCTTCCTGGTCCGTAATAGACGATCTTGCACTCTATCTCCCGGTTTTTCAAATTAATATTCGCCATATTCCAACGCCCGCAGCTCCTGGCTCACAGCTGCTCACTGGCAGCTATTAAATGGTTAATATTCCCTGTCCGCTCCGAAAGGAGCCGAGATCAGGATGAAAATCAGGCTGCCAGCTATCAGCTATAGTATGCTTGTAACCTTTATATCCAGACTATAATACCCCTGCTTGGGTCCTGATTCGATTTCTGATTTTGAAGAAACAACAGCTTTGCCATTAAACATGGCTATGGGAGAATAAAATTGAACTTCATTCAGTACAACACCGGTTCTCAGGTTTTCAACAAGTTCCTTGTCATCGCCCGAAATTAAAAGGTTGATTATGCTTCCCGCCTGAAAACTTACATCATATTCAATTGTTTCCCCTTTTTTGGGTCCCTCGGTAAATGTGATTCCTACGGAACTGATATCAATAATATCTTCATCATTAATCTCCTGCTCAACGATTTTTTCAGGTATCACTGTTTCAACCGCCTCTGTTTCAGACACTTCAGTATCCATGAGTGTTTCTAATGACGGAGAGGTTATGATATCTTTTTTCGGAAGCTTTATATCAACCCCCTGGCTGTCAAGAATGCCCTGGAGAAAGACACGCAGTTTATTCAGCTGGGCCGGAGTAAAAAAATTTTCCGAAAGCCATTCCTTATAACGGTTAGCTGCTTCATCTAATGAATCCAGGGCTTTGTGACATCTGATGATGTTTTTTGCGGCCTCAACACTTATGGAAGCTGTTTTTATTAATTCATCGAATTCGTTCAGCGCCGCCTCAAACTGGCCGAATTTGGCCAGCGCAATAGCGCCTTCAAGCGCGCCCGCGTCATCATTTTTTGAAAAAGAAAATTTATGTTTAATGATATCCTGAATCTGTTTCGGCATTTCAACTGATATCGGTCCGCTTTCAATTCTGTCTATTTTTTCTTTCAGAACATGAATTTTTTTTGAAATAACCTTTAACAGATTTTTATTCTTTATCAAATTTTCATTTTTTTTAACCAGTTGGCCAGCGCGCACATATCTTTCCTTTGCTTCATTTAATAAGCCCTGGGATTGATAAAGCTCCGCCTCCTGTAAAAATGATTTAATCTTTTTTTTCACATCCTCCATCTGGCAACCTCACAGCCTTATCAGGCAATGGCTGATAAGTGATCATTCATTACCAACGAACTTCTCAGTGTATAAACTATATATTTATCCTATATTTTTGTTATGATGTCAATATCAGGTTTTCCATATTGATAATCGGGTTTCCCCAAATTTTAAAAGTTTGGTAAATTCGAAAATGCAGGTTCAGATGTTTTGTGTCATAAAAAGAGGGGATAAGTCAATGGGGTGGAAACAGTATTTAAGCATCAGATTGAAAAATTTTCATCCTGTCTGTCAGAGGTGTCAGGTGTTAAGTGTCAGGTGTTAAGTGTTAAGTGTTAAGTGTCAGGAAAAATGCTAAAACTTTCATCGTTCGTTGTGACCGGCAGCTCATGCCCGTTTATAAAAAGCTCAAAATTTCTGATCGGATGATGCTGAACACAGCCAAATCTTTTTTAAATTTATTGACAATGGCAGAATTTATGCTATCAAAAAATTATTAACTTTTTTAATTGTCTGGCAAATTTCTCAGGCAAAATCCGATTTTTTAAGGAATCAGCCGCTTTTAACAGAATTATTTTATTTTAAATCCATCTTAAGGAGAAAGTCATGGACAAAAAAGTGACCGTTGTCGGAGCGGGTAATGTGGGAGCCACTGCCGCCCAGAGACTGGCAGAAAAAGAATTATGTGATGTGGTCCTGATAGATATTGTTGAAGGGGTTCCCCAGGGAAAGGCCCTTGATCTTACGGAAGCCGCACCCATTGAAAAACATGATGCGCACCTTACGGGAACAAACGGATATGAAGCATCGGAACATTCTGATATTGTGATCATCACAGCAGGAATTCCCAGAAAACCAGGGATGAGCCGTGATGATCTGATCAGCACCAATGCCAAAATTATGAAAGATGTTACACAACACATTGCCAAGCTCTCTCCGGATGCTGTTCTTATCATCGTCAGCAACCCGCTGGATGCCATGTGTCATGTTGCATATGAAGCCAGCGGTTTCCCCAAAAACAGGGTCATCGGAATGGCCGGCGTGCTGGACTCTGCCCGGTTCAGGGCCTTCATAGCCATGGAGCTTGATGTTTCTGTTGAAAATACCCACGCGTTTGTCCTCGGGGGCCATGGTGACACCATGGTTCCGCTGCCCCGGTATTCCACCGTGGCAGGCATCCCCATCACGGAACTCATGCCCAAGGACCGCATTGACGCCCTGGTTGAAAGAACCGCAAACGGCGGAGCGGAGATCGTCAGTCTTTTGAAAACTGGAAGCGCTTATTACGCGCCCGCGTCAGCCGCAGTGGAAATGGCTGAGTCCATTCTGAAAGATAAGAAAAAAATTCTCCCCTGCGCGGCCTATCTTGAAGGGGAATACGGATTTAATGATCTTTTCATTGGTGTGCCTGTGAAGCTGGGGACAAAGGGCGCGGAAGACATCATCGAAATTAAGCTTACGGATGATGAAAAAGCAGCGCTTGAAAAATCAGCCAGTGCTGTCAGGGAGCTTAAAGAGGTTTTGAAAAAATTGGCCTGATATCCGGCCAAATAAGTTTTGAAAAGTGAAGACCTCCGAGGTGTTGAAAACCTCGGAGGTCTGACATCGAACACGCTCTTAGAAATATGAAAGTCCCATAGTTTTTCCTAACACCTAACACCTAACACCTAACACCTTCATATTTCACCCCTCAGTCTTGAGTTCCCTGTTTTTTCTGAATCGGACAGACACGGGTTCATACTCAAGCAGAATCTCCTTCAGTCCCGTGGAAAGAAATTTTCCAGTCAGCGTGGCCCCGCTGATGCCGTCAACAAAATGAGGGTGCTTTTCCTTGGGAACCACCTCGCTCACAGCCCCTTTTGCAACAGAGACCGAAACAAGTCCCCCGGCACTGTCAATGATTTTTTTGCCTTCAAAATTTTTCCGAAACCAGCCTTTTTCGATCTCTCCGCCCAGCCCGGGGGTCTCGGAATGTTTGTAAACCGTAAAGCCTGAAATGGTTGATCCGTCATTTTTTATGGCCAGATATCCGAAAATTTTTCCCCACAGCCCCCTGGTTTCTATGGGAATAATATAGGATTCCACTTGCTCTTTCCTGACATTCAGATAAACTTGCAGATCCTTCGGACCTCTTTCTTTTTCCCCAATGATCTTCCCCTCTCCGTTAATCCATAGGGTCCTGATATTCTCAGCATACACTGTTTCAATCTGTTCAGGCGAATACTGCTGTTCCTCCTGTATCAGTCCCACGGACTTCAGCACATTTTTCTGTTTGTCCAGCGCGATATTTTTCTGCTGAAACTCCTTCAGCCCGGATGACGCGGCTGTGAGGAGAATGCTGCACACAAAGCACATAATGGCTGCAAACACAAATGATTTCAAATAACTAGACATTTGCTATCCTCCTTCTGAGTCTGACTTTTATTTCAAAATGATCCAGCAGCGGGGCAAAGAGATTCATGAAAAGAATTGACAGCATGACTCCTTCGGGATACGCGGGATTAAACACACGGATTAAAATTGTCAATGCGCCAATGGCAAATCCATAGACCCATTTTGCTGTTTCCATTCCCGGTGCAGAAACCGGATCAGTCGCCATATACGCTATGCCGAAGGCAAATCCGCCCATCACAAGATGATAAAACGGATTCAGCGAAAGCCAGGGCATAGAGGCTTCCGTGGCAATGAGATTCAGAAGCCCTCCGGTAATCAGAGCCCCCAGTACCCCGCCGATAATGATCTTATAGCTTGCAACGCCCACAACGATCAGGATCATCGCTCCGATAAGACATAAAAATGAGGACGTCTCGCCGATACTCCCGGTATGATTTCCCCAAAAAAGCGTTGAAAAAGTAAAACCTGCTTTTGACAGAGATGCCTCTATATTTCCATAGGTTTCTGTAATCGAAGCAATTGCCAGAGGCGTGGCACCGCTGAATGTGTCAACCGCACTGGTTTTCACGCTGCTCATGACTGTCCACACACTGTCACCGGACATCTTCCCGGGATATGCAAAGAAAATAAAGGCTCTTCCGGTTAATGCGGGATTCAGAAAATTTCTCCCGGTTCCGCCAAAAATTTCCTTGCCGATCACAACGCCGAAGGAAATCCCCGCAGCAGCCTGCCACAGCGGAATGGTGGGAGGAAGCGTGAGCGGGAACAAAAGCCCTGTGACCAGCAGCCCCTCGCTGATGGGATGTTTTCGGATAATGGCAAAGAGAAATTCCCAGAAAAAGCCCACTGCATAAGACACGATAATCAGCGGCAGGACAATGGAAAGCCCTTTTGAAAATACCGTAAAAAAATCAAGAGGAAGCCCGGAGACAAGGTTGGACTGATACCCGGTGTTATAAATACCGAAAAAGAGCGGCGGCATGAGCGCAAGGATCACAAAGCTCATAAACCGCTTCACATCGAGACTGTCACGCACATGCGGGCCTTTTTGGGTCACATGATCCGGGATAAAGAAAAAGGTTTCCGTGGCTTCAAAAACAGGGTAGAATTTTTCCCATTTTCCGCGTTTGTCAAAATGCTTCCGCTGAGAATCGAAAATGTTTTTTATTATTTTCATTATAAAACCTCAAACCGACAAGTTTTTGGGCACGTTTGTAAAAACTGACAGAGATTCGGGAAAGTGAGAAATGGGATTTTACTTCCCGCTTCCAAATTCTCACTTCTCAATATAATAGGCTGCCTTAGCGTCTTTCAGAGTGGTACAAAGTTCTATTTTGGAAGGGCAGACATAGGTGCAAAGTCCGCATTCCACGCAATCCAGCAGGCCATGTTCCAAGGCTTCTTCAACCTCATCCGCGAGTACACATTTCATGGTAAACTGGGGCAGAATATCCACAGGACACACTTTGGCACAGCTTCCGCAGTTAATACAGGCCCGCACATCTCCGCGGAGGTTGCAGTCCATGGCAAGGGCAGACGGATTCAGGGAGGACAAAAATGTTCTGGAATAACTTGGTTTGCGAAACCCGGGCCTTATAAATCCGAACATCTCCTTTTCTTTGCCTTCGGGGAGCAAGGTCAGAGAAGTTTCGTAAAATCCCATATGGGATGATTCTGAGGCGGTATATCCCCTGAAAATTCCGCCCACAACATATCGGGTTCCGTTATTTTCAGGGGACGCATCGGCAAGATGCCCCAGCGGAACCCCCAGACGGGTTCGGATATGTTTTTTCTCTGTTGCCGAACTTCCTGCAAGCACAACCGTTCTTTCAATGGGATACTTTCCGGTCTTCAGCAATTGCGCCAAAAGCAGGACATCCTGGGCGCTGACATACCATGACTGGTTTTCCAAAGGCTCCTTTTTGGTATGATAAAGCAACACTCCGGGATCATCGGCCGGATAAACGCCTTTGTATATGTGAGTGATAAGCGACTTAAATTCTTTCAGAACAAACGGACTGTCACGGGAAACGCAGACGTGGACCTTCTGCCCCAGACGTTGCAGAATATGGATACCATATTCAAATAACTCCTTTTTTCCTTTCAGCCAGACCTCGGGATCAGGCTGAAACGGCTCACTGGCCCCCAGGGAAACAAATATGGCCGGTGGGATATCATCCGGAGCGGCAATGTCCCGAAAAGGAAATCCCCTTATCAGGGGCCATAATCCGCCGTCCAGAATGGTTTTTATCAGTTTCTCCCGTTCAATGTTTTTAAGATCGTTTTCAGGGATGACCTCAAATTCTTCGGATGCTTCCTCGTCATCCGTTCTGATCACAATTTCTTTGATAACCCGGCGTGGACCGAAACGGATATCCGCAATTTCTCCCCCGCCCGGGGACAGGAATTTAATATCAGGATTCCGCTTGTCTTCAAAAAGGACAGAACCGATTTTCACTCTGTCCCCAGTTTGGACCAGCAGACGCGGCTTTATAAACGGAATCCGTTCCGGCAAAACCGCCACGCTCGCCGGTTTTGCCAGTTCCTCCGACTCAGATGAGGGTACTCCCTCAATACTTAATTTGTAGCCTTTTTTAACGCTGATGGTAATCATTTCTCGCCTTTTCAGATTCAGGTGTTCAAACAAATTATGTCAAATCAGTCAGGTGGGGACGCGTTGTCCTCACTGCATTATCTTTTCAATATAACGGAATCAGAGTTTTTTTATTTCTCACTTCAAATCGGAATCCGGCTTGAAAATTAGGGTTGTGTTCTAAAACTGGATATAAACTTTATAACCATCTGAATCAATAAAGTGAATATCAGGGTATATCCAGAATCAGAACACCATCCCTTTTCTTATTTTTAATCCATGCAGATTCAGTGTGACAACCTTCGCTTCAGCCTATTTCCCAGCGTTCTCTTTTCGACTTTCTGGTGATATCCACACTTCCGTGCGTCACTGCCACAATAAATACTTTTTCTCCCTGCAATTTATAGACAATCCGGTAATTAGTATCTGCTGAATTTTTCTCTGAACAGATTACCCGCTACCCTGATATGCTTCCGGTTCGGGGGCTCAGATTTCCGGCCAGAGGTTTTTTTTAATGGTTTTTACAAAATTTTCGAAAAAGCATGCCGCAAATCCGATTTTTCGGACAGGGATATCCCTTCCCCGGAATAGCGGATTCCGGAGCGGAATAAAAGACAGCTTTCCGAAAAAAAATATGAAATCATGCAAGACCGAGCGTTTTAAGGCTCTCATCTCCTATTTCATCAGTGAAATAAAGCTGAAGGAATTTTTTAAGATTGCAGGCGGTCTGACACAGAAGAGACCATATCCGGTCTCCGCCGAAGCCCCGGTAAAGACTGCGGCCGAAGCCCCTGATATTTTTTGCAACGGCGATGAATCCTTCCGTGGCGGAACGGGCTTTCCGGCAAAAATCCTTTTTTTCTTCGGCAACATCGGAGCTTCTGCCGAGAAAAATATGCTCTGTTCCTCCGGGTATGCTCAGATTTGCGACGCTCCGGTATCCCTGATCTCCGATTGCGAATTCGGGAATCTCTCCCATCCTTTTTATAAAGAGTTCGGATGTCGCGGGCCAGAGAGTGCTGTCATCAGGTTTTCCGATGAAATTTTCCACCGTGACCATAAATCCCTGACGATTGAACGACATCTGAAGAGTTGTTCCGAATTCGCAGTCAGGATGTTTTTTCCCTTTTTTTATCGGACGGGCCTCGGGCTCGTCAAGGGAAACTGTCCGATTTTTTATATGCCTCTCTCCGGCAATTTTCTGTTCGTTCTTTTCGTTAAGCAGTGTCAGGAGCGCGAGCAGCCGCAGGGCTTTTTCTTTTTCGCCGCCCGAAGCCGTAAGATTTCCGACCCTGTCCCCGAACGTACGGAGAGCGCTGACGAAAATCAGCGCAAATTCAAAGAAATATGCCGGAATCTCATTTTTATTCCTATTCAGATTATATTCACGCCAAAGCTCCTTTATTTCCCTGTCATCCCACCACAGGGGAATGCCGTGAGTTTCGGCAAAATGTCTCATCTTCCCGAATGCTTTAAAAATCAGTCCGATATCCGTGGGGTAAATTATATCGGCAGGCAGAACTGTCGAATCTGTCAGCATACAGTCGCCTTTTATGACACCGGCAAGACGCAGCATATCGAATATTTCCGATTCGATAACGGCAATTCCCTCCTCTCCGGGCCGCCGCCGTATTTTGCAAAGACCGCTGTCATGTATGAAAGTTTTCAGTTTTTCATCAGGGACATTGCAGAAATACTGAATATAACGGTTTTCCCTGACCTGGCTGACAACCCCCCTGTCACTGAGCAGCCGGAGCCTCACAACAACAAACAGGCCGATGACCGTCCGGAGGGAAATACCGACACAGCCCCTGCCGCTGTCATAAAACCGGGTCAGCCTGTTTATAATTTTCTGCCACGGAATAACCTTTCGCAGAATGACAAGTTCATTGGTCAGATCGGTTATATTCTTTTTTACCCATTCCGGAGTGAAAGCTTCCTCAAATTTTTTTTCAATCATTTTATTGCCTCCGTGTTACAATTTTGTCATAAATTACGGATAAGACTCTCGGAGCCTCTCAGGGCGAAGATTAAAAAATATCATATAACACTATGGAAAAGCAATAGAAAAGAGAAATTCAGCAGATACTACATAAGCCATGTCCTCCGAAACTGCGAGGCAAAGAGCATCGCCAGGGGTATCTACAGAACCGATAATGATCGGATGTGCCGGATCGCTTATATCTATTACCTGAAGCCCGCTGTCTCCGTCTGCCATGTAAGCCTTTCCATCTGAAACTGTGACGCTTCGAGCATAACCCGGGGTATCTGCAAACCCGATGATAATCGGATGTGTCGGATCGCTTATATCTATCACCTGAAGTCCGCTCTCCCCGTCTGCCACATAAGCCTTTCCATCTGAAATTGTGACATCCGAAGCAAAATCCGGAGTATCCGCAGAGCCAGTGACCTTCGAATTTGTCAGATCACTGATATTTATCACCTGAAGCCCAGTCCAATCATGCTCATCAAAACTAATATTAGTCACATAAGCTTTGCCGTCCGAAACCGTGACACTTGAAGCAAAGCCCGGAGGATCCACAGACGCGATGACAGTCGGATTTATTGGGTCAGTGATGTCTATAACCTGAAGGCCACTCTCCCCATCCGCCACATAAGCTTTACCATTCACAACAGTGACTTTGGCTGCAAGTCCGGGCGTATCCACGGAGCCAATGATAATCGGGTCTTCCGGATCGCTTATATCTATCACCTGAAGCCCACTGTCAGTGTCCGTCACATAGGCTTTTCCATCCAAAACAGCCACATCGTAGGCACTATCCGGAGTATCCACAGAGCCAATGATAGTCGGGTTTTTCGGGTCACTTATGTCTATTAACCTGAAGGCCGCTCTCCCCGTCTGCTACATAAGCTTTGCCATCCGAAACTGTGATATCAAAAGCACTATCCAGAGTATCCAGATATCCGATCATACTAGGATTTTTTGGGTCGCTTATATCTATTACCTTGAGATCGCCGCTCCCTGCTAAATAAACTTTGTCATTCGAAACGGCCACACCATAAGCAATACTCTGAGTATCCACGGACGCTATGGTAATGGGATTTTTCGCATCGCTTATATCTATCACCTGAAGTCCGGCAGGCCTCCCCCAGTCATCATCATACGCAACATAGGCTTTATCCTCTGATATGGCGACACTACGAGCGGTACTCGGAGTCTTCACATAGGCGATGGTCTGCGGATTTTCCGGGTCGCTTATATCTATCACCTGAAGCCCAGGTTCGTATCCGCACCCCACATAAGCTTTATCGTCCGAAACAGCGACACTATAAGGAAGTCCTTCCATATATAGGGACCCCATGACCATTTTTCTGTTCCCTATATCCGGATACATTAAAAACTTGGTATCCTCATCAAATCCGTTACCTGTCAGCGTCACTTTAGGAATGAGCATGAAATAATATGCCCATTTTGATTTTTATATGTTAAAAAATTGCGTAATCCTGTAAAGTGTATTTCAAAATCACTTTATCAAAAGGAGATTATTATGCAACCCTATTCCTTAGAAGTAGAAGAAATCATGCGGCGATACTATGAGAGTCTGAATGAAAAAGACCGCCGGCGATATGCCGGTATTGAAGCTTTGAAATTGGGACATGGCGGACAAAATTATATTGCCAAAGTCTTGGGTTGCAGCAGGCGGACTGTGCGCAAAGGAGCGATCGAAGTAAGCGGCCTGCCCGGACACATCGTAGCAAAACAAATTGGAAAATCTCCTGCTGAATCTTCTGAAATACGTAAAAAAGGTGGCGGACGCAAACAGTATCTGACTGAGCACCCTGAAATAGACGAGCAGTTTTTGAATGTGGTGCGTGAGCATACAGCAGGAGATCCGATGGATGAAAAGGTACGATGGACAAATCTGAGGGAGTGGGAAATCGCGGAGGCTCTGGAAAAAAAATACGGAGTAAAAGTGAGTCGTAACATTGTCCGTCAATTGCTCAAAAAGCATGACTATCGGTTGCGTAAAGCTCAGAAACGCAAACCTATGAAAAAAAACGTACCAGATCGCGACGCTCAGTTTGACAATATTTTGAAACTCAGATCAGAATACCGGAAGGCCGGTAATCCCGTTATCAGCATGGATACCAAGAAAAAAGAATATCTTGGAAATTTTTACAGGAAAGGCCGACTATATACGCTGGAGGAATTGCAAGTTTTCGATCATGATTTTACAAGTTTTGCCGAAGGTGTCATAATTCCGCATTGTTTTTATGACCTGCGACTCAATATCGGGTATGTTCAGGTGGGAACAAGTCATGATACCAGTGAATTTGCCTGTGACAGTTTCCGTCATTGGTGGTATGGTTACGGTTGCCGAATATATCCAAATGCCACGTCAGTTTTGATATTGTGCGATGGTGGCGGCAGCAACAGTTCCCGACATTACCTTTTCAAACAAGATTTACAAATTCTGGCGGATGAAATCGGGATTGAAATCCGAATCGCTCATTACCCGCCCTATTGTTCCAAATTTAATCCGATCGAACATCGCCTGTTTCCTCATATTACTCGTGCGTGTCAGGGAGTAATCTTTTCAAGTTTGGAGGTGGTGACTGATCTGATAGCCAAAACACATACCAAAAAAGGTTTAAAAGTCTTTGTCCATGTTATTGATAAAGTCTATGAAACCGGTCGAAAAGTTGCTGAAACTTTTAAATCAGAAATGCGAATTGTATTCGACAAAATTTTACCCAAATGGAATTATCGTGCAATTCCAATAAATTAAAATGGGAAAGTTATTTAATACCGATTCCTTAATTTGGATTTTTTCGGCACGGCATTTTCCCTGTCCCTAAAATTTGCTCTGTTAAGGAATCGGTATTAAATAACTTTCCCATTTTAATTTATTGGAATTGCACGATAATTCCATTTGGGTAAAATTTTGTCGAATACAATTCGCATTTCTGATTTAAAAGTTTCAGCAACTTTTCGACCGGTTTCATAGACTTTATCAATAACATGGACAAAGACTTTTAAACCTTTTTTGGTATGTGTTTTGGCTATCAGATCAGTCACCACCTCCAAACTTGAAAAGATTACTCCCTGACACGCACGAGTAATATGAGGAAACAGGCGATGTTCGATCGGATTAAATTTGGAACAATAGGGCGGGTAATGAGCGATTCGGATTTCAATCCCGATTTCATCCGCCAGAATTTGTAAATCTTGTTTGAAAAGGTAATGTCGGGAACTGTTGCTGCCGCCACCATCGCACAATATCAAAACTGACGTGGCATTTGGATATATTCGGCAACCGTAACCATACCACCAATGACGGAAACTGTCACAGGCAAATTCACTGGTATCATGACTTGTTCCCACCTGAACATACCCGATATTGAGTCGCAGGTCATAAAAACAATGCGGAATTATGACACCTTCGGCAAAACTTGTAAAATCATGATCGAAAACTTGCAATTCCTCCAGCGTATATAGTCGGCCTTTCCTGTAAAAATTTCCAAGATATTCTTTTTTCTTGGTATCCATGCTGATAACGGGATTACCGGCCTTCCGGTATTCTGATCTGAGTTTCAAAATATTGTCAAACTGAGCGTCGCGATCTGGTACGTTTTTTTTCATAGGTTTGCGTTTCTGAGCTTTACGCAACCGATAGTCATGCTTTTTGAGCAATTGACGGACAATGTTACGACTCACTTTTACTCCGTATTTTTTTTCCAGAGCCTCCGCGATTTCCCACTCCCTCAGATTTGTCCATCGTACCTTTTCATCCATCGGATCTCCTGCTGTATGCTCACGCACCACATTCAAAAACTGCTCGTCTATTTCAGGGTGCTCAGTCAGATACTGTTTGCGTCCGCCACCTTTTTTACGTATTTCAGAAGATTCAGCAGGAGATTTTCCAATTTGTTTTGCTACGATGTGTCCGGGCAGGCCGCTTACTTCGATCGCTCCTTTGCGCACAGTCCGCCTGCTGCAACCCAAGACTTTGGCAATATAATTTTGTCCGCCATGTCCCAATTTCAAAGCTTCAATACCGGCATATCGCCGGCGGTCTTTTTCATTCAGACTCTCATAGTATCGCCGCATGATTTCTTCTACTTCTAAGGAATAGGGTTGCATAATAATCTCCTTTTGATAAAGTGATTTTGAAATACACTTTACAGGATTACGCAATTTTTTAACATATAAAAATCAAAATGGGCATATTATTTCATGCTCATTCCTAAATGATGATGGGCATTCATTTTTTTTATTTTTAACTATTTTATTCTTGACAGACAGATTTCATTTGATTTAAGAAGGAAGACAAGAACAATGTTCTGATTCTTTGTCAATTTACTCGTGCTTTTATGAAATATATTTTATTATAAGAAGGTTATGTGGTAGATATTATCAGAACAATATTGTATCAGACGCTTTAAGACCCTCATCCGGTTATCAGTCTTCATATATATAAATATTTTAATTTCAATATGTTATTTGAGTAACTATTTTGTTGACAGAAAAAAATAAAACACAAACAAAAACAATGTTCAGCGAACTCAGGCCCGATATTCATAAGCGACTTGAGGCGGCCGTTCTGGAAATTTTTTCTGAGTCAGATTTCCATAAAGCAAATATAAGAGAAATTGCTAAAAGGGCGGGCGTCAGTTTCAGCACGATTTACACTTATTATGGCAGCAAAGAAGGACTGTTGTTTGCGTGTGTTGACATTTGGATGGGGAAACTGACGGAACGAATCATTGATCATCTTCAGGGAATAGAAGACCTGAAAGAAAAACTGAGAAAAGTCTTTTGGGTACAGTTGGATTACTATGAAAAAAATCCGGGACTGGGCAAAATTCTGTTTATGACGCTTCCCATGAACACATGGATGACCGACAAAACGTTTGAACAGAAAAAGATGATCAATTTGTTTTTAGATGTTCTTCGCCAGGGCCAGAAAGAAGGCGTTCTCAATGCAGATGTACGGGCCGGGGTATTGCTTGATTTCATACTCGGACTGGTTCAGCGATCCTTTTTTATGTGGATTGCCCGGGGACAAAAGGAAAGTCTGTCCGGCCAGGCAAATACCCTGTTTGAGATGGTGTGGAGAGCGATAAGCTGTAAAACATAAGCGATCAGTTGTCTGTTATCAATTGCCTGTTTTTATTAATTGATAACTGACTATTTCCAACTGACAACGAATAGCTGACAACTGATGGCTGACAACTGACAACAACAACTAACAACTAAGGCGATTTTCAAGAATGAACATACCCGGGGCGTTTTTCAGTTCGTAGTTCCGCCTTTAGGCGGTCTCACCCCGCCTAAAGGCGGAACTACGAACTGAAGTATGCCGGAATCGCCTAACAACTGACAACTGAAAAAGGAGTATAAAAATGTCGGAGCATCCTGATAAACAAAAATGGACAGAGCTTGCAACAAAACTGTTGAAAGGAAAATCGCCGGACAAACTGAACTGGATGACCCCGGAAGGCATTCAGGTAAAACCTTTGTACACGGCCGAGGACACTGAGGGATTGGAAACTGCAAACACGCTTCCGGGACTGGCACCTTATGTCAGAGGACCCATGGCGACGATGTACGCGGGACGTCCCTGGACCATCCGTCAGTATGCCGGCTTTTCCACGGCAAAAGAATCCAATGCATTTTACAGAAGGAATCTTGCCGCAGGTCAGAAAGGGCTTTCCGTAGCCTTTGACCTTGCCACCCACAGGGGATATGATTCAGATCATCCCAGGGTGGCCGGTGATATCGGCAAGGCTGGGGTCGCGGTTGATTCTGTGGAAGATATGAAAATCCTTTTTGATCAGATTCCCCTGGATCAGATGTCTGTTTCCATGACCATGAACGGCGCTGTTCTGCCTGTGCTGGCTGGCTACATTGTTGCTGCTGAAGAACAGGGCGTAAAGCAGGAACAGCTCATGGGAACCATACAAAATGACATCCTCAAGGAGTATCTCACCAGAAATACCTATATTTATCCGCCCGTCCCCTCCATGCGGATTGTATCTGATATTATTGGCTATTGTTCCAAAAACATGCCCAAATACAACACCATCAGCATCAGCGGTTATCATATGATGGAAGCCGGGGCGGATTCTGTGCTTCAGACCGCTTTTACCTTGGCAGACGGAGTGGAATATGTAAAAGCGGCCCTTGCAGCCGGATTGGATGTTGACGCATTTGCCCCGCGTCTGTCCTTTTTCTTTGGTGTCGGAATGAATTTTTTTATGGAAATCGCTATGTTAAGGGCAGCACGTTTTCTGTGGCACCGCCTCATGAGCCAGTTCAATCCGAAAAATCCGAAATCCTCCATGCTGAGAACTCATGTGCAGACATCAGGCTGGAGCCTGACCGCGCAGGATCCGTACAACAATATTATCCGAACCACCCTTGAATGTCTGGCCGCGGCCCTGGGCGGAACCCAGTCCCTGCATACCAACTCCTTTGATGAGGCCATAGGACTTCCCACGGATTTTTCCGCAAGGATTGCCAGAAATACCCAGATTATCGTCCAGGAAGAATCCCAGGTCTGTCATGTGGTTGACCCGCTGGGCGGCTCATATTATATTGAATCTCTGACCGACAATATTATTAAAGAAGCCCAGAAAATCATAGATGAAGTTGAAAAACTGGGCGGCATGGCAAAAGCCATTGAAAGCGGTATGCCCAAAATGCGGATTGAGGAATCTGCGGCTCGGAAACAGGCCCGGATCGAAAAGGGCGAGGATGTTATTGTAGGCGTGAACAAGTACCAGCTCAAGGAGGAAGATATAGAACTTGATGTGCTTGAAGTTCCCTCCACTGTCCGTGATGAGCAGGTCGCAAGATTGAAAGAAATAAGGGCAACACGGGACAATGATGCAACTCAGAAGGCCCTTGAAGCTGTCACAAACGCTGCGGAATCTGATGGCAATCTTTTGGAAGCCTGTATTTCTGCGGCACGGGCCAGGGCGACTGTGGGAGAAATATCAGACGCCATGGAAAAGGTTTTTGGGCGATATGTTGCCACGACCCAGTGCATCTCCGGCATATATGCTTCGGAATACGGGGACAGCGAAGTCATCACTGCTGTCAGAAAAAGAACCGAAGCCTTTATGGAGAAAGAAGGGCGACGGCCAAGAATTCTTGTCACCAAAATGGGCCAAGACGGTCATGACCGGGGAATCAAGGTTATTGCCACGGCTTATGCTGACCTCGGATTTGACGTGGATATCAGTCCCATGTTTCAAACCCCTGAAGAAGCCGCAAAGATGGGGGTGGAAAACGATGTTCACATCGTGGGGGCATCCAGTCTGGCCGCGGGACATAAGACCCTGATTCCCGCACTCATCAAAGCCCTCAAAAAGGAAGGGGGGGACGATATTCTGGTGGTGGTGGGAGGCATTATTCCTCCGGGAGATTATCAGTTCCTTTATGACGCTGGCGCAGTCGGTGTGTTCGGCCCCGGAACACCTATTACAGAATCTGCCAACAAAATACTGAATGCCCTGGAACAACGAAAATAAATTATTGATCAGGCCGTCAGGCTTAACCGAGATCAGTATTCAAAGACTACGAAGACTTCCGAAGTTTTTGAAACTTCGGAAGTCTGTTATTAATTGAGAATTGAAAATTGAAAATTGGAAAACTCTTTCATTCTTATGGAATAAAAAAATGATAAACCAGGATCCTCAGTATTATGTTCAGGGAGTGTTGGAGCAGAACAAACGGATAATTTCCAAAACCATCACGCTGATTGAAAGTTCTCTTCCCGCACATCAGGAGCTGGCCCGAATCGTTGTGGATTCCATCCTTCCTTACACGGGGAACGCTGTTCGTTTGGGAATCACAGGGGTTCCGGGAGTAGGAAAAAGCACGTTCATAGAAAGCCTCGGCATGATGCTCGCGCGTGATAAGACACATCCGTTGAAAAAAGGCACGAAAATACGGAAGACATACAAAGTGGCAGTGTTAGCTGTTGATCCCAGCAGCACACGGAGCGGCGGGAGCATTATGGCGGATAAGACCCGTATGGAAAAACTCTCTGCTCATGAAAGGGCTTTTATAAGGCCCTCTCCATCAGGGGGAACCCTGGGCGGTGTTGCAAGAAAAACCAGGGAAACCATGCTGATTTGCGAAGCAGGGGGATTTGATGTGATTATCATTGAAACGGTGGGCGTGGGGCAGTCTGAAACCACGGTGGCCTCCATGGTCGATTTTTTCCTGGTGCTGATGCTGGCGGGCGCGGGTGATGAGCTTCAGGGAATCAAAAAAGGCGTTCTGGAACTCGCGGACGCGCTTACCATTAACAAGGCCGACGGAGACAATATTGAAAAAGCACGACAGGCAAGAAAAGAATATGAAACTGCCCTGCATTTTCTGACCCCCTCATCCCCGACCTGGTCCCCCCCCGTACTCACATGCAGCGCCCGGGAGACAGTCGGCATAGACACCATATGGGAAACGGTTTTAGAACACAGAGAAAAGCTTCTGAATACGGGTGAACTGGAAGACAGACGTCGGAAACAGGCATTGGACTGGATGTGGTCGTTGGTGGAAGAAGGGCTTAAAGAGCGGTTTTATAAAAATCCTGATGTGAAAGAAATGTTGCCAACACTTACCCGGGAAGTGGAAAAAGGACAGACAGCAGCGACCATAGCAGCTTCCAGACTCCTTTTTTTACATGACAATCATCATTCAGAAAAAGCGTTGAAATAAATTTCAGCTAAAAAAGTGACATTAACATCAGAATGAAAAAGCCCCGGCATGAATGTCAGGGCTGGGACTAGAAGCAGGCTCAGGCCTGCTTTTTAACAGTGTGTTTTAGAAAAGCCCCGGCATGAATGTCAGGGCTGGGATCAGAAGCAGGCTCAGGCCTGTTTTTAAACAGTGCGCTTTAGCGTACTTTTGCTTTCAGGCGGGAGGTTTAGCTCCCGGCTGACGGACTGGCGTAAATTTTTTACTTGATAAATCATTCTATATTTAATAATAGCATAGGTTTTTGATCAACTTTTGGAGTAAATCGGAAAAACTGGTTCTCGCGGAACTTACATTGGCGGCTGTCATATTTTGGACAAACAGCTCAAATCCCGAAAAGGAAGCGTACAGACATATCAGGAAAAATTTTAAAGAAACTGTCAATATTCTGAATTTTGCAATTGACCAAATAAGCATTTGAAAAAAGGATTTTTTATCCTTGGTCATGAAAATATTTTCAGATAAAAAACCCGGGTTTTCAAAATGTATTTTCACGGTAAAAATTGAACAAACAGGTTTGGTTCAGGAATGAAAATCAGCTACGGACATCATCAGGATTGGGAAGTGACCGTTCGCATTCCCCTCTCACCCTGAGCAACTGCTCTCTTCGGCGGGAGATCAGACCCTTATATTCGGAATTCCGCACCTCAAGGGAAAATACCTTAAAAAAAATGTTGCTTAACAGGAAAATTTAGATTTATACATACCAGTAATGTAAATTACAACATGGTCAATACTGGAAAACCTTGACAGTCATAAGTTCTCATAACATTCTGAAATTATTAATACTTACAGGAAATATCTAAAACCAGTCAGATCAATGATTTCAGTTGCTTATAAAAAAAATATTCCAAAAGATTCGGAAAACTTGGAACTCACCAGTATTGGAAAAACGAAAGGAATTAATAAATGGGTATTGTAGAAGACAGGATAAAAGATCTGCAGGATCGGGAAAAAAAGATTCTACAGATGGGTGGTGAAAAAGCCGTTGCAAAGCAGAAGGAAAAGCCAGGAAAGCTGACTGCCCGGGAGCGGCTGGACTGCCTGTTTGATGCGGGGACATTTCGGGAAATTGATATGTTTGTCACCCACCGATGTGTGAATTTCGGCATGGAAGACGTTGAGATTCCGTCCGACGGTGTTATCACAGGTCACGGCCTTGTTGACGGAAGGCCCGTGTTTGCCTTTGCTCAGGATTTTACAGCAAGAGCCGGAAGCCTCGGTGAAATGCATGCCAAGAAAATCTGCAAAGTGATGGATATGTCACTCAAAGCAGGCGTGCCTTTTGTCGGTCTGAACGATTCCGGAGGAGCCAGGATCCAGGAAGGCGTGGACGCACTTTCAGGATATGGACAGATTTTTTACCGGAATTCCGTTGCTTCCGGTGTTGTTCCCCAAGTTTCCGCGATCATGGGTCCCACAGCCGGTGGGGCAGTTTACTCACCAGCCATGACTGACTTTATTTTTATGGTAAAAAACACCAGCTATATGTTTATTACGGGCCCTGATGTGATCAAGTCCGTAACAGGTGAAGAGATAAATTTTGAGGACCTTGGCGGTGCCATGACCCACAATGAAAAGAGCGGTGTCGCGCATTTTGCCTGTGAGAGCGATGAAGATGCCATAAATAAGATCAAAATCCTGCTTTCCTATCTGCCATCAAACAACATGGAAGATCCGCCAGTAGTGGACTCAGGAGATGATCCCAGACGGACGGACCCGGCACTTGACACGATTATTCCTGACAGTCCCAACCAATCCTACGACATTAAGGATGTGATCTCTTCCATCGTTGATAATGGTGAATTTTTTGAACCCCATGAGTATTTTGCGCCAAATATGATCGTATGCTTTGCCAGGCTGAACGGCCGAAGCATCGGAATTATTGCAAATCAGCCCAATGTGATGGCAGGATGTCTTGATATCAACGCATCAGACAAGGCCACCCGGTTTATACGTTTTTGTGACGCGTTTAACATTCCCATGCTTACCATCGCTGATGTTCCCGGATATCTGCCCGGAAGCAATCAGGAATGGGGAGGAATTATCCGACACGGCGCGAAACTTCTGTGGTGCTACTCTGAGGCCACTGTTCCGAAATTACTCTTAGTCACCCGTAAGGACTATGGCGGATCCTACCTTGCCATGTGTTCAAAAGACCTGGGCGCGGACATGGCATTTGCATGGCCCAGCGCGGAAATCGCAGTCATGGGTGCCGGGGGAGCAGCCAATATCATCCATCGGAAAGAGATTAAACAGGCTGATGACTCTGATGCAAAGCGGAAAGAAAAGATTCAGGAATATGAAGACCTCTTTTCAAATCCTTACTGCGCCGCAAGCAGGGGATATATTGACGCTGTTATTCTGCCGAGTGAAACACGGGCCCGTCTGATTGACGCACTGGAGGTCATGTGCGCGAAACGGGAAATCCGACCCCCGAAGAAACATGGAAATATTCCAATGTAAGTTGTGAAACTTGAAACTTGAAACTCGAATTTCCAAATGGAGATCCAAATGGATAAGAAGAAAATGACGGCCGCTATGTCTGCGGTGATGAGCTATATCCAAACTGAAGAAGAGGCTGCTGTCTGTATGGCAGGCAGGGGGGTTATGCCTGTTGCTGAGGAGAAACCGTGTGTGCCCGAGGCTCCGTTGAAACTGTGGGGGATCAGCGGCCGCCAGGCCATTATGCAGATGCGTAACCTGATGCAGATGAGAGCCCTGAGATAATTGAGAACTGAAAAACTGAAAAACTGAAAATTGAAGATTGATATTCCGGTTTTCAATCTTCAATTCCCAATCTTCAATTGAAAAGAGGAGAACTATAGAATGAGTGATCATACACAAGTAAAAATAACTGAGATGAATTACGCCAACGACAGACCAAAGGCGGAAAATCCTGTTAAGATAGAAGACCTGAGCCTTCGTGACGGCCATCAGTCCCTTTTTGCCACAAGAGGGCGCACCGAAGATATGATTCCTGTGGCTGAAATGATGGACGAAGTCGGGTTCTGGGCAGTGGAAACTTGGGGCGGCGCGACGTTCGATACCATGCACCGCTTTCTGAATGAGGATCCGTGGGAAAGGATTCGGACGTTAAAACGATATATCAAAAAAACACCGTTTTCCATGCTTCTCAGGGGACAGAACCTGGTGGGATATCGGAACTACGCGGATGACGTGGCCCGGGCCTTTGTGGAAAGAGCGGCCGAAAACGGCATGGACATCTTCCGAACATTTGACGCGTTAAACGACTACCGCAACTTTGAGACGGTCGTTCCGGTCATCAAAGAATGCGGAAAACATTTTCAGGGTTGTATCTGTTACACCATGACAGAACCCAGAATGGGCGGAGAGGTTTACAACCTGGATTACTATGTCAATAAGGCAAAAGCTCTGGAAGCAATGGGCGCTGACAGTATCTGTATCAAGGATATGGCCGGCCTGATTGCGCCTTATGACGCGTATGCCGTTGTCAAGGCTTTGAAGGAGAATGTGAAGGCACCGATTCATCTTCACAGTCATTTTACCTCCGGTATGTCTCCCATGTCTCATCTGAAGGCCATTGAGGCCGGTGTGGACATTATTGACACCTGCATGTCTCCTTATGCATATCGTACCTCACATGCCGCGATTGAACCGCTGGTGATGTCGCTGGTCGGGACAAACAGAGACACGGGTTTTGATATTCAGCTTCTGGCAAAGATTAATGAGACACTTGAAAAAGAAGTGATGCCCAAATACAGACATCTGCTGGATGACTCAAAGATGTCTGTCATTGATATCAATGTGCTTCTGCATCAGACCCCGGGCGGCATGCTTTCCAACCTGGTCAACCAGCTGAGAGAAATGGACGCACTGGACAAAATTGATCAGGTATATGCGGAGCTTCCCAGGGTAAGGAAAGAACTCGGCCAGATTCCGCTGGTGACACCTACAAGCCAGATTGTAGGCATTCAGACCGTCAACAATGTTCTCTTTGATGACAAAAATGAGCGTTACAAGATGATTACCGCTCAGGTAAAAGATTTGTGCTACGGGCTGTATGGAAAGACTGCTGTTCCCATTGACCCCGAAGTTCAGAAAAAAGCCCTCAAGGGTTATCCCAGAGGCGAAGAACCCATTACATGCAGGCCGGCCGAGGTTCTGGAACCTGAGCTTGAAAAAGCCAAGGAAGATGTCAAGGGGCTCGCGGCAGACTTGGATGATACTATTATTTACGCGCTTTATCCGGTTACCGGCAAAAAGTTTTTGAAATGGAAATACGGTAAAGAGGATGTGCCTGAGGAAGTAAAACCGAGATCTCTGGAACAGGCACTTGCCGAGCAGGAACTGCTTAAAAAAGCCCTGGCCGGAGAGCTTGTTGAAAAGGGTGAAAAAGAAGCCCCTGCCAAAGGTGAGAATCTCCGTAAATTTAATGTATTTGTTGATGATGAATATTTTGAGGTGGGTGTTGAGGAAGTGGACGGAACGCCGTTGGTCAGCTACATCCAGCAATTACAGGCTCAGATGCCAGCGCAGATGCCAGTTGCACCGCTTGCTGCTCCGGTTATGCCAGTTGCTGCGCCTGCTGCGCCTGCTGCGCCTGCTGCGCCTGCCGCACCGGCCGCACCGGCCGCACCGGCCGCACCGGCCGCTACACCCGAACCCGCGGCCGCACCCGCGGCAGCAGAAGCGCCTACGGATGGCACTCCGCTTAAAGCGCCTATGCCCGGCATGATCGTCCGATATGAAAAAGAAGAGGGCGATTCTGTAAACGAAGGCGAAACCGTGGTGGTTCTGGAAGCCATGAAGATGGAAAATGCGCTTCCGGCTTCTGTAAGCGGCACAATTAAGTCCATTAATTTCAAGAGCGGCGATTCCGTAGCCAAAAATGATATACTTTGTGTGATCGGATAGTCGTGAAAAATGGGAAGTGAGAACTGAAAAATTTTCAGTTCTCGCTTCTCAATATTTAATCAGAAGGAGGGATCATGAAGATCCATGAATATCAGTCGAAAGAATTGTTCAAAAAATACAATGTTCCCATACCAGAGGGTGGCATTGCATTTACCGCTGACGAGGCGACCGCTGTCGCGGAAAAACTCGGCAGTTTTCCAGTTGTTGTCAAAGCCCAGATCCATGCCGGCGGCAGAGGAAAAGGCGGCGGCGTAAAACTTGCAAATTCAGCGGAAGAGGCAAAACGCCTCGCTGATGAGATTATCGGGATGAATCTGGTGACTCATCAGACAGGACCGGAGGGAAGACTGGTCAAGAAAGTTCTGGTGGAGCAGGGTCTGAACATTGAAAAAGAACTTTATTTAAGCATTATCCCGGATCGGGCTACCGCCAAGGTCGTCATTATGGCAAGCGAAGCCGGCGGAATGGATATCGAGGAAGTCGCGGCAAAAACGCCTGAGAAGATCATCAGGATTCATATTAATCCGCTGCTGGGCATTCAGGGGTACCACTGCCGTGAGGCAGGCTTTGGCCTGAACCTTTCGCCGCCGGCGATGAAGCTGTTTCAGCCCATGCTCAGAAATCTTTACAATCTGTTTATGAACTGTGACTGCTCTCTGCTGGAGATCAATCCGCTTGTTATCACAAAAGAGGAAACAGTGATTGCTCTGGATGCAAAGATCAATTTTGATGATAATGCCATGTTCCGCCACAAGGACATTTTGGAATATCGCGATCTTGATGAGGAGGATCCCCTGGAGATAGAAGCTTCCAAATACAACCTCAACTACATCAATCTGGATGGAAATGTGGGAAATATGGTCAACGGTGCCGGACTGGCCATGGCGACCATGGATATCATAAAGCGGTCAGGTGCCGAGCCTGCAAATTTTCTTGACGTAGGGGGCGGAGCCAGTGCGGAAATGGTGGAGAATGGTTTCAAAATCATTCTCAGTGATGAAAATGTAAAGGGGATTCTGATCAACATCTTCGGCGGAATACTGCGCTGTGATGTATTGGCCCAGGGCGTGGTTGAGGCGGCAAAGAAGACAGGGATCAACGTTCCTGTTGTTGTTCGTATGGAAGGAACCAATGTTGATGAAGGTCAAAAAATTCTTTCCGAGTCAGGACTTAAACTTATTTCTGCGGTAGATTTGAAGGACGCGGCCCAGAAAGTGGCGGAGATTGTTAATTGAGAAGTGTGAGGTGAGAAGTTTGAAATTTTTCAATATTCAATTCTCAGTTCTCACTTTCAGAGGAGAATAACAAAGTGAGCATATTTGTTGACAAAAATACACGCGTGCTGGTTCAGGGAATTACGGGCAAAGAAGGCCAGTTTCACACGCGGCAGTGCATTGCTTATGGCACAAAGTTAGTCGCAGGCGTAACTCCGGGGAAGGGCGGCCAGAAAATGGACGATGTTCCGGTCTTTAATTCCGTAAAAGAAGCCGTTAATAAGGCTGGTGCAAATTGCAGCCTGATATTTGTTCCGCCCCCTTTTGCAGCGGATGCCATCATGGAGGCGACAGACGCGGGAGTTGATCTTATTGTTACCATCACCGAGGGTATTCCGGTTTTAGATATGATGAAAGTCAAGAACTATATGGAGGGAAAACCGTCACGCCTGATCGGGCCGAATTGTCCGGGAATCATTACACCTGGAGAGTGCAAAGTGGGTATTATGCCAGGACCGACACACAAACCCGGCGGCCCTATCGGTGTTGTCTCCCGTTCCGGAACCCTGACTTATGAAGTGGTGCATCAGCTGACCATGCAGGGAATCGGACAGACAACATGCATCGGTATCGGCGGGGACCCGGTGAATGGCACGAATTTTATTGACTGTTTGGATGCCTTTGAAAAAGATCCCGATACCAAAGGTATTGTCATGGTCGGAGAAATCGGCGGAATCGCTGAAGAAGAAGCCTCTGAATTTATTAAACAGAATCTGACAAAGCCGGTGGTAGGATTTATCGCAGGCATGACCGCACCTCCGGGGCGGCGCATGGGACATGCCGGGGCAATTATCAGCGGCAGCAGCGGAACCGCTCAGGGAAAGGTCGCCGCAATGAAGGAAGGCGGCATTCATGTTTGTGAAGACCTTGGTTCGCTTGGGGAACTATGTGCCGAGGTGTTTGCGTAAATAAAAAAATCCGAATATCGAAATCTCAAATCTGAAGCAATGCCCTTCGGATTTTAATAAGTTATTAACTGAATGTAATCGGTTATTTTTTTGTATCTTTATCTGAATTCCATTTAGTTATTTTTGATCATTCTTATGAATGATTCTGTTTGAAAATATAAGTGCCTGACCCAAAGTTTTCGCTATCAGAAACCTCCGAGATTTGAGAAACCTCGGATATCTCGTGTCTGAAAATTTATGATCAGGTACTTATTTCGGATTTCGATATTCGGATTTTGGATTTAACTCCATACGCGACTTTCTTCAGAGACACGAATCTTATCGGAACAGGATTACCATATCCCTGACTTTTAATGTACTGACAAAAATCGCACATTGCGTGATTTATAAAAATATTATGCATGAAATGGGAATCGCCATGCAGGTGGCGGAGATTGCAACGGCTTCGGTCCCGCCGGAAATGAAAGACGTACAAGTGGAAAAGATCAATCTCCGAGTGGGCAAGCTGGCCGCGGTCGTGCCGGATAGCCTTCGGTTTTGTTTTGATATTGTGACCAAAGACACCCTCCTTTCAGATGCGGAACTTATTATCGAAGAAATTCAGGTGGTTGCAAGATGCAAAGCATGTAATACAGAGTGGACCATTACCGGGCCAGTTTTTTTATGCGAAAAATGTAACAGCGGCGATGTAGAGATTCTTTCGGGGCAGGAACTTTATATAGAATCTATCGAAATTGCCGAGGACTGACAGTTCGGTAAGTAACCATCTTCCGGAAATGATAACCTGACAACCATCCGCCCAAAATCCGACCATCGAGAAAGTTATCTGTTTTTTCCCGGGTTTTTCCTTTATCGGAGACGCGGGCTTTGCCGACCCGGCATAATTTGCTACAAATATGCCGCACTTACGGGGCTTTGCCGACCCGGCATGATTTGCTACAAATATGCCGCCCCCGCGGGCTTTGCCGGCCTCCCCTAACTCCGTTATAATCAGAAAAAAAACCTGATGACAGAATTTTATACTGTTCACTGTTTGTCTCGGACAAAAAGAGAGGTTCTGTTATTCGGGATTCATTTGCGGGACATTCAGTCATTTACAGATGACTGACAGTGTCAAAAGTAATGATGCGTCTCCATATTCTCTTGAAAAAACGCAGACTCAGTTTAAAAAGAATTTGACAAAGCCGATAATCGGGTTTATCAGTCGGACTGACTGCCTTCCGGCATGGCAGAGGTTATTTTAGACAAAAGCTTCACACAGAATCTGTAAATTCCCAAATACACCCTGATAATACTCATAATAAACGCTCATGAAAAAGCCGGGTTTTTCACCCCCGGTCATGAAAATGTTTTCAGATAAAAAACCCGGCTTTTCAAAATGTATTTTCACGGTAAAAAAAAAGACCTCTGAGCAGTTAGTATTGAAAAAAATCGAAAGGATATAATATTTTTTTATGGAAGACAATAACATGATTCCTCTTTTACCGGAGGATACATTCAAATTTTCATGTTCAAAAAATGTACCCTGCTTTAATGAATGCTGCAGAGACCTGAACCAGTTTCTTACCCCTTACGACATATTAAGGCTTAAAAACCACCTGAAAATTTCATCCGGTGTTTTTTTAGAACGCTATACGGCCCAGCACATAGGCCCCGAAACAGGGCTTCCTGTGGTGACATTCAAAACGGATCCTGCTTCGGGGTTGGAATGTCCGTTTGTGACGCCATCGGGATGCAGCGTGTATGAGGACCGGCCATCATCCTGCCGTACCTATCCGCTTGCCCGGCTAGCGTCCCGGTCCAGGGAAACCGGTAAGATTACCGAGCAATATGTTTTGTTAAAAGAATCACATTGTTTGGGATTTGAACAGGAACAGACCTGGACCGTTCGGGAATGGGTAAAAAATCAGGACAT
This sequence comes from Desulfonema magnum, assembly GCF_017377395.1. Lineage (GTDB taxonomy): Bacteria > Desulfobacterota > Desulfobacteria > Desulfobacterales > 4be13 > Desulfonema_C > Desulfonema_C magnum. The sequence goes on along the minus strand of NZ_CP061800.1, from coordinate 4,686,033 downwards.
TGAGATATATAATGAGATGAATGATCTGCTCATGGAAGTCATCAGTCTGAAAAACAGGCTGCATCCTGCCCCGCTGGACATTAAAGCCAGACATTTTTTTCATATGGCGTGTTATGATCTTGACGCGTTCAGAAGCCAGTTAGATAATTTTAATTTAGATGCTGACACCTTGGAAGCCGCAAAAAAAGATGACACAGAATTGCTGAAACTGGGGATGCAATGGATAAAAAAGACACTTTTTTGAAATAAAAAAGGGTGTCAGGTGTTAGGTGTTAGGTGTTAAGTGTTAAGTGTAATGCAAAGCTGAAAGTTCTGAACACTCGATATTTGACACTTAACACCGAACACTTATCCGCCCGGAAAAAAAAATCCGGCTTTTTTCCCAGGATGACGATCTCTTCTTAGCGGGGAAAAGCCGGGTTTCTCGGCCGTTTGCAGGAAAAGATATACCTAACACCTAATCACCTAACACTTAACACCTAACACTTAACACTTAACACCTAACACTTAACACTTAACACCTAATCACCTAACACTTAATCACCTAACACCTAATCACCTTTTAATTATGAAACTTGAAAACAAAGTTGCGTTGGTACTTGGTTCTGTAAAAGGCATTGGAAAGGCCATCGGACTTGCCCTTGCAGACCAAGGCGTAAAGGTTGCCCTCAATTATTTTGACTGGGAGGAAAGCCTTGGTGAGATGAAACAGGATTTTGCGGAGACTGGCCGGGAGCATCTCATTCTGAAAACAAATCTGCTTGAGACGAATAAGATTCCGGAGCTTATCCAAAAAGTCACGGATCATTTCGGCCGTCTTGATATCCTCATCAACAACATTGAGCGCGGGGGATGGCCTGTGGTGCATGGACCTTATGTGCAGGAGCAATGGGACCTTGAAATGGCGACAACGCTTCGTGCCAAAAGGTGGGTCTTTGATTCGGCCCTTCCGCATCTCAAAGCTTCGGGAAACAGCGTTGTTATCAATTTTTCTTCCATAGCGGGGATTGTCGGAAGGTCAGGCCCCGCGAGTCTTATTTTTAATGACGGATATGCAGCCGCAAACCGGGGAATATCTCTGCTCACGGAAACATGGGCAAGAACAGGTGCCCCGGAAGTCCGGGTCAATGAAATCATGCTGGGCATTGTTGAAACCCGGCACGGAGATAAGACAAGGGGCTGGGGACTGCTGACTGAGGAACAGAAACAGGCCATTGCTGATCATACGCTGCTGGAACGAACAGGAACCATTGAGGATGTGGTGAAAGCGGTTCTTTTTATCATAAAGGATGCGCCATTTATGACGGGAAGTGTGTTGCGCCTTGATGGCGGCTATGTCCTGGGGGGAGAAAAAGTCGGTTCCATGCCGAAAGGTGTGTTATAACTAACCGGACATAAATTTTCAGGTATAAATCTGACATAAGACCTGCGAGGTTTCCGAAACCTCGCAGGTCTTTCTCGTTTCTCGTTCCCACGCTTTGCGTGGGAATGCAGTACGGACGCTTCGCGTCCTGATCTCGCCTGTCGTCCGTGCATACCGGATTTTTTCTCGTTTTCTCGTTTTCTCGTTCCCACGCTTTGCGTGGGAATGCAGAGCGAATGCTTCGCGTCCTGGCCTCGCCTGACATCCGTGCATACCGGAATTTTTTTCATCTGACTTGCTCCTGCTTCGAAATATAGCTATCTTGAAATTCACAAAAATGCGGTGTGTCGGGCGATGAAAGATATCAGTTGAAATTCAATTAGCAAAATGGTATCATATTATGATGCAAAAAGATAAATCTTCAGAAATAACCGATGATTATGACAGCCCATGGAAAGACATCATTGAACCTTATTTCCGTGAATTCATGGAATTCTTTTTTCCGGAAGCCTGTAACGACATTGATTGGAGCAAAGGTTATGAATTTTTGGACAAGGAATTTCAAAAAATTGTCAAAGAAGCTGAAACCGGAAGAAGATATGTGGATAAACTGGCCAGGGTCTGGCTTAAAACCGGATCAGAAGAATGGGCTTTGGTTCATGTGGATGTTCAGTCCCAATATGAAAAAGAATTTGCTGAACGTATGTATGTGTATAATTATCGTCTGTTTGACAGATTTCATGTGCATGCGGTCAGCTTCGCTGTTTTAGGGGATCAGAGCGGGAAATGGCGTCCCAACAAATTTACAAAGAAAAAATGGGGCTGTGAAGTGACCTTCAAATTTCCGGTCATAAAGTTAGCCAGGTACAAAAAGCAGATGAAATTCCTGAAACAAAGCAACAATCCGTTTGCCATCATTACCCTGGCGCACTTGAAAAATCAGTCCACGGCAAAAGACAGGGAGAAACGCCTGAATGAAAAAATCCAAATTATCAAACATCTTTATCAGAAAGGGTTCGGCAGACAGGATATCATCAACTTATTCCGGTTCATAGACTGGCTGATGTTTCTTCCTGAAGAACTCGATCATTCTTTTATGGAAGAAATCGCCAAATTTGAGGGGGAGAAAAAAATGCAATACATAACAAGTGTTGAACGGGTCGGATATAAACGGGGAATGCTGGAAGGTGAGGCTTTGATCATAGCAAGACTGATTGCAGCCAAATTCGGTTTCCGAGATGAAAAGGCATTGGAGAAACTGAAAAATCTGAGTGCGGAGGATTTGCTGAATCTCAGCACCGAAATTCTGAAACTGGATTCGCTGAATGCTGTTTTAAAATGGATTGATGACAGAACAAATACACACTGAATCAGGTCAGAGCTTCGCAGTCAGTTATACTCGATAATCAAGTTTTTTATCCAATCCGGCCGGGCAACCTGTCATTCCTGCGAAAGCAGGAATCCGTTTTTGGCAGATGCCACGCCTCCGGGAACAGTGGATTCCTGCTTTCGCAGGAATGACATAAAAAAAACTTGATTATTGAGTTAAGTACCCGATCAAAAGTTTTTTATACATCTTTTTTTCTGCGAACGGCCGAGAAATCCGGCTTTTTCCTTCAGGGGCGGCGGATCATTCCGGGGAAAAAAGCCGGGTTTCTTTCCCGGGCAGATATCGAAAACTTATGGATAGGTACTGTTTCCTGTGAACGGCCGGGAAACCCGGCTTTTTCCTTCACGGGCGGCGGATCATTCCGGGAAAAAAGCCGGGTTTCTTCCCCGGGCAGATATCGAAAACTTATGGATAGGTACTGTTTCCTGCGAACGGCCGAGAAACCCGGCTTTTTCCTTCAGGGGCGGCGGATCATTCCGGGGAAAAAAGCCGGGTTTCTTTCCCGGGCACATATCGAAAACTTATGATTAGGTACTTACTTATCTGATTGCAAAATTCAGACGAATCTTCGCCATGTTACACAAAAAGAGGAAATAAACGCTCATGAAAAAGCCGGGTTTTTCCCCCCCCGGTCATAAAAATATTTTCAGATAAAAAACCCGGCTTTTCAAAATGTATTTTCACGGTAAAAAAACACTCACACAGGAAAATTATAATTTATGCTGTATAATATCAAAGAATTTTTCAAAGGTATCGGAGCCTATGTCAAAGCCCATCGCACGATTTCCAAGTACAACCTGTGGTCATACATGACACTTCCCGGAATAATGAGCCTTTGTTACATTTTTTTGCTCATATTTCTGGGCAATATTTACTTTTCGGGTTTATCCGACCACATTAACAAAAACTGGATTCCGACCTTTATGAAGGGGGAGGCAATGGTGATCGTCACCTTTGTTTTGTTATGGATCGTTTTGTTTTTAATCGCGTATATTACTTACAGACAAATCGTGCTGATTTTCTTTTCCCCAATTTTAAGTTATTTGTCTGAAGTAACAGAAAAAGTGGTTTACAACGAGCCACCTCCGGAATTAAATTTCAAAGATTTTGTCAAAGACATTATCAGGGGGCTGATTATCAACCTCAGAAATTTGTTTCTGACGATCATCCTAACTTTTTTTGCCTGGATTCTGGTTTTCATTCCCATTCTCGGTGTTATGGTCTCTCCGGTTCTCATGTTCCTGATTCAGTTCTATTATAATGGTTTCGGCCTGATTGACTACACACTGGAAAGGAAAAGATATTCAGTCAGGGAAAGCATTGAATTTGCACGCGGGAACCGGGCCAGAGTCATCGGCGTGGGGGCAGGGTTTATGTTAATGCTGCTCATCCCGCTGGTCGGGTGGTTCAGTGCCCCGGCTTACGGCACGATTGCCGCAACCCTGGCCGCCCTGGATAAAATAAATGAAAATGATCCTCGGCTGGAGGGATTATAAACAGCCAGGATCTGCCAGTCACGACGAAGCATGAAAATTGTAATCTTTCATAACACCTAACACTTAACACCTAACACCTAACACTTAACACCTAACACTTTTTTCTATAAATTTTCGGAGAGTTATATTTATGCCTTCTATTGCAAATCATCTCAAATACTTTACAGAGTCTGTCATTCGGGAAATGACACGCGTTTCTAATGAATGCGGCGCGATTAATCTCTCCCAGGGATTTCCTGATTTTGATCCGCCCGCTGAATTGGTGGCTGCTGCCAAGCGTGCTTTGGAACAAGGATTTCATCAGTATGCCATCACATGGGGTGCGGCCGGATTCCGGGAAGCCCTGGCGCGTAAACAGCGTTACTGGATGGGGCTGGACCTGGACCCGGATACCAACATTGTCGTGACCTGCGGCAGCACCGAGGCCATGATGGTGGCGATGATGACAGTCTGCAATCCCGGAGACAAGGTGATTGTGTTCTCTCCGTTTTATGAGAACTACGGCGCGGATACGATTCTCACCGGTGCGAAGCCGATCTATGTGCCTTTGCATCCTCCGGGATTTAATTTTGACCCTGATGAATTACGCAATGCCTTTAAGCAGGGTGTCAAAGCGCTGGTGCTGTGTAATCCGTCCAATCCCACGGGAAAGGTCTTCACCCGAGAAGAACTGCAATATATCGCGGACCTGGCACAGGAGTTTGACGCATACATTCTCACGGACGAAGTTTATGAGCATATTGTCTATGCGCCACATACCCACACATATATTGCCAGTCTTCCGGGAATGTTTGAACGGACTGTTTCATGCAGTTCGCTTTCCAAAACATATGCGATCACCGGCTGGCGTCTCGGATATGTGATCGCTTCTCAGGAAGTGATCGAGGGAGCAAAAAAAGTGCATGATTTTCTCACTGTGGGTGCGGCTTCCCCGTTGCAGGAAGCTGCGGTCACGGCACTGAATTTTCCGCTGAGTTATTACGAACAATTGCAGAATGAATACACCCGACTGCGAGACTGCTTTCTGGGCTATCTTGATCAGACCGGCCTGCCTTACACCATTCCGCAGGGCGCGTATTATGTGCTGGCAGATATTTCCGACTTTGACGTGAAAGACGATACTGCTTTTTGCCGTTGGCTTGCCAAAGAAATCGGCGTGGCAGCGGTTCCGGGCTCAAGTTTTTTTCATGAATCCGTCAATCATCTGATCCGGTTTCATTTTGCCAAGCGTGAGGACACCCTGAAAGCAGCCGGAGAGCGTCTGCTGAAGCTTAAAGAACGGGGATAGCAGGCAACAGAGAGTATCAGTCATTTGCCTCCGAACCATCTCTGCACTGACTCAAGCCCCGCAGGTCCGTTATATTTAGTATCTGCTGAATTTCTCTTTTCTCTTGCTTTTCCATAGTGTTATATGATATTTTTTAATCTTCGCCCTGAGAGGCTCCGAGAGTCTTATCCGTAATTTATGACAAAATTGTAACACGGAGGCAATAAAATGATTGAAAAAAAATTTGAGGAAGCTTTCACTCCGGAATGGGTAAAAAAGAATATAACCGATCTGACCAATGAACTTGTCATTCTGCGAAAGGTTATTCCGTGGCAGAAAATTATAAACAGGCTGACCCGGTTTTATGACAGCGGCAGGGGCTGTGTCGGTATTTCCCTCCGGACGGTCATCGGCCTGTTTGTTGTTGCGAGGCTCCGGCTGCTCAGTGACAGGGGGGTTGTCAGCCAGGTCAGGGAAAACCGTTATATTCAGTATTTCTGCAATGTCCCTGATGAAAAACTGAAAACTTTCATACATGACAGCGGTCTTTGCAAAATACGGCGGCGGCCCGGAGAGGAGGGAATTGCCGTTATCGAATCGGAAATATTCGATATGCTGCGTCTTGCCGGTGTCATAAAAGGCGACTGTATGCTGACAGATTCGACAGTTCTGCCTGCCGATATAATTTACCCCACGGATATCGGACTGATTTTTAAAGCATTCGGGAAGATGAGACATTTTGCCGAAACTCACGGCATTCCCCTGTGGTGGGATGACAGGGAAATAAAGGAGCTTTGGCGTGAATATAATCTGAATAGGAATAAAAATGAGATTCCGGCATATTTCTTTGAATTTGCGCTGATTTTCGTCAGCGCTCTCCGTACGTTCGGGGACAGGGTCGGAAATCTTACGGCTTCGGGCGGCGAAAAAGAAAAAGCCCTGCGGCTGCTCGCGCTCCTGACACTGCTTAACGAACAGAACGAACAGAAAATTGCCGGAGAGAGGCATATAAAAAATCGGACAGTTTCCCTTGACGAGCCCGAGGCCCGTCCGATAAAAAAAGGAAAAAAACAGATTCTCTGGTAATTCGTGTTAAAGCTTTTTATAATACAAAATAATATGTTATCGTTTTTAGTAGCTCTTTGACAATTCATTTTTATTGTTCTCATTATTATGAGGCAAACAAAGAATATCCTCTGAGATCGAGAAATATTCTTCGAAATAGATTTTCAATATTCGTAATACCGTAACAACGCCGTTTTATCACTTTTATCTTGTTATTCAGTCCTTCCGCGAAGCCGCCTGTCTGTCGGTCAGTAAAATAATTTATTATCTCATTATGGCGTTTCTTCAATGTTTTGAGGAAGTTGTCAAAACAGTTCAGCCCGCTCACTCCGACCCGTATTTTCCAGATCCTGATTTTCCGCTTCGCTTCGCTCTTTGAAATATCTTCTTCGAAAATATCTGTGAGTTCTCTGCAGAAATCGTAAGCGAGTTTCAGGTCAGGAGAATATCCGAACAGACGTTTCAGAACCTCCTTTTCCTCATCGCTCAGTTTCTCCTTTTTTTTCCGCAATGCCCGCATTGCTCCTTTCAGTTTTCCGTATTCCTCTTCCGACAATTCCTTTTTCAGATGCCTCATCTCCTTTTTGCGAAGTCCGTCAAAGTCTTTTCTGTACAACTTCGCGACATGAAACCGGTCTGCTATGATTCTCATTCTTTTTCCGAAAACCTCCTTCGCCGCATTGATAAAACCTTCGTACATGTCCGAACATACTCCCCGGACTGTCTTCCTCAGCCTTTTCGGAATTGTTTTCAGAAATTTCCTCACAGTTTCCTTTTTACGGTCTCCGGGAACTGCCAATATCAGGATATCTCCTTGTGTAAGCGATGTCACAATTGTCACAAAATCCTTATGCCCTTTTCTCAGAGAAATTTCATCAGTTCCTATGATATCGATTCTCTTTATTTCGTCCCACTTTGCTTCGGCGGCAATCCGACGGCTGATAATTCCTGTCACAGCCTCGTATCCGAGATTTTCCTTAACACTCACATCTTCTCCCCAGCTGGACAGTCTCCAGGAAACCATGCCCGGCAGACTCATCGTCGTGTATGATGCTTGCCATTCGGGAAGCTTTCTTCCCCTGCTGACCCCGCCCGAGGGAAAGGAACGCATAGTGATCAGCAGCGCCGAACTCGGCCAGAGCGCCTACTTCACGCCCCTGGGCGGACTCTCCGGCGGGCTTTCGTTCTCCTACCAGTTCTGGTCCGCCGTCCTGTATGGGTCAGAACTGGACGAAGCATTCATCTTCGGCAAGGCCATGATGAAAAAAAGTCAGACCGCCCTTCTCGACGCGGACGGCGACGGCATCGGAAATGAAGATGACGACTTCGTACTGGCAAACAACATAAAAATCGGCAGAGGCTACAAACCCGCCTCGGACATGCCCCGCATCGGATCCGCATGTGAAAACATGACCCTGCACGGCGAAACCTCAGCAACGATCTGGGTCGGCAGCGTGAGCGATGCGAACGGCATCCGGGAGGTAGTGGCGGTCATCAGCCGCCCGGACCACGATCCCGGCCCCTCGGGCACCCCCGTCTTAGACATGCCCGCCCTGAACCTCGAAGACCCTGACGGAGACAGCAGATACGAAGGCATTTACAACGACTTCGCCGTGACAGGAACCTATGAGATCAGCGTCTATGCCCTGGACACCACCGAACCGGACCCCCTCTGCTCCGCCCCCAGGCAGATTGCCGTCATCCAGAAGGGAAGATCATGCTTGCGGGGCGACCTCAGCGGCGATGACACGCTCACCCTCACCGATGCGCTGATGGCTTTAAAATCAGTAGCCGGAAAAAGCGCTCAGACTCCCTGTTCCACATCCGGAGTTGACGTGAACGGGGATGAAAAGATCGGTCTGGAAGAGGTGATTTATATTTTGGACAGGGTAACAGTCAGAGAATAAAAATACGCTGATTATAACGGATTCAGGGGAGGCTCCGATTTCGGAAGCCTGTCCGCAACCTTCTGTTTTTATAACTCGATAATCAAGTTTTTTGCTCCGACCCGGCCGCGCAGTCCGTCATTCCTGCAAAAGCAGGAATTCATTGCTCCCGGAAGCGTGCCATCGGCCAAAATGGATTCCTGCTTTCGCAGGAATGACAAAAAAAACTTGATTATCGAGTGACAGAAAAAAAAACTTGATTATCGAATATAAGTAACCAGGCACACATATCCGGAAAACCGGGGATTCGGAGGGGACGGATGTCCCGGATTTCCGATTCTCATCACCCCGGCACGGATAGATTTTTAGATTATTTAATTTAATAATTTCAAAATCTTGTGACTTATACTAAAATCCGTTATAATCAGTAAAAAAAATATAAGTACCTAACTGGGGTGATGAAAATGTCACAAACCGGGCTGACAATTGCGATCCCATTTTTATTCCGCAAATTTTTTATGACTTAAAAATCAGGCAGTTAAAAAATGCGGGGAACAAAAACGGGATCAGCTTTTTCAGAGCCTTGGAAACATTTTCATCACCCCAGTACCTAACCATAAGTTTTTGATATTTGCCCGGGGAAGAAACCCGGCTTTTTTTTCCGGCATGATTCGCCGGCCCTGAAGGAAAAAGCCGGGTTTCTCCGCCGTTCGCAGAAAAAAAATGTATAAAAAACTTTTGATCGGGTACTTACCTGCGAGATTTTCAATCTCGCAGGCATCATTTATATCAGAAAAAGTCATAGTTTCATAAAAGGAAGCCCTAAATTTTCCCGCTTCTCTTCGATATGTCTGCGAATCAGAACCGCTGCTTTCTCAGGATCAGGTTCCACGCCAAAGGCAGCCCCGACCACATCGTTGAGACCGTCGGTGAGAAGCCTGACCACGTTCATGCTTCCTGTAATGGGCGGCATGGGTCCCAGCACTGTGTAAACACCTGAAGCCACCGTATAAACACCGATAGATACTGCTTTCTCAGAATACCATTCCGGCGCGGCTGCAGCGAGGGGAAGGTCACTGATGTCGGTTTTCATCGCTTTTGCCAACGCGGAAGCCAGTACCAGAATCCGAGCATTGTCCACACAGCTCCCCATATGCAGCACCGGCGGAATACCGAGGGAGCCGCATATTTCTTTCAGCCCGGGTCCCGCGAATTCAATTGCATCCGCGACTTTGAATCCGGCCTTTGCGTTGGCAATGGCCGCGCAGCCCGTATCCACAACCAAAATATCATTCTCAATGAGCCGCTTTGTCAGCGTCACATGACCGTAATCATGCTTAATTTTTGGGTTATTACATCCCACAACACCGACAGCCCCCCGAATCTTCCCGGCCGCAATGGCATCAATGAGCGGCTGAGGGGTTCCGCCCAGAGCGGCCACGATAGTTTCCACTGAAAAACCCCCGATCGCATTGACCGGCTCCACAGGAATATAAACCTCTCCCCGATTTTCAAAATTTTCAATGGCTGCTGTTACCAGCTCTTTTGCCAGTTCTCTGGCATTGTCAGGATGGAACTCCCGATGCGTCATTCCGGGAAAGCGGGCCTTGTCACTGGTACTGATCATCCGGGTATGGTAACATGCCGCCACATCGCCCATGGAAGGCATAATACATTGATAATCCACGATCATCATTTCAACAGCGCCAGTGGTGAGTACCAGTTCCGAGACCAGATGATTGCCTGCCATGGGCACACCGTGCCGCATCAGCAGTTCATTTCCGGTACAGCACACACCTGCGAGGTTGATCCCTTTTGCTCCTTTTTCTTCCGCCAGTTTCAGCATTTCAGGAGACTGACACGCCAGCATAATCATCTCGGAAACCACCGGATTGTGACCATGAACAACAATATTGACCTGATCTTCTTTCAACACGCCCACATTCGCGGCAGTGAGCTTTGGTGCAGGGGTGCCGAAGAGAATATCTGACACCTCGGTGGCGATCATGGAGCCGCCCCAGCCATCAGACAAGGCATTGCGGATACCATGAAGAAGGAGACTTTGCCAGCCATTATCAACGCCCATATGGGTCCGGTGCATGGTTTCCGAGATTTCCCGATCAATCCCCCTGGGCATGACACCGATTTTTTTCCAAAGTTCCTGGCGTTTTTCAGGGGCAGTTTTTACAAGCGTCAGCTCTTTTTTCCGTGTGCCAAAATCTTCCTGCATCGCGTGCGCCAGTTCTCCGGCAATTTTCAGAGGATCTTTTCCTTCTGTTTCTATATTGTATTCAGCAGCCACCCGTTTCAGCTTTTCCATATCTTTGATTTCATAGCCCGGGGCACGGCCCTCAGCCACCTCAGCCAGCACTTCCACAAGGTCCCGTCCGTGATCTGAATGGGCCGCCGCGCCTGCCGCAATCATACGGCACAGATTCCGAGCCACAATAATATCTCCGTCTGCCCCGCATACCCCTTTCTGAGGTCCCTCTCCGAACGGGTCCACCCGGCACGGCCCCATAACACATACGCGGCAACTCAGCCCCATCTCACAATATCCGCACTGGGGCAACTGAGCCTCGTAACGATCCCATACAGTCTCAATCTGATCTCTTTCCGCTTTTTTCAACAACAACTGACCATCTTCGGTGATGGTATTCTTTTCATACGCCTTGCTCATATGTCTCTCCTTTGTCGTTGGAAACTTGAAACTCGAAACTTGAAACTCGAAACTCGAAACTCGAAACTCGAAACTCGAAACTCGAAACTCGATGTTCCAATTCTCAATTCTCAATTCTCAATTCTCAATTTTCAATTCCACCTGGGTCCGTTTAATTGTGTTTAACAAGGTAAAGCCGGGAGCTATTTCAATCCGGCTTGTATCTGATGACAGACTTTGTGCCACTTCATTGGTTTTTCTTTTCATGGCGTCAGATGGGTCTTCAAAGGTCAGTGCGCGGGATTTACAAACTTCCACGCACGCGGGGATGAGTCCCTGGTTCTGCCGTTCCAGGCAGTTGTCGCACTTGACTGCAACGGTTTTTTTCAAAGGCGCTGACGCGTCTTCATGATAACGAATCACGCCAAAGGGACAGGCCATGGCACAGGAAGCGCAGTTGATACATTTGTCCGGATCAATAAGAACGGTGTCTGTTTCCCAGTCACGGTAAATGGCTCCGGGCAGACAGGCAAACATGCAGGGGGCCGGGTCACAGTGTCTGCAACGATTGGGAAAACCTTCGCCATATAATCCGGCTCCCACATGAACCCGGGGTCTGGGCAGAGGGTCTTCCAGCGTGGCTGAAAACAGATTTTTGGTTTGGGAATGGGCAGTTGCGCAGGCGATCATACATTGCATACACCCCACGCATCTTTCCGGATGAACTACGACTTTTTTCATAAGTCCTCCTCCTTCTTTTATTATAGGGGGTTCTTTTCCCTGATTGTAAAAACAAGAACCCGTGTTCTCAGAGCTGCAAATATAGCGTCCCTGCGGGATTCTTTAAACACACTCTTAGAAGAACGGATTTTTTACATCATCAGTTGGTTATAATTAAATGATGGTTCAAGCATAGCTGCTTTGGGTATCTTCACAGGTATTTCATTTTTTATAAGAGACATAAGGATGCCGCCCTGTTCAATGGCATTCACCATTACAAATCCTGCCAGTTTGTCATTACGAAAAACCAGTTTACGATAGATGTTAAGACGGAGATTATCAGAACTGACGACTTCATAAGAGGGGTCAGAAGGAGGATTTACCAGACCTGCGGTCATCACGTCAAGATCAAAAATACGGATGACATTGCGGCTCAGGCTTCCTTTGTAGGCCGTCTGACGACCGGCCATGTTCATTCCGGCAATACGGCCCTGTTCAACCGCTTCCGGCCATATAGCGTTAACCCAGGATATTTTTCTTGCAATATCAACGGATTGAGCAACATCCCCTGCGGCAAAAATTCCGGGAATATTTGTTTCCATGTGCTGATCCACCAGGATGCCCAGATCAGCCTGAATTTTATCACGGGGCACGAAAGAGAGCGCAGGCAATACGCCTTTGCCCACCACAACCATATCACATGCAATGGCTGTTTTATCCGACAAATTGGCGCGTTCCACTTTTTTTATGCCTTCAAAACCTGTCACTTCAACACCCACTTTCACTTCCAGGCCATGTTCTGAGAGCTGATCAAGAATCATCCTGCCTGCTTTTTCATCAACCTGCATGGAAAGGGGATAGTCTGAACGAATCAGCATGGTCACATGAAGACCGCGGCAAAGCAGCCCGTAAGCTGCCTTGAAGCCCACCAGACCGCCTCCCAGGACAAGCGCGTTTTTGGCACCCGGCAGGATTTCCAGCATTTGCCGAACATGCACTTCTGTGCGCATATAAAAAATGTTTTTCAAATTCAGGCCCGTAGCTTTGACGGGTCTGGGGTCAGCCCCGGTTGCAATCAGCAATTTGTCAAATTCAAACCCGGTTTCAGAACCGCGCCGGGGTTCGGTTCCGGGATCACCGCCGAATATACTCAGCAGTTTGCATATAAGGTCCATTATCGTAGAGGATGCTTGCAAACTGGGTCTGGCGGATTTCTCCTGAATAAGAACCTTTTTATTGTCCACATCAATCCCTGTGACGCGTTTTCCCAGCACAGGCCTGATGTTCAAATCATCATAAAAGCCCGCGCTTCGGATGTGCAGTTTATCCTGATCAACCGAACCTTCAAGGGCAAGGCTGATCATAGGACGGCAGTAAGGGGGAAAGGTTTCATCTCCGATCATGGTGATGCTGCCTTCGGAATCAAATTGGCGTATGGTTTCAGCCGCCTGAATACCTGCAACGCCGTTTCCGATAATTACATATTTCACACTCACCTCCTTTTGAAACTTGAAACTTGAAATTTGAAATCAGGAAGTTGAGCGCATTTTCCTATGTGCATATGTGATGGTTCCAAATTTCAAGTTTCATCTAACGTAGGGTGATGTAGGGTGGGTGGAGCGAAGCGGAACCCACCTTGTGCGGTGGGTTCCGCTTCGCTCCACCCACCCTACGTTTTTTGTATCGGGTATATTCTTTATTTTGAGTATGGTGGGTTCCGCAACAATAAATCAAACATTTCTATGTCAGATTGAACAGAAATTCAATCAGGATATTCCTGATTTTGAACTCCGAAATGTCTGAATTTAGGTAATGTCACATTGGACAGTCTGTAAGGAAATTTACAACAAACAATTATAGGTTGCAAAAATGTTTCAAATTATGTTAGGGGATGTACGCAAATTGATTTGTTGGTCTTTTCTAAAATCTTATGGGAGGAAAATAATGACACGATTATTGAAAATACATATTTATAAACCAGGTAAAAAGGAACCGGAAACAAAGATAACACTTCCCCTTTCGTCCTTACACATTTCGGAAAAGCTTCTTCCAAGCAAAGTAAAAGCTTCTTTAGCAAAAGAGGGAATAGACTTACAGGAACTTAGCGGACTGTTTGCAAAGGAAGGACCCAAGGGGACATTAATTGAAGTTGAAAATGCTGATGAAAAACTTGAAATAATTGTCGAGTAGCCGATTGTGCCTTAATTTCGGATAACTATTTGATATTTAAAATATTCATTTAGAATATTATAGGGATGATATCCAGAACCGGAATACGGCCAAATCTCCTTCTTATCTGATATCCCCGTTGTTTTGTCCTTATTATCTGCACGGCGTATCATCTGCACGGATTAGCAATAACCAGGGATTTCATATCTTTTTTCTGATTATAACGGATTTAAGGAAGACCGGCCCGGCATATTCGCAGCATGATTTGTTACAAACATGCCGCCCCTACAGGGCTTGATCGGCCCTTCCTTAAATCCGTTATAATCAGTCTTTTTTTACAGAAATTTTTTGCTTATTGCTAATCTGTGTGGCAACAGGGTGTTATTTTTAATCATCAGCAGGTATTTCACACCCGCCTCTGAAGCCTGATGCACAAAAGCATGTTGTCAGCGAACCACTCAGATATTTATCCTCAGAATCATAATAATATTCTGCTGAAATTGTCAGATCGTGGCTTCCCTTCCGCTTGGGAGAGCAGTATTCAAGAAGATAATAACTGTTCACATCCTTCAGGATTCTTTCAGCAATATCCTCGAATTTTTCCACCAGCTCGGAGATATCATCGGCAAGCACGAAACCATCTCTGCCGAATTCTGCCAAAGTTTCATCATCTATGTCACCTCCCAGGCCAATTGTATAGACGGAAACATTTTTCCCCGTATCATAAAGCGTCTGCAAAGCCTCCTCCCTTGTCTTTCTGTCAGCCTCGTCCCTCCCATCAGTAAAAACAACAACAGAACCCACGGTGATCGTATTGCCTCTTTTGCCCACCATGCCCTCCACTTTTTCTATTCCTTTAATAATAGCACCATAAAGGTTTGTTGAAGGATCATTGCTTATCTTCGTATCAATGCTGTAAATTTTTGAAATAAGTTCGTCTGATTCCTCATCAAACTCGGCTAGTCTATGGATACCATCCGCACCGTCGAAATACCAAATTCCCATATCTATTTCTCCGAAGTTTTCACTATTGGGAGCAGGCATGATCTCATCTGCAAATTTTTTGGCAGCTTCTTTTAAAGTTTTCAGGCTGTCACTTTCCAGAACACTGGCGCTGAGGTCAAGAAGCAAGAGGGTATGAAATTTGAATTTTCCAGGTTTGGGAAGGATTGCCTGTTTGCTTTCAGCATCTGAAATTGGCTTTTCATCATCGTCTTCATAAATTTTGAAATGATCTGATCTGAGATCTGTAATGGGTATGCCATCTTTTGTCTCAACTTTAAACAGCAACGAGACATTTGCAGGTGCTTTTTCATCCTGATCCTCAAAGCTGAGAACCAGGCCGCCTTCTTTGTCGCTAATCGGATCCCCTTTGCAGTCACAGCCATCTGAACCGTCATCGCTGCTGGAACAACTTATAAGCAGGAGGCTTAATCCTATGATCATTATGAGTTTGAGACACCGGTATTTTTTCATTTTCATCCTTTCTGATAAAAGTTATCTCGTTCCCAGGCGGAGCCTGGGAACGAGTTTATAATGATGGCTTTTTCTTATGAAAATCTGTCGCCTGCTCAAAATTATAAGCAATTCTGAGAAGCGCTTCTTCGTTAAAATGTTTCCCTGTGATCTGGAGTCCGATGGGAAGCCCGTGCGCTGAAAAACCGCACGGAACAGATATTCCGGGAATTCCGGCCAGATTTGCGGACAGGGTAAATATGTCAGACAGATACATGGTTAATGGATCGTCAACCTTTTCTCCGATGGGAAAAGCAGGCGTCGGTGCTGTGGGTGAGAGAATCGCATCGCACTTTTCAAATGCCTTGTTAAAATCCTCCATGATGAGGGTTCGCACCTGGGAGGCTTTGCCATAATACGCATCGTAATAACCTGCGGAAAGACAGTAGGTTCCGATGATAATCCGGCGCTGTACTTCAGGCCCGAATCCCCCGGACCGTGTACTTCGATACATGTCTGTCAGTTCACTTTTGTCTTTGTCTCTGAACCCGTACTTCACACCGTCGTACCGGGCAAGGTTTGAGCTGGCCTCAGAAGGAGCAATCACATAATAGACAGCCACAACATATTTCGAGTGAGGCAGGGAAACTTCGATACATTCGGCCCCCATCTCTTGTATTTTTTTAATCGCGTCTTTTACTGCGGCAGAAACATCAGGATCAAGCCCCTCGACTTCACTGTATTCTCTGGGAATGCCCACAGTCAAGCCATTTAAACCGTCTTTATTGAGAACAGAAGTATAATCCGGTGTCTCTTTTGGCACGGATGTGGAATCCGCGGCATCATACCCGGCAATGGCATTCATCATCACGGCCGCGTCTGTGACACTTTTTGTCACAGGCCCGATCTGATCCAGGGAGGAGGCAAACGCGACCAGCCCGAAACGGGAAACCCTTCCGTAAGTGGGTTTCAGTCCCACAACACCGCAGTGGGAAGCGGGCTGACGTATGGAACCGCCAGTATCTGATCCCAGAGAACTGATACACATATCCGCGGCAACCGCGGCAGCAGAACCTCCGCTTGATCCCCCGGGAATACATGTCAGGTCCCAGGGATTATGCGTAATCTTCATGCCTGAATGTTCATTGGATGAGCCCATGGCGAATTCATCCATGTTCGTCTTTCCCACAATCACGGCATCGAGTTTTTTCAATTTTTTAATCACCGTGGCATCATACGGCGGAACAAAATTTTCAAGAATCTCTGATGCACAAGTCGTGCGAAGCCCTTTTGTACACATCAGATCTTTAATGGCCAAAGGAATACCGGTAAGGGGCGAAATATTACCCTCGGAAATCGCCTTATCCGCAAGCCTGGCCTGATCCATTGCCAACTCATCCGCCACAGTGACATAAGCCCCCACTTTTTCCTCCACAGCGCTGATACGGTCAAGAACCGCCTGCGTCAGTTCCTGTGAAGAAATTTCTTTTTCTTTCAGAAGTTTATGCGCTTCTTCTATTGTCAGTTCATACAACTTCATATCTTCTCCCACAATTTAAGCCTTAAAACCGAATTTCGAGTTTCAAGTTTCAAGTTTCAAGTTTCAAGTTTCGAATTTCAAGCAATCACCTTGGGAACCACAAAATTTCCATCTTCTTTTTCAGGTGCGTTAGCAAGGGCATTCTCTCTGTCAAGATGTTCTTTTTCCTCATCTTCGCGAAACGCATTCGTGAGAAAAATGGCATGGGAAGTTGGTTTTACGCCTTCCGTGTCAACTTGTTTTAATGTGTCAACATATTCCAATATTGTCCCGATCTGGCTGGCGAATTTATCTATGGATTCCTCATTCATGTCGAGACGGGAAAGGGCTGCGACATGAATCACTTCATTTTTTGTAATTTTCATAGTGACTCCTTGTGAAAATTGTGTCCGTAAGACCTCCGAGGTTTTGAAAACCTCAGAGGGCTTTGTTTCGATATTTAACTATTGACTATTATAAATATTGTCATTTTTTAGTACTGGTAAAAAATGAATTAATTTGGTCTTTGTTTAACCTCTTTCTTGTACTTTTCCCTTCTGCTCTGCTCTTGAAATACCCCACTCTTACCCTGTAAAATGTGCCTTTTCCCGGAACAGATCCCTCTGCCACATATGCGGAATATCCTTTTCGTTTAAGTCTTGCCACCAAGGCACCGGCATCTTCTTTTTTTGTAAATGAAGCAACCTGTATGGTAATATTTCTTTCAGTTCCGGCTTCCCCACCTGATTTCTTTGACTTGGATTTCCGAGACGTGACCACCTTGGCTTTTTCAGATTTCCGGGACGTGACCACCTTGGCTTTTTCAGATTTCCGAGAAGAAACAATGGTCTTTCTGTTTTTTGATTTTTTTGTTATTTTAGAGATTTCTGTTTTTTGAACACTGTTTACCTTTTTCGTTTTTAAAGGGATTTTTTCAGGTAACGGTTTTATTTCATTCTTTTTTTCGGATTGTTTTGCATCATATTTTTCAGAATTTTCCTCTTTGTTTTTTTCGACCTTTTCAGACGCGTCAAATTTGAATTTGACATTGTTTTCAGAACTTGTCAGTTCCTTGTGAAAATCGAAATTAAGCGAGCCATTATTTAATGACTCCCGGTCCATTCTTAAACGTTTTTCTTCCTCGCTCATCATCGCTTCTTTTAAAACAGCCAATTCTTTTTGAAGCTTTTGCGTGTCGAATTTTACAGGAGCAGTCCCCCTTCCCACAAGAATACCGAGTACAAATATCCATGCGGAATAGAGGAAACACAGCCCCCATTTTCCAAAACGTTTGCAAAACAGCAGAAAACGAGATTTACTCTTTTCCCCTAAAGAGCGATTTTTACCGTTTATCCTCATTATTACCGTTTACATTTTTTCCGGGGCAGATACCCCTAAGAGTCTGAGTCCGTTTCGTATGATCTTCTGAACCGCCATTATCAGGTACAAACGCCCGCTGGTCAGAACGGGATCATCAGCCAGCACTCGGTGCTTATTATAATAAGCATGAAAAGCAGAGGCAAGATTCATAAGATAATATGTGATACGATGAGGTTCCATGCACTCTCCGCTGATTTCCACAGTTTCAGGATAACGGGTCATCGCTTTGATGAGCTGAATTTCTTCGGGTTCTTTCAGTGTTCTGAGGATTTCAGAGATTTCCGAAGCTTGCCCCTGAGAGGGGTTGGAAGTTTTGAAACCTTCGGACATGTTTATTCCTCTTTCACGCCCTTTTCTCAGAATGCTTGATATTCTGGCATGAACATACTGAACGTAAAACACAGGATTGTCATTTGTCTTTTTCTTAGCCAGCTCCAGATCAAAATCCAAAGGACTTTCATAATGGCGTGTCAGAAAAATAAACCGCGCCGCGTCTCTTCCCACTTCGCTGATGACATCCTGAAGGGTGATAAATTCACCTGCCCGGGTGGACATGGCCACAGGTTCGCCCTCTCTTAGCAGGTTCACAAGCTGGACAAGAATGACATCAAACTGATTTTTATCACGGCCGGACGCTTCTATGGAAGCTGCCATTCGGGGAATATAGCCGTGATGGTCCGCGCCCCAGACGTCAACCACCCGGTCAAATCCCCGTGTGAATTTGTCCTGGTGATACGCGATGTCCGATGCAAAATAAGTTGTCAGGCCGTTTTGTCTCACAACCACGCGGTCTTTCTCATCTCCGTAATCTGAGGTCTTAAACCAGAGCGCGCCATCTTTCTCATAAATACTCCCGCGAGTGCGAAAATGATCCATCATGGCATCCACGCTGCCAGAATCAAAAAGGCTTTGCTCACTGTACCAGTTATCAAACACAACGCCAAAGGATTCAAGGTCTTCCCTGATACCTGAAAGGATATTTTTCGCTGCAAGACGCGCACAATATGAAATGGCTTCGGCTTCATCCTGAGCAAGAAGGGCGTCTCCTTTTTCATCCTTTATTTCTGTTGCAATATCAACAATATAATCCCCCTGATAACAGTCTTCGGGAAACTCGGTTTCCTGTCCGAACAGCGTCTTATACCGCAGGAAAACAGAACGCCCCAAGGTATTGATCTGCCTGCCGGAATCATTGATGTAGTATTCTTTTTGGACATCATATCCGCAAAACAAAAGGATGTTCGCTGTCGCATCCCCCACGGCAGCCCCCCGCCCATGACCCACATGGAGCGGCCCTGTGGGGTTGGCGCTGACAAATTCCACCTGAACTTTTTTTCCATTGCCTATATTTGAAGCACCATACTCCATATCTTTTTCATGAATTTCACAGAGAACCGGATGCCAGGAAAATGTATTGATGAAAAAATTTATAAATCCGGGACCCGCGATTTCTGTTTTTTCAAGGACATTGTCCGGGTCTTTCAGATGGGTGATGATAGCTTCTGCAATCTTTCGGGGAGCCATTTTCTGAACAGATGCCATCACCATTGAAATATTTGTTGAGAAATCCCCGTGAGCTTCTATTCTGGGCACTTCAATTTCCACCTCAGGGAATTCAGATGAAGGCAGCGCACCTTTTTCATATGCATCTGTTACTGCCTGAATGATCATTTTTTTTATTTTTTGCTTCATTTGGTTTTTGATATCCTCTTTTATATGAAAGTGTTAGGTGTTAAGTGTTAAGTGTTAGGAAAAACTGCAAAACTTTCATACTTCGTTGTGACCGGCAGGTCATGGCCGTTTATATAAAAGTCATTTGTGATTTGTGATTTGCAATTAGTGATTTGCAATTTGCCCCGAGTTTCATCGTTCGTTGTGACCGGAAGGTCATCACTGTTCAGCAGATCGGAAATTTTCCGGACTGTGTGCGGGAAAACAGAGAAACCCGGGTTTTTTCCCGGACAAAGTATCTCCCCTGCCGGAAAAAGCCGGGTCTCTCCCCTGTCTGCTGTGTCCGCCCCGCCTGATGCGTATGGATTACAAACCTCGTCCAGCAAAGGCTCCGACTGCCCTTCGACAAGCTCAGGGCACGGTCAGAGGTCAGTTATTTATCATTATCAGACTGAGCTTCCAGGTATTTCATGAGTGCCTGATAGTCATCCTTGTATATATCCACAAACCTGACTCCCATCTCATATCCGGGACCGCCCGAAAGTTTCCGACACCATACCACTTCTCCGATAGCGGTCAGAGGCGCGTCTGAAGATACATCTAAAAACAAAGAAAAAGGCTTTTTATAGCTTTCCCAGCCGGGTATGTTAATTTTCAGACTAAGGACAGTTTCCGGTTCATAAGGAATTGTCAGGGAAAAACATATTCCGCCGATGCTTATATTTTTGGAGAGGTAGCTTTTCCCCGGCGTTTCAGGCAAGGGGTAAGAAATTTTGCTTACTTCAATAGGAATTTCTTTGGAAATCCTTGGAAATTCACGATGATCTTTATCTGATTTTAGCTCGCTCATTTTATAACACCTGCTTGGCTTTCAAACCTTTTTATGATTAATGGCACTCTGTTTTTCAACATATTAAAAAAATAACAGAACTATAGAGAAAAGCAGTCAGTTTGTCAAAAAGAAACGGTATTGCATGATATGATATTGTATTTACAGATTTTAAGAAAAAGATTATCCGGAGTGCAAAGCTCTGCTTTGTGCTTATCCGGCATGAAACACTAATTCATTATGATTTGTGCGGGGAGCCTGTATCGCTGGAAGAGGATTTCAGCCGGGCTGAGTTTGTGACCACTGAAAATATGGCTGCGGATAAATCAGGGCTTGTTCACGGCGGCTTTATTTCCGGTCTCGCGGACTAGGGATAATCTGCCGGCTGTAGCCCCACAACAGTGGGAAATCGCCCTGAGACATACCCTTCTTTGTAACAGGAAAAAAACACATTGTTCTGGCATCCGGTACAGAGACGGGTTTCCGAAATATTTTCCGCCAGGATACCCCTCCCCATGAGTTGGGCTTTAAATGCGGATGCAAGATCAATGGCATAGTTTCCGTCTCCCTGATAACAAAGAAAAGGCTGCCAGAAAGGCTCCTCTTTTTGCATCGGGTTTTTGAACACATAGCAGCACGGGTATATCAGAGGGCCGATACCGACCCGGAGCGAATCCGGCCGCACGTCATAATGGTCTTGTAACGCTGTGATCACTTTTCCTGTAAAATCAGCGACCAGATTGCGCCATCCAAGATGCAGCACCCCTGCAAAAGACAGGGAAACATCGGTGAAAAGGGCTGGTATGCAATCCGCAGTGCTGACCAGAAAATACGTTCCCGGTGTGCGCGTAAACGCAGCGTCAGTTTTGATCAGCACATTTCTGAAATTTGTCTGTCTCCTGGTTTCATCTGTAAATACAATCTGATCACCGTGACAGGGATTTAAAATATGAACAGACTGATTATCAATTCCAAATGCCTGAAATAGCAATTCCCGGTTACCCGGGGCATCAGGGTCTTTGGTGGCATAAGCTGTATTTAACGAGGCATAAGGTGCTGCGCTTCGTCCTCCTGTTCTCGCAAAGAATCCGTGTCGAAGCGGAAAGCGGGTCAGAGAAAAGCGGATCAGACCGTCATGAACCCGAATCATATAGTTTTTGTCTGTCATATTGTTAAGTGATTGGTGATTGGTGATTGGTGATTTGCGATTTGTGATTTGTCATTGCTCCGGGTAGTGTCCCAAATCTGGATATTCTTCGATATTTATAAAACTGATTCAGAGGATTTCAGAGTTTATGTTCAGAATTGGAACTCTGCTGAGAATTTTTTATCCAGATGCTTATTTCGATTCAATAAATTTGGGGGGGAGCTGAAGCGACTTTCCTGACATTTTGGTTTCGTGCAAAACCATGAGCGTTGAAGAACCATGGGCCAGGAGCTTACCTTCCGCATTCGTGACTTTTGCATCTGCATAGCAAAGTTTCCTCCCCATCTTTATGCGCTGACCCGTGGCAATAAGTTTTCCGGATACAGCAGGCGCGAGATAATTGAGCTTGAGATCAACAGAAGCCATCCACGCGTCCGGGTCTTCTATTTCATAATAAGCTGCCCAGAAAGCCACTGTGTCAATTAACGTGGCAAACACACCGCCATGAACAACGCCCCGGAGCTGGGTATGTTTTTTTTCGATATCAAGTTCAATTCTCGCATATCCTGTGCCAATGTCAGTCAGCTTCATGGAAAGCAGAGAAGGATAAGGGGAGATATTGATGAGGCTGGAAAGTTTTTTAATATGTTCCGGGTTCGGTGTCTTCATCTCACCAACTGCTCCAATTCTTCGTCATATTTATCAATAACATTCTCCCAGGCAAAGCCGCCCATGATGTCAGAGAGGTGTTGAATTTTTTCCTGAAACTGGGAATGATTTACAATGAGAAACGCAAGCTTGTCAACCAGTTCCGTGGGATTGTCATAAAGAAAATCAGAATGAAACGCCCGGGGAATGACCTCCGGATACGCCAGCCGGTTGGGCAGCAGAGGAATACAGCCATAACGAACCGCCTCAACCACTGAAATGCCGAAATTTTCCTGCGTGGCAGTGCTTATCACAAGGGTTCCCTGTCTCAACATGTCCAGATAGGCTTTTCTGGATTTCACATAGCCATACTGAATGATTCGGTCTCCGTAACGCTCCCGCGCGCGGATAAAGGCTTTGGGAACCACCTGAAAATTCTCTCCCAGAAGCGCCAGGCGGAACTCATGACCTTGCTCAAGCACCGCATCCAGCGCGTTAAAGAAGTCATCCGGATTTTTATCAAATTCCCAGCGGTGATTCCAGATAATCAGCGGCGGAGCATCAGAACGCGTGAATGTTTCTTTTTCAGATGGAAACTGACACCCCGGATAAAGCACGCTGCTTTTGGAACGGATTGCCTCTGTCACCCATTTGGGATGATATTCGGGCATCATTTTCAGAAACCCGGGAAGACTTGAAAAAAAAGTGTCAAAATGAGTGTGAGAATTAAAAACAACCCGATCCGCGGCCAATCCTGTGGTAATATCGGTAAACCCGAACTGAAAATCCATATGCTCGCCCGGAGCCAGCGGATAGGTCATCTGGCTCTCATGGAAATAAACCATTGCAGGGGGACAGGAAGGTTTGCAAAGGGCTTTGAAATCCGACAAACTCATAATATCCGTGGTAATCAGCCCGTCATATTTTTCCACAGAGGAAATCTTTTTTAAAAAATATAACGCGGCCCCCCGCATCCGCCACTTCCAGAAACGGGCAGGCAGCGTAAGAAGATCAATATCATGTCGTGAGTTCGCGATCAGACCCTCTGCAAAATTCCGATGAGACCCCCCGAAAAAAGGCTCCAGAAACAGAAATTTCAATGTCTAAAGCCTCCAGTATTTTATGTTCATTTTTTTTGCCTCTGCGGGACTGAAAGCCCCTTTCAAATCTATGACAAGCGAAGTTCCTTCGGTACACAGACGGACAATCTTTGAAAGCCCGAGTTCCTTATACGCGTCATGTAAGACCGCGACAACCACAGCGTCAACGCCCACAAGCGATTCCATTTCCTGAAGTTCCACTCCGTAGTATTTTTTGGCTTCTTCCGCGTCTGCAAGCGGGTCATGCACAAGGACATCCATGCCATAATCTTTTAACTCAGCAATGATATCCACTACTTTCGTATTTCTGAGATCAGGCACATTTTCTTTGAACGTGATCCCCAGCACCGCGATCTTTGCGCGGCGGACCTGTTTGCCCAGTCCGATGAGCATTTTCACGGTGCGTTCCGCAATAAATTTTGCAATGCCG
The DNA here is from genome assembly GCF_017377395.1 of Desulfonema magnum. GTDB lineage: Bacteria > Desulfobacterota > Desulfobacteria > Desulfobacterales > 4be13 > Desulfonema_C > Desulfonema_C magnum. The sequence continues at coordinate 4,661,839 of NZ_CP061800.1, read as the reverse complement.
TCGTTGATTCTCCGGCCGGCCAGTATCATCTCCGGGTGATAGCCCATGGATTCAGCCTTGAAGGTCAGGTAATACGGATCAACGCCGATGCAGTTATGCAGAACCAGCCCATAATCAGAAATAATCGTCTCTGTGTCCTTCACCTCAAGGGAATACACATAATCATCTTCTGCACGTTCGATTTGCTTCAGATTTACAGCTAAGAAGCCGTCAGATGATTCGTATTTACCACTTTTGACGAATCTTACCTTGTGGCTGAAATACGCCTCAATCTTTTCACGTTTATCGCCCAGAAACATATCTCTCAGTTTCGAGATATTTTTATGCCCGTGAACATATAACAGAGGTTTTTCTTTATCAAAAGACAGAGTGACGCCATAATCCTGCAACAACAAAACAACCTGATGAAACAATTTTTTACTGATCGAGAAATAACTGATTTCGCAGGAACAATTTCTGCCAATGTACGGCTTGTCATTTTTTACATAAGCTTTTGAATCCGTGAGCGTCAGTTTGACGCCGCCATCCCCTCTTAAAAGTCCTTTCAGAAGATTTTCTTTTATACCTTCGGAAGCATAAAGTAAAAAATCAGGAACAGCCGCATCATAACTGTTCCTGCCGCAATTTAGGACATTCAACAATAACTTGCCAAAAAGGTTCGAGGATAATTTTACATGGGATGCCTTATCTGTTTTTGAATGATAAACAGAATACGAACATCCCAATTTGGAGATGCACTCACAAACATCTTCAATGTATTCTTTCTCCGAAGAATGAAAGGTCCACCTCGTCCGGTAAGACTTGTCTTTTGTGATACATCCCTCACTCAGATAATATCCGACAAGGCGTGCAAAATCCTCATCAATATTGATAACCGCTCTGATCTGGTTATAGGACGGCCCCCTGCCGGTGGCGAGAAAAATTTCGTCTCGTGTTATCGGCATTGCGCCCGTATTTTCCAACTCAAGATACAAAGCAAGCGGCAGATAATTATGAGCATAAAAATTTGACGCTTTCACGCGAGTATGCTGTTGTATCCTTAGCTCATTCTTATGGTCCCTGAACTGCTTCGAAATGGGCCTGACCCTGACATTTTTCAGTGTTTTTTCATCAAGAAGTTCTATCAGATCCAGTTTCCTGTCAAATTCAAATTCAGGCAGTTTTGTGTTGACAACAAATTGATCAGAAAGTGTGATATCCTTGGCAAGTTTCACGGTGAACTTTCCAGAGTCATACACAATCATCGGATGGTCATCTGAAACTTTGACGGTCTGATTCGTTGACGTTCTGAACTGAATCAGATTGGAATATTTCCGCTTTGTCAAAAGGTCAACTTTCTTAAACACCGCTTTTTCTGAATCCAAATCATAAGATAATATCTCCATGTCGCTGGGAATTTTCACCGCGTTTATCTTATCCGGGCGGGTTATCAGTTTAAGATGGGAACCTGTCCCGTTGTTACACGGAAAAGCCGGAACTTCATAAGCAGGGGCATTTCCGACCCGAAGTCCGGAAACAGGAATTTGTTCCGCGTTAAAGTGGCAGGTGTCTGCTTCAGTTTTTTCGCAGCATGAATTGTATAACGCTTCGATTTCAAAGGTTTTAAATTCTCCGTCAACCTTTGCAAAGATTAACTGATCTTTTGATAAGCAATGCCCTCCTACGAGACCCGGTCTGAACGGAAGAAAATTCCATTTGGTTCCCGCAGCCTCAAGGACTTCCAGGGTATCAATGTCCATTTTATCAAAAATCATGGCAAGCTCGTTCATCAGGGCGATGTTCAGATCCCTCTGAGTATTTTCTATCACCTTGGCAGCCTCGGCCACCTTGATCGAAGAAGCCTGATGAAGCCCTGCTTTTACAACCTTGGCATAAACATGGGAAAGCAGCGTGACGGTCTCCTCATCCGAACCGGAGACAATTTTTACAATATTCTCAAGCGTATGGACTTTGTCTCCCGGGTTGATTCGCTCGGGGGAATACCCCACGGTAAAATCTGTGCCGAATTTCAGGCCGGATTCCCGGGCCATGATAGGCACACAGACCTCTTCTGTGGCTCCGGGATACACCGTGGATTCAAACACGACACACGAACCTTTTACCATATGTTTCCCCACAATGCTCGAAGCACCCCGTAACGGACTGAGATCCGGGATGCGATACTCATCAATGGGGGTTGGCACGGCCACAATAATCAGCCTGCATGAAGAAATATATTCCGGGGCGTTCGTATAAAATATTTTCGCCTTATCCAAGTCTTCCCCGGAAACTTCCAATGTGCGGTCATAGCCCGATTCAAGCTCTTTAATTCGTTCTGATTTAAGATCATAGCCCACAACTTCAAAATGCTTTGACAGTTGCACTGCCAAAGGCAGTCCTACATATCCCAGACCGACAACCGCAATTTTATCCTCTCCTGACATCAGTGATTCAAAAGTAATCATATGTTCTTATTCCTCCGGGCAGTTTTTTTGCGGGAAGGGTGAAACAAACCATAACCCGCCTGAAACATATTCTTTTTGACGGGTTATGACCCGTCCCCCCTGTCTGAGCCGCATGAGTTTTGCTGAATCCCCTTTTTCCTAAATATAAAGCAAAATGTCAATAGGGTGAAAGGAGTATTTCCGGGGGAGTTTTGGCGGAACCTGAAAAGATTTGTCATTAGTCGTCAGGTTCAGGTTTGTCCTGGCATGAAAATTATGTGCTGGAAATTGGGCTTCCTTCACTTGTCAGTTCACACTCTGCTGTAGAACAATTTTGCAAATTGTCCAAAACAATTTGTAAAATTGCTGATTATAACGGATTTTGGGAAGGCCCCGGGAACACCGCGGAATATACGGAAAAAAGATGTATGTTCCGGATGCTCTGAAAGGTCCCCTCGGATAAGCCCCAATACTGCTGACTTAGGCTTAAGCGGGTTTTCCGGTATTTTCTTCGGAAAGCGAAAAATGCTTTTTCGCGGGCGCAAAAATAAAATTTTTGCACTCCGGATCCTTTCGGAATTGCCTGAGTCAGCAGCATTGCGGACAAGCCCGGGGCGGGTAAATAGGACCCGTCCGAACCGGTCGTTGAGCTTGTCGAAACGGGAACCGCCCCCCCCCTTCGACAAGCTCAGGGTGCGGACCGGATGGGGTTTATCTCAGGGTGCGGACCGGATGGGGTGTTTATGCTGGCATGTACTCAGAAAATTTTTTTAAAACAAAACCGTTTCAAGGGCCCTGATCAACCGGACATTCTCCTCATGAAGCCCGACATTCACCCGAATATATTCAGGAAATCCGTAAGATATCATGGAACGGACAATAACGCCCTGCCTCAGCATGTCTTCAAAAACCTCATTTGCATTCTTTTTCACGTCAATGAGAAAAAAATTGGCTTGTGTCGGAAAATATCTGATTCCCAGCCTGTCCAGCGCATCACAAAGAAAATCAAGTCCTTCATAAATCGTGCTGCGGGTTTTTTTTATGAAATCATCATCATCCAGTGCAGCGGCAGCACCCACCTGTGCCAGAGAATTTGCATTAAACGGCATCCGAATTCTGTTCAGAACCTCTGCCACCTGTTCCGGCATCACACCGTAGCCAATGCGAAGTCCTGCCAGTCCGTATATCTTGGAAAAGGTGCGGAGCGTAACCACGGCCCTCCCGGAATCCAGATAATCTGTGCCGTTCAGACATTCCTGATCCCGCGCAAATTCAATATAGGCCTCATCCACCACAATAATAATTTCAGGGGGAACAGTTTCCAAAAAAGTGTCGAATTCTTTTTTGGTGACAATTGTTCCCGTGGGATTGTTCGGATTATTCACGAAAATCATGCGGGTTTTCGGTGTAATCCTCTCTTTCATGCCGTCCAGATCAATTGAAAGTGATTTCAGGGGGACATATACAGGTGTCGCGCCCACGCATCGGACCACGATATCATACATAAGAAACGAAGGCTGCGGCAGGATCGCTTCATCCCCCTGTCGAAGCAGTGTCCACGCCAACATGCCGATCACCTCATCAGATCCGTTTCCTAAGACGATATTCCCGGGGGAAACCCCCAGTTTTTCAGAAAGTTTCTTTATAAGAGAGTAAGCGCTTCCGTCAGGATAGCGATGGAGATTTTCCATTTCATCCTGAATCGCCTTTAAAGCCATCGGAGATGACCCCAGAGGGTTTTCATTGGAAGCAAGCTTGACAGAGTCTTTAATGCCATATTCCCGCTCAAGTTCTTCAAGAGGTTTTCCGGGAACATAAGGCTTTATGGACAGAACACAATCCGGAACCGATAAATTCATTTTTTACCTTTACCGTGAAAATTTATTTTCATGACTAATACCCGAGCAAATAAATTATGAGGGGTTCCGGATTCTGTAAGCCTCTTTCACAAAAGGATTTTTGAAAATTTTCGCCCGTCAGAATTTATTTAGTCGGGTATCAGGGGGGATCACCCCGATTATGAATGTTTAATCTTCAGACTTCAGTTACCCCTGAGCTGCTTTCCGACCCCGCTCCATGGCCTCCATTTCGAGAGGAATGAGCTTTGGTTTCTTAGCAAACTCTTCTTTAACAGCTTCTTTCAGCAATTCAAAATCAACAATCTTACTGCGGGCCACAAAAGCAGCGAGGGCCACGATATTCGATGCTTTTATACTACCCAGTTCTATGGCAATATCCGCGACCGGAACGACAAGTTCATCAACATCGTCACGACCCGAACGAATAGGAATTAAGGAACTGTTCAGCAGTATGATTCCATTAGGTTTTACTACGGGTGCAAATTTTTCCAGAGAGGGACGGTTCATGGCGACCAGATGCAGAGGATTTTTAATAATCGGAGAACCAATGGATTTGTCGCTGATAACAACCGTGCAATATGCGGTTCCTCCTCGCATTTCCGGGCCGTAAGAAGGTATCCACGCCACTTCAAAACCTTCTTCCAGAGCCGCATGGGCAAGAATCTTTCCCGATAATAATATTCCCTGCCCGCCAAAACCGGCAAACATTACTTCTCTTTGCATTTATTTCTCCTATTTGTGACTTGTGATTCGAGACTTTTGGCTTGCATGATCACCAATTACGAATCACCAAGTCACCAATGCTTACTCAGGTGGTGTTTTGTATTCGCCTAATTTGTAATAAGAAAGCAGGGTATCTTCAGCCCAGTTCACAGCTTCGGCCGGTGTAAGTCCCCAGTTGGTGGGGCATGTGCTTATCAGTTCCACCAGACTGAAACACCGGTTTTCCATTTGATAGGTAAATGCCTTTTTAATTGCTTTCTTGGCTCTGACAATATATTTAGGTCTGATTACTGTCTGTCTCGCTATATACCCGGGGGTCTCAAGGGCGGCCAGCAGTTCGGCCATCTTCACTGGCATACCGATACTTTCAGCATCACGTCCGAACGGTGTGGTCGTGGTGCGCTGCCCCGGCATGGTGGTCGGTGCCATCTGCCCCCCGGTCATACCATAAACCGCATTGTTTACAAAAATGGTGGTAAATTTTTCTCCCCGGTTGGCCGCATGAATAATTTCTCCCATTCCGATACTTGCCAAGTCTCCGTCCCCCTGATAGGTAAAAACCATCAGGTCAGGTCTGACCCGCTTGATGCCGGTAGCCATTGCCGGGGCACGGCCATGGGCTGCTTCCTGAAAGTCAAATGTAAAATAATTATAAGCCAGCACCGCGCACCCGACCGGCGCGATACCAACTGTCCGCCCCCGAATACCTAACTCATCAATGACTTCCGCGACCAATCTGTGAATGACACCGTGGGTACACCCCGGACAGTAGTGGGTATGATTCTCGGAAAGACTCTCCGGTCTTTTAAACGCTTTTCCCATTATATCTCCTTAAATTGAAACTTGAAACTTGAAACTTGAAACTCGATGATCCAGTTTCCAATTTCAAGTTTCCAGTTTCCAGTTTCTGACAACGTCCATGATTTCTTCCGGCGTGGGCACGTCGCCGCCGCATTTCCCATACCATTCAACAGGACGTTTTCCCTGAACACAGCGTTCCACGTCTTCCACCATCTGCCCCATGCTCATTTCAATGCTGATAACAGCCTTGCAGCTCTCTTTTATGGCCGCGTCATGGATCGCTTTTTCAGGAAAAGGAAACAGTGTCTGGGGTCTTATCATGCCGACCTCGAGGCCTTCCGCTTTTAAATTGTCAATCGCGGTCCGGCATACCCTGCTCATGGTTCCGTAGCTTATAATAAGGACTTTGTAATCGGTGTCTGTATTGTAAGGCTCGTATCTGACATCCTCCTGTTTCATGCGCTCATACTTTGCTTTTAAAAGCAGATTATGATCGTTGAGCTGAGTGGGATCCAGATAGAGGGATTTCACCAAATTCTGTTTGTTATCTTTGCGCGTGTCCATGCCATTCGTGGCCCAGTCGTCCTTATTTGTCGGCTCAGTCCGAAGGTGGTCCGGGAATTCCACAGGCTCCATCATCTGGCCGATAAGACCGTCTCCCAGAATCATAACAGGATTACGATATTTTTCAGCAAGGGGAAACGCCATCATCACCATTTCAACGGTCTCCTGAACACTCGCGGGGGCCATGACCAGCAGGCGATAGTCGCCGTGTCCTCCGCCTTTTGTGGCCTGGAAATAATCTCCCTGGGAAGGAAGAATGCCTCCCAGTCCGGGCCCGCCTCTTATGATATTCACAAACACAACCGGACACTGTGCGCCGGCCACATAGCTGATGCCTTCGCTCATGAGGCTGATGCCGGGACTTGATGAGGTGGTGAACACCCGCTCGCCACAGGCTGACGCGCCAAAGAGCATGTATGCGACCGCGACTTCGCTTTCTCCCTGTAAGAACATGCCGCCGACTTCCGGCATACGACGGGAAAGATATTCGGCAACTTCGGATTGCGGCGTGATCGGATAAGCAAAATAGTTCAGACATCCGGCCCGGATTGCGGCCTCTCCGATTGCTTCATTTCCCTTCATTAACACCTTGCCCATTTATGCCTCCTCCGTTGCAGTTTCTTCAACAATTTCAGTTATATTTATTGCCACATCCGGACACATGATGCAGCATGTTGTACAAAAAATACAGTCTTCCGGGCGTGCCTGATATGCAGGAAAATAGCCCTTTGTGTTGACCTTGTCAGATATTTCCAGAACTTTCTTGGGACATACGGTCACACAAAGACCGCATCCTTTGCATCTGTCAACATCAATTAAATAGTTATAAGCCATATACCTAAACTCCTTAAATATTAGGTGAAATGATTCACCTTTTCCCCTGCCCTTTTCAAAGGGGAAATTCCATTATGGTTCTATGGTACGCCTGTTATTCTTATTCCCATGAAAAAAGGGAGTGAAAAACAGAAATTCCTATACCATAAATTTAAACAAAAACTGACTTCAGATATTTCAGATATTATTGTAAGCGGGTTTTAAAAGTGCCGGGCCGAGGTTGGCAGCTTTTTTCCATGGCGGAACAAGTTGTCTTTCGATGGGTAAGACAGGGCAGGAAAACCGTTTCATGTCTGCTTCCGGGAATAACTCTGTTGTAATCGTAACAAACTCAAGGGGTAATCCGCTTGCTTCAGACAAAGCGTGAACAAAATCATACCCCTCATATATGTCTGTCATGGTTGTTTCATCTATCAGGTTTGTATTGCCGATGATACCGTTTATGGTCATCTTAGAGGCTTTTTCAATTTCATCACGTATTTTCAGGCAGCCCTGAACCGTGTCCGTAAAGGGCCGGAAAGGATTGACCACCTGAAGCATACGAATGTTCTTTCCCCTCAGTGGTTCGGCAAGAGACGCAAGCACTGTTGCTCCGACGTCGTCCCCTCCGACGTCCAGCAATGTCATTTCAGTGGGCTGGCGAATCATCCCTGCGATGGCCGGAGTCAGGATGGGCAGATCGGCCTGCATATATTTTTCCGGGGGCAGGACCATGTCAATTCCCAATGTGGAAAGGGGATTTCTTGCCTCCCGTGTTCTGAAATAGGGATTCACCAGATCCAGGTCCGCAATACGAACATCCATGCCCGCACGTTTTTGGTTGACAGCAAGATTTATGGAAACTTCAGTTTTCCCGCTGCCATAGTTTCCCACAATTACGACAATTCCATGTAGATCAATTTCCATTGTTCAATTTTGGTCCCTTTCAGAGAACTACCTGTAATGACAACAAATCAGTCGCATCAGGTATCCGGGATTATGACTAATCCAAATTTTATTTATAAAATCAGCAGGTTTTCTCTGTAAATACTGTCTTTTAATGAAGTCAGGTTATTAAAAAGCATTACTTTGTAGATTTAATTTTTTTTTATGTCAAGCTTTTTCATCTGGTTTATCAGAGAACAGAACACAGATGCAACGGCTTTTATAAGCTGTATTTCCACCGAGCTAAATTATCCAGAGTGCCAAACTTTCAGTTTGGCATTTAAAAACATTTTTCAGTTCGTAGTTCCGCCTTTAGGCGGTGTCACACCGCCTAAAGGCGGAACTATGAACTTTGCGGAACTGCGAACTTTTTCGGTGTGCTGAAAATAGCCCGGCAATTTATTGGCAGAAGATCGAACTATTTTCAACCATTGTTTTCTTGACTAATTTTTCAATTTAGGTTGATATAGAGTCAGAAGTCAGAATGAATATTAAACTCAGTGTTCAGATTTTTAGCGCAAGGTCGCGTGCTGAAATTATATTTTAGTACTTCTTCCAACAAGGTAATCGTCTTTTAACCCGATGTCAAAATGTTATTTTCGGCACTCCGGAATACAAACCGCTCTGAAAAAATTTGCTGAATACTGAATAATTTTTTAAGGATAGCAAATGGATTTATATGAATATTGTCCTGAAAAAATAAGGACAGCAGAAAAGGCTGTGTCAAACATAAAAAGCGGCAGTCGTGTCTTCATCGGCACGGGCTGCGGAGAACCTCAGTGTCTGATCAAAGCCATGGTGAACGATAAAAGTTTGCAGGATATCATGGTGTATCAGATGCTATCTTCGACCTTTTCCCAGTTTATTGAAGATGAGTCTTTTCTCAGACGCTTTTCTTTGAAACTTTTTTTTATCAGCAGTTCCATGCGCAAGGCTGCTTTTGAAGGTAAGATTGATTATATTCCCACTTATCTCTCACAAATCCCCAGGCTTTTTTACAGCGGCCAGATTGGTCTGGATATCGCGCTGGTGCAGGTGAGTCCCCCTGACAGATTCGGATATTGCAGTCTGGGAGTATCCGTGGATATTACCCGTGCGGGAATGTATAATGCCAAGCTCGTTATTGCACAGGTGAATCCCAAAATGCCCAACACACGGGGGGACAGTTCGGTGCATGTGGATGAAATTGATTATTTTGTATTACATGAGGAGCCTCTTGTTGAAAGCCTCCCGAGTATAAAAGATAATGAAATTGCTAAGAGAATCGGCCATTATGTTTCCCAGTTGGTGGATGACGGTGTCACCCTTCAGATTGGTTTCGGACATCTGCCCAATGCTATTTTACAACATCTTGATAATAAAAAAAATCTGGGCATTCATACCCAGCTTATCACAGACAGTTTTATTCCCCTGATAGAGAAGAAAATTATCACCAATAAAAAAAAGACACTGATTCCCGGAAGAATTGTAGCGTCCCTGTGCATGGGATCAGAAAAACTGTATAACTATGTGGATAATAATCCTATTTTTTATTTCCGTTCTTCCGAATATGTGAATGATCCGACAATTATTGCACGCAATGACAACCTGATATCCATCAGTTCCGCGCTGGAGGTTGATCTGACAGGGCAGGTCTGCACGGATTCCATGGGGCATTTGTTTTACAGCGGTATCGGGGACCAGGTTGACTTTCTGAGGGGCAGTGCCATGTCAAAAGGCGGATTTGCCATTATTGCCCTCCCGTCAACCGCGCAGAACGGAGAGGTATCCCGCATTGTCCCTCATCTCAGCGAAGGGGCCGGCGTGGCCACTACCAGGGGAGATGTGAGTTTTATTGTTACGGAATACGGTATCGCGGAACTTCAGGGCAAAGGCATTTACCAGAGAGTCATGGAACTGGCCCAGATTGCCCATCCCAAATTCCGTGAGGAACTGATTAAAGTGGCAAGGAAACGCCATTATATTTTTTCAGATCAGCTGCCGCCGTCACAGGATGATCTTCTTTTCCTGGAAAATTATAAAAGCACACTGAGACTGAGAAATGGCAAAATAGCTGAGTTTCGTCCGCTTTTCCCATCAGATGAGTTTGCTTACAGAAATTTTTTCTATTCGCTTCAGGAAAAGACAATTTATTACAGATTTTTTTACAGAATAAAGCTTTTTTCCCATGAAGTGGTACAAAAACAATGGGCAAGTGTGGATTACAGGAAAAATATGTCCATCATCGCCCTTATTCAGAACAGGGGGCATAAGGAAATCATTGCTATTGGCTCATATATGATGGAAAGCGATGACAGAGCAGAGGTTGCCTTTGTTGTGCGTGAAGATTACCAGAGCATGGGAATCGCCTCGTATCTTATCAAAGTTTTAGAAAATATTGCAAAGGAAAACAATTACAAAGAATTTTCCGCAACCGTTCTGAGAGAAAATTGGACAATGATTCATGTGTTCAGGAAAAGATATCCAAATGCAGAGACATCACTGATTAACGGAAGCGAGATTACACTTTTTATGGATTTTGATGACGCGATTGAGCCCCCGGAACCAAAGACAGATGAATAAGGGGCTGGTATCGCAACCCATCTCACGGCGGATAAAAATAAATCGCAAACCACAAATGACAAATCACGAATTACGAATCACGAATCATAAATTCCCCATTGGTTCAGCTCAATGGAAGTATCTGATTATCGAAGGTGCGAAGACTTTTGATGTCTGTCCTGACCAGGAAAAAACCGGTCAGTTTGCTATCCATGGGCTTGAGCTTTTAAAATGGAACCGAAAAATGAATCTTACTGCGATTACAGATCCCCTGGAAGTCGCGGTCAAACATTTTCTGGATTCAATCGCGCCTGCTCCTGTCATTCCTCCGAGTTCGTCTTTGTTGGATATTGGATCGGGCGGGGGCTTTCCCGGAATTCCCCTTAAAATACTGATCCCGTCTTTATCGGTTACGCTGATTGATACATCTCGGAAAAAGGTCAGTTTTCAGAAGCACATCATCAGAACCCTTAAACTTGGGAATATCAAAGCCAGACACATCCGGGCAGAGGACCTCGCCAGAGAGAAGCCCTTTGCAAAAGCCTTTGATGTGATTATATGCCGTGCGCTTTCTTCTTTGGACGCGTTTGTTGCAATGGCCCGGCCGCTGCTTGCAGAACATGGAATGATGATTGCGCTGAAAGGGAAGGTCTCTGAAGCGGAAATTGAATCGTGGGAAAATTTGAAAACCGGAAAAGATGGTTTTTCTCTGGTGCTGAAAAAATATAAGCTGCCTTATCTCGGCGCGGAAAGAGCCATTATCTGTTTAAAGCGGCCATGATCCTGGTATCGTCCGAGGTCAATGCTGTTGACTCAGGCACTTCCGAACGGATCCGGAGTGCAAAAATTTTATTTTTGCGCCTGCGAAAAAGCATTTTTCGCACTCCGGAGAAAATACCGGAAAACCCGCTTACGCTTAAGTCAGCAGTATTATCGTCCGAGGTTGGCTCAGATTGGCAAATCCGAGCCATCTCCGTCAGATTTGTCAATCCGGCCGGATCGCCAGTTATACAAATATCTGGATAAACGGTTTTTCGGAAAGCTGTTTGGCCCTGTCCCGGATTCGTTCTTCAACAAGTGAGAAATCGGCTTTAATGGCTTCTTCAGGACAGTTTCTCACACAGTTGTAACAAAAAATACAATTGTCACCAAACTCAGGAAAAGGTGAAAACCGGACAGAGTCAGTCGGACAGACATCCGAACAGACCTCGCACTTAGTGCATAATTTTTCATCCACCTCACGCTTTGGCATAATGCCTTTGGCGGCTTTCAGAGTAATGTTCGCCATCTGGACGCGGGCCTCCTCAGGATAATAAGCCAGTTCAGAGAGCGGAATCCCTTTTGTAAAATCAGCGGACAGATTTTCACAGACATGACGAACCATATCCTGAATTATTTTATCATCCTCAGGAGACGGATGACCGTTTCCGAGCGGATTTTCAGACCGCCACATCATGGAATGAGTCGCCAGAATTTTGGTCGCTCCGATCATGTTTATACCTTTTTCTGTTAATGCCTTTCCCATTTCCCAGAGCGCAATTCCGCTGGTGACACCGCCCCATGTGACAAAAGGGACAGCAGACGCGCCGGTATTTTCAGGCAATTTGGAAATAAAGTTCATCACCGGCGGAATGGCATGGGAAACATATACCGGGGAACCGACAAAAAGGCAGAAGTTATCTTTTGCGTTCTGAATCTCCGAAATGGCACCGGCTTCATCCTCTTTTTTACCCAGATCAAATACAGAAACTTCAGTTCCCAATTCAGTGAGCTTCTTTTCTATCACCTGAGCCACATGGCGGGTTGCGCCGGCAGGTGAACAATAAACAATCATTCCTTTCTTTGCTTGTGCTGTCATTTGATCTCTCCTTTGTATTTGACCTTAAATTTTTTGTATGATTTGATGATCCTCGTTTCCATGCGGGCAGTCCTGAATAAGTGAATAAGTAATGATGAATCAGATTCATCATTTTGCATATTATCAGCCTGAATTTCGTACATCATTACTTTTTCACCCGATGTTCAAGTTTTTTTTCTGTCATTCCTGCTTTCGCAGGCTTCGGCGTGAACTCAGTTTTTTGTCCGAACCGGGGCAGAAAACCTGATCATCGAGTGTTCAGGACTCCCCCCACGTTAAATTTGGAAACGAAATCGCTGAAGGCTTTTTCCATTTGCTGAACAGGTCTGTCAAGTTAATTCTGAGTTTTCTTGCCGGACAGGATTTATGGATTTATAATCTTGTCTGGCAAAAGATTTCGACCTGTGTGGTTAAATATAATTATTTGAAATTTTAAAATATGTGTGGTGGGTTGCGCTTCGCTCCACCCACCCTACAAAAATTGTAACCGCACAGGTCGAAAAAGCCGGTTTCTTTGTTGCATCCTCTTTGTCCCGCACACGGTTCCAAAATTTTCAGGTCTGCTGATTTTATCATAAAATATTATTTTAAAATATACGCTTCGATCTTCAAATATTTTATTGAAAGATTTAGCTGTTTAGGATAATATTAAAAATTTTATATCAGGATAGCAGATTAAACTCCTTTTTCCTGCGCTCCTTATCAGGGAAGTTCAAATAAATAACATACCTGATTCGGAAATTCGGAAAAATGCAGGACGGATATCAAGTGTTTTATTTTTTTGAAAATCCCTTACTTGGACAGCATCTTGATCCGGGTGCAATTTCTTATTGAAATTATTATGGCAGGTAAAAATTGAAATTATTCATCAGAGTTATCACAGTAATTATTGTTGTCGGCTTTGCCCGTAATCTCAGCGCAGCCGAGCAGGAACTCCCTTTCTATCCGGGGGAAAAGCTGACATTTGATCTTAAATGGAGCGTTATAAAGGCAGGAGAAGCCACGCTTGAGGTGCTTCCTATTGAAACCGTCAATGGTGTCAGAGCATATCATTTTGTAATGACAGCAAAATCCACTCCGTTTATTGATTTTTTTTATAAAGTCCGTGACCGAATAGATGCTTATATGGATATAAATATGAATCGTTCGGTTTTGTACAAAAAAAAACAAAAAGAAGGGAAAACCCACAGAGATATTGTTGTTCATTTTGATTGGGAAAAAAACGAGGCGGAATTTTCTAATTTTGGGAAGAAAAAAAATCCCATTGCGTTGTTGCCCGGATCCTTTGACCCGTTGTCAGCTTTTTACTACGCCCGTCTTTTTGATCTCAAAGAAAAAATGAAAATCGAAAGACCGGTCACAGACGGAAAAAAATGTGTGCTGGGGAAAGTCGCTGTTGTAAAAAAAGACAAAATAAAATTGGCAGGCACAACATATGACGCTTATTTATTGGAACCTGAACTCAAGCATGTCGGGGGGGTATTTGAAAAAAGCAAAGACGCTAAAATTGAACTGTGGGTTTCAGCAGATAAGCGGCGGATTCCCATCAAAATAAAGAGCAAGGTTGCTGTCGGAAGTTTTGTCGGAGAGCTTGTCTCTGTAACCCCGGGTCCGCATTAGGCTTGAAATGACAACGACTTCCTGACCGCACTGATTCTGACAGGCTGTTCGCATGTAAGACAATTTTCCAAATTGTTTTTCGGACAATTTGAAAAATTGTCCGACATGATGTCAGCAACGACGGGGGCTTTGTATGTAAAACAATTTTCCAAATTGTTTTTCGGACAATTTGAAAAATTGTTCTGCATGCTTTCGGATTTTCCGAATTTCCCTTATCCCTCGGAACTTATTTGGTCATGTACGACAGGAAATTCATTCGTTCCAATACGCTTGTGCGGAAACCCCGTATCCGGAGGCTCCGAGAGGTTTTTATTACTCGATAATCAAGTTTTTTCTGTTATTCCTGCGAAAGCAGGAATGACAAGCTTTTTATTCGGACCAGGTCAAAAAACTTGATTATCGAGCATTATGAAATCCGGACGCTGAAAATCATTTTTCAGAGTCTGTGTGAAAAATAATTTTCGCACGCGTTTGAATCAAAATTTGTTTTTTATCAAAAAAATGGGAGGTACTGTTATGCAGAGGCATCCTTTTGAATTTCAGATAAATCCTTTAGTTCTGACTCTTTTTTTAATCCTGGTTACATTGTTTGTCAGCACCGGGATTTCTCGGGCCCGGGTCTCCACAGATAATCTGATTTTCATTCTTGACGCGTCAGGCAGCATGGAATTCCGGATAAACGGAAAAACAAAAATCGGAATTGTCAGAGACATTTTAACTGACCAGATAAAAACGCTTCCGGCCAGTCTGCAAGCAGGGCTGGTGGCTTACGGTCACCGACACAAAGGCGATTGCAACGATGTGGAAGAACTTGTCCCCGTAAGCCCGATGAATGCGGCGCTTCTTATCAAAAAAATCAGAGCGATTACCCCCACAGGCATGACATCTGTTTCTCTGGCTATCCGGAATGCCAGTGAAAAGATCAGACATCTTAAAGGCAGAACAGCGGTTATCCTGATAGCTGACGGTCAGGATTCCTGCATGAATGATCCCTGTGCATTGGTCCGTGAATTAAAGGCCAAAGGGATAAAATTTGCCGTGCATGTTATTGGTTTTGACGTCACCGGTGATGCTGAAAAACAGCTTTCAGGTATTGCACAGGCAGGACAAGGGGGGTATTTTCGAGCCGGAAATGCCAAAGAATTGAAACTGGCACTGAAAAAGACAATTAAAAAGCTCGGAATCAAAGACCGTCAACGACAATCTGAGAAAAAATCGGAAAAAAAGAGAACAGTGCCGTCCCAAATGAGTTCCTCACAGCCTCCCAAACTATCTGAAAATAAAGTGACGCTGAAGGTTAATGCCGGGCGCATCAGAAAAGCCCCCTCTCTTCAATCTGACATCAAATTCAGCTTGAAAAAAGGAAGTACGGTATCCGTTATTGATAAAAAGGAAGAATGGCTTCACATCAGACTTGATGATGGCAGGACCGGCTGGTCTCATCAGCGTCTTTTTTCCCTGTCAGATCAGGATCAGACAGCCGATGCAGAAGTCACCCGGGAAATCAGAGCCATCCGGACTGACCTCACATCAGAGGGAAAGGAAAAAGTCATTTTTGTACAAAACAGCTTTCATCCGCCTAAAATCTTTTTCATTGAAGAAGACCCCCCAAAGGTGGTTTGCGACTTTTTTGATACCCGTCTTGGCAAGGATACAGATTCTTATATCAAGGTGAACAGTAAGTTTATTCAAAAGATACGAACCGGGCTTCATAAAATCCCTGTTTCCAAATTAAGGGTTGTCGTGGATTTGGTTCCCAATAAAACATATGAATTGGAACACATTTTTCTCAAGGAAAAAAAACACTGTGTGCTTATCATCAAATCCGCCCGGAAATTTTCAGACAGGCCATAAAGGAGAACACTTTTCCTTGACATAAAATTCCATTTTATTTTATGAAATATATTAATAAAGCAAAGAGCCATGATTCGGCAATCACAAAAAACATAAAAATTTCGTAATTTTTTCATAGCACTTAACACCTAACACCTAACACCTAACACCTAACACCTAACACTTAACACCTAACACTTAACACCTAACACCTAACACCTAACACCTAATAACACCTAACACCTAATAACACCTAACACCTTTTCATATAACCATTTAAATACTTATCAGAAAGGAGAAAGAAAATGAAAAAAATGCTGTTGTTTTGCCTTGTGGTTATTTTTCTTGCAGCATCCTGTGCGACCAATGGCGGCCCTAAAACAAAAACAGAAAAAGGAGCTGTTTATGGCACTGTGGCCGGCGCTGCCGTGGGCGCTGCCGTTGGCCAGGCCATTGGGCGTGACAAACAGGGAACACTCTGGGGAACCGGTGCGGGCGCTGTTGTGGGGGGACTTGCAGGCGCAGCCCTGGGGCGTATGATGGACGAGCAGGAAAAGGCGTTCAGAGAGGTTTTAGCTGCTTCTGATGCACAGGCTGCCGCCCAAAAGGAAGAACTCAGAACAGAGGTGGTTCGTCAGGAAGCGGAACTGTTGTCCATTGTCTTAAAAGGAGATGTTACGTTTGACACGAATTCATCAAAAATAAAAAAAGAGATGTATCCGGAACTCAGACGTATCGCGGACGTGATGATTAAATATCCGGATACCTCCATCACTGTGGAAGGTCATACAGACAATCAGGGCAAAGAATCGTATAATATGGATCTATCAAGACAGCGTGCCGAAGCGGTAAAAACCCTGCTTATCCAGAACGGTGTGGCTTCCTCCCGCATAGAAACCATGGCTTTCGGAGAAAACAGCCCCGTCGCTCCTAATAACACCAGCGCGGGACGCCTGCAAAATCGCAGGGTGGAAATAAAAATTGCTCCTAAGACATCATAACTACCCGTGCGTAAACTTTTGTCCGTCACACAGACCTCCGAGGTTTTTAAAACCTCGGAGGTCTTCGTTGATTTCGTGTCGGAAAAACCCGGGTTTCTAATATAATTTTCTGTCAGCTTTCAAACAAAAGGTGAGGGAAAGAAAATTGCAGAGTAAAGGTCCAGCGCATATCTGTCTGTCATGCTGGCAATCAGATCACACACGGTCCGCTCATGAGAGTCACCATTATGACGGACTTCTTCCATTTCCATTTTTTTAAGTTCATTCCAGAGCAAATCTCTGTCATTTAAAAGACGGGCATAAAGTTCGGACAGAATCTTCTTTGCTTTTATAAACTCTTCGTGTACCTGGGGTGAACGATATACATTTTCATAAAGGAAATGTCTCAGTGTGCTCATCGCTGAACAGACCTCACTGCTCATATTCAGTTGAAAATCCTCGGCTCGAATTTCACTTGAAAAGATAATATCCCGCATCATGGTCGTGGCCCGTTCCCAGTGGCTATGTCCAAGAACTCTTGAGCATGATTCAGGAACCTGGTCCGCCCGGATCACCCGGCTCCGGATGGCATCATCCAGGTCATGGTTCAGATATGCCATAATATCGGCAAATCGTACAACCTTTCCTTCAGCAGTGCATGGCTGATCGTTCGGATCGTCAGGAACAATACTTCCATAGCCTTTTGAATGTTTTAAAATTCCGTCACGGACCTCATACGTCAGATTAAGCCCTTTTCCTTTGTTTTCCAAAACTTCGATGACCCGCAGGCTTTGTTCATTATGCGAAAAGCCTTTTGAAAATATTTCCTTTAACCCTGTTTCCCCGCTATGTCCGAATGGCGTATGTCCGAGGTCATGCCCCAGGGCAATGGCTTCTGTCAGGTCTTCGTTAAGACGCATGGCCCGTGCGATGGTTCTGGCAATCTGAGCAACTTCCAGCGTATGGGTGAGGCGGGTTCTGTAGTGATCTCCCAAGGGAGACAGAAAAACCTGGGTTTTATGTTTTAATCGTCTGAACGCGTTGGAATAAACAATTCGGTCCTTGTCCACCTGGAAAGCCGTCCGGATTGGGCAGGAGATTTCTGTTTTTATACGGCCTCGTGATTCGGCGCTCAGACAGCCGAAAGGAGACATAAAGCTTTTTTCACGTTTTTCAAACTCTTCACGAATAGACATAACTTAATGATATTAATTCCAAATAGATAAAAAAAAATTCTTAGCGGATTATAGTCAGGTGTTAGGTGTTAAGTGTTAGGAAAAAACTGCAAAACTTTCATACTTGGTTGTGACCGGCAGGTCATGCCCCTTTATATGAAAGTGTCAGGTGTCAGGTGTTAAGTGTTAGGAAAAACTGCAAAACTTTCATACTTGGTTGTGACCGGCAGGTCATGCCCGTTTATATAAAAAATTTATTTTTTTCACAAATACATTTAATTGTAAAGAAATATTTAGCGATTTAGATTCTGAAAGCCTTTTTTCTTTGCACAGGAAATCATAAAAGCCACATTTCCCTTCGACAAGCTCAGGGAACGCCTCCGACAAGCTCAGGGAACGCCTCCGACAAGCTCAGGGAACGCCTCCGACAAGCTCAGGGAACGCCTCCGGCAAGCTCAGGGAACGCCTCCGGCAAGCTCAGGGAACGCCTCCGGCAAGCTCAGGGAACGCCTCCGACAAGCTCAGGGAACGCATGTCAGCCGTGCCCTGAGCTTGTCGAAGGGCAGATCGGGGCAGATGAAAGCGGATAAGAAAAATTAACTGATGCAGACGGCACAGACCAGATTAATTCTGAGGGTTATTAGGCAGGACATCAGACCTCCGAGATTTCAGAAACATCGGAGGTCTTTATCTGTCAGAATTTATTTGGTCGTATGCTCTGTAAACCAATTTGCTGTCAGTTCGGCTATCTCATGACGATGCGCATCATTGCTGAACATATGATCCGCCCCCGGAATAATGACCAATTTTATGCCTGACGGATTTTTATTATAGGCTTTGCGCGCTTCTTCAACCGGGATAATCTCATCCTGGTCCCCGTGGACCAAGAGCAACGAAGACTGCAAAGACCGAATGCGTTCGGGGATATTATATTTGCGCATGTCAGAAAAAAAACGTTTTGAAAGTTGCAACGAACGCCCTCTGCTGATGAATGAAGCCACTCCGGTCTGTCGGAGTTCGTTTTTCTGAAGTTTGTTGAGAAAATGGGCCGGATGTCCCCCTGACAATCGTCCTGCCAGGGCGCAGACTCCTCTAATGTTTTTCATCTCAGATGCTGTCAGCACGGCAATGGCCGCGCCCATGCTGTGACCTGCCACTCCTATACAGGATGCCCCGTTTTCTGAGATAAACGCGATGGCCCTCTTCATTTCGGAAATATGCTTTGAATAGGATGATTCGGAAAAATCCCCTTCGCTCTGACCGTTTCCGGAAAAGTCAAACCGTAGCGACATGATCCCTGACTGTTCCAGTTCACGGGAAATTTGGGTTAATATGCGGGTGTGTCTGGAACAGGTAAAACAATGCCCCATGACCACGCCTTTTTCAGAAGGTGCTTCAGGGATGTGAAGCGTTCCTGTAAGTTTTTCTCCCTCGTTATTATAAAAGTAAACCTGTTTTTGCATCGGGATTCTCCGGAACTGAATGAATTGTAAGGACTTCCCAAGACTTGAAAATTTCAGAAGCCTGAATTTTGTAATTTAAAAAAAATAACCAGAAACATGAACATCTGTCAACCAGGAAAATTGCGAAAAAATACGCTTTTCATCCCATTGACTTATTCCTTTTTATGAAATATTCAATAGTCAGCAGGCGAAACACTTCTGCCGGATTTGCCAATCTGAGGCGAGTGACAAGGGGGGATATTTTCGATATACTGACATTAGCACTCGATAATCAAGTTTTTTTTGTCATTTCTGCGAAAGCAGGAATCCGCTGCCCTTTTTTAGGCAGTCGTGAGAAAAAGGGGATTCCTGCTTTCGCAGGAATGACAGGATGTTGTCAAAATCGGCTCAGAAAACCTGATGATCGAGCAGCAGGAAAATTCACTATAGGAATTAAGAAAGGAAAAACCATGATTGAAAAAGTAATTATTATGGGCGCGGCCGGTCGTGATTTTCACAATTTCAATGTATATTTCAAAGACAACTCCCGCTACAATGTTGTCGCCTTTACAGCAGCCCAGATACCGGATATTGAGGGGCGTATCTATCCGCCTGAATTATCAGGAAAACTTTATCCGAAAGGCATTCCCATCTATCCTGAAGAGCGGCTCACCGATCTCATTCAGGAACACAAGGTGGACCTGGTCGCGTTTTCCTACAGCGATGTTCGCCATCTGGAAGTCATGCACAAGGCTTCTGCTGTCATGGCGCAAGGATCTGATTTTATTCTCATTGGTGCCACATACACCATGCTCAGATCAAAAAAGCCCGTGGTCGCGGTCTGCGCGGTGAGAACCGGATGTGGAAAATCTCAGACCACCCGATATGTATGCAATATTTTGAAAAACAGGGGAAAAAAGGTTGTTGCGGTTCGTCATCCCATGCCTTACGGTGATCTGACAAGGCAGGTGGTGCAGCGTTTTTCCTCTTATAAAGATTTTGAAACCCACAACTGCACCATTGAGGAAAGAGAAGAATATGAACCCCTGGTGGCTCAGGGGATCGTGGTTTACGCGGGAATTGACTATGAAAAAATTCTCAGACACGCGGAAAAAGAAGCCGATGTCATCATCTGGGATGGCGGAAACAATGACACACCGTTTTATCATCCTGATGTCCATGTTGTGGTCTTTGATCCGCACCGGGCAGGGCATGAATTGCTGTACTATCCCGGGGAAACAAATATGGCTATGGCGGATATTGCCGTGATCAATAAAGTGGACAGCGCGGATCCGGCCGGGGTGGACCAGGTCCGAAAAAACATTAAAAGCCATGCGCCCAATGCTGAAATCATCCTGGCGGAATCAGCGCTCATTGTGGAAAATCCTGAACAGATTCAGGGAAAGCGGGTACTGATCGTTGAAGACGGTCCCACGCTCACTCATGGAGAAATGGCATATGGTGCGGGAACCATTGCTGCCAAAACTTATCACGCGGCCCATATTGTTGAGCCTGAGGCTTATGCTTTTGGAAGCATTAAAGAGACCTATGAGCGTTATCCTCATGTGGCGTCGGTTTTGCCTGCCATGGGGTATGGAAAAAAACAGATTCACGATTTGGAACGCACCATTAACAGCGCGGAGTGTGATCTGGTTCTTTTTGCAACGCCGATTAATCTTCCTAAACTGCTCTCCATCAGCAAACCTACGCTCCGAGTGTGTTACGAATACCGGGATCACGGGGAACCGCTGCTGGAGAATGTCCTTTTGTCCCGATTGAAAATCACAGGGTAAAGTGTATCGCATCAGGCCCGATCTGCACGGATTAATGATAAGCAGTAATGTCAGACCTTATTTGGTCATGTATAGGCTTTAAGAAAAAAATTGTCCGGAGTGCCAAACTTGCAGTTTGGCAGAAGCGTCCGGTTTCCGCACTTCGCAAAGATTGCCAAACTGAAAGTTTGGCACTCCGGACTAACAGACATTTTTCTGATTATAACGGATTTAGGGGAGGGCCGTCCGAGCCCCGCAGGGACGGCATATTTGCAGCATTCATCATGCAGGCCCGGCCAGGTCCCGCAGGGGCGGCATATTTGCAGCATGATTTACTACTGCTGCAAATGCCCCCGCGGAGCTTTGGCGGGGACTTGCAAACCTGTTGCAAACATACCGCCCTTACAGGGCTTGGTCGCCTCTCCCCTAAATCCGTTATAATCAGCATTTTTCAACGTCAGACGGTTATTCCGCCTGACCGGTTACGCAGGGCAGATTAATAACGGTCATATTCTTCCTCCGGGTGTCAATTCGATTTTTGATTTTTTTATTATCAGAATTTAAAATCCCCCCGGCAACGGAGGGATTTTAAAGGGACTGCCCTTAAATTTAATGGCAGTGACGCGAAGCGTGGGAACAAGTTTAAAATAAGGACGTGAAGCGTGGGAACGAGTTTAAACGGATTTAACTTTTATGTGCGCATCTTTTCTGTGTTTTGAATTTAATCTGAATTTGCCAAAGGAAGATACAGGAAAACACACAATACCCCTTTTCTGGGAACCTGCAATTCCAGACGTCCCCCGTGAGAATGGACAATTCGCCTGACAATGGCAAGTCCCAGGCCGGTTCCCCTTGTTTTAGTGGTAAAATAAGGCTCAAATATCTGATCGGCTTCACTCTCAGAAAGCGAAAATCCGCTGTTTTCAATTGTAAGAACAGCCTCACGGCCTTGATGATCAAGGATGATACGAATATCGCCGCCCTCCGGCTGGGCCTCGATTCCGTTTTTTATGAGATTCTCAAGCACCTGTTCAAGCATATCAGGATCCCCC
The DNA here is from genome assembly GCF_017377395.1 of Desulfonema magnum. Taxonomy (GTDB): domain Bacteria; phylum Desulfobacterota; class Desulfobacteria; order Desulfobacterales; family 4be13; genus Desulfonema_C; species Desulfonema_C magnum. The sequence goes on along the minus strand of NZ_CP061800.1, from coordinate 4,639,438 downwards.
GCGACAGGTTCATTATGCCTGATTTCGCATTTCACCTCAACAGAATGTTCCTCACATTTCTGAGCGTAAAGCGCCAGGATATGATTTAACATTGAATTCAGACGCACGGGTTTTTTTTGGGGAGTCAGAGGACCGGCATATTGCCGGATGTTTGTGACGATGCTGTTTGTTCGCCGGACTGCTCTGAGCATGGTTGAAACGAGCGACTGATATTCATCGTCCAGATCATCAGCCTCAATTTGCAGACGCTGCAATCCGATACTGATGGCGTTTAGCGGATTCCGAATTTCATGGGTAATGGCCGCGGCAGCCCGCCCCAGGGCAGCATCTTCCCGCTGCCTGGCAAGTTCCCGCTCCACATCCCGAATCCGGTTCAGATAGGCGTTCTGATACCGATGAAGAATCCAGGAGAAAAAAACACCTAAAATCGCCAGAATCGCGCTGAAAAGAAAAAATTCATTCCAAAGCTGTCGGATACGGAAAAAAAAATGTCCTGCTTCCAATGCGACAACCAGAATCCCCTCATCAAAGGGAAGGCGTGTTTCTGCAAGTTTCTTGTCAGGCTTGTCAATGAGAATGACTTCCGCTTTCGGGGGATTGCTGGTAAAGCTTTCAATGCGTACATATCTTATGCCGGCAAGCTCGGACAACGTATGCAGCAGGTGGGACAAGCCGACCTGCTCATGCAGTTTTTCAATATGAACGGCTGTCAGCCCCACAACCACACATCCTTCCCCGGCTTCTCTCGGTAAGGTCAGAAAATAAAGATGATCTGTCGCGAGATGCTGCAAAACACGGACATTTTCCGTACAGGTCACGTATGAGGGACTGAACCACCCGGGAGGCCCTTGTGTAAATTCTCCGTTATCCCTGATAATTCGAATGCCGGCCAGTCCCGCCTCCAGAGCAAACGCGGCCAGCTCATCCTCGGAAAACGGCTCAACCGTGTCCAGATAATCGGCAAATCGGGCCATATTTCCCAGAAAGGTCTGCATGATCTCTTCGACTGCTCCTTGGGAAAGAACAGCCCCCCGGGCATTGAGTTCGATCACACCGGCCAGCATTCTGGAATGTTCCCGGGCATGATTGAGAAACGTCCGGTGAGCCTGCCGGGCCTGCCAGAAAAAGTATCCCAGGACAATGATAATCAGCAGACCAAAAACAAGCAGATTGCCTTTCCATCCGGGCAGTAAGCGCAAGGGTTTTGGTATCCGGATCGGTTTCTCCGTCATTTATGTCCCCGATGGCGCATTTTTTGCATTCTGCTTTTAAACATTCCCCTGCCTTTGCCCAGACGGGAACGTACTCCGGTGGGGTCCTTTTTCCCTCCCCGAAGCCCTCCTCCGCTAATATGAACGACCTGAAAATTTTTCATATCTCCCTGTAGATATTTTCCCCAGATTCGCACTGTTTCCCCGGGCGAAAGATTTTCAGGCAGACGGTCAGGAGAAATATTTATGGTGATTTCCTTTGGAGTGTCAGTATTTTTTTCTTTATCATCCTCTGCCGGCCAATCCTCAACCTCAAGCACCACTTCACCGCTTTCCGGTTTGACTGCTTTCACGGTTCCGAGAAAAACATCCGTGGCCGCGGCAAGGCCCGGTGTCAGGCTGAATAAGAGTATCAGAATGAAAAGATAAGTCCGCATTGTGTCACCGTCTGACAGTAAGATTCGATATCCAAAGAGGAATCATTTTCTGTCCGTCCCACATGAAAAAAAAATTCAAATTTGTCAATAAAACAGCTTATTCCCAGCCCCGCGTTACAAATCGTGTCTGTGCGGTCAGTATTTTCGATATCCTGATCGTATTTGGCACGTTTCCAGAATGTCGTGGCAGAGATTTCCCATAAATCGCCCGGTGCCCATAATAAGGACAATATCCCACTGTTCTGACGGTATGATTCTGTTTCAATTGAAGAATCAAGACGGTTGTATTCTAATGAAATATGGCCTTGTATTTCAGGCGTGAAAAAGAGCATTCCCTGGATACCGGTGGAGCGGAGATGGTCATCGCGTGAGGAGGATGTGTGTTGATGAGTGTCGTCATGTTCCTGGTGGTGGGGGCCTCCGGGCATGCCCCGGCCTTTTCCGGGCCCTGAAGAAGGGCGAACGGTCTGAAGAATGACGGGTTCTGTATAATCCAGCCATGCCCAGATATGATGAAATCCCAGGGAGACCCGGGCTGTGGTCAGCCATTCAAGCTGTACGCCCGCCATGATCTCATCTCTGTCATCTTCCTTAATGAAATCATCCCGATATATTAAGACCTCGGCCATGATCCCGGGAACCAGACGGCCGTTTGACAAGGGAAAGGTCAGTGATATGCCGGGTCTTAATTCGTAATTATCTCCCATGCTGAAGTAATCCTGATAAGACCCGTCAATAAATATGTCACAGTCTGCTGACAGAAGATCGGGAAGAAACTGGTGGTAAAATTTTATCTGATAAGACCCGAACGCGGATCCTTCTGCTGTCGAAGAGAGGGAAACATTATCATCATATCCGGCAGCCAGTTCAACTGACATATCCGAAGCTGCTGCTCCGGTTATCAGAATAAATGACAGACTCACCAGTAATAATGAACAGCCGGTTATTTTTCCGAATTGTCGCTCCATTTCCGACCTCCCTTCACCATATTTCACCAAAAGAGTTCCGCAGTTTTGGAAACTTCGGAAGTCTGAGACAGATAAACTCAGCAGATCGAAAATTTTTGCCCGGATTTATGCGAAAAAACGCTTCGCTTTATTTTCGCTCTCCGGATTTATGAATTATGCGAAAAATCGCTCCGCTTTATTTTCGCTCTCCGGATTTATGAATTATGCGAAAAATCGCTCCGCTTTATTTTCGCTCTCCGGATTTATGAATTATGCGAAAAATCGCTCCGCTTTATTTTCGCTCTCCGGATTTATGAATTATGCGAAAAATCGCTCCGCTTTATTTTCGCTCTCCGGATTTTCGCACTCCGGATTTATGAATTATGCGAAAAATCGCTCCGCTTTATTTTCGCACTCCGGATTTTCGCTCTCCGGATTTATGAATTATGCGAAAAATCGCTCCGCTTTATTTTCGCTCTCCGGATTTTCGCACTCCGGATTTATGAATTATGCGAAAAATCGCTTCGCTTTATTTTCGCACTCCGGATTTGTGATTTATGATTTATGCGAAAAAACGCTTCGCTTTATCTTCGCACTCCGGATTTATGATTTATGAAAATTTGCGGTCTGCTGAATTTATCTATACGGCAAATATGGGAAGGAGTCAAGAAGCAGAAAATATGGGAAGGGACTTGCTGATGAAAGCCCCTTTCCATAATCATTGTTTAAGTTTTATTCTTCATTTTCTGTTGCAGGTGCGTTCTGAATTGCAGGAAACGTCTGACCCCGGGGACAGACACCATCGTTTTTAAACCCCTGCCCTTTTCCAATGCCCTGTCCGCCGCCATGACGGCCGAAACCTTTTCGCCAGAGAGGCAGACTTGTTTCCGGATCCCGCAGTTCCACATATTCACCGCCCACACTCACACCTGCGGCAATAATTTTAACAGAACCGTCACTAAAGGTGACTTCATAAGCATCAACGACAATCTCGTCACCGACAACCGGACGATCAATTTCAAGTGAAGACCAATACCGAAAAGGTCCGATTCCATAGACCGTGACAGACCCTGCTTCGGTATCAATTTCAAATCCTCCGCCATAATACATTACATTGGACACAGTTCCGGCGATGGTGAGACCCGGGGCATCCTCAAAAATGTTTATTGCATAATCTGTGACAGTTCCCAAACCGCCGTTTGTTTCGGAACCCTGTCCATACGTCTCAGTGTCATATCCGCCATGATGGCCGCCGCGAGCCAGAGCCTGGCCTGTCATAGCCATTACCAATACCAATGATGCGATAACAATACCTTTCAAATACTTCATTTTAATACCTCCTTTTCATTACATACGTTTCTAAGTTATAATCTGATTATTGATTCAATCCCCACGGACATACGCCGCGGTTGCCGCCACCGGAGCCTTTTTTTCCTGATCCTTTGCCGCTATTTCTGCCACAGTTTCCACCACCTTTCCCCTTGCCTTTGCCGCCACCTCGTGCAAGCATCAGAGGCGCATGGATGCCATTGGTTTCGAGATTGGGACAATCTCCTGATTTTGAGCCGTTTCCTGTGCCATCTCCGGGACCTGTGCCGCCATTACCTGCGCCGTCCCCGGGACCATGACCGCCTCGTGCAAGAAGCAGAAAATCATCGGTACTCATGTCAATGCCGTCCGAACTCCATGCCGGCACGGTCAGAAGTCCTAATACCAGAACCATACATCCGGTTTTAAAAATTTTTTTCAGCATTCGTTTTTTCTCCTTTATATTTGTTAAAATTGATTGAACTGCTGACTTACACATTTTATATATCAATAACCGTGCCAAAATCCATATATTTTAAAAACAGATAGTTATCTCATTATACAGACTCGCAGGTTCGACAATCAGCGTTCAGGTTCGACAAAATTGTCGAGTGTGCATTGGGGTAGTGCGCATTGGGGTCGGGCCACGCTAATTGGCTAATATCAAATAAATTACCTGTCTATTTTGGCTGTAAATTGTGCCTATAATTATCTTTTCGAGGCTAAAAAGAGCGATATGGGAAGAAAAATGTTTGGCAAAGCGCTTCGGTTTCGTGAAAAAAATCCTGTGAAGCCCGTTCTGATGGCAAAAAGCGGGATATGGCCCCTGAAAACGCTTTAAATTGTATTAATGTTACTGGTTTTTCAATTTTGTCAGTGCGGCATAAGCCCATAACACCTTTGTTCACCTAAATATCTTGACATGGATAACGCATTGCGTCATATATGATTAAAAGACGTTATTATAAAATTTCCGATTGCCAAACGGTAGGTTTGGCACTCCTGAAGAATGTCTGACAAACAGATTTTTAAGGAGGATAATATGTCACACAAAATAAAAAAATATGCCAATCGTAAGTTCTATGATTCCACAGAAAAAAAATATGTCTCTCTTGATGATCTCTCGGCACTGATCAAGGCAGGTGAGGAAATTTCCATTGAAGACAACGAAACTGGCGAAGACCTGACCTCATCCGTTGTGGCACAGCTTCTGGCCCGGGAAAAACAGGGCGACAGTAAGATACCGTCCGGCGTGCTGATAGACCTGCTTCGCAAGGGAGGCGGAACTGTAATCAACTACGCCAGGAAATACACTTCCCAATGTCAAAGCGCACTGACCATGGCCGAGGACGAGGTTGATAAGATAGTCAGCCTGCTGGTCAAAAACAAGGAGCTTTCCGAATCCGAAGGCAGCCGGCTCAAGAAAGAAATGCTGGGACGTGCTGAAAATTTTAAAAAGTGGGTCAGTGATAAAATTGATCAGCGGATCAATGAAGTGATGAAAATGACGCAGCTCGCCACAAAAGAGGATATGGTCAGTCTGACAGCGAAAATCGAGGCACTGACTGAGACAGTTGAGAGGTTGGAAAAATTATATGCTGAAAAAAAGGATGACAATCTCTCTGACCAGGAAAAATAAAAACCTCGTTCCCAGGCTCCGCCTGGGAATGCATAACCGAGGCTCTGCCTCGTGTGTCATTGTCCGAGAGCCAATTCATGTAGGTTCCCCCCGTATGGCATCACCCGGTCTGTGATTTCTCTGAAATGCCCCGGCATGAGGCAGAGTATCGGGTATGCATAACCGAGGCTCCGCCTCGTGTGTCATTGTCCGAGAGCCAATTCATGTAGGTTTCCCCCGTATGGCATCACCCGGTCTGTGATTTCTCTGAAATGCCCCGGCATGAGGCAGAGTATCGGGTATGCATAACCGAGGCTCCGCCTCGTGTGTCATTGTCCGAGAGCCAATTCACATAGGTTTTCCCCGTATGGCATCACCCGGTCTGTGATTTCTCTGAGATGCCCCGGCATGAGGCAGAGCCTCGGGTATGCGTTCCCAGGCAGAGCCTGGGAACGAGTGTTTATATCACGCACGCACCGATATAACGATGTCTGAGCGTTTCATTCAGACCTTCCCGGTCAGTCTTTACAGCAAGGGGCAGGTATTCCAGTATATCCTGGGCCGTGATCCCGTCCTCTCCCTTGTCTTCCGCGGCAAGGTCTCCGGCAAGCCCGTGAATGAATACCCCTTTTCTTACCGCATCCTGAACCGGCAGCCCGAGTCCGAACATGCCCGCGATGGTCCCCGCCAGCACATCACCTGACCCCGCACTTGCCATGCCGGAATTCCCGCTCATGTTGATAAAAATCCTCTCATCAGGCAATCCTATCAGGGAGTGTGCGCCCTTGAGTACAATGCTTGCATTGGTTTCTTTGGCAGTGTGTCGCAGGATGTTTATCTTATCGTTATTAATTTCACTTACCGTCTTTTGTGTGATTCTGGACATCTCCCCGAGATGAGGGGTGAGGATTGTCTCTGCTTTCCGTCCTCCTATGATTCCATCACGAGTTTCACAGATTGCGGTAATCGCGTCACCGTCAATGAGGAGCGGTTTGTTTATTTCTCCTGCCAATTCTCTGACGAGTTGCTTTGTCTCTTGTTCCAGAGATAACCCCGGACCAATGACAACCATATCCATTTTTTCGGCCAATGCCAGCAACTCAGCTTTGTTTTCAAGGGAAAGACTTCCTGATGCGGTCTCTTTCTGAGGAACAAAAACAATTTCGCTTCCCTTGGTGGCAATAAACGGCGTGACTGACTGCGGCGCGGCAAGCCGGGAATATCCGCCACCTGCTTTCATAAAAGACATGGCCGCAAAATAAGGCGCTCCGAAATAGCTGCGCGCGCCTGCGATAAACAAAACCTCGCCAAAATCGCCTTTGTGAGCGTTTTTATCCCTGGGCGGAAGTTTCGGAGGAGAATTGATTTCTGTTTTCACGGACGCATACATTGACGGCGGAAAGGAGATGTGGGTGACATATAATTTTCCGCAGCGTTCATACCCGGGATACAGCATGTTTCCGATTTTCGGCAACCCAAATGTCGCGGTATAATCCGCGTTCACCGCAACGCCTTTGATCTGACCGGTATCGCCGTCAATGCCCGATGGAATGTCAACGCTCAGAACTGTTTTCTTACTCTGAGTGATCAGCTCAATGACTTCCCGATATAATCCGCCCACCTCCCGGGTCAGCCCTGTGCCGAAAATCGCATCCACAATTGCATAACAATGAAACACATCTGTTTTTATGGATGCCACGGAATCAATCTGCCGGACAGTGACGGGCAGGCGTCTGACAATATCAAGATTGGTCTTTGCCGCTCCTTTGAATTTATTCGGATCACCTAAAATAAAAACCTGAACTGTACCGCCATTGGAGTGGATTTTTCTCGCAATTACAAATCCGTCTCCTCCGTTGTTGCCGATACCGCAGAAAACAAGAAAGGTTTTATCCTTAATACCGAATTCCCGGGACAGTACATCATATGCCGCATGTCCCGCGTTCTCCATTAAAAGTTCATCTGCGATGCCGAATGTTTCTATGGCAGTCCTGTCCAATGCTCTCATCTCGGAAACAGTACTGATTTTCATTTCTCACCTCTTGTTTTTTTGTATGAAAAATCTGTGCGGGGAAGAAACCCGGCTTTTTTTCCCCGGACGGATCGCTTCTCCTCTGCCGGAAAAAGCCGGGTTTCTGTCCAATACTCTCATCTCGGAAACAGTGCGGGGAAGAAACCCGGGTTTTTTTCCCGGACGGATCGCTTCTCCTCTGCCGGAAAAAGCCGGGTTTCTGTCCAATACTCTCATCTCGGAAACAGTGCGGGGAAGAAACCCGGGTTTTTTTCCCGGACGGATCGCTTCTCCTCTGCCGGAAAAAGCCGGGTTTATTTGCCAGTCACAGATTCTAAAACGGGCAATATTGATTCACAGAAAAATGAGCAGAAATCCTCCCGGTAATCTCTGATATTTGCCACAATCTGATGATCATGCGGCGTATCGCTTACAAATTTAAAGAGATAACATTTTGTGTGAAAACGCCTGCATGTCTGAATAACAGACGCTCCCTCCATATCCGCAAGATGGGCGATGACAGCGATTTCCGCCCTCTCTTCAGGATCAATGACTGGTTTATCCTGCGTCGCGAGCGTGGCTCTGGGAAACCCATCGAGAACATCAGGAATATGTTTATGGGGGACACCGCTGTTGAGAGTGGGGCGGTCAGGTTCGAAGACCTTGGTGATATGACAGATTTTTCTCAGCCGATGATCCTCATCTAACGCACCGGCCGCGCCAAGATTGCAGATACATCTCGGCTGCTTCATCAGATGGAGATAGGTGCATGCCATCGCAGCATTGGCTTTTCCAATGCCTGAAATAATGAGCAGGAGATTCTCATTTTCGTAAATTTTAAATGGCTTTTGCTCACATGGCTGCAATGAGAATCTTTTGACAAAGGGGACCGCTTCCAGCATCGTCGCCATTACCAGACCAATTTTCATCAGATGATCTTCCGACATTGCGCCATCTCCGCCAGAGTTTCCACAGCTTTTCTGCCAGTTTCTCCCAAAGATATAGTAAAATCATTTACATAAAGATTAATGTGACTGTCAATCACCGTGTCATCCATCTCCTGCGCGTGGGACTTTATAAATTCCCTTGACGCGTCCCGGTTTTCAAAAGCGTAATTCACAGAATTCCTCAGAAAAGATTCGATTTTTTCCTTATGACATATGACAGAGGGATCGTTTTGTATGGCAATACATCCCAGGGGAATGGGGAGACGGGTCTCAGCTTCCCACCATTCTCCGAGATCAATGATTTTTATACAGCCATATTCGGGATAGATAAACCGCCCCTCATGGATAATCAGCCCCGCGTCAAATTCGCCGGATTGCACCCCGGGAAGAATTAAATCAAAGCGGGTGGGACTTACATGCTGAATCTCAGGATGCCACAGTTTAAGAAGCATATGCGCGGTGGTGTATTTTCCCGGAATGGCAATATGGGCCTCAGCGAGATTTTTCAGCCGCGATTTTGCCACAAGCAGAGGCCCGCATTTATATCCCAGAGCGGAACCTGAATCCAGCAGAGCATAGCGTTCTTTGAGAAGAACATACGCATAAAAAGAGAGCTTGGTAATGGGAAAGGCCCCTTCAAACGCTTTCAGATTTAACGCCTCCACATCATCTATATGAGGAACAAAACAAAATTCCCCCGTGTCAATAAGACCGTGAAGCATGGCGTGAAAGATAAACGTGTCATTGGGACATGGAGAAAAACCGATCTCCAGTTCCCGGGAAGCGTTTTTCATGTGAATCTCCTTATTTCACGGTACTGAGAATCTCTCTGTACAGGGGTTTTTCCCGCGTCACGGATCAGATCGGTCATCCCGGTCATGGTGATCTGAGTTTCAATGCCAGTGGCTTTTACCACGACCTCTTCCGTGAGAACGCCTCCCATGTCATTGGCCCCCATTGTCAGGGCCACCTGTGCCAGCTTTGTTCCCTCGGTGAGCCACCCTGCCTGGATAAAAGTGATGTTGTCGAGAAATATCCGGGCAATAGCAACCATTCTCAGATAATCCATGCCTGTGGCGGGCGAGATGTGTTCCAGGCGTGTGCGTGCCGGAGAAAAAGACCAGGGAATAAAGGCTTTCAATATGCCTGTGCTGTCCTGAACCTCCCGTATGACCTCAAGGTGGGCAATGCGCTCCCTGAGCGTTTCTCCCATGCCATAGGTCATGGTAGCGGTGGAGGTCATGTTGTGGCGGAAAAGCGTCTGCATCACCTCACACCATTGTTCACGGGTGCATTTTTTCGGACTGACTGCGTTGCGAATTCTGTCCACTAAGAGGTCTGACGCGCCAGGCACGGAATTCAGCCCCGCGTCTTTTAATGATTGCACTACTTCATCAAGGGAAAGATCACTTTTGCAGGCAATATGTGTCAGTTCCGCAGGTGAAAAAGAATGCAGATAGATATCAGGGAATCGTTCCCGGAGGGTCTTTACCATCGTGAGGTAGGTGTCAAGGGTGTGATCCGGGTGGAGTCCGCCCTGGAGCATGACCTGTGTGCCGCGGCCCTGAATAAGTTCTTCTGTTTTCTGGCAGATTTCATCCATTGAGAGTTCATAAGGATCAACGCGCCCTGCATGGGCATGATACGCGCAGAACGCGCATTTTGCTTCGCAGATATTGGAGTAGTTGATAATTCTGTCAATGATAAAACCGACGTTTTCTTCTGGAAACGCGATCTTTCGCCGGTAATCCGCGGCCTGGCCCAGCTCAATAATATCCCATTCAAAGAGCCTTAATCCCTGGTCCGGGGAGATGCGTTTTCCTTCGTATATGTTTGCTCTGAGTGCTTCATCTGTAAAAGATTCATTCATTATGACTAATCCTAAATGTTCATCGCTACAAATATGCCGTCCCTACGGGACTTTTAAAACATGCTCTCAGCAGTTTATATGCTGTCGGGTATGAATTCCAAAGTGTTTACCTGTCTGAGAAAACCTGAGGCTCCTGCAACAGAGAAATAAAAGCGCAACGCGTCTTTCAGTTCTTGTGTAAATTCATACTTTATCAGGCGAAAATAAGTGGAAATATCATAAGCGATATTCGGATACTTTTCTCCGGCTTTTCGGATAAAGATATCTCTCTCGGTTTCAAGACAGCCAAGAGATTTATGATATGAACTGATGATGGCTTTCAGCGTTTCCGGCTGTTCTCTCATGGCCTTTTTCCGCACAACGAATACTGCAAATACTACTGGAAAACCTGTTTTTCTGAGCCAGAGATCTCCCAGATCATAGACATAGGGAACAGCTTCGGGGTTACGCGTCATGGCTTCATTTCCGATGATAAGGGCAGCATCCAAGTCTCTGAGTACAGGCAGCGGATCGCTGGGCTGATATATCGGATCAATATGGTAATATTGTTTCAGGAGACTTTTTAAAAGCACCACAGACGTCTGAGACGCACGGGAAAGCCCGATTGTTTTCCCGTCCAGGTCTTCTATGGGAACATTGCTGACCAGAATCACCGAGCGCACATATCCCACAGACCCCAGGCAAAACTCAGGGAGAATCATCACCTCATCCTGAATATCCGCGTATGCGGCTGACGAAACAGGGCTTATATCGAGCTCTTCATTACGCATCATCTCGTTCAGTTCGCTGGGATAGCCCGGGATAAGCTGCACACCTGAGACCGGCCTTTTCTCCATCATCTCATAATAAAGGGGATAGCAGTTCAGATAATTAATATAACCGAGTTTCATTTAATGATTCTCATTTTCCAAGGGGTTCATAATCTGATGCACTTCTCACCGGCTTCATTCCTGCGTTTTCAATGAGATTTCTCAGATAAGGCTCTGTTCCGTAATCCGGTGTTTTTGCACCGGCCGCATGAACCACCTTTTCATCGTGATAAGTCGAGCCGATATCATCCACGCCAAAACTGAGAAGCACCTGCGCCATCTTTTCCCCGAGATACATCCACAGCGCCTTCAGATGCGGTATGTTATGGAGAAAAATTCGGCTGGTGGCGTAAAGCCGGATGTCTTCGAATCCCGTGGTCGTGACTCGTTTTGCACGGATACCTGTGTTGGCGTCATGATAAGGAAGCGGCACAAATGCCTTAAATCCGTTTGTCTCATCCTGAAGGGAACGGATTTGCGAGAGGTGATCCGCAATATCCGCGGGTTTCTCTATGTGATTATAAAGCATGGTGGCGTTGGTTTTCAGGCCCATTGAATGGGCAATTTTCATCACCTCCAGCCATCGTTTTCCTGATATTTTCCGGGGCGCGATGGTGTTTCTGACATCCGCGGCGAATATTTCCGCACCGCCGCCGGGCAAGGCCCCGAGTCCGGCCCGGATGAATCTTTGAAACACCTCTTCCACACTGATGTTGTTCAGCTTTGCAAAATAGTCGTATTCGGTCGCGGTAAACCCCACGATAAAAATATCCGGCTTAATCTGCTTTATCCGTGTCAGCATGTTTTCAAAATATTCAATTTTAAGCCGGGGATTGAGACCGCCGACAATATGGACTTCATCTATGCCAAACGCCACAGCCTCGCTTACCTTTTTCTCGATATCTTCAAGGGACAGCGTGTATGCTTTTTCATCGCCGTCATCACAGGAGAACGCACACAGGGGACAGCGAATTTCACATATATTGGTATAATTGAGGTTCATATTCACGCCGTAAAAGGCATGCGCCTTGTGAAGTTTCCGTCTCAGATAATTGGCAATTAAACCCAGTTCGAGAATGTGGTTTGTGCCGAGCATACAGAGCGCGTCCGCCTCGTTTACCGGAACCCCTTCCACAACCTTTTCGGCAATGGTGCGGAGGGTTTTATCCTGAATTGTTTTTAATAAATAATCTGACATAATTTTATGTTTTTGTACTGTGTACAGGACAAAAAAAGATGAGCAACAAAGAAACCCGGCTTTTTCCGAGGGGGGAAGGTGTCCCGTCCGGGAAAAAAGCCGGGTTTCTTCCCGCACCGCAACTTTTTATCCTGAATTGTTTTTAATAAATAATTTGACATAATTTTATGTTTTTGTACTGTGTACAGGACAAAAAAAGATGAGCAACAAAGAAACCCGGCTTTTTCCGAGGGGGGGAAGGTGTCTCGTCTGGGAAAAAAGCCGGGTTTCTTAACGCACCGCAACTTTTTATCCTGTACACAGGTTTTTGTATCTGATTCAAGAGAAGAGATCGTTTTGCTCCCTTATTTGGTTAATTTTTATGCCTCTGTATCAAAACTGAATCACAGAGTCAATGAATTAAAAACAAAGCCCTGAAGCCTGAGTGAGATTGGCAACTTTAAATATTTGCTTGATAAACAAAGCTAACACATTTAAACTGATATTGAAACTCCGATTTGATAAGTACCCGGAGATAAATTTTACGATATTTCTTTTACTGTGTGCCTCTCGGATAACAAGCTAAGTTTTCTTTGAAAAATGCACAGAAATTTTTATCCGGATGCTTATCATTTCATGTTTTCAGATTTTATAATCTTCCTATCGGATAAAAAGCAGGAGCTGTTATGAAATATAAATTTTCTGATCTTATTGATGTTGACAAATTTCAGAAGCTCATGGAAAGTTTTACTGAGGCGACAGGAGCAACTACGGCCATAATTGATACTGACGGCACGGTGCTGGTTGCGTCCGGCTGGAAGGATATCTGCACAAAATTTCATCGGGTCCATCCTGAAACAGCCCGGAGATGCACTGAAAGTGACACTGCCCTTGCAGGTCAGTTGGATAAAGGTGAAAAATACAATGTTTATGAATGTCTGAACGGGTTGGTGGATGTCGCAGTGCCAGTTGTTATTGAAGGGGAACATGTAGGAAACCTTTTTACAGGGCAATTTTTTTTTGAGCCGCCTGATACGGAATTTTTTCGAAAACAGGCTTCCAAATATGATTTTGATGAGGCTTCTTATCTTAAAGCACTGTCTGAGGTTCCTGTTTTTTCAAGAGATCAGATTAAACGAACAATGAATTATCTGTCCCATTTGGCAGAGCTTGTCGGAGAGACAGGTCTGACTCAGAAAAGACAAATGGAAACAAATGAGGCGTTGCGCTCAAGCAGGGAAAAATATAAACAGGTTGCTGAAAATCTCAGAAAAGAAATTGCCGAGCGTGAAAAAGCGGAGAAAGAAATTCTAAGACTTAACGAAGAATTTGAACAACGAATAAAGAAAAAAGAGGGGAAATACCTTATTTTTACTCTGGCTGGCGAAGCCTATGGTATCAATATTTTGAAAATCAGAGAGATCATCGGAATGATGCCGATCACACCTGTGCCCAGCGCATCGGACGTTGTGAAAGGGGTTATCAATCTCAGGGGCAGAGTGATTCCGGTAACAGACCTCAGACTGAAATTGAGCATTGAAGCAACAGATTACACGGAACGGACCTGCATTATCGTGACAGAAATCACACAACAAAACAAAGACGCGGAAGATATTCAATCGCGGATGGGTATCGTGGTGGATTCTGTTTCAGAAGTATTGAACATTAAAGGCAAAGATATCGAAGACGCACCGATACTCAGTAGCGACGCGGACACGGAATATATTTTCGGAATGACCAAAACAGAGGGAGAGGTGAAAGTTCTTCTTGATATTGATAAAATTTTAAGGCATGAAACTATCAGCGAGCTTTGCGAAGTCGCACGGGCCTGCTGATTTGATTTAAACAGTAATATTGATGAAAAGTCCGAGTGTGTTAAATTTGCCGCAGATAAAAAATTCCTCCTGACATCAGCCTGAGTTCGTTTCGACAAGCTCAACGAACTGCCGTTTCGACAAGCTCAACGAACTGGCCGTTTCGACAAGCTCAACGAACTGGCCGTTTTCACAAGCTCAACGAACTGGCCGTTTTCACACGTTCAGCGAACGCCGTCTCCACACGCTCCCTGAGCCTGTCGAAGGGGAACTTCCATCGTTGTTCACACACGCTCCCTGAGCCTGTCTAAGGGGAACTTCCATCGTTAAATATCAACAAATTGCGTGAATTTTTTTGTCAGTTCCGTTGAAATTTTATGTTCAAAAACTTCTCCGTCAGGTGTCACGCCTCTTATTTTACTGTCGTACAAAAACCAGCGCAGGAGTTGTCTGCCTGCTTCCCTCCTGTCATGCAAGTCTGTCATATCATCTTTTATAAACCGCGAAGGCGATGGAACTGATATTCCCTGATCCGCAAGTGACTTCATAAAATTCAGTATTCTCCCCAGTCTCAGGAGCGTGGCGGATTCAAGTCTTGTCGTGGTATGAGACAGGGGCAGGGCACTGGATCGCATCATTGAAAAATGATCAGGAAGAATTCCCAGTTCCGAGCATAATTCAAAATCCGGGCTTCCGGGGGCCGGATAAAAAACAGATACACCGGCAAGAACACCTTTCTGACCAAGATAGCGAATATCTGAAAGCGACGCGTCGGCATTTTGGCCCGGGGCACCCGCGATGATATAGCACACGACCTCAAGACCATATTTCTCAGCAATGCAAATAACGCTTTCCACCGCTTTTCTCACATCAGGTCGTTGGAATTTTTTAAGCTGGTCCTCGGAGGTTGTTCCGAGGGAAAGATTGAGCGTCTTAAAACCGGCATCCTTCATCATTCCAATCATTTCTTCATCCAGGGACGGCGGAAAAAGTCCGTTCATGGCTCTGAGTTCAAGATCAGCCTCACCGAACCGGACCTTTATTTCATACAGAAGCTTCAGAAACCATTTCCGCTCCAAAGAAAGATTCTCATCTTCAAAATCTATGAAGCCTGCATGATATTGTGTGACCGCGTTCTCCATTTCACGGAGTACAGATTCCACGGATCTTCGCCGGTATTTCAAAACAGATGATCCCACGGAGCAATAGCTGCATTTCATAGGACATCCCCGGCTGGACATAATCACCGAGCTTCCTTTTTTTCTTCTCTTATAAAAAGAATGTTTCACAAGGTCAGCGGCTGGTAAAGGATAATCATCCAACGTCTCCATCATAGCGGGTTCATTGATATGAAGCGCGCCATCATCCCTGCGAAACACAATCCCCGGAATCGCCCCCAGTTTCGAGTTTCCAGTTTCAAATTTCAAGCTTCCGGCAAGCAAAGGCATGGAAACTTCCCCCTCGCCTCGGAGAACAAAATCCACCTCACTGTATTGCATGACCTTTTCCGGCAGGGCAGTGGGATGATGGCCCCCGAGGACAATTTTACATTTCGGATGAAATTTTTTCACAATCCGGGCGGTCTCAATGGCTTCGTCGCTGTAAGCAGTGAAAAGAGAGGATATTCCCACCAGAAACGCACCGGATTCTCTGACTGTTTTTCCGATATGTTCAAAACTGTATCCGAAATGCCTGAAATGATGGAAAAGCGCGAAAGGGGACACATCAGGTTTTGGATAATATTCTTTCAGATAAGCCAGTTCTCCGGGCAGATCAATGATCCGGGATTTGGACGTGGCAAGACTGTCAAAGAGTTCTGTTGAAAATCCGGCCGCTCTGAGGGCCGCGGCAATACAGGTCAGCCCATATGGAATGGTTCTTTTTGCTGTGAGATAAAAATCTCTGATAGGAGGCTGAATCAGGAGAATATCTGTCATTTGTTATTGCTCATTTTTTCTAATCCAAAAGTACAAGGAAAAGGGATAAGAAAAGGAAGATATCAGGCCCTTCCCTTTCTTATCCTTTTTCTTGTAATTGTTACATGCAGACAGGCAGCAGATCAGATTTGCACATCTCAATGTTTGCGTTCATTTTCATTTTGTGATACAGGCAGAGATTCCCCAAACACGCAAACCCGGGGCTTGAAAACGAGGTCTGTAATACATGCTCTGGCCGAATTCGGATGTCCCAACTCAAAAAAAGGATGTTACCATGGCGCTCACAAAACCGGAAATTAATCGGAAATTATTCCATCTTTTTGCACTTCTTCTTCCCGCGGGAATTTTTTATCTGCCGAAAATTTTTGATATTCATGATCTTATCCCGGCAGCCATTCTCATTTTTTTGCTTTTCAGCATTGCGGCGATTGAAATATTACGTTTCAATTTTCCGAAAACAAATGAAATATTTCAATCCTGCTTTGCTTTTATGCTCAGAAAAGAGGAGGATCAGAAAATAACCGGTTCAACATATCTTATCGGGTCCGCGCTGATTTGTTCCATTCTGTTCCGTAAAGTTCCGCATATTTCCTTCATGTCACTGACACTGTTCATCCTCGGAGATGCCGTGGCCGCGCTTGTTGGTCAGAGTATGGGAAAGATAAAAATTGGCAAAAAATCTTTGGAAGGGTCCCTGGCCTGTTTCATACTCTGCCTGGTGCTGTTTTTTGCTGTATTCCCTTATGTTCCGCTTCTCCTTGATGCGTGGGGAGATTCAGTTCCTTTACCTCTTGTTTTCATCGCATCATTTGCCATCACCTTTTTTGAGCTTATTCCTATGAAGATCACAAAATGCTTCACCCTGAACGATAACCTCGCTGTTCCGGTGATCGCCGGGCTTGTCATGAATTATCTTTATCTGTTTTTTTGCTGAACTGTTCTGCCTGATAATCCCTTCTCAGAATGCCATATAATTCCAAATCCTGAAAAAATTCCCATTTCTTAACATGCTGCTTCTGACATCCTTCATGGCTCATGCCGATCTTCCGCATGACCCTTCCAGATGCGGAATTACGTTTAAAATGGGACGCATGGATTTTGTTGAGATTCAAGCGGATGAAGCCGTATCTGAGGACAGTCTTGGCTGCCTCGGTACAATATCCGTTGTTCCAATAAGGTCTTCCGATCCAATAACCAAGTTCAGCCCGCTGATCTTCCTGTGTCAGCATTAATCCAATTGCACCAATCAGGATTTCTTTCTCAATTCGGACAATTGCAAAATTGGCTGTCTCCCTCTTCTCAAAACTTTCCTGATGGCCCGATATCCATTCTTCTGCCATTCCCTCCTCATAAGGATAAGGAATGTTCAGGGTGACAGATGCAATTGCTCTTTCGCCGGCCAGACGTCGGACATCATTTGCATCTGACAGACCAAAGGGCCTGAGAATCAGGCGTTCTGTTCTGAGGGAAGGCTGCTTATTCATAGAACACACCCTTTTGAATAAATTCAGTTTTCAAGTTTGAACCCTTTTGAAAAATAATCTGTCAGGGAGCCGTCTTTTTCCTCAAGCACAATCAGACATTCTGTGTTATCAAGCGTGCTGACCAGTTTCAACCCTTTTTCATGGCCCATCACCATCAGGGCAGTTGCAAGCCCGTCCGCAAATGTGCAATTATCCGCCACCACTGAAACACTGACAACCCTGTTTGTCACAGGATATCCCGTGGTGGGATCCAGTACATGGGAATATCGCTTTCCATCTGCCTCAAAAAAATTTCTGTAATCACCGCTGGTGGCAAATGCTTTGTCATGGAGAGTCACAACATTATAAATTTCATCATAAGCCGCATCTTTTCTGGGGGTGTTGATGCCGACTTTCCATTGCCCCCCGTCTTTTCTGAATCCGGAAGCATACACCTCTCCGCCGATCTCCACGAGAAAATTTTTAAATCCTTTTTTTTCAATCAGATCCGCAATCTGATCCACACCGTAACCTTTGGCAATGGAAGCAAGATCAAGCGAAATGGACGCTTTTCCTTTTTTAAGGTATCTCTCTTCTGAAATTTTAATATGATCAAAACCGATATTTTCCAATATCGTGTGGATTTCCTCGGCATCAGGAACATCATTTCTTATTTCCGAATTTCCAAAGCCCCAGAGATTTATCAGCGGTTTTATGGTTCCGTCCCATGCGTGGTTGGTAAGGTCATGCAAATTTTTCGCAACAATCATGACTTTTAAAAAATCATCTGAGATATAAAATTTTTCATCAGTGCTGCTTATTGCATTAAATTTGCTGATCTCACTCTCTTTTATGTATGTGGACATACTTTGATTGATTTCCCGGAGGCGCTCGTCAATCTTTTTTTTCAGACCCTCGGCATTTTCGAAAAACCCGGTGACAACTCTTATATGGTAGGTGGTTCCCATGGTTTTTCCTGTCATCAGAACTTCATCTTTCTGACCGCATCCTGCCATCAGTATGGCAATAAGGATAATGCCTGTTGTTTTGTTAATATATTTTTTCATAATATTTTTTCTGTGAAATTAAAGGGTAAAAAATTAAGATGATCTCCCTGTCCCTCATGTGCATGGATTATTGATCAGCAGGGATGCCATACTATAATTCAGATTCAGTCTGTCTGTGCTGTAGCCGAAGTCAGTCCGGATGGGTTCACCCGATCATATGTTGAGGAAAAGCACCTCCTCACAGAATTTAATACAAAGAAGCGTGATTATCAGAAAAAAAGCAAATATAAGCTCCGAGATTCACCGGCCCGGGTCAGCCATCTTTCAGAAAGAGATTTCTGCGCTTACTCAGTATTTTCTCCAATTCATAAGAATGAGTGACCAGTCCGAATAATTCACTTGCTACGATCTGATTTATCCGCCAATCTCTGATCGCTTTTTCATCGTTTTTAACCAGAACGTAGTCCTTTTCCTGTTCCAACACAACAAAATTCACCTTATTCTCTTTATTTCGGGAAGCATTTGTCCACTGAACGATCAGGGGATTATGGGCCGTGACGATGAACTGTGTGTTGACGAACCGCTCACTCAGAAATCTTATCATATCACGCTGCCACTGCGGGGGAAGATGCAGATCAATCTCATCAATCAGCACAATCGCAGGTTCGGCAAGGGGATCAGGGCTTTCAGGGTATCTTTTAATGAGACGGTAGGACAAATCCGCCATCCAGGCGATCATGGTCTTATATCCCAGACTCAGATCATTCATTGAGACCCATCCGTAATTTGTTTTAAACTGAGCTTGCGGACTGGTCCGGTCCTCACCTGATATTCTGAAATCAATGTCCGTGACACCGGGAAGAAAACCGATGAAGACTTCTCTGAGCAGTTCCAATTTTTCCTTACACACGTCACGAATATCCGAAGGTTTGCTGGCCGCGTAATCTAATTTCAGCAGCCATTGTTCGGCATTGAGAAGGGACGCATTATCGTCAAACAGACTGATACCATGATAATCATACCGTGCCTTGTCTGCAAGAGAACCGATTCCCATTCGCCGTAATGCGCCGTAGCTGTAACAGACAAGTCCGCCAACTTTGGCGGCTTCTTTTAAATTGGAATTACGGTTTCCATATGTCCCTCGGAAATAAAACTCTTTAATAACCTCGCCTTGTTCACTTCCTGTCAGGGTGTGACCCGATAAAATGGCACCGGATATGAACAATTCATTTTCCCCTCTGTAAACGCTGGATTCCCAATTATAATCCCCAAGAAATTTTGACGCTCTCGGCATCATGACTTCAGGTTCATCCAGAAGCACAGATGAAACAGGCTCAAGCATTGCCAGACACTGGAGCAAAGTTGTTTTTCCTGTGCCGCTGTTTCCCAGGATGACTGTCCACTGGGCAGGCTGGTCATTCCCTTTGGAAAGATCAAGGATTTGTCTCGGGCCGAAGCACCTTATATTTTCCACGGTAAGAGATAGGAAATAGGCGGGAGGAAGATTCTCATCATTGTTTTCTTCTGCTTTAACTTCGTCCTCTGCTACCATTTTTCATTCCCCCTGCTTTCCTGTCACCTGCTGAATATCAACCTTTATAATCAGCGTGTTTTTCAATTTTGTTTCTGAATAATCAAATGAGCGGTCTGAATAATGCCGCATAATAATATCCAGTGCTTTGCGCTTTGATTCAGGATCGTCCGGAAATGATGCCTCACCAAAGCCGATAACGCTTTTGTATTTCATTCCCCATTTGCAGGCATTTTCATCGCTTTTGATTTCGTGATCAATATCAAACTCAAAACAGACCTTGTTATTTTTTCTGAGGATATCTGTTTTTCTGCCTTTTTGGGCAGAATGAAAATACAATGAATTATCCTTGTATCCGAAACACAGCGGCACGACATATGGATATCCGTCATCTGCCAATCCGAGCCGACAAACTTCCGACCTTTCAATGACAGACTCAATTTCAGCCCTGTTCGTAATTTCCTTGTCTTTTCTTCTCATGTTGTGAACTCCTGATACTCGCTACGAAAAATATCTGCCGCATAAGGGAATTCGAAATAAATAATATACCCGATACAAAAAACGTAGGGTGGGTGGAGCGAAGCGGAACCCACCGCACAAGGTGGGTTCCGCTTCGCTCCACCCACCCTACGTTTCGGGTATTTTATTTTTGGGGAAATCCCTAAGTACCTGACCATAAGTTTTCGATATTCGCCCGGAAAAGAAACCCGGGTTTTTCTCAAAGAATCAGTTCCTTCTCCCGGCGGAAAGAAGCCGGGTTTCTCTGTCACCCGCAGAAAAACAGGTACTTATTTCTTTATCTGAGCATTTTGAAAGGGAATAACAATAGGATCAAGAATATCCTCCAGATTTTCTGACACAAAATTTGGCAGCGCAAAAGCGGCAATGTGTATTTTTGGATTATAATAACGGGTTGAAATATCTGATGTTTCAACACGGTCAGGATCAAAGTCTCCTATGGGACAAATCCCTTTGGACGCGTAACCAAAACTCCACAGCCCTCCGGGATAAGTAAGGGTGGAAAACAAATAGAGTTGCAGTTTTTTGAAAAACGGACGCTGATTCAGGAGCATGGTTCGCTGAATGTCATGATCGTAAAACGGCGATTCAGCCTGGGTGATCATAATGCCATCCGGGCCAAGTATGGCCGAAATTTTTTCATAAAAAGGCCGACTGAAAAGAACAGCCCCGGGTCCCACAGGATCCGTGGAATCCACAATGACCACATCGAATATCTCCTGTGTGTTGTCCACATATTCTGTCCCGTCTTCAATGCAAAGTTCAACCCGGGGATTGTCCATTTCACAAGACACAGAGGAAAGATGGGTCCGACAGGCATTCACCACGAGTTCGTCTATCTCAACCATAACCACCCGTTCCACGCCCGGGTGTTTCATAATCTCACGAACCGTGCCGCCGTCCCCGCCGCCGATCACAAGCACCTGTTTTGGCGAAGGATGAACAAAAAGAGGCACATGTGCGATCATTTCATGATAAATGAACTCATCCCGCTCAGACAGCATGATGATGCCGTCATTGAGCAGCATGATCCCGTGTCCGTATGTCTGAACAATATCCACCTTCTGAAACCGGCTCTGGCCCGAAAAAAGGGTCTTTTCAACTTTGAAGCTCAGTCCGGTTGTATTCTGGTGTATTTCTTTCACCCATAATTCTAATCCCACACTGGTGTCCATTTGTCTGTTCCCTCCGTAAAGAAACTTGTTTTATCTGTACTCCCTGACCTGTTGTCAGTTGTCTAGTCAGTCTTACCCAATCAGGGTTTCCGAGGCTGTTATCTCCTCATCTGCCGGACCGGACGCTGCATCCTGAGATGATATGGCCGGAAACTGAAAACCGACGGGTGCGCACTCAATTTCGGTTTATAATTCAAAAAAGTGACCGCATACCCGGAATCAAACTCATACAGGCTTTTTTCCATCATATCATACCCCGGGAAACCATTTGCAACAGCAGAATGTGATGAGGAGAAATGATCATCCTTACTTGTTGTCAGAACAATGGAAAATCTTTTGGGTTTGAAAGCAGATACCACTTTCTTTATTATTCCGGAATAGTCTTTTTCAATAATGTTTGTTTCAAAACTCACATAAGCACTTTCAGGCTGAGGCGTGATGTGAACCGTAAAATAATTTGTTTCAAAAATTCCGTTCAGAGAATATCCATACGGAGAAAACAGACAGTCGTCAATACGCATTTCCCGGGAACAGATATCATACACACCGGAACGCTCTCGGGCCTGAATGGCTGTCCTGGAATTCTTTTCGTAAAAAATTTCCATGATAAAAGGGTCTGGATCATTTAACAGAATCTGAAGGGTCGCATCCCGCTCGGGGCCGGCATCTGCCTGGGACCAATAAAAAACATTCACATGATCATCATTCGCGGGTCCGAATCGGTAAATCTTTCCCGGACAATAGGCCGTGATAAAGGCTGTATCATCTTCAAAACTTGACGGCTGATCATGAGGAAACAAAAAATTTTTCTGTTCATAAAAAACAAATGCGACATTGTCTCTGCCCACAATACTGAGAATTTCAGGCAATGCCCTTGCAAGGGTAGTTCTTCCGCAGGTGATCATCAGAATACGATCGTCCCACACAAAAAGACTTGATTCAGACAATAGATAAGCGTCTAGCGCGTGTGTTGATATTTTGCTGATAACAGCAGCTCTGCTTGCTTTTACTACGTTGTCCCAGCGATTGTCAATGTTTGAGCGCAAACTTGTCTGAGGAGAGAAAAGAATAATTTCAAGTTTTTTTTCAGCGCCTTCAAATTTCATGGTTATGCCCTCACTTCTTTATCATCCCAGTGTCATCAGAGATCGCCAGCGATCATATTCTGTTTTTACCGAAAGCCCCTGTTTTTTGAGAATGGCGATGATTTTTTCGTCATTAAATCTCAGATAGGGATTTATTTTGAATTCATCATCCAATGTGGAATAAACATGATTCGGATCATATTTTTCCAGAAATGTGTCAATATTTTTGTTATCCGGTTCAAGATGCCTCGCAAATATCATGGATTCATGGACATAATCATGACCCGCGTAAATAATGGTTTCCTTATGAAACGATGTGAGCAGTTTCACGGAGTTGAAAAAGCTTTCCACGTCTCCGGAAAAACAATTCCCAACGGTTCCGTTAAACAGCGTGTCACCGGTGATAAGGGTCTTGTCCAGATGAAAACAAAGGGAATCCGCTGTATGTCCGGGTGTGTGATACACTGTAATCTTGTTTCCTTCTATTTCAATGGTCCCGGTGTCACGCAAAGTTTTGTTATCCAGAAATCTGGCTCCGGAACGATCAAGCACAGTTCGGGTTCCGGTTGTATGGTCCGGATGGGAATGCGTGTTTGCGACAAAATCAAGCCTGAGATCATGTTCGCTGATAAAAGAAAAAATGGCTTCAACTGCTCCGGCGTCAATAGCCAAAGCAGATCTTTTATCATAAATCAAATAGGTAAAATTATCCGACGAATATCGCAACTGTCTGACTTTCATAATATTTTTCCATATTTAAAATGGATTGACGCGAATTATACTCAAAAAGCGCAAACCCGGATTTCCTCTGAAAAAATACAGGATCGTTATTAACTCAGCAGTGAAACGTTCAAAATTCAACGTCAGAAGTTGTTCCGTAACCTTTTGAAATCACAGGGCGGCATATGCCGCCTCGGAAAATGTCGGTGTCATTAATTTCAGGAGGTTATGAGAACTTACAACTGTCGAGTTATTAAAAATCACAAATTATAACGCTTGGAAGTATAAAAAAAGACAGTACAGGGTGGACAGAAAAAGGGCTGACCACCCTACATACTGGATAAACTCAGCAGGCGGTGATGGCAGCAGAAGATATACAACCCGGAGCCTTTGGCAAGACATGCCAGCGACATATTGAGTTGTGACGCAAGTTTCACCGCGAGAGCGGTTGGGCGGGATACGGCAAGAATAACAGGGATGCGGGCCCTGGCAGCCTTCTGAACAAGTTCGTAGCTGATACGGGAGGACAGCACCAGAAGGGAAGCGTCCCGGAGTTTGCGCGCAAGGAACAGCTTTCCAATGGCCTTGTCCAGCGCATTATGGCGGCCCACATCTTCAGCGACAGACAAGAGTTCATAATTTGAATTGTAAATCGCGGCAGCATGGGACGCGCGGGTATGGCCGCGTAAGGGCTGGTGCCGGGGAAGCTGGCCAAGGCAGTCCGCCGCTCTGCCGAGGTCTGTTGTTTTACCGTCTTCCAGGGGGTGAATCGTCTGATAAAGATCATCCACAATCTCTTTGCCGCAGAGGCCGCAGCTTGTCTGGCTGATAAAGCCGCGTCTTTCAAGATGCTGAGGAATTTTTTCCTGTCTTGATTTTGACAGGGTCACGGTCACGACATTGGTTTCCGAGCCGTCGCAAAACCCGATGGAGGTGAAATCATCCGGGTCATCCGCAAGGCCCTCTGCAAGACAAAACCCCGCGACATGGGCAATTTCATCCCCCGGGGTTCGCATGATAACCGAGTAAGGATTTCCCTGGATGCGTATGGAAAGCGGTTCTTCACCGACAAGCTTATGCGGGAGAGATGTGCTTGTCCCTTTGTTCCAGTGGATCACCTGATGGTCCAGATATGTGGTCATCTTATAAAGCCTCCCATGTAAAAATCATCGGATCTGCCAGGGCATTGCAGGCCCTGGCTGTTCTGATTGTTTCAGAATGGAATACGTTTAATAAGGCCATGGTCAGACCGGCAGAGGCAAGCATGGGAAGATAAGCCTTTTCCAAAACAAGCTTTTTTTCCTTGTTTCCTTTGCCAGTGGTGAGGTTTGAAACGCCTGCAATGGTTCTGACATCAAATCCCAGAAGATCAGGAAGGGTCTTTATGACTGACATCACTTCCATTGCCTGAATATTTCCGTTTTCCCACAGAACAGGCACAACAACCGGGTCTATGATCAGACGGTCTTTATCCAGTCCCGCGTTTTGAAATTCATTGTAAAGTTCCATGGCCACGTTCAGGCGTTCTGATTCGTCAGGAGGAACATGGCTGTTGGGATATAAAAGATAACCGATGATATCAACATCAAATTTTTTTGCCAGCGGAAGGATGGACTCAAGTTTCGCAGGTTCCAGGGAGAACCCGTTGATGACCGCTGTTTTTTTGTTGGCCCGGAGACCGGCTTCCACGGCTTTGGAGTTTGCCGTGTCAATGAGAATGGGAAGGCTTGAAACCTCCTGAACAGCTTCCACCAGAAAGGTCATTTTTGCTTCAGGGTCCCGGGACAGGGGGCCTGAGTTTATATCCAGCATTTCCGCACCGGCTGCCTCACATTGCTTTGCCATTTCCTGAATCGGGTCCGGTCGCATGGTTTTGAGAGCGTTTTCAATGGTCTTGTTTGTGATTTGTATGTTATCTGCGACAAGTATCACGTTTTTCGGTCCTTTTCCTGATGCCAGGATTTTTCCAGAAACATTAAAGAATCTTTCAGATTATCATAGGAAAAAACTTCCAGTGACACCACACCGCTGAATGCTTCTAATATTCCCATAACAAGGCTCATATCCGCTTCTGAGAGATGGTTTAAGGCTATATGATCCTGATTGTCTTTCACCCCGTGAAGATGGATAATTGACGTGGTCTGATAATATTTGTTATAAACAAAGTCAAACGGAATCTTGTATAATATGAAGTGTCCGATGTCAATACAAATTGGAAGCTGAAACGTATCTATGATGCTTTCCACCCATTCAAAAGGATAATCCAGGGTTTCAATTGAAAGGGACTCGCTGCTTATGCCTGTGTCAAGCAGGCACGCCACATTTTTATAAGCGGTTTCCTGCCACCGTTCCACAACCTCTCTTTCCTGGGAATTTTCATCATAGGGCAGATGGAGCGTGTGGGTGGAAGGGGATAACGGCGCGGTAAGATCAATGACCCGCTGTATTGCTTCCACTGCGAGATGTGCTGCTGACGGATCATTATCTGTCAGGGACAGGTCCGTGGGCAGGTGAACATTATAAGTGAGATCAAATTCTTCCGCCATCCGGGACAGTGTTTTTATCTCATGTTTTGACGGAAGGCCCTCTTCCGCGCTTTCAAACATCAGGAGTTCAATTTCATCCACATAAGGCCCCAGCATTCTGACATTGGGGATATAATTATCCGGATATATGAAGGAAGTGGTCCCGAGTCTGAACGGAAATGCGTTTTTATATGATTTAGGTAAAGATGCATGCATAGGTTTTTAATTCTCAATTCTCAATTCTCAAATAATCAGGCCAGCGTCTGCCAGTCCTCGCCAATACTGTTAAGCGTAAGCGGGTTTTCCGGTGTTTTCTCCGGAGTGCGAAAAATACTTTTTCGCAGGCGCAAAAATAAAATTTTTGCGCTCCGGATCCGTTCCTCCGGAGTGCGAAAAATGCTTTTTCGCAGGCGCAAAAATAAAATTTTTGCACTCCGGATCCGTTCCTCCGGAGTGCGAAAAATGCTTTTTCGCAGGCGCAAAAATAAAATTTTTGCACTCCGGATCCGTTCCTCCGGAGTGCGAAAAATGCTTTTTCGCAGGCGCAAAAATAAAATTTTTGCACTCCGGATCCGTTCCTCCGGAGTGCGAAAAATGCTTTTTCGCAGGCGCAAAAATAAAATTTTTGCACTCCGGATCCGTTCCTCCGGAGTGCGAAAAATGCTTTTTCGCAGGCGCAAAAATAAAATTTTTGCACTCCGGATCCGTTCCTCCGGAGTGCGAAAAATGCTTTTTCGCAGGCGCAAAAATAAAATTTTTGCACTCCGGATCCGTTCCTCCGGAGTGCGAAAAATGCTTTTTCGCAGGCGCAAAAATAAAATTTTTGCACTCCGGATCCGTTCCTCCGGAGTGCGAAAAATGCTTTTTCGCAGGCGCAAAAATAAAATTTTTGCACTCCGGATCCGTTCCTCCGGAGTGCGAAAAATGCTTTTTCGCAGGCGCAAAAATAAAATTTTTGCGCTCCGGATCCGTTCCTCCGGAGTGCGAAAAATGCTTTTTCGCAGGCGCAAAAATAAAATTTTTGCGCTCCGGATCCGTTCCTCCGGAGTGCGAAAAATGCTTTTTCGCAGGCGCAAAAATAAAATTTTTGCGCTCCGGATCCGTTCCTCCGGAGTGCGAAAAATGCTTTTTCGCAGGCGCAAAAATAAAATTTTTGCACTCCGGATCCGTTCCTCCGGAGTGCGAAAAATGCTTTTTCGCAGGCGCAAAAATAAAATTTTTGCACTCCGGATCCGTTCGGAACTACCTGAGTCAAAAGCATTGCCAGTCCCCGCACGGAGGTGTTTTTGGGTTTGCATAAGTTTTCCGCCTGGCAGAACGGGGCATCGCGGGTTCCGTTCTGCTCAAACCATCCCACTGCTCAACGGCTGGCAACGTCGAGATCGCCTGCCTCCTCGGAGTGGATTTCGTCCGGCACTTCGCTGATTAGCACGGCCACAGGATTCAGATCCGAGGCACACGCCTTCAACCCCAGTCTCTGCGCCTCCGGCGGAATGGCTCCGCCCCCGCGAACGGATCGTGAAAAACAGGCAGCTTATCCGGGTCATTTCCGGTTTCCTTACAAGTCAGTGTCCATGATTTTCAAATCTGCACAAGTTGAATATCCCCGGCAGCGTGTATCCGTAAATATTAACCATAAGAATAGGGCGTTCCGGGTGTTGTGTCAATCCTTTTCTTTGTGTGAAATACTACAAATATGCCGTCCCTGCGGGACGTTTCAAACACGCTGTCAGAATCACCAGTCATGAATATCGGATTTTACCAAAGGAAGCTTGCCCTTTTGGAAAAATTGTGTTACATTTTTTTTAAAAAATTTTGTCAGGAATTTATCCGGCAATACAGACGCAGCTTTAACGCTCTATTAAGGACGGAATATTTGTAGCAACAGGTTTGCAAGCCCCCTGCCAAGCACCCCGTAGGGGCGGGGCGGCATGATGAATGCTGTGAATATGCCGCTCTGACGGGAAGTTGCGTCGGAGAAACCCGGGTTTTTCCTTTGTCCGAGACGCATCATGCCGGAAAAAAAAGCCGGGTTTCTTCCACGGACTGATATTAAAACACAGAGAAACCCGGCTTTTAAAACGCAGAGAATCCCGGGTTTTTTCTTTGTCCCAGACGCATCATGCCGGAAAAAAAGCCGGGTTTCTTCCACGGACTGATATTAAAACACAGAGAAACCCGGCTTTTAAAACGCAAAGAATCCCGGCTTTTTTCTTTGTCGATGAGAGTTTTACAGTTTTTCCTAACACTTAACACCTAACACTTAACACCTAACACTTAACACCCAACACCTAACACCTGACACCTAACACATAACACTTTTGGCAAAAGCGGCTTTTATGATTTCCCGCTCAAAAAATATAAAACCTGAACATCAAATATAGGGCAACCGACATATGAATACAAAAGACTATATCAGTTTGGAAGATGAGTTTGGCGCGCGCAATTATAAACCACTGGATGTGGTTTTGAATCGTGGAAAAGGCATATGGGTCTGGGATGTGGAAGGCAACAAATATCTCGATTTCCTTTCTGCATATTCCGCAGTGAATCAGGGACATTGCCATCCGGAAATCATGCGGGCTATGACAGAACAGGCTAAAAAACTGACGCTCACTTCCCGGGCTTTTCGCAATGATCAGTTAGGACTCCTTTATAAAGAACTCTGTGAACTGACCCATTCGCACAAGGTGCTTCCCATGAATAGCGGCGCTGAGGCCGTGGAAACCGTGATCAAAGCGGTTCGAAAATGGGGATATAAAATCAAACGCGTGCCTGAGAATAAAGCTGAAATCATTGTATGTGAGAATAATTTTCATGGCCGGACCATTGCCATCATCGGATTCAGCACAGATGAGCAGTACAAACACGGATTCGGCCCCTTTGCCCCTGGTTTCAAAGTTGTTCCTTTTGGCGATGCAGAAGCCCTGAAAAAGGCTATTACACCCAACACAGTGGGGTTCATGGCTGAACCGATTCAGGGAGAGGCCGGTGTTATTATTCCGCCGCAGGGATATCTCAGGGAGGTCAGAACACTCTGTGAAAAGCAGAATATTATCATGATTTTGGACGAGATTCAGACCGGCCTGGGTCGGACAGGCAGGCTCTTAGCTGAGGAACATGAGGGGATTGAGGCGGATGTGACACTGATCGGCAAAGCCCTTTCCGGGGGATTTTATCCCATTTCCGCGGTCCTGTCCAATACAGATATTCTGGGGGTTTTTATGCCCGGAGACCACGGCAGCACTTTTGGCGGCAACCCCCTTGCCTGTGCCGTGGCCCGTGCTGCTCTCAGTGTGTTAACAAAAGAGAACATGATTGAGAATGCCGCTGAAATGGGAGCATATTTTCTGTCCCGGCTGAATGATATCCAAAGTCCTCATATTAAGGAAATCCGGGGAAAAGGGCTTATGATCGGGGTTGAGCTTGTCCCTGAAGCCGGGGGCGCACGCAGGTTTTGTGAGGAACTGATGAAAAAAGGATTGCTGTGCAAGGAGACCCATGAGAACGTCATCCGTTTTGCGCCGCCGCTCATCATTACCAAACAAGATATTGACTGGGCTGTGGAAAGAATTGAGCCTGTGCTGAAAAAATAAATTCAAGTGTCTGATTTCGGAAATTAATCTTTTTTTGCTACACCTGACTAATTTAATTCTGACGGGTGAGTCGAATATCAGACCTCTCACCGTGATGAATCTGACGGGTGAAAGACCTCCGAAGTTTTGAAAACCTCAGAGGTCTGATGTCATCCGTCATAATCATTGCGGTCAGGAATTCAGTCTCTTTTGCTATAGAAATTTTGTATAAGAAAGGGATTAAATCTGGGGCGTCTAAAAACAGCCTTTTTGGCTTAATTTTTTTAACTACAATTTGGACCTCTTCATGTAATCAATTATAGATTCATCTTGATAATATATAGTTTGATTGTTATTTTAACATATTTACCATACTATTATGTCAATATTAATAAAATTACGAGGATTATTATGAGTTCAAAGTCCAAATTGATAAAAAGCAGAGATAACTGGAAGAAAAAAGCGATTGAACGTGGCAAGAATGCACGTTATCATGAAAAAGAAAAGCGCCGTATTAAAAAAGAGCGTGATAAATACAAGAAAGATGCCGATGAAGCCAGAAAACAACTGGAAAAAGAACGTCAGAAAAATACTCAGCCTGTTCACAACAAAGAAGAACTTATCTATATTTGTTTGAAGCTTTTTATAGTTGCTCATATAAGTTTCCGAGCGGTACCGAGAGTTCTCAGAGTTCTTGCTGATTACTTGGGAATAACAAAAGTCCCATGTGTTCAGACAATTATTAACTGGGTCACCCGATTATCCGTAGCAAGACTCCGAAATGCCGTCCCGCTGCGCGGGGCTGAAATTAACAGCAATCCGTTTTCCAACGGCTTTGTTTATATAATAGATATCAGTATTGCCTTAGGAAAAGGTAAAATTCTTACTTTGCTGTCATTGAATGCTAACCATCATGATTTGAATGAAACCGCTCCTACTCTTAAAGATGTAAACTGCGTTGCTGTTTCAGTAGCAGTATCCTGGACTGGTGAGGCCATAGCTGATTTTTTGAAAAAAGTTATCGGTATCGGGGGAATGCCGGTAGCATATCTCAAAGACGGAGGAACAGACCTTGCCAAAGCTACCAGGCTTTTGGCGGAACAAGGCCTTCCCAGTGTCAGCATTGACGATATATCACACACTGTCGCTAATCTTTTAAAACATGAATATCAGAATCATCCGATGTTTGATATCTTTATCTCTGCGGTCGGTAAAGTTTCAAAAAAATTCAAACAGACTGTTCTTGCCTGTCTTGCACCTCCGAAGGTTTCAACAAAATCAAGATTTATGAACCTCCGCCGCCTGGTGAATTGGGCGGCTCAGTTGCTCAGACATTCTCCGAGAGGTCGTGCCCCAAAGGGATCCGTCCTTTCAAAGCTGCGAGCAGGCATTGATCAGATTCCGAGGTGCAGAAATTTTATAGAATGTTTTCTTCGCGACTCAGGTACTCTTTCAGAATGCCAGAAAATACTTAAAACTAAGGGGCTTAACCTGGAAACTTATGAAGAAAGTAAAAAGCTGCTTGAAGCCATTCCTCCGCGATCATCTGTGCGTACAGGTTTTACTAATTGGTTAGACAAACATATCATAATTGCCAAGGAGCTTAAATTAGAAAATATAGGAATGCCAATAACTTCTGATAATATAGAGTCTCTGTTCGCAGTTTCAAAGCAACATGGAACCGGAGAGATAAAAGACGCCAATCGCATAGCTCTGCGCATGCCCGCCATGTGTGGTGAACTGACCAGAGAAGATGCCCGAAGAGTCATGAATATCAGTCTCAGAGAGCAACAAGAATTTTCAGAGTCTTTATTTTCTTTAACCAAACAACGTCGTAAAATCCTGGCAAACCCTGGCAGTCTTGAAATACTCTCGGATAAAACAGCAGAAAATTCTGAGTTTATTCCGGAGTCCGAAAAACGAGCAAAAAAAATTATAAATATAAATATTTCAAGTAATTGTAAAAAAATAACCGGCCCCCTGACCGAGTTGGAAAATCGAGCTGAATCGCTCCCGGAAATTAAGATTTCAGAGGCGGCATGCGGATAAAGTTTTTTTAGGTCAGAGGGATGGTCCAAAAAGCAGTCAAGAAATCGGAGTGAATTTAGACGCCCCAGATTAAATCCTCCTTCTTATACGAAATCCTTGTAGCGAAAAGAGTTTTTATAATTTTATATTCCGCTATGTAAGGAGCTGGTGTTTATGAAAAAAATTATATTTGCACTGATGATCGTCAGTTTGACCAGTTTAGCAGATGCTCAGGAAATCAAACTTGTCACGGAAAACTGGCCCCCTATGAATTATGAAAAAAACGGAGATGTTACAGGAATCGCCACAGAAATTGTGCAGGCCACGCTGAATAAGGCCGGTATCAAAGCATATCCTCATATTTATCCCTGGGTACGGGCATACAGGATGGCATCAGAGCAAAAAAACGTGCTGATTTATACGATACGAAGAACCCGGAAGCGGGATCCGCTTTTTAAATGGATATGTCCGCTTGTTCCTTCGCAAAGTGTGTTTTTATATAAACTGAAAAAAAGAACTGATATTGTCATTAATTCATTGGAAGATGCGAAAAAGTACACCGTGGGTGAGGTCAGGGGCGATGCCGGAGCTGATTTTCTTCTTAAACACGGATTTGTAAAAAATAAAAATTTGGAACTTGTGGCGAGAGGCGAGCAAAATATCAAAAAATTATTTGCAGAAAGGATCACTCTGATCCTTGATACGGAACTTTCGCTGGCCTATCTGACGAAATCTGTTGGTAAGCCTTTTGATCA
This sequence comes from Desulfonema magnum, assembly GCF_017377395.1. Taxonomy (GTDB): domain Bacteria; phylum Desulfobacterota; class Desulfobacteria; order Desulfobacterales; family 4be13; genus Desulfonema_C; species Desulfonema_C magnum. The sequence continues at coordinate 4,606,969 of NZ_CP061800.1, read as the reverse complement.
GTTGGAAAAAGCATTCTTACTATATGAAGGAGGGGAGGATATCTGCATGGCTTTCAGCAAAACAACTCCGGATGAACTGGCAGAACGAGTGAGAGCAGCTTTTGAGGAAGTCAGAGCCGAAGGTACGCCAGAAGCTGTTATGGAAAAATATTTAAAAAGTCTTAAAGAAAGATAAAAAAGGTAATCTGATACACTGGCGGGAAAGCAGATGAGTTTTTGTAATTGCTGTCAGATGCGGTGAGGAAAATATCCGCTCTTATATTAAACCAAATCCCTGTGGTTTTATTTTTTTTGAGATTCGGATGTGTTTCGGATGTGGCGATTCACAATCTCAGTGCCTGCTTTGCCTGCCACTGCGTCCTCTATGGCCTCAACAGAAGTGATGACCGCTCTTTTTCCGTGGTTTCGGGTAAAAAACCGCATAACCGCCTCGATTTTGGGCTTCATGGAGCCGGGGGGGAAATGCCCCTGGTCTGAATACAAAGCAGCTTCCTCAGATGTCACGGAGCAAAGGAGTTTCTGTTCAGGTTTGCCATAGTTCAGAAACGCGCCGTCAACATCTGTTGCAATGATGAAAATATCCACACCAACTTCCTCTGCCAGTTTTGCGCTGACCAAATCCTTGTCAATCACCGCGTCCACGCCATGAAAGCTTCTTTCTTCCCGGATAACCGGTATGCCTCCGCCGCCGCAGCAAATGACAATGAAGCCCATGTCAATGAGTTTTCTGATTTCATTCTTTTCCACAACAGTGACCGGTTCAGGAGAAACCACCACACGCCGGTATCCTTTGGCAGTTTTACGAGTGGGATAGGGAACGAGTTTTGCCTGTTCTTTTGTATAAACAGGGCCGATGGGTTTTGAGGGATTTTGAAATCCGGGATCATTTTCATCCACGACCACATAAGTGATGAGGCTTACAAAATGATGCTTGCTGTCAATTCCCAAATCCATCAGCGCGCTGTCCAGAGTGGATTCGATCATGTAACCGATCTGTCCCTGGGTCTGGGCCACCAGAATCTCCAGCGGCAATTTGGGAACCGCGTCACAGCATTCCTGCTGTAACAACAAATTTCCCACCTGAGGCCCGTTGCCGTGGGTAATAATAATCTTGTATTTTTCGGAAAGCCTGGCAATTTGCCGAATGGGGATTTTCAGGTTTTCAAACTGCTCTTTAACAGAGCCTTCCTGGCCTTTTCTGATAAGCGCATTGCCTCCGAGGGCGATGAGAAGGGTTTGTTTTTTCATGATCGGGCCTTTCTGATCTCAGACTGTCAGCAGATCGAAAAATTTCCGGACTGTGCGCGGTGCGGCAAAGAAACCCGGCTTTTTTCCAGTGGCCGGAAAAGGCCGGGTTTCTCCTCCGTCCAGACTATTGTCAGCAGGTAAGTTCATCATTGAGTTAAAATTTAGCAGAATGATCACAAAATAGCAACTTAAAAAGGAAAACTTATTTTTTCCACGTTTTTTCCTGGCCTTTTTACGCTTTCAGATTGTCAATTGAACCCCTTCGAAAACAAAAAAAGCTGATCCCGATGAAAGGGTCAGCTTTAAAAATGGGGCACGGACTGGTCCGAACCAGTTTCAAATAAGAGCATATATGTCAGTCTCTTAACCAAGGCGGATGAAATAAATAATACATCATGTTATCTTACCAATGGCCCAGATGTTGAAAACCGTTCACTGAATTTACCTTCTCCTCTGCATAAGCAGACAGATTGTTTATACAGCCTGTCCGTTCACAGGCAGGGAAAAATCAAACGGAAGTTCCACATCTCCGCGGCTGAGGCCAATTGGCGGTAATGTTTTATAGATAACATATTCATTGCCAAACAAAACCTTGTACTCAACTCTGTACTTAAAACATCCTTCAACCTGAACTTTGAAATGCTTTTTACTGAACAAAAGCAAGAATCTGTTCAACAATTGTTTCATGAGATTCTCCTTTCCACCCGAATTCATATCAAGTTTTTTGACAATTTATCCGATACCGGCCGCGATATTGTCTATTAAATAGAATAAGGAAATAAATAAATCAATGGGGCGGACAGAGTATTCAGAGGGAGAATTTTCCTACTTCGGAGCGAAATTGTTTTACATCAGGATAATACATTGAAAAAAAGAATGACTTATCCTAAAATTTTTTTTTACGATCATGGTATTGCGGTCACAATGAAACATGAAAACCGTAATCAGCATTTTTCATTTTTCATTTATTTTTTTAAAGCCATGCAAGCTCTGTATGTAAGATATAACGGGTAATCGCTCTGTCATAGGTCCTGTCAGTTTCGCTTTCAGTATCTCTGGAACAGAACTCGGAACCGACAGTCCGTCCTGATATTTTTCTTATAAAAACCTCTTTTTTAACGATTACGTCAGTCAGATGGAACTCTGCAAACATCCTGTCACCCGCTCTGATATCTCTTTCCACATCTAACTCAAATTTCAGACCGGCACGGGACAGATCTTTTACAGTCATCGCCCCTCTGATCTTTTTGTTTCCCTCATTCAAAGTATAAATACCAGGGATATTGATCTGGCTTCGTTGGAATTTTCTTCTTTCCAGAAGCACTTTGCTGTAATGTCCGCATTTACAAAAATGTTCTATTGCAACTGCTTTGTTGATATCTTTGTATTTGGAAACATCCATAACAATTGTTTCCTCACAACTCGGACACACAAATTTAGCTTTATTATCATTATTTATAAAAATTCTTTTTTGAGTCATCTGAGTTGTCCTTGTTTGTTTATCGGGTTACGAGTTTACATCTGTTTTTATCAGACACATGATAACTCGCAACCCGGAATATTTAAATCACAATCTGCATTATTCATCTGTTAGCACGCCTTTTCGGTTTCTTTTTAATAATGCTGTGAGAATTTTTGTTCATGTAAGCAGTAATGATGACACCGTCTTTTGCCACCAGAAGGGTTGTTCCGGCAAAGGGGCGCAGTTCCGGTTCCATTGCCACATCTTTTTTCCGAAGTGTGAAAAACACACTTCCGGTACGATGAAGTTTTTTGCCATAACGAAGAGTGGCAAGAATAGCCTGCTGGGAAATCTTGCGCTGCGATGTCCGTCGGATGGCATGGTTGGTCATGGGAAGAATTTTATCACTTCTGTAAAAATTAGCTACCTGATTTTTTCTCCGACGGGATTTTTCTGTAAAATCATGACTCATTATTTTCTCCTTTCTTGTTGGTTGTCTGTTTAATAAAATGAAGAAAGAAATAAATCAATGGGGCGGACAACGTATTCAGGAGGTAGGATTTCACTACTTTCAAAGATGAAAATTTTCTACTTGGTCGGATATACGGAATATTTGGCGTTTTGTTTTTTGGCCCAGTTGAATTTTATAATATTAATAACAAATTTGGAGAATTGAGAATTGCAGTGCTTCAGAATGAAACCGGACATCCGCTATGCCGCTCTCTGATTTTGATTATATTTGGAGAAATGAACAAAAATTCATCTTCTACCTTTTGGTGGTGTTCTAAAACTGGACTTGTCCCAATATTTACAGAATTGATTCAGAGAGTTATAGAATTTAGCTCCATTTTTAGAACATTACCTACCTTTTCAGGCCACCCAATAATAAATTACACTCATTCATAATGGAATATTACATTCTTTTATAATTTAGTGAAATTTTTTTTGGAAAAAACCGATTAAACCTTCATAACCGAGGCAATCCCCGGGCATGAAAATCTGTTATCACGGTAAAATTATGTGCGGATTTTATGACACTCGATGATCAAGCTTTTTTCTGTCATTCCTGCTTTCGCAGGAATGACAAACTTTTTGTCCGAATCGGGTCAAAAAACTTAAACATCGAGTATAAGCAATGGGATTCATAAGAAAGGGATTAAATTCGCTTCTTATATCAAGTCCTTGTAGCAAGAAGTCCGAGAAAATTTCTGTCTGAAAATTACCAGCATTATTCATCCAACTGGAAAAAAAACTTAATTGTTGAGTGACAGGATTCTGAAGACAGGGCTTGTATAAAAGGCAAGGCAATGATGAGACATTCAGAAAGCAGAGGATGAATGGCTACTGAGGGGTTTATATCAGGAAGTATGAAAGGAAGATCAGGAACCTGAAAACTTGTTGTCCGGCTGTTCTTTTCTGTTTCAGCACATCATAGTCTTTCTGCCGCGTCCAGTAATTTCCTTTGCTTGGTTCCTGTTTCTTCGATAAGTTCTGACAAATAGGAGAAAAAAGTTATGGAAGGTTCGATTCGTTTCCTGGGGATAACCGGAACATCAGATAACGCTTCAAGATAGGCGGTTTCATCAAATTCGTATTTATAAGCCTGCTTGCGAAAAAATTCCGGGTCCGCTGGCTTGAATAACAATTGACCGGTGAGAAAATTTGCAACGTGATCGCCTTCAATTATAATGGAAATAGCAACTTCCACCAATCCGTTCAGGCACTCATAAACAGCGTATTTTCTGTCCTCAAGCAATTTGTTTGCAATTGTCGTATGGCTTTCAACGCATTTTTGTCTTGACAGAGGATTTATCCGATGAAACTTTGAACAGATGTTCTGCCAACCGGAGCTGGTTAATACTGTTCCCTTCATATCTGTTATTGCCGTGGAGATTCTTGTTATTTCATAAAAGCTATCTGTAAGTGCTTGGAGTCTGTTGATATCAATAAGCTCCGGAAGTTGATATTTCATTTTATTCTCCTCTTTCTTTGACATAAAATTGAAGAATCGCAAATGCAAATTCTTAGTTTTCAATTTCTGATTCGGACCAGATTTTCGAAATCCCCGAAAATTTGATTATCAATTATCACTTTTATAAGTACCTAATCATAAATTTTTAATATCTGTCCGGGGAAGAAACCCGGCTTTTTTTCCGGATGATGCGTCTCGGATAAAGGAAAAAGCCGGGTTTCTCCGCCGCTCGAAGAAAAAAGTATATAAAAAAACTTTTGCTCAGGTACTTATAAAGGGCCATGATCTGTCGCTCACAACGAACAATGCAAGCCGACCTCCGGCCCCTGGTCAATTATATTATAAATGAATATGATGGGAAATTATATCATTCAATTATCTTATAATTATGCCAAAAATTTCAGAGCGTCAAGGAATAAAATAAACAGCGCTTGAAAATATAACTTTCAATTGATATTTAAACAAAACTTTATGAGTGCCCAGTATATCAGCTGTCCGTGGTCAGATGAACAGTGATGAATACTCAGCAGATCGAAAAAGTTCGTAGTTCCGTCTTTAGGCGGTGTCGCACCGCCTAAAGACGGAACTACGAATATGGATAAGCACAACTGAATGAAAACTATTATAAAATTGATGAAAGAGTTGGAAGACCAGCTTGCCGTCTGTACAAGATGCGGAATGTGTCAGGCGGTTTGTCCGCTCTTTGCCCAGACAGGGCGTGAACCAGATGTGGCCAGAGGAAAACTTGCCCTCCTTGATGGCTTGTCCGCAGAAATGTTCAAAAATCCCCGGGGGGTCAGTGAACGACTCAGCCGGTGCCTTCTGTGCGGGTCCTGTGCGGCCAACTGTCCTAGCCGCGTAAATGTCCTGGAGATTTTCATTAAGGCCAGAGCCATACTTACCCGATGCATGGGGCTTTCTCCGGCAAAGAGACTGATTTTAAGAGGAATGCTGGCCAGACCTGAACGGTTTGACCAAATTTCGGAATGGGGAGCCAGATTTCAGAAACTTTTCACCAGACCGGCAAACAATATCATCGGAACATCCCGTGCGCGATTTGTTTCCCCTCTGATCGGAGAACGGCATTTCAAATCTCTGGCTCCCGCGGCATTTCATCGCATAATGCCTTATCTGGACACGGCTCCCGGATCCTCCGGTGTCAGCGTCGCGTTTTATGTGGGCTGTCTGACAGATAAAGTTTTTCCTCATGTGGCTCAGGCGGCGATTCATGTTCTGAAGCATCACGGCGTAGGCATCTTTATGCCGGAGGGGCAAGCCTGCTGTGGTATTCCGGCTATTTCCTCCGGAGATATGAAAACATTTGATGCGCTTGTCCGTCATAACATGGAAAAATTTGATGCCCGGAATTTTGATTATCTCCTCACCTCATGCGCCACCTGCACTTTTGTAATAAAAAAAATATGGCCGATGATGATCCAGGATAACAATCTCAGGGCAAAAGTGGAAAAAATTGCAGCAAAGACAATGGATATCAGTCAGTTTTTAGTGGCTGAGATTGGCGTGACGCGCGAGGTTCATGAAAAAAATGATGAGATAATTATCGTAACTTATCATGATTCCTGCCACCTTAAAAAATCCCTGGGGGTTTCAGACGCGCCCAGGATACTTATCGCGGCAAATCCCAACTATCGCCTTGAAGAAATGCCCCAGGCGGATCATTGCTGCGGCCTGGGGGGAAGTTTTAATTTGCAATATTATGCCCTTTCGCTGGATATTGGAAAACGGAAGCGTGATAATATTGTGTCAACGGATTGTTCCGCAGTGGCAGCCGGCTGTCCTGCCTGCATGATTCAGCTCGCGGATGTGCTTTCAAAAGCCGGAGACAACATTGAGGTGAAACATCCCATAGAAATCTATGCGGAATCGTTAAAATAATCCTGTAAAGACGGTTCATATTTTCGCAGGAATGGCGCTGCAATGTCAGCAATCTGGAAACTTGCCTTTTGCCGGATTTTACCGGACGGAGTTTGCAACCCTTTTGCCGGACAGGGTTTTGCCGGACAGGGTTTTGCCGGACGGAAGTTTGCACTCTCGTCCGAAACATTTTTTTGCAGGTGATTCTGTAAAACATTGCAATTCTGTTCGGCAAAAAGCCAAAAAAATATCTTTTATAATACTTGATTTTTTAAAAAAAATGAATATAATTTAGTATATTATGAAAATTTGATAACTTTTTTTCATTTACTATATAATGCACTATGACCATAAGAAAATATTCTTTGGCTGCTTCGGAGTGCCAAACGGCAAGTTCGGCACTTCAATTATATTTTAAACCGTTAAAAATAACAATTTGACAGAGATTACCAAGTGCTTTTGAACTTATTTGAGTGTAATCCAAAGGAAAGAAAAAAAATTATGCAGTTTATCAGTTTGAAAGATCTCAGAGAAAAAGAACTTGTCCCTGGTTTCAAAGTTCGATTTGTCCACTCTGACAACATGACTCTCGCTTACTGGACCATCAAAGGCAACTCTTCCCTGCCCGGGCATTCGCACCTTCATGAACAAGTTGTGAATATCATCGAAGGAGAATTTGAACTGACCATTGACGGCGAAGTAAGAATTCTCAAAGGCGGAGAAGTCGCGGTCATTCCTCCGCATGTCACTCATTCCGGCAGGTCAGTTACAGATTGCAGTATCATTGACGTATTTTATCCGATTCGGGAAGATTATTTGTGAGAAGTGAGAAATAAAAAATGAGAAAATTCTGATTTCGTTTTTAAGTACCTAACCATAAGGTTTTTATATCTGTCCGGGGAAGAAACCCGGCTTTTTTCCGAAATGATGCTTCTCTGATAAAGGAAAAAGCCGGGTTTCTTTGCCGCTCAGAAAAAAAGCTGTATAAAAAATCTTTGCTCAGGTACTTATGAATTCCTGCCGGCCGGAAAGTCGTTCTCGCGCACCTGCATAGGAATGCAGGTGCGGACGTACCCCATTATGCGACCGGGCAGAAAGCTCCGCATCTCAAACCCCTCTGCAAAAACTTTTCCTCTTTTTCTCCGCACCTTTCTTTCCCTGTATTCGGAAAGGCCTGGTAAGCGGGATCAGGAGGCAGATGAATCCGGATTCAGGAATCAAAAGGCTTTGGAATGATTCGCGGGAGCATTAACAGACAAAAATCTCCGCAGGAACCTTGGTGATCAGACGATACCCCTTTTCTGTAACCAGAAAAACACTTTCTATTCCTGCTGAGAATTTATTTTCAAACACCATCTTCGGCTCAAGCGCAAATGTCATACCCGGGGCCAGACGGTCTTTTTTTCCAGCAGCAATAAAAGGCGGCTCCACCAGCTCGACGCCAATGCCATGGCCAATGAACGCTACTTTATATCCCGGGGGGCCCAGAAACTGTTCAGCATATCCCAGTGATTCGGCTTTGGTCACGGATAGTTGAAAAAGTTCGCCCACACTCACCCCTGGTTCCACGTGATTCAGAACTTCATTGTGTATTTCAATTGTCGCCTGGCAGGCTTTCATGGCGTCCGGGGGCATGGTGTCAATCGCGAACATCCTTGTTTCATCCATATGATAGCCATTCAGGACACTGCCGAAATCAATCATAATCGGTTCGTTGGGAGCCAGTTCTTTGCTTCCGCCGCCGCACGGAAAAGCAGCGGAAGTCCCTTCTCCGCTGGCAGGGGAGTCCAAAACACCGACCAGTCCGCCGTTCTTTCCGCTCAGAATATGCCAGGGATAAGCCTCAGTCTGGTAATCCCGGCTCCGAAGTTTGGCACCGTGCCCCAGTTTCCTGGAAAAAGTTTCAAACATACCGGCAAATTCCATCTCGGTGTAACCCGGCCGGATATGAGTCCTCATGTATTCAAAGGTTTGGCGGGTGAGTTCTGCTGTCTTCTCCATCTGCTCAATTTCCCATTCGGATTTGATCATCCGCACCTTGTGAATTAACGGAGAAGCATCCACGCAATCCTGATTAGGAAACAGTTTGCGATAAAAATTAAATTCCCTGACCGGGATCACATCAAATTCAAACCCCAGGACAGAAGGCAGTTTTCCATAAAAATCAGACATCAGAACCGGAATATCTTTCACCGATCTGATCTCAATAATTTCACGGACGGAGGATTCCTCCAACGCCCTGGGCATGTATTTCTTAATAAATAAAAGCGGCTCCCCTTCCGCCGGAATATAGAGGTATCCGTTTTGGGCGGTTCCTGAAAAATAAAACAAATCCACCCGCTGAACAATGAGCAGTCCGTGAATCTCATTTTTCTGTAATTTTTCCTGAATGCTGTTTATCCGCCGCTTTATCTCAGGTGCCGGAATTTTGAAATGCTGTTTCATTTTTTTTATAGGTGTCAGGTGCTAGGTGTTAAGTGTTAGGTGTTAGGTGTTAAGTGTTAGGTGTTAAGTGTCAGTTCTCAGGTCTCAGGTGTTTTCCAAGAATGAACATACCAGATTTTCAGTTCCTAGTTCCGCCTTTAGGCGGAACTAGGAACTGAAAATTATAAAAAATTACAATGTTTCATGCTTTGTTGTGATCCGAAGGCCATGATCGTTTATAAAAAAGGGAACACGAATCAGTAAAAATTCCCTTCTGATAAGCCATCTCCGTAATTATGTCTGCTGAATGTTCCTAATTTCTATCTCAGAAATATAAGCAGGTAATTAGCCGAAAGTATCAGGGATGTCAAGGAACATACAGATATTTCAGCACTGGCCGATAAAAAATAATTTACACAGCCCCTTATTTCCACGCAACGCACGGGAACAAAATAAATTGTTTTAAAAAAATCATGCTGAATTTTAATAATAATTGTCCTGTCCCGGTAAATTGGGTCTTTACAAATTTGCAAACCGCGTTATTTTACAAATCTGTATGATTTTTTGTTTCATTTGTTCAAATTGTGTTTTTACAAGGACCAAATATATAAACGGCCATGATCTGCCGGCCATAACGAATGATGAAAATTTTTCTGTTTTTCCTGACACTTAACACCTGACACCTGACACTTTCATATAAACTCCCATGACCTGCCGGTCACAACGAAGTATGAAAGTTTTGCAGTTTTTCCTGACACTTAACACTTAACACTTAACACTTAACACCTGACACTTTCATATAAAACTCCCATGAACTGCCGGTCACAACGAACGATGAAAGTTTTACAGTTTTTCCTAACACTTAACACTTAACACCTGACACTTTCATATAAACGGCCATGAACTGCCGGTCACAACGAAGGATGAAAGTTTTGCAGTTTTTCCTGACACTTAACACTTAACACCTGACACTTTCATATAAAAAAATGAATAAAAGAACTGATGAATGGGGTCATGATCCCGGGGTTCAGAGAATGCGAAAGGTATTCTCTTCTATGGAAAAAGCCCAGAAAGAGCTATTAAAACAATTGGAAATATCGCTTTTCGACAGCAGGCTCCGCCATATCCGCGAAAAGGCAAAGGAATTCTTTGAAAAATCATGCTTTGTTGCTGCCAGAAAAGGGCTGAACCTGGATGAAAAAACATATGCCGGAATCTACACAGCCTGTTTTACAGAAGCCCTTGGCATGAAAGGAATCAAAGTTCCTGATGACATGCTGCCTGATAATAAGCAGCTTACAGGATTGGTCCGGGAGGTGATGTCATGATTCGACTGAGACTGTTCGGACGCTGCCGTATTTACAATGATCCGGTAGCCCCGGTATTAAAGGCTCCCGCGGAAATCGGATGGGATTCATGGTTCAGGAGTATTGACCTGGTGACACCCAGAAAATTTAAGGGCAGGGAACTGCTTCTCAGAACCCGGGGCTGGTGGACAGAGGAACCTTCTGAAGTCCTTGAGGTTGTCGAAGCCCATGGAAAACTGGTCGTGGGGGAAAAAGGCGAACTCATGGTGGAATTTGAAAACCAGCAGGGAGCGGAAAATCTGTCAGCGGCCCTTTCAGACCGCTTCGGTGATCAGGTGCTTCTCGCCCCCTGAGGCGGGCCATCCGTATCAGTCCCAGGGAGACGCTACAACCAGAACCGTGCAGTCCTCGTCACCCGTGTTGAGCAGGCTGTGACGGGATCCGGTGGGTATCCATGTGGCATCCCCCGGTTTTACCGGACGGGCATCGTCATCCACGCGCATTTCTCCTGTTCCGCTCAGAACAAAATAGATTTCTTCCATGGGATCAATATGCTCTTCGATCTCTTTGCCCGGGGACAGCGTGGCGATGGCTAAAAATCCGATTTCTCTTAATGTGCGGCGGTCCAGAATCATGCGGGCAATCGCGCCGCCGTGAGCAAGATATGTGGTGTCCAGCACTTCCTTATCATTCACATTTCTGACGATCATATATTCAAATCTCCTTGTTCACATTACACAGGACAGTTATATCAAAGGCTTGTGTCATTAAAAAATATGTTAAAAATATTCAATTAAAAAATTAAACAGTTAAAAATATATTTTTTTACTGGTTCCCCGGAATCGGTTTCTGTAACACGCTTATTTTAAATGATAAACAAACTGAGCCGGGTATTAATACAATCGTCCTGATTGGTTATATAAAAATATTGACAAACTTTTTCTTTTTAGTTACATTGTAGCTATGATGTAATTTCGATGATAAAAAGTAGTATAGTTCTGTTTTGAAAAATTGCAAGTGTCTCGCGCTTTGGATGCAACATCACAGAATAGTCTGAATATCAGAAAAAAAAGGGTGTTATCAATAAATCAAATAATCTTATTTAAGGAGGGCTATAAATGGGAGTACCGGACAAGATACAGACCTGGCAGATGGTTCAACCGACCTCAAAAAACAGGGAAACTGGTGAGGTGACACCGGGCAAACTTGAAAAGACTGAAATTCCCGTACCTGAGTTAAAAGCTGGTGAGGTATTGGTGGAAGTTGCAGGCTGCGGCGTGTGTCATACTGATTTGGGTTACTTCTATGACGGAGTGCCCACAGTTTCAAAACCGCCCCTGACATTAGGTCATGAAATTGCAGGGACAGTGGTCGCCGGTGATGAAGCATGGATCGGGAAAGAAGTGATTATTCCCGCTGTAATGCCTTGTCGTCAGTGCATGCTTTGCAAAACCGGCCGCGGCAACAGATGTCTTGCCCAGAAAATGCCAGGCAACAGTCTTGGCCTTTATGGCGGTTTTTCAAGCCATATTCCGGTGCCGAGCATTGATCTTTGCGAAGTCAAAAACCGCGGTGATGTGCCGCTTGAACACCTTGCTGTTGTTGCTGACGCGGCCACAACACCTTATCAGGCCGCCAAAAGAGCCGATCTTCAGCCCGGAGACAATGTTATCGTGATAGGAATCACAGGCGGTGTTGGCCAGTACATGGGACAGGTGGCCAAGGCGCTCGGCGCAAAGACCGTCATCGGAATCGCCCGTAACCAGGAAAAACTGGACAGGGCCTTAAAATACGGAGCTGATTTTGTCATCAACTCAACCGATAAGGACGCCAGAGCTGTTTCCAAAGAATTTAAAGGAATTTGCAAGGAAAATGGTCTGCCGGGTACTGACTGGAAAATTTTTGAAGTAACAGGTGCCAAAGGCGGACAGCAAATCGCACTGAATCTGCTGAGTTTCACAGGAAAAATGATCGTGGTCGGGTTCGGCATGGCAAAGGTGGAGTTTGCGTTTGGTCGTCTGATGGCATTTGACGCCGAGGTGATCGGAACATGGGGATGTCTGCCTGAGTATTATCCTATTGTGCTGAACATGGTCCTTTCCAAGCAGATCAACATTGATGAGTTTGTGCAGACCCGTCCCATGAGTACCATCGCGGAAACCTTTGATGAGGCTCATAAAGTGTCTCCCACAAAGCGGATTGTGCTGACCCCTGATTTCTAACAATCAGTTATGTTTTTTGACCAGAATGACTTTTATAAAATAATGTATTAGGAGGAAAAGAGTTATGGCTTTAGAATGGATGCCGAGAGACAATGAGAACAAAGATCACATGCTGCACACGGACGTTCACTGGGGAACAGATGCGGATGCGCCTTGCGTTGTTTATGAAAAACGTCCCCTGACCAACCCCAAGACCGGAGAAGTTGCTGAGGGTCTTTATGTGTCATGGATTCGGCTGAATAACCCCAAACAGTACAACTCCTACACCACCGAGATGGTAAAGGGCGTTATTGCAGGTTTTGAAAACGCCTCATTGGACAGAAGTGTTGTGGCTGCTGTGTTCACAGGGACAGGCCCCTACTCTTTCTGTACTGGCGGCAACACCAAAGAATACAGCGAATTTTACAGCCTGAGATCCGATGAGTACGGCCAGTACATGGAACTCTTTAATCATATGGTGGACTCCATTCTCGCGTGTAAGAAACCGGTTGTCTGCCGCGTAAACGGAATGAGAGTTGCCGGAGGCCAGGAAATCGGAATGGCCTGCGACCTTGCTATTTCATCAGACTTGGCTATTTTCGGACAGGCCGGTCCCAAACATGGTTCCGCACCTGACGGCGGTTCTTCTGATTTCCTCCCCTGGTTCCTGAATATGGAAGATGCCATGTGGAACTGCGTTTCCTGCGAAATGTGGACTGCCTACAAGATGAAGATGAAAAATCTCATTAGCAAGTGCGTGCCGGTACTCAAGATTGACGGACAATGGGTAAGAAATCCCATGATCATTACTGACAAATATATTCAGGATGGGGAAATCGTCTATGGCGAGTACAAAAAAGGCGATGAACTGAAAGAAGCCCGCGCGCTCATCAAACAGCATCAGGCCAATGCAGATTTTGAGCTCCTGGACAAAGAAGTTGACAATATTGTCTGGACCTTTGCCAATCTGTTCCCCGGATGTCTGATCAAATCCATTGACAGTGTACGTGCCAAGAAGAAATTCTTCTGGGATTACTCCAAGAACTATAACCGTCATTGGCTGGCCGCGAACATGGGCGGTGAGGCATTCCTGGGCTTTGGTGCCTTCAACACCAAGAGAATTACGGGTCAGGATACCATCAACTTCCTCAAGTTCCGTCAGAACATTGCTGAGTGCAAGACCTGGAACATGGAAATGTTCGCAGAAGTTATGGGGACACCGAAGGAGTAGTTATCTCTCTTTTACCTCACATGTCCTTTTTATGGCAGGCCGAGCTGCTCCCTGTGGCTCGCCTGCCATATTTTTTAAAAAGGATAAATTACAATTATCAAAAGACAAATCACAATGATCGGATTTTTGGAATTTGGTGCTTGTAATTTGTAATTTGGAATTTGGTGCTTGTAATTTGTTTATTTCCAGTTTATTCGGGTTAGGAACTGACAATTGATAATTGATAGCCACGTCCATATTTTTTCCTCTCAGATTATCGCCAATGTCTCTGCAAAGTCTGAAATGGTGAAGGAACTTCACCTGCAAACCAGTGATGCCCATAAACGAATCGGCACAAACGCGCTTGAAGATGAGTGCCATGCAGCGGGGGCGGTCGCCTGCCTCATGCTTCCCACTGCCAAAGCTCAGGATGTGAGAAAGGTCAATGTTTCTTCGCAAAAAATAGCTGAGGAAAACGATTTTTTATATACGGCTGGTACGCTTCATCCGGATTATCCTGAGACTCGTGAAGAACTTTTTTGGCTGAAATCCAACGGCATTAACACCATAAAACTCTGTTCTTTTTCCCAGGGATTTGCTTTAAACTCACCGAAAACACTCCGGATGTTCGATGCGATCCGGGATTTCAATATGAATGAGGACGGCCGTTTTTTCGTGATTATGGATACCTTCTATAAAGCCGATATCTACTTTGGAACAGATCCCCGCAATAACACGTCGCCGTCAGGGCTTGGTAATCTCGTCCGGCATTACCCGGAGATAAATTTTATCGGAGCGCATATGGGCGGTCTTACCGCTCCTTTTGATGAAATATGTGACTATCTTCCGCGTTCGGAAAATTTTTATATGGACACATCAAATGCCGCACATACCTTACAGGAAGAGGAGTTTGTCCGGCTTGTCAGACGTCATGGCCCCGGACACATTCTTTTCGGAACTGACTGGCCATGGTTCGGTTACGCTGACGAAATTACATTGATTGATAAACTGCTCGGTCATGCGGGATTCGGGGATGAGGAAAAAGCCAGGGTGTTTGCGGGAAATATTGCGGATTTGCTGGGGACTCACTAGAATCAGACGCATACAAAAAAAGGGCGAAGGGTCTCGCGGACATCCCTTCTGAATTGCGGGGCCCCAATAACTTGTATTTGTCCCATGGTTTTTCAGCCTTACGGATCCGTTTTCACAAGCTTTCTTTTATCCGCTGTTTTGCTTTGTTCAAGTCTTTTAAACTCTGGGTGGTGTTCTAAAACTGGACTTGTTCCGATATTTGCCAAATTGATTCAGAGGGTTAAAAAATTCAGCTCCACTTTTAGAACATTACCAAACTCTGTTACCGTTTAGCATACACAATAACTCCCCCTGAACATTGAGCCTCAAGTAAGTCCTGTTTGGCAGCTTTGTCAGGCCGGAAAAAAGCTTGTTTGTAATTTTTCAATATCTTTCGGGTATTTTATCTTTTGGAAAACCCCTTATCCCTATCATAAAATCCGCGGGGCAGAAATGAAAGGAACAAGCCTGTTATGTCTATCCGAATGATCGCAAAAGACCTTTATCGCCTTATGAAAGAGGTGGAAGAACTGGAAAAACAGATTGAAAATGCTTCTTTTGAAAAATGTAAAAAACTGAAAGATCAGCTTCGAAAAACAAAAGCTGAACAAAACAGAATGCACAGGATACTTGAGGGAAGTAAAGACACTTCCCCTCCTTATCCCAAAATTCGCTTCTGACTATCTGAAATCAGTATGCTTTTCAAGCATCAGAGGGAAAGCTGAATTCAGTTTTCAAAGACTTTCGAAAAAGCTCTGTCAGACGCGGTGTGTTTTCAGCACTTCATGCAGTCTCATCTTTTTTGGTTTTTTCCGACACCAAAACCACCATCAGACCGATCAGCGGCGAAAAAATTATTGAACAGAAAAGATAACCCCAGAAGCCCATTTTTCTATTTATTCCCGCCAAGGCAATCACCAGACATAATGCAAAATAAATAGCCTGAATACTCACAGGAAATGTAAGAATGACGGTCAGAGGCAGATATTTCATTGATAAAGGTTCCTCATTAAATATGTCAGGTAAATATCCACTTAATAATTTTATAACGTTTTAAAAATGATAACTGTCCGGAAATTCAGTACAAGATGTCAGAAAAAGGTTAAAAAAATTATTGTTGAGATACCTATCAGGAGTGCAAGTGTCAGACGATAGTCGTGACGATATAAATAGTTTCAACGAACTCATATGGTTTTTAAAACATCTGACACCTGACAATCCGAGATTCATTATGATTTGACAGACGCGGCAACCTTTTCTCCCTCTTTGAACATTTCAGTGTAATACGCTTTCACCTTTTCAGGGTTAAAAGTCAGAAACGTTCCGCCCGAGGCAAAATGCTGGACAAAGACTTTTCCCACTGCATAAGTGGTGGCACCCGCAACAATCGGCATGGTTACAACACCGGCAGTCGTCCCTATGGCGGGGATGAATTTGGATATGCTGACTGCCAGCGGCCCTGATACCGCGGTAGGCAAGGCCCCTCCGACCATGGAAGACAGAATATTTTTCACCAGCCCTTTGGAAAAAGGGATATTGTATAACTGGGCAAGCTTTCTGAGCAGATTCAGCTGAACAACCGTCAGTCCTGCAAAATCTGCCAGGGGAACAGGGAGGAGACCGACTGCCACTGCCCCATATACATGATGTCTGATAAGCTTATCCAGTTTTTCCTCAGACACTTCCTTTCCCGTTATTTCTCCAGATGTTTCCCCGGCCTGTTTGTCTGTTTTTTCGTCTTTCATTATTTCCTCCGTTGTTGACAGGGTTTCCATTTTTTCAGTTTGCGTTGTTTCCTTTGCCTGTTTTTCCGCCTTTTCCTCTGTTTTCTTTTCCTTTTCCGCTTTCATTTTCAGTTCCTCACAACAAATTAGAATATTTAATTATAATTGATTGTTATCATCATAAAAAAATTCTATAATATTTCCCGAAAACAGGGAGCATCCCATCTGCATCAGGCGAAGGCTGCCGGACGGAATTTGCAAGCCTGTCCTGCAAATTCTTATCATCATAAAAGATTCTGTAATATTTTCCGAAAACGGGAAGCATCCCCCCCGGCGGTGACAGATTTCTGCTTCCACCGCGCCTGCCTTTGGAACACCATAATTCTTTTAAAATATCGCAACGAATAAGTCAAGATAAATTCATGGCTTATGCTTTATGATCCGGGAATTATTTTTTTTACAATAAATTGAATTTATATATAAATGATTGAATCATACATCTTATGATGATCAGATGGTGTATAGAAAATACGGATAAGTCTATAAGTGTTGACTTTTTAGATTAACAGTCTGAAATTTAAAAAGATTTTATTTACACCTGTATTTTGGCAGGATTCCCCTGATATTAAAGCAAATAACCTGCTAATTTTATTGAAAGGTCAACACTTTTAGACTTATCCGAGAAAATAGCTGCTGTTCAGGTTTTTATGAATGTGTCCCACTTTTTACACAAGGGCAGGTTTTATGTGTGAAAGGCGGGCCCCGCCCGTTTTTTTGCCACGAAGCCGCAAAGTTTCACACGAAGTCTCTCCGCGGTTCCATTGTGCTTTTGCGGCTGATTTTTTCGGATGTGTAAAAGATAGGACACACCCATAAAAGAGAAGGGGTCTGACGCGTTTCTGCCCAAGCCGGTAGATATAGATGAACTTCTTGTGTTATTAAAAAAATTCTGATTATAACGGATTCAGGGGAGGCTCCGATTTCGGGAGGCTGCGCGCGACCTTCCGTTTTCACAGGAAGCCGGACGGACATTCCCGGAAAACGTCGGTTTCCGGGGAAACAAATATCCTGAATTTCCGGTTCCCGGAACCCCGTGACGGACAGATTTTCCATTCTGACATATAGTCATTTCAGGATGTTGTGCCCTCCCCTAAATCCGTTATAATCAGAAAAAATTTATGTATCTGGAACAGAGCGATGAAAACGTGACCGCTGATAAAGCTTAGGAAAAAGCTAAAATCATCCCCCCGCATCAGGAAGAACTGAAAGCGTTGTATGGAAACCGGAATTTCGGAAACAGATTTCCGGTTTCCGGTTTCGAATTTCAAGCTTCGTTTTGAAGTCGCAGATACCGGCCCGGGCATGATGCCTGAACAAATGGAAAAGATATTTTTGCCGTTTGAACAAATCAGAAATACCGGACAGTGGCATGAAGGAACTGTCGCAGGGCTTGCAATTACCAGTCATCTGATCCGTTTAATGGGCGGAGAAATAAAAGTTAAAGCTGAACTCGGCAAGGGAAGCTTATTCGGATTCGAGGTGGCGGTTCCGATAATTTGCGGAACAAGGAGAGAAAACACGCCGGCTGCTGAAAAAAAAAATTCTGTTCCCGAAGCAACAGAAATAAAATTCATCGCACCAAGTTGTGAAGAACTTGAAGCGATTTATAAGATGGCAACCCTCGGGGTCATGGATCGAATCACGGAATATGCGGAGCGCCTTGAAAAAACAGATGGTAAATATATCTCATTTGTCGCCAGGCTGAAGGAGTTAGTGGCCCGCGTCAGCACATATTTCAAAATCAGAAAACAGACCATAGAAATCGAGGCAGCCAGACAATTGGCAAAACATGCGAATCAGGCAAAAAGCGATTTTTTAGCCAATATGAGCCATGATATCCGTACCCCCATAAATGCGATAATTAATATGACAAGGCTTTTGGCTGATACAGAACTAAATCTTCAGCAGCGGGATTATGTGGAAACCGTTCTTTCTTCGTCCGATATTTTACTTACTTTAATCAATGACATCCTTGATTTTTCTAAAATCGAAGCCGGAAAACTTGATTTGGACATGGTTGATTTTGATCCCAGGGATATGATTGCAGATGTGATGAATATTCTGAGCATAACCGCAAAAGAGAAAGGACTCGGGCTGACCTGCCAAACGGACCCTGATATTCCGAAATGTGTTTACGGGGATCCGTTACGGCTTCGTCAGATTCTTCTTAATTTTGTGAACAATGCTGTGAAATTTACGGAACAAGGAGAGGTGGTTCTTTGCTGATGTTTCAAAAAACGGAAGAGAGGCACAATCCGTATTCTTGAAGGGAGAGATTCTGATCTGGTTCTGATGGATGTTCAGATGCCTGAAATAGACGGCGTCGAAGCCACAAAAATGATTCGTGATCCCGTGTCGGAAGTACGCAACCGAAATATCCCAATCATCGCCATAACAGCCCATGCCATGAATGATGACCGACAGGGCTGCCTAGATGCGGGAATGAATGCTTATATTTCCAAACCGATTCAGCCGGAAGAATTATACAGAGTGATCAGTTATGAATTATCGCTTGCCAGTGATCAGTTGCCAGTTAATAATGAACAGGTCATTGCTGATAGTTCCTCACCGACAACTATGACAAGTGATAACTGCACTGATAAAAGGATTTTTTGCAGGGAAGAACTTTTGGCTCGTGTGGGTGACAACGAGAGTTTTTGCCAAAATATTCTGAAACAGCTGCCCAAACATTTGCAGGATGAAATTGAAAAATTAAAAGCTGATATGAATGAAAATGACGCCAAAAGAATCCGGATGAACGCGCATACGATCAAAGGAACTGCCAGTAATGTTGCCGCACACAGACTGAGTGACGTTGCTTATGAAATAGAGATTGCCGCGAAAAAAGGCGAGCTTGACAAAGCACGTCTGCTTATGGACAAACTGGAGCAAGAATATGATATATTTCTGTCAGTATTGGCGGATATCGGACTGACAGAGCAGATAAGTATCTGTTCATAAATCTTCCCACATTTTTTCTGACTCCGGACCACGGAAATTTCATTTCAGCAGTCCGGGAAAAAATTCCGAAAAACGTCTGTCCGGATATTTATCTCACTTCTCACTCCATTTTACAATCCCAGTCATAGGGAACAATATCTTTATCAAGAGGATTCACACGCCGTTCATCAACATTTTCAGGATCGTAAAACAACGATGGCATACCGATCACCACTGACATCTCATGGCCGATGTTTTTAATGCCATGAAAAATTCCCGGAGGAATATAAACCGCACGGGGATGTTTCTCTCCCATAAATATTTCATTAATAACTTTATAGGTCTCTGAATCTTCACGATAATCATATAACACGAGTTTTACCATGCCTGTGACACAGACCAGATAATCTTCCTGCTCAGAGTGGAGATGCCATCCTTTGATCATACCCGGATAAGAATATGAGGCAATCGCCTGTTTAATATTAAGCGGTTTCATCTCATCATCATCAGAACGCATGATCTCAACAAGAAACCCGCGTTCATCCGCAAACAAGCTCAGTTCCTTTATAACAACGTCTTTAATAAGGGTTTCACCATAGAAACTCGGCCTGCCCTGAATTCTCGGGCGTTCCATCCTGTCAAAATCTTCCATGCTTAATACGCTGCCCATAAATATTTCCTTTTTTAACCATTGTCAGTAGATCGAAAAGTTTCCGGACTGTGCGCTGTTCGGCAAAGAAAACCGGGGGTTTTTTCGGGACAGGGCGCTCTCCCCCGCCGGAAAAAGCCGGGTTTCTCCCCCGTCCGCCCTGCGACAGCTTGAAAACTTTTCGATCTAGTGATTGTATTTTGAAGCCAATGCGTCCTTATTATCCGGAAACATGGCTGAAAAAGGTTCAAACTGATCTATGTCGGATACGGTGTTAAAGTGCATTCCTTTTTTGCTGCCTGTCATCATGAGGGGCTTTGCCTTTCGGACATCCAGCGAACCATCCGGCGACAGAAATTCGTCTGCCACTTCAAGCCTTAACACCTTTCCCATAATCAGAACATATTGTTCCTCTTCATATTCCTTATAAAGCTCGCATTCCATCCACGCGTAACATCCGGCAATCCCCGGAGCTTTAATGACCTCGGAGGGCTTCTCTTCCAGACCGGCTTCTTTGAATTCATCCACTTCGGGCTTGCTGAACTTTGCCGTGGGAATGACTTTGTCTGTAAAGTCAGTACCGGGTAAATTGATGACAAATTCCCGATTTTCCCGAATGTTCACCAGGGTGTCCCGTTTTTTTGCCGAAGCCACGCACATCAGATCAAGGGGACGAAGTACGGGCATAATACAGGAATAAGGCGCGATATTTCGAATGCCCTGGTTGCTGATGGTTGAGATAAACGCCACAGGTAACGGAATAAATCCTTCTCTCATAAATGGTTTGAAAATCAAAATATTTCCTTTCTCAGTTTAATGCTGCCGACCATGATTTGTCTTCGCCTAAAATCTCTTTCAGAGGATTGGCTCCCAGATTCACCAGACGTTCAAAATCCGCTTTGGTTTTCAGTTCCTTAACTTTTAAAATCGATACAAAATTATCCGGCTGCTCGCGGTGTCTGAGGAAAAATTTGTTATACCAGACATGCAGCCAGGGCTGATTTTTCCAGTCAAGTTTCAAATCCGGCAGGCCGACAAATTGTTTAAAATCATCTTCTTTCCAGTCAAAGCGGAGAACATGCGCCTGTCCGGTATTGCTCGCGGGATCAAACCGGATGATAATGCCGCCAAGTTTGTCATAGACCTGTTCCGAGGTTTTCCAGGGTCTGTACCAGGGATACTGCATAATGCAATATCCGTGCTTTCCCGGGGTCAGGTTGAGATGATTGATAAGATAGTCATCCTGACACCACCCGGGCGCGCCGATATAAGTATATTTTTCTCCGTTTTTCAGCGGAATATGGTTTTGTATGAAGCGAGCGGTGAAATAGCCTGTGGCAACACCGCAGCAGAAATGGTCATGAAACAGACTCCCGAACATCAGGTCATCGGGAATGCCGTCTGCCCAGCCATTGGCAAGGGTTACGAGGGCAAATGCCTTTTTCCCGAAAATTTTTTTAAACGGCTCAAAGGACTGGCGTTTCTCCACATAAATATTGATGGGTTCGGTTGCGTGAATACCCTGTTCATTCAGAGAAACATAGGTCAGTGGCAGTTCTTTTTCCGATTTTTTCTGCACAAAGGCAAACCAGAGATCATCTTTCCACCGGGTGTGAACAGGCAGAAGATTGCCTTTGCCTAGGCTGATTTTCGTGTTTTCCGAGATCACGTCATACAGAATGCGGGTACTTTTTCCTTTATATGCCACATATCCGGCATTTGTGAGACAGGCCAGGTCAGAGGCATCGGAACTGACCCTGAGCCGTTGAAATGCCGCGCTGACAACCTTCCGCCCCAGACGTTCCATATCTGAGATATCTGCCCCCGCGGCAGGATTCAGGTTTATGAATATGAACAACAATACCAATACACTCACAAAGCGAGTTTTCATTTTACTCCTCCTGTTATCACTCGATGATCAAGTTTTTTTCTGTGATTCCTGTTTTTTTTTGTCATTCCTGCGAAAGCAGGAATCCACAGCTTTCAGAAGCACAGCATCGGCCAAAAACGAATCCTGTTTTCACAGGATTTTCCGGACGGAATTTGCTGTTTTCCGGACGAGGTTTGCAACCCTGTCCGAAATCTTTTTACTCCTCACCTTATCAGAATATGGCTCTTAAACCGCCCATAACTGTCGTACCGGCCATGGGATACCCTTCTTCCTCTTCATAGTCTTCATCCAGGATATTTTCGGCCGCGAACAAAAGCTCCCACGAGTTCCCTTTGGATTCCCAAAACCGGTAGGACGCGGAGCAATTTACAAGCGTGTATGAATCCAGTGTGACAAGCTCTGCACCTTTGAAGTGTTCCCGCGAATCTGTGTAATTCAAAGAGAGATGAGCTGAAAATTTCTCTCCGTAAACATAATCCGCACCCATGTTGAACATCGTTTCCGGCAAATCAGCGAGTTCATGGGTCAGATTGTTATCTGTATCCCACGGATCTCCGCTTTTATCTCCTTCCTGCCATGTGAAATTTGTCCAGATTCGCATGTCAGAGGATAAATTCGCTGACAATTCGATTTCCATGCCTTTGATCTCCACCTCACTGATGTTATAGTAAACAGAGCCGATCTTCGGCACAGAAGTTGAACTGATATAATCCTCCACATCATAATAATAGCCGCGTATCTCAGCCATCATCACATCGGAGAAAGACTGCTGATAAGTGAGTTCATATTGTTTTGCTTCTTCGGGTCTGAAATCTTCGTTAAAGAAATTCATTCCCTTGTTCAGATACCACCAGAAATATTCAGGTGAACTGGGATAGCGATGCACAATACCGGCACGGGCTGTAAATGCGCCTGTGTCCCAGGGGCGAAAGGTCAGTGCGAATCTGGGGTCAAGGTTGTTCTCGCTCACACTGGTCTCCTCCGCGGGCCATTCATATCCGAAAGCTTCGGGATCAATACTGTCTGCTTCATACCATTCCTGCCGGAGTCCGAATTCCAGGTCTGCTCTGGGATGAATTTTCCAGGTATCCTGTGCATAAAGCGCATGATAGGTCAGACACTCGGGTTCTCCTTTGAATCCCTCTCGGATAAAGGCAAAAAAATTGACAGAAGCGTTGAAATAGGACTCATCCATATAATTCACAGTCTGATCTCCCCAGCCGTAATGCCGGGTTTCGCCGCCCACTTCAACCCGGTGCCGGGAGAGGTCAAACGCTGCCTCGCCTCGGAGAGACCAGTTATTATCCTCAGCCTCTGTTTCCCGCTCGTATATTTTTTTGCCGCTGTCCGCGGCATCGTAATAAACTTCTTTCCGATCCTGATTCCATAAGAGGAAATCGAGTCTGGCATATCCGCTGTCAAAACCCTTTGTCAGAGAGGCATTAAAAGAAATATTCTCATCTTCGGCCAGGCTTTCATCTCCCCAGGCCAGAACTCCCTGCAAAAGACGCGCACTGATGCCCGGGCCTCCCAGTTCCCGCTCATCCGCATCTGGCTCCCCGCTGTCATAATAGGGACTGTCCGGGCGGTTATAAACAGGATTTCCGGTTTCACTGTCTGAATAGCTCATGCCCGCGCTGAACTCGACTTCCAGGGGAAATTCAAAAAAAACATTCGCGGAAAAATTGTCCCGATCTGTGAAATTGTTCCGCAAATATCCGTCTGTTTCGAAATGACTTGCGGATATGGCCCAGCCTGCGGGTCCCGCCTTCCAAGTATGAGAAATTTGAGTATCCCAGGTATTGAAAGTGCCGTAAGCCCCGCTGATGCGGGTTTGGGGCTGTTCAGAGGGCTTTTTGGTCACAATATTGACAACACCGCCGAATGTGTTGCCGAATTTCGCAGGCCCGGCTCCCCGATGAATTTCAATGTGATCCACATGTTCAGCCGAAAACATACTCCAATCCACAGGCCCGTTGCCATAAGACCCGTCCCGCTGGATGGACATCCCGTCTTTAAGAATCCTCAGGCGGGTTTCGCCAAACCCGCGAATACGCAGTTTGCTGCTTTCTGTTCCCGCAGCAGAGCCTCTTTGCAGTTGCACACCGGCCTGGCTGCCGAGAGAATCCAGAACAGATCCTGAGATGGCGGGACGGCTGACCTCGTCTTTTGAGACGACGTCTTGCACATAATCGGGAACTTCTGTGGCCGTGACAACAATTTCTTTCAGTTCATAAACTTTTTCCTTCTTGTCCTCAGATTCAGCAGGACGGGCTGCCAAAGTACAAATTACAAGAAATATGACAGCAAATTTTAACACCTTCATTCAATACTCCTTTGTGAAAACTTCTGTACACTCGATAATCAAATTTTTTTCTGTCATTCCTGCGAAAGCAGGAATCCACTGTTCCTGGAACGCCGCATCAGTCAAAAATGAATTCCTGCTTTCGCAGGAATAACAAGCTTTTTGTTTGAATCAGGTCAAAAAACTTGATCATCGAGTATCAGAAATAAGCAACCAGACATCCGGAGTGCCAAATTTAGGGAACTCAAAATAAATAATATACCCGATATAAAAAATGTAGTGCGGCACCCTACATTCCTCCTTGACCCTCCGGCGGAGACAGGCTTTGCCAAACTAAAAGTTTGGCACTCCTTGTCTCTGGTTTTATAATTGGTATCAGCCCTGGTTCTGAAGCCCTAACAATTGCAGGGGATTCATGCCCGGACGAACCATGTCGGACGGCTGGGTGATGCCTTCCAAATCTTCCAGGAAAAAGGTGTTATTTCCGTTGAAGGGAATGACTTCTACGAAATCTTCAGGCATATTCAGATAATCAAGCAGCCAAATGTCCATTTTAAATCTCGATTCCCACCAGTTCCAGGGAGTATCCTCGCCCCAGTTGTTCAGTTTTTTGGATTCACTGAAATCAAAACTGAGTACAATTCCTTCGCCCATGGGATTATTGCTGTCGCCGTTCCAGCGGAAGAAGATACCTGCAATATTTTTGGCTTCGTCTTTCAGTTTTGCTTTGTCTTCATCATTCAGATGAAA
This sequence comes from Desulfonema magnum, assembly GCF_017377395.1. Lineage (GTDB taxonomy): Bacteria > Desulfobacterota > Desulfobacteria > Desulfobacterales > 4be13 > Desulfonema_C > Desulfonema_C magnum. Next base: position 4,581,880 of record NZ_CP061800.1, on the reverse strand, counting down.
CACGCCGTATCCGCGTTTTCCAGGTGTTTCGTTCAACATCGTGATCAGCGCGTCATCCTTGCACCAGGGCGGAATTGAAAGAATAAAGTACTTGTTATATGTTTCTGTGAGCGGAAAATGTTTCTCCAAATATTTCACCAAAAGATAGCCGGAAGTGACACCGGGACAGAAATGATCATGATACAGGAATGCCCGGGTCAGATCATAAGGCGCGCCCTCGGCCACGGCATTGGCAATGCTGATAATGCGAAATTCATTTCCTCCGAACCCCTTGTTTACAAACAACTCCTCATTTGCCTCGGAAAAATTCGCATAGAGATGTTCGTCATCTGCCTTAATGTTATACAACTTCACTTGGGCAAAAGGATCATCCGCAACTTCAAAATTTGAAAGATTAATCGCAGACGTTTCTGTTTCACAATAAACGCCGTTGCCGGAATTCTTTTCATAGAGGAAAAACCAAAGCGGTGATGTTGACGCGCTATGAACATTTATCAGCCTTGTGTTTCCCACAGAAGCCCCGGTTTCATTTCGCAGACCATCCAGACATGCCTGGGTGGTATGCCCGTCAATCACGGCATACCCGGCATTGGTGAGTACGATCAGGTCCTCACGAAACGCTGATTTTGTTTCAGGCGCATTGCTCAGAATATCAATCGCCTCTTTTGCGGCCTTGTCTCCGAGATTTGCCCACATCTCATATTCCACGTCCTGAATTTCCTGTGCGGTACTGTCGGAGTCTGAGTTACATCCCCATATATAGCAAAGCATCAGAGACAAAACTGACAGACCAATTCCCATAAGACCTATTTTTCTTTTCATAATCAATACTCCTTTCTTTGTTATGCGGACAGCAGGTTTGCGGTGACACAAATCTACTGTCCGCTGTTATCCGATGATTACTTTTTACTATTTGAATTTGTTAATAATTTTCAGAAAGGAGTTTTCTTAACTTTTTGCTGAGAGGGATTTCCCTGATGATAACGGAGCTAAGGGAGGACCGATCAACCAACCCCTGTAAGGACGGCAATATTTGTAGCAATCAAGCCTCGCGGGAGCGGCATATTTACAGTAAATCATGCTGCAAATATGCCGCCCCAACAAAGCCGCTGCCTGTCTCCCCTCAATCCATTATAATCAGAAAAAAGGGACCGAATCCCCTTTTTTATCATCCTTTTCTTATACAAAATCCCTGTAGCGAAAAACTCTGAGGAAATCTCCGTCTGAAGATTGCCAGCAAATTCAGCCAGCCGAGAAAAAATAATCCTCGAGTTAGTAACATCTTGAAAATAAATATTTTTTCATTTTATTCTGATCAAAAAAAACCACGAATGCCTTTATCACCGTTTTGGGCAATAAAAACCTTCGTGGCTTTGGTAATTTTTTTTCGACCAACAAAAAAGCCACGAATGCCTTCGTCACCTTTTTGGGTAACGGAAGCCTTCGTGACTTTGGTAATTTTTTTCGACCAACAAAAAAAAGCCACGGAAGCCTTCATCACCTTTTTTGGGTAACGGAAGCCTTCGTGGCTTTGGTAATAACAGATCGTTAAATATAAAATACTGCCTTCTGGCAATCAATAAAGCAGACAGATATCAGGAAAAGAATAAATTTGTCAAGCATTTTTTATTTTTTCTTAAGGCAGAGCGTGTGAACGAGAAAAAATCCTTATTTTGCAGATAACTTTTTTTTCATGCGACTCAGTTCACGGATAATGTCATAATCCTTATCCTCAGCTAAAATAAAGCCGCCAATTCCTATTCTCTCTAATGCTTTCTTGTTCTTAAAGCCTGTCATTGCTGATCTGAAAGACTGTTTAAGGCTCTCCGGCAGTGATTTTCTGGCGCATATCGGAGACCCGGGGATCAGCTCTGATTTCCAAAGGATGATAAAATCCTCATCAGAGATTTTTCCGCCCTCTTTCAGGGTAAGAAGGTCTATGGTATTTGTGGCTGCCACGTCTATGGAACCGTTTTTAACCCCCAGAATGGAAGCTTTGTGGGATCCGGAAAACTGAACCGATTTAAAGTATGTTTTTGGATCTATTCTGATATCCCGGGCAAATGCCACGCCGGGGACAAGATAGCCAGATGTGGAATAAGGTTCCGTAAAGGCAAAAATTTTGTTCTTGGCCTGTTCGATATCTTCTATACCGTTTCCCTTTTTAGCAATGATAACACCGCAATAACCTGGTTCTCCCTGCTTATTCATCTCTGACACCAGGGCTTCCACCTCAATTTTTTCCGTAGCTTCCACATAGCTTTTGGGTCCCAGATAAGCAAAATCAACTTGCTGATGCGCCAATGCGCGGATAATCCCTTCATAATTATCCGAACTGTATGCTTTTATCTCTGTTCCCAGGCACTGTTTCAGATGTTCCAGCACAGGTTGAAAAAGAGTCACAATGTCTCTGTCCTGCCTGGGGATCAGACCCAGGCGGATCGTTGTTTTCAAGTGTTTTTGTTCAGCCCGGACAGTCACCGGCAGACTTAACAGTGTCAGAAACAACGCCACACATAAAATTTTCAGACGTTTCCTCATAATATTCATCTCCTTATTTGAAATTTGAAATTTGAAACTTGAAATTTGAATTCGAGATTCAAATTTCAAGGTATCTCTCAGAAAGTTCAGAAGGTTTTAGAGATAAGGAATTATATCTTATGGCAGATTTATAATCAATGCGTGAGACAGATGCCTTCGGAACATCTGCCCGGGTATCTTTCATCTCTTTCCCGGCTTTAAATGGCAGATAGCAGGAAAGCATTTTGAATCTGTTACTTTTTTTATGAGAAGTCAGATTCCCGGCACCGCCCACCACATGAACAAGCTCATTGACAAATTTTCGCATATGTTCAGCCTGGGCATTCATATCTTCTGAAATGGCAGCGGATTGCTGAGAATTCGCAGCTGTCTCCTGAGCAACACCATCCAGTTCCACCACAGCGATGCTGATCTGTTCGATCATTTTAAATTGTCTCTCTGAGGCTGAAGTAATCTCCCGAACCAGATTTCCGGCTTTTTTTGCACTTTCCTCAGCCTTTGACACGCATTTATCAGCTTTGTCCAATAATTCCGAACCGTTTTCAATTTTTTTCAGGGTATTTTTGATCAGAACCGTGGTCTGTTTTGCAGCGTCATCAGTCTGAGCTGCCAATTTCCGTATCTCATCTGCGACCACTGCAAATCCTGCGCTGTTTTCCCCGGCGTGTGCAGCTTCTATCGCGGCATTCAACGCAAGCAGCTTGGTCTGAAAGGCAATTCCCTCAATTGTTCCGATGATTTTCCGGGTATCCATAGCTGATGTGAAAATTTCTTCCATGGAGGTGTTCAGCACGGTCATGGAATCCTTTGCCTGGTCTGCCACTGTTTCCGTTTCCATCATAAGCTGGTTTGCGCGGAAGGCATTCTCGACATTCAGCCTGCTGACCAGGTCAATCTCTTCAAGGGATGCGGACGTTTGCTCCAGAGATGATGCCTGTTTGAAGGATCCGGCAGCCAGAGACTGACTGGCAGATGACATGGATTCGGAGGCAGATGCCACATGATCCGCACCCCTGCGCAGTGGTCTGATGATGTGGTTAATTGGTCTGATAACAGAGCGACCGATAAGCAGGTTCCCGATAATCAGGCTTACGGATATTGCCGCAAAAGCGATAAGGTTCCCATGAATCACATGATACGTCAGCGACTCAATCTCCTGAGCCGCTGACATGAGTATCTTTTCTTTTGTATTCACCATTTTCTGGCGGATCACATCCAATTCCTTCTGTAAGCCACATTTTTTTTCCCATAATCGGTAAATTTCAGCCGATACCCGGGTCAGATAATTGAAATCTTTCGCTATAAGGCCTATGTATTCAGAATATATTTTTTCGGATGTAACAAATTCAATGTAATTTCCAATGAGAGCTGCTTTTTGCGCCAGATCTTTAAATTTTTTTAATGCCGCGCCGCTCTTCTCTGTAAACGCATTGGCGTTCTCCTTGTCAAAAAGCTGGTCTTTCAGTATCGAGAAAATCTGTGTGACAGCAATAACCGAATCTCTTGACACATCACGAAGTGATAACAGATGGAGATCAGGTCTTTTGTTCTCAAGCTGACACGCACATTCATAGGCATTAATCTGGGTAATAATCTTATCAGATTCCAGGTTAAAGTGAGCTATCACCTGAATAAGCCGGATGTCTGATAAGACGAGAGTCGCTATTTCCTGGGATAATCTGCCAGTTGAATTTTCGTAGTTTTTCAGAAGGTTTTTTAATGTTTGAATTTCAGAGGAATTCAGAAAAGAATACCCTGCCAGCGTATCAGCCTTGTGCGCGGCCTCCTGCACAGATTTCAAAACTTTTTTAAGAAATGTTTCATTATGATCGTTAAGGTAAACTTTTTCCTGTATGATGGCTTCTGAGAGATGCTGATTCACATCATTGAGAACCCGGACTCCCTCATTGATTTTTGTTATTTTCCGAAATCCGGAGTCCGAGGATAGGAACAGAAATATCACCATAATCAAAGTGATGCTCACCATGGTCAGAAATTTGATAACCAGCTTATTTTCCTTCAACATATTAACTATCCTTATGATACTTTTCTTTGTGTTGTATGCGGCTCAGGGCCTGTTCGTTGTTTCGGATTCATGCGGTCTTAAAAAAAACAGACAGTTGTGCTTATATGACAAACCGCCTGAACGCAACATTACGAATTTTTACGATCTGCTGATACCAAGTCGTAAAAATTTATGATACTCTCTTTCATTTGCAAACATCTTTGACAATTAAATGTTAGCTTTTTATTAAGTTAATATGAAAAATTTGTTAGAAAAAGCTGGTGATAACGGATTTAGGGGAGAGCCGACCAAGCCTTGTAAGTGCGGCAGGTTTGTGGCAGCAGGTTTGCAGCCCCCCTGCCAGGCCCCGTAAGGGCGGCATATTTGCAACAGCAGGTTTGCCGCAAATATGCCCGCCTTTACGGGGCGTTGTCGGCCCGGCATAATGAATGCTGCAAGTTTCAGGCCACGCTCCACCGCCATCTTCCAGGCCCGGGCCTTGTGTACACCAGTCCCCGCGGACAGATCTGCGTCAGCCTGTCCGGTTCCCGGGTCTCTGTCTCACTTAGTTCTCCCTCCCGGCTGCGGGCCAGGAGATCGCTGAGAACCTGCTGCTGTTCGGATGGCATTTGCATATCACACCGGGCAAGTATCTGCTCATCGGATAATAATTCCGCGGGAAGCTCCGTGGCAGAGCGTTCAGTCCGTTCTGTCAGCACTTCTTCAAACTGCTGCCGGGTCATGGCAGCCACGGCTCCGGCCTGACCGGTGACTGCTTCCGGGAGTTCAAGAATAACGGTCTCATTCATTTTCTCACTCCTCAGATTAAATTTTGATTTTATTTGAATTTTTTGTTGTGCGGTCGGTATAAGGCATCTTTCTGATAACTGTCTGATTTCTTTTCTGTGGTCCGATCATAATACAAAAGAGTCATCTCATCTCAGCTTATTCCGAATCATGTCTGAATATTTCACCGGAGATGTGTTCCTTGGGAGCGGTTTTCGAGAGCCTCCCTCACGACGGCGCTGACAAATGCGTCCATGTCCGGCAGTTTCCGAATCTTCTCGGCGATCTCACGGGGAAAGCGGATGGGGATTTCCGTGTCGGAGGAGCTGGTGTTTATTTCCTCTGTTTCGGACAGGAGCCTGTATGCCCCGACAAGTTTCTCAGCGTCGGAAGTGAGCGGAGACAGGCTGCGAAGCTGAGAAAGAAAGACTGCCCGGGAAATGACTCCGGCTTCGAATTTGTCCAGCAGATTTGCGATCCGGTCATATTTTAACGCTGCCGTCATATCCTCTACTGTCCGATGCCGGTTCCGAATCGCCCGATGCAGCCGTCTCATCCGGGTTTTTCTCAGGGGATCACCATATGCCTCCTCGGATTCCAGATATACGGACAGCACGTCAAATATTTCCTCGGCTCCGCCGAATTCAAAAACATAGTCGTCTTCAGCGTAATAATAATCAAATATGAACTCTCTCAGCGTTTCAAAGCCGGCATCGCTCTCAGCCGCTTTGTGAATTTTGCTGATCATCACTGATTCTGATATGTTATATTTCATAATTTCACCTATATGACATGTCTTTCGGGACGCGGGACTTTGACACCGCGATGGATAAAACGGCCTGTTTTGTCATAAGTGTCGTGATACATTCTGACCGTCTTTCCCATATGATTCACCACTTTGACCCATCGGGTATGAGAACCGGGACTGTTGCCCGGGACAGATACGGAAAACTGCGTGAATATTCCGATTTTACGGACATCATGCTCAAAAGGTCTCCTTCTTTCAAATCCTTTGAAGAATTTGTCACGCTTTTTTAAGATTGCCGATTCGCTGGCTGAGGTTTCCATACGGTGTTTCCGACTTGTTTATAAAAACAGATTATTAAGTACCCTGCCATAAGTTTTCCGGTATTTTGCTTATATATAGAAAATCCTGGAAAACTTATGGCAGGGTACTTACCCGTTTCTTATATGTCATTCCGTTCGACGACTCGACTGAGTTCGCCGAAGTCTGAACTCACGCCGAAGCCTGCGAAAGCAGGAATCCACTGTTACTTTATTCGATCTGTAAGTCAGTCAGGACGCGTTCTCACCCCTTCCTGCAATGCCAGGAAGACGAGCCTGTCCGACAAAAAACCTGATCACTGAGTACCGGAAAAGGCCGGATTTCTTCTCAATTCTGCTGAAAGATTGGCAGTTGTTGTCGTTTTTCCAACTCCGCCTTTGTAATTTATAACAGAAATAACATACATAAGTTTTCTCCTGGTTCCGGCCCCGTCATAAGGGAAAAAGGATCTGAGTGAACTGTCCTTTTTTTCAGATTTAAGCTGCCTGATAAATTGCTGGGCGAAAACAGGGTCTGGGAACCGGCCTGCTTTCTGAGATTGCAGCTTCAGGCCAGGCCGCCTTTGCCCTCGGCATTTCTTTCAGAGCCTCTTCCGGTGTCTCTCCGAAAGCGGAGCGGTGTTTCAGATCGGGGCTGAGATCAGTCATATTTTCCAAATATACTCAATATTTTTCCGTCGTTTCTCAATCTGTTCAATTTTCTGCCCGATATCAGATTTCAGAAATTCTTCAAACAATTTGTTAAATTTCTTCTCTTTTCGCTTAACCCTTGTAAAATTCCGATGCGTTTTTATCTTTTTCAATTCTTCAGTTTCACCTGTGTTAAGCAGTTCCAAAATTTCGGACAGGAAATGCCGAAGTATGCTTTCCTCCTGCCTGCCCCGAATTCGCTCAGTCTCTCTGACCAGAATTGCCATCTTTCTGTTATAAAGTGATTTTAAGGAGATACAAAAATCAGAAAGCTCTTTTTTTGCAATATGTCCCTTTAAATAAAAAAGAGTAACAATATCAATGGAATCAAGAATCTGTCCGATCTGACTGATTTTGAAAAAATATGAAAAATCCTCTTTTGCGCCGTCATCGTCAGTAACAAAATGAACCTTGAGAATTTTTTCATTAAAATCGTTTCCTTCCATACGACTTAAACAGAGGGCCAATGCGACAGAATAGAATTCTCCGTTTTTTTTAAAATAACCTGTGGCATTTTTTACTATTTCACAACATTCCTCAGTATCCTCATTTGTTACAAACTTGTGGATTTTACTGTATATTATCGTATCAATATCTGATATGGCATTTTCATCCGATAAATTTTTATACTTGTTTTCATTTATTTCATCAAAAACCTTTGGTGAGATAAAGACGTTTTGAAACACGGACTCAAGATAACCAATATACTTTTCATCCAAAAATATTTGCAGCAAGTTCAAAATTGTACAGGCATCAATCACGGCTATCAATTTAATCTTCCCATGAAATAATTTCTTCTTTTATGGTTTCGACAAAATCAATGGTTATCTCTTTTGTCTCTTCGATCAGCGCCATTTCCAAAATAATTGAAAAAACCTCATTTATTTTTCTTATGGAAAGTCTGCCGATATGTTGTAAAATGTATGTTACAAGCTCCTCTGAAAAAGGACAGAATTTATTTTCAGGCTTCTCCTCTGTTCGGTAACTGGGATGATTTAACAATGCCCTGAGATAATCTGCTGCCTCATCAGCAGAGGGGGCATCAAAACGGATTTTCAATTTTGCTCTGTTCAGCAGAGCTTCGCCTAAATAAACAGATAAATCTTCCAGAGCTAAGAATTTTTTCGGTGTGAAATTCAGGAAGATATTTAAGTTGTTCGGAGACTTGTCAGTGAGTTGTTTTAAAAAAGCGGCAAACCGGTCAGCATCTGATTTTCTGACCGTGTCAATGTTTTCAAATTCATCAATCCAAAGCAGTATTGCCGAATAAATTTTCTTTTTATAGGTCAGGCAATTAAAGATTGTACTGATCAGGTTGACCACCTGTTCGTCATCTGATATGCCCGGGGGCACATCAGATTGTTTGAGCATTGTCTCTGTTTTGTCGCTGTAAAAATAATTTTTTATGTCATCTGTTTTTTGGGACTCACTCTCATTCGCCACTGTGATAAAAAGCTGCCCAATCAGATTGTCATCTGAATTTGCGGCAACAATCTTGTCAAAATCATCTTTGAATATTTTTTTAAGCTGCTTAAAACCCGATATAATATCATCAAACCGGATTTGGCCTAACAAAGCTCTCCAGAAGGCCTGAACAATGTTTTTGGATGTTCTCGGCAGACAGACTTTTATGCTTTTGGCAGGAGAGACTGAAAGTTTGTCAGATAATTCCTTCAGCCGCCGGGTTCTGGAATAATAAGCGGCCGTATATGTTTTTCCGTTGCCATAATCTCCCCAATTGAGTATCACCCGGGAAGACGAGGTTCGCATTGCGAGCATAATTCTTTTTTCAATCTGAGTTTTCAGTCTGTCCGTTCCGAGCCAGATGATGTCTTCAGGACTGAGCGGCAATGCCGGCCGAAACGGATTATCTTTCAGTTTGAAACGATCATATCCGACGTTGTATTCTTTTTCGGATTCGTACATGGCACCTCCCTCTGTTAAATTTTTTTCCTGTTCTTCCCATTCCCATGCTGTCCGAACAGTTCGGTATCCGATGCTTCGGGAATGCTTCCGTAAACGAGGCGGTCATGTTCCTCCTCACTGTAAAATATATTGATATGGTAATCTTTTATATGGTTTCTGTTTTTTTATCATTAACAAATGGTTGATCAATATCAATTCCTACAGATTGCAAAATATTTTCATGAACAGTTTCAGAAAAATTTGCATATAAAAGCTCCTGAATAATATCTTGAAAAAGCTGATAGTCTTTTTGTAACTCTTGAAAAATGACTTCTGAAAAGCCGCCTTTTACATGACTACCGATAAGATCGCTTTTCTTCGGATCACCGCTTTTTGTCAATTCAATATTCTCCGCATTTACCACTTCCCAAATCTGATCTTTCTGCAATCGCCAAAAAGGATACTCCGGGCGGTATGATGCCCGATCAGGTCCGAAATCTCTTAGTAATTTAACAACCTCGTTATCTATATCTTCATACGGAATTAATCGTTCTTTATCCCAAAGCAGGCGACCAAGTGCATAAAGAATCAATAATGGCTTATGCGGAGCCCTTTCTCCGCTCCTTTTCCACAGAGTAATTTTGCTGAATTTTTCCTTTACAATATTTTTATCCATGAATGACAACCTGTTATATAAAATTTATTGGAAATTAAAACTTACGGAAAAAATTTTCTTATGGGATGGGCAGCAGAGGGGCTTTTTTATGAAATTTCATGCTCCGGCTCTTCGGAAAACATCCTCCTGACTCCCCTCAGAGGGAGATTTCCGGGATATTGTTAATTTCCGATAAAGCCTATAAGCGAAATGAACTTATCTGTTTTCCGCTTTTTGATTCTGTTGTTCTCTGAATTGCTAAAGCCGAATCAACGATCTCTGACGTTGATATCGGGTAAATCCTCATGAAATTCACTGTCAATAAGGGCGAGTTGCTTTCTGATAATCGCTCGTTTTTCAAGGGCCGGTTTAAGGCAGAAATCATTAAAATCATGTTTGCTTATGTCTTCCGGTTTTTCTACATGCGGAAAAAATATTTTTAAATAAGCTGATGAGAGTTTTTTGATAGCAGTTGTGTCTCTTGTATCCGCATTTGTGGGAATATTTAACAATTCTCCGATAATGTACGAATAATTCGGAATTTCTCTCAACATATGTAATATCTCAGAGAAGTATTCGACATTTAGCGTATAGCCTCTGACTTTAAGATTTTCATTAACCCGCTGTAATTTCCATCCTTCTATAAAACCATGAAATCTGTCCATTAAAGCGGAAGATCGGAAGAAAAGCGGCAGACCTGAAAAGTATTTATTATGGATGGGCTGATTGGCACTTGATAACGGAATATTTCCCAGCAACATTAAACCGGCAGAAGATGTCCCTCTCACTTTTGCCACTGTGAAAACTCCGGATTCCAAATAATTTTTTAAGGCTCCCTGTAATTCGTTCTCATCAGCAAACTTAATGGTTTCAATCTCATCCATGGAAACAAAATCATAATGGGTGATGATTCCCATTGAATTTTTGGAAATATCATAAAGGAGTTTCGCTCTTGTTACTGTTCCGCCACTAATCAGCCAGCCGTATTTGCTTATATTCCCAAAGATATAAGACTTTCCAGTTCCTTTGGGGGCAAGCTCAATGATATTCAGATTCGGCTCGACAAAAATCAATAAGCGGCTGATAAATAAAATTTTTTGGGTCAGATTTGCAAAACCTTCCGGATTGTACTCCATTGAGCGTATTAATACATCAATCCATTCTTCAAGGGAAAACTCTTTTCTTGCATTTTTAAAATATTCAATGTCAACTTCATAAGGCTTGAAAGGCTTAAAGTCCGTAAGTTCAATACACCCCTTTTCTTTACCTTCCGGCGGGATATAGATTAATGAAATGACACCCCACATTTCACCGTCTCTGAGTTCATTATATTTTTTTGCCAAACGATCCGGTATCTTGCCCTCATTTGTTTTTATTCCAAGATCAGGAATTGAAAACCTGAGTACATTTTTTTGTATATCTGTTTCTACGATAAACCTTGTCAGTATGGTAACTTGTTCTCCATGGGTCCTTATCCTGTTTTTTATGTCACTGTTCTTATGCGGTATATGTTCTTCCAAAAATCTTAACAATCCGTATGAATCCAGTTCGCCGTCTTCGTCGGTAAACTTACGAATCAGCCAATCTTTGATGAAAGAAGGTAAGCTTTTACCGGAAAAGACACTATATCGCTTTGGAATTTTATATACAGATTCGTCTGGAAACGAATTTCTAATTTTTTCATCTAAGGGATTCATCAAAACAGTTCCTTCTCTTTCATACCACCTTCTATACTTACTTCCATCTCAAATTTTTGTTCCTGAACATTTAGTTTAAATTGGTAATTTCCAGGTTTAAAGCCCTTTAACGATGCCCGCCATTTTTCGTCTTTCTGTTTTAATTTTATAAAGCTGCCTTTAAAAGTTAAAACAGGCGGAGTGGAAGGCTGCGGTTTTATTAAAATATCCATAATCGGATTTTTCGTGGAAAGTTCTTTAGTCAATAATTTTATTTCATATATAATACTGTCGTCAATTTTTGAAATAACAAAACAGGGAACCAGAACTTCTTCAGGTGTAGCTCCGCCGTGTACCTCCCGATAGGGTGTATTATGTAATGATGTATGTTTTAAAGCAATTAACGCTTTTTTTTCTTTACATTTTCCGCTGTCAATTTTATGCAGTATAAATTCCGACTCGTTTTGATAATTCTCCTCCGTCCACATACATCTTCCTTCATGATTAGATTCGGAGAAGTCATATTTTTTATGATTTCCAAACTTTTTTTGAGCAAGAAATGTAAAGCCGTGATCGGAAACAACGATAATTTTATCGTGATGCGTCTCAATAATCTCTTTTCTGACGATATTCTCTATTAATTCAATCTGTTTTATCAAATCATCAGGATGCTTATATGGATTCTCGTTATGAATATATTTGTCTAATTCTAAAATACGAACCGCATTATCAAAATAGTTACATTCTGTTATGCTTGGCAAATTTACTTTTTTTATGCACCTCTTTTTTACAATTTTATTTCTTTTTCTGCCATAGGTATTTATCAAATATTCAGTGAGAGCAAGCCACTCCGCACCCAAGCCGTCAATCCAAACGATGTAACCATCTTTAAATTCAGGGTAATTTTCTACTTCATAATACCACTTATAAAAAGTTTCCGCATTTTTGTTTATTTCATTAAGAATATTTGTCAGCTTATCAGATTTCTGATCCAATACCTTTGAAAGATTGTATTCCTGAAAATATTCTTTTATCCGGTTGTCTGAGACTTCGCTATTTAGTGTGACATTCTCCCATCTTAAATAATAAAAAAGTTCGGGATAGATCGTTCTGATAGCTTCTCTGTATTTACTTCGATCTGCTTCAGCACTATTTTTGAAGGATTCAATCAGATATTTTCTTTCGACAAATGTGATATTGGTCAAATAATCTGCCTGAATTTCTATGGAATTATCAGATAGCTGATTAAGTTTATCTCGGAGTTTGCCTTCGATTTGATGAAAAGAAATTTTGTAGTCTTTATGGATTATATTCAGATAGGACTTTCTTTCACTTAAAATATCTTTCGGAACAGGTATGGAGACATCGAATATTTTTAGCCAGATTTTTTCTATGAATTCATCGTCTGAGTAAAGTTTCAGGTCGGACATTATATTGAAAAGATAACTGTCTTTTAAATCATCCTGATTGATGAACCATTGTTTTAAAAGCCATCGGCTGTATTTGTCTCTGTGTTGAAACCTGTACATCAGGAGGTCGCTTTTGGAAGTTGCCCCGAAGTCGTTTACATTAAAGTGCTGATGAATAAAGTTTTCAAAAGTCAAAGACAAGGGATTATCATTTTTTCTGCTTATCTCATTTATCAGGCTTTCCCAAAAAGGTGAGTCTGATTTTTTATATTCAATTGGTATTTTCAGACCAATAATTTTTTCCAAGTAATCTTCAGGAGTGCTTATTTCCTCCGGGAAGAACATCATGTCGGGAAGAAAGTCTTTGTATAGATATCTCAAAGTTCCTGACTTACAGATGACAACCTCAAGATCATTTTGTTTCCATAAATCCAGCCAGCCCAATGTATTGTTTATCGTTTTGAAATTACATAATAAATCTGCTTCAAAAGAAATCTGATAAATCTTAATTTTTTTATTGAAAGGTTCCTCTAAATACCAAATTGGAGCCCAGTTACCCCTGCGGTGAAAGGTTTTCCAAAAATCTCTTTCAAACCTTTCCTTCATACCTACCAGGGGAATATAAATTCTCTTTATCTTTTTTGAATGATTTGTATCGCTGTTTTCTATTTCAAATAAACCAGTTAGGATCGTATTAAATTCTGCTGTGTTTTTAAACCGTAATATTTCGGAAAAAGGCACAATAACAGTATCATCTTCCAGAAGTTTTATGCTGTTAATAATATCATCTGACGTAAGCCACCCGTCATTATGCGGGAGCAGTTTATTTAATTCCAAGACATCAACAGCTTGTTTAGAGAAATAGTCTGTTATCAGATTTAATGAATTAAAACTATTTAAAAAAATCAATCTGATAGGATATCTTTGAACGGCGGGAGATTTGTCTTTTTTCTCACTATCAATTTCACTATATAATTCTTCTATGAATTTGAAATTTTTGATCATGTTATTTCATATATCTGTCTAAAATATCAATAAATTCAGGATGCTTGTCAATTATTTTTCTCAGAACTTCTTTCCAATCACCTGCAAATTTTTCTATTTTGTTGATCATCGTTTCCTTAGTTTTCCTCTCCCCCACTTCACCAAGTGGTAGCTTACCTTCACCTCCAGGTGGATAAGGAGGCAGCGGCGGCGGAGGCGGGGGTGTCAAAGGTCTTGATTTTTCCAAAAACCAGTCTTTTGCCTTTTCTCTGACATTATCCTCTTTCCATGAATGAACTCCGGGCTCTTCCGACATATGTTGCCGAATATATTTAATAACACTATCAATATCTTCTCTTTCTATTTCAATATTATCAATACGTTGCAGCCAAGAAACAAAGAGTTCTCTAGCTCTTTCTTTTTTAATAAGTCGTTTCAAATCAATTTCTACAAGTTTAATGATATTCAGCAAGCTCTTTACATCTGAATCTGTAAATTCCTCATCCAGTGACTCAATCAGACCGGTAATCTTGTCAATCGCCAGAGTAATTTCATCATTTGAATTTTCAGATAATTTAAAGACCCATAAAGGAAACTTCGATTCCTTTATCCAGTTTCTGATTCCCCATTTTGCGTCGTTCAGACTTTCGATATTTTCCAAGCTGAAAACAAATGCTAACTCTTTGATAAGTATTTCTTCTTCTTTTGTCCCTAATCTTACCTTCAATTTGTTTGAGTCTTTTCCGTTTTCCCAATACTTGAACATGCTGAGAATTTTATCCCGCATGACCTCTTTTTCAATAGGCTTTCCCTTTCCAGACTCATACAACTTGCCCACATAATTTCTCATTAAAAAACCTAATGTCGCCATACAAAGCATATTAGGATATAAACCAAAAGGCGGTCTGGTTAAAAATTTCAAAGATTCGCCAAGATTGAACACACTGGAGTTATTTTTCTGCTTGATTGCTTCCTCAATTTCACGGTTCATCCCTACAAGAGGATGAGTCGTATCAGCTTCTCTATTAAATTGAAGTTGATTATCAACAATGTACTCCTCATTGCTTTTTATAACTTCTCTTGTAAATTTGTATGGTGCAGAGGAAGTATTGCTTTCCATAGCATCTCTGTTATTGGCAAAAAGAAAGCGCTCAACAGAAGCTTTGGAAGATTTTTTATCCCAAACATTTTTATTCTTCTTTGTTTCCGCAAGTGTTTCTAACCCTGAATAAAATATTGTCGCGGATAAATTGTCATTGACGATTGTGCTGAAATCGCTGATTAGGGTTTTTCCTTTATCCCTGCCCAAATACCAATCCGCATACCCTGATTTAATTCCATTAACCCATTGTTCCAATGTCTTATTGGCATAATCATGGCTTGAAACTTGCTCTTCTCTATAATTACGCCGTTCTGCGACAACAGCACGCGCATTATATTCGATAAATTTATCAAGAACCTTTTCGTCAAACAGATCGTCAAGAATGATAAAAATAACATTGTCAGTCTCACCATCCTGCGATATGTTCAGAACTGTTTCCTTGATTTGTTCTCGCTCCTGAATATTTTGAGCAATTAACAAAACAATGTGAAGAGAATAAGCAAATTTGAAAGCCTTGTTTAGCTTACTTCTTAGCAGGTGCTGATTCAAAGAAGCATCAAAAATGTTCATCTCGGTTTCCCGGAGGATAGCACTCGTAAATGCGATTTTGATTTCTTCTGTATGATCTCCTAAAATTTTATCAATCTGATTGTATTGGCTTTTTAATTCTGTTTTTACTTTCTTAACCTCTATAGACGGAAGAACTGATGACATGACCAGAAAAAGATTATCCGGATCTTTGGAAATTTTTTTCTCTGCATCAAAAAATTCCAACGCCGCATCTGTCTCACTCTCATATTCAGTACCTGAAAACATGGCTCTAATGTTATCTATGCTGGGAGCAACCAGAAAAGTTTCTTTGGTTTCAGCCACATTAACCGTCTTATACAGCACATTTAGCAAAAGAACACCTCTGAAGATGACACCGTAAGCGTGATTTTCTTTTTCGATACTCTTTATGTATAAGTTATATTTATCCAGAACTGTTGAAAATCTTTGGTAATCAACTCTTTCAAATTCGTTCATAAAGAAATCCCAAAGATAATCTGCTGTAAGAAGCGTCACATGGTTATTTACCGGATTTTCATTGATGAATTTTTTAAACCCCCTATCTTCATCATATAGAAAATTAAAAATACTTCGCTCAGTTGATCCGATATTTCTCACAATAAAGGTGGAAAGATAAGCAGTGTAAGGATGAATGGGGAAAAGGTCTTTAAGACGGTTATAATTCCTGACACCGCCCTCGGTTCCGACGATTCTTCGGATCATATTATCCAATACTGCTGTATTTTCGTCTCTTAAAGATCTCCATATTTCCTCATCTTTCTTCTTAATTGCTGCTCCGACAATATGATAGGTGGTAATGGGTTCCATTGAATAATCAAGTAGCTGAAATCTTCCCAAAGCTTTTTCCATATCGTCTTTTGTAACATTCATCTCCGTTTGTTGCAAAGTTTTATGGCTTACAATAAAGAGATAAATCCCTTTATTAACAGAAAGCTCCGCAATATGTTGCAGTTCGGTCAGCAACATTCCGCTGTTGGATCGCTGAAGAACAGAGGTAAATTCATCCCAATAGATCATCAGACCATTTGCTTTATTCTGAGACCTTAATTCATCTGTAACCTCCGTTAACCATTCGTCTATTTTACCGTTAGAAAAATGAATTCCGATTTCAGAAGAGACCTCTTCTAAATTTCTGAGCGTATCCAGATCACCATCTTTCAGCTTTTTGAGCAACGCTTTCTTATTTTTTACATACATATTGATTTGCGGATATTGCTGAATGACGGTTTCCCAGTTGATATGTCCCGGATTTGTCTCAATCTGATAAACCATTTTTTCAAAATCACTTTTGGTGGAAATTTGAATCTGACTCTTCTTTAAGGCATCTTTGACAGCTCTTTCGATGACCAGCGCAAAAGTCCGATTGTCCGTAACATTCGACAATCCTTTGATCACTACCGGAAAGACTCGGAATTTATCTCGGAACCCCAGTATCCTGGATTTCAATTGTGGGTCTTCAAACTTTTCAGTAAATTCTTCCAGTCCATCTGCTTCATCAAACAGAAGATGTTTTACAACAGCGGTGGCATGGCTTTTACCTGTTCCATAAGTTCCTTGTAGCCAAAGCGATTTTTTCTCATTTGCCTGCTGTGATTCCAATGAGTTCAAAACACCGCGGAGGATACTAAAAAATTTGTCATTCGGAACAAACTGTTTCCAGTAATCAGCAACTTCATTCGTCAGGTCATACGTTGGTTGAAAATAGTCGTATAATCCTATAATTTCATTATATTTATTCACAACATCCTCTTGAGCAGTCTTTTAAGGGTAAAAGAATGAATGGTTTCTTTCTCAATATGGTTAAGAGGTTAATAACTTTAAGATGTCCACGGCCTTTAAATCCTCTCTCAGGAAAATGTTATCCAGGTCAGCAGCTAAATCAACTCGTACCACCTGGTTTTTATTCTCCTGGAGGTATCTTAAAATATCTTCAAATTTCCCTCTGGAAAGACCAAAAAGCCTATAAGGGCCTCTGTCACAATGCTCCTTATAAAATTCAGAAACAGTGAGGTCATACCGCTTTTTATCTTCTGCAAATTTATACAGAGAATAAGCAACAGCTATCGGAGTTACTTGATCAGTCCCTATTTTTTTAATCAGCTTTACAGCGTTTCCCTTTTTGGTTAAAACTCCTAACCGTAGTTCATTACCCAGAGGACTCTTATCAAGCATATTCACCAAAGCATCTCTGGGATTCTTTAATGTACCTTCGGCATAACCGGGCAAATCATTCATTAACATTAACAATAATTCTTCTTTGGTATAGTTTCCAAAACTTACATTGTTGACATACCATTTTACAATTAAAGAACCGTAACCTAAATTTACCCAGACAATTTCCCATATCAGGTTATAAGTGTGAGATTTGAAATTATTTAAAATTGTACATAATTCCGTTGGATTATTCGTTGCTGAATCAAGCAATTCTGACTCTTTTAACCACCATCTCATTGCTGGCTTTTGTTTAGGGCCAAGACTATTCTTATCAAGCCAGCCATCGGGATTGTTTAAAAAATCTTCCAACCACTCTTTTCTCATCCCAAAAGTTGAATACCTGTCAATCCCGGAACTCTTCTTTTTCATATGTCCGTCTCCTGTTGACTCATTTATTGATTTTGCAACTAAACAACCTTTATATGTAAAGTCAAGACAATTTGAACAATGTCTGCATAGATTTTTATCAATTCTGACAGTCGGAACAACTTTTAGTGCTTTTGTCGGACACTCAACAGCACAGACACCGCAATGAACACAATAGGCTGATTTATACAAAACTTTTTTCAGTCTGGTTTGTAAAACGATATCATCCCCTATTCCTTTTATTTTAACAACCCTGTTGTTTTTATCATCACTGACTTCATAAGTAATAAAAGTTTTCCCTATCCTAACCTCTCCAATCGTTTTATTATTTTTATCTTTTTTGTGTAAAATTTCTCCGACTACGTTTAACCATTCAAAAAAGTCTTCTCTCGGTTTTTTTAAAATGGCTTTCAGATTCTGATTATCTTGCACAAAATCCAAACTTGTACCCCCGGCATTAATATTTTTTCCTCCGGCCCTTTTTTTCCACTGTCCTTTTGAAATATAATGCTTTATTTTATTCGGAGATTTCAAACCTGCATATTTCAATGTAGATTTGATCTTACTGATATATTCATCAGTTAATTCTGGAAAAAGAAAATTTATTATATACTCTGACCACTCTGAAGCAAACGGACAAATGGAACAACCCACTCTTTGTAAACCATGCAGATACCCCTCATTTAACTCAATATTCCGATATAGTAAATAAAGATAAATTTCCGTGGTATTCCAATATAAAAGAGGCCTATCGTTGGTTATACTGATATGTTTTACACTTTTTGCCTCCCTAAGATATTCACTTCTTCTATCACTTTCTTCCGCTCTGACCCCCTCAAATACTAAAATATTCGGTTGCCCGTTTTTTTCCTCTTCATCATGAATTTTTCGTATTAAATTTGCAAAAGGGGCAGTTTTACACACAGAACAACACCATCTCTGAAACCTGCTTGGCGGCCCGAATTTATCCCAAAATACAAGGGTATCTTTTGGTGGTTTTGCCGTATGGAATTTTAATTCGGGATATAATTTTTGATACTTTTCCTTTGTTTTTTTTACAGATTCATGGGTAAAAGGGATTTCCATTCCAGTATCAGTGAAAATAACCATATATTCATCAGGAGCTAAGACCCGACTGACAATATCTAAAACCACTTGGGAATCTTTACCTCCGCTGAATGAAACCGAAAAATAATCTACCTTGTCCTTATGTTTTTTATGGGCATGCTGCACAAAATCCATTGCCTCGTTTTCAAGCGTGGCAATGGCTTCTTTATTTTTCTTTATTAATGATTTTATATTTATCGGCTTCAGTTTTTTTAATTTGCCTTTATATTTAACAATAAGTTCAGGGTGTTCGTAAATATTCCCTCCTTTTGCTTCTGCTAAAAACTTGCCTTTATGATAATATCGCCTCCCGATAGCCCACAACAAAGGCTTCTTTGATTTAGGATATTCCCAATAAGTATCAAAACCTAACATATCCATTTCTTGATAAAAAACAGGTCTCGGGGGAACAATTTCTTCTTTATCATTTATTTTGTCATCCAGTAAAATACCATTGATTTTACTCTCCCACTTAATTTTATACATTAATGCTCCAAATCTACTCTACTCCACTGTCCTACCATAATTCTGTCTAAGAAGGATTTCATTTGTTGAGTTTAGAGTGCAAACTCGTTAATTGAAAAATCGAAGATAACACAACTAAGCGATTTTTCACAATTAAAATTTATTAAAAATTATATTTATAGCACATTAAAAATATAAATGCAATTTTTTTTTATACAACTTAATTTATAGCCCCTGCTGGAAAAATCAGCATTTTTTTCGTTCCCCGGCTCCAACGAGAGAATGAGGTCATCCGCCCCCTCTCACGCTCAAAGATAAAACAGTCCTTGTCCGTATTGCTCAGATAGCGAAGCGGCATTCTGCTGATATGGCTGACCACCTTTGAAAGCGGAAAATTCTCAGGCTCGGGAAATTTCGCCAGATCATCATAATCAGAAATTCTGTCCTTATGAGCAAGGAAATATTCCAGAAATCCCTTTGCGATATCCTCGGACTTCCAGCTCATCCCCGGAAGATTCAGAACAGTCAGAAGCACAACCATTTTATAAGATTTGCTCGGACTCAGCCCCGTCTCAACATATTTCAGAAAAGCTTCCCCCGGGGTGTTCAGCAGCCGTGCTTCGGCCTCCGGGAGTTCCTCCTCGCACGCTGCCCTCGCCCTCAGCCAGCCCCCGAAATGCTTAATAAAAACATAAGGATCAGCACCATGCGTATTCGCAAGAAAATCCGTAAGCGTGGGAGATTTGTCTCCGAGATCATCCCTGATATCCAGATAAAGCGCCCTGAGACGCTCATCCGGCGACATCCTCCCCATAATGCGTTTAATCTCGTCATCCCATATCCTCCGAACCTCGGTATCCGCATCCAGAAAACAGCCTTCGGGAAGCAGATCGCCCATGTTTCTCCGGTGATTTGTTTTGTAAGACTTAAAAAACTGTTCCGCAGAAGTGCAGCCCGCCAACGCCATCGGAGCAACATGCGCCTTGCGGAAATTCCCCACAAAATCAATCACAATCAGATAATCCTTATCAGGAGCAAGCCTCAGCCCCCTGCCCAGTTGCTGAAGAAAAACAGTAAACGACTGCGTGGGCCGGAGAAGCAGAACATGGGTGAGATCAGGAATATCAGTCCCCTCATTGAAAATATCCACAGTGCAGATCACCTCAAGCGG
The DNA here is from genome assembly GCF_017377395.1 of Desulfonema magnum. Classification (GTDB taxonomy): domain Bacteria; phylum Desulfobacterota; class Desulfobacteria; order Desulfobacterales; family 4be13; genus Desulfonema_C; species Desulfonema_C magnum. The sequence continues at coordinate 4,561,169 of NZ_CP061800.1, read as the reverse complement.
GTCTTTCTCATCCCGGAGCTTCTGAATCGCCATGATCCGTTCAAGTTCAGGCGTATCCCCCACAAGAGCAACCGCCTCTGCCCCATGATCCCCGGTCAGTTTTTTTGCAGTATATCGGGCATGGACAACAGAACTGCAAAAAGCCAGCGCCTTAATCTTTCCCGATGACGGCAGGAATTTTTTCAAATTATGCGCCACAATGGCCGTGCGGGTGTCATTTGCAAGCGCCTGTGTCAGTTCCTCCTCATCATAATGCGTTCCCCGCCACGTCATCCGTTCATAATCCGTCTCGTCATAAACCGCATAATACTGAAACGGCACAAGCCAGCCCCGGTTCACCGCATCCAGCAGCCTCACCTCATAAGCCACATTATAATCACACAGACCAAGGACATCCCTCCCGTCCGTCCTTTCGGGCGTGGCAGTCAGCCCCAGGAAAAATTTCGGCTTAAAATATCCGAGAATCCGCTTATAGCTCGCCGCCTCGCTGTGATGGAACTCATCCACCACAACATAATCAAACTCATGCGGAGAAAATTTCTCAAGATGCGCTTTCCGGCTGAGGGTCTGAACCATGGCAAACACACTCGGACTCCCTCCCCGAACCGCATTACCGCCCCCGAGTATTACCCCGAAATCGTCATTATTCAGAACCTCCCGGAAACTCTGCATGGCCCTGTTCAGAATATTTTCACGATGAGCAATGAACAGCAGGCGTTTGCAGTCGCTCTGCTTAAAATCAAATGCGGCCAGATACGTCTTGCCCACGCCCGTGGCAGCAATCACAGAAGCCTTGTCAATCCCCTGATCCCGCATTTGCCCGAGGTTTTCCAAAGCCTCTTTCTGGGCATCATTCGGTTCCGGGGCAGTGCGGCCCCATGTGTCTGTTCTTTCAAAAATCTCCTGACGCACCGGTTTTGGAACCTGCCACCCTGCCCATCTTGTTTCATAAGCATTTAAAAACGCCTCGGTGATCTCGACAGATTCATTCTCCCAGTACCGTTCAAACTCGGCCAGGGCTGTTTCAAAAGGGGACTGCTTATCAAAAGGCAGATTCACCTCGCCATGAGAATAGTAATTCCATTCAATATTCCGGTTGAAGCCAGCTTCTGTGAAATTTGACGATCCGATGAGTAACGAGCCGGAACCGTTCCGCAGACGGAACAAATACGCTTTCAGATGAAAATCAGGCGGGGACTGGTCAAAAGGCACGTCCGGGGGATGAAACACCCTGAGATTTATTTCAGGGACAAATTGCGGAAGATGCGTAAAATATTCCGGGCGGACAGCATTCCCCATGGTTAACAGCAGCAGCCTGAGTTCGCCCCCGTTCTCTGTGAAGCGGATAAAATCGGATACCAGCAGGTTTGTTATCCCCGGTGAGTAAAACGCCGATGCGATCCATGCTTTTTCGCTTTGTGCAAGCTCGCTTTTAATCAGAGAAACCATCTTGTTTTTCTGAGCAGGGCTGAAAATCATGGCCGGATGATCCTGGAATTCGTATCTCTCCGAAGATGCTTTGCCCACATTTTCAAGAAAAATTTTTTCCGTGAACCCGCCTCTTTGCTCCGCTCTTTTCCGCCTTTTTGCAAGCAGGTCATTCAGATCAAACTCATGCAGTTCAAGGGCCGTGAGCATGATTTCAAGGACATCGGCGGATTCTTTGAGAATTTCCTGCCTGTCGTCATTTTTCCATTGGGAGTAAAGCTCATAAGCCTCCTCGAGAATTTTCTCTCCGACTGCGGTTTTGAACTCCTCCGCATCGAGAATTCTTGTGGAAGCTCCTTTCCCGTGTTTCCTGATGATTTCGGGAATTTTGTCACGGACAAGCTTGCGGTAAATTATGCTGAGATTCTTCCTGTCTTTTTTGGTCATGAATGTAGTACCGCTTATAATATCAGCTCGGGGCAGATATTGAGGGTATGAGAAACTCCACGAGACGCTTCAGATACATTACCGCGACCCGGTCGCTGTTCAGATCAGCTTTTCCATCAATTTATAAACATCTGTGCAGATATTGTCTTTATCCAACGGGATACAATTGTTCAGTTTCTTTGCCCTCTGAATAGCGTTTTTAATACTCTCTTTATTCTCAACCATATTTTTATATATAGGCTGTCTGCTTTTATAGTTATGTCCTAAATTGAGCGATTCTTTTCAGAAAAACTGGCTAAGAGTCCGGCAGCCGGGGCTTTTTGTATTTTACACTTTTCACCCGATGGGTGAAAACCCGGAAACCGCCGAAGCCCTTATACTACAAGCCGGGAATCATATTCAGGCCAAAGAATCGCTCAATTTAGGTATGTATCAAATTCCATAAGTTCTTACATTGTTTCGGTCTTTTTTTGACGGGAAACGACGTGACATACCTTTTGATCGTGCAAGCTCCCTGATGATTTATGCCATAGCTCCTCACATCATCATCCAAGTCAGCAAAATGCAACATCGCCCATATCTCAAAGCACGGATTGCTCAGAGCTGGGGCGTCTAAAAACAGCCTTTTTGGCTTAATTTTTTTAACTACAATTTGGACCTCTTCATGTAATCAATTATAGATTCATCTTGATAATATATAGTTTGATTGTTATTTTAACATATTTACCATACTATTATGTCAATATTAATAAAATTACGAGGATTATTATGAGTTCAAAGTCCAAATTGATAAAAAGCAGAGATAACTGGAAGAAAAAAGCGATTGAACGTGGCAAGAATGCACGTTATCATGAAAAAGAAAAGCGCCGTATTAAAAAAGAGCGTGATAAATACAAGAAAGATGCCGATGAAGCCAGAAAACAACTGGAAAAAGAACGTCAGAAAAATACTCAGCCTGTTCACAACAAAGAAGAACTTATCTATATTTGTTTGAAGCTTTTTATAGTTGCTCATATAAGTTTCCGAGCGGTACCGAGAGTTCTCAGAGTTCTTGCTGATTACTTGGGAATAACAAAAGTCCCATGTGTTCAGACAATTATTAACTGGGTCACCCGATTATCCGTAGCAAGACTCCGAAATGCCGTCCCGCTGCGCGGGGCTGAAATTAACAGCAATCCGTTTTCCAACGGCTTTGTTTATATAATAGATATCAGTATTGCCTTAGGAAAAGGTAAAATTCTTACTTTGCTGTCATTGAATGCTAACCATCATGATTTGAATGAAACCGCTCCTACTCTTAAAGATGTAAACTGCGTTGCTGTTTCAGTAGCAGTATCCTGGACTGGTGAGGCCATAGCTGATTTTTTGAAAAAAGTTATCGGTATCGGGGGAATGCCGGTAGCATATCTCAAAGACGGAGGAACAGACCTTGCCAAAGCTACCAGGCTTTTGGCGGAACAAGGCCTTCCCAGTGTCAGCATTGACGATATATCACACACTGTCGCTAATCTTTTAAAACATGAATATCAGAATCATCCGATGTTTGATATCTTTATCTCTGCGGTCGGTAAAGTTTCAAAAAAATTCAAACAGACTGTTCTTGCCTGTCTTGCACCTCCGAAGGTTTCAACAAAATCAAGATTTATGAACCTCCGCCGCCTGGTGAATTGGGCGGCTCAGTTGCTCAGACATTCTCCGAGAGGTCGTGCCCCAAAGGGATCCGTCCTTTCAAAGCTGCGAGCAGGCATTGATCAGATTCCGAGGTGCAGAAATTTTATAGAATGTTTTCTTCGCGACTCAGGTACTCTTTCAGAATGCCAGAAAATACTTAAAACTAAGGGGCTTAACCTGGAAACTTATGAAGAAAGTAAAAAGCTGCTTGAAGCCATTCCTCCGCGATCATCTGTGCGTACAGGTTTTACTAATTGGTTAGACAAACATATCATAATTGCCAAGGAGCTTAAATTAGAAAATATAGGAATGCCAATAACTTCTGATAATATAGAGTCTCTGTTCGCAGTTTCAAAGCAACATGGAACCGGAGAGATAAAAGACGCCAATCGCATAGCTCTGCGCATGCCCGCCATGTGTGGTGAACTGACCAGAGAAGATGCCCGAAGAGTCATGAATATCAGTCTCAGAGAGCAACAAGAATTTTCAGAGTCTTTATTTTCTTTAACCAAACAACGTCGTAAAATCCTGGCAAACCCTGGCAGTCTTGAAATACTCTCGGATAAAACAGCAGAAAATTCTGAGTTTATTCCGGAGTCCGAAAAACGAGCAAAAAAAATTATAAATATAAATATTTCAAGTAATTGTAAAAAAATAACCGGCCCCCTGACCGAGTTGGAAAATCGAGCTGAATCGCTCCCGGAAATTAAGATTTCAGAGGCGGCATGCGGATAAAGTTTTTTTAGGTCAGAGGGATGGTCCAAAAAGCAGTCAAGAAATCGGAGTGAATTTAGACGCCCCAGCTCAGAGCAAGATAATACAGAGGCTTCTCTTTGCATTTTTCTACCAATCTTAAAATCGCATCTTTCCGGTTCTCATAGTCATCCGTATCAATAACCAGCCATAATTCATCATATGCCTGGAGGTCGCGTACTTTTTCAAGTTCCTCACAAAACCGCTTTAATGTCTCATAAACATGATTGGGGTCAGAATGTGCGGAGCTTTCCTTATCTATGAACTCCACATGCAAATTCCTTTCATCAAACTCTTTTTTGTACTCTGCTTCAAACTCGGTAAAATAGTTAGGCTCGGTTCTGTCACCTTCTGCGGCAATCACAAAGAGCTGCCAATTGCCGTCTTTATCAGCAACGCGTCCTGCAATTTCCCGATGATTTGTATTTCTCTCTCTTGGCATCTCAGTCTTCCCATCCCAGTTCTTTTGTGTTTCTGATAAAAGGTATGGCTCCGAATCTTCCATTCAGATATCCTTTGATCAAATCCAAATCTTCCACATTCGTCTTCGCCAGAGAATAAGCATGAGATTGGCCGTGTCTGTCTTTTTCAATAAACCAGATTTCATCTTTTCTGAACAGATGTTTTATATCCAGCAAATGAACCTCATGAGTCGAGGCGATCAGTTGACCCTGAGAAGTTCCAAACATCGCATTGTTTAAGACAAGATCAAATAATCCTCTGACAAGCAGAGGATGCAGACTATTTTCAATTTCGTCCACGATAAAAACACTCTCTCCTCGCAAGGCCATGATCGTGGGAAGCAAATCAATAACGCGGCGGGTTCCGTCAGATTCCTCACTGATTTCAAAAAGCACCTCTTGCCCGTCCTTATCGCTTCTTATCGTTGTCAGCCTCAATACCCTCAATATTCCCTCCTCATCTTTTTTGAAGACATAATTGACACCCTGTCTGTCTGAAAAAATGCCTATTCCTTTTTTTTCATGGTCGTTTAAAAAGTCTTTTCTTATGCTTTCTTTGAGCTGCTTTGGTATTCCGTCAAAATTTTCGAAATCAATTTCTTCAATTTTGATATTCTTTATCCTGAAATCAAACCACTCTAAAATTCCTTTAAAAAATTTTTCCATATCCTCATTGGATTCTATAAAAAAGGGAAGGCTCAGAAGCTCGGTTCTGGGAAAAATGATGTTCAGAATATCATCGAACCATTCATAAACAGATTCCAAATATGTGATATTCCGCTCCTCACAATTCGTGAGGAAAAGCAGATTGTCTCTTGTGCCCTTTGCTTCGTATCTCAGCCTTTGTTTATCATCTTCAGATATATTTGAAAAGGCATCATGCTCAAAGTTAAAATCAATGTGATTTTCTTTTCTTTCAAATATCGCCACTTCAATCTCATGTCCGAATTCAAACAACCATTCCTCATGTACTTTTGATCTGTCGACAGAATAACCATAGGCATATTGTTTTCCCTTGTATCGGAACTCAAATTCAAATCTTGAAGGCCTTTTGAAATTGCCTTTGTCTAATCTGAAGGGTTCGACTCTGACAGCCTTTTTTTTTTCAATTCCTTCGACAATAAACTCTCTGGCAAATGCCATCGCTTTGATAAGATTTGATTTTCCTGAAGCGTTGGCACCGTAGATCACCGAACTTCTTAACAAGCTGATCTCATTTTCGGACTTCTTTTTCACCACATGGTGAGGATGTCTGCCCTCTTCCGAGGCAATCATATTGAAATCTGTTCGCTCGTTAAAAGACAAAAAGTTTTCCACTGTGAATCTTATCAGCATGATTTCTTATCTCCTTTTATTTCTACTTTGTCATATTATTTGGGGTTGTAAGAAATCTCAATACTTTAATTTTACATGGGGAAAATTATGAATACCGAATATCTCATACATGCCATAAAGATTTTTCTCATCTGTAACATCGAAACTGGAACTGTTCAAGAAAAAAGAGAAAACAGCGATGTATCCACCACAACTTTCATCTGACAGCCTCATCCAATAGTTCGTCAAGTGTTTTGCCATCCTTCTCAAAATCTTCCTCTGTGTATCCGTGACAATGATGCTTTTTCAGAAAAGCGTCCGTCTCCCAGCGGGACGTATGCCCGAGCATCTCCCCGATCTGAAACGCCGTGAACTCACGAGTACGATATTTCTGAATGGCCAATGCCTCTCCGAATTGCTGAGAGACATTTTCCGAATGCCTCTCCGATTGTCTTGCCATCCTATCCGGAATGATAACGGAATATTCCTCCATATCCTCCTCCGCTTTTCCATACATTACTTACTTGATAAGCTTATTCCCGTTGGCCCTGAATATATTCCAGCACTGTTTCCAATCTCATGGGCTGAGATTCCTGGATATGTTCCTCCTTTCCGAAATGTCTGTGATACGGAAAGGTGGAAACTCCCTGATGGTGCGGAGCGTTATCCCATCGGAGAATACAATTGCCGTGAACGTCCTGCCAGTGAAACGAATATTTTCTGGAACCCTCTGAAAAAAGATAGTCCCGGACAAACAGAAGCGTTTTGTCCCTCATTTCAATTGGGTGTGGCTACTTTAGGACGACGGAATATCAGGTGACAATATGCATTAAAAATTCAGGTTCTGCATATTTTTCATAATGATTTCTGCTAAATTCCTGTCTCTCATAAAATTTCCAATAATCCTCAAATTCTCCGCTGACTTTCAGAGAACGCAGTTTCAAAACGGCCTCGGCACCTTTCAGACCCCATCTGGCACCTGTGATGCCCATTCTGTCCTTCACAAGATATCGGCATGCGCCTTCTATGACTCCCGTGGCTATGGGATAGCCTTTCCTCAGGTATTCGTCATATCTCATATGGGATGCCAGAGTTGTAATATAACGGGCGCATTTGTCAACAGCCTTCCTCTCACTCTGATTCAGACCTCTGTTTGTTGCCGACCGTCTCATTCCGCCAGCGGTCAGACCCGGCTTTCCCCGAAGCACTCCTGCCAGTCGTTCTCTGACCCATTCCTCACGTTTTTCATACTCAGTGAAAAACGTGCCGCCTGCCTCCCACAAGTATTCCAACATATGGATAAAATCACAGATTATCGTTATTCCGACCCCATGCTTTTCCGCCTCACGGGACAGATATATGATCTGTTTCCTGTCCCCGTCAACCAATGCGACCCATTCCTTCTCTCTGTAAGGGTCTTTGCTCACCGCCTCGTCAAACATCTCGCTGACCACTGTTCCGAAGGAATGTTCCGCACTTGCCCATACCCTTTTTTCAAAAGGCTTCGGACGTTTTTTCCCTGTCCCGGCTGTTTTCCCGGACAATTCTCCGATAATATCTCCCGGGGACCTCACGAACCGATCTGTCAGGTAAACCGAGGCCACAGCGGCCATTCTTTTGGAATTCTTTTTCTCTCCCGGAGACAATCTTCGTTTCATATCATGCCGATTCGCTTTCGCCCTTTTCTCTGTCTCCTTCCTCAGCGACTCCTTTCTCATAGCTATGCCTTTGCCGTCCATGGTCAGAATCAGCAAAGGACAGTCATGCATATTTCGCATATCATATTCTTTCTGTTCATAAAAGTTGTGAAAATCACCTGACACGGACAACACAATTTTCTCAGCCTGACGTTTCGGTATCGTGATACCTGTCATCCTTCTGATACTTTTCATGCCCTCCTCAAAAGAGCCTCTGACCGCCTCTTCCGTAATAAGCTTCTGCAAGCAGAAAGAATAGGAGATTTTCGGCAGGTTCAGAAAACCGTCCTTCGGAAACAGACTGTCCGCACCACGGACAGAATATCCCATCCGTCTTATTCTGACTGCCCCGAACAATGTTTTTATCTCACGTTCTCTGATTCTTTTGTGGCTTCTCACAACTCCGTCCGAACCGACGACGGATTTTCCGATGTCACAGATTCCCCGGTCATCCACATGACCTTGCAGCAAAAGTCGCAACAGTTCCCGACCTTCACCGTTTATTGTCGATTCAACCTCACTCAGCATCATTTTACCTGCCTCACTGCTGCCAAGCAGTTCAGTCAACTGAAGAAATTTTTCTTCCGCACTTACAAATGCTTCTCTGACATATGACCTGAACATAGCGATTCCATGAGATACATAAAAAGTTATCTCAACGGAACATAGCAATGATATGCCTGCAAGTCAAGACAATATATTAGTATTATTCATATACTTCGTCGTCCCAAAGTAGCCACACCCATTTCAATTTTACAAACTAACTGATACGAACTCCCCGCTGATCTGAATTTCAGAATATCGTAACTTTCGATGATATCCGAATACTTCTGAATAATATCAAGAATCATTGTGTTTCAGAATTTCCTCCCAGTATTTCCGGCTCTCAACCGAAAATTTCCAGTTCATCCAGTCATTTTCCATCTCATAGCTGACCTCATGACTTCGGAAATAGCGGTCAAACTCTTCAAATTTCTTACCGTATTTTTTTTCAAAAAAATCAACTTCCATTGAATATTCGGACAATTGCTGGCTGGCTAAGATCACGGACATTTCATCCAGCAGATCTTTTTTTGAAATGTGAAGGGCGGAAAAAACTTTTTCCTGTAAATTTGAAAGCATGGTTTATTTATCCTCCGCAGTGATGGTTTTCCCTGTTTTCATATCCTCTTTTGCCTCACGGTAATCTTCGACAAATCCCGGTGTGCTGAGAGGCAGCCGGGTCTCCTCCTCCTCGGTTTCATGTAGTTCTTTCAGAAATTCCAAAGCGATTTTAAGCTTGTCAGGTGAGAGTTTTCCAATTGTATTTTGTATATCGTTTTTTATCTCAGCAAGTTCCATAAGATATCTCCTTAATTGTTTATTTTCAATCAAATTGAATCTCCGAATGACATCAGGATTCAATTACCCTATCCCATTCATCTTTTTCGGAATCTCAACCCAAATCGCATCATTCTTCACCGAAAGCGCAAAAGCCTTTTCACCTTTTTTCGGCAGGGGCTTCATACAATCCGCAAGCATTTTCAAGATATTCGTTTCACCAATATATTCAACTCGATAATCTTTCCCCGAATCCGAGCGTCTTATCATAGCCTTAAATTTCTGCTTGTTCAAGACCAATGTAATTTTTTTCTTTTCCCCTGAAGAAAGCGTTTTTCCGTTCAGAAATCTCTCCGCAAATATCCGGCCAAGCGCAAACCCGTCTTTTAAGACAGACCGCGTAAAATAAACAATCTGCCGCAGTCTCCGCCTCTGAAAATACCGCGCAATCAGAAATTCCGTCCGTTCCTGTACAAGCCCCTTAAAAAAATCATCATTCCAATATTCATGAAATTCAGGTTTAAGACTGAAAATCCCCTTATCCCGGTCAAAGATAAAACAGTCCTTATTCGTATTGCTGAGAAAGCGTAACGGCATATTTTTAATATGAGTCATCACTTTTGAAAGCCGGAATTTCTCAGGTTCCCCGGACTTCGCCAGATCGTCATAATCAGAAATTCGGTCTTTATTCACAAGAAAATAATCCAGGAAGCCCCTTGCAATATCCTCCACATTCCAAGCCATTCCCGGAAGATTCAGAACTGCCAAAAGGACAACCATCTTGTAAGATTTGCTCGGACTCAGCCCTGTTTCAAGATATTTCAGAAAAGATTCCCCCGGGGTATTCAGCAGGCGTTTTTCTGCCTCGGGCAAATCTTCCTCACACGCGGCCCGGGTTCTCAGCCATCCCCCGAAATGCTTAATGAAAACATACGGATCCGCATCATAAGTATTGGCAAGAAAATCTGTAAGCGTGGGGGATTTGTCTCCGAGATCATTTTTGATATCCAGATAAAGAGCTTTCAGCCGCTCATCCGGCGACATCCTCCCGATAATCCGCTTAATTTCATCATCCCATATCCGCCGAACCTCAATATCAGCATCCAGATAGCACCCTTCCGGAAGCAGCCCGCTTATCTTTTCCCCGGGATTGGCCTTGTACGCCTCAAAAAACTGCTCCGCAGACGTGCAGCCCGTCAGGGCCATGGGCGCGATATGGGCTTTGCGAAAATTCCCCACAAAATCAATGACAACCAGATAATCTTTATCCGGCGCAAGCCTCAGTCCCCTGCCCAGTTGCTGAAGAAAAACCGTAAACGACTGCGTGGGACGGAGAAGCAGCACATGGGTCAGATCAGGAAAAAGACAATAACAGAAGAATCGCCATGTCCCACACTTAAAAACGCTATTTTCACAGATTTCATACCGGTTATCCTTATCCATCAAGTTCTGCCAAAAGTTCTTCTTCATCCATATAACCATATCTGATTGGTTGAAAATTGCGGAGTTGAGACCAATCCGGGCGATGCCGTTGCTCAAACGGAATTTCCGCCTCAAATGCAACTTCGGTTCTGAGGGCCCAGCCCGGCATCTCCCGTGGTATCGGGATTTCAGCAGCATCTTCACCACAACCTCTGAACCAAACTTCGACTTTATTACGGCCTGCATCAATATCTTCAACAATTCCGGTAACAGTCCAGGTTTTATTGGGAAACAACTCTTTTTCTTTTTCAAAGATATCTTCGTCAAATCCTTTTCTGACAAACCCGGACGCTTTTAAACATCTCTTTTCCTCATCTGAAAGCCCGTAAGCGCTGTCTAAAATTTCATCAATCTGAATTATCCTTTTTTTATATTCGGCAGTATTCGGGTTACGCATTAACTTTCTGACCAGACGTTTCAAATCCTTTTTCTGAAGCTTGTCAAATTCAGGAACCGGGAGTTGCCTTAATTCATTCTTACGCAAATATTTCAACCGGATATGATCGTCAATCCACGCACTTGACACAGAATGATTTAATACGGCGGTAAGCTCTTCCAAGGTTACATTCTGTTTTAAATCAAATAGTAAAAATAAGTCATAGCTGGGAAAATAACCGACATCATCTATGGCTGCCGTGATACGCCAGCGGGTATTCGGATTCCTCCGGGCATTCATTATAATTTTTCTGTTCCTGGCATCAAAGATTTTTTCCAGGTCGGTTATCGGACGATATAATTTACCCGGCCAATTCACATAACGATTGGCAAAGGGCTTCTTTGTTCTCCTCTGATTCTCCCAGTCAATCAGAAAATGACGGATGGCTGACGGACCATTCAGCCATTTTTTCCATTCCCCGGGCGGGTCATCATGGCAAAACTGATCTTCTCTGCCTTTCCCCGGCGTTATTCCGTTTCTGATTTCCGCCATGTCTCCCAATTTCCGAAATTCGGAAATCCTGTCCCATAATCTGTTAAAAATATTGGGGATGATTTGAAAATCGGTCTGTATCCAATGATTCTGATCGGGAAACACATAAGAAAAACTGGCATGTCCGCGATTTAAAAACAGTGTCTTATCCTTATTCAGCACCCGTTTTATCCGCACAGGCAGACTCCCAGTTTTTTTTGTGTTCTTTCTTAAAAACAGAACGGTGGTTGCCGAACCGGATTCTCCAAACACTCCTTCCGGCAGTTGCCAGAGGTCAAGTATTTCACATTCATGCAAAATACGGTTGCGAACATTCCGGCAACTTGATTTTTGTAAAAATGTTTCCGGCAGGATAATTGCCATGAGCCCGTTGTCTCGAAGCAAATCAAGATTTTTCTCCACAAAGGGAACTGCCATTTCGATGCGGTTTTCTCCGCGGGCTTCCCGATAAGGCGGATTTGCCAAGATGACAAAAGGTCTGGCTGGAAAATCCTGCGAACCTGTTTTCAGGAAATCCTTCGTTTGAATATTCCATTTATTACCGGAAGGCAGACTTTCGTGAAGTAAGGAAAGACGGGCGATTTCCGTTGCAAAAAGATCCCTGTCCATTCCTAAGATATGGTCAGAAAGATACTGATGTTTCTCATTCTCGCTTTTACGCACAGGGAGAAGATCGTAAAGACGTTTATATCCGGCTGCCAGGAGACTGCCTGAACCGCATGCTCCGTCCAATAAAAACAAATCTTCCGGTCTGATATCTTCAAAAGGAAGATTGCCTGCTATCATCCGGGCCAATTTGGGCGGTGTCGCATAAATACCGAGTTTCTTTCTCAGTTTCTCATCCACAAAAGCATATTGATACAAATGATCCAACATTTCGGTAGTGAGATTCGTGAAGACACATCCGCCTGCTCGGATATCTTTTAACAGGTCTTCAAGAATTTTTTTATCCAAACGCTGAATATCCTCTGTTAAAAAATAATTCGGATAAAGGTGTTGAGCGGATTTCAGGATTTTCAGACCATTGACAGGTTTCAGATAACCTTTATCCTGAAGAACAGCGGCTGCCAGTAATTTGATACTTACTTTGCTGAGACTTTGAAATTGTGCTTTTTTTAACTTCATCCTGGCATTTTCAATTGCCGATTCAAAATTCGATTTCAGTCTCTTTTTTGTAGCATTGAAACTCCAGTCATAAAGCATTCCCATATCCAAATCAGCAAAAGAGAGCTGTCTTCCCTGTTCTTTGGCTTTCATTATGGAATCAGGCGCAAAATTGATACGATTTTCCGCAAAAAAATCATCCAGTTGGTCATAAGGGCGTTCAACCTTGTTCTCTCTGTCAGGTCCGCTTTCCCTTAATGGCCAGATCTCCACTTTGTCTGAATACGCCAGAATGGCATAAGGTATTGCCAGCATTATGAAATCACGGAGTATTTCAGAATTGCCGTTCTGTTGAAAATGGATACCGAGGCAAGCCGTTTCCATATCAAAATGTCGGCAGTTGCCGAAAGCAATCATGTCGGCAGTTGCTTTTCCATTGCTCCCTAAAAAGCTGAAATTCTTCTGAATCATTGCCTTTGTATATCCCAAGGAAATAACAGCTTTTATGATTCGTTCTTTTTTATAGGAAGATATCATCATGCTCTTTCTCCGCCCTCTCAAGCCATTTCAGAATATCAGGAAATGTGCTTCTTCTTTTCACCGAGTTTTCCCACATCATATCCGGCAAGGCATCTTCGCGTTCTGGTCATCGTTGCCAAATTCTGAACGAAACGCCTCTCAGACAAGCTTCTTCCACTTCTCAGGGTAAGCCTGCAACTCTTTCAGAAATTCCAAAGCGATTTCAAGCTTGTCATGAGAAAGTTTTCCAATTGTATTTTGTATATCGTTTTTTATCTCAATAAGTTCCATAAAATACCTCCTTAACTTTTGTCTTAAACCCAAATTGAAAGGTGGTTCAATTGTCCGAACCTCTCAGTGACAAGCGTCATGCTACTGATTTTTTTCTGATCCGCAATTTGTTTTAATTTGTCATATTGCTCGGAATTCAGCATCAGGGAAAGAATCCTGTTGTCCATGCCTTCAAAGACAGGTTCTTTCACCTCTGTAAGCTCCTCCTCAAAATCCGTAATATCATGACAGTCCCAAAACAGGTTCAATAATTTTAAATGCAACGCACCAGAATCGGATGGCTCTGACCATATTTTTGCCGACCCCCAGTTTTTCAATCGCATCGGGGCTGTCAAAAATATCAGATTCCCGGACACCGTCAAATCCCTTTTTGAGCCATCCGTATCTCGGACAGAAGGTTTCATGTCTGGCAAAAAAGCCGTTATTTGGTAATTCAGTGAATTCAGTCATAGCATAAACGATTTCAAAACCGATAATTTGATTCATTATCGGATAAATTTTTATATTAAAGTGTTAAATTCCCTGTCGGACAGGGGGGCAAGTTTTTTAATCACTGGCAATGAACGATTCGGACGGGGTTGCGGACTCCGTCCGGAAAACATATTGAATAACCTGACGTTATAACCGACTAACATCATAAATCAAGTAAAATCATATCAATCTTTTCAAAACATCCCCCTTGAAAGCGGAAACTTCTCAGACTCGGGAGATTTCGCCAGATCATCATCAGCAGAGATATCCTTGCAATATCCTCGGCATTCCAACTCGTACCCGGAAGATTCAGAACACTCAGAAGCACAAACCATCTTATAAGATTTGCTCGGACTCAGCCCTGTCTCAACATATTTCAAAAAAGATTCCCCCGGGGTGTCCGGCAGGCGTGTTTCCGGGGCAGTTCCTCCTCGCACAAGTGACCCGGGTAAAAAGCGGTCTGAGACAATCGTGAAAAGACCTTTTGTCCGAGCATACTCCGGAATTAATCAAACATGTCGAAATCTATGACCGTTTTCTGAGAAATCGCTATCAGTTTAACAGGTTGGAAATGTTGATAAATACCATTGCGCTTAAAGCTTCTCGTAACAGCCTGAAAATAAAAGTGACGACAAGTGATGATAAAAATGTCTAAGTACCTAACCATAAATTTTTAATATCTGCCCGGAGAAGAAACCCGGCTTTTTTTTTCCGGAATGATGCTTCTCCGACAAAGGAAAAACCCGGGTTTCTCTGCCGCTCGCAGAAAAAAACATGTATAAAAAATTTTTGATCACTCGATGTTCAAGTTTTTTTCTGTCATTCCTGCGAAAGCAGGAATGACAGGCTTTTTAGTCGAACCGGGTCAAAAAACTTGAACATCGAGTGATCAGGTACTTATATCCGTGAACCGTTCAGAAAATGTATGAGGGTAAGAACGTAAAAATAAAATACGATCTTCTGGATTCATCCAAGGAAATCCCTCATTTCAGGAGAGTTCAGATTCGAGGAGAAGAGAATTGTTCTCTCTGGCTGGACAAAGGTCTTAATATTTTCAGATTTGAAGACTTTGACAAACCTTTATTTCATACACTTGAAACCTATATTGTTGCAGAATATGATCTACAGCTTTTAAGAAGTTGTGTGCGAAAAACCGCTGCGCTCTGTTTTCGCACTCCGGATAATCTTTTTCTTAAAGCCTATAAGTAAGTACCCGATCAAAAGTTTTTTATACATTTTTTTCTGCGAACGGCGGAGAAACCCGGCTTTTTCCCTCAGGGGCAACGGATCATTCCGGAAAAAAAGCCGGGTTTCTTCCCCGGTCAAATATCGAAAACTTATGGTTAGGTACTTATGTGTCCCCCGAATTTCAAAAAAAAGAATTCATTACGTTTTTAAAATGTTCTCCACGCCAGACAGCACCCGGGCTGGTGTCAGCCGACGTTAAAATATCCTTATAAACAAATGGAAGAAAGTCCGAAATGCCAGGCATAACAACTCGAACTACGGGAAATTCCAGTACCGGATGGGTGAGATCCAAAACAATAAGATCGGTATCAAGATCACGGCATACCTTTTTGATTGCTTCGATTTCTGATAAAATATCTCCGTTTATACTGTCCCTGAGAGCAATGGTATCACCTTTTTCCAAAAAGGAAATATCTTTTTGAGAGACACAGCACTTGAACAGCAGATAAAAATTGGAGATGCGGGAACGATGGATGACTGGCCTGTCCATATCAGGACGGGAGGTCATCAGAGTGCTGCGGCCCTGCATGTATTCAGTCAGACAGCGACTGAGCGCTTCCTCCAAATTGAGAGAAACACCTGGTATGAGAATCTTATGCTCCAGTCTTCCAACCCGCAGATTGTGATTGATAAACAGCACACCGATGCTTGGAAATTGTCCGCCCATAGAGAAATCCTTTAGGATGATTTCAACATTTTCGTTTTCATAAAATGCGATCATGGACTTCAGGCGGTCATTTTTAAGTGTATTCATGTCAATGGTGGGGATGGTTTGCTCAGGCTTGATGATCTGAATTTGGGTGTGCCGTTCAAAGACTTCGCATGTAGCCTGAATAATGGCCTCCTCCAAAGTATTTCCGGCTGCCATGCCATTGGAAGCGTTAATGTAGGCAATAAAATTAATGGGAACCTTGACGGTTTTGTCCTGCATTATCGAATAGCCATCTACCCAGTGTCTGGCCAGCTGGCTGTTTTTGATTTCCTTGATATCCTCCGAAGTCAGGTGGGACTGGCTGCTTAACAGTGTTTCAACAGACAGGTATTCAGTTTTCAAGTTATCCTGGTGGCTGTTGACATAGCCATTCAGCCATTCATAGTTTAAAAAACGGTTGACTTCCCGACTGTAAAGGGCAGGCATGTTAAAGCGAACTTGTTCTTCAAATGCTTGGAAGAACAGCCCGCCGCTGAACCGCTCGGCCAGTTCTGCGTGGGCACTGGCCTTGGAAAGCAGAGGTGTCAGGCCCTTTCCCTGACATTCCATATTAATGGAATAGATACAAATGTTGGACCAATGAATCTGGTCTGAAAACTGAAAAGGCATATATTGAATATCATAGCCCAGCCGGTCAAATCCGGCGACGATATTACGGATAGTGTTTTCCGGTGTATCAGTTTTTCCAAATTCGTTGCGGATATAATTTTTAAAATTCATATATTATTCCCTATAATTATAACGGATTGATATATAGCCAATGCAAGACTCCGAAAATCTGACAGGGTTAGGCTTTTTTTACTCGAAAACTGTTTTCCAATTTTCGATTCCCCTGTCTTTGTTTTCAGATTTCAGATGAATTAGGGGGGAATACTGGGGTGATGAAAATGTTTCCAAGGCTTTGAAAAAACTGATCCCATTTTTGTTCCTCGCATTTTTTTACTTCCTGATTTTTAATGATAAAAAATTGCGGAATAAAAATGGGATCGCAATTATCAGCTCGGTTTGTGACATTTTCATCACCCCAGGGGAATACTAATAATCAGATATAGTTTTTATGTCACGTTCATCAAACACTTCTCTAATGAAGGTAAGACATTTTGAAAACCTCTCCACCCGTATAAAACAGTTCAGCTTAGAAATCCATAAATATCTTTTTGTCGGCTTTGATATAGTGATGAAGAGGAGTTAATCCAACAAGAGGCTCTGGTGCAAATGGAAACATTATTTTTTTTGTTTTTTAAATTCATTTTGAATTTGATCAGGAATATTCGGCATTCTGGCTTTATTAATAACCATTCGGTATAAATAAATGCCAATTTCCTCTAATTTTTGTTTAATCCTATCCGCTTCTGAAAAAGAGCTGATTATAACGGATTTTGGGAAGGCCCCGATAAAACAGCGGAACATACGGAAAAAACGTATATTCCGGATTCTTCGAAAGGCCCCTCAGACAGGCCCGGGGGGGAAATGGGAACAGCCCGGACCGATCGTTGAGCTTGTCGAAACAGTAGCCGCTTCCCTTCGACAAGCTCAGGGGGCGGACCGACCTCCCCAAAATCCTTTATCATCAGTATAATTCTTATAAAATCTGATGAAATTAACTAAATTTTTTTTATTTGTCAAGGTCAGACAAAACTTTTTTTCAGGATATGTCTCTCAATAAAGATGTCAAAAACAGTATCTGTCTCCTTTAACTTCCCGGGCCGCATTTGGAATTATTTTTCAAACACGCTTCAAGGGAACTCGAAATAAACATACCCGAATACAAAAAACGTAGGGTGGGTGGAGCGAAGCGGAACCCACCGCTTTTCTCGAAATAAACATACCCGGATACAAAAAACGTAGGATGGGTGGAGCGAAGCGGAACCCACCGCTTTTCTCGAAATAAACATACCCGGATACAAAAAACGTAGGATGGGTGGAGCGAAGCGGAACCCACCGCTTTTCTCGAAATAAACATACCCGGATACAAAAAACGTAGGGTGGGTGGAGCGAAGCGGAACCCACCGCTTTTCTCGAAATAAACATACCCGGATACAAAAAACGTAGGGTGGGTGGAGCGAAGCGGAACCCACCGCTTTTCTCGAAATAAACATACCCGGATACAAAAAACGTAGGGTGGGTGGAGCGAAGCGGAACCCACCGCTTTTCTCGAAATAAACATACCCGGATACAAAAAACATAGGGTGGGTGGAGCGAAGCGGAACCCACCCTATGTTCCGGGTATTTTATTTTTGGGGAAATTCCTAAAAGTTTTTCAGTGTTGGAAGGACAGCCGATAGGCAGAGCATTTGTGATATGTTAGTGTCAGTAGATCGAAAATTTTTGGATATTCGAATTTTTTTCGAGCCGATGAAAACTGTAAAGTTTTATTCTATTAATGATTTCATATTGTTAATAAATAAAATCCCTGTAGTTTCACAGGCAGAATGAAACGTTTTCGATCTAATGACGGTTGCTTATTATTTTTTTATAGGGTATATATTAATTAATCTGTCGGGAAATTTTTATAACCCATTGTTTTTATTAGGCTCGACGATTTCCGACTCAAAAATTTAATCCCTCTGATTTCAACAGGTTAAAATTTTTATCGTCCCTAATTATCAAAACCTGTCCGAACCATTATTAATAAAAAAGAATACACTTTTGCCTAAAATTGACAAAACATAAGGATAGGGTTCTGCCAATCCCCCCTGCTTTGCAGAGCCTGTTCCCAAGAGGAGGAAAATAACAAGTTTCTGGTATTTTTCAAAGCAGACTAAAGACTGCGGCTCATGGCTTTGAGACGCTGATTTATTAGTGACCGAAAAAATTAATTTTTTCCCCGGAGATCTGTTCATGGAAAAAGCAGAAGACATCCAAAGGCAAATCCGAGAACTGTTTGTGTCCCAAAATCTTGCAGTTCTCGCCACCCACAACGAAGAACAACCCTATGCGAACCTGGTGGCGTTTGTCACCACGGACGACCTGAAATATCTTTACTTTGTCACCCCTAGGGCCACACGCAAATTTGCCAATCTGAGTGCGGATTCCCGGGTGGCACTTCTCATCAACAACAGCACCAATCAGAACACCGACTTTCACCAGGCCATTGCAGTGACAGCCGTGGGCAAGGCTGAGGAAATCACCGGAGATGACCGGACCCGTGTCCTGCCTCTTTATCTGGCAAAACATCCCCACTTGGAAGAATTTGCCAAATCCCCCACCTGTGCGCTGGTACGGGTGACCGCGGCTTCCTATTATCTTGTCAAAAATTTTCAAAATGTTATGGAGTTTCATTTCACACAATGAACTGGATTCTGAACATATCTGAAATCACCTCTGGCGACCGGGACCGGGTCGGAGGCAAAGGCTATGCCCTGGCGCAACTGGCCGGAAACGGATTCACGATTCCGGAAACCCTTTGCCTGACCGTGGATGCGTATGATCAGTTCGTGCTGCGCACGGGCCTTCGCGAACGCGTCCTGATTGAACTGAACCGAAAGAATTTCAAAGAAATGCGATGGGAGGAAATTTGGGATTGTGCCACGCGGATTCGCAATATGTTTCTGCGAACCCCCATGCCGGAAGAGATCGGGACGAGGCTCCGGCAGGAGATTGCAAACCGATTTAAAGACAAGCGGGTTGTGGTGCGTTCCTCAGCCCCGGAAGAAGATGATGCACATGCGTCGTTTGCGGGATTGCACGAGTCTTATCTGAATATTCAGGGCACGGATGCCATTTTAGCGCATATTCGCAAGGTCTGGGCCTCGCTCTGGTCTGACGCGGCCCTGCTGTACCGTCAGGAAATCGGGCTGGATGCGGAAAAAAGCGCCATGGCGGTGGTTATCCAGGAAATTATCGTGGGAGACCGCTCCGGTGTGGCTTTTTCCAAAAATCCCAACCATCCGTCCCAGGCCGTGATCGAATCGGTTTACGGTCTGAATCAGGGCCTGGTGGACGGCCTGGTGGAGCCGGATCGCTGGATATTAGATCGGGAGCGAAAGACTGTTCTCACGCATACGCCCGCGCAGCGTCAGCAACAAATGATCCCCCATGGTGACGGAGTTGTGATGAGTCCCCTGCCTCCTGAACTGTCAACGGTTCCGCCCCTGAACCCGGATGAAGTCCTGGGGGTCTTCAATGTGTCGCTCCGGGCGGAAAATTTTTTTAAACTGCCCCAGGATACAGAATGGACTTATAAAGACAACACGCTTTTATTGCTTCAGTCCCGCCCCATTACGAGCAGTGGCGGAGAGACTCCCGGAGACAACCGAAGCTGGTATCTGAGCCTGCATCGCAGTTTTGAAAACCTGAAGGCCCTGCGTAAAAAGATCGAACATGAGCTGATTCCCAAAATGATTGAAACGGCCCGGACAATGGCAGAGACTGATCCGGATACGCTGTCAGATCAGGAACTCGCACAGGAGATCAGACGGCGATGGGAGATGAATCAAAACTGGGTCAATGTTTACTGGGAGGATTTTATTCCCTTTGCTCACGGGGTGCGATTGTTCGGGCAGGTATATAATGACGTGATGCAGCCCAAAGATGCCTATGAATTTGTTGATTTGCTGACCCAGACTGAAATGGCGAGTCTGGAGCGAAATCAGATTCTGGCGGAACTGGCGGAACAGATTCGTCATGATCCGCAGCTTGCCGCGCAGCTGAGACAGGGAGACGCTGGCCGGATAAAACCCGCGTTTCTGGCTGAGGTGGAAAGCTTTATCCAGAAATTCGGCGATCTCTCCTGTTCCATGACCGGCGGAACCCAGTGTGTTGAAGATGCGATGCCCCTTTTCAATATTCTTCTTGAAATGGCCGCGCATCCTGTTCCGGGTGAACGCAAACGAAAATCAGACAGCGCTTCTGACCTTAAAGAGCGGTTTCTGAGTCATTTCCAGGGGCAGGAGAGGGACTGGGCTGGCGAATTGCTCGATCTGGCCCGTTCAAGTTATCGTCTCAGGGATGATGACAATATTTATCTGGGACGGATTGAGGCCCAGGTTCTGATATGTGTTCAGGTTGCAAAAGAGCGAATAAACGCATCTTCACAATCCGGAGAAACACAATCTGTGTCAGAAGAACTGAAAACAGTTCTGGATGATCTGGAACACCGCGCCGAGCCGATGAATCCTTATCAGAAACAAAGCGGACAGTCTTTTGAAATAAAACCCCGGCAGCTGGTGGGACAGCCCGCGGGTCCGGGGCTGTGCAGAGGCAAGGCCCGGGTGATTCAGCAGCATTCCGAGCTTGCGGAATTTAAGGCCGGAGAAGTGCTGGTGTGCGACGCGGTGGATCCCAACATGACCTTTGTTGTGCCGCTGGCCTCGGGCGTGGTTGAACGCAGAGGCGGTATGCTGATTCATGGGGCCATCATTGCCAGGGAATATGGTCTGCCCTGCGTGACCGGGATCGCCAATGCCACCAGCTTCATCCGAACCGGCGACGAGGTCACAGTAGATGGGTTCCTGGGGATTGTCACGGTGGGAGCCGGAGACATTTAATTCCTGTTACTCGATAATCAAGTTTTTTTTGCCATTCCTGCGAAAGCAGGAATCCACTGCCTCCGAATTCGTAAAATCTCCGGAAAGCGGATTCCTATTTTCACAGAAAGGCAGACTGTCCGACCGGATCGGATCAAAAATTCTGATTATAACGGATTTAGGGGAGCCCGGCAAAGCCCCGTGGGGGCGGCATATTTGTAGCAGCTCCGGAGTGCGAAAAATGTTTTTTCGCAATTGCAAAAATACAATTTTTGCACTCCGGATCTGTCCGGAGCTTCTTAAATCAGAAAAAATTTGATTATCGAGTAATGCAATTCCCAATTCCGAATCAACCAATCATATCTGCTGAGTAAAAAATGACTCTGACATTATCATTTCATCAAAAATTCAAGGCCGTGATTTCCTCTTCCGAACAACTGGCCGGATCTTCTCCGTTATTTCAGTCCGAGATGGTCCGGCTGATCTTGTCAAAGGAGAACAACGCGGCCCCCGAAAACAGGATTGAACCTTTTTTTGGTCCGCACCGGGTGCCCGGGACATCTTCCATTGGGCTGCGGAAAGGGTTCCCGGAGCTATTTCAGGACACTCTGAAAGACAGGGTTGAGACTTATGACAACTGGCTGAACCGTATTGTGACCCGGACCCTTATGAGAATGAAAAATGGTTCTCCTGTCGCATCGGCGACAGCCTTGTCAGGCGAATTCAGAGAGGAAGTGACAGAGAAAGTCAGAATTATTCTGGAATTCAGAGACAACCGCGGTCATCCCCTTTGCGAACTGATTCCTCAGCAGATGTATGAAGATGTGTTTATCCGCATGATCATGATGATCACTGAAAAAGATACATCACCAGATGAGCCTTACTTATACGAAACCTTTAACAAGATATGCCATCGGCTTGCCATGTCCCTGATATCCTGTCTGGACGCCAACGGAACCCTCCGGCCCACGGATTCGGGCATCCGTCAGCTCATCCACATCTCGGTTTTGTCCGGATATGTGGGAATCAATTTGAAAAGCAGTGCGTCCGCGGCCTCGGCCCTGTTAAACCAGGACCTGATTCCCATTGAGAAAACCTGGATAAAAGACATGAACTCCGTTCATGCGGTTTCCCGTGATGAACTTGATCAGGTTTCGAAGATGATGATATCCTTGAGCAGCGCATCCGGCGAGAGATTTGGTCTTGATTCCATGGATAGGTATTTTCAGGAGGTTGTTGATGCTGAGGAACCGACGCTGCTGGTGTTTTTCAGTGATGATTATATGGAATCCCTTGTTGACCTGAAACGATTTGAAATCATGATGCAAAGAAACCATCAGCTTTATCTGTTGTTTGTTCCGAGAAACGGCAGATATGGAAATGATTTTGCCTGTGATGATCTGCCGGATGTGCTTGATGATCCGGTTTTTGCAAAATTATCCCTGCTGCGGCGCGAGGGACGTTTTTTGGTCTCTTCCGCGGGGCCCATGGCCGGCTGCATGGATGTCCGCCACATTTCCGAAGCCCTTATTGAACAGATCGAAGGGCTTTCCCGGGGGAAATTCCTTGTTTTTGAAACCAAAGGATGCCGCAATTTTGAAATGCTCCGGGGATCACTTTCCGCCCCCTGGTACACCTCGTTTAATTGCAACCGTGCGTTAAGCATACGAACCGTGGGCATTGACATGGAGCCTGTTTTTTTGCGGATACCGCCCGGACTGACCGCGTATGACGGATTCACAAAACCGAGGGTCGGGGCAACACCGTCCGGCAGATCGCAATATGTGAAATTTGCCCGCATGACCACCCGGGATTTATACGAAGCCCTTGAAAGCAAACCCTATTTGGAATTATTGAGAAAATCCGGAAATGAGTTCAGCGTGAACTGTTCTCTGATGGAGAAATGTATCCAAAAGAAAATGACCTTTCCGGAACTTCTGAATACGCAATGACACATAAGTAGTATCTGCTGAATTTCTCTTTCAACAGATTACCTGATAGGTTGCCATATCTCCGATATGGCATTTTGAAATTTTCGATTTAAGGTGTTGCGAATGATTTTTTCAAGATTTTGGAAAAAAGTTGCTGAAAATCCTATTTTCCGGACATACTTCTCCTCTTTTCGAAATATCAGATTTCGAATCGGGAGAGAAGATCAGGTTTCCGAAAGCCCGGCCAAATCAGGCAAGGCCGAGCTTTGTCATACTTTCTTCTTCAATCTTGTCAGCAAACCACAGCTGAAGGAATTTTTTAAGATTGGAGGCCGTCTGACAGAGGAGAGACCATATCCGATGTCCCTTCAGTCCGTGCCAGAGACTGCGGCCGAAGCCGCGAAGATTTTTGGCCACGGCAATAAACCCTTCCGTGGCGGAACGGGCACCGCAACAGAAGTCCTGTTTATCTTCGGCCACGTCGTCGCTGCGCCCCATGAAAACATGACCGATCTCCGAAGGTGTGTTCTGAAGGTTTTTCAAACTCCGATATCCGAGATCGGTGACCACCGTATCCGGATATTTTTTCATCCGGTTTATAAAAAGATCGAGAGTGTCGCCGTAAAGAATTTTGTCGGAGGGGTTTCCGATGAAGTTTTCAACGGTGATCAGAAAACCGTCCCGGTCGAACGTCATCTGAACCTTTGTTCCGAATTCGCATTCCGGATGACTTTTTCCTTTTTTTATCGGCCTGGCATCCGGGTCGTCGAGAGAAACGATGCGGTCGTTTATATGCCGCTCCCCGGCAAGCTTCAGCAGGGTCTGCTCTTCGAGAAGGTTCAGAATCCCGAGCATCCTGACAGCTTTCTTTTTCCGCCTGCCCGAAGTCCTCAGCGACCCGACCTTTTCCTGAAAAATTTTCAGGGCGGGGACAAACATTCCGTTGAAAACGGTCAGCCATTTCTCCCTGCTCCCCTTCTTATCCAGGCCGAACTCCCGCCACAGCCTCCTCAGTTCCCTGTCATCCCACCACAGAGGAATGCCGTGCATTTTCGCAAAGGCTCTCATTTTTCTGAAAGCCTTGTGAATCAGCTGAACATCATTGGGATAAATGATATCGCTTTCCAGGACGGTCGAATCAGTCAGGGCATCATCACCCCGGATGACCCCGGCGCGGCGGAGTGTCCCGAAAACCTCCTCCTCAACGGCGGCAATTCCCTCCTCGCCGACACGCCTTCTGAACACACACAGGGAGGAGGGATGAAGGAATGTCCGCAGGCCTTCGTCCGCAACATTGCAAAAATACTGTATGTACCGATTTTCCATCACCTCTCTCACAAGCTCCCGGTCGCTCAGTCCGCGGAGCCGGGAAACTATCAGGAGGGCAACCATGATCCGGAGAGACTTTCCCTCAGCCCCTCTGTTTTTATCATAAAATCCTGCCAGACGTCCCACAATTTTTTCCCACGGAATTATTTTCCGCAGAACGACAAGTTCGTGGGCAGGATATGTGATATTTCTTTCAACCCATTCCGGAGAAAAAGCTTCTTCGAATTTATCTCTGATCATTTTTATTACACCCTTTGTTATGTTACAATTTTGTCAGAAGTTCGGCCGACACTTTCAGAGCCTGAAAAATCATATATAAAAAATTACCATATAACACCATGGAAATCAAGGAAAAAGAGAAATTCAGCAGATACTAAGTAGCTGAACAAAAATTTTTTATACATCTTTCCGAGCGGCTGAGAAACCCGGCTTTTTTTTTCGGAAGGGCCCGCTGTCCGTGGAGGAAAAAGCCGGGTTCCTCCGCCGTCCGGGGAAAGAAAGATGTATAAAAAACTTTTGCTCAGGTACTTACTTACCATGATACGAAAGATTGGAAAAAATGACACATGCTCCTCCCCATCGAAATATCACGCTGAAACGCCTGTCTCTGGATTTTTATCAGTTCATCCGCGCCCAGTCTTTTATGGTGGAACGATTTGGCAGGCAGTTTGCCCCGAGCCGGGAATTTGTCGAGATAGACATTACCTACAAATGCAATTTAAAATGTATCAACTGCAACCGTTCCTGCACCCAGGCCCCCGGGAATACGGAAATGCCGGTGTCAACCATTGAGGCATTTATCCGGCAAAGCATTGAACAACGGAGACAATGGAAGCGGATCCGAATTCTGGGCGGCGAACCCACCCTGCACAGCCGGATTTTTGATATTATTGATCTGCTGTCAGCATATCAGTCTGTTCATAATCCGGGGCTGAGGCTGGTTCTCTGCACCAATTATTTTGGCCGAAAAGTCCGGGACGTGGTGGACAAACTGCCTGATAACATTATCATCAAGACCACGCTCAAGACTTCCCGTGTGAACCTTTTCAGACCCTTTAACGTGGCACCTGCGGACACACGAATCAACCGGTTCTCAGATTATTCCTGCGGATGTCGGATTATCACAGACTGCGGTCTGGGACTGACCCCCTCCGGATATTATATGTGCGCCATTGCCGGCGGAATAGACCGCATCTTTCAATATCATCTGGGAAGGGAAACCCTTCCGGACAGATCAGACGCCATGACAGATCAGATGTCCGCGTTCTGCGGACTGTGCGGCCATTTTGGCTTTCAATGGCCCGTGAAAAAAGAAAAAATGTCGAGTTCCTGGCAGAATGCTTATTTAAGCTTCCGGGAACAGGCCCGGGAATCTGCCCCTTGTGTTGACAATCAGTGAATCACCCCTATCTTCTAGTCAGGTATTTGAATGACGAATCCGTATAAAACTGAAAAATCACCTGACACCAGGGGTTTATATCAAAAGGAGGACAGATATGAACAGAGAACTGAATAAGGTGCTTGACAGCATTGCAAATGAATATCATGGTGATATTTCTGACGGCGCCAGAAATTATGTTGAAGTAAATATCGGAAAACGCTCGGAAACAATGGGCTACCCGGAATTAAAGAAAAAATACAACGAGGTCTGTGCAATTGTGCCGTTAAAAAAACCAGTAAATGGGATGAAGGTCAGAATTGACGGAAGAACCTTTGTGAATTACGCGCAGTATGACTCGGGGGTCGCAGTGCCCGGTTATATTGCAAAAGATGCGGGTCTGCCGTATAAAACCTTTGTTCCCAACGACAGCATGATCCTCAACTGCACACAATAATTGCGTCTCACGGGTTTCGGCCCGCGGGCAGAATCAGCAGAGCGTGTTCCGGTTCCGGATATAAACGCTGTCATTCCCTGAATCAGCCTGGTGAATATCAGAGAATATCCGGATTTGGGACATGGTCAAAGCATCATCTAACCTCTTGCATATGCGATAAAAAATGGCGGAGCCATTTTTTTTGTCCGATTTTTTGCGCCATAAGGATTTTCTCCGAAACATGAGGTGTCATAGGATTTTATGTCATTGAAAGCAGCGGTTTTCAGAAGTCTGCTTGCATCTTCAAAGCATAAGCCTTCATAAAACGGAAGCGATTTATTAATGTTGGCATAGGTGCAAAAAAAACGGACCGGAATCATCGCCCCGTTTCGGAATATTCCTCTGAATACCCTGAATGCCAGATGATGGAACCGTTTCCATGTGGTGTTCATCCATAACCCGTCTGAGACCACCAGGGTGCCGCCCGGTTTCATGATCCGACGCCATTCTCTGATTGCTTTGTCAGGTCGGGGAAGGGTCCACAGCATGTTCCGGGATACGACCACATCAAAAGTGTTATCCTCGAAATCAGGTTGTTCAGCATCTCCGGTTCGGAAATCAATGTCAAGCTGATGCGCCATGGCATGGCGTCTGGCAAGGGAAATCATCTCCTCGGAAATATCAATGCCTGTCACATCAAATCCCGAACGGGCAAGATAAACGGCGAACTGACCTGTTCCGGTCCCGATATCAAGGGCACGCCTGCCAGAAGTACCGGAAACCAGTTCTCTTAAAACAGATTCCCATCTCCCCTCAAGAGATACGGATTTATCCGTGTCATAGCCAAAGCTTTTACTTCTCCAGTTCCAGTATTTTTTTACTGATGTTTTTATTTTTTCCATGATCATCCCCCTTAATGCTTTGAAAAAAAATAGTCGTTTTCTCTTTTCTCTGACCCAACAAAAAAAGCCGCGAATACGCCTTCCCCTTTTTGGGTGACAGGTGTCTCCGTGGCTTTGGGATTTCTTCTGAGTCAACAAAAAAAGCCGCGAATGCGCCTTCCCTTTTCGGGCAACGGAAGCCTTCGTGGCTTTAATAATAAGCTGAACGTGAAATATAAAAAACTGCCTTCTGGCAATCAGTAAATAAAATAAATATCAGAAAAAGAATAAATTTGTCAAGCATTTTCTGTTTAATTTTTTCACAGGAGCCGCGCCGCTGACAGGTATCCGTCCCAAAAAAACCGGGAAAAATTCGCATGTCTATAAAATTGGGAAGATTCCCCGACATCTTATCCCCGTGGGTGAACAACTGGAGCCAAGATTCGTGATGCTGACATAAACGGCGACGACAGAATCGGTCTGGCGGAAGTGATTTACGGCTTGCAGGTTGCGGCGGAACTGAAGTAAATTATCCGTCTGTCAGCAGAACGGTAAGAGGCAGGATGCTCGTAAGAGCGTCCTGCCTTTTTTATTTCTATTTGACATATCACGGACATTATGATACTAAACAAAATTAAGCATTAGGCACATAACATATAGCATAAGCAGGAAGGAGTTATGCAAACATGGCAAATTGCCAGTCACCGTCAAATTTTCGGATGACGGAAACCATATTGCCCATTGTGAGGCGGTGAGAGCCACGGCCGTCGGCGACACACCGGTGAAAGGCCGTGGAAAATCTCCGCGAGGCGATCACTGATCTCATACAGGAATTCGGAGCGGATGCCGTGTTTTTCAGGATGCTGATGTCAATGCGGATGTCCGGCTGACCGAGTGGGCGGCATAAGCGGATTTCCCGATCTGAACAGAAACAAATCTGAGCGGTTTTTAAAAAGATTCAGCAGGCCGCTAACACTCAGATCCAGGAACAACAAGCGGATCAGACTGAACCAGGAGGGCAAACCCTTTACAGTTTATGCGAAGCATGGCATGACGAGGAAATGCCTTCCGACGTTGGTGAAAACTGTTGTCAGAGATATGAATGAGACCTTGGGAGGGAGAATTTCTGAATTGGTACGACACGTTATGAACCAGACAACTGCGGCGATGCCGATGCCGTCTCCTGTAACGGGCAGGTGATTTTGCGGGTTACAGGCTACAGCGAAACTGAAGTAAATATCCGGCTGTCATTAGAACAGTAAGAGGCAGGATGCCTGCAAGTGCGTCCTGCTTTTTTTATTTGTCCGCACGGATGTGTCCGTATTTGCTGATAATAAGGGAATGACAGGCTATTATTGTCGTAAGTACCCTGCCAAAAGTTTTCTGGTATTTTTTCCGGGCCGAATTTGACAATCCGAAGAGCGGTATTTAATATTGTTCTCAGGCCGCCTCAGATTTATAACCAATAAGGATGGCTGCTATTGTCATCACCGCTGACAGAGAAAGAAAAGGAAAAACTGAACGATATCCTGAAAACAGAACCGTGTTCCCGTGTTCGGTACAATCCGGAGGAGCAATTTCAGTCCCGGAGGCACTGAGAAAACCAGAAATATCTGTTTCAGCAATAAATTGCAGGACTATTTTCAGTGGTCCCTCCGGGACTGAAATTATTCCCCTAAGTTATAAATATGCCCGAATCGGAGCTTTCCTTTGAAGTGGAAAAGTCAAGGAATCAGATATGTCTGATAAATATCCCCAAAATCCTCCCCGCGGGGGTATATCCGGGAACAAAAAGGCTGATTTGAAAGCATCTCTTAACGAAGCGGCCGCACTTTTTATGAAGATTAAGCCGAATGATCTTTTCGAATTGTCCTCGTTTCAGGAATTACTATATAAAATTGCTGTTGATGACTCATACCCGGAAATTTCCAGAAAAAAAATTCTTCAGGCCGCACGAAAAATCGAAGGAATTATTGATGTATATAGAAATTCTTCTCCTGAAACAGATTCCGCAAAATCAGACCTGGTAAATGAAATCGGAGACTTAATCAAAGATGCTGTAAATGTGATGGAAAAAAAGGGGACGGCCGGCACAGCAATATACAATTATATATCTGAAGACGCGGATATTGATATGTTGGAGGCGTTTATATCTGAAAGTACTGAGCTGATTTCAAAAGCCGAAGAAGCGTTAATATTGCTTGATACGGATCCGGAAAATACAGAAGCTGTGGATAGTATTTTTCGTGTTTTTCATAATATCAAAGGAACCTCCTCTTTTTTTAAACTTTCTCTCCTGTCAGAAATGGCCCACGGGGCCGAATCTTTCCTAAACCGTATCCGTGACCGAAAAATACGTTACACCCCCGTATGCAGTGATCTGATACTCCGATCTGTTGATATGTTTAAGGAACTCTTCGGATCTGTTCAGAACGCCATGACAGAAAATAAGCCTTTTTTAAGACCGGATAATTATAATGATCTAATGCGCGTTTTAGCCAAGCCGGAAAAGGCAGGACTATCTGATATCCATATAAAAAAAAAGTCATTCTCAAAAAAAACAGTTTCCTCGGGAAAACTCCGCGGTGTTCCGCCAGCTAAAGCTAATGCAGAGGAAAAAAAGACAAAGGCATCGGCAAGCAATGAAAATGACGAGCGGACTGCCCCAAAGCTGATGGAAGCCGAAGCCTCATTCCTTCAGGATAAAGAACAGAATAAGATAAAACAGATAAAAGCTGAAACACTGCCTCTTAAAGATAAAGAACAGGCTGACATCAGACAGATAAGGACCGAACCTCCTCCGTGCCTAAGTGATTCTGCATCGTCCCCTCAGCCTCGGAAGCGCATGAAAGCCATGGACCGGCCGGGAACAAAATCATTTATCCGGATTCCTGTCAGGCGTTTGGATCGCTTCGTTGATATGGTGGGGGAACTGGTGCTTGCCCATGCGATGATTGTGCAAGATGAGACAGTAACCGGAGGGAAGCATTATGAACTTTTAAAAAAGATAGCCGGCACAAGCAAAATTATTCGTGAATTGCAACATATGAGCATGGCGATTCGAATGATTTCCCTTAAAAAAACTTTTTGGAAAATGACACGGCTGGTGACAAATCTGGCTGAGAGGCTCGGAAAAGAGGTTGTTCTTGTCACCAAAGGCGAAGAAACTGAAATTGACCGGAATATGGCGGAGATGATTAAGGGGCCTCTTGCCTATATACTCCGGGGGGTGGTAAATAATAATATTGAACTTCCTGATATCAGAGAAAAAATGGGCAAACCCCGGTGCGGAACTTTACACTTGTCTGCTTATCATTCCGGCAGCAATGTTGTGGTAAAGATAGAAGACGACGGCCAAGGGCTTGATCGCAAGGCCATTCTCGCGAAAGCTGTAAGAAAAGGGCTTATCAGAAAGATACCTGGTCAGCCGATGAGTGACCAGGAGGTCTTTAATTTCCTTTTCGAACCAGAATTTTTCGCAGACAAAGGTATTGCTGATTTCTCCGGCCGCGATGAGAAAGCGGATGTCTTAAAAAAAAACATCCAAGCCCTTCGGGGAGATATTGAATTTGAATCCGACTTGGGAAAAGGGAGCGTTTTTAAAATAAATCTTCCGCTTACGCTGGCGATTATTGATGGTATGCTTGTCCGTGTGGGCCGGGAAAAATATGTGATCCCCCTGCTTTCTATTGTCCGATCTGTTCAGCCGAGTGCGAAAGATATTTCAACGGTTCTTCATCAGGGTGAGGTGCTGTGTCTTCAGGAAAAGCTTGTTCCGATCCTCCGGCTGGCAGACCTTTTTGAAATTGAAGACGCTGAACAGGATATCACCCGGGCCATTGTTATAGTCATTGAGAAAGGAAAAAATCAGGCTGGCGTGCTTGTTGATGAGCTGATTGGCAGTCAGCAAATTGTTATTAAGACATTGGGGGAAACCATTCAGAACATACCCGGCATTTCCGGAAGCTCCATCATGCCCGATGGCAGGGTCGGCCTGATTCTTGATGTCAGGGAATTGGTGAGGCTTGCAAATATGAGAAAATATCAATAATTTTGTCTGATTGTTTCCATATGTTGTGCGGGAACGTGTCGGGGATGCTTCGTGTCCCGGACACAACAGGCAGAAGCAGGACGCGAAGCGTCTTTGGCTGCATTCCCACGCAAAGCGTGGGAACGAGGCCAACGGGGCCAATGAGGCCAAAAAAGATTTGTAAGAAAAATATAACTTATTTGGGATCATTTGGTTTGTTTTAGAATAAAACTGACTATTTCTTTCATATTCGGCTTTAATGACAAAAATCATACCAAAAATCGAAATTCTGCAATATAGCATATTATTCCGTATTATTCTTATTTTATCTGTTCAAATAAAGAATCCACTCCTTTTTTGTCAATCTGATCCGCAGAAACATTTTGATACTTCTGAATAAAAGAATCAACTGCTATCTGCAATATTTCATCAATTGACATTTCAAACTCGATAGACATTTTTTTGAATTCCTTTAATTGTCTTTTGTTCAAAGTTACACTTAATCGCCCTGATTCCGGTGTGATATGATATTTTGTTCTTGCCATGTTATTTTGTCCCTTATTTTTTTATTTTGGCTTAAAATGAATTGATATCTCAGATTTGACTATTATTCTTCTTAAAATCGAAAATATCTTAAAATGTCAACAATTTTATAATCTATCGAAAAAAACATTATAGATTTGAATAGTATCTTATTTTTGTTTATATCAGACAACATACTTAATAATAACCTAAAAAGCTATAAGTGGTAAAAATGATCTAATAAGGTGGATTTTGAAATTTAAAAGGAAACAGAGCCTGAAAGCCGACAGAAACTTTTTTTGTTCACAGGAATAAACAGAACAACGCCTCTGAAAAAAGGGAAAAACAGACGATTCCAAGGAAAAAAAATCATATGAAAGATATATCCCATAAAAATCCCCCAATATTTTCATATTGGGGGGTTTTTTGAACTTTTTTCTATTTCTGACAAGAGACCTGATCCCTGATATCTGCTGCGACTTTTCAAATAAAGGCAATCACTATTGTGCAATATAAGGTTGACAAAATATCCTAAAACTATATTATTGCATTTTATAAAGGAAAATAAAGAATAATACGCAATAAGGTTAAAAATTTTTATAAAGGAAAAATAATGACATATTTCGAACCCAAAAGGAATATTACAATATATGAAGCAATTGAAGATTATATTAATGAAAAAGAAGCAATCGGGTCACTTAGTCAGTCATCTGTTGAAAACCGCAGATATGAATTAAATCGTTTCGCAAAATTCTGTAAGTCCCATTCTTTGGAAGAACCTGCCAATATTCACAAAAATATGATTATTTCTTATCTTAAAGATCAAAATATATCGAAAGCATCCAAATTGGGAATAATGTATGTTCTGATCGGATTTATGGACTATCTGGTGGATGAGGAACTTATATTGGATAATGTCGCGTCAACAATCCGCAAGCCCAAAATATATCCCCCAAAAGCGGATTATCTGACCTTTGAAGAACTTGAACAAGTATACCAGTCAGAAGCCCAAAACGCCTCTCGCAAAATGGTTGACCGAAATCTTTTGTTGTTCAGCCTGTTTACAGACCTTTGCCTGCGGGTGTCAGAAGTGGTTAATCTGAAAATTGAAGATGTGCGTCTGGATGCTCAGGAAATTTGGGTGACACGAAAAAGAAATAAAACAGATAATATTCCTTTAAATGATGATATTGTGAACAAATTTCTTAACTGGTATGCCATAAGATCGGAGTATAAGGGAAATGAGTCACCCTGGGTGTTTTTATCGAGTCACGGGAAACAACTGAAACGGAGGCAGGTTCATTATATTGTAAGCCAGGCCCTGGGAAGAGCCAATATTATCAAGCGTAAACAGGGACCTCATCTTCTGCGGCATTCAGGCGCGAGTCTCAAAGCCCGGGCAGGAGAAAATCTCATCATGATACAATATCTTCTGGGTCATGAGAATCTGAACACCACCCGGCGATACCTCCACTTTGAGTGGGACGAACTCAGGGAGATGGTTGGCAGAAGTCCTGAATTTGGAAAATAGAATTACAGGGTGGGCAAGACACAAATAAACGAATCCTGCCGCGTGGAGAAGTGCGCTTTGCCTAACCCCGCATGGCTCCGCCAGTTTCTCCGTATTAAAACCGGAATTGTTGTCACTCGATAATCAAGTTTTTTTGTCATTCCGTTCGGCATGAGCGCCCGGCTGAGACTTAGGCGTGAGGTTCACTCGAACGCTCACGCCTAAGTCTCAGTCGGACGAAATGACAAACTGTCCGGCCGGGTCGGATCAGAAAACTTGGTTATCGAGTGTCAGGTAAGACTTAATGATAATTCAGTTTGAACTGTTTTTATCCGATTTTTCAATAACCTGATCCGATTTTTTAACATCCTGGTCTGATTTCTCAATATCCTGGCCCGATTTTTTAATAGCATCCGAAGCCGATTTCTCAATATCCTGGCCCGGTTTTTTAATAGCATCCGGGGCCGGTTTCTCAATATCCTGGCCCGATTTTTTAATAGCATCCGAAGCCGATTTCTCAATATCCTGGCCCGGTTTTTTAATAGCATCCGAAGCCGATTTCTCAATATCCTGGTCCGGTTTTTTAATAGCATCCGGGGCCGGCTTCTCAATATCCTGGTCCGGTTTTTTAATAGCATCCTGGGCCGGTTTCTCAACATCCTGGTCTGGTTTTTTAATAGCATCCGGGGCCGATTTCTCAACATCCTGGGCCGGTTTTTTAACATTTTGCATTGACTTTTCAGCAGATTCTTTTGGCTTCTCAACAGGTTGCTCCGGCTTTTCAGTTTTCTTAGCCGAGATCGCCAGAGGATTCACCTTGATACTGCATTTAATATCCTTCAACTGGTCCGTCATCATTTCGATTTCGCGGATTTCCATTTTAGTGGAAAGACTGCTTTTCAAGTCCTTTTTTATTTCAAATTTAAATAAAAGGATCGGAAAATTCTTTCCTTTAATTCCCCTGGCACCTGCCATGACAGCAATCACCGTTCCGGGCTTTTTACTATTTACAATGTGCATGAGGGATGAGGTCTGTTTTGTCTTAAAAGCTTTTTTAAATATAAGAATTTCAGTATCATACTTCATCACCAGTTTGATGCCTGCCAGGTTATCCACAAGATCAAGCATAATCGGAATACTGACGGACTCCCCCGGTCTTGCTTCAAGAGCAGGAATGCTGAGTTCTGTTCCCCACGCTACAGAGGTTACAAATAACGCAACAACAACAGATATAATCGCATTTGTCCATTTTACCGAAATACAATTCATTGATTTCACCTCATTTTTTATTAAAGTTATTATTCTCTGCAAAACCTCTGATCCGCTTTGACCGGATTGAGAAACCCGGAAGACATGCTTCGGTTTTGCCAATTCGAAGCTGGCTGGAAGCAGGATTCTTAATGGCTTTTCGGTCTGCTGAATTTAGATCGCATAATTTATTTTTTTTTTCAACAATAAAGAATAATGATTTCGTAAAAAGTCAGAAAAACGGAGCGATCCGCTCAAATATTCGGTAGTGTTCCAAAACTGGAGCTAAAATCTTTAACAATTTGAATAAATTTAGGAAATATCGGCTCATGTCCAGTTTTAGAACACCACCAAATTATTCTTCTCACTTTGCGGACGGGAAGCAGGAGACCTTGCCTTAAAAACCATGTTCTCTGACCGGAAAACACCTGTCATTCACCTGGACATATCAATATATTTCTGATGGTTTCCTGTTTCCTGCTTTTGCAGAACTTCTGTTTTTCCTGTTTTTCAGTAATAAAAAAAGATTAAAGGCTTGCTACCTGATTGTTGACATCGCGTCCGAAATACAATACGTTGCATAGAGTTTTTCGGAAAGACAGCGCCTCAGTGCGTTATTGGGCATCGGAATATATTGATCCCCTTTTGTCATTCTGGTGCCCGACCGCACAGATTATGACGGGCTGTTCGGATGTAAAACAATTTTTCAAATTGTTTTTTCGGACAATCTGAAAAACTGTCCTGCATGCTTTCGGATTTTCCGAAGCTGGTGATATCCACATTTGCAAATGACCCGTTTTCAGATCAGGTTGAGGCTGTTCTCCGAGAGGCATATAAAAAAGCAGGTATTGGTTTGGAAATCGTAAAGGTATCAGGGGAAAGAGCCATTCAGTTGTCCAATTTGAGTGAAACAGACGGGGAACTTTACCGAATAAAGGGGATCAGCTCGAAATATCCCAATTTGGTGATGCTGCCAGTTCCGATCTGGTACTCTGAAATTGTTGTTTTTACCAAATCAAAAAAATTTGTCCCCGAGGGATGGGAGAGTTTAACGCCCTATAAAATCGGAATTCTCAGAGGGTCTCAATATTCCGAGAACAATACAAAAGGGATGAACCGCTTTATGGCCACAGAAACGCAACAGATTTATTATATGCTGGATCATACTACCGGACAAAAAATTATAACCTATTGAAATTATTAAATTGGGTATAAATGTTCGATTCGTTTAACTATCTGATTTTGAATAATTTAACAAAGATTACGAATTTTTCGTCCGGTAGTATGATGCTGGATAATGACAGGCTGGATATTGTCGTGAACTCGGTCATCACGGGACTGGGGACTCTTAAAAAAACCGGTGTCAGAGGAATTACCATATTAAACCCGCCGCTGGAGATACACCCGGTATTTCACTATCTGCATAAGAAAAACAAGGCCTTGATTCCCAGACTGGAATCTGTGTTAAAAAAAATGGAAAAAACAGGACGGATTCGGAAGGTTCAGGAGAAGATCACAGAAACATTAAAAAAGCGAACCTTTATTTTAGAATAAGAAACCTCCGATTTATCGCTCTCCGAAGTGCTGAAATAAAATTTTAGCACCTGTCGAAATTTTATTTCAGAGTTCCTCCCAAGCTTTTCCGGAGAGCTGAAATAAAATTTTAGCCTAACACTCCTTTCGGAAATTTGAATATGAAAGCGACCATCAGCCTTCGTCATTCCGTTGTAACCCATCTGATGAAAGTCGTATTCGGATGCTACCTGATCGTAACGCTGTTTGTTACCGGAATTCAGGTGATATTGGAATATTACCATGTGAAAAATTCCATTTTCCATGAAATTCAGGCATTGCCCGACAGTTTCGGACCCGGGATTTCAGAGTCTGTATGGACTTATAATAATGAACTGCTTCATTCGATTCTTATCGGAATGCTGGAAATCTCCGTTATTGAGGGGATTGTTATCAGAGACACAAACGGGTATCGCAAACAGGCTGTTGGCACGATTCCTGATGAAAAAGCAGGCCGGATTCGCATTGACCACCTCGGGGAATCCTCTGAATATGACAAACTGTTTTTTTCCTCTCTGTTTGATTATGAATTTCCCATTGAATATCAGTGGCGAGAAAAAAAACATATTCTCGGAAAGTGTATCATCTATTCAAGCCACAGACATGTCATTGAAAGACTGAAATACGGTTTTTTTCTGATTCTTGTCAACTTATTTGTCAAAACCCTCGCGCTGTGGTTTATCGTAATGTTTTTAGGATTAAGAATTATCGGAAGCCCCCTTCGCCACATGGCAGAGGCCGCGGAAAATGAACCTGCTGGGCAATGCCATCAAATTTACAGACAAAGGAGAAATTGCGCTGGAAGTCAGAGAAACGGACAACGGCAGGATATGTTTCACGGTCAGAGATACTGGCACCGGTATTTCCTCGGAAGAACTGGAAAAGATATTCGACCCCTTTCATCAGACAGGCACCCGGGAAAAACGGGCAGAGGGAACCGGTCTGGGGCTGTCCGTCAGCCACAATCTGGTATCGCTTATGGGAGGAAACCTGGATGCGGAAAGCAGACCGGGAACTGGCAGCACATTCCGGTTTGATCTGGAACTGTCCGAAGTACCCGGCCCTGAGATGCTCTGTGAAACAAAACAGGAAGTCATTGGGATGAGGGGAATTCCTCCCAAAATTCTGATTGTGGATGACAACCCGGAAAATCGTGCTGTTTTCAGGAATATGCTTTCACCATTGGGGGCTGAACTCTCAGAAGCCGGAGACGGACGGGATAGTTTTCGCAATTGGTATAAAAATAATGAGTTGTGACCTCAGCTTTATGCTTATGGGTGTGAGACCGCCTAAACGCGGAACTACGAACTGGCAGCTTGTCACCCCGGATTATAACAATTTGTTTTCATAGTAAAAGGATTATAAAACTGAAAAATGTTGATTCTGAGTAAAAAATAGATTATGAATTTAATTTTAAGCTTTTAAAAAGGAACAGGATTACTTTTTCCCAACTTTCAGATATGCCAGATTAAACCCGTTACAGAGATAAAGATACCATGCAAACATCACCTTTCATAAAAATTTCAGAATTGGCTTTGACTGGAAAAATATGTCAGAATCCTCAGGCAGGCTGGAAAAATTTTTGCAAACCTGCCCGTGAACATCGGAAATCAAGATATATTTATTAAAAACAGAAATTTATTATCTGTTATTGAAAAATAAAAAAATAAAGCGATTCTGAGACAGAAATTTTTTGTCTTCAAATACTTATTCTGGCCCATTGACTTATTTCGCTAAAACAATTAAACAAAAGTCAGGGTTATTTTCTTCCTTGATAAACTGTGGCAGACGAACTGTTTCTCTCTTTAAAAAACGAAATTACCCATATTTCTCCTGCCGGTGAGAGAAAAATGAGGTGAAATTTTTGAAAAATTTATTTTGGTCTTGTTCTTAAAATTTCAGGAGTCTTTGCTAAGTAGCTGGCCATATATTTCCCAGAATCAGATTCAGAATTATCATAAGACATCGCCGATAAAATACCGGCAAACTTCTGGCCAGCCACTTAATCTGTTCAAGGTTAAGGCTAAGAATTGAAAATGGCAAACTTCTCATTTCCTAAATCCCAAGTTCTTACCAAATAAAGGAGTTTGATTCAAATGATGCAGAAATCGTCAAAAGATAAAACCGGTGTCAGGTGGAGTATCAAATGGAAGTTAATGTTCATTATGACAATCCTGATGATCGCCTTGGTGGCAATATTAACCTATACTCAGATTTCTTCGCAAAAAAAGATGTTGGAACATGAACTGGACAAAAGAATTGCCCTTATGAAGGAAAACCTCATAGAGCGAGGAAAAACTTTTGCTGCAAACCTGGCCCAACAGGTGGAAAATGACATTGCAAGTTTTAATTTTTCAGGAGGGATGGAAACCATCAAAGACAGAGCTGATAATAACAAGGATATTAAATACGCTGTTCTTACAGATACCTCCGGTACGATTTTTATTCATACGCTGAACCCTGAGCTGACTCAAAGCGATCTGACCAGTGAAAGAGATCGCTATGCCCTGGCTCAGAAAGATAAGGTTGTAACGGAATATAAAGAAGGAAATGAATCTGTTATTGAAATTGTAAATACCATTCAAATCAGCACGGAACCCTGGGGCGTTTTAAGGCTGATTTACACCCTGAAACATCTTGATAAAGAAATAGAATTTTCCAGAAACCAGATCCAAAATGAAACAAACAGAATGATTGGCAAAGCCATTGTTGCATCATCAATATTTATGATGATTTGTTTTGTCATTGTTTTTATCCTCTCAACAAAGATTTCGAGTCCGATTATTCGGCTTACAGACTCGGCCCGGCAGATTTCCAAAGGTGATTTCAGACAAACCCTTGATATTGCCAGAAAAGATGAAATC
Source organism: Desulfonema magnum (assembly GCF_017377395.1). GTDB lineage: Bacteria > Desulfobacterota > Desulfobacteria > Desulfobacterales > 4be13 > Desulfonema_C > Desulfonema_C magnum. The sequence continues at coordinate 4,522,154 of NZ_CP061800.1, read as the reverse complement.
GGAATTCTGACCGAGGCCATGAACAACATGGTGATAAGTCTGAGTGAAATTATCAGAAAAAATATTTCCACATCACAGACCTTGTCGGGGGCAACTTTTGAACAGGCCGCATCATTGGAAAAAACATCTGCTTTGCTGAATGAAATGTCTTCCATCATCCGGCAGAATGCGAAAAATGCCAAGCTGGCAGATGGTTTTATGAATGAAACCAATCAGGTCGTGAGCAGAGCAAACGATTCCATGGCCCAGTTGCTTATTTCCATGAACGAAATTTCCAAAGCCGGGGAGGAAACCTTTAAAATTATTAAAATTATTGATGAAATAGCGTTTCAGACCAATCTCCTGGCACTGAACGCGGCTGTTGAAGCTGCCCGGGCGGGCGAAGCCGGGGTCGGATTTGCAGTGGTTGCCAGTGAGGTCAGAAATCTGGCCATGCGCTCGGCAGATGCGGCCAGAAGCACAGCAAAGCTGATTGAGGGGACGGTCAGAAAAGTGAACGAAGGTTTGGAACTCGTCAGCCAGACCGATGAAGGATTCAGGGAGGTGGCTGCGAATGCGGCCAATGTTGCAGAACTGCTCAGTAATATCTCCGCAGATTCCAATGAACAGAACAAAAGAATAGAGGCAATAAACAAAGCCGTGGATGAAATGAACGTCGTAACCCGCGGAAATGCCTCCAGCGCAGAAGAACTGACTGCTTCCATGTCAGTATTCAAAGTTAAATTCAGCTGAGTGAGCTGGCTCTTAGTCTCATGTTTCATCCTGTGTTGTTTTTCAGCGTAACCCCATTGAATCATAAAGGAGATTTTGTGAAGACTCTTGTCACTGTTCTTATCGTGATTGCTTTTGTCATTGTTAATATAAATCCGGTTTTCTCCCAAGGTCATCTCATTGTTCAGCAGGAAGATGACAAATTATCAGAATTTGAGGAAGCAGAAGCGGAACTGGATGAGGAATTAAAGTGGGTCCGGGCAGAAGCCGAAACCGTCGTGGTGGGAGTATCCAAGTATGAACAGCGGCTTATGGATGTCCCGGCTACGGTGTCGGTGCTGGATATGAGCGACATTTCCGCCCAGACAAAGACCAATATTCCGGAACTGCTGCGAACGGTTCCCGGAGTCACAGTTTACAGAAATCACGGAGACAGTCCGTGGTACAGGGTGAGTATGAGAGGATTAAATGACAATTTTTTCTCAGCAGCGACCCTGATAACTATTGACGGCACTCCTTTTTTCCAGCCTCATGGCGGCGGTGTTGATCTCAGTTGGCTGCCCATGGCAAATATCGAGCGGGCAGAGGTGATAAAGGGAACATTTTCCACTTTGTACGGTGCCAACGCTTTCGGAGGAGTGATCAATATTGTCACAAAGAAAGGTAAGCAGAAAAATGAGAGCGGACAGGGAAGCAATACGAATATGGCGATTCAGGTCTCCGCATGTGAGAATATTGATGAATCGTCTGACAAGAGCATTGCTGTCACCGGCATGACATCCCATTCCGGGCAGACCGGGGCAGTATCATATCATTTATCTGCGGAAATGCTGAGTGATGAGGGATACCGTCAGAACTGGCAAGTCACCCCGATTTTTCTCGGGCCTCAGTCCCGGACCGGGCTTTTCAGTGATGAATTGGACCAGGAGCGGGCACAGTTCTCCTGGCATATGGATATGCCTGCCGGTCTTTCGTTCTCCGGCTTTTATACCAGAGACAAGAAAGATATTTTGGGAATGAATGACGATCTTGATGACCGGATACTCCATACTGTGCTTTCCCTGGCCAGTTCTCCGACCGAGCGGTATGACTACCTCTTACGGCTTTATCATAACCGGTTTGAGGAGGTACAGGATGCCACTGAGACCTTCAGATTTCCAGGAGATACAACTTCCCAGCCTTTTTTTTATGATCTTTTATCATTCACGACCGGCGGGGAATTTCAAAACCGCTTCAGATACTCGGATGCTTTGAAACTGGTTTTTGGCGCGGATTTCAGGGCTGATACTTCAGAATTGCAAGTTTCTTACCGCAGCGGCGAAGAGGTCAGATCTTTTGGCTACCCTCGCAAACACATTCAGGATTACGGAGCTTATTTCCAGGCAGAATATGTCTGGCAGAATAAGTTCAGTGTTATTCCCGGAATCCGCTATGATTACGACTCCGAATCAGGCTGCTTTGTTAGCGGGAAACTCGCTGCTCTGTATCACATCCATAATGATCATTCTCTTTACGGCGTGGCAGGCCGGGGCTTTCGTTCTCCCAACTTCAACGAGCGATTCGTAAAAGTCTTCGGAAAGTCAGGTTCCGATGATCTGAAGCCGGAGAAAACCTGGCAGTTTGAATTGGGAAGTAAGAACAGATTTTTTCAGGATCGGATCCACTGGGATATCTGTGCGTTTTATACCTTTACTAAGGATTATATTGATACAAATTTGGAAAAGGTTTATACAAACACACAAGGATTAACCATTTGGGGAGCGGAGACGGACTGGTCATGGAAGATGTCTTCAACTGTGCGTACTTTTGCCACTTTCTCAGTGATTATAGGAAAAGATGAAGAGACAGACAAAGATATTGCCAGAGTTCCCAGTCATCAGTGGACCACAGGACTCTCTTATGATGACCAGCAGCGATGGGCTGCAAATCTGACTGTCCGGGGAGTGTCCCATAATATACTTGGTGATCCCGCGAAGAATTATATCAGGGCTGAGAGTTATCAGGTGGCAGATATTTCTTTGTCCAGAAGAGTTGCTGTGGGCGAAAGTCTTTTTACTGTCACCTTGTTTGCGGATAACCTTTTTGATGAACAATATGTGGAAGCATGGCCGGGCGCTGTTTCCACAGAAGGAGGGCACAGCAAAGGTCTCAACGCCGGACTCCGTATGTTTGTAACTTTTTGAAAAAGAAGGAAATAAAAAAGGGGATCAACAATGAGAATCAGCATCACAAAGCAGGCACTTGTAATTATATGGATATGTTTTGCATTTTTTTCGTCGGCATCGGCATCGGATCGGAGTACCGAACCTAAGCTGAACAACGGGGCCAGGTGGCGGATCGGCTATTATGAAGGCGGTGAGTATATTAATTATCAGAAAAATCTCATTACAACACTGAAAGGGCTGATGGAACTCGGGTGGATCGAACCTTGCGAAATTCCGCAACAGAAAGGTATTCAGACCAGGGAACTCTGGGAATGGCTGGAAACAAAAGCAAAAAGTAAATATCTCCGGTTTGTCAGTGACTTTCACTACAGCGCAAAATGGGATGCGGCCATCAGGAAAAAAATGACTTCGGAGATCATCGGCCGCCTGAACAGGAAAGATATTGATCTGATGTTTATCATGGGAACCTGGGCAGGACAGGATATCGCTAATAATAAGCACAAAACACCTGCGATGCTGATGTCGTGTTCCGACCCAGTCGCAGCCGGTATCATTAAAAGCGTTGATGATTCCGGCTATGAACATTTGCACGTCCGGGTTGACCCGTTTCGCCATGAACGGCAGATCCGAGTTTTTTATGACATTATAAAATTCAAAAAATTGGGCGTGGCATATAAAAATACAGTTGACGGCAGAAGTTACGCGGCAATTTCCACGATAAAGAAGCTTGCAAAAGAACGAGGATTTGAGCTTATTCCTTGTCATATCAAAAGCGGTATGGAACCGAAAGCTGATGAAGAAAATGTAAAAGCGTGCTTCCGGACACTGGCGAAAAAAGCAGATGCCATTTATGTTACATTGCAATCAGGTATAAACAAAAACACTGTGCCTGAGTTGGTGAAAATTGTTAATTCTCAGCGTATTCCCACGTTCTCTCAGGCGGGTCCTGACGAAGTAAAAAAAGGTTTTCTCATGACAATCACCTTTGTAGATTTTAATCGTGTGGGTAAGTTTTATGCTGAAACAGCAGCAAAAATCCTGAACGGAGCAAAGCCTCGTCAGTTACCCATGTATTGTAATCAGATTTATAAGTGGCATGTTAATTTTGAAACTGCTGAGAAAATCGGGCTTAATATTTCAGAATTGAATTTAGAGAGCGATTGCTTAAATTTTCCTGATTTTTTATCTGATGAAAGTCAATGACCAAATTTTTTTGTCATTCCTGAGAAAGCAGGAACGACAGGCTTTTTGTTCGAATCAGGTCAAAGAATTTGATCATCGAGCGAGACAAACACGTCGGAATAACAAGGTAACCGTTTATGAAGCTCACTCAATTCATATTTAGTATTTGGATGTTATTTTTTTTTGCCATCATCAGCGCAAGTCACGGGCTTGCTCAGAATGATTTTTTGTCAGCAATGCAGATTGCCGACGCGGAGCTTGAAGACGAACTGAAATGGCTTCACGCGGAATCTGTTGTCATGACAGAGATTGCCACCAGGACTGAAATGGACGCGGAACTTGTTCCCGGAATGGTCACGGTACTCTTTGGCCCTGACTTGGAAGTCCGGGGAGTCCGAACCGTTTTTGAGGCCCTGGAACTGGTTCCGGGACTGAATGTTTCGCTGAACAATGTCGGTCTTGAACAGGTTTCTGTTCGGGGAGTTGGCGGCGCATTTTTCTCAGGAAACCTGAAAATTCTGCTGGACGGCATCAGCCTGAATGACAGTATGAGCGCCGCGGGCTATGTGCTTTACAATATGCCTGTGGAACAAATTGACAGAATAGAGATTATCCGGGGTCCCGGGTCTGTCATCTATGGTGAGTATGCTTATGCCGGGGTTGTGGCTGTGACGACCCGCAAAGGTGTTCATCAGATTCACGGATATTATACCAGCCACGACCGTTACGGCGGCGGCGGAATCCTCAGTTATACGCTCCCGGAAAAAGACTTCAGCCTGAATCTCAATCTTTCCGGCTGGAAATCTGACCGCTCTGATACTGAATCCGGTGAGGACAAGCTTTATCCTATGGGATTCGGTGAGTTTTCATATGCTTCCGCTCCTTTTAATGATGCCCTGGAAAGCGGTCTGATGAATCTGACATTGGACTATAAGGACTTTTCATTATCAGGCCAGTATGCGTTAAACGGGAGAGGTGATTATTTCGGTTTTCTTTATTTTCTTCCGCCGGAAGATGATCAGATATTGCAGACCCATGAACACTGGGCCGTCGAAGCCAGGCAGCAACTTAATTTTTCCGAGGGATTGAAAACCGAGTTAAAGTTAGGTTGGCGGAGATATAAAAACAATCTTGACAGGTCAGTGGGGATACCCGTGGCCTTGTATCCTCCGGAAGGAGCCATTGCCGGCTCACGGTACGAAGAGAGAGAATTTTACACAGGAGCCGAGATGATTTGCAATAACCGGTTTCTTTTAAAAAATACCTTTCTGTTAGGGCTGAAATACTCAGACATCGAAATACAGGATGTCTGGACAGACAGCAATGAACGGACCGGAGAGAAGGTGATGGAACGCTACCAGGGAGACCAAGCGTTTATTCCTGAAGGGCAGAAAAGAGAAATTCGCAGTCTTTATGCGGAGGATATGTTTGATATTGCAAACGATTTCACGATCACTCTGGGGCTGCGGTATGATAAATATTCTGATAACGTGGGCGAACATCTGACGCCGCGGGGATCCCTAGTCTGGCGTCTGACAGATCATCAATTTTTTAAAGTCCAGTATGCGGAAGCCTTCCGACCGCCCACATTCACAGAATTATACAGCCAGCGTAACACGATAATAGCAGGGAACCCGGATTTGGATTCGGAACATATCCATACTTCTGAATTCGGTTATATCTTCAGAAATGAGAAAACCACTGTCCGTATGACCTTGTTTTATTCAAAACTGACGGATAACATAGAACATCCTGCTTCAAGTTCTGTTCAGTCTGACGGTCATATACAGTATGTAAATGGCGGCGATATCAGGATGAAGGGCTTTGAATTTGAATTTCAGCAAATAATGAGAGATGCGCTCAGGCTGGATGGGAATATTTCGTTTGCAGACACAGAGGATACAGATACCGGAGAAGCAGTTGAGGGAGCGGCAAAATGGATGGGGAATATCGGCGTGGCATATCATCTGTGGGAGGACAGTGTTCTGTCTCTTCAATACCACTATGTCGGAAAGCGAAGCCGGGGGCCTGCTGATGGCAGAGATGATCTGAAAGCCTATGATACAACGGATTTTACGCTGAACTTCCTTAACGTGTTTACCCGGGGGATGACCTTGCGTACCGGGATCAGAAACCTGTTTGACAAGGATATCCGCTATCCAGCACCTGCAGGCACTTATCCTGATGATTTTCCTTCACAGGGGCGGGAGTGGTGGGCGCAGTTTTCTTATGATTTTCAGTAGATCGAAAAGTGTCCGGGCTGTGTTCGGGACAGCAAAGAAACCCGGCTTTTTTACCGGATGAGGCACCTTTCCCGCCGGAAAAAGCCGGGTTTCTTCGCTGTCTGTTTTTTTGTCCTGTGACGGCCCGAAAACTTTTCGATCCGCTGACTTCGACGGATTCGCATTTTCAAAAAATTTCTGTCGCTCCGGAGTGCCAAACTTGCAGTTTGGCAATATTTCAGCCATGCCATATTACAGAATACAGGTGTTCCGGAATAGGCTGTCCGAAGATCACCCTTCGACAAGCTCAGGGTGCGCTGCGTTCCCTGATCACGCGGCATTCCCTGATCACACGGCGTTCCCCGGCTACACGGCGTTCCCCGGCCACACGGCGTTCCCCGGCCACACGGCGTTCCCTGATCACGCGGCATTCCCTGGCCACACGGCGTTCCCTGGCCACACGGCGTTCCCTGAGCCTGTCGAAGGGAGAGAACACCATCTGTTTTTTTATCAAAAGGAGAACAAAATAAATGGTCAGACATTTCATTCAGATGATATTATTAACATTCATAACGGCAATTCTCCTGAGCGGATGTACCCAATCTCTTCAAAAAGAGATAAAAGAAATAAAGGGGCGTCTGAATCGGTTAGAGAGAAACCTGACTGAAATAAACGAAGCATCAAGAAACGAAATGGATATGTTAAAAGGCGAAGTGAACCCTATCAGAATGAAAGCATTTTTAGCGGATACCATTTCTCCGGTGGATTCCATAAGGGAAGGATCACTTACCCAGATTATCGAAGAAAAAAAAGTACTGGATCACACGGATCATGAAAGCATTTTAAGATTTTATCTTAACCAGTTGGAATATCTGATTGCAAAAAATAATAAGAATGGCGTCCGCAATGCCACGCTTATTTTAAAACTGCTGGAATTGGAACCCGCGACATGGAAGGGTTACAGCCCTTATATTTATAAAATATATAATAGCAGCGTTCTTTCGTCGCCTTTAAAATGGCAGGAGACCTTATTATATTATTTTGACATGCTTGACAAAATGCCCAATGATGATTTAAAAATGGCGGCATATTTAACTGGCGCTGTTTGTTCGGCTGATACCGTAAGAAAAAGAGCGTCACAGGGTATTCTGAATGATGCGGGGAAGCATCGGTCGGTGTTGGCGTGGGCTGATCACGAAAGCATTTTAAAATTTTATCTGGAGCATTTTAAAAATACGGATCCAAGAAACACAGAAGGCGTCAATAACGCTATTCTTATAATAAAACAAATGGATACCAGTCTGTTAAGGAAATATGAGAAACAGCTCAATGCCATTTATATTAATTTTACAAATAATAAAAAATGGGAAAAAATATCAGATATTTTTTTTGATAACATTATTGACAAAATGGCTGATAATAATTCAAATATGTGACAGAACAAAGACAAAGTGGGAGAAGCGTGACAGAACCCGCTGAAATCTGATGAAGTCGTTAAACCGCGGGCCAGGCTGCGCCTTGTCCGCCACAGACTGACGGAGGTGAATATGGATAAGGAAAAAGTCAGGGATATCATAAACAACATTGAAAGAGTTGCCAAATCCGGCCAGGATATGGCCAGAGATTATATGGACAAACAACCCTCACAAAAATCCCAGAACAGTAACTACAGATACATTTTACAGGATATAAGAGACCTCAGAAAAGTTATTTTCGGTGAGGATTCATGATTTTGTCTGACTGGCGGAGCCAACAATGGCTCTGCCCTTTATTTTCGAAAAACGCCTTTCCAAGAAGCTTTCTTCCGTCTCCGCAAAAAATAAAATTCTTTTTGAAGATATAGCCAGATAATGAAGGAAATTTTTTTTTACTGGTTCCCAGGCTCCGCCTGGGAACGCATACCCGAGGCTCCGCCTCGTGTATCATCGTACAGCGAGGATTTATTTGAGATGTCACACAAGACAGAGAGCCTTGAGTCTCGTCATTGATACGACGCATGACTTACATGAACTGCCACGCAAGGCAGAGCCTTTTTTACTGGTTCCCAGGCTCCGCCTGGGAACGCATACCCGAGGCTCCGCCTCGTGTATCATTGTACAGCGAGGATTTATTTGAGATGTCACACAAGACAGAGAGCCTTGAGTCTCGTCATTGATACGACGCATGACTTACATGAACTGCCACGCAAGGCAGAGCCTTTTTTACTGGTTCCCAGGCTCCGCCTGGGAACGCATACCCGAGGCTCCGCCTCGTGTATCATTGTACAGCGAGGATTTATTTGAGATGTCACACAAGACAGAGAGCCTTGAGTCTCGTCATTGATACGACGCATGACTTACATGAACTGCCACGCAAGGCAGAGCCTTTTTTACTGGTTCCCAGGCTCCGCCTGGGAACGCATACCCGAGGCTCCGCCTCGTGTATCATTGTACAGCGAGGATTTATTTGAGATGTCACACAAGACAGAGAGCCTTGAGTCTCGTCATTGATACGACGCATGACTTACATGAAGTGCCACGCCTTGGGGTATGCATTCCCAGGCAGAGCCTGGGAACGAGTAAAAATTACAGGAGTTTTTGACGCATGAAACTTAAAAAACTGCAAATCACGGGATTTAAATCATTCTGCGACAAATCCAGCATTCAATTTCCCCCCGGTATTTGCGCAGTTGTAGGACCGAACGGCTGCGGTAAAAGCAATATCGTTGATGCGTTGCGATGGGCCATGGGAGAACAAAGCGTAAAACAGCTCAGAGGAAAGTCCATGGAAGATGTTATTTTTGCAGGCACAAACGGGAGACCGCCTCTGAACATGGCAGAGGTTTCTCTGGTCCTGGAAAATGACAATGGCAGCGCGCCTGAAGAGCTGAAAGATTTTACCGAGATCATGATCACACGGCGGCTTTACAGGTCCGGTGAGAGTGCCTATCTCATCAACAAACAGCCCTGCCGTCTGAAAGACATTACAAACATTTTTTTAGGCAGCGGCATGGGCGCAAAATCCTACGCGGTGATTCAACAGGGAAATATCGGTGCAATCACGGACGCGGGACCTGATGAACGGCGGTTTTTCATTGAGGAAGCCGCAGGAATTACGCGATATAAGCAGCGTAAGAAAGAGGCGCTCCGGAAAGTTGACGCCACCAATCAGAATCTTTTGCGTGTCAAAGACGTGATTACCGAAGTTGAACGTCAGATGAACAGTGTGAAACGTCAGGCAAAGAAGGCGGAACAATACAAAACATATCAAGAACACATTAAAAAATTAGATGTCCTTCTCGCACTTCATTATTATGATGACTACACCCGCCAGCTTGAGGAGACATCTGCCCTGTTAAGAGAACTTAAAGACTCGGATATTCAGCATGTGTCAAAAATAAAACAACTGGATGCCGCAGTTGAGGATATCAAGCTGAAACGCTGGCAGAAAAATGAGGAAATTTCGGCTCAGAAAGCCAGTAAATTCGAAACACAGCGCAATGTTGACAAACTGGAAAATGATCTTGCCCATCTTCATAAAGACGTGGAAAGGCTCTCGGGTGAGGCTGAGGAACTTCGGTCCGCGCACAAGGAACTTGAGGAAAAGAACGAGAATATAACGTCCGAAGTGGCGCAGACAGAAACGGAACATATCGGTTTAAAGGAAAAAACAGAGGAAATAAAATCCGTTCTCAGCAAAGAACGCCGGGACTCGGAAAGTATCCGGGAACGGCTGGCGAACTTAAATCAGGAACTTGAGACCTGTAAAACCAATCTCATGAATCTGGTGGCACAGGAAGCCAAATATAAAAACATCTATCAGAATGCCTCGAACAACAAGGACAGTCTTAAAAGGCGATTAAAGCGGACAGATGAGGAAGAAGCGGTCGCTGGCAAAAAAGTTGCAGAATACCAGAAAAAAGAGACCGAGGCCAGAGAAGAACTGGAATTATGCAGGCAGGAAATCGAGGAACTGAAACAGGAGATTTCGACCACAAGATCACAGCTTGATGAAAAAAGCAAAGCCCTCGGGGAGCATGTCAGGCTTGTACAATCTCTGGAACTTGAGCGAACCCGGGCAAAATCAAAATATTCAACGCTGAAAAAAATGGAGGACAATTTCGAGTGGTATAAAGGCGGTGTCAAAGCCATTATGCAACTCGAAACCGGAAACTCGGATATTATGGGGCTGATGGCCGATATCATTGAGCCGGAAGCGTCATTTGAAACGCCTTTGGAAGCTGTTTTAGGAGAATCCCTGCAATACATTCTTATAAAAAATCAGGAAACAGGCGTTGAAGCCATAGACTACCTCCAATCCAAAGGCGCAGGACGCAGCGGGTTTATCCCGGTTTCATCTGTCAGAACTGAAAACTCGAAACTCGAAACTCGAAACTCGGACCGTCTGCTGAATCATGTTTCCATAAAAGGCGGTTTTGAAAAAATCGCCGAGGCCCTTTTGGGTCATGTGCTTGTCACCGAAAACATGCAGGAAGCTCTGGAACTGTCAAACAACAATGGAAGGTTTCATACCTTCGTCACCAAAAATGGCGATATGATTTCCCATGAGGGGTTTATGGTGGGCGGCAGTCAGGAGAATTTATCCGGTATTCTTGCAAAAAAGCATGAATTAAGGGCATTGGAAGGACAGGTCGCGGCGCTGGATGAAAAACTGGAGTCAGACCGGGGCAAACAAAAACATATAGAATCCGAGGTTCGGACCATTGAAAGCGATCTGCAAAAGCTGATTGAGCAAAAAAACAGAACCACGGAGGATGAAACCGAGGCGGAAAGGGATTTTTACAAAGTAACAGAGGAGTTAAAACATGCCCGGCGACATCTTGAAATGGTCCGTATAGAACAGGAACAGCTTGCAGATGAGGAAAATGGCATTGATGAGGAAATTGAAAAATATAACAAAGTATTGGCAGAAGTTGAAAATGATGTGAAAGCAGGGCAGACCCAGGTCGCGGAAACTTCGGAAAAAATCAGTTCCGTGTCTGCTGAAATGGAGGCGTTTAATCAGAAAATTGTTGATCTCAAGCTTGAACTGACCACTCTCAACGCGCGATTGGAAAACAGCAATAATTCATTACGCCGTCTGAAACAGTTCTGGGAAGACGGCATCACACGGCTTGGGCAGTTGACCCGGGATATTGAGCTGAAGGAGCAAAAGCAGGTCTCTTCAAAGGAAAAAATAACAGAATATGAGCAAACCCTGTCCGCCATGTATGAAACTATGAAAAGCCTCGAGCAAACCCTTGAAAGCAATGAGGCGGATTATGAGGCCATTGATGCCAGACTGAGGGAGAATGACAGTTCCATTTCTGAGATAAAAAATAAACGTGAAGATATTTTACAGAAAATCCGAATGCTTGAGATTGAACAATCCCAGCGTCAGATCAAACGGGAAAATGTCGCCAATCAGGTGGAAGAACGCTATCAGCAGCAACTGAGTCAGTTCAGACCGGAGCTTGTGGGCAAAGATAAGCCTCAAATCTCTGCTGATCAGATGGAAGCAGAACTCTCCGATTATAGAAAAAAGCTTTCAAAGATCGGGGATGTCAATCTTGGTGCCATAGAAGAGTACGGACAGCTCAGAGAACGCTTTGACTTTCTTTGTGAGCAGCGGGATGACCTTCTTAAAGCTGTGGATGATCTGCACAAGGTCATCAGAAAAATCAATAAGATCACCCAGGAACAGTTTCTTAAAACCTTTGATCTGGTGAATGAGAAAATGGCCGAGGTCTTTCCCCGTCTGTTTGACGGCGGTTCTGCAAAGCTTATCCTTACGGATCCGAACAAACCCCTTGAGACCGGCGTGGAGTTCATGGTTCATCCCCCGGGAAAAAAGCTGACCCGGCTGAGTCTTCTCTCAGGCGGTGAGAAAGCCCTTTCCGCTATTGCGTTTATTTTCTCCATATTTTTAATCAAACCGGCTTCGTTCTGCATTATGGATGAAATTGACGCACCGCTGGATGAGGCCAATGTGTTTCGGTTTAATGAACTCCTGAGAATCATCGGAGAGCAGTCTCAGATTATTGTGATCACACATAAGAAGAAAACCATGGAATTTGCCGACACCTTGTTTGGAATTACAATGGAAAAAAAAGGCGTGTCCAAAATTGTTTCGGTAAATTTTGATAAAAAATAGGTATCAGAGTGCCACATGTTAAGTGTTAAGAGGAATAAAACTAAAAATTTCAAAAAAATAATTCGGATAAATCAGACAGAAAAAACACGAATTTCAGAACTAAGGGAACTTCAAACGAATAAAATCCCCTGATTTCCTGACATGCAGGGTGGGCGGAGCAAAGCGCAACCCACCCTGCATTTTCGGGTATTTTATTTTTTGGGAAATCCCTAAGTGCTGAATCCCATAAATAATGTCCGGGCGGAATGACAATAATCTTACTTCGCCACAAAGACACAAAGACACGAAGAAAACACAAAAAAACTTCGTGAGACTTTGTGCCTTTGTGCCTTGGTGGCAAATATAATTTACCGGACATTATTTATGGAATTAAGCACTAAGATACTCGCACCTGACATTGGACACTTGGCACTTAACACCTGACACCTAAAAAAAATATAAATGTTGATAAAAGAATTAATACAAGAAATCAGACAGATAAGACTCAGGCATTCTCATTGGTTCTCTTATGTGCAGGTGGAGAACAAACCAAATGGCTGGCATTGTGCGGGGGTCGGAAATTCCGCTGCTGTTTTTCGGCATGACAGTTATCCTGACATCGCCATAAAAACCTTTTCAGATATCCGCACACATATTGCCCTCCGGGAATCGGAGGTATATCGTAAACTGGGAGACTCTTCTTTCTATCCGAAATTTTACGGAAGCGGAGAGAATTATCTTTTGCTCCAATATATCCCGGGTCCCAGTGTTTACGAGTGCCTGCTGAAAGGAATATTCATCCAGGAACAGATTGTGTCTGACATAGAGAAGGCGGTCTCGTATGCCCGTGAGTGTGGACTCAACCCCCGAAATCTTCATGCCAAAAACATTCTGATTTATAACGGCAGAGGATATGTGATAGATGTTTCAGATTATATGAAAACAGGAAGATGCTACCATTTTGATATTCTGAAATATTTTTACAACAAGCTCTATGTCAGATTTTGCAGACCAGGGATGAAAATACCGTTCTGGATACTCGAATGCATCAGACGAGGATACAGGCTAGCGGTCTCGTTTTGGAGACTGTTTAAAAAAGATATATAAATACCAGACCATAAGGTTTTCTGTTGATTATAAAGGAGTTATGGGAGGGATGGTCAAGCCCTGTAAGGGCGGTATATTTGTAGCATTCATCATGTCAGGCCGGCCAAGCCCCGTGAGGGCGGCATATCCGTAGCATGATTTGCTATTACAAATATGTCGCGCCCACGGGGCTTGGCGGGGTCTGCAAACCTGTTGCTACAAATATGCCGTCCTTACAGGGCTTGGTCGACCCTCCCCTAAATCCGTTATAATCAGGAAGATATCATCGGATGAATTTTGCAAGTCTTTTATTCGACGACCACAAAATCCGTCAGAACCAGTTACATTAAGAGGCGGCTTTTGAATCTGTCTGCCGCCTCCTGAGCTTTAACGAGAAATTCATCAGGTGATATTGTGTTTTTCAGCCCATTCCAGCACATCTATGGGGCTGTTCAGCACCTCAATACCGACGTTTTTCAAGGCTTCGCATTTGCCCTCGTATGTTCCGGCCGAGCCTCTGACAATAGCCCCGGCATGGCCCATGCGTTTTCCCTTGGGGCTGAATCTGCCTGCAATATATGAGGCCACAGGCTTTGTCATATGATCTCTGATGAATTCTGCGGCTTTTTCTTCCTGTTCTCCGCCAACCTCTCCCACGACGATCACCCCGTCGGTTTCGTCATCGGCTTCGAATTTTTTGAGAATATCTTTGAGGTTGGTCAGCACCACGGGATCCGCTCCCATACCCACGACAGTACTCTGACCAATATTCTTTTCAGAAAGAATGCCGGCAAATTCATAAGACAATGTTCCGCTTCGCGAGATAATGCCCGCCCTTCCCGGAAAGAAGAGAGACGCAGGCATAATCCCCATTTTGCCTTTGCCCGGAACCAGTATCCCCGGGGTGGTGGGTCCCAAGGTGAAAACATCTTTGTCTTTAATATACGCACGCATCTTCATCACATCATGGACCGGCACATGCTCCGGCACGATGACAATAAAACTGACACCCGCGTCCACGGTTTCATAAAACGCGTCAAGCACAAAAGGCGCAGGCACAAAAAAGACCGAAGCGGTCGCTCCGGTTTCCCTGACCGCCTCTCCTACGCTGTCGAAAACCGGAAGCCCCTCGACCTGGGTTCCGCCTTTGCCGGGAGTGACACCGCCCACAATCTTGGTTCCGTAATCCAGCATCCAACGGGTCTGGGTCCTGCCGATATTCCCGGTGATCCCCTGAACAATCACGCGGGTTGAATCATCTAAAAGAATACTCATATTATTGTAACTCTCCCTATCTGGTGAAATATTGCGAATTTTGCGGATAGTCGGTCCTTCTCCGTGTGCGGGACACCTGAAAATAAAGGCGCGGACCGGCATTGAAACTTACTCATTAGCCTCAACCAGTTCAACCAGACGCGCCACGGCCTTTTCGGTCGCCACGTCTGTTATCACATGGACACCGCCGGACTCAAGGGTTTCCCAGGTTTCCTCCTGATGGTTGCCCAGAGCCTTGGCCACAATGGGTATGGTCACGCCATGTTCTTTGATATATCTGACCACCCCTTTGGCTCCCTCGTGGATCGGGTTGATTCCGCCGTAAATATTGATGAAAAGCCCTCTGAGTTTTTCTTTTCTCATGATAAGTTCCATGCATTTGTAGAGCAGTTCTTCAGTAATGCCGCCGCCGGTTTCCAGAAAATTCGCAGGGCGAAGTTTCTGGCCGATGATATCCATGCTCGCCATGCCCAGACCTGCTCCGGAAGAGATGAGACCGATATCTCCGTCCAGATCCACATATGTGACTCCGATCCGTCTCCCCCGCCGTTCAAGGGGGTTGTCAATACGTTCCAGAAAATTGGGCAAAGGATACTCAATACGTTTCAGTGCGGAGTTGTCAACTTCCAACACGGCATCCACCGCGCACAAGTCTCCGTTTTCAAGCACAGCCAGCGGATTGATCTCAACGATAATACCTTCAAGCTGGCTGAAAACTTTATACAAACGGACCAGCACATCCGCACAGGAGAGAAGCAGACGCTCGGACAGTCCGAGCCTTCTCAGCAGTCTTCTGGCCTGGAACGGGTAAAAACCGAACTGGGGATCCACATGAACTGAAACAATCTTTTCAGGGGTCTTTCTGGCGGTTTCCTCTATATTGACCCCGCCTTCGGTACTGGCAATGACAACCGGTCTGCCGGAATATCCGTCCACCGTGACCGCCACATACAGCTCATCGGAAATGTTTGCCTTTTCGGTCACCATTATTTTGTCCACTGGCACGCCTTTGATCTCAGAACCGGTCATTTTTCCAGAAAGCGTTTTAAGCTCCTCAGGGTCTGAAGCGATTTTTACGCCCCCGGCAAGACCTCTTCCGCCCACAAGCACCTGGGCTTTCAGAACCAGCGGGTAACCGATCTCTTCAGCAGCCTCCAACGCCTCTTCCGGGGTCTGGACCACCTTATGTTTTGGAACCTTGATACCCACCGATTCAAAGACTCTTGCAGCTTCGTATTCATGTAATCTCATAAACAAATTCCTTACGTTAAAATTCAGATGATAAGATTTTTCTCCAATTTATCCATAAGAGTTGTTCCTAAATAAATAATGCCACAAAGACACGAAGGCGCGAAGGCTCACGAAGGGTCTTTGTGTCCCTTTGTGCCTTTGTATCTTTGTGGCATTATGAGCCGCACGTCGCGTCATATGACAGCGGGCTGAAAGGCTTACTTATTTGGGAACAACGCTATAGGTTTCGGATGATGTTTGTCAGGCGAGAAATCAGATTGCCTGAAAAAATTCGATTTCTTTAAGACAGACTCAGCAGACTGAAAACGCTCCAAAAATGCTTGCCAAGGATTGATATCGCCTTGACATTTCCGACGGATTTTCCAATTCCCGGAAACTGATTCAGGATCATTTTCGATCTGCTGAGTCTGTTTTTTTTCTTAAACAGTTATGATCGGCCCCTCACAACAAAATATGCAGGTCAGAACAAATGGCCAATCACCACTCACAAATGTCCCTCAGATATAATTAAGGATGCAATTAACAATTTAATTAAATTTTCGCAAGCAAGAAAATAAAAAAATTCTGATCAGACGATTCATCCTGGAGAAAGCTATAAAAATTTCTTGACAAATGTTCCTCAGATGTAATTAAAGATGTAATTAACAATTTAATTAAATTTTCGCAAGTCAATAATTCGATATTTTTTCTGTTCTGACAGTGTCAAAGCGTTAATCAATTTAAATTATTAATATAATTTTTTTGAGCTTAATCTTATAACTTGTCAGAATCATTAAAGTTTAATTTTTTTTTCAAAACTATGGCAAATAAAAAATAAAAAAATAATGATGAAAAACAGAAAGAATTTAAAAAAATACTTGACATCCCTTCAGATTTAATAAAAAATACAATTTATAATTTAATTAAATTTTTGTTTGTAAAAAGGTGTTAGGTGTTAGGTGTTAGGTGTTAAGAAAAACAAAGGAACCATTGCCGAACAACCTAACACCTAACACCTAACACCTAACACCTAACACCTGACACCTGTTTTTATAATAATGAAACAACGCAGTGATAAAAAAGCCCGGGCCGGATTGGAAGATATGAGTCACAAAGCATATCATGCCATTCGGAAAATGCTTTACCATAAAGAACTTGTCCCGGGTCAGAAAATTGTTTATCGGGAACTTACCGAAAGGTTGGACATGAGTCCCACCCCTGTGATCCAAGCCTTAAGCTGGCTTGAATTTCAGGGGCTTGCATTCCGAAAACCCAATTGCGGATATTATATCACGCCCTGTAGCCTGGAAGAGCTGGAGGAACTTTTTGAGATTCGTGAACTGCTAGAGCCTTCGCTGATTCCGGCGGTCATAGAAAACTTGGATGAGGAAGGGTTAGAGGAATTAAAATCAGCGCTTGAGGCCCATCGTTCCGCGGCCAAAAATGTTTATTCAAAGGAAAGACTGTTCAGAAACAGAGAATTTCATCTGACATTGGCCTCTCTGTCAAAAAAACATAACCGAATACGAATTCTTCAGAATATTTTCGATGTGCTTTTTTTAAAATACGGCGGCAGCTATCTCTCCTTCTCTTCGCTGAATGCCTTTAATCGGGAACACCAGAAAATTTATGACTGTGTGGCAGCGAAAAAAATAAAAGAAGCCCGGAAACTGCTTTCAAAACACACTGCGAACGTCAAAGAGCAAATAGTTTCAAGTTACAAGCAAATGATAGAAGAAAAACACAACTTGGAATTCTGAGCAGACATTCATCATTGCGTGCCTGACAATATTTAATCAACACTTTAGAATCATTAAGGAGGAATAATAAGTGGGACTGAAAACCAAAGCGGAATATATCGAGTCATTGCGGGAAATGAACCCTGTTGTTTATATGTTCGGTGAAAAAATTACGAATGTTGTGGATAATCCCCGGATTCGGGCAGGCATTGAATCAACCGCCTCGACTTATGAAGTGGCCGAGCTTGATGAATTTCGGGATCTCGTTATCACTCATAGCCCCCTGATTGACGAACCCGTGAACCGCTTCTGTCTGCCTCCGGAATCCATCGAGGACCTGGTTGCGAGAGTCAAACTGAACCGTAAACTGGGAAGCTGGGTGGGAACCTGCCATCAGCGATGCACGGGTCTGGACTGTCTTTCCACCCTTTCCATTGTCACCTATGACGTGGATCAGAAACACGGGACCAGTTATAATAAAAACTTTGTCAATTTTCTCAAATACATGCAGAAAAACGACCTCACCGCCAATGCAGGCGTAACTGATGTCAAAGGAGACCGCTCTCTGGGACCCAAGGCCCAGGCAGATGAAGATATGTATGTGCGTGTGGTGGAAAAACGAGATGACGGCATTGTCGTCCGAGGTGCCAAAGTGCATCAGACCGGTTCTCTTTCCTCTCATGAGATCATTGTTCTGCCGACCCGGGCCATGAAACCCGAAGATAAGGATTATGCTGTGGCATTTGCCATTCCTTCGGACGCCCCGGGACTGATTCATGTGGTGGGACGCTCCAGCCTGGACACCCGTGAGCTGGATGGCTGCGACACCGGAAACATGCGATACTCAAAATACTGCCCCACGCTGATTTTCAATGACGTGTTTGTTCCGTGGGACAGAGTATTCCTGTGTGGTGAATCAGAATTTGCCGTGGATATGGTGATAAAATTCTCCTCTTTCCACAGACAGAGCCATGGCGGATGCAAAGCAGGAAAAATTGACTGCATGGTCGGTACGGCCCTGACCCTGATGGATTACAACGGCACCTCAAAAGCCGGACATCACAAACAAAAAGTCATAGACATGATCCACAGAGCCGAAACCCTGTATGGCTGCTGCCTGGCATCCTCTTATGAAGGCAACGAACAACCCTCAGGAACCTATTTTATTGACACGGTTCTGGCAAACGCGTCCAAAATACACGAGGGCAAAGAAATGGCCGAAGCCACCCGGCTGATGATTGACGTGTGCGGCGGATTCGTAGCGGACCTTCCCTCTGACAAAGATTTTGAAAATCCGGAAATCGGCGGTATGCTGAAGAAATACCTCAAAGCAAAAGAAGGCATTCCTGTGGAAAACCGGATCAAGATGTTCAGACTGGCTGAAAAGCTTGCCATGGAAAGTGCGGACACGATCTCCGACATCCACGGCGGCGGTTCACCTGAAGCCCATCGTGTTACCATCTTCCGAGAAAGTGATACAAAGAGCAAGATTAAAAGAGCCAAACGCCTGGCAGGTATTGAGGACTAATACCTTTATAATGTTTCGGTATAAGCACAAAGCCTGATTCCTCCTTTTCCTTCCTTGCAGGGATTTTGTATAAAAAAGCATTATAAGCATTGGAAAAGCCGGGTTTTTTGTCTGTTTTCACCACATATTTTCATGACCGGGGGGTGAAAAACCCGGCTTTTTTATGAGCGTTTTTTATATAAAATTCTTGTGGCGGGCGGGGGCAGCTTTTATAATTTCATAAGTAAGAACAAAACAACAGGGATGAGTTGAACAGGGATTACAATCCGTGTTCAACTCATCCCTGTTGTTTGTGGAATGATTCAATGAAAAAACAGTATGATGTCCTCATAATCGGTGCCGGTGTCGTGGGTAACGCGATTGCACGCGAACTGTCGCGCTATAAGATAAATGCGGCTGTTGTGGAAAAAGACCTGGATGTGAGTACAGGCACAAGCTCCCGCAACAGCGGCGTGATTCATTCGGGAATCCATTACAAGCCAGGAACACTGCGTGCGCGTCTCAATGTCCGGGGCAATGCGCTCATGACGGACCTGTGCCGGGACCTGAAAGTCAAAATCCAATATATAGGAAAACTGACGGTTGCCCAGGATGATATTGATGTGGAAACCCTGCACAGTCTGAAACAGCAGGGAGAAGCCAACGGGGTTCCGGGACTGGAAATTCTCGACAAGGATCAGATGCAAAAGATTCAGCCCGGGGTGGGCGGAATCAGGGCGTTACACTCCCCGACCACCGGCATTATCTGTCCTTATGGTCTGACCATTGCGCTGGCGGAAAATGCCCAGGCAAACGGGGTGGATTTTTACCTGGGCAATGAAGTCAATAATATTGTAAGCAACGGTCAGGGCTTTACCGTGAAAACATCGGCCGGCGAAAGCCTCTCGGCTTCGGTGGTGGTCAATGCTGCCGGACTTTATTCGGATCATATCGCCCGGATGGTGGGAATCAGCGACTATTCCATTTATCCTTGCCGGGGGGAGTATCTGATTCTTGACAAGCGGCTTGAGGGAAGTCTCAACGTGCTGGTGTATCCGGCCCCGCGAAAAGGCGGCGCGGGTCTGGGAATTCACCTGACCAATACTGTTGACGGAAACATCCTGATCGGCCCCAGCAATGAGTATGTGAATGAGGCAGATGATTACGCGTGTACGGCCCAGATCATAGATACCCTCAAAAAAGAGGGGCATGAACTGCTTCCGGGGCTTTCCACGTCGGATTTTATCCGCAACTTTTCCGGGCTGAGACCCAAACAGACACCGCCTGAGATCAAAGGTTTCAAAGATTTTGTTATTGAAAGCCGTGACGATGTTCCCGGATTCATCAATCTGGTGGGAATTGAAAGCCCCGGGCTGACCTGTTCACCGGCCATCGGCCTGATGGTCAGAGACATGGTCGCGGAAAAAATTCCGTTGGAGGAAAAACCGTCCTTTATATCAGAACGTCCCGGCATAGTGGGATTCTTTAATGAACTGCGGCCGGAGGAACAGGCGGATCTTGTGGCAAAGGATCCGGACTACGGAGAAATTGTCTGCCGCTGCGAACAGGTGACCAAGAAAGAGGTTTTGGACGCAATTCAGAATCCCCTGGGCGCAAAGACCATCGGGGCCATTAAATACCGGTCCAGAGCCATGATGGGCCGATGTCAGGGCGGATTTTGTCTTCCCAGGATTGTTCAGATATTGCAAAAGGATTTCGGCTACAGGCCGGAAGATTATCTATTAAGCAACGCCGGCTCACAGCTTTTTACAGGCCGCGTTCGGTAGAGACGGGAACCAAATGAATACAATAAAGCATGATGTGGTGGTGATCGGCGGCGGACCTGCGGGTCTGGCAGCCGCGATTTCCGCCAGAAAAAACGGGTGTAAAGATGTGCTTCTCATTGAGCGGGACAAAAGACTCGGGGGGATTCTGAATCAGTGCATCCATGACGGTTTCGGGCTTCACACATTCAAGGAAGCGCTGACCGGGCCTGAATACGCGCAGCGCTTCATTGACGAATTCAGCGAACTCGGCATTGAATCCATGCTGAACACCATTGTTCTCTCAGCAGACGGGAAGCGCAATCTGTATGCCAGTTCGCGAAAAAATCTGACCCGGATTGAGGCGGGGTCGGTGATTCTGTCCATGGGATGCAGAGAAAGAACCGCGGGTGCCATATCCCTGCCCGGCACACGGCCGGCAGGTATCTATACAGCAGGGGCAGCTCAGAATTTTATCAATCTCCAGAATATCATGGTGGGCAAAAAAGTTGTGATCCTCGGGTCAGGTGATATTGGTCTGATCATGGCGAGACGAATGACCCTCGAAGGCGCAAAGGTGGAGGGTGTGTTTGAGATTCTGCCTTATCCTTCGGGACTTGCCAGAAATATTCAGCAATGTCTTAATGATTATGATATTCCGCTCTCTCTCAGCACATCAGTGATTGAAATCCACGGCAAAGAACGTGTCACGGGCGTGACAGTGGCACAGATCGACGCAAATTATCGTCCCGTGTCAGGCACGGAGCGGCTTGTCCCATGTGACAGCATTCTTCTTTCCGTGGGCCTGATTCCGGAAAACGAGCTGACCCGCGGCGCGGGAATTAACATGGAGGGGAGAACCAGCGGCGCGGCTGTGGATGACACTTTCATGACCAGTGTTCCGGGAATCTTTTCCTGCGGCAATGTGCTTCATGTTCATGATTTGGTGGATCATGTTTCCAGCGAAGCCTCACAGGTCGGCGAATATGCAGTGCGGTATCTGGAGGGTGAGATCAAATCACCGGACGCCTATATAAAGATTGAACCCAGGCAGGGCGTGAGATATGTCCTTCCTCAGAAGATCAGCGGAATAAGAGACTTTACCCTGTCCCTGCGAGTCACGGAACCGATGCGGGATCGTGCCGTGTGGGTGAGGGACGGTGAACGGAAAGTTGCCCGCAAAAAAATGGCGCGGCTCCATCCGGCTGAGATGATCCGCATTAAGATCAAAAAAGAAAAACTGAATGATGCCAAGGTACTGGAGGTGGCCGTAGAATGAAAAAAGAGCTGACTTGTATTGTCTGCCCCAACGGATGCCAGTTGGAGGCAACTCTCGAAAACGGCGGGCCTGAGATTCAGGTCACGGAAATCACCGGGAATCAGTGTGAAAAAGGTCTCACATGGGCAGAGCAGGAACTGACCAACCCCGTGAGGACCATTATCAGCAGTGTTCTGGTGGATGGCGGAGATTTGCCCCTGGTCAGTGTCCGGACAGATGCTCCTGTGCCGCTGGGCGCGATATTCGATGTCATGAAAGATATCAAAGCTTCCAAAACAAAGGCTCCGGTAGCCATCGGAGACATACTCATTAAAAGTCCTGCCGGGACATCCTGTAACATTATTGCCACGAAAAATATTGCGCCTGCCCCCTAAGAGGTAAATCCCAGTCACTCCGGAGTGTCAAACTTACAGTTTGACACTCCGGAAGTCTGGTGTGATAAGCATAAACGCCAACTGTAAAAGTCCCTCATATCATTCTCAGGCCTCTCTTTTTTATGATGAACACCTGAATGTCCTTGTTTAAATCCAGTTCTTGCAGTTCTTCCTGTGTGAATGTTCCTCTTCCCAGAACAGCATCTTCAGATGTCCTGTTCACTGATCTCAGCAGAATGGGCAGGAAGAATAAAAAATGACAGAAGCACACAACATAATGAAACGCCGAAAAAAAGGATTGAAATGCGATTTTTACTTATGGCAATTACTTTTTTTATCTCCATTTGATATCTCCCCTGTTTTGGATTGTCTGAAAATATTGATTTGAAATTCTGGTAAGTTTGACAGATTATGTCATAAAAGAGGAATCGATGTCATCGGGTTGAGGAACGAAACCCAACATCAGCAATCATCTTTCATGTTTATTGGCAGATCACATAACCCGCTTCCCCTTTGCCCGTTCATTCAGATATTAAAGCTTTCGCCAGTTCCCTGACCTGGCTGAGTGTCAGGCCCGTGATCCCGGCAATCTCCTCATCATTAAGTTTCCCGGATTTCAGTAAATTTTTGGCAGTCTCTTTCATGGCCTGTTGCCAGCCCTGCTCAAGCCCCTGCTCAAGCCCCTGCTCAAGCCCTCTCTCATATCCGACTTCTTCGACAGACTGTAACATTTTCACCTCCTGATAAAGCGGGTCGGTCAGAACAATTTTCTGAAATTGCCTTTCCTCCTCCCCGGTCAGTTTCATGCTTTCCTGAATCAGCGAAAAGAGCGTTGCCCGTTTCTGACCCTGCGGTAATTTCGTGATTCCTTTTATCGCCTTGGCTTTTATAGCAGGACGCTCTTTTTTGGAATAGTCCGTCAGCGGCAGATACGCTGACGCCAGCGGGTTGCCCTCCATCCGCCTCTCAAATTCCTCCGCCTTGTATCTTTTCAGCTTGATCAGGCGATAGGTGAACTCTGATATCGGATACTGAAACAGGGAAAGCCTGAACGTGTCTTCTACCGGCTTCCGCCATTTTGCCGGATCGGTGAACATGGCAATGGGAAAGACCGGTTTCCGAAATTTGAAATAAATCCCGCAGAAATAGTGAAACATCCGCTCCTCAAAATCCGCCTCCTTCTCACTCTCCTGTTCCCAGTGGATCAGAATATGCTCCGCTCCCCCGTTCAGAAGTATCTGAATCAGAACCAGGGCATCTGTTATTCTGTCCTGATCCTGATCATCTTCTTCCTGATCATCTTCTTCCCCGAACAGCGCAATCAGCTCCTTGTCCAGAAAGATGGCTGTCTCAAAGTTCATCCTTTTGGCAAAATCAGGGAAGAAGAGTTCAAAATATTCCCGCAAAAACAACGTCAGAGTCTCCTTGTGGCGGATATCGAATTTGCTGTGTTTTTTCTTCTTCTTTTTTATCCTCTTTGTCATTAAAATATTCCTCTGTGTTCCGTATATGTGGATGAAAATTATTTACCACATATTTTCATACAGGTCAAACAGGAATCATATTGATACGAAAATTTGCAGATTTCTTCTCTCTGTGAAAGAAGGGAAAGATTTATAATTTGTCATACTCAGCAGATCGAAAGTGGGCCTTTCCAGAGGGGGATTGTTAGGAAAAAAAAGAGGGGGAGATTAAAGAGAGAATCTGGAGTGCGAAAAATAAGCGAAGTTTTTTTCGCCCATAAAGCCAGAGTGCAAAGAATCGCTTTGCTTAATTTTTGCACTCCGGAAAATTTTTTTATATTCCGAAGAGTTGCATGTCCTAAGGCTTCAAACTAAGTGCTTAATTCCATAAATAATGTCCGGGCGGAATCAACAGTAATCTTATGTGATCCGACCTGCCGCCTTCGCCGCGAAGACACAAAGACACGAAGAAAACACAAAAAAACTTTGTGAGACTTTGTGCCTTGGTGGGAAATATAATTTACCTGATTTTGCGCAGTCGCGGGCTGAGTCATGCGGAACAAATTTGGGTGTGTCCCACCTTTTACACAAGGACAGGTTTTATGTGTGAAAGGGGGGACACATCTTTTTTTGCCGCTAAACCGCAAAGTTTCACGAAGTCTCTCCGCGGTTCCTCTGTGCCTCCGCGGCTGATTTTTTCGGATAAAAGGCGGGACCCGCCCGTTTTTTTGCCGCGAGGCCGCAAGGTCTTACGAAGTCTCTCCGCGGTTCCTCTGTGCCTTTGCGGCTTTGCGGCTGATTTTTTCGGATGTGTAAAAGATGGAACACACCCGATCATACGCAGCTATCCTGCCCTGGAACCCGGGGCGGTAAAGGCTGCTTATCGCTTATGCCGCGGATTTGGCATGTGAACGGGTTGTGACAATCTATTGAACATAATAAATTTCAAGCGTTTTCAGGGGCTATGTCGCACTTTTCAGCATCAGAAAGAGCGTTACGGGATTCTGCCTCATATCGCTTTTTTTGGCCTCGGAAAGAGCGATATAGGTATAATTTACAGCCAAAACAAACATATAATTCCTTTAATATTAATCAGTTGACACGGCCCGACCCCAAGTGTCCGACCAAGTGTCCCGACTGCTTGCCGAAATTCATAAAATTACCATATTTTACCATAAGCAGCTCGTAGAAAAACACACCGCAGATACTGCCAAATGTGTCAGCCAGCACATCCATAATGTCCGCGCTTCTGGATGAAACATAATGCTGGTGAATTTCATCGCTGATTCCGTAACATATTGATGAAAGAATACTGAGTATCATCAGTAAATTAATACGGTCTTTAAACCGCATCGTGCTGAACGCCCTGAAAAAAAGAACACCAAGAAGGGCATACGCAAGAAAATGAAGTAGTTTGTCTATGTGAGGTATTCCGGGATCGCTGATGGCTGATGAATGAGAAGACTGAATATAAATCAGAAAGCAGTAAATGAAAACCAAAGCCCAGCGGAACAATATGTTTTTATATTTTTTTTCCATATAACAAGTATGAACTGACAGTTGCAATGAGCGACGAAAATTTTACGATCATTCCTAACACCTGACACCTGACACCTAACACCTAACGCTTAAAACCCTGTAGTTGGCCGTCTTTTTCCGAATAAAACCTCACAGGGTGAATTTTTGGTCACATGCTTTTCCAGTTTATTGCACCATAACGACAGAAAAGTTCGACAACTGCCATCCAATGCGTCTGTCTTTGCAAAATCAGCGTTCTCACACCGCAAATCACACCATTTGATCTTATGAGTGGTTACACCTGCATTTTTTGTCATTTGTCTCCTCCGATCCGGGAAAATTAAATTTGAAAATTTTTAATGAATGCCTGTAATTTTACACCTCAGCTAAAAATTCATATTTTAAACTCGATGATCAAGTTTTTTGACCCGATTTGAACAAAAAGCCTGCCATTCCTGCTTTCGCAGAAATGGCAAAAAAATTTGAATATTAAGTTTAAAGGATTTCCCCCAAATTTTCAACATAATTTTTTATCATCATTTTCTCATTGATATATAGGCTTTTTTAGAATATAAATATTATTTGTAAAAATTTGGGACAGTCAGGGGCCGGAAGTCAGAATAACTTCAGAATAATTTCCCGGATATATTATTTTCAGACCGGGCAGGACTTTTGGAGTTTTCAACATTTCGGAATACTTAACAGATATTATTGGAAACAATCAGACATCCGGAATGCCAAACTTGCAGTTTGGCAAATCAGGCATCCCGCGTGCCAAACTTGCAGTTTGGCACGCCTTGTTTCCGATAACGTCTGCTTACCCGGATTCACCGGGAGGGAGGATTGAATGAAAGAGACAAAGATCACAAAAAATAATGACGGAACATTAAACGTGCCGGATTTTCCCATTATCCCCTTTATTGAAGGAGACGGAACCGGACCGGATATATGGCGGGCTGCGAAAATAGTTATGGACATTATGGTACAGGCCGCTTACAATGGAAAAAGGAAAATTATCTGGCTTGAGGTTTATGCCGGTGAAAAAGGATATCAGGAGACAGGCGAATGGCTTTCTGACAAAACCCTTGATATGATAAAGGCGCATGTGGTTGCCATCAAAGGGCCTCTGACTACGCCTGTGGGCAAGGGAATCAGAAGCTTAAATGTCACCATAAGGCAGAAACTTGACCTTTATGCGTGTGTCCGGCCCGTAAAATACATTGATCCGGTTCCGAGTCCCATGAAGCATCCTGAAAAGATTGACATGGTTGTTTTCCGGGAAAATACAGAAGATGTTTATGCGGGGATTGAATGGGAATCCGGAAGTGAAGAGTCAAAGCGTATCATATCGTTTTTAAAAGAAACAATGGGTGCTGATGTGGCCGCTGATTCCGGTATTGGCATAAAACCCATCAGTGTGAAAAATACGAAACGGCTGGTGGCAAAGGCTATTTCATATGCCATTGAACAGGGCCTGCCCACAGTTACGCTGATGCACAAGGGCAACATCATGAAGTTTACAGAGGGCGCATTCAGCAAATGGGGGTATGAAGTCGCCAAAGAGAAATTTGGTGACAGGACCATCACAGAACAGGAGCTTTTTGATACATATAACGGGGTTCAGCCCGAGGGAAAAATTGTCATCAAAGACCGGATTGCGGATATGCTGTTTCAGCAGGTTCTTCTGCGGCCTGAAGAATATCATGTAATTGCAACGCCCAACCTGAACGGGGATTATATCTCAGACGCGCTTGCGGCCCAGGTGGGCGGACTTGGCATGGCACCCGGGGCAAATATCGGTGATGAATGCGCGGTTTTTGAAGCCACCCATGGCACTGCCCCGAAATATGCCGGTCTGGACAAGGTCAATCCCGGGTCCCTGATTCTTTCCGGCGCTATGATGTTTGATTACATGGGATGGAAAGAAGCCGCGTCGCTTATCAGAAAAGCACTCGCCGCCACCATAAAAGCAGGAACTGTCACCTATGATCTCGCCCGCCAGATACAAGGGGCAAAAGAGATCAGATGCTCGGAATTTGCAAAAGCGATAGCTGAGAAAATTAAAAAGTAAGAAATGATGACTTACTCATTCCCAGGCTCTGCCTGCGAAAAATAATTTTCGCACTCCGGAAGCTTAACTTAATGCCAGTGAGGCTCTGCCTGGGAACGCATACACGAGGCTCTGCCTCGTATGGCATCTCATAAAAGACATTGGCTGCACCATGACACACGAAGTCCGGCCTCGCCTGGCATCTCACAAGAAATATTGGTTGCACCATGACACACGAGGCAGGCAGAGCCTCTGGGAACAAGAACCTTTTATAACTTTGCTCAGACGATATTCACCGGATATTTGCTGACAAATGGCCGGTGGCAAAGGACTAAGAACGCTACGACGAAGCTGAACCTGGACAGACGGCTGATTACGATAAAAGCGTTGATATTCGTCAGCAGGAGATTGAATGCCTGATTTCAAAGAAATGGGGACGCGTGTCGCAAGGGTCTTGAAAGAAGCCATATTTCCGACCAAATGCTCGGTATGTGATGCTTTTTTTCCGCCGCCTCAGCAGGTGGATTTGTATGAAAACAATCTTCATGATATGACCTTTCAAAAGGTAATGGCTCCTTTTCTGTGTCCGAACTGTTTACCTGGTTTTTCTCCTCTTGAAACTCCCATTTATGGTAAGGAGTTAATTCCCCCCAGGCGTTTCAGATTGGCTCTGGCTCTGGGGGAATATGAAAAAGAACAAGAATCATTTGCAGCAGCGATCCGTTCTTTTAAGTATAATGAGGACATCCGGCTGGCCCGTCCCTTTGGAATGCTTCTTTTTTGTGCGTTTATCCGGCATTGGGATAAGGGGGATATTGATATTGTCATGCCAGTACCGCTTCATATCAGAAGACTTAGAAAACGCGGCTTCAATCAGGCATATGTTTTAATCAGGAAATGGCCCCGCATGGCAAAATCTTTGAACACTGACTTATCTCACATACAAATTAAAAGAAATGTTCTTGTCAGGACTAAAAATACAATACAGCAGGCCACTCTGAAAAGTCAGGCAGAACGCATGGAAAATATCAAGGATGCTTTCAGCATCAAAAAGTCATCAGAAATTAAAGGAAAAAGAATACTTCTTGTGGATGATGTCTATACCACAGGAGCAACATCAGATGAATGCGCAAAGGTTCTCCTGAATAACGGGGCTGAATATGTTGATATCCTGAGTTTGGCAAAAACTGTGAAGAATTAGGAATTGAGAATTTTTTAATTATCAATTATCAATTATCAAATGTCTAAGATTTTAGAATTGGAAGCGCTTGTTCAAGAACTGCATGTCTTGCAACATAACGGAACCCGTGTTGTTTTTACCAACGGATGTTTTGATATATTGCATGTGGGGCATGTGCGATATCTTACAGCTGCCAGAGCCAAAGGCGATTTGCTGGTGGTGGGGTTAAATTCCGATGAATCAGTGAAGCTTATAAAAGGGAAAAAAAGGCCCATCGTATCCCAGGAACAGCGGGCAGAGGTGCTTATCAGTCTGGAGTGTGTGGATTATGTGACGATCTTTGATGAAGCGGATCCTTTGAACCTGATACAGACCATAAAGCCGGATGTCCTTGTAAAAGGGGCGGACTGGGCAGAAAAAGATATCATCGGGGCTGATTTTGTAAAAGCCAATGGTGGCAAAGTGAAAAGAATATCTGTTGTACCGGACGCTTCAACCACAGATATTATACAGAAAATTATCCAAAAATATAATTAAAATCAATGTGTTTGAAGGGATGATAGTAAGTGCTGGGAAAATGGCGACACTGTCCTCAGCAATTCAAACTGGGGACTCCTCGCCGCGTAACCATTGCTTTTCAGATAAATAATTTTGAAAAGAAATTTAACTTTCTGAAAACTGATATAAACGAATAAATTTTGAAAGGAGAAGATGATGCAGTTTGAGAATTTAAAGGCTGTTATTGATTTTGCCATTGAAAAAGAAAAAGAGGCCGCTGATTTCTATGATACGGCAAGCCAGGAAGAATCCATGTCCGGAGTCAGCGAAATGCTCAGGGAATTTGCCGAAGAGGAGCGAAAACATCAGGCCATGCTTGAAAAGCTGGAAAAGGAAGGCATTGGCAAAAGCTTGGATGAATACAAGTTGAAATGGATCACGGACTTAAAACGCAGCGATTACCTTGTTGACATGGAGTATAAAAAAGGTCTGGGATACAAGGATATACTTGCCATTGCCATGAAGCGGGAAGAAAGCGCGCTCAGGCTCTACAACAGTCTGCTGGAAAACGCTGAAACAGAAGACACCAAAAAACTCTTCAAGGTACTTTGCCAGGAAGAGGCAAAACACAAAAATGCTCTTGAAACCATGTATGATGATTACATGGCGAAAATAGGGGATTAGCGTTTTAAGACTTCCGAAGTTTCCAAAGCTTCGGAAGTCTGACTGACACTCGATATTCAAATTTTTTTCTGTTGACTGAATTTATTGGTAATTTTTAAGCCGGGATTTTTTTACTTTAAAGTTTATAAATTCAATAGGTTATATCTTTAAACTTTTAAAACAGAATATTTGAATCAAATTTTTAACGCTTTGAAAATATTATTTTTATATAATCAGGCATAAAAAACTTGAACACAACCTATAAATTCAATAGGTTATATCTTTAAACTTTTAAAACAGAATATTTGAATCAAATTTTTAACGCTTTGAAAATATTATTTTTATATAATCAGGCATAAAAAACTTGAACATCGAGTGACATTTATCTCAATATTCAAAAGCTGTTTGCGAACTCATTCTGATTTCAGGCGATGATCATACTCTGAAACAGTTTGTCTGAAAGTAGGAATTTTCTCCTTTTGAATACTCTTTTTACCCCCTTGATTTTGTTTCTTGCTTTGTGAAATAATTAAGAACATGTCATAACCGATTTCACAATAAACTAATTATGTTTTTTTTAAGCGACGAAAAATAACATTACCTTTATTCTGGTTTACGTTGAAAAAAAGGACTGAAAACATAAACCCAGAACAGAGAAAGGGGGAGCAAGTCAATGAAAAAAAGAATTAAAGGTAATTATATGCCGGATAAGAAGATATTCAAAGAATACATTCTGAGGAGTTTTTTAGGCCAAGGGGCTTTCGGACGGGTATATCTCGTGGAAAACGACATTGGATTATCTTTTGCCCTGAAAGTGCTGGAAAAGAACGTCCAAGTGGAGAAGCGCGGAGTGGAGTCTGTCATGAGAATTCAGTCTAATCGCCTGGTGAGCATACAGGACTATGGAAAAACAACAGATGATGAGGATTGTATCCTGATGGAGTATTTGCCTGCCAGCCTGGAGGATATTTTGGCAGAGAGGCCAATCAACGAACTGACAGCATTCAAATATTTTATTGAAATACTCCTGGGGCTAAAGGTCTTAGAGAGGAATAATATCTTACATCGTGATATCAAACCCGCGAATCTTTTTGTGCTGGAGGATATTATTAAAATAGGTGATTTCGGAACAGCGAGATACATATCAGGGGAGAGTTCATCCAAGACCAGCGGCGTGGGAACCTTACATTATATGGCACCAGAGGCTTTTCATAATAAATACGGATTTGCCGCGGACAGATGGTCCGCGGCAGTTGTATATTACCGGATGCTGACAGGGACGCTTGTCTTTCAAGGAGACGATCCCGCAGGGATAATGGGTTCTATCGTGGAGGGGAAAATAGATACAGATCTGCTTTCTTACAATTATCGTCCTTTTTTCGGAAAATGTTTTCAGAAAGATCCGGAAAAGCGGTATCAGAGTATAGATGCAATGATGAAGGCAGCGAAAAACATCAGAAAAAGCCCTGAAATACAGAATCAAATACGGGAAAAAAAGCTGAAACCGGTAACACAGCAAAAAACAAAATATAAACTCCGAGATAAACCAATCAGGGCCCCGAATGAAAAATTTTATAAAATTCTCGGGCTGCACAGCAACTTGAGACCCCTTGGATACATAAAGAATGACTTCAAAGATAATAAAAACAACACGGTGACTGATCGTGCCACGGGTCTGATATGGCAAAAGTCCGGATCAGACACATATATAGATTATAAAGCAGCACAGGAGTATATCCAGCAACTTAACCGCAGACGGTTTGCCGGATATAATAACTGGCGGATGCCGACAGTTGAAGAACTGATATCTTTGCTGGAACAGGAAAAACAGTCAAACAATCTTTATGTTTCTTCTTTATTTGATAAAAAACAGCTTTGGTGCTGGAGTTCGGATAAGCGTTCATTGAGTGCCGCGTGGCATGTCCAATTCGACAGAGGTTATTTTCATTATTTTGAAGAAAAGTGCTATGTCCGGGCAGTGCGCTCCCTTCCTTTCTGAAACTCAGTCTTCAGCCGGATCGTTCGGAATTCAGTCTTCAGATAATTCTTTGTGAGAAAGAAGTCTCTCCCATATGCCGGCAATGCTGCTGACTCAGGCGTAAGCGGGTTTTCCGGTGTTTTCTCCGGAGTGCGAAAAATGCTTTTTCGCAGGCGCAAAAATACAATTTTTGCACTCCGGATCCGTTCGGATTTGCCATATGCCGGACCGGGTAGAAAGCGAATTTCCTGATCTTTTTCGATCTGATGATGTGTTAAAAACGGTTATGACCGGGACGGTCAGCTCCGGCTATGAAAATATACTGAGCTGTAACATCTGGCACATGGTTTCATATTAAATTTCTTCCTTGACTTTTTTCCATAAATTTCATATAGTAAACAATCTGTGAAACAGATGCTTCGGACATCTAAATTTTGATAAATACAAATTTAACCGCATAATGAGGTGTTACATGGAAGATTGTAAACCGATTATCAATACGGGTCTTCGGGATGTTGTCATTGCCAGTACCAAGATAAGCGATGTGATGGGTGATGTGGGCAAATTAATTTACAGGGGATATCCTGTTAAGGATCTGGCTGAAAATGCCACATTTGAAGAAGTCGCTCATCTGCTGCTGTATGAAAAATTGCCTGACAACAATGAACTTGCTGAATTTAAATCCTGCCTGTCCGCAGAAAGACATATCCCTGCGGAACTTATTACAGCTTTAAAAACCAGCCCGGGTGATGCTCTGCCAATGGATATCCTTCAGGCCGGGGTGTCAATGCTGGCGCATCATGATCCGGATGTGAAAGATCCCTCACGGGAAGCATCATTGCGAATGGGAATAAAACTCATTGCAAAAATGCCTTCCATTTTAGCTGCATGGGACCGTATCCGAAACAATAAAGCGCCTCTGGAACCCTCACCTGACCTGGATCATGCGGGGAATTTTCTCTATATGTTAACCGGCACCATGCCGGATGATGAGATATCCCGGTTCTTTGATGTATGCCTTATTCTTCACGCCGAGCATTCTTTTAACGCGTCAACATTTGCTGCAAGAGAAGTTGCTTCCACAAGGGCGCATATGTACGCCGCGGTGGCGGCCGCAGTGGGGTCTTTGTCGGGCGCACTTCATGGCGGCGCTAATACCCGTGTCATGAATATGCTGTTAAAAATCGGAAGTCCTGACGCTGTTGAAAAATATATCAATCATGAACTGGAAGCCGGAAGAAAGATCATGGGCCTGGGACACGCTGTTTACAAAGTGGATGATCCCCGTGCCCTGATTCTGGCCCCCATGTCCGAAACAATGGGAAAACGTACCAATGATACCAGATGGTACGAAATATCCGCTATTTTGGAACAAAAGGCAAAACAGGCTTTTAAAAAGCATAAAAACATGGATATTTTTGTGAATGTGGATTTTTACAGCGCTTCCCTTTATTATTATATGGGAATTCCTGTTGATCTTTTCACACCGGTGTTTGCCATTTCAAGAATTTCAGG
This sequence comes from Desulfonema magnum, assembly GCF_017377395.1. Taxonomy (GTDB): domain Bacteria; phylum Desulfobacterota; class Desulfobacteria; order Desulfobacterales; family 4be13; genus Desulfonema_C; species Desulfonema_C magnum. Next base: position 4,488,645 of record NZ_CP061800.1, on the reverse strand, counting down.
ATGGGCCGCTCATGTATTGGAAGAGCAGTTTGCAGAAGCTGCTCCGAAACCCATGCTTTATCGGCCCGAATCAGAATACATCGGTGATTACTGCGGCCCTGATGAGTGTCTCTTTACACCAATTGAAGAAAGGTGATCAGGTAACCCGCTTAAAAAAAACCGGATTTTTTGAAAAAATCCGGTTTCTGCCAATCCGTCACGCTTAAAATCGGAGGGTAAATGGTTTGCTGACAGAACGCAATATGAGAATGACCCGCCAGCGCAAAGTGATTTTGGAAGAGCTGAGAAAGATGAACAATCACCCGAGCGCTGACGAACTTTATGAAAGAGTGCGACAGTACCTTCCGCGCATCAGTCTGGGTACAGTTTACAGAAACCTGGAAGTTCTCTCCGAACTGGGAGAGATCCAAAAACTTGAAATCAGCGGAACCCTGAAACGGTTTGATGGTAATCCTAAAAAACATTATCACATACGGTGCATGAATTGCGGCCGAGTGGATGATGCACCGCTGGATTTCATGAAAAACATTGAAAACAGCCTCCTCGGAGCCACCAAGTATAAAATAATGGGACACAGACTTGAGTTTATTGGGCTTTGTCCTGAATGCTTTGAACAGGTGTCTGCCCGATGGCAGGGAAAAAAGTTGAAGATCGGGAGTTGAGATTTCAAGGGGAAGAGTGAAAACCGAGGAGTAACATATCTGGTCAGAAACGGGTTTCTGAAAAAACTGTATCTTCTCTGAGAGGGGGCTATTATTTGTTATATTGAAGGAAATTCATAAAATAAATCACGCTTATATTGCTGTTATGACTGTCCTGTAATTCTTTAACGTAACGGCTGTGACGCAGAGCGCGGGAACAAGATAACAAGACAACGTCCTGGGGGGACAAGACTGAAAATAGTCCCTCAGTCAATTAACATAATCAGACAATTGATTCAGATCCGTTATCACAAGATCAGCAGCCAGATTTTTGCACACCTCATTATCTTTTCTCAGTCTCAGCGATCTCTTATCCCCTGCAAATAACGCTGTTTTAAATCCCATTTTCATTGCAGGGTAAATATCATTGAGCATGTCATTTCCCACATAAAGCACCGAACCCGGCAGATATCCCATGCCTTTAAGCTTATCTGCCGCCATTTGAAACAGAAAATCTGACGGTTTTGCATATCCGAATTTGTAGGAAAAAAAGACCAGATCAGGATGAAACCCGAGGGATTCAATATCTGCATCCAAAAACCAGTTGAAAAGATATGGCGTGTAAAACTGGGCATTTGAGATGATCCCCATCATTATGTTTTGTTTTTTATACACAAAAAGCATCTCTTTCAGATGCGGCATGGGATAAACCGGATTGACGATCATTTCAAATTCAGCGGCAAATGCTTTTAGCGTGTCCGAATGGTTCAGATTAAGCACACTGGTCCAGATACGGATAATATCCACTTCAGGATAGTCAGTTCCCTTTTCGCTTAACTCATTATGTGTGTTTTCAATGGCTCTGAAAAAATCCCTGAGAAGCGTCTGCGGTGTTTTTCTGATTTCAAAATCAGCCAGTAATTGTTCAAGCTCACGCATTTTGGGAGATTGTTTTTTTGCAATGCTGATATCTCCGGATGCGCTGATAAACAGCGTGCCGTAAATATCAAACAGGACGCATTTTATTTTTTCCTCCAGTTTCCCGCTCTGACCCAATGCCGTGGGAATTGGTAAGAGCGGAGTGATGTATTTTGATATGCGATCTTTATCCGACATAATCCCCCCATTTAAGCAAGCTGAATTCTTCAAGATTAAAAAACTGGCTAAGGAGAATGTTTTTATCAATGCGTTGGGATACCGAATCTCTGACAATTCTGCTATAAATATCCATAAGATTCTTTTTATATTCAGCCTGATTGTAATTGCTCCTCACCGCACTCATGTTGTTTTGTATCAGCGATGCATTGTCTGACACATCCCCGGGGGTTGAAAGATACGGATTCAGACGGATCAGTGTGTGTGCCTCTTTGTTGTCGGATAGAATCCGGGAAATGATTTGTTTTTGAAAAGCCTCGTCAAGCAGGGCAAAATCAATTAAGCCATGTTTGGTAAGGGAGTCAAAAGCCTTTCTAATGCACTCTTCGCTGATACGGTAATCAAAGCGCTCGCAGGCTTGTAAAACACACGATTTCCACTTTTCATAAAATCTGTTGATAGTTATCCATTGAAGCGGCACATTGAGCTGTGTGTAAAGATGATTCAACTGAACCCTGTTTCTTTCAAAATCACAGCAGATATCAGAAATATTTCTTCCCCAGAGCATTTTTTTTGCGGTCCACGGTTCAAGAAAAGAAAAGCCGAACCCCTCTGAGATACTTGTTGTGATCACAAATTTTGAGGACTGAACAAGCCCCTCAAAATCTCTTTTCACTCCTGCTTCAAACATGACATTCAGATGGTTTTCTTTTACATAATCCTTCCAGTCATTATAGGGAGTTATATCGGCGGGGCTGTTCGGAGGCTGGGTGATGCCAAGGGTTTCATTATTTCGGAAGAATAAGGACAGAAGAATGGCTTCTCCGATATTTTTCCTTCGGATGGCCCGGACAGGATACAAAATCAGATTTTCAGGTGTTGTGTCTTTATGTCCGAAATCGAAAAAATTGACAGTGTTGGGAATATGATGCAATCCCTCTTTTTTCAAGCCTGATTTCAGAAGGATATTGTAATCCCTTGAGTTAATGACGCCGTAATGGCAATCAGACACATATTCATCAGGGAAATATGCCAAAGGCCGTCCGTCCTCTGCAAAATCATGGATCTGAAGAAACAATCTGATGCCGTGTTTCTGAAGCCTTTTTAAAATTTTTAAGAAATTTTTGTTCTTGGCAAGCATGGAATTATGCACATGAAGAATGTCACACCCGTGTTTCCATTTGGAAAAGATTGCCTCTGTGACAGCTTCGGCAGCTTTTTCAGGCTCATGTGCTTTTACCCCCTCTTTGTCATAGGCAAGTCCGGGGATTTCAACCGTGTCAAAGGGAAAAGAGGTATCAGGGACTTCACCTGCAAGAACAAGAACATCACACACATCCCTGATGGCTTCGGTCTGCTGTTTTAAAACAGATGTCACACCTCCTGTTTTCAGATGATAATGAATAAACGCTATTTTCATTTTTGAGATTCCAGATTCAGTAAATCAGAAAGTTTTTACGGGCACATTTTTTAAAGGAGTGCTGAAATGAAATTTTAGCACATTTTCTGTAAGAAGCGCTGAAATGAAAATTTAGTACACAGCCGCCCGGCGGACTGCGTGTTCTGAAATAGGAAGGTCCGCTCCGAGTCTCGGAATCCTGACGAAGACACACCGCACCGGGCATACGGCATCCGTCTTTCGGGACATATTATTATCCTCGGTCGCCGGTCGGATATCATTCCGCGGAGGCATCCCGGAATTATACGGAAAGTGCATAATTCCTCCGACGGGATATTATACGGAAACCGTATAACACTCCGGTCAGATTATTATACAGACAAAAATATAATTATAAAAAAATAGTCTGTCAATGTTTTTCCGAAGCGGACAGCACACTTAAAAATCGTTCTTTTTTTTCAGAACCCCCTGAAAAAAATACAAAAGAACTTGACAGCACGTCTCTGCCTGTGGCATATTTATTTAAATATGGAAAAGGGAGGCCGGGAATTTCCGGTCGTCATAAGGAATATTATACAGTTAAGGCAGAGTAAAATATAAGGCCGGCACTGCGGGCATAATGTTTTTCTCGGAAAATGCCCCTATACGGAAACTGTAATTATTGGTTATGCCACTAATTTCATGTCAGGAGATGCAATGACCTTATTATTTTGTAACGTGGGTTGGATGGAAAAATATGATGGTATTGGCGGCGATTCAATCGCAAGAGGCGGATCATATAATGATCATTCCGTAGGGCATGAAGTATGTAACTTTACTGAAGTAGATGGTTTGGTTTATGGCTATGTTCAATCAAGTGGACAGATTAAACTCGAGAAACTTGGTGCATCAAAAACTGACACTCAGATCAGTGGGATAACAGTTGTTTGGACAGCAGGGCCTGATTCAGGCGGTACAGTAGTTGTAGGTTGGTACAAGAATGCAACTGTCTATCGTGAATACCAATATCTAGATTTTTCTTCCGCAAAACACACCGAAAATGGAATAGATCGATATCGAATCGTTGCATCTGCGAAAGATGCAAGACTACTTAGTGTTGAAGATCGGCATTTGGTAATTCCAAGAGCTACAAAAGGTGGAATTGGTCAAAATAATGTTTGGTATGCTTTAGCTGACGAAAGTCAGGCTATTAGAGAAGCAACAATCAGTTTAATAGATGATGAAAATGCGATGAGGCTCCCAGATGTAGATCGAATCGAAGGAGCGGAAGAAGGAAACCCTCGTTTAATCGCACACCTTCGAAGAGAAAGAGATCAAAAAATCATTCAAAGGAAAAAAGCTCTAACACTGAAAGAAAAGGGTTCTTTAGAGTGTGAAGCATGTGGATTTGATTTCTATGAATTCTATGGCAGTGCTGGTGAGAATTTTTGCGAAGTCCATCATCTGAAGCCATTGTCTAAAGCTGATGGAATTGTGAAAACAACTTTAGATGACTTAGCGATTGTTTGTTCAAACTGTCATAGGGTGATACATAGAAGTAATCCGATGCTAACAATCGACGAACTAGCAAATATCATAAATGTTAGTGAAGAGGCCTAATAAGCACATATAAGGAACGAGCCGACAAAACGAATCCTGTGGCGCGAGAAGCAGCTCCGTCAACGCGTCAGATCGATGTCAAGACTTCTAACATGCCCCATACAGACACACTGCCTGGGGGAGCAACCGTCAAGATTCCGCGTGTTCGCAAGAACTTCAAGTCGGCCGCATTGTTTTTCTTTGGGCCACTTGTTGCTTTGTCTGTAGTAAGTAGTATCTGCTGAATTTCTCTTTCAACAGATTACCTGATAGGTTGCCATATCTCCGATATGGCATTTTGAAATTTTCGATTTAAGGTGTTGCGAATGATTTTTTCAAGATTTTGGAAAAAAGTTGCTGAAAATCCTATTTTCCGGACATACTTCTCCTCTTTTCGAAATATCAGATTTCGAATCGGGAGAGAAGATCAGGTTTCCGAAAGCCCGGCCAAATCAGGCAAGGCCGAGCTTTGTCATACTTTCTTCTTCAATCTTGTCAGCAAACCACAGCTGAAGGAATTTTTTAAGATTGGAGGCCGTCTGACAGAGGAGAGACCATATCCGATGTCCCTTCAGTCCGTGCCAGAGACTGCGGCCGAAGCCGCGAAGATTTTTGGCCACGGCAATAAACCCTTCCGTGGCGGAACGGGCACCGCAACAGAAGTCCTGTTTATCTTCGGCCACGTCGTCGCTGCGCCCCATGAAAACATGACCGATCTCCGAAGGTGTGTTCTGAAGGTTTTTCAAACTCCGATATCCGAGATCGGTGACCACCGTATCCGGATATTTTTTCATCCGGTTTATAAAAAGATCGAGAGTGTCGCCGTAAAGAATTTTGTCGGAGGGGTTTCCGATGAAGTTTTCAACGGTGATCAGAAAACCGTCCCGGTCGAACGTCATCTGAACCTTTGTTCCGAATTCGCATTCCGGATGACTTTTTCCTTTTTTTATCGGCCTGGCATCCGGGTCGTCGAGAGAAACGATGCGGTCGTTTATATGCCGCTCCCCGGCAAGCTTCAGCAGGGTCTGCTCTTCGAGAAGGTTCAGAATCCCGAGCATCCTGACAGCTTTCTTTTTCCGCCTGCCCGAAGTCCTCAGCGACCCGACCTTTTCCTGAAAAATTTTCAGGGCGGGGACAAACATTCCGTTGAAAACGGTCAGCCATTTCTCCCTGCTCCCCTTCTTATCCAGGCCGAACTCCCGCCACAGCCTCCTCAGTTCCCTGTCATCCCACCACAGAGGAATGCCGTGCATTTTCGCAAAGGCTCTCATTTTTCTGAAAGCCTTGTGAATCAGCTGAACATCATTGGGATAAATGATATCGCTTTCCAGGACGGTCGAATCAGTCAGGGCATCATCACCCCGGATGACCCCGGCGCGGCGGAGTGTCCCGAAAACCTCCTCCTCAACGGCGGCAATTCCCTCCTCGCCGACACGCCTTCTGAACACACACAGGGAGGAGGGATGAAGGAATGTCCGCAGGCCTTCGTCCGCAACATTGCAAAAATACTGTATGTACCGATTTTCCATCACCTCTCTCACAACCTCCCGGTCGCTCAGTCCGCGGAGCCGGGAAACTATCAGGAGGGCAACCATGATCCGGAGAGACTTTCCCTCAGCCCCTCTGTTTTTATCATAAAATCCTGCCAGACGTCCCACAATTTTTTCCCACGGAATTATTTTCCGCAGAACGACAAGTTCGTGGGCAGGATATGTGATATTTCTTTCAACCCATTCCGGAGAAAAAGCTTCTTCGAATTTATCTCTGATCATTTTTATTACACCCTTTGTTATGTTACAATTTTGTCAGAAGTTCGGCCGACACTTTCAGAGCCTGAAAAATCATATATAAAAAATTACCATATAACACCATGGAAATCAAGGAAAAAGAGAAATTCAGCAGATACTAAGTACCTGGCCATATATTTTCTGGTATTTGATTGTATAATAGAAAATTCTGGAAAACTTTTGGCCGGGTACTTAGGAACTGGACAGTAGAAAGTTCTGTTAGTAATTCGTGAGTAAAATTAATCTAACAATTTGAAAGCATTTAATATAAGCTTTACTATCAGCTTTTAATCAATCGGAAACTAACTGACAGAATTTCTCGATTTGGGGTCATATAATTTCAATATGTTAGAAAGATTTACTCATGTATTACTCGAGAACTTTCTACTGTCCAGTTAGGAAGTGTTTATCCCGATACTGTACTAGCTTTGGGAGCGGTTTGCTGGCAACAAGTATCTATGCACTTTATTTGATCTTGGTTGGCTTGTTAACTGGCCGCTAAATTTTGAAATAAAGGAACATAAACGTGACACCAAGGCGCTCCAGCGGATGCCTTCGGTGCCACTGAGCTTGGTCGTTGGCGTGCTTGCAGAAAATTAAACAATATTTCATGAATTAAAACAAATTACCCTATCAAAGGAGGTAAAAATGAAGTGGATTGATATTCGTAAAGCCTATCCTGATAAATGGCTTGTTATTGAAGGTTTGGAAACGCGTATGCAGGGTGATACAAAATATTATGATAACATATCAGTTATGGAATCGTTTGATGATGGCACAAAGGCTATGAAGCTATGTAACAGTTTGCATAAAGAATACCCAAGAAGAGATTTCCATTTTGTCCATACATCACATAAAAAGTTAGAAATCCCATTAAAACGCTGGATAGGAATCAGAGGATAACTTATATGAATCTGATAATACAATATAATTTGCCATTTATATCGATACAGGCAGGTTATCGCAGTTTGTCGATCGAAATATCAAATATTCTGGTAGATACCGGTTCCGCTACTACTATTCTCAATGCTGATATTCTTTCAACTATTGGTGTAAAACCAGAAGCTGATGATACTACGGCCCAGATTGTAGGTATTGGAGGTGAAGAATCAGTTTATAACAAGGTTATGGAATTTATTAAGGTTGAAGATAAGGTAATAACAGATTTCAAAATTGATGTCGGTCTCCTGGATTATGGATTTGAGATAAATGGCATATTGGGTATGGATTTTTTAATGAAAGCAAGTGCTATTATTGATTTACATAGAAAAATCATACTATTTTGAACATTCATAAAACAAATTGCAATACATAAATATGTCAACAACAGCATGCCAAACAGTCAACAGGACAAATAAAGCTTCACTTCGTTACGCTTTATTTGCCGGTTACTTTTTCGTTAGCTGGCCTTGAACAACTATCGGAAACAAAATGAGATATCTCAATGACTGTTGAGCAATTATATCAGCAGTACATAAAGCCGATACCGGTTCCCGAACAGTTGGAACTTATTTCTCTCATCAGCAGAAAACTGATCAGACCCTCAGAGAGAAAGCAACGGAGCCTGCTTGAGCTTGAAGGTCTGGGATCTGAGATATGGAAGGGGGCTGATGCCCAGAAATATGTCGGTGATCTGAGAAACGAATGGAGTCACCGCTTATGACAATCCCCGATTCTGAAAAATAGCCAGCTAACCATCAATGAAGCGGACGGCGGGGGCTTGAACTCGGTTGAAGCTCTCAGTGAATCCCCCGCCGCCGCTTAACATTAGCGTTAGTGCGCCAAGCAAAGCTTGGTGCTTCTTGCGGGGTGCAAGTCCCCGTCAGGTAAGGTCTGGCCAACCACCTGTACCGAGTGTTGCGTCCGGTTAGGACAGACATACCGTCGAACGACCCGGGCGAAGCGTACACAGGGAATCATGCAGGCCACAGGGAGTGAGGCGCACTCCTGAAGCATGGAACAGCGTCGTTACGAGTATAAGAGCAGTCGGCCATGTTTTTAACGTGACAGAAGCCAACACAAAGGAATCGCTGTTTGGCGAGATTCCGGAGGGGCTGCCGGCGTCCACAGGGCGTGGCATGTATGAAGAGAGGCACACAGGAACTTGGGAGACCCTGAGAGTTCCTGATGATAAGGAGTGAAGAACTCCGTCTTTTTTTTAAGGCATCAGGTAAGCGTACCCGACAAGAAGAAGGAGGATCGCTGATAACTTTCAGGGAGTCATATCCGCTCATAGTACTCTGAGACGGTAAGGCCGATCACATGGGGAAGGGGCGGACAGGGTTACGCAGTCCGCAAAGAAAACTACGCCCGATCATGTCGAATCGGACAAGCGGAGCAAACCTCACTGCGGAGAATAGCAAAAACCGCTTTAGCGGAGCGCCAGAGCGAGTAACTCTGAGGAACCTTGTGCGGTAATTCCGCACGCAGGGGTCTGTGAGGGGGCAGTCGGGTAACTGGCTGTCCTACCTCTATTGCCGCAACGAAAAAAATGAATCATAATTTTTGTGAAACCTTGCAACGAAAATATGCTGTCAGCTATTTGACAGAAAAGATATTCAATACAATAGGTAGGAGCTTCCTAAATGAAAAATAAAGTAAATATAAGAAGAATAACCCTCATTGTGATTAGTCTGATTTTCTTGCTGTTGCGGGGATATTGAGTCATTGAGTTTGCCTGATATCAAAAATATTAAAGAAAAAAAAAGAATTAATTCTATGGGTAAAAATATCGGATTTGTTTCAACTCGTTTTGCAGGAACCGACGGCGTGAGTCTGGAATCCAGCAAATGGGCCGAGCTTCTCAAGAAAGGCGGTCATTCTTGTTTCTGGTTCGCAGGCGTGCTGGACAGGGTTCCTGAAAAGAGTTTCCTTGTCCCTGAAGCATATTTTCAACATGAAAAAAATAACTGGATCAATGAGCAGATTTTCGGAAAAAAACAGCGGGAACCGAATGTGACCGAAATGATTCATGAGTTAAGAGCTTTCCTGAAAACCAAACTCTATGAATTCATCAGACGCTTCAATATTGACGTTCTGGTTGCTCAAAATGTGCTTACCATTCCGATGCATGTGCCTCTGGGACTTGCGCTGACTGAGATTGTGGCTGAAACTCAGCTTCCCACCATCGCGCATCATCATGATTTTTACTGGGAAAGGACACGGTTTTCAGTGAACGCGGTGGGGGACTATCTGCGTATGGCTTTCCCGCCCAATCTGCCCAATATTGAACATGTGGTCATCAATACCGATGCCCAGGAAGAATTGGCCCTCCGCACCGGTATTTCATCCGTTATCATCCCAAATGTTCTGGACTTTGAAAATCCGCCCGTGGTGGATGAAAAACAGACCCGGAGTTTCCGGAGTTCCATCGGCTTAAAACCGGATGATGTGATGATCCTGCAACCCACCCGCATTGTTCAGCGGAAAGGCATCGAACATGCCATTGAACTGGTGCATGAACTGAAAGATCCCAAGTATAAACTAATCATCTCCCACGAAGCCGGGGATGAAGGGTTTGAATATGCGGAATGGCTGAAAGATTATGCGCTTGAGCATGATGTGGACCTTCGTCTCGTGGATACCTGCATTGCTGATCCGGGTAATGAGGGCGTGAAATGTGAAAATCAGTATTCTTTGTGGGAAATCTACGCGCACGCTGATTTTATCACTTACCCCAGTCTTTACGAAGGATTCGGCAATGCCTTTATTGAGGCGGTTTATTTTAAAAAACCGCTGCTGATCAACCGCTATACAATATTTGTGCGGGATATAGAACCCAAAAATTTTGATCTGGTTGTCATGGACGGATTCCTCACCCGGAAAAATGTTGAAAAAGTCAAAGCAGTTCTTGAGTCCCCTGAACGAAGAGAAAAAATGGTGAAGCACAATTATGAAATTGCGGCCCGATATTATTCTTATCCTCTGCTCCGGCGGCGGCTGAATACGCTTCTGATCAACTTTTTCGGAATGGAGGAGGATATTAGTCTGTAAGGTTCAGCCATACAAACTGATAAGGCATTAATGGGAACGAATGGCTGTCAAACATTTCTCCGCTGATAAGGTCGGTCATCTGAGACGAGGCATTGTGTTCTGATAATGAAACCGTAACCTGCTTTGATGAGATATTTGTCAGCGCATACAGGGTCTGAGACTCACACGCTCTTTTTATGCCAAACACCGCGGGATCAGTATCCAGTATTTCAAATGCCGCGTTCGGATGAAACGCGGGCTGTTTTTTTCTGATGCGGATCATTTCCGTATAGGGGAAAAAGATGCGGGAGCGGAAGCTTTCCGAATCCCTGAGCTGCGCTTCCACGTTGTCTGCTTCCAGTTTCTCTCTGTTGATTGTTCTGAATCTCTGTGTATGTTCCACGCCTTTGCTCCAGTTGTGCGAACCGAGCAGACTGTGGATATACACGGCAGGCACGCCCGGAAGAGCGAATTGTATGGCCTGCGAAGCTAAGAATCGTCGCGCGTGATATGTGTCCGTGTCAGCGTTTTTGTTCAGCAGCGCGTCAACATATGTGATGTTGAGTTCATAGGGGCTTTTTGAACCATCCGGATTGTTTTTATAAGAAACATTTCCGCCATTTTCATGAACAATGTCAGTCAGGCGGTCAATCTCCGCTTTGGGCAGTATTCCTTCAAGGGGACGGACACCAATACCGTCATGAGATGCGGTAAAGTTAAAAAACGTATTGGCTTCGGAGGGCAGTTTCAGTCCTTTTGCCCACTGGCAAAGGATTGTCGCATCTTCCTTGACAAAAGAATAAAACAGCAGCGGTGGCAGTGTGAAATTATAAACCATCTGCGCTTCGTTCCGGCCGTCTCCGAAATAACTGATATTTTCTTCATGAGGCACATTTGTCTCGGTGATAATGATAACATGCGGCGCGACCTGATCCAATATGCTTCGGAAAAGCTTCACCACATCATGGGCCTGGCTTAAATGAATACAGCTCGTGCCGATCTCCTTCCACAGATACGCAATCGCGTCCAGCCGTATGAGGGTTGCACCCTGTTTTACATAAAACAGCATTGCTTCAATCATTTTCCCAAGCACGTCCACGCTCTTGTAATTCAGATCAATCTGATCATCGCTGAAGGTTGTCCAGACGCGAACCGTCTCACCTGAATTTTTTTTGAATTCAGTTAAAAGCGGCAATGCTCTCGGTCGTGTCACCCGGGACAAATCTGCTGAGGGATCAGCTTCAATGGCAAGGTCTTCAAATCCTTGTTTCCCTTCCAGGTAATTTTTAAACCACTCACTTTTTGCGGAAACGTGATTGAGTACAAGATCACACATCAGGTCAAACTCATTGCCAAGTGATGTTATATCTTCCCAGGTTCCGAGTTCGGGATTGACGGAAAAGAAGTCTTTTACGGAAAAGCCGTCGTCCGAGGAAAAAGGAAAAAAAGGAAGGATGTGTATGGCTGAGACCATGTGTTTCAGATATTTGCCTGCAAACTGATGCAGCGTATTCAGCGGGACTTCTTCTTTTCGGATTAACGTATCGCCATAAGTGATGAGAATAATATCTTCCTGGGAAAAAATCCCCTCACGCTCTGTTTTCTGAACAGGAAATTTCTCCAATAAGGAAGTTATTTTTCCAAACGCCAACTCACCTTTTTCTTCGCCATAAATTCTTTTTAATATGTGCTTCATGATAGTATCTCCTTAAAAAAAGTTCGTGGTTCAGCGTTTAGGCGGTCTTCATAAAAACAGACGCCTCCGCTTACATGACAGACCACCTAAACGCTGAACTAAGTACCTGACCATAAATTTTTAATAGCTGACCGGGGAAGAAACCCGGCTTTTTTTCCGGAATGATGCGTTTCAGACAAAGGAAAAAGCCGGGTTTCTCCGCCGCTCGCGGGAAAAAAGTATATAAAAAACTTTTGCTCAGGTACTTAAAAAATTGATTTGCCGGATGAATATTGGCGTTTCCGGCCGGACCGATATTCCTCTGACATGTCGGTTGTCACATTGATATTGACACAATGGTTATGAACAATGACGATACGGCAGGCCGTGAGGACGTCGGGGTGACCGGTAAAAATACGGCAGGATTTCAGCCGCTTCAGATAACATGGGGCAGATTTGTTATTGACGCTGTCTTCCGCGGCGGAAATCTCATAACCTGATCTTCCGGATTTTTAAATTTGAAGAATTTGTATGACAACTGTCAGAAAATGTAAACAAAAAAAAGGTGTGTCCCACCTTTTACACAAGGACAGGTTTTATGTGTGAAAGGCGGGACACACCCGTTTTTTTGCCACGAAGGCACAAAGGCACAAAGTTTCACGAAGTCTCTCCGCGGTTCCTTTGTGGCTTTGTGTCTTTGCAGCTGATTTTTTCGGATAAAAGGCGGGACACACCCGTTTTTTTGCCACGAAGGCACAAAGGCACAAAGTTTCACGAAGTCTCTCCGCGGTTCCTCTGTGGCTTTGTGTCTTTGCAGCTGATTTTTTCGGATAAAAGGCGGGACACACCCGTTTTTTTGCCACGAAGGCACAAAGGCACAAAGTTTCACGAAGTCTCTCCGCGGTTCCTCTGTGGCTTTGTGGCTGATTTTTTCGGATGTGTAAAAGATAGGACACACCCAAAAAAAACATACTGCGATAAAAATCGCTTTTAAATTAGATGGTTATAAAAAGAAGATATTGTGATCTCTTATTTTAAAACAGATTACAGAGCAGAAACAAAATTTCGGGAAACCTTTTAAGTAATCCATGCAGGTTTTACAATCTGTAAAAAACACCGACACACTGTTCCTTGCAGTTTTTCCCACAGAAAAATTTCTGTCTGTACAATATCAAATATATCCTATGGGTTATCAAAATATTTCTCTGGCCTGATTTTTGGCATAAAAATTGCCAGTATTTGAAAAGTAAGCTTTTGTTTCAGAGCAATCTGTCAACAAAACAATATTTGATTAGAATAAAACAGGCTGCATTTCCAAAACCAGACTTCCGAAGTTTCCAAAATTTTGAAAGTCTTAGGGAACCCCAAATAAATAATATACCCGGTTCGGAAAAATGTGGAACATATTGAAAATGTAGGGTGGGTGGAGCGAAGCGGAACCCACCTTATTCGGGTGTCCGGTGGGTTCCGCTTCGCTCCACCCACCCTACGTTCCTACATTCCGGGTATTTTATTTTTTAGGAAAACCCTTACAGACAGATAAGTGATTAAGGAGCGCAAAGCATTATGGAAAAAAATCATTATGATGTGATGAGAAGAATCATCCTCGCCTGTATGATCGGGCTGCCGGTACTGCCATTTATTTTGGCTCTGGTCATTGGTTATTCTTATTTCACGGCATCCATAGAAGACAGCACCATTTCGAGTATGAAACGAATTGTGGGAAGCCATCGCCATATGATTGAGTCCTTTCTCAGAGAGCGCAGGGCAAATCTGGAATTTATTCACCATTCCTATACATCTGAAGAACTCAGCCAACCTCAGAAGCTTCATCATATTTTTAATCTCCTGCAAAAAGAATCAAACGCATTTGTGGACATAGGTATTTTTAACGAAGAGGGCGTACATGTGGCATACCATGGGCCTTACAAGCTGACCGGAAAGGTTTACAAAGAAGCGGACTGGTTCACGGAGGTCATAAAAAAAGGATATTATATCAGCGATGTTTTTTTAGGATTCAGAAAGGTTCCCCATTTTATCATCGCGGTTGCCAGAGAAGAACAAGGCAGAAAATGGGTGGTTCGTTCAACAATTGATACCTATATGTTTAACAATATGGTTAAAAAAGTCCGCATCGGCCAAACTGGTGAAGCATATCTCCTGAACGCGGAAGGTGTGTTTCAGACAGAGCGGCGTTCAGGCAGTTCTCTCATGGCCAAAGATTCGGATTACAAGAAATACCACCATGCGTTCAATGGAACCTCCTCCCGCGACAAAGTAATCAATTCAAATGAGTCATCCCCTGATGCAAGTATCAGGACTTTTATTGAAACAGATGCAAAAGGAAATGAATATTTGTACGCTACGACCTGGATGAAAAATAAAAAATGGCTGTTGGTTGTCAGACAGGAAAAAGCTGATGCCTTCAACGCACTGAGTTCTGCGGTCTCTCTCATCGTTCTCATCACCATTTGCGGCGGTATTATCATTGTTGCCGTGGCATTTTATCTTACTGACAAAATCATAGATCGTATGAAAAAAACAGATGCCGAAAAGAGCCAGTTGGAAGACCAGCTTATTCGGGCGCACCGGCTAGCGGAACTGGGCCAGATGTCGGCAGGTTTTGCTCATGAAATCAATAACCCGCTTCAAATCATAAAAAGCGAACATTCCCTTATCGAGATGCTTTTGTCGGATATGAAAGAAGAAGATCATCTCAAGGAATCAGAATCTCTGACAGAACTGAATGATTCCATGGATCAGATCAAGCTTCAGATAGAACGCTGCGCCAAGATTACGCAGGCAATTCTGAAATTTGGCAGACAAAACGAAGTGACCATTCAGGAAGTTGATCTCCGAAGTTTCATACCGGAAATTACAAGCATGATAGCAAAAAAAGCAAGTGTACACGGAATAGACCTGAAACAGGATATTGCAAAAGATACACCGGAAATTCAGGGGGACCCGGGGCAGCTTCAGCAAGTTTTACTGAATCTTTATAACAATGCGCTTGACGCAATTGTCGAAAGACACGGGGCCAAACACGGTAAAATGATTATCAAAGCTGAAGGAAACAAAAATGGAAAGGTAGAAATTTCAGTCACAGATAATGGCATCGGAATTGATCCTGAACACCAGAAAAATATTTTTTCTCCGTTTTTTACTACCAAGACGGTTGGAAAAGGAACCGGGCTGGGCCTTTCAGTTTGTTACGGAATCATAGATAATATGGGCGGTACCATGAAAGTCAGCAGCCAGAAAGACGTTGGCACAACTTTCACTGTGAGCCTGCCAGTAGGCTGAAACTTGAAACTTGAAACTCGAAACTTGAAACTTGAAACTTGAAACTCGAAACTTGAAACTTGAAACTTGAAACTCGAAACTTGAAACTTGAAACTCTAACTCGGGTTTCCTGTCTCTAATTTAATAAGGGAGAACCATTATGGAAAAAATGAAAATGATGCTGGTAGATGACGAGGAAAGATTTCTTTCCACCACTCAGAAACTGCTTTCAAAAAAGGGCTATGACACCCTGACAGCTACGAGCGGAGCAGAGGCGCTGGGAAAGCTGAAAACTCAGAATATTCATGTCGTTATTCTGGATGTGAAAATGCCCGGTATGGACGGCATTGAAACCTTGAATGAAATTAAACAGAAATTTCCTCTGGTCGAGGTCATCATGCTGACCGGTCATGCCACAGTGGAATCTGCTGTTGACGGCCTGAAGTCCGGAGCCACAGATTATCTGATGAAACCCGCGGATATAGATGATCTCATCCGCAAAGCCGAGGAAGCATTTGAAAAGCGGCAAAAACTTGAGGAAAAAATTCGACTGGCCCAGAGTCGAAAATTTATGAAGTCTCCGAGAGAAATTCTTAAAGAGACGAATTAGTAATTGGTTATCAGTTATCAGCTATCAGCTATCAGTAAAGAAATATTCAAGAATAAGTACCTAACCATAAATTTTTTCCGAGTTTTTATTATAATTCGAGACAGCCTTTACGGGGGAAGAAACCCGGGTTTTTCTCCCGGATGAGGCGCGTTTCCATGTCGGAAAAAGCCGGGCTTTTTTGTCAGGGATCTGTAAAAACTTTTGCTCAGGTACTTAAATGAGAACTGAAAGCTGAAAGCTGAAAGCTGAAAGCTGAAAGCTGAAAACTGAAAGCTGAGAACTGAAGGAGGTAAAAAATGGCGGATAAGATAAAAGTGCTGATGGTAGATGACGAGGAACAGTTTCGTAAGACAACATCTAAGATATTGAACAGAAAGGGCTACGAAACCACCATGGCGGGAAGCGGCGAAGAAGCCATAGACATTCTTGAAAAGCAGCCCCATGATGTGGTTGTTCTGGATATCAAAATGCCGGGAATGGATGGTCATAAGGCTCTGAATGAGATCAAAAAAATCCGTTCTGATACACAGGTGATCATGCTCACGGGTCACGGGGGAATAGACTCGGCCAAAGCCTCATTGGAACTTGGCGCGTATGATTATCTGAGCAAACCTTGTGATATTGATCTTCTGGCTGCAAAGATTAATAATGCGTATGCATCGGTGGTGCATAAGGGGGAGGTCAATGCGGAGAAAACTGCCAGGGACATCATGATTCACATTGACGATTATACCACCATCGGGGAGGATAAAACCGTCAGGCAGGCAATTGAGCATCTCATGCGGTCCTTTGAAGGTCTGATTTCCAGCAGCCGCGTGATGGAAACCGGCCATCGTTCTATCCTGGTGTTTGACAGAGATGAAAACCTGAAAGGCTTTCTGAGCATCAAGGACCTGATCGGAGCAGTAAGACCGGCCTATCTTTCCGCGCCCAAGCCTTCCATGGCCGACAGCATACAGTATTCCGCCATGTTCTGGTCCGGCTTATTCATCACACAGTCAAAAAGCCTTGGCAATAAAAAAGTGGGGGATATCATGTCCGAAGAGGAACCGCCGACCGTGGATGAGAACACCAATCTGATGGATTTGGCAGATACCATGTACAGCCAGGGAATCCGGCGCCTGGTGGTGACGAGCGGAGATAATATCATCGGCGTGGTGAGAGAGCAGGAACTCTTCTTTGAGATGGCAAATATTATTCTGTAAATTGAAGGCTGAAAACTTGCCAGATTCGTTATTCAATTGAAAAAGTATCAGAAATCGTTGCTCTTTAATCAAAGAAAGGAGAAAAAATGGTCCAAGAGAAAAAGAAAAAAGTAACGGGGTATGACAAATATGTGGATTGGAAAACCTTCATTATTCCGGTGGTACTCCTCTTTCTCATCCTGATCCTGCCCACACCTTACGGAATGAAGGATGTGGGAACCGAATACAAGGTAGGTCCGAAAGCGGTTATCAATCTTATTTGCCAGGACCTTTTCAATAATCCGAGTTCGGAAGTTGAACAATGGCAGCTCATCAGCGCTCAGGTGATGGAACGAAATATGCGCATGGGCGCGCTCACCAAACAACGTTTTCTGAGCCGGGATTTCAACTGGGTGAAGAAATATAAAATACAGGCTGATAAAAAGAATTTTGACAAGGCAAGAACCTATATTGAGGAAAAAGTCACGGACGAGGCCTTTGCAGGGATAATGAAAAACGCCGTGGAACTCCGAAAACAAGGTCTGAAATATGAAAATCTGACGGGTAATGATAAAAAAGCCGCTGATAAAGGAGCCTGGCACATCAAAGTCGCCATTGCCATGGGCGTATTTGTTGTGCTTTGTTTTTTGACAGAATGTATTCCTCTGCCGGGTGTGGCCTTTTGTATCGGCCTGATTCTTGTTTTCACAGGTGTTCTCTCGAGAAAAGAAGTGGCCATGCTTTACTGGGATGATGCCTGCTGGTTTATTATGGGAAGTCTCATGTTTGCGGCCGCATTTGTTAAAACCGGGGTGGATAAGCGGGTTTGCCTCATGATGTTCAGAAAACTGGCTGTCCCCAATATAAGATGGATCACGCTCATTATTTTTATCATTATCGCGCCGCTGGCCTCGTTTATCTCTGACCACGCGCTCGCGGCCATGTTCCTTCCTATCGGAATGTTGCTGTATGAGAACAGTCTGACCAAGGAAGTTCCGGAAGATCCCGAACTGGCAAAGATGATGATGATTGCCATTGCCATGGCGTGTAATGTCGGGGGACCCGGGGCACCCTCCGGCGGCGCAAGAAACGTTATTATGATGACCTACCTGACGGATATGTTCGGGTTTGATATTGGTTATTTTCAGTGGGTCACTTATTGTTTTCCTTATGTTATTATTATGATTCCTGCCTCCTGGATTATCCTCAACTGGCGGTTCAAACCCCGCATCATCTCCCTGGCACCTGCCATGGATCACTTGAAAAACGAAATTGGGAAGATGGGGGCTTGGAACGGACAACAGAAATGGGCACTTGGTATTTTTATTGTCATGGTTTTCGGGTGGTTCACGGAAAAAGCGTTTTATAACATGGGGATTTATCCCATTCGCCTGGGTATTGGTGTGATTGCGGTGGCAGGAGCGATTGCCTATATTTTTGCAGGGGTTGTCAACTGGAGAGATTATCAGGAAAAGGTTGACTGGGGTGTGGTTTGGCTGTATGCTGGTGCGATTATTTTCGGCAGAACCCTGGACAGCACAGGCGCGGCCTACTGGCTGGCAAGAACAGTGATTGATCTTCTCGCGCCCCTGGGGATGGACTCGGGACTTCCGCTCATGGTGACTTCCAACGGTCTCACTGCCGTACTTACCAATCTCATGGCAGATGGCCCCGCTGCAGCGGCTGTTGGTCCTATTGCCCTGAATATGGCAGGACTGGTTCATCCGGGAAGCACTTTTCTCCCGTTTATGGCAATGTCCACAGCGATTGCGTCCTCATTTGCGTACTGCCTGATCATTGGCACGCCGCCCAACGCGATTGTATATGCCAGCGGCTATCTGGAACCCAAAGATTATCTCAGAGTCGGAATTCCCATATTTTTCGTAGCAAATATCCTTCTGCTGGGGATTACGGCAGTTTACTGGGTGTGGAGAGGATTCGGAGGACTTCCGGGATTCTGAAGCATACCAAAACAATATTATCCGGAGTGCCAAACTGTAAGTTTGGCACTCCGGAAAAAAAAAGGCATATTCCTTTATGCAGATTGCGACATACAGGTTTGACAGGCTTGAATTTTCAGGCTCACTCGGAGATCTGGGGACACTCATTCCTCTGTCTGTCTCACTGATACTTCTTACCGGTCTGGGGGTCACGCCGGTATTTCTGATGGTAGGACTTTTTTATATCTTCAGCGGATTATATTTCAAACTTCCCATTCCTGTCCAGCCTTTGAAAGTCGTATCTGCCATTGCCATTGCATTTCCTGATAAAATTTCCCTGCCTGTTATCGCAGCCTCGGGTATTCTTTTCGGTGTCATATTGCTGTTCCTGGCCTTCACCGGTCTGATAGACTGGCTTGCAAAATTTTTCACAAAGCCGATTATGAGAGGAATTCAGTTAGGTCTCGGGTTTATTCTTATGAACAAGGGAATCGGTTTTATCCTCAGAACAGAGTTTTTTATTCAGCAGCCCGGTTCCATGTTTTCTTTCGGAGGAATATCACTGAATCTTGTTCTCGGAATTATCGGGACGCTGCTCACGCTGTTATTGTTGTCAAGCAAACGGTTTCCCGCGGCCCTTGTACTGGTGACAGCAGGATTTGTGATTGGCATCCTGTTCGGAGGACTGAACAATATGACCCTGAGACCGGGGCCCACATCAGTTCAGTTTTACATGCCTTCGGGAAGTGATTTTATCACGGCTTTTATTCTCCTGGTAATTCCGCAGATTCCGCTGACACTGGGAAATGCGGTTATGGGAACAGCAGACACCTGTTATACGCTTTTTGGTAAGAATGATCTGACAAACAAAGCCACATACCGGGCATTTGGCGTAAGCATGGGCCTGATGAACATGGTCACAGGCATGATTGCAGGGATGCCCATGTGTCACGGGGCAGGCGGACTGGCCGCGCATTACCGCTTTGGTGCCAGGACCGGCGGAGCAAACATCATGATCGGCCTTGTTTTCCTGATCATTGCCCTGATATTTGGTAAAATCGGCATATCATTCCTTTCAGCCATCCCCAATGCGGTTCTGGGAATTCTTCTTCTTTTTGCAGGACTTGAACTTGCTCTGATGATAAAAGATGTCACTGAAAAGAATGATCTTTTCTTATCATTCCTTATCGCGGGCATCGGCTTTGCAACAACCAATATGGGAATAGCCTTTTTTCTCGGCATTATCATTGCATATCTGATGAAGTGGAAGAATATACAACTTTGAGAATTAAAAATTCTCAAAAGGAGATTGACTCATGGAAAAAACCCGGCAGAAAAAAACCTTATTGCATGATGATGGAAAAACGTATTACACCAAAGCCACTGAACGAAAAGTTTTTTTTGTCATGACACTCATTATGCTGGTATGGGGTATCCTTTCAAAATTAGGTCTGCTTTAAATGTAGGGTGGGTGGAGCGAAGCGGAACCCACCGCACTACATTTTTACATTTCTGACAACGAATGACGAATATTTTTTCCTAACACCTAACACCTAACACCTGACACCTGACACCTGACACCTGACACCTGACATCTGACACCTGACACCTAACACTTTCATATAAAGGTGAACATATGCTGCAAAAGAAAAAATCTATTCTTGTTTTTTATTTTGAGACCCTGACACAGATACTCGGACACCCCCGAGAATTTTTCATGAAACTTCCGCAGGAAGCGGATTGGAAACGATCTGTGGGGTTTCTTTTTGTTTCAAGTCTGTTTTTCACAGGTGCCAGTCTGATAAGCAATATGCCTCCGAATCCGCTTTTTCTGGGCAGTGTATTCTTTATCAACGCGATGGGTATGACTTTTATTACGGCCGGCACTGCTTACATGATCATGATTATGAGCCTGGGAAAACGCGTGACGTTTACCCGCTTTCTGAGTGTATATGCTTTCTCCTCAGGGGTGACGCTCCTGGCGTCATGGCTTCCTTTTTTTGTCTGGCTCACCGAACCATGGAAATGGTGGCTCATCGGAACAGGCATGACAAAAAGCTTCGATCTCAGATGGGGGCAGGCTGTTCTTATTATCGGTGTGTCCTTACTGTCTGTGATGTTCTTCTTCTGGTCTTTATTACCTATAATTTCTTCCTGACCCTATTGACTTCATCCATTCTTTTCTGTAGGTTTTAACAAAAAATTATCCGGAGTGCCAAACTTGCAGTTTGGCAGGATATGCCGGGTTCCGGACTTCGGAAAGATTGCTAACCTGTAAGCTTGGCACTCCGGAGCAACAAATATTTTTTTAAAACCTATACAAATTTTCAGAAAAAATAAAAAAAAGCAATTCATTAAGGCTTTTTTGCGCCTTTTTTATGTTTTGTTCCCGTGCTTCGCGTGGGAATGCCTCAGAAACGCTTCGCGTCCCGTATAGCGGACGGAATCAGGACGCGAAGCGTCCCCGCTGCATTCCCACGCAAAGCGTGGGAACGAGATCAACGAGATCAACAAGATCAATCAGGACGCGAAGCGTCCCCGCTGCATTCCCACGCAAAGCGTGGGAACGAGATCAAACGAGATCAACGAGATCAACGAGACCGGGCGGGGGAACGAGATCATTTCAGAAACAGATATATAGGAGCCAATTGTAAACACAGGAAAAATGAACACAACCATTCTCTTTGTGGATGATGAAAACAGTGTCAGAAAAGCGGTTCAGATGATACTGAAAGATAAATATCAGGTTATTACATCAGGACTGGGGGCGGAAGCGCTGAAACTTTTTCACCAGGAAAAGCCGGAACTGACATTGCTTGATATCGGTCTTCCGGATATGAACGGCATTGATGTCTTAAGGGCATTAAAAGATAAAGCCCCTGATACCATTGTCATCATGCTCACTGCTGTTGACGAAGTGAAAACCATTGTTGAAGCAGTAAAGCGCGGGGCCTATGACTATCTTGTCAAGCCCATTGATGCCCAGGAACTTCGCCTCACCATTGAAAACGCTCTCGAAAATAAGTGTCTGAAAGATCAGCTTCGTGCAATACAGCAGCCGCGTATTGAAGGCATTGCTCAAAAATGAATATACCCGCACGCCCTCTCGGATCCTCTTCAGAGAGTGTCACCGTGCGGGTAAGTTATTTGTTGGAATATTTCTTAAAATCTCAGAGCACTTGACACCTGATATTTCTTTTATGATAAATAAAACAACGATTCAGAACACAAAACAATGATGAAACAACGATTCGGAAAACAGAACAATACATTCAGAATCGCGCTCATGTCAGTTCTTTTGGCAGGCGCATGTATTCTCACCTATTATTTTCATAGTATTCTTAAAACTGGCACGGTCTTTACTCATCTGTTTTATTTCCCGATTATTTTAGCTTCCCTCTGGTGGAAGCGAAAAGGTCTGTTTGTGGCTCTGTTTTTAGGCATCATATTCCTTTCCGGCAACCTGATTTTCACATCAGATTCGCTCGGCGCGGATGATTATTTCCGTTCGCTGATTTTTATTAGTATTTCTCTGCTTGTCAGCGGATTGAGCGAACAAATTGAAAAATCAGAAAAAATCTTACAAGAGCAGGCAAATGCGCTTACTGTGCGGGTGAAAGCACTGGATTGCCTCTATGGGATCAGCAAGCTTTGGGAAAACCCGGACATTTCCTTTGAAGTGTTTCTTCAGAAGGCCGTATCACTCATTCCTCTGGCCTGGCAGTATCCGCGGATATCTTGCGCACGGATAAGCGTCAGCACCCATGAATACAAAACTGAAAATTTTCAAGAAACGCCTTGGAAAAAAACCACTGACATCATGGCTTCCGGCAGCCGAATCGGAATTTTGGAAGTCTTTTACCCGGAGTCAGCGCCGGAAGAAGAGGAGGGCATCTTTCTCAATGAGGAACGCAGGCTGCTCAACGCAATTGCCAGACGACTGGGAAGGGCCATTGAGCATGAGCAGGCAAAAGCATTACTGAAACAGGAAAGAGACGCATTTTCATCTGTTCTTGAAGAAAGTCCTTACGGGATTGTCCTTATTGACGAAACTGACCAATATCTTTATATCAATCCTGAATTCAATAAGATAACAGGATATACTTTGGAAGACATACCCTCAAGAAAACAATGGTTTGAAAAAGCCTATCCGAATCCGGATGTCAGGGCGGAAATAACAGAACTTTGGAAAAAAGATCGAAACCGAAAAAGAGGGGAACATGAATTCAGCATTGTCTGCAAGGATGGCGTCATAAAAGATATCTATATGAGGGCAATCTGGTTAGATAACGGCAGGGTGTTTATCACATTACAGGATATTACTTATCAAAAGCAGTCTCAGGCCAAGATAGAGCATCTTGTTGCTGTGCTTGACGCGATTCGCAATGTGAACCAGCTGATCACCAGGGAAAAGAACAGCGAGAAGCTGCTTAACGGTGCGTGCAATAACCTGACAAAAAACCGGGGCTACCGCAATGCCTGGATTGCGCTTTCTGATAATGCCGGCGGATTTCCAACATTTGCAGAAGACGGTCTGGGTGATGATTTTCTGCTGATGAAAGAACGCTTAACCCATGGGAATCCGCCTCGTTGTGCGCAGCTTTCGCTGAATCAGTCAGATATTGTGATCACCGAAAATCCCTCAGCCTGCCCGGACTGTCCTCTTTCCAACATCAGTCCCGAAGCCATGGGGACCATGACCATCCGGCTGGCTTTTCAGAAAAAAGTGTATGGCTTCTTAGTTGTATC
Source organism: Desulfonema magnum (assembly GCF_017377395.1). Classification (GTDB taxonomy): domain Bacteria; phylum Desulfobacterota; class Desulfobacteria; order Desulfobacterales; family 4be13; genus Desulfonema_C; species Desulfonema_C magnum. The sequence goes on along the minus strand of NZ_CP061800.1, from coordinate 4,464,733 downwards.
CACGCCTCGGGAACTCCTGACAGATGATGAGGAAAAATTTTTGTTCAGAGAACTTGCTGAAGATATCGCTTATGCCCTGAACAGCATAGATCAGGAGGCAGAACGAAAACATATGGAGAGGATCCTGATGGAAAGTGACAGACGATGGCGTCTGCTGTTTAACAGCGCCAATGACGCGCTTATTGTCCACCGTCTGACTGAAAACGGAGCATTGAAAAATTTCATGGAAGCCAATGACCGCGCGTATGAAATGTTCGGATACACAAGAGAAGAATTTTTGTCTTTATCACATAATGACATCACCGCATCTGAATGTATGGAAAAACTTCCTGTTTTAATTAAAGATTTATTTACATACGGCCATATTCTGTTTGAAATCGTTCTCAGAACCAAATATAACAAAAAAATTCAGGCGGAGGTGAACGCCACACTTTTTGATTTCAGGGGACAGACAAGCGCGTTATCTGTTGTTCGGGATATAAGCGAACGGAAAAAACATGAAGCAGAATTAAAGCGTTATCAGAATCAGCTTGAAAAAAAGGTTAAAAAGCGCACATCCGAACTCACGCAAGCCATTGATCAGCTCCAAAAAGAAATTGCCGAACGCAGGGACATGGAAAAAGCCCTGAAAGCATCAGAAAAGAAGTACAGCATGCTGGTAAAAAACTCACCGGATATTATTTATCTTCTGGATGCCGAAGGAAATTTTGTCTTTGTTGGCGGGGCAGCGGAAAGCCTTCTTGAATTTACCTCGGACCAACTCATTGGTAAGCACTTCTCTTTTATTATCTGGCCCGAAGATCTGGAAAAATCACGCTGGTATGTGAATGAACGCAGAACAGGAGAACGGGCTTCAAAAAGAGCGGAAGTCCGCTTTATAACTAAAACCGGGTATATTATCGCGGAACTGAATGCCGTTGGAATATATGATAAGGCTGTTTCGGAAAAAAACAAGACATTTATGGGGACTTATGGGGTGGCAAGAGATGTCACCCTGCGTAAAAAAGCTGAGGAAGCGCTTCGGGAAAGTGAGGAACGGTTCAGAACGCTTGTGGAAAATGCTCCGATTGGTCTGTGCATATCAAGCTCTGGTGGAATTGTTGAATATTACAATCCCAAATTTGTGGAAATTTTCGGCTACACCACAGAGGATACGCCTGATTTCCGATCATGGCTTCAAAAGGCATATCCGGATAAAAAGTACAGAAAAAAAGTGATCTCTGCCTGGAAGAAAAATCTCAAGATCAAACACCATGTTCAGGCCGTTGTTTTCAAGGTTGTTTGTCAGGACGGACAGAATAAGACCATCAGTTTCAACTCCGTAAACTTGAAAAATGGAAAATATGTCATCACATTTGAAGATATAACGACTCAGGCAAAGGCCCGGCAACGAATTCAGAAAGGCAGGGCCATCTTCCAGGCAGCTCTGGATGCTATTTCAGATCCGCTGATGATGCTTGATCAGGACATGTCGGTGCAGATGTTAAACCATGCTGCCATAAAATATTATCAAATCTCCGAACTTAATAAAATTATCAAGCAGCCATGTTTTAAGTCGCTGAGGAGAGAAACAAACCTTTGCAGAGGCTGTAAAATTGCGTTGGTTGTACAAAAAGGCGAACACAAGTCTTTTGAACAAAAAAGTCTCATATATCCGGATAATTATGAACAGATTACCATATATCCGCTTCAGAAAGCGGAGGCCCACGGTATGACCGGGGCGATGGTGCGTATCAGCGACATCACAGAAAAACGAAAAACACAAGAGCAACTGATCCGGGCGGACCGTCTGTCGTCATTGGGGCAGCTCTCGGGCGGGATTGCCCATGAAATCAGAAACCCCCTCTCTGGCATCAGCCTGTTTTTGGATATATTATGCGATCCGAACAAATTTGACCGCACAGATCAGGAAGCAGAGATTCTTGAAGAAATCAGAGTGAATGTGAACAGGATATCCGAAATAATAAAACAGGTACTTAATTTTGCAAGATCGCCGATGGAATCCAAGGACCTGATCGTTATCAATGGTATTATTGATGAAATTCTGAAACTGTGGTTTGCAAAAATCCTGAAGTCAGACATTCATCTGGAAACGAATCTTGACCCGGAACTCCCACAGATCCTCGGTGACACGATACAATTGCAGCAGGTGATGAACAATTTAATTTTAAATGCTGTTGAGGCCATGGAAAACGGGGGAAAGCTTATTATTTCCACTTGCAGGGGAGCATCATCTGTCTATGAGAACCGTGAAGTGGTCTGTGTGAAAGTGGAAGATACAGGCTGCGGCCTTGATTCAAAAGACCTGGAAAATATTTTTAATCCTTTTTTTACGACCAAGTCCACAGGTACGGGCCTGGGGCTGCCCATATCTCATAACATCATTGAAAAACACGGCGGAATCATTTCTGTGATGAGCGAACACAACAGCGGAACCATTTTTACTGTTGAGATACCTGCTTATGTCGGATCTGAGCCGCCAGGCGTGGCTGAGAATTCGATGACAATATTATCATAAATATAACCATCTGATTTTAAATTAAGTTTATAAATTAACAGTTTTTTATACAGTCCTTTATTGATAATATTCTCATCGCTTCTGATCCGATACCTTTCAGCATGCCTTCTGACAGTTCTTTTCAACTACTTATAATTATTTAACTATTTTAAAAAATGTCCTCTTTTGTCTGACTTGGCACATATTATGCAGAATAAAAAGTACTGTCTGACCCCACTGATTCTGAGGGGACCGGCACAGCTTTGCAGAAACGAATACCCGACCAAATTAATTCTGACAGCTGAACTGAATGTCAGACCTCCGAGGTTTTCAAAACCTCGGAAGTGTTCGCCCGTCGGAATTTTTTTTGCCACAAAGGCACGAAGACACGAAGTTTCACAAAGTCTCTCTGTGGCTTTGTGGCTAATTTTTTTCGGGTGTGTAAAAGGTGGGACGCACCCAAAAAATCTGATCATCAAGTTATGGGAGAATAATTATGAATCGTATTCTGGTTATTGATGACGAGCCTTCCATCCGGAAAGCCCTTTCAATGGGACTCGCATTTGAGGGATATGAGGTGGATGTGGCTCAGGATGGAAGCAATGGTATTCTTTTCGGACATCAGAAAGATTATGATGTTCTGATTGTTGATCTGTCTCTTCCTGACATAAACGGTCTTGAGGTGATACGGGAGATAAAACAAAAGGCTCCGGAAATCATCCCTATTATTATTACAGGAAATGGCAGCATTGAGAGTTCGGTCGAGGCGATCCATCTTGAAGTCAGTGATTATTTGGAGAAACCGCTTAGTTTTGAATCTGTAAAAAAATCAATCGTCAAGGGACTGGAAAAGCGGGAGCTAAAGCGAAAAAATATGCGTGAAAAACTTCAGCAGATGCTGGAAATATATATGACGAACCATTCAAACACAGTAAAAACTGAATCAGACACTTATGGTGAAGCAGATGAGCTTTCTGAGATCATTGCCACATTTGTCCATCAGATGAATAATCCCCTTATGTCCATCAGCGGAAGCGTGGATTTGCTGATGAATAAACTGAAAGACGAAGGGGCCGTGAGAGAATACCTCGCCAATATCCGGACAGCTACCCGGGAAATTGCAACCCTCAATAAAAAAATTATGAAACTGGGTCAGACCTACGAGGATGAAATTGAAAAATTGGAGATTCAGCGTCTTTTGAAAGGCTGTCTTGAAATATTCAATGATCTGCTGTTTGTGAAAGACATTTCAGTGAAAACAGATTTGAACTGTCTGGGGATATGTATCCGGGAGGACCGATACAAGTTTGAACAAATATTTAAAAATCTCATTCTGAACGCCATTGATTCCATGGACGGAATGCCGGAAAAAGAACTGACATTAAAGGCCGAAGTCGCTGAGGATATGTCTTTTATCTCAGTACATATTGAAGATACAGGCTGCGGAATTTCCTCGGAATTAAAGGATAAAATTTTTACACCGTATTTTACGAACAAAGAGAACGGTACGGGACTCGGGCTGCATGTGGTACAGAAAATGGCAAAAGAAATGAATTTTAATATCATCGTCCAAAGCCATGCTGTGAGAGGGAGCAGGTTTACCGTTCAAATTCCTGTTCCAAAATAACTTTTCTGGAATTGAGAATTAAGAATTGAAAAGTCGAAATGTTCGATTTTCAAGCTTAATTTTCAGCTTTATAATTTTTCTAATAATAACTAACAGATTTAATTACAGGGAAAGGAACTAATAATGTTTTGGGAAAAAATGGGCGTTGATAAAAAAATTTTTGGCGGCTTTGCAATTGCATTGATTTTAACGACAATTATCGGCGGGGTGAGTATCTGGCAGTTAGGCAATATCGGGAAGATTGTCCATCAGCTTGCCACACTGGAAATTCCTGAGACATCGGCTATTGTTGAGACTGAGCGGCTTATGTGGAAAACACATGTCCTGTCCCATGAATTCAAATATGAGCTGAATGAGCAAAGTAAAACAGAATGGGCTGAGTATCGTGATGCCATCAGAAAATCATTAGATAAGATCATACCGATCACCACGGCTCTGAAGCATGAGGATATTTTGAAAGCAGTTGGTGTTGCCAAACAGAATATGAATGAATATACGAAAATCGGAGAGGAATATGTGTCACTGGCTTTGGAGAACAAAGAAATAGAAAAACAGATGGAAGCAAACGGAACTGTCATTGAAAAACAGTGGACTGACTACATAAACGGCCAGAATAAAAAAATACAAAGGTCTGTTGAATATTGGGATATTGAAGATGTCGGAAAAAGAATTATCAAACTGAGGTTTGCTAACAATGCCAATGGGTTATACAATAAAATAAGGAGACATGAATATCAGTATATGATGCACCAGCGTTCGGAAGACGCGGCCGGACTGACTGACACCTCAGCGAAAATGGTTCAGATGGCAGATAAAACGTTCACTCTTTCCAAAGATCCCGATGATTTGAAAAGAGGGGTGTTGGTAAGGAAACACTCGGAAATCTACCTGAATTTGATGAAAAAATGGATAAAAAATAAGAAAAAACAGACAGATTTAGTCGAACATTTACACACACAGGCCATGTCAATCATCAACATGGCCTCGGAAACAACGACGCAGGCGGAAAAAACCGCGCGCAGCATCAGCATAAAAACTAAAAAACTTGTGTCTGATATAAGAAGATTTCTTGCAATGTTACTAATTACGACAATCATATCAGGCTGTTTATTTGCCTTTTTTATCACCCGGAGCATCACAATCCCTGTTAATCGCGTCATTAAATCTCTGAGCGATGGCGGTGAACAGGTCTCGTCAGCGTCCTCACAGGTCTCTTCCGCAAGCCGTTCCCTGGCCGAAAGGACATCGGAACAGGCCGCTTCCATTGAGGAAGCATCCTCATCTCTGACAGAAATATCTGTCATGACCCGGCAAAACGCCAATCATGCCGAGCAGGCAAACACAATTGTAAAAACATCTGTTCAGAATATCGAACAGGCAAAAGCTTTCATGACGCAACTGGTTCAATCCATGGAAAATATCTTTGAATCAGGCAAAAAAACATTTAAAATCATCAAAACAATTAATGAAATTGCCTTTCGGACCAATCTTCTGTCGCTTAACGCTGCCATAGAAGCTGCCAAAGCCAGTGACAGCGGAGCCGGATTCGCCGTGGTGGCCCAGGAGATACGGAATCTTTCTTTGCAGACAGCTGAGGCTGCCGAGGATACGGCGAACCTTATTAAAGGTACTATAAACAAACTTCATGATGGCTCCCGACTGGTTAATAAAACACATGAAGCTTTCAATCAGATGGCCGAAGGCACTGCCAGACTGCGTGAATTGGTACATGAAATTTCCGAAGCTTCCAATGATCAGGACTTGGCAATTGGACAGGTGAACCGGGCTGTGTCAGAGATAAACAAAGTGGTCCAGCAGAATGCTTCCGGGTCAGAGGAATCTGCCAGCGCATCAGAGGAGTTAAATGTACAGGCCGATCAGATGAAAACATTTGTAAAAGAACTGGCGGCCCTGGTGAGCGGAGGCAGGGAAGGGGCTGGCAATGGCAAAGAATCCATATCACGATCACAGAAAAGAAATAAGGTTGATTTCAAAACATATGCCATGACATTTAAGGGAAAAAATTCAGGAAGATCCGTTGTCCTGGAGGGACACCACCTGTCTTCCCTGTCCCAGAACAATTTTTTCAAGTCTGATTATAAAAAATAATCAGGAAATTTTTTTATTGCCAAAATGTAGGGTGGGTATTTATTTTTCATCCAGCACCTTCCGAATGGTATCAGCCACATCTCTCACGCAGACAGGCTTCATCATCAGCGAGCGAATCCCCAGGGCCTTAATTTTTTCTTCTGTGATCCTATGGCTGAATCCTGTGCAGATGATGATGGGAATGTCAGGCCGGATATTCAGAAGCTGTTCAGCCAGTTCATCCCCTGGCATCCGGGGCATTCCCATATCAGTAATAACAAGGTCAAATCTGTCCGGTTCCATACGGAACAACTCCAGCGCATCCGTACTGCTGTTCAGCGCTGTGATCTCATAACCGAGACGCTCCAAAGCATATGTCATCATCCCCGTGATCTGCTCTTCGTCATCCACAAACAAAATGCGCTCAGAGCCTCGTGGCAACGGGTCAGAACAAGCAGGTTCAGGCTCGGACACAGCCTTTACACTGATCACAGGTAGCCAGATATAAAATGCGGTCCCCTGCCCCGGGTCGCTGCGGACTTCGATCTCTCCGTCATGACTCATGACAATTCCGTGAACCACCGAAAGCCCCATACCGGTGCCTTTGCCCACTTCTTTGGTGGTGAAATACGGATCAAATATCCTTTCTATTATATGAGGCTCCATTCCGTGGCCCGTGTCTGTCACTGTCAGCCGGACATAGGTTCCGGAGTTTAATTTCATATCAGATAGTTTATCAACAGTCACTTGGGCCAGACGGATGGTGATGATGCCTTTTTCATCCGGCAGGGCATGATATGCGTTGGTACAGAGGTTCATGATTACCTGGCATATCTGGGCAGCGTTCCCTATAACGGAGCCTGTATTCATATCTATGTCCTCGCAGATTTCAACGGTCGCGGGAAGCGAGGCTCTCAACATGCTGACAGCCTCCTCTATGACAGTCTGAATCTTCATGGATCTATGTTGACTTTTATCATCTGTATGGCTGAAATTGAGAATCTGTCGGACCAGTTCCTTGGCGCGCAGGGCTGACGTAAAAATTTGTTTCAGGTCTTCATGAATCTGGCTGTGTTCCGGCGCGTCCTGCATGAGCAGCTGGGTATATCCGATGACGGGAAAAAGAACATTGTTGAACTCGTGGGCAATACCGCCCGCCAGTGTTCCGACGGCTTCCATCTTATGAGCGTGGCGAAGTTCGGCTTCCAGGCGAACCTGCTCGCTGATGTCAGTCACGGCCATGCGCCATATCTTCGGCGTGCTGGTTCCTGTTTGCGATACTGCACTCCCCAGCAACGCATGGAAAGGTGTGCCATCTGCTTTCTTCATTCTGATTTCACAGATCTGATGCGCCTTTGTTTCAAAAACCTTCATGCGATGGAAATAAAAAGCGTCCTGGCTTTCCCTGTGGATAAAATGGGTTATGGGCTGTCCGGTCAGGGTCCCCCTTTCCATTCCCAGCAAGGCGGCTCCGGTGAAATTTGTTTCCAGAATCTCCCCTTTTTCCCCGAGCGTGAAATATCCCGCAGGCGCGAGGTCGTACAGCTCATAATATTTGCGCTGAAGCGCTTCAAGGTTACAGTAAGCCTCTTCAAGCTTATTATGCTTATTCCGCAGTTCCTCATTCTGGATTTCCAATTCGATCTGATGGACATGCAGCTCGTGGACAAGATGCCGGATTTCCTCATCAGACAAATGGCGGATATCATGGTCAGAGAGTTCTTTTCGTTGACTGGCCTCTGTTTCCGCATGATTGCGCAGAGCGGAAGCGTCTGCGGATGTATCATTTTTTTTCATATTTCCCTCCTTGCCCCCTCCCTCAAAAAAACGGGGGGGGGGGGTAACATTTAATTTTTTAATACGTCTGTTCCTCAGTCAGTCAGACCTCCGAGGTTTTCAAAACCTCGGAGGTCTTGTCTGCGAGGCGGTCTTGTCTGCGAGGCGGTCTGTCACCTTTCACGAACCGACCAGAGAATTCCCACACATTTTTCATCCTCTTCAAAAACCGGGGCTCTGGCCAGGAGTACGGATTTTTTACCGATTTTTTCCTCCCGGACGCATGTTTTGCCCGTCTCCATGACTTTCACATCCTCCTTCCGGTATTTTTCAGCATCAGACCGGGAAAAGATTTCTGATTCTGTCTTACCAACGATTTCATCCTCCGACTTCTCCACCAGTTCACAGAAAACAGCATTCGCGGCCAGACACACGCCATCCCGGTTTTTTAATACAAGCAGGTCCGGTGTGGTGGTCAGAATCTTTTTGAAAAGATTTTGCTGTTCCCGAAGCTCTTCCTCCACAGATTTGCGATTTTCTATTTCCTTTTTCAGTTCCTCTCCGTGTTTCAGCGAAGTGATATCCACAAAAGTAATGACAACCCCGTCAATCACATTTTCTGTTGTCCGGTAGGGTCCGATTCGCATGGCATACCATATACCGTCCTTGTTCTGTATTTCCATTTCCTTACGATCCAGTGTTCTGAGGACATCTTCGGCATTTTTACAAAGATCATCATGCTGCACATTTGAAGTGATGTGGCTGATGGGCCGGCCGATATCAGACTGAATCAGGTTGAAAATTTTTGTCATGGCAGGGGTGAATCGTTTAATACGAAGCGATGTATCCAGGAAGATGGTTCCGATTTCGGTGCTGGAAAGCAGGTTATTAATATCATTGTTACTTTCTGATAACTCATCCACCTTTTTCTGAAGCTCCGTGTTCACTGTCACCAGTTCCTCATTGGTGGATTGCAGTTCCTCTTTGGATGTTTCAAGCTCCTCGTTGGTACTTTGCAGCTCCTCATTCACCGACTGTAACTCTTCATTCGTGGATTTGAGTTCTTCGTTGGAAGTTTCCAGTTCCTCAATGGTGGTCTGAAGATATTGCCTGGTGGATTCCAATTCCTGTTCAAGGGTTTTCGGATCCGGAGTGTCCGAGGTGCTGTTTTTTTTCTTTCCGGAAACCAATGTTCCGGAAGGGGTTTTGTCATCAAACATGACAAGTATGAATCCCTGTGCAAAAGGTGCGTCCGTAAGCGGTCTGAGCATTACGTCAACAATTTGAAACGCATTATTATATTTCACTCGCAGCGACTTGCAGACAATTGTTTTCTTCTGCCTCACCGCGTTATGAAGGGCCGTGCCAAGCTTATAGCGCAGACCTTCACGGGCCATTTTCAGGACATCAAAGGTTGCCTTGCCCACGGGATTTTTCAGGAACTTCTCTGTATTGCCTATAAAATGTACAATTTCAAAGCGTTCGTTCACCAGAACAGATGGCGGGGCATAATTATCAAGCACGACCCTTTCCGCGAGATTATGGATATCTGCCACAGTGGAAATCTTGGCCTCCTCATCTCCCCGGCGTGAAGCAAAGTCACCGTAAAATGGTATCCCGGGATAATCAACTACTCTGTCTGTAAACGAGTCCTCCCGTTTAAAAATTTTGGATTTCACGTCAACAGGGGAAAAAAGATTTCTGAAGTCCCCGATGCTTTCAGAACTGCCCAGGAACAAAACCCCGCTCTGAAGCAAGGTATAATGGAACAGGGGCAGGACCTTTTTTTGCAGGACAGAATCCATGTAAATCAGCAGATTTCTGCAGCTGACCAGGTCTATTTTGGAAAAGGGCGGATCTTTGATAAGATTCTGAACTGCGAATACCACCATCTCCCGGATCTGTTTCTTGACCTTGTAAGTATTGTCCGTCTTGACAAAAAAGCGGCTTAATCTTTCCCGTGACACATCCGCGGCAATGCTGTCAGGATAGACTGCCATACGGGCATAATCAATGGCCTCGTTGTCAATATCACTGGCAAATATCTGGATATTCAGATGTTTTTTCAGTATCTCCATGACTTCTGAAAAGAGAATTCCGATGGAATAAGCCTCTTCTCCGGTGGAGCATCCCACAACCCATACCCGGACAGAAGCATCCGGCCTTTTTTTCTTTATAAAATCAGGGAGCACCTGATCTTTGAGGATCTGAAATGCCTCCGGATCCCTGAAAAAATTCGTTACCCCGATCAGCATGTCTTTGAAAAGGGTTTCTACTTCTGCGGGAACTCTCTGAAGATAGAGAATATAATCCTTTAATGTCGTAATCTGATGAACTGCCATGCGCCTTTCAATCCTTCGGCGGATGGTGGTCTGCTTGTAATTGGAAAAATCATGTCCTGTATTGGCCCGGATCATGGCAAATATTTTCCTCAGATAGTTCTCAAACTGTTCCCCCTCGGTTTCAATTCTTCCGGGTCCCTCAATATAAGGCTGTCGCAGATATTTTATCAGCTCAACAGGAAGCTTTTCCACGGACAAAACATAATCCACAAGCCCTGTGTCAATGGCGCTCCTGGGCATCCCGTCATACCTGGCGGATTCAGGACTCTGAACCATGGCCATGCCGCCTTTCTCCTTGATGGCTTTTATGCCCAGGGTTCCGTCTGTCGCAGTACCGGACAGAATAATGCAGATGGCTTTTTCGCCCAGTTCTTCGGACAGAGATCGGAAAAAATAGTCAATGGGCAGATTCACCCCGCTTGTTTTTACCGGATCCATCAGGCAGAACACCCCACTGAGCAGCGTGACATTCTTATCCGGAGGGTTAAGATAGATACGGTCAGACTCGACCTTCATGCCGTCTTTCACTTCCAGGATTTTCATGGGAGTATATTTGGACAGAAGAGAACCCATAATGCTTTTGTGTCTGGGGCTTAAATGCTGGATAATCACAAACGCGATGTTGCTGTGATCCGGCATGTTGGAAAAGAATCTTTCAAGGGCTTCCAGACCGCCTGCCGAAGCGCCGATACCCACAATGGGAAACAAAGGCTCCGGCTTGTCGTGTTCGGGCGGTTCTGTATTTTTCTCTGACAGGATGTCAGGTTTTTCTTGTTTTTCTATAACCATAATCAATGTTCCTTATATTTTGGGATAAAAGCCCCCTTAAACGCTCCTGCCGGACTGTGTGCGGTCCCGGACAGGGAACCTTTATTTTCTTTTATGCCGAAGATATGACGTAGTTTGGGAAATGCAGGGTGGGTGGAGCGAAGCGCAACCCACCTTACATTCATTTATGCCAAAGATATAACATATTCCAGAGATTCTACAAGAATGAAATGAACCGGAAAAAACCTGTGGATTTTCGCCTCACAGCAGCCCTCTGATATTTCTGTTGACATCTATGTGCAGAATTTTATATCTTTTCAATATGCAGACAAAACATTTATGAAAAGAAATCGGTTTTTTTACTTTTACGGATGAAAACAGACCCGGCTTTCACTACCGTACACTTTTTATAATAATCTGATTTTATTTTATAAATTGTATGTGACACAGGTTCCGTTTATGATTGATGACTAGAGAGTCGGATTGAACATTTGAAAGGCAACCGGAACAGGTATGTCGTAATTTAAAAAATATTCCAACAGGCTCAGACCTAATTGAAAGAGACTCAGATCACATCGGTCGGCACGGTGAATAATTCTGTCCCAGCCCTGTTCCGTTGCCAGTGTTCCCAGGAACACAATCCAGATGTAGGCAAGACACGCTCCGATCATAAGGCGGCGCAACCGGTCAGGGTCGGAAATATGACTTTTATGAATATTAAACCCCCGGCTTTTCTGGTCGGAAAAAAATGTTTCGATACGAAACCGTTTGGAATAATATTGGCAGGCTTCCCAGGGCGATCTCATATTCGTAACCAGATATATCGGTTCCTTATTTCCTTTCGCCCACCAGACGACAACCGTCACCGGTCCGTATTTTTTATTTGTGAACAAAACATTGCGTATGTACCGATAGCTGTCCGGAACCGTGAACACACCGAGAACATTAAGACGATGCTCCTCTCCGTCCCAAAAAATTTTGGTATTATATGCCGTTCGGCACACATACAGCCATCCCCGTTCGGCCAGATTTTTTTGCAAACCGACACCGTCGAACTCTCCGTCACCAAGAAAAATAACCTTCTGCGCGGATTCCGGTATCACGTTGGCAACCTCCCCGACCAGTCCGACATGGCTTTCTTCCGGGAAATGACCTTTCTTACCTCTGACCACCGTGTAAGCAAGGGGCAGGGCACGTTTTTTATAAATCACACTGATCATCAGGGTTACGCATCCCCGGCCGACCGTGCTTCCGTCCATTGCCAGCACAATTTCGGAAAGTCCCAGACTGATCAGCAGCGCCTGTGCGAACGGCAGAAAAAATGTTTCAGATTCAATGCTGTCATTGGAAATCCAACGTTTTATACGCTTTTCCACACTCGCCGGCGCGGCGTTCTCATCCGGAACTTTGCCTGCAATTTTCGGAAGCTGGCAGCTCCCGCTCCCCGTGATGCCGCTGATTATCGCGGCCAGCGTGTTCAGGCGCCGGGCCTCGTTTCCCTTCGGCTGTTTCGGATACATATTGTCCAAAGCCTTTCTGATCTCACGATATCTGTTCACATTGTCGCTCATGACAGCCTCCCTGTTATCTGTTATTTTCTGAAAGCTGTCATACCATTATTATATTTTTCTGTTAAGATTTTTTTGTGTCATAATCTCAGATGAGTAATATTTACTCAGAAAAAACAGCCGATGGTGAATCTTAAAAAAATTTAAAAAACAAACAGTTATTTAAATTTCAAACCAACTATGGTCGTCTTTATATAATAATTAAAAATAGTTAAAAAAAGTGTATGGTAGTGAAACCCGGCTTAAAATCCATTGTTTTTTTCAAATAGATTTTTATAGTAAGAAAAGAGGTTTTTATGAGCAATCTTAAAACGGTGTATGAACAGGATTTTCATCTGTGGCTCTGTCATAATGTGCAGCTTTTACGAGAGAGAAAGATATCAGAGATTGATATTGAAAACATCGCGGAGGAATTGGACGCCATGGGTAAGACTCAGCACCGGGAGCTGGTCAGCCGTCTGAAAATACTGTTTGCCCGTCTGCTCAAGTGGCAGTTTGAGCCTGAGCATCGTTCGGGCAGTTGGAAAAGAACCATTGTCGAGCAAAGGCATCAGATAGAACAGTTGTTGGAAATGAGCCCGAGCCTGAATCATCAGATTGATCAGAAAATTCCGAAAGCTTATAAAAAGGCTGTGGAATATGCTGCTGCTGAGACAGGGATTTCCGAATCCGTGTTTCCGAGAAATTGTCCGTATCCTTTGGAAGACGCATTGAACAAGGACTTTTATCCCGAGTCGAAACTTGAAACTTGAAACTTGAAACTTGAAACTTGAAACTTGAAACTTGAAACTCGAAACTCGAAACTCGAAACTTGAAACTTGAAACTTGAAACTCGAAACTTGAAACTTGAAACTTGAAACTTGAAACTTCTCCGGAGTGCCAAAGTTGCACTTTGGCATGTCTTATCGCCGCAAAATCCTAATCCATCGCCAGAGATTCAGGAGGCTTGCCAACGAAGCAGCCAGATATGTCAGCGCGCAGGCCGTTAAAATCTCCCGGGCAGCGGACTGCTCTTCTTCAGAAAGATTTGCCTTTAAAATTGGCAATGCCCGCCTGAAACTTGCATCCCATTCAACAGGGAGCGTCAGCAGATGAACCACAACCGGTGTGCCCAGTATTGCCAGTCCGCCCAGAAATGTGAGTACTCCCATGGCAGGCACACGCGTCACAACAGCAATGAGCGGTATCGCCATCATCAGACCGGCCCCCACCTTTTCCGCTGTCTGGGCAAAACGAACCAGCCGGGTCCGGGCATGCAAGGGGCCATAACCAATATTGTCCTGGATGGCGTGTCCCACTTCATGCGTCGCAACCACCACGGCGGTCAGTGACTTTTTCTCGCAATTTGTCCGGTTCAGGCGCACCGCTTTTTCCATGGGGTCATAATGATCTCCCCCTTCGATAATTTCCACACTCACATGCGGCATATCCAGCCGGTCCAGAAGATGCCGGGCAAGTTCCGCGCCGGTTCCGGGATAATGCTCCTGAAGCCTGCTGTATTTGGTGAGTATTCTTTTTGCCCAGAATTGCGGGCCATAGATAGCCATAATCAGCAGAATTAAAAAAATGAAGATACGCATTGCTTATTACCTCCGGTTTGAAAAATTAAGTACCCGATCAAAAATTTTTTATAAGTACCTAACCATAAGTTTTTAATATCTGTCCGGGGAGGAAAACCGGCTTTTTTCCGGCATGATGCCTCTCCGACAAAGGAAAACCCCGGGTTTCTTCGCCGCTCACAGAAAAAAAGCTGTATAAAAAACTTTCTGATTATAACGGATTTTGGGGAGGCTCCGGCCGTGAATATGACAGCGGATAAAAAGGATGAAACGGATATGACTTTTCAGATCGGCTTCCCGCGGCACCGGATTACGGGCTGCCTGCCGGGATAAGGGATAGGGCTTTCCGGATCGGAAACACCCCTCGGGGAACCGCTGTCATACCGGCCGGTACTATCCGTTTCATCCCCTGAATCCGTTGTCATATTGCCGGCCTCCCCTAAATCCGTTATAATCAGAAAACTTTTGCTCAGGTACTTACATCTTTTTTTTCTGCGAACCGCGGAGAAACCCGGCTTTTTCCTTCAGGGCCGGCGAATCATTCCGGAAAAAAAGCCGGGTTTCTTCCCCGGGTGAATATCGAAAACTTATGGTTAGGTACTTAAATGAAAAAAAGCCCGATTCCTCCCTTCTTATTTTTCAGACGCTCCGGATCAAATCCCTTTCTTATGAATCCTGTTTCTTATATGAAATCCTGGGTGTGTCCCACCTTTTACACAAGGACAAATTTTATGTGTGAAAGGCGGGACACATCCGTTTCAATCTGCTGACCCTATTTATAACAGAAAAAATCTGAACTGGCAATTTTTATCAAAGAAATATAAATCCTTAACAAATAAAAAAAGTTCGTAGTTCCGCCTTTAGGCGGTCTGTTATGTGATTACAACTCTCTGATTTCACAAGGACCGCCTAAAGGCGGAACTACGAACAGAAAAAATCTGCCCAAAGGCGGAACTACGAACAGAAAAAAGCTACCTAAAGGCGGAACTACGAACAGAAAAAATCTATCAATCCTTAACAAATAAAAAAAGTTCGTAGTTCCGCCTTTAGGCGGTCTGTTATGTGAGTACAACTCTCTGATTTCACAAGGACCGCCTAAAGGCGGAACTACGAACAGAAAAAATCTATCAATCCTTAACAAATAAAAAAAGTTCGTAGTTCCGCCTTTAGGCGGTCTGTTATGTGATTACAACTCTCTGATTTCACAAGGACCGCCTAAAGGCGGAACTACGAACAGAAAAAATCTGCCTAAAGGCGGAACTACGAACAGAAAAAATCTATCAATCCTTAACAAATAAAAAAAGTTCGTAGTTCCGCCTTTAGGCGGTCTGTTATGTGATTACAACTCTCTGATTTCACAAGGACCGCCTAAAGGCGGAACTACGAACAGAAAAAATCTATCAATCCTTAACAAATAAAAAAAGTTCGTAGTTCCGCCTTTAGGCGGTCTGTTATGTGAGTACAACTCTCTGATTTCACAAGGACCGCCTAAAGGCGGAACTACGAACAGAAAAAATCTGCCCAAAGGCGGAACTACGAACAGAAAAAATCTGCCCAAAGGCGGAACTACGAACAGAAAAAAGCTACCTAAAGGCGGAACTACGAACAGAAAAAATCTATCAATCCTTAACAAATAAAAAAAGTTCGTAGTTCCGCCTTTAGGCGGTCTGTTATGTGATTACAACTCTCTGATTTCACAAGGACCGCCTAAAGGCGGAACTACGAACAGAAAAAATCTGCCCAAAGGCGGAACTACGAACAGAAAAAATCTGCCTAAAGGCGGAACTACGAACAGAAAAAATCTATCAATCCTTAACAAATAAAAAAAGTTCGTAGTTCCGCCTTTAGGCGGTCTGTTATGTGATTACAACTCTCTGATTTCACAAGGACCGCCTAAAGGCGGAACTACGAACAGAAAAAATCTATCAATCCTTAACAAATAAAAAAAGTTCGTAGTTCCGCCTTTAGGCGGTCTGTTATGTGAGTACAACTCTCTGATTTCACAAGGACCGCCTAAAGGCGGAACTACGAACAGAAAAAATCTGCCCAAAGGCGGAACTACGAACAGAAAAAATCTGCCCAAAGGCGGAACTACGAACAGAAAAAATCTGCCCAAAGGCGGAACTACGAACAGAAAAAATCTATCAATCCTTAACAAATAAAAAAAGTTCGTAGTTCCGCCTTTAGGCGGTCTGTTATGTGATTACAACTCTCTGATTTCACAAGGACCGCCTAAAGGCGGAACTACGAACAGAAAAAATCTGCCCAAAGGCGGAACTACGAACAGAAAAAAGCTGCCCAAAGGCGGAACTACGAACAGAAAAAATCTATCAATCCTTAACAAATAAAAAAAGTTCGTAGTTCCGCCTTTAGGCGGTCTGTTATGTGATTACAACTCTCTGATTTCACAAGGACCGCCTAAAGGCGGAACTACGAACAGAAAAAATCTGCCCAAAGGCGGAACTACGAACAGAAAAAATCTATCAATCCTTAACAAATAAAAAAAGTTCGTAGTTCCGCCTTTAGGCGGTCTGTTATGTGATTACAACTCTCTGATTTCACAAGGACCGCCTAAAGGCGGAACTACGAACAGAAAAAATCTGCCCAAAGGCGGAACTACGAACAGAAAAAATCTATCAATCCTTAACAAATAAAAAAAGTTCGTAGTTCCGCCTTTAGGCGGTCTGTTATGTGATTACAACTCTCTGATTTCACAAGGACCGCCTAAAGGCGGAACTACGAACAGAAAAAATCTGCCTAAAGGCGGAACTACGAACAGAAAAAATCTATCAATCCTTAACAAATAAAAAAAGTTCGTAGTTCCGCCTTTAGGCGGTCTGTTATGTGATTACAACTCTCTGATTTCACAAGGACCGCCTAAAGGCGGAACTACGAACAGAAAAAAGCTACCCAAAGGCGGAACTACGAACAGAAAAAATCTATCAATCCTTAACAAATAAAAAAAGTTCGTAGTTCCGCCTTTAGGCGGTCTGTTATGTGATTACAACTCTCTGATTTCACAAGGACCGCCTAAAGGCGGAACTACGAACAGAAAAAATCTGCCCAAAGGCGGAACTACGAACAGAAAAAATCTGCCCAAAGGCGGAACTACGAACAGAAAAAATCTGCCCAAAGGCGGAACTACGAACAGAAAAAATCTATCAATCCTTAACAAATAAAAAAAGTTCGTAGTTCCGCCTTTAGGCGGTCTGTTATGTGATTACAACTCTCTGATTTCACAAGGACCGCCTAAAGGCGGAACTACGAACAGAAAAAATCTGCCTAAAGGCGGAACTACGAACAGAAAAAATCTATCAATCCTTAACAAATAAAAAAAGTTCGTAGTTCCGCCTTTAGGCGGTCTGTTATGTGATTACAACTCTCTGATTTCACAAGGACCGCCTAAAGGCGGAACTACGAACAGAAAAAATCTGCCCAAAGGCGGAACTACGAACAGAAAAAATCTGCCCAAAGGCGGAACTACGAACAGAAAAAATCTGCCCAAAGGCGGAACTACGAACAGAAAAAATCTATCAATCCTTAACAAATAAAAAAAGTTCGTAGTTCCGCCTTTAGGCGGTCTGTTATGTGATTACAACTCTCTGATTTCACAAGGACCGCCTAAAGGCGGAACTACGAACAGAAAAAATCTGCCTAAAGGCGGAACTACGAACAGAAAAAATCTGCCCAAAGGCGGAACTACGAACAGAAAAAATCTGCCTAAAGGCGGAACTACGAACAGGCCATGAATTTTCACTCGTTTTCGATCTGCTGAAATTTCCAGACCTCTCACAGAAACAGACAAAGAAGATGATGTTTGAAAACCGTTTATTGAATTTTTTTTATATTTTGATTATAAAGGGATAAAATGTCCTATTTTCTGAAAAAATAAAAATTTATAATTTATAACACCGGGTAAAATTTATGAAAGAATTTTTCAAAGTAAAAAGTTTGGACCAGGTCCTTGAATATGCTTCTGGTTTTCCACACACTGGCACCGAAGAAATCCCTTTGTCTGATACATTGGGAAGAATTCTTGCCAAGGATATTGTTTCCGATGTTGATCTTCCGGATTTTATGCGGGCAACCATGGACGGCTATGCTGTCCGGGCCTCGTCAACTTTTGGTGCGTCTGAAGCTAATCCTGCATATCTCAATATCAGAGGTGCTGTTTATATGGGACAGTCACCTGATTTTTCAATTGGTCCGGGAGAATGTGCCAGAATCTCAACCGGGGGCATGGTGCCGCCCGGGGCAGACAGTGTGATAATGATTGAGCATACAGAGGCCATGGACGACACAACCATAGAAGTCTTCCGAAGTGTTGCCCCGGGACAGCATATGATTGAAATCGGAGAGGATTTCAAAAATGAGGAGATTATCCTCTCTCGCGGTCAGAAACTCAGACCACAGGAAACCGGTCTCCTGGCTGCTTTTGGGAAACAACGCGCCGAAGTCTTTAAGAAACCGGTCATCGGTATTATCTCCACAGGGGATGAAGTTGTGCCAATTGAAAAATCTCCGGGATCCGGACAGATTCGAGACATCAATACCCATACATTATCCGCGCTGGTAAGAGAAGCCGGTGCCATTCCTCTTGTTTTCGGAATTGTTCAGGATGACTATGATATGCTTTTTGAAAAATGTTCCCAGGCCCTTTCCCAGTCAGACATGGTGCTGATTTCAGGAGGAAGCTCCGTAGGAGTAAGAGATTTTACCATTGAAGTGCTTTCCGCTCTTCCGGAGTCTGACATACTTGTACATGGAATCTCGATCAGTCCCGGAAAACCCACAATCCTCGCCAAAGTTCGGAACAAAGCATTTTGGGGCTTGCCCGGACATGTTGTTTCAGCTATGGTTGTATTTTCCATTGTAGTCCGCCCGTTTATCGAACATATCTGCGGACTTGGGCATAAAAAAGAAATCAGAGTCCCTGCCCTGTTAAGCAGAAACGTATCTTCTGCCCAGGGACGTGCTGACTATGTCCGGGTGCGACTCATTGAAAAAGATGGCGTTCTCCGGGCTGAACCAATTCTTGGAAAATCCGGCCTGCTCAATACCATCATAAAAGCAGACGGCCTGATTGAAATAGGGATAAACACCGAAGGCCTGGATAAAGATACAAAAGTCTTTGTTATTATATTATAAAACAATGGGTTGAAACTTGAAACTCGGAACAGTCACATGATTAAGACTTAAAACTTGAAAATCGGAACAGTTACATATGCCTGCATGAGAATCCGCCGGACCTTCGGATTTCAAGTTTCAAGTTTCAAACTTCAAGTTTCAAGTTTCAAATTTCAAATTTCAAGTTCCGAGTTTCAAATTTCAAGTTTCAAGTTTCAAATTTCAAAGGAGAGTATTATGGAAAGAATAGAGAGAAGAGAATATAAACGGATGTTTTTTTCCATAGAAGACGGACCTGTGGCTGTCTTTGATCTTCCGAATTACCAGGAAAAAACGATCCGCGCAATTGTTATGGATTTAAGCCCGGGCGGCATGGGTCTGAGCATAAAAAAGGATGACAATATAATAATAAATGTGGAGGATCGGCTTCTTCTCAGGGAGTTCAAAGGGCACACAGAACTATGGCCAGTTGTCGGTATTGAAACAAAAATCAGGTGGATTCAGAATTACAAAGGTTTTAAACATATGTTGTTCGGCTGTGAATTCCTGGACATTCCTGAGACTGCCAAAGATCAGATTCGAAACTTTATTAACTCATGGGCGGATAAAATGACTCGGAGATAAATATGAAATCAAAGCGTAATGTATATTTAAAAATGAAAACCCTGAAACAAGCCAGGGAAATCCTTTTTGAACGGTTTTCCATGTTCGGAACCCTTTCAAACGAGAGAGTATCTGTTCCGGACGCGGTGGGCCGGGTCCTTGCAGAACCGGTAACAGCAAAAATTTCTGCCCCGAATTTCCATGCCGCGGCAATGGACGGCATTGCCGTAAAAGCGGAAAATACCTTTGGCGCGAGCGAGGCAAGACCAAAGGAGCTGATTGTCGGCAGGGACGCGTTTTATATTAATACCGGCAATGTGATTCCTGAAAATACCAATGCCGTGATTATGATTGAGCATATTAACGTGCTGGATGAAAACCGTATTGAAATCGAAGCCCCGGCTTTTCCCTGGCAGTATATCCGAAAAATGGGAGAAGATATTGTCGCTACCGAGCTGTTGTTTCCCCAGAATCATCTGGTCACGCCTTATTGTGTGGGCGCGCTTCTTTCAGGCGGAGTGTTTACGGTATCTGTGAGAAAAAAACCAAAACTGCTTATTATTCCAACTGGTTCCGAACTGGTTGAGTGGCGTGACACCAAACTTGAAAACCTTAAACCCGGTCAGGTTGTTGAAAGCAATTCCTTTGTTCTGGGCAAACTGGCCGAGGCATGCGGTGCCACATATATCCGGCACGAGATTTTAACAGATAATGTGGAGAAGATCAGACAGGCGGTTGATGACGCGGCACACAGTGATTTTGATATTATACTGATAGATGGCGGATCCTCTGCCGGGTCCGAGGATTATTCAAAACAGGTGATCAGTGATTTGGGAGAGACACTGGTTCACGGCGTCACCATGATGCCTGGAAAACCGCTGATTATCGGCGAGATAAAAAACAAACCTGTTTTAGGGATACCAGGATATCCTGTGTCGGCTATCATCTCGTTTGAGCAGTTTGTACGACCTCTGATATGCCGGGCATTGGGGCAGCCGGACATTGAACCGCAAAAAACCGAGGTTCAGCCCATACGAAAAATTGCCTCAAAACTCGGTGTGGAAGAATTTTTGCGGGTCAAACTCGGCAAAGTGGGGGACCGGGTGGTGGCAACACCGCTGCCCAGAGGCTCCGGAAGCATCACATCCATCACCGAGGCGGACGGGATTATCCGCATCCCTAATCACGTTGAGGGGCTGAAAGATAAGGAACCGGTTTTTGCAGAACTTCTCCGCCCCCTGTCTTCTGTTCAGAATACCATTGTTGTGGTGGGAAGCCATGACAACACACTGGATATTTTAGCGGATGAATTAAAGGCAAAGCATAGCAACCTTAAAGTTTCCTCAAGTCATGTGGGAAGCATGGGCGGCCTCATGGCAATTAAACGGGGCGTGTGTCATCTTGCGGGTTCGCATCTGCTTGACACGGAAGACGGTTCCTACAATATATCGTATATCAGACGATATTTGCCTGATACCAAAGTAAAACTGGTCAATCTTGTGTTCAGAGATCAGGGACTGATTGTCTCCCCGGGGAATCCCAAAAACATCAGAGGCATCGAGGATCTCGGGCGTGAGGACATCATGTTTATTAACAGACAGGCCGGGTCCGGCACGCGGATTCTTCTTGACTACAGACTCAGGCAGCTTGGCATGGACAGCGGGAGCATCACAGGATATGAAAACGAGGAATTTACCCATATGTCTGTGGCGGTTTCAGTGTTGAGCGGAATGGCTGACGCGGGATTGGGAATTTATGCGGCAGCAAAGGCCCTGCATCTGGATTTTATTCCTGTTGTCACAGAACAGTATGACCTTGTTATTCCTCAGGAGCATTTTGACTCGGACAATATCAGGATTCTGCTTGAAACAATAAACACCGGGGAATTTAAAAAACGGGTTCAGGCGCTGGGCGGATACAGCACTGAAAAAACAGGAACGGTTGTCAGTGATTAGACTTTGACAGACAGGGGTGTCAGTCATGCAGCCGGGTTGAGGAACGAAACCCGACATTGGCGTTGATTTTCGTTCCTCAGCTTAACCTGCTGTACTTATTCCCGGCCATCCCTTTTGATGGCTCTTATGAAACGTTTTATTTTGGTGAAAGCCTTTCTCCTGATCAAGTGGAAATCTCCGAGGAGGTTTTTATTATTACGGGTGAGGAAGCCAGAAAGCAGACTGAGCCTCCCAGACTGACGAAGATTCTTGTTTTACCGGAAAAAATAAAAGTGCTTTCCGGATTTGCCAACGAACAGGGGCTGACGCTGAATGTGGAAATTTTACAGGAGAACGGTATTTCAGCGCAGAAAATTGAAGAAACAAAGATGGCCCTCAAAAACTTGGAGCTGAATGACGAGATGCTCAAAAGTGATCTGTCGTGAGGCACAGTATAACAAAAAAATTATCCGGAGTGCCAAACTTGCAGTTTGGCAGAATTTCTGTTATCCAAAAATCAGGGAAGCCTGCGAAAGTGTAACTTTGACAGTCCGAATTGAGAAATATTTTTTTTAAAACGATCATGATTCAGCAGTTAGGGATTTCCCCAAAAATAAAATACCCGGTGTATTGTATCGGGTATTATTTCGTGTTCCCTTACAATGAAACATGAAAGGAAAGCCCCGGCAGGCTGCTCAGGCCAGCTTGGTTCATAGCTGCCCTCAGTCTTCGGCGTGAGCTTCGCTGAATCACTGCTTTCACTTTCATCCGGGGGACTGACTGATCCTCCGGCTTATTAAAATCATATCTGAGGCCAATACATTATGCACAATATCAGCTATGCCCATACGCATGAACTCGATGAGAGTGATTTTTCCGGCTGTTGCAGAGATTGTGACGCCAGTGTGAATATTATAAAACCCCATATCATTGCGTTTGCCAGACGAATCAGGAAATACAGCCCTGAGATGCTGGCATCGCTTTCTCTTGAAGAACTCTGTCAGCTTTATCAGCTTTTGGATGATCTGGCCCATTTGAATACCGGGGACCATCTGGCAGGGCTTATTCTCGAACAACTGGAAATTCGTCAGGAACTTCCCACCATTCGTTCTTATTACACCTTGTTTTTCAGTATTCATGAAGTACAATTGGCAGAAAAATTACTGAAATCAGCGGATCCGTGGAACACCCTGAAATCTTTTCCGCTTTATCCCCGATATGAAGCATTGGTGAGGAATCAGATCCAAGCCATGCAAATCACAAAGAACAGCAGGCTTGCCTTTGTCGGATCCGGCCCCGTGCCCATGAGCCTGATTCTTATGAGCCATCTCTGCGGCTTACGTTCCGTGGGGCTGGACATATCTTCCCAATCTGTTGAATTGTCAAGAAAAGTGATCCGACACCTGGGACTGGAGGAAGATATTGAAATTATCCACGGAGATGAATCCTGTCTGAAAGAACTGGAATGGAATATGGTGCTGATAGCAGCCCTTGCAGAACCCAAAGCCCATATTTTTCAGAATCTGCACAACCTGCTGAAACACCGGGGAAACCATATTCCCATCATTTTCAGAACTTATACCGGAATGCGGGCGGTTCTGTACGAGCCGGTTCAGCCCGGAGATATCAGCGGTTTTAAAATCGTCAGAGAAATTTTTCCCACGGGCCGGGTCAACAATACAACTGTTTTTGCGGAGCTGAACGCATGAAAAAAACTATATGGAATACTATAAAAAAAGAATTTCTTGATATTTACGAAGGGATCTGTCCGCTCTCAGATGATGATATTCTGAAGGGGCCGGATGATGTTTTCCGTCCTTATCTTGAACGCCTCAATTATCTGGCTTCGACAGAGATTGATGATCATACAGCAGAAGAAATGTTCCAGGATCAGGATTTTCAGCGCGCCATAAAACAGATATCCCGCGTCAAAAGAATGAACGGGCTGAGAATAGAGACAGCGTGTGCGAGGTCGGTTCTCAGCGGGACCGATCCTTGGGACCAGTTAAAACAGTTCATATATTATCCCAATTATCTCGGACTTGCGCGGATGGAATACCAGGGGGGCGAACTTGGGGCCGGAGATCAGGTGGTTTTCCTGGGCAGCGGGCCTCTGCCGCTGAGCCTTATCTCTCTTTACAAGCAATATCATGTCAGAGGTATTGGCATTGAACAGTCTCCTGAAATTGCCGAACTTTCCCGTGATCTTGTCAGGATTCTCGGATTAAGCGAACATATTCGTATTATCCAGGGAAATCACTTTTCTTTGCCAATAGAGGCGAGGGGCGAGAGGCGAGGGGCGAGGGGCGAGAGGCAAGGGGCGAGGGGCGAAAACTGTCAGATGATTATGGTGGGGGCTGATGCTTTGCCAAAAGATGAAATTTTTGCCCATCTTGCAGAGTCGCTTCCGGCAGGCTCAAAAGTGTCGTACCGGATTTATGAGAAAGGTCTGAGGCGTCTTTTAGATGACCAGTCTGTTTTTGATCTTCCTCATGAATTCAGGGAATATGCCAGAATCCGTCCTGAACCGCCGGTGAATAATACCTCAGTTTTTGTAGTGAGAAGTGAAAAGTGAGAAGTGAGAAATTGTGTTCTCACTTTCTTCGGAAAGGAATTTGCAATGACAAAAGAATTACTGAATCTCACAGCATCGGTTCCCACGCCTTTTCTTATCATTGATGAGGAAATCCTGGAAAAAAATATCCGCCGTATTCATAATTACGCGGAACAGCACGGGTTCTCTGTCCGCCCCCATGTAAAGACCCATAAATCCCTCTGTATCGCACGGAAGCAAATGGAAGCCGGCGCCGTGGGAATCTGCACGGCAAAGGCCGAAGAAACCCGGGTCATGGCAGCGCTGGGAGATACGGATATCACAGTGGCGTATCCTGCCGCGGGGATTGTCCGTGCGGAGATTCTCGCAAAGATTTCTCAGAAACAGAAGGTGAGGGTTGCCGCGGATTCGGAGTATGTCATGGCATCGCTGGCAGATGCGGCTGTCAGATATAATACAATTCTCGGAATTCTTGTGATGTTCGATGCGGGGCTTCATCGCTGCGGGGTGGCCGATCCTGAAGAGGTTGTAAGACTTGCCCGATATGCGGAAACCAAAGACGGACTCAGTTATGATGGCATTCAGATGTATCTGGGGCAGTTATATGGCGACGCTGCAAGGGATCCGCACGCTTTCAGACAAATCCGTGAATCATGGGAACCGCTATATGAGGCCCTGTGCAGTGCGGGACTCCGTCCGGAAACAGTTTCCTCCGGTTCCACGCCCTCTCTTGAAAATACGCATCTGATCCCTCATATCACTGAAATTCGTGTGGGAACCGCGTTTCTGAACGACTATTTTGTGCTGAAGTTCGGCCATTGTAAGCCTGAGGACTGCGCTGCCCGTGTGATCACCAGCGTTGTTTCGGATGTGGTTCCGGGCCAGGTGATCATTGACGCAGGTTCAAAGGCCCTTTCTGCAAAGCAGTTATTGCGCCATGAAAATCTCGAAATGGGGTATATCCCCGAACATCCCCATGCCCGAATATTCCGACTCCATGAAGAACACGGCTGGGTTGATATTAGCCGCTGTGAACATCCTCCCCGTGTTGGCGACAGAATGAGCATCATACCGGTAAATGTTGCCCTGTGCATGAATCTTTACGACACATTTTATCTCAGGGCCTGTGATGGTTCTCTGCAAAAAGAAAAAGTGGACGCAAGAGGATGCTGCGTTTAGCACGCACGAATCCGTTTTTTTCTCGTTGGAAAAGTTCGTAGTTCCGCCTTTAGGCGGTGTCACACCGCCTAAAGGCGGAACTACGAACTGAACTTATATTTTTTTCTGCTCCTGAAAATCATAGTTCGGACAATTATTTTTCGAACTGCCGAACCTATTTTTTCCGCCCAGTGAAAACAGAAGTAATCAGAGCAACACCGAACAAAGAAGACATGAGTATGACAGAATTCATATCACAAGCCGCACTGGAGATAAAGCAGTCACTGCCGCTGTCATCATCGTCATCCTTTTCATCCGCGGCATCTCCGTCATCCTCTTCATCAGTTTCATTCCCGTCATTACTGGTTTCAGCGATGGCCCCGTAAATAATGATTTTTTCCTGATCAATGTAATTCCAGCCAGTTTCCATAACATCAATATCGGTCGTTCCTTCCGGCAGAGGCTCCACCCGGATCATGGTGACAGAGCGTGTGGCCGCGCCTGCGTTATGGTCCCAGTCGTAATTATAGGGCCATGTCACATCCTGATTATCGGACCGGCTTGACTGATCCGGAGGATTTGGGATTTTTTGTGGCGCAACAACCCGATAGGGACCTTCGCCGTCCAGTTTATTATCCTGTGTAAGAATACCGGGAGTCAGATTTGCTCCTTCTCTCTGATATGCAAGAATCATTTTCAAGCCGCCGGTCACATGGATGGGATCATTATGATTTCTGCCCACGCAGGAAGGGGCGCTGTAATCACACCATTGTTCAGCATCAGGCACATATTGATAGGTTGCCTCGGGGTAGGTTCCTTTCACATGGTACATCTCGGGTTCTTCGTCATATTCCAGAGGATGATACTGGGACCATCCGTCAGGTGCAAATACTGTAATGCCAGTGGCTGAATCCAGGATTCCCGCATCTTTTAACAAATCTTCCATTGGTACGCCGGTATATTCCGCGTAAAAATCGCCGGACCGGGATGTGTTCATCAGAAAAAACTGGGTATGGGAAGGCATTTCTTCCAATTGCGCTCTTGTGTAAACACGCGACGGAGCTGCTTTTTTGTCCGGGTCATCATCCGCGTTCCCGGGAAACCGAATGGCCTCGATTTCCGCGTGGTTGGTGAATCCGTCTCCGTCAGAATCAAGATTGTCAATGGCTTTTATTGCTTCTGCGTTTCTGCCGTTGGTGAAATAGTCTTTTCCATAAGCGTTCAGTGTGTCAACAATATTTCCGCTGCCATCATAGCCGTAGGAATAGTGACACCACTGACAACTTCCGAGGCTGACCCATTTTCCTTCAGATTTTTCATATTGCCCACCCGTGTGACACAATGCGCAATGATCCAATTTTGTAGCCGCTTTATCCGGATAAACTTCCAGAAACCTCCCCGCGTCTTCCTCGCCCGCGTGATGGTAAGCTGAAAACGCAATGCACGGCAATATGACAACCATCACCAATGCCATACCAATACCAATTTTTTTTCTCATTTTTCCTCCTTAATCTTTTATCAAAATATAAGTGTCCAACTAATAATCTATAATATTTTTAAGGTGGTTTAATTCCTTTCACCCGTGAATTAATCGGCTTTTTTTTCGGGTGTATATTTTATTTCGATTCTGGTGAGATTGAAATTCAAGGGTGTTTTTTCACCGTGTCTGCTGACTGTCAGCGCAGCTTTTGATCCTATGGGGCCTCTTAATTTTTTTAAGATCAGATCCTCAAACATCATACCCTTTGTGAGTTCTCCGTCAATATGGGTGATAATATCCCCTTTCTGAATCCCATGGCTGGCAGCAGGCTTTCCGTCCAAAACACCAAGCACCACTAACGAACCCAGATGATTTTCAACCTCCTGATCGAAGATTTGCGCCACCACCATCCCAAGACCGCCAAATTTTTCCGATTTTTCTTCTACAGAAAGGCTTTGTGTTGCTGGAACAGATAAAGACAAAATCAGAAAACCGATAAAAAAAATTGAATTGTGCAATAGTCTTTTGTTCATCTTTGTGTCTCTCCTTTGTTTTCTCCATTATAAAAATATTGTGAAATTATTGATTGGATAAGTATCCGGACAAAAAGTCTTCGGTATCCGAAGACTTGCGGGTTTCCGAAACCTCGCGGGTCTTAAGTACCCGACCATAAGTTTTCAATATTTGCCCGGGAAGAAACCCGGTTTTTTTTATCGGAAATATCCGCCCTTCCGTGAAGGAAAAACCCGGGTTTCTCCGCTGTTTACTCGGAAACTTTTGCCCGGGTACTTATGTCAGATTTATACCTGAAAATTATGTCCGGTTACTTACTCTGAAAAAAAAATTTTCCGCATCCGGCAATTAGAAATCTGTGCTGAAACGAAGAGTTAAAACGCTTTCTTTTTCAACATAATCCACATTTCCGTCAGGATTTACCCGGACTCTGACCGGGTCGCTAAAATCCGTATAAGTATAATCAAAAATCATCCGGTGCATGGGGTGGAGTATCCAGTTTAAAGCCACGCTATAAGCATCGGCTTCTTTTACGGAGACAAAGGCGACCGGATTAATCCAGTCCTCATCACCGGTAAAATATTCTGCCCGGGCTGCCAGCACAACTGCCCCGAAAGCACCTTCCGCGGGATTGAAAACGCTCTCAGGATGCAGAGGCTTCATCACTCCCCGGCTCAGAACAAAATCTTCGCCGGTCAGGCAGCACATGGCGCTCACATACCATGAGGAAAATTCAGCATCACGGGCTGGTTTGCCCGAAGGCTTCAGGTCTGTATATTTTAAGCGGAAATATTCCCCTGTGAGCGCAAAAGATTCCCATGCCCATGCGGCTTCCAGGGACGTGCGAATGCGATTGTCAGCATTCTGTATGACTCCGAATTTTGTATTATGACCCAGCACGTAAAGGTTCATGCCAGTTCCTGTCATGCCGCTGCTTTTGACCTCAAGATCAACATTGGAGAGATCAATCTGAGCATAAGTTGCGGAAGCACCAATTTGTAAAAATTTCAGCCACTCTGCGGAACTGGCTTTGAAAGGACTGACCACCAGACGTGCGGCAAGTTCCGGTTCGTCGCTCTCTCCGCCTGAGGACCCGTCTATGCCGTCTCCGTTAAACAGCCCTGCTGCATAATTCACTGTGTCGTGATAAAAGGAACCATGAAGCATTAGCCCGATATCCCGTTTGGGTCCGAGAGAATATCCCATGGAGCGTTCCGCAAAATAAAGCCCCTTATTTCTAGTTTGCCATTCCAGGCTGAACGGTTCTTTGAACTGCCCGAAACGAAGGCTGTGAAATTCGCTGATGGCAGCCTCTCCGTAGGCATCAATCAGATGTTTGGTTTCATTTCCCTGGAACTCATAAGTCAGTCCCACGCGGAACCAGGGAGTCAGCTGGCCTCGGAACATCAGGCGGGCACGCCGTATATCAAACCGGTTATCTCTGGCTGTTTCTCCGTAATGGCGATAATCGCCCTGAAGCGTTCCCCCCACACGCAGCTCCATCCCATCCTGCTCATCAGATCGGATGTAAAAACCGTCCTTGTATCCCGTCAGTAAAGTATTTTCTGCTCTTATTTCATCTGTAAGACATAAACACCACACCAGCACAAAAAGAATGATCCACAGATACATCTTTGAATTCTGCACCATCGAGTTTCCCTTCCATATAGATTTCTCAAAGCATTTCATAAGCTCAAAGGCTTCTGACAATTTTTTGTGTCATTCTATTTCATTTTATGGTTGTATTTGTCAATAATATTTTTATTTGGCAAATAATTTGATATTAAAATTACCAATACAAACTTATAGAGACCATCACTCCCTGTCATTCCTGCGAAAGCAGGAATTCATTGTCGCAATTATGACTCATCCCCGGCAAAAGCATCCTGCAGCCTTATGTCCTTCCCGCTTTCATTGTCCTTCCCGCTTTCATTGTCATTCCTGCGAAAGCAGGAATCCATTGTCGCAGTTATGACTCCTCCCGGGAAAAGCATCCCACAGCCTTATGTCCTTCCCGCTTTCATTGTCCTTCCCGCTTTTATTGTCATTCCTGCGAAAGAAGGAATCCATTGTCGCAACGGACTGCCTCTTCCGGAAAAACCAGTTCGCTCCGTCTGTCATGTCACTGTGGATTCCTGCTTTCGCAGGAATGACAGAAAAAACCAAGTATTGTTATTATGAGTAATTTTATTAAAAAAATAAAAATATATTGACATATAATTACATAAAAAATAATAGAAGGGTGTCAGGTGTTAAGGTGTCACATAATGTCATTCCTGCTTTCGCAGGAATGACAGAAACAACAATGGAAAGGACACAGACGGTATGAAAAATTATAAAACGCTGTTTTTCACCATCTATCTGCTGACAACAGGTTTTTGCATGGCAGGCTGGGCAGATGAGATGTCTTTTGAGGAAATACAGACGATTGATACGGGTGAGGCAAGAGGCTGGGAAAGTTTTGAAATTGACGGTGAGACTTATCTGGCGGTGGCAAACCGCAAGGCTGAATCATCTGTTTACAAATGGAATGGTGAGGCATTTCAGCATATCCAGACCATAGGTGCAAACCAGGTCGAGGTGTGTGAAAGTTTTGTCATTGACAATGAAGCATATTTGGCCCTGGCAAATTATCGTGACAAATCAAAAAACTATCTGATTGATTCTCAGATTCTCAAATGGAACGGCGAATTATTCGAGGAATTTCAGAATATCCCCACAAAAGGGGCCCGTGACTGGGAAAGCTTTGTCATCAACGGAGAAACTTATCTGGCCGTTGCAAATGAACGGGACGGATCAACCCGGAATGTGAATTCTGTCATCTATAAATGGGATGGCAGCGCATTTGCCGAGATACAGGCCATTTCCACCAACGGCGCAAGAGACTGGGAAAGCTTTTCCACTGACGGAGAGGCTTATCTTGCCGTGGCCAATCAGGAGAATGACGGAAACCGGGATATTGATTCTAAAATTTATAAATGGGATGGCAACGCGTTTGTTGAAATACAGGCAATTCCGACACACGCGGCCCGTGACTGGGAAAGTTTTGTTATTGACGGAGAAACATATCTGGCTGTGGCAAATAATCAGACATCCGAATCCCGTGTGACTGATTCAAAGATTTACAAATGGAACGGAAATTCGTTTGAAGAATTTCAGTCTCTCCTCACCAGTGCGGCACACGACTGGGAGGCTTTTGTGACTGATGGCACATACCATCTGATCGTCGCCAATAATCAGGATGATGAAACCCGGAGTGTGAATTCCGAGCTTTACAAATGGGACGGCGATTCTTTCTTAAAAATTCTCGATGTTCCCACAAATGGCGCACGGGACTGGGAGAGTTTTATCATCAACGGAGAAACATATCTGGCTGTGGCAAATGATGATAAGGATTATACTGAAAATATCCTTTCAAAAATATACAAAGTAAAACACACAGATGATGACGATGACAGCAACGGCTGTTTCATTCATACGATAATATTCTGACAGTTAAGGATCAGTCACAAGTCGGGCTGATAATTGCGATCCCATTTTTATTCCGTAAATTTTTTATGACTTTAAAAAATCAGACAGTTTGAAAAATGCGGGGGAACAAAAACAGGATTAGCTTTTTCAGAGCCTTGGAAACATTGGTAGTGTTCTAAAAATGGAGCTAAACTTTATAACTCTCTGAATCAATTCTGTAAATATTGGGACAAGTCCAGTTTTAGAACACCACCACATTTTCATCACCCCAGTATCAGACCATAAGTTTTCTGATATTTGCCCGGAAAAGAGACCCGGGTTTCTTTCCCGGGAATTATCTTTTGCCAGCAAGCGAGGCCAAGCGTGAGTGACAGTCATTCCGCCTGGCTTTTTTTTTACCCGCCGCCATATTCTGCCAAATAAATGCTCATAAAAAAGCCGGGCTTTGCGTCCCCAGTTTAGGAACGCTTCCGCATACAAAAATCCGGTTCTGCCTGTCCGGAAATATTCACGACTCCTTTTGCCTGATGATAATTTTGTTTATTATATAAAAAATTATAAAAATCAAAACCCGAAAATCATTTTTCAGCGTCAGCACGGCAATCCGTAGTTTTCTCTTCCTCCCTTATAAAATCTTAACAAATTTAAATTATTGATGATAATAAAGAAGGCAGATATCCGGATTGTTGTAGCAGGACATTCCTACTGCCAAATACTCTGTCTCCCCCATTGACTTATCTTATTATTTATAATAGATAACTCAATAATTAAGGACTGAGGACTAAATAATTTATGAAAATGGGAATGTCCTGCCTGTTTTATCATCCTGTTTTCAAAGCACTTATGATATCAAAATGCATAAATTGATCAATTCGTATGTTCTCAATACTATCAAAAATCTGCCCCGCGGGGGCCTGAAAATTTTTTTGATCTAATGATAATAACAATATGTTATATTCGATTTTCAAATTTTTTTTATCATTCCGTTCGGCGTGAACTCAGATTTCGTCAGGCTCAGTCGGGTTGTCGAACGGAATGACAGGCTTTTTGTTCAAATCGGGTCAAAAAATTTGATCATTGAGCTTTTAAACGCTGTCCAATGTATTATTCTGTTGAAAAGCTTGCTATGGTCTGCCCGAATATGCTATGTGGCATAAATAAAAAAATAAACAACGGTGATTTCAGATGCCAAAAAAGATAAACAAATCAGTCACATTGCTGGGGGTTCTTCTTTCTCTGATAATTATTGATTTAATTTTAATACCAAAAACGCAGGCTCAGATCGGGATAAATCCCTGGCAGACAGAAGAGCAATTATTGAAAAGAAGTCGGGATAGTTTCCGACGACTTCAGAAAGCTGTCAGAAGAGACGGGTTTAACTCTGCCATCTGCGCTTTAAATATCTGGCGCAGTAATTCAATAGACGCGGGCGTATTTGATCAGGTCAAATATGATGATTTTAAGAAACATATCTATAAAAAATCTGTTGCTGAAATCCTGGCGTGGTTTAAAGTTTGTATCAGAGAAAAATGGGCTAAGGATGCAGATTTTTGGATGCGGGTCTATTCTGTCAGGTCAAATACCATCAATGCCTTTGACCAAGCCTTATATGATAAAATGAAGGCGAGCATTCAAGGCATAAAAAAATAAGATCAGAATAATAATTCTGCCGGATTATCCATGTGACTCCGCAGATCATCTGGGTCACACGGTGTAAAGAACGTATTCAATTGTTGTAATAGGGAAATAAGCAAGTCTTTTTTCTGATCGGCCGGAATCAGAAAGAGAGCTTATAAGTGAGTGTTCTTTAACGGATAAAACAAATACAAAAAGGATTTAAAAAGGATATATGCATGAAATTACACATAATTTTTTTGTTTATTTTTTCGTCGGCTTTATACGGATGTACAGGAACTCTTCATAATAGCTTTCCTGAGAATGGCATGGGAGGATATAAAAATTTTTCTTCTGATGAAACAGCAGACCAGATTCTGGATAAGGTCGCTGAGTTTTCCGAGGTATCTCTGGGTTTCCGGGAAAAAGGAGAGTTTGAAAAGGCAGTTCAGGCAATGGATCAGGCATATGCTTTAATCTTAGATGTTAATACAGGTGACGACCCCCATCTGATACAGCGTAAAAAAGACCTGCGTCTGACAATTTCAAAACGGATTCTTGAACTCTACGCGTCCCGAAATATCGCTGTAAGCGGAAAATTCAATGCCATTCCCCTGGTAATGAACAAATATGTCCAGACTGAAATTGATTTTCTTATGAAAACATATAAAAATAATGAAGGGTTTTTCATCAACGCATACAGGCGTTCAGGCATGTACCGCCCCTATATGGTTACGGCGCTTAAAAAGGCCGGTCTTCCTGAAGAACTGTCGTGGCTTCCGCTGATTGAAAGCGGATTCAAGGTCAAAGCACTCTCTCCGGCCAGGGCGCTGGGACTTTGGCAGTTTATCCCTTCCACCGGTGTCAGATTCGGTCTGAAACGTGACAAACTCATTGATGAGCGACTTGATCCTGAAAAATCAACCCGGGCGGCAATTGCATATCTCAAAGAACTACATGCGATTTTTGGTGACTGGACAACTGTTCTGGCGGCTTACAACTGCGGGGAAGGACGGGTACTCAGAGTCATACGAAGCCAGAATGCCAACTATCTTGATAATTTCTGGGATATATACGAACGTCTTCCCCGGGAAACGGCCCGATATGTGCCCAGGTTTCTGGCCACCCTTCATATTGTCAGGAATATGGAAAAATACGGGGTTGATTCAATACCAACCTCTTCTCCTTTGAAATATGAAACTCTGACAATTTCAAAGCAGACACATCTTAAAGAAATAGCCAAAATCATCGGTGTGTCACCGAAAATTTTGAAAACCCTGAATCCTGAGCTTCGTCGCAATATCTTACCCGGCAAAAAATATTCCCTCAGAATTCCCCCTGATAAAAAAGAAATCCTGATGGCAAAACTGGATGATATACCTGTTTTTTCCATACCGAAATTTAAATACCACAGGGTAAAAAGAGGAGAAACCCTTTCGCGTATTGCCAAACGATATCATGCCAGTGTGAAAAGCATAAGGCTTGCAAACAAAATAAACAAACGGGGACGTATTGTTGCCGGAAAAACGCTTAAAATACCAGTAAGGGGGGCCGCGGCATATATATCAAAAAAGGCGGGCAAAGTAAAACACAGCCGAACCTCACGGCATGTTGTAAAAAAAGGGGATTCGCTTTGGAATATTGCCGGGCGGTATGGTACGACAGCAAAAAAAATATGTAAATTGAACAAACTCCCGAATACGAAGCTTCATATCGGGCAGGTTTTAAAAGTCCCGGGACGCGGCAATAAAAATAAAAAAACACTGACAAAGGACAATTTAAGAACATACCACGTAAAACACGGAGATGTTCCGTTTAAAATTGCAAAACGGCATAACATGCCGTTACAGCGGTTTCTGCGTGTGAATGATTTAAGACCCGGAAGCAAAATATATCCGGGGCAGAAAGTTCATGTGAAGTGAAAAAGGGGTGTTAGGTGTCAGGGTGTTAGGTGTTAGGGTGTTAGGTGTTAGGGTGTTAGGGTGTTAGGGTGTTAGGTGTTAGGTGTTAGGCGCCAGGTGTTAAATATTGGATGTTGGGTGTCGGATATTATTAAGTGTCAAGGTGTCAGGTGCTAAGAAAATTGCCACTTAACACCTAACACCTAACACCTAACACCCTAACACCTAACACCCTGTTACTTACTCTTTAGGTCTCTCGTCAATAATCCGTTTGGCTTTACCTTCGCTGCGTTCAATGAGCTTAGGCTCTACCAGTCTGATTCTTGCTGTGATCCCCAGCATTCCTTTGACATGATCGGCAATCTTTTTCTCGATCTCAGCCTCTTTCTCGGGGCCGGCATCATAGATTTCTTTCTTAGCTTCCACCCGAACCGTAAGATGATCTAAATACCCTTTTTTCCGAACAACAAGCACATACTGGGGTTCGACTTCCGGTATCTCCAAAAGAAGAGATTCGATCTGCGAGGGGAAGATATTCACGCCGCTGATGATGAGCATGTCATCGGTACGGCCGGAGAGCTTGTCCATTTTAAGCAGCGTTCTTCCGCAGGAACAGGTTTCCCTGCGAAGCCGTGTGATATCTTTTGTCCGATAACGGAGCATGGGCATGGCTTTGCGTTGGAGAGAAGTGAAAATCAGTTCTCCTTTCTCTCCTATGGGAAGCGGCTCAAACGTTTCCGGATCAACAACTTCTGCAAGGTAATAGTCCTCGTTGATATGAAGCCCGTCCTGAGCCTCACAGTCAAAGGAAACTCCGGGGCCGCCAAGCTCTGTGAGACCAAATGCTTCCATTGCCTTGATCCCCATACGTTCCTCGACTTCCTTACGCATGGCCGGTGTCCAGGGTTCGGCTCCGAAAACCCCCACGCGCAGCGGCAGTTCTCTGAGATTCACCCCCATATCCTCAGCCCGTTCCGCCAAAGTCAGTGCATATGAAGGGGTGGATAAAAACGCGTCCGTTTTAAAATCCTGCAACAGGGTGATCTGTCGCTGGGTCTGTCCTGAACTTGTCGGCACGACGGAACAACCAATACGAGTGGCTCCCTCATGGAATCCCATTCCCCCGGTAAACAGACCATAACCATAAGCGTTCTGCACAATATCATCCGGCCGTATGCCCGCGGCCCAGAGATTTCTCGCCATGCACTCGGCCCAATGATCCATATCCTCACGGGTATAAGGACCGGTAATGGGCTTTCCTGTTGTGCCTGAAGAGGCATGAACCCGAACCACGTCTTTCATGGGGACCGCACAAAGCCCGAAAGGATAATTATCTCTCAGGTCCGTTTTAACCGTAACAGGGAGCTTGGACACATCTTCAAGGCTTCTGATGTCATCAGGCTTTACTCCTTTTTCATCCAGCTTGTTTTTATAAAAAGGGATACGATCATAGGCCCAGGCCACGGTTTCTTTAAGTTTTTCCAACTGAAATTTCTGACGTTGCTCCACTGGCATACATTCAAATTCTTCATTCCAAGGCATTTATTTACTCCTTTTTATTTTAAAATTATCGTGTCTGAGTATCTGAGCGCATACGTTTTGTCCCTAGTATGCTGAACGATAAATACTCTCCGTAATCATGAAAATTATCAGGCGCGCTCCGCAGCGGAAAATCCGAGATCAAACGCCTTTAAGTTCATATCCGTAAACGCTTTTTTGGTCTTTGTTCTTATGGTCTCTTTCACGTTTTCCACTGTGAGAGGGAGGATACCTGTCTGAATCAGTGCTCCCACGAGAACCATATTTACTGCCAACACATTTCCTGCGTCTTTTGCAAGTGCAACCGCGTCAAACGCAATCAGTTTTGATGCTTTTGCCCGGATCAGGTCCTGCAGTTCATTCAGATCGGGATAAACCCCTTTGCCAATAGCCACTGTAAATGGCGGAAGCGGAGAAAGATTGGTAATGACAGTAGTTTTTGAATTGGCCTTATTGAGGGCACGGAGGGTTTCAGACGGCTCAAATCCGACAAGAAGATCAGCCTCTCCGTCCGAAATGATGGTGCTTTCCGCGTCTCCGAACACAATTGCGGATTCTACCACGCCGCCTCTCTGAGCCATTCCGTGAATTTCGCTCATACGAACAGGAACATCGGAAAGGAGAGCAGCTTCAGCCAGCACCCTGGATGCCAGCAGGTTCCCCTGTCCGCCAACTGCTACGATGATTAATCTCGTTATATCCATAGGTTATTATCCTTTTTTGTTATGATTGAAGATTGAAAATTGAAGACCGGTTCACTTCTCATTTCTCACTTCTCACTACTCACTCTTCAAGGGTAAGATAGCGTTTTCAGGGCAAATCTGAGCGCAGACCATACATCCGACACATGAGACAGGATCAATCTTAACCTTCTCATCTTCAAGGTAAAACGCGGGACATGCGATTTCATTGATACAATCCCTGTGATTTTTGCATTTGTCACTGACATAAAAGGGCCTTGCCTTGAGCTTTTTAAGGCTTTTGGCGTACAGCGTACACATTTCCTGGGAGATAACAACTGAAACGCCCTGATAATCCAGTGCCTCTTTTATGGCTGCAATACTCTTTTTGACCCTGTAAGGCTTCACAGTCGTCACATGTTTTACACCGAGCGATTTGACCAGCTCTTCAATAGATACCTGACCATATCCGGAAAGGTTAAAATAATCCATATTCACACCCGGATTCGGCTGATGCCCGGTCATAGCTGTGATGCTGTTGTCAAGGATAACCAGCGTGAAATTATGGTTGTTGAAAACCGCATTCACCAGACCGGTTATTCCGGAATGGAAAAAAGTGGAATCGCCGATAAAGGAAATCACTTTTTTATCTGTGGCTTTTGAAAATCCGCAGGATGTACTCACGGAAGACCCCATGCATATCACAAAATCTCCCATTGAAAGAGGAGGCATAAATCCGAGGGTATAACACCCGATATCCGTGGGACAGATGGTGTCCATTCCCTCAGCCGCTTTTTTCACCGCATAAAACGTGGCTCTGTGGGAACATCCCGCGCAAAGGTTGGGAGGACGCTGCGGGATTTCAGGAACATCAGAGAGGTCCGGTACAACTGCCGGCGTATAAGCCGCACCAAAATATTTTGCAATGCGTTCTCTCACCATTGCAGGATTAAACTCATAAAGACGGGAAAAAAGTTCATCGTCCTTACCTTTTATGCTGATGGTCAGCCCCGCATCCTGTGCAAAAGCTTTCACAGCTTCTTCCATAAAGGGTTCGCCTTCTTCGATGACCAGGACTTTTTCACATCCTTTTAAAAAGTCCGTGATCAGGGCTTTTGGCATGGGAAATGAAAAGCCGATGCGAAGTATTTTGGCCTTGTCGCTGATGTCCAGTTCTTTTATCGCATCAACCGCATAATTGTAGCTGACGCCGTTACAGATAATACCCCAGTTCCCTTCTCCGTTTATAAAGTTATATTCGCATGTTTCAGCGATTTTCTCAGCTTCGGCCATTTTCTCGAGCAACGTTACATGGAGTCCCCTGGAAACCGCGGGAACCGTTACATAGTGAAACGGATCTTTTGTAAAATCACCTTTGGTGACCCGCGGCTTTGTCTCTCCCAAAGTCACGACTGCCGTGGAATGATTGATCCGGGTGGTGGTTCTGAATATCACCGGTTTCTGCAATTTTTCAGAAAGATCAAACGCATAGACAATCATGTTCTTTGCCTCTTCCACCGAAGAAGGCTCGAGAACGGGAAGACCTGAAAGCTTGCCATAATAGCGGTTATCCTGTTCGTTCTGGCTGGAAAACATAAAAGGATCATCCGCCGTAAGAATAACCATTCCCCCGGTAACGCCGACATATGCCAGTGTCATGAGCGGATCAGCAGCCACATTCAGTCCCACATGCTTCATCATGCACATGGTGCGAAGTCCTGAGTTTGCTGCTCCCGCAGCCACCTCAAGCGCCACTTTCTCATTGGTTCCGTATTCAAAATAGAGGTCGCTTTCCTGCGACATTTGAAAAAGGTTCAGCGATATTTCCGAAGAAGGTGTGCCCGGATATGTGGTGGCAAAGGCAACACCCGCTTCAACCGCACCCCGGGCAATGGCTTCATTGCCGAGGAGGATCATCTTCTCACCAGGTTGTTCAGTTAATAGTTTATGCATAGTATCTTCCTTTTTTTGTCAGTTGAGATTTTGAGATTTGGTCATTTGAGATTTGAGATTGGTCATTTGTAATGCATTAATTTTTGCCAGCCCTATGCAATTTATGAATATTATTCATCACTGCTTGTTAAGGACTATTACAGCAATTTGTAAATTCATCCCCCCTCCGGCTTTTAATAATTTAAGCGGGTTATCTCCCGGACAGAGGGGGATGAATTTTTAAGTTGTTGTACTATCTAATTTTTAATGCCCAATCTCCGATCACTTATCCCCGATCCCCAATCACTTATCTTGCAACAACTCCGTTATGAGGTCTGAGGACGAAGCGACTCTCATTAACGGATAAAGCGGATTCCGTTGATAAAGATCCAAGGTCTGTTTATGGACGCTTTCGGAAAAACTTGTGATGCAGTCTTCCAGGAAAACCGCTTTGAAATCATGGCAGATGGCATCCATAACAGTTGTCAGCACGCAAAAATGTGTTGCAATGCCGGCAACCGCGCAGAGTGTCACATTTCGTTCACGCAACCATTCCTCAAGACCGGTTTTAAAAAAGGCTGAAAATCTTGGCTTGGGAAGCCAGTAATCTTTTGCCTCCTGATAATCCAGTTCGTCGGTGACCTCGGCACCCTCTGTTCCTTCCAGAGAATGCGGCTTCATCCGGCCTGTGAAGATAAAATCTTCTTCATGAAAAGAATCAGTGGAAAAAACAACCGGCCACCCCTCTCTTCTGAACACGCCGATTGCTTTGTTAATCGGGGCGGTGATCTTTCTGGCAAGAGGCGTAATGGGAATGTTATTGCTTTCATCGAAATTATATTTGACCATGTCAATGATCAGAATTGCGGGTTTTTCCTTGTTTTGATTTGCCATCTTTCAATCCTTAATAACCAGGGCGGGGGAAGCGCACCAGCCCCCCGCACCTACTTTATACCGCTTTAAAGCGGGACATCAGACCTCCGAGATTTTGAAAACCTCGGAGGTCTTTATCTTGAACGGCCATGGCCCCGAGGACAACGAGGCATGAAAGCAGATATCACTGCACCGTCTGAGATCGTTTTTTCGTATAAATTGTCTTGAATTTTTCAGGTGATGCCTTCATGCACTCGACACATCCGGAGGCTTCATCAGGATGAAATGGTTCAAGGTGTACTTCCAAATCAAGTTCCTCATACATCTCAACCAGTTCCGAGAGACGCGGCTCATCATATGTCACCTGCTTTGTCCAGCCCTCCCGGGTAAGCACTTCATCGCGTGTCATCCTTAGGCACCCTTAAATTCAGGCCGCTTTCGGCCAAGGGACGAAAGCCCTTCAAGTGCATCAGCCGTGGAGAAGATTTCCTCAAGACGACCGAGCTCGACTTCCACAGCATCTGCCATGGATTTGCCCATTTGCTCATCAATGATTTCAGTCGCGAATTTAAGCGTGAGCGGTGCCTTGAAACCTATGATTTTTGCGGTTTTGGCCGCAAGGTCCTCTGGCACGCCTTCAGGGCGTTTTCCTGAAAGCAGTTTTTCGACATTCTCAGCCGTACACATCTGGGCAAGGGGCTTGAACTTTTCAGGAATTTCGCGTTCACGGTACTTGTCAAATTTTCCTTCTGAGACAAGCGAAGCAATAGCGGATTCAACATCCGAGGCGTCAACAAGCTTTGTCACGATACCCAGTTCATACGCGTCTTTTGCGCTGAGGGTTGCGCCGGTAAACGTGTAATATTTGGCAAGTTCAGGGCCTGCGTGGCGGGTAAACCGAAGCATTCCGCCAAGTCCGGGATAGATGCCGATACCGGTCTCAGGAAAGCCCATTGATCCGGCCGGCGTGGCAAGAATCGCCTGGCAGGACAGCGCAAGTTCGCTTCCGCCGCCGAGGGAAAGTCCGTCAAGAAGGGCGATGGTGAGTTTCTCGCAGTTTTCAATTCTGAGGAGAAGTTCGTGACCCTTTCTTGTAAACGCTGCCGTGTCAGGAATTTTATTTGCCTTGATGTTCTGAACAAAATAACGGATATCCGCGCCTGCGACAAAGGCTTTGCCCGCGCCTTCAAAGACAATCCCCTTGACATCGGGATTTTTCTCAGCCTCGGAGAATCGCTCTTCAAGCTGGGCAAACACGGCCTCATTCAGTGCGTTCATGGCTTCGGGACGGTTAATGAGAATCCGGGCAATGCCGTCTTTCACATCGAGATCAACCACTTTGAAATCAAAAGGCTTCCCGATCTCTTTTTGTTTTTTAAGGGTCTCAGGCATTTTGAAATCAGGATATTTCTTTGTGATGGCCTCGACAACTTCGTAAGTCTTGTCAATACCGATTTCGTTCATAATCTCAAACGGTCCGGTGAGCCAGCGCAATCCGATTTTTGCACCGCGATCTGTATCCTCTATGCTGGCGACACCTTCATCCACAAGTGCTGCCGAGATCCCCAGGCACACGCCGTAAAATCGGTCCATGACTTCCTGAACCTTGGACTCATCCGCCTCACCGTCAAGATTCCAGTTTTCTGCCTTCTCCACCTGCGCTCTCAGCTTTTCAGCCGGTGCATAGAATGCCCCCAGCTCGTCACCAAGTGTTGTTTCTGCGTGAAGAGCAATGGGAACACCGGTTACATTCATCAGTTGAAAAGGCCCCATGCCTGTTTTAAAGGCGCGCTTACCAGCTTCCTCAATGGTGGGAATGTCAGCAAAACCTTCTCCAAGCATCCGTGCGGCTTCATTCAGAAAGGGAACAAAAAAGCGGTTGACGACAAACCCCGGGGCATCCTTCACCAAGATGGGCGTTTTGCCGTGAAGTTTTGCAGCGAGCATACATTTGTCAATCGTTTCCTGGCTTGTTCCGTCGTGGGGGATTACTTCGAGCAGACGGTTCTTTGCCGGATGAAAGAAATAATGAAGCCCGATAAAACGATCCGGACGGGAGACTTGTCCTGCAAAATCTTTGACAAAAAAGCTGGAGGTGTTTGTGGCAAGGATCGTCTTTTCCGAACATATCCCGTCCAGTTTCTTAAAAAGATCGGATTTCACCTGCTTATCTTCAAAAACAGCCTCGACGATAATATCAGCATCAGCAACCGCATTAAAATCGGTTGTTCCGGTAAGACGGGAGAGTGTCGCATCAACCTGCTCCTGGGTGAAAATCTTTCGCTCCACACCTTGCCTGAGCGTATTTTTTATATTGGTCATTCCGCGTTCCACGAATTCATCTTTCATGTCAATCATCACGACGTTTATGCCTTCCTGGACAATTTTCTGAGCAATACCGCTTCCCATGTTACCCGCGCCGATGACGCCGATTTTGTTGATCTTCGACATTTAGCCTCCTGTTTTGTGTTTAATTAGTTATGTTAAGTTGTGTTTAATAATTGTTTGTCTGATATTTCTTACCGTAAAAATATATTCTTGAAAAGATTGTTTGTCTGATATTTTTTACCGTAAAAATATATTCCTGAAAACCCGGGTTTTTTATCCGAAAATGTTTCCATGACCGGGGACAGAGAACCCGGCTTTTTTATGAGCATTTATTAATCAATTATATTGAATTGTTATGATAAGTATGCAAGATTGTAATCCTGACTTGTTGATTGTTTATAATAGTAAAAACAACAGCCTATTTGTTTGGGGATCAGGAATAAAATGAATATTCTTTAGAAAAATGAATCCTATTCACCCTTTTTTCTCCCTATATATAAAACAGACAGAATAATATATAACTAGTTTATCGGATATGTTTATTTTTTGCTACCTTGCTCAAATTATAAATCACAAATCACAATTTTTTGTAATTTGGTGATTGTAATTTGTTGTTTCCGGTATTCACCCCATAACTTTTTCAGCGGTATCTTCAGCCAGTTTCATCAGGTCTTCCCGTGTCTCAGCTTCGCCGGTGTCTCTGACACCGCAGGCCCGAATGAGGACATTATCATTAAATCCGTACCATTTGAAAAAATAATCATACCTGGAAAATATATCATCAAACTGGTTCTCATCCGGTTGCGCCTGGGTCTGAATAAAGATCAGTTTTTTGCCAGGAGAAAGACGGCTGGGATTCGGATTGGTCAGATAGTCTGGTACGAGATAGGAATAGGTTCGGTCAATAAAGGATTTGAGCTGACTCGATACGTCTGCAAAATAAGTAGGCGTCGCCAAAACCAGGATATCAGCTTCACGGATGGCGTCCAGAACTTCGGTGAGGTCGTCCTTTAGCACGCACCTGTCCAGTTTGGTCTTACAGGTCATGCATGCCTGACATCCGCGATATATGAGCTTGTTAAGGGAAAATATCGCGACTTCTCCGCCCAGTTTTTCCACACTCTCACAGAAGTGTTTGGCGATTGCTGTGCTGTTTCCTTTGGGTCTGGGACTTCCTAACAAACAGACTGTTTTTTTCACCGTGTTTTCTCCTTACTACTTAATCGGAAATAAGCGGCCGGACATCCGGAGTGCCAAACTTGCAGTTTGGCGCTATTCATCATCCGGAGTGCCGAACTTGCAGTTTGGCGATGATGATGTTGTTCCGGATGTCCGCTTTCAGGCGCTTGATTATTCTTTTCAATAAAGTCTGATATACCAAGTGACGGGGGTTTTATTTTTCTGAGTCAGCCACGGACGTTAAGAAAAAGATTATCCGAGGAAACCAGGTTTTTTCAAAAAAACCTGGTTTCTGTCTCTGACAACTATTTTCTCAGACAACAAAACATGAAAGTGAAATCAGAATGTTCCCACTTCCCACTTTACTTATTCTTCCATTCAGCTTTTCGTCTTTCCTCGAAGCTCTTAATACCTTCCAAAGTATCCTCTGTTTTCATGAGGGTATTCAGGAAATAATCACTTACGACCTCAACAGCTTTCGGAAAGCTCATTCCAAGATGGCGTTTTACCGCACGTTTGTTAAGGCGGATAATCAGCGGGCTGTTGACCTGAATTTCTTTTACCAGTTTATCAACCGCCTGGGTGAAATCATCCTCTGCAACAGTCTGACTCACAAAACCCAGGGATTTGGCCTCTTCTGCCGTATAATTCTTACCTGTGGTACAAATTTCGATGGCCTTGGCCGGCCCCACGAGTTCGGGCAGACGGACGACCGCATATGGCGGAAAGAATCCGAGCTTGATCTCCGGCTGTCCGAAAATGGCTTTTTCGGACGCGATGACAATATCACACGCAATCGCAACCTCCATACCGCCGCCGAGGCAGGCACCGTGAACCGCCGCGATTGTCGGCACATCAAGCTTGTTGATCAGTTCAAAAATGCGGTTAAACGTGATGACCATATCATCTACCATCTCAGGTTTGTGATCCCCCACTTCCACCCCTGCACACCAGCTCCGGCCTTGGCCGAGAATAACAACACATTTGAGATCATCGTCGGCAATAAGATTTTCCAGCTCGCCGTTAAGCTCGTTCATCATTTCGATATTGAGCACATTGTGTTTTGGCCGGTCAAAAATGATACGGGCAACACCGTCGGTCTTTTCCAACTTGAGATGCTTGAGTTCGGACATTTTATTTCTCCATTATTCAGTGCATGGTATTTGATGATTGGTGTTTCGTCTTCGGAGTTCAGGGAACAACACTGAACTCCAAACTTTTTTACGCCTTTTGAAACACGTAGTTCAGCTGCCCGTCAGGGAGAGTGTTGACTTCTGCCTTCATCTCCATTCCCACTTTGATGTCTTCATCAGCCAAGTTGCCGGCGATTCTCCCAAAGACCTTGTAATCTCCGAAATCAAGCAGCGCGATGGCGTAGGGCAGATCATCTCCGAATCCGATGGGGGCGTATTCCAATTTGCTGTAGGTAAGGAGCTTTCCTGTTCCGGAAATCTCAAACCATTCCATATTGCTGGTAAGGCACTGATAGCAAT
Organism: Desulfonema magnum; assembly: GCF_017377395.1. GTDB lineage: Bacteria > Desulfobacterota > Desulfobacteria > Desulfobacterales > 4be13 > Desulfonema_C > Desulfonema_C magnum. Next base: position 4,420,129 of record NZ_CP061800.1, on the reverse strand, counting down.
CTGCCCTGGGAGGAAAGAAACTGAGCCCGCAGTCCTTGCAACGGGTCCCCGCGACTTTGCCCTTCTCCAGATAGTCCATAAAGTCATTTGTCTTCGCGATGGAGGTAAAACTCACTGTCCCGAATTTTTTAAAACGATCATCCACTTGTTTCTTGCCCATTTTTTACCTCCCTAAAATCGTGACATTTCCGTAAAGCCCCACACCGCCGATATTATGGACCAGTCCGATTTCCGGGTCTTTCACCTGGATATCTCCGGCCTCACCTCTGAGCTGCAAAACAACGGTTCTGAGCTGAGAACCGCCGGTCGCTCCGATGGGATGTCCTTTGGATAACAAACCGCCGTCCACATTCACCGGAATGCTTCCATCTTTATACGTTTCTTTACCTCTGATCAGGTCTTTTCCCTCCCCGGGTTTTGCAAAGCCCAGGTTTTCATATGCCATCATCTCAGCAATGGTGAAGCAGTCATGAACCTCGGCCACATCCACATCTTTTGCAGTAATACCGGCCATTTTATAGGCCTGTTCGCCAGCCTGCTGGGCCACGGTCAGTCCGCTGAACAAGTCCCTTCCGGCCATGTTCACAGCAGTTGAGGCAGCGCCTATCCCCATAATCCAGACCGGCTTTTTGCAGAAGGCTTTGGCTTTTTCCTCATTGGCCACGATCACACAGGAACTTCCGTCCGCATTCGCACAACAGTCTCCTGTCCGAAGCGGGCTTGCAACAGGCATGGCCATCCGGTTTTCAGGATCGGAGAACATTTCAAATGTGACAGGTTTGCGATAAACCGCTCTGTCGTTGAGCTGTCCGTAACTGGCTGCCTTGACACGGATCAGGGCAAGGTCTTCGGAGGTGGTTCCGTATTTTTCCATGTGCGCTCTGGCGTACATGGCATAATATGCGGGCATCATGGTTCCGAACGGGCTTTCCCACTGGATGTCAGCGCCCCGCCCCATCCGCTCCTGGGATTCGGCTGAGGTAATTTCTGACATTTTCTGAAATCCGACAACTGCCACCATATCGTGAAGTCCTGACTCCACAAGCGAATAAGCCAGTTTCAGACCTGTGCTGCTGGATGAACACAATGTCTCCACATAAAACGTGGGCTGGGGATTCAGTCCCATATATTCTGCAAAAACCCCTGCGGGAGATCGCTGTTTGTCGTATTCCGGCGCTGAACAGATGACAGACGCGTCAATGTCTTTGGTTGTTATCTGGGCGTCCTGCATGGCTTCCTTAAATCCTTCAAAGGCCAGTTCTCTGACTGAACCCGGATACTGCCGAACAAAGGCACTCTGGCCAACGCCTATAATTGCTACTTTTCCCATAAATAATCTCCTGAGCGGAAATAGAAATTCGAATTTTAAGCTAAAGGTTCCGCGTTTCGAATTTCAAATTTCACCATTTATATATACTGTCCTCCGTCCACCTTTATCACTTCGCCGGTGACGTGCCTTGATTTATCTGACGCCAGGAACGTAATTACATTCGCCACGTCTTCTGCCTCGCCCACGCGTTTGAGGACGATCTCATTCATTGCCATGTCAACGATTTTATCGCGGGCATCGGATTCTCTGAGCATTGTGGTCTCAATCAGTCCCGGGGCCACGGCATTCACATTGACGCCAAATCCCCCGAGTTCTTTTGCAAGCGCTTTTGTGTAACCGACAATACCAGCTTTGGAAGCAGAATAGTTGCTCTGACCAAATTTCCCGCGCAGGCCGTTGATGGAGGTGACGTTTATAATTTTTCCGTATTTCTGATCTTTGAATATCGGCGCGACCTGACGAACGAAATTGAAATAGCCTTTTAAGTTTACTTCAATGACCCTGTCCCACTGTTCCTCGGTCATTTTCCAGCATACGCCGTCCCAGTTCATGCCTGCGTTGTTTACAAGAATATCAACTCCGCCGAATTCTTCCACTGTTGTTTTTACCACACGTTCAGCATCTGCAAAAGACGCAATATCACATTGGACAGCAATGGCCTTGCGGCCCATTTCCTGAATTTCTTTCACAAGACGCTTTGCCTCATCCGCATGTTTGCGGTACAGGATGCAGACATTGGCACCCTCACGGGCAAACTCAACAGAGGTAGCGGTGCCGATTCCCTGGGAACCGCCGCTGACGATGGCGTTTTTACCTTCTAAAAGCATTTGAAACTCCTAATTTGTCAGAGCCACAGCTGTTTCTGAAAGACAATATCTCTAAATAAATTAAAGATTCTGCCTGGCTCACCATGTTTACATGTTTGGATTCTATAAGATTTAAAGCTAAATTGAAGCTACATTACAGCTACCTTTTTATTTAGTCAAGCAAAAAAAGAATGTTGAGCAGGACAGCTGCGTCAAACAATTAAAATCTATTTAAATCAGATGATTATAGAAGCATTCTTCTTTTAATATAAAATGGACACAACTGACCCGAAACATTAAATGAATTTTCCTCATTTTTTATTATCCTTATTTAAAAGGCTGTTTTGCCTCTTGACGCATTGCTTTCTTTCCGGTACATAAAGCAAAAAAGAATTATTTTTTCAAATGATGGAATCTTTCTGAATAAAAAAATAAAGGCTGTGTTCCGGTTTTGGATACAAACCAATGCCGCCTGAATCATCTTGGCAAATATGGGGAAATATTCTGACCGTGGGACACTATCAAAATTAAAATTTAAGAAAGGATGGCACATGCCTCAGGAAAGGTATCCTAAAGAACTGGTTTTAAAAGATCATAAAGAAGTTATGCTAAAACCTGTGGAACCGGACGATCACAAAAGAATCGTCCGTTTTTACCAAGATATGCAGCTTGAATTTCGCTGGTTTTTGAAAGAAGATCCCTGCGATCCTGATGTGGTCAGAAAATGGATCGAAAACCAAAAATCGGGAAAATGTTTCTCAATACTGGCATGTTATAAAGACCGTATTGTAGGCCATGCTGCTTTGTTGTTGCGACTTTACGGCGGGAGAAAACATGTGGGGCGTCTTCGGACCATGGTTGCTCCTGATTTTGCGGGCAAGCGGCTCGGAACTTGGATGGTCTTTGATCTCACCAAACGGGCCATGGAACTGGGGCTTGAAAAAATTCGGTGTGATTTTGTAATAGGTGTCGAGGACCTCGCAGTCAAGGCGTTTCGAAATATGGATTTTGTCGAAGAAGGCTTACTCAAGCATTATATTCGGGATGAAAAGGGAAATTATCATGATTACCAGATTATGATAAAACATCTTCACAAAGAATGGAGCGATTTTTAGCCAGCCTTAACTTTTTTTCAAGGGTTTGAATTTTGCTTTAGATAACAGTTTCCTGCTTTCGCAGGGATAATATATTCATCAGACTGTTAAAAGACAATCAGCAATCCTCATGGCACATCAATACCAAAAACGTGCGGAGCGGTCAACTGAACTGGGAAACCTGACCATATGTTCTTTCTGTTCTCCGTCTGAAATCATGTCCCTGTCATTTAATGAAACATTCACAAAATACGCCCGATACAATCCCATTATTTCCAGAAAAGAAACCCTGTCCGATGTGGCTTCACAACCAGATACCAATGTGACACTGGCTGTTACGGATGATGGAAAAATTGTGGGTTTCAGCATTCTGGAATATCCCAAGCCTGATGAGCGGTGGATAAGGGTCGGGGAACGGATTATGATGGAGGTGTCGGTTATAGAAGTCAGCAGATTATGGCGATCAGCGGGGATAGCCAAAGACTTGCTCAACTTTCTTGTTGACCATCCTTTGAAAGAGGAGCGTATCTTCTATATGGTGGGATACTCCTGGACATGGGATATGGATGGCAAAGACATAATGCCCATGGCCTATCGTGATATGATGATTAAATTGTTTACTCCCTTCGGGTTCAAAATTTTTCAGACCAATGAACCGAACATCATGTTGCGGCCTGAAAATTTGTTCATGGCCCGAATCGGAACCAATATATCAGAGAAAATTCAGAAGCAGTTTAAACTCGTCCGGTTCAATATGGACACATAGGAGTGTCTGTGAAAGACCTCCGAGGTTTTGAAAACCTCGGAGGTCTCATGTTGCAGGCATAACAAAATATCATCATTTTTCAGAGAATCCCGAAACAGTTCCCCAAATATCATGTGGGACGGAGTTTGCAATCCCGTCCCGAAATAATTTACGGTCCCCGGCGGCAAATGTTTCGGACGGAGTTGCAAACTCATACGCATCAGGCTAAAAACATAGCAGCATTCTGATTTTATTAGGAATGATCGGGCTGTAGCCGAAAGGCAGAATCTCTATTTCCGGGCGTTCCGGAATCATAAAAATCCTTAGCCTGATGCGTATGGATTGCAAACCCCGTCATGAAACGAAACCCCGTCCCGACCCCCCCTCTCATATTTTTATTGGGAAAATTCCTGAGTCGCTGCCGGACGGGGTTGCAAACCCCGTCCGGCAAAATCAGAGTTAATAAAAACAGTAGGTTGTAATCTTAGCCTGATGCATATGGTCCCGACCCCCCCTCTCATATTTTTATTGGGAAAATTCCTGAGTCTTCAGCTTCATTAAAACAGCAAATTATCTAATATAAAAACATCTGATTTTATTGATATTATTTTTTTAACATCGCAGTTCTCCGCGGGTTCAGTGTTAAAAAAAAATCTGATCCGCACTTCACACCTTATAGCCTCAAACCCATACCAGACAACTCAGAATCCGATATCAATGCGCCAAAAGATGGATTATGTCAAATTCAGGTATTTCGAAGTGAAAAATAGGGAATATCCTGATTAAATTCTTTTTCAAATTCCTGTATGTATAATTTCAGTTATTCGGACAGACACAGAATTCAGTACTGAAAAACTTATTCACTCGATGTTCAAGTTTTTTTCTGTCATTCCTGCGAAAGCAGGAATGACAAGCTTTTTGTTCGAATCGGGTCAAAAAACCTGATCATCGAGTATTCAGATATTTATTCTTCGTTTCATCTGCTTGGTTCATCATGGCATTAGCTGATTTCAGTGTAATTTTTACGAAGAGGATATGAATTATGAATGAAAAAATACTTATTATAGATGATGAGCGGAATATCTTGGAAACTCTTGAGTATATGCTGACAAAAAAAGGCTTCAGGGTCAGGAGCGCGTCAGAAGGCGCTGAGGCAGTTGACATATTCAAATCAGAACCCTTTGATTTGGTGATCACTGACATCAGAATGCCGGTAATGGACGGATTTGAAGTGATGAGGCGGCTCAGGCAGTTGGACAGAAATGTGAAAATTATCGTTCTGACCGGTTGCGGCACACCTGACACAGCCATCCGCGCATTAAAAAAATACGGGGCTTATGATTTTCTCACCAAGCCTCTGGAAGATATTAATCAGCTTTTTATAAGTATAGAAAAGGCGCTGAAGGATCACTGGCTATATAAAAAAAAGAAATACATCCCGAACGTTAGCATAATCAGCAAAAAAATAAGGCAGGAAGTATTAATAACAGCTTAAATATAACGAAACAATCTCCTGGGAAATAAAGGACGCAGGGTTCTGTCCCGTGATTCAGAAAAACCTTAATTTTTTTAATACAAGAAGGGGAAAGCAAGTATGGAATTTTATGAACTGATACAAGAGGCGTTTAAGGAAGGAGATTCAATAGAGGCACTTTACGAAAAATGGATTGAAACCGGTAAAAAAGCAAGGGATGTTTTTGTCGAAACTTCCCCGAATTATGAAATAATCTCTGAGTTTATTGACCAGAGTACGGAATTCATAAGGTCAGCCAAAGAACTGTACCAAAATACCTGATGCGAACATCCTTTGGGGGAGGAGATAATTTTTTTGAAATTACACACTGCGAAACAGTCATCCCGCCCAATTTGAAGTTACATTGTTCAGCCGGAAAATCCGGCATTTCGAATTGAAATCTCACCATATGGAATATCGGATATAATTAAATTCTAGTTATATTGTCACCCAGAGGTGTTGTGATCAGCAAAATGCCCTCGCACAATCATGTAACTCGATGTTTAAATTTTTTTCTGTCATTCCGTTCGACAGAGACTTCGACCCAGAACAAATTCCTGCTTTTGCAGAAATGACAGGCTTCTCATCCGAACCAGGTCAGAAAATTTCTGATTATAACGGATTTAGGGGAAAGCCGAGCAAGCCCTGTAAGGGTGCCATATTTGTAGCAGCTCAGATTTTATTTTTGCGCTTGCGAAAAAAAAAGTAGGGTGGGTGGAGCGAAGCGGAACCCACCCTACATGTTTTGTATCAGGTATATTATTTACTTTGAGTTCCCTTATAATCAGGAAAATTTGGTCATCGGGCGCGTAAGGTGAGATGAAGCGCAAAATAGACTACCTTGCAAAATTTAATCCGTCAGATCAACTACTAAGTACTGAATCCCGTAAATAATGTCCGGGTTGCGGCACAGTTTTTCAAATCGTGCCTGACAAATTGCAAATTTGTTCCGCATAAAATTATTCTCTGTTCTACCCGTATATTAAGTACCCGATCAAAAATTTTTTATATATCTTTTTTTTTGCGAACAGCGGAGAAACCCGGCTTTTTCCGTCACAGGCCGCGGATCCTTCCGGTAAAAAAAGCCGGGTTTCTTCCCCGGGAAGATATCGAAAACTTATGGTTAGATACTTATTTATGGGATTCAGCATTAAGGAATTATGAAACGATGAGCATGTTATATACCAGAAGAGTCCATCCTCGTGAATACTACGAAGCGCCTCTTATTTATTCAAAGGAAGAGAGAGAATATTATCATGAAGCCACAATGTACAACTGTAGCGTAGGCGGTATGTATTTCGAGACAAGTGAGTCGCTGTATCCGCAATTATCGCTTTATATCAAAATGATAAATTTCTCACCAGACAGTTATAGCCCGGGGCTTTACAAGGTTTTCATGGCAAATGTGGTCTGGTGCAGGAAAATAGCTGATACGCCTGTTTACGGAGTTGGCGTCAGACATTTGGTCAGGGGCCATATTATTAAGCATGAAAATACTCACGGGGCAGGTGATTCCTGTGATTTATGCGGAAAAAGAAATTTTAAGGAAATACATAAAACAGAGGATGCTTTATATTTTTGTCGAAATTGTTTTAAACATATGGGAGGGATGACTCAGGGAAAGACCAATGAAAATATGCTTAAATTCATGGTCGGAAATCTGGGGTGATTTGGAATTTGTGATTTGGAATTTGTGATTTGCGATTTGCGATTCATCCCTTTTTCCGAAAGAACTGTAATCGGATAAAATATTTCGGACGGGGTTGCAAACCCCATCCGGCAAAGCGGCAACGGCAGGCAATATGAGGAGAATCCTCCCTTTGGGAACTTCTCCTCAAAATTTTGAACATTTCAAAAACTCATCTAATAGTCTTCATAGGCCAGAGATTCCCAGTTTGAAGGCGTGTTCAGTCGTTCGTCAATATCAACATTGAAAAAGTCTGCAAGCGGTTTGAATATTTCGGGAGTCTCCGCTTGTACTTTTCTTCCCGCTGCAAGAACTTTCTCCAACCCTTTCAGGGTCATTTTTCCTATTGGCTGACGGCATCTGCCCGAAGGCATTCCGAGAATTGACATCAGTGTCTTGGCTGCCAAAGGATTTCTGGCCCTGCACACCACATTTCCATAAGGGGTTTTTTCCGTAGTTGTAACTGTCACCAGTTCAGAAAGAGGCTGAAGCGCGGATGCCAGATGCTGAGCTTCTGAGAAATTGCCCTGTTCAAGAAGGCGAATCATTTCGGAAACCGCCCGAGGAGCGATATTTGAAGCCACGGAAATAAGCCCTCCGGCCTTTACTTCAGAGTCTGTCATCATTTTATAAGTCATACCGTCATCACCGGAAAGAATAGTGAAATCGGGTCCGCAACATTCCCTTGTGCGTCTCATATTTTCGATATTACCTGTGGCTTCTTTCACCGCATTTATATTCTTAAAGGCATTACTCAACAGGCCAAGGTCTTCAGGGAAGAGTTGCGTACCTGTTCTGCCGGGAATGATATAAGGAATAATCTGAACATCAGGAAATGCCGCTGCAACAGGTGCGATGTATTCTTTTCGGATTTCAAGCGAACTGGGACCGTTATAATAAGGTTCTACAAGCAATACCGCATCAACTCCGATATCGGCCGCATGTTTTGTGGCTTCAAGGCTCTCTTTTGTATTATTGCTTCCGGTACCTGCAATGCAGGTGCATTTATTTTTTGTTTTTTGGGCAACAGTTTCAATGACCAGGTTATGTTCATTCCATGTTAATGTGGGGCTTTCCCCGGTTGTTCCTACCGCCAGTATTCCGCTGATTCCGTTTTTCATCTGAAAATCCACCAGCTTTTCCAGACCTTCATGATCCACGGTATCCTCTGTAAATGGTGTTATCAGTGCTGTATAACTTCCTGTGAGCATATTCCCCCTTTTTTAAGGACAAAATTTTAACATACAGATTTTCAGAAATCTGAATTTCAGTACAGAGGATCACAAGATCATCCCAAATGTGAATGAAATGCCAATCCGAATGATCTTACATACCTCTGCTTACAAATTTGTTGAGTATAGTTTTACCATAAAAAAAAGACTGATTCTGACGGTTTTTGCTGACAGGCAGGTTATGAGTGACAAAGGCCCCGTGCCGCTGATGGCGAGGGGAGCCTCTCCGTACATCATGACAAACAGGAACGAAAAAGGCCATTTTCCTTTTTTACAGTTTCCCTGTGGTTCTGAGCCTCGGCCCGGGAACAGGATATGACAAAATTAACAAAATCTGCCAGAATCAGTAAAAAGACACCGCCTAAAAAACCAGGTTTTTCAAAAAACCTGGTTTCTTTTTCATGGCTGTTTAAGATAAGTACCTGATTAAAATCTTTTTTGGGTGTGATAAAATTCAGAGTTCCGAAGTTTGCAACCATTTCAGAACACTTTGAATATTATTTTTTATCCAAGCACTTAATATTTATGAGCTTGTCAAAGGAATGCAAACTGTTACATTGTCTCAGGCAAACTTTTTTCTGAAAGTTATTGTCAGCAGGTCGAAAAATTTCAAGAATACGAAGTCGGAAGCCTCCTCCGTCAGACAAGGATTTAAGATATACTGACCATTAATTTTCTGAAAAACTATATATTAAGAATTTTATATCCTGTCAAGAGGCTTATTTCATTCCAGGTTTTTCTGAGCATACATGGCTGATTAAACATTATCGGAAATAAACAGCCAGGCATCCGGAGTGCCAAACTTGCAGTTTGGCAAGGCATATCTTTCCGATAGGAACTCCCCGGGAAGTTGTCAAACTGCAAGTTTGGCACTCTTTGTTTCCGGTTCAGTCGCTGCCGTTCCGGTCCCCGGTTCTGCCTGCGTCGGGAATTCTTACAGTTTGGCAAAAAAATTCAGCAGGATAGGCTGAGGTTCGTCTAAAATAGAACTTGACCTTGCAAATGGTCTTCCGTTACGTTAGGAAACTCGAAATAAATAACATACCCGATACAAAAAACGTAGGGTGGGTGGAGCGAAGCGCAACCCACCGCACAAGGTGGGTTGCGCTTCGCTCCACCCACCCTACATCTCCGGGTATTTTATTTTTGGGGAAATCTCTTAGTAAAAAATCAGCAAAATATTGAATAAAAGAGATATGAAACTGGAAAGATGCTTTTTGTTTTGTTACTGAGGAGAGCAGCCTCAGCAAATCCTCCTGACCTTTATTTTCCTGGACATTATGATGCCGGAAATGGACGGATATACGATGCGAAAAATTAAAACAAAACAACGCGACCAGAAAAATTCCCATTATCAGTAGATCGAAAAGTTTCCGGATTGTGTGCGGGACAGCGAAGAAACCCGGCTTTTTTTTCAGGACGGGACGCTCTCCCGCCGGAAAAAGCCGGGTTTCTCCCCATATGCATCAGGCTAAGAATGCGGGACGGCTGCCGGACGGGGTTTGCAACCCCGTCCGAAACGTTTGCGGGCGGCGATCCGGAAAATATTCCGGACGGGGTTGCAAACCCCGTCCGGCAAAATCAGAGTTAATAAAAACAGTAGGTTGTAATCTTAGCCTGATGCATATGGGGTTTCTCCCCCGTCCGCCCTGTGACAGCCTGAAAACTTTTCGATCTACTGATTATATTTGTTTCCGTACTGGAAGAAGAAGAAAATGGTGAGGAGGAGGAAATTTTGCCACAGTTTACAGAAATAAAGCAACGCTTCACTGATAAAGCGACTCGATTCAGAGAATTGGTCCGTTAAAATGAGGAAAGAGATATGGAAAAACAACAGCCTGTTTTAGGAAAATATTTTACTCTGTTAATCGGTTTGGCAGCGCTGACAGGCCTGTATCTGAGCAGCCTCTTCAGCTACCTCCTTTTTCACAATATAGCGGAAATATTCAGCATTATCGTGGCATGCGGCATCTTCATGATAGCCTGGAACTCCAGAAAATATCTGAATAATGATTATCTGATCTTCATCGCCATTGCCTATCTGTTTATCGGAGGACTGGATCTTCTGCACACCCTGTCTTATAAAGGAATGAAAATCTTTAAAGACAACAGTGATTACGCAACCCAGTTATGGATCGCGGCGCGTTACCTGGAAAGCCTTACACTTCTGGTTGGTTTTATCTTTTTTCTCAGAGGAAAAACAGTAAAACCGTATTTCATTTTTTTATGCTACACGCTTATTTCTTTTATGATCATTATGTCTGTCTTTTATTGGGAAATATTCCCAATCTGTTTTATTGAAGGAAAAGGGCTGACACCGTTTAAAAAAATAAGTGAGTATATTATTTCTTTTATCTTATTGGCAGACATTTTGTTATTATTCAAGTATCAGGAAAAATTTGAAGAAAATGTATTCAGGCTTCTGATATGCTCAATGATTTTTACAATTATCGCAGAACTGGCGTTCACATTTTATATCAGTACTTACGGCTTCTCAAATCTGGTGGGTCATTATTTTAAGATATTTTCTTTTTATGCAATTTACAAAGCCATTATTGAAACCGGTATAGTAAGACCATATGATCTTATTTTCAGAGAACTTGTCATAAAGGAACAAAATCTTCAGCAAGCCAAAGAAATGGCAGATATTGCCAACCGCGCAAAAAGCGAATTTCTTGCCAATATGAGCCATGAACTTCGCACCCCCCTTAACGGAATTCTGGGGTATGCCCAGATCCTCAGAATGGAGGATACACTGACCGACTCTCAGAAAACAGGTATTGATGTTATCGAACGCAGCGGAAAGCATCTCCTGAATCTGATCAATGAGATTCTGGACCTCTCCAAAATCGAAGCCCGGAAGATGGACATTTGCGAGTCCGGTTTTCTTTTTTCTGAATTTCTGAGCGCTCTGGTGAAAATCATTCAGATTCAGGCACAGAAAAAGGAGATATTGTTTCATGCTGAAATTGCGCCTGATCTCCCCAAAGCTGTCCGAGGCGATGAAAAACGGCTGAATCAGATTTTGCTCAATCTCCTGAGCAACGCTGTCAAATTCACTCAGAAAGGAAATGTTATCCTCCGAGTTTCGAGGTGTGGCGCGCAAGTCGCCAGTGACGCTCCGGTCTCCCGGATTCATTTTCAGATAGAAGATACAGGCACCGGTATTCCCGAAGATCGCTTGGAAGACATTTTTTCGCCCTTCAGACAGATAGGCGAACACAGCCGTTCCATTGAAGGCACAGGTCTGGGACTGACCATCAGCCGCGAACTTGTCCGGCTCATGGGCGGGGAACTCAAGGTAAAAAGCATTATAGGGAAAGGCAGTCTATTCTCATTTGATATAGAACTGCCGGAAACTTCCGAACATACGGAAAAAATATCAGATGGGCAGCATATCATCGGTTACGCCCCCCTTAACCGTCTTAATCCTCTTCTGAAGAGAGAAAAGGAGAGATTTAAAATCCTGGTGACGGATGACAGATGGGAGAACCGGGCCGTCCTGGTCAGTCTGCTTTCATCTCTGGAGTTTGAAGTGCTTGAAGCAGATGACGGCAGTGAGGGACTCCGCAAGGCTTCCGAATCCGAGCCTGATCTGATTTTTATGGACCTGGTGATGCCCGTGATGGACGGATTTGAGGCAACGCGCCGAATACGAAAAACCTCAGCGCTGAACCATACGAAAATTGTTGCTGTTTCAGCAAGCTCCTCCTGTTCGCCCCGGCAAATCATCTCTGAACACGGTTTTGATGATTTCATTCCAAAACCTGTGCAGATCCAAAAAATTTTCAAGGCATTGGAAACGCATCTGCAATTGGAATGGAAATACAAAAAAAGCTCGGAATCTGTTATAAAAGAGCTTGACTTAAAACAAAATGATGACCTTGTGGCACCGCCGCTGTCAGACATAAGAATACTTTATAAACTTGCCCGGGGCGGCGATATTGTGGGAATTCGTAAACATCTGGATATCATTGAACAGTCAGACGGACAATATATTTTATTTGTGAAAAAAATTCGTAACTTGGCAAGAACATTTCAAATAAAGGAAATTCGTGAACTGGCAAAAAAATATATCGGAGATAACGCATGAATATCAGTGAAATACAGGGTTCTGTAATTTTAATTGTTGATGACAATCCGACAAATCTGGGAACACTTTTTGATTATTTAAGCAAATTTAATTTTACAATTCTGGTGGCTCAGAGCGGAGAAGACGTTCTCGAACTGGTCAGAGAAAACACGCCGGACATCATTCTTTTAGACATCCTCATGCCCGGCATGGACGGTTTTGAAACCTGCCTCCGACTGAAAGCAGATGAGAAAACAAAAGATATCCCTGTGCTGTTTGTGAGTTCTCTTTCTGAAACCGTTGACAAAGTCAGGGGATTTGAAGCCGGGGGCATTGATTATATTACCAAACCCTTTCATCAGGAAGAGGTTCTGGCACGGGTCAGCACACATCTTAATGTTCATAAGCTGAGAAAAGAGCTTCAAGAAAAAAATATCCGTCTGCAAGAGGAAATTATTGAGCGCGAACGTGCGGAAAAAGCACTGCGAAAATCTGAAGAAAAATACAGGATTCTTGTTGAAGCCGCGGACGACAGTATTTTACTGCTGGATATGGAATTTCGTCTTCTGTTTGCAAATATGACTTATTACACCAGCCTGGGATATGAAAAAGAAAGAGATATGGCACCGGAATGGCTTTCCCAAATTCATTCGGATGATGTCCCCATGGTAAAAAAGAAAAGAGCGGAACTGCTTGAAACAGGAAGGACCGAAAATGAATATCGGATCAGACATCGGAAAGGACACTGGGTCTGTCGCTCTGCCAAGTCAGTTGTTATATATGACGAAGATAAAAAGCCGGAAGCAATTCTGGCGATCATCAGGGATATCAGCGACCGAAAGCAAATGGAAGAAGAACTTCGCCGAGCTAAGGAATCCGCGGAATCCGCGAACAAGGCCAAAAGTGAATTTCTCGCCAATATGAGCCATGACATCAGAACGCCGATGAATGCGATTCTGGGATTTACAGAACTGCTTGAGGGAAAAATACAGGATCCGCAGCAAAAACACTATCTCTCGGCAATCAAAGCTGGCGGAAAAACCCTGCTGGGCCTGATCAATGATATTCTTGACTTGTCCAAAATTGAGGCTGGCAAACTGAATTTAGAGTATTCGCCTGTTTCTCTGGCTTCTGTGTTTAATGAAACAGAACAGATGTTCTCCCATAAAATTGCGGAAAAGGGCCTGGATTTCATTGTCGAAACAAGTCCGAATTTTCCGGAAACAATTCTGCTTGATGAAATCCGTCTGCGTCAGATACTTATGAATCTCGTGGGGAACGCTGTCAAATTCACTGAATCAGGCTATATAAAATTGTATGCGAGCCATCATGCATATGAGGACCGCAACACACCGGACATTATTTTTTCAGTGGAGGATACGGGTATCGGCATCCCGGGAGACCAAAGAGAGTCCATTTTCGGAGCATTTGAACAGCAACAAGGACAAAGTCACGCCAGATTCGGCGGAACAGGTCTGGGACTGGCGATCACAAAACAGCTGGTGGAAATGATGGGCGGAGAGATTTATGTTAACGGAGAAGTCGGCAAGGGCAGCACTTTTCATATCAACTTCAGAAATGTTGCCCTGTCGCCTGTTTCCAAGTCAGAGAAAAAAAAAGAAACCAGCGATGCTGTCAGGTTCAGAAAATCATCGCTTCTGGTGGCAGATGATGTGAAATTCAATCGCACACTTGTAAAAAGTTATCTTATAAAGCATCCGGAGATTCACATCATTGAAGCGGAAAATGGAAAAGAGGCTGCTGAACTGACAAAATATCATCAGCCGGATGTCATTCTCATGGATATGAAAATGCCAGTTACAGACGGATATGAGGCCACACGGATCATTAAAACAGATAACGCCCTGAAACATATTCCGGTTATTGCAATCACAGCAGAAGCCATGAAAGAAGAGATTGAAAAAATAACAAATATCTGCGATGCTTATGTGACAAAGCCGCTGGGCAGAACCAAACTCATTCACACATTGGCCAAGTTTCTGAAACACTCAGTCGGGGAATCGGAAATTCCGGATCACGAATATGCCCTGTCCGAAACCAAAGACAGAGATATCCCGGAAGTAACAGACTCCGAAACCCTGGCAAGACTTCCGAACCTGCTTGAAATACTGGAAGATCAGGTAAACGTATGGGAAGAGATATCTGAAATATTAACCATTAATGACATTGAAGATTTCGCGGACAAGATGAAACTCCTCGGAACAAAATATAATTATAAATCGCTTGCAAGCTGGGGAGATCGCCTGTTATTACAGGCAACCATGTTTGACGTAGAATCACTGTCAGAAACATTGAAAAAATTTCCTGACATAATTGATAACATAAAAATAAAACTCGAAAAATAAGACTTAACTCTTTCTGATTACAGCGAATTTAGGCAAGGGACAGAGATTAGCCAGGCCAGCAAGGGCATTATAGTTGTAGCTGCTGTCCCAAGTTTCAAATTTCAAGTTTCAAGTTTCAAATTTCAAGTTTCAAATTTCAAGTTTCAAATTTACAGGAGAGGAAAAACATGAATGATCAGCAGGAACAAAATGCCCGGATTCTGATAGTGGATGATACGCCTAAAAATGTTCAGATTTTGGGGACAATATTAAAACAAAAGGGATATCGGATCAATGTTGCCGGAAATGGTTTGCAGGCTCTGAAAGTTGTCGAGAAAATTATTCCTGATCTTATTTTACTGGATATTATGATGCCCGAACTGGACGGGTTTGAAACCTGTAAACGGCTGAAGGCATCTCAGCAGACAAAAGATATTCCCATTATCTTTCTGACGGCCAGGACGGATACGGAAGATATCGTCAGAGGGTTTGAACTGGGTGCGGTGGATTATGTTACCAAGCCATTTAAGTCAACAGAACTGTTAGTAAGAGTCCGCACACATCTGGACCTTAAATTCAGTAAAGATTTAATAACAAAGGCAAGTAATGAACGAAAAGAACTGCTTCATGTACTCTGCCATGATCTCTCCAATCCTTTTAACGGAATGATTTCCGCATTGAATATGATAGAAGATTATTCCATGTTTGAAGACTTTAAAGAACACCTCATTTCCGCAGCTGAGAACGGATTAGATACTATTCAGCTTGTCCGAAACATGCGAGCTTTGGAAGATCACAAACTTGAATTGGAAGTTATCAATCTGTCTGAAGCAATCGCCAAATCATACTTTCTGCTCAGTGACAGGTTTTCCGAAAAACAGATTGAACTGGAGGTTAATGTTGATGCATATCTGAATATTATTGCGGAAAGAGCGTCTTTTATCAATTCTGTTATGAATAATATTTTTACCAATGCTCTGAAATTCTCTTATCATTATTCAAAAATAATCGTTGAAGCCAGACAGACAGAGGATTACGCTGAAATTTCCATCCGGGATTTCGGAATTGGCATGTCTGAAAAATTGTTAAATGATCTTTTTGATGTCAGCAAAGCCACCAGCCGGGCCGGTACGGACGGAGAGACCGGAACAGGTTTCGGAATGCCTCTCATCGAAAAATTTATAAAGGCTTATGGCGGCGCGATTGAAATATTTTCAAAGCAGAAAAAAGAACATCCCCGGGATCACGGCACTGAAATAAAACTGAGATTAAAAATTGAACCATTGGCTTAGTGCTGAATTCCATAAATAATGTCCGAGTTGCGGCGCAATTTTTAAAACTGTGCCTGAACAGACTGCGAATCTGTTCCGCATGACTCAGCCCGCGACTGCGCAAAATCAGGTAAATTAAGTACCTGACCATAAGTCTTCGATATTTGCCCGGAAGAAAAAACCGGCTTTTTTCCCGGAAGGATCCGCCTCCCGTGAACGAAAAAGCCGGGTTTCTCCGCCGTTCACAGAAAAAAAGATGTATAAAAAACTTTTGACAGGGTACTTATATTTGCCACCGGGACACAAAGGCACAAAGTCTCATGAAATTTTTTTGTGTTTTTTTCGTGTGTTTGTGTCTTTGTGGCGAAGGCGGCAGCTCGGATCACATAAAATTACTGTTCATTCCGTCCGGACATTTATTTATGGAATTCAGCATTTAATAACTCCTTGAAAACTTCTTCCCCCCAGGTAAAAACGGAACTAAAGCCAATTCCCAATGAGCAAAAACGGAGCCCAGTAAGCAGGATGCCAATACCTCGGTTGGGAAATAAGTTTTTTTTGCGCATTTTGCAGGGCTTTTGCTTTTGAAGTATCAGGACGCCTGAGCTGCCGGTAAAATTCGCGTATTGCCAAAGACGTGGCCTCATCATCCACAAACCATAATGTCGCGACAGCACTTCTCACGCCTGCTTTCACCGCGACACCGGCAAGCCCCAGCGCGGCACGCTCATTTCCCAGAGCGCTCTGACACGCGCTCAGGGTCAGTAATTCAACCTGCTGTTCCCGGAATCTTCCGAGGCCGATAAGTCGCTCAAGGCCGTCCATGGTCAGCCTGCTGTCGTAACTTAGCAGAAAGCTTTCCCCGGGACTGCCGCCAAAGATGCCGTGAGTCGCCAGATGGACAACAGAATATGCCTTGCTTTTAAATTCCCGGGTCAGATTATCAATCGTATATTCTGCATCCTGCAACACCACTTTGCCCCCCATTATCGCCTTGATATCCCGCAGTTCTGCCGGCACGCTGGGCAGCGGAGAAAAATTTTGCACGCCTTCGGAAAGACCGCTGAGAAGAATCTCAATATTTTCCTGATCCATGGGTTTGGGATCAGTGAGGGTTATCGCTGGGATGGTCCCGATCGCGTATTTTTCCACAAGGAATTGTTCCCCGTCGTGCAGTGTGGAAAAGGGGATCAGACGAAACGCGCCGTCAGGTGCGACAATCAGAGTGTCCACCTTGCGGATGATCAATTCAGACTCAATGGGACGTATCAGCCAGTTGTAGAGCCGGCGTGCGTCATGCAAAAAGCGGTTATTCGGACGGATCTGCAGCTGCCTGCGGAATCGTGTCACTGCGTGTCTGAGAAGAACAGCGTCAACCGGTACGATGACCTGTTTCAGACCGTCCGCCAGCGTCAGCAATAATACCAGCCTGTCCGGAAAAGAAATCGGATAAATCATGGCAGTATGAGGCGGAGAGCGATCCATTTTGGTATCCTTTCTGCGCAGGGCTGTGACACATTCATCTCCGAAAAAGTCCTGCAATTCAGCCGATTTCAGAAGCTCCATCGTGTCTCTGGCTTCCCTGAGTCTGCTTTCTTTGGATGCCTCCTCCTTTATCTTCTCAGCCTGACCGAGTAACAGTCCCGCAAGCTCCAGATAGACAGGTTTTACCTTTTCATTAAATGCGTCCCGCGGGATGCGAAATCCCCTGAAGAATTCCTGACGAATGGGGTTCAGTGTCGTTATGGCTTCTTTATATAACTTGACCGCATTTTTAATATCGCCTTTGGCTTTGAATAATCTTCCCATCTGCCATTGCCAGAGATATAAAATTTCAGAAAAATTTCCCTGCTGGGCAAAAAATATCGCGCTTCGGGTCAGTTTCATGGCGTCCGAATAGCGGCCCTCATCTTCATATAACTGCCCCATATATCCGTAAGCGTAGGAATTAATACAAGGCTCACGAATATCTTTGGCGATCCGCATTGCCTCATTTAAAGCGTAATAAACGCTAGTTTTCAGGTCATTGTCAGGCTTCTCCGGATGCCATTCAGTTTCTCGAAAAAGCAGCGCCAAAGAAATGAAATCCGATGCTTTACTTCGGGAATCCGGCCGGCTTTTGATCTCCGTCAGGGCATAGGCCAATGCTGACGCACTATCCTTGTATTTATGACTCAGAAACGCGGCACGGGCCGAATTCATCAGAACCTTTGATTTCAAACGATCAGGTATTTCAAAATTCTGGGACATCTGAGGCATCTCAGATGCCTCAAGTTCCTGAATCACTTTGAGACATTCCTCATATGCCGCTATTGCGCTTTCATATTCTTCATTTGCAGAAAGCGTATTTCCCACATTATTTAAAACAACTGCCAAAACATGAGGGCTTTTTGCCGAACGAGCTTTCTCCATGGCTTTGGTCAGATAATCCGCGGCCTGTTTTATATTGCCGAGAGAAAGATGAAGGTCTCCCAGGCCGTTGAAAAACAAAGCATTACGGGACAGATCGTCATTTTTTTCAACAATGGTGAGAACAGAGCCAAGAAGTGTCAACGCCTTTCGGTGATATCCAAGGGATTGATAAGCATTTGCCAGATGCGTTGCTGTGTCCAAATATATTCCCGGTTCTTTTTCTGAATCTGAAAGACCTAACGCCTGCTCCCAGGACAGTGCCGCATGTTCAAAATCGCCCTTTTGAAAGAACGCTTCTCCCCTGGCAATCAACTGTCTTACAGCAGTATCCGCACCCATAGCGTTTGTTGTAACACATAAAAAAAACAAATAAAAAATGAAGATAGAAATGAAGATATACTTTTTGTTCATATGCCACCCTCGTTTGGGAATTGAAAATTGAAAATGATATAATGCATCGAGTTTTCGGTTCTCAATTCTTAATTCCTAATTCCTAAGTACCTAACCATAAGTTTCCGATATCTTCCCGGAGAAGAAACCCGGCTTTTTTTTACCGGAAGGATTCGCGGCCCGTGACGGAAAAAGCCGGGTTTCTCCGCTGTTCGTAAAAAAAAATATATAAAAAACTTTTTATCAGGTACTTAATTTTCAATTTTCAATTCTCAATTTTCAATTCTCAAAACAGCCCCACATTGATCTGAAAATGCACACCATCATCCTGGATATCGTATTCACCGGATTCTTCGACATCTTTCAGAGATTCTCCCCAGTAAATTTCAGCGGATATCCTTTCGTTCACGGACCACCTGGCTCCGATTCCGGCGCTGTAAATATTATCCGGATCAGGGTCGTTACTCTCGGTATTCCAGCCTTTGCCAAAGTCAAAAAACGGACATAATTGAAAAGTTCCGTCGTTAGGTCCTTTGCTCAGGCCCGGTATTTTCAATTGCATTACAGGAATCCGCCATTCAAGATATGTTGTCAGACCGTTGTCCGGGGTCATCTGATTCTCTCTGTAGCCTCGGACGGTGGATGACCCGCCAATGGCAAATTTTTCAGCAGAGATAAGCGAACTGTCGGAAAGCTGCATATTAAGGCTGAATAATAACTGGCTGTTGAACAGTCTGAGGCGTCTGAGCCACTGGAACTGTCCCACCCAGGTGAAAAATCCGCCCTCATATTTTCCTTCGTCCACATTTCCCATATTCACACTTGAGTAGGCAGCGACCACCTGCACAAGACTTCGGTTCACCCATTCCTGAGAAAAACGTATCATGGTGAAGTCAGTCTCCCCTGTCTCCTCGTCCGCGCCTGAATCAGGAAAAGCGAAACCTCTTCCCAGAAGGGATGTTTCTGTATGGCGTTTTTCAAATCTGATTCCCATTGCAAATTCGCTGGAAAGGCTCTTGTAAAAGGGATGGCGTAATGCCGCTGCATAGGTTGTGGTATCACTTTTGATATCCAACTCTTCAAAGGCTTCTGACACGACAACCGATTCAGAACGGTCAAAATCAAACGAGAGGGTTGTATCCCGGCGGGTCAGCGGGACGGTGTAGTTCACTGAATAATCATCCAGACCCTCGGTCAGGGCATACTGGGCAGTCAGAGAATCCCCCCAGCCGGTAAGGTTGAGGTGCTGAAGTTCCGCTTCGCCGCGATAGGGGCCGATGCTGGGGGAATTATGATTATTAAATCTGAGCGTTAAATGATAGGGTCTTGCCTCCTCCACCTGAACGTTAAGAATCCCCTCTCCCCGTTCAAGCCCGGGAGCGAAATCCGCGTGAATATTTTTCACACGGGGGTCTTGTTTCAGAAGCTTTAAATGATCCTGCATGACATTGACATTAAACGGAAGTTTCCCGTCTTTTGTTGCGAGGTCCAGCCGACTGAGAATATAGCCGGTGCGAAGCCAGGTGTTTTCGGAAATCTCTGTCTGAGAAAGTTTTCCTTCAATAATATTCAAAAGAATAATGCCATTTTCCACTTTCTGGTCGGGAATAATCGCTCCGGAGTTGACATATCCGTTCACATAGTAATAGCCGCTCAACTTGTTTTTGACTTCCTGTAACTCCTCAGCGGTTATTTCACGGCCCTCATAAGGCGAGGTAATCGGGGTCAGGTCCTCATCAGAAAAAATTGCATTGCCCTCTAACTTAAATTTTTTCACATATACTTTTCCGACAGAGGACAACTGGGTTTCATTCTCTTCAATGGGCGGCAAAACAGCGGGCGTCTGGTCATGAGCTTTCTGAGCCTGGTCAGAAATCTCTGCGGCCGGCGAGGAATCTTCCGAAGCGGCCGTTCCTGTGCAAATAAAAAAAACACTCATGATCAGCACTATTGTCAATCCTCTTTTCAAATAAGTCACCTGATTTACAAAATTGATCGAAAACGATACATTTTGAAGGTTGCCTTTCTCTCAACCACTTATTTATCGGATATCATAAGCAGGTCGAAAATCTTTTCTTTTCCGGAGTGCAAAAATAGAGCGAAGCGGTTTTTTGCACTCCTTTTGTCACGAAAAACTTCTGATCTGCTGATTATTGGAAATACACAGTCCGACTTCCGGCGTGCCGAACTCACAGTCTCACAGTTCGCCGCCCTCCCGGCAAGGATTCAATTTGCCAAACTCAGCAGCTCGAAAAGTTTCCGGGCTGTCACAGAGCGGACACGACGGACATGGGAGAAACCCGGTTTTTTACGGCCGTGAGGGGCCCTTGTCCTGAGAAAACCCCCGGGTTTCTTTGCAGTCCCGCATACAGTCCGGAAACTTTTCGATCTGCTGAAACTGCAAGTTCCGCACACCTTGTTTTTGATAACATCTTTTATTGATAAAATTAATTATAAAAGCATCATACTGCTGTTCGTCCGTCCAGACTAGTGGAAATATTTTTTAATACCAACATGTTTAAACTGAGAAACAGGTCATATGGACACAGATTCTCCCTCGTTTAAATCAAGGCTCACCTCCTCTGTGGTACAAAAAAAAACAAAAAAAATTATTCAGCAAACCGATTTATTAAAAAAATCATAATGATAACGGATTTAGAGGAGGTCGGTAAAAAGCCCCGCAGGGGCGGCATATTTGTAGAATTCATCATGCGGGCCGGTAAAAAGCCCCGCAGAGGCGACATATTGTGACGGCAGGCAAACATGCCCCCCTGCGGGATTTGGCGGGGGGCCTGCGAACCTGTTGCTGCAAATATGCCGCCCTTACAGGGCTTAATCGGCCATCCCCTAAATCCCTCAGAAAAAATCGAATATTATGCCTCTCCGAATATTTTCTTAAAAAATTTATTTTATATATTATCAATCATTCATATAAGCAAGTTTTTTGTGGTGTTGTTTTTAGAAAATTATAAAAAATTATCAGAATTACAGGAATGGCTTGTAAGAAAAGGGAGCAGGAGAGAAAAATATCCCTTCTTATCAGCCATCTCGCGTCAGAAACTAACGGAAATGGCTGATAAGAGAAGGATCAGGAGAGTGAAAAAATTGCTTTACGATTTGGATTCCATGAGTTTTCTGAAAATATAAATAACTTCCTCCAACCCGATCTTCTCATCTCCGTTAATATCGGCTTCTTTATAAGCAGCAGAGGATGACATTTTTGTAAAAATCTGCAAAGCCTGAATCGCGTCCCCCAGTCCGATATTTCCGTCACCATTCACATCACCGGCTTCTATATCAGGGGAGACAGATGTATTTTCAGTGTTTGCAGCCACCAGTGCCCATGTGGAAAAATGATCCGTGGGAAAAGTGATTTTGTTGGCGTCCTTGTCGAGCGTAAAATTCTTTATCAGTTTCCAGGAACTGGTCCCTTCCACCAAATATGCGGGGCGAATATTGGCCTCATTGATACCTGACTCCGATATCTGCTGGTCAGTATAACGGAGAGTCAGCAGGACATCCTCACTAAAGTCTTCAGCGATTTCCTTGGCCGTTCCCTTTTCGTAGAGAACAATATCATATCCGTAATTGATGGTGCGATAATTCGCGTTGCTGGGCAGTCCGCTGATCCGGGGTTCGATGGTGATCTTGGCCTCTTTTTTCAAAGTGCGTATGGCATTCGCGGGAATCTGAACCTGGGTACCATCGGAAAGTGTGTAACTCCAGCCCTCTTCCACACCAAATTCATGGGTTTCCGATGGCGGCAGCTTCCCCATACGCTTCAGAACAAGTTGCGGTCCTGCGACCGTGTCAACCCCTCCCGATGTGTCAGCCGTTTTTTCATCACTTCGATAGTTGGTCGTATCACCTGCCTGTTTGTAGGTGGCGCTCAGTTTCCAAGTGCTTCCCTCAGTATCATCCTCGGGCGCTATTTGCAGACGATAGATGCCATTTTCATCTGTGTAACCGTCGGCTTTCTGACCATCTCCGCTGTAAGCTGAAACAAACGCTCCCTTTACAGGCGTCTTCCCGTCCTCATCTAAAACGTTTCCTTCCAAGTAAATATTCGCCTCACGCAGCTCCAGGACAAATCCCTCCAAAGAGGAGTTTCTCTTTCGACCGCAATTATCCTTACACCATTGTTTGCTCTCTTTGAAGCATGAGTTGCTTGTTCCTCCGCAGTTCGCCTTTGCAGTGGTCACACAAACTCTGTATGTACAGCTTCTCAGATTTCCCGTTGCTGCTGGTATGAGCGCATTGAATTCACCATCTGATCCGGTACTGACCTGATATTCATGGATGATTTTTCCAGATTCCATGGCCCTGACCTCCACCCAGGTATTAAACACCGGATTTCCGTAGGGATCCACCACCTGGCCAGAGACGCTGTCTTCCAGGGGGATGAGCGCAATATCCTTGGTGGCCTGCTCATTTTTAACCACCGTGACCTGAATCGGTTCAGTGGGACTGGGTATGTAATTCCCTGTGTCGAGGAGATAACTCAGATGCCATGTGCCTCCTGACACGGATACTTCAAAACTGCCGTCGCTGGTGTCAATTTCAGCCATTTGGAAGGCACCGCTCGCGTCGCCGGATGTGGCAAAGATCACCCCTGAAACATCTGTCACTGCTTCGTCGGTCAGGGCGTTTTTCACATATCCGCGGATAAAGGATTTGTTCGTTGTCAGCCTGATCTTGACCGACCCGTTATTTCTGGCAGAGCGTTGTTCCATATTTACAGACTGTTCATAGGGGATCATCTCCCTGATGGCGGCTTCGGCTGTATTCAACGCCTTTGTCGCCCTAAACGATGAACGGCTGTTTGAATACGTGGTCTCTTCCACAAGAGAATACTTACTTCGCGGATGGAGATAGAGACCGATCTGAAGTGTGTCTTTTATGTCTGCGGGAATATTTAGCGTGAACGTACCATTTTCCACCAGGGCGTCGGAGACAGGGCTCGGATTGTTCTCAGGACGGGCGTAGGCCCATGCATTCACATCTGTCAGCAGGTTTCCTTCCGTATCCTCAACCGTGCCGGTGATGGTATGACCAGTATCTTCCAATACAAAATTAATCCGTTCCGAATGGTCCTCGGACAGCTCCACTTCCTGCGGCGAACCCGTGAAGATATAGCCGGAATTTTCATCCGGATAAGGCTCTATCACCCATATTCCGGAAGACAGTCTGATGTTGTAGTTGCCTTTGGCATCTGTCTGGGTATAAAACCACTCTTCGCCATCCAACTGCCAAGCATCCACAAAAATTCCGGAAACACCCTCCCCCGCGGCGTTTTTCACAGTGCCTCGGACAGATATCCCCCGGGTCTCCAAGCGAATATCATCCAAAACCTTTTCCTCTCCGGCTTCAATATCAAACCACGGTAAGCTCGGGGTCATATATCCGGGATATTTCCTGGGATCAAGCGATATCGCCATTTCATAGGTTCCCGGGGGTAAGGACAGAAAGAACGCTCCCTGGGCATTCAAATTGGTTTCATAGTAAGTTTGGCTCATCAAATCAAACACTTCGATGGTAACAGCCTTATTACGTTCTTTGTCGCTGGTGAGCGGATTACCATCAGAACCCAATACCTTGCCACTCAGGGAACCGAACAGATTATCCCGCGCACCCAGGGCGATGGTCAGTTCTTCCGCATCTCCGGCGGCATCATCGGAAAAAGCGACCCATTCTGATTCAGGCGCGATCCACTCCGTAGCCTCCCCCGGTTCTACCCAGACTTCCCATTCGCCGCTATTTACCTGCATTTGAAAATTACCGCTGTCATCAGTGAGGACTGATTTGAATTCATCTGCGTCCCAGTTTACCGCTACAACCTCCACAGCAGGTTTTGTTTCTCCCTCATGAATCACCGTGCCGGAAATACTTTTGAGAGGAGCCGGCAATTCTATTTTAATGGGTTCCGGAGAGTTTCCGGCAGAAACATACACTTCTCTCGGTTCGGGTGAGCTGTAAGCATTATATTTGTCTTCGGAAGAGGGATAAACATAAATGATCCATGTCCCTTCATATAAATCCGTCAGTAAAAAATTGCCGTTCTCATCCGTCTCGGTATCAGCATAACCGAAATAATCGTCGCTTTCAGCCTCAACATAGGCACCTGACACGGGACTTCCGTCAGGCAGGGTGACTTGTCCTTCAATTTGCAAGGTAACGAGATCAGAGGACATCAGCATCAGCGAGGTATCCAGTGCCACAGTATCGCCGGCCGTTGTGACTTCTTTGGCTTCGGACCCGTCATAAGTTGAATAGTCCTCATTATCAGGGGGCCATGCCTGGATAATCCAAGTGTCGTCAGCCAAATCAGTAAGCGTAAAACTCCCGTCCTCGCCTGCCTCGGTGTATGCTGAATCAGAATAGTCAGTATTATCAGCATAAACCTGGGCATATGGCACGCCATTGCCGAGGGAATCTGTTACCATACCTGTGATCTTCCCGGTTCCGCGGGTATCAGTATCACGACGTGTCAGCACCAGCGGCCCGTCCAGCGTCAGAATTTCACCTTCTGCGATTTCCAGGTCCGCCTCTTCGGAAACGCTGTATGCGCTGTATGTGTCATCCTCATAAGGCGGTACTGCATAAATTAACCACAGAGCCTCGGCCAGCTCAGTGAGGCTGAAATTACCTTGCTCATCTGCCTGAACATCGGCACTGTGGAAATAGTCGGCCGTGTAAGCATAAACTTGGGCATATGGTACAGGAGATTCATCAGGCAGAAGCACCTGTCCGTGAATTTTTCCGGTATAAATACCGCAATCAGGATTGGTCGCATTGTAAACATACCCTCCGGGATTACAAGGGTCGCAATAAATATCATCTGAATCATAATAACAAGGACCGCACTCGATATCATAGGGATCATCCGTCCACGGATCGTATGATTCACAGGGGTCACAAATGGCCGCCGGGTCATAATCAGGGTCATCCGGATTACATGGATCAGCCCATGCCGGGCCGCCCCAAAAGCACAAACACAGAAGCAATGCTCCGATTACGATGAAAATCTTGTTTTTTGCTTTCATAACAATTTTCCTTTTTCCTCTTCATCCTTGAAACAGCCCAAGGACGGAGGATATTTAAATTAACCTTTAAGTACCTATCCATAAGTTTTCGATATTTGCCCGGGGAAGAAACCCGGCTTTTTTTCCCGGAATGACCTCTCGCCCGAGACGGAAAAAGCCGGGTTTCTCCGCCGCTCACAGAAAAAAAGATGTATGAAAAACTTTTGCTCAGGTACTTACTTTCTTAACCAAACCGTATATCTCCACGCATCAAACTGAGGACAGGGCTGTCCCGGGTAAAAATCATGACTTTGGTTATGATAATACTCTTTTTTCTTATTTTCATCATTCTTCCTTATTGGAATTATCAAGCCACATATCAGGCCACATGGGCGGGCTTGGCTGTAAGTCATCAAAAACACTGGACAGAGCATCTGGTCCGGTTAGCACAAAACGACTCACTTTTTCTCCGGTTCTCGCTGTGCAGGGTGTTTTCATCCAACGGGCCGCGTCCAGGAAGTTCGCAGGCAGGATCGTGAGACCGCCGCTGACATCCTCATCCGGGGCGTCAATTTCTACAGAGCCGTCAATCCCAAGTTGTGATGAAGCTGAAACAATACTGGCGGAAGATTGAATAAACTGATCCGAAACAATATGGATGCTGCCCCCTTGTCCTTCATAAGCATTGGCTTTGATTTTTCCATGGTTCAGGATGACAAATTGCGGATTGCCAATCTCTATGTCCCCGCCGTCCCCCTGTCCGCTTTTAACACTGGTGGTAATTTCGCTGTCTGACAAATAAAGCAGGTCTCCGGCCTGAATGGTCATTTTACCGTTCATTTTGTCATCTGTCTCATCAGGACTTGCCGTATTTACGGCCTCAGTGGTCAGGGAACTTCCGTCTGACAAACGAACCGCGTCTTTGGCGCTGATATTGATCAAACCCGCGGTCCCGCCATTTTCTGCGGCATTGCTGGATGAGGAAACCGAAGCACCGTTGCCAAGTTCAATCCTCGCAACATCCATACTTATATTGCCTGCATTTCCTTCCCCCTGAGTTGAAGTACTGACAGAACTGTTGTCTTTCATATACACAGCATCAAGGGCATGAATGGAAATCGTACCGGCATCGCCGCCTTTGCCCGCGGATTTGCTCGCGGATAAAACAGATGCCCTGTTGCTGAGTTCAAAACGGACAGCCTCCAGTGTTATATTACCGGCTTTGCCGTAACCGGATGTCGCGGTGGTCAGAGCCGTGTCATCTTCCAAAGTGACAGTCCCCTCTGAGCCGATGTGAATCATACCCGCGTCACCGATGGCCTCACTTGTTGAAGAAATAAAGGCCTCGTCGCTGAGTTTCAGGGTGCCTGCATCCAGATTTATCATGCCCGCGTGAACACCGCCTGTGCTTGCCGTGCTAAAGGACGCATCATCCTCCAGCGCGACCGTGTCATCCGCGTTAAGTGTAATGGTCCCTGCATTGCCGGTCATATAAAATTTTATCCACTTTTCCCCGTCATAAATAAAACTTTTCGCGATCCCGTCCCCCGCGTCCTCAACTTTTGCCACGTCACCGGTTTGTGCGG
Organism: Desulfonema magnum; assembly: GCF_017377395.1. Taxonomy (GTDB): domain Bacteria; phylum Desulfobacterota; class Desulfobacteria; order Desulfobacterales; family 4be13; genus Desulfonema_C; species Desulfonema_C magnum. The sequence goes on along the minus strand of NZ_CP061800.1, from coordinate 4,392,624 downwards.
AGAGGCTGTCCCGTCCTGTAATATTGGCAACTGTGTAAAGGTTTTTATAACCGCTGATCCATTTTTCACCCGTATAGGTCAGTCGGTTTACGGTTCCGTTTTCTGAAACCGTCTGAACCACATCCCCGGGTAAAGCAACGACCGCTTCTCTTTTTGTAATATCAGAAACCGTATAGACATTTTTAAGTCTTACCCATTCTCCCCATCCGTCAGAAACAAAAATTGCAGGTTCCCCGCTCCCGAGGTCTTCCACCCGCACAACCTCACCTGCTTCAGCCGAGTCAGCCAGATCATCCCTTTCCGTTAGATTTGCAACAGACGCTACTTGTTCCTTAACAGGTATCCACTCCCAGAACCAGATAAAGCTTCCGGGAATCCCCTCTCCGGCATCCTGCACAATGGCCATATCACCATCCTGAGCCAGATCAGCCACTTCATCCAGTGCTTCGATATCATCCACAGTATAAATATCCGCATCAGGATACTCGCTTTTTGAAACAACGGAAGCACCTCCGCTGAGATCAATATTTCCGATCCTCAGTGTTATATTGCCCGCGTTTCCGGTATCCGATGCCGAGGTGATCACAGATGCGTTATCTTTAAGGGACAAATTTTTTGCGGTTATTGAAACTGTTCCTGCATTGCCGCTGCCGGTTGTGTCCGCGCGAATGACACTGCCCTGGCCGGTCAGTATGACTGAATCTGCAAAATCATCGTCCTTCGCGGGATCATGCCCGGAGATGGTCACATTTCCCCCGTTGCCTGTCTCCCGTGCCCGGACAGAGATTTCACCGCTGCTGTTCAGCTGCATGTCACCTGCATGAATGGCAATATTTCCGCTGGTGCCGACACCTTCTGACGAGCTTTCAATCTTTGCCCGGGTTTCAATGGTCAGAGAGGGCGCACAAATGCTTATATTTCCGGCCCGGTCAGTGCTGTATTGTAACGCGGAAGTTGACACCGTGGCGTTATCAGAGATATGAACCGATTCAGAACCTTCGATATTTATATCCCCGCCTTTTCCTGCCCCGTAGGATTGCCCGCCAAGCCCTGAAGATTCTGTGATTGTAATGTCTTTTGCCTTAATGGAGAGCGTACCGCCTTCCCCGGCATCGGCTTCTTCCCAGAAAGAGCCGTTTTTAATTTCGCTGTTACTGATTTTAACTGTTTCCGAAGCCTCAATGGTTATATTTGTGCCATTGCCTGTTCCGTCTGTATTACCGTCAATTCTGCCGCGGTTTTGCAAAAACACGTTATCTGCCCGTATAGCAATTTCCTGACCATTTTCATGGTTTGGCGAGGACTCAATCTGGCTGAATTTGTCCAAAACAAACATCCCCCCTCGGATAAAAACACTTCCGGCTCCGCTCCCGTTGTCATCATCGCCACTGCTGTTGACCGTAATTTTTGCCCCCCGGGACATGGTTATATCTCCCAGTTTTTCCGCAGACACATCCGAACCGGTTTCTGTAAGCTTTACTTCGCCCGCGGACCGGACACCCGCCAGAGTGACTCGTCCCCCGGGAGCATTAAGATTCGATCCCACAGTGGCATCTGTTATACCGGACTCAGGAACAAAAAAAGTGCCTTTTATCTCAATATCTCCGCCAATCACGGAGATCATTTCACCCTCCGGAACCGCAAGTCCGGGAGAAAAATCAGGATTATTGTTCCGCCAGTCTCGCCAGCTTTCCTCGTTTTCTTCCCAGATATCAGAGGAGAGTTCTCCTTTGCCTTCGATTGAAATCATGCCTGCGTCATTGTCCAGGAAACCAAAAGCGGCCGGTGTGGCAACAGATAAGATATCATTTTCAAAGGATTCAGTGTAAAACCGCTCATTATTTTCCATGTGCAGATAATCTGCCGTACTCATATAAAACGAACCGCTCAGGTCCAGTCGGGCATTTGCTCCGAACATCAGACCCGCAGGATTCAGCAAATATACGTCTGCTCCGGAAATCTCAGAACGCAATGTTCCGTCAATCCGGGATGCCTCCCCTCCTGTGACACGGCTGATGATATTCTGAACCGAAGCGGGTCCGCTGAAGGTGGCGGTTTCATTGGTATTGATATTGAATCGCTGAAAGCTGTGAAACAGATTTGCACCGGCCTGTTTTCCGTATTCGGCTTTAATTTTATAAACAGGCCCCTGCAAACTCAGCGCGCCGGTATTACCTATGGTTCCGTCAGTCACGACATCCGCATGAACCGAAACAAGAATGCTCATCCCCAATAAAACAGCGATAATTAATTGTGTATATTTTTTTTTCATTTGAATATGTTCCTTAAAGTGAATCATAAAATGAAAGTAATACAGCTTCTATCTGCCGGATTTATCAGATGTTATCTAATCTGATATCAAACCGCATGCCTTTTAAAAAGTCCCTGAAAAATAATATACCCGTCTGAAAGCCTATTCTGACATTCTCCGGACAATTATTTTCCTGATTATAACGGATTTTGGGGAGGCCTGTAACGCCCTGTGGGGGCGGCATATTTGCAGCATTCCCCTAAATCCGTTATAATCAAATCAGTTATTTTCATTGAACCTGAAACTAGGATTATAGATGTTCACAAATTAAATTTCAAGAAATAGTTCCTTTAACTCGATAATCAAGTTTTTTTGTCATTCCTGCGAAAGCAGGAATCCATTTTGGGCAGATGCGACGTCTTCAGGAACTGTGGATTCCTGCTTTCGCAGGAATGACAAGGGACCCTGCCAGATCGGATCAAAAAAACTTGATTATCGAGTTTAAGCAATTAAAAATAAATTGAATTTAATTTTGATTTACTGAAATTATTTTTCTGAACATCTATAGCTGATTTTTTAGCCTGAATCTGTTTCTCACTTTCCAATGTCATGATTTCAGAAAATTTTGGGTTTTCACCTCCTTCCTCCTTGGATAAAAAGCACGAAACCGATAAAGACATAAATGCCAGCTTGTCAGGCAGTTGTGCTGATTTTTTCACGGCCATGATATTTTCAGAGCATTGTTCAATATCATCTTGTTATTATATCATATTTTTTAAATTAAAAACAAAAAAAGTCGCACAGATTTGGGAACACTCCTGATTCAGCGGGTTCCATACAAAATTCTATTTTACTGGGTATCAGAGGTGAAAATCCGGAAATTTCCTGTGTGCTGAAGAAAGGCTTGACGAAACAGAATCAAATAATCTATCACTGAAACTTTGAAAATTTTCAAAGCCTGAAATCCTAAAAGATTGGAAACAATATATGTCTCATAATTTAACAGATATTCTGGCATCAGAACAGATTGAGGCGTCAGCCCCGTGCAGAATTGACATGGGCGGAACCCTGGATATCAGCACCTTTTATTATCCGCTCCGGCGACTTCGTCCCTGCACCTTTAATATTGCCCTGAACATGAGGACACGGGTGCGGCTTTTTCCTTATCATAAAGGCATGATAAAAGTTTCTTCAAAGGGGTTTGAAAGCGCGGAATATTCCCTTGATCAAGCGCGCTTTGATCATCCCCTGGGGCTGATGTTTGCTGTTGCCGCCTATTTCGGGGCAGAGGGGGTTCATATTGATATTGAATCGTCATCCCCCCGCGCAGTGCGCTGGGAGGCTCATCTGTCGCGGCGGTCGCACTGATTGCCGCCCTTTGCAAAGCCGGGTCTGGCATTTCCGGACAAAAGGAAGTGAAACTGCTTTCCCCTGAAACTACGGCAAGGCTTGCGCACGGACTTGAGGAAAGTGTGGCAGGCGTGCCCTGCGGGCTTCAGGATCAGCTGGCTGCCGTGTATGGCGGCGTGAACGCGTGGTATTGGTCAGGAAAAGTTGAAGGCCCTGTTTTCACGCAGAAACCCATTGTTGAAAAACACGCGTTTGACGAGTTGGAAACGCATCTGCTTTTGGCATATTGCGGCATTCCCCATGAATCAAAAAACATTAACCAGAGATGGGTTCGGCAATTTCTCTCAGGCAAATACCGTGATTTTTGGACTGAGATTGTTAACTGCACCCAAAAATTTACGGACGCGCTGTCAGAGGGAAATTTTAAAGACGCTTCTGAAATGATGAACAGGGAAGTTGCTCTGAGAAGACAGATGACCCCTGATGTGCTTGATGAAATAGGAGAAAACCTGGTCAGTTCGGCCATTGAAAACAATTGCGGAGCAAGATTCACAGGCGCGGGCGGGGGCGGCTGCATATGGGCCATGGGTGAAACTGAAAATATTGACAGTTTAAGGAAAGTATGGAAAGAAGTTCTTTCAAAAAGAGACGGTGCCTGTCTGCTCAATATAAAAACAGATGCAGAGGGATTGGAGTGTTAAGGGTTAAGGGATTAAGGGTTAAGGAATTAAGGGTTAAGGTTAAGGGTTAAGGTGAGGGGGCAGGTGTTAGGTATCAGAATTATCATAGCCCGTCACCGTAGCGAAATATAAAAATTTCAGCTTTTTCACGCCATGTGCAACTTTTTTTTAACCAAAGAGAATACAGACAGATTAATGCCACAAAGACACGAAGCCACAAAGACACACAAAGAAATACAGGGAAACACAAAGAACTTTCGTGAGACTTCGTATCTTTGTGCCTTTATAATCTCCGAAAGCAGGTTTACGTTTTCGGCTCACACAAAGAATCTTCGTGAGACTTCGTGTCTTTGTGCCTTCGTGGCATTATAACTTGCACATAGCGTTTTTTTCCTTAACCCTTAAGCTCAGACCCTTAACCTTTAAACCCAATGACCACTGACAAAAAAGGTGAAAAAAAATGTATTTTCAAGATGTTATTTTAGAATTAAACAAATTCTGGGCAAAAAAGGGATGTGTGCTGGTTCAACCTTATGACATGGAAGTCGGGGCCGGGACATTTCATCCCACAACACTCTTAAAGGCCCTTGGCCCCGAGCCATGGAAAGTGGCATATGTGCAGCCTTCCAGACGGCCCACGGACGGCCGTTACGGTGAAAATCCGAACCGGCTTCAGCATTATTATCAATACCAGGTCATCCTGAAACCTTCTCCCGCTGATGTTCAGGAGCTATATTTGGAAAGCATGAGGGTTCTGGGAATAGACTCCCTTGAGCATGATATCCGGTTTGTTGAGGATGACTGGGAATCCCCCACCCTCGGCGCGTCCGGTCTCGGATGGGAAATCTGGCTGGATGGCATGGAAATCACTCAGTTTACCTATTTTCAGCAGGCCGGGAGCATTGAACTGCATCCTGTCTCCGTGGAACTCACATATGGTCTTGAGCGCATTACCATGTATTTGCAGGGAATAGACAATGTCTATGATCTGAAATGGAATAAGGATATAAAATACGGGGACGTACACCATCAGCAGGAGGTTGAACAGTCAACATATAATTTTGAAAAAGCAGATGTGGATATGTTACTCGGTTTTTTCAATAAGTACGAGGCCGAAGCCATGCGGGTGATTAAGGACGGGCTGGTTCTTCCCACTTATGAATACTGTCTCAAATGTTCACATACCTTTAACCTTCTGGATGCCCGGGGGGCCATCAGTGTTACGGAACGAACCGGCTATATTGCACGGATAAGGAATCTTGCCAGGGCATGCGCGGAAGCATATCTGAATCAGAGAGAATCAATGGGATTTCCTTTGTTGAAAAAGTGAGCCGATGTATTTTTAAAAGGTTAAAAAAAGTTATTCAATGATGTGATTATAAAAGACAAAGGGGTGAGGATGAACAACTCATTATTACTTGAAATCGGAACAGAAGAAATCCCGGCAAGTTATATAACACCTGCGCTGAATGCTCTGTCTTCAACGCTTTTAAAAAAACTGACCGATGCCCGTATCGCACACGGCAGCGCAAGGGTTTTCGGGACTCCGAGAAGGCTTGCTGTGGAAATTGCCGATGTTTCAGACAAACAGGAGTCTGTGACAACAGAGGTCATGGGACCGCCTGAAAAAGTCGGGTTTGATGAAAATGGCAAACCTGCTGTGCCTGCCCGGAAATTTGCCGAAAAACTCGGTATATCCACAGATGAAATCAGCATTAAAAAAACAAAAAAAGGCTCCTATTTATGCGCGACAAAGACCGAGGAAGGGCTTGAAACAAACGTCTTTCTTCAGGGCATCCTGCCGGATGTGATCCGGTCAGTGCCATTCCCCAAAACCATGAAATGGGCTGATCTGAACCTTCAGTTTGCAAGACCTGTGCATTGGATTCTTGCGCTGCTGGGAAATGATGTGATCCCGTTTTCCCTGGAAAATATCAAAAGCGGCAATACCACCCGGGGACACAGATTTATGTCTCCGGATACAATAACGGTGACAACTCCGGGTGATTATATCGAGCGTCTGCGGTCCGCATATGTTCTGGCTGATTTGGAAGAACGGAAGCAGATTATTGAAAAAGAAATTTCAAAAGCAGCCCAGGAAGCCGGCGGCAGGGTGCTTCCGGACAGTGAGCTTGTGGATATTGTAAACAACCTTGTGGAATATCCGGTCCCTGTGGTGGGAAAATTTGATGAGGAATTTCTTGAAGTCCCTGACGAAGTTCTGATCACTGCCATGCGGGAACACCAGAAATATTTTGCCATTATTGATGAAAATGACAAGCTGATGTCCTGCTTTATCGCGGTAAATAACACACAGGCAAAAAATATGGACCTTGTGGCAGCAGGTCACGGAAGGGTGATCCGGGCAAGACTGGCAGATGCCCAGTTCTTCTACAAAGGGGATTTGGAAGCGTCTTTTGATGACTGGATCGAAAAATTAAAAGGGGTGCTTTTCCAGGCCAAACTCGGGTCCATGTACAAAAAAATCATGCGGGTCAGGGAAGTGGCTGAATTTATTTCAGACGCGGCCGGTCAGGATTCGGCAGTTAAGGAACAGGCAGCAAGGGCGGCCATGTTATGCAAAGCCGATCTTGTAAGTCAGGTGGTGGTTGAATTTCCCAAACTTCAGGGGGTCATGGGAAGGGTTTACGCAGGCATCAAAGGCGAACCCGATGCCGTGGCATGTGCAATTGAAGAACATTATCGCCCAACTTATTCCGGGGGAACACTCCCTGAAACAATGACCGGTGCCATTCTCGCGATTGCCGACAAAATTGATTCCATTTGCGGATGCTTCAGTGCGGGGCTGATTCCCACAGGTGCTTCGGATCCGTATGCGCTTAGGCGTCAGGGCATCGGCATTATTCAGATCATGCATGAAAAAGGATTTTCATTTTCCTTAAAGGCCATGATTGAAAAAAGCGCAACGCTTTTTGGCGAAAGACGTGACCGGGATGTGGGAGAAACTGTCAGCGATGTTTACACCTTTCTGCAAAACCGCATTTCCCATCTTCTGGCAGAAGAGGGATTTTCAAAGGATGTCATTGCGTCTGTCACCAGCGTTTCCGTGGACAATATGCCCAATGTCCGGAACAGGGTCCGCGCCCTGGAAAATCTCAAGAGCGCGCCTGATTTTGACCCCCTGGCTGTTGCGTTCAAGCGTGTTGTCAATATTATACGAAAGGCCGGTGAGGCCGGTGAGACTGTGGGGGATGTGGATAAGAACCTGTTTGAGCATGAAAGTGAGTCCGCACTTTATGCCGCGTATAACGCGGTTAAAAACAAAGTATCAGAAGATTTGGACAAAGGACTTTTTGACCAGGCCCTTCTCGATATTGCTTCGTTGCGTGACACTGTGGATGCTTTTTTTGACGGTGTTTTGGTCATGGCCGAAGATACAAAAATACGCAACAACAGATTCGCGTTGCTGAAAAATATTGCAGACCTGTTCGGCGGGTTTGCTGATTTCTCAAAAATTTCAACATAGAGTTTACAGGAGGATATTATGGCAAAAAAGGGGGGTTTTGACCCTGATAAGGATAAAGTTCTGAAGAAATGGAAATCTGATGAAACCGGGCTGATTATCTCAATTAATCAGTATGGCGACGGCGAACCGAAACTTCAGATCGGCCCACGGATTTTGCTAAAAAAAGATGGGACAGAAAGAGCGCCTATGAAGGCCGGTCGGCTTTCAATAGAAGATGTGATGTGGTTTTATGACATGATTGACGAAATAAAAGATGAGCTTTCAAATCTGGCGCAGCCCATGTAAAATACAGAGGCCGGCCGCATTAATGCTGAAGGGTTCGGCATATTTGGTCGGAACTCCGCAGATTACATTTAGTCGGGGCTGATTGGCATTTGTCAGGGACTGATTGGCATTTAATCAGAGCTGACAGCCAGTTGGGGAGGCAGCCGAATCATCCTGAGTAAATTAAAATCAATCCTTATTAAATGCAATCTGCGTAGTACATCAGGACACAAATATGTAGAGACAAGGCGTGCTTGTCTCTACCCTCCCTTGTGTCGTGATGGAATAGTTTTCCATTATAGTCATTGCAATTCTTATCAGATTTTATAATTTCATAAGAACAAAAGGGCGAGGAATTCAGAGAAGTAAGGATATCTTTTTTCCTTTTCTTATCTGGCTTCCTTGTAGTTTTCGGGCAGTCTCCTCTTTCCCCCCTGTAGGCGATTCAGCGAATCCGCTGTCTTACTCAGCAGTTGCATCATTTTAGTTACACTTAAATAATTCTGCTTTAAACATTGTCAAAAAGAATGTTTTCCTGTAACTATAGAGTTTAAGAAAAAAATTGTCCGGAGTGCCAAACTTGCAGTTTGGCAGGGGTGTCCGGTTTCCGTGTATTCGAAAGGAATGTTTTCCTGTAACTATAGAGTTTAAGAAAAAAATTGTCCGGAGTGCCAAACTTGCAGTTTGGCAGGGGGGTCCGGTTTCCGTGTATTCGAAAGGAATGTTTTCCTGTAACTATAGAGTTTAAGAAAAAAATTGTCCGGAGTGCCAAACTTGCAGTTTGGCAGGGGTGTCCGGTTTCCATGTATTCGAAAGATTGCCAAACTGCAAGTTTGGCACTCCGGAGGGACTGACACTTTCTTAATATCTGATATGTAACCGCAGGTAATGATTTTAAATAAAATTAAAAGAACAGTTAAGGATAAAATATGACTGACACTCAGAATGACGCAATTATAAATCCTGTAAAGGGAAAGAAGGCTCCGAATCTGGGACCTGTTGCTGTAATGGTAAGCAGTGAGACAGACCTTCGTTTTATTTCCGGCCTGATGAATCTGGAAGGAAATAATTTCACCAATCTTGCCATGAGCAAACTCTATACCGGTGATGATGACCTGGGGAATTTTTCCGCTGTGGGTCCGCTGGTCGGCGCGCCTTACGCGGCCATACTGCTTGAACCGCTGATTGCCTGGGGCGCGCAGAAAATTATATTTTTCGGATGGTGCGGGGCCATTTCCCATGATATTAAAATCGGAGATATCATTATTCCCTCAGGCGCGGTAATTGATGAGGGCACTTCAAAACATTATAATGCCGATGAAAGTGAAATTGCAAAGCCTTCCCCTCATATTGTTGAAAAAACAAAAGACGCTTTGAGAAAAAGGGATATCACGTTTCGCGAGGGAGTGATCTGGTCCACAGATGCCATCTACAGGGAAACCCGTGAAAAAGTCGAAGATTTTCAGACCAAAAATGTTTTGGCTGTTGACATGGAATTGTCCGCGCTTTTTACTGTGGGCAAATTCCGTAATGTCGAAGTGGGGGCGGTCCTTGTGGTTTCTGACGAACTTTCAACATTCAAATGGAACCCCGGATTTAAGAACGAACGCTTCAAACAAAGCCGTGTGGCTGTAACCGAGGTGATACACAGTTTATGTCAAGCAATATAGAACCGGCAGTAACTGAAAAAATTGAAAACCTGAGAAACGCGCTCCACAGGCATAATTACCAGTATTATGTCCTGGACGATCCTGAAATATCGGACGCGGAATATGACCGAATGATGCAGGAACTCATCGCGTTGGAAAGCGCACATCCGGAACTTGCCAGCCCGGACTCTCCTTCTTCAAGAGTGGGGGGAATCCCTCTTGACAAATTTGAATCTGTCGCACATTCTGTTCCCATGCTGAGTCTGGATAACGGCTTTAATGATTCGGATATCCTTGAATTTGACAAGCGTGTCAGAAAGAATCTGGGGCTTCCCCCTCGTTCTCAGGCAACACTCCGGGAACAGAAGGGAAACGTTGCAGATGAACTCCTTTATACCGCAGAACCCAAAATGGACGGGGTGGCGGTGGAGCTTGTCTATGAAAATGGCAGACTGGTCATGGCTTCCACACGGGGGGACGGGGTAAGAGGTGAGGTCATCACATCCAATGTGAAAACCATCCCCTCGGTTCCGCTTTTGCTGAATCAGGAAAACGGCCGGAAGATTCCCTCCCGAGTCGAAGTGAGGGGAGAGATTTTTATGAAAGCAGACCGGTTCAGAAAATTAAACGAAGAACGGCTGCGTATGAATCTGTCTCCGTTTGCCAATCCGAGAAATGCCGCGGCCGGATCACTCAGGCAGCTTGACCCCCGGATAACTGCAAAACGGCCTTTGGAAATTTTTTTATACGGAATAGGACGTATTACTGATCTTGAGTTTGAATCCCACTGGGACAGCCTGCAAGCTCTAAAGGGTCTGGGATTCAGAATTAATCCGCTGATCAGGCCCGGGATCACGATTCAGGACACCCTTGACTATTATAAGGAACTCAGTGAAAAACGGCATAATCTGCCATATGATATTGACGGCATGGTCATAAAAGTGGATAATCTTTTATTTCAGAGCCAGCTGGGAGCGACTTCCAAAAGCCCGCGCTGGGCCATCGCGTATAAGTTCAAGGCAGTGCAGGAAACCACCCGGATTATGAGCATAGATGTTCAGGTGGGGCGTACCGGTGCGCTCACGCCTGTTGCCCGGCTTGAACCGGTCAATGTGGGCGGGGTGATGGTGAGCAATGCCACGCTTCATAACGAAGATGAGATCAGACGAAAAGATATCAGAGTCGGGGATACGGTTCTGGTTCAGCGGGCCGGGGATGTGATTCCCGAAGTGGTGAAAGTGATCGGATCAAAGCGGACAGGAGCGGAACAGATCTTTAATATGCCGCAAACCTGTCCGGTATGCGGGGCTGAAGTTGTTGACCGGGACGAGGCGGTTTCAAGATGCAATAACATGAACTGTCCCGCTCAGATAAAAGCGCGTATCAGGCATTTTGCATCCAAACGGGCGTTTGACATAGAGGGGCTGGGTGACAAACTTGTGGAACAGCTGGTCTCCAGGGGACTGATATCTTCTTATGCGGATATTTTTAATCTGGATAAGGAGAATTTGCAGCGTCTGGAACGCATGGGACCGAAATCGGCTGCAAATCTTATCAATGCTGTTGAAGCAAGTAAGAAAATCACCTTTGACCGTTTTCTTTATGCCCTGGGTATCCGGCATGTGGGAGAAAATGTGGCGGGCATTCTTGCGGATAAATTTGAAAGTGCGGATAAGCTTTGTTCCGCGTCTCTTAATGAACTGACAGCGGCCGAGGGCATCGGTCCTGAGATTGCCCAAAGTGTCAGACATTTTTTTGAACAGGATGAAAATCGAAAAACAGTGGCGCGTATCCTGGACAGCGGGGTGGAAATTCTTTTTGAAGCAAAACCGGAAAACAGACCATTGGAAGGAAAATTGTTTGTGCTGACCGGCTCCCTTGAAGGCATGACAAGAAGCGAAGCGCAGAAAATGATTGAGGCGGCAGGTGGTAAAATGACCAATTCCGTAAGTCGAAACACAGATTATCTTGTTCTCGGCAAATCCCCGGGATCCAAACTCGCCCGGGCCAAAAAACTGGGCATTGAAATTATCCGAGAATCAGACTTAGATAAATTGATTAAAATTTAAATATTGATGATTGATCATCTTCAATTTTCAATTATCAGGAGGTGAAAAAATGGCAGAGGCAAGAGCACGTGTCGTGATCAGCGGCAATGTTCAGGGAGTTTTTTTCAGATCGGAAACCCAGCGGGCGTCAGAAGACTACGACATTTCCGGATGGGTGAAAAACAAGAAAAACGGAACAGTTGAAGCTGTATTTGAAGGAGAGGAAGACGATATCAACGCGATGATCGAGTGGTGCTGGGAAGGTTCGCCATACTCAAAAGTTAAGAATGTGGAGGTCTCTTGGGAAGATTACACTGGTGAGTTCATAGGATTTGAAATCACTTACTAACAGTGTTTCAGGAATTGGGAATTGAGAATCAGTTCCTCACTTCCTCAATTCCCCAATTCCTTAACTCTCCAAATTTAGACAGCATCTCTGAGGTGCTTGCCAGGTCTGAATTTTACCACATTACATGCTTTAATTTTAATAGGATCTCCTGTCTGAGGGTTACGTCCTTTCCGCGCTTTGCGGCGGGTTTTTGAGAATGTGCCAAATCCCACCAATGTAACCTTGCCTTCCTTTTTCTTCAATGTTTCGATTACGTTATCCGTAAAGGATTTGAGTGCGGCAGCCGCCTGAACTTTGGTAATGCCAGCATCCTGAGCCATGTTATCTACCAATTCTGCTTTTGTCATTGTTCTTTACCCCCTTTGTTTTTCAGATTAATGTGGTTTGTTGTTTTTCAGATTAATGTAGTTTGTTGTTTTTCTCCTCGTCAATATAGTAGCTTATTTTTAATGTCAACATAATTCCGCACCCAGTAACACTTTTTTTAAAATTATTTTATTCTAGCCTGCTTCAGACGCGTATCTCTGAATGACAAATTCTTAAAATCCCCTATTATCAAAGTACGGGAAGATATGTTGTGTCTTATTTTTCTGCTCCCTGAAACTGAGTTCATACCTTTATTTCATAAAGACTATGGACATCCGTCTAAAGAGTATTATATTTGTAATTTCAATAACTATCAGCAGCTCGAAACATTGCGGTGCGAGGAAAACCCCTGGTTTTTTTCCCGGATGAGGCGTTTTTCATCGCCGGAAAAACCCGGGTTTCTTTGGCGCTCATCTTTTTTATTTTCATCATGTTTCGGTCTGTCTGACTATCTGACACGGAGCTATGGTGTTTTGAAATCAAAACTGACGCATTCAAATTTGAAAAATATAAGACATCTCCTCATTCGTTCCACGAACTGGATCGGTGACGCCATAATGACCACCCCCGCGGTCCGGGCGATTCGGAAAAATTTTCCCGGGGCTGAAATCAGCATTCTGGCAAAATCCTGGGTTGCCCCTGTTTTTAAAAACAGCCCTCATGCGGACCGTGTGCTGATTTATGACGAAGGAGGAAGACACTGTTCATTAACCGGAAAGCTGCGTCTTGCAACAGATCTGAAACGCTGTCGTTTTGACGCTGTGATTCTTTTACAGAATGCTTTTGAAGCCGCACTGATAACGTTCCTCGCAGGAATTCCTGTCAGAATCGGGTTTGACTCGGACGCGAGAAAGCTTCTTCTGACCCATGCTGTCCGGCGCATACCGGAGATAAGGAAAATTCATCAGACAGGGTATTATCTGGAAATTCTCCGGGGAGCGGGGCTGATGACGGATGGTCAGGACCTTCATCTTACGGTGAGTCATGAAGATCAGAACCGCGCCCGGGAGATTCTGGTTTCATATGGCATATCTCAAAAAGACGGTCTGCTGGTGGGAATCAATCCCGGAGCCACGTTCGGAACTGCCAAACGCTGGTTCCCTGAACGTTACGCTGCTTTGTGTAAAAGGCTGCAAAAGACCGTGGCTTCGGATATTCTTATTTTCGGAGGCCCGGGTGAAGAGGCTCTGGGACAACAAATCTGTGAGGAAGCAGGGAAGCGTTGTGTGAATCTTTGCGGCAGGACCACCCTTTGTGAAGCCATGGCCTTAATTGAAAGATGTCAGCTTTTTGTTACCAATGATTCCGGTTTAATGCACATTGCCGCAGCCCTTGATATTCCCCAGATTGCTATATTCGGTTCCACGGACCATGTGACAACCGCTCCAGTGAGTTCAATGAGCCGCATCGTGAGAGTTCCGACATCATGCAGCCCGTGCCTCAGGCCGGAGTGTCCGGAAAAACATCATCGCTGTATGAATGAGATTACTGTTGATATGGTTGAATCTGCTGTGTATGATCATTTGTCATGTGTCAGACAGCAATGTTTAACAGATGAAAAATTTCCATGTATTCTTATTTCCACTCTTCGTGTCCGAGACAGCAGACAGATTCAGGGCGCGAAGCGTCCGCTCTGCATTCCCACGCAAAGCGTGGGAACGAGATTAATGAGATTAACGAAATTAAGCGCAGAAAAGAGATGAATGAGATGAATGAGATTGAACGGAACCAGTGCCAATGAATATTCTTATCGTAAAATTAAGTGCTATCGGGGATGTAATTCATACCCTTCCTGTTTTGAATGCCATCCGAAAACAGTATCCGAATGCCCACATTACCTGGCTGGCAGAAGAGGCAGCCTGTTCGCTTGTTGAGGGCCACAGCGCGTTGGATCGGGTTCTGGTTTCCAAACGAAAGCGATGGATAAAGGACATTTCAGGTCCCTTATGGCTGAAAAGTATAAAAGAGGCATACCTATTTATAAAGGAAGTGAGGAATACCCGATATGACCTGATAATTGATTTTCAGCAATTGCTGAAAAGCGGCGTTCTGGTCGGATTATCCCGAGGATATCGTAAAATAGGATATGACAGAGGAATGGAACACATGGAACACAGCTATGTGTTTCTGAATGAGCGTGTTCCGCCTGTTGATATGAATATCCATGCGATAATGAGACAGATGATGCTTCTTAATGTTCTGGGAATTCATGAAAAGGAGATCACATACAAGCTCCCGGTTCAGGAGCAGAATCGTCAGACAGCGAATGAACTGTTGCGGAAGCATGGTGTCAAAGAATCCGGACTGCTTGTGGCTATCAATCCGGTGGCAAAATGGAAAACAAAGCTTTGGTCTGATATGAAATTTTCCATGCTGGCTGACAGGCTGATCCGGCAATATGGTGTCCAACTGGTTTTTACCGGGGGGCCGGAAGATCAGCAGACAATTCAGAATATTATTTCCGGGATGAGGGAGAATGCCGCAAATCTCGCAGGTAAAACAAGCCTGAAAACTTTGGCCGCAATTTACGAAAAGATTGCATTTCTCGTTTCAACAGACACGGGGCCTATGCATCTGGGCGCGGCAGTGGGAAAACCGGTTGTGGCGATTTTCGGGCCCACAGCGCCGTGGAGAACGGGTCCGTTTGGCCCGGGTCATCAGGTCATAAGGGCCGGACTGAAATGCAGTCCGTGTTTTAAACGCCAGTGCAACACAATGAAATGTATGGAACAAATCAGTGTACAGGATGTTTTGGACGGCGTCAGAAGGGTTTTTGAAAGGTGAATGAAAATAGAAAAACAGGCGCAAAAATAAAATTTTTGCACTCCGGAACTGTTTTTCGGAGAATTCTCCATAAAAAAGTTTTCCTCATCAGCGAATGAAGCGACTTCGGAAGCATTTCCGCCTGAAAAATTTTGAAGAGAGTCATCGCCATCATCTTACACTTAATCCAAAATTCGTTGGCTCTGAGACTCTGAAACGGCAGCCTTTCCAGATGCCGGTGATTCTTCAGTTCTCTGAATCCGGCTCCGATGCACTGCCCTGCGGTAAAACCTGTAAAGCTTTCGTGCGGAAAGTTCCAGGTCGGAGACAATTCCGTAATAATAAGTACCCGGACATCAATATCGTTCGGCATGATTTTTGCATAGCCGGACGGAAATGCCCGGCATTTCCGCATTTTGGAGAAATTGTTTCCGAAAAACGCCCGGCGGACATTTCGGGATTTCAGTTTCCCGGATATATGAATTCAGTTAGTTACAAATGTATGCAAAAATCGTGCCGAACGGTATTGCCCGGACATATATTTTCGGGTAGAATTTTCGTAAAATTCCCTGAATCCGCTTGAATAAGATTCAAATAAAAATACCGGAAAATTTTTGTCCGGGTACTTAACAACCGAAAACCAGGAAAAAGCGGCCTCACGGGAAAAACAGCCGCGGAATTCCGACATGACGGATTCAATAATACTGATCATAATAAAGACTCCTTTTATAACTGAATTTATTTTGCCATTATGATCACATCGTATAACATAGTTTTACAAAAAAAATTCACCGATTTTTTTTAAATTACTCAATTTACTAGGCAGAACTTTCTACTGTCCAGTCAGATACAAAAATTGCTTATCATCAAGTAGAATATTCCTACCTTGTGAATACCATGCTCCCCCCATTGACTCATTTTCCTCTTTTATGAGATAAGGTAATTAACATCAGATGCACTTGGGGTTATCAAAAAGATTAATATTTTCTGAATTCATAAAAATGAGGAGAATTATGAACAATAGCTACACATTAAAAGAACTGAGCAAAGACTTGGATATTGATGTTAAGGTTTTAAGAGAATATATTAAAAAAGGTCATTTGCGTGCATCAAAAGTCGGTCGCACATACCTGGTATCATCTGTGGATTTAAAAGCATTTCTGGACACAGACATTGCTTTTTCCAAACGCGGCCCTGAACCAGATGAAATTCCCATGAGAAATTATATTTGCCAACATTACGATTATTGCCTTGACAAAGCGGCCAAGGCAAACAAAATTTTTGGCTGTGAAAACTGCCGCAGATTCATCCGGGCTAAAAAACAGCAACTTTCAATAGCAGAGCTGAACGGGATGATCTCCCTGTGGGGTTCTGTATTTGGTTCGACAGCTTCTGTTTCATGATATGAATTTTATTCTCAGGTTCTCAAAAATTCAATGCTGGTTTTTCAGACCCTGGTCCGTGAGAATATGTACAGTTTCCCGTGTAATCTTTTAGGGTTTCTTAAATATCGCTCTTTTCCCAGAGGAAGAAAACTTTCTTTCCCAAGTTCCGGCTTTGTGCGCTATGTCCGTATGGAAAGACAGGGATGGGAATGAGCATATGCTCAGAATCCATATCGCAACCCGGTATAAACATTTGAATTTTTTTCAAACTGGGCGAAAAAGGTGTGATCCTCAGTGCCGGTGAACACATTTCCTCCGATGATGGCGGTCCAGTGGTCATCTATTTTATATTGCGCGCTGGGCCGGATATAAGCGTCAGAATCCGTAGGGCTGTAATATGTGAAAAGCGATAATGTCAGATTCTGGTTCATAAACTGTTTGGTGAGACGCAACGTGATTACATGACGATCTTCATCTGCTGCCTTTGCACCCGGGGGCAAATTTCGTTCGTATTCGTCATAATCCATGATATGTTCAACATAATACTGCATACCGACTTTGAAGTCACGGGCGATTTCAGGCAGGTCCCGTTCATATCCTGCAAGAATGCGGAACTGGCTGTTGTCTGTGAGCATGTTATCGCCATCTTTGTCATCCCGGGAATCATAATAACCGAGTTCCAGGTTGGCAATGCCTGAGGCAATCTGCGCTCGTGTGCTTGCGCCGTAAACATTCAGCTTGGTAAACAATGCCTTTCCCGTGTCCGGGTCCATGCCTGAGGGACCTTTCCAAAAGCCCTGGTAAACATACGCTGCAAGTTCCACTCCCCCGAGCATTTTATACACTCTGGCCGCCCATTCATCATCCTCAAACCATTCATCAGGTTTGTCTGTTTCAGAAACAGCGTCCTCACCCGCACGCCGTCCCAGAGATCTGTTATAATAAGAAAGACGTTTTCCGCAAGGGGAACGGTCAGAATCAAACCGGGGTGTATAGATAATATCCACGTTTGCCACATCACTGAACAGACTCATCTTAAACGCATCAGAAGGGGCTTTGAGATATTCATCATCCCGGCCAATGAAAAAAGACTGCCAGTCCTTTGGAAACATATCATTGATAAAGAGCATATCGCCGGTTCCCCAGGTAAGAATCTGGCGACCGATTTTAATATCTGCAAAGTCAAGGGGCGATAAACTGAGGCTTGCTTCCCGAAGATCAACAATTCCCCTGCCTTCTTCAAGGTCCGTGTCATAATCATCCATAACAGGATCATAAAGAAAATCAGGACGAATTCGCAATGTCATGTCCTGCCATCGGGTTTCAAATTCCAGTTGGAAACGAGTTTCTCCGAGAGAAGCGTCTTTTTCATAGGGATCGGATTGTGTGCGAAGGCCGCCCCGCACTTCCCAAAAGCCTGTGATGCTGTACCATTTCAGATGGTCTGCGTCCGTGGAATCAGGTTTGCCTGTAGCAGCATCATCCTCGAGACCCGAAGGCAGGGACGGACCTGAATCATCACCCAAGCCTCCGGGCAGAGAAGGTCCTTCATTATCTCCCAGTCCCGAGGGAAGCATAGGGCCTCCGCTATCATCCGGACCGCTCGGCAGGGACGGCTCTCCGGTATCATCCAAACCAGATGGCAACGAGGGGACATCCTGACCCAATACTGCTGTGGCAAGCAATAAAATAAAACTAAGCACCAGAAAATAAAATTTTTTCATCTCATAAAATCCATATCTGAAAGAGTGCGAAAATTCTGTTTTCGCAAATCTATGCATATTCAAAGGAGTGCGAAAATTCTATTTTCGCAAGTCTCTGCCAGTGTCACGCAATACGAAAATACAATTTTCGCACTCCTCGGTCTGAACGGCCGCGTAATTAACGCCTAACGCAAAAATTTATATGGCGGTCGTTTTAAATAACGCTCGGAAAAAATATTTTCCTCCACACCTGTATCATATTTCACATCAGAATAATCAATGACCGTGTGGCCCTTTGTCCGCAGATCAGTCATCTTGGATTTGGTAATGGTGGGATAGCCCTGAATCTCCTTATAAGACTCGGCCTTATATTGCCGGAACTCTTTGTCCTGTGCATCATAATAGCTTGTCTGGATCACCACAAAGCTTTTCCGATGAATCCAGCTTTTAAAATATGCAAATTCAACACTTCCCGCGTCTTTGGGCGTACTTTTGATGATATAAAAGTCTTTCGTGGTTTCCAGTAATTCATGGGTATCTGCTTTGATATTTCTTCCTGAAACATCTTCATAGTAAAAATGAGACCCCACAAAACTGGTGCGTTTGTCCGCGGAAGAAATTCGCTTGACAAGATTCAGGGCAGGCAGAAACAGCCACCGGTCATCATCTTTTTGGAGATATTTATGAACAAGAAACGCCATCTTGTTCACGTCAGCCGGGCGATGAAAAAAGACATAAAATTTCTGATCCTCACAAAACGTTTCATCCTGTCCGGGTTTGTCCCATCTGAGAATTGTAAATTCCCTGTTTCTTTCCTGACCTTTGGCGTCTGCAATGGTCATTTTCACCTGGGCCCTGCCGTCTTTTCCCTGATAATAGGATACCAGATTGGCTTTGTTGATAATCTCATCAACAGTAAGTTCTGTGTTTTCGGCAAAAGCCATACCCGCGAATAGCAACATCGCCATTACAATAAATACTGTGTTTTTCACTTTTTTTCTCCTTGGCTTCAGCAGCTTAAAAAAAAGCCTTTCATCCGGAAAGGAATTTTAAGCAATATTCTGTGTTTCTTCGATAAGATTTCGAAGCATCTCTTCTTCATCCTTCGCCACTTTGCCGCCCATGACCCGGGCAACGGTGCCGCCGAATATTTTGGATATAATCCCTGTATTTATTTTGGAAATTTCCACGTCGCCGTCATCTGTTTCATAAACCGCGATGGTGCATGGCATGAGACAAGCCATGGGACGGTTGTCTCTCAGCACTTCAGCAGCGTATTCAGCCTTGCACAATTTGAGCAAATGAACCTGGGGCGCAAGATGAACGCCTTTTTTCTCCAAGTTCTCATTCAACAGTCCGGATTCGACAAGCGTCCAGTTCTGTTTTTCAATGGCCTCTTCCACTCTCTCAACTGTTTCGTCAAATTCAAAACGGCTGGAATGGACCACCAGCATCTTTGACCGCATTGCAATAATCTCAAAAATAACGGTCAGAACAATGCCGATCAGCACACCGATAATTATCGGTCCTGTCATAATTTTTTTCCTCCTTTTAACTTTTTAAAAAATTATTTTGTTTTTCCAATGGTTCGGACATATTTTATAATATATTGTTTTTCGCGGATGTGTGACACTGATGGTCTGTGTGATTTATAAAAAGCGTGCGCTGCCCCTTGCTTATATCGTGATCAGCGGTAAAAAAGGACATTTCCCGGAGGAAAGCCATATTGATCTGCTTGAGGAAGTTCGAAATATAATACCGGAATCCGCAAAACGTGTTATTTTCCTCGGAGACGGGGAGTTCGACGGAACTGATCTTCAGAAAACCCTGAACGGCCGGGGGTGGCTGTATGTGTGCCGAACCGCAAAAAATATCAGAATCTTCTTTGACGAGAATGATGACAAAGGATTCGAGGTCGCCATAATCGGGAGTTTTGTTTCTGAAGGACATTATCGCTCCGTAAAAAATGTTCTGTCCACAAATAAAAAATACGGACCAGTGACCGTGGTTTTCCTGCGGGCGGAAAAAAACGAGGAACCGATATATCTGGTCACAAATATGAAATCGGGCGCAAAAGCCTGTGATTATTATTCCGGACGATTCCGTATCGAAAGATTCTTTTCCGACCAGAAAAGCCGGGGGTCTGATATTCATAAAAGCCATATCTCGGATCCTGACCGGCCGCGCCGACTTATGATCGGAGCCTGCCTGGCCTATATTTGGATTGTTTTTCCGGGCACACTGGCCGTGAAACAGGGATGGGGCAAAATTATTCATCGTACGGACCAGTGTGATCTGAGTCTGTTTCAGCTTGGTCTGAAGCTGCCGGATTACTTTTTAAATCACGACATACTTATCCCTGTGGCCTTTCAAATGTTTAATCCGACTGACTAGTTATCAACTATAAATAAAATCTGATTTCATATTATTTATATTTTCATATTCAAATACTTATAAAAAGTGTACGGTAGTGAATCTGCTGCTTCTGATTTTACTTCCTGGCTTTTCTCAATACGACTTTAAAATAAGTGATCCCGTCAATGAATTCCGGTTCCGGATTGCCGTTTTCCTGCATGGTCTGCACGATCTTCTGGATGCCTCTTCCCAGTCTTTCCACATAGCGAAAATCATAAAAATACTGCACAAGCAAAGGATTGCGCTGGTAAACCATTCCCATCTTAATCTTACTGATACTCTGGGTGTTGGGGAGCCCCCCCGGGCTGGTAATTTCCATGCGATTCTCAAACAATTCGATCATGATGCCGGAACCTTTTATGGTATAATCACGATGGCAGATGGCATTGATCACGGCCTCCCTGACAGCTTCGTCAGGATAATTTTTTTTCTCTTTTCTGATGTCCTGAATATTATCGAAAGCGGCCGCGTTGAACAGTGAAAGATATTTGAACAAAAGCGGCACATCTTCTGTCAGAGGCCCGTCGAAAAAATGATGATCCGCCACTTGGGAAGCTTTGTTCTTTCCTTTGTAAACAGCGACATTTATGCCTGCGGCCGGGATGTATTTCCTCGGATTGTTTCCAAACAGCAATTGTCCCGCGAAGGTGGTTTTTTCGTCCTGAAGTATGGACAGGTTATTTAAAATTATCTGCTGCTCCTGTCCGTAATAATCATCCAGGCGGATAAATCTGTACTCCTTGAAAAAGGAGCGCATCAGGTGATAATTCAATGTCTCGACAGAAGTATTGCTCAGTGGCAATACTTCATAATGCAGTTCAGCAGATTGCTGAAACATCCGCCGCAGCTCGGCCCGTGTGGCTTCACGGCTTACTGTGCCGGAGCGTATATAATAAATATTTCGGGTCTGAGACTTGTAAGCGTAAGGTTTTTCATAGTTATCCGTAATTTTAACCACAAGGAGCGTTTTTTTATCTGTTGAACCACTTTCGACGGCAACCTGGAGAGGCGGTTCAAAGTTATAGCAGATATTTTGCAGGCGTTCTTCGTTATCATCCCGTGTCAGTCCCACAGGCTTTCCCTTATCATCAGCCCCTAAAACCAGTATGCCGCCGCGGAAATTTGCCATTGCCCCCAGTTCTTTAGCCAGGCGTTCATTTCGAACGGAGTCCCGTTTGAACTCGACTGTAGGAGATGCTCCTTTTTTTAGTATTTCTTTTAATTTCAGCATGTGATTCATAAAATTTCCGATCTTACGCAGATTCGGAAAATCCGGCGGGCGTCCTTCAGGATAATTCCTTTACCATCTGTTCTGTCTCGGAAAGCAGATTTTCCCTGAATGCCTTGTCGCGGTTCAGTCCGCTGTACTGGGCAGATTCAATCTTCTCAAGAAGATTTGCCGCGTTTTTTGCAATCTCTTCGGAATAGCCGTTTGTCCGCAGGATTTTCTCGGCTTCCGTGTATGTAAGGGATTCTCCTTTTATCCCGGCCTTTGAAAGAATTACAGAGATGACGGCTTTGTAAAGGCAGGAGAAAAATTCTTCCTCGGATGTTTCAATGGCACACGCATCTTTTAACGCATTTTCCGCTCTCTGGGCCATGATGTGCGCCGGATCATCGCTTTTCTGTGTAAATACAAACGCTGCCCGTACCCCCAGGTAGGAAAGACCGGGAATCATGAGAAAGAGGATAAATCCGGTCAGAGATAAGGATTTCTGGTTTTCCAGGGCATCCAGTCCTTCTTTCAGCGGGAGAATATCTCTGCCTGTAAACTCGACTTTTTTCTTCAGAGATTTTTCCGGCATATCAGGCGCGGAAAAAACCTCCAATGTGTCTTTTTCATCGGACGGACTGACCATAAGCGAAAGGGCTTTGGTGGACCGGGTTTCATATCTGCCTTTGGAAACATCAAAATAGCTGAACTGAATCGGCTCGAATACATAATGTCCCTCTCTGATGGGAACCAGTGCTATGCGAAAGATTTTTTTACCAGTATAACCCGCAGTTCCCAGCTTTACGGTTTCTTCAGGGTTATCCTTATATACTTTAAACGCTTCAGGAACGTTCACTTCCGGTTCCTCAGCATCCATGATATTGCCAGTTCCGTTTATTGTGATGGATAACGTTGTGGAGTCGCCGACTTTGAGAGTATCAGCTTCCAGTTCGGCCTGAATGCCGAATTTACCCACAAGCCCGGAAAATTTTATCTCACCATTATACGCGGGCAGCGGTTTCACGTTCACTTTCAACTGTTCTGTCCTGAGAATCCTGGGATCAAGATCACCGCGCCCGAAAAACGAATCATCCAAAAAAGAATCAAACGCGCTCCGGTGCCGATTTCTTTTAGAACGGACAACATTGCATTCCAACACTGCCGGATCAATTATTTTTTCACCGGGATTCAGGGGAACCAGCACATATCTGAGTTCTGTAATATTATATTGTCTGCCTGAAATTACTGCTGAATATGATCTCTCGCTCTCAATATTTTTTGCAGTAAACCCTGAAAACTCCGGCTTTTGAAAATTCACGCCTCTTGCGACCTGAACCGCGTGATAAAACTTGAATGTGTATATAATTTGCTGGCCTTCGTAGGGCGACGGATTCGAAATCCGGGCGTCAACAAAGACATCACGCTCCTGTGCCTGCCCCCTTTTGGAAACCTGGATGACAATCTCCCGGGTTCTGTGAATCTTTCCATCAGATTCCACTGATAATGGGGGGATGATAAGACGACCCGTTTTCAGAGGGATAAGGGTGTAGTTATAAACAATTTTCCATGAGGTCCGGCCGTTTACTATCTCATAATTGGTTGAGGTGCCTCGGGATATCACCTTAAAATCTCGTATGGCAGAAACGTCCACATCACCTCCGGCCCCTTTGATGGACACGGTGAGATGAACGGATTCACCAGGGGTTGTGTTTGTTCTGTCAACAAAAGCCTGAATATCCGCGGCTCGGACAGGCACGGAACATGCGAGGATAAAACATGCAATGGCAACCATAAGCTGTAAACTGTTTATGGCTTTGTCGCCATATTGTTTTGCTTTCAAGGTCGGTCGTCTCATTTATTACCAATCCTTCTCCACCTGTTTTTTTCGGTAGGACGGAATCATTGCTCTTCCAGGCTGATCTTTCAGCCGATTGAGCATCCGTTCCGCCTGTTTTTTGTCATCCATTTTATCATCCGGGCCTTCGGAATTCTCAGAAGGCGATGCCTGAGCAACACCGGTTTTTTTCTCATCTTCCTTGTTCTCTTCATCCGGGGAACCGGCTTTCTGCTCAGAAGCCTCATTTTGTTTATCATCCATCTCATCGCCATATTTGGGAGCAGGCTCATCTTTCTGAGAATCATTTCCGTCGGAGTCTTTCTTGTCAGATTGCGCATCCTCTGAGCCATCCTCTTTTTTGCCGGATTCATTTTTATCAGACTCATTTTTTTGCACGTCGGATTCTTTTTTTTCTGAATCGCCTTCCTTATTATCTCCGCCCTGCTGCTGTTTCTCCTGCTCTTTTTTCTGTGCTATGACCTGTCTGACAAATTCGATATTCTGCTGTGTCTGTTCATCATTCGGGTCAGATTTGAGAACCTCCTCATAATTTTTTATGGCATCCTCAAATTTTCCCCTTTTATAATTGGAATTGCCAAGATTATACAAGGCTTTTTGTCTGAGTGTCTTATCTTCGGCTTTCAGCGCCTGTTCAAAATTTTTATTGGCTGACTCAAAATCACCGACTTTGTAATAGGCGTTTCCCACATTATATAAAATCCTGGGATTGTCCGGGTCTTCAAGCTGGGCATCAATAAAGAGCTTGAGAGCTTTTTCATAGTCCCCTTTTTCATAAGCCTCAAGACCGTCCTGCATGGGGCCGGCATGAGCTGCGGGATTCAATACAAGCAGAAATAAAACTCCCAGAACAGAGGCCGTTTTTTTTGCTGAGGGTAAAAACAGTTCCGCGATCAGCGCGAGAATTGCCAGACCAAGGAACCACTGATACCGCTCTTCCCAAATCTGCTTTCGTCCGCTTTCAAGGGTTGCGCTTTTCATTTTTCCTCGGATTTCTTTTGTGTAAATGGCATCCAGATCCATATCGCCGGCAACAGAACGCACATAGGTTCCGCGGGTCAGCACCGCCATTTTTTTCAGGGTATCTTCATCCAATTTTGTCAGGATAATTTTACCGGATTTGTCTTTTTGGAATCCGCCCTGTTTAGCCGGAACCGGCACGCCCCCCTCACTTCCCACCCCAATGCAGAAAAGCTTGATATTGGCGTTTCGGGCGTTTTCAGCCGCTTTCAGAGGATCCCCTTCTCCGGTATTTTCTCCGTCAGTAATGAGGATAACTGCTTTCTCGGAATTGGTCTTTTCATCAAACCCGGCAATGGCTGTTGTAACTGCCCCGGTGATATCTGTTCCGCCCACAGGCAGAAAATCAGGTGACAGGGCTTTTAAAAAGAGGTTAAACGCGTCATAATCCAGTGTCAGGGGGCATTGAAGAAATGCTGTTCCCGCAAACGCGACCAGCCCGGCTCTGTCCCCTCTGAGCATGGTCAGCAGATCATAAACCTCCCGTTTGGCCCGGTCCAGGCGTGTCGGTCTGATATCTTCGGCGAGCATACTGCGTGAGCAGTCCAGGGCAATGATGATATCAATTCCTTTTCGCTCAATTTCCTGCCATTTATACCCATACTGAGGCCTGGTCAGGGCAAGGGCAATAAAGAAAAGCGCGGACAGCATCAGTCCTGCTTTTAACCAGCGTCGGCCTGAACTGGCTCCCTGTACAACAGATTTCAGCCCTTTTGCAGAAGAAAAATGAGAAAGGATTTTCCCGCGTTTTTTCATGCCATAGAGACACACCAAGAAAAGCACCGGTATGACCCATATCAGAAACAACATTTCAATTCTGGCAAATTTCATGGTAAATTTTCAGCTTTTCCGTAGTCTTTGATTTGAAAGAGAACACACATCAGATGAAAAATTTACGCACCTCCTCACTCCCACACTTTGCGTGGAATGAGATCACCCAAAATTTTTTCCATCTGCTGATCCCTTATTCTTTACAGATAATATATTTAAAGCATATTATTGCTTATGTCAACTCCATTGGCAAATGTATCCTTCGCTAATATAAAAGATCAGCTTTCAGTGACTGCCGGGTAACATATTTTCACAGTTGCCATCTTCCCATCTGCCGGGCATGACGCGGTTCCCTTCGACAGGCTCAGGGAACGCCGTGTCCTGTGACGGATGAAGACCTCCGAGGTTTTGAAAACCTCGGAGGTCTGATATTCGGATCATCCATCAGAATTCATTTGGTCATGCACTAATTATGCTATACGGAAACAGCACGGCTGAATCGTTCAACACACGGAATTCGGCCTTGTTACGAAACTTCGGTGCGGGTCCGCAACTGAGCAAAAAAATAATGAATCAGCATAGGTGGTCTGAACTGTTTTCTGGCAGGCTGTCCGGATGGGATTTATACTTATTGGAAAGAATCGGCTCTGTTTTCTGGGGAATTTTAAGGACAGGCTTACTGAGCCTGAGGCTGGCTTTTGCATCTTCCAAAAAAATAATTTTATCTGCGGATATTGATGGCGTTTGAAAATATCGGCGTGATTTTTTAATTTCAGGATGGCTTGTTTTGCGTTCGTTTTTTATACCGGCCAGGGTCATCAGCTCCGAGAGAAACACTTTCATGCGCTCTGTCTGAATGTTTATATCTTCAATAACAGACATCGTCTCTTCAACACTTCCCATATTTTCCTGCGTGACCTTGTCAATTTCTCCCATGGCCTGCCCGACCTGGCTGATCCCCATGGCCTGCTCCTGGGATGAGGCTGATATTTCTCCGAGTAATTCCTCCATCTTTTTTGCACTTTTTGCCACATTTTTAAAAGCATTGTCCGCATTGAACACCAGCTCGGAACCGCTCTGTGTCTTCTCAATAGAGGCTTCTATCAGAGCAGAGGTATTTCTGGCAGCCTCACTCGAACGCATCGCCAAATTTCTCACTTCATCGGCAACCACGGCAAAGCCTGCCCCGGCCTCACCGGCACGGGCAGCTTCAACCGCAGCATTCAACGCCAGCAAGTTTGTCTGAAAAGCAATCTCCTCAATGGTTTTTATAATTTTCCGGGTTTCTTCACTTGTCTTGGAAATTTCTTCCATTGAATGAGTCAGTTTTGTCATGGACACGGCGGCATCGGTGACAACATGGGTTGTTTCACCCATCAGATGATTTGCATAATCAACATGTTGTGCATTCTGCCGGATCATGGAAGAAATCTTTTCCAAAGAAGAAGATGTTTCTTCCACAGCAGATGCCTGTTTTGATGCGCCTCCTGTCAGTTGTCGCCCGACAGATGCCATCTGAACAGAAGCAAACCCCACTTCGTTTCCTATTTTGCCGAGTCCTTTGAGGATTTCAGATATAGGTTTTATAAAGAAAATATTCACGATAAACAAAAGAACGATTACAAGACATAAACTTGTCGCCAGGATTTTTATCGTCATAAAAATAATTAAATTCTTTAATGATTCCTTTATAAACCGGGTTGTAAAAAAAACATCGGCGCGCCCGACTGTCTGTCCTTCATAAACAATATCCTCACTTTTAACGACAAAATCACCTGTGATATCTCCTGAAGAGTTGACAATCCTCCAGTTATCATCTCTCTCCTTGGCGATAAAAATTGTTTTATCTTCAGATTCCGTGACCACGACAGCATATATTCTTTTGTTTTTCATTTCGAACTCGATAAGTTTTTGGCCGGCATTCCTATTTACAAACCACACAGAGTGCTGCAATGTGTCTGCCAGACGTTTCGGAATAGGATCCGTGATCTCATAGAAATTAGCTTCCAATCTCTTTTTTTCACGGATATAATCATAAACGCTGAACGCGGTTGCGATAAGTATTGAGATTAAAATCATTATCAAAGAAATTTTACTCATCTTTTGTTTCATAAAATTTTGTTTCATAAAATTTTGTTTCATTATTTTTATCCTCTGTAATTTGTAACTTGAAACTTAAAATCAAAGGCCCTGCAAATTTTTTATGCGCTTCTCTGATTCTTCCGAGTTTCCGGTTTCCAGTTTCAAGCCTGATTCAAAATGTGTTTAATTTGTTTCAGTTCCAATGGTTTTGACAAATAGAACCCCTGTCCGTTCTGGCATTTCAGTTCCTTAAGTTTTTTTATCTGAAGCTTGTTCTCTATGCCTTCCGCGACCACATTCATCTCAAGATGACAGGCCAGAAAAATGATCGTCTGTATAATTTTTAAATATTTATCATTATTTATTCCTATTTTACTCACAAATGAACGATCAATTTTCAGCGTGTCAAAAGGAAATTGGTGAAGATAACTCAGAGACGAATGGCCAGTGCCAAAATCATCAATTGCCAAGTGAATGCCCAGACTTTTCAGTTTGTTGAATATCGGAAGCACGGCCTCGGCATTGTCCATCATAATACTTTCCGTAATCTCCAGTTTCAGCCGTTTCGGGTCAAGACCTGATTCTTCTATTATATGCTGAATGTTATCACATAAATCCTCCTGGGTCAGTTGTTTGACGGAAATATTTACGCCAAGTATGAAAGGCATATTCGGCGGCAATGCATTCATATACTCAGCAAGCTGGTGGCAGGCTTTTTGTAATACCCATAAGCCAATTGGCACAATAAGACCGGTTTCTTCTGCAAGCGGCAGGAAGTCCATGGGCGGAATCAGCCCTTTTCTCGGATGCTGCCAGCGAACCAATGCCTCAAGTCCGGCGATCTTATTTGTTGCAAGGTCAACAATAGGCTGATAATGGATTACAAATTCCTGTCGGGTCACGGCTTTTCGCAAGTCGGTTTCCATATTCAGCAAATTCACGGTCCGATCATGCATTCTCGGATGATAGACCTGATATTTTCCGTTTCCCCCGGCTTTTGCCCGATACATCGCTGTTTCCGCATCCTGAATGATATGATACGGGGTTTTATACTCGGGTGCCCCATACACGAGACCTATGCTCAGGGAAATAAAAACCTCATGATTTTGGATATGAAAAAATTCTGAAAAATCCTTCCGAATTCTCTCCACTACCAGGAGGGCATTCTCATTATCCAGAATATCGTCGAGCAGAATAACAAATTTATCTCCTCCGAATCGGGCCACAGTATCCAGCTTTCGGAGATGATGGCTCAGTCTGTCCGCAGCCGCTCTGATCAGTTTGTCCCCCAGCGCATGTCCCAGGTTTTCATTGATTATTCTGAAACGATCCAGATCAATGAACAGAACGGAATACCGATAATCATTTCTTCGCCGCATTCGTTCGATTGCATGGGAGAGGCGATCAAAAAGCAATGTCCTGTTCGGAAGGCCAGTTAATGTATCAAAAAACGCGTAACGCCGAACCTTTTCTTCCATCCTTTCCAGGGTGTCTTTCGGAATTTCCAAAGCGAGGAATTCCTCTGGTTTATTCATTCTGTGCATATTTTCCCCCTCGTTTACACATTACAGTCTTCGAAGTTTCCGATATTGGGAAAATTATTCAGGTAATATTCCCATGTTGGCGAGGCCACAGTTCTGAAATTTCCAAAATCCGGAGGCTTGTCTTATGAACTGACCCGATTTCATTCCCTCACTCCCGGATTTATTCTTATCTTATCGGGAAAGCAGGGGATGCTGATAAACCAGGCTCGGCCATTCCCTGATTTAAAAGCATTTTTGAGAAATATGATCCAAAAGCACTTTCAGTTCCTCTGTTTTAAAAGGTTTTATCATATAAAAGAGAATCTTTTGCTGTCGGACCCTTAATTCCAAATTTTTATAGTTATGGTGAGTCATCGTGACAATCCCGATGTCCGGCCATATCGCTTTAAATTGCGGAATCAGTTCATATCCTTTATAATCAGGTAAATAAATATCAAGCAGCACCAAGTCAAATTTCTCCTGCTGAATTTTTTTTAACGCTGCCTTGCCGGTTTTTGACTTTTCAACCTTGTGTCCCCATGTCTGAATACTTTTTTTCATAGATGTGGCAAAAGAAATATCATCCTCGACAATCAGAATCTTCATGATAAATCATCCTCCTGATTTTTATTTTAAACAAAGCATTCGGACAAAAGTTTTTTTATTTAGTACAGACTCCGAAGTTTCGGAAATCCGAGGGGTGTTACAGTGGCGTATCCCTAGTAAAATATCAGGAAGACCTCCCTGAAGTTCAGGATCTGTTACTCATTTTTGCTTGTCTGCCCGCTTTCCCTGATTCACAGATGCGCCTGTTTATAATTATATACAAGCAAATATCATGCCATAAGAAAAGCAGCACATATTAACGCATTTGAATTTATAAGAAATATAAATCTGAAAGGACAAAGTACGGGGCCGAAGAATATGGAAAGCTGACAAAATGGCAGATAATGATTCGGAAAATACGGATTAACTTATTTAAATAAAAAATAAAAAATGTAAACCTGTCAAAATGTCATAATTTATGACGATTTTGGCTGAATATTATGATAACCTTTATTAACTAATTCAGTTTCATTAAAAAAATTAAGTTTTCATATTGATTACAAAAAAAACATGTAAAACCAATATCGTTCGGCATGATTTTTGCATAGCCGGACGGAAATGCCCGGCATTTCCGCATTTTGGAGAAATTGTTTCCGAAAAACGCCCGGCGGACATTTCGGGATTTCAGTTTTCCGGATATATGAATTCAGTTAGTTACAAATGTATGCAAAAATCGTGCCGAACGGTATTGATGTAAAACAATCTTTCAAATATTATTATTTTTTGTTCCCTTCGACAAGCTCAGGGAACGCATGTTTCCGCCGCCGGAAAACCCCGGATTTCTCCGCTGCCTGTCTTTTTTATCCCGCACACATCCCGGGAACTTTTCGAACGGCTGATATTATTTATTTGAAGTTCTCTTACGGGGTTCACATATGTTGCGGCATAAATTAAACTGCTTCAGTTTTCTGTAAAGCGTTCTTTCGGGCATGCCTAATGTTCTGGCTGTTTTCCCCCGGTGCCAGCGATTTTGCTCCAGGGTTTTAATGATAATCTTTTTTTCAAAGGCTTCCAGACACTCGCGAAGTTTTAAGTCTTCCTGGTGAAAACCTTTTGTTGAAAGAGCGTTTTTATCACTCCCCTGAGGGGTATGAATATTAACGAAATCTATCTGATTTGTTGCCAGATAACGTTTCATCATGTTTTCAAGTTCACGAACATTCCCTGGCCAGCTATGACTCAGAAGCGTGTCGTAAATCTGACCGGAAATTCGTTTTGAGGCTTTGCCGTCTCCATGAAGTTTTAGGAAATGATCCGCCAGCAAAGGAATATCACCCTTCCGATCTCTTAAAGGCGGTATTGTAATAGGAATAACATGAACCCTATAAAAAAGGTCCTCACGGAATTTTCCCTCTCTTACCATATCCGCGAGGTTTTTGTTTGTGGCCGCGATGATACGCACATCAGCCTTTTTGGCCTCATTGGTTCCGAGCGGCGTGTAATTTCCGCCCTCAATGGCTCTCAGAAACTTGACCTGCATATTCAGGGTGAGTTCTCCTATTTCATCAAGAAACAACGTGCCTCCGTGAGCAAGACAAAAGAAACCATGTTTGTCCGCAAACGCCCCTGTGAAAGCCCCTTTCCGATATCCGAAAAACTCACTTTCAAAAAGCGTTTCAGGAATGGCTCCGCAGTTCACCGGCACAAAAGGCTTGCTGTGACGGTTGCTCATGTCATGGATGGTCCGGGCAGCCAGTTCTTTGCCTGTCCCGGATTCTCCGTAAATAATGACATTATCCTCATGGGCCGAAGCTTTCAGGATAATTGCGTAAATTTCCTGTATCACCCGGCTTTTGCCAATGATATGCCCGAATTTGTACTGATTTTTGATACTCGAGGCTCTGAGTTCGATATATTCCCTGTAGATATTTTCTTTTTCTTCTCTCAGAGCGAACTCCCGAAGCTTCACCTCGGTAATATCTCTTACAGTGACAAAGACAGAAGGGACATTTTCCCATCTGACAGAATTTCGATGCCATTCGGTCCAGATTTTCCGGCCGTCTCCGCAAATCACCTGCCCCCAGAATGATCTGAAACTCTCATCTTTTTCAATAGGCTTTTCTGTCTCATTTTTATGTCCGGGAACAGGATCAAGAATCTTTTTGTGAAAATACACCTTGTGATCATCACAAATCAGGGAAAGGAGCGCTGTTCTGAGGAGGTCGTCTTTGGGATAAGCCAAAAGGGAGGCCAGCGCGGTATTTACAAACACCAGTTTTTTATTCTGTATGATTCCGACGCCTTCGGTCACGCTTTCTGCAAGAAGGCGATAATGGGCCTCGCTTGATTTTAAAGCATCCCCGGTTCTTTTTTGTTCGGTACAATCTTCAGCAATTCCCGCAATACGATAAACCTCTCCTTTGTCATTGTATATGGGAAACGCCCGGTTCTTAATCCACCTCACTTCTTTGTCCGACCGGATAATTCGGTACTCCTCATCAAATTTGTTAATTTGCAGACGGTTTCCGAATATTCTGGCTGCGACTTGTCTGTCTTGCGGATGAACAGAATCCGGAAAAGAAGCAGGCGTCTCATAGAGGCTTTGACATGTTTTTCCCCATATTTTTTCATATGCCGGACTGACATAGAGCATTTTTTCTGTTTTTATGTCCCACATCCAAAAGACCTGGTGAATGTTTTCCACCAATTGGCGAAAACGCTCCTCACTTTCCCGCAGTGATTGTTCAGTCACTTTGCGTTCTTCAATCTCTTTTTCCAGTGCTGCGGTACGTTTTGTAACCAGTTCTTCCAACTGACGCCGGTATTTGTTAAGCTCTTCCTGGGCCTGCTTTTGCTCGGTGACATCTATCATACATCCGACCACTTCCAGCGCGTTTCCCGCGTCATCATAAATCAGTCTGCCCCTGTCCTGAATCCAGCAATAAGAACCATCCTGATTTTGCAGATGATATTCAACTTCAAAAGCCCCTTTTTCCACAAGACTTTTATTTATCTGTTTTGTGGCCTCATCAATATTTTCCACCCATTTAAGGGCTTCGTCAATGTCTTCCGGATGAGTGATATTCATCCAGAAATGAGGAAATTTATAATATTTTTCAGGCAGATATCCGTGAATTGTTTCTAAATTTTTACTAATGAACGTGGTCTCAAATTCACAGTTCGGGTCAGCGCTGTAAATAATGGCCGGACTCTGGGCCAGCAAAAATTCCAATCGCTCCCCCACCAGCCGGATTTCTTTTTCCAATTTTTTGAAATCTGTGATATCAACAACCAGCAGTGTGATGGCTTCAACATTGTCTTCCTCCCTGGTGAGCGTCGGCACAATATGAACCAGCCAGTCCAAACCGCCAAGATGATATTCAACACTCTGTTTTTCACCACGAAAGACATTAGCATAAAGAGGTTCAAAAAAATCACACATTTTCGCAGGCCAGACCTCACTGAATCGCTTTCCTAATAAATCAGAAGGGGTTATCCCAATTTTTTTATATCCTTCGCCTCCGGCCAGCATGTAGCGCAAATCCCGGTCAAGCAACGCCACGGTTCCGCTGGGAAAGCTTTCGATCAGTGCGCGAAAGCAGGATTTGTTTTTTATCAGCAGACTTTCAGCGTGTCTGTGTTCTTTGATTTCTTCTTCAAACGCTTGGGCCTGTTCATGAACACGCTGCTCCAATTCTTTATTTATCCGGCGCAACGCGTTTAATTCCGCTATGAGCTGCTTTTTTGTTTTTGCTTCATCTTTCATGGTGTTATTTATTTTGCCGGTTTCATTTGTTTTATTGACTTTGACCCATCAGACAAATGAAACCAACAGCGTTAATTACCTTTTAATACATCAATCATCGTAAACACTTTTCCTTTCGCGCCGTGTTCCACTTTTTCAAACAGGTATGCAACCGCGTCAAGGGTTCCTCTGGCATAAACATCCCGGCCATTTATATTGTGCGAGAACGTAAAATTGACAGTTTTATCATTGGAAACAAGATTGTAGGTGTGCCATCCGTGACCTTTCAGGTGTTCTTCCGGTATGCCCCATACCGTTTTCTGTATCTCAGGATCACGTTCTTTGACAATCGCATCTTCAGAAAAGGGAACCCCCAGTTTGTTAAAATGTTGCACCATTGCTTTGGCCGTTCCGCTGGTGTCTGCTTTTCCTTTCTGATGGCTTTCCTTTATTTCAAGAGAATATCCGTCAAAAAGACCTGGAAATGTGTTTGCAGCGTATTCCATCATGGCCTGGAAGCCGACGATCTGTTTGCCCATGTTCGGCGCAATGACAGCGGGAACGGAACTGGCATTCACCGTG
The DNA here is from genome assembly GCF_017377395.1 of Desulfonema magnum. Classification (GTDB taxonomy): domain Bacteria; phylum Desulfobacterota; class Desulfobacteria; order Desulfobacterales; family 4be13; genus Desulfonema_C; species Desulfonema_C magnum. Next base: position 4,358,577 of record NZ_CP061800.1, on the reverse strand, counting down.
TCTGTAAGAAAGTTTCTGTCACCGCCTGTTGTTCCCATCACAAAAGGAATGCTGTTTTCACAATAAAATGTTGCGTTATTGTTTACAGCCGAAGGATGAGTGTAATCCACGATGATAAAGCTTCCCTTGTTTTTTTTTATATCCGCTATCATCTGGTCCCGCATTTCCGGACGGATAAGCCGGACAGAAAGAGAATTGAGAGCATACTCACTTTGTGTAATTTCCGGTCCGGTAAGTGAATACGGAATCAGTTCAAATTTTTCGTTAGTTGCAGCATGTTCTGCCACATTCACTGCCATATTACCGGGAATACCGTTCACCATGAGTTTGATTGGGTTCATTTTACCTCCGTTATCTGTTACCCGATGATCAAATTTTTTGACCCGGTTCGAACAAAAGGCCTGTCATTCCTGCAAAAGCAGGAATCCGTTTTTGGCAAATGCGGTGTTTCCGAAAGCCGTGGATTCCTGCTTTTGCAGGAATGACAAAAAAAACTTGAACATCGAGTGTTATTGATGGATAAATACCAATGGTATCCTTATTTGATCCAATTATACTATTATCATCATTTGATCAAGATTAACTTGGAAAATCCTGATGATGACAGATTCAGGGAATGCCGCAGTTTCCGAAGCCTGCATACAAAGCTGTGTTTTGAAGGCTTTCTGGTCATGCTGGCGGGGCTGTTTCTACACATGTCCTGTCGGTCATAATGAAACACAAATAAATCCTGGTTATTATTACGGTGCAGGCAGGAACGGGGGGAATCTGATCTGAAAATTTTTCTGCCCTTTCAAATAGCTGTTGATTTTCAGAACATCATGCGTTATCAACATATAGTTTTAAGATAAGTTTGTCAGTCCGGAGTGCCAAAGTTGCACTTTGGCAATATTTTCAATACCTGAAAACATCGGTGTTCTGCCAAAGTGTGATCGGCCAAAGTGCGACCGGCCAAAGTGCGACTTTGGCACTCCGGATAAAAATATACTGATGATGACGGATTCAGGGGATGCCAACAAAGCCCCGCAGGGGCAATATATTTGCAGCATTTATCATGCGGGGCCTGTTCAGCCTTCCCTGAATCCGTTATCATCAGGATAATTTTTTATAATTTCTTACAGTAAAAACAAAACCACAGGGATTTCTGGTAAAAAAGGGATTTTCAGTCCCTTGCCGTGAAAAGCCCCTGCTCCGATATGTATGGCGACAAAAAAGTATTATGCGGTTGCCCGGGGGCATCGTCCCGGGATTTATGATGAATGGTATGGCGAGAAGGGAGCGGAAAGCCGGATCAATGGTTTTCAGAACGCCCTTTACAAAGGGTTCTCTTCCTTAAAAGATGCTGAAGAGTGGCTGTCTCAGTTTAAAAGCAAAGAAGATAAAACCTATTTTTTTCAAAAAAAACAGTCTGTTTCAAAAACAACCTCCGTATCACAGATTAAAAATCCTGAGGTCTCCCCAAAAGCAGATGAAGTAACGATTTACACAGACGGCGGATGTCATAATAATCCGGGGCCGGGCGGTTACGGCGTTGTCCTGATCTATGGGAAACATCGGAAGGAACTGTCAGGCGGTTTTCGGCGAACAACCAATAATCGTATGGAACTCATGGCCTGTATCATGGGGTTAAAAAAATTAAAGCGAAAATGTTCTGTAACCCTTTATAGTGATTCAAAATATGTTGTGAATGGCATCACAAAGGGCTGGGCCAGACGGTGGCAGAGAAATGGCTGGATGCGAAATAAGACAGATCGTGCTGAAAACGCGGATTTATGGGTTCAGCTTCTTGATTTGTGCAATATGCATGATGTCAAATTTGTATGGGTAAAAGGACACGCTGGTAATGCGGGAAATGAACGATGTGACCAACTCGCCACACAGGCCGCTTCACAACCTGGTTTGCCTCCTGATACAGCTTATGAGAATTGAAAATTAAAAATTGAGAATTGAAAGTGGTGCTTTTCAATCCTCACCAGTTTTAAAAAAAGAGGAGAGTATTTAATGAAAGAAGCTGTCATTGTAAGTGCTGTGCGGACCCCTTTGGGCAATTTCAATGGTTCGTTAGGCAATATCGGCGCGACCAAACTGGGCGCGATTGTGATTGAAGAGGCTGTGAAACGGGCCGGCATAGAGAAAAATGTCGTGGACGAAGTCATCATGGGCCAGGTGCTGCCATGCGGTTACGGCCAGAATCCCGCCAAACAGGCCGCAGTTCTCGCGGGTATGCCGTGGGCAGCGGAATGTATTACCATCAATAAAGTGTGCGGGTCTTCTTTAAAAGCTGTAATGCTCGCGGCTCAGGCCATCCAGTTGGGGGATGCGGATGTCGTTGTTGCGGGCGGCATGGAAAATATGAGCCTGGCACCGTATTACCTGGAAAAAGCCCGCTTCGGATACCGTATGGGAGGCGGCCAGCTACAGGATCACATGATCCATGACGGACTCTGGGATATTGTCAATGACTTTCACATGGGCATTTCCAACGAACTTTGCTCGGAGAAATACAACGTCACCCGTGAAGATCAGGACCGATACGGGGCAGAGTCCTACCGACGGGCTTTTGAAGCTGTTCGTACCGGAAAATTCAAAGATGAGATTGTGCCTGTTGAAATTCCTCAGCGTAAAGGCGATCCGCTTCTGTTTTCTGACGATGAATGTCCGAGGGAGACAAGCTATGAAATCCTCTCAAAGATGAAAGGCGCGTTTAAAAAGGGCGGATTAGGAACAGCGGGGAATGCTTCTATTATCAGTGACGGAGGAGCTGCCGTCGTGGTCATGTCAAAAGACAAAGCCGAGGAACTCGGTTGTGAAATTCTTGCAACCATCGGTGCCCAGGCGTCTTACGGCATTGATATGAAATATGTGCTTGTGGCCCCCATATGGGCAATCCCGAAATGCTTGAAGAAAGAGGGCATTTCAAAGGAAGATGTGGACATTTACGAAGTAAACGAAGCCTTCAGCGGTTCCACTGTTGCGATATTAAAAGAGCTTGAACTGGACCCCGCAAAAGTCAACTTGAACGGCGGCGCTGTCGCTCTGGGTCATCCCATCGGTGCCAGCGGATGCCGGGTCCTTGTCACGCTTTTATATGAAATGATCAGACAGGATAAAAAAACCGGACTTGCCTCCCTGTGTCTCGGCGGAGGTGAAGCCGTGGCAATGGTTGTAAAACGATAGACAGTTTTTAATTGTCATACCATTTGCGAAAACTAAGGCGATTTCCAAGAATGAATATATAAGTTCGTAGTTCCGCCTTTAGGCGGTGCCAAATCGCCTAAAGGCGGAACTACAAACTGGAAATCCGGAAATTGCCTAATCTGTTTTATTTGGCAGGTCTGTTTTCGCAATCAGTATCAGTTTTCAGGTTGTCAGCTTTCAGTTGTATGTTTGGCATCCTTCATTTAGTAGTTTACACTTTCAGCTAAAATGAATTTTTTATGTTTTTTTTAATTCATGATAATTTTGATTATTTTTATAATATAAACAACCTATTACAAAAAAAACTACAAATTTTGTAGTTAATTTTAGCTAATCATGTTTGAAGTGTGTAAAAAACTACAAAATTTGTAGATTTTACAATATCTATTTGTAAATATTACTTTTATTTAGCTACAAAATTTGTAGATTGAAAAAAAATGGACTTTTTTTCAAATCACCAAAAGTGTAAAGTACTTTTGGGCAAATATGAAGGATGCCGTATGTTTTCAGCTTTTAGCTAAAAAATACAAAATATTTTAATAAGGAGATAATGATGGAAGTTAAAACATTTGGCGTCATTGGCGCCGGTCAGATGGGAAACGGTATCGCACAGGTTGCTGCTATGAGCGGCCTGAATGTTATTATGAATGACATTAAAGATGAGTTTGTCGAGCGCGGGCTTGCAAATATTACAAAGCTTCTGAGCAAAAGCGTTGACAAAGGAAAAATGACCGGCGAGGAAAAAGACGCTGTTTTGGGAAGAATTAAAACCAGCGTGGATGTAAAAGACATGGCATCTGCTGATTTTGTTGTGGAAGCTGCCACGGAAAACGAAACGCTGAAGTTCGCGATATTTAAAAAGCTGGATGAGATTTGCGAACCGCATGTCATTCTCGCGACCAACACGTCTTCCATTCCCATTGGCAGGATTGCAACTCAGACAAAACGGCCTGAGAAAGTCATCGGTATGCACTTTATGAATCCTGTGCCGGTAATGAAACTGGTTGAAATCATACGGGGCCTTGCGACTTCGGAGGAGACATTCAAAACAACTTGGGATTTGTCCGTAAACTTCGGCAAAACGCCGGCAGAGGCAAATGATTATCCCGGATTCATCGCGAACCGGATTCTTTTGCCGATGATCAACGAGGCAGTTTTTTGTCTGTATCACAGCGTCGGCACTCCGGAAGCCATTGACACTGTAATGAAGCTGGGGATGAACCATCCCATGGGACCGCTGGCACTGGCTGATCTGATCGGCCTGGACACCTGTCTTGCCATCATGGAGACACTCTATGAAGGCTTTAAAGATTCAAAATATCGCCCCTGTCCGCTGCTTCGGAAATATGTTGAAGCAGGCTGGCTCGGCAGAAAAACAGGACGCGGTTTTTATGAATACAAATAGAAGTGAGAAGCATTGAAAATTGAGAATTGAAAATTGAGAATTGAAAATTGAGAATTGAAAACGTATTTCTCTTTTTTCAATTCTCATTTCTCACTCAAAAAAAAGGGGGGGTTATGCCTGCAAAAAAGGCAGATAAAATTGTTCCGGTAGGAAAAAAAATAAAGAAAGTAAGAACGGAAAAGCATATTACGCTTGATCGGGTGGCAAATGAAACCGGTTATTCCATTGATTATCTCAAAGAACTGGAAGCCGGGAAAACAATTCCTCCTGTTGGCACGCTGTTGCAAATTGCAAGGGCACTGGACATAGATTCCGGATTTTTTCTAAGAGAACAGGAAGCCACACTCAAGGATCGCGTGGATCAATATACCAAGCGCACAGATGATTATGCTTATACAACCCTGACCCCGGGCGCGGAAAACAAACATCTGAAAGCGTTCCGGGTGACCATTGATCCTATGGAAAAACACGAAGGTGTAGGGTATTGTCACGAAGGGGAAGAATTCACTTATGTGCTGTCAGGAAAAGTTGAGATTGTGGTCGGGGATAATATAAATCATCTGGAGAAAGATGATTCCCTTCATTTTAATTCGGGAATAAAGCACCAGTTAAGAAATATCGGCAAAGAAACAGCAGAACTGATCGTTGTCATTTACGGGCCGTAAAGGATTGAGAAGTGAGAAATGAGCAATTTTTGTCCAAGTACTTATCTCTGAATTCCCAATTTTTAATTCTCAATTCTCAATTCTCAATTCTCAATTTAAAAAAAGGTGATCTATATGTTTTTTAAGCTTACTGATGAACAACTTATGATTCAGACCATGGTCAGAGAGTTTTCAAGGAAAGTTGTCGCGACCACGGCAGCGGAGCGTGACCGTACCAAAGAATTTCCAGCGGAAAACTTTAAAAAAATGGGAGAACTGGGTCTCATGGGAATGATGGTCCCGGTTGAATACGGCGGCGAGGGAACAGACACGATAAGCTATGTGCTGGCCCTTTCCGAAATCGCTTACTCTTGTGCTTCCACTGCTGTTGTGATGTCCGTGCATAATTCCATTGTTTGTGAAAGCGTAAACAAATACGGAAACGAGGAACAGAAAACAAAGTATCTGCCGCAACTGACCTCGGGAGAGTTTATCGGTGCCTTTGCCCTGACCGAACCCCATGCGGGTTCTGACCCGGTTTCCCAGTCAACAACGGCTGTTCGTGACGGCGATGAGTATGTTATAAACGGGACCAAACGGTTTATTACCACAGGTAAAAACGCGGGGCTTGTCATTGTCACTGCAAAAACAGATGAAGCCAAACGCCATAAGGGAATCAGTGCGTTTCTGGTGGAAAAAGGCACCCCCGGGCTGATTGTCGGAAATATCGAGGATAAAATGGGGCTTCGTGCTTCAGATACCACTGATCTGATATTCGAGAACTGCCGGGTCCCGGCTGAAAACATACTGAGCAAAGAAGGCGACGGCTTTAAAATTGCCATGACAGCCCTGGACTGCGGCCGCATCGGAATTGCCGCTCAGTCGGTGGGCGTTAGTCAGGCTGCTTTGGACGCGGCTGTGAAGTATGCCAAAGGAAGGGAGCAGTTCAACCAGAAAATTTCAAAATTTCAGGGTCTTCGCTGGATGATTGCGGACATGGCCACGGAAATTGAGGCGGCCAGACAACTCATGTTTTCGGCTGCGGCAATGAAGGACAGGGGCGAAAATTATACAAGTCAGGCTTCCATGGCAAAGCTCTTTTCCTCTGAAATGGTGAACCGCATCACCGGAAAAGCCCTTCAGATTCACGGCGGATACGGATTCACAAAAGATTATCCGATAGAGCGGTTTTACAGGGACGCCCGGGTGTTCACCATTTATGAAGGAACTTCGGAGATTCAGCGCGTGGTGATATCCAACAATATTTTTAAGGACAAACGCAAGCCCTGAGCTTATTTCAATATCATGAAATATTTCATAAAAAAAGCGGCTTTCGTATTGAAAGCCGCTTTTGTTTTTTGACAGTGATTTGCGATTTTTCCCAAAATAAAATACCCGAAATATAAAGTGTAGGGTGGGTGGAGCGAAGCGCAACCCACCGTTTACTGAATTTCGGTGGGTTGCGCTTCGCTCCACCCACCCTACAAAAATTGTAACCGCACAGGTCGCATTTTTTGCATCTTTAGGTCATAGTTTTTTATATTGCTAATGTAAGAAAAAAAAATTTTTTGTGTATTAAGAGATTAAGTACCCAGATAAAAATCTTTGTGTATTTTTCATCATATGAAAATATCAGAAAACTTGTGTCCGGATACTTAGGAATGAGCATGAAATAATATGCCCATTTTGATTTTTATATGTTAAAAAATTGCGTAATCCTGTAAAGTGTATTTCAAAATCACTTTATCAAAAGGAGATTATTATGCAACCCTATTCCTTAGAAGTAGAAGAAATCATGCGGCGATACTATGAGAGTCTGAATGAAAAAGACCGCCGGCGATATGCCGGTATTGAAGCTTTGAAATTGGGACATGGCGGACAAAATTATATTGCCAAAGTCTTGGGTTGCAGCAGGCGGACTGTGCGCAAAGGAGCGATCGAAGTAAGCGGCCTGCCCGGACACATCGTAGCAAAACAAATTGGAAAATCTCCTGCTGAATCTTCTGAAATACGTAAAAAAGGTGGCGGACGCAAACAGTATCTGACTGAGCACCCTGAAATAGACGAGCAGTTTTTGAATGTGGTGCGTGAGCATACAGCAGGAGATCCGATGGATGAAAAGGTACGATGGACAAATCTGAGGGAGTGGGAAATCGCGGAGGCTCTGGAAAAAAAATACGGAGTAAAAGTGAGTCGTAACATTGTCCGTCAATTGCTCAAAAAGCATGACTATCGGTTGCGTAAAGCTCAGAAACGCAAACCTATGAAAAAAAACGTACCAGATCGCGACGCTCAGTTTGACAATATTTTGAAACTCAGATCAGAATACCGGAAGGCCGGTAATCCCGTTATCAGCATGGATACCAAGAAAAAAGAATATCTTGGAAATTTTTACAGGAAAGGCCGACTATATAGTATCTGCTGAATTTCTCTTTTTCCTTGATTTCCATGGTGTTATATGGTAATTTTTTATATATGATTTTTCAGGCTCTGAAAGTGTCGGCCGAACTTCTGACAAAATTGTAACATAACAAAGGGTGTAATAAAAATGATCAGAGATAAATTCGAAGAAGCTTTTTCTCCGGAATGGGTTGAAAGAAATATCACATATCCTGCCCACGAACTTGTCGTTCTGCGGAAAATAATTCCGTGGGAAAAAATTGTGGGACGTCTGGCAGGATTTTATGATAAAAACAGAGGGGCTGAGGGAAAGTCTCTCCGGATCATGGTTGCCCTCCTGATAGTTTCCCGGCTCCGCGGACTGAGCGACCGGGAGGTTGTGAGAGAGGTGATGGAAAATCGGTACATACAGTATTTTTGCAATGTTGCGGACGAAGGCCTGCGGACATTCCTTCATCCCTCCTCCCTGTGTGTGTTCAGAAGGCGTGTCGGCGAGGAGGGAATTGCCGCCGTTGAGGAGGAGGTTTTCGGGACACTCCGCCGCGCCGGGGTCATCCGGGGTGATGATGCCCTGACTGATTCGACCGTCCTGGAAAGCGATATCATTTATCCCAATGATGTTCAGCTGATTCACAAGGCTTTCAGAAAAATGAGAGCCTTTGCGAAAATGCACGGCATTCCTCTGTGGTGGGATGACAGGGAACTGAGGAGGCTGTGGCGGGAGTTCGGCCTGGATAAGAAGGGGAGCAGGGAGAAATGGCTGACCGTTTTCAACGGAATGTTTGTCCCCGCCCTGAAAATTTTTCAGGAAAAGGTCGGGTCGCTGAGGACTTCGGGCAGGCGGAAAAAGAAAGCTGTCAGGATGCTCGGGATTCTGAACCTTCTCGAAGAGCAGACCCTGCTGAAGCTTGCCGGGGAGCGGCATATAAACGACCGCATCGTTTCTCTCGACGACCCGGATGCCAGGCCGATAAAAAAAGGAAAAAGTCATCCGGAATGCGAATTCGGAACAAAGGTTCAGATGACGTTCGACCGGGACGGTTTTCTGATCACCGTTGAAAACTTCATCGGAAACCCCTCCGACAAAATTCTTTACGGCGACACTCTCGATCTTTTTATAAACCGGATGAAAAAATATCCGGATACGGTGGTCACCGATCTCGGATATCGGAGTTTGAAAAACCTTCAGAACACACCTTCGGAGATCGGTCATGTTTTCATGGGGCGCAGCGACGACGTGGCCGAAGATAAACAGGACTTCTGTTGCGGTGCCCGTTCCGCCACGGAAGGGTTTATTGCCGTGGCCAAAAATCTTCGCGGCTTCGGCCGCAGTCTCTGGCACGGACTGAAGGGACATCGGATATGGTCTCTCCTCTGTCAGACGGCCTCCAATCTTAAAAAATTCCTTCAGCTGTGGTTTGCTGACAAGATTGAAGAAGAAAGTATGACAAAGCTCGGCCTTGCCTGATTTGGCCGGGCTTTCGGAAACCTGATCTTCTCTCCCGATTCGAAATCTGATATTTCGAAAAGAGGAGAAGTATGTCCGGAAAATAGGATTTTCAGCAACTTTTTTCCAAAATCTTGAAAAAATCATTCGCAACACCTTAAATCGAAAATTTCAAAATGCCATATCGGAGATATGGCAACCTATCAGGTAATCTGTTGAAAGAGAAATTCAGCAGATACTATATACGCTGGAGGAATTGCAAGTTTTCGATCATGATTTTACAAGTTTTGCCGAAGGTGTCATAATTCCGCATTGTTTTTATGACCTGCGACTCAATATCGGGTATGTTCAGGTGGGAACAAGTCATGATACCAGTGAATTTGCCTGTGACAGTTTCCGTCATTGGTGGTATGGTTACGGTTGCCGAATATATCCAAATGCCACGTCAGTTTTGATATTGTGCGATGGTGGCGGCAGCAACAGTTCCCGACATTACCTTTTCAAACAAGATTTACAAATTCTGGCGGATGAAATCGGGATTGAAATCCGAATCGCTCATTACCCGCCCTATTGTTCCAAATTTAATCCGATCGAACATCGCCTGTTTCCTCATATTACTCGTGCGTGTCAGGGAGTAATCTTTTCAAGTTTGGAGGTGGTGACTGATCTGATAGCCAAAACACATACCAAAAAAGGTTTAAAAGTCTTTGTCCATGTTATTGATAAAGTCTATGAAACCGGTCGAAAAGTTGCTGAAACTTTTAAATCAGAAATGCGAATTGTATTCGACAAAATTTTACCCAAATGGAATTATCGTGCAATTCCAATAAATTAAAATGGGAAAGTTATTTAATACCGATTCCTTAACGTCAGCAGACATTAACTTTAACTGAGTACAACCAGATAAAGCCAAACCCACCGTGAGATGGGGACGGAAAGCTTCGGGTCTCAGCAGAGACAGCCGGGTTGCCTGGAAAGGGGCAACCCGGCTTTTTTTATGGGAGGAACTATGAAAAAAATGTTTTTCAGGATATCCCTGCTTTTTCTGGCCTTATGCTTTTTAACTGAATCACTGGGGTATCTGACGCATCAGCTTTATCAGTTCCTGGGAGTGTTCTTTCTTACCTTATATGGTTTAATCCGCTATCCTTTGGGAAGCAAAATCGAAAACAGGGAGATGTTTTTCACGGGATCTGTTTTGCTGATCATCTCCGTGTTTTTCTTTCAGGGAGAAATTATTTATCGCGTCGGAGGCACGGTTTTCTTCCTGTGTTCGCTGTGGCTTCTTCTCAGAAGCAAAAACGCTGAACAAGGCGGGCTTTTCCCCCTCATACTCACGACAGTGTTCTATTTTTATTTCTTACTCTTTTATCTTTATTCCCCTCCTTTCTGGTATGCTGTAAAACAATTCTCCCTTTCATTTTCAACCCTGATCAGCAGATTTTCCGGTGATCCGGTTATTTTTTCCTCCACTTATCTGGGGATACCGATTATTATCCTTTTCCTCATCTTCATCATGGTTTCCTTTTTCTGTTCCGTAAAAAAAGAATGGAAGCTGTTTTTGCTCTCATCGTTCCTGCTGATTCTTATGAACGGCCTTTATCTGATTTTGGCAGGAAAAATGCCTGCCTTGTCAGCCCCTGTCCTGAAATTTCTTGAAACGGAAAATCATTTTCTGAAGGTGTTTCTGACATTTCTTTTTGAGGAAAATTATCCGCTTCCCCGATACAACTACTTAATGAATTCACCCATCCTCTTGTTTGTACTCTGCCTGATTCCGCTTTATCTGATACTTTTAAAAAGAGATTTTAAAGACTTTTCTTTTGAATTCATACAAATAAAAAAGCTTTTCCCGTTCCGCTCGGCCCGAAAGTCCGAATCAGAACAGTCCCTTCCGGATTTGGAAATCTCACAGGAGCAGCCAAGCGGAAATTTTATTTCCTATGTGATAAAAAAGAAATACGTTTTAATGTTTCTGTTTTTAATCGCTGCTGCAACGTCAATGCTGGTGACTGACATGCCAGGCAAAACCTCGCCCAAAAAAGAAGTCATTCTCTACAAAGAAGGCTTTCTCAACTGGTCCGTCCCGGATTTTAAAAATTTTGGTTCGAGAAGCGCGGGCATGTTCGGTAATTTGCCCGGGTTTCTGAGGGCAATGGATTTTTCTCCGCGCATGGCAGGAACGCTTTCCACGGAGGTTCTGAAACATGCCCAAATCCTTGTCATGATCAATGTTGACAATCAGCTTCCCCGGAATGAGACTGAGGCGATCTGGGATTTTGTGGAAAAAGGCGGTTCACTTTTAATCCTCGGAGAACACACATTTTACAAACATGGCACAAAACGGGTCATTTTTAACGATATTCTGGAGCCATTTCATATTTCTGTTAATTTTGATTCCGCGGACTGGTTTGTCGGGGGCTGGCTTCATTCTTACCAGTATGCGTCCCATCCCATAACCTCCGGGATGAGAGATGATATGAATGACACAGGCATTGTCATCGGCGCATCTCTCCGTATTGAACCGCCGGCTTTTCCCATTGTCATTGGAAAATACGGGTACTCAGACCCCGGAGATACATCTGCCGAAGGCTCCAGAGGCTATCTGGGCAGCCTTAATTATGAACCCGGAGAACCATTGGGCGATGTTGTCTTATGCGCGGCCCAGCATTATGGAAAAGGAAAACTCCTTGTTTTTGGCGACACATCCGGTTTTGTCAATGCCATCATGGTTAAAAATCCGGATTTCATCAACCGGGTGTTTACCTGGCTTGCAAAGGAGGACTCGCCAAAATCCCATTGGCTCAGGCTGATCTTAGCCTTTATATTTTTTGCCTTTGCACTGTCAGTCTGCATAGCTGAACGCCCATCTCCTTTTACGCTGATTCTTTCAACAGCATTGTCTCTCGCCATCATAGCGGCTGCAAATACATGGAAGCAACATGACGCTCAGACAGACATTTACGGAAAAATTGCCTATATAGATGTTTCTCACGGAGAACGGTTTTCGCCGGAATCCTGGAATGAAAACGCGGCCATGGGACTTTATCTCAATTTTATGAGAAATGGCTATCTCACTTTTTCACTGGAAACATTTGAAGACAGAAAATTAAACACAGCAGATTTTCTGGTGCTGATTGCTCCGTCTCAGCCATTTACCCCAAAAGAACTTGGGCGGATCAGAGAATTTGTTTTCAGCGGGGGAAACCTCATCCTCACGGTGGGCTGGGAGGAAAAACACGCATCTGAAGCCTTAATGAAACAATTCGGGCTGTCCCTTGATTACGTGCCTTTGGGTCGGTTTTTCAGCGTTATTCCCCATTTCAAGCAGAAAGTAAGATTTTCAGAAGCATGGCCGGTAATCAGCTCTGACGGAAAAGCTGAAATTATCGCGTCTTATGAAAAATTGCCTGTTATTATGAAAAAACGATACGGAGAAGGTCACATCGTCTTAATCGGAGACTCCTCCTTTTTCTGGAACAACAACCTGGAAATGGAGAAAAGCCATGTCCGGGAAAATATTGAATTCTTAAAATGGCTGGTTGGAAACTTGAAACTTGAAACTTGAAACTCGGAACTCGGAACAAGCATCAAGTTTCAAGTTTCAAATTTCAAGTTTCAAACATAGGAGGTACGCATGATGTTTCTTGTGTGGACAGGTCTTTTTTGTCTTTCTTTTACATGGCTTTTTACACTGAATCTTTACACGGTTGAGAGTGGTGTGTGGTGGGCTGTGCTTCTGGGAGTGGGAATATTGTGTAATGCGGCGGCGTTTGCTCGGAGGACTGTTTTTAAATCGTTTGATAAAAAATACCTCCTTATGTGTGTTCCTTTGCTCCTGACCTTATTTATTCTGCCTTTTCCTTACCACTTGGGCGTTATTGTCACACTTGCCGGGATTGTCATTCTGGTGTTGTGTATAAGATTCCCTGTGCTTGCCGGTCTGGGGTATGGTGCTATTTTCAGCGGTATGATTCTTCTGCTGCAAAGTCCGTCAGGATATCTTTATACGACATTTACCTCCTACTCCCATTATTTTTACTGGCTTGATCCGGTGTTTTATAACATCTTCAAGTTCTTTAATTTAAAAGTCTCCTACAGCCAGGATACGTTTTATATTCTCACGATTAAGGATATGTATCCGTTTCCCACGACTTGGGAAAAACTCGCCATGTTTCCGCTTCTTAATATCCTGATGGGAAGCATAGTGGTTTTTTACGCTTTTTCCGAAAACAGACGCGGTGTCCGAGATTTTATGAAACTCTTGTTATCAGGAACTGGCTTTATTGTGATACGATATGTTTTTATGATACTGCTTTTCCTGTATCTGATGACATTTGTTGAACACGGCGAGGAAATATGCAGAATTGATATTTTCTGGGATATGAGGGTAACCTTACTGACCTTTCTGCCCTTCATCCTGATCACCGCCATACTCATTTCCCTCAAAACCGAAGCCCGGTTTCAAGTGTCAAGTTTCAAGTTTCAAGTTTCAAGTTTCAAGTTTCAAGTTTCAATTGCATTGGCCTTGTTTTTCCTGGGGCTGTCGTTCGGATTTCAGGACCCGGGGGAACAAAAGAATGGCAGGGTTATTGTGGATGAAAGCCACAGCGAATGGGAGAAAAGCACAAAAAAGATGGATACAGAGTGGTATGGAAATGAATCCGGGTATAATTTTTATTGGCTTGCCGAATTTATAAACCACCATTTTCCTCTGACACGAAATTTCAGAAAAATCACTCCGGAGCTTCTGTCAGATTGTGATATCCTCATAATAAAGACACCGACCAGCGCATTTTCTCCTGAAGAAGTCAGAAGTGTCAGGGATTTTGTCTTAAAAGGAGGAGGACTGTTTCTCATCGGCGAGCATACCAATGTTTTCGGAACTGGCACTTATATTAATCCCATTGCCGAGGAGTTTGGTTTTTCTTTCCGATATGATGTGATTTTAGACATTGAAAGAAAATTTGAGCAACTTTATGAACCCCCGAGGCTGTTGCCGCATCCGGTGGTTCAGAACATGCCTTATTTTGCCTTCAAAGTATCCTGTTCAATTCAGCCTGTATCCTCAAAATGTGAAAACGTTATTCTTTCCACAGGTCTTAAATCCCAGGATATTTATTACCCCAGCGGCAATTTTTATCCTCCGGTGAAGAATCACACAGACATTCCCTTTGGAGCTTTTATGCAAATGACAGGCGTCAAAGCAGGAAAAGGCCGGGTCCTGGGCTTCACAGACAGCACCTCTTACTCCAATTTTGAGGCATTCATTGAAGGAAAGCCGGAGCTGATGCTGGGATCTCTCACATGGCTTAACCGGAAAAACAAATGGAACAATCTCAACATTCTGTTTCTTATCCTTTTCGGAGTCTGCCTCGTCTCAGGAATCCAAAAACTCGGAAAGGAAGACCAATTATCAATTATCAATTATCAATTATCAATTCCCCTGGTCGTATTTGGCGTGTTTTTCTTTTCCCTGGCATTGGCCATGTGTGGGTTTCTGTCTCGGAAAGCCTATCCGCTTCCCCGGCCTGTGACACCATATACAAAAGTGGTTTTTGAGCAGGAACACGGAGATTATGAACTTCCCTTGAAAGGATTTACCAAAGAACACAAGAAGAGCTATGAGGTTTTTTATCTTTGGGTGCTGCGGGCGGAATGCTATCCGTTTACAGGTAAGACGCTGAAAAAAGACCTCTCGGATGAGACCGATGTTCTTGTTATCATAAACCCATACAAAAACTTTCAGCCGGATGAGGTGTCCGGTATAAAGAATTATCTCCGTAAGGGCGGAAAGGTTCTCCTTGTGGACGGGAAGCGCAATAAGAATTCTACGGCCAATGAACTTCTTGAGCCGCTGGGCATGAAAATTAATCAGAAGCGAAAAGCAACATTGCCCGTCCCATACAGTTCATCAATCTACCACAGGCAATCCGCCAGAAATGATGCCCTGACTGTGGAAGGCGGAACACCGCTGCTTTATTCATCAGAAGGTTCGCCCATTCTTTCTGCTGCCAGGGTCGGAAAAGGAATGATCGCTGTGGCGGGATTCTCGCAGCTCTTTGTCAACCCGAACATGGGCGGAAGTTATCGCGTAAAACCGGACCAACGGCTCAGAGCAATCTATAATCTGGAATTCAGTCTTATCAGGGGACTTGCCAAAGGAGATTTGGAAACTTTGTTCAAGGCTCAGACCGAGAGATCAGTCTCCCGTCTGAAAGCTCAGATACGCATTGATGTTCCGAATTCGAATATCATCAGGTAGTTAAAAAAACGGGTAATGTTCTAAAAGTGGAGCTGAATTTTTTAACCCTCTGAATCAATTTGGCAAATATCGGAACAAGTCCAGTTTTAGAACACCACCAAAAAACGCACATAAAAAAGCCGGGTTTTTCGCCCCCCGGTCATAAAAATATTTTCAGATAAAAAACCCGGCTTTTCAAAATGTATTTTCACGGTAAAGTGATATTATTTACACATGATGATCAGGTTTTTCTGACCCGATTCGAACAAAAAGCTTGTCATTCCTGCGAAAGAAAGAATCCGTTTTTGGCCGATGCAGTGTTCCGGAAGCTGTGGATTCCTGCTTTCGCAGGAATGACAGAAAAAAACTTGAACATCGAGTTTACAGGGAAAATCAAAGATGAAACGAACAATATTTATAACTTTGTTGGTGGTCGCACTGATGGCAATTTATAAGCATCAGCACATCCGACCGGTTGATGACCCAAAGGATTCGCCGCTGTTTCGTGAAACGCTGAACAGGAGTTTAAACAAATTTAAGCAAGATGAGATACACTTTAATAAAAACGATGTAAGAGGTGAGGATAAAAATATAAAACCCCGGGCGCGGCCTTTGGCCCGGATTCAGAGAAAAAATGACATAAAAAATATCGCTCCTCCCCAGAAAGGCCCGGATACTGCGCGGATAACCTTTGTGGTATTCACCGACTTTAAATGTGTCCATTGTTCGGACTGGGCAAAAACGCTGGATGAAATTATGAAAGCATTTCCCAATGACGTAAGGCTGATTTTCAAAAATTTTCCTCTCCGGTTCAGCAAAGATTCCGAACTGGCCGCGAAGGCAGCTCTGGCTGCGAGAGAGCAGGGCAAGTTCTGGGAAATGCATGATCTGCTGTTCAAAAATCGGGACGCCCTTGAAAGAGAAAATCTGATTACCTATGCCCGAATTTTGGGGATGAATGTCTCTGAATTTCAGAAATCTTTGGAGAAGAAGGCATTGGCAGACATCGTACAGCAGGAAAGAACAGAGGGAGAACGCTTAGGAATTGAGGGAGCCCCTACGAGCTTTATTAATGGAAAAAGAATTACAGGAGCCAAGCCATTTTCTTATGTCAAAAAGCTGATTAAAGATATAACTGGAGGAACAAAATGATTAATTTTATTTTTCTCGTTCCTCGTTTTCTCATTTTTCTCGTTCCCACGCTTTGCGTGGGAATGCAGAGGAGACGCTTCGCGTCTCGTGCATTCGTGAGCGGTGCGAAGAATCGCCTGCCCCTTTCTTATTTTTTTGCATTCCTCCGTCAGCGGGGAGACCATATTTTCCGGACGCGAAGCGTCCGCACTGCATTCCCACGCGAAGCGTGGGAACGAGAAAAACGTGGGAACGAGAAACGAGAGAAATTTTTTGAAAGAAAAGGTGAGTTATGTATTTTTTTCACATTCCAGGACAGACGAACAAATTTGTCATACAACGGGTGAAACAACAGAATAATCTGTCAGAATAATCAGTTAAAAATAAGGATGCAAGACAGGTTATGCGATTGTTTCACCCATCCCGATCAGAACTATCTCAAGAAAAAATTTTTTTTATCTATTACAACATAGTCCGTCTAAATCACTTACTTTACCTGCCCGCTTTTTGTGCCGCCTCCGACTGCCCTCCGACATGCTCACCGCACCATGTTCCCTGAGCTTGTCGAAGGGAACGTGGTGCGGTGAGCATGTCGGAGGGGGAGGAACATCATCAGGCAAACAAACAGCAAAAAGTGATATTTTTAGACGGCATAATTATAACCCCACCTGAATAGGGAGGGCTAAAAAATGAAACAAAAACCTATTCTGATCATTTTTCTGCTTATTTTTTCTATTTTCTTTGTATGTCTGACAAGCCACGCTGATACTGCCACAGATTCATCGGTCAGCGATATTGCCGTGTCGCCGATTACTGACATTGTGCTGCCAGTTACGCAGGGACCGCTGAGTGATACCTATTGCCTCCAGTATGAGACTCAATGTCCCCAGGTCATTAGCGAATGTCCTCTTGATACAGGCGAATGTCCTACCATCAAACCCGGAACAGATACGGAATGTCCAGTGAAAGATACCACATGTCCTGTTGACCCGGCAGCCTGTCCCACTATGTGGCCCCAGGATGCTGTCACCGCTTGTACCCATGTGATAACCCGATGCTCTATGAATGACACCGAATGTCCGGTAGTCGAAACCAACTGTCCTGAAGATCAGACCAACTGTCCGAAAGTTCGAACGGAATGTCCACAGAGTATCACCGAGTGTCAGCAGGTGGATACAGAGTGTCCTCATTACGATACCGAATGCCCGGAGGATAAAACATACTGTCCTGTGAATCCGGATATATGCCCCACCATCAGGCCCGACGGCGTCCTCACCGAATGTCCTGACAAGTACACCGAATGTCCCGAGGAAAAGACCGTCTGTCCTGTGAGCAGCGATAAGACTTATTGTCCCGACAGTTCAGGCGTGTGTCCCACGATCTGGCCTGCTGATGTTGTCACCGCATGTCCTGAGAAGTACACCGAGTGTCCCGAGGAAAAGACCATATGCCCTGTGAACAGCGATAAGACCTATTGTCCCGACAGTTCAGGAGTATGTCCCACGATCTGGCCCGGAGGTGTGACCGAATGTCCTCGTGTGGATACCCAGTGTCCTCACCCTGAAGACCCTGCTGCATGTCCCACAATCTGGCCAGCGGCTGTTGTCACCCAATGTCCTTTTGTTGTCACCCAATGTCCCCGGGCTAATCCAAACACCTGTCCTACCATCTGGCCCGGAGGCATCACCGCATGTCCTCTCATTCTTACACAATGCCCCCATCCTGATGACCCTGCGATATGTCCCACGATCTTGCCTGCTGATGCTGTCACCGAGTGCCCGGAGAAATACACTGAATGTTCCGGGGATCTGACCCATTGCAACGTCACATCTGACCTCGGGGATGCTCCGGATAGCACCAACCATGTCGGTGTCAAAATGACGACATACCCCGGTCACGTTGTTGCTCGTTTTCCAACGGTTTATGATGACCCAGAAGGTATTCCCGGGCCCAAGCATCGTAACACAAAAGTGGTCTGGTTAGGAGACCGTTCCACTGCGGAAAGAGACGCTGATCTGCTTCCTGATGAGGATGGCATTACCAACATTGACCCGATGATCAACGCGGCCGACCAGGACAGAGCTGACGACTGTATTAATGTGAAGAGCATCCGGCTGCCCCGCTGCGGTAAGATGAATCCTTCCCTGTCATATTCAGTCAATGTCACAGCGGGAATGCGTTTTGATAAATTGTATGTCAATGTCTGGTTCGACTTTAATCAGGATGGCGATTGGGAAGACACGCTTGAATGCACATCAGAAGACGGAAATGTTATCCAAGTTCCTGAATGGGCAGTGCAAAATCATGAAATTTCAGATGTCCATGGTTTCCAGATACTGGACGCGCCGCCTTTTCATGCGACCACTCAGTTTATGGAAGACCATCGGAGAATGTGGATGCGAATCACATTAAGCGACGAACCTGCCCCTGATCCCGGAGACGGACGAGGCCCTGATTCAGCCTACAAATACGGCGAAACCGAAGATTATCTCATGTTTATTACCTGGGATGAACCGACCATTTATCCGGCCTCGGACACAGTTTGTTCCCAGACAGACACGATTTGTGCCACAGATATCACCAACTGCTTTGCCAAGCCGACCCTCTGCTCCGGAGTTAACACCGTCTGTCCTGTTGCCAATACGGTCTGTCCTGTGCTGAATACCGCGTGTCCCAGAGTGAAAACCAGATGCCCCGCGGTACCTACCAAATGTCCTGTTCTTTTCGGCACCTGTGTTCCCACCATCTTTCCCGAGACGATTACACTCTGTTCTCAGGCTAAGACAGCGTGCCCCGAGATAAAAACCCAGTGTCCTGAGATAAAAACCTATTGTCCTGTGGCTGAATACACCAAATGCCCTGAAATTCCGACAGAATGTCCGTTAACACCCACCAAATGTCCCGCGCCCACCCTCTGTCCTGTTATTGATACGGAGTGTTCTCAGGTGGAAACCGAGTGTCCGGAATATGAAACCCGGTGTCCTGTCTTTCCCACGGAGTGCCCCCCGACACTGACCGAATGCGAGCAGGGGGAAACAATTTGTCCGGTCACGGATACTGAATGTCCCCAGCGCGAAACCTGGTGTCCCAAGTACGAAACCCGTTGTCCTGAGATCCGAACCTGGTGTCCCCAGTATGAAACCAAATGCCCTGAATTTCAGACAGAGTGCCCTGAGATCCGAACCTGGTGTCCTCAGTATGAAACCCGGTGTCCTGATGTTCCGACCAAATGTCCTCCCACGCTGACCGACTGTAGCGAAGATGTGCATACCGGATGTCCCATAAGCTCCGATGTGGCGTGTCCCACGATCTGGCCCGGAGGCGTCACGCAATGTCCCGGGAAGCTGACCTATTGCTCACAGACAAATACCTGGTGTCCTCAACATGAAACTTTGTGTGCCAGACATGAAACCCTGTGTCCTGTGATTCAGACGGAATGTCCTCCGAGTATCACCCAGTGTATCAGCGACGTTCCCACGGTTTGCCCGGTGGCTGAAACCCAGTGTCCGCTGAAAATTACCTTGTGTACGGATGAAGACCACACCTATTGCCCCAACTACGAAACCTGGTGTCCCCGGGATGACACGCGCTGTCCTGTTCTTCCGACCAAATGTCCTCTCAGTTTTACCGAATGCACTGGCAATGAAGTGTTCACGGTCTGCCCGGTGGCAGATACCGAATGTCCTCAGGAGCCTACGGCGTGTACAGCAGAAGCGCATACCCTTTGCCCGGTGGTGGATACCGAATGTCCGCAGACTAAAACCAAATGCCCTGAATTGCCAACGGAATGTCCTCCGATTCTGACCGAATGCACCCCGAATACGTTCACCCTGTGTCCGGCAGCAGAGACCGAGTGCCCCAATGTTGAAACCCGGTGTCCCAAAACGGAAACTCGTTGCCCCCAGTACAAAACTTTTTGTCCTCAGTATAAGACATACTGCCCCGAGGATAAAACCCGATGCCCTGAGATTCCCACGGACTGTCCCCTGAATATAACCGCGTGTGTTCCTACGTTTTACCCGATGGAGGATACCAAATGTCCTGAGATGACGACCGAATGTTACCAGGCCGACACGGTCTGTCCGAGAACACTTACCAAGTGTCCGGAGTATAAAACCAACTGCCCTGAAATTGAAACAGAATGCCCCCTGACGCCGAATGTATGTTCCGCTCCCACTATCTCTCCTGTCAGCGACACAGAATGCCCGCATCTGATGACCTGGTGTCCTGAAACTGAAACCCGGTGTCCGCAGCAGGAAACCGAGTGTCCTCCGGTCCTGACCCAATGCCAGCAGGGAACCACGATTTGTCCGGCCGCAGTTACAGAGTGCGCTGAAATTCTGACCACATGCCCGAAGGAGGAAACCCGGTGTCCGCTGATTCACACGGAGTGTCCTGAAGCTGAAACCCGGTGTCCCCGGCTTGACACGGAATGTCCCCCGAGCTTTACTGAATGCCAGCAGGGAACCACGATTTGTCCGGCAACAGATACCGCGTGTCCGCTGATTCTGACTGCATGTCCTAAGAGCGAGACCCGGTGTCCTCAGCTGGTGACCAACTGTTCCGAGTTAAAAACCTGGTGTCCGCAGACAGAATGTCTCCAGCCTCCCATTGACTGCGAACCAAGTGAGACGATTTGCCCGCTGACTTATACCGAATGTCCTGAAGTTGCGACCCGCTGTCCAAAGGATGAGACCAACTGCCCGGTGATTCAGACCCAATGCCCCAAGGAAGAAACCCGATGTCCGCAGATTCGCACGGAGTGTCCGGAACATGAAACCTGGTGTCCGAGACTTGAAACCGAATGTCCTCCGAGTCCCACAAAATGCACGGAAGAAAACGCCACTTATTGCCCGGCAACGAATACGGCCTGTCTTGAAATCATCGGAATGAGAGGCCCCATAATGGCGTTCAAAGTGGCCGTTGGAATGGGTGAGGATGATGTTTGTATCGGCGGAGATGTCAACGGAGACGGAAGGGTAGGAGTAGAAGAACTGATTCTGATGTTACAACGACTTGCAGGTCTGAGAACGGAATAAAAATCTGCAATGGTATTCTTGCCAAACTGTAAGTTTGGCACTCCGGAGGGAAACCAAAAGGAGTGCCGAACTTACATTTTAGGGAGTTCCAAATAAATAACAGACCCGATTCAAAAAAACGTAGGGTGGGTGGAGCGAAGCGCAACCCACCGGGCAGCCTGCAAACTTCTCCGACAAAGAATCCGTCGGTGGTGTTCTAAAACTGGACTTGTTCCGATATTTGCCAAATTGATTCAGAGGGTTAAAAAATTCAGCTCCACTTTTAGAACATTACCGAATCCGTCTTCATCTTTTTCAATAAAAACAAAAAATTTTCTTTTCATTGTCATATCCTTCAATATGTTCAATTTGTTAATCATTCAGATATGCTTACCATGTTCTGTGCGATGATTCCGGAACTCACAAATCCCCCACCCTGCGCCCCTTATCTTCTTTCTCAATTTCGATGCGAATGAGGCAGCGCCTCACGTTATGCGTTACGAGGCGGAGCCTCGTAACGAGTAAAAGCTTTGTCCATGATCCGAACGGGAACGTCACGGAGAGGGCGGATTTCAACAATGACAATATCGTTTATGAGTATGATGAGAATAACCGGCTTCTGAAAAAGACGTATCCCGATGATTCGGAGGTGTCGTTCACATACACGCCGACAGGTCAGCGGGAAACCGTGACTGATGTGCGGGGAACGACAGCTTACGTTTATGATCTCAGAGATCGGCTGAAAGAGGTCACGAATCCCGACAATACGAAGATAAGCTACACTTAAGACAATGCGGGAAACAGGACTTCCGTGACCGTTCCGTCAGGCACGACGAATTACGCTTATGATGTTCTGAACCGCCTGAAAACGGTGACCGGCTCCGACGGCGGCCTGACGACATACACCTACGACAGGGTCGGCAACCGGAAGAGCGTGACATATCCGAACGGCACAGTTGCGGAGTATATGTATGACCGCCTGAACCGGCTCATAAGACTCGAAAACCGGAATGCGGCGGGCGATCTGATTTCGGGATATGTTTACACACTCGGCCCGGCGGGCAACCGCCAGCGTGTCGAGGAAATTCATTCCGGGAGAGCCGTGAGTTACACTTACGACGATCTTTTACTCGTTCCCAGGCTCCTGCCTGGGAACGCATACGGACAGGCTCTGCCTGGCGTGAGACACGGAGCCGGGCGGGGCGGACAAAAGTAAAAGTATACGGGGTCGGGCCGTGGCAAGTATTTAATATCAGACGAATTACCTGCTTATTTTGGCCTGAAATCGGGCCTATATCGCACTTTTCAGGGCCAAAAAGTGCGATATAGGAAAAAATTTCAGGATCCTATAACGCTCTTTCTGATACCGAAAAGTGCGACATAGGCCCTGAAAACACCTGTTTTAGAGCCTGTTTCACTCCTTAATTATTGACAAAAACCGGAGCATATGATTTATCTATAGGTATGGCACGAATAGCAAGAGCAGTGGCACCCGGGATTCCGCATCATGTTACGCAGAGAGGAAACAGGCGGCAGCAGACATTTTTCAGTGATGAAGATTATCAGGCATACTCAGAGCTGATGTCGGAATGGTGTGGAGAAGTATCAGGTTGATATATGGGCATACTGTCTTATGCCGAACCACATTCATCTGATAGCTGTGCCTGAAACAAAAGACGGCCTGAACCTTGCGGTCGGCGAAGCACACAGACGGTATATAAGACGGATTAATTTTCGAGAAGGATGGCGGGGACATTTATGGCAGGGAAGGTTCGCATCTTTTATCATGGATGAGAAATATCTTCTGGCCTGTGCAAGATATGTGGAACTGAATCCGGTCAGGTCCGGTCTGGCAAAGAAACCCGAAGAATGGGGGAAGTCAGTATGAGTAAGCAAAGCTGTTGAATGAGATATAGATTTTAAGAAAAAGATTGTCTGGAGTACAAACATTATCTTAAAGCCTGTCGCTTATACTGGAATCATATCTTCTAATCTGGACAGTAGAAAGTTCTGGCTAGTAAATTGAGTAATTCACAAAAAAATAGGTGGATTTTTTTGTGAAACTATATTATATTCTGATCATAATAGCAAAACAAAATTCAATTATAAAAGGAGTTTTTATCATGATCAGCATTATTGAATCCGTCATATCGGAATTCCGCAGCTGCTTTTCCCGTGAGGCCGCTTTTTCCTGGTTTTCGATTGTTATTTTCGGTCTTATAATTCGATTTGACCATCACGGAATATGCAGTATTATCCGGTGGCTTATGCTCGACCCGGCATGTTATGACCCGATGCTGCGCTTTTTCCGGGCTTCCTCGTGGGACTCGGAGGAGCTTATGAGCCATTGGATACGGACAGCCGTCAGCCGGTATCCTCTCATCACATTCGGCGGACGTCCCCTTCTCATCGGAGACGGCATAAAAATAACGAAGGAATCGTCGAAGATGCCCGGCGTGAAATCCCTGCATCAGGATTCGGAGAACAGCGGCAAAGGCGAATACATACGCGGACATCACTTCGGATATGCGGGCATCCTTGTCGGCCGCCCCGAAAAATCCTTCTGTCTTCCGCTTCACGGACAGATTCATGAGGGTGTCGGTGCAAGACGCCATGACATAAAAATCGGAGGGGATCCGACCATAGTGACCCGGATGGCGAATCTTGTCATCCGGACAGCCGAAGATACAGGATTTCCGTGTTACGTCGCTCTCGACGCTTACTTCTCCACAGGTCCCGCTTTTCTGACTTTTAAAGAAGCCGTTAACGAAAAAGGCGAACAGTCTGTCCATCTTATTACGCGTGCGAAGAATAATTATGTGGGATACCTTGTTCCCGAAAACAGTTCGGAGAAGAAATTTCAGGAAAAAGACAAGGTGAGCCTCGCAAAAGTCTTCGGTTTCTCCGAGTGGTTCGGAGAAACGGAAGTGATGATTTCCGGAAACCTCAGAACCGTCAGATATTTCACATGGGATCTTTTTTGGAAACCGGTCAGAGATATCATTCGTTTTGTTTTCATTATCGACGGAGATGACCGCTACATACTGATGTGTTCCGATCTGACACTCTCCGGCGGACAGATTATCACGATTTATTGTTATCGCCCCAAAGTGGAAAACATGTTTCGGACGCTGAAGCATCTCATCGGAGGATTCTGCTATCATTTTTGGACAAAAGCTTTTCCCGATGTCGGCAGGGGAGAGAAGATTTGGCTCTGCCGTCTCAGTGAGACTGAAAGGAAAAAATTTGATCTCACCCTTGAAGCCATTGAACGTTTTGTCAATCTTTCCGGAATCGCCCTCGGACTTCTTCAGTATCTTTCCCTGACCCGGGGTTCCGAGGTGCTGGAAAAATATGAGGGGTGGCTGAGAACAGCTTCCTCCGACTGTCCCTCGGAGGGGGTTGTGCGGAGTGTCATTCAGGCGGAGTTCCTGTCTTCTTCCTGCAAAGTTCCGGCTGACCGAACTTTGCGGATGATACGGGGGAGAGGTCGTGAGACTTCGTCCGACCTTGCCGCATGACGCCATATATATAGGTATAAACATATTACTGTCCGGTTGTGAATTACTTAGTTTACTAGCCAGAACTTTCTACTGTCCAGTTCTAATGAATTTGAAATGTGTGATATAATATCTGAAATCTGTGTGGCAGGTGTGGGATTCGAATTGTATCCGGCGAGACGGTTGACCCGTGCGGCAATAACGCACGCGTTGCTGATTTCCATGCCTGATCCCGCCAGCATCGTAACGATGCCCGTAAGCGTGTCTCCTGTGCCGCCAATTGTCTCCATTGTTTTTGCCACGGGACTGTCAACGGTTTCCAGAATATTTTGTCGGCTCACGATATAATCTTTTTTTCCCTTTATCAGAAGATGTTTTGCAGCGTTTTTGTGCGCATAAGCACGGGCAATCAGTTCCGGCACATGATTTTCCTCATGGAGAATAAAACCCCGGGTATAAAAAGGATGGGGAGCTTCCTCATCTGCCAGAAAAGCCAGTTCTCCGGCATCCGGAGTAAAGAGATCATAGGCTTCGGATTGCCCGCTCATTTTTGCCGCGTACATGAATCCGGCATCCGCAATCAGCAGGGGCTGCGGTCTCATCTCCTGAATGGCGAACAGAACACGGTTATGCCAATCCACATCCGGTTGCAGATAATGAAACGCAATGGTTTTAAATTCAAAGTCGCACACACGCTTTTCCAAATATTCATAAAGCCGTCTGCTCCCGGTGCCCCGTCCTGTATCTCCCACCAGAAATCCGAACGGCAGAGATTGTCCTGACACTTCGCTTGTTTTTATTGCAGCGGCCAGCAATGCAGGCGTTCCCCGGTTTACAGGAACAGACTCGTTCTGAATGCAAATCCGGTCGCCTTTCAAAGAGACTTCCCCGGCCACAAGGGGAAAATTTTCATCTGGAACAGTGCCTACGATGGCAACCATGAGTCTGTCGTCTCCTTATTTGTGATTTGTGATTTGTGATCTGTGATTTGTCATTTGTCATTTGCGATTTGTGATCTCAATTCTCAATTTTAAATTCCCAATTCTCAATTTTCAATTAAACGCTTCATTTCCTCACAGGCAAGTTGGAGAGCATATCCGCAAAGGGTATGTCCGATGTCTCTCGGAGCAGGGGCCTGGGAAAGCGGTATTCCGACCATTTGCCATGCCAGATATGGAACATCAGGACAGCCTCCGCCGGAAATATTGACGATGACTTGTGTTTCCTTATCAATCGTGAGCTTCATATTGGCGGCCCGAACCATCAGATACTGTCCGAAATCTTTCACCTGAAAAATATCCACAGGCTGCAACAGAGGGCTGTTGACCGGAACTGTTTCCAAAGGGTACGGGCCTGTTTTTCGGAGTAGTCTCAGAATATTCAGTTCTTCAATAAGTGGAAATTCAATCACCAAATCGCAGCCATTCCGGATTTCAGGAGGAGGCCCCATGACCCGGATATCCCATCCCTCCTTTTTTAGTATGTTTTCAGCACGGATAACTTCGCTCGTGTTTTCAAACACCAGAATCCCCCTGTCCCAGTTCTGAGAGGCTTTCTGAACAGAGTGTTTACGCTTGAAAAAATTTAAAAAAGACAATGCTAATTCCTTGTCAGAGTGATCTGATATTCCAAATTATTTTCCTGAATATTTTTGACTTCCCAGCCCTTGCTTTCCGCGGCTCTGCTCACATTTTCTTTTGACGCGTCCGTATCCACCCATACTACGATTTCGTCTTTATCTGTTTTCTTTGATGCCTCCATGAACATCAGAACAGGCTGAGGGCATGACAGCCCCCTCGCATCAATCATTTCACTCATAATAGTTTCTCCTCTCATTGTTTTTTTCGTATTGTGGCACCAATAAAAACACAGACAACAAGCCCGATAATTACCGCGGCGATTCCGTGAGGTCCCACGCCTTTGGGCGAACTCGCCAGACTGAAATTATGGGCAAACGCGGCTCCCACAATCATTCCCATAACAAAAATCGCCGCGTCCCCGTCCCCCTCTCCTGACAAAAACAGTTGCCGTCCGGGACATCCGCCTGCCAGGGCAAATGCAAGTCCGGCCAGGACCATGCCCGCAAAATTCCAGATGTGCATGGTATGAGATACAGGTTGTTTGGCAAACCCCGGATGAAACTGTCCCAGAATCAGATTGGTAATGAATGAGGCGACAATCAGCGCTGCCACACCGGAGAACAAATGCGTCTGTTTAAACAACATCAGATCTCTGAACGCGCCCATGGTGCAGAATCGGCTTCTCTGAGCAATAAAACCGATGCCGATCCCTATTATCAGGGAAATAAACAAAGGGGCATGCATCGCTCCGGGGCCTTTGAGACTGTAAAAAAGAACGCCGCTTTTCGCCTCCCCGGTGACCTGTGGAAAAATAAGTGGCAGTGCGAGAAATCCTGTCATAATCAACGGCAGTATCCAGCCTGCCGACGTCTCAGCTTTCTGACTGCGCCCTAAATTGTAACCATTTTTAAAGAAAATTGTACCGATCCAAATCCCTCCGACAAGTCCGAGCAAGCCGACAACCGCGTTCAGATCGCCTCCGCCCAGACGCAGCATTGCCCGCCAGGGGCATCCCAGAAATACCAATGCGCCAATCATGGCAAAAATACCCAGCACAAATCTTACAATAGGGGCAGAACCGCCTCTGGGACGAAATTCTTTGAAAACATAGGCAGCAATCAGAGAACCGATAACAAATCCCATGACTTCGGGCCGCATATACTGAACCACTCCCGCACGGTGCAACCCGAGGGCACCTGAGATATCCCGCTCAAAACAGGCCACACAAATCCCCATATTGCCGGGATTGCCCAGTTTTTGAAGAATCGCGGCTAACATGCCGATCACAGCGCCTGTCGCGACTATGCCCCATCGGGTCGCAAAAAAATTTTTAAACATCTTTGTCTCCTTGTGTCTTTTTATCTTCCGATGATCAATTTTCTGAGCTGATTTCGACAAAATCCCGTCATTCTTGCTTTCAAAGGGATGACAAAAAAATTTGATCATCAAGTATCATCAGATCGAAAAATTTCCGGGCTGTGCGAGGGACAGCGGAGAAACCCGGGTTTTCTGTCCGGACGAAGTGTTCCCCCGCGGGAAAAACCCGAAGTTATTTACGGCTCATCTTTTTGTGCTGTCCACAGATAATGAAATTATACGGATTATCTGTGAGAAAAAAATCGGAATTTTGAGAAAAGTCCCTTTTTTTTTAAAAAAACGATTTGATATTATGGATGCGAAATTTTGTCAATTTGATTATTTCTATAAGTCAGATGTGTTGCATAGGAAATATCAATATTGCCAGATCAAAAATGTTCTGTTGTCTTCAGAACTCTTTTTTTTGAGCGGAAATTCTCACGCGGATTTCAAATTCAGCAGATTGAGAATCTCTTCCCGCGTGCAAAAACAGAGCAACCCGATTTTCTGCTTTTTTGGCAAAACAGAATCAGCAGATCATCCGATAATCAAGTTTTTTTCTGTCATTCCTGCGAAAGCAGGAATCCACTGTCTCCGGATTCGTAAAACCAGCAGAAAACAGATTCCTGCTTTCACAGGAATGACATTTCGCAGGAATGACAGGCTTTTTGTTCGACCCGGATCAAAAACTTGATTATCGAGAGATCAGGAATTTTTTTTTCGATCTGCTGAAACTTTTCGATCATCAGATTTGCTCTCCGCTTAATCATGCCGTCAGACAAACATCAATTTTTTTCAAGGAAGTATTGAAGTCTGTATCTCATTATGTTATCCAATCGGAAATTCGGGCAAAAATGGACGACAAGCCTGACAATGAGCCAATATCATTTTCATTTTAAAAATGCGACGAAAGGAAATTAAGGAATGCTGAAATTGAGGATGTCACCTGTTTTTATCATTTTTATTATTTTTTCACAGCTTTTCATATGTAATTCTGTATTTGGCGTGCCAACAGATAACAGGGCGGAAAGAAAAAAAACAAAAGTTCTCCTTGAAGCAATTCAAGTGGAAGGTGAGGAGGCTGAAAAAAACAAAATATCTGAAGAAGAGATTCAGGAGGCTGAAACACCTGAAGATAAAGTAAAAAGAGAAAGAAAGCATATTGTCACCACCCTTGAATCAATGATTCATGACATCAATATTTTAAAGCAGCGGCTCAGTGACAGTGAAAAGGAATTTAAAGCAGCGGAACAGGAAAGTGAGAAAGCTGCTATTAAGGAAGAAACTGAGCGGCTAAATGAACATTTGAAGAGTCTGCGAACAAACTTCGGCAAAGTCATTGCAGGTATTAATTTATCAGCCTTTGAGCAAAAGTCAGAGACAGCTTTCAAATGGGAGGAAGAGGTTTCAGATCTTTTGCAGCCAGTGATCCAGGAACTCAAAAGTATGACATCCCGGCCTCGTCAGATACAGAAACTTCGCAGTGATATCGCTCATTATGAAAACACACTTCCTATAGCAAAAAAAATAATTAAAAACATACAGTTAATTAAGCGTGAAACTGAAGATGAATATCTCATAAAAGAACTGAAGGAAATGGAAGCGGACTGGAGGGACAAAGAACATCAGATTGCCAATCAGTTAATCGCCAACAGATTACAGTTGGAGGAACTGACCAAAGATGAAAAGCCTCTCCTGGATTCTGCCCAGGGGGCTTTGAAAAATTTTTTTAAAACCAGAGGAAAAAATATCCTTCTTTCATTCATTGCCTTTTTTACAGTTTTTGTGGTTTTTCGCCTGACTCATCAGGGAATTTACAAGCTGAAACCAGTGAAAGAACGCACATTTTACATTCGGCTCTTCGATGTTATTTATTATTTTGTAGGGACCGCGGGTGCCCTGTTTGCATCCCTGGCTGTGCTTTATGTTTTTGGTGACTGGGTGCTTCTCACCCTCATTCTTATCTTTACCATAGGTTTTTTATGGACAGCCAAGGAAAATATCCCCCGGTTCTGGAACCAGATCAAACTTTTGTTAAACCTGGGCCCGGTCAGAGAAAATGAACGGCTGATTTACGGCGGTGTTCCCTGGAAGGTGACATGTTTGAATTTTTATACTGACTTGGAAAATCCTCTGTTAAAAAGTCAGATCAAACTTCCGCTGCATAAACTTACAGAAATGGTTTCATATCCCTGTCATAAAGATGAACGCTGGTTTCCCTGCAAAGAAGGGGACTGGGTTGTTCTGTCTGACGGAACCCGCGCGCAGATGAGGACCCAGACCCATGAGACAGTGAGACTTGTGCTTCTCAGCGGTGCAAACAAAAGCTATCTCACAGAAGACTTTCTGAGATTAAACCCGCTCAATATTTCCGAAAACTTCCGCCTGAAAGTGACGTTCGGAGTTTCCTATGACCATCTGTTCATCATCACCGATGAACTCCCCGAAACAATGAAAAAAACAATGGAAGAATCGTTCAGAAAGGAAAATTATGGGAATTATATGACTGATCTCACTGTTGATTTCAAAGAAACCACCCCCTCAGCTTTGGAACTTGAAATCAGTGCTTATTTTTCCGGAGAAGTGGCCCCGCTTTACGAAAAAATTCAAAAGGATATATATAAATTCTGCGTTCATGCCTGTAAACAAAACGCCTGGAATCTGCCTCACGCGAAAATAGCAATCCGAGAATCAGGTGAGGATGAGGATGAAATGGAATAGGGGCGAGGGGCGAGGGGCGAGGGGCGAGGGGCGAGGGGCGAGGGGCGAGGGGCGAGGGGCTAAGAATAAAATCAGAACGTATAAGAGGCGGTTCCTGAACCGCCTCCTGATGATATGATGATGATAAAACATTCTGATTACGCTTTTACTTTCCATCCCAAAACCTCTGCAATTGCTTCCGGAAGTTTTTCATCGCCGCTCTCTTTCCATAAACGCCGCAGGTTGCGCAATGTGGTGGTCATCCCCTTCAGGTCGTTGAATTCCTTTGTGATTTCCAAATCCTTCAGAAAGTATTCCCCTGCCCGTTTCCACTCACGCTGTTCCTGTGCAACTCTTCCCAGCTGATGATAAATCGTGCCGCTTTTCTTCCGGATCATGGCCGCGTCATAGTCCTCATTCTGCAACCAGATATTCAATGCCGCCTGATAGGAGCGTTCTGCTTCCGAATATCGCCCGAGGAACAACTGGTGTCTGGCAATATCATCAACAATAACAACAAACTCAGAACCCAATTTTCCATTCAGTTTTTCCCGGGGATAGTCTTTCAGTCCTGTCAGCACCATATCCCCCAGTCTGAGCTGTAATTCGTGGTCCTGCGTAACATCAAGATAGTCAGAGAGCGTTCTGTAGATAGAAAGAACCGACTCATGGGCATCCAGAGCAAAATACAGGGCCGTGACCAGATTCTCGTATTCCGGTTTGACGAGGGTGTTTCCCAGTGCTTTTTTATCTGTGTGATTCGATTTCATAATACCATACACAGCCTCAGCCAAACTGTCATAATATTCTCGAAACGCGGTTTCCACGGCCATGCGTTTTTCTTTTCGTTCAAACGCGTAAAGCCGGGTTTTGAGAAAAAAAGGAAAAATCGGATCCAGCTGTAAGAAAACAGGCATATGAGAAACAGGTGAAAACAGTCCGCGGTTCATTGCTTCCTGAATGATGTCTTCCCACAGATGAAACGGCAGATTAGCCAGAGCGGGCTGCTCTTTCAGATATCTGATATAGCTTCCCAGACCTTTCATATTGATAAACGAGGCAAAAGGTGCCAGGCAGCAGAGAAGGTCCTGTATTTCCGAAAACAGGTTATTTCGAGCGATCTTCCAGTGGTCCAGATAAATAACCTGGTTGAAAAATCCTCTGTTCCTTTCCAACTCCGAGTGGGGCCAGCGGATTGATTCGGAAAAAACATTACTTACGATCTCACCCAGAAAAGGATTAAAACGCTCGGGTGCGTGTTTTTCGCTCAACGGCACTGAGGGGTGATGATGAGGAAGAGCTACATTCCACACATGGGAGAATTCGCTTGGGTTCGGCTCAGGGAGTGATACAATCGGATATTTCATTTTCAGACCTCCTTTCTGAAAAAACCAACAAATCTGATTGGTTAACGCTAATATATCCTCATAACGGACAAGTTATAGCGAAAATTAGCCTGACAGAGCCCTGAAATTGATTCCTGAATCTGCAAGGAACCCGTTCGGGGCTTTGTCTAGTTAGCCTTGATTGTTTTATTTCATAAAGAGGAGGGGTGAGTCAATGGGGTGAGAAGCGTATTTAAGGGTGGTAAAATTCTACCTATGTATGGGTTATTTGTGCGTTAAAAAATATTCCGTCTCCGACACATAAAATGAATCCCTTTAATTTTTTCTCTCAAACTCACCTGGCCTGCATCATGAATAAACCAATTCTTTTTTAGATAAGGCAGAGCATCATCTTTCATTGTAAATACCGCATATAAGCACCAGGATATATGTTTCAGGGCAGAATGATTCGCGGAATCTCTTAAACCTGAAATGAGATTTGCATAAAAATGCCGAGAAATTTTTGCCCGGGTACTTACCCTTTAAAAAAATCAAATTGTTGTTTCATAAAAAACTGACCAAGAAAAATTGTTTCAGAAACAGGTAGTGTTCTAAAACTGGACTTAATTTTTTTAAGGCATTGAATCAATTTAGCAAATATCGGATCAAGTCCAGTTTTAGAACACCACCCAGAAACACTCTTCGCGACGGATGACCTGAGTGTTCAGGGAGCTGATATGTGCTTTTCACATTGTTACATCTTGTGGTTATTAAAAAAAATGTTCAAAGCCCGATCACTTCCCCTTTAAATTTAATATACACCCTAAATTTTTTTTTCTTACATATGAGTTAAAAAACTCGCGAACTATCAGGCGGCTGAGAATTTTCCAAATCACATCGAATCACTGCTATCCTCTTACCCTGATAGTAAAGCAAAGATCATGCCATAATGTAAGAAACAGCTTGTTTCTAATTTATAATCATTTGCTATTACTTAATAAAACAACAAATTAAGACCAAAAGAGCATGTTTCAATTATGTATTTTTTAGGATCAATACATAACAAATTTGTATGATTTCAATCTGGCCGGACATGATTTCCGGAGTTTTTCTTATCTTTCAATAAAAGAAACCAGAAAGTCAGCATTGTCAGACAGATGCGATTTGAAATGGTCAACTCCCGATAATATTTTATTGTGCAAAAATTATGCCAATATTTATAACTTATTGATATTTTAAGAACTGGTTAATAGCCAAAGCTATTTTCACAGGACTGGTATAAAATTTTCCGACACCTTTTTTCTGTCTTTAAAAACTGTTTTATTTATTAACAATCTGAAATTAAAATAAAAAATATTTTTTTAAGGAACTGGCAGGAGTAAAAAACAACAAAAAAGGTGTCGGAAAACTTGACACTTTTTTCGTCAGAGATTGAAAAAAACAACAGACACAGAAACGGCATAAAATAAATTATAGCGTTTTGCTTCAACAAGTTAAACGTATAAAATTGTTTTTATCGTCCCTATGTTATTTTTTTAAAAAAATTATTTTTAATTTTAGGATATTATACAATTCAGTGTAAAATTTTCCGACACTGTCAGATTCATGTCAGTGTGATATTATAATATTTAATATCAGATAATTGAGAGTTAAAAATCAGGAAGGCTCTTTAATTCTTACCGTGAAAATACATTCTGAAAAGCCGGGTTTTTTATCCGAAAATATTGGGTGGGTCCCACCTTTTACACAAGGACAGGTTTTATGTGTGAAAGGCGGGACCCATCCGGTTTTTTTGCCACGAAGGCACGAAGACACAAAGTCTCACGAAGTCTCTTTGCGGTTCCTCTGTGTCTCTGTGGCTGATTTTTTTGGATAAAAGGCGGGACCCATCCGGTTTTTTTGCCACGAAGGCACGAAGACACAAAGTTTCACGAAGTCTCTTTGCGGTTCCTTTGTGTCTCTGTGGCTGATTTTTTCGGATGTGTAAAAGGTGGGACACACCCAAAATATTTTTATGACCAGGGGGCGAAAAACCCGGCTTTTTCATGAGCGTTTATTCTGATTATAACGGATTCAGGGGAGACCGGGAAAGCCCCGCAGTCAATACTGTTGACTTAGGCGTAAGCGAGTTTTCCGGTGTTTTCTCCGGAGTGCGAAAAATGCTTTTTCGCAGGCGCAAAAATAAAATTTTTGCACTCCGGATCCGTTCGGAATTGCAGGCGCAAAAATAAAATTTTTGCACTCCGGATCCGTTCGGAATTGCAGGCGCAAAAATAAAATTTTTGCACTCCGGATCCGTTCGGAATTGCAGGCGCAAAAATAAAATTTTTGCACTCCGGATCCGTTCGGAATTATTTTGCCGGACGGGGTTTGCAACCCCGTCCGGAATATTTTCCGAATCGCCGCCCGCAAACGTTTCGGACGGGGTTGCAAACCCCGTCCGGCAGCCGTCCCGCATTCTTAGCCTGATGCATATGGGCCTGGCGGGGGCCTGCAAATCTGCTGCTGCAAATATGCCGCCCCCGAGGGGCTTTCCCGACCCGACGTGATTTGCTTTTTGTCCGAATCGGGTCAAGAAACTTGATCATTGAATTTGAGTAAGGCAGACCATGATCATGCATTCCATCCTAAAACCATTGCAATATCGCCAGGCAGTTCCTCATCCCCGCTTTCTTTCCATAAACGATGCAGGTTGCGCAATGTGGCAGGCATTTCCCTCAGATCATTGTATTTTTTAGAAATTTCCAGGGACTTCAGAAAATATTCCCTGGCCCGCTCCCACTGACACTGTTCCAGGGCCACTCTCCCCAGCTGATGATAAATGGAGCTGCTTTTTCGTCTGATCTGATCCGCGTCACAGTCTTGGTTCTGCAACCAGATTGCCAATGCTGTCTGATAAGATCGTTCCGCTTCCGAATACTGTTCAGCAGCCAACTGATCCCTTGCAATATCATCCGCAATGGCAACGAATTCAGCCCCGGACGAGCCGCTTAACTTCTCCCGGGGATAGCTGTTCAGCCCGTCCAGCACCATTTTTCCCAAGGCAAGTGCGGATTCATGATTTTCATTTGCCTTCAGGTAATTGGAAAGCAATCTGTAGATATTGATCACGGATACACGGGCATTCAGCGACAGTTCCAGCGCGGTGACAAAATTTTCATATTCCGGTCTGATCAGGAATTCTCCCAGTTCTTTTTCATCTTCCTTGTTCGATTCCATCAGTTGATACATGACAACCGCAAGGTCCTCGTAATATTCCCGAAACGCGGTTTCCACACCTTGGCGTTTTTCGCTTCGCTCAAACATATAAAGACTGGTTTTAAGAAAATAGGGGAGCTTGGGGTCCGCATGTAAGAGAACAGATGTCCCGGGATCAGGCCAAAGCAGCCCCTGGTTGATGACACCCTGAATCACTTCAGGACAGAGATCAAAGGGCAGGTCCGCCAGAGCAGGCTGTTTTTTCAGATAGGTAACATAGCGTTCCAAGCCTTTCAGATTAATTATTGAAGTAAACGGAGCCAGACAGTTAAGAAGGTCCTGCACCTGCGAAGCCAGTTTTTTATGATCGTACTTCCAAGGCCTCAGGTAAATGATCTGAGCAAACTTATCTTCACTCCTCTCTTCGTTACTGCATAACTCGGAGGAAGACTGATCTGGTTTGGGAAAAAAGTTGTTTATGATCTCATTCAGGGAAAAATCTGACTCCATATGGTCAGGTGATTCGGACGTTGCGAGTTTTGGGTTATGATATGAAACGCCAGAATTCCATTTGTCTTTGAAATCAGTCACTTTATCATCATGAGAAGATAAAATCGGATTCATTGAGGACCTCCTTTCTAAAAAATTTGTTTTTTACGAATGTTGTGTTCTCTCTCGGTTGTCTGATTGTTTTATCTCATAAAAAGGAGGAAAGCGTCAATAGGGTGAGGAATGTATTCAGGAGGTAGAAAAAGGAGAATTCACAGGGAGAAACTGACGACTTTCAGCTAAATAAACATCAGCATAAAGACAGGGCCTGAAGGCGTGTGAAAATTTTATTTTTCGCATAAACCCGTCGCTGTCATGCCATGCGAAAATAAAATTTTCATTCGCCTGATTGTGAGAGTCGAAACTAACTTATTTGGATCAATATAAAAATTTACATATTACCCGATGTTGTTCATTTCGCTTAAATAAGCATCCCTGAAATTTTCCTCTTGATTTTAAGATACACACAAACATCTTTTTTCTTACACAGTCGGTAAAAAAATATATCCGGTGATCTTCAGGGTGATTTTGCTTTCAGCCAGGAGGGGTTAGCCCTGGCTTATTCATTTTTGCTATAGACATGGATCCGTCTGTCCCTCTCCTTGTCTGCTCTCACTTTTTCGGTCAGACTGTCCTTCCATGAGAACAACACTTCAGGATCATTGATCACGATAACCGGACAGTTCGCTCTGAAGCTGACCCGTTCCACCACACTTCCCGCGTACCATTTCCCGGCCTTTTCCTTAGTGTGGGAACCCATTATAATCAGATCCGCATTATTTTTTTCAGCACATTTTAAAATTTCCAAATGCGGCAACGCACCTCCCCATATATTATATTCGTGATCTGTTCCGTCGAGGAAGTCATGGCAGAAGTTTTCAAATTTCTTCTCTGATGTGCGAATATCTGCCTCATAATCTGCCCGGGAATATTTGGGAATGGGAGGCACTGGCAGCATATGAAAGGGAAAAAGTTCTGAGCCGTATCTCTGAGCCAGTTTGACCGCAAAACAGAGCGCACATTCGCAGGAATTAGAAAAATCAATACCCACCAGCACCCTTTTAAACCTCAGCTTCTCATTTGAAACAGATGAATTCACAATCATCACCGGACAGTTCTCTCTCGTAATAACGCCTTCTGCCGTACTTCCGATTTTTCCGACCACTCTGACCACGCCTTTTTCCTCAGCATTTCCGGAATGAGGGCCTACAACGATCATATCTGTGTTTAATTCCCTTGCCCATCTCAGAATTTCCTCCCAGGGAAAACCAGGGGTTACTCTGATTTCATAATCTGTATGGGAATTAAAAATGTCAGCATAAGTTTTGCTGAGTTCCGCCCTGACGGTTTCCTCGTACTCCGGGCCTGCGATAATTTCCTGTCCTGTTATGAAATGCTTTACAAGATAACGATTTTCAACAGAAGCGGATTCAAGCACATGAAGGATACATAGTTTTGCATTATCTTTTTCAGCAATTTTCGATGCAGTTAAAACCAGCGCATCAGAAGCTGTTATCAGGTCTGTTGCTGCTAATATTTTTTTAAACATTTTACCCTCCTTTCTAAATCGAAACTTGAAACTCGGAACTCGAAACTTGAAACTCGGAACAGTTTCATACTTGATAGTCAAGCTTTTCCCGAATAATTGAATTGGATGATAAATCAATCCTTCAACTTTTTTGCCTTTTTGCCGGACGGAGTTTGCAACCCCGTCCGAAATGTTCATCCGCGGTGATCCTTTACTTTTGCTTTGTATCAGAATCAGAAGCATTTTGCAAGAATTCCCGCCCCGCTGAAAATTCAGAATAATATCTGAAACAATACAGATTGTATAAAAATTTCAACTTTCTGGTTGATTTTCAGGTTTATTATTTATATTTTAAAAAAATACACAGGATAAATCCGAAACAAATTCAAATAACCGAAACTCAATCTTTAATCAATAAAAACTATGCCATATCAACTTGAAATAACGCTTAAAACCGATCTTTTCGATGCCGAAGGCGAAGGAATCCGCCAAAAGGCAGAAAACTATTTTGGAATTGAACTTGCACAGGTCCGCACCATCCGTGTGCTTACCATTGATGTGAACCTGTCTGCGGATCACTTGGAAAAAATCCGAACTGAAATTTTCACAAATCCTGTCACAGATATTTCTTCATATGCGCCTCTTCCGGTTGACTTTGACTGGACAATCTGGGTCGGATACCGGCCAGGGGTGAAAGATAATCCCGGAAGTACGGCCATGGAGGCTGTTGAAGATATCCTGGGAATAAAAACGGGGCCGGATGAAGCCATTTACACATCCAAACGCTACTGCCTGAAAGGGGACGGGCTGACCGCCAAAGACGCGGACATGATCGCGGGTGAGCTTTTGGCAAATGATCTTATTCAGCAATGGAAGATTATTCCTCAAAAACAGTGGAATCCTAAAAAAGGGACCGGAATGATCATTCCCAAAGTCATCCTCAATCATGAACCAACAGTGACATCCGTTCCCATTGACAGCGATGCAACCCTGAAAAAAATCAGCGATGAGCGGAACCTGGCGCTGAATCCCAATGATATTCCCATTATCAGGGCTTATTTTCTGGACAAAAAAGTTCAGGCCGAACGTGCCCTTGCGGGCCTTTCCGAGCCTACGGATATTGAACTTGAATATATTTCCCAGGCCAGAAGCGACCATTGCAATCACAATACCTTTCAGGGATTGTTCCGCTACAAGGAGGGCGCGGACGGATCTGTTGAGATTGTTGACAATCTTTTTGAAACCTGTATCAAAGCCCCGACCCTTGAATTAAAAGAAAAAAAGCCGTGGGTGGTGTCGGTGCTGTGGGATAATGCCGGGGCAGGACGGTTTGACGATGATCATTATTATGTGATTACCGGGGAAACCCATAATTCTCCGTCCAATATGGAAGCTTATGGCGGAGCCATCACCGGCATTGTGGGAGTTTATCGTGATCCCCTGGGAACAGGCAAAGGCTCAAAACTGGTTATGGGGAGCTACGGATTTTGTGTGGGACCCCGGGATTATGACGGTGATCTCAGGCCGAAACTCCATCCGAGGCGTCTGCTGGACGGTGTGATTGAAGGGGTGCGGGATGGCGGCAACAAGAGCGGTATTCCCACCCCTTTTGGTCAGGTTCTTTTTCATCAGGGATATATGGGAAAATGCCTGGTTTTTGTGACGGCCGTGGGGATAATGCCTGCCACGGTGGACGGCAAACCCGCGGAACAGAAAACAACGTCCCCGGGGGAAATGGTGATCATGTGCGGGGGACGGGTCGGCAAGGACGGTATTCATGGCGTGACGGCTTCGTCCGAGGTGTTTTCCGAAAACACCCCGGCCGGTCATGTTCAGATCGGCGACCCCTATACCCAGAAAAAAATGCACGATTTTCTTTTGGAAGCCCGGGATGAGGGACTGATACAATTTATCACAGACAATGGCGGCGGGGGACTTTCCTCTTCTGTCGGAGAATCTGCGTTATTCAGCAACGGGTGTGAGATTCAGCTGGAAAAAGTGCCGTTAAAATATGAAGGGCTTGACCAGTGGGAAATCTGGATTTCAGAATCTCAGGAACGTATGACGGTGGCCGTAAGACCCGAAGATATTCAGCGGTTTCTTTCGCTTTCTGAAAAACATGCGGTCGAGAGTACGGTGATCGGAACGTATGCGGATTCAGGCAAGCTTCATATTACTTATAACGGAAAAACCTGTGCTTATGTGAATCTTGATCTGCTGAAATCCGGTTTTCCCCAGTGGGAGTTTGATGCGGAGTGGCTCTCCCCGCATGACCGGGGAATGACCGAGCCTGTTCTCAGTGAACCCCGGGATTATGACCGTCTGCTCATGGATATGCTCTCACGCCCCAATATCTGCTCCAAAGAATGGATCACCCGGCAATATGATCATGAGGTCCAGGGAACCAGCGTGATTAAGCCGCTTGTGGGTGAGGATCGTGATGTGAACAGCGACGCGGCCGTGATTTCGAAACTTGAAACTGGAAACTGGAAACTTGAAACTGGAAACTTGAAACTTGAAACTGGGGGGAAAGGGCTTGCTTTTTCTCAGGCGCTGCTTCCTGCTTATTCGGTGATTGATGCGTATCATATGACAAGCTGTACGATTGATGAGGCGGTTCGCAGACTGATTGCGGTCGGAGGAAATTTGGAACATATCGGCGGGGTGGATAATTTCTGCTGGCCCAATATTCAGTATCATCCTGAAAATAATCCGGATGGCAAATTCAAGGCTGCTCAGTTGGTGCGCTCATGCCGGGCACTCCGGGATATGTGTATGGCTTATGAAATTCCTCTTTTGTCAGGCAAGGACAGTATGTATGTTGACGGCCATCTTCCGGGAAAATACGGGGAAACGCATAAAGTTTCAGCGCCTGAGACGCTTCAGTTTTCCTGCATCGGTGTTATTGATGATATTACCAAATGTGTCACCATGGATGCTAAGATACCGGGCGATCTGGTGTATGTTCTGGGCGCAACTCGCGACGAGCTCGGGGCTTCTGAATATTACGAACATTTCGGGCATATCGGGAAAAATGTTCCCGGAGTTTTCCCGGATCAGTTCATACCTGTTTATAAGGGGCTGTGCCATGCCATAAAAGAGGAGCTTGTGGCTTCAGTTCATGGAATATATCGCGGCGGGCTGGGTGTCCATCTCGCAATGGTGGCAATGGGCGGCAATATCGGGATGAATGTTGATCTGAGCTTAGTGCCTGCGGAACAGGTGAGTCGGAATGATGTGATTCTGTTTTCAGAATCTGCGGGCCGCTTCATTGTGACCATTGACCCTGCAAACAGGAAAAAATTCGAAACGATTTTTAAGGGGATGCCCTGTGCCTGCATCGGAGAAATCACCAACGGATCTGATTTTATAGCAAAGGGAATTGATAAAAGGACGCTTCTCAATGTTCCTGTTCAGCAGCTTAAAACAGCATGGAAATCCCCTTTTGCCGGGCTGATCTGAAAGCGCTTTACAAGATGATGAAGAATTGGTGAAAAAAATGGAAGAGCAAGACACAGGCGAAAGCCGCTTAGATCGAATAGAAAGAAATCTGGATATATTCATCCAGGGAGTTTTGGAACTAAAAGAGTCCCAGAAAAAAACCGACGAGCAGCTTCTGGATCTGAAGGACTCCCAGAAGAAAACGGATAAACAGATTTCGGAACTCAGAGA
Organism: Desulfonema magnum; assembly: GCF_017377395.1. GTDB lineage: Bacteria > Desulfobacterota > Desulfobacteria > Desulfobacterales > 4be13 > Desulfonema_C > Desulfonema_C magnum. The sequence continues at coordinate 4,317,682 of NZ_CP061800.1, read as the reverse complement.
GTCCCAGAAAAAAACCGATGAGCAGATTCTGGATATGAAGAACTTCCAGAAGAAAACTGAAATGCTGCTTCAGAAGACCATAAAAAAACTGGATGCTGTGGGGAAACAGCTAGGTGATATGGGACTTGTGCAAGGGGAAATTGCCGAGGATCTGTTTTACCGCAATGTGAAATATCTGTTCCGGGACAGATCCTTTGTTTTTGACAGGGTGATCCGAAATCTGAAAAAAAAGGGGACAGCCGAATATGATATTGTGGCAGCCGACAAGAAATCCGTGCTGGTCATCGAAATCAAAAACAAACTGGACACCAGGATGATTGACCGCTTTGTCAGCAAAAAGCTCCCGAAATTCAAAAATGCTTTTCCAAAGTACGGAAACCGCAGGCTGCTGGGAGGTATCGGTGCGCTGGTGATGAAGGATGAGATCGCCCGTTATGCGGAAGACGCGGGGCTTTATGTGCTGACCCAGAGTGACGAGGGCGGGGCCGCAATAGTGAACAAAGAGGATTTTAATGGAAAAATATTTTCCTGAGAAGATATACATGTGGAGAAAATAATATGAGCGATGTACATGCACTTGTTTTAACCGGGTATGGCTTGAACTGCGATCATGAGACTGCTTATGCACTTGAACTCGCAGGGGCATCAGCCACCCGGGTTCATATCAATTCCCTTATTGACGGATCTGTAAAACTTAAAGATTTTCAGATGATGGTGTTCGGGGGGGGATTCAGTTGGGGAGATGATCATGGGGGCGGTGTGATTCAGGCGGTCCGTCTGAAAACAAATATCGGGGATAACATTCTTGAATTCATTGAAAAGGGAAATCTTGTGCTTGGAATCTGCAACGGATTCCAGACCCTTGTAAATCTGGGGCTTTTGCCTGGCTTTGACGGAGACTACAAGACCCGGTCTGTGGCGCTGACATATAATGACTGTGGAAATTTCAGGGACGACTGGGTAAATCTGAAGGTCAACGCGGCTTCTCCTTGTGTCTTCACCCGCGGACTGGATCAGATGGAGCTTCCGATAAGGCATGGTGAGGGAAAATTTTATTCTGATGAATCTACAATTAAGCGGCTTTTTGACAATAAGCAGGTTGTGCTTCAATATGCCACGCGGGACGGGGAACTTGCAGATTGCAGGCGTCCTTTTAATCCCAACGGGTCCATATCTGATATTGCCGGAATATGTGACACTACAGGCAGAATTTTCGGTCTTATGCCTCATCCTGAAGCCTTCAGCCACTGGACCAGCCACCCGGACTGGACACGCATCAAAGAAGAAATGAAACGTCAGGGCGGGTCCGGGGATTCAGGTGTGACTGTGGGGATACGTTTGTTTCAGAATGCTGTAAAATTCTTTTAATTTTTAAATGGGAATTCTTCGATGCCAAAACAGACCGCATCCTCGGCGTGTATATTATCGGCCCGCGCGCCGCGGACATGATCACTGAATGTGTGCTTGCGGCGGAGTTCGTTGCGAGTTCCGAAGATATCTCCTGCACCATTCACGGCCATCCCACCTTTGCCGAGGTGTTTCAGGAAGCGGCAATGGCAGTTCGGAAATGTTCGATTTATGCGTCATAAGCAGACAGACAACGTAATACAGAAAAGAAGGGGCTGAACCACAGATTTATACGGATTACACGGATTGCACGGATTATATTCACTTTTTAATCAGTGTAATTCGTGTAATTAGCTGAATCAGGGTTCAGACATTTAATCAGGGTTCAGACATTCTCTCATTCCTGTTCCGGGGGCCAGCAATGTTTTTGCAGATTTTCAACTATGTTATACGGACTGGGGTTTTCTTCCAAATATTTTTTGAGAAGCCTCAGACTGTCCGCATAAAGGTCTGTTCCTTTTGCGGGATTGCTGATAAATTGCAGATACAATGCCTGATAAAGCAGGGGAGAGTGTCCCTCATGCTGTTTTCCGACTTTGTCCAACTGCTTACGGATGCTTTCAGATGCCTCTGCGCTCAATACTTTGAAATGACCGATTTCAGACACCCGAGGTTCATTTTCTTCTTTCTCCGCAGATGTTATCTTTTCCACAAACCAGTCATAAGATTGCCCGGGGTTGAGATCCGCATTCACTGTTTTCAGCTCTCCGGCTTGCATTTTCTCTTCAATACGGGGTGCCTTTTTGCCGGAGGGAACAATCACCAGCATGACCTCATCACACAAATCAATTTTTGCGTCGTACCACCTGAAAACAATGGGTTCTCCGGCAAGAACCGTCGCGGTGTTCACAGGCCAGGGCGAGAGGTTCAGGGGACGGGACGGAAAGCACGGAGCGTCAGAATCACCGCCTCTGGGGGTAATTATCCCGCGTGGTCTTATCCTCCCATTTTCAGATTCGATAAATTTCTGCGGCACTCCCACTATTTTCCGTTGGCAGATATCCTCTTCATAACCCGGATGCCTGTAAATCAGCCGGACATGCTGCTTTGGAAGCGGCTCAACCACGTCGCCCACGAACACGGGCATATTATGCTTTGGCTTCACCGGGTTGCCTTCCCGTAAGAGCTTGTAGCATTTCACGGGTTTTACCCCGGAGGGAACCTTCAGCATTCCGAGATGCCCGTCAGATGCAGAGGACAGGGCCGCAAACCCCATGAAAAAACAAATCTGTATTCCGAGAAATACCATGAACAATGCCTTACGAATCATAACAAAACCTCCTTTTCTTTTCATTATCAGTAGATGGAAAAACCCCTCACCAATCTCGTCAATCTCGTTCCCACGCTTCGCGTGGGAATGCAGGAGAGACGCTTCGCGTCACGAATCCGCCTGCCGCACGGGACGCGAAGCGTCCGGAAGGCATTCCCACGCAAAGCGTGGGAACGAGGAAACGAGGAAGCGAGGAAATGAGGAATCAGGCCGGGCTTTTAAAAACCCATTTTAAAACTAAGTTGTCGGTGTCTGCGATGATCCTGCTGACACCGATTCCGATAATGGGAAACCACACATCCACAAACAGCCCGTACCTGCTGAAAAGCACCAGGCTGTAGGACGAGTTTATGAGCCAGAATATCCCGGCCAGAATAAAAAACGCCACTGTCGGATGACACCAGACAAAAAACACTGCTGAAACAAGGATGCAGACCACCTCCACAAGAATTTTGATCCCGACTGACAACTCATGGATTTGCAAGCCTTCCAGAAACAGGTTGATTCCATTGGCAACCAGGAAAATGCCGTTCATCCTGCCCGGAGGCGTGAGGTGAATGTCTCCGATTTCAGGATTCTCAGATCCGATCAGAACGACCTTGTCCCTGTAAGGCTTTCCTTCCTCATCAAGCAATGCTTCAGGAGACAGCTTGAGTTGCGGATATTTGATAAACGGATCATCTTCTATTCCATGATCTGAAAGCACCGCTCTCGGGGCAACACGAAAGATATACCGGGCAGAGAGATATTCACGGCTGAGGTCTGTCTGATCAAGGATTTGTATGGTCTTTCGGCCCGGGATGTTCATGGTGATATTTTCATTCCCTTTGAGGATTTCCTTTTTTTTGTCTTTGATCAGCTGGTTTCCCTCGTCACGACTGGTCAGGAGATAAGTGACCGCCAGTATCTGAATGGAAAAGAAAATCTCATTCTGCTTTGTCCGTTCATAAAAGCGAAAAAGACGGGTCTGGTAATCGGACACGTGCTCGAAAGCCCCGGGGCTGCCTGTTTTGATGACATCCTTATAAGTGTCAATCAGCTTGTCGAAATCATCGCAGTATTTTTTCTCCTCATCGTTCATTCGGGTGTCTCTGTCCCCGCGGGCAAGAATGATCACCGCACCATTGCTCTCATACCTGGCATATTCTGCCGCATCCTTCAGCAGTTCGAGAAATTCCTCGTTTTCATCTTTTTTATCGGATTTGCGGAACACGGGCGCGGGGATGTTCAGGGCAATATCTGCCACAACCCCCCTTGCCCCCAGTTCCAGGCTCTTGAGAATGCTCTCGCCTGCCAGATCCCGGGGAGTCCAAAGCCCCCGGGTGTGGCTGGCCCTGTAAGTGTCCCGGTCAAAAGTCACCATGCGAATCCGGTCGGAAATGGGAAAATCTCCTTTTTCCGCTGCCTGTCTGAAATCTTTGATCACCAGGTAATCATAAAGCTCGTTCAGGACAGTGTGGCCCATATCTGTGTGAGGGGCAACAAAATTGATCAGCACAGACACCACAATGCCCCAGAAGATATTCAGGATAAAGCGTCTCTTTCGGTCTGTCCAGTTTATTTGCAGTATTTTCTTCATAAGGCAGATTTATTACTCCTCCTCTGCCAACCCGAAGATCACCGTGGGCGCCCAGAAAAAAGGATGCTGATAAAGTGCGCCTTGTTTGCCGCTGATCATGCGCTGTTTGATCTCCCTGAGTGCCTTGGCACGGTTTTTCCCGGCGCTGAGGTTTCTGAACAGGCCCGTGTTCAGCACTTTTGCGGATTCGGATTCCACAGACCACAGGGTCACTGAGACTGCGGGGGTTCCCGCATACATGAACGCACGGGTCAGCCCTCTTGCGCCTTCGCCTTTCCGTACATTGCCGGCTGTGTCCTGTCTGCCGGTGTTGCATGCGGAGAGTGCCACAAGATCGGCGTTCAGTTTAAGGCCAAATGCGTCCGCCATTGTGAGAAATCCGGCTTCCTGGTTTTCAGGGTCAGGATGGGACAGGGCCAGGGCAGGCTGCAATATCCGGTTCGTGATGTTGTGATCCGGGATGAGTCCGTGGCAGGCAAACAGCACATAGCGGTAATCATCTAAGCGGTTTTCCCTGCTGAACCGGAACACATTGCTCCGGGAGGCTTTTTCCCTGAGTTGCAGCGGGTCGGATTCCGCAGGCGGGCCCAGGATTTTCATGATGTCCCTTGCTTCGGCTTCGGTTTCCGGGAGTTCGGAGAGACTGCCCATGAAATCCTGATACGCACTGGCACGCAGTTTGCTGATTTCAGAGATTCCGCTCCGCAATGTGCCGGATTTGCCGGATTTATACACGGGATGTGCAAATGCGAGAAACGGATGCCGGGGGGGTTTCTTTTTCCTTGCCTGTGACTCTCGCAGCACTTTGAGAAGGGAGGCCGAGGAGAGATATGCCACGGCATGATCTTCCGCGAGATAACGGATCTCAGATTCTTTTGTCACCAATGCCTCAAAAGGCAGGCCGTACAGGCTCGAAGTGGGGATGACATACAGGGTCTCTGTCCGGGAGATGAGCGTTCTGACGTTTTCCGGCATGAGCAGATTGTATAGGGTGAATCCGGCCTGCTGCATGAGTTTTTTTGATTTTCTGTAAATTTGTTCAAGCCTGAGTCCCGGGGCTTTTTCTCTGTATGCTTTCAGTATCATGTCCGTGCCGTGTCTGAAGGCATTTACTTTTTCTGTGAGCGCCGCCTCGCTGATGTCAATGGTCAGGAATTTGAACGCCTCCCTGCTGATGACCCACAGGCAGGCGCTTTTCTCCATGACACCGAAGACCAGCATGACTTGGCCCGGTCTGAGAACTTTCTGACGAAGTTCGGGAAGGCTGACTGGTTTCGGATATTTCAGGGCATAATATTCGGGATGTTCGGTTCTGATCTCTTTTTGCAATGCCTCTGCTTGTGCCTTGATCTCCTTTTCTCTGGCTTCCAGTGTGCGGATCTGTTTGTTGTCCCTGTCTTTGGCAGGCTTGGATTGCTCTGCTGTGATCTGGGAGCGGATTTTTGCGAGCGCATTTCCTGTGCTGATCTCTTTCTGCCTGATTTCATCGGGAAAATCCGCAAAGTTTTTCGAACCACTTTCTCCCATTTCCTCAAGAAAAATGCGGCCCTGCTTGCGCTCGAAGATTTCAAGGGATTTTTTGTCGTATTTTTTGCCCGGATGTTCTTTGTGCAGGGTTTGCAGGAGTTCGATGAATTCATCATACACATAGAGTTTGCCTCGCATGAAGGAGGTTTTGGATTCTTTTTTCGTGATCCCGGATCGGAGTTCTTCAATAATATCGAGACTCTGAGAATAATGGTCAACAGCTTTTTTGTGTTTTCCCAGTTTACCTTCGACCCGAGCAAGTCCACAAAGCGACTTCCAACGCACATCTTTTGCCTTGATTTCGGAGAAGATTTTCTGACTTTCACCAAAGGACAGGAGAGCCTTGTCATACTGTCCAAGATTGCCATACACACTTCCCAAGTTGCCCAAACCATTAGCCTCTCCCCTTCTGTCGCCGATTTCCTTCTTAATCGCCAGAGCCTGCTCGTAGTGGCTCAGTGCCTTCTCATACTGGCCAAGATTTTGAAACACCACGCCGATGTTGGTGAGGTCTGAACCCTCGCCCCTTCTGTCGCCGATTTCCTTCCTAATCGCCAGAGCCTGCCCGTAGTGGCTCAGTGCCTTCTCATACTGGCCAAGATTTTGAAACACCACGCCGATGTTGGTGAGGTCTGAACCCTCGCCCCTTCTGTCGCCGATTTCCCGGTCTATCGCCAGAGCCTGCTCGTAGTGGCTCAGTGCCTTCTCATACTGGCCAAGATTTTGATACACCACGCCCATGTTGGTGAGGTCAGAACCCTCGCCCCTTCTGTCGCCGATTTCCTTCTTAATCGCCAGAGCCTGCTCGTAGTGGCTCAGTGCCTTCTCATACTGTCCAAGATTTCTGTACACCACGCCGATGTTGGTGAGGTCAGAACCCTCGCCCCTTCTGTCGCCGATTTCCTTATGAATCGCCAGAGCCTGCTCGTAGTGGCTCAGTGCCTTCTCATACTGGCCAAGATTTTGAAACACCACGCCGATGTTGGTGAGGTCAGAACCCTCGCCCCTTCTGTCGCCGATTTCCCGGTCTATCGCCAGAGCCTGCTCGTAGTGGCTCAATGCCTTCTCATACTGGCCAAGATTTTGAAACACCACGCCGATGTTGGTGAGGTCAGAACCCTCGCCCCTTCTGTCGCCGATTTCCCGGTCTATCGCCAGAGCCTGCTCGTAGTGGCTCAGTGCCTTCTCATACTGGCCAAGATCGTCATACACCACGCCGATGTTGGTCAGGACACCGCCCTCACCCCTTCTGTTTCCAATTTCTCTCATAACGACCAGTGTTTGTTCATAATACTCCAGAGATTTTTCGTATTGACCTGTTTGCTGATATATATTTCCGATATTGCCCAAGTCATTTCCCTCGCCCCTTCTGTCGCCGATTTCCCGGTCTATCGCCAGAGCCTGCTCGTAGTGGCTCAGTGCCTTCTCATACTGGCCAAGATTTTGATACACCACGCCCATGTTGGTGAGGTCAGAACCCTCGCCCCTTCTGTCGCCGATTTCCCGGTCTATCGCCAGAGCCTGCTCGTAGTGGCTCAGTGCCTTCTCATACTGTCCAAGATTTCTGTACACCACGCCGATGTTGGTGAGGTCAGAACCCTCGCCCCTTCTGTCGCCGATTTCCTTATGAATCGCCAGAGCCTGCTCGTAGTGGCTCAATGCCTTCTCATACTGTCCAAGATTTTGATACATTATGCCAATATTTCCAAGGAATCTGCCAATATACTTTTTGTCATTCGATTTTTTGGCAAGCTTCAGACCTTCTTCCAATTTAGCAATGGCTTCGGGATACCTTGATGCAAGCCAATATTTTTCGGCTTCTTCATTCAGACGATCCATTTCAGTTATATTCGGGTCATCTTCTTTCCGCATTTCCTGTACTATCTGTTTGGCTGTTTCCGGGTTCTCCTGAAAAAGCCTCTCCATCCCGGCCTTATCTTCCTTTTTTACCGCCTCTAAAAATTGCCTGATAAATTCCTCTCCGGAAAGCTCTGCCACCGCACCCGCTGCCCAGACCAATGCCATAAATACGCCAAATATGATCGTAAGAATTCGTTTTTTCATGTTTTTTAGTCTCCTATGTAGGCTCTGAACCACGGATTTTCACAGATTTTTCGGATTTCCACGGATTTTTTTCTGATTCTGACGGATTTTGCTGATCTGTTTCCAAAAGTAACAGGGAAAGAGGATAAGAAGGGGAAGGGGAAGGCCCATTTTCCCTTTCTTATACGCTTTCCTTGTACTTTTTGCCGCACCCCAGAACTTATTTGGTCATATACTACCCAATACAGACATAAAACTGTCATATTTTGAAAGGAAATGCAAAGAAAAAAATGTCCGAACCCTGATTCACCGGATGAAAGGATGTTCAGGATTTCTACACTGCTGTTCGGAATGATCTCAGAAATACTTCAGATTTCGGACGTCTGACAGAAATCCTGAAAATCCCGCAATCCTTTAATCAGGGTTCGGGCAACGGAACCACGCTTCCGGGAGCAGTGGATTCCTGCTTTCGCAGGAATGATAAAAAAACTTGGTTATCGAGTGATAGAAAACAGCGGTGTGTCAGGTGTCCCTATACCCGAATTATACGACAAAGTCTTCAGGATCAGAAATTTGATCAATAATTTTTTGACAATTAAAAAATATGATATATAATTTATGGCAAACATGAAAAAATTAATCCGAATTTTCTGAAAGGAGTCTGCGTTATGAAAAATGTTCGCGAACTGACGGAACGTGAACTGATTACCCTGCAATCCGCACACAAAAATCATCCGTCCGCCAGAGTACGTGACAGATCCCACGTGATCATCCTCAGTAATAAAGGTTATCAGCTGAAAAAAATAGCGGATATCTGTCAGATGACCCGTCAGACAGTTTCTGCCACAATAGACAACTGGGAGCAGAGCGGTCTCAGAGGATTGTACGACAATCCGCGTCCCGGCAGACCCCGTGCGCTGACCAAAGAGGAGGAAGAATTTGTTCAGAAAATGGCGAAAGAGGAACCGCATTCGGTGAACAATATCATCACTGCACTCGAAGCTGAACGAGGTAAAAAAGTCAGCAGATCCACGGTGAAACGCGTAGTCAAAAAAAAACGGAAAAGGAATCGTTGATAATTTAAAAAAATTATTCATCAAATCGTTACAAAATCATTTATGAACTTAGGATGACAAAATAAGAATGACGCCGCAGGAAGAAAAACAGATTGGGAAATGGAATGATAAGCTGTCCGAGGATATTCAGGTCCGTGTTGTTTTGACCGAAGATGAAAGAAGCTCGGGCTTTGGTGATTTTTGTGAGGATTTGTCTCGCATTGCTTTTAAGATTCGTATCATCAAAGAACAGGATGACTCGAACAATCTCCCGGCAATCCGAATAAGCGACGATATCGAGTATCATGCCATTCCGCTGGGTACTGAACTGGAACCATTTCTGGAGGCGATTTTCATGTCTCAGAAGAAAGAGATTTCCATCCCCGAGCATATCCGGGAACCTCTCAGTAAAATCAGAATACCTGCCTTGCTCAGATTATATGTTTCTCCGCAATGTCCTTTTTGTCCCGTAACAGCACGGCAACTGATTCCGCTGGCTTTTGCAAATAAATTCGTACATCTGACTATAACAGACGGTGCCCTTTTCCCGGAAATGGCGGCATCAGATGATATTCGAGCCGTGCCTGCGGTTCTGCTTGACGAAAACTTCCGATGGACAGGTTCGGTTCGAGTTGAAGAACTGGCAGAAATTATGGCAAGCCGTGATCCTGCGAAGCTCGGGGCCGCGTCTATGGAAACAATGATATTGGAGGGAAACGCGTTTCAGCTCGCGGAGATGATGATTGAGAAAAAGGATATTTTCCCGGCATTTCCTGATGTTCTCGTGCATGAGCAGTTTTCGGTTCGTCTGGGCGCAATGGCAGCAGCAGAAGAGATCGCCGACCAAAATAAAAAACTGGCTGCCAAAATTGTCGGACCTTTATGGAGGCGGTTTCAGGATCAGCGAAATCAGATTCGGGGGGACATTATCCACATTTTAGGAGAGACAGGGGGTTATGAGATTGTTCCGAAGCTGGAAATGATTTTAGCGGGTCAGTATCATGAAGAAATCAAAGAAGCCGCGGAAGAGGCAATGGAAAAAATAAAACAGAGAAGTTAAAAAAACAGGCACTGTTTTTTTTCTAACTTCTAACCCGGATAAAGCGGCAATAACAAATTGCAAACACCAAACTCCAAATGAATTCCAAATTCCAATTCATATAAACGGCCATGATCTGCCGGTCACAACGAGGCATGAAGGTCTCTGCAAAAAACCGCTTCGCTTAATTTTTGCACTCCGGACTTTCATATAAACAGTCATGGCCTGCCAGTCACAACGAACAATGAAAATTTTACTTTTTTTCCTGACACCTGACACCTAACACCTAACACCTAACACCTAACACCCAAAACCCAACACCCAACACCCAACACCCAACACTTTCATATAAATCATAACACATAATTCCGGGCAAAAATAAGTTCGTCATTTCGCGTTTTCAGCAATCCGTTTAACTTTGCATCCAGCACTGCCTCGAGAATTTCCCGATAAATCGGCCCCGGCTCAATCCCCATTTTCTTCAAATCCCTGCCTGCCAGTGATGTCCTGACATGCCTTAATTGGGTGACATACTGGGAAATGGATTTTTTTACTTTTTCCTGTTTTGTCGTGGCCATCATATACAAAATCAGTTCGATTCTGAAGCTGAAAAGATTTCGGTAAATGCTGCTATTTGTCAGCGGAGAATTCTGTTTCAGCCAGAAAAGGCGTTTGTCCGCTTCAAAACGCTCCTTGCAGAAAATGACACTGTGGCGGGGGGCCAGTTCAAGTTTTTCACAAATATCCCTGGATATTTTTTCATTGCAATAGCGAGTAATTGCCAAAAAATAAACCACCCATTTCATATACGATTCTTCCAGAAACAACAGATCGTGCCAGGATAACACCTTTTTGACGGCGTTAAACAAAGAGATAAGTTTCTGGTTCGGCGTTATGGAAGGATGAATGACTTGCAGCAGATCATAATCATCAAGTCGTTTGATGGCAGGGGTGGGGTTTTCTTCCTGAAGAATCAGACGCAGTTCGGTAAACACCCGCCTGCCGCTCAGTTGTTTGAAGAAATCCATTTTAACAGCATTCTTAATCAGTCTTGATGTCAGTTTTCCAATGGAAAACCCAAAACGCTGCTCGAATCTTATGGCACGGAATATCCGCGTAGGATCCTCCACAAAACTTAGATTATGAAGCACCCTTATGGCTTTTTCCTTAATATCTTTTTGTGCGGAAAAAAAGTCAATCAGTGTGCCGAATTTGTCAGGGTTCAGCTGAATCGCCAGCGTATTGATGGTAAAATCTCTCCGAAAAAGATCCAGTTTTATGGAACTCATCTCAACAGTGGGGAGGTCCGCGGGAAACCTGTAATATTCCATTCTCGCGGAAGCCACATCTATCTTAAAGCCGTGGGGGAAGATAATGACTGCTGTGCCGAACTTTGCATGCGCGTGAATCCTCGCGTTCAGCATTGCCGCGTATTTTTTTGCAAATGCAATGCCGTCCCCTTCTATGACAATGTCCATATCTTCATTGGCTCTGTACAGAAACAGATCACGTACAAATCCTCCCACGACATAGGCCCCGCATTCAAGTTCGCTGGCAACTTTGCCGATATTTCTGAGGATATTAATCATATCCTTTGAGAGGCGTTCCCTCATGAACCGGGTGACATTTCTGGTTCTGGCATGAAGCGGATCATTAAACGGATCCGGTTCGTTCTGATTCGTATATTGGGATTCCTGAACAAGCATATTCAGAAGATCGGTCCGGGTAATAATGCCGATGACCATCTCTTTGTTCACAACAGGAAGAAGCCGCTGTTTGTTGTCAATAATTTTCCGCTGTATTTCCGGAAGCTCGGAATCGGGCCTGACGGTTCCGAGTTTCGCCATCATGTATTCCCGAATCGGAACAGCATCCAGCTTGTGGTAAAGGGCTTTTTCGATCACCTGGCGTGTGATATATCCCAGGATATGATCTTTTCCCTCAATGTTTTCCATCACCAGCAGCGCATTGATGTTATACCGTGTCAGCAATGTTCTGGCTTCTCTGCATGAAACATGAGGTCTGACTTTTATGGGCGGAGAAGACATCAGGTCTTTTGCGCGCTTGCTTGACTTGACTTTTTTACGCAGGATTTCAAGTAATTCATGCTCTGTCTGAGCCAAGGCTTTTTCCTTAATTGTTGCGGAAGCCGCATACGCATGACCTCCCCCCCCAAGCGGACTGAGGATGGCACCGACATCAACATCAGGTGTCTTACTTCTCGCCACGATGTAAATTTTGTTCCCCATTCTCGCCAACGCCAAAATGACACTCATATTTTCCATCTTAATTATCTTATGAACAAGGAAGGCGAAATCAGGAACATAATTCTCCGTGGTGATCGTTGTCATCACAATTTCAACGCCGTTAATATTGTAACGAATCGCTGCCTGGATCATGTCATTTAAGATTCCGACTTGTTCCAAGCTCAGTTCCCTTGCAATAAGATTTGAGATAATATCAAGCTTTGCTCCTTTTGAAAGGAGAAACGCGGCAGCCATAAAATCTTTTTCAGTGGTGGATGGGAATGTAAAAGAACCCGTGTCTTCATAAATCCCCAGGCATAAGATCGTTGCCTCGTCAGAAGAAACTGTGATCTCCTCTTTCCTGATGATCTCCGTGAGAATGCTGACCGTTGCTCCGGTGGGCCGGATGATCTCGTAATGCCCCATAATATCGTTGTCCGCGGGGGGGTGATGATCATAGATGTGGATTTCCACATCAGTCTTTTCCAAAAGGGAGGAAAACTTTCCGATTCGGCCCGGCTGCCTTGTGTCCACCAGAACCAGCCGCTTTATATCTGAGAAGTCAACATCTCTGATGTCTGCCATGTTAAAAAGATAGACCATGGACTGGATAAAAAAATTTCTCAGGTTTTTCTCATGGGAACCGGGAAAAACCACAAGAGAGGCAGGATACAGCTTATGCGCGGCAAGCATGGAAGCCATCGCGTCGAAATCGGCATTAATATGGGTTGTGATGACGGTAAGGTCTTTTTTTTGAAAACTCAAGAGTGTATGTCCCCTTCTCAGATGAACGATCAGCTTTCACAGCAGTCAGTTCACAGCATCTGTATCGTTATTAAGTACCTAACCATAAATTTTTAATATCTGCCTGAGGAAGAAACCCGGCTTTTTTTCCGGAATGATGCGTCCCGGATAAAGGAAAAAGCCGGGTTTCTCCGCGGCTCACGGAAAAAAAGTATATAAAAAACTTTTGCTTAGGTACTTATCTCCTCACCTGCCGGATGAGAGGCTGTTCCGTTATGACATGCTTGAAACTGCATGACCGAAAGCTGAGGGCTGATCGCTCAATATAGCCGGTTATTGGCAGGCAGATCAGAAGTCTTTTCTTTCCCTTTCCAGATATCTTTGTTCATCGCGCCTTCTGATAGCTTCCCTTTTGTCATGGCTTTTTTTACCCTTTGCAAGCGCAATTGCCATTTTTGCCTTTCCATTTTTAAAATATACCCTTAAAGGAATAAGCGAAAATCCTTTTTCTTTGACTTTTCCAATCAATTTTTTGATTTCATGATTGTGGAGCAACAGTTTTCTGGGTCTCAGGGGATCATGATTCCCATAATAGGCAAAGGGATAGGGGCCGATATGCATCTGATGAACAAACACTTCTCCATTTTTAATTTTAGCATAGGAATCTTTCAAATGTGCGCGGCCAACTCTGAGCGATTTGACTTCGGTTCCGGAAAGGACCATCCCTGCTTCATACTGATCTATGACAGAATAGTCATGTCGGGCCTTTCGGTTTTCAGTTACCATTTTTATATTTCTTTTTTCCATTATGTTCGTATCTCCTTTTGACTCGCCAGATTCCGTATATAATAACAAAGGGTTATATTGTCAGATTCTCATCTGGTGATCATTTTTTAAACAGACTCCGGCGCGAACCTGCTTATTTCCGGGGAAGCAGGTGTGACAGGAAAAATCGGATAAGCAGCTTGGGCAAAACTTTTTTCGCAGAATCAGCATTTTTCCGGTCCGGAGTGCGAAAATTTTATTTTCGCACTTGCAAAAATAAAATTTTTGCACTCCGGATAAGATTATGCAAAAATAAAATTTTTGCACTCCGGATAAGATTATGCAAAAATAAAATTTTTGCACTCCGGATAAGACCATGCAAAAATAAAATTTTTGCACTCCGGATAAGATTATGCAAAAATAAAATTTTTGCACTCCGGATAAGATTATGCAAAAATAAAATTTTTGCACTCCGGATAAGATTATGCAAAAATAAAATTTTTGCACTCCGGATAAGATTATGCAAAAATAAAATTTTTGCACTCCGGATAAGATTATGCAAAAATAAAATTTTTGCACTCCGGATAAGACCATGCTGGTCAACTACTGAGGCTGTTGATCGGTGGCCTGAATATTATTTTTCTGAAAAAGAATATCGCCGTAAGTATCTTTCAGCAATTTCATTATGGCCTCGGCGGTTGTCTGTCTGAGAACAGATTCTGCGAAACGCTCTGTATCTTCGAATTTAAGCTGTCTTATCACGTGCTTTATGGTGGGGATACCCAGAGGACTCATGCTCAGTTCACGTATCCCCAGACCTAACAATATGGGGAGATAAACAGGGTCCCCCGCCATCTGGCCACACATAAACACCTTCACATCATTCTCCCTTGCCGCGTCCGACACTCGTTTAAGCATACGGATAATCGCAGGATGAAGCGGTTGGTAAAGATGCGCGACCTCCTTGTTTCCCCTGTCTATTGCCAGCGTATATTGGATGAGATCGTTTGTGCCGATACTCAGAAAATCAACTTCTTTTGAGATAGTATCGGCCATGATCACCGCGGAAGGCACTTCAATCATGACTCCGATTTTAATATTTCTGCTTAAATTAAAGCCTTCCTTCTCAAGAGAATCTGCGACCTCATTCAGTATCACCTTGGCTTCAAGAATTTCTTCCTCGCCGGACACCATGGGGAACAGGATTCTGACATTATCAAATCCCGCGGCCGCTCTGAGGATGGCCCGCAACTGGATCCGGAAAACATCCGGCTTTTTCAGGCAGTATCTGATGCCCCGAAGTCCCAGAGCAGGGTTCGGTTCAAGAGAATCCGGATGCCGGGAGATGGCTTTGTCTCCGTTTATGTCAAGGGTGCGAATTGTTACCGGATTCGGTGCCATGACCTCTATGACATCTCTGTATTTATCAGACAGCTCGTCTTCGCTGGGAAAATCAGAACGGCTTAAATATTGGAATTCCGTTCTGTAAAGACCGATGCCGTCCCCGCCGTAATTTTTAACAGATACCACTTCTTCGGGAAGCTCGATATTTCCCATAATATGAATAACAGCGCCGTCAGAGGTTTTCGCGGGAAGATGATTACCGCGTGCAATTTTAGCCTTGTGAGCTTCATATTCTATTCTGCGTTTTACAAATCGTACAAGGGTCTGCTCACTGGGATGGATAATCAGCTCACCAGTTGAACCATCCACAATGATAAGGTCATCATTGCGGATAATGCTTGTAGCACGATCAATGCCCAGAAGTGCGGGAATTTCAAGTGTCCGGGCAATAATA
This sequence comes from Desulfonema magnum, assembly GCF_017377395.1. Lineage (GTDB taxonomy): Bacteria > Desulfobacterota > Desulfobacteria > Desulfobacterales > 4be13 > Desulfonema_C > Desulfonema_C magnum. The sequence continues at coordinate 4,302,209 of NZ_CP061800.1, read as the reverse complement.
CCTGTATGAGATGTCACCCCCCCGCGGTCCGTGACAAATCCCATTATTTTTTCCAGTTGTATCTGGCTTGTTTCCGCGGGGGAAAGGTCCTCGGCCACAAGGATAACCCGCTTGTCAATGTCTTTGATATTCTCATGATCCGTGCCCATCAGATTCTGCATAATAAGGTCGGAAACCTGACCGATATCTGTGGCCCGCTCTCTGAAATAAGTATCGGCCATTTTCCTGAATGTTGCCTGAAGGTCTGCCGAGACTTTTCTGAGTGCCCATTCCGCGTTTACCTCTTCCTTTTCAATGATTTCAATAATTTTTCCATATAACATTTTGTCTCTGAGCAGTGCCACATGGGTTTTAAGAATATTGGCATGATCCCTAAGCTCCTCAGGCGTATCTTCAATGACTTTATGAAGGTTATCCCTCGCCTTTTTCACGGCTGTCTTGAAACGATTTTTCTCATTCAGCAAATTCTCTTTTGGGACAAAATACTTTTTGACAACATCCACGCCCTCTTTGTCAACCAGATAGGCTTTTCCAATGCATATACCGGGAGAAGCCCCGATGCCTTTGAGTACGATTTCCCGGGGGTCTGTATCCGACATATTCCTTTATTCTCCAAATCCGCTTTCAACCAATTCGACAATACGGTTCAGGATATTAATATCTGAGTCATAATCGCCAATCTTTATTGTTATCGTTGAATTTTTTGCACATCCGAGCGTAAGCATGTCAATAATGCTTTTCGCATCCACCTCTTCCTCTCCTTTTCTGATTCGTACTTCTGATTTCGCACTGCCCGCAATTTCCGCTATTCTGGCTGCTGATCTTGCATGAAGGCCCAATTCGTTTACGATAACAACATCTTTTGAAAATTCTTTAAATGAACGGTCCATATTTTGAGGTACTTGTCTGTCTGAAAAACTGTATTCAATGCTTTGTGACAGTATTTTCAACACTCCTTAAAATTAAAAAATAAATGTTAAAATTTGATAATCAGTTTTTTTAGGGTTATTTTGACAGAAATCTGATGACCAAAAACAAATGTTATTCATTCCCGGGATATCTAAAATGCTCCAATATACTGCCCGCCAGTATAACTTCAGCAGAAATTTAAAATAAAATAAAGGGAAAAATCAACAGAGGTGAAAATCGCTTCCTGGCGGTTCAACATCCTGTTTTGGAATACACCGTAACATACTGGCATTCTGATTTTGATTGTAAACAAATACCTATAAAAGCATAATATATTGAAATTAAGATCAATAATATCTTATGCTACATGAATTTTTGCATTGATTATTTCTCAAATCAGAATTGCTGGTAAGATATAAAAGTCATCAGAATCAGAATTGTTGAATAATGGAAATGTTCACATTTTAAAATAAAAACTTTTATCAAAAAACATCACAGATGTCAATGTGAAATCATTGACAAGACAGCAAATAGGTGATATTTTTTATATTTGGATATGTTTTATAATTACGGTAAGTTATTTATGTAAAAACGATAAGTGATATGGGAGCGAATGAAAAAACAATTTTTAATTAATGCCTTTAAAAAAGGCGAAGCATGGCAACTTTTCAAAATTATGAGGGAATTTTTGAAAGGCTTTGAAAGGCTTCATGAATTGGGGCCGGCCGTGAGTATTTTCGGGTCTGCCCAAATCCAACCCGATGATCCTGTTTATAAAAAAACTGAAAAACTGGCCGGGCTTTTGGTAAAAAACGGATTTACCGTTCTTACCGGTGGCGGAGGCGGTATCATGGAGGCAGCAAACAAAGGCGCGGCCCAAGCCGGAGGAACTTCCGTGGGCCTGAATATTGTCGAACAGGAACCCAATCCATATGCCAATGTCAGATTTGATTTTAACTACTTCTTTATCCGCAAAGTGATGCTCATCAAATATGCAATGGCCTATATCATCATGCCGGGAGGCTTCGGAACGCTGGATGAACTTTTCGAAACAGTTGCATTTGTTCAAATCCGTTGCATAAAGCCGCTTCCGGTCATCCTGGTCGGTTCTGATTATTGGTCAGGGCTCATGGAGTGGATTAAATCCGCCCCCCTCGCTGAAAAGCGGATATCTCCTCAGGATATGAATATCTTACAAGTTGCTGACGAGCCTGATGAAATTATAAGGGCCGTAAAAAAGACGGTGAAAATTTAAAATTGGACATTCCAAACATGAAAATAAAATCAGGACATAGGCCCGACATTTGGCATTCAAAACCAATTTTCAATTTTCAATTTTCAATTTTCAATTTCATTTTAGCTGTGTCAAGCGGTTTGCTGCTGACCGGCGCTTTTCCCAAGACCGGCATTGCCGGGTTTGCCTGGTTTGCCATTGTTCCGTTACTGCTGGCATTAAAGAATGTCTCTTTAAAGGACGGATTTCGTCTTGGCTTTGTCACAGGACTTGTCCATTATCTCACCCTTACTTACTGGCTTGCTTATACAATGAAAACATATGGAGGCCTTCCTTTATATGTGAGTGTGCCTGTACTGTTCCTTTTCTCCGCGTATCTTGCCCTTTATGTGGCTGTTTTTTCAACAGGGATCATCAGGCTGTTTTCCAAACCTGTTGCGGGTTTTACCTTGATCCCTGTCTTATGGGTCTCATTGGAATATGTGCGCTCATTTCTTTTTTCAGGATTTCCTTGGGAACTGATGGGATATTCCCAGTTTAACAATCTGTATCTGATACAGATTTCAGATATATTGGGCGTATATGGTGTGTCTTTTCTGATTATTTTATCCAACAGCTCAATTTTTCTGATATTTCTTTGTCTGACAGGGAAAGAATGGCAGGGAATGACAATTTCAAAACGTGTTGCAGCCATATCAGCATTTACATTTGTCTTTGTTTTCAGCGTGGTCTGGTCTTATGGAAAATATCGTGTAAGTTCCGTTGATGAAATGATCTCTGATGCTCCGTCCGCACGGGTTACAATTGTCCAGGGAAATATTGATCAGGCAAAAAAATGGGACCCTGAATTTCGAATGGAGACCATACAAAAATATATTGATTTGTCTTTTTCTGCCAGAAAAGATAATCCTGACCTTGTGGTATGGCCTGAAACTGCCACACCTTTTTATTTTCTGTATAATGTCAAACTGACTGAAATGGTTTTAAAAGGCATGCAAAAAACCGGGGCAGGCTTCCTGATCGGAAGCCCGTCCTTTATGCACAAAAATCACACAGAATACTATAACAGCGTTTATCTGATAAACCCGGACGGAACGATTTCCGGGCAATATGACAAGACCCATCTGGTTCCGTTCGGAGAATATGTTCCATTAAAAAAGTGGCTGCCTTTTCTGGGTAAAATTGTGGAGCATGTCGGTGATTTCACACAAGGAAAAGAGGGTAACACAATTCCGTTTGATAATTACAGCCTGGGTCTGCAAATCTGCTATGAAATTATTTTCCCAAATCTTTCCCGGATGATGGCAAAGAATAACGCGGGATTGCTGATCAATATTACCAATGACGCATGGTATGGCAACACCAGCGCGCCGTATCAGCATTTTTCCATGACCATATTCAGAGCAGTGGAAAACAAGCGGTCCTTAATACGGTCAGCCAACACGGGTATCAGCGGATTTGCCGACCCTGCGGGCAGAGTTATCAGCACCACCCCGCTTTTTGAAGATGCGGTTATGACTTGTTCTGTTCCGGTGCTGAACCAAAAAACATTTTATACCTGTTTCGGAGATCTGTTTGCCATGATTTGCCTTGTCATCACTCTGCTTGTTTCAGTTTTTCAGTTTCCAATTTCAAAAATATCCGAATGGCTCCGCAGGCGAAAAATATTTTTAAAGTGAATGTCCAAAAAAAAAGATTCTGACTTTTTTAAAAGACAGAATCTTTGTATGAAATTTTCCTGATATTATTAAAATAAAAACTTAGTTATTCTTCAGCAGCGATTTCTTCTTCCAAACGACGCAACCCGTCCTCAGATATAAGCTCCCATTCCACAAGAATAGCTCCGAGACCGTCTTCCTGTAATGTGCCTTTTTCCAGAATGCTTTTAAGACCTCCGTACTCACCTGTTTCCAAACTTACGAATGTCTCTTCAAAACTGATGGTTGTTTTTGGCAATATTTCCCACTGGAGTTCTTCGCCGCCTGTATAAAATATGATATGATTGGTCAGCAGGAAATATACACTGCCGCAAACAAGCATCACTATGATAAATTTTATTATTTTATCTCTCATTGCAAATCACCCTTTCTTAATAAAAATCAGTTGAAACTCAAAAAAGGAGAGTCAACATACAGATTAGCCCTTTGTTTCTAATTACAACAACCTGATAAATTCTTTACATCCCTCCTGACGCTTTTTTTCAGACAGCCATGGTTTTTCGGTGGCAAGAAAATATGAAATTTTCAGTGTTTTTTCTGATAGTTAACGCCTGACACCTGACACCTGTATGAAAAAACACAGAAAATTTTTACTATAATATCAGCTTATATGCAAGAAAAATATCCTCAGTAAAGGGAAGTTCAAATAAACGGTCATGAGCGGTTCGCTTACAACGAAACATGAAAGAACTCTTAACTTTATTAATTTTCATATAAATACTCACGAGAAACCTCCAGTTTCCCAAAAAAATATTGAATAAAGCCACTGGATATGTTTCTATTTTATTTTTTGATTATAACGGATTTAGGGGAGGCTGTTAAAGCCCCGTGGACGCGACATATTTGTAGCATTCATCATGCCGGGCCGACCAGACCCCGTAAGGGCGGCATATTTGCAACAGCAGGTTTGCTGAAAATATGCCGCCCTTACGGGGCCTGGCAGGGGGGGGCAATACGGCTGACTTAAGCATAAGCGGGTTTTCCGATATTTTCTCCGGAGTGCGAAAAATGCTTTTTCGCAGGCGCAAAAATAAAATTTTTGCACTCCGGATCCGTTCGGAATTGCCTAAATTACTACAAATATGCCGCCCTTACAGGGCTTGGTCGGCCCTCCCCTAAATCCGTTATAATCAGTATATTTGTGTAATATCGGGCGATCTCTTTTTTCTGAAACTTCAAAACCTGAGAGGTCTTAACTCATTTAAAAAAGGAGGGATATCCATGAATGCAAGAAGATCAGTTTTTGCAGGAACCTGGTACCCGGGGAACGCGGCTGAATGTGAAAAGGAAATTAATAATTTCCTTAAAGCAGGTGAAGTCAGACTCACTTCAGACAGAACGCTGAGCGGAGGAATTGTACCTCATGCCGGATGGTATTTTTCAGGCAGTATCGCCTGCAACGTCATTCATTGTCTTGCAGAAGAAGAACCACCGGATGTTATTGTTGTTTTCGGAATGCACCTTGGGCCGGGCTCTCCTTGTTATATTATGACAGAAGGCGCATGGGAAACCCCGTTCGGCGAGATTCAGATCGAAAAATCCCTGGCAGATGAACTCACCCAAAAATTTACGTTTAAAATTGAAACCGCTCAGAGGTTCACCCAGGACAATACCATTGAACTTCAGCTTCCGTTTATAAAATATTTTTTTGAAGATGTGAGAATCATTCCCATAGGCGTGCCTCCCGCGGCAAGTTCCCTTGAAATCGGAAGGGCGGTTGCAGAGATTTCAACCCGCCTGGGTCTGCAAATGAAAGTTATTGGTTCCACTGACCTTACTCATTACGGTCTTAATTATGGGTTTACGCCCAAAGGAACAGGTTCAGGAGCCATTGACTGGGTGCGTAATGAAAATGACCGCAGAATTATTGATAAAATGCTTGCTATGGATCCTTTGGGAGTCATCAACGAAGCCTTGAAAAGCCAGAACGCCTGCTGTGCCGGGGCCGCGGCAACCGCCATTGCCACTGCGAAACACCTGGGCGCGGACCGGGCAGAATCCATTGCTTATGCCAGCAGCTATGACAAACATCCCGGAGACAGCTTTGTGGGGTATGTGGGAATCGTGTTTTGAAAATTTGGGATTTGGGATTCGGGGTTTGGGATTCAGGATTCAGGATTCGGGATTTGGGATAGGAAGAACATAACATGAAAGGCGGGAACTGTTTGATATTCCTGATCAGAACATTATCAGCAGCTCGAAAAGCTTTTCCGGAGTGCAAAAATAGAGCGAAGCGGTTTTTTGCAGAAACCTTTTGCAGCGTATGCAAAAAACCGCTTCGCATTATCATCAGCTCGAAAACCTTTTCCGGAGTGCAAAAATAGAGCGAAGCGGTTTTTTGCAGAAACCCTTCCGGAGTGCAAAAATAGAGCGAAGCGGTTTTTTGCAGAAACCCTTCCGGAGTGCAAAAATAGAGCGAAGCGGTTTTTTGCAGAAACCCTTCCGGAGTGCAAAAATAGAGCGAAGCGGTTTTTTGCAGAAACCTTTTGCGGCGTATGCAAAAAACCGATTCGCATTATCAGCAGCTCGAAAACCTTTTCCGGAGTGCAAAAATAGAGCGAAGCGGTTTTTTGCAGAAACCCTTCCGGAGTGCAAAAATAGAGCGAAGCGGTTTTTTGCAGAAACCTTTTGCGGCGTATGCAAAAAACCGCTTCGCATTATCAGCAGCTCGAAAAGCTTTTCCGGAGTGCAAAAATAGAGCGAAGCGGTTTTTTGCAGAAACCCTTCCGGAGTGCAAAAATAGAGCGAAGCGGTTTTTTGCAGAAACCTTTTGCGGCGTATGCAAAAAACCGCTTCGCATTATCAGCAGCTCGAAAACCTTTTCCGGAGTGCAAAAATAGAGCGAAGCGGTTTTTTGCAGAAACCCTTCCGGAGTGCAAAAATAGAGCGAAGCGGTTTTTTGCAGAAACCTTTTGCGGCGTATGCAAAAAACCGCTTCGCATTATCAGCAGCTCGAAAACCTTTTCCGGAGTGCAAAAATAGAGCGAAGCGGTTTTTTGCAGAAACCCTTCCGGAGTGCAAAAATAGAGCGAAGCGGTTTTTTGCAGAAACCTTTTGCGGCGTATGCAAAAAACCGCTTCGCTCTATTTTTGCACTCCTTTTGATCTCGAAATTTTTTCGATCTGCTGATTATAAATATCGGAAATACGTTCTGTCAGTGTGATATTCTCAGGGCTGTCCGCAGAAATAGAGATTTTTCGCGATTCATCATCTGCTATCTCAAGATGTATGGCAATATGATCGGGTAAGATTTCCCTGAACTTGTCCGCCCATTCGATAGCAACCACACCCTCCTCACTGTCAAGGATTTCATAAAGGCCGATTTCTTCAATATCCTCAACGTGTTCAAGACGGTAAAGATCAGCATGAAACAGCGGGCATCTGCCCGGATATTCATTTATCAGCGTATAACTAGGGCTTGTGACATAATATTCATTCGGAACTCCGAGCCCTTTGGCCAATCCCTGAATAAAAGAAGTCTTTCCGCTGCCAAGGTCCCCGGTGAGCGCGATAACGGTCCCGCCATTGATCAGTTCACCTGTTTTTTGTCCCAGGAGCTGAGTTTCTTCAAGGGAAAGTGTTGTTATCTGAAGCTGTTTCTTTATCATTTAAATAAGACATAAAGGTTACGGGCTAAAAAAGAACTGTCTTCGAATCCGCAATTCGTAGGGTGGGGTTCTACCCCATATGCATCAGGCTAAGATCGTAACTCATTGTTTTTATTAATCCGTGATCTGCCGGACGGGGTTTGCAACCCCGTCCGAAATATTTTCCGACCCCCGAAAACAAACGTTTCGGACGGGGTTGCAAACCCCGTCCGGCATTCTTAGCCTGATGCATATGGGGTTCTACCCCACCATAGTTATGGCTTGACCTGATTAAAGAGATACAAGAAAATTTCCTTAAAGCTTTGTTTATTGGAAATAAGCCATTCATTTTTTGTATCTTATCAAATGAGCCATGCCGTAAGTTGAGCGATTCTTTTCAGCAAAATTTGTTGATACGTTGATATGCTTGATTTTGTCGATTTTCATGCTATCACCCATTGGGTGATTGTGTAAAAATTGCTGATTCATTGATATTAGTGAATGAGAGTTACATTCAACTCAGAGAATCGCTCAATTTAGGTAGTTGGGTAGCATGGCACTCCTCCTCTGTTTAAGAATTTCTGAGATAGTTTGGCATGCCATACATTATAAAGCAAGCTAATATTTATAAATATTCAAAAGCAACACCTTCTTGTCGCAAAACTCATATAGCCGTGTGTTTGCGCTGATGTTTCGATTTAAAAATCAGGGCTTGTATTTTCAGCAAGTTGCTCCTGAATTTCGAAGCAATTTTTTCCAACCTGCTTCAGCTATTGTTAAAACGAAATATCCTTGCAAATCCTTACTGCTCTAAGGATAGACGGTCCAAGGTGTCGTTTTTGATTAAATAGCGTTGCAGGGTTAATTATCAATCCCACTTGTTGCTGTTACAAATTTTTCTTCCTCTGATTTTCCATAAACATCTTTCAGAACAATCACACTTTCTATAATCATCCAAATTTCTAATATAAATACGAGAACTCCAATTATGAAAAGAAGCCAGTTAGATGAACTGAAGAATTTTTGAATATTGAGAATCATGGCCCATCCTGTTATGAAAATCATAAAAATCATTGGAATTCCGGTATAAGCAATTTTCACCCTGCGCTTTGCAAGATAAATTGTTGCAACAAGAAGAGCCAGACCGGCAAGAAGCTGATTTACGGATCCAAAAAGAGGCCAAAGTTTTAAAGCTCCTTTACCGCTGCCATCATAAAAAGCCAAAATTCCTGCTGAAATAACCGCAAATGCAGTTCCAGCCTGTCGTTTTTTTAATGGCTTGAAATTATAGGCATTTGCAAGTTCAACGATAACATAACGCTGAATACGGGTAGCAGTATCAACTGTTGTAGCTGCAAATGAAACAATAAATACAGCCATTACGGAAAGTGCTATTTTTGCAGGTATACCATAGCTTTCAATCATGTTAGCCGAACCCTGCACAAAAGCTCCGAGCTTTGAACCCAGTCCCTGGGCAGCTTGCCAGTCTATGTAATGGCAGTTAAAAGCTTCGGCTCCGAATAAAGTTTCTCCGCCGCACGGCATTCCAAGGCCAATTCCGGCAGCTACAGCTATCACTGCCAGAGTAGCAAGAAAGCCTTCCCAAAGCATACTGCCATAACCAATAAATAGTGAGTTTGTTTCGGAATCACATTGTTTTGATGAAGTTCCGGAACTTACAACGCTGTGGAATCCTGAAATAGCGCCACAGGCCAGTACTACAAAAAGAAAAGGCAATAGTGCCGGTGCGCCCTTAGGAGAAGCATTTACAGCAGGGGCAACAATCGCAGGATGAGCGACAACGACACCAAGACCAAGCAGAAACATGGCAATTACAAGTTGATGAGAGTTTATAAAATCCCTGGGTTGAAGCAGGGTTTGTACAGGCAGACTCGAAGCCAGCCACGCATCAATAATAAGAACCATAAGTATCCAGAATATAATCGAAGCCTGCTTACTCATACCAAATATAGCTTGGAGGTCAATGGGTAAATAAGCCCCAATTGCCACGGTTATATACATTACAAATACAGCAGCAATACTCGGCCATAAAATATCTACCCCCTTTTTATAAAACAGATGACCAAGATAAATAGCAATTGGAATTTCAAACCATACCGGAATTACGGCTATCGGATACATGTTAAAAAGAAGACCTATGATAAGGGCAAAAACAGCTATCACTAACCAAAGCTCAAAAAAAATTATCAATAAAAAAAGAGTTCTGACCCTTTTATTAACTATATCGGATGCTACATCGCCAATTGATCTGCCCTCAGCCCTCATGGATATAATAAGGGAACTAAAATCATGCACGGCACCGAAAAAAATGGAACCTACAAATATCCAGATCATAGCAGGAATCCATCCCCAAATAACTGCAATGGCAGGTCCGACAATAGGGCCGAGGCCGGCGATAGAAGTAAAATGATGACCAAAAAGCATCTCCTTTTTAGTGGGAACAAAGTCATGATTGTCCTGGAGTGCTTTACTCGGACAGATAGCATCGGGATTAATTTGGAAAATTTTGCGTGCCATAAATTTTCCGTAAGTATGGTAAGCAATTATGTATCCTATCATGACCAATAAAGCCAAAACTAAAGAATTCACACAACCTCCTAAATTTATAAAAATTAATAAAGAATCCCTACCCCGGAGAGTAGTTACATCATCAAATCTAAAAATTAGGGTTGAGCTTTAATAAAGCAACCCTAAAATCAACTAAAGTATATCGGCTTTATAATTCTACATGTTATATTTTCAATTGGTTATGAACCATATTTCGGGTAATTTTAGTGCAAGTTGCTTATTTTAAATGATATATTAATATTATTTTATTTTACGGACAGTTAAAATCGAAACAGCCCCGGATGAAAATCCTGAGATTTTCCTCCGTCTTTATTTGTCCGGCGGACTTCGAATTACTTATGTATTACTTATAATATACGGATTTTGATAAAAATATCTTTTATTTAAAGATATATATGATATGAAAATAAGCGCAAAAAGTAATCATGGAAATCCCTCAGAAAACCGAAAAATTTCTCTCAGATGTCCGAATTATGTCATGGCTGATTTAATTAAAACCTAACCTTAGACAAATATTATCAGCAACTTGAAGTAAATCTGTCTAAAATATGATCTGTAACTTATTGATAACACAATAGGTAGAAATAAAAACCTGTTATACTTTAGTAAAATTAAGAGTTAATATGAAAAATTTTGATGCCCGTTTGAGTTTTTTTATACCTATGGCTTGACCCGATTAAAGAGATACAAAAAAATTTTCTTAAAGCTTTGTTTATTGGAAATAAGCCATTCATTTTTTGCGGGTGTGTCCCACCTTTTACACAGAGAGCGGATTTCAGATTTTGCCGCTTCGGATCACGCTGTGACTCGGAAATGACAATTGGAAATATATTCAGACTTTTAAATGATATCCCGCCTTTTGCACAGGCGGATGTCACATATCTGTCCGCCGGGGGAGACCGGATTTCGCAGGTGCCGGACGGAAAGCATTTTTTGTCAGCATTTTCGGCATAATGAGCTGATATTCCGCCTGCGGCATCCTCATTCCGACCGAAGGCGGGAGACGACCCGTTTTGTGTAAAAGGTGGGACACACCCTTTTTTCTATCTTATCAAATGAGTCATGCCATAGCTGTGGTGGGGTAGAACCTGGGGTGATGAAAATGTCACAAACCGGGCTGACAATTGCGATCCCATTTTTATTCCGCAAATTTTTTATGACTTAAAAATCAGGCAGTTAAAAAATGCGGGGAACAAAAACGGGATCAGCTTTTTCAGAGCCTTGGAAACATTTTCATCACCCCAGGCAGAACCCCACCCTACGAATTAAAGTCCATATTACAAATTTTTACAAAACCGTAGCAGTCTCTTTTCTGTTTGGCAAAGGCATTGTAAAATCATGTTATGACAGGAGTTCGGACATTTTTTGCGCAGTATGAGCAAAAGCTTTTGTCACCGGTGAATCTGTATAAGTTTCCTGAAAAGAAGTTCCGGAGTCTCCGCATGCAACCACATTGGGATCAAAAGGAATTCTGCCCAAAAATACCACGCCTGCTGACAAGGCTGTTTTTTCTCCCCCGCCTGATCCGAACAGCCTAATATCTTTGCCGCAGTGAGGGCAGGAAAAACCGCTCATATTCTCTATCAGTCCGAAAATATCCATATTTACAGTTTTACAGAAATTAATGGATTTCCTGACATCTCCGAGGGCCACTTCCTGGGGAGTCGTGACAATAATTGCCTTTGCATCGGGAATGACCTGGGCAACGGTAAGGGGCTCATCTCCTGTGCCGGGAGGGGCGTCAATAATCAGATAATCAAGCTGACCCCATTCCACATCCCCGATAAATTGTTTGATCACGCCATGCTTGACGGGACCTCGCCATATAATCGCGTCATCTTTGCTTGCGCTGAGAGATTCAATTGAAACTGCTCCCAGGTTTTCCGAATACTTCATAGGGACAAGTTTCCTGTCTCCGTTCAGTCCGAGCATTCCCTGGATACCCAGCATTCTTGGCACATCAGGCCCATGAATATCAACATCCATGATTCCCACTTTATGCCCTTTTTTTGCCAAGGCAATGGCAACATTAACAGATACGCTTGTTTTTCCCACCCCGCCTTTGCCGCTCATTACAATGAATTTATTTTTAATTTTTTCCAAAGAACCTTTTACAGCAGCATCCTGATCAGCTATTTTTTTTTGTTTGGCTGCATCACAGGTTCCCCCTTGTTGTAATTCTACCATAATACCCCCTTATATTTAAAAATGAGAATTGAAAAAACTTTCAATTCTCATTTTTCAATTCTCAATTTTCAATTCTCAATTTTCAATTCTCAATTTCTACACCCAATGTCCTTCCACATTGGCTCCCCGGGCAGATTCTAACTGGCCTTTTTTATATAATGAAAGAACATCTTCAGCCCGGCCTTTTGCACCGGTTATGATTTTTACACCGGCGCTCTCCAATACCATAAACGCTTTGGGACCGCAGTTGCCTGTAATCAGCACATCCACATGATTATCAACAATGGTTTTGCCTGCCTGTATCCCCGCTCCTTGCGGAAGGTTGAGATTCTGTGTGTTTTCAATCACCTCAAAAGCCATTGTCTCAGGGTCAACGATAAGGAAATAGCTGGCTCTTCCAAATCGCGGGTCCAGTTCAGATGACAAATCTTTGCCTGTTGATGTAATCCCAATTTTCATAATTTTATCTCCTTAATTTTTTTAATAATTTTTTGAGAAACCAGTTCCTTGAAAAAAACTTGGCTTGGACAGTCTGATCTGTATTATTCCTGGATTTTCAGGTAAAATTCAGGAAAGCGTTCTTCTTCACAGCGGGACAGAACTCCGTTCTAATGTTTTGGATATGTTGCCGTGCGGACATATTTAACCGCAAAATTCAACAACACCCCAAAAATTTTTTAACTAAAACCTTATGTCTGAGCTGTTTTTTTTTCCGGAACACGCTGAAAATATTCATGATTACATGAAGGGCATTTCTGAGGTCTTCCGGTTCCCCAGGCTTCTACCCATTTGTGATTGCATTTTTCACATATGAATATTCGCATTTCATCAGCAATGGTATAATTTCCACCTTCGATATTAATGGCCTTTCCGTTGATCAGGGCATCCGCGACAATTTTTCGTGCATGTTGGATAATCCGTCCGAAAGTGGCTCTGGATATTCCCATTTCACGGCCTGCTTCTTCATAGGGCATGCCAAGAAGATCAGAAAGGCGTATGGCTTCACGCTCATCAACAGTAAGGTGAACTTCTTCCAGTTCAACCATCGGGATACCTCTTGGCTTGAAATAACTGATCTCCGGATTGAACGCGACAATACGATTTTTTTTGGGTCTTACCATGAATTCTCCTTTTATGAGATTATACTCAGAAGATGAAATTTAATTACTTTAATCCACATTGTCAAGACAATTTCTCAAAATTCTTTTATCCGGTGTTTATTCTCCTTACTCATGCAAGCTTCAATATATTTCATTATTCCATATCTTCTCATAACCCACTTCAATCCATCGTGATGCGCTTTAGCGTAGTACAGCAACTTACAAGTTCGTCCCCCCCTGTTCCGGGGATAACCCCCTTAATTTATTAAGCGCCGGAGGGAGACGGATTTCCAAGTTGTTGTAGTAGTTACCCGACCAAATTAATTCTGACGGATAAACAGGACATCAGACCTCCGAGGTTTCCAAAACCTCGGCGGTACTTACCCCTCAGAATTTATTTGGTTGTGTAGTAGTTTCGCTTTTATCCGGGGATCGCTTCCCTGACATCAGTCATCCGAGCCCTGATTCATCTGATTCAGGGACCGATTACATAATGAAAGAATCATAATAATCTTTTTAATCTGTTAGTCAAGATTCAGACAGGTGAGCCATGTGCTGTCCGGGTCACATTCAACGCTTCTGACAGGTTCAAAGTCATCTCCTCAAACAACATAAAATTATTTAAAATCAAGCATTCTTCACAGAATCTGAAAAGCAGTTCACGGTTTTTTGCCTGGGGAATAATTTTGCAAATTATTTCGAACTATCAGCATATTAAAAAATTTTTGGGACAAAAAAAAGAGCAAAAACAGAACGAAGCGTTTTTGGGCATTCTCCCAAAAAATTTTGGTCTGATTTTTTGCCTGTGAGCTTATGCAAAAAACCGCTTCGCTCTGTTTTTGCACTCCGGAAAAAATTCGTGGGCTTATGCAAAAAACCGCTTCGCTCTATTTTTGCACTCCGGAAAAAATTCGTGGGCTTATGCAAAAAACCGCTTCGCTCTGTTTTTTGCACTCCGGAAAAAATTCGTGGGCTTATGCAAAAAACCGCTTCGCTCTGTTTTTTGCACTCCGGAAAAAATTCGTGATCTTATGCAAAAAACCGCTTCGCTCTGTTTTTTGCACTCCGGAAAAAATTCGTGGGCTTATGCAAAAAACCGCTTCGCTCTGTTTTTGCACTCCGGAAAAAATTCGTGAGCTTATGCAAAAAACCGCTTCGCTTTGTTTTTGCACTCCGGAAAAAATTCGTGAGCTTATGCAAAAAACCGCTTCGCTCTGTTTTTGCACTCCGGAAAAAATTCGTGAGCTTATGCAAAAAACCGCTTCGCTCTATTTTTGCACTCCGGAAAAAATTCGTGAGCTTATGCAAAAAACCGCTTCGCTCTATTTTTGCACTCCGGAAAAAATTCGTGGGCTTATGCAAAAAACCGCTTCGCTCTATTTTTGCACTCCGGAAAAAATTCGTGGGCTTGAAAAAAAAACTGCTGATTATAATGGATTCAGGGGAGGCCACACCATTCCGGGGAAAACCGTGACATTCTCAGAAAGCCGGACCGTGTGCGGCTTTTTTTTTAACCGGAAAGAGAATGCCGCCGCAAAGACAGGGAGACACAGAGAGCCTTTGTGAGACTTCGTGTTTTTGTGCCTTCGTGGCATTGCAAATCGAACAACGCACCAGTTTTTCCCGGAATGACATTCGGAGAGAACAGCATGTTCTGATCTGATAATTTCAGAAAGTTATGTTCTCCCCCAAATCCGTTATAATTAGAAAGCTGTGACAACGGATGTTCATGAATCTGACATCCCTATTAATTTTAATATAAAAATAACGTCTTGTATGCTGATCTTGTCATCTCCGTTGACATCCGCGTTCAGATTGACAGAAACATCACCCGGGGCCGTTCCTGTCAGGATCTGAAGCGCCAGGACAGCATCTTTCACATCAACTCGTCCGCTCCCATTAATGTCTCCGGGACGAAGCGAATTTAAAATAAAGATGATCTCCTCTAAGCCGATTCTGCCATCTCCGTTGATATCAGCATCCAAATTCAGATCAGGATCAAGGGCAGGGTCATTTGGATCTGTTTCCGTCATAATCCAAAGTGCCAGGAGTGCATCTTTGATCTCAATTTTATCGTTACCATCTATATCTCCATTTTCCTCGGCCGTGAGTTCGCCAAAGGGACGAACATCAACTTCGAGATCAAATACATTGCTGTCAAGTTTGCTGTCATTGACGATCACCGGCACATAGAGAATATCGTCAACAAAGCCGTCAACAGGGGTTATGGTGTTGCCTGAACGGGTATAATTTTCCCCGTCCTGAACCGTCAGGGTAAAATCGCCTGGAAAAAAGCTGTCCGGATCCGTTACCATCAGATCATACAATTCGATGGACAGGGGTCTTTTCTCCTCAGTTTTCAGAATCTTCTGCCCGGTAATCTTAGGCGAGTCATTATAAGACGTAATATCAGCATAAACAGTGATCGTGTCGGTTTCGCCCTTGGAATTTGTAACCTGAACCACAAAGCTGTCTGTTTTATCAAAATTTTCGTCCGGCTTGTAATCAAAACTCACAGGATTGTCGGTATTGCCACCAATGATGCTGGCTGTTCCATGTCTGGGAACTGTGATAATACTCCAAGTCATCATGTCCCCGGGCTTTCTGGGTGTGCTGGCTCTCAGTTCCAGGCTGAATTCCTGGGGAAAACTGTCTTCATCCATCACAACGCTGACAGAGTCCTCATCCGGCTCAATCACGGGCGGAATGGTTCCGATATTCACCGTAACAGTAATTTCAGCGGTGTCAAGACCGTCACTGACCTGAACCACAAACGTATCATTTCCCGTGTAATCCGTATCCGAGTCATAGGTCACGGAAACAGATGAACCTGCACCGCCCCCGCTGACCGTACCATGCCGGGGAGAGGTGATAATCTGCCAACTCAGCGCGCTGCCATCAGAATCACTGGCGTTAAGCGTCACAATAATCGGAGGACCGTTTTCCTCCATGGCTTCTGTGGTGTTTCCACCTTCTTTAATTTTCGGAGGCGTGTTGTTCAGCCACACTCTGGCAGAACTCGAATTCGCTAGGATAATATCGAGAAGACCGTCACCGCTAATATCTCCCACTGCCGCCCCGGAGCCTGATTCGCTTGGTCTTTTGCTGTTTTCAATTTTGGTAAAAATTCCTTCCCCATTGTTTATCCAAACGGTGGCGGAACTTCCCGCTGACACGGCATCAAGATATCCGTCTCCGTCAAGGTCTCCCAGTGCCACATCAGTGCATGACCCCAGGCTCTGATCAGAGTCTGCAAAGGTTCCTCCGTCATTTAACCATACTTTGCTGACACTGCTGTTTGCCACAAAAATATCAGGATCGCCGTCCCCGTCAAAATCGCCGAGAGCCACTCCCGAGCCTGAACCGAGGTTTTCATCGCTCTCGCTAAATATTCCGCCCTGATTCATCCAGACTGTGCTGCCTCCGGCTGAATTTACAACCACCGCATCAAGATCACCGTCATCATCCACATCACCCAGGGCTATGTCACTGACCGAAGCCAGTGTCTGCCCGCTGTCAGTAAAGCTTCCTCCGTTGTTTTTCCACACCGTGCTGTCTTCACTCGAATTTGCAATGACAGCATCGGGATCGCCGTCGCCGTCAATATCTCCGAGAACCACACGGATGCCCGGCCCCAGGGTCTGCTCGCTGTCTGTGAATATTCCTTCATTATTCAGCCATATTTTTGTGTTCGGACTCGCTGCAAGCACGGCATCGAGATCACCGTCACCGTCAACATCTCCGAGAACGACGTCAGCGCCTGCGTCCAAATTCTGGCCGCTGTCAGCAAATATTCCCTCATTATTATTTAACCATACCCTGGTCGTTCCGGTATTTGCAAGCACAACGTCGATATCTTCGTCATTGTCAACATCTCCGAAAGCCACGCCACCGGATGAATTCAGGCTTTGACTGCTGTCAAAAAAATAGGGATTTGTATTTTGGGAGCCAGTCGTGAAAAATTGCCATGTCTTGGCGGATTCCGGGGAATCACCGGCCGTGCTTTTTATACCTGTTGTCAATGTCACTGTCACCATTTCACCAATAACAAAATTGGTAACAGGATCGAAAGTAACCTTTTTGCCTGAGGGTTTGGCAGTGGTCTGGTGTGAGCCGGAAACTGAACCGTTTATAAACAATTTGCCGTCAACTGTCGCGGGTGAAATATCTTTGTTAAAGCTCACAACAATGTTGGCACTGGTACTCACTTTAAGGGTATTTGGCGAAGGCGAGACATTTTCAATAAGCAACGCATAGGCAGGTGAAGCAGATATGCCCCCTGTAACCCCTGCCGCGAATAGGATTACAAGCCACACGCGCCAAAAAATAAGAAACAGATAAGGCAAAGATTTATTGAATACGCCTTGTAATAATTTATCTTTTTTGTCAGTCATTCGTATTTCCTCCTGAAAAATAAGTTAGAAGTAATATGACCTGTCAGATTCCGCAGCTTCACAGGGCATAAAAATCTGATGATTTATAATAATACTGTTACACCCTTATATCGTAATATCTTACACTTTGCTGTCTCATTAAAAGCGAAAAATAATGTCGAATTTTTAGTTCGGAATCGGTTTTTAATTATTAAAATTCTGTTTTTATTGTTCAAATTATTTAGGCAAAATAAAAGCGTCCGAATCTTAAATTCGCACGCTCGGGAGGATTGCACAAATATTTTAATCTGTGATATTGGTCTCTTATAACCATATTTTATAATATTTTACATAATAAAACTAGCTATAAAAATAATTCGTCAGCTCTATCTCTGACATCGAAACGTCTGACACTTTGTTATTTGTGAGGCCCAAAGATGAAATCCTGTACTTTCTGAATAAAAGGCTTTCTGATCTGAACTTTCAGATACAAATCTCCCGGATTTCCTCCGCCTTTCCCATCTTCTCCCATTCCGGAGAGGCGGATATGTTGCCCTTCCCTGATACCCGGGGGGATTTTCACCACCAGCTTTTTGGACTTTTTCTTATGAAAGTATGCGTAAGGCCCTCCTTCCTGAGCCTGCTGAGGGGATAAGAGAATCATATCGGTCAGATCGGCCCCGTTCTCAGGAAGTTCGACACCAGTAACTTTTTCTATAACAAATCGGGAAAGCTTGTTAAGGTAGCTGATTTTGGGAGGTTGTTCCGCAGATTTGTTTTCTTTTTTACCAAAATTCCCGGAAAAGATAAAATCGCCGCTGAAAAGGCCCGTACTTTTAAATTCAAAGGTTGTCCGATATCCCTGGCCGTAAAATTCCTTAAAAATATCATCAAACCCTCGGAGACCAAAGGCTTTTGCCATTTCCTCGAAAATTTGATTAATATCCGAACCACTGAAAATATCCTGATCAGAATAGGTTTTTCTGAACTGATTGTAGGCGGAATTACCGAACTGCTGTCTGAGTGAATCATATTCTCTTTTTTTTGACGGGTCAGAAAGCACTGCATAAGCTTCGTTCACGGCTTTCATTTTTTCAGCCGCGTCCGGATTTTCCGTATTTCGATCCGGATGGTATTTAAAAGCCATTTGACGATAGGCTTCTTTTATTTCCTTTGTCTCAGCATTCTGCCCCACCCCTAAAATCTGGTAATAATCCTTTTCCATGATATGTATCCTCTTTAAAATAGCGTGGTCGAAAATGAAAAGTCCCGTAGGGACCGCATATTTATAGCATAAGAGAGTCCGCCCCTCTCCTGAATCCCGTAGGGACGGCATATCCGGGCTGTAAAACAGGACTCAAAAATACGGGGAATTTCATTGCCCTGTGTACAGGAGAAAAAGTTGAACAGGGGAAGAAACCCGGCTTTTTTCTCGGACAGAATGATTTCCTCGTGCCGGAAAAAGCCGGGTTTCTTTTGTTGTCCTGTACACAGATCATTACCATAAAAAATGCCGTCCCCACAGGACTCAGAAACACGGAGCATATCATTACTACAAAAATGCCGTTCCTACGGGACTCAGTAGAGGGACGGACTTCTCTTATGCTTCTTAGCGATCCTTTCAGGGCTTAATCCAGTTTCCCCCTTCTTTATACGCCATGCTTATCTCTTTTAATCTGCTCTTCTGCTCTTTAAACCGCCCTTTCATTTTTTGGAGCCATTCACCGTGTTGTATGGTTTCCTCTTTGGTTAAAAACAGTTCATGTTCACCTTTGTTTATTTCAAACACAGGCGAGCCTGATTCCATGCGCATTGTCCCGGAATTGCTGCACAACATACATTTTACTTTGTTATCTCCGAGAAAACGGAACGTATCTCCGCCACATAAAGGACAGGCATACGCTTTTTTCTCAGGTGCGGGGGCAAAAAGCGATTCGCCTAATTCCGCGGCCGTTTTTTTGTTTTGTTCATTAAAAAATACTTCTCCCGGGAGCGCACCATAAGCGATTGCAGTTTTTTTCACTTCTGTCATTGTCAGTTTCAGAAAGCTTTCTATTCCTAAAAGTGTGCTGCCCTCTTTGCCTTCAATACCTGCCACAGCGATTCCCACAGCAGGTTTGCCCCATAATTTTTCAACATGGTTCAGGAAACTGAGCCCCCTGTCCAAAAGGAGTTTCAGAGCGGCATTTGCGCCAAGGAAGTAGGCAGGGGCAGCCACAATGAGCGCATCAGCATCCAGAATTGCATTCTGTATGATATGAAGATCATCATCTAAGACACATCCTTCCTTTTTGAACAGGCATTGATAACATCCTGTGCAGTGCCGGATGTTAAAATCGGAAAGTCTCAGCAGGTTCAGTTCATGGGCAAGGGGAATGTGGCTGCTTATCTCTTTAACCATCATTTCGCTGTTCCCAAGGTTTCGGGGAGAAGCGATAATACCAAGAATTTTTTTCATAAATATCTCCTGTGATTTGTGATTTGTGATTTGTGATTTGTAATTTGTGATTTGTGACTTGTGATTTCTTATCTGATGTATTGTCACCGGATATCCACCAACTCGCATTCTCAAAAACGAGGAAAATCTTGTTCCCAGGCTCTGCCTCATGTGTCACTGTACAGCCGATGATTCGCATAAATACCGCCTGAAAACGAGTAGCAAGTGTTTCCGAGTTCCGCAGAGTCCCCTCCCACACCTATGCACGGCGTTTTTGCGGAGATATTCCTCCGTGTTTCTCCAAGTCCTGTAGGGACGGCATCTTTGTAGCAGAGATATGCCCCCGTGTTTTTTTCAAGTCCCGTAGGGACGGCATCTTTGTAGCATTGCTGACAAAGATATTTTTCCGATATGATTAGAACCACAGGGATTTGGTTTTATAATGCTTTGTAATCCTTATTAAATCAAATTCATGTAGTTGTTATAATTTTCTGTATGATGAAAAAAATAATATAATCACATATTTTTCCTTTAACACACAGATACATCCATAGCTTACACGCCATATTATTGTCAAGATTAGCAGTTCAGAGAAAATTATTTTTTCATTCTGTCTGATATTATGCGGCTTATTATAAGAGTTAAAAAATATATCTTTCTGTTTTTATTGATGATAAAATTAAACATCTCATTTTATTTTCAGTATTGTTTAAATCTTATAGTACTTTGATATAACAAGTTATATTTTTATTGCACAAACGATATTTTTATGGCATGATATTCAAAATTATTCTTTTTCAGAAATGAAATGTAAATAACTTATCCAATAATTGTATTTGGAATGTAACAGATTCCTCGAATATATCTCTTTCTGGCTCGTTAAACAGCAAAAGAAAGAGATTATTCTTATTAGCATAAAAAGATCATACATAAAATTATAAAACTCCCTGGTAATCTCACCGAAACGACATGTTTCAGCAATGGGAAAACAAAGAGATTTTTTAAATATCCTAATTTTTTTTGTAGATAAAATTAAAGGAGAATAAATATGAAAAAAAGTGTTATCATAATACTCATTCTGTTGTCAGTCTTTATAACAGGACCGCTTGCCCGGGCGCAGTACCTGGAACTCATTAAAACCGTGGAGGGTGTTTCTGACAAGGTGGTGGAGTCGGGAGATATTTTTACCTATGTTTTACAGTACCGCTGGTCCAGCACAACAGAAAATGGACAGAATGTCGTTATCACAGATGTGCTGCCATCAGAATTGCTCTATGACAGCACAATTGACACTACTCATATTGAGAATGTGAGTTATGACGCGGACACAAGGACGGTTACCTGGAACTTCATAAACCCTTTGCCGGCCGGCTCCAGCGGTGAGGTGAGACTGAAGGTCAAGTTTGCGCCGGGCACCACCCCGAATGACACGCAATTTACGAATATCGCCACAATAGACGCGGATAACTCTGATCCGGCCAGCGGTACTGCGCCCTTAATTACAGCCACAGCAGCGAACAAAATGGTTGCTAAGAAATACAAGAAAGCGGGCGGTGCTGTTGGCGAAGACACAATTTATCATGTCGAAGTCTGCAATCCTCCCAGCAATGGTGACATCGGCGGATTGAACCTGACCAATATCACGATGGTGGATACCCTGCCGGCAAATGCTGAATTTGTCAGTGCCAGCGACAGCGGAACCTATGATTCAGGCACTGGTGAAGTGACTTGGTTATTGCCAGTTCACACGGTTAATAAAAATGAAGTATGTACCAGACGCACTGTTACTGTCCGTTATCCCTCAGATAGCTTTCATGCTGGTGATACAGTTGAAAATACAGCAATGATCAGAGGTACGCCTGTTGGAGAAACAGACGAAGTCATCCCCACGGATCCGGAGAGCATTACACTGGAAACTCCGACCCCGGGAGCGGGTTTTAAAAAGGAAGGAACCTCAAATGCAATGATAGGGGAAGCGGTGAATTACTATTTTAATATAGATAACACCGGCAATGTGCCTCTGGAAGAATTTACCGTCACAGATACCATTCCCATTGAAATTGAGGTGACAACTATCCGTGCAGGCAGAACAAACCAGCCCGCTGGCACTGACTTTCCCATATTCGTCAGTTACAAGACAAATTTAAAGAGCACATGGACACTTGTGCCGGGACTCAGTCCTGCTTTAGCTCCTCCTTATAAAGACGTGGATGTATCAACCATGGGGCTAGGTGCCGGGGAATATATTACGGAATTGCAATGGCAGTACGGTTACAACGGCGCCACATGGATAAAGCTACCCATTGGTTTCACTGACACCAACAGCAACAGTGGTTTCACTGCCACCGTACTGGCAAATGATCGTAACGGCGATTCGGTGGATGTGGGTGATGTAATCAAGAATACAGGTAACGCCACTTATAAACATGACAGTACCACTTATCCTCTTGACTCCACGAAAGATACAACAATCGTTCAACCCTATGCCAGACCCCGTATTGAAAAAGAGGTCACCAGCGGCAGTTCTGTCAATCCGGGAAACTCCGTCACATACAGACTCAAGGTGGAAAACCGCTTCAGTTCCGGCATAGAACAGGCAAACCTGGTAAACCCGGTTGTTGCAGACCTGTTGGAAGAGCATTTGGAGTATGTTTCCTGGTCATTTGATAAGGGGAATACAGATGCCACGGATCCTGTTGCCCCTGCTCCTATTTTTGAACAAGTGGATGACTACAAGGGGACAGGACGAACATTGCTGCGCTGGCGATGGGAAGAGTCTTCTGCCTATGATTTAGAACCTCAGGAATATATGTATATTGAGTTTGAGGTTAAAGTCAAACCCGGGACCTCGGGCATGAACTTTGGCAACAAGGCCGGTTTTGCTGGTTGGACCGGCGACAATGTTCAGTTTTACAACTGTGTGTCTTCAGCCGCGGATGAGGATGACATAGACGATGATGGTGACAAAGAGGAAAATGTATGTCTTTCCCAAAATCGCACGGTCAAAGTGAACGAGGTCGCTCAGATGGATTCGGTCAAAACCGTCAAAGGCCAGTTGGATGATGTATGGCACAAATACCCTGACAAGGGGAATACCATACCTGGCGGCACTGCGGATTATCGGGTAACCATCACCAATACAGGCAACGTCAAGATGACTGAGGTGATGCTGATTGATATTCTGCCTTTTATCGGTGACACTGGCGTCACTGTTGCAGAAAGCAGAGCCAGTGAATGGCAGCCACAGCTCATGGGACCGGTGACAGTACCCGCGGGTGCTAAAGTTTATTACAGTGTTGAAGGCAATCCCTGCCGTACTGCCGACGGAATCAGGCCATCAGGGGCAGCCGGCTGTTCCCCGCCCAATTGGTCAGAAACTACGCCGGATGACATCACTCAGGTGCAGTCTCTTAAAATAGATTTTGGTGATACATTGGTGCTTGACCCGCTGGCATCCATTGAACTCAGTTGGCCCATGCGTGCCCCCATTGGCACCCCCAAAGATTATGTAGCGTGGAACTCTTTCGGATTCAAGGCAAAATCAGTGAGCAGCGGTTCTTTTCTTCTGCCTGCGGAGCCATTTAAGGTCGGGATTAAAATCGGTAACCCGGATCCGACAACTGCAAGTTACGGTAATTATGTCTGGATGGATACAAATGCAAACGGCATCCAGGACGATGGCGAAAACGGCATCAGCGGGGTAAAGGTGGAACTTTACCAGCAAGGTGTTTCCGATCCGGTTTACACAGCTTTCACTGCCAGGGATTTCAACGGAGATCCCGGTTTTTACCTGTTTCCCGGGCTGGCACCCGGGGATTATTATGCCAAATTTTATCCGCCAGCAGATTATATCATCTCTCCCAGAGACGCAGGCGATGATGATAAGGATTCTGATGCTGACCCGAGTACCGGTGTGATGCCTTTCACAACCTTGGATTCGGGGGAATTTGACGAAACATGGGACATGGGCCTGGTTCCGCAAATCCATCTTGGGGACCGTGTCTGGGTTGATCTGGACGCGAATAACACTCAGGATGATACTGATATCGGTCTGTCTGGCGTGGTCGTTTACCTTGATCTGAATGAGGACGGCATCCGGGACCCTGACGAGCCTTCCACCGCCACCGACGCTTCCGGCTACTATGACTTTTTAATCACATCGCCGGATACCTATAAAGTAAGAGTGGATAGCGATACGGTTCCGGAGGGTTACATATCTCAAACCACGAATCCCATATCTGTAACCTTAGACGTTGGTGATGACCATGACGATGCTGACTTCCGTTATACAGATCCGCATACGTCCAGTATTTCCGATCTCATATGGGAAGACCTGAATGCGAACGGAGTAAAGGATGACGGAGAATCCGGATTTGAGAATGCCACCATCCGGCTCTACCGTGACCTCAACAATAATGGCGAGTACGACAGCGGTACGGACATTGAGATCGGCACCCGGACAACAGACAGTGAGGGTATTTATAGCGCGTTTACCGGTCTGGCCGCGGTCAGTTATCGCGCAGAAATAACCAGCATATCAGACTTTGACGACTACACCCTGGTCAGCGGCAGCACAAGCATCCCCCTGGGCGTGAACCAGACTTATGAAAATGCTGATTTTGGCTATCGAAAGCAAGGCACTGTCACCGGCCGCCTCTTTATAGACAGCAACGGCAATGGCACACAAGATGCCGGCGAACCTGGTCTGAGCGGAGTGAGCGTGACCATCAGCGACAGTCAGGGCGGCGTTCGAACGGTCAGAACCAACGGCAATGGCGATTACGCGGCAGTTGTTCCCGTGGGCAGCGTGACTGCTGATGTGGTCGAATCAACATTACCTGTGGGCTACGTTCAGACAGCAGGTTCTGATCCCACGTCCGTCAATGTGACAGCCAACAGCACAGTTGACGCGGGTAAAGACGGTTACAGAGACCCGCGAACAGCGAGCATCGGAGACCGGGTATGGAAGGATCTGAACGGCAACGGGGTTCAGGACAGCGGGGAACCGGGTCTGTCCGGCGTGACGGTCTGGCTCGATCTGAACAACAACGGGGCTCAGGACGGGGGGGAGCCTGCCACCACCACGAACAGTTCCGGAGCTTATGATTTCAGAGGATTGGCAGGAGGCTCCTACATCGTAAGGGTGGACAGCAGTACTGCACCCGCAGGCTATACCCTGACGACCAATAACAACCCCCTGTCAGTGCGTATCCATGCGGCCCAGGACTACAATGCTGCGGATTTCGGCTACAGAGATCCCGGGAGTGCCAGTATCGGCGACGTTGTATGGGATGACCTGAACGGCGACGGCAATCAGGATCCCGGGGAACCTGGTCTTTCCGGTGTCATCGTGTTTATTGATCAGGATAACGACGGAATCCGTGATCCTGAAGAGGGCTTTGCCACCACAAATGGGTCCGGTGCGTACAATATTAGCGGACTGTCTGAAGGCAGTCACACCGTGGCAGTGGATACCAGTACGCTGCCAATGAGTTACAAACAGACCACTGAAAACATTCCCCTGACAGTGACACTCACCGCAAGCCAACACTATCAGGAGGCTGATTTTGGCTATCAAAAACAGGCTGTCATCGGCGATTTGATCTGGAATGACAAGAACGGGGACGGGGTTCGGGATACTGATGAACCAGGCATTGCCGGGGTCACTCTGAATCTTCTCAGCGCGGGACCTGACGATACCTTTGGCACGGCTGACGATGTGCCGGAAGCCACTGCCACCACAGATGAAAACGGTTCCTATCTTTTCACGACTGTTTTACCGGGTGAATACATTGTTGATGTCACCGACACCGACAATGCGTTAAACAGCTACATTCTGACCAGCGGCACCGACCCCACATCACCGATCACCGTGGCTTTAAGTGATGCGTATTCAGATGCAGATTTTGGCTATCGTGAGCCTGAAGCCTCCATCGGCGACTTTGTATGGCATGATCTCAACGGTGACGGTGTTCAGGACGCGGGAGAAAGCGGAATTGGAAACGTGACAGTTGATTTATACCGCGACAACAATAATGACGGTGTGGTTGATGGCGGCGACACGCTTATCGGAACCCAGACCACTGACACCAACGGGGCTTATCTCTTTACCAGCCTGCCTGGCGGAAATTATCTCGCGGACGTCACGGATACTCATGGCGTACTCACCGATTACACCCGCACCCGCGGCGATGATCCTCATGATATCACTCTGGCGACCGATCAGAATTACCAGGACGCTGATTTTGGGTATTATGGCGGCGAGGCTTCCATCGGCGATGTTGTATGGCGTGACCTGAATGGCGATGGTATCCGGGACAGCGGCAGCGAAACTGGCATCCCAAACGTCACTGTTGACCTGTATCGTGACAACAACAATAACGGTGTGGTTGACAGTGGCGATACGCTTATCGGAACTCAGACCACGGATACCAACGGAGCCTATGAATTTGTTGGTCTGCCTTCGGGAGACTATCTGGCAGATGTCACAGACACCAACGGCGTGCTTGACGGATACACCCGCACTGGCGGCGATGATCCTCATGATGTTACTCTGGCGACTGATCAGGACTACAAAGACGCTGATTTTGGATATTATGGCGGAGACGCTTCCATTGGCGATGTTGTGTGGCATGATCTGAATGGAGACGGCGTTCAGGATGACGGAGAAAGCGGAATTCCAAATGTTACCGTTGAATTATACCAGGACAACAACAACGACGGAGTGATTGACAGCAATGACACGCTTATCAGCGTTCAGACCACCGATACCAACGGCGGGTATGATTTCATGGGATTGCTTCCGGGCGACTATCTCGTGGATGTGACCGACACCAGCGGCGTGCTGGCTGACTACACTCTGACCGGTGGCACGGATCCTCATGATGTCACTTTGGCGGACGGACAGGATTACAATGACGCGGACTTCGGATATTATGGCGGCGATGCCTCCATCGGCGATGTTGTGTGGCATGATCTGAATGGCGACGGCGTTCAGGATGACGGAGAAAATGGAATTCCAAACGTCACAATTGAATTATACCGGGACAACAACAACGACGGGGTGACTGATGCCGAGGATACGCTTATCAGCGTCCAGACCACTGACACCAACGGCGCATATGATTTCATCGGACTGCCCTCCGGCGATTATTTGGTAAATGTCACTGACACCAACGGCGTGCTGACCGGCTATACACCGACTCGCGGCACAGAACCTCATGATGTGACCCTCGCAGAGGGCGAGGACTACAATGACGCTGATTTTAGCTACCGAGACAGCACTGCTTCTCTCGGGGACTATGTCTGGTATGATGCAAATCAGGACGGGATCCAGAATGTGGGCGAATCACCTGTTTCCGGTGTGGCGGTGAAACTGACGGATGCGGATACCAACACCGTCATCGCAGCAACCAGCACAGACACTTCCGGTTTCTATGAATTTACAAATTTGGTGGCAGGGAATTATATCGTGGAATTTGAACCGCCCTCAGACGAATATGTGTTCACTTCTCCTAACCAGGGAACCGGCCCCTTGCAGGACGCGTTTGACAGCGATGCGGATGAGGCCACAGGCCGAACCGGGACCATTGCCCTTTCCGCAGGCGAACACAACATGACAGCCGATGCAGGTCTGTTTATGCCGGATAACGAGCCGGTGAGCCTCGGTGATTTTGTTTGGTATGACACAGACCATGACGGGGTTCAGGACGCGGATGAGTCGGGGGTTGTCGGGGTCACGGTGAACCTGATCAATGCCGCCACGGACACGGTGATTGGAACCACCACCACAAACGGCTCTGGTTTCTATGTTTTCCCGAATTTGACGCCGGGCGACTATGTTGTGGAATTTCAACTCCCTGATCCATACGAGTTCACTCCGCAGAATCAGGGCGGAGATGATGCCCTGGACAGTGACTCGGACACTTTGACAGGACGGACAAAAACCATCTCCCTTTCCGCAGATGAGAACAACATGACAGTGGATGCCGGTATCTTTATTCCAGATACGGAACCTGCGAACATCGGTGATTTTGTTTGGTACGACGCGGATCAGGATGGCGTGCAGGACAGTGACGAGCCGCCGATATCTGATGTCACGGTGAATCTGTACGACAGCACCGGCACTTCAAAAATAGGCCAGGCCATTACAGATGCAAACGGATTCTATGAATTCGCCGGTCTGCCGCCCGGTGATTACATCGTGGAATTTGAACAGCCCTCGGGTTACAACTTTACGTCCCAAAGTCAGGGCGGGGATAACGCATTGGACAGCGACGCGGACACAGCCACAGGACGAACCCATCTGGTGAGTGCGGACGCAGGCGAGTCTGTGACAGATGCGGACGCGGGGTTGTACGCGTCAGATTCCATTACGCTGGGAGATACGGTGTGGCTGGATACAAACGGAGACGGTACGCTCTCTGAGGGCGAAGGTGTTGCCGGAGTGACACTAACGCTTTATGACGGAGAAGGACGCCTCATTTCCACGGCAACAACCAATGAGGACGGCCATTATCAGTTCGCAGAATTGCCTCCGGGGGACTACCGGATAGAAGTGGATACAGCCACTTTGCCCGAAGGCACTGAGCTTTTCTCCGATCCTGACGATGTTCAGGACTCTGTTACAGACCTTGTTGACCAGACTTCGGATAACCTTGACACGGATTTCTCGTACCAGTGGGTCAGGGCATCTCTTGGTGATTATGTGTGGCTTGACAATGATGAGGATGGCATTCAGAATTCTGATGAACCCGGTATTTCCGGCATAACCGTGAGCCTGATTGATCCGGCAACAAACACTGTGATTAGCACGACCACCACCGACGATTCAGGATTTTACGTTTTTACAGACCTGCTCCCCGGTGACTATGTTGTTGAATTTGAACCAGGATCGGCTTACGAATTCACTTCAAAGAAACAGGGCGATGATAATTCGCTGGACAGCAATGCAGATACCGAAACCGGCAGGACCGAAACCATTACACTCTCTCCGGCTGAGAACAACATGACGGTGGATGCAGGTCTGTTCTTTTCCGAGCCTGCGACCCTGGGTGATTTTGTCTGGTATGACGCAAACCAGAATGGTGTTCAGGACCCGGATGAACAAGGCATTTCTCGCGTGACGGTGAACCTGATTGATCCTGATTCGGGAGACGTAATTGCCAATACCACCACAAACGACACGGGGTTTTATGTATTTGACGAGCTTACTCCGGGAGATTATCTGCTGGAATTCGAGCTGCCGGAACATTATGAGTTCACTTCACAAAATCAGGGCAATGATGACGCATTGGACAGCGATGCTGACTCCGCAACAGGCCGAACCGAAACCGTTACCCTTTCACCAGGTGAGAACAACATGACGCTGGACGCGGGGATATATGTTCCTGCCCTCGCAAGCCTCGGTGATGTTGTGTGGTATGATGCAAATCAGGACGGCATCCGGAACAATGATGAACCGGGAATCGCGGGTGTAAAGGTGAATTTATATGATGGCGGGAAAAATCTGATAGCGACGAAGACCACGGACGGTTCCGGATTTTATCAATTTACGGATCTGATACCCTCGGATTATTCCGTAGAATTTGAACTGCCGGAGGGGTTTGAATTCACCTCACAAAATCAGGGAGATGATGACTCCGCTGACAGTGACGCAAACATCGGCACAGGGGAAACTGAAACGGTCACGCTTTTACCAGGTGAGAATAACATGACCCTGGACGCGGGAATGTTCATGCCAAATGCGGAACCTGCGAGCCTCGGTGATTTTGTTTGGTATGACGTAAATCAGGACGGGGTTCAGGATACTGGCGAATCGGGCATTGGCAATGCGGAGGTAAGCCTTCTCAATTCCCTGACAGGAGAAGTGATTACCCAGACCACCACAGATGACTCCGGATTTTACCATTTCACCGGTCTGGCTCCGGGTGATTATGCCATAAAATTTGACTTACCTCCGGGTTACGATTTCACCCCGCAGAACCAGGGCGGAGATGAATCTCTGGACAGCGACGCGAACACCGTCACAGGAGAAACCGGAACCATTACCCTTTTATCAGGTGAAAACAACACAGAAACAGACGCTGGCATGTTCATTCCGTCCGCAAGCATTGGTAATTTTGTATGGCAAGACGCAAATCAGGACGGTGTTCAGGAGGCAGAGGAGACAGGGATTCCCAATGTCGTGGTGAATCTGTATGACGCAGCGGGAACCACGTTATTGCTCACAACCGTAACCGACGCTGAGGGATTTTATGAGTTCACGGATTTGCCCCCGGGAGACTATGTCATCAAATTTAATCCGCGCCCGGGCTACGAGTTTACTTCGCAACACCAGCATGAGGATGGTCGGCGGGACAGTGATGCAAATACCGTCACGGGGCAGACCGATATCATCAGTGTTGCTGCCGGGGATTCTGTCAGAGATGTGGATGCAGGTCTCTATGTGCCAACACCTGTTACACTGGGAGATTTGGTGTGGCTGGATGCAAACAGAGACGGCGAGATGTCTTCAGGCGAAGGGCTGGCCGGAGTAACAGTAATACTTTATGACGGCAATGGAAATAAGCTCTCTGACACGACAACAGATGAAAACGGTCACTACAGATTTGAGTATCTGCCCCCGGGAGATTATCGGGTGGAGATAGATAGCAATACATTGCCGGATGGTGTAAGCCCCTTCTCGGACGTTGACGGCGTTCCGGATTCAGCAACAACGCTCACTGACCAGTCCGAGGATAATCTTGATGTTGATTTTGGCTATTATATCGCAAGGGCATCGCTTGGTGATTATGTCTGGTATGACTCAGACCGGAACGGCATCCAGGATGCGGATGAGTCCGGTGTTTCCGGTGTCACGGTAAATCTCATTGATCCGGTTTCAGACGAGGTTATCAACACCATGATGACAGATGGTTCAGGTTTTTACGAATTTACCGATCTCTCTCCGGGTGATTATCTCGTTGAATTTGTTCCGCCATCTGAGAACTACGCATTCACGTTTCAGGACGCAGGTGTGGGCGCATTACAGGATGCGTTTGACAGCGACGCGGACATGATCACCGGCCGCACTGAAATCATCACGCTTTCCGAAGGTGAGCGAAACATACAGATGGACGCGGGTATATTTATTCGGGAAACAGAACCGGCAAGCCTCGGTGATTATGTATGGTACGACTCAGATCAGGACGGAATTCAGGACGCTGACGAGCCGGGAATTGCAGGTGTCACGGTGAATCTGCTTGATCCCGCGACAAACACCGTGATCGGAACCACGCGCACAAACGGCATTGGTTTCTATGAATTTACCGGATTGCCTCCCGGAGAGTATGCTGTGGAATTTGATCCGCCGGACGGATATGATTTTACTTCGCAGAATCAGGGCGGTGATGACGCACTGGACAGTGACGCTGATACTGACACAGGGCGGAGTCAGACGGTCACGCTTTCATCAGGAGAGAACAATGTAACGCTCGATGCAGGAATGTTTATACCGGATACACCTCCGGCGAGCATCGGTGATTATGTGTGGCACGACGCGGATCAGGACGGTATTCAGGATGCGAATGAGTCCGGAATTCCCGGTGTGGACGCGGAATTACGAAACCCGGTTACAGGAGAGCTGATTGCCACAATGACCACAGATGATTCTGGTTTTTATGCGTTTACAGGTCTGCCCCCGATAAATTATGTGGTTCAGTTTAATCCGCCCCCGGGATACAGCTTTACACCGCTTAATCAGGGAAATGATGACACACTGGACAGTGACGCGAATACGACAACAGGCCAGACAGAGACC
The DNA here is from genome assembly GCF_017377395.1 of Desulfonema magnum. Classification (GTDB taxonomy): domain Bacteria; phylum Desulfobacterota; class Desulfobacteria; order Desulfobacterales; family 4be13; genus Desulfonema_C; species Desulfonema_C magnum. The sequence continues at coordinate 4,270,275 of NZ_CP061800.1, read as the reverse complement.
ATTTCCCTTTCTCCGGGTGAGAACAATACAGGCACAGATGCCGGATTATCTGTGCGGGACGCGGAACAGCCCATCACGCTGGGAGATTTAGTATGGCTGGACACGAACAATGACGGTGCGCCATCTCCGGGCGAAGGCTTGTCCGGTGTTTCCGTAACGCTGTACGATGATGAGGGAGGCATCCTTGAGACTACAGAAACAGATGAAAACGGCATTTATGGCTTTGATGATCTGCCTCCGGGTGATTATCGCGTAGAGGTGGACACTGCCACACTGCCAGAGGGTCTGGAACCTTTCTCAGAGTCTGACGGTGTTCCGGATTCAGTTACCGATCTGACGGACCAGTCTGCGGATAACTTTGACGCGGATTTTGGCTATCGGAATGCCACAGCTTCTCTTGGCGATTTTGTGTGGCTCGACGCAAATGAGGACGGCGTTCAGGATGCCGAGGAATCAGGCATTGCCGGAGTGAAAGTGAAACTGATTGATCCGGTCACAGGCGACATTATCGCCAGAACAAACACAGACGGAAACGGTTTCTATGAATTTACGGACCTGGCTCCTGGAAATTACATTGTCGAGTTTGTTAAGCCCTCGGATGCTTATGTATTTACGTCACAGAACGCGGAAAGCGATTCGTTACAGGACGCGTTTGACAGTGACGCGGATGTCAGCACAGGCCGGACTGAAATAATAGCCCTTTCAGCGGGTGAGAACAATATGCGGGCGGACGCGGGCATGTTCCTTCCTGCTAGCGAGCCTGCGAGCCTCGGGGATTTTGTGTGGTATGACGAGAATCATGACGGCATTCAGGACGCGAATGAACAGGGAATCACCGGTGTCACGGTAAAACTGCGTGATCCCATAACAAACGAAGTCATCGCCACAACAACGACTGATGGTTCCGGTTTTTATAATTTTACAGGATTGCCTCCAAATGATTATATCGTCAAATTTAAGCTGCCTCCGGGATACAGTTTCAGTCCGCAGAACCAGGGTGACGATGATACGTCAGATAGTGACGCGGATGATGCCACAGGCAAAACCGACACTATTTCTCTTTCATCTGGTGAGAACCACATGGACGCGGACGCGGGAATGTTCATTCCTGACACTCCGCCTGCAAGCATCGGCGATTTTGTGTGGTATGATGCCAATGACGACGGCATTCAGGATGCAGGTGAGCCGGGTGTTTCCGGCGTAACGGTAAAACTGTATGACGCCGCAGGAACGACCCTGCTGGGAACAACCCAGACAGATACCAATGGGTTCTATATATTTGAAGGTCTGCCTCCGGGCGACTATATGGTGGAATTTGAACGGCCCTGGAATTACAGATTCAGTGCCCAGAATCAGGGAGATAATGACAATCTGGACAGTGATGCGAACATGGCAACCGGGCAAACCCATGTCATTTCTCTGAATGCGGGAGATGCTGTCAGGGATGCGGACGCGGGGCTGCATTCGCTTTCCTCCGTCACATTAGGAGATTTGGTATGGCTGGATGCGAATAACGACGGCGTACCTTCCGAAGATGAGGGGCTGCCCGGTGTGACGGTGCTTCTGTATGACCGGGATGGGAATGTGCTTGGAACCACAATAACAGACACAAACGGCAATTACCGTTTTCCGAATCTTCCGCCCGGAGATTATCGTGCGGAGGTGGATACAGCGACTTTGCCCCAGGGTGCGAAGCCTTTCTTCGACCCTGACGGCGTGCCAGATTCGGCCACAGATGTCATTGACCAGATCATTGACAATGTTGACGTGGATTTTGGCTATCAGACAGAAAACGCGTCCCTCGGAGATTATGTGTGGTATGACACAGACCAGGACGGGATTCAGGATGCGGATGAGTCAGGCATTGCCGGTGTGAAAGTCAAATTAAGAGACCCGCTTACAGGCGACCTCATTGCCTCGACAAACACAGATGGTTCAGGATTTTACGAGTTTGCAGACCTGCCCCCGGGAGACTATATTGTTGACTTTGTGCTGCCTTCGGATGCCTATATGTTCACCGCTCGGAACATAGGTGAAGGCCTGTTGCAGGACGCGTTTGACAGTGATGCGGATGTTCTCACAGGTCAGACCGACGTGATCACCTTGTCCCCGGGTGAAAGAGAAATGCGGGCAGATGCGGGCATGTTCATTCCAAATACCGAGCCTGCCAGCATTGGCGATTTTGTGTGGTATGACGCTGATGAGGACGGGATCCAGGACGCGGAGGAACGCGGCATTGCCGGTGTCACAGTAAAATTGCGTGATCCTGTGACAAACGAACTCATCGCCGAAAGTATCACAGATGGCGATGGTTTCTACGAATTTACCGGGCTGCCCCCGGGTGATTATGTGGTAAAATTTAAGCTGCCCCCGGGTTATGAATTTACTTCGCAGAATCAGGAGACGGATGATGCCTCGGACAGTGATGCGGATACCGACACCGGGCGAAGTCAGACCGTCACGCTGTTATCCGGTGAGAACAATATGACCATTGATGCGGGCATGTTTATTCCCAATACTCAGCCTGCCAGCATCGGTGATTTTGTCTGGTATGACAGAGACAGAGACGGGGTTCAGGATGAGAAAGAGGACGGTCTTCCCGGTGTGACAGTGAATTTGTATGACAGCACAGGCGAGAATATCCTCGATACCACCACCACGGATGCTTACGGTTTTTATGAGTTCGCGGGGCTGGCTCCGGGGGATTACAGGGTTGAATTTATACCGCCTTCCGGCCATTATTTTACGCCGCAGAACCACGGAGAAAATGACGAGCTGGACAGTGACGCAAACCCGGACACAGGCAGAACTGATCTTGTCAGTCTTTCCGCTGGCGATACGGTCACAAATGTGGACGCTGGCTTGTACGCGCCCAATTCCGTGACGCTGGGAGACTTGGTATGGCTGGATACGGATGGTAACGGCGTAGTGTCTGAAGGAGAAGGAATTCCCGGTGTGAGGTTGGTGCTGTATGACCGCGATGGAAATGTCCGCGGCACCACGGCAACAGATGAGAACGGCAACTATCGTTTCTCTGGTCTGCCCCCGGGAGATTACCGCGTCGAGGTGGATACTGATACATTGCCTGACGGTGTGTTAGCGACAGAGGAGTTTGACCCTGTGCCGGATTCAGTCACGGATATTATTGACCAGTCCGAGGACAACCTGAATCTGGATTTTGGGTATCAGCCAATTCTGTGCGACCTCGGAGATTTTGTCTGGTATGATATTGATCAGGACGGTATCCAGGATACAGATGAGCCAGGCATTGCCGGTGTGACCGTGAATCTCATCCATCCGCTTACACAGGAAGTCATCGCCACCACGATTACCAATGGCTCCGGTTTTTATGTGTTTACAGATCTGCTGCCAGGCGATTATATTGTTGAATTTTCTCCGCCGTCAGATGCTTATGAATTCACTTCGTCGGACGCGGGAAGCGGTCCCTTACAAGATGTTCTGGACAGTGATGCGGATGTCATAACAGGCCGGACCGAAATTATATCTCTCTCTGCCGGTGAAAGCCATACGCGGGCCGATGCAGGCATGTTTATCCCGGAAACAGAACTCGGGAGCCTCGGCAATTTTGTCTGGTATGACGAAAATCAGAACGGCATCCGGGAGGCAGGTGAATCAGGTGTTGCCGGAGTAACATTGAATCTGACTGATCCGGCTACGGATGAGGTGATTTCCACAGCCATCACAAATGGCTCGGGTTTTTATGAATTTACAGGACTGGCTCCGGGGGATTATCTTGTGGAATTTGAGTTGCCGCCGAGTTATGATTTTGCACCGCAGAACCAGGGCAATGACGATGCAGCGGACAGCGATGCCGATACTACAACGGGAAGAACAGATACCATCAGCATTTCCACAGGCGAAGATAATTTAACGCTGGACGCGGGGCTGTTCATTTCTGATACTCCTCCTGCCAGCCTCGGGGATTTTGTCTGGTATGACACAGACATAGACGGCATCCAGGATGAGAATGAACCAGGGCTTTCCGGTGTGACCGTAAAACTTTACGACAGTGCGGGAAATCTACTCAGCACAGCCATTACCAATGCGGGCGGGTTCTATGAATTTGAAGGACTGGCTCCGGGGAATTATGTGGTAAAATTTGATCTGCCTCCGGGACACGGCTTTACGTTGCAAAATCAGGATGCAGATGATGCGCTGAACAGTGACGCTGATACGGGAACAGGTGAGACTGCCATCATCACGTTGTCCGAAGGTGAGAATAATGCGGACGCGGACGCTGGGATGTTTATGTGGGATGAACAGCCTGCAAGTATCGGGGATTATGTGTGGTATGACTCAGACCATGACGGTATCCAGGATGCGGATGAAGCGGGAATTGCCGGTGTGACGGTGAGACTCCTTGATGCGGCCAGCAATGAAATCCTTGACGAGACACTCACAGACGGTTCTGGTTTTTATCTGTTTGCGGATTTGCCAGTGGGCATTTACGCGGTTGAGTTTGTACGCCCTTCGGAGGAGTATGTTTTCAGTTCCCCGGACAAAGGAACAGGTCTTTTGCAGGATACATTTGACAGCGACGCGGACACAGCCACCGGCCGGACAGAGGCGATTGTCCTTTTGCCAGGTGAGGACAACATGCGGGCAGATGCGGGCATGTACATTCCGAATATTGCGCCTGCAAGCCTCGGCAATTATGTATGGTACGATACAAACCAAAATGGCTTTCAGAATCCGGAAGAAGTTGGCGTCGCGGGTATAACGGTAAATCTCATTGATGCGAATACAGGCATGGTGATCGCCTCCACCATCACAAACCGCTCCGGATTTTATGAATTTACAGGGCTGGCTCCGGGATCCCGCGTAAGCTCAGTCGAACAAGATTATCGGGTGGAATTTGAATTGCCTCCGGGCTATAAGTTCACCTCGCAGAATCAGGGGAAAAATAATATTTCAGACAGCGATGCGGACGCGGAAACCGGACAAACCAAAATAATCGCTCTCTCTGCTGGTGAGAATAATATTTATATAGACGCGGGGATATTTATTCCAAATATCATCCCCGCAAGTCTCGGCGATTTTGTGTGGTATGACGCAGATCAGGACGGCATTCAGGATGATGATGAATCTGGGATTGCCGGTGTGACAGTGAATCTGTATGACGCCGCAGGAACCGTTTTACTGGCTTCGACCCGCACGGACGCGAATGGTTTTTATGCGTTTACAGGTCTGGCTCCGGGCGAGTATGTCGTGGGGTTTGAGTCCCCCTCAGATTACAGCTTTACTGCTCAGGCACAGGGCGGGAACAATGCTCTGGACAGCGACGCTGACACAGAAACAGGTCGGACAGTTCCGATTCGTCTGAATTCAGGAGATGCTGTCACGAATATAGACGCTGGGCTGTACGGGCCGCCTGCCATCAGTCTCGGAAATCTGGTATGGCTGGATGAGAACGGCAATGGCATTCCGTCAGAGAATGAAGGCTTGCCAGGTGTCAGAATAATCCTCTATGATGGCGAGGGGCATCTCATTGATGTTGTGGAAACAGATGGAAACGGCAATTATGCGTTTACCGGACTGCCGCCGGGAGATTATCGGATGGAGGCGGATATCAGCACATTGCCTGATGATGTGACACCGTTCCGGGAGCTTGATGACGCGCCGGACTCGGTTACGGACCTCATGGGCCAGTCTGAGGATAATCTTAATGTGGATTTTGGATATCGTCCGAACATTGCCTCTCTTGGTGATTATGTGTGGTATGATGCAGATCAGGACGGCATTCAGGATATCGCTAATGAATCGGGGATTGCCGGTGTCACGGTGAATCTGCTCGATCCGCTCACAAATTCGATACTCGCCACGGCTGTCACTGATGATTCCGGCTTCTATACGTTTACCGGTCTGACACCAGGTGAATATGCTGTTGAATTTCTCCTGCCTCCGGGTTACGAGTTCACTCCGCAGCATCAGGGAACAGATGACACATCCGACAGCAATGCGGATCCGGAAACAGGCCGAACCGGCGCAATTTTTCTTTCGCCCGGTGAGAACAACATGACCGCGGACGCGGGAATGTTTCCGCTGGCGAGTATTGGCGATTTTGTGTGGTATGATACCAATAAGAACGGGATTCAGGATGTGGATGAATCGGGCATTGCCGGTGTCACGGTGAATCTTTATGACTCCGCAGGAATTAATTTGCTGGAGACAACAAAGACCGATGCGGATGGTTTTTATGAATTTTCAGGTCTGGCCCCGGGCGAATATGTGGTGGCGTTTGAACTGCCCCCGGGTTACAGTTTTACTGCTAAGGGAAAAGGTGAGAATAATGCTCTTGACAGCGACGCTGACACGAAAACCGGACAAACCGGCCTTATTCGTCTGACTCCGGGGAATGCTGTCACGGATACAGACGCGGGGTTGTACGGACCGCTGAATATCAGTCTGGGAAATCTGGTATGGCTGGATGAGAACGGTGACGGCCTGCCCTCAGAGGAAGAAGGATTGGAAGGTGTCAGGATAATCCTTTATGACGGCGACGGGCATCTCATTGCTGTCACGGAAACAGACGAAAATGGCAATTATCGCTTTACCGGACTGGCACCGGGTGATTATCGGGTGGAAGCGGATATCAGCACACTGCCTGAGAATGCGAAAGCGTTCCTTGAGTTTGACGATGCGCCGGACTCGGTTACAGACCTCATGGGCCAGGTTGAGGATAATCTTAATGTGGATTTTGGATATCGTGCGAACATGGCCTCTCTGGGTGATTATGTGTGGTACGACACAAATCAGGACGGGATTCAGGATGCGAATGAACCCGGCATTGCCGGCGTCACGGTGAAGCTTATTGACCCGGCCACAGACACAGTTATTGCCAGCATGGTGACGGACAGATCCGGTTCTTATCTCTTCACCGGACTTGATGCGGGAGATTATCTTGTTGAATTCGGACCGCCTCCGGGTTATGAACTCACTTCGCAGAATCACGGAGATGATGAGGCTCTGGATAGCGACGCTGATACTGAAACCGGCCGAACTCAGGTGATCACGCTTTCGGCCGGAGAACACCACATGACGCTGGACGCGGGAATGCTTGCCGTTGCGAGCCTCGGTGATTTTGTGTGGCATGATAAGGATGAGGACGGGATTCAGGATGCTGAGGAACCAGGCATCGCCGGCGTCACGGTGAATCTTGTTGATCCGCTGACAAATGCGGTGATCGCCAGCACGATAACGGACAACTCCGGTTCTTATCTCTTCACCAGCCTGGCTCCGGGAGATTATCTTGTCCAATTTGTCCCGCCTCAGGGTTATGAATTCACGTCGCAGAACCAGGGCGATGACGATACTTGGGACAGCGATGCGGACACTGCAACAGGCCGGACTCAGATCGTTACCTTGTCCCCTGATGAACACAATATGACGCTGGACGCGGGCCTGTTCGTTCCCCTTCCTGATATTGCCAACACCATCAAATATGTGAGTGATATAAATGGCGGAACACTGGAACCCGGTGATGTGATCTGGTATGCGGTAAGTATCTATAATGCCGGGAGAGCAACAGCCAGCGGTGTTGTTTATACGGATACGCCTGCCACTCACACCAAAATTATTCCGGGACTTGTAACAACCACCCGGGGAACAGTCATAAGCGGAAACAACAGTGAAGCTGCTGCCATTCAGATAGCCATTGGCGATATTTCTCCGAAAGAGAGTGTTGCCATCACATATCTGGCTCAGGTTGACGCGGCTGCCCCGCAATGCTTGTGGATTCTCAATCAGGGAATGGCAACCGCATCCAATTTCCCAGATGAACCCACGGACTTTTTAGAGATCACCGCGCTGAATGATCCCACGCTGATCGGCCCCATGAGCGGTGCCACTTCCAATGCAAATCTGGATGTGACAGAAAGGGCCTTGGATTTAAATGGCGGAGAACTGGAACCCGGTGATAGTGTCGAATATCAAATCAGCATCATAAATAACAGCCCGGATCCGGCAACAAACATCATTTTTACCGACAACGTGCCAATTTACACCGATCTGACAGCCGGCACGTTGACAAGCACTCACGGTACTGTAATCAGGGAAAATCCCCCGAGTGTTTCCATAGAAAAACTTGACCGGGGTGAAGTCGCAGTGATTACTTTCCAGGTCGTTACAGACAGTGAAGTGCCTCAGAATGCCATGATTTACACTCAGGCGGCCATTAACGGCGCGTGCGATATTCAGCTTACCAGTAATCCGACAACCCTTGTCACTGCCGGAGAACCGCCCTATATCGAGGCGTATAAGAGCGTATCAGATTATAACGGCGGTTCTGTTAAGCCGGGAGATATTTTGGAATACACGGTTACGCTTATAAATACCGGTGATACAGATGCTACCGGAATTATGTTTTATGATCAGCCCGCGGGATACATTACGCTGATTCCCGGTACAATAAGCAACAGCCAGGGAAGCGTTATCACAGGCAACGGAGGAAATGACACAGGCATAGAAATTCAGGTGGGCGATCTTGCCCCGGGCCAGACCGCGACCATCGTGTTTCAGGTAATTGTGGCAGATGGCACGCCCAGCAACACCCCGATTCCGAGTCAGGCACGGATAGAAACAAATGAATATCCTGCTGAACCTACAGATGACCCGACCACTCCCACTGCTGATGATCCCACAGTGGCCGTTGTTGTCTGGGAGCCACTTGCTTTTGATCCTCCGATTTCATATAAAACAGCTTCGGGCAGCCGGCCGGTAATTTATTGGGAAATGGTCTGGATCAATGACAGCAACACAGATGCGATGCTCGTTCATGTTGAGGATCCCCTTCCTCCCGGTGTCACCTATGTTCCGGACTCTCTTGGCGCTGATTACGGAGAATACTGGTATGATGAGGCTGCAGACAAAATTGTTTGGGAGGGGAAAATAGCCGGAAATGACGGACAGGTTAAAATATGGTATCATACCTCGGTCCCGGATGATGTGTATGAAGTGGAAAACCGGGCTTCGGCCACCTGGGATCAGAATGGCAACGGAGATTGGAGAGATGAGGCCGCGGCCGGTCTGATCCCGGTCTATACTGATGATCCGAATACCGGTGTATCAGGAGATTCAACAGCCTGGCGTGGCGGTCCATGCGATCTTACCCTGGGCGATATTGTCTGGTATGATACGAATAATGACGGTCTTTATCAGCCAGAGAGCGAAACTGGCGTTGATGGTGTCCGAATCAGCCTTTATCGGGATACCGACAGAAGCGGAGACTACACGCCCGGTGCGGATGAGTTCCTGAAAACAACCGTCACCTCCGCTCGTTACGGTGAGGCCGGACATTATCTTTTTGAGGAACTGTGCCCAGGTCATTACATTGTTCAGATCACTCCCGAAAATTTCGAGAACAGCGGTGTTCTCAACGGCTATTCCGGCGCGGCCGGTACTTCAGACCCGGATAATGATATCAATAATGACGACAACGGCATCTCCATGCCCGGATACGGTGTGGTGAGCAAAGCTGTTACGCTGACCTCCGGGCGCGAACCTGTTGATGACGGAGACACGGATTCCAACACCAATCTGACCCTGGATTTCGGTTTTTATCAGAGCATCGGAGTTGGTCCGTGCCATGTCAGTTTGGGCAACATCATCTGGCACGATATCAACAAGGACGGCATATATCAGCCGGACAGCGAATCCGGTATCAACGGCGTAAGACTCAATCTTTATCAGGACAGCGACAACAGCGGGGATTATACACCCGGCACAGATGAATTTCTGGAAACCACGCTCAGTTTCATCAACGAAAACGGCGAATCCGGCCATTATCTTTTTGAAGACCTCTGCGACGGAGATTATATCATAAGAATCCTCCCTGAAAACTTCGAGGATGTTCTCGCAGGTTATTCCACAACCGTGGGAATTTCAGACCCGGATAATGACATCAACACTGACGACAACGGTATCTTCATGTCTGGTTACGGCGTTGTCAGCAAAGCCATTACGCTGACCTCGGGGGGCGAACCTGCTGACGACGGAGATACAAACTCCGACACCAACCTGACGCTGGATTTTGGGTTTTATCAGGATTCCGCTGATACCAATCCCCCGGTCTGTCCGTGCAGGCTCAGTCTGGGTAATCTGATATGGGAGGATACCAACAAGGACGGCATTTATCAGGCTGAAAATGAAGTCGGTATCAATGATGTGAAAATCAGTCTTTACCGGGACAGCGACGACAGCGGCGATTACACACCGGATACAGATGAATTCCTGACCGCAGGAATCAGTTTCACACTGAATGGCGAACCCGGACATTATCTTTTTCAAAATCTGAGCGAGGGCAATTACATTGTGCAGATTGACTCCTCAAATTTTGAGGAACACAGCATACTCAGCAGCTACTTCAGCACATCAGGGAATTCAGACCCGGACAATGATATCAACAACGACGACAATGGCGATTCCATGTTCGGTCATGGGGTGGTCACCAAAGCCATCACCCTGACCTGTGGCAGAGAGCCTGTTAATGACGGAGACATTGATCCCAATACCAATCTGACTGCTGATTTTGGTTTCTGTCAAAATGGGATACTCCCTGGTTCATGCGATCTTGATCTGGGAAATCTGGTATGGGAGGATGCCAACAAAGACGGCATGTATCAGCCTGACAGCGAATCCGGTATCAATGATGTGAAAATCAGTCTTTACCTGGACAGCGACGGTAGCGGCAATTACACACCTGATGCGGACGAATTCCTAAGTTCCGAGATCAGTTTCACGCTGAATGGCGAACCCGGACATTACCTTTTTGAAAATCTGAGTGAGGGAGACTACATTGTGCGGACAGACACCTCGAATTTTAACGGGGATGGCGTACTTACCGGTTACTTCAGCACATCAGGGAATTCAGACCCGGATAATGACATTAACAATGACGACAATGGCACGCCCATGTTCGGCCACGGTGTCGTTACCAAAGCTGTCACGCTGACCTGCGGCAGAGAACCTGTCAATGACGGAGACATTGATCCTGACACCAACCTGACTGCTGATTTTGGTTTCTGTCAGAATGAACCTCCGGCTGATCCGTGCGATCTCATTCTGGGCGGCATTGTCTGGCATGATGCAGATGAGAATGGTATTTATCAGCCCGACAGCGAAAGCGGCATTGATCATGTCAGGCTCAGTCTTTACCGAGACAGTGACGGCAGCGGTCATTACACGCCTGATAAAGATGAATTCCTGGATTCCGCAATCAGCGTTACGCTTGACGGAGAACTCGGCCGGTATATATTCAATAATCTGTGCGAAGGCGCATATATTGTTCAGGCTGTCCCTGCAAATTTCGATGATAACAGTGTTCTGAACGGATATTCCAACAGCACAGGAAATCTCATTCCCGGACACGGCGTAGTTACCCGGGCCATTAGCCTGAGGGCTGACGAAGCGCCCTGGGTGAATTTCGGCTTTTACCAGCCAGCATCTCCGGATTGTCTCGAGTGTCTGCCGATGAAGCCATTTTAAGAAGAACCCTTTTTCCCCTTTTTGTTCCTTTGAGAGAAAGAACTGCGAAGAGGGGAACAAGGAGAAACCTGAATATGAGCGGCCAAATTACTGACGGTAATTTCACCGTCCCCAAATCAGATAAAGAACCATATATCGAGTATGAGGAGGACTGCGCCGAAGCGTGCGAAAGGTCGCCGGAATTGACCAACAGGCTTCTTCAGGCCATAACAAAAGCCCAGTGCGAATTTATTACCAATACAAAACCTTCTGAACTTTTTGGCAAACTTCTTGAGAATCTTCTTTTTATTACTGACAGTGAATATGGATTTATTGGCGAAGTGTTGTATGATCCTGCGGATTCGGTTTATCTCAAGATGCACGCTATTAGCAATATTTCCGAGAACGAGGAGACCAGAAGATTTTACAAAGAAAATGTGCCTGCCGATCTGGAGTTTCGCAATCTGAAAACACTCTTCGGGGCCGTGCTGACCACAGCCAGACCGGTCATATCAAACGATCCTGACAATGATCCCCGATCCGGAGGACGGCCCGGGGGACATCCGTCTCTGAACTCATTTTTAGGGCTTCCTTTTTTTTCAGGCAAAGAATTTGTTGGCATTGTCGGTATTGCGAACCGTCCCGGGGGCTATGATGAGAATCTTATTCGATTTTTACAGCCTTTTCTTACCACTTGCGGCAATATCACCCAGGCATTCCGATGGGATCAGAAGCGATTAAGGGCCGAGGAATCACTGCGAGAAAGCGAAATAAAAAATCGTACCATTCTGGTGATGCTTGCCAGCGGCATCGTCACCATTGATGAGAAAGGAATTATACAAGATTTTAACCCGGCTGCGGAAAGAATTTTCGGCTATTCGGCCGAGGAGGTTATTGACCATAATATCAGCATCCTGATGCCTGAACCATATCACAGCAATCATGACAAGTACATTCAGAACTATTTGCGAACAGGCGAAAAAAAGGTTATTGGTATTGGTCGTGAGATTGAAGGAAGGCGCAAAGACGGATCATCTTTTCCTCTGGAGCTTGCTGTCAATGAAATGTCCATTGGTAACAAGCGGATGTTTGTCGGTGTGCTGACCGATATTACAAACCGAAAAGACGCGGAAATGTCGCTCATCGCGGCCAAGGAGGCGGCTGAGGCGTCCAACCGCATCAAATCCGAGTTTATCAATGTCATCAGCCATGAATTACGAACCCCTCTCACAGTAATATTGGGAAATACGCCGCTGCTGACGGATTCTAAGAATATGCCGGAGTCTGAAGAGATTGCTGAAATCGCCCGGGATATTGAAGAAGACGGCCAGCATTTGCTCACACTCATTAATGATCTTCTGGATATCTCCAAAATCGAGGCAGATAAGATGCAGCTAAATTCGGAAAACCTCTCTGTTCCGCTGATCATAGAAGAAGCCGCTGCAACCATAAAACCGCTGGCCAGCCAAAAAGGACTTGTTATTGAAACACAAACTGAAAATATGAGAATCAAAGCTGATCCGGTGCGAATGAAGCAGATACTTCTCAATTTGCTTGGCAACGCGGTCAAATTTACGGATAAAGGCAGTATTACTGTCCGGGCGTTTCCATACCAAAACATGGCGTGTTTTAACGTCCGAGACACAGGCTGCGGGATGTGTGACGAAGACCTGCCGCATATTTTCGATGTTTTTCGACAGGTTGACAGTTCTTCAACACGTAATGCCTCGGGGACCGGTCTGGGACTGGCCATAACCAGACGCCTTGTTGAATTGCATGGCGGTGAAATCTCAGTGGAAAGCAAATTGAATGAAGGGACCGTCTTCAAATTTATGATTCCTTTAGCCAAGGAGGGATAAGATGAGAGGGTCTCATTTTTGGACATACTCAGACATTCCTCTGGTTCTCCTTTTACGAAAACAATGTATTGAACTGTTTTGGGTGTTTTTCCCCGAATTACAGCCAGTGAGTGAGGGGTGGGATAACTTGCTCTCGGACTCAGATGGGACGGCGGCCATAGCCTCCGAATTCTTGTTTCAAAAAAATCTTTAATCGTTAAGGAGTGAGGAGACAGAGAATCATGATGAAAAACAAGCCCAAAATTTTGGTTGTGGATGACAGCAAGAATATCTGTAATGTTCTGCGGCGGATTCTCTCCAAAGAAGAATACGCCGTGACTATGGCAGAGGACGGAGAGGCCGCGATTCAAAAGGTTTTCGAGTGGCTTCCAGATTTGATTCTGCTGGACCTGATGATGCCCAAGATGGACGGTCTGGAAGTGTGTCGGCGACTTAAGAGTAATTATAAATATAATTTCATTTATGTGATTATGCTTACCGCGAAAAACAGTGCGGAAGATGAGGTCGCGGGGCTGGATATCGGCGCGGATGATTATGTGGCGAAACCGTTTAATCCCACGATACTGCTGGCGCGTGTCCGAAGGGGAGTCCGTCTGATGAAAGAAAAGCTGGATGCCACCTTTGATTCACTCACCCGGCTTTACAACCGGCGAGTCTTTGATGCCTTTCTACAACAGGAAAAAGCGAAATTCAGGCGGTACAATCACTCGTTTTCACTGATTCTCATTGACCTGGACCACTTTAAGAAAGTCAACGATACCTTTGGGCATAAAGCCGGTGATATGGTTCTCCAGGAGGTCGCAAGGTTCTTACGGGAAGATACCCGGGATGCTGATCTGCCTGCACGATGGGGAGGAGAGGAAATGGCAATTCTGCTTCCGGAAACAGATATGAAAGGGGCTAATATATTAGCTGAAAGCCTTCGTCAGAGAATCGAAAGACATCATTTTCCGCAAGTGGGACATATCACCGCCAGCTTCGGGGTGGCCTCCATGAGGGATGATGAGTCTGATTTGGTAGAAACTGCTGACAGGGCCCTTTACCGGGGTAAGCAGATGGGGCGTAACAAGGTTGTTGTCGCTACATAAGCATTGAAGCTTTTGCAAAGTTCGTAGTTCCGCCTTTAGGCGGTGCCGGCCCGCCTAAAGGCGGAACTACGAACCAACTTGCCCGCCTAAAGGCGGAACTACGAACCAACTTGCCCGCCTAAAGGCGGAACTACGAACCAACTTGCCCGCCTAAAGGCGGAACTACGAACCAACTTGCCCGCCTAAAGGCGGAACTACGAACCAACTTGCCCGCCTAAAGGCGGAACTACGAACCAACTTGCCCGCCTAAAGGCGGAACTACGAACCAACTTGCCCGCCTAAAGGCGGAACTACGAACCAACTTGCCCGCCTAAAGGCGGAACTACGAACCAACTTGCCCGCCTAAAGGCGGAACTACGAACCAACTTGCCCGCCTAAAGGCGGAACTACGAACCAACTTGCCCGCCTAATGGATTTTTTCAATCTGAGAAATCCGTATAATCCGTGTAAATCTGTGGTTCAAAATCAGACAGTTTCACCTCTCATATGCGTTCCTGATATTCTTTTCCTCTTCTTTCTCCGTATAGCGGATTAATCCCGGAACATCCAGGATAAGGGCCACCCTTCCGTCTCCCATAATTGTTGCGCCGGAAACGCCTTTGGCTTCACGGTACACCTTGTCAAGCGGTTTAATGACCGTCTGGAGATTGCCAATGATTTCATCCACAACAATCCCCACCCGAAAATTTTCAACTTCTGTGATGACAACCTGTTCTATGCGGGGTTTTGTTCCGGAGATGGCAAATGTCTCACGCAGACGGAGAAAAGGAAGCAATTTTCCTCTCACTGAAATCACATTTCTGCCGCGGGCTTTTTCAATATGAGTGTCTGTCAGTTCTGTACATTCATTAATAAGAGAGAGGGGCAGAATAAAACTGGTTCCGTCCACCTCTACCAGCAAGCCCTCTATAATGGCCAATGTCAGAGGCATAGACAAACTGATGGTAGTTCCCCGTTTTTTTTCGCTGCTGATCTGAATGGTTCCTCCCAGAGAATCTATCTTCCGTTTCACGACATCTAATCCCACGCCCCGGCCGGATACATCTGTCACCTGGCTGGCAGTGGAAAAACCAGGGGCAAAGATCAGTGAAAATATCTCTTCCTGTGAAAGCTCCGCATTCTTTGAAATCAGGCCGCTTTCCACCGCGTTTGCCCGGACAATTTCCGGGTCTATCCCCATGCCGTCGTCTCTGATGGTGATGAACACTTTGGCACCCCGGTGAGCTGCTGTCAGGTAAATGTTTCCGGTCCGGGGCTTTCCAAAGTGTTCCCGCTCTTTCGGTGATCGGATACCGTGATCAATACTGTTTCGGATCAGATGAACAAGGGGATCGCTGAGACGTTCGATAACGGTTTTATCCAGCTCAGTCTCCCCCCCTTCAGTGACCAGGTTGATCTCTTTTCCAAGTTCCGCGGACAGGTCGCGTACCAGGCGTCTGAATTTGCCAAAAGTGGTTCCGATAGGGACCATACGCATGTTGAGCGCACAGTCTCGGAGCTCAACCGTCAGCCGCTCTATTTCTTCCACAGGATTTGCCAATTCGATATTATCTATGTCAGAAGAGACCTGGGTCAGACGCGCCTGGGTGATCACCAGTTCTCCCACAAGGTTTATAAGATTGTCAAGCTTATCCGCGGCCACTCTGATACTCGAAGATGAGACAGCTTCGCGGCGTTTTTTTCTGATTTGTCTGACATGCTCCTGTTCAATCAGCGCCGCATCAACTGCGTCCTGATCAATGGCCCTGTTCTCTATCAGTATCTCGCCGACCCGTTTCTGGATATTCAATGCCTTTATGAGTTCATCAGACGACAGATCCCCCCGGTCAATAAGAATCTCACCGACCCTTTTATGACTTTCCACATTGTTTGTGGTGAATTGCGTGTCAATAAGATCAATTTTCAAGTCACACCTGTCCTCAACAAAAATAAATACATCCTTAATCATATCAAGTTCTTTACAAGTGGTCAGAATGATATTCCAATGGATGTAGCATAATTCAGGATTAATATCTTTTAGCTGTGGAATCTTATGTGTATGCGCCACAATATTATATTCTCCGAAGTTCCGAAGCTCTTCCAAAAGCAGAGCAGGCTCCGTGCCGGATTCGAAAATATCAGGTTTGGGGTGAAATCTGATGCGACAGGTCATTTCATCTTTTTTGCTGTTTTTTAGAGAAGAGACGCTTTTCAGGTCAGAATCGCCGACATTTTCCGCTTCCGACAGCAGGTATTCCAGAGCGCCAATTATCTTGCCGCTGAGTTCAATATCTGCTTCGGCTCCTCCGTGGGTGGCATCCAGCATAATCTTTATCTGATCCCGTGAGGCAAGAACCAAATCAATAAGCTGGCTGGTTACGGGCAGAATCCCTTTACGAACTTTTTCAAGAACAGTTTCCAGGTGATGGGCAAAGCCGGCGATATCATCAAATCCGAACATGGCACCGGATCCTTTGATGGTGTGAATTGCACGAAAAAGGCGATTAATGCTCTCTTTATCATCAGGATTATCCTCGATATCCAATATGGCTTCTTCAATACTGGCTAAGTGTTCCTCAGCCTCCTGGAGATATGTTTCTTTATATATTTCTTTCATTGGCTAATACCTCATTTATCATATTTTTTCTGACGATAACGGATCCGGGGGAGGCCGGTAACGCCACATGGGGACGATATCTTTGCCATTCATCATGCCTGGCGGGCAATGCTGCTGACTTAGGCAGTTCCAAGCGTATCCGGAGTGCAAAAATTATATTTTTGCGCCTGCGAAAAATGCTTTTTCGCACTCCGGAACTGCTGCTACAAATATACCGCTCTAAGCGGCTCCGGAGTGCAAAAATTATATTTTTGCGCCTGCGAAAAATGCTTTTTCGCACTCCGGAACTGCTGCTACAAATATACCGCTCTAAGCGGCTCCGGAGTGCAAAAATTATATTTTTGCGCCTGCGAAAAATGCTTTTTCGCACTCCGGAACTGCTACTACAAATATACCGCTCTTGCTGCTACTACAAATATACCGCTCTAAGCGGCTCCGGAGTGCAAAAATTATATTTTTGCGCCTGCGAAAAATGCTTTTTCGCACTCCGGAACTGCTGCTACAAATATACCGCTTTAAGCGGCTCCGGAGTGCAAAAATTATATTTTTGCGCCTGCGAAAAATGCTTTTTCGCACTCCGGAACTGCTGCTACAAATATACCGCTCTAAGCGGCTCCGGAGTGCAAAAATTATATTTTTGCGCCTGCGAAAAATGCTTTTTCGCACTCCGGAACTGCTGCTACAAATATACCGCTCTAAGCGGCTCCGGAGTGCAAAAATTATATTTTTGCGCCTGCGAAAAATGCTTTTTCGCACTCCGGAACTGCTGCTACAAATATACCGCTCTAAGCGGCTCCGGAGTGCAAAAAATTATATTTTTGCGCCTGCGAAAAATGCTTTTTCGCACTCCGGAACTGCTGCTACAAATATACCGCTCTAAGCGGCTCCGGAGTGCAAAAATTATATTTTTGCGCCTGCGAAAAATGCTTTTTCGCACTCCGGAACTGCTGCTACAAATATACCGCTCTAAGCGGCTCCGGAGTGCAAAAATTATATTTTTGCGCCTGCGAAAAATGCTTTTTCGCACTCCGGAACTGCTGCTACAAATATACCGCTCTAAGCGGCTCCGGAGTGCAAAAATTATATTTTTGCGCCTGCGAAAAATGCTTTTTCGCACTCCGGAACTGCTGCTACAAATATACCGCTCTAAGCGGCTCCGGAGTGCAAAAATTATATTTTTGCGCCTGCGAAAAATGCTTTTTCGCACTCCGGAACTGCTGCTACAAATATACCGCTCTAAGCGGCTCCGGAGTGCAAAAATTATATTTTTGCGCCTGCGAAAAATGCTTTTTCGCACTCCGGAACTGCTGCTACAAATATACCGCTCTAAGCGGCTCCGGAGTGCAAAAATTATATTTTTGCGCCTGCGAAAAATGCTTTTTCGCACTCCGGAACTGCTGCTACAAATATACCGCTCTAAGCGGCTCCGGAGTGCAAAAATTATATTTTTGCGCCTGCGAAAAATGCTTTTTCGCACTCCGGAACTGCTGCTACAAATATACCGCTCTAAGCGGCTCCGGAGTGCAAAAATTATATTTTTGCGCCTGCGAAAAATGCTTTTTCGCACTCCGGAACTGCTGCTACAAATATACCGCTCTAAGCGGCTCCGGAGTGCAAAAATTATATTTTTGCGCCTGCGAAAAATGCTTTTTCGCACTCCGGAACTGCTGCTACAAATATACCGCTCTAAGCGGCTCCGGAGTGCAAAAATTATATTTTTGCGCCTGCGAAAAATGCTTTTTCGCACTCCGGAACTGCTGCTACAAATATACCGCTCTAAGCGGCTCCGGAGTGCAAAAATTATATTTTTGCGCCTGCGAAAAATGCTTTTTCGCACTCCGGAGCTGCTGCTACAAATATACCGCTCTAAGCGGCTCCGGAGTGCAAAAATTATATTTTTGCGCCTGCGAAAAATGCTTTTTCGCACTCCGGAACTGCTACAAACATACCGGCCTTACAGGGTCTGACCGGCCTGCCCTGACTCCGTTATAATCAGTCTCTCCCCGGCCGGAAAAACCCGGGTTTCTCCCCTGTCCGTCCCGAACTCGGGAATGAGCATTTTTTAATCTTCCATATATTGTTTAATAAATTTCTTAATTTTTTTTAACTGAAATTGCTTTCCAAACTCGTCAATCTTTTTTCCAAACGGAATAAATTTCGGATCCGAGGCCTGAATCGCTTTGGCCTGTTTCCGAACACTGTCTATATCACCCATCATGGCCGCATTGAGAAGCCTGGCGATATTTTCCTTCGGAGGCGGAATCACAGGTTCGGTTTCAGGCCGAATGCTGATCTCCCGGGGGCCGGTTTCATCTTCATAAACCCAGTTCAGATTCAGGTAAAGCTTTATTTTTTTCAGAAGCTTTTCAACATTGACAGGCTTTTCAATAAAATCATCACATCCTATTTCTGCGCGCTTCGTCCTTGCCGGAAGGTCCGCAACTGCCGACACAGCTATGATAATGACCTTTCTGAAGTCAGGTATCTGCCTGATTTGTCTTATGGCCTCAAAACCGTCCATCACTGGCATTATCAGATCCATCAGAATCATGTCCGGCTTAAATTCTGACAGCTTATCCAGGGCATCGCGTCCGTCAGTTGCTTCTGCAATTTCAAAACCTAAGGGGAACAGCATATCTTTTAAGACCAAGCGATTTTTTTCCGCGTCATCTGCGATCAGAATCTTATAAACCGCCTTGTCAGAAGGAACATAACCAGTGATATTTTTAGTTTTTTCCAATAGCTCACTGTTTTGAACAGTTTCAGGTAAATCCAGGGTAAACCAGAAAACACTGCCCTGTCCTTTTTTGCTTTTTACATACAATTCACTGCCCATGGCATGTACAAGCTTCTGACTGATTCCAAGGCCCAGACCGGTTCCCTTACTCCGAGTCAGCCTGTCTCCGAGTTGATGAAAAGGCAGAAAGATTTCTTTCAATTTTTCATCCGGGAAAGATTTCTTTCAATTTTTCATCCGGGATCCCGATACCTGTATCTTCCACATGAAAACGGATTCCGGTATTTGCCCCCGCACCCTCGCGTCCGGCCTCTGTCCCCACAGTAAAAACAACCTTTCCTTTTTCGGTAAATTTGACGGCATTGCCGAGCAGATTCAGGAGAATTTGCCGTAAGCGTTTTTCATCACCGTGAACACCCCGGGGAAGATCAGAAGTGATTTTATACTCAAAAGCAATCTCTTTTTCCTGTGCCCGAATTCCGATAACTTCGGCGATGGTTTTCAGAAATGACGGGAAACGAAAATCAGCAGTTACCAGTTCCAGCTTCCGGGCTTCAATTTTGGACAGATCCAAAATCTCATTAATCATTGTAAGCAGATGTTCTCCGCAGTTATGTATGACCTCAATGCCTTCAAGCTGCTTCTCTGTGAGGCTGCTATCACGCTTGAAAATCTGGGTATATCCCAGGATGCCGTTGAGCGGGGTGCGAAGTTCGTGACTCATATTGGTAAGAAATTCGCTCTTTGCCTGGTTGGCGCATTCTGCGGCCTCTTTGGCTTTTTTCAGTTTATTTGCCATGTCTCTGATATCCGTGGTATCCATTACAATTTTGACGGCCCCGATGATTTTATCAGAACCATTTTTGAGCGGTGCGACATAACTTTTCCACGCCTTTCCTATGCGTTTTTCTTGTTTAGGTGATGACATACGGGTTTTCGGATTGCCGCTTTTAAAAACCTGAGCGACAAGACATCCTGGACAAACAGAGGTTCTTTCTTCTTTCACTTCATAGCATTTCCGTCCGATAATATTCTCGTGTTCCGGAATCCCATATCGCTTGAAAAATGTACGACTCATGTTTAACAGGTTATATTCTTTATCAATTACAATTATCATACCTGGTATGGTATCGAAAATGGTCCGGAGTTCGGAAAGGGCATGGTTCAGTTCATCTTCTGTTTGCTTGTGTTCGGTCAGGTCAACAGTATGCCGTATGACCATATCCGGAGGAATAAATACATAACTGGCATTAAAAAATTTCCATTCGCCAGTGGAAGGAGACTTAAAGTAATTCTGTCTTTGGATGATCTTCTTTTCTTGAAAACAGGTGTCCATATCCCGCATAATTTGCAAATCCTGAGAATGAATATCTCGCCCTTTTGCGCCCAGAAAATTACTGATTTCGCCCAAAGTGAGGTCATTGGCTGCGTTGTTATAATCAATTAACACATAATCATCACTTTGTTTTTGCCAGATAAAAGCAGGTACGGGCATATCTCTGAAGTGCCTTCGGAACTTCTCTTCGCTCTCCCTCAGCGCCTCTTCCATTTTTACACGGGCAATAACAGACCCTATCTGAGAAGCGATGGTTTCAATGGCATTGCGATCACTCGGGATAATTTCGTCGGAAATGTGGGAAGAGAGATTCAGCACTGCAACAACATCCTCCTCATATTGAACCGGAATAATTGCCAGACAGCGCAAGCCTTCACGTTGTAATTCTTTTTCTTCAGAGATAAACACTTTGGGTTCATTTCTGTAGATGCTCTTTCTTTCCCTGATCACTCGGGCATGGGGTGAGTCCGCATCATAATGAGAAACCTTCATCACAAAATCAGGAGATAAGCCCTTGTGTATTATCAGGTCCAGGCTTCCGGTAATACTGTCAACAAGATAGATGCCGCCGCAATCAATCTCACCGATCTTCAGGAGCGCATCCATTATCTGGTTCAATGTCTCTCTTAAACTGGCTGTGGAAATCAGTGCGATGCCGAGATCCCGTTGGATACGCAGCAGGCCCTTTGCCCGATTTTCTTCCATAATATCCTTAACAACCGCGACAAATCCTGTCACCTGTCCCTGCTCATCCCGCTTATAATTCCAGTCCGTGCGAACATCTGTAAATTTTTTGTCCTTTGCCAAAATTTTTCCGAACCAGGGGGTTGGTTCGGGCTGTTCTTTCACCAGCATTTCGATATAATCTTTGAAATGCGTTTGCTCGGACTCAGGCGCAGTCAGTTCCCAGGCCGGTTTTCCATTCAGTTCTCCTTTATCGTAACCTGACATGTTGTGATACGCTGAATTTGCAAAGGTTATGATACCGGAAGCATTTGCTTCCAAAATGGGATGAGGTATGCTTTCAATACGTGTTCTGTAGCGTTCTTCACTTTTTCGTAATGCGTTTTCCATGTCTATGCGTTTGGTATCGTCATGCATGAAAGCAAAAGCGAACTGCATATTTCCCTCGGGATCACGGACCGTGTCCGCACGCTCCCACAGGGGAAATCGGCGGCCATCCGCGTCAAAGGCATCTGTTATTCCTTCCCAACTCTTACCCTGAGCCAAAGCAGGTGCCACAACATGGTTAAGCAGTTCTACTGATTCCGGAGGATAGTAATCCTGGTAGTTCATCTGCCTGGCTTGTTCCAGAGAATACCCGAAAAGTTTTTCATGGGCCGGGTTGACATATACGAACTGCCCATGAGGATCACTGATGGCAATGGCCTCCTGTGAGGATTCGACAATGGCTTTGAACAAACGCAGTTCCTTTTCCAGTCGCTTATTTTCGCTGATATCTTCCACCATTGCCACATAAAACCCCGGGTTTCCGCTTTGGTCCCGAACAATATAAGAAAGGGTCAGATGTCCCCACATAATTGTTCCGTTTTTACGAATATATCTTTTTTCCATTTGAAAACTGTCACGTTTGTCTTCTGACATTTTTTTAAGGAGTTTCATATTTACGATATCATCATCAGGATAACTGATCTCATTAACATTTTTCCCAATTAATTCCTCTTTGGCATATCCCAGCATCTTTTTTGCGGCAATATTGCAATTAAGAATATTCCGACCCCCATCAGCAAGCAATATTCCCACAGCAGTCTGTTCAAAAATTGAGCGAAAACGCTCTTCACTTTCTTTCAGTGCGGCCTCGGCTCTGATCCGGTTGGTCACATTAATCAGAGACAGGACAAGTCCGCTTATCGTGCCTTCCGGCTCTTTAATCGGTTCTATGCTCCAATCCCAGTAAGATTCTCCTTGTTCCGGATTATAATGATACTCAAATGGTTTTGCATAAGCAAAATAAGGATTCCCTGTTCTGACCACCTCACGGAAAATGGCTTTGTTTTCTTTATTTGGGTAAAGATCAAAATGATTCTTGCCAATAAAAAATTCCGGCTCACGCTCATCAGCCGAGGCATAAGCATGATTTACCTTTAGAAAATTAAACTCAGTATCCATATACGCCAACAGAACATGAGTGCTGGAAAATAGTTTTTCAAAAAGCGCATTTGTATCATTCAGTTCTGAGGACCCTTCTTTAACACGCCGCCCCAGTTCTTCATGGGATTTTCTGAAAGCATCTTCCAAGAATATAAAAGATTCAATGAACTGCCCGATTTCATTATTGGTGTTATCGGATTTGAGACTGAGCAGGGTCCGGGTATCTTCTGGTCTGAAATTTTTTTTGGGGAGTTCCGCGGCATAACGAGCCAATTTCAAAAGGGGGTTTGTTATTTTTTCGCTTAAAGAGATAGCAATAACAGTTCCTGCAAATAAAATCATTAAGATGACAAGCATCTCCTTTATAATGAGATGTCTTATCGGAACGGATATGGCATCATCAGGTATGGAAACAGCCACATACCAGTCTGCGGTTTTGAAATAAGCCACATACATGATTTGCGTATGTTCATGTTTTTGCGGGAAAAAAGATAAATCTTCAACAGGTTTTTCAGGGGATATGGCTGCGGCTGCCAGTTGTTGTATAAGAGATTCGGAAGCGGCGGTCTTTGTCATCACAGAAAGATTTTTCCTGGCAGGTTTCAGGTGAATCAGCATGTTTCCTTTGCTGTCGAGTATAAAAATATGCCCGGTTTCAGCAAATTTCAAACTGGAAAAAATGCCTTCAAGCTCATCTGTTATTGATAACACGCCCGAATCCGTAACTTCATCGTATTTATTTTTGATTATATACATTGCAGACTGAAGTGCGTTCTGAGCCAGTTTGCCGTGGATGCTTCTCAGTTCCGTTTCAAAATTTTTTTTGTTAATAAAAATGACGGCAAACATCATTAGAGAAATCAATAGTGCAACGACAAAACACATTTTTATTTTTATGGATTTGACCTTTCCAGTATTGAAATTAACATGCTGTTTATATTGAGTTTACATAAATTAATCTCATGAAAATGCGTTTGAAACCAGCTTATATTTTAAGAATGCGAATCTGTAGTCAGACACTCGGATTTAAAATTTTTCTTGGCATACGACGGACTTCGTGATATACTGTACAAATATACGGTTCGGAAATATATGTCCGAGCCTCTGACCGCCCTGATTCCGGGTGCCGATATTATAAGGAGGTTCTTATTATGACAACGAAAACCGCTGAGGAACATTTTACCGAAGAAATGCTTCGTGCCGCCGAGGAGTTCGGAAAAATACTCCGCCCGTATTTCCGCCGGATGCCTGATGAGGATATGGAAACCCTTCTTCTCATCAGCATGGCGGTATTTCTCGGAGCGGACAATGTTTACCAGGTTATGCAGGTGCTCGGACTCCCGAAAACCGCCACCTATGACCGTGTTAAAAACGTCAGTGTTTACTGCTGGCGTAAGTTCCTGCAGAATCACCTTTACAGCATCGCTGTTCCTCTCCTGCGGGAGAGGCTCACCATGAGCGATGCCACAAAAAGCCGGGACGGACTGATTATGGCAGTCGATGACTCCGTGATTGCCCGTATTGCCACGGAACTCGGCTATGTATGGAAATGGTGGAGCGGCCAGCTTAAACGCGTGGCGAACGGGCAGAACGTGATCGCTCTGATTCTGGTAATCGGCGACATTATTCTCCCTCTCGACGTGCGGATAGTCTCCAAACAGGGCAGGGGGCTTAAAACCAAGCCTGAGATATATGAGGAGATGCTGAAAGCCGCCGAAGCAAAATTCGAAGCCGCGGGCATTGACATCAGCCGCCTCGGAACTACAGGTGATGCGGCATATTTTTCTCAGGATATCGCGGCATTCTGCCGCGGTGAATGTTCGGAAGAAGCCTCGTCCGAATCGGATGCGTCAGCTACAGACACCGGCCTTGCGAACGAAGATGCCGAATCGTCCGATCCCGCACTCTTACTGACTCTTACCGGAATTTTCCGCGGCAAGGACAACTACGTCTTTGAAATTGACGGAGAAATCCGGAAGGCCGGCCAGTGGCGGAAAAATTTCAAAGATCGTCTTACTCCCGGATGGGGAACAGACGGACAGCCGGTGTATCGAACCGAAGCAGTAAGCGAAACCTTCGGCGAGGTTATTCTCGTCTTCTATATTCCGAAGGGGAAACGGGCGGTCAGCTACCTTATTATAGCAGGACGACCTCTGCGTAGCAGCGAGGCACTGCATGCCTTCGCCTTCCATCATCGCATCGAAGAATTCTGGAAGCTCCTCAAAGACACTCTCGAACTGGGAGCAATGCATCTCCGAGATCGGAAGGGGGCTCATGCCTGCGTCGGCGTCAAAGTCATCGCATACCTCGTCGTCAATATGATGAAGCAGAATCTGAGGAAGCTCCGACGCTTCCGAAATGTGACCATTAACAAGTTAGTCAGACTCTGCCCGAAGTTCGTTGACGTCCGAAAAATTTTCAAAGAGCATTTTCAGAGTATTATTCCCAATAATCACACGTTGGATAAGGCTTTAGCGTGATTTCAGAAAGGTCAATGGATATGAACATAATTGTTCCTTGTTTAAAAGATCAGTGCAGCTTTTTCTGTCATTTATGCCTTCGGAGAACCGACATACATTTTTAGGAATCGGTATTAAATAACTTTCCCATTTTAATTTATTGGAATTGCACGATAATTCCATTTGGGTAAAATTTTGTCGAATACAATTCGCATTTCTGATTTAAAAGTTTCAGCAACTTTTCGACCGGTTTCATAGACTTTATCAATAACATGGACAAAGACTTTTAAACCTTTTTTGGTATGTGTTTTGGCTATCAGATCAGTCACCACCTCCAAACTTGAAAAGATTACTCCCTGACACGCACGAGTAATATGAGGAAACAGGCGATGTTCGATCGGATTAAATTTGGAACAATAGGGCGGGTAATGAGCGATTCGGATTTCAATCCCGATTTCATCCGCCAGAATTTGTAAATCTTGTTTGAAAAGGTAATGTCGGGAACTGTTGCTGCCGCCACCATCGCACAATATCAAAACTGACGTGGCATTTGGATATATTCGGCAACCGTAACCATACCACCAATGACGGAAACTGTCACAGGCAAATTCACTGGTATCATGACTTGTTCCCACCTGAACATACCCGATATTGAGTCGCAGGTCATAAAAACAATGCGGAATTATGACACCTTCGGCAAAACTTGTAAAATCATGATCGAAAACTTGCAATTCCTCCAGCGTATATAGTCGGCCTTTCCTGTAAAAATTTCCAAGATATTCTTTTTTCTTGGTATCCATGCTGATAACGGGATTACCGGCCTTCCGGTATTCTGATCTGAGTTTCAAAATATTGTCAAACTGAGCGTCGCGATCTGGTACGTTTTTTTTCATAGGTTTGCGTTTCTGAGCTTTACGCAACCGATAGTCATGCTTTTTGAGCAATTGACGGACAATGTTACGACTCACTTTTACTCCGTATTTTTTTTCCAGAGCCTCCGCGATTTCCCACTCCCTCAGATTTGTCCATCGTACCTTTTCATCCATCGGATCTCCTGCTGTATGCTCACGCACCACATTCAAAAACTGCTCGTCTATTTCAGGGTGCTCAGTCAGATACTGTTTGCGTCCGCCACCTTTTTTACGTATTTCAGAAGATTCAGCAGGAGATTTTCCAATTTGTTTTGCTACGATGTGTCCGGGCAGGCCGCTTACTTCGATCGCTCCTTTGCGCACAGTCCGCCTGCTGCAACCCAAGACTTTGGCAATATAATTTTGTCCGCCATGTCCCAATTTCAAAGCTTCAATACCGGCATATCGCCGGCGGTCTTTTTCATTCAGACTCTCATAGTATCGCCGCATGATTTCTTCTACTTCTAAGGAATAGGGTTGCATAATAATCTCCTTTTGATAAAGTGATTTTGAAATACACTTTACAGGATTACGCAATTTTTTAACATATAAAAATCAAAATGGGCATATTATTTCATGCTCATTCCTTAAAATGTGAGTGAAAGTTTAAAGGTCAGTCGAAAAAATATCAACAACAAAATATCAGGAACAGAAGGGATGGGAATCAGAAACAGGGAAAAAAACTGTTCCGGCAATTTCACCAAAATCGTTTAATATTTTTTACCTAATTGTCATGCGAATTCATCATTTGGAATTTGACATTGTATGAAAAACATAATATGAGTTTCAGAAATTTTGTAAGGAGACCGTCGAAGACCTGCGAGGTTTTCAAAACCTCGCAGGTCTCATATCACCGGAGTTTCATGTCACTTCTCTCCGTAAGGGTGGTTCGGACGGATATGTATTTTTTTTAACATGTTAAGAAGGAGATAAAATGATGAAGAAGTATGTGGCAGAATTTATCGGAACGTTTACATTGGTTTTTTTTGGCTGCGGAACAGCCGTGGTAGCCGGCGCTCAGGTCGGTGTGCTCGGCATTGCCTTTGCTTTCGGGTTTGCACTGATTGGCATGGCCTATGGAATCGGCCCGATTTCCGGCTGTCATATTAATCCTGCGGTCAGTCTGGCTGTTTTTATTGCTGACAGAATGAATGCAAAAGACCTGGTCGGTTATATTCTTTCACAATGTGCAGGGGCCATCGTTGCAGCAGGCATTCTGGCAATGCTTGTCAAAGGTCAGTTAGCCGGTTATGATATCGGCTCCGGTGGTCTGGGACAAAATGGCTGGGGGCAAGGATATCTGGGGGCTTATGGTTTAAGTTCAGCCATCCTTTTTGAGCTTATTGCAACATTTTTATTTTGTGTGGTTATCTTAGGTTCAACTCAGGAAGGCGCGCCTTCCCAGATCGCAGGGCTTGCTATCGGTATTACACTGGTCGTCATTCATATTTTTGGCATTCAGATAACAGGTGTATCTGTGAATCCTGCCAGAAGCTTAGGACCTGCTTTGTTTGCCGGAACAAAGGCAATTGCCCAGGTCTGGTTATTTCTGATTGTGCCAAGCATAGGAGGAGCTTTGGCAGGAGTTTTATTTCGTTCAAAGGTGTTAGAAAAGTAGTACCTGATCGCAATGAATTCGACGAGTGAAAGACCTGCGAGGTTTTTAAAACCTCGCTAGGTCTGACATTCGAATCTCCCGTCAGATTTTATTTGGTCATGTAGTACCTTACCGAGATAATTATGACGGGTCGGACCGCCCGCCAAAGACCTGCGAACTTTTCAAAACCTCGCAGGTCCGGCATTCGAATCACCCGTCAGATTTTATCTGATCATGTAGTATAAAAGCTGTCAGTTTTCAGCAATTCGTGGTCAGCTAGACAATGTCTGACAAAGTGAATTCTGACAACTGATAATTGACAATCAGCAGATGGAAAATTCAGTATCCTCATTCCCGTGGTTCGTGTCTCGGATAACTGGTACAGGCTTTAAGAAAAAGATTATCCGGAGTGCCAAACTTGCAGTTTGGCAGAAGCGTCCGCGCTGTATTCCCGCCCAAAGCGTGGGAATGAGGTGGCCGAAGTTTTTTCTGTCTTGTGACAATTCACAACTGAAACTTATCAACTGACAACATTCCGGAATTTTGAATATGCTGAAATCAAAGATAATATTGATTGGAATCATCGGCTGTTTTATCTGTCTTTCACCGTTTTTCAACGAATTTGTGTTGGCTCAGGAAACAGAACCGGAACAACCTGATGAGGTTAACGAAGAGGAAATAAAAGAAAACAGACACATTGAGACGCTTGATATGATTCTTCAGGACATCAATGAGTTCAACAAGGACATCAAAAGTAAAGAAAGAGAACTCAGGTCTGCCAAAACAAAAGAAGAAAAACTCAGAATCCGAGAAGAAATCAGCAACTTCACTGACGAGCTGGACATTCTCGAGCAAAATTTTAATAAAATTGCAACCAGTATTGATGTATCTGTTTTTGAAGAAAAGCCTCAGAAAGAGTTCAAATGGGAGGAAGAAGTTTCAGAGCTTTTACGGCCGGTGGTTCAGGAGATTAAGGGAATGACGGCCGGACCTCGGCAGACTGAAAAACTTCGCAGAGATATGACGTATTACGAGACCAGGCTTCCCATTATAAAAAAAGCGGTTAAAAATATTGAAACGCTCATGACTCAGGTCGAAAGCAAAAAGCTCAGAAAACAGTTGAAACATCTGAAAAAAAGCTGGACAGACAAAGAACAGCAGTTTTCTAATCAGCTGGCTGTGGCCAGGTTGCAACTGGAAGAACTGGCTAAGGCGAGAAAGCCTTTTTGGGAATCTGCTCAGACAATTTTAAAGCTTTTTTTTAAAAGCCGTGGAAAGAATCTTTTTTTCGCCTTAGTGTCATTTTTATCTGTTTTTCTGATACTTCGTCTGATTCATCGGGGAATTTACAAATTCAGCCCCATCCATAAGGCAGAAGAACGTCCGTTCTATGTTCGGTTATGTGATGTCTTTTATCACCTTCTGACCGGCGCCGGGTCCGTATTCGCATTTCTGGCTGTGCTTTATACTTACGGAGACTGGGTTCTTCTGACACTTGCTGTTTTTTTTATTTTGGGTTTTGTATGGACTGCCAAAGAGAATTTTTCACGTTTTTGGGAAGAAATCAAACTTTTGTTAAACCTGGGTTCTGTGAGGGAGAATGAGCGTCTGATCTATCAGGGAGTTCCCTGGAAGGTGAATTCTTTAAATCTTTACACTGAATTGGAAAACCCGGTGTTAAAAAACAAAATCAAGCTTTCGCTGAGGGAACTCACAACATTAAATTCATACCCTTATCAAAAAAATGATCCGTGGTTTCCCTGTAAAGAAAACGACTGGGTGATTTTGGCTGATGAAACACGAGGTCAGGTGATCAGTCAGAGCCATGATATGGTTCGGCTTTGTCTTCGAGGCGAAAGTTACAAAACTTATCTTACAGGAGATTTTCTGAGTTTAAGTCCGCATAATATTTCTGAAAAATTCCGTCTGAAAGTCACTTTCGGGATTGACTACAGACATCAGGCCATATGTACCAGTGAAGTGCCTGAGATGTTAGGTAAATTTGTGGAGGAAAAACTTAGGGACGCGGGGTACGGAGATGACCTTATCAGTCTCAGAGTTGATTTCAAATCAGCCGCTGCCTCTTCTTTGGATTTTGAAATCATCGCTGATTTTTCCGGAAGGGTGGCTGAATTTTATCAAAGGCTTAACCGAAATATACAATCTTTCGCTGTTGACGCCTGTAACGCTTACGGCTGGGAAATACCTTTTACACAGATTACCCTCCACAATGCGGAAGGTCCGGGCGAGGGGTGAGGGGCCAGGGGCTAAAGTAGCCCTGTATTATGGAACTGAAAGGATTTGTTTTATGTTCAGGTTAATTTATTTTGTTATCATTGCTGCCACGCTGATTATATCAGGCTGTGGCGGCACGGAAAGCATTCCGGAAAAAGGAAATACAAAAAATGAAAGCTTCATAAAGGCAAAGAACTTGTTGCTTAATCAGGTTTATAACAATCACAGGGTCACGTTTTATTGCGGGTGTAATTTTACCAAAAATAAGAAAGTCCGATGCAAAACAGGCGAAGGAGAAAGAGCCAGGCGTATAGAATGGGAACATATCGTACCCGCGTCTCAGTTCGGGCGGACATTCGACTCCTGGAAAAAATACACGCCGTTGAAATGCCGGATTCCTTCCTTTATACGGAAATTATTTTCAATAAAATGCAAAGTACTCGGGGGAAGGGAAAATGCCAGGCGTGTGTCAAAACTCTATCGGCTGATGGAATCCGACATGTATAATCTTGCCCCGGCAATCGGCCTGATCAATCAGCGACGGCTGAATTATCCCTACCGAATTATTCCGGGTGAGAAAAGAGAATTCGGAAACTGTGACTTTGAGGTCTCAAAAAAAACAGCAGAGCCTTCTCCGCATGTCAGAGGGGATATCGCCAGGACATACTTTTATATGAATGAGGTTTATCCGGGACGAAACATCATGTCCGAGGCTGAAAAACGGGAGTTTCAGATGTGGGATAAGGAAGATCCGGTGGATGAGTGGGAATGCGAACGGTGTAAAAAGATAGAAAGTCTTCAGGGCAACATTAATTCGTTTGTCAAAAAACCGTGCCAGAAAAAAGGGTTTGCGTTCTGATTTAGACGGCCTGGTTCTGATTACGCGATCATCAGGTTCTTTTTTCTCATTCCTGCGAAAGCAGGAATGACAGACTTTTGTCGAAATCGGCTTCGGAAAACCTGATCATCGAGTGACTTTGGCCAGGTATGACTTGGATTAAGCCGTCTGAAAATGTCACTTTTTGCCAC
This sequence comes from Desulfonema magnum, assembly GCF_017377395.1. Taxonomy (GTDB): domain Bacteria; phylum Desulfobacterota; class Desulfobacteria; order Desulfobacterales; family 4be13; genus Desulfonema_C; species Desulfonema_C magnum. Next base: position 4,238,835 of record NZ_CP061800.1, on the reverse strand, counting down.
TATTTTTTACCCGGTTTTGTTCCCATCTTTCCGTTTTTTGTTCCCGCTCCCTTCGACAGGCTCAGGGATCAGGGACAAAAAACGGAAACCCGATCCAAAAATGCACTGAGCCAAAAATGTACCCTGAGCCTGTATCCGAAGACCTGCGGAATTTCGAAAACCTCGCAGGATTTATGCCAGATTTACACCTGAAAATTTATGTTCGGTTACTTAGGGATTTCCCCAAAAATAAAATACCCGGAAATGTAGAAATGTAGGGTGGGTGGAGCGAAGCGGAACCCACCCTGCATTTTTTGTATCGGGTATTTTATTTATTTCGAGTTCCCTTACCCTGTTGAAGATTCATTCCTAAGTACCTGAACAAAAATTTTTTATAGCTCTTTTTTCCTCAAACTGCGGGGAAACCCGGCTTTTTTCATCGCTGCTGAGAGCAAGTTCGTCCCATTGGAATATTTGAAAACAACCTGGCAATTCACCGCCCGGGGAGAGAAAAAATGTTTTTTTTTAAAAAGGCAGTTGCGCCGTTTTTTTTACCGATTCCCATTTGTCTCACGATGTTGTTACTGGGGATGTATTTCCTTTGCTTCACGACAAAACAGAAGCATGGGAAAATTTTCATAGTTATTGGAATATGTGTTCTTTATTTACTGAGTTGCAGGATTGTATCCCATACACTCCTCGGACCGCTTGAAAAAAAATATTCCCCTTATGACATGAAAACTTCTGTAAGATTTGTCGTTGTCCTCGGGGGCGGCCATGTGCTTAATCCCCAAATTCCCCTGGCCAGCCAGCTCACCAGTCCCAGCCTGGTTCGTCTGACAGAGGGAATTCGGATATACCATAAAAATCCGGGGACCAGGCTTGTTTTTACAGGTAAGGACGTTTCAATGCTTATGGCAAATGTCGCAAAATCTCTCGGAGTTGATGAAAATGATATCATTATTGAAAACAGATCCAAAGACACAAAAGATGAAGCAAAAAACGTAAAAATAATCGTTCATGAGAAACCATTTGCCCTGGTCACTTCTGCTTCGCATATGCCCCGGTCCGTGGCTTTATTTAAAAAACAGGGCATGAACCCTGTTCCCGCTTCCGTTCATCATCTGGTTAAAAAAGATGAGGTGACGTTCAGTTCATTTTTTCCAAATGCAAATGAATTGTATAAATCGCAAAACGCTTTTTATGAATACATGGGGCTGATTTGGGCAAAGTTAAGAGGGCAAATATGAGTGGCTGACATAAGGGAAATTAACGGTTTCTGTTTCTAAATGATTTGTTGAACAAAAGAAGAAATATAACGCTGTTCAGCGCAACGGAACATTCTGATTATAAGCATGGAACAACCGATTATCCAAGTAAAAAATTTTGTTGCACAATACGGGGATGCCCGTATTATTGACAATATCAGCTTTGATGTTTATAAAGGTGAGATTTTTGTCATTTTGGGAGGGAGCGGATGTGGAAAAAGCACGTTGCTCAGACATCTGATCGGGCTGAACAAACCCTTTTCAGGCAGCATTTTTATTGACGGAAATGATATTGGCTCATGTGATGATGTGACATTTCATAATACCTTACGAAAAATAGGTGTCTTGTTTCAAAGCGGTGCGCTTATCGGCTCCATGACCCTCGGGGAAAATGTGGCACTTCCCATTGCGGAATATTCTGATCTTCCCCCGGACGCCATTGCCAATCTTGTGAGGATGAAACTGGGCATGGTGGGTCTGGCGAGTTATGAACATCATCTGCCGGCCCAGATCAGCGGCGGGATGAAAAAAAGGGCCGGACTTGCCAGAGCTTTGGCACTGAATCCCAAGATTTTGTTTCTTGACGAGCCTTCGGCCGGACTTGATCCTGTCACATCCGCGGAAATAGATGAACTGATTTTACAGCTCAACAAAATTATCGGAACAACCATGGTGATCGTCACCCATGAACTCGCAAGCATCTTCACCGTTGCCCAGCGGGTCATCATGCTGGATAAAAGCACAAAAGGAATCATTGCCGAGGGAGACCCCAAAAAGCTTAAAGATCACAGTGATCATCCTTTTGTGAGAAAGTTTTTTAACAGAATCAGTGTTTAATTTTTTGAAAAAATCAGCAAAGATTAATCACCTGAAAACCAAATACCAACAACACAATGGCCTCAAATAAAACCGCATTTGCAGTGGGTCTGTTTATGATTGTCGGACTTGCCATCGCCGTTACCGCTATTATATGGCTCGGGATGTCCAATTATTTTGAAAAAGGGCAAAATTATGTCGCGTATTTTGATGAATCCGTGCAGGGACTGGACAGGGATTCTCCGGTAAAATACAGAGGTGTTGCCATCGGTCGGGTGAAAAGCGTGGGCGTGGCTCCGGACGGAACCCTGATTGAAGTCATACTGACAATAGAAGAAGAGATGCAGCTTGAATCAGATATGTACGCGCAGCTCAAATCCGTTGGAATTACAGGCATTATGTTTATTGAAATTGACCGAAAAAAGGAAGGGGAACCGGATTATCATCCTCCCATAAGCTTTTATACGGAATATCCTATTGTCGTTGTAAAACCATCTGGTATCAAAATGCTCATGGACGGCATGGATGAGGTACTTGATCTTGTCAGTGAATTAGATACAAAAGGGATTTCTCACAGGCTGAAAAGAAGCGTTGACAGAATAAACCAGATATTTGAAGATGCGGAGGTAAAGGGGTTGTCATCGGATATCCGGTCATCCCTGGCAAAAATTGACAAAATTTTGGAACCTGAAAAATGGGACAGAATTATCAGTTCCCTTGAAAAGACCAGCGAATCTTTAAATAGTCTTGCCCAAAACGCCAATCAGACGGTCTCTGACCTCAATAAAAATATGAACAAGCTGTCGGCAAATGCAAACAAGACAATTTCCAGCATAAATAATACCGTCAACGGAATCGGAAAAATTGTCTCAGACAATGAAAAGCGTCTTAATAAAGCAGCTGCCAGTTTGGAAAGCTCAATGGAAAATGCGGATATTTTCCTGGACCAGGGAACCCGTCTGATAAAAAATTCAGAGGTCAGATTTTCCACCTTGCAGCGTCATCTGCTTGTCACCCTTCAGAATCTTGAAAAAGCAAGTGAAAATTTAGATAATTTTGTTGACACAATTTCTGATCAGCCTTCCCAACTGATTTTCGGGCATCCGATTCCGTCCAAAAAAATTGAAGACTGAAAATCCGAGATTGAAGAAAAATGTTTCAGGTAGCGAGGATATTCCAATGAATCATTCTGAAAAAATATTTTTTTTATTCGTTTTCGTTGTTCTGTCTCTGGCAGGATGTCTGAATCTTAAAGAGACAGCCCAAAAGATAAACTATTATTCTCTTGAATATGATCCTCCTGTTGTCCGAAACTGGAAACTGGAAACTGGAAACTCGACAATTCCAAATTCCAAATCCCAAATCCCAAATCCCAAATCGCCTCCCCTTCCTTTTGTGATAAGGGTGGAACGCTTTCAGGCGGCACCTTTTTATGATACAAATAAAATTGTCTTTAAAGAAGGCGCTTTTAAGAGAGACACATATATTTATCATAAATGGTGGGCTAAACCCGGGGATATTGTCAGCTATTTTTTGGCAAGAGATATAAAAGCATCCGGGCTCTTCGAAGCGGTGTTTGCTTTTGATAAAAGCCTGTCCTGCTCCCATCTGATCGAGGGGACGGTTGATGAATTTTTCGAGCAGGATGAGGCGGATTCATGGCAGGCTGTTTTAGCTGTCAGTATCACTTTGATGGCGGAAAACGAACCCGATATAAGCAAAAAAATTCTTTTGCAGAAAAAATACAATGCAAAAGAATTGTGTGCCCAAAAAAATCCCAGACATCTCGCCGAAGCCATGGGAAAAGCCTTGTCAAAGATTTCTGAAAAAATAATAACTGATATCCACAATTGTTTGTCTTTCAGATCGCAAAAAACAAAGAGCAAATGACAATAAACACTCATGAAAAAGCCGGGTTTTTCACCATATGCATCAGGCTAAGATTACAACCTACTGTTTTTATTAACTCTGATTTTGCCGGACGGGGTTTGCAACCCCGTCCGGAATATTTTCCGGATCGCCGCCCGCAAACGTTTCGGACGGGGTTGCAAACCCCGTCCGGCAGCCTTCACAAAGAACAAATGACAAATAAATCTCAATATCCAAAAAACAAATTCCAAATAAATTATAAATCACAATGACCGGAATTCAGTCTTATCTGAAATTCGGAATTTATCTGAATTTTTGTTTTGGTTGGTTCGGCAGGGTACCAAAAGCAGAAAACCCATGCGCCTGAATACTCTCTTCGCCCCATTGACTTATCTCACCATTTTGTTTTACAATTTATTTTTATCGGAAAGTTCGGAGTTCCGCGTCCGGGCGATCCTCGTGAAAGCAGAGAGACGCCTCTGACATGCCTGAGCGCCTCAAACGGGAGTGAACTTTTTTGATCTGCTGATTCTGGTTGATCAGGAATGATGAAAAAGATGATTCTGACAATAATGAATGACGAGTGACAAATATGAGCCGTTTTGCTTATCTCACATCACGTTTTGCCATAAAGACGCTTTCCAAAATTTCAAAAGCCAGGATAAATATTCATGGGAAAGAGAATATTCCTGAAAATGCCTCTGTTATTTTTGTGATCAATCATTTTACCCGGATAGAAACCCTTATAATGCCTTATTATATCCATCATCTGACAGGGATTCCGGTATGGTCTCTTGCGGATTACGAGCTTTTCAAAGGCGCTCTGGGGGTTTATCTCGACAAAGTGGGCGCGGTTTCCACCAAAAACCCTGACAGAGATCTGATCATCGTAAAAAGTCTGCTGACCGGAGAAGCTCACTGGATTATTTTCCCCGAGGGCCTGATGGTAAAAAATAAAAAGATATTTGAAAAAGGGCGATTTATGATATCGTCTCCCGAAGGCAAACATCGGCCGCATACAGGGGCCGCGACGCTGGCGCTCAGAACGGAATTCTATCGGCAGCGCCTGCACAATATGGGAACAGAATGGCCTGATGAAGCAAACCGTCTGTTAACGCTTTTTAAAATAGATTCAATTGAATCTGTGCTTGAGAAATCCACATATATTGTTCCGGTGAATCTGACTTATTATCCCATAAGGGCACGGGAAAATATCCTCAACAAGCTTGCCGAAAATCTTGTCGAAGATATTTCAGAACGCGCAACAGAGGAGATTATGACCGAAGGTGCCATGCTTCTTTCCGGAGTGGATATAGATATACGTTTTGGTGAACCGATTCGGATCCGTGATTTCTTATGCAACACGGTTATCGAAAAAGATATCTCAGGCGCAATGTGTGAGATAAATTTTGATGACCCCATTCCGTCCAGACAAATCATGCGGAGGGCGGCAATGGATATTATGGAACGTTATATGTCATCTATTTACAGCATGACCACGGTAAACCACGATCACCTTTTTGCGTCCCTTCTCAGGCTGATGCCATTTAAAAAAATTGATCCGCATGATCTGAGGCGAAGGGTATTTCTTGCCGCGACCCGGAACCTTCATAAGAAGGTCTCCAGCCATCATACAAGTCTCGATGCCAATCAGATTCCGCTTCTCACGGACGACCGTTATAACAAGTTCAAAGAGTTTATTACAATCGCTCTGGAAAAGGGCGTTGTAAAAACGGAAGAAAATATGCTGATAAAGGATGCATCCAAATTCTCTTCTGTTTTTGATTTTCATCGGATGCGCGTTGACAACCCGATTCTGGTGATGGCCAACGAGGTGGAACCCCTGATATCACTTCAGCGTGTGATGCGCGGTCTTGCATGGCAGCCTGCTTTCCGAATAAGACACAAGATATCTGAGTATTTAAAAAATAAGGAACTTATTGATTTTGAAAAAGATTATGAAATGTTTTATATTGAAGGAGAATCAAAAAGCAAACATGTGGGAAGACCTTTTCTCCTCCGGGGAGCTTCCAGGGAGACAGGGGTGCTTCTTGTTCACGGATATATGGCAGCCCCTCTTGAGGTAACAGGGCTGGCAAAATATCTTGCCCAGAGAGGCTTATGGGTTTACTGTCCCCGCTTAAAGGGACATGGCACATCTCCTGATGATCTTGCCAACAGAACATACAGGGACTGGGTGGAATCTGTTGATACGGGTTATGCGATTATGAGCAATATTTGTAAACAGGTTATCGTGGGGGGCTTTTCCACGGGCGCGGCCCTGGCGCTTGATCTTGCGGCCAGAATCGGTGATATAAAAGGAGGGTTTGCTGTCTGCCCGCCGCTGCGGTTTCAGGATCTCGCCGCAAAATTTGCTCCGGCAGTGGATGCGTGGAACCGTCTCATGAGCGCGGTTAACCTTGACGGAGCTAAAAAAGAATTTGTTGAGAACACTCCTGAAAATCCTCATATCAATTATTTCCGAAATCCGATTTCAGGTGTAAAGGAAATTGAGGAACTGATGGATGAACTTGAACCCAAACTGCCTGCCATAGAAATTCCTGCGCTTGTCATCCAATCTTTTAAAGATCCGGTCGTCAATTATAAAGGTTCAAGACGAATATTCCAGCTTCTGGGTTCGGAAGATAAACAATATATCTTATATAATTTTGCCCGCCACGGAATACTTTTAGGTGAAGGGTCTCACCGTGTTTACGAAGCCATTTGGAATTTTATTAAACAATTATAGTCTATTGAACAGATATCAGAATAATGTCTTTTAATATCTTTTGTGATATTCTTATACTCAGCAGATTGAAAAGTTTTTGGGCTGTCACAGGGCGGACGGGGGAGAGACCCGGGTTTTTCTGGCGAGGGGGGTGCCCCGCATATGCATCAGGCTAAGATCGTAACTCATTGTTTTTATTAACCCGTGATCTGCCGGACGGGGTTTGCAACCCCGTCCGAAATATTTTCCGACCCCCGAAAACAAACGTTTCGGACGGGGTTGCAAACCCCGTCCGGCAGTCTTAGCCTGATGCATATGGGGTGCCCCGTCCTGAAAAAAAAGCCGGGAGTCTTTGCCGCGCCGCGCACAGTCCGGAAACTTTTCGATCTGCTGATAAGTACCTGAGCAAAAATTTTTTATACATCTTTTTTTCCGCGAACGGGGGAGAAACCCGGCTTTTTCCGTCACAGGCGGCGGGTCATTCCGGGAAAAAAAGCCGGCTTTCTTTTCAGGGGAAATATCGAAAACTTATGGTTAGGTACTTACTATTCCGTTTTGCTTTTGTCCTGTTGTGGTATCAGGAATGCTTTTTTGTATCTCGCAGCACATGTGCTTTCTGATATAACTTTCTGATATAGTTAAAGATTAAAAATAACTGGCAGATATGGCCGCACCGGAAAGGAAAACATTGACTTATGAAGAATATGTTACTGGAGAAACCAGATTATAAGATTGAAAAAACACGGTATGGAACCTGGCGTCGTCACCTTTCTGTGAGCGGACTTTACTTTGCTGAATTCACATCCCATCGTGTGTTATTCGGTCTCCCATTGTTTCATTATACCCGGGGGATATGTCCTGAGACTGGCAGACGTATCATTGCCAAGGGGATTGTGGCAGTGGGAAGGATTGCGGCCGGTGGTATCGCCATAGGCCAGGCTTCATTCGGACTGATCGCTGTGGGTCAGCTTGCAGCCGGCATTTTGTTCGGGCTCGGACAGGGATGTAGCGGCATGTTTGCGCTCGGACAATTGGCAATTGGTTTTATCCTTGGTATCGGACAGATATCCACAGGGATTGTCGCAATCGGACAGATTGCGATTGGGAAATATGTCCTGGCTCAGACGGGGTTGGGGCAGCATATTTGGACTCAGAAAGTTACTGACCCTCAGGCCGTCAGATTCTTTAAAACATTTCTGAGCTGGCTAAGACCCTGAATGTCAAAATCCGACTGTTTTGCTCTTAAATCCGACTTCAGTATCATAAAATATTTTTTAATTTCAATAGATTAGATTTTTTAACGATTTTTTAAAAACAATCTGAAATAATAAATATATTTTAAAAAAGCAATATTGTATATCAGGAAAATCCCCATTTTATCAGGAAAATTTTTTAAAATTTTAGCATCCTTTATTTATCAGTTTGCACTCTGCCACAGAAAAATTTTGCAGATTGTTTTACAGGCCGGAAAAAGTGTAAGAAATTTCCCAAAAAATAATCTGCCCGAAATGTAGGGTGGGTGCAGCGAAGCGGAACCCACCATCTGTGCTTTTTAGCTTCTGTGAAGGAAGTCAAATTTTAATTTGAAAATAATATTAGCAGCCCGTTATCAAAAATCAATGGTATAATGACGAAGTTTATCACAAAGAGAAAATGCTTTGTACAGAAAAACGGTTCGGACAATTTTTTTAAAATTAAAATAATGCGCTAGCCTTAGCAGAAAAAAGCCGGGTTTCTCCTCCGTTCGCAGAAAAAGATATATAAAAACTTTTTGCTAAGGCACTTATCTGATATCAGGTGCAGCCACAAGAATTGCTCCTGTATTCTGAATTTATTTATCTGAAAAAAGACATATGATGACAAAAAAACATACCCCGGTTTTATTCACTGCAATTTTTGTATTTCTGTTGTTTTCCGCGGCATTTGCCGAAACTGAAAAAATCACTGCCAATGACGGGGCCGAAGGCAATGAATTCGGTCAGTCTGTTTCCATTTTCGGACAAAACTCAGAGTGCTATGCCATTACAGGCGCTTATAAAGATGATAACGGAGGGGGCGGTTCTGGTTCGGCTTATATTTTTAAACATAACAGCGGCAATTGGACCCGGGAGGCCAAACTCGCATCTGCCGAGGGGGCAGGTCATGAGTATTTTGGCCATTCTGTTTCCATTTCTGCCCATGAATCAGAGTGGTATGCCATAGCAGGCGCTTTTAACAGTAATGGCAATGCCTTTGGCACAGGCTCGGCCTATATTTTTAAACGTGAGGGACCCAACTGGATCCGGCAGGCAAAACTGGTTGCGAGCGATGGCGAACGAAATGATTATTTTGGCTATTCTGTATCTGTTTCCGGTGATTATGCGATTGTCGGGGCTTACAGGGATGACGACGGCGGAAAGGACTCCGGCTCGGCTTATATTTTTAAACGCAGCGGAACCGATTGGACAGAACAGGACAAGCTGACTTCCGACCGCGGCGCGGCCGGTGACAATTTCGGCAGATCTGTCTGTATTTCCGGTGACTATGCTGTTGTAGGAGCGATTCATGATGGTGATAAGGGAGCGGCCTACGTTTTTAAACGTGAGGGAAACCGCTGGATTCAGCAGGCAAAGCTGACAGCAGACGACGGAGAGGCAGACGACTTTTTCGGTTTTTCGGTTTCTGTTTCAGGCGCTGTGAGCCTGGAACAGTATGTGATTGTGGGCGCGGATGCGGATGATGACCATGAAAGTGCCTCTGGTTCGGCCTATATTTTTAAGCGTGAGGGAAGCCGCTGGATTCAGCAGGCAAAGCTGACAGCTGATGACGGAGAGGCAGACGATTTTTTCGGCAGGTCTGTCGCCATCTCCGGACGCGGATCAAACTGGTATGCAATGGTGGGAGCAGATTCGGACGATGACAGAGGATATAATTCCGGTTCAGCCTATATTTTTAAATATGACGGAACTCATTGGATTCAGAAGGAAAAATTGGTTGCTAATGACGGGGCTTCAGAGGATTATCTGGGCTGGTCTGTTTCCATCTCCGGCCAGAGCGAGGGATATTATGCAATGGCAGGGGCTTATAAAGATGATGATAATGGAAAAGATTCGGGTTCAGCTTATATCTCCAGGAATTTTTCTGAAGAAATCAGCACATCAGATATTCATGTCACTCCGAAATCATTAATTATTAATCAGCCTCAGAATTTGAGACTCGAGACTCGAAACTCGAGACTCGAAACTCGAAACTCAGGTTTTAAGTCTCCATCCTCAAGTCTCAAGTCTCAAGTCTCAAGTCTCAGGTTTCAAGTTTCAAGTTTCAAGTTTCAAGTTTCAGACAACGAATACGCAAAGGGTCTTGTCATACCTGAATATGTCAAAGCATATTGGAATACGCGTATTGCGCCGCCGCGCAAACCTGCTTCAGATTCTTTGCCTGTGTCTGCGGATTGGAGCGTTTATGACAGCCCCGTCAGGTTTCAGGGATCCTGCGGTTCGTGCTGGGCCTTTGCAACCGCTGCGATGATTGAGAACCTTATGAATCAGGCGGGACTTTCTGTGGAAGATGATATTTCCGAACAGGCCATTCTTTCCTGTTCTGTTGGCAGTTGCAGCGGCGGATGGTACTGGGATGCCCTGAATTATATTTATAAAAGCGGAATTTTCCCGGAATCCTGCTACCCTTATACCACTTCAAAAGGTAGTTGTGATGACAAATGCGCTGAACCGGATTTTCTTTTGAAAATAAAAGAGTTTACTCCCTCCCCGGGGTTATGGGGAGAAAATCATACTGTAAATGATTTGAAAGAAGCCTTGCAAGACGGACCACTTATCGTCTGCATGAGGACACCTGACGACGGAACTTTTAATGGCAGCTACACCGGCGGGGTCTATGATTATAATGGCGGACCCATTTCCTGGGAGGACAACGGTCATGCGGTTCTGCTTGTGGGATATGATGACACGCAACAGTGCTTCAAGGTGAAAAACAGTTGGGGCGACTGGTGGGGAGAGAATGGCTATTTTCGTATTGCCTATGATGATGTCACGGATGATGTGAAATTTGGCAGTTATGCCTGCAAAGTCTCAGGGGTCTTCACAGATGAGGACAAAACAGAGTTTACCATTGCAAATACAGGCGACAGTGATTTGGTCATCAACAGCATATCAGAAGATAAGAACTGGCTGACATTTTCGCCCCGGATAATTCAGCGTATCCGTCCGAACGAACACGCTGTTGTGGAAGTATCTGTGACAGATTGGGACGCCGTCAGGGACCCGGAGGAGACAGGAAAGATAACAATCTTTTCCAATGATCCGGATGAAGCTTCTGTTATTGTGGAAGTAAGGGCCATAAAATTTGCGAGTTCAGGCATGCCTCCGGTTTTAATGGCTTCACCGCCATTCAAAGAGGTTTCCGAAGCACACGGAGCAATGACCATTAATATCTCTAACGCAGGCAAAGGCACGATAAACTGGACAGCACAGACCCATGACCCATGGTTAAGCATTATCAGCAAAACCTCCGGAACGAATGACGGCATCATAGAAGTTGAGTATGAAGCCAATCCCGGTGCTGCAAGAACAGGTGAAATTGAAATTTCAGCCCCGGACATAGAAGGAAGCCCTCAGACTGTGGAGATAAGACAGGCTGAGACGCCTCCTGCGGGATGTGGCGGCAATGGTCCTGAACTGTCTGATGCCATATCAGTATTAAAAGCGCTGACAGGCATGGAAGTCGCGGATCCGTCATGTGCTGATATGAATGAAGATCACAAGATCAGTCTGGAAGACGCGATTTATGTGTTAAGATATGTTTCACGAAAAAGGCAGTAAACATCAGCAGATCGAAAACTTTTGAAAACTGGGACAATTTATTTGAGAGAAGCTTTCTTAGTTGAAAGAATGGAATGCAACTATATGAAATTATTCAAAAATCTGAATTGATGAGTTTGCTGGCCGTTTTTTCCTATGTGATTGCCAATATTAAGATCAGAATTGAATTCTGTGATGAAGACTATAACTCGATAATCAAGTTTCTGACCCGGATCGAACAAAAAGCCTGTCATTCCTGCGAAAGCAGGAATCCACTGTTGCCGGAGGCGCGGCATCTGTTTTCCGCATTCCTCACACTCGATAATCAAGTTTCTGACCCGGATCGAACAAAAAAGCCTGTCATTCCTGCGAAAGCAGGAATCCGTTTTCCGCAGATTTTACGCATCCGGAGACAGTGGATTCCTGCTTTCGCAGGAATGACAGAAAAAACTTGATTATCGAGTATAAGATATCTATTAGGTATCGTTAATTTTCTGTTACGGGAATATCTCTGTTATTCCCGTGATGTCTTCTGTAATCCGTTGGCTGATACAAACTTTTCGATCTGCTGAACATTCCTGATTCTAACGTTTTTTTGTGGTTTCTGATACTTTCGCACCGATTTTCAGGCTGATAACTCTCTGAAATCATGTAAAACCAAAAAATTCGTCAGAACCAGCTATTTTTTTATTTATTTCAGCTCGAAAAGTTTAAAAAGGGGCTTTTTGCTCTGCTGATTTACTCCCTGTTTTTCATAATTTTACGCTTTTCACCCTATTGGCTGCAACCGCTTAAATTTGTGGCATCGGGTCAATATATCTGACTATTTATAATTATATTAAAATATTATAATCTTTTAAGCAAAAAATATGCCAAAGCCTTTGTAAAAGGTAGGATATTCCTACCTCTGATGCGCCTTTTCCCTATCAGTTTACTCCTTTTCTCCAGTTAATTTACTCTTCTCACCCCATTGATCACTTTCCTTAAAATCTGCTATTTTGCTTTTCAATATTCAGTAGATCGAAAAGTTTTCGGGCTGTCGCGGGACAGACACGGCGAACGGGGAAGAAACCCGGCTTTTTCCCGCGGGGGGAGTCTTCTGTCCGGGGAAAAAAAGCCGGGTTTCTCTGCCATGCCGCACACAGTCCGGAAACTTTTCGATCTACTGATATTGATGATTCACGAAAAAGATAAAATAACTTTGCCGCATGTAAGTACTTGAGCAAAAATTTTTCATACATCTTTTTTTTCCGAGGATGGCTGAGAAACCCGGCTTTTTCCTTCACGGACGGCGGATCATTTCGGAAAAAACCCGGGTTTCTTCCCCGGACAAATATAGAAAACTTATGGTTAGGTACTTATAAGCTCTGAGAAAAAAATTCCGGGGGAGGAGTTGCTGAATCATATTTCAATTTTCCAAATCGCACCTTACCTACCGCCTTCATTGCAACTGCCCCCAATCTATCTGAATATAAGAGGATTTATACGGAGTTTTTCAAAGTTTGTCCCTGAATGAAACACTGTAACTCAATGATCAAATTTTTTTGTCATTCCTGTTTTTGCAGGCTTCGGCGTGAGCGTCCGACTGAACTCATGCCAAAGTTTCAGTCGGACGGAATGACAGGCTGTCCGGCCGGACCGGATCAGAAAACTTGATTATCGAGTGTCAGCAGATCGAAAAGTTTCCGGACTGCGCGCGGTGCGGCAAAGAAACCCGGCTTTTTTCCAGGACGTTCAGGTCGGGAACTTATTTCATCTTTGCACCTTATTTTAATTTTTTAATTCTCTAATGAATAAGAAAGGTTATCCATGTTTGGGAAAAAAATTGCCATGTCAGTCGTTTTGTCTCTCTGTTTTTTTGCTTCAACAGTTCTGGGGCAGGAAACAACCAGGGATGATGCCGGAATACCGTTGCCTTTCAGAATTGGCGGCACGGTGGAGGTAAATGGTGTACAAATAACAAATGAGACCGATGCAGGTTATGTATTTACTGTAACCAAACCGGATGGAACATCTTTTATTTCAGCAAACGGAGATGAAGCGGAAGATACAGATGGCCTTAATGAACATAATTGTTATATAATAGATATTCCAATTTATAACAAAGACAGCCAGCCAGAAGGGGCGGAACCAGGCGAACCAGTGGTCATCCATGCCATTAAGGATGGTGTTGAACTACCCGTTGTATTAATAGGGGAACGTCGGGATAATATTAATGTGTCAGCGAAGGGCCAGCAACTGACTGTAGGAGAAAGCGGAGATGTTGAACAAATTGATCTTATCGTTGTAAGTCTGGCTGATGTTATAAATATGCTGAAAGCATTAATAGCAAAAGATTCCGGATTACCGTATGTTGATATGAACGAAGACAACAAAATAGACCTGAGAGACATAATTTATGGTTTGAACTATATTTCAGAGATGGGGCTGTAATATTTAGCAGATTGAAAAGTTTCCTGGCTGTGCGCTGGACAGCAACGAAACCCGGGTTTGTTCCCCGGACAAAATATCTCCCCCGCGGGAAAAAGCCAGGTTTCTCCCCCATATGCATCAGGCTAAGATCGTAACTCATTGTTTTTATTAATCCGTGATCTGCCGGACGGGGTTTGCAACCCCGTCCGAAATATTTTCCGACCCCCGAAAACAAACGTTTCGGACGGGGTTGCAAACCCCGTCCGGCATTCTTAGCCTGATGCATATGGGTTTCTCCCCCCGTCCGCCCTGTGACGGCCTGAAAACTTTTTCAATCTGCTGAGACTCTGTGTGTTTCGCTAAACTTTGAATGCGTCCGACAGTATAACAGCCCTGTCATTGGGAGTTTGGGGATCGGAAGCTATAACAGTATCATTTTTTTGAAGAATATCCTTACAGGCTTGGTCTTCATCTTGTATCCGCAAATCTGACCGGGTGCCCATGAGGGACCACACAGCTCGGTAGATATCTTCGAGGACCATATACAGCGACGGAACCAGGACAAGGGTGATACCGGTGGCGAACAAAACACCGTAGCCCAGTGAAAGGGCCATGGGAATCATAAATTTTGCCTGCCGGGATGTTTCAAAGATCATGGGCGCGAGTCCGCCAAAAGTGGTAAAGGTTGTCAGTAAAATAGGACGGAACCGCTGAATTCCGGCGGAATGAACCGCGTCATGGGCAGATAATCCCTCCTGTTTTCTGCGGTTGGCAAGCTCGATGAGAACCAGGGAATCATTCACCACCACGCCGGAGAGCGCGACCACGCCGAACATGCTCATCACGCTCAGACTGTAGCCCATGATCAGATGCCCCAGCACCGCGCCCACGATCCCGAAAGGAATACTAGTCATTACAATGGCAGGCTGTACATAGCTCCTGAAAGGAATGGCAAGCATGGCGTAAATGCACAGCATTGCCAGAAGCAGACCTTTCACCAGACTGCTCATACTGTCCCGAATATCCGCCTGTTTGCCCTGGAAACTGTACTCAAGTCCCGTGTATTTATGTGTCAGTTCGGGCAGTATGCCGGATTTCAGTTCAGCCAATATCTCATTTGCTTTTTCAGGCGGATTCACATCTGCCTCGGCCGTGATCACCCTGCGGCCGGTCCGCCGATTGATCTCTGTATATGCCCGGGTCCGCTTTGTATCCACCACCTGACGCAAAGGAACCTCCGCGCCTGAGGGGGTGCGCAGGATCAGTTCCTCCAGGTGATGCTCCGAACTCCGTTCTGCCCTGGGCAGGCGTACCATCACCGTGACCTCGTTTTTTCCCCGCTGCTGACGAATCGCCTGCTTGCCGTAAAAAGAATAACGCACCTGCCTGGCAACGGACTGGGCTGTCAGCCCCAGGGCCTGGCCTTCGGGTCGGATTTTGAAATTCATCTGCTGCTTGCCGGGTAAAAAACCATCCTCGACATCCTTGACATTGGGAAACTGGCTCAATGCCTCAGCCAGTTCTGTGCTGGCTGCCTCCAGCACGTTAATATCCCGGTGGCTCAGTTCCAGACTCAGTGAGGCGCCTGATCCGGGACCGCCTGAGTCAGACCTGAATGTCAGCGATTCAGGCCCCACAATGACTCCGGCTTGTTTCCGCCACAGACGGGTAACTTCGCCGGTACTCATGGGGCGTATTTTCGGAGGTGTCAGATATGCCCTTACCCTTGCCGTATGCTCGCCAGAGTTGCCGATTTCCGCAAAAATGCCCTGAACCAGGCTGTTTTCTCCGTTTTCCTCGGCCACCTGTCTGGCAGCATCTGTTAAAATTTTTGTCACGGCCTCGGTTTTCTCAACAGGTGAGCCATATGGCAGAACAAGGGTTGCCTGAGAAAAATCCGACTCAACTCTGGGAAAAAGCGTCATGCCCATACGGCCGCTTTTTACCAGGGCAAGAATGAGTATCAGGGCTGTCATGCCAATGGAAAGAACCAGATACCGGTTTTTCAATATCTGTTTCAGAAACGGACTGTAATACCGGTGAATCATACGGGTAAATCCGTTGCTGAAACGTGCCTGTACACGGAACAGCCAGCCTGTCAGTCCTTTTTTTCCCCGTTCCCGCTGATGTCCCAGATGCGCGGGCAGAATAAACACGCTTTCGATGAGCGATATGAGAAATACAGTGATCACAACAGCGGGAATGCTCTTGAAAATTTTGCCCATATGTCCGGGTATAAACCACAGCGGCATAAACGCCACCACATTGGTCAGAATGCTGAAGGTGACAGGCATGGAGACTTCCTGAACGCCTGCAATCGCAGCCTTGGAAAAGGAGTTTCCCTGCTGCCGGTAAGAATAAATATTTTCACCCACGATAACCGCGTCATCCACCACAATTCCCAGGGCAATGATAAATGCGAACATGGAAATCATGTTGATGCTGATGCCCAGAAGGGGCAGAAACAGAAGCGAACCCATAAATGAAATGGGAATTCCCATGGCCACCCAGAAAGCAAGACGGATTTCCAAAAACAGCCCCAGCAGGATGAATACCAGTGAAAGCCCCATATAGCCGTTTCGAAGCATCAGGTCCAGGCGCTGGCGATATATATCTGACTTGTCTTTCAGAATTCCGGTTTCGATCCCGGGAGGCAGCTTTCCCTGTAATTCTTCCAGATAGGTTTTGACTGCATCGGCAACCTCAAGCGGGCTCTGATCGCCCACCCGGTAAACTTCGATCATCACTGCGCGTTTACTGTTGTAAGTGGCGTAACGGCCTGTGTCTTCGAATCCGTCCGTGATCACAGCGATATCTTCCAAAAGTGTCTGGGAACCGTCTTTGCCGGTGATGATGGGAATCCGGGCAAATTCCCTGCCATAATCTCTGCGTTCCTTCATGCGGACCAGTACCTCGCCGGACCGGGTTTTGATACCGCCGCCTGCCAGTTCCACTGAAGCGGCTTTGACGCGCTGTGCGACTTCTTCCAACGTCAGATGATATGCCCTCAGCTTTTCCTGGGGCACTTCGATACTGATTTCCAAATCCCTGATACCGGCCAGCTCCACCTGGGTGATGTTCTCATTCCGGAGCAGTTCGTCTCTGGCAGTTTCGGCAGTTTCCCTCAGCACCCGCTCGTCCTGATCTCCGTAGATTACGAGAGATATCACATCTCGGCGGCGCATAGCCACAGACACTTCAGGGTCTTCAGCTTCTTCCGGGAAAGAACTGATGCGGTCAACTTCGCTTTGAATATCATTTGCAAGCTTTTGCATATCCGCACCTGTCAGGGCTTCGACTGTGACTGTTGCCGAACCTTCCCTTGCTGCGGATGTGATTTCGTCTATCCCTTCCAGTCCCTGGATCGCTTCTTCAATGGCTAGGATGATTCCCTGTTCTATTTCCTCGGGGCTGGCCCCGGGATAAGATACTGTCACGCTGATTCTGTCCGAATCAAATTCAGGAAATACCTCCTGTTTGATCTGAGTTCCCAGGATCAGACCGCCCACCAGCAAGACCAGCATCAGTAAATTCGAGGCAACAGAATTGCCCGCCATCCATGCGACCGGTCCACGTTCTTTTTCTTTATGTTCATTTGCCATGTTTGCCTCTTTCTGAATCTTTGCTATTTTCAGCAGATCAAAAATCCTTTCCGGCGTGCAAAAATTAAGCAAAGCGATTTTTTGCATTTTAGCGGAATTTTTCAAATGAGCGGTGCAAAAAACCGCTTTGCTTAATTTTTGCACTCCGGATTTGTGAATTCTTTAAATGAGCGGTGCAAAAAACCGCTTCGCTTAATTTTTGCACGCCGGATTTGTGAATTCTTTAAATGAGCGGCGCAAAAAACCGCTTCGCTTAATTTTTGCACTCCGGATTTGTGAATTCTTTAAATGAGCGGTGCAAAAAACCGCTTCGCTTAATTTTTGCACTCCGGATTTGTGAATTTTTTCGATCTACTCATTTTCAGAAAAACCTGCCATCTGAATTGCCATTCCATGCACGGGCGCGGAAAGATCAGATGTGATCAGCTGTTCTCCGATTTTCAAACCATTTTTCAGAAAAACAGAATCATTATCCCGCCAAACAGTTCTGACCTGACGGATAATCAGGGTTCTGTCTTTTCCCGCGATCCAGATTTTATTATCATCCCGCAACGCGGTTCGCGGAATGCGGACAACATTTGTCAGTTTCTCTCCTCTGATTTCAACGCGGACATACTCGCCGATCAGAAGCGGAGGATATCCGGTTTCAGGATTCTCCAACCCCAGCGGATCTTTTACAGAGATCAGAAGCCGCGCCATATGCGCTTCAGTGTCAAGGTCGCTCAGAAGTCTGATCACTGTTCCCTCCCGCTGATATGCGCCGTCATGGTATTTCACAACAGCCTGGGAACCCGGGTCTCCGCCCTTTCGGGGAATGGTAATCCATTTCAGCCTGTCCACAGGCACGGAAACCCGGATCCGGTATTCATCCGTACCTGTCAGCTCCGCGAGCTGCTCCCCGGATGAGACTTGGGAACCGATCTCTGCTTGTTTCGTTCGTATCACAGCGCTAAACGGCGTGCAAACCCGGGTTCGGGCAAGGTTCAGCCTTGCCTGTTCCAGTTCGGCCTTTGCCGACCGGAGTTCAGCCTTTGCCTTTTCAAGATGCGGTTTGCGCGTCGCAAGCGCTTTGTCAGGGTCTTTGCCACTGCTTTTTCCGTTGAGCAACTCCCATTCCCGTTTGGCAATATCCTGGTACCCCATTTCTATCTTCAGTTGATATGAAGCCTCGGCAACTTTACTTTTCATCTGTGTGACAATGAGTTCGTAATCTTTGGGGTCAATTTTCAGGATTTCCTCGCCCGCTTCAAGAAAGCCGCCTTCGGTAAATTCGGGGTGAGCTGAGACCACCTCTCCCGAAACTTTGGGTCTGAGTACCAGTTCATGGGCTGGTTCCACAGTTCCCATGACCTGAATCACCACTTGTTCATCAGATATGCGAACTGGCTCGGTATTTACCAGGCGGGCTGTCTGCTCGGGGGGACGTCTGCGGGGTTTGGAGGTACTTTTCTGAATATATGCGGCCCCCGCGATACCCGCGCCGAGTATGAGCAGGGGAAGCAAAATTTTAACTAAAAGCGGTATGATGCGGTGATGTTCGGAGGGAACCGCGATGCGATTTTGATCTGTGTTTTGATGATTGCGATGTGTCATTTTCCTTATCCTTATCCTTGCAGATTACCCCTCGGACATGAGCGAATCTGTCCATGTTCCGCCAAGTGCGCGATACAGATTTACCCGATAGATCAGAAGCCCGGTTTTTTGCTGAATCATGCTTTTTTCCAGACGTTGAACTTTCTGAAGCTGTGTCAGCACTGGCAGATAATCTGAAAGCCCCTTGCGGTAACGGGCAATGGCCTGATCAAATGCTTTTTGGGCGACTTCTGTCTCTGCTTCCAGCACCCGGAGATGCTGTCGCTGTTTCTTCTCCCTGATCAGCGCGTCTTCTGTTTCTTTGATGGCGGTATAAACAGCGCGGCGATATGCCCACAGATTTTCATCGGCCTTTGCCAGGCTCCGATCCACCTCGGCTTTCCGGCGTTTCCCGTCAAAAATCGGTGCGGTAAGATTTCCCGCGAGCCTGAGCAGCCAGTTGTCAAAAATAATGTCAAGATGATCTGCGCCGAAACTCGCAGTTCCTGTGAGTTTCAAAGCGGGCAGGCGGTCGGCTTTTGCCACGGCCGCGTTCCAGTCCGAAGCCTGTAAGCGCAACCCGGCTGCCCGGACATCCGGCCTTGAGGCCAAAATATCCGCAGGCAGTCCTGTTGCCGGAACCTGGGAAATATCCGGCAGGGTTTTTCGGGTAATGCGAACCTCTGATCTGGGCGGTTTTGCCAGAAGCAGCGACAGCTCGTGCATCAGCAGTTGTTCTTCTGATTCGATCAGCGGAATCTGCCCCCGGACCTGTTCAACAGCCTGCCTTTGCTGATACACATCCAGTGCGGAAACAACCCCTTTTCGGAAACGGAGTTCCACCAGTTCGAGATAGGTTTTATTTGTCTCAAGCTGTCTTTTTAGGAGCTGCTTTTGCATTCGCTGTGAAATGATATTGATCCAGAGTGTTGCGGCCGAAGCGGTGAGCGTCATGGCAGCCGCGTTCAGGTCTTCACGGGTTGCCGCGGTTTCAAGGCGGGTCGCTTCCTGTTCCGAACGAATCCGTCCCCATATATCCAGTTCGTAACTGCTGGCAAGCCCTAGGGAATAATCCGAAGCAGTAAGCGAGGATGAACCGGAACCGTCATCTGTGCGCCTGCGGGTGCGTGAATTCCCTGCGTTCAGTGACACATCCGGAAAACTCGCTGCTCCGGTTTTCACTGCCACTGCCTGAGCCTGTTTCAGTCTTTGCCACGCCTCTTTCAGACTGAAATTTCCTGACAAAGCCTCGGCAATCAGCGCGTTCAGTTCAACGTCATTAAATTCCTGCCACCACGGGACAGCCATATCCCTGTCTGATGTATAAAGGGAAAACATTTCAGGCAGTTCTCCCTGGGGAGCAGTTCTGATATCCGGGGTGAACAAGGTACAGGAGGAGGTTGTCAGACCTGTAATAATCAGCAGTGTAATAATAATCTGTTTTTTTATCATGTTGTCAGGCCCTCATACTGATAGTCCTTTTTGCTTTCATCTTAAACTCCTTTATGAACCAGATTTTCTTTTTCCAAACAAAGATCAGCAGAAGTTTTTTTCTGCTTCTGCCTATATATGTCGTATGGTTCTTGGAAAAAGGTTACAAAAAAGATTGTCTGCTCTGAATTTTTTTGTGATAAGGTAATGGCCTTTGGTATATTTTTGTATTTAAAAATTTTAATTCGCTGAATTTAAATCATTAGAGTTGTTCCCAAATAAGTAAGCCTTTCAGCCCGCTGTCATATGACGCGACGTGCGGCTCATAATGCCACAAAGACACGAAGGCGCAAAGGCACACAAAGACCCTTCGTGAAGCCCTCGCCCTCGCATCTTCGTGTCTTTGTGGCATTATTTATTTACTCGATGTTCAAGTTTTTTGACCCGATTCGACTAAAAAGCCTGTCATTCCTGCGAAAGCAGGAATCCATTTTGGACAGAGGCCACGCTTCCGGAAGCAGCGGATTCCTGCTTTCGCAGGAATGACAGAAAAAAACTTGAACATCGAGTATTTAGGAACAACTCTGTTAATAAAATCTAAAATCAGGTTGAAATTATTCTTCAAACTCGGAGAAAGAGATTGTTTTTCGAACAGGGCTTCTGGTTCTTGTGCGCGGTCTCAGGAATGCACGGCATTCTTCTGTGGTGGGATGATAAGGAACTGAGGAAGCTGTGTGGCGGGAGATATGCCTTATCTCGTTCGATATTTCGATATTTCGATATCTCGTTATCTCGTTCCCACGCAAAGCGTGGGAACGAGATAAAAATGTATTCATCCCTCACGGAGAATATCTTTTAAAAATGCAGGCGGACGCACCACCCTGCCGTGAGTGTCAACGCAGGCGTGCTTTGTGTATCCTGTGGCAAGAAGGGTCTCCCCGTCCTCGCTGAATATCTGATAATCAAATTTTACTCCTGCCCGCACCTTTGCATCAACTGACGCTTCGATAATAATAAGGTCGTCGTAGCGGGCCGGCGATATAAATTTGCACTGCATTTCCGAAATTGGCAGAAAAATTCCCTTTGATTCGATTGTCTTGTAAGGAAGCCCCAATGACCGGAACATTTCTGCCCGGCCGATCTCAAACCATCTTAAATAGTTGGCATTATAGGCGATTCCCATGTTATCCGTGTCGCCGTATATGACTCGGTATGTTGTTCTGTGAGTAAGCATTGTTTGTCTGAATAGCTGAGTTTTTTTAATGTCTGAGTGTCTGAGAGGTGTCTGAATTCTTTAAACAGCTTAAACTCGATGATCAGATTTTATAATTCCCTATACAAGAACAAAAAATTTGATGATTGAGTTAAAGGTCCTCAGGCACTCAGATATTTAATCGCCCAGTTCCTTTTGAATAATTGTTTTCAGTTCATCATATTTGTAGGTCACAGGAAGCTCCGGGAATTCCTCTGTTACATTTTCCGGAGGTCTGAAAAGAATGCCTTTGTCAGCTTCTTTCAACATATTAATATCATTGTAAGAGTCGCCGACACCGATAATTTTATAGTTAAGACCTCTTAAAGCAATCGCTGTTTTTCGTTTGCCGTCTTTCTGGCGCAGGTTATACCCTGAAACAGTGCCGTCCGGTTCTATGGATAAGGAATTGCAAAACAGTGTGGGGCGGCCAAGTTTTTCCATGAGCGGGCCGGCAAACTGAACAAAAGTATCGGAAACAACGATCAGCGGAGTGCGTGATCTCAGCCAGTCAAGGAACTCCTTCGCACCTTCAAGGGGATCCATGGTTGCGATCACATCTGTGATATCTTTTATTTTCAGTCCGTTCTCATGAAGAATGGAAAGCCGTCGCTTCATTAATTTATCATAGTCGGAGATATCCCGTGTGGTCAGCCTGAGTTCCTCAATGCCTGTTTTCTCCGCCACGTTGATCCATATTTCAGGCGTATAAACCCCTTCCAAATCCGAACAAACAATATACATTTTGTTATCTGTCATTTATGATTCACCATTCTTATTATCCGCCGATGAGGAGGATATTATTATGACTCAACGATCAGCTTTTTGACCCGGTTCGAAGAAAAAGCTTGTCATTCCTGCGAAAGCAGGAATCCATTTTTCGCATATTTTACGAATCCGGCGGCACGGGATTCCTGCTTTCGCAGGAATGACAGAAAGACACCTGATCATCGAGTATTCGTTCACGATCCGATCCCAAATCACCAATCACCAATCCCAAATCACCCAATTCAATCCTGTCCGTTTTGATCTTCAATGCGTATGATAACCGGCTTATCGCCCACAACATCAAGGAGCATAATCTCGGACAACGCCTTTTTCACATCTGCTTCTTTGGCAAGATGAGTGAGCATGACAATGGGAACTGATCCGCCTGTTTTCCGTCCTTTCTGATGCACAGACTTGATGCTGATGTCATGCTTGCCCAGAATACCTGATATCTTGGAGAGAACCCCGGGACGATCCAGCGCGGAAAACCTGAAATAATAATGAGTGAAAATTTCATCCACCGGCATCACAGGAATTTTTCGAATATTTTCAGACTGATAGGAAAGCAGGGGAACCCTCCCCGCTTTCGCACCGGACAGAATATTCCGGGCAATATCGGCCGCGTCACTGATCACCGCACTGCCAGTGGGCATCATCCCCGCGCCATATCCGTAAAGCAGCATATCGCCCACCGCGTCGCCAGAAACCATGACCGCATTCAGGTTGCTGTTGACATTGGAAAGAATATTATCAAACGGAATCATGGTGGGATGGATTCTTGCCTCAACCGCATCGCCTTTATCTTTGCCAATGGCGAGGAGTTTTATCCGATAGCCGAACTCTCCTGCGAATTCGATATCCAGCGGCGTAATTCCTGATATTCCTTCAATATAAATATCTTTTAAATTGATCTCCATGCCATAAGCAAGGGAATTCAGAATAGCCAGTTTATGAGCCGTGTCAAACCCTTCCACATCCAGCGTGGGATCCGCTTCTGCAAAACCGCTTGCCTGGGCCTCGGAAAGGGCGGCTTCAAAAGTCTTTCCCTCATCCGTAATTTTGGATAAGATATAATTACATGTGCCATTGAGAATGCCGATCATGGAGGTGATGCGGTTTCCCACCAGGGATTCCCGCAAAGATTTTATAATCGGCATACATCCGCCCACACTTGCCTCAAACGCAAAATCAATCCCTTTTTCCGCCGCGGCTCTGAGCAGGGTATTGCCATGACTGGCAATAAGGGCTTTATTTGCAGTGACAACATGCTTGCCATTATGGATGGCTTTTTGAATAAACTCTTTTGCAAGTCCCTCGCCGCCAATCATTTCAATAATGATATCAATGTCAGGATCATCAAGCACTTTCTGAGCATCACTGATGAAGACCCCGTCATCAAAACTTATACCTCTGTCCGTTTGAATATCTATATCAGCCACATATTTCAAATTCAGGGCAGCCCCGACCCGGGAGCGAATCAGCTCTCTGTTTTCGATAAGAAGTTTTGCAACGCCTGTACCGACTGTGCCGCAGCCAAGCAAACCAATGTTAATCTTTTTCATAAAAAATAGCCTTTGAATACTCCCGACCTCTGCTCCGAAGAGAAAAAAAGGAGTGCGAAAATTTTATTTTCGCAAAAACCGCCAGAAAAAATCTGCCAGCAGGAGAGTTTGCGAAAATAAAATTTTCGCACTCCTTGTGCCGGGATTACATTACTTTTTTAATGCCTCTTACGGCCTGATTGATGCGCATGTTATTCTCTATCAGCGCAAACCGCACATATTCATCCCCGTACTCGCCAAATCCCAATCCGGGTGAGACAGCAACCTTGGCCTCTTTAATCAGAAATTTGGAAAACTCCACGGAACCCATCTTAATATATTGTTCTGGAATTTTTGCCCATACAAACATGGTTCCTTTGGGGCTTTTTATGTCCCAGCCCACACGGTTCAGACCTGTTATCAGGGCGTCCCGCCGACTCTTATAAGTGTCACGGATTTCTTCCACGCAGTCATAATCGCCGTTTAGCGCGATGATGGACGCAATCTGAATGGGTTGAAAAATGCCATAATCAAGATAACTTTTTATCCGGCGCAATGCAGCGACCACTTCCTTATTTCCCACGCAGAAGCCGACCCGCCAGCCTGCCATGCTGTAGCTTTTGGACAAAGAGAAAAATTCAACGCCCACGTCTTTGGCTCCTTTGGCTTGGAGAAAACTGGGCGCTTTATAATCATCAAACACCAGATCCGCATAAGCAAAGTCGTGGATGATCATAATATCGTGTTCCTTTGCATAAGCCACGATCTTTTCAAAAAACTCAAGATCAACAACCTCAGTTGTGGGGTTGTGCGGATAACTGAGAATCAGCACCTTTGGCCTCGGCCATGTCTGCTTTGTCGCGTGCATCAGATTTTCAAAGAAATCAGAATCCGGCCCCACAGGAATGCCGCGGACATCTCCCCCGGCAATGATAGCCGAATACGGATGAATCGGATAGGTGGGATTCGGAGTGAACACCACATCTCCCGGACGGATCGTCACAAGAATCAGATGGGATAATCCTTCTTTCACACCGATGGTGACAATGGCCTCGGTATCAGGATCAACATCCACATCAAACCGGCGTTTGTACCAATTGGAAATCGCCAGCCTCAGCTTGGTAATTCCCATGGAAGCCGAATAGCGGTGATTATGGTGCTTTTGTGAGGCTTCCACGAGTTTCTCAACAATATGGTCAGGCGTGCCCAGGTCCGGGTTGCCCATTCCCAGGTCAATAATATCCTCACCCGCGTGTCGTGCTTCCATCTTTATTTCATTCACAGTGGCAAACACATATGGCGGTAAACGGTCAAGTCTTGCAAATTGTCTCATAACAACCTCATGTTTTGAAATTTGAAACTGGAAATTTGAAACTGGAAACTGGAAACTGGAAACTTGAAACGAACAGTTTTATTTGAATGTAAGACAAATTTGTGTGAAATCGTTGTTTCACAGCGAGAATCTGTCTGTGGTTGCCCAGTTTCAAGTTTCAAGTTTCAAGTTTCACTTTTTTACAATATGAATTGGTTTATGTCAAAAAAATTGTTTTGATTCTCAGAAGGTCAGTCGCAGGGAAACGCGTTCCCTATGATGCCCAGGCATGAACGGGCGGTAAGGAGCGAAGGCTTTCATATAAAGCGATTCCCACGGCTGTGGAAAGGTTGAGGCATCTTATTTTTCCGGAGATAGGAATATGATAAGCAGCCTGATTATATACGGACAGGATGGTTTCGGGAAGTCCTTTGGTTTCCGAGCCAAAGATAAGAAACAGGCGGTCAGGGCATGGCATGGACCAGAAGGGTTTTTCAGCTTTTTTAGCAAATAATGCCACTTCCTCTTTTTTCGGTCTCATGTTTTCCTTAAATTCCTCAAAATTCTCCCACACAAAAAGCCTGACCTTAGGCCAGTAATCAAGACCTGCCCGTTTAACCTGTTTGCTTTCAAGGGAAAACCCCAAGGGTCTGATCAGATGAAGGAAAGCGCCTGCCCCGAGACAGGTGCGCCCGATATTGCCAGTATTCCAATGCACTTCAGGCGCGATAAGAACGACATGCCGCTCTGTCACTCTGGTATTCTTTTCAAACTTATTTTTCATCTTCGGTAAATGAAGCATCTGAACCACAGATTAGCACAGATTAAGGGATTACACAGATTTTTTCAATCCGTGAAATCTGTGAAATCTTTTGCCGGACGGGGTTTGCAACCCATACGCATCAGGCTAAGGTTGCCGGACGGGGTTTGCAACCCCGTCCGAAAGGTTCCTTTGCGGTGATTCGGAAAACATCCCGGGCGGGTTTGCAACCCCGTCCCGCAAAATGTTTGAACCACAGATTAACACAGATTAAGGGGATTACACAGATTTTTTTCAATCCGTGAAATCCGTGTTAATCCATTTTAATCTGTGGTTCAAATTTTTGCCGGACGGGGTTTGCAACCCATACGCATCAGGCTAAGGTTGCCGGACGGGGTTTGCAACCCCGTCCGAAAGGTTCCTTTGCGGTGATTCGGAAAACATCCCGGGCGGGTTTGCAACCCCGTCCCGCAAAATGTTTGAACCACAGATTAACACAGATTAAGGGGATTACACAGATTTTTTTCAATCCGTGAAATCCGTGTTAATCCATGTTAGTCTGTGGTTCAGAGCTGGCATATAATAAAAAATTATCTAATTTTTTTCAATCCGTGAAATCCGTGTTAATCCATGTTAGTCTGTGGTTCAGAGCTGGCATATAATAAAAAATTATCTAACGTACTGAATTATAAATTTAATGTCAAACTGTTTTTTGATCATACAGAAGATTATGAAATTTGGTACGAAACCCCGAGTTCAACTGCTCGGAGGTCTCATGTCAAATATACCTTTAATCAGTTTGTCAGACTCTGAATCGGCGCGGGAATCCTGCCCCCCAGGCGGATAAAACGATTTTCGCCACAGGCATTATTTACCGGCATAATCACGGACTGCCCCAGAAGCCCGCCGAAATAAGCGTTATCTCCTGCTTTTTTCCCCGGCACAGGGATCAGCCGTGTGGCCGTGGTTTTTTTGTTGATGACACCGATAGCCATTTCATCCGCAATAATCGCGGCAAGGGTCTCCTCTGACGTATCTCCGGGAATGGCAACCATATCCAGGCCCACAGAGCATACGCTGGTAATGGCTTCCAGTTTTTCAAGGGAAAGATGCCCGGCTGCTGCGGATTCGGAAATATTCAAATCCTCACTCACAGGGATAAAAGCCCCGCTCAGACCGCCCACGTGGGAGCTTGCAAACGCGCCGCCCTTTTTCACTGCATCGTTCAGAAGGGCCAGTGCAGCCGTGGTTCCGGGTACGCCGATACTCAGCAACCCGAGACTCTGGAATATTTCCCCCACACTATCTCCCACATTTGGCGTGGGTGCAAGGGAAAGATCCGCAACTCCGAAATGAATTCCCAAATTTTCAGCCACTTCTCTGCCGATCAGTTCTCCGACACGGGTGACCTTGTAAGCGGTCCGCTTGATAAGTTCCGAAATCTGACCCAGATCAAGATTGGGATTTGCCTCAAGCGCACGATCAATGGCTTTTTTTACCACTCCGGGACCGCTGACCCCCACATTGACAACCGCATCTGCCTCTCCCACCCCTAGATAAGCCCCTGCCATAAAGGGAATATCCTGGGGAATATTGGCGAAGACACAGAGCTTGGCGCAGGCCAGCCCGTCTTTGTCAGCAGAAAGGCTTGCTGCCTGTTTGATGATCTGCCCCATAAGACAGACCGCATCCATATTTATTCCGGCCCGGGTGGAAGCCACATTCACAGAAGCGCAGACCCGTTCAGTTTCCGCAAGGGCACGGGGAATTGCCTCGATAAGCGAGCGGTCTCCTTTGGCAATGCCTTTCTCCACCAGGGCTGTGAATCCGCCGATAAAATCAATATTCACCTCTTCGGCAATATCATTGAGGGTTTTGGCGATCTCAACCAACTGGGACGGAGAAAACGGCGCGCCCACCACTGCAATGGGACTCACGGCCACCCGTTTGTTCACCACCGGAATGCCGTATTTGTCGCCAACCTGGTCACAGATTTTTACAAGATTTCTGGCGAGCTGTGTGATTCGGGTATGGATGTTCTTTTTCAGCGTATCAAGATTATGACTTGCACAATCAAAAAGATTTACGCCTAAAGTGATAGTACGCACATCAAGATGTTCATTTTGAAGCATCTCAAGCGTGGAAAGTATTTCTCTCTCTGTAAGCATGATATTTCTCTGTAGAAAAAAGTGTTAGGTGTTAGGTGTTAAGTGTCAGGTGTTAGGAAAAATTACAAATTTTCAATGGATCGAAAAGTTTCCGGGACAAAAGGAGTGCAAAAATGAAGCGAACGCGGAATTTTTGCAAAAATTTCGCCTTCGCTTCATTTTTGCACTCCTCGCAGTTGTTTTAAAACAGTATGTTACAAATTCTTTTCGATCTACTGATTTTTCATCATTCGTTGTGACCGGCAGCTCATGGCCGTTTATATGAAAAAGGTGTTAGGTGTCAGGTGTCAGGTGTTAGGAAAAATTACAAATTTTCAATGGATCGAAAAGTTTCCGGGACAAAAGGAGTGCAAAAATGAAGCGAACGCGGAATTTTTGCAAAAATTTCGCCTTCGCTTCATTTTTGCACTCCTCGCAGTTGTTTTAAAACAGTATGTTACAAATTCTTTTCGATCTACTGATTTTTCATCATTCGTTGTGACCGGCAGCTCATGGCCGTTTATATGAAAAAGGTGTTAGGTGTCAGGTGTCAGGTGTTAGGAAAAATTACAAATTTTCAATGGATCGAAAAGTTTCCGGGACAAAAGGAGTGCAAAAATGAAGCGAACGCGGAATTTTTGCAAAAATTTCGCCTTCGCTTCATTTTTGCACTCCTCGCAGTTGTTTTAAAACAGTATGTTACAAATTCTTTTCGATCTACTGATTTTTCATCATTCGTTGTGACCGGCAGCTCATGGCCGTTTATATGAAAGTGTCAGGTGTCAGGTGTCAGGTGTTAAGTGTTAGGTGTTAAGTGTTAGGTGTTAGGAAAAAATATAAAATTTTCATCGTTCGTTGTGACCGGCAGCTCATGGCCGTTTATATGAAACTCTAATTAATAAGAAATAAATTTAGTTCGTTATCTGAATAAAATAATTGCCGAATACGGATATTCAGAGTAAAAAAACACTTGTCCCGTAGTCTCCGAACGACTTTTTAAAATATTTCCGCACTTCTTAAAAAATGAGGCCGGTCCTGAAAAAAAAGTTTTATATTCGTAGTCTCTTAAAAGAGCTGACATTTTGTTGTGCAGGTGACCGGCCGGTCATGTTTATATCGGGCTCGCGGCGCCATTTTTTCACCGACCTTAAAATGTGAAGTGCTTCAGTTTTATTTACATCAGGCTGTTATTATCCTTTCCTGTTAAAAAACGGATTCGGTATATTCTTCATATTCTTTACAGTTTTCAATTTATTTTAAGGTTATTCTCTGTTAAGCGGAAGCAACCAGGTCATATCCTAACTGTGCGGCCTGTTTTTTTAGTCTGTTTATCTTTTTTTCCTGATTTTTGCCGGAAAGATATCCTTTACCCAGATCCTCAAAAGATTCTCCGTATTTTATTATATGATAAATTCCCTTTGCTATGCTGTGAGCAACTGCGACAACAGCTTTTTTGGCTCCGCGCCGATATTTTATACGATAATATTTGTCCTTATAATATGAGTCCCTCTTCTTAATGGCAGACCATGCAATTTCAACCATGACTGTTTTAAAGGGATGATTTCGGACCGGGGACCTGCCGCTTTTACGCTTGCCGGCACTTTCATTATTTCCGGGACAAAGTCCTGCCCAGGAACAGAAAGCAGCCTCATTTCCGAATTCTTCCAGTGTGAATCCTATATGACTGAGCACTGACTGACCGGCCACTGTGTTAATCCCGTATACTTCGTCCAGACGATCCAAAACTTCCTGATGAGGCCTCATAAGCCTGGCAAGACGGGCAGTTACGGATTTAATATTCCGCTCCGTTGCCTCAATTGTATCCATAAGCAGTTTTAACTGAAAACGATGGTGATCTTCAAAAAAACCCTGAATACTGCGATGAAGTTCCGCACTTTTGGAACCGAGACTTCCTTTCGCACATTTTTCAATATTTTCAAGGCTTAAATCCGCATCTTCGTCACAAAGGAGACTGATCAGGTTACGTCCTGTCACTCCGAACAGATCGGTCACCACAGAACTGATTTTGATATTGGCGGTCTCGAACAGTTTATGAACACGCCTCTTGTAATCTCCGAGAGTCTGTGTGTAATTTTTCCGAAGCGTTGTCAGGTCACGCCATTGTCTCACTTCCTTTGCCGGAATAAAACTGCCTTTCACAAGCCCGTGGCGAAGGAGATTGGCAAGCCATCTGCTGTCCTCGGTATCCGTCTTTCTGCCGGGAACATTTTTTATATGGCGCGCATTTACCAGGACAACATCCAGATGTCCTTCAAGGATATTGTGAACCGGACGCCAATACACACTTGTACTTTCCATTGCAACTGTCGGACAATTATTGTCGGTCAGCCAGTCCCTTAAAAGGAAAAGGCTGTCTGTAAAAGTCGGGAATTCCCTCACTTCATATTGCGGCGAGCCAAGGGGATTCAGAGTAATAAGACATGCTGAAATAATATTCTTGTGAACGTCCAGTCCGCAACAAACGGGATGCATTACTGAAATAATCGGGGTGTCTGATTTTTTAGTCATAACCGTCCTTCCTGTTATAATTGTTGATAAATATTTATTCTGAGAGTAGTTATGACATTTTGAACCAAAAATCAAAAGTTTCATCCTTTGTTGTGTCCGCAGGACATGGGAGTTTATATGAAAAAGGTGTTAGGTGTCAGGTGTCAGGTGTTAGGAAAAATTACAAATTTTCAATGGATCGAAAAGTTTCCGGGACAAAAGGAGTGCAAAAATGAAGCGAACGCGGAATTTTTGCAAAAATTTCGCCTTCGCTTCATTTTTGCACTCCTCGCAGTTGTTTTAAAACAGTATGTTACAAATTCTTTTCGATCTACTGATTTTTCATCATTCGTTGTGACCGGCAGCTCATGGCCGTTTATATGAAAAAGGTGTTAGGTGTCAGGTGTCAGGTGTTAGGAAAAATTACAAATTTTCAATGGATCGAAAAGTTTCCGGGACAAAAGGAGTGCAAAAATGAAGCGAACGCGGAATTTTTGCAAAAATTTCGCCTTCGCTTCATTTTTGCACTCCTCGCAGTTGTTTTAAAACAGTATGTTACAAATTCTTTTCGATCTACTGATTTTTCATCATTCGTTGTGACCGGCAGCTCATGGCCGTTTATATGAAAAAGGTGTTAGGTGTTAAGTGTCAGGTGTTAGGAAAAATTACAAATTTTCAATGGATCGAAAAGTTTCCGGGACAAAAGGAGTGCAAAAATGAAGCGAACGCGGAATTTTTGCAAAAATTTCGCCTTCGCTTCATTTTTGCACTCCTCGCAGTTGTTTTAAAACAGTATGTTACAAATTCTTTTCGATCTACTGATTTTTCATCATTCGTTGTGACCGGCAGCTCATGGCCGTTTATATGAAAAAGGTGTTAGGTGTCAGGTGTCAGGTGTTAGGAAAAATTACAAATTTTCAATGGATCGAAAAGTTTCCGGGACAAAAGGAGTGCAAAAATGAAGCGAACGCGGAATTTTTGCAAAAATTTCGCCTTCGCTTCATTTTTGCACTCCTCGCAGTTGTTTTAAAACAGTATGTTACAAATTCTTTTCGATCTACTGATTTTTCATCATTCGTTGTGACCGGCAGCTCATGGCCGTTTTATATGAAAAAGGTGTTAGGTGTCAGGTGTCAGGTGTTAGGAAAAATTACAAATTTTCAATGGATCGAAAAGTTTCCGGGACAAAAGGAGTGCAAAAATGAAGCGAACGCGGAATTTTTGCAAAAATTTCGCCTTCGCTTCATTTTTGCACTCCTCGCAGTTGTTTTAAAACAGTATGTTACAAATTCTTTTCGATCTACTGATTTTTCATCATTCGTTGTGACCGGCAGCTCATGGCCGTTTATATGAAAAAGGTGTTAGGTGTCAGGTGTCAGGTGTTAGGAAAAATTACAAATTTTCAATGGATCGAAAAGTTTCCGGGACAAAAGGAGTGCAAAAATGAAGCGAACGCGGAATTTTTGCAAAAATTTCGCCTTCGCTTCATTTTTGCACTCCTCGCAGTTGTTTTAAAACAGTATGTTACAAATTCTTTTCGATCTACTGATTTTTCATCATTCGTTGTGACCGGCAGCTCATGGCCGTTTATATGAAAGTGTCAGGTGTTAAGTGTTAAGTGTTAGGAAAAACTTCAAAACTTTCATACTTCGTTGTGACCGTCAGGACATGGCCGTTTATATGAAACTCTAATTAATAAGAAATAAATTTAGTTCGTTATCTGAATAAAATAATTGCCGAATACGGATATTCAGAGTAAAAAAACACTTGTCCCGTAGTCTCCGAACGACTTTTTAAAATATTTCCGCACTTCTTAAAAAATGAGGCCGGTCCTGAAAAAAAAGTTTTATATTCGTAGTCTCTTAAAAGAGCTGACATTTTGTTGTGCAGGTGACCGGCCGGTCATGTTTATATCGGGCTCGCGGCGCCATTTTTTCACCGACCTTAAAATGTGAAGTGCTTCAGTTTTATTTACATCAGGCTGTTATTATCCTTTCCTGTTAAAAAACGGATTCGGTATATTCTTCATATTCTTTACAGTTTTCAATTTATTTTAAGGTTATTCTCTGTTAAGCGGAAGCAACCAGGTCATATCCTAACTGTGCGGCCTGTTTTTTTAGTCTGTTTATCTTTTTTTCCTGATTTTTGCCGGAAAGATATCCTTTACCCAGATCCTCAAAAGATTCTCCGTATTTTATTATATGATAAATTCCCTTTGCTATGCTGTGAGCAACTGCGACAACAGCTTTTTTGGCTCCGCGCCGATATTTTATACGATAATATTTGTCCTTATAATATGAGTCCCTCTTCTTAATGGCAGACCATGCAATTTCAACCATGACTGTTTTAAAGGGATGATTTCGGACCGGGGACCTGCCGCTTTTACGCTTGCCGGCACTTTCATTATTTCCGGGACAAAGTCCTGCCCAGGAACAGAAAGCAGCCTCATTTCCGAATTCTTCCAGTGTGAATCCTATATGACTGAGCACTGACTGACCGGCCACTGTGTTAATCCCGTATACTTCGTCCAGACGATCCAAAACTTCCTGATGAGGCCTCATAAGCCTGGCAAGACGGGCAGTTACGGATTTAATATTCCGCTCCGTTGCCTCAATTGTATCCATAAGCAGTTTTAACTGAAAACGATGGTGATCTTCAAAAAAACCCTGAATACTGCGATGAAGTTCCGCACTTTTGGAACCGAGACTTCCTTTCGCACATTTTTCAATATTTTCAAGGCTTAAATCCGCATCTTCGTCACAAAGGAGACTGATCAGGTTACGTCCTGTCACTCCGAACAGATCGGTCACCACAGAACTGATTTTGATATTGGCGGTCTCGAACAGTTTATGAACACGCCTCTTGTAATCTCCGAGAGTCTGTGTGTAATTTTTCCGAAGCGTTGTCAGGTCACGCCATTGTCTCACTTCCTTTGCCGGAATAAAACTGCCTTTCACAAGCCCGTGGCGAAGGAGATTGGCAAGCCATCTGCTGTCCTCGGTATCCGTCTTTCTGCCGGGAACATTTTTTATATGGCGCGCATTTACCAGGACAACATCCAGATGTCCTTCAAGGATATTGTGAACCGGACGCCAATACACACTTGTACTTTCCATTGCAACTGTCGGACAATTATTGTCGGTCAGCCAGTCCCTTAAAAGGAAAAGGCTGTCTGTAAAAGTCGGGAATTCCCTCACTTCATATTGCGGCGAGCCAAGGGGATTCAGAGTAATAAGACATGCTGAAATAATATTCTTGTGAACGTCCAGTCCGCAACAAACGGGATGCATTACTGAAATAATCGGGGTGTCTGATTTTTTAGTCATAACCGTCCTTCCTGTTATAATTGTTGATAAATATTTATTCTGAGAGTAGTTATGACATTTTGAACCAAAAATCAAAAGTTTCATCCTTTGTTGTGTCCGCAGGACATGGGAGTTTATATGAAACTCTAATTAATAAGAAATAAATTTAGTTCGTTATCTGAATAAAATAATTGCCGAATACGGATATTCAGAGTAAAAAAACACTTGTCCCGTAGTCTCCGAACGACTTTTTAAAATATTTCCGCACTTCTTAAAAAATGAGGCCGGTCCTGAAAAAAAAGTTTTATATTCGTAGTCTCTTAAAAGAGCTGACATTTTGTTGTGCAGGTGACCGGCCGGTCATGTTTATATCGGGCTCGCGGCGCCATTTTTTCACCGACCTTAAAATGTGAAGTGCTTCAGTTTTATTTACATCAGGCTGTTATTATCCTTTCCTGTTAAAAAACGGATTCGGTATATTCTTCATATTCTTTACAGTTTTCAATTTATTTTAAGGTTATTCTCTGTTAAGCGGAAGCAACCAGGTCATATCCTAACTGTGCGGCCTGTTTTTTTAGTCTGTTTATCTTTTTTTCCTGATTTTTGCCGGAAAGATATCCTTTACCCAGATCCTCAAAAGATTCTCCGTATTTTATTATATGATAAATTCCCTTTGCTATGCTGTGAGCAACTGCGACAACAGCTTTTTTGGCTCCGCGCCGATATTTTATACGATAATATTTGTCCTTATAATATGAGTCCCTCTTCTTAATGGCAGACCATGCAATTTCAACCATGACTGTTTTAAAGGGATGATTTCGGACCGGGGACCTGCCGCTTTTACGCTTGCCGGCACTTTCATTATTTCCGGGACAAAGTCCTGCCCAGGAACAGAAAGCAGCCTCATTTCCGAATTCTTCCAGTGTGAATCCTATATGACTGAGCACTGACTGACCGGCCACTGTGTTAATCCCGTATACTTCGTCCAGACGATCCAAAACTTCCTGATGAGGCCTCATAAGCCTGGCAAGACGGGCAGTTACGGATTTAATATTCCGCTCCGTTGCCTCAATTGTATCCATAAGCAGTTTTAACTGAAAACGATGGTGATCTTCAAAAAAACCCTGAATACTGCGATGAAGTTCCGCACTTTTGGAACCGAGACTTCCTTTCGCACATTTTTCAATATTTTCAAGGCTTAAATCCGCATCTTCGTCACAAAGGAGACTGATCAGGTTACGTCCTGTCACTCCGAACAGATCGGTCACCACAGAACTGATTTTGATATTGGCGGTCTCGAACAGTTTATGAACACGCCTCTTGTAATCTCCGAGAGTCTGTGTGTAATTTTTCCGAAGCGTTGTCAGGTCACGCCATTGTCTCACTTCCTTTGCCGGAATAAAACTGCCTTTCACAAGCCCGTGGCGAAGGAGATTGGCAAGCCATCTGCTGTCCTCGGTATCCGTCTTTCTGCCGGGAACATTTTTTATATGGCGCGCATTTACCAGGACAACATCCAGATGTCCTTCAAGGATATTGTGAACCGGACGCCAATACACACTTGTACTTTCCATTGCAACTGTCGGACAATTATTGTCGGTCAGCCAGTCCCTTAAAAGGAAAAGGCTGTCTGTAAAAGTCGGGAATTCCCTCACTTCATATTGCGGCGAGCCAAGGGGATTCAGAGTAATAAGACATGCTGAAATAATATTCTTGTGAACGTCCAGTCCGCAACAAACGGGATGCATTACTGAAATAATCGGGGTGTCTGATTTTTTAGTCATAACCGTCCTTCCTGTTATAATTGTTGATAAATATTTATTCTGAGAGTAGTTATGACATTTTGAACCAAAAATCAAAAGTTTCATCCTTTGTTGTGTCCGCAGGACATGGGAGTTTATATGAAAAAGGTGTTAGATGTCAGGTGTCAGGTGTTAGGAAAAATTACAAATTTTCTGATTATAACGGATTTAGGGGAGAACCGACCAAGCCCTGTAAGGGCGGCATATTTGTAGCAACAGATTTGCCGCCCCCCCTGCCAGGCCCCGTAAGGGCTTGTGGTCGGCCCGGCATGATGAATGCTACAAATATATCGCCCCCACGGGGCTTTAACAGCCTCCCCTAAATTCGTTACAATCAGAATTAAACTGCGAAAAAAAATGCCGGTCTCACGGAATCCCGCTGAATCTCTCCGATCCTCGAAAACGGGATGCACAGGAGAGGTGTTTTCTTTTTCCGCCATTTTTTTCACTTTCCCTCCGAATTTCCCTCCGGAGTTCCCTCCTTCCCCCCTTCCGGAGAGACAAATCCTATAACATCCTGCATGTCGGCGTCCCGACGCTGAGTTTAAGAGAATAATCTCTCATCCCTCTCTCGGATATAATATCCGAGAAACCTCATTTCCGGGTCTTTGGTCAACTTTTTTTTCTCTTTTAAAGAGGGAAGTGTTTCAGTTTCAATCCCCTCCATTTCCGGGTCTTTGGTCAACATGGATGATCGAAGTTGACTCCGCAATCGGAGGTTTCAATCCCCTCCATTTCCGGGTCTTTGGTCAACGTGACCCGAATGTGGATGATGATGGTGGTGGAGTTTCAATCCCCTCCATTTCCGGGTCTTTGGTCAACCCCCAGTTTACTGAACAGGGGGGTATTAATCGGTTTCAATCCCCTCCATTTCCGGGTCTTTGGTCAACAAGAATGGGATTCGAAGACGGGAAGGGGCTTTGTTTCAATCCCCTCCATTTCCGGGTCTTTGGTCAACAGAGGGATATGTTGAATATAATAGAGGTGAAAGGTTTCAATCCCCTCCATTTCCGGGTCTTTGGTCAACCTGGTTATAAAATTTCTGATGTCTTGGTAGAGTTTCAATCCCCTCCATTTCCGGGTCTTTGGTCAACCCCGTACCTGACGGAAAAAATGTAGAAATTGAGTTTCAATCCCCTCCATTTCCGGGTCTTTGGTCAACGTTTTGGTGTTGTGGCTGGAACCGGAACTGGGTTTCAATCCCCTCCATTTCCGGGTCTTTGGTCAACCGGTAGCTGATGTTTCTGTCGACGGCATTTCTGAGGGGTTTCAATCCCCTCCATTTCCGGGTCTTTGGTCAACAAGAAAACGTACTAGAAGCCTGGAAAGATAATAAGTTTCAATCCCCTCCATTTCCGGGTCTTTGGTCAACTCTATCAAGGTTTTTCAGCTGGTGATGAAGTGAGTTTCAATCCCCTCCATTTCCGGGTCTTTGGTCAACAAGGATGAAAATCTTGTTGGCGGGAAAGTAGGATGTTTCAATCCCCTCCATTTCCGGGTCTTTGGTCAACAGAAAAAGATGCGGAACATAGACGACCCGTTATCTGTTTCAATCCCCTCCATTTCCGGGTCTTTGGTCAACAGCCACTTGACTGGTTTGCGGGAAGCAGGCGCGACGTTTCAATCCCCTCCATTTCCGGGTCTTTGGTCAACCTCTGTAGCGAGCTTGCTTGCCAAATTTGGGGGAAAAGTTTCAATCCCCTCCATTTCCGGGTCTTTGGTCAACGGTCTCAGAGGAGCATCTGGGATGCCTGTCGTTGTTTCAATCCCCTCCATTTCCGGGTCTTTGGTCAACAGTGAAGACCGAAAAGCTTCACTCAATGACAACGTGTTTCAATCCCCTCCATTTCCGGGTCTTTGGTCAACCATGAGTATGGATTTTAACCCTCTTTATGGGTTTCAATCCCCTCCATTTCCGGGTCTTTGGTCAACACAAATAAAACCGTTGTCGATGAAAATTCTGTTTCAATCCCCTCCATTTCCGGGTCTTTGGTCAACAATTAATAGATTGTGAATATTCACATACACGGGTTTCAATCCCCTCCATTTCCGGGTCTTTGGTCAACCCTTGAGGTTCAAGACGAGTGCAAAGAGGCAGTTTCAATCCCCTCCATTTCCGGGTCTTTGGTCAACCCCCTCCCACGAGACGTGATTTACGTCTTTAAAAATTTTTAATTTCTTGATAATAAAGAATAAATCCACTTAAAAACCTCCTTTTGTCTTCGATTTTTTATGTCGGAACGATATCGGGAAAATCTGATTTAACATCCTGATATCAAAGAAAATAAACTAACTTTTTTCGGTTATTTTTTTCTGAAAAATTTTTATATAATTATTTCAAATAGTTAGATGTTGGATACAAGATATATCTCTTTAAAATTGATTTTTTCGAAATTTTTTTTACAGATTTTTACCCAGTAAAACATCTTTTTTTAGTATTTCGAAATTTACATATTTTTAATACCGGGACACCAATATGAAATATTCAGAACATATAAAACATATGGGCTGCTCAGGTCAAACAATTTTTTTCAGACCGCATTAGTAATTGAGAATTGAGAATTATCAAAGGATGCAAAAATTCCGCTTCGCTCCGCCTCATTTCTGCATTCCGGATCAATTATCAATTCTCAATTTTCTGATTATAACGGATTTAGGGGAGGCCGGCAATATGACAACGGATTCAGGGGATGAAACGGATAGTACCGGCCGATATGACAGCGGTTCCCCGAAGGGTGTTTCCGATCCGGAAAGCCCTATCCCTTATCCCGGCAGGCAGCCCGTAATCCGGTGCCGCGGGAAGCCGATCTATAAGACTGCCGGACGGGGTTTGCAACCCCGTCCGAAACGTTTGTTTTCGGGGGTCGGAAAATATTTCGGACGGGGTTGCAAACCCCGTCCGGCAGATCGGCTTTCAGAGGCAGTTTATGCTGTTTCAATCCCCTCCATTTCCGGGTCTTTGGTCAACCGAAGATTCGGGCAGGAGGAATTGATTTTTATTGTTTCAATCCCCTCCATTTCCGGGTCTTTGGTCAACATTTCGGGCGTTGAGCTTGCGGCGGATGGGGTTTCAATCCCCTCCATTTCCGGGTCTTTGGTCAACCTGGAAGAGAGGGACAGTATCAAAATTCAATATGTGTTTCAATCCCCTCCATTTCCGGGTCTTTGGTCAACTTTCATAATTTTTGATGAAAAGTGTATGGAGACAGTTTCAATCCCCTCCATTTCCGGGTCTTTGGTCAACCTGGAAGAGAGGGACAGTATCAAAATTCAATATGTGTTTCAATCCCCTCCATTTCCGGGTCTTTGGTCAACCCTTGAAGTGTCTTAAGAAGGCACTTCAACTTGTTTCAATCCCCTCCATTTCCGGGTCTTTGGTCAACGCAGATGTGAGTGGAGACGGAAAAATTGGAGTAGGTTTCAATCCCCTCCATTTCCGGGTCTTTGGTCAACCTGTCTATTAATTTTGGCGGTACCCTTGTTTGTTTCAATCCCCTCCATTTCCGGGTCTTTGGTCAACCCTTAAGAAGGCACTTCAACTTTTAAAAAAATAGTTTCAATCCCCTCCATTTCCGGGTCTTTGGTCAACAAAAACCAGCACAACATTGGAGAGGTAACTTTGGTTTCAATCCCCTCCATTTCCGGGTCTTTGGTCAACCATATGCCACTGTCCACTTCGTCGATCCCGATGAGTTTCAATCCCCTCCATTTCCGGGTCTTTGGTCAACAGCTTACAATAAAGGATGGTGGTCGGGGTTTTGGGTTTCAATCCCCTCCATTTCCGGGTCTTTGGTCAACATCGAAGTTGACTCCGCAATCGGAGGAGACCTTCGGTTTCAATCCCCTCCATTTCCGGGTCTTTGGTCAACGAAGTACTTTTAGCGATGCATTTAAGATTGCTAAGTTTCAATCCCCTCCATTTCCGGGTCTTTGGTCAACGATAAAGGATGGTGGTTGGGTTTCTGGTATTTAGGTTTCAATCCCCTCCATTTCCGGGTCTTTGGTCAACCCCCTCCCACGAGACGTGATTTACGTCTTTAAAAATTTTTAATTTCTTGATAATAAAGAATAAATCCACTTAAAAACCTCCTTTTGTCTTCGATTTTTTATGTCGGAACGATATCGGGAAAATCTGATTTAACATCCTGATATCAAAGAAAATAAACTAACTTTTTTCGGTTATTTTTTTCTGAAAAATTTTCATATAATTATTTCAAATAGTTAGATGTTGGATACAAGATATATCTCTTTAAAATTGATTTTTTCGAAATTTTTTTTACAGATTTTTACCCAGTAAAACATCTTTTTTTAGTATTTCGAAATTTACATATTTTTAATACCGGGACACCAATATGAAATATTCAGAACATATAAAACATATGGGCTGCTCAGGTCAAACAATTTTTTTCAGACCGCATTAGTAATTGAGAATTGAGAATTATCAAAGGATGCAAAAATTCCGCTTCGCTCCGCCTCATTTCTGCATTCCGGATCAATTATCAATTCTCCAATTTTCTGATTATAACGGAGTTAGGGGAGGCCGGCAATATGACAACGGATTCAGGGGATGAAACGGATAGTACCGGCCGATATGACAGCGGTTCCCCGAAGGGTGTTTCCGATCCGGAAAGCCCTATCCCTTATCCCGGCAGGCAGCCCGTAATCCGGTGCCGCGGGAAGCCGATCTATAAGACTGCCGGACGGGGTTTGCAACCCCGTCCGAAACGTTTGTTTTCGGGGGTCGGAAAATATTTCGGACGGGGTTGCAAACCCCGTCCGGCAGATCGAAAAAACCGAACCCGGAGTTTGGTTTCAATCCCCTCCATGTCCGGGTCTTTGGTCAACAAAGCCGTTGAACCTAAGGTTAAGAAGAAGAGTTTCAATCCCCTCCATTTCCGGGTCTTTGGTCAACTAAAGCCGGAGAAGAGTCATCATTTGCATGTTTCAATCCCCTCCATTTCCGGGTCTTTGGTCAACCTATATACAATATAAATAGTGCAGATATAGTTATAGTTTCAATCCCCTCCATTTCCGGGTCTTTGGTCAACAGCTCCAAAGACTGGATACCTGGAAAGCGAGGTTTCAATCCCCTCCATTTCCGGGTCTTTGGTCAACCCGAAGGGCGATGGAAAGCCCAGCAGGGAATGGTCGTTTCAATCCCCTCCATTTCCGGGTCTTTGGTCAACACGGTTGAAAGCACAAGATGGGGATCTTAACAGTTTCAATCCCCTCCATTTCCGGGTCTTTGGTCAACTAAGAAAATCCCAGAACCAGAACCAGAACCAGAGTTTCAATCCCCTCCATTTCCGGGTCTTTGGTCAACCATTTTGGCTCAAGGGAAGACAACCAAGAAAGATGTTTCAATCCCCTCCATTTCCGGGTCTTTGGTCAACGCGACTGAGACCGTGGAGACTGGTTCTGGTGCCGTGTTTCAATCCCCTCCATTTCCGGGTCTTTGGTCAACTGATCCTGACCTAGCCTCCGACCTCTGGGAACAAGTTTCAATCCCCTCCATTTCCGGGTCTTTGGTCAACACAAAGTCGTTTATGATGACGGACGCGGAAATCGGGGTTTCAATCCCCTCCATTTCCGGGTCTTTGGTCAACAAATTTTGATAATTTTCATGATATTTTGGAGTTTCAATCCCCTCCATTTCCGGGTCTTTGGTCAACCCCGAAACCCCCTTTGGCAAAGAGGTAATTAGGAGTTTCAATCCCCTCCATTTCCGGGTCTTTGGTCAACTTGGGAAAATATGATTTTTCAGCATCGAAAATATGGTTTCAATCCCCTCCATTTCCGGGTCTTTGGTCAACTGCGGGAAAGGATTTTCAGGTCATAATTTTAGTTTCAATCCCCTCCATTTCCGGGTCTTTGGTCAACAAATGAGGACAGCGAATGGTCGCGCGAAAATCCGTTTCAATCCCCTCCATTTCCGGGTCTTTGGTCAACTATGACAATTATGGCACAGGCTATGCAGAAGCAGTTTCAATCCCCTCCATTTCCGGGTCTTTGGTCAACTATGAAGGTCTTATTCACGAAGAAAGAGTAGAGTTTCAATCCCCTCCATTTCCGGGTCTTTGGTCAACATGACTAATATAGTCAAAGGGGTTATTGTTGGGTTTCAATCCCCTCCATTTCCGGGTCTTTGGTCAACGATAAAGAAAAAGAGGCTTATGACAGAGGATGGTGGTTTCAATCCCCTCCATTTCCGGGTCTTTGGTCAACACGGGGGGGGATGTGGAATTGAAGTTGCAGGCAGGTTTCAATCCCCTCCATTTCCGGGTCTTTGGTCAACAAATTTATTAATCTTGCCGATGCCATTTTTTCTCGGTTTCAATCCCCTCCATTTCCGGGTCTTTGGTCAACCTGTATGTTTCTGCAAAGCAACGTACGGCGGTTAGTTTCAATCCCCTCCATTTCCGGGTCTTTGGTCAACCCCCTCCCACGAGACGTGATTTACGTCTTTAAAAATTTTTAATTTCTTGATAATAAAGAATAAATCCACTTAAAAACCTCCTTTTGTCTTCGATTTTTTATGTCGGAACGATATCGGGAAAATCTGATTTAACATCCTGATATCAAAGAAAATAAACTAACTTTTTTCGGTTATTTTTTTCTGAAAAATTTTTATATAATTATTTCAAATAGTTAGATGTTGGATACAAGATATATCTCTTTAAAATTGATTTTTTCGAAATTTTTTTTACAGATTTTTACCCAGTAAAACATCTTTTTTTAGTATTTCGAAATTTACATATTTTTAATACCGGGACACCAATATGAAATATTCAGAACATATAAAACATATGGGCTGCTCAGGTCAAACAATTTTTTTCAGACCGCATTAGTAATTGAGAATTGAGAATTATCAAAGGATGCAAAAATTCCGCTTCGCTCCGCCTCATTTCTGCATTCCGGATCAATTATCAATTCTCAATTTTCTGATTATAACGGAGTTAGGGGAGGCTGGCAATATGACAACGGATTCAGGGGATGAAACGGATAGTACCGGCCGATATGACAGCGGTTCCCCGAAGGGTGTTTCCGATCCGGAAAGCCCTATCCCTTATCCCGGCAGGCAGCCCGTAATCCGGCACCGCGGGAAGCCGATCTGAAAAGTCATATCCGTTTCATCCTTTTTATCCGCTGTCATATTCACGGCCGGAGCCTCCCCAGAATCCGTTATAATCAGTCAATTTTCAATTCATACTTCCCCAGCCCAAAAGTGCAGGATTTTCCCACATTCAGGAATTCGCACAGCCTGACATAAGGCAGGAATTCGTCCAGTTCCCCGGAAAATACAACCTCTCCCACAAGCCCGCCCAGGTTCATCTTTGTTTTCTGACGGGCAGAATATCGCTGCCAGTCATACCAGCGAAGGTCGGAGGTTACTATTTTTACACTCCTCGCCCTGTCCAGGATATCCTCAAAGTTGATATCAAAAGAAAGCGGGCTGTGTACGGAAAGAAACGTGAGCCTGCGAAGGACATTTCTCATAAAAACATTGAAGGAAAGCGACCTTCCCAGACTGCCCCGGTCTTTGAAGCGGAAAGGAGTGAGAAATAGCACACAAAACCTCTCAGCGTGTCCCTCGGAATACAGGCGCCGGGCGGCCCATTCAGTCATCATATTAAAATCAAAAATCTGTCCGGGTCCCACGATGACACCGGTTTCGCCATCATAAATGACAGTCTCGCCGCCATCCTCGGAAGGAAAACCGTCCGTAATCGCCTCCAGAAAAATATTTCCCTGAGCCGCTCCGAAACCGATGCTGTTCATCTGACCCAGGGCGCAGGCCATGAAGGGAAAGCAGGAAATCGCCCTGCCCACCAGCGTAAAGGAAAGACATAGCATATCCCCTGCTTTCCATGCGCCTCCAGCCGGAGGATCAAGAACAAAAGGCCGGGGATAGTTTTTCTCCTGCCTTATGTTCTGGGACAGATCCGCTTTTACAAGATAAGGATGGTCCCGGGGAGATTCAAAAAGATACGCATAAAGATTTTCATAGCGGCACTGGGGTCGCACCGGGCAGGCCTCGCACTGCTTTTTCATGCCATAGCGGACCTTTCGCATAGCGTGCCCCAAAACGCCCCTGAAAGCCGAACCCGTATAAGGCGGAAGCTCCAAAGGCTTTTGAACCGTGAAATACGCATTAAATCGTGAAAAACTGATGTTGTCAAACATGATTGGGTCCTTTTGAAAGAAGAACAGGGAAAGAGGATAAGAAGGGGAAAAAGGCGGTCTTCTTCCTTTTCTTATCCTCTTTCCTTGTTTTTATCCTCTTTCCTTGTTTTTATCCTCTTTCCTTGTTTTTATCCTCTTTCCTTGTTCTTGTTCATATCCGAAAAATACCTGAAATCCAGATGCAGGCTGTTGAAATTGAAAATTAGTCCCCGTTTTTTTTTAAGATAACGTCCGTAGTTGCAGAATTTGTGCAAGATCAGATCGTCCAGTTCCCTCACAGCCATGGCCGAGAGCAACAGATCCCCCATAATGAAAAAAATGACTTCCCTTGAACCGACTGTCTGATTTCGGTATCGGGCAATAACTTCCTTTTTTATCTCAAAATCAATACCGGCCTCTTTCAGTTCGCAGTAAAACGCCCGCCGATAAATATGATGGACATAACCGACCCCCAGTGTCGTCAGAATCCGATTTGCCATAAAAAGCAGTTCTTTTATGGTTTCCTTGCCTTCCAGACGGATTTTGTCAAAATCAAAATCATCTCTCAGCGGCGTTTTGAGGCTTGCAATATTTGGGAAAGTCCGGCATTCTGCTTTGAAACCGCCGAAGTTTGCGAGAATTCCCAATGGCATGTTCATGCCTTTCAGATAGGAAATCAGTTGCGCCCGATGCAATGGAAGGATGTTCCGCACGGCTTTCAGTTCCACAATGACCGTGTTCTCAACTAAGAGGTCAGTCCTGCAACGCCCCACACGCCTGTCAAAATACAGCACGTCAAATTCTTTCTGTCGTTC
Organism: Desulfonema magnum; assembly: GCF_017377395.1. GTDB lineage: Bacteria > Desulfobacterota > Desulfobacteria > Desulfobacterales > 4be13 > Desulfonema_C > Desulfonema_C magnum. Next base: position 4,193,989 of record NZ_CP061800.1, on the reverse strand, counting down.
TGTTTTCATCCCCCTGGCCCGGAGTTCAAGCTCCGCAGCGCTTTCATAAACATTCTCGTTCCAAATGTTGCCCAGCTTCCTGAACACTTCAAACAGACAGTTGTTGATGGCGTATGTCAGTTCTTCGTGCATAAGAGATGTTCCTCAGTGTCTCAAAAAAGAACAGGGAAAGGGGATAAGAAAGGGAAAAAGTGTTCTTATTCCTCTTCTTATCCTCTTTCCTTGTTCTCTTTCCTTGTTCTTTTTCACTAGTCCCATTCTCCCTGGCCAACTCTCACATTATTTTCCACAACCTCGGCAACGGAGGGAAGCTTCTGATGAGGACGAATATATTTTCTGCCTCTGCTCCATCCGTCACGGCGAACAGTGCCTCCGCCAAACCAGGCATAATTCTCATCGGGCCGGAGATTCAGCGGGCGATATCGAACATCCGAAGACTCAGACGGATTTGTAATATCAGTGATTCTGAGCATGTCCCGAATGTTGGGAATCTCTTCAAAAGAACCCCCCCCGTTTTTCGCTGACATGGTGTTGGCAAATTCCTCCCGGGCACGCTCCAGGCATTTCAGAGTCTCATCTCTTTCCAGTTCTCCGCTCTTTTGAAGAGAGCTGTATCGCTCTTTCCTGTCCGTGAGTTTCACCGCATCAATTCTCAGCATTACCGTGCCCATTCCCAATGATTTCCCCATGCCGACATGGTGGCAATGATTTCCGTCAGCCTTGTCATTAAAATCAATGGCAAATAACAGAAGCCCCAGTTCCTCGGAAGAAAGATTCTCAAAACGGACAGCAAAGCGAAATTCACAGGCAGCAGGAAGCGCACGAGCAGTAATATTCTGATCTGTTCTCGGCTCTTCAATCTTTTCACCATTCTCACCAGGATGATGGCTCAGATAGTCCTTGTTTTCCGGCTGGTTCACAAAATTCGGATGATGCCAGTAAAACTTCCGGCCCGGCATCCGGGCCAAATCGCTTTCCCATGAATATCTCCCATTGGGACGGTCATTATCAAATCCCTGGTGAATCTTTCCTTTTTCACCCGTCAGATAAAACGGATAGTATTTGGGTTTGGGTCCCCCGAGAATACGCAGCGGAACAGGCACAGATTCGGGAACCGCAGAAATCAGCTTTGCTGTTGAGATAAAAATACGTCCGGCAATCCCCTGCTCTGATTTGTCTTTCTGTTCAGGAATAAAACCAAACAACTGACACACCGGGCATACCCGATCCGGGTCATCGCACGGCGTAAACGTATCTTCATCACCCGTAACATCTTTTCCAAGCTGTTTCAGGAAATGGCCTGTGGAATACCGATACACATCTTTGTGCATCCGAACCGGGCCGATACTGGTGACAAATTTTTCCTCGTTGTCACAGGTAAAGAAGACCAGTTGGTTTTCTTCAAGTTTCTTCGGGTTTTTATTGTCTTTGCCTTCCTGGGCGATTTTATAATTCTCAATGACCGTATCAGATGTCTCAAAGGTTCGGGGACGGGTCTCTTCAAAAAAGACCTGATGCGTCTTCTTGGTCGTTCCCTCTTTTCCCACGTCCGCCCATTTTACCCAGCCCGTCTTCATCCTACCAATGGTCGGTTCACCGCTTATTTCCGAAACATACCATTGTGCGCCTCTGCTGAATCGTGGAAACTTTTTTGCTTTGAAACTCACCGTCGTATTTCTGTATTTTTGGCCCATGGGTTTTGGAAGTCTGTAACTCATCCCATCTTTTTCAATAAAATACCGGCCGCTACGATCAACGACCTTTCCCTTTGTCCCTGTTATTTCCTTCGGACTGATGTTCGGCCATTCTTTACCATCATGCTTTGCCCATATCACTTCAGGCTCGCCTCTCCGAAAGCAATCCACACACATAAATTTAATCTTGTTGTCATCGCAGGACACACTGACATGATTCGGAATGCCGAGAACGGACAGGGCATCCATACTGATTTTAACGATACCCATCTGGCTGATTTTTAACGATTCTCCTACTTTGACAATCCTGCCGGGACGACGAAAAGGAAGCCTTTTCGTCAGCCGGTAGGCAAAGCGGCTGTTGTCATCAAAAACAGAAAAGCAGGAATTGGAAGCTGTTTCGGCAACAGAGCGAATCATGCCTCTGAGGGATGATCCGGGAATGGCAAAGGTGTCATCCGGAAGCGTGTAAAAAGGTTTTTCCCAGTGAATCTTTGGTTTTTCCTTTGTATGTCCCTCAAGCGTCACAGCCTTTTTCCATTCCTGGGAACTCGGTATAAATACAGGCGTTTTCGTGGTGAGAACGCAGACGATTTCCCCGGAATGGCGATTCGCATAAAACCGGTCATGAAGTCCGCAGACAGGTTTTTTTTCATGCAGAGGGTTGGCAGGATGAACAAAATTATACGGATAGGTGAACATATCTCTGTTCGGTACCTCCGTATCTCTGCCTGGTGTCTCCGGTTCGGAGGTATTTGACGACTCATTTTTTTTCTCGGGATCCTTCTCCGCCTGGTAAGTCGCTGCCTTAAAGCAGTTACCCAGCCAGGGTTCCAAATGCGCCCTTTCAAAGCCCAGAAACATGCCCATCTTCAATTCAGGAACAATAAGGTTTCCATTTGCGTCTTTGATTGGAAATCGAATATCTTTGTTGCCAAGTTGCTCACACCGGGCAAGACCAAACTTAGCATTCAGACTATGAATTTTTCCCACAATAATATCAGCCATATCTCTCACTCCTTAACAGAAAGGTATTGAAACGTAACATTATCCGGAGTGCGAAAATTTTATTTTCGCAAGTGCAAAAATAAAATTTTTGCACTCCGGAATCTCGTTCCCACGCGAAGCATGGGAACGAGCATGAGTCTGAATTTTCCATCTGCTGATTATGCCTCAATACTGACTGCTTCGTTAAAGTCCGCCACCAGATGTTCCAGAAGCTCAGTTTGCAAAGGGTTCATCGGCAGCTCGGTCTGAGCCAGTTGTTCCCAGTTTTCAGAGGATGACATAAATTTTTTCATCCATTCCGGATAATGCTGAGGCAAATTTATTTCCGTAATCTTTCCCCGGCAGGCTCCCAAGCCCTTGCTCCTGCCAAACCCCATGAACATATCGCCTTCGAGGAGATCACGCAAGGCAAGCGCCAGAACACCGACATGGACGGGGCCGACGCGGCTCAAATCTATCCTGAGCCTGCCTTTGAGTATGGGGCCGAAACGATAACAGGCTTTGAATTTTTTCCGATCTGCCGCGCCGCCGGTATATCGGTCTATTGCCACAAAATCCTGTTCACATTCTTCTCCGTGTCCGTTGGGCACAGGCAGAAAATCAGAAATCATGATGGGAGAACGCCATCCGTTTCCGCCAAACAGACGGCACGCCATGCAGAGATTCTCTGTCTGCTCTTTTTTATGAATTGGGGGGCAGGATGTCTTATGGTCCTCAATATAGCAGGCTTTTTTTGCTCTGAGTTCCTCCGGGGCAACCGTGCGGATGATCCGCTCGGCCTGATTTCTCAATGCCCCGTGAAAAGACCTGGAGCGAAGCACAATCTGATTTTTCTCATTTCTGAGATAAGTATGACTCAGGCCCCCGTCATCAGCTTTATAAGCCTGGGACGGATCATTCACCATAAAGGGACCGTCAAAACAAAGTTTAAGTTCCAAAGACAGGACATCCCGCGAAACCGGAGCGGACAGGCTGATTTTATCCTGGATGTGTTTTAACCTTTCTCCGGAAATTTTCGGAAACCCCTCAAATCCTGTGGCTGTCCCGTTGAGCCATTCCCGGAGTTCATCCTCGCTGGTCACGCCGCTCACTTCCGGGTGTTCCCATTGCATCTGTCCGAAACCATGAGCTGTTTCTCCGCCCAGGCATATTCCGTGTTCTCCCTTAAACCCTTCAAGCAGTTTCAGCAGAAACGCCAGTTCTTCATGCGTAAGTCCCTCCCCGAAAATACTCACCCGGAACACAGCACCCGAAGGCACGGTTTCATGATAAAAAAGCTTATGCTTCTCCACAGTGCGGGTTACTCGGTTTAAAGCCGTACCCGTTGAAATATAAGTGAAACAGGAGGCATCCCAGTAAAGCGGGAAATTTCCGTTTTCAAGCGGCATTTCAAAAAGCGGCGGAATCTCTGATAAATCCCTGTCCAGCAAAGCATCCTGAAATAACAGACGCGCGCCGACCTCCTGATCTTTTTCTCCGGTTCCAAAAAGTTCACGAGTCAGAGCCTTCTCATTTGAGAACCGGTCAGCAGCAGAACGAAGCTTTCCCTTGAGCGTGCTTGCAGGCAGACAGGGAAAGCTTTTACTGTCTTTGACCACCTCCGATACTTTTACTTTTTCATCGTCAATCACAGCATCTCTTTCCGCTCCCGAACCAACATGAAGCGGTGTCATTGCCCTCAATATTCCGTCAATGCGATATCGAACATAAGTTAAGCGTTCCATTATTCCCCCAGCTATCAGCTATCAGACACAGAAATTGTCTGAATCTAAAGGATTTTTGATCCGTTATGCCTCCAAAAGTACAAGGAAAGAGGATAAGAAAGGGAAAATGCATCTTCCCTTTCTTATCCTCTTCCCTTTCTTATCCTCTTCCCTTTCTTATCCTCTTTCCTTGTACTTTATGTATCAGCGCACAGATTGCTGTCATTCGAGCCAGCCTGTCAGCAAAATCCATTAGAATCAGGAAATTGTCAATTCTCAATTCTCAATTCTCAATTCTCAATTCTCAATTCTCAATTCTCAATTATCCCAAGGTGATTTCCCCAAAACCGTTTTCCCGAACAAACGGACAATTTTTCCAGGAAATGCCGTCCTCGCCACCGTACTTTTTCAAAGCCCACTTTGGTAGCGGAAGCCCCAGAGAAAGCCAGTCTTTGAAAAGTTTTTTTGTCTCTTTCCACGGTTTTCCCTCATCTGACTTCAGGAGAAACACACTCTTTTCCGAAGTGAGCAAAAACGGATTGTAGGGCCTGCCGGATTGAAATCGGTAATGAAGATAACCGCCCATAAGTTTCTGCTCGGCAAAAAAACGGATCAGCGTCAGTGTGTTGTCGGAAATCTCTTTCCAGAACGCATTATATTCCTTAAACAAAATCTCAGAATTCACCAAAGCCTCATTGAGCGAAGTTTTCGGCTCAGTCATGAGTGCGGGTGTCTGAAGCGTGATCACCCAGAGATTCTCTTTTGCAGGATCAGGAACGGTCTGTTTCTCAGCCGGAGAGACAATGACTTCCACATCTGCTTTGGTCTTTCCCAGATATCTGATTCCGAATTCCGTGAGCAGTGTCTCCAACTGGGAACGGACGTTGACCCTTTCCTTTTCAGGAACTTTTGTGAGATTCGCCCGGGTGTGCCACACAAAACCCTCCGGATTGATCATTTCATAAGCAAAAAGCTTTCCTTCGTCTGACCGGCGTTTGTCCTTATCCATTGCGGTTCTGACCCGTAAAATCGTGTTCGGCCGCTTTCCCCACCTGAACTCACTCTCCACGGCTTCAAAATCTTTCCCTTTCCAGTCTGTTGAAAACACAGGGGCTTTTCCATGAATCAGCCTCGGACCGGACCAGAAAATCACGTCGTGAGTTTCGGCCTTATCTGATTCTTCATCTTTCTGCGTTCTGACCGTGGAAAGCGGGTAATGCGTGGGACGACCTCCTTCCTCGGAAGATGGAAACCCATGGTCAAAGCGGATGTCCGAGAAATACCGGCCCAGTTCTGTCCATGGCGGGGGCAGGGAATCATCTATTTCCTCATTCAGTGGTTTTCCAAGAATGCGGTTGAGCGTGTTGGCAATGCTGCCTTTGATGGCCCCTCCGGAAATGACAGAATCAGATTCAAAAAGATTTTCCGCTTTCCTGGGTATGGCAATGCAAAAAGGAGACTTGGGAAAAAGTTTCAGGTTCAATGCCTCGCACGAAGTGCGAGGCGTCACGATTTCGGGAATGAGGGTTTCGGATTCCTTCTCAAGCTTCACATGTGTGAGACAGCCAAAGCCTGCGCTCCGCTGGCCTCCGAGTGCGGGTATCCAGCGCAGGCCCTTATGAATGATCGTCTTTATCTTTGAAAATTCACCGTCATTCTCACAAAAAAAGCGAATACGGCCTTTAAATTCAACCATCTCTCCGCTTTTAAACGGCGATTCGATCACCAGATATGCCCCTTTTCTGACGGCTCCTCTTTCCGGGTCCATGCGGATTCTGGTGCGAATGCCTTTCCCATCCTTCGTGAGAGTGACAAAATCCTCAAAAATAAGACGTCCCCGTTTGGGCCGATTATATTCAGAGGAGCCTTGTCCGAGCCATTCCTCAATCTCATCCTCAGAAAGTTCCAGAGCAGACTGAATCGCCTCGATACTTTCTCTCAGACGGCCTTTGACATGGGTTCCCGGCAGATAAAGTTCGCCTGATCCGGTTTTGGCAAAGGGCAGATCAATGCCGAATGCCCCCGCGGCAGAAGAACCGGCAATGACCGGCCCTTTTAACGTCAGGATCACACTAAGCGTTACTTCCTTCATAATGCTTTTCCTCCTCAGGGATATAGTCCCAAAGTTCGGCCAGATGCAGCCATGCACCGGGACTGGTTCCGAAATAACCGCCGGAAATCAGCTTTTCTGCCTTATTAAAAACCTCTTCAGGTAAAATTTGTTTCAGGCGTTCCTCAAACTGATCATAATAAGATGCCTGTTCCTGGTTTTCTTTTACTGAAAACAGGGCAGAATGAACTGCTTTGTAAATCTGGCCCCGGGGAAAATCCGCCTTGAGCGCACGGATATTATCCGCCATGTCCGCCATGTCCTCCCCGCTGAATGAAATCTTCCAGGGGATGGGACATTGGAGGTTTCGGTAAGTTTCCAGGTCACTGCCAATATGATCAAAGGATTCCAGAACCAGATATTGGAACAGGTTCTGTTCTCTGCCTGCTGCTTTTTCAGCATGTTTCAAAATCAGAGCGTTATGCTGATCAAACTGATCTTTTTCCAGTGTTCTGCTTAACGCATATATCAAGTCCGCCTTACCTTCATACACCGTATCTCTCAAGCTGGTCAGCTTCTCAATAAGGTCAGGAAACCCCTCTTTTTTCAGCGCGCTGAAAGATTGTCTGGTTAATTTGAAATAGGTTGCTGCCTTGGCCGAGTCTGCCAGGTCCTGACATAAGTGGGTGATCCGGTGAATCGGTGCCTTATGATGACAAAAGACCATGGCACCCGCGTGGGTCAGCCTCTGGCCTGCAAATTCCCAGGAAGCGGAAGCTGTGTAAAAACAGTCCAGCACATTCCATCCTTTCCAGGCCGGAACGACCCAGATCAGTTCATCCCCTCCCCAGAGCAGGGTTTCCAGCCTGTAGCGTTCATCTTTATCCCGGTAGCTGCCGTCATCCATCCTGTCCAGCAGGGCTTTCAAAGCATCCGCCCGAAACCCTCTGAGCTGTATGTCAAACTGTCTGAGTGTATTTTCGTCGTTGCAGTATTTGTTCCTGATTTTGGTGAAACCGTTGCCATCCAGATAAATCACAGCCATCTTGTGATGCAGATTGCCCTGTTCCGTGTCATCTGTCAGAGATTCCAGATTACTTACAAAATCGGCGGTTATGGCACTTCCGCAGAATTCACCAATTTCTGAAATATAAAAATCCCTCTTTTTCTGATCTATGCCATGACTGCGACGTTGTGCCACAGATTTGGAAATAATTTCTTCCTTACCCTTGACTTTAGATTTTTCCGTCCCGGGACGCACCTTATCCAAAGGGCAGAAGTGATCCATATGCTCATTTGGCTCTGGAATGACCACCGTGGGCTGCTGGAACTGTCGCCAGCGATTTTTTGCCAGCACCATTTCCCTTGTCTGAAGAAAATCTTTGTCAGCCTTTTCAAAATCCACCACAAAAGTGGCATGTTGCAAATTTTCATCATTTCTTAAAAATTCCGCAACATTTCGCCGCAAAGCCTCAGCGTTGGCATCATCTTCCGCTTCAAACGAAAAAAAGCCGATAGATGCGCCTGTGCTGATGACTGTGAGGGCAGAACTGAATTTAGTTTGAACCTGTTTGGCAGATTCCAGCAACAGCAATCCCCCGCCCCGGATAGTGCTTAAATCATAAGTATCCCCTATGAAAGCGTAAAGATTTACCGCTTCCATCCGCAGGTAATATTTTGCCATTCCGCTTCCTCTTTGGTTTATTGTTGTTTTCCCCTTCTTATCCCCTTTCCCTGTTCTTTTTTAGCAAGAAGAACAAGGAAAGAGGATAAGAAAAGGAAAAAAAATTCCCTTTCTTATCCCCTTTCTCTGTTCTTGTTCATAAAGTCCATCCACTTGCATAGAGCAATAATGGAAACAGATCAATAGGGTAAAGAGAGTATTCGGAGGTAGCAATTTGCTACCTTCTGGCCTCCTGTTGGCTGGTTGAATATAAAAAACTCTGATTATAACGGATTCGGGGGAGGCCGGTCAGAATGATATGACAGCGGATTTCGGGATTAACCGGATTTCCGTCCCGTCCGCCCGTCCGACGCCATGTTCCCGGTCCGGTGCCGGACGGACATATCTGTTTCATCCTCCTATCCGCTGTCATATTCCGGGTCCCCCGAAATCCGTTATAATCAGAAAAAATTTTTGGTCAGGTACTTAATTTCAGACAGTTGTCAAAATATTTTACAACTGACAACCGACAACTGACAACCGACAACTGACGACTGACGAGTTAGAAAATTATCTCAATAATTAACCATAATGCCAGCAAAAGAGGTATGAAAACCGAGAACTGGGACAATATGTCAAAAAAGGTACGAGGTCTGATCAGCTTCTCAATTTCATCCTCATAATCTGCTTCCAGAAGTTTTCGAGATGCAGCATATCCGCTCAGAGCGATCATGAGAAAAATAAACAAGCCGGCGATCCACCTTCCTTTGCTGCCTCCCCCATCTGGCAGAAATCCGATGATAAAATCAGACAAGGCAACAATGAGCGTGGCAGGCATGAAAAAGAATATAATTGTGTTCAGGATGCTCAGTCTCTTGTTTATTTTGGCATCCTCTTCTGTTTTTGCAAACTCATACAATTCTCTTATTTCATCTCTGAGTTCCTCAGTCTGCTCCTTTAACCCCATTGCGTTCAGGGCCATGGTGTAAATTTCTATGCCCTGCTCCTGGGGCGTGACTTCTGTAAACCACAGCCTGTTCACAAAACGGATATAGGCTGAATGGAGTTTTTTTATCTCCTGCTCAATGGGTTCGAATTTCTCCCCCTTATCTGATCTGACAAAGGATTCTATTTCTCCGCTGATTTTTGTCACATCGGTTGAAAATTTTAGGATGGAGGCCCGCTGGGCAAGAAGGAGGACGGCAATTTGGCAGTACATGGTTTGCATATGAGTCCTGATGATATTGGAACCAAAGAATTCCTGATTAGTCAGACACATCAGACTGTAACGAGTCACGCCGAAAAAGCTTCCCCCTGAGGCCCATCTGGAATAAGTATGCTTTTTTATAAGCTCTGTCTTCATTTCTCCGGGAGCGCATCCCACATTTTTGCCATCCACAAAGATGAATTTGTACCATTCATCTGAAGATTTATAAGCGAATTCTCCGGTCTCTTCATTCATTTCAGCAAGCTTTCTGCTCCACCAGTCACTTCCATACCAGCAGACCGTGTACATCCGGTCATCTAATATGGGAACATATTTAAACTTTTCAAGGAAATGGATTCCTGTCAATTTTCGCATATATTCAGCAACTTGCAATTCTTGTTTGAAATAATTTTCAAACAAAAGGGTTTCATCTGACTGAAAATCTTTGCATTGAAATTCTATTCTGTCAGCCAGGAAACTGCCTTTTGTCGGATTCAAGTCGCCAAACTCCGGTTCAGCAAGAAATTGGGGATATAACCGCCTGCCAAAATCATTGATACATAAAACATCCTGTATTTTTTCATAGTCATGGTTCAGCACTTCTATGGAAATGATACCGATTCCTGTCTCAAACAATCTGAGGGACAGATGATCAATTCTGAGTTTGTAAGGGCCTAATGTATCAGGATTGTCAGGGTCATCCTTTATATGAATGACCATTTGCGAATCCTCGCCTGTTTCCCTTTCAAAATAATAAGAGATGACCTCGGCCGCACCCTTTTCCAAACATTCTTCAATTTTCCCGCTGGCTCTTGTTTCAAATATTGCCTTGCGGATATACTCATGGAAATAGAAATATTCATTGTAATTGGCGGCTGAATCTGTGGGATTATAAGATTTGTATTTCCATCCTGAGTTACGAAACTCATGAAATACGCTGCGTATGTCAGCCGGACTGTTTTCCTTTTCTCCCTGATTTGATATTCGGAAAGGAAACATAAAAATATGCTGGGATATGATTCTTTCCTGCATCTCGTTTGCCATTTTTCTGATCTCCTCCTTATCCAAAGGTTCGGTGGTTCCGAAGTAACCATACTCCGGCATATCTCCGCCCCAAAAAAAATTTTTGGATGACTTGTCCTTTTGTTTTTCTTCATACATTTTCACAAGACCGCAGACCATCTCCCCCTTACCAGAATAATTCATCTGTCCGTCAGGTGTGAATACAAAGACATGGCTGTACTGATCATAAAGCCTGTCGAAAACAGCGGAAACTTTATTCGTAAGGCTGTCAATGATCACAGCGTTGTTTCCGATTTTTTCAAGGTGGTTATTCACTGATGCCTCTGCAAGTCTTTCGTCATCTTCGGTGACTCCCTGGGCCTTTCTGTCAGCATATCTGATCTCCGAGATTTCTTTTTCAGAAGCATGTAAGGCTTTCATCCCTCTGATATGGGCTTTATCGTTCGCACTGATCAGCTGCTGATATCTGTCAAGTGGGATACAGAGAAGGTCGGCAACCTGCTCAATAGAGGTTTTCCGGTCTTTTCCGGCTTTCTCATTATGGTGGTCAACAAGGATTGTATTTTTTGGGTATTGGCAATCGGGTCTGAGTTCGATGAAGACAGGAATGCTGTCATCAGAGAGCGTTTTTAATTCTTCTTCATAAGCAGAGAGCGAGGCTCCCCAGGAAAGGTGATGATCAAAAAACTGCTCCCCTTTTTCTTTGAGAATGCTGCGTATTTCCAACATTTCAGCATCATGTCCGCCGAGAAAAAAAATGTGTTGTTTCATTATGTTACCTTATAGTTTTTTTGATTATAACAGATTTAGGGGAGGCCGGCCAAGCCCCATATGCATCAGGCTAAGAATGAGGGACGGCTGCCGGACGGGGTTTGCAACCCCGTCCGAAACGTTTGCGGGCGGCGATCCGGGAAAATATTCCGGACGGGGTTGCAAACCCCGTCCGGCAAAATCAGAGTTAATAAAAACAGTAGGTTGTAATCTTAGCCTGATGCATATGCGGTCAAGCCCTGGAGGGACGGCATATTTGTAGCATCCGTTTATCACGCCGGCCGGCCAAGCCCCGTAGGCGACATTTTTGCATGCTACAAATATGCCGCCTCTACGGGGCTTGACGAGGGCCTGCAAGCCTGTGACTACAAATATGCCGCCTCTACGGGGCTTGACGAGGGCCTGCAAGCCTGTGACTACAAATATGCTGCCCCCACGGGGCTTGGTCGGCTTCCCCTAAATTCGTTATACTCGATAATCAAGTTTTTTTTGTCATTCCTGCGAAAGCAGGAATGACAGACTTTTTGTTCGAATCGGATCAAAAAAACTTGATTATCGAGTGATAATCAGAATTTGTGCATTAACATCTCCGTTGTTTATTTTCTTAACACGCGGCCGGTCAGACCGGATATCCGAAGCGTTTTCGGACAGTGTCTGTAAATACCCTGTCTGCCTTTTCTGAAACAATTTCAAGCGGTGAGACACCCCGTTTCCAGGCAAGATAAAAAATAACACATATGACCATTCCTGTTATCAGAAAATTGGGCCAGGCATTGAGAGCCCACTGCCCATCCCAGCAGAGCTGCCAGGCATTGGAAAACGGCAAAAGATAGGGAATCGGCCACTGATATCCTTCGGGTCCCCGGGAACCGAGCAGATCACAGATAAGATGAATGTGGAAACTCAGAAAAGCCAGGCACGCGGTCCTCTGATTTGATAAAAAGAAAATCACCAGAAACACCAGAAGACCGAATCCGAGATTATGGGCCAGAACATGATGAAACTTCCCCCACCATTCAAGGGGATGATCAGAATTCCGGGTCAGGAGATCAGCGATGATCACCAGGCCGTCAATATCCGGAATTATACCGGCAACGGTGATAAAAATTCGTTCCTTACGGTCGGTTTGGCTGCTGATGTTCGCAACGGTCCAACCCATCAGTAAATGTGTCACAGGACTCATGGTGTCAGGTGTCAGGTGTCAGGTGTTAAGTGTCAGGTGTCAGGTGTTAAGTGTTAGGTGTCAGGTGTTAAGTGTTAGGTGTTAAGTGTTAAGTGCCAGGTGTCAGTATTTTCATGGGTGTTTTCACGGTAAAAAAATAACAGAATTAACCCGTTGTTTTTGTGTCTGATATTTAATCCCAAAAATCCCTTAATCCTTTAATCCGGCTTCAGACAGATGAAATGCCCTTATCTGAGCAAATTAACGACAGTCAACTGATTTTTAATAAAAAACATAAAATTTTTTTGCTCATCGCCAGTCCGTGCAGATAACACAGACAGATGATACATATAAATTACTGTTCACTAAAAAATCAAGTTGAATTTTATAAAATACTCTGATAGATATTCAGTTTTATATTTAGATAAAATTAAAAAATGAATTCTACAGAGTTCATAAGCCTGAGAAAGGAAAAAATCCATGTCCAAATCAATCGGAATTGATCTGGGAACAACCAACTCCGTGGGAGCAATAAAAAAGGTTCATACAGAGGTATTGAAAAACACGGAAGGGGATTTTATCACCCCGTCCTGTGTCACTGTTAAAAAGAAGTTTTTTGGAAAGCCGGAGTTTGTGGTGGGCAAACATGCTTTGGAATGGATGAAGCAGGACCCGGAAAACACCATTGTGGCGGTCAAACGCCTGATGGGAAGAAATTACCAGGATAAAGAAATTCAGAATATCAGGGCGGACCGCAGGTTGCGTTACCAAATTGAACGACACTCAAAAGGAACAGAAAACAGCCTGGCCGTTATGCTGGGAGGGAAAGAATACACTCCGGAGGAAATTTCCTCCAAAATTCTGGACAAAATCCGTACAGATTCAGAAAAAATTCTTGATGATACCGCAGAATATGCGGTGATTACCGTACCTGCCTATTTTAATGACAAACAAAAGCACGCCACAAGAACCGCCGCAGCCCTGGCCGGATTAAAGGTCCGCAGACTGCTTCCCGAGCCTACGGCAGCAGCCGTCTCCTTTGGTGCGGATACTGTCAGAGGGGATGAGGCGCAGACGGTTTTTGTTTTTGATTTCGGCGGCGGAACCTTTGATCTCTCGGTTCTCACCATCAGCGGGGGCCAGTTCCTTGAAGCAGGCAAAGGCGGTGATATGTGGCTGGGCGGTGAGGATATTGACCGCATGATCGCGGATTATGTTCTCCAGGAGACCGCGGGAGAGAACAATATAGACGATATCACAGAATTCATCGAATCCCAGAATGAAGATAACAGAAACCGCTTTATCGGAGAACTGAAAGAAAAAGTGGAACAAGCCAAAATCCGTCTGAGCGAGGACGATGAGGCATATATTGAAATATTGGGCGTTTTGAAGGACAGCGACGGAGACAGCATTGATGTGGATGTGGAACTTACCCGGGACCAGTTTGACAAAATTATCGCGCCCATGGTTGAGAAAATCATCGCACTCACCCGCAAAATGCTTGAGGATATTCATTACACACCCGATCTCATTGACAAAGTGCTGCTGGTGGGCGGAAGTTCACGGATTCCCAGTGTCAAAGCGGCAATGGATCAGGAATTCGGGGCGGACAAGGTCATGATTCACGAAAGGCCCATGCTTGCCATTGCAGAAGGTGCGGCCATCCTGAGTCATCGGCTGTCAGACACCTATGAATGTCCGCAATGCGGCAAAGAAGTTTCCCAGACAGAAATCATTTGCGAGAATTGCCAGTTTAACTTGGAAGAATACACAATTGACCAGGGCGTTCTGGATATTGTTCACTCTGCCGCACATGATTATTATATCCATCTGGAGAATGACGAAAAATATCTGTTTATAGAAAAAAACACTCCCTTGCCCTGCGAACAGACCGAAGTGTTCAGGCTGGTCCATTCCGAACAGAAGCTTGTCCACATGAAATTTTATAATATCGTAAATGATGAGGAAGAATCCATTGGTGATCTGTGGCTGGGGATTGACACAGATGAGAGCATTAAGCCGAAGCCCAGGGAGGAAGGCCCGCTTCATGTGCAGATCACGCTAAAAATTGATGAGAACAATCTGATTGAGGTCACAGCAGCCATGGAAGAACGCCCTGATGTGAAGGTTTCAAGGACCCTGTCCCGGGGCAAGGCAGATGAAAAATTGTTCCTTTTTTTGGAAGAGACAATTAATGAGGCCAATCAGAAGAAATATAACGAATATGTCATGCTTGATCTTACCTACCGGTCTTTGTCCGCCATAAGAGATATCAACGGCGTGGTTTCTGATGACACGGGGCAGGTGAACGAGGATCGTTTTTCACGGGCGGAGCTTAAAATTGAGAAAGCCAAAAAAATGTCAGCAGAGGGGCATAGCGGCAGATCCACCATTTATTATGCTGAAGCAGCCATTGATGATTTCGGACCTGCCATTCCGCCGAAAAATAAGATCGCCATCCGAAAAAGTATGAGGCGGTTGGAGGAGATGGATGAAAGAGGCAGTTATGAAGATAATCTTGAAGCCATTGAGAGCTTAAACAAGGTGCTTTACAAAAAGCTCGGGGTCGTGAATATGCTCATGGAAATTCAGAAAGCCGGGGATTTTTGCATGGAAAATAATCCTTCAAAAGCGCCCAAGTTTTATCAGTCCATTGAAAATATATTGGGAGCATACAAACGGGATGATATAAAGAAAGCTGCGGACCTGATCGAAGAAATAATGCCCGAAACATATAAGGTTGTGGAAGAATATGAATCCAAAGCTGGCAGGATTTATAAGGATATCACAAAATGACAACTGAAGGGTTAAATTTTGACACCAGAAAGGAGGAACAGTTTGAACCGGTTCCTCCTGAGCATTGGCAATCAGACAGAAGTGATGAACTGACGTGCCCTGTATGCGGCCTTGAGAATATTTCCTCTGATAATGCCCAGTGTCCCCAGTGCGACTCAGACCTGAATTGTTTCAAAGTATTGGATTCTCTCCCTGATGAACTGCCCCCGGAGAAACCCGTGTCTGACTCAGATCAGGACATCCCCCGGATGCAGGTTAAAGAAAAATCTCGGGGAATGAAGATTGTCACATTATCTGTCATTGTTCTGCTTATGATCCTGATGATTGTGATGATTGCTTTTTTGTTTTACCAATTCAGGGAGTTGGAGACCCAGAACGCAAGACTCGCAGCTCAGAGCTTAAAGCTGGAGAAGGAGACTACGGAACTCAGAGTCCAGGGAAAAAAATTGGAGAATCAGAGTTTAAAACTGGAAAAGCTGGAGGCTCAGTTGCAGGCCAGAAATGCAGTCAGACACCCGCTTTCAGAAACAAAGCCCCCGGAGATAATGCCCTCGAACCCCATGGAGGCAGCGTCTGTTTCCAATTCTGATCTGTTTCCGGCTCAGATCGGAGACTGGGAAGCTGTTCGTCTTTTTCAGCTTTCGGATTCAGATTTCCGGCTCTACAGCGCCACGGACAAAGACACATTGTGGGATATTTCAGAACAGCATTATGGCGAAGGATATTATTACCCGGTTCTGCTTGAACACAATTCTCATCTCGGAATTTATTCGGTCAGAAAAGGGGTCCGCCTGAAAATTCTCAAGAATACCGATCTTCTGAGGGATATTTACAACAGTATCATTGTGAGAAAGGGAAATAAAATTTATTGGAATTATACGATAATGGAAGGCGACACACTTGAATCTGTTGTCATGAAGTTTTACACGACGGAAGAGGTGAAAAATCAGTTGTCTGTTTCCGACGCTGCTGTTCAGTTGAAACCTGGAAGAAAGATCAGAATATTGTTGAAGTGATACTCGATCATCAGGTTTTTTATTCCGCCATGGGAATTTCGCTACACGGATTTCATATAATCAGAAAGTTTGATTATCTTGAGTATAAGAAACACAGGTTGTGACAAAGGGAGCAAATCCTCTTCTTATATCATATCCTTGCAGCGAAAAGTCTGAGGAAAATTTTTGCTGGAAATCATCAATAAATTAAGCTAACTAAAAAAAATTATGGACAAAACTTTTTTCGCATCAGGGAACTCGAAATAAATATACCCGGTTCAGAAGAATGTAGGGTGGGTTCCGCTTCGCTGCACCCACCCTACATTTCGGGCAGATTATTTTTTTGGAAATTCCTTAGAAGATATGAAATGGAAAGATCATGAAAAAAAAGAAGAGAGACCCGGAAGCTGTAATGGAAAGGGCTGAAAAATTGTTTGACAGGGGAAACTACCCGCTGGCAAAACAGGAATTGGAGAAGATCAACAGAATATTAAAAGATGATGACATCGCGGAAAAAATCAGAATATGTGAAAAAGAGATTACACAACTCAAGGTAAAAGACCTGATAAAAAAGGGCAGAAAGAACGCAAAGAAAAAAAATCTCTCAGAGGCGATCAGATGTTTTGAGGAAGCCTATGAACTCTCCGGCGAAGACTGGCTTCCGGAGAGAATCAGCGAATTAAAAGCAGATTTTTTGGGCCGCAATTCCTTTGAAGCTGCAAAAGAGGCCGAGGAATCAGGAAATTATGAAAAAGCTGCTGATTTTTATGAACAGGCTTATGCGAATCAGGAAGATGAAGACCTTCTCCTTAAAAGGGCGTGTTCCCTTGTCAAAGCTGAAAAATTTAACGACGCGGTTTCCGTATTTAAAAATCTTACATTATCAAGTCAGGAGGCCATATATGACTATGGCTTTGCACTCGCTAAAATAAAAAAATACTATGATTCTCTGAAAGTATGGGATGCTGTCAAATCCGATACTGATGAATTTTTGGAACAAAAGAGAACTGTTCAGTCCCTGCTGGCCTCGGATATCTGTGAGCGTTTCTCTCACTTGCAAACGGACGATGCTCAGATCGGGACAACTATCCCGAACTTCAAAGCTCTTTACGAGGAAGGCGAGTACCTTATCAGAAATATGAAACTCGAAGCCCGGCGTTCGGAACTTGAAACGGGTTTGTCCGACAGTCAGGTCTCAAGTTTCGAGTTTCAAGTTTCATATTGTAAATATGCGTGGATTGACCAATTGTGGAAGGATGAGGAGTATGAGAAAATAGGGGAGATGCTTCTTCCTTATCCGCCGCGAACGGACTCGGATTTATTAGCGTTTTATGCAAAAATACTTTTCAGATTGGCTGAAATTTCAGAGAAATATCTTTCTGATTTCAAGATGTTCTGGCTCACGGCTTTGTACCGTCATGAGATATTTGTAAAACTGTCTCCGAACAAAGAAGACAGAGAGAAGATACGCCAGTCCCTCATTCAAAAAGCAGAGGAACTGATAAAGAAATACGCTGATGTCGGAGATATTTCCTCCGGTTCTGCTTTAATTTCCTGGAACGTGGAGAAGCAGGCGATAAAGGATATTTATGCCCTTGCAGGAGATAAAAATGATCTTGCGGAGATGGTTTGTACCCCGCGTTTTGCCAGGGAATTCGGAATATCAGAACAAATTATTCATTTAATCAGAGAAAACAGAGCGTTTTTTTCAGATACGGAACACTATCTGCTGACAGGCGGCTATTATTCATCTGCCGGAAAAAGCCTGTTTCATATTGATCATGAGGAATATGAGAAAGCCCTTGCCAGCCTCCCCGAATCCGGCCATGCTCAGGCCGAACACCTCGGAGATGCTGAATTTGTTGCTTATTGCATTGAACGGGTACATTTTGCTTATGGGCTGTACTCCCTGGAAAAAGGGGAAAATCGCTTTGGACAATATTTTGAAAATGCGGTCTCTTTGTTTGAAAAATCAAAAAAATATGAAAAAGAATTTATTGACAAGGCTCTCGGGTCGCATCATTTGGATGCGATGCGCCGGTATGAAATTGCCCTGGCTGAAATTCACTCAAAAAGACCCACAAAGGAGATTCAGGATACCCTTTCCCTGGTCATGGTCAGACGCGCTATCAGCATGTATAACAGGCATCAGATGAACAGCAAAGGCACGGAAGCAACAATACTCAGGGCTTTGAAACTCAATCCCGAGAATGAGCTTGCCCGGATCACACTGAAAAATATGCAGATTGATATTGAAATGGAGGAATTTGTCCAAGCTATAAGCAAACACAAAATGAATAAAGCATGTCGCATCGCTGCAAAATCAGAGCATCAGGAAGTAAAAGACGAATTTTTCGAGTTTATGGAGCGTAATCTTAATCACTTGGAGAAAGAAGAAGATATGGACGCTCATGAAAAAGTGATGCTCCTGAATGATTTTTTCAAATGGTGCGCCAGAGTGGATGATTCGCATTCTATTCTGTACGATATTGACGCGATAATTCATGAACTTGAAACTTGAAACTTGAAACTTGAAACTTGAAACTTGAAACTCGGAACTCGGAACTTGAAACTTGAAACTTGAAACTTGAAACTTGAAACTTGAAAGTTGAAAGTTGAAAGTTGAAACTTGAAACTCGGAACTTGAAAGTTGAAACTTGAAACTTGAAACTCGAAATTTGAGAGTTAAATTCGGTGAAAAAATGAATCCTTATAATATATTAAAGCTTGATCAGACAGCTTCGAAGGCCGATATCATCCGGGCCACTGCGCAGGCCATGAGGGAGAGAACATATTCCGGCAGAGAAATTGCCGAGGCGCAGAAAGAACTCATGGACCCTGTTTCCAAAGCTGCCCATGAATTTATATGTTTTATTGATGTGAAGCCTTTTTTAGAAATCTGCCGCTCTCAGATATCAACAGAAAATTCTGACTCCTCGGTGAACAGTTCTGATCTGAAATATCTCCATATCTCGGAAAATGGATTATGAAGAAAGAAAAAGCGTTTCTGCGAGAAAAATTTGTTGAATTCCAATTAAAGGTCGCGGACCTCAGCCATAGGCTCAGTACACAGGAGGAGACGTTTCAGGCCAGAGAAAAAGAATTGTATCTCAGTCTTTTTGAAATTCTGGACGCATTTGAGAATCTTGATGAAAACCTGTCTGCAAAGGAGGCTGATTTTGACAAATCAGGCCGGATGCTGGCTAAAAATATCCGATCCATCCATAAAAAATTGCTCAGAGTGCTGAGGGGGAGGCGCATTGTCAAAATTGAATTCCCGGATAATAAGGCCCGAATGGATCATTGCAAGGTCATTGACACCAAAGCTATTCATAGTATGGAAAATGAGACAATTCTTTCCATAGTGAAAAACGGGTATATGAACAAAGAAGAGAACGCGGTGCTGAGAAAAGCCGAGGTGGTTACTGTTTTGAATGAGTGAGATAATAAAGAGACGCTTCTGATTATAACGGATTTGGGGGAGGGCCGACCAAGCCCTGTAAGGGCGGCATATTTGTAGCAACAGGTTTGCAGGCCCCCCTTGCCAAGCCCGCGGGGTTTGGCAAGCCTCCCCTAAATCCTTTATAATCAGGGAACTTAAAAAGATTAAGACGGAAATCAGGGAAAAAGTTGTTCATAAGGTGGAAAAGAATTTTATCCTCAATGCCCTTGTTAAGCACCTGAGCAAAAGTTTTTTATACAGCTTTTTTTCTGCGAGTGGCAGAGAAACCCGGGTTTTTCCTTTGTCTGAGAAGCATCATTCCGGAAAAAAAGCCGGGTTTCTTCCCCGGGCAGATATTGGCTGCAAAGCAAACAGGAATGCAACGACCTATTTTTTCAAAATATTATTAAAAGAACAAGGAGTTAAACGAAACGGACAGAGAACTGGAAATTAATAAATGAGAACTGAGAACTGACAGACTGATAATCTGCTATTCGCATCAGTTCGCCTGTTCTGCATGGTTTTCTTCAGATATAACCTAAGGTTGGAAACGATAGAAAATTCTCAATTCTCAGTTCTCAATTCTCACTAAATTCTTCAGCCAGCCTGTTCCAGAATCCGACAACAAAGCCGTTGTATAACTCGGTATCCTGGGGAAGAAACGGTATGTAAAAAAGTTCGTGAAGCGGTGTTCCTGATTCTTCAGAACCTGAATCCGCAACCCGTTTGCTGTCAGCAACGAGACGTTCATAAATATCTTTCCTCTCATCTTCTGACAATGCATAGTAAGCCTGTTCGACAAAGTGATCTATGTCCAGCATATTATATAACCTCATATTTCGTTTGTTTTGTTGATTTTCATGCTCTTGCGCGAAGGCAATTTTAACCATAATTTAAGCCATAATAACAGCGTGTCAATGTTTATTTTGGTCATGTAGCGGCGGAGCGTCCGGGCTTCACATCGGGCTGAAACACGTCACCCTTTCGGGGCTTTTCTTTAAGGTTTTCAAGCTGCTGAAAAATAGTTTGTCATTTTTTAAAAGTATATGGCATGATATTTGTTTTATTTAACTTTTTAAAATGACTAATAAAAAATAATACTGGATTTTGAGTGACAGATATGATAAAAATATTTAAATTTATCTGAACTAAGCGGTTCTTATCTGTAAAATCAGTAACCTGGTATGATCGGATTTGTCTGTTTTACGATTATCATCTGACAGGTGAATTTTCGGAAACTGCTGTTATCCTGATATATTACTAAATGAGAAGTACTCCGTAAATCCGTAATAATTTCAAAATTAAGCACAGAGCAGTCTGAGTAAATGACAAATAATAAAATAAAAGTTCTGGTTGTTGATGATACCGCGTTCATGAGAAAAGCGATTCCGCAAATTCTGGAATCGGATTCCCTGATAGAAGTGGCAGACGCAGCCAAAAACGGCTTGGAAGCCCTGTATAAAATCAGGGAACTTCAGCCGGATGTCATCACACTGGATATTGATATGCCCATAATGGACGGACTGACCGCCATAAAACATATTATGATTGAATCGCCTGTTCCCATTGTGGCGCTGAGTTCTCTGTTCAGCAACGGTGCTATCACATTTGAAGCATTACGGCTCGGGGTGGCCGACTTTGTTCCGAAACCTTCCGGAGCCATTTCTACGGACATTGACAAATCACGACAGCAGATCACAGACCGTGTTAAAATGGCATTTGCAATGAACCTTGACAATGTCCGCAGAGTGCGGCTCCCTAAAAAATGGGATGTAAAGAAGCGGCTGGAAAGCCTGTATAAGTTCTATCCGTTGGAGTATATTATTGTTATCGGAACAACCCTTGCGGGGCCTAACACAGTTATCCGCCTTCTCTCAAAACTTTCACCTACGGTTCCGGCTGCGATAATTGTGATTCAGGAAATTTCTCCGAAAATTATTTCATCTTTTGTGGAACAATTCAACGAATATGTGCCGTGGAATGTCGTGGTGGCCAAAAATAACTCGGCACTGGAGCAGGGAACCTGCTATATGAGTTCAAATGAAGATTCGTTAACCCTCCGACTGAACGAAAACGGAGAGATTCGGTTACATTCCGGCGCGAAAATAAATTATCCCCTGAACTGCCTTTTTTCTTCTGCTGCGGAAATCTTTCGTCAAAACACCATCGGCGTGTTATTAAGCGGAATCGGAGACGACGGGGCAGACGGTTTTGCCAGGATTAAACACGAATCCGGGATAACCATAGCCAAGGATGCCACTTGTTGCGTTTATCCCAACCTGACCGATAACGCGATCCGGCAGGGCGTTGTGGATATCATCCTGGACGATAACAAACTTGCCAGCACTCTGGAGGCAATTGTTGAGAATTGACGACTGATAATTTGCTTTCCGATTTTAAATTAAGGGAACATATGGAAAATAAGAGAACAATTATTCCCATAGCAAGCGGGAAAGGCGGGGTTGGGAAAAGCATTTTTGCAGCGAATCTGTCCATAGCGCTGGCCGGCATGGGGCATTCCACTGTGGTGGCGGATCTGGACCTGGGCGGCTCCAATCTTTATACCTGCCTGGGTATGCCGAATAAATATCCCGGCATCGGTGATTTTCTGAAAACAAAGCATGTGAAATTTGATGACCTTATTGTGCAGACAAGTATTCCTAACTTGAAATTTTTACCCGGAGATGGCAGAACACCTTTCATGGCAAATATTTCTTATGATCAGCGTCTTGCCTTGCTTAAAGAGCTTAAAAAAATTTCAGCAGAATATCTTGTGCTGGACCTTGGCGCAGGAACGGTGTTCAATACGCTGAACTTTTACGGCCTTGCCTACAAAGGGATGATTATCACCACATTTGAAACCGCCTCTATTATGAATTTTATCATGTTTCTGAGAAATTTCATGTTTCGTGTCGTCTCCAATGTGACACGCCATAACCAGGAAGTTCTCAATATGCTGATTACCGCTTTTCAGCAGCCCATCAGATCCGAGCCGCTGACACTCAGTTCTCTGGTGCGCAGAATTGCGGATATAGATCCCCAACTGAGTTTAAAAGTACAGAAAACATGCAGTTACTATCGGCCCAGAATCATTTTCAATATGGGAGATCATCCTGATGAACTCAATGTTTTGGAAAAACTGGACAACACTCTCATGAAAGGGCTTTCTGTGGAAGCGGATCATTTTGGTTTCATATTTCATGATGATTCGGTTCGTAAGGCAGCCAAAAAAAAGAAAGTTCTTATTACGCAATATCCCCGGAGCATTGCATCCCGGTGTATTAAGCACATTGCCAAACGCGTAACCGAAACCTGGGACCATCCGATTAAAAACAGCAAAGTCCGCCTTATGGAAGAGACTCAAAAATTGAGAATTGAGAATTGAGAACTTGATTTTTTTCTCATCTTTTTTTATTCTCAATTCTCAATTTTATAACGGAGGTAGTTTGTGAAAAATCCGATTAAGCTCCTGATCGTTGATGATTCCAGATTGATGCGTCGGGTTATTAATAAAATTTTTGATGCAAGCAACAACATTCAGGTTGTGGGTGAGGCTGCCAATGGAAAAGAGGCATTAGATATGATTCCTGAGCTTAATCCTGATGTTGTTACGCTGGATATAAACATGCCGGTGATGGATGGGCTGACCGCGTTAAAGCACATCATGATCAGATTTCCCCGGCCTGTGGTGATGCTCAGTACGCTTACCCAGGAAGGCGCGGCAGTGACCTTTGATGCTCTGAAATACGGGGCCGTGGATTTTATTCATAAACCTTCCAATACTCAGCCTGTCAGTCTGGAGGAACAATGCAGTACAATCGTCAAAAAGATAAGCCTTGCCGCAGGTGTTGAAGTCGGAACGATTCGATATCTGAGAACAAAAACAGATAAAAAAACAACAGAACCCGGACAGATAAAATGCAATTATATTTGTGCCATAGGGGTTTCAGAAGGAGGATATGGCACATTACTGAAGATTATTCCTCAGTTACAGTCTGATCTCCCCGCGGCAATTTTGGTAGTGCTTTATGAAGCTTCCCGCCATGTGGACGCTTTTGCCCGTTATTTGGATGATAACAGCCCTTTCAAGGTGAAACGGGCAGTGGATGGCGAATCTGTTGAAGCTGGTTTTTGTTATCTGGTTTCCGGCAAGCAATATGTCACCTTTCATTCGTTTTATGGTGAATACTCTTTGGCGGTAAACGCGGCACCTTTTACAACGCACAAGGGCGGCATTAACATGCTCATGTTCTCCCTTGCGGAAATTATGAAGGAACATGCTATGGGCGTAATTCTTTCAGGTTCCGGTAATGACGGTGCCGAAGGTCTTCAGGAAATCCTGAGATCAGGAGGAACTGCCATTATACAGGAACCAAAAACTTGTCTTTATAAGGAAATGGCAATATCCGCCATTCATAAATGCAAAGCTGCCTCTGTCATTCCTGACGGTGATATCGCGGCAGAGATCAATAAAAGATTTTCTGTTTAATGATTTATGGGTGTCAGGTGTTAGGTGTTAGGTGTTAGGTGTTAGGTGTTAGGGGGCCAAATTTTCGATACTTGCAGATTTGTTCTTCCTAACACCTAACACCTTAACACCTAACACTTAACACCCTTTTAAAAATAAATGATGAACATAATAAACAGACCTTTTTTTCTTCCTTTTATCGCTTTTTCTCTTATTCTGGCGGTGTGGGAAATACTGGCACGTTACAGCGGATGGAGTATTCATGTTTTTCCAGGACCGATGCAAGTATTTATCAGCCTATGGGAGTTAATTGCCAACGGGACGCTTCTCAGGCATACTGTCGCCAGTCTTTTCAGAGTTACGGTGGGATTTTATCTGGCGATTCTTCTCGGTATTCCCCTGGGCATCCTTCTCGGACGCCTGAAGCTGGTCCGAGTTTTTTTAAACCCTGTCATTCAGTTTCTCCGACCCATATCACCGCTTGCATGGATTCCCCTTTCAATGCTCTGGTTTGGGATCGGAGACAAACCCGCTGTTTTTCTGATTTTCCTGGCGAGTTTTTTTCCTCTGGTTGTTTCCACCACCGTGGCGGTGCAGTCTATCAATCCCGTATATTTTCATGTCGCGGCGAACTTTAACTTTACCCGGTATGAAGTCGTGACAAAGATTGTCATCCCCGGAATGCTTCCCTCAGTGATCACGGCCCTTCGGATTACCATAACAATCGCCTGGCTGGTCGTCGTGGCAGCGGAGATGATTGCGGTAAAATCCGGGCTGGGATATCTGATCCTTGATTCCCGTAACGCTCTGACCATGGATTATGTCATGGACGGAATGATTGTTATCGGCGTCATCGGGCTGTTGCTGGATCATGCAATGATGCGTTTAAGCCGCATTGAATCTGTGTTTTGGGGAACGCGTTCACGG
Organism: Desulfonema magnum; assembly: GCF_017377395.1. GTDB lineage: Bacteria > Desulfobacterota > Desulfobacteria > Desulfobacterales > 4be13 > Desulfonema_C > Desulfonema_C magnum. The sequence continues at coordinate 4,169,080 of NZ_CP061800.1, read as the reverse complement.
TAAAATTGAATTGAGAATTCTCAATTCTCAATTCTCAATTTATTTGACTGATATGGGACATATTGTAATAAAAAATTTAAGAAAAGAATATATTGATCGTCGTCATAAACGACGCAGCAAGGATGAGCCTAATGAATGTATCGGGGATTGCGTCCTTGTTCTTGACAACATCAACCTGGAGTTTTGTGAAGGCGAGATGGTAACGATTCTGGGGCCTTCCGGATGCGGGAAATCAACCCTGCTTCGTATTATCGCGGGGTTTGACAAACCCACGGCCGGCAGCGTCGTTATAAACGGAGAAACGCTTACCGGCCCCAGTTCGGATCATATTTTTGTGTTTCAGCACAATGCGCTGCTTCCCTGGATGACGGTTCAGGAAAATGTCGCACTGGGTTTGCGAGGCATGGAAGATAAAGAAATGATGAAGGAACAAATACAGGAGCATATCGAACTTGTTGAACTGGAGGGATTTGAAAACCATTATCCTTATCAGCTCTCCGGAGGAATGCAGCGCCGGGCTGAACTGGCACGGGCACTCGCGGTGAATCCGGATACCCTTTTCATGGATGAGCCTTTCACTGGCCTGGATTTTCTGGCTCATATGAAGATGCGTGAGGAAGTGGTCAACATGCACGAATATTTTGAAAAAACAATCCTGGTTGTGACTCACGATATTGATGATGCCCTTATCATGGGAGACCGCATTGTTGTCCTGAGCGGCAGACCGGCCCATGTGAAGCTTTCGGAAAAACTAGATTTTCCTCGTCCCCGTTCTTTTGTAAAAAATACAGAACTGAGCAAGCTCCGGGATGAAGTGTATCTCATGCTGGGTGTCAATTATGCAGTTTAGAGAGATTGGCAGGAAAATTTTAAAGATACCTTTACCCTGGGGTATCGGCATTCTTGCACTGGCATGGCTGGTTTTTATTTCCTCACTTCATTACTGGCTCAATTTTGATCACGGAAATCGGAGAGTTGTCAAAATGGGATATATGCCGGTGATTACCAATCTTGCAGCGCCCATTCTTGATTACGCCACCAGAAACGGAAACGGTCTTCGTTTTGAGGCGCTCAAATTTTCCTCGTTTGCAGACATGGGAGAAGCGCTTCGTAATGATCAGATACAGGCAGCGTTTATGATCGCCCCGCTGTCCGTGGTGCTGAGACAGCAGGGGGAAGACGTGAAGATCATTTATATTGGTAATCGTCATGAAAGCACTCTGGTAGCGAGGAAAGAGCTGAATGCGGAAAAATTGAGTGATCTGAGAGGTAAGACCCTTGCGGTACCTATGCGCTATTCCGGACATAACCTCAGTATCTTGCAAATGATGGAGAAAAATGCACTTGCAGGACAGATTCATATCGTGGAAATGAATCCTCCGGATATGGCCTCGGCTCTGGCTGTCGGGTCTCTGGACGCCTACTATGTCGGAGAACCTTTTGCAGCTCAGGCAGTGAAAAACGGTGACGCGGAAGTTCTTTATTATGTTGAAGAAGTATGGAAGCATTTTATTTGCAATCTTGTACTGGTAAGAGGAGCATTTATTGAGAATGATCCTGACATCGTTAAAAAACTTGTTCAGGGCGCGGCTCGCTCCGGTCTCTGGGCCGAAAAAAATGTCAGAAAAGCCGCAAAAATAGCCTCTGATTACTGGAATCAGCCTGTGGAACTGGTGGAATATGCCCTCACAACACCGGAAAACCGCATCGCATATAACCAGTTTATTCCCAAAGAGGAAGAAATGCAGTATATGGCCGAACTCATGGCACATTTTGGGCTGACAGAGAAAGAAGATATTAGGGGATTAGTCGAGGATAAGTTCGCAAAGGAAGCGAATTTGGAGAAGATTACTGATGTTGAGAGCATTCTTCATATACCCCGGAGCGTGTTTGAAAAATCCTGTAGGACGGTAAGTACTCAGATAAAAGTTTCCCAGAATTTCTGAGATTCATGGTCACACGGCGTGCCGGATCAGAATAACGTGGTGCGGATCAATTTATAATTTATCCTTACCGAAGCGTCTCCGAGAATCCAAAATGAAATTTTTGTCCTGTACTTAGCAAGGTCCGTCAGAATTTCCGTATCCTGAGTGAAAAGCTTTTTGAACACAATGTCAAGCCTCGGACTCAGTAAAAATTTCATGGCGTTGTCTTTCCTCATTACGGCCTGGCTTCCTTTCCGATTCGGTAACAATATCTGTTTGCGGCAACCCTCGGCTTTCAAGGGAGGGCGCGAAGCCATCCCGCTTATCAATGTTTATTACAGACGATAAAACAGTTAAGCTTAACTTGATGGCAGAGAGGCGGTACCTGGGAATGAGTTGACAGAGTTTTGCGGGGCAGCCACAGGAAAATTGTTTGTATCTTATATACCGATAATTGCCTAAAATGTCAAGAGACTTCACGCACATCAAAAAAGGGAAGCTTGAATATTCAACGAATATGTGAAAAATTATTGATAAATTTTTCAGCTTCTGATAGGGGTTATCGCCAAATATCATACAAAAATAAAGATTAAGGGCTGAAAACGAGTCTTTCGGATCGCTTTTATTTTAAATTCAACCTGTTTTAGAAAGAAGATGTTAAGTGTTCGGTGTTAAGGAGAACAAATCTGCAAGTTCCGAACGTCTGAAACCCTGGCACTTAACACCTGACACCTAACACCTAACACTTAACACCCCTTACACCCCTTATAATTTCATGAATATTGTAACCACCATCATTCCCATATTTACCGTCATTCTTCTTGGCTGGCTTGCCCGAACCAAGGGGTTTATGTCACCTGAATTTTTAGGCCCGGCAAATCGCCTGGTGTATTATCTGGCAATCCCTGCCATGATTTTTAGGTCTGTCTCAAGCGCTTCTCTGGCAAACCGCTTCAATTTTGAGGTCATTGGTGTCACACTGGGTGCTGTTATCATTATTTTTGCAATTACCTGGAGAATGGGTCTGAGTTGTCATGTGGGACGAAAGCGGCTTGCCACATTCATGCAGAGCGCCTTTCATGGAAATATCGGATATATCGGGCTGGCTGTGGCCTATTATCATCTTGGAAACGAGGGACTCGCCCGTGCCGGTATTATCGGGGGCTTTGTCATGATCCTGCAAAACGTGCTTGCTGTTTTCGTGCTTCAGTTCTATGGCGGTGAATTCTGCGCCAGTAGAAAAACATTGTTTTTAAAGGTAATGGGCAACCCCGTGATTGTGTCTGCCATAGCAGGCATTCTTTTTTCGCTGACAGAAGCGCAAATTCCTCTTGTTATCGGTCGGAGCCTTGATATACTGAGCGGTATGGCGCTTCCCATGGCATTGCTGATTATCGGCGCTTCCCTGTCTTTTGAATCTGTACGGCTTCAGATGGGTTCGGTTCTTTTTACCAGCGTCATGAAACTGATGATACTTCCTGGTATCGGGGTTATGCTATATCAGTTAGCGGGTTCATCACCACAGGAGTATATTCCCGGGCTTATTCTGCTCGCGTCACCTACGGCCACCATTGTTTTTATAATGGCAAAGGAAATGGGCGGTGACGCTGATTTTGCGGTCACTGCAATTTCAGCCTGCACCATGGTCTCGGCGCTGACTTTTTCCTTATGGCTGAATCTGGCATGAACAGATATCTTAATTTTGGAGAGCCAGTCTCTGAATTCCGTGGTACTCTGAAGCTTTCAGAGGAGAAATAAGGATTGAATAGTTTTCCTCATGCTCAAAAACTTTTGCCACATAAGCGATGGTTTCGCTGAAAATCGGCACTCTTCTCACTCTTTTAACCAAAGTCGGCCCCGCGTTATATGCAGCCAAAGCAAGGTCCATGCGGCCAAAGGTTTCAACTTGTTCGGCAAAATATTTTGCGCCGCCATATATGTTTTTTTTCGGTTCAAACGGATTCTTTACCCCGAGATAATCGGCAGTTTCCGGCATTAACTGCATCAGACCCACGGCCCCTTTGGGAGAAACCGCCTTCTGATTGAAATCAGACTCCACTTTAATGATTGCCATCAGCCAGCTCACGCCTACATTATATTCATTTGCAGCAGATTTGATAATCTTATAAAATTTCAGTTCCTTTGGCTGTAATTTTTTTTTAAAATTCGCCTGAAGCGCGGAAACAGGCTTTGTCAGTTTGTTTTTTTTATTGGAAGATATTTTTTTAACCTTATGATGAATATGCCTGGCCTTTATTCGTCTGTGTTGTTGCAATTTTTTTTTTGAATTCACATGAAAACCAAAAATACGCTTTGTCAGGTTCTTTTTCTTCTTGGAACATAAGTTTTTAACCCTGCGATGGCTCTGGCCGGTCTTCATCTCTGTGTATTTATGATCGGTCTGGTTTTTAAGCCTGATGTCCGAATCACGATAGCCGGATGTCATCAGTCGGTGTTCATAATCAATCTGTCTCCTTGTTTTTTTATTGGAAAGTATCTGTTCAACTTCATGTTTACTGTAGCCAAGCTTCCTCAATTTATGGCTCTGAGAAATGCCTGATACCTCATTATTACAGATAATAAAGGCAATGAATAGAAAAAGAATGTTCTTCTTCATTTTCACGGACTCCTTTTGTCATTTTTAAGAAAATCTCTGCTACTCCGGAGTGCCAAAATTACAGTCTGGCAGAAATGCCATTGCCAAACTTACAGTTTGGCACTCCGGATAGTTCTTTTCTTAATGTCTGTAGTTAAAAACCGGATTTTTTTGCAAAAATCCGGTTTCTTAATAAAATGATATTTTTGAGATTCGGACAGGTCGGAGAAATAAAAAATTGCTCCGTGTCCGCTGAATCAGAACAGGACAATATGGGGAGGATTGCCCCTGTTTCCGCCTAAATTGTCATATCATGTGCGAACTTATCCTTTTGCTGAAAAAAAAGCTTTGTTGGCTTTAAAGGTCATATAAAGATCCGCTTTGCTGGCAATTTCAAGAGGGGAGTGCATCCCGATAAGAGCCGGCCCGCAGTCAACAATTTCCATTCCATAAACGGCCAAGTATTTTGCGATTGTTCCGCCGCCGCCCTGATCAATCTTACCCAGTTCGCCAGTCTGCCAGACCACATTGCTTTTATTGAAAATTTTGCGAATCACTCCCATATATTCCGCGCTCGCGTCACTTGATCCTGATTTTCCCCCTGATCCGGTGAATTTTGTTATACATACACCATATCCGAGACGCGCTGCATTTCTTTTCTCATGCACTTCCTGGAAATCAGGATCAAGCGCGCCATTGACATCAGCCGAAAGCGCCATTGAATTTATCAGTGTCTTACGCAAACTCCTCTCACTTGCATCTGATCCGGCTTTGACAAGAAGGTCAGAAACAAACTCCTCCAGAAATCGGGATTTTGCTCCTGTATTCCCCTCACTGCCGATCTCTTCTTTATCAAAAAAGAGCGCCACGGATGTGGTATCCGGCCTTTTAATCTCGCGTATTGCCTCAAGGGCTGAGAATGCGCAGATACGGTCATCCTGTCCATATGCGCCGATCAGACTCCTGTCCAGGCCGATATCTCTGGCGTTTCCCGCAGGCACGATTTCGATTTCAGCGCTGATAAAATCCTCCTCAATCATGCCATACGTTTCATAGAGATAGTGAAGAATACTGAGTTTGAAACGCTCTTTTGTTTCTTTGTCTCCGAGGGGAAGACTGCCGACAACCACATTCAGTTTTTCCCCTTCAAATGCCTCGGACAATTTTTTATCCCCCTGTATTTTCCCCGCGAGATGCGGAAGCAGGTCCAGAATGGTAAATACCGGGTCATCCTCGGATTCGCCTATGGATAAATTTAACTCCTTTCCGTCATTTTTTATAATTTTACCATGAATGGCCAAGGGTCTTGCAAGCCACTGGTATTTTCGGATACCGCCATAATAATGGGTTTTTAAAAAGGCCATATCTGTTTCTTCATAAAGGGGATTCTGCTTGAGATCCAGACGGGGAGAATCAATATGGGCACCGATAATGCGCACACCGTCCGCCATCGGTTTTTTTCCGATGATACCAAGGGCAATGGCCTTATCACGATGGATTTTATAGAATTTCCCGGAATTGGAATTTCCCTCATCAATATTTTCAAATCCGTTTTTCTGAGCCATCTCCAGTATGGTGGAAACCGCTTCCCGTTCTGTCTTTGAAGTGTCCAAAAATGTTTTGTAGGCTTCGGCAAACTTAAAGACCTTGTCTTTTTCATTTTTGCTCAAAACGTCCCAGGCAAGAGAGGGTTCCCGTGCAGTATGTTTCCGAAGGTTCTCAATTTCTTTTTTGCTGAGTTTGGGGTTCATTGTTTTTTCCTCATAATTTGTTAAGCATCTAAATTATACAAAAAAATTCATATTAGGCTTAGAGGCAAGGTCAGGCGGATTTTCAAAAAATCTGTAAAGCATGTCTTCAGCCTCCTCCATATCTTTTGCATTCAGGACTTTGTTATACAGCGTATGTCCAAAGCAAAAATTCGCGGAAAAATATAATGTGAATTTTCTGAATCGTCTTATGGCTTTTTTCGGGTCATAATGTTTAATAAGAAGCTTTGCCAATTGTATTGCCGAACTGAGATAAATATCGGCCCCCGGGTCATAGCCGTCTGACCATTTTGCAAAAATCCAGGGTTTTGCAATCGCCAGCCGACCGATTGCAATACCATCACATGCTGTTGTTTGCAACATATTTCGACAGTCATTATGATCAAAAACATTTCCGTTCCCGAAAACCGGAACAGAGACAGATTCTTTGACCATTCTGATATATTCCCATTTCGGGGGACGGGCACGGCGGTCAGGCGCGACCCTGGGATGAAATGTCAGGGCATCAGCCCCCGCGTCTTGGAATCTTTTTGCCATATCAATGGCAATCTGAGGATCATCTTTCCAGCCAGTGCGGAATTTCACAAAAACCGGGAAAGAAACTGCTTTTCTGACGCTTGCCACAATTTGAGCCGCAAGTTCGGGAAATTTCAGAAGCGCCGCCCCGCAGTTCTGACGACATATCGAAGAGACAGAACATCCGAAGTTGATGTCAATGCCGAAAAAACCTTGTTTTTCAATCCTGCGGGCCGCTGTGGCCATGATTTCAGCATCCGCGCCGAAAATCTGGCATACCAGATAAGGCAGTTCCTCATCTCTCCACTTGAAAAACGGAGAAACTTCTCTGTTCTCATACGGAATTCTTTTCGCACTGCACATCTCTGTAAACAGCAGTCCGAATCCTCCATATTTTGAAACCATCTCCCGAAACGCAATATGACCGAGGTATGTCATTGGCGCAAGAATCAGCCGCTTTTCAACGGACTTGTTTCCCACGGAAAGCGGGCGGTTAAGAAGCTTGGAAAGATCAGTGTTCATTTAAAATAATCCTTATGAAAAAGGTGTTAAGTGTCAGGTGTCAGATGTTAAGTATGTGGACAAAGTGTCTGCCTAATTGATTGATTTTTAAAAGATATTTAAGTTTTAGTCTTTGATGCGGTTTTCCGCGGTGGAAAATGCAACAGCAATCACGGAGAGACTATGATACGAATCATCACACAGATTGCAAACCTTATCCGCAGAAATCTACCGTGAAGGGATTCTTATCGTGTTGACGGGTGACTGCGTTTTTTTTTGATCAGCGAAAATTTCGTAGCCTTTGAACCGCTCGAAATATTTTATATTTTCGGTACCCGTCTCACCGAATATGTCAGGAAAGCCGGGACATCTCTGCCAAAAGACAGTTTCGTCGAACTGAGGAGGAAAAAACAGGTGTGGCGGTTCGCTGATTTCGGCTTCATACACAACACATGGGACATATTCCGCCGCGTCATCTTCTGTCAGCCGCTGTATGAGGACGGACAGATGAGACGCCCCTTAGACAGTGCCGGTGTACCTTCTTGTGACGAATATTTGTTATGACACCGTGAGCGGAGATATGTCACAAGAAATAATCCGGCTGACCTGATTATTGGTTGTAAGGGAAAGTAAGCCCCCGGGCACCCTCTTCGGGAAAAACACTGCTGATACGGCGCACAACCCTCATATCTGATGTCACATCAGTGTTGGTTATCATCTTGAAAACCGGCAGTTTGATTTCAGCAATTCCATGCAGCGCGGACCATTCCATAGGCCAAGATAGGATTTCGTGAAGCCATTCCATTTCGTCTTTATACCCGATGCGCTTTCCAAGGTCTGCAAATTGGTCGGCCATTATCGCTGTTTCGCTGCAATCAAATGAACAGGGAAGATGAGGCACAGCTTTCAGATTCATTTTATGAAGAATCATGTTTGCTTTGGGATCGCCCTCTGTCTCAATGAGAGTTTTCAGAGGAGTCTGTGAGCCGTTCCGGGTATTACCGGCGGCCTGCCATACCGTGTCAATATGTTTCTGCTCCGCACAGACCGTCAGATAAAACTTACGGCAGCATTCGGGATAGCCCAGCATCCTTCCGATCTCGTCGTGGTCATGTCTCTCACACGCGTTTATAAACAATGCTGCATTTTCTTCGGAACCAATGACCACATCCATTGAATGATATTCTGCCTTGGTGCTGGCTTTAAGAGGCACAGGCGATGTTGCGGGACATTGTGCCACAATCAGTCCCTGTCTGTTCAGCATCTTTCTCAAAACAGGCACATCCTGCGGAGGTGTTCTTAGAAATGTACATGCCCGAAGCCCCTCAGACACAGAAGCGATCTCAATCTGGGGCCATGCCTGCATAACCCGTCGGACCCGGGTTTCCCACACCTTTCTGGCCTGATATCCTGTCCAGGTCCATCTTACAAATATCGGCAAAACAGGAGATTCTGTTTTCAATATGATCCTCACTTTTTTCTTGGTTTCAGATGAAGCTCGTCAGTTGTCAGTTGCCTGTCGTTAGACATTCTGACAAGTGGCTGAAATCATTGTCTTTGAATATTTCATACTTATAGCAGTAGCAGGGTGTCAGAGCGGCGTTTCAAGCCAGCATTGGGGATCCTGGTTGTAAAGACCTCCAGTGTTGGCCGATGCCATGGCGCGGCATCCCCGGCAGAAATTGGTGTATCTGCATATATGGCAGGGAGATGACGCGTCCGGTGAGAGAATTCTGCAATCCTCAAGCTGATGAAACAGATTATCTGTGTCCCGGACATTCCCGATTTTGAGGCAGGGCATAAGTCCGCATAATCCGATGTCTCCCTTATGATTGACGTTAAGCATCTGTGGTCCATAAGCATAACATCCGAGTCTGGGACACCCGGTCTCATATTCTTCAGGATCAAACAGGCTTTCTTCGGCCAACAAGGGGATCCATAGCTTCTCTTTGAAACCAAGACGGAATCCCTTTCTGTAATTTTGATAATAAAAATCGAGCATTGTTGACAATAATTTTTTATAATCAAGGGGGGTTATATCCGAAAATTCAGTATGTCTCAATCTGCCGATCCTGGCAACGCGGCCGATCACCACAAAGTCCGGCTCGGACCCCATGACGAGGGGCAGCGCGTCCGTTATGCTTTCTATGTTGAAATTGCCGACAGTGAGATTCCAGTTCACTGGAATTCCGTCAGATTTCAGCAACTTTGTTTTTGATTTCAGTTCTTCTGTTGTATCTTTTCCTCTTATGCGGTCATGAACTGCCCTGCCTCCCAGACATGTGAATCTGACATTTACAGCGTCATAATTCCTCAAAGATTCGACAATCCCGTGGTTTATTGTCGAAGGATTCCCCTTTATTGTGAAAAGCAGGTTCCGTTCTTTAAGATAAGAAACAAGTTCGTCAAAATTCGCATACAATATCGGATCCCCTCCGGCCAGAGAAATGACCGGCCTCTTATTTTTTGCCGAATAATAAAAAGATATTTTATCCAGAAATTCTTTCAGATCCTCAAAATCAATCTCACATACGCCCTCGTTATGAGATTCCGAAACACCGCAATAGAAACACGCGTTACCGCATTTGTTCGTAAGCTCCAATTCTATATGTCTGTACAAATCGTAGATATCTATTTTTCTCTCGAATATTTCCTTAATATGCTTCCTGAATTCTCCTGTGTATTTCATTTTAATCCATATCTTTCAAAATAGAACGTATTGTGGGATTCCGCCCCATGGTCCACGCGGCCAGCATTTCCTGTTCCACATCTTTTCTTATCTGCCGCATTGAGAGCGGTTTCTCTCCCCGGCTGTTCATTCTGTGTTCAAAATGCTTATAAAGCGTTTTCCACGTCCCACAATGCGCTGTCCTGTTGCGCCAGTCACCGTTCATGGCGCTGGAAGGACACCAGCCTTTGCACATCAGAAAAAAACGGCATTCTCCGCATCCGCCATGTTCCTGCGGGGTGTGATACAGCGCGATATAGCGTTCATACCCTCTTGTGTCTGCTTTCAGAAACTCAATACCCTCTTTATGGCTATGCCCGCAATTGATCATCTCTCCGTTTGTTCCCAGTGTGTCCACGGACTCGGAACTGTAAAAATCACACGCGCGCCAGACACAGGACGCGCGTGAGTCGTCACCTTTAAGCAGATGTTTCATATCATTGAATATGTCTATAAAATCCCTCTTCAGTTCCTCAGACAGAGCTGCAAACGCTAGCATGGCCTCGGAAGTCTCTTCCGAAGAAAGCGAGTATCTCCCCAGAACCACCGGGTTATATGCTTCCAGAATGTGCAGGCGGACATAACGGGCCCCCTTCCGAATCAGACCTCGCAGCCAGTCAAGCATTACCGGCAGTTTTTCACGGACCGCGTTCTGCCGGTGCAGCGTGACAATCAGGGCGGTGGGGATATTTTCACTGCACAGGCGAAGGATGGCATTTTCTGTTTTGGCAGTGGCTTCCCGTGTCTTTTCAAGGGTTCCTGCCCAGCGCAGATCATTGCATTCTCCGGGACCGTCAATGGATATACCCACGACCGCTTTGTATTGTCCGAACATGCGGATGTGGTTATCATTAATCAGAGTGCCGTTTGTCTGAATTATATTCCGCTTATAGCGTTCAAATCCCAGGGAAAAAAAGCTTTCCAGCTCTTTCTCATCAAGTAGAAGCGGCTCTCCTCCGAATAATGCGAAAGGTCTGTCTTCTTTTTTCAGCAGACTCTTTACAGCCTCAATTTCACAAAAGTCTTTCGCATTCCCCGCATCTTTCAGAGTATTTTCATAACAATATTTACAGGCAAGATTGCATTTGTTCTTTAAAGGACGGACTTCAAGCACCATCAGATTGCCTCCGGTTGTAGGTTGTAGGTTATGGGTTCCGGACTCTTGGATCCCGGAACCCGGCATCCGCCTAAGCCTTCATTTTCTCAGGTATGTTCCATCCAAAATCCTCATAAAACTTTTCCGGCAAAACCACTTGCAGACCGGTTACCGACACATTGAAACCAAAATCAAGGGCAAGATTCTGGAGTCTGCCCCAGTCATCTTTCGGAATCGATTTTAATTTGTCAGCGCACTTGTCTTCGATCAGCTTTTTCAGAAACATGATTTCCTGGTCGTAAGCCATGATTTTCTCCTATTTATATATATGGGCGCATTTGCAGGACTTGCTCTCTGGCTGCTGATCGGAAACAGGCAGAAGCGTAAGAAAGAGCAGAAGTCTCCTCCAAACAATACAAATACGCCCTGTAAGTTAATGCAAGTTAATCTGATCTGTTTCTGAATGTCCATCATTTAAACAGAACAGAATCTTGTTCTTGTTCCTGCCCTTCATCCTGTCCATTCGGCCCAATGCAAACAGGCCGTCAGAAGCTGGAACAAGAGTAAGAGCAGGAGTTGTTGCTGATTTTCCATCGTTGGAGATGACCATACACGCTCTCTACCATCCTCCCAAGTCAACATACGGCAAGTCAACATGCGGCGGGGACAAATCCACCCAGGGAATCAGATCCACCCAGGGAATGTCCACATGCGGAATCCATTTTCCTCCGAAGACATCGCCCATAAAGCCAGCCACAGCGTCAGCCGCGAATCCCGCGCCCTTGAGTGCGTTATTAATAACATCTTCGGTAAACCTGCCTGTGCTTTTAAGGAAACTACCGACCTCTCCCACCGCGTATCCGGCTCCCTTCAGCGCTGTGGAAATACCCTCCGCACTCAGATTATATACATCTTCGATTGCCTCACCCACCTCATTAATGGCAAAACCAGCATTTCTGAGGGCGATGGCCGCTGCCTGGGAAGTCAGGTCATAAGCGTCCTCAAGTCCCTGGGTGATTTCCAGGGCACCCTTCCCCAGTATTTTATAAGCTTCTATCGCTGCTTCCTTTGTCTCATTATAGACTTTTTTCGCGACGCTGGCAACAGCTTCCCCGCATGTGATCAGACCGTCTTTCACAGCATTGGCCCATTCGGCAAGGCTCGGGAAGATGGCCCTGAACATATCCTCAACATTATTTATGATATGCTGCTGCACCATGGCGAAAAGATTCTGAAAATCCTGGGGAGACTGGTAAATATCTATCTCCGGCATTGAAATCGAGGCCCCCCAGAAAGTGAAACTTCCGTTAAGCTTCAGATTGAAAGAAGGGGCAATGGTCACTTTCAAGAACGCGCTGGCATCCATTCCCACATCCACAATCGGAATATTGTCACAGACCTTTATGCCGGCAATCGTGATGGGGCCGGTATTCAGATTCAGGTTAAAGTCTATGCTTCCCTCTGCCTGAAAAACACCATCTCCATATGCACATCGGAGTGTCAAAGTCAGAATATCACCCACTTTGTTCTCCAGCAAGAAAATGAAACCAGAGGTGTCAGCTGCGATAAGAAGTTCCTGGCTTATTCCGAGCAGATAAATCTTGCTTGATATATAAAATTCAGGATTTCCGGCCAGGCCGAGCTGAAGATGCATTCTCGGATTGGGGGTGCCAAGGGCACCTTCCACTTTGAACACACCTGCGATATCAATCCGATCCATGGCCGCATCAAGAAGAAAGCTTTTGGTGGACACATTGATATTCACCTCAGCCTTCCATCCCCAGAGAACCAGCCTGCCCATGACCGTCAGACCCTCATCGTTGAAATAGATCTCTCCTATCTTTGTGGCCGAAGGAACAATATTCACCTTGACATCCCGAAGCGACACATCAATAATATTGTTCAGTGTGTTTCGGATGCCGGCCGGCACTGCCTGATATGCCACAAACGCTCCAGGAGCCATAAACGTCAGAATTTCAAGCAGAGAAATCTGCTGGGTTTCGCACGCGATGACGAACTGATCCGGATCGTTTGTATCCACCAGAATGGCCGCGCTGGCGTCAACAGTTCCCAGCTTCGCGTCACCGGCAATTCCGATATTGTCAATCCAGGGGGGCGCATAGGTAAAACCGATCTGGACAGCAAGGTTTCGGATAATAATTCCTGGAATTCCAAACGGCTCCTCCCATGCGGAGCCTCCGCTGCCAGTCTTGTTTATTGTGTATGAGGCAGTGATGGACTCGGGTTCGAGCTTTACGGCACCTGTAAAATAAAGATCCTCGGCATTGATCCATTTCATGGTGATCTTCATGTTGCTGATGACCGTAATTGAGGGTTCCGGAGGAATTCCGCTGATCTCCAGGGCAATACCTGCTCCCATGTATTTGACATTGAAGATATCTCCTCCTGAAATGATCGGGAACTCCTGCTCCAGATAACCTTCCACCAGATATTTGAAACCTGTTGAGAGCTTGCTGACTCCCGCGTGAAAGTCAACTTTTTCAGCGCCCAGCAAGTTTCCGACAAAAGCCAGCATCTTATCGGAGGAAGATGCTATCGGAAGTATGCCGTAGGCATTGAAACCTTTCAGAATGCCCAGGGGATAATCCTTGTCATTGTTTATGTCATCGGAAGATATCACAATGGCAGGCTCATCAAAACGAAGCGCTCCGGCAATGGGAACATCAGGCAGTATCTCGCCGATTCCCCATGACGTATTCGGTCGGATTTTTATGAGCGTGCCAGGCTCTCCCATGTTCTCAAGGAAGAAATCCGCACTGATCGCCGCTGAAACAAGTCCGAAAACCGAGCATGTCCCAGCTATGCGAAGCCCGATTTTGAGGGCGGCGCTCTTCGCTCCCACATCGCCGCCCACTTCGCCCAGGATGTAAAGCTTGGCTCCTTCCATCTCCAGGAAAGTGACATTCACGCCAAAAACACTGCCAAAAACGTCAAATTCTCCGAGCAACGGACTGTCTATTTTCAGCGTTCCCTTGGGAACGCCTCCCACTTCGCTCTCTATGGCCTCGACAATTCTCTCACCGAGGCTCTTAAATGGTTCGGGCAGGGTGGACAGATCAATATCCAGAATCTCATAGGAGTCACACGGATTTGAAACGACAACAGGATCAGAAAGGACCAGACCATCCGAAGCAAGATTCCATAAGGCTCCGAAAATTTTTCCGTCGTTGTCATTGCGGCTGAAATCCGTGATTGTGACACCGCTGCCGACCCGGATCGGCCAGTAGCCTGCAAGACCGCTCTCCTTGCCGCTCAGATTACACTTCATATATTTTCTGATCTGTTCTCCGGTTCGGGCATGATCCCACAATCTGACTTCGTCTATTTCTCCCTTAAACTCGTAGCCATCTCCTCCGAAGAGACTTCTGGCGATGCAAATTGCCTCATTTTTTACTGCCGGCAGCCCGCTCACGGCTGCTGATGCGGCCTCCTCACTGTTGATGTAGGTTTTCATGGCTTTGCCGTCATTGGTTACGGCGACATGGTTCCATTCATCCCATCTGACAGATCCGTTTGGCGTGTTTATGCTCAAATCTCCGTCCGAATGCAAAACATACCCGTTCGGATTCAGCCAAATATTGAAGTTCGGTCCAGGTTTGCCCATGATGCCTGCCAAATTGGGCGGTTTTCCTTCAGGTCTGATCCAGAGTTCCGCCGTATACGCGGAGACTCTTAATTCAGGAGCGTCCGGAATGATAATATAATCGTCCACCCCGTCAAATTTGACGACCGCATTACGGGGAGAAGGCGGCCGAAACTGAAGTTCGCTCTCTGTCCAGACAGGGCCTTTTATATCCGCGTGATTGAGCTTGAGGCTCAGGTCGCCAGCCTGGGCGTCCTGCCCCTCCTCAAATCTCCAGTACCCGGTCAGACAGCGTTCATCGCCATTCAGACGGCATTCCATTCTTGACCGGATTTCGTCGGAAGAGAGAACCTTGTTCCAAATCCGGAACTCGGCAATGCTTCCTTTATGGAATTTATTTTTCCAGCATCCGATCCAGAGTCCTGAAAGCGGAATGTCCGGCCCGTCCGAGTTCTGGCTCGATGCGACCAGCTCCCCGTCGAGGTAGATCCCCATGAAGCTCCCGCCGTTTCCCTCGGACACCAGGGCCACATGGGTCCATTTGTCCAGGTGGGGAGAGTAGTCCACGGACACCCTTCCGGTTCCCCCGCAATGCCCGTAATCCCAGTAGAGAATGCGGTTGTCCCAGGGTGCATGGGCCTGAAAGCGATTCGGATTGTCCTGGTTGCCGACACTGAAAACACCGGAAGCTCTGAGATCGGCCACCCCGGTTTTGTTCCAGAACTCGACTGTCACGGGTCCGCCTTCCGCCCATTGGAATCCTTCTGATTTTACATAGTCGTCCTGCCCGTCAAACTCCAGAACCATCACAGACTGAACTTGGGCTGCCTGAGCCTGAAGCTTGTCAAACGGCACGATTTGGGGACTTCCGTGAATCTGGCCGTTGTTGCTCCCGGGACCGAGATCCGCGGCAGAGCCGCCGCAGAGGGGCCAGTAGCTCAGAAGATTCGGCTCGCTCCCTGTCAGAGTCCGGGTCATGTCCGCCCGAATTTCCGACTGGCTGCGGGCTTTGCCCCAGATGCGGATTTCGGCCAGGGGACCTCCGAAATACCTCTCGCTCCGTGCGATGCCCAGCCTGCCCAGAACCATATCTATTGCCTTGTCAAAGTCCTTCGCGCCCGAGTTCCGGCCTGCGGGCTCGCCGTCAACATAGAGGAATATGTCCGCGCCGCTTCTGACACATGCCGCATGGTGCCACTCCCCGTCATTGAAGGCGGTTTCGGAACGGATCTCGATGTTGTTGGTTCCCGGAGGGGCGCGGTGAAAATAGCGCACCTGTCCGGCTTTGTTGATTTCGAGAAGGACGCCGTGGGTGCCGGCGACCGTGCCAGCGAGAACATCCTCGTAACTGCCGGCGGTGGCAAACCATGCCTCGACAGTGTAATCCCCCGGGCAAAGTCAATTCCTCCCAGATCCACATAATCGTCCTGCCCGTCGAGCTTCAGGGCCGTCAGAAGCGGCATCTCCCCGGTCTGAATCCGAACTTTGTCAAACGGCACGGTTCCGGGATTTCCGTGAATCTGGCCGTGGCTGCCTCCGGGACCGATATCCGCGGCCGAGCCCTCGGTCAGGGGCCAGTAGCTCAGGAGATTCGGCTCGCTCCCTGTCAGGGTCCGGGTCATGTCCGCCCGAATTTCCGACTGGCTGCGGGCTTTGCCCCAGATGCGGATTTCGGCCAGGGGGCCTCCGAAGTATCTCTCGCTCCGTGCGGCGCCCAGCCTGCCCAGAACCATATCTATTGCCTTGTCAAAGTCCTTTGCGCCCGAGTTCCGGCCTGCCGGCTCGCCGTCAACATACAGGAATATGTCCGCGCCGCTTCTGACACATGCCGCATGGTGCCATTCCCCGTCATTGAAGGCGGTTTCGGAACGGATCTCGATGTTGTTGGTTCCCGGGGGTGAGCGGTGAAAATAGCGCACCTGGCCGGACTTGTTGATTTCCACGAGGACACCGTGGGTGCCGGCGACCGTGCCCGCGAGAATGTCCTCGTAGCTGCCGGCGGTGGCAAACCATGCCTCGACAGTGTAATCCCCCCGGGCAAAGTCAATTCCTCCCAGATCCACATAATCGTCCTGCCCGTCGAGCTTCAGGGCCGTCAGAAGCGGCATCTCCCCGGTCTGAATCCGAACTTTGTCAAACGGCACGGTTCCGGGATTTCCGTGAATCTGGCCGTGGCTGCCTCCGGGACCGATATCCGCGGCCGAGCCCTCGGTCAGGGGCCAGTAGCTCAGGAGATTCGGCTCGCTCCCTGTCAGGGTCCGGGTCATGTCCGCCTGAATTTCCGACTGGGTGCGGGCTTTGCTCCAGATGCGGATTTCGGCCAGGGGGCCTCCGAAGTATCTCTCGCTCCGTGCGACGCCCAGCCTGCCCAGAACCATATCTATTGCCTTGTCAAAGTCCTTCGCGCCCGAGTTCCGGCCTGCGGGCTCGCCGTCAACATAGAGGAATATGTCCGCGCCGCTTCTGACACATGCCGCATGGTGCCACTCCCCGTCATTGAAGGCGGTTTCGGAACGGATCTCGATGTTGTTGGTTCCCGGAGGGGCGCGGTGAAAATAGCGCACCTGTCCGGCTTTGTTGATTTCGAGAAGGACGCCGTGGGTGCCGGCGACCGTGCCAGCGAGAACATCCTCGTAACTGCCGGCGGTGGCAAACCATGCCTCGACAGTGTAATCCCCCCGGGCAAAGTCAATTCCTCCCAGATCCACATAATCGTCCTGCCCGTCGAGCTTCAGGGCCGTCAGAAGCGGCATCTCCCCGGTCTGAATCCGAACTTTGTCAAACGGCACGGTTCCGGGATTTCCGTGAATCTGGCCGTGGCTGCCTCCGGGACCGATATCCGCGGCCGAGCCCTCGGTCAGGGGCCAGTAGCTCAGGAGATTCGGCTCGCTCCCTGTCAGGGTCCGGGTCATGTCCGCCTGAATTTCCGACTGGGTGCGGGCTTTGCTCCAGATGCGGATTTCGGCCAGGGGGCCTCCGAAGTATCTCTCGCTCCGTGCGACGCCCAGCCTGCCCAGAACCATATCTATTGCCTTGTCAAAGTCCTTCGCGCCCGAGTTCCGGCCTGCGGGCTCGCCGTCAACATAGAGGAATATGTCCGCGCCGCTTCTGACACATGCCGCATGGTGCCACTCCCCGTCATTGAAGGCGGTTTCGGAAAGGATCTCGATGTTGTTGGTTCCCGGAGGGGCGCGGTGAAAATAGCGCACCTGTCCGGCTTTGTTGATTTCGAGAAGGACGCCGTGGGTGCCGGCGACCGTGCCAGCGAGAACATCCTCGTAACTGCCGGCGGTGGCAAACCATGCCTCGAGGGTGTAATCCCCCCGGGCAAAGTCAATTCCTCCCAGATCCACATAATCGTCCTGCCCGTCGAGCTTCAGGGCCGTCAGAAGCGGCATCTCCCCGGTCTGAATCCGAACTTTGTCAAACGGCACGGTTCCGGGATTTCCGTGAATCTGGCCGTGGCTGCCTCCGGGACCGATATCCGCGGCCGAGCCCTCGGTCAGGGGCCAGTAGCTCAGGAGATTCGGCTCGCTCCCTGTCAGGGTCCGGGTCATGTCCGCCTGAATTTCCGACTGGGTGCGGGCTTTGCTCCAGATGCGGATTTCGGCCAGGGGGCCTCCGAAGTATCTCTCGCTCCGTGCGACGCCCAGCCTGCCCAGAACCATATCTATTGCCTTGTCAAAGTCCTTCGCGCCCGAGTTCCGGCCTGCGGGCTCGCCGTCAACATAGAGGAATATGTCCGCGCCGCTTCTGACACATGCCGCATGGTGCCACTCCCCGTCATTGAAGGCGGTTTCGGAACGGATCTCGATGTTGTTGGTTCCCGGGGGTGAGCGGTGAAGATAGCGCACCTGCCCGGCCTTGTTGATTTCGAGAAGGACGCCGTGGGTGCCGGCGACCGTGCCAGCGAGAACATCCTCGTAACTGCCGGCGGTGGCAAACCATGCCTCGACAGTGTAATCCCCCGGGCAAAGTCAATTCCTCCCAGATCCACATAATCGTCCTGCCCGTCGAGCTTCAGCGCCGTCAGAGCCGGCACCTCCTCGGTCAGAGCCCGAACCTTGTCAAACGGCACGGTTCCGGGATTTCCGGAAATCTGACCGTTGCTGGCACCTGGGCCGAAGTCCATGCCCGAGCCATCGCGGAGGGGCCAGTAGCCCGCAAGATTCAGCTCGTTTCCTATCAGAGGGAGGCTCATGTTCGCCTGAATTTCCGACTGGGCAAGGACCCTGTTCCAAATACGAAATTCGGCCATGCCGCCTTTATGGAATTTGTTCGTCCAGCATCCGATCCAGAGTCCTGAAAGCGGAATGTCCGGCCCGTCCGAGTTCTGGCTCGATGCGACCAGCTCCCCGTCGAGGTATATCCCCATGAAGCTCCCGCCGTTTCCCTCGGACACCAGGGCCACATGGGTCCATTTGTCCAGGTGGGGAGAGTAGTCCACGGACACCCTTCCGGTTCCCCCGCAATGCCCGTAATCCCAGTAGAGAATGCGGTTGTCCCAGGGTGCATGGGCCTGAAAGCGATTCGGATTGTCCTGGTTGCCGACACTGAAGGCACTGGAATATTTGAGATCGGCGGCCCC
Organism: Desulfonema magnum; assembly: GCF_017377395.1. Taxonomy (GTDB): domain Bacteria; phylum Desulfobacterota; class Desulfobacteria; order Desulfobacterales; family 4be13; genus Desulfonema_C; species Desulfonema_C magnum. The sequence goes on along the minus strand of NZ_CP061800.1, from coordinate 4,149,757 downwards.
GGTTTTGTTCCAGAACTCGATCGTCACGGGTCCGCCCTCGGGCCATTGGAACCCTTCTGCTTTTACATAGTCGTCTGTTCCGTCGAGCTTTATGACCATTATGGGTGAAGGTGCCTGCTCCAGTTGGAGATCACTGACAACTTTCCATATGGCACCGCCTTTGACAGCAGCATGATTGGCATTGGCGGTCAGGTCATTGGCGATGTTCCCCTGCCCCTCATCCAGTCTCCAGCAGCCTGCGAGACCCTCTTCCTTTCCATTTATCCGGCTGTTCATGGCTGCCTGTATCTGGGCTTGGCTGCGGGCGCTGTTCCAGACACGAACTTCACCGATTTTACCATTAAAAAAGTATGCCGGACTTGTTTCCGTATTGCCAGATCCGATACGCAGGGGTCTGGCCGTGTTCGGTTCCATTGAAACACTTTTTGATCCAACGTGCTGTCCGTTCACATAAAAAATTATCTGTGAACCGTCGCAGACACCTGCCAGATGGGTCCAGTCTGATGTCACAGCAGGACCTATGACGCTCTGCCATGACGAGGGACCGCAGCCCACCCAGAATTGCCAGTTGTTTGACGGACTGGCATAAATTATATATCCCCTTGTGGGAGATATGTCACGAGAAGTCACAAGCGAACGCCATCCTCCGCTTCCGCCTTCGACTTTGACCCATGCCTCCACAGTGAACTGAGACGGGTTCAGCAATACCTCGTAAGGAACCTCGATATAATCATCGGCTCCGTCAAGATCCAAAACAGTGATGCTTCCCATAATTGTTCCCTTTCTTTAATTTTGATATGATCAAATAAGAAATTTGTAAAACCTGAAACTTGGAATTTTCATTTTGATCTATTCTTCATTTTTGCTGTTCCGAGAGAATGGTCAATCTCTGACAATCCCTGAAATGCCAACAAGCTCAAAAAAACGATAACATTTTACTTTTTTATATCAAAAGACTTCAACATTACCGAAAAGTCCTTTTTAAAAGCCAAATTTAAACATACTTTTATAATCATTTCAAATTATTATTAGGGCAATAGCAACGACTTCACGGAGTGAGGCGTAAGAATGAGAATGAGAAAAAAGTCTAAATCTCAAGCGTAACTCTCAGCACTTCCGGGATTGTGGTAACGCCTTCCTTAACTTTTCGCCACCCATCCTGTCTCAGCGTCATCATTCCTTTTTTAAGAGCTGTTTTTTTGATTTTTTCAGCGGTTGAGTGTTCAATGATTTCTCTCCGAATATCCTCATCTATGGAAAGATATTCAAAAATGGCTGTTCTTCCTTTGAAACCGGTATATCTGCATTCCTCACACCCCTCGCCGCTGAAGAATCGGATTTTGGATACTTCTCCGGGGCCTAATTTCATTGATCTTAAAAGCTTCTCATCCGGTCTGATCTCTGTTTTGCAACGGGGGCAGATCACCCGGACAAGTCGCTGTGCGAGAATTCCCAGCAATGTGGAGCTTAAAAGAAAATTCTCCACGCCCATGTCGAGAAGGCGTGTGATGGCACCGGTCGCGTCATTGGTGTGCAACGTGCTGAAAAGCAGATGTCCGGTCAGAGCGGATTGTATGGCAATCTCGGCTGTTTCCCGGTCTCGGATTTCTCCCACCAGTATAATGTCAGGGTCCTGGCGGACAATGGAGCGTAACCCATTGGCAAATGTCAGGCCGATCTTGGAATTGACCTGAATTTGGTTGATCCCCCGCATCTGATATTCCACAGGGTCTTCCAGGGTGATAATCTTATTCTGAGAAGAATTAATTTTGGCAAGGGTGGTATAGAGTGTTGATGTTTTTCCGCTTCCTGTGGGACCGGTGACGAGTATCATTCCGTAAGGCTGTGACGTCAGTTCCGCATACTGGGAAAGAACATCGTGGGAAAAGCCTAATTTCTCAAAATCGAGAATAAGCGTCTCTCTGTCCAATATCCGCATGACAAGGCTTTCGCCAAAAAGTGTGGGAACAGTGGACACCCGGAAGTCAATCTCCCGGTCTCCTATCCTGAGCTTGATTCTGCCGTCCTGGGGAAGACGCCGTTCCGCAATATCCAGTTTGGACATGATCTTGACTCTGGAAATGACCGCGGCCTGAAGACGGGCCGGCGGAGATTCCGCATCATGCAATACTCCGTCAATGCGGTATCTCACCTTGAATTCATTTTCAAACGGCTCAAAATGAATATCACTGGCGGTCTGATCCACGGCATTGAGAATCAGCCGGTTGACCAGGCGAATAATGGGTGCCTCCGAGGCAAGGTCTCGCAGATGATCCGCATCTGTTTCTCCTTCAGCCGCTATTTCATAAATATCCTTGCCTGCTTCCTCTATGATGGTTTCAATGGACTGACTTCCGGCTCCGTATAGCCTTTCAATGGCTTCGATGATATCTTCTGTCTTGCCTTTGTATGCCTCGATATTGAGACTGTATGCGAATTTTAAGGCGTCAATAGTATAAACGTCCTCGGGTTCGGATATGGCGATTCGGAGGGTATTATTTTCTAATTCCAGAGGAACAAATTTTGATTGTTTCATGAATTTTTTGGAGAGGTTGTCCAAAACTACGGGTTCTTTGGGGTAATCCTGATAAGTTACTGAGGGCATTTTTTTTTTGGGTGTTAGGTGTTAGGTGTTAAGTGTTAAGTGTTAGGTGTTAAGTGTTAAGTGTTAAGTGTTAGGTGTTAGGTGTTAAGTATTTTAATTCTGAAATTCGTGTTTGTCCTGTCGGAAAGCAGAGGGCGAACGGCAAATTTCCTCGTTCCCACGCTTTGCGTGGGAATGCCTTCCAGACGCTTTGCGTCGTGTGCGGCAGACAGATTCCGGGACGCGAAGCGTCCCTTCTGCATTCCCACGCAAAGCGTGGGAACGAGAGCAACAAAAGCGTGGGAACGAGAGCAACAAGATCAAATTGTTATTTGTCATTTGGAATTTGTTGTTTCCGAACTCAGAAAAAGCTTTAAGACTTTATACAGATAAAATCCGTCTTTTGCGCCTGCCAGTTCACGGACAGAGTGCATGGCAAATGTGGGTACGCCCACATCCACAGTCTTTATCCCGATTTTAGCGGCCGTTATAGGGCCAATGGTGCTTCCACAGGCCATGTCGCTCCGCATGACAAAGGTCTGTACCGGAACCTGAGTTTTTTGGCAAAGATAGCGGAATAGCCCTGCTGTATGACTGTCGGACGCATAGCGTTGTTTGGCATTGATTTTGATGACAGGTCCCTGATTTAAAATAGGGCCGTGATTGTCGTCAAATTTATTGGCATAATTGGGATGCACCCCGTGAGCGTTGTCCGCTGAAACCATCACAGAGCGGTCAATGGTTCTGCCCAGGTCTTCCGGGGAAGGGCACACGCGTTTCAGCACGGATTCTAAAAATGGCCCCTGGGCACCGGATGTTGAAACACTGCCAACTTCTTCGTGATCATTGCAAACCAAAAGGCACGAGGCATTTTTATCCGCTTGTGTCAGGCTCATCAGGCCCGTGTAGCAACTCAGCAGATTATCCAGGCGGGCGCTGGCGATGAAGTCCTGGTTTATTCCCACATAACCCGGGGGTTGTGTATCGTAAAAGCTGAGTTCATATTCCAGCACGGATTCTGCGTCAATATTCGGATATTGTTTTCTTAATTGCTGTAATACGATTTCCCTGAAATTGGGTTTTTCCTGATCGGAAACCTGCAATAAAATCGGAGGAAGATCAGTCTGTTCGTTAATGGTCCGTTTTTTGTTAGCTTCTCTGTCGAAATGTATTGCCAGACTCGGAATGACTGCGATGGGACCTTCAAAGTCAATCATGGCGTTTTTGAGAGTCTTGTCTTTGGATAAATAACTCACCCGCCCTGCCAGGGACAGATCACGGTCAAACCAGGGGTTGAGCAATGCGCCGCCATAGACTTCGACGCCTAATTGCAAATAGGTTTTGTTGACGATTTCCGGTTGAGGCTTGACTCTGAGGCAGGGGCTGTCTGTGTGGGCACCTGCCATGCGAATACCTGTCTCGGGTAAATTCGATGACCCCAATGTAAAAGCAATAACAGATGAATCGTTTCGGGTGACGAAATAGCGATGCCTTTTTTGCAAGTTCCAGGCATCAGATTCGGACAGGCGGATAAATCCAGCCTTCTCCAGTATGTTTGAAATTTGTGTGACCGCATGAAACGGCGTGGGAGATTGCTTTAAAAAATTCAGCAATCCCTGATTAAATTGTATTTCCTGCATTTGTTTTTTTCTTTTAAAGTATAGTGTTACATGGATCTCCGCGTACAGGACAAAAAAGATGAGCAGCAAAGCAAAGAAACCCGGCTTTTTCCAACGGGGAAAGATGTCTCATTCGGAGAAAAAAGCCGGGTTTCTTCCTGCGCCGCAATTTTTATCCTGTACACAGCTTAGAATAACTGCCAAACTCAGCAAAGAAACCCGGCTTTTTCCGAGGGCGGAAGGTGCCTCATTCGGAGAAAAAAGCCGGGTTTCTTCCCGCACCGCAACTTTTTGTCCTGTACACAGCTTGGAAAGAATGCCAAACTGTAAGTTTGGCACTCCTCCGACGGATTTGTTTTTATAAATCCACTGACAAATTTTTTTAGTTTTTCTTGTGCTGACCCTTATGCTCACTCTTACCCTGTTTTTTTTCTTCAATTTGCTTTTCGGCGGATATCTTTTCGGCTTTGGATTCTCCCTCGGTTTCGGATACCGTCTTTACCTCAGATATTTTACTGACTTCGGATACCGTCTTTATTTCAGAAACTTTTTTTACCGAAGAAGTTATGGCTTCTATCTGTCCAGTGACAATCCGGTCTTTGTTTAATTCAAATGTTTTGGGACCAATGCCGCTTACTTTTACAATATCCCCGGGCGTTCTGAACGGTCCGTTGCTTTGCCGGTATTCAACTATTTTTTTAGCAATTGCGGGACCTATCCTGTGCAACTGAGTCAGTTTTTCGGCAGACGCATTGTTGATATCAATTTTTCCAAGTTTAATTTCAGATGTCTTATCCTTAACTTCGGTTGCATCCTTCTTAATTTCAGCCGCTTCTTTTTTAATCTCAACTGCTTCCTGCCTGGCTTCGACTGCTTCCTTTTTAATCTCGACAGCTTTTTTCTTGATTTGAACTGCCTTTTTAATTTCAGCAGGGGTCTCTTTGGATTGTCCAGCGACAATCCGATCTTTGTTTAACTCAAAAAATTTGGAACCAATCCCCCTGACCTTTGTGATATCTTCAGGATTTTTAAAAGCTCCTTTTTCCTGCCGATAATCCACAATTCTCTGGGCAATGGACGGGCCTGCTTTCTGGAACTGGGTCAGCTCTTTTGCAGAAGCTTTGTTGATATCAATCTGTTCCATGTCCCCGGCCCATGGCGTTCCGGCCATACTCATAACAACCATAATGGTGATCAGTGCGAAAAATCCCTTTACCAGTTTCATTTTAATCCTCCTTTAAGGTTGGTTAAAAAATGGTTAAGAACTTCACCGACTTCATTCATATATTAAAAGCTGCCTGAAAACAGCGTATCCGCATAAAATCTGGCAATCGGATTCATCTCATCAAAATGATGTTCTTTGTTATTATTTTTTACTGCCATCTCTTTTCTGATATCGGAAGCAAGTGTCTTGCCAAGTTCCACGCCAAACTGATCAAAGGGGTTGATGTCCCATACAAAGGCTTCAAAGACTGTTCTTGCTTCATAAAAAGCAAGCACACGGCCAATGTTCTCTGGTGACAAATCATTTAAGAGGAGGGTTGAGGAAGGCCGATTCCCAGGAAAAGCTTTGGCCGTGTTTGTATCTTCTTTTCCCACAGCGAGGGCCATGGGCTGTGAAATCAGATTTGCCCATAGCTCCTGATGATTTGTCACGCCCTTTGACTCAGACTGAAATTGTTCGTACTGGGGATTGATCACGCCGATAAAATCAATGGGAAACGGGCGCCCCTGGTGCGCCATCTGAAAAAAGGAATGCTGCGCATTTGTGCCGGGTTCTCCGAAAATAATAAGGCCCGCGGATTCATCCAAAAACTCTCCGTCCTTTGTAACGAATTTGCCATTGCTCTCCATGTAAAGCTGCTGAACATGGGGGGCTAGTTTGCAAAGCGGACTTGCATAAGGAATAATGGCCTGTGCCGGATACCCCAGAAAATTGTTGTTCCAGATACTGATAAGGGCGGCAATGAGGGGAAGATTTTTACTCGCGGGCGCATTTTTGGCATGATTGTCCATTTCTTCCGCGCCTTTTAAAAAGCGTTCAAACCGGTCATATCCCAGGAAAAGACTGAGCGGCACACCGCCTACGGCAGAGGTGACGCTGTATCTGCCGCCGATAAAATCAAACATATGAAAAGAGGCAAGCACAGGGTTTGAGGGATCATCTCCGGGACTTCCCTTGCTGGTGACGGTGACAACATGCTTTGCAGGATCAATGCCTTTTTCCTCCATAAAGGCATAAGCCTGTTTTGTGTTTGCCAGTGTTTCCGCGGTGGTGTAGCTTTTTGAAATAACAATCCACAAAGTGGTTTCAGGGTCAGTGCGGGATACAATTTTTCCGAAATTATGAATGTCAACATTTGCAAGATAATGAATTTCAATATCTTTATCAGCAAAAGCATATAACGCCTCGGAGACAAATTCTGTGCCAAGATATGAACCGCCGATGCCGATGACCACCGCATCTTTAAATCGTTTGCCAGTTGATCCGGTTATTTTTCCTGAGTGAATATCTTCCGCAAATGCGCTGATCTCATTTCTCACCCTTCTGATTTCAGGCATGACATCTTTGCCATCCGAGACAACAGGATGACTTGAAAAGTCTCTCGATGCTGTGTGAAGGGCGGCCCTGTTTTCTGTATTGTTGATCTTTTCCCCGCTGACCATGGCTTTGAACCGATGTTTCAGTTTTCTTGTTTCAGCAAGTTCGAGCAGCAGTTCCAAAGTTTTTTCATCTGTTCTCTGGCGGGAAAAATCATAAAATATGCCAGCATCTTTTAAAGAAAATTTTTCCAGCCTCCCTTTTTCCCTGATAAGATTTCTTAAATGTTTTTCAGGCTGATCAATAAGCTGTGCATGTTGCTTCAGCTTTTTCCATATGTGAAGATCACTAAGGGGCTGACAGGGCATATTGCTCTCCTTTTTTATGGTCGTCGGATGTATATAAATTATATCATAATTAGATGCTGATTTTATTTCACAAGATTTTTGTTTTTGTTTCAAAATTAAAAAAAATCACTTTTACAATAACTCAGATCACTAAAAAACAAGCAATGCAATTTTCATTCAAAAAAACTCTGACGCTGAAGATAATATCTAATATTATAAGGATACAAAAAATTCAAGAATTATTTTTCAGATTCGGATTATCAAGTTTTTTTCTCCTGATTTTTATTAAACACAGAAGGTTACATAGAATTTTATGACTAACAGACCGACTTTCCTTTTAATTTTATAAATATTTTAATGGCGTTGGCTATGTTTCTTAACGTTTTGAATAAATTCTCTGGTGATATTATTCTCTTGATTGCACGCGGGTTTTATGTTATCTGCCCGGATAATAAACCAAAATTATCAGGTAACTGGGAACATTGAATTATACAGTCTTTCAACTTTGGGTTTTACGGACGTTCTTTTTGTAAAAAACTGTCAGCATAGGACAAAAATTTTTTTTCGGTTGTGAAATTTCTCAGAAGGGACCGACGGAGGGCAGCATTTCTCAAAATTGCAATTCCTATGCTTGGAAAAACCAAAAGTGTATGTGCTTCATATGCGGATGTTTTTCAGCATAATCTAAGTTAACTATTAGGGGAATTATGGATATATACAAAACAATATTTTGGGGTTATCTATCCATAGCGTTGATTACATTGATACCAACTATCAAGAATATTATTGCTGGTGTCAAATTAAATCCTGGTGGAGTATCATTTGAAAGTTGTCCTCATTTCAGTGAGCAAAACAAACAACGTTTGTCTGACCATTATTCACGATTAATAGGAACATTAGGCTTTTGGAAAAAACGGGCTGAAACATATACCTCATTCCATTACTACTGTGTTATTTGGACAATTCTTTCAGCTTGGGCGGTGCCTATCATTGCTTCATTAAGCCCGGAGTCATCATCAACTCCGGAGTATTCCAAATTGCTAATAGTTCTTGTCTCTGGTCATGTTGCGTTAGCGCTAAGTTTTCACAAAGGTTTAAAAGTAGCCGATGGAATGAAAGCCTTTCGTCATGGCGAATCAGAATTTTATGATCTATACAGGCGCCTTTTAGACCGACCACATACATTGGGCAAAGACGAACACGAACAAATTGATAACTATTTTTCTGAAGTTGAACACATCCGCAGATTGGTCCGAAATGCTGAGACAGAAAGTTTACCAACTATCGAAGATGTTAAATCAGGCGGACAAAATGGCTGATAATTTGCTTATAAAGAGCCGTGGCCCCACAGCTCAAACATTAGGCAGTTAACTTAAAACAGAAGGAAAATTATTATGCAAAGAAGAGCATTTTATAGTTTTCACTACAAACTGGATAACTGGCGTGCATCGCAAGTAAGAAATATGGGTGTATTTGAAGGTAACAGACCTGCTTCAGATAATGATTGGGAACAGATTAAAAGAGGGGGGAATAAGGTTATTCAAAAATGGATTGATAACCAATTAAAGGAAAAATCAGTCGCTATTGTTCTCATTGGTGAAAAGACGGCGGGCAGGAATTGGGTAAAATATGAAATAAAAAAAGCTTGGGATGATGGTAAAGGAATCCTTGGAATATACGCATAAGTCTATAAGTGTTGACTTTTTAGATTAACACTCTGAAATTTAAACAGATTTTATTTACACCTGTATTTTGGCAGGATTCCCCTGATATTAAAACAAATAACCTGCTAATTTTATTGAAAGGTCAACACTTTTAGACTTATCCGGATGTGTATGGGGTAACACCCCCTTTTTACTCGAGGTGGCGGGAGCGAATCTTTTCTGAAACGTCTTGTCAGCCCCCGGTCGTCACTGATCATGTTCGTTAGGCAAAACAGCGAAAAAAGGAAATTACATTTGAGTATCTTACCTTTTACAATTGACAACAAAAAAAGAATTCTTGTCGCGGGAGCTGGCGGCGGATATGATTTTCTTTGCGGGCTGCCAATAGTTCTTGAACTGGAGTCACAAGGCTGCGAAGTGCTGATCGCAAATTATTCATTTACAAATCTGAATGAAATTCAAAATGCGACATGGCATAATAAAAGATTATTAGAAACAGACAGCACTTCTGTTCTCCCAAATTCAGATTATTTCCCGGAACTGCTTTTATCAAAATGGTATAAAAGCAAAGGGATTAACAAATCAGTATGGTGTATTGCACACGGGGGAGTACGCCCCACTTTGACCAGTTATAATTATCTGATAAATAAATTCAATATTGATACGGTATTCTGTGTTGACGGGGGCGTGGATGGTATTTTCAGAGGAGATGAATATGATCTGGGAACACCTTCCATGGATTCAATTTCCGTAATATCTGCCAGTTTGTGTGATGCTTCAGATAAGATTTATGTTTGTACTGCATTTGGCACGGAAGGTGCGGCGAATGAAGTTTCACATGCTCAGGCATTAAACAGAATATCTGATCTGATGAAAGAAAATGCCCTGATCGGGGTATCAGTATTAAACAGAGCTGAAAAACCAGGGAATGAATTTATTTCAGCAATGAATTATATTTTTCATCAGACTGAACCCATAAAAAGAAGTATCATCATCAGCACAATACTGGCATCAATGGAAGGTGTTTATGGAAAGGTGTCTGTTCATCCGAAAACAGAGTATAACCCGCCCTGGATATCTCCGCTGACAGCGTTGTTATGGTTTTTTGATGCCCAAAATGTTGCCAAAATGAAATTATTTTATGAAGAATCAATTACTTCTGCGGAAGTAAGTGATGTTGCAGATGCCATAGACAGAGCCAGGAAAAGCACTTCAGTAAAACAATATGAATCAATCCCAATATAAAATTTGCATAGCAAGCTTTTCAGGGTGATGTTCCGGTCCTGAATATAAAAAATATAACCCTTTGAATCCATTTTGAAAGTATGCTGGCATGTCCGGACTTGAAATATTATCTGAAAATGATAGTTTGCTTTTATGCATATATATGGATAAAGAAAATATCAAAATGGCAACGAAGAATTATCCGATTATCATTGTGAAAAATAAGTGTTATACCTACACAGGAGACATAAGGGACATGACGCTGAATATCTGAAAAAACACGCTGCCTGGTATCAAGAGCAAACCTGTTAATTTTGCTCATTATATATTAACTTTATATTTTTTAACTGAAGGAGGAAAGAAAAAGATGAAAAAATTGATTATGGTTATTATGGTGGGACTGCTGATCCTGCCGGTGGCTGCCAATGCCGGAAGTTTCCAAGCAAAAGACCGGACATTCACCCTCAGCGGAAGCGGTGAAAGCGAAAATGATTTTGATAATGCGGTAATTTCCATGCAGGCCAGTGTGGGCTATTTCATCAAGGATAATATTGAGATTGCATTTCGCCAGGGCCTGAGCTTTTCTGACAGTGGTGATGGTGAGACCGACTGGGCTGGCTCAAGCCGTATTGCAGCGGACCGCTACATGGATGATCTGGGACTGAAAGGAATTTTGGAGCCGTTAACAGCATTCGTCGGGGTTAATTTCGGTTACCGCTACGGTGATGAGATAGACAGTGATTTTATTGCCTGTCCCGAAGTTGGTTTGAAATATTTTATCAGCGACACAACTTTTATTACAACGATGGTGGAGTATGAAATCCTGCTTGAAACAGATTATGATGAGTGGGATGACGCTTTTTCCGACGGCAGATTCATTTATACGATAGGTATGGGCCTTAGGTTCTGATTTTCTGTGTGAAGAAAGGGGGCATCCGAGGCCAATGTTGTTACATGGTGGGATTCCCCCTTAATATTTAAAAGGTCTGAACAAAAATTTTCAAGCAGTTAAAGAGGGTCGAAGACTTTGCAAGTCTGACATACGCTTTTTAACTGATGTTATGCACTTTTCTTAAACCCGCAGTCTTTATTCAGGCAGGCCAGAAACGTCCCTTCCTTTTTGGAAGACTTTTCAACCAGAAAGCTCGCGCCGCAGGCCGGACATGCCTCATCCACGGGTTTGTCCCATATGGCAAAAGTGCAATCCGGATAACGGCTGCAACCATAAAAGACTTTCCCCCGTTTGGATCTTCGCTGAACCAGTTCCCCGTCACAGCCCTCATTCGGACACTTGATTCCTGTTGCCTGTCCCCCGTTGTTTGAGTCTGTGGACTGCGTATGTTTACAGTCCGGGTAGCCGCTACAGGCAAGAAACGTGCCATATTTCCCACGTTTCACCACCATGGGCTTTCCGCATTTTTCACAAACCTTATCCCCGACCTCTTCATGGGATATCTCAACAGGCCGGATCCGCCCTTTTTCGTCCCGGGTATAATCGTTGCTGTACTTACAATCCGGATATCCGCTGCACGCAAGAAAATGTCCGTTTTTACCGACCTTGACATGAAGCTTTTTACCGCATTCGGGGCAGTCAATATCTGTGGCAAACCCGACGCCTTTCATACTCAGCATGGTCTCCGAAGCCATATCCAGCTCTTTCTTAAAAGGCGTGTAAAACCCGTTCAGAACCTTTAAAGAATCCACCTCCGCGGCTTCGATACGATCCAGATCATCCTCCATTTTGGCAGTAAAATCAACATTAAACACATCCGGAAAGCTTTCCACGATCAGATCATTTACAATAAACCCCAGTTCAGTGGGCCTGAAAGACCCTTTGACAAACTCCACATATCCTTTTTCCCTTATGGTGGATAAAATTGTCGCATAGGTGCTGGGTCTGCCAATGCCGTTTTCTTCAAGCTCCTTCACCAACGAGGCCTCCGAAAACCTGGGTCTTGGCATGGTAAAATGCTGTTTCGGGTCAAATTTGTTCAGCTTCAGTTCCATGCCCTGGGAAAGTTCGGGAAGAATTTTTGACTTATCCTCATTTTCTTCATCCGAAGACATATAAAGTGCCATAAAACCGGGAAATTTTATCGTGGAACCGCTTGCGTTGAACAAATAGGAACCAGCCTTGACAGTTACAGAATTATTGTTAATCAGCGCCTGTTTCATCTGGGACGCGACAAACCGCTGCCAGATAAGGGTGTATAAACTGAGCTGGTCTTTGGAAAGATAGGACGCGAGTTTTTCAGGAGTATTAAAAACCGATGTGGGACGTATGGCCTCATGGGCATCCTGAACTTTTTTGCGATTTTTGAAAAATCTCGGCTTCTGAATGGCATACTCCTCACCAAACCGCTCCCGGATCAGCCCAAGGGCTTCTTCGGCAGCTTCCTGGGCAATTCGGGTGGAATCCGTACGCATGTAGGTGATCAGCCCCACAGGCTCGCCCCCTTCAATCTCAATTCCCTCATAAAGCTGCTGGGCCACAATCATGGTTTTTTTGGCGGAAAACCTGAGCTTTCGGATGGCTTCCTGCTGGAGTTTGCTCGTGATAAACGGAGGAAGCGGATTTCGTTTTGTGGTCTTTTTAATCACTTTTTCCACAAGTAATTTTTCCGCGGACAACTCATTTAAAATCTTCATGACTTCGGCTTCATTGGGAATATGAATCTTTTTTCCCTGTTTTTTTGTCAGCTTTGCCATAAACGGAGGCGGAACATCGCCCTCAAGATACGCAGTGACAGACCAGTATTCCTCTGACTCAAACGCATGTATCTCCCGCTCCCTTTCACAGATAATTCGGACCGCAACCGACTGCACCCGGCCCGCGCTCAGTCCTCTTTTCACCTTGCGCCACAGCAACGGGGAAATCTGATACCCCACCAGTCTGTCCAGAATCCTCCGGGCCTGCTGGGCCTCGTATTTGTTCCGGTGAAGTTCCTGGGGGGAAGCCATTGCCTCGTGAATGGCCTTCTTTGTGAGTTCATGAAACAGCACCCTGTGAAATTTGCGTTCTTTTTTCTTTAAAATTTCGGCCGCATGCCATGCAATCGCCTCTCCCTCCCTGTCCGGGTCAGGAGCAAGATAGATGTCCGTGGCTTCACCTGCGGCTTTTTTCAAAGATGTGATAATCTTCTGCTTGCCGGAAATCGTCTTGTATTTCGGCTTGAAATGATCTTCGATATCAATTCCCATTTCTTTTGCAGGAAGGTCTTTGATGTGGCCCACCGTGGCAGCCACATTGTAATCTTTGCCGAGATATTTCTGAAGGGTTTTTATTTTTGTCGGTGATTCTACAATAACAAGCGGTTTACTCACAACTACTCATCCTTTTGTCAGTTATCAGTTGTCAGGTATCAGTTGTCAGGTGTCAGTTCATCGCTGACATCTGATAACTGACTAAAACATATTCTTAATTTCTATTGAAAAAAGCTTTCCCGGATCCTGTTGCACAATTCCTCTGAGTTCGAGCTGCAACAATATACTCGAAAGTTTTCCTGAATCCATGGAAAGCTTCCGAGAAAGATCGTCTATGTGAATCGGATACGGTCCCAGGGCTTCAAAGACCTGTTCCTCTTCTGATGAGAGAGGCGGAAGCCTGTCCAATATTTTATTCTGGCTGATATCCTTGTTTGCAATGTGGGACTTTATGAGATGCGGAACTTCTTCTATAATATCCTGTACATTTGAAACCAGTTTGGCCCCGTCTTTTATCAGGTTATGGGGGCCGATACTTTTAAATGAATGAATATTTCCCGGCACAGCAAACACTTCCCTGTTCTGTTCCGCTGCAAAACGTGCTGTGATCAGGGCCCCGCTCTTTCGATGGGCTTCCACCACAACGGTGCCCATGGAAATTCCGCTGATAATTCTGTTTCTTATGGGAAAGTGATACGGTTTCGGTCCCGCCCTCAGATGAAATTCGGAAACAACAGCCCCGTTTTCTGCAATCGCATGAAACAGTTTCTGATTTTGTCGGGGATAAATCTGCTCCAAACCGCTTCCCAGGACAGCGATGGTTTTTCCTTTGCCCATGATCGCCCCGTCATGGGCAGCGGTATCAATTCCCATTGCCATGCCGCTGACAACTGTGATTTTAAGCGACGCCAGCTCCGAACATAAATGTATTGTTGTGGAAACACCATAATGCGTGGCGTTCCTGGATCCCACAACAGCAATGCTTTTTGCGGAATTGCCAAGGTTTCCGTAAACATATAAAAAAGGCGGCGGATCAGGTAGTTGAAGCAAAAGGGGCGGATACTCGGGATCCGTCATGGTGACAATTTTATAGCCCTGTTGTTCTGCAAGATCAAGTTCTCTTTTCACCCAGTCCGGCGTTTTATGTCCCTGAATGGCAGATATCAGACGATGGGTGATTCCTTCCACTTCGCTGAGTTCCTCATAAGAGGCATCAAAAACATGCGCGGGAAACTTAAAGCGATCCAACAGCCTTTTGAAAAAATGATTTCCGATTCCCGGAACACTTTTCAGGGCAAACCATGGTAAAGCTTTGTTCATTTTGTGATTTGTGACTTGTGATTTGTGATTTATTAGCAGTCCTTTTATTAGCAATAGGATAAGCCACAAATCACAAATTGCAAGTTCCAAATCACAAATTCCAAATCACAAGAATTTCAAATCACAAATTCCAAATCACAAATCACTGTTATCATTGTTTCCGTCTTTCATAAGCCTGCCAAGTAAGCAATATGGGGCTGGCGACATATATTGAGGAGTATGTTCCCACAGCAACACCAATAATCATTGCAAATGCAAAATCATGAATAATTCCGCCACCCAGCAGGAAAAGCGTGACCACCACAATAAGGGTTGTCAGCGATGTCAGCAGCGTGCGGTTAAGGGTCTCATTGATACTTTTATTCAGCGTCATTTCCAAAGGATTTTTATGATATTTTTTCAGGTTTTCACGGATACGGTCAAACACAATGATGGTATCGTTTAAGGAATATCCGATGATGGTGAGAAGCGCCGCAACAATCGCCAGAGAAAATTCCTTATCAAGAATGGAAAATATTCCCACAGTAATCGTGACATCATGAATCAGCGCCACAATTGCGCCCATGGCGTATTTCAGCTTGAGAAACCAGAACAGGGTGAGGGTAATAACAAGCGCCGCTGTAATCAGGAAAGGAATGCTGACATCAAAGCCTGAGAGAGAATAAACACAAAAAATAAGCCCTGTTGCCATGATGCCGCTTTTTACCCATTCTGATTCAAAACGGCCGGATATATAAACTGTAATGAAAAGCAGCGCATAAAACATGGCTTTCAATGCTTTTTCTCTCAGGTCCTTGCCCACTTTGGGGCCGACCATTTCAATCCGGCGAATCTCGGCACCGTTTCCTGTTGCATTTTTTAAAGCCTTTTCCACCTTCTGGGAAAAGCCTTCGCCCGTGACAGCCTCCTCAGTCCGAATCAGATATTCATAATCTTTTTCCTCACCAAAGGACTGAACAGACGATATTCCGATATCTATGCGTTTCAGAGCAGATTTGATATCTTTGATCTTTGCAGGGGAAGAAAATTTTACCTGCACAACTGTTCCGCCTGCAAAGTCAATTCCGTATCTGGGCCCCTTTTGAATGACAAGCGAAGCAATGGTAATAAGAATCATTATGACAGACAGATAAAAGCCGATTTTTCTTTTACCTATAAAATCTATGTTTATGCCAGGTTTTATAAATTGCATCTATATGGACTCCTCTCAATTCTGATGGATAAAACTGCTTATTGGTCTGACAGACGACGCATAACAGATCACAATGTTTTAAATACTTAATGTTTTCATCTTTCGTTTCAGCAATAAATAATCAAATACAAGCCGTGTGATGATAAGAGCCGTGAACAGACTGGCAATGACACCCAGGCTCAGGGTGACTGCAAAGCCTTTGATGGGGCCTGTTCCGAACTGAAACAGAACAAGCGCGGCAATAAGGGTGGTGACGTTGGCATCAAGAATGGTGAGGGTTGCTCTGTCATAACCCGCATTCACTGCCGCGTGGGGGGTTTTGCCAAGGTTCATTTCCTCCCGGACACGTTCAAATATCAGCACATTGGCGTCCACGGCCATTCCGATGGTGAGAATGATGCCTGCAATACCCGGAAGGGTCAGGGTCGCCTGGAAACCGGCCAGACCCGCGGCAATAAGCAGAATATTAAGGAACAGCGCAAGGTCCGCGATCACGCCTGAAAGCTTATAATAAATAATCATAAAGAAAATCACGAGGACAAAGCCGACGCACATGGACATCAGCCCTTTTCGGATAGAATCTGATCCGAGCGAAGGCCCCACGGTTCTTTCTTCAAGGATGTTCACCGGAGCCGGAAGTGCGCCCGCACGGAGAACAATGGCAAGATCCCGGGCTTCCTGATCTGAAAAACTTCCTGTGATGCGGGCCTCGCCCCCGGGAATTTTTTCCTGAATCATCGGGGCAGAATACACTTTCTTATCCAGTACAATGGCAAGACGTTTTTTCACATTTTCTTCGGTGATTTTTCCAAAAATCCGCGCCCCTTTTTTATCAAACTTAATGGAAACATAAGGCTCATTATACTGAGAGTCTATTTCAACTTTTGCGTCCGTAAGATAGGCACCGGTTAAAAGAGATCGTTTTTTTACAAGAAAAGGAATTTTTGTGACGCGCCGGGTATCCCGGTCTTCCTTGACCTGATAAAGCAGTTCGGTTCCCCGGGGAACCTTTCCTTTTTCAGCCTCCGCGGGATCATTTATTTCATCCAGCAGTTTGAACTCCAGCAAGGCGGTTTTGCCGATAAGGTCTTTGGCTCTCCGGGTATCTTTGACTCCGGGAAGCTGTATCAGTATTCGCCTTTCGCCCTGACGTCGGATGTCAGGCTCACTCACACCGAATTGGTCAATTCGGTTTCTTATGGTTTCAAGGGCCTGTTCCGAGGCTGATTTTTTAATCCGTTCGGTCTCCTTGTCAGGAATATCCATCATAAGGTTCACAGTGCCGTCATTCTCCGTAGTTCTTGAAAGCATACGCAGATCTGCGAATTCTCTGTCAAAAACCTTGTCAAAGGCATCAATATTATCCCCATTTTTTATTTTGATTGATATCCGGGTGTTTTCAACCCGCTCAATGACAATATTTCTTCCCATATGCTCTTCTTTAAGAACACTGCGTATTTCCTGGGTGATATTTTCCACGGTGCTTTCCACGGCCTTTTCCGTATCCACTTCAAGAACAAGATGCATGCCGCCCTGAAGGTCAAGCCCGAGATTTATTTTCTTGTGGGGCCATAATTTCGGATTTGCCGTGGGAAGAATATAAATGATTGCAGCGATAACAACCGCAAGGACAATAACCAGTCTTTGTGAAAGATTTTTCAATGATCTGTTCCTCTTATAATTATACCAGTTATAAAATTTAAACTCCCATATAAACCTGTTTCTCATTCTGACAACAGCATCATGATTTCAAGTTTTATATGGGAGGTTATTTTCTATAAAATGATATTCATCATTCGTTATTGGCTATTATAATGTTCCGATCACAACAAGGTATGAAAATTTCACAGTTTTTCACGGCACTTAAACCTGACACCTGATAAAGAGAGTCCGTTCAAAAAAATTGGCTGCTTTTGGTGAAAATGCGGTCAGATCAGACCCAAAAAGCTGCCATGTGTCAGAAATACAAATTTTATGCCAGAAAAAAACCTGAATCAGAACATACAGAATGAATGTCTGAATAAGTGATTCCTAAAATTTCCGAAGCGTTGTAAATTTCAAAAAATTCGGTCCGACCAAAAATGGAAATATGACTCAGACATGGTTTTCATCGTTACATAACAAATAACATACACCTGAATTGAGAGATTTTTTACAAAAAAATTCACAAGCTTTTTTTTTGTTCAGCAAATGATAAGATCAAACTTGATAAATCAGATATAATTTCAAAGAGATAATATGATTTTACCATCAGAAACCGCTCAATTTAGGAGATAACAAATTATTTTGACTGTAAGTCTTCCGAATCAGCTTTGCCACTTTTTGCGGGCTGAGGCTGCGCGGCCTGAGCCAGGCCGGCAACATAGCCGCGACTGACCTTGACCTTGACCTTGTCTGCGATTTCCACGGTTAACGTAGATTCGTCAAGGGAAGTAATACGGCCATAAAGACCGCCGCTTGTCAATACTCGGTCTCCTTTTTTAAGGTTCCTGAGCATTTCCTGATGTTCTTTCTGTTTCTTCTGCTGGGGCCGGATAAGCAGAAAATAGAATATAACGAACATAAGGATCAGCGGAATAAACGGTCCGAATCCTCCCTGGGCTCCGCTGGCTGCCCCGCCCTGTCCTCCCATTGCATATGCGATACTACTCAGCAAGATAAAACCTCCTTAAAATTTATTATTATAACAGCTTATACAGAAACCGGGTTTTTTGAAAAAACCCGGTTTCTTATATGAGTTATAACAATTTGATCAGCTTAAAATAAAAATTTCTGTTTCTTTTTTTAATTTAAAAGCCTTTGTTAAAAACGCTGCTGATATACTTTAAATGAAAGCTCACGTCAAATATTTCTTGAATTTTTTCCGGATTAAGATATTTGGCAGATCATTTTATGATTTCTGATCAGTTGGTTAGCATCTTATTTCTTTTTTCTGCCAGAAGAATTGTTCTCTGCACCGGCCTGATTATTATAATAGTCAGCATCGCCTGCATACAAAGAAACATCAGCATTTCAGCGTTTTTCCTGACACCTGACACTTTTGTTTTTTTATTGCTCTGCCGGGATCCAGATGGTTTCCCCGTCAAACTGGATGCGACTGACATTTTTGTAATCAATCTGATTCAGCAGGGAAAAAGCCTGTCCCAGATTAAAAACAACAATTTTGCTCAACGGATGAATCAGATGAAGGTCAACATCCAGTTTGCGTTCCTTCAGATTGTATATATAAACCATTTTTTCGGAAAATTTCAGAAGTTTCCCGACTCCTGAACTGCGTCCGAGGGTGGGTTCGTCAGCACGGGGTGAAACCGTTACGCCCCGTTTTTCAAAATAATGTTTCAGAAACTCGAAATGTATATTCCAGATGTTGTCTCCCGGCCGAACCACGTGTATGCCATATACTTTTACATTCTGATCAGGTGTGATGCTCATTTTCAATGGCGCGTCAGAGGCTTTTTTAAAACCTGTGGCTTCCTGCCCTTTGTCATTTTCAGATTTGGGTTTGCCTGTGAGATCATCTTCGATAAGCCCGCCTTCTTTCAGACGTATCTTATCCAGAATTTCCCGCATGGGAATTGTTGTATCCGCGATTTTAACAGACTCGTCAGACTTGACAATCATGTCAACTCCCTTGTCAACCCCGTATTCTTCCTTGCGATCTGCCATCATATCCTTGAATTCCGAGTCGTTTTCCAGTTTGTCGTAATCTATGACAGGCTGGGATTCTGAAGGTTCCGGGGCTTTCTCAGCCACTTTTCGGGAAACAGTGCCTGTTTTTTTTTCAGGTATGTCTTTTGTAACAGGTTCCGGCCGTTGCTTCCACCAGAACCACAAACCTGCAACAATCGCTGTAATAATTATGGCGGAGGTAATAATAATTTTGAAGATGTTATCTGACAGAATTCCTTTAGTTTTACGTTCTTCGGCCATAAATAATTTCCTCCTTCCTGTTCATTTTATTGAATGTCACAGGTTGGAGGCTGTGAGTTACGATTTTGAAGCCCCTGACCTGCTCCCCAAAATTTTTTTTAAATGGTACAGCAACCTTAAAAAGGTGTCAACCTCGGATACTGTTTGGCATATTTTTGCCTGACAAATGTAACTTTTTTGTGTTTACAAGTTGTTAAAAAGCACATACAGGTTTTGTCCTGCTAAAAATATACCTGCCTGACAGAGAAATGCTGAATATCAGCATGTTTTATTTTTCAGAAACAATATTGCTTTCCATAGGGCGCATTGTTCCGTCCCCTTCGATCCTGATACTGATTTCGTGCCTCAGTTCCAGATCAAGAATTTCCTTTCGCTTTTTATTTAAAAGATAGTCAGCCACTTCGACCGGTACAATTCCTCTTATGGCGGACACTTGGTTTTTCAGGGTTTCAAGATGGAGTCTGCGGAGAAACCCGAGTCCCAGAGTTTCCGTGGAGGGGATCAGCCCTTTTCCCTTACAATACTTACAAGGCACATAACTGCCGAATTCAATGGAAGGACGGATTCGCTGTCTTGACATTTCCATAAGACCGAATTTGGAAATTTTCCCCACCTTTGTCCGGGCTTTGTCTGTTTTCAGATAATTTTTGATGGTTTTTTCAACTTCCAGTTTATGCTTGGTATCCTTCATGTCAATGAAATCAATAACGATAAGTCCTCCCAGGTCCCGTAATCGCAACTGGCGGGCAATCTCTTCGGCCGCTTCAATATTGGCCCGAAACGCTGTCTGTTCAATGGATTTCTTATGGATGGCCTTACCTGAGTTGACATCTATGGTGACCATGGCTTCGGTCTGCTCGATGACAACAGAGCCGCCGGTTTTCAAAGCCACCCGATTTTCAAATATGGACGCGATCTGATTTTCAAGCTGATATTTTGTAAATATCGGCTTTTCCCCTTTGTAAAATTTGAGTATTCTCATGTGCTTGGGGGATATGATATGAATAAAGTCTTTCACTTCATGATATACCACCTCGTCATCTATAAGAACCTCATCTATGTCGGAGGTAAAATAATCCCGTATGGACCTTAGAACAAGGGTCCGCTCCTTGTAAAGAAGAGCAGGAGGGCTTTCATCTATTCCTTTTTTATTGATGTTTTTCCATAGCCGTAAAAGATATTTCAGGTCTCTTAAAATGCGGGCCTTGGTGCAGCTTCCTCCCGCGGTACGCACGATAATGCCGAATCCATCGGGCAATTTAAGACTGTTTATAATGTCTTTCAGGCGGGTTCGCTCCGATTCCTCCTCTATTTTGCGTGAAATGCCCCGGCTCTTGCTTCCGGGCATCAGGACGATATATCTTCCGGGGAGAGATATAAAGGTGGTAAGCACGGCGCCTTTTTTCATAACGGGATCTTTTGTGACCTGAACAATAAGTTCCTGTCCGCGCTTGACAATGTTGTTGATGGAATGATCTCCAGAATCATTGTCCTGGAAATAGTCGCTGTGGATTTCGTTTTTTTGCAAAAAACCATGCCGTTCCGCCCCATAATCCACAAATACGGACTGAAGGCCTGGCTCCACACGGGTAATAATTCCCTTGTATATGTTTCCATGGGTAATTTCCCTTGCAGCGCTTTCGGTATGGAACTCCTCCAGCTGACCATCTTTTACCTTTGCAATTCTGCATTCTTCAGGGTCCAATGCATTGATAAGAATTTTGCTGGTCATAAAATACTTGTTTTATTTCCCTTCGTAAAAAAAATAGTACCTGACCCCGCTGATTCTGATGCGTCTTTTCTAAAAACCCGGGAGGTTTTCAAAACCTCATGAATTCAGGGAGACACATCAAAAATATCGTGGCCGGGTAGTGGTGATTGTTCAGGAGTCAGGGATCAGAATTAATCATCCTTTGGGAACTTTTCGGAAAATGCTTCCATAGAAAAATTCGGCATGAAATCAGTCTGTTGCCGGAAAATTTGTGTGGTCATCCGAGGCCGTTCCGGGTCATGATTGCTGATTCTCAGCTCCTGAATATCTGAATCATTACAAAAAATGATTATTCAATTTTATTAGCTTATTGTCTGAATATGCAATTGTTAATGACAAGTCAAATGATTTCTAAAAGCATGTTTGATCCGAAATAAATATGTTAATTTAAAATCAGATAGTTAAGATATAAGTTCGAATAGCTTGAATTTTAGTGTTCAGCTATTTTGACCATAATTTTTGTTTCGGCCATTTCAGCAGGTTATTGGCCGAACCCGGATTTTCAGAATGAAAGGATCAACCTAATTTACAGCATGTTAAACCTGTTAATCGTTTAATCTTATGAATCATGGTTCAGAGCATAAAGCTGAAACAAAGATCATCGCCTCGTTTTTCTTCATGTAATCATTCCCTGAATTTTTCATAAAAAACACTTGAAATATCTGAAAAAAAAGCTTATAAAAATATGTCATGTCATTTTTTCCGGCACGAATTTTTGCATACAGAATTCAGAGACTGAAATTAAGCGATTCTGACTTGGAAATTTCGGCAGATCAGAAAACCGCTGACTTACCGGACACATAAATTCCATGCCATAAAAAAACAGAATTCGATTATCAGCGTATTCTGGCAGATTTTCGACCTGTGCGGTTACAATTTTTGTAGGGTGGATGGAGCGAAGCGGAACCCACCGAAATTCAGTAAACGGTGGGTTCCGCTTCGCTCCACCCACCCTACAGTTTTTTTAAATTTCAAAGCGTTATATTTAACTGCACAGATCGCAGATTTTTGACATAGAATTGAAAAAAGATGGCGTCATTGACCGAATTATAAAAAAATATATTCATTAGATCGAAAAAGTTATCAGCCATCAAAAGGAATCATTATGAATCAAAGCAAATATGACCGGTTGGCAACATTAGATCGAAAAAGTTATCAGCCATCAAAAGGAATCATTATGAATCAAAGCAAATATGACCGGTTGGCAACATTTTTAAATAATCTGCCAAACAAAATGAAAACTCAGTTGGAAGAGTTGAAGAAAAACGGGAGAGAATTGGCTGACAAAGATGATTTTCTGTGGTTTATTTTACTTCAGAGTTTCTCAACAATGGGGAACAGCAGAGGCAGGGACGCTCTGATCGGCACAGAAAGCAACTACAGGCGTGTCACATACGATTATGTGAAAAATGAGGTAAACGAATCAGAAAGGCCGGAGCATTTTGACAGGGTACTGAGAGATGCGAAAGTCAGAATGCCCGGCAAGAAAGCGGAATGGCTGTTTTCAAATCTGAATCGTATCGAAAGCTGGGGGGGAGTGGCGGAAGCGAACAAAATTGCATTTTCCAAGAAAGGGCGCACTGAAAAAATCAGATTCATGAAGTCTTTTGACGGCATCGGTGACAAATATGGCAGAAATATCTGGATGGACATATATGATAAAGACTTTCATGAATCTGTCGCTGTTGATGAGAGAATAAAAAAAATTTCCAAAGCCTTGGATGTCTCGTTTACGAAATATGATGATCACGAAAAGTTTTATTTGGAACTGGCAGGAAAGACAAATCTTCAGGGCTGGGAGCTTGACCGGCTTATGTATCACTTCAACACTGAGATCCTTGAGGCAATAAATAGCTGACAATCAGCACCTCGGAAACATTTTGTAAAAGCCTTGAAAGGGCTTGTTAAAATGCGCCCCTCCAAGGCTGTATGTATTCCAGAAAATCCCATTGAACGGAACCAGTGCCGCAAATCAAAAAACGAGTTGAACCCATTCAGCATATTTAAAAATGAAAGATATTTCTTTTAGATTTATAAAATGGAATTTTCCTGTTTTTATTTGTTTTATAATTATCGTCTGTCTAATTCTTTATAAAATAGAAAATAAAAATCAGCTTTCCACGATGAAAAGACTTGGCTATCAGATCACTCAGCAGACCGCGTCGGCGTTGGAAAACTGGGTTACGGATCAGATAAGAATTGTAAAGATTATTGCAAATGACACTCATGTTATCGAAGCATGTAAGGATCCGGAAGATGCTGAAAAAGTCAGAGAAGCGCATGA
Source organism: Desulfonema magnum (assembly GCF_017377395.1). GTDB lineage: Bacteria > Desulfobacterota > Desulfobacteria > Desulfobacterales > 4be13 > Desulfonema_C > Desulfonema_C magnum. Next base: position 4,126,076 of record NZ_CP061800.1, on the reverse strand, counting down.
GGTTCTGCTTTCCTTTCATAAGCAGTTTGATTATTATGAAAATCTGCCGCTTGCGTCAAAAATGTCTCCGGATAAGACAGTTGAAATATCTGTTGACGGATCAGTCATAAAAGTCGGAGACGGACAGTTTTTTACAGATACCGTCAAAGGCAAAACTGTTGGCAAAGCCGGTCCTCAGCGCAGTTATATAAAAAAAATTTATGAAAATAAGGATTGTTTTATAAGTGAGGTATATCCGAGCATATTACGGGGGAATCCTATTTTTGTAATCTCCGCGCCTGTAAAAGATGAAAACGGAAATATCGTGGGCGTGGCAGTTGTTTCCCCGCAGATGAGCTATTTTACAGATCTTTTTGTAAAAAAAATAAAGGTCGGTGAAACTGGTTACATGTTTTTTATTGATGATCGGGGTATATCCATTTCCCATCCGGACACCACACTGATCTTAAATGATAAGACAATGGAAAAGCAAAGCCTGGTATTTTCAAATATCCTGAAAGGGAAAACCGAATTTAAATCACAATTTGAAGGGATTGAAAAAACATATATCGCCCGTAAGGTAAATATCAGGGGGGCGGATATATTGCATGACTGGTATATTGTTTTTACCCAGTCTGACAGGGAAATCTTCACATCAAAAGTTTTTTCGCTGAACATAATAATAGCCGGTCTGGTGATGATTGTTATTTATCTTGTTGTAATGTTTTTTGTATCAAAAATAATAGTCGTGCAGCCCATCAGCAACGTATCTGATCATCTGAACCAGGAAATCACTGAAACAGATTCGATTTCCGAACAGATTTCTGTTCAGACCAAATTGTTGAAACAAAGGTCCGGGGACCAGTCTTTGTCTGTTGGAAAAATATCTTGCTCGTTGGAAGAAATGTCCTCAAAAATAAAAGAGAATGCTGAAAGTGCCAGGCTGTCCAAAATTTCAAGAAATGAATCCTCAGATGCATTGAGGACTGCTGACAAAGCTATGAAAAAAGCCATCAGAGCAATGGCTCGGATCAAATCAAAAGGGGAAGATACAGGCAAAATAATTAAAACCATTGATGAAATTGCTTTTCAGACGAATCTGCTGGCACTAAATGCTGCTGTCAAAGCTGCCCGTGCCGGTGAACTTGGTGCGGGCTTTGCCGTTGTCGCGGGAGAAGTCAGAAATTTGGCATTGCGTACCACCGAGGCAGCAAAAGATACGCAAAATCTGATTGTTGACACAGTGACTGAGATTGACAACGGAGCGGAACTTATAAAAAAAACTTCGGAAGCGTTTAATATTGTGATAGAAAGTAATACAAGACTTGCCGAACTTATAGAAAAAGTAAGTGTGTCTTCTGATGAGCAGGTACAGGAAATTGAACAGATTCATTTCATAGCTGAGGAGATCAATACATTAATACAGAAAAATAATGCGGATGCTGAAAGCTTTATTTCGGCTGCTTCAAAGTTGGATGTTCAGGCCCGACAACTGAATGATTTTGTTTTTAAATTAAACAGTCTTGTCAGGAACGGATAAGAAATATATATAACCAACTGAATCAGTTTTATAAATACAGGGTTCTGTCCAAATTTGGAACACTGCCGAATTTTTTTTATCTGCTGTTTATTGCTTTCAGATTTTATGATAAGGCTCCTATGGACTGACAGAGAATTTAAACATCACAAGCCGGATAGCCATTCAGGCCATGTGGCAGACTTCCGAGGTTTTTAAAACCTCGGAGGGCTTCGGCAGTCTGACCCGTCAGAATCATTGCGGTCAGGTAGCAGATGTCAGAATTTTCTGTGTACAGGACAAAAAGTCGCGGTGCGGGAAGAAACCCGGCTTTTTTCCAGGACGAGACACCTTCCTCCGTCGGAAAAACCCGGGTTTCTTTGCTACTCATCTTTTTTTGTCCTGTACACAGCAAAATTTTATAATTTCCTATACAAAAAAATTTAAAAAAGGTACTGAACAATAATGGATGAAAAATACAGCCCAAAAGCCATTGAATCCAAATGGCAAAAGATTTGGGAAACGACAAAACTGTTTAAAGTGAAAGAAGACCCTGACAAGGAAAAATATTATCTGCTGGAAATGTTTCCCTATCCCTCCGGAAAAATTCACATGGGGCATGTGCGGAACTACACCATCGGAGATGTTGTGGCACGCTATAAAAGAATGCGGGGATTCAACGTGCTCCATCCCATGGGCTGGGACGCGTTTGGTATGCCGGCTGAAAACGCGGCCATTGCCAACAATTCCCACCCGGCCAAATGGACTTATGAAAATATTGACACCATGCGGTCCCAGCTCAAAAGCATGGGGTTTTCTTATGACTGGGACAGGGAACTTGCCACTTGCACGCCCGAATATTACAGATGGGAGCAGTGGCTCTTTCTCAAAATGTACGAAAAAGGCATGACATACCGGAAAGAATCCTTTGTAAACTGGTGCGAAACCTGCCAGACAGTTCTTGCCAACGAACAGGTGGAAGCGGGAATGTGCTGGCGATGCGGGAAACAGGTGCGTCAGAAAAAGCTTTCCCAGTGGTTTTTCCGTATCAGCGACTATGCCGAAGACCTGCTGATTCATTGCGACAAGCTCCCGGGATGGCCGGAAAAAGTCGTCACCATGCAGAAACACTGGATCGGAAAGAGTTTCGGAGCGGAAATTCATTTTCCCATTGAAAATTCCGATGAAAAAATAACCGTGTTTACCACCCGGCAAGATACGGTTTTCGGCGCGACCTTCATGTGTCTTGCTCCGGAACATCCGCTTGTGCTGACGCTTTCAAAAGGAACAGAGCAGGAAGCAGAAGTTTCAGCATTTGTGGATCGTATGGCATTGCAGGACCGGTCTGTCAGGGCCGTGGAAAGCTACGAAAAAGAAGGGGTTTTCACAGGCGCATACTGCATCAATCCGCTGACTCGCAGAAAGATGCCCATTTACACTGCCAATTTTGCGCTGATGGAATACGGAACCGGCGCGGTCATGTCCGTGCCTGCCCATGACCAGCGTGATTTTGATTTTGCCAAGAAATACGGACTGGATATCATCATTGTTGTAAAGCCCTCTGATAAGGAACTTGATCCCGCGGCCATGACCGAAGCCTATACCGATCAGGGAGTTATGGTCAATTCCGGCCAGTTTGACGGCATGGACAACAAAAAGGCCCTTGATGAAATTGCAGCGTATCTTGATGAAAATAATCTTGGAAAAAAAACAGTCAATTTCCGTCTGAGGGACTGGGGAATTTCCAGACAGCGATACTGGGGCGCGCCCATTCCCATGATTCATTGCAAAGAATGCGGGATCGTTCCGGTTCCCGAGGAAGACCTTCCCATTGTACTGCCGGAAGATGCCAATCTCCTGGAAGGCGGGAAATCTCCCCTGCCCACGCTGGATTATTTTACAAAAACAACGTGCCCCAAATGCGGCAGTCCTGATGCCAGAAGAGAGACCGATACCATGGACACATTTGTGGAGTCTTCCTGGTATTATGAGCGATATTGCAGCCCCCATTACCATGACGGGATTTTTGACAAGGCGGCTGTGGATTACTGGATGCCTGTGGATCAGTATATCGGCGGAGTGGAACACGCGATCTTACATCTTTTGTATTCCCGGTACTACACCCGCGTGTTAAATGACCTGGGACTCGTCAAATATAAAGAACCGTTTACCCGTCTGCTGACCCAGGGGATGGTCTGCAAAGAAACCCTTTCCTGCCCTGAACACGGTTTTCTTTATCCTTATGAAGCAAAAGGAAGCGGTGAAAACCGCCAATGCACCAAATGCGGCAAACCCGTTGTTGTGGGACGCGTGGAAAAAATGTCCAAATCCAAAAACAACGTGATTGACCCCAAGACCCTGCTTGAAAAATACGGCGCGGATACCACGAGACTCTTTTGCCTGTTTGCCGCACCTCCGGAAAGAGACCTGGAATGGAGTGAGCAGGGGGTTGAAGGGGGGCATCGCTTTTTGAACCGTGTCTGGCGGCTTGTTTCAGATTGGACGGAGCTGACAAAAGACGCTGTACTTTTTAACGGTAATCCTGACGAATTGGAAGGTGACATCCGTGATTTGTACAAAAAAATTCATGAAACCATCAAAAAAGTGACCAGTGACATTGAAGACCGGTTTCATTTTAACACAGCCATCAGCGCGGTCATGGAACTCGTGAACGCAATGTATGACGCTGACCAGCAGAAAAACACACCCCACGCCCCCCGGGTGATGAAATTTGCCATGGAATCTGTTGCCCTGCTTTTATCCCCCATGGTTCCTCATTTTGCTGATGAACTCTGGAATATCCTGGGACATAGCGGCAGTGTCCTCCTGGAATCTTGGCCCTCATACAGGGAAGATGCCCTTGTAAAAGATGAGCTTGTAATCGTGGTTCAGGTCAATGGCAAACTCAGAGGCAGATTCACTGCCAACGCGGACACGGATGACGACGCGCTCAAAGAAAAAGCCCTTGCCAATGAACAAGTTCAAAAATTCATCAACGGCAAACCCATTAAAAAAACAATCGTTGTTAAGAAAAAACTGGTCAATATCGTGGTTTGAAACTGGAAACTGGAAACTGGAAACTGGAAACCCGGTGCGGATACTTCACGTTCTGATTCTGCCCATCGTTCAGGACGCGAAGCGTCCCGAACGACATTTCCACGCGAAGCGTCGCCGCCATTAAGTTAAGCTTTCCGGAGTGCGAAAATTATTTTTTGCGCCCTCGCCGGAAACGGTTTTTGCCACCCCGGATGATTTTTAACTTAATGGCCAGTGACGTGAGGTGTGGGAACAAGAACAAGTGTGAATTTTTCATCAGCTGGTAATAAGCCATAGATTACAAATTGGAAATCAGAGAAATGAAATACTTTATTGACATTGCAAATTTCAAAACCCAAGTTTCAAGTTTCAAGTTTCAAATTTCAAAACCCAAGTTTCAAGTTTCAAGTTTCCTTCTTTTTCTGTGTATATTTTTTTCAGCCTGCGGCTACAAATTTGAAGGGGGAGGAAATTTTCCAGGTGGTATTAAGAGCGTTTATATCACCGTCTTTGAAAACCGAACGGCTGAAACCGGGCTGGAAACAATTTTCGCAAATGATTTTATTGATGAATTCACCAGACGCGGGAAATTGGTTTTAGCGGGAAGGGACAGTGCCGAGGCGATTCTTGCGGGAGAAATTAAGTCTGTAAATCTAGAAACTGTTTCCCGCAGGGAATCACATACCGCCCTTGAGCGGCAGATTAAGGTTGTAGTTGCTTTGAAATTAACCAGTTCAGATGGCAAGGTCATCTGGTCAGCAAAACAGATTTCGGCCCATGAAGCATACATTGTGATGCCTGACAAGATGACAACAGAATATAACAGGCAACAGGCCATTTCAGTGATATCAGAAAAAATAGCAGAGACCGCTTATGATCATCTGACAAGCGATTTTTAGTATTTGTTCAGGGTTCGGTGGGAAAAAAACCAGGTTTTTTAAAAAAACCTGGTTTTTTCCATTTTTTTTCTAACTTAGGCGGCAATCCTGTTTACAAGCTTGGAAAGGCGGGAGATTTTTCGGGAAGCATACCTTTTGTGGATCACCCCTTTCTTAGCGGCCCTGTCAATTGCAGACTTTGCAATATTGAGTTGTTCAGTAGCAGTTTCCGAAGACTTCTCATCCACAGCGGTCTGAATATCTTTCAGAATACTTTTTATTCTGGTTTTTGAGGCCTTGTTACGAATGCGCCTGACCTCGTTCTGTCGCGCGCGTTTTAATGCAGATTTATGATTTGCCAAACTTTGTAGCTCCTTTCTGATTTTTAAGTTTTATAAACTTTTATAAATACAAAATTGATAAATATTCGTCAAGTCACTTTATCTTTTTTTTTCTTTTTTTTCTTCTTCTGTTTTCGCTCTTCCCTTTTTTTCGCCAGTTTTTGTTTCTGCTTCGCTAATTTTGCTTTCTGCTTTGCCAATTTTCTTTTGATATCTTCCTGATACTTTTGGACAGCCGAATAGCAAAAATAATAAGCCATAACAGCGAGGGGCAAACCGATAATGACTCCCCCGATGATCATGGCCCATATAATTTCAGGCCCTTTGGATAACATCGCAAAAATAGCGGCCGGCTGAAAATCATCGGACAGCTTGCTCGTATTGTTAATGCCAAGCAAAGTCGCTCCGATAATATAAGTGATGCCGTAAATGACAGGTGCTGTCAGGGGATTGGATATCCAGACACCTACAGCCGCGGAAATTTTGTTCCACTTCAAAAGTGAAGCAAAAAAAATAGCTATGGGAGTTTGAAAGCCAATGGAGGGAGACATCCCAATAAAAATTCCCAAAGCAAATCCCAAAGCAATCTCCCGAGGCTGACCGCGGATTTTAACCAATCTGTCATAGGTTTTTTTTAAAGCAGTGTGAAACTTACTTTTTTGATTACCAATATGCTCATTTTTTTTTTCCATAGATTCTTTCCAAGATTAAAATTTTTTATTATAATATTATTTTTATTGTTAAACAAGAATTTTTCATGTAAAATTAATTTAATATGATCAGGATTCACTTTTTAGCAAGCCTGATTTTTTCAAAGAATCGGTTTTAAATTGATTTTAATCAATTTAATCAGTGCATTGTTTCACTTAATGTTCTACATAAAATCTAATGGAATTTTTTGAAAATCCAAAACTTCAATTCATAATTTCAAGTGAGACAATGCAGTTCTCTGATACTCTTATTTCCGTGCAACGCGCCGGAAGGGCGGCAGGACTATGATAACTGTTTTTTAATAAGGGAACTCAAAATAAATAATATACCTGATACAAAAAAAGTAGGGTGGGTCACCCTACTTTTCCACATTTTCGGGTATTTTATTTTTTGGGAAATCCCTAAGTAAGAAGGGGGAACAATGGCTTTAGATGGTCATAGGATAGAAGAGCTGACTGAGTTTGGAATGGAAGTAATGCGCCGTTCAGGTGAGAAAGCAATTTCTTATTATGGCAAAGGCAAGCCTCATGTAAAATTTGATGAAGAACTGATCACGGAGGCCGAAGTTGATCTGACAGAATTTTTCAAGACCCGGCTTCATGCTGATTTTCCTGAACACCAGATATTTCAGAACGATCCGGAAGATGATAAAGACTACACCCATGAAGGAAAGCGGTATTTATGGATTTATGATCCGTTAGACGGCGTTGCCAATTTTCAGGCGGGCATTCCCATATGGGGAATTTCCCTGGCTCTGTTTGATAATTTCTGGCCTGTTTTCGGAATGTTTTATATGCCTTCCACTGGTGATCTTTTTAATGCCCGGGCAGGGCATGATGCATTTCGGGGAAATGAGAAAATAAATGTCTCACCTCAGGAAAATATTAATGATGAAAGCCTTCTCCTTACCTATTCACGATTTCACCGGCATTATAATTCCGGATTTTCAGGTAAGATTCGTAATATGGGATGTACTGCCGCTCATATATGTTATGTTGCCATGGGCCGTGCCGAGGCCGCTGTGATTGCCAACGAATCTTACGAGGACCTCGCGGCGGCATGGATCATTGTTGAAGCTGCCGGGGGGAAATTCTATAAAATGGACGGAAGCGAGTTTGTCATCGGTGAATACCTGGAAGGACAAAAAAGCAATGAGCATCTCCTGGTGGCCCCTCCTGATACCTGCTCCCAAGTGCTTGCTTTTCTGAATAAAACTTCTGCTTAGATATATCTGAAATGTCTGATTCTGACGAGTTTCGCGCTTTCCTCCGGCATTATGGGAATCCCTCTTAAAAAAAGGGGGATTCTCAGGAATTCCTCTTCTTTTATGCCCAATGCTGTTGATTTAAAAATAAACAGGTTTTCCGGTATATTATCCGGAGTGCGAAAAATGCTTTTTCGCAAATGCAAAGATGCAAAGATGCAAAAATAAAATTTTTGCACTCCGGATTTTTTCGGAACAGCCTCGGTTAGTTATATTATCCGGAGTGCGAAAAATGCTTTTTCGCAAATGCAAAGATGCAAAAATGCAAAAATAAAATTTTTGCACTCCGGATTTTTTCGGAACAGCCTCGGTTAGTTATATTATTCGGAGTGCGAAAAATGCTTTTTCGCAAAGCAACTTCTAAAACAACCCCGGAGCATCTTCTCTGCTTTCGGCTGTTTCAGCCAGACATCTTTCCCGGACTGAACACCGCTCCTCCAGGTTATACACGCGCCTTCCGGTCCTGCCGGGTTCTAACTCCTAAATACGCTTCTCAACCATTTCTCCGACATTCCCGTGCCTCTCCGGTTCTTTCTCAGACTCATTGTGTCTGTCAATGTCAGCAGGAGGCCGGGAAAGCCCCGCAGGGGCGGCATATCTGTAGCAGCAGGTTCGCGGACCTCCGCCGGGCACCGCAGGAGGAACATAAGTAGCTGAACAAAAGTTTTTTATATTTGCCCGGGAAGAAACCCGGGTTTTTTCCCGGAATGATCCGCCGCCCCTGAAGGAAAAACCCGGATTTCTCCGCCGTTCGCAGAAAAAAGATATATAAAAAACTTTCGCACCGGTACTTATTTGTAGCAATCGGTCGAATATGCCGCCCCCGCGAAGCATTGCCGGCTTTCTCCTAAATCCGTTATATTCAGGAAACAGATTTTTATGAGTATTAAATTTAGCTATTGACATTTAATGTATTTCTGGTAACTTGCTGATTTATAATTAATAATCTTTAATTATAACCTGATTATGACGGAATTAGGGGAGGGGCGGTTAAGCCCGCTGTATTTGCAGCAGGTCTAAAACATGCCGCTCCCATGGGGCGTTACCAGCCTCCCCTAAATCCGTTATAATCAGTAAAAAAAAATTTTTCGATCCGGTGTTTATGATTTTAACGGTTCCATTGGCAAACAAAAAAAGGAGGAGTGCTATGCAGAAAATTTTTAATAAATGGGATAAATTTTTTATAGCGATTACATGCTTACTGTCAGTGTGCCCGGCATTTGCCGCTGATATTCAAAAAGCTCCGGAACAAATTCAGGCGGCAATTTTTGTGAAGCTTCTCTCTTTTAACGAAGGACTAAATAACGGAGGTGATATTTCCATTCATGTGATAGAGGATCCCCATTTTGCTGCAGAAATGAAAACAATAATAGGGGAAAAAATCGGAAGGTCAAAATTGGCGATTGTGAGTGAAAGTTCCGACTTGCCATCTGAAAAACCTTCTGTAATTTATATTGGTGATGCGTCAAAGCTGGATACAGTCATCCGTTACACAAGGGCAAACAAGGTGTTAAGTATTACCGGAATACCGGAACTTGTAATCAGAGGGGTCTCACTGGGGGTCGGCATTTCCGGCAGAAAACCTCAGATCCTCCTGAATCTCTCATCGTCAAAAGCTGAGGACATAAGCTGGAATCATGCCATACTTAAAGTTTCAACAACCTTTGAGTGAAAACGCTGACATATTCAGAAGTCTGGGATCAGGTACTTAGGAAGCCAGAAAGAACGCATTATCCCAGCCGAGGCAGGCGGAGATATATTTTCCAGGCGTTCTTAGGGATTTTCGTGGATAACATCAGGTTGTTCCTGATTCACAATATTTTTCATTCGGATATGGAATAATATCCGGAGGCAGCCTGCTACCGTTTCCCTTCTGTACAAAGACAAATAAAAATTGTCATCGGAACAATGTCTTTTTTCCGAATTCCCTGACAATATTCAGCAGATGGAAAATTTGGAAAATCCGGAACAGATTTTCCCCTGAGGGGGCGGGGGGGCTCGCGTGAACCAGCTTCGGAATCCCACCGATTCCCTTCAACGGGGGATTTTCCATCTGCTGACGGTTTTTGTCCGTCAGAAACGGAAAAAAGGAAGGTGATGAAACTTCTGCAATTCACAGAAAAACATAACTGATTTCAGGAGGTCCTGCGTGTTTTTTTACTCGATGATCAAACTTTTTTCTGTCATTCCGTTCGACTGAGTTCACGCCGAAGCCTGCGAAAGCAGGAATGACAGGCTTTTTGTCCGAACCGGGTCAAAAAACCTGATCATCGAGTTTTAGGAAAAAAAGGGAAGTTTCGGTATGCTTAAGAAATGTCCCCCTTGTCAGAGAACAGCATGATTCACGGGTCATGTCAATCATCGGCAGAACCAATGAAATGATGAAGTTACACGCGCCTGAGATTATTGGTCTGTGATTATGCCGCTTTTGTGCCATGTTCAGATTTTTTTTAAAAAAAATTGCTTGATAAGCAGATAATTATAACATAAAGTAAATAAATTATCTTATAATTGTAAAACATAAATAACAGATATTTTCAAATTGTTTGCAGAAACACTTGTTTCCTGACAGCGCATAGAAAAGGAAAATCTTTTGGGAATTCATAACATTACAAAAGAACACAACCAATTTCGGGAGCAACTGCGTATTTTTCTGGAAAAAGAGGTGATTCCGTATGCGGATGAGTGGGAAAAACACGGGATTATCCCCAAAGAGGTTTGGAAAAAGATGGGACAGGGGGGATTTCTGTGTCCTTCCCTCTCTCCGAAATACGGGGGGGCAGGAGGTGATTTTTTTTATTCACTGATCGTCATCGAGGAGATGGCCAGAACGAATCAGTACGGGCTGATTCCAAATCTCCACAGCGATATTGTGGTCCCGTACATTGAGAAATACGCGTCTGAAGAGATCAGAAATAAATACCTCCCCGGATGTGTTTCCGGTGATATCATCACTGCCATCGCTATCACCGAACCGGACGCGGGCAGCGATATTGCCGGAATGACAACCACCGCGACAGAACAGGGGGACGAGGTGATCATCACCGGGTCAAAGACCTTTGTTTCCAATGGGATCAATGCTGATCTCGTGATCCTGGCTGCCCGGGATTCTTCTGTGGAAAACAGAAATTTCCCCATATCTCTTTATGTTGTGGAAACTGACACTCCCGGGATCAAAAAAGGAAAGCCGTTTAAAAAGATGGGATGGCACAGCCAGGACACGGCAGAACTATTTTTCTCTGACTGCTGCATCCCCGCAAAGAACCGTCTGGGACAAAAAGGGACGGGATTTGCCATGCTCATGGAAAAGCTCCCGCAGGAGCGACTCATCTGTGCCATGATGGCCGTGGCCGCTGCAGAGCGGTTTGTGGAAACGACCATGACCTACTGCAAACAGACCATTGTCTCCGGAATGCCGATCTCAGCGTCTCAGACGGTACAGTTTGCATTGGTAGAAATGACCACCGAGGTGAAAATGGCAAGAGCCTTTGTGGATAAGGTGATATCGGATTACACAGAAGGAAAGCATGTGGTCGCTGAAATATCCATGGCCAAGTATCGAACCACTGAAATTGCCAAACAGGTGGCAGATCAGTGTCTGGATATTTTTGCTAATCTCGGCATGTTGGAAAAATGTCCCATAGCAAGGGGGTTTCGTGATGTGCGGCTCATGCCGATCTTTGGCGGAACCAATGAAATTATGAAGCTTGTGGCTGCAGAACTTCTGGGTCTGACAGAGGAGCATATTTCGTTTGAGCAGTTTCCGGAGCCACATGTCAATTACTGGAAATCCCAGTTGGCCAACATCCCTGCTTTGTTGGAACTTCCCGCGGACCGGCCCCGTCCTCCGGTTCGAACCTTCCGATACGCTGCCGAGCATTTTCACCTTCATCCTGACCTGGCAATGCGGCTGAAAAAGTTAAGCGAGGATTCAGATGTTTCCCTGTCTGTGATGCTGATGACAGTCTTTTTGACGCTTCTTTCTCGTTACACCGGACAAGAGGACATTGTGGTTGCCATGCCTGTTCCCAATAATACGCTGGCTCTGCGTGTTGATCTTTCGGGAAATCCGGATGTTCGGGAATTGCTGAACCGGGTCAGGGAAGTAACACAGAATGCCTATGATCACAGGGAACTGCCCTTTGAAAAACTGGCAGAAATATTACAACAGGATCAGACCTCCCTGTCTCAGATAATATTTGCTTTGCGGGATATTTCTGAAGACATCGAAAGCCTCTCAGGAGCGTTTGATTTGGCGCTGATACTGGAGGACACGGAATCGGGACTCAGCGGAACATTTAAATATGATACCGAGCTGTTTGACGCTGCTAGTGTTATCCGTGCAGCAGGACATTTTGAGACCTTATCGGAGGGGGTGACGGCAAATCCGAATCAGGCCATTTCCCAGTTGCCTCTGCTGACCGAAACTGAGCGGCATCAGTTACTTGTGGAATGGAACGATACCCGGACAGAATATCCCGATGACAAATGTGTCCATCAGTTGTTTGAAGCACACGCTGAACAAAATCCGGATGCCGTGGCTGTGGTGTTTGAGGATAAACATCTGAGTTACGGAGAACTGAATGCCCGGGCCAACCAAATCGCGCATTATCTGGGTTCATTGGGTGTGGAACCGGAAGTTTTGGTAGGCATTTGCGCAGAGCGGTCTTTTGAGATGATCGCGGGGATTATGGGTGTACTCAAGGCAGGCGGTGCTTATGTGCCGTTGGACCCGGCATATCCGCAGGATCGCTTGGCATTCATGCTGTCAGACGCCCGGATTCAGATACTGCTGACACAGGAAAAATTGCTTGGGAATCTTTCTGAACACACAGCAAATGTGATCTGTCTGGACAAAGACTGGGATGTCATTTCCCAGGAAAACATGGAAAACCCGGTCACCCGAGTAACACCGGAAAACCTGGCTTACGTGATTTACACCTCGGGATCCACCGGAAAACCCAAAGGCGTTTTGCTGATTCATCGCGGATTGTGTAATCTGTCTTCCGCGCAGATTCAAATGTTTAACCTGCAATCGGATAGCTGTGTTCTTCAATTCTCTTCTTTCAGCTTTGACGCGTCTGTCTGGGAAATTGTCATGGCGCTTTGTTCCGGAGCAAGGCTCTGTCTGGGAACATCAGAATCTCTGCTTCCCGGTCCGGGGCTGACGCGTCTGCTGAATCAGCAGTCTGTCACGCATGTGACCTTTCCTCCGTCAGCCCTGGCCTTTCAACCTGGTGAGGCATTCCCGGATTTACGGAACATTATTGTGGCCGGAGAAGCCTGTCCCCCTGATCTGATAGCGAGATGGTCAGAAGACCGCTGTTTCATCAATGCCTACGGACCGAGTGAGGCCACTGTCTGCGCCGTTGCAACCGAATGTCTTGAAGGTGATCAGAAACCGCCTATCGGCCGTCCCATCGCCAATACCCGGATCTACATTCTGGACAGCTGTCTCCAACCTGTTCCGGTCGGAGTTCCCGGGGAACTGCACATCAGCGGCATCGCCCTTGCCCGGGGATATCTCAACCGTCCGGAACTGACTGCTGAGAAATTCATCTCCGACCCTTTTGGCGATGCACCGGAAGACCGTCTTTACAAAACCGGAGATTTGGCCCGGTACCTGCCTGACGGCACCATTGATTTTCTTGGCCGCATTGATCATCAGGTAAAAGTCCGCGGCTTCCGCATCGAACTCGGAGAAATCGAAGGCGTCTTATCTTTACATTCTAATGTAAATCAGGCTGCGGTTATCGTTCGGGATGACAAGCCCGGTGACAAACGACTGGTGGCCTATATCGTGCCTGAAGTGACTCCGGATCGGATACCTTACCAAACCCTTTGCACAGCAGAATTTGAACAGAAGTGGATAAAAGTACGCACAGAAGATATCTCAGCGGGCGGGGTCTGCCTGACAGGAGTTCCGGATACTTTTGTTAAAGGTAAACCTGTCCGCCTGGGGCTGGTGCTGCCGGGTAAATCCGAAGAATACTGGCTCAGGGGAAAAATCAGATGGCGTCAGGCACGACGCGTTGGCGTTGAATTTGAACTGTTGCCGGCCGAGGAGACGCTTATTCAGCAAAGCATGACATATCTCCTCCGAAGCCGAAATATCTTGAAGCTTCTGCAACGCACAGCCAGCGGGCAGTTGCGTGAGTATTTGAATCAGAAGCTGCCTCATTATATGATACCTTCCGGTTTTGTATTTCTGAATGCTTTGCCGCTGACGCCGAACGGCAAGGTGGATCGCCGTGCGCTTCCTGTCCCGGATACATTTCAGATGGCTGAAAAGGGCAATTTCATCGCGCCCCGCACGCCTACGGAAGAAATCATTGCCTCTGTTTCTGCCGAAGTCATGAACCTGGAACAGATCAGCATCCATGATAATTTCATTGAATTGGGACAACATTCTCTGATGGCTGTTCAGATCCATTCCCGCTTGCGGGACAGGTTTAAAGTGGAACTGCCGCTGACCTGTCTTTTTGAATCGCCTACGGTAGCCAGATTGGCAAAGCTTGTTGATGAAACGCTTCAGAAAGGGCAGAAGGTGAAAACTCCGCCGCCCATACGAGCTGTTCCGCGAACTCGGAATTCTGGCAATTAAGTACCTGACCATAAGTTTTCGATATTTGCCCGGGGGAAGAAACCCGGCTTTTTTCCCCGGAATGATCCGCCGACCCTGAAGGAAAAAGCCGGGTTTCTCCGCTGTTCGCAGAAAAAAAGATGTAAAAAACTTTTGATCGGGTACTTAGAATCATTCCATGTTCAAGGAAAAAATAAATGTATATTTTAGTTATCAGAATAGCAAAAATTTAAGGTGATCAGATGAATCAGAACAATATCCAAACTTTTCCTCTTTCCTTTCCCCAGCAGCAGTTGTGGTTTATCACCAGCCTGAACCCTGAGCTGCCGATTTATAACGATGCCTTCAGCATTCGCATTAGCGAAAACATAGATACTTCGGCATTGGAGCAGAGTTTCACGGAGATGATCCGGCGTCACGAAGCCTTGCAGACCACCTTTGCCACAGCAGACCACGGGAAACCTGTTCAGGCAATTCATCGTCCCTTTCCTTTTTCTCTGCCGCTGACAGATCTTCGTGAACTCCCTGAAGCTGAACGGGAATCTGAATGTTTGCGGATGGCCGCAGAGGAAATGAACCGCCCTTTTGATCTCACCCGGGGGCCGCTTCTGCGAGCCATCCTCATGCAATTGGGAGACACCGATTATCGCTTGTTCTTTGTTGCACATCATATTGTAATGGACGGAATATCGGTTTACCGTATATTTTTTCCGGAATTGGAAACACTTTACAGGGCTTTTTCTTCTGGAAACCCCTCACCCCTCCCTGAGCTGAGGATACAATATCCCGACTTTGCCGCATGGCAGCGGGAATGGCTGCAAGACGAAGTCCTTGCGCCCCATCTGGCGTACTGGAAAAAAAAGCTGGAAAACATGCCTGTATTTCAGCTTCCCACAGACCATCCCCAGGCGTCAGCAGTGACATCCAAGGGGGATCGGCAAGGCTTTGCACTGTCCAAAAATCTGACAGAGGCACTCAGGACCTTAAGTCGTCAGCAGGGGGTCACGCTGTTCATGACACTGTCCGCGGCCATTAAAACACTGCTTTACCGCTATTCAGGGCAGGAAGACATTGTCATCGGCACATTCACATCAGGGCGCGGCCAGTCAGAACTTGAAGATGTCATCGGGCATTTTCTCAACGCGCTGGTTCTGCGTACCGATCTTTCCGGTAATCCCGGTTTTCAAGACCTGCTGAAGCGGATACGGGAAGTGACACTGGAGGCTTATGAGCATCAGGACATGCCTTTTGATAAGCTGGTGGCAGCGCTCCGGCCGGAGCGCGGAATAAGTCAGAATCCCCTTTTTCAGGTTGCCTTTGTGCTTCAGCCTGCTCTGCCGGAACATCATCCTGCATGGGACATAAGCCTGACGGATGTCCATTCCGGCACTGCGAAGTTTGATTTAACCTTTTCACTGGATGACCGGGAACAAGGCATCATCGGCAGTATAGAATACAAAACCGATCTTTTTAATAAGGCTGCGATCACCCGAATGATCGGACATTTTCAGATGCTGCTGGAAGGCATTGCCGAGAATCCGAATCAGCGAATCGGAGAATTACCTTTGCTGACTTCGGAGGAACGGCATCAGTGGCTTGCTGAATGGAATAATACTCAGACAGCGTATCCCCGGGACAAATGTCTTCATCAATTGTTCGAAGCCTGGGCAGAAAAGACTCCGAATGCCATAGCACTTGTGTCTGAGGAGAACCGAATGTCTTACCAGGATCTGAATACCAGGGCCAATCAGCTGGCTCATTATCTTCAAAAACTGGGAGTGGGGCCGGACAGTCTGGTGGGCATCTGTGTGGAACGATCTTCAGACATGGTTGTGGGAATTTTAGGAATCCTCAAAGCAGGCGGCGCGTATGTGCCTTTGGAACTGGCTTATCCTGAGGAACGTCTTGGTTTTATGCTGGAAGATACCCGGTTATCGGTTTTGCTGACCCAGCAAAAACTGATAAGCGGATTGCCTGATTACGGAGGGCATATCATCTGTCTGGATACGGACTGGAAAACGATTTCCCGGGAAAATGAGGACAATCCGGCTGCCGAAGCAACACCCGATAATCTCGCTTATGTAATTTACACTTCCGGTTCCACCGGGAAGCCCAAAGGGGTTCTGATAACTCATTACAATGTGGTGCGCCTCTTTCAGGCAACAGATTCATGGTTCCGCTTTAATGAAAATGATGTGTGGACGCTTTTTCACTCCTACGCATTTGATTTTTCAGTCTGGGAACTATGGGGCGCGCTCCTTTACGGAGGCCGTCTTGTGGTGGTTCCCTACTGGGTGAGCCGGTCCCCCGAAGCCTTTCATGAATTGCTGTGCAGAGAGCAGATAACGGTTCTCAACCAGACCCCCTCTGCATTTCGTCAGCTTATTCGGGCAGATGAAGCTTCGGACGCCGGCCGGGATATCAGCTTACGCCTGGTGATCTTCGGCGGGGAGGCGCTTGAGCTGAAGAGCCTGAAACCGTGGTTTGAACGACACGGAGATCAGTCTCCTCAGCTAATCAATATGTACGGTATCACGGAAACGACCGTTCATGTCACATATCGCCCCCTGACCATAGCTGATTTGGCCAGCCCGGGATCTGTGATCGGTTCTCCAATTCCTGATCTTCGGCTTTACATACTTGACAGGCAATATGCAGCCTCTGCCGGCCGGCATTCCCGGTGAAATGTATGTTGGCGGCGCGGGCGTGGCACGGGGCTATCTCAATCGTCCCGAGCTGACAAAAGAGCGGTTCATAAAAATAGAAACCGGAGAATTTTCAGGAATGCGTCTTTACAAGTCCGGGGATCTGGCGCGTTATCTTTCGGACGGGGATGTTGAATATCTCGGACGGATTGACCATCAGGTGAAGCTTCGGGGATTTCGTGTGGAACTGGGAGAGATTGAAAGTGTGTTGGCAGGACATCCTGATATCCGGGAAAATGTGGTTATCATCCATGAAGATGAATCCGGTGCCAGACAGTTGGCGGCTTATGTTGTTTTCAAAAAAGAACCGGCTCCCTCTGTCAAAGCACTACGAGAATTTCTCAGGCAGAAGCTGCCTGATTACATGGTTCCTGCGGCTTTCGTACCCATGGACGCGTTGCCGCTGACCCCGAACGGCAAAACAGATCGTCGTACGCTGCCGCGGCCTGATCTGCTCCGAAAAAGACCCGAAGAAGGTTTTGTCCCTCCCTGTACCACCACGGAAAAACTCCTGACCGATATATGGGCCAAGGTCTTGAAACTGGATCGAGTCGGTATTCACGACAATTTTTTTGAACTGGGAGGAGATTCTATTTTGAGCATGACCATCCGGACAATAGCGGGTCAGGTGGGAATCCAGCTTACTCCCAGACAGATATTTGAACATCAGACCGTTTCCAAACTGGCTGAGGTGGTGACAGAAACTGCCGCTTCGGTCCGGGCGGAGCAGGAAGTGATAACGGGACCGTTGCCGCTGACATCTGCTCAGTATTATGTGTTTGAACATAGTATGCCCGAATGCCACCACTTTAATATGTCTGTTCTGATTGATGCACCGCAAAACCTGGAACCGAATGAGTTTGAGGAAATTATTCGCCAGTTGCTGTTACATCACGACGCGCTGCGCTTACGGTTTAAATCATTGTCTGATAATTGGCGGGACTGGGAGCAAATCAATGCCGAGCCGGATGAAACAGTGCCTTTCACGGTGACAGATTTATCGGGTCTTTCACCCGAGGACCAGGAAACCGCGGCTGAGTCCGAAATCGCTAGGCTGAGAAAAGGACTGAACCTTTCAGAAGGCCCTGTCACCCAGGCAGGTCTGCTCTTTTTTGGCTCGGACAAACCTGATCGTTTGGTGATAGTTATGCATTATCTGTCAGCCGACAGCATGTCGTGCAGAATTTTACTGGAGGACTTCTTTACTGCCTGCGGACAGGTCGGACGCGGAGAACCGATTCAGCTTCCGCTCAAGACAACAGCTTACAAAGACTGGGCTTACCGTTTGGCAGAGTATGTCAAGTCAGAATCATTAGCCGCAGAGTCGGACTACTGGCTGTCGGATGTCCGGTCTCATATTCCTTCTTTACCGGTGGACTATCCATCTGGCAAATCAGCTAACACTGTGCTTTCAACAGGTTGTGTTCTGAATTCTCTGGGAGTTGAAGATACCCACGCATTGTTGTATGACATACCGGGCATTTACAATTCCCAAATCAATGATGTGCTGCTGGCTGCTCTGTTGCAAACCCTGAATCGTTACTCCGGAGAACTGGCCCTGCTGGTTGATTTGGAAGCACATGGCAGAGAGGAACTTTTTCCGGATACTGATCTGTCTCGCACTGCAGGCTGTTTTACTATTGTATTTCCTGTGCTATTGAAGCTGGAAACGGATTCTCATCCCGGGAACATCGTGAAATCTGTCAAAGAACAGTTGCGCAGCATTCCTCAACGGGGTATCGGCTACAGCCTTCTTCGGTACATGAGCAGAGATGAAACCATTCGCCGCAGACTGGAGGCGATGCCTCAGGCAGAAATAAGTTTTAATTACATGGGGCAGTTTGATCAGTACTTATTTGAATTTACCCGCAGTCAGCAGGGAAATCGTTTTCATCTGCTGGAAGTGGACGGATTTGTGGCCGAGGACAGACTGCAAATGAGTTGGAGGTACAGCGAAAACATTCATAAACGGGCTACGGTCGTGCATTTGGCTGAAAGTTTCATGGAAGTGCTGAAATCTTTCATTACAAACCGCCAGTCATAACAGATAAAAAGGATCAGGATCAGTATTTGCCACGGCCCCCTTCACTCTCATTCCCACGCTTTGCGTGGGAATGCAGAGGGGACGCTTCGCGTCCTGTTTTTCTCTTGTTTTCAAATTCCTCTCCGGCAAGGCAGCCTCCGAGACTTGTGTCTCGTGAAGTCGGAATCTGAAAATGAGAAAAAAGCATAGGAACGAGGCCAAAACACGAGCGTGTAAATCAGAATCATGCTATAAGTACCTAACCATAAATTTTTCCGACTTTTGATTATAATCCGAGACAGCCTTTACGGGGAAAGAAACCCGGCTTTTTCTCCCGGATGAGGCGTTTTTCCATGTCGGAAAAAGCCGGGTTTCTTTGTCAGGGATCTGTAAAAACTTTTGCTCAGGTACTTATCATAAATAAAAACAACTAAAGAAAGGAGAAATCGTGAAAAGTTTGGGAATTCTGAAAAAGCTTTCAGTTTTGACGGTGTTGGCTGTCTTAATCCTCTCGTTCCAAGTGGTTGCAGAGGAACAAGAGTTGAAAACAGAGGAACTGATAAAAATGTCTCTTGAAGAATTACTGGATACGGACGTGTCTGTTGCAACAAAAACAAAAATGACAGCACAGGAAGCTCCGTCAATTGTTTCAGTGATTAGCGGCGAGGAAATCAGAAACATGGGGGCCAGAGATATCATTGATGTGCTAAGAACCGTGCCCGGGTTTGATATAAGCCACAGAATCGTTTATCCCGACCATAAGGTAAATATACGCGGAATGGGTTCCTCAAGTATGAACGACAAAATCAAACTGATGATAAACGGGCATAGTATGCAAGCTCAGTACGGGAGCGCCTATCTGCATTTCAATACTTTACCCCTTGACAATATTAAAAAAATTGAAATCATCCGCGGCCCCGGTTCCGCGCTTTACGGCACTGGGGCTTTTCTGGGCGTAATCAATGTGATTACCAAACAAGGCGGAGACGATCCCTCTGAAATATCCGTGCAAGGCGGAACCTTTGAAACCATAAAGCCTTACGGTGAATTTTCATATAAAAAAGATAATGTTAAAGCCTATCTCTACGCGGATTATCATACCACAGACGGATATGACGGCATCATTGAATCAGACGCGGCAACAGACTCTCCCATATTTGCACCTTCAGCGTCAAGAGAAATGACCAGCGGCAAAGAGTATTATACCTTTCAGACAAATATCAGTTATGATGAATTTTATTTCTCCGGTTTTTTTCAGAAACTTGATTTTGAAAACCCTGTCGGACTTGCCAACGCATTAACGGATGAAGGTGAACTGGACAGTCTGTATGCTTATGGCGAACTTGGCTACAGAATGACCCTGGCTGACAAAGGGCATTTGCTCTTCAGGGCATTCTATGATTATGCGCATTATGAGGCTTATTTTGAAGTTTTTCCCGAAGAGACCGCAGAGATGGAGATACACACCGGGTTTCCTCCGGGTGAGGGAATTCACGCTGGACCACATAGCGACATGTCTGTCCGGGGCGGCGAGATTTCAGGCGATTATGAACTATATCCGGGAATTCAGCTAACCGCGGGAACATCCTATGAGTACTCTGATATGTTTCAGGTAAGACATTATGCAAATTACAATGATACCGGCTCACCACTTGAGCTTAACGGCATTCCTTATTCTGACTTTCCCTATAAATATTTTCCCGGGGGAAAGACAGACATATCGGATGTTGCAAACTGGGCCGAAGACGCAGAGCGAAATGTTGTGGCGGTTTACGGACAGGGAATCTTCGATATAAAAGCGCTTCTCTCTCTGGAGAAAGGCGTGGAGAATCTCTCTTTTACTGCTGGCTTACGGTATGATGATTACGATGATGTCGGTTCCAGCACCACCCCTCGTTTCGGACTCGTCTATGCTCCTACAGAAAAAATCTGGCTCAAAGGGCTTTACGGCAAAGCGTTTCGTGCGCCCGGATTTCTGGAATTATATACCAAAAACAACCCCGGAGGCGTGGGAAACAAAGACGCTGAACCGGAAAAAATCACCACGCTGGAAGGACAGATCGGGTGTGACTTTGCCAAAAATATCAGAGGCAGTCTGACCTTTTTCAGCGTGGAGAGCAATGACCTTATTCAATATGCTGAGGGAGTTTATGAAAATGTAGGAAATATGGAAGCTATCGGTGTGGAAGCAGATTTTAAGATGGCATTTGACAAATATAAATACGCGTATTGTAATTTTACCTGGCAGGATGTGAAAAATACAAGGCATGAGATCATTGAAGGAACAACGCAGACACAGGGAGATTTTTATCCCGGTGGGACACCGGAATTTTACGGAAATATCGGTCTGAACTATGATCTGTCCGAATACATGATAACGAACATCTCTTTGAACTACATAGGGAAAAGAAAGCGGAGTGAGGAGAAGATGTGGGATGGTGAGAAACTGGTATTTATTGATAATCGGGAGGCGACAGATTCCTGTACGTTGTTTAACGCTTCATTGACGTTCAGGAATTTCATCAAAGGGATTGAATTACAGGTCAGCGGTTTTAATCTTTTTAATGAAGATTACAGATATCCGGATATGAGTACGGCTATTCAAAACGATATGCCCCGGCCTGGAAGAACATTTATGACCAGGGTGTCGTATTCCTTCTGATATGTTAAGTACCCGAGCAAAAGTTTTTTATACATCTTTTTTTCTGTGAACGGCGGAGAAACCCGGCTTTTTCCTTCACCGGAGGCGGATCATTCCGGGAAAAAAGCCGGGTTTCTTTCTCGGGCAAATATCGAAAACTTATGGTTAGGTACTTAATTGCCCAATTTCCAAACAGGAATATCTGTGATTATTTCCACGAACCAGAAATAGGAAACAAAGAAACTAATTTTTTTCAAAAACTTAGTTTCTTTGTTTCCTCACTCAATAAATGAAAGGAGACCGAAAAATATGTGGTCTGTCAAATTCAGGCTTATGACGCTGGGGGGAGGCATCGGATTTCTGATGCTCGTATTCATCATGCTCATTCTTCCGCCCAGCATCGAAAAACTGACCGCGAATATAATGAAAGAGACAGCAGGGTCTGATTTTATTGTTCAGCTTCTCTCGGATAATCTCGCGATTGGTATGGAAGCAATGCTACTGGACGACGGAGCATCTGTTGAAGAGACGATCAATATGCTCAGGATAGGTACGAAAGGTAATCTTATCAAATCTGTCTCTGTTTTCAATACAGAACTGAAACTTGTAAAAGGCAATCCCGCGGGAACAGATCATTTCAGAGACTACGGTAAAACAGACAAAACGATCATAAAGGACGGCAAAGAGGAACTCATCATATTTTCTCCTCTGCATAATGCCAGCAATCGTAATGTCGGTTTTGTGGAAATTATTTTCACAAAAAAACACGTCCTTGATAAAACAAAAACATTTTTAAAAATTATATTTATTGCAGGTCTTGTGCTTATCGCGGCGGGTTTGCTGATTGCTTTTTTCATTGCCCGGGGAATTATCCGTGTCCTGCAAAGAGTCTCGAATCAGATGAATGAATGTGCTGAACAGGTGGCCTCAGCTTCGGGACTGGTATTTTCTGCCAGCCAATCCTTAGCCAACAGAACATCTGAGCAGGCCACATCCATTGAGGAAACATCAGCCTCCCTGGAGGAGATGTCTTCCACGATCAGACAAAATGCGGATAACGCGAAACAGGCAAATATCCTCGTTCAGGAAGCCTACCGGGTTGTTGAGCAGGTCAGCAAGCTGATGGCAGAACTGAGCATGTCCATAGAAGAAACCTCGGAATCAAGCAGAGAAACATTCAGAATCGTCAAAACCATTGATGAAATCGCTTTTCAAACCAACCTTCTGGCTCTCAATGCATCTGTGGAGGCAGCCAGGGCCGGCGATGCAGGAGCCGGATTTGCAGTGGTCGCTGAAGAGGTGAGAAATTTGGCGATTCGTTCAGCCGATGCTGTAAAAAATACATCATCGCTCATTGAGAGTACGGTGAAGCGGGTAGCGGATGACACGCTGCTCGTCACCCAGGCAGATAACGTTTTTACCAAGGTAAGTGAGATTACCCGAAAAGTAAAGGGACTTATGGAAGAAATTGCCACAGCCTCCCAGGAACAGGCCCGCGGAACAGAGCAGGTAAATCTGGCAGTGGCCAATATGGACAATACAACCCAGCAGAATACAATAAACGCCGACAATTCAGCTTCCGCATCTGAGAATTTGAATATCCAAGCTGAACAGATGAAGGTGTTTGCCAGAGAGATGATATCACTGGTCGGGGGGAAATGACATCCCTGAAAACAAGTAAGGCCGGATCCGGATGCGTTCTGAGATGCTTTCCACACTCCGGTGAATTAATGAATGAAAAATGTACCGCACCCGAAATGAGCATACTTTCCAATATGAAATATTGAGGCCAGTCCGAGATACGGAATGATCAAATCCGCTATGGAAGCGGAAAAAATCTGTTCTCCTGTCCGGCGTCCCGGCCAATGCTCCGGCACAGAACTGAAGTTGTTTTTCAGAACAGGATTGTCTGAAGCACAGATGACAGCGTTCTCCAGAGATGTCCGATCTTCTTCGCTCAGAGATTTCCAAAACGCACTGAGATCGTAATTGGTGCCCATGGTCAGCAATGCTGCCCGGGCGATAAAAGCTTCTAATATCCGTTTTAATGTGGGCAGCCAGTTTTCCTCGCCTGATCCTCCAAAATCAAAAGGCATGACCCAGTCCAGAGAATCAAAGACCTGTGTTCCGGAACTTTGCTGATGTTTCATGTCCAAATTCAGACCCTCGCTCCATTGGCGGGGCGTTGCCTTATACCTCAGGTCCAGTCGCCCGTGTCTCACCAACGGTTCCCAAAGATATCCCCGGGCCATATAAACAGAATCAATGTCGAACTTGCCCCACAGACAGTTGGGATACTCCCACCGGGAATCCCGCCTGTTTCCCAGTTCTTCCAGAGCAGGCAGAATCACCTCCAGAAACAAACCATGATCCGCGCTTTCTCCCATGAGTTTTAGTTCCCAGAAGATCAGTTCGTCCTCCCCGTAATTCCGCTTGCCCGGATAAAAAAACAATACCGTTTCAATGGGCCATGACTTCTCCGGTATCTTAGCGGAAAGGGCGCGTTGCGCCTGCTTATTATTTTTTTTCCTCCGGGATTTCCGCTTTCTGCCTTTTTTTTTACCCAAAGAAGAAATATCACCGCCAAAAGATTCCAGATACGGTTCCCATGATGCCAGAGATTTCATCCACGGCCGCGCCTGAGTCGTGGGAAGACGATTGGCAATAGCAGTTCCCAGAACCAGAGACATCTCCACAGACGGAAAATTCGGAAACCAGACCAGGGACCTGTTCACCCGGCAAACCATCAGATAACGATTTAAAGAAAGATTGTATCCTAACATTTTATATCCTTTGGGGGGCGAGAGGTGAGGGGCAAGAGGCAAGGGGTGAGATAAATCACAAACTCATACATAACCCCAAGTTCCACGCCCCTCGCCTCTTGCCCCTCGCCCCTCGCCCCTCGCCTCTTGCCCCTCGCCCCTCGCCCCTCGCCTCTTGTTCCACGCCCCTCGCCTCTTGCCCCTCGCCCCTCGCCTCTTGCCCCTCGCCCCTCGCCCCATTAACGATAAAGAACATAATCCGCAAGTTCATACAGCAGTTTGATTCGATTTTTGGGCCACTGCCTGATTTTCCAGGCATTCAGCATGTCTTTGGCTTCCTGGCTCAGATACCCCATGAATCGCCCCCAGTAGAACTGTTCTTCTCTTCTGTCTTTCAGACTGACCAACTCACGAAGGGCTTTCTGTTCATCAGGCTTTAAAAGTGAACGAAAAATTTCCGTCATCTCCAACAGTCTCAGAAACTCGGTCACTTCAAACGTCAGCAGACCGCCTTCGTCACGGGTCTGAGGAGAAAAGATTTGAAACGGATTGGAAAAGAAGCGGACACGCAGCATATCCATGGGAAAGCGGGTTTCCTGATGAGCAGCTCTGCACAGAACTTCTCCCATGCCGCTGTTGTTTGCACCGCCGCTTGTGGGAAATATCTGGATGAGTCCTCTTATATCAGTCCCATGATAAATAAGGAGTTCCTGAATCCAGGTTTTCAGTTCACGACGGGCGATCAGCAACAGAAAATGGTTGGAGTCATGAACATATGAACCAATGGCATTTTTTGCATAGAACCCCTCTTTTGTTTGCATCTGATTCGGAATATGGCTGACAAAGCCCCAGATAACAACGACCTGGCGGGCGATTTTGCCTACTTTTTTCGCCTTGGTGACAATGGTATGGCATGTTTTGCAATATTCGCTTTCAGCGTTCTGAGTTCCGAGTTTCATCCTCGGATATATCCAGCATCGCTTACAGGGCCTGTTACAAGCGGAAATCGGAGGGCTGATCTCTTCGTCACAAGGGAAAATCTCCGGTTTTGATACAGCATATTCCAGGACAGTCAGCAATTCCGAGCCGGAATGGCTCCGGCGCAGCCAGTCAAATATAGTTAGCATTGAGTGTGTTTGTATTTCAGTTCTGTGTCCCGGACAAAAAAGACGGACAGCAGAGAAACCCGGGTTTTTCCGCTGGGAAAAGCCGGGTTTCTTCACGCGTCACAACTTTTTGTCCTGCACACAGCGTTCAGTGTTTCAACAAATAGAAATAGTTGAGAAATATAAATTCGGATATGGAAACAAAGAAACTAAGTTTTCTAAAAAAAACTTAGTTTCTTATCCGAAAAAAAGTTATTGTAAAATTTATGTCAGGGTGCTTATATAGAGGTTAAAAAAAATTGCCACCGGGTGTAATTAAAAGTGTTAGGTGAAGCCCATTCAGAGATATAACTATCTGAAATTACATACGGTGGCTATCCAATAATTTTGAAACCTAACACTTTTAATTACACCCATTGCCACTCCGGAGCCGCAGATATTTCTTCGGGAATTGAAAGGATTGCCAAACTGTAAGTTTAGCACTCCGGAGCCGCAGACATTTTTTTAAAAACTATAAAGTTGAAGCGTTTAGCGCATTTTGCAATTCTTTATAATGCATGATCTTTTTGGGATCAATCAGTTTATCAACCTTTATGGGTATTTGCCAGTTATTTTTGCCTGAATACCGTTTGTTCCAGTCAATGAGGAAACTGTCATCAAGGATTTTCAGCCGAACACTGCCAAAACCAAGATATCGGTTATTCCCCATTTTATGAGCAAGTTTCGGCTCCAAAGCCACGCACCACAGCAGCTTTTGCAATTCCTCTTCAAGAAGATTCCAAAAGCGAATGGTAAAACACGCGCGTTCACCCGGTAATATGGCTTTGAAATAGCGAGCCTGAAAGGTATCGGGTTTAAATCCGTCAACCCGCGTGACCACAGGCGCAAGGGGCGCGTGGGGAAAAAGCCGCCAGTGATTGGCAACGAGCTGTTTTGAAGCAAGTTTGCCAGCTATTTTTTTCCATGATCCCCCGCTACATTGCCAGTTACCGTAAGGATATGGCACTTTAAACCACGCGGGTTCCTGCTTCAGTTCCCTGAACTTGCCAAAACCAAACGACACACGTCCCATGAGTGCCTGATTCGGAGCATTTCCCACCCAGCCGAACAGACTTTCCGCGGGATTCAGGCGGCTGATATCCGCACTTTCGCCCCGGGAATCCGTGGCAATGGTATAAATATGACGCAGCATCCCCCGGATACTTCGGCTGGGAAGCGCGTAAAGCCTGTCAGAACTCCGCTGGTCCGCCTCAGGAGGAGACATGGAAAAAAAGTCCCATCCGTTCACAGGGCCGTCTTCAAGCATGGTGGTAAACGAAGGCTCCCCGCTCTCCTGAATATTAACAGGCGTCAGTGTTTCCGCTTCCACCACCAAGGTTCCGCAATAGCCGCCAAAAGCCCGATGGGAAATAAATCCGCCTTTGGCTTTCGGAGGTGCGCCGGTCTTTGCTTCCGGCACAAGCGCCTGAAGCGGCTGCAACGCATCTGCCGCGGATTCTCCCTCAAGCTCCAATGCCTGCCATAGTCCTTTCTGATTCAACGCGTGTTTGCCGAACAGTTTTTGCGTGATACCTGCTGAATCTTTGGCCGTGAGCCAGGTGAGTTTGGATATTTCAACTTCGGTCCAGCCAAAACCGTTTGTCTTTTCACCCCCCAGGGGAATATCACCGTTTTGGAAATCCCGGAGCAGATGAAACAGGACAGAGATCATTTCGATATCACTCTCTTCAATATCCTGGATATCCATCCGAATTTGGAAGGTAAGCTGGTCCCCGTAAGCATAAAGATAATCCCGCTTGGAAGTTTCAACAGGCTGGCCTGTTTTGGGGTCCATCCTGATTCCGTCCATGGAACACCAGGAACGTCCCGGTTCATAAGGGTCAGCAAGATACGCGTCCGAAAAGAAAACCATCCCCCGCTTTCGCTGTGCCCCAAACAGCCGGTCCAGTACATAAGCAGTTTTTCTTGATTCCCCCCACAAGGTTCTGAGTACCATGGACGCCCGTTTTCTGAAAGCGCCTTTGATGGTGCTGCCCGGAATATAAGTTTCCCATGTTCCCTGTTCCCGGGAAGATGGTGACCATGACAGCATCCGCATGAAAATCGTATCAAACGGCTTTCCGTATTTACGGGATACTTCCCGGTTGGACGCGCCGCCCCGCCGAAAATCAATATGCCAGGGCTGGGAAAGCTCCTGACGGGTCTGATCCCGATAGGTTTTCAGGAATTCAATCTGATTTTTATCATTGGTGATGCTTTTCTTCAAATTCTGGGTATTCAGCATATGACGGAACTGAATCCGCGCATGTGAATTAAGAAACTCCCGCCAGGTCGCGGACCGGATACCTTCCGGGGGCATTCCCGGATCATTCCATTGGTATTCTTTAATTTTGCCGCCGGCCAGCATGGTCTTGATCAGCAGATGTTCTTCACGGGTAATGATTTCGGCATCCACCCAGGCATCGCTTTGGAGCAATTTGATTTGCTGATCCACCTGGTCATAAAGCCGGGGAAGTATTTTCTGGCAGGCCGGTTTCAGAATCTCTGTCAGCGCGGCTTCATCCTGCGTGTTTTCAGAGAGACTTTCTTTAAGGCTTTCATCCAGTCCCAGACTGGCGGCAATGCCGAGCCATGTTGCATCATCCAGTTTCTGACTGATCTGACGCTGCTGCTCAATCTCTTTCATCACCCGTTTTGCCATATTCGCCTTTTTCCCAAAAGCTTCCTTAAACGCCTCTTCCGCAGCTTCCGGACTGGGAAACGGTTTGTCTGCCAGGGGTTTTATTTTGTTCACCAGTTTTTTTGTGAGCGCGTGCTTTCCCTTGCTCAGTTTGGCGACACCCGAGGCCGGCAATACCCAGAACTCAACTTCGGCGGAAGATTGTTCCTTTAAACAAATCGCAATAATTCTCGGAAGATGTTCTGCAAATTTTTGTTTCCAGTCATCCGGGCTTAAAATCGGGCCTCCCAGGGCCATTTCCAGACGTTTGCGGATGGATTCCGGTATATTCTTCATGGCACTGATCATCAGTGCGCCTTCGATGGATGAGAAGGAAGGCGTGTGAGGATCAATCTTTCCCCAGTTCCACCCCACCAAAAGCGGATTTTCCGCATTAAACGTTATGTCTATGTTTAAATGATTGGCCCCGGATGATGATTCTGCCTGCTGATCAGACACTGAGAACGGAAGTTCCATTTCAAGGCGGACCCTTCCCATGCCTTTGCTTTTCCCCGCGCCAAACCAGAATCTCCCTGCTTTCATTTCCTCAAGCACATAATACAGGCGGGTTTTGTTCTCGTTTTTTTGCAACACAGCCTCTTTCAGAGACAAGGTAAAGTCAAACACAGAATTGCGCAGCACGGTTTCCATCTTATAATTGGCATTGGCTTCGGCTGCCCAGCGATCCTCATTCAGTTTTATCCCCATGCGCAAATCAAAAAAATTGTTTCGGGGATAGCTTTGTTTTTGAAGCTTGCAGTCCACACCGGTGATCAGATTATTTGGTAAGGGAACCCCGTATAACCGCGCCCAGAGCTGATTGATCAGACCGATATTTTTCCGATTTTTGGATTCACCGATAAACGCGTCCATAAGCGCCTGGGCAGTGCCTGACACCTCTCCGGCCAGAGAAACCAGACGATGGGATCCGTCTCCGTCTCTGGTAAAAAGCGTCTTACGGGCATTTCCCCTGTAAATCGGTGATTCCACATAAAGTTTGCCTTTTAAAATCATAAGCGCACTCCTTTTTTTATGGCATTAAAAAGAAAGAAGTTTGTGAATAATTAAGGCCAGGTGCAACTTTTTTTACCGGTTTCGAAGAATGACGAAAAATCCGGAGGTTGCGAAATTCACAAAAGATACAAAAGCAGAGCATTGTACACAGATATGTTCCCAATCCGAAGCCTGGGAACGAGACCCCGAAAAAATCTGATTTTTCACGAGGCTGTCGGATGTCAGATGTTTTTTTAAAAAAATATTTCCAATAAATGTCCGATACCTGCTGATTTCACAAAATTCTTTCTCTGACAGTTTCAAAATAACCGCTCATAAAAACCCGGGTTTTTCGCCTCCCTCCGGTTATGAAGCTATTCTCAGATAAAAAACCCGGGTTTTCAAAATGTATTTTCACGGTAATTCTTTCTCTGACAGTTTCAAAATAACCCCCGGTTATGAAACTATTCTCAGATAAAAAACCCGGGTTTTCAAAATGTATTTTCGCGGTAAAAGAAATTAAATTTTGATTTACTGATTTTATTTTTCTGAAAACCTGTGTAACATATACAGATATGATTGTATAGGATTGTTTCCCGCTTGACATTATTTTGAAAGCAAATATTTTATTTATATAGCTTTTAAATATCCGTGTGTTTCTGATAATGCTTTGCCATAAAACAGGATTTAATTTATCCGCAAATTATCGTGACGTTATATTCAATACATGGACAAAAGATGTTGTATATTTTAAGTACCCCGCCATACCATATATTTTTCAGAATTAAATTCAGAAATATCAGGGTTCGGGGCCGATAAAAGACCGGAAAACTTTTGCCCGGGCACTCTGAGTTTATTAAAATCAGCAGAGCGCAAAAACTTTACAGCTCGCGTTCCCAAAATCTCACAGCTCTCATTTTCATGGTTTGCGTGAGAACGCAACATCGGATAGTTCACGTCCGGCCACGGAGGATTTCACTATGTCAGACGTCCCTCCGTCATTCCCACGCGAAGCATGGGAACAAGGAACGGGGATCATAAGGAGATATACAGAACTTTGGATATGCTGAAAAGGAATAAAAAACAAAAACTTTTGTCCGGATAACTATAAAAATCTGACAATCTGATAAAACATAAAGGAAAAATTTCGTGAACGAAAAGAATCATATTCAACACTCTGTCTGTGATGAG
This sequence comes from Desulfonema magnum, assembly GCF_017377395.1. Classification (GTDB taxonomy): domain Bacteria; phylum Desulfobacterota; class Desulfobacteria; order Desulfobacterales; family 4be13; genus Desulfonema_C; species Desulfonema_C magnum. Next base: position 4,095,628 of record NZ_CP061800.1, on the reverse strand, counting down.
GTACTCATTGCTCTCCGAAGAATTATCCAATCAATAGATCTGCATTCGCGATACCTTGTACGCCAGTTCGGGCTGACCGGCCCGCAACTGATTATCTTACAGGAGTTGTCCAGGCTCGGAGAAATATCGGTCGGTGAGTTGTCCAAAGCAATCAGTCTCAGCCAGGCCACCGTCACCGGCATCCTGGAACGTCTGGCCAAACGAAATCTGATTACCCGCCGCCGGAGCGATATTGACAGACGCCGCGTGCTTGTGCAGGCAACTCCTGCATGCAAGGAATTACTGAAAAATGCCCCGCCTCCGATGCAGGAGTCTTTTATCAGGCAGTTCAGCAATCTTCAGGATTGGGAGCAGATGATGATACTCAGTTCATTACAGCGCCTTGTTTCCATGACAGATGCAAAGAAGATCGACGCGTCTCCGTTTCTGACAACAGGCCCTATTGATCTGGCAACAGAGAAAAACGGAAACGTGAACGGCCGATAACTAACGCCCCCCGTCCTTTTTTTTAGCGTTAAGTGCCTGCTGTAATTTCTCCCCCAGAGACCCCATAGATGTTGTTGCACCCGAGTCCTTCGCGTACCCCTGCCAGTTCCCCTCATCTTTCGCATCACCGGCACCGAGGGTTATCTTCCGATCTCTCGGGTGTATCTCTTCAATAATGACCGTTATGGCATCCCCCTCCCTCAGCTTTTCGATCCGTGAGGCATCAGCGGATTTCCTTATTTTTGATTTCGGAAAAAGTCCTGTAATCCCGGGCTCCAGGGTGACAAAATAGCCAAACTTCTCCTTTTTCTCCACAGTGCCTTCCACGGACCGGCCCACGGCATACTTTTCCGCCACACCGATCCAGGGGTCTCCCTCGGCGTCCTTTATGCTTAGAGAAATTCTTTTTTTCCGCATATCAATATTTTTGATCATGACGTCAACGAATTCGCCGACTGTTACGATATCTTCAGCTTTTAAGACCCGTTTTTTATAGCTCATTTCACTGATATGCACCAGACCTTCGATCCCGGGGGCAATTTCCACAAACGCGCCGAAATCCATACACCGTGTCACTTTTCCCCTGACCTTATCCCCTTCATGGAATTTTTCTTCGTCACTTTCCCAGGGATCTCCGTCAACTTGTTTGAGAGAAAGAGAGATTTTCAAATGACCTGATTTATCTCCCTCTTTAATATCCAGCACTTTGACTGTGACGGAATCTCCTTTGGCTAAAATGTCCTCTGGTTTTTCCACCCTTGACCAGCTCAGTTCCGAAACATGAGCCATGCCTTCAAGTCCTGGGAAAAGTTCCACAAAAGCCCCGTAGGGTTTCAGACTTGAAACCTTGCCATCCAGAATACTCCCGGGGGAAACTTCTTCCAAGAACTTTTTTTGCGCGGCCGCCTGCTCTTTTTCAAGCAGCATACGTCTTGAAACAACGATATTCTTACCTTTTTCCTCAAACCGTGAAATCATAAAAGGATAAACTTTTCCAATATACTCCTCAGGCGTTTCAACAAATTTCAAATCCATCTGGCTGATATGACAAAAAACCGTTCGTTGCATCATTTCAACATGGAAACCGCCCTTGCACTCCTCTTTTACCGTTCCCTCCACAGGCAGACCGCTTTCAAAGGCATCTCGCAGAAGATTAATCCCTCCGATACCTGAGAGGGCCTTGGATAGCCGGATTTCATTTTCATCAGACCCCACAACATACAGTTCCAGGATGTCGCCTTTTTCGTGAGGTAATTCCCCGTTCTCATCCAGAAGTTCTGATTTTTCCACGGCCCCGTCAATTTTAGTCCCCGTATTAACAAAGACAGTATCCTTCCCAATTGAAATAATTTCTCCCCTGATTTTGTCTCCGACCCGAATATCTTCATTCATGCCAGGGCCGTAAGATTCCAGGAGATCTGCAAAGGTTTCCACCTTACTTTCCTTGTTTTTGTCATGGAAATAAGAGCCGACAGCATCGGCAAAGCTCTTTGCTCCATTGTCATTTTTTTCATTTATAAAATTATCTGACATAACTGTTATTCTCCCAAAAAGAATTATAAAATACGGAAAATCTGCACATCAGTGCAGATTTTACTTTACGAAAAGCGATTCCGTGGTTTTTCCTTCAGCAAACGTTGATTATATTTTTTATTCTGACAGATCAGCGGGGTAATCGCAAGTATTTTTTTCAAATCAGTCTCACAATCAGCAGATCAAAATTTTTTTTCCGGAGTGCAAAAACAGAGCGAAGATTTTTTCCGGAGTGCAAAAATAGAGCGAAGCGGTTTTTTGCAAAAACAGAGCGAAGATTTTTTCCGGAGTGCAAAAATAGAGCGAAGCGGTTTTTTGCAAAACAGAGCGAAGATTTTTTCCGGAGTGCAAAAACAGAGCGAAGCGGTTTTTTGCAAAACAGAGCGAAGATTTTTTCCGGAGTGCAAAAATAGAGCGAAGCGGTTTTTTGCAAAACAGAGCGAAGATTTTTTCCGGAGTGCAAAAATAGAGCGAAGCGGTTTTTTGCAAAACAGAGCGAAGATTTTTTCCGGAGTGCAAAAATAGAGCGAAGCGGTTTTTTGCAAAAACAGAACGAAGATTTTTTCCGGAGTGCAAAAATAGAGCGAAGCGGTTTTTTGCAAAACAGAGCGAAGATTTTTTCCGGAGTGCAAAAATAGAGCGAAGCGGTTTTTTGCAAAACAGAGCGAAGATTTTTTCCGGAGTGCAAAAATAGAGCGAAGCGGTTTTTTGCAAAACAGAGCGAAGATTTTTTCCGGAGTGCAAAAATAGAGCGAAGCGGTTTTTTGCAAAACAGAGCGAAGATTTTTTCCGGAGTGCAAAAATAGAGCGAAGCGGTTTTTTGCAAAACAGAGCGAAGATTTTTGCACTCCTTTGCTGAGTATATGCGGTAATTGCTCACAACTGACTGCTGAAAGCTGATCGCTCATCTTGGATTCCACCAAAAATCATTATTTTTTACAGGATCATAACATTTCCATTTCCCATCAACGGATGTGCCTGGTGATAATTTTAATTCATCACGACCGCACCGCATAAGACGGTCACAGGTCATCATCCATCCGATAAACAAACCATGCTGATGAAGAGATTGAAGACTATATTGAGAACATGAGGGATACATAGGACATTCTGACCGCCTGACCGCGGAAAAATGATTCAAAGGTCCCCGGTAAAACCGAACTATGTCAGATATTGGGTTGAATTTGTTTTCAGATTCCGTTTTAACTGCGTCTGAGTGAGCGCAGGAAAAAAGGAAGCCAAAAACCATGGCATATATCAGTCTCCGCATCGTGTTCCTCGTTTGCATCAGAGGATTCCTTTTCATATTTTTGCTGATTATAACGGTTTTTTTGGGGGGCAACTTGCCCGTTTCGGCAGGCTCAACGAGCGGCACGTACCCGGTTCCGGTTCCGGTTCCGCTCCCTGAGCTTGTCGAAGGGGACCCTGCTGCGAATCAGCCGCGTTTCAGAACTTCGGTCAGTGCGGGGACAACTTCAAAGAGATCTCCCACCACCCCGTAATCACATTTGTTGAAAATGGGGGCCTCAGCGTCTTTGTTGATTCCCACAATGGTCTTTGAGGTTTTCATTCCCGCGAAATGCTGAATCGCACCAGATATGCCGCAGGCAATATAAAGTTTCGGACTGACTGTCTTTCCGGTCTGCCCCACCTGAATGGCATGAGGGGCAAATCCCGCGTCCACTGCCGATCTTGATGCGCCCACAGCCGCTCCCAGAACCTCAGCGCAATCATACAGAATTTTGAAATTTTCAGCGGAAGCCATTGGATTTCCGCCGCTGATGATGATCTCAGCCTCAGTCAGATCAACCTGTTCGGAATCCCCTTTCTTTATCTCTCTGATTTTCATTCTCCCCGGATCCTGAACCGCAGACTGATGAGAAATCACTTCAGCTTCACAGGGTGCCGGACGGGCCTCGATGGCATTGGGACGAATACCGCAGACCCAGCGATTGCCGGTGACTTTTATGCTTGCATAAGTTTTTCCGGCAAAATGGAATTTCGTCACCGTATTCTCGGTCAGGTTCACGCCGACGCAGTCCATGACCAGCGGTGCATTCAGAATGGCCGCGACCCTTGCCAGCAGGTCTTTTCCCTGCGCGCTGCTCAGACCGAACAGAACATCAATCCCCAAATGTTCTGTTGCATCTGCCAAAGCGCTTGCCTGGAGATCAGGACTTGAACCAATATCCGCCCCTTCAGCTGACACGCCCACGACCTTTTGCACGCCATATTCCTGGGCAGCCTCCTTACACGGAGCCGCGTCACTGCTCAGAACCAGACCGAAAATCTCATTACCACCCTCTCCCCGGGCAGCACTGATTACGCCAAAATTAGCCTTCTTAACCTCGTTGTCACTTGTCTCAATTAGTACGCCTATATTTGCCATGTCTCACCTTTTGAAAATTGAGAATTGAGAATTCTCAATTTATAATTCTCAATTCTCAATTTATAATGCTTTTGCCTCGTCTTTAAGCAATTTTACCAGTTCCTCGGCCATTTCAGCCGGGGTGCCCTCAATCATTTTTGCCTTGCCTTTATCGGGAAAAGGCCGGAGTTCGTTCAGTTCCGCGCCATCTGAGCCGGAATCCAGTCCCATATCTGCGATATCAAACTGTGCGACCTTCTTTTTCTTGGCCTTCATGATGCTGGGGATATTCGCATACCGGGGTTCGTTCAGTCCTTTTGTCGCTGCGACCACACAGGGAAGGCTCATTTCAATGACTTCTCTTGTTCCGCCGCCGACCTCCCGCTCGACCGTGACCTTGCCATCTGACATGGAAAAAGCCGCGACATCGCTTGCTATGGGCATGTCAAACCCAGCAGCCAGCCGGTAATGAACCTGCATTCCCTCGGCGTCAACTGACTGTTTGCCAGTGAAGATCATGTCCGGTGTTCCATCGTCTTCAATCACCTTTTTAATGGCCTGACTGACCAAAGTGCTGTCAAGAAAATGGGCGTCGGTTTTGACAAATATCCCGCGATCTCCCCCCACTGCCAGGGCGGACCGCACGGTTTTGAGAGCAGCCTCTTTGCCCACCGTCACGATGATGACCTCCCCGCCTTCCTTCTCCCTGATCTGAACAGCCTGTTCAATTGCATATTCATCGTAAGGGTTTATAACGAAGTCAACAGATTCATCAAAGCTGTCTTTTCCTGTAACTTTTATGTTTACTGCGGTATCAGGAACATGTTTGACACATACATAAATTTGCATATCCACATCCTTTTTCGGTTTATTTTCAAGCTTATACGATTTTTCGATAATAACCCGGCAATCTGTTGCCAGTTTAAAACTTTCTAATTTAATGAAGGATGAAAAAGTTTTCAAGGATTTTTTGCAAAGAATGTCTGCCGGATTTGTATGGACATTTTTAAAAAGGGCTTGACATTTATCTGTATTTTTGAATAAGTGCATATAATTATGTATAAATATACAGACGTTATATAAAAATTAGCTGCCGGTTGTCAGGATGTATTGCAATGCTTTCATGTTTCCTTGTAACTGGGAGGTCATAACCCTTAAAGAAAAAGATTACCTCAAAGAAACCGGATTTGTATCGCTCGATGATCAGGTTTTCTGAACTGATTCCGACAATAGCCTGTCATTCCGTCCGACGACCCGACTGAGCCCGCCGAAGTCTGAACTCACGCCGAAGCCTGCGAAAGCGGAAATGACAGAAAAAAAACTCGATGATCGAATGTCAGGTGAACGGAAAATCGGGCGGATTTTGAAAGGAGAATATTGCCCTTGTGAAAGGGAAATGAGTGAAACAGTTGGCGTTCCCGAGGATAAAAGATGACCCGTCCTCCTGCCCTTTGGAAATGCAGACTTCTGAAGAGAAGCTGTTTCGTGTTATGGCGAAAGGTTTTTATATGAAATCAACAGATGAATTCAATACAATTAAGATCAGCCCCCAAAAAAATGTGATTCTCGTTGTTTTGGCAGGACGTATGGATACCGGGGGTGCCCGGGAAGCTGTAAAGAAATTTAAAAAAGGCGTGGACAAACTTAAACCCGGATTTGTAAGTATCGTGGATATTACCACCTACATTCCTGTTTCTGAAGATGTTCATGCTATTTTTAAAAATGCCATAAAATACGCACTTGAGCATAAAATGAGCCGGGTGATCCGTGTTGTGGCTGATACCCCCATGTCAAAAATCGGAAGTGTAGAGTTCAACCGAATAGCACAGGAATTAGATTATGTTGCAGAGCAGGTGAATTCTTTGGAAGAAGCTAAAAAGATGCTTGGCTGGTCATAGGAGATAAAACAATGCTCATAGACATGCACAATCATACCAATGTCTCTTCATCGTGCAGTGTGCTTTCTCCGGAAGAACTGATAGAAACCGCCCGGAGAATGGGATTAGACGCGATCTGTGTCACAGAACACCTGGTCATCGAAGGAGCGAATATTACCCAGGAAATCGGTCGTAAGGTCGGATTTCCTGTGTTTCGGGGAATCGAGGCATGTTCTGATCTGGGAGATATGCTGGTCTTTGGCTACTACAAGGATATTCCCGATGATATTCCGTTGCACGATCTGTGCCGCTATGTTCACGAAGCCGGAGGTGTTGTCTTTGCTGCTCATCCATACCGCACAGGAGCCTGGAGTCTTTACACTGCCTTGCAATGCCAGGGAAAAAATTTAGATTTGGATTGGGACAGGCTGAAGGTTTTAAAAGCATTGGACGGAGCAGAGGTGATCAACGGAAATATTGATTATGAAAAGAACAAAAAAGCACAAGAACTCGCCGGCCGTCTGAAAATATATGGCATCGGCGGAAGCGACGCACATTTCCCGGACATGATCGCAACAGCCGCAACAGAATTCACAAAACTGATACAAACCGATGAGGCGCTTGTGGAGGCGCTGAAAACAGGAAGTTATCAGGCAATTTCACTACCGTACACTTTTTTTAACTATTTTTAATTATTATATAAAGACGACCATAGTTGGTTTGAAATTTAAATAACTGTTTGTTTTTTAAATTTTTTTAAGATTCACCATCGGCTGTTTTTTCTGAGTAAATATTACTCATCTGAGATTATGACACAAAAAAATCTTAACAGAAAAATATAATAATGGTATGACAGCTTTCAGAAAATAACAGATAACAGGGAGGCTGTCATGAGCGACAATGTGAACAGATATCGTGAGATCAGAAAGGCTTTGGACAATATGTATCCGAAACAGCCGAAGGGAAACGAGGCCCGGCGCCTGAACACGCTGGCCGCGATAATCAGCGGCATCACGGGGAGCGGGAGCTGCCAGCTTCCGAAAATTGCAGGCAAAGTTCCGGATGAGAACGCCGCGCCGGCGAGTGTGGAAAAGCGTATAAAACGTTGGATTTCCAATGACAGCATTGAATCTGAAACATTTTTTCTGCCGTTCGCACAGGCGCTGCTGATCAGTCTGGGACTTTCCGAAATTGTGCTGGCAATGGACGGAAGCACGGTCGGCCGGGGATGCGTAACCCTGATGATCAGTGTGATTTATAAAAAACGTGCCCTGCCCCTTGCTTACACGGTGGTCAGAGGTAAGAAAGGTCATTTCCCGGAAGAAAGCCATGTCGGACTGGTCGGGGAGGTTGCCAACGTGATACCGGAATCCGCGCAGAAGGTTATTTTTCTTGGTGACGGAGAGTTCGACGGTGTCGGTTTGCAAAAAAATCTGGCCGAACGGGGATGGCTGTATGTGTGCCGAACGGCATATAATACCAAAATTTTTTGGGACGGAGAGGAGCATCGTCTTAATGTTCTCGGTGTGTTCACGGTTCCGGACAGCTATCGGTACATACGCAATGTTTTGTTCACAAATAAAAAATACGGACCGGTGACGGTTGTCGTCTGGTGGGCGAAAGGAAATAAGGAACCGATATATCTGGTTACGAATATGAGATCGCCCTGGGAAGCCTGCCAATATTATTCCAAACGGTTTCGTATCGAAACATTTTTTTCCGACCAGAAAAGCCGGGGGTTTAATATTCATAAAAGTCATATTTCCGACCCTGACCGGTTGCGCCGCCTTATGATCGGAGCGTGTCTTGCCTACATCTGGATTGTGTTCCTGGGAACACTGGCAACGGAACAGGGCTGGGACAGAATTATTCACCGTGCCGACCGATGTGATCTGAGTCTCTTTCAATTAGGTCTGAGCCTGTTGGAATATTTTTTAAATTACGACATACCTGTTCCGGTTGCCTTTCAAATGTTCAATCCGACTCTCTAGTCATCAATCATAAACGGAACCTGTGTCACATACAATTTATAAAATAAAATCAGATTATTATAAAAAGTGTACGGTAGTGAATCAGGCAATATATCTGCCAAAACTTGAAACTTGAAACTTGAAACTTGAAACTTGAAACTTGAAACTTGAAACTCGAAACTTGAAACTTGAAACTTGAAACTTGAAACTTGAAACTTGAAACTTGAAACTTGAAACTTGAAACTTGAAACTTGAAACTCGAAACTTGAAACTTGAAACTTGAAACTTGAAACTTGAAACTTGAAACTTGAAACTTGAAACTTGAAACTTGAAACTTGAAACTCGAAACTTGAAACTTGAAACTTGAAACTCGAAACTTGAAACTTGAAACTTGAGACTTGAAACTTGAAACTTGAAACTCGAAACTTGAAACTTGAAACTCGAAACTTGAAACTTGAGACTTGAAACTTGAGACTTGAGACTTGAGACTTGAAACTTGCTGATTATAACGGATTTAGGGGAGGCCGGTAAAGCCCCGCGGGGCGCGGCATATTTGCAGCATTTTCAAGTTTCGAGTTTCAAGTTTCAAGTTTCAAATTTCAAAGGAGGAACAAATGGCTGAAAGCGTATGCCCCGTATGGATCGGTTATTTTCTTGCCAGTCCTGTGAGAAAGTTGTTTCAAAATCCCGAAAAAATACTCCGACCGTACATCAGGAAAGGGATGAATGTTCTGGACATCGGATGTGCCATGGGATTTTTCAGTCTGCCCCTTGCCCGGATGGTCGGTTCGAATGGCAGGGTGATCTGTGTGGACATGCAGGAAAAAATGATCACATCCCTTGAAAAACGTGCCAGGAGAGCAGGCGTGTCCGACAGAATTGAAACACACTTATGCCGTCAGAATTCCCTTAATCTGCAAGAGGTTAAAGAACAGATAGATTTTGCTCTTGCGTTCGCTGTGGTCCATGAAGTGCCGGATGCTTCCGTTCTTTTCGCCGAAGTCTATGAGGCAATGAAATCAGGCGGAAAATTTCTGGTGGCGGAACCAAAAGGACATTTGTCAGAAAAAGACTTTGAGGTAACAATATCGATTGCCCGGCAGAGCGGTTTCAGGAAGGCGGCAGACAGCCCTGAGATAGCTCATAGTCGTGTTGTTCTTTTGGAGAAATGAAAAATTTTTATATCTTGTTCCCACGCAGAGCGTGGGAACACAATTCCGAGACGCTCCGCATCCAATGAAGGAACATGCCTCAGCTCAGGCGCATTTCTCTTTTGATGTTTCCGAAACCTCTGAAATATATCAATTTTAATTGTAAAATTATCCCCGGAGAAACCAGTTCATTTTCACTGATCCCCGGATGCCCGGATTGAAACCTTCTGATTCTGCTGATACCTTACTCTGACTGATCTCCTGACAGGTGAACAAGTTTTCCAATGTAAGATTTTTAGTGGTGTTCTAAATCTGGACTTGTCCCAATATTTACGAAATTGATTCAGATAGTTATAAAGTTTAGCTCCATTTTTAGAACACTACCAGATTTTTCAATATTAAGTGTAAGGTATGATGAGGCAGTCTGAGGAGGAGAAAGAGACTTCAGACTGTTCGGATAAATATTCTTATAATCTCCTGGTTCTGACGCAACTCGCAAGCCAGGGAATAAAAAGGAGGCAAGTATGAGAAAAGTATCAGCATCAGTCATCTTCGTTATTTGTTGTTTTCTGACCTTCGGCCCCGCGGTCGTCCATTGCGAAACTGACAAGTATAAGATAGGAATCTCTTCATGGGTGGGCTTTCCCAGCAGTGTGAAGGGGTTTAAGGACAGCCTTGCGGCCGAAGGTCTGACTGAGGGGGAAAACGTGACGTTCCTGTCGGGAAAAAGCGACGGAGACAAAAACAAACAACATGCAATTGCCGAACATTTCAAAAAGGAGCGTGTTGACTTAGTTTATTCCCTCTGCACTTCAGGCACGTTTATCATTAAAAAAATCGGTGGTGTTCTAAAACTGGACTTGTTCCGATATTTGCCAAATTGATTCAGAGGGTTAAAAAATTCAGCTCCACTTTTAGAACATTACCAAAAAATCATGCCGAAAACCACACCTGTTGTATTTTCAATTGTCTCATTTCCGGCTAAGGTGGGATTTATCAAATCTTTTGAACATTCTGGCAATAACTTGGTGGGAACAAGCAATTTTGTGGAATCCCGCCATTTCATCAGACTGCTTACAGCCATTCTCCCCCAGACAAAGACCGCAGCCATTTTCCGCAGAAAAAACGAACCGAATTCTGCCATACAGAAGAACCAACTGGCTCGTCTGCTTACGGAGAAGGGAATCTGTTTCATTGACCTGCCCGGAGAGTCGGCTGAGGAATTAAGCTCAAAAGCGATTCAATACGCGGACAGGACAGATATCTTTATAGGAATGAGCATGAAATAATATGCCCATTTTGATTTTTATATGTTAAAAAATTGCGTAATCCTGTAAAGTGTATTTCAAAATCACTTTATCAAAAGGAGATTATTATGCAACCCTATTCCTTAGAAGTAGAAGAAATCATGCGGCGATACTATGAGAGTCTGAATGAAAAAGACCGCCGGCGATATGCCGGTATTGAAGCTTTGAAATTGGGACATGGCGGACAAAATTATATTGCCAAAGTCTTGGGTTGCAGCAGGCGGACTGTGCGCAAAGGAGCGATCGAAGTAAGCGGCCTGCCCGGACACATCGTAGCAAAACAAATTGGAAAATCTCCTGCTGAATCTTCTGAAATACGTAAAAAAGGTGGCGGACGCAAACAGTATCTGACTGAGCACCCTGAAATAGACGAGCAGTTTTTGAATGTGGTGCGTGAGCATACAGCAGGAGATCCGATGGATGAAAAGGTACGATGGACAAATCTGAGGGAGTGGGAAATCGCGGAGGCTCTGGAAAAAAAATACGGAGTAAAAGTGAGTCGTAACATTGTCCGTCAATTGCTCAAAAAGCATGACTATCGGTTGCGTAAAGCTCAGAAACGCAAACCTATGAAAAAAAACGTACCAGATCGCGACGCTCAGTTTGACAATATTTTGAAACTCAGATCAGAATACCGGAAGGCCGGTAATCCCGTTATCAGCATGGATACCAAGAAAAAAGAATATCTTGGAAATTTTTACAGGAAAGGCCGACTATATACGCTGGAGGAATTGCAAGTTTTCGATCATGATTTTACAAGTTTTGCCGAAGGTGTCATAATTCCGCATTGTTTTTATGACCTGCGACTCAATATCGGGTATGTTCAGGTGGGAACAAGTCATGATACCAGTGAATTTGCCTGTGACAGTTTCCGTCATTGGTGGTATGGTTACGGTTGCCGAATATATCCAAATGCCACGTCAGTTTTGATATTGTGCGATGGTGGCGGCAGCAACAGTTCCCGACATTACCTTTTCAAACAAGATTTACAAATTCTGGCGGATGAAATCGGGATTGAAATCCGAATCGCTCATTACCCGCCCTATTGTTCCAAATTTAATCCGATCGAACATCGCCTGTTTCCTCATATTACTCGTGCGTGTCAGGGAGTAATCTTTTCAAGTTTGGAGGTGGTGACTGATCTGATAGCCAAAACACATACCAAAAAAGGTTTAAAAGTCTTTGTCCATGTTATTGATAAAGTCTATGAAACCGGTCGAAAAGTTGCTGAAACTTTTAAATCAGAAATGCGAATTGTATTCGACAAAATTTTACCCAAATGGAATTATCGTGCAATTCCAATAAATTAAAATGGGAAAGTTATTTAATACCAATTCCATAACAACACAGGATACTCTGATTCAGGGAGGAGGGGAAAATGCTCTCATCAAGGTTTCACTGGAGAAAAAGATTCCCATTTTAAGCTCCAACAAAGTTGGCATTGAGAACGGTTCCACCTTTGGTCCGGTAGCAGATTTTTATACCCTTGGGCAAATATCGGGTAAAATGGCCGCAAGGATTCTCAAAGAAAAAATCAGTCCTTCCCAGCTTCAATCCAAATTACAGAATCCCCCTCTGATCCTGATTAATAAAAATAGCGCTGAAATTATGAGAATCAAAATTCCTGAAGACAAACTGGAAAATTTCAAGTATGTCCGATGACCCATTTCATCCTCACCGAGTTTGTCAATCCGCTGGGAGCGCAGGAGGGGACTTTCATATCTGCTGAAGATGGGAAAAAATCATCTTTATCAGGAGGAGAAAGGGGGATAATAATGCTCAGGACCGAAAAAAAGTTGTCATTGTCTGTGAGACTCATGGCCGGCTTCTTTGTCATCGCACTGATATGTGCGGGGCTTTCTTTTTACTCCGCCAATCGGCTGGAACTCATGGGGGAATATTTTGACATGGCCCATGACCAGGCCGTGACACCGCTGAAAAACCTGATGAAATTCCGACTTACGGTGGGGAAGATCAAAAATCTGCTCAATGACCATTTGGCTGAAATGAATATGAATAAATATGCGCCTATTGAAGCTGAAATAGCAAACGTGTTGAAAAAAGGAAATATACACCTGAGAAACGAGTCCGGGGACACATTTTCTCACACGGAAACTCTCGGAACTGCCCGGCAACAAGAAAAAGAAAAAGCGATCACAGATATCACCACAGTTTCTGATGCCAGAATCAGGGCGGAACTTGTGCGCTGCTGGAAACAAATCAAAGTTTTATCTGATGAGATTATCAATGACAGTCGGAACTTTGTGAAAGAAGGGGGACATGAGAAATTGAACAGCGCCAAAGGGCGGAACATATTTAATATGGCGGACCGACTTATGTCGGTGCTTTCAGACCGCGCTGAAAAGAAGCTGGATGAGTTTCAGACCCGGAGTCTCCAAGTTAAAAACCAGCTGAGATCGCACCTCATTCTGGGGAGTTTTTTCGCCATTACGCTGTCGCTGCTGCTCGGGTTTTTTTTTGCCAGATCCATTGCCGGGCCTATTCATCGGATCATCCTGTTTCTTGATGATACTTCCGAAAAAGTGTCCTCAGCTTCCACCCAGGTCTTATCAGCCAGCCGGTCCTCAGCCACAAGAGCCTCGGAACAGGCTGTGTCCGTACAGAAGACTTTAGCTGTGCTGGAAGAGATCACTGCCATGGCCAGGCAGAATGCGAACAATGCGAGCCAGGCCGACAAGCTGATGGCGGATGTCAACCAGGTTGTTGACAAAGCAAACATATCCGTGAACAAACTGACCGGATCAATGAGAGATATCTCCAGAGCCAGCGAAAAGAGTTCCGAAATTATAAAGACAATTGATCAGATTGCCTTTCAGACGAACCTTCTGGCGTTAAACGCCGCGATTGAGGCTGCGAGAGCCGGTGAAGCCGGGGCAGGATTTGCAGTGGTTGCCGATGAGGTGAGAAAACTGGCATTGCGTTCCACGGAAGCGGCAAAAGACACCTCGCAACTGATCAGGGAAACCCTGACGAAAATCAAAGATTCTCTGACGCTTGTCAGCAGTACCAACAATGCCTTTCAGCAGGTTGCCGAACACGCGGGCAAAGCTGCTGATCTGGTGGGTGAAATTGCCGGTTCCTCTGAGGAACAGGCCCGGGGGAGTGAGGATAGCAACAGGATTTTTGCAGAAATGGAGGCAGTCACTCAGCAGAACGCAAGTGATGCGGAGGAATCCGCGAGCGCATCAGAAAATATAAAAGCCTCATCCGGACAGATGGCGGACCTTGTCCTGAAACTTGTCTTTATTGTCGGCGGAAAGACTCAGCATAAGGGCTTCAGCAAACCGCATAATAAGACAGTATTTGCAATGGAGGTCCCCCAACGTCGCAGTTTGCTCATGATGTGAAAAAAACGATAAAAAATAAAGTTGTTATGAGGATCATCATAAAAAATTATGTTGGCGATGGTCGGGTGAAATTGAAACCACCTGCTGTTATTTTTGGACTTTGGACAAAATATCAACCCAAAATGAAAATGTTATATATCACACTGATTTAATAACATAAAACATTAACTATTTAAAATAATTATAAAATATTATTTATCATTCTATTATATTGATATTTTTGTTAATTATTTATTTGGGAGTTTGAGCAACTGCTGATTTTCCCAAACTCCCGAATAAATATATTTCAATAAAATCAGATCATTATAGCTAAATACAGAAAAATAGCTATAACCGTTTGATATTATTTGTATTTAATGACAATTAAAAATAATGTAATTATTTTAGACAATTGTTTTAAAGCAAATTTGTTTGTCCAAAGTCCAATTATTTGATTTTTATATGATATGGTTTATGCTATCTGTATAACAGATCATTTGTAAAAATGGTTAGGCTGTTTTGAGATTTTATAAGGCATAAAAAATAAGATACTGTAATATCAGGCTTCGAAACCTGACTATGCAAATATTACGGCAACAAAAAATTTACTATCACAAAACATATGTTTTGTGCAACTAAGGAAAAATACGATGAAATTCAACACGGAGAAATATCGGATAGTCTTATCCCGTATTGCGGCAGCAGCAGCCCTGTTTTTTCTGTGCGGCACTCAAAGCCGCTGGGAAACAGAAAATGAGCTGATCACACTTTTTCTGTTCCTTATAGGCATGATTTTTGTCGCAGTTGCTTCTCTGGGAAGGATGTGGTGTTCACTTTATATAGCCGGATACAAAGATGAAAAGCTGATTACAAAAGGCCCTTACTCAGTTTGCCGGAATCCCTTATATTTTTTCAGCATGATCGGCATGGTCGGAATCGGCTGTGCCACTGAGACTTTTACGTTTCCGGCAATTTTTATTGTTCTGTTTTCAGCTTATTATCCGTTTGTTATCAGAAGCGAGGAAAAACGCCTTAAAAAATATTTCGGTGTCAGATTTGAAGAATACATGAAAAAAGTACCTTCTTTTTTTCCAAGCCTTTCGAATTTTGAAGAACCGGATAATTATAATGTAAATCCTGTTGTGTACAGGCGGCATATTTTCAGTGCGTTGTGGTTTGTCTGGACAGTCGGAATACTTGAGCTGATTGAGGGACTGAGAGAACTCGGACTGTTCGGATTCCTGTGGTCGCTATATTAATGACTCTGTTTACAATACCCAAAAAAAATTGCTCATATCATAAGGTTTTATAACCCTACTACGGCACTTAGATTTGAAAGGCAAAGATTTCAAGAACTTAATTTTGAGACTACTTTTATTAATATCATTTAAATTCAACTACTTAATTGCTAAGTATCGTTGTAGGAATAATAATATCAAATCTTGACTCCCTAAGTCAGACGGATGATAAATGGTACTTTTTTCAGTTAGTTTCCTGAAAAGTCGGACTAAATCAATATAGCTATTAATAACTGGACAGTCACAATTTTTTGTAACATACTGATTTTATTAACACCATGAATTTAAGAAATAATTTTTTAGACTCAATAATATCAAATAGTTATAAATATTTATCGCATACTTTTTTAAACTTGTGACTGTCCAGTTAATAACAGCCTAACCCGGCGCTGAACTCGGGCGCAAAAGGGTTCCGGTCGCTAGCGCTCCCTCCACCCTTTTGCGCCGGTTAGCTTAACGATATCAGAATTGTTTTGGGCACCAATAAAATTTTTACTTGACAAAATAGTTTAGAAGCTTTACCATATTTTAATATGGAAACAAAGGAAGACCTTATCAAAGTCATAATACGGCAACTTCTGCGGGTTCTTAATAAATATTCCCGTGTTGAGGAACTGCCGATCCGTGTTGACGAAGACGTGGAAATCACGACCAGGGAAATCCATACCATTCAGGCAATCGGCGAGAATGAACATATCAACATCACAGGCGTGGCAGCCCATTTCGGTGTCACAAAAAGTGCGGCCTCGCAGATTGTCAGGAAACTGGCAGACAAGGGATTCGTGAAAAAAGAATACGCAGCTTACAGCAACAAGGAGTTGCAACTGTCTCTCACAAAACTGGGCTGGCTGGCATTTCATGCTCATGATCGTTTTCATGGGAAGGATATGGGTCGTATTATTGAACGGTTAAGCGTTTTTTCCCTGTCACAGATCGCAACGATCTCTGTTCTGCTGGATGTTATTGAAAATGTTATGAATGAGCGACTGTCACAGAAATAGAAGTATAATTTTTTGGGTCAGATAGTTAAGTTGCTTAATAATATGACTGGAATAGAAAACCTAGGGTGGGTGGAGCGAAGCGGAACCCACCCTAGGTTTTTTGTATCGGGTATGTTATTTATTTCGAGTTCCCTAAGAAAAAAAATTCAGAAATTTCAGAAAAAGGAGCTGGATATGAACGCTTTGGTTTTATTTGATTCAATGGGAGGAAATACTGAAAAAGTCGCAGGAGCGATTCATGAAGCCATTGAAAAGGAACAGATTCTGTGTCATATGATAAAACTTGATAAGGAGACTGACCTTGACTTTTATGACTATGATCTGATTTTTATCGGTTCTCCTGTTATTGACTGGCTGCCTACAAAAACCATGATGGAATTTGTTAAAACAAAGCTGAAAGAATACAACGGCAAAGGCATGATCAGACCGTCTGCGCCTATCATTCCCGGAAAATTCGCTATTTGCTTCGGAACATTTGCCGGACCTCATATCGGAAAACGGGAAGCTCTGCCAATGACCATGTGGCTCCGTTCCTTTCTTGAACATATCGGCTTTATGGTGCTGGATACATGGCATATTGTAGGGCAGTTTAAAGACAGAGATGATCTGAATATAAACGGCAGACTGGGAAATATTCAGAACCGGCCGAATGAGAACGATCTTGAAAATGTGAAAAACCGCGTTGAGGGGATTCTGGCATCATTAGAAGCGTGGAAATGAGTCAGAGACAGCAGATGGAAAAAGTCTCTCAGCGATATCGTCAATCTCGTTCCCACGCTTCGCGTCCTTATTCCGACAGATGTCTGGGACGCGAGCATTCCCACGCGAAGCGTGGAAACGAGAAATAAGGATATTTGGTGGTGTTCTAAAACTGGACTTGTTCCGATATTTGCCAAATTGATTCAGAGGGTTAAAAAATTTAGCTCCACTTTTAGAACATTACCGGATATTTTTTGCCCAAATAGTTAAGCTGCTTAACAACATGGCGATTTGATCTAATTTTCATGCTTCACATGAGAATACAGAAGGGGTGCTTTGCGCCCTTATTCCACAACGTATCCGGGACGTGAAGCGTCCGAAAGGCATTCCAACGCAAACCATGGGAACGAGAAATAAGGATATTTTTTTGCCCATATAGTTAAGATGCTTAATAATAGGACATTTCGATCTCGTTCATAGGCAAAGCATCACTGCCATTAAGTTAAGGGCAAAATTTTTCTGATAACAGATATAACTATATGAAATCAGATCATTATCGGAGAGATACTCTCCTTAACTTAATGGCAGTGACGCAAACCATGGGAACGAGAAATAAGGATATTTTTTTGCCCATATAGTTAAGCTATTTAATAATATATCCGGTTCAGACAGATGATCCGCCCGGTGCGGATCTGCAAAACTGAATTTTTTAATCACAAAATTTTTTAGGGGAGGACAGAAATGAAAACATTCAAAAACAAGTTGGCAGACATTTCGGTCAGTCATTATAAACTGGTCACATTTGTGATGGTTCTGTTTACGCTCATTACCGGCGCATTTTTTCCACTGGTCACAATGGATACGGATCCTGAGAACATGCTTGAGAAAGACGAACCTGCCCGCGTTTTTCACAACAAGACCAAAAAAGCCTTTGATCTCAGTGAAATTGTTGTGCTGGGGATTATCAACGAGCATGATCCTGATGGCGTGTTTAACCCGAAAACCCTGCGTCACATTTATGAACTGACCGAATTTGCCAAGACACTTCGCTGGCGTGATGAGAAAAATCCTGGACAGACCGCCGGTGTCATCGAGGTGGACATGATCGCACCGTCACTGGTGGATCATATGACTCAGGGGGGACCCGGAGTGATCAGATTCGAATGGCTGATGCCCCGGCCCCCGGAGACCAGGAAAGAGGCTTTGGCAATTCGGGACAAGGCGCTCTCAAATCCCCTGCTCAGAGGTCAGATGGTCTCAGAAGATGGCAAGGCATTGTGTGTTTATCTGCCGCTCACGGACAAGATGCTGAGTTATCAGGTTTACACCTCGCTGCGTAAGAAAATAGGAGAACTGGGCGGAGATGAGGAGTATCATATTACCGGGCTGCCCGTGGCCGAGGGAGCCATTGGCGTGGAGATGTTCACTCAGATGGGAACAGCGTCACCGCTGGCCATGGCCCTTATTTTCGGACTGCTCATGCTGTTTTTTCGCAAGGGGGTGATAATCATCCTGCCAATGATCATTGCAACCGTTTCAATTATTTCCTCAATGGGACTGATGATCGCGCTCGGGTTTCCGGTGCATATCCTGAGTTCCATGCTGCCGATTTTTCTGATGTCCATTGCCATGGTGGATTCGGTACACGTTCTCTCGGAATTTTTTGATGTCTATACCAAAGAAAAGGGACGTAAGGAAACGATAAAGGAAGTCATGAACACCCTGTTTGCGCCCATGCTTTATACGTCCCTGACGACAGCGGCCGGGTTTCTCTCACTGACATTGGCTCCCATCCCGCCGGCACGGATCTTTGGCGCGTTTCTCAGTATCGGAGTGATGATCGCATGGCTGGTTACGATTCTGTTTGTACCGGCATATATTATGATGATTCCTGAACAAAAGCTGGAGAATTTCGGATTGTCCGCGCACGAGGAGAAAAAGCAGAACTGGCTGACGCGGGTATTGGGGGCAATGGGGCGACTGTCCTACAATTATGCGAAACCGCTTCTGGGAGTTTTTCTTATTCTGGCGGCTGTGGCGGTCTGGGGGATCACACAAATCCAGATCAATGACAACTATGCCAAGCGCTTTATCAAAAGCCATCCGATCCGCAAGGCTGATATCGCCTTGAACAAGCATTTTGGCGGAACCTACACCGCTTACCTGATACTTGAAGGAAAACTACCCGGAAAAGCAAAGAAACAGGATATTCAGAAAATCGGGAAAGACCTGACGCACTATGCCCGTGAGGTTATGAATGAGTATGAAAATGCCCCGGGATTGGCGGAAGCTTTGGTTCAGAAACTTCCTGATTTTGCACGGGAGAACGACACACTCGAAGATTTCCTGAATTCAGTGATTGAACATATTGAGAAAATATCCGCGGATACTTCGGATGAGACATACTATGCGTGGCAGGAATTGCAGAATTTTTTCGGAATTGAAAAAGAAAAGCTCAGGACATTCAAACAGCCTGAGATACTGGCGTATATGGCCGGGTTTCAGGCATATATGGAAAACGCCGGTCTGATCGGCAAAAGCACCTCGGTTGCGGATGTGGTTCGCAAAGTCAACCAGGAACTGACAGACGGCAGACCTGAAAATTTCCGTATCCCTGAGAAGTTGCAGGGGGTTGCCGAATGCTATATGCAGTTTCAGCAAAGCCACCGACCCAATGATCTGTGGCATCTGGTCACGCCGGACTATATGCGGACCAGTATTCAGATGCAGTTCACAACTGGCGACAGTATGAACACAAAGGCCGCTGTCAGGGCTGCTGATGCGTATTTCAGGGATCATGAGCCGCCAGCAGAACTGTCGTATCGCTGGGCCGGTCTGCACTATATCAATCTTGTTTTGGAGGATAAACTGGTCTGGGGATTTCTGAATTCGTTTCTCGGGAGTTTTCTGATCGTCTTTGTCATGATGTCTGTGCTGTTTCGTTCAGCCCTGTGGGGGATGTTGTGCATGGTTCCGCTCACCATCACCCTTGTGGCGATTTACGGGATTACCGGAATCATCGGCAAGGATTATGATCTGCCCATTGCGGTTCTGAGCGCCTTGTCCATTGGCATGGCCGTTGACTTTGCCATCCACTTTCTGGAACGCAGCCGTGTGGCGTATCAGGAACAAGGCTCGTGGAAAGCAGTGGTTCCGAAAATGTTCGGCGAACCGGCCCGGGCCATCAGCCGGAATGTGCTGGTCATCGCCATCGGATTTTTGCCGCTGCTGGTGGCACCGCTGATTCCGTATAAAACAACGGGGATTATGCTGTTCGTGATTCTGTCTGCTTCGGGTCTTATCACATTGCTGGTTTTGCCGGCGATTTTAACCGTAGCAAAAAAATGGTTTTTCAGGAAGGTTGAAAAGCCGGATATCAAGACAGTCGCATCTCCCAATTTCGAGAGCAAGTCTGTTGGCTGTAACTGAATAGGCTTTTGTATGGTCACGCTGTCTGAACCCTGATTAAATTGTCTGAACCCTGATTAAAGGATTAAAAGATTTCCATGATTTCAGTTCTGCCTGACTCATTATGACAATGGATTCAGGCTATCGGGCCAAGAGACACAAATCATGAAAATCCTTAAATCCTTTAATCATGGTTCGGGCAATTAATCAAGGTTCGGACAATAACGAAAGAGAGGAGTAAAATGAGAAAAATAATTATTGCAGCATTTCTGGTGTTGGTATTTTTTACGAACGGATTTACGGAAGAGATGCAAGAAGCTTTGACAGTTGAGGATATCGTCCGCAAAGCCAACCATGCCTCCCTGTATCAGGGAGCGGACGGCAAAGGCAAAGTGACCATGGTGATCACCGACAAACAGGGCCGCACACGCGAGCGGGCGTTCAACATGCTCCGCAAGGATGTTGGCGAAAAAGACGGGGATCAGCAGTATTTTGTTTATTTCCAATCACCCGCGGATGTTCGGAAGATGGTTTTCATGGTGCATAAACATGCGGCTTTGGAAAAAGACGATGACCGCTGGCTTTATATGCCAAGCCTGGATTTGGTCAAACGAATTGCAGCCAGTGACAAACGCACCAGTTTTGTCGGATCAGATTTTTTGTATGAAGATATTTCCGGCCGGAACATCACCGAAGATACTCACGAACTGATCCGGACAACTGACGAATATTATGTGATCAAAAATATTCCTAAAGTACCTGATAGTGTGGAATTTGAATACTACGTCGCCTATATTGACAAAAAGACGTTTATACCGATGAAGATAGAATATTTCAAAAAAGATAAGAGGTGCTGCCGCATTATTGAGTCTAAAAAAGTGGAGAATATCGAAGCCGAGGAAAACGGAAAAAAGGTGATCTATCCCACGGTAATCCGATCCTCGGCCAAAGATATGGAAAATGGCACCAAGAGCGAAATGACTTTTTCCAATGTCCGATACAATATCGGACTCGACGATAAAATTTTTACGGAACGCTATCTGAGAAGGCCCCCGAGAAATGCAATGCGATAAAAAGAACAGCAAATTCTGGAAGATTTTAAATCTGAGCTTTCTGCTGGCTCTGAGTTTTCTGACACAGCCAGGTCAGGCAGAGGAAGAAAATCCGGATGCTTTATGGGATCAGTTTTCGCGGCCTGAGATACACGGATTCTGTGAGATGCGAGCGGGATGCCGTATCCAGAACGACCCATATGAAAAAGATATCTCTGTCATGGAAGCCCGTTTGCAGGCCGAAGTTTTTACCTGCAATGACTGGGCAGATTTCAAATATAAAGGGGATGTGTGGGGGGACGGTGTCACAGAAAAAGGCCATTACGACATCCGTGAAGCATGGATTTTCTCAAGACCCACGGATTTTCTGGATGTGAAAATCGGCCGGCAGATTCTGACTTGGGGAACCGGGGATTTGGTGTTCTTAAACGACCTGTTCCCCAAGGACTGGCAATCCTTTTTTATCGGCAGGGATGCGGAATATCTCAAAGCGCCGTCTGATGCTGCGAAATTCGGATTTTTTACAGACCTGGTGAATATTGATATGGTCTATACGCCGCAATTTGACTCGGACCGGTACATCACAGGGGAATATGTTTCTTACTGGAACGGAACAGAACAGACACGGGCCGGCCAGGATGCCATGGTGACTTCGGACAGACCTGATCGCTGGTTTCAGGATGATGAGATTGCGGTTCGTGTTTATAAGAACATCCGTAATTATGAACTGGCCCTGTATGGTTACAGAGGATTCTGGAAGCGTCCCGGGGGCGAGACATCATCAGGACTCGCCATTTTTCCCAAGCTGAATGTTTACGGTGCCAGCGCACGCGGACAGGTAGGGGCGGGAATCGGAAATATTGAGCTTGCCTGGTATCAGTCCGCTGATGATGAAAGCGGCTCAGACTCACTGGTGGATAATTCAGAAATGCGGTATTTGGCCGGCTATACACAGGATATCGGAAAAGACCTGAATGCTACGTTGCAGTATTATATTGAGCAGCTGCTGAATTATGATAACTACGAAGAAAACCTGGCCGGCGGTGCGGCCCGGGATCGCTACAGGCACGTCATCACTCTGCAATTAACAAAATTGCTGATGAATCAGAACCTGGAGCTGGGGCTGTCCGGATATTATTCACCGAGTGATGAGGATGCCTATCTCCGTCCCCATATTCATTACAAGTATTCGGACAAAATCGCACTGGAAACCGGAGGCAATATCTTTTTCGGTGATGAGCCTTATACCTTTTTTGCCCAGTTCCGGAATAATACGAATCTTTACCTGGCTGTCCGGTATAGTTTCTGATACTTGGCAACGCCTTTAAGTATCCGGACAAAAATTTTTCCGATTATAACGGATTTAGGAGAGGGCCGCCTAAGCCCTGTAAGGGCGGTATATTTGCAGCAGGTTCGCAAGCCGGTCTCCCCTAAATCCGTTATAAGTACCTGTACATAAGTTTTTGCATATTTTCATATAACGGACTCAGACACACTTCCGGCAATGTCGAATTACTTATATTTCCGAAATAATTTTGTTATCCGTATTCCGCATAATCTTATGATTATATAATACTATATTGAAAAAAGAAGTAATTCATTACGGTCATATATTTTTTTGAAATGACGGCAATATGAGTAATAAAATAAAAAAACTGTTCATGACATATCTGAAGTGCGATAACATACTGGTATAAAAATAAAAAATCCGATACCTGTTTTTTCCAGGGCTGCCGGACTCTGTGTGACAGAAAAAATATACAAAAACTTTTGTCCGGGTATTTAATCATTAAATTTTATAAGAAGACGTTTCCGAAGTTTTGAACTGTACAGTAGAAAGTTTTAGATAGTAAACTGAGTAATTCGTAACCGGACAGCAATATGTTTATACCTATATATATATAGTCTCATGCGGCAATGTCGGACGAAGTCTCACGACCTCTTCCCCGGATCATCCGCAAAGTTCGGTCAGCCGGAACTTTGCCGAGAGAGGACAGAAATTCCGCCTGAATGACACTCCGCACAACGCCCTCCGAGGGACAGTCGGAGGAGGCTGTTCTCAGCCAGCCTTCATATTTTCCCAACACCTCGGAAGCCCGGGTCAGGGAAAGATACTGAAGAACTCCGAGGGCGATTCCGGAAAGATTGACAAAACGTTCGATGGCTTCGAGAGTGAGATCAAATCTTCCAAGTCCCATTTATCATTCAAAATCCAGTATTATTTTTTATTGAATTATTTTAATAAGTTAAATGTTTAAAGCAAATATCATGCCATGTACTTAAAAAAGAGGTAAACTATTTTTCGAAAACTCAAGTATTTTTTTATCTTGACAAGAAAAATTTCTCTGTATATAAAAAAAGTAATTTAGGTTCTGGCAGTATCTACGTCATTATTCGGAATGTCTTGAATCATAGAAGACCTTCACCCTCAGATGAATCAGACTGCTAAATTTATCTCATCCTGATCCCAAAAAACGTAAAGAATGTCTGTAAGGCCAGCATCCTTCTCGGACAAGAACCGTTTGAAGCGTTAAAGAAAAAAAAGCGAAGGCTGCTATTATAAATTTTCAAGATTAAAAAAAGAATGATGAAAGTTTTACAATTTTTCTTAACCCTTAACCCTTTCATATAAAACCGCTCTGACTCTGCGGTCACAACAAAACATAAAAGTTTCACTGTTTTTCCTGAGACTTGACATCTAACACCTAAACACTTTCATACAAAAAGCTAGGAGGAACGACATGCCTGCTCAGTTAGCTTATCCCGGCGTCTATATTGAAGAAGTTCCAAGCGGTAGTCGGACTATTTCCGGAACTGCCACATCAGTTACCGCATTTATTGGCAGAGCCAAGCGAGGCTCTGTCAACAAAGCTATCCGGGTTCAGAGTTTCGGACAGTTTGAACGCGAATTTGGCGGTCTTTGGCGTCATAGCACAATGAGTTATGCGGTTCAGCATTTTTTTCAAAATGGCGGCGGTGACACTGTTATTATCCGACTCTGCAAAAATGCGGCAAAAGCTGGTCTGACGCTTGCCTGCGGAACTGGCGAAGGTGCGGAGCAACTGATGCTTGAGGCGAACAATGAGGGCATCTGGGGCAACAATTTAAAGGTGACTGTTGATAACAATACGTCTGCGGAACTTGAGGCACAATACGGGCTTGAAGCCGGAGACCTGTTTAACCTGACAATTACGGACACATTAAGCGGAGCTGCTGAGGAGTTCAGGAATATTTCTGTAAAGGAAAGTCCGCGTCAGATAGATGATATTTTGTCAGGAATCTCCAAACTGGCCCGGGTGTCTTCCGGAACATTGCCTGTCGCCAGGCCGAATGCAATCACCCAGGCAGCTTTTGATGGCGGTACGGACGGCACCCAACTGACTGGGGATGAATATACAGGGAGTGAAAGTAAAAAAACCGGCATCTATGCCCTGAATGATGTTGACATTGTCAATTTGGTGTGTATCCCGCCCATTTCGGATGATGATGACACCCCGGTTGCTGTATTATCCAAAGCAATAACGCTGTGTAGGAAAAAGCGGGCCATGCTGATCGTTGACTCTCCAAAGGCATGGGTTGACGTTGAAACTGCCGAAAAAGGACTCCCCGGACTTGCGCCCCATGAAAACGGAGCTATCTTCTTTCCCCGGCTGCTGATGCCAGACCCGCTTCAGGAAAACCGAATTCGGGAATTTGCCCCTTGCGGCGCTGTTGCCGGCGTGTTTGCCCGGACAGACGTACAGCGAGGTATTTGGAAGGCACCTGCCGGAACCAATGCTGTCCTAATGGGGGTTCAGGGATTCTCCGTTAATGTGTCTGATGGTGAGCAGGGACATTTGAATCCGCTTGGCATAAACTGTCTCCGCTCTTTTCCGGTTGTCGGTAATGTGATTTATGGTGCCCGCACATTGAAAGGTGCTGATCAGTTGGCATCTGAATTTAAATATATTCCGGTCCGTCGTCTGACACTTCACATTGAGGAAAATCTTTATCGGGGCACACAATTTGCCGTTTTTGAGCCAAATGATGAACGGTTGTGGTCTGATATCCGATATACCATTAATTCTTTTATGCACGATCTGTTTCGTAAGGGCGCTTTTCAGGGAACAAATGCTGCCCAGGCTTATTTTGTGAAATGTGATGCTGACACAACCATCCAGGAAGATATTAACCGGGGAATTGTAAATATTGTTGTCGGTTTTGCCCCGCTTAAACCGGCTGAGTTTATTGTCATCAAATTACAACAAATGGCCGGTCAGGTTTAAACTTTCATTTCTGTCAGACGGAGGGAAATATTATGGCGGAGGCAGTGAGAAAAGATCCTTATAAAACATTTCGTTTCAAAGTGGAATGGGACGGGAAAACGGTTGCTGGCGTAAACAGCGTCAGTGCTATGAGTCATACCACAGATGTCATTGAATACCGCAATGGAAATGAGGAACCCTTTATAAAATCCGCACCGGGGCAGACAAATTATGATCCGGTGACAATAGAGAGGGGGCTGACCAACGATAAAGAATTTCATGAATGGGCAGGCACCCTTGACCCGCGAGCCGAATACAAAGATAATTTTCGAAAAGACATAAAGATCATCTTGTGTGATGTGAACGGAACGGAAGCAATTACATTTAAACTGTCCAACTGTTGGATTTCTGATTATCAGGCTCTCTCGGACTTAGATGCAGATGACAACTCAATTGCGATTGAGTCAATTACAATTGAACACGAAGGATTTAATTACACAGATGTTGGTTTTGATAAAACCTGAGTAAAAGGTCTTCTTTTTCATGAAAAAAATTCAGGAGGGTTGATCCAATGGCAAGAACTCTTGTCCTTGATCCATATAAGAATTACAGATTCAAAGTTTATTTTGGTGAAGGCTCGTCAGATGCGGTGGCTGGTGTGACAAATGTGAGCGCTTTGTCAAGAAGCATTGAGGCAATATCATTCAGAGACGGCGGCGGAGACAGCGTCCCTTCATCATGTCCCTCGCCCGGGCTGGCAAGCTTTGAACCGCTCACGCTGTCCAGAGGCATGACAAAGGACGGCACATTTCACGCGTGGGCCATGGCGCTTGATCCTGTTAACGGTTATGATGAATCTGAAGGTAACGCTAATATTCGAAAAGATATTACCATTGAGCTTTGCAATGACAAAGGCGACACCGTGTTAAAATACCGGGTTTATGATTGCTGGGTATCCCAGTATCAGGCTCTGCCGGATCTGAATTCGACCGACAATGCGATAGCAATTCAGACGCTGACGATTCAGCATGAAGGGTTTCAGCGTGAAACAGAATAATTTTTATGAAAGAATGTTATCTCTCTGATTCCCATAAATTTCGATATTGCACGCTAATTTTAAAATTTTTTCAGGTCATTTTGTCGCAAGCCCTGAAATGGAGATGAAACAGGATGGCAAAGGCCCTTTCAAGAGATCCTTATAAAAATTTCAGGTTCAAAGTTTATTTTGACAGTGACGAGGAAAAAAGTCTCGTCGCATATGTGAATAACGTGAGCGGTCTGTCCTGGTCCGTGGATGTGGTTTCGTATGGCGAGGGAGGCAACTATCAGAGCCAACGGAAAGTCCCGGGGCAGATATCTTATGAACCTGTGACCTTGTCCCGCGGAATCACAGCAGATAATAAATTCAAGGACTGGGCCGAAGCAGTCTGGAATTATAGTAACAATAATCAGCTTAAAGGGCTGCGTAAGCGGCTGATCATTGCCCTATGTGATGAAAAGGGGGAAATTGCTGTAAAATATACTCTGGAAAAATGCTGGGTTTCGGGGTACAACACACTTCCGGAACTTTCTGCCGATGATAACGCCATCGCAATTGAAGAGATTACAGTAGAACACGAGGGGTGGACACATGAAGTGCTTGGAACCTCCGCCGAAGAAGGAGCCCGGAAAAGACCAGCATAGACGTTTTATGGCGGATAATGACCTTGGATAATGACAAAATACTCCGTGTTTGGGAACTCGCCCAGCAGCAGCATCCTGTGGATCAGGCCATGATAATTTTACAGACAGCATTTCCGGAAAAATCGTGGGATGACCTGGCCTTGTTGAGCATCGGACAACGCAATGATCTTTTGCTTTTGATTCGGGAGCGGACTTTCGGCAGAAAACTGCATGGTGTTGCAAAATGTGATCAATGCAGCCAGGAACTGGAGTTTATCGCGGATGTGGATGAACTTCGGGATAAATCCGGAACTGCTGACAGGGACAAAAGCGATGAAAGGCTGAAATTTGAAGCTTATGAAATGAAATTACGACTGATTAACAGCTTTGACTTGGCTGCGGCCGCAAATTGCTCGGATGTTAAATCCGCCCGAAGGCTGCTGGCGGAAAGGGCAATACTGGAGTTATCCTGTGCCAGAACTGAAATATCGGCGGGTCAGTTGCCTGATTCGGTGATTGCTGTAATTTCGGAAAGAATCGCCGAATCGGATCCCCAGGCGAACATGAAGATAGAAGTGGAATGCCCGGAGTGTGGCAGCGAATTATTGCTTCCTATTGACATTGCAGCTTATTTGTGGAGAGAAATCGAGGCACAGGCAAAGCGGTTGCTGCGTGAAGTGAGCATTCTGGCGAGATACTACGGATGGCGGGAGGCAGACATCCTTGGAATGAGCGCTGTTCGCAGGCATCAATATATGGAAATGGCAGAATCATGACCGATTTTCTGACTCAGATCGCATCACAGCAAATAGAATCGGCCCCCGTGACAAGGCCCCTGATAGCACCGATGTTTTCACCTGGGCAGCCTGTGGTTAAAGACTTGCCTGAGACCTCTCTTTTAGATGAGCAAAGAATCAGAAACAAGGACAAAAAAAGAGACTCGGCAGATCGTTCCGGTCCGTATCAGCCGGAAAGACATAAGGAAAAAAAGCCTCTTGTACCGAATACCGAGGGGTCTGAGAAAGATTTTCATATCAGAGAACCAGGCAGGGAGAATGCCCCGGAGAAAAAAATAATATCAGATGCGACAGGAGCGGTGAAAAAAATAACAAGGAATGAATCTCCTGAATCTTTGATAAGCATGTCAGATGGAAGAGACAATGCAAACGATGTGCAAAAAAGAGATGAACACCGTTGGTCAGCGGGGACAGATGCGGATTCCGGCACAGGCGCCCTGATAAATTTGGAGGGAGAAGATGATCGCCGTAAAAAAGAAGAGACTGCCGCCATCCAAAACGATTTGGCAGAGAAGTCCTGGGACCCTCCTGACACGAAAAAGAAAGACATCGCTGATGATGGGAGGCAAAGAAAAGAAGCATATTTTGCCGAGTCTGCGAAACCGACAAAGGAGAAATTTCTGCCCCGGTCTGTCATAAAAGTTCCCGATAAAAAGGACAGAGATACAGAGATGCTCTCGGACCTGAACACTGAAGGCAATCATCAGCCCGAAGATCTCAATATGCGGAAACACAGGGTCAGAGATGACGGAACGCGCGGCCATAACAAAAAAGTCAGAAATGCCGGGGACAGGCTGAAAAACATAGAATCAGAAGCAGCCGGTTCTGTAAAATCAACAGAAAAAAAAATATCGTCAGAGCCATTGATAGAAATGTCCCATGAAAAGGACATCTGGCCCGGTGATTATGTGGCTGAGGGTAATTTCATCCGACAGCG
The DNA here is from genome assembly GCF_017377395.1 of Desulfonema magnum. Taxonomy (GTDB): domain Bacteria; phylum Desulfobacterota; class Desulfobacteria; order Desulfobacterales; family 4be13; genus Desulfonema_C; species Desulfonema_C magnum. The sequence goes on along the minus strand of NZ_CP061800.1, from coordinate 4,066,491 downwards.
GCGAAGTGAGGAGGAAAAAACCAGGAAGGGACCTGAACCATCAGATCATGGAGATAAAATTGAGATATCTGAGCCGCGACAGGACAGACTGCAAAAAACAGATAAACCACGCCATCTTGTTAAAAAATTTAATCAAAAGCATCTCAAAAGAGACAGAGACAGAATCTCCTCTGACAGCATGATGCAGCAAACAATGAAATCACAGATCCCGAACACGGTACCGGCTCGTCAGGAAAAAAAACAAAGAGATGCTGAGAGGACAATAAAAGTGAACATAGGCAGGGTGGAGGTTAAAAGTCCGCCTCAGCCTCAGAAGAGGCAGGTTGCACCTCCCAGTGCCCCGTTTTCCCCGTCCACATCTCTTAATGCCTATCTTGAACGAAGAAGCAGAGGAAGAATATGAGCAATTACCTGGCAATCGCAACTGTTACGGAAGTCTTGAAGGAACTGTTGCAGGAAGCGGTTCAGGGTGCCGCTGTTACAACCATGCACCCTTCAAAACAAAAAGAAAGCCCGGCCATAAATATTTATATGTACCAGGTAAACCCCAATAAATCTTTACGCAACACAGACCTTCCCACAAGACGTAGCAACGGTTCTCTGATTCAATGTCCCCAGATCGCACTTAATTTAAATTATTTGATCAGTTTTTACGGTAATGACGCAACACATGAACCTCAGCGTCTTCTTGGGAGCGTGGTCTCAGCCATTCACGCGAACCCGGTTTTGGAAAGTCAGCAGATCAGAGATGTGATAAACAAAATTGATTACATCAGGAATTCCGATCTGGATACAAGTGTTGAACAGGTCAAATTTACGACGATTCCGTTTTCTCTGGAAGAATCGTTTAAAATCTGGTCCGCATTCCAGACCCAGCACGCGCTCTCGATTGCTTATGAGGCGAGTGTTGTGCAGATCGAAAGCGAAGATACAGTAAGCGCGCCTGCGCTTCCGGTTCATGGCTAAAAAAAATGAAAATCAGAGACAAAGGCATTTAACATGGATGGTCGAAACATCTTGGTTTCGCCGTTTGCAAACCCGGTTATTTATGCGGCGGAATCTGAAAAAGGGAAAAAGCATCCTGTGTTTATCGGGGATAAAATAATCCTCTGCGGCGACAGCTTGAAAGGTGAAAAAACGCTGATTCGGATCGGAAGCGTGATATCTCCGCTAAATGATGATGAAATCAGTAAAACTGAAATTTCTCTCGCTCTTGATAATCCATTGCTGAGAGCAGGTGAACAGGATTTACAGATTGTACACAAAATAGGGTTCGGTCATCCAAACGCTCAAAAAGATGAGCTGGACTGGCGAAACGGACCCTCATCAAACAAGATCAGGATAAAACTTCGTCCAAAGATTGTCGGAGAGACTAGGGTAAGTAATAAAAGCGGCAGTAACGGGCTGATATCGGCGGATATGACGGCAAAGCTCAACACGATACTCGGCACCCACCAAAAAACATATATTCTCCTGAATGAATTATCTCCTGATGAACCTTGTTCCTACAGATTTCCCGCAACTTCGAAAAATGAAGACACCGATGAAGTTATTTTTCCGATAAATCGCATAAAAGCAGGAAAATATCTCGTAAGAATAGAAGTGGACCGCGCTGAAACCGTTCTTGAAATGCAGGATGGGGTGTATCGCGGGCCGGTGGTGAGTTTTTGAAGTGGGCTAAAGTGTCTAAAGTGAGCTAAAGTGAGCTAAAGTGAGCTAAAGTGGGCTAAATTCATTCTCTCAATCATTAGGCACTTTAGACACTTTCGGCACTTTAGACACTTTAGACACTTTTTTTATGGTTTTGAAATGAATGCAATATCGAATAGCTTTGCTTCAGCCGACTGGCTGGAGAAAAACAGGCGTTGTCTTGCCTCGGCCATTGACGAGGTGCGGCAGGCATTGCTTTGCCGCATTGGTGATCATGTGGCGATTTCTTCATGTGGGGACGGGGAGACGGAGAGAAAGGAACCTGTGGAGGCCGCTGGCAGTGCGTTGGATATTTTGTGTTCGGTTTTTGGTCTGTCAGGGTTTGAGAAAAACATTTTGCTGCTTTGCGCGGGCATTGAGACGGAGGGGGATTTTGCAGGACTCTGTGCCAAGGTTCTCGGGGATGAAAAACAGACATATCCGACTTTCAGCCTTGGGTTGTCTGCCCTTCCTGATCCTCATTGGAGCGCGCTTACGCCTGACGCGCCTCTCAGGAAATGGCGTTTAATCGAAGTGGAAGCGGGAAGGTCTCTTGTCCATAGTCCGCTTCGGATTGACGAGTTTGCGCTGCATTATCTGGCTGGGGTTCCCCAGATGGATGCCCGTCTGAAGCGTTTTGTCAGGTGTGTGAAAAATGATGAAGCGTTGGTTCTTTCACATAAAAAGCTCGCTGACAGGATCGTGAAAACCCTTATAAAAGCTGTGGAAAATTTTGACAGACCGCCTGTTGTCCAGCTTTGCGGCAAGGCTGGTGCGGGAAAAACAGCGATTGCATCCTCTGTTTGTTCAATGCTTGACCATGAGCTTTGCGTTATGCCGGAATATCTGCTTCCGCCTGATCCCGAGGGCTTGGAGCATTTCACGCGGCTGTGGATCAGAGAGGCGGCTTTAAATTCCAGGGTCTTGATGATTGATTGTCATGGAACAAATGACACGAATCCGGTCAGATATGGCACGATTGTCCATATACTTGAGCAGAGTACGGGGCTGGTCATGCTTTCCTGTCGGGATCGCAAGTCTCTGAGACATTGCCAGACAGCAGTTTTCGATGTGCAGAAACCTGAAAGTGCTGAACAGGAGAAGATATGGCGGAATTACATTAAAGAAGATTCAGCAGATGTGAGTTCGGACATCGGAAAGATTGTTTCACAGTTTGACATGAGCGTTTCTTCGATTCGATCCGCGTGGATCAGCATATCAGGGAACAACAGAAATGGGGATAACCGTTCGGATTTGTGGAATGCGTGCAGATTCCAGACGCGTCAGGGAATGGATGGGCTTGCCCGGGGCATCACATCGAACACAGGGTGGGATGATCTTGTTCTCCCTGAAGCACAGATGAAGACGCTGCGAAACATAGCGATACATGCACGACACCGACAGAAAGTGTATGAGCACTGGGGATTTGCAGCCAAACTGAGCCGGGGGCTTGGCATTACTGCGCTATTCGCTGGCGCGAGCGGAACAGGTAAGACAATGGCTGCGGAAGTTCTGGCAAATGAATTGCAGCTTGATCTTTACAGAATTGATTTGAGCGCTGTTGTCAGCAAATATATCGGTGAGACTGAAAAACAGCTTCGTCGTGTGTTTGATTCTGCTGAAGCTGGCGGTGCGATACTCGTGTTTGACGAGGCTGATGCCTTGTTCGGAAAGCGGAGCGAGGTAAAGGACAGCCACGACCGGCACGCGAATATCGAGGTCAGTTATCTCCTCCAAAGGATGGAGGACTACAAAGGGATTGCAATACTCACAACAAACTTGAAAGACGCACTGGATACCGCGTTCATGCGCAGGATTCGGTTCATTGTTGATTTTCCCTTTCCCGATACCGAGCAGCGCGAAAGAATATGGCAGAGAATATTTCCGTCAGATACGCCGACGCGGGATGTGGACACTGCAAGATTGTCTCAACTGAATATTCCGGGCGGCAACATCAGAAATATAGCGTTAAATGCCGCGTTTCTCGCGGCAGAAGCGGATAAATCCGTGTCCATGGAACATCTGCTTGAAGCGGCTCAGGGAGAGTACGCAAAAATGGAAAGGTCATTGACCAGGGCGGAGACAGAGGGATGGGTCTGAAAAACAATATTGAATTGGAAATAGGCAACCTTGTTCTTGAAGGGGTAGAACCGCGTCATAAGGGACGCGTGGTAAAGGCGTTGAAAACTGAACTGACAAGGTTGTTAGCGGAAAAAGAGATTTCATCAGGCGATCTGGCGATAAAGGGAAATCTTGATCAACTGAATACTGGCGTTCTGAAGGGAAATCTCACGAACAAACCCGAAGCAACTGGTGTGCAGATCGCTCAATCACTTTATGACGGGTTGTCGGGGAATATGAAGTAAAAAATTTTAAGCCTTATAAACAATAATACTTTCAGAGGAATGGATGATGGCGATTGAAAAAACTGCGGCATATGAGGCAAAAAAAGCTCCGGCGCAGAATGTGCCGGCCCTGGCTGAAAAGACAGGTTTATTTGACGAGCGGCCTGCTTTTAACACTCGGACACAGACTGAATATGCTCCTCCGGCCGATGCCGGACACAGACTGAATCGCATCAATATTTCGCCTGCACCAGCAGGAATGCTCCAGACAAAAAGCCTTGATGTTGGCGAGCCGGGAGACAGATACGAGCGTCAGGCGGACCGCGTGGCCTCTCAGGTTGTGGGCGGTGCGCCAAGTCATAATGGCGGAGGTGTTTCTGTATCTGGTGCGGCCGCTTCGGGTTCATCCGTGAATCTAGCTCTGCCGGAACATGGCGGCAAGGCGCTGAATAAAAATACAAGAGCAGATATGGAATCCGGTTTTGGCCACTCTTTTGCGGATGTGCGTGTTCACGACAACGGTGCTTCGCATAAAACCGCAGAATCCATCGGTGCCCGGGCTTTTACCGTAGGCAGCAACATATATTTCGGAAAAGGGGAGTATAATGATTCTTCTTCCCAGGGGCGCAATGTGCTTGCACATGAACTCACTCATGTTGTCCAGCAGGGGCAGATGGGTGGGGAGATGATCCAAATGCAGCCCAAAAATGAACAAGAAGCAAGAAAAAGGTTAATCGAAATAGCAGAGCAATTAAAAGCTGAGGGGAATAGACAGGATGCCAGTATATTGAAGCATATTCTGAATCAGAACAAGGTTGATTTTAATCACATGACAAAGCTTATAATTCAATATGAAGGGAAATTAAAAAATGCAAAAAACCCCTCGTCTGTTAATCCTGAAACTAAGAAAAAGCAGAATTATGGCAACAAAGACAAGGGGTTAAACTTCTTGAAATGGCAACTTGGTTTAAATCTGGAACAGCTTGGTCCTCAAAAACAGTGGCCTGATATTCAAATTTTTCAATTTATCAATCAGACAGATCAAACAACAGCATTGAGAAACATATCTGCAACTCAGATTGAGAATACAGGAATTCAAAGAGAGCGTTTGAATGTTCAAAAGCAGCAGCGTAATTTGCAACAAGGGCAGCTTGATGTTCAAAAGCAGCAGCGTAATTTGCAACAAGGGCAGCTTGATGTTCAAAAACAGCAGCTTGCAGCTCAGGAAAGGATGGCTGGAGCTCAGGAAATACAGGCAGAATTGGCAAAAAAGCAGATAGAGCAAATTGAAAAGAAAGAAAAATTGGCTGAAGAAGCAGAAAAAGCAAAAGAATTGGAAGAGAAAAAGCGCAAAGATGCAAGAGAGGCTGCCAAGAAAGACAGAGAGGCTGTCAGGGAAGAGTGGATTAATGCTGATGTTAATGTTATTAAAGCTAAAGAGAATCGTGATAGGGCCGAGAAAGTTTATGAAGATGCACTTCAGGAAAAGGAAGCCTATGATCAACTTGCAAGCTGGAATAGGCTTGCTGGAGATGATGCAAAAGCTTATGAAGCCGAAGAGAATTTTGAAGCGGCCAAAAAGGAACTTGAAACAGCCAAGAAAAATGCTGCTGCTCCAGAGTCAAATGTAATAAAAAGTTTCAACGAGAACTGGAATCGTTGTAAAGATAATATAACCAAAGCCTTTGGTAACGAATTGGCATCCAATGAGATGTTTGCGGATCATTTTTTCGGGGAAACCGAAAGTATTACGGACAAAATTAGAGATAACTTTAAAAAGTTAAGTGTTCAGGAAAAATCAGCGATTTATAAGATAATCGCTGAAGAACACCAGAAAGAACTAAATACACTGCCTCAGATAGATGTAAACCAGCCCCAACTTTTTGGAGACCCAGCCAAACTTTTTACAGACACAGGCAACGCTGAGATATGGGCGATTATATTCTGTCAATATTTGGAAGAATATGGAGATGATCATGATTTGGCTGACAGAATTATTAAGCCATATATTAAGAACTATTTTCTCCCGGGAATAAAATTTAAGGCAAAAAGAGCGCAAATAGTTCGAAGCCGTGAATTAGATGAAGCATCTTGGGAAAAGGCATTTAAAAGAACTTCCATTAGGAAGAAAGGCGGTCTGTCTGAACAAATTAAGAGGGCATTGGAAGGGAAACAACCCGAGGGGCAGCGTGCCTTGACATTCACAACCCATGAAGAAGATACAGAAAAAAAGGAAGGGATATCAACAGCAGAACTTACAAAAGAAATACGAACCATAGAACGAATCCGGGCCAGAATCATATAACCAGTCACGACCAGCCGATCACAACAGACAATGAAAGTTTTGCTATTTTTTCCTAACACTTAACACTTAACACCTAACACTCTCACATAAAATAGGATAAAAGAATGGATCGAATATCACCAAAACTATGGAAAGGCTGTCTGGTCACATTGCCTCCCGTGGGCAGCGGTGTTAGTCTGGGTAATGCTGTGCCAAGAGGGGTTATTTTTCAATTCAATCCGGAATCTCTTGAACATTCAATGACAGCCAGGATAACTGAAAAACCGCCGATTCAATTTAAAGATTTCCCTGAAGAAGAAGTTGTATTGGAGGCACATTTTGATGCCACAGACGATATGGCGGACAGCGATACAATTCCAACCGGGCTTGGGATTTCTCGTGAGTTGGCTGCTTTGGAGCTGATGCTTTATCCCGGAGTGCTTTCAGTAATAAGAGGCATGGCTTTATCAAACACGGGAACGATTGAAATAAGCGAACTTTCTGTTCCGCTGACCTTATTCATATGGGGCGTAAAATGGATCGTTCCGGTGCAGATTACTGACGTGACGATAACAGAGAAAGCCTTCAATGAAAACCTGGTTCCTATTCGCGCCGAGGCTACGATAACTTTTAAAGTTTTATCTTATGGCGATTTTAAGAGTTTTAAGAACCTTGGTTTTATGACATTTCTTACGCATCATTCATACAAGGAACTCCTAAGTGGTTATAATTTAGAAAACTTTCGTAATATGTCCAAGTATTGGCACAAACCTCCATTGCAATTCGGGTAGAAAGCAAAAGTCATATTGTCTGTAAATCTCCCGAATTCAGATACATTTATTTAAAGGTATTATGCTCATTCAGATTTTGAGAGAGTTCAAGATGAACACGGCTGTCCGAGGAAAATTTTATCTGATAACATATTTATTTTGACGTGAAAAATATATTTTAAAAAGCCGGGTTTTTTATATGAGAACCTTTTCATGCCGGGGGGCGAAAAACCCGGCTTTTTTATGAATATTCTATTTTTTCAAAGGTTAGCAAATTTTGAAAACCCGGGTTTTTTATATGAGAACCTTTTCATGCCGGGGGGCGAAAAACCCGGCTTTTTTATGAATATTCTATTTTTTCAAAGGTTAGAAAAGTGAGAATACAAAACCATGTTTGAACATGACAGCAGATATTACAACTTGGAAACAGCAACGCTCAAGACGGCGGACGGCGGAATTGTGTCATACAAAAGGCGGCGATTTCTGCCCCGGGCCGAAGCGTTGCAGACGATGGCGGAGGAGACCGTAACCGAAGGTGATCGTCTGGATCTTATCGCTGCGAGATTTTTGGGTGATCCCATGCGCTTTTGGCAGATTTGCGATGCAAATAATGCAATGAATCCCTTTGAACTTACAAGCGAAATCGGAAGGAAAATCAGAATCGGCTCCCCGAAAATCGGGCTTGACATAACTGGAAATCAGGCAGATTTAACGAGATAACCTACAGAAAATTTAAAAGACAATACTAAATAAGCGTATGCTGGGTTTTAATCTGACAATACTTATGGGACCGAAGGTTCCGATTCCGGCCATTCAGCCTCTTATGGAGACGTTTGAAAGCGCCGAGGTGACATGCCGAGATGACGGACGCTCCGGTTTCCAGATCAATTTTAAAGCGATACGCGACCCTTTGCTCGGTCCGCTTGATTATTCATTTCATTTGAATCCGCAAACTCGGGTGTTTAACCGGGTGATCCTAATAACGACAATTATGGCGATCCCCTATGTGCTGATGGATGGCATTATTACCAACCGCCAGTTGTCTCCTGGTGCCAATGGCGGAAGCGACATGGTTACAATCACAGGCGAAGACGTGAGCGTTATGATGGATCTGGAAGAAAAGACCATGGAGCATCCGGGACAGACGGAAAATGTCATTGCCGCCAAAATAATCGCGATGTATTCGCAATACGGACTGATTCCCACAGTGATTCCTCCCCCAGTCGCGGATGTTCCTGTTCCTACAGAGCGGACACCGGTGCAGCGCGGAACTGATCTGGCGTATCTGCGGGACATGGCCGCGCGTTACGGATATGTATTCTATATTGAATCAGGCCCTGTCCCGGGATCGAACATCGCTTACTGGGGACCTCCCAAACGCCTTGGATTGCCGCAATCCGCAATAACATATAACATGGGAGCGGCCAGCAATGTCGAAACAATCAGCTTTGAGCATGACGCGCTTGCACCTGAGCTGGTTGATGGCAGGCTGCAAGATGGCAGGACAAACATCAAGCTGCCTGTGATGACCCTGGCAGCCATGCAAACTCCCCTGGCAAGAGAGCAAAGCCTGGCAATGAATATGTTGAATGCCAGAAAAATTTTGCCTGACAATGCAGGGGGGTTGAACATTCAAGCGGCCATGGCAAGAGCCCAGGGTGCAACAAACAAATCGGTCGGAGATACGGTTACAGCCAGAGGAACAATTGATGCGATCAAATACGGCAAACCACTTAAAGCTCGGAGCATTGTCGGGGTTCGCGGCGTTGGAGAAACTTACGACGGCATGTATTATGTCAAAGAGGTGACACATGGGATACAAAAGGGTTCATACAAGCAGAATTTTACGCTGACGAGAGAAGGAACAGGGGCGCTGTCGCCAGTTGTGAGAGTTTGAAGTGCCGGAAGTAAGTAAAGTGCCTAAAGTGAACTGAAGTGCCTGAAGTGCCTGAAGTGCCTGAAGTGAGCTAAAGTGAGCTAAAGTGAGCTTAAAGTTAAGGTAACTTATAAATGATTATGGCCTTACGGTCACAACGAAGCAAGGAGGTTTTCTCACTCACTTCCAGCACTTTAGTTCACTTCAGACACTTCAGCTCACTTCAGGCACTTTAGTTCATTTCAGGCACTTTAGTTCATTTCAGACACTTCAGCTCACTTCAGTTCACTTTTAAGAGAATCAGGTTTGACATGGAAAAATATTTTGGAAAATATCGCGGCAAGGTGACAAATAATAATGATCCCATGCAGCTGGGCAGAGTGCAGGTGGAGGTTCCCTCGGTTCTGGGAGACGGCCGTTTAAGCTGGGCCATGCCGTGTGTGCCGTATGCTGGCATGCAGGTAGGTTTTTTTGCGATTCCTCCGATAAACGCAAATATCTGGGTGGAATTTGAAGGGGGAGATATTGACTATCCCATATGGAGTGGCTGCTTCTGGGGAACAGGCGAGGTTCCGGCAAAACCTGCTGTGGAGCAGATAAAGGTTTTTAAAACTCAGTCCGTATCCATTACGCTAAATGACATGCCCGGGGCAGGGGGAGCAATCCTGGAGGTAAATCCTCCGGGGGTATCCGCACCGCTTAAAATGACGTTCAATTCCGCTGGCATCGAAATTGACTGCAACCCTGCCAATGTCAAACTGACTCCCAAAGGTATAGAACTGAGCATACCTCCCACGACCATCAGAATGGACCCCTCGAACCTCGAAGCAGAAAGCCCGCCCGCATCCATAAAACTTTCTGCATCAGGTGTTGAAGCCACAAATGGGCCGGCAGCCCTGAAACTTAACGGGCCAAAGGTGGATATAAATAATGGAGCTGTGGAAGTTGTCTGAAGTGACTAAAGTGATCTAAAGTGACTAAAGTGACCAAAGTGATTAAAGTGACCAAAGTGAGCTAAATTTATATATAATAAAAGCGTGATACAATATCCTGATGACACTTCATAAATGGTATATGATACATTTTTCGGGATAGGAAATCCTCACACAGAAGAAGAATATGACAGAATTGTCGAATTATTGGATAGTCTGACAGATGAAGTGGGAGAAGATGAAAATCATCCGTTAGTATCATTTATGGAAATTTCAGGTATATTGGTTGAAAAGTGTGAAGATGAAAATATTCCTGAAATTACAGAACGGTAAACACACCTGGCCCGGCACTCCGGCGAACAATTTGGGGCTTCTGCCAGCTCTCCACGGAACTGCTCACATCCGTTATGAGTTATGATGAGATACTCACAGATTATTCCCATCTTACGGGAGAGGCATAAGTACCTGTGCAAAAGTTTTTTATATATCTTTTTTTCTGCGAACCGCGGAGAAACCCGGCTTTTTCCTTTACGGGTGGCGGGTTATTCCAGGAAAAAAAGCCGGGTTTCTTCCCGGGCAAATATAAAAAATTTTTGCTCAGGTACTTATATGCCCGTCTCAGATATGCAGCCAGTTCTCTGAAAAACGAAATATATCTTGAACCGGAAGCCGCATGATGAAATTCTGATGTCTGAAAATGCTGGCGGATGAAGAACATCTCACCGAGAGCGGTGTCCTTTCTCAGAGGGAAAGGAACAGGTGTGACTGACGCAAAGGAAAGAAAATGGCACGCCAGAGAGGACGAATATCTTCTGGAAAAGGCATGTTCGGAGTGCTGTTTTATCCTCACCCACGATTTTGATTTTGGAACTCTCGCTTTAGCTCATTTGAAAAAAGGATAACCTTATATGCATATAGCATTTCCATTTAAAATAAACGGCCGCGGACGGACAGCGAAGGTGGAAACTGATGAACACATCCGGCAGATGATCGAGCAGGTTCTTTTTACTTCGCCCGGAGAACGCGTAAACCGTCCGGATTTTGGAACAGGGATTTCAAATCTTATATTCGCCTCTATAGGAGATGAGATCATAGCTGCCACCAAGTTTATGGTTCAGGGGGCGTTGCAGCAGCATCTGAGTGATGTCATACTGGTGCAGGATATTCATGTTGAAAGCGAAGATGCAGCGCTGAGGGTTGCTGTGCAGTATGTCGCTATTAAAAGCGGGCAGCAGAGGGTTGCCATGTTTGAGAGGAAACTGCCTGAAGTGAGCGAAGTGAGCTAAAGTAAACTGAAGTGCCTGAAGTGAACTAAAGTGGCTGAAGTGCCTGAACTTTCGGGGGACTTATTGATAACATACACTCTTAACTGCTGATATTATAAAAAATGAATGAGATTATAGCAACTAATTTTGCAGAGACTATGAATTCGTTGGCTATTACTCGCCGTCGCGGGGCTGTTAGCCGCCACCCGGAACAGATGGGGATTGATTATGTCAATGTAAAAAAGGACGGCGATGGTTATAAGCTGTTTTTATATTTTATCCCTTCGGCATCGGACTTGCCCGACAGGAAGACGGTTCCTGATGCAGTTACTCCGGCAAGCATCCGTATATCAGACTACGGAGAAAACAAGGCATCATCTGATATTCTGGTAAGGGATGTGGTGAATGGAAAATGGGAAAGGAGCATAGAACCAGTCATAGATTCGGCCCTTAATCTGGATGGAAAAACAAAGATAAACTGCGGGAACAAAATAAATTTGGCGGATAAAAGCTTTACCGTGGAGTTCTGGGCAAGGCGGGAGTCTGCCGGAAAGCACCATATTATTATCGGACAGGGACCGCCTGCAAAAAATGCTGCTTTAAAAATTGGGTTCAAAGATACGGGCTGTTTTACTTTTGGATTCTCCGGCGATGATCTGGATACGGAAAACACCTGGTCAGATACGGACTGGCATCACTGGGCATGTGTGTATGAAGCAGCGCCCAAAAGACAAACTATATACAGAGACGGAAAAATAGCTGCCAGACGCTATACATCGGATCATTATCATGGATGCGGATATTTATATCTGGGTTCTGGTTCCTCTGGCGGGCTTTTTTTCAACGCTATCATTGAGGAAGCGCCGGAAACTGTGCGAATCTGGAACAGGGCGCGCACAAGACCGGTCAGCAATGGTTTCTTATCACATACAGACGACTTTTTTCACGGGGCCGTCGCAGATATCCGCATCTGGAACAAAGCCAGGACGCAAGATGGGATCATTGCCGATATGTACCACAGGCTCACAGGCAGAGAAGCTCGCCTGATGGCTTATTGGATGCTGCCCGCCAGAAACTTAGATTTATCAAAATTCGGAAAAGCGGTATTCGGTTCAGGTAAATGGTTTGACAGTAAAGAAATAACTGTGGCCGATATAAGTAAAAACGGCAATAGCTTCAAATGCCCGAAGTCTTTTTTATGTCGGATGGATCAGCCGCCGCTTCCCCAGGGTTATATCGTGAAGCAGGAAGGCTCCCGGGTGGACCTCTACCAAGAGGAAGATGTGCTGACCATCGCCGTAAGCAGAGAAAACCAGATAGCTCAGGAAAAGGAGGGTTGCAAATACAGACTGGAGCTTCCTGAGATAACGAATCTTGATCCGTTTTTTTCGCAGATTACGTTTGATTTGAATGAGGAAAGCGAGTTTGATCCTGAGCCTCCTCCCCGGGTTGAGCCAAAAAAAGGAATATCGCCGGATATTGACTACCTGACAAAAGACTACGAGAGTTTCCGCAAACTGATGTTCTACAGGATGTCCGCGCTCGCGCCGAACTGGACAGAGCGCAACCCTGCGGATATGGGCGTGGCAATAACAGAGGTTCTTGCTTACATGGCTGATCATCTCAGCTACTTCCAGGATGCAGTTTCCACCGAAGCATATTTGGGAACTGCCAGACGGAGGGTTTCTCTGGCACGCCATGCCCGTCTGATAGACTATCGTATGCATGAGGGATGCAACGCACGCGTCTGGGTTCAGGTAGAAGTGGAAAGCGATACAGAACTTGAAAAAGGCACGGTTTTGATCACAAAAACACCCGGCAGGGATGTATGTGTTTCCAATGACACTTTTATCGAAGAAATGCTCCCAACAGGCCCGAAGATTTTTGAAACCATGCATCCTGTCAGCTTGTTCAAAGATCATAACCGACTTTCTTTTTATACATGGGGCGGCAATATCACGCGTCTTCGCAAAGGTGCCATACAGGCTGCGTTAAGTGGAAATTTTCCGAATTTGCAGGCCGGCGACGTACTGATTTTTGAAGAAGTAAAAGGTGTGCTGACAGGGCTGAAAGAGGATGCGGAGCCAAACCGACGGCACGCGGTACGTCTCACAAAAGTGAGGCTTTCCTCCGATCTGATGGGAGGCGCGGACGGAGAACCTGCCCATATTACGAATATTCAATGGGCTGAGGCAGATGCACTTCCCTTTGATTTTTATATTGCCTCGGCATTTGAAGGAACGGAAATCAGTGACATCACCACGGCCTTGGGAAATGTTGTTCTGGCGGACCACGGAAGAACCATCAGGGGGGAATCTCTGCCTGAAGTTCCGCCAACTGGCAAATATCGCCCTCAGCTTGAACGCATCAATCTGACATGCTCTGTTCCATATGATCATTTTTCAGCAAGGCAGTTGTCTGCTCAAGAAACCCTTGATCAGAATCCCCGCACAGCAGGACCGCTCATCTGGCTGACAGAACAAGACACTGAAGAAGCATGGACAGCCCAAAACGACTTTTTTAATTGTGACCGTTTTGTCAGGGGTTTTGTGGCGGAGACCGAAAACGACCGGCGTGTCTTTCTCCGTTTCGGAGATGGAAGCCATGGGAAAATCCCCTTGCCAGCAACTTGTTTTAGCGCAGCATACCGCATTGGCAATGGTTCCGCCGGTAACATTGGGAGAGACGCCATCGCCCACGTCATAACGGCCGAAAAAGCAATTATCCGTGTTCGGAATCCCCTGTCCGCATACGGCGGAACAGACCCCGAAAAGATGAATCAGGTGCGATTGCAGGCTCCCCAGGCCTTCCGCACACAGGAACGCTGCATAACTCCGGAGGACTATGTCCGGAAAATTGAATCTCATCCGGAGGTGCAGAGGGCTGCTGCCAGTGTACGCTGGACAGGTTCATGGCATACTGTTTTTATTGCTGTGGATCGTGTGGGAGATAATCCTTCTGATGCCGAGTTTTGCAAGCGTCTGAGCGCTTTTATGAAAAGATTCCGCATCGTGGGAGCGGATATGAGAATCGAACCGCCGCGCTTTGTGCCTTTGGATATTGCCATGACAGTAAGCGTTTTGCCCGGATACTTTCCTGGCACAGTGGAAAAGTCGCTTGAAGAAAAATTCAGCAATGTGGAATTCTCTGACGGCAGGCTCGGGCTTTTTCATCCGGATAATTTTTCTTTTGGTCAGTCTGTGTATCTGAGTCATCTCATGACAGAGGCGGGAAAGGTTCCGGGCGTGGGAGAGATCAGATTTACAAGATTTCAACGATGGGACCGCCCCTCGGGCGATGAAATAGAAGAAGGTGAGATTGCTGTCGGCCCCCTCGAAATTGTTCGTCTGGATAATAATATCGAAGCCCCGGGAAACGGGAGAATTTTGTTTGAAATGTCTGAAGTGAGCTAACAGGGAGGAGCAATGCCACAAAGACACGAAGAAAAACTTCGTGAGACTTCGTGTCTTGGTGCCTTCGTGGCATTATAAATTGCAGAACACGGAGGAGCAATGCCACAAAGACACGAAGAGAAACTTCGTGAGACTTCGTGTCTTGGTGCCTTCGTGGCATTATAAATTGCAGAACACGGAGGAGCAATGCCACAAAGACACGAAGAGAAACTTCGTGAGACTTCGTGTCTTGGTGCCTTCGTGGCATTATAAATTGCAGAACACGGAGGAGCAATGCCACAAAGACACGAAGAGAAACTTCGTGAGACTTCGTGTCTTGGTGCCTTCGTGGCATTATAAATTGCAGAACACGGAGGAGCAATGTCACAAAGACACGAAGAGAAACTTCGTGAGACTTCGTGTCTTGGTGCCTTCGTGGCATTATAAATTGCAGAACACGGAGGAGCAATGCCACAAAGACACGAAGAGAAACTTCGTGAGACTTCGTGTCTTGGTGCCTTCGTGGCATTATAAATTGCAGAACACGGAGGAGCAATGTCACAAAGACACGAAGAAAAACTTCGTGAGACTTCGTGTCTTGGTGCCTTCGTGGCATTATAAATTGCAGAACACGGAGGAGCAATGCCACAAAGAGAAACTTCGTGAGACTTCGTGTCTTGGTGCCTTCGTGGCATTATAAATTTGCACATAGCGTGAACTAAAGTTTTTGGGGACAAAAATGTCATCATCAAATTATAATCCACCGGGCTTGTCTGAGCTTTCCTACAGGGTGGGAACTCATCCTGAGTTTTTTGAAAGAATGCTCGGGGGACTCAGGAAAGAGGCTGTCATTACAGGGGATGGTCAGAAATACCGCCCCCTTGAAACTTTGAGAACAAGGGATAAGGATGATCCCTTTATCGCTCTTGTTGATGCGTGGGCAATGACACTGGATGTGCTGACGTTTTATCAGGAACGTATCGTTAACGAGGGATATCTGAGAACAGCAACGGAGCGGCGGTCGGTGATGGAACTGGCGCGGACCGTGGGGTACGAACTCTCTCCGGGTATGGCTTCGGCAGCTTATCTCGCGTTTATCGTGAATGATGCTCCAGGCTCTCCGCGTGAAGTGAGAATACCTGCCGGAACCAAAGTGATGAGCGTTCCAAAACACAGGGATGCCATGCCTCTGATCTTTGAGACTGAAAAGGCGTTTACGGCCCGCCTGGAATGGAATGATATTAAACCAGCAAAGATTGAGTCTGTCCCCGCATCTATTCATGTCATAGCAGACGAAGACGGAGACGGAGGTGTTTCCGGGGATGGCGATGATTTCGCTCTGCGGGATCAGTTGGAACTGACCCCGGAGCAGCAGGCGGTTTCCCAGGCTGACAGCGGCATAGCGTCTTTTCAATCACCTGATTTCTCTGATAATGCCGATAAAACCGGACGCGGCAGGACATCTCAGCCTTCGACCGCTTCTCTTCGGATCAAGGGCGTGAACAGCGGCTTACGCAAGGGAGATGTTGTCCTTGTCAGAGGAGGCGGAAGAAGAAGCGGGTGGTACATCGGTATTGTGCTTGATGCGGAATCAAAGCATGAAAAAGACCATACGCTGGTGCGCTGGATGGTTCCCCCGGGGAAATCTGCGGTTCCGTCCAATCCTCAGATTTACGCACTCAGAAAACGGGCATCCCTGTTCGGACACAATGCCGCGGACTGGAATGAACTGTCCAATAAAAAAAAGCTGGGGTATATGCTTAATACAGATGTCAAAGCAGTGGCGATTCATAATGGCGTGCTGTTTGCCGGAGTTTCCCGCGGGCGCATTTTTCGCAACACCGGCGGTGCTGAGTGGAAAGAGGCGGCGAATTTGAATATTCCTTCCGCCATAACATCATTGGCTTCCGGAAGAGATGGGAAATTTGCAGCGGGTACGGCCGGACACGGCGTTTTTATCTCCGGAGATAATGGGAACTCCTGGAATGAATTTAATGACGGGCTGACCAACCTGAATGTGGAGTCTCTCAAATATGATGAGCTGGGCAGTCTGTTTGCCGAAACTGCATCCGGAAAGTTCAATTGTTTTAGTGCCGAGGCCATAGAGGCGATGAAAAAAGCCGCGGAAGCCAAACAAATTTCGGAGGACTTTAAAGAAACATCCGAATATGAACAGACGTGGAGGGATGCTGGTTCAGGTGCAAAAATGAACGGTTCTTTTTATAAGCCCAAACTTGAGGATGGCTATGTGTGCCTTGGTCATGTCGCGACAGGTTCGCATGAAGAACCCAAGTTTTCAGTTCTTATTGCAAAAGCCGACAGTTCCTTTATTGCAAAACCATCAGGTTATGAGAAGATATGGGACGATGGGGGCTCAGGCGCGGATGATGATTTCAGTTGCTGGAAGCCCATCCCGCCCCAAGGATACAGGGCCATAGGGCTTGCCACAGTCGGCAGCCATGACAAAAAACCTTCATCAGACGCGGTTTATTGTGTGAAAGAATCATTAACCACTGAAGCGTCTGTTGGCAGTTTAATCTGGAACGACTCAGGCTCAGGCGCAGACAAAAATTTTAGCGCATGGTCCGTGGGCAGCAACGGATTTTTTGCCGCTCATGCCAGCCATTCAAAACTCTCAGGCACATTTTATCAAAAAATTGAAAGCGCAGAATCAGATACCTCAGCACAGATTCCCGAGTCAAGCGGCACATGGACAAAAGAGGGTGAAAGTCAGGGGGACAGCGGCTCTTCCGGTCAGGACGCGGACAGCATTGAAAAACTTCTTGCCGGTCATTTGCTCGATGACTGGTATAATTACAAAATCAAAGACAAAAAATTTCTTGATTTTGACAGCGACTATTCCGATATTGTGGCCGGCAGTTACGCGGTCTTAATCAGAGACGGTGTGGAACCTGTTCTGACATACATAAAGCGTGTTTCCACCGTGTTCCGAAGGAACTACGGCGTTTCAGGAAAAGTCACCCGGATTGAAATCAATGCTGACAGCGATTTCAACCCGGATATCTTCAATTTGCGGGATACGGTTCTTTACGCCAAAAGTGAACACCTCGAACCGGACACAACCGACCCGTCCGTGAAAGACGCGGCCGCGTCCAAATATACACTGACGGAGAAGGCATTAGAAGAATTATCAGATATTCCAAACATAGAAAAATTGAGGGATCGGGAATTTGACGAATCCATTTTAGACTCGGCAGATTTTACCGCAAACAAAGACCGGATTCTGAACTACGCTGAGAAAACAGTGATAAGGCTGAGTTTCGACAAAAAACTCGGACTGACTCCAGGACAGGCCATTGCTTTTACAGGAAATAATATAAAAAATGAAAAAATCGGAGAAATAGCCATCGTCCAAAAGGTGATTGAAGATGAGGAGCAAACCTTATTGGAGTTCGAAGAACCTTTAAAAAACGATTATGTTTACGGAACACTGTCCATTAACGCCAACGTGGTTCTCGCCACCCACGGTGAAACAATTGACAATGAGGTGCTGGGCAGCGGCGACGCAACTGTGACCAATCAGCGTTTTATGCTGAAAAGAAAACCGCTTACATACATAATCGCCGAAAAAAGCACGCTGGAGATATGGGTGAACGGTGTACGCTGGAACGAAACAGCTTCCCTGTATGATTCAGATGAAAACAGCAAAACTTACATGGTTCGCATAGATGAAAGCGGCAACGCTGTGGTCATATTCGGCGATGGGAAACACGGTGCCAGGCTGCCCAGTGGAGAGGAAAATATTACCGCAACATACAGAATCGGTCTGGGCAGTGAAGATATGCCAGAGGCAAACAGCCTGATTTTACTGACAGCTCCGCCCTTGGGAATCCTAAAGGTGAGCAATCCTGTTCCTGCAACCGGAGGCGCGGACCCGGAAAACCATGAACAGACCCGTATTCGCCTCCCGCTCATTGAAGCTCCCCATGATCGTATCGTTTCCCTTGGGGATTATGAAAACTTTGCAGCCACGTTTCCCGGCGTGGCAAAGGCACAGGCAACCAGATTTCGAGTAAAAAACCGCTTTCTCGTGCATATCACACTTGCCGGAGAAAAGGGCAGGGAGATTCCCAATAACTCAAAAATTGCTCAGACGTTGTTCGATGCAATCAAAAACAGACATATTTACGGACAGGCAGTAAAGCTTCAGTCATATAAGCCGCTCCGTTTCGGACTGGAGGCCGATATTTTTTTCGATACGAATCACAGGGAAGAAAAAGTGGAAGAGAGGGTTCGGGCCGCTTTGCTTGACGCTTTTTCTTTTGAAAACCAAAAATTCGGTCAGAAAGTGACCAAATCCGATGCTGTTCCGGTTATTCAGAATACGCCCGGAGTCGTGTATGTGGTTTTCAAAGGGTTTATAATGGAGCATCAAAAAGAAGCCCGTTCTCTGGAAGCCCTGAAAGCCCACTGGGACTATGAAAAAGATAAAGTCCTGCCTGCTGAGATGCTGCTGATTGATCCTGAAAAAATGCTTTTGAATATAAAAAAATGACTAAAGTGGGCTAATGTGCTTGAAGTTAAGCATTTGATATTCATTATAATGGATAATAAAGATTTTGTTAAAAAGGGTGGTGTTCTAAAATTGGATTTGATTCAATATTTACTAAATTGATTCAAAGAGTTATAAAGTTGATCTCCAGTTTTGGGGCACTACCAAACAAACAATATATCAGAGTGATTCTTAACATTTGATTTATCAACAAATTTGGCTAGCCATCTAAAATTATAAGGCATGAGGAATAATATGTCAAAATTGTTCAAATCTGGTGGTAGCGGATATAAAATACTTAGGATACATCAGGAAAAAACTGAATCGCTTGTAAATCAGGGGTTATACAGTTATGGAAAGTTAAAGAAAAAAAAGAGGAAAAATATTAAGGAAAATATTAATATTACGCGACTCAATAAAAAGAGGGAAAAGGAAGCTATAAATTTAACTAAAAGATTGTATTTACAGGTATATACATCCAGATTTATCATCAAAGAAATTGAAGCTAGGGATTATTCAAAAGATGGAATATTAAGGCATTCTCGAAAAAGTGTTATGTCTGTACTATGGGATTTATTTCGTAAATATGGATCACCTATTATTATTTAATGAAACAAATCGAATTTTATAACAAATGGTTATGTGAGGCATTCCGGTTTCAACGAAGGAAACAGGGGAGTAAAACAAAGGCAGCGAAGCAATCCGGTTTGGAAAAAATAACCCGGTATTGTAGCGAATGGCCTGTTGAGTTAGCTGCGAAGCGGATCGGCAATTCCGTATGTCGCTGGATTGGTGATGTTTTCGATCTGCTGATATTTGAAAAGTCGCCGGAAATCGGTCCTCATGCTCGTCCGGGATTGACAAATTCCGGACGTTTCCGGTGGATTTTAAAGTTTTAAATTCATAAACAAAGTCAAATGGATATATTTGAAGAAATACTTGCAAGATTTAAAAGTGGTGAATATGCTGTTAGCGATCATGCCATTATTGAGGGTAGGAAAGATGGTATTGATCCAAAAACAATTAAGAAACTTGAATATGTAGCCATAAATGGAAAAATAATCGAAGAGTATCCGGAACGTAAAAGAATCCTGATATATTCGGAAATTGAAGAAGATAATCTGCCTGTTCATATTGTAGTTGATTATTCTGATTTGGAGGAGCCCGTCATAGTCACAAGTTACGTTCCCGACAGCAAATATTGGATTAAATATCAAATACGGAAGAAATAGTGTGAAATTATGACATTTTTAAGAAAAAGAAATTGTCCGGAATGCGGTGCGGAAATGCAACCTCAGCTTATCAACATTCTATACAAAAGAGAAAAATGCGAAACCCAAATTGACGTTATAGGAATTCCTGCCAATGTTTGTACAAAATGTTTTTACAGAATAATTCCAAGTAAAATTGCAAAATATATTGATTCAATAATAGATCCGATTTTTGACGCTGAATCCATGCAACAGGATAAAGTTCTGCCTGCTCCTCATGTTGGCATACAATTTCCTCCAGTTGAAAGAGAACTCTATTGCTGACTTTAAAAACATACCGCAATTAGAGGTGGGTGACAAGTCGTTGCACCGGACAGTAGCCACAGGGAGGGTGGAGCGCAGCGTAACCCACCACCAAGGCGAGGTTATTTTTCTCTTTTGCCGGACGGGGTTTGCAACCTCGTCCGGGATGTTTCAACACGGCGGACAAACGTTTCGGACGGGGTTGGTTTTGAATATGAGGGAGACCAAAGTGAACTAAAAAAAGTCGTCGGAATCCGTCCCCATGCTCGTCCGGGATTGACAAATCCCGGACATTTCCGGCGGATTTCCCAATCCCCCGGGAGCTTTTCGGGGGATATTTCATGCTCGTCCGGGATTGACAAATCCCGGACATTTCCGGCGGATTTTCCAATCTGCCTGGAGCTTTTCGAGGCGTTTTTCGTTCCGCTGACATTTTAAAATTAATATATCATCAGCATATCTGTACCACCACCATATTTCTTATAAGGAGATTTGCAATGAGCAAAGAAAATGAAGTAATTTTAGCCAAATACCTTAATAATGTTTCAAAATGTCATACCATGATTGAGGGATGGTTGAAAGAAAAATCTCTTTTCTCTGAACAAATTGAGTACGATATACATGAAAAGGCATCAGGTAAATATATAACTAAAAAGCTGATTATTTATAAAGACAAAAATAATCAGATTGCGGAACTGATTCCTGTCGGTGCTTGGACAATAGGTGCAAATGGACGTATTGATTTGATTGGAAACTTTGACCAACAGATTCTTATTTATTTACAAAAAGATATAAAAATGAAAACGTCTGGGACGACTTCGATAAATGATGATGAAGATCAGGAGGTGTCAAAAAATGGTCATTCCCTCTACAAAGGCTTTGAAAAGGCAGGATGGTATTGGATTGAAGATAAAAAACTTGGTAAGGCTCATGTTTTAAACAAAGATTTGTTCTTTGATTTATTGTCGGAGGTATCGGATTATGAGTTTTGAAAATCCTCTTGACCCGATATGGGAATCTTATCAGGTGATATGTGATTGTCTGAAAATTGCACAAAGAGGTATATTAAAACAAGACATGAGCCTTTTAAACAGAACCAATTTTTTGGCAACCTCCGAAGAAGACTCGATAAATCAGATTAAAAAAAGCAGAACCGATGCAAATGACTATGTCATATTATCTTTATGGGCAGCATTTGAGAGAACCATAATGGAATATCTGCAAATACAGGGGCGAAGGATTTTAAGCAATCCCCCGTCCGCATTTAATCAAAAAATTCATGAGAAAGTGGAACATGAAATAGAGTATTGGAGAATTGACGATATCCTGAACCTATTCAAGGTGGTTATTGATCCTGATATTATTGGGCAGGCTAAACAGATAAAACAATATCGGGATTGGGTGGCTCATCGCAACATCAGCAAAGATGCGCCGCCCAATATTACGCCTCAAAAGGCATATGAGATAATTTCAAAAATTCTCAAACAATTAGAAGAACACCCTGATTTTGGTAC
This sequence comes from Desulfonema magnum, assembly GCF_017377395.1. GTDB lineage: Bacteria > Desulfobacterota > Desulfobacteria > Desulfobacterales > 4be13 > Desulfonema_C > Desulfonema_C magnum. The sequence continues at coordinate 4,044,397 of NZ_CP061800.1, read as the reverse complement.
AATCTCAAGACCTGCCTAACCTGATGCCGAACACGGACACAAAGGTCTCTGGCCGCTTCGCTCCCTCCGCCCTTTGCGTCGGTTAGCCTGGCGTTATACGGAATCATCTGATAAAATCAGGAACTTCCATTGGTATCAATTACCGGAAAGCCAATCGCTCCAGTAGCGGGACTGATTTTAAAAACAAGATCGGAATATGTGAAAATAAAATATCTCATTACACCGTAAGGTGGGTTGCGCTGCGCTCCACCCACCTTATTTCCTACATCCTTTGGCTCATTTTAAAATTTATAGGGGGAACATGAAACAACCTGTTACTGAAAGATTATACAACCTTCTGCCCGCGATATACCGCCAGCGGGACCTTGAAAGTGGAGAATCGCTACGCGCGTTCATGTCGGTGATGGAACGGGAAATGCGCGTGGTGGAGGCGGATATTGAAAGGCTTTATGATAACTGGTTCGTGGATACCTGCCAGGAATGGGTTCTGCCCTATATCGGCGAACTGTTGGGGGTTCGGGATATCCTGGATGAGAAAAGCGTCATTACGAGTCAGCGCAGGCGCATTGCAAATACTGTTCGTTACAGGAGGCGCAAAGGAATCGGAGCGGTTCTGGAAAATGTGGTATATGACGTAACAGGATGGCGTACCCGGGTTGTGGAATTCTTTGACAGAGTTTCCATAACTCAGTGTGTATATAATGTCAGATTGGACAGAGGCATGACACTTGATTTCCGTGACAAATCAGCCATTGCCCAGTCCGGCGGGCCTTTTGACTCAACGGCTCATCTCATGGATGTGCGTTCCATAGGGCGAGATAAAAATTCGTCCGGAGGAAAACAGGGAAAGTACAATATCTCCAATATCGGTCTGTTCTTATGGCGTTTGCAGAGCTATGCAGCCATAGGATATCCTGCTCGCTCCTGTTCCGAAAAAAAAGGCTGCTTTTTTTTCAGTCCCACGGGGCTTGACATACCTTTATTCAACAAGGCGCAGACAAATAATGACTTAACGTCTGTTTCAGAGGCATATAATCTTCCTGCTTTGCTCAACCGGGATATTTTTGAGAAAGATTTAAAAGAATATAAAAAGAAAGAGATCAACATCTTTGAGAGACATCGCTCAGAAAATACTGCTTTTTATGGGCCGGATCGCAGTATGCACATTATGGTAAAAGACAAACCAGTGCCCCCCATGCAGGTGATCAGCGCGGACCTCAGTGAATGGAACGGGGAACTTTTAGAAAGAAAAGAGATCACGGAGGGAAATGAACTGTCCCCTTCCGTGGCTGTGGATGTGGAACTGGGCAGAATGGCTTTTTCCAAAGCGTTTTTGCAGGAAAATCCGTTGAAAGATGGCGATGTGATTGTGAATTTTTATTACGGGTTCAGCGCGGATATTGGCGGAGGTTCATATGACAGAACTTCCGTGCTGACGGATTCATCTTCAGCAGGTTTGGAACTCCTTGTGGGAAACGGTGCGGAACTGAATACACTGCAAAAGGCTTTTGACAGGTGGGATGCGTATTGCGCGGAAAACAGCGGCTCCACGCCCCTGAAAGGGATTATAAGAATTGTGGATAACGGGGTTTATGAAGGAGAATTCGTTATAAATCTCCCCGCGGGCACTCACCTCATAATAGAGGCGGCAGATGGCAAAGAGCCATGTATCTGTCCCCTTGTCAGCTTGGAATTGGCGGGTCCCGAACAAAAAGATACACAGGCAAGTCTTATTATGAACGGATTACGGATAGACAAACCTGTCCGACTCAGGGGCGGTGTCAGCCTGAAAGTCCTGCACAGTACGATTATGCCGTCTGCTTCCGGCGTATCGTCTTCGGCGGGAATTCTTGCTGATGCGGAAGCTCATGATATTCGTATAGATATTTCTCACACCATCACAGGCCCCGTGTATGTGCCTGCGGATGCGGCAGTATCCCTGGAGATAACAGATTCAATTGTGGATGAAAATTCCACGGGCATGGCTATTGGTCAGGATAAAGATTCCGAGGGATGGGGACCGCCTTCTGTTTTGAGGCGTGTCACCGTGTTTGGTCAGATTCGGGTCAGGGAACTCACTGCTTCGGAAACCATATTTTCAGGCACGGTCACTGCGGAGCGATGCCAGCTCGGTTATATCCGCTTCAGTTATGCCCCGCCTGATTCTCTGTTACCCATAAAATACAGATGTCAACCTGCTTCTGTGGGTTCCATATCCGTGCGGCCCCATTTCACTTCCGTTAAATACGGAAATCCCGGATATGCCCAACTCAGCCATATCTGCCCTGACGAAATTCGCAGGGGCACAAAGGGCGGCTCGGAAATGGGAGCGTTCAAGCATTTGCGCCAAAATCAGAGGGAAGAAAATTTGAAAAATGTGATCCATGAGTATTTAAGGCAGGATATGGAGGCGGGGGTTTTTTATGTGACCTAATAGGAAAGGGAGTGCGGAAATGGAGCGCAGCGGAATTTTCGCAAAAATTGCACTCCGAGAAATTGTGAAAGCTGCGAAAATTCCGCTGCGCTCCATTTCCGCACTCCGGAGAATTGACTAAATATCATGGTGTGGGAGATTTAACAATGACAAAGGAGCAAAAACCATGAAGGGCGATTATTCAAGAATTACTTTTGATCCGAAAAAACACTATAGCGGCGTGCTTGTGCAGCAGGGACGGGTGCAGACGGATGCGGATATTAATGAGCAGTTTGAAATCGCACGTCACCGTATGGAGACTGAGGTAAAGGATTTCATAGGTCAAAGCGGAACGCCGGAAAAAAATCCGGGGTTTGAGATAAAAGGTGAAAATGGCGATTTCCTGATCGGTAAGGGACGGTTTTACGTGGATGGGATGCTCATTGAGAATGAAAATGATATGAGATTCACTGAGCAGCCTGACTTGCCTGATGAGGAATTGCCCGGGGATGATGGCTTGTATCTGGCTTATCTGGATGTGTGGAGACACCATCTGACTGCTCTTGAGGAGCCGGATATGCGAGATGCGGCCCTGGGAGATCAGGATACGGCTGCCAGGCTTAAAAACTTGTGGCAGGTAAAGCTGCTCAGGCTTGGTGACAGAAACCTGAAACTCGATGATGGCGAAACAGACAGGTTCAAACCGGGTAAGGAATGGATTCCGGCTGATGAAACAAAGAATTCAGATGACCTTCCTCTGAGTACGGGTCAGCTTAAAGCACGGGTTTCAGGAACGGGCAGCACCTTGGGAAATCAGTTGTACCGCATTGAGATTCATACCCCGGGGCAGGGGGAAGCGGCTTCATTCAAATGGTCCAGGGATAACGGATCCATCGCGGCAGAGGTGACGGGGATCACTGATCGCACCGTTACGATTTGGAGAATCGGGCGGGGAATGGAAGAGGGCTTCAGAGCCGGAGAGATCATTGAGGTAACCAACGACAAACTTGAGTTACGCGGAAAACCGGGCGTGCTTGCTGAAATCAATCAGGCCGCGGATGATGCTCTCACCTTGAAGATTAAAGAAAAAGATGAGGATTGCTGGTACAATGACATTATCGGGGGCGGCAGTGTTGCCAAAACCGACCGCCTGCGGCAGCTTCATACCCGGGCAAGATTATGGGACGCAACGGGCAGCGTAAAAGAGGGGGAATGGCTGAAGACAGAGAATGATATCGAGATTCAATTTGATGCTGATTCCGGCTCTTCCTATTACAAATCCGGGGATTACTGGCTCATTCCTTCACGAACGCTGATGAAAAATATTTACTGGGAGCGGGACACTGGCGGAAATCCCTTATCTCAGCCGCCTTATGGTGTCCGCCATTGTTATGCCTGCCTCGGGGTGGTGGTGCGCTACAATGGGGCATGGACACTGACCAATGATCTCAGGGTTCCTTTTAAAAATTTGGTCACGGGATTGGTCAGCAAAGAAGGGGACACGATTACCGGAGATATGACGTTCAATAAATCCCTGGATGTCAGGGGCAATATCGGTGTTGGCGTAAAATCTCCTGTTTCAAGGCTCGATGTAAATGGCGACCTGACCGCAGAGATTATTTATGCCCGCAGTATCCGGGCCGCAAAGTTCGAGGGCGGAATCGAACAGATTATAAAAAAATTGGAGAAGCGGATTGAGGATCTGGAGAAGAAAGTCGGTATTAAGTGAGCTAAAGTGATAAAAGTGAGCTAAAGTGATAAAAGTGAGCTAAAGTGATAAAAGTGAGCTAAAGTGAGCTAAAGTGAGCTAAAGTGATAAAAGTGAGCTAAAGTGATAAAAGTGAGCTAAAGTGAGCTAAAGTGGCTAAAATTGATAATGCTTTCGACGAGTATTTCGAGGAACTTCCAAAGAGTTAATATACCCGAATCCGGAGTGCTAAAATGGAGTGGAGCGGAGGAACGGAGCGGAACGGAATTTTAGCAGGCATGTTCGGGCAGATTATTTATTGAGAAATTCCTGTTAGAATGGAGTGCTAAAATGGAGCGGAACGGAATTTTAGCAGGCATGTTCGGGCAGATTATTTATTGAGAAATTCCTGTTAGAATGATTGGCTGCAAATCATAACGCCACTGTAAAATAGAGTTTTCCGTGCTGACATCTTTCTGAGTTGGAGATGTCGGATAATTGCATACAGGAGAAACAACGTGATACGGACATTTAAATTTAACGGAACAGATAATTATATCCTGCTGGGCGATACGGATATGGCAAAGGATCTGATTTCAAAGGCTTTTACCATTGAGGCATGGGTCAGGCAGGCTGACCATCATATCTGGACCGGTTTCGTCGGGATCATGGAGGATAAGGGCGAGATTGAAAAAGGATGGATGCTGGGCATCCCTTTTGGCAGAAGATGCAGCTTTGCGCTGGCTTCTTTGGCGAAAGCCCCGCTGGGAGGGTTCACATACCTTCGGGATGATATGGAATTTCCGCTGAACAGATGGCGGCATCTGGCGGGTGTGTATGATGGCGAGGAAATGAGATTTTATGTGAACGGCCAGCTTATGGGCATCTCCGGAGATCAGTCCGGCGGCATTTTATACCCGGAAAATGCGAAATTCGTGGTCGGGGCTTTCATAGACCAGGACGAGACGTATCCTTTTTATGGCAGCATTGCCGAGGTGCGTTTGTGGAACATAGCCCGCTCCGAGGAAGAGATCAACGGGAATATGAACAAACGCCTTGATGGCAGCAAGTTTCCGGATATTGTGGGATATTGGCCCCTGCGCGGTGACAAAGATGGATATGTGGACAACTGGGCACTGGGCAAAGCGGAGCAGACTGGCGAAATCAAAGGATCGGAAGTCGTGTGGATAATGGATGAATCCCTGACTTTGGGAGGCTTTACGCCCGCGCCGCCCCCGCCGCAGATTGTCGAACCGGATCCGGAAAAGGATATTCGGGGTAATGCGTTTATTGCCAAATGGCAGGCTGTGGCGGAAGCAGATTGCTATTATCTTGATGTTTCCACGGATCCGGATTTCGCCGCATTTGTCGCAGGCTTTGAAAATAAAAAAGTCACAGACACAAAACAGGCTGTGAGCGGTCTGACCGAAACAACCAAATATTATTTTCGGGTGCGGTCGGAAAACGAGGACGGAATCGGCATAAGCAGCATGAGCGGTTCTGTGACAACGCTCGAAAGAAGCAGCTCCTATGCAAATTATTGCGCGGAGCTGACCGCGGCAAACGATCATATAGATGTGTGTCCTGCTGATACGATAAAGCTCCTGTTCAGGCAGGCGTTTACTGCGGAAATATGGATAAAGCCTTCTGAAATACAGGAAAAAGGCGGATACTTAGGTGTCATAGAAGATGAAATTGAGCAGCAGGGCTGGCTTCTGGGCAGCAGGAACGGCAGGTTTTGTTTTGCCATTTCATCCCAGGGCAGGATGGACAGCATTTCGCAGAGTGATCTTACTTATCTGAAAACGGAGAAAGACCATAAACCCGGCACATGGTATCATCTGGCAGGGGTCTATACCGGCACAAAGATGCAACTGTATGTGAACGGCAATATGGAGGCGGAATCTGAAGTTCAGAGCGGGGATATCAACTATCCGGTCACGGATCCGGGCAACCCCAAGCAGGGAAGGTTTGTGATCGGCGTATATCAGGACAGCATTGATTTTATCCCCTTTAAAGGAAAGCTTGCGGAAGCGCGTATCTGGAACACAATGCGATCTGCCGAGGAGCTAAAAAAATATATGCAGTGGCGGGTCAAACCCGAGGATCATCCCCAACTTGTCGGGTGCTGGCGCTGCGATGAAAGCGCAGGATCTGTTGTGGCGGATTGTGCAAAAAATAATAACGGAGTCCTGAAGGGAGACAAGGCCAAATGGGGCGATGCTGACGAACTTTCCCTTTACAGACCTCTCGAAGAGATTAAGCAGATCGCCGCGGGTCCCTGTCATACTGTCGCGCTTGCACAGGACGGCACAGTTTGGACATGGGGACAGAACGATTTTGGTCAGCTCGGGGACGGAACCACAATAGATCGTGTCGCTCCGGTGCAGGTAAAGACAAAAGAGAATGTTTACCTCGGCAATGTCGAAGAAGTGGCGGTGGGAAAATATTTCACTCTGGCGAGGACAAAAGAGAACACTGTTCTGGCGTGGGGTTCCAATTTTTACGGGCAGCTCGGCAATGAAACCAATGAGGACAGCCTTGTTCCGGTCCAAGTCAAAAATCTGAGCGGAGTCGTGACGATATCCGCGTACAACAACCACGCAATGGCGCTCAAGGAAGACGGGTCGGTGTTTACCTGGGGCAGAAACAACAAGGGACAGCTTGGGAACGGTTCCACGGCTTCTGAGATCGAAACCCCGAAATCTGTTCTCGGATTCGGCGGCGATGATTATGCGGACTTGACCAATGCCTCATATCTGGGCTTGAAGGATGGTGATTTCACGGTCGAGGCGTGGATAAACAGCGGCGCTTTTTCAGGCACGGACACGGTGCTTGGCACGGACGGAAATATTAACGGTCAGACCTTGTGCCTGGGCATGAAAGATGGCAAACCGCATCTCGGATTTTTGAACAACGATTTGACAAGCAAAACAGACCTTGGCATAAATGTCTGGCATCATATTGCCTGGCGCTATACAAAAGCGGAAAAGGAGATGGCAATTTTTGTTGATGGCAGGCTTGAGGTGTCTGAGAAAGATCACGAACCATTCCAGGGAAGCGGAAAGCTGTATATCGGAAGGAGCCAGGGCGGGAATTATTTTAATGGAAATGTTGCGGACTTGCGTGTCTGGAACAGATCCCGTTCGGAAAGTGAAATCGAAACTCATATCCAGCGCAGGATGTCGGGAAAGGAAGCCGGGCTGGCAGGCTACTGGAGACTGGATCAGGGAACCGGAACCGATATAACCGACTCCGCAGGGGATCATGACGGAACCATAAGCGGCGCGACGTGGAAAGCGTCACCCGGGCTGCTGCTTTATGAGGGGCAGAGCAATAACGTCCCTGTGCAGGTGAAAATTGAAAATGCCGAGGATCCTGTGGTCGCCATCGCCGCGGGCGGGGAACACAGCGCGGTGATGACGAAAAAAGATACTAAAACAAGGGTCTTTGCCTGGGGCGACAACACTTACGGACAGCTTGGCAATAATTCCAAGAACGCGAACAACACACCGGCAAAGGTTTTCAGAGATGCAGATGGCGGCGATTTTCCATATGCAAAGGGCATTGCGGCTGGTTTTTATCATACGGTCATGCTCAGTCTGTCCAATGATCATATTTATGCGTGCGGTGCGAATGACAGCAGCCAGCTTGGATATAATGCTGAGGAAAATACAAAACTGCCGGTGCGGATTAAGGATAAGGGGGATTATGTAACTTGGAGGAATGGAACCGCCATAGATCGGATCGGGATCGGACCCCAGAGCGAAAGATTGAGACTGGCCGCGGCAGGCCCCGTTCCTTTGGGCAAAGATGAGGCTGTTGGTGAAAATGACAAACCCGGCATGATTCGATATAACCCGGATTCGTGTATAGCGGAATATTGTGATGGCAATGCATGGGCAGAGCTGGTCAAGCCGTTTCCGGGCGCACCCGGGGATATTGCGGGCGCAAAAAGAATATTTCCTTCCGCAGAGGTAACATATTCGGTTGAGGAAGCACCCGGAGCAAGCGGATATGAATGGAGTGTCACAGGAGCCGCTATCACTGGTGGACAGGGTTCAAAATCAATTGCTGTAAAATCCGGAAATAAGGCTTATACGGTATCTGTCAAAACAGCGAATGAAAGCGGCAAAAGCAGAGAAAGAAGTATCCGGGTAAGCATAAAATCTATGGAGACAAAGATTTTTGACTACTCGGGTAAAATTGAATCATGGAGAGTTCCTGCGGGCATTGGATTGATCAGGATTGAAGCATGGGGGGCGCAGGGGGGAACTGCCAACTCAAAACAGGAGGGTGGTAAAGGAGGATACGCTAAAGGAGACAGAAAAGTTTCTCAAAGAGAGACATTATATATTTGTATAGGTGGTCAAGGAAACAAATCGAAATCTTCGCCAGTGTCAGGAGGATATAATGGGGGTGGAACAGCTTATAATTATGGAAACACCTCTTGGATAGTCGCAAGCGGCGGAGGTGCTTCTGATGTTAGAATTGGTGGTTCTGAATTAAAAAATCGAATTATTGTTGCTGGTGGTGGTGGTGGAACAGGAAGACATAATAGTGGTTGCTGCGGAGGCGATGGAGGAGGATTAGAGGGGAAGGATGGAGGTTGCAATTCTAACTATTCTACAAGTAATGGTAAAGGTGGATCACAAAACAGTGGAGGTAGCGGTGGAAAGCATAATAGCGGGAATGGCATGGATGGTAGTTTAGGTTTCGGCGGAAACTCTTGTAAAGGGCATAATATTTTGGCTGGCGGCGGCGGCGGTGGTTACTATGGCGGCGGCGGTGGCGGTTACCACATGGCTGGTGGTGGCGGTGGATCCTCCTATATTGGTGGACTGACAAACGCTTCGACTCAGGCTGGTGTCAGGTCGGGTAACGGACAGGTCATTATCTCCTGGTAATTTTACACAAATAAATCAGAGGTGAGCTATGTATATAGCAAGAGACAAAAAAACAAAAACAATACTTCACATAGATCCTGCCCCGTTAAGCGAAAATCTGGAAGGCACTCAGGTCTATTCCGGTTTTGATCCGGAAACCATGGAGATACTGAAAAGCGATCTGTCATATATGCCGGATTACTATAACGTGGATGAAAACGGGTTTGTTGTCGAAAAAACGGATGAAGAAAAGATTCTTGACGGTGATATCGGGTTTGGCGAATTTTTTCAATTCGAAGGAACCGGCGATGATACCGATACTGACACAGACGATTTTGACAAGGTACGCTTTGTGTTGGATAACAATCTCGTCAAAACCGAGGAACAATGCAAGGCAATATTCAAGTATCTGGATGACAAGTTTGAGTATGAAGTCGCCCAAAAATACCCGGCAGGACTGGAAACAAAGATCATAAAAGGTCTGGTGGAATGGCTTTATGAAGACAAGCCCCGGGACGACAAACGGGAGAAAAAATATCTCCAAATGAAGGCGGATATCGAGGCACTCAAGGAAGAATATAAACCTGTGCGTGCCGAACTTAAAAAAATAGTTGGAAATGTCAAAAGTGAGCTAAAGTGAGCTAAAATGAGCTAAAGTGCCGAAAGTGACTAAAATGTATATCTTTCAACTTTCAACTTTAGCTCACTTTAGTCACTTCAGGCACTTAATTACTTCTTATGTCAGATTTTATAATACAAACAGGTGATCAGGTCATTTTTCTTCCCAACTTCGGGGCGGCCGTTGTGACCGTGATGCCGGGTGTGATAACGGGGACAGGCGCGAGATGTCTTGTCACGAAAAAGCTGGTCTGCGTTGTCGGGGATGAAAAAATGGTGATGGTTCCGGGATGCCCCTATGTGGCAGGCCCGTATTCCATCTCCGGTGTGGGGATGCTGAAGATAATGGCGCTGGCTCCGAACCAGCAGGCTATACGCACGAAATCAGCAGGCAAGCCGGTCATACTCAAAGGACAGATGTTCGATGCCGTATTTCAAGTGATGACTCCGGCTCAGATGCCGCCGCCGGTCAGCACCACCGATCCTGTCCCGATGCATATGGGCAAGGGGATGTTTAGCAATGGGAATAAGCGGGTGAAGGGGACATAATCATTCGGAGTGCCAAACTTACAGTTTGGCACTCCGGATATTATTTGCTATATTTTGTATTCATTCTGATATTCCAAGTCAATATTAAATTGTTCTCCGGGGAATTCTCAGAGAAGATTTACCTTGAAATCTGGCTTTTGTATCTTCTAAAAAAACAACATTGCCAGCAGGCAGGGATGGCTTTTCAACATATTTGCCAAAGGTTTTGACTCCAGGTTTGCCAGATTTGTATCCGTTTTTTGAACCAGCCAGCGTCATCAATTCTGAAATAAACACTTTCATGCGTTCTGTCTGGATATTTATATCGTAAATAACCGAAGTCGTCTCTTCCACACTTCCCATATTCTCCTGAGTCACCTTGTCAATTTCCCTCATAGCCTGTCCGACCTGGCTGATCCCCTGGGCCTGCTCCTGGGATGAGGCTGATATTTCCCCGAGTAATTCTTTCATCTTTTTTGCATCTGCTGCCACATTTTTTAAAGTATCGTCCGCATTGCATACCAATGCGGAACTGCTTCGTATCTTTTCAATGAAGGCTTCTATCAACGCTGATGTATTTTTAGCGGCCTCACTCGAACGCATCGCCAAGTTTCTCACTTCCTCGGCAATGACCGCAAAATTGGCTCCGGCCTCTCCGGCACGGGCCGCTTCAACTGCGGCGTTCAAAGCCAGCAAATAATAGATAATATACCTGATTCGGGAACATGTGGAAAATTCAGCCGTATTTCAAGTATTTTATTTTTGGGGAAACTTCCTAGCAGGGATTCCTATTATCTATATATAGTAACATACTGATTATGCTATAAAAATTTTATTAACAAAGGTTCCCGATATTTTGAAAATTTTACAAATCTGACTGATTTTATAACCAATATTCCAGGCACATAAAAAAGAAAGGAAACATAAGTTGCAATGCAGGGTATTATGAATTATCATTTGAATATAATCAGAAATTATGATTTATCAGGAAAGTTCGGAACATTCTGTTTTCAGGCGGTTTCTGTGAAATCAGAGGGGGAAATGCCAGAACCGGACCGCCTGAACCCTGAAAGCCGAAATTTTTCGATCTGCTGAAGAAAGTCTTTTAATTTCCGATAATGTCTGATAAAATGGAGGGAAATTATGATTAAAAAGATCATTTCCGGTGGCGAGGTCGGTGTGGAGCAGGCTGCTCTTGATGTTGCAGTTAAACTGGGGGTTGCCCGGGGCGGTTGGGTACCCAAATGGCGTAAAATCGAAAACGGACCTTTTACGAATAAATATCGTTTACAGGAAATGCCTCATGCGAATTATTCGCAAGCAACTGAGCAGAATGTGTTGGATTCGGACGGAACGCTCATCATATCCCAGGGGGAACTCATAGCCAGTTCCGCGTTGAACCGAAGATTTGCGGAAAGGCATAAACGTCCCTGGGCATGTATTGACCTGAACATCACCATTGCTTTTCAGGCTGCCCAGAAGATTGAATCCTGGATTAAAAATCACAGACTTGAAGTTGTGAATGTCACGGGTCCGAAAGAAGGTGAGGGGCTGGACATATACAAAATCGCATCAGACATTCTGGAAACTGCTTTTCAAATGCTGCTTATTGATATGGACAGATATGATCCTTTTTCTGTGTCCGATAATGCTGAAACAAAACCCGATGATTTTATCGGCTTACCCAAAACAGTGGAAAACGCGGTTGATGCGCTTTTTTCAAGATTATCTTTTAACGAAAGAAGTAAAATTGCAAATATGCCCAAAGAAAAATTAACGGGCCTCAGTTCGTCATTAAGCGCGTATATAAAAAATGAGTTCAGGCTGTGGGAAGGGGAAGACGAATTTATAAAAACGTATCATCCTCTGTCCGAAGATGACTATCCTGATGATGTTTCATTAATCATTGTAACAGAATTGTGGAAAAAACTGCAAGAATCGGATAATATTTTAAGAGTCATTAAATAAAGCCGGATCATTCTGGCGGCGTTCGATATGGGAAAGTCCCATATCTTGTGTTTTTGAAGATATTTTATCCACAAATTCAAAAATTTGAATTGCTATGTGTAAAAGTTGTTATTGCCGGACCTGTCGCGGGACGGGAGTCGCAGCCCTGTCCCGCAGACATGCGGCAGAAAAATATTCCGGACGGAGGTTGCGGACTTCCGTCCGTATTATATATTATAACATGACATACGCACGTTGTTTATGTCAGATTCAAACCATGTTGGCCAGAGACAGCCGGCACAAAGATTTTAATGAAAAAAGGAGAGAAGAATTATGAAGATCAGGATATTTTTGCTAACTGTCCTATTCCTGGGGATTACATCCGGCGCTTTTGCCGGGTGGGTATTTGTGGAAAAGAGCCAGGGCGATACCCATACATCGTATCTTCAGGACAACAGGATGAAATTTGTAGCAGGGGATCATCTGATAATTTTCGATTTGGACAAGAACAAAATATGTTTCGCGGACCCCAAAAAAAAGACATATTGGATGGGATCACCGGAGGAATTTGCAGCACAGACCAGAAAGAGCATGGAAAATATTGATAAGATGATGGAAAAGCAACTTGCCAAGCTTCCGCCCGCTCAAAGAGAAAAAATGAAATCCACGATACTTCAGCAGATGAAAAAACACGCTGATGCGCCATTGCCAAAAGTGGAGGTCAGGGCCACTGACCAGTCAGGAAAAATTGCCGGATATGAGGTCCGCAAGTATGAGATTCTGTTCAATGGTCAGCTCAGGCAGGATCAGTGGATCGCCAAAGATATTATGGTTGATAAGGAAGTTGATATGAAACGGTTCGGGAAGATGATGAAGACTTTTCACGCCGGTATCGGAAGATCTGCTGAGGACATTGCCATGGCCTCGCCCAAAGTAACAGAGCTGATGTCTCTCAAAGGCTGGCCCCTCAAAAAAACAGACTATGATGAAGAGGGCTACCCTGAAACAGATGAGGTTATAAAGGTTGAGAAAAAGTCTCTTCCGCCATCAACATTTGATATTCCCAAAGGGTATCGTAAATTGTCCATGTCAGAGATTTTTAACGGTAAGTAATTCTGATATCAATCCCGGGGCGGAGAGGCACAACATCCTTTCTTATAGGCATTAAGAAAAAAATTGTCCGGAGTGCCAAACTTGCAGTTTGGCGAAAGCGTCCGGTTTCCGGGCTTCGGAAATATGCCAAACTGCAAGTTTGGCACTCCGGACCGACAGACATTTTCTTAAAATCTATAGCTCATAATCATATGATTCAAATGAGTCTGTTGCACCTCGCCCCTCTGCGCTTCGGACCAAATTCGGAGAAACAATGAAACCAGATACATCAGCTCATCCTCACCAAGAAAAAAAAGAAGCCAGCCTTCGCCTTGTGGCGTGGGAGATCACACGCAACTGCAATCTTTCCTGTGTACACTGTCGTGCGGCCGCGACTCAGGGGCCTTATACCGGAGAACTTGATACTGCGTCGTGTTTCCGGCTTTTAGACCAGATTGCGGAAACCGGCTCCCCCATTGTCATTCTGACAGGCGGGGAACCCCTGCTTCGATCCGATATATTTGAAATTGCGAGCTATGGCACTGACAAAGGACTCCGCATGGTCATGGCTCCCAACGGAACCCTGATTACGGAAACCTCTGCCAGACAAATGGCAGATGCCGGTATTAAAAGAATCAGCATCAGCCTGGACGGTGCTGTAAAAGAAAGCCATGACAGTTTCAGGGGCGTTGTCGGCGCGTTTGACAGCGCGCTTCGCGGCATCAGATTTGCAAAAGAAGCGGGCATTGAATTTCAAATCAACACCACGATTACAAAAACAAATCTTGATCAGATTCCCAAAATTCAGGACCTCGCCATAGAACTGGGCGCGGTCGCCCATCATATTTTTCTCCTGGTCCCCACAGGCCGGGGGAAGTATATTGTTGATCAGGAAATCAGCGCGAAGGAATACGAAGACACGCTGAACTGGTTTTATGACCAAAGGGAAAAAACCCCTTTGCAACTGAAAGCCACCTGCGCGCCCCATTACTACCGCATCCTTCGGCAACGAGCCAAAAAAGAAGGAAAATCCGTCAGTTTTCAAACACACGGTCTGGATGCGGTCACAAGAGGATGCCTGGGCGGCACGGGGTTTTGTTTTATCTCACACAGAGGCGTTGTGCAGCCCTGCGGATTTCTCAACCTCAACTGCGGCGATATTACACAGACCTCTTTTACAGATGTTTGGAATCACTCGGATGTGTTCTTGTCCTTACGCAATTTCGATAACCTGAAGGGAAAATGCGGGGACTGTGAATTCAAACGCGTCTGCGGCGGATGCAGGGCAAGGGCGTATGAGGCGACTGGCGATTTTCTCGCTGAAGAACCGCTTTGCAGCTATCAGCCTAAGTCTTATCGGGCGAAGGAAATGTAAATCAATTGGCAACCTGTCCGCAATTTCCGTGCCGGGACAAGTCTGAATCTGAAGCGTTATAACAGATAACAGTATCATCATTTATGAAACAGGCATAAGTGATTATGTCTCCAAAGGAAAAGAGATCAGTAATGGAACAAATACTTAAAAATTTTACATTGGACTTTTTTGGTAAAGGAAAACATAAAATAACACCTGAAAAATTTTTTGGCATGGAAGATGCGATTTTGCTGGACGTTCGGTCAAAAGAGGAAGCAGGGTCCCTCTCAGTTAAAATGGAATATCACTCAAATATAAAATCTGTCAATATACCGGTCAACGAAATTCCTGACAGATTTGGCGAAATTCCAAAGGAAAAATTTGTTGCTGTTTTTTGTCCTGCAAATGTCAGATCAGCTATTGTCTATGCATATTTGTTGTCAAAAGGATTCTCAGATGTCCGCATTATGGAAGGCGGATATTCTGCCCTGACAGAGGCCCTGAAGCCCGGAAAAGTACTTAAAGCTATTCAGGAATAGAGGTATTTGTCATATGATAACAATGAGTATCGTAGGATTCCTCATATTCACAGTGGCTGTTCTGATGACCATGGTGGGCAAAGGAGGCGGTAATTTTTATGTTGTGATTTTGGCAATGGCAAATGTCCCTATGCACCAGGCAGCCACAACAGGTCAGTTTATTCTTTTTACGGCGTCTGTTGCAGGGATGGTAATTTTTCAAAAGAATAAATCTGTATCATGGACATTGGCTGTTTTAATCGGAAGTTTTACAGCGTTATCAGCACTGGGAGGCGGTTATTTTTCTCATTTGTTCAGTGGATTTTTACTAAAAATGATATTTGCTGTCATGCTGCTGATAGCAGGCGCGGTAATGTTCATTCCGATATCAGAGAAAAAAGATACGGACAAGGAAACATATTTTGGAATCGTAAATTTCAAATCAGGTGATGAAAGATATAATGTAAATCTGTGGGTTGCATTACCTGTCACTGTTCTGACAGGTTTTGGCTCAGGCATGGTGGGGGTGTCAGGCGGATCTTTTCTGGTTCCGCTCATGGTACTGGCCTGCGGAGTTCCGATGCATACAGCCGTCGGAACAGCATCCGCATTAATTGCGGCAATTGCTTTCATGGGTTTTACAGGACATGCGGTTCAGGGAGATTTTAATCCTTCCTGGGCGGTTTTTTTAGCTTTTATTACAATTGTCGGCGGAATAATAGGCGGAAAATTTGCTTTGAAAGCAAAACCCAAACATCTTAAAACGCTTTTCGCCTATACCAACTGGCTTGCGGCTCTTTTTATGATTATTAACGCATTGCATACAAAAGGAATCATATATTCGATGTTCACATCTTTTTCGATCGGCTGAGTTTGTTGACAAATTTTTAAATCAGCAGAATTGGCGGCAGATTTAATCGGGTCGTATAGATTTTAAGAAAATGTCTGTCAGGCCGGAGTGCCAAACTTGCAGTTTGGCGATATTTCCGAAGCCTGGAAACCGGACGCTTCTGCCAAACCGCAAGTTTGGCACTCCGGATAATCTTTTGCTTAAAGCCTATAGCTTCTGACCTGTTGAAAATTTAGTAATTGCGGATCCAGACACAAAAAAACCTGAACATCAGAATATAAATATTAACGGGCATAACAATGAGATGAATCCGGATTTGAAATGGTGTTTTTTCAAAACGTTTATCCCAGACGTTATGTGGCAGTTTCAACTATTTATTCCCTTAAATGAAAGGAAAAAAAATTATGAAAAGCAAACTTTGCTTTGTTCTGTCCGTTGTAACATTGCTGATGATGTGTGGCTGGTCAGTTTATGCTGACCAGCAGCAGCAGCAGGATTGTTTCTCATCCAGTCTCCACCATACTGCCGAGGGGATGCGGTATTGGTATGAGGCTGAAGACGGATTCATGGCCTTGACCGGCATTCCGTATGACAAACTCGGGTGTAAACAATGTCATGCAAAAAGTTGCAATGACTGTCACCTTAAAAAAACAAAAGAGGGGCGGCTTAGCTACTCTTTGGAAATGGCTCAGAAAAATGAGACCTGTTTTAAATGCCATGTCCGGGAAAGTGCTGTAGTCAAAATGGATAAAGATAAGAGTACCTCGGATGTTCACACAGAAGCAGGCATGACTTGCAATGATTGTCATACCTCAAGAGAAATACACGGAGACGGGAATGCTTATAAGACCATGAGAGACCCTGCTGCAAAGGATGCTGCCTGTAGTAATTGCCACACCAAAGACTCGGAGGATTATCCTGCAATACCAGGCACGAAATCTCATACCGTCCATAAAGACAAGCTGGACTGCAATGCGTGTCATGTTCGGAACACCATGACTTGCTATAATTGTCATTTTGGAGAATTTGCCAAGACGAAGAGCAAACCTAAAAGTTTTGTTGGAAAAATCAAAGATTTTTTGCTGTTAGTCAAATATAAAGGCAAAATTACGAGCGGTAATTTGCAAACTTTGGTTTCGTCTGAAAACAAACCTTTTATTATTTATGCTCCGTATTTAACGCATTCAATAATGAGTGATGGCAGAAAGTGCGGAGAATGCCACGGGACAGAAGCAGTCAACACGGTTGCCTCAGGTAAAAAACATGCTATGTCTGAATTTAAGGATGGTAAGACTCAGTTTTACAAAGGCATCGTTCCCTTAGTCCCTGATCTTCTGAACTGGCCGTTTTTTAATAAAAAAGATGGCAAATGGGTACCTTTTGAAGCTGAACAAAAACCGCTTGTCCAGATGGGACTTTACGCAGAACCCTTCACACAGGATGAGTTGAATAAGCTTAATGTAAAGCAAACATACGAAAAATAGTTTTTTTGAAACAACAAAGCGCCACATAGCAATGCGGATAAACTCGGGTGTGAAAAAGCTGATGCTTTTTTAAACCGTTTATCCCAAAGGTTATGCCCTAAAAAGAATCAGCAGATCGAAAACACCTGATTCTTTCGAAAAAGTTCGGAGTTCAGCGTTCGGGTGGTTGCGTGAAATCATGAAGTTAACCTGCGTAACAGACCGCCTGATCGCGTAACTCCGAACTTTTGGACCTGCTGAGAATGCAATTATTTTAGGAGACACCCCATGGAAAAGACAAGAGTATTCGGACCTGTCCCGTCAAGACGCTTAGGTAAAAGTGTTGGAATAAATAATATTCCTCCCAAAATATGTACTTATTCCTGTGTGTATTGTCAGTTAGGCAGATCTTTAAAAATGGTAGCTGACAGACAAGTATATTATGATCCGAATGATTTGTCAGCAGAAGCAGAAGAAAAGATAAAGAACGCCGGCTTTAATAATGAGCCTATTGATTACCTGACGATTGTACCTGATGGCGAACCTACATTAGATATAAATTTAGGAAAATTAATTGACCTATTAAAACCATCAGGCTTCAAGGTTGCGGTAATTACCAATTCGACATTGCTGAACATGCCCGATGTGAGGCAGGACCTGAGTAAAGCGGACTGGGTTTCTGTTAAGATTGATACTCTGGATGAGAAAATTTGGAGAAAAACTGACAGACCCCATAAAAAGGTCGTATTTGATTCAATGTTAAACGGAATCAGCGCCTTTTCCAGAGAATATAGCGGACACCTTGTAACAGAAACGATGCTGGTCAGAGACCTGAATGATGATATTGAAAACCTGAGAAAAGTGGCTGAATTTATCAGAGAGATCAGACCTTCGGCAGCTTATCTGAGTATTCCCACAAGACCGCCTGCGGAAAAATGGGTTGAAGGTCCTGATGAGCAGACTGTGAACAGAGCATATCAGATTTTCAGAGATCACTCCTTAACGACTGAATATCTGATAGGATATGAGGGAAACGAGTTCGCATATACGGGTAATATAGAAGCGGATATTTTAAGCATCACATCTGTTCATCCCATGCGGGAGGATGCTGTTAAAGCGTATCTGAAAAAAGCAGGTGGTACTTTTTCAGCAATAGAAAAGATGTTAAAGGAAAACAAAATTGTTATCTCAGAATATAACAACGACCGTTTTTATTTGAGAAAACTGATGAAGAGATAATTGAGCAGGCGGTGTTTATCTTGTTATCTCGTCGGTGCGGCAAAGAAACCCGGCTTTTTTCCCCGGCCAGAAGGCTCCCCCCGCCGGAAAAAGCCGGGTTTCTTCCCCGTTCGCCGTGTCTGTCCCGCGACAGCCCGAAAACTTTTCGATCTACTGAGTGTTCTAAAACTGGATTTTTCTGCTGATTATAACGGATTTAGGGGAGGGCCGAGCAAGCCCTGTAAGGACGGCATATTTGTAGCAGCAGGTTTGTCAGGCCCCGCAGGGGCGGCATGTTTGCCTGTCATTACAATATGCCGCCCCTGCGGGGCTTTTTACCGGCCTTTCCTAAATCCGTTATAATCAGCAATTTTTTTTTAACATAAAAACACGGATTCCCCCTGATGTTCAATCAAAAAAAAGCATTACCCCATTGGAATGATCTGCTCGGTTCCAGCGTAGTGACAGCCGATCAGTTGGAAAGCCTTCTCTCTGTGAACAGGGAGGAAGCACAGCAGGTCATTGATCGTTATCCCATGCGTATCAATCCTTATTATCTGTCGCTGATACGCGCCCCTAATGATCCCATATGGAAACAGGCTGTGCCGGATATTGCTGAGATATATGACCATCACAGATTGTCTGATGACCCGCTTTCCGAAGAACCCCAGTCCCCTGTTCCCAATCTGATCCACCGTTATCCGGATCGGGTGGTGTTTCTTGTGTCTGCCCAGTGTGCCATGTTCTGCCGCTATTGTATGCGCAAGCGAAAAGTGGGCGTTCCTTTTGTGGTGACAGACGAAACCATCCGGCAAGGACTTCGTTATATTCAGAGCCACAAGGAAATCCGGGATGTCATTGTTTCAGGAGGCGATCCGTTCTTACTCAGTGATGAAGTCATATCAGACATATTGAAAAATATCCGTGCCATATCTCATGTTGAGATTATACGCATACACACAAGAGTGCCATGTACCCTGCCTCAGCGAATCACCCGCGAGCTGGCCGAAATGCTGAAAGCCTTTCATCCGATGTATATCAATACTCATTTTAACCATCCGTCAGAGATAACGCCTGAATCCTCGGCCGCGTGCAATATGCTGGCAGATGCAGGCATTCCCATGGGATGCCAGACGGTTTTGCTTAAAGGCGTCAATGACACCCCCGAAGTCATGAAACAACTGATGCAAAAATTGCTTATGATAAGAGTGAAGCCATATTATATCCATCATCCTGATCTTGTGCGCGGAACAATGCATTTCCATCCTTCGCCCGAGACCGGACTGAAAATTATGGACGAACTGCGGGGCCATACTTCGGGATTATGCGTCCCCCAATACATGATTGACCTGCCCGGAGGAGGAGGGAAAATACCGCTTATTCCGGAGTATGTAATAGAAAAGAAAAAAAAGAAATGGCTTATCAGAAACTATGAAGGGAAAATTTTTGAGTATCCTCTGGTTGAAGGTTGAGTAACGCGGGTGTTTGAAGAAATCCAATGTGCGATAGATTGGGAATAAACGGACTTCTGTTTTGCAGAGACACATTCGCTGATGTGCCTCTGCTGCTGTCTCTCAAAAAGTCCTGTCTGATTTATTTATCGCTTGCAGAACCTTCATCATGTTGAAAAGGGTTGGTCTGAATCGGGGGCAACTGATGCTTCTCAGTTGGGCTGGCTCCGCCGGTTCCGGGAGTGAATGAATCTTCCTCTGTCTCTTCCGTATTATTTGCAGCATTTTCCGCATTATTTGCAGCCTGTTCCGCATCTCCGAATGCATCATCCGCATCATCCGCTGCATCCGTTGCTTCTTTTTCGGTCAGCGCTTTTAATG
This sequence comes from Desulfonema magnum, assembly GCF_017377395.1. Taxonomy (GTDB): domain Bacteria; phylum Desulfobacterota; class Desulfobacteria; order Desulfobacterales; family 4be13; genus Desulfonema_C; species Desulfonema_C magnum. The sequence goes on along the minus strand of NZ_CP061800.1, from coordinate 4,023,991 downwards.
CGATTTCCGCGTAGCCAGAAGCATTCTGGGCTGCTCTGGTAGAAATACTGGCATGAGCTTCGGCCGCGTTTGCTTCCACCTGTGCTAATTTTGCTCCCCTATCATCTCCTGAAGCCTGTCTCACGGCCACATTGGCGTTGGCCTTTGCTGCTGCTGCATAAGCCTTTGCCGCTGCTGACTGAGCCTTTGCCGCTGCTGCCTGGGCTTTTGCCACAATCAGCACTGCCTGTGCGCCTGCCTTTGTTGTGGCATTCGCAGCACGTTCCGCCAAAACAGAAGCATTTTCAGCCCTGACAAAAGCCTCTTCTGCCATACCTTCTGCTCTGCCTGCTGTATTCTGAATTTTTAACACCGAATCGGAATTTTTGGTTGATAATGCTTTTGCGATGATGGCATTTATCTTGGATGCTTCCCCATTGGCAGAGGCTGCAGCGCCATTGGCAACGGCCGCGGCCAATGCCGCCTGGACAGCTTCCGGTGTGTCAGCATTTGCTGCCGCTCTGGCCTGAGCAGCGGCGTTCTGAGCTGCGGCACTGGCTTTTTCAGCATGTCTTTTTGCCTTCTCCACTTCCCCCTTGGCAGCTTCCATCCCTTCTTCGTCATTGTCTGAAACCGTTATTTCTGCCACATTCACAGCCGCATTGGTTGCATTTGCATTGGCCTCCGCCGCGGAGCTGAATGCCATTGCCGCCTCAGCATAAGCCTGGCTGATCTCCGGTGTTGTCGCGCTCAATGCCGCGTCTGCCATCTGAACGGTCATTTGCGCTGATTCCGCAGCCCTGTCTGCTATGTCCATGATGTCATTTAGAAAACCCTGAGCTTTGGTTATCATATCTTCATCTTTCATCTGTTCCGCATCCGTCAGAACTGCCTGGGCAGACAGGATATCAGCAGCAGCCTGTGCGGATGCAGCTTCAGCCTTGGCTGCTGCTGCAAGCGCCATTTCCCTTATATCATTTTCATCTGTCTTTTTAATTCGGACAGTTGCGTCAGCAACGGCTCGTTTGGCAGCCCTCTGTCTTTGGACAGCTTTTTTTACCAATTTCTGAATATCAGAGTTCGCCCTTCCTGAGTCGGAGCGCAGATTTTCAGCATATTCATCCACATCAGGCGGATTCATATCAGACGGATTCTCATAATATCCTGATGCTTCAGCGTTTCCGCTGATAAGACCGAAATTCGATTCCCCTCTCTGATTTGTTTCAGCCACCCCGCTTGCCCCCCTGATAAGGGCGGTCATCGAAGGGGTTCTGAATTTTATCTGATTTCCTTTTTCCCGGGACTGAATATCAAACCATATTTTTCCAAGTAATACATCTATCTGAGTTGATTTAACCCGTTCTTTAAAAAACACGCCGGTTTTCTCTTTATGCTGACTGATACTGATATTTGAGTCCGTGTCCAGTTTCAAAACTTCCCCGTCAGCAAGACTGACTTCTGCTCTTCCCCTGTTTGTGACAACCTTGTCAGAACTGTATATGGGGTGAGGTGTTTTGCCAAGTCTGTCCCACTCCCCGTTCGTCCTTACAAATACCTCTCCGGTGAATGCTGTGATATTCCCTATCCTGACCTTTCCCAGATCAGAACTGGCAAAGACATGGAACGGCAGCACCATGATCATAATCAGAACAGATGTAAAAAATCTCTTTCTCATTTTTCAAATCTCCCTTTATCTCCTATTAAAAAAATTGGTAAGTTTTCCGCTGATCCCCTGAACTGATCTGTTTTTGTTTTTACTTTATTCATTTCATGGAAAAGAAAAAAAAGTCAATGGGGCAGAGGGAGTATTTCAGGGGGAAAAATAGCCCATCACAGAGGAGAACGCCTGGCTTTTTTTAATATAAAAGAAAAAATTTAATCAGTTAGTTATTGCTTTAGATAAAAACACTTTCAGCTCAGTGTTTTTCAAACCGGCTAATTATAACGGATTTAGGAGAGGGATCAACCTACTGAAATTATTATATCAGAGCATACCGTCCTCTCCGAATGCCAATTCGGGGAAAACTGACGCTATGCGCGGCTTATAAATACCACGAAGGCACAAAGGCGCGAAGTCTCACAAAGGCTCTTTCCGTGTCTTTTTGTGTCTTTGTGGCATTGTTTTCAAATCTTTACATTCTGTAAAAAAAGCTGACACCTGATCCTTTTAATAAGCTTTCCAAAATTTATTTTTTTTCAAAATTTATTAAATTTTTTAATAGGTTATTTGGTTTATTTTTTGATCCTATTTTTTTGGCACAAGGATTGCTTATTAGTTTCAAATGTTGAGTTACATCTGAACGCCCGGGGCAGTTATGATATTTGAAAAAAAAGGAGGTTCTGTAAAATTGCCATAAAAATAAGATGCTTAAAAATTAAATTTTTCATAGCAGTAATCATTTTTTTCATGCTCGTTAAAAAAAACTGTCCGGAAAGCAAAACCTGATTTAAATATGGGTATCCGGGCGATCTCATACGCCTCTGAGATCAGTTTTTTGGAACAGAATAAGAAAATTCCTCTTGTAACATGAGGAAAAAACTGATTTGTCAACCTAACCATAAAAAGGAGAAAAAATGTTTTTTAAAAGTAAAGGATTTCAACTCTGTATAGGGCTTGCCATTGGTATTATCGTTATGCTGTTGCCCCGACCGGAAGGAACAAAGTTTAAAATCACCGGTGACGAAACCCGAGCCTTATTTCAGACCGTTCAGGAACATTTTACCCTTATTCCTGCTGATAAAAAAGACAGCACCACATATATCGTTGAAACAAAAGCCCCGGGAAGTCCGGAAGGCAGACAGACATTTCTTGCAGAAAAAGCCGCTGATCTGAATATGAAAGACGTCCAAGTGGATTATGTGAACGGCCTTTCTCCGAGAGCCAAACGATTTCTTGCAATTTTAGCAGTTCTTATTTTTCTTTTTGTTGCTGAACCCATTCCCCTTGAGATCACAGCCATATGTATCGGCGTGTTCCTGGTCGTTATGGGAATTACCGATGTCAAAAACGCGTGGGCACCTTATATGCATCCGGTGGTTGTTTTCATCATGTGTTGTCTGATTTTTGCCATATCACTGGACAAAGTCGGTCTTACAAAACGTCTCGGATATTATATTATCAAAAAGGCGGGGACCAGCGTTACCCGGTTCACATTTATTATCGCCATGGGGCTGGGCATCTCTTCTTCTTTTATGCATGACGCGGCAGCCTGTGCCATCGGTATTGTCACCATGCTTCCGCTGATGCGTGCGGTAGGTATTGAGCCGCACACCAATACAGCAAAATTTATGATGCTTTCCCTTCCTTTTGCCTGTTCCTGCGGCGGCATGGGCACATTGGTCGGCGGAGGCCGCTGCATGGTTTCCGCTGCTTTTCTCAAAGAATTTACCGGCATAGAAATCTCCTTTTTAGACTGGATAAAATTCGCCATGCCCGCGGCTATTCTTACCGTACCTATTGCTGTTCTGATTGTTTATTTTGTCTATCGTCCCAATCCCAAATACAAACTGCCTGCATTTGATGAAGACCTCGGGCCGTGGACTGCTTTGGAAAAAAAGACACTTATCATTATTGCGCTGTGTTTCCTCCTGTGGCTGACCAAAGGCTTTCATGGTTTTCATTACTCTGTCACCGGAATGCTGGGAATTACGGCACTGGTACTCACCGGGGTCTTAAAATGGGATGATATTCATGAAAATCTTGAATGGGGAACAGCCCTGTTTATTTTTGGCGGCGGTATTTCCCTGGGACTGGCCATGGGCTACTCGGGGGCAGCCGATTATTTTGCCTATCTCTTTTTTCCGCTGGTTCAGGGCGGGGGATGGTTTCTGCTGTTTGTGGGTGTCGGCGTTTTTGGCGCACTGGTTACCAATGCCATGGCCAATGTGGCGGCCGCAGCATTGATATTGCCCATCGTTATTCCCATGGCCATACTGGAGGGCGTTGACCCCAGAGTCCTGTCGCTGTGTCTCGGAACCGCCACCTCCTTTGCCATGCTTCTGGTCATTGGCTGTCCGCCCAATGCCATTGCTTACAGTTACCGGTATTTTAAATCTTCTGACCTCACAAAGCTGGGGGTGATTGCAACACCGGTTTTATTGCTTGTTCTGATATTGGTGGCATCTACATGGTGGAAACTCTTAGGACTGGTTTAATATGGAAAACATACGCCTTCTTCTTGTGGATGATGAAGAGGATTTTCGGAATATCATTGCCAGACGCCTGAAAAAAAGAGGACTTTCCGCGGAACAGGCGGGAAACGGGGAAGAATGTCTGGCGATGCTTGAGAAAAATCAGGCAGATGTTGTCATACTGGATGTTAAAATGCCAGGTATGGACGGGCTTGAAGTTCTTCATCATATCAAAAAAAAGTATCAGAAAACAGAAGTCATACTTCTGACCGCCCATTCAAGCACGCCGGATGGCGTCGAAGGTATCAAAGCCGGAGCCTTTGATTATCTGACCAAGCCTGTGGAACTGGAACACCTGCTGGAAAAAATCAAGCAGGCTTATGAGAAGATCCAGCGGCTGGAAGATAAAGAAAAGGAGGCGGAATTCAGGGAAAAAATGGAGCAGCAGATGATCGTCACGGAAAGGCTTGCCTCTCTGGGGACCCTGGCAACCGGCGTGGCTCATGAAATCAACAATCCGCTGGCGATCATCAAAGAAGCAACCGGATGGATGGAACTTCTTCTGAAAAAAGAAGAACTCGCTGAAATGCCCCGAAAAGCAGATTTTGAAAAGGGGTTGGGAAAAATCGAAAAAAGCGTTGAAAGGGCCAGGAGAATTACACATCAGTTGCTGGATTTTGTCCAAAAACATGACTCCGCACTTTCTGAGATAAATTTGGAGGAACTGGTGGAAGAGTCGGTCCGGCTGATAAACAGGGAGGTCGTAAATAAGGATATTGAAATTGTCCGGAAAACAAAACCTTCCGCGGGAAATATCTGGACAGACCCTTACCGGCTGAGGCAGGTCTTGATTAATCTTTTAAACAATGCGATTCATGCGACCTCTCCCGGAGGAAAGATCACCATAAGCAGCAGTGTGTTGTCTCATTTTCAGGCTCCGGCCTGCCTTCGTTCCCAGGCTTCTCCGGCCAGAGAACAGAGGAAAAACAACAGCACCGAAGCTGTTGAACTCAGGGTGGAAGATACCGGGCAAGGTATTCCCAAAGAAAATCTGAAGAAAATATTCGAGCCTTTTTTCAGCACCAAAAGCCCCGGCAAAGGGACAGGACTCGGGTTGTTTGTCAGCCAGGGGATTATTAATAAGCTTGGCGGAAACATCGAAGTGGAGAGCGAGGTGGGGAAAGGCACTGTCTTTTGCATCACCCTGCCCCGGTATCATAAAACAGAAGAAGAACCTGAAAAAAACAGCCGGCCGGATTTTTGGAAAAAACTTGGTTTATAAAATTTTTTTATAATCCGTATGCAGAAGCGTGTTGACAACCCAAATTGATTTTGTAAAGGGAAACCGGATAAGAAGGGCATTTTTTTTCTTTTCTTATCCGGCTTCCTTGTAGTCATTGCAGTAACCTATGTGAATCTACGGCTCAGACCTGCCATGGTCGTTTTTTTAATTTTTTATAGTACAATGAAAAATTTATAATTTTTCCTAACACTTAACACTTAACACCTAACACTTTCATATAGTAATTTTTTATATCTATTGAAATAAAGGAGAAAACATGCCATGATTAAAATACCAACCAAAATATTGGTCGTTGATGATGAGAAAGATTTTGTGGAAATGCTTTCCCTGAGACTGAACGAAACCGGAGAAAAGGTCACGCCCGCATATAGCGGTAAGGAATGCCTTGACCTGCTCGAAAAAGATAATATTGATGTGGTGATCCTTGATATTAAGATGCCGGGCATGGATGGCATTGAAGTCCTGAAAGAGATAAAAAAGCGGTTTCCGCTGATCGAAGTCATCATGCTGACGGGACACGGGACCACGGAAACAGCAGTGGAGGGAATGAAACTCGGGGCCTTTGATTATCTTTTAAAACCGGCTGATTTTGATGATCTGTCAGAAAAACTGGAGGGTGCCAGAAAGAAAAAAGATGAACAGGAAGAACGTATCAGAAAAGCAGAAGCCAAACTCCTTTCAAGAAAAACCGGGGGAGTTTTCTGACATGACAGGGGGCGGTTTCAGATCGTTCCCTACAACGGAGGATCTGAATATTGAGCACCATTCTGATTATTGACGACGATGACCAGTTGCGGAAAAGTTTTCATAAGCTTCTGACCGAGGAGGGTTACAGCGTGGAGAGCGCAGCCTCCGGTGAATCCGGTCTGGATGTGATAGGAAAAAAAATACTGGATATGGTTATCTTGGATGTGCGTCTGCCAGGGATGAACGGTCTGGAGACTTTCCGGGCCATACATGAAATAGAACCAAAACTCCCTGTGATCATTATGACTGCTTACGGCACCACCGAAACAGCTATTGAGGCCACTAAGATGGGGGCTTTTGACTATATTCTCAAGCCCTTTGATATTCCTGATATGCTAATTGTCATCAAACAGGCCCTGGAGGCGGGTCGTTTTATGCGTTCACCAGTGGACATGGACGTCACTCCTGATAAAACAACATCTCATGAAGCGATTATTGGGCGAAGCAGCCCCATGCAGGATGTTTACAAGGCTATTGGCCGGGTAGCCTCCACGGATGCCACAGTACTCATCCGGGGAGACTCCGGCACAGGAAAAGAGCTGGTGGCCCGGGCTGTTTACCAGCACAGTCTCCGCGCGAACAATCCTTTTCTTGTGATCAATTGTGTGGCGATCCCTGACACTTTGTTGGAAAGTGAGCTGTTCGGTTATGAAAAAGGGGCTTTTACCGGGGCTGCCCATCGTCGCGTGGGAAAGATCGAACAGGCCCATGGCGGAACTATTTTTTTAGATGAAATCGGGGACATGCCCTTCAGCTTACAATCCAAGATGCTGAGACTGATCCAGGAAAAAAGTATTGAACGTCTCGGGGGGCGTGAAAATATTTCTGTGGATGTTCGTATTATTGCCGCGACCAACCGGAACCTTGAAGACGCGATTACAAACGGGCGGTTTCGTGAAGACCTTTATTATCGTCTCAAGGTTGTCACGATCTGGCTTCCCCCGCTTTGCCGACGTGCAGGAGATATTCCGCTTCTTACAGAGTATTTCCTTTCCCGTTATTCCGCGGAAGGGGGCATGGATAACCCCGGAATTACTGACAAGGCAAAAAAACTGCTTGCCGAGTATTCGTGGCCGGGCAATGTGAGAGAGCTTTCCAATGTTATTCAGAAAGCACTGATATTCAACCGGGGAGCTCCGCTTTCTCCGAATGATATTACCCAGGTCATCAGCGAGAACAGGCCCCGCGAGGGCACAGACGAAAATAATCTGGATCAGATATTGCATCAGATCATACAGCGGGAACTGATCACAAATCTGCGTAAAAATATGTTTGAGTCATGCATGGATCATTTTGCCTGCATCCTCATCAGCGAATCGCTGAAATTTACCGGAGGCAATCGTTCCCGCGCGGCAAAGCTTCTCGGCCTTTCCAGACCCACTCTGCATTCCAAAATTGAGAAATATCGGCTTAAATTGGAAACCTCTGTAAAAGAAGATCGGTCATAAGTTTTTTTGGGATGTCCTTTTCTGATTCTGACGGACTTTGCTGATCCTTTTGTATTCCGTTCCCTAAAGCACAGGGAAAGCAGATACTCGATAATCAAATTTTTTTGTCATTCCTGCGAAAGCAGGAATCCACAGCCTCAGAACCGCGGCATCGGCCGGAAACGGATTCCTGATTTCACAGGCTTCGGCGTGAGTTCAGTCGAACGGGATGACAGGCTGTCCGGCCGGATCGGATCAAAAAAACTTGATTATCGGGAAATAAGAAACGGTCATAAAAAAAAACGGTTTTTTACCCCTGTTTATGAAAATATTTTCAGTGAAAACAGATAAAAAACCCGGGTTTTCAGAAACTCAGTAGATCGAAAAGTTTCCGGACTGTGTGCGGCATGGCAAAGAAACCCGGGTTTTCAGAAACTATAATTCATACAGATGTTACGAAAGCGTCCTTATCATTCTTTCCATGTCTGCCTCTCCGTAATATTCCCCAAGATCAAGGCTTCCGTAATCAGGGGACGAATAAGCTGTTTTACCAAAAATACTCAGGCAGACAGTGTCTATGATAGTGATTTTTTCCAACATATCGGCCCTGCTTGTATATGGCGATCTCACCCCCTGAAGGATTAATGTTTCCATATTGGTTTTTTGCAACTGTTCTTCAAATTTTACCAGATTTTGAAGATGTTGAAAGCAAAATCTCTTTTTATCTGCCAGAGATTGGAAAATGTCCCTGTCATCCCGGAGCTCATCAAGGAACTCCAAAATAAAATTAAGTTGTCTGATAATATCATCGCTTTCAGCATCCGTGTTTTCAAAAAAACGACATAAAAAGAGCGTTTTGTTTTCAGTGGGGACAAATCGTGTATTTCTCAGCATTACCTTGAAACGTTGTCTGTATTTTTCAGATACATGGCGCTTTATGGCCTGAGCAAGCCTTTTATCCAGTTTTTTTGAAATATTCAGACGCGATATGAACTGTTCTGCAACCCAATCCGGCATTAAAATTTTCAAAACACCTCTGTTATCAGAAAAATAGAACATTGTTTCAGGTGGCTGAAGCAAGAGACAATTTATAACCCTGTCGTTGTCCTGCTTCTGAAAATCGTGGCGTTCCAGGATTTCTTCCAACTGAACCTGAACAGATTCATCCGGAAAAAAAATAAGTTCAAGCAAGGAATCTTTTTCACAGTCGGACGCATCATTGATAAGCGCCTCAAGCTCCTTTACAGAAGGATTTGAGAATGTGGAGTCAATGTAATGCAGCACATCATTGCTCAGATTCAAACCGTTTATGAGGATTTTTTCAATTTTTTTAGCGAGTAATACGCATTTTTCAGATGTTATTTGGGGCATGGCGGAAATATCCTTTGTTTCATATCTGTATGAAAATAAGATGACAAAAAATTCAGATTGTTATCTGATATTCTGTTGTCTTTCGGACTATCATTTTTGTTTGGCTGCTTAACTTGGCCTGATATGCCGCAGATTATTAACTTCTCGATGTTCAAGTTTTCTGACGCGGTTCGGACAAAAAGCCTGTCATTCCTGCGAAAGCAGGAATCCACTTTTGGGTGACGCCAGGGGGCCGGGATCAGTGGATTCCTGCTTTCGCAGGAATGACATAAAAAAACTTGAACATCGAGTAACTTGGAAGACAAAGTCTTACAGGCTCGGTCTTTTGCAGATAAGTACCTAACCATAAGTTTTTAATATCTGCCCGGGGAAGAAACCCGGCTTTTTTTTCCGGAATGATGCTTATCCGACAAAGGAAAAAGCCGGGTTTCTCTGCCGCTCGCAGAAAAAAAGATGTATAAAAAATTTTTGATCAGGTACTTATCACTCGATGTTCAAATTTTCTGACCCGGTTCGGGCAAAAAGCCCGTCATTCCTGCGAAAGCAGGAATCCATTTTTGGCCGGTGCTGCGCTTCCGGAGCAGTGGATTACTGCTTTCGCAGGAATGACAGAAAAAAACTTGATCATCGAGTATCAGCGATTTTAACAGGTTGCAGGCTGGGTACTTGTAAAAAATTCCGGATAAAGGTTTTATATCTGAAATATAAGAATGTTATCAGTAAAGTTGCACGGTGGCATGTCAATTTGGAATATCAGAATGATGAAAATGTATTTTCATAGTAAAAATTTGTAACTTCGGCATCAAATCTTTTTTTATTGCTAATCCGAACAGATAAACAGGCCGTATTCACACAAACGTGGCAGGCTCCACATTGAAATGCTTTGCCAGCAGTTTTATATGATTCAGATTCAGGGGACATTCTCCGTGCAATATTTCTGAAACCGCTGTCTCACTGCCGAATATGTCTGCCAAGTCTTGCGCTTTCAGATCATTCTGTTCCATGAGGAATTCCAGTACCCCGGTACCGGAAGCCCCGGTAATCGGAAAATGAGTATCTTCGTAATGTCCGATCAGTATGCTGAGAGTTTCCGCGTAGTCAGCGAGGGGGCCTTCGGTTTTGTCAAACACCACTTCCATGGATATGAGCGCCGCTTCGTACTCCTCCTGGTTTTTAATTGCTTTCAGCGGGTAAAGTTCCGGATGTCCGATTTTTTTCGCTACTGACATTTTTCATCCTCCCTCAGATTTAGTTTCTCATATGCTTTATGCGGTAAAATATATTTTATCCACAGCCTGTAAGCCGTAAAATTGACCCTCGCCACGAGCCGATATTTTCCTTCGCCGATGTTGAATATCAGACAATTCAGTACGATATCAGCCGAACCGAACGTCCGTTTCAGTTCGGCAAAGGAACCGAAGTTGTTTTTTCTGCACACTGTCCACCATCGTTTCAACGGTGCTTTGGCATCAGGATATTTTTCGGCGAATTCAATGAGTGTTTTTCTGGCGATAATGTGCATGGTATTTTCCTGGCTTTCTTTATGTCTTTTTTTGAACTGGGAGATCGGGTGAATTGGTGACAGTGTAAATCAGGCGGGGGCTTAAGCTGGCAGCTTCTCAAGACATTTAACTCCTTCACTCCTTGATATAGTAAGAAGTTGTATGGGATCATTACATAATCCTCTTCCCGGCATAAAATGTTCATAGTTAATCTGAACAGAAAGAAAAAATTTGACCAACTCAGCAGAGCCTCCCAAGGGTTTCCCATAAATTAGTCGTTCTGAGGCAAAATTGGAAAAACATAAATTAAAATCATAGTAGCTCGAAGATATTTTTTCAAGAATTAAATTCATCTGATATTTTGGCAGAGGCTTTACCCCGGGCTGTAACAAAGCACCTTTTCAGGGCTTTCCCTGAAATTTTTTGATCTGTCGAATTTGGTAACTATCGGAGGATGTTCAAATTGGGGACACGACCAGTTTGTGAAAGACCCTCCGAGGTTTTAAAAACCTCGGAGGTCTTCATTTCACTTGGAAAACTCCGGAATTCGCCACCTGGTATCAAATCCGAGTTCTGCCAGAATTTTAATTCCTTTTTCTATGTTCAGACCAGTTGTCTCCGCACTATGGGAATCATCACCGGGAATAACAGCAATGCCTAACTCCAAAGCCTGGAGAAGAATAGGTTCCGACACAAACGGTTCACTCGCACCTTTATATAAAGAGCGCATATTAAAATCCAGTATGAGATCAAATTCACTGATACATTTCAGATTCCGAAGAATTCGTTTCCAGATTTCAGGCTTTTTCAGACGGGAGCAATACTCCGGATCAAATAACCGGATAAGATCAAAATGGCCCACAACAGGAGGTCTTAACGCATTGATCATGTCATATTGCAAATCAAAATATTCACAGTACATGCCATCATGCCCCCCTGATGCAAGTGCAATCTGGTCATATTGTTCCTGCGACATATCAAACGGTATGTCACGAATGTGGTGTACGGAGCCGACAATATAATCCGGCTCAAATTTATTCACGAGCTTTTTTATAAAGTCTTTGTATCCGGTATATGTTTCTGTTTCAAAACCCACAAGAATTTTTATGGAAGATGAATATTTCTTCTGCAAGCTGCGGCAGGTTGAAATATATCTGGCAAACCGCTGATAAAGCTTTTCCGAGTCAAGACCCGCTTCTTTTTCATCAGGATATAAAAAACAATCATCAGGAGGGGGCATGTGTTCGGTGATGCCGACCCAGGCAAATCCTTTTTTAATGTAAGATGTTATGATATTTTCCAGCGAATCCTGGGCATGGTTACAAAATTCACCACTGTGACCTCCGTGAACAGAAACCAAATGAGGCTGATTCATGAATTCCACCTTTTCTGTGATTTTATCATCTCAAGCAGTCAACTGACACCTGACACATTTTGTCGGAAGAGATTTTCTGATTATAAGGGATTTAGGGGAGGGCCGACCCTGTAAGGGCGGTATGTTTGCAGCGGATTCGCAGACCCCCGCCAGGGCCGATGCTGCCGAGTCAGGAAGCTCCGGACGGATCCGGAGTGCAAAAATTGTATTTTTGCAATTGCGAAAAAACATTTTTCGCACTCCGGAGAGAACACCGGAAAATCTGTTCAGCCCCGGGCAGACGGCTTTGCCGGGCTCCCCTAAATCCGTTATAATCAGGAGATTTTTTTTGCAGGACGGGGTTTGCAACCCCTTCCGAAATATTTTCAGGCTCACCAGCATAAACATTTCATAAAGGGTTACAAACCCCGTCCGGCAAATAAACCCCGTCTGGCAAAGAACGCTTGTTATGCGCATCAGGAGCAATCTTTTACATATTTTCTGTATTCCCTCAGTAGGACATAAGCGTACTCTCTGTGGACACTTTTGGACGATGGGATATAGTTTTTTTTATCTTCCAGTCTTTTGATGATCTCTTCGGCGGTCTCATAAGTCGCGTTTCTGTTTTCAGCGTAAAACGCTGCCATTATATCGCCCAATCCCATAACAGAGACCTTTGTGTCATCAGGAAATTTTAACATATGCCGGCCAACTGCCGGCTGGGGGACCCCTCATCCGTCTTTTCATCCTTTTTCTTCACTATGTGAATGAATTTGTTTAACGGATATATTTTTCAGTTCAATTTGTGACATAATTTAACCCATCGCGGTTAATTAAATAGCATATCATTTAAGAAACAAGGTTCCAAATCATTTTAGCCGCGATTCCCAAAAGCACAACGCCGATAATCAGTTTGACTTGTTTCCGGTTCAGCTTGTCGGTCATCAGCCATGCCCCTGCAACCGCCCCTATGGCCGAACCTGCTGCTGTAAATCCCAGAAGCGGAAGACTCATATTTCCAAGAGAAGCATGTCCCAGAAAACCGGCAAATGACGAAAAAATGACGATAAAAGATGTGGTAGCAGAGGCCTTTTTCGGATCATATCCCAGCCAGACCAGCACCGGAACAATAAAATTTCCGCCGCCCACACCTAAAAGACCGCCCAGAAAACCGGCAAACCCGCCCACTGCCACGCCATAAACCATCTGTCCGGCTTTTTCTGCTTCTGCCTCTTTTTTCCGGGGTTCATAAAAAAGCATCATCCCGGCTGCAAACAGCAGGAATCCTACAAAAAGCCAGAGGAGCACTTCCCGGTCCAGCCCTTTGCTCACATAAGCCCCCAAAGGTGAAAGCACAGTTGCGACAATCAGAATGGGAACCGCGACTTTCCACATCACCAGCTTGTTTCTGACAAACCGGTATGAGGCAAATATCATGGCAATTGAATTCAGCAGCAGTGCGGTTGCCATTGCCACATGAACATCTATGCCCAGCCCGATGAATACCGGAATCAGAATAAATGCAGCGCCCACGCCTGCAATGGTCAGCAGCGTGGTAAAAACAAATGTGATGACACCGGCAACAGCAGGAATTATCATGAATGTTCTCCTTAGGTTATCAGCAAGATCGAAAAAGTGAAATTCCGCCTTATTCCCCGGCTCCGGCCTGGGAACGAAGGCGGTTACTTATGCTGATTATTATTCTCCGTGTTCAGAACACAGAATACAGACTCGGAAGTGAATGCTTTAAATTTATCGGTCATAACCGGAGCAGGGAATGCACATATGCTTATCTCCGACAACCCGCAAATAGGCTTTGGATACCATTTCTCCGCAACTTTCACAGGGCATCAGCCCCATGACTTCGCCGAAGTCTTCATAAGGATAGGAGACAACCTCGCCGACCGTCAGCACTTCGGATTCGGGAGCCTCCCAGAGCATATTGACCATTTCCCATGCTTCTTTCTGGGGAATCTGATCAGGCGAAATACCCGCAGCCCGTTTTTTCATAAAAGAGGATTCAGCAACCATTTTATGTCGTCCGGGTTTGTATGAGACCCGGACAGCCTGCTCTTTTTTCTTGTCAATCAGCGTAATTGCCAGCTTACCCCAGCCTGCTTTTTCAATATTGGCTTTGCCAAAGGTGCATCCGGTGGCACATTGGACACCGTCTGCAAAACACTGAGCGCCGTGATTGTCGCCGATTTCGACGATGCAATGCAGTTCCTCGGATATACCTGTCCGCTCAACACCAAGTTCACGAAGCGCGACAATGCCGATGCGAGCGCCAATAGCGCTTGCCCAGCAGATATGTCCGTGAAATTTCAATGTTTCTTCCAAAATTTGTCTTGATTCCATTCTTAATCTCCTTATTATTATTGTTTTTTTAGCCTCTTCTTCCAAAATCAACAGATAAAAATTCGGATACTTTCTCGTTTCACGTTCCCGCGCAGAGCGTGGGAACGCCTTTGGGACGCTTCGCGTCCTGAATGTCGGTGTTACAAACATGCTGATGCAAAAGGCTTGTCCTCTTTGCTGTTAAAATAATTTACCCGAAAGCCCTCTTTCCTGAATATAACAAGTCCGGTATGCTTCCGGTATTTAACTGCTTGGAAACACTCGGCTGTGCCAGTTTCAAGCCTGCCTGTATTTCACATACGAACAGTTCACGATACTGCAATTATTTTGCAATTAACCATATATATTCTTTTTGGGAAATATAGAATCATCCTTATCAGATGTCAAGTATTTTTATACAATAAAAAAACTTATGGTATGATAAACTTATATTCATAAGGTTTTTATCAGAAAAAGCTTTCATTACCTTGATAATTTTTTCACCGATGAGTTATTTTATATTCCTGTTAAGAAATATAGTGATCATCTTTATCAGATGTCGGACGTTTTTATTCAATAAAAATATAGGAGCAGATAAAGTCATACAATGATTCGGACAGTTTTCTGAGTACTGACGCATAAATAATTATTGACTTTCATTTAATATTTCAATAGAAAATTTAAACAAAAACTATCAGAATCAAATATCGTTCAGCGGCTCCGACAGAGCCACAAAGGAAACCTCGTTAGAATCGGGGACGGACCCGCCGCTGTAATCGGGAACGAACACCGCAAAATGCCACTGCCCCTAGATTATGAATCAGGAATTATGATTTCTCGCCGGGCGGGAAGGCGCGGCCAGTAGGATGATCCGAGAGTCAGAAAACCTGTCTGAACGAACGGCTTCTCCTTCGAGGACTGAGGCAGCCGTAAGATCTCGAGGATAAAAAGGGAACATTCCCGGATCGGATTTATTTCGGTCCGGGGATTTTTTTTTCTTATGAAAGTTTCAGGAAAAATTTTATTTACTCCTTGTTATTCCAATAGAATGACCGTTTAAGGAAAATGACATTATGAACCCTTCCATTGTTATGACTGCTTTTGGCACAACGACAAAGGCTCTGGAAACCTATTCTTTTATTGATGAAATATGTAAAAGACGTTTTCCCGACCATGAAATCCTGTGGGCTTATTCATCCAGAATGGTAAAAGACCGCATGAAAAAAACACAGAATATTGAAATAAAACATCCGCATCAGGTGCTTTCTGAATTAAAGGAAAAAGGGCATTCATGGGCAGTGGTTCAGTCCATGCATCTGACATGCGGCCACGAGTTTTATCGTCTGATTGAAGAGGTCAAAGAATGTGAAATCAGAACATCCGTTGGCCTTCCGCTATTATCTTATCCTAAAGATTATCAGTCAGTTGCTAAAGCATTCAATCCTGCCTTTTCCAAGATAGAAAATGAAGCGGTAATTATGATAGGGCATGGCACTGATCATCCGGGCTGGTCCTCTTATCTTGCACTTCAATATATATTTCGTGAAAAATTCGGCCCTGAAATATATGTCGGTCTGGTTGAAGAAGGATACCCCTCAAGGGAAATGATTGTTGAAGATGTAAAGAAATCAGGATTTAAAAGCGTAAGGCTGATTCCGTTTATGTTGGTCGCGGGCGTGCATTTTCAGGAAGATCTCATGGGAGAGGAAGATTCCTGGAAAGAGGCTTTTGAGGAAAAAGGAATTTCAGTGTCAGCAGAAACAGGCGGTCTCGGCTTTATCCCTGATATTGTCGAAATTTTTTGCAAACATATTCAGGACGCGCTGGATGTGATTCCGGGGCAAGGGGTTTGAGGCAAGGGGCTTGAGGCAAGGGGTTTGAGGTGAGGGGCTTGAGGCAAGGGGGTTGAGGTGAGGGGCGTGAGGTGTGAGGCTGTGGGGTTTGCGGCCCCCAGGCCTCTCGCCTCTCGCCCCTTGCCCCCAGAAAAGGAGGTTGATATTAAAGGACTGGTCATCGCCGGCACAAAGAGCGGGTGCGGCAAAACAACGGTTACATTGGGCTTGTTGGCGTCATTGGCAAGGCGGGGCATTCATGTTGCTCCGTTCAAGGTGGGGCCGGACTTTATTGATCCGGGTCATCACACTGCGATAACCCGCGCGGTAAGCAGAAATCTGGACGGCTGGATGCTTTCAAAGGCTTATAATCTGGAATGTTTCAGGAAAAATGCTGAAAATGCGGATGTTGCTGTCATTGAGGGGGTCATGGGGCTTTTTGACGGGTATGACGGAAAAACCGAAGCTGGCTCCACTGCTCAGATGGCAAAATGGCTGGGGCTTCCTGTTATTCTGGTTGTTGATGCAAAAAGCATGGCCCGCAGTGCGGCCGCACTTGTACAGGGATTTGAACGGTTTGACAAGGATCTGAGATTTGCCGGTGTTCTGTTTAACAATGTGGGAAGCGAGGGGCATCTCAGATATCTGAAAGACGCGCTGGAACATAATGTGAACATGCCGTGTCTGGGCGGAGTTGTCCATGAAAAAGAAATTGCGATCCCTGAAAGACATCTCGGCCTTGTGACGCGAAACGATCATTTTTTATCAGATGAAGCCGTGAGCATGCTTGCTGACACAATTGATAAAGCCACAGATATTGATACGCTGCTGGATAGTCTCCCTGAAATATCTGCCCAGGACGATTTGTCCTCTCCGCATGTCCCAAATAAAACGCCGCTTGTGAGAATCGGGGTGGCTGTGGACAATGCGTTCTGCTTTTATTATCAGGACAACTTTGATATTCTTAAAGCCTGCGGCGCGGAACTTGTATATTTTTCACCGATGAAAGACAATGACCTGCCGGAAAACCTGGATGGCATTTATTTTGGCGGCGGTTATCCCGAACTTTTTGCCAGGCAGCTTGCAGACAATGTGAATCTGCGGAACCAGATCAGGGAAAAAAGCATTGACGGAATGCCGATTTATGGTGAATGCGGCGGATTTATGTACCTTTGCAGGGAGATCAGCGATACTGAGGGCAATACCTATCCCATGACAAACTGTTTTCCTTTTGCCACCCGCATGTTTCCCCGTTTAAAAGCACTCGGATATCGTGAAATCGCGATGGCAAAAGATACGATCATCGGAAAACGCGGCCAGACCGTTCGGGGGCATGAGTTTCACTATTCGGAAATGACAGGATTTTCCCAAAAGATTGAAACTGTTTACAGCGTATCTGCCAGAGCCGGAATAAAAAAGAACGATGAGGGGTATCAGATTGCCAACACTCTGGGGAGTTACATTCATCTTCATTTTGGAAGCCAGCCCGATGCAGCCAGACATTTTATGGAAGCATGTCTTCAATATAAAAATACGGAAATAACAAATTCCAAATGATAATTTCCAAATAAATTCCAAATTCCAAACAGATTCCGAATCTGCTGTCTGCTTCTGTTTTCCGAAAGAAAAGACATGCATTTCAGGATTGGAATACTAACACCTGACACCTAACACCTAACACTTAACACTTAACACCTAATCACTTAATTAAGGATAAAATTTTCCATGAAACCAGATGAAATAGAAGCATTGAGTTTTAAAATCATAGATGAAGAAGCAGGGGAACACCGTTTTTCTCCTCATGAATGGAATATTGTGCGGCGGATGATTCACACATCCGCTGATTTTGAATATATGGATACGGTCCGGTTTCACCCCAAAGCGATTGAGGCAGGTCTGAAGGCGATTCGTTCAGGCAAAGCTATTATCACAGATACGGAAATGGCGAGGGTCGGCATCCGAAAAAAAGAACTGGAGTATTTCAAATCAAGTGTCACATGCTTTATTCATGCCCCGAGTATCGTAAAAAGTGCGGGAGCGTCCGGAATGACTCGGGCACAGGCTGCCGTGGATGCTGCCATTCCCTTTATGGAAAACGGGATTTATGTGGTGGGAAACGCACCGACCGCCCTGCTCCGTCTCCTTGAACTGGTAAAAGAGGGAAAAGCCCGGCCCGCACTTATCATCGGGCTTCCTGTAGGATTTGTAAATGCTGCGGAATCAAAAGCCGCACTCATAGAAACTGACTACCCGCATATCTCAAATATAGGCAGAAAAGGCGGCTCAAACCTTGCCGCAGGCGTGGTAAATGCCCTCTTAAAAATGGCAACTCAAAAATAATCACCAGATCGAACACCTCTGATTAATTCGAAAAGGTTCGTAGTTCCGCCTTTAGGCGGTGCCGTGAAATCAGGGAGACCGTCCGGCAGGGACAGACCGCCTAAAGGCGGAACTACAAACTTTTCTGATCCACTGATAATGGATAACAAAAGGAGGCTCAAACCTTGCCGCAGGTGTGGTAAACGCCCTCTTAAAAATGGCAACTCAAAAATAATCACCAGATCGAACACCTCTGATTAATTCGAAAAGGTTCGTAGTTCCGCCTTTAGGCGGTGCCGTGAAATCAGGGAGACCGTCCGGCAGGGACAGACCGCCTAAAGGCGGAACTACAAACTTTTCTGATTTGCAGGGACAGACCGCCTAAAGGCGGAACTACAAACTTCTTGATTTGCCGGAACAGACCGCCTAAAGGCGGAACTACAAACTTTTTTGATCTACTGATAATGGATAACAAAATGAATGAAAAAAACGGAACATTATATGGAATAGGCGTGGGCCCGGGTGATCCTGAACTCATCACACTCAAGTCTGTAAAAATATTAAATCATGTGGATGTTATTTTTGCGGCCGCATCCAAAAAAAATGATTACAGCTTGGCTGTAAGCATCGCAAAATCCCATATCCCGGAAAAGACGTCTGTAAAAATGCTTTCTTTTCTCATGGCAAAAGATAAGGAGGAAACTCAGAAGGTATGGAGAGATCATGCACGGACAATTTTAACGGAACTGGAACAGGGGAAAAACGCTGCCTTTGTCACCCTGGGCGATCCGCTGACGTATTCCACCTTTGCTTACATATTACGGCATATTCAGGCACTGGCTCCCCATATCTCTGTGGAGACCATACCGGGAGTTACGTCATATCAGGCAGCCGCGGCCTGTCTGAACACACCGCTTGTGGAGGGCGAAGAATCACTTATGGTTGTCTCCGGGGTCGGGGGAGGAGACCGGCTGAGAGAAGTCTCAGGTAAGCCCGAGAATGTTGTCTTTTTAAAGGCATATCGAAATGTGGAGGATATAAACGCCGCGCTTGATGAAACCGGTCTGTTTAAAAGCTGCGTCGGTGTGACAAACTGTGGGCAGGAGAATCAGGAGATCATTAAAGATATCAGAGAATTTGATATAAAAAAACCGAATTACTGGACCCTGATTATAGCAAAGCAGAAAAAAGAAAATGATATCTGAAAAGAGGGCATCAGGATATCACGCGGTTTATATCTCTGTTGCTGTTTCTGCTGTGATACTCACCACCGGAATATACTTTGATGATGATATCAGCTTAAAGATTATTGTATCTGGGCTTTTATGGCCCCTTGTCCGTCTTATGTTTTTTATCGGAATTGGTCTTGTCGCGGGACAGGTTATAGAGGCCTCGGGATGGACAAAAACACTTGGGGTTTTGGCGTCGCCTCTGTTCAGATTCGGCAATCTGGGGCATATGTGCAGTGCAGCCTTTACCACGGCCTTTTTTTCAGGAGCCGCTGCAAACGCGATGCTTCTGGATTTTTATAAAGAAGAAAAAATATCTCGCAGGCAGCTTTATCTGACCAACCTCATCAATCAGTTGCCCGCGTATTTTCTGCATCTGCCCACAACGTTTTTCATTGTTGTCCCTCTTACAGGGCAGGCAGGCATTCTTTATTTTGCCATTACATTTGCGGCAACTCTTCTTCGGACATCGGGTTTTCTGATTTACGGGCATTTGCGTCTTTCCCAGGAAACACAGAGTCAGACAGGCGAAGGACAAGAATTTTCAGACCAGGCCAATAAAAATTCAAAGGGGATATGGGAAGGCGTAAGGTCAAAATTTCCCAAACGGTTTGCAGGCGTGGCAACTTATGTGATACCTATTTATATCTTTGTTTTTTTCTTGAACACCATGGGGATTTTCAGTCTGGCACGGAACTGGGTCGCCACATATGTTGTGACAACGTTTATTCCCATAGAAGCCCTTTCAGTGGTCATTTTAAGCTTTGTGGCGGAATTCACTTCAGGATTCGCGGCCGCAGGCGCGCTCCTTGAGACAGGGGTGCTGACCATCAAACAGACCGCTTTGGCCCTGATTATCGGAAATATTATCGCGTTTCCCATACGGGCATTGCGGCACCAGTTGCCGAGATATATGGGAATATTTGCACCCAAAATGGGAATATCACTGCTTCTGATGGGTCAGGGGTTTCGGGTGTTAAGTCTTATCATTGTCACAGTTATTTACTATTATCTGGGATGAGAGGAACAAAACAACAGGGAAATCAGAGAACAATGAGAATTTTTTCCTTTTCTTATCTGACTTCCCTGTAATTGTTGCCAGATATTATAATTTTCCTGATGATAAAGGATTTAGGGGAGGGCTGACCAAGCCCCGTCGGGGCGGCATATTTGTAGTAAATCATGCTAAATATGCTGCTCCGACGGGGCTTTGCCGGCCCGGCATGATTTACTACAAATATTTCGTCCCGAGAGAGTTTTGCCCTCCCTCACCTGAATCCTTTAAAATCAGTAATTTTTCATACAAAAACAAAAACCTGAGTTTTCTCCATTGGTAATGATCCGTCACAAATCACAAATCACAAATAATTTTCAATAATGGCAAAAGAAAACAAACAAAATCTTAAAACCGGCTTTACCACTGGTGCTGCTGCCACAGCAGCAGTAAAGGGCGGGCTTTGTCTTCTCCTGAACGGTGCTGCCCCTTCCGAGGTGCGGATAAAGCTTCTGACCGGAGATGATATTGATATTCCGATACATGCCTGTGTATTTGAAGATGAAAAAAGCGTAAGATGCACGGTAATAAAAGACGCGGGGGATGATCCGGATATAACGCACAGGGCGGAAATCGGCGCTAACGTCACATTCTCAGATAACGAGACTCAGGACAGCGTGATCATAACCGGAGGAAAAGGTGTGGGACGGGTCACGAAACCCGGACTTGAAATTCCTCCGGGAGAGCCTGCAATCAACCCGGGGCCCCGGAAGATGATCATACAGACGGTTCATGAGGTACTCAGAAACCATGGTATCCGCAGAACCATCCGAGTGGAAATCTTTGTGCCGGAAGGAGAGACATTGGCCCAAAAAACCTTAAACCCAAGGCTCGGCATCATCGGCGGCATATCAATACTGGGAACCACGGGAGTTGTCAGGCCCATGTCCCATGACGCGTATATCGCCACGATAAAATCCTCTTTGTCTGTTGCCCGTGCCGCAGGTCTCAGCCAGGTGGTGATGACAACAGGCCGAAGAAGTGAGAGATTTTCTCAGTCCCTCATGCGGGAACTTCCGGAAGAAGCATTCATACAAATCGGAGATTTCTTTAAAATGTCCCTGGAATCCGCATCTGACAAAGGATTTGATCTCATCACACTGGCGGTTTTTTTCGGAAAGGCAGTGAAGATGGCCCAGGGAATTCCGCATACACACGCGGCAAAGTCGAGCCTGACCCTGCACAAGCTTTCGGACTGGTCTTTCGAAGTCACGAAAGATGAGGCATTTGCAAAAAAGATATTCTCTGCCAACACGGCCCGACATGCGTTTGATCTCATATTAAATGAATACCCGAAAATTATCTCTTATGTGGGAAAAGAGATGATATGCTCCGCCAGATCATTCGCAGCCTCAAGTGTCAGCGTACATGGCATTATTTTTGATTATAGCGGAGATGTTGTTTTCGATAATGCAAAGGCATGTCAGTGAGATGCCCCTGTTTTTTCTGGCAGCACCTGATATCCTCATATTTTGCTTTGCCAAACTGAAAGTTTGGCACTCCGGACAATCGCTTCCTTTATGTGGCTTACTCTGACTTCAGCTTCTGAATTGCTTCTCTGAATTCTTCCTCATTGTCATACTGATCATCAAAAAAATCGCCATCATTATAACCAAACAGGATTAAATTTGACTCCGCAGTTTTAAAAAAGCATTCATCATACTGGTCAGCAGTGGTTTTAAAAAATCCGGTAAGAAATCCGACAAAATAGTTGATAAAATAGTTAATTTCCTCTCTTGGAAACTCTTCAAACGGATTGTGCAGAACACTTCTGTCAAACCTGTCATCATCGGCAGGTATCAGTTTGACCAGATTGAACTCCATAGAGGACCTGATATTCATAAGATTGATCAGATATCCGAATTCCTCTTCTCCTTTGTAAAAATGAATTAAAAACGGAAATGAAAAAGAGCCTTTCCAATCATCATAGTATTTGCCGCTTTCTCCGAACAATGCTTTTAATGAGACATACATTTTGGAAAAGCTTGAATAAATAATATCTTCATCCATAAACAGGGAAATCAGATGTCCGTAATCCTCAAAAATCGGAACACTGTTTTTACGCAGCTGATAATACTGTTCGTCACTCAGCCGGATGAGTTTATAGACATTTTCTTCGGTTCTGATGTCAACAGATGCGTTTTTCACCGGAGTATAATCTGGGGCGTCTAAAAACAGCCTTTTTGGCTTAATTTTTTTAACTACAATTTGGACCTCTTCATGTAATCAATTATAGATTCATCTTGATAATATATAGTTTGATTGTTATTTTAACATATTTACCATACTATTATGTCAATATTAATAAAATTACGAGGATTATTATGAGTTCAAAGTCCAAATTGATAAAAAGCAGAGATAACTGGAAGAAAAAAGCGATTGAACGTGGCAAGAATGCACGTTATCATGAAAAAGAAAAGCGCCGTATTAAAAAAGAGCGTGATAAATACAAGAAAGATGCCGATGAAGCCAGAAAACAACTGGAAAAAGAACGTCAGAAAAATACTCAGCCTGTTCACAACAAAGAAGAACTTATCTATATTTGTTTGAAGCTTTTTATAGTTGCTCATATAAGTTTCCGAGCGGTACCGAGAGTTCTCAGAGTTCTTGCTGATTACTTGGGAATAACAAAAGTCCCATGTGTTCAGACAATTATTAACTGGGTCACCCGATTATCCGTAGCAAGACTCCGAAATGCCGTCCCGCTGCGCGGGGCTGAAATTAACAGCAATCCGTTTTCCAACGGCTTTGTTTATATAATAGATATCAGTATTGCCTTAGGAAAAGGTAAAATTCTTACTTTGCTGTCATTGAATGCTAACCATCATGATTTGAATGAAACCGCTCCTACTCTTAAAGATGTAAACTGCGTTGCTGTTTCAGTAGCAGTATCCTGGACTGGTGAGGCCATAGCTGATTTTTTGAAAAAAGTTATCGGTATCGGGGGAATGCCGGTAGCATATCTCAAAGACGGAGGAACAGACCTTGCCAAAGCTACCAGGCTTTTGGCGGAACAAGGCCTTCCCAGTGTCAGCATTGACGATATATCACACACTGTCGCTAATCTTTTAAAACATGAATATCAGAATCATCCGATGTTTGATATCTTTATCTCTGCGGTCGGTAAAGTTTCAAAAAAATTCAAACAGACTGTTCTTGCCTGTCTTGCACCTCCGAAGGTTTCAACAAAATCAAGATTTATGAACCTCCGCCGCCTGGTGAATTGGGCGGCTCAGTTGCTCAGACATTCTCCGAGAGGTCGTGCCCCAAAGGGATCCGTCCTTTCAAAGCTGCGAGCAGGCATTGATCAGATTCCGAGGTGCAGAAATTTTATAGAATGTTTTCTTCGCGACTCAGGTACTCTTTCAGAATGCCAGAAAATACTTAAAACTAAGGGGCTTAACCTGGAAACTTATGAAGAAAGTAAAAAGCTGCTTGAAGCCATTCCTCCGCGATCATCTGTGCGTACAGGTTTTACTAATTGGTTAGACAAACATATCATAATTGCCAAGGAGCTTAAATTAGAAAATATAGGAATGCCAATAACTTCTGATAATATAGAGTCTCTGTTCGCAGTTTCAAAGCAACATGGAACCGGAGAGATAAAAGACGCCAATCGCATAGCTCTGCGCATGCCCGCCATGTGTGGTGAACTGACCAGAGAAGATGCCCGAAGAGTCATGAATATCAGTCTCAGAGAGCAACAAGAATTTTCAGAGTCTTTATTTTCTTTAACCAAACAACGTCGTAAAATCCTGGCAAACCCTGGCAGTCTTGAAATACTCTCGGATAAAACAGCAGAAAATTCTGAGTTTATTCCGGAGTCCGAAAAACGAGCAAAAAAAATTATAAATATAAATATTTCAAGTAATTGTAAAAAAATAACCGGCCCCCTGACCGAGTTGGAAAATCGAGCTGAATCGCTCCCGGAAATTAAGATTTCAGAGGCGGCATGCGGATAAAGTTTTTTTAGGTCAGAGGGATGGTCCAAAAAGCAGTCAAGAAATCGGAGTGAATTTAGACGCCCCAAGTATAATCTTTACTTTCATCATACTTCCTGATCATATGAGAGACAAGTTCGGTGTTGTCATCGTCATTTTCTTTATTTGTGACTGAGTTTTTATTATCATCTAGCATGTTCTGAACCTCCTTTTTTGGGCACTCAGGACAATCTTTTTCTGAGACAGTTATAAGCGGTCTGCTCTCAACGAAATATGAAAGTGATACTCGATTTTTGTCATTCCTGCGAAAGCAGGAATCCATAGTTTCTGGAAGTGATACTCGATTTTTTTCTGTCATTCCTGCGAAAGCAGGAATCTATTTTTAGCCGATGCAGCGGTTCCGGAAATTGCGGATTTCTGCTTTCCCAGAATTCGGCGAGTTCAGTCGGGTCGTCGAACGGAATGACAGACAGTTTGTCCGAACCAAGTCAGAAAACTTGACTATCGAGTGATATCAGAATGTTTTATTTCCCGCTTTTCACTTACTTTGGCGGATAACAATGCTGCCCACGGGCGCATTGATATCTTTCCCTATGACCGGGCATTTTACCTGTAACAGACAAAATACTTTCGGCCCTGCATTGCTCAATGTTTCGTAGTTTGCCTGTCCTTTTGCTATAATTATGGGGGCCAGTTTATAAATTTTGAGAAATTCTTCCGAACACAACGACAGAATCGTACCCGGCGCATCCGTACCATTGCTTATTATGCGAACTGACTGACCCAATCCTGCCGCGACCGCATCTTCCATGGTCGCGTCATTGAGCGTGGGATATTTTTTGACGGCATAAGTCACCGGTATTTGTAACACTTCTGTCAGCACCCGGTCAAAAACGGTCTCTCCCGCGTTGTCGGCTATAAAAAGCACATGATCCGCTTCAGAGAGTCTGGCACATAATTTCTCCTCATCGTCAATCGCATAAGGCTGGGACAAAACTTTTTCAACCGTATCCCAAAGGTCATCATAATAATCTTTTACCCCCAAGTCTATGATATTTCCGGCAATACTTAATCGTATGGCGATCCCTAAGGGATCATCGCTGTCATTGACCAATGCTTTAAGCCGGGGATATATCGCTAATGCCTGCTGCGTGCTGACAGCCTTTGCTTCCTTATAAGGATCCGCTGCTGAAATTTCATCCCGAACAAGTTTGTGCACACTGCGGGCAATTTCCGGAGGATTTGTTCCGGGTCTTATATTTTGTAATAATTTTAAAGTGCTATTTATCACTTTGTATTGCTGCTCATCATCGCCGCCTGCGAGGCGTGCGGCATTTAATGCCTGACGTAAAAAACAGGCGTAACAATCAAGATAGATTTTCATTTGCTCTCCATGAATTATAAGCTATTTTCCGAACGCACATCTCCTGAGTCAAAGCATTGCCAAACAGGTCATTGGCTTGAAAAAAGCCTGTCCTCGGTTTCTGAGGCAATCGCTCTGAGTTCTCCGATGTCTTTGGCTTCAAGTTCCGCCTCGGCGTAAACAGCGTGTTTTGAAATCCGCTGCAAGGTCAGAATCTGGCCGATCAGCTTTCCTTTCATCTTTCCTCTGGCCTCGCCTCTGGCTTCACCTCTGGCCTCGCCTCTGGCCTCGCCTCTGGCCTCGCCTTCCCGAATTTTCGCATACCATTCGGGATAATGATCCCTGATGAACATTTCCTGGGTGTACGGCATGTCTATTCCCTCCAGTGAATAATGTCTGTAAAGTTTCTCAAGATACGAACTGACCTCCCTGAGCAGCCACCCGTCGTTTTCGAGCCTCCTCCTGCTGGCCATGATCTGTTCGGGGTCGTCGGAAAAGAGGCCCATGATCGGATGGTCGCTTCCGCGGGTGATGATGAAGCGGATGGGGCTGAACACATTGAGATCAATAAATCCTGATTATAACGGATTTAGGGGAGGCTCCCTTATTGCATTGACAAGCCCTCTGCCCCGTTGTAAAATGAATTATAATAATTCATTTTTAAGGAGGAATTTCCGATGGATAAAAAAAAGACATCAGAATCGGCTCCCCGGCGAAATCGGACGATCTGCCTTCCCTTTTCGAGGGAAACCTGGGATGTGGCAGCCGGAGATACCCTTCAGTTCAGGCTTCGTATCGACGAAATGATAGCGGAACATCCCGAACTGTTTCCGCCCGGGACGGAATGCGGCTGGCGGACAAAGGACAGTTATATCTCGAAAAAACAGGGAATTAAAATTCGCCGCATAGAAATCGGAGGAGTCAGTCACACAGTCCGTCCTTCCTTCGTCATGCCTTATATGACAGGGATGACCGACGAGGCGGAAAAGGCCCTGTTCCTTCGCAAATTCTCCGTCCCTTTCTGGGGACTGGCATACGTTTTCGGCAGGGATCCCATGTACTGGCAGCGTATGGAACAGTCCCTCGGACGGAACAGCATTGTCGGCACAACGGTCAGAGATGCCGGGAAACTGCCGAAGCATCTCCTTGCCGATGAGAAACATACTTCCGTACAGGGTGAGAAGAGCTATGTTGCCGTCACGGCTGCGGAAGAATGCATTCTCGGAGCTTCCGTTGCGGACAGCGCCGGCGAGGATTCTCTGAAAGAAGCTTACGGAACATATAAGGAGGAAGCCCGGAATATCGCTCCTGATTATTCCCCCGAAACCGTGAGCACCGACGGATGGAAAGCCACCATGAACGCATGGAAAAGCCTTTTTCCGTCTGTCACGCTGATTCTGTGTTTCCTTCATACATTCATCGGTATCCGGGACAGGGCGAAGAAAAAGTTCGGAGAGATTTATGACGAAGTCGTTTCGAAATTGTGGGACTGCTACCGGGCTGTGACCAGGGCTTCTTTCTCGCAGAGAGTGAGACGCTTCTCCGAATGGGCGGAGAAAGCCTCTCTTCCTTCCGTCATCGCTGACAAAATCGCCAAAATGCGGGAAAATATCGCCGCCTTTGCGACAGCATACGCTTTTCCGGGGGCGCACAGAACAAGCAACATGCTCGACCGTCTGATGCGAATGATGGATCGCCATCTTTTTAATACTCAGTATTTTCATGGCTTTATACCTTCAGCGGAACTCAGTGTCCGGGGATGGGCACTTATTTTCAATTTCACCCCTTCAAATCCGTACACTGTAAAAAAGTACGACGGATTACAAAGCAGGGCGGAGCGGTTTAACGGATTCCGTTATCATGAGAATTGGCTGCATAACCTCCTGATATCAGCCTCATTAGGCGGATTCGGGGAGCCTCCCCTAAATCCGTTATAATCAGCATAAATCTTGTCAGTGATCTTTCTGATGAGACCCGTGCCGGCGAAACGGGAGAAAAGCTCCCTGGGAAAGTGATGGGTCACAGCATAAAGATTCACGGTGTGCCCGGCATTCTCAGGAATCTTCCTGATTTTTCTGTAATTTATGAAATGTCCGTAAAACTCCTCGGCCGCGGTCATATTGAACACCTCCCTGAAGGACTTGAAGGAGATGAGGTTATGTTCGTTCAGGTTCTCAAAGCCCTCATAATAATCCGGGTCAGTTTCGCTGTAAAGGGGTTTTTTCTTTCCTTTGGTGACAACCGCCATGTCAAGACGCTGAATTTTGGCGGACAGGTCCATCTCCACCACTGTTTCGCACCCGAGCCTTGCAAACAGAGGCTCCATCATCAGACCCCACAGACGGTGCCAGTCGGTTCTGTCCGGTTTTTCCGGGGGTTCCCGGTCGCCCATTTTGAATTCTCCCTTTTAAAAACCTATATAATTTAAAATTCAGGTTGTCAATAATGGTAAAAAATTTGATTATCGAGTGACAGCTATTCATTGAAAAGTCAGTTCTTCGGGCCACTCCCTGAGATGCCCGTCCATGGGGCCTTTCTGACACGCGTCAATGACCACATAATTGCCCTGAAAAAACATGTCTCTGTCCGGGTCTGCATTGTTAAAGAGCTTCCAAAGAATCAGAGAATTTTTCTCCAAATTAATTTTGGCATCATACAGCAAAATGATATTAAATGGTTTCAGCAGATCCGTCTCCCGCAGACATTCTGCAAAATAAGCTCCCCCCCGATCCTGTCCTTTTTCCACAGCAAGCATAAGAATACGATTCTGACAGGTGCCACTCGGGTCTGTGTCATGAAAAGAAAAGAATCTGCAAGCGGCCACTCCGTCCGCCTGATTCTGAATAGCTGTCAGCAATTCCTTTTCTGAAACAGAAAAACACGGAAGCTCCGGAGGACAGGTTCTCTCCGGTTCTCCTGGAAACCGGTCCGTGAGATCAATACCGAGTTTGGCACCAAAATTGGGGATCGGAGAGGAATGATCAAGCACATCCAGAATCCCCCGGGTGAGCGTTATATCAGATGAGACATCAAGGGTGCTGAGAAGCCTTGACATGACCGCATCGGGGGCCTGGGGATTAATGTTTTTGTCAACCACCACAATGGTCTTGCAGAAACTCATCTGTCCCTGCCCCCAGAGTCCGCTCATAATTTTCTGGGCATGTCCGGGAAATTCTTTGTCAATGGATACCACCACAATATTGTGAAACACGCCTTCCCAGGGAAACCAGTAATCGAGGATTTCCGGCATGACAGACTGAAGCATGGGCAGAAACAGACGTTCCGTGGCCTTTGCCAGGTAGCAGTCTTCCATAGGCGGAGGTCCCACCAGCGTGGTGCAGTAAACCGGAGATTTCCGGTGGGTGATGGCCGTCACATGAAACACAGGATAATCATCTGCCAGAGAATAATACCCGGTATGATCTCCGAAAGGCCCTTCCCGCCTCAGCTCTCCGGGGTCCACATATCCCTCCAAAACAAATTCCGCCTCGGCCGGCACTTTCACGTCTGAGGTGACGCATCGGGTCATGGAGACAGGCTTATTACGGATGAACCCGGCCAGAATCATTTCATCCAGATTTCTGGGCATGGGCGCGGTGGCCGCATAAATCACCGCTGGATCAGCTCCGATTGCCACGGCTACGGGCATCCGCTGTTTTGCCCGGACATATTCCTGATAAAAATGTGCGCCATCCTTGTGAATATGCCAGTGCATCCCGGTGGTGTTTTTGTCAAACACTTGGAGCCGGTACATGCCCACATTTTGCCTGCCGGTTTTCAGACTTTTTGTAAATACCAGCGGCAGCGTCACAAAAGGCCCCGCGTCTTTGGGCCAGCAATGCAGCACAGGAAGCTTTGACAAATCCACATCATCTCCGGTATGAACGACCTCCTGACAGGGAGGCAGATGAGAGCGGGACTGTCTGGGAAAAAAACGGGATACAGAGATTCCGGTTTGAAGAAGCCCCAGGATATCTCTGATATTTCCGGGCGGAGACAATTCCATGAAATACCGGACCCGCTCTCCCAACTGATCCAGATGATCCACGCCCAGGGCCATGCAGATACGTTCGGAACTGCCAAACAGATTGATGGCAACAGGAAAAGGAGACCCTTCCGCGTTTTCAAATAAAAGGGCCTTTCCTCCCCCCGGACTTTTGGACTCAGCATCCGCTATTTTGCTGATTTCAAGATAAGGAGAGACCGGCTGCGTGATTACTCTAAGTTCTCCGGCGCTTTTGAGCGCACGGATAAATTCTGAAATATTTTTATAGTATGATTTCATGGTTTATGAAGGTGTTAGGTGTTAGGTGTCAGGTGTCAGGTGTCAGGTATTACTCGGTAATCAAGTTTTTTTCTGTCATTCCTGCGAAAGCAGGAATCCACTTCCCGGAAGTGCAGCATCGGCCAGATTTCTGCTTTCGCAGGCATCGGCGTGAGTTCAGACTTCGGCGGGATCAGTCAGGTCGTCAAACGGAACGACAGACTATCCGGCCGCCGGATCATATCAGAAAACTTGATTATCAAGTGTTAGTAACCTATTTGAAAATTTAATGTTTCGTTCTGTTCCCAGAATCATGACCATTATGTTTATATTCAGATCAGATGCCTTTTATCAGTTCATCAGACAGAATCCCCAAAAACAGAAGAATGGAAATTGCGCTGTTCACATGAAAAAAAGCGATCTGGATATGGGTCATGTCCCGGGGACTGACCAGCCTGTGTTCCAGGATCAGAAGCCCGCCGATGATAACCAGCGTTCCCATATAAAATATGCCCATGTCAAAGACAATGAAAATGAGAACAAAAAAAACAAACGTCAGCACATGTAAAACCGCTGAGATGCGAAACGCTGTTTTTATTCCGAATCGGGAAGGAATGGAGAACAGCCCCATTTTTTTGTCAAATTCCCAATCCTGGCACGCATACAGAATATCAAAGCCTGCAATATAGGTGAGAAGCCCCAGGGAAAGATGCAGAATGCGCCAGTCAAACCCGCCAGTCACGGCAATCCATGCCCCCACAGGCGCGAGGGAGATAGCAAAGCCCAGGTACAGATGTGAGAAAGCCGTAAACCGTTTGGCATAGGAATAGGAGAAGAGTATCAGCAGCACCGGCGCGGAAAGGAGAAAACACAAAGGACTGATCATGGCTCCGGCCAGAACGAAAAGAGCTGAGAAAGCGATCACAAATATCCATGACGCGGTTATGGATATCCCCCCTGCCGGTATGGCCCGGTCAGCAGTGCGGGGGTTTTGCGCGTCAAACCCGGCATCTGCGATCCGGTTGAATCCCATGGCCGCGGAACGCGCTCCCGCCATCGCCACAAGTATCCAGAAAATCAGGTTCAGGGTGACAGGGGATTCCCGATGAGCCAGAACCACCGCGGCCAGTGCAAACGGAAGTGCAAATACGGTATGGCTGAATTTGATCATTCTCCCAAAGGCGCTGATTCGGTCCAGGACATAAGACAACTCGGGAATTTGTTCATCAGATTTAAAAGATTGTTGATTTTTCATATTCATATTTGTTAAGTTATAAGGTTAATAAATTACTCATTAGCAGTAAGCTCCGTGCCTAAGGAAAGCTGCTCATCTTCCGCAATGATCACATAGTCCTCGGTCTCTCCTAATACCATAATATTGAAGGGTTTTCCTGTTCCTTTAATGGTAATTCTCGGATTATCATAACGACTGATCACAGCAGCTTTGGGAACAAGAAATCCCTCTGTCTCTGTTTCAAGCGGCAAGGAAAACCGGAGTCCGCCCCGGGTTTCTCCTTCATAATGCGTCAGAACCAGTTGAATGCTCAGTTTTCTTGTCTTTTCGTTAAACTCCGGGTTTACCCAGTGAATGGCAGCTGTCACAGGTTTTCCTTCAAGCCTGGCTTCAAATGCCTGCGGAAGTTCTTTCAGAGCAGCAAGTTCCTTGCCGGATACGGAAAGCGGTACCACCAGGGTCCGATAGTTCGAGACCTTTGCCAATGGCATATTCGGGCCGATAATCTCACCTGCTTCAACAATTTTCTCCACAACAATCCAGCCTTCGGGCGCGCTGATATTATGACGGTTTTTTCGTTCTCTAAGCTCTTTCAGAGTGGTTTGCAAAACAGCCTTTTCAACGGCCAGGGTCTGGGATTCAAATTTTGCCTGTTTCAACTCCTCTTCCGCGGCATCTCTTTTAACTTCCGTGGCCCGGTCCCCTTTATGCAGCTTATCAATTCTGATAAATTCTTTTTCAAGATAGGAAACCCGTGAGGCAATTTTTTGTTGTGCAATCTTCAGCTTTTTTATGGATTGCCGCGTACTTTTGATCTGAAAATCAATAAACGTCGGGTCTGTCTCAAAAAACGGTTTTTTACCAATGGTCTGCCCCACGTCATAGTTGACCCGGAGTACCTTTCCTGAAACTTCCGACGACACGGTAACAGTTGTTTTGCTTCGGGTATAACCGGTCAGCAAGATATTTTTTTTTGCCCTTTGAATAATGAGTTTGTCCTGAGCAAAGCCCGGACACGGACACAAAAATAGAAAAATCATAAAAAATAAAATCGGTTTCATTCAGCTCCTTCCTGTTTTTTTCTTCCAGATAATAATTTCAGATTTAAAATCAGCAAATCAGAAATGTTATCTGAATATCTATCATTTTGGTCACTATAAATCAATCTCAAAATTATAAAAATATTCCTGGATAGTTATAAAAGCAGAGCGATTCAATTTTCACCTATATTCCCCCAAAAAAGTTATCGTTAATATTATAATTTTCCCCTGGTATCAATATGCGTTCCCGCTTGACACCGTCCCCTTAATTAGTTTATAATATTTTTATAAATATAATGAATAGTTTCAAGCTGGATGAGGAATAAATTTTCCCTGTTTCACAATGGTTCCGGCTATGATGTCAGAACGATGATTGCGTACAATAAAAGGGCGTTATATGAGTTACCGGAGACCTGTAAATCTTATTCAAACGGTCAGATATCATGTCAGATTTTTATCAGCAGAATTACAAAAAATACCACGAAAAAACATTTTATACTGATTCCTCTTCCATTTTGCGCCCCCTTGCTCAGAGACTTGCTCCGGGTTCATTTATACTGGATGCAGGTTGCGGATCAGGGCGTGATCTGCTCTGGTTTAAGAAACAGGGCTTTAATGTGATCGGATTTGAACGCTCTCCGGGACTCGCGAAACTGGCACGGAAGAATGCGGGATGCGAGGTCACAGAAGGCGATTTTGAGTCTTATGATTTCTCGGGCCTGTCCGCGGATGCGATTGTTCTCGTGGGTGCGCTGGTTCATGTTCCTCATGAAAGCTTTCAGGATGTTTTTGAGAATATCGTGACGGCCCTGGGAGACCGGGGATATGTGCTGGTGAGTCTCAAGGAGGGAACCGGCGAAAAAACAGATGCTCACGCCAGGGTTTTTTATCTGTGGGAGGATGATGACCTGAGAAGCATATTTGATGCCGCGGGTTTCAGAGTTGCCGAATTTTTCCGCCGGCGATCTGCGATAGGCACGGATGAGCTATGGCTGACTTATGCTTTGGAGAGAGCGAGGAATCTCAGGCCGAGGGAACCGGTCCCCCCGGCTGAAAACGCAGGCCCCCCTCGACTGAACTCACGATTTGACATTTCCTGAAAAAACAGGTACTGTGTCTTCAAAACTCCCAGGAACTCAATTTATTATATATCGGGATAATCATGTCAGTTATAATCAGTCCTGAGACATGCAGTCAAAAAGCTCCGCCAGTCAGATGGCAAATCGGAACACTATAATGGCAGATAAAGAAAAACCAATAGTAATCATTCCCAGGGAAAAGGCCGTTTTCAGGCTTGATAAAAACGGCATATGGCACACTGATGATGAAAAATTCACGAATCAGAAAATTATCAGTTATTTTCACTCCATCATAAAAAAAGATAAGGACGGTTATTTTCTTGAACAGGAACATGAACATTTTCTTGAAAAAGTCTATTTCCCATATGAAGACACACCGCTTTTTGTTTTTCGTATTATCGAAAATAACGGACTGATCCTGTGCCTCAGCACGGGGAAAAAGATCAGGCTCGATCCGGAAAAATTATTAATGAAGAATGACAACCTGTATGTCCGAAATGACGAGGATATCATAAAGCTGAATGCGGATGCCATGCTCTCATTAGCCAGTTATATGGATGATGCGGATGGTCAGTATGTCATTAATACGGACGGGAAAAGATATGTCATTCCCTGTATGGAATAAATATCCGGGGCAATTTTGGAGACATAAGTACCCGATCAAAAATTTTTTATACATCCTTTTTTTCTGTGAACAGCGGAGAAACCCGGCTTTTTCCGTCACGGGCGACGGATCGTTCCGGTAAAAAAAAGCCGGGTTTCTTCCTCGGGAAAATATCGAAAACTTATGGTTAGGTACTTATCATATAAGCTGTCTGAAAATTTCACTTCTTGTTGTTACTTTTTTGCAGGATGCGTTCCCTTCGACAAGCTCAGGGAACGCATTTGCGCTCAGGGAGCAACGCATTTGCGCTCAGAGAAGGTCGTGTCCCGATCAGATATCAACTGGTTTCCATATCCCCTTGTCACACCAGATTCTTGAAAACCATGACCCGGCAGGTAACACCTTGTTTGAAAAATCAGAAGTGTCAATTTTTATATCTGAGTTGCGATCAGGGTCCCAGGGTTCAAGAATCACAGGCCCGCCGGAGGAAGGCACCAGACGGGGCATTATCGGTGTTCCCCAGGATCGGCTTCGGATATCCTGCTTCAGTGTGTTCAAGTTTTTGAATTTTAACAACTGAGTCAGAGTTACCAACGTGGGCGGGCTTAAAGGAATTTTGCTTTCAAGATTCTGTTCAAGCGCTGTCTGAGGAGACAGCCATATCCCCTGTTCGGTCTCCAAGTTATCCGGAACACAGGTCTGGCCTTTTGGCATGAAAACAATAAAGAACCGGGTATCAAATCTTTTTTTCATCAGTTTCGGAGTAATCCAGTGGGACCATCGGCCCAGTTCAGATAAGGACAGGGTCCAATTCTCTTCTTTTATTTTTGTTCTGAACCAGTCCTTTGGCAAATCCTTTTTCAGACGGTATGAGGCAAACTGATCATAATCCGGTCCTGACCCGCCATTTGCAGATGCTATGACGACACCTGCCTCTTCAAGGGTTTCACGGATGGCGGCAATACTGAATCCGAGGACTTCATCTGCTGAAATCGTATCTCCCCCGAGCTGCTGTTCAATTTGGTCCCGGGACAGATCAATATGGGAAATCCAGGATTCGGTTCCAAAGTCCTCTGACTCCGCCACCCCCCCGGGAAAGACATATAAGCCGCCCATGAATGCGGATTTGGTGCTTCGTTTTAAAAGATAGACTTCAAGTGTGCTGTTTTTTTCTCTTACAAGGATAATTGTCGCAGCTTTTCTTATCGGAGGAGGGATTGGGTTGTTTTCTGTCATGTTTGTATCCTGAATTTTGCTTGTTTTTTTGTATCAGAGTATAAAGACGCTGATTGTGAATTGCCCACTCTCAGCAGATCGGAACTGACTGAAATTTCAGACTCTGTTTCTAAGTACCTGACCATAAGTTTTCGATATTTTCCCGGGGAAGAAACCCGGCTTTTTTTTCCGGAATGATCCGCGGTCCGTGACGGAAAAAGCCGGGTTTCTCCGCTGTTCACGGAAAAAAAAGCTGATTATAACCGATTTAGGGGAGGGCCGACCAAGCCCCGTGCGGGCGGCATCTTCGCAGATTTGCTACAAATATGTCGCGCCTACGGGGCTTGGCGGGGGGCCTGCAAACCTGCTGCTACAAATATGTCGCCCTTACAGGGCTTGGTCGGCCCTCCCCTAAATCCGTTATAATCAGAACATTGTTTTATTTTCGCAAAAAATATTATCTGTATGATATCAATATGTCAATATTTTATGCTGTTTCTTTAAGTTTATGCTTTACATCAGCAAACCATCATGGTATTTTTATTGCTATAATTAATTTATATTAGACGATATCTTTCCTTTTTGATCCGAATTTTTGATATCTCAGCTTCAGATCCGAAAGACGTTTCTAATATCACCAGCAAAGCTGTTATAAAAACCTATCTGTGTCAATCCTTGGATCAGCATTTATGTGGTACATAAAGCAACAGTAAGGAGACAAAAAACGATCCATGTCAGAAAATCCTTTTGAAAACCCCCTGATCGTCCAGAGTGACCGGACGATCCTTTTAGACATCCATTCCCCGAACGCGGATGCGGCTCGGGACCATCTGGCCCGTTTCTCAGAACTTGTCAAAAGCCCTGAGCATGTTCACACCTATCGTCTGACCCCCCTTTCCATCTGGAATGCCTGCGCGGCCGGCATGGCCGTGGATGACATGACACACACACTCACGCACTTTGCCAAATATCCTCCGCCTGAATTTATTCTCTCGGACATACGGGACCTGGCAGACCGTTACGGGTGTGTGATTCTGGAGAAAGATGGTAATTGGCTCAAGCTTTCAGTGCGGGATATTCCCACAGCAGAACTGCTTTCACGGGACAAAAATGTATCTCCCTGGCTTGGAAAACGGCTGGAACCTCTTAGTTTCAGAATCTCCCCGGCCCACCGGGGCGTATTAAAACAGGCATTGGTGGAAGCCGGGTATCCCGCGGAGGACCGGGCCGGATTTACAGACGGCGAGACCCTTTCCCTCAGCCTGGCCCGGACCGCCCGGTCAGGTGAAGCCTTTTCTGTCAGAGATTATCAGCAGGATGCTGTGGAAGCCTTTTATCAGTCCGGCAGCAATCTCGGAGGAAGCGGCGTGGTCTGTCTTCCCTGCGGAGCAGGCAAGACCATCGTCGGCATCAGCGCCATGGCCAAACTGAAGCAGACCACCCTCATTCTGACCACAAACCTTACCTCTGTGAAACAATGGCGACGGGAACTTTTAGATAAAACCGACATCAGCGATGACATGATCGCGGAATATACCGGGGAACATAAGAATATCGGGCCTGTCACCCTGTCCACCTATCAGATACTCACATGGCGGAAGAACAAGAATGCGGATTTTCCCCATTTCAGCCTGTTTCATGCCCGGCCCTGGGGGCTGATCATCTATGACGAAGTCCATCTCCTCCCGGCTCCGGTTTTTCGCATTACCGCGGAACTCCAGGCACGGCGGCGTCTGGGAATGACAGCCACCCTGATCCGGGAGGACGGACATGAGGAAGATGTCTTTGCCCTGATCGGGCCCAAACGCTATGATGTGCCCTGGCGGATATTGGAGGCTGAAGGCTGGATTGCAGACGCGGTATGTACGGAAATCCGTATTCCCATGCCCGAACCGCTGCGGATGGAATATGCCCTGGCCCCCCGACGGAGCCAGTTCAGGGTCGCGGCGGAAAATCCTGAAAAGCTCGGGACCGCGAGTGAGATCATCGCGGCGCATCCGGATGCCCGCGTCCTGATCATCGGCGAATATCTCAGGCAGCTTCAGTATATTGCCGACGCATTGAAGTATCCCCTGATCAATGGTAAAACTCCGCCTAAAAAACGGGAAGAACTTTACAGCCAGTTCCGGGAGGGCCGGATCCGGCATCTGATCCTGTCCCGGGTGGGGAATTTTGCCCTGGATCTGCCGGACGCGGATGTACTCATTCAGGTCTCCGGAATATTCGGCTCCCGTCAGGAAGAAGCCCAGCGCCTGGGACGAATTCTGCGGCCCAAAAAAGACGGTCGTCAGGCCCGGTTTTACACCCTGGTCTCCCAGCACACACGGGAGGAGGAATATGCCCGGAACCGCCAGTTGTTTTTAACGGAACAGGGATATTCTTATGAGCTGAACTTTTAAATTAAAAAAGGATCCATGACATTGGCTTGCCCACGGCACCTGCATGGATAAAAACCCGGGCAAGACAGAAGAGGAACATCTCCCCCTCGCCTCTAACCCCTCACCCATTTGATCTCCGTTGATCTCGTTCCCACGCTTCGCGTGGGAACGAGATTTTGTGTGAATTTTCCACTTAGTGACTATGTTCGTCTTCATCCGTGTCCGTATCTATTTTTTCTGAGAATTCCGAAGACGTCCGACTTCCTTCAGGCTTAACCCTGTTGCCAGGGAAATCTCTTTCACAGTAAGCTTTCCCATTAAAAGCAACTTCCGGGCGGTCTCTTCTCTGCCTTTTTTTTCACCTTTTTTTTCACCTTTTTTTTCGCCCATCTGAATAAGCTCCTGACCAGCAGTTGTCTGATCGAGGGGAGTTAGCTGTATCATTTTCTGTACCTCCTTCAAAGTAAGTTTCGGAAAACGCTGGAGAACAGCGTAAATAAGTAATTCTTCCAAATCTTTCATCTCATGCACGGGCATTTTTAGAGAGCGGATTTCTTCTTCCCACCGGGGGACAAGTCCCGGAAGTCTTTCCTGGTCTTTTTTTCTACCGGAAAGAATCAAGGGTTTCAGTACGGTCAGCGCATCGGCCTTGTCTCCTGTTTTTTCAAGGCAGTCAGCAAGGTTCTTCCGGATCAGTCGGCAGGGACGCGGGCATGCCAGCATGCAGTCCCCGGGATCGTATTCTTCGTCAAGAAACAGGACAATCGCTATAAACGGGGTTTTGCTCCCGCTCTGTTCGTACCATGTGCATATCTCCCTGAACAGCCGCCAGTAAATGGTCGGATCGTCATAACCCTGGATTTCGAGAAAAATATTCGGCCCATCACCGTCCGTCCGTCTGAGAAATCCGTCGAAACGCTTTTCCGTAGTTTTTACGGTGATACTCTCTAAAACATACTGACCCGCAATTTTCAACTGAACAAGCCGGAAGAGGCTCCGGGGATCAAATCGGAAGAGTTTGTAAAATAACGCATCTGTTTTCATATGTCATCCTAATTTTTCGTTTAAAACTGATAAGTTTTCAATATGCTTTTTTGAAATCAGGGTGATCACCCAGCTCTGAACGGTCAAAACCAAGAGCTTCTCTTGCCCATCGGAAATTTTTCTGATTATAACGGATTTAGGGGAGGGCCGACCAAGCCCCGTAAGGGCGGCATATTTGTAGCAACTCGGATGCTACAAATATGCCGCCCCTACGGGGCTTGCCAAGTCTCGATCTCTCCCCTAAATCCGTTATAATCAGAATTTATCAATTGTCAGGAGGTCGAAAACTTTTCGATCTCCTGCTCCTGTGATCTCGTCGTCTCGTTTCCAGACATTCCAGCCCGGGAACGAGATTGATTCTGAAAAAAAAGTCATATTTTTTTGAATCTGTAACCTATTTGTAATCTTCTATCTATTAAAATTTCCGACCAAGGTTTAAGGGAAAAATTCAGCAGATCGAAAAAATTTTCAGCACGCTGTTCCCGATGGCAAATCCGAAAAGTGCAAAAATGAAGCAAACGCGGAATTTTTGCACTCCTTTTGTCCCAATAAGTTTTTGATCTGCTGATTGTCCCTGTTTTCGGAGGCGAGTTCCCTGAAAGATTGTATTATTTCAAACTGTAACGAAACAGATTAAGGCTTTTTAAATATTTTTTTGAAAAAAAGAATAATAAAAAATGTCCATAACGCTTATCTTCCCTCTATACATTACAGAAGGGAAAAAATCAAAGGGATAAATAAATGAATACCGGGGTAAGCTCGGTAATGGTTTGAAATAAAAATAAAATTATTAATCAAAAAGGAGGTTGTTTATGAACAGATTCAGGTTTTTTAAAGTGTTTTGGCTGTGTCTGGTTGCTTTTCTGTGGGTGTTACCTTTTTCTTATGGGGATGACATTCCCCGGCTGATCAATTATGAGGGGAAACTTTTTGACAAGAACGGGAATCTGGTTCCTGACGGAAGCTATGATGTGGAATTCGGCATTTACGGCACTTCCGAAGGCAGGACACCGCTTTGGACTGAGATATGGAACGGCAGCACCAAAGGCGTTGCGGTCAGAAACGGGATGTTCAGTGTACAGCTTGGAACGCACACTCCGATTCCCCCGCTCTTTTTTAATGAACACCCTGAAACTTATCTGGGGATCAAAGTGGGGATTGATGAAGAGATGCAGCCTCGGCAGCGGATTACCAGTGTGGCGTATGCGTTTACTGCCGGAACCGGGGGAATTCCCAGCGGAGGCATTATCATGTGGAGCGGTTCGGTTGATGATATTCCCACTGGGTGGACGCTGTGCGACGGAACAGACGGGACACCGGATTTGAGAAACCGCTTTATTGTGGGAGCGGGAAATAAATATGAGACAGGAGATAAAGGCGGCACAGAGACAAACAATCTCGCACATACTCACAGTATTGCCACTGAAAACAGGATGGGAACTAGCGTTGCGGGAGGGCATTCACATTCTCTCAACATTACAATCGGTCAGGTACTGACTGAGGGTGATTACGAAAAAACAGTAAGAAATGATAAAAAACAGAAGCGTGTGGCATCACCCACTCATAGACATTCTGTGGATAATGCGAGTGCAAATTGGGCCGGAAATCATTCCCATGTTGTCAACGCCCATAACCACGGCGGATTTACCGGAATCGCATTTAAAAATACGCAGGTAGAAAACCGGCCGCCTTTTTATGCACTTTGTTTTATTATGAAGTTATAAGGTAATAAAGAAATCGGGAAACAAAGAAATCGGATTTTTCCAAAAAATCCGATTTCTTAAAAATTTCTTAAAAATCAAGGAGGGACATAAAATGATAAGAAAGATCGCTATCCTGATATTCGCAGCCATGATGCTGCTGTCTTATTTCCATACAGGCTTTGCAGCGACATCCGTGAAATATGAGTATGATGCCAACGGGAACCTGATTCGTGGGGAAGGAAAATTCTACGAGTACAACGACGCAAACAAGCTGGTCAGAGTGAGGCACGGGGATGAAAACGGTTCGGTTATCGCCGAGTATGTCTATGATTCCGCCGGGCAGCGGGTTAAGAAAATGGAAAACGGCGCAACCACGTACTATATCGGAAAGCATTTTGAAAAGCAGACAGAGGGAACGCATCCGGGAGAGTCGAGCTACTATTTTGCCAATGGTCAGCGGGTTGCCAGAAAAGACCCGGCAGGGAAGATGTTCTGGTTTCATGCGAATCACCTGGGCGGAACTGATACGATAACGGATTCGGCAGGAAAGCTTGCTGAGAGAACCAGATATTTTCCTTTCGGAGAGATTCGGGAAGGGGGGAATGAGCGATATACCTTTACAGGCAAGGAGAAGGATAAGGTGACGGATTTTTATTATTTTGAGGCTCGGCACTATTATGCAGGGTATAGGCATTTTACGCAGGCGGATATCATTGCGCCGGATATTTATGATCCGCAGAGCTTGAATCGGTATGCGTATGTAAGGAATAATCCGATTAAATATAATGATCCTTCTGGAAATGAAGAAGATAGATTTCAAGATTTATTTCAGTCCGATTCACCCTATTATGATATTGATGAAAACGGAAGATTTGTTTCTCGTAATTCAGAACCGCTTAACAGATGCACAGAAAATTCTTCTCCTCCAAAAAATTCTTTAACAACAAGGAATTGCTCATGTATCATGGATGATAATCTTGATAAATTTCCAGAAGGATTAGGAGTTACAAAAGCGGGAGATCATACATGGGGGAAACCTGGTAAATATCCTCAATATAATGGATCAGAGTCTTTAAAATGGTGTACAACCTATATCACAGGGAGATATAATATAACATGGGATTCAGATACTTCCGTTGATGGGAAAAAATTGAGAGCTCATGCAAGAAATTGGTTAATACATGCAAAAAATCAAGGATATAGCACTGGAGATCGTCCGGCGAATCTATCTATTGTTATTACAAATGAAAGTAGTTATGGGCATGTCCTAATTGTAGAATATATAAATCACGATACCCAATCAATCCATGTATCAGAAAGTAACTATCCAAGGGGAGGCAGATATAATGAACGTGACATTCCGATTAACGATTCGAGAATACAGGGATATATCTATACAGAAGAAAGTTATTGGTAAAGTAAGTAATTATTTATTTTTCTAAAAAAAGAGGGACAGAAATGATAAGAAAAATCGCTATCCTGATATTCGCAACCATGATGCTGCTGTCTTATTTCCATACAGGCTTTGCAGCGATATCCGTGAAATATGAGTATGACGCCAACGGAAACCTGATTCGCGGTGAAGGAAAATTCTACGAGTACAACGACGCAAACAAGCTGCTCAGAGTGAGGCACGGGGATGAAAACGGTTCGGTTATCGCCGACTATGTTTATGATTCCGCCGGGCAGCGGGTCAAGAAAATCGAGAACGGTGTGACCACATATTATATCGGAAAGCATTTTGAAAAGCAGATTGAAGGAACGCACCCGGGAGAGTCGAGCTACTATTTTGCCAATGGTCAGCGGGTTGCCAGAAAAGACCCGGCAGGGAAGATGTTCTGGTTCCATGCGAATCACCTGGGCGGAACTGATGCGATAACGGATTCGGCAGGGAAGCTTGCTGAGAGAACCAGATATTTTCCTTTCGGAGAAATTCGGGAAGGAGGGAATGAGCGTTATACTTTTACGGGCAAGGAGAAGGATAAGGTAACGGATTTCTATTATTTTGAGGCTCGGCATTACTATTCCGGATATCGGCATTTTACGCAGGCAGATGTTGTTGCACTGAATATTTATGATCCTCAGAGTTTGAATCGCTATGCTTATGTAAAGAATAATCCAGTGAAATTAATAGACCCCTCTGGTAATTATGAAGAGGCATTTACAGCCTTATTGTATGCATATGGAAAGGGTGATTTTATAGGGGATATTATTCTTCCAGATAGAAGATTTCATAATCCTAACAGTGGTCTTTCAAAAAAAATAGAAAACAGTTCTCAATATCAGAACTATATAAGAAATAAAGTATTTGAAGGTGAACAAAATGGTTTAATTAATGATTCACAATGTATTAAATTTACATATCATAAAGACCCTTTTTCTAAAAATCCCTTATCTAAAAATGATGCGGTAGTGTTCTAAAACTGGACTTAATTTTTTTAAGGCATTGAATCAATTTAGCAAATATCGGATCAAGTCCAGTTTTAGAACACCACCAAATGATGCTTATAGTCAGTCTGTAGATTTCAGAGGTATTAGTGAGTTAGGCTTGACTCTAGGTTTAACAGATAAGACTGAAATTGTTATAACTAAACTTGAAAATGGAGATTACTATATTGAAACAACGATTACAGATATCTATTACTTTTATCCAAAAGATTTTGGAAAAGAAAACCCCCTATCAGTAATTTTGAATAGTGCTGGACGGGAATTTCAAAAACGAGGAGTCCTCAAACCTTACGAAAATGTCATAAAAATTGAACATACTATATCACAAGAAGAATTTGAAGAATGGATGTTAAAAAATACGGAAAATGGAAAGTAAAAGTGGTAATAAAGAACGGCTTCCCCAAAAGGCATTATAATCAGGCTTAATGATCAAAAAATCAAGGAAAGGAGCTAAAACAATGTTTACCCGCACAACAATCATAATCACCCTATTATTTTTTGCAGTCAGCATCTCACCAACCCACGCCGGAGACCCCTCTCCCATAGACCTCTCCTACAAATTCTCCGGTGTCAAAGCCCCGGAAAGCCCCTACAAGAACACCTGGGGAGCTTTCCAAACCGATCTTTTCTCAGGCAGCTTCGGTTATCAGTACAAAATTGAAGCCCCGCCCGGAACCAACGGACTCGCCCCTGAAATTTCCCTCGCCTACAACAGCCATTCCGCCAAAGGAAAATCAGGCTGGGTCGGAGCCGGATGGGACATTCCGTTAAGTTACATCCAGCGGGATATTGAATACACTCGCAAAGACACCTCAGACGACACCTTTGACCTGTATCTCAGCGGTTCAAAACACGACCTTGTTTTCGTACCCATTGAAAACCAGTATCACACCAAAATCGAATCCTTCCTGAAGATCGAAAGGCGAACCGGTGCGCCCAATGAAAATGGCGAATACTGGGTCGTTACCGCCAAAAATGGAACCCAATACCGCTTTGGTTATAACACGGATTCTGAAAACAAAGTGAAAACCACCGATCCTGAGATGACGCATCATTATATCTGGCGATGGAGTCTTGATCAGATTACGGATTCCAATGGCAACTGTATCTATCTCAAATATACCGAAATCCCTGCCAACGGCGAAGTTTATCTCACCCGAATCGAATATAACAACGA
Source organism: Desulfonema magnum (assembly GCF_017377395.1). GTDB lineage: Bacteria > Desulfobacterota > Desulfobacteria > Desulfobacterales > 4be13 > Desulfonema_C > Desulfonema_C magnum. Next base: position 3,979,916 of record NZ_CP061800.1, on the reverse strand, counting down.
AAGAAAGCGGCGGATCGAGTTTATCCTTGAAAACAGGGAGGACAGCTATCTTGTCATTGACCAGGGATCAGAGGTGCGTGAGAGCAAACGCTTAAAGGAAATCAGGATAACGGTTAACGGCGGACTCGTCAGAAAATACGCATTCAGCTATGAAACCAATCATGCCCGGAACAAATCCCTCTTGCGTGCCATTACACAATTTGGCAAAGACGGCACCACATCACTGCCCCCTGTGAAATTCGAGTACAAAGAATTAAATCCGTCTTTCGCCAAAACATCGGACTGGAGAACTCCCGGAAAAAAATACATCCGAAAATCAGAAGAGGACGGAGATCAGAAATACGACACGCTTGATATAAACGGGGACGGATTGCAGGATTATGTGAAATTTGAAGATGACTGGGATGACTGTGACGGCAAAGGCAGATGCTGGAAAATATGGATGAACCAGGGCACCGGCTTTTCCTCAACAGAACAGACATGGTACACGGCCCAGAGACCCGAACCCATCGGACATATCAGGGATGTTCACGACGGAAGCAAAGACCGCAAAGCCAACAACACGCGAAGCAGCATGATGGATTTCAACCGGGATGGTCTGCCGGATTTGGTAAGAGCGAACAATGAAAACAGATTGACCTTTATTCTCAATACAGGAAACGGGTTCGGCAATGTCGAATCCATAGGAAATCTGCCCACCAATGCCTGGATTCGCAATATCAAACGAGTGGAAGTGGATAAATACGGAAAGCCCAAGAACGCCCCCAATGTGGAACAGGCATTTCTGGATATGAACGGAGACAACCTGCCAGACCTTGTTTTCAGGGTAAAAATCAGTCCTGATGATGACACATTTAACGCGTGGAGAGTCTATCGGAATACCGGCGACAACTTTGTGGAATTCGGCGTATGGCCCGTTCCGCATACCCATGCCTGGATTGAAGACTTTGAAAGATCAGAACCGGAAGAAGACGGCATGGATACAGAAATCACAACCCGGGACATGAACGGCGACGGACTGACGGACATTGTGCTGGCAAACGAGTACGAGTGGAAAGTTTATCTCAACAGCGGAAGTCATTTTATAGACATCGGCAAGTGGCATTTTTCAAGCCACGCTGTCTGGGATGATGACATAACAGATGTTGATGAAGACGGAAATGTTGAAAGCGACCTCATAGATATAAACGGCGACGGACTGCCTGATCTGGTGAAACCAGAAAAAGACTCCACCCACTGGCCTGTTTCTCTGAATACCGGCAAAGGATTCGGCGATGCCATCCGATGGGATACGCCGTACTACAAATACACACGGGATGTGAAAACAGATGACGGTCATGTCCAGCGTGACTGTCTCGACATTGACGGAGACGGCGTTACGGATATCGTCAGAAGAGCCTCGGATACGCATTGGGATGTCCATTCCAATCAGGCGCAGAAGATAGATCTGCTTGTAAAAATCACGGACACACTCGGGGGCACAATCCAAGTGGATTATGCGTCATCCAAAAGAGATTATTATCCGCATAATCTCCGGCTGCCGTTCAGCTACTGGGTCGTGAGTTCCCTGGAAACCGATAATGGAATGTCCGGCCCCCATTCAAATATTTCAGCAAGACGCTTCTCATACAGCGGCGGACTCTATGATTATCCCACGCGGGAATTCCGGGGATTCGCCACGGTCAGAGAAACACAGCCTGATGATTCAGTCATCATCCATCATTTTCACCAGGATGAGGCAAAAAAGGGCAAAGCATACAAAACAGAACTCACCGATGCTTCAGGAATGCCCTGGTCAGGGACGGTAAATAAATGGAAAGATTCCCACGCAGACGGAGTTTACACCACCCTGCTGGAGCAAAAAGACGAACACACTTACGATGGCAGACGGAATAATCCCAAGACCGTCCGAACCGCATATAAAGACTATGATCAGTACGGAAACATCGGTCTGGAAATCAGTTACGGAGATGTCAGCACAGGCGATGACGATTTATATGCCTACAACAAATACTGGCTCCCCTGCGCTTTGGAACATCGGATCGTTGACAAACTGAAACACAGGGTTGTGAAATCATACATCAGCGGCCCCAAGCTCAGAGAATCCTTTTACTGGTACGACCACCTGAGCAGTTGCGTTGACAAAGGCAATCTCACCAAAGAGGAGGTCTGGCTGGATACCGGCGAAAATCCCGTGACAGCGCATGATTATGACCATTACGGCAACCGCATCGAAACCGTTGATCCTGAAGGACGGATCACCAGAACTGAATATGATCCGAGTTATCATACGTTCCCGGAGAAAATTTATAATGCCAAAAATCAGTTGGTCACGAGAACTTACGATCCTGGCACCGGAAACCTGCTGGAAGAAACCGACCCCAACGGCTTCTCCACCCGGAATGTGTATGATGTGTTTCACAGGAAAATCAAAGAGATCAGACCTTATGACACCGAATCGCTGCCCACAACAGAGATTCAATATTCCATAGACGGCGTTCCGCCGGAGCGTGTCATCACCTCAAAAAGAGAAATAAGCGGTCAGCCGGGAACACTTGATATGCTCCAGTTTATTGACGGATTCGGCAGCCTGATTCAGACCAAAACCGAATACGAAAATCCAGCGAACCGCATTGCAGTTGATGTATTTTACGATGAAATGGGGCGGGTTGAACGCCAGTCAAATCCGTATCTCACGGATAATTCCCAGGAATACAGCGCACCGGATACCTCTGTTCCGGCAGTTGTTTATGAATATGATGTTCCGGGAAGACCGATTACTGTCATCAATCCGGATCAGACCCGGATCCGCCGGAAATTTGACCATTGGACAGTCACCGAATGGGATGAAAATAATCACGCCGCATCCTACAGATTCGACGCACAGCAGAGACTGTTAAACGTTACGGAAAACAACAGGGGAGAATCGTATATCACTCGCTATGAATACAAATCCACCGGCGAACTGGTGCAGATCACCGATCATCTGAACAACGTAACCAGCATTGAATACGATTCCCTGGGGCGTAAGACATATATGAACGACCCGGACATGGGCCAATGGCGCTACGAGTACGACAAGGTCGGAAACCTGATCTTACAGACAGATGCCAGGGGAATTACGACCCAGATAAAATACGATCTGCTGAACCGGAAAACTCTGGTGGATTATCCCAATGACACAGATATTCACTATACTTACGACCTTGATGTCATCGGAACCTTGTCCCAGGTTCTGGACAGCGCGGGACTGGTTCGCTATCAATATGACCATCGCCTGAGAAAAACACAGGAAGATCGTTCTGTTGACGAATACACCTGGACAACCCAATGGGCTTATGACGCGTCGGACAGAATAACGACGCAGACTTATCCCAATGAAGAAGCGGTCGCATTCCATTACAACAGCCAGGGAAATTTGGACAGTATTCCCGGAATTGTCAGCAAAATGGATTATAACGCCGGCAGTCAGGTCATCCGGAAAGAGTATGCAAACGGACAAAGCACCACTTATGCTTACAACCATGAAAATCAGAGGCTGGAGAAAATTCATGCCCCGGGCATCCAGGATTTCCAATACACATACGATGATGTGGGAAATGTCCGATCAATTGCGGACGGTATCACGGGACTGACCGAGGTTTTCGCATATGACGATCTTGACAGGCTCACCCATGCCGAGGATGCCGAATATCGCTCGACGTATGAATATAATGCCGTCGGGAACCTTACAACGGAAACTAAAGACGGAGAGACTATTACTTATGATTACGGTGAGAACGCCGGCCCCCATGCGGTTACGGGAAAAACTACACCGATTCCGGTGGTCGGTTCGTTTGCCCTGAACAACGGGGATATTTATGTTACAATGCCCCAAGTCACACTGAACAATATTGCTTTCGGGGACCCGACAGAATACATGGTGAGTGAGGATAAAACCTTTGCCGATGCGTCATGGAAACCTTATGCCGAAGCCCCGGCATTTACGCTGAGTTCCGGATATGGCCTGAAAACGGTTTACTTTAAGGTGAGAAATGCGGACGGCGAATCCCGGGCCAAAAGCGATGATATTGAGTTCCTTTTGGATACCGACGGCGATACCATACCGGATAAATATGACGAGGATGACGATAATGACGGCATACCTGATACATGGGAAAAAGAGCATGATATGGATCCGCTGGATCCCGAAGATGCAAAGGAAGATTACGACGGTGATCAGCTTTCCAATTTTGAGGAATATAAGCACGGCTCAGATATACTCAGCCCGGATTCGGACGGCGACGGATGGGATGATTACGATGAGGTCTATGTGTATCATACCGATCCGGCTAACCATGATACAGACGGTGACGGGATAATAGATTCCTCCGATGTCAGTCCTTTAAATCCGTATCATTACCCGGAAAGTGAGGATTTTGCGGTAATGTCCGGGAATTTCAATGAAGGGGCTGACTTCCGAAACGAGTCATCGTATATGCTTCAGGACAGGATCGGAAGAATATTCACCCAAGATCTGAAAGGCGAACCGAATATCATCAGCAAAGAGATTGATCACAATGGCGGAACGGTCGTTTTGCAGGATGGTTCCGCTCGGGCTGAATTCCCGCCGGGAGCAGTGTCAGAGAGACTGACCATCACAATCAAAAAACTCGAAGGCCCCGCAACACCGCCGCCCAACGGAGGATTCGTACTTATCGGCAGCGCGTATGAAATCACTGCGGAAGATTCGGAGGGAAATCCTGTGACAGTCTTTGATGAGGAGATTGAGATAAGTTTGAAGTATTATCCGGAGAGCCTCGGTGAAATTGACGAATCAGAATTAAAAATCCATTATTTTGATGAGGATTCCGGACAATGGATAGCGATGCAATCCGAGCTTAACTTGGATAATCATACAGTCACGATATTAACAGACCATCTCACCAAATTTGCAATATTTGCACCTGAGCCGATTAACAAATCCCCTGAAATCTTGTCGGAGGCGGAAGACTTCGCGTATGTGGATGAGGAATACATATATGATGTTGAGGCAGAAGACCCGGAAGGAGATATGCTTACTTTTGAATTAACAGAATATCCCGCGGGGATGAGCATTGACCCGGAAACCGGCCTGATCACCTGGACACCTGATTCATCACAGGTCGGTGATCATGACACAGAAGTTCGGGTCTCGGACGGCAATTCGTTTTCCGAACAGCGTCTCACAGTCCTTGTTACAACTTCTGATGATGATCCTGATTCGATATTTACAGCAGGCATATTCACAGTGGGGGATGACGGGCTTGTACAATTCGACTGGCTATATGACGGCGGCATGTTTGAGGGCGAGCTTGGCGTTTTCAGCCTTTCCGGAATGGAAGCGTTTGAACCAAACTCACCGGCGTTTATAGAAGAGGCCGTCAGGCGTGCGCTGTCAGACAGCGAAGAAGGCTGTATCGTCATATCAGATCCCGCAGAGGGCGCACGATTCAGTGGATTACTCGGGGGCGAGTCAGAGGACTGGAATGAAGGCGAATATGGCGGATTAAAACTTTTTGAGATGAAACTCGATGATAAATTTGCAACCATACTGGTTCCGAACTCCACATTTCAGGAACTTTACGAAAATCCGGGCACAGGTGATTCTCACAAACGCCCGCTCTTTTCACTGGCATCATCGAACCCGGAACACGGCATGCACCTGGGACAGATCGCAGACATAAACGGATCAGGACATGCTTTCGTGTATGAGGACATGCAGTTTGTTCACAGTGACAGGGACTATAACGACTTGATATTCCAAGTAAGCGGCGCAAAAGGAGATGCTCCGTGCCTGGATGATCTGATAGCCTCCGGGGTTATGAATCCGGAAGACGACTGGCGACGTGATGCGAATGATTCTGACGATTCAGGGGAGTTGGCCGGAGAGATTATGCAATGCTTAGAATATCCCCGAATCTCTGTGACGCTCGCGTCCGATATTCTTTTTGTTTTTACGGTGTATGATTCTGAGAACAGGGAATGCGGTAAAGAAAAATGCACCATTCCCGATGCAGAATACGAAGTCGGCGATGACGGATCACAAAGGATTTTCTTGCCTGTATCGGATGAAAGTGACTATCGTGTTGTGATCCGGGGAGCAGAGAACGGAACTTGTAATCTGACAGTGGCAGGATATCAGGGAAATGTTGATATCACTTCGGAAACAAAGGTCTCTGAGATCGGAGCATTCCAGAGCTTCAAGTCATTTATATCATTTTCCGAAAAACAAACAATCCGTTTTGAAGCACTGACCCCATGTATGACAGCCAATGGCAATTTTTACGATTTCGACTGTGACGGAGGAGTTGATGAGGCAGATATTAACGTGATTTCTTCAAAATGGAATACTTGTGAAGGCGATATCAGATATGACTCCACTCTTGATTTAGATGGCGATGGCTGTATTACTATTCTTGATATCATGACTGTCATAAATAGCATGAACAGCCGATGATAACATGTGAAAACTGGTTCAACCAAATGCGGCCTGCATGATCTCATATTAGCTTTAAAAGTTCTGGTCGTTCAGGCCGCCCTTCCTGCAACAGCACCTCCCCCTTTTTCTGGAGACAGGTATCACCGAGTGCATGAAAACCCGGTTCCGTGCTGATATGCACCATTAAAGCCGGTAAGCCGTTTCTATTGAGCCGCTATCAGATTTTTCCTTCCGGGCGTGAAATATATCATAAAAAAGGGGAGCGTATCGGTCATTCCTGGACTCATCCGGCTAATTTCTCCTTGCTTTTCCCCCGCAGATGATGATAGTAATATCCAGATGAATCACTAAAAGCACTTGTTCAGACAGATATATTCAAAGATATCTGTGCAACGATAATCAAGAAGTTTCAGTAGATCGAAAAAAAATTTAACTTATTGTTTCGGAAGGCAATTCTCCTTTTGTCCCGAAAACGTTTCTATCTACTGAGTTTTAATCATCAACGAAACAAAGATATGCTTGTGAGTTGAACTTTTAATATTAAACACTCACGAAAAATCGGATTTTTTCACCCCCGGCCATGAAAATGTTATAAAAATAAAAAATCCGATTTTTTCAGAATGTATATTTTCATGATAAAGGAAATGGAATGAGACATTCAGATAACCAGCTGAAATCATTAAAGCTGATGATGGACAATTATGTTGTGGATGATTTAAAAAAGATCGGCGCATACCTTGTTGCTGTGCTGAAAGAGAGCCGGATCAAACCTGCCGGATTAAAAAAAATTCCATCCAAAGCCGGAGACCTGCCAACCAAAAAAGCAGACCGGGTGCAATGGAACCTGACCTGTCTCAGAGACAAGTCTCTGCTAAAATTTATCTATGAAAAAAAGATGACCTCTGTGGAACAGGCTGCTCTTCAGGAGGTGGTCCACGGAAACGGGAAAGTTCACTGGGAACAGTTCCGGGCCAAATACGGAGAACGTCCGCGGGTCACCTGGTCAACCTATGGTTACTACGGATACGGATGGGGAAGAGAGAAAGAGGCTTTTGTATTTCCTCCCCTGGCATTGTTCATGACATCTTATGGCATGCCCTCGGATATGCTGAACCGGATAAAGTCATTTGTGCCCGAACCCAGGGAAGTCGAGGCCCGGTCAGTGAAAGAATTGCCTGAGACCGTCACAATACGCACCGGATGGGAAGAATACGGGGAAGCCCAGTTGTTGCAATATTCCACTGAGCAGGCCGCCATAAACGATCTGATGGTCATTTTGCAGCTCGCGGATATGGGAAAGATCAGCGTCAGCGCCAAGACCGGACGTCCCACGAAAACTGCCTGCAAAAATATCCGAAAAGCCCTTTCCAGCGGGGATTTTTATCCGGAGGATGCAGAAGCAGAGCATGAATATGATATTCAGATGGGTGATGCCGGGATCCGTCCTTTTGCCTGGACAATGCTCCTCCAGGCCGGTGGTCTGGTCAGGATAAACGGAACAAAGCTGGAACTCAGCCGCACTGGCCGTGCGGCCATGAAAAAGCCTGCCCACGATGTTCTGAAAACCCTTTTTGAACGATGGCTGAAAAACAAGAATTTCCATGAGATGAGCCGGATAGATATCTTCAAAGGGCAGAAATCCCGGAAACGTCCCTTATATGTTGCCGCACCCAGCCGCCAGAAAATTGCTGATGCCTTGTATGAACTGGCAGAAGGTGTGTGGATGACAACAGAGGATTTTTTCGAGTTTCTGATCGCCAAAGGGCACCGCTTTGAGGTGGTGCGGGAATACTGGTATTTGTACATCGGGGAAGCCAATTACGGCACGCTCGGATACGACCATGTGACATGGGATCATGTGGATGGGCGGTTTGCCCGGGCATTTCTCCTGGAATACGCGGCAACCCTCGGCCTCATTGATGTTGCCCTGATTCCGCCCTGGGGGGCTATCAGCGATCATTTTGATCTCTGGGGCGCGGATGAGTATTCCTGCCTGAGCCGGTATGATGGCCTGTATGGCCTGCGTCTCAATTCCCTGGGCGCTTGGATGCTCGGTCAGAAAGCTGAATACACACCGGCATTTCACGATGAGGCATCCTTGCGCGTCCTTCCCAATATGGACATCACTTCTTTAGGATCCGCCTCATCTTCGGATGAACTTTTCCTGGATCGCTTCTGTACGCGAAAATCCGAAAGAGTCTGGCATCTCACACTTCCCAAACTCCTTCAGGCAGTGGAGGAAGGGGTGGATATCGCCAGTATTATCACCTTTCTGAATGAGCGGAACAAAGGGCCGCTGCCCCAGCCTGTGGAAGCGTTTTTGGATGACGCGGTCCGACGTATCCGCATGGTTCAGGATATGGGCGATGCCCGTCTGATAAAATGTGCGGACAGCACCATGGCCCAACTGATCGCCAATGATACCAGCTTAAAAAAACTTTGCTTTCTGGCCGGAAAAAATCATATTGTGATTCCCAAAGATAAGGAAAATCAGTTCCGAAAAGGACTGAGAAAAATAGGATATGTCCTGAATATTCAGGACGGATGATAGCGGGAATTGAGAATTGGAAAATTGAAAATTGAAAATTGAAAATTGAGAATGGTCGTTATTGAGACGGTCTGTTTTCCATATGAAATCTCCTAATCCCGATTTCCACCTTTTTTATTGATATTTTTATCTGAATCCTTTATAGTTCTGAACTAGGAGCATTTGGCAAGTCTTTTTCAAAATTGATTTGCAAAATATGGGAAATAAATTAATTCTTTAAATAAAGGAGGGTAATATGATTGAATCTTCCAGTTCCCCTTTTATTCGAACAATGGTTCCCTCGGATCTGGACCGAATCGTTGAAATAGACATCAAGGTCCTGGAGAAAGCAAGGCCCGAATATTGGGAAATAAAGCTTGACTTAATGCAAAGACACTCGCAGGTTTTCGGTCTTGTTGCTGAATTGGATGGTCAGGTGATCGGTTTTATTATGGGCGGAGTTAGCAGATGGGAATATGGTGTTCCGGAAAATATCGGATGGATTGATACCATTGGCATAGATCCTGAGTACCAAAGAAAGGGTACTGCAAAGCTCCTGTTCGAGGAAATGACAAAGGACCTGAAGAAAGAGAATGTGGATACCATCATTACATTTGTAAAGCGGCGGGACTGGCTGCTCTTGAAATTTTTTAACGGTCTGGGTTTTCAGAAAGGTGACATGATAAATCTTGAGTTGGATGTTTAATGCCTGGTTTATAAAAGTTTCTCGTCAACAACTCGGCAATGAATTGCCGAGCATGTAAAAATGCCGGTAAGCTATTGTCAGGGCGATTGCGCTCTGGTTGATTAAGCGGTAGTGTTCCAGTTCTGGATATAAATTTAATAACACCCTGAATCCATGTGTCAGATTTCAGTGAATATCCAGATTTGGAACACGACCACGCTACCAGATATTCTGCCCTGATTCTGTATGACAGTCTTCCTATGTATAAATGGGGAATTTGTCTGGTGAAAAACGGATTCTGTAAATGTAACAGCTTAATTTTCTTACTTCAAAAATAAGGAGTAACATGCGAACCGACACTGAGAAAGAATATCTGCTTAAAGCCATTGATGCGTTTAAAAGAAAGATTGTCGTGGTCTCGCCTGAGTTCAAAATACTGGCGACCAACCATCATATTATCGAGATGTACGGGGAGAATCTTGTGGGGCAAGTGTGTTATCAGGTAATGCATGGCCGCGCTTCTCCTTGTAAACACTGTCCCGCAAGCAAAGTCATACAAACACGCAAGCCGACTCTGATGGAGAGTGAGATTATCTCTCTGGATTCCGATGCAGTGTGCATCTATTCTTATCCCATCATCTCTGAAAAAGAAGTTGATGCCGTGGTGATGTTAGATTTTGACCTCCCGGTTTTGGAAGAACTGGAGGAAAGACTTCAGCGTTCCAACTCGTTTTTACGAAATCTTATTCTCAGTTCGGTGGACGGTGTTATAGCGGCGGACAAAACAGGCAAAATATTCATTTTCAACGAAGCCGCCGCGGAGATCAGCGGCTACAGTGTGACAGAAGCCCTCGGTCATCTGGATATTCGTGATGTCTATCCTGGCGACGGTGCCCGGGAAGTCATGCGAAAGCTTCGCAGCGAGGAGTACGGCGGAAAGGGAAAACTGAAATCATATCAGCTGGATGTGATAACAAATAACGGGGAAACCATTCCCATTAGCCTTAATGCGGCGATCATCTATGAAGGGGGGAAGGAAGTGGCTTCTATCGGATTCTTTCACGACCTTCGGGAAACCCTTAGGATGAAAGCGGAATTGGAAAAGGCTCAGTTGCAGCTTCTCCAGTCTGAAAAAATGGCTTCCCTCGGAAAACTCGCCGCGGGGGTTGCCCATCAGTTAAACAATCCCCTGGGAGGAATTACCCTGTTTACAAAACTGATGCTGGAAGAATACGAATTAGAGAATGACGCTCGCGAAGATTTGAACCGTATTCTGAAAGACGCCCAGAGATGCCGGGACACTGTCAGGGAACTTCTGGAGTTCGCTCGGCAGACGCAGTATAATATCCGGCCCAATGATATTAACAAGGCAATTTCACGAACCCTTTTTCTGCTTGAAAATCAGGCTATTTTTCAAAATATTGAAATCAGAAAAAATCTGGCTCCCTGCCTCCCCCCTGTGCCCACGGATATCCAGCAGATGAACCATGTTTTTATGAATATCATTCTCAACGCGGCAGAAGCAATGGAGGGACAGGGAATATTGACAGTAACCACCGTGGAAATCCCTGAGAAAAACAGGATCAGCATTGAGATATCAGATACGGCCCCGGGAATCCCCGAAGATATTCTTCCGCATATTTTCGAACCTTTTTTTACAACCAAAGAAGAAGGAAAAGGAACCGGTCTGGGACTGAGTCTGGTTTATAGCATTGTGGAAAATCACGGCGGCAATATCACGGCAAAAAGCGATGTCAGCCAGGGGACAACTTTTATTATAGAACTTCCCCTGAGTAACTCGGAAACTGAAAACGGTGATTAAGATAACACTGAGGATATGGTATGAAGAAAAAAGATTCAGCAAACAGAGATGACGCCATACGAATACTCGTTGTTGATGACGAAGAAAGCATACGGGAGGGATCCGAAAGAATCCTTAGACGAATGGGCTGTGAAGTCCTCAAAGCCTCACGGGGGGATGAGGCGCTCGGGCTGCTTGAAAAAGAAAAAGTTTCCATTATCCTTCTTGATCTGAAGATGCCCGGTATGGAGGGAATGGAGGTCTTCCGGCATATACAAGAAATAGATGAGACAATTCTGGTCATTATTATCACCGGCTTTGCAACCGTGGAAACCGCCATTGAAGCCATGAAGCAGGGCGCTTATGATTTTATCCCCAAACCTTTTGAGCCTGATCATCTTCGGATTGTCGTGGGACGGGCAAGGGAAAAGATTCGGCTGACCCGGGAAACTGAAAAACTGGAACAGGAGCGGAGAAAGACCCTGCTTGACCTTGATACTGAAAAGAGCCGTATCCGCACCATTATCGAATATCTTCCCAACGGCGTGGTGGTCACCAATGCCCAGGGGCGTGTTGTGCTGATGAATCCGGCTTTTCTGAGACATATCGGCGCATCCCCGAGCCGTCTTCCGGGAGATCGCATAGAAGCTTATGTGGCAGATGACGCATTTTGTAAGCTTGTCATGGAAATATCTCAGGGCAGCCATACGGACTCGGAAGAGATTCCCACATATGAACTGGCCCTGTCCGATAAAAAATATCTCCTTGCCCGGGGCAGGCCGGTCATCGGAGAGGATGAAGAATGTCTGGGAGCTGTGATAAATCTTGCGGATATCACGGCAATGAAGGTGCTGGACCAGCTCAAATCTGAGTTTGTGGCAAAGGTGTCTCACGAACTCCGGTCCCCGCTTTCCACGATTCATGAACAACTGGCTCTGGTACTCAGCGATGTGGTGGAAGAATTTTCCGAGAGAGATCAGCATCTTCTCTCCCGAGCCAAAGAAAAAACCCGGGGGCTGATTTCCGTGATCGGAGACCTGCTGGATCTGTCACGCATTGAGTCAGGGGTGGTTGCCCAGGAACCTGAACCTGTTCGTATTGATGATCTGCTGAAGAACATTGTGGAGTTTCTGAGTGCGAGGGCAGATGCCAAAGAACAGACTCTTACATCAGAATTTCCGGAATATCCCCTTCCTTGCATCACAGCAGACCCCATTGCCCTGGAAAGTATTTTTGGCAATCTGATCGCCAATGCCATCAATTACACACAGAATGGCGGAAAGATTCATGTAAAGGCTGATCTTGCGGAGGCCTCCCTGGCAGATATGTCAGCTACGGACCAGCGGGTGCGTGTTCAGGTGGCAGATAACGGATTTGGGATAGACCCCAAACATCAGGAAAAAATTTTTGAGAGGTTTTTCAGGGTCAAAAACGAAAAAACAAGATACATTACTGGCACAGGGCTCGGACTCCCTATTGTCAAGGGACTTGTGGATTCCCTGGGCGGTGTCATCTCTCTGGAGAGCGAGCCTGGAAAAGGCACAACCTTTACCGTTATTCTTCCGGCCGGGGCAAGTAAAAAGTGAGGAATATGCAGAGCGGGCAAAGCGCAAAGAATTAGCCGGAGAGTGCGCTTTGTCCCCTTGCGTGGCTAATTTTCCACCTTTCCTGCAATTGAAACCCATTCCTGATCTGTTTGTATTTCTAATATCCTGAACCCCACCGCTTTCATTTTTTCCACAACAGTGTCCTTATTTTTTTCAATAATTCCGGAGCAAATAAAAATACCATTTTTTTTCAGTGTTTTTTTGACACTGTCCAGCAAAACAACAATGACTTGGGATAGGATGTTGGCAGTGACAAGATCAAATTGATCCTCCACCTCGTCCGCAAGATTTCCGGTCAGAAGCCCGAATCTTTCTGTGTTTATGCGGTTCAGTATTAAATTTTTTCGGGCGACTTCCACGGCGACTTCGTCGCTGTCACTTCCGCAGACCTTATCCGCTCCGAGCTTTGCCGCTGCCACCATGAGTATCCCCGATCCTGTTCCGATATCTAAAAAAGAATCTCCTGGTTTCAGATAGTTCTCAATCATTCGGAGACATAAGGCCGTCGTGGGATGCGTGCCGGTGCCAAAGGCCATGCCCGGATCTATTTCAAGAACAATCTCATTTTCAAGCGGGAAATATTCCCGCCATGTGGGTTTTACAACAATGGTTTTAGTTATTTTCTCAGGCCAGAAATACGCCTTCCACGATTCTGCCCAGTCTTCTTCGTCTATTTCACGATAAACAATCCGGGTGATAATCCCGTTTTTCTGTTTCAGACGTATCAGTTCCTGTTCCAGGATTTCGCATTTTTTTTCCGAGACTTCGTTTTTTGGAAAATACCCGGTAACAGCGTCATGTTCAGGGGTCTCCTCAGCATCATCAGCCCAGTCCGCGGGTGGCTCGGGTGTCGTGCTTTCAACAACGACACCCTGCAAGCCAAAATCATAAAACACATTTGAAATCAGATCAAATTTTTCCTCATGTTCCCAGCCTTCAGTCCGAGAATCAGAGGAGAGATCAAAAATAACCTTTGCTTCTATCCATTTCATTTATCACCATTTTATGAAAGTGTTAGGTGTTAGGTGTTAGGTGTTAGGTGTTAGGTGTTAAGTGTCAGGTGTTAGGTGTTAGGTGTTAGGTGTTAGGAAAAACTGTAAAAATCAGTAGATCGAAAAGTTTTCGGACCGTGTACAGGGCAAAGAGGAACGGCAAAGGAACCCGGGGTTTTCCGGCAGAGGGCGGGCCCCTGTCCGGGGAAAAAGCCGGGTTTCTCTGAGGTACTCCGCACCGCCCGGAAACTTTTCGATCTGTTGAAAATGTGTAAGACAGGGCAAGACGATATCTAACGAATCAACATTTTTTTTATCTTCTGAATAAACAAGGGAGAATCTGATTTTTGTCTGGTCACAATAGGTTCGGAGGACACCATTCGTTCTATCATTCTGCTTATGCTCTCATCCAGCATCCTGTCAAACTTCATATGAACGGAATAATGATTTGAAAGACGATCCGTAACTCCGATAATCGTCCCTTTCTGGCTGATTTCAATTTGATATCTGTCTCCGGGAAGCGTAAATCTGACCCCCAGTTTTCGGCCCAGTAAGAGAGGCGGATTCTTTTTATCTGACATCTTAACGATAAAAGATAATCCGCCCATGGAAATGTCCGAAAGATTACCTGGAAAAAATTTTCCTATGGGATTTCCGAAAGTATTCAGTATGTGAAGTTCAGCTTTTCCTGTCAGCTTAATTCGCTTGTGAACTCTGCGATTGATTCCTTTTTTACCCACATCATCCGGCTTAAAGCAAAATTCATTCAGTTTTGACACAAGAGAGGGAAATTCATCCTGCCATCGGACTAAGATATCTTTATTTAAAAAACTGAGTTTCACTTGGGAAAGCGTTATCAGCGATGTCGTACAAACTGTAATAGCGAAAAAAGTTTTTACTCCGGCAACATCCCCGGGTCCCAGGGTTTCCAACAGAATTTCATTTCTGTCCTGGTGGCAGATTTTTTTTAAATATCCCTGATCAATAAAATAAAGTTTGGCGTTAAACTTACCTTGTTCAAAAATGGTGTCATTGGTATCATATTTTTCTTTTTCCAAACCAGAATAAAGCGCACAGGCTTCATCGGTCGTCATCTCATTATACAGCTCCGACCAGATTTCCAGGTGCGCCTGATACAAATGCCCGGTTTTTTCTTTCTCAATAATTTCATCGGATTTTATGATTTCAAACAATGCACAAGGGTCAGCCTCGGAAAGCTTATCCCTTAACTTCTCTGCTGCTGAAAAATTTTTTACCTTAGCGTATTCTGAAATTAAATTGAACAATAAATGAACAGCAGCTTTCTTATTATTCTGCTCAAGGTACTGATCAGCAAGTTTTTCCTGTCTGGAAAAATCGTCCATTGCCTATCATGCCTCATTTATTGTCAGGTAAAATTTTTTTATCTGCCTGAGATTGCGGATTCCAGGGGATGAGTTTCAGATTGCGGACTTTTAGCTTAAAATATAGGGAACCTGCTTATATTATTGAGCTAAACTTCCGACAGATTCCGGCATGTCGCTCCCCTCCCGCATGATAAGCATATACAATCACAGTTCCCGCTTTTTTTCAAGCTTTTATAAAAAATTCTGACAAAACATAAACGACCGGACCGAAAAAAGTTCGTAGTTCCGCCTTTAGGCGGCGAAAGAGTTCGTAGTTCAAAAAAATTCGTAGTTCCGCCTTTAGGCGGCGAAAGAGTTCGTAGTTCCGCCTTTAGGCGGCGAAAGAGTTCGTAGTTCCGCCTTCAGGCGGCGAAAGAGTTCGTAGTTCCGCCTTCAGGCGGCGAAAGAGTTCGTAGTTCCGCCTTTAGGCGGCGAAAGAGTTCGTAGTTCCGCCTTTAGGCGGTTTTAGGCGGGTTTAGGTGGAGTATCCGAAAGGCGAATCAGACCGCCTAAACGCGGAACTACGAACTTTTTTGATCTGCTGACTTATATAATTCGGGTTATATAACTACAAGAATTTCATATAAGAAAAGGATTTCTTTAATCCCTTTTCTTATCAAAATTCCTTGTGCTTATCATTACAAGGTGTTTTATATGAAACTCTAATTAATAAGAAATAAATTTAGTTCGTTATCTGAATAAAATAATTGCCGAATACGGATATTCAGAGTAAAAAAACACTTGTCCCGTAGTCTCCGAACGACTTTTTAAAATATTTCCGCACTTCTTAAAAAATGAGGCCGGTCCTGAAAAAAAAGTTTTATATTCGTAGTCTCTTAAAAGAGCTGACATTTTGTTGTGCAGGTGACCGGCCGGTCATGTTTATATCGGGCTCGCGGCGCCATTTTTTCACCGACCTTAAAATGTGAAGTGCTTCAGTTTTATTTACATCAGGCTGTTATTATCCTTTCCTGTTAAAAAACGGATTCGGTATATTCTTCATATTCTTTACAGTTTTCAATTTATTTTAAGGTTATTCTCTGTTAAGCGGAAGCAACCAGGTCATATCCTAACTGTGCGGCCTGTTTTTTTAGTCTGTTTATCTTTTTTTCCTGATTTTTGCCGGAAAGATATCCTTTACCCAGATCCTCAAAAGATTCTCCGTATTTTATTATATGATAAATTCCCTTTGCTATGCTGTGAGCAACTGCGACAACAGCTTTTTTGGCTCCGCGCCGATATTTTATACGATAATATTTGTCCTTATAATATGAGTCCCTCTTCTTAATGGCAGACCATGCAATTTCAACCATGACTGTTTTAAAGGGATGATTTCGGACCGGGGACCTGCCGCTTTTACGCTTGCCGGCACTTTCATTATTTCCGGGACAAAGTCCTGCCCAGGAACAGAAAGCAGCCTCATTTCCGAATTCTTCCAGTGTGAATCCTATATGACTGAGCACTGACTGACCGGCCACTGTGTTAATCCCGTATACTTCGTCCAGACGATCCAAAACTTCCTGATGAGGCCTCATAAGCCTGGCAAGACGGGCAGTTACGGATTTAATATTCCGCTCCGTTGCCTCAATTGTATCCATAAGCAGTTTTAACTGAAAACGATGGTGATCTTCAAAAAAACCCTGAATACTGCGATGAAGTTCCGCACTTTTGGAACCGAGACTTCCTTTCGCACATTTTTCAATATTTTCAAGGCTTAAATCCGCATCTTCGTCACAAAGGAGACTGATCAGGTTACGTCCTGTCACTCCGAACAGATCGGTCACCACAGAACTGATTTTGATATTGGCGGTCTCGAACAGTTTATGAACACGCCTCTTGTAATCTCCGAGAGTCTGTGTGTAATTTTTCCGAAGCGTTGTCAGGTCACGCCATTGTCTCACTTCCTTTGCCGGAATAAAACTGCCTTTCACAAGCCCGTGGCGAAGGAGATTGGCAAGCCATCTGCTGTCCTCGGTATCCGTCTTTCTGCCGGGAACATTTTTTATATGGCGCGCATTTACCAGGACAACATCCAGATGTCCTTCAAGGATATTGTGAACCGGACGCCAATACACACTTGTACTTTCCATTGCAACTGTCGGACAATTATTGTCGGTCAGCCAGTCCCTTAAAAGGAAAAGGCTGTCTGTAAAAGTCGGGAATTCCCTCACTTCATATTGCGGCGAGCCAAGGGGATTCAGAGTAATAAGACATGCTGAAATAATATTCTTGTGAACGTCCAGTCCGCAACAAACGGGATGCATTACTGAAATAATCGGGGTGTCTGATTTTTTAGTCATAACCGTCCTTCCTGTTATAATTGTTGATAAATATTTATTCTGAGAGTAGTTATGACATTTTGAACCAAAAATCAAAAGTTTCATCCTTTGTTGTGTCCGCAGGACATGGGAGTTTATATGAAAGTGTCAAGTGTTAGGTGTCAGGTGTCAGGTGTTAGGTGTCAGGTGTCAGGTGTTAGGTGTTAGGTGTTAGGAAAAATTGCGAAACTTTCATGGTTCGTTGTGACCGGCAGGGCATGCTCGTTTATATGAAAATAATCGCAAGGATTTCCGATAAAGAAAGAGCAAACCCAAAGTTCGTAGTTCCGCCTTTAGGCGGCGAAAAAGTTCGTAGTTCCGCCTTTAGGCGGCGGATGCCTCAAAAGTTCGTAGTTCCGCCTTTAGGCGGTGAATACCTCAAAAGTTCGTAGTTCCGGTGGATGTATCCGCACACAAACCGCCTAAAGGCGGAACTACGAACTTTTTCGCCGCCTAAAGGCGGAACTACGAACTTGTATTAAAGGAAATGAAAAATGTACAAATGGAAAAAAATGACACCGGAGCAGCGGGCGGAAGCGATTAAAAGAAGAAAAGCCCGCGGTTATCCCTGGCATGGGCCGCCTCACCGCATAACCCGGGGCCGTCTGTATCATATCAGTGCAACCTGCTATGAACATCAGCCGATTATCGGAAAAACCTTTGAGCGCATGGCAGAATTCGAGGAGGAATTGTTAAGCTCAGTGACAAGGCATGCCGAACAGGTGCTGGCCTGGTGCGTGCTTCCTAATCATTATCATCTGCATGTTGACACACCCCGTATCCGGGAGGCTGTCGGGGAACTCGGTCAGTTGCACGGGCGGACATCCTTCCGCTGGAACGGCGAGGAGAACCGACGCGGGCGAAAATGCTGGCACAGATGCGCCGACCGGGCAATACGCTCGGAGCGTCATAACTGGGCAACACTGAATTATGTTCTTCACAATCCGGTTCATCACGGGTATGTGAGGCGATGGCAGGACTGGCCGTTTTCCAGTGCCAGAAAATATCTGAAAGAAGTCGGACGGGAGAAAGCCTTACAACGTTGGAGGGATTATCCTCTGCTTGATTATGGAAAAGGATGGGATGATCCGGATTTATAGCCAGCCCGAGTTCGTGGTTCCCTCAAAGTTCGTAGTTCCCTCAAAGTTCGTATTCCCCTCAAAGTTCGTAGTCCCGCCTTTAGGCGGTGTTGGCGGGTTCGGCCGAAATGTGCGAAGGACGAATCAAACCGCCTAAAGGCGGAACTACGAACTTTTTTCACCGCCTAAAGGCGGAACTACGAACTTTTTTTCACCGCCTAAAGGCGGAACTACGAACTTTTTTCACCGCCTAAAGGCGGAACTACGAACTTGTATCCTTTAATATCCCAGGAGAGATCCCGCCTGAAAGATCAGGGTTGCCAGTGTGAAAGCCAGCAGTGTGTTGAACCCCATGGAGAAAACCCCCCATTTCCATGTTCCGGCTTCCTTGACGATACATACCACCGTGGCAAAACAGGGCGCATAGAACATGATAAAAATGATCAGACTGAATGCCACCAGCGGACTCCAGGCAGGGGAATTAGCCAAAGTTTCGGAAAGCGACTCACTTTCTTCAGGATCAACTTCGCCCAGAGAGTAAGCCGTGCCCAGGGTTGAGACCACCACTTCCTTTGCCGCAAAGCCGCCTAACAGGGCAATATTGGTACGCCAGTCAAATCCGGCGAATTGTGTGATCTTTTCCAAGGCAGTGCCGATGCGGCCGGCGATGGAATACCTTAAAGCAGTTTCTGCTTTTTTTGAATGAATTACTTTTAGTCGTTCTTTTAATTTCTGAGCCTCGGCAGAAAGCTCGGCACCTTTATCGGCAGATTCAAATTCCAGAACAATGGCGGACGGAGCTGCCCCTCTGAGTGCCTCTTGCTTACGTTCAAAATCCTGCACTTTTGAATCCGGCAAAGTCGGAAAGGTCATCATGGCCCATATAATAATGGAAATTCCCAGAATCACTGTTCCCGCTTTTTTAACATACTGCCAAGTTCTTTCCCAAGTATGAATGACCAGACCCTTGAAGGTGGGCAGACGATAAGGGGGAAGTTCCATGACAAAAGGGGTCGGCGCTCCCCTGATGACCGTAAGGCGCAGGAATTTTGCGACAATCAGAGCGCCGCCCCAGGAAATAAGAGTGAAAAAGAACATGAGCGTTCCCTTGCTTTCTGAAAAAAAAGCTGCAATCAGAAGCGCAAATATGGGCAGTTTCGCGCCGCAGTTCATAAAAGGTGCGGTGAGCAGCGTGGCCAGGCGTTCGCGGGGGGATCTGAGCGTCCGGGTTGCCATGACACCGGGAACAGCGCACCCGCCGGCAATCCCTCCGGATATGATATAAGCCATGACAGAACTGCCATGGAGACCGAAAATCATGAATATCCTGTCCAGCATAAAAGCCACTCTGGCCAGATAGCCGGAATCCTCCAACAGTGAAATACCGAAAAACATGAACATGATCAGAGGGGCAAATCCCAGGACACCGCCTACACCGTCAATAATTCCTGAAACAACAAGGGACCTGAGAAGACCGTCAGCCAAATTTTCAGATGCCAGATGACCCAGCCAGCCAAAAAAACTTTCAACCCATCCCACAGGTACTTCACTATAAGTAAATACAAACTGATAAAGCACCAGAAGCACCAGAAGCATGATCAGCGGCCCCATAAACCGGTTGGTCAGCACCCTGTCAATCTTATCAGAGGTATAAAGTCTGTTCTGCTCATCCCCTTTTTTTCGGATGATTCCCTGTTTGATAATGGAACTGATATAGCCATAGCGATAATCCGCAATCATAGCTTCAGGGTAGGTGTCCACAGTTTCCTGGAGATGAACAGATACATTTTTCACCATGTTTTCAAGTTTCGCGGCCACCTCGGAATTCTGTTTCTGACCTTTGGACAAAATCAGTTCGTCATTTTCCATATATTTCAAGGCGGTCCAGCGGGCAGGATAAGTCCCTGTCAGAAAATCATTGGCCCTGATTTCCTTTTCCATCTCAATAAAGGTTCGGTCCAGATCATCTCCGTAGGATATCTGAAGCGGCGTCATCTGTTTTTTTTCCACGGACAGGTCGGCGGCAGCGAGCATGAGATCATGTTTTCCATAGCCGTTACGGGCGATAATAGGGATAACCGGAACCCCCAGCAGTTTGGAAAGTCTTTTCTCATCTATTTTAATTCCCCGGCTTTTGGCCACATCTATCATATTCAGCGCCACGCACATGGGAATACCCCGTTCAAGAAACTGGAGTGTCAGGTAGAGGTTTCGTTCCAGGTTGGAGGCATCAACGATATTGATAATGACTTCCGGTTTTTCATTCACCAGAAAATCCCTGGCAACAACCTCTTCCACGGAATACGCGGTGAGAGAATAGGTCCCGGGAAGATCCACAATGCGCATATGATATTCATTTTGAATATAGATGCCTTCCTTTTTTTCCACCGTGACTCCCGGGTAATTTCCCACATGCTGGCGGGCTCCGGTCAGTTCGTTAAAAAGGGTCGTCTTGCCGGAATTCGGATTTCCGCCTAAGGCGATTGTTGCTTCCATATTTTTCAACATACCTCAACTTCAATGTGTTCTGCCTCGTTGTTTCTCAGGGTCAGTGTGAATCCTCTTACTCTCAGGGCCACAGGGTCGTACAGCGGCGCTCTGCCCTGGACTCTGATATCTGTTCCGGGAACAAGCCCCATATCTCGGATACGCCTTCCGAGTTCACCACTCACTTTTACAGCAGATATGGTTCCGGATTGATTATCATCCATATTTCGCATCATTAATCGGGCCATGTCATAAACCTCCGTAAAAAAAATATTAAATAACAGTTCAATTTTAAGAATAAAAAATTACAGGAAATTCGTATAACAAAGGGTGCTGCTTTTTTTTCTTATCCGATTTTTTGTAATTTTCGCACATATTTTATGATTTGCTGTATAATTGAAAATATGCTTCAGCCAAAACAGATAATCCGCGGCTTATTATCTTTGGAAAGCCGAACTTATAATGAGCTGCCTAACTTATGTCAAGCACTTTTTTGACAAAGAGATAAATGATTCCGAGGAAGATGGGCGCAGGATGCCATCCCTGATGTGTCTCTTCGGGGAATTATCCGAGGTTTTAAAATCTTTCAGAATCCGTAATATTTTAATGATAAGAATTAAAATATCATTATCAAGCTGTGCCATCTTCGGCCGTGAATAACTGACACTTTTTTATCTGAGTCCGGTAACTATCGGAAAGATACAGAAATTTCAGATTCAGGTATTTATTTCGGATTAAATTGAGATAGTTTGTCATTTGCGTTCGTTTGCAGGATATTTTATCAAAAACGCATAAAAAATATCGAAAGGTCTTGACAAGTCATAAAATCATCGTATAATCAGTTATGTTAGATCAAGGCATTAAGCCCGCCTGTTAGTGAGAATACCATTATTAAAATCTTCTGACGTAAATCACAACGCACACATATTTCTCCTAATAGTCAAAAAAACAGATCCGGTCCGTCAATCACCTTGTACAGGGCGATTATAAATCAGACTCCGGTCAGCGCAAGCTGTACGGAGTTTATCTGTCGTTTTCTATTATCCAAAGCAGAAAAACAGAGTGTTCTTTCTTTTCGAATATGCTCTTACTTCCGGAAGGACAACCGGAAAAATATAATTAACTTAGCGGAGTAATGTTTCATGAACATTGTAGAACTTAAAGACAAAAAAATCAGCGAACTGACCCAGATAGCCAAAGAATTCAACATCGAGGGGGCTGCCGGGATGAAAAAGCAGGAGCTTATTTTCGCCCTGCTCCAGGCTCATATCGAAAAGAATGGCTTGATATTCGGGGAGGGCACACTGGAAATACTGCCGGACGGATTCGGATTTCTGAGGGCCCCGACTTCCAATTACCTGCCAGGCCCGGATGATATTTATGTATCACCTTCCCAGATACGCCGTTTTAACCTGAGAACTGGTGACACGGTATCAGGCCAGATCCGTCAGCCAAAAGAATCGGAACGATACTTTGCGCTTTTGAAAGTAGAGGCTATAAATTATGAAGACCCGGAAGTGGCAAGGGAAAAGATACTCTTTGACAACCTCACTCCTCTTTATCCTGACAGAAAAATAGCCCTTGAAACCGACCCGGAAAACTACTCCACCCGAATCATGGATCTGCTGACTCCCATTGGTTTTGGTCAGCGGGGTCTGATTGTGTCTCCTCCCCGGTCAGGAAAAACAATGCTTTTACAATTTATTGCCAACAGCATCACAAACAACCACAAGGATATAGTGCTGTTTGTTTTGCTGATTGATGAACGTCCTGAAGAGGTCACAGACATGGAGCGGTCCGTGCAGGGGGAAGTCATCAGCTCCACTTTTGATGAGCCTGCGGAAAGGCATGTCCAGGTGGCTGAGATGGTGATTGACAAGGCCAAACGTCTGGTGGAACATAAGAAAGATGTGGTGATTCTTTTGGACAGCATTACCCGTCTCGCGCGTGCATATAACTCTGTTGTGCCTCCCAGCGGAAAGATTCTTTCAGGTGGTGTGGATTCAAACGCGCTTCAGCGTCCCAAACGTTTTTTCGGGGCTGCCAGAAATATCGAGGAAGGGGGAAGTCTTACCATTATTGCAACCGCCCTTATTGATACGGGAAGCCGCATGGACGAGGTGATTTTCGAAGAATTCAAGGGAACCGGCAATATGGAACTTCAGCTGGACCGGAGACTTTCCGACAAACGTCTGTTTCCTGCAATTGATATTAAGAAATCAGGCACGCGGAAAGAAGAACTTCTGCTGACTCAGGATATCCTGAATCGGACCTGGATTTTAAGAAAACTTCTTTCCTCATTGAATCCTGTTGACAGTTTGGAATTTTTGCTTGAAAAAATGAACGGAACCAAGGATAATAAGGAATTTCTGAATGCAATGAATGCATAGCGGAAAAAACCGGAATATATGGTTTCTGAAAAAATATGAAAAAGGAGTTGAAAAAAGCGAATGAAAAAAGGTATTCATCCTAAGTATGTTCAGACAGAGGCAAAGTGTGCATGTGGAAATGTTTTTAAAGTCGGATCAACAAAATCAGATATCCGAGTTGAAATCTGTTCAAAATGTCATCCTTTTTTTACAGGTAAGCAAAAACTGATTGATACTGCGGGTCGGATTGAGCGCTTTCACAGGAAATATGGCAAGGAATACGCAAACATTCAGAAGAAGCAGTCCGAGTAATATATGTTTGATAAATTAAAAGGAGTTGAAGCACGCTTTTCAGAGATTGAAACGCTTTTAAGTGATCCGAAAATCGTTAAGGACCGCGAAGCATACCAGAAATATTCCCGGGAGCATGCTGACCTTAACAAGATTGTAACGGTTTTCAGAGAGCATCAGAAAATTGTAAAAGATATTGATGACAGCAGAGAACTGTTAAAGGACACAGACCCCGATATAAAAGAGATGGCCCGGGACGAGATTGAAACCCTCACCTTTGAGAAAGACAAGCTTGAGGATAATCTCAAAAAGCTTCTGATGCCCCGGGACCCCAATGATGAGAAGAATGTTCTGATTGAGATACGGGCAGGCACAGGCGGAGAGGAAGCCGGTCTGTTTGCCAGCGACCTTTTTAAAATGTATGGCAGGTATGCCGAGGCCAGAAGATGGAAAGTGGAGATCATGAGCGAGCATTCCACCGGTGTCGGCGGGCTGAAAGAAGTGATTGCCATGATTCATGGCAAGGGGGCATACAGCCGGTTCAAATATGAAAGCGGTACGCATCGGGTTCAGCGTGTGCCCACAACTGAGACCCAGGGGCGTATTCACACCTCTGCCGTGACAGTGGCGGTTTTGCCGGAAGCGGAAGAGGTTGAACTGAATATTGATCCGAACGAAATCAAGGTGGATGTCTATCGTTCGACCGGTCCGGGGGGGCAGTCTGTCAATACGACGGATTCGGCAGTGCGTCTTACCCATCTTCCCACGGGCCTGGTGGTCACATGCCAGGATGAAAAATCCCAGTGGAAAAACAAAGCCAAGGCCATGAAAGTATTGCGTGCGCGTCTTCTTGACAAAATGGTGACTGAACAGAATGAGAAGCGTTCTGAACAGCGAAAAAGCCAGGTGGGAACCGGAGACAGAAGCGGAAGAATCAGAACCTATAATTTTCCTCAGGGAAGGGTGACGGACCATCGTATCGGACTGACGCTCTACAAACTGGAAGGCATTTTACAAGGCGACATAGACGGAATCATTGACGAACTGACAACTTTTTATCAGGCGCAGGCGCTACAGAATGCAAACACAGGCAAAGATTGAGGAGCCTCAATGGACCGTCCGTAAAGTCCTCAGCTGGACCATTTCTTATTTTAAATCCCATAATATAGAAAACCCAAAATCCGATGCAGCGATACTTCTTGCTCATGCTTTGAATTTAAAGCGGATTGATGTGTATCTCCAGTATGACAAACCCCTTTGTCCTGATGAGCTTGCACAGTTTAAAGCTTTGATAAAAAGAAGGGTCAGGAGAGAGCCGGTGGCGTATATTGTAGGGTCAAAGGGATTCTGGTCCGCGGACCTTGCGGTGACAACAGATGTCCTTATTCCGCGTCCTGAAACTGAGCGTCTGGTTGATACTGCTCTTTCTGTTCTGCCGGAGTCAGAGATTCAGCGCATATTGGAGCTTGGGACAGGATCAGGGGCCATTACCATCGCGCTGGCGTCGGAACGGCCGGATTGTATTTTTTTTGCGTGTGACCGTTCAGTAAAGGCGGCTGAACTGGCCCGGAAAAATGCTGTGAATCACGATGTCGGGGCATGTGTTCATTTTTTTTCCGGAGACTGGTTCAGCCCTTTAAATCCTGGTCTGTGTCCCTTTGATATGATTGTTTCGAATCCGCCGTATATCCGCACCCGGGTTATCAGCCAGCTTGAGCCTGAGATTTACAAATACGAACCCATGATGGCGCTGGACGGTGGCACAGACGGCCTTGATGCTGTAAGGCATATTATCCGTTCCGCACCTGCTTATCTTGTCAAAGGCGGGCATTTGCTGCTGGAAATCGGCCATGATCAGAAAGATGACGTCCGAAAGATTGCCGAGAAGTGCGGCTGCTATGAGAAGATTGTCTTTGTAAAAGATTATGCGGGGCATGACCGGGTGGTGCATATGAGGAAGAAGTGTTAGGTGTTAGGTGTTAAGTGTTAGGAACAGCTCTTAACCACTCAGATTTCAAAAAATTGTTGCGGATAAATACATTATATGTTAGACAGACCAGTTACCTGAAACGGATTTAATTAAAGTATTGGGTTTAATGATTTCCGGATAATCGTCGGCTTTAATATTTGCTGTATAATCTGAGGTATATCTGGATTCATTTGAGTGGGATAAGAACAAGGCTGCAAAGAATATAAAAAAACATCGGGTATCATTTGATGAGGCAAAGTCAGTATTTAATGATCCCAAATTTATAACAGTTGTTGATGAGGAGCATTCAAGTGATGAGGAGCGATATAAGTACCTGAGCAAAAGTTTTTTATATATCTTTTTTCCGAGAACCGCTGAGAAACCCGGCTTTTTCCTTCACGGGCGGCGGGTCATTCCGGGAAAAAAGCCGGGTTTCTTCCCGGGCAAATATTGAAAACTTATGGTCAGGTACTTATCACCAGCGGGTTATCAGAGAACGGAAGACTTCTGATTTTGGCACATACAGACAATGACGGGCGAATTCGTATAATCAGTGTGCAAAAGGAGGAAAAATTTTATGAAGACTCCGAGTAATTATGAGGACTATGAATTACATGATGAAATCAGTACAATTCAGATATTTCATGAACTAAAAAAAAGACAATACCCCGTTGATACCAAAGCGATTATAAATAAAGCGGTTCTCCGGAGTTTGTCAGAGAAGATTTCTTCAAAATAGTTGAAAAGCACAGAAGCGAAAAAAAAACAGTAGGACCAGAGATGCTCTCAAGACAAGATGTCACAGATATTTTAGCCGAACCAAAGATTGCAGAAACAAAAATTATTGATTTAGCTAACATCAAAACAATATTAAACCTTTACTCTGAAAATGACGATAAGCTGAAATTTAAATTACAAATTACTCAAAGCGATAAAATTCAATTCAAACTTACAAATCACCACCATTTTAACACGGTAGGCTTATTAAGATTAGACTATAAAGGCAGACATAAGAATCCGGAAAACATTACTGAAAATGTTCCTGATATTTTACATAAATATGTTGGCAAAATATTTGATATAAACGAACCTCACATACATATCTATTTTGAAGGTTATGATATAAAATGGGCTATGCCTCTTGACGAATACGGGTTTCCTGTTAAAAAGATATCATCAGTCAGTGATATAGAAGACGCTGTTAAAAGTTTTCAAAAAGAAATAAATTTGAAATCTGAATTATCATTCAGTTTGCCATTGTTCAGATAGGGGGATATCTATGAATACTGAAAAACTTTTAAATTCATATTATAAATGGCTTAAAGATAATACAGTAACCGAACATGATCATGAGACAGGATGGTCCCTCATAAGCACGCCATTTACTGGCATGTTTAATGATATGATAGAGGTTTATATAAAAGTCGTCGGAGACAGAATATTATTTTCTGACGACGGTGTTACCGTGAATAATTTGGAAACCATAGGGATTAATATTTCAAAGTCTCCCAGCAGAAGAAGAATTTTTGACAGTATTCTTGTTAATTTCGGTGTCAGCTTCAACGGGCTTGAATTGCAGGCTGATTGCGTATTAAAAGAATTCCCTAAGCGTAAACATTTATTTCTGGAAGCATTAATAGGAATAAATGACATGTTCATGTTATCGAAAGAGAATGTCGCTTCGGTATTTAAAGATGATGTCGAGGAATATCTGATTGAATTAGGTATAATATATACGAAAGATTTTAAGTTTGCCGGCGTTTCAGGAATAGATTTCAATTTCGACTTTTTAATAGCAGGAAGAAATACAGAAAAGGTTTTAAGAGCTATCAATTATTTGAATAAGACTACATTAACCACGTTTTTATATGCATGGGACGATATAATTATCACAAGAAAAAGAGTATCAAAAAAAGATGTTTCAGCTATTGCTGTAGTTAATAATGAGGAAAGAAATATCAAACCGGAATATTTAGATGCCTTAAAGATAAAAAAAGCGGATTATATTCTTTGGTCTGAAAGAAAATCAGATGAAAATATTCAAAAACTTAAAGAAGCTGCCTGATGACAAACAGCCAGATAGCCCGGCGATAGCGGACGGAAAAAGCCCCGCCGCTTATATTAATGTTAGGTAGCTTAATAATAGAGAGCGATGAAAAAACATATTTCCTAAAAAATATCAAATGAAAATTGTTAAAGTTATACATGAAGATATTTCTGAAGCTGATGAAGTTATAAAACAATCTTTTTCACTTCAGACCTGCAATTTGGGAAATTTTTTCAAAAGACATGACACTATCTTATACCGTAAATCAAGACGCATATGGAAAGAGGATTTTCTTCATTATCAACAAAATAAAGAATTCGTCAAAGAAGTCATCCCTATCCTTTCAAAAGATATTTCCGAACAATCGGAGAATCTGGAAATCATCTCTATTGAAAAGGCTCGGGAAAAATATCCTAAAACCAGCAATCTTTCTATCGGAACATACACGCTTCATCCTTATGACGGGGGACGTCTTGCCCGGCTTGAACATTACCACAAAAATCTTGCCCTGGAAAAAGATGACGAACTGATAACTCTTTTGGGGAAAATGGGAGCAAAAACATTAAAGATCATAGAAAGGAATGTCCAGCATAATTCGGGCTCAGGCGGAGTGAAAGCAGAAACGATTCCGGCTGATGCAAAAACAAATTTAAATCTTTCCCAACAATCTGAAAAAATTAAAGAGTTAATTGTTACCTTTGAAGGCAACATTGTCGAAATTGATTCCGATTTATTGAGAAATTCGCTGTGGTTTTCGAGTGACAGCAGGCTCGGTGCTATATTTGAAAGCAGACGATTCATCTCCAACAAAATACAAAAGTACACTTTGAAAAACATTTATACAGAAACATTTGATTTTGATTTTAAGTTGGCGGCAAAATATCTTACAGTAAGAACAGATTTGGAAGCGGAATATCATTTCGTAAGTAAAAAAGAACGATTTTTTAATGTGGAATTCGGAGAATAACAAAAAAATCAGTTAAGTTGGCGTTGTAGCAGACGGACGGAGCGCATCGATGAAGATAGGGATTTCTGCAAGAAGTTGCCAGTACCGGTGATGCTTCCGACTTTATCCATGCGTTGAGCATCGCCGCCAGAAACTTTGCAAAAGAAATATGAACCTAACAAGACAAATTCACTCGGACGGCAAAAAGCGCACTTTTGCTATCGCTCACTATGCTTTTTACCGCCGGTAATTTGCGACGTTACCATATACACACACATAAGGAGTCAGATATGAATGCTGTTCTGACAGCTCAGGCATCCAAAAATTTGGATAATCTGATAGAACAGATTGTTGCGGACGCGGAGCCGGCGATTTTGCTGAATGACAAAGGTGAGAAAGCAGTCCTGATGTCATTGGATGAATTCAATTCATGGCAGGAAACATTGTATCTGTTATCCAACCCTGCGAATGCGGAACATCTTCGTAATTCAATACAAGAGGCAAACGAAGGTAAGACATTTGAAAAAGAACTGATTGAAGTATGAAGGTAATATTTACCGAAGCCTCATGGAAAGATTATTTATGGTTTCAGGAAAATAACAGAAAACTCCTGAAAAGAATAAATAATTTCATCAAAGAGATAAAGAGAAGCCCGTTTGAGGGAACCGGAAAGCCAGAACCATTGAAGGCTAATTTAAGCGGTTACTGGTCACGACGAATTAATTCCGAACACAGGCTTGTGTACGGTGTTTCCGAAGATAAACTGACCATTATTTCATGCCGATTTCATTATGAAAAATAACACTTGATAAATAAACAATACCCATTCCGGAGTAACGGTTACAGTTGAATTGGATGAAAATTTATTGCAATGGTTTAAAGCAGAAAGCGAAGATTGGGAAGCTCAAATACAAACTGCGTTGCGTTTGTATGTTGAAACTTTTGCTTGACTCAGATGTCACAGAGTTTTTTCCTACCGACGAATCGATTAATGAAGCTTTGCGTTTTATCATACAGGCTGCTAAAATTCCGTTTAGCTATGGGAAAGAATTAAAATCTGTCTGATTTAAGTTCGTAGTTCCGGCTTCAGGCGGTACTACCTAAAAAGGGTGTATTTGAATAAAAGTATCAGGTTTAATAATTTCCAGATGATCACCGTCTTGGAATAAGCAACGAAGATAATACAAAAACGAAGAATGCACTCTTAAAAATCAAAACTCGGGTTTTAGAGTGTGTCACATTGATAGAAAGAGAAATGCAAAATGAAACATCTTTATCTCCGTCAGATAATCGTCAATATTGGTTGCAAAATCGGTTAAAAGATAAATTATTTGAAATCGAAGGGGTGGGAGCGAAACGAATTCAGCATATTCTTTCATATTTAGAAAAATTAAAGCTATATAGAGAACCGAAACAACAAGGCTCGTAACAATCGCCTAACTCATCAATGGAGCGGACAAAAAAGCTGCGGGCTCTGAAATGAAACGCCTTGGTCAATCCGCCTTTTTTTGCCGCTCATTTCGGTCGTTGGCTGGCTACAATAATTCCCTTCAAATCCAATGGATTGAATATTTATAATAGGATAATATGTTATGGAAGCAATAAGACAGAAAGTAAAAATCCCTAAGAATCGTGAAATATTGATTAAAGTTCCTCAACATATTCCTGAAAATGGAACAGCTGAAGTAATTATACTTATGAACAAAGAAACAAAACAATCTAAACTTGACAAATTGAAAGACGCTATGCAGGATTCTCATTTTTTAAATGATTTAAATGAAATTTCAGAAGATTTTAAGGCGATTGATATAGCATAACGGGAATAATATGGAATATCAGTGGCATGTTTTCTTAGCAAATTTAGACCCGACAATTGGTTCTGAACAAGGTAGGACTCGTCCGGTTTTGGTAATAAGCGATGAAGAAATAAACCAAATATTGCCTGTTATAAATGTGTTGCCTATTACTTCGAGAAAATCGAATAGAAGAATTTATCCTAACGAAGTATTAATTTCTCCTGGTATCGGTGGATTATCAATGGAATCTATCGTACTTTGTTATCAAATCAGGACTCTTGATAAGAAAAGATTGAAAAGGAATTTAGGTCATCTCAACAATTTAATAATACAGGAAGAAATTATTAACGCATTGTGTTTTCAACTCGGAATTGATAAATAGTGTTATGATAAAAACGCCAGTCAAAAAGTCGTTTAATCGGACAACGCGGAGGGGCCGCAAACTCCAGCCTCTGCTGCCGTTTAACTCTATGTTATTTTATTTTTTTCCTGTGAAAGTCTGATCACTCGGAATGACACATGACAAGGCTCCGGGTCGCGAGGCATCCGGGTTTTCGGCGAGATGAACAGCTTTGCGAGACGACATGGTTTCCGGCGAAAACAAAACGTCTTTCGGAAGAGGGGCGAGCGAGATGACACGGTTTCTGAAAAAAAAACCGGCATCACTGGTGAAGATAAATTGAGCCAAAGCAGAGACATTGAAAAAGCCAAGCAACTTCTTAACGAACTGGAGTAAGCGATGTCGTTAAAAGTCAGAATGTTTGATATTTTCAAGCATTTGGAAACTGATGAAGATATTCAGGGATTTCTGCAAGAAGTTGTCAGCACCGGTGATACTTCCGACTTTATCCATGCGTTGAACATCGCCGCAAAGGCCAAAGGGATGTCTGAGGTGGTAAGGCGGGCAGGCGTTACTCGTGCCACTCTCTATAACTCTCTTTCGGAAGATGGCAATCCGAGGTTTGAAACCATTAGCAAAATTGTTAATGCGTTGGGTTGCAAGCTGGCTGTTATTTGATGTTTATTTAATTCAGATATTAATTTCCTGCAAAGCACATTCTGACAACCATCATCTGCAAACTTAGATTATGACTGATGTTGGGCGAAAAATCGAATCAGCTTTTGGCCGACCTCTCGGAAAAATGATTGAGCGACACTTTAATTAAAGATTAAGAAATTGGTTGAAGCAGGAGATGTACGAATATCAGAACACGGATATGATGAACTCATAAATGATGATTTGACTGCTCGTGAAATAGTGGGCGGAATAGGAAGTGCTGTCCTTATCGAAGACTATCCTGATTTTCCCAAGGGTGCCACAGTTCTGTTGCTTCAGGCTGATAAGAATAATCAACCTGTTCATGCAGTTTGGGGCATACCAAAAGGCTGCGATGATCCCGCTGTATTGATAACAGCCTACAGACCGGACCCATCTCGTTGGAACGTCACTTTTACGGAGCGTAAAAAATGAAAAAACGTAAACAAATCAAATATATTCACGAAGGAGAATATGTGGCGGAGGTGGAGGTGGAGCTGATAGATACCGAGGACGGATGGTCTCCATATTTATCTCTTCAAGACGCTTTTAATCTTGATGATGTGCGTAATGCGCTTCGCTGTGGTGATCTTAAAACTGCCTCAGCTCATGCCCGCTTGTTCATTATGCGGCCTGTTGCTGTCTAAATCTGAAACTTGTTGTCAGAGTAAAATTTAGTTCATATCTGATATCAGTTGGAGAGACGATTGCACTGGAATGTCATTTTTCAACTCAGATATTTTATGTTCTGATGGTGATTCCTTTGGCTTGGTTACAGAAGGAGGTGTGCTGAAGATGAGCGCTGTCTGGTGGGTTTCGCTTCGCTGCACCCACCCTACATTTCGGGCAGATTATTTTTTGGAAAATTCCTAAGTTTCTGGGTAATCCCTTTTTGGAAGATTTGGTGGCTGAAGTTCAATCAGGTAATTTCAATAAAAAACCATAGCAATCACCATCACCCCGGACGCAAAAAAACGGGGCGAGTGCGGAAATATCTGATGCTGTGAGCAACACAGAGGAACGAAACTCGACGCTGAAAACTGATAGTATTTTTTTTAACAAATCAAAATAATATGAAAACCTCACACGCCCCCGGACCTGTTTCCCGGTGCTTTTTTTTGTAAAAAAGTCGGAACCAGGAAAGACGGGGGCGGTGGAAAAACCGATGAAAGGGAGAAAGTGAATGGCTTATGTAACAATGAAGGAACTGCTTGAAGCAGGTGTTCATTTTGGTCATCAGACCAAACGCTGGAACCCCAAGATGAAGCAATATATCTTCGGGGCAAGAAACGGTATCTACATCATAGACCTTCAGAAAACCGTTCGGATGTTCAAGGCTGCATATGATTTTATCCTTGGCACCGTTGCAAACGGCAAATCTGTCCTTTTTGTAGGGACAAAGAAGCAGGCTCGTGATTCGATTTATGAAGAAGCCAATCGCTGCAAAATGTACTATGTTCATAACAGATGGCTGGGCGGGATGCTGACGAATTTCCAGACCATCAAACAAAGCATAGACCGCCTGAATTACCTGAATGACATACAGGAAGACGGCGCGATCAATCTCTTTCCCAAAAAAGAGAGAATAAAACTTGGAAAAGAACAGATCAAGCTTGACAATAACCTGGGCGGCATCCGCACAATGACAAAGCTTCCCGGGGCAATGTTTGTTGTTGACCCCAAAAACGAGGCCATTGCGATTCGCGAAGCAAGACGCCTGAACATCCCCATTGTAGGGATTGTTGATACCAATTGTGATCCCGATGAGATTGATTATGTCATCCCCGGCAATGATGATGCCATCCGCGCCATCCGGCTGATTTCATCCAGAATCGCCCAAGCCTGTGTTGAGGGTTTGGAACGTCTGGAGGAAAAACGGCAGGCCGAAGCTGACAAAGAAATAGAAGAAGAGCCTGAAGCCACAGAGCCCGGTGCGGAATTAAAACCGGGCGAAAGAAAGGTTATCTCAGATGGTTCCGAGGGACCGGTTGTGGAAATCATCAAAAGAACGGCATCTGAAAATTCAGAAGATGTTGAAAGCAAACAGCCCGAAGAAACAACTGAAGACGTGAAAAAAGCAGAATCTGATGTGCAAGAAGAGACAGGAGAGTAATTAATATGACAGCAATTAGTGCGGCAATGGTAAAACAATTGCGTGAAAAAACCGGTGCCGGTATGATGGATTGTAAACAAGCCCTTGCCGAGTGCGATACTGATATGGACAAAGCCGTTGATTTTCTGAGAAAGAAAGGGCTGGCAACTGCCCAGAAAAGAGCCGGCCGGGTCATGTCCGAAGGGATGGTTGAGTCTTATATCCATATGGGGGGAAAAATCGGTGTGATGGTTGAAATAAACTGTGAAACCGATTTTGTGGCAAAGACAGACAACTTTAAGGAATTTGTAAAAAACATAGCGATGCACATCGCTGCCACCAACCCGGTGGGTATTCTTCCTGAAGATGTTCCTGAAGATATCGTGAATAAAGAAAAGGAAATTTACCGCGCCCAGGCCCTTGAAATGGGAAAACCTGAAAAGATGCTTGATAAAATCACGGAAGGCAAGCTGAACAAGTTTTTTAAAGAGTCCTGCCTGATGAATCAGCCTTATGTGAAAAACCCTGACCTGAGCATCGCGGACTATCTGAACGAAATGATCGGAAAGACTGGCGAGAATATTACAATAAAACGTTTTTCCCGGTTTCAGTTAGGGGAATAAAGGAATTGATAATTGATAATTGATAATTGACAATTGTGAATTAACGCTGTGCATTCAATTATCAATTATCAATTAAATCAGGGGGGCAATCGGTTGGCACTTCCGCAATTTAAAAGAATTCTCTTAAAACTGAGTGGCGAGGCACTGATGGGAGATCACTCCTTCGGCATCAGTCCGCAAATGATACAATATGTGGCGGATGAGATTGGTTCAATAGTCGGACTCGGGGTTGAGACGGCCATTGTTGTCGGAGGCGGCAATATCTTCAGGGGAATCGCAGCAAGTTCCTATGGCATGGACCGGGCTTCGGCAGACCATATGGGGATGCTTGCCACGGTCATCAACAGTCTTGCGCTTCAGGATGCTTTGGAAAAAAAGGATATTCAGACCCGGGTGCAGACCGCCATATCCATGCACGAAGTGGCCGAACCCTATATCCTTCGCAGGGCTGTCCGTCATCTTGAAAAAGGACGGGTGGTTATTTTTGCAGCAGGCACGGGCAGTCCGTATTTTACGACTGATACTGCCGCGGTGCTGAGGGCGCAGGAAATTCATGCTGAGATCCTTCTGAAGGCCACCAAAGTGGATGGCCTGTATGATTCGGATCCTGTTGAGAATAAGGACGCTGAATTTGTAAAAAATATCACTTACATGGAGGCGCTGGAACGTCAGTTGAAAGTCATGGACATGACAGCTATTTCTCTGGCCATGGATAATCAGCTTCCCCTTGTGGTTTTCAGTCTGAACAACAAAGGAAACATAAAAAACGTTGTATGCGGAGAGGACATTGGTTCCCGAATCACTAACTGACGGGGTTTTTAATTACCGAATCTGAGATTTGCTTCACCTGTTTTGCATTGAGGCTTACAATGAAACATGAAAATTTCAGGATGTTTTGTTTCTAACACTTAACACTTAACACCTGACACTTTCATAATGATGAAGTTTTGACAAATAAAATTCGGTTTAATGAGAGGTGAAGGTCAATGATCGAAGAAATATATGAGGAAACCAAAGACAGAATGGGCAAGTCGATCAGTGCCCTTGAAAATGAATTGAAGAGAGTTCGGACAGGGCGTGCGTCCCTGTCTCTTTTGGATGGTATTCGGGTTGATTATTACGGTACGGTGACCCCTCTTAACCAGATGGCGTCGCTTTCTGTTCCTGAAAGCCGGCTGATTACCATACAGCCGTGGGATGTTTCCGTAATCAAGGATATTGAAAAGGCCGTATTAAAATCCGATCTGGGACTTACCCCTTCAAATGATGGGAAAATCATACGCATCTCCATTCCGGCCCTTACTGAACAACGGCGAAAAGAACTGGTGAAAATCGTAAACAAAACATGCGAGGATTATAAGATTGCTGTGCGTAATATTCGCCGGGATTCAAATGAATTGTTAAAAGGTCTGAAAAAAGACGGAGATGTTTCAGAGGATGACGCGTTTAAAGCCCAGGATCAGGTGCAGAAAATAACAGATGAGTATGTTAAACGCATAGACGAAATCTATAAAGAAAAAGAGAAAGAGATCCTTGAATTCTAGTACGTTTTCCGATAAATACGCAGAACTTGATCCTGCAAAAATTCCCGCTCATGTTGCCATAATTATGGACGGCAACGGCCGTTGGGCAAAAAAACGTCTTGCGAATCGTGTAAGGGGCCATGAGCAAGGCATGGACGTTGTGCGGAAGATTGTGCGTGCCGCCCGTGAGATGGGAATTTCCGTTCTGACACTGTATGCCTTTTCTACAGAAAACTGGCAACGGCCCAAACTGGAAGTTTCTGCCCTCATGGCGCTTCTCAAGAAATTTCTTAAATCAGAACTCCGGGAGATGATGGATAACAACATTCGTCTCAATGCAATCGGTCAGACAGAACGGCTGCCGGATGGCGTTCGGGATTTATTGTATGAGACCATTCATACGACTGAGAAGAATGAGGGGATGCTTCTTAATCTCGCGCTGAGTTACGGGGGACGGGCTGAGATCGTCAGAATGGTTCAGGACATCGCGAGGAAAGCAAAACAGGGAGAAATTGATCCTGACGCGGTGACGCCTGAACTTGTGGCGGATCATCTTTATACAAGGGGAATGACGGATCCTGATCTGCTGATCAGAACCAGCGGAGAAATGCGTATCAGTAATTTTCTGTTGTGGCAGATCGCATATTCGGAAATTTATATTACAAACACCTTATGGCCGGACTTTGGCAAGGAAGAATTCATTCAGATTCTGAAAGCCTACCAGCAGCGTGAACGCAGGTTCGGCAAAGTCTGAGGAAGTGAGAAGTGGGAAGTGGTAAATTCTCAATATTCACTTCTCACTTTTCACTTTTAATCACTTCTCACTCCTTTAATCTTATGCACTTAAAACGTTGGATCACAGCTCTTACAGCCCTCCCTTTTCTCATCTTCCTGATTTACAAAGGGGGGATTTTTTTTGCCATGCTTATCGGTGTCGTGTGCCTGATCGGCTTGTGTGAATATTTCCGTATTGTTTTTAATCCGAAAAGCAAAACAATATCCGGTCTCATACTTGTCCTGGCCGTGTTTCTGGGACCGCTCATCATCTGGGCTGCTTACAGAAATGCTTATGATCTTATTTTAGGCGTGGTTGCGCTGAATCTGATTCTTTCCGCCCTGTTTTCCCTGTCCCAGTTTAAATCGGATCCGTTTATATTGGAGAACGTGGCAAAACAGGTTCAGGGCATGACCTATATTCCGCTGTTACTTTCTTTCCTGGTTCTGATCCGAAACGGGACAGATGGCATGACGTGGATATTTTTCCTGTTATGTATTGTCTTTGCCGGTGATATCGGAGCGTTTTACACGGGCAGGCGTTGGGGAAATCATAAGCTCTGCCCTTCGGTAAGCCCGGGAAAAACCATCGAGGGATCCCTTGGCGGGCTTGTGTCAAATGTGGGGATCGGCGGAATTTTCAAGGTCTTTTTTCTCTCCTCGCTCTCCTGGGGCACAAGTATCCTGTTTTTTCTCCTGGTCGGTGCGGCAGGACAGGTGGGAGATTTGTTTGAATCCGAATTCAAACGCTTCTCCGGTGTCAAAGATTCAGGCGTGATCCTCCCGGGACATGGCGGCATTCTGGATCGTATTGACGCGTTGCTGTTTGCAGCGCCGGTGGCTTACCTTTTTAAAGAATATATTTTCTGATTATAACGGATTTAGGGAAGGGCCGACAAAGCCCCGTAAGGGCGGCATATTTGCAGCAGGAGATTTGCCGCCCTTACGGGGCTTTGTCAGTCCGGCATGATGAATGCTATAAATAAGTCCGGAGCAAAAGTTTTTTATACATCTTTTTTTCCGAGAAAAGGAGAACCCCGGGTTTTTCCGTCATGGGCAGCGGGTCATTCCGGGAAAAAACCCGGGTTTCTTTTCCGGGCAAATATCGAAAATTTATGGTTAGGTACTTATGTCGCCCCGCGGGGCTTTAACAGCTTCCCCTAAATCCGTTATAATCAGAGGAGTTGCAGGAAGGATTTATGTCCGGTCAGTTCGGGCGCTTCGGAAATTGTCCGAACCCTGATAACAGGCAGTGTCAGGCATCTGACGATCATCAGCGCAGGCGATGTTTCAGATAAGTAAACCGTTTCTGGGTCTTATTATTTTTCACGCCGATTGCCAACGCTTTTTTGGTTCCCACCATGACCACCAGCTCCCGTCCCCTGGTCACTGCCGTGTAAATCAGATTACGCTGCAAGAGGATAAAATGCTGGGTGAGGATGGGGATCACCACCGCCGGATATTCGGATCCCTGGGATTTATGCACAGAAACCGCATAAGCCAGAACAATCTCATCCAGGTCTGTAAAATCATAAGTGACTTCTCTGCGGTCAAACACGATAATGACTTCTTTCTCCTCTGAGTCAATGCGGATGATTCTCCCGATATCCCCGTTAAAAACTTCTTTGTCATAATTGTTCCTGATCTGCATCACCTTGTCATTGACCCGATAGTTCCGATCCCCCCGCACCACGCCATTTTCTCCGGGATTGAGCGTCCGCTGCAATTGCATATTCAGATTTGCCGCGCCCACAATGCCTTTGTGCATGGGCGTAAGGACTTGTATATCGTCAACCGGATCAAACCCAAAGCGGCCGGGGATTCGCTCCTTTACCAGTCTCATGATAATATCCAGGACTTTTTCAGGGTCTTCTTTCTGAATAAAATAAAAATCAGTCCTAGGTAAATTCGGGTCAAAATACGGAATCCTGCCATTATTGATCTTGTGAGCATTCATGACAATCTGGCTTTCCCTGGCCTGACGGAATATCTCGTTTAACTCCACCACAGGTGCGACATCCGAAGCAATAATGTCATTGAGAACATTTCCCGCGCCCACAGAAGGCAGCTGGTTCACATCTCCCACGAGAATAAATGTGGCCCGGGGCGGAATGGCTTTCAGCAGATGATGCATCAGGACAGTGTCAATCATGGAGGCCTCATCCACAATCAGCAGATCGCAATTTAAGGGTTTTTCATGATCTTTCTGAAAACCGCCTTTTGCAATGCTGTATTCAAGCATCCGGTGAATGGTTTTTGCCTGATACCCCGTGGTTTCGGTCATGCGTTTTGCTGCCCTGCCCGTGGGCGCGGCCAGCATGATCCTTACGTTCAGTTTGGAAAAAATTTTCAATATGGCATTGATAATGGTGGTTTTACCTGTTCCGGGACCTCCGGTGATAACCATGACTTTGCTTTCAATCGCGCATTGTATGGCCTCGGCCTGCTTTTCCGCCAACTGAATTGCCAGTTGTTTTTGCACCCACTCAGCCGCCTTTTCCGAATCCACCTCACGAACGGACTTGGGAGCGTTTACCAGCAGCTTTAATCGTCTGGCAATACCGGTCTCACAGGTGTGGAACTTTGCCAGATAAATCGCCTTGTTGTTTATCCTGAATTCCTCAAGGTCCTCATTCAGATCCTCGATCACGATTTTTTTCTCAACAACGCCGGTGGCAAGGGCATTGGCAACAATCTCCCTGTCAACCTCAAGGATTTCCCTGCTTTTTTCTATAAGCGGCTCATACGGATAATAGACATGCCCCTCATCTGAAAGCTGATGGAGAACATAAAGCACCCCGGCTTCGGCCCGTAACGGGGAATCTTTGGCAAACCCCAACTGTTCGGCAATACGATCCGCGGTGATAAAGCCGATTCCGAAGATGTCCATTGCCAGGCGGTAGGGATTTTCTCTCACCACTGCAACGGACTCGTTTCCGTATTGCTTGAATATCTTCGTGGCATAGCCTGAACTGACACCGTGGCTTTGCAGAAAGACCATGACCTCCCGAATCTCTTTCTGATCATCCCATGCTTTTTGGATCATGGCGATGCGTTTCTTTCCAATGCCTTCGACCTTGGCCAGATTTCCGATGTCATCTTCTATGATATCAAGTGTTTCTTCTCCGAACTTATTGACGATGCGCTCCGCAATGATGGGGCCTACTCCTTTGATCAGACCGGAGCCAAGATATTTTCGGATGCCATAAACCGTGGCCGGAACAGCAGTGTCATAGTAAACAATTTTGAACTGCTCGCCATATTTGGGAT
Source organism: Desulfonema magnum (assembly GCF_017377395.1). Classification (GTDB taxonomy): domain Bacteria; phylum Desulfobacterota; class Desulfobacteria; order Desulfobacterales; family 4be13; genus Desulfonema_C; species Desulfonema_C magnum. Next base: position 3,939,839 of record NZ_CP061800.1, on the reverse strand, counting down.
GGCTGGTCCATTCGCCTTTCATTTTGAGGATTTCTCCGGGGTTGGGAGCCATCAGGTTTCCCACCACGGTCACCAAATCCCGGTGCCCATAGACCTTCAGTCTGGCAATGGTATAGCCGTTTTCTTCGTTGGTGTATGTAATACGTTCGATCTGTCCTTGAAGGTCAGTCAGCATAATGTTGCTCTTTCAGGAAATTTCGAGATAAGTACTTGGATAAAAGTTTTTCTGATTATAACATATTAAATATACTAAAAAATTTTCCCCCCTTCGACAAGCTCAGGGGGCTAAGGTTGGAGGAAGCTCAGGGGCCGGGCGGGTGAGTGCGACCGGTCGTTGAGCCTGTCGTGCGACCGGTCGTTGAGCCTGTCGTGCGACCGGCTGTTGAGCCTGTCGTGCGACCGGCTGTTGAGCCTGTCGATGCGACCGGCTGTTGAGCCTGTCGATGCGACCGGCTGTTGAGCCTGTCGATGCGACCGGCTGTTGAGCCTGTCGTGCGACCGGTCGTTGAGCCTGTCGAAACAGCCGGTCGTTGAGCCTGCCGAAACGAGCATCCCCCCTTCGGCAAGCTTCGCTTCATCATTCAACAGACGATACCTCTTCCTGAACATTTATAAGCGGTTCAAAAATTTCCAATGCAGTTTTCTGAAATTCTGAGTCAAGGGGGTTTGCGTGTTCAAAACAAAGCTGAAAATAGAAATCTTCTTCAATTTCACCGGAACTCCAATCGCCTCCTGTCCAGGCATTTTGTGCTTTTTGCAACGCAGCTTCAGAGGACTTACTTTTTCCGAGAATCATATCCGCATATTCCCAAGAGGTCTTTGGAAAAAAATGAAGAGGTTTTTTCAGCCCTTCCCAGTATTTTTCCAAGAGGGTTTCAAGAATCGCTTCGCTGTTTTCCAGTGGCTCATATTTCCACATTGAATCCGAACCTGCAAGCATACTGAACCGGGGATATTTGCTGTCAGCCCCGTAACCTGAACCGTTCCTGCAATTCAGAACCAGGTGATGAATCCATGTTTTGATACGATCTGAGGACTTTACTTTTGCATAACGATAATGAACCAGTCTTTCAGGATAAATCGCATCAATTTTTCCGTTCAGTCTGAAACCATTTAAACTCAGATCCACTTCCAAAGGCTTCAAAGCTGTTCCCTGTATATATGGCTGTATTTTTTTTACAAACTGGTCTGTCTCCTGACTGATTCTGTCATAAATGCAGGTACCTACAGTTCCGTGGGGCAACTGTCCCGAAGCTTTTTTTAAGGCAAAAAATTGTTCAGGTTCTCGGGTGTCAAGTTTCTTTTCCACCAAATCCCGCCCAAGAAAATACTTATCCAATCCATTGAGATCAAAAGATTCTTTTTCCATGAGAACAGAATCCTTCTGATCAAGATAAATGTGAAGACGCTTATTGAGCAAAAATTTCGCAGGATTATTAAAAAACCGGCAAAGCGCTGACAAGTTAATGGTTTTCCATTCAGTTTCAGGATCGGAAAGACATTTGGAAATAAACGGAGCAGGTGTTTTCCGATTTTTCAGGAGACACCGTGCCGCTTCAAGATTTTCCTCAGAATAGCTGAACAGCCGTCCCAATTTCAAGTTCCGAGTTCCGAGTTCCGAGTTCCGAAAATATTCAGGGCTGAATGCCTGGAGACGATGTATTATAAGAATATGATCTTTGAGTATTTTTTTATCCGGGATTTCAAAGCCCTTTTCAATGTAATCCATGAGTTCGCTCACCAGCACCGATGGCGGAGCAACGCTGTTATCCCGAATATTTTGTCCCACATAGCTGATATAGAGTTTTTCTCTGGCTGATAAAACAGACTCCAGAAAAAGATACCGGTCGTCATTCCGGCGTGACGGATCCCCGGGCCTGATGTTTTTTGCCATGAGATCAAACCCAGTTGACTCTGACTGTCTGGGATAAGCATCAGAGTTCATGCCCGTAAGACAGATGACCCTGAAAGGAATACTCCGCATGGGAAGCATGGCGCAAAATGTCACCCCCCCGGCAATAAATCCGAATCTGGAAGGCTCTTTTTTAAAATAATTTCTCAGATAGCATCTGATGACATTTATATCAATCTTTTCATTAAAATCCGCTTCATTCTCGGCCTCGGCCAGTTGGTTCAGGCGGGTTCGTATTTTCTGAGCCTCATCTTCTGTATTTTCATCTGGCTCGAAGAATGCGTCAAGAATTTTTTTCAGCGTATCAGACCATTCCGTAAGAGTTTGGCGTTTTTCCAAAAATTCAACATGAAAAAAAAGCCGCTTTGTAAATTCAAGAAATTTTCCAAGAAGAGACGCTTCATTTCCCTCAATAAAATCATAAGGGAGAATGTCTGAGAACATTTTCTCTTCTCCCCCGGGCATGGCATATCCTAAAACCAGCCTGTCCAGACCTGTTTTCCATGTGTTTTCAGGCATATCCGGCAATCCCAGTTTCCTGCGATTCTCGCTGTCAATTCCCCATCGGATTCGTGTGTCCTGGACCCATCTCCGAATGATATCAAGGTCCGCGTCCGACAAACTGAATTTCCGACACACGGCCGGAGATTCGAGAACCGAGAATATCTGAGCCGCCCCGAATCTTCCGTTCGTAAGATCAAGCATCGTCATAAATGTGTCAATTATACGGCTCTCCGTGCGAATACTCCGATCCGCAATACTGAAAGGAATTCTCTTGGAATCATCCGCGGGCAAATCAAACACCGCCTGAATATAAGGCGAATAGATTTCAATATCCGGCGTCATTACCAGAATATCCCGGGGCCTCAGGGTCGGATCGCTTTCAAACATCTGAAGGAGTCTGTCATGCAGGACCTCGATTTCCCGCATGGGACTGTGACACGAATGAATCTGAATTGAAGTGTCATTTTCAAAATCGTTGTCTTTTATCTTTGATTCCGAGCCTCGCTCCCTGAGATTCACAATGTCGGACTGGATGCACGAAAGCAGCGTGTTTTCACCAGGTTCTTCAAAATACGGATATTCCTCGCTGACGAATTCATTCATCAGATCAAAAAAGTCTCTTCCCAGCGTTCCCATAGAGGCCAGGAGGCTGTTTCCCTGCTCAATATGGAGGGCTTCGCTGTCAGTATCATACAGGCTGTCTTTGGCAGCAAGTCTTTTAATTTGTCCTTTTGAAAGGATATCTCCCCAATAGTATCCGCACGGATTCATGAGGAAAAAATTCACCTCGGTGAACCAGGATATCGCGTCAAGCACCTCAATATGAAATCGCGGCAGACCGGATATGCCAAAGACTGAAATCCTCTCCGGAAATTTCAGTTTATGATTTCCAAATTTAAGTGCGTTTTCAAGCACTTCAAAAAAAGCGTTTCTTAATCCTGCACGGTGCATCCCTTCATCGCCCCTGATCAGTTCTCTCCAAAGCATCGCCTGCCAGTGATTTTCTTTGCCCTGCTCCCATTTGGAAATCATATCAGGACGAAAAATCAGGTATTGATCATAAATATCTGCAATGCGCTCCGAAAGCTGGAACCGCCTGAGCGATTCTCCGTTTCCTTCCAGGTAGTTTTCAAGAATTTCAAACTCCGGCTTCGTGGTGCAGGTCATAAGAAGCTTCATGAGCTTCCAAGTCATTATTTCAGGATCACAGGGCGATGTTTCAGGAAGTCCTGACAAGATGTTTTGAAAATTTTCATAAATAAAATCATTGGGAAAGCGGAAGCTGATGTTTGCGCAGACACCATGATAACGGGCAAGCTCCATGGATATCCAGCGTGCCATGCCTTTGCTCTGAACAACAATAACTTCCTTATCCAGCGCGGATTTTAGCGGTGTCTTCAGAACATTGGCCAATAACTCCGCAAGAATTTCCACGCGGTTCCCGGTAAAAAGTCTGAATTGTTTCATGAGATTTCTCTGTTTATCCTCTTGGTACGGGTATCAGGCTAAAGCGGGACGCATTTACCCCTCAAACTCAATATAAGTATCTAACCATAAGTTTTTTAATATCTGCCCGGGGAAGAAACCCGGCTTTTTTTTCGGAATGATGCGTCTCAGATAGAGGAAAAAGCCGGGTTTCTCCTCGGCTCGTGGAAAAAAAGTATATAAAAAAACGTCTGCTCAGGTACTTATGATCAGATATTATCAGCAGATGAAAAGAACCTTCGGCGATCTCGTTCCCACACTACTCACGCTACTCTCGTTCCACTCGTTCCCATGCTTTGCGTGGGAATGCAGACCGGACGCTTCGCGTCCTGATTTCTTGTTTTCTTGTTCCCACGCTTTGCGTGGGAACGAGGGGAACGATGGCAATTATTCCACAGAGCGAATTTTCGATATAAGCAAATTTGGGAAAACTTGTATCCGGATACTTAAGTTTTTGCTTATCACATTGAAAATACAAATACAATCCTTTTTTTAAATATTTACTCTCGTTCCCACGCTTTACTCTCGTTATTCTCGTTCCCACGCAAAGCACGGGGACGAGGGAAATGAACGAGGCTTTCAACGAAGCACATCAGTCCAGGCAGTCCCTGCACACAGACTCACCATTGACTTGCCTTAGTTTGGAAGCCATTGTGGGTTCACCGCAACGGTCGCAGGGTTTTGACGGCTCGATTGTCGCCTTTTTTGGCATTTGGATGTTGGTGGAACTTATTGTGAAAAGCGATTCCAAAGGTTTCTCCAAAATATCGCAGCTCTTTTGAAAGTGAATTTCCCGGAATCGCTCCTGTTCTTCATCGGTTGCTGTGCCATTCACATTTTTTTCAATCAGTCTGAGGTGTTCGTCATCGGGCCTGAACGCTCCATATTTCAGGGCAATGCGAACACCGTTTCCTGACTGTCTGCTTAGAAACGTAAAAACGATTTTGCCGTGGTCTTTGTATATGAAGTTTCCTTTTCCAAATGTGCATCCGGTCATCACCTGCACAGCGTCCGCGCAACACGCGTCTGTTTCCACAATAGCGACAATTTCCTCATCCGAGGCCCGGTTTTCTTTTAACCAGTCAAGCCCTGTTTTGGACGCCCGGTAGCCAATGGACAATCCCGGACAGATATGACCATGAAAATCAACACATTTTTTAAAGTCTTCGCTCGATAAAATATCTTCAGCTTTCATTTTTTCTCCTTGTTTAATATCAGTGGATTAAGGTGTCAAATATCAGATAGTAAGTACCCGATCAAAAAATTTTTATACATCTTTTTTCTGTGAACAGCGGAGAACCCCGGCTTTTTCCATCACGGGCGGCGGATCGTTCCGATAAAAAAGCCGGGTTTCTTCCTCGGGAAGATATCAAAAACTTATGATTAGGTACTTATGGGGTCTGACAAAATGTCCGTAGGTGGTAAGTATCAGAAAATAAAAAATTTTCCAAAAATAAAATTCCCCGCGAGTTCATCTCATAATGAGAAAATACGGGCCACCTCAGCCTCAAGTTCCCGAAAATAAATCCGGACATCATGATTTGTCAAAGGTTTTGTCTGAAATGCCCAGACCGGATAGGCATCAGAATCTTCTCTCAATATCTCTATTGCTTCCATGATATCAAGGCTGATTTGTCCTAGAGGCGGGTCCAGGTCTTTGGTATTTAAACGGTAAGTGTTCCAACATTCCACAAAAAGTTCATCTGTCCCTGTTTGCTCGGCTGATAAAATCAGGTCTCCGGGACCAGCCAGATAGATATCATGATACGTCTGCGCCACCCAAAGATCATCTGAAATCTCTCCGACATCTTCCAATACAAGAACCAGGGGCGGATTGTAAAAATATCCCTCACGCCACCTTCCCAAATCAGATCGGATATACCTAAGCTGACCTTGCAATATTTTATTCAGGCTGGGTGTCGGAAGCGTCGCGGGAAACAGTTTCCGGATTTCTTTGGTCAAACCTCTCCAATTTTTCTCGTCTTCCATTACCAGACCGGAACAGTAAGGGCAAATGGAAAAATGCTGTTGCAGATATTTCTTATGAGACGGATTATCCGCGACAGACGGAGGCGGACAGGTACGATATTGTTTGGCCTGAGACAGTGCTAATTTTCGGCTGTACATGGTTTTCTCTTTTCAAGTTCTCAGTTCTCAAGTTTTGAGTTCTGAGTTTCGAGTTTCAAAATTAAAAGCAGTGTGTCCCGAAATAACGAGAATGCTTCTTCATTCAGATCATCTGGGGACAGCCAGGGAAGGTCCCGTAAAAAGAACCTTAGTTTGTTTTCCGCATGGTTCAGCGGATATTTAGGGCCTGAACTCCCTTTATATCCGAGTCTCCTGGCTATCTCCTTTAAACTGAGATCATCTTCATGACGCAAAATAAAGACTGCTTTTTCTTTTTGGCTGAGACGGTTGGCAAAATTCCGCGCCCATTTTCTCACAAGTTCGGGATCAAAATAAATTTCATCCGGTTTCTGACAGTGTTCCGGTGTGAGTTCCCAGGGGTCTTTTCCCCCGGTAAGTCTCTTCACAGGTATGGGCGGCGTTACAGAGACATAAAGACAAATCCAGTTGATAAAATCCCTGAGATCAACACAGACAGGTTTGTTTCCCCACATTTGGGAAATCTGATTCCAGAAATACGCCGCCAGCATGAGCAGCGTGTTTTTTTTATTAACAGATTCATACTCAAGCCTTGCAACGAGATGATCTGGAAAATTTATCTCGTGAATGTCTTCTGATGACAGGGGCGGTATAGGGATACATTCTTTTATCATGCTGAAGCCCGATGCCCTGTTGTTTCTGGCAAAGGTGTAAAATTTTTCTGAGTCTCTGAGTACATCGGCCGCGTGTTTATACAAGTACCGCCGGGGATCTTTCAGCGGCTTTCGGGTTTTTTCTATCCAGTAGTTGATAAAGGCTCTTTTGAGGTACTGGTGACAGTTTTTGTTCCCTGAGGTGAATATTTTCTGAATCCCTGACTGATGTTCGAGAATAAAAAGCACGAGTTCCGAGCGAATATCTTCTGAGAAATCATCGCCTGAGTCGTAATGCCTGGCATCCTGGCCAAGAAAACTGGGAGAGAGGCTTTTTGAAACCACATACTTCATGACAGAACTGGCTACTCCTGCAAGCATCTGCTGAGTATCCGGCGTCTCAAGCCAGTTTCCGGGAACGCTCCTCATAAAATTATTCCTTTGGCATATAAGGGAGTTCCAAATGTTCCCGAGTGGGATATAATTATTTATTCGGAGTTCCCTGATGGGTTGGGATCAATGTCAGGGCTGTAAAGCCCGGACATAATGAAACACATTCATTTTGTTTGACATAACCAGTTGTTAGCGAATTTTTCAAGTTCATCAGGTTGCACTGCACGAATTTCTCATTCACTCATCCGAGGAACATAATGGCATCTGAGCAGTTCCACAGCCCAGTTTCTCTTGGTCCGGGGCCATTCCTCATAAAGCGAAAAAAACCTGCTCTTATTATATGTATAAAGCGAAACAATATCCAGCGGCTCTGTCTCGGTGATAAGCTGCCATAAAACGTCCTGAACAGACAGGGGCAAATCCGGATTCGGATACATTAAAATTTTTATCATTTTATAAGACAGATTCTCACGCGGCACTTGTCCGCTCCTTATCTGTCTTGCCAGGCGTTCCAGCTCAAAAAATTCTTTTGGCAGATAATGCTTCAGTTGGCGGACAAATTTTTTCTTCTGCCCCATATTCAGTTTGTCATACCTGAGTTCCGGGTAATGCTCTGACAAAATATCCACAAACATACATTCACGCTTGATATCCAACGCATCAGGGTTTTTATGATAATATCTCATATCAAATCTCGCCAGCCCCTCAAATATAAGACGTGTGGGAAGAACAGATGCTGAGACTGAAAATATGCCTCCCATGTCTTCGCCGAATTCCTTTATCAGTTCCTCATTCTCCAGTATGAGCATGGATTTTTCATGCTGAAGAACATCCCGGAAAAGATAAATGCCGTCAAATGCCATGGTATAAAAACATCGGGTGTCATTGAACGGAATGTCGGGAATCACCACGCTGCGAAATCTCAGATCTCCGTGCGCTTTTGCGCTCTCAATAATCTGCCCTCTTAATTCAGAATCAAACCAGTCATCAGTACTCATAAACCGGCGGGTTAATTCACGCTGTTTTTCCGCAGCCTGAATTATATCATTGACCGTGAACACATGCACCACAATCGAGTCCACCATGAGAAGGTCAAGAGGGTTCAGATAATGAGAAAGCTCCTGATCAATATCGAGCCATATTGCGGTCTGCCCTGTGATATCAACAATCTGCCTCATATACTCATCAAATATTTTCTTCATCAGATTTCGGGTGAAGGAATAAAACGGAAAATAAACCGGTTTTTTATACTGTTTGGGCGTCAGGATAATTGCAAACTGATTTGCTCCGCCATGTGAAAGATAAAAATTATCCCTTTTCTCGGCTGCCACCTCGGGACTCCAGCCAATGCCGTCAATAGAAAAAAACCTGAGGCGAGTCGGCTCAATGCCGATGTCTTCCAGACAGGCGTTATAGCGATTAACCAGCAAGGGCGTATTTATGGAAACCAGTCCTTCTCCGAAAAGCCCCTCCTGCCTGAGTGTTTTCATTGTACCGTACTTTCCCCTGAGATGTATCTCATATTCGTTAAAAAGTTTCGGAGTTTCGCGTTCACGCGGTTCTGATTCGGAAGTCTCTGAACGCGGGCGCTCGGACTTATCAGTCGTGACGGCCATCAGTCATATCCCTCCTCTGTAATTTGAAATTCAAAATTTTGTAGCCTTTGTAGGGTGGGTGGAGCGAAGCGCAACCCACCATATTACAAATGGTGTAACGGTGGGTTACGCTTCGCTCCACCCACCCTACGTTTTTCAATTTTCAATTTTCAATTTTCAATTTTCAATTTTTTGTTCACCCGTCTCATGGCTTTCTCCTGAAGCAGCATTTGGGAAACCATTTCATTCAGTTTTCTGTCTTCTTCTGCAAAAACAATTTTTGAAAGGCTGTCAAGATAGCGGACAGTCTCCTGAAGGCGAATTTCGGCGAATGAAAGCCCTTTCATGTTTTCCTTCATTAACTCGAGGATCATCTGTTTTTTAGAGTCATAGTCTTTTAAAAAAAACATGGCCGGATCATCGAGCCACTGAGGATCAAAATCAAAATCCATGATCCGTTCGTTTACCGCAGCCTGAATATTACGCACATCACGGGAAGTAAAAAACGGGTATTCCTGTTTGACAGCATAAAAGAAATGTGCGAAAAAGTCGTGTTCAGTGGGGTTGTATTTACGGGAAACCTTGTCAAAAACACCCCGGATTCGTTCCTCAGAAGGCTTGTCAAGGGATTCATAGATCTGTGAAATACTCTTGGTGAGTTTTTGTCTGCTTAAAAATTTATAATCCTTCGGATCCGTTAAATTGATAAAATCCGGATCAATAGCTTTAAATCGCTTCCACCAGAGAAAATCCTGATCAAGAAAATCCTCCCGCGTCATAGCCCCGCCGATGTAAAACCGATCCATAATCCGGGACAGAACCGCCTTGTCCAACTGCTCCGGCAGGTTCGTGAAGAGTTCGATGACTGAATTGCCGTGATTCACCGCATACGCACCCTCGGTATTTCTCAGGAATACGCTGACAACTTCCCTGACACCCGCGGAAACCCCCTGACGGGTACGATCTTCCAAATTGTTCTCCGCGTCATCCACCGGGGCATACACGATCTTCCCCGAATCTCTCAGCGGCTTCATCCATTCGATGGTGCGTTCTCCGGAACCGCCCTGAAACGTGGATATCAGATTGTCCGGCATGGGCCAGAACAAAAAAGGCAGACCGATCAGTTCGCACAAATCATGGAGCATGGTGGCCGTGGCTGAAATCTGAAGGCTCTTTCCGGTTCCTGGTTCTCCATGTCCCATTCTCAGGAAGGGCAAGCCTCCGAGGTCGTGCATGGGATTTCTTTTGGTTTCCTTATCATAGCAGAGCAGGCGTTCCGCCAGACGCCTCGCCTTATGCTTTGCATCCCGGTTTCCCACGATGTGGCTCAGTTCCACGCGGTTAAACTCGACACCGGCCGCGTGAGCTTCTGTCATCGCCTCGAATCCGGTGATGCAGAAGTCGCTGCCAACAAGCTTATAACTTTTTTCCGTAAATGTTTCGCAGTACTTAAATGAAGTCTCACGGTTTTTGATTTCATCAATGATCCCCTCAAAATACAATAAGGTCATTTTGATAAAATCGAGTTCCGTATGCACAACCCCGGATTTTTCCAGATAAGCCGCACAATAGTAAATCATGCAGTCAAAGGCCCGAACCGGAGAAGTCAGATTCATCTCGGGCACGCCTTCGAAGCGGATGGTTACGCTGCTGACATCCTCGGTGCGATATTTGCAAATTTCCCACACAACATGATACGCGGACGCAAAAACACCCACCGCGGACGCAGTCCGATATTTTTCTCTGAATTCTGTTTTCTGGCTTTCTGATAATCCGCGTTTGGCATTCAGGGCGGCAAGCGATTCCAGTCCGGAGAACTTTGTATAGAGCGCGGACATGTGCATTCCGATCCTCAGTCCCTGACGCAGAACAGTCAGCACATGGTTCACGGATTCAGTCAGCAGCAACGGATCATTGCTGATGATTTTTGCGATCTTAATAAGTGAAAGTTCTTCGGTAACCGCCTGCCGGACAGAGGATTCACGCCATTTACTGATGCTTTTTTCCTTTTTCTCGAACAGGCTGGCTCCGGGTGACCATTTTACTCTTGTCAGAAGATAATTCGCCTTTTCCGTAAATTTGCCGAGCTGAATTTCATCTATGGGAAGATATGACGACGTATCAGTTGACATAAATTCCTCCCTCTTTGTCATAGGTTATGATTTCATGATCGCTGTATTCCCTGAAATCCCCTTTGAAATCCATATGCTGTAACACACGATGAGGCACCAGCATATGCTTGTGTATCTTTGATGCTTTACGGTCGTAGCATTCAGTGTCCGCCTCGGGAATGTAAAATGTCTCCCTGACCTGACCAAAGGAAAAAACGCTTTTTGATACTGTCTGATCCCTGGAAAGAATAACATCTTCATCAAACAGCAGGATAAAATCATCTTCATTTTCTCCGTTCCGAGTTAATAAGCTGCACAATTTTTCAGGTTCCTCGGAAAAATGTTTTGAGCAAATCGGGCCTACACATATCCGTTTGATTATCTTGGGATGGATATCCTTCAGACTGCCGTCCATGCCCAGCGCAAGTATGCCGATACCGGGCGCTCTTGATCCTTCGGCCCGAACAGTTTCAAGAAACTGCGTATAATTAAAACGATGTTCTTCCAGAGGGATTGACGCGGTATCCTGATCAAACATCATGATATGAATATAGGGCCTGTTGGTCGCAAAATCATAACATGCCCATGAAAATGTATAGGTTCTGAATCTTTTCTTTTCCTTTTTCATCTTTCTGAGCGATCCCGGGGTAAACGTAAGCAAAAGCTTGTCCTGATCAAGCATTTTATAATAAGACCCCTCGCTTGCCCGGCGCAGGAGTTCATTTGGTTCAGTTTTATATTTAAACATGAAATCAAGCAGTTCCTGCTTTAATGCCTGCATGGTGGGCAGTTCTTCAAGGCGTTTTTCTCTGTTCAGCAGATCCGTGGTCAGGTTGTTCACATTGAAAAAACTTGGCAAACCAGAATCAGACAGGTCAATTTTGAGTGTGTGGCTCGGATTATATGTGTATTTTCTTCTTAACGCCTCTGTGGTATAAAGCATTTTGGAAAGAAAATCTGACATCACCACAGACTCATGGTGCCGTGTGTCTTTTTTATCTGCCCTGACTTTGAAAAGTTCAAGCATGTTTTCGAAAACACTGCATAAATGATTAAAGTAACGGGTATATTCATCCTGCCCCTGCAAGGGTTTGAAAACGGTTTTTGTTTCCATGATTATTCTCCTAAAAAAGTACAAGGAAAGCAGATAAGAAAGGGAAAGAGCCGTCCTTCCTTTTCTTATCCTTTTTCCTTGTAATTTCCAATTCTCAATCCCCGATTCCCGATTTTACTCTTCATAATGGAAAAAGGACGATTCCGTAGGATCAATCCCATACATATCTTTAAACGCTTCAATGGCCTTGTTCTCTCTCATTCGGATTTTTTGGATGGCTTCTGCCTGGGCAGCCTGCACTTTGGCGATTTTGGCTATCCGGTCAGGATGTTTCTCAATCTTCTCCATTCTCACCCGGTCACTTGCGTATCCGCTGGCTGCCATGTATTCCACGTTTGACTGGTCAATTTCAGCACCGATATTGTCAAGCTGTTTGGCGACATCCTGATCCGCCATTGCTTTCATTGCTTCCAGACGGGATTTGAAGGTCACGACCCGCTCCTCGGTATCAGAGCGCAGAGACGTAATCCACATCCGATGATTATCCCGCAGCTTCATCTGGGTCCGCTCATGGATTTCAAGTTCGGCCGCAAATTTCTCCTTTGACTGAAAAAGTACAAATGCGTTATTGCGGCGTCCGCGTATATCTTCAACCTGCGCTCTCATATCTGAAACCTTCTGGGACTGCTGGGTATGTTCAGGGGTTCCGTTGACAAAGGTTTCCAGAAGCTCCTCTTCCCTGGAAAGTTCGGATTCAAGTCCGTTCAGGTCATTATCAAGTTTCTCAAGGGCTTTGGCAGCTTCCTCTTTAATTCTGAACGCTTCTTCTTTTCGGGCAGACACACTGGCAAGCTGGGCTTTGATATCTTCCACCCGATGCTCGATGATGACAATGGTTTTTTCGACTTTGTACATAAATTCCTGGAGGCTCTGCTCCATGTTATGTTTCATCAGCCTTTCCCGTGCCAGCCGTCTTGCTTCTGCAGCAGCTTCTGCCACTTCCTGTTCCACTGCTTTGATCTCTGCCTTGGCCTTTGCTACGGATCTGTCTCTGCCGAGAAACTTCCATTTCCCCTTTGCCTTTTCCAGTTTTCTTTTGGCGTCCCCAAGCTTTTCTTCCGCTTTTCTGACCAGTTCCTCTTCTTCCGGAGACATGGTTTGCAATTCATTATACTCGCCTCCCAGTGATTCAATAATGGCGTTAAGACCAAGTACGGCATTCGCCAGATCTGTTTCTTCCTCCCGGACGGCTTTTCTTAATTTTGAGAAATCCGCCTCAAGGACTTTCATCCGGGCATCGCGCTGTTTTTCATCTTTAATCTGCTCTGCTTCTTCAAATTTCTGTTTAAATGTATCCAGTTGTTCATTTGTTACAACTTTGGTTTTGCTGTCTAATGCGGCAATGGATATGTCTGTGTCATGAATCAGACGGCTGAACAGATCCGTCCTGCCCGAAGCTTCGTGTGCCATTTTCTCCTCCTTTTTATTGAGCCATCAGTTTTCAGGTTTCAGCCATACTGTTTCAGGATGTTGTGACGGAACAAACATTCTGCCCGGCAGGTGAAAAGATACCAGCTATGAAAACGCTTATCTGGTAATATCTGACAACTGATCACTCATTTAGGTAGTTAGTGTCAAAACGAAACCCTCAAATTTGCTGTTTCTTAATGTCACACCACGATTAGCACAGGATTAGGTTTTTCTTGTTAGCGGACGCTTTCCTAACTGCTTAATCTGATAAATAATATTCGGGTTGTTTACAGCAGAATTTTTCAAATTGTGCCTGAACAAATTGCAAATTTGTTCTATATTGTCTGATTATAACGGATTTAGGGAAGGGCTGACCAAGCCTCGCAGGGCCGGCATATTTGTAGCAGCAGGTTTGCAGGCCCCGCGGCATATTCGCAACATGATTTGCTGCAAATATGCCGTCCCTGCGGGGCTTTCCCGCCATCCCCTAAATCCGTTATAATCAGAAAAGCTAAAAGTTTGTCATTCCTGCGAAAGCAGGAATCTGTTTTTGGGCCGATGTAGTGTTCCGGCGAGCGGTGGATTCCTGCTTTCGCAGGAATGACAGAAAAAAATTTGAACATCGGGTGAAAGATAATTTGCTCAGGTGAGATTTTCATAAAAGGATGATCCTTAACCAAATAATACTGATAAATATTAAATAGTTATGTCCAATACCGATAATTCGGATTTATCATCTCATGGTTATGGTGCTTTTTACATTTATTTATACTCAGCAGATCGAAAAGTTTCCGGCCTGTGTGCGGGACTGCAAAAAAAACCGGCTTTTTTTCCTGGACAGAGACTCTCCCCGGCCGGAAAAAGCCGGGTTTCTCCCACGTCCGTCGTGCCCGCTCTGTGACAGCCCGGAAACTTTTCGATTTACTCGATACTTGATAATCAAGTTTTTCAGTCATTCCTGCTTTCGCAGGAATGCCAAAGAGGCCGGCCGGGTCGGATCAGAAAGCTTGGTTATCGGGTTGATAATAATGATTTCTGATTTGTTCTAATGCCCCGTTTTCTTGTAATAACTTCATAAACTGACTGAATTTCTCTGCAAGAACTGCTCCTCGCTCACCAAGAGACTTTGAAAAAGCAAAATATACAGGATTTTGAGTGAGTACATAAACGATCTCAAATTTGCTCTGTTCAAGACCGATCTTTTTACACATAAATTTGAAACATGCTTCAGAATCTGCTGCTAAGTCAAACCGTTGTTTGTTAAGCATCTTTATCAGTTGTTCTTTGGTATCGCAAAATGTTTTTTTCAATTCTTTAAGATTATCAAATTGCGAACCATATTTGTATCCGGCAATGACGCCTAATGAATGGCTTTTCAAATCGTTAAGTTCCCTGATCTTTATTCCGCTTTCTTTCCGAGCCCATATTACAGTTTTAACAGTGTTAATGGGAACGGAAGGATAATAAAGGAATTCTTCCCGTTCTTTGGTTCGAAACAGTGTAAAAATTCCATCCGCTTCCCCCTCTTTTATATTCATCAGGGCTCTTTTCCAAGGAAACGCTTTAAATTCATGTCTGATTCCATTCTGTTTGCAGAACTCAACGATAACATCCAGATCCATGCCTTTTAATTTATCTTTGTCCTTATAGACTAAAGGCGGTGACATGCCGCTGGTTACAAAAGACATTTTTTCCGCAAAAACACTTATCGGTATTAATAGAAAGACAATGAAAAAGCCTATGCTTATCCGTACATTTATATTTGAAATAATAAGATATTCTGCATCCTCTGACGTTGTTGTGTATTTCATTATCGCATTACCATTTTTAAGCACAGACGGTGGGTTTCGCTTCGCTACACCCACCCTACATTCTACATTTGGGTAAATTATTCCTAAGATGATGCCTGGAAACGAATAATCTCCGTTCCCGGCTCTGCAATAACAAGTTATATCTATATCTGATCAGAGAAGTTTCGTCAAGCAAGTTGATGTAATCAGCATTAGAAGTTCTCTTAACAAACATCAGGAGAATTCCTTAGAAACTGATAACCTACTTTATTATAAAGAAAAAAAATTCGAAATTCCGGGGAATTCATACTAATTTATTGACAAATCAGATCAGCTATGCCATATTTAACGAATAGAAAATTCACATATATCCTCGTTCCAATACTTCGTGTCCCGGACAGCAGGTGAAATCAGGACGCGAAGCGTCCGCTCTGCATTCCCACGCAAAGCGTGGGAACGAGATCGCTGAAGGTTTTTTTCCTGATTATGATAATTTTAAAAGAGGAGAGGGCATGAAAGAAATCAATGAGTTAAATTTTCCTGATGGGTTGCGTTATACTGATGATCATGAATGGGCCAAATCCGACGGAGACAAGGTAAAGATCGGCATTACTGACTACGCTCAGGATCAGCTCGGAGATATCGTATTCGTGGAATTGCCCGAATTAGGTGAGACGTTTGCAAAAGGAGAGGAATTCGGAACTGTGGAATCTGTAAAAGCGGTTTCCGAGATATATATGCCTGTCAGCGGAGAGGTTGTTTCGATAAATGAGGAACTTGCGGACGCACCCGAACAGGTAAATGAGGACCCCTACGGACGCGGCTGGATGATTGAGATCATATCTGATGATTCTGCTGAAATGGACAGTCTCAAGTCTAAAGCGGATTATCTCGGCATGCTCAGGGGATTGTAACAACCTGAGTCTTAAATGTGTCTTTTTGTCTAACTTAAAAATGATGAAAGGATTATAATATGAGATATTTACCTCACACAGAAGACGATATTGCTTCAATGCTGAAGGAGGTAGGCGCGAAAAGTCTCGAGGATATCTTCTCAGCCATCCCTGAAGATTGCCGCCGAAAGAATGCGCTCAGTCTGCCGGAACCTCTCACAGAATGGGAACTGAACGATCATATGGGCAATCTGGCACATATCATGGCAGTCTCCCCGGAATATAAGGTGTTCATGGGGGCAGGCAGCTATGAGCATTATATTCCCGCGTCAGTCAGTTACCTCCTGGGCCGGTCTGAATTTTCAACAGCCTATACCCCTTATCAGCCGGAAATCAGCCAAGGAACACTCCAGGCCATTTATGAATATCAGACCCTCGCGTGCCTGCTTTTAGGCATGGAAGTGGCAAATGCGTCCATGTATGATGGCGCGTCTGCCCTGGCCGAGGCATTGCTCATGGCGATTCGCATCAGCCGTCGTCAGAAAAAAGTCGCGGTTTCAAGCCTGATTCATCCTCTGTATCGCCGCGTGGTTCAGACCTATTTCGCGCCCACGGATTATGAAATTGTTGAACTTCCTTATCTCAAAAATGGCAGAACAGATATTTCAAATCTGGCCAATATGAATGACCTTGCAGCCGTCGCAGTCCAATCTCCCAATTTTTTCGGCTGTGTTGAAGATTTGAAGATCATCGGAGAACACGCGCATAAACAAAAAGCCCTGTTTGTCACGAGCTTTACAGAACCCCTTGCTTACGGACTTTTTAAAACTCCCGGGAGTCAGGGCGCGGATATTGTATGCGGCGAAGGTCAGAGTCTCGGTATTCCTCGCTCCTTTGGCGGCCCCGGGCTCGGGATGTTCGCCACCAAAAAGCAGTACATGCGAAACATGCCGGGGCGTCTGATCGGTCAGACCAAAGACAAGGACGGAAAAAGAGGGTTTGTTCTGACCCTTGCCACGCGTGAACAGCACATTCGCCGGGAAAAAGCCACGTCCAACATTTGCTCCAACCAGGGGCTTTGTGCGACCACGGCGGCAATGTACATGGCCTCTGTCGGCGGCACAGGTATGAGAGAACTTGCCAAACTCAACTATGACAAAGCTGAGTATCTCAAAGCAGAATTGAAAAAAGCAGGATTCAAAATAAGCTTTGTCAGCCCCACATTTAATGAATTTGTGGTGGAATTCCCGGGCAAATCTGAGGCAGCCTACAAGCGGTTACTGGGTAAAAAAATTGTTGCCGGCCTTTCCTTGGGAACCTATTATCCTGAATTGGCGAATCACTATCTTTTATGCGTGACAGAAACCCGCTCCAAGGAAGACATGGATGAGCTTGTTGGGGAATTGAAAATTAAGAATTAAGAATTCTCAATTTTTGATTTTTAATTCTCAATTCTCAATTATTCGTCGGAGGTGAAATTATGAAAGAAACTGTCGGCACCACAGGTCTGATACTGAATGAACCTTTGCTCTGGGAAAAGGGAAAAAAAGGGAGAATTGGTTTTTCTCTGCCCCGGCAGGATGTTCCTCCTGCTTCCCCGGATCCTTCACTCATGGGCGAGGGGCCGGACTTTCCTGATCTGAGCGAGGTTGATGTCATCCGCCATTACACCCGGCTCTCCCAGTGGAATTTCTCAGTTGACAGCGGTATGTATCCGCTGGGTTCATGCACCATGAAGTATAACCCGAAAACCAATGAAAATCAGGCGAATCTTCGGGGATTTGCCGATGCGCATCCGCTTCTCCCCCCGGAACTGTCTCAGGGAACCCTGAAAATGATGTCTGAGCTTGAGGAGCTTCTGGCGGAAATCACCGGCATGGACTCGGTTTCTCTCCAACCTGCGGCCGGTGCCCACGGCGAGCTTACCGGAATGCTCGTTTTTTACGCGTATCACAAAAGTAAGGGATCACGTCGTTCAAAAATTCTTATTCCGGACACGGCTCATGGGACAAATCCGGCCAGTGCCACCCTCTGCGGTTTCAAATCCGTTCCGGTGAAATCCAATGACCAGGGCATACTTTCTGCTGAAACGGTTGCTGAACTTATGGATGAAGACACAGCGGGAATCATGGTCACGAATCCCAACACCCTCGGTCTTTTTGAAGAAAACATTAAAAAAATTGCTGAGATCGTTCACGGAAAAGACGGGCTGATCTATTGCGACGGGGCAAATATGAACGCACTCATGGGGATCGTCAATATGGGCGATATTGGCGTTGATGTCTTGCATCTGAATCTCCATAAAACATTTTCAACCCCCCATGGCGGCGGAGGCCCGGGAGCCGGTCCGGTGTGCGTGAAAAAGCATCTGGAGCCTTTTCTCCCGGTTCCCCGTGTGATGGAGAAGAATGGAAAATATATTCTTTCTGAAGATTTTCCGCAATCTGTGGGAAAACTGCACGGATTTTACGGAAATTTCGGGGTGCTGATAAAGGCTTACAGCTATATTCTGAGCATGGGGGCGGATTTGAAAAAGGTAAGTCAGTTGGCGGTGTTAAACGCCAATTATATCAAAGAAAAATTAAAGGGAGTTTTGTATCTTCCTTATGACAGACCTTGTATGCATGAATGCGTGTTTTCCGATAAAAATCAGGCTGCTCAGAAAGTCACCACCCTGGATATGGCAAAACGCCTCATGGATTACGGATTTCATCCGCCCACCATCTATTTTCCGCTGGTTGTCCACGGTGCAATTATGGTGGAGCCTACGGAAACTGAATCCAAAGAAAATCTT
This sequence comes from Desulfonema magnum, assembly GCF_017377395.1. GTDB lineage: Bacteria > Desulfobacterota > Desulfobacteria > Desulfobacterales > 4be13 > Desulfonema_C > Desulfonema_C magnum. The sequence goes on along the minus strand of NZ_CP061800.1, from coordinate 3,921,079 downwards.
GACCTTTTTATTGAAACGTTTAAGACCATTGCAGAAGAGGCCAAAACAAATCCCGATCAACTGCACGAAGCCCCCACAAGCCCGAAAGTCAGACGGCTGGATGAAACTACAGCCGCACGGCATCCGTGTCTTATGGGGTGAAACTGGAAACTGGAAACTTGAAACTGGAAACTTGAAACTGGAAACTGGAAACTGGAAACTGGAAACTGGAAACTGGAAACTTGAAACTGGAAACTGGAAACTCGAAATTTGAAATTTGGCTCTGTGCGGAAATGCCTGTTATTGAATATGGGGAAGCTTGGGATTTGCAGGTTGAGCTTGTGGCTGCGAGAAGGGACGGCAGGCTTGAGCGTGATGTTGTCTTGCTGTTAGAGCATCTTCCGGTGTTCACTCTGGGCCGAAGGGGAGGTCTTGAAAATCTGATTGTGTCTGAAGCTTTTCTGAAAGAATCAGGTATTCCGGTGTTTCATGCGGAGCGGGGCGGTAATATCACTTTTCACGGGCCTGGCCAGCTTGTGGGATATCCTATCATAAACCTGCAAGGGGCCAGGCTGAGTGTCACGGATTATGTGGAAAAATTGGAGGAGGTCATGATTCGCACGGCTGCGGATTTTGGTGTGCAGGCTGAACGCAATCCCATGAACCGGGGCGTATGGGTGAGCAATAACAAGCTGGGCAGCATCGGGATTGCGGTCCGCCGGGGGATTTGCTTTCATGGGTTTGCGTTTAATGTGAATCTTTCTTTGGAACCTTTTGGATGGATAAATCCGTGCGGTTTGCATGGCATAGGCGTAACAACGCTGGAGCAGGAGCTTTTGCAAAGTGTGTCTATGAAACAAGTACGGAAAAGCGTCAGGCAATACTTTCAATCGGTTTTCAAGGTCGAACTCGCTATGACAGATATCTCCGAATTGCAGCGTCTTCTGAAGAGGGCTGTGTAAAAAACATTCCCCCAAAAGCACTCGAAGGCACGGCTGCTTTCAGGGTCCTCAACGCGTGGACACCTGATAACAAAGAACTGCTCGGAGCTGCTGCCGGTGCCGCAAAACTTGAAAGTGCAATTGTTGCAAAATCTTAACACGAGGGAGAGAACCTAATTACAAATTACAAATTACAAATTACAAATCACAAATTACAAATTACAAATTACAAATCACAAATTACAAATCACAAATTACAAATCACAAATTACAAATCACAACTTGCAAACCACAAATTACAAATCACAAATCACAACTTGCAAACCACAAATTACAAATTATGTCTGAAAATTCCCGTATGACAAAAGCGGCCGGTATTGTCGGTTCGGCAACATTTCTGAGCCGCATTTTCGGTTTTATAAGAGATGTTGTCATTGCCTGGTTCTTCGGAGCCGGGCTGAGTTCGGATGCCTTTTTTGTGGCGTTCAGAATTCCTAACCTGTTAAGACGGCTTTTTGCCGAAGGGTCCCTGAGCATTGCATTTATCCCCGTTTTTACCGAATATCTTACCAACCAGGGGAAAGATGAGGCTTTTCATCTGGCACGGTCCGCCATAAGGCTGTTGTCCGCCATTCTGGTTGTCATGGTCATTTTAGGGATTCTGCTGGCTCCCATCATCATACAGGTGATCGCGCCGGGTTTTACGGATTCGCCTGAAAAATTTTCTCTGACAGTCACGCTCACCCGTATCATGTTCCCTTACATTTTTTTTATCTGCCTTGTGGCCCTTTGCATGGGAATTCTTAATACGCTCGGCCATTTTGCCGCACCTGCCCTCGCGCCGGTGTTTCTGAATCTTGCACTGATCTTTTCTGCGTTTTTTATTGCGCCTTATATGGCTGAACCGGTAACAGGGCTTGCCATCGGTGTTCTTATCGGAGGGTTTTTGCAGCTCGGGCTTCAGTTGCCGTTTCTGATAAAAAAAGGGCTTTATTTCTGGCAAAAAGCAAGCTTTTACCATCCTGGAATAAAAAAAGTGGGAACCCTGATGCTCCCGGCTGTGTTCGGTGCTTCGGTTTATCAGTTGAACATTCTCATCGGAACCCTGCTTGCCTCTTTGCTGCCCGAAGGAAGTGTCTCCTATCTTTATTATGCGGACCGGCTGGTGCAGTTTCCCCTGGGGATTTTTGCCATTGCCACAGCCACGGCTGTTCTGCCGAGTCTGTCCAGGCAGGCGGCTGCAAAGGATTTTGAGGCTGTCAGAGATACATTCGGCTATGCCATGAAACTGGTTTCCTTTATCACTATTCCTTCCATGGCAGGTCTTATTGTTTTAAGAGAACCGATTGTGGCGCTGTTATTTAAAAGAGGGGCGTTTGATATTGAAACAACGCGCATGACCGCTTATGCGCTGTTGTATTACAGTGTGGGACTCTGGGCGTTTTCAGCAGTTCGCATCGTAGTTTCCACGTTTTACGCGTTGCAGGATACAAAAACCCCTACAAAAATCGCTGTCATATCCATCTTTGCAAATATGGTGCTGGGAATCATTCTGATGATCCCCATGGGTCACGGGGGGCTTGCATTATCCACCTCACTGGCTTCAATGCTGAATCTCGGACTTCTTATCCGCTCGCTAAGAAAAAAACTCGGTTTGTTAAAATGGAGAAGCATATTAAAATCCGTTTTCAATTCTGTGTTATGTTCATTATTAATGGCAATTTTTGTGCGGAGTGCGGCATCTCTGATTATCCCGCCAGAACACGGAACAGTATTGAATCTTTTTTCAGGGGTTGTGATAAGTATCGCAGTCGGTTTGCTTGCTTACGGATTTTTTTCCTTTTTGACGAAAAGCCAGGAATTTGAAAAAGTGCTGACAATGGCAAAAAAAGGGTTGAAAAAATGCTGAACTTAAAACAAAATATGCTGGTAACTTCTGCAATCGCAGCGTTGTTTTGCCTGTTTCTGCTTATTATATTCGGTGACAAGGGCCTTGCCGACCTCAATATGCTTAAAAAAGCCAGAGACGGTCTGAAGGACAAAAACGAAATGCTCGTGCAGGAAAACATCTCTTTATATCATTCAATAGAGCGATTAAAAAATGACCTTGTTTTTATTGAAAATATAGCAAGGCAGGAACTCGGGGTTGTCAGCAAAAACGAGATCATATTCAAAATCAGTAAACAATAAAAAAACTTCTCGTTCCCAGGCTCCGCCTGGGAACGCATACTGCAAAAAACTTCTCGTTCCCAGGCTCCGCCTGGGAACGCATACTGCAAGGCTCTGCCTTGCGTGGTATTGGCTTGTGATCACACACAAGACAATACCAGCCTCTGAGAACGCATACCCCAGGGGAATCTGCCTTGCGTGGTATTCGTGGTATTGGCTTGTGGTCACACACGAGGCAGAGCCTTGCGTGGTATTGGCTTGTGATCACACACGAGGCAGAGCCTCTGAGAATGCGTTCCCAGGCAGAGCCTGGGAACGAGTATTAAGGAATATTTTATGCAATTCATTGATCTTGCTGCCCAGCAGCAGCGGATTCGTACAAAAATCGAAGCAAATATAAAGGCTGTCCTTGATCATGGACAATATGTTATGGGGCCCGAAATTAAGGAACTGGAAGACCGGCTAAGTGCTTATACGGGTGTGAAACACGCCATTGCATGTTCTTCAGGAACCGATGCCCTCCTTATGGCGCTGATGGCTTATGATGTGGGCCCGGGTGATGCTGTTTTCACGACGCCTTTTACTTTCATTGCCACTGCCGAAGTCATAAGCCTCCTCGGAGCGACACCGGTATTTTGGGATATTGATCCAAAAACATTTAATCTGGAAACTGGAAACTGGAAACTGGAAACTGGAAACGCTGAACTTACTCCGAAAGGAATTATCGGGGTTGATCTTTTCGGACTTCCTGCTGATTATAATTCCATCAATACCATTGCCCAAAAACACGGCCTTTTTGTGATTGAGGACGCAGCACAGTCTTTCGGGGCCGAATATCATGGCAGGAAAGCGTGTTCTCTTGCTGATGTTGCGTGTACGTCTTTTTTTCCGGCCAAACCCCTGGGCTGTTATGGCGATGGCGGGGCTGTGTTTACAGATAATGACGAACTGGCGGAAAAAATGATCTCCATTCGGATTCATGGGCAAAGTTCACATAAATATGACAATGCCCGGATCGGTATTAACGGACGGATAGATGCCATTCAGGCTGCGATTTTATTAGCCAAACTTGATATTTTCCCGGAAGAGACCGAACTCCGTCAGCAGGTTGCCCAACGATATACGGACGGCATCAGGTCTTATTTCCCTGCGGATGATCAGGGGCAGGCTTTGCTGATTCCGCCTTCTCTTCCTGATGGAATGAAAAGTGTCTGGGCGCAGTATTCCATTTTGGCGCAAGATGAGCAGCACCGTGCCGCGATTCAGGCAAAACTCGGAGCAGCAGAAATCCCCACCGCGATTTATTACCCCAGACCTCTGCATCTTCAGCCTGCTTTTGAGTATTTGGGGTATAAGCAAGGGGATTTTCCCATAAGTGAGGATTTTTCCCGGCGTATTTTCAGCCTTCCCATGCATCCGTATCTGACCAGGGAGGAACAGGAGCGGATTGTGGAAATTTTAGCGGCGGGTGTTAAGGAACCAAACTACAGGGAAATCGGATAAGAAAGGGAATTTTTTTCCTTTTCTTATCCATCTTCCTTGTAATTTTTATTCAATTTTATAATTTCCCATACAAAAAAAAACAAGGAGTGCTAAAATTACATTTTAGCGAATTTCTCAGAAAAGAGTTTCACTCGGTAATCAGCTTGTTGACCTGGTTTGAACAAACAGTCTGTCATTCCTGCGAAAGCAGGAATCCATTTTTAGCCGATGCAGCGGTCCCGGGAACTGTGGATTCCTGCTTTCGCAGGAATGACAGAAAAAAAAACTTGATTATCGGGTTTCAGCAGATCGAACAGGTGGAAAAAACCAGACAAAATCCCTCTTTTGCTAAAATGTAATTTTAGTACTCCTTTTTTTCAAGAAGTGAGTCCATATATAATTTTATAAGTCTTTTTGCCTCGTCTTCAGATGAAATCCGCTTGATGGATTCACGAAATACGCTGCTGTGCGGAAGTCCTTTTGTAAACCATCCGAGACGGCTTCGCATGATACGGCACGCATGTTCCTCCCCGATATATTCCACGGATGCCTCCAGATAGCGTATCATGGTCTTATAACGCAGGGGAATATCCACAGGTATCACAGGTTCTCCCCGGATAAGGGACAAAACCTGAGAAAAAATCCACGGATTTCCAATGCCAGCCCTTCCGATCATAACAGCGTCGCAGCCTGTCTGATTTTGCATTCTTATTGCATCTTCCGGGGCAACGATATCCCCGTTTCCGATAACAGGCATGGACACGCTTTTCTTTATTGCCGCGATAACAGACCAGTCAGCGGATCCTCCGAAACCCTGGGTGGCGGTTCTCGGATGCACGGCAATGGCATTTACCCCGCATGATTCTGCAATTTCGGCAATTTTGAGCGCCTGTGTTCCGGAATAATCCCATCCGCTTCTGATTTTTATGGTGAAAGGAATTTTTACTGAGTTCCGAACGGCTTTGAGAATGGCTTCTGTTTTTTCAGGTGCTTTCATCAGGGCGGACCCGGACCCTGTTTTGAGTACCTTTTTAACTGAGCAGCCAAAATTGATATCAAGCACATCAGCCCCTGACGCCTCAACCATTGCGGCCGCGTCAGCCATTATTGACGGATCTGAGCCAAATATCTGAACAGATAAGGGTTTTTCTTCTGCTGCGCTTTCGAGCATCCGGATGGTTTTGTGGGATTTATAGACAAGTCCGTTGGCACTGATCATTTCAGAACAGACCAATGCGCATCCGGCCTCTTTTACCAGAAGCCGAAAAGGCAGATTGGTAATGCCCGCGAGCGGTGCCAGCACTGTAATATTTTTAAGTGAAAGTGAACCGATTTTCATTTCTTTGTCTTATAATTGTCATAAATACGAACTCAACAGTGAAAAGTTCAAAATTCAAAGTTGGAAGTTGTTCCATAACCTTTTGAAATCAAAGGGCGATATATGCCTCTCGGAAAATATCAGTGCCGTTAATTTCAGGAGGTTATGAGAACTTGCGACTGTCGAGATACGAATAAGGAGTGCTAAAATTTTATTTTGCTCAATGTTCAAATTTTTTTCTGTCATTCCTGCGAAAGCAGGAATCCACTGCTCTCGGAACGCCGCATCGGTCAAAAACAGATTCCTGCTTTCGCAGGAATGACAAATTTTTTGTCCGAACCGGGTCAGCAAACTTGATCATTGAGTTTTAGCAATTGCATTTTAGCATTTACCCGGAAACCAGATGTCTGACGATGACAGTCAGCGCTTAGTTTTTCTTTCGATTTGTCAGAGATATCACCTTTGCGTCACCGGAGTTTTTCGGTGCTTCCTCTTCTTCTTGGGAAGGTTCGGGAATTTCAGGTTGTTCAGGGCAGATAACCTCTTCCATTCGCATTTTTTTTCCGTTCATGGTGAATTCCTCACCATTGATATAAACATCCCTTAATATCCATGTGACAACCTGCAACGGTATCTGAAGAAGAAGCAGTTTCACATGATACCAGTCCCTTTTAACATCCGGGGAAATATCTTCTATCCTGGCAAACATAAGAGGGTTATCTTCAAAATATATAAGCACAATATCGTTTTCCTGAGCCATGTTTTTACCATCCTTTGAATTGATCTTTACCGTGAAAATAAATTTTGAAAACCCGGGTTTTTTATCTGAAAATATCTTCATAACCGGGAGCGAAAAACCCGGGTTTTTCATGAGCGTTTATTTACAACATCCTGATTCTTCAGACTTATTTTTCGTCGGTGTCCGGGAACAGATTAAATTATTACACAACTCTGCTTGACATACAAGCCTTAGTTCACTATATTCGCCAAATAAAATTATTTTGAAGTATTTCAGATGTGTTCTGGCATAAGAATTGCATAAAATCGAAGACTTCCGAAGTGTTGGAAACTTCGGAAGTTTGTTGACTATATCAATATTTTCGTTTGTCTGAGCGAATTTTTCGAACTAAAATAATTTAGTTTACTCTGTTTCAGTCTCAAATGCAACAAATTATGTTGGAACAAATCTGATTCTGATTATTATTTTTTGTCTTTTCTCTAAAAATTTCAACAGGAAGCGGGTTATGAATCAAACTGATTTCATGACAATACCTTTGTCTGTCCTTGGCAGACGAATCATTTCCCTGGTTCAGGAAACAGGCAAAATTACCATTTTCTTTTTCAAGGGATTTATTCATATCTTTACGTTTCCCCTTCAGCTATCTAAAATCATACATCAAATTTATTTTATCGGTATGAAATCTCTTTTTGTTATCTGTCTGACAGGGGCATTTACCGGAATGGTTCTGGGGCTTCAGTTATATTACACGCTGATAAAATTTGGGTCCGAAGGCGTGCTGGGGTCGGCCATAGGGCTTACGCTGATCCGGGAACTGGGACCGGTTCTCAGTGCCATCATGGTCACGGGCATGGCCGGGTCTGCCATGGCTTCTGAAATCGGTATCATGCGAATCTCCGAACAAATCGACGCTCTGAAAACCATGGATATTAATCCCATACGTTTTCTTGTCGGTCCCAGGATGGCGGCTGCACTTATCAGTTTTCCCCTTCTTGCCGCGCTTTTTGATGTGGTGGGAATTTTCGGGGGATATCTGACAGGTTCGTTACTGCTCGGCGTCAATCCCGGTATTTATTTTTCCGGAATGGAAACAAGTGTCTCAATGGTGGACATTAATGGCGGATTTATCAAGTCACTTGCTTTTGCCGCAGTGGTTGTGACTATATGCTGTTTTCAGGGGTATTACACGCACACCCGTGCCGGAGGGTTCGGGGCCAAAGGCGTGGGGATTTCCACCACGACGGCGGTGGTTCATTCCTGTGTGCTGATTCTTGTGACTGACTATGTTCTGACTTCTTTTTTGCTTTAGGAAAAAATTGAGAATTGAGAAATTTGCGTTTTTCAATTCTTAACTTTAATTTTAAGGGGTTCGAGATTTATGGACCAACCGCTTATTCAAATTAAAAACATCTCTAAAAAATTTGGTGATAATCATGTCCTGAACGGCGCTGATTTTTGTATTTACAAAGGGGAAGTTACCACGGTCATCGGCAAAAGCGGCGGGGGCAAAAGTGTATTGCTCAAACATATCATCGGCTTGGTGGAACCTGATTCCGGCATGATTCTCTTTCAGGGACAGCCAGTTTCAGAGATGAAAAAGGCTGAGAAAAGGGCTATGAGAAAAAAATTCAGTTATATGTTCCAGGGAACAGCTCTTTTTGATTCCATGACGGTTTTTGAAAACATTGCCCTTCCGCTTATGGAAAAGACTTCGTTGCGGAAAAAAGAGATTCAGCAACAGGTTGAGGAGAAAATGCAGCAGCTTGACCTGAATGATATCAATGACAAATATCCTTCTCAGCTTTCCGGGGGGATGAAAAAACGGGTGGCAATGGCAAGAGCATTGATAACTGATCCGGAGATTGTTCTTTTTGACGAACCTACCACCGGCCTGGATCCGATCCGCAAAAATGCGGTTCACAGCATGATCTCTGATTACCAGAAAAAATTCGGATTTACAGCCGTGGTGGTGAGCCATGAAATCCCTGATGTTTTTTATATTTCCCAGCGCATTGCCATGCTGGAGCAGGGCAAAATCCTTTTTGAAGGAAGCCCGGATGAGATTCAAAAACTCCCTGACTCTGTGGTGCAGAACTTTATTCAGGGGGTTGAAAGTTAAAAAGGTGTTAGGTGTTAGGTGTTAGGTGTTAAGTTAAGAAGAACAAAGACTTGACACCTGACACCTAACACTTAACACCTGACACTTAACACCTAACACCTAACACCTAACACCTATTCATTCGGAGGAATCGTGAAAAAGTCATCTGTTGAGATATCAGTGGGAATTTTTGTGATTATCGGCATCCTTTGTGCAGGGTATCTGTCCATCAAGCTCGGAAAGATGGAGTGGATCGGAGGGAATGACTATGCCCTTTACGCCCGGTTTGAATCTGTTTCAGGTCTCAAGGCCGGAGCCGAAGTGCAAATGGCGGGAGTCCCTGTTGGAAAAGTTCATTCTGTATCTCTGGATCTGGAGGATAAAGTGGCTCTGGTGGAGATAAAGGTAAACAATGAAATAAAACTGGCTGATGATGTCATCGCATCTGTCAAAACTGCCGGACTGATCGGGGATAAATATATCAAACTTTCAGCCGGCGGCTCGGATGAATTTCTCAGTCCGGGGGATAGTATTGATGAAACGGAGTCAGCTTTGGATATAGAAGAGCTGGTCAGCAAATATGTTTTTGGCGGAGTATAAAACTTTTAAAATAAGGAGGACGCTATGAAAAGAATTATTGCTGCTTTTTTTCTTTTGTTGGTTATTGGTTTGCCCGTGTCTGCCCACAGTTCAACAGGGCCGATGGAGGCGATCCAGGGACCTTTGGATGAGGTCATCAACATCCTCAAGGACCCTCAGTATCAGGCACCTGAACAAAAAGAAGTGCAACGTGAAAAGATATGGAATATTATCAGAGAGATTTTTGACTTTAATAAAATCGCTCATTTGGCCCTGGCCAAATATCGGAAAAAATTCGATGAGAAGCAGTTAAAAGAATTTACAGATCTTTTTGCCAAACTCCTTGAAGATACTTATCTCAACAAGATACAGGCGGAATATAAAAACGAAAAGATCAACTATCTGAGCCAGAAAATAGGCGCTAAATCCAAGTCAAATATGGCACTGGTTAAAACGAAGGTGACCCGGGAAAATGTTGAGATTCCAGTGGATTATCGTATGTGGCTGAATAAGGGGGTCTGGCGGGTCTATGATATCAAAGTCGAAGGGGTGAGTCTGGTAAAAAATTATCGGAATCAGTTTCAAAACATCCTTTTGAACAAATCACCTGACCATCTGATTGAGCAGGTGAGAACAAAGGTCGAAAAGCAGAAAAAGGAAAAAATTGATAATTGATAATTGATAATTTGCAATTGATAATTGATAGTGCGGTGGGTTGCGCTTCGCTCCACCCACCCTACATTTTTTGTATCGGGTATGTTATTTATCTCGAGTTCCCTAATTTCAAAAAGTTAAAATTTTGGATATTCTTAACTTTTTAAAAACTGTCCGAACTAAGTACCCGATCAAAAATTTTTTATACATCTTTTTTTCTGTGAACAGCGAAGAAACCCGGCTTTTTCCGTCACGGGCGGCGGATCGTTCCGGTAAAAAAAAGCCGGGTTTCTTCCCCGGGAAAATATCGGAAACTTATGGTCAGGTACTTATTTATTGATGATTGATGTCGAAAAACAGAAAAACAAAAAGAACGGTACTGACAAATGATAACACTGTGTAAGAACGCTTTGTATCGCCTGTTATTACTTTTTGTATTTTTTGCTTTATTTTCAGTCGGGTGTGCGCATCAGGCTGTTGTGGATACCTCTGGCGTATCCCTTTTATCTGATGAGAACCATAAATCAGATGTGGCTGCTCCGCAAGATGCCAATGAAGATGAAGATTTTCTTGATGATGATCTTGATGACGATATCGAATCTGATCAGAATTATAAAGCAGATGCGTCTTCCGGAGGCCAGATGGTCTCAGATATCGAAGACGACGAAGATGATGTTTTTCTTGATGAGGATTTTGATGACGATTCTGAACTCTGGGATGAAGAAGCCACAGACGACACAGTAAGAGTGGCGGATCCTTTGGCCCCCTTCAATCGTCTCATGTTCCATTTTAATGATAAATTATACTTCTGGGTGCTGAAACCCGTGGCTAAAGGATACAAAAGTATCACGCCTGAGCCTTTCAGACTTGGTGTGAAAAATTTTTTTGATAATCTCACCACGCCTATCCGAATGGCGAACTGTCTTCTTCAGGGAAAGATACACACAGCGGAAATTGAACTTGCCAGATTTCTGATCAACAGCACGGTGGGTGTTCTCGGATTCGGAGACATCGCCAAAAATAACCCCAGATTTGCCAAACCGCCTGAGGAAGATTTGGGACAGACCCTTTCCACTTACGGGGTCGGGAACGGATTTTACCTTGTGTGGCCGCTTCTGGGGCCTTCCACTCTGCGGGATTCCGTGGGAATGATCGGAGACCGGTTTCTGAATATCACCACCTGGACGGAACTGCCTGCTGAGGCGACTCTGGGGCTCACCGGTTTTGAGACCGTAAATGAGACCTCATTCCGAATCGGAGATTATGAGGCCATCAAAGATGCTGCCATTGAACCCTATGAGGCATTTCGGGACGCCTATCTCCAGTATCGCAAAAATAAAACAGAAGACAGGGAAGAAAAACGAAGTGAAAGAAGGTACGATAATCTGATAAAAGAATGGATAAAATAAAGGGGTGACTGGTCAGAAAAATTTCCGTGAGATTCTGAGAACACGGAAAAGGCGAAATTTTGTTACAGGGATTTGCTATAAGAACGGGATGATAAGAAAGGCGATTCAGTCCCTTTCTTATCAATCCCGTTCTTATAACAAATCCTTGTATAGTACTTAGATTTAGGTATGTCCCGGCATGATTTTTGCATGGGAAGGTTGTCCCGGAAAAAAAGCCGTTTCCGGGCCTGAAAATTTCATTCGTCCGTTCGGAATCCCGGAGGCCGCCTCTGTATGCAACTTTCGTGCCAGGACATACCTAAATCTAAATACTATAACGACATGACAGAAGCGGAAGATGACATTGGTCAGATCAGAAATTTCCTGTCTGAAAACTATCAGGAAATTCAGCCATGAAAAACCCTCCCATCGGATATAACACTAATTTATACCTGTAAAGTAAAGAAAACAAAAGGATGAGGCAATATTTATGAAGCCAACATTGCTGGTAGCAGATGACAACACAGCTACCTTGCAACTGATTACCCTGCAACTTAAAAACATGGGGTATCAGATAGTTATCGCTGAAAATGGTATGAACGCATGGACATTGTTGAAAAAATCACCAAAAACATATGATACGGTTATCTTGGACCGGATGATGCCGGGTCTGGATGGCCTGGAAGTGTTGTCCAGGATGAAAAATCACGAGATTTTAAAAATGGTGCCGGTCATTTTTCAAACCTCAATGGATGGGGAAGAAAATATTTTGGAAGGCTTTCAGGCCGGGGTTGATTATTATCTCACAAAACCCTACAAAAAAGAAATCCTTCAGGCCACTGTAAAAGCAGCATTATCCACTTATCTTACTCATAAATCCATGCAGGAAGCTATTCGTCGAACCACACATGCGTTAACCTTGATGAAAACAGGGCTTTTTGAATTCCGAGACATGGAAGAAGCTCAGATGCTTGCCACGCTTCTGGCAGCAGTTTGTCCCAAACCGGACAAGACTGCCATTGGTTTATGGGAGTTATTGCTTAACGCCGTGGAACACGGTAATCTCGAGATTACCTATAAGGAAAAATCACGACTGATTGAAGATGATAAATGGCTCATTGAGATGAAACGACGGATGGCTTTACCGAAAAATGCCTCAAAGACAGTTTCTGTCCGGTTTGAACGTTCAGATAATGAAATCCGGTTTCTGATTCGGGACCAGGGTGCGGGATTTAACTGGAAATCATTTATGGAATATAGCGTGGAGCGAGCCTTTGATCCCCACGGACGCGGTATCCAGTTAGCCAGAACCACGAGTTTTGACCGGCTTGAATATACCGACCCGGGCAATCAGGTCTTAGCGGTAATTCACAGATGACTATTCATAAATAATTTTATGCCGCAATACCACCTTGTTCCCTTTGGCGTTATAAGTGACTTGGTCCGTATTCATTTTTGCAATGGCAATGCCTCTCCCGGAGAGTTTGGTAATATTGTCTTCATGGGTCGGATCAGGAACATTCTTTATATTAAATCCCTTACCTTCATCTTCTATTGAAATTTCCAGTTGCTTATCACTATACAGGCATTCTATGCAGATCAGTCTTTCGCCATATTTATCTGAATGTATTCGATTTTTATAAATTTCCCGATATTTTTTTGAATCGTAAAATTCATTATCTCTCTTCAGGTCGGTCAGCTCCAGATTTCCGTGTTCAATAGCATTCGTCAGCATTTCAAAAAACGCTATTCTCAGTTTTTTCAGATTATCAAAAGATTCTCTTGATTTCTCTGCCATATGTTCTGTAAAAAAACGGACCAGTTTACCAATGCTGATGTATTTTGTTTTTATTTTATAACGACATTTGTTGGCTGAACAAAATCTGTTCCGCGGTTTTATGGAAAGCGATTCATGTTCATCAAATATATTAACTTTGAAAATAATCACATCATCTCGGAACGTCTCTTTTTTCTGAAATGCACGGGCTTTTTTTATAATATTGTCAATAACTGTATGTACATCGTACTTTCCCTTTCCAATGCTGTCTGCCACTCTTTTTAACCCAAAAATTTCACCATGTTCAGCCTTTGCCTCTGTTATGCCGTCGGTGAAAGCAACAAGGGTGTCATTTTTCATAAGTGTGAGGGTTCTGTCATCATATGTGGCATCGTCAAAGACCCCCAGAGGCAAACCTGTCGGTTTCAGGTATATCCGTTCGTGATTCCTGAGAATGATAGGAGAGGGAATACCGCAAAGGCAATAGGTAAGTTTCATGGATTCCAGATCAATCTGTCCGCAAAATGCGGCAATAATATCGTCCGTAAGAATGATCTTATGCATTTTCTGATTCAAATTCTGGCATATCGAAACAGGATTGCTATCTGTTTCTGACAGTTCCCTGAAGAGCATTTTCAGGGTATTGCCTGTGATGGCCGCGGGAATGCCGTGACCGGTCACATCCGCAAGAAAAACAAGTAGCCGCTTATCATCCAGTTTCAAAAATTCCAGAACATCGCCGCCGATACATTCCGCGGGAAGACATTTTATATTGATTTGGAGACCTGGCATTATTGGCAGCCGGGGTTCCAGAACCAGGTCGTGAAGTTCTTTTGCCCTGGACATTTCCAAATTAAACGCGTCCTCCTGTTGTCTTTTTTCGGTAACATCTTCAATAAAGCCCTCCACATAAAGTGGGTTTTCATGCTCATCCCGGACAAGCCGCAGGGTTACTTTGGCAATGATAATGGTTTTGTCCTTACGAAAATATTCTTCTTCAATGGTCAGCCATCCCCTGTGTTTTCGAATTTTTTCAAAGAATTTTTTCCGATGATCCTTATGGGTATATATTTGTTCTGAGATATTTTTTACATCCGATATCATTTCATCAGCAGAGCTATAGCCAAATATTCGGGCCATGGCCGGATTTACCTTTAGAAATTTTCCCTCCACAGAAGCCTGATAAATGCCCACAGGCGCATTTTCAAAGACCTCACGGTATCTCTGCTCAGATGCTTGCAATGCTTTTTCAGCCCTGATGCGCCTGCTGACATCCCGGATTGTCGAATATAAAAACTGCCTGTTCTCCATTTTCGTGGGAACACTGATAACTTCAACCTCCCGGATTTCTCCGTTTGCCAGACGATGACGAAAGCAAAAGAAGTTTTTTTCCTGGGTTTTTGCCCTGTTCATCTCTGCAAAAACTTCTTCCTTCGTCAGTGTATTTAAATCCGTAATTTTTAAGCGGGCGATCTCTTTTTTGCTGTATCCGTAATAATTACAGGCAGCCAGATTGGCGTTCACGATATCACCGGTTTCCGGATCAATCACAAGCATGATGGCAGAATGGGTTTCAAACAGCTTTTTGTTCAGTTCATCACTTTCAACCCGAGCCTTAATTTCTTTCTGAAGAGCGATGTTGTTTCGTCTGAGTTCTTCATTGCTCCGTCTCAGTTCCTGCTTTAATCGGTATTTTTCCGCAGCCGAGTTCACCGCAAACTTTATGGTATCAACATTTATCGGCTTCTGTAAAAAATCAGTTCCCCCGCGTTTCATAAAATTTACAGCAAAATCTATGTTCCCATATCCTGTTATCCCGATAGCAACCGTATTCGGATATAGCCGTAACACTTCTTCCATCAATTTTATGCCGTTCATACCGGGCATATCAATATCAGTAATGAGAATATCCGTCGGGCATCCGCGTAATATGTTCAGTGCCTCCGAAGCTGAAGTGGCTGTGCGGATATCATATGACAGCTTCATTAACACACGGGATATAAGCTGTGTAATATCAGGGTCATCATCCACGATCAGTAATTTGAGCTGTGTCTGCTGCTGCTGCATTATTTTTTCCTGGTGAAATTTACTAATACGAGACCTCCGAGGTTTTGAAAACCTCGGAGGTCTTTCACAGACTCAGTAGATCGAAAACCTTCTTGAAGATTTGCGATTATGTGCAAAAAACCGCTTCGCTTAATTTTTGCACGCCGGATTTATGATCTGCTGAGAGTTTATTTATTGCTGTTTTTCAAAATCATTCACAAAGTTGTCCAATTGTTTCTGAATATACGCGGCAAGAGATTCTGCTTTTTCGGTCGAGATTGTCTCAATGCCTTCTGACAGGCTTTCGATTTTTTCTTCGGGGATATCCGTTGTTTTGTTGACCATAAACGAATCAATCTCACCGTCATCGAGAAGAAAACCGCACGCTCCGACCGCTCCCACAAATTCATCCTTCACAAATATGGGAACAACAAGCTTTAAAAGTCCCGCGTCACATTCCTCAATAACAGGTTTTTTTGTCTGCATGGCCTGGGCAGCAAGATTCATGTGCGCGACAGCACAGATAAAACTCTGGCCCCTGTCTGTTGCCTTAACCTCGGGACACAGGCGGTTGGCCAACTGCCTGAAATTTGTTATCCGAATACCGTCTGTATTAAAAACAGAAGCATCCAATCTTGATCTGCCGACAATATCTTTTTCAAATTCAGTCCATTTTTCAATGGACAGAATATCGGTAAGTTCCATTTTCCTCTATTTACTCCTTATTGTTTGAAAGTCTTTAGGCGGTCACACACACCGCAGTTCGTAGTTCCGCCTTTAGGCGGTCTCACACACCGCAGTTCGTAGTTCCGCCTTTAGGCGGTCTCACACACCGCAGTTCGTAGTTCCGCCTTTAGGCGGTCACACACACCGCAGTTCGTAGTTCCGCCTTTAGGCGGTCTCACACACCGCAGTTCGTAGTTCCGCCTTTAGGCGGTCTCACACACCGCAGTTCGTAGTTCCGCCTTTAGGCGGTCTCACACACCGCAGTTCGTAGTTCCGCCTTTAGGCGGTCACACACACCGCAGTTCGTAGTTCCGCCTTTAGGCGGTCTCACACACCGCAGTTCGTAGTTCCGCCTTTAGGCGGTCTCACACACCGCAGTTCGTAGTTCCGCCTTTAGGCGGTCTCACACACCGCAGTTCGTAGTTCCGCCTTTAGGCGGTCACACACACCGCAGTTCGTAGTTCCGCCTTTAGGCGGTCTCACACACCGCCTAAAGGCGGAACTACAAACTAAAATATGCCGTCCATGTCGGGACTTTTTAAACACCTGACACCTAACACCTAACACCCTAACACCTAACACCTAACACCCTAACGCCCTGACACATAAATATCACAGAATAAGACAATCCGCCACCAGTTCCCACAGATATTTTACCTCAAGGTCCTCCATTCCATATTCCTTTTTGATATTATTCATCTGACCGTGGCAGCTATGACAAGGCACCACAAGCATGGTTGCGCGTGTGGCCTTAATCTGATCCATTTTTTTTCTGCCATAGAGAATACGCTCGGTGTTGTATCCCGTGGTAAGAGTTCCGCCGCCGCCACCGCAGCAGAACTGATCTTTTTTTGTGGGATAGAGATCAATCCAATTATCCATACACTGATCCAATATCCATCTTGGCTCGTCAAAATATCCGTGGCCAAACAATGTCTCGGCTTTTCTGCCATAATTGCAGGGATCATGATAGGTCGCCAGCACATTATCGAACCGTGATTTGTCCAGTTTGATTGTGCCTTCCTTAATATATTTGATGAGAAGATCAAATACCGTAACCGCTCCGAATTTTTTCAATGCCTCGGGGTACCATTTTTCAAGACCAGACCTGGTCGCAAGATAGGCATGCCCTCATTCGGGCCAGAGGAGATTTTTAACTTTCAGTTTTTCCATCTGCTCCGCAACGCGTCCCGCCATGATCTTCATGGCCTCGTCGTCTCCGGTAAACAGTCCCCAGTTGGTTCCTTCCCAGTTGTCAGAAGGCACGGTCCAGTCTTCTTTTGCCGCGTGGAAGATTTTCCACCAGTGCTTGAGGTCTTCGGTGTGGGTATTCACCAGCTTGTTATGGATGGTGGTGAGGATATTTGCCCCTTCCTTGTCAATGGGAACCGTGAATCCTTCAAACCCCGGTTCCTCCGCAATTTCCTCCGCGACATCCTCTAAGATAAATACAAAATCCTCTTTGGGCAGGCTGAGATTATTCCCTGTTTCCAAAGCAGCAGCCAGTCCCTTATGAAGAACTCCCGGAACCTTTTCACGCTCCCGGAGGCCCCTCACGCTTCTGACCATGGCAGGAATATCAATCTCCATGGGGCAGACATGCTCGCATTTGGCACACATAGTGCATATCCACGGCCATCTCGCCTCAACCACCTTATCTTCAAGTCCCAGTGACACCATACGGACAAATTTCCGGGGATCAAATCCGTCTATGCCGGAGGCCGGACAGGAACTTGAACAAAGCCCGCAGGTCACACAGAAATCCTGTGAAAAAGACCATGATCCGAACCGGCCATGATCCAACTGATCCATATCAATTATTTCGCATGTTTGTTCCATGATTTCACCTTTTTTTAAGTGAGAAATGAGAAGTCCTGCTTCTTCATTTTAAATCTGCTCGGGCCGAGATCAAGAATCTTTTTTTCAAAAGTGTTTGTAATCTCAGCAAATTCTTTACTCATATTGGACGCGAGCGGCTTTATGAGAAGCCGTTCTTTTTCAAAACCCGCGATTTCCAGGAAACTCCCTATCATATTCAGCTGTTCATGTGCATAAAGATTTCCCCGTTCAGAATGGCAGTTTCCTTCATGACAGGTCAGAACCAGAACACCGTCCGCGTTATTACGCAAAGCTAAAAAAATATGATAATGGGATACGCCGCCTGCACAGGGAACCTCTATGATCTTTAAACCGGGAGGCAATTTATGCCCCATACATGACGCAAGTTCATGAGCCCGGGCAGCAGAACGCTTACAGCAGAAAGCCAACAGAAACGGGGTAAATGTCTCCTTTTTCTGAGGCGTGTTTTTTTCTATGTGATCTGAAATTTCAATATAGGTAAGTCCTTTTATCGTGATTGCACGGGAAAGACATACCGCGGCACATACGCCACATTGCTCACACGCATCAGGCATCACAGAAGCTGTGGTGTCCGGCAAAATTGCATTATAGGGACAGACACTATAACAGGTGAGGCACCCTGAACATAAACGGGGGTTAATCTGAGCCTTGTATGCAGAGGCAGTTTCCCGCTCGTCTGAGGGCTTGAAAATGGAAAGAGCAAGGTTTCCGGTATCTGTTATCTCTTCTCCGGGAGATTGGATATCCCTCGAGGGACCTGCGACCATGATGCCTTTTCTGTTTGTCAGCACGCTTATGCGGTGAACATTGTCTGACTGGAGAAATCCGTGCGGATCTGTATCCAGGCCGAATATTGCGGCCAAATCTGATGTGTTCTCAGGCGGTGAAATGGTTTCGTCAGCAACAGTGATATCCGGGGTGAGTCTGAACTGTTCCCCTGTGATATCATCTGTAAATGTCAGAATAACAGGGCCGTCATCTTCTTGCTGGTGAATTTCCGGCTGACTCTCTGTAAATTTAATATAAACCGCACCGGCCTCTTTTGTCCTTCGGTATAAGAGTTCAAGTCCGTGTCCCGCGACTTTGAGATTTTTTGTGAGAATATAAGTCTTCGCATGAAACTCCGATTGCAGTTTTAAGGAAGCGCGCATAATTTCTTCGAGAATAACCGCGTTACTCTCTTTTGCCAGCCCCGTGAGAAAAACAAATTTTTTGTTTTTGAAAAACGGTCGCGAATCATCTGAAAGCGATTCTTTAAGCTGGGAAAGTGAAATCACGTTGGCACACGGCGTGAGACCGTAAAGAGAAAAATTCGGTTTTCTTACGGCTTCCTCCGCGATGATCACGTTTTCCACGATTCTGGATACTTTTTCGCCGTCTTTGTCCAGGGTGAGATTAAAATTTCCCACAGAACCTTCACAGGAGCGTATTTTCACGCCTGTAAGTATTTCTGTTTTTTCAGGAAAAGGCAAAACAAACGCATTCTCTTCTGACGCGACGATAAGGTCAGCGTCTTTAGCAAGCAGTTCTTCTGCTATGCAGCGGGCTTGGGGTCCGTTTCCGATTACCAATGTTTTTTCAGTCAAGGGTGTCACCTTTTTCATTTTTAAATTCTTAAATATTTCAACGTTTCCCATACAGCGTTACCTGCATTTGAAATGGTTTCGGCTATGCTCATAGGCCCCAGTGCCGTGCCTGCTGTGAAAATACCATTTTCAGAAGGGCTGAGAAATCCGGAATCCGAAACAGCCAGATGAAGCTGGTCCGCCAGTTCTTTTGTGTCTTTGCCAGGCGTAATCCCCACCGAGAGAACCACAAGATCAAATATCTCTTCCAGAATTTCATGTGTGCTGTTGTCCAAAAACGCCATCCGCAGACGATCTGTTTCTGTCCTGAAAATATCTCCGGGAATCGCCCGTATCATGCGGATATCATCCTGAACAGTTTCATAAAACACTTGAAAATCTTTGCCAAAGGTCTGAACATCCATATAAAAGAACGCCATCTCAGTTTCAGGCTGCCTTGACCTGATGAGCTTTGCCATACGCAGGGACGAGCCGCAGCATATTTTGGAACACCACAGATGACCGAGTTTGGCGTCCCGGCTTCCCACGCATTGGATAAACGCGATCTTTTCCGGGGGCTTATTGTCTGAGGGTCTGGACACGATGCTTTCCTGTCTCAGCGTCCGCTCCAGCTCCAGGCTGGTGATCACATTATCAAACACGTTGTATCCGTAAGGTTTGCTTTCAGGATTAAACGCTTCAAAACCCGTAGCCACAATGATTGCATCTGTTTCGCAGACATGGTCAGTTCTTTTCTGATCCAGTGTGATCGCTTCTTCAGGACATGTGTCCTGACATAAACTGCAAGATTTGTCTTTCATAAACAGACAGTTTTTTTCACTAATGGCGTAAAAAGGAAGATTGCTTTTTGAAAATCCCCGCGAAATTGCCCCGTGTGCCGGGCATTTTTCAAAGCACAGGCCGCATCCTGTGCATTTTTCAGGGTCAATATATGCGGGGTTTTTTTGAAGGGTCACGGAAAACTGTCCGTCAGACCGGGTTATTTTCTGTGTCTGAGTGTTCAGCAGCACATTGATTTTCGGATGCCGAACCACATTTTCCAGAGTTTCTTCCACAACACAGGCACCGCATTTTACACATTTATCTGTGGCTTTGCATGAGAACTGAATGCCATGTCCGCCTAGAAACGCTGACTTTTCAATCAGTTGAACACCGATATCAAAGTCTGCCAGTTTACGGGCAGCCGACAGACCGGCTATCCCGCCGCCTAATACAAGAACATTTTTGTCAGCCATAATTGAATTCCGATACTTTTTAATCAGTTAAATAATTTTATGATGATCTGAAAACATAGTCATAGGGATGGCTTATAAGAAAGGACTTTTTTGATCCCCTGATTTTTTTTTCTTATAAACCATCTTTGTCGTTATGACAAGGCTTCATAATTTCCCATACAAAAATTTACAGGGAAAAAAGATAAGAAGCGGAAAATTTTCCCTTTCTTATCCCTTTTCCCTGTACTTTTCACCAGCACACCCAATCATCATCCGGCCTGCGTCATAAATACAAAAAGGGAGTTTTTCAGCGAAAATATAAGCAATTTCGCTCTGGAACTCCCTGAAACCAGTTATTCACATTTTTAATACAACGCTGATACTCAGTTTAACCTTTTTTACCGAGTTCATCACGGGAAACACTCACCGGGACACCTTCATATGGGGTCCTTTTTTTAGTATCAGACAGGAACTTTGGATCTCTCATGGTCTTCAATATCTCAATACTGTCCTTCAGTCCCTTATAATTTCTTGCCATTTCTATGGCCATTCCGGCCATCTGAGCCATGGCCTGGGCAAAATTCACATCTTCCAGCGTGAATTCCCAGGGTTCTGTCGTATAGATCCGCATGGCCCCGACCACATTACCGGCAGTCACAATAGGCACAGCCAGAATAGAGGCAATTCCCTCCTTCTTTGCTGCCTCAGGATACTGAAGTCTGGGATCATCGTTAGTATCATAAATAGCCACGGGACCTTCTTCCAAAGACTGGGCAATGGAACGCAGCGCACTCACAGGACCTTTGTTAAGGTATTCATCGCTCAGTCCGAATGACGCAGCCAGCTCCAGTTCATCGGTTTTACGATTGATAAGAAACAACGCACATCCTTTGACTTCCAAAGCCATTGTGATGGCTTCCACTGTCATCAGCACAACTTCTTCCGGGTCTTTGGAATGGGAAATAGCCCTTGTAACCTTAAGCAGTGTTTCGTAATTTACGAGCTGTTTTTTCATAACGATCTCCTCCTCTTATCAGTGTTAGAATGGAAATTAGCCGTACAGTTGAACTTTATGAGACCGACACTCAGGGCTTCGGACATAGATGAAAATATTTTGTCAGAAGCCCGGGCAGACAAATTTTGAGTTTCATTTCCCCCTCCTTCATTTGTGAGCCGGATATAAGGACATAAAAACAAATTACGACCCAGATATTGTTATGATTTTGACAAAGACCCAAAGGCTTGAAAATTTTGCTCCATATTATGGAATAAAACGTCCTGTTGTTTTAAAATATTTTACATCATATCCAAATGAGAAAATATTGTAAATCAGGAAAACCCTGATTTTTTCATGAAAATTCCCGAATTGAAAAAAATTCCTTTTGCCAGGCTTTACAGGACAGGGTTTTGCAACTGGAACAAAAGGAGTGCTTTTGCCGTCCGGCATTCAGGAGTGCTTTTGCCGGACGGGGTTTGAACGTCTCGGACGGGGTTGCAAACCCCGTCCGGCATTCTCGAAGCGGTTTTTTGTATAAATCCGGAGTGCAAAAACAGAGCGAAGCGGTTTTTTGCAAAAATCCGGAGTGCAAAAACAAAGCGAAGCGGTTTTTTGCAAAAATCCGGAGTGCAAAAACAGAGCGAAGCGGTTTTTTGCAAAAATCCGGAGTGCAAAAACAGAGCGAAGCGGTTTTTTGCAAAAATCCGGAGTGCAAAAACAGAGCGAAGCGGTTTTTTGCAAAAATCCGGAGTGCAAAAACAGAGCGAAGCGGTTTTTTGCAAAAATCCGGAGTGCAAAAACAGAGCGAAGCGGTTTTTTGCAAAAATCAGTTTTCAATATGAAGAACAGTCAGATAAGAGATAAAGCTGCCAAAGCCAGTACCGCCATAATTGCCGCTGTCTGTTCCATACCCAAAAACGGAATAAAGAGCAGGCTCGCAAGTAATGAGCCAATACACCCGCCCAGCAAATCCGCGGCATAGAGGGGCGAGACCACAAGTTTCTGGTCCTGTACGCCGG
Source organism: Desulfonema magnum (assembly GCF_017377395.1). Lineage (GTDB taxonomy): Bacteria > Desulfobacterota > Desulfobacteria > Desulfobacterales > 4be13 > Desulfonema_C > Desulfonema_C magnum. The sequence goes on along the minus strand of NZ_CP061800.1, from coordinate 3,898,507 downwards.
ACAGACTGGCAAAGGCAAAAATGCCGGATACCAGAAAACCGGCTATAAACTGAAAAAATGATACAAGAAAAAGACCTGAGGGATAGCCTGATTTTAATAAAACAATAAAAACCAGACTGAGGATGCCGAAACCGGTGAACAAACTGCTTCCTATCCCCCACCGGACTGTGCGGCTGAACACCAGATTTTTATCAGGTTGTATCGGGTCCTGATTTCCTGCCATTTTCAATGTCAGTCTCATCACCGCGAGTGATCCCGCAGACAGTCCGGCCATAAACACCATCAGCAAAATTCCGATATTCTGAAACAGCACCCCGCTTTTTATCTGATAATGAAGAATGAGCATGGTTTCCACAACCATTCCCATAAAACCAGCCAGGGCGGCAAGGGTAATTCTTCTGAGCTTCGGTCCGCGGCGGGCCAATAAAAATAAACCCATCAGCGGAACTATATAAAGATATGGGATATCTTTTGAAGCAGTGACAGATGAAATATCCCAGTTTCTCATGTCGGGGATAAATTTTGACAGCCAGATCATGCCGGAATACTGGTAGCAAACCGGCCGGCTGTCCGTGTTAAGGGGGGCTTTTACAGAAGATATCTGACGGGGGATTTGGAAAAACCTGTCATTTGTGAGTATATAACTGATATACGCAGGGGTGATGAGCCTCGTGTTTATCTGTCTTTCATTAAATCGCTCAGTCAGTTCGGACGGATTTCTGATTAAGGGAGCGTTTGACGCGAGGACGATATTGGTCACTCCCGGAAGTACCAGAACATCACCAAACACAGAGGTCAGCGCCAGATAAATACTTGCATTCCGGTAGGTAAGAAACTGGGTCCAGATATTTTCCGATGACGGCAGACGAAACGCCAGAATCCCGCCTGGTTTTAGTTTGTCAGCGCATTGTTTGAAATACTCACGGGTATAAAATCGGTTTGACTGACCCGAAGAAGGCTCGGACATTCCCATTAATATGAGGTCATATGGCTCCCTGTCTTCTAAAAATGCTCTCGGATCAGCATGACGGACTGTGACAGATTTTGAATTCAGTACATTCAGATAATTTTCAGGCAGATGTTTCCGTGCCAGATCAAACAGGGCAGCATTCAGTTCCACATAATCCACTTTCCGAGGCTTATGTTTTAAAATTTCCCTGACAATGCCCTCAAGACCGCCTCCTGAGATCAGCACCCGGGCCGGTTCCTCATGCTGTATTGCTGCAAAATGGACAAATTCCTCAGCCGCGGTGTTTTCCGTATCAAACCCCAGCACGCCATTTTCAAACACCACGAACTGACCTGCCTCACCCTCAATGGTAATCCGGCTGTAAGGCGAATCATAAGAATCAACAAGACGGGGATGATTCCATTGGGTCATGTAGTGATCAATAGCCGAAGCAGATAAGAAAATAAGCATCAGCATCAGAAATACCAAAGTTCTCACATAGCTGCTAATTGGAATGGGGGTATGGCCCTTTGGCAGATAGCGAATAAAAGAGGATAAAACCGCCAGCAGGCTGCACACCATTGCAATTGTAAAATTTTGAACACCGAACAATAAAAGCAGGGTTGATGTCAGCCCGCCTGCCAGCCCGCCTGCGCTTTCAATCGCATAAGCCATGGCAAGCGTCCGGTCTTTTTCAACATACAGTTTTGCGGCCCATTGGAACAGCAGTCCCAGTAAAACACCAATGGGAAGAAGGGAGAGGATAATCGCCGTGATCTGCTGTCCGAACGGAAGGTATGCCCCTGGTATCCCTCCGAACAACAACCTGACAGAACGGATAAACACCACCTCGAGCGGTAACAGAATACCAAAAATGACAAATAAAAACCTGACAACCATTACCGAAGGTGAATACGTTCTCCGTCCGATCACAGCGCCGATGGCAGTCCAGAACAGCCAGACCCCCATCGCCAGAATATAAATTAACTCAACACCGTAAAACGCCACATTCAGTTCACGGAGAATGATGACCTGACCAAGAATAGAAATAAAACCAATAGTGAGGAGATAGAAACTTGAAACTTGAAACTTGAAACTTGGGATGCCCAAGACACGCCATAATTTCAAGTTTTCAGATTCAAGTCTCAAATTTTCAGCCTCCGATTTCGATTTTTCAGTTTCAAGTTTCAAGTTCCGAGTTCCGAGTTCCGAGTTTCAAGTTTCAAGTTTCAAGTTTCAAACATCAAAAAAAGCATACCGCGCCATACCCCACCACCCGATAGCGGCTTCCTACGGGAGAGTCACCAGAATTGGCGTAGCTGATGAGTCTTGCTGAGTTTGCCCCGAGTTGTTTTGCCGTTATCATGGCGGTCATAATGGGAGCCAGACCGCACGCGCATGTTGACAGGTTTTTAATATTGCCTGTTTCCTGTTTTTTTATCGTCGTGCTTACGATTTTCGGGTCTAATGTCAAAATGGCGTCCAGTGTTTTTTTATCCACTCTGTTGGCGTCTTCATAGTTGGGATAATGAGAAAGATCGGAGCTTGCCACAATTAAGACTTGTCGGTTTTTTACCACATTTGCCAAGACATTACCGAACCGGGTGCATAACTCCAAATTTGGTGTTCCGATAACTGCGGCGACAACTTTAACATTTGGAAAAAGGGTCTGAACAAAGGGAACCTGAACTTCAATGGAATGCTCACGGGCATGAACAGATTCGTCAGACACAAAATCTTTTTCAGCATCAGTGAGTTGTTTTGCAATATCTTTGTCGGTCTCTATGATTCCCAACGGGGTTTTATAGTTTCCCGGATAAACAGAGACACCGGTAAAACCAAAAGTGGTGTGATTGGTTCCCAGCAGGATGATCAGATCATAAGTGTGGCTGGCAGCTTCGTTAAACGCGTTTGCCGCAATCTGACCGGAGTAAACATACCCCGCATGAGGCGAGATAATCGCCACGGGTCTTTTCCCTGAGGGCTTTACAGCGTGTTCAAGATAACTTTTCACGATCTTTGCCAATTCAGACGGATCTGCCGGATAGAACTGACCTGCGACAGCAGGGGCCCGGACTTTGGCGTTAACATTCAGGTCTGTTTCGGCAGGCAAGCCGCTGCTCTGGCTCAGAATGATGATTAAAGCAAGGCATACTATTTTTCTTTTCATTTTTTCTCCTCACGCCAACAGGTTAAAAATATTTGGTTCAGTGCTTTGCCCCTCAACCAAAAAGTATATATTCATCAGAGTCTTATCCCTCTTCTGTAGTCATTTAATTGTATGAGTTGTTTAAAAGATTCATGCCTTGATTTTCCAAGATTATAATCTTTTGCATCTTTGGTGGAAATTACTCCGCCTTTCCTAAAAACAACCTTCCAATATTCCATGCCTATGGCATTAATAATGTAGGGATGATGGCTGGTTAAAATAAACTGAATATTACGGTTATCATACAGTAAATTTTCAGTTAATGTATCTATGCAATTAATTCCCAAACTGTTTTCAAATTCGTCAATTAATATGACAGTGCTTTCCGTACAAAGAAATAATTGGCTGATCTGAAGTAATGTTTTGAACATACCTGAAGAAATTTTATTGTGAAAAATCCATTTGGAAACATTTTTTTCTTTTATTTGAAGATGCGGGCTATTACGAATAAAAAAAGGTAAATAACCTTCTTTCACAGGTTCTAATTTTATATTTTCAACCTGAGAGAATATATTAATAAAATTTTCCTTAATTATATTAAATACGTCCGACTGAGTTTTATACACCAAAGCAAGTTTCAGATATGTCGGAATATTGGCATTTCGAATGCTTTCCAATGTCGGATGTTTTTTTACAAAGCGATCAAAGTTTTCAAAAATTGGAATTCCTCCGGTATCGTAATCATCACTCCGAATAATTTTATTTAAACCTTGAAATACCGGAGCGATTCTTTCTTCCTCATTAAAAAGATTTAAGGCGCTTTTATAAGATGAGAGCTTAGGAGTTTTTTTTCCCTCCAATTTAATTTCATTTTCTTTTCTTTCAACAAGGAGTTCATCATTTAAAGACAGCTTTTCATAAATTATTTTAGGACGGGATACAGCCTCAGCCTTTTCCTCATCTTCAAAAAAATCACCATATGAGAAATCCGCAAGTCCGCTCTGTTCAAATGCTCCCTGCCATAAATAGTTCTTATTTTTAATTGAAAATTGTATTTCCCATTCTGCTCCGTCCAAAGATTTTCCTTTTGCAATTTCTTTTAAATCTGACAACGATTGTAATATTATTGTCTTCCCCACACCTGAAACTCCGACCAGCAGGGATAAATTTGAGAAATGAATTGGTTCTATTACTAATCCCAAATTTAAGTTTTTAAAACTGAAACTGTTTATTTTCATCATAGTCTCATTAAATTTTACAGTTAACGCAGAAGTTCAGTGACGGATATATTTATCGAAAAGTTTTCGTGCTGTCATATGCTTTGTCTGTTTTTTTTTCTGTCATTCCGTTCGACTGAGTTCACGCCGAAGCCTGCGAAAGCAGGAATCCACTGCCTTTTTATCGGCAAACGTCGGCAAAAACGGATACCTGCTTTCGCAGGAATAACAGACTGTTATCGAAATTGGCTCAGAAAACTTTATCATCGGGTAATAGCGAATATATTACAAATATATATGATCGAAATTGGGCATCATGTCAAGATAGGAATTTTGAGTTGAATATGTTAAAAAATTTTTGCAGGAGGGTTGGCAAAAATCCGAAGTGCAAAAATCCGGAGTGTAAAAATAGAGCGAAGCGCTTTTTTGCAAAAATTCGGAGTGCAAAAATAGAGCGAAGCGCTTTTTTGCATAAATCCGGAGCGCAAAAATCCGGAGTGTAAAAATAGAGCGAAGCGCTTTTTTGCATAAATTCGGAGTGCAAAAATCCGGAGTGCAAAAATTCGGAGTGCAAAAATAGAGCGAAGCGCTTTTTTGCATAAATCCGGAGCGCAAAAATCCGGAGTGCAAAAATAGAGCGAAGCGCTTTTTTGCATAAATCCGGAGCGCAAAAATCCGGAGTGCAAAAATAGAGCGAAGCGCTTTTTTGCATAAATCCGGAGCGCAAAAATTCGGAGTGCAAAAATAGAGCGAAGCGCTTTTTTGCATAAATCCGGAGCGCAAAAATCCGAAGTGCAAAAATAGAGCGAAGCGCTTTTTTGCATAAATTCGGAGTGCAAAAATCCGGAGTGCAAAAATAGAGCGAAGCGCTTTTTTGCATAAATTCGGAGTGCAAAAATCCGAAGTGCAAAAATAGAGCGAAGCGCTTTTTTGCATAAATCCGGAGCGCAAAAATCCGAAGTGCAAAAATAGAGCGAAGCGCTTTTTTGCACTCTTTTTGTCCCGAAAACTTTTCAATCTGCTGAAGCTTGCTAAATCTTTTTTTATGTTTAAATTATTCTTATTAGTAATCGTTACTATAAACTAAATTTAAACATTCTGAAAAGGAATATAAAAATGAAGATAATGCAATTCATTATGATTATATTGGTTATTATATTCGGATGGTTTATAATTTTTCTGTATGCTGAAAATTCAGATACACAGGAGATAAAAAAAATGGACAATAAATTTAAAGAGATGCACGTTGCAACATTTGCCGGAGGATGTTTCTGGTGTGTGGAATCAGATTTTGCAAAAATTGACGGAGTGATTCGAACAGTTTCAGGATATACCGAAGGCCATAAAGAAAATCCCTCTTATGAAGAGGTTTCCTCAGGAGATACCGGCCATGTGGAAGCAGTTCAGGTCTGGTATGATCCATCCCGTCTGACTTACGAGGAATTGCTGGATGTCTTCTGGAGGCATGTGAATCCCACAGACAGCGGAGGACAGTTTGCGGACAGAGGCAGTCAGTATCGTCCGGTGATCTTTTTCCACAACAACGAGCAAAAACGCCTGGCCGAGATATCCAGAAAATCGCTGGATATGTCAGGACGGTTTGACAGGCCTGTTATCACAGAAATTCTTGAGTTTAAATCATTTTATGAGGCTGAGGAATATCATCAGGATTATTATAAAAACTAAAGTCTCATCCAATTTTTATTCTACCTTTTTGTTATCAGGGAGTTACAGAACGTATTTCAGGGCTTTTTTATGCAAGTTATTGAAAATAAATCATTATATGTCGTGAAGTTCCCGTGCTATGAGTCTGACCGCCCGTCGGAAACTTGTTTTCCGGGAACACTGACGGCGGAAAAGAGCGACGATGAGACCCGCCATGGCGACACAGGAGAGATGGGAGCGCACCGACGCCGCCTTCCGAAACTTGGATTTTCCAAGCATAAGATATTGCTTGTAATATTTGAAACACATTTCGATTTCCCACCGTTCCTTATACGCCTTGTGAATTCTCACCGCATTGTAAAATTTTTTGTTGCATATGAGAACGTCGTGAACAATTTTTCCGTTCCTCAGCACGCGGCGGCGTATCACGAGTATCACCTCTCCGTAAACATGATGCCGTGCGGATATTCGCTGATAGCAATGACCTGCTTCCGAATAATTCCATTGGCGGTCCGCCACTTTTCCGACAATTTCGTTCGGCGTCAGCAGTTCGCCTCCGAATTCGAATTTGTGCCTGTTGCCGGGTCTGGTCACGATGCGAAGTCCGGCGACCTCCGCGGCTGTCATAACTTTCTGAACACAGAAGGCGCTGTCGGCGAGGAATTCCGCCTCTCCGAGACTCACTTCCCGTCTGTCGCACTCTTTTTTCAGAAGATTAATCTCATCCCGCACGATATCGTTTTTCGAACGGTGGTCGGGATGATCCTTCGGAAACCACATGACAAAGGAGAGAGGAATCACCATGTCGCCGGAAACAGCGAGAACCAGGACATAGTTATGGCCCGTGATATGGCGTTTTTTGCCGTTGTCGAACAGTTTTTTTACAAATTCGATACATTTTCCGAACTTCTCGGATTTCGTGTCATCGGCGATAATCCTGACTCTCAGCCGGCTTTTTCCCGTGTCGTCGGAATTTTCGAATTCTTCGATAAATTCGAAAAACACAGGCATGCTCAGCATGTGAAGCAGTTTTTCAAAAGCATGCGGATAACGGGCGAGAATTCTGTAAAATTTTCGCAGATCCCGGCCATATTTCCCAATGAGATCGTTAAGAGTGTCCTCCTCCGTGAAAGGGAGGAATATTATGACCCACAGCCACTGCCACAGATGAGGAGCCTTATGATAAGGAAAACCTGCCCGGATCAGCAGGGTTCTCAGATATCTGTCCGTCAGGCGTCCGAACAGGGAATGACATTTTTTTTCTGTGTTTTTTTGCTCATGGCAAGTCTCCTTTTCTGAAATTTTTTACCTTATATATTACGGAACAGGAGTAAAAAAGCAAGAAAATATTTCAAAAAAAATAATGAGTCAGAAAATATTTTATATTCAGCAATTTGCATAATTTTAGCCCGAAATATGTTCTGTAACATGCTGATAATAAAATATGAGAATTAAAAAGCCGTTATACTTTAGTCATATGCAACAAAAAATTTTACAATGCGGTGAGAATTCACAAGGCGTATAAGGAACGGTGGGAAATCGAAATGTGTTTCAAATATTACAAGCAATATCTTATGCTTGGAAAATCCAAGTTTCGGAAGGCGGCGTCGGTGCGCTCCCATCTCTCCTGTGTCGCCATGGCGGGTCTCATCGTCGCTCTTTTCCGCCGTCAGTGTTCCCGGAAAACAAGTTTCCGACGGGCGGTCAGACTCATAGCACGGGAACTTCACGACATATAATGATTTATTTTCAATAACTTGCATAAAAAAGCCCTGAAATACGTTCTGTAACTCCCTGATAACAAAAAGGTAGAATAAAAATTGGATGAGACTTTAGTTAGTAATATAACAATTTGTCTGATTATAACGGATTTAGGGGAGGCTCCGATTTCGGGATGCTGTCCGCAACCTTCTGTTTTTACAGACAGCCGGGCGCACATACCCGGAAAACCGGGTTTTCGGAGGGGACGGATGTCCCGGATTTCCGGTTCTCAGAACCCCGGCACGGAGAAATTTTACGCTTTATCATTTAATAATTTCAGGATGTTGCGCCCTCCCCTAAATCCATTATAATCAGCAATTTGTTATATTATTGACCTTTCCATAATCACGCCAAAGCCTTGTCCAACATGTGATTATCGGGAATAATACTCTGAAAATGCTCTTTGAAAATTTCTCTGACGTCAACGAATTTCGGGCAGAGTCTGACTAACTTGTTGATAGTCACGTCTCGGAAGCGTCGGAGCTTCCTCAGATTTTGTTTAATCATGTTGACAACGAGGTATGCGATTACTTTGATGCCGACGCAGGCATGAGCCCCCTTCCGATCCCGGAGATGCATTGCTCCCAGTTCGAAAGTGTTTTTGATGAGCTTCCGGAATTCTTCGATGCGATGATGGAAGGCGAAGGCATGCAGTGCCTCACTGCTACGCAGAGGTCGTCCTGTTATAATAAGGTAGCTGACCGCCCGTTTGCCTTTCGGAATATAGAAGACGAGAATGACCTTGCCGAAAGTCTCGCTGACGGCTTCGGTGCGACACACCGGCTGTCCGGCCGTTCCCCATCCGGGAGTGAGGCTGTCTTTCATATCTTTCCGCCACTGACCGGCCTTCCGGCTTTGTCCGTCAATCTCGAACACATAGTTATCTTTTCCACGGAAAATTCCGGTGATGGTCGGTAAAAGGACAGTATCTGACGATCCTACGTCTTCGTTTGCAAGGCTGGTATCGGACAGCGGAGCTGTAGCCGACGTATCCGATTCGGACGAGGATTAACGAACATACCGGTTGAAAAAATGGCGGATGTGAGAACCATTCTCGCATTTTATCCGATCCGATGGTCTGTCGAATTATTTTTCAAACAGTTCAAATCGGTACTGAACATTCATAAGACAGAGGTGAAAAATAACTGATTATAACGGATTTAGGGGAGGGCACAACATCCTGAAATGACTATATGTCAGAATGGAAAATCTGTCCGTCACGGGGTTCCGGGAACCGGAAATTCAGGATATTTGTTTTCCCGGAAACCGACGTTTTCCGGGAATGTCCGTCCGGCTTTCTGCGAAAACGGAAGGTCGCGCACAGCCTCCCGAAATCGGAGCCTCCCCTGAATCCGTTATAATCAGAAAAATAATGAACACAGACTCAGATGCGAGATACTGGGAAAAGCGACAGTGGTGATGTTCATATCTTATTGTTATTCAAATGCCAGGTCGGAAGCCTGGCGGCTGCTCGGTGAGGAAATAAGTATTGACAAGACAGTGAAATACTTCAGAAGAAACATAGCCGGACTGAAAGTGCTGCTTTCGGATTCTGCTGACAAAGCTGCAAAAGAGGTCAGAAAAATGATAATAAAAACAGTCCGCTCATGCCGGAAAGAGAGGCAGAAAAGCAGAAAGAACTCATCGGACATACTGACTGACGGATCCTTTCCCGAACATTATAAATATGTAAAGATAAACCTGTCAGAACCCGGATGTCCGGCCAGAAGTTTTTCTCTGTCTTTCCGTTTTTTCAACCTGATAAATATTAATTTGTTTTTTGAAATCATTCCGTTAGCAGCTTAATTAAGTGTGCTTAACTTTACACCTATGGTATTATACCTCGGCTCCGTTGAAGCTCCGAGATTGCCGATACCCTCTTTCCCGAAAAGTGAAACACCGAGGTATTATACCTCGGCTCCGTTGAAGCACATTGCACTGGCTTGAGATGTCAGTAACTCCGGGAAACACCGAGGTATTATACCTCGGCTCCGTTGAAGCATAAGCCTCAATGTAAGCTTCTAACTTGGTATGAGAAACACCGAGGTATTATACCTCGGCTTCGTTGAAGCTGATTTTTTATTAATGCCTCTACAACCTCAGAAAAAGAAACACCGAGGTAAGTACCTGAGCAAAAGTTTTTTATATTTGCCCGGGAAGAAACCCGGCTTTTTTCCTGGAATGACCCGCCGCCCGTGAAGGAAAAAGCCGGGTTTCTCCGCCGTTCGCAGAAAAAAGATATATAAAAAACTTTTGCACAGGTACTTATTATACCTCGGCTCCGTTGAAGCATCCCCCCTCCACCTTACTCCGATCTGGCTTCCCCTTGCAGACCAAAGGGATGTTTCTGTTGACACACCACCATTTTCCATATATTTTGATAACAGAAAATAAAAAACAAGGAGGGGCTGCCATGAGCGCAAATTTGCAGAAACAGGTTGACGGACTGAAAAAACGGACAGCCTTCGGAAAACGGTGGGTCAATGAAAATTTGTCTTTATAATGACGTGGCGTTCAAATGGGCTTTCGGAAGGCAGGAACAGACAAAGCCGCTGATTTCCCTGCTGAATGCGGTTACGGGATATGATCCCCCTGGTACAACTGCTACCGAATGACAAATGTGAAAAGTCATAAACTTTTAAGCAGGCATTGGAATCTCTATTATATGGAACTCGGTAAATTTCAGAAAGCCCTGAGGGAGGGCGGCGTGTCGTGGAACTCACTGGAGCAGTGGTGCAAATTTCTGTCTGAGACCCATGAACCGTCGGAGCCTCTGGAAGAAAAATTCAGAAATAACAAAGGGATAAGGAAGGTACATGAAATGTTGCAGGAATTTACAGAGGACGAAAGACTGAGAGAGCAGTACCGGCTGCATGAGGCATGGCTCAGAGACCAGCGGACCATGGAGCGGGAACGCGTGGAAATTAAGGAAAAACTGGCGGCCGAGACACGGCTGAGAAAAAAGGCGGAAGCTGAGTTAAAAGAAAGGGAAAAACGTTCCGTTATGGGTCTGAGAGAAGCAGGGTATGCGGATGAACGTATTGCCGATATGCTGGATATCCCCGAAGACAGAGTGAAAGCTGTCAGGAAATAAACAGCGAACCTCACCATCAAAGCAGACTGCCCGGTTTTCCATGTGGGAATGCCTGGGAATCACCAGAAACCGTCTGGAACAGGAAGTAAAGCCCCGGGCTGTCGCTTCCGGATAGCGTCGCCATGAAAGGTTTCACAATCCGCATTTCGATACAGCAAGCCATTTTTGCCTTGGTCACAGCAGAACTGTTCCTGCTGACACGGTGGCATTTCCCATAATTCTGATAATTGCCAAACTGCAAGTTTGGCACTCCGGAAGGGGAACTGAAAGGAGTACTGAACTTGCAGTTCAGCTTCTGCCAAACTGCAAGTTTGGCACTCCGGATATTGCCTGCCAAACTGCAAGTTTGGCACTCCGGACAACATTTTTTTAAACGGTTATGACCCCTCGGTTACAACGAAACATAAAAGTTTAACAGGATTTCGAGACACCTAACACCTAACACCTAACACCTAGCACCTAACACCTAACACCTAACACCTAACACCTAACACCTAACACCTAACACCCTAACACCCTAACACTTCTTACCCTTCAGCGGAGGCGGCTGTTCTTGCCTGCGAAACGATACTTTTCTCCAGATTTTTCCCTGGATGAAACAGTTCCAGCCCCACCCGAGCCATTTCAGAAGCGATATCGCCAGCCACAGGGACCAGAGAAGCATTAAAAGATGAAAGACCCATTGCGGCAAAGAAAAAACCTGGGGCTGAGGCATCATCGCCTCAATTCTGTCCTGGGTCCAGTGCAGATAAAAATTCCCGGAACCATTGCCTGAAATCTGCATCCTGGGAATTCCCAGCAATCCCTTTCTGATGGCCTCATAAAGCGCAATAAACGCCGCCAGTGTCCAGCCCGTAAGCCCCAACTGAATTCCGTTGAAAAAGAACCAGTGATCCGGAGGCATATATTTTTTACGCAACCCCAGGGCCAGGAGCCAGCCCACAATAAGAAGGGCGGATTCAGGAGAAACTTGTGTGAGTCCCAGACTCAGCAAAAGCCAGTGGCGAATTTTCAAAGGTGTCAGGGTTGTTTTTCCGAGGCATAAGGCCGCCAGAAGCACAACAAAAAGATAACTCCAGAATAATACCGCTGGCCCCAGTCTCGGACCGGCTGTCCAGAGAATCCATCTGTTTCTCGGCATATGAAAAGTGACATTCGCGTTCACAGCCTGTTCTCCGATCCTGATCTCAGGTCCCTCTGTCAAAAGAGATGATGAGGTCATCTGATACCATTCCACATAAATTTTCTGGCTTCCGGGGCGAAGCGGAATGACCACTTTTTGCCCCTCCTGCCGGATGGGCTGGCTCTTATCATTGATTTTCACCAACTGCAACTGAGCGTCCTCCGGCAGCGTTATTTCATGCTGCCCGCCCCGGCTTGTCCGTACTTTTAAGGTCAGTCCCGCCTTATTGACAATTTTATCTCTGGGCTGGCCCGGAGTCCATTGCAAATGGGCGCTGTCAATGGTAAGCAGTTGCCCGGGAATTGCTTTGGGCCGTGAAATTTCAATCTGAACGCTTTCTCCGGGCCAGGGCCGCCATTTGGGTCGCCAGTGTCCGGCCTCGTCCTGATGATGAATGACCGAGATTCCCGATGTTTCACAATGCCATATGGGACTCGCATCCAAAACCCAGGTTTCGGTCCAGGGAACCGATTGCGGGGCTTGCAGCCGGATTTCAGGAGACATGTCAAGTGCGGATGTCCATGTGATTTCCTTTGCTCTGGCATCCATGTTAATCATGGCCTGCCCTTTTTCCACATGGATTCCAGCAGTGGTGACAGATTCCCCTTCAATAAGCGGCATGGATACGACCACCGGAATACCCGCGGGGGTCAGCCGCCTGATGGTGGTGGAAATTTCCCAGGTCAGTCCCAGGTGCAGCACCCGCTCCACATGAAGAAATGGCGGAAGCGTATTGTTCTGACCCGTGAAATTATCTCGGGCATTTTTTTTCACCCGGGTCAGCTGAATACCCGTTTCAACCGTGCCGTTCTCACGGATTCCCTGCACATCCCATCCCTCGCTTGTAAACACAGCCCGATGCGGCTTTAATGGCAAAGGAATCTGGACAGAATTTCCACGGCCTGTTTTGCCCATCAGGGTGATGGTGTGGATGCCCTGGGGAACCCGTGTCCATAACAGCCCCTCGGCATCCCTTGCAAGTGCTTTCGCAGATTGCTGGTTCAAATTCAGAAACACCTCATCGGGAATCCAGGATTCTGATGACCCGGGCAAAGGAACGGCTGTTTCACAGGCCGCGTGAATTTGGAGAAGAATTTGCAGGCTGTCAGGAGACACCTTCAGTTCCATACGGTTGCAGTCCGCGCAACTGGGCAGACAGTCCGGTTTTTCCAAAAGCCGGTCCCGAAGTTCCTGTAAAAGTTCCTTTGGCGGATAAGGGGAGAAATTTGAAATTTGAAATTCGAGATTTGAATCTTTTCCTGAGTCCGACGTATTCGCATCCCGCGCACCGGATTCCGCATTTGAAAATGTTCCCCACAGCATCAGAAATGCAAGTGTGAGGACTGCGGGATTCAGTTTTTTGTTCATCTCCTGCCACCAGTGGCGCAGATCTGTCAGACTGAAAATGAAAAAACCAAGGAGCATCACCCGCAAAAAGGAAAGCACAAGGTTTGTAAAAGGCGACAGCAGCCATAGCCGGATATGCTGATCCTTATCCACAGGCCCGTTCCATCTCATGCTGACAGACCGCCATTTCCACGCGGGCAGCCCCGGACCGGTCTGAATCAGGGCGTTGGGGTCCTGTTTAAAAACCGCCTGCTTACGATGATAAAGACTTTTTTCCTGCTTTGCCCACTGAGAAGATGAATCTGAATAAGATTTTACCTGAGGAACAGATTCCGATGACATGTATTGTTCATTTTTCGTGCTGTAAGAAAGGCTGTCCCTCGTAATTTCCCGGGCAAGTTCCAACTGAGGATAAATCCCCCATCGCATCTGCTGAACCATAAAAGGAATCGCCGCAACCAGCAGGACAATCACGGAACCAATCCCCCACAGCATGACAAGCTTTTTTATCCATCCTTCGGGCAGAACCCGTAAAAGCGCCATGGCCGCCAACAGATGCAGCCACACAAAACGAGGCGCACCCGGCTCATGATAAATGAGAACCATTGTGACCAGAGCTAAAATGCCATAGCCCCGGCTCCTGAGTTTTAAGACTGAAATTCCGATGATAAGGACAATAAAGAAATCCAGCAAAGTCCAGCGTTGAAACCATGTTCCCGGCAGGACATCCACGCCTTGTGCGGTGAGAACACGCCATCCCGGAGGCAGGTTCATCACTCCGGACACTTTTTGGAAATCATGATCCCATCCTACCGCGGGAACTGTACGGGCAGACGCGTCAAACCTGGAATCCGCTACCAGAGAGAGTTCTCCGCGACGCAGCTCCACCCCTGGTTTTTTATCTGCCTGAACCGTGATGAGCTGATCCGTGCCGTCCGCGGAAACCCGCCCCAGAATCCCGGGCGGATTCATGGAAAGATACCATTGACGTTTCAGGGTTCCTGTGATCTTATCCTGGATGGTAAATCCGTTGCCGTCAAAATCCAGCCACCATATTCTATGGAGATTTAAACGATCCGGCGCTGGCTCAGGGTCTCCCCGGCGAATTTCTTTCAATATCATCTTCGCACCGGGCTGAATGATATAGGCGGGAAATTTTCTCCATTCCGAAGGCGTGTCCGTCTGGGCAGGTTCTACGGACGAGACCCCTTTAATCTCTGTCATGCGAAGGTGATGCTGAGATTTGAAAGACCAGATTTCCTGTCCGAACATCCCCTTGACAGGTCCGATTTCATAAACTGGCGATTCAAACCGGGTAAGAATTCGAATCTCCCATCGTCCGGGACGTGCCTGAATCATCAGCCCGTGTTCGGGAGTGATTCTCGCAGGCAGCCGGCTTTTAAGACGCATGGGAATGGCGTTTTGCAAAAGGACTTCCTCCAGTCTGACCTCCCTGGCCCGGCCCGAAATGTTGAGTTGAAGGTGAGTGGTGACTTCCATGGGGATGGTGTCATTTAACAGGCGATAAATTTTCACATCCAGACGATCCTCCTCATCCTGGGACACAGCTTGTTTCTGGAGCCATAACTGACCGTTTTTATCAAGTACGGGAGAAGCCACGGGCTGATTGTTTATAAAAAGATTTACCAGACCGATATCAGGAGGAATCCGTATCATCTCAGGCATTTCGCTCCATTCAAAAATGCCCTCTGCCCGGTGTTCTCCGGGAACCATACCAATACATGGAACAGAGTGCCGATTCATAACTGGCACGTTTTTATAATCCAGCCGGACATGTCCGGGCCAGATTTTCGGGCTGCCCGGAAGCGGAACCCATGCTTTTGCAAAAATGAGCCATTCCTGTTCAAATCGCCCCCTGTTTGATTCGATAAATAAATTTAACCGGGAGGGCCAGGTGCATCGGCTGATCTGACCGTTATTATAATTTGTGGGACACTGTTGTTCTTCTGTGTCATGAAGCACCCACGATTTCCAGTTCGCCAGTTCAGGGGGGATATCTGTTTGTTCTGAATCTGCTGCAAAAAGGGGCAGGGAGAAGAAAAAGCCTGCCATGAAAATACCTATGATAAAAACAACCTGAATTCGTATTTTAAACATGGGGTTCTCCAGAGTGGTTTGAAAAGCATGTGGTGTTGTAATCCTTGAACACAGAGACTTAATGCCATTTCCAAGAATGAACCAGTTCGTAGTTCCGCCTTTAGGCGGTGTGACACCGCCTAAAGGCGGAACTACGAACTGCTGTGTCACACCGCCTAAAGGCGGAACTACGAACTGCTGTGTCACACCGCCTAAAGGCGGAACTACGAACTGAAAAAGCCGGCATGTTATTTTCCGGAAATCGCCTAACGCTAGTGATCAAGCTGTTCCGGATTCATCTGTTTTTTTGCATACTCCCGATACAGGCCTTCCTTGATAAAAAGGTCATAAACATCCGGGTCAATCTTATTCTCCTTTTTCATGTTCTCCAGTATTCCGACTGCCTCGGAGAGTGTGGCAGGTTTCTTATACGGACGGTCCCCCGCGGTAAGGGCTTCGAATATGTCCGCGATGACCATAATACGGGACTGCAAGGGAATATCTTTTCCTGAAAGTCCCTGGGGATAGCCTGATCCGTCCAGTTTTTCATGGTGTGCCCATGCGTAATCCGGAACACTTGCCAACGCCCTGGGAAAAGGGAGTTGAAATAAAATATTCCATGTCATTGTGGCATGGTTTTCAATAATCTCACGTTCCTCATCCGTAAGGGTTCCTTTTCGGACACACAAATTTCTGACCTCGTCCCGGGTCAGGTAGGGAAGGGTTTCACCATTCATAAAATATGTTTTGCCGGCAATTTTCCGCAGGTGTTTTATCTTATCCTCATCCATGAAGTCTCTGTTGCATAATCTGATAAATTCCAATTCTTCATAAAGGGTTTTTATTTCGTTTGAAAATTTTTTGTCCGCGTGTTCGGTTTCTGAGAAATTTTTTCCGCTTTGCAATATCTCAATTTTCCGTTGCAGGTATCTGTTTTCAACAGACTTGGCAATCAGATGAAATCTTGTTTCAATCAGATGAATACGGTCAACTATGGCTTCGAGTTTTGTTGCCTTATCCATAATATACTGAGGTGTGGTTATTTTGCCAATATCGTGCATCCATGCGGCCAGCCGCAGTTCCTCCATTTCATTTTCATCGAAACAGGCATCTTTTAACGGGCCTTCGGAGGTTTCATTGATTTTTTTTGCAATCATCATTGTCAGCTTGACAACCCGCTCAATATGTCCGCCAGTGTATAAAGATTTTTTTTCGATAGCCGTGGCAATGCTTTTGATAAACGCGTCAAACAGATTTTTTATCTTCTGGAGCGCATCTTTTAAATCCCGGATCAGCTGATTATTTGTCAGGGCCACGGCCGCCTGTGACGCCAGGGAGGCAACCAGGTTCTCAAGGTCCGGGGAAAATGCAATGACTTCACCGCTTTTATTCTGAGCATTCAGGAGCTGGAGTACGCCAATAATCTTATTTTCGTGATTTTTTAAAGGAATAACCAGCATGGATTTGGAAAGATACCCGCTTTTTTTATCGTAATTTTTGGGTCCTGTGAAATCAAATCCTTTATTTTTATACATCCCCGGAATATCATATACATCCGGAATGTTTACAATTTCGCCTGTCAGGGCCACATAGGATGACACCTGGGAATAATTGCCTTTTCCTTTTTCATTATAAAGCGGCACATGAGGCAGGGGAAACGGCGCGTTGGGTAAGGACGCAATTTTCTTGGCTCCGTCCATGCGGGTTTTCATGGTGTCATTTTGAAAGATCTCAACCTGGAGATATTTCTGGTCCTTATCAAGAATATATAATGTGCCAGCGTCGGCCTTGGACATGGCTCTGGCCTCGTCAACGATCATCTCCAGAAGTTTGCTGATATCTCTTTCAACAGAAAGGGCCTTTCCGATCTCGGCCCCTTTTCGGATACGCTTAATCCGATCTTTCAGGTTTTGAATCAGCCAGGTATTTGTCAGAACCACAGCCGCCTGCGACGCCAGGGAGGCAATCATGTCCACATACTCCGAAGAAAATGCAACCACTTCGCCGGTTTCGATATCCTGAGCGTTCAGAAGCTGCAGTACGCCGATGATATGATTTTCATGGTTTTTCAGAGGGATAACCAGCATGGACTTTGAGCGGTACCCTGTTGACACATCATAATTTCTCGGGCCGGTAAAGTCAAAGCCTTTGGCTTTATATACATCCGGAATATTTATTGTCTCGCCAGTCAGGGCCGCATATGATGACACATTGGAACGATTTTCTTCTCCGTTTTTATAATAAAGCGGAACATTTGGCAGCGGGACATCCGGCAGGCTGATATCAATATTTTTCACCCCTCCCATCTGTATTTTCATTGAATTATTTTGTAATATTTTGGCACGGAGTTCTTTTTTATCTTTATCAAGAATATATAATGTGCCTGCATCGGCCCGGGTCATGGCTCTGGCCTCATTAACGATCATTTCCAGAATTTTATTGATGTCACTTTCAGCCGAAAGGGCTTTTCCGATCTCCGCGCCCTGTCTGATGTGTTTTATCTGGTCTTCCGCATAAAGGCTCACTTCCCTGACAACCGTTTGAAGAAGCTTGTTCAGTCTGCTATCTTGTGACAAGTTAGTTATATCAGAACAGATATCAGATCGGTGGTGACTAACTTCTGGAACAAAATATTGTGAAGAATTCATGTTTTTTCCCTTACAAAACAAATAGCAATAAAAACAGAAAGCATTAAAAACAGCAACCTCTTCGACCTCGTTCCCACGCTTCGCGTCACTGCCATTAAGTTAAGCTTCCGGAGTGCGAAAATTATTTTTCGCACCCTCGCCGGAAACTGTTTTTGTCACTTCGGATGCTCCTTATCCTTAACTTAATGGCAGTGATGCTTCGCGTGGGAATGCAGCACAGACGCTTTGTGTCCTTATCCCCTGCCCTCCCGGACACAAAGCGCGAGAACGAGGAAAACGAGAAAAGCCTTTCGAGCTGCTGAGGACTATTCATTCTGATTCCTGAACCTCCGATGAGTAACCTGATTATCTGTATATAATTTAACACAAATAATAAGGCAAGCACAAACGATATTTTGAGAACCGCTGAGGTTGAAATGGGGGAATAACACAGACAAGCACGGGTGATCTCAGTCATCTGTGCTTATTCATATCAGATAAGGGAGTTCCCCAAAAATAAAATACCCGGAATTCAGAGTGTAGGGTGGGTGGAACCCACCGCACAAGGTGGGTTCCACCCCATATGCATCAGGCTAAGACTGCCGGACGGGGTTTGCAACCCCGTCCGAAACGTTTGTTTTCGGGGGTCGGAAAATATTTCGGACGGGGTTGCAAACCCCGTCCGGCAGATCACATGTTAATAAAAACAATGAGTTACGATCTTAGCCTGATGCATATGGGGTTCCACCCACCCTACATTTTTTTATCGGGTATGTTGTTTATTTCGAGTTCCCTAACTCCATGATCAAATTTTTGACCTGGCTCGGACAAAAAGCCTCTCATTCCTGCTTTCGCAGGAATGACAAAAAAAACCTGATCATCGAGTATAAAATAAGGGGAAGGGTGTGTATGAAGAGATGTGATCAGTTTTCAGTTTTTGACAGCCCTGCGTTTCGTCATGACATGACAAAACCGCATGGCTGAAAACTGAAAACTGGACTGCCCGGTTTATAATGCGTGAGACATCAGGTCTCCGATCATTTTACTGAACTGTGACGGATTTTCCAGCTTGCCCCCTTCACTGATAATCGCCATATCCAAGAGCAGGTTGCTGTAGTCTTTCAATACCTGGCTGTCTTTGTCCTTTTCAAACAGGGCCTTTATTTTTGAAAGGACCGGATGATTCACGTTCAGTTCCAGTACCCGTTTGACTTCAGGTGCCTGCTGACCCGAGGCTTTGAGAATTTTTTCCATATACGCGCTCATGTCGTAGTCGTCTCCGGACAGGCAGGCCACGGAATCTTTCAGCCTGGAAGACGGTTTGACCTCTTTGATTTTGTCTTCAAGGTTGGATTTGATATAATCAAACAAGGTGGTATATTCATCTTTCTTGTCATCATCCACCTTGTCCAGCTCAAGGTCCCCTTTTTCCGCGCTTTTGAACTTCTTTTCCTTGTACTCTGTCAGGGCCATGGTGACCCATTCATCCACCGGATCTGTCATGAGCAGGACTTCATAGTCTTTTTCCTTGAGCTGTTCAAGGTGCGGGCTGTTAATCAGCGTGGAAAGATTATCCCCGGTAATATAGTAAATCTCCTTCTGATCCGCCTTCATGTTTGTGATATAATCCTGGAGTGACACCAATTTGTCATCGGATTTGGTGGTTTTGTAACGGAGCAGATCGGCAATTTTATCCTTGTTTTCCCAGTCTGTGTGAGCGCCTTCTTTGATGACCTGTCCGAATTCATTGTAAAAATTCTCATAAGTCTCTTTTTCCATACCGGCAAAAAGCTCCAGAACTTTTTTCACAAGATTTTTGCGTATATTTTTTACCAGCCGGTCCTGTTGCAGGATTTCGCGGCTGACATTCAGGTTCAGGTCCGGTGCGTCCACAACGCCTTTTACAAACCGTAAATATTCCGGCAGGAGTTCCTTGCAGTCATCCATGATGAAAACCCGTTTGCAGTACAAGTGAATCCCATGCTTACGGTCCTGCTGAAACATATCAAACGGGGCTTTGGAGGGAATATACAGCAGCATAGTATATTCGGTGGTTCCCTCGAGCTTCAGGTGAATATGGGTCAGCGGATCATTCCAGTCATGGCTGATATGTTTGTAAAATTCCTTATATTCATCATCCGTAACCTCTTTCTTGTCCTTTGCCCATATGGCTTTCATGGAGTTCAGGGTGTCTTCTGTGATGACTTTTCGGGTGGTCGCGACCGGATTGTTGTCTTTGTCCAGAACCTGTTCTTTTTCAGGAATCGGCTCATCCTTTTCAACATCCATCAGGACAGGATACTCTACAAAATCCGAATATGTCTTTATAATATTGCGGATGACCCATTCATCTGTAAAATTTTTCTCGTCCGGTTCTGTTTTTTTCAAATTCAGGATAACAGTGGTTCCCCGGGAATCTTTGGTTGTTTCTTCAATGGTAAAGGACCCGTCGCCTGCGGATTCCCATTGGGTGGCTGTTGCTTCCGGACCCGCGGCCCGGGTGATGAGCGTCACTTTGTCAGCAGCGATAAACGCGCTGTAAAATCCCACACCGAACTGACCAATCAGTTCAGGTGTCAGGGTTTCCTGTTTTTGGGACTGTTCCAAAGCTTCCAGAAACGCAGCTGTGCCGCTTTTGGCAATGGTGCCGATATTTTCCATGACCTCGTCATAGGTCATGCCAATGCCGTTGTCGGATATTTCCAGGGTCTGTTTTTCGCTATCTGCAACAATTCGGATTTTGAATTCAGTGTCATCACCAAGAATTTCAGGGTCTGTCTGGGATTTGAAACGAAGTTTGTCAATCGCGTCGGAAGCATTGGAAATCAGCTCCCTCAGAAAAATATCTTTATTGGAATAAAGAGAATTAATAATAAGGTTTAATAGTTGCTGGACTTCGGTTTTAAATTCGTGGGTTTCTTTTTTGGCAGTCATAAAAATAGCTCCCTGTTTTATTGAATAATAGTTTGTAATGAGTCAGGTGTCAGCGCCTGTGAAAGACCTCCGAGGTTTTAAAGAGGGTTCGACAGATCTCGCCACGATTCGACTGAGCTCGCTACGGTTCGACATATCTCGCCACGATTCGACTGAGCTCGCTACGGTTCGACTGAGCTCGCCGAAGTCCTCGGAGGTCTCATATCACCTCTTCATACTTTCTGATAAAAAATGGGAGCTATTTTTAAATTGTCAAGCCTGAATTGCAAACTGACTATGGTAAATATGTTCCTGTTCATCCAAAATCTCACGAATAATCTCCATTGTGGTCATGGGATTCATAATCACGGAACGTAAGACAACGGTATCTTCACGCCCCGCTCTTCTCAGTGTTGTTCTGGAAACAAAGCTTTTCCCTGCTTCCCGCTGCAGGCGCTGCACGATGATGTTGATATTATTAAGCCTCTCTGTTAATGCTTTCCGTTTCTGAGTATCGGCCGCGTCCCATTCTTTTCTGATGGGTTCGGGAAAGATTCTGTAAGTGAGAATATTTAGCTGGGGGCGAGTCACCAGTTCAAAAAGAGGTCTTTTTTGTATCTCCTCTGCAAACGCGCGGGCTGTTTCAATGCCATGATCAATCAGCAGAGCATAACCTTCGGTGCCCATGATCTCCAATGCGCTTTTCAGTATCAGGGAGGTGGCTGCCCTGGAACCGACCAGGGACCGAATCCCCAGGTCCACCGAACCAGGACGGTTGATATAAGCCGCGTGATAGGCAACCACATCCATGATGTGGGGGTCTTTGAAATAGACCATGCCGCAGCTCATGGGCATATAAAACTGTTTGTGTCCGTCAATGGTAACAGAATCCGCTTTTTCAATACCGGACAGGAGCGAACGGTATTTTTCCGAGAGCAGTGTGGGACCGCCCCAGGCCGCATCCACATGAAAATGGATTTTGTGTTCCGCGCATAGTTCGGCGATTTTGGGTAAGGGGTCCACGGTTCCTGTTTCCGTGGCACCGGCAATTCCCACCAGGGCCAGGATTTTTGTTTTTGGGTCATTTTTTTGGATGGCCTGAACCGCGGATTTCAGTTTGTCCAGATTGATCGTGTTGTTGGCATCAACTTCAATGGGGAGGATATTGGTATTGCCAATGCCTAAGACGCCTCCGGCTTTTCGCAGGGAATAGTGAGCCAGTTGGGAAACCAGCACCACACATCTTTCAATTCCGTAAGCCTGACACGCGGCCATCATCCCTTCTTTTTCAACACCGGCAAATCCGGGTCTGGGTTTGAAAAAAAAATTTCTGGCAACCCAGAGGGCAGTAAGGTTTGCCAGGGTTCCGTCTTCCACGAAACTGCCAAAAGTGCTGTCGGGCTGCTGGATGTGTTCATTATAAAACGCCTCATTCTGATTGTATATTCTTCTGTGTATTTTAGCCAATACCTGCCGTTCAAGGGCTGACACAATTTTGGATGTTTCCAGTTTCACGGGATTCTGATTCAGGGCCGCGACAATGGTCTGAAGATGAACCATGAAAAAAGGAATCGCGGAAGTCATATGTCCGATAAAATAAGGTGAGGCCACGTTCACCGCGTGGGGCGCGATATCTTCAATGATTCCTCTGATGACATCAGCCAGTTTTTTTACAGGATTTACGTTGATCCTGCTGTCTGTGAACTGCTCTGAAAGTTTTTTGAGGCTCGCCTCCTTTGTGATGCCCACATGTTTCCTTAGAAAATCGTGCAGGCCAAAGAGAATCTGTTCCATGTATTTTACCAGAACAGCCCTGGACTCCTCTGTTTCGGGGCGGATAAATATTCGCTGCAAGTTCTGCCAGTTTGCAACTAACGCTGTTTTTTCTGAAAAAGATTGTTTGTCTGTCATTATGGTCCCTGCTAAGAATGTTGAAATAAAATTGCTGTTTCAACAGGTTAAAAATATATGAATTGCATTCATAACATTTGGTTGCCGAACGGGTGCGTTGCGAATCTTTGGCTATGGCTGATACGAGGGGCAGCCATATGTGTATGCGTTCGGGCGGAGCTTGGGAATGAGAATTTTTTTTCTAATGATGAGAGCGAAAAAAAATGACCAAGCTCTCCACCAGTTCCGCCATAAAACAAAAGTCTAATTTTTCCATGGTATCCGATGCCTTATGATAATACTGAGTCTCACCGCAGGCATCAGCCATCCGCAATGGTTACCGTAAGTGTCCTGAGATGAGCTTCCAGATTTTCAATGGTTCTCTGAATATCTGTCATTGGTCTTTCCTTGTGTGCCGGGATTCTGACGCAAATATCGGCAGAAAGCATCAGTAAACAAAGTAAAACAGCCACCCATTTTATTCTGATCTTCGGCATTAAAGCATTTTTTGGGCTTTTAAAAAAGACATGGCATGATGACCAATACTTGTAACATGGGTCATGGCGCGGGACAAATGAAACGCGCCCTCATGGGGCACTCCGGAACGAATCATCACCAATGCCATGTCAACGTGCTTTTCAACATCTGTCCATGAATCTTCCTTTGTCACCCTTTTAGCAATATGAATCTCATATGCAACCATCTCTGTTATGGTTTTTATCATTTTTTCCCCGCCCCGCCTGTCTTCCGCGGGAAAGGACTGAAGCATATCAAGGGACTGGGAAATCCAGATGAGACTTGATTTGATCTTTTCGCTTTGAGAAAATGCGATAATCGCTTCCTGAACGTTCATAAAATTTTTTTATCTCCATGAATCCGGCAATGAATTGCCAGACTGTTTTCATAAGTCTCCGGGGGACAGTCCATATGAAAAATCAGTTCTGTCATACGTTCCTTATTGCAGAAATAGCGCATATCTGAGGCCCGGGTCCCTGGTATGCCGGTACAAAGATTGGGGCCTCTTAATTGAGAAAATGCCCTGGCAGGTGAATAATTTTTTAAATGCTTTTCAATAAGACCAAAGACATGCAGCGTTTCCCGGATCATTTTTTCTTCCAAATCTTTTACGGAATGCTGAAATTTCTCTCCGGTGACAGGATGCCTGTATGAAAAGGGATAACGAAATATTGAAGCAGGTTCGGGCGCGTGAAACGGATAAAGCAGTGAGGTGCAAAATTCCATGTCCGCTCCGGGTATGGCGTCCAACAGCCTCAGGATAATCTTCAGCGGATTGTTGTCAAACAGTTTCTGGATCAGCGCATGTGAGCGGAGGGCATTCTTAATCGGGATTCGGATATCTTTCAGGTTTTGAAAACCGTCAAGGCCGGAATAAAGCATTGCCAGCACATTCAGCAGACGATGTTTTTCCATTTCCGCGTTATTCAGGGCCTGGGAAACAAGTCCTCTGTTTTGTAACTGAAATCCGTCTGCATAATAAAGGTCTATGTATGTTTCCAATATGCGGTGAAGGGCCATGGACTGGTCTCTGCCTGTCTTCTGATCTGTCAGGTTGTTACCGCTGACATAATACACCAAAGGATGGAACAAACTGTCAGCATGAATATGTGAGATCACCCCGAGAAGCAGCGACAGAACATCATCAGGAACATTCTGCCCATAATAATGAATCAGATTGGCAACTGGTTTGTAACTGTCTTCCGGGTTGTCGTGTATCTTTTGCCCCAGCAGATTCATCATCTTTGCTGCTCTGCCAAATAAGAGATAAAGGGGGCTGTCCACAATCACCGCGCCCGCGAGATAAAGATTTTTGTGATGATTTATGATGTTCTTCAAAGGGGAATCAGCGTCAATATTCTGACAGACTTTTTCCGCCAGCATCCAATGTGTTATTTCTTTTGGCATTGTTATCCATCCTGTTGCGGACACAGCTTCGGATTCGGCCCCCGGATATTTGGTCGCTCTGGGATAAGATATTTCGGGGGGCAGATACGTCATACTCAATGATCAGGCTTTGGCAGGCTCGGTCGGATCGCCGAACAGAATGACAACAGGCTTTTTGTCCGAACCAAGTCAGAAAATTTGATCATCGAGTCAGACTAAATAGCATAACAAAATTCACATTTCAATACTTCCCTGAAAAAATCTGATGTTCCATATTCATATCCGTCTCCCTTCATGTTCGCTTCTGTAAACGTCAATCTGCTATTGGCTCCTTGATCTCGTTCCCACGCTTTGCGTGGGAATGCAGGACAGACGCTTCGCGTCACGAAACTCCCCGCGGCAAAGGACGCGAAGCGTCCGAAAGGCATTCTCACGCGAAGCATGGGAACGAGTGTCTGTCTGATTTTCCATCTACTGATTAACATCACTAATACATGGTATGCTTTTTGCATATAAGAAATATCACAGATTAAAAAATTTTTTTATTGAAAATACAGGATTATTCTTTTAATAAAATATTTTTCTTTTTATCTGAAATTATAAAACAGCTATCTTTTTTGCTCTGCTCACCGTTCCTGTTTCGCATTTCCCAAACGGTCCCCGGAGTTTTAAAAATTTATATATATTATAATATTAAAATGTTAAACTCCATATAAACAAGTCTGTATCCCTTATATAAAAATTTATAACATATATGTTTGCTTTTTTAAAAAACGGTAATAGAAATTATTACTAAATATTAATTTAAAATAACATTTAATTCTTGCATAAAATTAAAAAATATGCAATGGGGTAACGGAAGTATTTGGATGGGGCAGAATACGCAATTTAGGAAATGAAAATTTTTGTCTGAGTAACCTTAATTATTAGATATAGTACTTAGATTTAGGTATGTCCCGGCATGATTTTTGCATGGGAAGGTTGTCCCGGAAAAAAAGCCGTTTCCGGGCCTGAAAATTTCATTCGTCCGTTCGGAATCCCGGAGGCCGCCTCTGTATGCAACTTTCGTGCCAGGACATACCTAAATCTAAATACTATAGTTAAAAATGAGATGAAACGATGAATGAGTCTGAACTGGTTAATCTTATTAATATGCTGAATATTAACGGACTGGGTCTGGGGCTTTCGGTGGCAAAGCATGTCACGGAATTTTATAATGGATATATCCGGATTGAAAGCAGGGTTGGTGAGGGAACAGATGTTTTCATCACTTTGCCGGGAATGTCCGAACCCTGATTAAAGGATTAAAAGATTTGCAGGATTAAGTCATCGGTTTTCAAATTGTACAGATGAATCACGAAAATCCTTTAATCTTTTAATCAGGGGTCGGATATCTAACCGAGCAAATAAGCATCTGTTCAAAAGTTTTATAATATCTCCGAGACAGTGGCAGGCTGAAAATTCGGTATGAGATGTCAGAAAATTATTAATTCACTTTGAAAGAGATAGCGGAACTGATGAACCTGCCAGCGGGTACGATCCTGACCCATCGGCACAATGTCCGAAAGAAACTCAAACTCAGAAATAAAAAGGCCAATCTCAGAACGCATCTGCGTTCACTTGAATAATATAGATATCCTCTATATTTTCTTTATATTGTTTTAGATTGTAATTTTTGAATTTGGGAGTATGTTTGGAAAAGGATGATGTCATCCCTTCACAAGCTGGTATGACAAAATTTATTGTCCGGCTCGGATTTTCCAAACCAGGCAGATTAAGCAGGTTGCTCCCCATATGTATCAAGCTAAGGGGATAACTTTCTGATTTTATTAACTCCGGGGCTGTAGCACAATTTTTCAAATTGTGCCGGTTTTGAACAATTTGGAAAATTGTTCTACATTTTACCTAAATTGAGCGATTCTTTGGCCTGAATATGATTCCCGGCTTGTAGTATAAGGGCTTCGGCGGTTTCCGGGTTTTCACCCATCGGGTGAAAAGTGTAAAATACAAAAAGCCCCGGCTGCCGGACTCTTAGCCAGTTTTTCTGAAAAGAATCGCTCAATTTAGGTTTTAGCTTGATGCATATGAGGTTGCTCCCGGGGATTGGGAAATCCCCCGGAGAGAGAAATGGTTTGGATTTGCCTGATGAATTCCCACTGGAAAATGGCGTATTATGATGCTTATAAAAATAAAAAATTATATACGTTTGCTGATTTGGAAGTGCAGGTTGACAAAAATTCAATTTAGGAAAAAATTCAAACATGCATCAGATTTTGGGATAATTGGAAATTATAGCAGCATGAATGCCGAAGCATTTAAAGATGCAATAACTAACCACTTTCTGGATAAGAATACTATTTTGATACCAGGTACTTACAGGGGAAAATCTGTTAATCATTACTATAGCAAAACAACTAAAATAAATGTTATCTGCAAAGACAAAAAATTTCTTTCATGCTGGAAATTGTCAGGCATGCAACAATTTCATATTATGGCAAGAGGGAGTTTATAATGAATTCTTTGATCTCTGATTATAAAGAACTGATCGTTTTGTTTACAGATAAAAAAGAAATTAGCGCATTGGAATTTGAAACAGAATTTTTGAAGCTGTTTAAAAGTGACAAATCCTGTGATGAAAATTTCTATGAAATTATAAAACCACTCTTTTATGCAGTTGAAGATTTTTGTTCAGATTCGGAAATACGAGAGGATGATGATTTGGATGAAAATCAGTTGGCAGAAGCCGCTAAGGGAACATTAGACAAGTTGGAAAAATTATATATAGCTGATGATAAGAATCTTCAACCTGTGAAAGATGAAACGAATATAAAACAATTATTAACTGAACTAAATGAGTTAATTAATAATCTTCCATTGCTTATAGACAGAATTGTTGAAGAAAAATTGAATGAAATTTTACCTGTAATTGTAAAAAATACGTTATCAGAAGAATTGCATACATTAGATGCAAATTCCTCAAAAGCAGTCAGCAGCAAAAGTCAGCAGTCCTGACATGCCATGGGAAGTCAGGGCGGCAGACGGTCAGAACGCATCTGCTTTCTTTTGAATAGTATATAGATTACCTCTATGTTTTATCTATATTGTTTTAGATTGAAATTTTTGAATTTAGGAGTATGTTTTAAAAAACGGTGATGTCGAGCCAGGGAGGTCACAGCCGACAACCGAATAATATATTTTTTTTATGTATATTTTTTTCAAACAGAGATTTTCTGAATCTGATGGATATAGTTAAGAGTACCGTGGAGAATAAAAAAACAACTGACAACTGACAACTGACAACGGACAACTGACAAAAGAACGAGGCTCCTTATGAACAACTTGGCAGCCGTATATGATCAGGATTTTTATCTGTGGCTCTGTCAGAATACAGAACTGCTGCGAGAGGGCAGAATTGAGGAAATTGATATTGAAAACATAGCGGAGGAATTGGATGCTATGGGCAATAAGCATTCCAGGGGAGATCGATATGTTAAAAAAACATTATCCGATTATTATCGAACAGGATAGCGACGGCGTTTTTATTGTCGAATGTCCTGTTTTCAGAGGATGCCGAAGTTACGGCCATACAATGAGTGAGGCATTGGAAAATATCAGAGAAGCTGTGGAACTTTGCATCGAGGACGAACAGATTCACGAAGAAATTTCCACAACTTTCATCGGAGTCCGGGACTTGGAGGTCGTTCTGTCATGACTGATATGCCGACGATTTCGTTTGCCGAGCTGCAAAAAAGAATAAAGAAGATCGGTTTTATAAAGGTCCGTCAAAAGGGTTCTCATATCCGGTTTGTTCATTCGGATGGTCGTAAGACAACCATTCCGGATCATGGCAACAAAGATGTGCCTAAGGGGCTTTTGCTAAAAATTATCCGTTATGATCTTGAAATGGATGTCTCAGATTTTTTACGAAATATGTGAATGATCCCCCAGATTGCCAATCCCTGTCGTTCAAAGAAACAACAGGCAAAAGGATAAAATTGAGGTATGCAGAGTGAATCACGCGATGCAAAATTCATCCTGTTTTGGGCAGTCTTTTCTTATACAGCATCCCTGTAGCGAAAAGTAAAAAGGAAGCCGGGGATTGAAAATCTCCCGAACTGAGTGAGTTAGGCAGCTTGCTCCCGAGGGATTGACGAATCCCCCGGTGAAACATAAGTGGTTCGGATTTGCCAATCCGAACCGAGCGAGTTAGGCAGCTTGCTCCCGAAGAATTGACAAATCCTCGGGTGAAACATAAATGGTTCGGATTTGCCAATCCGAACCGGACGAGTTAGGCAGCTTGCTCCCGGGGGATTGAGAAATTAAGCAGCTTGCTCCCGAGGGAATAAAAAACAACGGACAACTGACAAAAGAACGAGGTCATTATGAACAACTTGGCAGCCGTATATGATCAGGATTTTTATCTGTGGCTCTGTCAGAATACAGAACTGCTGCGAGAGGGCAGAATCGAGGAAATTGATATTGAAAACATAGCGGAGGAATTGGATGCTATGGGCAAAAGTCAGCATCGTGAGTTGCTCAGTCGGCTGAGAGTACTGTTCGCCCACCTGCTCAAATGGCAATTCCAGCCTGACCATCGTTCGGGCAGTTGGAAGGGAACTATTCTCGAACAGAGATATCAAATTGAGCAGTTGTTGGAAATGAGTCCGAGTCTGAAACATAAGATGGAGCAAAAAATTTCGAAAGCTTACAATAAGGCGGTGGGATACGCCGCAGCAGAGACAGGCATCTCCAAATCCGTGTTTCCGAAAACCTGCCCGTATGTTTTGGAAGAGGCGCTGGACGAAGATTTTTATCCGGAAGCATAACAGAGACGCTCTCATGTCGGAGTCAGTATTCATTAGATACAAATTCCTCAAAAGCAATCAGCAGCAAAAGTCAGCAGTCCTGACATGCCATGGGAAGTCAGGGCAGCAGACGGTCAGAGTTGCTTCCGGAGGACGAATATGATCGGGATTGACAAATCCTGAGAAACATGAATGGTTCGGATTTGCCAATCGTTCGACTGAGCTCACGCCGAAGCCGAACCGAGCGAAACAGAGGTTGGGATTGGCCGAACTGGGCGAATTCAGCAGTTTGCTCCCGGGGGATTGATAAATCCCCGGGGAAGCGAATGGTTTGGATTTGCCAATTCGAACCGAGCCAAGTTGGTGAACCCTGATTAAAGGATTAAAAGATTTGCAGGATCAGGTCACCGGTTTTCAAATTGTTCAGATAAATTAGGAAAATCCTTTAATCTTTTAATCAGGGTTCGGACAACCTGACTGAGCAATTGTGGATTAGTTATATTCTGATTGTAACGGATTTCGGGGAGGGAATATGACAGCGGATAAAAAGGATGAAACGGATATTCCGGCTCTCGCGGGAACATCTGTTGCGGATACGCCGTAATACCGGCCGGGAATATCCGTTTAATCCCGGAATCCGTTGTCATATTGCAGGTCCCCCGAAATCCGTTATAATCAGGTTATATTAAACGGTTATATTAAACGGTAAACAAGACAGAACACGGATAATATAAAAATGCGTGCGTATCTGTGTTCTGCTAAAAATTACAGGGGAGAAAAAAGATGATAAGACAGACAATGAACTTGGTAAAACTGATAATTCTATCTCTGATAATCATTTACGGACTGACTACTCCGGTTACGGCGCACAATGTTGACCAGCGCATGGCCTGGATGTTTTTTGACCAGGAAACCATAGACATGATCATGGCCAACGTAGACGCAGGCCGTGAGCCTGTAAACGCCGGTGATGAGTTAGGCATCATCATCAAAAACCTCCCTGAACCCAACGGGGCCACCACCGGTGTCGGCGGTTATGTCAATTTTTATGTGCCAGACGGTGTCCGTGTCATTGACGTGGGCTATGTCTGGCCCGATGGCAGCGGCGGGTATGATAAGATACCCATGAAAGGCCAGTCCATTATGCCCCTGAGTTCCGGCCCGGTCGGCAGCGGCTCCACATCCGAACTGATCGGCCTGACCCTGGGACCGAATGTCCTGGGCAACACGGCAGATGCAGTTGATCTGGGCGGCGCGCACCTCGGAACCTTGGCCGGGGTCTATGGCGACACTGGTATTTTTTACTCCACCCATGCAGATACGGTCTGGCAGAGCTGGGCCAATTACGCTTCGGGCAATTACTCCATTGTGAACAACCGGGGCGAGACCATCTTTCCCAACAACAAATGGGATGCTGAACAGCTGCTCGCTTATGGCAGCAGCAGCCCCTCAAAGCCCATTGTGGATTACAGCGACGGCCGAGGCAACGCGCCCTGGGGTCTGGCCTCAGGCGTGGCCGGTCCTGAAACCGGATACGCGTGGCAGTTTGACTTGGATGTCTGGAACGGGTCCAACATGAAGGACGCGGCCAATGACATCGGTCCCTGGAATCGGATCCAGTACCCCGGGAGCCAGATCGGCGCGGATGTTCCCGGAAACACAGATGATATACTCGGATACGCAGGGGCCGACGCGAGCAGCCTGGGCCGGGTCGTCAGCCCCTCCAATCCTCTTCCTGATTCCACCAACGCGATCCGCTGGAGCGTGGGAATGCTCACCGCGAGCAAGTCTGAATATGTATATGTGAAAATCAAGGTCATGAGTGAACCGCCCCTCCCGCCTTTCATCAGCGCAGACGGCTGTTTCCAACTCCACGGCGATGTGTTCGGCGGTGATGCCGGAGGCGAGCAGGGCGGCAAGGACCACCTGTGGCGTTACTATGATCCCACCCACGCATACATTGACACCTGTTCCGCGCTCTGGAAAGATGCGGATGTGGATATCACCCCGAGCGGGACAGATTTCACTTTTAATGTCAGGTATTGGAACACGGGCCGGGCGGATCTCACAGGCATTCGGATTGTGGATACAATGCCGGGCGAGTTGGAACTGGTCAGCGCAGTTCCTGCCCCGATAAGCACAGACCCTCTGGTATGGCACATTGAGAAACTCGGGAAAGGTGAAATGTTCGAGGCCATTGTCACTGTGCGGGCCAAATCCAGCGGCGTGATGGCCACCAACACCATCACCGCGGACAATGACCAGGGACACCACGCGGAAGCCTCGGACGGGGTCTGGCTCGGATTCAGTCCCATCCTGATTCTGAGCAAAACCGTGACCCCGGAGAGCGCACCTCCGGGCGGGAATATCCAATACACCCTCAAAGTCCAAAATGACGGAACCGGGGCCAGCGGCAATCCTCTCACCCTTACCGACCACCTGCCCGAAGGTTTTTCCTTTGAGAGTCTGGACAGCGTGATGGTGAACGGAGCCAGCGCGCTCGGCGCTACAACCACAGACAGCACCAATCCCCGGCAGCCGATCTTCACTGTGAATCAGGCAGTGAACGGGGGTCAGGAACTCCTGCTCACCTTTACGGTCAAAATCGGCGACAATGTCACGGCCGCCACCTATTATAATACCTTCTCGCTCACCCACAAGGACCCGGCTATCGGAACTGTGACCCTTGCCAACGGCTCGGAAGCCCCGGTCACAGTGGGCGGCGCGGCCATCGGCGGGAATATTTTTCACGACTGGGATAATGACAGCACACAGGACAAAACCACCGATACCCTCATTGATGAAGGGATCGGAACCCCTGTCGCGCCCATCGTGCTTGAACTGAATAATGGCTCATGCACCCCGGGTGCGGACTGCCCCACCACCACCGTGAACGAGGATGGAACCTACCGCTTTAACGGGCTTACAGCAGGCACATACACTGTGAACATCATCAGCGGGGTTCCCGGCGGCTATACAGCCACCACTCCGACCAGCTTTACCATCACCCTCGCGGATGATTACCAGGAAAGCCTGAGCAATAATATCGGCTATCTTCCCGGGGGAAACGGATCCGTTGGTGATCTTGTTTTTGAGGATATGGGAAATGACGGACTCTTTGATCCGGCCCTGGGGGATGTCGGCATTGCAAATGTCACCGTCAGTCTCTATGAGGACACCAACGGCAACGGCCAGATTGATCCTGAGGACGCGGTGGTTGCCACCACGACTACGGACCCGAATGGAAATTACAGTTTCACCGGATTAGCCGAAGGTCTTGATTATATCGCTGACCCGGATCAGACAGATCCTGATCTGATCGCCCATTTTGCCCCGAACCAGATATTGAACACCACACCCGATCCCCGTCCTGTGCCAAATCTCACAGGGGATGTCACGGAAGCGGACTTCGGGTTCTTTGAGATCATTCCCGGTTCCATCGGGGATCAGCTCTTTCTGGATGAAAACGCGAGCGGGGTTTATGACACAGGTGACGAGCCCCTGGCCTTTGTGCCGGTCACTCTGTATCAGGACATCAACAGCGACGGCCAGATTGACGCGGGAGACCGTCTCTTTAAGACCACCGTATCTGATGTTATGGGAAATTACATCTTTGAAGATATCGGCCCCGGGAATTACATTGTGGATGTGGATCATAACGACGCGAATGTTCCGGGCGGGTATCTTGCCGGAAATGATCCGGCTGTGGTAAACCTGGGCATTGCGGAAAACCGGGATGATGTGGATTTTCCCTTTGTGCAGCTTCTCAGCAAATCTGTTGATAAGACCAACGCTGCCACCGGAGACACCCTGACTTACACTATTGTTCCCGGATATCCGGGTACTGATGTGCTGAACAATGTGGTGATTCTTGATCCCGTTCCCACAGGAACAACCCTGTCCGCCATTGGCCAGGGGGGAAACACCGGCGATGTGGGTGTAACCAGAACCCTTGATCTTATTCCTGTCAGGGATACCTATATCCGGCGCGACAACAGGGATAACAACTATGGTGAAAGCAGCACCCTGATCGTCGAGGGAGAGAAAGACAAATACAAGCGGGCACTGCTCCAGTTTGATCTGAGCAGTATTCCCAACGACGCGACCATTGATTCTGCCGTGCTGACCCTGGAAAAGACCGGGGGCGAGGCCGTCAGCGATACTATTGCGGTGCATGCGCTCACTCAGTCCTGGACAGAGACCGGCGCGACCTGGAAAAGCTATGACGGAACCAATTCCTGGGCATCCGAAGGCGGAGATTTCAATGCCACGGCCGTTGCCACGGCCGCGGTCAGTGCCAACGGCACCTACACCTGGGATATAAGCACTTTGCTTCTGGACTGGAGAAGCGGCGCACAGAGTAATTTCGGGCTTATGCTGAGGCAGGACCTTGAATCTGATAAGGACCAGCCCATTCACGAATTCATGGCCAGACAGGGCGCGACCCCTCCGAAAATCACGGTGACTTATACCTCCCCGGGGCCTGGCACTGTCAATGATGTGGCCTGGAATATGGGGAGCAACACCCCGGCCGTGCCGGCTGACGAGCCGGGAACAGCCATGTGTTCGTTCCAGGAAACCCTGACTCCGGATGAGGATACCTATATTAATCATGACAAACCTGATGAAAACCAGGGCACGAGCAATCAGGTTTTTACCAACCCCGAATCCCTCAAGGAAAAATACGCTCTCCTTCATTTTGATATTAGCGGTATTCCTGAGGACGCGGTGATTACTTCCGCAGACCTCCGGCTGATGAGCAAAAACAGCCGGTCTGATCACAATGTGGAAGTCCGGGAACTGCTCACCCCCTGGACTCAGTCCGCCGCGACCTGGAACAGCACAGGGACCGGAACCTGGGCAGGGGGATCAGGTTTCACCAGTGCGGACTATGACGGAACAGTTCTTTATGCCACATGGCTTCCGGTCGGAGGGGATGCCCGGGTTTCCGCTGATCTGACTGATCTGGTGAAAAAATGGCAGACCAGCGCCAATAACGGCGTGGCCATGATCGCCACCGGAACAGACAACGGCGATGCCCAGTGGTACAGCAGTGATGACGGCACGGAGAGCCGCCATCCTGAATTGGTCATTACTTATTTGCGGCCCATTCCCGGGGGATGCGCCAAAGCAGATACGCTCTCTCCTGTTGCGGACACCTTTGTCCAGGAGGACAAATCTGCTGACAACTTTGGCGATGAAAGCAAGGTGATGACCCGGCCCGAGGCTTTGAAGCAGAAGCATGCGTTTTTTAAATTTGACATGAGCATCATCCCTCCGGGTGCGGTCATCAATTCAGCGGAATTCGGTGTCATGGTCGCTGGCAACCGGACCAATCACACGGCCGAAATCTACCGCATGACCACAGCCTGGACCGAAACCGGCGCGGTTTACGGAACCGGATGGTCCGCAGGGGCTTTTGGCACAGGAGATTATGATGACGCGCTATCCCTGGGAACCATCACTCCGGATACCAAAGATATCTATCACACCGCGGACCTCACCGATTTGGTCAATGACTGGGTGAATAACGGGGTTGCCAATGAGGGTATCGTCTTATTGGCACAGGGCACGGATACGGGAGATGCACAGTATTATTCCAGGGAAGAGGGCAATGAGACCCGTCACCCGTATCTCCTGGTGGACTGGGTTCTTGAGCCTCAGACTCCCTCAACCACCACGAACATCAAGGCAGGTCCCAGCCTCATCAGTGACGGGGGAACGGTGAAAGTCACCATGACCCTGACATCTGACGGAGAGGTTACGGGAATTACGCCGGATACCCTGATTACCCATGCGGACCACGGAGCATCAACCACCTGCGGCAGTCCGATACCGGCCACCCAGGATATTGGCACAGACGGCGGAACCGCTATATTTACATGGGCATGTGTTATCACCGCGGGAACCGAACCCGGAAATGTGACATTTGAAGCGGGCGCGTCCTCATCAGGGGAAGCAGGCTTTGCCACAGCCACATCCAACGGCGTGATTGTCTCTCCCCCGCTCACCTTTGAGGTCACTGTAAACGGCCCCCCGCCAGAGGTGGGGACTGTGGAAAATATCGCCACCATCAAAGATGACAGCGGGAACATTCCCCCCACGGACACAGACACTGTTTATACTGACCTCAGGGCCAGCATCGGGGGAACCATATGGGCGGATATGAATGGCGACGGGGTGAAAGATCCGGACGAACCCGGATTGGCTAATGTGGAGGTTACGGTCACCGCATCCGACGGAACAACTTACACCACCACCAGTGACGGAGCGGGGGACTTTGTCGTTCACAATCTGATCCCGGGTGATTACACAGTGACATATAACCCCGACACCTTCCCCGAAGGGTATATGCCCGATATGCCCATTACTGAGGATGCCACCCTGATCAGCGATACCCACCATTATACGGATGCGGGTCTGGGACTGAAACCTCCCGGAGAAGCGAGCATCGGGGATACGGTCTGGCTGGATGAGAATAACAACGGGTTCCTGAACATGGGAGAAAACCCTCTGTCCGGTATCACAGTCAATCTTTATATTGACATGAACAATGACGGTGTCATTGACGACGGTGATATACCCTTTGACACGGCTGTGACAGATGAGAATGGAAACTATCTGTTTGAAGGACTGAACGCGGGGGATTTTCTGGTTGAAGTGGATGAGACCAGTGAGATCACCGCACCCGACGGAACTGCCACGCCTTTGGGAACCGCTATGGAAGTGGTTTCTGTGAGCGGATCCGCTGACCCGGCAGATCTGATCAACCTCACAGGTGTCACTCTCACGGCCGATGATGAGGTTTATACGGACGCTGATTTCGGGTATAACTGGGCCGGAACCATCGGGGACGAAGCCTGGTACGATACCAATGCCAATGGTGTATGGGATACAGGCGAATTGCCGATTGCCGGGGCAGCAGTCCTGCTCTACAAAGACCTGAACGGAAACGGGATGATTGATCCGACCGATCCCCAGGTCAGTTACACACCGACCGACGCGGATGGGAAATACCTGCTTACGAACATTCCGCCCGGCGACTATGTGGTGGATGTGTATGAGGACAGTCTGGTGTCTCCCGGGGGCGAACTCGGTCTTATGACAACATCCACCCCGGCAACCTACGGGGTAACGCTGGGCATTGACGGACATCACCGGGATGCGGATTTCGGGTATTTTGAAGGTGCCATGGTCACTGGATCGGTTTTTCTTGATACGGATAACAGCGCGATC
Organism: Desulfonema magnum; assembly: GCF_017377395.1. Lineage (GTDB taxonomy): Bacteria > Desulfobacterota > Desulfobacteria > Desulfobacterales > 4be13 > Desulfonema_C > Desulfonema_C magnum. Next base: position 3,861,672 of record NZ_CP061800.1, on the reverse strand, counting down.
CAGGGGAGTGACGAGCCAGGTATCGGAGGTGCAGCCGTCAGTATCACCGGCACGGATGTCGGAGGCAGTCCGGTTAGTCTCACCACCACCACAGATGCTTCCGGTATCTATGAGTTCCATATCCCGGCAGGCGAATACACTGTGAGCTATGTCTCCGGTGCGCCAGGGGGACTGGCTCCGACTACGCCGATTGAATACCCGCTTGTGCTTCATCCGGGTCAGGAAAATAACTCCGCGCATTTTGGCTTTGATCATAGCGGGATTATCGGGGATACGGTTTTTCTCGATGCAAACGGCGACGGGACCCAGGACCCGGACGAGCCTGGTATTCCTGATGTCACTGTGCAGCTTTACGACGGCAGCGGCAATCTGCTCAGTGTCGCGGCAACTGATGAACACGGCGCGTATCTTTTTGAGGGGCTTGCCAGCGCGACCTATTCTGTTCAGGTGAATGACACCACCCTGCCGGACGATTACATCCAGACGGCAGACCCCGACGGAACCCTGGATAACCAGGGAAGTTCCGGTGTGGGAAATCTGGCTGTGGATTTCGGATATCAGCCCCTCACGCCCACGCATGTTATCAGCGGAACTGTATTTGACGACAATGGCGACGGCGGAACACCAGGAAACGGGACGCAGGAAGGAACAGAACCCGGTCTGGCAAATGTGACTCTGGAACTGACCATCACCCCGCCGACGGGTGATGTTTATACTATCACCGCGGCCACTGACGCAGACGGCAATTACAGCGTGAGCGGAATCCTTGACGGAAGCGATATTTCCATTTCCGCGGATGAGACCACATTGCCGAACAGCGCGTACATCCTGACCACTTCTGATCCGCTCACCATCACGAACATTACCGCGGATGTTGCAGATCAGGATTTCGGATACCACGAGAACCTGGGTTCTGTGAGCGGTACTGTGGTTGAAGGAGACGGTAACGGCCTCGCCGATGTCGGTGAAACCGCCCTGAGCGGTGTCACCATCACCCTGACTTATGCGGGGGATGACGGCATTCTTGGCACGGCTGATGATACAAGCTCAACCGAGGTTACAGACACGAACGGGGATTACACATTCGTTGATCTGTTCCCGGGAATTTACCAGATTGTTGAAACCAACCCGAGTGGCTACGACAGTCTCGCTGACGCAGACGGGAATGATCCCGATAATATCAGTTTCATCCTGGGAGTGGGAGAAAACAGGGCTGACCAAGATTTTGAGGATGGAATCGCTGCCAGCATCGGGGATTTTATCTGGAATGATGTGAATGGCGACGGCGTTCAGGATGCCGGGGAAACTGGGATCGCAGGCGTCACGGTGAAGCTGTACCAGGACAACAACGGTGACGGATCCGTTGACGGCGCGGACACTGATCTGGGCGACCAGACCACGGACGCGAACGGCGCGTATGATTTTACTGGCCTTGCGCCCGGGGATTATATTGTGGATGTCACGGATACCGGCGGTGTGCTCACAGGCTACACCTCCACCTTCGGGACTGATCCTCTTGGGGTCACGCTTACAGTCGGGCAGGATTACAATGACGCTGATTTCGGCTATCAGCAGCCCGGGGCCAGCATCGGAGATTTTATCTGGAATGATGCGAACGGCGACGGAGTCCAGGATGCCGGGGAGACCGGGATTGCCGGCGTCACTGTGAAGCTGTACCAGGACAACAACGACGACGGAGCCATTGACGGTGCGGACACTGATCTGGGCGACCAGACTACGGATGTGAACGGTCTGTATGATTTCACGGGGCTGACTCCCGGGAACTATATTGTGGATGTCACGGATACCGGCGGTGTGCTCACAGGCTACCCCCTGACCGGCGGGACGGATCCCCTTGGGGTCACGCTTACAGTCGGGCAGGACTATAATGACGCGGATTTCGGGTATCAGCCGTCCGGGGCCAGCATCGGAGATTTTATCTGGAATGATGCGAACGGCGACGGAGTCCAGGATGCCGGGGAGACCGGGATTGCCGGCGTCACTGTGAAGCTGTACCAGGACAACAACGACGACGGAGCCATTGATGCCGGAGATACTGATCTGGGCGACCAGACCACCGATGTGAACGGCGCATATGATTTCACAGGGCTTGCAGGCGGAAATTACATTGTGAATGTTACCGATACCGGCAGTGTACTTGGGGGCCACACCCTGACAGGCGGGACAGATCCCCTCGCGGTCACGGTGACTGACGGACAGGACTACAATGACGCGGATTTCGGATACCAGCGTCAGGTTTCCCTTACAAGCACAAAGAGCGTGACTGATGAGAACGGTGGGAACCTGGAGACGGATGACACCCTGCTCTATACGGTTGTGATACAGAACAGCAGCGGGGCAGATGCAACAGGCATTGAATTTTCCGACACCATACCGGCAAATACCGCATATGTGGCATCCAGTGTGAGCGCGCCTGCGGGAACCACCCTGGTGAGCGAAACCCCGGTGCTGAATATCACGGATATCAGTGTGCCGGCAGGGGGCCAGGTGACCATTACATTCCGAGTGCGCGTGAATAATCCGCTGCCTGCGGGCGTGACCGATATTTCAAACCAGGGAACCGTCAGCTATGACGCAGAGGGCGACGGCGTAAACGAAACCAGTCAGCAGACCGACGGCGATACTGTGACACCGGGGGAACAGCCCGTCGTCATACCGGTTACCGCAGGCCCCAACCTTGAGAACACCCTCAAGGATGTGAACCTGAAGGACGATGCGGACGGCAACGGCGTGATCACTCCCGGGGATACCCTGTCATATATTGTGACAATTGAAAATACAGGCGACCAGGGAGTCACAGGAGCGGAACTCACAGATCCTGTTCCCGCAAATACCACCTATGTGGATTCCAGCGCGACAGCAACAGGCGGAACAGCTTCGTACAACAGCACTGACAACAGCATTGACTGGATCGGGGATATTGCAGCCGGAGCAACTGTCACCATCACCTTTGATGTGACGGTGGATTCGGGCATTACCGTGGGAACGCTTATTTCCAACCAGGGAACCCTGAGCTATGATCCTGACGGCGACGGCGTGAATGACGCGTCTCATCCTACGGACAGCGATCCCACGGATCCCGGGCACCAGCCTACGGATGTCACTGTAGGCGGAGTTCCCCACGGGGTTGCCGTCAAGAGTGTGACAGATGAGAACGGCGGGAATCTGGAGCCGGGGGACATCCTGCGCTATGATGTTGTCTTGGACAACCAGAGCGGATTTGATGTTTTTGGTATGGAGTTTGTGGATGATATCCCCGCGAATACCGTTTATGTGGCATCCAGTGTGAGCACACCTGCGGGAACCACCGTGGTGAGCGAATCCCCGGTTCTTCGAATCCAGGGGATTGACATCGTAGCGCACAGCCAAGTCACGCTTTCCTTCCGTGTTCAGGTGAATACGCCCATACCCGCGGGAGTGAACCAGATTTCCAATCAGGGTACGGTGAATTATGACTCGGACGGCGACGGGGCCAATGACAGTCTTCAGCAGACAGACGGGGATACGTCGGTTCCGGGTGAGCAGCCCACGGTGATTCCGGTTACCGCGGGGCCCAATTTTACAGAGACGGTTAAAACCGTAGTGCTCGAAAATGATGCGGACGGCGATTCAGCCATTACTCCCGGGGATACCCTGAGATATACCGTGGTGATCCCCAATACCGGCAACCAGGACAGCACCGGCACGGGCTTTCTTGATCCTGTGCCGGCCAATACCACTTATGTGGATGCCAGTGTGACAGCTTCGGACGGAACTGCCATCTATAATTCTGCTGCCAACCGCATTGAATGGGCCGGAGATATCGCGGCCGGGGCATCTGTCACCCTGAGGTTTGATGTTACGGTGAATGCGGGCGTGAATGTGGGAACCGTGCTTTCCAACCAGGGTCAGGTTGAATACGATTCGGACGGGGACGGGATCAATGACGGGTCCGAGGATACGGACGGGGACACAACCGCGCCCGGGAATCAGACTACGGATATGACCGTGGGCGGAACCGTGTCTGTGACGGCTGCCAAAACCGTGGCGGATGAGAACGGTGGCAATCTGGAGCCGGGAGATATCCTGACTTATACGGTCGTGCTGGAGAACCAGAGCGTGTCCGGCGTGTCCGGGGTTGAGTTTGTGGATAATATGCCGTCAAATACAGCCTATGTGCCCGCGAGCGTGAACGAGCCTTCGGGGAGTACGGTTTTCAGCGAAACCCCGGCCCTTGTGATTACAGATATTCATGTTCCTGCAAACAGTCAGATCACAATTTCTTTCCAGGTTCAGGTGGATGATCCCCTGCCCCAGGGAGTCACACAGATTTCCAACCAGGGCACGGTGAATTATGACCCGGACGGGGACGGTGTGAATGACAGCAGCTTGCAGACCGACGGGAATGATACCCAGCCCGGGGCACAGCCCACTGTCATTGCAGTCCCCCAGGGGCTGATAAGCGGTGTGGTTTTTGATGATATTAACGGGGACGGGACACAGGAACCAGGTGAGGCCGGGCTGAATAATGTCACCGTGGAACTGCTTGACAGCAGCGGAAATGTGATTGACACCGCCACCACGGACGGAACCGGTGCTTACAGCTTCCCGGATCTGACTCCTGGTGACTACACGGTCAACGAAACCGATCCTTCGGGATATACCAGCACCACCTCGAACAGTGTGCCGGTAACGCTTCCCGCGGGCGCTTCGGGGGTCGCGAATTTCGGAGATCACGAGGAAGGCGCGATCACCGGCGTGGTTTTTGATGATATTGACGGAAACGGAATTCACGGGCCGGGTGAGGCCGGGCTTGGCAATGTCACAGTGGAACTGCTGGACAGCACCGGAAACGTGGTTGACACAACCACAACAGACGCGAACGGGGATTACAGCTTCACTGGCGTGATTCCCGGGAACTACACGGTGAACGAAACCGATCCCTCGGGATATGTGAGCATCACTCCGAACAGTGTCCCGGTGACACTTCCCGCGGGCGGTTCGGGAGTTGCGAATTTCGGAGATCATGAGGAAGCCGCGATCACCGGTGTGGTTTATAATGATATTAACAGCAGCGGAACCCGTGACCCCGGGGAAGCAGGCATTGCCAATGTCCCGGTGGAACTGATTGACAGCACCGGAGCATCGGTGGGTACTGTCACCACGGACGCGGACGGGGCTTACAGCTTCACAGGGCTGGGGCCTGATGATTACACGGTGAACGAAACTGACCCCGCGGACTACATCAGCACCACAGCGAACAGTGTTACAGTGACGCTTCCGGCCGGAGGGGCCGGCATTGCGAATTTCGGCGACCGCCTGGGGAACAGCATCAGCGGTGTGGTATTCAACGACAACAACGGTGACGGAACCCATGAGGCTGGTGAGGCTGGGATTCAGAATGTCACCGTGAAATTGCTGGATGATACCGGAGCCGTGGTTGCCACGGCGACTACGGACGCTGACGGGGCCTATAGTTTCGGCGGGCTGACCCCGGGGGATTACACAGTAAATGAAACCGATCCCGGGGGATACACCAGCACCACTGTGAACAGTGTGCCGGTGACGCTTCCCGTGGGCGGCTCAGGTGTTGCGAATTTTGGAGACCGTCAGCAGGGCGGCATCAGCGGTGTTGTGTTTAATGACAACAACGGCGACGGAGTCCAGGGAACTGGCGAAACTGGAATCCAGAATGTCACCGTGGAATTGCTGGACAGCAGCGGAAATGTCATTGACACAGCCACCACCGGCTCTGGCGGAGGCTACAGTTTCACAGGACTGGTTCCTGGTAATTACACGGTAAGGGAAACGGATCTCTCGGGATACAACAGTACCACCGCGAACAGTCTGCCTGTGACAGTTCCCCCGGGCGGTTCGGGAACCGCGAATTTCGGAGACCGTCAGCAGGGCGGCATCAGCGGTGTTGTTTTCAATGACAACAACGGCAACGGAAGCCAGGGCGCTGGTGAAACCGGGATTCAGAATGTCACTGTGCAGCTTTCGGACAGCGGCGGAAACGTCATTGATACAACAACCACGGCCGCGGACGGTTCTTACAGTTTCACAGGACTGGTTCCCGGTGATTACACGGTGAATGAGACCGATCCCTCGGGATACAGCAGCACCACTGCGAACAGTCTGCCGGTGACAGTTCCCCCGGGCGGTTCGGGAACTGCCAATTTCGGAGATCGCCAGCAGGGCGGCATTACCGGTGTTGTGTTCAATGATGCCAACGGCGACGGAACCCAGGGTGCCGGAGAAACCGGTATCCAGAACGTTACCGTGAAACTTTTGGACAGCAGCGGAAACGTCATTGATACAACAACAACGGCCGCGGACGGAACTTACAGCTTCACAGGGCTTGTTCCGGGTGATTACACGGTGGATGAGACCGATCCCTCGGGATACAACAGCACCACAGCGAACAGTCTGCCTGTGACAGTTCCCCCGGGCGGCTCGGGTTCTGCCAATTTCGGAGACCGCCAGGAAGGCGGCATCACCGGTGTTGTGTTCAATGACAACAACGGCGACGGAACCCAGGGCACCGGAGAAACCGGTATCCAGAATGTCACCGTGGAACTCCTGGACAGCAGCGGAAACGTCATTGACACAGCTTTGACGGGGCCCCTCGGAGGATACAGTTTCACAGGACTGATCCCCGGTGATTACACGGTGAGGGAAACCGATCCCGCCGGATACAACAGCACCACCGCGAACAGCCTGCCGGTGACAGTTCCCGCGGGCGGCTCGGGCGTTGCCAATTTCGGAGACCGCCAGCAGGGCGGCATCACCGGCGTTGTGTTCAATGATACAAATGGCGACGGGGCGCAGGGAGCCGGGGAAACCGGCATCCAGAACGTCACCGTGGAACTCCTGAACAGCAGCGGAAATGTCATTGAGACAACTGTCACGGACGCGAGCGGCGGATACAGTTTCACAGGACTGATCCCCGGCGGTTACACGGTGAATGAGACAGATCCTTCGGGATACAACAGCACCACTGCGAACAGTGTGCCTGTGACAGTTCCTGCGGGCGGCTCAGGGGTTGCGAATTTCGGAGACCGTCAGGAAGGCGGCATCAGCGGCATTGTATTCAATGATATGAATGGTGACGGAACACAGGCTCCGGGGGAAAGCGGTATCCAGAACGTGTCTGTGGAATTGCTGGACAGCAGCGGAAATGTTGTTGACACTGCCCTCACGGACGCGAGCGGCGGATACAGTTTCACGGGTCTGATTCCCGGAACCTATACCGTGAAAGAAACCGATCCCGCGGGATACAACAGCACCTCCGCGAACACTGTGCCGGTGACAGTTCCCGCGGGCGGCTCAGGGGTTGCGAATTTCGGAGATCGCCAGGAAGGCACCATCAGCGGCGTTGTATTTGATGATGTCAACGGCGATGGAAACAGGGATCCCGGGGAAACCGGGCTTCAGAACGTCACAATCGAACTGGTTGACACCACAGGCGCAGTAGTGGCGACGACTACCACAGATTCCAATGGGAACTATGTCTTCCCGAATGCCATCCCGGGTGTGTATTATACCGTGCGGGAGACCGATCCGTCAGGATACGTCAGCACCACTGCCAATTCCGTGCCTGTGACCATCCCGGTGGGCGGCGGCGAGGGAGTCGCAAATTTCGGGGATCATCAGGAAGGAACTGTCACAGGTGTGGTATTCAATGACATCAACGGCAACGGAATCCAGGATACCGGTGAGGAAGGCATTCAGAATGTCACGGTGGAACTCCTGGAGTGGGCTGAGCCTGTCGAAGCCGGGAATATCATCGGAACAACTCTCACCAACACGTCCGGGGCTTATGTGTTTGAAAATGTGACCCCGGGAGATTATACAGTTCGGGAAACCGATCTTTCCGGGTATCTCAGCACCACGGACAATACGCAGCCCGTAACCGTGCCACCGGGCGGGGCAGGCGTTGCCAATTTCGGAGACCGGGAACAGGGAACCATCAGTGGTGCGGTATTCAATGATGTGAACGGCAACGGGGTTCATGACCCCGGGGAAACCGGGATTCAGAATGTCACCGTGGAACTCCTGGACAGCTCGGACAGTGTGATTGACACTGTTACCACAGATACCAGCGGTTTTTACACCTTCCCGGGCGTTTCCCCGGGAGATTATACCGTACGGGAAACCGATCCCGCGAATTACGTCAGCACCACCCCCAATACCGTGGAACTGACAGTTCCCCCGGGAGGCTCGGGCGTGGCGGATTTCGGGGAAAACCAGATAGGCGGTATTGCCGGAGTGGTGTTTAACGACAGGAACAGCAGCGAAGTTCAGGATTCCGGTGAAACTGGCATCGCGAATATCACCATCACCCTTGCAGACAGCAGCGGGAACGTGATCGCGACAACCTTCACAGATTCCGAAGGAGAGTACAGTTTTACAGGCATCCCGGCCGGGGATTATACGGTGACGGAAACGGATTTTATCGGCGATACCAGCACCACGCCCAACTCTGTGACGGTGACAGTGCCGCCCAACGGATCAGCAGTTGCCAATTTCGGCGATATCCGCAAGGGAAGTGTGCCCGTTGTTCTCAAGAGCGTCACGGATATCAACGGCGGAAATCTTGAACCCGGGGATGAACTGAGTTATACCGTGACATTGGAAAATCCGGATCATTTTGATCTGTCCGGTGCGGAATTCACAGATGATATTCCCGAACATACCGAATATGTGACTGACAGTCTTGCCATCCCCGCGGGCAGCGTGGTGGTGAGCGAAACCCCGACAATCCGGATTGCGGACATCAGCATACCCGGGAACGGGCAGGTGTCCGTGGTATTTCATGTAATTGTGGATGATCCCCTGTCCACAGGTGCGGATGAGATCAGTAACCAAGGTATCCTGGCGTATGACAGCACCGGGGACGGCATCAATGACGGTGAAAAACCCACGGACGGGGATACCACAGTTGTCGGAGATCAGCCCACGGTTCTCCCCATAAGCGCAGGCCCCAATTTTGCCGAAACCACCAAAGATGTCGCATTGGAGAACGATGCGGATAACAACGCGGTGGGCAATTCCGGGGATACCCTGCGATATACCGTGATCATCCGCAACACTGGGAATCAGAACGCTTCCGGAGTCGTTTTCCAGGACAGCATTCCCGGGGATACCGCATATGTCCCGGACAGTGTGACTTCGACAGGCTCAGTCACCGGGGGAAGCGGAAGTGCGCTCTATAATGAAGCTGAGAAGCGGGTGGAATGGAACGGCGATGTTGCTTCGGGTCAGAGCATCACCCTGACTTTTGATGTGACCATCAATCCGGGGGTTCCCGTGATGACCACCATTTCCAACCAGGGAACGGTGGAGTACGATTCCGACGGGGACGGCGTGAACGATACTTCGGAACCCACGGACTGGGATCCGGAAAGTCCGGGTGACCAGCCCACGGATGTCATCACCAGCGGCATGGTCTGCGTGGCTGTGAAGAGCGCGGAAGATATCAACGGCGGCAACCTGGAGCCGGGAGATGAGATTCTTTTCACCATCATCCTGACCAACAAGAGCCACCGGGAAGGCAAGGGAACCGAGATTGTTGACAGCATTCCCGCATATACAACTTATGTGCCGGGCAGCCTGACAGCGCCTCCGGACAGCGTGATCGAAAGCGAAACTCCCACCATCCGCATTACCGGCATCACTGTGCCGCCTCACGGACAGGCAACTGCCACGTTCCGGGTGAAGGTGGATTCTCCGCTTCCTGAGGGCGTGACCGAGATCGCGAATCAGGCAACCATGACTTACAGCCATATCACCCCGGGACTCGGGTACCGGGTATGGGAGACAGACGGGGATCCGTCAGAACCGGGCCAGCAGCCTACGATCCTGCCCGTTACCAGCGGCTCCAATTTCTCGGAAACCACCAAAACTGTTTCTATTCAGGATGACGCGGACGGAAACGGCGTGGTGACACCCGGGGACACCCTCCGCTATACGGTGGTGATTTCCAACACCGGAACCCGGAATGAAAATGATGCGGAATTTTATGACGTAATTCCCGAAAATACCACTTATGTGACAGGCAGCGCGGATGCGGAATCCGGAAGTGCTTCATACAATGCCGCTGAAAATCAGATCCGGTGGACAGGAGACGTATCTGCTGGCAAAGATGTCACCCTCACTTATGACGTGAAGGTGGACAGCGGCCTTCCCATGGGAACGCTCATCTCCAACCAGGGAGAAGTGTTGTATGACCCGGATGATGACGGCGTGAATGATGCGTCCGAACCCACGGACAGCGATGTCACGGAGCCGGGAAATCAGCCAACGGATGTCGTCACCGGCGGAACCCCTGAAGGCATTGCCATCAAGACCGTTAAAGACGTGAATGGCGGCTTTTTGGAGCCTGGTGACAAACTGCGTTACAAAGTCACCTTGCAGAATCAGAGCAACTTTGACGCAAATGGCATAGAATTTGTGGATGAGGTGCCTGCCCACACCAGTATTGTCCCGGGAAGTGTTGAGGTGCCCACGGGCAGCACTGTTGTAAGTGAATCCCCCATCATCCGCATCAGCGGGATAGATGTGCCTGCCCACACCGAGCAGGTCATCATCTTCCGCGTCACGCTGGATGATCCGCTTTCCCCGGGCGTGACGGAAATCCGGAATCAGGCCATTGTCAATTACGACACAGACGGGGACGGTGTGAATGACGGCCGGCAGCAGACTGACGGGGATGAGGACAGCCCGGGTGAACAGCCCACGGTCATTTCGGTTCCTCCCATGTCTGAAATATCCGGAACCGTATTTGACGATATTGACGGAAACGGGAATCAGGAAACTGGGGAAACCGGCCTTGAAAACATAACTGTGGAACTCCTGGATGCTTCGGGCGCTGTGGTCGGGACAGCCCTTACAGATTCGGATGGAAACTATAGCTTCTCCGGACTCATCCCCGGGGATTACACAGTTCGTGAAACCGATCCCGACGAATACATCAGCACAACTCCCAATTCCCTGCCTGTGACAGCACCCGCGGGAGGCATGGGCATAGCGGATTTCGGAGATCACCGGGAAGGTCTGATAACCGGCGTGGTCTTTGAGGACATAGACGGAAACGGAACGCATGGGCCGGGTGAACCCGGGCTGGAAGGCGTTACCGTGAAACTCCTGGATACGGATGGAAACGTCATCGCCGAAACCTTAACTGACCCGAACGGGGATTACAGCTTCGCGGATATGCCCCCCGGAGCCTACTATGTTGTGGAAGAAACCGACCCGGAGGGATTCACCAGCACCACGGACAACAGCGTGGAACTGTTCCTGCCGGCCGGCGGCGCGGGCATCGCCAATTTCGGAGATCACCGGGAAGGTTCCATTACCGGAATCGTGTTCAACGATATTGACGGAAACGGAAGCCATGAATCTGATGAAACCGGGCTGGAAAATGTGTTTGTGGAACTCCTGGACAATGATGGGAACGTCATTGAAACAACCTTTACAAACCCGGACGGGAATTATAGCTTCACAGGACTGACCCCCGGGAATTACACAGTTCGTGAAACCGATGCCCAAGGATACACCAGCACCACGGCAAACATTAAGGAAGTCCCGCTGCCCCCGGGCGGTGCGGGCATTGCCAACTTCGGAGATCATGAAAAGAGCAGCATCAGCGGCGTGGTGTTCAACGATATCAGCGGCGACGGGATTCATGATCCCGGGGATGACGGCATCCAGAACGTAACCGTGGAACTCCTGGACAGCGACGGAAATGTGATCAGCACCACCATGACAGACACCGGCGGAAGTTATAAGTTCCCGGATCTGCCACCGGGCGATTACACCGTGCGCGAAACCGATCCCGCGGGATACACCAGCACCACCGCGAACACATCTGATGTCACCCTGCCCCCGGGCGGCTCGGGTATTGCCAATTTTGGTGACCGCGTATCCGGCAGCATCACCGGCGTAGTGTTCAATGATCTCAATGGGGATGGAAACAAGGATCCCGGTGAAACAGGGATCCAGAACGTAACCATAGAACTCATTGACACCACTGGCAGGGTTGTCGCGGAGGCAACCACAGATGCAAACGGAAATTACATATTCACAGGCGCGGTGCCAGGGGTCTATTACACCGTGCGTGAGAGCGACCCTGAAGGCTATGCCAGCACCACAGCCAATTCCGTGCCCGTCACCATACCTGTGGACGGCGGCGAAGGGGTTGCCAATTTCGGAGATCACCAGGAAGCAACCATAACCGGTGTGGTATTCAATGATATGAACGGTGACGGAGATCAGAACACCGGTGAGGAAGGCATCGCCAATGTCACCGTGGAACTTCTGGACAGTGAGGGCAATGTCATTGACACAATCCTCACCAACACAAACGGAGCATACACATTCGGGAATGTCTCGCCCGGTGATTACACCGTGCAGGAAAGCGACCTTTCCGGTTACACCAGCACCACAGACAATACCCGGGACGTAACGGTTCCCCCGGGCGGTTCGGCAGTCGCGAATTTCGGGGATCAGCAGAAAGGGACTGTCAGCGGTTCTGTATTCAATGATATCAACGGCAACGGGATACAGGATCCCGGGGAACCGGGCATCCAGAATGTCAAAGTGGAACTCCTGGATTCCGGGGATGTGATCGCCACAACCACAACAGATGCGGACGGGTTCTACATCTTCCCGAATGTCTCACGGGGGGATTACACCGTAAAAGAAACGGATCCCGAAGGTTACACCAGCACCTCGGACAACAAGGTGTCTGTGACAGTTCCCCGCGGGGGGGCTGCCACAGCCGATTTCGGGGATCAGCAGACCGGAAGCATCAGCGGAGTTGTTTATAATGATACAGACAGCAGCGAAGCTCAGGAATCCGGGGAAACCGGCATCGGCAATGTCACCATAACCCTTACGGACAAAGACGGGAACGATATCGCGACAACCCTCACCAATTCCAACGGCGCTTACAATTTCGAGGATGTTCCCCCGGGGGATTACACAGTTACAGAAACCAATCTCATCGGCGACGTGAGCACCACTCCTGATGAAGTAGCTGTCACCGTGCCTCGGAACGGCGCGGCAACTGCCAATTTCGGGGATGTCCGAAAGGGAAGTGTGCCCGTGGTTCTCAAAAGCGTCAAAGATATCAACGGCGGGAACCTGGAACCCGGGGACGAGCTGACCTACACCGTTCTCCTGGAAAATACAGATCATTTTGATCTTTCCGGAACTGAATTCACAGACGATATCCCGGAAAACACAACATACATCCCGGACAGCATCAGCTCGCCCCCGGGCAGCAAAGTGCAGAGCGAAGAACCTATCCGGATCACGGGCATCAGCATCCCTGGTAACGGGCAGGTTACGGTGACATTCCGGGTGATTGTGGATGATCCTCTCCCGCGTGGCACGGATGAGATCAGCAACCAGGGCCTCCTCGCGTATGACAGCACCGGGGACGGCATCAATGACGGTGAAAAGCCCACGGACGGGGACACCACAGTTGTGGGAGATCAGCCCACGGTGTTGCCTGTTACCGCAGGCCCCAATTTCACAGAAACCACCAAGGATGTAAGCCTTGAAAATGATGCGGATTTCAACTCGGTGGGCAATTCCGGGGATACCCTGAGATACACAGTGGTCATCCGCAACACCGGGAATCAGGATGCTGACGGCGTTATTTTTAAGGACAGCATTCCCGAAGATACCGCATACATCCAGGACAGCGTGACCGCGGAAAGTGGAACCGCTTCTTTCAACAGGGCTGAAAACCAGGTGGAATGGCGCGGGGATGTTGCCGCGGGCCAGGACATCACCCTGTTCTTTGATGTGATCATCAACCCGGATGTTCCTGTGATGACCACCATATCCAACCAGGGAGTTGTTGAGTACGATTCCGACGGGGACGGGGTGAATGATGCTTCGGAACCCACGGACTGGGATCCGGAAAGTCCCGGTGATCAGCCCACGGATGTCATCACCAGCGGCATGGTCTGTATTGCCGTGAAGACTGCGGAGGATATCAACGGCGGGAACCTGGAGCCGGGGGATGAGATTCTTTATACCGTCATTCTCACCAACAAGAGCCATCGGGAAGGCAGCGGAACCGAGATTGTTGACAGCATTCCCGCTTACACAACCTACGTCCCCGGCAGCCTGACAACGCCTCCGGGCGGGGTGATCGAAAGCGAAACCCCGACCATCCGGATCACCGGCATCACCGTGCCGCCGCACGGACAGGCAACAGCCACGTTCCGGGTGAAGGTGGACGCGCCCCTGCCTGAAGGCGTGACAGAAATCGCAAATCAGGCAGTCATGACCTACAGCCACATCACCCCGGGACTGGGATACCGGGTATGGGAAACTGACGGGGATTTGGAAGAACCGGGACAGCAGCCCACGATTCTGCCGCTCACCACAGGTCTCAATTTTACCGAAACCACCAAAGAAGTTTCCCTGCACGATGATGCGGACAGCAACAGCGTGGTGACATCCGGGGATACCCTCCGCTATACAGCGGTAATATCCAACACCGGTACAGGAGGCGGATACGGGGTTGAGTTCTATGATGAAATCCCCGAAAACACCGCTTATGTAACAGGTAGCGTAACCGCGGAATCCGGAACCGCTTCATACAATGAAACAGAAAACCGGATCGAGTGGACAGGTGATGTCGCGGCAGGTCAGGACATCGCACTCACATTTGACGTAAAGGTGGACGGCGGCGTTCCCTCGGGAACCGTCATCTCTAACCAGGGCGACGTGCTGTATGACCCCGACGGGGACGGCGTAAATGATGCGTCAGAACCCACGGACAGCGATATTTCGGATCCGGGAAACCAGCCCACAGATGTTCCGGTGGGCGGAACCCCGGGCGCCTTGGCGATCAAGACCGTTTCCGATGTGAACGGCGGAACCCTGGAGCCGGGTGATGAACTGCTTTACACTGTTACGCTGAGGAACCCGGGAACCTCCGATGTATCGGGCATGGAATTTGTTGACGAAGTTCCTGACCATACCGTCATTGTCCCGGGCAGCGTCAGCGGGCCCGCGGGCAGTACTATAGAGGGCGAATCCCCTGTGATCCGTGTTTCCGGCATTGATATCCCCGCATCCGGGGAGGAAACCATCACCTTCCGTGTCATCCTGGATAATCCCCTTTCAAACGGGGTCTATGAAATCCGGAACCAGAGCATTGTCAATTATGACACAGACGGGGACGGTGTGAATGACGGCAGGGAACAGACAGATGGCGACCCGGATGTCCCGGGCGAACAGCCCACGGTTATCCCTGTGGTTCCTCTGGGCGCGGTCATCGGAACCGTATTTGACGATATTAACGGGGACGGAAGCCAGGATGACGGGGAATATGGTATCGGAAATATCACCGTGGAACTCCTGGATGCCGACGGAAATGTCGCCGGAACCACAACCACGGATGCTGACGGAAACTATGCTTTTGAAAATGTTATCCCCGCTGATTACACCGTAAGCGAGACGGATCCCGAGGATTACCTCAGCACAACAGACAATACCCGCGATGTGACAGTCCCGGCTTACGGAACGGCAATTGCGAATTTCGGAGACCGTCAGCAGGGAACCGTGAGCGGAACCGTTTACGACGACATCAACGGGAACGGAACCCGTGATCCTGGTGAGGAAGGCATCCCGGGTGTCACTGTGAAACTCCTGGGAGGCGGCTCCATTGTTCCCAAGGCTGTGAAAACAGACAGCCAGGGGAATTATATCTTTAAAAATGTGCAACCTGGTGATTACACAGTCACCGAGGCTGACCCCTCCGGCTGGGTCAGCACCACGGACAACAGCGCGGTTGTGACAGTCCCGCCCAACGGTGCAGGATTTGCAAACTTCGGAGACCGTCAGCAGGGAACCGTAAGCGGAACCGTGTTTGACGATATCAACGGGAACGGCATACAGGACGCTGATGAGGAAGGCATCCCGGATGTCCCCGTGAAATTGCTGGAGTTGGCTGAACCTGCCGAAGCCGGCAATATGATAGCGGAAGCAGTCACAGATCCGACAGGCAGTTACATATTCCAAGATGTGCTTCCCGGTGATTACACGGTGAGCGAAACCGATCCTTCGGGATACACCAGCACCACGGACAACACCGTTGCCGTGACAGTCCCGCCTGACGGAACCGGATTTGCCAGTTTCGGAGACCGCCAGCAGGGAAGCGTGAGCGGAACCGTGTTTGACGACATCAACGGGAACGGCGTACAGGAACCCGGAGAGGACGGCATCGGCAATGTCATTGTGCAGCTTGTTGATGACACGGGTAATGTGATCGCTGAGGCTGTCACAGATCCCTCCGGCAATTACAACTTCCGGAATGTTGTGCCCGGCGATTATATGGTTACAGAGACCGATCCCCCGGGCTACACCAGCACCACGGAAAACACCGTTGCCGTGACAGTGCCGCCTGACGGAACCGGCTCTGCCAATTTCGGAGATCGTCAGCAGGGAACTGTAAGCGGAACCGTGTTTGACGACATGAACGGGAACGGCATGCAGGAACCCGGTGAGGACGGCATCGGCAATGTGGTCGTGGAACTGAGCGACGGTGAGGGAAATGTGATCGAGACGGTGATGACCGATCCTTCGGGCAATTACACGTTTGAGGATGTGCTTCCGGGTGATTACACGGTGACAGAAACCGATCCCCCGGGCTACGTCAGCACCACGGCCAACACCGCGGATGTGACAGTGCTGCCCGACGGATCTGCTTCTGTCAATTTCGGAGATCGCCAGCAGGGAAGCATAAGCGGAACTGTTTATGATGATATAAATGGAAACGGTGTCCAGGATTCTGGTGAAAGAGGCATTCTGAATGTCTTCGTGGAACTTCTGGACAGCACAGGCAGCGTGATTGCCGAGGCCACCACGAATTCATCCGGAAATTACACATTCGAGGATGTGGAACCAGGCGATTACACCGTGACCGAGACGGATCCGTCCGGTTACATCAGCACCACGGACAACTCCGAAGATGTGACCGTTCCCGTGAACGGATCAGCGTATGCCAGTTTCGGCGACCGTCAGCAGGGAACCATCAGCGGAACCGTGTTTGACGATGCCAATATGGACGGAATTCGTGATCCTGATGAACACGGTATCGGGAATGTCCTTGTGGAACTGGTTGACAGCACCGGAAATGCGGTCGGATCCGTAAGAACCGATGGCTCGGGGAATTATGTTTTTGAGGATCTGACCCCGGGCAATTACACCGTAACCGAGACAGACCTGTCCGGCTATGTCAGCACCACTGACAATTCCGAGGATGTGACCGTTCCCTCTAACGGATCAGCCTATGCCAGCTTCGGGGATCATTACCGGGTCAGCGGCATCACCGGCACGGTCTTTTATGATGGGGACAGCGACGGTTTTCTGGATGCAGATGAGACAGGAATCCCGAATGTCACCCTAACCCTGACAGATACCAGCGGCAATGTGATTGCCACAACCGTGACAGATGAAAACGGTTTCTATCGCTTCACCAATATAGAACCGGGTGATTATACGGTTCAGGAAACCAATTTGCCTGATTTCACCAGCACCACCCTTGACACGCTTACTGTGACAGTCCCGGGAGAGGGAACAGCCACAGCAGACTTTGGAGATACCGGGGAAGGTGTGACCGGCGGAATCCTGGGCGTGGTATTTGACGACACCGATAATGACGGATCCCGGGATCCGGGTGAAACCGGTCTGGAAAATGTCTCAGTTGAGCTGCTGGACACCTCCGGCAGTGTGCTGGATACAACAACCACGGATTTTAGCGGATATTATGAGTTCAGTGATCTCGCTCCCGGGGATTATATCGTACAGGAAACCGATCCCTCCGATTTTGTCAGCACCACGGACAACATTGTATCTGTAACTGTGCCGCCGGGGAACTATGCCCAAGCCAATTTTGGTGATCGCAATATGAGGAATGGCATCACGGGCGTGGTTTTCAATGATGCCAATGGCGATATGAGCCAGGGGGCGGAGGAAGGCGGCATTCCCGGGGTGACCATCAAATTGCTGGATGATGATGGGAACGTGGTGGGAACGACTGTTACAGGCGCGGACGGAACTTACAGTTTCAGTGATATTCCGGCCGGAGCTTACACGGTTCAGGAGACAGATCCCCCGGATTTTGTCAGCACCACGGACAATACCGTGACTGTAACCGTGCCGCCGTCAGGAAGTGTCACGGCTGATTTCGGAGACAGCGGCTCGGGCAGCGTTGTGACAGACGGTGTCATAGGGGGAACCGTCTTTAATGACACCAATAATAATATGAACAACGACCCGGATGAGGAAGGCATCAGCGGTGTGACCGTTGAATTGCTGGACAGTCTGGGGAACGTGACAGACACAACAACCACCGATGAAAACGGGAATTATGTTTTCTCAGATGTTCCCCCGGGTGTTTACACGGTTCAGGAAAGCGATCCCGATGGCTTTGTCAGCACCACTGAGAACACCGTGACGGTGACAGTGTCGCCGGGCGGAACAGGTGTTGCCAATTTTGGCGACTATGGACAGGGCAGTATCACAGGTGTTGTTTTTAACGATATTAATAATAACGAAACCCTGGAACCGAGTGAAAGCGGTATCTCCGGTGCCACTGTGGAACTGAGGGATGAGAACGGAGAAGTTGTCGCCACAACGCTGACAGATGAGAACGGGGCTTACAGCTTCACCAGCCTCACACCGGGGGATTATACGGTTGAGGAAAAGGATCCGGATGGTTTTATCAGTACCACGGATAACACTGTCCAAGTCACAGTTCCGTCAGGCGGAACAGGCACTGCCGACTTTGGCGACCGTGAGGAAGGCATTATCGCAGGTGTTGTTTTTAATGACATCAATGGCGACGGAAACCAGGGAAGTGATGAAGATGGTATCCGCGATGTCACGGTGACGTTGAAGGATAGTAGCGGAAACGTGGTGGATACCACAACCGCTGACGAAAACGGAATTTATGTGTTCAGGGATGTTCCGCCAGGGATTTATACTGTGGAGGAAGCTGATCCGCTAGGCTATGTCAGCACCACGGACAACAGCCTCACGGTGACAATGCTTCCGGGCGGCTCGGGCTCAGGCAATTTCGGTGATCACGAAAAGGGAACGATTACTGGCGTGGTCTTTAATGATGTCAATGACAATATGATTCAGGACCCTGCTGAGGAAGGGCTTGATGGTGTCACTGTTGAATTGCTGGACAGCGATGGCAATGTGTTGGATACCACAACTACGGGTGAAAACGGAGCGTATCAGTTCAGCGGCGTTACTGCTGGTACTTATACGGTTCGTGAAACCGACCCGGCGGGTTTTGTCAGCACCACGGACAATAATGTCTTGGTGACGGTTCCTTCGGACGGAACAGGCATTGCCAATTTTGGCGATCATGAAACTGCCACTGTTACCGGTGTGGTCTTTAATGATGTCAATGACAATATGATCCAGGATCCGAATGAATCCGGTATCGAAGGGGTCACGGTTGATCTGACAAATATTTTTGGTAATATTGTTGATACGACAATCACGGATGAGAACGGTGTTTATATTTTTGAAGATGTCTCATCCGGAACCTATGCTGTGCGTGAGACGGATCCCTCCGGATTTGTCAGTACCACTGATAATGTTGTAACAGTGGTTGTTCCCTCAGGCGGATTTGGCACTGCCATTTTTGGCGACCAGGAGGAAGGAAGCATCACTGGCGTGGTCTTTAATGATGTCAATGATAATGAGAACCAGGATTCCGGAGAACAGGGACTTGGCGGTGTTATTATTGAGTTGCTGGACACTGACAGCAATGTCATTGATACGACAACCACTAACACTGACGGGGAATACATTTTTACCAATGTGTCCCCCGGAACCTATGCGGTTGAGGAGACGGATCCTGCCGGATTTGCCAGCACCACGGATAATACAGTTTCGGTTATTGTTCCTTCGGGCGGAACCGGCACGGCAGATTTCGGAGACCGTGAAGGAAACAGTTTGTCGGGTGTGGTCTTTAATGATATCAACGGAAATGGCACACCTGATCCGGGAGAGACGGGCATCCCCGGTGTCGTGATTGAACTGGTGACTCCCGATGGAGAGCTTGTTGGCACGACAACTACGGATGATAATGGCGTTTACACATTCAGCGATATTCCTCCTGGAGACTACACAGTTGAGGAAACTGATCCCCCGGGCTTTGTCAGCAGCACGGACAATTCATCCCCGGTATCTGTAACCGAAGGGGAAACGGCTGCGGTCAATTTCGGAGATCGTGAGATAGCCACTGTGTCGGGCGTGGTCTTCAATGATATTAACGGAAACAGAATCCAGGATCCGGGCGAGGCGGGCATTTCCGGTGTAACTGTCACATTGTTGGATAATGACGGTGATGTGACAGGTACGACAACCACGGATGAGAACGGAAATTATATTTTCCGTGATGTTGAGCCTGGGACTTATACTGTGGAGGAGAGTGATCCCGACGGTTTTGCCAGCACCACTGACAACATGCCGGATGTGACAGTACCGGAAGGCGGAACCGGCACAGCCAATTTTGGTGACCGTGAGCAAAACAGCATCAGCGGCACGGTCTTTAATGACGCGGATGGTGATATGCTCCGTGATCCGGATGAAGAGGGCATCGCAGGTGTCACCATTGAACTGCTTGATCCCGACGGGAATGTTGTTGACACGGCCACCACGGATGAGAACGGAAATTACACTTTTGACAATGTTCCTCCGGGAGACTACATTGTTGAGGAAACCGATCCCCCGGGTTTTGCCAGCACCACGGACAACAGTGTTCCGGTGACGCTGGAACCGGGAGACTCTGCCACCGCCAGCTTTGGCGATGTGGGCGGGACTCCGGTAATCTCGGCGATCACAGGCACGGTGTTCAACGATATTAACGACAACGAAATCCGGGATGCCGGCGAGGAAGTTATCGGAAACGTCACGCTCGAACTCATCGGGGCTGATGGAAACGTGATTGCGGTCACGACAACCGATGCGGACGGAAGTTACCGTTTCGGCGATCTCGCTCCCGGCGATTACACGGTTCGTGAGACCGACCCCGAAGGCTTTTTCAGCACCACCGATAATTCGGTTTCGGTGACAGCCCCCGAGGGCGGCGTGGGCATTGCCGATTTCGGCGACCGCAGGGAAAACAGCATATCAGGTTCGGTTTTCAACGACATTAACGGCAACGGCTCGCCCGATTCGGGAGAAGCGGGTGTCCCCGGGGTTGTGATCGAACTGACGGATCCCGACGGGAATGTCGTTGACACGGCGACCACGGATGAGAACGGAATTTACACTTTTAAAGACGTTCCCCCGGGAGACTATATTGTTGAGGAGACCGATCCTCCGGGCTTTGTCAGCGACACGGACAACAACACCGCCCCAGTGACCATGACGGAGGGCGGAACCGGAACGGCCAGTTTCGGCGACCGTGAGGCGGCCACTGTTTCGGGCGTGGTTTTCAACGACATCAGCGGAGACGGAATTCAGCAGCCAGGCGAGGACGGCATTCCCGGTGTGACTGTTACGTTATTGGATAATGACGGCGATGTGACAGGTACGACCACCACGGATGAGAACGGGCATTATATCTTCCGTGAGGCTGAGGCCGGGACTTATACCGTGAAAGAGACCGATCCCGAAGGTTTCTTCAGCACCACGGACAATGCGGTGACAGTGACAGTTCCGCAGGGCGGAACCGGCACAGCCAATTTTGGTGACCGTGAGCAAAACAGCATCAGCGGCACGGTCTTTAATGACGCGGATGGTGATATGCTCCGTGATCCGGATAAAGAGGGCATCGCAGGTGTCACCATTGAACTGCTTGATCCCGACGGGAATGTTGTTGACACGGCCACCACGGATGAGAACGGAAATTACACTTTTGACAATGTTCCTCCGGGAGACTACATTGTTGAGGAAACCGATCCCCCGGGTTTTGCCAGCACCACGGACAACAGTGTTCCGGTGACGCTGGAACCGGGAGACTCTGCCACCGCCAGCTTTGGTGATGTGGGCGGGACTCCGGTAATCTCGGCGATCACAGGCACGGTGTTCAACGATATTAACGACAACGAAATCCGGGATGCCGGCGAGGAAGTTATCGGAAACGTCACGCTCGAACTCATCGGGGCTGATGGAAACGTGATTGCGGTCACGACAACCGATGCGGACGGAAGTTACCGTTTCGGCGATCTCGCTCCCGGCGATTACACGGTTCGTGAGACCGACCCCGAAGGCTTTTTCAGCACCACCGATAATTCGGTTTCGGTGACAGCCCCCGCGGGCGGTGTAGGAACTGCCGATTTCGGCGACCGTCAGAAGAACAGCATATCAGGTTCGGTTTTCAACGACATTAACGGCAACGGCTCGCCCGATTCGGGAGAAGCGGGTGTCCCCGGGGTTGTGATCGAACTGACGGATCCCGACGGGAATGTCGTTGACACGGCGACCACGGATGAGAACGGAATTTACACTTTTAAAGACGTTCCCCCGGGAGACTATATTGTTGAGGAGACCGATCCTCCGGGCTTTGTCAGCGACACGGACAACAACACCGTCCCGGTGACCGTGACGGAGGGCGGAACAAGCACGGCCAGTTTCGGCGACCGTGAGGCGGCCACTGTTTCGGGCGTGGTCTTTGACGATATTAACGGAAACGGAATCCAGGAACCGGGCGAGGAGGGCATCCCCGGTGCCACCGTCACCTTGTCGGATAATGATGGCGATGTGACAGACACGACAGCCACGGATGAGAACGGGCATTATGTCTTCCGTGAGGTCGAGGCCGGGACTTATACCGTGGACGAAACCGATCCCGAAGGTTTCTTCAGCACCACGGACAATGCGGTGACAGTGACAGTTCCCCAGGGCGGAACCGGCACGGCCAGTTTCGGTGACCGTGAGGAGAACAGCATATCAGGTGCGGTTTTCAACGACATCAACGGAAACGGCACGCCCGATCCCGGAGAGGAGGGCATTCCCGGTGTTGTGATCGAACTGACGGATCCTGACGGAAATGTTGCTGACACGACAACCACGGATGAGAACGGAATTTACATTTTTGATGATGTTGCTCCGGGAGACTACATAATTGAGGAGACCGATCCTCCGGGCTTTGTCAGCACCGGCGACAGCAGCGTTCCGGTGACGCTGGAACCGGGTGATGCCGCCACCGCCAGCTTCGGCAATGTGAGTGAGACACCGGTAATCTCAGCGATCACGGGCGTGGTGTTCAATGATCTGAACAGCAATTTGGTCAGAGACGACGGCGAGGCAGGTTTCGGCGGCGTGACAGTCGAACTGGTCGGTGCTGACGGAAATGTGATTGCGACAACCGTGACAGATGCGGACGGAACTTATCGTTTCGGAGATATTTTCCCCGGCGATTACATTGTGCGTGAGACCGACCCCGAAGGCTTTTTCAGCACCACGGACAATGCGGTTTCAGTGACAGCCCCCGCGGGCGGTGTGGGAACCGCCGATTTCGGCGACCGTGAGGCGAACAGCATATCGGGCGTGGTGTTCAACGACATCAACGGCAACGGCGAGCCTGATCCGGGCGAGGAAGGCATCCCCGGCGCTGTCATCGAACTTGTGGATTCCGACGGGAATGTTGTTGACACGACAACCACGGATGAAAACGGCAATTATATATTTGATGATGTTGTTCCGGGAGATTACATAATTGAGGAGACCGATCCCCCGGGCTATGTCAGCACCGGCGACAGCAGCGTTCCGGTGACACTGGAACCGGGTGATGCAGCCACGGCCAGCTTCGGCAATGTCAGCGAGACACCGGTAATTTCAGCGATCACGGGCGCGGTATTCAATGATCTGAACGGCAATATGGTCAGAGACGACGGCGAGGCAGGTCTCGGCGGCGTGACAGTCGAACTGGTCAGCACTGACGGAAACGTGATTGCGGTCACGACGACCGGTGCGGACGGAACTTATCGTTTCAACGATCTCGTTCCCGGCGATTACATTGTGCGTGAGACCGACCCCGAAGGCTTTTTCAGCACAACGGAGAATGGGGTTTCGGTGACAGCCCCCGCGGGCGGTGTCGGCATTGCCGATTTCGGCGACCATGAGGAATTTGAAACAGGCAGTATTACTGGCCTGGTCTTCAATGACAGTAACGGTAATGGCGTGCAGGATGCGGAAGAAACCGGTCTTGGCGGTGTCACCATCGAAATATCAGACAGCAACGGAAATATCATTGCTTCTGTCACCACTGCTGAGGATGGTTCCTATATGATTACGGATCTACCAGAAGGCAGTTACACCCTCAGCGAGTCTGATCCTGCGGGATTTGACAGTACCACTCCGAACACTGTCACAGTCGCTGTTCCATCTCAGGGATCAGTCACTGCGAATTTCGGAGACCATGCCCTCGCCGGAAGTATTGGCGATACTGTATGGCATGATTTGAATCAGGACGGCATTCAGGATTCGGATGAGCCAGGCATTGCCGATGTCAGAGTCAATCTTACAGACCCGGCAACCGGAGCGACACTTGCTTCCGTTACAACGGACAGTTCCGGTTTTTATGGATTCACAGAAGTGGTTCCCGGAGATTATGTGATTGAATTTATATTGCTTCGGGACAGCTATTCTTTCAGTCCTCAGAATGCCGGAGATGACACACTGGACAGCGATGCGGATCCGGAGACTGGCAAAACTGGACCGGTCACGCTTTCCCCGGGAGCACAGATTGACTCAGTTGACGCGGGATTTATCGGAATTCCAGATATCCGGGCAGTCAAAGTTGTAAGAGACATAAAGGAAGAAATAGATATACAGACCCTTGAAACGGGCGATATTCTCTGGTATGGTGTGGGAATTTCCAATACAGGCAAAGCTGTTGCAAATGGCGTGGTATATACAGATACACTCGAATACACCACTGTTGCCCTGGATAATTCCGTAACTGTCAGCCAGGGAACCGTTGTTTCAGGAAACAATACCGGAGATACAGAGATTCGCGTGGAAATTGGCGATATTCCCGTCGGCGGAACCGTTACGCTCACATATTATGTCCGCATTTCGCAGGATACGCCCCGGGGCGTGTGGATAGAAAATCAGGGAATGGTCGCGGGTACGAATTTTGAAGATACGCCCACGGATTTTCCAGATACGCTGACAAACAGCGATCCCACAGTCATAGGTCCTCTGGCCAATGTAACCGTAAATTCGGAGCTGGCGGCTCAGAAAACAGCGACAGATATAAATGGCGGGAATCTGATACCCGGGGATATCATTGAATACCGTATTCATGTGATCAACAAAGGACCGGATACAGCCTCGGACCTGGTATTTAAAGACAAAATACCTGTTTATACCAGACTGGAAACCGGAAGTCTCACAACCTCAAAGGGTTCGGTAGCTGAATCTTCCCCGCTAACCGTTTTCATCGGTGATCTTGCGCCAAATGAAACCGTTGACATTGCTTTCCGGGTAAGGATTGATACGAATGCGCCGGAGAATATGACCCTCTTTAACCAGGGCATTATAAACGGAAACAATGGTATCCAGACAGAGACTGACGATCCTGCCACATCGGATCCGGGCGATCCCACTCTTGTGACAATGCTCGGTGAACCGCCATATCTTGAAGCATATATAAGTGTTTCAGATCTGAACGGCGGTGCTGTCTGTCCGGGAGATGAACTGCTGTATGAGGTGATGATGATCAATGCCGGCCTGACAGACGTCACCAATATTGTGTTTTATGATTTGCCCGAGGGATATATTTCCCTGATTCCGGGAACGGTCAGCAATACAAAGGGAGCCGTCACAGCCGGAAACAGCTCCGGTGACAGGGAAGTGCAGGCTGAAATTCCCACCCTTGCTCCGGGAGAAATCGCTTTTGTCCGGTTCCATGTGCTGGTTGCCGAGGACGCGCCGAACGGTGTCATGATTCCGAATCAGGGCAGGGTGACTTCTGACCAGTATCCGGAAGAACCCACAGATGATCCGTTAACTTTTGTTGAAGATGATCCCACGAATGTTGTGGTGATATGGGAACCGGGTGTTTTTGATCCGCCGTCTTCTGAGAAGATTGTTTCCGGATCTCGTCCGGTGATTCACTGGGAAATGAACTGGATCAATGAAAAGAATGCAAACGCGCTCCTGGTGCATATCGAGGACCCTGTGCCTGCTAATACAACTTATGTGGAGGGTTCCTTCGGTGCTGACTATGGCGATGTCTGGTATGACAGAAATGAAAACAAAGTCATATGGGAAGGCATGGTGGCCGGAAGCGGCGGCAATGTCAGAATATGGTTTGAAACGACAGTGCCGGATGATATGGACCGCGTGGAGAACCAGGCATGCGCTGCATGGGATAAAAACGGTAACGGCGACTGGCGGGATGACTCGGATCAGGTCTGCACCGATGATCCCAATACAGAGGGACTGACCCCGACAGTCTGGTGCGACGGGACCTGCACTCTCAGTCTGGGCAATTTGGTCTGGCATGACATCAATAATGACGGGATTTATCAGCCTGAAACCGAATCCGGTATCAACGGCGTCAGGGTAAACCTCTGGCGGGACAGCGACGGCAGCGGCGATTACACGCCTGACTCGGATGTGTTTGCCGGTTCGACCGTTACCGGATTCTATGGTGAATCTCAGTCCAGGACAAAAGCGGGAGACCCGGGATATTATTTGTTTGCAAATCTGACCGAAGGAGATTATATTGTTCAGATTGATCCCCTGAATTTTAATGCGGACGGCGAACTTAGCATATATACTGACAGTCCGGGAAGCCCGGACCCGAACAATGACGCGGACAATGATGACAATGGCTATTCCATGCCCGGATACGGGGTGGTCAGCAGAGCGGTTACCCTGACCGCGGGAGATGAGCCTGTTGATGACGGAGATACGGATTCTGAAAGCAACCTCACCGTGGATTTTGGTTTTTCAGAGAAAACTTGTCCTGTGTGCCCGTGCAGTCTGAGTCTGGGAAATGTTGTATGGGATGACGCCAATCAGGACGGGGTGTATCAGTTTGGCGAAGAAACCGGTATCAATGGCGTGATTGTCAATCTTTATACAGACAGGGACCAGGATGGGAAATATAGCGCGGGAACCGATGAATTTGTTGCCGCGGCCATCACCCACACATCTGACGGCGAGGCAGGACGTTATATTTTCAGGGATCTGGGAGCAGACACCTATATTGTTCAGATTGATCCGTCAAATTTTGACGCAGGCGGAGTACTCCGAGGTTATATCAGCAGTGGTGCCAGTTCTGATCCGGACAACGATGTGGACAATGACGATAACGGCGATCCTCTTGACGGCTATGGTGTAATAACGACAGCCATCACTCTGACAGAAAATGCCGAGCCGATTAACGACGGTGACACGGATCCGAACACCAATCTGAGTGTTGATTTCGGATTCTGTTATGAAATTGAGCTTGTGCCCATGAAACCGTTTTAAGCGGCAGGTCAGATAACTTCAGCAGATCGAAAATTTCCATAAATCCGGAGTGCAAAAATAGAGCGAAGCGGTTTTTTGCACTCCGGAAAAGATATTGGATCTGCTGATGATACCTGAATCGCTTATTCCGAAAAAAAGCTTCCGAAGTTTTCAAAACTTCGGAAGCTTTGTTTGTGCCTGACAAACCCTTTTTAAAGACAAGGAGATGATGATGAAAATTCAAGAATGCCGCGTGCTGACATGGTTTATTCTTGTGTGGGGGATGATTCTGTTTCCCTTATCCGCATTTGCAGCAGACAGTCTCAGAAATTCAGTGCTGATTCTTGCTGATGTTTCCGGTTCCATGCAGGAAAATATGATATGGGAAGATGAGGACGAAAATAAGGAAGACGTGCCAAAGGTTCATGCGCTGAAAAAACTGCTCATCAGGCTGAACCGGGAACTAATCTGTGACACAGGGGTTTACCGGGTGCGTCACCTGTCCGGGAACAATGAGCTTTATGAACAGTTTCTGTCCCCCGGAACTTATGAACAGAAAGAACGAGGGAAACAAATCAGAGACAAATTTGTCACGGATTATGCTGTTTTCAACCGCCGCACACCATTGGCAGATATGTTCCGCCAACTGGATGAACAGGAACTTGAGAAGATAAAAGGACAGCTGACTTTGCTGCTCATTTCCGACGGGAGGGAAAGCTTTTATGATTTTGAAGATGACGAGGAAGAAAACAGAGATGAAGAGACAGAACCCGAGGATGACATCAGAGGTCCTCTGAGCGAAATCCGCCGTCTGAAAGAAAAATATGGTCAGAATTTTATTCTGCACACAGTTTTCCTGGGAAAGAAGAATAAAGACAGGGATGACAGCGGAGAGATGCTCCTGACGCGCATGGCATCCGCGGCCGGAGGGAAGCATTTTTCCGGCACAGAACTGCTTGGAAACAGCAAATATCTGACAGATGTTTGCGCGCTGCTCTGTCCCGGGGAGAAGATTGCCGCGACGGTCAGGAGCGAACCGGAAAAAGAGTCCGAGCCAGTGATGGTTGTGTCTTCGGAACCTGAAAAAACGCCTGTTCAGGAACCTGAGGAAGTAATGGAAGAGGAACCCGAGGATACGGACAGAGACGGTATCTATGATCATGAGGATAAATGTCTTGGAACGCCAGTGGGCGCAAAGGTGAACAAATACGGATGCTGGGTCCTCGGCGGTGTTCTGTTTGAAACAGCAAAATGGAATATCCGGCCTCAGTTCTACCCGGAACTGGACGAAGCTATGACCGTTCTGAAAAAGAATCCTGATCTGAAAGTGGAGATTCAGGGACACACGGACAATGTGGGAACGGCCGCGTACAATCAGAAGCTTTCTGAAAGACGGGCAGAGTCTGTCATGAAATATTTTATGAAAAAGGGAACCGATCCGGGACGGCTGTCCTCGTCCGGCTACGGATTTAAAAAGCCGGTGGCTCCGAACACCACGCCGGAGGGCAGGACAATGAACCGCAGAGTCGAACTAAAACCAAAGAAGTGAGGGGGCCAGAGGATAGAGGCTATAGGTGAGAGGCTATAGGCTATAGGTCAAAGGGAAGGCAAGTGAGAAAGAAAAGAAAATTTTTCTCAGTTCTCACTTCTCACTTCTCATTTCCCTTCACTTATGAAACTCGATAATCAAATTTTTTGGCCTGGTTCGAATAGAAAGTCTTGTCATTCCTGTGAAAGCAGGAATATGATTTTGCTGATGCCTGCCGATAAAAAAAGCTGTTGGATTCCTGCTTTCGCAGGCTTCGGCGTGAGCTCAGTCGAACGGAATAACAAAAAAAATTTGATCATCGAGTGAAAGGAACAGAATAAATGAAAAATATAACCCGTTTAAAATGGACTGTGTCTTTGGTGATCATTGCGATACTGTCTCTGCCTTCAACGGTGATGGCGGATGAAAATCTCGCGCTTTACGGGCTTAAAGGCTATGCTTATACATATTCTCCGCTTGTGGTTGACGGATTGCACCTTCAGACAGGTGTCATGTATTCCTCGTTTCATGGAGATAATCTGTTTCGTGATGACAATCTGAATTGCAGAGATGGCAATATATGGGCGGTGCCCCTGAGTCTCACTTACGGAGACGGCGATTGGTGGGAGGTTTCCGCTGCCACGCATTGGGAACGCTGGGAGAATACTGATTTTGATGTGAATGAAAACGGTATTGGTGACGTGTTCTTAGGCGGAAAGGTCCGCATTCTGAGACAGGACAAAGGTTCATTTGTGGATGTTTCGGTGATGCCATATGCGCTTATTTCCACTGGCGACAGGGATAAGTCCGTGGGCGATCTCTACCGTTACAGCGCCTCGGACGAAGATGATCCGTCTTATGGGGGCAATCTGCTTCTGGGTAAACGCTGGGATCGTTTCTACCTTACAGGCAATGTGGGGCTTCATTATGTAGATACAGACGAGGACGATAATGAGGACGAGGATGCGGACAATACCACGCTTTTTATCGGGCTGACCGCGGAATATCAGGTATCTGAGACTGTGACCACTTACGCTGAGTTTATAAACAAGGAACACAGCAACACCACTGTATATCCCGAATCCTCGCCCTGTTATGATGAAGACTCGGATGAGGATATCCGTGAACTGGGAATCGGAGTGGCGTGGCTCAAAGACCAGTGGGGGTTCAAAATCCATGCAGGGGCAGGACTCACACCGACATCCCCGGATGTCCGTGTAGCAGCTCTGATAAATCTGTCTTTCTGAAATAGATTGTCGAGTAAGGAAACTCGAAATAAATAACATACCCGATACAAAAACATAGGGTGGGTGGAGCGAAGCGCAACCCACCTTGTGCGGTGGGTTGCGCTTCGCTCCACCCACCCTACACCGGGTATTTTTTACTTTTTTTAAAAAAGATAATGACAAACCAGAAAAATTATGTTAATAGCTTTTAGCTTCCTAATAACATGAATTGGAATCAGTTTTCCGATTTTTTAAATCCAAAGGAGGGTCAGATGCTGAATTTCCAGGCCGCTTTGGCACTGCTTATCTCCACACTTCACATATTTTCCGAACATTACACAATCAATTATCGTCGCCCACCTGTTCCGTATTCTGGTAATTTTTTTTCAGGCAGAAATACATCCTAAGAATATTATAATATGCCATCCCCACGGGGCGTTGCCGGGCAATGCTGTTGAGTTAAGGGTAAGCGGGCTTTCCGGTGTTCTCTCTGGAGTGCGAAAAATGCTTCTTCGCAATTGCAAAGCAATCGCAAAAATATAATTTTTGCACTTCGGATCCGCCTGGGATTTCGTTATAATCAGAAAAAAGTTTATCAAATGAAAAAATTTGTCATACTCGATAATCAAATTTTTTCTGTCTTCATCTTGGTACCTGAAACCAGAAATACAATCAGTTTGAAGGGAGATGACTTATGATTTACAGACGAACACTGATTTTTATATTGATATGTTGTTTAATACATGCATCAGACGTTTTCTGTACGGAAACAATTATTTTGTTTGCTAATGAGAATAAACCGCCCAAAGCTTATTTTAAAGATGGAAAACCTGATGGAATATTGATAGATATCGTTAAATATGCTGGTAAAAAAATGAAGATTAATTTCAAAGTGTGTCTGCGTCCTTGGAAAAGGGCGCAACGCCAAGCTTATTGCGGAAAAGGCGGTATCATTGGTTTTGCAAAAACGCCGAAGCGCCTGGAGAAATTCGAGTATGCTGAACACCCGATGTATATTGATGAGACACTTCTGGTCACAACCCAAAAGAACACCTTTCAATTTGAGAACATCGGGGATTTGGAAGGAAAAGAACTTATACAAATCCGGGGTTCACTACCGTACACTTTTTATAATAATCTGATTTTATTTTATAAATTGTATGTGACACAGGTTCCGTTTATGATTGATGACTAGAGAGTCGGATTGAACATTTGAAAGGCAACCGGAACAGGTATGTCGTAATTTAAAAAATATTCCAACAGGCTCAGACCTAATTGAAAGAGACTCAGATCACATCGGTCGGCACGGTGAATAATTCTGTCCCAGCCCTGTTCCGTTGCCAGTGTTCCCAGGAACACAATCCAGATGTAGGCAAGACACGCTCCGATCATAAGGCGGCGCAACCGGTCAGGGTCGGAAATATGACTTTTATGAATATTAAACCCCCGGCTTTTCTGGTCGGAAAAAAATGTTTCGATACGAAACCGTTTGGAATAATATTGGCAGGCTTCCCAGGGCGATCTCATATTCGTAACCAGATATATCGGTTCCTTATTTCCTTTCGCCCACCAGACGACAACCGTCACCGGTCCGTATTTTTTATTTGTGAACAAAACATTGCGTATGTACCGATAGCTGTCCGGAACCGTGAACACACCGAGAACATTAAGACGATGCTCCTCTCCGTCCCAAAAAATTTTGGTATTATATGCCGTTCGGCACACATACAGCCATCCCCGTTCGGCCAGATTTTTTTGCAAACCGACACCGTCGAACTCTCCGTCACCAAGAAAAATAACCTTCTGCGCGGATTCCGGTATCACGTTGGCAACCTCCCCGACCAGTCCGACATGGCTTTCTTCCGGGAAATGACCTTTCTTACCTCTGACCACCGTGTAAGCAAGGGGCAGGGCACGTTTTTTATAAATCACACTGATCATCAGGGTTACGCATCCCCGGCCGACCGTGCTTCCGTCCATTGCCAGCACAATTTCGGAAAGTCCCAGACTGATCAGCAGCGCCTGTGCGAACGGCAGAAAAAATGTTTCAGATTCAATGCTGTCATTGGAAATCCAACGTTTTATACGCTTTTCCACACTCGCCGGCGCGGCGTTCTCATCCGGAACTTTGCCTGCAATTTTCGGAAGCTGGCAGCTCCCGCTCCCCGTGATGCCGCTGATTATCGCGGCCAGCGTGTTCAGGCGCCGGGCCTCGTTTCCCTTCGGCTGTTTCGGATACATATTGTCCAAAGCCTTTCTGATCTCACGATATCTGTTCACATTGTCGCTCATGACAGCCTCCCTGTTATCTGTTATTTTCTGAAAGCTGTCATACCATTATTATATTTTTCTGTTAAGATTTTTTTGTGTCATAATCTCAGATGAGTAATATTTACTCAGAAAAAACAGCCGATGGTGAATCTTAAAAAAATTTAAAAAACAAACAGTTATTTAAATTTCAAACCAACTATGGTCGTCTTTATATAATAATTAAAAATAGTTAAAAAAAGTGTACGGTAGTGAAATCCGGGGAGCGAGTCATGGAAAAGAATTCGAACAATCAGCCAACAAAATATTTTCGCTTATGGAAGCTGATACAAATATAACAATTTTGCGAATGTTATTAAAAGGAAGAGCTGATGTTGCAGTCGTTAATCCGGGATTGGCAGCTTTGAAGATGATCATAAATAGCGACCCATGTTTGCTGAAAAATAAAGATCAATTTGTAGCTTTGAAAAAACCGCTGGGATTAACCCCGAACCATCTGGCCTTTGCCAAACATATGAAAATGACAAAATTTTTGAAGCACTTTAGCCAGGTTATGGAAGAAGGATATGATTCGGGGGAAATTCCGAAGATTATTGAACGCTATCACCATGTGACTTCCACAAAAAAAGCAGCAGATTGCGAATGACAGAGACAAAGCATGCCTTGCTCTATGTTTTATAAAATGTGATTCACCACGAGAAAAACAGATAGTAAATGGCAGAGACAGGGCACGCCTTGTCTCTGCGGTGGTGTTTTAAAACTGGACTTGAGCCGATATTTCCTAAATTAATTCAAAATGGTTAAAAATTTCAGCTCCAGTTTTGAAACACTACCCAGTTTTGGAACACTGCCTAAAGGATCCCCGACGCTTAAAAAATATCATCAATCAGCTCGTTCAGGGTTTCCTGCAATTTCATGTCATCTGTCAGCGGGAGACATATGGCTGATCTGCATGCATCATGCACAGGAATATCATTTCCAATCAGCCGGGCTGCATAGATCAGCAGACGGGTGCTGGCCCCTTCTGTGAGTCCATGTTCCCTGATATTTCTGATTTTTCCTGCAAGAGACACGAGCCTGAGAGCAGTTTCCATTTGAATATTCCCTTCCCGGGAAACAATTTCAGCCTCTTTTTCCGCCTCGGGATAATTAAAGTCAAGGGAAACAAAACGCTGACGAGTACTCTGCTTGAGGTCTTTCAGGACAGACTGGTACCCGGGATTATAAGAAATCACAAGCAAAAAATCAGGATGTGCGTGTATGATTTCCCCTTTTTTATCAATGGCAAGGGTCCTCCGGTCATCGCTCAACGGATGGATAACAACCGTGGTATCTTTGCGGGCCTCCACAATCTCATCAAGATAGCAGATGGCTCCCATACGCACCGCTCGGGTGAGGGGACCGTCGTTCCACACAGTCTCATCATTTTTCAACAGATAACGTCCGAGCATATCAGATGCAAAAAGGTCCTCATGACAGGCCACTGTGACAAGGGGACGCTTCAGACGCCAGGCCATATGTTCCACAAATCGTGTTTTGCCGCAACCAGTAGGCCCTTTCAGCATCACAGGCAGTTTTGCCTCATAAGCAGCTTTGAATATGCTGATTTCATCCCCGGTTTCAATATAATAAGGCTCATTTTCTAATAAATAATCATCACTGTCTGATAATATTTTGTTTTTCATTTATAAAAAATATTTCCTCCTGATTCCTCTTGCTTTATTTGATATGATAAATATAATATGAAAGTGAAAAATGGAAAGTTGTGAGTTGTGAGTTGTGAGTTGTAATTTTTGGATGATCAGGTTCCTTATTTGCCCGTGACCCCTATAATTATCGAGCGTTTTTAATTTGCTCTGATTTTTCATGCTTTGTTGTGAGTCTCGATCATAAAAAAATACCAACATCTTACACTTCTGACACTTGACACCTTACATCCTAATACCTTAACACCTTATTTTTTTTTAAGGAACTATATACTAAATGCAGACAACAGACAAGAAGAATATAGATCAGCTTCATATCGGAGATAAAGAAGTCATACTCCTGGGCACTGCTCATGTGTCCAGAGAAAGCGTGGAACTGGTCACTCGTGTTATCGAAGAAGAAAAACCTGATACAGTTTGTGTGGAATTGTGTGAGTCCAGATTTCAGTCTGTCCGGCAAAAGGACCGATGGCAGGAGATGGATATTATTAAGGTAATTAAAGAGAAAAAGGCATTTCTCCTGCTTTCAAATCTCTTTCTCGCGTCATTTCAGAAACGTATTGCTGAAAAGCTGGACGTCAATCCCGGAGAAGAAATGATAAAGGCTGTTGAAAGCGCTGAGGCTGTGAATGCTCAGATACATCTTGCAGACCGGGACATTCGGGTCACGTTATCAAGAACCTGGCGAATCATGGGGCTGTGGGACAAGCTTAAAATTTTGTTTCAGCTTATTTTATCCATGGTGGGGGGAATAGATGACATCACCGAAGAAGAAATTGAAAAAATGAAGCAGGAGGACATCCTTGAGATGCTCCTTGCGGATGTGGGAAAATCATTTCCCGCGTTAAGGGAAATTCTTATTGATGAGAGGGACAAATATCTTTCCCATAAGATAAAAACCGCTCCTGGAAATAAAATTGTGGCAGTTGTGGGCGCGGGTCATGTACCCGGCATAAAGAAATACTGGGAAACCGATATGGATATAAAGGCGCTTGAAGAAATTCCGCCCACAGGGAAAATATCCGGCATTTTCAAATGGGGCTTTCCAGCAGCCATTCTGCTACTGTTCATTCTTGGTTTTTTTTGGGGCGGAACCAAGGCCGGGACAGATATGATCACATTGTGGATCGTTGCAAACGGCGTGCTGGCAGGTATCGGCGCGATTATCGCTCTGGCGCATCCCCTCACGATTTTGTCTTCGGTTCTGGCTGCCCCGCTGACATCCTTAAATCCCATGATCGCGGCAGGATGGGTCTCCGGGCTGGTGGAAGCATTTTCAAGAAAACCAAAAGTCCGGGATTTTGAAAGTCTTGCGGAGGACATCCTTTCCGTGAAAGGATTTTGGAAAAACAAAGTCACCCGGATTCTTCTGGTTGTGGTGTTTACAAACCTGGGCAGTTCGCTGGGGTCTTTTGTGGCCATTCCGCTGATGGTGAAAATAATCAGTTAAAGTCAGCGGATCGCAAATTTGTATAAGGGAACTCGAAATAAACGCTCATGAAAAAGCCGGGTTTTTCGCCCCCGGTTATGAAAATATTTTCAGATAAAAAACCCGGCTTTTCAGAATGCATTTTCACGGTAAAGAATGTACCCGATACAAAAACGTAGGGTGGGTGGAGCGAAGCGGAACCCACCGCACAAGGTGGGTTCCGCTTCGCTCCACCCACCCTACATTTCCACATTTCCACATTTCCACATTTCCGGGTATTTTATTTTTGGGGAAATCCGTTATTTTGGGAAATATAATAAATATCCCTGTAACATGCTGAAAACAGAGACTTTAAAAAATGGTTAAAACTTTTTCCGAGGGAATTAAAACTTTCACCGGTTGACGGGGCTGTGCAGACCCACATGGTCATCATAAGACTGCACCGCGTGCAGATATATCATGGTGGTGGAAACATCCTGATGACCGGCAAGGTATTTCAGATCAATGAGCTTGATCCCTTCCCTGGCCAGCATGGTAAGCGCCGAATGCCTGAGCGCGTGGGGAGAGACCACGCGGGATGCCCCGGTTTTCAGTCCGGCGCTGTCCGCGTACCGGGCAACAATGTTTTCAACGGTCTGCACGGTCGGCGGCTTTTTTTCCATGGCCCGCTTCCGGTTCAGGCGGATCCGTAATTCCTTCCGGTCATGATGGAAAGGCAGGAATATCGGTGTGAGCGCGTCCGCATGAACCCCCCGATGCCTCAGCCAGTCAAGCCAGATGTCAACGGCTGCCAGCACGGGACCGTTCAGAATGATGGCCGTGTTCTCACGCCTGCCGATCTGTCCCTTCCTGTCCATGACCCATATTTTCTGCTGACCCCCGACACGCTCCGGTTCCAGATCACCGAACCGGAGCTTGCAGACTTCCCCGGCCCGGAGTCCGTATGTGCATAACAGCCGGAGCATGGCATGATCTCTGATCCCCGCGGGTTCGGATGTGTCCGGCTGGTCAAGAAAAGCTCTGATCTGTTTTTCGGAAAGGACAGAATAATAACCTGTGTCCTTTCGCGGGGGCACAAGCTTCAGCCCTTTGAAATTCATGGGATTCTTAAATTTCCGTGACCGGGCCGCCAGAAACTTGAAAAAACCGTTCATGGCCACAAAACGGTTCCACACGGTCGAATGCTTCAGTTTTCTCTCCCTGAGCAGATGGTCACGGTACGCGACAAGAACCGCCTGGGTCACTTCCTTCGGATACTTCCCGAACCATCGGAAAAAAAGCCTCACATGCCCCGAATATGTCTCTTTTGTGGATTCACAGATCAGGGTCTCCTTCCATCCGTCAATATGGTGTTCAAAGGCTTCGGATTCGGCATAATCGGAATCGCCGAACGCCTGCAAATCACCATAATTCCGGCCTATGGGAGACTGAAAACCGGGTATCTGCGTCTCACAGAATTTGAAAAAACCGTTCAGCATTGAAAATTTGCGCTTCACGGTTGCGTTTTTTGATCTGTGGCTCAGGTGTTCCCGGTACTGAACAAAAACACCGGCTGTCAGTTCCGACAGATCACCGGAAAAAAATTGAAAAAACTGCCTGATTTCGGAGCGGTAAACTTTCTGACTGCTCTTTCCTGCAAATTTTTTCAGATAGCTGTCAGACAGGGTCCTGCCTTCTGATGTGTCAAGCCAGCTCATTTTACGAATAACCCCCCTCTTTTGTAATCTCTTTTGCAAACAGCATTAAACCGCTGTTTAAATGTGGTTTCAGGAGGGTTTAACATAGCCGGTTTTCTGTCAGACAGTCAAGCGGATTTTTTGTTTTAACATACTGATTTGAAAAAATAAAATTTACAACATTCTGATTTGTAAAGCTCTTTTCAATACTCTTTTGAAACCGATGTTTCTTCAGGATTTAGGTTTATTTTACTGAATTCAGTGGGCATCCTTCATTTAGTAGTTTACACTTTCAGCTAAAATGAATTTTTTATGTTTTTTTTAATTCATGATAATTTTGATTATTTTTATAATATAAACAACCTATTACAAAAAAAACTACAAATTTTGTAGTTAATTTTAGCTAATCATGTTTGAAGTGTGTAAAAAACTACAAAATTTGTAGATTTTACAATATCTATTTGTAAATATTACTTTTATTTAGCTACAAAATTTGTAGATTGAAAAAAAATGGACTTTTTTTCAAATCACCAAAAGTGTAAAGTACTTTTGGGCAAATATGAAGGATGCCATTCAGTGTAAGCCATTTCCAATGCGCTGACTGCTCCCTCACATGCACCGCTGGATTCAAGGTGATTTCTAATTTTTTCCAGACTACTGCTCTTCGGAAATGTCTTATCCAACCGCACATCCCGTGCAAGATCACCTATCATGTCATCACGTTCCGACTGATTCTGTAACCATTTAAAAAAAGTCATCTCTCCCCTCCTCTGTTTTGCATCGTTTTTTTCAAGTTTGAGCTTTCAATTTGATTATCTTATAAAAAAATGAAAATCAGAATTCAATTTTCCTATTTATCTTTCTCAACATAATAGACAGAAATGATTTTGTAATCCTTCCGGTCTATCGGGCAAAAAGCTTCTGTTTCTCTTGTTCCGTCCTCCTTATTTTTCCTGTACGCCAGTTCTATTGCCTGTTTATGCGTCAGTCCGCTGTGAATTTGTGTCAGTGACAGATTTGCATCATCTGATATCTCCTGACACATGACCTTCCATTTGCCATCTGAATAATTTTTCCCGTGAAACACCTTAACCTCCTTTTCTTTTCTTAATCAGTTCATTTTATTTTCCCACTTTCCACACAGCCAGTCAAGATTTAACGATTTGCCTCAAAGAAAGCCCGGGCAAAGCCTTTCGGAGTCTCACTCCGTGCGGATGCCCGCTTTTCAAAGCTGCCTATGACCCGTTTTCTGTGATGAATATAAAATTCATCTATCGAATGGTGTCCTGTCTTAGTTGTGACCGGTTCCAACCGGTTACGCGGTTTGGGCGCATTGAATTTTCCCCACAGGCATGTTTTTTTGGTGTAGGCTTCCCCGTAATCTCCGTAATCACAGGGGTTGAATGTGAATTTCGGCTTTCCGACATACTGAGACAGCCTGCCGACCGGATTCTCGAAACACCAGAAAACCGGATTGCAGAAAAGGGCTATTCGGCAGCACGCGTCAAAGATGCCGAGAGCTTCAAGCAGGGCCTGCTCACCCTTGCTTTTCCACCATCTTGCGCCTGATCTTGCAAAGTGGGTACAGGGAGGTGCCGCCAGCACTCCGTATATCTCACCCGGAAATTTCAATGTGCGGACATCGCAGCCGGTCTTAATATCAGCCTGTCTGACTGTGTATCCCGCCTTTCGGTACGGTTCGCACCAGTTCCCGGTGAAATCGCACAGGGACATGATTATTTTTGATGAATTATCCGTAACATGATTGTTACGCTTTTTGTCCCGGTTGTAGGCGACACGGCATCTGTCAGAACAGAACACCGCATCACGCCGTGATGCCTTAAACTGCTTGGCACATTTCAGACACTTCATTTCATAGCCCTCCTCAGACCGCCTTCCATGTCTTTTTTTTCAGATTTTTCAACAAATGACAAAAAGCTTTTCAAGACTCTGATTCTGGTTTTCAAAGTGCTTTGTTTCAGTCCCTTTGTGCCAAGATGCGCCTTGTATCTTTCAAAATCGTTCCCTGTCACGCCCTCATAATCGGAACAGCCAAGAAAACTGAAGAAGCTGACAACCTCGCTCCTGTACAGTCCTTCATTGTTTTGTGATTTTGTCCGAAGGAATTTTGACAGCAGGGGCTTTGCTGTCCCGTCTTTCAGAAAAACCCTGATCTCCTTCTTTTTTTCGGTTTTCACACCCTTCACAAGTCCCCTGCTGTCATCTGTCCGTCCCCGGACATGCCCGGAAAAGATCACATCCAGCAAAAAATAATAACTTTCAATGTCGTCAAATCCCACAATGTCAATTGTCGGGATTCTGACATATCGGCCGCAATCTTTGCAAAAATCATCCGGCCCGCCGTCAAGACTGTGTTTTTCAAGGCATCCGTCGTAATACCGGCAATCCCATTTTCGGCAGATCATCTCAAAGCCCTTCTCAGACCGCTTTCCAGTTCATTTTTATCCGGGTAAGTCCGAATATTCACCAGTCCCGCATACACGCCCCGCGCCTGTTCCCGGTCAAGGCTCCTGAAAGCGGTCTTATACTGCCGTTCAATATGGCTTTTAAGGTGTTCCTTGTCCCATCCCGTCTCAAGCGCAAGTTTGCGGATCCCGACCATCTGACCATAAGAGGGCATGGCGGTTGTGTCCCCGCCGATCTGCTCCGCTGTTTTGGGAGGAGGGGGTTTCAGCCATCGGGTCGGGCCTTTCAAAGTTTCAATGACATAGCTGGCTTCCTGCATTGACAGAAAAGACACAGACGGGAACCCAGTCAGGCGGACACACATTTCATAAAGCTGCTCAGTCCTTCCTTTTGCCAGTCCCCATATATAGCGCATCTGCGGCGCTGTCACCGGTTCAAAAAGATATCTGACTTTTTTCTTCATCGTTTCCATTTCCCTTTCGGACACTTTGGCAGATCAATGACCGCCTTTTCCAAATGACCGCAGAAAAGCAGAAATCCGTCATTTTCATAGCGCACATCATCGCAGGGGATGCCCAGGCACTTCCCGGCTTGCGAGATTGCTTCCGGTTCCACGGAACCCTCGGCCCGCCACTGCGCTTTCAGACGCTTCAGCTTTGCCAAATCAATGGGAAAGGTCAGGGGTTCGGGAGCCGGAGGCTGTGGCGAAAGGGCTTTGTCAGAAAAACAGGTCTCTTTCTTTTCCGGCAAATCTTTCATCAGATCATCAAATGATATTTTCATTTTTTTTTCTCCGTTTTTTTCCTGTAGAAATTTTGTCAAAAAACCCCGTTTCATTTGGCTCACCCGGCTCACTCCTTTTATTTCAGATAGTTATAACCATACCATACCCGTCTCATTGTCTGTTTTGCCCGGCTCACCCCCCCGTCTCATTTTTAATATTTTGTTTTTATTATTAAATTAATATAAATATAATCTGAGACGGGTATGAGACGGGTATGAGACGGGTAAGGCTATTTTATAACATATTGAAATTATTAATTTGAGCCGGGTGAGCCGGGTGAGCCGGGCAAAACGTCACAAGATTTTATCTTCCGGCTCATACCAGTCGAGCGGCATGTTGATAAACTTCTCAAACATTTCCCGACAGTGTTCCAGTGACGGAAAGTTGTACCCTCTCACTTGGTTCTCGGCGCGTGGTCGTGACAGTGTCATTTTCGGACAGAGTTTTTTCATCTCTTTGACGAACATGGGCTTCAGAACCCGATATTTCTTCTGTCCGATGTTGTCACAGAACATCAGATAATTCTGATAGAGTTCATCGCTTTTCACCCAGTTTTCCCATATGGTGTCGCCCTCGCCGTCAGCCAGGGGGTCATACCAGTATTTCTGAACCGTGTTCATGCTGTTGATCTTCTGTTCGAGCAAAGCCTTTGTCTTGGGTATTTCCCGGAGATTCACGTCAGAAATGTCCAGATTCAGCAGATCATACAGCATGGCCTCACGGCCCCCGTTTTTCATCTCATCCTTTATCTTTTCAATATAGGGGTAGTTCTTTTTATAACGGTCTGAGACATCCATGACAGCAAAACGGCGTTCATCTATGCCCGCGGGAACCACCCAGTCCTCATTTGAAGCCATGATCATCCGGACACGGTTTTTCAGGGGAAACGCGTCCTTGTTCTTTGCCTCGATCATGATTATCGGTTCTGTGATCAGATTCTTCAGAACCCCGGCCTTGCTCCTGTCTCCGCCCCACAGAGCCTCGTCACAGAACAGCAGGAAAGTGTCCTTCAGATGGTTGTTGAATCTTCCCGTGACCTGGCTCTGACTTGCCACGGGGAGATAGTGCTTTCCCAAAATTTTCCCGATCTGTTCCACAAAGGTTCCTTTTCCGGTTCCCTGGCCTCCTCTGAGAACAATCGCAGTTCCTGGCCTCTCCCCCCCGGGATTCTGAAAAAGATCGGCAATCCACGCCAGCACCCACCTGAAAAGGTCTCTGTCCTCATCGCAGATGACCTCAAAAATATGATTTTTAAAAGCTGACCATTCCCCCTGCACCGGTTCGACCGCCAGACCGCGCCAGAGATTGTAACATCCGTCCGGTGTTCCGTTCGGTTCGCAGACAATGTCCCTGTACTGCCTCCGCTCTTCTGACTGTATCCAGAGACCCGGGAGACTGATTTTCTTGTTGTCAGGCCCCCGGACAAAACAGTTCGCATGGAAGTTTTTAAAATCCTTCAGGGCTGAAAAGACAACATCCGGAGTCCCCAAAATAGGGTTGACGGTTTCCTGCATCACAAGACACTTGCCTCCGAGCATCACCACCGCGTATTTTTCATTCAGCTTTTGAATCTGCTCCCGGATGTTGTCATCCGCCTCCTTCTTATGTGCCAGTGCGGCCGGAGACTTCACACCGCAGTCCTTTCCGCAGTCCCACAAATCCCTGATGCGCTTGCAGGTGAGAGGGCCGGTGTCATTCAGTGCGTGAAGAATTTTTGAGTCTGTCTCCTGAGCCGAGTACGCAGGGTAAGGTCGTGACAGTTCATGGATAAGCCTGACCCCTCCCTTTTCCCGTACAAGCTGGCTGATCATGGCATACCATTGGATTTTCGGGAGCGTGGCCGCGTCCGCCTGGCAATGTGCCATAAATGCACATTGCATGATTTGTTCCGCCCGTCTGTTTTTTTTCGCGGGATCATAGTCTGTGTCCTTGTCTGATACGGTTTTTACCGTGTCCGGTTCTGCCAGATCATCAAAATCATCAAGAAAGTAGGCAAAATTGTCAATTCGTTCCACTTTGCACAGGGCATTGTTCCGCTCCGGTTTCCGGTTGACGGTATCCGGAATGCGTAAGATACGGCTGGCATCCGTGGCATTCATATCACCCCCGAGGGCAGAGGCAATCTTACGGTTTATGAGTTCGACCTGTCCGATTTCAACCTGCGTGACCGGTTCCTGTAAAATCCAATACAGATGGACACCTCCGCCTGAGAAAACCATGACAGAGGGTTTGAAAGGAAAATGTTTTGACTTTTCAATAAACGCTTTCCGGGGAGTGTCTTTGTAATCCACGTCACACCATACCGCGGGGATTTCAGTGATATGTTTTTTGGTTCTTCCGCCGCGCCTCAGCGCCACACCGAAAAAAAGATTGTCGGCATCATTGTCAGCACAAAATTTGTCAACAGCTTCCGGTTTGTCAGAGGGGACCAGTTCCGTTCTTTTCGAGGGAAATGCCCGAAGATCAGCGTCCCCTCCTTCGCAGTACTGCCAGAGCGTTCTGAAAAAGTCCGCCCTGGAAAAATTGTTTTTCGCTTTTTTCTTTGTCTTCATGGCTTCAATATCCTTTCTCAGATTCAGATTCAGATACAATATCAATTTTCGCTTTTACTGCCTGAAAATCGTCATTTTGCTTGACAATTCCGCTCTTTTCCGTTATCTTCTTCATAGTTTCAGCGTCCTTTTTTGTGTCCGGCGAACTACCCGGCCCGCCAGACAGTTTTTCTGAAAGCCCTGTCCGAACCCTGATACGGACGGGGCTTTTGCCTTCCGGACACGGGCTTTCAGAAATCAGTTGTCGTTTTTCATCACATCATCAATAACAGTGTCTATCTCATGTTTGCGAACCGGGTTGCGCTCAATAAATTCGTCAAGATCGGACTTTTTTACCAAAACAACCCGGCCCACCCGAAAATGCGGAAGCCCGGCCTCGAACCATTTTTGCAGCGTTTTCGGACTGATATCGCAGTAACGGGCCGCTGTTTTCTTCCTGAACCATTGTTGCATTTTTTTCTCCCTCAGAACGGGATTTCGCCTGCATCAGCCATCTCCAAAAACCGGGAAAGCCGCATGAGCCGCTTTGTCACCAGCCACAGGGCCGCATTTTTCTCCTTGTGCGTGATCTCCTCGCCGGTGATGGTCTCAATGTCCTGAACGCAGACACGGATCTGTGTGAGTGCCTCTGTTATTGAAGTTTGCAGGGACTCAGCCCTTTGTTTCTGTTTTTCAGCACTTCCGACCTTACCGGCCTGGTTCGCAAAATATCTCTCCGGATATTCAGGCTTTGCCCTGAATTCGCTATTCTCCTTCAGGAGCGTTCCGATCTTCTCCTCTGACCGCCATTCTGGTTCCTGTGTCATAAAAATCCCTCCTTTGCCTGAAAACAAAAAAAGCCGGACACAGGGAACACGGATGGCGTGTCCCTGCGTCCGGCTGGCTGTTTCAGGCTGGCTTGCCTTCACTGGCTTGCCGGGTTTTAATTCGTTGAAAGCTTTGCTGCTTTCTGTCTGTTTCACCTGGTGAGAATCTGGGGTCTGTTATTTTTGGTGATCCGGATGAGATAGGATTTTTCACTGATGTCCTGTCCGTTCCGGTCTGTGACAGCTATCTGAATATCCTGGGTCTGGCCGGTTCCTGAAAATACAAGCATGTCTCCCGGTCTGCACCTGACAACACGGCTTCCGATATCATTTTGCATATTTTTCATAATCCTGCCTCCTTTTATAATTACGGCTTGACAAATCCGGAGTTTTCTTATTACAAAGAGGTCGCTTCGGATTTTTGCCGAAGGTTTTTCATTTTGTGTCGGCTGTCTGCCGTGTGTTCGGCAGACAGCTTTTTCCT
Source organism: Desulfonema magnum (assembly GCF_017377395.1). Taxonomy (GTDB): domain Bacteria; phylum Desulfobacterota; class Desulfobacteria; order Desulfobacterales; family 4be13; genus Desulfonema_C; species Desulfonema_C magnum. Next base: position 3,817,321 of record NZ_CP061800.1, on the reverse strand, counting down.
TTTGCTGTTCAGCGACACATCCTCTCAGCGTTCCGAATATCAGAAACCCATTCATCAATCTTCGAAGTCACCTCTTTGTCACTGCTCATTTTTTGAAGCCTCCGAAGCCTGCGGATCTCTCGCTTCCTGTCTTCCTTTCTCGGAAAGCATCTCATAATCTCTTTGTATGTTTCTTTCTTAGACATTGCTTACCTCCTTCAAAAATTCATCCGCATCTGAAGCTTTCCGTCGCCGAACTGATAATTTGCCTGTTCCCGAAGTTCCTCAATGGTGTCACAGGTTTTTGCAATGCCGATGATCTGCCAGATATGGGGGATCAGCGATTTGAGTCCCACATCCCGTGTGAACCACTGATGATGTTTCCCGGAGCGTGACGGTCTGTTGTGTTTCAGGTAGTTGGCAATTTCGGGGGAGAGGGTGTTGTAAATGATCTGGGTGACAAGCTTTCCCCAGTATTTCGGTCTCGAATGCAGAGGCCCCTGCCAGTTGGTCAGCCTTCCGAACTCTTCCCACAGTTCGTCAGGAAAGACCTTCTCCCATGCCTGCATTTCCTCTGCAATAAAGGTGTTCAGCGTGACTTGTAACGCATTCTCCCCGCGTGCGTGCTGATAGCCTGTGGCCTCGTCAATCAGGGCAATGAGACCGACTTCCGCACAGGCACTCAGGATAATGCTGCACCGGATGGCTATGTTTTTCTGCGTCTCTGTTTTTAACTTACCGTCTGAAAGCGCACTGACATAGGCTCTGCAAATCTTCAGGAAATTATCCGAGGTGATCCCCTTGCCTGCTTTGGGATTTCCAGGGATGGTGAAACTGATATTTTCCTCCACGATCAACCTTTTGTTTATATAGGGTTTTAATGCTTTTACACCTATATAATCCTCCACGACACCGCCTTCAATATTCGCAATCGCTTTCAAGACTGCTCTGAGACTAATAACCCGTTTCAGGGTGTCCAAGACATAACATTCAACAGGCGTGTTTCCGAGATCCAGAACACCGCTGTATTTTGCAAACGGTGATTTGATTTTATTATTCATACGTTCCCTCCTTTAAACTTAATCCGCATATGATTCAGTTAGGGCTTTCTTTATTTCTGCGCTTGTACCTTCAAGCCATAATTCAGGTTTGGTATTTGTAACTTCAGCAAGCCGCTTGGCACTTGTCCATGACGGCATGCGTTTTCTGCTGAGAATCTGACAGAAAAAAGGCTGACTCAGCCCCGCTTTTACAGCGATTATCTTTTGGATTCCGTGTTTCATAATTTATACCTCCTTAATTTTTTAAATTTGCATATAGCGAATAAAATATTTGCTGTCAATAAATTATTCTTATATTTGTAATTTTTTTGCTATTGCAAATCTTTCATTAATTGATATTATTATAATAAAATCATGGAGTTTTTTAACAGAGGGGGTGAAAAATGCTTGAAAATGATTTTTTTTATGCAGCGGTAAAACACACCGTGAAAAATAAAAAAGGGTTCAACCAGAAGGTCTTAGCAGACGCTATCGGCATATCCGCATCGTATTTGAGTCAGATTCTCAGCGGGCAGCGCAAGGCCAAGATTGACATATATTCAAAAATTGCGAACGAGTGCGGTTACTCACTGCCTGACTTTCTGATATTGGGAAGGCAGTTGTTGGGGGTGAAAACAACTGACACTCAGGATACAGTTCATTCTATAGATAAGGCGGTACAGATCATCCGGGAAGTCGAACAGGAAACAGGATATCTGCTGAACCCGAAACAGCGTGAGGCGGTTGCAAAAATCTTACGTGAGGAATTGAGGAAAGGCGAGGAAAATTCAAAGGGAAAAATAAGAGACCTTGTATCAGTATTTAACTAAAGGGGCAATTAATGACTGACGATTTAAAAAAGACATTAGAACAGGCTATTGAGGAGAATAAGGAAGAGCCTATTGACATAACAAAGCATCCTAAGTTTAAGAAAGGACGGAAAAAAAGTCCCGCTTTAAGTATTTCCGGGAATGGCAATGTTCAAATTGGCGGAAATGTCACTGATGGCGGGTCCGTAGTGTCTCAAAGCTCCTCCGGTAATGGTGCGTATAATATCGGCAGAGATTTTACTCAAATCAACTACAAAGCACCGAAATCTCCGCCGATATTACCTCCTCCTGACAGTATTGGCGCTGATCCGCTTCTTAAACAGAATATTCAGACCTTGTTCAACAGGCTCGCTAAGGAGAGAGAGAAACGTTTTGGTAAAAGTGCCTATCCTGTGATGTACATAAATTTCAAGAGGGACTTTGGTATCAAAGGTGATAATAAGTGGACAATTATATGGACATGGCCTAAACAATGCGCTCCTAAAATTATAAAGTACCTACAGAAGCTATATGATGATACTATTGCTGGCAGATGTAAAAAAGCTTGGGCGCGTAAGAACCAGCTTCCTAAAAGACCTGTTCTCTATAAACGGGAAAGAGAACTGCTTTCGCTTCTCGGCTTCAAAATGGATGGCCCCGAAGTCAAAGAAAGACTTTTTAATGCTTTCAGCGTTACCTCTCACAAGCACCTGACGGATTTGCAACACTGGCAATTTGTCCAACACCTCGAAGGTCAGGCGGACAAGCTTGAACAGGGGTAATGTGAGTATCCATGAAAATAAGAGAACTTTTAAAGCTGCTTAAAAGCGACGGGTGGGAGATGGTGAGAACCCGGGGCTCTCACAGACAGTTCCGACATCCTGAAAAAACGGGGAAAGTGACTGTTTCAGGTCATCCCGGGGATGATGTCAGACCCGGCACACTGAATTCGGTTCTGAAACAGGCGGGACTGGACAGATAGGAGGGAATCATTATGGCATACTACATGGTTGTGATTGAGAAAGGTGAAGGCAATTTCAGCGCATACAGCCCCGATGTTCCGGGGTGCGTGACAACAGGAAAGACCCTTGAGGAGACACTGGAAAACATGAAAGATGCGCTGGCCTTTCATCTGGAGGGGCTTTGTGAGGACGGTGATCCGCTTCCCGAACCCCGTGATCCCGGGGAACACCTCGGAGAGATAAATATCTCGGCGGGTGATGTGTTCACATTTGTGCATGCGGATCCGGGCATTTTTGCGAATGCGGCCTGACATCTGCTTATTTCTCCGTTCGGTGATCATAACGCCCCGAACCGCAGGCAAAAACAGATTAGCACAGATTTCGCAGTAAAAAAATCTGTGCAACCCCCTTACTTAGTATCTGCTGAATTTCTATTATCTGTTGCCTTTCCATATTGTTATATGGTACTTTTGAATTTTTGATCTGAGAGGCTCTGAGACCCTCAGCCGTAATTTCTGACAAAATTGTAAATAAGGAGGCAATGAAATGATCAGAGAAAAATTTGAAGAGGCATTTTCCCCGGAACGGATTAAAAAAAACATCACAGAACCGGCTCATGAACTTATTGTTTTGCGGAAAATAATTCCGTGGGAAAAAATAATTGACAGTCTGACACCTTTTTATGACAGAACGGCGGGGGCTGTGGGGAAATCTCTCCGAACCATGACCGCCCTCCTGACAGTTTCCCGGCTCCGCGGACTGAGTGACCGTGAGGCTGTGAGACAGGTGAAAGAAAATCGGTATATTCAGTATTTCTGTAATGTTCCGGACGAAGGTCTGCAAACTTTTCTTCATCCGTCCTCGCTCAGTGTTTTCAGAAAACGTCTGGGTGAGGAAGGCGCCGCACTCATTGAGAATGAAATTTTTGAAATGCTCCTTCGTGCCGGCGTCATCCGGGGAGATGAGGCGCTGATCGATTCGACTGTTTTGGAAAGTGACATAATTTATCCGAATGATGTTCAGCTGATTTACAAAGCTTTTAAAAAACTGAGAGCTTTCTGCCGGTTGCACAACATTTCCTTCTGGTGGGATGACACTCTTCTGAAAAAACTGTGGCGGGAATTCGGCCTGGATAAAAAAGGAAACCGGGCGACATGGCTGATCAGATTTGACGAACTGTTTGTTCCCGCATTGAAAATTTTTCAGGAAAAGATCAGATATCTGAAAACTTCGGACAGGCGGAGAAACAAAGCCTGTAATCTTCTTAATCTCCTGAACCTCCTTGAAGAACAGACAGCACAGAAGCTCAGAGGCGAGCGGCATATAAAAGATAGGATCGTCTCCCTTGATGATCCCGACGCCCGGCCGATTAAAAAAGGAAAGAGTCATCCGAAATGCGAGTTCGGGACCACGGTGCAAATGACTTTCAGCCGGGCCGGTTTTATGATCACCGCCGAGAATTTCATCGGAAATCCGGGGGATAAGACCCTTTACGGTGACACCCTCGGACTCTTCATAAGCCGGACGGGGGAGTGTCCCGGCACAGTTGTCACTGACCTCGGATACCGCAGTCAGGCCAATATCGGGAACACGCCTCCGGAGGTTGCTCACGTTTTTATGGGACGCGGCACCGACGTGGCCGAAGACAGACGTGACTTCTGCCGCAGTGCGCGCTCCGCCACGGAAGGGTTCATTGCTGTTGCCAAGAATATCAGGGGCTTCGGCAAAAGTCCTTATCACGGACTGAAAGGGCATAGGATATGGTCCGTGCTGTGTCAGACGGCTTACAATCTTAAAAAGTTTCTTCAGATGTGGTTTGCTGACAAAATAGAAGAAGAAAGTATGAAAGAACTCGGACTGGCCTGATTTTAAAAGACTTTTCGAAGCTTCGATTTTATTCCGAGCCGGAATCCCATATTCCGAAGAGAGGAGAGGTCTGCCCGGAAAAAGGTATTTTACATAGTTTTTTTCCAAAAATTTTGTAAAAATCATTAAAAACCTCTTAAATTCGAAAAATCGGAGTCCCCTGCCGGAGGTATGGCAAGGTATGGATTAATCTGTTGAAAGAAAAATTCAGCAGATACTTATTAAAGAGAGGAGAAAATCATGTGTGTTCCGATCTGTAAAATCATGAAAAATGAAAGTCCTGCCGGTGATCCCTCGCGGATATTTTCGTTTCTTACTGTGCTCAGTTCCGTGATCACAGACCCTCGTGACAATCGCGGCAAGCGTCACAGTCTGATATTTGTAATCATCGTGGTCGCCCTGGCAGTCATGGCAGGCCGTTCGAAAGTTTCAAGTATCCAAAGATATATTGAAAATAAGATCGGATGGCTGCGTGAAATAACCGGAATGTCCGATGCGAAACCGGTGTCACGCGCCCACCTTCCCCGTCTGCTGTCCCTCATAAACTGGCAGGAACTCAGTGAGACAACAGAAATTTTTTTCGGAGTCCGTATACAATGTGACACAAACGGCGAATGGGTCGCGGTTGACGGCAAAACACTCCGCGGCACCGCCGATCCGGACAGCGGGCAAAGCGAACGCATATTCGCAGGAGTGACCCATACGACACGGACAATTCTCGGTCAGACGGCTATGTCCGGCCCGGGAGACGACGAAATTACAACGGCACGTCAGTTCCTGAAAGAAACGGGACTTGAAAAAGGGAAGGTCACGGCGGACGCTCTTCATTGCAATCCCGAAACAACATCGCAGATTAATTCTGCGGGCGGCACATATGTCACACAGGTTAAGGACAACCAGCCGAAACTGAGACAGCGGTGCGAAACGCTGGCGGAAGAGGGTGAGTCCCTGGGAATTCAGGCGAGTACGGACGAAGGTCACGGACGGATCGAAATCCGGTTCGCCGAATTCTTTGATATGGAAAATGTGCCTGTGGCAGAACGTTGGAATGACAGCGGGATCAGGACTCTGATCGTGGCAACCCGGATGACCTGTAATATTTCCGGGAACGGCTGCACGGAGGAAATCTCCTATTATATAACCAATGAAAAAATCGGAAAATCGCAGGATGAACTGCAATATGAGTTTCTGACGGCGATCCGGGGGCACTGGGGCGTTGAATCTGACAACTGGATAAGGGATGTCACTTTTCAGGAGGACAAAGTGAGAGCGAAAGACAAAAATCAGGCTCAGGTCATGGGCATTCTCCGCACCCTGGCGATGAAAATATTTCGCGCAGTCGGTATTTCCAATTTTCAGGCCGCAATCGAAAAATTCACTGACTGTACGGATAAATTCGAAAATATGCTTCGCAGAATAAATTTTATATGAAGAAGATGAGAAAATCATATAAGTAATTTTTTAACTATCTGAAATTTAGCTCTATATTTTTATGAGAAAGCCGTGCCCCCCTCCCCCGGCTTGAAAAACTGCCTGCGGGATGCCACGCGCCCCGGCGTTTTTTTTCCGGCATGTCATACCCTCATGCGTTAAAACTTTCGAAAGTTTTAACCCCGGCACTTTTCTTTGAATTTGTAATTCTCCGAATTTGTTTTGTTTCGTCATGTTTTTCGGAAAGCGCATGATCATAAAAATTGCATAAGTCACCATTTTCTTACAGGTCATTTTTTAACCTGATTTTCCCATAAGACATAGAACTGACAAGGCTTTATGAGGTTTCGACAGTAGCTTTCCGGGTCTCAGGTTTTGGCATAATCCGTTAGTCCCTAAATCCGGAGTGCAAAAAACCGCTTCGCTCTATTTTTGCACTCCGGAAAAAATTTCGATCTGCTGAAAGTCTGAGTGGTTGGTATTATCCAAGCACTCAGACATTTAAAATACTTATTCCTTACTCTTAAGTTCCTCTATAATCTTCTCGGCTATCTGGGCAGGAACCTCGTCATAATGTGAAAACTCCATGAAGAACATGCCTCGGCCGCCTGTCATTGATCTGAGATCCGGGGCATACGTCAGGAATTCTGACATGGGCACATTTGCGTTAATGACCTGGTTTTTACCTTTGTTATCCATTCCTAAGACCCTGCCGCGCTTTCCGTTCAGATCCCCCATGATATCCCCCATGTAATCATCCGGAGTGATAATGGTAATCTTCATGATGGGCTCCAGCAATACGGGCTGGGCCTCTTCCGATGCTTTCTTAAAGGCAAGAGAGCCGGCAACTTTAAACGCCATCTCAGAAGAATCCACAGCATGAAAGGAACCATAATCCAGCGTCACTTTGAAGTCAATACAGGGAAACCCGGCAAGCACACCTTTGGCAGAAGCCTCAATAATACCTTTTTCCACAGCAGGGATGTATTGCCTTGGAATAACGCCTCCCACGATAGCATCAACAAACTCAAACCCGCTGCCCTTGGGCAAAGGTTCCATCTGAATCCAGCAATCTCCATACTGTCCGTGGCCCCCGGACTGTTTCTTATGCTTTCCCTGAACCCTGACTTTCTTTTTGATGGTCTCCTTATAAGGCACTTTGGGCGTGTTCAGCTCGACTTCAACATTATACTTCCTTTTAAGCTTTTCCACAGTGGCTTCAATATGGACCTGTCCCATTCCCAACAACAGAATTTGCTTTGTTTCAGCGTTCCGCTCCATTTTCAGAGCTGTATCCTCTTCAAGAAGCTTGGCAATGGAAGAAAACAGTTTATCCTCATCCCCTTTGGATTTCGGCGTGATCGCAAAAGAAATAATATTGGGAAGCGGTTCTGCACATTGATATTTTATTTTGGCATTATCAGCGCAAAGGGTATCCCCTGTAGTCGTTTCCTTAAGTTTGGCCACGGCCACAATATCTCCGGGGCCTGCTTCTTTTATCGGCTTTTGTTCTTTGCCGGCAATTCTTAACAACTGGGTAAAGCGTTCCTTTGTATCTTTGGTGGTATTATAAAAAGTCCCGTCTCCCCCCAACTGTCCTGAAACAATTTTGAACAATGTAAGACGTCCAGCGTAGGGGTCGGCCACAGTCTTAAACACAAACCCGGAAAAGGGCGCGTCCGGGTCAGGCGAACGTTCAATTTCATTTTCACTGTCAGGCTCCGTACCGGTTTTCGGCCCCCGGTCAAGAGGGGAGGGCATACTGCTTGTGATAAAATCCATGAGAAGGTCAACCCCCACATTGTTTGTGGCAGAACCGCAAAGAACCGGTGTAAATATTCGGGATACGATACCTTTTCTTAAAACCGCCATGATTTCTTCATCAGACACGGTTTCTCCTTCAAGATATCTTTCAAGCAGTTCATCATCAGCCTCTGCGATATTTTCTATCAGTGATTCTCTTTCGCTCTCTGCTGTTTCCTGCATATCAGAAGGGATATCTCCGACTGTGGCGTTGCCATCTGCGTCATAAGTATATGCCTTCATACTGATCAGATCAACAACACCTTTGAAATCAGCCTCAGTTCCGATGGGGAGTTGAAAAATAATCGGCTTTGGTTCCTCAAAACATCCTTTTGCATCCTCAAATGTGCGGGAGAAATCCGCCCGTTCCCTGTCAAGTTTGTTGATGAAGATCATACAGGGTAAATTGAATTCCGTTGCAAAATCCCATGCCTGTTCAGTCTGAACCTTTACGCCATCCACGGCATCAATGATGACAACAACGCCGTCGGCAGCCTGCATACACGTTTTGGTATCTGAAAAAAAATTCTGATCACCAGGAGTGTCGATAAGATTTACGGTATGTTTTTTCCAATTATACTGATGGAATCCGCTGCTGATGCTAATCTGACGCTTGAGTTCTTCCGGCTCGAAGTCCATTACAGTGTTACCATCTTCCACACGTCCCACCCGGTTGGTAACTCCTGCCTTGAAAAGCATAACCTCTGCCAGTGACGTCTTTCCGGCATCTCCATGGGAAACAAGGGCAATGTTTCTTAATTTTTCCATCATCTCACTCATAAGTACTCCTCTCTGCATTGGGATTTTTTAAAATTTTACAAGATCAAGCTGAACTGTAAAATAACTGCTTCTATCTGTTTAAGGGAAAAAAATCAAGTGCAAAATCCGGGTCGTGTTCCGGTTCTGAGTATAAGCATCTTAACTATCTGAATCAATTTGATAAATATGAGTTTATATCCGGATTCAGGACACTGCTGATTTTTACAAATAAGCGCATCAGTCCGGCATCCGGGTTCCCGGATGCCTGCACATTTTTGATGATTTCTTTTCTCCGGTAGCGGATGATTTGTCAGTTCTGAAGCATGAAATTTAATTCGTTGATACACAAAGCTTTAATTAAAACCTTAATTTTTTTTGTCGCGCTGTTTTTTGGGGAAGACAAAATTTATTTTTTGTATTATATTGGCATGTATATTGCATCAGATATTTATATTGCATCAGAAAGGAAAAATCATGCCTGAAAAACAGACAGCATCCGGCCGTCCTGACACCGCTGAACTGACAAATCAGAGAGCGGAGAAAAAAAAGGTTGAAAAGCAACTGCGCGAGCATCAGAAAACAGAAGGTCTGAAACCTGCATCCCGGGACTCCCTTCCGAACTGCAAATGTGCCTGTAAGACAGTGGCGGAAGAAAAAGCGGAACGTGAAGAGGCGCTTACAGAGCAAATGAAAATTATAAAAGCTCATCTTCCGGTCCTTCTGAAACGCCTGAGGAAGATTCAGGACCCGAGAAATCCGAAAAAGTGCAAACATAAGATGACGGTCATTCTGATTTACGGAATACTTACCTTTGTATTCCAGATGAGTTCCCGGCGTGAGGCAAATCGGGAGATGACCCGTCCGATGTTTATGGAAAATCTTCGGCTGTATTTTCCTGAACTTGCTGATCTGCCGCATAATGACACACTGATGCGTCTTCTTTCCGCAATTGAAGTTGCCGAGATTGAAGAAGCTTATATTGAACTGGTCCGCCGGTTTGTCAGGAATAAAAAGTTCCGTCGTTATCTGATCGGCAATTGTTATCCTGTGGCTGTTGACGGGACACAGAAGTTTGTAAGAAGTGAGATATGGAGTGAGGAATGTCTGGAACGCAAGATCGGGAAAAGTGAGCGGAGGCAGTATTATGTCTATGTGCTGGAAGCCTGCCTTGCATTTCATAACGGAATGACAATTCCCCTTATGAGTGAATTTCTGAGTTATCCGGAAGGAGATACGGATAACAACAAACAGGACTGTGAGCTGAAGGCTTTTCACAGACTGATGAGGCGTCTGAAAAAGAAATTTCCCCGTCTTCCGGTAATATTGCTGCTTGACGGTCTTTATGCCAACGGCCCTGTGGCGGAGTTGTGCGCAGAGAACAAATGGCAGTTCATGATTGTCCTGAAAGACAATTGTCTGCGCAGTGTGTGGGAGGAATTCAACTCGCTCAGAGGACTTGAGAAAGGCAACAGGGCAAACAGGAAATGGGGGAATCGTAAACAGCATTTTGAATGGGTGAACGGACTGGAATACCGGTACGGAGAGAAATACAGGCGCAAAATTGTGATCCATGTTGTCGTATGTGAGGAGACATGGGAAAAGGTTAATAAAAATGCGGAGACTGAGATCATGACCTCCCGTCATGCCTGGATTTCCAGCGAACCGCTTAACTACGGCAATGTTCACGAACGCTGTAATATGGGAGCACGTCACCGATGGGGTATTGAAACCGGCATACTTGTTGAAAAACGTCACGGGTATAATTATGAACACTGTTTTTCTTACAACTGGAGTGCCATGAAAGGATATCATTATCTGATGAAAACCGGTCATCTGTTCACCATTCTTGCCCAGTATTCCGAATGCCTTATAAAAACAGTTAAAAATCATGGCCTGAAAGGTTTTATCAGATTTATTCGTGAAACAGTTTCCGGCCCGTGGCCGGATGAGGAAACAGTGTTCAGGCGACTGAACAAAAACTTTCAGCTTCGTCTGGCTTAGTCCTGCATCGAAAATATATAAAGACGTGACATCTGAGGGAGAGGTGTGTGCATATATAACATTTTTTTGCTGTATAGTCATCATTAAAAATCTCTGAAAGTAATTCAGTATATGAATTTATTATCACGAGCAAATTTTATTGTTTTTTGCTCCCAAATAACTGCTGAATAAAAACTCATGCTTCAGCACTGATGATTTGTCAACAAGCTTGCTTATGCAAAGATTTTATGATAAATTATCGAGATATACAAAGGAAAGTAACGGCTATCATAAGACATTATCGGAAATAAGCGGCCAGACAATCCGGAGTGTCAAACTTGCAGTTTGGCAAAACACCTATACTGGAATATTGCCAAACTGCAAGTTTGGCAATCCGGATGTCCGGTTTTGACCGATGTTTTTTATTTCCGATAAAGTCTATAAAATTCCGGATATACGTCCGTAAATAAGATATATCCAAAAAATAAAATGCCTGAGATGCCTTATCCGCCCTGTATTTTCCCAAATCAGATAAGTACCTGAGCAAAAAATTTTTCTGATTATAACGGATTTAGGGGAGGGCCGACCAGGCCCTGTAAGGGCGGCATATTTGCGGGTGTGCCCCGGCTTTTACACAGGAACAGATTTTATGTGTAAAAGGCGGGACGCATCCGTTTTTTTGCCACGAAGGCACGAAGGCGCAAAGTCTCACAAAGTCTCACAAAGTCTCTTTGTGCCTCCTTTGTGTCTTTGTGGCTGATTTTTTTGGATAAAAGGCGGGACACATCCGTTTTTTTGCCACGAAGGCACGAAGGCGCGAAGTCTCACGAAGTCTCTTTGTGCCTCCTTTGTGTCTTTGTGCCTTTGTGGCTGATTTTTTCGGATGTGTGAAAGGCGGGACACACCCATATTTGCAGCATTGGCCGGCCTCCCCTGAATCCGTTATAATCAGAAATTTTTATATATCTTTTTTTTCTGTGGTCAGCAGAGAAACGCGGGGTTTTACGTCATGGACGGCGGGTCATTCTGGGAAAAAATCCGGGCCCGCAGATTGAAAAATTTTCGGGCCGTAACAGGGCGGACACGACGGACAGGGGAAAAACCCGGCTTTTTCCGGCCGGAGAGACACTTCGTCCGGAAAAAAGCCGGGTTCTTCGTTTTCCCGCACACAGCCCGGAAACTTTTCGATCTGCCGAGGATTTGTTTTTCGATCAGATATCGAAAGCTTATGGTTAGGTATGTATATAAGGGAACTCGAAATAAATAATATAGCCTGCATTTCTTGCCAGTCCTGCAAAAATAATGATAAATGAAATTCCAATGTCCCGATATTCCGGGGACGGAACAGGATTCATCACTGCCTTTGCAGGATTGCCGCACAGAATTCATAAAACGTATGATCAGAGGTGAATAAAATGAGAAAAATTGTTATTTTGACACTGTGTTTTCTATCTGTCATTTGTCTGCTGGTTACCGGAGGCTGTCATTCAAGAAATGACAAAACCCCGGATGAACAGCGCACTGAAGAAAAACCAGATCCGAAAGCGTGGTTTGACAAGGGGAACGTATGGGCTGAAAAAGGGGACTATGATCAGGCAATATCAGCTTATAATAAGGTGACAGAGATAGATCCGCTATACACAAGCGCATATTATTTCAGAGGCCATGTATGGGAAGAAAAAGGCAAACTTGACAAAGCCATCAAAGATTACAGTAAAGTCCTGGAACTCAATCCCGAACTCGAAAAAGCCTATCATGACCGAGGCACTGCCTGGGGTAAGAAAGGTGAGTATGAGAAAGCCATTAGCGATTTCAATAAAGCCCTGGAACTTAATCCGAATGATGGCACAATTTATGATACCCGGGGAAATGCCTGGCAAATGAAAAAAGAGTATGGCAAAGCCATTAATGATTATGTTAAGGCATTGGAACTTAATCCGAAACTTTTTGTGCCATATAATAATCTGGCCTGGCTCCTGGCAACTTGTTCGGATCCTGCGTATCGGAGCGGTGACAAGGCTGTCACACTGGCGGAAAAAGCAGTGGAACTTAACCACGATGTTTTTACTTTGGACACGTTGGCCGCGGCCCATGCCGAGGCAGGCAATTTTGACGACGCGGTTGCAACTATGGAAAAAATTATTAAATTATTAAATGACAGGGGAGATACAAGTCATTTGAAAATATACGAAGATCACTTGAAATCTTACAGAAACCATAAGCCGTGGCGGATAAAATAGGAGGTATTTTCATGCCAGTAATCAGTTCTGAATACTGGGAAAACTTTATCGCGGTCCTGCTGGGGTTCAGCGTGCTTTCTCTTATTATTGAGCGGGCGCTGTATCAGATTTTTGATTCAAAGGTGTGGGGTTTTGTTGAGAAACGTCTGGACAAACAGGTCGGGGAAGATTTTTTGGACATCAAGCCATGGATAGCAAGCCTGCTGTCCATCGCCATTGTTTTTAAACTGGACCTTGATATTATCGCCATGATTTTTAACATGAGGGAACCTTCTTTTATATCCATGGTTGTCACTGGTTTGTTCATCGCAGGCGGCAGCACAGGCATTTTTAAATTTTTTAAGCGGGCAAGAAAGCTGAAACAAGCAATATATGAGCAAAAAGTCAGGGATAACACTTTTGTAAGCGATGACTGAGTATTTGCCAAACTGTAAATTTGCCGCTCCTTTACTTCATCCGCCAGGGACTTATTTGCCAAACTGTAAATTTGTCGATCCTTTACTTCATCCGCCAGGGACTTATTTGCCAAACTGTAAATTCGTCGCTCCTTTACTTCATCCGCCAGGGACTTATTTGCCAAACTGCAAGTTTGGCACTCCTTTTTAGTATCTGCCGGATATTTATTTGAAACTTTTGAGGAGAAAAAAATAATGTTCGATAACTTCCTTAAATTTTCTAGCGGTTTTCTCCGCAAATTCTTTGGCTTCTTTATCCGTAAAAAACATGAGCCTGTTGTTACGGAAAAAATCGAAGAAAAAATATCATATGAACAAGATGTATCCCATGACATTGATACAGCTCCTGTTTCGGAGCAAGAAATTCCTGTCCGGGAGGAGATACAGGAAATATCGGAGGAAGAGACTGCGCCTCCCCTGATAAAGCAGGAAAAAAGAAAGAGAACAAAAAAAAGAAAAACTAAAAAAATTCCTCCGCCCAAAACTAATAAACATGGAATTCCTATACTGACAAAAGGCGATAACCTGGTTGAATTATTTGTCTGTGAAAAATCTGAAGAGAAACTTGATGATGATTTTAGTGAAATTGTTCAAAACTCATTCTCCGAAGAGAATGTTCAGGCCATGTTGCAGGAGAAATCAGAAAACCTGTTCCCGAAAAAAGAATTAACAATCAGTGAAAAAATAAAAATGTACCCCCTTCCCGAAGATGAAATTGATTTGCACGGCTATACGGCTAAAGAAGCAGAGAAAAAAACCGAATCTTTCATAGAAACTGCCCGTTGGAAGGGAATTCTTACACTGCGTATTATTGTTGGCAAAGGATTACATTCCCGGGGTAAGGCCGTGCTGCGTGATGTGGTGGAGAATAAAATTTCAGAATTAAAGAAAAAAAATTTAGTTCTGACCTTTAAATGGGAAAAACGTGGAAAACTTAAAAGCGGATCTGTGATTGTATATCTTACGGAATCTCGTATCAATACTTCGGACAGTTTTTGAAAATCAGGGATGATAAAAAAACTGACTTATTGAAATTGAACGGTTTTAATTTTTGAAATAAAAATCGTTATATAAAATAAAAAAAACAATATGTTATAAAAATATCCGAAGTATTGTCATATACAGATTCAAAAAAATGAGGGGGCATTATTGTTTTGACGCACAGACAGTTTTTTGTTATGTGCTTTCAGCGCAGTCATACAATCATTTTTTGACTATTCGGGCGAAATTCCAAAAAGAGGAAATTTATACCCCTTGAATACTATTTCCGCCCCATTGACTTGTTTCACTGTTCTGTGAAATATTCTATGGGGAGGAAGTCTGTGAGAGTATAACCCAAGACGTTGGAAATTTTCTATCTTGCTGTAAAAAGAGACCCGTATTATCGCCGGTGCAATCTCTCTGTGACTGCCCCGGCGTCTCAGTATGTGTCCGGTGTTTGTTTAGGAATGCGTATGGAAATTGCCTCGACAGATTATTTCTGTCCGGGTTATACTGCGTCCGTACCTGGCCCAAAGGACGACTTGTGACCTGAAATATCAATCGGACCAGGACAAGGTCAGGCATGTGGCATAAGTCAGCAGATGGGAATGTAAGCCATGATGAAAGGGGAAGAAATATGAAAATAACAGCAGTAGGCGTCAATTCTGCATTTGGAACAGGAGAGTATGAGAATGTCATCTCTGCAAAACAGGCATGTGAAATTGCTTTTAAAATAGCGAATTCACCGGAATTCGAGGGGGCCTCCAAAAAAGTAATTGAATCTGTGATAAACAAACTGAGCCAATGTCGCTATAAGCCGAAATGGCAGTCCAATTTCCTGATTGAATTTGATATGCCAAGCAAAAGAGGCGAAGGCCCGTATCGTCTGCTTGTTGATGTCGGAGGGGATATAAGACATGCTTTAAAGGGCCTGGGGCTGAGCTCCACCGACATAGACGGTGTTTATATTTCCCATCCGCACAATGATCATATCGGCGGAATGGAATACCTGGGGCTTACGACACTTTTTAATCCTTTTTATACACCTGCCAAAAAAAAATGGCTGGGTGACGAATTTATTGCTGACAAATTATTTCTCGAACAGGAATGGTGGTCAGGTCCTCCTGCCAATGCCAAACCGGATATTTTTATTCACAGAAAAGTGCTTGAGCCTTTGAAAAGATCGGTGGGGCCGGGTTTGGACACGGTGCAGGGGGTGCCGAATGTATCGCTTGAAACGTATTTTGACATCCATCTGATCGGCAAACAGGAAGACGGACAGACAAAAACCTGGGTGTTTCAGGATGATGACGGTGAGTGGACCATGACACCCATATTCGCGATGCATGTTATCTCCAGTTCCGAGGAAATGGCGAGTTATGGAATCAGTCTGCAACATTCCAGCGGCTACAATGTTCTCATGCCCACAGATACTCAGCATATGATGCAGCAACAATTGGAACTGCACTACAGACGGGCAAACAGAATTTATATGGATTGTGAAACAAGTGAAAACCGATCCGGAGTGCATCCGCATATATCTGATCTGATCAACCATCTGGATCCGGATATCCAAAAAAAATGCCTGCTTTATCATTATGACGCATATCCGAAAGTTCCGAGTGGCATGTTTTATGGCGTTTTAAAAGCCGGAGATTCGCATATTTATCCGGAATAAATCATTTGTGGGATATTCCGGAGTTATGTATGCCTGAAAACGTGAGAGCCGTCCCCGGATGACGGCTCCGCCATTTAATAATTATTTTCAGTAATCTGAGGTTGGCAGTTTAAAAAAAATATAGGCCATCGTAAATCTGATAGGGAGGGGAAAACTCCGGCTGAACTGCTGAAAGGGGAAAAACATCCTCATTGGCTTGAAATGATAGTTTTTTCGGCACTTCCATTTCAAAAAGCCTGATTTTAATTCTGCTGTACTGAAATACTTGCTACGATACATTTTTATCCTTTTTTAAGGGCTAATATACCTGTGTCTGCGTGTTACCCGAAAACAGCTTTTTTTGAACCACGCCAAAAATTTTGATGAAGTGTTTTGACTAAGCAAAGCGTCTGATTGATTATATAAAAACATAAAAATGAGTTAAGCACATAACCCGCCAGCGAAGCGGACATGAAAAAGCTTTGTTTCAGTCCGCTTTTTCATGTCGGTTATTTCAAGGTTATATTTTTTCCGTGGAAGCAGACCGCTCATGAATGCGGAACAAATAAACGGCTCCGGTTCCCGCGGAACGCGGAACCATTCGTATAGACGGTCATGATTTGCCAGTCACAACGAATGATGAAAATTTTATAGTTTTTCCTGATACTTAACACCTAACACCTGACACTTTCATATAAACGGTCATGATTTGTCAGTCACAACGAATGATGAAAATTTTACAGTTTTTCCTGACACTTAACACCTAACACCTAACACCTGACACTTATAACACCTAACACTTAACACCTGACACTTTTTCATATAAAAGAAATGATTGTTTTTGCTATGATGAATCTGAAACATACCCTTTTTAAAAATATAGCGGCTTTTTTTAAGAAATCCGGTTTGTGGTGTTTTATAATCTTTATTCTTTTTGTGAGCAGCACGCAGGCAACTGAAATGCCCCGGATGTTTCTTGAAGGTATCCAATATTACAAAGCAGATGATTTTCCCCGGGCCATTTCCGCGTTTTTAAAAATTGCCGAAACCGGAGTCAGGAACAGCAAACTTTTTTATAATCTCGGAAATGCTTATTTGAAAAATGGTGATCTGGGAAATGCCATGTTATGGTATGAACGCGCATTAAAACTCACGCCGGATGACCCTGATCTGAAGTTTAACTATGAACATGCGCTTTCTCAGATAAAAGATGCAAGGGAGGAAAAAGAGATTTCCATCTTTCGGATTTTGTTTTTCTGGAAGCATATTTTCAGCGTGAAGACCGTTCAGGGAACAGCAATTACTTTAAATGTGATTTTTTGGCTGATTGTGATCTTACAGATCATACTGAAAAAAAAAATACTCAGAACGTCGGTTTATCTGATTTTTATTTTTGCTATTATATTCACAGCAACAGCGTTTTATAATTATTACGAGGCTGCATATATCAGACACGGGATTATTCTTCCGTCCCAAGTGTCGGTGCGGTCCGGTCTGACGGACGAGTCCACAGAGCTTTTTGTCCTTCACGCGGGAACAAAAGTGAAAATTGAGAAAGAAAACAAAGCATTTTTCAGAATATATTTTTCAGAGGGGAAAATCGGATGGATCAGACAATCCCAGGCAGGTGTCATTTGACAGGCAGTGTCCCATATCTGATTTTATATATAAGAAGCACATTTATCAACAGCTTTCCTCTGAGTCAGCCTCTTGTTTATCGCTGACCGCCTAATTCCCGCCGCTGTCAGACCTGGCTTGCCATTAAGAACTCCTGAGAGTCTTTCTCCCACCCATCGCTCAGGTTTTTCAAACTCCGCAAAAAAAAGCGTGACCTGCCTCCCACAGATATTCAGGCGTATGGATGAAATCACAGACTATGATTATTCTCACACCATGCTTTTTGGCTTCGGCGGCCAGATATCTTATCTGCTTTCTGTCTCTGTCAGCAAGTCCCGCCCATTCCTTTTTCCTCTCAGGGTCCTTCTTCTCCGCCTCGTCAGACATTTCACTTACAATTGTTTCAAAAGAATGCTTCGCACCTGCCCGGACTCTCTTTCCAAAAGGCTTCGGACGTTTTCCTTCCGTTTCGTTTTTTATGCCGGACAGTTCCCCGATAATATGTTCCGGAAGCCGCGTAAAACGGTCACTCAGATAAACCGGAGCCGCGGCGGCCATTCTTTCGGAATTCTTTTTTTATCCGGAAGACAGTCTGCGTTTCATACCGCTTTTATTGGTTTCAGCACGTTTTCCCGTATCCTTTCTGGTGGTATCGGCCGAGACAGGTAAGAGAAGAATGGTAAGGAGAAATTAAGTATTCGTCGGAAGGCACGTCACCGACGTGCCTCCCTTTTTTCCATATTTTTTCGACTTGGCGGTTTCATATTATTTCCACTTCATAATCTTCTTCCTCATCAAAATCATCTTCTTCCACATAATCCTCAAGACTTTCAGTTTTTATCCGTTTTGCATCAGTCCATAATCCCTCAAGATCATAGAAATGGCGAACAGATTCGTAGAAAACATGGATAATCACATGGCCGTAATCAAGCAGCACCCAATGCCCCTCTTTCTCGCCCTCCACACTGAGAGGCTTTTTTCCGCTTTTCTTCAGTTCCCGCTGAATAAATTCCGCAATTGCCGTGACCTGACGGTTTGAACGTCCGCTGCACAGGATAAACACATCTGCAATGGATGTAAGTTCATGAACATCAAGCACCACAACCCCGGACGCTTTTTTTCCCAGCGCCGCTTTTACATAAAGATCAAGCGACGGATCAACTTCATAACTCATAAAAAAAATCCTTTTGTTTGAATAAATTTTTCCACCTTTTCAGGTGTCAGAAATCGAATGGATTTCCTCTGTTTTACTAATTTGCGAATTTTTGTTGCTGAAATATCCAGCAGCGTCGCATCAAAAATATAAACCGGCTGTTTTTCAGCATGAACATAACATCTCCGCGAATCAGAAAACTGATACCCGTCAGAGATTCTGGATTTCAGAAACGTTTCCACAAGCTTCCACCGTTTACGGAGATATGTCGGCGAAGCATCCGCTCCCCCGGGCCTCGCCATCACGATAAAAGGAATCCGCAGGAAAAGTTCCTTGTAAGATTTCCAGATATCCATTTCAAGAAACGCGTCAAGCCCGATAATAAAAAAAGGCCGGGCATCTTCGGGCAAAACAGATTTAAAATAGCGAACCGTATCAATGGTATAAGAAGGGCCTGAACGCTTGAGTTCAACATCGGAAACCATAAAATCCGGACAATCTGAAACCGCAAGACGAATCATCTCAAGCCGATTTTCAGCGTCAACAATACCCTCCGGCGACTTATGCGGCGGAATGGCCGACGGAATCAGACAAATCTTATCCAGCCCGAAACCGTCCTTCACTTCCTGAGCCGCCCGAAGATGCCCCAGATGAATGGGATTAAATGTCCCGCCAAACAGCCCTAGTGATTTGAAACTTGAAACTTGAAACTTGAAACTTGAAGCTTGATTCGTCAATTTTTAAACCTGAAATTCGAGAATTATCAATTATCAATTCCTAACCTGTCCGTCGCCAAACACCACAAATTTGGTGGTGGTCAGTTCTTCCAAGCCCATGGGGCCGAATGCGTGAAGTTTGGAGGTGCTGATGCCGATTTCCGCTCCCAAACCTAATTCTCCGCCGTCGTTAAACCGGGTTGAGGCATTCACAAGAACAACAGAGGAGTCTGCTTCACGGAGAAATCGCCGCGCCCTTTCATAATCCGAAGTGACAATGGATTCCGTATGGCTGGAACCGTATTTTGCGATATGACCAAGGGCATCATCCATATCCTGTACGACTTTTACCGCCAGAATAAGGTCCACGTATTCAGCAGGCCAGTCCGCTTCCTCCGCTGTTTTTATGTCCGGCAGGATACGGCAGGTTTCAGGACATCCCCTGAGTTCCACGTCTGCTTCTGAAAACTGTTTTGCTATTTCCGGTAAGAATTTCTCTGCCTCGGATTTATGAACAAGCATGGTCTCCATTGCATTACAGACCCCGGGCCGCTGTACTTTTGAATTGTAACAGATTTCTTTTGCCATTTCAAGGTCAGCCCCTTCATCAACATACACATGACACACGCCCTTGTAATGTTTCAGCACCGGTATTTTTGAATTCTCCACCACAAAACGGATCAGGCCCTCACCGCCCCGGGGAATGATCAGATCAACATATTCCTCCTGACTCAGAAGAACATTCACAGCTTCCCGGTCTCTCACGGACACCACCTGAACAGCTTTCTCCGGAAGCCCGGTTTCACGAAGCGCGTCACTCACGATACCTGCAAGGGCCTGGTTGGAATTCAATGCTTCGGACCCCCCGCGAAGAATTACGGCGTTTCCTGCCTTAAAACAGAGTCCCGCTGCATCTATGGTGACGTTGGGGCGGGATTCGTAAATGATGCCGATAACTCCGAGAGGGATTCGCATACGGGAGACTTCCAGGCTGTTGGGTCTTTTCCATGTTTTGCTCATGGCTCCCACGGGGTCTTCCAACTGCGCCACTTCCCTAAGTCCGTCTGCCATGGATTTGATGGTTGCGTCTTTTACGGTAAGGCGGTCAATCATGGCATTGGAGAGGCTCTTCTCTTTTGCAAAGATAATATCTTTTTCATTCTCCGCTTTGATGTGAGACGCGTTCGCTTCAATTTTGTCTGCTAGTCTGAGAAGGACTTCGTTTTTTTTGGCCGAAGAACATCGTGCCATTTCTATGGATGCGGCGCTTGCTGCTTTTGCCATTTCTGTGATTGCTGATTCGACAGACATTTTAGTTATGCTCCTAACGATTTATTTTTAATACTTTTTAAAATTCAAAAGGTCTTTAATAAGGAGTGCAAAAATTTTATTTTTGCACGCGGACGAAGTAAAGCGTGAGTCTTGTTTGAAAAGTAGCAAAATTTTGATTTTTTTATATAATAACGATTAATGACTTTCGCCGATCTGAAAGGGTCGGAGGAAAGCCACAGTCACTCAAGCTTCGCTTCGCTCGCTTTGCAAAAATAAAATTTTTGCACTCCTGAAGTGTTGGTCAGTCGTGCCGGTATTTCCTTATTTCCGATAATGACATCCCATGCTTCTCTTGTTTTCCCATGCTGCGGATGTCACAATTATAGCGGTACGAACTGCGTTGCGTACTCCGATCAGGCTGTCGGTGAGACGGATGACTCGATAGAATCGCTCTGTTTCAATTTCCAGATTACGGAGTTCCCGCATGGCCCGCTTGAGACGGACCGAAGTTCTCACCAAGCCCACATAATTCCACATGATATGTTTGACATAACTCATATCCTGGCTGATGAGCGCCGGGTCAGGCATTTCCATACCGTCATTATCATACCAGAGGGGAATATCCGCTGCCCGGGGAGCAGACTGATCCGGAAGTGTATGCAAAATGCGCCGGGCAGATATGCTTCCCCATACCAGCCCTTCTAACAGCGATGTGCTTGCCAGCCGGTTGGCTCCGTGAAGGCCCGTGCATGCCACTTCTCCGACCGAGTAAAGATGGCGAATAGTGGTCTCCCCCCATTGGTCAACCCATACGCCGCCGCAGGAATAATGCGAGGCAGGCACGACCGGGACAAGATCACGGGTGATGTCAATGCCGTAGCCCAGGCATGTTTCATGGATATTGGGGAAATGCTCCCTGATCCGCGGGGTGGGAATATAAGACCGGAGATCCAGATAAACATTTGAAATATCATTTTTTAACATTTCCTCATGAATGCAGCGTGCGACAATATCCCGAGGGGCAAGGTCTTTCCACTCCGCATTGTAATTCTGCATAAAAGGTTCTCCGTTGGCATGAACCAGCCGGGCACCCTCTCCGCGCACTGCTTCGGAAATAAGAAACCTCGGAGCCTGTGTCTGATAAAAAGTGGTGGGATGGAACTGGATGAATTCGGTGTTAATCACCCGCGCCCCGGCCCGATAAGCCATGGCAATGCCGTCCCCCCTGGCACCACGAGGGTTTGTACTCCGTAAAAATATTTTCCCCAGCCCCCCGGTAGCCAGAATCGTATTTTTCGCCAGACAGCGGATCACGCGTCCTTCTGTCCGATTCAGAACATAAGCGCCCACGCAGGAACGCGGTTCATAGATAGACAGACGGTTTAAAGAATGATGCGAGGGAGTCAGCAAATCAATCGCGGTATGAGCGGTCAGCAGCGTAATTTTGGGATGGGCAACCAATGCTCTCATCAGTGCGATCTCGATGGCCCTGCCCGTAATATCTGTGGCATGAACAATACGGGGAATGGAATGTCCTCCTTCCCGCACCAGGGACAATTCACCGTCAGCAGTGCAGTCAAATTCCACCCCGACCCGGTCCAGTAAGATTTTTTTTAGTAATTCCGGGCCTTGTTCCGAGAGAATATCAACTGCCCTGGGGTTGCAATGTCCGGCTCCTGCCCGGGTGATATCCTCGGCCAGTGACGCTTTTGAGTCATTAATCCCTTTGTAGATAATTCCTCCCTGCGCGTAGTAGGTGTTGGACTTTTTGGGATCCTTTGCCCGGGTCACAACGGTCACAGATATGCCTGCGTCAGCCAGTTCAAGGGCGGCTGTGCATCCGGCGATGCCGCACCCGATGATTAATACATCTGTTTCAATTAATTCTGTCATTTTCTTAATATCCTTATCCAATAGCCAGCATACGTTCCACAGACCGGACGGCTCTGACACGGATATCTTCCGGAACTTCAATGACATACTGATTGTATTTCAAAGCATCGAGGGTATTTTCCAGCGTAATCCGTTCCATATGCGGACAGCGAATTCTGCACATACGAACGATTTCCTTGTCCGGGTTCGCGGCCGCGACATTATCAGCCATGGCACACTCCGTCAAGAGTAAATACCGGGGCTTTGATGTCTCTTCAACAAATTTAATCATGGCAGATGTGCTTCCCGCGAAATCAGAGGCTTCGATGACATCAGGAGGACATTCAGGATGCGCCAGGATCACCACATCCGGAAACTGCTTTCTGACATTTGCCATGTCTTCGGTGGTGAATCTTTCATGCACTTCGCACCGGGCATGCCAGCCGATCATCTGATAATCTGATTCTGTTTTTTGTGAGGAGGGAAAAATGATATGTTTGCCGGTCTCCCGGGCCACATTTCTCGCCAAATATTCATCAGGGAGAAATATCACAGTATCGTTTTCCAGAGATTTCACCACTGCGGAAGCATTGCCTGATGTGCAGCATAAATCACACTCGGCTTTCACATCCGCATAAGTGTTCACATAGGTGACAACCGGAACCCCCGGGAACTGCTTTTTCAAAGCTTTTACATCCTCGGCTGTGATGCCGGTCGCGAGGGAGCAGCCTGCTTTTTCCGCGGGAACCAGAACGGTTTTCTCAGGGCTGAGGATTTTGGCTGTCTCTGCCATGAATTCCACTCCGCAGAAGACAATGATATCTTTGTCCGTCTGAGCAGCTTTTCGGCTGAGTTCCAGGGAATCGCCGGTATAGTCACACACAGAGCAAAACAGGGCAGCGTCCATGTAGTTATGCCCGAGAATAACAGCATTTTTCTCCTGTTTGAGTTTGTTGATTTCAAAAGCCAGTTCGGCTTTGTGTCTCAGTTCGGCATCCGCCACAATGCCGCTGAGAAGCGTTTTCATTTTGAGGTAAATTTCTTCATGAGTCATATTTTCACCAAATGTGTTTTTAAGTACCTGGCCATAAGTTTTTAATATCTGCCCGGAGAAGAAACCCGGCTTTTTTTTCCGGAATGATGCGTCTCCGACAAAGGAAAAAGCCGGGTTTCTCCGCCGCTCGTGGAAAAAAAGTATATAAAAAAACTTTTGCTCAGGTACTTAGTTTTTAATTTTCAATCAGCAGGCTGATATCCATTGCTTTCACCGAATGCGTCAGCATTCCCACGGAAATATAATCAACACCGGTGGCGGCAATGGCAGCAACATTTTCCAAAGACACGTTCCCGGACGCTTCCAGGGGAACACGGCCATTGGCTGTCCGAACAGCCTCACGCATTTCATCCGGTGTCATATTGTCCAGCAAAATCCGGTCAGGATTCAGTTCCAGGGCTTCCTGCAGCTCTGTCAGGTTTCTGACTTCAACTTCAATGGCCCGTTTTTGATTATCTTTCGCCCGCACACACGCGACAGCTTCTGAAATACTTCCCACTGCTGCGATGTGGTTATCCTTAATAAGCACCATATCATATAAACCAAAGCGATGGTTCTGACCGCGGCCCAGCCGTACTGCCCATTTGTCAAAAACACGCAAACCGGGAACCGTTTTTCTTGTGTCCAGAATGATGGCAGAGGTGCCTTCCACCGCATCTGAAAACTCACGGGTGAGGGTGGCAATACCGGACATCCTCTGAAGCAGATTCAGGGCCACCCGTTCTCCGCTGAGGATGGCCCGGCCAGGACCGCTCACCGTCGCAATCACCTGACCCGTCTTCACTTTGTCTCCGTCAGCAATATGAGGGGTAAACTGCACCTGCTCATTAAGAAGGGAGAAGGTCAGACCCGCGATTTCCAACCCTGCTGTGACACCGGGCGATTTGGCAATAAAAGTGCCCTTTAATATTGCTTCACGCGGAACTGTACACAGCGTGGTGATGTCTCCGTCACCAATATCTTCTTCAAGGACTCGAAGAAGAATTGTTTTCGCATCTGTAAAAATATCGTTCATTTTAGTTTGTCACCATTACCAATTCGCAAATAAAATTCGACTGATTTCAATATTCGGAATACAGATTGAATCAGAAAATTATAAAAATTCGGGAATGCTCCTATTGACTCGATGTTCAAGTTTTTTTCTATCATTCCTGCGAAAGCAGGAATGACAGGCTTTTTATTCGAATCGGGTCAAAAAACTTGATCATCGAGTATTGAACACTGCTCTGAAAAAAATATAAATGAATATACTTAATCATAAGCCAGTTCAGGATGAAACGCAAGGGCAAAAAAGATTATACCAGGCAACAGAATTGAATCTGAGCAATCAGTCGGATTCACATATAAACGACCGCGACCTGCCAGTCACAACAAAGCATGAAAGTTTTGCAATTTTTCCTAACATTTAACACTTAACACTTCAGGACAAAAAAAGATTGGCAACAAAGAAACCCGGGTTTTTCCGACAGGGGAAGGTGTCCGGTCCGGGAAAAAAAGCCGGGTTTCTTACCGTACCGCAACTTTTTGTCCTGTACACAGATAAAAAAACAGTATCCAAAAAAGGATGCTGCAAAAAGCTGATCATAATTTAAAAGTCAGAAAGCAGACAGGAAACAACAACAGAGCGTGCGATGATCGTGATCATTGCCAAGTTCCTAATTTTTTTCTACTCTGTTGCTGCATTTTCAGTTTCCCGAACAGACTTATTCATTCTTTTAAGTTCTTCAAGTTCAGGTTTTACATATTTCTGATAGCACTCGGGACAAATACCGTGACTGAACTGGACATCAGAATGGGCTGCCAGATAAATTTCCAATTGCTGCCAGTAATTCTGATCATTTCGAATTTTCTTACAATAAGAACAGATGGGTAAAAATCCCCGAAGGATTTTGATGTGAGCCATGGCTTCTTCAAGTTCCTTTACACGGGCAGCCAGTGCGGATTGCAAGTCAATCATCTGCCTGGCATTCTGAACCCGGACCTGAAGTTCCTCATGATTAAAAGGCTTCGTGATATAATCATTTGCCCCGGCCTTAAGCCCCTCAACAATGTCTTCCTTATGTCCCTTTGAAGTCAGAAGAATGAGGCAGATCATTTCAGAACGGGGAAGCTCCTGGCGGACTTTTCGGCAAATCTCCGCGCCATCCATTTCCGGCATCATCCAGTCAAGAATGGCTAATCGGGGACCGTTCTCATCCTTCAGGATATTCCACGCTTCATTACCATTACAGGAGGTTATCACGTCATATCCCCATTTTATCAGCAACGTTTCAATCATCTGGCGAGTCAGGAAATCATCATCTGCAACCAATATTCTCATCATTCATTCTCCTTTATTTCTGTACCTGATCTGATAAATAAACGCTCATGAAAAAGCCGGGTTTTTCGCCCCCGGTCATGAAAATATTTTCAGATAAAAAACCCGGGTTTTCAAAATGTATTTTCACGGTAAAAAATATACAGTATGAATCAAAGTTTTTCAAATTTTTTTCCAATTCCAGCAGATTGAAAAGTTCTGAACACAGACGTGCATATGTGCTGTGAGCAGATAAAATGAAATCTTTTGCTGGTCAGATGCTTTTATGAAAGGGTTTAAAAGCTGGTTCTGAGTGATCCGTGAAAACAAACCTCAGAAGCATTTACCGGGTATGCCATAAGCCTTGGCAGATCAGGTCTGAGTGACAATGTTTGCGCCCTCTGAAACCTGAACACGGGACAGTTTTTGAAATATTTTTTTGCAAAAAAGGATGGCTGGCGATGTTCGGAGAAGTGCTGTGCTGTCAGATGGAATATCCCGGATGTTCTCTTGTTCTCACGTTTTGCCTGACAACGGAAAAGGGACGCTCCCGCGTCCCTTCTGTCTGTCGAAACAGCAGGAAATCCGGCTTCCGAGACTGGACGCAGGAAAGCGAGAAGCTTATTTTTCCCTGACCCGGGGAGGCCGGACGCTCCGCCTTTGTTTTTGTGCAAACTATGACAATGAGTTCTGATGCGCTTCATTTATGCTATATTTTACACATTCAGCAGATCGAAAAATTCCGGGCTGTGCGCGGGACAGCGGAGACGCCCGGGGGGGTTCCCGGCATACGCATCAGGCTAAGGACATAACATTCTGATTTCATTGAAACTGACCGGGCGACGGCCGATCGGGCGTTCCGGAATCATAAAAATCCTTAGCCTGATGCGTATGGGGTTCCCGGACGAAGCGGCCCCCCGGAAAACCCCGGGTGTCTTCCCTGTCTTTCCTGTCTGTCCCGCCAGGACCTGAAAACTTTCTCGATCTGCTGACGTTTAAAGATTGACCTGATCTGCGGAAATGATGTTCGGCAAAGCCTTTATCTCCTCAATCACCTGATCATCTGCCCGCGTATCCACATTCACCATGCACAGGGCGCGGTCTCCGAGTCTTCCGAGCTGAAACCGGCCGATGTTGATATTGTTGCTCCCGAGTGTTACGCCCACATTTCCGATGACCCCGGGCTTGTCAATGTTCTGTATGATGATCATGGGACCTTCAGGAATGGCATCCATGTAAATCTTTCCGAGTCTTACGATTCTCGGATATTTTTTTTCAAAAATGGTTCCCCATATCTCATCCGGCCCCTCTTCATGCGCTTCCAATTTTACCTTGATGAGACCTGAGAAATCATCCTTTGAAGAACTCAGAACCTCTCTGACATGAATGCCTTTTTCCTCGGCAAGGGCAGGCGCGCTCACATAGTTGAGCGGTTTGTCCGTAAAGGAACTCAGCAGCCCTTTCAGCACAGCATGGGTCACGGGTCGGGTATCAAGTGCTGTCAGGTCCCCGCTGTAGGTTATGGTGATATCATGCACTTTCCTTACTAGCTGCCCCATCAGAGACCCCATCTTTTCCGCAAGATCAATATGAGGACGAAGCTGTTCCATAATTTCCACGGACACGGACGGAAAATTCACCGCGTGGGTGATGACGCCGCTGAGGAGATATTCTGCCATCTGGTTCGCAATCATATCCGCAACTTTGATCTGGGCTTCGCCGGTGCTTGCCCCGAGATGCGGCGTAAAGATCACATGGGGATGTTTCAGAATCGGCAGAGAAGCATCCGGGGGTTCCTGCGGAAAAACATCAAGGGCCGCGCCCGCGACGTGTCCGTCTGAAACAGCCTGATAAAGTGCGTCAATATCCACGATTTCTCCTCTCGAACAGTTGATGAGCCTTACCCCCTGCTTCATTTTGCTGATCGCGGACGCGTTGATCATGTTGATGGTTTCTTTGAGACGAGGTACATGGAGGGTGATAAAATCCGCCCGCGCAAAAAGATCATCCAGAGAGACAAGTTCAACTTCAAGGGCTTTTGCAGCGTCTTTGCTGACAAAGGGGTCTGCCGCGATGACATTCATTTTAAGCCCCCTTGTCCTTTCAGCAACCACCCTTCCGATATGGCCAAGCCCTATGATACCTAATGTTTTTCCGGTGATTTCAACGCCTGTCAGTTGCTTTTTTTCCCACTTGCCCTCACGAAGAGACGCGGTTGCCTGGGGAATATTTCTGGCAAGAGCAAGCATGAGCGAGATGGTGTGTTCCGCCGTGGTCACGGTATTTCCGCCCGGAGCGTTCATGACCACGATCCCCTGTCTTGTGGCCGCCTGGACATCTATGTTGTCAACACCGATACCTGCTCGGCCAATCACCTTGAGATTCCTGGCTTTTTCCAGCACCTCCCGCGTGACCTTTGTTCCGCTTCGGACCGCCAGGCCATGATATTCTCCGATAAGTTCTGACAACACCTTCGGATCATTGCCTGCTTTGTCATTGTCTGTGATAACTTCCATCTTCCCGGTTGCTTCGAGTATCTCCGTTGCAATCGGAGACATATTATCCCTGATCATAATTTTGTACATGATACGCAACCTCCTATGTTTGTTGATTATAAAACTGACGTTTAACAATGAAATACACGACAACTGCTTAAAAATATTATATTTTAGTC
The DNA here is from genome assembly GCF_017377395.1 of Desulfonema magnum. GTDB lineage: Bacteria > Desulfobacterota > Desulfobacteria > Desulfobacterales > 4be13 > Desulfonema_C > Desulfonema_C magnum. Next base: position 3,788,705 of record NZ_CP061800.1, on the reverse strand, counting down.
CGTGTGTATCGGGATCAGCTTCTGTTCTTGCGTACCCGACAATCAAGTTTTTTCTGTCATTCCTGCGAAAGCAGGAATCCACAGCCCCGGAAACGCTGCATCAGCCAAAAACAGATTCCTGTTTTCGCGGGCTTCAGCGTGAGTTCAGTCGAACAGAATGACAAACTGTGCGGCCGGATCGGATCAGAAAATTTGATTATCGAGTGTATAGGAAATTATAAAAAATGTGTAAGAACTACAAGGACGCCGGATAAGAAGAGGAAAAAAATTTCCCTTCTCATCCGAGTTCTTTCTAATTTTTATTTTTTATACAGAAAATTATAAAATCAGGTTACCACAGGTCCGAACCGCGGAACACACGGAAAAAAGACGTATGTTCCGGATTCTCCGAAAGGTCCCTTCGGACAGGCCCGGGGCGGGTAAACGGAAACCGCTCGCCGAACCGTTCGGAACCGCCCGGAACCGTTCGGAACCGCCCGGAACCGGTCGGACCGGTCGTTGAGCTTGTCGAAACGGGAGCCGCCTCCCCCTTCGACAAGCTCAGGGTGCGGACCGGCCTCCCCAAAATCCGTTATAATCAGAAAAAAATCTGTGTTAATCTGTGGTTCAGATCAGGTTTATTTATAACAACGTGTCAATAGGCACATATTTAAGACCAAAAGCGTCGGCAACCCCCTTGTAAGTGACGTTTCCGTTTACCACGTTGGCTCCGTACCTGATATCGGGATTTTCCTTCATGGCTTTTTTCCATCCCTTGTTTGCGATTTCAACCACATAAGGCAGGGTCGCGTTGGTGAGCGCAACAGTGGAGGTTTTGGGCACAGCCCCCGGCATGTTGGCTACGCAGTAATGCACAACGCCCTCAACAGTATAAATCGGATTGGCATGAGTGGTAGGCTTTGACGTTTCAAAGCATCCCCCCTGATCAATGGCCACATCCACCAATACGGACCCTTTCTTCATGGATTTCAGCATATCGCGTGTCGCCAGTTTGGGCGCTTTTGCCCCTGGTCTGAGAACCGCTCCCACAACCACATCCGCTCTTGATATGAGATCACGGAGGATCGAGGGGGTGAATATGAGCAAAAAACAATTGCTGGGCATGACATCGCTCAGATAACGCAAACGGTCCAGGCTGACATCAAGCAGATAAACTTTTGCGCCCAGACCGCAGGCCATCTTGGCCGCGTTGGTTCCCACGACGCCGCCGCCGATAATGACAACCATCCCCGGATCAACGCCCGGGACCCCGCCCAGAAGAAGCCCATGACCGCCCTGCGTCGTTTCCAGATATTTGGCCCCCTGCTGAATCGCCATTCGGCCGGCCACTTCGCTCATGGGGGTGAGAAGAGGCAATGACCCGTCCGCCTTTTGTATGGTCTCATAGGCAATGTTGACGGATTTCTTTTTGATAAGCATTTCTGTCAGATCTTTGGCCGCGGCCAGATGCAGATAGGTAAAAATAATCTGTCCTTCCCTGATGAGATCATATTCAGAAGGAAGTGGTTCCTTAACATGCATCAGCATATCGGCGCGACCAAAGATTTCCTTGGGTGTGTCCACAATCTCAGCGCCATAAGCGGCATACAAAGCATCATCAAATCCGCTCCCTATGCCTGCGTGTTTTTCTACCAGAACGGTATGCCCGTTTTGTTTCATCGTCTCCACCCCTGCCGGGGTCATGGAAACACGATTTTCTTCAGCTTTTATTTCTTTTAAGATTCCTAAAATCATTTTGCTTTTCCTTAAAATTTATGGCGTTTGGAATATGGCAGCAACCTTGTATGTAAGGTCACTGCAACTTCATGAGGTATTCAGCAGTCAGAAGAACTTCAGGATAATTCATCGGATTTGCGGAGGAGGATTTGTCTCTTGATTTTAACTCCCGAGCAGTTACCAAACTTTTATTGAATCAGAATTCAACCGCCTGATACAAGTCTTTCGCGTGATAGGAACTCCGTACAAAAGGCCCGCTGGCAACTTTGGAAAAGCCCATTTTAAGAGCGGTCTCCCGCCAGTTGTCAAAGACTTTCGGCGGAATGAAGCATTCCACCGGCAAATGGTCCTCTGAGGGCTGAAGATACTGTCCCAGCGTCAGGATGCGGCAGCCCGTGTCAAGAAGGTCTTTCAAAGTATTTCTGATTTCCCGAGGCGTCTCCCCCAGGCCAAGCATCAGCCCGGACTTGGTGGGAATACCAGGATCATAGATCCGGGATCGTTTTAACAGTTCAAGTGAGCGATCATAAACAGCTTCCGGCCGAACCAGAGAATAAAGGCGCGGAACTGTCTCAAGATTGTGATTGAGAACATCAGGACGGGCCGCCAGAACGGTCCGAAGTGCGTCCGCATTTCCCTGAAAATCCGGTATCAGAACCTCCGCAAGCGCATCGGGAATCCTTTTGTGAATCTCCTTAATTGTTTCTGCAAAAAAAACAGCGCCGCCGTCAGAAAGATCATCACGGGTGACAGAGGTGACCACCACGTAGCCTAGCCCCATGTCTTGTGCGGCCCTGGCGACTCTCATCGGTTCATCAGGATCAGGCGGGTCCGAAGGCCCGTGCGCGACCGCACAGAACCGGCAGTTGCGTGTGCAACGGGACCCCATGATCAGGAAGGTGGCTGTCCCCTGTGAAAAACATTCCCATATATTAGGGCAGTTGGCTTCCTGGCATACAGTACGGAGTTTGCCTTTGTTCAACAATTTACGAATATTTTCATATTCATATCCCGTTGGCAAACGCCGCCTGAGCCAACGGGGTTTCTGAATTCGAGCTTTTGTTTTCTGATCCTGCATCATTATAACCTCAAAACCTGTGTACAGGACAAAAAGTTGCGGTGCGGGAAAAAATCCGGCTTTTTTCCCCGGAAGGGACACTTTCCCTCGTCGAAAAAAGCCGGATTTCTTTGTTGCTCATCTTTTTTTGTCCTGTACACAGCCTCAAAACATTTAAACTAACATCAAACATTATGTATGACAATCTTTATTTGCGACAATCAGCAGCGTGAAAACGCTCTGACAGTTCCCGCTGGATTGGCAAATCCCTTGAAGACCGGGCATCTACACATGGGAGCGATAGATAAAAATATATTCTTCATCATTGATATCTATTGTGATATTACCGCCCCTTGATTCAGCATACACGATCCATCCCGGCTTATCTCCGCTGCCGCACTCAGCCTTTGGAACATAATCACCGGTTTTTCCCTGGTACCAGGCAAGGAGCATCGGATCCGTGCCCAGGGTCTTTGCCTTTTGTTTGGCAATGTCCTTTGCTTTGTTAAAATCAGGACACGGGTCCTCACTTATTTTTACAGGATTGCTCAGATACTCTTTTATGGAAGTTTTACAGGCTTTCATGGCTGATTTCCTTTGTTTGAATTTGAAAAAACATATAAACGGGCATGACCTGCCGGTCATAACGAGTGATGAAACTCGGGGCAAATCCCAAACCCCAAATCCCAAATCCCAAATCACTGATTTTCACGTCCGACTTTTGACAAAATAATTCCCCCGGCAATAAACAATATGAGAAGACTCAGCACGCCATAACGCGAGTGTCCGGTGATATGGCTGATAACGCCCATCAGAAAGGGGCCGGTAATTGCTGCGAATTTGCCGAATATATTGTAAAATCCGAAGAATTCGGCGGAACGTTCCGCAGGAATCAGCCTGCCGAAAAAAGATCGGCTGAGGGCCTGAATTCCTCCCAGCGAACTTGCGACAAAAAAAGCAAGTATCCAGAAGACAATGACCTTCATTTCCTTTGTAGGTAAGTCCGGCAGAAAAAAGCTGACGAGCGTGATAAACGAATAAACAGCGATTCCCACAAATAGCATGGTCTTTTCCGAAAATCTGTCGGCCAGGTTTCCGTAGAGAAGCGCAAAAGGAAACGCCACGATCTGAATCATCAGAATTGCCAGAATCAGCGCGGTCACACCCAGCCCGATGTCCCGGCCATATGCCGCGGACATGGTGATAATGGTGTCCACCCCGTCAATATACAGAAAATAGGCCATCAGAAAAAGAAAGACCTGTCTGTATTTCCGAATTTCCTTAAATGTCCCTGCCAGCCGGGCAAAACTGTCTCTGACCGGATGTTTTGCAGGCGGCATATAATACTTCTGCCTTACATTTTTCAAGAGAGGAACAGAAAAAAGCAGCCACCACAGGGCCACAATGACAAACGCCGCCCTTGCAGCACTCACAGATATCCCTGCGGACGCTCCCGGAGGGGTTCCCAGTAAAATCAGACCGATGACCATGAGAAATGGGATAACACTGCCAATATATCCATATGCGTAACCGGCTGTTGAAATCCGGTTCATGCGTTCTTTTACAGTGATATCCACCAGAAACGCATCGTAAAAGATATTGGCTCCGGCAAAGCCGATCCTGGCAAATACAAAAATCAGCAGACACCGCAGCCACTCGCCTTCGCTTACCGTGGTCAGGGCCAGGGTGGCGAGGATTCCGAGGCCAAGGAAAAATACGAGAAATTTTTTTTTTAAATTCTCGTAATCCGCAACCGCGCCGATGACAGGTGCCAGCAACGCCAGAACCAGCGAAGCAAAGGAATTGGCAAATGCCCAGTTCGCAGTGGAAACAGCACTGTCTGCGCCCCGGGAAGCAACGTCCTTAAAGAATATCGGCATAATGGTCGTTATGATGATCAGGACAAATGCGGAGTTTGCCACATCATATAAAACCCAGCTTTTTTCTTGTTTGGTCATGTCTGGCATTTTTGTCACCTAGGCCGGATAAACCGGAAATAACAAATTCCAATTTCCAATTTCCAAATAAATTCCAATTTTCAAATTCCAAATTCGTTGCCGGACTTCGTTGCCGGACGGGGTTTGCAACCCCGTCCGAAATATTGTCATTTGCGTTGCCTAAAAATCATCTGTCATCCTCGTCAGTCCGTAATAATCTGAAAATAATCCGTTTCTGGCATTGATAAAATTGTATTTTGCTCTTGAGAGATAAAAGATCGCATCCAGGACATCTGCCGCGGTTTCCACGCCTTCTTTGAATGAAATATCTGTTATTCTGAGATTTTCTTCGGCCTGAGAAATACTGCTCTCCGCAACTTTCAAATTTTTCAGGGCCACATCATAATCCAGGAGAAGGTTCTTCAGATCAGTTCTCAGATGTTGCCTGAGTTCGTAAAGATCATATCCGGCGCTCTTCATATCCCACCTTGCCTTTCTGACAGTGTTATCTTTGCTGAACCCGTCAAAAAGATTCATTTTTACGCTTAACTGAAGCCTGATCTCATCTTCATTATCATCACCGGTTCCCAATATGTAACCGTCCTCAAATCTTTTATAAATGCCTGAGACATCCACCGAGGGATAATAAGCGGACTGAGCGGTTTTCACACCGACTTCTTTTGCCAGAGCCACCATTTCAAGCGCTTTTATTTCACTTCTTTTCTCAAACATCCGGGATTCATAAAATGGAAATGCCTTTATTTCCGGAACCGTGTTAAATTCATTAAAATTCAGTATGTTGTCGTCAACTTCCGAATCTGTTTCAAATTCAAGACGATTGACACTTTTTATAAACTCCGCTTCTGCCTTTTTCATGCTCTGCTGGGTGTCATCCAGTTCGACTTTCAGTTTTAAAAGCTCATTTTTTCTTATCAGACCCACGCTGTGTCTGTTTTCAGCATCTTTATAGCGTTTTTTGAGAAGCGTGTATTCGTCTTCCGCGACTTTCAGACGGCTCTGTTTCCCGAAGATATCCAGATACCGGAGCGCCACGGAATATTTTATATCCTGAAGAACACCTTCAAGCTCGTAGTCTTTTGATTGTTTAAGCAGGTCCGCGAATTCCACATTGTATTTGTCTCTGAACCCGGAAAAAACATTATAAGTAATCGCACCTGTGAAAACGCTGTTCTCGCTCTCCTCGGCCAGCGTATCCTCATCGAGTTTGGTGGCAACATAGCTGATATCTGCCGAAGGCATAAACCGGCTTTCACTTATTTTTTTATCCAGTTCTCCCTTTCGGACATTTGCTCTGTACTTCTCCACCACCTTTCTGTTTTCAATGGCTTTTTTCTGAAGTTCGGCAAGGGATATCCCCCATGCGCTTCCCGAAACAAGAAGTAATGCCGTAATACAGGCAGCTATTATCAGCAGTCGGCTGTTTTTGTTGACACTGTTTTTCATTAATTATTCTCCGTTTTAATCTGAATTTCCTCCGACCTTAGCCCCCTGAGCTTGTCGAAGGGGGGATTTTCGTGTATTCTGTGGTTTTCCCGGGGCTCTCCCCAAAATCCGTTATAACCAGCATAATAACAGGCTATCACGGACTTTATACGATTTCAAGAAAATTTTACAACCAAAGCCTTCCCAGGTTTCGGAACTTCCGGAAGTTTGGTTTAAATACCCGGGCAAAAGTTTTTTTGTATTCGAAAATCTGCGAAGTTTTGGAAACTTCGCAGGTCTGATGGGGATTTATAAGTACCTAACCATAAGTTTTTAATGTCTGCCCGGGGAAGAAACCCGACTTTTTTTTTCCGGAATGATGCTTCTCTGACAAAGGAAAAACCCGGGTTTCTCTGCCGCTCAAAGAAAAAAAGCTGTATAAAAAACTTTTGCTCAGGTGCTTACCTAAAAAATTATGTCCGGGTACTTATTTTCTATTGAAGTTCTCCCACAACATTTTCAACGGCTTCCAAAATTTTTCCGCTTTTCATAAGCTGTCTGACGGTTTCAATGTCTTTTGCCAAAATACGATCTTTGTCCAGATGGGAAACCGTCTCCCGGATCGTCCTGTATGTGGCAAGCGTTCCCTCACCGGGTTTTATGTTCGTAAAAACATCCATTGCCTGTGCGCCGCACAGGAGTTCAATTGCCACGACATGTTCCGCATTCTTCACAATTTCTCTGCATTTCCGGGCGGAGATGGTGCCCATGGACACATGATCCTCCTTGTTCGCGGAAGTGGGGATGGAGTCCACACACGCGGGATGGGAAAGCACTTTGTTCTCAGACACAAGGGACGCGGCAGTGTATTGGGCAATCATGAATCCTGAATTAATGCCTTCATCATGAACAAGAAAAGCCGGAAGTCCGCTCAGTTTCGGGTTGACCAGACGCTCGATACGCCGCTCTGAAATATTCGCCAGCTCGGAAACTGCCATGCTGAGAAAATCCGCGACAAGGGCAATGGGCTGACCGTGAAAATTTCCACCGGACAAAAATTCCTGAGAATCCGAAAAAATCAGGGGATTGTTGGTTGAGGCGTTCATTTCTGTTTCCACCACTCCTGCCGCGTATGCAATGGCATCCTTACTGGCTCCGTGAACCTGCGGGGAACATCTTAATGTGTAGGCATCCTGAACCCGGGAACAGTCTTTGTGAGAAGTGATAATGTCGCTGTTCTGAGTGATTCGGTACATATTATCCGCGGCCGCTGCCTGCCCCGGATGAGGTCTGACCTGCTGGATCCTCGAATCAAATTCCGTTCTGCTGCCCATGAGTACTTCGAGACTCATGGAGGCAGCAATGTCAGTCATTTTGGAAAGTTTCAGGGCATCATAAACTGAAAGTCCGGCAATCGCTGTCATGGCCTGTGTGCCATTTATCAGGGCAAGCCCTTCTGCTGCTTCCAGCCGGATGGGCTTCAGACCGCATTTTTTCAAGGCATCTGCGCCGGCGAATCGCTGCCCCTGATAAAAAGCCTCTCCCATGCCCAGCAGAATCAAAGAAAGATGCGCCAAAGGAATCAGGTCCCCGCTCGCGCCCACAGAACCTTTTTCCGGAACCACGGGACATATCCCCTGATTGAGAATTTCAACAAGAAGCGAAACAGTTTCCAGACGGATACCTGAATGCCCCCTTGCCAGGTCCTTGACACGAAGGGCAATGATTGCCCGAACCGTCTCATAATCAAACAGGTTTCCCACCCCTGCCGCATGGCTCATCAGAATATTCTCCTGAAGCTGCCGGGTGTCCTTTTTTGAAATGGTCACATCGCTCAGGGCACCGAAGCCGGTTGTGATTCCGTAAATGGTTTTTTCTTCCTGTATCCATTTTTCGACCAGTCTCCGGGTGTCAGTGATCCGTTTTTCCGAGGCTTCTGATAATCGAATTTGGGCGTTTTCTCTTGCAATGGCCGCCAATTCTTCCAAAGTCATTCCGTCCATATCAAGGATAACTTCTTTCATAAATCACCCTTTGCCTTTTGTTCTGATTTGATAATTAACTAATGGCCTGTCCGGCTTTTGAGAAAAAAATTATCCGGAGTGCCAAACTTGCAGTTTGGCAGAGAGTCCCCGGTTTCCGAACATCGGAGATATTGCCAAACTGAAAGTTTGGCACTCTGGATTGAAAAACGAATATACCATTTGCCATAAAATGTAAACTTAAACCTTATTAACCGAAACTTATGGCTGACGAAAATTTAAGTACCTGAGCAAAAGTTTCTTATACAGCTTTTTTTCTGCGAGCGGCAAAGACACCCGGGTTTTTCCTTTGTCGGAGAAGCATCATTCCAGAAAAGAAACCCGGGTTTCTTCCCCGGGCAGATATTAAAAACTTGGTAGTCCTGCAAAGGTAGTGATGAATCCCGTTCAGTCCCCTGATTATCAGGACACTGAATCTCATTCATCACTACTTGTGCAGGACTACCAAAAACTTATGGTTAGGCACTTAAATAAAATATCCGAAAAAAACCGTTGAAAATAATTGTACCATAAGCGGCCATGATCGAGGCTTACAACGAAACATGAAAGTTTCGTTTTTTTCCTAATGCCCGATGATCAAATTTTTTGACCCGGTTCGAACAAAAAAAATTGTCATTTCTGCAAAAGCAGGAATGACAAAAAAAATTGATTATCGAGTAGCACCTAACCCATAGCCCCCTAACAAGACAGGCCCTCAAATTTCATTTATTTTATTCTTGACTTTCATTTATTTTTTTATTATAAAAGTATTTTTAAAAAAATTCAGGTGCTCTGTAAGTGAGCTGAAAAGGGAATCCCGTGAAAATCGGGAGCGGGCCCGCCGCTGTAATCGGGGACCAAGACCGCAAGATGTCACTGCTCATAAAAAAATTTAGGGAAATTTCATAACCTCAATTTTTTCTAATAAGTGGGAAGGCGCGGCCAGAGGGATGATCCGAGAGTCAGAAGACCTGCCTGGGTGAATAGGGGCGTAACCTTCGAGGACCGGGGTTACTTGTAAGATCCTGAGGATAAAAAAGGGACATCCCCGGATCGATATATTCGGTCCGGGGATTTTTATTTCCGGGCTGCTAACCATTTAAATGTATAAATTAAAGGAGGTTAGTTTATGAAGACCGGGATTATTATTTATGTTTTGGGAAATGACCCCTCTGACGATGCTTTTGATGAAAAAAAGGCCGTGAAGGAACTGGAAGTCGGGGCAGACAAGGTGGAAGTGGTTTTTTCCGGGGAAAAGCATTTTGATATCATGGATGCCTGGTTCAAGCTTACCACAAAAGGAATGCACAGAATTGTCTGCATGTTCGGCGAAATTGCGGAACATTCCGCCATCAAACTTACAGGCCGTGAATTTCAACTCTGCGGTTATTAAAAACTGATCAGGACTTCCAAAGTTTTCAAAAGGAAGGGGCGTATTTATGAATGGGGGGAGGAGTGCTGAAATAAAATTTTAGCACCGCCTCACGTCCGAGGATCCTCTGAAAAATATGCTAAAATTTCATTTCAGGACTCACAACTTATAAATACGCACCTTCAGCAGATGGGAAAGTTTCCGGACTGTGAAGAAACCCGGCTTTTTTCCCGGATGCGGAGCCTCTTCCGGCTCGAAAAACCCGGGTTTCTCCGCCGTCTCAGCAGATGGGAAAGTTTCCGGACTGTGAAGAAACCCGGCTTTTTTCCCGGATGCGGAGCCTCTTCCGGCTCGAAAAACCCGGGTTTCTCCGCCGTCTCAGCAGATGGGAAAGTTTCCGGACTGTGAAGAAACCCGGCTTTTTTCCCGGATGCGGAGCCTCTTCCGGCTCGAAAAACCCGGGTTTCTCCGCCGTCTCAGCAGATGGGAAAGTTTCCGGACTGTGAAGAAACCCGGCTTTTTTCCCGGATGCGGAGCCTCTCCCGGCTCGAAAAACCCGGGTTTCTCCGCCGTCTCAGCAGATGGAAAAGTTTCCGGACTGCGTGCGGGACTGCGAAAAAATCCGGCTTTTTTCCCGGATGCGGGGCCTCTCCCGGCTCGAAAAACCCGGGTTTCTCCCCCCGTTTCAGCAGATGGAAAAGTTTCCGGACTGCGTGCGGGACTGCGAAAAAATCCGGCTTTTTTCCCGGATGCGGGGCCTCTCCCGGCTCGAAAAACCCGGGTTTCTCCGCCGTCTCAGCAGATGGAAAAGTTTCCGGACTGTGAAGAAACCCGACTTTTTTCCCGGATGCGGGGCCTCTCCGGCTGGAAAAACCCGGGTTTCTCCCCTGTCCGTCATGTCCGCTCTGTGACAGCCCGGAAACTTTCCGATCTGCTGACCTTTGGAAGTCCGATTTTCTTAAAAAATTGGAACTATCAGAAAGGAAAGATGTTATGATCAAAAGAATCGGTGTGTGTTTGCTTGCTGTTTGTGTGTTCATGTGTTTTTCAGCGATGGCTTTTGCCGGAGAACATGGTGAAAAAAAGCCCGTGAAAAAGGGCATTCTGCTTGTGGCTTTTGGGTCCAGTATTCCCGAGGCTCAGGTTGCTTATGAGAATATTGAAAAAAAGGTAAAAGCCGCTTTCCCGGATGTGCCGGTACACTGGGCTTACACGTCTCACATCATCAGACACAAGCTCGCCAAACAAGGCCAAAATCTTGACTCCGTGGAGATCGCCCTTGCCAAAATGATGGAACAAGGTTTTACCCATGTGGCAGTTCAGTCCCTTCATGTCATTGGCGGAGAAGAATTTCATGACACGCTTACCAATGTCCACGCTTTTGGCGATATGGCAGGCGGATTTGAACAGATATTTGTGGGCTATCCGTTGCTGGGCACAGCAGATGATCTGACAAAAGTTGCTGACGCTGTGATCAAAACCATCCCCAAAAAACGAAAGGGGAATGAGGCCGTGATTCTTATGGGACATGGCACGCCCCACCCTGGCAATGCTTTTTATCAGGCCATGATGTATAAATTTCAGGTAAAAGATCCTAATATCTGCGTTGGCACGGTGGAAGGAGAACCTACCCTCGGCGATATCACAGATATGCTCGTTAAAAAAGGGGTTAAAAAAGCCTATCTGATGCCGTTTATGGCCGTGGCCGGAGACCACGCCAGAAATGATATGGCCGGAGATGAACCGGATTCATGGAAAAATATTCTCAAAAAATCCGGGATCAGTTGTGTTCCCGTACTTAAAGGAATGGCTGAGTATGATCTGATTGCAGATATATGGGTGGATCATCTGAAAAACGTGATGGCTCATTTTTAATAAAAAATTGAGAATTGAGAATTGAAAGTTGAGAAAGCTGAGATTTTCAGTTTCTCAGCCTGACTCTCAGTATATAAAAACAAAAAAGGACAGGGAAGCCAGATTCTTATCTGGCTTCCTTGTAGCTTTTTGCAGAATGTTATAATTTTCCAATAAGGGAACACGAAATAAATAATATACCCGATACAAAAAACGTAGGGTGGGTGAAGCGAAGCGCAACCCACCTTGTGCCACCCTGCACCGGGTATTTTATTTTTGGGGAAATCCCTAATAAAAATTAGATGAAAAAAATAAAACAGAGGAACAAAGGTACAGGTTATTTGGGGTCTGCATGGGGAGCGCAGACCTTTTTTTTGTTCATCACACTATGTATCGTTATTATCGTTTCCACAGGCATGGGATATATTTCCATATCTTCAGCAGATGTTCTTAAAATCATTACTGCGAAACTGACCGGAAAAAATGCCTTTTTAAGCGGAATGGATGCGCTTTTTCCTGTGGTTGTGATGGATGTGCGTCTGCCCCGTATTCTGACCGCTGCCATTGTGGGCGGAGGGCTTGCCTTATCCGGATGCGTGTTTCAGGGAATTTTGTTAAATCCGCTGGCTGATCCTTACACGCTGGGAGTTTCAGCCGGGGCCGCATTCGGGGCATCAATCGCGCTTCTGATAAATTTCAGTTTTATAGGTTCCTATTCGGTTCCGCTTTTCGCATTCACGGGCGCGACAATAACGCTTTTGTTTGTGTTGTATCTGTCTTCATCAAGCGGCGGCGTATCTTCCAATAATCTTATATTGTCGGGAATCATTGTCGCGTCAATTCTGACAGCGGGCCTCAGTTTTCTGAAATATCTTGCAGATGAGCATGTTTCCGTGATTGTTTTCTGGCTTATGGGAAGTTTTGGTTCCCGCACTTGGGGGGATGTCGGTATTACGCTGCTCTTTGTAATGATCGGATTTTCCATTTCTCTTTTCTTCTCCCGTGATCTGAACCTTCTTGCCATGGGGGACAGAACCGCATCATCTCTCGGAGTGGAAGCGCGGCGGGTCATGTTAATGATGCTCATCACGGCATCTCTGGTTGCGGCGGTCTGCGTTTCCGTGTCAGGTATCATCGGATTTGTGGGGCTTCTCGTTCCTCATATGATGCGGTCACTGACCGGCCCGGATAATCGGCGTCTGATTCCTGCATCTCTTTTATGCGGAGCCATTCTTCTTTTATGCGCAGATACGATCACACGGGCGGTTCTCCCCCATGAAATCCCCATCGGCGTACTCACCGCACTCATCGGAGGCCCTTTTTTCTGTTATATTTTTCGTCAAAAACAAATGGGAAAGACATCGGTTTAGTTACACTCGATAATCAAGTTTTTTTGTCATTCCTGCGAAAGCAGGAATCCAGAGTTCCCGGAACCGTGGCATCAGTCAAAAATGGATTCCTGTTTTCACAGGAATGACGGACCGGGTCGCATCAGAAAACTTCATTATCAAGTTACACAAAGGTCAGTTCAACTATGGGATTTCATATTGATCATATCTGTTTTTCTTATGAAGAGCGAAAGGTCTTAAACGATATTTCGCTTCTTCTGGACCCGGGACATTTTTACGGCATTGTGGGACCTAACGGCTGTGGGAAAACCACGTTTATTGATCTTCTGATGGGACACAGGCGTATCACTTCCGGGTCAATTCTGTATAAAGGGAAAAATATTGCCTCATATTCCCGAAAAGCACTGGCAAAGGAGATTTCTCTGGTTCCTCAGAATTTCTACATCAATTTTCCGTTTAACGCGAGGGAAATTGTCATGATGGGAAGATACCCCTATATTCCCAGATTTTCCCCGCCTTCTGCCGAGGATATTCAGGTGGCAGATGAAATCATGATGAAAACCGGCACGAAAAAATTTGAAGATCGCTATATGACAGAGATGAGCGGCGGTGAGCGCCAGCGGGTGATTTTTGCCCGGGCCCTGGCTCAGGATACGCCTGTGCTGATGCTTGACGAAGCCACATCAAATTTGGATATCAGTCATACGCTGAATCTGCTGGATATCGTCGCGGACAAAGTAAAACAAAAGGGCAACACGGTGATTGCCGTGATACAGGATATCAATCTGGCGGCCACTTACTGTGACCGGATGATCTTTATGAAACAAGGCGGAATCGCTGCTTACGGAGACACGGACGAGGTGTTGACAGAGGAGACCATAAAAACGGTTTTTAATGTCAGTTCAAAGGTGTATTCTGAGCCGTATTCCAACTCAAAAAAAGTGGCGTTTATAAGAGAATAAATGCGAAAGCATATTAAAATATTATGGCTGAGTGTGTTGTTTCTGAACCTGTGTGGCTTGGGATATGCCAAAATGTTTACGGACCAGTCAGGTCAGAGCGTTGAAGTAAAAAAACCGTTTACAAGAATCATCTCTCTTTATGGCGCGCACACGGAGAATCTTTTTTCCCTGGGGCTGGACAAGGAGATCATCGGGGTCTCCCAAAACGAAGTTTATCCGCGTAAGGCGATGACAAAGCCTGATTTCAGCTATCATGATGATGCTGAAAAATTCATGGCGGTCCGACCGGACCTTGTGCTGATACGTCCCATGATCGCCATATCATATGAATCGTTTGTGACGCGTCTCAGAAAAGCAGGAATCACTGTTGTTTCCCTTCAGCCTGTGAGTCTTGATGATATGTATGAATACTGGAAAATCCTCGGCCTGCTGACTGGAAAAGAAAACAGGGCTTATGAGATGATTCGTATTTTTAAAAACACAATGGGGAAGATTGAATCGCTGGCAGGAACAATCCCTCATGAAAAGCGCAAACGGGTTTATTTTGAGGCGATTCACGAAAAAATGAAAACGTTCTCACCGGATTCAATGGCGATATTTGCCCTGGAGAAAGCCGGGGGAATCAATATCGCCTATGATGCCACGCCCCGACGGAACAGCAATATCGCGGTGTATGGAAAAGAACGAATTCTTGCCAGGGCTGCTGAGACAGATGTGTATCTTGCACAGAACGGAAGAATGAACTATGGTTCGGCAGAGCGCATAAAACAGGAACCAGGATTTTATACCATCAAAGCTGTAAAAAATAACCAGATCCATATTATAGACGAACTGATCGTGTCACGCCCCACCCTGAGACTGGCACGAGGTGCGTTTGAAATCGGCAGTGCCTTATATCCTGATGTGTTTACCCCCGATATATGGCAGGAAATTCGGGGGACACAATACTTATTTGTTGACGAAGAAAAACCTGACAGGAAACTGAAACCGAATAAATTAGGTATTGTGTCTCCCCAATTTTGATCCAAAGTTATGGCGAAACAGTCACGGACGATCTTCAGTTCAGGTTATATATTGATGATATGTTTTCATTGTATCCGGTGTTTCCTCCCGAAACCGGACAGGGCTGGCGGATGAAGGATAATTATATATCGAAAAAACAGAATATTATGATCCGCCGCATAGAAATTTCCGGAATCGCCCATACAATCCGCCCGTCCTTTGTCATGCCTTATATGACAGGGATGACCGACGATGCGGAGAAGGGATTGTTCCTTCGTAAATTCTCCGTCCCCTTTTGGGGAATAGCGCACCTTTTCGGCAGGGGCCCCATGTACTGGGAGCGCATGGAACAATCCCTCGGACGGAACAGTATTGTCGGTACGACTGTGAAAGACCCCGGGAAACTGCCTGAACATGTCGTCGCGGATGAGAAACATACCCGGATCGGAGGTGAGAAAGCTTTTGTCGCCACCACCGTGGCGAAAGAATGCGTTCTCGGAGCTTCCGTCACGGACAGCGCCTGCGAGGATTCTCTGAAAAAAGCCTACGGAACATACAAGGAGGAAGCCCTCGGTGTCGCTCCCGGCTATTCCCCCGAAACCGTGAACACCGACGGATGGAAAGCCACTATGAACGCATGGGAAAGCCTTTTTCCGTCTGTCACGCTGATTCTGTGCTTCCTTCATATGTTCATCAGTATCCGGGATCGTGCGAAAAAGAAATTCGGAGAAATTTACCATGAGGTCGTAACAAGGCTGTGGGAGTGCTACGGGGCCCCGACCAGAGCCTCTTTTTCGCAGAGAGTGAGACGTCTCGCCGAATGGGCGGAGAAAACCTCCGTTCCTTCCGTAATCGCTGACAAAATCGTCAAAATACGGAAGAATATCGATGCGTTTGCGAGGGCATACGCTTTCCCGGGCGCGCACAGAACGAGCAATATGCTCGACCGCCTCATGCGGAGGATGGATCGCCATATTTTTAATACACATTATTTTCATGGTGTTATATTTTCAGCAGAACTCGGTATCCGGGGATGGTCCCTCATTCTCAATTTCGCTCCTTCAAACCCTTATACTGTAAAAAATTACGAGGGATCACAAAGTCCGGCGGAAAGGCTTAACGGATTCCGCTATCATGAAAACTGGCTGCACAACCTTCTGATATCAGCTTCTCTGGGCGGCTTTCGCGAGCCTCCCCTAAATCCGTTATAATCAGCATGTTTTGTGTGTAATGAGGCTGTTTGCGGTTTCAACCGTCTTCCGGGCCTTTTTCCGAAGATATTCGACATATGGAGGATACTGACGTCTCAGGTTCTTCTTCCGGATCGGCATCAGACGGATATTTCCGGTTTCCCGAAGAATATCTTCGATTTCATAATTGTTGTACGACCTGTCTCCGTAAACAATGCTCTTTTCCGGAAGATTGAAAGCGAACAGTCTCAGCCCCTCTGCATCGCTGACATGACCGGGAGTGAAAAAAATTTCGACAGGTTCCCCCCTGCCGGCACACATCATATGAACCTTAAGTCCGTAAAAGTACCGTCGTTCGGAAGCGTTGTACCCCCGGCACTCTTCCTCTTTGTAAATCCGGGAGTGCGGGATCCGGATGTTGTCACACACCGCGACCGGAAAACTGTCGATCAGGTAAACAGAGTCCGTGTTCAGGTTTTTCCAAACTTCCGAAAAGAAAACGGATATGGCAAAAAACAGGTCTCTTATCCGGTGCGGGCGACGGCAGAACCAGCTCGCGTTCAGCATATTCGGGATATGGCGGGAAGAGCGGAGCATTGCCCGGAATTTTTCAAAGTTCCCGCCGAAAAACATCATCGCGACAACGGCGGTTGTCACTATTTCCGCATCCGACATGCGGCACTGCGGATCCTCATAATGGTCAGGCCATCTGAGTATGTCTTCGGTGAGACAGCATATTGCCGCAATCTGATCTTCCGTCGCTTTCATGATTCTTACCTCCTGCTGAAAAAGGTTTTTCTTACAGGAAAAAGATATGACAGAATTTCATAGGTGGCAACTTGGGTTAATTTAATAAAAAAAGTATGCATTAAAATTCTGACAATGTCATTAAAAAAAACTATTGTTCAATTAATGAACAATAATCATCACTACATCTTAAGGACTACTACAACAACTTGGAAATCCGTCCCCCTCCGGCTCTTAATAAATTAAGGGGGTTATCCCCGGAACAGGGGGGGACGAACTTGTAAGTTGCTGTACTACCCGAAAAAGAAACTCAGGACACTGAATTCCATTTATTCTTAACATGGACTATTTTTTTACTGAAAAGATACCTGAATTTCTGAGACAGGGAATGGTAGCTGATCTGCATATTGGAGCTCCTCGCGGAGAGCCGAGACAATACTCAGGAGGTGTTATATGAAATCAGCCCGGCAAAATTATTGGCGGGCTGATTTCGATGTTCGGCTGAAGAGAATTAATGTATGTATTTTAAATCAGAATGGGATATCATCTTCCTCGGGGCCTGAATCCGCGGACTCGGGCGTATCTGCCGGCTGTTCATTTACAGCATCTGGTCTTTGTGCGGCAGAGGGTTGTGTGTTTGCGGCAGAGGGTTCGGGTTCATCATAACTGGCAGACGGTCTGGGCGTCTCATAAGCAGAAGACGGTCTGGAATTATCGTAAGAATCTCCTTTTCTCCCTAACATACGCATCTCAGAAGCGACAACCTCCAGAGAAAATCTTTTGTTTCCCTCCTGATCCGTCCATTCACTGGTCTGAAGCTTGCCTTCGATGTAAACCTGCTTACCTTTTGAAAGATATTCACCACATATTTCCGCTAACTTGCGAAAAGCGATAATACGATACCATTGTGTTCGTTCCTCCCCCTTTATCCTTTCTGTTACCGCTATACTGAAATTGGCAACTGCAAGGCCATCCGCTGTATAACGAATCTCCGGATCCCGGCCAAGATTACCAATCAGAATTATTTTGCAATAGCCTGCCATAAATTTCCTCCCTTAATTTTATCTCTTATTAATGTTGAAAATTAAACCTACAGAAAATAATTCATAATGTCAACAACCTGCCTGAATCGTCCATGATCGGCGTTTTGGCTCAAAAAGTAGGGATTTTCTATCCCTGAATACATCGTTCACCCTATTGACTGCTTTTCTGTCTTATGAAATAGAACGGATGTTTCCCGCCTTTCACACATAAACCTGCTCTTATGTAAAAGGTGGGACATACCCGTTTTTTTAGGCGCGGATCCGGAGTGCAAAAATTTTATTTTTGCAATTGCGAAAAAGCATTTTTCACACTCCGGAGAAAATACCGGAAAACCCGCTTACGCTTAAGTCAACAGTATTGGGAAACGCAGGGGGCTGGTTCGGACGATTAAAACAACAGATATATTCTTGAGCTGCTGAAGACAGGCTTATGAATAACTTAAAAAATGATCCTGTTCGGTAAATCAGTGAATCTTTTTCCTTGACACACAACGCGCCTTTCCTTACTAGAAAAAAATAAGATTTTAGAAGGCATCCTTCATTTAAGCCCAAAAGCAGTTTGCATTTTTCCAAGAAATGCTGAAATTAAATTTTAACACGCTGTTGAATTTGGTAACCGGAAAATGAAAGATGCCTTTACCACAAACCCTTTTAAAAAAAAGGAGATAAACATGTACAATATTTCGAAACAACTCATCATTCTTTTTGTTATTACAAGCTTGTTTTTTATTCCCTTTGTGACGACTGTTCCGGCCCAGGAACAAATGGAAGAAGAAACGAAAGAAGCCGGTTCGATGACAGTGGATCTGCTGCTTATCCGGCCTTTTGGAATTCTGGCGACATTACTGGGTTCTGCCGCGTTTGTTGTGTCCCTTCCCTTTTCAGTTATGGGAGGAAATATTGAACCTGCTTATGAAAAAATGGTCGCGGAACCTGCCTCGTTTACATTTAAGAGGCCGCTGGGCTCTTTTTAGGGGAATGGCACAGCGCAAGTTTTCTGACTGGCTTAGGTAAACTTGAAAACTGGCAAATGGTATCCAGTGTCAGCAATGGCTGACAAGCACCGCTTTTAATAATAAACACCGAGCATTTGCCTGGTATTTCTGTCAAGGTTCAGCTTATATGAGTAAGAGGAAAGAATCGTGCTGTCCGCCAGACTGATCACCCGTGCTGATATATACACAATATCTTTTGCCAAAGCATAAGTCCCCACCACAATTGCCTGAGCATTATGTCGGATGCTGATTTCTTTCAAATCTCTTGAAAGCAAAAATTCGCCTGCATTTTTTTTCATAAAAACAGATTTTCTCAGTTTCATTTCAACGACCTTATAGTTGTGCTGGGCCAGGCGGGAACCGACATATTCGGAGATGGTTCTTCCGAAGGTGGAAGATTCTTCCAGGTTGTCAATATTAACAAAACTTGCTATCAGTATGGGTTGCTGGGGAATAAGCGGTGGCACGGCCTGATCAACAAGCACGTCAGTCGCCTTGTAGCTGGATCTGATTAAATTGGTGCCGCACCCGCAAAGCCCTGTCAGCAAAATGCAGAAGCTGATAATAAAAATTCTCTTAGCCACTTTTCCTCCCATGATAATGCTTTTGAATTCTTCATCAGGGATTACCCGATAAATAAGTATCTGTCCGCAAATTTTCCAGTATTTTTTATCCGGATCGCTGAAATAAAATAATAAATTTCAGCGATCCGGATAAAAAATCAGAAAATTGCTGTTCAAGTACTCAGCTCTCCCACGCCGAACTCCTCCTTATTTCTCTCATAGAAGGAAAAGGCAGGTTCGGTTTGAAAGTTTCCATTACCTGTGATTTCCAATCTGGTTTAGGAACCTGAAACCTCAATGATCTGAGGCAAAGGTGGTCTTTTATAATGCCAGTAGTCCGCATCATTAATATAGTAGATATCTGTTTTTCGCATTAAATACCTGTCATAATCCCTGATTGAAGTGGTGATAATAACCTCGCTGTGCGGCATGTCTTTCGTGAACATACCTGACGCTGCATCATACAGAGCAATACCCGTAAGACCTGCTCCGGCAAGGGCAGCAGCTTTGGCCCCCCCTCCCCCATATTCGTAAGCATCCCGAACCACCAAGGCCCAGGCTGACGCGAGTGCGCCGACTGCCGTCATGAATCCGGGACGAAGCGTCCGGGTCAGCCGGTTTTCCCGATGATAGACCACCTGCACCTTGTTTGTCACAACCAATGCGTTATTTTCCACATTCGAGACTCTCATTCCTTGTCTGACCAGATGGGTCAGTAAGAGATCGTAAAAGCCCTCATCAAAAGGTGTTTCATAATGCCGGTCACAAGGTCCCATGGGGGCTCCGCAAGCGGGCCGGATATACACGGGCTGATTCAGATATCCTTTTTTTTTCAGATTCATTTTGATCTGACAGGCGACATCCTCAGCCAGAACATCCCAATGATAAGCGGCCTGCATTTTTTGCTGCGTGCTGTATTGGTAAGTGGCAGGTTTGGGGGTCTGGGTGTAGCAACCGCCCATAAAAAGCAGCATCAGGATTATGGAAGATAACCAAATAAATCTTTTCATCTTTTCGCCCTCCTTATCCAAGTTAAGAACAATTTTTCCGGCATGTAAAACAATTTTCCAAATTGTCTTACAGCAAAGAGTGAACTGACAAATGAAGGATACCAGTAATTTAAAATGAGCATATTTTCTATAAAATATGATGGATGAATAAGCAATATTTTTTTCCGAAAAACGCTAAATATATTTTTTCATATGCCGTGTGAGAACGAAACAATCCGCAGAGATGAGGTTTGAAAGCATCATCTGTATTTTATTTTTACAGAGCATCCTTCATAAAAGCTGAAAAGCAGGTTACACTTTTTTCGGCATGTAAAACAATTTCGCAAATTGTTTTACACTCGATGTTCAAGTTTTCTGACCCGGTTCGAGTAAAAAGCCTGTCATTCCTGCGAAAGCAGGAATCCATTTTGGGCATATACGGCGCTTCCGGGAGCAGTGGATTCCTGCTTTCGCAGGAATGACAGAAAAAAACTTGAACACCTGCGAAAGCAGGAATCCATTTTGGGCATATACGGCGCTTCCGGGAGCAGTGGATTCCTGCTTTCGCAGGAATGACAGAAAAAAACTTGAACATCGAGTTTACAGCAAAGCGCTATCTGACAAATGAAAGATGTCTCATCGAGCTGTGTACAGGACAAAAAGTTGCGGTGCGGGAAGAAACCCGGGTTTTTTTCCCGGACGGGACACCTTCCCCCGTCGGAAAAACCCGGGTTTCTTTGCTGCTCATCTTTTTTGTCCTGTACACATCTCATCGAGTTATAAAACGGCCATGATCTGCCGGTCACAACGAAACATGAAAGTTTTGCAGTTTTTCCTAACACTTAACACCTAACACTTAACACCTGACACCTGACACTTTCATATAAACGGGCATGACCTGCCGGTCACAACGAAACATGAAATTTTTTCAATTTTTCCTAATACTTAACACCTGACACCTGACACTTTCATATAAAAATTTGCCAGTAAGAAAAACCTTGGCTCAGACAATTTTCACTTGCAAGTTGGCAATTCAGCTCCGCACCTTATGGACAGATTCAAATTTTCAGCCTGCGTCAGAAATCACAAAATCCGTCAGCACCAGAAATATTTTGACATAAGAAAAGAATTTTGGCATTCTGTCACAGTGTCAGTAAACTTTTTTAAAAAAGGAGTATGAAAATGAAAGAAATAATCTTTTTTCTGGTAATTATCGGGGTCTGGTTTCTTTTACAGGCATATATTCTGCCTAAATTGGGAATTTCCACCTGAATGCGGGACGCCTGTCAGGTGACAAGCAAAAAATCTGATACCAATCATCCTGAATCAAATAAAAAAACAGGAAAATGATTTTAAGCAGACCGGAGTTTAAAATTTGCCAGACACCTCAGTATTCCAAAAACTGACATATCAGGGCGGAATTTTGTTGAATAAGTATCTGTCCCTAAACTTTTCGGCTCTTCATTGAATCTGAGCTTGGGAGACACGGTCGGCGTTTTGATTTTTCACGATATCCCCTTGCTCTCTCTCCCCTCCCCGTCAATCTCCGAACCAGCATGTTCATATCACTCGGTAATCAAGTTTTTTTGTCATTCCGTCCGACTGCCTGGCCGAATCATATCTGGTACACGGCCAAATAAATGCTGACGGGTTGCTGAGATGTGAAACAATTTTTCAAATTGTTTTTCGGACAGTTTGAAAAATTGTCCTGCATGATTCTCATGCGTCCGGTTTTTCCGAATTTCACCCCTCAGATACTACAAATATGTTGTCTCCTATGGGACTCCGGATATCACTTTTCCAAACATGCTCTCATACTCGATGATCGCCTTTTCTGATCCGGTTCGGACAGAAAACAATCTGATTTGATTATTGAATTAAGTGCCCGATCAAAAGTTTTTTATATATCTTTTTTTTGCGAACAGCGGAGAAACCCGGCTTTTTCGGATCTTTCCGGTAAAAAAGCCGGGTTTCTTTCCCGGGAAGATATCGAAAACTTATGGTTAGGTATTTATAACTTTTTCTCGAGTCGGAGAGCGCATTTTATTTATCTCCGGAATCAGGGATGCCCCGCATATGTATCAGATTAAGACCATAACAAATTGTTTTTATTGATATATTCCTAAATTTTTCAGCACTTCATTGAATCTGAGCTTGGGAGACATGCAGGGTGGGCGGAGCGAAGCGCAACGACAGACGGTGGGTTGCGCTTCGCTCCACCCACCCTACATTTTTTCCCTTTGACTGACTCCCTTCGACAGGCTCCCTTCGACAGGCTCCCTTCGACAGGCTCAGGGAGCCGGTTAGGGGGCTGGTGTGAGCAGAGGCGAGAATGTTTTTTTCTGTTTCAAATGGTTAGAAAAAAAGTATTTGATACATTAAAATTTTTGTTGTAATCATTAGCTAAGACAGGTATAATTTAATTTGGAAGGCTGAATAGGTTATAGTCTGTTTAATCGCATGGCGGACACAAAACATCCTTGCCGCCCTGTGGTCTGCCGATGTCTGAAAATCTTATAACAAATTATATCAAATAAGTTAAATTCCAGATCCATCAGTCTGAATTGAGCGACTTCTGCATAAAAAATCAGGTAAAAATCTGATAACCCCGACACTGATATTACCGCACAGGAATGACATCCAGATCAAATAGTTAATCCCTCAGGTCAGGCATAGCATGTAACAACAAGTCAGATGCCAAAAGAATAAATATCAGCAGATCGAAACTGAACGAAAACTCAGGCCCCGTTCGCAATTTCATTTTGAAGCTGACTTTTTTAAAGACAGAGACCTTCGCTTACATGGCAAACCACCTGAACGCGGAACTGCGAATTTTTTTAATCTGCCGAATATGGCAAGTTCCGATCATCTGGCACTTAACAGATGACACCTGTTTTTATGACTTCTCATGCAGGAACAACGGTCTGAGTGGCAAAGACTTCTGAAATTTTGAAAACTTCGGAGGTCCGGCTGATTTTATAAATTCTTAAACAATTCAAAAAAACGGAGGGGTAAAAATGGCTATTATTCCAAACAGAGCATTTCCACGTGATCACTATGAAGCCCGTATCACATATGCAGTTTACGGAACGGAAAAGTTCATTGACGCTAAAATGTATAACACCAGTGAAGGAGGGATGTATTTTGAATCAGATCATAATCTCCCTCCGGGATCAGAGCTTTTCATCAAGCTGCCTGATTATTCTTGTGATATCCATGGTTCTGATATCCGTGACGGGTACCGGGGCGAAGTCATGTGGTGCAGGAAAATTTTTAAAGGTGACATTTCCTGCTACGCAGTTGGTATCCGATTTATCGTTAATGTATGCGATAAATGCGGACAAAAGGTTTCTTATAGCGAAATCCGAAGAACCGATAATTTCCTTTTTTTGTGTTCAGCATGTGTGAAGGATGTGGGAAGGTTGTCTGCTGAAAACAAGAAGAGAATAGAAAACTATCTGATGGGGAATGTGATTTGAAAAAACAGCGCTGGCAGGGGCGGTCCTTCTGTGCCTATCCCGATTCTTTAACTACAGAATGATTGCCCCTTTGTCATACTGCAATCCGCTTATCTGAAAAATCCATCTGTGTCATCCTCTAAAAGCATGTTTGAAAAGTTCTGACAGGGATCCGTCTAGTTGTAGCATAAGAGCGACATTCCCCTCCCGGGTCCCGAAGCGACGGCATATCAAATCGGTAATATTTTCGGACTGCAAATATCCCGCTCTACGGGATTCATGTTGCTTTCCAGACACGCTCTGAGGGATTTCCCCCCAAAACTACCTGAAATTCAGGGCATTTTCTGAATCAGCCATATCAGTTATTTGAAGTTCCCTAACATAAAATCAGCAATTTCAAATCTCAAAATCAGGAATTTCCTGATTTACATATTTTTTATTTGATATATCAATAATTATAAAAAAGGTTCTTTGTCTTCGGTTATAAAATATCCGTCTTTTTCAGATGAGTATGTTTTTACAACACAAAAACAATGGAGGGAAGACTTATGTATCAGTATGTTACAGACAGACAAAGGGAGTATGACAATCATGATGAGGTCATCATGGGCCAAAGTATCTCATGTGATCTGTGTGGAAGAAATGGGGAAGAACAGTACTGTAAAACAGACAGTTCTGTTTGTTTGTGTTCAAATTGCCTGAAGCACACAGAGGCTTCAAATGAAAAGATAAAAGAATGCGTGGAGAGATGGCTGCTCGGAAACGTCATCTGAAGAATCCTGACATATGAAAGAGGAGATGGGACAGTTTTTACAGACCAGGACATCTCAAATCTGTAACATATTGAAATTATAATCAACAGATCAAAAAATTCATGGTTCCGCGTTCCAGCTTTCTGTTATGTAAACATAATTATCTGTTTTTACAAAAACTGCCTGAAGCCGGAACTCTGAACCGGTTCTGAACTTTCAATCTGCTGATAATATCTGATCTTCAAATCAGAATCTTCGAATCCTGCAAAAACAAACAGCTGATCGAAAAATTTTAGCAAGCACATTCCGGCACTCCTTTCCGACTTGTTTTCGATCTGCCGATAATTAGTTGTAAAAACTGTCCGAACTGATTATACCAGTCTGATATTAAAAAGATTGCTAATTGACATTTCCTTTTTCTGATTTTCCTGATTTCTGATTATAACGGATTCAGGGGAGGTTCTGACGCGGCATTCCCAAAAACCGTTATAATCAGTTTTTCTCCTTCAATTATTCTGATCAATCCTCTGTTTTGTCCAGATTTTTTATTTCTGGCAACCTCTTTAAATATTTGAAAAATATGGCAACAAGTCACGTTATTGTTTCCCAAATTACAGTTAAGTAATTTCAGCAGATATTTCTGTCGGACAAGTAAGGAATTTCCCAATCTGAAAAAAATTTTCATGACGTGCTGACCCGTCCGGGTGGAATATTTTTAATTGTTATTTAAAGAGGTTATATTCTGATAAAAATTTAAGCTTAATTGTTTCCTAAAACAAAATAAGGAATTTCAGACTTAAAATCAGGAATTCCCTGATTGAAAATTCATTCAGATAATATTATTCTTCATAGTTATAAAGTAAATGAATCTTTTACTTATTTCAAAGCAAAGCGGATAAGTCAATGGGTTAAAATATGTACTTAGGGGTAGCAAAATGCTACTTTTAAATTAACGGTTATGATCTTTCGGTCATAACGAATATGAAGGCATACGGAACGCGTTAAAAAAAATTTAATTTTGTGGCAGAGGGCCTGCGCGATTCCCCATACTGTCTGGTGGCTTAAATTTAATTTTAAATGAGAACTTTAGGGAGGCTAAAATATGCTTGAGAAAAAAAGGGCGGATATTACTGAAATTTACAAGAATATGTTTTTTGGTTCCTGGATTAAAAATGCTCCTTCACCATTTGAAGCGATGAAGAACATGAACGGAACAGCAACAAAAGGCTTCAAAATATATGGTGCCTGGCTTAAGTATGTGAATTCAGTAACCGACAAAGGATTTGAAACCGGATGTGATGCTATTGCGGGTGAAGAAATCAAGGTGGACACCTTCTTCAAAACGTTCAGAGAGGCTTATGACAATTTTACGGACCAGGTGACAGACGCTTTTAAAGACACTCCTTTTGAGGGGATAAAGGAAATTGACAAGGCAGTGAAAAAATCACTGGATGTCTTTTCCCATGAGCAAAAGGAAGCCACGGGGTTTCTCAAGAATATGTGTGAGTTCAACAATAACATGATAGATTTCTCCCTTTCGGCAATGGGAAATATCTCCGTGGCTAAAACACTTCAGGAGTATGACACTATTCCCAATTTTATAGGTACCTGCACAGAGTTCCTGGAATCAACGAATAAACTGTGCCGTGGGATAAGTGCTTCTCGTGAGAGTAAAACAGAGTCGGATGATTTGAAAAGCCCCATTGAGAAAAAAACACCGGAGGAAGAACCAGAAGTTGAAAAAAAAGCCGCTTAAAACCTGATGTGTTTCCGCCCTTCAGGCTGTATTATTGTTTGAATTCAAGGGAGCTAGGCGTTTTAAATTCTTCCTTTTTCAGGCAATGCTGTTGAATTAAGTCGCCAGACACTTGACTTTGCCATAAAAGAAGGAAGTCAAAGAGTTAATCAGCAGCATTGCCTCCCACGGAAGACTTTCCTACGCCTTACAAAACTTAAAATACCATTAATCTGAACGTAATCGTTAAGGAGGTGTATGATGAATGTTTCTGCAAAGAAGCTGCATTCCTGTAACTACAGGGCCTATTCTCGAAACAAGGAAGAAGCTCCCATAAAATACGCGGATTTGAATACAGAAAATTACCATGACGGTAAGATGTGCAACATCAGTGAAAGCGGTATGTATTTTGAATCAGGCAACAACTCTCTCCGGCGAGGTTCTGAAGTTTGTATCAAAATGGTGGACTCTGCTGATATTCATAGTCCCGAGGCTTGTGACGGCTATCGTGCCGAAGTGATGTGGTGCAGGAAAATTTCTGAAAACAAGACTGATCCTTCTTACGGAGTGGGAGTCAGATTCATGCTGAACATATGCGATCAGTGCGGAAAAACGGTTCCATATACAGAAATACAAAGAACCGACGATTTTCTTTTTCTGTGCCCAACTTGTTTTCAACGCCTGAAGAGCCTACCGGATGGAAAGCTTAAAGGAACCCTCGAAAACTATCTGATGGGGAATGTGATTTGAAAATGTCAGATGATTATCTCAAAAAAAGAAACCAAGTTTTTTATCTGAAAAACTTGGTTTCTGAATTTCCAATTCTTAACTTCTGCATTATTTTTTAGGCGGTTTGGGAGCGCTGACAATGGCTTCACCGTCTAAAACTTTTGTCCCTTCATGATTAACACAGGTTGTCTGTAAACGAACCCTATTTTTTTCAGCGATAATTTCAATAATCTCTGCTCGCGCGGTAATCGTGTCACCCATGCGGACAGGTGCCAGAAATTTGAGTTCCTGGCTCATATAAATAGTTCCGGGACCGGGAAGCTGGTTGGCCAGGATAGCCGATATGAACCCGGCCGTAAGCATCCCATGAGCAATTCTGGTCTTAAAAAAGGTTTGTTGCGCATATGCTTCGTTAATATGGGCCGGATTAAAATCACCCGTCACTCCGGCATACAAATAAATATCAGATTCGGAAATAGTTTTGGCGAACTCGGCCGAGTCGCCTACTTTGAGCTGGTCAATAGTTTTTCCAATAATCATAACATTCTCCTCCTTAGTTATTTGTGATTTGTGACTGGTGATTTGTGACTGGCGATTAAAGCTGTAATCACAAATTCCAAATCACAAATTCCAAATCACAAATTCCAAATCACAAATTCCAAATTCCAAATCACAAATTCCAAATCACAAATTCCAAATCACAAATTCCAAATTCCAAATTCCAAATTCCAAATCACAAATTCCAAACCTAACTAATTTAAAACCACGATTTGTGGCTCCAGATTTCCTCTTCCAGATTTTTTTTATCTTCCTGAAGCATAAGATACATGGAAGCATTTTGGATGGCCAGACCTCCCTGATGGGCCATGGCGGTCGTCAGCATAACATCCGCTTCGGTGAATTCTCGCGGAACATCGCTGTAAAACCTCATCACCCCGATCACATCATCTCTGGCGTTTATGGGAACGCTGAGAATGGACACAATACCTTCTGCTTTCTTTTCTTTTCGGTACTGAACCCCCTCATCCGTAGCCACGTCTCTGACTACCACCACCCGGTTTCTAAGGGCCTCGGAAATGCCTTTTTCAGCGAACAAAGGCCCCTTATTAAGATATGCTTCGCTCAGACCGTAGCTTGCGACAAGTTCCAATGTCTTTTTTTCTTCATCAAGCAGACGAACGGAACTCGCCTTCACTCCGAGCGTTTCAGCGATATCAGCAGACATGATGTGCATGATTTTCTTTACATCCAATGTAGAATTGATATTGACAGCCAGGTCATGGAAAAGTTCCGTGTTCATGCGCATTCGGTTAACCAGCAAGGCGTTTTCAATGGCGATTCCCCCCTGGGCCGCGACAGCTTCAACCAATATAATCACATCATCAGGAAATTTTCTTTCAACGCCGCTGTACAGTCTCATCATTCCGATGACTTCGTCCCGGGACTTTATGGGGACACAAAGCATGGAAGCAATGCCTTCTTTTTTCATTGCCTCTTTATACTGAATACGCTCATCGGTTTTCGCATCCCTGATGATGACTGTTTCGCCATTAAGCGTCTGTGCCACACTTTTATCAGCAGAGACAGGCCCCTTGCTGAGAAATTCTTCGCTCAGGCCATAGCTTGCCGCGAGTTCCAGAACGCCTGTGTTTTTATTCAAAAGACGAATATTCACCCCTTTCATGCCAAAAGCCTCGGCGATATCGGCCGTCAGGATATGCAGGATTTTTTTGATATCAAAGCTGGAATTCATGCTGGAAGCCAGATCGTGAAAAAGTGTTGAATTTTGTTTTATCCGTTCAAGCAGCCGGGTCTGTTGGATGCAGATTCCCCCCTGTTCGGCCAGGGCGGTCAGGAAATCTGTTTCATCCTGGGAAAAATCTCTGGGGGTGGCAGTATAAAGCACAAGAATGCCAATGGCTTTGCCGTTTACCATAATCGGCACCGTGAGGACAGAGGCGATTCCTTCGGCCTTTTTTATTTCGTGATTATCCAGCCGGGGGTCTGTGGTCGCATCATGAAAAGAGAGATACCCCCCCGCTTCCATGAGGTCTTTCACTGCCTTCTCAATTTTCATGGGTTCCGCGTGTAAATAGTTTTCAGACAGTCCTTTCTGAGCTGCCACCACAAACATATCCTGTTCCTCATCTGCCAGAAAAAGACATGCGGCTTTTCCTTTCATGGTGTCAATCGCACTTTGAACGATGATATCCAGAAGTTCTTCTTTTTTAAAAGTCGTCCCAAAAGCTTTGCTTATTTTGCAGAATGTTTTAAAATAATCGGTGTTGGTTTTCATAGTTATCTCCTCTGTAAATCGAAACTTGAAACTTGAAACTTGGGGATCCGCGGATTGTCATTATGCTTATGCAACTGTTCCGAGTTTCAAGTTTTATCTTCGCTCCTTACCCCGTCAGTTTACTTTTTGGGTGAAACGGATTTGGCTTTTTTTCTGCTTCGCTTGTTTGACAAAACAAGTTCAATATTTTTTCGGCCTTTGTTTTTTGAAGCATCGCTGGTTTTTTTTCCAATTTTATCTTTTACCGAGTTGGGAAAAGTCGCTTGTTCTTTAGTCCCGGGTCTGACTTCCCCCTCTCTTTCCCTGAGCCATTTCACAATCTTAGGCGCAAACTCCTTCTGACAGCTGGAACTGACATAAATTCCGATGTGTCCGGTTTTCAGACAGATATCCTCCGTGTCCTCAGCCCCCACCTTCTGTGTCAGGAGTTCGCATGCCTGGGGCGGCACCAAATGGTCATA
Source organism: Desulfonema magnum (assembly GCF_017377395.1). Classification (GTDB taxonomy): domain Bacteria; phylum Desulfobacterota; class Desulfobacteria; order Desulfobacterales; family 4be13; genus Desulfonema_C; species Desulfonema_C magnum. The sequence goes on along the minus strand of NZ_CP061800.1, from coordinate 3,759,034 downwards.
CTCGCCGTAAAAATTTAAAATAGGCATGGTAATGTTTTTGAGTTCCACCCGCCTCCCGCTCAGTTCCATTTTGCTCTGAATGAGAAGATTCTTTTTATAACAATCTGTTATGAACTGCTGGAAAGTTGCCGCAGGCACATCCGGACTGTCAAAAATCCATTTCTCCATTCGGACAAAATTTTCAACAAATGCCTTGTTGTCCATGTTTTCAAAAAAGCCCACATATTTGTCAAGTATCAGACGGGCGGGATTGAGAAGCAGAAACCCCAGGTTCATCAGGTCTCCCGGCATATTGCCATATGAATTTCCCATGAGATATGCATCTGTCTGTTTCATCCATATATGAAGCAGTCCTTTGTCCGTATCAAAATTGGTGGGTGTCACTGTGGTGACAAGATTTTTTATTTTTTCAGGGTAAAGCGCCGAATACATGACAGAAAAGGCACCTCCCATGCAGATTCCCATGAGATTGATTTTGGGCAGATTATGTTTGTCTCTTATAAAATCAACGACATTATCCATATACCCGTCAACATGATCGTCAATGGTCAGATACTGATCCTTACGGGTCGGATATCCCCAGTCAATCATATAAACTTCGATGCCATTATCAAGAAACGTCTGCACCACACTTCTTCCCGGCTGAAGGTCCAGCATGGTTTCCCTGTTGATCAGGGCATAGACCACCAGAAGCGGATATTTCTGCTTTATTTCTGTCGGCCTGTAGTATTTCAGCTTGATTCTGTCCTCCTCGTAAACGACCTCGTAAGGCGTAGTTGAAAGATCTGTTTCAAGCGGGCCAAGCAAAACCTCGGATGCTTTCTGGGCGCGTGTTTTCACCTGTTCCGTGGTTTCAGCCAATTTCTTCAGGATAAGATCCACAGCAATTTTAGGCTGGCTCATATATTTCCTCCTCTGCAACTTGCAATCTGAAATTTGAAACTTAAAAGAGTGGCGGATTTTCATGTGTACATCTATGATTGTTCAAGTTTTGAGTTTCGAGTCTCAAGTTCCGAGTTTCAAGTTTTCACTGTTTTGGAAAGTTCCCTGACCTTTTTTTTAAGTAAGTAAAGGTCCTTGTAAAGTTCATCCATATCTTTGTTGGTGGGGACAGGAAACTGCTGGAGAATGTCATACATCACCTCATCTTTGGCTTTTCTGTATTGCACCAAAGAATCAACAGTTTTGTCCATGACTTGCGTATATTCCGGTGATTTGAGCAGTGTCATGTAATGACCTTCCAAAATCTTGATCCACATGTTATAATAATCTTTCAAATTATCATGAATCTCACCTTGTTCAGCCATCTCCTCTATCTTTTCCTGCATAACCGCGGACGATTTTTCTATGGGAACATAAAACATGTAAATGAACTCATTCAGAGAGGCATAAAACACATTATATTTATCCACAAACTGGTTCATTCTTTCCTGCTGAAAACGGGTCAGCCCCAATTGCGGAATATTTAAAATTTTCTGGAATTCCTTCTCGTAAATTTCCCGCCAGCTTTTGAAAATATTCTGATCAATATCTTCAAAATTGTAAGCTTCCGTATGCTGACCAATTCTTTCGGCCTTCTCAGCCCATTGTTTTTGCAGTTCCAAATATCCGTCCCATGACTGCTGAACCATTTTCATCATGAATTCCGGAAGAGAATGCATTCCTTTAAGAACATCGTTTATGTTTTCCGGTTTGCCGGATGCTGATAACAATAACTGTAAAACCTTGGTGCCCGTCTCCCAATTTTTCTGAGCCTGATAGATCGGGTCCTTCCTGGATTTCTCGGATGTGTCAGATGGCTTGGCCGTACCGCCAAACTGCATATTGGTCATATCTCCCCAAAAATTCGTTACAGATTTTGCCCACGCGGCAAACAAAGATTCCATGCCGGTTTCCTCTTTTTGATTCTGATCCATTCTTTACTCCAATTCATGCTGATTATTTTTTGGGATTATCCATACTATATAAGGTCAGATTTCAGGCGGGGTGATGAAAATGTTTCCAAAGCTCTGAAAAAGCTGATCCCGTTTTTGTTCCCTGCATTTTTTAACTGCCTGATTTTTAAGCCATAAAAAATTTGCGGAATAAAAATGGGATCGCAATTATCAGCCGGGTTTGTGACATTTTCATCACTCCAGATTTCAGGCATGTCCCGGCATAATTTTTTTTACATCTGATATCACTCCGGGACAAAACAGGCAATTCCGACCCGACAGTTCACCGAAACGGATCAGCAGAACCGCTTTTTTGTCAGGATGAAATACGCCGAGACAAACCTGAATTCCATTACCTTAATTATCATTTAAAAACAAGGCTTTTTTAGGTATGACATCCGAGATGCATTCAATTGACATTTTGACTTTAAGCTTTCTTATTTTTGTCTGTTTCATCTGAAGCACTGTCAAAAAAAGATCCGAAAGGAGTTATGTCTTTCATTGTCTTTTTCGCCATGTTTGAAAAGTCCATCCCCAGTTCAAGACATATTTTAAACTGTTCATCCATGGTTTTCTTGTAAGTCAGATAGCTTTCGATGGCTTTTTCAAGATAATTTTCAAAAAATTCGCTGAGAACATCTTCTCCCGACCGAATGATCAGATGAAGCAGGGACACAGGGAGTATGCGGCTTTTTTTCTTCACTTGCTCCATGATGATCTGAGTCAGAATAAAGGCTGTGACATCTTCATTACTTTTCACGTCAACAACTTTCACCTGCCGACCCTGTTGTCTTATTATATCAGCGACATCCGCGAGAGTCACATAGGAACTGTTTTCCGTGTCGTATAATCGTCTGTTAGGGTATTTTTTAATCGTGAGTTTATGCGACATCTGCTTTTCCTTCCTTGTTTATATGATATTATGACACAGTGCAATATTTTTTTTAGCCTATCACTGTCTTATATCTTTGTATTAATCATAACCTTTTTATAATATTATTCTTTTCAATAAAAAATATTTGATATTCATAAAATACTTTTTTTGTGCATTGCATCATTTTTTCTTGACAAAAAAAAATAATATATTATTATTATTTTAGTTTCAATGAAAAAGTCACTATTTAACTGGCTGAATATCTCAAAGAGACTGAATCTGAAATTTAAACATTTATCAGGAGGCAACAGAAATGATGGAGACAGGTAAAATGGCAAAACAAATGATCACTTTTCAAAAAACCCTTTTTGAAAACGCCTTTAACGCGATGAGCATGGTTCAGGATCAGACAGAAAAAATGGCTGGTGATTTTCTGGCCCAGCTTCCCTGGGTGAACGAAGAGGGAAAAAAGGCGATCAGCAATTCGACTGAGTTTTACAAAAAAGCCCGCACAGACTTCAAAAACGCTGTGGATGACGGTTTCGCAAAAATGGAAGAACTGTTTATTCAGAAATAGGCAGGAACAGGCTAAAAGCTTCAGAGCCACAGATTGACACAGTTGAGGAAGGGGATTGCACAGCTTTTTCTAAATCTGTGTAATCTGTGTAATCCGCTTTAATATGCGGTTCTGACCTGCTGTGATGGTCAAAGACTTTAAACACTTATCAGGAGGCAGCTAAAATGACGGAGGCAGCTAAAATGACAAAGCAAATAATCACCTTTCAGAGAACCGCTTTTGAAAACGCTTTTAACGCTGTAAGCACAGTTCAGGATCAGACCGAAAAAATGACCGGCGATTTCCTGACCCAGCTTCCGTGGGTGAACGAAGAGGGGAAAAAGGTCATCAGCAATTCAACTGAATTTTACAAAAAAGCCCGCACAAACTTTAAAAATGCTGTGGATGACGGTTTTGCAAAAATGGAAGAACTGTTTGGCTAACGCATGAATAATATGGGGCTTTCGAAGTTTTACGGAAACTTCAGATATATAATATCAGCAGATCGAAAAGTTTCCGGGCTGTGCGGAGGATCTCGGAGAAACACGGCTTTTCCCCGGACGGGACACCCTTCCGTTCCGGAAAAAGCCGGATTTCTTTGCCGTCCGTCCTCTTTGTCCTGCACGGCCCGAAAATTTTTTGATCTGCTGAATATGCGCGATTCAGATCGCGGCGGGCGTGACAAAGTGAAGCCTGTCTTATGGGCATATATACGGATGTGATGTCCGGGGGCCTCACCTCACCCCCCCTGTATTTCGGGTATTTTTTGAAAAAATCCCCGGCCACTTTGAAAGCCTTTGCATTGTTTTGAAAAAAAGGAGAGATTTAAGATGGATCAGAAGATACTGTTCAAACAAATGATTGATTTTCAAAAAGCAACTTTTGACAATTCATTTAAAGCCATGTCAACACTCCAGGAACAGGGAGAACAGATGGTTTCCATGTTTCTGGAGCAGGCTCCGTGGCTCCCCCCGGAGGGAAAAAAAGCCATTGCCGAATGGCTCGGGACATATAAGAAAGGGCGTGACAGTTTTAAAGAAACTGTGGAAACGAATTTCAGTAAAGTAGAAGCGTTTTTTGCCAATTCCGAAAACAAGGAAGAAGCCGAATCTGACTAGGTGGTCAGTTGTCTGATATTTACCCTCAGATGTAAATATTTCGTTCGTTTATTGTAATATAAGGAACAAAGGAAAATCCGGAGGGCTGCCGATCTTTTTCTGACTGCCACATGGCAATATGAAAGCTGTCGGACACGGACGGCTTCCGCTATATGAGAGAATATCATATACCTTAATATTACCAAACAACTAATCGCTTAAATATTTGTCTATCTAGGAGAAGGAGCTGCTCAAAATGATTGATTTAAGTTACAGCACAGACTCATGCTTTCCGGAAAGGCTCTTGAAAAAAAATTTATTTTTGGCAGAGGCAATAAATGCAGCGCAAAATTACTGGATCAGTTTTGCCAAGTACTCGAATGATTTCATGATCCCCTACACACTTGCCGTGAACTATTTCACGGATGTGGAAAAATATAAATTGTTCAACACGTCACCGCTGGAAAGTTTTCAATCCTATATGGAACTCCTGACATTCAATCTTGATATTTCAAACAAGGGGCTTGCCAGCAGCATGAAGGCGATTAGCAATTATAATCAGCGGGAAATGGACAATGCCACGTCTGCCTTATTCAATACGATCTTCAATGTGGAGGGAGAGGAAAATATAGAAAAATTTGTTTCCCGGCAATCCAAAATGATGGAGATGGTGGCATATGGCTATGAAGAGGCTATCGAGGATATTGAGCCTGAATACGGGTTCCACTTTGAGCAGGGTGAGAATGTAAAGTTTGCTGAAACTGACCGTTTTATTCTTTATCAGATCCTTCCCACAGATAAAAAAACTGAAATCAATGAGAACGGGAAACCGGTCATTATTCTTCCTCCTTATGTGCTGGGTTCCAATATCCTGGCTTTTTTACCTGGTGAAAATAAGAGTTATGCCCATTGTTTTGCAAATCAGGGAATTCCCACCTATATCAGAATCATGAAGGATATCAGCGAGACCCCGGCAGTTCAGCTCATGACTTGTGAAGACGACACCCGGGACACCAGATTCTTTTGCGAGAAGGTCAGGGCCAGACACGGAAAATTCGTGACACTGAACGGCTACTGTCAGGGGGGATTTTCTGCTGTGTGTAATATTCTTTCCGGCGAGCTGGACGGTCTGGTAGACGCGCTCATCACTTGTGTCTCCCCCATGGACGGAACCCGAAGTAAGGGATTTATAAAATTTTTCGGAAGTCTGCCCCGCAGATTTAATCACCTTGAGTATGGAACCAAAACACTTCCCAATGGCAACAAAGTCGCTGACGGTGATCTCATGGGCTGGGTTTATAAACTCAAAAGCATAGAAAACGAATCACCTCTGGTTGCCCTTTACCGAGATATGGCAATGCTTATGCCAAATGGCGGTGCAAACGAAGTGAAGATCAGTAAAACCGCTGCTGCGATTAACTACTGGCTTAAGAATGAACGGGGTGACCTTCCCCTTGCCATTACCAAAATGAGCTTTGATTCATACAACATTCCTGTTACAGATGACGGGACCCTTCCGGTAAAGCTTTTTGACCGGAAACTCAATTTTAAGCGTCTGAAAGCAAAAAATATTCCCTGGCTGATCTGTTACGGAGAAAAAGATGATCTTGTGGAGAAAGAGACCGCTCTGGCGCCGCTGGACCACATAGATGTCGAAGTCTCCGGTTTTCCCAAAGGTCATGTGGCCATAGCAACGTCATGGTCAAATCCGAAATCAGTATGCGCACTTCATACACGCTTTGGTGATAAAAACTACCGGGGGCCTGTGCGTTTTCAATTGGATCTGAACGAAGCATACTCCTCCGAATCCCAAGCCTGACTTCGGCGTTTTGACAAGTTCAGCGAACGGCGTTTTGACCCGCCCCTGAGCCTGTCGGAATTTTCATATAGTGATAATATTCAAAAATGGAAATATATTCGGACAGTACTCTTCATTCAGTAACCGGATATTTAGGAAAAAACCATTTGCTTCGGAGAAACAGATTCCGAAAGATGATTTTCGCGGGATTGTTCATTGTGAGTCCCGAACAGGTGAGGTGTCACATATAAAATGATTTATTTCAGAGGCCGTGATAATGGATGAGAATCTTTTAGAATTTTGGGGGAATTTTTTACTCAGCACTGCCCGTAAGAAAAAGCAGGTAGATGATATGACTGCCTGGATGCAGAAGGGGTTTAACAGTTTTGATGATCTGTCAGGTATGTTCCGAAAGTTCTACGGCCTTGATCAGTTATCCGAGCATAGCACGGAATACAAAAAAATGACTGAAAAGGCAATGGAGGATTTTCAAAAATCGTTCAAAGAATATATGGGTTCGCTGGCTTTTGTTCCGAAAAAAGAACATCTGTCCTTAGTTGATAAATATGAAAAACTCAAGGAAAAGTGTGCGGATCAGGAAGAGACAATAAAGCATCTGAAAATGCTTATGAACGCGAGAGGCACGGATCAGTTACAGGAGATAATAAGGGATCAGGGTGAAGTGTTTCAGACCATGATGAAGGGCTTTACCCAGTATTTTACCGCCCCTGAAAAAGCAGAGTCTTCAAAAGAGGGGGGTGAAAACAAGCAAGAAACAAAAACCTTCTCTCAACATTTTAATGAGACCGAAAAATCAGCGCTGGCAAAAAAAGAATCTGAAAACCAGCAAAAAAATAGCAAGCCGAAGGGGGGGATAAAAAAGGATGATCGAACAGGAGCAAAAGCAAATCATTGAGGAGATGGTAGATTTACAAAGGACTGTATTCAAAGGTTCGTTCAATACAATGGCAGCGGTTCAGACAAGGACAAAAAAGGTGATGGATGTGTTTCTGAATCAGGCTGTCTGGGTTCCTGATGAATGGAGACAAACCGTTGACAATTGGAACTTAGCTTATGAAGAGGGATGTCAGTCCTTAAAAAAAAAAATGGATGATAATTTTGTAATGATGAAAGACCAACTGAACAAAATTTGATAACCACTCGATGTTCAAGTTTTTTCTGTCTTTCTGTTTGACTGAGGCCGAAGCCTGCGAAAGCAGGAATAACAGGCTTTTTGTTCGAATCAGGTCAAAAAACTTGATCATCGGGTAATCATGAATCGAAAAATTCCCAAAGGGCAGGCCGCAAACGAGGTCTGTCCTTTGCTTTTTTCAGACAGAAATTGGAACAGCGTGTCTGTCATATCTCCCACCCCGCGTTTATATGAAAGTGTCAGGTGTTAAGTTTTAAATGTCAGGAAAAACTACAAAACTTTCATCGTTCGTTGTGACCGGCAGATCATGGCCGTTTATATGAAAGTGTCTGAAGTGAGCTAAAGTAACCAAAGTGCCTGAAGTTAAAAGTTCTTTCATGTTTCGTTGTGAGCGGACCGCTCATGGCCGTTTATATGAAAGTGTCAGGTGTTAATCGTTAAGTCTTAGGAAAAATTACAGAACTTTCATCATTCGTTGTGACCGGCAGGTCATACCCGTTTATTTCCCGACATTATCAGCACCCACCAGGACTTTTGAAAGCTTCCCATGCATCAGTCAGCGGCATCAGGTTTCGTTCTCCAACCCAGCCTGCATGACCGGCCGGATGTCAGACATTTTTTCAAATTGTTTTTTCGGACAATTTGAAAAACGGACCCGCATGATTTCGAATTTTTCGAATTTTTCTTATCCCTTTGAATAACCTGTTTTATTTCCCCTTTTTTACCGTAAAAATCCATTTTGAAAACCTGTTTTTTTTATCTGAAAACATTTTCATAACCGGGGACGAAAAACCCGGATTTTTCATGAGTGTTTATTTTATTTTGACAAACGATATTTTAAACGTTTATATGAAAGTGTCAGGTGTTAAGTGTTAAGTGTTAAGTGTTAAGTGTTAAGTGTCATGAAAAACTACAAAACTTTTATCGTTTGTTGTGTCCGCAGGACATGGGAGTTTATATGAAAGTGTCAGGTGTTAAGTGTTAAGTGTTAAGTGTTAAGTGTCATGAAAAACTACAAAACTTTCATCGTTCGTTGTGACCGGCAGGACATGGGAGTTTATATGAAAGTCCGGAGTGCAAAAATTAAGCGAAGCGGTTTTTTGCAGAAACTTTCATGCCTCGTTGTGACCGGCAGGTCATGACCGTTTATATGAAAGAACTACAAAAAAGACTGTCTCAGCAAATACTGAGGTAAGACTGAAATGTTCATTTGCTGATTTGATATGACATATCAAAATTTGAAAACCCCACACTGGATCATAATAAAATTATTCAGAAGAAGGATATTATGGAATTCTTTCTATGTGTGCTTGGAATGGTGATGTTTATAGAGGGGGTTCCCTATGCTCTGTTCCCCCGAAAAATGAAATACTGGATACAAAAAGTGATTGAAATGTCGGACACCAGTCTTCAGCGGTTCGGTTTGGCGCTGGTGCTTATCGGAGTCTGGCTGGTTTACATGGGAAAAAGTTAAAAAATTATGTTTTCACTAACGGATTACACATATGATCTGCCTGAAGATTGGATAGCCCAGAAACCGGCAGACAACAGAGACCGGTCAAAGCTCCTGCACCTGAGCCGTGAAACTGGCAAATGCTCACACCATACGTTTTCTGATATTTATGATCTGCTTTCCCCGTCAGATGTGCTGGTGATAAACAACACCGAGGTTATTCCGGGGCGTCTGTTCGGAAAAAAGGACACAGGCGGAAAGGCAGAGGTTCTTATCTTAGATTATGGAAACAGGTGCAAAGCAAATCCCTCCGGCCCAGGAGATAAAAAAAATGGAAATGTTACTTACAACTGTCTGATAAAAGCCTCAAAACGTCCCAGGCCCGGGGCATTGCTTTTTTTTGATCAGGGATTAAAAGCAGAAATTACAGATTTTAATGATGGAATTCATACGGTAAAATTTTCATGTGATGATAATTTTGAAAATCTCCTTTATCAGGTCGGAAACATGCCGCTTCCGCCTTACATCAAAAGAAATCTGTCTCAGAACGAAGCCTGTAATGATAAAATATCATATCAGACGGTATATGCTTCACAAAAAGGGGCAATTGCGGCCCCCACGGCAGGACTGCATTTTTCAGAAAAACTTCTTGAAAAAATAAAATCCAAAGGTGTCAAGGTGGTTGCAATTACCCTGCATGTGGGATATGGTACATTTTTACCTGTAAGAGTGTCTGATATCAGGGATCATCAAATGCATTCCGAATGGTATTCCATCCCCGGAGGATCCGCTGACATCATAAATCATGCAAAAGCAGATGGCAGCCGTGTGGTGGCTGTGGGAACAACCTGTGTGCGCACCTTGGAATATGCATCAGATGATAACGGATATCTTATCAATGACAGCGGGAATTGCGATCTTTTTATATATCCCGGATACAGATTCAAGGCTGTTGACGCGATGATCACCAATTTTCATCTGCCGGAATCAACGCTGCTCATGCTGGTATCTGCGTTTGCCGGGCGTGAAAAAATATTAGAGGCGTACCAGAAGGCCATTGATAAGAAATACAGGTTTTACAGTTACGGAGATGCCATGTTTATTGAATGACAGCAATTATTCATTATGAGCCGAACATGGGGAGTCTATGAAAAAAATATTGTTGCAGTGGTAGCAGGCAGGCATTTGATGTGGCCTTATCCTTTTTAAATATCAATCAATACTGACTAAATGCAGTGTAGTTCTGGCAGAAGACCCAAAAAACAATCCCATCTTTTGTGGGGTAAACTAAGGTCAGTAAATCGAAAAGTTTTTGGGCCGTCACAGGGCAAACAGGACGGACCTGGAGAAATCCGGCTTTTTCCGACCGGGGAGGCGTCCTGTCCGGGAAAAAAAGCCGGGTTTCTCTGCTGTCCCGCACACTGCCCGGAAACTTTTCGATCTGCTGAAGGTCTGAGTGCGCCCGACAGTTCATTGGCCGGTTTGTACTGCTTTAAAAAATATCTTTGTTCTTTCAAAATGTTATTACTGTCACCTTGCATATATGTGAGCCAGTTTTTTCAGACTGATTCCGGATACACATCAGATCATGAAATTCACATGGGACCAAACCAAACAAAAGACAAACCTCGCAAAACACGGTTTTGACTTTGCCGACGCTGAGGCAGTATTCGCCGGGATGACATACACATTCGGGGATAATCGGACATATTATGGGGAAGACAGATTCATAACCCTCGGCATGCTGAAAGGCAGAATTGTGGTAATTGCCCATACCGAACAGGATGATGAAATACGTATCATTTCAATGCGAAAGGCAACGAAACATGAGCAAAAAACATACTTTGAAGGATTCGGACACTGACTGGCAGCGTGTTGATGCCATGCGGGATGAGGATATTGATCTGTCCGACATACCTGAAGTGACGGAAGAACAGATGGCAGAAGCCAGACTGCGTGTCGGCGGGAAACCCGTCCGGAAAGGTAAAGTCGGCATACTTGTTGATGCCGAGGTCGTCGCATATTTTAAGATGAAGGCAGGCGAAAAATACGAATCTGTGATAAACGAGATATTGAAAGCGGGTATTCGTAATCTGTCAGTCTGATGGGGCGGCAAACAGAAGTGTTATTTCGTCCCTATTCCTTACATATTTTTTTTAAGAAGATGTTTGAAAGATAACATCCTCAGTTATCTTGTAAATATTCGGTAAATCTTATCTGCCGTCCCTGACGGTCGGCTCGAATGGACAATATGTCATTAAATATATGATATAATGATAAATATTTATTTTAGAGAGATTTCAAATGGCGAAAGTGGATGTTCCTGCGGTTGACCCCTTAATGAATCCTATTCTTCTGGCTCTCAAAAGTCTTGGCGGGTCAGGAACAATTGAAGAAATTAACAATAAAGCCTCAGAAATCGCAGGGCTTTCAGATGAACAAATTGAAGTTTTACATAATCCGGAAAAAGGTGGGCAAACCAAAGTCGAATACAGACTCGCCTGGGCAAGAACTTACCTGAAAAACTACGGAGTAATTGAAAATTCCAGCAGAGGTGTATGGGCATTAACAGCCGAAGGTAGAAAACTTGACAGTGTGGATTCGAAAAAAGTCAGGCAGTTCACACAAGAACAATTAAAGAAAGCTAAGATTCGTTCGGTAAAAGACGAACCTGATGAGGCAAATCCGGATAATGCTCTGACAGTCATAAAAGATGTCCCTGACGAAACCGAACCAGATATATCTTGGCGTGAAGAACTTTTAGATACGCTTTTGAAAATGGAACCTTCGGCATTTGAGCGGCTTGCGCAAAGACTGCTCCGTGAATCAGGTTTCACTCAGGTTGAGGTGACAGGCCAGAGCAGTGACGGCGGTATTGACGGCAAGGGAATTATGCGTCTGGGCGGGCTTCTCAGCTTTCATGTTATTTTTCAGTGCAAACGGTATCAGGGTTCGGTTACAGCCAGCCAAGTTCGGGACTTTCGGGGGGCAATGGTCGGGAGAGCGGACAAGGCATTGCTCATTACCACAGGAAATTATACAAAAGATGCGATGAAAGAGGCTACCAGAGACGGCGCGCCGGCTATAGATTTAATTGACGGTAATCAGCTTGTGGATAAACTGAAAGAGCTTGGTCTGGGCGTAAAAACAGAAAAGGTGGAAGTTGAGGAGATCACAATTAATCATAATTGGTTTATGAACATATAAAAAATAAAGGGGGTTGTGTCCCAAAATGCCACATAACCCGGATATGTGGCGGACGGGCGAGGCGCATCAGTTATATTGCCTGATTATGGATGCAGGCTTCTTTTTTACTTACTAAAAGATAAATGCTTAATTTTAAAATTATATCAGAATGTGAAACAACAAAGGCACGGGCCGGTGTCTTTGAGACTGCTCATGGCCCCGTCAGAACCCCTGTGTTCATGCCGGTGGGGACCCTCGGAACGGTAAAATCCGTGTCCCCGGAGGAGCTTCTGAATGCAGGCGCACAGATTATTCTCGGCAACACCTATCATTTGTATCTCAGGCCGGGCTGTGATGTCATCAGCCGCTTTTCGGGTCTCCACAAATTTATGAACTGGGACGGCCCCATTCTCACCGACAGCGGCGGATTTCAGGTGTTTTCACTGGCAAAGCTTTCAAAAATCACAGAAGAAGGTGTTAATTTCCAGTCCCACATTGACGGCTCAAGACATCTGCTCACGCCTGAAAAAGCGGTTGAAATACAGCGTTGCCTGAATTCAGATATTATCATGTGTCTGGATCAGTGCATCAAATACCCTTCTGAGAGGGAAGATGCCAAAGATGCGCTTGAACTCACCACCCGATGGGCAGAGAGATGCAAAAAAACGTGGGAAGAAAATGCCCGGAACTCCAACGCGCTGTTTGGCATTGTCCAGGGAGGCATGTTCAAAGACCTTCGTGAATTGTCAGCAAACGCGCTCACGGAAATCGGTTTCAGCGGTTATGCCATTGGCGGACTGAGCGTGGGCGAGCCAAAGGATATCATGCTTGATATTGCGGAATTCACGCTTCCGAAACTCCCTGCTTCAAAGCCGAAATATATCATGGGCGTGGGAACACCGGAGGACCTTGTGGAACTTGTGGCCCGGGGAGCGGATATGTTTGACTGTGTTCTCCCCACCAGAAATGCCAGAAACGGGCAGTTGTTTACGAAAAACGGAACCCTGAATATTTCCAATGCTCAGTTTAAGGATGATACGGAACCCGTGGAACCGGGATGCGACTGTTATACCTGCCGGAATTATTCCAGAGCTTATCTGCGTCATCTTTATATGACAAGGGAGCTGCTTGCCTATCGGTTAAATACGATTCATAATATTCATTATTTTATAAATCTTATGGAGCGTATGCGGGCCGCCATATGTGAAGGAAAGTTTGAAACTTTCAGGAAAGCGTTTTATAATGAAAGATCAGAACAGAGATAAAGCTCAGGCTGACAAAGGATTTTCTTTTCAATTCAGACATCAGCTCAGGCCCGGGGATATGGGGTATATTGTATATCTCCACGGGACACTTTATGCAAAAGAATACGGGTTTGATCACACATTCGAGCCGTATGTGGCTGAACCGCTTTCTCAGTTTATCAGATCACCATCTGACCGTAACCGAATATGGATTGCCGAGACACACGGAAACATTGTCGGCACCATTGCAATTGTTTCTGTTTCAGAGGAAAAAGCGCAATTGCGCTGGTTACTTGTCCATCCTGATGCCCGCGGAAAGGGGCTTGGGAAAAAAATGCTTCAGAAGGCAATAATCTTCTGTAAACAAAACCAATACAAATCCGTGTTTTTGTGGACAGTGAGTGAACTGACCACAGCCACAAAAATATATAGATCAGAAGGGTTTGTCAAAACTGAGGAAAAAACGCATTATCTCTGGGGGGTGACTGTTACCGAAGAGCAGTATGAGCTGAACCTCTGAAAAAAGCTGCCTGTGATATGTGTTTCAGAGTTATGCTTACAATAAACGCTTATGAAAAAGCCGGGTTTTTCGCCTCCGGTTATGAAAATGTTTTCAGATAAAAAACCGACTTTTCAAAATGTATTTTTACGGTAAAATCAATAAGGAGACAAAATTATGAAAGAAAAAGTTCAGAAAGTGTTAGACAAAATAAGACCTTCGCTTCAGGCGGACGGCGGTGATGTGGAGCTTATTGAGGTGGAAGAGAGCGGAGTGGTCAGAGTTCGCCTGCAAGGCGCGTGCGCGGGATGTCCCATGTCCCAGATGACCCTTAAAAACGGAATAGAAAAATTGCTGAAAAAAGAGATTCCGGAGGTAAAATCCGTAGAATCTGCCTGATGAACCGGAGAACTGTTTTATGACCATTGCAAATAAAATTGAGAGAATACTATCCAAGTCCTCATGGATACGGAAAATGTTTGAGGAAGGCGCGCAGCTGAAGGCAAAACACGGGGCTGAAAATGTCTTTGATTTCAGTTTGGGAAACCCGAATGTCCCGCCTCCGGAAAAATTCAATGAAGTACTCAGAGATACCGTGGATTCCTGTGGTCTGGGAGATCACTGTTATATGCCCAATAGCGGTTATCCCCAGGTTTGCAAATCCGTGGCAGAATACCTTTCCGAAGAGCAGAAGGCAGAAGTTTCTGAAAAAGAGATAATTATGACCTGCGGCGCGGCCGGCGCATTGAATATTATTCTGAAAGCCATCCTCAATCCCGGGGATGAGGTTCTGGTTCCCGCACCTTATTTTGTGGAATATGATTTTTACGCGGACAACCACGGCGGTGAATTAAAACCAGTACCGACCACCCCGAGTTTCAATCTGGATATTGACGCCATCGCCTACGCCATCACTAAGAAAACCAAAGCCATCATTATTAACTCTCCGAATAATCCCACGGGTCAGATATATTCGGAAGAAAGCCTCGGGGAACTCGGGGAGCTTCTGGAAAAGAAAAGTAAGGAGATAAAGCAGACCATATATCTTTTGTCGGATGAGCCATATCGTCAGATCGTTTATGACGGGGCAGAGGTTCCCAGCATTTTTAACTGCTACAATGAAAGCGTTATCGGCAATTCATATTCCAAGAATATCTCCATCCCCGGTGAGCGCATGGGATTTCTCGCGGTAAACCCGAAGGCCACTTTTAAAAACGATATTCTGGCGGGGGCTGCTCTTGCCAACAGGATACTCGGATTTGTGAACGCGCCTGCTCTGATGCAGCGGGTTGTCGCCTGTATGCAGGGGATGAGTGTGGATATCTCCGAGTACGACAGGAAAAGAAAGCTTTTGTGTGAGGGGCTTGCGGCTTGCGGATATGAATTTGTCACGCCGCCCGGGGCATTTTATCTGTTTCCCAAAACCCCGGTTCCGGACGATGTCAAATTTGTAAAGGCTCTTCAGGAAGAACTGATTCTTGCGGTGCCCGGGAGCGGCTTCGGAGGGCCCGGGCATTTCAGACTGGCCTTTTGTGTGGATGATGCAACCATTACAAATTCCATGCTAGGATTTAAAAAAGTCATGGAAAAATTTAAATAGGGGTTATGAGCAACGTTTGCAACCAGCATGAAAGTTTCAGGGTTTTTCCTTAACACCTAACACCTAACACTTTTATATCAGGAGGAAATGACTAATGAAAATACTCAAGATTGATCATCTCGGAATTGCCGTAAAAAGTATGGATGAAGGAAAAAATTTCTGGTCAGATATTCTGGGGCTGAAATTTGAAGGGGCTGAAACTGTTCAGGAGCAGAAAGTCACCACCGGTTTTTTCCCCGTGGGAGAGAGCGAAGTGGAACTGCTGGAATCCACGTCACCTGACGGGCCTGTTGCCAAGTACATAGAAAAAAAAGGCGAGGGTATACAGCATGTCGCGTTTCGTGTGGAAAACATTGAAGAGGCATTGGCAGAGCTGAAGGAAAGAGGAGTGAAACTGATTGACGAAACTCCCAGGATAGGGGCTGGCGGGGCAAAAATCGCTTTTCTGCATCCCAAGGCAACCAAAGGGGTTTTGGTGGAGTTGTGTGAACGATAAGATCGTTCCTTCTTATTTGGTGTCTGTCCACGAGTAAGCGGTAAAATAATTCTACTAAAGAAGTTTCCATTTTATTTGCCGGACGGGGTTTGCAGCTCCGTCTGAAACGTCTGCCGACGGCTGAACAATTAATGTTCCGGACGGGGTTGCAGGTAGTCCTGCACAAGCAGTGATGAATGAGATTCAGTGTCCTGATAATCGGGGGACTGAACGGGATTCATCACTACCTTTGCAGGACTACCGGGTTGCAAACCCATACGCATCAGGCTAAGGACAGAACATTCTGATTTCATTGAAACTGACCGGCCGACGGCCGAAAGGCAAAACCTTTATTTTCAGGCGTTCCGGAATCACAAAAATCCTTAGCCTGATGCATATGGGTTGCAAACCCCGTCCGGCAAAGGCGAATGGGGGCAGAGAGAACTTGCAAGGACATTGAGACAAGCCGGAGGGAAATGGGACAGACGCGGACAGTTACGGATTATTCAATACGACAAAGTTTCGGAGCCGGGACCTGACTCGGAACGTATTTTTGCGGTTCCTTTGTGTCTTTGTGTCTTTGTGGCTGATTTTTTCGGATAAAAGGCGGGACGCATCCGTTTTTTTGCCGCGAAGACACAAAGTCTCACGAAGTCTCTCCGCGGTTCCTCTGTGTATTTGTGGCTGATTTTTTCGGATGTGTAAAAGGTGGGACACACCCAAATTTACTTGAATATAAGGGCTATTATGGAAAACTTGTTTATTCGGCGGAAGATGAGATTTTTTAGGGAGAAATTGGCATCCTTCATATTAATATAAAAGTAGTTGACACTTTTTAAAAGCTTGTTTTCGGGCACACTTCCGGTGTCAGAAGGCTGGCGGACGAACCTTCAGTTATGGTGATATGATATTACGATTTTGTGAATTGGCGGCCGGAAACGGATTTTTCTGAAAAAACCGGTTCCTTTTTACGAATTCACAGTGACCGCAAAAGACGGATCCGTTTTTTCCACAGTATCAAACAGAAGTTCGATCCAGTCTTTTTCCTGTTTCCTTCCGGTCAGAAGTTCATAGGGAGTCCTGCCTTTTCTCTTACCAGCCCTGTAACGGCGGTGATTATGGTAAAACATGATCAGGTTCAGAGTCTCCTGATTTATATTGTTTTTTGAACTGTTCAGGTAGGGACGGATTATCGAATTTATGCATTCGACCAGAGACGAACTCCGAACTATTCGGTCCAGTTCGTTGTAAACCTGCTCTCTGACATATTCATAATCGGCCTGAAGATGACCTGTCGCGGTTTCGAGACAGAATTCCTCGTTCATTTCACAGTGCTTCCGTGCTTCGGGGGTTTTCGCCTTAATCATCTCTTTTCTCCATTGCCATGCCAGACAAAGCGCCCGCAATGCCTCCTGACTGACCGGCAGTCCCCTGAGTTCTGAGACAATCGGAGCTGCCACATCGAAATACCCGAGCAGGTCAGGCAGAGTGCGGCGGACCTTTCCGACAGCTTTGGCAATGTCGGGTTTTCCCAGTGATTCCAGAAGATTCAGCCCCTCTCCGATATTGGCTTCCGCCTCCTCACGTTCCCTGAGATTGCCGTTATTGTCGAACAGTCTGAGTTCATTTATGACAGAAAGATAAAGATAACTGAAGTTGTCGTACAGTTCGATTTTTTCATCGGCAATCCTTTTTGCCTCCTCGTATTCTTTGATTCTCCGCGAAATGACAGCGTCACTTCTGGCGGAATCGAGCTTACGCCAGCGTTCCTCCTCTTTCCCAATGGCTTTGTATGCGGCATTTTCAAGGATTCCGACCCGTCTGCCAAGCCGGTGTGCCACAGCGTGATAAGTGTCCGGCTGCCTGAAAATATGGGCCAGGGATTCTTTCTGAGCTTTGCACAGACCTCTGCCTTCGTCACTGACCACATAAACTGCCATATATCCGTTATTTTCCAGGCAGTTCCAGTGATTCTTCCAGTCTTCGGCCTTCCGCGTGTCGTTCAGCCCGATTTTCAGTATTGCCGAACTGACCGGGTCAGCCGTGACCAGTATCGGCACCCTTTTGGAAAATATCTCATCACTCAGATAAACGAGCAGCCGTATCTCGCCATTGTCAGTTTTAAGAGTGTCAGGCAGCAGGGAACCGAAATATTTCAGAGTCTGACTGATGAAACCGACAGATGCGTTGTCAATACCGAAACGCCTCATAATCGTTGATACGGCTTCCAGAGAACACCGGCCTTCAAGTCTCAGAGACAGTATGTGGCTGAATACCGATCTCTGTCCGGTCACAGACGGCTCACAGGAATCATATCCGAAAGCGGCCTCACCCGTCTCTTTCAATGTCGCTGCCAGCATATAAACAAAGGTGCGGGAAATCATAAACTGCTTTGAAAGAGCCGTCACTGTTCCCCACGCTCCGGTAACCATTGCCGTGAGAGCAGCACATGCAATATGCAGCCTTGTAACAGGAGACAGATCACCGCGCCGTACGAATTTTTTCGGAGTCAGTTTTATATTTCCCCGCTCTGACAGACTTTCATTTTTTATGACAACAGGTGCGCACATAATTCCTCCTTTCCGTTATAAAGATTTTCGTTTGCAAAATCGTTTTCCCTGTGTCATATACCATGTTAAAAAAATTATGTCACCCCCTGACATCCGATTCATATCCGACTTTTGTTTTTATAAAGTGTAAACTGATAAATGAAGGATGCCGAGAAATTCTGCTGGTGAACGACTTTGTAACATTTGAAGGCGATAATGTTGCAGATTTGAAAAAAGCGTTTGAGGAGGCCGTTGATCATTATGTGAGTGTATGCGAAAAACTTGCCAGAGACCCACAAAAAACTTTCAGAGGAAAGTTTAATGTCAGAATAAAACCCGAACTGCACAGAAAAGCCTCGTTAGTTGCATTCAAAAAAAATATTTCGCTCAATAAACTGGTTGAAACAGCTATAAACAATGAGATTGGAAAACCTGAGTATTCAGCCCTCGCACTTTAGACGCTGCCTGAGCAATAGCCGGGTGGTGAAGCGAAGCGCAACCCACCATTCCGTCATTTACAGAGTGTGGGGGACGGACGAAGCGAAACGCAGCCCGCCACTACGCCATCCGGCAATCAATCAGAAACATATGCAACAATGATGGTAGGTTTCACTATCGCTCCATCCACCCTGCCAATCCTACAAATACTATAATATAAATACTGATAACTGACATGAAAGCAATGATACTCGCGGCAGGTTTCGGCACACGGCTTCTTCCCTTTACCGAAACGCTGCCCAAACCTTTATTTCCGTTTGCAGGCAGGCCCCTGCTGGACATTATTATTCGCAGTCTGCAAGATGCAGGCTGTGAGGTTGCCATCGTAAACACCCATCATCTCCATGAAAAAATAGATGATTTTATTTCCGGACAAAATTATAAAATTCCTGTTCAGACCCGATATGAGCCAATGATACTTGGCACAGGCGGAGGCATAAAAAATGTGGCGGATTTCTGGGATGATCAGCCTTTTATGGTCATAAACAGCGATATTGTCACGAATATTGACCTGCGAGAAGTGTATGAATTTCATCTGAATCACACGCATCCTGTGACAATGGTCCTCCATGATGACAGCGAATTTAACACTGTGATAGCAGATGAGGACAATTTTATAAAAGGCTTCCGTGTTCAGGAAATAAAAGACTTTTCTGATTCCCGGTTCCCAGTTTTCCAAAAACTCGCTTTTACCGGGATACAGGTTATTGATCCTGAAATTCTTGATCTTATACCCGCGGGTGTGTTCTCAGGCAGCATAGACGCATACAGAAAATTAATATCAGAGGGAAAAAAGATAAAAGCTTTTATTTCTTCGGAACAGTACGACTGGCAAGACGTGGGAGACTTGGAAAGGTTTAGGAATGCCGTTATTGAAAAAATGGCCGCCAAAGCCTTTAAAACTGGAAACTTGAAACTTGAAACTGGAAACTCGCAACCTGAAATTAGCTATGTTCAGCTCAAGGGGGATGGGTCAGACAGAAAATGGTTTCGCCTGACGAGAGATAACCAGTCCCTTGTGATGGTGGATCATGGCATCAGAAAACAGGGGGAAACGTCTGAAACAGATTCTTTTATAAATATCGGACACCATCTCCGCGGCAAAGGAATACCTGTGCCGGAAATTCGTCTTTATGATATGTTTTCAGGTCTGGTTTTTCTGGAGGATTTGGGAGATGTGCATCTTCAGACCGTTGTCCGGGATGCTGAGACGACTGAAGAAATCATCTCTTATTACCAATCGGTTATTGATATCCTGGTAAGAATGTCTGTTTTCGGGGGCAGGGATTTTGATCTTTCCCGGACATATCAGACAGCGTATTATGACAGGGAACTTATTCTTGAAAAGGAATGCCGCTATTTTGTTGATGCTTTTTTAAAGGGATATCTTGGCACAAATTCCTGCTTTGAAGATTTTGAGGATGAATTTTCAGCCCTGGCGGACAGAGCAATTGAATTTTCAGTGACCGGTTTTATGCACAGGGACATGCAGTCACGGAATATTATGGTTCGCTCCTGCTCTGATTCCCAAAAACGAAACGAGTTTTATCTCATTGATTTTCAAGGCGGACGCATAGGCCCGATTCAGTATGATCTTGCTTCGTTGCTGATTGATCCATATGTTGAGCTGCCCTGTTCTGTGCAGGCTGACTTGTCGGAATACTGCATTAAAAAACTTTCGTCGTTTATCCGGGTTGATCCGGGCCGGTTCCGCACAGGCTATAAATACTGTTCCGTCGCCAGAAATCTCCAGATGCTGGGGGCGTTTGGTTATCTGAGCCGTGTGAAAGGAAAGACGTATTTTGAAAAATATATTCCGGTTGCTGTGAACACGTTGAAATATAATCTTTCCAGGTTTGGCAATGCTGATTTTCCCAAGTTAAAGGAGATTTCAAAAATCTGCGCTAAGGGGTCGGACAACGTTAAAGGAACTCGAAATAAACGCTCATGAAAAAGCCGGGTTTTTCATCCCCGGTTATGAAAATATTTTCAATGAAAACAGATAAAAAACCCGGCTTTTCAGAATGTATTTTCACGGTAAATAATATACCCGATACAAAAAATGCAGGGTGGGTTCCGCTTCGCTCCACCCACCCTGCATTGCTGCATTATTGCTGTCATCTGAAACTGAAAAGAAGACTCTCCGCTTCCTTTTTCAATTCAGGATCATCGGTTTCAGATGCCCATACACGGAGAATATCAAGAATAATCCGCTGATGTTCCGGGACATGTTTTTCCAGATAGGGCCGGGCAAGGGGAATATCACCTTTTCGGTATTCCTGTATAAATCCCTGGAAAACATCCCACTGGGTCTGCGGATCAGAGAGTCTGGCAGGGCTGCGTTCTTCTGGTCTGGCAACTCGGAGTTTGGCCCCCCTGCAAATCAGCGGTGCGTGAAAGCCTGATGTCTCCTCTGCCGCACCCCGGGAGCGGCGGCCCGGGGTTTGTTTATTCATGCCGATCATCCGGCCCCGGACGCGGTATCCGGAATTTTTTGACACAATAGGAATATTCAGGGATTTGGACAGACTGAGGGCCTCGTCAAAGGAAAATTCGCCAAGCCCCCGGATGCCAAAAAGGGTCAGCGCCATTGCTGTTTCAGAATCAAGATCATCCACTGTCAGGCGATTTGCCGTAATGCGCCTGATCTGATACGCTGAAACAATCCGGCTGGCCTCGTTCATGGCCAGGACCGGGCTGACCAGTTCATCTCCGTCTGTCACAGGCCAGTGTTCCGAGAGAACTCCGAGGGCGCGTCCGTAGCACGCGACCATCTGATCCACGGGGCTGAGTCGGAGCGGTTCAAATTCTTTCAGGCCCTCTTCAACCGCGTCCTGAATGCCGCGCTGCACCCCTGACCCGCCGATCCCTGTCCACACCGCGGGAAATGCGTTTTCTCCTTTCCGCTTTCGGCAGGAGATGAAAATGGAGCTTGCCGCGGCTGCCATGTTTTTCTGATGCATGGACTCCGCGGCCTCGGATTCAACCGGAACCGCCGCGGTAATGATCCACCCGGATTCAATAAGGGAACGGGTCAGGGTTTCCCATGCATCCTGGCGTTTGTGGGTGAACATGAGAGTCATGATACCATCGTGTCTGAGTACCCTGTTACATTCCGCAAAGATATCTCCCATGACTTTTTCGTAAGCTTTTTTGGCTTCTTTTGCAGAACCGTCCCTGGCCGGATTGGCAACGGCCTCCTCTTTTTTATTGGTGAGTCGCCGGGAAAAAATATCAGGATAAAAATCCTTCAGGGTTCGCTTCTGCCAGACATAAAAAAAATCAGAAAGCCCCGCATACTGCACATTATCATAATATGGCGGATCCATGCACACAAGATCAACTGAATGATCCGGGACCCCGGGGATATGCGCGGCAGTACCATTATAAATGGTAAGACACGGGAGACTGTTTTTTGCTCCTCCTGAACGGAGCGGACACACAAGAGAGGCTATCCCCTTATATGCGTCCGTCACCTGGGCCAGTGCCCAAGCTGCTCCGGAACGGGGGCCTGTGAAGATCATTTCTCCGAAAGTCCATTTCAGAGAAAAATCATGGCGTCCGAAATTTCCCTTGACAATTCCTCTTGTGTATTCCCACCGGGTCTGCCTGCTGTTGTAATCCAGACCTTTGTCAATGGCGAACTGCAAATATGTCACCACGGCCCGGGCTTTTTCCTGACCCAGCAATTCAATAATCTCCGCTCTGAGTTTGTTCAGTCCCTCAACAAGTGTCAGATGAGCAAAGAGCTGGCGCGGGGTAAACATGTCGCACCATCGGGGCATACCATAGATGACCGGTCGTTTGTCATTACCTTTTGGGAATTTTTCCGTAGGAATCAGCCCCATCCTCTCCCATTCATCCCATTTCTCAGCAAGCTTTTTTTCCGCATCCTCCAACGCGCTGAGATCACATTCACGGGGAGGACGAAAAAAACGGATTTTACGGGTTTTTATCTTCCCTTTCCTGGTACCGGATTTGAATCGTTTCAGGTTCCCGTTTCCATCTGTCTCAGGTTCAGAACGATTGGCGACCACACAATAAAGACGGTCTTCCCATTTCCCATATGAGGATTCTCCCACGCCCCTCGCCCCTCGCCCCTCGCCCGGCAAACCTTCCCCCCTTGCCTGGGCCTTGATTTCATCACCGGAAATCGCCTGTTTGCAGTGAACACAGAACCCCACGCCTCGGGTGACGGTGGCAAAACCGGGGTCTTCACCTCCGGGGCCTTTGCCTTTGCTCACCCGATAAGTTTCAAAACGCACCTTTCCGTTTCGTGATTTGCCATCAGGAATGATTCGCACACCCCAGGCGTCCGCGGCTTGTTTGGATAACCAGCAGGTGTTGAGAAGCGGCGCATCGCCACCGCAGTGGGGGCATCTGACCTGACGGGCATAAATAAAATCAGCGATTTGTTCTTTGTTAAACTCGTCAAAGTATCCAGGACATGATGAAAGCGTCTTTCTCAGACGTCCCTGCTCCTCAATGGGTAATATCTGGCCATCAGGAAAAACATCATACAATCTTTCGTGGGCATAAGATAAAAGCCTTTCTCCCCAGTGTTGTATCTCATCCCCGAGATCAGAACCAAAGCGTAAGGGATAATCCAGTGTTGCATAAAGAATGACTGTTGCCACCGGATTCAGATCATTTGCAATCACATTGTAACCGAGGCGCAGGGCTTCAAAGGGAATTGATCCGCCGCCTGACGTGGGGTCCAGAACTGTCAGGCCAGATTTCGGAGACATTGCTGATTTCTGAAATGCTCTGTCATATCCGTAACCATCGCCTGAAAACCGAATTCCGTGTTTCCTGCTAAAAGCCATCTTTTCCTTGGCCCAGGCAGGATCGCCCATCACTCTTTGCACTGGCAATGTATCGCCCTCCTGGGGCCAGGGATCTGCCAGGGGCAGGCTCTCCGCTTCCCAGCGCAGGATCACCGGATCATCGGAGAGTGCGGAATCTTTTACCCTGAGCTTTTCAATTAACTCACGATTTTCCGCCCGCCGCTTTTCCTCGGCAATCAACGCCCGAATGACAACGCCGTCCGCAATCAGTATCTCTCGTTCGGGTTCAACAGATTTCACTCTTTCCAACAGCTTGCCTGTCAGTGTCCGGGGAACCCCATCTATCATAGCCTGAACTTTCTCGATTCCCAGGCTGCGAATAAAGCGTTCCGGGTCAGTATCCGCGGAAACAAGAGAACTGAAAACCGCCGCGCGGCTTGGCGTGAGCGGACGTCTGGCCCACCAGACATGCAGCCGGTTAATCGGAGGCGCTTTCCCCGTATCCCGCTCTCGCTGTGTTTCCGCACCCACCTGATGGCAAAAAAAACCTTGTTCAATAAGGCGTTTGTCGCTATTTCGCATTTCTTAGGTCTCAGTTCTCACTGCTGACATTCGCGTTTCCTGCTTTTAATGTCAGCCTTATTTCAGTGCCGTGATCCTGCGGGTCATCTTTTTCCTCTTTTGAGAATATCTCAATTTTTCCGCCATAAGTATGAACAAACTTCTTTACAAGCGGCATTCCGAATCCTGTCCCCACTTCTCCGCCTGTTCCTATTCTGGAGGTTGTTTTTTTCATATCAAAGATATCTTTTTGCAATTCCTGTGACATTCCCACGCCAAAATCTCTGATGGAAATTGTCACCATATCGTCAGCCTGCGAGGCTCCGATAATTATCTTCGAATCAGGGAAAGAGAATTTTATGGCATTGGTAAAAAGATTATTTATAACAGAATTCAGCAATGATATTTTTTCAGTGCAAACTATCAGAGCCGGATCAATATTCTTTATAATTTCAATATGTTTTTCAGCAAATTTTTGTTCAAGCATAAGCAGAGATTCATCTATGGCTTTTTTCAGATTGACAGGTTCCAGTTCCAAGTTGATCTTTTTATCCTCCAATGCCCGTATCTTACGGACAAGATCAATCACCTTCAGACCGTTACCGGCCGCTGTGCTGAGATATTTTTTCAGGCGTTTGAACGTGTCATAATCTTTAATTATCTCCAGTGCGGAAACAATTGACGCAAAAGGATTTGCCAGGTCGTGACACAGAACATGAAGTAATTCCTTACGTTCATTGCTGATGCTCAGTATTTCCAGATGAGTTTTAATTCTCGCCAGCAATTCTGTTGAGTTGAATGGCTTGGTTATATAATCAACCCCTCCCGATTCAAATCCTCTGACAATATCCTCTGTTTCAGTTCTGGCGGTGAGAAAAATCACCGGAATATCTTTTGTTCTCGGAGAATTTTTAAGAATTTTGCAAACCTCATAACCATCCATTTCAGGCATCATAATATCCAGCAGAATTAAATCAGGATGTCTTTTTTCAATTATTTTAAGTGCCTGATTTCCGTTTGTCGCGGGGGTGAAAAGATATCCTTCGGAACTCAGAATATTTCCTATAATCTGAAGATTTTTCGGAACATCATCCACGATGAGGATGAAAGGTTTTTCTTCTGAAACTGATTTTTTCAAATTCATCGGCAACCTCTTTTTTACCCATTCGGCACGAGTGATAGCGGGAGTATGTTTTTTATAATTTTTCGATTTGCTGGTTCAGTACTCGGATGAGGTTTTGAAGACCTCGCGGATCTTCACCCTCAACATTTATAATAAAATTTAAGCGATCCGGAAAAAATACCGAAAAACTTTTGTCCTGCCCCCCCGGTGACCGGTCAAAAGTTTTTTCCCCTCTTATCGGCACTATTCCCTGATAATTCAGGATCTGACGCTGAAAAAATATAGGGATACTTGATGATCAGGTTTTTTTCTGTCATTCCATTCCGTCCGACCGAGACATTGGCGTGAGCGTCTGACTGAGTTCAGTCGGACGCTCACGCCCAAGCCTGCGAAAGCAGGAATGAGAGGCTTTTTGTTCGGACAGGAATGACAGGCTTTTTGTTCAAATCGGATCAAAACACTTGATCATCGAGTGGATAGGTACTTACATCCGACATACAGACGATTCTGATGTTCAGGTGTTTTTGCGTACGACACACTGCATTATAAGTACCTAACCATAAGTTTTCGATATTTGATCGGGAAAGAAACCCGGCTTTTTTCTCCGGAATGATCCGCCTCCCGTGAGGGAAAAAGCCGGGTTTCTCAGCCGTTCACAGAAAAAAAGATGTATAAAAAAATTTTGATCGGGTACTTATGTGTCAATTTTTTCAGGTGCGAGTTTTTTCAGGAAACAACTGAATATTTTTTTGAATACCCTCTCGGGGTAACCATAAAATCAAGATATTGCGCAGATGCGCTGCTTCCGATAAACACGGTTGTCTGCATGTTTACCGGTGCGGTGTGAAGATTACCGAGGGGAAAAATCTTAACCTTCTGCTCTTCCCTCATCGCACTGGTGACAATCCCCACAGGTGTGTTTCTGTCTCTGTGATTCAGAATAATTTTCTGTGCGCTTTCAAGCTGCCAGTTCCGCTTTTTGCTTTTGGGATTATACAGCACAATGACAAAGTCAGCCTCGGCGGCCGCCTCAATGCGTCGTTCGATAAGTTCCCAGGGTGTCAGAAGATCGCTGAGGCTAATGACCGCAAAATCATGACTCAGCGGCGCGCCCAGAAGCGAAGCCCCTGAGCAGAGGGCAGGTATGCCGGGCACAACTTCCACCTGAAGCAGAGTCCCTGAGTCTTCATTTTTCATTTTTCCGGCACTGACCGGGGGAATGATAACAATATCTTTTGCCTTGCACATTTCAAAAACAAGACTGGACATGGCGTATATTCCCGGATCTCCGCTTGAGACAATTGCGCATGACTTGCCCTCCAGCGCGATGTCAATGGCTGCCTCAACCCGCTCAATCTCTTTTTTCATTGTGGTGCTGACAATGTGCTTATCTTTTATCAGAGAACGTATCAGATTAACGTAAGTGGTATATCCCACAACTGTGTCAACGGTTTCAAGCACATCATGCGCCCGTTTGGACAAATATTCCGTACTTCCGGGGCCAATGCCTACGATGTAAAGGGAATTCTGGCAATGGCTACCGTGACATTCCGGGTTGAGTGTTTGGGAACAATCAGTTTTCCCTTTTTTGTCGCAAGAATTGCTGATGCTTCGCATACGCTTTTTACTCCTATATGTTTTTCCACCATCGCGGATGGCGTCTTTATGTCTTTAACTTTTTCAAGTTCTTCCCTGGTGAAAAATTCCAGCGGAAGATTCAGGTCCTGTCCGAGGGCTAAAAGTCCCTGCTCATCTGCTTTTAAATCCACTGTGGCAATACATTTCAGGCTGCCCCGTGCAAGTGCGTTCTTTTCGAGTACTTCATAAAGAAGTTCCTTTATTTCTTTTTTGTCCGTATTTCGGTTGCACCCGATACCCGCGACCAGAGATTTGGGCCTCAGTATCAGTGTATGCGGGGGCAAATCAGCCACGACATCATCAATAAAAATCGAGAACTGAGAATTAAGAACCGAGAACCAGGCACTGAGAATTGTGTTGCTCATCAACTGAAAGGGATCATGGCAACAAATTTTTTTTCCTTTGAGAAAAGCCATGCTGACGTATTTTATGGCATCCGGATTTTCAATGAAAAGTCCTTTTTCTTTTGCCAGCAGATCAATGGCCGGAACCTTGTTTAAGTCCGTGGCTGTTGTGATAACAGGTGTCGCGTCAATTATTTCCGCAATCTGTTTCGCCAGTGCATTGGCTCCGCCGATATGACCCGACAGAAGACTTATGACATGATATCCCTTTTCATCTGCAACCACAACCGCGGGATCCGAAGTTTTGTGGCGGATATGCGGCGCAACCAGCCGGACCACGATACCGGCGGACATAATAAAAATATGAGCGTTGTATTTATCAAAAGCTTGTGATAACGCACCGGACAGAGTTTCAAATGTGGCGGATGAATCTCCCTCATTTTCCAGCGAAGCGGAAAAATGCAAATCAGCCCCGGACAGACCCGCTGAAATTCTCCGGGCCAGCTTTGCCCCGTTTGGTGTCACCGCCCATATGGCAAGTTTGTGAGTTGTCATTTGTGATTTGTGATTTGTGATTGGTGATTGGTAATTCGTAATTCGTCATTTGTCACTTGTGATATCGCCGCCTCTGAATCCGTGGGAAAAATTTTTATCGTAAAGTTTTGATTTATGGATTAATGTATCTGTACTGATGTCCAGAACTTTCCCCACGATGATCAGGGCCTGATGCGTGATTTCCTGCTCTTTTACCACGTCTGAGAGTTCATTCAGTGTTGTGTATATGATTTTTTCTTCAGGCTGACTTACACGAAACGCGACAGCACACGCGGCATCTTCTCCATATGCTGCTCTGAGTATCTCAGCCACTTTGTCAATAAGTGATATGCTGAGATAGATCACCAGAGAAGCCTTATGGCTTGCCAGTGACGCGAGATTCTCTGTTTCAGGAACCGGGGTTCTGCCTGCCATTCGGGTTAAAATCAGCGTCTGAGAAATTTCGGGAAGCGTGTATTCCATACCCATTGCCGCGGCCGCGGCAAAAGCGGCGGTCACGCCCGGTATAACATTGTACGGTATTTCTCTTTTCTGAAGTTCCGCGATCTGCTCAAAAATTGCCCCGTAAAGACTCGGGTCCCCCGTATGCAGACGTACAACCCGTTTGCCTTCTGTGTAAGCTTTTTCAATGCTTTCTACAATTTCTCCGAGGTGCATGGCGGCGCTGTTTAAAATGGCTGTTTCGGGCGATGCCCATTTTAATACAGCCTCGGGAACCAGAGAGCCCGCGTAAATAATTATATCAGCGTCCATAAGGGTTCGCTGTCCTTTTACCGTAATTAATTCGGGATCACCCGGGCCTGCGCCGACAAATGTAACCGGATGGTTTTCAGCGGTCATAATATCTCCTTTATATGAAAAAGGTGTTAGGTGTTAGGTGTTAGGTGTTAGGTGTTAGGTGTTAAGTGTTAGGTGTTAGGTGTTAGGTGTTAGGTGTTAGGTGTTAGGTGTTAGGTGTTAAGTGTTAGATGTTAGGTGTTAATAAAAACTACAAAAATTTCATTATTCGTTATGACCGGCAAGTCATGCCCGTTTACATGAAAGTCAGTTATGATTTGTTGCTGACGGGGTTGCAAACTTTGCCAAAGAGGATTTGTACTCTGTCCGGCAAAGTTCAGCGAGTCTCTGCTTTAATCTTCGTTTTCTCCGTTCTTCAGCCCGGAAATGATCCAGACAGGATTCTGAGCCTCAAGCCTTTCGCTCCAAGGCATGTCCTGGCCCCGGCTGATCTGAATCTGGACGATATCCGTTTTAAAGCCGATACGCCTGAGTGTGCTGAGGGCAGTTTCAATATTGGACAGAAGAACCGTATTAATAACAATAATACCATGGTTCATGAGACAGGAGGAAACGACCTCTATGATTTTTTCAAGGTCCCTGCCTCCGCCGCCAATAAATATTCGGTCAGGCCGGGGCAAATCTTTCAGACCCTTAGGAAGCACGGCCTCAATGATTTCCAAATTTTTCACACCAAAGCGTTTCTGATTCGTTCTGATCAACTCTCTCCTGTCGGCTCGCTGTTCAACAGCAAATATTTTTCCATGTTTTACAAACAACGCCGCTTCAATGGAGACAGAACCGCTTCCGGCTCCGAGGTCCCATACGATATGTCCGGGCATGAGACAAAGTTTGGACAGCGTGACCGCTCTTACTTCCGCTTTTGTAATAAGCCCTTTCTGGTGTTCAAAGCTTTGGTCCGGCATTCCGAAGCAAAGATTTTTTTTCTCTTCGGATTGGGAAGATATTCGCTTTAAAATCAAAATATTGGGTTCTGAAAACTGCATATCCGCGGCTTGTGCGGGATCATACCATCCGACCCGTTCCGAAGGCGTGCCAAGTTGTTCAAGAACACATAAACGAAAATCTGTTATCTCGTTCTCAAGAAGGGTATTTGCAAGCCATGCGGGATTTCTTACAGGGTCCGTAAACACGGCGATTTTATTCTTTTCAGAAAGCGCATGGAAAAATACAGCGTCATCATTTCGGCCATGCATACTGATAACATGGGCATCGCTCCACGATTCCCTGATACGGGAAAATGCAGCGGAAACTGAAGAAATATTAGGATATATAGAAACATTTTCAGCTCCGATGGCATTTACCAACAAAGAACCGATACCAAAAAAGAGCGGGTCTCCGGATGCGAGAACGACAATCGTATCCTTCTCCATTTTATCTTTTATATATTGTATGATATCTTTTATATTTCCCTTGATTTCTTTTTTAATTACTTGATAATCCTCAAAAAACTGAAGCAGCCGTTTTCCTCCGATCAGGATATCCGCCTGTCTGATTTGCTTTAGATGTGTTTCTGTAAGGTCCCGGGGAGAAAGCCCCATTCCGATGACAGATACCGGTTTCATAATCACTGAGTTATATCCTTAAAAAATAAAAAGTGTAAGTGTCAGATGTCAGCAAACTACCTGTAATTTTTTTTGGTTTGCGGCTTTACAGTCATGGTCAAAAAAAAATCTGATTAACGGATATAGGGGAGGGCCATCAAGCCCTGTAAGGACGGCATATTTGTAGCGGTTTTTTTTGATAAAATCATATAACCCTCCTTATTTTAATATACTTTTTTTAAAAAATTCCAATTATTGAACTAACTATACATTTTTATTTGAAAATAGCAAGCATTAATTCGCAGCATCCCGAAGTGCGGCATCGGCCGGAAACAGATACCTGCTTTTGCAAAAATAACAGATTTTTTATCCGAACCCGTTCAAAAAAATTTAATCATCGGATCATAGGGTTAATGTCCTGTGGTTGTCACCTGGGCAGACAAATAAACGAAAAAAACATTCTTGACCGCCTGCATCAAGGCATGATACGCGTTGCAACAGGCTGACAAAAAGCACTCAGACGCTTCCTTTTTATAAAATCTTAGCTTAACAGATATTCATTCAGCATCCGGAGTTGGGAAAGTACCTGAAAAATTATCTGAATATCCAAAGGGAAACATGTAATATTCTGAACCGTGAAATGGAAGGAATTATCCGGGGGGTTACAAGATGCGAGGGTGTAGCTTGTCAATTTTTAATGGAAAGTGTTATTATTTTATTCTGATATGTAAAGCAACTGAAAATGAAAGATGCAGTTGTTTTAAGAAGTTTTGTGAAGAATCAGTTACATATTGAAGATACATTCACTTAATCTGGCGATGGGGGATGGTAGGGGGTCGCTGACTGATTGTTAATTCTGTCTTAGTCAGAGAAGTTCTCCGAGTGTCAGAAATTTAAAGTGTCATGTTGTCGAGATTTTTTCAGCCTCATATGTGTTCATTCCCTGATCTGTATAATTTTATGAAAGGAGAGTAAGCCACTGTTTCACTTATTAAAAATATCTATAGAAAAAATAA
Organism: Desulfonema magnum; assembly: GCF_017377395.1. Classification (GTDB taxonomy): domain Bacteria; phylum Desulfobacterota; class Desulfobacteria; order Desulfobacterales; family 4be13; genus Desulfonema_C; species Desulfonema_C magnum. The sequence continues at coordinate 3,727,752 of NZ_CP061800.1, read as the reverse complement.
GACCTGATCTGAGAGTGCGAAAATTATTTTTTTTTGCGCTGACTCCGAAAAATTATTTTCGGACTCCGGATGTTATAATTTTCTCTACAATATAAAACCAAAAGGAAGTAAAAATATGTCAAAAAAAAGTATTGCGTCTATGGTCGTCGAAAATAAGACTGTTTTTATCGTGATTGCCATCGCTCTTTTTCTGATCGAATTGGAAATCTTTGCTGTTGCCGCCATGAAATCCGGCTGGGACTATAAAATGCAGATTCTGGATGACAAAGGAAATCTGATACATGAGACAGACGGAAAAAATCTGAGTGATTTCAATAAATATTATTTTGAAAAAACCCACGGCCCCTTTGAACAGTATCAGCGGAAACTTGTAAAAAACTATGTTCCCTTTCCGTTCAGAGCATGGTTTGTCGCGGCCGTGGGCATTCCCGTGGGTGTCATTCTCCTGTTCGCTTTTGTTGTAAGAGCGTATATCGCACTTTTTTATGGAGAAGAAAAAGAAGAAGAAGCAGATCTGCGCAAAGAGAACTATGGGACGCGTCTTGAAAAAATCATTGCCAGCGTCAGCGGTTTCAACATCTTTGCCATTGGTTTTCTTGTCTTTCTTGTGATCATATCTTATTGGATCATACCGGAGGTGGTCATCTATCTTGGGAAATTGGGAGAGGATACCATACTCAAGTATAAATGGTTTTTTCTGGCTGTTCTCTTAGCAGCTTTTGGCATTCTCGTATGGATCACTTATCTGAGATATCTTCTTGCCAAAAAAACCATTGACAGTCAGACAGAAGTGGATAAATTTCGTATGCAGCTTGAATTTAAGCAGACCGGCGGTCTTCCGCTTCAGTTGGAATATGATCATAATGAAATAAATGACAAACCGCTTCTCGGGTGGGATGATAAAAAAAACAATATTACCGGCAACGGCGATACACCGCCTTCAAAATCTGAAAAACCTAAGAAAAGCAGATTTTTTAAAAAAAATTGATTTTTATCTCTCGGAGAGTGGACAAACTGTCATTGATGCTATAATTTTTTTGTATAATAAAATATATAATAAAGTCATTCATGCTTTGTAGCGGTTCCAATAGCATGAGTGTGTTTAAAAAAATCGTTGCTGAGTGTGACGTCTGAGAGATTTTCTGCAAAACAGGTCCGAAAACAATGCAAAAAATGCAACGCAGACTTTCCACTCAATTTATCAGGGAAATATGTTATGGAAATTGTAACAACGCACAAAAACACTGATTTTGACGCTCTGGCTTCCACCATTGCCGCTACTCTTCTGTATCCGGGTACGATTCCGGTGCTTCCGAAGAATATAAACCCGAATGTCAAAGCTTTTTTATCAATCCATAAAGATATTTTCGGTATCCGTACACCCGATGAAATTGATTTAAACGACATCAGCAGACTGGTCGTTGTTGATATCAACAGATGGGACCGTCTTGACAAACAAATGGACATACTGAAGCAAAAAGACGATCTTGAAGTGATCCTGTGGGACCATCATACTATTAAAGGAGATATAAATCCGGCCTGGAAGTGCAGAGAGGAAATGGGCGCGAATATTACATTGATGGTACGACAGCTAAGAAAGAAAAAAATGGCACTGACGCCCATACAGGCCACGCTTTTTCTGACCGGGCTGTATGAAGACACAGGCAACCTGAGATTCCCTTCCACAAAATCCGAAGATGCTTATGCTGCTGCGTATTTGCTGGAACGTAACGCGGATTTAAATATTCTCAACTCCTTTCTGCGCCATCCTTACGGGGAAAAACAAAAAAATATTTTGTTTGAAATGCTGAAATCCGCAGAAAGGACTCAGGTAAACGGATATAAAATCAGCATAAACAAATTGCAGATCAAAGGGCATGTGAGCAGCCTTTCCGTGGTTGTTCAGATGTACAGAGAAATTGTAAATGTTGATGCGGCCTTTGGCATATTCACCAGCAAAAATAAGAAAAAATGTATGGTCATCGGCCGGGCCAATGCCGACAGCCTCAATATCGGGGCAATCATGCGGAACCTGGGCGGCGGAGGACATATAGGAGCGGGGTCTGCTATTCTGAAATCTGTGGACCCGGATACTGTGGAAGAAACAATAAAGGACATGATCGAAGGCCATCAGCAGTTATCAGCACAGCTCGGTGACATGATGTCTTTTCCGGTCTTTACCGTATCACCGGATACTAGTATGAAAGAGGTGGCAATCATGCTGAGGGAAAAAGGCTGCACAGGCGTTCCAGTGGTGGCAGATGAAAAGATAGTGGGAATTATCTCCAGAAGGGATTTTCAAAAATTGAGGAAAGACTCTGCCCTGGATGCGCCGGTCAAAGCCTTTATGACCACAAATGTAATGACCATAGAACCGGGAAAAAGTCCTGTTTATGCGGCCCGACTGATGGTAAAACATGATATCGGCCGTCTTCCGGTGGTGGAAAACGGGCGCATTATCGGCATTGTCACCCGCTCCGATGCCATGAACTACTTTTATGATCTTTTGCCAGAGTAATAATTGATAATTGATAATTGTTTGCCGGACGGGGTTTGCAACCCCGTCCGAAACGTTTCATTGCTGGTGATCCGGTAAAACATTTCAGACGGAGTTGCAAGCTTTGTTGGACGGGGTTGCAAACATTTCAGACGGAGTTGCAAGCTTTGTCGGACGGGGTTGCAAACATTTCGGACGGGGTTGCAAACCCCGTCCGGCAAAAAGGGGTTGCAAACCCCGTCCGGCAAAAAGGAGTTGCAAACCCCGTCCGGCAAAAAGGAGTTGCAAACCCCGTCCGGCAAAAAGGAGTTGCAAGTCCGGCAAAAAGTCCGGCAAAAAAATCTTAATTTAACATTCAGACATTCAAATAACTCAGTGACTCATCGCCAATGAAAATCACTATAACAAATCATCTCTTACTTTCTGACATTCCTGAGAACATAAAAGAGATTCTCACTGAAAGACTGAAATTTTCAAATCCCAAATGGCTTGAAAATCAGCGTATGCACCGATGGAACGATGACACTCCGAAACTGCTGAAGTTTTATACAGAAGTCAGACAGGGGCTTGTTATTCCGAGGGGATATGCCCGACAGCTGATTCTTTTGTGCAGGCATCATGATGTTTCATATGAGATTGAAGACCGAAGACGCGTCCTTGCGGAAGCTGATTTCAAGTTTAACGGAGAGCTAAAGTCTTTCCAGGAAAAAGCGGTCAGAGTGATGCTTTCAAAAGAGTTTGGCACACTGACCGCGCCCACTGCAAGCGGAAAAACCGTCATGGCTCTGTACATGATCGCACAGCGCAGGCAGCCTGCCTTAATCGTGACGCATACAAAAGAACTGGCTTTCCAATGGGTGAACCGGATCGGAGACTTCCTGGGAATCCCGGAAAAAGATGTGGGATTCATTGGCGGCGGAAAGAAGAATATCGGTGAAAAGATAACGGTCGCACTGGTGCAAACCCTTTATAAATGTGCGAATGAGGTCGCCAAACACATTGGATATCTGATTGTTGACGAATGCCACAGAGCGCCCAGCCGGACTTTTACAGAAGCTGTGACCGCTTTTGATTCAAAATATATGCTTGGCCTGTCCGCCACCCCCTGGCGTCGGGACAAGTTATCTGTGCTGATATTCTGGCATCTGGGAGATGTTCACCATGAAGTTGACAATTCTTCACTGGTTGAAAAAGGAGACATCCTTCAGGCTGAGGCCATTATCAGGGAAACAGATTTCAGGCCGTATTATGATCCGGTCAGAGAATACAGCAAGATGCTTTCCGAACTGACTGCTGATGATCAGAGAAATCAGCTCATCGCCTCGGATGTGGCCCGGGAGGCGAAACAGAGCCAGGGGGTTTTGCTGGTGTTGTCTGACAGAAAAAAACATTGTGAGACGCTGCAATCACTTTTAAAATACAAGTTCAAAGTATCCGCGGATCTGCTGACAGGAGATTTGAGCAACAGTCAGCGGCGGGCTGTGCTTGACCGGCTGAATAAGGGAGAGGTCAAAGTGCTGATTGCCACGGGTCAGTTGGTGGGCGAAGGGTTTGACTGCAAAGATTTGTCCACATTGTTCATTGCAACGCCCATCAGGTTCAGCGGGCGGGTGGTGCAGTATCTCGGAAGGATTTTAAGGGCAGCTCCGGGTAAGAAAAAGGCCAGGGTTTTTGATTATGTGGACAGTCATGTGGGCCCGTTGAAAGCAGCCGCGAAAGCAAGACAGTTCGTGTATCAGCGGGACCGGCTTTCTTGAGGAGTGCGAAAATTTTATTTTCGCATAAGCATATCAAGGAGTGCGAAAATTTTATTTTCGCATAAGCATATCAAGGAGTGCGGAAATTTTATTTTCGCATAAGCATATCAAAGTTGCCAATCTTGCTGAAGATGAACAATAACTTTTTTTTCCTATGCTTTTTAATATCTGTACAAAATAAAGCAACGGGCAACAGCGGTACAGTGGCTAACAGGGTGGAAAGACGATAAATTGAAATATGTATTTAATGTCAGTGTGTTTTGCGGATTCGGTTAATTGGATTAATGCTTATACCAACTTCGCATTTAATTGGACAGATGGCGGAACAGGAAGATAGGCGTAGAACAGGGCAGATATGAAATTTGAATGGGATCCGAATAAAGAGAAAATCAATATACGGGAACATGGGATAACATTTGAACAGGCGTCATATGTGTTTGCAGATCCGTTCGCGTTGAACAAATACGACGGCGATCACTCGGAAAACGAGGACAGATGGATACTGCTGGGGAAATCGTTAGGCGAGGCTGTTCTTGTTGTTGTTCATACTTTCAGAGATGATGACGGCACAGAGTCTGTGAGAATTATCAGTGCCAGAAGAGCTACAAAAAAAGAAAAACAGGCATATCATGAAAGGTGTCCGAAATGAAGAAAGAATATGATTTTACAAATGCGGAGCAGGGCAGATTCTACAGACCGCTTGAGGAATTGGATATTCCGATCTATCTGGATAAAGAAGTTAAAAAATTTTTCTTTGAAAATATCCGATATAAAGACAGCAATTTTTCCTTAAATGAGATTATCAATTCGCTAATTAAGAAAGATATAGAAATCTCCAGAAAGTTGCTGCCTGAACAAAAACAGCATAACCCGTCGCTGCTCGTGCCAAGATAATATCGGGGTCGTTAGGATCGGGGGACATGCATAGCCCGTGAAATTCGATAAGGCCGTCCGGCGGGTGGTCCCCCGGGAACTACGAGAACTGTGAATAAGTAGTTGGGAGCGACAGTCCCGAATGTGCAAATAGCAAGTTTCCGGAACATTGTCGGGATCTGAATTGCACGCCTTACTTTTTTGAAAGAATCTGACAGATATCCTGATATCCTCTGACCGGGTCTTTATCCGTCAAAGCCTTTATCTGTTCCAATTTCTCATTCGGCAATTCCCTGCCGGGATTCAGTGACTTTTCCCATTCTTTCACACACACGCCCAGAATTTCAGCAGGGGGAATATTCCGCCGAAGCAGGCTGACCATGCCTTCGGTGGTGTCTTTTTCCGAAGCAAAATCATAGTCATCTGTCAACGCGTCATCGTCAGGAGGCGGAACAAAATATGTGGAATTTTTCCAGACAAACAACCCGGCAAGCAGGAGAATTCCCCAGAAAAGCCCCTGAAGACCGTATTTTCGGGCAAGACCTGCGACGCCCGGTTGTTCCCGAAGTCCCAGATGTGATTCATCAAAAATCACACGGGTATTTTTTCCCATGAACCAGAGAAGCAATGCAGGATAACGTTCCTTTTGCAATGCTTCGTTGCTGAACAAATATGAGTCCGCAGAAAAGACAATGCTTCCCCTGCCAAATTGTTTTTCAATAATGACCGGATGGCCGTCACACTCATAAATCACCTTCCAGGGGTTCGCCAGTTCTTCAAAATAAAGTGCGGTATGCCAGGAAAGGGAGTACGGAAGGTCTTTTTCAGGTAAAACTTTCTGAGCTTTTTTTATGGTGTCAGGCTTTTCATCGGGTTCAAAACGAGAAAAATTTATTCCCCAGCGATCTGCAAGAGGAAGAGAAGAAATTTTTTTCAATTTTTTTGTAAACCCCCTCCTTTTTACAGGAAAGAAGGAAAAGATCACGCGTCCTCCCTCAGCCGCTATCTCCTCAAAATGTCTGAGGGACAGTTCATCCGCAGATTTCATCTGATATACATTGATTCCCAAGTAAAAAATGGTGGTATCCTGCTCAGGGCGCATATCGGACAGGCGGAGAAAATTGCGGCCGACCGACACATATTCCAAATTTTCGAGGCTTTCATAAAAACCCCTTGTTCCCAGCGGATCCGAGCGAAGGGATGAATACTTGGGATAAACATCTCCCGTCTCGAAGCGCAGCGCGAACAGCCTGACCATCCCGATCATAAACACGCTGAAAATAATGAGCAAAAAAAGAATAAGTATTTTGTGATTTGTGATTTGTGATTCGTGATTTGTGATTTGTGATTCGTGATTTGTCATTTGTGATTTGTGATTTGTGGTTTGATTCAAATTTCCAGTTTCAATTTTTCATAATTCTCGGCGAACAGGCTCACATCTTTCTGATTCACTTCGTACATCCCATACCACACTTTGTCAAAAACCTGTACGCATGTTAAGAAAAGAGACAAAAGGGCTTGCTTTTCATGCGCTCGTCTGTAAAGTTCCTGTTGGTAATCCCGGTTGGATTTGTATTTGGCGATGGTAATCATTTCATGTTCCGCCAAATGTGCGAGTGTCGCCAGATAGAACGCCCGGACAGCCATTCGCAGTTCACCTTTTTCCAACAATTCTTTTGCCATCAGCAGCCAGCGGTCTGCCGGAAGATCATCAGCTCTGATTTCATCATCTGTTAAATCAGGCGCGGAAGGGATCGCTTTACTGACAGTTTTCACCTCAGTTTTTTTACGCTTGCGCCGTGTCAGCCAGAAGAAAATGGCTAAGATACATGTCAGGAGAACAAGGAGTGTGAGGAAGATATTCCGCACCGAGGGCATCCAATCTGAAGCCGCCCGAAGTTCTCTGATTCGGTGATTGTCAGGTAAAAGCTGGTCCAGCCGTTTCAGCACACTGTTTATTAATCGTTTGACAGTTTTTCCAAAGCTTTTAATTTTTTTTATAATCCAATTCATTAATGATTCAAAAGGTCCCGGAGGCTCATATGCTTCCCGAATTTCCTCACGCGGCATACGCCAGGTGAATTTCCGCTGACTCATGATTTTATTTATGGATTGGTCCAGCTCCTTTGAAGAAATCGTTTTTGAGAATTGAGAATGGAGAATTGAGAATTGAGAATTCAAATTTCCATTCTCCATTCTCCATTCTCCATTCTCCATTCCTCCCAGGGCAGCATTTGGCATCCAGGAAAAAAAAAGCAGTATCATAACCAGTTTTTTTCCATAAAGGGAAAAGTTTTTCAATTCCACTTTCAGGTCTTCTCCTGATTTAAGGGATGATCCGTAAAAGCACCGGAGCGCATAGACTGTTTTTACCAGCGGATCCATACATAAATAAGTGATACTGAATATCGCTGCCAAAAAAGTGGTATTGAGTACACTCAGTCCGCTCATTGTAAACAAGGTCTCAATACCGAGAAGCGTTTTCAGCATCCTCGGGAGTAAAAAAACAGTGACAGCCAGATTCAGAAAAATAAAGCTGCCAAAAAGAAAAAAAACAAATAACAGGATGTGATTTTGTCTGGGCCAGCGTCTTGCCTGTTCCCACGCTTTTTTGCATATCTGTTTTGTATCCTGAAATTCACCGTCATCCTCCGCGGAAACATTCTGATAAAAAGCATAACACCAGCCAAAAGGAATTGTCAGCATAAGCGCCACGGGCAGGACAATAAATCCGGTGGGCTGGATGATGGTCTGTGTCACGGCCAGGCTCATCATACGACGGAAAGACCAGTGAGGCATTGGCTTTCGGCTGATCTGACTTCTGACGTGAACCAGAAAAGCAGCCTGCCAGCATTTCATCCACACAAACAGAATGGCGATGCCAAATGAGGAGACAGCGCAATATTCTCTTGCAAAGGCGTTTCGGCTCATATCTCCCCAGAAATAAAGCAGGCCGAGGATAAAAGGCAGGGTCCCGATATAATAAACAGAAAGGAGACTGAATGGTGAGAGGCGCAGCAGGTGGACGGCCTCATCTGTGATTTCGAATGCTCTTTTACCTCGGTGTGCCATTATGTTTTTCGCCTTGTCTGACCTGTTTGTTTAATTCTTCTTCGCTCATATCCGTTTCTCTGCTCCGGGGGATTGACAGCTCCTTCGGAACGGTTCGGATTTGCCAATCCGGACCGAGCGTGACAGAGTTGTTATTTGGGAAGCGGGTGACGCGAAGCCAAACACCGGATCGCCCATAACTGGCAAGCTCACTGTCAGACTCAGTTTCCTGTCCATTAATGATTATGTCTTGCATGTTTATATTTTTTTGATGAGAAGGATTACTTGCTCTCTTTATTTTAATGCTTTTCAACTAACCAATAGTCTATATGATTTTCGTTCAACAATCAACCATAAAACCATCGCCAGTCCTGCGCAAGTAGTGGTGATAAGATTCAGCGGGCTGATTATTCGGGGGACTGAACGGGATTCATCACGACCTTTGCAGGGCCACCAAACCATCTTCATACAATAAATAACTCGATAACACAAAAAAATTATTTATAAACAAAAGATTATTTTTTTCAAATTGCATTTGATTTTTTTCTATAGCTATGCCATAGAACAGATGAACAATATGTATTTTTTGTCACTCGATGATCAAGTTTTCTGACCCGATTCGAACAAAAAACTTGTCATTCCTGCGAAAGCAGGAATCCGTTTTTGGCCGACGCAGCGTTCCGGAAGCATTGGATTCCTGCTTTCGCAGGAATGACAGAAAAAAACTTGACCATCGAGTGTCAGCGTTCAGGGCAGTCTGAACCAATGCCGGGTCGGCGCGTTCACAAGAGAAGCTATGATTTCGGTAATTCTTTTTTGTGAAGTCTGTCGGTCGGGCAGATATGCAGCTCATTGTTACTGACTTCAAATCGGCCAGTTTTCGGCTCGCAGATTCCGCAACCCACGCATTGATCCGGCACATGCCGGGAATAGCGGAAATCTGTTCCGGTGTGATCTTACCTTCTTCCACGAGAAACTTTGCCAATATCTGATCTTCGGTTATCCTTAAAGTCTGGATTTGTTTGAAAAATCAGCGGATTGTCGGGTTCCCGGCATCTTCAGTGTAACCGTCTGATTTTTAAAAATTTTATATTAAAATCAACCCGTCCCGAGTTCTGACAAAACTTATATTACGCAGGTAATATTTCAAAATTTCAAGAAAAATATCAACAGGCTTAAATGTTACCCGTGAATTCGACGGAATGTGAAAGATATCAGTGCAACCTGTGTTCATCAGTGTCAATCAGTGGTTCGGACGCTTTCACAAAAGGATATTAAACAATGTCATCTGTATTAAATAACTTACCAATTAAAACCAAATTCATAATTATCTTCGGTGTTTTTCTGACGGTTTCCTTATTTTCCATATGGGGAATGGCGGAAATTGCAACAGCGAACCATTTGCAAAAGATGGAAAGAGATCATATTGAATTTTCAACTCTTCTTCAATTTCATGCCCGGAAATATGTCCGGCTAATGAAAGAAGGGAGCGACAATTCCCGATCCCTGGCTTATGAGATGTTAAATGCAAGGTCCGACAACAGCCAGGAAATGGGCATCCTTCAATTAACAGAAGAAATGGTGAAACTCCAACAGGGCGTGTTTATTGTTACAAGTAAGACAGAAAGGACATTGTTCAGGTGGTTCGGTTTTGGCATGGCATTTGATATTGCGGCCTCGGGTCCTCCGGATATGTATGCTTTACAGAAGCTTCTGGAACAGTTGGATCGAAAAATAATTCCCCTTGAAAAATTTGAAAAAAAGTTTTTGGATGGTATTGCTTCGATTAACGAAAGAAGTTCAAGATTTGCCCCTATTGTCAATGAAGCTGCCCTTTTTGTCAGAGATTTGATGATTATATTAAACATTGTTTTATCATTCGTATCAGGTTTGCTGCTGATTTTTATTTTTATGCCGATCATCATATCCATAAAATATTTTACAGACGTGTCAAAAATCATTGCAGACGGTGACCTGAATAAAGAGATAACCATTGATCAGAAAGATGAAATCGGCAAGCTGGCACAGGCTTTTCGTGGCATGCAACACCAGATAAAAGATGTTGCCAAAGAGATAAATACGCTGACGCTTCAGATTCGGGAAGGCAGACTTGATACCCGGGGCAAATCAGACGCTTTTGACGGAGGCTGGCGTGAACTTATTCACGGAATAAACAATCTCATTGAGGCATTTGTTTCTCCGATATATGTCACGGCTCAGTATGTTGACCGGATATCCAAAGGGGATATTCCGGAAAAAATTACCGAGGCATATAAGGGGGATTTTAACAAAATCAGGAAAAACCTGAACCAATGTATTGATGTCGTAAATGGCTTGGTGGCCGAAACCGTCATGCTGACGGAAAGTGCTGTGAACGGAAGACTTGGCACAAGGGGAAACCCTGAAAAATTTGGCGGTGACTATGCAAGAATTGTCAGCGGCATCAATAATACGCTGGATTCGGTCATCAGACCGTTAAATGTCGCGGCAGCTTATGTAAACCGTATCTCCAAAGGGGACTTTCCTGAGAAGATCACAGATGAATATAAGGGAGATTTCAACGAGATCATAAACAATCTCAACATATTAATATCCAATCTCAGAGGAACAGTTGACGTGGCGGAAAAAGTTGCAGGCGGGGACCTGTCGGTGGAGGTAAATGTTTTGTCAGAAAAGGATGTCCTGGGAAAATCACTTTCCACAATGGTAAGCAACATCAGAAACATTCTCGAGGAAATCAGCAGTCTGACGCAGGCAGCCCTGGAAGGTGATCTTGATAACCGGGGAAGTGCGGAGAAATTTGAGGGCGAGTATGCCAGAATTGTCAGAGAGGTGAACAAAACCCTGGATGCCGTAATCAGCCCCCTGAAAATGGCGGCCGGATATGTGAATCAGATTTCCAAAGGGAATATTCCTGATAAAATCAGCGAACAATACAAAGGAGATTTCAATGAAATCAGACAGAATATCAATCATCTCATTGATGTCGTGAACGGTCTGGTAGCGGAAACTGTCATGCTGACAAAAAGCGCGGTCGCGGGTAAACTTGATACCCGCGGAGATGCGGAAAAATTCGGCGGAGACTACGCCTGTATCGTCAAAGGTATTAACGATACATTGGATGCGGTGATCGGCCCTTTGAAAATGGCAGCCGGATATGTGGATCAGATTTCCAGAGGAGATATTCCAGAGGAGATTACCCAGGCATACAAGGGAAATTTCAACGAGATCAGAAATAATATCAATATAATGATCAAAAATCTCAACCAGTTTGCCATCAGTGTTCAGACCGCTGCAAAACAAGTGAGTTCTGGCAGCGAACAGCTGAGTACCAGTGCTGAGGAAATGGCCCATGGCGCGAATCAGCAGGCCGCGACCGTTGAAGAGATTTCAGGTTCCATGGAGGAAATGAACAGCACAGTGGAGCAGAATGCCGATAATGCCCGGGAGACCTCCCAAATTGCCATGAAAGCGGCTCTGGATGCTCAGGAAGGAGGGAAAGCAGTCGCAGAGACAGTTCAGGCCATGAAGCATATTTCGGACAAAATCAGCATTATTGAAGATATCGCCCGGCAGACCAATATGCTGGCGCTGAACGCAGCCATTGAAGCGGCCCGGGCCGGTGAAAACGGCAAAGGATTCGCAGTGGTCGCGTCTGAAGTTCGCAAACTCGCTGAACGCAGTCAGACCGCGGCCAAAGAAATTGGTCTGCTCTCTGTGTCCAGTGTTGAAATTGCCGAAAAAGCTGGCAGGCTTTTTGAAGAAATAGCGCCCGGAATCCGGAAAACAGCGGAACTGGTTCAGGAAATCAGCGCGTCCGGCAAAGAGCAGGCTGGCGGCATCGCACAGGTCAATAACGCTGTTCAGCAGCTGGACCAGGTCATCCAGCAGAATGTTGTTGGGACAGAACAAATGGCGTCAACCAGTCAAAGCTTCTCCTCCCAGGCAGAACACCTTTTGCACATTGCCTCATTTTTTAAAGTTTCCAAACTGTCATATGCCAGTATTCCGAGGCTCTCGACATCTCAGAAGTCTTCAAATATGAACATGAATCATGCTGAACTGGAAAAGCATCTGCCCGGACTTTTTACAGAGGAAGGGGCAGAGGGAGGATTCGTTTTAGATATAGACGGACCCAATGACAGCGAGTTTCAACGATATTAAGCATCTTACGTCGTTGCCAGAAAAAGGAGTGCTGAAATTACATTTTAGCCCGCTTTGGGTATTCCTGACTACCGGGAATCATCTGTTGCTAACATGTAATTTCAGCGCTCCTTTTAGTTCATTCGAAAAAATTTTTCTGCTCCGTAACACAAGCTCGGCAATGACAAATGACCTATCAGGAGAGAATATTATGGATCAATGCGAAGGAATTCAATCAAATCAGTATCTTACTTTCAGACTTGGGGAAGAGATGTTTGCCCTTGAAATTAATAAAGTTCGGGAAGTGCTGGATATTACTGTTATCACCAAAGTTCCCCGAATGCCGGACCTTCTCAAAGGGGTGATCAACCTGCGCGGCGATGCGGTCCCGGTGATTGACCTGAGACTCAGCCTGGATATGAAGGCCAGTCAGGAAACACCGGACACCTGCATCGTGATCGTGGAGCTTGAAATTGACGGTGAACTGACGCAAATGGGACTGCTGGCAGATTCGGTGGAGGAAGTGATTAATCTTCAGATTGGCCAAATTAATCCGCCTCCCCGGCTTGGGACCCGGCTCAGAACCGAATTTATCAAAGGCATTGGAAAACAGGATAAGAATTTTCTGATCATTCTCGATATGGACAAAGTGCTGTCCGAGGACGAACTGGACGTAGTGCGAAGCGTGGGAGAAGAATTAAAACCTGACTCGAAAGACTGAAATGGAAGATATAAAATAAGTGAAGAAAAGAACCAGTATTTACATCGGTGAATATTATGCGAGCAAGCGCCCAGCAGTCATAGAAACGCTGGTAGGGTCATGTGTGGCAGTGTGTCTGTTTGATCCCGTGACACAAATCGGAGGGATGAATCATATTCTCCTGCCGGGAAAGGCAGATATGAAACATTTTGACGCACCGGCCCGTTATGGCATTAATGCAATGGAGTTGCTGATCAACCGGATTATGAATCTGGGGGGAAATCGCCATTCTCTGATTGCAAAGGCATTCGGCGGTGCCCATCTGCTTCCGGCTATTTCCAAAGAAAACGGAGTGGGGAGAAAAATTACATCATTTGTTGTTGAATTTTTGAAAAATGAGTCAATCAGAATGGTCAGCTATGATTTGAAAGGTCATGAATCCCGAAGGATTTATTTTCATACAGATACAAGTGACGTGTTTTTAAAACGTATCCCTTCCAGATATTATTCGAATATCACTGTCAACGAACTGAAAATGCTCAACTATGTGCGAAGAGAATCTCGGAAGCCGGCTGATGTGGACCTGTTTTATGATAACTGGAAACAAAAACCAGTTCAATCCCGCCGCCAAAGAGAGAACTTAAAAAGCATCTTTTTATGTAAAAGGTGGGACACACCCATTCATTTATCGGAAACTATTTGAAATGAAAAAATATTCAATACTGGTCCCGGGAGGCGCGGGTTATATTGGCAGTCATATTGTTAAGGAACTGCTTCATGCGGGGCATCATGTGATTACGCTGGACAATCTTTCCACAGGTTATCGGGATATGGTCACAGGCGGGCTGTTCATTAAAGGCAGCCTTGAGAATAAATCATTACTTGATGATATATTCTCGGAATACCAAATTGACGCGGTAATGCACCTCGCGGCTGTTTCCCTTGTCGGGGAATCGGTTGAACTTCCGCTGAAATATTATCAAAATAACGTGGCCGGAACAGTAAATCTTCTAAATTCAATGTTACGCCATAACGTGAAATGTTTCATTTTTTCATCTTCGGCTGCTGTGTATGGCAAACCTGAAAACATCCCGATCACCGAAAATCATCCGTGTGATCCCACCAATCCTTACGGCAGAACAAAGAACTTCGTGGAGCAAATCCTGAAAGATTGCGATTCTGCATACAATCTCAGATATGTGAGCCTGCGTTATTTTAACGCGGCCGGGGCAGATGAGTCTGGTAAAATCGGGGAACGGCACACTCCTGAAACCCACCTGATCCCTCTGATTCTCAAAACCGCAACAGGAGAACGTGAAAACATCAGAATTTTCGGCACAGATTATCCCACGGCCGACGGCACATGTATCAGAGATTATGTTCATGTCAGCGATCTGGCACAGGCACATCTTCTGGCTCTGAACGCGCTTCTTGACGGAAGCAGAAGTGCGGTTTACAATCTTGGCAACAGCAGAGGATATTCAGTTCGGGAAGTCATTGAGTTAGCCAGGAAGGTGACAGGCAGGCCCGTTTCAGTCATTGAAGCGGAAAGAAGACCCGGTGATCCCCCCGTACTGGTGGCCAATTCCGACAAAATCCGAAAACAGCTCGGATGGAAGCCCCGATATGAAGACCTGGAAACAATTATCAGAACCGCCTGGAGAATTGAGAATAGAAACTGACAGCTTATCTTTCATGTTTCGGGTTCCAAGCTTACCACTTCCGGTGTAAAATTTTCAATTTTCAATTCTCAATTCTCAATTCTCAATTCTCAATTTTCCCGCTTATGACCTGAAGGTTATATATAACATCTTCCAGCGTTATTTTTCCATCATCGTTGGCATCACCGGGAAGGCATACTCCGGGGAACGTAAAGGTTGCATGGATGCTATGGTTTTTAATGACAGACGGAAACGTGTAAGTGCTTACGGAGCCTACGGATTTATTATCTACCAAAATATCATCCACGATATATCCACAACTGTGATAGATGGTGAAGGTCTGGCTTTCTCCTTCGGGCACCTGAATCTGACCGGACGGGCTGATACTTCCGTTTTCTTCTGACGTGGCTGTGATTATATATGTTACCCCGCTTTTCTTAAAGGTTACATGAATGGTATGGTTAGCGGTGACATTTGGGAAAGTATAATTCTCTATCGGCCCCATGGATTGTTCGTCCACCAAGACATTTTCCACGATATATCCGGTCTCCATATACATTGAAAATGCCTTACTTTCACCCTCATTCACCAAAACGCTGCCCGGGGGGCCTATACTTCCTCCTTCCCCTGCTGTCGCATTTATTGTATATTGAGTGCCTCCGCTCAGAGGGACGAAGGTGACATGGATTTCATAGTTTTTCATAACATCTGTAAAAGTGTGACTGGTTTTTGGTCCTTCTGATTTTCCATCTATGGTCACATCCGCCACTTTATATCCGACATCAGGCGCCATTATAAAGGTCCTGTCTTCCCCCTTGTTTACCACTATATCACCAAGCGGGCTGATACTTCCGTTTTCACCTGATGTGGCTTTAATTGTATATTGAGTTTCTGTACTCGTTTCAAAGGTGACATGAATGGTATGGTTGTCAGAAACATTCTGAAAAGCATAGGTGGTTCTTGCTCCCTGTGATTCTCCATCCACTGTCACATCTGCGACTTTATATCCGGGATGAGGATTCATCAGAAAATACCAGTTTGTCCCTTCATCTAACGGGATATCGCCTGCCGGGTCTATGCTTCCGTTTTCTCCTGATGTGGCTGAGATCGTATATTTATTTCCACTGGGAACAGTTGTGGTTGTAGTTATGGTTGTAGTTAAAGTCGTAGTCGTAGTGCCCCCCGTCGTTGTAGTTGTGGTTGCTGTCCCTGTGGTTGTGGTTGTTGTCTCTGTGGTTGTAGTTGTGGTTGTAGGTTCCTCTGGTGTTGTGGTAAAAGTCACCATGTCGCTCGACCTTGAGTATAGCACGTCACCGTCAGCCAGTATTGAGTAAATAACAAAATTGTAAGAGGTATTGGGAGACAGCCCCTCAATCATTCCTCCGTTATTGGCGACCGGAGTCTGACCAAAGCAGTTTTCTCGCGTCGGGTTCGGATTATCCGTCGTATCCCAGCAGGCCCCCTTCTCAATGGGCTTGATCATCTCGTTGTAACTTGCACTGAAGGCCGCTGTTGTGCCCGTGATATCTGTCACTTCCAGGTGCCCGCCGGCCACAACGGCCAAGGCCGGCGTGACAAAACTTATTCCAGTCACCAAGGTCAAGATAATAATTAAGCTGATGAATGTTCCCTTTTTCATTTTTTCCTCCTTCAGAAAATGAGTATTTTTTATGAGTTGCATGTTGGGGATCCCGAATAAGCCCGCTTTCCGGAGTGCCAAACTTTCAGTTTGGCAGGGGCTGTCTCCGGTCCGAGTATCTGATGACATTGCCAAACTGCAAGTTTGGCACTCCGGATACCTTGAGTATCTGAGGATATTGCCAAACTGCAAGTTTGCCACTCCGGATACCTTGAGTATCTGAGGACATTGCCAAACTGCAAGTTTGCCACTCCGGATACCTTGAGTATCTGAGGACATTGCCAAACTGCAAGTTTGCCACTCCGGCTACCTTGAGTATCTGAGGACATTGCCAAACTGCAAGTTTGCCACTCCGGATACCTTGAGTATCTGAGGACATTGCCAAACTGCAAGTTTGCCACTCCGGATACCTTGAGTATCTGAGGACATTGCCAAACTGCAAGTTTGGCACTCCGGATACCTTGAGTATCTGAGGACATTGCCAAACTGCAAGTTTGGCGTTCCGGATACCTTGAGTATCTGAGGACATTGCCAAACTGCAAGTTTGCCACTCCGGATACCTTGAGTATCTGAGGACATTGCCAAACTGCAAGTTTGCCACTCCGGATACCTTGAGTATCTGATGACATTGCCAAACTGCAAGTTTGGCATTCCGGATACCTGGACGATGTCTGATTTTAAGCAGATTGAAAGTTTTCACAGCTCTGCCAAACTGCAAGTCTGGCACTCCGGATACCTTGATAATGAAGGTTCTCGCAGTTCTGTCTTAATTTTTTGACATTCCCATTTCACAGAAATTGCGTAAACGCGGAACCGCGAGCCAGGGCCTTCAATTCTCGAAATTGCCCATCAGACGGTTTTAGCCTGCGCTTTACCGTGTTTCGGCCGCGTCGTCTTTCAGTCAGTGATTCAGTCCGCTGATTTTCATGCGCCCGGGTTTCCGCTAGTGACTTGTCTCACCATATACTTCTTTGGGATCAAACACAGGTTTTCCCATAACCGTAAGAGAGCCGTCTTCAACCTTTCTGAAAAAGCAGCTTTTATATCCCATGTGGCACGCTGCCCCGCCCACCTGCTCAACTTTCAGGAGAATGGTGTCATCATCGCAATCAATTCTGATTTCTTTTACGTTCTGTACATTTCCGGATGATTCCCCTTTTACCCATAATTTTTTTCTTGATCGGCTATAGTATGTGGCTTTGTTAGTGGAAAGTGTTGCCTCCCATGCTGTCTCATTCATAAATGCAAGCATTAAAACCTCATTGGTTTCATAATCCTGAACCACGACAGGCAACAGACCGCCCGTCTTATCAAAGTCAAGTTTGATCATTTCAATTATCCCTCATCGTTATTTTATTATCATTTACCGTGAAAATACATTTTGAAAACCCGGGTTTTCTATCTGAAAACATTTTCATAACCGGGGCGAAAAACCCGGCTTTTTCATAAGCGTTTATTGCATTAAATTGAGTAACCATAACACGGCACAAAGTCAAATTCTTTTTTAGTTAAACAGGCCAATACAAATCCGAACTCAGCCGATCCGAATTTCCAGCGGAGGAAAGCGAATAATTGATAACAACCCAAACCCCGTCCGGCAAAAGTCCGGCAAAGGCAAATTATGGATTAATAAAAATAAGGAGTTATGATCTCATCCTGATACATATGCCGGGATTTTCCCCAATGCTGTTGATTTAAGAGAAAGCGGGTTTTCCGATATTTTCTCCGGAGTGCGAAAAATGCTTTTTCGCAGGCCAGAAAAGATTCTTTGGGATTTAACCATCTGATTTTTATTGGGTAAAAAAAATTACATAATTTTTTTCATTCATTAAGCAAGTTTCTTGCTTAACAGGCCAAGATTTGATAACATAAAAAATTAAGATTTAAGTATTTGATAATTATTAATAATATATCACAAAAAAAGTAATTGGCCAGGTATATTTGTTTATGTTAAAAGACAGACACGTTTTTCAGGTATCAAAACGAAATGAAAAAAAGAAAAAAAAAGGATATGTCTCCAAAATTGCCCGATGGTTCATTTGGACAGCCTTTTTTATGATGATATGCGGCATTGCTACGACTGTCGCTATCTATTTTATTTATTCCCATATTAATGAAGACCTTCCCCGAATCTCTTGTTTAAAGAATTATCGTCCCCCCGGAATTACTACCGTATATTCGGACGATAACAGAAAAATCGCTGAATTTTATGAAGAACGAAGAATTGTACTTTCACCGTCCCAGATGCCGAAAATGCTGATTAACGCATTTGTCGCGGCAGAAGATTCAAGATTTTTTGAACATAAGGGCGTTGATATAACAAGTATTATCAGAGCGTTTTTAAAAAATGTGGAAGCCGGAACCGTGGTTCAGGGGGGCAGTACCATCACCCAGCAGGTCATAAAATATTTCCTGCTGACATCTGAAAAAAAGTATGAACGAAAACTCAAGGAAGCTATTCTTGCATACCGCATTGAAAAGGCCTTTAGCAAAGAGGAAATCCTTTTTTTATATCTGAACCAGATTTATCTGGGACATGGTGCCTACGGAGTGGGTGCCGCGGCAGAAAACTATTTTGGAAAATCTGCAAAAGACCTGAATCTTGCAGAATGCGCCATGTTGGCAGGACTTCCCAAGGCCCCCGGGAAAAATTCCCCTTTCAAAAATCCGAAAAAAGCAAAAGAACGGCAACTATATGTTTTAAATCGGATGGTCACTGAAGGATATATCACCGATAAACAGGCAAAGGAAGCTGGCAGTTTAACGCTTGACATAAAACCAAGGCGAAATTTGTACATTGAACAGGTTCCTTTTTATACAGAGCATGTCAGGCGTTATATTGAAAAAAAATATGGCAGGGAAGCATTATACAGGGACGGACTTAAAGTTTACACGGCTGTAAATATTGAAATGCAGAAAGCGGCCCGGGAGGAAATTGACAAAGGCTTAAGAGTCATTGACAAACGTCACGGGTACCGGGGGCCGGTTAAGCATCTTAAATTAGAAGAAATTGAAGAATTTTCAAAAAAACTCCAGGAAAAATTGAACAAAGACACCTTCCCGGGTTTGTATAAAGGAAAGATCGTAAAAGGTGTGGTGATCGGGGTGAGCAAAAAGGACAGAATCATAGCGGTTCGTATGGGAAATGACCGGGGGACGATCCGTGCTGCTGATATGCGATGGGCAAAAATATCCAAGATAAAATCCGGTGATGTCATCTGGGTGAAAATTAAAGGAAAAAATAAGGAAGAATCCCTGTGGAATCTTGCTTTGGAACAAACCCCCAAAGTTCAGGGGGCCTTGGCATGTGTGGAAGCAGGGACCGGACTCATAAAAGCAATGATGGGAGGACGGGATTTCAGGGAAAGCCAGTTCAACCGGGCGGTTCAGTCCAGACGTCAGCCAGGGTCCGCGTTTAAGCCCATCGTATATGCAGCGGCAATTGACAAGGGATACACGCCTGCGACCGAGATCCTTGATAATGCCATTGTCTATAAACCTTCAAGACATAGCAAGACGTGGAAACCTCAGAATTACGGCAGAAAATTTTACGGCCCTATTCTTCTCCGAAAAGCCCTGGCAAAGTCACGTAATCTGGCAACCATACAGATTTTAAGAGATATCGGCGTGGATTATACCATAGGATATGCCAGAAAACTCGGTATCATGTCTGATTTATACGGCGATCTTTCGCTGGCTCTGGGAGCGTCCGGCGTTTCTCTGCTTGAACTTGTCAAAGTCTATTCGGTTTTTGCGAACCTCGGAGAACTGATCGAACCTGTTTTCATAACAAAAATCATTGATCGGGATGGAAATGTGATTGAGCAAATGAATATTGAAAAAAAACAGGTTATTGAAAGAAGCACTGCTTATGTAATGACCAGTCTTCTTGAGAGTGTGATCAAAGAGGGAACCGCGACCAGGGTCCGGGCGTTAAATCGGCCGGCCGCGGGTAAGACCGGAACAACAAATAATCATCGGGACGCATGGTTTATGGGATATACGCCTGAATATATTACCGGCATCTGGGTGGGCTTTGATGAGGAACGCTCTTTGGGAAAGAAGGAAAACGGAGGCAGAACCGCGAGTCCCATATGGCTCAGTTTTATGAAGCGGGTGCTTGCGGACAAGCCGGTCAGGGTTTTTAAAGTGCCCCGGGGGGTTGTCTTTTCCAAGATTGATGCGGAAAATGGTCTTTTAGCCATTCCTGAGACAAAAAAAACGATTTTTGAATGTTTTAAAGAAGGAACCGTACCCACCGAATATTCAAAAAGATCAGATTCAATTACCAGCTCGGAGCAGTTTTTTAAATCGGATTTGTAAATTCTGCAAATCTGTCCCCTCTGACAAGGCCGCGGGCGTTTTGCCGGACGGGATTTGCAATCCCGTCCGACGGGTGCTTTGCCAGTGATCCTGTGAAACATTGCGGACGGGCTTGCACCCCCCGTCCGGCAAAGGACGGCAAAGTGGCAAATGCGAAAAATCGCCAAACTGCAAGTTCAGCACTCCGGAAGCGTTCAAAAAAGTTACGTTACACGCTCACGGAATGCCTGCTGTAATTTCATTGTCAGAGGCCCTGGTTTTCCATCTCCCACGATATGATCATTTACTTGAACAACTGGCATGACTTCAGTGGTGGTGCCCAGAACCATACACTCATCTGCTTTTTCAATATCCTTTTCAAAAATGGGAAATTCTCTGACAGGAATATTCAGTTCCCTGCAAATCTCTGACACCACTTTTCTGGTAATCCCGGCAAGGATATAATTGCTTTTAGGATAAGTAACAAGTTCTTTGTCAAATATTGCACAGAAATTGGTGTGGGACCCTTCGGTAATCACTCCGTCACGGACAAACACAGCTTCTCCCGCTCCGTTTTCCCTGGCCTGCTGACAGGCCATTGCATTTGGCAGCAGGCCCACTGATTTAATATCACAACGGGTCCATCGTATATCAGGAACAAGAATAACTTTGATTCCCTTTTTCCATTCCTCATGAGGTGACTGAAAAGGATAAGCATACGCATAAACTGTGGGAGGAGTTTCTTTATCCGGAAAAACATGCTTCCGAGGTGTCGCGGCTCCCCGTGTGATTTGAATATAAAGTGCGGCGTCACCATTCCCCATATGGTTATCCTGTATCAGCTTATCAGCAATCGTCTTAAAATTTTTCGTATCCGGCCCCTTGATTCGGAGTTCCCGGAGGCTTCGTTCCAATCGGTTCAAATGATCTTCAACCCTGAATAATTTTCCATCATATGACCGAATAACTTCATAAACCCCGTCGGCAAATAAAAACCCTCGGTCATCAGGGGATATTTTTACCTCTTCCTTGGGAATAAAACGGTTATTGAAATAAACAATCATGTTTCTTTCCCCTTATATATTAAGGTGTCAGGTGTCAGGTGTCAGGTGTTAAGTGTTAGGTGTCAGGTGTTAGGTGTCAGGTGTCAGGTGTTAGGTGTTAGGCATTTGTTTGGAAAGATATTTTAACATCTGTCCCATAACAATAGAGATAATATCCCTTGAAAGAAAGTCAGCCGGTGCCTTTTCCATCACTTTGTCAGTCATTTCTCCAACGCTTTTTTTCCAATCTTTGGTACGCTGAAGAGATTCTTCCAGTATTTTCCGGGTTTCTTTGGCCGCGATGATTGATTTTTTCAGAAAATTACGCGCATCTTCACCAATCCTGGCCCCATAGTGTTCGGGAAGATAAATCTCAATATCATAAGCGGCCATCTTGTTCAGATTTTCCTGATACTGATCAAAATTGGAGTTTCCGGCTGTGAAAACCTCGTCTCCGAAAGGAATCCCCCCTGCGTCCGAAGCAAACATGGCCTTTTCTTCCGGAACATAGATGGCAACGGAACATGAGGAATGACCCGGAACATCAATCACTTCCAGAGTCAGTTCCCCGCAGGAAAGGGTGTCGCCGCCTTTGATAACCTCCTCAACAGCGATACCAGAAAAGGAAAGTCCGAGTTCCTCAGCTTCTTTCTGCCGTCCCTGCTTTTCAATAAGCGACTGATTCATGCTTTCAATTGCTTTGATAACCTTGGGGGAGGATAACAGTTCTTTTGCTTTTGCCGATGCGGTTATCGTTGCCCAGGGCCAGCGTTTTTTAAAAAAGGGAACAACGCCGCAGTGATCAAAATGAGAGTGAAGAATAATGATCCGTTTTATCTTTTCCGGTTCGATTTTCAATTCTTTTAACTGGTCAAGCATCTCAGGAACAATATGAACCATGCCGCCTCCCAGGAGAGCATATTCATCTTTTCCTTTCAGAATATAGACACTTGACTCGTTGCGACCCAGCAATATGATCCTGTCTGTAACATTTCCGGGTTTGTTTATAACCACATCACACTCCTTTCTTTGAACTGACAAGGTTGGATTATATTGTTTGTTTATATTGAAATAAGCTTTTATCTGCATAGCATAACTGTCCGGGCAGAGCAAGAACAAAACTACGGAACAGCCAGGTAACAAAGGACTTTTTTTTCCTTTTCTTATCCTGCTTCCTTGCACTTGTTGCAGATTTTTATAATTTCATATCCGGGAACAAAAACTACAGGGACTCAGCTTTTCTTTTTGACAAACCTTGTACATCCGGGTTAAAAGCTTCAAGTTATTTGCCGGACGGGGTTGCAAACCCCGTCCGGCCAACTTAGCCTGATGTATATGGGCTGCAACCCCGCTCAAAAAAAGAATATTCCGCAAAACAAAAATTGGACAAGCTGATGGATAAAAACAATAAGGGGGCTTTCAAATTTATCATAAGTTCCCAGTACTTTCTATATTTCGGAGTGCTGGGGATTTTTTTGCCCTATTTTAATTTATACTGTTACCACCTCGGATTCAGCGGTTTTCAGATCGGTGTTCTCTCCGCTCTCAGATCCGCCGTGATGGTTCTGTTCTCTCTCATATGGGGGGGACTGGCAGACCGTTTTCAGATCAGAAAACCGATCTATATCTTATGTACTTTTACCAGTACGCTCATATGGATATTTTATCTTTTTACAGATAATTTTTATTTAATGCTGATTATTACAGTATGCTATACAATATTTTACGGGCCTGTGATATCCTTTATGGAAGCTTTCAGCATGGATATTCTGGGCAGAGAGAAGAAAAGCTACGGAAGGGTAAGGGCCTGGGGAACCATCGCCTTTATTATGATTGTCACCGTATTTGGGAAGATTATTGACCTGTATTCTGTGAAAATCATTCTTTTGCCGATTTTTATCGGCTCTTTGGCGCAGGCTCTCTTTGCACTCAGAATCCCCAATATCACGATGGTCAGAAAGAATTCCTTCATTGCCGGGGCAAAATCGCTTTTTAAAAAGCGTGTGGTCATTTTCCTGATCTGTGCTTTTCTGATGCTGATGAGTCATGGCACATATTATGGCTTCTTTTCCATACATCTTGAAACCCTGGGATACGGAAAAGTATTTATCGGTATGAGCTGGGCGCTCGCGTCTGTTGCCGAAATTGTTGTCATGATCAGTTCAGACAAGATATTCAGGCGATTCTCCATTCAGAATGTTCTGCTTTTTTCATTTATGGTTGCGGCATTACGATGGTTCCTGCTTTGCTGGGCTGAATCACCTGCTGTCATCCTTATCTCACAAATTTTACACGCTGTCACATACGGGACATTTCACATTGCCAGCATTCTTTACATTGATCTGCTTTCGCCGGATGAGGCAAAGACAACAGGACAGGTGATAAATAACGCTGTCAGCTATGGCCTGGGTATGATGGCCGGATTTTTTTTTAACGGCTATTTATACGAACATCTGAGTTCATTTGTCTTATTTGCCATAAGTTCTCTCATTGCTCTTGGCGGCGGTGTCCTTCTGAGCGCATTTTATCATAAATCCGGAGTGCAAAAATAGAGCGAAGCGGTTTTTTGCATAACCATAAATCCGGAGTGCGGAAATCTGTAAATCCGGAGTGCAAAAATAGAGCGAAGCGGTTTTTTGCATAAATCCGTAAAACCGGAGTGCAAAAATAGAGCGAAGCGGTTTTTTGCATAACCAGAAATCCGGAGTGCGGAAATCTGTAAATCCGGAGTGCAAAAATAGAGCGAAGCGGTTTTTTGCATAACATAAATCCGGAGTGCGGAAATCTGTAAATCCGGAGTGCAAAAATAGAGCGAAGCGGTTTTTTGCAGAAATCCAATTCCGACAGGATGCAAAAAACCGCTTCGCTCTATTTTTGCACTCCGGAAACCGCTTCGCTCTATTTTTGCACTCCGGAAAGTGCTTCGCTCTATTTTTGTACTCCGGAAAGTGCTTCGCTCTATTTTTGCACTCCGGAAAGCGCTTCGCTTTGTTTTTGCACTCCGGAAAAGATTTTCGCTCTGTTGCAAAAAACCGCTTCGCTCTATTTTTGCACTCCGGAAAGCGCTTCGCTTTGTTTTTGCACTCCGGAAAAGATTTTCGCTCTGTTGCAAAAAAGCGCTTCGCTCTATTTTTGCACTCCGGAAAGCGCTTCGCTTTGTTTTTGCACTCCGGAAAAGATTTTCGCTCTGTTGCAAAAAACCGCTTCGCTCTATTTTTGCACTCCGGAAAGCACACATCGGGTTATGCTGACGCGCTGTTTTCTCTCTCTTCTGTGACGCAGTATAATCCCTGCCCTTTCATAGTCGGTTTGAAGCACAGATTATCTGACAGACAGGGAGATTTTCGGGTATCGCCTGCTTTCCATCGGCGGATGAGATGAGGCTCACGGATCAGGGGACGGCACAGAGAAATGTAATCAGCAATCCCCTCATCCGTCAATTTTTCAGCCACATCATAAGAACGAATTCCGCCCACAAGCATCAGAGGAACCCCTGTTTTTTTCTTATAACGTCTGGCTGCTTCCCGATAATAAGCCTCTTTTTCTTCAGAATCCAGTTTCCCCACTCTGACCGGCGACAGAGCAGGTTTTGATCGCTGGCTTCCTCCGCTGAGTTCTATGGCGTCAATCCCTTCTTTTTCCAGCATTGCCACTGCCTGAAGCATATCTTCCTGCGTCTGGCCCCCTTCCACAAAATCTTCAGAATTTATCTTGATCAGAATTGGAAAATGATCTCCCACGGCCGCCCTGATGCTCCTGAACACCTCCAAAACAATACGCGCCCGGTTTTCAATGCTTCCGCCATATTCATCTTCTCTTCTATTGTAGAAAGGAGACAGAAACTGACTCAGAAAATATCCGTGGGCCCCGTGGATCTGAACACCGTCAAAACCGGCTTTCTGAGCGCGGACGGCTCCTTCTCCGAAAGCGTTTACTATCTCCTGAATCTCTTTCAGGGTGATTTCCCGGCAAATTGGCCCTTTTTTATTTTCCATGACCGAAGGCCCTAAGGGTTCCAGCTCTGTCAGATGGGCTGCCGCATGACATCCTGCATGGGCCAGCTGCATGACAATTTTACCGCCTGATTTATGGACAGCCTCGGTCATCTTACTGAGACCCGGAAGCAGTTTGTCATCATATACCCCCAACTGACGGATACCGGCCTGTCCTTCTCTGCGAACATAAGTATGGCCTGTGATAATTAATCCCACCTCGCCCCGGGCCAGTTCCACCATTAAATCAGTCAGCCGGGAAGTACATGAACCATCCTCATCCGCCATCCCTTCCCATGTGGCTGAACGGACAAACCGGTTTGCCAGTGTCATATCGTTAATCGTGGTCTTTTCAAAAAGTTTTGACATTTTTTTCTATTCCTTAAATTATCGGGTTTACATCATGTCTGCCTGTTCACAGGCAGGATGACATGCTCATGTCATTTCCACGCGAAAGCATGGAAGTGATCAGTCTTGCTCATGCTGTTCCCACGCGCAAGCATGGGAATGAGATCAGTCCTGAACAGTTTTTTTCAATTTAAACTGCCCAAGAATCTCTTGCAGGTAAGACGCCTGTTCCGCAAGTTCATGGGCAGCCGAAGCAGTTTCTTCGGCGTTGGCAGCGTTCTGCTGTGTCACCTGGTCAATTTCTCCAAGCCCCTGATTTACCTGGGCAATTGCCTGAACCTGTTCATCAGATGAAGCGGCAATTTCATTAATGAGTTCCGCCACTTTGGTTACAGATTCCATGATTCTGTTCAGCGACTGATCAGTCTGACTGGCAATTTCATTTCCTTTTTCCGCCTTTTTTACAGCACCTTCGATGATTTCGGCAGTTTCTTTTGCAGCTTTTGCGCTTCGGCCTGCAAGATTACGCACCTCCTCGGCTACGACAGCAAATCCTTTGCCGTGACGGCCGGCACGGGCAGCCTCGACAGCCGCGTTCAGTGACAGCAGATTGGTTTGAAAAGCAATTTCATCAATGACTTTTATAATTTTGGCGATGGCCTGACTCGCGCTGTTAATATTTGCCATGGCAGCAATCATGTCTTTCATTTCCTGCATCCCCAGTTCAGCCAATTTCTTGGTCTGGCCTGCAAGTTCATTGGCCCGGGACGCGTTTTCCGCGTTGGCTTTGGTCCGGGACCCGATCTCAATCATGGAACTGCTGGCTTGTTCAAGCGAGGATGCCTGCTCCGCGGCCCCCTGGGAAAGAGACTGACTGGAAGCCGCGACCTGTGATGATTCCGAAGCCACCTCTGTACCGGCTTCATTCACCTGACGGATAAGGTCATTCAGCCCCTCAATCATGTCCCTGAGTGCCTGACCAATAATATCTTTTTTGGAAGTGACTCGGATCGTCTGATCCAGATCTCCTCCGGCAATACCCATGGCCGCATTCGCCTTGATATTCAATGTGTGTGCCATGGCATTCAGCGTCAGACCCATTTCCTCAAGCTGATTCGGAGCAGCTTTTTTATATGCCTTGCATGTATGGCAATGCTCGCCTTGGATGACTCTGAAACATGTCGGAAACATTGAAAATGAACCGGCTTCTGTCCAGCACTCGGCTTCTTTGCCAAAACAGCTACAGTCTTTATCCTCGCAGCCAAGGATTTCTGAACAATTCACAGCTCGGCCCATGGGAAGACGCTCGGAGAGGTCTCCCTTGTTCAATTTAATCACAAAGTCCGTAATCTGACGAATGGGGGTGGCAATACTCTGAGTAATAAAGAATGCGGCAATAAAGCCAATAGCCATCGCAGCAACTGCGGCAATGAAGATGATCCACTTTGAAGAACGGATTTCATGAAACATTTTATTTTTATGATCTGTATGCGCCTCTTCGCACACATTCTGGGCCTCACGGGCACTTTTCACCATTATGGGGTATGTTTCCCATTGACTCAGGAAAAGAGAAACAAAACGGTCAAAGGCAGTTCCGTAATCTTCAAGCGATTTAATTAATGCCTGTCCCAGTTCTGCATTCAGCTCAGATTTAAATTCGGAGGAAAGCGTTTTTGCAAGATCAACTGCTTTTGCAAGGTCTTTTTTCGCCATGTCCTGATACTTGATATCATTTGAGAGAATAAATGTTTTTTCATTTTTTTCAGATGCGATAAATGATTTGATAATATCTTTCAGATCAAAAATTTTGCTGGCCCTGTCATTAAGTTCGGCTTCAAATGCTGTATGATATCTCGCAAGTTCCTTTTCCTTACTGTCCCTTATGGCGTTTATCTGCCGCACCACGGCCGTGCCTGTGTTAAGCAGTCTGTTTTTTTCAATCTCACTTTCTGTGTCTAAATATTTTAGCACAGATGCTTCATGTTCCTTATATTTTTCAAATATTTTATCCGCATGTAACCTCTTGCTTTCTTTTTTTAACCGTGTTTTCATATCATTTACAAGCGCGTAAATCTTCTGATTCACAGTCCTCCATTCATTCAAAAACTGTTTTTTATCATCCATCATAAGCAGTTCATAATTTTTTGCTTCAAAAACATAATTGAAGAGTACATATATGTCATCTGTCATGACATTTTTATTTTTCATCTGTTCCGCATGATATAATCTCATTTTTTCCAACTGTTCTCTCTGATCCATCTGAATGGCCTCGGCCTGTGTCAGGACATCTGCGGCATGGCTTTCCATCTGTTCTTTAAGGGCATTTTTTTCTTCTGTCACCTCCGCATATGTTTTAAACGCGTTCTCATAATTTTTTGTCAGTTTTATCACCTGGTCCATTTGGTCGGCATTTATTTGTTTGATGAATTTATTTTTTGTTATTTCAGAATATTCTAAGATAGTTTCAATTTCCTTCCGCACTTCTTCAATATAAGCGGAATCTTTCATGATAATGAAATTTTTTTCCTGTCGTCTTGTCTCAAGAAGCAGTCTGGCAATCAGATTGACGCTGTCAGCCTTTTCTACCCCATTTTGTACGCTGTTGAGATCATAAATGCCCACGAAAGCAACCAAAGCGGTTAGTGCAAGCACAAATCCGAATCCGAGAGAGAGCTTCATTCCTATTTTTATTTTTTTCAGCACGATATTCTCCTTATCAGGATAATCTGTTCATATTTTATATGAAAGTGTTAGGTGTTAGGTGTTAAGTGTTAGGAAAAACTGCAAAACTTTCATACTTCGTTGTGACCGGCAGGTCATGG
Organism: Desulfonema magnum; assembly: GCF_017377395.1. Classification (GTDB taxonomy): domain Bacteria; phylum Desulfobacterota; class Desulfobacteria; order Desulfobacterales; family 4be13; genus Desulfonema_C; species Desulfonema_C magnum. The sequence continues at coordinate 3,698,924 of NZ_CP061800.1, read as the reverse complement.
CCGTTTATATGAAAGCGTCAGGTGTTAAGTGTTAAGTGTTAGGAAAAATTATAAAACTTTCATTTTTCGTTGTGACCGGCAGATCATGACCGTTTATATGAAAGTGTCAGGTGTTAAGTGTTAGAAAAAACAGTAAAATTTTCATCACTCGTTGTGACCGGCAGATCATGACCGTTTATATGAAAGTGTCAGGTGTTAAGTGTTAGGTGTTAAGTGTTAGGAAAAACTGCAAAACTTTCATACTTCGTTGTGACCGGCAGGTCATGGCCGTTTATATGAAAGCGTCAGGTGTTAAGTGTTAAGTGTTAGGAAAAATTATAAAACTTTCATTTTTCGTTGTGACCGGCAGATCATGACCGTTTATATGAAAGTGTCAGGTGTTAAGTGTTAGAAAAAACAGTAAAATTTTCATCACTCGTTGTGACCGGCAGATCATGACCGTTTATATGAAAGTGTCAGGTGTTAAGTGTTAAGTGTTAAGTGTTAGGAAAAACTGCAAAACTTTCATTTTTCGTTGTGACCGGCAGTTCATGGCCGTTTATATGAAAAAGTGTTAGGTGTTATGAAAAAAATATGAAAATTCTATTGTCCGTTGTGAATGACAAGTCACATTTATAAAAATTTCTGTTATTTAAGGAGATATAAACAATTCATTCCTCCGTTATGATATGCACTGTTAACATGGACCCGCGCTGCAAAAATTTAAGACTGCGATGAATTCGGCAGGGAATCCAGCGTCTCATCAAAAAGGAGCTTATTTAAATCTAAAAGTATTTTTACCTCATCGTTGCTCTTGCCAATGCCTTTGATAAAACGGCGGCTGTTTCCCTCGCTCACCTTTGGCGGAGGAGAGACATCATTTTCGGGAATATCAAGGACGTCTTTTACTGTATCTACTAACAGCCCGATGGTGGTGTCATCGTTACGAACCACAATCACGCAGGTACGGTCATCATATTCTCGCTGCTTCATACGAAAACGGATCCGCACATCCATCACCGGAATGACTTGGCCGCGCAGGTTGATCACGCCTTTCACGAAATCCGGCATATCCGGAACCTCGGTAATTTTCTGAATACCGACAATTTCAATAACATAATAAATTTCGATTCCATAAACACTTTTGCCGATGTCAAAGGTCAGATACTTGTCTTTCTGTGTGTCTTCAAACTCATCATCGTAAAGATCCTCATCTGTGAAATCTTTGTCCTGACTGTCTGTCATATAAATTTTTTCTCCTTTGTGATTTGTGATTTGTGATTTGTGATTTGAAACTCGAAACTCGAAATCCGGCGATTTTTCATATATTTTTATGTAACAATTTCAAGTTTCATATATCTCTCTCACTCATATCTATAATACTTCCCACATCCAGTATCAGACTCACATCACCGTTATCCATGATGGTGCAGCCTGAAATTCCCCGGGCAGATGCCACATAACTTGGCATTCCTTTGATAACTGTCTGATGATGTCCGATAATTTCATCAGCAAAAAGACAGACGCTTCGGTTGCCTGATGTGACATTGATCAGAATTCCTTTGTGCAGTTCGGTATGCCGGGGAACAATGTTATACAACTTATGCAAACGCACCACAGAAATCAGTTTGTCCCGAACCTTGACGACTTCCTGCTCGTCCATGGGCGCTGTGATCTGGGCAAAATCCGGTCGGAAAGATTCGCGTATGGACAGCATGGGGATCGTATAACTGGCTGTTCCCACACGAACAACCATTCCGTCAATAATAGCGAGCGTCAGAGGTATTCTGAGAATCATGGAAGTCCCTTTGCCCGGTACGCTTCTGACATCTGTCCTGCCTTTCAGTTTTTCAAGGTTTCTTTTGACCACGTCCAGACCTACGCCCCGCCCGGAAACATCAGTTATCTTTCCGGCTGTGGAAAAACCAGGCTCAAAGATGAGTCTGAAGATATCCTGGTCACTGCAATAATCTTTATTACCCTTGAGCATCCCCACTCTCATGGCTTTTTCCAATATGTTTTCCCGGTTCAGGCCCCGTCCGTCATCTGATATGCGAATCAGAACCTCACCGCCTTCATGTTTTGCTTCAATGGTAATAACACCGCTCTGAGGCTTACCCGCTGCTTTTCTTTCTTCAGGAGATTCAATGCCGTGATCCACGCAGTTACGGATAATATGAAGCATCGGATCAGTGATATGCTCAATAACCGTTTTATCCACTTCGGTTTCTTCGCCGATGAGTTCCACTTTGCATTTCTTGCCCACCTTGTTTGACAGATCATACACAAGACGGACTGTTTTTCTGAAAGTTTTTGAGAGCGGAATCATTCGCATTGACATTGCCACGTCCTGAAGATCGCTAGTAATCCGCCGTAAATTCTGGGCTGAATGCTCGAAATTTTCCAATTCAAGACCTGCCAGATCAGGATTATTTGTTACCATGGATTCCGCAATCACCAGTTCTCCGACAAGATTTATCAGAAGATCAACTTTTTCCAGATCAACACGGATATCATGACGCTCCTCAGACTGAGAAGCCGCTCCTGCCGGAGCTGCTTTTTGTTGATGCCTGTCCTTTGGAACGGATGAGCGATGACGTTCAGACGCTGCCTGTTTTGGTAAGACTGACGGTGCGATTTCAGAGTGAGAAGCATCTCCTGCCGGGGCTGTTTCTTGTTGATCCCTGTCTTTCGGAATGGGAGACGGATGGGGTTCAGACACGGCCTGTTCTGGTAAGACTGATGGCATGATCACAGAATTTATGTTAAGAGAACCGGCATCTGTATCCAGCAGCTTTTCCTTATCAATAGGAATAATATCATTTTCAGACACTTGGAGGGCACTCTTAATGATATCCGGTGTCAGGCTGGTGGAGTAAAGCACGAAATATTTCAGGGGTCCCTCGGGCAGCCCTTCGCTTAAATCCCTGGAACAGACCTCAATTTTTGAATCCACGATTTCACCGATATCCAAAAGCTCCCGAATAAGCAGCACCGGACTTTTTCCAAGGGTTTTGGACAGTTCCAGAAGATCGTATTTCAGAATATAGAGAAATCGGTGAGCTGAAGGCAGATTCTTTAAGGCAAGCCGGTTGATTTTTAGCCCTGCTTCCCATTCATCAGGGTTTTCTAAACAGATATCAGTTTTCAGATCATTTCGGACCTCCCGATAATCCGCACCTTTGAGCAGATCATTCAGACGGTCATAAACACTTGAAATATCAACCTCATTACTTTGATCAACGTCTTCCAGCATAATATTGAGAATATCAACACCTGCAAGGAGTGAGTTGATAAAATATGTCTCCGGCTTCATTTTATCTGACCGCACCATGGAAAGCAATGTCTCCATAACGTGAGTCAGTCTCCCTATCTGGTCCAATCCGAGAAAACCGGCCGCTCCTTTAACTGAATGTATTGAACGGAATATCTTATCCACGAGTTCCCTGTCCGGCGATTCTTTCTGCCGGGAAAGTTCCAATATTTCGTCTTCTATGTGTTCAAAGTGTTCTCGTGATTCAATAACGAACTCATCAAGAATATCCTGACCGAAATCCATTACGCGCGAATCTCCTGTTTATGAAATAGTATAATTGTTATCCAAACGGGTCATACGGAATAAGTTAATAATGTCTTTGCTCGTATGAACAATTTGCAATTCAGCCTCGGGGAATCTGTCTGAAACCATATTGGAAAATATGACAAATATACTTAGAACAATTGAGTCTATGTCTTCCACATCAGACAAATCAAACCGGTATTTATAATGGCCTTCATTAATTAAGTTTAACAAAAGTGTACGAAAGGCTTCAGCAGTTTCCGCGGTAATATCGCCTGTAGGTCTAATAACTTTCCAGGATGTGTCGTCAGTAACATCAAAACGGGTTTCCCGAGTCAGCGTAATGTAAGACGTGACACAGTTGCCTTTGCTGCTGAATTCGAGCTGATCGGAAAAAGTGTTGACCAGACTCAGCCCTCTGTTACGAATCTGGCTGGGATCATCAGGCATATTCAGATCCAGGGCCTCGTAATCAAACCCCTTGCCTTCGTCTTCAACGACGATTTTAAAACGCATGTCTCCGATACGTTCGATACTCGCAGTAACATTTAACTCGGGAATTTTACTGTTTCCGTGTTCAATGGCATTATTCAGCAATTCTCTTAGTGTTAATATGAATGCCTGATTGTCTTCAATTGAATATTGTTTTAAATAGCCTCTGACATTTTGAATGACATTATTTACGATTTTAATTTCCGAAGAGAGTTTAAACTGTATAAACTCCTCATTTTGAAAAATATGAAGCATAACGTCTCTTTTCAATTTTCAATTTTCAATTTTTAATTCTTCATTCTTCCGGGAATTTCTAATGCAAACAGCAGCATATCATCACACGGTTTGTATCTGCAAAATTGCAGCACTTCATTCCATACTCGGTCAACAAGGGATCCGATGGAAAGCTCGCTATATTTGCTGATGAGATATTCCAGACCATTCTCACCAAGCGTGTGTTTCTTTGCTGTGGGACCGTCAATATAACGCGCATTGCTGACACCGTCAGTATATAAAAACAGACGGTCTCCGGGAGTGAGGCTGAACACCAGCCTGTCAAAAGAAACATCTTTGTAAAGTCCCAGTATCGTGCCTCCGGAGCTGACCCTGATACCTATGGGCAATTCTTTTGTAAACTTAATCATCCTGGGATGTCCTGCCGAAACCAGCTCGCCTCGCATGGTTTCCAAATTTAAACGAAGAAAGATTGCTGTGACCATCCGCTCATTTCTGCCATTATCCAAAAGGGCATGATTCAGAAGATGGAAAAAAGATTGGCCGTCTTTGCCGGTTCTGCAATTTTCATCAAAAAAAGCTTTTATTAAAACAGTATGATATGACGCTGCCAGATCGTGACCTGCCACATCGGCAATAAGAATATCACATCCGGTCGGCGTATTGTGAATATCCGCGTAATCTCCCCCCAGCCGGCTTAACGCCTTAATACGATATGCAATGGGAACATTATAGCCTTCTTCCCTTATGCTTATCAGGTCATTATATGTGATAACAGCAGCGTCAAATTCTCTTCGTAAATTTGCAAAACTCCTTTTATATGCCTCTGCTTCACGTGACAAATCGCTGTGTTTTTTAAGAAGGTCTTCATGTGCTTTTTCATAAGTCCCTTTAATAAGTCTCTGTTTTTCAAAAACCTCTGCGACCTTTTTGTATAACTCATCCAAATTAAAAGGTTTGTCCAAAAAATCATCACATCCTATTTTGATCAGTTCTTTGAGTATTTCTCTGTTCCCATAACCCGTTATCACGATTACCGGAAAGCAGAATCCCAAATCCCGAATGCGTCTGATCAGTTCAAGACCGTTCATTTCAGGCATATAAAGATCTGTGACCAGCAGCTCAATCGGCGTATCTTTATTCTCCGCTCTGAGTATTATTTCTGTTGCCGATTTTCCGTCCAACGCTTTTGAAACAATGTAGCCTTTACCTTCCAATGCAATGGATAAAAAACCGAGGAAGTCCTTCTCATCATCACAGATAAGTATGTGCTTGCCGTTCATAATTCTTCTTTTCCCATTTCAGTAAGTATCTATAGACTCGATGTTCAAGTTTTTTTCTTTGCACAGGCAGATAGGAAACCATAAAACTCGCCTTCGCTACAAGGATTTCATATAAACAGAGGATGATAAAAGGGGAGACACGACCCATACGCATCAGGCTAAGATTACAACCTACTGTTTTTATTAACTCTGATTTTGCCGGACGGGGTTTGCAACCCCGTCCGGAGTATTTTCCGGATCGCCGCCCGCAAACGTTTCGGACGGGGTTGCAAACCCCGTCCGGCAGCCGTCCCTCATTCTTAGCCTGATGCATATGGAGACACGACCCCCTTGCCATGAAAACACATTTTCATCATCCGGGGTGACAATCGCTTTTCACGGAAGTTTTTTATGAATCCTGTATGTTATACCAAATCCTTATGGGGAAGAACTTGGGGAAATCCCTGCCGGAAAAAATTTGATCATCGAGCTACAAAAGTTTTCCGGTATTTTTTCCGGAGTGCTGAAATTCTATTTCAGCATTCCGGATTGAAAAAAATTCCGGAAAATTTATGAACAGATACTTACATTAAATGTCAGGTGTTAAGCGCTTAAGTGTTTAAGTGTCATGGAAAACGCTGAAACTTTCACATCTCATTGTGACCGCGGGTTCATAACTTTTATGTAGAAAATCATAAAATCCGCACTCTGAAAATTATTTTTCAGAGTTGTTGTGAAACATGATTTCCGAACTTTTTGAATCGAATTTTGCTCTTATAAACGGCCATGATCTGCCGCCCACAACGAATGATGAAAGTCTCTGCAAAAAACCGCTTCGCTCTGTTTTTGCACTCCGGACTTTCATATAAACGGCCATGATCTGCCGGTCACAATGAAACATGAAAAATTTGTAATTTTTCCTAACACCTGACACCTGACACTTAACACCTTTTTCATATAAACGGCCATGATCTGCCGGTCACAACGAAACATGAAAAATTTGTAATTTTTCCTAACACCTGACACCTGACACTTAACACCTTTTTCATATAAACGGCCATGATCTGCCGGTCACAACGAAACATGAAAAATTTGTAATTTTTCCTAACACCTGACACCTGACACTTAACACCTTTTTCATATAAAATACAATGATCAAGTTTTTTTGTTATTGATTCTTTAAACAATAAATTGTGAAATATGATTTTCGAACTTTTTAAATCGAATTTTGCTCTTATAAAACACAATGATCAAGTTTTTTTTGTTATTGATTCTTTAAACAATAAAATTTCAACAGGTTTAGAAGCATATAACAAATATCCGCCTTTTTATGCCTTAAAATTTTAACCTACTGAATTTACTGAACTGTTTATGACATTATCTGTTCAAAAATTAGCAATAAATTCAGTCAGCCCCAAAAAATCTGGTCATCGAGTAAAACATAATTTTATAATCATTTCAATAACAGATATCAGTGCTGAAACATGAGTTTTTATTCAGCAGGCATTTTGGAGCAAAAATTGATAAACTGATAATTCCAAGATCGGTGTATCTTCCTGTTATTGTATAAATAGTTGAAAATAAATGATGAAAATGCTCATTCTCCGGAATTGCCGATCATCTGACAAGCCGCAATTTCAAAGCCTTGAATGATTCGGAATTATGTGTTATCCTTCGATAAAAATCTGACGAATTATAAGGAGGACAATTATGTTAAAGAATAATATCGAATGGTTCTTTGTAATTTTCGACAAAAAGTTTCGCCAGACAGACATCGAAGCCTTCGAAATGTTCATATTCGTGGCTGCGGCTCACTTTTTCGGGTGTCATAATCCGGTAGTGTTCTAAATCTGGAGCCAGTCATTTTTTATTACTCATATTACTGGCCCGAATTCATATACGTTGATGAACAGTCCGATGACGATATCATGCATCTTCTCCATTTTTGAGAAACAAATTGTTTTTCTCGCAAGATGTCTGATTCTCGTCCTCAGAGTCAGATGTTTTCTTTCTGTTTTCTGAGTGTTTCTTTTACCTGTCCCTTGATTCGCAGGATCGGGATTTTGTTCATAAGCACCCAGGTTGTCAGTATAAAACCTTACAATCCCGAAACGTTCGGAGAGCCTTTTCAATTCGGGGAAGACTTTGTCCTCATGTGTTCCGAAGATATATGCGGGAACTTTTCCGGTTTTGTGATCAACGGCGTGCCGGAGCCACCTCCGGTTCTCCTTTTTGCCTGCGAGACTCCGCCATCCGCCTCTGCCTCTTCAACTTTCAATATGTCAGCCTCAATATTTTCAGTATTTTCCAAAAATCTGAGGAGTTCGGAACTCACCGGGCCGGGAAGACTTTCCTTTTTTTTAATTCGCTTATCACGGTGTCCGTGCTGATTTCCGGCACGCGGGCGATATCCCGGATACCGCCGCCGCTGAGACTCATTTCAATAATTTTGTCCTTAATATCTGATTTTCTTGCATTATATGTATAGTCGAGAAGAAAGGATTTTGTCTCGCAATTCTCATTCTGACACAGGTAACGCTGCTTTCCGTCATCTGTCTTTCCTCCTTTTTTCACTTTCCCACCTCCGCAGAGCGGACAGCGGACAGGAATCAGTGCCATCGAAACATTCCTCCGAAAACAGTTTTTTACTCCTGAATGACTATACTATAGAGTTTAAGAAAAAATTTTTCCATAATATTTTCATCTTTTTCAGGAATGCGGGATGTGATAAGGTATGACAAAAACACACCGCATAAGGAGAGAAAAAAACGGGAAATATCCGCATTGTTCTGGAAAAAACGACCCGCCGCGAGCTGGAAAAGATACTGAGGCAGGCTGAAAACAGAGGCGACCTCCGGGGCGCGAAACGGATTATGGCTATTTTCGGAGTGTCCGAAGGGCTGCCGTATGATATTGTCGCTTCAACTTTCAATGTCATTGAAAAAAAATCCTGATTATAACGGATTTGGGGGAGGCTCCAATTAACAGCTTTACAAGCTGCCGATTTTATGTAAGTATATATCATAATTTCAAGTTTCATAGGAGGTTTGTTATGCAAAAAGATTTGAAATCGGAACTCTCCCGCCCGAACCGCACAATTTCTCTTCCTTTTGAACAGAATTCTTACAGCAGAATTGTGGAAGACGCTTTTCAGTTCAGGCTGTTTGTTGATGAAATGGTGGCAAAGGGGCGCCTGAACTGTTTCCCCCCGAAATCTTCGAAAAATATCAGATGAAAGATCGTCGTTTTTCGGGCAAACTCCTGATAACCGTACGCCGGATAAAAATCGGAAACCACAGTTATACCATTCATCCGTCCTTTGTAATGCCCTGTATGACAGCCATGACTGACGACACCGAACCTGTCCTGTTTCTCCGAAAATTCGACATTCCTTTCCGGGCACCTGCCCGTGTTTTCGGAAAAGATCATATGCACTGGCAGAGAACGGAGCGGTCGCCTGGCCGCAACAGCATTGTCGGCACCACTGTCAGATACCCTGAAAATCTTCCCGGGCATATCGGCGCGGACGAAAAACACAGTTCGGTTCGGGGTGACAAATGTTACGTCGCCGCCACGGTAGCCGAAGAATGTGTCATGGGTGTTTCCGTCGCAGGCGACGCGGGAGAGGAGTCTTTGGAAGAGGCTTACAAGGTCTTCAGGGAAGAAGCCCGGAATATTGATCCGGAATACAGTCCGAAGACCGCCGGAAAGCCACCCGGAAGGCTCTTCTGAATATCTTCCCGATGATCACTCTGATTCTGTGTTTTCCGCATGTCTTTATCGGTATCCGAAATCGGGGGCCGCAAAAAATTCGGTGATGTTTTTCAGGAGGTGTCCTCCAGATTGCGGAACTGTTATGGAGCTCGGAGCAAAGCATCGTTTTCTCAGAGAGTGAGACGGCTTTGCGAATGGGCCCGCAGGACTTCGGTACCTTCCGTAATATGTGAGAAAATTGAGAAGGTGCATAAGAATCTCGCTTCCTTTTCAGCCGCATATGATTTTCCGGGCGCTTTCAGAACAAGCAATATGCTCGACCGACTGATGCGGAAAATGGACAGACCCCTTTTTAACACACAATATTTTCTGATTATAACGGATTTAGGGGAGGGCACAACATCCTGAAATTACTATATGTCAGAATGGAAAATCTGTCCGTCACGGGGTTCCGGGAACCGGAAATTCAGGATATTTGTTTCCCCGGAAACCGACGTTTTCCGGGAATGTCCGTCCGGCTTCCTGTGAAAACGGAAGGTCGCGCGCAGCCTCCCGAAATCGGAGCCTCCCCTGAATCCGTTATAATCAGAATATTTTTCACGGTTCCTTATTTTCTGACGAACTGGGTATTCGCGGGTGGGCACTTATTCAGAATTTTGCCCCCTCCAATCCGGTCACTCAGAAAAAATATGACGACGGATTTCAGAGTCCGGCCGAACGACTCAACAAATTCCGATACCATGAAAACTGGTTGCAAAATCTGTTAATTTCAGCGTCTCTGGGCGGGTATCGCAACCCTCCCCCAAATCCGTTATAATCAGAAAAAAATTAACCGGTTGCTGTTTAAAAATAGGATATAAGTGGGGTGATGAAAATAAGTAATTTACAGTAATTTCATAACAGTCCGATTTTTATTCCGGCAACTGCCTGTCTGATAAACCGGAACAACAGTGCTGCCATGAATCCGGGTCTGAAAGCCGGGCCGTGCCCGGAACAAAATCGGGATCATATTTTTTACTTAATTATTCCTTAATTTTAGGTGATTTTCATCAGCCCAGGATATAAGTACCCGGACATATATTTTCGGGTAGAATTTTCGTAAAATTCCCTGAATCCGCTTGAATAAGATTCAAATAAAAATACCGGAAAACTTTTGTCCGGGTACTTATCTCTTAAAAATGGATTGAAACATTATTTTTTAAAATAAAAATAGCTTTTAAAAACAGTTAATTATAATTTCAGAGAGACCTCGATTTGGAAGGAGTGAAACTTGACACTCGGAACAATCAGATAGTTGAACAAGAAATTTAACTTTTTTCTGTGAATGGCAAAAAAATTCGGCTTTTTTCTGTAACTCGACAGTCGCAAGTTCTCATAACCTGATGAAATCATTAACACCTCTGAAACAGGTATGTAATGTTGGAAGTTAATAATTTCATATAGTTATCAGATGTTTTATGACTGACAACTGACAACTTGCGACTGACGAGTTCTGTAATTAAAACTTGGTGACCGAGTTTCACCTTATCATCTCGGATGATGATCCGGATCAGGGGGCTAGGAGGAGAATCGCCTTGTCCTGTTTTGTTTTCATTCATGTTATTTCACAAACTTAATTTTTATTACCTTTTCCTTGACACATAATAGTTTTGAGTCTAAACTTTTTGATTTTGAACCAACATCCACTAAAATTCAGAATTGATATCTAAATAAGTTACCCATCTCTGTCATTCCGTTGAAAGCGGGAATCTGCTGTCCCAATGTCACACAGATTCGTGTTCTTATATGTTCTGTGACCCCTCTTTCAACTTTCATTATGACTGTCCCCGGGAATGGCATGAAGGATGGAAATATTTATATGAAAGTGTTAGCTGTTAGGAAAAGCAATGAAACTTTCATGTTTTGTTGTGACCAGCAAGGTCATGACTGTTATTTAGTTTTCATTCTTTAAGGACTGAAGCGAGGATTCAATGGATTATAAAAAGACACTCAACCTTCCGAAAACCAAGTTTCCCATGAAGGCAAATCTGGCCAAACGTGAGCCTGAGCAGTTAAAAGCCTGGGAGGAAAACGAACTGTATCATAAAATCAGAGATATATCAAAAGGCAAAGAACGATTCATTTTGCACGACGGCCCCCCATATGCCAACGGTCATATTCATATTGGCACGGCCCTGAACAAAATTTTAAAAGATATTATTGTCCGTTCACGTCAGATGACAGGGTTTGACGCAGTGTATGTGCCCGGATGGGATTGTCACGGACTTCCCATTGAGCATAATGTTGACAAGGAACTCGGCAGCAAAAAAAAAGAAATGTCCCAGTCAGATATCCGCAGACTGTGCCGGGCATATGCTGAAAAATATATTGATATTCAGCGCGGGGAATTCAAACGGCTCGGGGTGATGGGGGAATGGGAAAACCCTTATCTCACAATGAATTATGAATATGAAGCCATTATTGCGAGGGAATGCGGCAAATTTGCCCTGGACGGGAGTCTTTTCAGAAGCAAAAAACCCATATACTGGTGCTGTGACTGCAAAACTGCCCTTGCCGAAGCGGAAATTGAATATCATGATGACACGTCACCGTCTGTTTTTATAAAATTCCTGTTAAAAGACGATGTAAGCGAAGACATTCCCGCGTTGGCCGGCAAAAAGGTTTATGTTGTGATATGGACCACCACCCCCTGGACCATTCCTGCAAATCTGGGGATCGCGCTTCATCCTGATTTTGATTACGCGGCCGTGGACACAGGAAACAACGAAGTGCTGATTTTGGCCCGGGATCTGGCTGAAACCTGTATGGAGACTTTTGGGATTTCTGATTATTCAATCCTTGCCGATATCAAAGCAAAAACACTTGAGCGGAAACGGTGCGCTCATCCGCTTTATGACCGTGACTCACTTATCATCCTGGCCCCTCATGTGACATTGGAGACAGGCACCGGATGCGTTCATACAGCCCCCGGACACGGACGCGAGGACTATGAGGTCGGGCTTCAGTATGATCTTGATGTGTATTCACCCGTAAATGATAACGGATGCTTTACTGATGATGTTGAGTTTTTCAAGGGTCAGTTCGTATTTAAGGCAAACAAGGAAATTAACGCGAAACTCAGGGAAGTCGGCGCACTCATTGCAGAAGAAGATATCACCCATCAGTATCCCCATTGCTGGCGCTGCAAAAGACCGGTGATCTTCCGTGCCACGCCCCAGTGGTTTATTTCCATGGAAAGAACAGGGTTAAGAAAAAAATCCCTTGAAGAGATTGACAAAGTAAAGTGGATACCCCATTGGGGACGGGAGCGAATTTATGGCATGATCGAAAATCGCCCGGACTGGTGCGTTTCCAGACAGCGGGCCTGGGGCGTTCCCATTACCGTTTTTTATTGTGAAGACTGCGGAAATGCGTTTATGAACCAGTATATCATTGATCATGTGTTTGAGCTTTTTAAGGCGCACGGAGCGGATATCTGGCTGGAAAAAGACGTAAAAGAGCTTATCCCCGAGGATGCTGTGTGCGAGACCTGCGGAAGCAAGGCGTTTAAAAAGGAAACCGATATTCTGGATGTCTGGTTTGATTCAGGGGTGAGTCATGCGGCCGTTCTTGAACAGCGGGACTATCTGAAATGGCCTGCGGATCTTTACCTCGAAGGCAGCGACCAGCACAGGGGATGGTTCCACAGCGCGCTGCTGACATCTGTGGGCACCCGCGGCAAAGCGCCTTATGAGGCTGTGCTGACTCACGGTTTTGTTGTGGATGAAAGCGGCAAAAAGATGTCCAAATCCTTGGGAAATGTTGTGGCTCCGAAGCAGGTGATTGACAAATACGGTGCTGAAATTCTCCGCCTGTGGGTGTCTGCAACCGATTACAGGGATGACATCCGCATTTCCGAAAATATTCTGAAACAATTAAGCGACGCATACAGGAAAATCCGGAACACCTGTCGGTTTCTCCTGGGAAATTTGTATGATTTTGATCCTTCAAAAGATGCGATTCCCTATTCGTCCATGCCGGAGGTTGACAGATTCGCACTTTATAAACTTCTCGGGCTGATTGAAAAAGCACACAAAGCATATGACAGATACGAGTTCCATGTGATCTATCACTCGCTTTATAATTATTGCACCGTGGACCTGTCCTCGTTCTACCTGGATATTCTCAAAGACAGATTATACGCGTCATCACCTGAACCGCTGGAAAGAAGAAGCGCCCAGACCGTCATTCATACGCTTCTGGACGCCATTGTGAGGCTTATGGCCCCGATACTTCCGTTTACGGCCGAAGAAATTTGGAAGTTTATGCCCGAGCGGGAAGGAAAAAAAGAAAGCATTCATCTCACGTCCTTACCGGTTGCGAATGCAGCATGGAATGATCCTGAACTGGCTGAGAAATGGGAATACCTGCTTGAAGTGCGCGGGGAAGTGACAAAGGCATTGGAAGAAGCCAGAGCCAGGAAACTGGTGGGACATCCTCTTGATGCGGCTGTTATTGTCTCGGCGAATGCCAATGCTTATAATATCCTTCGTTCATATGCCGAGGAACTGAGGTCTTTGTTTATTGTTTCCAAAGCCACGCTGGTTCAGGAAGAAGCTCCCCCCGAGGGTGCCTATGAATGTGAGGATATCGAAGGCTTGTCAATTCTGGTTGTGCCTGCCCCGGGAGAAAAGTGTGAGCGGTGCTGGATACATGATCCTTCTGTCGGGACAAACCCTGAACATCCGGGTGTTTGCAGCCGGTGTCAGGCGGCTCTTAAAGAAATTGAGGCTCTGAAAGGTTAATTTCTTTTTATTCAAAGTGTCAGGTGTTCGGTGTTAAGTGTTAAGTGTTAAGTGTTAAGTGTTAGGTGTTAGGTGTTAGGTGTTAGGTGTTAAGTGTTAATACTTCGGACAGTTTTTGAAGATCAAGAGCGTCTGAAATTTTAACTTATTGAAATCATATAACTCAAGTTTCGAACCTAACTTATTAAATAAATACAGATAGATAGTTGTGTCAAAAAGGGATTTGTCGGATTCAGCTTTTATTCGCATTGGGGCATAACTACCTGATTTCAGGTGGCCCAAAAAACGGGAAAAGCCAAATTTTCGATACCAATTATCTGTGAAAACCCTTGATATATGGGTATTCATAGGGGTGCGAAACTTGAGATATAATTTAAATCTCTGACTGCAAAATATATAAATCTTATGAAAACAATATGTTATAGAAACTGTCCGAAGTATTGAAGTGTTAGGAAGAAATATAAAACTTTTATAGTCAGTTGTGAATTGTCTGTACTTCCGAATTTATATTTATGGCCTGTGTACAGATAAAAAAGATAAGTGCCAAAGAAACCCGGGTTTTTCCGGCAGGGAAATGGCCTCATCCGGGGAAAAAGCCGGGTATCTTTCCTTCGCCGCAGCTTTTTGTCCTGTACCCGGATTTATGGCAGAACTATCCTGATTTATGGATGCCGGAGACATTTTCCTAACACTTAACACCTAACACCTAACACCTAACACCTAACACCTAACACCTAACACCCTAACACCTAACACCTAACACCTGACACTTTCACATAAAAAAATTATGACCCTATCAATATTTGAAAAAAAGTATATAAAACTTGCGGTTATTGCAGGTTTGATTATTATCTTCGACCAGATAACAAAGGCTGTCATTTTAAACACCCTGGCGATTTACGAATCTGTTACGGTAATATCAGGATTTTTTGACATAACGCATATCCACAATCCAGGAGGGGCCTTTGGTTTTTTCGCTGACCATAATCCCATGTTGCGCAAAATACTCTTCCTGTTTGTCTCGTCATTTGCCGCATGTGTTGTCCTGTATTTTTATAATAAGACCCCTAAAACTCATCCTCTGCTTGCCACCGGATTTGCCCTGATATTCGGAGGGGCGGTCGGTAATCTGATTGACAGGATACGTTTTGGAAAAGTCGTTGACTTCCTTGATTTTTATATAGGAAATTGGCATTGGCCCGCATTTAATGTTGCTGACAGCGCAATCTCTGTCGGCGTTGCTGTTTTTGTGATTCATATTTTTTTAAATAAAATTCCGGAATAGTGTCTGAATTGATTATTGTGTTGGCAGGCATAAAGGGAACCGATGTCGAAAGCACAATCCTTATAGATTGAGGATTGCGCAGCCAATTATCCGTTCCTTCTGTGATTGCCATAACAATATCAATTGTCAATTATCAATTATCGGCATCCTTCATTTAGTAGTTTACACTTTCAGCTAAAATGAATTTTTTATGTTTTTTTTAATTCATGATAATTTTGATTATTTTTATAATATAAACAACCTATTACAAAAAAAACTACAAATTTTGTAGTTAATTTTAGCTAATCATGTTTGAAGTGTGTAAAAAACTACAAAATTTGTAGATTTTACAATATCTATTTGTAAATATTACTTTTATTTAGCTACAAAATTTGTAGATTGAAAAAAAATGGACTTTTTTTCAAATCACCAAAAGTGTAAAGTACTTTTGGGCAAATATGAAGGATGCCCAATTATCAATTATCAATTATCAATTATCAATTATCAAAAATGTATCCTGTTCTCTTCAAATTCGGACAAATAGCTATTTATACTTATGGCCTTTTTATTGCACTGGGCTTTCTTGCTGGGATTTCTGTGGCCAAAAAAGAAGCGGTAAGAGTTGGCGAAGACCCTGATAAAATGATGGATATTTGCTTTTATATCCTGATTTCCGCGATTATCGCCTCACGCCTGTTTTATGTTGTGGTGAACCTTGAAATGTTTCTTTCCGCCCCTTTGGATATCTTTAAAATATGGAACGGGGGACTTGTGTTTTACGGCGGCTTCATCGGTGCGGCAGTGACTGCGTTTATTTATCTGAAAAAGCACAGAATGCCCCTGTGGAAAACACTGGATATTCTGGCACCGTCACTTGCTCTCGGACATTTTCTGGGCAGAATCGGGTGTTTTTTCGCGGGATGCTGTTACGGCAAAGTCTGTCATCTTCCCTGGGCCATTACGTTTTCGCATCCTGACAGCCTGGCCCCGACCGGTATTCCGCTTCATCCCACCCAGCTTTATTCCGCACTGAACAATCTGATGATTTTCGGATTCCTGTGGCTTTTCCGTCGTCGAAAAAAGTTTGACGGTCAGTTGTGCTGGATTTATGTTTTAATTTACGGAATCACGCGTTCTGTCATCGAAGTGTTCCGCGGGGATGACAGAGGCGATTTTATCTTTGGCGTCCTGTCTGTTTCCCAGACCATCGGAATAATCATGGCGATTATCGCCATTGTCATGCTCATATTTCTCAGTAAAAAAACATCTTCGGATTTTCGGAATTAGGGATTGTTTTTTGAACTCAGTAAAAGGAGTGCAAAAATAGAGCGAAGCGTTTTTTTGCAAAAATAAAAGTGTTAAAAGGAGTGCAAAAATAGAGCGAAGCGTTTTTTTGCAAAAATAAAAGTGTTAAAAGGAGTGCAAAAATAGAGCGAAGCGCTTTTTTGCAAACAACACTCCGGAAAAGTTTTTTGCAGAACGATGCAAAAAACCGCTTCGCTCTATTTTTGCACTCCGGAAAAGCTTTTTGATGCGGGATGATGCAAAAAACCGCTTCGCTCTATTTTTGCACTCCGGAAAAGCTTTTTGATGCGGGATGATGCAAAAAACCGCTTCGCTCTATTTTTGCACTCCGGAAAAGCTTTTTGCAGAACGATGCAAAAAACCGCTTCGCTCTATTTTTGCACTCCGGAAAAGTTTTTTGCAGAACGATGCAAAAAACCGCTTCGCTCTATTTTTGCACTCCGGAAAAGATTTGATGATGATGCGGGATGATGCAAAAAACCGCTTCGCTCTATTTTTGCACTCCGGAAAAGTTTTTTGCAGAACGATGCAAAAAACCGCTTCGCTCTATTTTTGCACTCCGGAAAAGCTTTTTGATGCGGGATGATGCAAAAAACCGCTTCGCTCTATTTTTGCACTCCGGAAAAGCTTTTTGATGCGGGATGATGCAAAAAACCGCTTCGCTCTATTTTTGCACTCCGGAAAAACTTTTGTGATCCTGGATTACACATATTAAAAATAAAGACTTGACAACAAAAATATAAGTAGCTATATTGCCATACAAGAATATGAAAGGTTTTTTATGAAAGACTTTGTCAAAGTTATGAAAGCGCTTTCCGACCCGAATCGGATAAGGATTGTGAAGCTGTTACAGCATAAGGTGATGTGTGTGTGTGAATTGCAGGCCGTGTTAGGCATTGCCCAGCCTACGGTGTCAAAACATCTGAAAGTCCTTGAAGAAGCGGGTCTGGTTTATTTTAAAAAAGATGGTCTGTGGGTCAATTATTACCTCGGAGACGGAAAAAACAGTCCATATGCCGCTACTCTTCTGGGAAACCTCAGGCACTGGCTGGAAGACGACCCGGAAATTTCTGAACTGGTGAAAAAGCTTCCTTTTTATAATCGGGAGGATATTTGTAAAAAATAATTTTTTTTGCCTTCAATATATAGCTATATTTGCATATAGCTATGCTATGAATTTGTAAGTAAAAGGAGAATGTTGCATGAAAGAACATACCAAATTACTGATCATTATTTCCATTTTTCTCGGATGTTACTATATTCCCTGGGACCATCCCGTAATCCGTCAGTCAGGGCTTGAAGCCTTTATGATGCTTCAGGAATATGCCAGAGAACATGTGCTGACCTGCCTGATTCCGGCATTTTTTATTGCAGGCGCTATTGCCGTGTTTGTTTCCCAGGCATCGGTACTTAAATATTTCGGCGCGCAGGCAAAAAAAATGCTTGCCTATTCGGTCGCGTCCGTCTCAGGAACTATCCTTGCAGTTTGCTCCTGTACAGTGCTACCCCTGTTTGCAGGCATATATTCCCGCGGCGCGGGTATCGGCCCTGCCACCGCGTTTCTTTATTCCGGCCCTGCCATCAATGTTCTGGCAATTACCCTCACCGCAAAAATATTGGGCTGGCAGTTAGGGCTTGCCCGTGCCATTGGCGCGGTCTTTTTTGCAATTATCACCGGGCTTCTTATGTCGTTTATTTTTCGTAAAGACGATGCTGCCCGTACAACCGGTCAGATCTATTTTCCAGATGAGGAGGGAAAAGAGCGCACGCTGCTGCAAGATACGCTTTACATCCTGACCATGGTGCTGATTCTGGTTTTTGCAGCTTTTGCCAGACCGGCCCAGGGTTCGACAGGTATCTGGCCTGCTATTTTTGCCGCAAAATGGTACCTCACTGCCGTTCTTTTAGTTATCCTTGGCGTGATGCTGAAAGCCTGGTTTGTAAAAGAAGAGCGTACAAACTGGGTACAGGCCACCTGGGGGTTTATGAAACAAATTTTTCCGCTCCTGGGAGCGGGCGTTCTGGTCGCGGGGTTCACACTGGGGAGACCCGGACACCCGGCGCTGATACCGGAACATTATATTCAGGCACTGGTCGGCGGAAATTCACTATGGGCGAATTTGTTTGCCTCGATATCCGGCGCACTGATGTATTTTGCCACCCTGACCGAAGTACCGATTCTTCAGGGTCTCATCGGATCAGGCATGGGAGAGGGACCGGCCCTTGCCCTGCTTCTGGCAGGACCGGCACTCTCTCTGCCAAATATGCTGGTCATTGGCGGCGTTATGGGCGTGAAAAAGACCGCTGCTTTTTCCGGCATTATTGTAGTATTGTCAACCATTGCCGGAATGAGTTACGGTTGGATAGTTGGATAATATGTCTAAATGTTTCCAAATATCAGTTTCAAATTTCAAGTTTCAAGTTTCAAGTTTCAAAAGAGGAGGTAAAATATGCGTTTATTAGCTGAATGGTTTCCGGAATTTGCAGAAGAATTTGACAAAATAGATGAACTTTACAAAGAAAAACGAAGTATTGATGAAAAGACCTATCAGTTTATCTGTTTTGCGCTTTCCATCAAGAATCGGTCCAAACCCTGCCTTTTAAAGCATTTCATGGGCGCTTTGGAAGCCGGAGCCACAGTCAGGGAGTTGGCCTATATTATGGCGCTGACCTTCAGAGAAAGCGCAGGCGGAGACGACTGCTGGACCCATGATGCCCTGGGAGATTACAAACAAATGATCGCCGATGGTATTCAAAGCAGCGAGTGTTGTTCAAAGTAAATTTGGGTGAGAGGCGAGGGGTGAGAGGCTTGGGGATTGGAGATTGGTTATCGGACTGGGTAGTCCTGCACAAGTAGTGATGAATGAGATTCAGTGTCCTGACAACCGGGGAACTGAACGGGATTCATCACTACCTTTGCAGGACTACCTCGGACTGATAAACAGGGAATCACAACCCCCCTCGCCCCAAGCCCCTCGCCCCAAGCCCCCTGAAAGGAGATAAAAATGGATATCAAAGTATTGGGGCCGGGGTGTCCCAAATGTGAGCAAACCGAAAAACTGGTCAGGGAGGCGGTTGATGAGACTGGGGCTGATGCTCAGATTGAAAAGGTCACAGATGTTATGAAAATTGCCGGTTATGGCGTGTTCGGAACGCCTGCTGTCATTATAGACGGTGAGGTGAAAAGTGTGGGAAAAATTCCGGCAAAAGCGGATATTAAGAAATGGCTCGGTAAATAATCTTATACGAAAGTGAGAATTAAGGGCAGTGCGTAGGCACCTGGACAAAAGTTCTGCGGTATTTTTATCCCAGTATTCCGTGCGCGGAAAAAAGACGGGCCGCGCGAAGAAACCCGGCTTTTTCCGACGAGGGGAGAGGCCCTATCCGGTAAAAAAGCCGGGTTTCTTTGCTGCTGATCTTTTTATATGAAAAAGGTGTTAAGTGTTAGGTGTTAGGTGTTAGGAAAAATTACAAATTTTTCATGCCTCGTTGTGACCGGCAGGTCATGCCCGTTTATAAGAAAAAGTCATAAAATTTATGGTTAGGGACTTAAAGCCATGCTTTAGCACTGCCACAGAGGAGGACTTTATGCTACTCAGGGGATATCGAAAAAAAATTTTCCGAGCCGACTGCAATCCGTCATTTCAGAATGTTCATTGCCATGCGCATCTTGATGAAGATGTTAGCGAAGTGATTCCATATCTTAATGCTGAACTGGGCGGGCATCAGTTCATAAAAGAGCCGCCCTCCGTGACATTTAAGATATATGGCAGATTAATCACAATTTACGCCAAAAAAATCGCTGTCAACGCCTTAAAAGATGAGGCTGAGGCAGATAAGATTCTTACCTGGCTTAAAAACCAGATGAATGAAATATGGGAACGCCGTAAGGAGATTGAGCCATTATATGAAAACGCGCCCCATCCCAAGGTGATTGAAATCCTCAAATTATTACCAAAAACCAATTGCCGGGAATGCGGCCAGCCCACCTGTATGGTTTTTGCGTCGCTGGCTGCCGAAGGCGTAAAAGGGGTCGAAGACTGTCCCCAACTGACTGAGGAAAATCAGGAACACCTGAGCAAATACCTGAGTCAGTTCAAATTGGATTACTAAAGCTCGATGATGATGTAAATTTAAACGGAGATTTTTTTTATGAAAAAACGAGTTCTGATATTTGTCATATGTGTTTTTTTTTCAATTTTTTACTCAGGCCAGATTTTCGGGAATTCGGAACTGGTTCCCGAAGCGCCGACCAAAGGCATGGTCACGATGATAGACCTCGGTGCTCATAAATGTATTCCCTGCAAGATGATGGCACCTGTGCTTGAGGAACTGAAGAAAGAATATGAAGGAAAAGCTTCCATCGTCTTTATTGATGTGTGGCAGAACAAAGAACAAGCCAGGAAGTTTGGCATTCGGAGTATTCCGACTCAGATTTTTTTTGACAAACAAGGCAATGAAGTCTCCCGGCATGTCGGATTCATGGGCAAAAAAAGCATTGTGAGTATGTTGGAAAAACTGGGGGTAAAACAGGGGCCTTAAAAAATTTAAGAACCCTATCCGCATCCCTGTTGTTTCGGCAAAAACTTGTCAGGGAATTAATAAGGAATTTTAAGATATGTTAGAACAAATGTTTTTGACGGTAAATACATGGATGTCGGGGGGAGTCGCTCTGGCAGGGCTGGGCTGTTTTCTCTGGGGCATGATCAGCGTGGTTTTCAGTCCTTGCCATCTCGCGTCCATTCCGCTTATCGTGGGATATGTGGGAGGACAGAACCAGATACTTGAACCCAGGCAAGCTGCCCAATATGCTATTGCCTTTACCGCGGGGCTTTTCATTACAATAGCCTTTGTGGGAATCATTTGTTCTTTGCTGGGAAGAATGCTGGGAGAAGTCGGGCCTTACTGGACCATTCTGGTGGGCGCGGTTCTGATATGGGTCTCGCTGGACATGCTGGGGGTAAGCGCATGTTCCATGTCCGGCCGCGCAATCAGCCGTCTGAAACTGAAAGGACTCCCGGGCGCTTTTGTCCTGGGGCTTGCCTACGGCCTTCTTTCCGGTTCCTGCACCTTCGGATTTATTGCACCGATTCTCGCCTTTATCACCATTCAGCAAAAGATTGTCATTGGTCTCTTTTATATCACACTCTTTGGTGTCGGACACTGCATTCCCATTGCCGTAGCAGGAAGCTCGGCCGCTGCAGTAAAGCGGATTTTGGAAAATGGGAGCTTTCAGCAGAGGAGTATGTGGTTCCGACGGTTTTCCGGAATTGCCATTGGTGTTTTCGGAATTTATTTTATTATTCGTCCGTTTTTACAATATCTAGGATATTCTTTATAACCTATTATTTTTATTAGGTCTGATACTTTTCATTTCGAAAATTAAAACCGTTCACCAATCCCAAACTCCCCCCCAAACATTGGGGCCGGGGGGGGCAAATGTAAGCACATCGAAAAACTGATCAGGGAGGCGGCTGATGAGACCGGGGCTGATGCTCAGATTGAAAAGATCACAACTGTTATGAAAATTGCCGGTTACGGTGTGTTCGGAACCCCTCTTCTTCTGAAAAATATGAACATCAATTACCCTCCGGGAATCCTTAATAATTGTCCTGCTCTGATTTTTTGAGGGTTTTTCAGAGAATTTAACTTTATAATTGCCCTCGGGGAAGTGTTATAAAGTTTCGCGATTCTGATCAGTGTCTGCCCTCTTTTCACCCGATGGCGCTTCCGCCTGCTCTTGACTAATGACTTTTTGCGCCGTGTCTGTTTTTTCAATTTTGGTGCTTCTTTACCATTCGCAGAAATGTATTTTCCCGGGATTTTTAACCATTGTCCGATCCTGATCCTTTTAG
The DNA here is from genome assembly GCF_017377395.1 of Desulfonema magnum. Lineage (GTDB taxonomy): Bacteria > Desulfobacterota > Desulfobacteria > Desulfobacterales > 4be13 > Desulfonema_C > Desulfonema_C magnum. The sequence goes on along the minus strand of NZ_CP061800.1, from coordinate 3,676,476 downwards.
GGTTCCTGATACCGTTTAATCTCATAAATGCTTTTACTGAAGTCTTATGGGCTCTGGCAATTGCAGAAAGTGTCTGACCCCTTCTTACCCGGTGTTTCTTCTGATGGAGGATATACTGGTATTTCAGGTTATCCGGAATGGTTTTATATCCTAATGCCAGCAAATCTTTTTGGTCAGCCAGCACATTTAGCTGATATCCTTTGGGAATAAACGTGTTGTGACTGAATACGGATCGGTCAAGTGCCGGATTCAATTTTTTAATATCACTTGCCGTGATCTGACAATATTCTTCCAGAGTTTTCATGGTAACATAATCCGGAAGTTCCAGGCGGATAATTTCCAGAGATTCATCAAGTTCGATATCTTTAAAATATTTAGTATGTTGAGTAACAATCTCCCGGGCTGCTAAAAATTCGGGATAAAAGTTTCGGGATGCAAATTGAAAACTCCTGCTCTCGTATTGTTCGATAATATCTTCGATATGTTCCGATCCCACTTGCTTTACAGCATTTTTCATTCCCTGTAGTCCGTGATTATATGAGGTAATGGCCAGAGGCCATGATCCCAGAATATTGTAATTATTTTTTAAAAATCGGGCCGCGGCCTGTGTGGATAAAAGCGGATCTCTGCGTTCATCCACCACCCCGCTAATGATAAGATCATACTCTTTTCCTGTTCTTTTCATGAATTGCCACATGCCTGATGCACCCACATAAGATTTTGCATATGGATTAAATCCTGACTCGATCATGGGAAGACAGACAATATCCTCCGGAAGCCCCTGTTTTGCAAAGATTTGTTTCATGGTGTCAATATATTTTCCAGAACGGATAAGGCCTGCTTTGAAAGTATCCGCAATCCCGAACTGAGCATGGATACGGTCTTTGGCATCTTTTTTTTTGAAACGGGGTGATTCGGTAATGTCTGCAAACAGGGAATAAACTCGTTGTTCTTCTTTAGTCATGTTTTCGGGCGCATCCCAGGGAAGGTTTTCAAGAAGCTGTTTATATTTTTCCCGGGCTGCTTTCACAGCTATCCGGGCATCTTTTCTCGTTAAAAAATTTTTCCCTCCGATATCAATGACTTCATAAACAACATTCAGATACCAGTTATCATGAATGACCACATGATCTGCTGTATATACAGTGAATATTTTTTTCCAAAAATCAACCTGGGGTCTGATATTATCCGGAAAGGGAAAGGACGCAGATGCTGAGTCCGACAATAAAATAGGAAATGGGCCGAACACTCTTCTTTCTGAAGGAACAGGCTCAGAGATCTGATGAATTACAGAAGGAATGCTAAGAAAAAAACACGAGAGCACCATGACTCCCATCATGTTTTTAAAGTAAATAAAAATGTTAAACGGTCGTGAACCTGAAGATTTTTTGAGAGCAACCATTTCCTTTTTTTCAGCAGAAGAAAAACGTGATATGTCAGGGTCATCCTGGGCATCATGAGGACTATTATCTGTCGCAGAATTTTTTTCAGTCATAATAATTTCCTTAGTAAAAAAAATATATATTTTTATCCACAAACGATACTGAGCAATTTATAAAAGAACTCTCTGAACTTATATAATATGCTTTTTTTAAAGAAAGACCCTGCGAAAAAAAGTAATAATTTTAAAAGGAGGGGGCTTAATGTTTCTGTCAGAGGGTCTGAACTCTATATTGTCATCAACATAGTTATCTTCATCTCAATACCTCAAAGTTGCTTCTGTTCATTTTTTCCTTTAAAAAAGCCTGAGCAAAACCACAAAAAATAATTTGATATTTAAATGGATTTTAATAGGTTAACCAATATGGATAATCTGATTGAATCTGGTATTCGGTCTGAACTGGAATAAATTTCGGTCTGAACCGGGGTTCTGCTTTATTTGGATATTTACTCTCAAAGCGGGGAATAAGTAATTTTTTAACAATTTGAATTTATAATCTATATTTCCATATAAAATATATTATAGATAAACTATAGCAAAAATAGAATTAAAAAGCAAGTAAAAAAATAAAACAGACATAAAGCACGCAAGAGCATAAAAAAATCAGAGTATCATCCCGGACTGGGCAAACAGGCTCTTTCCGGGTTTTTGCCCAGGTATTTCCAATCTGCGGATAATATATTAAAATGCAATACCGTTCGGCACGATTTTTGCATACATTTGTAACTAACTGAATTCATATATCCGGAAAACTGAAATCCCGAAATGTCCGCCGGGCGTTTTTCGGAAACAATTTCTCCAAAATGCGGAAATGCCGGGCATTTCCGTCCGGCTATGCAAAAATCATGCCGAACGATATTGATTAAAATGACTCTTTTTTAACCAGTTCCAAGGTTATCAATAATTTTATTTAAAAAAGTTCTTGCACAAAAAACGAGACTGTGCCTATTTTTTTTAAATTAGAAAAACTACTACCTGACCGAAATGAACCTGACGGATGACAGACCTCCGAGGTTTTGGAAACCTCGGAGGTCTTCGGCAGCCAGAACCGTCATAATCAATGCGGTCGGATACTACAGGAAAGTCAGATAAGAAGCGGATTGAATCCCTCTCTTATGAATCCCGTTTTTTATACGAAATACCTGTAGCAAAGGTGAGTTTTATAATTTCCTATGCAGGAACAGAAAAACTTGATCATTGAGAATTAACGAATTCTAATTTAATAATTTAAAAAGCAAAATTTCGGAGGAACGATGGCTAAGAAGAAAGTATCACGGAAAGCACTGCTCAAGGAACCAGATGAGTTTCTGAGTTTTTCAAGAAGATTATTTTTGTTTGTGATGGAACATCAGGTTCAGATTTCCATTGGACTGGGGATATTCTTTGCTGTTATTCTTGCCATTTCAGGGATTCGGTATTTTTCAGACAGGGCTGAAACCAACGCTTCTGCTTTGGTCGCAAAGGCTGTTGAAAAATATGAAACAGCAATGAAAGATAAGACAGCGGCTGAGGCTTATGCTGAGGTGCAAACGGATTTTCAAAAAATTTTGAAAGCCTATTCCGGAAAAGAGTCTGGAAAACTGGCAAGAGTAATATATGCCGGAGTTTGCTATAACGGAGGGGCGTTTGACAAGGCCATACAGCTATATAACGAAGCGATTCAGGACTTTGATGCAAACCCGTCTTTTAAAAACCTTATTCTGAGCAGCCTGGGTTATGCGTATGAGGGAAAAAAAGATTTCAAAAATGCGGTAAAGTACTTTGAACAGATTACCAAAGCCCCTGAGCTTATCATGAAAGATGAAGCGTTTTTCAATCTGGGCAGACTTTATGCTGAGATGGGCAACACCGACAAAAGCATGGATGCCTTTAAGAAAATTATTGCTGACTATGGCGATTCCATATATATTGAACTTGTAAAGGAAACACTGCGATCAGAGGAACTTGTAAATGATCCTGCTGAGTCAGCAAAGAACGGATAGTCCGGGACAAAAAAAAACGGCCAACCGACCCCCCGGTTCGCCGTTAAGGAAGAAAAAAAGATGAAAAAATTATTAGGTTATATTTATTCTTATGCAAATTCCTTGCCAAAAGGTGTTGCTATTTAAAAAAAACTGAAACTTTTATCAGATACTGTTCATCTATATTCTGATATCTGATTAAAATTTGATTGCTCAGACGCCGAATTTTTCTGACATCATCTTTCCCTTATCCTGTTTTGGACAGGATCCGTTTCTTTTCACCGTCAGCATCTCTCAGACACTGCTCCGTCTTCCAAACAAAACGGCGACCCGATTATATTCGGGTTCGCCGTTAAGGAGGAAAAAAAGATGAAAAAATTATTAGGTTATATATCATTCTTATGCAAAATCCTTGCCAAATAATACTGTCACTTTTGAAAAAAATGATACTTATATTTTTATCTTATAAATTTAAATTGTTAAACGAATATATTTTTTAAAATAAAAGGATTCTGTCCAGGATATCTGCTGAATACAGAAATCGGTTTTGCGGGTCTGAAGGAATTTTTGTTCAATTTTTTGAACCCCTCTTCAGATGAAATTTTATAACCTCTTTATTTTTAATAATTATATTCTTTTTTTATCAGGTTCAAAATTATGAACCCAAATTTTAATAAAATGTTTTATATATTATAACAATAGGTTATATAAGAAAATAAAATTCAGTCTTTAAAACTCAGCTTATACCGTTTTATTTTCTGGTTCAGTCCGCTTTTTGTAATACCGAGAAGCTGGGCAGCATGCGCCTGAATATTACCTGTCATTTTCAACGCTCTTTCGATCATTTTTTGTTCCACCATGGCAAGCGTCCTGCTTAATTTTGCATTCGCGGGTATCCCGTCAAGATGTAATGTATTATAAACATTATCCTTAAAATTCTTAGGAAGATCAGAGACCCTGATAATCTCACCCGGGCATAAAATCACGGCCCGTTCAATCACATTCTCAAGTTCACGAACATTTCCTGGCCAACTGTAATCGTAAAACAGATGTTCAACTGCCTGATCAATGTTTTTTACAGGGATATCGGATCTGCGTTCATCCGCATATTTTTTTATAAAATGATTTACCAGCAGATAAATATCTTCTAAGCGTTTTCTTAAAGTCGGCAGCACAATAGGCAGCACATTCAGCCGATAAAAAAGGTCCTCACGAAACCGACCCTGGCTGACTTCCTCTTTCAGTTCTTTATTTGTGGCCGCGATAATTCGAATATCAACGGAAATCTGCTTAACCCCGCCCACTCTTTCAAAAGATTTTTCCTGAAGCACCCGCAGGAGTTTTACCTGAAGATTTTGCGACAGTTCACCAATTTCATCCAGGAACAAAGTGCCGCCGTCAGCCAGTTCAAACCGTCCCTTTTTCATAGCGGCCGCACCTGTGAATGCCCCTTTTTCATGTCCGAAAAGTTCACTTTCAAGAAGATTTTCAGCAAAGGCAGAACAATTAACCGCAACAAACGGCTTGTCATGCCGGGGGCTGTTAAAATGAATGGATTTTGCCACAAGTTCCTTGCCGGTGCCGCTCTCGCCTTCGATCAGCACGGTTGCGCTGGCCGGAGCCACTTTACGGATGGTATCAAAAACATCCTGCATAATTTTACTTTTTCCGATGATATTTCCGAAACTGTACTGAGATTCGACGGCATTGCGGAGATGTCTGTTTTCTTTGACCACCTGGTACATGGCAATGGCTTTGTTCACATAAATAATCAGGCTTTCATTGTCAAACGGCTTGAGAATATAGTTATAAGCCCCTTTCTGCATTGCCTCCACGGCTTTTTCAACCGTACCATATGCGGTCATCATGATCACCGGGAGCTGCGGATCTTTTACTTTGACATTTTCAAGCAGTTCAATGCCGTCCATGGAAGGCATTTTCATATCGGTAAGCACCAGGTCAACATCTGAATTTTTTAATATTTCAAGTGCTTCATGGCTGCTGTTTGCTGTCAGGGTCTCAAATCCTTCTTCTTCCAGAACCGCGCTTAATATGAGCGGATAATTTTTTTCATCATCTACAATCAGAACCGTCTCCATGCTTAATTCCCCTTTTCAATCCCTACGGGTAATTCTATGGTAACTTTGGCACCGCATACGGGCCTGTTATCCAATCGAATATTCCCTCCGTGGGACTCAATGATGTTTTTGACGATGCCGAGTCCCAGGCCTGTTCCTGTATCTTTGGTGGTAAAAAAAGGATCCCATATTTTCTCCATAACATTTTCGGAAATCCCCTCCCCTTCATCTTTAAAAAATATTGTCAGATGATTATCATCCGAAACGGTCTCAATCCGGATTTTTCCGCCACCCGGCATGGTCTGCATGGCATTTATCAGAATGTTAAGAAATGCCTGGTAAATCATGTCGGAATCCGCCATTATTTCCAGGCGGTCACTGCCATAATCCTTTTCAATGACATGGTTCTGCTCTCTGATCTGTGACGCAAGAAATGTGACATTTTTTTCAAGAATTTCATCAACACGGCATGGACTCAGATTCGGAACTCTGGGTTTTGCAAAATCCAGAAAATCCGTTATGATATTATTGAGCCGGTTGGCTTCCTCAACAATGATATTCGGAATGGTGTTTGAAGGGTCAAATTTGAGCATTTTTTTCTTTAAAAGCTCTGCCGAACTCCTGATAATCCCCAGGGGATTACGGATTTCATGAGAAATTCCCGCAACCATCTCACCCAGCGAAGATAAGCGTTGCGCACGACTTAGCTGCTCCTTTAACCGGATTCTTTCCAAGTTTCGCGTCTGAATAATACCTTCCCCTCTGTTGACCAGAAAACGAAGTGTCACAAAAAGGACGCTCATAACCATGGTGCAGGTGATGATCACCCGTATCTGAAATCTGAAAATGGCTTTGTAATCTTCTGACAGATCTTGTACGATTTCAATGACTCCCAGCACAGGGCCTGATAATCTGTAAGGCCTTTCTGCACGAATCGGAGCAAAGGTGCTCATTTTACTTTTTTGGGGAAATCCGAGAAAGAAACCCAGCTTTTCCCCGATTTGTTCCCAGACTCCGGCCTGAGAAGATGAAGGAATATAGATCAGTTTTGAGCTTAAATTGCCCAAAACCGCATTATGATACTCCGGACCGCCCATATCTTTTTTTCCAACCATTTCCTGGTGAAAACTATAGGAAATAATATTATTCATATCATAAATGTTTACCGTATCCACCTTAAAGCTGTGCAGGGTGCTTCTGACAACTTCATCCATTCGCTCAAATTGTTTTTTGTTTCTGAGCTGGACTTTGCGAAATTTGATCATCACAGGAAGAATGAATTTTGAAAAAATCTGGTGATTAAGATTTTCCACAAGAAGCTGGGCATATTCTTCACTTTTTTCAAATTGCATGGCTTTTGCCCAATGGGTGTTCAGGAAAGACAGCACAAGCGTTCCCAGAAAAATAACAATGAAACTTGTAAAGCTGAAATACTTTACCAGCCTGAAAGGCTTTACTTTTTCTTCTGATATTTCAGTCATATAAAAAATAGCGATCAAAAAAAATTCATCCCGGTCCCGCGCGGGAGAGCAGTACCGAAATCGTATTTATAATCTGTTTAACTGATTGATTATAAATGTTTTTAATGCATTTTACCCGTATTTGTGACTTCAATATATTACCAGAACTTATAACTGTACGAATTTTTTATGATAAAGCCTATGGTTATTAAAGTCAAGGGGGAACGGGCCGAAAACGTCACTCAAAAAGTTTTCAGCACAAAAGGAGTGCAAAAATAGAGCGAAGCGGTTTTTTGCACCACCGTGGCAGGATGCAAAAAACCGCTTCGCTCTATTTTTGCACTCCGGAAAAGATTTTCGGTCTGCTGCAAAAAACCGCTTCGCTCTATTTTTGCACTCCGGAAAAGATTTTCGGTCCGCTGCAAAAAACCGCTTCGCTCTATTTTTGCACTCCGGAAAGGATTTTCGGTCTGCTGCAAAAAACCGCTTCGCTCTATTTTTGCACTCCGGAAAGGATTTTCGGTCCGCTGATTTTGTCTCATCTTATTTCCCATGCTTCCGCGTGGGAATAAGATCGGGAACGGAACAGGCAGACAGGCTCAGAATCCGATTTGCAAAATTGTTCTGCCACAAAGTGCGGGCTGACAAATGAAGGCTACTCACTTTTTTTATGGAGGTTGCAGATTTTTTAAAAATAAATTCTTTTATTTGAATGGGTTAAGGTTTTATATATTTTTGATTTGTAAAAATTGTCCAATTTTTTGTATAGTAATATAAATACCTGAGCAAAAATTTCTTACAGATATTTTTTCCGCGAACAGCGGAGAACCCCGGGTTTTTCCTTCACGGGGGGCGGATCATTCCGGTAAAAAAAAACCGGGTTTCTTCCCGGGCAAATATTGAAAATTTATGGTCAGGCACTTACATATAGAAATAACATCCTGAGATTTCCCAATTTTTTTGTTCAGATACTTATGTATTTAAAATACGATATGTTATAAATGTATTCTTTTTCATTTTACAAAAAAAGAGGGTTGTATCCTTTTTCTTGACGATATTTCTCTGAACTGTTATTAAAAACGCTTTAAGAAAATCCGGAATCCTGATTTCATAAGTCTGAAGCAAGCGGGATGTTACGGATATCATATGTCAAAAATAAAAATGCGGAATATTTCTTTGAATACGCTTTATCGTCTTGATTTATATCTTATGTTTTGAGATAAATAATAAAGATATATGCAGCAGGAGAGCAGACCATCTGAATACAAATTTCATTCGCTCTGACTATGATAAAAGAAATTAAGCACCTGCCACCCGACTGAATTAAGTTTGACAGATCACTTTTGAAGGATTTGACGCTTTACCATACAATTTCACCTGCTCAGATTATCGCTGTGAGGCACTGTCACAAGTTGTCCGAGTTTAAGCCGGACAGTCACACCTGACAGATAAAACAAGATGTTTGACAATTAGGCATATATTATGGCATTTGGAAAAAAGAAAGTTTGTATTATTGGTTTGGATATAGGCTCCAGGACTTTAAAAATTGCCGAGCTTGCAGATACAAAACAGGGATATGAACTGAAAAAATTCGGCATGAGCGATATTGAACCGGGGCTTATCGAAGAGGGGACCATTAAGAATCCTGAAGCGGTTGCCGGTTCCATCCGTCAGCTCTTCAAGATGTATAAAATAAAAGACCCGAATGTTGCCACTTCCATCGGGGGATATTCGATTATTGTCAAAACAATTACCCTTCCCAACATGGATGAAGAAAAACTTCATGAACAAATTCAGGAGGAAGCGGAAACATATATTCCCTTTGATATCAACGATGTAAACCTTGATTTTCAGATACTCGGGGAAAATATAGATAATTCGGACGACATGGACGTGCTTCTGGTCGCGGCCAAAAAAGAAATGGTGAACGATTATGCCAACCTGATCCAAATGGCCAATCTGAACCCTTGTATTATGGATGTGGACGCATTTGCCTTGCAAAATATCTATGAAGCGAATTATGATACAGAGGATGAAAGTGTCGCGCTCATTGATATCGGAGCCAATAAAACAACGCTGAATATTCTGAAAAACGGTCTTAGCGTATTGGTACGGGATGTTTCCCTCGGATGCCGGCAGATAAACCAGCAGATTATTTCGCGTATGGAGTGTTCTGTGGAAGAAGCTGAAAAAATGTACCAAAACAGCGAATCAGACGAACTTCCGGCCAAAGAGGTGGTTGAAATTATTTCTTCAGTTGTTACGGACTGGTATACGGAGATCAAACATGCCCTTGATTTTTTTTATTCCACATACCCCGGAGATCATATAAAAAGGATAATTCTGAGCGGAGGGGGGGCCAATATTAAGCGATTTCGTGAGGTTCTGGCCGAAGAGGCGACAACTGAAGTTGAAATTATCAATCCGTTTGAGAGCATTTCCACAGGCAGTGAATTTGATCCCTCATATCTTGAAAAGGTATCGCCGCAGGCTGCTATCTGTCTGGGACTTGCTATGAGAAGAGCCGGAGACAAATAAAATTGAAAATTGAGAACTGAAGATTTGTCAGCACAATATTCAACTATTCAATTTTCAATAGAAAAGACAAATGATACGAATTAATCTGCTGCCTTACCGGGCAGCTCAAATAAAAGAGAACGTACGCAATCAGATTATTATTTTCCTTTTCATTATTGCGGCCTTTACCTGTGTCCTGGGGTATTTTCATTTCTGGTTCAGCGGTAAAATAGACGCGCTGAAAACCGAAAAAGAAAAAACACAGAAAGAGATTGTCAGATATAACAAAGAGGTCGAAAAAGTTGAAAAAATCAAACAAAAAATGGCTGTTCTGAAGGAAAAGCTGAAAGTTATAAAAAAGCTTGACACGGATCGTTATGCAGCTTTTCGTCTTCTTGACTCTCTGACAAAAACGGCGGTTGAGAATCGGATGTGGCTTACCAAATTTGAGGCCATTGATCAGATCCCAAAGAAAACAAAGAAAAAAAAGAAAAAAAAAGAGGGTGAAAAAGAACAAAAAGAAAAGATTATTGTCAATATTAAAATTGAAGGGATTGCTTTAGATAATAAAACCGTGGCTGATTTCATGCTCCGCCTTGAGAATGCAAAACAGGATGGAGCAAATCTCTTTACCAATATAAAATTAGCGTTGCTGATGCAAATGAATATCAAAAGTGGTAAAAACAAGCCGGATATAAGCCTTAAAAAATTTCAAATTGAATGTCAGAAGGCTGATGTGGAACAGAGCGAAAAAAGTAAACAAAAAAATGCTCCCAAAAACTAATAAAAATCCGTCACCCGACACAAGCAAAGCAATAAAAAATGAGCCTCTCCAAATCCATTGATCCTCTTGTTGAAAAAATAGAAAAGCTGTCAAAACCTGTCAGAATTGTCATATGTGTTGTAACTCTTATTCTTATCGCTGCACCTTTTGTATATTTTTCTTATCTTCCCCAATACAATGATATCAACAAACTGACCACTGAACTGAAGAAAATGCAAGCTGAACTTAAAGAAGCCATACGGAAGGCAAAAGAGCTTGATAAATTCAAAAAACAGATGAAAGACGTAGAAGTTCAATTTAATATTGCAAAAAAAGCGCTTCCCGAGAGTGATGAGATACCGGGCCTTCTGACAAACATCTCCCACGCGGGTCAGGATGCGGACATGGAATTTTTGCTTTTCAGGCCGGAAACAAAAAAGAAAGTAAAAAAGAAGAAAAAGAAAAAAGGAACAGAAGAAAAACCAAGCTTTTACACTGATATTCCCATCTCAGTAGAAGTGTTGGGAAACTATCACAATGCCATACTTTTTTTTGACAAAGTTTCAAGGCTGAACAGAATTGTGAATATAAGAAACATCAGCATAGCTCCGTCAGGAGGAAAAGGGAAAAAGAAAGAAGGAACTCAGAAAAATGAACTAAAAGTATCATGCATGGCTGTCACTTACAAATTTGTGGAAACTCCGCCCAAGGCTTCGTCTTCTGATGAAAAGAAAGAGAAGAAGAAAAAGAAATAATTATAAGGGGCAGGTTGCCCAAATTAGGGAGCTGCAGTGCAGCATATTGAAATATGACTATAAACGCTCATGAAGACTTCGGGTTTTTCGCCCCCGGTTATGAAAATATTTTCAGATAAAAAACCCGGGTTTTCAAAATGTATTTTCACGGTAAAAATATTTTTAAATATCCTTTATCAAAGGCTTTGGTTCAGATTAATTTTAATAAAATTAAATAATTATAAAAGATACCAAAATCTGCTGACCCATTGATGATGAACCCCCCTTCTGCTGAACCATTGTTTCTTATTTTGAGCTTGGTGAATAAAATGATACGCTATCTGTTCTGTTTTTTATGTTTTCTTTACGTTTTTTTGGGGAGCGTCAGTGAAGCTGACTCACCTCAGATAACGACCAAAGTGATCCGAAAAAAGATAACTGCCCACCCGGCAAAGATGATCCCTCCGGCAGATACCGGAGTGTCGGAGATGAAAAGCGAGAAACCCTCTGCTGATTCGGATCAGAGCCCGGGTGAAAAGCCCGCGGACATAAAACAGGTCAAAGCTGAACCGGAAGAGAAACCGCTGAAAAAAGCTGATGCAAAACATTTGGTGACAGAAGCCGGAGATAAACAGGAACCCGGACAAGAGCCTGTTGTTTCTTCATCCAAAGGCTCCAAAGTGATTAAAAAAAAGATAACCGGGCAGCCAGCTAAAATTTTACCGCCAGTAAAAGCCGATACTTCGGACATTGCCAAAAAAACCAAACCGTCTGAGAAGCCGGCAGCTCCGGAGATAAAGGCAACAAAACCGGAACCGGAAAAAAAATCTGTTTCAGCACCGTTAGCAAAAAAGACTGTTGCTGATGAAAAAGATAAGGCTCAGAAACCCGTGGCCTCTTCTCCAAAATCTCAAAAGGCCCCGGCAGAACCAGTTGCCAGGACAGACACGGATATAAAGCCGGAACAGACTGATGCTTCTGAAAAAATTAAACCTGCCAAATCAGCCAGAGCAGATAAAAAAACAGATGAATCTGAGAAAGGTGCCTCAGAAATTGCAAAATCCGGTAAATCAGCTAAACCGGATAAATCGCCGCCTGACCTGAAAATAGCAGAGAAGAAAGATAAAATGAAAAAGGATGCTTCAGAAATCGTCAAATCCGAAAAATCCGTCAAAGCGGAGAAATCCGATGAAAAACTGCCAGATTTTATAACCGCCTCACTGGGTCGCGACTCCAAGAGGGCGTCTGAAGATAAATCTGCTGGTAAATCGGAAGAATATAATCCGAAAGGAAAGGTGGATCCGTTCGAGCCTCTGTTCAAAGAAGAAAAGGGCGTCACAAAAGCTGAACTGGAAAAGAAGGCAAAAGACGCGGAGGAAGCAAAAAAAAGGGGAAAAAAGCAAATAAAAAGAATAAAAAAACGTACCCCCCGCACCCCGCTTGAAAGGGTTGATCTGAGTCAGTTAAAATTAGTGGGAATCATCCATGCTGAAAGTGGAAACAGGGCGCTTGTGGAAGAAGCCTCTGGTAAAGGATACATTATTAACGAGGGAACATATATCGGAATCCATGAAGGGAAAGTCTCAGAAATTTTAAGAGACAGAGTCATTGTTGAAGAAGAAGACGAAGACTTTTCAGGAGAAATAACCATTCGTAAAAGAGAACTGAAACTTCAGAAACCTTTTGGAGAAGAACTGTTATGACTGGAAACTGGAAACTGGAAACTGGAAACTGGAAATTGGAAACTGGAAACTGGAAACTGGAAACCGGAAATTGGAAACTGGAAACTGGAAGCTGGAAATTAGAAAACCGGGGAGGAAACTATGAAGAGAAATAAGGGATGGTTAAAAACGAATTTCGAATATCAGGTTTCAAATATCAAGTTTCAAGTTTCAAATATCAAGTTTCAAATTATCTTCCTTCTGATTTCGAGTTTAATTTTTGCGGGGTGTGCTTCCAATGTGACTTCCAGAGGAAAAAATGAAGGTGCGGAAAAGGTTTCCCAACTCAGGATGATTACCGGCATAAGCCTTTCAGAGACTTCTGAATCGGTTAATGTTTTAGTTAAAGGAAATCAGTCACTGACTTATACCTCAGTCAAACAGCCGATTCCTCTGGCTGTGATCCTTTATTTTTCCGAAACAGGTCTTGACACCTCAGCAGATCAGACAGATATTCCGGGAAGCGGTCTTATCCGTTCACTCAAAGCTTCCGAACTGACTCAGAACGGGCGGACTTCCAGAATCGAAATTTTATTGGAAAAAGACATATCTTACGATATAAGTCGTGAAGGTACAGGGATTAAAATATCTTTCGTAAAGACAGCTGACGAAGCCCTCCCTGGCTTTTTTCAGGAAGATGCGGACCGGGTAACTCGTCCTCCCCGAAGTCCGGAGTCTTTGGAAACTTCGGGGATATCCCCTGCTGTTCCGGAACCTGAAACCCGTCGTCCTGAGCTTGAAATATGGGATCCGAAACTCAGAGCCTGGGTTCCTGCCTCCGGAACGCACAAACCTCAAATTGCAAATCGCAAATCGCAAATCGCAGCCATGCCCACGGCCACCCGGCTGCAATCTGTATATGCAACTCAGTTGAAAGACAGTTTAAAAGTTTTTGTCGGGGCAGACGGGGCCATAACAAATTACAAAGTATTCACCATTGCCAGCCCTGCCCGTATTGTTTTTGACATATTTAATGTGAGAAGTCCTTACTCAAATGAAAAACGGGTCGCGGTCAACTCCGAATGGGTAAAACAGGTCCGATACTTCGGTTATTCTGACAGAGTTCGGCTTGTACTTGACACCAAAAAACCATATCTTTCCGCTTTCTGGGCTTATCCTGTTGAAGCGGGTCTTGAGATTTTTGTGGGTGCGCAAAGCGACAGGCTGAGAGCGGAAAGCAAAAGGACCATGGAAGAGGCTTACAGTCCGAAATCCGGAGTGAAATATCCTGAAGCCACACGCCTGCAATCCGTATATGCGACCCAGATGGAAGACAGTATCATTATTACGGTAAGGGGGGACGGTGCAATAACTGATTACAAAGCATCCGCGGTTGAAAATCCTCCCAGCATTGTTTTTGACATATTTAATGTCCGCGGTCTTTACGAGGAACACGAGTTTCCTGTTGATTCCAAATGGATAAAAAGAGTCCGATACAACAGTTATCCTGATAAGCTCAGGCTTTTTATTGATACGCAAAAAGCTTATCTTTCCGCATTTTCAGCGCATCCGGATAAAAATGGTCTTGTCATCCAAGTTGGCAAGACAGATTCCCGGTCGCGGTCAGATGGTCAGGTTTCAGGTACGATGCCTTCGGATGTCAGATCCGGCTTGGCGTCATCGCCTGAATCCGGCAAACCCGCGTCGGTGGATCTGATCGTTTTTGTACCTGAAGATGCGGGCAAGTCATCGCTTGTTCTCGAGACCTCGAGACAGGTCAGATACGATATAACTGAGACGGCTGATAAAAAGCTGCGACTTGTACTTTTTAACGCCAGAATACCAGAATATCGCTATAAGCAGGGGCCTCTGCTTACCAAGCGTTTTGAAACAGCGGTTGATCAGATTGTTCCTGTGCAAAAACCCGGTGCAAACACATCTGTTTTTGAAATTGATTTGCGTGAAGCCGTGCCTTATTTTATTGAACAAACAGATGAATCAGGGGAAAATCTCTTAATGGTGCATTTTGAGGCATCTTCAATATCTCCCGGACCTGTCCCCGGTTTCTCAGGGCCGGAAAAAATAAAAGAAAGCACAATTGCCGATGCGTCTCGTTTTCCGGAACCGGAGCCACAAACTCCGGAGGCTGAAGTGCGGGCTTCAGGTCCCCGGTATGTTGACACCCCCCCGGCAACGGACCGTTCCGCTGGCGCAGATATGGGAACAGACCACCAGGCTCCCGTGGTCTCGGAAATGCCGCCTGCCGGGGCTGGCAGCGTCAGGACAGATATTCAGCCACCGCCTGCGGCACCGAGATATGCTGAGGGGCCGGACACAGATGATGAAATTACGATCCCTGATGTTACAGAGAAATACACGGGTGAAAAAATCGCTCTGGATTTTTTTGACACGGATATCAGGAATGTGTTTCGTATCCTGAGGGAAGTCAGCGGTAAAAATTTTGCCATAGACGGAGGCGTGAAGGGCAAGGTCACGCTCTCGCTTCAGCGTCCTGTGCCATGGGACCAGGTACTTGATCTGGTTCTGAAAATGAATCAGTTGGGAAAAACCTTTGAGGGAGATATCATCCGTATAGCCACAGTTAAGACCCTCCAGCAGGAAGAGAAGCTGAGGCAGGAAAAAATATTGGAAGAACAATCTCTCAAAGAACAGAAAAAAGCCCTTGATCCGCTTCTGACCGAATATATCGCAGTAAGCTATTCTGATGCCGCGAGTGAAATCATGCCGCATATTAAAAATGTCCTGACCAAAGACCGCGGCACTGTCACCGTGGATAAACGCACAAATATGGTCATCATAACAGATACGGATGAGGCAATAAGGAAAGCCAAAGGAATTGTTGCAAAGCTCGACAGAGTGACCCCGCAGGTGATTATTGAAGCAAGAATCGTCGAAGCCAACTCCAATTTTGCAAAGGAAATCGGAACGGAATGGGGCCTGGAAAGCGGAATCCAGGAGGGCGACACGAATGCCGGTATCGGTCCGCAAAGAAGCTATGATCTTTTGGGTGGCACATATGGCTATAATATGGCGGTGAACCTGCCCCCCGGCGCAAATTTGGGGAGTATCGGTTTGAACTTCACAAGAATAGCCGGAACCCCGTTTTTGCTGAACGCAAAACTCATGGCAATGGAATCTCAGGAGGAGGGAAAGATCATTACCGCGCCGAGGATTCTGACACTGGACAATAAGCCGGCCACAATCAGCCAGGGATTTGAATATCCGTACCAGACAACTGATGATTCAGGAGAGACAACCACCAAATTTAAGAAAGTTGATCTGAATTTGGATGTGACACCGCACATTACGCCTGATAATCGTATTTCAATGAAACTTTCGATCAGTAAAAATGATGTATATGTTCAAACTGAAGAAGGGCCGGCACTGACGACTAAGACCGCCAAGACAGAACTCCTGGTAAATGACGGAGATACGATTGTTATCGGCGGCATTATAAGAACAGAGGATACGGAAAAGACAAGCGGAATTCCCGGACTGTCAAAAATTCCCCTTATTGGCTGGCTGTTTAAGACAGACAAGGATACGGAAGTCAAGCAGGAACTCCTGATATTTATCACGCCCAGAATCGTTCAGCTGGAACAACGTCATTCTCAGTATTGAAAATTGGGAAATGCGAGTGTGTTTATTTTTCACTTCTCATTTTTTTAATTATATATTACAAATAACTACAAGGAAATAAGGATAAGAAAAGGAAAAATTTCTTTTTCTTATCCCTTTTCCCGTACTTTCAGGGATAGAAACGGTTACAAGGAAAGCAGATAAGAAAGGGAATTTTCCCTTTCTTATCTGCTTTCCCTGTACTTTTTTGTAAAAGAAAGGATTCTTTTCATGAAATCAAAACGTATTCGTTCTGCGTTTTTTATGTGTATTGCACTTTTCCTGCTTCTGCTTCTCGTGAGTTGCGGGTCAAAAGGTGGTAAAAATGAAGGCGGCGATGAAAACGGATCGAAACCAGTAAAAAGCATTAAGCTTACTACTGATAAATATACTCTTACGGCAAATGGTAAAAGCAAAGCGGTTATTACCGCCACGGTTGCTGATGATGATGGCGAGCTAGTGGATGGTAAAGAGCTTATAAATTTTACTATGATATCAGGTACAGGGCGTTTTACCTCTCCGTATCAGGATGAGGTTACTGAATACGATTACACGTCTAATGGTTTGGCGATGGTAACCTTCATAGCGTCCGAGGAATCTGGTACGGTGACCATTGAGGCAAAATCGGAAAACGGCGTTTCTGATACCATAGATATTATGGTGGAAAACGGTGGAATTATACTTTCAGCAGTGACAAAAGAACTGCTGGCAGATGGTAAAAGTGAAAGTATCATTACCGCGACAGTGAGAGACCCGGCAGGCAATGTCGTAACAGAGGAAGAACGCATTGAATTTGCTATCACATCGGGTGCGGGAACACTTAGTTCGGAAGAATTTGTCTCTGTGAATGAAACGTCAGGTCAAATTCTCTCAACACTAGGAACAGCCAATGTTAAATATACTGCGTCAGAAACACCCGGAAACGTGATAATTACGGCATCGGCCAATGGCTATACAACAGGAAGCATTGATATGATGTTGCTGGATATCGGTGTCATATCTTTAACTGCGGAAAAAAGCAGCATTTTGGCAGATGGTCAGAGTACGACATTGATAGACGCGGTGATAAGGGATAATTTGGGGAATCCCGTACCATCAGGAACAAGTGTTATTTTTTCCACAACAGCCGGCAGATTTGCTGATAATGAACGAATGATCTTTGAAGCAGCGACTGAGGATACTACCGGAACAGTAAAAGTGACGCTGGTTTCCGGTTTTTCGCAAGAAGCGGCCACAGTTACCTGTTCCGCCGGCAGCGTTTCCGGTACCGTAATGGTTCATTTTACGAGTGAACCCGAAAGTGAATATCCGGCAGCATCTGTGGAACTGAGAGCAGATCCGAAGAGTATTCTGGCAGACGGATTATCAGAGGCCATGATAGATGCGCTGATAAAAGACAGTTCGGGAAATCCGGTTCCTTCTGAAACATCTGTTATTTTTTCCACAACGGCCGGCCGATTTAAAAACGGAAAAATGAGCTATGAGACAGCAACAGAGGATGCCACCGGCACGGTTGTGGCCACACTCACCTCCGGAATGACCCCGGACGAGGCAATCGTAATGTGTTCCTCCGGCCGGGTGTCTGACTCGGTTACGCTTTCCTTTACCAAAACCGTTGAAAGCCAATATCCGCCGGCATCTGTGGAACTGAAATCCGAACCAGAAAGCATTGTGGCAGACGGTTCTTCAGAAGCGATTATAGATGCGGTGATAAGGGACAGTTCGGGAAATCCGGTTCCTAAAGACACGGTTGTTGTTTTTTCCACAACAGCCGGCAGGTTTTCCGTGAGCGACAGAATGAGCTATGAGACAGCAACCGTGGACAGCACAGGCACTGTCGCAGTCAAGCTGAAATCAGGAACGACTCCGGAGGAGGCAAGGGTAACATGTTCCGCAGGAAAGGTATCTAAAACAATTACGGTAGATTTTACGACTGAACCGGAAAGCCCGTTTCCGCCTGCCTCCATACAACTGAGTGCAGATCCGATCAAAATCCTGGCTGACGGTATGGCGATTTCAACGATTGACGCGCTGGTAAAGGATATTTCGGGGAATCCGGTTCCTGCACAGACCGTTGTCATTTTTTCCACAACTGCGGGCAGATTTGCTGAGAGCGGAAAAATGAGTTATGAAACCGCAACAGATGATAAGACCGGAGCAATAAGAGCGTCTCTGACTGCGGCTAACACACCGGGAAATGCCAGGGTCACATGTTCTGCCGGCAGCATTTCTAAGACGATCACGGTGGCGTTTGTCAAATCAGCAACTGACGATGTTGAGCCTGAAAAAATTTCCCTGGGCGCGTCTCAGAATACGGTAAAATCAGATAATTCAGACAAAGCAGTCATAACAGCCACAGCCCTGGATGCTGATAATGCGGCCCTGGAAGGCGTTACCATCAGTTTCAGCGCGGAAGGCGGTCAGTTAAGCGCATCCACGGCCATAACCGATGCCACCGGAACTGCACAGGTGGAATTTTCATCCGGCACGGAGACAAAAGAAAACAGAACCGTATTTATCACCGCGTCGGCCGGCGAGCATCAGAAATCTGTGCCAGTGAAGATTGACGGAACCACGGTCACGCTTTCCACGAACAGAACAGACCTTGGCAAAGCAGTTCTCACTGTCACAGTGAAAGACGCGGGGGACATTCCCATATATGAAGCGCCTGTCGTTGTCAAGAGTGTTGATCCTGATGATTCAGTCACGGAAAATAACATGCTGGTTCAGAACCTGCTTGCCCCGGATTATAAAGCCTACACCACAGATGTCAGCGGTGAACTAAAATTGGAAATCACGGGCAACACAAGAACAGGGGGGGCCATGGTGAGGGTGGAAGCCCTGGGAGCCACAGCCACTCAGGAATATACAGTGAGTTCGGTGGGCGCTGAGTTTGCCATTACAGAGCCGTCAGAAGACCCTGCCGGCCTGCATACCGGAAATAATCTGAAAATCACAGTCAGCGCCGCGGGCCGGAAAAAGGTGAAATTTACCACCACCTTCGGAACCTGGGAATATGAAGGCAGGGGTGTTTTAAGTAATGATAAAAAAGTGTTAAGTAATGTGCCTGTGATCAGTGACAAGGCATCGGCCCTGCTCACTTCTGATGAGGCCGGTCTGGCTACCGTTCAGGTTCTGGATGAAGACACGCCGAGTGTCTCAGATACATTAAAGGTAGCCATCTCCGCGTCAAAAGCCGCAAAAATTTCGCTTCAGGCCACAGCTACGAATATGTCCCCGAGTACCGGAGACGAAGTGAACACTGTGGGCCTGATCGCGACCGTGAAAAATGAAAATGACCAGGTGGTGGGGGGCGCGCCTGTGGCGTTCTCCATTGAAAACACCACGGGCGGCGGAGAGAGTGTCTCACCTGTTTATGTGCTGACAGAGGACAGCGGTACTGCAAAAGCCACATTTACATCCGGCGCTTTAAGTTCGGACGCAAAAGGCGTCACAATCAGAGCGGTCGTTGTGGATACGCTTATTGCCGACACTGTCTCTGTTATTATTGGAAAAACCCCGGGATCCGTACTCATCGGAACAGGCAACAAAGTGTTATCTGTCAACAATGATACCTCGTATCAGCTCCCCATGTCCGTAATGGTGTCTGACGCAAACGGAAACCCGGTCGCCAATGAGAATGTGTCTCTTGGCTTATGGCCGGTCAGTTATGCAAAAGGATACTGGGGAACCTGTCAGGACGGGTCCGGCATATGTCCTTACCACATCAGCGTGCATCCCAATGAGGACAAAAACCGGAATCTGACCTGTGATAATTGTCTGCCTTGCGGAAATACGAGTGAACTGAATGAAGATA
Organism: Desulfonema magnum; assembly: GCF_017377395.1. GTDB lineage: Bacteria > Desulfobacterota > Desulfobacteria > Desulfobacterales > 4be13 > Desulfonema_C > Desulfonema_C magnum. The sequence continues at coordinate 3,656,405 of NZ_CP061800.1, read as the reverse complement.
AAAACGGAGATTGTGAGCTGACTCCCCTGAACACTGCGGCAGGTGTGATCCCCGGAAGCGTGACCACGGATGAGAATGGCGTTGCCAATTTTGATCTGGTTTATCAGAAGCGGTCTGCTATCTGGATTGAGGCTGAAATCTCAGCAAGCGTGCTGGTATCCGGAACAGAGACCCGTTCGACTTACAAATTATGGCTGGGCTATCTTGAAGGTGAGCAAGGGAGTTTGCCGCATTCGCCTTATAATACCGGCATAGAAGATTTGGAACCTTATGCGGTTTTTGTAACTGCGACACCGAGTGTTCTAATGGCCGGCAGTTCCAAGACAAGCAGGATTGAAGCCAATGTGGTGGACATTCTCGGCAGTAATGTGGAAGAACCGGTCACAGTGATCTTTCGCACCACATCAGGAACCCTTTCAGCAAATTCCGGATTGGCGTCGGAAACCGTTGAGGTCGAGGCAGACACATCTGATGGTATTGCCACAGCGTGGCTTACCGGTTCGAAATATACAGGAACCGCGACAATTACCGCGACGGTGAAAGATTATGAAGATGTATCCGGAACCGCTCAGGTAAGCTTTACCCCCGGAGCTCCGGCCAAAAGCAGGACCACGATTTCCGTGGCCTCTCCGAATCTCACGGCTGACAGAAAGAGTACCACTGAAATTGAGGTAAAGGTCAGCGATGAAAACAGAAATCCCGTGGCTGACGGGACCACAGTTGTGTTTGAGGTGACAACGGGGACGGGTTCCCTTTCTTCGGGACTTGTACCCACGACAGACGGCGTGGCCACGGTGGTCTATACAGCGTCTGACACTCCGGGAAATGTCACGGTGACAGTGAGCGCGGCCGACGGGACAGAACTCGGAACTGCAACTATCAGACTGATAGAAGCCCGCGTGGGATCCGTATCTGTGAAAAGCGGCGCTCAGAGCATTGTGGCGGATGGGACCGCACAGACACTGATTTCAGCGACTGTGACAGATGAAAAAGGGAACCTGGTGAAGGACGGCACAACTGTCACATTCACCGCCACAGCGGGACGGCTTGCCAATATTTCCCCCACGGCAAACGGGGTGGCCACTGCCATGCTGATCAGTCCCACAACTTCGGGAACAGCAACGGTGACGGCCACCGCGGGAGGGGTCTCATCAAAAACGTCGGTTGAGTTTGTCGCAGGACCCGTGGCCCAGGGCGGAATTACCCTGACGGCAACGCCTGACAGCCTTCTGGCGGATGGGGCAAGCACAAGTGTGATCCGTGCCCTGGTCAAAGATGCTCACGAAAACCCTGTTGGCGGGGAAGTGATCCGTTTTTCCATCACAAAGGGAGAAGGAACGCTTTCCGCCCAGACATCTCAGACAACGCTCGGGGTGGCCACGGTCACTTACAGGACATCTGATATCGCCGGAGAGGTGGTGATCAGCGCCAGTTCCGCGGGAGGTGCGACTCAGACGGTAAGACTTTCGGTGGCCCCGACCACTGTGGGCAGAATTTCAATGAACGCTTCTCCCACTGATATATACGTGACCGGTGTGGGAAAATCTCCCACAACAACCACGATAACCGCTGCTGTGACGGAAGACGACGGAACTACCCCCATCGCAGGGGTTCCCGTGGTTTTTAAGGATGTGAGTGATATTATTCCGTCGGTGTCCCTGCCTTCGGGGAATACCTATAGCGGAACAGGAGCCTCCACCGCGTCATCATTTCACAGCAACGGCGGTCTTATGGGATTTACCCTCAGCCATACCGGTGAGAAGCTCACGGTTTACCTGCAAAATGATGATACCAATGTGCGTGAACTTCTGGAGACGAAAACCGGAACCTTTGTAGATGCGAGAAGAGAAAAGGAAATGGAACCCGGGAACTATCACTTGGAGATCACGGAAAGCAACGGTGAATGGACCGTTAAAATCGACGGAAACATTGAAAAAGTTCCCGAGGGAAATCCTGTTTATCTGGGGACTCAGACCACTGATGCAAATGGCAATGCTCAATATACATATACCAGTACCAAGATCAAAAAGACGGTCACGATCCGGGCCGAAAGCGGCGATCTGAGTGAGGAGGTCAATATCAACCAGCTGCCGGGTCCGCCCACCAGTATGGACCTGAGTGCTGATCCGGATAAGGTTTACGCGAACGGAGAAAATAAAATCGCTATCTCAGCCAAAGTGAGAGATGCCAATAACAATTTGGCCGGAGACGGCACACTGGTTACGTTTGAGTCAGCACTCGGTACCTTTGAAGAACCGAATGTGGAGACCACGGACGGTGTTGCCCAGGCCACCCTGATATCTCCCATATCCCCACCCCCTGAAGAATCGCCTGTGGGGGAGAGGAATCGTACTGTGACGGTAAAAGGCACGGCAACGGTAGAGAACAGAAAAGTTGAAAAAGAAGCGGATGTGGAATTTCTGTGGGTATCCCTCTTCAGCGCCGAAGGAAATCCGCCCTCTGTTACTGCGAACGGGACTGAAGAAACAGTCATAACAGTGCATTTGAATGACGCGAGCGGCGTTGCTGTGGCAGGTGAGACAATTACCTTTGAAACAGAAAAAGGCACGTTGACAGCCCATTCTGCGGAAACAGATGAAAAAGGGATTGCCACGGTTATCCTGGTTGCATCTGACGAGCCGGAGGACTCAGTGGCAGTGACCGCCAGATATGGCATAAACGCTGCTGCAACCGCATTTGTGAAATTTAAGGAACCCATCCAAGCTCCTCTTGCCAGTATGAGCCTCAAACTTGACCCCGAGGGGGGCCTTCCCGCGGACGGGGTCAGCACAGCTAAAATCACAGCCAGCTTTACTGTGGAGGGGGGGGAACTGTTCCCGTTACCAGCGTGAGTTTTTCTGTTATTCAGGGAGAAGGAAGTTTCGGAGGGAAAAAGACGACCACTGCCAATACCGACGACGGTACTGCCACTGTTATTCTCACCAGCGGTTCTGTGGCGGGAGAGGCCACGATTCGCGTGGAAGCGGAAAATCTGACCCAGGAAATAGATGTGAGATATACTTCAGGAAGCATCTCGATGCTCATCATTCCCAATTCGATTCTGGGCACGGGCCGGGGGGTGGCTGAAATCACGGCAACGGTAAAAGATGTTGACGGAAATGTTGTGCCTGAGGGAGAGCGTGTCAAATTTTTTCTGAATGATCAGAATATGGGGGAACTTGAAACCACAGAAGCCGCAACCAATGAACTGGGGGAGGCCAAAGTTAAATTCCGAGGCTCCACCAAAGGCGGCCTGGTGGAGATCACCGCAATGTGGAATGATGATGTGGAAGGCACAGAGACCCTCGTGATTCAGCCGCCGCCGGCTTCTATCAGGATGGTTGAAGATACGTCGGATTTTCCCAACCCGAATCCCAAATCCATAAACATTAAAGGCACGGGAGGTCAGTCAACTTCTCAGATATCTTTTGATGTCAAAGATTCAGAGGGCAAGCCTGTGGCGGATGGCTACAGGATTGACCTTGTCATCCTCAGCGGACCCGACGGCGGAGAGGTGATTTCACCGATTACAGCGACAACGTTTACTTATACGCCCGATGAAATCACATATGAGCCAAATGATTATTGTCTGGGATGCTGTTCAGGACACAGCGGAGTTGTCTGCACAGATGACGGGGTGGTCAGGTGTGGCGACGGTTCCGCACTGGATGATGAGTGCAAAAGCAAGGGATGCAAATGTGAAAGAAGCAACACGGGAAATGACATGCCCGGACGGGTCAGCACGGTGCTGCGAAGCGGTTTCAAACCAGGGCCTGTGAGTATTAAGGCCACCTATCACTATGACAGTAATGTCACCACCGCCACCAGTCAGATTGCCATTGAAGCAGGCCCGCCCGTGGGTGAGGAATTCGGAATCAGTGCCCGGAATGTAAATATAGGCGGTCTGGGAGTGAATAACTCCATCGAGGTCAGCGTGGGGGATTTTTGGGGAAATGCCATCCCGGATAACACGGCGATCTCATTTAAAACTTATAACACAGGCGGTCTTGCGGAGCCGGGCAGTGCGGTCACACAGGGAGGGCAGGCTGAAACATCGCTTCTTTCCACACCGAGTCCGGTTCCCATGCAAGGGGTTGTGTCTGTGACGGCCGAAGCCATTAACGGGGGAAGAACCACCCATGTCACTTCTCTGTCAGTGGTTCCCGAGACCGAACACAATCAGATCCTTTATGCCGGAACAGACGGGGGAGGTGTTTACAAATCCATGAACTCCGGAGCTTCCTGGGAAAATATCAGTCGTTCTTCAAGCGTTCAGGGACAAAACTGGATTGATCCTTATGTCAATGATGTCGCGGCGGACCCGGATAATGCGAACACAATATACGCAGCAACTGGCTATCTCGGGGAAGGAAAGATTTATCGCAGTCTGGACGGAGGCTTAAACTGGAACAGCAACACGCCTGAGGAATGGAACGGCATATTCAACAGCCTTGCGGCAATTTTAACGGTTTTGTGTGATGATGACGGAGCTGACGGCCCTGATGACCGCTATGTATGGATCGGAACCCAGGGATACGGAACCTACTTTGCCAGTGACGGAAAGAATTTCCAATGGGGAGACGTGATTGAGCCGCTTGAACCCACAGAACTAAATACAGCCGGCAATTACACCAATTCGCAAAATAAGGGCAAGGGCTACATGATAGAACCCACACTTTCCGCAAGTTCAAGGAGCGACACATGGACAGTGACCTATCATTGGGATGCGGATTATGATCCCCCGAGATTTGACTGGGAGGTAAAAAGTGACAGAAACGGTGTGCAGAGATTAAAAGCCTTTAATGACGAGCCGTATAGTTCGGATAATAATGAGGTCTCTTTTACGATTGTTGAGAGAGGCGCTTCCCGAAGTTTTGAAGAAAATGACACGTTCAGCTTTAAGGTGACAGAAAGCGGTCTGGGGTACGGGGCTTATGTTCAGGACTTTGTCAAAGTGAACGGTACGCACAGGGATTCTGCCGTGTTGTACGCGGGTACCTCGACAAATGTTTTTAAAAGTACGGACGGGGGCCGGGCATGGTCTAAGCAGGGGTCCTTTACTGGCGATTATATCACTGTCTTAGCCTTGCATCCGAATGCCACAGGCGGAGAAAATGACATTCTTTATGCAGGAACAAAAAGTGCCGGGACATGGGTCTCCAATGACAGCGGTACCACTTGGACCGCCCATACGAGCGGTATGGGAAGGGGCCTGAGTGCCTCTGCTCCGCTCATGGGCAGGGACAATGAGGGGCTCGGTGTGGTGAAGGATAATAAGGTAACGGTTCTGCCAGGGTGTTTGTCTGAAACGTGGACAGTCACTTGTACAGAAGAAAAGCCCAGGGGGGGAATCTTCAGTGTGGAGGGGACGGTTTCCGGAACACAGGCTGCCAGTTATGATATTAGCACAGGTTCCTATACCATTCCCAACGTGCTGAGTTTCACGATAATTGATGGCACGATAAATGACATCTCCGGTGAGGGCGGTTTTAAGCTGGGGGACATGTTTACCTTCCGCACCACCAGGGATCCGGGACGGCACATCAGAGACCTTTTGGTAGATCAGGGAAATAACCTGTTATACGCAGTGAGTTATTTCATGGGGACAAAGGAACCCCATCCGGTGGGCAATATCTATGTCCATGACCTGGAACCTGATGGCCGTATGGCTCCGGGAGATTGGAGAGAGGCAAACAGAGGGCTTCCTGAGTTTGACCCTCCGGATGATACAACCCTTTTTGCCCAGCATATCATCGCACCGGATGTCCCCGAAAATCCGACAGCGCTTTATGTCGGAGGAGAAGGTATCAATTTTTTCAAAGCCTTAACCGGTCTGGAGACTGGCGATCCCCTTTGGCAGGAGAGCAAGACAGGTCTTAGCAATGTTATTATGGCTCGGATGCCCATTCTTTTTTCAGGCGAATGTACCATGGAGGTCACACCTGATATACCTATTGAAGAATTTAGTCAGAATGATACGGTCACCTTTACCATATATATTCAGGATGAAAACGGAAATCCGCCTGTGGAGGGATCAGAGCTTTTGGTGGTAAAAGACTATGGCAGCCCTGTTGGAATAATAAAGCTTTTTCGAGAGCAATATCCGGATACCTACACTTACGACGGGACTTGGAAGGATCCTTCGGATCCGAGTACAAACAGGCCTTTTGTATTTTCCATCACTGTTGATACAACAGTTATATTTACCTTCACCCCGATATGCGGGGCCGAGGCCCCGGGGTGTTCCGGGCTCGAACAATCGTATTCATATTATTAAATCTGTTTGTTTTTGTCCTGTCAAAATCCACACAGCAGCCCGAAGCGTTTTCAGGACAAAAGGAGTGCAAAAATAGAACGAAGTGGTTTTTTGCACAGTCCGGAAAAAATTTTTTAGCTGCTGACACAGCCGGGTCAGGCCAGACTGCTGAGTCGGACAGGGTTACAAGCCTTGTCCGACAAAGCTTCTGAAATTTATTGATATCCGACAAATTTTCAAAAAGTATTTTTAGCGCTGTAAGCCTGAAGAAGATAAAAATTCCCGCTCCCGGGAATCCGTATTTTTCCGCGGTTCTGCTTGTAAGTACCTGAGCAAAAATTTTTTATATTTGTCCGGGAAGAAACCCGGGTTTTTTCCCGGAAAGACCCGCCGCCCGTGAAGGAAAAAGCCGGATTTCTCCGCAGTTTGCAGAAAAAAAGATATATAAAAACTTTTGCACAGGTAGTTATAATCTTGCGGCGGTTCTGTCCTGTTCTGCTTGCAATTGTTTCTGTCTGAGTAACCTCACCGAATAATTTTAAAATCCATTTTACCCTGAAATATTGTGTTTTCCTGCGTTCTATTCAGAAAAGCTTAATCCCATAGTGACACGGGTAATCCGACTATCAGAAATATCAGACACAGTTTTCAGTTCCATTTTGTATGTGTCAGTAGATCGAAAAGTTTCCGGGCTGTGTTCAGGACAACAGAGAAACCCGGCTTTTTCCCCGGACGAAGTGTCGCTCCCGCCGGAAAAAGCCGGGTTTCTTCCCCGTCCGTCCTGTCTGCCCGCGGGGGCCTGAAAACTTTTTCGATCTACTGTGTGTCCGAATATCTGATGGTTACCCGCAAAAAAAGCCCGGCAATGAATTGCCGGGCTGTTTTCACTCATCCCCGCTGCCCCCCCTGAATCCGTTATAAGTACCCGATCAAAAGTTTTTTATACATTCTTTTTTCTTCGAGCGGCGGAGAAACCCGGCTTTTTCCCTCAGGGCCGGCGAATCATTCCGGGAAAAAAGCCGGGTTTCTTCCCCGGGCAAATATCGAAAACTTATGGTTAGGTACTTAATCAGAAAAAATTAAAAAAGCTGCGTAACTTAGGGAATTCGAAATAAATAATATGCCCGATACAAAAAACGGGTGGGTGGAGCGAAGCGCAACCCACCGCACAAGGTGGGTTGCGCTTCGCTCCACCCACCCTACATTTCGGGTATTTCGGGTATTTTATTTTTGAGGAAATCCTTTATAGAACGAAATTTGTTTAGGTGTCGCTTTTGAGTTTTTATCTTTCGCAAAATTTTCTTGTTTTTTTCTCAGCAAAAATGGGAATATTGTAATTTGGCTGACAATATGCTCAGATGAAAATTGCGGATCATTTGTTGACATTCACTGATGAAAGCAATAATTAGCTGAATATGAAAGAATATCAGAAATATTTAATATCATATTGTCATTATCAGAATATTTACAGCAAAAAAATGAAAAGGAGAATGCAGTGTTCCCAAAAAAGCTGTGCTATTTCACTGGAATCTTTGCTTTTTGTATTTACGGATTGTTTTTCCAAATGGCTCAGGCCGCCCCGTTCAGAGTCCTGGTAGTGATGAGCTATGAAGAAAAATTTCTGTGGAACAGAGAGATCAGACAAAGTATAGATTCGCTGCTGACAGGCACCTGTGAAATCAGATATTTTTATATGAATACCCAACTGAACCAGGACGACAGTGAGCAAAAAGCACAGGAAGCGTACATGCTGTATCAGAAATTTCAGCCTGATGGCGTCATTGCTGTGGATGACAATGCCCAGTCCATGTTTGTGGTTCCGTATCTGAGAAACAAAGTCAGAACACCGGTGATGTTTTGCGGGGTCAGGGCGGAGCCGGAGACATACGAATATCCGGCTTCAAATGTGTCGGGAATTTTGCGACGGCCTCATTTCAACCGCTCAATTATTTTTGCCCAGCAGCTTATTCCTTCTGTCAGAGCCATCGGATTTATCATGAGAGACGGCCATCAGGCCATGACGCTTAGGAATCAGGTTTTAAGCGAATCAGACACATATCCTGCCAAATCTGTTGCTTTTAAAATGCCAAAGACGCTCAGGGAGGCAGTGGCAATGACAAAGACACTCAGAAAACAGTGTGATCTGTTATTCATAGGAAATTTTAACGGAATACCCGGTGACGACGGTAAGCCTCTCGCACAAAAACAAGTGGTAAAAATTCTGGTAAAAGCATTTGACAAACCTACATTTGGCAGCCGTTTGGCTGATATAACCTATGGGATATTATTCGCCATTGTTGAAAGGGGACAGGTACAGGGCAGGATGGCCGCCAAAATGCTGCTGAAAGCCATGCAGGGAACTTCTGTTTCCAAAATCCCGGTCACCAGAAGTCGGAGAGGGGAAAGGGTCCTTAATGTGACAGCTATGAAAGCATTGGGAGTTATTCCTCAGCCTGAGGCGCTGCTGGGGACTGAATTGGTAAAAACAGAAGAATGACGAACATCACCAAGAACAAGGCGTGCCAAACTTACAGTTTGCCAAGGAAGTGACCGGTCATAAGGGATTTCCCCAAAAATAAAATACCCGAAAATGTAGGGTGGGTGGAGCGAAGCGCAACCCACCTTGTGCGGTGGGTTGCGCTTCGCTCCACCCACCCTACGTTTTTGTATCGGGTATGTTATTTATTCCGAGTTCCCTAAGTGACCGGACATAAATTTTCAGATATAAGTACCCGATCAAAAGTTTTTTATACATTTTTTTCTGCGAACCGCGGAGAAACCCGGGCTTTTCCTTCAGGGTCAGCGAATCATTCCGGAAAAAAGCCGGGTTTCCTCCCCGGGCAGATATCAAAAACTTATGGTTAGGTATTTAAATCAGACATACCAGCTATGAGGTTTCCCAAACCTCGCAGCGCTTGGGACAAAAATTTATTCGGACATTGTTTCCGACAAAAACAAGAATCTTGTGTTAAAAAAAATAGTATTGTGTTATGGTGCTGATCACCTGAAATTTATGCAGAAAATTAAGTGATTCCGATATGTTCATCATTTGAAGCTGTCAGAAAAAAACAGATGATTAGTCATACCAAAAACGGAGAAAAAAATGAATAAGTCAGCCTTTTTTTTTCATAGAAGTATTCCTAGAAAACTTTTTTTCATTAATTTGCTGGTGTGTATTGTTTTTATTTTGATGACCATTTCTGTTGTGTTGTCATTTCAATATATCGAAGATGAAATGACAAGAATATTCAAAGTGCAGCTGGATCACATCTCCGAAAATTCCCAGGTCGGGAGAGAACTTGCACGAGTGGCCGCGGACTCGGATCTGCTAGTCAGCACATTTTTCGGAAGAGAAGATTTTTTAAAAACTGAGGGTGAAAATCTTATCCGTCGGATAAGCGCTCTCATGGAAAAAACTACGAATATGCAGTTAAAAGAATTGCTGGGCAAATTCAGACAAAAGATTGAGGAGGTTATTAAACAGTGCGAGACGGTGAACCTTACCTATCGGGAAATGGATGCGCTTAATCAGCAAATTGATACCAGGTTGAGCCAACTGGGAGAAGTCATTTCTCAAAAAATACTTAGTCTGACAATGGAAGGTAGGGATTCGTCGGTTATAGAACAGCTGACTTTCATGGTCTCCGGATATCGTGAAACGCTTCCCCGACTCACCATCCGATTTAACAGGCTGGGGCTGAAATATTTTGAAGCACCGGTGAAAAAAGAGGGGCATCCCATGCTGACATTGCTGAACGATCTCCGGCTGAGACTCCGAACCCTCAGTGCATCTGATCCGGATATTGCCAAGTACGGGGAGCTTCTCAGACATGATGTCCGGAAATATACGGATACTGTTTTGCAGTTTCATACAGTTGCCGGAATCCTCCGGGTGAGTCTGGATGATATGGAAGCGCAAACAGAGGTTCTGCTGGGTATGATGAAAAAACTCGTCCAAAATGTCACAAAAATGGGTCAGGAAGGAACCGAAACTTTAAAAAAAGAAATTTCCGAAGGAGTCACCGCGGTACTTCTGATAACATCCTTTATGACGCTGACCGTCACCATCCTTGTATTTTTCCTGAGCCGGTCTGTTACTCAGTCGCTGGATCGTGTTATCAAAGGTCTTCAGGATACTTCCAGAGGAATTATGGCCGCGTCTTCTCAGGTACTGTCCACCAGCCATCAGCTCGCGGCCGGCACTTCGGATCAGGCCACATCTTTGGAGGAAACATCTGCCTCTCTTGAGGAGATAGATGCCTCGATCCAAAAAAATGCGGACAATACCACCTATGCGGACCAGATTGTGAAAGGATCGCTGAAAGGTGTCAGAGCAGCAAACCTTTCAGTGTCACAGCTCATTGAATCCATGAATGAAATTTCCGAGGCAAGTGAGGAAATTCGGAAAATTATAAAAACCATTGATGAAATTGCTTTTCGAACCAATCTCCTTGCACTGAATGCCGCAGTGGAAGCAGCCAGAGCAGGAGAAGCCGGAGCAGGATTTGCCGTGGTGGCCGATGAAGTGAGAAATCTTGCCATGCAGTCGGCCGAGGCATCAAAAAATACTGCCATGATTATCAAGAGTACCATCAGCAAGGTGCAGGACGGCTCGGAATTTGTTTCAATGGTAAATCAGACTTTCGCCAGCGTGGAAGCGAATTCTCATAAAGTCAGCAAACTGGTGGGAGGAGTTGCTGTGAGTTCGAACCAGCAGGCACATGGAATTGGTCAGGTCAGTCAGGCAGTGATCAAAATGGATAAAGTTGTTCAGGGAAATGCATCCAAAGGAGAGGAGCTGGCAGGCACATCTGAGGAAATGAATGCCCGGGCAGAACAAATGAATGAATTTGTTGAAGAGTTGGCTGTCATGGCAGGCAAACGCCGACAGAGTTATGCAAAAAGGGGATATAAACCTTCGGAGCAGGAGCCAAATAAAAAAACAGCGTCTGTCCCTGAAAAAGTTTCACCACAGCTTGAAAACAATAATTTTATGGATAAAAGAGAACAGGTTCGGCCTGACGCTCTCATCCCTTTGGATGATGAGGATTTTGATGATTTTTAATATAAGTACCCGATCAAAAGTTTTTTATACTTTTTTTCTATGAGCAGCGGAGAAACCCGGCTTTTTCCGTCACAGGCGGCGGATCGTTCCGGTAAAAAAAGCCGGGTTTCTTTTCCGGACAGATATCACTCAATAAGTACCTCTGCAAAAGTTTTGTATCCAAATTATAATGTGAAATGTTGAATTAACAAATATCAGCTTCAATAAAAATGGCACAAAATATTTGATGAGGTACTTAATAAACTTTTTTATCCAATCCGGCCGGACTGCCTGTCATTCCGTCCGACGACCCGACTGAGTTCGCCGAAATAAATCTGAGATCACGCCTCAGCCTGCGAAAGCAGGAGTCCGTTTTTGGCAGATGCCATACCTGCGGAAACAGTGGATTCCTGCTTTCGCAGGTATGACAAAAAAAATTTGATTACCGAGTATCAGAAAATTTATGGTTTGATACTTACTTTGGCACTGAGGCCGGTGGGACATGGATATCGTCACTCATCGGAATCGGAAGCGTAATAATGAATGTGGTGCCTTCACCTTCTTCTGAACTGACATCCAGCCAGCCCCGGTGTTCCTCGATAATGCGGGAGGCAATACTCAGCCCCAGGCCGGTGCCTTCCTCTTTGGTGGTGAAAAAAGGCTGAAAAATTTTTTCCTGTATGCTTTTCAGAATTCCGGGGCCGTCATCGCTCAGACGGATAACCGCCACCCGGTTCAGCGGCTGCACAAATGCCTCTTCTTCATGGATTACAATTGTCCCTCTTTTTTCCATGGACTCACAGGCATTCACAACAAGGTTGGCGACAACCTCCTTGAGCTGTTCCGGGTCAGCCTGAATCTCCGGAAGCGGACGCTTACGAATAATTTTTACATTCACATCATACGATTTCAGGCGATATTCCAACAACTGAATCGCCATATCCACAACCACGGAGGGACTGATTTGCTGTATTTTAAGCCTGGGAGGGCGCGAGAATTCAAGAAAATTCTGAACAATGTTGTCAATATGGCGAATTTCCTGTGAAATAACATCAAAATCCTCTTTCTGGGCATCGGTCAGTTCAAGGGACCGGCTTAAAGAAAACAAGCGCATTTGCACTGATGTGAAAGGGTTCCGGATGCTGTGAGCCATGCCCGCGGCCAGTTTTCCCACCATGGCCATTTTCTCGGCCTGTAAAAGATGTTCACGGCTTTTTTCAAGCTCGGACTGTGTATAATCAACATCTTCAATCAGCCCCCGCACACTTCGGCTGAGGGCTTTGATCTCATCCTCAGACTGAGGAACAGCATCCTTCCTGCTGTCCGCCTCCAGTGTCAGTTCGCGAACCGGCCCCAGTATATGGTTTATAAGGATAAAGGCGAGAAGCACTCCCAGAGAAAAAACAGTCAGCATGCTGACCCCTGCGATGAACCTGAGTTTTCTGGCCTGAATCTGGTTTTCTGCCTTTGTCTGAATGATTTGTCTTTTATGAATATTTTTGTATGCCTCACAGAGATCGAAAAGTCTGGAAAAATGCTCTCTCACTTTCTGATGAAGTCTGGTGCCTGCCTCCTGTTCTCCGGCTTTGTAATGTCCGATGACCCGGTCTTTGGCAGTGACATAAAGCAGATATACGGATTCGATCTGTCTGACGGCTTCTTTTTGCTGATGACTGTTCACAAGCGAGCGGGCTTTGTTAAGCCGGTTTCTGAATATCTGACGATATTCTCCCAACTGCCTGAGCCAATCCGGATCGCTGTCCAAAAAATAATAAGACACAAATCCCTTCTGGTTTATCAAAGCTGTTTCCAATGCTTCTGCCCTCTGGAAACCCGCCACATCTTCATCAATTATGGCGGTCAGCAGCGATTCCATTCGGTAGGTGTACCACACCGTGACCACCCCTCCCATCAGCGTGATAAAAGCCAGGGCAGCCAAAATAATATAAATTCGGATACGCAGATTAATTTGATTCCACATTTTACCTCAATATAATTTTTTTTGTTTTTTTAATCAATACTTCGGACAGTTTTTGTAACTTACTGTTTTTATTAGGGCTGACGTTTTTTTATATCAAGGATTAAAGTCTTTTAATTTCAATAAGTTAAAATTTTGTCATTCCTGATTTTCAAAAACTGTCCGAAGTATTGTTTAATATTGGAAAAATTCTGTCCGGTCGCCATGAAAATCAGCGAATTTAGTAACACAGGGAAAAGTATTGATCAAGCAGGAATCAGGCGTATTTTTTTTATTGTGAACACATCTTGGAGGACACCAAATTTTTCGGGTGTGTCCCACCTTTTATATGAAAACGGATATCATACGTCTGTCTGTCAGACATCCGGACTTCGCGGATATTGGAAAAAAACGATTTTTATAAATATATTCAGAATGATAAGCTTCAGCAGCAGCCTTATCAGGACTGAGGACAGGCAGAGGCTTTATATAAAAAGTGGGACCCGCCCGTTTTTTTGTTCGAATCGGGTCAAAAAATTTGATCATCGAGTCATGCGACTGCCCGGACATCAGGCAGTCCCATGAATTAGCAGGAATGACTCGGGTCTGTTTATTTTACAGGTAACATACCTTTCTTCTTCATAAGTTTTATTCCTTTATCTGATAATGCAAAATCAATGAATTTTTTTGCATCACCCACGGGTTTTCCTTTTGTGACAAAAGAAAATATCTGATAATAAGGATAATCTTTATCTGTGGGATCAATATTGTTTACTTTTAATGTTTTGGTTGTTCCCATTGTTGTCTGTGCCCCGAGGGATATAAAAGAGATTGACCATGGAAAATTTTTAACGCCTTCAATGACCATTGTAGATTGGAATGTCATGTAATCATATTTTATTTCCTCATGTTTCATGGCCTGACGTTCGAAATTTTTATATGCTGCTGTGTTTTTTCCCGGAATAAAAACAACAACAGGCTGATTCGGTCCGCCCAGTTCTTTCCAGTTCGTAATTGTTCCGCTGAAAATATCCCGAAGCTGTTGTTCGGAAATATTTTTGACAGGACAGGATACATTGGTGATAATAGCAAGAGGGTCTCTGCAGAAAGGCGTTTCCACGTATCCGCTTTCTCTCTGACGATAATACAGGCCTCTTGTGGTGCTTGCGATATCGCTGAAGCCGTTCATCAGACGATACACAGCAGAACCAGAGGAAGAGACATAGACTTCGACCTCGGTTCCGGTTTCCTTGGCAAACGCATCCAGGCTCTCCTGTCCGAAGGCTTCACGAATCTGCGCGGAACAGCTATATTTCAGGATTTCCCCGGCATTTCCCACCGAATCAGGTATCATTGCCCAGGAAAACATAGTCGCGACAAACAGTATTATTACAATGGACGATTTTTTCATAAAGGGGCCTCCTTTTTTCAAAATGGTCTGAGTCATTCCCAATTTGCATACTACCGGACGAAAAATTCGTAATCTTTGTTAAATTATTCAAAATCAGATAGTTAAACGAATCGAACATTTATACCCAATTTAATAATTTCAATAGGTTATAATTTTTTGTCCGGTAGTATGCCCAATTTGTTAATAAATTTGCTGAATTCTCCTGTCCTGCACAGAAGAAATCAAGATTTTTTTAATCTTTAATTATTGCAATTGATATGCCAGAACAGACCGTAATCATTGATCAATAATTAGCTGTCCGATATGATTGTCAATTATTCTGAACGCATGAGATATTTTAAAAAAAATATGACTGAACACTTGTCGGTTTTTTTTACAAATTGTAAAGTGTTAATATTCGGTGATGACAAACAAAACGGGAAGGAACAGCGGAAAAATCGGCCTTGCAGATATTCTGTTCTGAGTTATGGAACGGTGAACTTTGTTCCAAAACACGGTTTCACTACCATTAAATTCATATAACCTATTAAAATTTCTTGACCTTAAATTATAATGGTATAAAATGATTTGTTATCATAATAAAAAATATCACACAGGCATGTCTCATGCTAAAAAGAATTCAGGTCGTCAGAACCGTCAGAGAACTGCTGGAACTTATTGGACATAAGGCACCTTTTTTAATCAGGTGTTCATACAGGGTCCTCAGAAGCGAATTTTCAAACTTTTCGATCTGACCATACATCAACATCTGGCATGAGTTTGGTAAACAAATAACATAAACTGAATGAGGAGGTAAGAAAATGAACCAAAAAACAATGGGAAAGATTATACTGGGAGTGTGTATCAGTTTCCAATTATTCATCATATGCGCATTTGCTGAACCGGTCACTCCTCAACGCGTCATGGAATTGGCCAGGAAATCCGTCAAACTGATTGAGAAAGAAGGACGGGATGTGGGGCATTCCCGTTACTGAGCGATCCGAAAAGCGAGTATGTTGACGGGGAGCTGTATGTCTTCACTTACAATATGGATGGAACGATAGTACAGCACCTGAGACCGGAACTCGTGGGTAAAAATATGATGAATATCAAAGACAAATACGGAAAATGTCTGGCATGTGATTTTGTGAGAATTGCCAGAGAAAAGGGAATGGGATGGTCTCAGTACTGGTGGCCCAAACCGGGAAGCGGAGAACTTTCCTTAAAAATAAGCTATATTATGAAAGTTCCGAACCATGAACTTTTCGTCGGAGTAGGGGTTTATGATATGACGTTAAAAGAAGTCGAAGCTGCAATAAAAAAAAGTGATTGACACCTAAATTGAGCGATTCTTTTCAGAAAAACTGGCTGAAAGTCTGGCAACCAGGGCTTTGTGTATTTTACACTTTTCACCCAACGGGTGAAAACCCGGAAACCGCCGAAGCCCTGATACTATAAGCCGGGAATCATATTCAGGCCAAAGAATCGCTCAATTTAGGTGACAGTATGTTTTACCGAATCCGAGCATCTGTAAATGACACGGATACTGTTTCCCGTTATCTGTTGGCAGGGTGATCATATGGGGAGGTCATGAATGAAGCAACATATAAATATAATTGGAAATCGCTATAGTATCGGAATCAAAATTACCCTGTTGCCCGTATTAGGACTGCTGGCTTTGTGTTTAGTGAAAGGCATAGACCTGTATATTAATATTCAAGGAAATAAGGCAGTTCAACTGAGTCAGTATGGAAGTGAGATCGCTTGGTATATAACGGAACGGATGCTGCTCGAAACCAAATATATAACTCAGCCAAGTGAAAATATATTAAAACATATATTGGAACAATCCAAAAGGATTGATGAAATTTTAAAAAACACGGAACAGCTTGAGATCAGCATAGGAGGTCAGGAATTTATTAACATCAGGGACTCGGCAAAGAGCCACCGCGATCTGTTTGAAAAGGTCGCTGAAGTCGTCCTCGGCCTGTCAAAAAACAGGGCCAGTTTGGTATTTCATTTCAATGAAAGCGATGATTACCTGAAAAAAGCGATTGAAAAAATTATTAAGGAAGAAACAGAGCTTACAATTATACAAGGAATTGATCTGCCGAAAAAAAAAGTGGGATTGCGAAGCGGGCTAAAGGAAATTATGAGTTATTCCGCTTCTTCTCTGTTGAACCTCAATGAACTGTTCATGTTTTCCGACAGGGATAAATTCGAAAAAGAACATCACGCCTTGTCAAAAAATATGGAAATCAGTTTTAATAATACAAGCGGAATAGTTCTTGCCGTCAATGAAGCGGGCTATACAGATATTTGGAAAAAAATTGTCGAAAAACGACAAACCATTCAATATACGATAAACCAAGTCTATTCAGAATGGAAACAGGTAAAATTATTGACCGCGGAACTCGAAAAAAATAATACAGAATTGAAACATCATATTCAGAAAGCTACAAAAAAAATCAAAGAAAACATGTCTGTTATTCAGGAAAAGGGACATCAGCTTAGTTTGTTGTCTGTTTTGATGACGATCCTGCTTCTCACGATCTTGAGCATCGGGGTGATTCGCTCAATTACGCATCTTCTCAGCCATGTGGTCAGCGGTTTAAATGAAAGCACGGAAAACGTATCTTCTGCGTCCGAAAATGTCTTATCTGCAAGTCAGCAGCTTTCGCAGGGAGCTTCGGAACAATTGCATACCATCGAAGAAGGCACATCTTCACTGGATCAGCTATCCACCATGACTCGCCAAAATGCGGATTATGCAAATCAGGTCAGTCATTTCATGAAAGAAGTGGAAGATGTTGTTGAAAAGGCCAAAATGTCTGTCAAGGAATTGACCACTTACATGAATGAAACCAGTCAGTCAAGTGAGGAAATCTCCAAAATCATCAAAACAATTGACGAAATCGCATTTCAGACCAATCTGCTGTCATTGAATGCTGCTGTTGAGGCGGCCAGGGCAGGAGAAGCAGGTGCAGGATTTGCGGTAGTCGCGGATGAAGTAAGAAATCTGGCGATACGCTCTGCCAATGCTGCAAAAAATACCTCGGAACTTATAGAAAATACCGTCACAAAAATACAGAATGGCTCAAAGCTGGTATCATTAACGAGTGAGGCGTTTTCCGAAGTGGCGTTAAGCGCCGAAAAAATCGGAAACCTGATTCATGAGATTGACATCGCTTCTGACGAACAGGCGCAGGGAATCGAACAATTGTACGGAATCGTCGTAAAGATGAATTTAGTGACCCAGACAAATGTTGACCACTCCAAAGGTATCGAAGATGCCTCGAAAACCATGGATATCCAGACAGAGAATATGAACAAAATCGTGGCGTCTCTGATTTCCCTGATAAAAGGCGGGCGATATGTTGGTGTCAGATAGGCGGAGTAAAGCCTGATCAGTGATGTGATCAGCCAAAGAAGCTGATATCCGGCATCGGAAGACAATACTGTTGACTTAAAGGCTGAACAGGTTTTCCGGTGTTGTTTCCGGAGTGCGAAAAATGCTTTTTCGCAATCGCAAAAATATAATTTTTGCACTCCGGATACGCCCGCAACTCTCCGGAGTGCGAAAATTGCTTTTTCGCAATCGCTTTTTCGCAATCGCAAAAATATAATTTTTGCACTCCGGATACGCCCGCAACTCTCCGGAGTGCGAAAAATGCTTTTTCGCAAGTGCAAAAATAAAATTTTTGCACTCCGGATACGCCCGCAACTCTCCGGAGTGCGAAAAATGCTTTTTCGCAAGTGCAAAAATAAAATTTTTGCACTCCGGATCCGGCCGGAATTTCTCCGGAGTGCGAAAAATGCTTTTTCGCAATTGCAAAAATAAAATTTTTGCACTCCGGATCCGGCCGGAATTTCTCCGGAGTGCGAAAAATGCTTTTTCGCAATTGCAAAAATAAAATTTTTGCACTCCGGATCCGGCCGGAATTTCTCCGGAGTGCGAAAAATGCTTTTTCGCAATTGCAAAAATAAAATTTTTGCACTCCGGATCCGGCCGGAATTTCTCCGGAGTTCGAAAATTGCTTTTTCGCAATCGCTTTTTCGCAATCGCAAAAATATAATTTTTGCACTCCGGATACGCCCGCAACTCTCCGGAGTGCGAAAAATGCTTTTTCGCAATCGCTTTTTTCGCAATTGCTTTTTCGCAATCGCAAAAATATAATTTTTGCACTCCGGATACGCCCGCAACTCTCCGGAGTTCGAAAATTGCTTTTTCGCAATTGCTTTTTCGCAATCGCAAAAATATAATTTTTGCACTCCGGATACGCCCGCAACTCTCCGGAGTTCGAAAATTGCTTTTTCGCAATTGCTTTTTCGCAATTGCTTTTTCGCAATTGCTTTTTCGCAATTGCTTTTTCGCAATTGCTTTTTCGCAATTGCTTTTTCGCAATCGCAAAAATATAATTTTTGCACTCCGGATACGCCCGGAATTTCTCCGGAGTGCGAAAAATGCTTTTTCGCAATTGCAAAAATAAAATTTTTGCACTCCGGATCCGGCCGGAATTTCTCCGGAGTGCGAAAAATGCTTTTTCGCAATTGCAAAAATATAATTTTTGCACTCCGGATCCGGCCGGAACTTCTCCGGAGTGCGAAAAATGCTTTTTCGCAAGTGCAAAAATAAAATTTTTGCACTCCGGATCCGGCCGGAATTTCTCCGGAGTGCGAAAAATGCTTTTTCGCAATCGCAAAAATATAATTTTTGCACTCCGGATACGCCCGCAACTCTCCGGAGTGCGAAAATTGCTTTTTCGCAATTGCTTTTTCGCAATCGCAAAAATATAATTTTTGCACTCCGGATACGCCCGCAACTCTCCGGAGTTCGAAAATTGCTTTTTCGCAATCGCTTTTTCGCAATCGCAAAAATATAATTTTTGCACTCCGGATACGCCCGCAACTCTCCGGAGTTCGAAAATTGCTTTTTCGCAATTGCTTTTTCGCAATCGCAAAAATATAATTTTTGCACCCCGGATACGCCCGCGACTCTCCGGAGTGCGAAAATTGCTTTTTCGCAATCGCTTTTTCGCAATTGCTTTTTCGCAATCGCAAAAATATAATTTTTGCACTCCGGATACGCCCGCAACTTCGCCGGAGTTCGAAAAATGCTCTTTCGCAAGGCAAATTCTCGTAACGAGGGCATTATCATGCTTTCTGAAACTCCAGACTCAGCAGATAGTCATTTGAATCCGGGTCTTTTTGAATTGTAAATCCCAGTTTCCGTCCCAGTGCCAGCATGTTTCTGTTTTCAGGCAGAACGATTCCCCATACTTTTTGGATATCGCCGTGTTCTTTGGCAATCTCCAGACAGCGTTCAAGCAGAGCAGCACCGATTCCTTTTCCCTGCCAAGAATCACTGATCAGCACGGAGAACTCTGCTTTTTTTCCGCCAGCCTCCGTGATGACACGGGCCACGCCCAGCATCTCTTCACCTCCGTTTTCTCCTTCGGTCGAAGATTCGTGAATTGCCACCAGCCCAATTTCCCGGTCATAATCAATCTGCGTGAAGCGTGCGAGTACCTCATGACGGAGATGTTTTATGGGAGAGAAAAATCGGAAATACACACTTTGCGGAGAGAGTGAATAAAAAAGTTTCGTAAAAAGTGGCGCATCTTCCGGCCTGACAGGTCTTATGAATATTTTGTCTCCGTGTTTTGTCTCCGCCCGGATTTCATGGTGATTCGGATAGGAACTGATCACCAGATGTAAAGGTGACGGAACATCGGACGGTTTCAAAAGCACCCGGGCATCCACTGCCCGCACATCGTTTCCCACCACAAGCACGGGATTCATATCCAGTTCTTCGATTTCAGGAAAATCTGTCACAAGCTGAGACAGGCGAATCAGTATTTCTTCGAGCAGCATTAAATTCGCAGGCGGATGATTTCGGTAGCCCTGGAGAATACGATACACCTTTGTCTGCTCCATTATCTGTCTTGCCAGGAGGCGGTTCAGGGGCGGCAAGGCAAGGGAACGGTCCTTGAGTACCTCAGTCATAATGCCTCCCATACCAAAAAGAATCACGGGGCCGAAATCCCGATCTTTTTTGGTGCCGAGGATAAGCTCGTAATCGGGCCGTCTGAGCATGGGCTGAATCGTAACACCTTCAATATCCGCTTTGGGATCATAGGCTTTGGCATCTGCCATGATTCTCGTGAATGCATTTCGCACATCATTTTCGCTTGTCAGATTCAGTTTCACACCGCCCGCGTCGCTTTTGTGCGTGATGTCACGGGAATAGATCTTCATTGCCACGGGAAACCCCATATCTGTGGCCTTGCGAACCGCTTCGTCCTCAGACACGGCCACATGCGTCGGGTTCACCGGAATGCCATAAGCAGTAAGCAGGTCCTTTGCTTCTGTCTCGGTGAGAAGCGGATTCTCTCTTTTCAGTCCTTTTTGTATAATGGCCTTTGCCTTTTCCTGTTCAAATTCAAGCTTTCCGGGGAGCCTCGGAGGAATCTCCTGAAGCATTTCAATTTTTTTGCCATACCGATGAAGGTCCATAAATGCCCGAACAGCCCGCTCTGCCGTGTCAAAGGTGGGAATTCCTGCCTCATTAAAAATTTCCCGCCCTTTTTCCATATCCGCCCCTCCCATCCACGACGTAAACACCGGATAGGGTTTTCCCTGAAGAAGATCAGCCACTGATTTTGCGATATCTGTGGGATCGGTCAGCGCCTGGGGTGCGGTCATAATGAGAAGCCCGTTGATTTCACGAGCCTTCAGACAAATCTCCACCACCTTGCGAAACCGTTCAGGAGGCGCATCACCTAAAATATCTATGGGATTTCCATGACTCCAGTGCGGCGGAAGAATTTCATTTAATTTTCCAAGGGTTTCAGAACTTAATGCGACAGGCTCCACACCGTAATAGTCAAGTGCGTCAACAGCCATGACCCCGGGGCCTCCGGCATTGGTGACAATTGCCAGTCCTGACCCCAGGGGCCGCGGCTGTTTTGCAAGAAGTTCCGCACAGTCAAAGAGTTCTTCAAAGGTTTTCACCCGGATAATTCCGGCCCGCTTGAAGGCCGCGTCATAAATAGCGTCTTCTCCGGCAAGCGCTCCTGTATGAGAAGCCGCAGCCCGTGCGCCAGCCTGTGAACGTCCGGCTTTGTAGGCAATAATTGGTTTTATCCGTGAAACAGCCCGCGCCGCGCTCATAAATTTTCTGAAGTGCGTGAGGCTCTCAATATACATGACAATGCTGCTGACCTTGTAATCACTGCCCAGATAATCAATCATATCCCCGAAATCCGCATCCAGCATGGAACCGATACTCACGAAATAGCTGAATCCCATTTTCTCTTTAAGGGAAAGATCAAGGATAGAGGTGCAGATGGCACCGCTCTGAGCAACCAGGGCCATTTTCCCGGGCAGCGGCATACGGCCTGCAAAGCTGGCGTTCAGTTTTGACTGAGTGGAGACAATACCGAGACAATTGGGGCCGATAATGCGGAGTCCTGAATGTTCTGCCTCTTTTTTAATCTCGGCTTCTATTTCTCTGCCCTTTTCACCCATCTCTTTTCCGCCCGCAGAAATAATGACCGCACCTCCCACCCCGGCTTCAGAACATTCTCTGACAATTCGGGATGCTGTGGTGATCGGCGTGGCAATAATCGCAAGATCAGGTTGAGCGTTAATATCCGGTATGGAAGGATATGCCTCCAAATTCCAGATGGTTTTACGCTTGGGATTTACCGGATAAATTTCTCCGGTGTATCCTCCCTGAATCAGATTACGCATCAGTGCGGAACCAATGGTTCCCTGTTTTTCGCTGGCTCCGATAACTGCAACAGATTTCGGCTGAAACATCTTATCCAAATTATGAACACCCATGATCAGAAAAACTCCTTTTTTTATTGTATAGAAAATTATAAAAACTGTTCCCCCGCGGCTATGCAGAAACAAGGCCATGGCTTATCTCCGCATTTATAATCTCCTATTGTTTTTTTGAACGAGATTCAATGAACTTGTCTCTGCATTCTGTGCTGCAAAAATATAAATCCTCTTCGCCAACCCTCAGATGCACACCCTCCCGTTTTGGAAAATAAATTTCACAAAAGGGATCTTTGACCATCACATCATCAACCCTGTTGGATACCTGATCGGAAAATATTTTTCCTGAGAGTACGTTTTTCACCACCCAGGATTTGACCTGTCTGTAGCCAAAGTATAAAACGCCTAAAAATATTAATAATTTTATCATTTGAATTGAATTATTTTTTGTTCGTTGTCATCAAGATGGTTTAACAGATACTGCATATCCTTTTTTAAAACAGGATGAACGAGTTCCGGTGCAATATCACACATGGGCCTTAACACAAAGCGTCTTTGGTGCATTCTGGCATGAGGCACGGACAGTCCGGATATGTTGTCTATTACAACATCATCGTACAACAAAATATCCAGATCAAGAATCCGCGGTCCGAATCTTATGGTCTTTGTGCGCCCGGCCTCACCTTCAATTGATTTTAATTCATTCAGCAGTTGAAAAGGATCCGAAGACGTTCCGATCTTTACAACTGCATTGATGAACCAGTCCTGATCTTTATAGTCAACAGGTTCGGTCTTATAAAACTGTGACTGGGCATGTAAAACAGATTTACCGGATGTCGTCAACGCGGCAATGCCGTTCTGACAGTTCAAAAGCTTATCTCCGATATTAGAGCCAATTGAAATATATGCAATATGTTCTTGTATAAAGCACCCCCTCTTCTGAAATTTGAAATTTGAAACTGGAAACTGGAAACTGGAAACTCGAGTTTCAAGTTTCAAGTTTCAAGTTTCAATTCCACGCGTCTTTCCAGAGTTCTCCTCTGTATATGATACGGGCATCGCCTTCAAGATAAATATCGTAAAACTGGTCTTGTTTTTGTTTGTAATGGATGGTGAGATAGCCGCCGCTTCTTGTATTAACACGCGTGGGTGATTTGGTTTTGGATTTGGAAGCCATGACAATTGCAGCGCCAATACATCCGGTGCCACATGCCAAGGTTTCATCTTCCACGCCCCGCTCATAAGTCCGGTTTGTAAGTGTGCCGTCCTTGTGGCTGCATACAAAATTGACATTTGTTCCCTCGGGCGCAAAGTCTTTATGAAACCGGATTTCCCTGCCCAGTTTAATTACTTGGGCATCATCAGGGCTGTCTGTCTCAATGATAACATGGGGAACGCCGGTATTCACACGGCTGACAGATAATTGCTTTTCTTCCAGTTCAAGAGGGAAATCCGTTCTGAGTGCTGTCGGATCCGGCACATTGATCTTTACCCGGTCATTTATAACGTGTGCGGAAATCAGACCAACCTCTGTTTCAAAGGACATTTCCGGTCCTGCGATCCCGTTTACATAAGCAAACCGGGCAGCGCACCTGGCTCCGTTTCCGCACATTTCCGCCCGGGTTCCGTCGGAATTAAAAAACTGCCATTTAAAATCAGCAGTCTCAGACGGCTCCACAAGAATGAGACCATCTGCCCCGGCAGACATTTTTCTGCGGCACACATTTGCAACAAATTGAGAGAAATTTGTTTCCTCAACAATTTTTTTTCTGTTGTCAATAATAATAAAATCATTGCCGCAGCCACTTAATTTATGAAAATCAATGTGTTTTAACATGATTCACCACTGGGAGGGAGATTTGCTGCGGCGGTACGGGAGGGCCTTTTTTCCCGCATCCGCACAGAAAAGAAACAACGATAATAAGGATGAGACTCTTGCTGAAATGATTAAATATTTTCAAGGTCTTTTTCAGCCTTTTCTATGGCCGCGATTACATTTTCCCCGGCAGTTCCGCCAAAGGATTTCCTGCGACTGATTATCTGTTCCGTGGTTAATGTATTAAAAATATCTGCTGAGATAAGGGATGAAAAAGATTTTAATTCCTCAAGGCTAAGTTCATGCAGTTCCTTTTTCTTACCCAGCGCGTAACTGACGGCTTTTCCGACACAGTTATGGGCCTCACGGAACGGCATTCCTTTGGCCGCAAGGTAATCGGCCATGTCTGTGGCGTTCAGAAACCCTGTGGTTGTGGCCTGTTCCATGATATCTTTGTTTATTTTTATTGTCGGGAGCATGCTGATATAAATTCCGATACACGCTTTCAGGGTGTCCGCAGCATCGAACAGAATTTTTTTATCCTCCTGCATATCCCGGTTATAAGCAAGCGGCAGAGATTTCATCATGGTCAGGATGGCAATGAGACTTCCGAAAACACCGCCGGTTTTGCCGCGAACCAGCTCTGCCACATCCGGATTTTTCTTTTGCGGCATGATGCTGCTTCCTGTGGAAAAAGCATCTGAAAACTCAATAAACCCGAATTCAGATGAGGACCACAGAATCAGTTCCTCTGATATTCGGCTGAAATGCACCATGCAGATACTCGCGGATGACAAAAATTCCATAATGAAATCCCTGTCTGACACTGAATCAATGCTGTTTGCCGACACCTTTGGAAAGTCAAGCAGCTCTGCTGTATAATGTCTGTCAATGGGGTAAGTTGTTCCAGCAAGGGCCGCGCTTCCCAGGGGCATCACATTGACGCGTTCCAAACCATCACGGAATCGGTCCGTATCCCTTGAAAACATTTCATAATATGCCATCAGGTGATGAGACAGAAGCACTGGCTGCGCCCGCTGTAAATGGGTGTATCCGGGCAAAACAACGTGGGTCCGTGTCTTTGCAAAATCAACAATCGCTTTTCGCAGCTCAGTCAGAAGACTGATGATGTTTAAGGTTTCTGCCTTCAGATACATCCGCACATCCAGCGCCACCTGGTCATTTCGGCTTCTTGCAGTATGAAGTTTTCGGGCAACCGTTCCCACCACTTCCGCAAGCCTGGTCTCAATGTGCATGTGGATATCTTCAAGGCTGTCGTCGAATCGGAAATTTCCCTCAGCGATCTCCTTTTTTACGGTTTCAAGCCCCTGTATTAATGACGAGGCTTCATCTTCTGTGATGACAGACACCTTTGCAAGCATCTTGCAGTGAGCAATGCTGCCTTCAATATCATAAGCATAGAGCCGTTTGTCAATATCTATGGAAGATGTGAAGGCTTCTGTTATTTGGTCAGTCTTTTGGGAAAATCTGCCGTCCCACGGCTTTTCAGACATAATAACCTCTTTCAGCCTATCCGTGAAAGGATAGGCTCTGTTCATATAAACTCGATGATCAAATTTTTTGACCCGGTTCGAACAAAAAGCCTGTCATTCCTGCGAAAGCAGGAATCCGTTTTTGGCAAATGCGGTGTTTCCGAAAGCCGCGGATTCCTGCTTTCGCAGGAATGACAAAAAACTTGAACATCGAGTATAAAAGGCGGATCAGCTAACTGCCCGGAGTTACGAAGCTCTCAGACGATTCACTCGTCTTGATTTCCGAGCCATCTTCCGCCGAACTTTTCGCCTTTTACGTTCTTTTTTTGACAATTTCTTTTCTGCCATAAATATTTCCTCCTAATTTGTGTGATGTTTAATGTAAAAATACCCTGCTACAATCATTCTGCCAAGAAATCAAAGACCTGCGAGGTTTTGAAAACCTCGCAGGTCTTTTTTTTATCACCTGAATTTTCAATTTTATTGAAAATTTTCAAAGATGTTTCTGAGGCTTCAAAAATGTTGTGGTGAGGTCTTAAATTTTAGTAAGGGAACTCGAAATAAATAATATGCCCGATACAAAAAATGCCGGGTATTTTATTTTTGGGGAAATCCCTAACCACTTTTTTTATACTGAACGAACACTTACTCTAAACCCGTTATATCGTCAAGTGCTTTTTGGTTACAAATATCAGAGGGGCGCATTCACAACTTGGGGGAGCAGAAATGTAGGGTGGGTGCAGCGAAGCAGAACCCACCGTCTGCGCTTCCTCAAGTTATCAATACGCCCAAGATCATCAAGGCACTCTCAGAAATCTCGTATAGGAAAGGATGATCCAAAGACTCAGCAAAACAAAAGCAGGAATAAGAAAAAAACTGTAAAGTTCGCTGTATTCGGCAAAGATATCTATCTTGATTTCAGTTTTTTCCAGTTTGTCTATGGTCTCATATATTTTCTGTAATCCTTCCATATTTTCTGCTCTGAAATACAATCCTTTTGTTTTATTGGCAATATCTTTAAGCGTGTCTTCATCAATATCAACGCGCTGATAAATATATTTTTCCCCCAGACCGGGATATCTGACTAGGAAAGGGGCTTCTCCCCGGGTTCCCACACCCACGGTATAAATCTTCACTTCTTTTTGAACTGCAATTTCCGTTGCTGTTTCCGGGGACAGTTCACCGCTGTTGCTTTGCCCGTCTGTGAGCAAAATAATGATGTTGGACTGGCTTTTTATATCTTCGAGCCGCTTTAGCGAGATGCCGATAGCATCACCGATGGCGGTACGCTTTCCGGCCGCCCCGATTTCCAGTCGCTCAAGTATGGAGGCGATGCTGTTGTAATCCCGGGTCAGCGGTAATTGCGTGTATGCATTATCGCCAAAAACCACCATGCCGATTCTGTCACCCTCTCTTTTTGAAATAAAATCCTGCACAACGCCTTTTACCGCTTCCAAACGGTTCACAATTTTTCCCTTTCGCTTAAAATCAAGGGCAGCCATGCTTTCGGAAAGATCCACTGCAATGACAATATTGATTCCCTCTGTGAGAATCTTCTCTTTCTGAGTTCCCGACTGGGGCCGGGCCATGGCGATAATCAGAAGGCATAAGGCAACGTATTTCAGAACTGGCAAAAGCCATCGGATAATTAAAAAAGGAGAAGGCTGAATATCCCGAACCGATGACAAGCCGGATACGCCCATAGACGGATGTGTCTGCCGCCGGCTTCGATAAAAAATCGCCATCGGAATTACCAAAATAAGCAAAAAAACATAGGGTGAAGCAAATCTGAACATTTTTTTTAGGTGTTAGGTGTTAGGTGTTAGGTGTCAGGTGTTAAGTGTTAGGTGTTACACGATGATCAAGTTTTTGATCCAGTTTGACCCAAAAATGTCTGTCATTCCTGCGAAAGCAGTGGACTCCTGCTTCCGCAGGAATGACAGACAAAATAATCAGTTTTTCTGACCCGGTTCGGACAAAAAAAACTGTCATTCCTCCGGAAGCTGTGGACTCCTGCTTCCGCAGGAATGACAGACAAAATAATCAGCTTTTCTGACCTGGTTCGGACAAAAAAACTTGTCATTCCTGCGAAAGCAGGAATCCATTTTTTGCAGAGCTTACGAATCCGAAAGCAGTGGATTCCTGCTTTCGCAGGAATGACAAACAAAATATTCAGCGTAAACTCAGTCGAACGGAATGACAAATCAAATTCGATTATCAATTATCAATTGCCAATTATCAATTATCAATTATCAATTATCAATTATCAATTATCAATTATCAATTGTTTTTTTGTTTGATTTACAAAATTTATCACAAATTTAAGGTCGTCTTTCATTTTATTTTGAACAGCGAGACTTCCTGCAAATTTAACAGGGTCAATGGAACGAAGCAACTCTCTGAGGCTTTTCTGTAATTCTTTTTGCAAGCCCAGTTCTTCAATTTTTGGGAGAAATTCCTCTGTGGTCATTTCCGGGGCGTTGATGTTGTAACGTCCCTGAATATAATTCCTTAATATGGCTGAAAGCTGAAAATAAAATTCTTTTCCGTCTGAATTTTCCATGTCCATGAGTTCATCCAGCAATGCCAAAGCTGCTTCATCAGGAGAAAGCTTTACGATTTCTTTTTCCTTTATTTTTTTCCTGCGCTTTTTAAAATACAAATATGCGGCCACAACAAGCCCTGCGACAAAAAGCGTCAGCAGTACCAAATAAAGTATTGTCAGATCAACGCCGATAATCTCCGGGGGTCTGATATCGTGGATATCAGTCATCTGAATGGTTTTTTGTTTTTCCGCTCGCTTTTTCGCTGGGTCAGAAACAGATTGTTCTGTGCCGGACGCTTTATTTGCATTTGTGTTTGCAGGCGGTTCAGACGCTGCATTATCTTTCTGCTGCGCAAAAGCGGTCACAGTGAAAAAAAGAATCAAAACAACAAGCAAGAAACGTATGATATTCCGATGCATTCTCATTTCCTTTTTTCCCGGTAACGAAAATATTTTGTCAGCACATCCGCGACAGCGCTGGCCGTATCCACTTCGATACAGTCAATATCAGCACTTCTCAGTGTTTGAAGGGCGTTTTGATATTCACGGGTTTTCTGCGCTTTGAATTGTCCGCGAGTCTTTTTGTCGGACGCGTCAAAATAACGCATCTCCCCGGTTTCAAAGTCTTCAGCCAGAAAAATGCCCGCTTCCGGCAAAGAAAAATCTCCCGGATCAGAGAGCAGTACACTGATAAGTTCATGTTTTTTGGAGGCAGTTCTGATCTGACGAAGATAATCCTCAGCTAAGAAATCAGAGATGAGAAACGACACCGTTCTTTTCCTGCAAACTCTGCCAAGATAGGCAAGAGCATTTTGGATGTCAGTGCCTTTATTTTCCGGCTTAAAGGTAAACATCTCCTTGATGACCCGCCAGACATGGGATGAGCCTTTCTGGGGAGGAATATATTTTTCCACGCGGTCAGTAAAGAGAATCGCGCCGACTTTGTCATTGTTTCGGATGGCGTTGAATGCCAGGATGGAGGCGATTTCAGCGGCTGTTTCCATTTTCAGGTTCTCTGTTGTCCCGAAATAGCCGGATGCGCTCATATCCACCAGCAGCATGACCATCAGCTCACGTTCCTCCCGATAGAGTTTAATAAAGGGACGTCCCAGCCGGGCAGAGACTTTCCAGTCAATATTTTTGACATCATCACCAGGAGAATACTCCCGGACTTCCTCGAACTCAATGCCCGATCCCCGGAACACGGATTTATACTGACCCGCCATCATGGTGTTCACAATACGACCGGTTTTGATGTGAATTTTTTTTATTTTTTTGATGATTTCAGGTGATAGCATATTGTTCAGTAAAAATTGAGTTTTCAAGTCACTATGTAATAATCAGCGAATCGAAAAAAATTAATATATTGTTTACCAGGATACTCCGACTTGCTACTTAAGTATCCGATCAAAAGTTTTTTATACGTCTTTTTTTCCGTGAACTGTGGAGAAACCCGGCTTTTTCCTTCAGCGGAGGCGGATCATTCCGGAAAAAAAGCCGGGTTTCTTTCCCTGGCAAATATCTAAAACTTATGGTTAGGTACTTATTTCTCAATTTCAAATAAAATTCATTCGTTGGTAGTCCTGCAAATTGTGATGAATCCCGTTAAGTCCCCCGATTATCGGGACACGGAATCTTATTCACCACTACTTGTGCAGGACTACCCTTTACTTTACACCTTCTTCAAATTGTTTTTATGAAACTCTGATTCCGATACAGCAGGAAACCCACCCGACAGCTCATTTCCATAGCAATCTGCGTCGCTCCTTCTGTGTTTTAGATTTTAGAAGGAGATGCAATGCAATCGCTGTTCAGTTATTCGCAAAACTCTGGGCTGCATATCCACTGTTCACCAATCTGTTTCCAGCAACATCCATTGTGCGTATAAAGCCTGGCACCTTCGGGAATTCGTTTTGTTTCATCCGGACTATATTTCAATTCGCTGCCATCCATGTTTTTTGCTGAAACAACCTTTCCGCATGCATCAACTTCCAGCTTAATAATTGGTTTGCCCATATTTCATCTCCTTTTCGGTTTTTGATAATTATTTGGTTTTACACTGTCCGAACCTTTTGCATTGTCCAAACCATTTACACGGATTAGAGATAAGAAAAGGATTTCTTCGATTTCATAGCGTAATCCTTTCTTATCCCTAATCCGTGTAGATTACATACTAAAATGCCACCGTGAATCTCCCCAAAATCAGAGATTCCGGATAGATGCTCGAATTTGAGGGTTCACTATCCTGAAATTGGAAGGACTTGTCAAACAGATTTTTCGCCTCGAGCGTGAAAATCCCCCACCCTTTGGGGAACCGGTAGCTCAGGGAAGCGTCAACCACCCAGAATTGATCCTCCCCCGGAACAGCCTCAAAAAATGGACCCCTGATCCCGAATTCACCCTCTTGGTCAACATAAGTGGGCTTCAGACGCAGACTGATCCCTGAAGGATGAAAGAAATTAATCCCGAATGCTAACCGGTGCGTATCCAACCGATGGATATATTCCGGCCCCATACCTTCCAACGGCCTTTTAAAACGCTCAAACAGATAGTCCGTGCTGAAGGCCAGCCAGGGATGCGGTGTCCAATAGATATAAACACGGCCCAGTTGTTCTTCCAAATCAAATTCTGCCTTTCTTGATATCATCTCTCCTTTTGCAAATTCATATATTGTTCCCGGTGTGGTGAGGTCTCGCTCGGAATACTCAGCCCCAGCATACACGCTATCAGAAAATTTCTGATCCAGCCCGATACCGTAACGCCATGCCTCTGTCCCACCCATATCATCAAAAAACTGATTGAACCCGGCAATCTGCGTTGGTTCGAGGGTCTGGTCAGAAATCAGATATCGCTTCAAAGCTCTGTATGCAGCCGCACGTATTGTAGTCGAGGGAATCGGATGCCATATCAGACCGAATTTCGGATTGAACTGCTCAACATTCAAATCAGAACTTTCGTCTTCAAAGAAGTCTGCGCTTCCCCCGACAATCCAAGTAAAACTTTTCGGATAATTGAGCTGTGAATAAACATAGAAATTGGCATGTTCGATTTCGGTCTTCGTAACCTCAACATCCGTTAGATAAGAAGAAATATGTTTAAGTTCATTATCTGCACGAAAGTACCCCACGCCGCTGGTAATATAAGATCGCCCAAACCGAAAAATATGTCGGGCTTCGCCACCATCGCCAGCATATTCACCTTCAATCTGATATGACTCACCTTTGCTGTCATAGTCTTTGTTCAGATAACTGGCAGAGGCAACAACTTCCGAATTCGGCGTAAATGCATGTCGGAAACCAAAGCGGAAAGATTCTGTTTTTTCCGGTTCTCGCACTGTGGACTTAAAATTATCAGGGTCAAAACGGAGATTCAGATCCCCCTTGTCAAAATCCTTATACCGATACTCCCCCTGGATGCTCGTCTTATGGGAAAGGTTCATTTGGGCGAACACATTGTAAATATCCTGATCCTGGTCGTTATTTTCCCGTATGCCATCGGTTTCATAATGGAACCCCCCCAGGCTGTAGGACAGATTTTCCCACACACCCGAGAGAACCCCCTCACACCCCAGGGTGGAATTTCCCCCGACCACGCCGCTTACCTGCAAAGCGGCCCGGTTCCGGTTGAACAGCGGGGAATACTCGTTAAACGAGGCATCAGCCGGGCCAGTCCCGCTGAACACATACAGCTCGCTCTCGGTCATCTCCGGCCGGACCGGGTTAATATTAATCGGCTGCAAAAGCTGTGCCTGGAGGCGCTCGCTGACCCTGGCGATCTCGTGTCGTGGCAGCACCGAGTATGCATCCGCAAGCCATTCATGGGCACTATGGTTTCCAGGATCCGCATACAGGGATTTCCACCCCTCGGCCAGCGCAAGCTGCTGAAACCCCAGCTGGTCATAAATCCGGGCAAGTCCGGCCCCCCGTGCCGCAAGGTCCTGATCCAGCAGCAGGCGGGAGCGATACACCGCCCGGTTGTCATTCAGCTCAATGGATTTTTGCAGATCATGCAAAGCCTCCACAGGACGATTCAGACTCTGTTTCCGCACCGCATCATAAAACCACGGCGTCGGGTCCAGCGGGTCAATGCGCTTGGCAATAATCAACTGATCCTCAGCCAGCCTGTTCCGTTTTTCCTCATAATATGCCTTGCCCATGTAGCTGCGGATAAGCGCATTGTTCGGGTCAAGACTCACAGCGATCTCGATCTCCCTGCGGCCTCCCTTCACATCCCCCTGGCGAATCTTTGCCAGGCCCATACCCAGGCGGGGAAGCGGGGCAGCCTGATCCAGTTCAATTGCTTTTTCAAAAACGCACATGGCCGCGTCGGTCTTCATCCGGGTAAGATAAGAAAATCCCCATACCGTCTGAGTCCGTGCCAGCCTGGAATTGCGTTCCACAGCCTTCCTCGCCATAACCGAGGCTTTGTCCAAATTCCCAAAGGACAACCACAACTCCGCCAGCCCTGACCATGCCAGCGCATTTTCCGGGTCCAGACGCACAGCATCCTCAAGGCTTTTCAAAGCACCCTCAAGATCAAACCGGGCCTGCTGGGCATAAGAAAGGGCAATCCTTGCCCCTGCTGACTCAGGAGACAAATCCACAGCCTTCTCAGCCAGTTCCATTGCCCTGTCGGTCTGGTTCTGCACCACAGCCATGACCGCGCCCAGGACAAAAATATGACTGTCATCAGGATCAATATCCGCGGCCTTTTCCATATCTGCCTTTGCCTCGTCAGCCCGGCCCACGGAAAGCAGCAGAGCCGCACGGTAGATGAAAAAACGGGCATCTCGGATTTCTTCTTCAGAAACGTCCTCCAACATGGAAAAGGCCCCGGCCAGATCACCATCCCGATAAAATTCCACAGACATGCGAACCATGTCCTGCCAGCCGGATTCATCATCTCCTTCAAAATCATCCGGCTGAAAATCCATAACCGGGGGATAATACAATGCCCAGTGAACCGCATCCCTGGGACGCACCAGCGTCTGTGACACAGGTGCCTCACCGGCCCGTGCGGTTGCGGCCTGGCCGTCCCTCAGGATAAGCTCGCCCGCGTTATTTGCCACCCTGACCTGGCCCTCGAACACTGACAGCAACGTTTGTTCAGCATCAACCTTTACAAAAAATTCCGTGCCTTCCACAGACCCGTTGATATACGGCGTGCTTATGGTAAGGCTCCGCTGAAGACGGCTGAAGAAATGAGCGGCTCCCTCGAATATTCTGAGCAAAAGCGGTTTTTCCCCCTCGAACCCGGAGAAAGTGACCGTGGTGTTCTCATCGAGCCGGAAGATGGTTTCGTTACGGAGAACAATGGCAGCCCGGCTTTTTTCTCCCACACGGATCATATCATCTGCACAGAACGTATCATTCAGACTTACAGATTTCCAATCGGTTTCATTGAGCTTACGGACCTGAACCACCCCTTGGACAGACACCACCCGGGCAGCCCAGTTCTCACACGGTTCAGCTGGCCCCGCAAAAGAAACCGGACAGCAACTTCCTGATAGGATTGCTAATATAGCTAAAATAAAAATAAACATCCTGCCCTGACACATAATTTTTCTCCTTATAAAAAATGTTAAACAGTGACACAAAGGCACGTCATTGAAATGTCCTTGCATCAGATGAGGGGTGAACCCCCTTTTTATTCTGATCATCTGTATTACAATAAAAATGCTATGTCAATTCCTGTGATCAGCCATACCGGAGGAAAAGCACATTCACCGCTCGACCAGGATTCATTTTTTGCCTTTTTGCCTTGCCACCTTGCTGCTGTGCAGGAAATCAAAAAACTTGATCATCTTTAATTTTCAAAAACTGTCCGAACCCTTGAAACATATATACAT
Organism: Desulfonema magnum; assembly: GCF_017377395.1. Classification (GTDB taxonomy): domain Bacteria; phylum Desulfobacterota; class Desulfobacteria; order Desulfobacterales; family 4be13; genus Desulfonema_C; species Desulfonema_C magnum. The sequence goes on along the minus strand of NZ_CP061800.1, from coordinate 3,622,268 downwards.
CAACAAAAATGCTGTGTCAAACCCGATATCGGCGTTATTTAAAATTGTTTCAGAAGGTTCCAGATTTAATTTCTATTTTAACTCAATATTATTTCAATATTATTTCCAGTGGTACTTATTCTGTGTTCGGGGTATCATAAACTGTTTTTGATGATATTATATGCTTTGAAAAAGCTAAATCTTACAAAAAAATACAAAAAAGTCTGAACGATGTATTATTATAAATTTTAATAGGTTATCTTGTACTTTGATAATAGGGAACCTGTTGGAATTCATAATAGTCCTTGGTTCTGCCCGGTGAATTTTGGTGAACCATCCTGGCACCAGCCATCCTTGAACGTCTTGAAACCTATGATAATCCGTGGTTCAGACATGAATTGGAAATCGGAAACTGGTTTTTTGATTGAGAGTTTTGAATCTCTGTGATAAGGGAATTTTAAAAAATTTTCGAATTCTGATTTTCAGGATGAATGATATCCGTCTTATCTTCAAAAAATCAAATCACCAGAATTGTTTATACACATCATCGGCCATAGTTGTCAGGGGCACATCCGCGACAATTTGCCTAACGTATAGTCTGAGGAGCATCAATGTCCCGTCCGTGTAAAGCAGCAATCGTGGGATTACTGACCGGCCTAATAGGGCTTCTGGCGAGCAGTCTTCCTGTCTGTCTTAACATAGAAGAACACTTCGGCCTGGATTTGCTTTTCAGTCTGAGGGGTGTCAGGGAAGCACCCTCCGAAGTCATTATTGTGAATATGGACAGGGCCTCGGCTGATAACCTTAATCTGCCGTCAAGACCTGACAAATGGCCCAGGTCTGTATATGCGAGCCTTACTGAAAAATTGGCAAAACAAGGGGCCGCGGTGATCGCCTTTGACATCAGTTTCGAAGAACACCGGAATCAGGAACATGACAATTTATTTGCTGAAACCATCCTTAAATCAGGCAATGTTGTTCTGATTGAGCGTCTTCACAGGGAGATCATCCCCCTGACTTGTCCGGAAGGAATGGGTACTGAAAATGTGAGTATTGAAAAACTGACACCGCCTATTCCGCAACTGGCGAAATCTGCTTGTGCCCTGGCCCCTTTTCCCCTGCCTAAGAGACCTGTCAAGATCAGTCAGTATTGGACATTCAAAGGAAGCGCCGGAGATAAGGCCACGCTGCCGGTGGCGGCTTTTCAGATCTTTGCGTCAGAAGTCTATGATGAATTTATCTGGCTCCTGAAAAAAGTCTGTCCCCTTCTCCCTGACAAACTGCCGGATAACAAGCAAGCCATAGCTGAGAGCAGAACAATTGAAAACGTTATTCAGACATTGAACTATATCTTCAAAAAAGAGCCGCTGATTGCAAAAAAAATGATGGAGGAATTACAGTATTCAGAGATACCGGCGTATGACGTGAAAAAAAAGCGGCTTCTTAAATCCCTCATAAAAATGTATCAGCGACCTGAGAGCCGATATCTGAATTTTTACGGGTATCCCGGAACCATTACCACTGTTTCCTGTGATCAGGTGATCGGGAAGCGAAAAAAATCTGTCTTTTACTCTGGCCAGGAGTCGGCGGACAGCCAAAAAAATATTGATTTCAAGGGGAAAGCTGTATTTATCGGACTTTCAGAGCAAACGAGACCGGAACAGAAAGACGGCTACTACACTGTTTTTTCCCAAGTAAATGGAATAGATATCAGCGGTGTTGAAATTGCGGCCACTGCTTTTGCAAACCTGTTGGAAGATACGCCTGTTCAGCCGCTTATTTTTCGGGATCATCTTCTCACTATTGTCATATGGGGAATCATACTGGGCATAATTTGCCGTTATTTATCTGCTTTTACCGCAGCAACCAGTCTGATGCTGCTGGGTATATTTTATATAAGCATTGTTCAGAAGCTGTTTGAAAACACCGGCAGTTGGTATCCCATTGTTCTTCCTTTGCTGTTTCAGTCTCCCCTTGCTTTTTTCAGCACGTTTTTATGGAGATATATTGAAACAGTAAGAGAGCGTCAGGCCGTCACAGAAAATCTTGAAAAGGCCGAGGTGGCCAAGGAACATGCTGAAAGCGCAAACCAGAGCAAGAGCGAATTTTTAGCCAATATGAGCCATGAAATACGGACACCGATGAACGCCATCATAGGACTGTCCGAACTTGCTCTGCGAACTGATCTGACAGACAAGCAGCGGGACTATTTAGAAAAGATAAACGCTTCCGCTGGTGTGCTCCTCGGGCTTATCAATGATATCCTGGATTTTTCCAAAATTGAGGCAGGCAAACTTGATCTGGAGAACACGAATTTCCAGTTGCACGAGGTGATGAACAATCTGGCAGATATGTTTTCCAACAAAGCTGCTGAAAAGGGAATTGAAATGGTGATTTCAATTGATCGGAAAGTCCCTTGCGCGCTGGTCGGAGACCCCCTCCGGCTCGGACAGATACTCATTAATCTGACAAACAACGCCATGAAATTCACAGAACAAGGCGAAATCATCATCAGAGCAGAATGCGGGGAAAAGCTGTCAGCGGAGAATGGCCAGGTTCCGGTAATCACTGATCAGAAAAGCCTCGCTGATAATTCCTCCCTGACAACTGACAAATCTTTACTGATGTCTGATAATTCTTTATCTCTTCGCTTTTCGGTGAGTGATACGGGGATTGGAATAAATAAGGAGCAGATATCAAGGCTGTTCAGCGCGTTTACACAGGCTGAGGAATCCACTTCCCGGAGATATGGCGGCACAGGTCTTGGTCTCAGTATCAGTAAGCAGCTGGTAGGGATGATGAACGGTAAGATATGGGCGGATAGCAGCCCGGGCAAAGGAAGCACCTTTTACTTTGATGCCGCGTTTGGCCGTCAGTCCCAAGATCACGAATATAAATTTGTTCCTCCTCAGGATATTCACGGGTTAAAAATTCTGGTGGCAGATGATAACAAAACCGCACAAGATGTTCTGGGAGAAACGCTGAGAGGTTTTTCCTTTGATGTGATATCCGTCAGTTCCGCTCAGGCCGTAATCAGAGAACTGATCAATGTCAACGGAAACAAGCCTTATGATCTGGTGATCATGGACGGGAATATGCCGGATACGGACGAAACTGAGATAACAAAAATGATCCGGCAGCGGAACAGTGTCCCCATTATTATGATGGTCGGATTCGGGCAGGAGGAGATCATGGATCGGGCAGAGATGGCCGGAGCAAATGCTTTTCTTGTCAAGCCGGTCAGACAAACCCTGCTTTTTGAAACCATCATGGAGGTTTTCAATTATAATGAGATACATATAGGCGGGCAGAAGCATGTAAAAAACCGTCGCTCTGAGATCATGAAAAACATCAGGGGCGCGAGAATTCTCCTGGTCGAGGATAATTTCATTAATCAGCAGGTGGCCGCGGAGATGCTTCAGAACGAAGGCATATTTGTGGAAATAGCAGACAATGGCAGAAAAGGATTCGAGGCTCTGGAGTCTTCACTTTTTGATGCCGTACTCATGGACGTTCAGATGCCGGAAATGGACGGATACGATGCCACACGATTAATACGCAGTGATCCGTCCTACAAAGACCTGCCAATCATTGCCATGACTGCTGACGCGATGGCCGGTGCCCAAGAAAAGTGTCTGGAATCCGGCATGAATGACTATGTGAGCAAACCTATCGAAAGTGAGAAGCTTTTTTCCACCTTGGCTAAATGGGTAAGGGTGGAAACTGGAAACTGGAAACTGGAAACTGGAAACTCGGAACCGGAGACTGGAAACTCGGAACCGGAGACTGGAAATTCGGAACCGGAGACTGGAAATTCGGAACCGGAGACTGGAAACTCGGAACCGGAAACTGAAAAATCACATACGCTGCCCCCCTTTCCACAAAGTTTACCGGGAATTGATATTGAATCTGCCTTAAAAAGACTCCGGGGAAATAAGGAGTTGTTTATGATGCTTTTAAATGACTTTTCCAAAGAATATGGCAACGCGGCGAATAAGATCAGGGAAGCGGTGGAGGCAGGTGATATAAAACTTGCAGAACGGCTGGCCCACACACTTAAAGGTGTATCCGGTAATATGTCAGCTACGGAAATTTATGATGCGGTTTATGAGGTTGAAAAGGGTATCAAACGTGGAAATTCAAAGAACCTGACTTCTCTTTTGAATAATCTTGATATTGCTTTAATTCAGGTTGTGGAATCAGTGGAAGGCTTTAACAAACGTGCAAGAGAAGCTTATTCTGATAATGAGGAATGTAGGCCCTCGGATAAAAAGGCTCAGGCTGATATTTCAGAGATTAAACCTCCGCTCATTGAACTTTCACAACTTCTTGAAAAAAACAGTCCCAAGGCGGCGGAATGTCTGCTTTCCTTTAAAGAAAATTTGAGTTGTTATGGGTTTCACAAAGAGATAAGCTGCTTAGAAAAGGACATAAATAAGTTTAACTTCAGGCAGGCGCGGAAAACACTGAGGCAAATAACAGAATCACTGAAGGTCGGGAATTGAAAATTGAAAATTAAAGAGTCTCAACGAAATATGAAACTCTCAGTATTTTTCCTGATACTCGATAATCAAATTTTTTCGGCTGATTGAATTTATTGATAATTCTCAGACCGGGATTTTTTCAGTCCGGTCAGCCGCAGAGTTACCATATATTTTTAAACATCTTCAGAATTCAGCATTTAAAAATGCAAAAACAAAAAACTTGATTATCGAGTGATACCTGACATCTAACACTTATAACTATTGAGCATGAAGCATAAAAAAATAAACAGGGTCGTTTGTTGATCATTGATGATGATTGGATGGTGATGAATCACTTTTTAAAGAAATTGCAGATGTTTTTTTGCAAAACATAAAGGCAGATGACAGCCTCGCCCAAGTCAGGGCGTTGCTGGAAGAATAACAAAAAATGGCGGAAGTGCATGGGAATCGAACCCACCCGGGACGGTTTTAACGCCCCACACCGGATTTGAAGTCCGGGAGCCCCACCAGTGAGCTGCGCACTTCCGTTACATAACAGTCTAAAAAAGCTAATTTTTTATTCTCTTTTCCTGCTTAAAAAAATTATTATAATATATTATTTTTCTTTTTGTCAATGATTTTATGAAAGTGTTAAGTGTTAGGTGTTAGGTGTTAGGTGTTAGGTTTTAGGTGTTAAGTGTTAGGTGTTAGGTGCTAAGTGTTAGGTGCTAAGTGTTAGGTGTTAGGTGCTAAGTGTTAGGTGTTAGGTGCTAAGTGTTAGGAAAAAATTATAAAACTTTCATCATTTGTTGTGAGCGGCAGGTCATGCCCGTTTATATGGAGTTCCCTTATGGCTATTTTTAAAAACTCGATGTTCAAGTTTTTTTCCGCTGACCGAGTTCACTGGCAATTTTTAACCCGGGATATTATCCGGGAGTGTCTTTGTGTCACTGCCACGAAGGCACAAAGGCACGAAGTCTCACGAAGTCTCACGAAGGTTCTTTGTGTGTCTTTGTGTCTTCGTGTCTTTGTGGCATTTTTACATAGCCAGGTACAAAAAACTTGAACATCGAGTAAAAAGGAAAACAGAAAAAATGATAAACAGCGACAGATTAGCAGAAACATTTAAATTTCTTGTCAAAATTGACAGTGTAACAAAAAATGAAGGTGATATTTGTGATGAAATCAAAAAGATACTTGAGGATTTAGGTGCTGAGACTGTTGTTGACAGTGCCGGTGAAAAGGTGGGAAGCAACACAGGAAACCTTATTGCCAGATTCAGGGGAACTGTCCAGGCCCCGCCCCTTCTTCTGAATGCTCATATGGATACGGTTGAACCGGGCAAGGGCATCACTCCTGTACTAAAAGACGGCGTATTTACAAGCAACGGGACAACAATCCTGGGAGCGGACGATAAAAGCGCAATTGCCATCCTTTTGGAAACCATAAGGGTTCTTCAGGAAAACAATCTGCCTTACGGGCCGCTTGAGCTTGTCTTTACAATTTGTGAGGAAACCGGACTGTTAGGGGCAAAGCATCTTGATCATAATCTGATTACGGCAACTTATGGTTACGCACTGGATGCTACGGACACAGAAGGAATTGTCACCCGTGCGCCAGGGTCGGACCGGCTTGAATTCAAAATTCATGGCAAAGACGCCCATGCAGGAGCAGCCCCTGAAAAGGGAATCAATGCCATCACCCTTGCATGCAAAGCCATTGCCGGACTTGAAATTGGCAGAATTGACCATGAAACCACATGCAACATTGGTATTATTGAGGGCGGAATTGCAACCAATATTGTACCGAATCTTGTAACAGTCAAAGGGGAGACCCGGAGCCATGATGAAAAAAAATTGTCTAAGATTACAAATAAAATCGTATCTTCATTTAAGGCTGTGATTGAAGACTGGCATTCTGTTTCCAAGTCGGAACCTCAGAGCGGAACAGATTTTTCGTCTGATAAAATGCTTCCCCGGGTGGACATCCAGGTGGAAAGAGATTTTTCCCCTACATATATTCCTGACGACCATCCTGTTGTAAGACTTGCCCGGAAAGCAGCCTCAAATCTCGGACGAAAAATGGTTACAAAGATAACCGGCGGGGGAGCGGACGCGAATGTATTTTTTAAAAAAGGCATTATGACCGGCGTCCTTGGCACGGGAATGAAGGATATGCACACAGTTCGGGAATCTGTGGCTCTGGATGACATGGTGCGGACAACAGGGCTTTTGCTTGAAATTATAAAAGTCCATTCAGCAGAATCCGGTAAGTAACTCGATCATCAGCTTTTTTCGGTTGACTGAATTTTTGCTGCAAGGATTTTGTATAAGAAGAGGATTTAATCCCTTTACCATGAAAATACATTTGGAAAACCCGGGTTTTTTGTCTGTTTTCACACATAGTTTCATGACCGGGGGTGAAAACCCCGGGTTTTTTATGAGCGTTTCTTATGAATCCCGTTTCTTATACAAAATCCTTGCAGCGGGAGCCAGCTTTTATAAGTACCCGATCAAAAGTTTTTTATACATATTTTTTTCTGTGAATGGCGGAGAAATCCGGCTTTTTCCTTCACAGGAGGCGGATCATTCCGGGAAAAAGCCGGGTTTCTTTCTCTGACAAATATCGAAAACTTATGGTTAGGTACTTAATTACAAAAAACTTGATTTTCGAGTGACAGACACCACTATATCCGAAGTGCAGAGCTTACGGTTTGGCACGCCTCGCGAACAATGCCTTGACAAAAATCACGCCAGAATATAGAAACATCCCGAAGTTTTCAGAAAGGTGATTTGAGATTTGTCATTTGTTACTTGCCAGTTATCAGCCAGTCACCAATCATCAGTCACCAATCACCAACCACCAATAATAAAGAAAGGTACCGAAAAAATAAGAAACATGTCGAAAAAACCTTCGGAAAAAGAAAAACCGCCTAAAAACAACAAACAGCCCACAAAAAAAAGCAATCTCAGGGAAAATATCGAAGCCATCGTCGTTGCCATCATACTTGCCTTGTTTATACGCACCTTTGTTGTTCAGGCATTTAAAATTCCTTCCGGATCCATGAAAGAGACGCTCCAGATAGGAGACCATATCCTGGTCAACAAATTCATTTACGGAGTAAAGATTCCGTATCTTCAAAAGACCATTGTTTCGTTCAAAGAACCCAAACGCGAGGATATTGTTGTATTTGAGTTTCCCGAAGACCCTGAAAAGGATTTTATCAAACGGGTTGTGGGCGTTGCCGGGGATGTGATTGAAATCCGCGACAAACAGCTTTATGTGAATAACAAGCCTTTTAACGGGGATTATGCAGTTTATAAAGATTCTTATATTCTTCCGGGAACCAGCACGCATCCCAGGGATAATTTCGGACCCCAAAAAGTGCCTTCTGATTCCCTTTTTGTCATGGGGGATAACCGGGACCAGAGTTATGACAGCAGGTTCTGGGGATTTGTAAATCTGAAAGCAGTCAAAGGAAAAGCTTTTATGATTTACTGGTCCTGGAACAAAGATAATTCCGGCCCCACACTCGATTATGTCCGGTGGGGAAGAATCGGACAATGGCTGAAATAAGTACCCGATCAAAAGTTTTTTATACATTTTTTCTGCGAGCAGCGGAGAAACCCGGCTTTTTCCTTCAGGGTCAGCGAATCATTCCGGAAAAAAAGCCGGGTTTCCTCCCCGGGAAAACTATCGAAAACTTATGGTTAGGTACTTAATTGATAATTGATAATTGATAATTGATAAGTTTGCGATTTTCAGTTCTTAACCTCAACTTTCAGTTTTATAATTTCCTATGAGAACAAAGCCTGCTCCCTCCTTTTCGCTACAGGGATTTTGTATAAGAAGCGGATTTTTAGATACTTTACCATGAAAACAATTTCTGAAAATCCGGGTTTTTTATCTGCTTTCACTGAAAATATTTTCATAAACGGGGGTAAAAAAACCGGGTTTTTTATGAGCGTTTCCTATGAATCCCGTTTTTTATATGAAATCCTTTTAGCGGAGGAGCAGCTTTTATAATTTTCCTAATAAAAAACTTAAAGATTCAAAAACTTAATAATTCAAATCGGGCAGGGGACTCGGGATATCATGCACCTGTCAGAAATTTCCGGCATATTGGTCATCCTTGTAAAAAAAGGAAAGGGAGGATAAGGTTGTGCAGTGGTGTTCTGCTGTAACCATTTCAAATCTCTGCCTTTTTTTCAGAGAGAATTCAGAAAATTTCCCGATCCCTGAAAAGGTAGATTTATGCAGTTTGTAAAAAAAGATATTCTGGACATGGCATCCCTTTCAGTTGAAGAGATATCGCTGATTCTGGATACTGCCGACAGAATGAAGGAAATTTCAGAACGGCCTGTCAAAAAGGTTCCCACGTTAAGAGGGAGAACCATTGTTCTTTTTTTTTATGAGGCCAGTACGCGTACACGAACCTCTTTTGACATTGCAGCCAAGCGCCTGAGCGCGGACAGCATTTCAATATCCGCCAGCACCAGCAGTATGGTCAAGGGCGAGACTCTGATTGACACGGCCCGGAATATTGAGGCCATGAACGCGGATGTGATCGTGATGCGGCACAGCTCATCCGGTGCGCCCCATATGCTGGCAAAACGGCTGAAAGCCTCGGTCATCAACGCTGGCGACGGGACCCACGCACACCCGTCCCAGGCCCTTCTTGACATGATGACGGTCAGGGAAAACAAAGGAACCCTCAGAGACCTGCGTATCGCAATCATTGGCGACATATCCCACAGCCGGGTGGCGCGATCCGATATTGCGGGGTTTACGAAAATGGGGGCAGATGTGGTTTTGGCAGGTCCTCCCACCATGATACCGAGAGGAATTGAAACCCTTGGTGTTTCTGTTGTTCATAATATAGATAACGCAATTCATGGTGCGGATGTGATCATGATGCTGAGAATACAAAAAGAACGGCAAAAAGGATTCCTGTTTTCAACAGAGCGGGAATACGCCAGAGTGTTCGGGCTTTCAAAAGAGAGACTGAGAAAACATGCCAAAGATGATGTGCTGATTATGCATCCGGGGCCTGTGAACCGGGGGGTTGAAATCTCCCCTGATGTCGCGGACGGTCCTTATTCTGTCATCCTCGATCAGGTGACAAACGGTGTCGCGGTTCGGATGGCGCTTTTATACTTAGTTTCAGGAGGTGTTCGAAATGCAAGTTCTGATTAGGGGCGGAAGGGTTATTGATCCGGGAAATCTGGATGGGATCATGGATATTCTTATCGAGAACGGAAAAATTATCGAGATCGGCTCGAAACTGGAAGCCGGAGACTCGGTAATTCATGCCGCGGGTAAGATCGTGACACCGGGTCTCATAGACATGCATGTTCACCTTAGGGAGCCGGGGCATGAATACAAAGAGACAATTGAGACAGGGTGTCAGGCTGCAATTCACGGCGGTCTGACAGCAGTCTGCGCCATGCCCAATACCGATCCGGTGAATGATAACGGACAGATAACCGAATATATAATCAAAAAAGCCAGAGAGGCAAACGCGGCCCGTGTCTGGCCTGTTGCCGCGATAAGCAGGGGAACCGAGGGAAAAGTTCTGTGCGAATACGGCGAATTGAAAGAAGCCGGAGCTGTCGCACTTTCAGATGACGGCCATCCGGTTGTGAACAGCCAGCTGATGCGAAGAGCCATGGAATATGCCAAAGGCTTTGATCTTCCCATCATCTCCCATTGTGAGGAACTTGATCTTGTTGCAAACGGTGCCATGAACGAGGGCGCGCTTGCCACGCAAATGGGACTTCCCGGAATCCCCAATGCTGCGGAAAGCATAATGGTCATGCGGGATATTGCCCTTTGCGAACTTACCCGCGCACGGCTTCATATTGCCCATGTCAGCACGGCCGAATCTGTGCAGGCCATAAGAGAGGCCAAAAAAAGAGGCGTTCCGGTCACGGCTGAGACTGCCCCGCATTATTTCACACTCACCGAAGATGCGGTCGCGGAATATGACACAAATGCAAAGATGAATCCGCCTTTGCGTTCCCATTCGGACAGAGAAGCCGTTCTTGAGGGGCTTGCGGACGGCACCCTTGATGCGATTGTCACGGATCATGCGCCCCATTCCTCTCTTGAGAAAGACGTGGAATTTGACCGGGCCGCAAACGGCATCATCGGACTTGAGACTTCGCTTTCTCTGAGTCTGACATTGGTTGAAAAAGGGGTGCTTACCATCACGCAGCTCATTGAAAAGATGGCAACAAATCCCGCCAGAATACTCGGACTTGAGAATGGCCTGAAGGTCGGCAGACCTGCGGATATTACGATCATTGATCTGGCCAGGCTGTGGGTGGTTAATGCGGATGATTTCCGATCACGCAGCCGCAACACGCCTTTTAACGGCTGGAATATGAAAGGCAAGGCTGTGCTGACCATGACAGACGGCAACATTGTATTTGATGATCTTGTGTGTCAGGTGGGGGAGGTGTAGTCTGCTTAAAATTTGAATTCCACAATAGGATAAGTTAGGCGGTTTTTATTGAAATAACACAAGACCACTGCTTTATGAATTATATCAGAAAACATCATATTCATTATTTGTATCACATGACAAATATACGCAATTTGAGTAATATTTTGGAGTATGGATTGCTTTCACATGAAGAAGCTCATCGCCACAGACTCATTGCTAACGATATATCGAATCAATCAGTTCAGGCTCGCAGAGGTTTAAGAATTATAGACGATATTCCCTTGCACAGATATGTTTGTTTTTACTTTTCGCCTAGAAATCCGATGCTGTATGCTTTGAGAGAATTCCAAAATGAAATTATTTTTATTGGAGTTGATGCTCAGTTACTTCTGCATCCGAACACAATTTTTTCCGACGGAAACGCAGCATCAGATGATACAACATTTTATAAAGGGACATCTATGCTTGATAATCTCGCCTGGAACATCATAAATGCTGTATATTGGAATAATCATTATGACGGACGGCGAATAAAATGTGCTGAAATTTTAGTGCCTAAAAGAGTCGCCACTCAATATATCATGAAAATTTTTTGTTATAACAATATACAGTTGAATACGGTTCAAAATTTGTTGTCACAAAAATTTCATGTTGTAACAGAAATTAATAAGGGCTTGTATTTTTAAAGGATAAAACGATGATTAAATATAGTAAGACAACTATTTTTAATGTTGATGTACAAACAGTTGTCAATACAGTGAATTGTGTCGGGGTAATGGGAGCCGGTCTTGCCCTTGAATGCAAATTGCGTTTTCCGGAAATGTATAAAGATTATAAAAAACTCTGCAAGGAAAGCAGGGTCAGAACTGGTAAGCCTTATGTTTACAGATGTAACAGTGATTTTATGGTTATGAATTTTCCGACAAAGGATCATTGGAAATATCCGTCTAAAATTGAATGGTTAGAAGAAGGCTTGGATTATTTTGTTAGCAACTATGAGAGGTATGAAATCAGTTCCATAGCATTTCCTAAGCTGGGAAGCGGTCGTGGTAAGCTTGATTGGAAAAATGTCAAACCTTTAATGGAAAACTATCTGAAACCTCTCGATATAGATGTCTACATTTGTCTTGATGAGGAAGGGAAAGCTGTCGGTATAGAGAAAAAGATGCTTGACATGCTCAATCAGATGGATGAAGAACAATGGATGTCCAAGTTAAAAATACGGAAAAGTATTTCGGATAACATTCTGAAGGCATTACCGCTTCATCGATTTTATCAGTTACAAAAAGTAAAGGGTGTCGGAAAGCAGAGTTATGAAAGCATCTTCAGGCTATTCTACATTGAAGCTCAGAAAGGCGATGTTGTCTGTACAAATAATTCTAAACTCCCTCAAATAATGACACAGCAACCACTTTTTATCTGATAGAACCGCCTAACTACTCATTGCAGCAGCGGACGGAGGGGGCGTTTCCTTAATTGAAGGTCTCGCCAAATCCCTCGCCGCCGCTGAATTCAATCGATGGACAGAGACTTAAAACGGCTTGTTTGCGGTGTTCCTGATGATGAATCAGAACTTGGCGAAGCGCTGAACCAGATTGGAATGTCACTGAGCGCGGTTATAGATGGACTTATGGCTGTTAAAGATAGCAATCATATATCATTTTTCGGCCCTTTCCTCGGACGATCAATTTTAGAACTTGGTTGCACTGCTGTTCTTGCCCGCATTGATCCGTTCAGAATTCTTATGCTTCGAGAGGTGCAGAAACAGTCTGATTATCAAGTTGGTAAGCAAAACAAAGCTTCTATTCAATGGCAGGGCGATATTCTCGCAGAAAAAGTAAAGGATGGTCTTTGGAAGGATAAAAATATTGTGAAACCCACCCGTGCTCTTTTGGGCGATTATTACGAACATATTTTCTGGAAAAATGCGATAGAAAAGCTTTTAGATAATGTCCCAACCGGAAGAGGCGGAGAATGGCTGGCCCGAATCAGAAATATAGGCAGCGAGGGGTTTTGTAGCAACATCCGACGGGAACTCAGAAGATTATATTCAACGCTTTCCAAGGGAATACATCATGAATTTGTCATATCAACAGAATCAATATTTGATCGCAGTACCATTTCAAATTTAATTCAGGATTCATTTTATATCATTGCTTCATTGGGATTGGCGATTAACTCGGTTTCGCATATTCCCTTCAGAATTTCATTTGAAAAATCACTTGATTACTATGAAAATTTTCAAAAGGCGGAAATTATATGACATTAAATGACTTTGATGAACAATCTTCATTAATACTTGCGGCTGAGGACTATCCTCCTGAAACATTCTCAGACTACCATCGTTTTACGGCTTATGACAAACGGTTTATTTCAAAACTGGCCGCACATGGGCCTGTACTTCTGAGAGGAGGGCGCGGAAGCGGTAAAAGCGCTCTGATGATTGAAGCCTCACGTCAGCTTGCGCCTTATAAAAAAGATGCGTCAGCATTCGGAGTATATATCAGCTTACGTCATCTGGAGCTTCTTCGGAAAGAGGGAAGAGCGTATGAAAAGGTCCTTTGCAGGCTGCTTATTGATCGTGTTCGGGAATGCCTGGGAGAGATGTCTGTTTCTTTTGACCCGGAGCCATCTGTTTCATCTGTTCAGACCGAGCTTTCCAAATTAACGATCAAACTGAAATCAAGACTGGTTTTATTTTTTGATGATGCAGCGCATATCGGCAGAGAAGCACCGCTGGAAGCTTTTTTTGATATTTTCAGGACGCTTTCAAGCAGTACTGTTTCATGTAAGGCAGCTATTTATCCGGGAGTCACAAAATTTGGAACACGCTTTGATGTTTACAACGATGCCACTGTCTTAGAAATTTCCCGAAATGAGGAACTGGCAGGGTATGATGAGCTATTTGCCGAAATAATCAGACTTCGGTTTCCCCAATTTTTCTCCGGCAATATGCCTGTCACTGATCTTGATTTTATAAAATTTGCAGGTTTTTTAGGACGGGCTGTCTTAGGGAATATGCGAGCCTTTATATTTGCATGCAATGCGCTTTCCGAACGGTGTGCTGACAATGCAAAAATTGGTGTGTCAAATTTAGGAGCGGTCTTACTTTCTCTCTGTGGCAATTATTATTGGCCATTGCTTGAGGAACTGAAGCCCAAGCTGGGGAAACATGAATTAATGATAGAGCCTGCGATAAATATCGCTGAAATAATGTTTGGAATTTGCGGTAAAAGGGAACGAAGATCAGCCATTATCCATCGGAATATTATAAATAAGTTAGCAAAACCATTTGAAATGCTTGAATATGCCGGTTTTATCTCAAGGCGTGATGTGTCAAGAGCAATGAAATCCGGGGGACGGGGTTCCCGATTTGTTTTAAGCCTGTGTGTTCTTCTGGAAAATACCCCGGGAACCCGGTTAACGAATAATTTATTTCAACAATGGTCAACTGAGCATGATGAACCTGCTGAATTTCACAGGGGAAGTGAAATCAATACTATTGAGCTTCCCGAATTGCCTGATTCCGCTGATTTGTCTGTTATTAATAAATCAGTCAGAGAGCTGGCAAAATCTAAAATTTATCCATACGGTCTTACGGAACAGAAAATACAATTACTTATTGAGGCCGGTATTGAAACCATTGGTGATTTGATTTCAGCGAATGATAAACAGCTATTGTCTTTGAAATCCGTTGGCAGCCAAACATTGGAACGATTTCGGAGTGTGGCTGCGCAGGCAATCTGGATGTAGCATCTGACCAGATTAATGCTGACATGCGACAGACCTCCGAGGTTTTTAAAACCTCGGAGGTCTGATGTCAGACTGTTGAAAAGAATCGGATCGTTCCTATTAATTTTTAAAAAATAAATATTTGCTCATAAATTTTCGGACATGAAGACCTCTGAGGTCTCTGACAGCGAAAATTTTTGTCAGGTATTTACTTCAAACCGGTTACATTTTTCTCAGCTTAATATGCTATTGTTAACCCATCGTTTTTTTTGTGTACTGATCTTCTGTATTTTGTCAACAGTCATTTTTATCTTTACAGCGTTTCCCGGAAGTTCGGCGGTTTCTCCCAAGTCCGAAGCTGTTCCGATCTATGATTACAAGATCGTGAGCGCCTATCCTCACGATCCCGGCGCGTTTACCCAGGGACTTATTTTTGAGAAGGGCGTTTTATATGAAAGTACGGGAATCCGGGGACGTTCCTCTTTGCGTAAAGTGGAATTGCAAAGCGGAAAGGTCTTGCAGTTTCTCAGACTGCCAAATCAGTTTTTCGGAGAGGGCATCACGCTTTATGGAAATAAAATCATTCAGCTGACCTGGCGATCCCGTACCGGCTTTGTTTATGACAAAAACAGTTTTGAACTGCTTAATACCTTCACTTATCCGACCGAGGGATGGGGCATTACGCATGATGATACGCGGTTAATTATGAGTGACGGCACATCTGTATTGCATTTTCTGAACCCTGAAAATTTTAAAGAAACCGCTCGGATTGAAGTGGCTGACGCTTACGGCCCGGTGGAGCGGCTGAATGAATTGGAATACATTCACGGAGAAATTTACGCCAATGTCTGGCAGACGGATCGTATTGCGAGAATCAGCCCCCGGACAGGTCAGGTGACAGGATGGATAGAACTGGCAGGGCTTCTGAGTTCTGATGATCGCAAGTATCCGGTTGATGTACTCAACGGTATCGCGTATGACACTGAGGCAGACCGTTTGTTTGTAACCGGCAAGTTATGGCCCAAACTCTTTGAAATTAAATTGGTTTTCAGATAACGCTCTGAAGCTTATATTCTCATTTTTCCCTCCCGTTTCCCCTCGATTCTTTTGTTCTCTCGTTCCCACGCGTTGCGTGGAAATGCAGGGCAAAGGTTTTGCGTCCGATTTTGCACACGACTCCTCTCTGCGTATTCCGCAGATAAAGCACAGGCTCATGATTGGTCACGGGACGCGAAGCGTCCCTCCTGCATTCCCACGCAAAGCGTGGGAACGAGTTTAATGCACAGGCTCATGACTGGTCACGGGACGCGAAGCGTCCCTCCTGCATTCCCACGCAAAGCGTGGGAACGAGATTAACGAGCTTAACGAAATTAAAGCGTGGGAGCGAGATTAACGAGATTAACGAAATTAAAGCGTGGGAGCGAGATTAACGAGATTAACGAGATGATACGAAATTGACGAGATGATGTCAGAGATCATAGGCAGAATTTTTTATTGCGGAGTCCTGAAATTCGTGCTATATTTTTGATTCAGTTATCAATAAATAAAAAATAATGAGGAAAGGAAACCCGGCATGAGTATCCAACCCCAAGGCGAGGAAATAAGAAAAGCAGTAAAATGGATATCCGAAGAACGAAAATTCAATTCAGAAAAAGAGATAAAGAAAGTCTTAGAGGAAGCCTGCATAAAATTCGATCTGTCACCAAAAGACGCGGATTTTTTAAGGCGGTTTGTTATTGAAAACGAAACATAATTTGCGCGTCTCGTCCCCCAAAATGTGCGGTGGGTTGCGCTTCGCTCCACCCACCCTACATTTCCGGGTAGTGCGGTGGGTTGCGCTTCGCTCCACCCACCCTACGTTTCCGGGTAGTGCGGTGGGTTGCGCTTCGCTCCACCCACCCTACGTTTCCGGGTACTTTTAAGGTGGTTTGTTATTGAGTGCGGTGGGTTGCGCTTCGCTCCACCCACCCTACGTTTCCGGGTACTTATTGTTGTGTTTAAGAAGGTGTGTTCCGAACAGAAAAAATTGAGATATCAGCGTGTCCAGAATAAAAATACTTCCTGAAAACCTCTCAAATAAAATCGCCGCGGGCGAAGTTGTCGAACGCCCGGCTTCCGTGGTCAAAGAACTTGTCGAAAACGCGCTGGACGCAAACAGCAGCAGAATTATCGTGGAAGTGGAAAAAGGCGGGCGTTCCCTCATCCGGATATCCGATAACGGTATTGGAATGAATCACGATGACGCGCTGCTTGCCACAGAACGATATGCAACCAGCAAAATCCGCAAGGATAATGATCTGTTTTCAATAAAAACTCTCGGTTTTCGAGGAGAAGCTCTGCCGAGCATCGCGGCCGTATCCCGTTTTACCCTTGAGACCAAAGATAAAACCTCCGAAGCCGGAACCCGTATCATTATAGAAGGCGGAACAATAAGAGATGTTTCCGAAATTGGCGCGCCCGCGGGTACGCTCATTTCTGTGAAACAGCTTTTTTTTAATACCCCTGCCAGACGGAAATTTTTAAAGACCGTCAACACGGAAATGGGGCATATAGCGGATACCGTTGCAAACATCGCCTTAGGCTGGCCCCGGGTACAGTTCAGGCTTCACCACAATGGTAAGATCGTTAAAAACTGGATTGCGGTATCTGATCCCGCGGACAGAATTGCTGATGTTCTCGGTAAAGATATGAGGAATATGCTTCACCGGACGGACGCAGATGACAATGTGATTTCAGTTTCCGGCTGGATTGCTTCTCCCCGGATGGCACGCAAAACCTCCCGGGGAATCTATGTCTATGTAAACGGCCGATTTGTAAAGGACAAAATCATTCAACATGCGCTGTTCCGGGGATATTCGGGAAGACTGATGAAAGGACAGTTTCCGGTGGCCGTTCTTTTCATCAATATTCCCTCTGATCAGGTAGATGTGAATGTTCATCCGACAAAAAACGAAGTCCGGTTTGCACAGCAAAACAGGGTTCATGGCATTGTGGCAGATGCCGTGTCAAAGGCTCTGAATCTTGCTGACCGGCCAGTGCCGCCCACCTCTCGTTCCCAGGCCAAAAACTGGGACCGGCGCGAACCATCGGAACAGCCTTATATTTCGGAAACTGCTGATTTTTTCAGCCCGCAGACAGTTCCCTTGGAAAAAAAAAGAGAACATCAGGATATGTCTTCAAAAAAAGGAGACATACGCCCCGCTTTGCCAGTGAAAAAAAAGAAATCTGAAAGCATAAAAACTGAGGGGGATGAAAGAACGCGGTTTTTCCCTGAAAAGCAGGCATCACTGTGGGAAAATAAGCCATTCCGTGATCTGAGAGTGATCGGACAGTTTCATGGCACATACATCATTTGCGAGTCTGATGAGGGGCTTGTGCTGATTGATCAGCATGCGGCCCATGAGCGGGTTCTTTTTGAGCAGTTAAAAAAACAGTCTTCAAGTTCCCGGAACACCAGCCAGAAACTTCTGATTTCCGAAACCATTGACCTCAGTTACAGCGAGGCGGACATACTGGAGAAACTCATTCCTGATTTTAATGACACAGGGTTTGAAATCGAGCCTTTTGGCGGAAACACCTTTGTTGTGAAATCTGTCCCGGCCATTCTCGGACACGGAGAGATAAAACCGCTAATTACTGAAATTGTGGAAAAGATGGCCAATATCGGAGTTGCCCCGGGCCTTGAAAACATTATGGATGAATGTCTCATTCTCATGGCCTGTCACGGTGCGATTCGGGCAAATCAGCAGCTTTCTGATGAGCAGATCAGAACACTTCTGACCCAGCTGGATGAATGCGAAAATTCCTCCCACTGCCCCCACGGACGCCCCATATTGATCAGATGGACATTATCATTTCTTGAAAAATCTTTTAAACGGATTGTGTAAAAAACGCTGAACAAAACTATTGTCCGACCAAATAAATTCTGAGGGGTGAAATTCGACCGCCGGCGACATCAGAGTCATCCGTGTTAATCTGCGGTTCAGGATTATCCGTTACATACTGCTTGCATAAAATCAACAAAAAGTGTACAGACGATCATATCCATAAAACAAGCGTAAAAATGCTATTATTTCATCATCAGGAGGCCGATTATGGCGAGAACAAAAATTGATTACGGTATTGATCTGGGAACCACCAATTCCGCAATTTCCCTTATGGAAAACGGGGAAATCAGGATTATAAAGAGTGATAAATACCAAAAAGACACCACGCCCTCTTGTGTTCAGTTTAACAAAAAAAAAGCTGTTTTTGTCGGCGATGATGCCCTGAACCGATACCGATATGAAGCTCTGAAAGCCTTTAAAGCCTTTACCCGGTCCGGATCAGATTCAACAGAAGCAAAAATCAATACATTTATTGAATTTAAAAGAACCATGGGCACGGATAAATCCTATCCCAGCGAATATATGAACCAGTCTTTTGCTTCGGAAGAACTATCCGCAGAAGTTTTGAAAAAATTGAAAAGCTATTTAAAAAATGAAAATATAACTGCTGCAATCATTACGGTTCCTGCAAAATTCCGACAGAATCAGATTGACGCGACCCAGCGGGCTGCCACTCTGGCAGGATTTAATTATTTTGAATTACTACAAGAACCCATAGCCGCGTCATTGGCATACGGCATTGACGCGAAAGACATGGACGGACACTGGCTGGTGTTTGATCTCGGGGGCGGCACGTTTGACGCTGCATTAATGAAAGTTGAAGAAGGCGTCATGAAAGTTGCGGATACCGAAGGTGACAATCATCTCGGCGGGAAAAACATTGATTATGCCATTGTGGATAAGCTTCTCATTCCTTATTTAAAAGAGAATTACACGACAGACAATATCCTTTCGGACGAGCGGGGCAGAACACTGCTGAGAGATGCCTTGAAATGGATTGCGGAAGAAACCAAAATTGTCTTATCTGCTGAAGATCAATTTGAAATCTATACAGATGAGCCCCTCGGAGAGGATGACAACGGCGAGGACATGGAATTAGACCTGACCGTCACTTTGGACGATTATGAAAACGCAGCCCGGCCGATCTTTCAACGCGCCATTGATATTTCCGTAAGACTTTTGGAAAACAATAAGTTAAAAGGTTCTGATTTAAAAACGGTTGTGTTAGTCGGCGGCCCCACCTTATCTCAGACCCTGAGAAACATGCTGACAGATTCCCTGTTTGCGGATAATGACAACAAAGATTCTCAAATTTTCTCTTTTCTCTCTTCCGCGACAGACCCCATGACCGCGGTTGCCAAAGGTGCGGCTCTGTTTGCTTCAACCCGGGATATTCCCTTAAACTTGCAAAAAAGAGACAGAACAAAAATTCAATTAACGCTTAAATTTCCAGAAACAACAGTGGAGACAGAGGAAAATATCGGTATTCGCATTGAACGCTCCCGGACAACAGGCCAAATTCCGAAAAAAATATTTGCAGAGATCATTCGGAATGATCAGGCATGGTCAGGCGGAAAAGTTGAAATCCAGAATGACGCGGAAATTGTCCCGATCATTCTGAACACGGGTAAAACCAATGGGTTTGCCATTACATTATCTGATGAACAGGGAAATATTTATCCGTGCGAGCCTTCTCAGTTTACCATTATCCAGGGATTGAAAGCCGCAACCCCCACCCTGCCCTTTGCCTTGTGTATTGATGCTTATGACACTCAGAAAGGAAAACAAACATTGCAGGCCATGAGCGGCTTGGACAAGAATCAGTCCTTACCTGCAAAGGGACAGGGCATTTTCAAAACCCAGAAGAAGATTCACGCGGGAAATAAGCAGGATGTTATCAGGATACCGATTTATGAAGGGGATCCGGGCACACAGGCAATTCACAATAACCAGGTGCATGAAGTCTTAATCACCGGAGAAGATTTGCCCGAGGATTTGCCCGAGGATATGGATGCGGAACTGATGCTTGAGATTGACAGTTCGAGAAGGATGAAATTATCCGCTTATTTTCCGTATATTGACGAAACTTATGAAATTGATCTTCCGGATAATACGACAAAAGATTATGACGCGGATGTCCTGGAAAATGAAATTCAGAAAGCGCGACAACACACCGCAAAACTGGAGAATATATCGCCGGGCACATGTGGGAAGTCAGGGAATGAATTAAACGAACTGGCAGGACTGCTGAAAAACGCCAGGGAGGATCAGGACACAAAAACCCAGGTAAAGGAACGTCTGAGCGAAGTATTGAAAGACCTGGATAAGACAGAAGAGGAAGGCGAGTGGCAAAAAACAGAGCAGAAACTCACCAATGCATTGAAAAAAATCGCTGTCACCTGTCAGCGATACGGCAATGAAAATACAACTCAGCTGGTGAATCAGTATCAGGAGCAGGCGCATACAATTATCCGGGAAAGGAATGTGAAACTTGCAAACGCGCTGACCGAGGAAATCCGTGCTTCGGATTTTGCTCTGGTAAGTCAGGACATCGGCTTGTGGATCAGTTATATCAGACGGTTTGATGAAGAATTCGACAAATATCACTGGAAAGACCGGGTGGCTGCAAGGCAGCTCATCAGTGAGGCAAAACAAATTATTATGAAAAATCCTTCAAAAACGAAATTACAACATATTGTCAAACAGTTATCCGGTATCCTCTCTGAGGCTGACAAGCCCCTGACCGACACCATTGATAAAGAATTGTTAAGAACGAAACGCTAAAAACTTTTTGTTCGAATCGGATCAAAAAACTTGATCATCGAGTTTTAGCTTCACCGCTGTTTTCAAAACAGGAGACAAAAACAAGGTCCGAACAGACTGTAAGAAAGAAAAAAATATGATACAGGAGTGTTCCGTACAATCGCTGACTATCCTTTTGGTCGAGGATAATCCGCTTAACGCGTTGATTGCAAGCCGTCTTTTAACAAAATCAGGTCATACATTTGTCAGCGCTGCTGACGGAAAAGAGGCTTTGGAAGCCCTTTTAAAAGAACATATTGATCTCGTGCTGATGGACCTGGAAATGCCTGATATGGACGGAATGGAAACAACACGGCGAATCCGTGACGGCGAGGCCGGTGAGGAGAATCGAAGCGTTCCCATCATCGCCATGACCGCCCATAGGCTGAACGAAGTCAGGGAAAAATGCAAATCTGTCGGAATGAACAATTTTATTACCAAACCAGTTGATTTCCATAAACTTAATGCACTGATTCAACAGAGTGTTCCGAATGCCAGGGGCCCGTGTGATTCAGGAAAGGCCAAAACAGTGTATGAGAAAGAACAAACTATTCTGAACAAAAAAAAAGCATTAGATCGTATTCAGGGGGATGAGGCGCTTCTCCGAAAACTGTATGATATTTTCGTCAAAACGGCTCCGGAACTAACAGAACAGCTCCGGCGGGCCATAACCAGCGACAATATAAAAGACATTGCTTTTTATGCCCATTTTTTCAAAGGTCAGGCTGCCGCGATAGGTGCCGAATCTTGCTATGAAATTGCAGAACAGATGGAGGATATCGCTACAGAGGGGAGGTCAGATCAGATCGGGCAGTTCTTTGAAAATCTCGAACAGGAGCTGATCAAAGTGATGACGCTGATCAGGCAAGGATGACCGGGACTGTAAATAATGAGAAAAACCATTGACTTTTCTATTTCAACAGAGGTCTTAACATATGAAATTCATCGTTGAAACTTGTTTTCCTCGAAATGATATTATCACCGGAACCTTTAACCCTGAGATTTTCACCGCAAATCTGAGTCAGGTCATCCGCTATTACAATGCCAAGGCCACCATTGCCCATTCATTATATACCGACGCTGCTCAGTTTTTTCGTGACGCGACCTATCCCACGGAAGGCATGAGACGCCTGTTCTCAGATGTATTTGGCCGCGTGTCAGGAGACAATTCTTTTCCCGCGATCCACAGACTTGAAACCGCGTTCGGCGGGGGCAAGACCCATACGCTGATCGGACTTGCCCACCTGGGATTCAGGGGCCGGGAACTTGCCGAACACGTCAGCCAGATGCTTGCGCCTGAGTTGCTGCCTGCCCCGGGAGAGATTCATGTTGTGGGGGTGGCCGGAGACGAACTGCCTGTGCATAAGCCCAGGGGAACCGCTCTTCTGCCTTATACGCTATGGGGAGAAATTGCGTTTCAGGTCGGCGGTGAGGACTTGTATCATCAGATCAGAAATGAGGCAGCATCGTATGCCGCGCCCGGACGAAATTATTTTGATACAGTTCTGGGCGGAAAAAAAGTGCTTCTCATGCTGGATGAACTGGCTCAGTACGGGGCCAGACTTCAGGCCGCTCGGCCTGATGGCGGAGATCAGCTTGCGGCATTTCTCATGTCATTGCACGGCTTTGCCAGACAGCATTCGGGGATTGCCGTGGTACTCACATTGGCGGGCGCGGGCGACGCATTTGCAAGGGAGACGGAGAAACTGGCGAGCCTGATCTCAAAAGTGAAAGGTGAGGACATTAGTACTGAACAGGCTGCCCAGGTGACACAAAAAGCGGAAAAAAGCGTTATCAGCGTCGTATCCAGAGACGCCACAACAGTAGTGCCGGTTCATGGGAATGAGATTTCCCGCGTGCTTTCCAAAAGGCTTTTCCATTCCATTGACTCCCGGGAACCGAGAGTGACAGCAGACACCTATATGGAGATGTACAAAATACATGCTTCCGAACTCCCGGCCCGCGCGTCACGGGAAGATTATCGCGATATCATGCTTGCGAGCTACCCGTTTCATCCCACCTTTATCCGTTTTCTCAATGAAAAAATGGCAAGCATTGAGACCTTTCAGGGGACACGGGGTGTCCTGAGAGTGCTGGCCCTGGTTGTCCGCGGTTTATGGAAGAAAAATGGAAATCGTGTTCCCATGATTCACACCTGCCATCTTCATTTGGCGGATCCGAGAACGGTGAATGAAATTTTAGGCAGAACTGGCGGAGGGGACCTTCTTCCGGTGCTGAATACCGATGTGGGCGGTCCTGATACTTCAGGTCTTGCCGCGGGCCGCAGTTATGCCCAGATGGCAGATCAGAAAAATCCGCATCCCCGGGGATACCCGCTTTACGAATATACATGGAAAACCGTGTTTCTGCACAGTCTTGTGGGACGCTCAAAATCCCTGGGCTCAAATCTTTTCGGAATTACAGAGCCGGACGCGCTTCTGAATGTCGCGTTTCCCGGGGTAACACCGCCCCAGGTTGAAACCGCGTTAAAAGAGATTGAGAACAGCGCCCAGTATCTCCGTTTTCATCAGGCACGGTATTACGCCAGTCTGGAGCCGTCGGTAAACCGTGCGCTGGCAGCGATTCGGGGCGGACTTACAAGGGACCAGATTGACGAACTTCTGGCGTCAACTGCCCGGAAGGTTGTCAGACGGGAGGAAGGCACGTTTCAGGTGGTGCATGATGTTTCCGCGCCCGAACATGTGCCGGACAAAACCAAAAAACCGATTCTCGCAATGATCGGGCTGGATGCGGATCAGATTGTTCCTGAACAGTTTTTTACGACCGCAGGTGCAAACCGGCCGCGAATACAACAGAATATGGTTTTTCTCCTTGTTCCCAGAACGGTCCGCACCCAGTCCCGGGATATGGAAAAAACCATGCAGGCCAAAGACATGCTGAACCGCATGGAGGGCTTGGCGCGCACGGTGCTTGCCATGCGGAGGCTCAGAAAACAGCCGGAAAACTACGGAATAAGTCTGACCAAACTGATTGAAAACGAATTTGAACCCAGGTTAAAAGAACGGGAACTCGCACTGATCACCACGGTAACTCAGTGTTACGACGGGCTTTGTTTTCCTTCGGCTTCGGGTCAGGTGGTTCGTAAGGAAATCAGCACAGGCGGCGGGGAAGGCGGCGCCTCGGTGATTGAGGAAATTCGCCGTGTGCTGAAAAGCGAGGGCGAACTCATTACCACGGATATGGCGTTTACCAAAGAAACATCTTATGCGTTGAAAAAACTTTTTTTTGAAAGATATCAGACCCCGGGGCTGAGTTCGATACGGGAGAATTTTGCCTGTAAGCGGCAATGGCCCATTCTGGAAAGTCCGGCCTTACTGGATCAGATCATCAGAGCCGGAATGGAACGAGGGGTCTGGTGTCTTTTTCGCATGGCAGGGCAGACTGAAAAACCAGATGAATTTTTCAGTCGGGACACGGAGAATCTCCCTTTTAATGCAGATCTTTCGGCAAAGGGCTGGTCTCTCATCAGTTCCCGGGGGGCCGGCCAGCGAGGCTGGGAACCAGCACAGATTGATAAGGAAAAGGTGAAAAGTGTGGTTGCCGAAACCGTGAAAAAATATGAAGCGGCAACTGTGGCAGATGTGATTTGTCAGGTAAAAAAAGAATTCAGCGATATTCCTGACAGAACCGTAACAGATGTCACAACGGATCTGATTCATGGCGGAAAACTCGCGTCTTACAGCGGAGAACCTGATCAGCAGGAAAAACCTTCGGATTTAATGTACGGACAAGGTGTTATTGCCGCTGTTGTCAGACCGGAGACGATCCTTGCCACACCGGAGCTTATTACAAAACGAGGATGGATAAAGAAACAAGCAGAAATCTTTATGCTTTCGGGCCGGGAGGGCGCGAATCGGATGTTTCCCTTACTCGGAACTATCGGGAGTTTATACGCAAGGGGTGCCAAATCAA
Organism: Desulfonema magnum; assembly: GCF_017377395.1. Taxonomy (GTDB): domain Bacteria; phylum Desulfobacterota; class Desulfobacteria; order Desulfobacterales; family 4be13; genus Desulfonema_C; species Desulfonema_C magnum. The sequence continues at coordinate 3,597,024 of NZ_CP061800.1, read as the reverse complement.
CGATCCGAACGCTTGAAATGATTGACTTGGAGATTCCAAATGGCGGCAGGCTTCATCTGACAATGGAAAATGTTCCGCCCGAAGGCATGAAAACACTGGATGAGTTTTTGGAAATTCTGGGGGAAATTGTTGCACAGGGCAGCGGCACTGAGCTTGAACTAGAGATTGAAGACCCGGATGACGCTTGTCTGCTGATTCAAAAACTAAAGGGAATATAAAGATTCAGGGGAGGGCGCGGCATGCTGAAATTATCATGTCACAGGACGCCGTCCTCCCCGGACGTCATTCCGGGGAAAACCGGCGCGATGTGCGGCAATGCCACGAAGGCACGAAGGCGCGAAGTCTCACAAAGGATCCCTGCGTCTCTCTGTGTCCCCGTGTCTTTGCGGCATTGTCTTTTCGGTCAAAAAAAAATCGCACGCGGTCCGGCATCTGAAAATATCACGATTTTCCGGAACGGCGGGGCCCTCCCCTGAATCCGTTATAATCAGAATAAATTCAGTCCAGGTTGCCAGAAAGCCTGCATCAGCTACAAATCAGAGGTGCTGTCAAATGAAAATTGTTTATATCTTACTCATTGGAATGATCCTTTTTACTGCTTCAGCTTATGCTGAGTTGAGCCAAAGCTCAGACCCGTCAGCAGCGACTAAAAAATCTGTCAGAATTGTGGGGGGCCATGACGCGGAACCAGGAGACTGGCCCTGGATGACAGCATTGATTGAAGGTGACGAGTCCTCCAACTACGACGGCCACTTCTGTGGCGGCTCTCTCATCCATCCCCGCTGGGTGGTCACAGCAGCCCACTGCGTAAGAGATGAATGGCTTGGCATTGATATAGCTCCTGAAGATATTGATGTTGTTCTGGGTGTCCATGATCTGAAAAATGACACAGGGCAACGGATCAAAGTCAGAAGAATTATTTCTCATCCTTCCTATGACGATGAGTTGTGTGATTCAGATATTGCGCTTTTGGAATTAGAAGAAGAAGCTTCTCAGGAAGTTCTCCCTCTGGTTCCAAAGGACAGCGTCATAGAAGGAAAAGAAGCTGTGGCTATGGGCTGGGGAGATACGGATGTGAATAGTTTTAAATCGCCGGAGACCTTGCAGCAGGTTTCCCTTCCGATTATCTCCAATGAAATATGCAGCCAGGCTTATGCTGCTGATGACATTACAGATAACATGGTGTGTGCGGGCTACGCCGAAGGCGGCAAGGATTCATGTTTTGGTGACAGCGGCGGCCCCCTTATTGTGCGTGATGGGAACACATGGTCTCTGGCAGGAATTGTCAGTTGGGGGGAAGGATGCGCGGAACCAGGATATTACGGCGTCTATACACGAGTATCTCAATTTCTTGATTTTATCCATGAATATGTATCCACCCTGACCCTCAGCCTTCCTGACAATGCCACAGAAGGAGACGGTGTCCTTAAAGAACAGGGAATCGTGAGCATACAGGAAGGGGCGGAGAGTGATCTTTTGGTGAATCTGAATTCGGACAAACCTTTGGAGACCATCATACCAGACACGGTTATTATTCCCGCAGGCCGGACTTCTGCTGCTTTTGATATCACTGTTCCGGACAACACATTCCTTGATGGTTCACGGTCCGTTATTATTACTGCATCAGCTTCTCAGTATGGAAGTGCAACTAACATAATTAATTTAAATGACAATGAAAAAGCGAGTCTCACCCTCAGTGTGCCTGAAACTGCTTCCGAAAGCGATGGCGTACTTTCTGATCAGGGAACCGTTACGGTCAGCATCGCGGTGGATCAGGATGTATCTGTAATGCTGAATTCAGATGATACAACTGAAGTCACTGTTCCCGCGAACGTGATTATCCCCGCGGGTCAGACCACGGCGACATTTGATATTACAGTCATTTACGATGGAGAAGCAGATGATACCCAGACTGTAATGATCACCGCGTCAGTGACAGGGTGGGACTCCGGCACCGGCCATATGAAGGTGACCCATTATGATTTTGATTTTTTCACCGAAGCATTTGAAAATAATGATCTGGCTTATCAGAGAATTACATTTACGCCGGATGGCTCAGAAAATTTCTATGAAGCCTGTCACGAAGCGGCCGCGGCTTTTCCAACTGATCCCGGGGACGGAACCACGCTTTCTCTTCCGGATGATGCTTATGAATCGGTTCTTCTGTCAGGTGGGAAACAAGTATCCCTTTATGGCGTGAGCTATTCCTCATTTTATGTGGGAAGTGACGGTGACATCAGTTTTAAGTCCGGCATCAATGAACAGGACAGATCATTGGCGTTTCATTTTAAGGAACCTCGTATTTCGGCCCTGCTTGATGATCTGGATCCCGAAGGAACAACCAGCATAACCTGGAAACAGATGGCTGACAAAGCTGTTGTGACTTATCTGGATATCCCGGAATTTACAGACTCGGATTCCCGAACTCCGGCCGGACATGCGCAAAATAACCTTCTCGCCAGACAGAATGTTCTGAAATCTCCTCGCACGAATTCAAACAGCTTCCAAATTGAAATGTTTTTCAACGGTGTCATTCGCATCACCTATCTGAATATTTCCGCAAGAGACGGAATCGCAGGGCTTTCAAGGGGAGACGGTGTTCCTGAAAATTTTACGGAGAGTGACCTCAATGCTTACAGACCATGTAAGTTTCTGTTGATAAATCTTCCTGAAATCGTGTCGGAGAGAGATGCTGTGCTTACAGGCCAGGGAGCGGTAAGTCTGAATCATCCGCCGGACAGTCCGCTCATTATCTGCCTTGGCTCAGATGACACTTCTGAAATCACCGTGCCTGAAACAGTGCTTATTCCTGCGGGACAGACATCGGCGACATTTGATCTGACTGTTGTTGATGATGGTGTTTATGACAGAATGGAGATCGTCACGATTACCGCGTGTGCTGAAAATTGCGAGTCTGTTTCGGAGATCATCCGGGTGACGGACAAAGATGCAGTCACTGTTCCCGGGGATATTGATTACAGCGGCGGTGCCGCGGATTTACGAGACCTCATCCTGACGTTAAAAGTATTGGCCGGAATCCATACTGATGATTATATTTATCCAGGTGCGGATGTCAGTGAAAACGGAAAGATCGGACCCGAGGAAGCGATATTTATCTTACACTCAATAGGAGGTTTGATATGAAAAGAATAAGCGTGCTGAAAAACACGGTCCAGGAATACGCATGGGGGTCTCATACGGCTATGTCGGAGTTGCTGGGCAAAAAACCGCCTTCGGACAATCCCCAGGCCGAACTCTGGATGGGAGCGCATCCCAAGGCCCCTTCCCGGGTCAAATCCGGTGGCAAATGGATATCCCTGTCAGCGTTAATCGAAAAAAATCCGGAGGATATTCTCGGAAAAGCAGTCGCGGAAAAATTCAATAACAAGCTTCCGTATCTTTTCAAAGTCCTTGCTGCTGCAAAACCGCTTTCCATCCAGGCGCATCCCAACCAGAAACAGGCCAGGCAGGGCTTTGAAAGAGAAAACCGGCTGAATATTCCCCTGGACGCGGCCAACAGGAATTATAAGGATGACAACCACAAGCCCGAATGTATTTGTGCGCTGACCCCTTTTTGGGCGTTGAACGGTTTTCGTAAAATCTCGGATATGTTGCCGCTGATGGAGAGAATCTGTCCCAAAAGACTGGAAAACGAAGTTGATGATCTTCTGAAACAGCCGGATCGGCGAGGTTTGACACGCTTTTTTCATGGACTGATGACAATGGACCTTCATCGCCAAAAAGAAGTCATTGCCAATGCAGTTGTCAATGCCCATAAATATGCGGAAGACGATCCGGTTTTTAAGTGGATCATTAAGCTCCACAGTGTTTATCTGTCAGATATCGGTGTGTTGTCTCCTATTTTTCTGAATCTGATTTGCCTTGACCCGGGCCAGGCCATGTTTCTTCCGGCAGGCGAACTTCATGCATATCTTGACGGCGTGGGAATCGAACTCATGGCGAATTCGGACAATGTATTAAGGGGCGGACTCACTCCCAAGCATGTTGATCTGACTGAGCTTCTGAGAGTACTCAATTTTCAGGAACGAGATCTAAATATCCTGACTCCTCAGAAAATCAGCAAATATGAAAGCGTGTATTCCGGCAAGGCAGATGAATTTGTTCTGTCTGTTGTCTCGGTGAAGAAAAACATGACAAATGCGACCTTTGCCACCAAGAGCGTTGAGATGCTCCTCTGCACCAAAGGGACGGCCAGGATCATTCCGGCGGATAAGAAATATACCGTCAAAGTGAATAAGGGAACATCCGTGATTATTCCCGCTGCCGTGGAAAAATATCGCATTGAGGGAAATGCCGTGTTTTATAAGGCATCGGTTCCGCTCATATCGCCATATTGAAAAAATCACATTTGCCGGACAGGGCTGCAACCCTCGTCTGGCAAACTCCGGTCAAATGGTAACCGAAATCTTCAGAAAAAGGGGAGATATAAAATGGCAAAATACACCGGAATCAGTCATCTGGCAATGGTCACAAAAGACATGGACACCACCATTCGTTTCTGGCGGGATTTGCTGGGAATGCGTCTTGTCGCGGGTCTCGGACATCCCGGGTACCGGCATTATTTTTTCGAGATCACTGAGCATGACATGATCGCGTTTTTTGAGTGGCCTGATGTGGAAAAATGTCCTGAAAAAGATCATGGCGTACCGGTCAGAGGCCCTTTTGCATTTGATCATGTCTCATTTGAGGTTGAAAGCGATGGTGATCTTTGGGAACTGAAAGACAAGCTCGAAGCTGCTGATATCTGGGTTTCAGAAGTGATTGATCATGGTTTCATTCACTCCGTTTACACCTTTGATCCCAATAATATTGCCATTGAATTCAGCGCACCTGTGGCGGAGATAAACATCAGAAAAAACCCGAAAATGAGGGATACAAATCCCTCTCCGGTTGCACAGGAAGGAGCTGAACCTCGTCCCGGACATTGGCCGGAAGTCAGCAGGCCCACCCCGCATGAGGCGCGTAAAATTTATCCGGGTGAGGGGACAATTCTGAGAAGTTCTTCTTTAGTCCCCGATGACGGGGCAGGCTGACAAGGAGACGGATAGCAGAAACCTTTCATAGTCCGAGGGGAGGCTGGCCAAGCCTCGTGGAGGCGATATATTTGTAGCATTTATCTTATAAGACATTTTCCCCATCAGACAACTGCTCCGCAATAATCGCCTCATCATCTTTCCGAATAAGTATTCAAAGCGATGAACAAACTTATTGTAGTGCGAGGGTCCGCAGCAGGTGAATCACCTCAGGCATCCCAATTTTTCCGTCTTCATTTATATCTGCACTCAGATCAATAGCCACATCCCCTGTGTCTCTTTCTGACAATATTTTCAGGGCCAGGATAATATCATTCAGGCCCGCTGCCCCGTCATCACTAATGTCAACACAGTGGATTTTTTGGGTACTTCCTCCCACGCACTTCCCGCATTTGTCAATAAATGCAGTGCCGCCCCATTCCTCGTTGCAGTCCTGAATGCAGGCCTCTTTTCCAGTATCTCCGCCCACACATTCATCACAGTTGTCAAAGAAGGCTGTGCCGCCCCAATTACCGTTACAGTCCTGTTCGCACGCAGTCTTTCCGGTATCTCCCCCCACGCATTCCTCGCATTCGTCAATAAAGGCCGTGCCGCCCCAATCACCGTTGCAGTCCTGTTCGCATGCAGTCTTTCCGGTATTTCCCCCCACGCATTCCCCGCAGTTGTCAATAAAGGCCGTGCCGTGATGATCACCATTGCAGTCCTGTTCGCAAGCGGTTTTTCCGGTGTTTCCCTCTACGCATTCCCCGCAGTTGTCAATAAAGGCCGTGCCGCCCCACTCTCCGTTGCAGTCCTGTATCACACTTTCCGGCGGATTGCTGGTGATCTTCAAACTCCATTTCCACTCATGGTTGTCTCCCTTTACAACCCAGTCATAGGTGTCTATCGTCGGCCCATCCCACGGATCCATCAGGTACATGGTATCACCGTCTATTCCATGGCCAACAAGGATATGCGCCCCGCCGCTGGTCCATTCCCAGTTGACCACGACCGGCCTGCCCGCGTCCATCTGTGTCTGAACAACGGACTGAGATAATGCTCCGTCGGATCCCGAACTTCCGATTGTGCCGAAGTGGAGGAGGATTTTATCCACCCCGTTTCGTGGGGGGTTTTTGCCGATGCCCCACAGATAGTTCCAAATATTGGCACCTTCTGTTCCGTAATCAGCGATCTCAGTCTGAGTTTTTACCACGCCGTAATATTCGAGAATGGCTTGGGAAGATGCTGCCCAGCACCATTCTGACTTTTCCTGATTTTTCTGGGGAATGTTCAGAATAGCGGCGGAAGCGGCTGTTATTCCCAGTTGAAAAGCTATTAATGCGGGCAGAAGGTATTTTTGCATCAACAAAAAATATTTCATAGCGGCCCCCTATGAGAATTAATAATCAGATAATTTTTCATTTTTCAATTCAATATTCAATCGCTCAATGGTATGGGAAAGCTCATCCAAATTTGAATCGGTCTGAGCAGATCGTTTTTTGACGCTTCTCTTCTCCGGGGAGAGAGAGGTCAGATTATAATCCCCTTTTTCCGGCACGGTGAAAAGATATTCCCCGACCTGAAACACGGCGATCAGTCGCGGGGCATATCCCCTCTTTCGGGACCATACTTTGCTGACTTTGCCGAGCTGGCGGGCCAGTTTTGCCCGGCCCAGTGAGACTGCCTTCCATTGACCATTCATCTGATCCACAATCAGAATGGCCCGAAATTCATCTTTAAGCATCACCGGGAAATACCACATTCGGGTTTCAGAGATGAGGGAATCAGCCGTATCCCCGGGCTGATATTCGGAGATGGCCGCGGGGGGGATTGTGTGAAGTCTGAAAGGATTTCCCAGGTAAGCCTGATCGGGATTGTCTGTTTTTGTAAAACCGAATCTTTCCTGCTCACCCTGAGGAATTCGCCTGAGGAATGGCAGCAACCCCTCTTCTGCCGCCTGAATCACATCCGGAGGCGTGTCTGCTGCCATACTCTCAGACACGACAGGGAGCAGAAGAAGCATACAAACAAGTATCCGGGTAATCTGTTTTTTGGTCTGCATGATTAAAGCTCCTTTTAATGCCAGTAGATTGAAAAAGTTTTCAGGCCCTGGCGGGGAAGACGGGGCAGACGGGGAAGAAACCCGTTTTTTCCGGCAGCGGGGGACACTTTGTCCGGGCAAAAAACCCGGGTTTCTCCGCTCTTCCGCGCACAGCCCGAAAATTTTTCGATCTGCTGAATGTAGAAAGTTACACTGTCACATCACGGGCGTATTGCATATGCCCTTCCATGACTTTTACCGTGAAAATATATTTTGAAACGCCGAGTTTTTATCTGAAAACATTTTCATAACCGGGGGCAAAAAACCCGGCTTTTTCATGAGCGTTTATTATTATTAACAGTTTACACAAAGAATTGCTGATTATAACAAATCTTATCAGAAATAAAGTTTTTATTTGCTTAACAAATTGAATTACCTAACTTTTACAAGTGAGAATCATTTTTTCTGATCAGAATTATATTCTGCGAGGATTCCGGTCTGTTTTGTTATAAATTAATGTAAAAATCAGGTGATTGGAAAAAATCACATAATACTGAGGCCACACACGCCTGGAAAAAGGTTATCCCATAGCTGCCGGAGTTATAAAAGGTGCATGTCGATATCTTGTGAAAGACATAATGGGCATCACAGGTGCCGGACGGAGCCTGAGGGGAGCTGAGGCCATTTTAAAACTACGATCCCTGAAAATTAGCGGAGAATTCGACGATTAACGGGAATTTTATGAGGGGCAGGAATTTGAAAGAAATCATTATGGGGAATATGCCGAGCCTGAATTTTTAAATAATCTCTCCTGATTGTTCGTCGTCCTAAAGTAGCCAAACCCATCTTATTTTAAAAAGTGCTAATTATCTCATTTACTGACTAAATTCTAATGCCGCTTGTTTAATGTTTTTCTCAAATAATTCCTCAAGAGAACCGTCATCAAGCATTTGCCGAAATTTTTCATTTATGGAAGGCAGATATCTTTTAAAAGGTGACTTTTTCGAGAAGGCAAGATATATATTATTCTCTGAGACAGTTTGGGGAAGAACCATAAATTCACGGTCTTCCTGCCTTCCTTAAACGCCGATGCCTCTTTCCTGTCTGCCTGAACACCGCTGGGCCGTATCTGCATATCTCCCCATGCTTCTGGCCTGCTGCGCTGTTCAGAACAGAAGTAGTGTTTCTCTTACCAGTGAAAGCATTTCTGATATGACAGCTTGTCAAACCCAATATTTGGCAATCCCAGGCATTCCCTGACCCCTCCTGTTTTTGCCAGTCCGTCATCAAACAGGGAACGGGTCTGGGATGAACATCTTTTACCTAAATGACCCCAAGTAGGCTGAAGGGGATTAAATTTGTCAAACTGTATCTTACTTCTGAAGCCGACAAAAAACACTCTCTTTCTGATTTGCGGAACTCCGTAATCTGCGGCATGCATCTCAAATCAAGACTGATTTTGGCCGGTACAAGCTTTGCCAACCTGAAGTCTGATGCAATATATTCTTCTTTGCTTTTAATCCATACATGCAACCCCAACTTACAAAACAAAGATGCGCTCCTTATATTTCAGATAAGGCTGATTCAGTCGCCTTAACAAGTTCTTTAAAAAATCGGATACATTTATCAAGCTCTTCCTTTTTTACAATGTGAGGCTGAGTTTGTTCGGTTATAGATGCTTTTTGGATAGCCTGACTTTAATTTTTATCTGAAAGCATCTACATATAGATGCTTTCAGATACCTTCCGCTTTAATTTAGAGCATCAGCAAATCGAAAAGAACAGATTCTGAAAACCCGGGTTTTTCATCTGAAAATATTTTTATGAACCAGGGGAGCGGAAAACCCGATTTTTTCAAAAGCGTTTATTCCGATTTCATTGCTTCTTTAAGCTTTTCAAGTTCATCTGCCTTCATGGTAAAACCATGTTTTTCTTCGGGGAACGTTCCCTTTTCAACATCTGCTTTAAACTCGGCAAGAGCAGAGGAAATCGTATCACTGATTTTGGCATACTGCTTCACAAATTTAGGCGTAAAACGATCAAACAAGCCCACCATATCATGTATCACCAGCACCTGGCCATCACAATCCGCACCCGCACCAATACCGATGGTGGGAATGGAAACCGCGTCTGTGACCATTTTTGCGATGGGGGAGGGAATCGCCTCCAAAACAATTGAAAAACATCCAGCGGCTTCAAGGGCTTTTGCGTCATCTATCAGGGCCTGTGCGGCTCCGGCACTTTTCCCCTGAACCTTAAATCCGCCAAGAGCCGAAGCAGTCTGCGGGGTAAGGCCGATATGCCCCTGAACCGGTGTCCCTGATTTGACAATTGCTTCTATGACCGGGACCATGGTTTTTCCGCCTTCCAGCTTAACACAGTCGGCTCTTCCTTCTTTCATGAATCTGTTGGCGTTTTCAATGGCTTTTTCCACAGAAACATTATATGAACCAAAAGGCATATCCCCGACCACAAGAGCGTTTTTGGCCACACCTGTCACCGCTTTCACATGGTGGATCATCTCATCCATGGTGACAGACACGGTATCCTCATAGCCCAGAACAGCCATTCCCAGAGAGTCCCCCACGAGAATCATATCTATACCGGCCTGATCCACCAAAAGCGCGAAGGGGTAATCATAGGAAGTCAGCATGGTAATTTTGGGACCGACAGTTTTTCGAGCCATAACATCCAAAATAGTCACTTTCTTTTGTTCCATTTTTTATCTCTCCAATTTGGTTTAGAGGTGTTAGGTGTTAGGGTGTTAAGTGTTAGGTGTTAAGTGTTAGGTGTTAGGTGTTAGGTGTCAGGTGTTAAGTGTTAAGAAGGACCAAAGCTACAGGTTCCTAACACCTAACACCTAACACCCTAACACCCTAACACCCTAACACCTAACACTTTTTTTAAAATCGTTTTTCCGAAGTCGCCTCCAACGCTTCAATAATTTCAGATAAAAAGACATTGTACGGAGTGGAAATCCCCAGTACTTTGCCTCTTTTAACAATTGCCCGGTTGATTGCGCCCACTTCTGTATGCGCGCCTTTCAAGATATCCTGCAACATGCTCGCCCGATTTCCGGCTGTATTTTCGCACACTTTTTTTACGGCCTCCAAGGGGTTCGCATATGGCAATTCTATACCAAATGCTCTGGCCACTGTTTCCGCCTCCAAAACAGCATTTGACATGATTTTTTTGCATTCCGGTGTAACCCCCAGCACGCCGTTGGGTACGCGGAGAATCGCGGCAAGCGCATTGATACCCACATTAATAATCAGCTTTCCCCATATCAGGCTGTCTAAGTTTTCGGAAACACTCACATTAATACCGCCGGCCTGAAAGGTTTCCGCAATTCGGTTCAATGACTGACTGAGATGGGAAATGCTGCCGATATAAGTGGGCCCCTCACCAGCATGGCGTATATGTCCCGGCTCCACGAGCGTGGCCCCGTGGGAAGTGACACCTGCAATTGCTCGTTCTTTTCCGACAATATTTGCAATTACCTCCAGATTTCCCAGCCCGTTTTGCAGTGTGATCGCCAGTCCCTTTCGTCCCAATAGCGGTTTGGCGCTCTTTGCAGCGGCTTCTGTGGAATAGGATTTGGTGAAAATAATGGCCAAATCAACGTCCGGCTCCACTTCTGACGCATCTGTTGTGGCAAACATCTGATATGTTTCAGAGGTTCCGTCGGTCTTTTCAATCACCAATCCGTTTTTCTTAATGGCCTGAACATGCTCTTCGGAAAGCGTTATCAGATAAACATCTGAAACAGATGACAACATCGCCCCGAAAAGGGATCCCATGGCCCCGGCTCCTACGATGGCAATCCGCATTTATTCCTCCTTTTTTCGAGCCATGAGTCTGGAACAGACCTCATGGTGTAAGGCAACAGTACTTGTTACAGCTTACTCATTGCCGGCTTTTAAGGATCAGGAATTTAATAAATTCCCCGTTTTTTGTCACTCAGGTAGGAATGAAATTTAAAAAGATTGGGAGTGTAAGTCAGCCTTGCACTCTGTTTTTTTTATTGCACAGAAAACATATAAAATCATTATCATTGCAAAAATTTATATGATGTCGTAAAAATTACAGTCTGTTTAATTCAGAATGAACACATCCCTATTAAATGAATTCCTGTAATTTTGTTTTTATCATGCTTCTTATTCTTTTTCAATATTTTTTATTCTTTTTCAACAAACCAGTGTACGCTGTTTAAGGTCCTTTGCAATTACCATATAAACGCTCATAAAAAAGCCTGATTTTTCGCCCCCGGTCATAAAAATATTTTCAGATAAAAAACCTGGGTTTTCAAAATGTATTTTCACGGTAAAATCAATGGAGTCTGATATAATTTCTGCATGACTGCTCACGAGAATCATTCTGGAAATAAGCAGGGAAGCGTGTCTTTTTTTCTCTGTAAAAACAAAGTTATCGCTGACACTATATTGAAAAATATTTTATTTTCAATGCATTAATTTTAAAAAATCATCTGGCAAAATAAGTACCTAACCATAAATTTTTAATATCTGCCCGGAAAGAAACCCGGCTTTTTTTCCGGAATGACGCGTCCCGGATAAAGGAAAAAGCCGGGTTTCTCCGCCGGTCGCGGAAAAAAAGATATATAAAAAACTTTTGATCGGGTACTTAGTTTAAGTGCATTGCAGATATCATTCCGGGGCTTGACTTTTCTTTCTCTTTTGTGAAATAAATCTGAATCAATATCCCCCGGAAATTGCCGGGCCGTTTATCGGACATTCCTGAAGGAAGCACACAATCGGAAGTGTTAAGTAAGTACCTGGCCATAAATTTTTGATATTTGTCCGGGGAAGAAACCCGGCTTTTTTTCACAGACCCAGTTCCTTCCCCTGACAGGGAAAAGCCGGGTTTCTTTAAATTATTGATATTTGTCAGGGGAAGAAACCCGGCTTTTTTTCACAGACTCAGCTGCTTCCCCTGACAGGGAAAAGCCGGGCTTCTTTAAATTATTGATATTTGTCCGGAGAAGAAACCCGGCTTTTTTTCACAGACTCAGTTCCTTCCCCTGACAGGGAAAAGCCGGGCTTCTTTAAATTATTGATATTTGTCCGGAGAAGAAACCCGGCTTTTTTCACAGACCCAGTTGCTTCCCCTGACAGGGAAAAGCCGGGTTTCTTTAAATTATTGATATTTGTCCGGGGAAGAAACCCGGCTTTTTTCACAGACCCAGTTGCTTCCCCTGACAGGGAAAAGCCGGGTTTCTTTAAATTATTGATATTTGTCCGGGGAAGAAACCCGGCTTTTTTTCACAGACTCAGTTCCTTCCCCTGACAGGGAAAAGCCGGGTTTCTTTAAACTTTTTGATATTTGTACGGGGAAGAAACCCCATATGCATCAGGCTAAGATCGTAACTCATTGTTTTTATTAACCCGTGATCTGCCGGACGGGGTTTGCAACCCCGTCCGAAATATTTTCCGACCCCCGAAAACAAACGTTTCGGACGGGGTTGCAAACCCCGTCCGGCAGTCTTAGCCTGATGCATATGGGAAGAAACCCGGCTTTTTTCACAGACCCAGTTCCTTCCCCTGACAGGGAAAAGCCGGGTTTCTTTAAACTTTTTGATATTTGTACGGGGAAGAAACCCGGCCTTTTCCCGGAATGATTCGCCGGCCCTGAAGGAAAAATCCGGGTTTCTCCGCGGTTCGCAGAAAAAAAATGGCGAAGTTTCTGAGTATCCGGTACTGATGAAAGGACATATGTCAGGCTTTATTTTTAAATCTGTAGTTGCCATTTTTTAACAAAATTTTACTCTGACAACCCGTTTTTCATAAAAAAAATAATTAGATATCAAAACAAGTTCTGACTCAGTCTGATTAAGAATGAGAAAAACAGATAGAGTAAAATATATCAGATTCAGATTAATATCTAAAAACATTGATTTAAAATCCGTCATTCTATTTCCACGCAGAAACGAGATGAGCGTATGACACAGTAAATGAGATTTCAGATTGGCATAAGGTTTCCCCGGCAGGAATGGAAAAACATGGCAAACAAATTTTTTACAGCATATGGCGGTATGCAAAAATTTAACTCTGTTTTATTTGTTATACCCTTTTACTCATTTGAGGAATATTTGAATATTTATTTAAATAAAAAATACAGTTAGTTATAAAAAATAAAATAAAACAGAGATGGCTGTGTAAGAAAAAAAATTGCTTCGTGTATTAATTAACTGAAAAGTGAAATTCCGAGAGAGAAAATGGGCTTCGAATTATTTGAGCTGACAGTTTAAATAAAAGTATGATTGTTGTTTTCCGGGGGTGTGTTTCTCTTTTTTCACACAAAACTGATTTTACTCAGATGGTTGACAGTTATGATCTAAGATCGGACAGACTATTTTTATAATCAAATTAAAAATATGAATTTTGATGCCGCCTTAGTCCGCCTAATCCGAGTGATGATCTCGAAAGTAACTGAAACTCAGTCGTCCGACTTTTGTGTAAAACGCGGAATACACTTTTTTATTGCAGCAGAGGTAAAGAATAAAATTCTTTACCTTCCGTTGTTAGTATTATAAAATTTTTTACCAACAAAGAAAAGGGGGGATGCCAATTATCATTTAATGGTTTTGTTTTAATCAATTTTAATTTTAAGAAAAAGGAAAGAGAGGGACTTAAAAAATGAAGAAACAGACTGAAGTTCCAAACAGTTCCAGGCTGAGATGGCTGAATCTTATCATCATACTTGGTCTGATTGCTATCGCCGCCTTCGGCTGTAGCAGCAGTGATGACAGTTCCCCTGTTGTCAAACAGGGCAGGTTTCTGGACACTGCCGTGGAAGGGATAGAATATGAAACCCCTACCCAGTCCGGCGTAACCGATCCCGAAGGTACCTTTGATTATGTTGAAGGCGAAACCGTTACATTTTCTGTCGGAGATGTTGAATTAGGCCAGGCAGAGGGTGACGAAGATGTAACTCCTGTTGATCTGGTTGAAGGGGCCGAAGATGTAACTGATCCCACGGTTACCAACATAACCAGATTTTTACTGAGTTTGGATGACAACGGTAATCCCGATGACGGTATTTTAATTTCAAAGGATGTAATCAAAGCCGCTGCCGAGATGTCCGTTGATTTCAGCTTAAGCGTAACGGAATTTGAAAACGATCCGTCTGTCAATTTGCTTCTCGAAAGCGTAGAGGCAGAGGCTTTGGTACCTGTTGAGGTTGCACAGGAACACCTTAGCGAAACCCTGGAAGACATAGACGATGACGGAGATGGATTCACAGAAAACGATGGCGACTGCAATGACGCAGATCCTAACATTCATCCGGGAGCCGAGGAAATCTGCGGTGACGGCATTGACCAGGACTGTAGCGGCAGTGACTGCGCCGGAGAACTGGATACGGATGATGACGGAGACGGTGTCACGGAAAACGATGGCGACTGTGATGACACAAATCCCGATATCTATCCGGGAGCCGAGGATATCTGCGGCGACGGCATTGACCAGGATTGCAGCGAAGGTGACGCAGTATGTCCGTCTGCCCCGGAAGATGTGGATGACGACGGAGACGGCGTGACCGAGAACCAGGGCGACTGCAATGATGCGGATGCTACGGTTTATCCGGGAGCCGAGGATATCTGCGGCGACGGCATTGACCAGGATTGCAGCGAAGGTGACGCAGTATGTCCGTCTGCCCCGGAAGATGTGGATGACGACGGAGACGGCGTGACCGAGAACCAGGGCGACTGCAATGATGCGGATGCTACGGTTTATCCGGGAGCCGAGGATGTCTGCGGCGACGGCATTGACCAGGATTGCAGCGAAGGTGACGCAGTATGTCCGTCTGCCCCGGAAGATGTGGATGACGACGGAGACGGCGTGACTGAGAACCAAGGCGACTGCAATGATGCGGATGCTACGGTTTATCCGGGAGCCGAGGAAGTCTGCGGCGACGGCATTGACCAGGATTGCAGCGAAGGAGACGCTGTATGTCCGCCTGCCCCGGAAGATGTGGATGACGACGGAGACGGCGTGACCGAGAACCAGGGTGACTGCAATGATGCGGATGCAACGGTTTATCCGGGAGCCGAGGAAGTCTGCGGCGACAACATTGACCAGGATTGCAGCGGCGCTGATCTCTCCTGCGATGATGTGGACAACGACGGAGACGGTTTCACCGAGAATCAGGGCGACTGTGATGACACAAACCCCGCTCTCAGTCCGGGAGCAACCGAAATTTGCGGCGACGACATTGACCAGGATTGCAGCGGCGCTGATCTCTCCTGCGATGATGTGGACAACGACGGAGACGGTTTCACCGAGAATCAGGGCGACTGTGATGACACGAACCCCGCCCTCAGTCCGGGAGCAACCGAAATTTGCGGCGATGACATTGACCAGGATTGCAGCGGCGCTGATCTCATTTGTCCGCAGGACGTGGATGACGATGAAGACGGTTTCACAGAAAATCAGGGCGATTGTGATGACGCAGACGCTTTGATCAATCCGGAAGCCGAAGAAATTTGCGGTGACGGCATTGACCAGAATTGCGACGGAACCGATCTGATTTGTGTTGCTGAGGAGGATAATTCCGTAACCCTGTCCAATGGGTTTAAAATCACTTTTGCAGAAGTGGTTTACAACGATGACAGCACCTCCACATGGCGTTACACAGTTGAGGAACTGCCCGAAGCTCAGGACCTTAGCAACTGGGTATTGGAACTGCCGGCTTGTGTCACAGTGACCAGTGCCACACCTGAAGGTTATGAACTTGTTGACCCTGATCCCAACGCCAATCTGAGCGGTATCAAATGGGAAACCAATGATGACTTCCAGACCGGTGAGTTTACGATTACGCTTGACGGACTTTGGAAAGAGGAGACTGTGAAAGTCGCTGCCAAAGGTCCGGATGTTATTTTGGGCGAAATCGCAGGTCCCGGATGTGAAGAAGTTGTTCTTGACAGCGATGGCGACGGTGTCACAATCACCGACGGGGATTGCGATGACACAGATCCCGCGGCTTATCCCGGAGCGGAAGAAATCTGTGGCGATGGCATTGATCAGGATTGTGACGGCAATGATCCGCTTTGCCCCGAAGATATAGACGATGATCTCGACGGATTCACGGAGAATGAGGGGGATTGCAATGATGCGGACCTCAATATTTATCCCGAGGCAGCCGAGATTTGCGGTGATGATATTGACCAGGATTGTAACGGAACCGACCTTATCTGTCCTGAAGATACGGATGACGACGAAGATGGTCTCACCGAGAATCAGGGCGACTGCGACGACACCGATCCTGCAATTTATCCCGGAGCGGAAGAAATCTGCGGCGATGGCATTGACCAGAATTGTGACGGCGATGATCCGCTTTGTCCGGAAGATATAGATGACGACCTGGACGGTTTTACAGAAAACCAGGGCGATTGCAACGATCTGGATGCAACAATTTATCCCGGAGCGGAAGAAGTCTGCGGCGATGACATTGACCAGGATTGCGACGGAGCTGATGTTGTCTGTCCCGAAGATATAGACGACGACGAAGACGGATTCACTGAAAATCAGGGCGACTGCAATGACGAGGACGCAACGATTTATCCGGAAGCCGAAGAAATCTGCGGAGATGGTATTGACCAGGATTGCGACGGAGCCGATGTTGTCTGTCCCGAAGATATAGACGACGACGAGGACGGGTTCACTGAGAATCAGGGCGACTGCAACGACGAGGACGCAACGATTTATCCGGAAGCCGAAGAAGTCTGCGGCGATGACATTGACCAGGATTGCGACGGGAATGACCTCTCCTGTGATGACGTAGATAACGATGGAGACGGCTTTACCGAGAATCAAGGTGACTGCGACGATACAAATCCCGAATTTAATCCTGATGCGGAAGATATTTGCGGAGACGGATTTGACCAGGATTGTAATGGAAAAGACCGCACATGTCCTGAAGATAAGGACAAAGATGAGGACGGGCTTACACCCAATGAAGGCGATTGTGACGACACCGATCCGACAATTTACTCAGGTGCGGAGGAAATTTGCGGAGATGGTATTGATCAGGATTGTAACGGAAGCGATCTTGTCTGTCCCGAAGATATAGACGATGACGGAGACGGCGTAACAGAGACTGATGGCGATTGTGATGACGCTGATGCCGCGAGATATCCGGGTGCGGAAGAAATCTGCGGAGATGGTATTGACCAGGATTGTGACGGCAGTGATCTTGCCTGTCCGCCGGAAGATGTGGATGACGATGGCGACGGCTTTACAGAGAATGAGAATGACTGTGATGACACAAATCCCAACATCTATCCCGAGGCAGCCGAAATTTGCGGCGATGGCATTGATCAGGATTGCAACGGAAGCGATACGGTCTGTACCGGAGATGAGAATACAGACGATGACGGGGATGGTCTCTCAGAGAGTGAAGGCGATTGTGACGATGCAAATGCTGACATCTATCCGGGAGCCGAGGACATCTGTGAGGACGGCATTGACCAGGATTGTGACGGCAGCGATCTTGCCTGTCCCGAAAACACAGATGATGATGGCGACGGCGTGACAGAGAACGAAGGCGATTGTAATGACGCTGATGACACTGTTTATCCGGGAGCCGAGGAAATTTGTGAAGACGGAATAGACCAGGATTGTGACGGTAGCGATCTCGAATGTCCCGAAGAACTGCAAGAGGGTGTGTTTGCCTATAATCTCGTTATTGGTCTGGAATACAGAACAACAACCCAGGCTGGCATAACAGATTCGCACGGCAGATTCCGCTATATGCACGGCGAAAGAGTTAAATTCTTTGTCGGCGGTATTGTTCTGGGCGAGGCTGAGGGCGATTCAGTGGTGACACCGGTTGATCTGGTTCCGGGAGCAGCGGATGAAACCGATCCGGAAGTTACCAATATATGCAGATTCCTGTCAACGGTGGATGATGATGATAACCCGGACAACGGTATTTCCATCACAGAACCGGTGAGAAGCGCCGCTGTCAGCATGTCTCTTAATTTCAGTCTGACAATCAAGGCCTTTGGAAATGATGCGTCTGTTCAGAGTGTTGTATCCGGTCTGACAGGCTTCAGAGCAGCAGGACCGAGACCTTTGGTTCTTGCCGTAAGAGCGCAGTTTAATCTTAGCCTTACTTTGAGTAACATCGAGAGCTATTCGGACCTTGACGGAGATGGTTACGCCGCGAGTGCGGGAGATTGCGACGATGCTGATCCTGATGTCTATCCGGGCGCTGATGAAATCTGCGGAGACGGAATTGACCAGGATTGTGACGGCAGTGACGACATTTGCATTGAAGATCCGGATGCGGATGGTGACGGAGACGGCTTCACGACCAACGACGGTGATTGCAACGATACAGACCCGACGATTTATCCGGGAGCAGTTGAAATCTGCGGAGATGGTATTGATCAGGATTGTGACGGCAGTGACCTTATCTGTCTGATAGCTCCGGTGGCAGGTGAGTGGAAGGGATATACCAATCAGGATCGTAATGTAAGATTTACGGCTGGTGCCGGGTTTGTAACCGCGATTGAAGCAAAGCTGGATTATGATGGCGGATATGCCGGAGAATGTATAGGAGCAAATAAGCTCGTTACCGGAAGCATTGAGACGGTTATTGTCGGAAGCAGTTTTTCATTCTCGTATGCCGGCGAACAATCCGAGCTTGAATTCCTTGGCACGTTTACCAGTCCCACCACATGTAGCGGCACATGGTTCTATCAGAATAATGATTGTGACGGGGCAGGACAGGGAACTTGGGAAGCAACATTTGACGGAGGGGAACTGGCTCCTGAGGATGTGGATGACGACGGTGACGGCTTCTCTGAAAATCAGGGCGATTGTAATGACACAAACCCGGAGATTTATGAAGGAGCCGAGGAAGTCTGCGGAGACGGTATTGATCAGGATTGTGACGGAAGTGATATGATCTGTCTTGACGATGCTGATGACACCGACGACACTGATGATACCGACGACACTGATGATACCGACGACACTGATGAGGCTGAGGCGAATACCGGGGCATTGTCATTCTCTCTGAGTCTCTCAAAATCTTCGAGTGACTACGAAGCCATATACCTGACGGTTAAAGAGGTAAAGGTTCAGGAAGGTGGTAACGGCAGGTGGATCGTCGTTTCCTCTCCGAATGAAACCTATAATATCCTCGAACTTGCTGAGGCTGAGGCTGAGTGGCTGACCTTGGAAGGTTTGGAAGAAGGCCAGTATAAAGAAGTGAGGCTGATACTCGGAGATCTGAATTACTTTGTTGATGCTGAAGGTGTTGAGTATGATTTGGAAATCCCAAGCGGGGCTCAGACAGGTATCAAGATAAAACACAGAATCACTGTCACCGGAGAAATGACAACCAGCCTGTTCTTGGAGTTTGACGCTTCAAAGTGCATCAGAGAGCTTGGTCATAGTGGAAAATGGAGATTTGAAGCAAATTTCAAAGTTTTCCTTGATGCTGATGACGACAGCGACAGCAAGGACGATGACAGCGACAGCAAGGACGATGACAGCGACAGCAAGGATGACGACAGCGACAGCAAGGACGATGACAGCGACAGCAAGGATGACGACAGCGACAGCAAGGACAACGACAGCAAGGACAACGACAGCAAGGACGATGACAGTGACAGTTCTGATGATGCCGATGATGACAGCGACAGCACTGATGATGCCGATGTAGGCGATGAGATCAGTGATGACGACACCGGCGCTGATGATGGCACTGGCACGGTTGATGTTGATGTTGAAGTTGATGTCGAGATAGAGGTCGAGATAGACGATACTACTGACATGGCTGATGATGAAGCTGCCACTGACGAAGCCACTGACGAAGTGACTGACGAAGTGACTGACGAAGTTGCGACTGACGAAGCAACTGATGAAGCTGCCACTGATGAGGCTGCGACCGACGAAGCTACTGACGAAGCTGCCACTGACGAAGCCACTGACGAAGTGACTGACGAAGCAACTGATGAAGCTGCGACTGACGAAGCAACTGATGAAGCTGCCACTGATGAGGCTGCCACTGACGAAGCCACTGACGAAGCTGCCACTGATGAGGCTGCCACTGACGAAGCCACTGACGAAGCTGCCACTGATGAGGCTGCGACTGACGAAGCCACTGACGAAGCTGCCACTGATGAGGCTGCCACTGACGAAGCCACTGACGAAGCTGCCACTGATGAGGCTGCCACTGATGAAGCCACTGACGAAGCCACTGACGAAGTGACTGACGAAGCTGCGACTGACGAAGCAACTGATGAAGCTGCCACTGATGAGGCTGCGACTGACGAAGCTGCCACTGATGAGGCTGCCACTGACGAAGCTGCGACCGATGAAGCTACCACTGACGAAGCTGCCACTGATGAGGCTGCCACTGACGAAGCGACTGACGAAGCTGCCACTGACGAGGCTGCCACCGACGAAGCGACTGACGAAACTGCCACTGACGAGGCTGCGACCGACGAAGCGACTGACGAAACTGCCACTGATGAGGCTGCGACCGACGAAGCGACTGACGAAGCTGCCACTGACGAGGCTGCCACCGACGAAGCGACTGACGAAGCTGCCACTGACGAGGCTGCCACCGACGAAGCGACTGACGAAGCTGCCACTGACGAGGCTGCGACCGATGAAGCGACTGACGAAACTGCCACTGATGAGGCTGCCACTGACGAGGCTGCGACCGACGAGGCCAATAGCAATTCATAGCGGTTTGAAAATAACTTAACTGCCTATGCCTGAGGTGATGCGAATCATCTCAGGCATAGGTATTTTTTTCTATCAAAAACCTTATATTTCCCCCTTTTTACCTTAATTGAAACCATCTGAATATTCTCAGCAAATTCTTACCTTTTTTACCGTGAAAATACATTTTGAAAACCCGGGTTTTTCATGAGCGTTTATTTCAGTCTTTCTAAAAAAAATAAACATGTAAGATCATCAGTGCTGTTTTCTTATTCAAAAACTATAATTCATCAACCTAAAAAGGATAAAATATGAAAGAGGAAGAAAGTAAGGCAACGATTCAGATTGAGGTGAATACAGAACGAATCATCCGGAGTTTGGTAATTTTTTGTATTGCTTTCGAGATTTTCCTCGTGTTACTTGACGGATTCATAAATTACGGAGAATATATAGACATTCGTGCGATTCAACGTTTTTGTAATATTGCACGAGAAGACTCATTGGCTTCATGGTTCGGAACCACTCAGACACTCATGGTCGGTCTGACACTTTGGCTTATTGTCTGGATTGTCAGACATACATCAGCATCAAAAAAAACAACGCTCGGATGGAGCGTAATTGCAAGTTTTTTCACTTACATGGCAGTTGATGACGGAGCAGAGATACACGAGCGTATGGGAACGGCTTTCGAGACCATGGCCAAAGCAGCGCGTTCTGCTGGCGATTCATCTTCCTGGATGGCGAAACTTCTTGATATTTTTCCGAGTTACCCCTGGCAAGTATTGTTTCTTCCGCTTTTCGGGCTTATGGGGCTGTTCATAGTTATTTTTCTTTGGCGTGAACTCAATTGGAAAAGACCAAGAGTTCTGATCATTCTCGCTCTCACCTGCTTTGTCATAGCAGTGGGATTTGATTTTATTGAAGGATTGGATAAAAAACACACATGGAATATCCATACGTTGATCCGGCATGAGTATGGCCTTAAAAAATATACAGTACGTCATTTTTCAAAATCTGCGGAAGAATTTATCGAGATGATGGGAACAACCCTTTTTTGGCTTGCTTTCCTTAGCTATCTCGAGGTATTAACGCGTAGAGGAGTACATTTTTTTCCAAAGCATCGTCTTCAACCGTCTGATAAAAAAAAGAACACCCATCCGTAACTCTCCGAATATCTGAACAATGACATGCGGAAAAACAGCTTACGCCCTGATTCCGTCTCATATTTACAGATATGCAGAGATGACGAATTGTTGAAGGAATGCAAAGCGTTGCTTTACTTTTCAAGAAAATGCTTATCGTTCCGGAGTGCCAAACTGTAAGTTTGGCACTCCGGACGGTTTTTTTACATGTCAGACAGCGTTCTGAGTTTCTTCTTCTGTCAACTCCGTAATATTCGAAACATTGAGTTCGAGCATTTTGAGACTGGCCCGGATTCTTACCATATTCCGGTACAACGCCGGAAAGTCCTGGCCCAACCGTTTCAATTCATCGGCTGTTGAGATCATAAGCTGAATCTGTTCGTCTATTTCTTTTATATTCATAATAAATTTCCTCCCACGTTATTTTTTTCTCAAATCCTTGAATCGCCTTCTAGCCCTGAGTTCATAACGGGGCAGCTTTCCCATAGTCATAGAAATCGATCCGGTATCCGAGATTGGTCCTGAGCCGAAGCTGATCTTTGAGTACCGCCTCAATGGGCCTCATCTTTTTTGCGAATAGCGGAGAAATCCGGCTTTTCCCGTCACGGGCGGCAGATCCTTCCGGTAAAAAAACCGGGCTTCTTCCCCGGTAATATATCGAAAACTTATGATTAGGTACTTATAAGGCCGGATTTCCTCCCTGACAAATATTGAAAATATATGGTCAGGTACTTACCCGGGCATATGTTTTTCAAAATCATATTCGGAATGATCAGGGGACAGCGCTGATAAAATACTGAAAAACTTCTGGCCGGGTACTTAATATCGGCAGATGTGGTGGGAGAAAGCAAAGTCTCAAAGCAGCGATGAACAATGCTCTGCTTTTATCCACCCTGCATCCGCATCATTTACGGTTTCATCTATGACGAAAGTTGTAATAATTTTATCCTTGTCAAGAAGAAAAAAATTAGTGTAAAATAAAAAGGCATCCTTCATATTTGCCCAAAAGTACTTTACACTTTTGGTGATTTGAAAAAAAGTCCATTTTTTTTCAATCTACAAATTTTGTAGCTAAATAAAAGTAATATTTACAAATAGATATTGTAAAATCTACAAATTTTGTAGTTTTTTACACACTTCAAACATGATTAGCTAAAATTAACTACAAAATTTGTAGTTTTTTTTGTAATAGGTTGTTTATATTATAAAAATAATCAAAATTATCATGAATTAAAAAAAACATAAAAAATTCATTTTAGCTGAAAGTGTAAACTACTAAATGAAGGATGCCAATAAAAATAATAAATCAGTAGTTATTTTGTTTATCCAGATTATTCATAATTTCTCGAATTCCGGTTTAAAATCAGAATGACAGGACGGCGCATCCCCTGATCTGCCGACGATTTATGAATAAGTCCGGGAACAAATGTTTAATCGGATCAGAAAGATTGTATGATAAAAGTCTCTTGACTGTTCGCTCCAACTGTCCTAATTAAACAAAGTGGTTACAGATATCATAAAATTATTTTTTTAAAATGGAAAGGAATTTATATTATATGCCTTTTTCAATTGCACTGGCAGGAAAAGGAGGCACTGGGAAAACAACCATTGCGGGTATGCTCATTAAATATATGATAATGAAAGAAAAAAAGCCTATCCTTGCAGTGGATGCGGATTCCAATGCAAACCTGAATGAAGTTCTGGGCGTTAAAATTATTGATACAATCGGTAATGCCCGCGAAGATATGAAAAAAGGAAAAGTCCCCAGCGGTATGACCAAAGATATTTTTATCTCCATGAGACTGGAAGAAGCGCTTACTGAGACAGATAATTTTGACCTTATTGTCATGGGACAGCCCGAAGGACAAGGATGCTATTGTGCTGCAAACAGTCTTCTTACCGGATTTTTGGAAAAACTGACAGCGAATTATCCTTATATTGTTATGGATAATGAAGCCGGAATGGAGCATATCAGCCGTCTGACAACCCGAAATGTGGATGTTCTGCTTATTGTTTCAGACACCTCCCGGCGGGGACTCCAGGCAGCCACACGAATCCACAAGCTTTCACAGGAGCTTAATATCGGAGCAAATAAGAGCCATCTTATTATCAATCAGGCCAAAAACGGGCCGTCAGATATGGTTCTGGATATTCTTGATGAGGCAGGTTTGAATCTTGCAGGAACGGTGCCTGAGGATGATACCTTGTATGAATATGATTTAAACGGACGCCCGACCATAGAAATGCCGGAGGATAATGACGCTGTTAAGGCAGCTTTTGGAATTTTTGATAAGATAATCAACTAATTGAGAATTGAGAATTGAGAATTGAGAATTTTTAACATTTCAGTTCTCATTTTTCATTATATTTGGGGTGTTAGGTGTTAGAGTGTTAAGTGTTAGGTATTAGGTTTTAAATGTCAGGTCGGAGGAGTAAATCAAATCCTTCCTTAATTAATAATAAAAACAAATCGTAATTAACACCTGACACCTAACACCTAACACCTAACACCCTAATTATTCATTCTCATTTCTCAATCCCCGGGAGAAGATATGAAAAAAACAGGTTTTTTGCATGATGACAGATATTTGCTTCATGAAACCAGCGATTATCACCCGGAACGGCCTGAAAGGCTCAGGGCGATTCATAAAGGCATAGAGGACGGGGGATTTATTCCTATGCTTACCCGGATTAAGGCCAGCCGGTCAAGGCAAAGGTGGATTGAAACAGTTCATAATATAAGATATATCCAACGGTTTGAAGAGACCTGTCTTTACGGAATGAAGGAATTTGATTACCCGGATAATCAGATGTGTGCGGCAACTTATGATATCGCAATGCTCGCTGTGGGAGGCATTCTTGATACTGCAAAGCTTGTTATGGAAGGCAAAATAGATAACGCATTTTGCTCCGTGAGACCTCCGGGGCACCATGCTGAAACTGACAAAGCCATGGGGTTTTGTTATTTTAACAACGTGGCGATTACAGCCAAATACCTGCAAAGCGAATGGGAAATAAAACGGGTCGGGATTATAGATTTTGATGTGCATCATGGGAACGGCACCCAGCATATCTTTGAACATGATCCCACGGTATTCTATTATTCCATTCATGAACACCCTTCATTTGCTTTCCCCGGTACCGGCCGTGATTTTGAAACTGGTACGGGTTCTGGGGAAGGTTTCACTCTGAATTCTCCGGTATTACCTGGACAGGGAGACCCGGAATATAAGTCACTTATGGAAAGAGAGCTGTTTCCGGCTTTTGACACATTTCAGCCGGAAGTTATTCTTGTATCCGTCGGATTTGACGCGCATGTTGATGATGATATGTCCGGTATTATGCTTTCAACAGAGGGGTATTCATGGATAATGGAAAGGATTGTGGAAATGGCGGACAAATATGCCGACGGAAGGCTGATTTCCATACTTGAAGGAGGTTACTGTCTTGAGCGTCTTCCTGAGCTGGCAAAAAATCATGTGAAGATTTTATTGGGCAAATAAGCATCTTTCATGGAAGTTGAAAAAGTTGCTCACACATTTTTAAACCTGTGAAACAATATGTAAATTGGGATATGCAGAACAATTTACAAAATTGTTCTGCAATAAAATGTGAACGGGTAAGTAATATTAAAAAATCTTTGGTGTTCCGCTAACAGCAGAGATTATTTAGCACATACAAACTGAGGAGCGTAAGTACCCGGACATATATTTTCGGATAGAATTATCAGCGGAATCTGCTGAACCGGCTAAAACGAGATTCAGATAAAAATGCCGGAAAACTTTTGTCCAAATACTTAACTGAAACCTGAAATCTGAAACTCGGAACAGTCACATATACATACATAAAAATCCGCCCACCCTGCGGATATCAAGTTTCCAGTTTCAAGTTTCAAGTTTCAAGTTTCCACTTACAGAGGAGAATAAAATGTTTGTTGATAAATCAATGAGTAAGAATGTGATTGTTATTGACAAAGAAGCCGGTGTCCTTGAAGCAAAGGATAAAATGGCGGAACATCAAATCCGTCATTTGCCGGTGACAGACAAAGAGAACAAACTGATTGGTGTTGTCACGGATCGTGACGTGCGAAGCGCCATGCCTTCGATCTTTGTTGATACTTGTGATATTGATGAGGAAAAGAAAAGAATCGAGAACCTTAAAGTAAAAGATATCATGACAACGGATATCGTCACTGTTTCTCCGTTACATACCCTTCAGGACGCTATTTTGCTGATACAGAAAACGCAAGTCGGGGCGTTTCCTGTTGTGGATGATGAGGGAAAACTGAAAGGCATGATTTCCGTGCGTGATCTTTTGCGGGCATTTATCAATGTCCTGGGAATCAGAGAACCCGGAATGCTTTTGTGTGTTCTCGTGGAAAACAAAAAAGGACAAATGAAAAAAATTGTTGACGCGATCACTGAGGAAAACGTATCCTTCGGAAGCATCCTTGTCGCCAAATACTGGGATGAGGGAAAGCGGGCTGTCTTTCCATACCTTCTGACAAATCATGTGGCACATATCAGGAAAAAATTACAGAATATGGGGTTTGAATTACTTAATCCCATGGAATGGTATTTGGACCAGTTACCTAAGACACAATGATTGAATCCGAAAATCCTTACAAAGACCTCTATATATATTATATCGAAGGCCGCGTGAAATCCCGCGAAATATTCGGAACCAGCTTCATCGGCAACTGGGAAGAGGATGGGTTTTCCTTTCTCTTTTTCTCCGAGCCTTCCCATGATGAGGTGAAAAGCCTTCTGAATGATCAGCCGGAACTGAGTCTTCTTGATCAGTTCCATATGACTTATGACGAATGGCAGGGAGGAGAGGTCAGACCTTTTACGGTTGGTAATTTTCTTATTACGCCGCCGTGGTTCAACTCCCAAATCCCAAATCCCAAATCCCAAATCATACTGGATCCGGGTGTTGTCTTTGGCACAGGAACTCATCCCACGACTTATGACTGTCTTGATATGCTCGAGCGGGTGTGCGCTGAAGAAAGGATTGAGTCGGCCATTGATCTTGGAACAGGCACGGGGCTGCTTGCACTTGCCGCAGCCCGTCTGGGATGCGGACGTACCCTGGCGGTTGATTTTAATTTTCTGGCAGTGAAGACGGCAAAAAGAAATGTGGAATTAAACCGGCTGGAACACAGAATTTTAGCTGTTCAGGGACGGGCTGAGGATTTTATGGACTGGTCCGCGGATCTGATGATCGCGAATATCCACTATGACATCATGAGACAGTTGATAAATTCCAAAGGTTTTCTTCATAAAAAATGGTTTATCCTGTCCGGACTGTTGCGCAGCGAGGCAAGAGATATTGCCTGTAAATTATCACAGCTTCCTGTCAAAATCCTCAAAAAACAGGAGCGTGACGGTGTTTGGCATACTTTTTTTGGTCGGTCATTGTCCATGGCTGATGACCCATTACCAATCACCAATCACCAATCACAAAGGTAAAAAAATGTATATCAAGTGCTGGGGATCAAGAGGGTCTGTCCCTGTTTCCGGGAAAGAATATGTCAAATATGGCGGAGATACGACCTGTCTGGAGATCAGGACAAAAAGCGATGATATCATTATCGTGGATGCGGGAACAGGTATCCGAAAGCTTGGTAATCAGCTTGTCAGAGAAGGCCGTTATGTGTTTCATCTCATTTTCACGCACGCGCATTGGGATCATGTGATGGGATTTCCGTTTTTCAAACCCATTTACAGCAAGGACTGTGAAATACGGATGCATCGCTGTCCGTTTTCTGAGTATCTGAAAAAATTACTTTCCAAAGTCATGGAATATCCCACTTTTCCGGTAAAATATTCTGACATAGGGGCAAAAGTTTTTTATGAGGAAGCCTGTTCTGACCAGTTTGAAATTGGTTCCGTAACCATCACACCGATAAAACTCAGTCATCCGAACACCGGTACTGGCTTCAAATTTGTGGAAGATGGCAAATCGTTTGTTTTTCTCACGGATAATGAGCTGGGTTTTGTTCATCCCGGAGGACTGCCTTTTGAAGCGTATGCGGAATTCTGTTCCGGTGCGGACCTCCTCTTTCATGATGGTGAATATCAGCCGGAAGAATACGAAATGTTTATGACCTGGGGACATTCCGCATACACTCATGCACTTGATCTTGCATTTGAAGCCGGGGTTAAAAAATTGGGGCTGTTCCATTTAAACCAGGAGAGAGCAGACTGGCAAGTTGATGAAATCGTCGAAAACTGCAAACATCGCATCGCAGAAAAAAAGAGCAGTCTTGAATGTTGCGCGGTGAGAGCGGGGGCGGTGTTTATGTTGTAGGAGGGTTAGGTGTTAGGTGTTAGGTGTCAGGGTGTTAGGTGTTAGGTGTTAGGGTGTTAGGGTGTTAGGGTGTTAGGGTGTTAGGTGTTAAGTGTCGGATAGTCGAACCGTTTGATTTTGTTGTTTTTTAATACTTATCATCTGAGACGTGACCTCCTGACTCCATAACACCTGATACCTGACCAAATAAATTATGGGTAGTCCTGCACAAGTAGTGATGAATGAGATTCAGTGTCCTGATAACCGGGGGACTGAACGGGATTCATCACTACCTTTGCAGGACTACCAAATTATGTAGGGTTCCGGATTCTGTAATCTCCTTTTACAAAAGGATTTTCGAAAATTTTCACCTGTCATAATTTATAGACTTCCAGGAAATAAAATTGGGGTTTCCCGTAGTTTGGGCTGAGGTACGAAACCCGACAAAATCGGAATATCGGGTTTCACTTCGTTCAACCCGGCCTACCCCAAAATAATTATCTTAAAGCCTATATCTGGTCGGATACTAAGACGATTTCCGGATAAGACATATTTTTCAGTTCGTAGTTTAGTTCGTAGTTCCGCCTTTAGGCGGTGTGAGACCGCCTAAAGGCGGAACTACGAACTAAAAAACGCCCTGGTATGTCCATTCTTGAAAATCGCCTAACACCCGACACCTAACACCTAACACTTAACACCTAACACCTAACACCTAACACCCTAACACCCTAACACCTAACACCCTAACACCTATTCCGAGAGGAGAATATTATGAATGAGTTAATTAAAAAAGCTGCGAAAGATATAGCTGGCGCAAGGAGTGTTGTCGCCCTGACCGGGGCCGGGATTTCTGTTGATAGCGGAATTCCGCCTTTCCGCGGAAAAGGGGGCGTATGGGAAAAAATTGATCCTGACTACGCGGATATTGACAGGTTTATGAGAGACCCTGCTGATGTCTGGAACGTTCTCATCAAAGATATGAAGGAACTTATTGACAGAGCAACGCCGAATGACGGTCATAAAGGACTGGCAACACTTGAAGAATTGGGAAAATTGCACACGGTCATCACCCAGAATGTTGACGGTCTTCATCAGATGGCGGGAAATAAGGATGTGATCGAGTTCCATGGCAGTTTTGCGTGGCAACGGTGCATGGCCTGTGAGAAAAAATGCAAAACAAGCGATATTGATCTTTCGGAAATTCCTCCCCGGTGCGAATGCGGCGGCATTTACAGACCGGAGGTTATCTTTTTTGGTGAAATGATTCCGCATGATGCGCTGTTCCGTTCCAGGGAAATTGCTTCTCAGTGCGATGTCATGCTGGTGGTGGGAACATCGGCAATTGTACATCCCGCGGCCATTATGCCTGTTGTTGCAAAGCAGAGCGGCGCAAAGATTATAGAGATTAATCCTGAAAGGACACCGCTGACAGGCAACACCAGCGATTATCTCATCATGGGAAAAGCAGGACAGGTCATGAACGGAATAATAGATGAATTGAAACGCCTTAATGGCTGATAACAAAAGAAATCGTGTTGTTGAACTATTCGGTTTCATGTTTTATGTAATTTAAAAATTATGAATGAAAAGAATAAAAGTTTTGTCCGAACAGTGTCTCTCACGCGTCCGAGCTTACAGGATAACACAGCAGATGCGGATCGGCTTGTCAGTGTCTTAAAAAGCGAGCTTCAGACCGATACCGTAAAGATAGATTTTCCGCTTTTAAAACGTCTGCCGGACCTTCTTAGAAAGTGGGAGTATCATGTCCGATGCGTGCTTGTTCCGTGTCCGAACGGAGGAGAATGGCTTCTGACAGGAATTACAGATGCGCAGGATACGAAGCCTGTTACCGGACTGGCAGTTGATCTGGGAACCACACGGGTTGTTTTACGCCTTTTGGACCTTTCAACAGGTCAGGCTCTGGCTGAGTCGTCTTTTGATAATCCTCAGATATCCGTAGGCCCGGATATATTGGCACGAATCCATTATGCGGATACCGAAGAAGGGCTGGAGAAGATCAGCCATCTGATCACAGATGGCATAAATCATGAGATGGCAGCGCTGTGCAAATCCTGCGAACTCGGACCGGAGAATGTTTTCTTACTTTCCGTGGCAGGTAACACAGCAATGACGCATCTTTTTATGGGGCTGAATCCCCGATGGATTATCCGTGAGCCTTATATTCCTGTTGTAAACACTCCCGGAATGGTAAAGGCCGGGGAACTGGGCATTCAGGCCAATCCGCTCGCCAGAGTCATTATATTTCCCAATGTGGGGAGTTATTTTGGCGGAGACCTTATTGCAGGAATTCTCTTTTCTGGTATGAACACAGCGGAAGATACCGCTATTTTGGTGGATGTGGGAACCAATGCGGAGGTGGTTCTCGGCAATAAACACTGGCTGATTGCCTGTGCCGGGGCAGCAGGTCCGGCCCTGGAGGGCGGTGTCACGCGGATGGGCATGATGGCGGGTCCCGGGGTGATTGATAAAATCACCATTCATCGTGATACGCATGAGTTTGACATTCATACCATTGAAGAAATGCCGCCAAAAGGCATATGCGGTTCCGGTCTGATTGATCTTGCGGCCCATCTTTTTCTCTCCGGTATGATTGATATCCGGGGCAAATTTGTCTCGTCGGTATGCGGCACCAGGCTCAATGAGAATAATGGCATCCGCCAACTTGTGGTCACACCTGCGAAAGATTCCGCGACCGGAAATGATCTCTTCATCAGCCAAATTGACATTGACAGCCTGATACGCTCCAAAGCCGCCATGTTCACAATTCTTGAGACAATTACAATGTCTGTGGGAATGTCGCTTAACGAGCTTTCAACATTTTATGTGGCCGGCACTTTCGGATGTTTTATTGATCCCAAATCCGCCATATCCATCGGAATGATTCCTGATTTGCCTGTTGAGTCTTATCAACCCTTAGGAAACAGCTCCCTCGGCGGTGCGACGCTTGCGCTTACGTCGGCGGAAGCCCTGAGGGAAATTGATGAAATAAGGAATCGTATTACTTATCTTGAACTCAATGTGAACCAGGAGTTTATGAACCGGTTCAGCGCTGCCAAATTCCTTCCGCATACGAATACCTCACTTTTTCCTTCAGTAGAGGTATGATCATAAAAAAAAGGAGTTCAGGCAGACAGACAGAAAAGGATTGGGCAGTGTTCCGAAAATGAACATACCCGTTCGTAGTTCCGCCTTTAGGCGGTTTTGCACCGCCTAAAGGCGGAACTACGAACTGAAAAAGCTGGTATGCTCTTTTCCGGAAATCGCCTTATTTTTCATAAGCCTTTATATATTTCGATACAAACACCTTAAAAAATCGGTGGTGTTCTAAAACTGGATTTGCTCCGATATTTGCCAAATGGATTCAAAGAGTTAAAATTTTTAGCTCCAGTTTTGGAACACTACCTAAAAAATCTCTTTCTGAGAAAACACAGCCTGACCATATCACAGATGTTCTGCCTTTTGTCGGACGGGCTTTGCAACCCCGCTCCGGCATAAGGCTTCAGACAAAAATCATCCGGTTTTCAAGGGATAAAAAAATGTTTTGATCTGCCGACCCTGAAAGCTACCGGGGTGCCGGACAAATACGCTCATAACTTCAAACCATTTCTGGAAGACCTGCTTAACATTCTTGAATAACAACAAAAAGGGGAGCAAAGAAAATGACAGAATTAAAAAAAATCAGCGAATACAAATGGGAAGTTCCCCAGACCGGAAATATGAGGGTTCCGGGGATTGTTTATGCCAACAAATCCATGATAAAAGCACTTGAAAAAGAAGGGGCCTTAAAGCAAGTGGCTAATGTCGCGACCCTTCCGGGGATTGTCAGGGCATCTCTCGCCATGCCCGACATTCATCAGGGATACGGGTTTTCCATTGGCGGTGTCGCGGCCTTTGACTGGGAAACAGGTGTCATATCTCCCGGAGGCGTCGGGTACGACATCAATTGCGGCGTGCGTCTCGCCACCACCCATCTTGAAGAAAAAGACATAAAGACAAAAGTCGCGGACCTTGTAAACGCTCTTTATAAGAATATCCCCTGCGGTATCGGTTCCAAAGGCTCTGTAAAACTTTCCGTGAAAGAGGAAAAAAAGGTTTTGGAACAGGGAAGCAAATGGGCTGTAAAAGAGGGGTTTGGCGAAAACTCAGATGTGGACCATACGGAAGATTATGGCTGTATGCCAAATGCGGACCCGGATATTGTCAGTGAAAGAGCGCTGGAAAGAGGGCGGAAACAGCTTGGCACACTGGGCTCCGGAAATCATTTCCTTGAAATCGGGGTGGTGGAGGAGATTTATGATCCGGAAGTGGCAAGAGCGTTCAGGCTTTTTGAGGGACAGGTCACGCTGATGCTTCATTCGGGTTCCAGGGGATTCGGATACCAGGTTTGCGATGATTTTCTCGCGTTTATGGTAAAACATGCCAGGAAACTCGATTTTGAACTGCCGGATCGTCAGCTTTCCTGCGCCATGATACAGTCAGAAGAGGGAAAGCGTTATTTCAATGCCATGGCCTGCGCGGCCAACTATGCCTGGGCCAACCGGCAGATTATGATGCACAAATCCCGTGAAGTTTTTATGCGCACTTTGGAAATCAGTCCGAGAGACCTCGGCATGACCCTACTTTATGATGTGTGTCATAACATTGCCAAAAAAGAAACGCATATCACAGAAGGAAAAAAACAGGTGGTCTGTGTTCATCGAAAAGGGGCTACCCGGGCGTTTCCGGCAGGACATGAAACCGTATGTGACGCGTACCGGACTGTGGGGCAGCCGATTATCATTCCGGGAGACATGGGAACTGCGTCTTATGTTCTTGTGGGAACAGAAAAGGCTATGGAGGAAACATTTGGTTCGACCTGTCACGGGGCAGGGCGAGTCCTCAGCCGGAAAGCTGCAAAAAAAGCAAGCAAAGGCAGAGCCATCTATCGTGAACTGGAAGATAAGGGCATTCTCGTGCGATGGAGGGGCAGAAACACAATGGCAGAAGAGATGCCGGACGCGTACAAAGATATTTCCCAAGTCATTGATGTGGTGCATGGCGCGGGGATTTCCAAGAAAGTGGCAAAACTCAGACCCATCGGAGTCGTGAAAGGATGAAACTTGAAACTTGAAACTTGAAACTTGAAACTTGAAACTCGAAACTCGAAACTCGAAACTTGAAACTTGGAATACTTGAACAAGTTTCCGGTTTCCGGTTTCAAAAAAGGAGGAAAACAAATGGAAGAAAAAACAAAGGACCTCATACGAATCATATTGTCATTGATTCTTCCGCCTGTGGGCGTTTTTTTTCAGGTGGGTTTCGGAGTGCATTTCTGGCTGAATATCCTGCTGACGCTTCTGGGATATTTTCCAGGGCTGATTCATGCGATATGGGTGATCATCAAGTTTGATGACAAGAAATAATAGCCTGAGATTTTTTTGTATTTTATGTCATTTACAGACAACTGATTGAAAACCGGTCGCAGAATGCTCGCCTGGGATTAATAAATCCCAGGCATTTGCGGAGCAGTAAAAGGGGAATAAATGAGATTTAATTATGAACTAATAAACCGGAGGCGTAAAGAATTGGGGTGGAACAACAAGGTAACTGCTCAACGATGCGGATTAACGCCAGATACGCTAACTCGCTATAAGAAGGGCGAGAGAGTGCCTAACGGCGAGAAACTCGCAAAGCTCGCCATGGGTCTCAAGATATACGACATCAGGAAGTGGTTTTCGGAAGAAAATCTGAGTGGCGAAGACCTGTGAAGTTCTGAAAACCTCGCAGGTCTGATGCTCACCGAAAGATTTTGAAAAGCAGCATATTGCGAACCCCAAATACTGTTTCCACCCCATTGACGTTTGCCTTTGGTTTATGGAATGAACAACAGATTGTATAAAGTCAGAGGGCAGCATGAGTCAACGGGGAACATTCCCAAAAACTAGGTCGCGTGTTGCATATCACAGAATTCAATATGTCACTTGTTCCTAGGCTCTGCCTGGGAACACATATCCCAAGGCTCTGCCTTGCGTGGTATCCTACATGAATTCCAGGCCGTACGATGGTACACGAGGCAGAGCCTCTGAGAATGCGTTCCCAGGCAGAGCCTGGGAACGAGAATTTTTATGCTTTTTTTGAATGCACCCGAGCCAGGTTTGTCTTTATCAGCCGCTCGCAACATGAAATCCAACATCAGGAAAAACTTATATGGAACCTCTTCAGGCAATTGTATTAGGCATTATCCAGGGGCTTACCGAGTTTCTGCCCATCAGCAGCTCCGGTCATCTAGTACTTTCCCAGCATCTTTTCGGGCTGAAAGAGCCTGAACTTTTTTTCGACATCAGCGTTCATGCGGGAACACTGATTGCCGTAATCATTTACTTTTGGAAAGAAATACAGGCAATCATTGTTTCTCTGATACGTTTTGTGGGTCTGCTGTTAAAAAGAAAAGTATTCCTCGATTATATATGGGAAGATGCTGATGTAAAACTGGCCCTTCTTATCATTATCGGGTCGGTTCCCACTGCTTTTATCGGGCTTTTATTTCGTGAAGTGGCGGATCAGCTATTTTCTTCTGTTTTTATTGTGGGTGCTGCCCTCATTGTAACTGGTCTGCTTTTGTGGGGCACACGCGGCATGCAAAAAGAAGGCGAAAGCGTTGCCAGTTTTTCAGTAAAAGATGCTTTGATTATCGGTGCCATTCAGGGACTGGCCATCATACCCGGAATTTCAAGGTCCGGTTCAACCATTGCAGCAGGCCTTTTCCTGAGACTGAACCGGGAAACAGCAGCAAGATATTCCTTTCTTCTTTCAATACCCGCCATTATCGGGGCAGAAATACTGAGTTTAAAAGATGTGACCGCCCAGCAGCTTGACATGATGACGCTTCTTGGCACAGTCATGGCCGGTGCTGTGGGGTACTGTGCGCTGACATTGCTTGTGTATATTGTAAAAAAAGGCCAGTTACATATTTTTTCGCCTTATTGCTGGGTGATTGGGATTGTGGCTTTAATTTGGGGATGGTAAAAATGGGTGTTAGGTGCTGGGTATTGTAGGTGTTAGGTGTTAAGTGTTAAGTACTAAATGTTTCTGCTCGAAACTTACGACTTTGTTCTTTTCTAACACCTAACACCTAACACTTAACACCTAACACCTGACACCTAACACCTAACACCTAACACCTGACACCTGACACCTAACACTTAACACCTAACACCTAACACCAACAAAAAAGGAGAGTTTCATTTATGAATCCGGGAATTTTCAGAGAATACGATATCAGAGGAATTGCAGGAGAAGAAATGACAGAGGATGATGTGCTGCTTCTTGGAAAGGGAATTGGCACATTTTTAAAACAAAAAGGCTGTACCAAACTTACTGTTGGCAGAGATTGCAGAGTGACATCCGATGCGTACACTGAAAAAATCATTGAAGGATTGCTTTCAACCGGATGCGATGTGACGGATATTGGCGTCTGCCCCACACCGGTGCTTTACTTTTCGATAAAGCATCTTGAGCAGGAAGGCGGGGTTATGGTTACTGCAAGTCATAATCCTAAAGAATACAACGGGTTCAAAATCTGCAAGGGATTGGAATCAGTACACGGCGGAGAGATTCAGCAAATCCTCGGCATTATTAATGAAAAAGCTTTTGTCCAGGGACAGGGCACACGATCCGCCGATGATGTGATTCCGTCATATAAAGCTTTTGTTGAGGAAAATATAAATATTTCCAAACCGCTCAGAGTCGGAGTAGATGCCGGAAACGGCACAGCCGGATTCATTGCTGTACCAATATTAAAGGCCCTGGGATGCGAAGTGCATGACATCTTCTGTGACATGGACGGCACATTCCCGAACCACGAAGCAGACCCTACTGTGGCGAAAAACATGCAGGAACTTATCGCATTGGTAAAAGAGAAAAACTTGGATGTGGGCATTGGCTACGACGGTGACGGCGACCGCATCGGCGTGGTGGATGAAAAAGGAAATATTATTTTTGGTGATAAGCTCATTATTATCTTTGCCAGAGAAATCCTTTCAAGAAAACCTGGAGCGACCTTTATCTCCGAGGTCAAATGCTCCAAAACAATGTATGATGACATCGAAAAACATGGCGGCAAGGCCATCATGTGGCGGACAGGCCATTCTCTGATTAAGCAGAAGATGAAAGAGGAGAAAGCTGAACTCGCAGGTGAGATGAGCGGCCATATGTTCTTTGCGGATCGCTATCTTGGTTATGATGATGCCACTTACGCTTCCTGTCGGCTTCTTGAAATTTTGGCGAATACGGGAAAGACCATATCCGAGCTTTTATCTGATGTTCCCCATACCTATACGACCCCTGAAATACGGGTGGAATGCCCGGATGATAAAAAATTTGCTGTGGTTGAAAAAGTGACCGAGTATTTCCGGGAACGCTACAACGTGATTGATATTGACGGTGTCCGCGTGCTGTTTGATGACGGATGGGGCCTTGTACGGGCATCCAATACCCAGCCGGTCCTGGTACTCCGCTTTGAGGCCATGACTGAAGAAAGACTTTCGGAAATAAGAAATCTTGTGGAATCTGTGCTGGCAGAGATTCGAGAGAATTGAGAATTGAGAATTGAGAATTGAAATTCAGACCTCCGAAGTTTCTGAAACTTCGGAGGTCTTTAACTATTTTAGAAAGTTATGAAATTTTTAAAATAACTCTCTGATGTCTTAAAAAAACTCCAAATAAGGAGGTAACTTATGAACATGAAAAAATATGTTGTATAACAGCCCTGGTGGCGGTGTTCGTCATTTTCACCAATACCTCCTTTGTTTCAGCCAGCAGTCAGCAGTCAGCAGTCAGCAGTCGTTCGCCTGATAAACGGATTCCAACGGAAGAATGGGCGGTTCGTCTGAATGCCGGGGAAGATCCGGAAGCAATGGCAAAGGCTATGGGAGCTGAAAATATGGGGCAGATCGGCCATCTGCCCCATACTTATCTCCTCCGGTTTCCTGATTCCCAAAGTAAAGCCAAATCTGTTTCAACCCAAAGCAGGCTCAGAAAAGAAAATCGTATTCAATGGTATGAGCAGCAGGTGGCAAGATGGCGGTTTCCAAGACTGGAAACAGGAAATCCTGATGATCCGCTTTTTTCTGATCAGTGGCATCTGGCAAATACAGGACAAAGCGGTGGAAAAACAGGTGAGGATGTGAATGTGATGCCTGTCTGGGACCGGGGATTTACCGGGGAAGGTGTGACCATCGCGATTGTGGATGATGGTTTGGAGCATGATCACCCTGATCTTATTGCCAATTACCAGGAAGAACTCAGCTATGACTTTAATTACGAAGATCATGACCCTGATCCGTGGAAATATGACGGCCATGGCACTTCCGCAGCAGGGGTGGCCGCGGCCCGGGATAATCAGTCCTGCGGGGTCGGCGCTGCTTATCGTTCGGGTCTGGCTGGCTTGCGCCTGATTGCCAAAGAAAATACAGACGCGGAAGAAGCCAAGTCTCTTTCTTATCAGCGGGACGACATCCATATTTACAGCAACAGCTGGGGACCCGAAGATGACGGGACCCGCTTGGAAGGTCCGGGTCCCCTTACTCTGGAAGCTTTGGAGGATAATGCCAAAAACGGACGAAACGGACTGGGAAATATCTATGTATGGGCAGCAGGAAACGGCCTGAGATTTGGTGATAATGTCAACTACGACGGATATGCCAACTCCCGATTTACTATCGCTGTGGGAGCAGTGGGACCTAACGGATGCCAGGCGAATTATAGTGAGCCAGGCGCGGCTATGCTCATCACTGCCCCGAGCGATACCTATCTGAATGGGAAAAATATCGCCATTACCACCACTGATCTTTCAGGTGGTAACGGGGAAAGTCCCGGCGATTGCACAGACGATTTTGGCGGCACTTCTGCATCTTCGCCACTGGCGGCAGGTATCGTGGCGTTGATGCTGGAAGCCAATCCGAATCTCACATGGCGGGATGTCCAGCATCTCCTGATGAAAACAGCCGTTAAAAATGATCCCGGGGATGAAGACTGGTCCCTTAACGGGGCAGGCTTACATATTAACCATAAATATGGGTTTGGCCGGATTGACGCGGCAGCAGCCGTTGAGTTGGCTTTGACTTGGCAAACAGTTCCGGAGGCATTATCCCTGTCTTACGGGCCTGAGAACGTGAATCAGTCTGTGCCGAATGAAGACGATGAGGGGGTCAGTTCCGTTATCACTGTTGATCAGAACATCAAACTGGAACACGCAGAAGTCGTCTTCACCGCCACTCATCCCTGCCGAGGGGATATCCAAGTGGTGCTGACGTCTCCGTCAGGCACACAAAGTGTTCTGGCAAAAACCCATTCCCGTGACAAAAACGCGGACTATGATGCCTGGAAATTTATGACGGTGCGAAATTGGAACGAATTCTCGGTTGGCGAATGGACATTGACAGTCTCCGATCCAACTGACGGAGATTCCGGAACCTTTGATTCCTGGGAACTGATTCTGTATGGAACTCACAGCCCTCTGGCCTGGCCTGACGAAGCTTTCACAAATAAAAATATGCCTGTGACCGTTGATGTTTTAAGCAATGACAAAGATCCGGACAGTGATACGCTGACAGTGGACTATTTCTCGAAACCGGGGTATGGGGCTGTTAGCGAGAATGCGGACAACACAATCACATATACCCCGAAAAAGGATTTCATCGGTGTGGATTCCTTCCTCTGCACCATCAGTGATGGCAGGGACGGAAAGGATACCAACACTGTAACCGTAACTGTGGCGTCGGATTTTGCATTGGCATTTGAAGGAGGAAATGAGTACGCTGACTGCGGAAAAAAAGAAGAACTGAACCTCACTGGCCCTCTGACCATGGAAGCATGGATCTACCCGGAAGGCTGGGGAGAAATGACAGATAATGGTTATGGCAGAGTGGCGGACAAGGAGAACATTGTCTTTTACCTCAATAATTCAGGCCCCTATTATAATAATCAGAGCCTGATCTTTGCGATGAATCTTAGTAATGATTCTTTCGCTGCCTCATGCACGCCTGAAAATTCAATCCGTCTCAATGTATGGCAGCATGTGGCCGCAACTTATGACGGTGTCAGCACAGTGAAAATGTATATTGACGGTGAAGAACAGGTGCTTCATCAGTCTGATGGTCCGCCTTCCGGACCTGTTGCTGATAACCTGGATTTTCCCCTTTTAATTGGTGAATCCATGAGTCAGGATCGGGCTTTTGAAGGGTCTGTTGACGAAGTCCGCATCTGGAATAAGGTACGCTCACAAGCGGAAATCTGTTCAGCTTTATATACTGGCCTGAAAGGAGACGAGGAAGGTCTGGTGGGGTATTGGCCTATGAATAAATACGACAATGTGATTACAGATCGCTCCGGAAACGGGCATGAGGGGAAAATTTTCGGTGCAAAATGGGTTCCGGGGATCCCGTTTGAAGTGTTAAAGGATAATGACGTTAATTTGGAAGACGTAACAGATGATGTTAATTTGGAAGATGTAACAGATGATGTTAATTTAGGAGACGCCATATCAGTCTTGAAAGTGCTATCGGGAATAAATGTCAAAGATGATACGAAATCTCTTAAAGATATCAATAAGGATGGAAGAATCAGC
Organism: Desulfonema magnum; assembly: GCF_017377395.1. Taxonomy (GTDB): domain Bacteria; phylum Desulfobacterota; class Desulfobacteria; order Desulfobacterales; family 4be13; genus Desulfonema_C; species Desulfonema_C magnum. Next base: position 3,557,195 of record NZ_CP061800.1, on the reverse strand, counting down.
ATAGAGGATGTTATTTATATGCTGCAAAAAATAGGGAAATGAAATGAATTAAGAATTGGGAATTAAGGATTGAGAATCAGCAAATCAAAAAGGTTCGTACTTCAGCGTTCAGATGCTTTGTCTTATGTGCAGAACTATCTGTTCAGCAAAGAAACCCGGCTTTTTTCCAGGACGGGCGTTCTCCCGGGCCGGAAAAAGCCGGGTTTCTCCCCCGTCCGTGCAGCAAAGAAACCCGGCTTTTTTTCCAGGACAGGGCGCTCTCCCGGGCCGGAAAAAGCCGGGTTTCTCCCCATATGCATCAGGCTAAGAATGAGGGACGGCTGCCGGACGCTGCCGGACGGGGTTTGCAACCCCGTCCGAAACGTTTGCGGGCGACGATCCGGAAAATATTCCGGACGGGGTTGCAAACCCCGTCCGGCAAAACAAATCAAAAAGGTTCGTACTTCAGCGTTCAGATGCTTTGTCTTATGTGCAGAACTATCTGTTCAGCAAAGAAACCCGGCTTTTTCTCCAGGACGGGCGTTCTCCCGGACCGAAAAAAGCCGGGTTTCTCCCCCGTCCGTGCAGCAAAGAAACCCGGCTTTTTTTCCAGGACAGGGCGCTCTCCCGGGCCGGAAAAAGCCGGGTTTCTCCCCATATGCATCAGGCTAAGAATGAGGGACGGCTGCCGGACGGGGTTTGCAACCCCGTCCGAAACGTTTGCGGGCGGCGATCCGGAAAATATTCCGGACGGGGTTGCAAACCCCGTCCGGCAAAATCAGAGTTAATAAAAACAGTAGGTTGTAATCTTAGCCTGATGCATATGGGGTTTCTCCCCCGTCCGTGCAGCAAAGAAACCCGGCTTTTTTCCAGGACGGGCGTTCTCCCGGACCGAAAAAAGCCGGGTTTCTCCCCCGTCCGCCATGTCTGCCCCGCGACAGCCCGAAAACTTTTCGATCTGCTGAATATGCAAGACTGCTTTACAGCAAAGTGTGAACTGACAAATGAAGGATGCCGAATTTTCAATCATTTTCGATCTGCTGATAATTCTCAATTCTCAATTTCCAATTTTATGTTTATTTTCCAGCACAAATTCCGCAACCATGGGTTTATGGTCGGATGAGGCGATATTTCTTAACACGCTGTATTTTCGAACTCGGAGTCCTTTAAAGAAGATGTGGTCAAGGGGATACCCGAACATTGTCTTTCGGTAGTCCGGCGTGAAATGTATTGCGTTTAAGCCAAGCCTGCCGGTCATAGCCATAAGCAGCCTCAGTCTTTTCTTTTTCCATGTGTTAAAGTCTCCTGCCAGGATCATCGGACCTGTATGATCCTCTAAGGTTTTTTCCAAATCATCCAACTGGGATTTGAAGGCGTTTAGTCTGACAAAATTAATGCCGTGAACATTGATCACGAGCAGCGTTTTTGTGGAACCTGACACATGGTACTGAGTGAAAAGAGAAACTTTGGGGCTTCTGACAATGGGTTCGTGATATCTGGTTTTTAAAAAATCCGAAGTCAGAGACTGTGTTTTGGAAGCGGTCAGAACACCGGTGGGAATATTCTTTCTGCGATATATGAAGCCCGGAGCGAAATTCCATTCCATTCTTCGTACATCAAGAACGTCTGTCATGTTTTTATTTAAGTAAGCCTCCTGGATGAGAATGATATCCTGTTTTCGTGAAAGTTTGAGAAAGTCGTTTTCCCAGTTTGTTTTTCTGCCTTTGTAAACGTTCCAATTTAAAATTTTAATTGAAGAAGGATCAAGTCTTGCATAAGAAAAGTTTGCCCGCACTTTTAGCACCTTTGTACTGAATGGATTTTTAGTAAAAGTTTGGTGAACTTTTTCAGACTTAACATCAAATAGTTAATTATAAATCAATCCTTTTGTGTGTTGAATGAAAATTTCACCTGTTAAAAATTTCAGAGACACTGAATTTATTAAGTTTCAAAAAATAATTTTCAATGAGTTTCAAAAAGCTGAAGAGTGTAACTTACTGAAAATAGGTGGGAAGAAATTTATCGAATATATACGATTTTATGCTTGATTTTTAATAAAATTAAATAGATATAAATATTGCTGAGGCATTGCAAACAGATATGCCTGTCAGATTTATAAGACTCAGTCTGAAAATTAATAACTATTAAAAATATTACAAGGCCATACAAATACTGTAATTGGTCAGAACGCAAAATTCAGGTGATCAGAGCCATAATTAATGGGCTCTTACAAATTTTAAAAAAATTTTTGGCAAAATTTTTTTGGCAATACAGGGACAGTTAGCGGATATGCCTTGAATGGCAAAAATAATGTGGTTATCTCATTTCATTTGCTGAAAAATTCCCCCTGTTACTATTCAAAGCTCATTTCTGCATGTATGGGAAAATTTTCAGAGAGATTATTCTTCGTTCCCGTGCAAAGCGTGAGAACGAGATCGCCAAGGTTTTTATTATTCGAATATACCAGGTTGACCTCAGAAGCGTTATATGATATAAAAAGTTAGTAAATTGAAAAGCTTTCATTAGAAACCCGTTTCAAAGGAGGAACCCGCCATGATAATCAACTCTCTGTTGGATAATGATTTATACAAACTCACGATGATGCAAGGTGTTCTTCACCAGTTTCCGTGGGCAGAGGTTGAGTATGAATTCAAATGCAGAGATGAAGGCATTGATTTTACGCCGGTGGCAGAACAGATACAGGCTGAAATAAATCATCTCTGCAATTTGCGGTTTGAAAAAAAAGAGTTGGACTATCTGAGAACACTGAGGTTTATGAAAGAGGATTTCATCCAGTTTTTAAGGCTGTTTCAGCTCAATAAGGATTTTGTTTGTATCAGCACTGATAACAATAAATTTTCTTTGAAAATAACAGGCCCGTGGCTCCACACAATATTATTTGAAGTGCCGATTTTGGCCATTGTGAATGAGGTTTATTTCCAAGATATTCGGCCGGCTCCCGATTTTGAGACAGGCAAGGAAAAATTATATCAAAAAATAAATCTGGTAAAGGAATCAAATAAGGAAAACCTGGAATTCAGATTTACGGACTTTGGCACACGACGGAGGTTTTCCAGAGTTTGGCAAGGCCAGATTATACAGATTTTGAAAAAAGAACTGCCTGAAAATTTAATCGGAACAAGCAATGTTTATTTTGCCATGGAATACGGCCTTATTCCAATCGGTACGATGGCACATGAGTGGATTATGGCTGCCCAGGCACTGGGCCCGAAACTGGCGAACAGTCAGAAATTTGCCTTGGAACACTGGGCACAGGAGTATCGGGGAGACCTTGGCATTGCGTTATCAGATACCATGGGATTTGACGCGTTTTTAAAAGATTTTGATATGTACTTTGCCAAGCTGTTTGACGGATGCAGACAGGACAGCGGGGATCCGCTGGAATGGGGCGACAGGCTGATTGAACATTATAAGAAACTGAAAGTTGATTCCCGGTCTAAGATAGCCGTATTCAGCGACGGACTTTCTTTTCCCAGAGCATTGGAAATTGATCGGTATTTTAAGGGGCGTATCATCCCGTCTTTCGGCATCGGGACAAATCTGACCAATGATATTGTGGGTGATCCGGTGCAGATTGTTATCAAAATGACCAAGTGCCAGGGCGCTCCTGTGGCAAAAATATCAGATTCTCCGGGAAAGCAGATGTGTAAGGATGAACAATATCTTGACTATCTTAAAAGCGTTTTTAGCTAAAAAACAGCATATTGCCTGACAGATATAAAATAATATCTCCTTTTCTGTTACTTTTTTTTATTATCACCAGATGGAAAATTCGCACATAAGCGTTTTTTCATGCTTCGCATCATTGCCATTAAATGAGGCTTCCGGAGTGCGAAAATTATTTTTCGCAGCCTCTCCGGAAACTGTTTTGCGGGTTCCATGCTTCGCATCATTGCCATTAAATGAGGCTTCCGGAGTGCGAAAATTATTTTTCGCAGCCTCTCCGGAAACTATTTTGCGGGCAGAATCGGGACGCGAATTCCGGAGTGCGAAAATTATTTTTCGCAGCCTCTCCGGAAACTATTTTGCGGGCAGAATCGGGACGCGAATTCCGGAGTGCGAAAATTATTTTTCGCAGCCTCTCCGGAAACTATTTTGCGGGCAGAATCGGGACGCGAATTCCGGAGTGCGAAAATTATTTTTCGCAGCTTTTTCGGAAACTGTTTTGCGGGCAGAATCGGGACGCGAATTCCGGAGTGCGAAAATTATTTTTCGCAGCTTTTTCGGAAACTGTTTTGCGGGGGAATCAGGACGCGAATTCCGGAGTGCGAAAATTATTTTTCGCAGCTTTTTCGGAAACTGTTTTGCGGGGGAATCAGGACGCGAATTCCGGAGTGCGAAAATTATTTTTCGCAGCTTTTTCGGAAACTGTTTTGCGGGGGAATCAGGACGCTAAGCGTCCGCGCTGCATTCCCACGCAAAGCGTGGGAACGAGAGTGCTTTTCTATCTGCTGATTCTCTGGAAAATTATAAAACTGAAAGCTAAGGTCAGGCGATTGAAAATCGCAAACGTTTCAATTCTCAATTCTCAATTTTTTTTACAACGATTTTTTCTTTCAACAACTTGGAACAGTCTGCTGCCAATGCTTTTTTCCAACTGGTCTCGCGTGAGTTCCGGGGAATAACATCGGGCAGCGTTTCAAATAACCCCGCGATATGGGCTTCCCGAACAGTAAGCAACAACATTTGTTCAATGTCTTCACCAGATATGCCACCTCCGGCAATAATCTCTGCGGCTCCCGCGGGAATCAGATGGTTATCATCAGTCCTGCTCATTATGCCCAACATGCCGGAAAGGTAGCAGTCCGTGGGAATTTGTGCAACAAGATGGGCAATATCATGACAGTCGCTTGTTTTTTGTAAAGCAGTTACAACACCTCGTTGCATCGCGGGAAGATATTCTCCCTGAAAATAACCTCCGATACAGATAAGGCCCCGGGCAAAGGAGAGCGTAAGAAAGCAGGTGAAAAGAGAAGGGATAAGCTGCTTTTCCTGTAATTTTTGTACGAGTGCCCGAGGCGTAAAGCCTAGCTTCCAAATTTTCCCCCGATCATCACGTCCTTTCAATACCAAATGATTCCGTTTATCAGATTCAAGAGAGAAAGGTATTTTTCGTCCGGAATCATCAACTCCCCAAAAAAAAAGGGTTCCGTGATTTTTAGGAGAATGTCTCCGGATATTAACTGATGACTCTGTGTTTAACCGTTGTGCAAGTTCTTTCCGTGTCCAGCATCCGCTCAGACCGTCCAGATTTTCAATGACTCTTTCTCTGATATCCGGATCAAACATGACATGCCGGACAAGGCTTTTTGGATTTGGCAAGTCATATTCCAGAAGCAGACTTACGATTTTCTCAATTTCAAAATAGATCAGTTCAGGCGATGAGATGCCTTCTGAAAAAAGCCGTTTCCAGATGCGCCGGTTCAGGACTGCGGATTGGTGAGCGTAATCCGGCAGATATATCACCGAATCCGAACAATAATCTTTCTGAAATATATCTCTCATTGTATCTGCAAGCGTATGAGAAATTTGTTTGTCACGAACCATTTTATCAAGCCGTGCCTCGGCTCTTTGGATCATATCATGATTAAATGCGTCGGTAATGCCGGTGATCTGTCTTTTGAGGCGGTCCGGGAATATTGGCAATTTTACAGGCATATGATTCAGTTCAGCAGACATGACATGATAAAGAAGAACTCCCCTCGGATATGTCAGATTGTTAAGCGGAATATTGCCAAATGAAAATACCGGAACCGTTGTGGCAGAAGAGTTTGCTGCTGCCGAATTCAGGGAAAAAAGAAGGCTGCTTTGGAGGGATTGGGAAAAGTATTCCACCCCGAGGTGATTGGCGGTGAGAATCACAGGACAGGCTCCAAGGTCACACACAGCTTGCCATGCCGCGGATTCACCCATAAGCGGAGTGACATACTGTTGCATTACATCCAAAAAATCATCCTGTTGCTGATATGATGGTCTGGCTTTCAGAACAAAATTTTTCAGGTAATCGGAAAGAGGACAATCACCATGTTCTGTTATGGCACGTTTCAGAACAGGAATTTTTTTACATGCAAGGTCAAGATAGCGTTCTGCTGTTTTCATCTGATATGTGTTTTTTGACTTGTTTTATGAAACATGATCGGCAAATAAGCAGCCAGACATCCGGAGTGCCAAACTTTTTAAAAACCCGGGTTTTTTACCTGAAAACTTTTTTATGACCGGGGGCGAAAAACCCGGCTTTTTCATGAGCGTTTATTTTAGGAATTTCCCTTTTTAAAAACCCGGGTTTTTTACCTGAAAACATTTTTATGACCGGGGGGGGCGAAAAACCCGGCTTTTTCATGAGCGTTTATTTTAGGAATTTCCCTTTTTAAAAACCCGGGTTTTTTACCTGAAAACTTTTTTATGACCGGGGGCGAAAAACCCGGCTTTTTCATAAGCGTTTATTTTAGGAATTTCCCTTTTTAAAAACCCGGGTTTTTTACCTGAAAACTTTTTTATGACCGGGGGTGAAAAACCCGGCTTTTTCATAAGCGTTTATTTTAGGAATTTCCCAAAAAATAATCTGCCCGAAATGTCCGGTGGGTTTCGCTTCGCTGCACCCACCCTACATTTTCCTGAACCAGGTATATTATTTATTTCGAGCTCCCTTAGTTTTGCTCGCTGGTATTTATGTCCAGGTGATAAGTCCGGGTGCAAACCTGATTCGGTCATCTCCCCGGGGGATCACTCTGACAGTAAAACCATAACGACCTGATAATTCACAATTTATTGTGCATTCATACAAATAGTTCCCGTTTCCGCGGTCCTCTTTTACGTTCATCTCCCGGGCACTGCCCGAACCCATCTCATCTATGGATTTCATGATACCATAATAAATCTCCACCAGTACCTCATGAGGAAGGAGTTCTCCCAAATACACCTCAGCCCTTACATTAAAAAGATTTCCCACTCGGAAAGGACCGTGTTTATCTTTTGTGGGAGGATTTATATGAATATGAGGCCAGAGAGATCGGAGACGCCGGCGCTGGGCAGCCAGAGCCCTTGCCTCTGCCGCATCGTTTTCGAGTAAGGTTTTCAGACGCTCGGCCGCGGGGATATAGAATTGCCTTTCATAGTCGGCCACCATTCGGTGGCTGGAAAAGTTGATGATCGCCATTTTCATTGAAGATTTCATCATTTTCACCCACTGAGTGGGGGCGTTTCCGCCTTTTTTTTCATAAAAGCACGGGATGACTTCGTTTTCAAGAATATTATAAAGCGCCCGGCTCTCCACCGCATCCTGATACGCATGATCATCATATTCCTCCCCGTTGCCGATCCGCCAGCCAGATTCCGAGCTATACCCCTCGCACCACCATCCGTCAAGAATACTCAGATTGAGTACGCCGTTAATGGCCGCTTTCATGCCGGAGGTGCCGCATGCCTCATGGGGGCGGCGGGGAGTGTTCAGCCATACATCTGCCCCTTGTACCAGATGCCGCGCCAGATGGATATCGTAATCCTCGACAAAAGCCACCCGATGACGCACCTCCAACTTGCGGGCAAATTGGACGATATTTTTTATCAGGTCTTTTCCCTGGTGATCTTTGGGATGGGCTTTACCGGCAAAGATAATCTGCACCGGGTGGGTTTTGGATCTGATCATCGCTTCCAGGCGTTCCGGCTCACTGAGGAGAAGATGCGCCCGTTTGTATGTCGCGAATCGCCGGGCAAAAACAATGGTCAGTATTCCCTGTTCCAACACCGTTTCCGCATCCTCCATCATCGCCCTGGGAGCATTGCGCCGGGCATATTGTTTCAGCATCAGCATCCGACAAGTTCGTATGAGACGGGACTGACACATCTGATGCGCGCGCCACAATTCTTCGTCATAAATTTCGTCTATACGGTTGACGATATCCGAAGTCAGAGGATAGCGATGCCATTTGGGACCGAGGAATCTTTCAAACAATAACGCGTTTTCCTGGGATATCCATGATGAAACATGAACGCCGTTCGTGACATGAGTAATGGGAATTTCCTCTTCGCGTATCTCCGGCCAGACATGAAATGACATGCGCCGCGCCACTTTTCCGTGCAGCTCGCTCACACCGTTTCGGTATTGGGCCATATGCAGTCCCAGGACAAACATGGAAACAGGGCTATCCTTACCGGCTCCGGGTTCCTGCCCCCATGACAGAATCTCATCAACCGAAACTCCCAGCCGTCCCTCCAATGGTTTGAGAAACGGTCGGACAAGATCGGCAGGAAAGACATCATGTCCCGCGGGCACAGGGGTATGGGTTGTAAAGACCGTGGTTCGGGGAACGATTTCCATGGCAGTTTTCAGATCAATATTATAGGTTGAAATCATCTGGGCAAGCCGTTCTAACGCGGCAAAGCTGGAATGTCCCTCATTCATATGGCATATCATCGGAGGGATTCCCAAGAGATAAAGCGCACGCATCCCGCCAATTCCCAAAAGTATTTCCTGGGCCACCCGTAATTTTTCATCACCTGCGTAGAGTCTGGCAGTAATCTCCCGGATCTGGGGGGGGTTTTCCGGCAAATTGGTGTCAAGCAGATAGAGAGGAATACGGCCCACCCGGAGCTGCCAGACCGCTGCATGAATGTCGCCGTCCGGTCCGCTAACCGAAACAGATATTTTGTTACCAGCCTGATCTCTGGCCTTGTTTATGGGAAGGTAATGAATATTGGTGGTGGGATATTCTTCCTGCTGCCATCCCTCGGGGTCAAGAAACTGACGAAAATAACCATCCCGATAAAGCAGCCCCATGCCGACCAGGGGAAGACTCATATCTGATGCTGCTTTCAGATGATCTCCGGCCAGTATCCCGAGACCTCCGGCAAACAGCGGAATACTTTCATGAATTCCGAATTCCATGGAAAAATAAGCAATTGTTCCATGCTCTCCAAAAGGATATCCTGACCGATCCACAGGGGCAAGCACCTGACTTTCAAAGCTTTCTTTTACCCGCTGCTGATGTGCCAGAAAACTGTCATCCTTTGCCACATTTTCAAAATATTCCTGGGAAATATAAGTTCCCGCGGCAATGGGATTTCCCCCGCTCTGACGCCATACCTGGGGATTAATACGGCGGAAAAGCTCTATGGCGTCTCGCTGCCAGCACCACCAGAGATTCCGGGACAGATCCTCAAGAAAAGAGAGAGATTCGGGAATATCCGGATATATTTGAAATGTTTGTAAATGACTCATTTTGCGTCCTCTGTGTTTAAGTGTTTATAAGCTGTGACGACCTCGGGACAGTCTGCCTGAAGCGCGTTATTTTCTCGGGCACGGCTCAAATTTGAGCCGTCTGAAAATGTCATTTTTTGCCATTATTTTTTATCCGATTTTGTCCGCACGCCGTTCCCGCTCCCTTTGACAAGCTCAGGGAGCGGGAACGGCGGCGTGCCCTGAGCTTGTCGAAGGGGGGCAACAGGGCAACCGGAAAGCGGGCAAATGAAAATAGGTGATTAAGACGGCCTGGCTCAGGTTGGCATAAGACATAAAAAAATATCCTGATTATAACGGATTCAGGGGAGGCTCCGATTTCGGGAGGCTGCGCGCGACCTTCCGTTTTCGCAGAAAGCCGGACGGACATTCCCGGAAAACGTCGGTTTCCGGGAAAACAAATATCCTGAATTTCCGGTTCCCGGAACCCCGTGACGGACAGATTTTCCATTCTGACATATAGTCATTTCAGGATGTTGTGCCCTCCCCTAAATCCGTTATAATCAGAAAATATCTTTTATTTTAAAATGTTCAGACATACTAAAATTAATTTATTTAACATAATTTTTAACAACTGAAAAGCAAAAAAATGATGGTTCCTTTCTTTTGGGTGATGAAAAAAGGATGTTAATTTAAAATGCTTATTGTTTTTTAATAGTTTTGAGTTTATAAACACTTGGACAAACGTTTTTCGGTATCCTGAGACCTGCGAGGTTTCCGAAACCTCGCAGGTCTTAAGTACCTGAGCAAAAATTTTTTATAGATATTTTTCCGCGAACAGCAGAGAAACCCGGCTTTTTCCTTCACGGGCGACGGGTCATTTCGGGAAAAAAGCCGGGTTTCTTCCCGGGCAGATATTGAAAATTTATGGTTAGGTACTTATATCCTCGATGATCAAATTTTTTGACCCGATTCGAACAAAAAGCCTGTCATTCCTGCTTTCGCAGGAATGACAGAAAAAAAACTCTGATTATAACGGATTCAGGGAAGGCCCCCGCCGTTCCGAAAAATCGTGATATTTTCAAATGCCGGACCGCGCGCAATTTTTTTTTAACGGATTCAGGGGATGCCCCCGCCGTTCCGGAAAATCGTGATATTTTCAAATGCCGGACCGCGTGCAATTTTTTTTTAACTGAAAAGACAATGCCGCGGAGACACGGGGACACAGGGAGCCTTTGTGAGACTTCGTGCCTTCGTGGCATTGCAAGCAAATTCCTGCTGTCGCAGGAATGACAAAGAAAATTTGATTAAGGTGCTTTTTTACTTTGGCAGGCTGAACAAAAAATGAAAAATTTTCCTATTGAAAAATCTCAGCATAAATTAAAGCTGACTGATATTGAACTCTCTTGCCCCCGGGCGGATGCTGACCCGGGATTGTGTCTTCCTTATCTGCGTCATCAGATCAGGGCAAAACGATGGTTTGTGGAAAAAAATACCAATATTGAGGGGATTACCATAGAAGATACGTTCCGGCTCGCTGCTGACAGCAATCAGATTGCAGAAGGGATTATCGCACGTTTTGAATTAAAAGGAATCAGAAACAGGAACCTGATAAAATACTATTTTATCCCGGTGGTTATTTCTTCAACAACTGTCAGCGGAATACCGGAAGATGACAATTTTGTATTAAAGCTTTCAGATGGAAAACGCTATATTTCTTTTGCAGAACATTCGCTTATCTTTCAAAAAGCACTTATTCATCACTACAGAAAATCAGGCATTATCCGAACGTCACGGGGCGGGAATGTGTGTTTTCATCCTGCCGGGTCTGCTTTGACCGGTATTGATGACACCCGATTAACTGTCCGGCCGCTTCCCATGAAATATCCTTCCTCCAATGTGCTGACTATGACCGGGACAGACAGGCAGGCCATGGTGAGCAAGACTTACAAAGACATGAGAGGAATTTTTGTTCAAAAGGGCAAAATGTGGCTTCCCAATCCTGAAGTCCGACGATATGAAGCACTTGTAGCAGGGGGGTATTCCAATATTCCTGAACTGTATGGTGTCGCATATTATCAGCATCCGAACGGAAAACAATTTCCTATTCATATAATGATGGAAGCTGTATCGGCCGAGGGACAGGTGGGAGAAGTTTTTGCCAGAACGTTGTCCCAGTTGCTCAGTGAGCTGAAGACCATTAAACCGGGGGAGTATCTCCAGAAATTTAAACAGCAGATAAAGGGAATCTGTTTTTTTGCAGATGAGGTTGCCAGGACAATTTCTCATATGCATACGGCTTTTTTAAACAGCGGAAGACCCGGATTCAGTGCAGAACTTGCGAGTTCTGATGATATTTCCCGCTGGTCTGGTAAAATTCTGAATGATTTTGACCAGGCAATGACAACGCTCAGATGCGGAAACAGGGAACAATGCCACGAAAACACGCTGTCCGAACTGACAAATAAACTTGATCATCCTGATGCTGATTTCAAAAAAAGAGTAACTGACCGTGTTCGGCAGTTTGAAGGCATTATGATGAAAGCTCAGGTTCACGGGGACCTTCACGGGGACCAGGGGTTAATCAGATCATGGTTCGGTGATTCCGGGAAGATAGAGGAATTCCTGAGTTCGATTCAACGAGGAAGTGATATGGAAACACGTCATCAGGCTTCTCAGCTTGCAGAAATGATAAAATGGGTGGACTTTGAGGGGCCTCCTGCAAAGGATTATGTAAGCAATGCCTATGATTCCCGTGAAAATCTGCTGACCGATTTGGCTGGTATGATTCAGGGTTTTTGGTATATGGTGAATGCAACACTTTATGATCACCTTGGATTAGATCACGAAAATTCTGAGGATCACGAAAGACAGCGGAAAGCCTCTCTGGTGTTAGCGGGGCAATACGCCGCAGATGAGGCTGATATCCCCGGATTGAACGAAGAATTCATCATCATACTGAATTTATGGCATAGATATGTCACAACTTCATTTATCAAAGGATATCTTGACGAGACAGAAAAACAGAACGCTCAGAATTTTGTTTTAAAGAAGTGGGACAGAGATTCCGCTAATAGGCTTATATATTACTGGGTTATGGCGAGATCAGTGCATGAGTTAAGATATGAGACCTATGGAAGAAACTGGGGATGGGAAGCCATTCCGGGCGGCAGAATTATTCAGATAACTCGAAACTTGAAACTTGAAACTTGAAACTCGAAACTCGAAACTCGAAACTTGAAACTCGGAACTTGAAACTTGAAACTTGAAACTTGAAACTTGAAACTTGAAACTTGAAACTTGAAACTTGAAACTTGAAACTTGAAACTTGAAACTTGAAACTTGAAACTTGAAACTTGAAACTTGAAACTTGAAACTTGAAACTTGAAACTTGAAACTTGAAACTTGAAACTTGAAACTTGAAACTTGAAACTTGAAACTTGAAACTTGAAACTTGAAACTTGAAACTTGAAACTTGAAACTTGAAACTCGGAACTTGAAACTTTAGTTTTTTAATTATATAAATGATTTATAAGAGAGGCCGAGACGGGCCAAGCCCATATGCATCAGGCTAAGAATGCGGGACGGCTGCCGGACGGGGTTTGCAACCCCGTCCGAAACGTTTGCGGGCGGCGATCCGAAAATATTCCGGACGGGGTTGCAAACCCCGTCCGGCAAAATAGCTCCGTAGGAGCGGCATGTTTGTAGCTCAGATGGTGGGTTTCGCTTCGCTGCACCCACCCTACATTTCTGCCCAAGCTCCGTGGGAACGGCATATCTGCCCAAGCTCCGTGGGAACGGCATGTTTGTAGCTCAGATGGTGGGTTTCGCTTCGCTACACCCACCCTACATTTCTGCATTTCTGCCCAAGCTCCGTGGGAGTGGCATGTTTGTAGCGATATTAACCACACACAACAGATCGAAAAAATTTTCAGGCCCTCGCAGGGCGGACAGGGCCGACGGGGAAAAAACCCGGGTTTTTCCGGCGGGGGTCACTTCGTCCGGAGAAAACCCCCGGTTTTCTCCCCTGTCCCGCGCACCGCCCGGAAACTTTTCGATCTGCTGACACAGGGAAGATTTTATTCAAAAATGAAAGATAATGTCACAGCTATTATAATTGCATATAATGATTTCAGTGCATTGTATCGTTGCATAGAGACAATTTACAGTCAGGCAGATAGAATATTTATTGTTGATAATAGTACAAATAATGACAGATACGCTTACCGCGATCCTGACAAAAAAATAGATTATTTCAAAAATAAGACCAATATTGGTTTGGCAAACGCACTGAATATCGGTATAAACAAAGCCTTGGAAATTAAAAATGACTGGATTTTACTGCTTGACCAGGACGCTGTTTCAGATGAGAATATGGTATCAAATATGATTCGGTCTTATAATCGTTCCGCGGATAAAAATCTTATCGCTCAGGTTGTACCCGTCGTATATGATAAGAACAGTGACAATTATCTGCCATCACTCATCTATAATAAATTTTCGCTTAAAAAAATTTTTACCCCAAAAAAAGACGCGTTTGTAGATTTTCAAATCACATCGGGAACCTTGGTAAAGAAAAATATTTTTTCAAAGATCGGGTTTATGGATGGTGAACTTTTTATTGATTATATAGATTTTGATTTCTGTTTCAGATTAAGGGAAAAAGGTTATAAGATTCTGTTATCACATAATGCCCTGCTCCGACACTCATTAGGAAAAAAGAGTAAAAACCTTTTTTTTGAGTTTACCGAACATAATTCAATGAGGGTATTTTATCAGATAAGAAACAGACTTATTATCATGAAAAGGTTTAGAAAAAGATTTCCCTTTTTTTGCATTAGTGAGACTAAAAATCTGCTAGTTACACTTTTAAAAATCATTTTAGCGGAAAATAATAAAATAGAAAAAATAATAAATTATTTCAAAGGATTATATACGTTTATTCTGTATTGCAGTACAGATGGATATGTTGAAAATTTGCCAAAATATCCATTTGGGAACTGAAAAAAGCGATCCCTAAGGTGGTTTCTGGCAAAAAACATACCGGCTTTCAATTCGTCATTCCGCGTTCACGCGGTCTTTCACCGCCTGAACGCGGAACGACGAACTGGTATGTCCATTCCTGAAAATTGCCTAACCATTTTGATTATAAGCTTTTGTTAAGTATCTAACCATAAGTTTTCGATATTTGCCAAGGAAAGAAACCCGGCTTTTTTTCCGGAATGATCCGCTTCCGCTGAAGGAAAAAGCCGGGTTTCTCCGCGGTTCACGGAAAAAAAAGATTTATAAAAAACTTTTGATCGGGTACTTAATTATATTGTGCCTGCTCTGCTGAAAAATGTCCCCTGCCGGACAGACTGATTCAAAAAATCTCTTCTTTTAAAAAATCACAAATTTTTCACTTTTTTTCGAATCTGTAACCTATTTGTAACCTTTTCTTTAATAATCTGAATACAAAATTTGATAGTTTCAGCAAATCGAAAATTCGCAGGAAAGCGTGTTGAAAAACGCCTGGGAAACGCTTCCATATGCTCATTTTAGCACATAACATCAAATTTTAAAGTACAATATCATAGAATTATCAAACAGAACATTATCGGACTGTATTCAAAATTCGGATACTTCCGAATATTCAAACCAGGAAATGTAAACATACATGCCAAAATGAGAAGAGACGAATAGCCTCCCGCCGAACAGGCGCTGTTCAAACCTTCTGTCAGTTGTCAGCAAATACCGGGCGGGATAAATATTATTCAATATACACAAACAGTTAAAATTACCATCAGGAAAAGTCAGGAGGTGAAAAATGGGAAATGAACGAAGAAAGACAACCCGTTTCTTAGTACGGGAAAATGCGTTTGCCACACTCGGACGAAGACTCCCTAAAATCGGAAGAATCAGAGATATCAGCATGGGAGGTCTGGCCTTCGAGTATCTTACAGACTATGCGACAGATGAAAACGAAAATGGAAATGCAAAAGAAGAATTTTTGCAGGCGGGTATTTTTTTGGCCGGAACCGGTTTTCAGATGTCTGATATACCATGTACGGTTGTTTATGATATCGGAGATTCCATATTGGGAAATTCCTTCATCATCAGAAAGCGATGCGGAATACAATTCGGAGATATCACGGAAAGACATCGGGCGAATTTGGGACTTTTTATTGCAGACTACACCACAGGTCTGGCCCCTCAATACAATGCATAAATGAAATAATATGTGATTTTGATGTGTTCCCTTGTTTCTAACCCTTAATTTGGGAACAGGCCTGCACACGAAATCTCATTTTTGATTACGGAGAGAGCCTCTTACGGTTTTCAACGTAACATTTTGGGAGTCTTTCAGTAAGGTGGCAATAATCGCCGCAATCCATGGAAAAGAACAATGATCAGAAACATCAGATTACGCAGGATGATTCCGTAAAACGGAAGGATCAGTGGTGATCGGGGGGAACCTGATTCACAAACTTCTGCCAACTGATTTCCCAGGCGGCTCATCCAATTTTTTGTCCGAGGCCATTCCCACATATCCTCCAGCCATTTCTGAGGAATCCCGTCCGTTCCTGTGGAAGAACCGATAATTGCGCCCAAAATAGCCGCGGTTGTGTCAGTATCGCCCCCGCAGCGAATGATCTCTCTGATTCCTTTCTCAAAATCATGCTGATGCGTCAGCCAGCAATGAATCACGGGGGGAACAGTGTGATATATATATCCGCTGATGCCTTTGTCTGAGATGACTGACTCAGCAAAAAATTCAGTTGTATGATGTTTTTCAACACTGATGACCGTCTGTTTTATCTGTCTGAGGAATTCCCCTGCTCCTTCTTCCCTGAGAAAATTTTGCAGTTGTTTATAATAGTGCCATGGTGAGACATCATGCTGCTGACTGGCCATATGTGCGGCCAACGCAACCGCAAGTGCCCCGAACTCGGCCTTCGGGTCCGTATGCGTGATATGCGTGGAACACCGAACCAATTCTCTCATTTTGTGGATGTCATGACCATAACAGACACCGATCAGCGGACTTCGCATGGCAGGGCCGTTGCCGGCCGAGAATACACCGCTTTTCCGGCCTGAAAATCCGAGCCAGAGTTTCAGAACTGATCTCAGTGTGGCATAGCCGACCCCTGCTGGTAATCCCAGCAGCCAGAATCGGAAGCTCCGGGAAAGCTTTCGGATAAATTTTTCCGGTTCTCCCGCGGAAAAAATCAGTGCCTGTGCCAACATGCACGCGTGTTCCGTGTCATCGGACACCATTCCTTTTCCGAAAAAAAAATGATAATCTCCTCTGTTATGAAACATACGGGCCTGCCTTTTTTTGGACAGATTTTCAAAACACAGACCCATAGCGTCTCCGACCGCGGTGCCGAGGAGACACCCTGTGATTGAATGTGCTTTTGATTTCATATGCGACAAGCTACCGGCAGTCCGGCAAAAAGTACAAGGAAGGAGGATAAGAAAAGGAAAATACGCCTTCCCTTTCTTATCCTTTTTCCCTGTACTTTCGGAAACATAACAGATCAACAAAATCCGTCAGAATTAGTTAAAAAAAGTCAATCCGGAGTGCCAAACTTGCAGTTTGGCAAGCGGACAACGTTTTCCAGCCATCGGAAATATCAGTTCAATAAGCCTCAAATTCACTGTCAGCAGGTTCGTTAATATTTAAGGATATGCTCCTGCAAAAAGTACAAGGAAGGAGGATAAGAAAAGGAAAATACGCCTTCCCTTTCTTATCCTTTTTCCCTGTACTTTCGGAAACATAACAGATTAACAAAATCCGTCAGAATTAGTTGAAAAAATCAATCCGGAGTGCCAAACTTGCAGTTTGGCAAGCGGGCATCGTTTTCCGGTCATCGGAAATCCCAGTTCAATAAGCCTCAAATTCACTGTCAGCAGGTTCGTTAATATTTAAGGATATGCTTTTTCCTTTTATATTTTTATTATCAGAAACATCTCCGGTAACCGGATTTATCCTGGTTTTATTCCTAAGCTTATCCTTATGTGGCACTTTCCGGCCTTTTTCCGAAACTGAGCGAGATACATGAGTTAGGAGATGCCGCGATGTTTCCTGTGTTTCCCGGGCATCTGTCTTAAAGAAAGCGGCCACCTCCCGGAGCTGGTAAGCCCGAGCTGAGAGTTCCTCACTCGTGGAAGCCATCTCCTCAGTGGCCGAAGCGTTCTGTCCGGTGATCTGATCAAGCTGCCCGACCGCATTGGCGATCTGCCGAATTCCGCTGGCCTGTTCCGCACTTGACGCGTTGATTTCTGTTATCAGTTCCGCTGTTTTCCGGATACCCGGCACAATATCGTCTATGAGTCTGCCCGCTTTTTCAGCGACCGCCACGCTGCTTCCCGACAGATTTCCGATCTCTTTGGCAGCGGTCTGGCTTCGCACTGCGAGATTGCGAACTTCCGCGGCTACCACAGCAAACCCCTTACCGTGTTCACCTGCCCGGGCCGCCTCAATGGCAGCATTAAGCGCCAGCATATTTGTCTGCCGGGCAATTTCCTCGATGATGCTGATTTTCTCCGCAATAGTCCGCATTGCCCGGACTGTCTCAGCGACCGCCTTTCCCCCTTCTATCGCGTCAGTGGCTGCTTTTTCAGCGATCATAGCCGTCTCCCTGGTATTATCAGCCGTCTGGGACACGGTGCTGTTCATCTCCTCCATGGAACCGGATATCTCTTCGACACTCGAAGACTGCTCTGCCGCGCCCTGGGAAATCGTCTGTGCGCCAGCGCTGATCTCCTGGCTTCCCGATGCCACATCTTCAGCCGCCTTCTGAACATTTATGGCGATTCCGGTCAGGTCCAGGACCATCTTTTGCAATGTCTCCATGAGCTGGTCCTGTTCCGAGCGTTTTCTGATTTCCGCGGTCAGATTTCCCTTGGCAATCTCCCAGGCAAGGTCTGTCACCTCATTCATCGCGTTTGTGAGCAGATTCAGATTATTCTTAATTTCATTGAAATCGCCTCTGGATTCGTCAGTAATCTTCTCCGGAATATCTCCTTTACTGATCCTGTCCACATAATCGGCCGCGACTTTCAGGGGACCGATGACCGCGTCAAGGGTGCTGTTGACACCTGCCATGATTTTGGCAAAATCTCCCTGATGTTTTGTCACATCCGCCCGGATATCAAGTTTTCCCTCCACCGCGGCATCGGTGAGACTGTTCGCCTCGGTGATAAGCAGGTTCACAGCATCAATGCACTGATTCAGGTTATTCTTAATTTCGTTGAAATCGCCCTTGGATTCGTCAGTAATCTTCTCCGGAATATCTCCTTTGCTGATCCTGTCCACATAATCGGCCGCGACTTTCAGGGGAGTGATGACCGCGTCAAGGGTGCTGTTCACGCCTGCCATGATTTTGGCAAAATCTCCCTGATGTTTTGACACGTCCGCACGGACATCAAGTTTTCCCTCCACTGCCGCATTGGTCAGCATGTTGGCATCAGCCACCAACGCCCGGATATTATTTTTCATCAGTTCCAGCCACTCATGAACCTGATCTTCGGCAGATGCCTTTTCCATGGTCGCTGTCATATCTCCGTTTGCAATTCTGGTTACATATGCAATCAGGCAGGTAAGCCATTTATGCACCCCGTTGACGGCTTTCTTCATTTCCTCATGATCGCCTTTGCAGTCAATCTCAAATTTCTCACGAAGATTTCCGCCGCAGATCAGGCGGAGAACTCTGTTGCCCTCAGCAATAGGCAGAAGGATGGCGTCGAGCATCCCATTTATACCCAGCACGATATCCGCATACGCGCCCCGGAATGGCTCCGGTCTGCCGCGTTCGGAAAGTTTACCCTGCTGAGACACTTCTGTGAGCCGGATGAGTTCTGTCTGAAGACCTTGAAGAACCGTGGCAATATTGTTCACGTTCTGCTTCATCTTTTCGTGATCTCCTTTGTATGTCTCGGTGATCAGTTCGTCAATTTTGCCGTTGGCAACCTGATCCAGTATGCGGTTGCCTTCTTCAATGGGCATAAGCATGGCGTTCAGTATATCGTTGATGCCTCTGATGATGTCTGCATACGAGCCCCGGAACTGCTCCGGCCTGCCGCGTACAGAGAACTGTCCGTTCTGAGACGCGGCTGTCACGTGTTCTATTTCCTGCTGCACATTCTGCAACACGCGAATCATGCCCCGGAAAGCATCGGCAAGCCGGCCGGTCTCGTCCCGGGAGTTTTGTTCGATACTTACGTCCAGATTCCCCTGCTGAATCTCTCCGGCAGCAAGAGTTATTTTCTCGAGCGGTTTGGCGATTCCGTTGGCAATCAGGACACCAAAAACAAGGGATAATATCACTCCGACCGTCAGTATGAGAATCATCGCAAACTCACTGCGCTCTGCTGATATCTTACTTTTTTCTACTTCTTTATCGCTGATTTCCGTGTTAATTTTTACAAGTTCGTTAATCAGGGATTCCGCCAAATAAAAGGATTCCCGAGTGCTGATCTGTAGTTGAAAAAGGCGGTCATCTCTTTCTATGATTCTGGAATCATCGCTGGCGAGTCCGCTGTCAATGGCCCTGTCTTTTTCTTTTGCCAGGTCAATTACCTTATTATGCTCGTTCTTCCATTTATTCCAAGCTGGCACAAATTTTTTCCATGTAAGCGTTTCTACAGGTGTCTGGGGGAGCAATTCATACGCGGCCCATGCCTGTCCAACCCGGTCCCAGGCGTGTTCAATGATCTTATACTGTCCTCGGCGGTCTTCAGACGACATTCTTTTATTTATCACAATTCGTTCCGCGGACCGAATCGCAGACTGGGCCTCGGAAATGACAAGCAGCGCATGAATGCTGGGCATACGCACGATGCTGATCTCATCATTTAAGGCGTGTAATTTGCTTATATTTACAAAACCGATCCCTCCGATAAGAAGAGAGATGATCCCGCAGAAGACAAACCCCAGTAATAATTTCGGTTTAATACGCATATTCTTAAACATTATGTGGCCTCCTCGTGACTGAGTGCTTTTGTTTTTGTTAAAAATTAAAAGTTTTTGTCAGCGTTGCAATTGATGCCAGAGTCACAAATTTTTTTCTGTTTTTCAGCGATCTCGGGATATTCCGATACTCAGCAAATGGAAGATTTACACTTTTTCTTGTTCCCACGCTTCACATGAAACTTTTTTTTTCCGGAGCTTCCCGGAACAGCAGGGCAAATCAGGACGCGAAGCGTCTGTGCTGCATTCCCACGCGAAGAGTGGGAACGAGATCGGCCGCGGTTTCATCTGGTTACGGATACTGATATATCGCAGCCTGCTTTTTTGATTTTTCATGCGGAGACAGATGCGCCGCAATGACCTCCATGGGATTCACAAGTGTAATGACATCAGTATTGCTGATGGTTGACCAGTCAAGTTTTTCGCAAGGATATGACACGGGTACCCATGCCACTGAGATATGCAAATGAGGAAGAATTTTTACTTTTTTCTTATGATCTGAGATCGTGGCAATAACTTCTCCTTCTTTTACCACACTGCCGCTATGAAGATGATGACAAGGTGTTGTATGACCATAAATTGTGTAAAGCTGTCTTCCGCGGCCGTCACAAATTTCATGTCTCATATAAACCGATTTTCCTAAAAAATCATCGCCAATCCTGACAACTTCTCCGTCGTACATGGCCGGGATTTTAGCTGTTTTATCAAGTCTCAGTCGCTTATTATTTCTGTTTTTGTAAAAACAAATATCTGTTCCTTCGTGGGGGGAATGACGATATCCTCCGTTTCCCCACCATTTCTCCGGAGAATTGAAGGCCATTCCCGGGTAAAAAAACCATTCCCTGAATCCTGTTTCATCAAGACGGTTATATGTCACCATGTATTCAGTAAATTTTGTTTTTTCTAAATAAAATTCTGAATTCGCCACCATCCTTCTCCTCCTCAGTTTTCTGATTGTATCTGATGTCAGTTGAAGAAGGTTATCATATAAAAATATACCCGTCAAATTTAATTCGGTAAGATACTGCTGCCTGATCATCTTGATTTTGATAGATAAATTTCGAGTGATCTGCCGGACGGATTTTGTAAGGAAACTCGAAATAAATAACAGACCCGATACAAAAAGTGCTTATTCCCCTTTTTCGTAAAAATATAGCCTTTATATGAAAGTGTCAGGTGTCAGGTGTCAGGTGTTTAGTGTTAGGTGTTAAGTGTTAGGTGTTAGGAAAAAATATAAAATTTTCATCGTTCGTTGTGACCGGCAGCTCATGGCCGTTTATATGAAAGTGTTAGGTGTTAGGTGTTAGGTGTTAAGTGTTAGGAAAAACTATAAAACTTTCATGATTCGTTGTGACCGGCAGATCATGGCCGTTTATGAGAAGGAGAAGCAGAGGGAACTATGACCATACTGCTGACGGAAACGGGCAATATGGTGAATCCTGATTTGGCTCGTAATATATATGTCAATGAGGCAGAACGAGTTTTATTTGCTGATCCACTCTGCAAACCCTCTGTGCAATTCCTGAAACCAGTGTTCCCGGGGCAGAAACGGAATGTCAAGATAATGATTTTTATCGAGCATGGCCGTAAAAAAAGATTCAGCATTGGGAGACAGCAAAAACAGGCCGATAATTGCGAGATAAATCAATGAAGTTGCCACAGGGTCTTTGAAGCTGCCCAGTTTGAGGGCAGTACCCAGAGATTTCTTTACCCGCATTTCAGACAGGTCAAAACTGTTGAGTTCATCCAAAATAAGATGAATAATGAAACCTAAGAATACAAAAAAACCGCCCATCCAGGCGGCAAAATTTGAAAAAAGAAAAATTCGGTGCAACAGGATGGTGGTCAGAAGCCAGGAGAAAACCCCGGCAGGAACAGAGTGAATGATCCCCCGATGAGCAGTGAGATGGATAAAAAGATAAAAAACAAAATATTTCACTGTAAAAAACGCTGCCAGCCAGATAAGGAGAAGTTCGGCCACTGAGCGGCCCGCACTTTGGCTGAATATGACAGGAAAAGCAATGACAGGTGCCAGAAAATCAAAAGCCAGTCTGATTGGCACAGAATTATCAGCGTCAATATCAGGTAATATGCCGCCGATAATACCCATCATAAAATACAAAAAAACCTTTGGCGGGCTGCCCATACCTGTCAGCAACAAACCCGTGGCGGTCAGACCGCTTGCCAGACAGGACACAGACAAATGCGTTTTGAAAGCAGCCATTGAAAAATTTTTTTAATGTTTTTTTGTGAAAAGATGATGAGCAGGGAAGGAAAGTTTGCAGATAAAATAAAAATGGTCGGGATGACTGGATTTGAACCAGCGACCTCAGCGTCCCGAACGCTGCGCTCCAGCCAGGCTGAGCTACATCCCGAATGAATTTTGTTTTATATGCTATCTGCCGATGGTTGTCAATAAAAAAAATGACCCGGGTTATTTTTTTTTATGAAAATGTGTCAGGTGTTAGGTGTTAGGTGTTAGGTGTTAAGGATAATAATATTTTTATATTTCGATTAATAATTTTCAATTTTCAATTTTCAATTTTCAATTAATTTTACACGATTTCAGACTCATCTATCCTTGTTATCCCTTCCATTAAAAGCCCCATAAAATCTCCCAGTATGGGAGCATTCATTCGCTTTTTGGGCAGGCCGGGAACAAATCTGAACTGTCCCTCATTTTCTTTTAATAATTCAAAAAAAGCTTCCCTGTCTTTTTTTTCATTGTATTTTGCATAGATAATTTCCCCGTCTCTGAAATACAAATCTGCCGGCCCTTTGGACAGTTCAAGGAGTAAGATACCTGTTTTCTGATTTAAGTTCAAAGCTTGAAACAGGCCGGAGGGGGGCATTTCCGAAAGTCTCCCGACCATTCCGGATACAAAATCCTCAGCCCTTATCGCGTTTGTTTTCGCAAGCCTTCGCGCGAGCAAACGGGCAAGATGGATTTGAAGAGGCGGGAATCTTTTTAAAATTTTTCTGAAATACGCACCGTTTAAATATAAAACTTTTGCAGACGCCACAGCCTTTACTGTTGCTGTGACAGGATCACCGCTGAGAAGGCTCATTTCACCAAATATCTCTCCTTTTCCTAAAGTCGCTATTCTTACACCGCCCTCACCCAGCACTTCAACCTTCCCGTCTATGATAATGAATAATTTTTTCCCAGGTTCTCCTCTTTTCAGAATAATTTTACCTTTGGCAAATCTGTCAAGTCTCAGAAAAGAAACAATATCTCTGATTTCATTCTCATTAAGATTTTTAAAAACTGAAAAACTGCTTAACAAATTTACAATCGTGCCGATATAATTATCATGTTTGGCAGTGACAGCAGGAACCGTGAACTCTTTTTTTCTTTTATATTCAAGCCGGGCTGATCCTGTGCAGCCGCTACAGTCAAATATATTTTTAACATCACTGCCCATGGTTTCACTTTTAATAAGGACAGCCATTATATCTCCGGCAAGAATGAGACAGGTCGGTTTGTTATAAGGAGATAAAAGGGCTTTTCCGGATAAGTCAAATTCATCTCCCACTCTGTAAAGAGGACAGCTATCTGAACCAATAATTTCAATAATAGCTTCGAAAGAACTCATTCTTCCCCCCTATAACTCAATATAACTTACTGAATAATTGATGAATCCCAAAGCCCAAACCCCAAACCCCAAACCCCAAACCCCAAGCCCCAAGCCCCAAGCCCCAAGCCCCAAACCCCAAACCCCAAATTCCAACTACGATTCCCTGATTTCCAATTCTTTGGAAGAACCTGAACTGCTTGCCCTTACTTTCAGCAGGTTCTGATCATCAATCTCAAAATTAACGGTGATACATTCTTCTCCCCGGGGTCTGGGCGGAATTCCGGTCAGAAAGAATTCCCCGATACATTTAACCCCGTCTGATGACACATACTCTGCATCGTCTTCAGCAGACTGATAAACCCGTATGGCCAATTCAGTCATATTGTCTCTGGGTGTGCTGTATTCTTTGGTGGCAGTTTCCGGGGCATGTTCAGGAATGACCGTGCCTTTGGGAATCAGGCAACTGAATTTTCCCCCGACAACTTCAATACCCAGATGATGTGTCACCTTGTTCCGAATAACAATTCCAAAATCAGGTTCGTCACCGTCATATTTAGGAACCAGTTCCGGGTCTTCAGGCAGATTCAGGGTGGCTCCCAGAATTGCGGCACCCCGCGCAATGGCAGTGTCCGGGTCTGTGTCGGAGTACGGTTCTCTTCCGAACATTTCCTCCAGCATTTCTTTTACCAGCGGAACCTTTGTGGAGCCGCCCACCAGGATGATCCGATCAATATCTCCGATAGTGAGTTCCGCATTGTCCATCGCTTTCTGAACCGCCTCTTTGGTTTGCAATATCAGACCACGAATTTCATTATTGAACTGCTCCCGGGTGATTTCCATATCAATATGATGCGGTTTTCCGCCCTCATCATGAATCAGATTCGGCAGATCCACTTTGGCATTCAAAGATTCCGTGAGTTCGTGTTTGCCTGTCATTACAGCCTCTTTGAGCTTCTGCTGGGCTTCACCTAATTTTTTCTGGCTGAGTCCCTGGTCTTTTTTCAGATCAAGAATGTCAATTCCGGAAGTTTCTTTTAATTTTTCAGCGGCAATTTTCATGAGAATCCGGTCAAAATCGTCGCCGCCAAGTTTCGGTATGCCCTCCTTGGATAACACCTTGAAATTTTTATTTTCACTTTCGGTCGAATCCACCTGGAGAACAGAGACATCAAAGGTTCCCCCCCCGAGATCATAGACCAGAATGGTCTGGCTGCGCTCTCTCTCCATGGCATAAGCGTAAGCAGCGGCCACGGGTTCTTCCAACAGATGTAAAACTTCCAGATTGGCTAACTCACCTGCTTTTTTTGTTTCCTTTTTCTGTGCGTCATTGAAATTAGCAGGCACACAGATCACCACATACTTGGGGTTGCCGCCAAGATCAATGTTTTCATTTTCCCGAACACCTGAAATCAGCTTGGAAAGAATTTCAGCCGATATGTCGGCCGGTGAATATGTTCTGTCCGGCAGTCCTGCAAATTCTTTTCCCCAATCTTTTGCCATTTCACGTTTTACAGATGTTACCGTATTTTCAGGGTCTGTCAGGCTGCGGGATTTCGCCTGGCTGCCGACAAGAATCTCACCGTTTCTCAAAACAGACATCACAGACGGCATGGTTTTTGAGCCGTCAATAGTGATTATTTCGGCATTTCCGCCTTTATAAACGGCAACAGCACAGTTTGTTGTTCCAAGATCAATACCCAAAACATATCCGCTGTTCTTTTCTACGATATTCGCCATTATCGTGTCCTCCGGTTTGCTTTCATTCAGAGCCAGACAATATTCATTTTCCCCAAGTCTGTTCGGATGTTGAGCTCAGGCAGTTTGCCATCAGACAAGGAAAAATTTTTATATAAACGGCCATGATCTGCCGACCACAACGAATGATGAAAATTTTGCTGTTTTTTCCTAACACCTAACACCTGACACCTAACACCTTTTTCATATAAACGGCCATGAGCTGCCGGTCACAACGAACGATGAAAATTTTATATTTTTTCCTAACACCTAACACTTAACACCTAACACTAAACACCTGACACCTGACACCTGACACTTTCATATAAACGGCCATGATCTGCCGGTCACAACGAAGTATGAAAGTTTTGCAGTTTTTCCTAACACTTAACACCTAACACCTAACACCTGACACTTTCATATAAAACGGGCATGACCTGCCGGTCACAACGAAGTATGAAAGTTTTGCAGTTTTTCCTAACACTTAACACCTAACACCTAACACCTGACACTTAACACTTTCATATAAACGGCCATGATTTGCCAGTCACAGCAAAGCATGAAAAATTTGTAATTTTTCCTAACACCTGACACTTAACACCTAACACCTTTAAAGAATATAATGCAGTATCACGCAAATTTTTGCAAGCGGATTTGTGGAAGAATTATCGGAAAATTATTATCAGATTTGAGGCTGGAAAAAAATATTAACAGGAATGGGAAATTGAAACACTTTGATTTTGTAGATAAATATTATATGTCCGCACTTAAAAGCCACCAATATAACAACAAACGCTTCTTTTTTTTCAAGGGCAAATTATTGTCAGAAAACTGACTCACACGCATATCAGGCGCATGCAAAACATAATCTTAGCTTTTTATTCAAGGACTTTCCTAAGATTGATAAATCTGCTTCCGTCAAAGTCCAAAGTTTTAAAAAATGACAACAGATCCGCCGAATCCCAACTCACTGAGGTATAAATATTTTTGATGCCTGCTTTCTTGTAAAAATTGAATATTTCCTGAGCCAGTCTTTTTCCGATACTACGGCCCATAAATTTGGGATCAACGCCCACCATGGGTATCCATGCGCTTTTCTCAACACCAAAACCTCCTGCAAGAATATAGCTGATCATATATCCTACCACTTTGCCCTGAAGTTCAGCCACAAAGCAGGCATTCTCCTTCTTTCCCGCATATTCTTCAATAATTCGTTTGAAATCAATTTGGGAAGGTTTTTGGGTGATAGCCGAATTAATTTTTCTGACTTCATCCGCATCTTCTATTTTTAATTCTCTTATAAGGATATTATCCACAGACAAATTCCTTTAAATCTCCCCTGTGAGCCTGTTAAAAACAGGAGAAAATTGAATAGTTAGTTAATCAATCCTGATTATCTTTACCTGATGACCTATCCAGTCAGGGGGAAGGTAAACTCTGCCGCTGTTCCCGCTTGATTTAACTCTCTTTTCGATCATCTCTTCGCCGTAGATCTCGAATTTCACCTTACTTTTGTTCATACCAATAGCAGGGTCATGATATTCAGATTTTTTTTCAGCACTGTTTTTGATGGTTTTTTCGGTATCATGCTTAAAAGCGGAATCTCGACTATGTTTAATTTTTTTTTCAGTAGGCACTTTACAAAACCTTATTTTTGTTAAAACAATAGTTTGGTAAATATAATATGCTGACTCTGGTTTTTCCGGGCATGAGTTTTATCAGCACAGTGAGTTATAAAATTTTGGCTGTGTTCCGACTCCGGATACCCACTCATATTTATAAACGGCCATGAACTGCCGGTCACAACGAAACATGAAAGTTAAAAATATAATTAGCTGATATTTAAGTGAGTAGCTGAGACTTTCATATAAACGGCCATGAGCGCTCCGCTCACAACGAAACATGAAAGAACTTTTAACTTCTGCCACTTTATTAACTTTAGTCACTTCAGACACTTTCATATAAACTCCCATGACCTGCCGGTCACAACGCAGCATGAAAGTTTTATAATTTTTTCTTAACACCTAACACCTGACACTTAACACTTTCATATAAACGGCCATGAGCTGCCGGTCACAACGAACGATGAAAATTTTATATTTTTTCCTAACACCTAACACTTAACACCTAACACTAAACACCTGACACCTGACACCTGACACTTTCATATAAAACTAATACAAACAGCCTCATGAGTTATATTCAAAATCGGAGTATGCCTCACCATAAAAAACTTTAATCAGAATATTATAAGAAGAAAGGATCAGCTTCATCCGTAATCTTTCAATATAATCTTTCTCTGATAAATTCATATCGTTTCATATCATTTTCTCTCTTTTACAGATACAGATATTACAGACAGAATGTTATCTTTAATTACATGAACTGCGGCATTGACGGAAAAACCCATAATCAGTTCGCAGACAGCCAGAAGATGAGTGAATATCTTCCGGAAGACTATTGGATGCAATTGGCTGATCCGTTCAAACGCCAAATCAGATTTTTCTAACTTCCATGATGAACTGACAATCTCTTCTAAAAAAAATTCATTCATCAGTCTTTCTATTCATATGATTATAACTTTTTGAATCTACATAAATTTTTCATAATGTAACTATAAAATAGCTATCAAAAATAATTAACATCATATAAAACAAAGGTCAAGATTAAATTTTTTATTTATAGCATTTTTTTTGAATATCCATCAGTTAATAAGTACCTGATTATATATTTTCTGATTATAACGAATTTGGGGGAGACCCGGGCAAGCCCTGTGAGGGCGGCATATGTGTAGCAGTAAGCACGGTGTAAAAACCCAAAACTGTTACCCCGCCGATGCCATAGATTCGAAAGCCGCTCTTTCAACACCTGCTGTCATATCTGTCTGTTCAGAATCAAGCCGTCTGAAAAACAGGCAGGCCTGAGGGGCATCGGAAATCTGAAAACTGAGTGCATGATGCGCTGAGGCTGCGAGGGAAAGAGAGAAGTGCTGAAATAAAATTTTAAGAGGAGGGATTCGCCTTTTGAAAAAATATAACATTGTTTATATAGCTTACCCTCGGATACTGAATCTGTGGCTTTCAGCCCACTGAGTCTGATGACAATTTTTCTGAAAAAAACCATGAAAAAGGGAGACAGGAGGACAGGCAATGAAGGTGCCTCTCCCCCATAATCTGAACACAAGCTGAACCGTATGCTTTCGAAAAAGCCGCCACCTTTTGAATGCAAAGATATGCAAGCCATCTTAATTCCTGACTTTCAATGTCAGAATGTTTTTAGCATTTTCCCGACGATATTGCACATCATCCATTAACTCTCTGACAAGAAACACCCCTATTCCTCCGATCTCACGTTCTGAAACATCAGCAGTAAGATCAGGTTTATCCAAAGAGAGCATGTCAAAAGGCATTCCCGCATCTTCAATTTGAATGACAAAATGGTTATCGTCATCAGGCCCGTAAGAGACTTTCACATCTCCTGTCTCATTTTTTTTATAGGCATAATCAAAGATATTTACCAGCACCTCTTCCAGCGACAGCTCTATCTCTGAAATCCTTTTTTGACTGAATCCCTGTTTTTTTGCACAGCTTTTTACAGATTCAATAAATTCCGACAAGTTGTCGAGTGTTGCAGGCAACGTTATCTGTGAAAGAAAATTCATGGATCTATATCTGCTCAAGGGCAGATTCCTCTGTGTCAAACACTTTGCAGAAAGAGAGAAACCCTGCGATTTTAAATACGTCCTTAACTGTTTTCTGCAAGCCTACCAACAGGATGTCTTTTTGTTTCTCTCTCAGTTTTTTTGTGGCGGCCAGTACGGCCCTGAGACCGGCGCTTGCAATGTAAATGAGTTCACTCATATTAACGATAAGTGAATTCTCACTTTTGTCCACTTGTTCGACAATGTATTTTTCAAACTCCGATGCTGCAACCGTATCCAGTTTGCCCCTGACCGAGACAACAACTGTCCCGTCAACATCTTTTTTGCTTAGCTCCATTTTAAACTCCCGTTTTTATTCTTTTAAAATTTCAAAAATATCAAATTCTTCCATATGATAATCAGCATTCGGATATATGATAATCTGTTTACCGAGGCTGTTTTCAAGAGAAGCAATGATATGATTTTCCTCGCCATGAAGCAGTTCTGCAATCTCCGGATTTGCTCTGAGCGTAATCTTGCTTCCCATCAGGTCCCCTGCTTCCCGAAGTATTTCCCGGAAAATATTATAGCAAATAGATTGCCTGGAGATCAGATATCCTTCCCCCTCGCAATAGAAACAAGGTTCGCACAGCATTCGGGTCAGGGACTTTTTTATCCGCTTCCGAGTCATCTGTATCAGTCCCATCTCCGACATGGGGAGGATATGGGTCTTGCTGCGATCTTTTTTCAAAGCTTCTTTCAGCGCATTAAATACCTTTTCCTGATTGGGCTTTTTAGCCATGTCAATAAAATCAATAATGATAATACCGCCGATATCCCGCAGGCGGATCTGATAGGCAATTTCCTTTACCGCTTCAAGATTTGTCTTTAAGATTGTTTCTTCGAGATTATGCTTGCCCACATAGCGGCCGGTGTTTACGTCTATTGCCACCAGCGCCTCTGTGTGTTCAATCACAATGTAGCCGCCCGATTTTAGCCAGACTTTCTTTTTCAAGGCGCGGGAAATATCGCCTTCCAGATTATATGCGTCAAAAATCAGTTCTGACCCCTCATATAGCTCGACCGAGTCTTTAAGCGTCGGCATGAATGTATCCAGAAATAAAAGAATGGATTCATAACCGGAACGGGAATCTATAGTCAGTTTATCCGCATCATGTATGAAAAGATCCCGAACAGCACGAAGACTCACGGTCAGTTCCTGATGTAAAAGTGAGGGTACCGGCGCTTTTTTGTATTTTATCTGAAGTGTTTCCCACAAATTTTTGAGAAAATCCATTTCATATGTGAGCTTTTCCTGCTGGACGCCTTCTGCCGCGGTTCTTACAATATAGCCTATGGGTTCTTCCCTTAAAGACACAATCATTTCTTTTAAACGGGTTCGTTCTGTGTCATCTTCGATACGTCTGGATATGCCGATATGATCGGATGTAGGCATAAGAACAAGAAAACGGCCAGGAAGGGATATATGGGAAGTTACCCGTGATCCTTTGGTGCCTATGGGAGACTTGGCAACCTGAACCAGTATTTCCTGCCCCTCCGTAATAAGCTCTTCAATGTGACAGTCCCGGGTTATCCTGTGAGATTCAGTCTCTTTGCTCCTGTTTTTATACGCATTTTCAGATGTTGAAACATCATCTTCGCTGTTTTCAATAAACAACTGTTCAAATTCATTATGATTATCGCGTATAATATCATCAACATAGATAAAAGCAGCCTGATCCCTGCCGATATCCACAAAGGCTGCCTGCATACCGGGCAGAACTCTTTGGACTCTCCCTTTATATATGTTACCGACAATATCCGAATCTCCTTTTCGTTTGATAAAAAGTTCTGCAATGGTTCCGTCCTCAAGAAGCGCCACGCGAGTTTCATGGTCGGTAACATTTATGACAAGTTGTTTATACATTATGGCAAGTTTCCAGCTTTAATTTTCAATTGTTAATTTTCAAAACACTGGCCTGTTTTATTGTTTCCTCCGGCAGTTCGAAAACTGCTTTCATTATCTCAGACGGTCTTGCTGTTTTTCCTGGTTCTGATTTCACTGTCATCTTCAGTTGTTGCGGATCAGGCAAATCAATTTTTAAGACAATATCCTTTAAGTCTCTTTTTTTCAACTTCCCTTTTCGGGTCATACGGGTAAGAATCAGTTCAGGGAGTTCTGTAAAACTTTTTAATTTATCTTCATCAAAAACACCATGTTTTAGCCGGATCAGATAAACAAACGGATCAAATGTTTTGGAAAGTGATTTTCCAATAGCCAGCTGACAATCGCGCACCACAAGTCCTTCCGGAAGATAGTTATTCAAATCTGTTATGGCCTGAGGTTTTACCGTATCAGGGACAAATAAATAAAATGATTCGTTCAGACTTTCCATTCCGATAGGCAGCGGGTCTTCAAAAGAAATCTTCGGCATGGGATGAAATCCCTCCGAATATTTAAGGGGGATTCCCGCGCGGCGTATGGCGCGTAAAAAAATGTTTACAAGCTCAAGATGGCCGAAATATTTTGCCTGACCCTGTTTTGAATAAGATACCTTAAACTTTTTAAAAAAAATGGGTTGAGATCCCGGGTTCCGGGTTCCGGGTTCCGGATTTCGGGTTCCGGGTTTCGGGTTCCGATTTCCGGGTTCCGGGTTTAACTTTCCAAAAACTTTTGGCTCTGTCCGCTTAAAGTCACATACACCGCAAGTATTACAGTCACCATCCCGACAGTCCGGGGTACATTTTCCCTCAAGGGCTTTTTCCCATTCTTTTTTCAGAAAATCCTTTGTAACACCGATGTCAATATGGTCCCATGGCAGTGGCTCTGCCATGTCTCTCTTGCGTGTTGTGTAGAACCCGATGTCAATCCCTTCTTCTGAAATTGCCTCTTTCCATAAGTCATAGCGAAATTTATCGCTCCAGCCGTCAAATTTACAGCCTTTTTTATACGCGGTCACCAGCAGGGAGGAAAGCCGCCTGTCGCCGCGGGCCCAGAGTCCCTCAAGCAGACTGACCTCAGGATTCTGCCATTTGAAACGGATTCCCGGCATTTTAAGCTGATCCTGTAATCCGTATATTTTTTCCTTTGATCTGGCCAGGGGAAGTTGGGAGACCCATTGAAACGGCGTATGAGGCTTGGGAATAAATGTGGTCACACTCACATTAAGGTGACTTCCTTTGCGTGCCTTTCCTTTTGGCCCTTTAATTTTACGAAGTTCTTTCACAAGGTCAACAATGCCTTCCAAATCTGAATCTGTTTCCGTGGGAAGACCGATCATAAAATATAACTTTATCACCTGCCAGCCCAGACGGAAGGCATCATTCACCGTGTCAAAAATATCATCTTTGCTGATATTTTTGTTAATCACATCCCGGAGCCGCTGGGTTCCGGCTTCGGGCGCAATGGTAAAGCCTGTTTTTCTGACCTTTTTTATGAGTTCCATCAGCTCGGGGGTCAGTGTGCCTGCACGGAGCGAAGGAAAGGACACAGCCACATGTTCAGATTCACACCGCTTCATCAGAGCCTCCATCAGAGGAGCAATACAGCGATAATCACCTGTGCTTAATGACAATAAGGAAATATCCTCATATCCGGTTGTCCCGAGGGCCGTATCAGACAGAGAAAGAAGGCGTTCCGGAGATCGTTCACGCACAGGACGATATATCATTCCGGCCTGACAAAAGCGGCATCCCCTTGTGCAGCCTCTGGAAATTTCAAGACGAAGACGGTCATGAACAGGTTTGCCATAAGGAATGATCGGGGCATCCGGAAACGGAGCATTGTCAAGATCACTGAGAATGGTTCTTTTAATCTTTGTATAATCTGAAAATCGGGGAACAAGGGTCTGAAAACCATGTTCATCCCATTCCGGATCAAAAAAAGCCGGTACATAAACCCCTTCGATACCGGACCACATTTTTAAGAGTCGCTCTTTTTTGCCATCTGTGTCTTCCTTCCATCTGAGCCAGATCTGTGCCATATCCATCATCACCGTCTCTCCGTCCCCCACCACGATGGCATCAAAAAAATCAGCAATTGGCTCAGGATTACAGGTACAAGGGCCGCCTGCGATAATAAGCGGGAAACTGTCATCTCTTTGAGAAGCAAAGAACGGAATATTTGCAAGATCGAGTATCGTAAGTATATTCGTATAATTGAGTTCATAAAGAAGGCTGAAGCCTATGATATCAAACTGGTGAATCGGCTTATGGGATTCATGAGACACAACAGGAACGCCTGCTGTCCTGAGAGATGCCTCCATATCGGTGCCAGGTGCGAACACCCTTTCCGCAACAATATCTTTGTGGGCATTCAAAATATGATAAAGTATCTGAATCCCGAAATGTGATGTGCCGATTTCATACAGATCCGGAAACGCCAGAGCGATCCGAAGTTTCATCTGAGCATGATCTTTTCTGATTGTATTTATTTCCGAACCTAAATATCGGCTCGGCTGCTCTACCAAAGGTAAGATGTCTTGAATAATTTTCATTACTGTGATATAAACCTGAAATATATAATTTAACTAATAAACAAAGGGAGGGAGTTTAGGGGGTTAGTGTTAGGTGTTAGGTGTTAAGGAGTTGAAAAGAACAAAACTGTAAATTCCGAACACCGAACACTCTGATATCATAACACCCTAACACCTAACACCTAACACCTGACACCTGAAAATTCTAATTTTAGGATAAAATGATGAAAATGCCAACAATAAAAAGACAAATGATCGTAAAAAATTCAGATTCACTTCGCACAAAAAACGAATTTTTGAAAAAAAGCCAGTTGCTTCCAACGGATAGGAGGCTCATAAAATTGCTGTTGTTTTTTTGGGGAATATTCATTTTCTGCATACCCGCTTATGGCTATCAGCGGGAAAATCCGGTTGTAAGGGCAGTTCAGAAGGTGGGGCCGGCCGTGGTGAATATCAGTTCGGAATACGAGGTCCGGTCCGGCCCTTTTTCCGGATTTGGCATGGATCCGTTTTTTGAATCGTTTTTCAGGGATTTTTTTGATCACGGATTTGAACGCCGATATAAAAAAAACAGCCTCGGTTCCGGTGTGATTATTGACGGCACGCGGGGGTTTATTCTTACCAATTCCCATGTTATTGAAAGACGGGGAACCATTACGGTGGTTCTGAAAGATGAGCGTGAATTTGAAGCCCAGATTGTGGGGGCGGATCCGGACTCTGATCTGGCGGTCCTGCGGATTTCTTCCAGTACCCGCCTGCCCGCGGTTGAAATGGGGAATTCTGATGATATTATGATCGGTGAAACAGTGATTGCCATTGGCAATCCTTTTGGATTTTCCCATACAGTCACAACCGGCGTCATCAGCGCTGTCAACAGGAGCATTCGCACAGAAGACAGGGAATATCATGAGTTTATACAGACGGACGCGTCCATTAATCCCGGAAACAGCGGAGGTCCGCTGCTGAACATAAACGGTGATCTGATCGGCATAAATACGGCCATATATGCCAAAGCCCAGGGCATCGGTTTTGCCATTCCCATCAGCAAGGCAAAGCGGATCGTGTCTGATCTTATTCGTCACGGAGAGGTCATCCAGCCCTGGGTCGGGCTTACGGTTCAGGATATGGATGCACGGCTTGCCCAATATCTGAAACTGCCCGGAAATAAGGGCGTGCTTGTCAAAAGTGTGGACCAGGGGAGTCCCGCAGAAAAAGCCGGTGTCCGTGACAGTGATATTATTTTGTCTGTGGGAAGCATAAATCTTGGGTCCGGTGAGGATTACCACGGGGCAATAAAGAGTTTTGCTGCCGGAGACAGGATAAAAATGAAGCTATGGCGCAGTGGCAAAGATATAAGTGTTTCAATAAACGCGGCAGTGTTTCCTGTGGAACGGGCAGAATCGCTCGCGTACAGCCTTCTTGGAATAAAGGTTGAGAATTTGTCCCAGGCAAAACATTTCAGACACGGAACAACCGCAGCCGAAGGGGTGATGATTTCGGAAATCCTTCGTCAGTCGTATCTGGCAGGCATCGGTGCCCGGCCCGGAGATGTAATCCGACAATTAGATGATATGACCATTAAAAATATGGATGATTTTGAAAAGGCCATTGTAAAATATCGCAACAAAGCATCCGTGGTGATTCTGCTGCAACGCGGCTCACAGGGATATTATATTACCGTAAAGTTTTGAGCGGACTTTACAAAGCCTGGTGACTGTTAATACTCGGTAATCAGGTTTTTTATCCAATCCGGCCGGACAGCCTGTCATTCCGTTCGGCGTGAGCATTCGAATGAGCCTTCGGGAACGCTCACGCGGAAGCCTGCGGAAGCAGAAGTCCGTTTTTGGCAGATCCCGCGCTTCCGGGAACTGCGGATTCCTGCTTTCGCAGGCTTCCGCGTGAGATCAGTCGAACGCAATGACAGAAAAAAAATAATTATCAGGTAATTATAAGTCAGAGGATTATTTTTTCACGCCAGTTCCTTGTCTTAATTTTACGTTATCCTCGATGATCTGTTTAAATATCGGCTTTTTAGAAGGATTATCCGAGCGTTTTGCCACCTCATTAATCAGAGAACTCAGGGAAATATCTCTTAAAAGCATGTCCGCATCTGCTTTTCTCAGTTCTGAAACCTTTTTTCGGAGCCGGGAAACCTCAAGTAAAAGTTCCTGTTTTTCAGCAACTAAAGCATCCATCCCTGTTCTGAGCTTTTCATTTTCCTTTGCAAGAGAATCAATGCCCGGGGACGTACTTTGAATATACTTATGAAAATCAGGGGACGAAGCAGAGGGCTGTCCCAAAGGCATTTTCAGAGTCCTCTTGGTGGCCGTGCTGAGTTCAAGGAACTTCCAGGCTATTTTCCAGGTGATCCTGAGTCGCTGATGGTGCGAATATGCGTCCCCCGCCCAAGATTTATCCCTGAATTCAACCAGATTACCGGTAATATGAATTACAATGGCTTTGCCGTAGTCAACAGGAAACCGAACGATGATCTGACCGGCTCTCATCAGATCATCCGGCTCTTCTGAGCAAATGAGTTCACAAATCACGCTGTCCATGCTGATATGAACGACATCCGCGGGAATCTGATGATTTTCTTTTATATGGATAATTGCGCGGGTTCTCGGAATATTGAAAAAAATATCAATGTCCGGTCCCTCCGGATGAAAAACATTATAAATCAGATTTCTGAATTGGACAGAAGTAAACGGTATGGGAAGAAGGTATTTTATACCTTGTTTGGATAACTGCTCCCGCCGGGCTTTGTTATCTGTGGGCGTCATCATAATCATCGGTGTGTTTTTGTTGCGCCCTGACCTGCGAATATGTTTATGGACAGCCAGTCCGTCCATCCTTGGCATTTCCAGGCCGGAGAGAATCACATCGTACTTTTCCTGTTTCAGCATCCTGATTGCATCTTCAGATGAAGCACTCACATCAGCAACAGCTTCGCTGTGGTCAGCAGTGATATATTGCTGAATGATATTTCTTATGATAACACTTTCGTGAATGATTAAAAACCGTAAAGGCATAGTCTTTTTGCCTCGTATTGATCAGTGACAGCGGATAGAGTCAGAAGACCCAACTCACCGAATCGCCTCTGTTTTCGCGGAAACCGCTATATTTAGTTTCGCCTTTAGGCAGTGTCACACTGCCTAAAGGCGGAACTACGAACAGGTATTAAGCTGTTCCCAACTGATGCAGAAGGTTGAATTTGTCACCCAAATTGCGTACCATGGTCAGAAAATGATTTGGTAAGGGAATTTCCCGTTCAACAAGCAAAATATCAAATTTTTTGGCACGATCCAGGATGAATGGCGTGTCATTTCCTTCCTGACTGTCACAGAGAAACTGCATGCGGAGGGCATCTGTCAGCGGAATACGCATTTCTTCA
Source organism: Desulfonema magnum (assembly GCF_017377395.1). GTDB lineage: Bacteria > Desulfobacterota > Desulfobacteria > Desulfobacterales > 4be13 > Desulfonema_C > Desulfonema_C magnum. The sequence goes on along the minus strand of NZ_CP061800.1, from coordinate 3,520,245 downwards.
AATTCTGTGGCAATTGTTTTCATCTCCTTCTCAATATGCGTCTTGTTTTCTTTTGCAAAACTCGCAAAAGGTTCGGCTGTGTTGACAACACCAAAAAGATCGTTGATAATGGCACCGGACAATTTACCAATATACGCGGGTTCCCAATCCGGATATTTCTGAGAAAGATGCGCTTTCAGCTTTTTAAAGAATATCATTTTAATGATGTCAATGCCTTCCCTCATAATGGGAACCAGTTTGCTTTCAAAGTCCATAATAGCCTCCGTATTTCATAGCATTATAAATAAATACCTGACCATAAGTTTTCAATATTTGTCCGGGAAGAAACCCGGCTTTTTTTCAGCCCGGGGAAAAGCTCCTGCCGAAATTTTTCGATGCGCTGATATTGCAAACAGCCCGTCTGCTTCACTGAGAAGTTTCCTATCATATAACAGCCTTATCTTCAAGTATTTAAAAAAAAATGGGTGTGTCCCATCTTTTACACATCCGAAGAAATCAGCCGCAAAGACACAGAGACACAGAGGAACCGCAAAGAGACTTAGTGAGACTTCGCGCCTTCGTGGCAAAAAAACAGATGTGTCCCGCCTTTCACACATAAAACCTGTCCTTGTGTAAAAAGTGGGACATACCCAAAAAAATGCTGATTATAACGGATTTAGGGAAGGGCCGACCAAGCCCTGTAAGGGCGGCATATTCGCAATATGATTTGCTACAAACATGCCGTCCCTACGGGGCTTTGCCAGCCCCGCATGATGAATACTACAAATATGCCACCTCTACGGGGCGTTACCAGCTTCCCCTAAATCCGTTATAATCAGGAAAAAATGAAACAGCCCTTTAAAATCGCTGTGCAAGAAAATTTTTGATACTCAGAGCAGATGATTGTTTAATGATTGTATTGTAAAAACACAATGAATATATTATTTAAATTGACAGCAGATCAAAAATTTCCGGAACGTGTCGGATGCCCTTTTTATGCCTGAATGCATCCATATCGGTCCTGCATCTCCGACTCGGTATTAAAGTCTGAAAAAGTTTTATAATCAGAGCTTTTTCATTTTATTTCTGTTGATTGGCAGCCAGGGTTTATGATATATTAAAGAATGAATAAGCCATGAGCGGCACGGGGCTGATGAGCAGTTTATCATTTTCTTTCTTGATAAATCTTAAATTTTTAAGTAAGTTTTTATGATATGAAACTTCTGAAATCTGGAACCTTCCGAAATCTGACGGATTCGTAAATATTTTTAATCAAGGAGGCTGCAATGAAAAAACTTACAAAAGAAACGGAAATTGTTCATGGAATCCATACAACTCACTCAACATCCAGAGACCTTGTGCCGCCGATTCATATGACATCCACATTCAAATTTAAAGATTCAGATCACGGTGCGGAGATATTTCAAGGAACAAGCCAGGGATATGTCTATACGAGAATTTCCAACCCTACGGTGGATCTGCTTCAGGAAAAGATGGCGGTTCTTGAAGAGGGAGAATCTGCCATTGCCACATCATCGGGGATGTCAGCCATTGCCTCAGTCTCAATGGCACTGGCAAAGCCCGGACATAATTTTGTCGCGTGCAGTACCGTGTATGGCGGAACCTTTGCTTTTTTCAACAAACATTTAAGAGACTTAAATATTGAGCCGCGTTTTATTCATCCGTCTTCACATGGTTCAAAAGCACAAGTTGAGAGACTGGTTGATAACCAGACCAAATTTCTTTATATGGAAACCCCTGCAAATCCCACACTTGATGTCATTGATATTGAAATGTGGGCATCTGTTGCCAAAACACATGGCGTGCCTTTAATCGTTGACAACACATTTGCCTCCTCTTACCTGCAACGTCCTCTTAAGCTCGGAGCGGAGATTGTTGTTCATTCTGCGACAAAATACCTCAGCGGACACGGTGATATCGTGGGCGGAATAATTGTCGGAACCGAAAAAATGACGGATTATATAAAAGAGGAGTATATTATGCACTACGGGCCGGCCATAAGTCCTTTCAACGCCTGGCTTATTTTAAGAGGGATAAAGACTCTTGCTTTAAGAATGGAGAAACACAGTGACAATGCGCTTAAGGTTGCACAATGGCTTGAAGCCCATCCCAAGGTCACGGAAGTCCATTATCCCGGACTTAACACTCACCCGGATCATCACATTGCCAAAAAACAAATGAAGAAGTTCGGCGGCATGGTCGCGTTTGAGGTAAAAGGCGGATTGGAAGCAGGAAAAAAAGTCATGGATAATGTGGAACTCTGTATTCTGGCTGTGAGTCTCGGTGATTGTGAGACACTGATTCAGCATCCTGCCTCAATGACCCACAGCACTTACACAAAAGAGGAGAGAGCAAAGGCCGGTATAACGGACGGTCTGATCCGGCTTTCACTGGGAATTGAAGATGCGGACGATATTATCAGAGACCTTGAAAATGCGTTATCTTTATAGGGGGAATTGTCTGAATTTCGGATAAACTGAAACCGTATAAGGAAAAAAGGGGGGAATATGAAAGTTCAATGCCCGGAGTGCGGCTTTACATCTCAGTTAGATGATTCAAAAGTTCCTGACAAGGGCGCATATACCCGATGCCGAAAGTGTCGTACCCGATTTTTTCTAAGTAAGGAGAGTGTCTCTCAGCAGGAAAGTTCACAGCAAAAGGCCGTTCCGAAAAAAAAGAATTCTCTGAAAAAACATGAGGCTGCTCCGAAACATGAGGCGATTTCGCAAGAAGAGGATACGTCGCAAGAAGAGGATACGCCACAAGAAGAGGAAATTGTTGAATGCCCAAAATGCAATCATAAGCAGCCTCCGTCCGATGCCTGTATGTACTGTGGGACACCTTTGTCTGTCAAGCCTCGGGATACAGATAAAAAAGAAAAAAAGCAAGAGACAAGGCAACAGGCTTCCAAACGCCAACTGACAAAAGCGTATGAGACAGACCTGCAAAGCAGAAGCCAACGACCGGGTCTTTCATCACAGGATCGCGTCAGTGAAAAAGGGCTGAGATATATTATTAACGAAGTTTTTGATTTTTCCTTTTCCAACCTTATCACACCTGACCTGATGAAAGCCGTCTATGTGCTGGGAATACTGCTCGGGGGGATTATCGCTGCCATAAGCTTTGGTATATTTCTGAGCAAGGGCGACGGACAGGGGGCAGCGATTGTTTTTCTGTCCTATTTTCTGTTTGCCCTGCTCGGACGGATTGGTGTGGAACTCACAATTATTCTCTTTAAAATCGAGGAAAATACAAGAAAAGGGATCGGGAATTAGGAATGCTCACCTCTCGGTCCCGAGCGTCCCCGTTCTCATACGCTTCGGAGGAACAGGAGGTATGAAAGCAACTTCAAGGTAAAAATAAAAATGAACCTTCTTTACCCCTTACATAATCTTGGCATCCGAAACAAGCTTCTGACCATTTATTCTGTCATCATTTTTCTGGCCATAACACTCAGCAGCATTCTCATTTATTTTTATATGAAAAGTACCATTGAGAAGAACATTGAGAGCGAACTGCAAAACTCGACAACGACAATTCTGAACATGGTGAGGACTTCTGCTGCGCTTTCACTCAAGAATTATTTACGCGCGGTGACCGAAAAAAACCGGGAGATTACCGAATATTTTTATGGCCTGCATAAAAGCGGGGTACTGACGGAAGATGACGCAAAAAAACAGGCAGGCGATGTCATGCTCCAGCAGAGCATCGGCAAATCCGGTTATCTTTACTGCATCAACAGCAACGGTGTTCTCACGGTTCATCCCCGGGAACCGCTTCTGGGTCTGAATATTTCCGAATATGCGTTTGTCCGGGAACAAAAATCAAGAAAAGAGGGATATCTTGAATATGACTGGAAAAATCCCGGGGAGACGCATGAACGCCCCAAAGCCCTTTATATGACGCATTTTTCGCCCTGGGACTGGATTATCTCCGTAAGCACATATCGTGAGGAATTTAGCGAACTGGTCAATGTTGATGATTTTCGAGAGAGTATTCTTTTCCTTCGGTTCGGAGAGACCGGATATTCCTTTGTCATTGATACAAAAGGTAACGCGGTTATTCACCCGAAAATTGAGGCAAAAAATGTTTTTGATTTCAAGGACGCGGACGGCCGGTATTTTATCCGGGAAATATGCAGACAGCGAAGCGGAAAAGTTATCTATTCGTGGAAAAACCCGGGGGAAAAAGTCCATCGTGAAAAACTGGTCATATTCAACTATATTCCGGAATTCAGATGGATCGTGGCATCTTCCAGTTATCTTGACGAATTTTACGCTCCCCTCAGGACCATGCGGAACATCACAATCATCGCTGTTTTCTCATCTCTGTTTCTGATATTGCCTCTTATTATGCGAATCAGTCTTTCCATTACAACACGGCTGGAGGACCTGATGAAAAAATTTGAAATCGGCGCGAACGGCAATTTTTCTGTCCGCATGAAAATGGAATCAGAAGATGAGGTGGGACAGCTTGCCGCGTATTTCAACAGCTTTATGGAGCGGCTTGAAGAATACAGCACCAGTCTGAAAGAAGAAATCCGTGAGCGCAGGCAGGCGGAAAAGGCGATGAAACTGTCAGAAGAAATGTTTTACAAAGCATTCAACTCAAGTCCCAATGCCATTTCCATCACCACGCTGAAAGACATCCGCTTTCTCAATGTGAATGACAGCTTCCTGAGCTTTACGGGGTATGGCCGTGAGGAAGTTATCAAAAAAACTTACAGAGAAATCAACCTGCTCCCGGTCAGAGAGGATGAGCATTTATTGCTGAAGACCTTGAAAAAATACGGCAGGCTTCGAAATCATGAAATGGAATTCCTCACAAAAGCCGGGGAGCTGCGTACAGGGGTCATGTCCGCTGAAATCATCGAACTTTGGAATGAGGAATGTATGCTTTCAAATATTGCTGATGTCACGGAGACAAAACGTCTTGAAAAAGAGATTATGGATATCAGCGAAAAAGTTCGCCAGAAGATCGGTCAGGACCTTCATGATGATCTCTGTCCTCATTTGCTCGGGATTGAAGCGCTGACAAAGGTGCTGAAGAAAAAACTGGAAGATACATCCGCGGAACAGAGTCCCCTGGCCGACAAGATCAGGATACTGATCCGGGAAGCCATCGGAAAAACAAGAAGCCTGACAAGAGGTCTCCTGCCTGTATATCTGGTTGATCACGGGCTTGAAGCCTCAGTTAAGGACCTGGCCCGTAATGTGGAGGAAGTGTTCGGCATATCCTGTGTCTTCAGACGCAGCGGGCCGATCATGCTGAACAATAACACGGTCGCAACCCAGCTTTTTTATATTATTCAGGAGTCGCTTCACAACGCTGTCAAACATGCCAACGCCGAAAATATTATTATTGATTTGTCGTTGAATGACGGTAAAAATATCGTAAAAATAACGGATGACGGTGTCGGAATGCCGGAAGAGGCATATAACGGAGGAATGGGATTGCGTATTATGGCCCTGCGTGCAAAAAAGATAGACGCGTCGCTTACTATCAGACGCAATAATGCCAGCGGTACCACGGTGTTAATTTCATTCAAAAAGAGCGTTGACAATATGGAGATGAGGCATGAGTGATAACCAATACGGGTTTTCTTCTTCCCCAAAAAAAAGGATCATCATTGTCGAAGACCATCCCATTTTCAGGCTGGGACTTGCGGAACTCATCAATCAGGAAGAAGACCTTTTTGTGTGCGGCGAGGCTGAGGATGTGACCAAAGCCTGGAATGAAATAAAAAGACTAAGCCCTGACATGGTGATTGCGGACATTTCTTTGAAGGGAAGAAGCGGGATCGAACTGATAAAGGATATCAGTAAACATTTCAGCACACTACCCATACTTGTCCTTTCCATGCACGATGAGTCACTTTACGCGGAACGTGCGCTCCTTGCCGGGGCAAAAGGCTATATCATGAAACAGGAAGCCTCGGAATCCATTGTAAAGGCCATCCGATGTGTGCTGAACGGAAAAATATATGCCAGTGAAAGGATCATGGCGAATATTTTGAATAAATTTGTCAGCCAGCCCGGAATGCAGGACAAACCTTCGATTGACAGACTTACGGACAGAGAATTAGAGGTCTTTCACTTTATCGGACAGGGGCTTACCACCAGGGAGATCGCAGAGAAGCTGAACCTGAGTAAGAAAACCATTGGCACGTACCGTGAACGGATCAAAGAGAAACTCTGTTTGAAAAACGCAGCCGAACTGATTCGGTTTGCTGTGCATTGGGTTAAAAATGAGAATGAGGAAACTCGGTGATATATCCATATCTCTGAATACTCGATCCGAGCTTCTTTTTTTATTCCTGTTTTTTCTGTCCTTCCTGCAAAAGCAGGAATGACAGGCTATTGTCAAAATCAACTCAGAAAACTTGATCATCAAGTGAATAAGGTGTGTCTCATCTTTTACGCAGAATGGTGCTTTTTCGGATGTGTCCATCATTCTGCTGAAAGACAGCCGGCCGATTTGCATAAAAGACAGGACACACTTTTTTTTACATGCTGCCAATTTTCCCGGCATGTATTTTCTGCTCGGAACCGCGGCATAATGCCGTTCTTCAGATGCAGGATGCAGGGTGGGTGAAACGCAGCGAAACCCACCGGACAGACCCAATCGGGTATATTATTTATTTTGAGTTCTCTTACGGCTTTTTTCGCTCCGCTACGAGAACATGGTTATGTTAATATGGTTGTTGTGCATAAAAAATAACAAAATGAGATTTTACTCATTGTCAACAGGCTCTATCCCAACATCCAGATATTTTTTAACCAAATCAATATATATCTGCTTGCCCCAGTTCCAAAATTCCTGATCTTTTTCAGATAGCTCTCGTATAATTTTGGTCGGATTTCCAGCAGCGACTACTTTCGGCGGAATTACTTGTTTAAGTGTTACAACACTTCCTTCCGCTACAATAGCCCATTCTCCGATTTCTGCCCAGATGCTGACTATGGCCCCCATACCGATAACAGCGTGATTGCCAGTGTGTTTGCCATGCACCACGGCAGCGTGGCCGATAGTAACCATTTTTCCGATTTTGTTCACATCGTCAGGCGGAGCGTGAATAATTGCCCCTTCTTCTATTGCTGTCCCGTCTCCTATTTCAATTCTTCCGTAGTCGCCCCGTAAAATAGCACCATGTCCGATATAGCAGTTTTCTCCTATGGTGACATCACCGATGACTTTTGCAATGTCGCTGATATATGAATTTTTTCCTATTACCGGTCGCTTTCCGTCAAATTTATAGAGCATTTCAAAATCCTTTCACCATTATGTTACAGCCGATTATAATGAATTTTGGGTGGATGATCGGGTCGGTCAGGGGACTTTCGGCCCCTTCCCTCTGAGAACCGTGTTTGAAAATTTCTTTTCACACGGCTCAGGTTCAAAAGATCACCCTGACGGAGCGATCCGGCTGTTGACATCTCCCCGTGTCAGGGCTGTTTTGACTTTCCTGTCATGCCTGCCCTTTCAGAAATAACTTGCAGATTTTTTCAAATGCGGATTGGCATAATCCCGAACCTTGATATATCGCCTTATATCAATTCCTGACAATTTTGTCACCTGATATACGCGGGGCCCGGTTTCCTGCTTTCGAATTCAGACAGAAAAGGTCTTTCGGCTTTTTGCGGCTCTCCGATATTTCATATACAGACACTTTCAAGACTTTTTTTCGATGTCTTTGTCTGACCGTTTCAGGTGGTCCTGTAAAAAAATAATAATGAGCTTCATTTCGTCTTTTATAGGTGTTCATATATGAAGAATCAGATTGCCCTGACCGAATGACGATGGTATATAATACGATTTAAAAAATCTTTCAAGAGGAAGTATGATATATATTTTTTCCGGAATGTGCGTCTGAGAATATCGTTAAAAAATTGAAGCGTTAACAGCAGGATGATCCCGCAAAGGCAGTGATGGATTCTGTTCGGTTCCCCGAACATCGGGACACACTGAATCTCATTCATCACTATTTGTGCAGGACCTGCAGCAACAGAAAACAGAAATTTATGTGTAACTCGATTGTCGAGTATTAAAAAAGATATCCATTGCAAAATTAAATTTATTATGACATCATTTTTACAAAAGGCAGAACGTCGTATTCACGGCTGAGGACATCTCAGAACATTATTGTTTCAACCTGTTTCATTTATTATAATTCAGCAGATCGAAAGGTTTTCAGGCTGTCGCGGGACGGACACGACGGACGGGTCAGAAACCCGGCTTTTTCCAGCCGGGGAGATACTTTGTCCGGGAAAAAGCCGGGTTTCTTTGCTGTCCCGCACGCATCCCGGAAACTTTTCGATCCGCTGTAATTATCTGTTCGTAAATTTTCCGGCACTTTTTATCCGGGTGGTAAGAAATTGTTTCAGCACTCCGCATAAAAATATCGAAAAAATTCTTATAAAATTCGGAGAAAGAAATTGGCCCTATTGACACGCAGAACCCCTCCGTTCAGTACTCAGACTGACGATTCGGAAGTGTTTATTTCATCTGATAATGAAAAGCGGCCGTCAATCTTTTCATTTGTTTTCATTATTATCACTATTACGCTGATCCTTATTGCCGCAACCATCATTCATAGTATCAATATCCATCGGGAAACAGTGAATATGATTACTAAGCAGTTTAATCGGCAGCAATCCATACTGGCCGGATCAGTCGCAAAGCAAATAGAAACATTTCTGAAATATATTGCAAATGATCTCAATCGCTTATCAGTTCATCCGGATGTGGTGAAAATGGAACCGGGCGCACTGGGTCAGATGCGGGCGTTTCATATCGGCATCCCCCGTAAGACATCATTGCGCAGGCTGGATAAAGAAGGGATGATGCGTTTCATCTGCCCCGATGAAAAGTGGCGTAAAAATCTGATCGGAAGAGATTACAGCGGAGAAACATATTTTCAACAGGCTAAAAAAACCAAAGATATTCTGATTTCAGGCATGATCACCAATGAAATCGGGGAGATGCGTATCCGGGTGGTAAAGCCGATCTATATGGAGGATGAACAGGGAAAACTGAAATTCAACGGCATCATTATGGGATCTTTTGATCCGGATACGCTGTCTCTTTTTGTTTCTCCGATTGTGTCAGGTAATACAGGATATGCCTGGCTGATGAATGAAGACGGCATATTCCTGTCCCACTATGAAAAAGCGTTCGTGGGCCAGGATGCTTTTAAAGTACGACTGCGTAAAAATCCTGATCTGTCTTATGACACAATAAATCATATCCAGAAAAAAATGATATTCGGAAAACAAGGACAAGGAAGGTATGTCACCGGATGGCATCGTGAAGAAAAAAAAAGAACAGAAAAGTTTATTGCATACAAACCTGTCCGTGCTTTTAATAAAAACTGGTCCATAGCGGTATGCGCCCCGGTTCAGGAGGTGGAGGGGAGCATGAGAAAAAGCTTCCGAAGTGACCAGTATGCACTGGGTTTTATTATTTTCATCCTGATAATCGGGGGAGTTTGTTCTTTTACAGTCCCTTATCGCTGGTCCCGGATTTTGCAAAGAGAAATAGATATACGAAAACAGGCAGAAGCGGCGCTCGGAGAAAGTAAAAAGTTTTCCGCAAGTCTTATTACCGCTATGAAAGACGGATTATGCGTTTTAGACAAAAACGGTGTTCTTGTTGATGTGAACCCTTCTTTCTGCCGCATGACCGGGTTTTCGAGAGAAGAACTTGTGGGAACCGGTCTGCCGCATATCTATTGGGATGAGGAACTGAGAGAAGAGACGGAGCGCGAATTTCAAAAGATTCTGAGCGGAAATTTTGAAGAATTTGAATTTACATTTAAACGAAAAAATGGCGAATGTTTTCCTGTGATTGTCAGTCCCTCGTGGATCAGAGATGATAAGAAAAATGTAATCAATTTCTTGGCAAATATTAAAGGGATTGAGAAACGTAAACAGGTTGAGAATGCTCTGAAGGCCAGTGAGGAGCGTCTGAGAATTCTGATTGAAAAGATAGCTGATGGGATAATCATTGCGGATATCAACGGAATGGTGCAGTTTGCCAATCCCGCGGCAGAAGTGCTTTTTGACAAAAAAGCAGACAAACTCGTAGGCAGGGCCTTCAGTTTTTCTCTCGCGACAGATGACACCATAAAGATAGAGATTCATCGGGCCAACGGAGAAACTGGCGTTGCTGAAATGCGTGTGGTGGGAATCAGCTGGGACGGAAATCCGGCTTATCTCGCGTCCCTTCGGGATATTACGGATCGTATGTGGGCAGCGGCACTTGAAGTGGAGAATGCAAGACTCGAGGCTGCAATTCTCGAACGAAAGCGGGCAGAGGAGTCCGTTAAAATCGCTTACAGAGAACTGAATCAGATATTCCAAAGCGCGGGTGACGGCATGTGTGTGACGGACAGAAATTTCAATATGCTCAAGGTGAACAAAAGATTTGAGAAAATATTTGGTATTCGCAAAACAGATGCCATAAACAAAAAATGTTATGAGGTTTTCGGTTTTGACATATGCAAGACATCAAAATGCCCCATGACAGAAATTTTCAGCGGTGAGGAACTTGTCCAGCGAGATGTTGAGCAAGAACATCCCGAAGGCAGCCAAACCCTTTCTATAACAGTAACTCCTCTTCGAAACTCAGATGACGAACTGATTGGCATTATTCATAATTTAAAAGACCTCAGCGAGCGTTTCCAAATTGAAAAAGCCCTTGCCGAATCAGAAGCCAGATATAGGACTATCTTTGAAAATACCGGAATTGCGACAATGATTATAGAAGAAAACATGACAATATCCATGATAAATCAGGAGTTTGAAAATCTTACCGGATATTCCAAAAAAGAAATACATGACAAGCAAAGTTGGAAAAAATTTTTCATCAGAGATAACTTAGAACAAATGGAAAGATATCATTATCTGCGAAGAAGCAATCCTGGTAATGCGCCGAGGAAATATGAAACAAAATTAATTGACAGAAACGGTAATCTCAAAGATGTCTGTCTCACGGTCGCGATGATTCCGGAAACCCAAAAAAGCATTGTGTCTTTTTTAAATATCTCGGAGCTGAGACGGACAAAAAAAGCGCTTCAGGATAATCTGGAAAAGCTTCAGGAGGTTATGAAAGATACCATTGAAGCCATGGCACTCACAATTGAAAAAAGAGACTTATACACGGCCGGGCATCAGCGTCATGTCGCGGATCTGGCCTGCGCCATTGCCGAGGAAATGGGACTTTCACCGGAACGAATCGAAGGCATTCGCATGGCAGGCATTGTTCATGATCTCGGAAAAATACGCGTGCCAGCCTCTATTCTGAGCAAACCGGCCCGTTTGACAGAGCATGAATTCGGTATCATTAAAGACCATCCCCAAGTCGCTTACGACATACTGAAGAAAATAGACTTTCCATGGCCAGTTGCCCAAATGGTGCTTCAGCATCATGAGAAAATAGACGGATCCGGTTATCCCCGGGGGCTTTCAGATAAAGAAATTCTTCTGGAAGCAAAAATACTGACGGTGGCGGATGTTGTCGAAGCCATTGCATCTCACCGGCCTTACCGGCCGGCGCTGGGTATTGAAAAGGCATTGGAGGAGATTTCGCAACACAAAGGAAAATTTTATGATCCGCAGGTCGCGGATGCCTGCCTCAGACTTTTTACCGAGAAACGGTTTGCGTTTGATTAATCATCCAGAGGAAAAATATTCTCGAGGTTCACCCGCCTTCTTTTCTCAAAAAGCGTTTTCATTGTTGCCTTCCATCGGTTGATTTTGGATACGATATTTTCCAGTGCCTCTTCAATATCTTCTTTTTTGAAAGGTTTGAGCAGAAAATCCGTGGCACCGGCTTCAAATGCGTTGATAAGATCGTCTATCCGGTCAGAAGCCGTGACAATAATCACCTGAATGATGCCGCGTGTTTTTCTGATCTCACGTAAAAATGTTATGCCATCCATCCCTGGCATACTAATATCGGTGATAACAATAAGTATATGGTGTTTATTCAGAATGTCCAGAGCTTCTTCCGCTGAATAGGCGGATTTTACATTCCAACCTTTCAGATGATTTTTTATTATCAGATGAGTTGTGGGTTCGTCATCTACGAAAAGAATGGGGAGAACCGGTTTGGAAGCTGAGGGACGACTCGATTTTATACTCATATCTTGTCTCCGTGTCTTTATTTTTTTGAAGGTGTCAGGTGTCAGGTGTTAAGTGTTAGGTGTTAGGAAAAAATTTTAAGATTTTCATTATTCATTGTAACCGCAGAGTTATGGCTGGTTAAAGTGTCCGGCTCTGCAAAGATTCAGGGTGTCCCGGGTTTTGTTATTTTCTCTTATTGATGACCACACTCTTATAATATGAAATCTCAAAGTCATTTGAAAATTCTCTCAAAGACTCTGTTGCCCCTAACAGTAAAACACCTCCCGGTTTCAAAACCTGAGCCATCTTTGAGAATAATTCACATTTAAAATCCTCAGAAAAATATATTGAAACATACCTGCACAGTATCAGATCAAAAGTTTCAGGAAATATGAAATCATTTTGCAAATTGAATTTTTTAAACAGAACCCGCTCTTTAAGTTCCTGATCAAACAGCCATATATTATCAAGTTTGGTAAAATATTTTTCTTTTTTGTCTTCAGGCAGCCCCCGGTTCATGGCAATAGTATCATATCGTGCGGAACTCCCTGTGAGAACGGCCGATGAAGAGATATCCGTGGCAATAATTTCAACGCGATCTAAAAGTGAAGGCAGTCCCCTCTGTCTTGTTGCTTCGTCTAAAAGCATCAGTAAAGAGTAGGCTTCCTGCCCAGTTGACGCTGCCGCGGACCAGACACTTGCCCTGCCTGTTTCAGCAGCCTGGCTGAGAAGAGCAGGCACTGCCACTTCTTCCAAATACTCCCAGGTGTTTTTATCACGGAACCAGGATGTTTCATTCGTGGTCATCGCGTCAACAATCCGATCTCTGAGTTCTCCGCCGGGATCATTACTCCGTGCTTTAAGATGAAACTCCTGAAATGATTTGCAACCGGTTTCAATAAGAAGATCAGCAAGCCTCGATTCAACGAGATATTCTTTGTCCGCCTCCAGATGAATGCCGCAATGTTCCTCTATATATTTTTTCATGAGGATATATTCAGGTTCGGTAATTTTAAACATTAAAAACGCCTCTTCTTTGTTATTCCCGCTATTCTGGAAGCCATACGGTCAAGCGGAATAATTTCATTTGCTTCATTTGCTTCCACAACTGCCCCGGGCATTCCCCATATCACACTGGTTTTCTCATCCTGTACAATTGAATAGCCGCCTCTCCGGCGGATGGCCGCCACACCTGAAACCCCGTCAGTTCCCATGCCGGTCAGAATGATTGCCAGCACATTGCCTCCGTAGACTTTGGCCACAGAATGAAAAAGCACATCCACAGAAGGGCGGCAGCTGTTCACCGGAAGGGCATCGGTCAGCCCCAGCACTGTATTGTTAAATCTGTCTTTTTTTACAATCATATGCCTGCCTCCGGGAGCAATATATATAATCCCTTTCTTCACAAGCTGTCCGTCTTCACCCTCGACAACTTTTATGGAAGATGCCTTATCCAGACGTGCGGCAAGCGAAGCAGTAAACATGGAAGGCATGTGCTGCACAGCAAGTATCGGAACCGGAAAGTCTCCGTCAAGTTTCGGAATCATCTCCTGCAACGCGTTCGGACCGCCCGTTGAAACACCCATGACCACAACATCAATCCGCTCCGGTTTTCGAGAGTACCGGTTTTCACTGGGAGGCGTGATCAGGTTCTCCGTGTCTGTCTCTGGTAAAAGAATTTTCTTTGGAGCCGCGGATTTCACAATCCTCTTTTCCGGGGCAGACAGAGGTGTCGCGGGCGTGTTATTTCCTGAAATCCCCCTGGCCTGTCGTGAATATTTACGGGTTCGTGCCATCAGGATAAGGCGGGAAAGCGCTGTCCTGAGTTCTGCAATATTGTCGTCAACAGATGTTCCCCGGGGTTTGGGGATAAAGTCCAAAGCCCCTGCTGCCAGTGCTTTGACTGTGAGATTGGCGTTTTCCCTGTCCATGCCGCTTAACATAATAACATCAATGTGAGGATGTTCTTTTTTTATCTGATCCAATGTTTCCAAGCCATCCATTTCAGGCATAAACACATCCAGAAGCACAAGATCAGGATTTTTCAACTTGATTTTTGACAGTGCAATTTTCCCATTGGAAGCCACTCCCAGCAGTTCGACATTTTCAAAACCGGATACAATTTTTGACAGAATCTGTCTGTAGGTGACGGTATCATCTACAACAAGTATCTTTAAATCCTTTTCCACCTCATACTCCTTTTTTTCAGTTATCAGTTGTCTGCCATAAGCCGTCAGCAAATAATTCTCAGCAGATCGAAAATAACGAATAACTGATTACAGTTTGAAACTGCTTACAAATTGGTTAAGCGCCGCCGCCATTTCAGCTAATTTTTTGGATGATTTGTTGGTTTCTGATGCACTGAGTGCCGTCTGCCTCGAGGCGATGCTGATGGTGTGAATGTTTTTGGATATATCGCTCACGCCCTGTGCGGCTTCGCCGGAAGAACGCGCAACTTCATTGACTCCGTTCCGGAGGTCGCTGATATTCAGCGTAATTTCACTCGCGGTTCTCGATGTCTCTTTTGTCGAAGTGGCAATTTCCCCCACCAGATTTGCTGATTCGGTGGCATGCTGTGCAACATTTCGAACTGTTCCCGCAGCACCGGCAACAGATTTTGAGATTTCACTTGCAGTTGCGGTCTGTTCTTCGGCCGAAGACGCAATCATTTCATTTATATCAGCAATGTTATTGATGACCTTGTTTATCTCCTGAACTTTCCGAACAGCGTCTCTGACGGATTTTTGAATTTTATCGATCTGTCCGGCGATTTCATCGGTTGCTTCGGCAGATTGTCTTGCCAGTTCTTTTACCTCTCCTGCAACCACTCCGAAGCCCTTTCCGGCTTCTCCCGCACTCGCGGCTTCGATTGCGGCGTTCAGTGCCAGCATATTTGTCTGATCAGCTATATCTTTGATTACGCCGACAACTTTGCCAATCTGGTTGGAAGCTGAAGCCAGTATGTCCATCCGCTCGGTGATCTCTTCTGTTCGCTGATTCGCATTTTGTGAAATCTGATTTGCCTCAGCAGTATTTTTTGCAACTTCATTTAACGATGATGTCATCTCCTCGGCAGAAAATGCAATATTGTTAATCTGTGCGGATAGTTCCTCACTTGACTGTGCCATGGTTTTAACATTATATGCTGTCTTTTTTGCGAACCCCGCGACATTAATGAAAGAAGCCGACATTTCTTCAGTCATTGAAGCAATATTCGAGAGTGAAGAACTGGATTGCTCCGTGGCAGAGGCCACTGTGGCGACATTTGTGCTTACCTGCTCCGAAGCCGCGGCAACCATACCTGACTGGGAACTCATCTCATCAGCAGAGGACGACATCTGATCGGAGACTGCTGACAGACTTTCAGATGAAAGAGAAAGATCATTTGTTGTCTCAGCAATATTTTTTATCATTCCCCGCAGCTTTTCAATAAATGTGTTAAACCATGCTGCCAGTTCCCCCACTTCGTCTGTTGTATATATCTCAAGTCTTCTGGTGAGGTCCCCTTCCCCCTCTGCAATGTCTTTCAGCCCGCTTACAACAAGTCTGACAGGTCTGATAATGCTGGTGGCAAGAAAATAAGAGATGATCAGCGCGAAAAAGAGGGTTGCCATTGTGCCAAAACGTACAATATTAATCGCGAGACTCGCTTTTTTTAAAGCATGAGCTTTCCTTTTTTCCATAAGATTTTCTTCAGCTTTAATAAAATCACGGATACTGATACGCAGCTCATCTGTAATCATTTTGCCGGTTCCCGCCTCAATCAGTGCAATTATATTTTCCATTGACGCGTCTTTGTGGCCCTCATTTAACCTTCGCCTTTCGGCTATTGCCACTTCCGCCGCTTTTTCATACCAAGCGTTAATCAATGTTTCGATTTCAATTATTCTTTCCACCTGTTGCGGATGATCAATGACATGTTTTTTGGTATCGGCAATTTTAGCCGCAATGACTTTCTTTCCTGTAAGGTATGGTTCAAGAAATTCCTCCTTGCCTGCGATAACAAATCCTCTTTCTCCGGTTTCCAACTCTGCCATTAATTTCTCTATTTCTGTTGCTTTTTGAATCGCCACATAGGTATGATTAACCCATGTGTTGCTATCCAGCAGTGATTGAATACTTTTAAAAGAAACGATACTAAGACAGATAAGCAAAAGCAGGGGCGCACAGATTCCGCTCATAATTTTTGTTTTTAACATCATTTTTCCAGATTTCATCATTTTTCCATTAACCTCGGAACAATTTTTGTAAATAAGATTACAATCAGATAAGTATCTATTACACAAGCAAATAAATGCTGACGGATTGCTGAGATGTAAAACAATTTTTCAAATTGTTTTTCGGACAATTTGAAAAATTGTCCTATATGATTTCCATATGTCCGGTTTTTCCGAATTTCACCACTCAGAATTTATTTGGTCGGATACTATCCATAAGTTTCTGCTGATTATAACGAATTTAGGGGAGGGCCGACCAAGCCCTGTATGGACGGCATATTGTAGCAGCAGGTTTGCTGTCCCCCTCTGCCAGGCCAATACTGTTGACTTAAGCGTAAGCGGGTTTTCCGGTATTTTCTCCGGAGTGCGAAAAATGCTTTTTCGCAGGCGCAAAAATATAATTTTTGCACTCCGGATCCGTTCGGAATTGCCTAAGAATGCTACAAATATGTTGCCCCTACGGAGCTTGGTCGGCCCTCCCCTAAATCCGTTATAATCAAACTTTTAATTTTTCAGTTCTCACTTTTCAGTTCCGACAATTTAAACCTGCTTATAATTTGCGCAAGTGCCGAAGCTGTTTTAGCCAATTTTTCAGATGCGTCATTCGCTTGGGACGCGCCAAGAGCAGTTTGTTCCGATGAAGTGCTGATTCCCTTAATATATTTGAAAATATCGTCAACGCCCCGGGCAGCTTCGTCAGAAGACCGGGCAACTGCTTTCACATTGTTCAGCAATTCATCAGTATTTTGTGCGATTTCCCTGAGTGTTTTTGATGTCTCATCCGTTGAACTCGCTATTTCTCCCACCAGATTGGCTGATTCGCTTGCGCTCTCTGTAACGGTCCTCACGGTTCCGGCGGTACTGGCGACGGATTTTGAAATTTCACTTGCAGTTGCGGTCTGTTCTTCGGCCGAAGATGCAATCATTTCATTAATACCCGCAACTTCGTTGATGGTCTTGTTTATATCCTGAACAGCCTGCCCCGCGTCTCTGACAGACTTCTGAATTTCGTCTATCTGTCCGGCGATTTCATCGCTTGCCTCGGCCGACTGCTTCGCCAGTTCTTTTACCTCGCCTGCTACCACAGCGAAACCTTTTCCGGCTTCTCCTGCCCCCGCGGCTTCAATGGTGGCGTTCAGCGCCAGCATGTTTGTCTGATCGGCTATATCTTTGATAATCCCCACAATTCTGCCAATTTGTTTGGAAGAGGACTCCAGTGCGTCCATTCTGGCCTTAATCTGCTCCGCTCGCTGGTTTGTATCTTGTGAAACCCGGTTTGCCCGGGCCGTGTTCTTTGCCACCTCATTTAAAGAGGCAGTCATCTCCTCTGTTGAAATGGCAATGCTGTTCACCTGGTTTGCGATATCCTCATTTGACTGAGCCATCCTCGTCATATTATCAGCCGTTTTCTTTCCCAGCCCGGCAATATTATCGAAAACAGATGATATCTCCTCGGTCATCGAGGCAATATTTGATAAAGAAGAACTTGACTGAGCCGCGGCGGATGCCACCATACTGACATTTGTGTTTACCTGTTCCGAAGCGGCCGCGGCAGTAATAGCCTGTGAATTCACGTCTTGGGCTGATGATGTCATATTTACAGAAACAGCTGACATTTTATCGGATGCTTTTGAAAGATTATATGTTGTATCAGCAATCTCTTTCATCATTGTTTGGAGATTCTCTGCAAATATATTAAACCATCTTGCCAGTTCTCCCACTTCGTCCTTCGTATATATATCAAGCCGTTTCGTGAGATTACCTTCTCCCTCGGCAATATCCCTGAGTCCGGCCAGAACAAGTCTGACAGGTCCTGTAATACTACGGGCAAAAAAATAGGAGATAAGCAGAGCAATAAAAACAGCGAAAGCGCTTCCTATGATAAGATATAGCTGCACCTGGCGGCGAAGTTTCAGGCTCTGGTCGCGGTAATCTGCCACACGATATCTCATTCTGTCCAGGATTTCAGAAGTTATCTTATCCATAAATATTGCTATTTCCAGTCCGGCTCCGGTATTGAGTATCGCAGAAGCATCTTCTTTCATAAAGTTCTTGCTATGCTCGATTACCTCCCCTGAAACAGCTTTGAATTCATCATGGTGAAACTTAACCAATACCATTATTTTTGATAGCGATTCTTCCCTAAAATTCCCGATAGAATGATCTTCACCATTTTTATGTTCCTGTTCAATTCTGGCAATCTCATCTTCTGAAAGCATATCTGCTCCCAGTTTTTTCAGGAGTTCATCTGCTGACTTGAATTTTTCGGAAAGTTCGGACTCGATCTTCTGTTGTACTTCCAAATTCCATTCAGAAATGTGGCGGTTGAGCAGGCTCTTGATATCGCCCAATCTGATTTTGAATTGTGCCCATTTCTCCATGGGTACAACAGCCTCGTTATACGCTTTGTCAAAATAGCCACCCACGGCTCCCAACTGAGTGACAGCATAAAGGGAAAAAAGCAGAAAAAGAAGGGTGATACTTACGAATCCGCTCATAAGTTTTACAAACAGCGACTGTATTCTTTTTTTTTTCATCTTTGTTTATTCCTAGTTATTAAGCGCGGGGAATATTCATTTTAATTTACAGGGGATTCAGCAGATCAGAAAGTTTCCGGACTGCGCGCGGGGCAGCAAAGAAATCCGGTGTTTTCCAGGACGGGGCAATCTCCCCATATGCATCAGGCTAAGATTACAACCTACTGTTTTTATTAACTCTGATTTTGCCGGACGGGGTTTGCAACCCCGTCCGGAATATTTTCCGGATCGCCGCCCGCAAACGTTTCGGACGGGGTTGCAAACCCCGTCCGGCAGCCGTCCCTCATTCTTAGCCTGATGCATATGGGCAATCTCCCCTGCCGGAAAAAACCGGGTTTCTCCCCCGCCCGCCGTGTCTGCCCTGTGACAGCCCGAAAATTTTTCGATCTGCTGACATGGCCTGTTTCAGCAGCAAAATCACTGACCAGGCTGACAGATTTCAAGCTTCAGTTCTCATTGATTTTCTGCTTCAACTGCGGCATTCATGACCAATTCAAGAACGACTGTCACATCCAACAGAATAACCAGACGCTTCCCCTGTTTGATAATACCTTCAATAATATCTTCATCAAGATCAGCAATGTTGGGAGGGGGAGGAAGGATTTCCTCATTTTCAACAGTTAGGACATCATCCATCTTGTCTATTAAAAAGCCGACAATATCCTCTCCTAAAAAAACATCGTTTAACTGATTATTATTTATATATTTTTTTATTTCTTCCCGGGTTTTTAAAATCAGCAGGCGGCGGTCACCTGTATTTGTCTCCGGAAGACGATTCAGACACACGTTGAGGTCTATGACGGTCACCACTCTCCCGCGTAAATTCATTAATCCCAGCAGGTGATTCGGCGCGTTGGGAATCGGGTTCACCGTCATATGGCGATACACCTCCTTCACAAGCAGAATATCCACGCCAAAAAGCGTATTACCTAAAAAAAAGGTTGTTATTTGTCGGCTCATGAACAATCCTCCTGAATAAAGGTTGGTTAGTTGACAGTTAGTCGGTGGCAAAAGGGAATTTTTGATCTGCTGATTCTGCTCTGATTGTAAACACACCTTTTTTTTTAATCATTGACACTGGCATTCAGCATGGCAGACAGTTTCTCAATAAGACGAATTTTATCAAGCTTTAACTCCCATTCGGTGAATCCTGCTTTAAGACCTTCTTGTGACAAGCCTTCGCTATCCAGAGAAGTAACTGCCATCACCGGGAGCCGCTTTAGCTGATCATCCGCACGAATCGCCCTGATGGTCTTCCATCCGTCCATTTTGGGCATAACAATATCAAGAATAACAGCATCAACTGATTCTTCTTCTAAAATCTGCATTGCTTTTTTACCGTTTTCTGCCTGTATGACCTCATATCCCGCGGAAGTGAGATATTCACTTTCCACCATTCTGAAAAAAGGCGTGTCATCCACAAGCAGAACCCGATATTTCCGATCCGAATTTGTCCGAATGGCTTTTTCAGTTTTGTACCATTCAGGGGCCGCCAATTCAAAGATTCGATAGATATCAGGAAACAGGGTAATTTTTCCGTCAAGCACTGCCGACCCGAACAGGCCGGGAGCCATTATCGCAGTTGTGTCAAGATCAACAACGGCATTAAGCGTATTAATGACGCGGTTCATCACGATGCCCAAAGGGTGTTTTGTCTGTTTGGGCACAATGATTCCGATGATATCTTCTGATGATCTTTCAGGTTTGCACACCGGCAGATAGTTCTCTAAAAAAATCAGCCTCAGCTTTTTATTCTGATACTGTAAAAACTGCTTGTCCTTAATACGTTCGATTTTTGACGCAGGAACCCTTTCTATCCGAGAGATCAGCTCAAGAGGCAATGCAAATCGTTCCTGGGTATTGTTGTCAAATAAGAGAAGCGTCTGAGCTTCGGCTTCCAATACTGTTTCCTTTGGTTTCATTACTTCTTTTGTTTCATCAAGATGACGGATGGCCGCTTTTTTGAGTATTCCCGCGACATCAAGAATCAGGGACACCTCGCCATTGCCGAGGATACAGACTCCGCTGAAACATTTCATTTTTTTCAGATACCGGGGAAGGGGTTTTACAACGATTTCTTCTGTGCTTTCAATGCTGTCAACAATAAGACCAAAACGGGAGATGCCATGTTTTATAACAAGTATTCTCAAAGGCTTTTCAGATTGAAATTTGAGAATCGGAGATTGAGAATTTTCCCTTTTCAGGTTGGCCTTCGCCCCTTGGCTCTCCTGCTCTTGCCCTCCCGAAGCCTGAGAACGTTTCCCCTCCAATCCGAGGATTTGGTTCAAATCCACCAGGGGAAGCAACATATCCCGAAGGCGAAGCACCTTCGAGTCCTGGAGAACATCAATACGGGTCGCTATTTCATCCGGTTTTACTCTGACCAGTTCATCAATATCAACTTCCGGAAGAATAAAACATTGGTTATGTGCTTTTATTAACAGACCGGAAACAATGGCAAGGGTCAGGGGGAGTACAAGCTTTATTGTTGTGCCTTTGCCAACTTTTGTGACAATATTGACGGTGCCTCCCAGATGCTCAATATTTGTCCTGACAACATCCATTCCCACGCCCCTTCCGCTTAAATCTGTCACCTTTTCAACTGTTGAGAACCCGGGACGGAATATCAGGCGCACCCGCTCTTTTTCGTTCATGGAATCCAACTGGTCCTGACGGACCAGCCCCTTGTCAAGGGCCTTTTGGGCAACAAATTTCCCATCCACCCCTTTTCCGTCATCACTCACCACCAGATGAACCTGGCCTCCCTGATGATAAGCTTTGAGTTCAATTGTTCCATACCTGGGTTTTCCGGCTTTTTCCCGTTCCTCAGGCAGTTCGATACCATGATCAACTGAATTGCGGATCAGATGTGTCAGCGGATCCGAAAGTCCCTCAATAATGCTTTTGTCCAGTTCAACGTCTTCTCCGGATGTCACCAGTTTTATTTCTTTGTTATAATTTTTGGCCAAAGTACGGACAAATCTGTGGAATTTTACGAAAATAACAGATATTGTCTGCATTCGCATTTGCATGATCTTTTCCTGCATTTCAGATGTGACCCGGCTGATGTGCTGCAAAACAGGATTTAACCCCGGGGTATTCCTGACCAGCGGAAGCGCAGCCTGCATTAGCTGATTTCTTCCCAGAACAAGCTCACCTGCCAGATTCACCAACTCATTTAAAAAATTCACCCCGACTCGTATTTTTTCTTCTGTCTGAACCTCCCGGGGAATTACAGGAATATCGGTTTTATCGGGTTCATCTGTTTTATTGGAAAGAGCGGCTGTTTCAGAACGGGGGGGGTCATCAATTTGGGAAGACGCATCCGAGGTTTTATCTCTGTCAGGCTCTGACTCAGGCCCGGGCGCTGATATCTGAGATTTGAGATTTGAGATTTGAGATTCCAAAGCCGCGGCTTTTTCAGCTTGTAATTCCTCTCTGAATTCATCAAGGTCTATGACACTAACCCTGTCCTCGGGAAGTTCCAGTCCCTCAGGAACCAGATCAGGAGAAAGTGTTGTGGCAAATAAAAAATCAAATGCAAGATCATTGTTCAGACAGTCCGAAAGCCCTGTGACACTCCGAATATCCAGAAATGAATCAACGTAATAGCCAAAGGATTCCATATTATTAATGAATTCATAAGGCGATCTGTCTTTTTGTCTCAGGTCTTTATCTAAGAATATTTTTACAGCATAAAGGTGAAGACCCTCCGAGATAAAATGCTCAATATCCCCTGCGCTGACATGAAATTTGTTAGGTTCCTCTGTTTTTTGTTCAGTTTTGGCCCCCTTGTTATCGGTTCTCATTTCAGAAACAATCACGGTCTGGGGCGGACATGCCGCATTATCCAAAAGTTTTTGCAGGAGGTCCAATTCATTACGAATGTCGAATTGTTCACTTTCTCCGACATTATCCACCATTGTTCTGAGGGCATCTACGCCTTTAAGCAAAACATCTGTAAATTCCGAACTGGGCTCGGTTTTTCCGTCCCGGAGCAGAACCAGTGAATTTTCTATCACATGACTCAGTTTTCCGATATTTTGAAGCCCAAAAAATCCTGAAGCGCCCTTTATGCTGTGAACTCCCCGAAAAATTCTGTTGATTGTAGCGGAATCAACCGCCCCGGAACTATGTTCAATCGCCAGGATATCCGGCTCAATCGTTTGCAGATGCTGTTGGGATTCTTCTATAAAAACAGGAAGAAGCTCATCATAGTCTGACATTTTCACCTCCCCTCGTCTGTAATTAAGAATTGATCATGGATAATTGAGAATTCTCAATTCTCAGCTGACTATTCACTTTTGACTGGAAAGAGAGACGTTAATCGGAAAAATGCGGCAACTTTCATAAAATTTTCTCCGGCTCCGATGATTTCAATGGTCTGAGAAGCAGCTGTTACCTGTCGGTAAAGACCTACAATAAGGTTTACTCCCAAGGAATCTACAAAATCAACACCGTTTACATCCAGCAACACATGCGAAACATCTGAATGTTCCTTCAACTGTTCCGCAAAATAGTCTCTGAGTTCTTCAATGCGGTTGGCAATAAGATCAGTTTCCGGAATTAAAAACAGTGTATTATTTTCCTTCTTTACTTTCATTTATCCTCCGTAATCTTGTTTTCAGACTCGGGACAGAACGAGGTTAAAATTTTTTACCACATTCCGCAGGGGGGCAGTGTTTCTTCATCCTGATCCTTTTTTCCCGAAAGATGAGAGATATTGTTCCGCCGGATACTTCCAGACTGTCAGAAAGGGACCACATCACAGGTAATCCTCTGCCCCCTGAGCGGAGCAGATTGATTTCTTCGATTTTTTCAATTTTATCCGGAAGATTAAACCCCGGGCCTTCGTCAGACACTTCTATCCTCAGTTCCCCGGGTCGAAAAAATAAAGATAAATCAACAAAGGCAGCAGGGTTAAAATTGTTTCCATGTTTCACCGCGTTGATCAGTGCTTCGCGTAAGGCAAGCGAGATGAAGCAAGGGTCTCTTCCCGAGGGAAGTTTATCCGGAGTAAAATAATCCGCAGCCCATTTGCATGCTTTGTCAGCTTCCTCATAACTGGACAAAAATTCATAGTGCAGCTCCTGCCCGTCATGGTCCCCTTTTTCTCCTCTGAATGATCGGACCATGTCAGAACGAGAGAAAAAAGATTTAAGGGTAATAAGAATCATATCATCATTTTGCCCATATTTTTCCAGAATTCTGTCCAAAATTTCCCGGGACACCCCTCGGATGCTTTCCCGGTTCAGATGAACACTTCCTGATGTTAAAACCTCGGCAATCTGGGCTTTGGTGATACCATCGGAGAAAAGAAACAAATACCCCTCTTTGTCAAACTTTATTCTGTCATTCAGAAAAAGCTGATTTTCTTCTATCAGGCCGAGGCACATCCCGCCGCCCTCCAGTTCATGAATCTCCGGGGAAGCATCCGCGGCCTCATTCACAAGAAGTCCCCCGGGATTACCTGCGGTGGCAATTTTAATTTTTTTTCGGTATCTGTCCCACAGCAGGACCGTGGCGCAAAGATGATAGTGGTCATAATCAGGTTTGTTCAACTCAGCGTTAATTATCCGCAGCAGTTTTCGCGGAGCCTGGTTCTTATCCCAGGTGGATGTCAGAATACCCAGGGATATTGCACTGATATAAGAACTCATAACACTGTGGCCCGCGACATCTCCCAGCATGATTCCGCATCTTCCTGCCCGGTTAAACCGGCGGCACCAGGCCATATCTCCCCCCGCGTCGCTCAGAGAGGAATACGCGACATCAATAGAATTGCAAGGCTCGGGGCATCCGTATCTGATTAACTGCTCCTGGGCTTTGCGTACCTGGCTGGCTGTTGAAGCTGTCTGTGTGCGGGAGCCTTTCTGGGCAGACTGATAAATTGCTGATTCGATTAAATCAATAAAGGAGTTTTCAAATTCAGCTTCGGTTGTCACGCCATCAGCACCCAGCTGAATTGCGAGTTGAAATATGTCCGCATCATATGTTTTCGCATAGAGAAAAACCATGACATTCAAATAGTCCCGTTTGATTTTTGCAAGAATGCCAAATCCGTCAATACCTGATGTAAAAACATTGCTGATGATAATGTCGAACTTGTGCGGATGTCTGAGGAATAAATCCCATGCCTGATTACCGTTGCAAACACGGGACACATCAAATCCGAGATTCATAAAAAAATGGCAATATCGGTTCCCGATAATATCATCCTCTTCAACAAGCAGTACATGATAATCCGAGAAATTTAAAGACAGGGGATGCAATAATTTGTTGTCTTTTCGGGGAAAGGAGTTCAGATCATCAAAAGGTACTGCTTTGTCTTCCTCATATTGTTCAATTAATGCCTTTACCTTTTCAGCATCAATGGGTTTGGGCAAAAAATCATTGCCCCCTGCCTCCAGACATCTTTGGCGATCTTCTTTTGAATCCATGGCAGACACAATGATAATAGGGGTTTTTATTCCCATACGGCGAATTCTCCGAATGGTTTCAAAACCGTCCATACCGGGCATGAGCAAATCCATAAGAATCAGTTTGAATGCGGAGTCCCTCATGCGCCGGATGGCTTCTTTGCCATTTGGGGCCTCCTCTGAAAAAAAACCTTCTGATTCAAGAATTTCTTTTAACAACTCCCTGTTAAATGGATTATCATCTACAATCAGAATACGGGGTTTATCTGAATCAGTCATAGGATTAATCTGAGGTTTCAGTGTTTGCGGACCATCATAAGAAAACTTCTGATGTTTAAAAATTTTTTTATGTCTTTCAGGATATTGTCGAATTCTCTCCTGAAAGAGAATTCTGCCAGACAGCAACAACTGTCAGAATCAGAAATATCAGACACCGTCGTCTGAATTATTTGCTCCGGCTTCGGGAAATTATCACGATCAGGGTCATCAGACATAACCCGAGACCAATTGTCGGATACCCGGTATATTCACCGCGAACAATACTGATATAAAAACCTGCTCCGATAATCAGCAACGCAAAAATCATGCCCAGTATGGCTGCCGGTGTTATTTTTATCTTTTTCTTCTTCTGTTTCATCAGGTGATTCCTATTTTTTTTCGGGGTGTTGGAAGTCAGATTTATGACAAACGCCGTGATTATCGGAAAGAACGAATAACATTCTATTCGAAATCAGAAGGCCAGTAAAGAGCAAAAACGCTAAGGATATAATTCAACGGTGATTTTTGACGCCTCATCATCTCTGAGGGTAAGATGATATCCTTTAACCTTGACCTCTATGGAATTGTCAACAGGGGAAATGTTTTCCACTTCAATGATGCTTCCGGGCCTCACCCCCATCGCTGCCATACGTTTTTTTATTCCGCCCCGCCCTTTGATCTTGAGAATTTTTCCCCGCTGACCACAACTGAGTTCCCCAAGAAGCGTCTCTTTCAGGTCGCTTTCCATCAGTTTTTTCTTTTCCTTAAAATTGTCCAGAGATCGGGTGATACATCGCTCGCAATTTTTATAAGGCTTATTTCCGTATTCACAGACGTATTCACAGTTATTCCAAAATTCTTTTATCCAATTTTCACCGCCTCTCGGACAGGATTCCACGAATTCCATAAACAGGATAAGTTTGTCCAGAATAGTCCGGGAGACGGCATGTTCCATCTTACAGGCAGCTTCTTCAGCCTCGCCCGGATCAATATAAAGAATTTTAACAAAAAAATCCCGTAATGCTTCGTGTTTTCTTACGACTTCTTCGGCAAGCTCGTTCCCCCTCGGTGTGAGGGTAATGACATCATAAGGCGCATAGTTGATAAAGCCTTTTTCAGCCAATGCACGAAGCGCTCCGGTCACAGAGGAATTATTCACTTTGAGTCGTTTTGCTATGTCCTTGGCTCTGGCTGCCTGTTTTTCAGAAACAATATGAAAAATTGCTTCCAGATAATCCTCCAAGCTAGCACTCAGTACTTCGCTTTTTGCCATATTAAAAGGTCCTTTGATTCGGTTGCAGATTATAGTTTTTAACCTTATGGATTATACACATTTGTTTATTTTATTCAACAAATATCTATGGAATTAAAAAATTATTTGTATTTTCCGATCTGTATCCCGGCTTCCACTGTCTGATCGCCACTGGCTCTTTTGGCTTCGTACATGGCCAGGTCAGCCCGTTTGACAAATGTGTCTGTCACCTCTTCAGGATTGAACTGGGCCACTCCCAGACTCAGTGTCACCTGTTCTGAAAATGTGTCCTTATCCCAAACCGAACAAAAACTGCACTGGGAATTGAATGCTTTTCTGATTCTTTCTGCTAAAAAACGTGCATTGTTCAGATCCGTTCCGGGGAGGAGAACCATAAATTCATCTCCCCCGTATCGGAACGCCGTATCCTTATGGCGCAATGTGTCTCTCAGAATGTGTCCCACCATTCTGATGATATTGTCCCCTTCCAGATGGCCAAGTCTGTCATTACAACATTTGAAATTGTCAATATCAAAACAAATCAGGCTTAACGGACACTGGTTTTCCCGGGACCGGAGCATTTCCTCTGTCAGTATGGAATAGAAATAACGCTGGTTAAACAGGCCGCTGAGACTGTCTGTTATTGAAAGTTCCCGAAGTCTGGCCTCCATTTGTTTTCTGAACGTAAGATCATGGAAGAACCCCACGCTGCCCACTTCCTGGCCGTGTTTGAAAATCAGTGTGGCTGAGAGGCGAATCGGTATTTTTTGTCCGTTCCGGTGAACAATTTCGCTTTCAAATCCCTCTAATTGCCCCTTTCCCCCGAATTCAGAACTGTAAAGTTTTTTTTTGATAAGGCGCGCGCGTTCCATGGAATTGTATATTTCGGTAATATGTGCCAGGTTGATGATATGTTCCCTTTTGTAACCCATGAGCTTTTCTGCTGCCTGATTAAAAATAATGATAATTCCCTTTCGATTTACCCCGATGATGCTATCCGGACAAAGAGAGACCATATCTTTTAAAAAATCTTTTTCATTTAAATCTGAAAGTTTCATTCCATATTTTCCTTTTCATTTCCCTGCCCCTGGTAATGGCAAATTATAATTGAAAAACAATCATTTTAAATTTTTTTTATAAAAGTGTCAAAAAATTCAAATATCACAAAATAAAAGTGTTATGTTTAATGATCAAGTTTTTTCAGATTATTTTATATGAAACTCTAATTAATAAGAAATAAATTTAGTTCGTTATCTGAATAAAATAATTGCCGAATACGGATATTCAGAGTAAAAAAACACTTGTCCCGTAGTCTCCGAACGACTTTTTAAAATATTTCCGCACTTCTTAAAAAATGAGGCCGGTCCTGAAAAAAAAGTTTTATATTCGTAGTCTCTTAAAAGAGCTGACATTTTGTTGTGCAGGTGACCGGCCGGTCATGTTTATATCGGGCTCGCGGCGCCATTTTTTCACCGACCTTAAAATGTGAAGTGCTTCAGTTTTATTTACATCAGGCTGTTATTATCCTTTCCTGTTAAAAAACGGATTCGGTATATTCTTCATATTCTTTACAGTTTTCAATTTATTTTAAGGTTATTCTCTGTTAAGCGGAAGCAACCAGGTCATATCCTAACTGTGCGGCCTGTTTTTTTAGTCTGTTTATCTTTTTTTCCTGATTTTTGCCGGAAAGATATCCTTTACCCAGATCCTCAAAAGATTCTCCGTATTTTATTATATGATAAATTCCCTTTGCTATGCTGTGAGCAACTGCGACAACAGCTTTTTTGGCTCCGCGCCGATATTTTATACGATAATATTTGTCCTTATAATATGAGTCCCTCTTCTTAATGGCAGACCATGCAATTTCAACCATGACTGTTTTAAAGGGATGATTTCGGACCGGGGACCTGCCGCTTTTACGCTTGCCGGCACTTTCATTATTTCCGGGACAAAGTCCTGCCCAGGAACAGAAAGCAGCCTCATTTCCGAATTCTTCCAGTGTGAATCCTATATGACTGAGCACTGACTGACCGGCCACTGTGTTAATCCCGTATACTTCGTCCAGACGATCCAAAACTTCCTGATGAGGCCTCATAAGCCTGGCAAGACGGGCAGTTACGGATTTAATATTCCGCTCCGTTGCCTCAATTGTATCCATAAGCAGTTTTAACTGAAAACGATGGTGATCTTCAAAAAAACCCTGAATACTGCGATGAAGTTCCGCACTTTTGGAACCGAGACTTCCTTTCGCACATTTTTCAATATTTTCAAGGCTTAAATCCGCATCTTCGTCACAAAGGAGACTGATCAGGTTACGTCCTGTCACTCCGAACAGATCGGTCACCACAGAACTGATTTTGATATTGGCGGTCTCGAACAGTTTATGAACACGCCTCTTGTAATCTCCGAGAGTCTGTGTGTAATTTTTCCGAAGCGTTGTCAGGTCACGCCATTGTCTCACTTCCTTTGCCGGAATAAAACTGCCTTTCACAAGCCCGTGGCGAAGGAGATTGGCAAGCCATCTGCTGTCCTCGGTATCCGTCTTTCTGCCGGGAACATTTTTTATATGGCGCGCATTTACCAGGACAACATCCAGATGTCCTTCAAGGATATTGTGAACCGGACGCCAATACACACTTGTACTTTCCATTGCAACTGTCGGACAATTATTGTCGGTCAGCCAGTCCCTTAAAAGGAAAAGGCTGTCTGTAAAAGTCGGGAATTCCCTCACTTCATATTGCGGCGAGCCAAGGGGATTCAGAGTAATAAGACATGCTGAAATAATATTCTTGTGAACGTCCAGTCCGCAACAAACGGGATGCATTACTGAAATAATCGGGGTGTCTGATTTTTTAGTCATAACCGTCCTTCCTGTTATAATTGTTGATAAATATTTATTCTGAGAGTAGTTATGACATTTTGAACCAAAAATCAAAAGTTTCATCCTTTGTTGTGTCCGCAGGACATGGGAGTTTATATGAAAGTGTTAGGTGTCAGGTGTTAAGTGTTAGGAAAAAATGCAAAACTTTCATACTTCGTTGTGACTGGCAGATCATGGCCGTTTATATGAAAGTGTCAGGTGTTAAGTGTTAAGTGTTAGGAAAAAATATAAAACTTTCATTTTTCATTGTGAACGGCAGGTCATGTCCGTTTATAAGTATTTAAATTTAAGTTGCCTTTGCCGTAAGGATTTTATACAGTTTGAAAATTAAATTTTTTACTGTCATTCTGTTCGACTGAGCCTGCCGAAGTCTGATCTCAGTCGGGTCGTCGAACAGAATGACAGGCTTTTTGTTCGAAAATCAGGTCAGAAAACCTGATCATCGGGTGATACTTAACACATGACACCGTTTTTATAAGTACCTAACCATAAGTTTTTAATATCTGCCCGGGAAAGAGACCCAGCTTTTTTTCCGGAATGATAATTCTCCGACAAAGGAAAGACCCGGGTTTCTTTGCTGCTCAGAAAAAAGCTGTATAAAAAACTTTTGCTCAGGTACTTATAATACTGTCTGATTTTTTAGCAAAAAATACTGATTATAACGAATTTAAGGAAAGGGGCCAAGCCCTGTAAGGGCGGCATATTTGCAGCATGATTTGCTGCAAATATGCCGCCCCCACGGGGCTTGGCCTGCCCGGCATGATGAATGCTACAAATATATCGCCCCCCACGGGGCTTGGCCGCATATGCATCAGGCTAAGATTACAACCTACTGTTTTTATTAACTCTGATTTTGCCGGACGGGGTTTGCAACCCCGTCCGGAATATTTTCCGGATCGCCGCCCGCAAACGTTTCGGACGGGGTTGCAAACCCCGTCCGGCAGCCGTCCCGCATTCTTAGCCTGATGCATATGGGCTTGGCCGGCCTCCCCTAAATCCGTTATAATCAGAAAAAATATTGTGCCAGTCCTGCGCAAACAGTGATGAATGAGATTCAGAGCCCTGATATCCGGGAAACTGAACGGGATGTCATCACTGCCTTTGCAGGACGACCATATCTTAATATCTATGGCAGTTCAGGTTATCTGATCTGTGAATCGGAGAAAGGAATAATATGAAAATTATTGTTGCAGGAACCGGATATGTAGGGCTTGTCCATGCGGCAGTATGCTCGGAATACGGACATGAAGTGTATGCGTATGATAATGATGTGAATAAAATTAACGCGTTTTCCAATGGTCAGGCTGAAGAAATTGAAAAATACGTCAACGAACCGGGGCTGGTAAATATTATCAAGGAAACACTTGGCAAATATTTGTTCTTTTCTACGGATCTGGGCGCAATCATAGAAGGTGCTGATGCCATTTTTTTATGTCTTCCCACGCCGCCCAACCCCAATGACGGGTCCACAAATCTTGTTTTTTACGACGCGGCCGTTGAGGATATCGCGGAAATAGCGGCCAAAAGGAATGATGAAAACAGAATTGTCTTTGTGAATAAGAGTACGGTTCCCATCGGAACAGCCAGACACTTACAGGACATCATGAACGCGCATGAGGTAAAAAACTTCGGTGTCTCATCCAATCCTGAATTTCTGGCAGAAGGTACGGCCGTTGAGCAGGCACGTAAACCGGACCGCGTTGTTGTGGGCTGTGACCATGAATCAGATTTTAAAATTCTTCGCAGGGTTTATTCCCAGTTTGTCAATCATGTCCGAATAAAATATATAGAAACCACGCCGGAAACAGCCGAAGCCATAAAATATGTCGCAAACACCATGCTTCTCACCTATATCTCTTTCTGGAACGGGGTGGGAGCGAAAATCGGAGAACGATTCCCCAACGTGAAAATAGATGATCTCAGACTGGGCGTTACCTCGGACGACAGGATCAGTACCTGGGGATCCTTTGTGAGCAACGGGGCAGGCGGGAGCTGCTTTGGAAAAGATATTGCTTCGCTGATTTATCAGCTCCGGAGTGTCAATGTCAGCACCAAGATGCTTGAAGCATCTTATGAAGTCAACGAATACCAGAAGGTTTATCTTGTTGAAAGAGCCATTGCCGAAGCAGGCTTCAAGTTCAATAACAAAACCGTTGCAGTGCTGGGGCTGGCGTTTAAGAAGCATACAAATGACATGCGGGACGCGTCATCCATCAAACTTATCGAATCTCTGCTCGGCAAGGGCGTGGCCAAGGTAAAGGCTTATGATCCCTTAGCCATTGAAAGCGCAAAACATGCTTTTTCCCCTTCCAAGAATATTCTTTTTGAAAAAATAGAATATTACGAGACAGCCAAAGAGGCAATTGAAGGGTCTCACGCGCTCTTTATTTCTACTGACTGGGAAGAATTCCGAGGGCTTTCCCGAACCATAGAAGAGGCAGCCAGGCCCCCTTATCTGGTCATGGACGGCAGACGTATGATCCCGGATTTCGAAGACATCGTCACCAAAGGATATACTTATCTGGCAGTGGGGGCTATGGTGATGAAACCAGAATAAGTTGGAAGTTGGAAGTTGAAAGTTGGAAGTTGAAACTTGAAATTTGAAACTTGAAATTTGAAACTTGGCATCCGTGAGAATCCGCTGACTCTCCGGATTTCAAGTTTCAAGTTTCGGAGGAAAAACTGCCCCGGATGTCGGGTCTTGTTCTCCCACCGCGGCGTGGGAATGAGATTAGTTCGTCAATCTACCCATCCCATCCAATTATCATCATCTTCATCTGCAAGTTCATCTTTTTTCTTTTTTTTCTTTCCGTAGATCAGCTCATCCAATCGCTGATCTCCCAGTTTCCTCGCGAGAATATCAAAACCATCATCATCTGTCGGATTTATTGTCTTTTCCTGAAAAATCCTTTGCTCATCTTTTCCTGCCGGATTGCCAGGGACTTCGGGCTCCTCTTCCGGGGTCTGATTTTTTAATTTATCTACGGATGACACAACTCTTTTTTGTGTATATTCAGAAAGACTTTTTGAAAATTCTTCTAATGTTTCACCTGTCAGTCTGAATGTTCCTGATGAAGATATCCCGAGCGGGTTTTTATCCTCTTTTTTCTCTGAGTGTTGCGATGTTGGGAAGGCTCCCGGGTTTTCTTCATACGGCGGCAGACCCAGTAAATTTTTCTCGTCCTCAGGAGATAATGCTAATAACTTTTCCTCATCTTCCGGGGACAAATCCAATTCTTCATCTTCTGCCAGTGTTATACCTAAGTCTTCCCCTCCCTCTAAATATTTGTCTGTTTCTTCACGCAGCAGAATAAGAATGATATTTATCAGATGCGAGGCGTCACTCTCCGGATGTTTCTTATTTTCAGCTTCCAGTTTTATCAGTTCCTGTCTGACTTCATCTGAGACGATTTCGTCGGCAACTTCGGCGATTCGGTTTTTTAACATGTCAAAATTCTGGTAGGCAAGTCTGTAAGCGAAAATTCTGATCAATGCCGAATCTATCACCGAATGATTTTCAAGCCTGCGTTTTCGCTCTTCATGAAAAACTGAATGATGCAAATTTTTCATAAGCTGATAAACCGCTTCCTCTGACCAGGCTGTCTGCTCTCCGGGATTGCTTTTCGCCATTTTCAAACCACCTCCTTTGGCCATTAGTAAATGATCAACAGCATATTCAAGCAGTTCAGGCGTTCTTTCCAACGCATCTCTTTTGAAAACTCTTTCGCTGAATTTATGGCAGTCTTTTCCCCAGGGACCGATGTTTATGACAGGTATGGATAATTCTTTCATTTCCGAAAAAGGGACATCATAAATATTTTTCCACAAAGGCATATTGGTTATAATGTAAGGCATGGCTTTTTCGCCGTTCGGCAATGCCGAATAACTCATATCTGTCATACGCATATCATAATTTAATTTTTTATATTTCTCATTCCATCTGCCTTCGGCAAAACAGATGAGCCTGTCACTTAATGTTGAAACCGATTCAGACAGATTTTGAAAATCAGTGTTTGTCAGGTGCGGATAATACGGCGGAGAAAGCGCGATGATGATCATGGGTGACAGGTCCGGAACATGCGCCAGTGTTTTTTCTATAATAAGAAAGGTGCCCTCTGAAACATTGAGCTTATTTTCCAGGATATCGTTTTTTATTTTTTCAATGGTTTTATTATAAGCTTCGGTAAACTCCCTCCCGGCATTATTCAAAGCATCCTCATAAAGCTCTGAAAATGTCTTCACATGAAATTTCATCCTGCTTCCAATGTCTGACAGAGGATCATTGGTAATTTCCGAATTTTTTTCTCCTCTGAATATATTATATTTCTTAACCGCCTTATGTATGACACGGGAAAATGAATTTTCGCATATTTTTTTTAATTGTGACATGGTTTCTTCTGGAGATTTTGTCAAAGAGGTCACTGTCAGATCCCCCCCCGCGGACAGAGGAGGGGACGCGTCACAATACGCTTTCCTGTCTCTGAAAAAATTCCAGCACGGCGGGGGAGATACCTGGCCTGAAACCACTTCGGAAAAATCAGTGTTCAGTTCGGTCTGAAGCACAATCTCAGACAATACCAGCACAGGACTCAGCCCCTCCAAATTATTTCCGATGGCCCCTCTTTTACCCCTGACATATATCAGCGGCACTAATTTTCCGGCTGCCCCTTCGTATAAAATTCCTTTTTTATCTTTTTCCCTGTGATGAGGCTTTGAATTGATAACCATCTGATATTCAAGATTAAATATTTTTTTCAGGTCTTTTAATAATTTCAGACTGCTCCGCATTCCCGCGGACAGTGATTCTCCGTCAGGCAAAGATAAAACAAGTAAATTTCCCTTAAAATTGAATCGTGTTGAATATTCTTCCAGCAAGGCAAGCTGAATGGCTGCTCCGGCCTTCATATCGGCCGTTCCCCGGCCAAAAATCCACTCACCGCTTTCCAGGTCTCTCATGACGTCATCGGACAGATCAAGGTCTTCCATTGCTTTTTGCAATTTTTCCGGGCGATTTGAGCAGTCTGACAATGGTCCGTAATCTCGGGAATCAACAACATCGTGGTGGTGAATGAATATCACTGTTTTGCTTCCGTTTCCCCGGACAAGTCCCCATATCACAGAACGCTCCAGGGGGTCAGACGGCAGTTTGTGTCTGCCATACAGATTTGAATTCTGACTGAAATATTCTAATTTTCCCAGCCAGTAAAAAAGATAGTCTTCGATATCTTTTTCCGACGGTGTTCCCGTGTCACTCCGAATGCCCACCAAAGCCCCGAACATCTTTTCAATTTTTTGGGATAACTCCTTGTTCATCTTGTGCGCCTCCCTCTGTCAAATCTGGTCTGAGAGGTTTTTAAAACCCGGCAGATCGAAAACGTTCGCGGTTCCGCGTTCAGGCGGGTTGTCTTATGCGTGCAGATATCTGATTTACAAAGATTATCTGAACGGCGGAATTTCGAACATGACCTGAATTGTCAGTTCGTTTCGATCTGGTGAAACTCGATGATCAGGTTTTTTTCTGTCCGAACCAAATCTGAAAACCTGATCATCAGGTAAAAATTTTTCCGAGTATTATGTCATGTCCTGTTGTCACGGACTCTTCATCAGCTTTTCAATATATTGCGTCAGAATATGGCCAAAAAACCACGTTCCCACATCTAAGACATTTTCGTCAATATTAAAATAAGGAGAATGCAGACCATGCTGAAACTCTTTTTGCGGATCACGGCACCCGATATTAATCATTATTCCCTTCCATGTTTGGCAAAAATAAGCAAAATCCTCGGCTCCCATACTGGGTTTCCGGATATGCACATGGTCTGTTCCCAGAAGTTCCCTGGCAGAGGTTTCCATATAGCTTGCCAGTTCAGGATGATTCAGCACCACAGGATACCCCTCAGTCACCTCAGTTGTCGCGGAAATATCAAACGATATTTCGAGACCTTTAAGCAGTTTCTCAAGGCGTTTCAGGATGTTTTCACGGACACCCGGGTTAAGGGTTCTGAGTGTGCCTTCCAGAACGGCTTGTTCAGGAATAATATTTGACGCTGTTCCGGAATGAAATTTCCCAATGGTGAACACTGCGTTTTCCAGCGGGGGAAGATCCCGGCTGATAAGGGTCTGGATCTGGGTCACGAGACAGGAACCCGCGACAATGGGGTCCTTGCATTGATGCGGATATGCCCCGTGTCCCCCTTTTCCCTTCAGATGAATAGTGACGGTATCCACTGCCGCATGGGCCATTCCCGGAACAATTCCCACATCTCCCACAGGAAGGTCAGGAAACACATGCCCGGCAAAAATGGCCTGCACCGGTTCTTTGTCGAAAACGCCGGAGTCCAGCATTGCCCTGGCACCTGCCCCGCCTTCTTCCGCGGGTTGAAAAATAAAGAGAATTTCACCCGCGCCCTTCTGAGGCCAGTCGTTTTCCAGCAGCCACCGTATCACCCCGAGAGCAATGGTCATATGCGCGTCATGGCCGCAGGCGTGCATGAGTCCCTGGCACCGTGATTTGTAAGAAACATCATTTGCCTCATCCAGGGGCAATGCGTCCATATCTGCCCGGAAAGCCACCACAGGGCCGTCATGCTTTGCACGAACCCTCGCAACGACACCGGTTTTCCCCACTTGTGTCTGAAAAGGGATATTGAATGATTTAAGCGTGTCACAAATTCTGATCGCTGTTTTTTCTTCTTCATATCGCAGTTCCGGAAACTGGTGAAACTGACGCCGAAGCTCAACAAGCCATTGGTGAAAAGACGCTGATAGTTTGTGTGGCATTTTATATCTTCCTTCTGTCATATAGATTAAAAACAGCAATAAACATCCGTTTGTTTTGTATAGCTAAGTCGTTACATCCTCCGGAGTGCCAAACTTACAGTTTGGCAAAGCAGGAACCAAATTTCCGAAATGCGGAAACCGGCAAACTGTAGGTTTGGCATTCCGCGGACGCTTATTTTTGATAATGTTTGTCGTCTCCCCCTGTCCGTGGGACAAAATAGTGATCATAATCTTAAAAGCTTAGGATATGTCTTTTTTAAATTACCTTTTTCCATTATTTTTGTAAATAGAAGAAATTCGGTTTCCCTGACCTGATTTTTCAGTATAAGGGAAAATTCAGCAGATCAAAAAGTTTTCGGGCTGTCGCAGGAGGGACACGACAGACAGGTGAGAAATCCGGCTTTTTCCGGCCGGTGAGACACTTTGTCCGGGAACCCCCCGGGTTTCTCCGCTCTCCCGCGCACATCCCGGAGACTTTTCGATCTGCTGAAATTCGATTAAGAGAATGCGTTCTTTCAAAAAACTGTGTTATATGATCTTTAATGTTCACGTTTTTTCATCCAATCTTTCTTGACAAATCAGTTTCATATTTATATATGTGTTAAAAAAATGAATGATTATCATCAAATGAATCAGAAAATAGGACATGGCTTTTTTATAAACAGGTATGAGCTGGTGGTCACAACGAAAAATGAAAAATTTGTAATTTTTCCTAACACCTAACACCTAACACTTAACACCTTTTTCATATAAAATAATAATACACCTTTTGTTTAATTCATTCAACATGGTGAGATAACTTTTAAGAAAAATTTTACAGGTGATTTCCCGCCTGGTGCCTGCGGAACTGGGAACCCAAATAATTGGAAAGGGTTATGTTGTCCCAAAAAGCGGTCTTACGCCGGAACGGGCGTCTGCGGAGCTTTTTTGCAGATCCGGAAGTAAAAAAAACATATCTCGGCGGTTAAGTGAGTTTAAGATTGTTTTATACTTAATTTGTTGATTCAATTCATTTAACGGGTTGAAGAAAGGCAACCTTCAAAATTTGGTGATGCCTGAATTTTTTCAGAACAGGGGTTGACGGATTTTGTAAAATTAGGTGACTATCTTGGATAAAAAGCTGCTGTCAGAATTTAAGTTTTTTTCAGATGTGTCCGATGACGCACTTTCGGTGATTGCCCCAAAATGTGATATCCTGGAGTTCAACTCAGATGATGTTGTTTTTAACTGGGGGGATAAGGCTCTGAATCTTTACGGTGTTCTGGAAGGAGAGGTGGAGCTGAGCCTCATGTTTAAAGAAAAAATAATGAAAACAGATATTGAATATGAGGAAGCCATCCGGGTCCGGTTTGATGTCCTGAAAAAGCCGATCATTGTTGAGAGGGTGGGGGTTGGAGAGGTCTTCGGTTGGACATCCCTGGTGGGTGACGCGGGAAGTCAGTGGACAGCGACGGCTCAGTGTTCACAGCCTGTCCGGGCTTTTTCCGTCCCGGCCGCCAATCTCAAAGCCATGTTTGACAAAGACCCCAAACTGGGCTATCTGATTATGGGACGGGTGAGCGAGATTGTTTCGCTGCGTCTCCAAAATCGGACAGACAAGCTGATCGAGGCGTGGGGGCAGGCATTTGAGGCAGGCAATATTTAAGGCAGCAATGAAAAATACGATTTCCAAAGGAGTGCAAAAACGGAGTTAGGCAAAATTTTTTGCACTCCGGATTTACTGCTTTTTTCAACCAATCAACGCTTTTCTGCTTCATAAAAGGAGTTCGATATGATGCGAATTACAGTAAATGATGATATTGGAAGAAGAATCAAATCGCTTCCGAATGCCGATGAATTTATAAATTCTGTTTTGGAAAAAGCACTGCTTGAGCAAGAAAACACAAAGAAAAAGTTGGAAGATGCGGCAAAGGCACTTTCAGATGATTATAAAAATGACTCGGAACTGACTGTGTTTACTGTATTGGACGGAGAAGACTTCTATGTATAGAGGGGAAATCTGGCTAATAAATTTAGATCCGACAGTTGGCGCTGAAATCAAAAAAACTCGTCCTGCTGTTATTATAAACGACGATGCTGTGGGCATTCTGCCTCTGAAAGTAATTCTCCCTTTGACAGATTGGAAAGATCGCTATGAAATAGCTCCGTGGATGGTTAAGCTGAT
The DNA here is from genome assembly GCF_017377395.1 of Desulfonema magnum. Lineage (GTDB taxonomy): Bacteria > Desulfobacterota > Desulfobacteria > Desulfobacterales > 4be13 > Desulfonema_C > Desulfonema_C magnum. Next base: position 3,481,612 of record NZ_CP061800.1, on the reverse strand, counting down.
ACCAAACCAACATAATGGTTTAATTAAGAATTCCGCTATTGATACTTTTCAGATACGCTCAGTGTCAAAAACAAGATTTGTTCAAAAAATGGGTACAATTTCACAAAACAAAATGCAGGAAGTCTCAAAAGCATTAAAAATAGTTCTGGCGATCCCTTAAATGCTCCGAAGCTTATTCTGACTGATCGGGGCGTGGGGGCAGGCATTTGAGGCAGGCAATATTTAAGGCAGCAATGAAAAATACGATTTCCAAAGGAGTGCAAAAACGGACTTAAGCAGAATTTTTTGCACTCCGGATTTACCGCTTTTCTGCTTCTGAGATTTCACATCACATTCCCAATCAGGAATTTCAGTATGCTTTTTTTGATTTTTCCATTATCCAATCTCCCCAGATGCCTAAAACAATCCGGGCATAGATATAAACCATCTTCAGTCCTATGAACTTCCTCCAAAGAATTTCCTCCGCACAGTTCACACGCATCGTCTGGTCTTCGGACATTTTTCCTTTTAAGAATATACCCCCTGATGGTATGCATGACACCTGTTCCGTAAGTGCCGGGACTGTTTAACTTCTTACACCATATGACCTTGGCCATGTATGTCTTATAATCTCCGGGAGTATAAATATCAGGTGAGAAATTTATCATTTTGATATAAATAAAGGTTCCCGCTCGGAACGCGTCCTGTGACTCAAAATACATGCCCCCTAAGCTGCAATTATACATTGTGGCTTCACAACAGGCGTCCGTGTTGTATTTTGCATATGTGATAGGGGCTTCATAGTATTCTCGGGGATAAGCTCTTCTTGCATATAAGGCCATGGTTTCAACTCTCCTTTAAGGGAAGTATCCACGAGTCAGGGAAAGATTCAGATGACGAGGAAAGAAATGTCAGAAATGTAAATTTTACGCTCCTTCCGTAAATTCAGCTCATGGATGCATCCGTGTTCTAAGTGTTTCAGGAAAATGAGTGAGTACCTCTTTTGTAGCATTTTAACAAAAAGCATTTGCGGCTCAGGGTTCGGGAGGTCTGCCTGAGCCATGTCAGCAGGTCGTTGAGTTTTTCAGCAGGTTGTTGAGTTTTTCAGCAGGTTGTTGAGTTTTTCAGCAGGTCGTTGAGTTTTTCAGCAGGTCGTTGAGTTTTTCAGCAGGTCGTTGAGTTTTTCAGCAGGTCGTTGAGTTTTTCAGCAGGTCGTTGAGTTTTTCAGAAAGTCGTTGAACTTGTCAGCAAGTCGGTTGAGTCTGTCAGCCAGTTTTTGAGCCTGTCGGGCCGGTCGTTGAGCTTGTCGAAACGAGCAATTCCCCCCATTTGCAGGCCTGTTTTGGCGGACAGGATTTGCACCCCGTCCGTCAAAGGCAAATCATGGATTAATAAAAACAATGAATTGTGATTTTAGCCTGATATATATGGATTTGCAACTCTGTCTGGCAAAAAAATTTCTGCCTGCCACATATTCAGGTGTTCAGGCGTTTCAATGTTTATACAAAGAAATCAGATCTGAACACCCATATATCCTGAACGACCGTATTAGTACTTATAAATCTCGTATTCAGTTTTTTCTCCGAGCAAGCTATCTATTTTGTCCTGAATTTCGGTTCGTTCTTTGCTAATAACCCAGTCTCTCCATTCATCAACAGACTGCCATGTGCTGATGACCAGCGTCTCCCCGGGCTTATCGAACCGCTTTAAGGTTTCACCGGAAATATATCCGGCCCGATTCATGGTAAGACCTCTGAGCTGCATAAGCAAACCCGAGAGTTCTTTTTCCTTACCTTCCGCCACTTTTCTTTTAATGAGAATCTTAACAGCCATTTCAACCTCCTTTCTTTTTAACGAGAAGAATTTTATTCAATTTCAGATCCTTGTCTTAGCTTCGGAAATTCCGAATTCACCCGGATCCAAACCCAATTCCTGACATATTTCACTGACAACTTTTTTTTCGTCCTCGTCAAAATCGCCGTCCGAAGCCCCGATAGCACAGCAGACACGCACGAGCAGCCTTGCTTCGTCCGAATTTTTTTTGATCTTGCTAATTGTTTTAAGGGCTTCTCCTTTGCCGATGTGAAGATCGAACTCAAAATTATTCACATTTTTTTCAAAACTTTTAATGACCTGAGACATGTCAAAGACGCTTAACGCCTCATTTCGCTGGATAAATCCGGCCATTTTCGCCTTTTCTTCGGGTTTGATAACCCCGTCGGCAAACGCGACCATAGCGCATCCGGCTGTCACAGCTTCCATAAAGTTCTTACTTTTGAATCGTTTTACCTCTTCCTTTGCATCTGACGCCCAGGTTTTTACTTTATCCAATATTCCCATTTTTTATTCCCCTTCATCAATCAGAGCCGAAAAGTTATAAAACAATGGCTATTAACCGATAATCAGGTTTTTTTGACCTGGTTCGGACAAACAACTTGTCATTCCTGCTTTCGCAGGAATGACAGATTATTCTGCCGGATCGTATTAAAAAAACTTGATTATAACGGATTCGGGGGAGGCCCGCGAATATGACATCGGATTTAAGGATTTACCGGATATTCCGGGCCGGGACATCCGTCTCATCCTCCTGTCCGCTGTCATATTGCCCGATACCGCGGAAAAAACCCCGGGCCTCCCCAAAATCCGTTACAATCAGAAAAAACTTGATTATCGAATATTAAGTATCTGTCCGTAAATTTTCCGGATAAAACCATCTGAGAATTTTTGTCCAAGTACTTATTTTTCACTCGATGTTCAAGTTTTTTGACCCGGTTCGACTAAAAAGCCTGTCATTCCTGCGAAAGCAGGAATCCATTCTGGGCAGAGGCCACGCTTCCGGAAGCAGCGGATTCCTGCTTTCGCAGGAATGACAGAAAAAAATTTGAACATCGAGTTTTCAGGAACCCTATCAGAATAAAATAAAAAATGCAATCGTTTCTTTCCGCCAAGCTGATTTATCGCCGGACTGAGGTCCCTGATTTCTGATTATCTCAGTCTGAAATATTTTGTCTTCATCCCCCAAAGATAGAATTTTATCCAGTCAAATCCGAATGTTAACAATTCATCATCTTGCTTTTTGATTTTTTTGAGGACCGCAGATTTTACCTTGTAACGTTTTAAGAAACTGCTTCCCAGAATAAACTCACGGAAGTGATCTGTATTGTAGCTGGCCATAAAAGCCATTTTCCCCCTGGGACCTTCAGGGCCTTCTTTCCCCCAGGGATCTGTCTGGAACAGACGTTTTATTTCCGCCCATCGGACAGTCATTTTATTATAGGTGACAGCATCCTGATCCTTGGCCCATGTTTTTGTGGTCAACGGTCTGTTTTCATGCTGTCCCAGACAAAAGTCAGGGGGCCTGAAAAAATGAATCAGCTTTGTTTTTTTTGTTTTGGCATCATAAAGCGTGCCTTGCTCCACAGGAAACGTGCGGCAGGTATCCGGACGATCCGGATAGACCGAACAACCGGATTCTGTTAAAAAAGGGCAGGTTTTTTCTTCATTGTCTGCCATACGCAGCAGCACTTCCGGAAAGAACTCAGAGGGGCGCAATACAATATCTGTGTATTCATCAATAAACTGGTCTGATGTGATACCGAGCCGATTTTTCAGCCGGATGACATCATAAGGATATAAAAAAAGATTCAGATTACGGCAACACAAATTAAAACAGTCAAGCCCTGAATGACAGTGAAATGAAAATATGTCGTCTTCTTCGAGCCTTGTGCCTGGTAACTGATCCAAGTTTTCCGTATCTATATATTTCATATGTTCAACACCTCAGCAAATCTTCAAATATTTTTATTCTTGTAAAACCATTGTCAGTTCAGATAGATTACAATTTTTTTCTATTTTGGCAAGTCTTTTGAGGTGTAATTTTTCCGAAACCTCACAATAGCTAAGACAGAGTTATCTCATGCTGTTAAACACCCGATGATCAAATTTTTTCTGTCATTCTGCTCGACAACTCGACTGAGTTCGCCGGAGTCTCAGTAGATCAAAAAGTTTCCGGACTGTGTGCGGTATGACAGAGAAACCCGGCTTTTTTTCCCGGACAGAAGACTCCCCCCGCCGGAAAAAGCCGGGTTTCTCCCCTGTTTGCCATGTCTGTCCCGCGACAGCCCGAAAACTTTTCGATCTACTGAGTCTGCGAAAGCAGAATGTCCGGCCGGATCAGAGCAGAAAACTTGATTATCGGGAAATAGGAAAGGAGGAAATTAAAACCCATGCAATTGAAACAGATACATAAGAAAGTGTTGCTGAGTGCGGTCGTGCTTGTTATCGGTGTATTGTCATATACATCGCTTCTTGATGCTTTGTTTCAAAAAAAATTTTTCAAGGAGTTGGATGAAAAAGGAAATATTTATTTTGATGAAGCCATTAAAAGAGCCATTTATACCTTTGCAATTGTCAGGGGCATAAACGGTGTCATTTCTGTGGCTCAGGGTACGGATATTGCGGTTTCTCCGGCAGGGATCGGGGTTCAGCTGGCTGTGGGAGAAGCATTGGACCCGGTGAATGATCTGGTGGAGCGTTTTTCCTGGGTCATGCTGGTCAGTATCACGTCGTTGGGTATCCAAAAAATTCTCATGGAGATGGGAACATGGTTTGGCTTCAAAATTTTACTGTCTTTTTCCATGGTGATCATATTTATTGGAATTTGGATGTCCCGATTTTCAAAAATAAATTTGGTGTCCGCGGGTTATAAACTGATACTTGTGTCCGTGGTAATCCGGTTTTGCATACCGGCAACCGCGATTGTCAGTGAAAAAACATACAATCTTTTTCTGAAAAAAAAATATACCGAATCTGTTCAGTCCCTGGAAGAAGTCAGTCGTGAAATCAAGGACACAAGTCAGGCTCAACAAGATGATAAAAGCAAAGCAGATGATCCGGGTTATCTGGATACCTTGAAAACAATGTATGAAAACACAAAAGAAATTGTTGATATTAAAAAAAAGATATCTTTTCTGAAGGACAAAATATCAAAGTATGCCACATACACCATGAATCTGATTATTGTTTTTCTTCTTCAGACGGTCATCATACCTGTTTTGGTTCTTTATGCACTGATTCGGTTCGTGGGTCATATTTATGGAAAAAATACCATCAGTAATCTCAGCAGCCCGAACATTAGCCACAAGGAATGCTGAAATGAAAACATGAAAACAGGGATTTACCTGAATTCACGTCCTTTTCTATCAAACCTGATACCAGGAGCAACTCATGCCCACCATCTTTGACAATATTGAAAAATTTTTGGAAACTGGTCTGAACAACACCTTGGACAGGGCCAGACGTGCGGATTTCTGCATTGGCTATTTCAATCTTCGGGGCTGGTCAAAGTTATATAAAAACGTCGAAAATCTCCCCGGGGATTATCTCCCTGAAGCATTTGATGATGATCATTTCTATCATTGCCGGGTCCTGATCGGTATGCAGAGGCTTTCTGACGAGCTGCTCCGTGCGCATTTTTCAGAGGATAATGACGGGAACACTTTGGACAATGCAGAAGCATTGAAGTTAAAAAAGCTGCTGGCAAGAAATCTGCGGGAGCAGCTCACCATCGGGATCCCCAACAATCAGGATGAAAAAGCCCTTCGCAGGCTTTCGCAGCAGTTAAAATCAGGCAAAGTCATTGTAAAACTGCATCTCCGTCATCCCCTTCATGCCAAACTGTATCTGATTTATCGGGAAGATTACAACAGCCCGATCATTGGTTTCCTGGGGAGCAGCAATCTGACCCTTGCGGGCGTGTCCAGACAGGGCGAACTCAACACAGATGTTGTTGAGCAGGATGCCGCGATGAAACTGTCCCGATGGTTTCAGGACCGCTGGGAAGATCGCTGGTGCATTGACATCACAAAAGAACTTGCCGAAATCATAGATACCAGCTGGGCTTCGGAAAATCTCATACCGCCGTATCATATTTATTTGAAGATTGCCTACCATTTGTCCAGAGAAGCCCGCGCGGGGATATCGGAATTTAACCTCACTCGTGAGTTCAAACACGCGCTGCTGCCTTATCAGGCCAATGCGGTAAAAGTCGCGGCCCATCATCTCCATAAAAGAGGCGGTGTGATAATCGGCGATGTGGTGGGCCTGGGAAAGACCATTACCGCGGCCGCCCTTGCCAAGGTCTTTGAGGAGGATTTCTTTCTTGAAACCCTGATCATCAGTCCCAAAAACCTTGTGGTCATGTGGGAGGATTATGTGCACAAATATCAGCTCCGGGCAAAGGTGCTGTCCGTCACCCAGGCACAGTCAAAACTCCCTCGCGAAAGGCGGTACCGGCTGGTCATCATAGATGAAAGCCATAACCTGAGAAATCGTCAGGGCAAGCGGTACCGTGCGGTTTATGAATATATCCACCTCAATGACAGCAAGGTGATATTGCTCACTGCCACGCCATACAACAAATCTTATCTTGACCTTTCCAGCCAACTGAGGCTGTTTATGAATGAGGATGAAAATCTGGGAATCCGTCCGGAACGTCTCATTGAAAGCGAGGGGGGCCGTGTTCAGTTTCTGGCAAATCATCAGGTCAGTGAAAACAGCCTTGCCGCGTTTGAAAACAGCCTTTTTTCCGAGGACTGGAACGAGCTTATGCGTTTGTTCCTGGTGAGACGAACCCGCAGTTTCATCAAAGACAATTATACGAAAATTGACGAGCATGACGGCCGGAAATATCTGTTGTTCCCTGATGGCACAACTTCCTATTTTCCGGAGCGTGTTCCCAGAAAAGTGGAATATAATTTTGATCCGGATGATCCGACCGATCAGTATGCAAGGCTTTACTCTGAAACCGTTGTTGATCTCATTGACAGTCTGAACCTTCCCCGCTATGGTCTGGGACAGGATCAGTATCAGTCAAAAAAAACCGAGCTGATTCCCACGGACAAAGAGGTCAGAATCCAAAAAAACCTGGGCAGAGCCGGGGCAAGGCTGAAAGGATTTGCCCGGACCAATCTTTTCAAACGCCTTGAAAGCAGCGGGTACTCGTTTTTGCTGTCTGTGAGCCGGCATATTCTGAGAAATTATCTGTTCCTATATGCCATAGAAAATGACAAACCCTTTCCCGTTGGCAAGCAGGAGGCAGGTCTGATTGATGCGTTTATGTATGCGGATGAGGACACAGAAGAGAAAAATAATATGGACTTGTTGTTTTCCGAGCAGGAATATATGCATCATGCAGAAGCATTTCACATGTATCTTTTTGACAGACAGGCCCAAAAATACGACTGGATCAGAAGCAGCCTTTTTTCTCGGAAACTTAAAAAACATCTTGAGGCAGACAGCCGCGCACTGCTCAGAATACTCAATATCGCAAAAAACTGGAACATCGCGGACGACCGCCAGCTCAACGCACTTTACAAACTTTGTGCTGAAACGCATAAAAATGACAAAGTGCTGATATTCACACAGTTTTCTGATACGGCTCATTACTTGTTCAGCGCATTGAAGGACAGAGGCGTTGACAGGGTGGCATGTGTGACCGGCGACACGGAAAACCCCACGGCTTTTGCTCACCGGTTCAGCCCGGAAAGCAATGAGAAATTCGAGAAAATCCCTGAATCTCAGGAGATACGGGTGCTGATCACCACGGATGTTCTCAGCGAAGGTCAGAATTTGCAGGACGCCCATATTGTCCTGAATTATGATCTTCCGTGGGCCATCATCCGCCTGATTCAGCGGGCAGGCAGAATTGACCGGATCGGTCAGCACTCGCCTGAGATTCTCTGCTATTCGTTTCTGCCGGAAGATGGTATTGAAAACATCATCAACCTCCGGGCAAGACTGCGGCAGCGAATCCGGGAAAATGCCGAGACCATCGGGTCTGATGAAACGTTTTTTGACGGCGATCCCATAAACATAAGGGATTTGTATAATGAAAAAGCAGGGATTTTTGATGATGAGGAAGACATTGAGATTGATCTTGCCTCGTATGCGTATCAGATATGGAAAAATGCAACAGACGCGAATCCGAAACTGAAAAACATGATCCCGGACCTGCCTGATGTTGCTTACGCGGCCAAAAAAGCTGGCAAAGGAACCAGAACCGGGGCTGTGGTTTACACAAGAACTGCGTATGATAATGATATGCTCGCGTGGGTGGATGAGGACAGGAATATTGTCACCCAGTCCCAGTTTGAAATTCTGAAAGCTGTAAAATGTGAGCCAGATGTGCCTGCCCTGCCCAGGTCTGAAAATCATCACAAGCTGGTTGAGTTCGGTGTCAGGCATATCAAAAAAGTGGAGGACAGCATCGGGGGGCAGCTTGGCAGAAAAACCGCGGCACGTTACCGCATGTATATGCGGCTTTCGCAATATGTTGAGAAAAATGCCGATCCTCTGTTTGTCACGGATTCGCTGAAAAAAGCTGTTGAGGATATTTATAAATATCCGCTGCGGGAATATGCCAGGGAAACCCTCAGCCGCCAATTGAAAACAGGCATTTCTGATGAGGCGCTCATAAATCTTGTCATCACCCTGCGCGAAGATGGAAAACTCTGCATCATCAGCAATACAGAGACAAAGAATAAAAATCCCCAGATTGTCTGCTCCATGGGAATAATTGAGAATTGAGAATTAGTTCTCTCGTTTCTCTCGTTCCCACGCTTCGCGTGGGAATGCAGGGCGGACGCTTCGCGTCCTGAATCGGTCCGGCGGACGCTTCGCGTCCCGAATCGGTCCGGCGGCCGGACGCAAATCCGTCCAGCCACGGGACGCGAAGCGTCCCTTCTGCATTCCCACGCGAAGCGTGGGAATGAGATTAACGAGGTTAACGAGGTTAACGAGGTTAAACTGATAAATTGAAAGCTGAAAATTATGAATAAGAAAAAATTCACTCGGTATCTTAATGCGTTTGATTTTAAAAGGCTTTTTAATGAGCTGGGATGGGATCATTTTAATAATTCACTGCCTGTGGCGATGGGAAATGAGGTTTTCGAGCTTGCGGGGGTGGTTGAGAAAAAGGGGTTTGTTGTTCTGTATTGTCCGCCTGAGAGCAATGGCAATGTTCCGTTAAGCCGTGTCCGCAGGCAGATTGAGCATGTTGTCACGAAAACGTATTTTGAGCATCTTATCATTTATACGGATGCTGCCCGGTCCCGACAGGTCTGGCAGCTTGCGCTCAGAGAACAGGGCAAACCCAGACAGGTCCGGGAGGTTTCGTATTATTCTCATCAGGACTGTGAGGGGCTTTTCCAAAGGCTGAAGGGACTTTTGTTCACGCTGGACGAGGAGGAAAGTGTCACCCTTGTGGATGTGAAGGCACGGGTCATGGAGAATTTTGCAAAGAATTCGGAAAAGGTGACTAAAAAATTCTATACTGAGTTCAAGAAACATCACACGGCTTTTCTGCAATCTGTTGAGGGGATTGATGACGCGTTGCCGGATAAGGAGAATAAAAACAAGCAGTGGTATGTGTCTGTGATGTTCAGCCGCCTGATGTTCTGCTATTTTATCCAGAAAAAAGGGTATCTGAATCAGGATGTGAATTATCTTCAGAATAAGCTGAGGGAAACCCGGGAAAAGGCCGGGGAAAATCAGTTTTACAATTTTTACCGGACATTTCTGCTTGAGCTGTTTCATCAGGGGCTTGGCAAGCCCGAGGACAGGCGGGTTGTGTCGGTGGAACTGGGCCGTATTCCTTATCTGAACGGGGGGCTGTTTGATGTGCATGTGCTGGAACTTCTGTTTGATGATATCCAGATCAGAGATGCGGTTTTTGAGCGGGTTTTCAATTTTTTTGATCAATGGAACTGGCTTTTGGATATGCGTGCCGAGGCCAGCGGCAAGGATATCAACCCGGATGTTATCGGATATATTTTTGAGAAATATATTAATGACCGGGCTGCAATGGGCGCGTACTACACCAAAGAGGATATTACGGAATATATTGGCAAAAATTGTATTATCCCCTTTGTTTTTGATGCGGTGAGACGCAGGTATGCAAAACCGTTCAAGCCAGATGGCGAGATATGGCAGATGTTGAAAACCAGCGGGGATGCTTATATTTATGATGCTGTGAAAAAAGGTGTGGAACTGGACCTGCCTGAGAACATTGCTGTGGGGCTGGACACGTCCGCGCCGGATTTGCTGGAACGCCGCAAACACTGGAACACGCCCGCGCCTGAAGCGTATGCCCTGCCCACTGAAATCTGGCGGGAGACGATTGAGCGCAGATCCCGTTATGGGGAAGTGAGGCAGAAGATTGAAAACGGGGAGATCACTGAAATCAATGATTTTATCACTTATAATCTGAATATCCGCCAGTTCACAGCGGATCTGATTGCAAATACGGATGATCCGAAACTTATCAGGGAATTTTATAAGACGGTTGCCGGTTATACGCGTCCGCAAAATACGAACGAGAAAGATCGTCCTCCGCTTTCAATTTTAGACCCCACCTGCGGCTCCGGGGCGTTTCTCTTTGCCGCACTGAATATTCTTGAGCCGATGTATGAGGGCTGTATTGAGCGGATGGAGCAGTTTGCCGAGGAAAGCTCGAAAAAAGATAAGTGTTTTGAAAAGGTGCTGAAGGAGGTCAATGCTGCGGATCATCCGAGCCGGGAGTATTTTATCTGCAAGTCTGTTATTTTGAACAATCTCTATGGCGTGGATATTATGAAGGAGGCGGTGGAAATCGCCAGGCTGAGGCTGTTTCTCAGGATTGTTGCCTCGGTGGATATGAATCCCCGCAAGCCAAATTATGGCCTGGAGCCGCTTCCGGATATTGATTTTAATATTCGGTCCGGAAATACGCTCGTGGGGTTTGCCACGGAAACGGAGCTGATGGAGGCTGTCAGAGACAGAGAGGGGATGTTTGCTCAGGAAAAACTGGAAGAATTCAAGGAAGAGTGCGGGCTGACCAGCAAGGCGTTTGTAAGGTTTAAAGATGCTCAACTCATTGAAGATATGAACAATGAGAGTTTCAAGGCCGCCAAACAGGAAGTGACAAAAAGACTTGGCGCTCTCAATGACAAGCTGAATACCTATCTTGCTTCTGTTTATAATATTGACTCGGAAAAGCAGAAAAGGCAATATGAGAAATGGCTGGCATCTCATCAGCCCTTTCACTGGTTTGCGGAGTTCTACAGCATTGTGGCGGACAGAGGCGGGTTTGATGTGATTATTGGGAATCCGCCGTATGTGGAGTACAAAACGATAAGGAATAAGTACACGGTAAAAAGTTATCTTACTGAAAGCTGTGCCAATTTATATGCGTATTGCTATGAACAATCTGTTAATATATGCAATGAATCTGGAAAAATTGGTCTCATTATACCTGTCGCGTCTGTTTGCACAGATAGGTATTCCAAGCTTCAAAAAATGTGGCAAAGCAACGGTGATGTTATAATAAGTAACTATAATGATCGACCGGGAAAGCTATTTGAAGGCTTAGAGCATATCCGTTTGTCAATAGTCTTATTGCATAAAAAGAAATGTACAGAAGGTATGCTTTACTCTACAAAATATAATAAATGGAATACCGAGGTTCGTTATTGTTTATTTGACTGCTTGTCTTATGAAATTTGTAATGATTTTATTCTGAATGGCTTGATACCCAAAATAGGTAGTAGAGTAGGATCGTCAATTTTGGACAAGGTTATTAAAGAGAAAAAAACATTGCAGCATTATCTTGATCCGCATTCTTCGTCTCTATTATATTATACACGCAAACTAAGTGGTTTTGTTCAAGTCTTAGATTTTATTCCATCAATATTTGATGAGTCAGGAAATAAACGTGAACCATCGGAACTAAAAACACTTTCATTTAATGGCGAAAAATCTCGTGACGCATTCCTTTGTATTTTAAATTCTTCACTTTTTTTCTGGCTATTAACAATTGGATCTGACTGTAGAAATTTAAATAAACGTGAAGTTTTTGGAGTGAAAGTTAATATTTCTAAAACCAATTCACAAACAATTGGCCTGCTTTCAGAGTTTAGGAAAAAATTGATGAATGATTTCAATCATCATTCAAAAGAGATAGAAATGTATTATAAAAAATGGGGCAAATTAAAAATTCAATGTATATATCCAAAATATTCCAAACCCATCATAGACGAAATAGACAAAGTCCTCGCCCAGCACTACGGCTTCACAGAGGAAGAACTCGATTTCATTATCAACTACGATATCAAGTATCGGATGGGGAAGGAGTTGAAATAATAATAATTTCGCTACACGGATTTCGTATAAGAAGCGGATTTTTCAATCCTTTTTTCAGAGCGTGTTTGAGAAGTCCCGTAGGGACGGCATATTTGTAGCATTCATCATACCGGGCCGGCCAAGCCCCGTAGGGGCGGCATATTTGTAGTAGTAATGCGAATATGCCGCCCCCACGGGGCTTGGCGGGGGCTTGCAAACCTGCTGCTACAAATATGCCGCCCCCACGGGGCTGGGCGGGGGCTTGCAAACCTGCTGCTACAAAGATGCCGCCCCCACGGGGCTTGGCGGGGGCTTGCAAACCTGCTGCTACAAATATGCCGCCCCCACGGGGCTGGGCGGGGGCTTGAAAACCTGCTGCTACAAATATGCCGCCCCCACGGGGCTTGGCGGGGGCTTGCAAACCTGCTGCTACAAATATGCCGCCCCCACGGGGCTTGGCGGGGGCTTGCAAATCTGCTGCTACAAATATGCCGCCCCCACGGGGCTTGGCGGGGGCTTGCAAACCTGCTGCTACAAATATGCCGCCCCCACGGGGCTTGGCGGGGGCTTGCAAACCTGCTGCTACAAAGATGCCTCCCCCACGGGGCTTGGCGGGGGCTTGCAAACCTGCTGCTACAAATATGCCGCCCCCACGGGGCTTGGCGGGGGCTTGCAAACCTGCTGCTACAAATATGCCGCCCCCACGGGGCTTGGCGGGGGCTTGCAAACCTGCTGCTACAAATATGCCGCCCCCACGGGGCTTGGCAGGGGCTTGCAAACCTGCTGCTACAAATATGCCGCCCCCACGGGGCTTGGCAGGGGCTTGCAAATCTGCTGCTACAAATATGCCGCCCCCACGGGGCTTGGCGGGGGCTTGAAAACCTGCTGCTACAAATATGCCGCCCCCACGGGGCTTGGCGGGGGCTTGAAAACCTGCTGCTACAAATATGCCGCCCCCACGGGGCTTGGCGGGGGCTTGCAAACCTGCTGCTACAAATATGCCGCCCCCACGGGGCTTGGCGGGGGCTTGCAAACCTGCTGCTACAAATATGCCGCCCCCACGGGGCTTGGCGGGGGCTTGCAAACCTGCTGCTACAAATATGCCGCCCCCACGGGGCTTGGCGGGGGCTTGCAAACCTGCTGCTACAAATATGCCGCCCCCACGGGGCTGGGCGGGGGCTTGCAAATCTGCTGCTACAAATATGCCGCCCCCACGGGGCTTGGCGGGGGCTTGCAAACCTGCTGCTACAAATATGCCGCCCCCACGGGGCTTGGCGGGGGCTTGCAAACCTGCTGCTACAAATATGCCGCCCCCACGGGGCTTGGCGGGGGCTTGCAAACCTGCTGCTACAAATATGCCGCCCCCACGGGGCTTGGCAGGGGCTTGCAAACCTGCTGCTACAAATATGCCGCCCCCACGGGGCTTGGCGGGGGCTTGCAAACCTGCTGCTACAAATATGCCGCCCCCACGGGGCTTGGCGGGGCTTGCAAACCTGCTGCTACAAATATGCCGCCCCCACGGGGCTTGGCGGGGGCTTGCAAATCTGCTGCTCATGCGGATATCCGTCCGTATCTGAAGATGTTTAGAACAACGAAACACTTTAAAAAAGGAAATCGGAGGAGACATGACACCGGATCCATTTAAAAAGACCGTCAAAATTCCTGTGAAAGTAGTAAATGGAGAGTTAAAATTTTTCTACGGCGGGGATTTGCCTAAATTAGAAGACGGCACTGTCGGCGATCTGATTGTTCCCTTTTTTGTGTAACTGATCAAAAAAAGCTGGCGATTCTGGAGAGGGAAGTCAAAAAGCTGTTTTTAGCCGAAAATACTTTTCTGATGGTTCAGATAAGCCCCCGTAATGAAGATGCGAAGAAACTCGGTATCATAAAAAAGCCGCTGTATCTCCGTAAACAGCGCTCCTTTGTCGAAATCTGTTTAAAAGAAGACTTGTATATTAATTTACGCTGTACCAAAGAAGCCGAGCTTTCGGACTGCGAATGTAATATTACTGCTTTAAAAGAGAAAGCCAAAAGCATCAATCATGCCTATGCCCTGATTTCCCGACATTATGAGACCCACCGCAGATCATACGGGGGTAATGTATTTGACAGAGTTTATTACTGAAAAGATGACGTATTAAAACCGCTTAACTATCAGAGAAGTAAGTTTAAATCGCTGTTTGAACAGGAGCTTGTTATCCTGAACCAGCAATGGTATTATAAGGATGACCCGAATTTTTCAGGAGATGTATGGGCATTACTTGAAAACAGGGGTAAAGAAAATATCGTCATTTACTGTATCAATAAGAGTTCGCAGGTTTATGCAGAACATTATTTTGATCAAAGCGAAAAAGGTTCAAACTGGCTTCGGATAAACGAATATAGTGAATACAAGACTAAAGAATCACCGGATAAACTGATTCAGCCGTTTCCACCGTATAAAAAGATAAACGGCGAATCGGTTACGTTCAGCTTTCAGACACTATATGAACGGATAAGAAGAGGATTATAAGAAGGAGATTCTTCAGTCCTTTTCTTATATGACCGGACGATAGGCACAGGAAGATTAAAGAATGACAAAGAAACAGAAAATATTACAAAAGATTCTCTCAGGGGGCAAAAATATTCATTTTTCAGAAGCCGTGGCATGTATTGAATCCTTCGGCTTTCATTTAAACCGTGTCAGCGGCAGTCATCATATATTTATACACCCTGACGTGCCTGAACTGATAAACCTTCAGGATATTAAGGGCAAAACAAAGCCCTACCAGATAAAACAATTTTTACAGATTGTAGAACGCCATAATCTGAGCATGGAGGAAGATATATGAAAGATTACCATATCAACATATTTTACAGTGAGGAAGATGAAGGATATATCGCGGACATACCGGATTTGAAATACTGCTCTGCATTCGGAGAGACACCGGAAGACGCTCTGAAAGAAGTGCTGAGGGCAAAGGCAGCCTGGCTTCAAGCTGCAATCTCAGAAAACAGGCCGATTCCCAAACCCTGTTTCCGTCCGGCAATTTATCAGGCCGCTTAAAAAAAATTATGGCCTTTCATAATCCTGGCAGATTGCCAAATCCGGCAGTAGTAATGCGAACATGCAGCCCCTACGGGGCTGGGCGGGGGCTTGCAAACCTGCTGCTACAAATATGCCGCCCCCACGGGGCTTGGCGAGGGCTTGCAAACCTGCTGCTACAAATATGCCGCCCCCACGGGGCTTGGCGGGGGCTTGAAAACCTGCTGCTACAAAGATGCCGCCCCCACGGGGCTTGGCGGGGGCTTGCAAACCTGCTGCTACAAATATGCCGCCCCCACGGGGCTTGGCGGGGGCTTGCAAACCTGCTGCTACAAATATGCAGCCCCCACGGGGCTGGGCGGGGGCTTGCAAACCTGCTGCTACAAATATGCCGCCCCCACGGGGCTTGGCGAGGGCTTGCAAACCTGCTGCTACAAATATGCCGCCCCCACGGGGCTTGGCGGGGGCTTGAAAACCTGCTGCTACAAAGATGCCGCCCCCACGGGGCTTGGCGGGGGCTTGCAAACCTGCTGCTACAAATATGCCGCCCCCACGGGGCTTGGCGGGGGCTTGCAAACCTGCTGCTACAAATATGCCGCCCCCACGGGGCTGGGCGGGGGCTTGCAAACCTGCTGCTACAAATATGCCGCCCCCACGGGGCTTGGCGGGGGCTTGAAAACCTGCTGCTACAAATATGCCGCCCCCACGGGGCTTGGCGGGGGCTTGCAAACCTGCTGCTACAAATATGCCGCCCCCACGGGGCTGGGCGGGGGCTTGCAAACCTGCTGCTACAAATATGCCGCCCCCACGGGGCTTGGCGGGGGCTTGCAAACCTGCTGCTACAAATATGCCGCCCCCACGGGGCTTGGCGGGGGCTTGAAAACCTGCTGCTACAAATATGCCGCCCCCACGGGGCTTGGCGGGGGCTTGAAAACCTGCTGCTACAAATATGCCGCCCCCACGGGGCTGGGCGGGGGCTTGCAAACCTGCTGCTACAAATATGCCGCCCCCACGGGGCTGGGCGGGGGCTTGCAAACCTGCTGCTACAAATATGCCGCCCCCACGGGGCTTGGCGGGGGCTTGAAAACCTGCTGCTACAAATATGCCGCCCCCACGGGGCTTGGCGGGGGCTTGAAAACCTGCTGCTACAAATATGCCGCCCCCACGGGGCTTGGCGGGGGCTTGCAAACCTGCTGCTACAAATATGCCGCCCCCACGGGGCTTGGCGGGGGCTTGAAAACCTGCTGCTACAAATATGCCGCCCCCACGGGGCTTGGCGGGGGCTTGCAAACCTGCTGCTACAAATATGCCGCCCCCACGGGGCTTGGCGGGGGCTTGCAAACCTGCTGCTACAAATATGCCGCCCCCACGGGGCTTGGCGGGGGCTTGCAAACCTGCTGCTACAAAACACATCATCCCTGTCTCGAAACAGGGCAGTGATGATGAATCCAACTTATGGCTGGCATGTCCTTTCTGTAATCGTCATAAGGGGAATAAAACTGAATCATCGGATCCGGAAGCACATCAGATTGTCCCTCTTTTCAACCCGCGTATTCAGGTATGGTCTCAGCATTTCCGATGGAGTGAGGATGGTATTTGTATTATCGGACGGACACCGACTGGGCGGGCCACAGTTGAGACGCTCTGCCTGAGTTCTGATCCTTTAAAGGTCCGAAGTTACTGGGTGATGGCTGGCTGGCATCCTCCGGATAGTTGAGTAGAAAGCAGCCCGTTTGAAAGCTGCAAATGAAGACTCGTTTAAACACAGGAACACCAATGAAACCCTCTGATTTACATTTTCTCGGAAACAAAGCGATCTTAAATGTTCGTAAAACAGCGTTTCTCTGCTCCCGCAAATGCCCCGCGGAGATGATCGTAAAAGCTTACGACTGGGCCATTGAGCAGCGGAAAAAGGGCAACTGCGTTATGTCATGTTTTCATTCCCAGATAGAAAAGGATGTGTTTCAAATCCTCGCAAAAGGCAAACAGCCCATGATTCTCGCATTGGCCCGGGGCATGAAAAAACGATGGGAACCGGAAATAAAAACAGCTCTGGGACAAAACCGGCTTTTAATCCTTTCCCCTTTTGACGCGTCTGTGAAATGGATAACCTCGGCGCGGGCAGAGATAAGAAACAGACTCATTCTGGAGCTGGCCGATGAAATCCGAATTGCCCATGCAGAAAAGGGCGGGTCCCTGGAGGCATTGCTGCCGCATTTTAAAAACAAGAATGTTATTATCGGTTTTGATTGACGAATCTGACGTGCTTCCGAACTGACAAAGAGACCTCGTGAACCTTCGTGTGTTCGAGGCAAAAAAATCAGCCACAAAGGCACGAAGACACAAAGAGACACAGAGAGACTTCGTGAACCTTCGCACCTTCGTGTCTTCGTGGCAAAAAATCAGCCACAAAGAGACTTCGTGAACCTTCGTGCCTTCGTGTCTTCGTGGCAAAAAATCAGCCACAAAAAGACTTCGTGAACCTTCGCACCTTCGTGTCTTCGTGGCAAAAAATCAGCCACAAAGAGACTTCGTGAACCTTCGTGCCTCCGTGTCTTTGTGGCAAAAAATCAGCCATAAAGAGACTTCGTGAACCTTCGTGCCTTCGTGGCAAAAAAATCAGCCACTTATGATTACTCATATTCTTTACTTTTCAAACACGCTCTAAGAGACTCAGGCATGATAAAATCAAAAAAAAACAGATTTTTTATACGGGAGGCAGAGCCTCGTAACGAGTGCCTGTTGTTTGACCTGAAATCCGTTATCGTTCAGAACGATAACGAACAATTATATGATTTTATTCTGAATTTTTATAGAAAAAATGCCTTTGCCAGTAATGATTAACAATCATTAACAATCATCCCGTAAGAAAAATTTACCGCGGGTTCACGCAGAGAGGAGACTGCTTTTATGATGAATGAACTGACGTTGGGTAACGAAATTGTGACAATTAACAATCATGCCGTAAAAAAGATTTACGGCGGGTTCGGAGACAATCAGCCCTGTATTCTTGCAAAGCAAATTGCGGAACTGCATGAAAGAGAACTCATGCACATTAATGAAGTCATCAATAAAAACCTTGACTGGTTTGACGAAAAAGTTGACATTCTTAACCTGAAATCCGTTATCGTTCAGAACGATAACGACCAATTATATGATTTTCTTCTGAATTTTTATACAAAGAACGCGCTTAACCGCAGTGAATATATTTATCTGTTTTCCCGTCAGGGCTATGCGCTTCTTTGCAAACTCCTTCAAACCCCGCTTGCCAGGCAACTGTACAAGCAGATGGTCAGAGACTATTTCAATATGAAGGAAAAGCTTGAGGCGCGTCATGTCACCGGAGATCAGTTTGATCTGAGCGTGAGAAGATTCAAAGTGGCGATTGAGGCAGCTAATCTGGCAGGAATTACAGATGATCATCAGGCAAGGCTGACAGCGAACCGCATCACAAAGGAGACCACAGGCGTGAATTTTCTGGAGGTTGTCCGCCCCGGTTATCTTTCTGAAGCCCGGATTTCAGCACCTCCTCCGAGTTCGCTGCCTGAGAACCAGAAAAAAGAAAATGACTTTTTTCTTGATTTTGTCAATATGTGGTGGGAAAAATATGGTGAGGACGCGGTTGACTCGCATTATCTGCGTCAGATGATCATTGACAATGATATTTCGTTTGATCTTGGCAAAGGCAGTAAAAAAAGCCAGAAGATCAGACTCAGCAGAACCTTGGGAAAAATGAAACGCCGGCAAGTCGGGGGCTATCACATCACAGAAGCGGGTATCTACAGAAACACCAAGCTTTGGAAACTGAAACCTGCCGGAAAGTGATGTTTTGCCAATCATTGGTGTCCTTCGACAAGCTCAGGAGCCGGCGGAGGCTCAGGGGGCGAGGTTTGTAACTCTGTCCGGGATGTTTTCCGGAGTACTGGCAAAAATCAGGTTCATTAACATTCACAGAGGAAATGTAAAATGAAACGTAAAGCAGCCGCAGATGTCTTTAAGGAACAGAATATCATGCTACGGGAACCTGCCTCTGAAGGTGAATTAGAGGAATTATCTTTTGATATGGATTTGGATTCAGAAGCAGGGAATTTAACAGAAGTGGCCGATAAGGGGGAAAGAGCAGCTTCTTATAAAAAAAAGACTCCTTCTTCGGCTCCTCAGTTCGCGTCCCCGCAAAGTCAGATACCGGGAACCCGACTGAAGACCTCTGAGGAACTCCAACTGGAAAAAGAGCCGATTCGGGTGCGGGAGACAGGACGCTGGTTTTGGAGGCGGATCATTGTTCCGCCAAACGCATATGTGATTCATACACGCATCGGGCATAAAGACCCTGTGACCATCGGACTGGGCACATCTTTCCGTTACAAACCCAATACAGATGCGTATCTGGTCGTACCGGCCGCGATGCAGACCATTGGCGTTGTCGCGAACTGTATTACCAAAGAGAAACAGGGCATCAATGTGCTGGCTTATGTGCAATGGCAGATTGATGATTTTTCCGTGGCCTATCGCAAACTTGACTTTTCTGATAATCGTGATCCGCTGGGGATTGTCAATGCACAATTGGGCGAGCAGGCCGAAGCAGCCATCAAAGATAAAATCGCCACAATGAGTGTGGAGGAGGTCTTAACAGACAAAGCACCGGTTATTGAAGAACTCACCACCCGCCTCAAAGCCGTGACCGAAGGACGCAATCAGCAGACTGAGGGATCAGGGGAAGAGGAGGGACTGGGGATAAAAATCGTCACCGTGCAGATCAGAGAGGCTTTGGTCAGTTCACAACGGCTGTGGCAGGATTTACAGGCCCCTTTTCGTCATCAGCAGGAAAAAGCAGCCCGCACAAGCCATCTTATGATGAAAAGCGAAGTCCGTCAAAAAGAGCTGGAAATCCGTGAGTCAGCCGAAACCCGTGAAGCCGAGGCCATGGCCGCAATTGAACGCATTAAGCAAACTAAGCAGACAGAAGCGTTGGAACTGAAACTCACGGAAGAATCACAGCGTTTTGTCAAGGAACAGGAAACCTTTCAAAAGAAAATTCAGCTTGAGGAACAAACCACTCTGGCAAAACAGGAATCAGAAAAACGAATTGAAGCTTGGACAGCGAAAACATCTCAGGAAACACAGTTGGAAATATTCCGTCTCGACAAGGAGGCTGCTGCCCGGGAAAAAACATTGCAGACTGAAGAGGTCTTACACGCTATGGCCGAAGATACCCGTGTTGCTGTGATGAAGACAACGTCTCAACAGGAGCGTATTGAACGTGAAAAGACCCTTAGAAAGCAGGAAGCGGAATTGAAATTACAGCTTCAGGAACAAGCGAATCAGATACAGACAAAAGCGCTGGAAGCTGTTTTGCTTCGTCGGCAACAGGAAAAACAGGTTCAGTTGGAACTGGAGGAACAAGCCAATCGTGTCAAAACCGCCCAGATGGAAAGGGAAATCAACATCTCCCGATCCAAGCAGGAAATCCATAATCTGATTAATGACCGTGACCTGATGCGCCGCCTTATTAAGAGGCTCCCTGACTTGGCAGCACAACTGCCGGAAATTCATGAACTTAAAGTGCTTCAGACAGGTAACAGCGACATGAATTTTGACTCGTTAGCTGTTTTTGTGGCAAAAATCATGGCAATTGCAGAAAGCCTCGGAATAAGAGGGAAAACCGAGGAATGAGACATAAATCCGGAGTGCAAAAATTTTATTTTTGCATTTGCGAAAAAGCATTTTCGCACTCCGGAGAAATTTGCGAAAAAGTATTTTTCGCACTCCGGATAAAATGGCGAAAAAGCATTTTCGCACTCCGGAAAAATTTGCGAAAAAGTATTTTCGCACTCCGGATAAAATGGCGAAAAAGCATTTTCGCACTCCGGAAAAATTTGCGAAAAAGTATTTTCGCACTCCGGAGAAAATGGCGAAAAAGCATTTTCGCACTCCGGAGAGACTGGCGAAAAAGCATTTTTCGCACTCCGGAAAAATTTGCGAAAAAGCATCGGGCATTGCCCCGGATTTTATAAACACGCCCTTTCAGGGCTTTTACAGGAATGACATCATTGAAAAGTGAAAAGAAAAACATGGCAACAACACATCAGGTTTTATCTAAACTAAAAAAGTCCCTGAGACCTTATTATAACAGAATAAGATACACAGAAAACTATAAAAAGCTGAACAAAGCATGGCTTTATCTTGCCCGTCCCCTGATCTGGCGGTATCATTCCCGCAGTATCAGGAATCTTATCTCACAGGATGTATTCCGAGAGGTAAGGACATTTTGCATATTCATCGGCCATCCGAGGAGCGGCCACACCATCATTGGCAGTCTGCTTGACGCGCACCCGGATATTATTCTTTCGGATGAACTTGACGCACTCAAATATGTTGACGCGGGATTCAGCAGGGAACAGATATTTCATTTTATCCTGAAAAGGTCCCGCTCCCTGACAGGCCGAAAAAAAAGCGGACGTCATGGCAAACAGCACCTCTATCTTGTTCCGGGTCAGTATCAGGGACGATATGAGAAAATCCGGGTCATCGGGGATAAGCGGGGCGGGTCCACAACTGTGAGACTCAGTTCCAAACCAAAACTTTTTCAGCAATTACGAGACACAGCGGAAACAGAGGTTAAGGTGATTCTTGTCACCAGAAATCCTTATGATAACATCACCACCATGTTCCTGCGGGATGACAAACCCCTGACATATATGATTGAGAATTATTTTTCAGCCTGCCACACCATTCATGACATCCGGCAGCGCATACCTGATTCAGATATGTTTTGTGTCAGACACGAAGCCTTTGTTGAGGAGCCTTCAAAGTATCTGCATGATATCTGTCATTTTTTAGGCGTTGAAACCACCGCGGATTACCTGAATGCCTGCGCGGGCATTGTTTATAAATCTCCCGTAAAAAGCCGCCATGAGACAGAATGGCCTCCGCACCTTGTTGACGCTGTAAAAGCCCGGATCGCGCAGTTTGATTTTCTGGAAGGGTATTCTTACGAGAACTGAAGTGGAAAGGAAAAAATAATGAAAAAAGAGATTCAGGGCTTAGGCAAGGCAAAGAAACGCCTGAGACCTTATTACAACAAAGTCAAATATGGAAAAATATATCCGGTGCTGAACATGGCCTGGCTCTGTTACGGCCGGCCCCTGATCCGGCGTTATCATACAAGCCGCATCAGACATCTTATCAAAGAAGACACCTTTCAGGATGTAAAAACATTTTGTATGTTCATGGGACATTCCAGAAGCGGTCACAGTCTTATCTCCGCGCTGCTTGACGCACATCCTGATATTGTGCTTTCAGATGATCTGGATGCCCTTAAATACATTGACGCGGGGTTCGGCAAAACAGATATGTATCATCTTATTCTGGCAAAATCTCATTCCCATGCCCGGGCCGGCCGGATACGAGACGGACGACGGGGCAAAGCGTATTATTCTTATGCTGTCCCTGGTCAGTGGCAGGGGACCTGCCGGAAAATTCAAATCATCGGAGACAAAAAAGGAGGAATGACAGCCAAAAGACTGACAGCCAACCCCGGACTGCTTCAACAACTGCGCCGGACCGTTGACACAAGTGTAAAGCTGATTGTGGTTATCAGAAATCCTTATGACAACATCAGCACAAGATTTTTGCGGCACAATAGGCAAAACACCTTAATGCATTACATTGACAATTATTTCTCTGCCTGCCGGCGAATTAATGATGTCCGGAAATATATTAATCCGTCTGACATCTTGTTTGTCAGGCATGAAGCGTTTATTGAAAATCCTGAGCAAGAACTCACTCAGACCTGCCGCTTCTTAGGCGCGGGCATTTCTGCGGAGTATGCAAAAGCCTGTGCCAGTATTGTTTATAAATCTCCTGTAAAGAGCCGCCATGAAATTCAATGGGAACCCGGGCTTATTGAAATTGTCAGGACACGAATGGCTCGGTTTGACTTTTTGGCAGGCTATTCCTACGAGAATTAACATTCTGAAATGGAAACATGAAACATTTTAAACTTGCTCAGGCGGCTGTAAAAGGCGCGTTATGGAACTATGTCTCATTTGCTTTCAGCAAAGGTCTGATTTTCCTGACCACGGTTATTCTTGCCCGTCTGCTGGTTCCAAAGGATTTTGGCCTGATGGCGCTGGGACTTCTTGTCATCAATTATCTCAGCAACCTGAAAGACCTGGGTATCGGGGAGGCCGTGATTTACCGGCAGAAGCATCCGGAGCGGACAGCCAATGTGGCATTCTGTCTGAATGTGCTGATGGGCCTCCTGCTGACGGTCATTGTTCTCCTGACAGCGCCGCTGATTTCAGTCTTTTTCCAAGAACCCCGGGTCACGCCCATTATCCGAATGCTTTCTGTGGTCTTTGTTATTTCTGCCCTGGGCAGCATTCATGAAGTACGGCTGAGAAAGGAACTGGATTTTCGGCGGCGTGTGATTCCGCAAATCACCCAGCGGTTTGCCAAAGGCACTGTTTCCATAGGATTGGCCGTCACCGGTTTTGGCGTATGGAGTCTGGTCTGCGGACAGATGGCCGGCACATTCACTGCCACGGTGCTGTATTGGATTGTGGGTCAGTGGCGTCCGCGTATCATGTTTGATTTAAACATCGCCCGGTCCCTCATCAGCTACGGAATGCACATTGGCGTGTTCCAGATTCTGCATGTTATCTATAAAAACATAGATTATCTCATCATTGGCCGGCGCATGGACGCGGTACAACTGGGGTTTTACACAATGGCCTTTCAACTGCCGTATCTTGTGATTTACAGTATTCAGTCAGTGGTGGGCCAGGCGATTTTTCCGACTTATACCAAACTTCAGGATGACCAGGACACCTTACGCAAGGCTTTTTTAACCACGCTGCAATATGTTTCCCTTATCAGTGTTCCCGTAGGACTGGGAATGTTTGTTGTGGCTCCGGAATTCGTGGAAGTTTTTTATACAATACGCTGGGCACCGGCCGTTCCGGTGATGCAGGCGTTGTCGCTCTATGCCCTGATAAATTCCCTCAGCGCCAATGCTGACCAGGTTTACAAAGCCACGGGCCGGCCCATGATTGCAAATCAGGTGGGCCTGGTCAAGACGCTGCTGCTTATCCCGGTGCTTTGGATAGCGGCCGGCTACAATATTTTTTATGTCGCGGTGGGACAGTTAATCATATCATTTTTAGCTGCCATTTTGCAATTTGTCATTGCCAGCCGCATGATTGTTATCCGGCCGGGGGCCTTCTGGACAGCCCTCCGACCGGCTGCCACAGGCGCGGCAGTGATGCTCACAGGGCTTTTTCTCCTGCGTTTGCAGATTTCATCATTCGCTCCGGTGATTCGTCTGCTGCTGATGGTGATATGGGGAGCATTGCTGTATGTGTCTGTGCTTTGGCTCACAAACCGGAAACTGTTCGGTCAGACCCTGGCTGTCCTGCGGGGACGGGAGAAAGTCTTATGAGAAATCCTATTCGTGTGGTAATGATCAGTCACGGCTATTATCCGCGTGTTGGCGGCGCAGAACGTCAGCTCGCGGCTTTAACGCCCCTGCTCCGGGACCAGGGCGTGGATGTTCATGTGATCACGAGACGGGATCCGGGTCTGGTAGCGTTTGAGCGGGTTCACGGTATCCCTGTTTACCGTCTCCCCGTACCCGGTCCCAAAGTGACAGCGTCTCTGAGTTTCACCCTGGGCGCATTATATCTGCTGGGCAGGCTGCGCCCTGATATTGTCCACACGCACGGACTGATTTCACCGGCAACCACGGCTCTGGCTGCCAAACATTTGTTTGGCACACCTGTTGTCGCTAAGATTCTGGGGGGCGGCGGCAAAGCCGGTCTGGGTGATATTGAACGGCTCAGACGCGGGGTGTTGGGCAAACAGCGCCTGGAAAAATTTCGGCGGCATTTTGATATGTTTTTGGCAATCACCCGGGAAATTGACACGGAACTGGCGTTGTCAGGTGTTCCTGGTTCCCGTCGCGTTCTCATTCCCAACGGGGTTGATACCACACGCTTCAGCCCCTTGTCCGCTCAGGACAGAGAAGAGCTGAGAAGAGAACTGAATCTGACCGGAACTCCTGTTGTAATCTTTACAGGAAGACTGTCACCTGAAAAACAAATTCCTCATCTCCTGACCCTCTGGCCGGGGGTGCGGCAGATATGTCCCAATGCATTGCTCCTTGTGGCTGGTGACGGGCCTGAACGGGCCGGACTTGAACAAATGGCCGGGCCAGGGGTCAGCTTTCTCGGCAGTGTTGAGGATGTGTCTCCTTATTTGCAGGCTGGGGATATTTTTGTGCTTCCTTCGGCCGCGGAGGGATTATCAAACGCCCTGCTGGAAGCCATGGCCGCGGGACTTCCTGCCATTGCCACGGATGTCGGGGGAGCATCCGATGTCATCACCCACAATGAGAATGGCTGGCTTGTCCCGCCCCATGATATCTCCGCGCTGGAAAATGCCGTCATAACGCTGTCTCGTGATCCTGAATCTCGTGTCAGATTGGGATATCATGCCCGTGAACATATCAGGCGGAATTACGCCTTGCCTATGATTGCCAAACGCCTGCGAAAATTGTATGAGCAAATCTTCGCACAAGCATGAAAACTGGTGTCCGAACAAATAAATTCTGACATTGCCTGTCTAAAAATTTTATTTTTTGCTATTATCAGCAGATCAAAAAGTTTCCGGGATGAGTGCGGGAAATCGGAGAAACCCGGCTTTTTTCCCCCGGAGGAAGTGTATCCCGGTCGTAAAAGCCGGGTTTCTTCGCCCTTCGCTGTGTCCGTCCAGTGTGCGGGAGAGCAGAGAAACCCGGCTTTTTCCCCCGGAGGAAGTGTATCCCGGTCGTAAAAGCCGGGTTTCTTCGCCCTCCGCGGTTTCCGGGCTGCGTGCGGGACAGCGGAGAAACCCGGCTTTTTCCCCGGACGTAGTATTTCACCTGG
This sequence comes from Desulfonema magnum, assembly GCF_017377395.1. Classification (GTDB taxonomy): domain Bacteria; phylum Desulfobacterota; class Desulfobacteria; order Desulfobacterales; family 4be13; genus Desulfonema_C; species Desulfonema_C magnum. The sequence goes on along the minus strand of NZ_CP061800.1, from coordinate 3,455,527 downwards.
CGGAAAAGCCGGGTTTCTTCCCCGTCCGCGGTTTCCGGGCTGCGTGCGGGACAGCGGAGAAACCCGGCTTTTTTCCTCGAACGAAATATTCCCCCCGGCCGGAAAAGCCGGATTTCTTCCCCGTCCGCGGTTTCCGGGCTGCGTGCGGGACAGCGGAGAAACCCGGCTTTTTTCCCGGACGAACTATTCCCCGGTCGGAAAAGCCGGGTTTCTTGCCCGTTCGTCCTGTCCTCCGCGGGGGCCTGAAAATTTTTTCTATCTATTGATTATTTTTTGCCCGATGTTGTTCCCCCCTTTCGGCAGGCTCACGGGGTTCCTCACGGCGTTTCCTTCGACAAGCTCAGGGAACGCCGTGAGGAAACCCTGAGCTTGTCGAAGGAACGCAGTACCCTGAGCTTGTCGAAGGGGGGCAACTGACAAATGACGGCTGCCAATTTTTTCTACATTTTTTTAAAAATTTTGAGATAGCTGTAATACAATCCGATCAGAACTGTGGGAATGACAACAAGCAGAAAGGTTAAATTGGATAATAAGATATAGGGCGGCCGGAGAGGCTGCGGAGAGGTGGTCAGCAGGACCAGACAGATTGTGGCAAGAAAATAACATATGCCTGCGTTTTCTATAAAAAAAAGCAGTCTGATATACAAACGTACCTGCCGGAGATATTTTTTGTTATCCACCGGAAGACTTGGAAAAATCTCTCCGGTATAGATTTTTTGCAGTAATTCATATGAGGGAATTTTCAGATTCAGAGCAATAATCGTAAGCGCAATACCTATGGATACAAACCAAAGCAGGGATTCATAGTTTTTGCAGATTAAGCAGTTGGAGAAATTATTGAGAATCCCCTCTGTCCATTTAAAAAAATTGACTTCCATCTGATTTCACCTCGATATTTATCAGCAGCCCTTTGTCCTCCTTCAAAAAGAAAAGGGATAATAGTAAATCGCGTCTCCCTGAACTGACCCAAAAGATATCAAATTAAATGGCAGTCTGCATTTTATTTAACGATTTAAGAAGATTAAAAGATTTTAAATGTTTCTCTGCCGTGTCAACATCTATGTATCGGGTTATCGCCTTTCTTTTTATCTGTTTCGGGTCATCACCGATTGTTATTTTGTGCTTTTTTTCTACTCGCACATGAATATCATCAACAATGATGAAATGCGGATACTGCCTCTCATTTAGGTGAATAACGGATATGGTTCCTGCATCTGCCCAGGACCAAAACATCCTGAAATTATCTTGCTTTTTGGGAGAATCGGGTTTTACAGATCTCGGATTGATCCCGGGTTCGGAAAGAATAATCTCTATTTTCACCCCTCGTTTTTTTGCTGCTTTTAAATCATTAAACACCCTCGGATCAAAATAAATATTCGGCGCAAACGTGGCAGAATGAATTTTTATGGAATAAGCAGCCAAAGAAAAGAGCTTGGAGATAGATTTCACAGTTAATTCAAAATTTTCATTGGGTTCTTCTAACATATCGTAATAAAAAGAATCAATTAACGTAAACACAGATAAAATTGCCAGACACATGGCAATAAAAGTGTAATATCCGTTGATGTTATTAAAAACCACCAATGATCCGCTCATAAAAAAAACAATCAGACCCACTAAAATTTTTGATGACCTGCCCATTTTCTCCTCCTTTCAATTCCTGATGAATTTGTCATAAAATAAATTTGATTTTTTTTGAAAACAGGCTGCTATGATTAACAGACTGCCTGCAAGCCATGATTAACTCATTTCATAAAACAGAGGTATAAATAAATCAATAGGGCAGAAAGAGTATTTGAGGGTGGTGATATGCTACCTTTGAGCATTTTCTTTTTTTAAACTCAATAATCAGGTTTTTGGTGGTGTTCCAAAGCTGGACTTTTTGCAATATTTAAATAATTAATTCAAATGGTTATAATATTTAGCTCTGTTTTTAGAACACTGCCCGGATTTTTTTATCCGATCCGGTCGGACAGAAAAAAAATCTGATTATCGTTTTAAAGATTTAACTGCTTATAATATTTATCTTTTACAAGCATATATATTTTTTGTCATAAAACTGTTCTGCCCTGTAAAACTTGTTCTTTACCACTTGACACACAAACGCCTTTATTCCTATATTGCCTTTCCGCAAAAGGAAATTTTTTATTAACAAGGTTCATTTATAACCAGGGAACGGTGTCAGAACAGCATAATTTTTAAACTGAGCCATCAGCTTTCAGATTCAGCCATCAAGACATCAGATGTCCTTTCCGGCAGGGGAGAAAGCAGCAGTCATGGAAACATGCGCCCGCCAAAAGCTGACTGACAACTGAAAACAGATTGCTCATTTTATTAATCCCAAAACAGCGGAGAAAGATTTCAAATCATTCTCCTCAGAAAAATCACAGAACCCAAATTTTCAATCGGTTTCATATTTCAATTGAAATTGAAACTGACAACGGTGAAACAATAATGAATACAGAACGTGAAAGCATAGAATTTGACATACTTTTCGTGGGCGGAGGCCCTGCAAGCCTTGCCGGTGCCATTAAACTCATGCAGCTCGCGAAAGAGAAAAACACAGAACTTGAAGTCGCGCTTATTGAAAAAGGAGCGGATATCGGGTCCCACGCGTTGAGCGGGGCTGTCCTGAATCCCATTGCATTGAAAGAACTTATCCCGGATTTTATGGAAAAGGGATGCCCCATTGAGGCCACGGTCAGGGAAGATGAATTCTATTTTCTGACCCAAAACAACTCCCGCCGCCTTCCGTTTATTTCCAAATACATGCACAACAAAGGCTTTTATGTGATCAGTCTTTCCCGGTTTACAAAATGGCTTGCCGAAATCGCCGAAGATATGGGCGTCAATATCTTTCCCGGTTTTGCAGGAAAAGAAGTGCTTTATGCTCCGGATCAGAAAACAATTGTCGGTGTCCGAACAGGAGACAAGGGCCTTGGAAAAGATGGAGAGCCTAAGGGGAATTTTGAGCCGGGAATGGATCTTCTTGCAAAGGTCACCGTGTTCGGAGAGGGCGCAAGGGGCAGTCTGACCCAGGAGATTGGGCAAAAACTTGATATTTTTTCCGGTAAAATGCCCCAGGTGTACGAAACAGGCATCAAAGAAGTCATTCAGCTGCCTGAGGACAATTATTTTGCCACAAGTGACGGCAATGATATTCATACGTTTGGTTATCCCCTGGGACTGAACATTCCAGGGGGCGGTTTTATCTATGAAATGACAGAAAATCAGATTGCCCTGGGATTTCTTGTGGGGCTTTCTTATGAGAATCCCATGCTTGATCTTTATGATGAATTCATGAAATTCAAGCAGCATCCGTTTGTAGCGGATATCATCAGAAACGGAAAAGTTCTTGAACAGGGAGCAAGGACAGTTTCTACCGGCGGATATTTTACCATGCCCAGGCTTGCCACCCACGGCGGCATGTTTATCGGTGGCAGTGCGGCCATGCAGAATTCTCCGGCGCTCAAGGGGATTCATGTGTCCATGAAGTCGGGAATGCTTGCCGCGGAAGCGTGCGCCAAGGCCCTTGAAAAAGACAGTTTCACCCGGGAAACCCTTGAGTATTATCCCCAGCTGTTTGAAAAAAGCTGGGCAAGACAAGAAATTTATGAAGGAAGAAATTTTTCCCAGGCCCTTTCAAAAAAAGTGCCTGCTAAGTTTATCCATCTTGGGGCCCAGTATTTTACCAAAGGGAAAGGAATACGCGACCGACTGCCTTCCGAGGAAGATTGCACTACCTTTGAACAGGCCAGGGAAAATCGCGGGCGGACTGATTTTAACAAAAATACTCTTGACGGGGTTTTGTATGTGGATAAACTGACGGGAGTGTATCTGTCCAAAACCATGCACAGGGAAGATCAGCCCCCGCATATCATTGTTCATGATCCGAACCTTTGTGTCAATGCGTGTTATGAAACCTATAAAAACCCTTGTACGAGATTTTGTCCGGGAAATGTATATGAAATTGAGACAGATGAAAAAACATCCCGGCGTCAGCTGAAACTGAATCCGTCCAATTGCCTTCATTGCAAAACCTGTGATATTAAGGATCCTTACAGGAATATTACCTGGACATGCCCGGAAGGAGGGGACGGGCCGGGTTATGCAGTTCTGTGATTTGCTCAGACTTTCATGTTTTGTTGTAACTGGCAGATCACGTCTGTTTAAGAAAAAATTTTGGAAGAAGTACAATGCTTGCCTTGTAAGAAAAAAAGGCATCCTTCGCAGAAGCTGAAAACTGGTTCACACTTTTTCCGGCCTGTGGAACAAGTTGAAAAATTGTTATGCAGTGAGGTGAAAACTGACAAATGAAGGATGCTGTAAGAAAAAAGAGAAATAAACCAAATTTGTAAACACATAAAATAAGGTTCATACATCTTCCGACGCCTTAAAAGTATTATTTTAAAAACGTATAAGATAGCCTGTCTGTTCATAGGCAGGCAGGCTGTCTGCCCGCTGATTTCCTCCGCTGTCTGAAAAAAATTTCTCCAAAAATTTTTCTGACCTTTTTTTATCCAGAGAGATATGTCTTTCTTCGCCTTCATAACTATTAATACAGACTTCAAAAAACGCCGAAGTTGGATTTTTCAGAAGCTGCTCAGACTGACCATGACAAGTCTTGGATTGAAATCTTTAAAAAATATTTTTTTGTTACTTCAGATAGTTCTTTATTTGCAATACAGAAAAGCTTGCTAAAATATGAAAAAAACCATAAATTTTTAAAGCGGAAGAAAGAGCAGGAGTGAGCAGTGGAATTTTCTGAATCTCCGAAGCATTCAGAACATAGAATTTCAGAAAGTTTTTCTGATACCTGACACTTTCTTTTCTGATACCTGACATCTTGTTTTTTATAATTTCCTATAAAAAACAAGATTTGCAGAGATTCCTTTGGTAAGAATTGAGGTTATGATGAACAACCTGCTTTAATCCTTACTAAATCAATCCGTGCAGATGTTACAAATTTTATAATTTCCGATAAAAGAACAAGTCTTAAAGACAATACTTCGGACAGTTTTTGAAAATCAGGAATGACAAAATTTTAATTTATTGAAATTAAAAGACTTTAATCCTTAACATAAAAAAACGTCGGCCCTAATAAAAACAATAAGTTACAAAAACTGTCCAACGTATTGAAAGAAGAACATTTATGAAATATTACAAAAAAGGACGGACCCTTGCGTTGCTGTTTAAACGTTACAAAGCATGGCTGTTTAAAAAAATATTTTCCCTTTCTTTTATGGAAAAAGGAAGACAAAAATTGTCTGCTCATACAGAATCAGAACTCAGGGCTTCTGAAATAACAACCATTTCCCTATCCGTTTTGGCCAATTCTCTGGAAGCAACCTGTAAGCATGTTGAGCCAAAGTTTATCCGGCTGGGGCAGGATATCGAATCTGTTTATTTTGAAGCCACAACCCTTTCACAACAGACCCTCGAAACCGTCAGGCTGCTCGGAGGCGGTTCAGAAGAAGATCCCCTTGTCAAAATTGAACAGGTTGCTAAAGAATCACTTGCAGATTTTAAAAATTATCAGGCCCAGATTCTTACTGATATCGATCATGTCAGCAGGGTCATCAGACATCTCGGCGATCTTTATAAAATATGTGAAATGGTTAAAAAAATCGGTATGTTCCTCAGAGTGGTGGGGCTAAATATCGGTGTGGAAAGTTCCCGGTCGGCACAATTCGTGGATATGTTTACGGTGGTTTCTCATGAAACGCTACATCTTTCTGAAAAGATTATTAAAATCGGTGAAAACATCCGAGAGGATGCCGAAGCCACGCGCAACAGCCAGATGGCTGTCCATGACAAGATTTCCGATGCTCTTAGCCAATTGCGTAAAGTAGCGGACGGTGCCCAGGAAGCTGTGAAAAATTCAGGCCGGGAAATTGAGCAGCTAATGCGGTTTTCTCTTGAGGTTCTGGAACAAGCTGGTGCGCACACACAGGAAGTATCTCATCAAATTGGTGAAATTGTGGCAGGAATTCAGATCCATGACAGCATGAGTCAGCGAATATCTCATATCATCAACGCACTTTATGATGTGGAACAATTTTGTGCGGAAAAACCATCTGATCATAAAGATACAAAAAAATTCTGCGACGCTTATACAATCGTGGGAATCCAGTGCGCGCAGTTAAAGCAGACAATATCAGATATTGAGAAGGTGTATGACAAGAGTCTGAGGGCGTTTGGAAAAATTCACGAAGAAGTGGGCAGGCTCATACACAGTCTTTCAGGTTTCGGACTTTCAGGGTCAGACAATGGTTCTTCTCTGGAATTTGAAGTACTTCAGTCCGCTCTTCTGGACCTTCATCAGCTGCTCAGCCAGGGAACCGGTCTGGTTGAAGGGATTCACGCCACAGCGCTCGAAGCTTCCGAAACAACGGCCAGGCTTTCAGGCTATATAGAGCATGTCCGGGAAATCAGTTTTGAAACCCATCTGGTGGCCCTGAATGCCATTGTGAAGGCATTGCACCTGGGGGAAGGCGGAAGAACCCTTGAGGTACTCGCGGGAGAAGTCAAAAGCCTGTCTGACCAGTCAAATCTTTTTGCGACCCGGGTGGCAGAAATTCTGGAATCCGTCTCCGCTTCGGTTCAGGCTATGGGAACCTGCTACATAGGTGAAGCCCGGGGGACAGAGAATAACGGATCGTTGGACATGGGAATTCAGGACATCACCCGCGCATACGAACAGTACAGAACAGATTCTTCAGCACTATTTCAACGCGCGGAGACCCTGAATGACGCTATTACAAAGATAATTTCCACCCTTGACTTTCTCCCTGCACTGGCTGAAGAACTGAGAGGACAGCTCCGTCAGTTGGAAGATTTTGCCCGAATGATTGAGCATCGGGTCGGGGAAGATTTTGAGAAATTGTCATCTGAAACAAAGAAACTGGCGAAGCGATACACCATGCGGCAGGAGCGAGGTATTCATGAAAAATATATTAAGCAGAAGGATATCCCGATTCTTGTCAGAGAAGAAGAATCGGAACAAGAACATGGGAAAAAAAAGGATCATGTCGAAATTGTTCCTGACAAAGACGATATCGGGGACAACGTGGAACTTTTTTAAGGCGGTTCTTGGGTTGATTAAATACCCGGTGTTCACCGGACACCAAACATGCAAACGGAGATGATCATGAATTTCGAATTGAAGCCATCAGGTGATATGGGCATATTGACGATTGGCGGTGAGCTGACCATAGAGCATGCGGCCGAACTCAGGAAGATGCTGATAAGGTCACTGGAAACATTAGACAATGTCCGCATCAGGATTGAAAATGTGACAGCCGTTGATCTTTCCTGTCTTCAGTTGCTCTGTTCGGCTCACCGCACAGCTTTGAATCTGAATAAAAAGCTTACACTGAGCAGCGAAGCATCACAGGTTTTCAATCAGACTGTGGAAGACGCGGGATATTTTCGTCTTTCCGGTTGCACTCCGGATTCTTACAAGACCTGCCTTTGGATAGGAGGAAACAGGGAATGAATAAAAAAATTATTATGACAGTGGATGATTCGGCCAGCGTTCGCCAGATGGTGAGTTTTACGCTGAGAGGATCTGGCTATGAGGTAGTAGAGGCGGTGGACGGGGCAGACGCTTTGTCCAAACTGAAAGGGCCCCGTGTCCGCATGATGTTCGTTGACCTTAACATGCCAAACATGGACGGTATCGAACTCATCCGGGCAGTGAGAAGTAAACCTGAATACAAATTTATTCCGATTGTCATGCTGACCACGGAATCTCAGGCTTCCAAGAAACAGGAAGGCAAAGCAGCCGGTGCCACAGGCTGGATTGTAAAGCCTTTCAGACCGGAACAACTTGTGGCTGTAGTGAAAAAAGTGTTGGGATAATTATTGAATATTGAGTATCTCTTAGTGCTGACAACCGTAATTACGGAGAACCGATTTTAAATCTTCCGAGACGGTTTCAGCATATCAGATGTGCTTCTGATTTCCCGTAAATCTGCGGTTGGCTGTGCTTACTGCAATATTCAATTTTCAATCAGAAAGGTTTTTTCATGGATAGACACAGAGAAGCCTACAGAGAAGAGGCTCAGGAGCTTCTTGCAAAGCTTGAAGCATCTTTGCTGGAACTGGAGGAAACACCTCAGAATACGGAACTGATAGGAAATATTTTTCGAGCACTGCATACGATCAAAGGTTCGGGGGCAATGTTCGGATTCGATGATATCGCACGCTTCACACATGAAATAGAGACAGTTTTTGAACTGGTGCGTGATGGAAAACTTTCTGTTTCCAAAGAACTGATGAACCTGACGTTGTCTTCCCTGGATCATATAAAAGCGATGCTCGACGAAGCTGAGAGTGATGAGATATCCAAATCCGAAATCATTCATTCTTTCAGAAATCTGCTTTTGGAAACTGGAAACTGGAAACTGGAAACTGGAAACTGGAAACTGGAAACTGGAAACCGGAAACCGGAAACTGAAAACTCGGAATTGGAAACTGAAAACCCGGAACTGGTTCAAATTTCAGATTCCGATTTTCATAAGAATGTCACCTACCGGATTCGGTTTCATCCGGGATCTGATATTTTTACCAACGGCACAAATCCTATCCTCTTACTTAATGAACTGCGCGGAATCGGATATTGCAGTGTGGTGGCTCAGATTAACGACATTCCGACATTGGAGGATATTAATCCCGAAGCCTGCTACACATCCTGGGATATCATTCTTACCACTTCAAAGGGAATCAATTCGATAAAAGATGTGTTCATCTTTGTTGAAGACAACTGTGAAATTGATATTGAAATGATTGATGAGACCGGATCAGAAAGTGATACAATTTACAAAAAAGTTGGGGAAATCCTGGTTGATCGGGGTGATCTGTCAACAGATGATCTGAATCAGGTCCTTGAAACAAAAAAACTGTTCGGAGAAATGCTGGTAGAGGAGAAAAAAGTTGAGGTGGGAGCGGTGGAATCTGCCCTGGCCGAACAAAAGCATGTCAAGAAGATGCTTGGCGGCCGTCGGGAAAAGCCGACGGCGTCGAGCATCAGAGTGCCTGCGGCAAGACTGGACAGCCTTGTGGATCTGGTCGGTGAACTGGTCACGGTCCAGGCCCGTCTCAGTCAGAAAGCTTCTTTTCAAAACGAACCGGAACTAATTTCCATTGCCGAGGAGGTTGAGCGTCTTACCGGGGAGATTCGGAACAACACAATGAGTATCCGTATGCTGCCCATCGGAACTATTTTCACCAAGTTCAAACGCCTGGTCCGGGACCTTTGCAACGAACTGGACAAAGAAGCTGTCCTGGTGATCGAGGGAGGAGACACTGAACTGGATAAGACCGTCATTGATCAGCTGAATGAGCCGCTGATGCATATTATTCGAAACACGATAGATCACGGGATAGAGCCTCCGAATGTCAGAGAAAGTCTGGGAAAGCCAAGACAGGGAACGGTTCATCTCGCGGCAGAACATTCCGGCCCTAATGTATTTATCCGGATATCCGGTGACGGTTCAGGTATCAATCCCGAAGATATCCGGGCCAAAGCCATGGAAAAAGGTCTGATATCTCCAGATGCGAAGCTGACTGATAAGGAAATATTTTCGCTGATATTCATACCGGGACTTTCCACTGCAAAGCAACTCTCCGGCGTGTCCGGCCGAGGCGTGGGAATGGATGTTGTAAAACGAACCATAGAGAACCTCCGGGGAACTGTGGGAATCAGCAGTAAAAAAGGAAGAGGAACCACCGTGACCCTCAAATTGCCGCTCACGCTGGCGATCATTGACGGTCTTTTGGTGAAAATGGATGAGGGCTTTTTTGTATTTCCGCTTTCCATAGTGGAAGAATGTGTGGAACTGGCCCATGATGATCTGAACAGCGCCAGGCAGCGGAATATGATGAATTTCAGGGGAGAGATCATTCCGTATCTGAGTTTGCGGGAGATGTTTATGGTCGAGGGAAAAAATCCTGCCATTGAGCAGATTATTGTTGTTGAGTCCAGGGACGGCAGGGTCGGATTCGGTGTGGATCGTGTCATGGGACAGTATCAGACCGTGATCAAGACTCTGGGGAAAATATACCGGGAAGTGGAAGGTTTTTCCGGAGCAACCATTCTGGGAGACGGAACCGTGGCGCTCATTCTGGATATTGCCCGGCTGGTCCGATGTGTTGAGGATAAGGAAGTGTTCAGTGTCTGAGGGATCAAACAATGATGAATCATAAAATTTCATCCGTCATGTTATTTCTGACACTTAACACCTAACACCTAACACCTGACACCTAACACCTGACACCTGACACCTGACACCTAACACTTAACACTTAACACCTGACACCTAACACCTAACACCTGACACCCAACACCTAACACTTTCAAGGAGAAATAAGATGATTAAGCTCAGAGATATTAAAATGAAACCCAAACTCATTGCTCTGTTTCTTATGACAGGCATTATTCCCCTTATTCTTCTGGGGCTGTGGGGCAGCAAGCTCTCCACAGATGCCCTTATGTCAAAGTCCTATGAACAGCTTGAGGCGGTGCGTGAAATCAAAAAAGCCTATATTGAGGACTTTTTTATCGAACGCAAAGGAGATATGAGTATTCTGGCAGAAACCGTAGCTGTCTTCATAGAAAAGGCTTTTGAAAAATTGGCAATTTCTCAGGAGATCCGGAAAGCACATATCAGGGATTATCTTGAGACGATGATGAAGGAGTTGCAGTTACTCAGGAATGATCCCTGTGTTACGGCAGCCATAACCGAGTTTCATGAAATATTCGAGGCAGCAGGAGAGAAGACGCTGACCCCTGAGTGGAATGCCCTTGCGGAAAAGTATGACTCCCGTATGAGGGATATTATGAAGGCCAATGGCTGGCATGATATTTTTCTCATTCACTCTGATGGCTGTATTGTTTACACTGTTGCCAAGGAATCTGATCTGGGGATAAATCTCCCTGAAAGTGAACTGAAACATTCAGGGCTAGGAAAAGCTTTTCAGACGGTTCAATCTCCGGGGGCCGAGGATATCGTGATTGCCGATTTTGAGTCTTATGCGCCCTCCGACAATAAGTACGCCGCTTTTATGATAGGCAAAATACGAGATGCGCGTCGGAAAGTGAAAGGTTATGTCGCATTTCAGATGTCAATAGAAAAAATCAACACTATCATGCAGCAACATGAAGGGATGGAAAAGACAGGAGAAGCTTATCTTGTCGGCAGACTTGACGGAAAGACCACTTACCGCAACAACAGGGTACTCAAAGAAGGCAAAATTGGCGAAAAAAAATCCAACCCTGAAATTGAGATGGCGCTGCAAGGCAAATCCGGTCAGAGGATAAAAATCGGCTGTACCGGAGACTTGAAACTGGCCAGTTATGATCCGATAGAAATCAGGGGATTGAACTGGGCCATCATCAGCACGATGAAGCTGGAGGAAGCCATTGCGCCCAAGCAAGGCGGAGAAGAAGATGATTTTTTTGCCAAATACATCCGAAAGTATAACTATGATGATCTTTTTTTAATCCATCCCCGGGGCAAAGTCTTTTATTCTGTGAAACACGAAGCAGATTATCAGAGCAACATGATCAGCGGCAAATATGCTGATTCTGTACTTGGCAAGCTGATCAGAAAAGTATTGCAGACCAAAACTTTTGGCATAGGTGATTTTGAACCCTATGAACCCAGTAATAACAAACCCGCGGCATTTATGGCCCAGCCTTTGCTTTATAACAATGAAACAGAACTGATTGTGGTCCTCCAATTGTCTCTAAAAAAGATCAACAGCATCATGCAGCAGCGTGAGGGCATGGGAAAAACCGGGGAAACTTATCTGGTGGGGTCTGATAAACTCATGCGTTCGGATTCATTTCTTGATCCGGTGAATCGCACGGTAAACGCGTCTTTTGATAATCCGTCCCTGGGAAAAGTTGATACTGAATCTGTCAGAGAAGCGATTTCCGGCACCACAGGGAAGAAGATCATCAAAGATTATAATGGAAAAGACGTGCTTTCAGCATATACTCCGCTGAAACTGGAAAATCTGACATGGACCCTGCTCGCCGAGATCGATGAAAATGAGGTCAGGCAGCCAATCCGTGATCTGATGAAATATATGTTGTTTATGGGTGCGGGGATAGCCATTGTGGTGGCTGTTTTCGCATTTTTTATTGCAAAGGGTATTTCAACGCCCCTGACCAGAGGCGTTTATTTTGCCAAGTCAGTGGCTGAGGGGAATCTCAATGCCAAGATAAACGTAAACCAGAAAGATGAGATTGGTATTCTTGCGGATGCCCTGGGAGGAATGATATTAAAACTTAGGAATGTTGTGACGGAGGTGAAACATGCGGCCGACAATGTTGCCAGCGGAAGCCTGGGGCTGAGTTCCAGTGCGAATGAGATAAGTTCGAGTTCTGAGGAAATGTCCCAGGGTGCCGCGGAACAGGCGGCCTCGGCTGAAGAAGCATCAGCGTCCATGGAACAGATGTCTGCGAATATCGCTCAGAATGCGGATAATGCGAGACAAACCGAAAAAATTGCATTACAATCTGCCCAGCACGGCCGGGAAAGTGGAGACGCTGTGGCCAGAACCGTCGTGGCGATGAGGGATATCGCTCAGAAGATATCTGTGATTGAGGATATTGCCCGTCAGACAGACCTGCTGGCTTTAAATGCCGCGATTGAAGCTGCCCGGGCCGGAAAGTACGGCAAAGGATTTGCAGTGGTGGCTTCCGAGGTTCGCAAATTGGCTGAACTTACTCAGAGGTCTGCCGTTGAAATTGCCGAGTTATCAATCTCCAGCGTAGAAATTGCAGAAAAGGCAGGAGAAATGCTGGCCCGGCTCGTACCGGATATTGAGAAAACAGCAGAACTGGTCCAGGAGATCAGCGCAGCAAGCAATGAACAAAGTACAGGTGCCGAACAGATCAACAAAGCGATTCAGCAGTTGGAGCAGGTGATTCAGCAGAACACGACAGTATCTGAGGAGATGGCCTCAGCATCCGAAGCAATGGCCTCAACATCTGAAGAACTCACGAGTCAGGCTGTACAACTCCGTAACACAATTGGTTATTTCAAACTTGATGATGCAGAACAGATAACAGCATCCGAGACCGAACCCGAAACAGACCCTGAAAGAAAACTGCTGTCGGCCAAAGAGAGACAAAAACTCAAAGATACTAATATGGAAAAAACAAAAACAGGTGCCAAAGTTTCCACAGATTTTAATGAGATGAGCAAAAGCGGAAAATATGATGACGATTATGATGACGAGTTTGAAAAATATTAAGCTGTTTCAGCAAAGCGAAATTCTGAGAGAGGTTAACGCTGTTTAAACTTATCAAAAACCGGGAGGAGCTTATGAATTTGAGGCCAAAAATTTTCAACTGTTTTATTTATCTTATTCTGATAGCCATCAGTGTTCTTTGTTTTCCGCTATGCCCATCGGATGCATTGGGAATTGAGACGGAAAAGGCTGTCACGCCCACAGATGTTTACTATCTGGCAAAATCCATTGATAATTCGCTCATGGCAGCGCACGGGCTGACCCGCACATTAACCAAAAAGCGAATCAGTGACAATCTCAGACCTCGGAATGTCTATAACAAGGCTGTCAGCGTGGTCGAGGAGTTCAATTTTCTCCATAACAATGCCATTGATCCGGTCAGGCTCAGTGAGGCGCGTAACCTGGACGTGATCAGGACAAGACCTGAGAATGTATATCAGGTTCTCAGCCTGATCAGCAGTCATCTTATAGCGGAAAATAATTTCTTGCAATCAATGGAACAGAGAATTACCCGGACACCAAATGACGTTTTCCAAATGCTGAGACAGGTTTCACTGCATCATCATGAGATCGCAAGGAAAAAGAATCTTACCACGGACTGGGCCACACCGGAACGAGTCTATGAAGCTGTTGTGAAACATATTTTACCCGTAGCTGAGGGAATTGCCCATGAAGCCGGGGTAAAATATAAGACGTTTTCTTTTCCAAAACAGCCGGTGAGCGGGGTCATTCCCAGATATGTCTATAAGCTTCTGTATTATGTTTATATGAATATTTCCAAGTTCTACATGAACAAAGGCGGATATGAGCCGATTCTTCTTGTGGAAGTCAATGATTGCGATGACATTTCTCCTGCTGATGTATTTGATCTGACCCAGGTTATCGCGGCTGAACTGAAAGTCAGAAGCGGAAACAGCAGCCTGACACAAAAACACGCTTCACGCTATGCCAGTTGGAAAAACACCAAAGAGAAAATTGTGTCAGGAGATGTGTTTCGTTTAGTCCAGCATAACTTTATTCTCACCAAGAGAACTCTGGAACAGAATTGAGAATTGAAAATTGAAAATTAAAAATTATCATAATGAATTGTGTAATCCAAAATTGAAAGTTGAGAATTAAGGTTTTCAATTTTCAATTCTTAACTTTTACAGGAGAAAGCCGGGATGAAAAATTTCAGATTGGGAACAAAAATCAGTTTGGGATTCGGACTGCTCATTGTTATTATGCTTTTCCTTGGGATAACAGCGGCTTGGAATATGAGCAATGTGAAGGATCAGTCAGGTGTGCTGGATGAGGAGTATGTTCCTCAGGTTAAGATCGCCGGTAATTTGGAACGATTTCTGCTGCAAACAATGTTTAATATGCGGGGTTACGGATTAACCGGGGAAAAAGAATATTTTGAGGAAGGAAAAAAGAAGCTTGAGGCGGTTAAAAAATATGTCACAGAAGCAAAAGACCTGACTGCCTCTCTCCCTCAGCTGACAAAATTCAGAGATGCGATAAGGGAAATCGAAGCCGAGATTTTGGCATATGAAAAATTTACCAATGAAACTGTTGAAAGGAATGAACAAATTGCGAAGAATTATGAGATGCTCAACGACTCGGCCGGGAGATTTATGGAAAGCTGTGATGCATTCCTGGGCCATCAGAATGAAACCCTGGAAACAGAAATGTTCGCGGAATTTGAGCCGGCCAGGCTTTCCGAGCGTCTGAAGAAGATCATACTTGTTAATAAGGTGATTGATCTTGGGAATGCGACACGTGTTGCCACTTACAAGTCCCAGACGCTCCGAAGTCCTCAGCATATCCGGGACGCGCAAAAAAACTTCGATGTTATGGAAAAAAATTTTCAGGAGCTTTTATCTTTCACCCGTCTGAATGAAAATATCACGCGAATTCATAAGATTAATGAAGCGATTGGTGTTTATAAAAACGTTATGAACGATCTTCTTACCAACTGGCTGGCTTTGCAGGAACTTGACAAAAAACAAAGTGCGGCTGCAGGCCGGGTTCTGGAAAGCGTCCAAGCTGTTGTCGTAAAAGGAATGACTGAAACTGAGACCATCGCTGAACAGACAGTATCCTCACTTTCCTCTGCTTTTAAGATTATTATCATCGGGATTATCATTGCGGTTATTGTGGGTATCGGGGCGGCTTTTTTTATGACACGGTTTCTGACCCGGCCCCTGCGTGAGGCAGTCAGGACGAGCAATAAGATATCCGAAGGTGACCTCACGGTTCAAATACAGGTCCGCACCAGGGATGAGACCGGCCAGTTGCTCGCGGCAATGAAAAATATGGTCTCAAAACTGAAGGAAATTGTGACTGAGGTGAGCCGAACGTCGGACAATGTAGCGCTCGGAAGCCAGCAGCTGAGTTCTTCATCCGAGGAGATGTCCCAGGCATCATCCCAGCAGGCCGGCTCCACAGAAGAGGTATCCTCTTCCATGGAAGAGATGTCCGCCAATATCAGACAAAATGCGGACAACGCAATGGAAACCCAGAGAATCGCATTAAAATCTGCCGAGGATGCACAGGAAAGCGGAAAGGCAGTGACAAAAACTGTGACAGCGATGAAGGAAATCGCTGAACAAATTCTGATCATTGAGGATATTGCCCGCCAGACAGACCTGCTGGCGCTGAATGCGGCAATTGAGGCGGCAAGGGCCGGGGAATACGGACAAGGTTTCGCTGTGGTGGCCTCGGAAGTTCGAAAATTGTCGGAACGCAGCCAGAAAGCCGCGAGGAAAATTAACAAATTGTCGGTTTCCAGCGTGGAAGTCGCGGAGAGGGCAGGGGAGATGCTCGCCAGACTTGTTCCGGATATTCAGAAAACAGCGGAGCTGGTTCAGGAAATCAGCGCGGCCACCAATGAACAGGACAGAGGCGCGGCCCAGATCAACCTCTCGGTGCAGCAGCTGAACCAGGTGGTGCAGCAAAATGCCACCGCATCTGAGGAAACAGCCTCAACAGCCGAGGAGTTGTCAAGTCAGGCGGATCAGCTCCGGAGGGTGATTACTTTTTTCAGGTTAAATGGCAATACTCCGAAAACAGAGAGCCATTCGGAAAAAGAGAGGAAATCAGAAGATAAAAATATAACGACCCGGGAAAACAGAACTGAAGATTCCGAACACCCGTCGGAAATTAAATATCATAGCCCGCTCGAAGAAAATGAAAAGGGAAAGATCAAATCAGTTGTCGGAAACTTCAAATCTTTTTTTAATATCAATGAAAAGGACGGCTATGATGATGATGATGAATTTGAAAAATATTAATTTTAAGTACCTGGACATATTTTTTCGGGCAGAATTATCAGCAGAGCCGCATGAGCCAGCTTAAATGAGATTCGGATAAAAATACCGGAAAACTTTTGTCCGGGTACTTAAGCCAATTGGCGATCACTTCCGAAGTTTCCGAAACTTCGGAAGTCTTTTTTAAAAACGAAAGGAAAAAAAAACATGGGTTTTGGACAAGTAAAAACCGGAGTACGGCTGGGATGGGGGTTTGGGATAATCATTCTGTTTCTGATTGGCATGAGTCTCTTTGCCATGAGGCAAATGAAAATACTCTCAGAACTGACCACGAAACTTTATGATCACCCTTATGCTGTCAGCACTGCCGCACTCAGAATTGAGTCCGGTATTATCAAGATGCACCGTTCCATGAAAGGGCTTGCTCTGGCTGAAGATCAGACAGCGGCAGAGGCTGAGATGGCAGCTGTATCCCAATATGAAAAGGACGTATATGGAGATTTTGATCTTATTACGGACTCTTTTCTCGGAGATAAAAAACAGGTTCATGAAGCTCGGGACAATTTTGCTAACTGGAAAAACATACGTGAAAATACGATTTCCCTTATGCGTTCAGGTGAAAGGCAGAAGGCCATAGCGATTATCCGAGGCAAAGGGGCTGACTATGTGAACTCACTTCTTGAAGAGATCAGTGAACTTATAGCGTTTTCAGAGAATAAGGCAAATACGTTTGTAAAGGATGCACAAGCCAAATATGACACAGGGATAAAACTGCTCTTTCTGGCTTTATTTTTTACGGTTTTAACAGCAATACTTCTCGCGTATTTACTGACTCGGAGTATTATCTTGCCTTTGAAAAAAATTGTAAATGTGGCGGACCGTATCGCAGATGGTGATCTTGGTGCGGATATCGGAATCCGGCAGAAAGATGAAATCGGCAATTTGGCGGATGTTTTCCGTAATATGAAAGACAATATCACCAATGTGTTACAGGAAATGAGCAAACTCACGCAGAATATTCAGGAGGGCAAACTGGATAGCCGGGGTCTGGCAGAACGATTTTCCGGAGGCTGGCGTGATATGATTTTCGGGGTAAACAACCTGATCGAAGCGTCCGCGGCCCCGATGCATATGGCAGCAAAAAATATTGACCGAATTTCCAAGGGCGACCTTCCGGAAAAGATCACTGAAATTTATAAAGGCGATTTTAACGAGATCAAAAATAATCTGAATGTCCTGATAGAAAATCTGACAAGATTTGCCATAAATCTGCGAGACTCGGCAGGTCGGGTCACATCAATAGCAGGGGAGATGAATTCCAGCTCCGAGGAGATGTCCCAGGGGGCTGCGGAACAGGCGGCTTCGGCAGAAGAAGTCTCCGCGTCTATGGAGCAGATGAGTTCCAACATCAGCCTGAATGCGGAGAATGCGTCGCAGACAGAAAAAATTGCATTGAAATCAGCCGAGAATGCCAGAAAAGGCGGGGACTCCGTCGCCCGAACCGTGGTCGCCATGAAGGAGATTGCAGAGAAGATTTCTATTGTCGAAGATATTGCCCGCCAGACAGATCTTTTGGCCCTGAATGCAGCGATTGAAGCGGCACGAGCCGGGAATCACGGCAGAGGATTCGCAGTTGTGGCTTCGGAAATTCGGCACCTGGCGGAGCGAAGTCAGAAAGCTGCCGCAGAGATCAATAATCTCTCGGTTTCCAGCGTTGAAATTGCTGAAAACGCCGGTGAGATGCTGGTTAAAATCGTACCGGATATTCAAAAAACAGCGGAACTGGTTCAGGAAATCAGCGCTGCATGTAATGAGCAGGACAAAGGCACAGAGCAGATTAACAAGGCAATTCAGCAGCTGGATCAGGTGATCCAGCAGAACGCGTCAGCCGCAGAAGAGATGGCCTCAACCGCGGGAGTATTGTCCACTCAGGCCGGACAGCTCTGGCGGATGATCAAGTTTCTCAAAATTACCGACAATGTCCGAAAAATAACATATCATGAAGATAAGGTTGCAGAAATAGCAGAATCTGAACCTACTGAAAATAAAAGTAATTCAAAAAAAGATAACACAAAATTGAAAAATGCTGATGACCGGATGACAGAGTATTCCTTTGAACCGGATAATAATGATGAGTATGATGACAGCTTTGAGAGATATTAGGAATTCTATTCTGCCAAGCTGTAAGTTTGGGGATATGGAGAGTGTTGTAAAATAAAAAGAGGCAAACCATGAATGAGAAGATACTTATCGTAGATGATGAACCGGATACCCTGAAATTTCTCGAGTTTGTTTTGTCTGATGAGGGCTTCAGGATCACCAGCGCATCAGACGGAAAAAAAGCCATTGATGTCTTTCGATCCGAACCCTTTGATCTGGTGATCACTGATCTCAAAATGCCGGAAATGGAGGGAACAGAGCTGATCAAACAGCTTAAAAAAACGGATGAAGATGTTGAAATTATTGTTCTGACAGCCTTTGCCACTGTTGATAATGCCATTGAAACATTAAAAGATAACCGGGCATTTAATTTTCTGAAGAAACCCTTGGAGGATATCGAAGTTCTTTTTAACGTCATCCGTCAGGCATTGGAAAAAAGAAGATTGCGTATGGAAAACAAGGTCATTCTTACGGAATTAAGGAAGCATCATGACCACCTTGAAGAATTGGTTGCCCAACGCACCTCTGAACTCTTAAAAACAAATAAACAACTTCAGTTGGAAAACAAAAAACGCCAGCAGGCTGAGAAAGCATTGTTGCGGGAGGCGGATGTTAACGCGGCTTTGACCGAGCTGGCCAAAACCGTTATTTCTTCCGAATCCATTGCAGAGATTTCTTATTTGGTGCTGGAGAAAGCAAAACATTTTACAACGAGTGTGACTGGTTTTGCCGGTTATATCGAACCGGAGACAGCTTGTCTTATTACTCCCACACTCACCCGGGAGACTTGGAAATCCTGCCGCATTCCGGATAAAAATTTTATATTTAAAAAATTTACAGGACTTTGGGGATGGGTTTTGAAGAACAAAAAACCTCTGCTGACAAATGCCCCGGCAGACGACCCCAGTTACTGCGGAACCCCTGAAGACCATTTGCCGATCCGTAATTTTTTATCTGTACCTGCGATGCTCGGTGAAAAGCTGGTCGGACAAATTTCTGTCGCGAATTCGGATCAGAACTATACCCGGAGAGATATTGAACTGCTTGAAAAACTGGCAGACCTCTATTCGCTTGCCATCCGGCGTAAACAGTCGGAAGATGAACGGGACAAACTGCAAGCCCAGGTCCGGCATTCACAAAAAATGGAGTCCCTCGGAACCCTGGCAGGCGGCATTGCCCATGATTTCAACAACATTCTTTATGGCATACTCGGGTATGCTGATTTGGCAATGGATAATATTCCCAAAGACAGTGTGGCATATAATGATATATCCCAAATTCTCATCGCTGCAAAGCGGGCATCTGATCTTATCAGTCAGATACTTACTTTCAGCAGGCAGACTGAAACAGACCGCATTCCTGTCCTGATTCATCCGATTATCAATGAATCTTTGAAACTTTTAAAAAAAACCATGCTGACGAACATAGATATTCGGCACACCATTGACAAAGACTGCGGACCAGTCCTGGCGGATGTCACTCAAATTCATCAGGTGATCATAAATTTATGTACCAATGCCTACTATTCAATGCGTAATCAGGGAGGGATACTGGAGGTTTGCCTGAAAGAGGTTGCGGTCAGCCCTGAGTTTGCCGCAGAACATCCGGATTTGAGAGAAGGAAGATACGCAAGGCTCACAGTGAAAGACACGGGCCATGGAATAGACAAGGTAACAGCGGATCGGATTTTTGATCCTTTCTTCACAACAAAACCTGTGGGAGAAGGCACAGGCATGGGGCTTTCCACTGTTCACGGAATTGTTAAGGATCACAACGGGGTGATCATCGTTGAAAGCAAACCTGGCAAGGGAACACGGTTTGATGTTTTTCTCCCTGTTACAGATCAGAAAGTCAGTATATCCCGGTCAAAAAATGATCCGTCATCTTTTCCGAATACCGGAGGAAACATTCTGTTTGTTGATGACGAAGTGATGCTTGGAGATACAGTAAGAAGGAACTTGGCCCGCTTTGGTTTCAATGTCACAACGTTTTCAGACAGCATTGAAGCCCTGAAACGCTTCCGGACGAATCCGGACAAATTCGATCTTGTAATTGCAGATATGAAGATGCCAGGTATGACCGGCGTTGAATTGGCAAAAAAACTGCTTGATATTCGCCCGGGTATTCCGATTATTCTTTCCAGCGGAGCCGGAGAAATTATCAGGGAGGAAAAAATCAGGGCCATGGGCATCCGGGAATATGTGAGAAAGCCCGTTGAGCCACGTGATCTTGCAAAAATTATTCTTCGAACATTGAAACAGGAAAACACTGAGGAAAATATTCCCCGGGGATGAGTTCCCGGGCTGTTTTCAATCCCTGTTTTCACCAGTCCTTCCGAAACCTCGAACAGATACTTTTCTGATTTGACAGCAGAGATTTCCTACTTGGGCTGCGATTAAATTTTTTCTGATTGTAACGGATTTTGGGGAGGCCCGGGGTTTTTTCCGCGGTATCGGGCAATATGACAGCGGACAGGAGGATGAGACGGATGTCCCGGCCCGGAATATCCGGTAAATCCTTAAATCCGATGTCATATTCGCGGGCCTCCCCCGAATCCGTTATAATCAGAAAACCTGCTGATTATAAAGGATTTTGAGGATGCCCGGTTTTTTTTCCGCGGTATCGGACAATATGACAGCGGACAGGAGGATGAGACGGATGTCCCGGCCCGGAATATCCGGTAAATCCTTAAATCCGATGTCATATTCGCGGGCCTCCCCCGAATCCGTTATAATCAGAATTTTTTTAACTTAGCAGATTACGATATAAAAATAGGAGGAAGTATAATTATGGCACGTATTCTTATTATTGAAGATGATGAACTGGTTCGTTCTATGCTTAAGACAATGCTGGAGCGTGAGGGATACGAAGTGCTTGAAGCTCCTGACGGGAAAGAGGGGATCAAAGTCAGCAATAACAGTCCCGCGGACCTGGTCATCACAGATATTATCATGCCTGAAAAGGAAGGCATTGAGACGATCATTGAACTAAAACAGATATCTCCGAAAATGAAAATTATTGCGATATCCGGCGGCGGCAGAATCGGTGCGGAAACATATCTGAACATCGCCAAAAAATTCGGAGCCGCGTTCACATTCACAAAGCCTATAGATCGAAAAGAACTGTTGAATGCGATTCAGGAAGTCCTCAAACAGCCTTAAACGACGCTGAAAAAGGCATCATTCTGATGAGATTTTTCAATACCACGGAAAAACAAAGCAAATCGGGATTTTTGCATATCGAGGTAGTGCGCAAAAATTCCGTTCTTTTTTAAGCATCTGGAAAAAAGATTTTTTTCACTATTTTTATCCGGAGTGCGAAAATTTTATTTTCGCATGTGAGGTAATCATCCGGAGTGCGAAAAATGCTTTTCCGCAGCCGCAAAAATATAATTTTTGCACTCCGGCCCCCTTAAACCTAAGCCGGTTTTCCGGGATTTTCTCCGGAGTGCGAAAAATGCTTTTCCGCAGCCGCAAAAATATAATTTTTGCACTCCGGACCCCTTAGGCCTAAGCCGGTTTTCCGGGATTTTCTCCGGAGTGCGAAAAATGCTTTTCCGCAGCCGCAAAAATATAATTTTTGCACTCCGGACCCCTTAGGCCTAAGCCGATTTTCCGGGATTTTCTCCGGAGTGCGAAAAATGCTTTTCCGCAGCCGCAAAAATATAATTTTTGCACTCCGGACCCCTTAGGCCTAAGCCGGTTTTCCGGGATTTTCTCCGGAGTGCGAAAAATGCTTTTCCGCAGCCGCAAAAATATAATTTTTGCACTCCGGACCCCTTAGGCCTAAGCCGGTTTTCCGGGATTTTCTCCGGAGTGCGAAAAATGCTTTTCCGCAGCCGCAAAAATATAATTTTTGCACTCCGGACCCCTTAGGCCTAAGCCGGTTTTCCGGGATTTTCTCCGGAGTGCGAAAAATGCTTTTCCGCAGCCGCAAAAATATAATTTTTGCACTCCGGACCCCTTAGGCCTAAGCCGGTTTTCCGGGATTTTCTCCGGAGTGCGAAAAATGCTTTTCCGCAGCCGCAAAAATATAATTTTTGCACTCCGGACCCCTTAGGCCTAAGCCGGTTTTCCGGGATTTTCTCCGGAGTGCGAAAAATGCTTTTCCGCAGCCGCAAAAATATAATTTTTGCACTCCGGACCCCTTAGGCCTAAGCCGGTTTTCCGGGATTTTCTCCGGAGTGCGAAAAATGCTTTTCCGCAGCCGCAAAAATATAATTTTTGCACTCCGGACCCTTAGGCCTAAGCCGGTTTTCCGGGATTTTCTCCGGAGTGCGAAAAATGCTTTTCCGCAGCCGCAAAAATATAATTTTTGCACTCCGGACCCCTTAGGCCTAAGCCGGTTTTCCGGGATTTTCTCCGGAGTGCGAAAAATGCTTTTCCGCAGCCGCAAAAATATAATTTTTGCACTCCGGACCCTTAGGCCTAAGCCGGTTTTCCGGGATTTTCTCCGGAGTGCGAAAAATGCTTTTCCGCAGCCGCAAAAATATAATTTTTGCACTCCGGACCCCTTAGGCCTAAGCCGGTTTTCCGGGATTTTCTCCGGAGTGCGAAAAATGCTTTTCCGCAGCCGCAAAAATATAATTTTTGCACTCCGGCCCCCTTAGGCCTAAGCCGGTTTTCCGGGATTTTCTCCGGAGTGCGAAAAATGCTTTTTCGCAGCCGCAAAAATATAATTTTTGCACTCCGGACCCCTTAGGCCTAAGCCAATTTTCCGGGATTTTCTCCGGAGTGCGAAAAATGCTTTTTCGCAGCCGCAAAAATATAATTTTTGCACTCCGGCCCCCTTAGGCCTAAGCCAATTTTCCGGGATTTTCTCCGGAGTGCGAAAAATGCTTTTTCGCAGCCGCAAAAATATAATTTTTGCACTCCGGACCCCTTAGGCCTAAGCCAATTTTCCGGGATTTTCTCCGGAGTGCGAAAAATGCTTTTTCGCAGCCGCAAAAATATAATTTTTGGGTAATGTTCTAAAAGTGGAGCTGAATTTTTTAACCCTCTGAATCAATTTGGCAAATATCGGAACAAGTCCAGTTTTAGAACACCACCAATTTTTGCACTCCGGACCCCTTAGGCCTAAGCCAATTTTCCGGGATTTTCTCCGGAGTGCGAAAAATGCTTTTCCGCAGCCGCAAAAATATAATTTTTGCACTCCGGACCCTTAGGCCTAAGCCGGTTTTCCGGGATTTTCTCCGGAGTGCGAAAAATGCTTTTCCGCAGCCGCAAAAATATAATTTTTGCACTCCGGACCCCTTAGGCCTAAGCCGGTTTTCCGGGATTTTCTCCGGAGTGCGAAAAAGGCTTTTTCGCAGCCGCAAAAATATAATTTTTGCACTCCGGACCCTTAGGCCTAAGCCGGTTTTCCGGGATTTTCTCCGGAGTGCGAAAAATGCTTTTCCGCAGCCGCAAAAATATAATTTTTGCACTCCGGACCCCTTAGGCCTAAGCCGGTTTTCCGGGATTTTCTCCGGAGTGCGAAAAATGCTTTTCCGCAGCCGCAAAAATATAATTTTTGCACTCCGGACCCCTTAGGCCTAAGCCGGTTTTCCGGGATTTTCTCCGGAGTGCGAAAAATGCTTTTCCGCAGCCGCAAAAATATAATTTTTGCACTCCGGATCCGTTCGGAACTGCCTGAGTCAACAGCATTGCCCTTTGAAGGGGGCCGGGGGATTTTTGTAGTAAATCATGCTGTAAATATGCCGCCCCCACGGGGCTTTGCCGGCCTGGCATGATGAATACTGCTATAAATATGAAGCCCTTACAGGGCTTGGTCAGCCCTCCCCCAAATCCGTTATAATCAGAAAAAAGGAGGTAACAAGATGATCAGGTTTAAAGATATTAAAATGAAATGGAAACTTATTGGTCTGTTTTTGGTCGTGGGCATTCTTCCCATTATTATTGTGGAATGGCAGGGTAGCAGACTGGCCGCCGAAGCGCTCATGGCGAGATCATATGGACAGCTCGAGTCTGTGCGTGATATCAAAAAGACCCAGATTGAAAAATTTTTCGCCGAACGCAGGGGAGACATGAGTGTTCTGGTGGAAACCGCGGAGTCATTCAGAAAAGCTGCTTTTGATAAGCTTGAAACCGCGCAGGAACTCAAAAAAGCCCAGATTAAAGCACTTTTTGCAAGAGTGCAAAAGGACATCCTTGCCCTTGCGAAAAGTGATGATGTTCTGAATATGTACAGGCATATCAAAAAATATCATGATGAGATGAAATTCACTCGTAAGGGGCCTTACGATGTCTCGACCGATGAATACAAAAAGATTTATGACAAATATGGCAAATATCTGACTGACTATGTTAAAACCTACGGATATTATGATATTTTCCTCATTTGTGCATCCCACGGGCATGTGATGTTTACGGTTGCCAAAGAGAATGATCTCGGCACGAATCTGGCTTACGGCCCCCACAAAGACGAAGGCCTGGCCCGGCTTTGGCATAAGGTGGTCAGGACAAAGAACATGGTTATCGAGGACTTTGCACCATACACACCCAGCAAAGGTCAGCAGACAGCCTTTATCGGTGCCCCTATTAATGATGGTTCAGGCAAACTTTTGGGCATAGTCGTACTACAGATACCCACGGATTCCATCAACACCATCGTCCAAAGGCGTCAGGGCATGGGAAACACGGGCGAGACTTATCTCGTAGGCAGAAAACACGGCATTGTCAGTTTGCGTAGCGACAGAGTGGTTAAGAAAGGCAAAATCGGAGAAAAAAAATCCGGGCCTGATATTGATAAAGCACTTTCCGGCACCTCCGGGCAAATGGTCAAACAGGGAAGCACCGGAGAGATGGAGGTGTCCAGCTATGCTCCCCTGAACATCCCGGGTCTTGACTGGGCCATTATCAGCACCATAACCATGGAAGAGGCAATTGCGCCGAAGGAGGAGGGAGAAGCGGATGATTTTTTTGCCAAATATATCAAAATGTACGACTACTATGATCTTTTTCTGATTCATCCCCGGGGAAGGGTTTTTTATACAGTGACGAAAGAAAAAGATTACGGCACGAACATAATCAGCGGCAAATATGCCGAATCCGGGCTTGGCAAACTGGTCATGCAGGTATTGGAGAGCAAACAATTCGGTATGGCTGATTTTGAACCTTATGAACCAAGCAATGGCGAACCTGTCGCTTTTATTGCACAGCCGGTGATCCACAATGAAAAAGTGCAAATGATAGTGGCGCTCCAACTTTCTCTTAAAGCAATCAACAGTATTATGCAGCAGCGTCAGGGCATGGGCGACTCCGGAGAGACCTACCTCGTGGGACCAGACAAACTTATGCGGTCTGACTCTTCCATGGATAAAACAAATCATTCAGTAAAAGCCTCTTTTGCTGATCCGGATAAAGGAAGCGTCAAGACCGAGGCGGTCACAGAAGCCCTCAACGGCAAAACAGGCAGAAAAATCATCACGGACTATCATGGAAAATTGGTGCTTTCGGCTTTCACGCCGTTGGAAGCGGGGGATTCGACCTGGGTTCTGCTTGCCGAGATCAATGAATCCGAAGTAAGGAAGCCGATTGACGATCTGGCCGTTTCCATATGGAAAATGTCGCTGTTTATAGCCCTGGTGGTGGCTTTCTTCGCATTTTTCATCGCCAAAGGAATTGCCGGCCCGCTGGTCAAAGCTGCTGATTTTACCAAGGCCATTGCTGATGGGGATTTCAGCACCGGGATAGATATATCGCAGAAGGACGAGATCGGTATTCTGGCAAATGCGTTAAATGAGATGAAAGGCAAAATAAGTGATGTTCTGAAAGCACTGGAAGACCAGATCCGGGCAGTTCAGGAGGGCAGGCTGGATAGCCGTGTGAACGCGGAACCTTTTGACGGGGGGTGGAAGCGTCTTATCGTGGGAGTGAACAATCTGATGGACACCTTTGTCATACCGATCAATATGACAGCAAAATATCTGTCCCGGATATCCCAGGGCGACATTCCCAAGCAGATCACTGATGAGGCCAGGGGGGATTTCAAAGCTATCAGAAATAACCTGAATCAATGTGTTGAAACTGTGAACAGCCTTATTGCTGAGATATTCATGCTGACCGGTGCCACGGCCGAGGGCAGGCTCAGTCTCAGGGGAAACGCGGAAAAATTCAGGGGGGATTATGCCAAGATTATACAGGGAGTGAATGAAACCCTTGATGCGGTGATAGGACCTCTGAACATGGCAGCGACTTATGTTGATCGGATCAGCAAGGGAGACATTCCTGAGAAAGTCACTGATGCATACAAAGGCGATTTCAACCAGATCAGGAATAATCTGAATATACTGATAGACGCGATGAATGACATTACACAGCTTGCAGAAGAAATGGCTGACGGAAATCTCGGTGTCAATATCAGAGAGCGTTCTGACCAGGACACACTCATGCTCGCATTGAATTCAATGGTCAGAAGACTTAACCAGGTGGTCATGAATGTAAAATCTGCCGCGAATGATGTTGCCATCGGGAGCAGGGAAATGAGTGCCAGTTCGGAAAAAATATCTCAGGGCGCGGCCGAGCAGGCTGCCTCGGCTGAGGAGTCGTCCGCATCCATGGAACAGATGACGTCTAATATCAGGCAGAGTGCGGACAATGCATTACAAACCGAAAAGATCGCACTCAAATCAGCCGAGGATGCCCAGGCGGGCGGAAAAGCGGTTGCTGAGACTGTCACCGCCATGAAAAAGATTACTCAGAAAATTTCGATTATAGAAGAAATTGCCGCTCAGACGGATCTGCTGGCACTGAATACGGCCATTGAAGCGGCCCGGGCCGGAGAACACGGCAAGGGGTTTGCAGTGGTGGCAGCCGAGGTTCGCTCTCTGGCAGAGCGGGCCCAGAAAGCCGCGGCTGAAATCGGCGATTTGTCCGGTGTAAGCGTGGAGATTGCGGAAAAAGCAGGGGAGATGCTTAACAGGCTCGTACCCAATATTCAGAAAACCGCAGAATTGGTTCAGGAGATCAGCGCATCGAGCAATGAGCAAAATATGGGGGCGGAACAGATTAACAAGGCGATTCAGCAGCTGGATATAGTGATTCAGCAAAATGTTTCGCTGTCTGAAGAAATGACTTCGACATCCGAAAATCTGGCGGTTCAGGCTGACCAGCTTCGGAAGACGATTGAGTTTTTTAAGGTTAATTAAGGTGTTAAGGTGTTAAGTGTTAGGTGTTAGGTGTTAGGTGTCAATATCTTAATCCTTTGTTTTTTCTGTCATTCCGTTCGACTGAGCTCACGCCGAAGCCTGCGAAAGCAGGAATGACAGGCTTTTGGGCTGCACCGGGTCAGAAAACTTGATCATCGAGTGTCAGAAAACAAAAGCCGGACAGAAAATTTGGGATTTGGAATTTGGAATTTGTTATTTTCGGTTGACTCCTGACACTCATACAGAAAGGAAAGAAAGATGATTTTCAAAAATATGGGTGTAAAAACAAAAATTATCGCGGGCATTTGTGTTCCTCTGCTGGCGATCCTGGTCCTTGGCGGTTATCTCTGTACCAGGAGTATCAAGTCACTGATCGAAACTGGCGAGTGGGTTGAACATACTCACACGGTGATCGGGGAAGCAGTGAAAATTACAGCGTCGGCTGTTGACATGGAAACCGGCATGAGGGGCTATCTGCTTGCTGGCAAAGAGGAGTTTCTCAGACCTTACAGGGAAGGAGAAAAGACAGCTTATGAAAAAATCAGATACCTTCAGAAAAAGGTCGGGGATAACGCGAAACAGGTCACGCGGCTCAGAGATATCGAAAAAATAGTCAGGGAGTGGCAGAAAAAGGTTGTCGAGCCGAACATTGTGCTTCGCAGAAAAATCAGCGACGCACTAACAATGAATGACATGGCAGAGCGTGTCGGAAAAGCACGGGGCAAGACATATTTTGATAAGCTTCGCAGTCAGACAGACACTTTTATCAGCAGAGAAAGCAGCTTTATTATCGAACGCAAACAACTTGGCAATACTACCAAAGCTGCTTCTGTCGCAAACCTTGCAACGATGAAGGAGGCCAGGCAATGGGCGGATCATACTTACAAGGTGATTATAAATGCAAAGCGTATTCTGGGACATGCCGTTGATATGGAGACCGGCATGAGGGGCTTTTTACTTGCCGGTGAGGAGAAATTTCTGGAGCCTTACCATACTGGAAAAAAATATTTTTTTGATGAAATTCATGAACTACAGAAAACCGTGGAAGACAATCCGGAACAGGTGAGGAGGCTTGAGGAGGGTGAGAAACTGATTCAGGAATGGGTTGATCAGATCACGGCTTCGGCCATTGCGCTTCGCAGGGAAGTGAACAATGGGAAAAAAACAATGAATGATCTCGATGCGTATGTATCCCAAAAAAAAAGCAAGAAATACTTTGATGCTTTTCGCAAAAAAATTAAAGCATTCACAAAAGTTGAAACAGACCTGATTATCAGACGCAACAAATCCGCGGCAGACGCGGCAGACAGGATTGTGACGGACCTTGAAAAAATAAACGATGCGGACAGGAGGCTGGAACACTCCTACCAAGTGATGCAGAAGGCAATGGAAATTCTGACCGCGGCTGTTGACATGGAAACCGGCATGAGAGGCTTTCTCCTGGCTGGAAAAGAGGAGTTTCTTGAACCTTATACAGACGGGGAGAATCGCTTTTTCAATCTTATCTCGGAACTCAAAGCAATGGTCAGTGACAATTCTGACCAGGTCAGTCTGCTGGGAGAGATTGAAGAAACCGTGAGAGCTTGGAAAATGGGGGTCACAGATCCGGCCATCGCACTTAGGAGAAAAATCGGTGATGCAAAGACCATGTATGACATGGCAGACCTTATCAGGAAAGCAGAAGGCAAGACGTATTTTGACCGGTTCAGAAAGCTGATGTCCGAGTTCAGAGATGAAGAGGAAGGCCTGATGAAAACACGTCAGGAAAATAATACAAAAACAGCAGTGCGGACAATCCAGGGAACCTTGTGGGGATTGCTGGCAGCCGTTATCCTGGGAATGACCATAGGTTTTTTTATTGCAAATCGGATTACCAGCCCCTTGGCCAAAAGCGTTGTTTTTATCAAGGCTGTTGCCCGGGGAGACTTTGACGCTGAGATAAATATAGATCAGAAGGATGAGATCGGCATTCTGGCAAATGCGTTGACAGAAATGAAAGGCACAATAAATGATGTGCTGAAAGGGACTGATGAGCAGATAGAGCGCATTCGGGAAGGCAGGCTGGATACCCGTATCAATGCGGAGGACTTTGACGGAGTCTGGCGTGAACTTGTTGTCGGAATAAATAATCTGCTTGACACCTTTATGGCTCCGTTTAACATGACAGCAGAGCATCTTAACCGGATATCAGCCGGTGATATTCCGGAAAGGATCACGGCTGAATATAAAGGCGATTTCAACCGGATTAAGAATAACCTCAACCAGTGCATAGATGCTGTGAACGGGCTTGTGGCCGAAACTGTCATGCTGACGGACGCGACAGTGGAAGGCAGGCTGAGTACCAGAGGAGACGTGACAAAATTCAGCGGCGATTATGCCAGAATTTTGGAGGGAGTCAATCACACGCTGGATGCTGTGATCACCCCGCTGAACTCAACCGCGGAATATGTGGACCGGATCAGCAAGGGAGATATCCCGGAAAAAATATCTGAAAACTACAAAGGTGATTTTAATGCGATCAGAAATAATCTGAAT
Source organism: Desulfonema magnum (assembly GCF_017377395.1). Lineage (GTDB taxonomy): Bacteria > Desulfobacterota > Desulfobacteria > Desulfobacterales > 4be13 > Desulfonema_C > Desulfonema_C magnum. The sequence continues at coordinate 3,425,167 of NZ_CP061800.1, read as the reverse complement.
ATGCTTATTGATGCAATGAATGAAGTGACTCAGGTTGCTGAAAATATGGCTGAGGGAAATCTGACCATAGAAGTCAGAGAGCGCTCGGATCAGGACAAACTGATGCAGTCGCTGAACTCAATGATAAAAAAACTGAATGAAATCGTAACAGAAGTGAAATCCGCATCAGCCAACGTGGCATCCGGGAGTCAGATGATGAATGGCAGTTCCGAAGAAATGTCCCAGGGGGCCTCGGAGCAGGCAGCTTCGGCCGAAGAGGCATCAGCTTCCATGGAAGAGATGGTCGCCAATATCGGACAGAATGCGGACAATGCAAGGGAGACGGAAAGGATTGCGCTGAAATCGGCCGAAGGTGCCCGGGAAGGCGGAAAAGCAGTGAGCGAGACTGTCGCTGCCATGAAAAAAATCACTGAGAAAATATCAATCATCGAAGAGATTGCCGCACAGACAAAGCTCCTGGCCCTGAATGCCGCGATTGAGGCCGCCCGGGCCGGTGTGAAGGGTAAAAGTTTCGCAGTTGTGGCGTTCGAGGTTCGCAAGCTGGCAAAACGGTGTCAGAAGGCCGCGGCCGGAATCAGCGGGTTGTCACTCACAAGTGTGGAGATTGCGGAAAACGCAGGCGAGATGCTTGAGAGACTTGTACCGGATATTCAGAAAACAGCGGAACTGGTTCAGGAAATCAGTGCGGCGAGCAATGAACAGAACAGAGGCGCGGAACAGATAAACAAAGCCATTCAGCAGTTGGATCTGGTGATCCAGCAGAACGCCTCCGCGGCAGAGGAGATGGCTTCGACATCCGAGGAACTCTCCGGTCAGGCCGAACATCTCCGAAATACCATTGCATTTTTCAGGGTCGGTGATGGCACTCGGAATTTTGTGATGAAAAATTCAGGTGAAACATTTCAGGACACCTCTCTCGGAGGGGCCAAAGCAAAGGCCGCAGACAGTTCTCCAAAGATGAAACAGGGGAATAATACCCGGAATATGAGTGCGGAGAAATCAAAACCGGCACGCGAAACTTCCGGCTATTCATTTAAAATGGATGAAACTGGAAAGGGAGATGATGAGTATGATTCGGAGTTTGAGAAATACTGATTGTAACGGATTTTGGGGAGGCCCGGGGTTTTTTCCGCGGTATCGGGCAATATGACAGCGGACAGGAGGATGAGACGGATGTCCCGGCCCGGAATATCCGGTAAATCCTTAAATCCGATGTCATATTCGCGGGCCTCCCCCGAATCCGTTATAATCAGGAGAAATATTAGCTTTTTACTCGATAATCAAGTTTTTTAACCCAGACCGGACAAAAAAAATCTGGTAGTCCTGCACAAGTAGTGATGAACGAGATTCAATATCCTGCTATCTGGGCAACTGAACGGAATTCATCACTACCTTTGCAGGACTACCAAAAATCTGATTATAACGGATTTAGGGGAGGGGCGATCAAGCCCTGTTAGGGCGGCATAGTTGTAGTAACAGCAGGTTTGCAGCCCCCCCAAGCCCTTAAATCCGCTATAAGTACCTAACCATAAGTTTTCGATATTTGACCGAAAAAGAAACCCGGCTTTTTTTCCCGGAATAACGCGCCGTCCGTGACGGAAAAAGCCGGGTTTCGCTGCTGCTGACAGAAAAAGATATATAAAAACTTTTGTTCAGGTACTCAGAATTTTCAGACGGCTCAGGTTTTAATTTACCGAATAGTCATATGTGTTATCAGTTACAAAAATCTTAGCTTCTGCAAAGACCTGTATGAAAGGAAAATTATGTCTGTAAAAAAAATGTTTTTCGTAAGTTATGCCATTATTACCGTTGGTGTGATTGTTTTGGGAATTCTCACCCTGCTGATGAGCCTGAATGAAAAGAAAGTCAATCATAGTTACAAACAGCGTTATCAATCCTATCTTGTCGCAGATCAGCTTCGTCAAAGTTCTGATGATCTGACCAGGATGGCGAGAACATATGTGGTCACAGGCGATGCCAAATATGAAAAAATATATTGGGATATTCTGGCAATACGGAACGGAAAAAAACCTCGTCCTGAAAATTATGAACGGATTTACTGGGATCTCGTATTAAGTTACGGTGATACGCCGCATCCTGACGGACAGACAATATCGCTTGTAAAACTGATGGAGAATCTCGGGTTCACCAAAGAAGAGTTTGACAAATTAAAAGATGCACAGAAAAATTCAGATAGTCTGGTAAAAACCGAGACCATTGCCATGAATGCGATGAAAGGATTATATGATGACGGATCCGGAAATTATGTAAAAAAAAATAAACCTGATTCAGACATGGCAAGGCGGATTATGCATGATGCGCAGTATCACAAATATAAAGCTTCTATAATGGAGCCGATTGATCAGTTTCTGGAGATGCTGGACAAACGTACAGAGAAAAATGTAGAATATCATGTAACCATAGGAAATTTAATTCTTTTATCAATACAGATGATGGCCCTGGTGTTGATTATTATTTCTGTTGCCACTGGAATTTTTGTAAACTCTCGGCTTCGCAAGATTGTGAAGCAAGTAAGAAGAGCATCTGATACTGTGGCTTCGGGCAGCCAGGAACTGAATATCAGCGCGCAGCAAGTATCCCAGGGAACCTCGGAACAGGCAGCTTCGGCTGAAGAAGTGTCCGCATCCATGGAAGAGATGTCCTCCAACATCAGCCTGAATACAGATAACGCCATACAGACCGAAAAAATCGCTTTAAAATCTGCTGAACATGCCCGGGACAGCGGAAAAGCAGTCATTAAAACAGTGAATGCGATGAAGGATATTGCTGAAAAAACAGCAATTATTGAAGAGGTTGCCCGCCAGACAAATATGCTGGCGCTGAATGCGGCCATCGAGGCGGCCCGGGCCGGGGAAAAGGGAAAAGGGTTTGCAGTTGTAGCGTCCGAGGTTCGCAAACTGGCTGAAAGGAGTCAGAAGGCAGCAGTTAAAATTGGCAAATTATCGGTTTCCAGCGTGAATATCGCTGAAACAGCAGGCGAGATGCTGGAGCAGCTTGTACCGGACATTCAGAAAACAGCGGAACTGGTCCAGGAGATCAGCGCCGCAGGCAGAGAGCAGAACACAGGCACGGAACAGATCAATGATGCGGTTCAGCAGTTGGACCAGGTCATCCAGCGGAATGCGTCGGCCGCCGAAGAAATGGCCTCAACCTCTGAAGAATTGTCCGTTCAGGCGGACCAGCTCCGGGAGGTCATCGCTTTATTCGGAGTTACGGAGACTGTCCGGAATACTCGGAAAAATTCCGAATTCGGCTCAGAAACACGGGGAATAAATTCCGTGAGGATTAAAAATTCTCGGACATCAGGAGATGCCAATATGAAAAAAATAAAAATGAAGGACAGTGATTTCAATTATTTGATTGACACAGATAAAGCGAATAAGTATGATTCGAATTTTGAAAGATATTAATTGCAGGGGGAGTGTCGGTGACGCGCCTGGCTACAGATTTGTCTTTCAAACAAGGGAATATTCCCCGTGTGCTTCTGTATGCCATATGTGACAATGTCAGAATTCGGGATAAAAGGAGAAATGTCATGGAAAATATCAATATAATAAAAACATCACAGTATCTTACTTTCAAGCTGGGGGACGAAGTGTTTGCGCTTGATGTTGCTCAGGTTCGGGAGGTTTTGGATTTAACCACGATTACCAAGGTCCCTCGCACGCCTGATTTTATGCGGGGGGTAATCAATGTCCGAGGCAGTGTTGTTCCGGTGGTGGACCTGCGCCTCAAGTTCGGCCTGTCCGAAACTGAAGGTACGCTGGATACTCGCATTGTTGTTATGGAACTGTCCCTGGATGGTGAAATTACTGTAATCGGGGCTATCGCTGACTCAGTGCATGAGGTGCTTGAAATCGGGCCGGATCAAATTGAAAAACCGCCCAAGATCGGCAGCCGATGGCGCACGGAATTTATCAAAGGCATCGGAAAACAGGATGAGCAGTTTATCATTATTCTGGATATTGAGCGGATTTTCTCCACAGATGAATTGGCTATTGTGGAAGTGACTGCCACAGACATGCCTTTACCGGAAGGTGCTACCGAGGCGGAACAAGAAGAAACTGAGTTAAAACAAGAGGAGGCGCAGAAATGAAACATCTTTTTTTTTCAAAAAAGATGTATTGTATATTTTGGGCTACAATGTGGATGATCAGTCTTCCTCTTATGACGAAAGCCGCAGAACCGGGCAGTCCGGTTCTGAGCATTACGGGAGAAAGAACATCCGGTGCGGAAATTGATGACGCAGACTCAGCAGGAAAGGCTGAGAAAACCTGTTCCGGTGTGTCGCTTACGCTGCCTGTTCACTTTGACACACAAGCCAGATTGGAATTGAAATTCAGAGCGGATCAGATTTCATACGACTGGGATGATGCTGAAAAAATCGTGTTCAGCAACGGTCGGGAACCCTGGGATAAACTCCGTTCCGCAGATATGCGATTAAAATATATCCATAACTACACCCGGTACTGGTCTGCTCTTGCTGGCTTCAATTTAGGGGCCGCGTGGGAGGATGAAACCAGAGATTCTTATTCCTACGGAGGATATCTGGCAGCCGTCTGTCGCACAGACTTTAATCTGAGTTATTTCATCGGGGCCGGTGTCATACGGAAACCGGAAGATGTCATATATATTCCGGTATTGGGTATGAGATGGAACAGTATGGCAGAGAATGGTTCCGGATGGTCGGTAAGTCTCGGGATGCCGCGGACGGAAATACGCTATTCCTTTAATGAAATTTTGGCCGTTTATTGTAATGCCAAGATGGATATGAAAACCTATCGCCTGAAAGATGAAAATAAGGTCTCTCCTTCGGGTCTTCTGGAAATCAAGGGGTTCACGGGCGGCTTATTTGCAGATATTCATCTTATGAAGCCGCTTCGTCTCTCCCTGGGAATGACCTATCTTTTTGGCAGAGAATGGGAAATACAGGATAAGGACGGAGAAACCATTCAGGATGTGGATATTGAAGATGCGCTCGGTGCGTCCGTGGGTTTAAGCTGGATATTTTAACGCAGCATCCGGAGTGCCAAAGTTTCACTTTGGCAGGTCAGCATAGGAAAAAATGCCAAAGCGGAAAAACCAACATCCGGAGTGCCAAAGTTTCACTTTGGCAGATCAGCATAGGAAAAAATGCCAAAGTGCAACTTTGGCACTCCGGACAGATGGAAAAAATGCCAAAGTGCAACTTTGGCACTCCGGACAGATGGAAAAAATGCCAAAGTGCAACTTTGGCACTCCGGACAGATGGAAAAAATGCCAAAGTGCAACTTTGGCACTCCGGACAGATGGAAAAAATGCCAAAGTGCAACTTTGGCACTCCGGACAGATGGAAAAAATGCCAAAGTGCAACTTTGGCACTCCGGACAGATGGAAAGAATGCCAAAGTGCAACTTTGGCACTCCGGACAGATGGAAAAAATGCCAAAGTGCAACTTTGGCACTCCGGACAGATGGAAAAAATGCCAAAGTGCAACTTTGGCACTCCGGACAGATGGAAAGAATGCCAAAGTGCAACTTTGGCACTCCGGACAGATGGAAAAAATGCCAAAGTGCAACTTTGGCACTCCGGACAGATGGAAAAAATGCCAAAGTGCAACTTTGGCACTCCGGACAGATGGAAAAAATGCCAAAGTGCAACTTTGGCACTCCGGACAGATGGAAAAAATGCCAAAGTGCAACTTTGGCACTCCGGACAGATGGAAAAAATGCCAAAGTGCAACTTTGGCACTCCGGACAGATGGAAAAAATGCCAAAGTGCAACTTTGGCACTCCGGACAGATGGAAAGAATGCTAAAATTGCTCTTTGGCGGACAGACACAAAAATTGCCTTAAACTCGATAATCAAGTTTTTTTCTGTCATTCCTGCGAAAGCAGGAATCCACTGCTCCTGAAACCGCTGCATCGCCCCCAAATGGATTCCTGCTTTCGCAGGAATGACACGGTTTCCAGCCGGATTGTAAGTACCTAACCATAAGTTTTCGATATTTGTCAAGGAAAGAAACCCGGCTTTTTTTCCGGAATGATCCGCCTCCGGTAAAGGAAAAAGCCGGGTTTCTCCGCCATTCACGGAAAAAAAAGATGTATAAAAAATTTTTGATCAGGTACTTATCAAAAAAAACTTTGATTATCGAGTTAAAGCCTTTGCCAGTTCTCTTCCTGAGTCTGATGCTCTGATCAATGTCTTTTCGTGTTTTCTGACTCCTCCTCTGTCAAAGATACCGAACACCGGAAGTTCCCCGATCACCTCATAGCCTAACGCTTCCAAAGGAATGCGCATGGCTTCGAGCGTAAATCCCATGTCTTTTTTATCATTCTGCTCGCAGACTGCCGCGATAAAAGCTTTTCTGTTCTGACCGGCCAGACGGGATGACCAGCCTCTCGGACGATGATTATCAAAATTGTAAAAACAATAAAGACGGTCAATAAATGCTTTCATCCATGCTGTTATGTTATAGTTATGTGTCGGTGATATCAGTACAAGTCCCTGGCTCTCTCTTATTTTCGGATAGATCATTTGCATCCCGTCGTTCAACCCTGAACATCTCTTATCTTTTCGGCATTTTTCGCATCCGACACACGGTTGAAAATAATACTCTCTCAGATGAATTTTTTCTGCGGAACGATTCTCCTCCCGGACGCCCTGCAAAATATGCTTTAACAGCACATCTGAATTCCCTTTTCTTCTGGGACTGGCGCTGACACCTAAAACTTTTGGCTCCGGAAAAATATCCTGAGACACCTCTTTGTCATTCAGATTATTGGTATCCATAAATCTCTCTCTTTTTCTTGCCTGTTGTTTGAGATACAAAAAACGTAGGGTGGGTTACGCTTCGCTTCACCCACCCTACGTTTCGCGTATTTTATTTTTGGGGAAATCCCTTATCAGAAATGGCAGCAGTCGGAACGCTTACCGGCTCGGAAACGGAAAAGGCACAATGATAATCCCTCCCCCTTCCCGGGAATCCTCTCCTCCCCTGGTCAGTTCTCGTTTTTGAGAGCCGGAAAATCTTGGAACAGTGCTGGGATTTTCTGAATACTGCTGAACCCAGTTATATAAATAATCAGATGAAATAGCAAAATTCAGCCCGGTGCCGCCTCGTATCTTAAAGGTATTCATTCCCACCACATTTCCATGAGTGTCAATCAGGGGGCCGCCGCTGTTGCCCGGATTGATCTTTGTGTCGGTCTGAACATATTTCACTGTGTCAATATTTCTTATCTGGCTGATGATCCCCCCGGATATTGAAAATTTAAGCCCTAAGGGATTTCCCACAGCAAACACTTTTTTCCCCACGGCATTCTCTGAAAGAAGGCTTTTTTCAAGGGCAAGATATGGGAGATCACTTTCCGAAATCTTCAGCAAAGCCACATCCGGCTGCTCAGTGCTGGAAATCACGCCGCCGGTGTATTCCCTGCCTGATGACAAATACACACTGATGGGAGCATTCGGACGGATCACATGGAAATTGGTGAGAATATGTCCTCTGGAGCTTACGAAAAAGCCTGCCCCCTGACCTCTGCCGCATTTTATGACAACCACGGCAGGTTTGCATATACGGAATATTTCATCAGAAGCCAGTGTATCGGTCCTTTGTTTTCTTAACACCGCCTGCTCCTCTGTCACACTTCCGATAAAAGCGGATGCTTCATATATGATTTTTTCCACAAGTTCTTCTTTTATTGACAGGATTCCGCCGTATCTTTCGTATCTTACCAAGCCATTCTCTTCCCAGCAGTTTTTTGTTTTTATGGTCCTCCCGTCTTTCAAATATATCTCATGCGCATCTGACAAGCTGACACCCAGTGCGAGGATTATCAGCACATATCTGACAATAGTTTTGCACATGTTTTTACCTCCGGTTTCCAGGGCTAGTCCGTGTCTGTGTCCGAACCCTCATCAGATGACTCAGCCGTCTGAGAACAAATCCCAGCGGTCAGTTCGTTAATGTCGCAACCACTGCTAATGCCCAATTCCTTCAGAAGACTGTCAATCAGGGGAGCCTGTCCCCGGTAACGCAGCGCGCTGTTTACCATCTGATCCGCCAGATTCTCACTGCCTTTCTGCTTTCCCGAAGCGCTGCCGCCGCCAGCCGAACCAAGTCCGCCCACCTGGATAATCTTAATTCCCTCAATCGCCTGAATGGGTTTCACGCTTTCGCGAATGATCTTGTCAAGGTGTTCGATAAGGGATATTTTGATCCGCATGGCAATAATGCCCGGTTCCAAAATATTCTCGGCCTCGTGCAATGCACGGGTTCCCTCGGCCTCCACAGCATAGCGTTTTTTGTCAGCCTCGGCCTGGACAACTTTGGCCTGCGCCTCAGCCTGTGCGGCAATTTTTATCTTATCTGCCTCACCGACCGCCACAACCCGCAATGCATCAGCTTTGTCGGCCGCGGCCTTTTTTTCCGCGTCTGCCGCAACCATTATGCCGATGGCATCCCGTTCTGCCTGCTTGCGGGCCTCCACCAGTTCAATGGCTTTCTGCCGCTCCGCAATTTCAGTTTCACGGGCAGTGGACACCTTTTCTTCGGCTGTGACTGACAGGGCAAGGGCTTTGTCTGCTTCAGCCTGGGCAACAGATTTTTCTTTGGATTTTTCAGCAATGGCAATGGCCCGTTCCTGGTCTGCAAGAGTGACGCTTTTTTTTCTTTCGATTTCAGCAGTTTCAATGGCTTTTTTCCTCTCAATATCTTTTTCCCTGAGAAGACGTTCCTTTTCAATGCGTTCCTCTTCCACCCCGCGTTCAGCCATAAGCTGCGCCTGATCCACCTGCTGTTTCGCTATAATCTGAGCTTCCTTTGCCTGACGCTCTTTTTCAGCCTGTTCCCTGGCAATCTCGGACTGCTGTTCAGCCCGGCGCACTTCGATTTCACGTTGCTGTTCCAGACGCGCGTACTCCTCTTCCCTGGACAATTCAAGTTTCTGGCGCTCGGCCCCCAGGTTTTTTTTCTGTATCTCGACTTCAGTGTCCCGTTCAATGTCATTCCGCTGCTTTCTGCGGGCCTCGATCTCTTCTGTCAGTTTGGTCAGTCCCCGGGCATCAAAAATATTCTGCGCGTTAAAATGGCTCTGATCCGTCTGATCCAGAGCGGTCAGAGACACTGTTTCCAGTTCCAGACCGTTTTTGAGCAGGTCTTCGCTTACCGCAGTCTGCACTTTCTGCACAAAGTCAACGCGCTGTTCATGGAGTTCCTCTATTGCCATTTCAGCAGCCACGGCACGCAGCGCATCCACAAATTTGCCTTCGACGAGTTCTTTGAGGGCAGTGGGATCCATGGTTCGCCGCCCCAGGGTCTGGGCCGCGTTTGCAATGGCCTCGACTGTTGGTTTGACGCGAACATAGAACTCAGCCTGGACATCTACCCGCATACGGTCACGGGTAATCAGTGCCTGTACGTTGGTACGCTGCACCTCAAGCCGGAGGGTGTTCATGTTCACCGGGATGACCTGATGCAGCACAGGAAAGACCAGCGCGCCGGCATTCATGATGACCTTCTGTCCCCGCCAGCCAGTCCGCACAAACGACACTTCTTTTGAGGCGCGGGCATACAGTTTTGACAGGATCAGCCCGATCACGATAAGGGTGAATAATCCGAAACCAATGCTCAACGCAGCAATCATGAAGTTTGACATAAGATACTCCTTTCTGTGAAAGGGTTAATGAGGCGAGATAGTTGAATCTTTCTTGAAAAATTATTTTTGCAAAAACAAGCGGATTTGTCAAACTGTTTGGAATAGAAATAAGTACCCGATCAAAAGTTTTTTATATATCTTTTTTTTTGCGAACAGCGGAGAAACCCGGCTTTTTCCGTCACAGGCCGCGGATCCTTCCGGTAAAAAAAGCCGGGTTTCTTCCCCGGGAAGATATCGAAAACTTATGGTTAGGTACTTATCATCTTCCCTACAAGGATTTTGTATAAGAAAAGGATTAAATCCCTTTTTTTAAGTATCCGGACATAAATTTTCAGGTATAAATCCGCATCAGACCTGCGAGGTTTCCGAAACCTCGCAGGTCTTTGGATACTGAAAAAATTTTTCCGGATACTTACAATCCTTTCTACAAAATCCTTGTAGCGACACCAATACCGTTCGGCACGATTTTTGCATACATTTGTAACTAACTGAATTCATATATCCGGAAAACTGAAATCCCGAAATGTCCGCCGGGCGTTTTTCGGAAACAATTTCTCCAAAATGCGGAAATGCCGGGCATTTCCGTCCGGCTATGCAAAAATCATGCCGAACGATATTGTAGCGACACACAGAAAGCAAGAGGCAATGCAGACCGGGCCGAAAAATCCCTGCCTGAAAATTATCAGTGAATTCAGTCAGCCGGTAAAAATTTGAGTATCGAGTATATAATAAAAAAAGCCTGATTATCCTATATGATAATCAGGCTTTTTTTTATAATGGCGGAGAGACAGGGATTCGAACCCTGGGTGGAACTTTCGCCCCACACTCGCTTAGCAGGCGAGCGCCTTCAGCCAGCTCGGCCATCTCTCCGTGGATCTGACAAATTGTAAAAAAATAAAATCCTTCAGTTGGCGGAGGGAGTAGGATTCGAACCCACGGTGCCCGTGAAGACACAACGGCTTTCAAGGCCGCCGCCATCAACCACTCGGCCATCCCTCCTAAAAATATATGCAGGCATCTTTATAAGACAGATCCCCCCGCATTTGAATTTTGTCTTGTATCACTTTATAAAACAGAGGTCAACCTTTTTGTTGAATAAAATGCAAAAAAATTTACGACAACATAAACCGGCTTTTTTCAAGGCTTACCAAGCCCTGTAAAACCTATTTTCAGTTGTGAACCAGATAAAAATTCTTTCCATCGGCTGAAACAAAATAGTTGTGGCTGTTCTCAACCCTGAAATTATAAACCCGGTGGTCATATTTTATTTTTTTAACAGAAGCGACTTTTATCTCACTGTCAATACTTACAATTCTGTCACCGACCTTCAGATCAGCCACTTTCACCCACTCCCCTCGGTGGTGAAAACCGGATGGGCGGCCGTGATTTTCAATTCCCCGTTAATCAGATAATAATGATCCTGATCAGCACGATAGGTGTCTGTAACCTTCCTGACCACCATTTTCTCAGTTTCCACGTCATAAGCCTGCACAGTGTCACCCGCACGCAGATCAATAATGCGCTTTAAAGATTTGTCCGCCATAAGCACATTGGTGTCATAAGCAAAGCAGCCTTTGTTATTATTCTGTTCCTTTGACATCTTCAATGCCTGTCGGTCTGCCCTTTTTTGTTCTGCCAGTGCGTTGTTCACAGCAGTTTCCACCCGGTTCACAATGATCATGGGATTTTCTTCGAACAGTGTTTTATCTGAGGCATACAGATCTTCCAACAGGGTCATCTGATGCATAACTTCCTCTTCAACCAAGGGCTTTCTGCTGTTTCTGTAGTTTTCCAAAACAACAATGGCCTCATCGAGTTTTCCCTTACTCAGATGAGCCAGTCCCATATACAAAACAGCATCAGGATGATTAGGAGATGATTTAAGCACGGTTTCAAATTCGGCAATGGCCGCATCCGCAAACCCGGTCTTCAGATATGCAATGCCCATATTGAGCCTTGCTTCTGCGGAATCCGGATTTTCAGCAAGATATTCTTTATAAAGCGGTATGGCCTCATTATAATTTTTTTGTTTTAGTTTCAAATTTGCCTTTGCAGGTCCTCCGCATCCGAATAAGCATGCTGTCCACAGGCATAAAACTCCCCAAATTATATATTTTTTTCCAAACATAATTCCCCCGCTTTCTGATAACCATAAAAAAATTTATAATTCAATGAAATAGTTATATAATTATTTATGTTGAAAGAGTCAAGCAAAAAGGTCATAAGCTCATAATTATTAATTTTCGTCAGAATATGTGGAAGAAACTTGTCAAAATAACATAAACGTAGTATAATAATTTGTAAATTGGAAATTCTCGTTCCCAATACCCCCCGGCAATGAATTCTCCGTAAGTGTTTCACTCCTGACTTAATGGCAGTGGGAACGAGTACATGACCAAATAAGTTCCGAGGGATGGGAGAAATTCGGAATTATGTAGGACAATTTTTCAAATTGTCCTAAAAAACAATTTGAAAAATTGTCTTACATCCGGACAGCCTGCCAGAATTTATTTGGTCGTGTACGAGGCCAGACAGGATTAAAATTACAAAGACCACCGGATATTAGCGAATACTCAATAATCAAGTTTTTTTTATCCAATCCGGCCGGACAGCCTGTCATCTGCTGTTCCCGGAGGCCTGGCATTTGCCAGAAATGGATTCCTGCTTTCGCAGGAATGACAGAAAAAAACTTGATTATCAGGTAACAGAAATTTTTTTCCGGAGTGCAAAAATTAAGCGAAGCGGTTTTTTGCATTTTACCAAAATTATTGAAACATTCCATGCAAAAAATTGCTATCGCCAATTTTTGCATTCTTTTTTAGGCATCCTTCATTTAGTAGTTTACACTTTCAGCTAAAATGAATTTTTTATGTTTTTTTTAATTCATGATAATTTTGATTATTTTTATAATATAAACAACCTATTACAAAAAAAAACTACAAATTTTGTAGTTAATTTTAGCTAATCATGTTTGAAGTGTGTAAAAAACTACAAAATTTGTAGATTTTACAATATCTATTTGTAAATATTACTTTTATTTAGCTACAAAATTTGTAGATTGAAAAAAAATGGACTTTTTTTCAAATCACCAAAAGTGTAAAGTACTTTTGGGCAAATATGAAGGATGCCCTTTTTTATTATCAGCAAAACCAGTATATCAAAATTTTTTTCGATATGCTGATGATACATTCTTAACAGTGAAAAGTTCAAAATTCAAAGTCAGAAGTTGTTTCGTAACCTTTTGAAATCACAGGGCGGCATATGCCGCCTCGGAAAATGTCGATACTATTAATTTCAGGAGGTTATGAGAACTTACGACTGTCGAGATACATTAAAATTGATGAAAAATATTATTGTTCAGATTTATGAAGTACAGACACCGTCCGAGGCCGAATCCCTTATTGAAATTGGTGTGGACCGCATTGGCAGCATTATTCTTTCGGAAAAGGAATGGAAGGTTCCCCTGATCAAAGAGACAGTCAGCATGACAGCCCAGACACCTGTCATGAGCAATCTGATTCCGCTTTTCAGCAATCCTGATTCAATTTTTCGTGTATTGGATTATTACCGGCCGGATGTTATCCATTTTTGTGAAGCCCTGACAAACCATTCTGGTAGTTCTGAAAGCCGTGAAGGTTTTTGTCCTGCTCCCGAACTGGAAGCCCTGATACGTTTACAGGAAGATGTTAAAAAAAGGTTTCCTGAAGTCAGGATCATGCGGTCAGTTCCCATAGGGGAGCCAGGTATGGCGAATCTTGTGCCCAGCATGGAGATTGCCCGGATGTTTGAGCCGGTAAGTGATTATTTTCTGACAGATACATTGCTTGCAAAGGTTCCGTCCCCTTCCCAGGCTTCGGCTTCGGAACAACAAGGGAGTTCCCCTGAGTCTCAGTCTGTTGACGGATTTGTGGGAATAACCGGTAAAACCTGCGATTGGGATATTGCTGCACAGTTGGTTGAATCAAGCTGTATTCCGGTCATATTGGCAGGGGGAATCTCACCGGATAATGTATCAGACGGTATCAGGCACGTCAGGCCGGCCGGTGTTGATAGCTGTACCGGTACCAATGCCCTGGATGCAGAGGGACACCCCATAAGATTCAAAAAAGACCTTGAAAAAGTAAAACAACTTGTTGAAAAAGTTAGAAACTTGAAACTTGAAACTTGAAACTTGAGATTTGAGATTTGAGATTTGGGATTTGGGATTTGGGATTTGGGATTTGGGATTTGAGATTTGAGATTTGGGATTTGAGATTTGAGATTTGGGATTTGGGATTTGGGATTTGGGATTTGGGATTTGGGATTTGAGATTTGGGATTTGGGATTTGGGATTTGGGATTTGGGATTTGGGATTTGGGATTTGAGATTTGGGATTTGGGATTTGGGATTTGAGATTTGGGATTTGGGATTTGGGATTTGGGATTTGGGATTTGGGATTTGAGATTTGAGATTTGAGATTTGAGATTTGAAACTTGAAATTCGAAACTTGAGTATCCGGAAGCTGTTTTCAAGTTTTAAGTTTCAAGTTTCAAAATAACAAGGAGGATTTTTAGAGATATGTATGAAAGTGGCGACCTGAGAAAAGGTCTTAAAATTCAGATTGACGGAGACCCTTATGTCATTACGCAGTTTGATTTTGTCAAACCCGGCAAAGGGCAGGCACTCTATAAATGCAGATTAAAAAATATGGTGACTGGCGCTCAGTTTGACAGAACTTACAGATCCGGTGAAAAATTCAATGAAGCAAATCTGGAAGAGCTTCAGATGGAATATTTGTATTCAGATGGTGAGCAGTACTGTTTTATGAATACAAGCAATTATAACCAGGAGTTTATGACAGAAGAACAGGTGAGCGAGGCCAAAGCTTTTTTGAAGGAAAACACGGTTTGTAATGTGCTTTTTTTCGAGGAAAGACCCATTGGTCTTTCCCTGCCTAATTTTGTTGATTTGAAAATTACTCAGGCGGATCCCTGGGCAAAAGGAGATACGGCCGCAGGCAGTACAAAACCGGCTACGGTTGAAACCGGCTATGTTTTACAGGTTCCTCCCTTTGTCGAGGAAGGAGAACTTATTCGGATTGATACCCGGACAGGTCAGTATGTGGAGCGGGTGAAGGAATAGGGGACTGGTACGGAAGCAAAGTGGCCTATGTTGACAGATTTTTCCCGTCAAGCAAAACCTGCAATGCCTGCGGACACGTCAGGGATGATCTGAAATTGTCAGATCGTGTGTTTGTCTGTCCGTCCTGCGGTCATAAGGCGGACAGAGACATCAATGCCGCAAAAAACATCAGAGACAACGCCACGTCGGCGTAAAAAACAATACGGTGAGTCCCGCCGGATTTTAAGCCTGTGGAGAACGCAGCTCTGGCTGAAAATTCTTTTTCAGTGAAACTGCCTCTGTGAAGCAGGAAGAAAAAGACAGATTATCACAGATTATCTTAGATTTTTCAGGACGGAAACTTATCAGTTGTCATTTGTCAGCTATGCAGTCTCAGGAAGTTATGACGAAACTACCATGGCTTCCCGCCCGGCAGGTGAGAAGATGACTAGTTGTGGAAATGCACACCCAGCAGATCAAAACGTTTCCGAAGTGTGCGCGGTGCGGCAAAGGAACCCGGCTTTTTTCCCGGACGGGGCGCTCCCCCCTCCGGAAAAACCCGGGTTTCTTCCCTGTCCGCCGTGTCCGCCCTGTGACAGCCTGAAAATTTTTCGATCTGCTGACACTTGGTAAACGCTGATAACTGACAACTGCGTCCTGTTTTATTCAGAATTTTTTTAAGAAATCTTCGGCTTCTTTTACAGATACGCTGATATCCGTAATAAGGGATTCTACTTCGGTTTCGATTTCTCCGACTTCCTGTTTAAGAGTACCTACAGCCTGGGCGTTCAGATTGTGTTTCAGGTAGAGTACATAGTCCCGAAGATTTTTAAGAACAGGATTCATTTTTTTGCTGGCTTTTGTCATTGTCACATGAAGACGGGAATACCGTTTTTTGGCGTCTTTCATGGTCTGTATGCTTTTGGATTTGAGATTTTCGTTGGTTATTTCCTTAATTTCCTTATCCCATTCATTGAAAAGGTCCTGTGAAATTGTCTCAACTGATTCAATTCGTTTATGGACAGCATCGGCTCGTTCTTCACACGCTTCATAATCATCATGAAGCTTATTATAAAATTTTTCAAGATTTCCCCCGGTAAATCCGTAAATCTCCTTAATCCGGGTCAGCACATCCTTAAATTCCTGGGCTGCTTTTTCTTGTTCATTGTGAACCTCTTTTACCTCATCTTTAAGCAGATGCCGTTTTTCCTTGCCCAGCTTTTCCCATGCCGCATAATAGGCTTTCTGACATCCGCAGGTGATCATGGCAAGCAATAATGTGGTGACCAAGACATATCGCAGATAAGTATTGAGCATAATATTCTCCTTTTTTATTTAAATTTATTTTTTAATGCAAATTAAATCCAGTATCACACTGTTTCTTTTTTTAAAAGAAGAATTTTTGGGGGTCCTTATATATACTTGAGTTTTCGAAAAATAAAATTTGACAAAATATCTATTTGATTTTGTTAGATAATAAAAATTATTTGATTTTGCTGAATTTTGGCATAAATTTTAAATTTCAACAAATTCAATCGATTAAAATGTCAAGAACTCTTTTTCGAAAATCCAAGTATATAAACGGCCATGAGCTGCCGGTCACAACGAACGATGAAAGTTTTATGGTTTTTCCTGACACTTAACACCTGACACTTTCATATAAACTAAGGGATTACCCCAAAAATAAAATACCCGGAAATATAGAAATGTAGGGTGGGTGGAGCGAAGCGGAACCCACCGCACTACTAATAACTAAAATGCCCGATCATCTTTTCCAGAAATGTAGGGTGGGTGGAGCGAAGCGTAACCCACCGCACTTCAGTTCTGGGTGGTATTTTTCAGTCCCGGAGGGACGAATGAAAAAAGCCCGGCAATTTATTGCCGGGCTTTTTTATTCAGAAGCGGGTTCAGTTAGGGAACTCGAAATAAACAATATACCCGATACAAAAAATGTAGGGTGGGTGGAGCGAAGCGTAACCCACCGCACTTCAGTTCTGGGTGGTATTTTTCAGTCCCGGAGGGACGAATGAAAAAAGCCCGGCAATTTATTGCCGGGCTTTTTTATTCAGAAGCGGGTTCAGTTAGGGAACTCGAAATAAACAATATACCCGATACAAAAAATGTAGGGTGGGTGGAGCGAAGCGGAACCCACCGCACTTCAGTTCTGGGTGGTATTTTTCAGTCCCGGAGGGACGAATGAAAAAAGCCCGGCAATTTATTGCCGGGCTTTTTTATTCAGAAGCGGGTTCAGTTAGGGAACTCGAAATAAACAATATACCCGATACAAAAAATGTAGGGTGGGTGGAGCGAAGCGGAACCCACCGCACTTCAGTTCTGGGTGGTATTTTTCAGTCCCGGAGGGACGAATGAAAAAAGCCCGGCAATTTATTGCCGGGCTTTTTTATTCAGAAGCGGGTTCAGTTAGGGAACTCGAAATAAACAATATACCCGATACAAAAAATGTAGGGTGGGTGGAGCGAAGCGTAACCCACCGCACATTTCCGGGTATTTTATTTTTGGGGAAATCCCTTATGCAGCTTGGGTTGAGAAACAAAACCCAACGTCAACGAATGACCATAAAAATGTTGGGTTTCGTTCCTCAACCCAACCTACATGAAGTAAATGCCTTCGGGACGCGAAGCGTCTCGGACACAGGACGCGAAGCGTCTCTTCTACATTCCCACGCGAAGCGTCACTGCCATTAAGTTAAGGAGCATCCGAAGTGACAAAAACAGTTTCCGGCGAGGGTGCGAAAAATAATTTTCGCACTCCGGAAGCTTAACTTAATGGCAGTGACGCGAAGCGTCTCTTCTACATTCCCACGCGAAGCGTCACTGCCATTAAGTTAAGGAGCATCCGAAGTGACAAAAACAGTTTCCGGCGAGGGTGCGAAAAATAATTTTCGCACTCCGGAAGCTTAACTTAATGGCAGTGACGCGAAGCGTCTCTTCTACATTCCCACGCGAAGCGTCACTGCCATTAAGTTAAGGAGCATCCGAAGTGACAAAAACAGTTTCCGGCGAGGGTGCGAAAAATAATTTTCGCACTCCGGAAGCTTAACTTAATGGCAGTGACGCGAAGCGTGGGAACGAGATAATGAGATATATTTTGCTTGTTCTAACTTTTTGAGCTGCTGAACATGTGACTGACACGAGTTGACATGAGTTTTTTCCTGGGTTATAGGGTGTTAGAAAGCGTTTTCGTATCCGGAGAATGTAACATTTGATTTTTATATGCTGGCCTATTTTTTAACGGAGGAAAGTGACATGTATTCTCATCTTTTTTCAGCTTTTGAGGTCGGAGGACTGAAACTAAAAAATCGTCTGACAATGGCACCGCTGTATCTGGGGTATGCGGGTAAGGGCGGCACGGTAAGCAGGCTGCTGACCGACCATTATCGCCTTATGGGACAAAGCGGTGTGGCCATGGTGGTGGTGGAAAATGCCACGGTTGACCATCCTGTGGGCAGCGGTTCGGACAGAACATTGCGGGCAGACACGGACGACAATCTGGAAGGCTTGAAACAACTGGCTCAGACTATTAAACAGGGAGGTGCGCTGGCCTGTTTGCAGATCAACCACGCGGGACGTTTTGCAGGTATTTCCGAACCTGTAGCGCCTTCTGCTGTGGAGACATTCGGCCGTATGCCCAAAGCCCTGAACAAATCAGAATTGAAGCTTATCAGAGACCGGTTCGCGGAGGCCGCACTCAGGGTCAGAAACGCGGGATTTGATATGGTGGAGCTTCACGGCGGCACAGGCTATTTGCTGGCTCAGTTTCTCTCACCCGGAACCAACAAAAGAGAGGATGAGTACGGCGGATCACTGGAAAACCGCCAGCGATTTGCTCTGGAGGTTGTCGCGTCGGTCAGGGACGCTGTGAAAGATTTCCCCGTGGGATACCGGTTTCTCGCGGACGAATGGCTTCCCCAGGGTCTGAAGCTCGAAGAATCAAAGCTGTTTGCCCGGAACCTGGCGGACGCGGGCGTGGCCTATATTTCAGTGATGGGCGGAACATATGAATCCTTTTTTCTGCCGGAAATTGTGGAAAAATCAAAAAAAGAAGGATATATGACGGACCTGGCCGCGGCCATTAAAAAAGAAGTCAGCGTTCCGGTGATAACCGCGGGCCGTATTGCCACGGGCGCGCTGGCTGAGGAAATAATCGCGCGGGGAGATGCTGATCTGATTGGTCTGGCCCGGCCCCTGTGGACGGATCCTGAATGGCCCGAAAAAGTAAGACAGGGCAGAGAAAAAGATATTTTGCATTGTGATCCGGAGTGCGGTGACACCTGTATTCAGTTGGTAATGAAAAGAAAACCTGCTTTTTGTGTGCGGTGGTCCCATGAAAAAATGAAGACGTGGAAGGCAAAATTTGAATAAGTCAGGTTTCAGCAGATCAAAGGAGTGCCGGAATGAAATTTCAGCACTCCTTGGGGTTAATTTTCGACCCGCTGGCACCTGGGCGATGTCCAAGAATAAACATACTGGTTTGTAGTTCCGTGTTTAGGCGGTGTGACACCGCCTAAACGCGGAACTACGAACTAAAAAAATATGCCGCCGGCATGTTTTTTCCGGAAATCGCCTCATCAAGATCCTTTTCATTGCAGCGGATTAATTCTGTCCAATACCTCCCCAGACCCGTTCAAAATAAAAATTAAAAATCCGCTTTCAGATGCCTGGTTTAGCAGTTCTTCATACAGGATAGCCTGCACTTCGCATTTTTTTCCTTTTTCAATAACCAGGCTGTTCTGACATCTCAGGGCCTCATCTTTCTCTAAAAAAGTCGGAATAAATGATATATTATTCTCCTCATCCTGCTGTCCCAGCATTTGGGCGTTTGCTTCAGGTTCCTGAATTATAACCCATACCCAGGACTCTTTATCTATTGGTTTGCTCATTCTGATATTCCTTTCTTTAAATTGGAATTATTCATCAACCCGCCTGATGTCCATATGTTCTCTTGCGAGTCTGAGATAATCTCTTACAGGTCTCCCGAATTCTTCAGCGTCAGCCTCGGTGACTTCTCTCTTCATTGAAGCAGGTATGCCCGCCACAAGATGACAAGGACCGACGTGCTGGCCTTCCTTTACCACGGAACCGGACGCGACCACGGAACCTGTTTTTACATGGGCATCATTCAGCACAACAGCATTGATACCAATGAGACAGTTGCGCTCAACTGTGCAGCCATGAACAACGGCATTATGCCCGATTGTCACATTATCTCCGATAACCGCGGGCTTGTCCGTATCCGTATGAACAGTGCAATTATCCTGAATATTCGTATTTTTACCCACTTTCACGGGAGCCATATCCCCTCTCAGAACAGCGCCGTACCACACACTTGCGCCATCTTCGATTTCCACGTCTCCTATGACGGTCGCGGTCAGGGCAATAAAAACATTTTTACCAATTTTGGGTTTTTTCCCTTTGTGTTCAAGTATCATTTTTCATGGCCTGTTGAATTGTCTGCTTAATTTTTGCATAACTGTTTATATGAAAAAGGTGTTAGGTGTCAGGTGTCAGGAAAAATTACAAATTTTTCATGCTTCGTTTTGACCGGCAGTTCATGCCCGTTTATATGAAAGTGTTAAGTGTCAGGTGTTAAGTGTTAGGAAAAACTGCAAAACTTTCATCATTCGTTGTGACCGGCAGTTCATGCCCGTTTATATGAAAGTGTTAAGTGTCAGGTGTTAAGTGTTACGAAAAACTGCAAAACTTTCATCATTCGTTGTGACCGGCAGTTCATGCCCGTTTATATGAAAGTGTTAAGTGTCAGGTGTTAAGTGTTACGAAAAACTGCAAAACTTTCATCATTCGTTGTGACCGGCAGTTCATGCCCGTTTATATGAAAGTGTTAAGTGTCAGGTGTTAAGTGTTACGAAAAACTGCAAAACTTTCATCATTCGTTGTGACCGGCAGTTCATGCCCGTTTATATGAAAGGGGCCAAGGGCCAGCTTTCATCGTTCGCTGTAACCGAAGGTCATATTTGTTTATATGTACGAAAGCCCACTAGTTCAAGTTTTTTCTGTCTTTTCCGCGAAAACGGAAATGGGCTGAAAATGTATAGTATATTATTTTTTATACTAATAATAGATGGTTATCCCTGAATCCGCTCTGAATCAAAAAAAACCTCTGTCGCTCTGGCATTTCTGGTTCTGATGGATTTTGTTGTTCTGCCGAAGGCAAAAAAGAGCGGTCAAGAAAGAAGTCAGTGCGGTGGGTTACGCTTCGCTCCACCCACCCTACGTCCGGGTATTTTATTTTTGGGGAAATCCCCAGGTCTGTTGTCTTGGGATGAACATTTTCCAAAATCCAATACAACCAACTGAATATAAAAGATTTAAATATTTAATAATGATAATTCATTTTATAAAGATTAATTATTTTTTTTATTTTTCTTGCATTCATAAATAAATGTGATAAAAAAAAACTGAATTCAATCTCTCAATTGAGTCAGGATATATTTCACAGTTTGGAGAAAACGCTCAGAATCCTCTGTGAAAGGGGAATGGTGGATATCTCCAAATTTATAATGTATCATCAGATAACCTGATAAGGGGAATGTCCTGATATTAGGAGAAGGGTGAGCTTAACAGTTGCCCACTGGATGGGAAAGCAGATTTTTTATTTTGTTTATCTTGAGATTCAGAAAATTTCAGAGGAGAATGACAATGAAGAAGTTGATGATAGCAGCCTTGGCTCTCGTGTTTGGCCTTTGTGTAACTGGAAATGCGCTTGCTTCTGACAAAGAAGTATGTGAGCAGGTCTGCAAGGACGCTGCCACGATGATCAAGGCAGATATTAATGCTGCTAAAGCGGAGATTAACAAAAAAGATGGAAAATTCGTCAAAGGTTCGATTTATGTGTTTGCAATGAATATGAAAGGTGACATGATCGCTCACCCCATGAAAGCGTCTCTGATTGGCAAGAATCTGATTGATCAGAAGGATAAGAATGGCAAAGCATTTTTCAAAGACTTTGTGGAGCTTGCCAAATCAAAAGGCAGCGGATGGGTGGATTATATGTGGCCCAAACCCGGTGAGGAAGCTCCTTCTGCAAAAAGCAGTTATATCCTGAAAGTTACTGATGATGTGTTGGTAGGAGCAGGTTATTACAAATAGTTCGCCCGCTTTTCACCTCCCCGACCCTGAAAAGAGGAACTGATTTGATTGAGAGATTGGTTTCCTCTCCGTTTAAAGGAAAGCTTATGATATGAACCGGGATGCCACCCGGGCCATGTTATGGACCATGAGAACATTTTCCTGAGAGCTACAAATATGCCCTCCTACGGGGCTTTGTCGGCCGAGACAGACGCTCCCCAGAGCTACAAATATGCTGCCCCTACAGGGCTTTTGAGAAAAAGGAGCGTCGGACTGCATCTTCTGACGCCCCTCTCTCCATGTCAGGAAATTGAGAAAGTCCTCGCCAGATCATTGTCAATGACATAAATACAGACTTCCTTAGCTCCCTGGTTCGTATAACCGCATTTGTTGCACAGATTGTTCATCAGAAAGGTGACATCATCCCGGATTCTTTTGTCATACGTCTTAAAAGTCTCCTCGTCATAGTCCTTGATGGCCTGCCGGAAATTTTCATTCTCAAGAAACGGATCCAGCACCTT
Organism: Desulfonema magnum; assembly: GCF_017377395.1. Taxonomy (GTDB): domain Bacteria; phylum Desulfobacterota; class Desulfobacteria; order Desulfobacterales; family 4be13; genus Desulfonema_C; species Desulfonema_C magnum. Next base: position 3,402,781 of record NZ_CP061800.1, on the reverse strand, counting down.
TTCCTTGAGATTATAAACATATCGGTCATGCATATCTTTGTAAAGCCGGGTTTCTGTAACAGGTTTTCCTTCAACCAGAATTTCCTGAGTCAGCGTCCGGGAAGTATATTCTTTCTGAGCATCTGCCCGGAAAGTGAGACGCTTGGCCCTTTCTATCCTTGCTCCCAGAAGACGATTCTCAATACTCTCAAAAAAAGCTTCCGTAATCTCAAGTTTTTCGCCGGTAAAATTACAGGTTTCCACTGATCCGGATTCAAAATTAACCGCAAACAGATAATTTTGTATATCCCTGGATATCTGTTCTTCATTGTAATAATAAAGCGATTCCTTAACTTCCTGCAAGATCATGTAATTATACATACGAAGCAGAGCATCCAGAAATCCCCGGGGCATGGAGTGACTCAGATCCTTACGGATTTTGGTGAAAAAGGTGCATAAGGTATTCATATTGATAAGTTTGTCGTCTCTGGCATACGCGGAGTAAAACTCATTGAATATCTTAATGGCATCCCGTCCGGAAAATCCCTTGATCCCCTCTGTTTCCGATTCTGCAATGATCTTTCGCCTGCGCTTTGCTGTAAACCGCTTCCTGTCTTCTTCAGACAGCCATGTGGGGATATGTCCCGTGTAGATCTCCATTTTAAGCAGTTGCAGGTTTTCATCGCAATAGAGATAGTATTTTTTCGGGTCCTTAATCCATTCAAGCATGGCCTCGGATTTGATATTGAGCCGTGTGGAGATAATTGCCCTGGCGAAATTGTGAAGAACTCTCGGAAGGAAGCTTTCGTCAATATGACCGCCGAAAATATTGCGATAAATATCAACCTCCGTGTTCAGGTCCAGAACATATGGAATATGGACATATTCGATTCTGTCTGAAAAAGACTGACCCTGGATATTCTTTTTGTCTTCAGGATTCATAAGCGCCATCAGAAGCGAATTCACGTTTTCCTCAATATCCTCAACCTTGTGAACGCCCTCGCTGATAATGTTGTGGAGCTCGATCAGCCGTTCCACATTGTGGGTTTTGATGTCCATGAGCGCATAAATACCGTTATTGGTCTTGGCATAGCGGGAGAACAGATATTTCACCTGATTGCTGTCCCTGAGAAGACTGTTTATCCGTTTTTGGAGCATCGGATTGGTAAGGGGAACCGGCTTCATGGATTTGTCCCCGGGGTTAAAAACACTGATGCCTTCCCCGAGGCGTCTGTTAAACCGGTAAGGGCGGGCATAGAGCATTTTAAACACATCCAGCGGACTGTTCAGCCTGTTCTGTAACGATTCGTACAAGGAACTGCATATGGTACAGGGATTGTCTTTGAAGACCCAGTCATATTCTTTGTCCGTGAAAAGTTTCCACTTAAATTCATCATTCATAAACAGTTCGTCAAAAAACTGACGCCGGTATGGCTTGGGAATCATCAAAATGGGATGATCATGGCTGGGACAGGGAACCTCGATGTAATCTTCCGTGAGATGGGGAGATGTCTGTTCATCAAAGAATTCATCCGAGTCCTGAGACGAATGCAGCATGTTGTGTCTTCTGACAAATCCGTCTTCATCTTTTACAGGGTGATCCATCATCTGAAACATCTTCTCAAAAATGGCTTCATTGAAATTGCCCAGTACTTTCCGATTCAGGCGCCATACCGCCTCATAACGTGATCCGGCTTCTGTGTTGGTATATTCCTCGAATTTCATGAGCAGATTATTCAGGAAAGTACTCTTCCCGCATCCCGGAGGACCGTCAAAAATATAAATTTTGTTTTGCTGCGCGCCGCGTTTTAAGGATTCAACAAGATTCATCAGCCTGTTGGCAAAGAGCCTGTCTGCAAAAAACGGGTTGTCAGAGCCTTCGACAAACAGTTTCCTGCAATCGTAATAGACAAAATTAATGGACTCGGGGTCATTCGGATACTCATCAAAGCCCTCATTCACATAGGTCTTCATCATATCATGGAAGACCTGAAAAACGTCGCGTATCACGGCGGAGGGCTTTTCGCTGAGTATTTTAAGAAACTCCTCAAAAGGGATCGGAGACCGCTGATCTCTCTCGCTCATGCTGCGATCAAGATGCCGTATTGCTTTTTTGATATTTTCCATGGCTTTTATCCAAATCGTTGATAAGTTACGGGTTTGGGGAGTTCTGAAATTTTTAGGATTTCAGAACTCCGAGATTTTTTTAAGCTACAGCTTTCTTTCCGGACGACCTCCGAGGTTTGCGAAGCCTCGCAGGTCGGTTGAATTTATTATTTTTTTCCAAACAGATATTTTTCAGAAATTCCGATCTGAACAAATCATTTGCGGAAACGTTTTTCTCAATTTGTTTAAGCGGATAAGGCTTCTTCATCCGAGAAAATCATTTGTTCAGGACCCGCTTTTTTCACAGGCGAATTCAACAATATTCTCTTTTTTTAAAGACGCGGATTCCTGAAACCCGGGTTGTCCTGTCAATTTCCATAAGCGCTGTGTTTATCTGTTCAATTTTTTCAAATGGTTCGCCGGACGCTGTGGTGATTTTCGTCAGGCTTTGTTTGGCGCGCTCATGCTCGGCTCCTCCTTAAAAAAAGACTATGACAGGATAACTTTCTCCTCCAATCCTCCTGTTTTTCTTTTCATTCAAGGGTTCCTTTTATCTCATCTACGGATATCCAATCCCCCGCGTCCACAAATTTTCCATTCTTTGCCTTGACAATGCGCGCATAATTCAGGAAAAAAGGCTTATCAGAATTCCTGACCTCTATGGAAGGGGCCAGTTCTGAAGGATTAAACGCTCTGAAATGGTGCAGCTCATTTCGAATCATCTCTCCTGATTGAATAACTTTTTCATATCCGTTCTTCTCCAATGCTCTTTTTATCGCTGTTTCCAATACAAGTGCGCCCAGACATCCGTTTGCGTAGTTCAATAGGAGTTCCTCAGATGTTCTGCCTGCCCATTTTGCAATTTTTTTAATTTTTCTCATGCCCGGGACATCTTTATCAAGCGATACCGTATGAACTTCGCCGTGAAATCCTTCCACGGCCTTTGGAACGGATTTAAAAATACTCTCATCCCATGCGCTTATGTTGCAGATAACAATGACTTTTTCAGGATCAATACCCATACGCCGCATCTCCTTTGCCAGTAAAACAGCCTGAGACAATACGCCCATGAGAATGAGACAATCCGCGTTTTTCTCAAACACAAGCCGTGTAAGCGGTAAGGAGATATCTGTAGCCCTCGGAGAGATAAATTCAATTCCAGCGAGTCTGCCGCCGATGCTTTCAACATAAGCATCTGTAAGACCAGGTTTCTCAAGCACCCGCCACGAGGGCAGATTTAACGATATAATACCGATTTTTGGCTGTCCCTGACCGTGCCATTTTTTTTTGACAAACCATTTTATCATCGGCGTCGCAGCTTCAGCAATTGTGGGTAAAAATGTCCAGTAATACTGGGGGCTGGGTCTGAATCCCGCGGGACTCGCGTATGCATACCATGAAAGATAGGGAATTTTATCCCGTGAGGCGAGCGCGGCACAAGCCTCTCCCGGAGTGCTTCCAAAACCAATAATAGCTCTGACACCTCGGGATTTCAGGCGTGCGTAAGCCATTGCCGATTTTACCGCGTTATACTGATTATCTTCTGAGATCACCTTTATCCTGATCCTTTTGTTTTTACCGCTTTCAGGGTCTTTGAATTCGATTCCGCCATGATTTGCGGTCCAATTCAGATAATCTGTCATTCCATTTGAAACATGCTCTCCCACCGAAGCAAGGGCTCCCGTAAAAGTTCCTGAAACGCCCAGGGTCAGGATTTTCTCATCTGAACCAGTATCTGCGAATACGAAATCCGAGAATAAAACAGCCAAAAGCCACAGAATGATTGTTTTTTTCCACATAAATATCTCCTCTTAACGAATTAAATTTGAAGAACAACACCTGATTCCTCTTTTTCCTGATTCCCCTCTTCGCGCCTGCTGACCTGACGAAGCAATTCCCACCACAGCAGCCAGTTCATCCACCATCTGCTTCATTTTCTCAGTCTGAGTGTTCATTATGACAGCGGTGCTGCTGGACTCTTCCGCACTTGCAGCATTATTCTGGGTGGCTGTGTCAGTATTGGCCACCGCGATTGTTATCTGTTCAATGGCGTAAGTTTGTTCTTTTAGTATTTCCGCCATATTTTTTATGAATTCACCCATCTGTACATTATTTTTGATTGTGGTCTTAAACGCATCCCTGGTTTTTTGCACCAATCCAGAACCCGTATGAATATCTGCCACAGTCTTCTCAATCAGTATCTGAGTATCTTTTGCTGCTTTGGCAGAGCGCATTGCCAAATTGCGTACTTCATCAGCCACCACTGCGAAACCGGCCCCGGCCTCACCGGCCCTGGCAGCCTCAATGGCCGCGTTCAAAGCCAGCAGATTGGTTTGAAAGGCAACTTCATCAATTGTCTTGATAATCTTGCTAATTTCTCCTCCGCTTGAACGCATATTGCCCATGGCCGCAATTGTTTCTTCCATGAACGCATTGGCTGATTTTGAAGCTGTCTTTGTTTCTTGTCGCAGCGCATCAGCCTGATTCGCGTAGCTCGCGTTCGTCTTAATCCGCTGAGACATATTGTTCAATGTTGAAGATGTTTCAGTCATGCTCGCAGATTGTTTAAAAGAATTTGTTGCCAGTTGCTGACTCGCGTCTGATATCTCAGCCGAGACTGAGGACACCCGTTCAGATATCTGAGCCAGTTTTTCTGCGATAATCTGGATCCGTCTGCCTAAAGAATTGGCAAACAGGAACGTAATGGGAATAAAGAGCAGGATACACCCCGCGGAAACCAGACTCATCAATTTAATCATCTGCCATGTGTTGGCCTCTGAGATATTTTTTGAATAGAGACATACAAGCGCGGCTATGCATGCGGACTCAGAATAGAAAGGTAAAATGCCCTGGAAGTAATTTTTGTCATTCAGGCTCATGTCATTGAATATAATCTCCTGCCCGGCCATATGCCATTGCCCTTTTTGTTCCCCAAACACGCTGAGATCATAAGTTTTGTATTGTTTAAGAGAGCCGACGCTGAAACCTTTCCGCGTGAAAATGTTGACAAAGGCTCCGGTCAGTCCGGACATCTTTCTGACAAACGCACTGTCAAGTTTCATGGCTGCTGTAAGCAGACCGAACTGTTTTGGCTCTGTGTTTCCAATATCCGCATTATAAACCTCTCCTATGATCGGAATATAAGAGACCAGACACAGAAAATTATCAATGACTTCAAAGCGAACCTCCTCCTGTGTCGGTATGTCTTTGCCAAATTCAGATCTGATGTCCGGAAAGGACTTTTGCAATTTCCAGGAATTTTCAGTTAACTTTGTTCCGCTTCTGAGGCTCGCGACTTCATAGGTCACATTGGGAAGGAAATGCAGATATCCCATGCGGACATCATCGTTTTCAGCAATAAAAAAAGCTGTGAGCCCACCCTCGATATCATAAACAGCAGTTCTCCACACATCCGCGTTCAGGGCGATTTTATAGATGCCCACGGATATGGTTTCATATGCCAACTTCGTGATAGAGTACTCAACTTCGGCTTTGCTCTCTCCGATATACCTGATATTTGAAGCGATATCGTTTGCTGTAGCCATCTGACGGGAATAGGATAAGAAATCCGCTTGCTCTTCTGATATCTCCTCGACAATAACGTTTAATGATTTTTTCAATATATCATGGGATGTTTCCCGATTCTGTTTTCTTACGATGACGGAGATCACAAAACTAGAAAGAGACATTGCTATAATCAGCATTGAAAGTGCGCCGAGTGTGAGTTTGGTCTTTAGCTGTATTTTCATTATGAAAGACTTTCCTTTGATCACCCTCGATGATCAGACTTTCGGCTCCGGAGTGCCAAAGTCAGACTTTGGCAACCTGGCAGCGAAACTCTGCCTTCTGGCTCCTATAGGCTTTAAGAAAAAGAGTGTCCGGAGTGCCAAACTTGCAGTTTGGCGGAAGCGTCCCGTTTCCGGGTTTCGGAAATATCGCCAAACTGCAAGTTTGGCACTCCGGACTGACAGACATTTTCTTAAAATCTGTATTTGCCGGGTTGAATTTACTATTTTTCTCCAAGCCGGATACGGAAAATAAGACCAAACATAGGGATACTGAAAAGACAATTCCAATATATTTTTTTCATACAAGAACCTCCCTGCAAAAAGAATTTGAGACTTTCCAAGTTTCGGAAACCTTGAAAGTCTCAAATTTCCTTTTATATGTTTCTTTTAGAAAGCTTTCGTTTCTCCATTGTATAGAGAACCCGCTGCCATTTTATTTCCGGCTGCCCTTGCCCCTCCTGCGCGGATATCGGGGAAGCGATAAACCCTGCTCCGCGTACAGACGGCTGGGAAACAGAGACCACTTCGCTTGTTTCCAGTTTGACCGGCGCTCCCCACAGATATTCTATGCCCATCATGGTGTTGGCAATAAATTCACTCACCAGAGGCTTTTCCTCAAAATGATGCACGAGATAAAGGGTACCGCCGGCACTTTTTTGAGAATCAACTTCAATATGAGGCGGATGATACAGAGAATCCAGCAGCATTTGGCGATAATCTTCCGCTTTCCGGCTCTTCACATAATATTCCCATACCATTCTCGCCTGGTTCAGCCTCTGGCCTGCCACGAACAGCTTATTGCCCGTAACAAAATCCTGATCAACAAAAGTATTGACAAACATGAAGTCATTGAAATTTTCACGAATCTTAAAAATAAAGTCCTGTCCCTGTCCTGCTTTTCCGTCAAACTGCTTCCGCTCATCCGTATCCAAAAGCTTTCGGAATTCAAAAGAATATTTCCCCTTGTCCGCCAAATCCTCAATATAGTAAAACATCCGCATTCCCAGGGCATAAGGGTTGAGTCCGACCCGGGGCATGGAGGTGACATTTGCATTGACCCGGGCAAAATCCACCTCATGCCCCCTGATGCGGTCATCCTGCAAAAAAAGGGTTTCATGCCAATAACTGGCCCATCCCTCATTCATAATTTTGGTCCGGATTTGCGGCTGGAAGAATAAAGAGGTTTTTCTTACCAAATGCATCACCGACTTCATCCATTTGTTCTCCTCTTTATTTAAAAAAATCGAGTTCTCCATCAGGAATTGGAGGATATCTGTTTTGGTCTCGGTTTTCTTTTCAAGGCTTTTCTTGAAGAGGGCTTCAAATTCAGGATGCTTGGTCTCCACTTCCGAAAAAAAGGAATGTTCTCCCATGTCTCCGTATTGCTTCAGGCAGTCATTATACCGTTCAATTTCTTTGATATATTCACTGACGATTACTTTTTTCTCAGACTGGAGGAACACATCAAAATAGAAGTCCAGACGTTTTGAGCGGTTTGTCGTGGGCGGACGATTTAACCGAGAAAGTTCGGTATAATATCCCACGAGATTATCAATGCCCCGGGAAAATTCAATAACATAATCCACCCATCTGCCTTTTTCCGATCTGAGCTTGGCAACCAGCCGCTTGTCTGAAAGTGCCTGACCCGTGAAGTCGTAGTCCCAGGTATGGCGGAAATACAGGTTGTTCTGGAAAAAATCAATATGCCCCAGAACATGATAAAAAATCATCACATTCAGCCAGTCCGGGTTGTTATCATTGTAGAAAGAGATGGCAGGACGGGTGTTAATGACAGTTTCATACGGATTACCAGGATAAAGTTCATATTTTCCTTTCTCTTTAAGGACTTCCACATCGTGAACCCAGTAATCATAAAGCGTCGGAATCATCACCTTTGGTGACAGCTCCAGCATATCCCGGTTCGTCACAATATATTCCAACGTCTCGTTCTGAAAGCGCAATCCGGACTCCCGGGCCCTCTCCTTGCATCCTTCCATGATTTTCTTTGTATGTTGGTCAATCAGTTCCATTTTCTTATCCTTAAAATTTGTGAAACTCGAAACTCGAAACTCGAAATCTTTCTCAAGCTATTCAATTTTCAATTCTCAATTTTCAATTCTCAATTTTCTAGGAGATAAGTTTCTTAATTCCCTCAATCAGACGCGGTTCGTCAGCATCCTTCCGCATGACATCAAGTCGTATTAAATTCGGCTGCTCTGTGAGCAGGCCGGATTTTTTAAGGTATCTCTCAACTTCAGTACCGCTGCCCGGGCCTATGCCGTGTTCAGCAATGGTCACACCGACTCTGTTGGCGTAAGCCAGCATCTTTTTTATTTCCGGAACGGTTTCTTTGCCCTCCGTATCCCAGTCATCCCCGTCTGTGCCGTGAAACACATAAATATTGTAATCCTGGATCAGATTTTCCTTTTCCACAATTTGGTTGACCAGACGGAAAGCAGACGCGACTTTTGTGCCGCCTGCGACTTTGGAGTTGTAGTAGGTATAAAAATCAGGAACTTCATTTGCCTCGGTATCATGGAGAACAAAGCGGGTTTCCACCTGTTTTTCATACTGGTACAACAGCCAACTGTAGATCAGAACATGCTGAGATACCACAAGCTCGGTGGGTTTCCCTCTCATGGAACCGGAGTAATCTCTCAGAAAAAAGACCATGGCCTGGGACTCGTAATCCTTTTCACGGGAAAGGATTCGATAAATTTTGTCGCTGGGTGAAATTAGGAATTTGGTCGGATCAATATCGTCAACATCATCCAGATTCCCCAGGCTGATATTGGTTTCGACGATTTCTCGCAGCGTGGCTTTTTTATCAAGAATCTGACCAAACCCTCGGTGTCTGTCTGTCATGTCATAAGTGTAACGAGTAAGGGATCGCTTTTTTCCCTTGTCCTTGAGGTTGGGGAGTTCAAACTTCTCAGTGAGGATTTTTCCAAGATCATACGCACTGGATTCCATTTCGTGGGGACCGCCCTGGCCTTCGCCAGGTCCTGTTCCCGAGCCTTCGGGCGAATGGACCGGCTGTTCACCGATGACCTCCCCTTCCTCGCCCTCTCCTGATCCGCCTGATCCGCCGCCTTCTTCCGGGGACCGGATTGAGTCATGAATGAATTTTTCCTCAACTGTGGTGGGAACAACAACAACTTTGTCCTTTCCTCCTTTTCCGGGCTTGACCAGTCGGCCCACCCGTATCTTTCTCGGAAATCCGTCCTGCTCTCTTTGCTTGTCCTGTTCCAGCAGCTCATCTATGGACCGGAGACAGGTGGTATAAGTCACCGGAGGCGGCGGCATTGACTGCAATACGGAAAAATCATCATATTCGTAAAAACTGTCAGGTTGCTGACGGAAGGTTTTGTTTTTTACATCTGGTTCCGCGGTATCAGGAATCTCATGAGAATCCTCATTATATAACTCTGAAAGGATGATATCTTCCTGTTCCGGGGTCAGTCCTCTTTCCCTGAGTTCATTATAATATTTTCGGAGTTCAGAATTCATGGCTTTCCTCCTTCTTTAAACTTAAATTTTATTCAAAAATTTTCCCCAAGGGAAAAAATTGAAAACTGGTAAGGAATTTCCCAAAAAATAATCTACTCGAAATGTAGGGTGGGTGCAGCGAAGCGAAACCCACCGTCCGCGCTGTCTGGTGGGTTACGCTTCGCTGCACCCACCCTACATTCTCCTGAACCGTGTATATTATTTATTTCGAGTTCCCTAACTGAAAAAATCTTCGCACACCTTTTCGCTGAAAAATACTTTGTTAAAGAAAACTGTCCTGTCAGCAGGCGGGAAGCTTCGGCAGATTCGATTTGTAAGGCTTTCATTTCACCCTTGCCTCGACTTTCGCAAGAATACGCTCCAATTCTGTAAGTGTTTTGTTTTCAAGCTCGTCCCGGGAATAGCCGGAGTGTCCGGGCAGAGGCCGGGCCATCAGTATCTGGCCTATAAGTACGCCCTTTCCTATTCCGATAATCTCTCCCTTTTGCATACCGATACGTTCGGCAGTTGTGATATATTGCATTTTCTGTTTCTCCCTGAATTTTATAATTTCATGGTGATAGGCAGTCTCCAAATCTTCCGGCAGCCTCATACTCCAGTCAATGAAGCGGTACAGGCTGATGATGTCAGGTTTGCACAAGCCCTGCCAGATGCCCTCAGTTTTCGGGGAGATTTGGCAATCCCCATCATTTCACTCCGTCATAATGGGATTTGCAGGAAACAATTTCAACCTGTTTTTCTTTTGAATAAACAACATAAACCAGACGATCTTCGTGTGAAACCCGGCGTGACCAGACTTCTCTCTCAAAATGCTTCAGTTTTTCCGGTTTGCCTGTGCCTTTCCGGGGATTTTCCCCGGATCTTCCCCGCATCATGATCTTCAAAAGACCGGAGCAGGGCTTTCAGAGCTGCTTTGTCTGTCAACAGCAGCATTGTCTCCCTGTAGGTTTCCCATTCATCCATTGAAATGAGAACAACATTTCCGTTTTCACGGGTCAGAATAATCTGTTCGTAGTCCCCGGCAACGGATTCACATCGCTCGGATAATCGTTCACAGGCTTCCGGTACGCTTATTGTCTGCATTATTTTCTCCCTTAATTTTCAAAATATTATTCACTCCCGAATAATAAGTCCCCATGATTTCTATGAAACATTCATTAGGTTCGCCCCGATATCCTGTAGAATAATGGATAGGCCATGTTCCCAGGAAAACTCTGGCTCCGGACACTGAATTGCCATTAGTATCTGATACAAATACGAATATGGGGAGAAGATAAGCAGTATTATCATTGACAGAAAGTAGTGTGGATCCCTGTCCTATCGTTACAGCGCTATCGGTGGTTTTGGCATCCATTTCCACGTTGCCAGCATCTGAAATATTGATCGGAACGGCAATGGAACCATCGGAACTTCCTGCAACATCGCCCGGACTGATTTCCAATGCCCCTGCCGATCCTGTAAAAAACAAAGCGGCAATCATCATGCTGACAATCATAAGATACGTCTTTTTCATTTGTTGATTTTTCTTCGTCGTTTGTCTGATTTATGAAATGATAACACCGTCGCACTTTCTCTAAAAAACAGATTCACAGGAAGCCCGTACATGTCATGCAACTGTCTTAGCTGCTCCAGAGTAATCTCACGCTGCCCGGCCAACACTTCTGAAACCTGCACGGTATGACCGAATATCGGAGCGAGATCATCCGCTTCCAGCCCGTTTCGCTCCATGAAGCGTTCCAATATTTCTCCTGGCGAAACATCTCCCGTGTCAATATTCGCAACCTCCTGAAAATGAGTCAGCTCATACTGATCGAGCATCTCACCCAGATAATCCATAAGCGTCTCAAGACTGCCTCCCTCCTCTGTTTCCTGTTCCAACTGGTCAAGGCGGGCCTGGAGAAGTCTGTAGTCCTCCGCAGACCGGGGAGGGGTAAGAAAATTTGCAACGACAGGCCAGGCTGTCTTTACCTCGTCTAATAATAATGTCATAATATTTTCCCTCCTATTTCCACTCATTTTTATCATACTCGGCATGGGTGAGAACACTGATAACAAATACCTTCTGAGAGTGGTAATTGATACGGGTTGTCAGTCTGTAATTATTCCCGCCGATATTGAAGGCGGTTCGTCTTCCCACCTTGTCCGCGTGGGGATATAATGAACGGATTTCCTCTATGTTTCCGAACTGTCCTTTTTTCATTTCCTGAAACCATTGAAGCAGGGATGACTTTGCTGTCGGATGAGTCTTATAAAAATCTGTTAAGCGTTTTTTTGAAATGATATGCATTGTTTCCTCGACTAAGCCAGCTGCAATAACTTCCCTCTGATACTGTGGTCATGCTGCTCCCCGGGGAATATTCGGAATCGGAGTTATACCGAACAGGCATTCATCTGATCCGGCTGATATTGATAAGGCAAATTGAAGAGAGACAATTTTGCATCAGCCCAGAACTCAGAATCATCACTGAAAATTAATTTTCCCGAAATTCTTTGAAAAAGAACTTCATCATCATCCCGTGACAATATCATGTCACCCTCAAAATGTGACATCAGCCAGAAAACCACTTTCAGCATCATGTCAAGCCCTTTATCATATTGTTTGAACTTATCAATTCTGAATGAAACGCAGACATCAGGATAAAAATTTTTGAAGACAGATGCTTCATCATCTTCTCTGAATATACTGATACTCACTCCGTGCGCCGCCAGAATACCTGAATTCTGAAAGATTTCAAGCGAAAACGCTGATGTCAGCAATTCCCGGATATGATCCGGTGAAATTACATTATTGATATTTTCGATTGTTAAATAGAAATCTGATGCCATGACTTCGTACTCCTTAAAAATTTTCGGATAAATGCTCTGTTTCAAAAATAATGTCCGAGCTCCTTCCCCTTACTTCTTAATCTTTTCCGCTCGGAATCGACTAAGAGGGTGTTTGAAAAGTAATTCCTAATGCCGCCGGGCAAGTAAAAAAAGAGGCAAAAGCCGTTCCTGAAACCGTTTTTAAGAGAGATGTCTCTGAAAAATATAGCTGCGGCACAGGGTTATGATCTTTATCTCTTATGATTACACATATTCTTTACTTTTCAAACACCCTCTAAGGGTAAGCGCATTAAGGATATATCTGAATAATGCGACTTCCTTTGATGCCAATCACTTCCTGCAAATTTTTTATGGGTTTCCGAGACAGCACCTCGGTTATATCATTCGGTACGAACAGACTGTCATCAAGATTTAATACGATTCTGTCGGCCTGACCACTTCGTACCTTTCTTGAGATGCCTTTCCGTATCTGATCTATGTTATTCGATTTGGGAGACAGGCAGTCAAAGTATCGGCCCTCTATTTTGTAGTCAGGATTTTTTCCATTCGGAAGCATTCCAGGATTCTGTTCCACAATGTAGCCTTTTTCAGCGAGTATGTCAGCAGCCTGATTCTCTCTCATATGAGTATGTTTCTGACCGCCTCTCTCCGGAGACTTGGCTCCTTTTGCTTTTCCTTGTTTTTTTCCTGTCAGTGAGGTCTTAACCATTCATTTTTTTCCATAGAACTAAGTATTTCTGATGAAAATTCTTCAGTTTCAGCAGATCGCAAAGTCTCCCGAAATGCTCCCGGGGATTGGCAAATCCGCCGGGAATGTCCGGGATTTGTCAATCCCGGACGAGCGGGAACACGGATTTCCGATGATTTTTCGATCTGCCGAGTTTTGGTGCAAATCAGTTTCTCATCCCCGCAACAATTTGGAAAATATAAAAACCGCTTCTTCCAATCCGATCCTCCGGTCATTGCTGACATCCGCACTGGTGTAAAGCGTATATCCGGTCATTCGTTCGACTGAATCACGCCAAAGCCTGCCAAAGCCCTTATGTATTTCTTTTTACCAGATGACCTCAATTTCGGACAAATTGCTTATGGCTGAATCCCGACTCAGCAACGGCAAATCCAGAGCAAGTGCTGTGGCTGCGATAATGCGATCCGGCATATCCGGGACTACAGAGCGAGATATCTGGCGCATACTGCTGACTACAGAAAAATCAAGCGGCGCAAGTTCATAATTCACACTGTTTGTCCCTATAAAGTTCAAAACAGCACTAAGCAGGTTTCCCGGAATACGCCTTTTTTCCGCAAGATAGATCATTTCAACCGGAACAATAGTCGGAATGACCGCTGTTGCCGCACCTCCGTCTATCTGGGAGAATATTTGCCGTACCCTGGCGGACAGATTCGGGAGATTCTGAAGATGCCAGATCAGGGCATGGCTGTCTGTGACATAACGGTTCATATTTCATTTTCTCCGAATTTTCCCCACATCTCATGACGGGCTTCTGCAATATCCTCTGCTGTGATTTCAGGAGTGTCTGCCCATAATCCGCCCAGTCTGACAATTTGCCTCTGCGTGTTGGCCCTTCCGAATTTTGACTGCAAAAATGTTGTAAATTCAGCTAATAATCTCAGGCTGTCTGTTGGAAGAAAGTCAAGCGAAGAGATAATCTCCGCTTTCAAAGCTTGTTGTTCCTGCATTTTGTTTTCTCCTTTCTTAATATCTGTTGCCTCATCTAATTCCTGTCCCCGACAATCAACGCTCCCTCATTCCCGCAACAACCTGCAAAATATACACCGCCTCTTCCAGCCTGATCTTCTAATTTAAGATAACTCAGCCAATCGGAGAGGAAACAACTTCCTGACTTTCACCTTGCCCATGCGCTGTTCCGCCTGCCACAGATCATACTGGGCCTGCTGATTCATCCAGCTTTCCGCTGTCGTATCAAAAGCTGCGGAAAGGCGGATGGCCATTTCCGGAGTTACAGCGATATGTCCGTCTAAAAGGTCGGATAACGTCTCAGAGTTTATCCCCAGCGCTTCGGCCGCTTCCGCAACACTTAATCCCAAAGGGTCAAAGCATAAAGATTTCAGAATTTTCCCCGGATGCGGGGGACTGTGCATCATCATAATTCACCTCAGTGGTAATCATCATAATTTACATTAAAAGCATTTTTTCCTGAAAAAGTAAAGGTCACCCGCCAGTTGCCGCTTACCTTCACTGACCATGTACCTTTCCTGTCACTGCTTAACTCATGCAAAACCAGCCCTGGAAGATTCATGTCTTCGGGGGAGGTCGAGGCGTTCAGACGAGCTAAGATAAGATGCGGACGTTCAGCATGTTTGGCCTGAATGCCTGCTTTTGTTCCCCGAACAAAGAAGCGTTCCAAGCCTTTATGTCTGAATTTCTTAATCATAAGCTCTACCGACTGTCCAATTCTCTAAAATTTAAAATTAGGTTCTTACCATACTCAGCAGATGAAAAATGTTCCCGAGTCGCTCCCGAGAGATTGGCAAATCTCCCGGAAATGCTTGGGGTTTGCCAATCCCAAGCGAGCCATGGTCAGACCTCATCATTTTCGGCAATTTGCCGGGATATTTCATCTTGATGGGCTTCTTATTTTCCCTCACTTTTGTCAGGTTATTTGTTGATGTTGAGGAACGGAACGGACCTCTATGTTTATGTTGAGATTTCGCCGTAATACGCTTATAATACGGGTTAAATTGTTCATTGTCGGGTTTCCGCCGGCAGACAACATGCGATACAGACTCTTGCTCGGTTTGTCAGTTTCAAGGGCAAGTTTTTCAAATCCCACCGTCGTATTCACCAGATCTCTTAATATGAGTCTTGCGGTGACCGCCTCACCATTAAGAAAAAGAGATATGGCCTCATCAAGTAATGCCGCGGCAAATGCCGGATCCTGCCGGAGCCGGTTGCTGACTGTTTCCTTATAATCTCTGGTAATTTCAGCCATGTTCATTTCCTCTTACGCTTATCTGTATTTTTTTTGCGTTGTTTATATTCTTCGTACAATTCTTTTGCCCGATCAACATCACGCTGCTGAGTTTTTTTGACTCCGCCGCCAAATAATATGATAAGACGTTTGCCTTCCTGTGCCAGATAAATCCTGTAGCCTGGCCCCCAGTTGATTTTATATTCTCCGATTCCGGCAAACCATTTGATGTTGGAAATATTTCCTAATTCCAATCGAGCTTTGGCGACGGTTATTTTTGCAGCAGCAACTGGCTCTAAGCTGTCAAACCATTTTTGATATGGATTGGAACCGTCCTCTCTGATGTATTCCTGAATCTTCATAACTATAGAATAAGAAGGTAGTTAATTGTTGTCAAACATGGACGTTATCTGTGTACAGGACAAAAAAGAAATCCATTTTTTTCTGTCACAAGGTGTGCTTCCCTAAGCTCCGGTCTGGGAACCGACTCTGCCTCACGCTGAAGTATGAGGCAGAGCTTCGTAACGATTTAAAACCAATCAGTTTCTCATCCCCGCAACAACCTGAAAAATATAAACCGCCTCTTCAAGCCCGATCTTCTGATCATCGTTGACATCCGCACTGGTGTAAAGGGTGTCTCCGATCATGCCTGCCAACGCTTTTAAAGCGAGAATGGCATCGCTGAGATCAACGTCTTTATCACGGTCAACATTGCCGAGGCCCGGGGGCTGGCCCACGGTTCTGAGCGAGTCTGCCTCGGAGTTCGCCAGAATCGCTTCTGTAAAGGCAAGGCTCACTGTCCCTGATGCGTCGGAGTCTGTTTCATAGGTGAACTCCAGGATATCTCCGCTGTCAGGAGATATTGCTGCTTCTCCGTCCGCATCGTAAAACAGAACCAGAATTTCCGTATTCGACGGGTCAGTGTCATTCCTTTCAAAACTCGGTTCGGAAAACCCCTCTGTGCGGGATGTGAGATTCACACCTGTAATGGTCAGACCTGTGGCGGCATCATAAACAAAACGAATCTGCCCGGATGCGATGGTGGTCTCGCTTGTCAGCCCGAGCCCGAAAGCGGCTGTCTCATTGGGCTGCAACTGGATATCCGGCAATGTCAGTGTGTTTGTTTTATCAGAATCCCTTGCGGATCGCCTTTTGCCGGAGGAACCCAGGATAATATTGATGATTCGCTGAATGTCACCGATGTCGTGGTTGCCGTCCGCCAAAATATCGCATCCTTCGCAGCTTCCTTTTCCGGTGATGCAGTTGATGCACAACTGAATGTCCTGGATGTTTACTTTCCCGTCACAGTTTATGTCTCCTTCCAGTGAGCAGGCTGATGCCGTTATTTTTCCGGTATCTGTGCAGTCCGAATCAAGTTTTGCAGGAACTTCCGAGGTATCGAATACGACACATTCCGTAAAACTCAGAGCGGATGTGCCGGATGCATCGGAATCAATGTCAAATAACAGTTTAAGAACCTCGCCTGTTCCTGAAGCAATGGATCCTCCTATCCTGAAAAGCAGAACAAGGGCTTCGGAGTCTGCGCCGTTTTCCGTGACTGTCACGGTGGCATCGAATCCCTGTGTTCTTGAGGTAAGCGTGCTGCTGCCGTTGGCGTGAATGCCGGTGCCTGCGTCGTAGCGGAGGCGGAATTCCATGCTGGCGACCGGCTCGTTGTTGTCTAATGAGATTGAAACCGGGATGTTGTTGTCCCCCGGTGCGCCTCCGGCATCGCCCACAAAAAGAGTAACTGATTCGGGCGGGGGCGGTGAGTCTATTTTGTAGATGTAAATTGAACCGGAATCCGTCCCCTTGTCATCATCTAAATAAGCTCCTACGATAGCATACTCGTCTGAAATAGAAACAGAACATCCGAAACGATCTTCCGCCATACCGTCAGTGGCGGTCAGCTTGGTCTGAATCCATCCGTTATCTTCTCGTCTGAAAATGTAAGCTGATCCCTTTTGATTATCCTTATAATACGCACCTGCAATGGCATAATCACCAGAGATGGAGACACCTCTGCCAAACCGGTCGTCTTTCACACCGTCATCGGGAATCAGTTTGTCTTGCTGAATCCAAGTGCCCCCTTCCCGTTGAAAGATATAAGCTGTGCCTGAATCACTGTTTCCGTAAGCACCAACAATGGCATAGTTGCCGGAGACAGAAACCGAACTGCCAAAATAATCACCTCTGACACCATCATCAGAAGTCAGCTTGACAGTTTCTGTCATGTCTGACCAACCTCCTGACGATTTTTCAAAAATATAGGCCGAACCGGAATAACTTCCCTTGTCTCCATAAAAATGAGTGCCTACAATGGCATAATCTCCTGAAATGGAAACAGATTTACCCAAATAAGCTCTTTCTTCCCCATCACTGGCAGTCAGTTTTGCTGTCTCCGTCATGTCTGACCAGCCTGTTGAGGGTTTTTTATAAATATATGCCGAACCAGAACCATTTACTATGTCATCATTTAAGTGAGCACCTACGATGGCGTAATTGCCGGAAATGGAGACAGAGTGGCCGAAGTGATCTCCCGCGTCACCATCGCTGGCGGTCAGCTTGGCTGTCTGAACCCAACTAGTCCCATTTCTTTTGAATATATATGCGGACCCCGAGTTCTTCCCCATATCATCATTATTCGGGTCACTTGCTATGGCGTAATCCCCGGAAATGGAGACAGAACAGCCAAACGCATCATCCTCAGCGCTATCGCTGGAAGTCACCTTGGCTTGCTGAACCCAAGTGCTTCCATCTTGTTTAAAAATGTAAGCTGATCCAGGATTATGATCCTGTTCAGTATCGTTGATTGTGGAGCCTACAATCAGATAATCACCATCAATGGAAACAGAATAACCGAATCCATTTTTTGCCTCCCCATCACTGGCAGTAATCTTTATCTCCCCATCTGGCGGATCGTCAAGCGTAAATATCGCATCCGTAGTTGTCGCCCCTGAAAGCCCATCCTGAAAATCGGATAATGCCAGATTTGAATTCCTCTCCGCACTTCCATTGACTTCAAAATTCAGATTTAAAAACAGGGCGTTTTGTACACCAGAGGCAACAATGGCAGGCTCTCCGTTATCAGAAAAAACATAGCCTGTAATTTTGACCATGCCAGCATCACTCGGATTAATCGTGCCGCTGACATCGGCAAAGTTTTGCGTAAGGGTTCCCGCTTCGTCCGGTTCCACAAAGGTTAATACTGGGGCGTCTAAATTCACTCCGATTTCTTGACTGCTTTTTGGACCATCCCTCTGACCTAAAAAAACTTTATCCGCATGCCGCCTCTGAAATCTTAATTTCCGGGAGCGATTCAGCTCGATTTTCCAACTCGGTCAGGGGGCCGGTTATTTTTTTACAATTACTTGAAATATTTATATTTATAATTTTTTTTGCTCGTTTTTCGGACTCCGGAATAAACTCAGAATTTTCTGCTGTTTTATCCGAGAGTATTTCAAGACTGCCAGGGTTTGCCAGGATTTTACGACGTTGTTTGGTTAAAGAAAATAAAGACTCTGAAAATTCTTGTTGCTCTCTGAGACTGATATTCATGACTCTTCGGGCATCTTCTCTGGTCAGTTCACCACACATGGCGGGCATGCGCAGAGCTATGCGATTGGCGTCTTTTATCTCTCCGGTTCCATGTTGCTTTGAAACTGCGAACAGAGACTCTATATTATCAGAAGTTATTGGCATTCCTATATTTTCTAATTTAAGCTCCTTGGCAATTATGATATGTTTGTCTAACCAATTAGTAAAACCTGTACGCACAGATGATCGCGGAGGAATGGCTTCAAGCAGCTTTTTACTTTCTTCATAAGTTTCCAGGTTAAGCCCCTTAGTTTTAAGTATTTTCTGGCATTCTGAAAGAGTACCTGAGTCGCGAAGAAAACATTCTATAAAATTTCTGCACCTCGGAATCTGATCAATGCCTGCTCGCAGCTTTGAAAGGACGGATCCCTTTGGGGCACGACCTCTCGGAGAATGTCTGAGCAACTGAGCCGCCCAATTCACCAGGCGGCGGAGGTTCATAAATCTTGATTTTGTTGAAACCTTCGGAGGTGCAAGACAGGCAAGAACAGTCTGTTTGAATTTTTTTGAAACTTTACCGACCGCAGAGATAAAGATATCAAACATCGGATGATTCTGATATTCATGTTTTAAAAGATTAGCGACAGTGTGTGATATATCGTCAATGCTGACACTGGGAAGGCCTTGTTCCGCCAAAAGCCTGGTAGCTTTGGCAAGGTCTGTTCCTCCGTCTTTGAGATATGCTACCGGCATTCCCCCGATACCGATAACTTTTTTCAAAAAATCAGCTATGGCCTCACCAGTCCAGGATACTGCTACTGAAACAGCAACGCAGTTTACATCTTTAAGAGTAGGAGCGGTTTCATTCAAATCATGATGGTTAGCATTCAATGACAGCAAAGTAAGAATTTTACCTTTTCCTAAGGCAATACTGATATCTATTATATAAACAAAGCCGTTGGAAAACGGATTGCTGTTAATTTCAGCCCCGCGCAGCGGGACGGCATTTCGGAGTCTTGCTACGGATAATCGGGTGACCCAGTTAATAATTGTCTGAACACATGGGACTTTTGTTATTCCCAAGTAATCAGCAAGAACTCTGAGAACTCTCGGTACCGCTCGGAAACTTATATGAGCAACTATAAAAAGCTTCAAACAAATATAGATAAGTTCTTCTTTGTTGTGAACAGGCTGAGTATTTTTCTGACGTTCTTTTTCCAGTTGTTTTCTGGCTTCATCGGCATCTTTCTTGTATTTATCACGCTCTTTTTTAATACGGCGCTTTTCTTTTTCATGATAACGTGCATTCTTGCCACGTTCAATCGCTTTTTTCTTCCAGTTATCTCTGCTTTTTATCAATTTGGACTTTGAACTCATAATAATCCTCGTAATTTTATTAATATTGACATAATAGTATGGTAAATATGTTAAAATAACAATCAAACTATATATTATCAAGATGAATCTATAATTGATTACATGAAGAGGTCCAAATTGTAGTTAAAAAAATTAAGCCAAAAAGGCTGTTTTTAGACGCCCCAGGTTAATACACTTTCATCAAATTCAATGATAAAGCTGAACGCATCCACAGACATCTCATTTCCCGGATTGGTGATGCGGATGGGAACAGTTACGGACTGCCCCGCACTCCCTGTCACATCGCCCGGGCTCACAGTAATAGCCAACCCGGAACCCGCAAAGGACAAAAAGATAAACATCATACCAAAAATTAAGCAAACAGACTTTTTCATTACCATATTCCTCCTGTTTATTCTTTAACACGTTAAATAAAAACAAAAAACCTTCTTGTGATCTTCAAAAAAAGTTCTTACAGAGACTCATAGTCTGTTTTTTCTTTTTTCCTTACTCTCAATATGCGAAGCCGCTTCATTTCATCATCAATTTCATAAGCGATACGCCAGCGTCCCGCAAGCCATATACGATAAATATCTGGCTTGCCATGTAATTCTTTTGCACGATCAGGTCTGGGATGAATTCCCAATTCACGAATGAGCTGGCGGGCCTGAGTACGAACATATCCGGGCAAAGACCTGATTTCTTTCCGCACCTCCGGGGAAACTTCAATCCGGTAACTCATTCATTGCCTCCTCCTGATCGAGTTCTTCCTCAAAAGCCTCCCAATCCGTCCAGGCATCCGGATTATCCTTATGTTTTCGAAGTACATCAAGGGCATCACGGAGCAGCAATTCATCTCCCTCTGGCTCGTTGGGCCCCTCTTGTTTCCAATCTTCAAGCAGAGAGCGGATCGGATTTTGCAGGAGACGGACAAACTCTTCCCGTATCACACGGCGGATAAGGGTTTCCAATTCCTCTGAATTTACAGAAACAACTGACTGGTTCATGGCAAGCAAAGCTCCTTATTTTTTATTTTCCTGTTTTTGTTGAAATCATAGCAACATTAATATAGGTTATCAGCATATGACCTATATATATATCCCATCGCAACTGAAGATTCATCCAGAAAATCCGGGGAAACACCGAAAAATTTTGCCAGACGCAGATCCATGCAAGGGATGATCCCCCGGTGTCCGCTGACTATTTCGCTGACTTGCCTGTACGGAACACGAATTGCTTCTGCCAGCGACTTAGGGGTCACCTCATGGGAATCAGAAATTCTTCCAGAAGCATTTCTCCCGGACGGGTCGGTGTCCGATGAGTCGGTATGCGGATCATAGTTTCCCCCGAATGACTGTGAGTGATAACTTATTCTGACCTGCTAAAATTCCTTGGACTTTTCATAAATCTCCACTGCATCTCCGGGGGTGACATAATCATCTTCATTATAATCTGCCACGCATCGCTCCTCATCTGTCAATGAAAATTTTTTGGAAAGCTCATACGCTGCAACCGCATCCCCGGGCGTGATACGACCATCGCCATTGACATCGCCTTTGGTACAAGGCGGCGCAGGAACATACTCGCCAGTCACCTGCGTGGTCTGCCCCTCATTGATTACAACAGCTTTGTTATCGGGCTTTTTCCAGCCTGAAATGGTTTTAAACTCCACAGTGTGGGTTTCCACAGACAAATCAGATTCCGTGTAACCGCTGTTTCGCCATGTGCTACCGTCTGCCCGCCATTGTGCGCCCTCAGTTATGGCCTCCTGGGGAGTGATCGTCACTTTCAGCGAGCCTGTGGATATCGGCTTGGGAACAGTTTTAAAACTCCGCACAGATGAGTTATGACTGCCCGCGCATGATTTTCCCGCCCGTACCATCCAATAGTATGTGGTGTCATAACTCAGCCTGCCGGTCGGAACATCCCGATGACTGTAAAACGTGACATAATTGTCAACACAGGCGGAACAGCCTGTGGCAGTGTCGCTCAGATTGCTCAATGTGCTGTAAGACGTGGAAACAAACACCCGGTAACTCTCTGCCCCGTTCACATCCCGCCAGTCCAGCCGCAAAGTCCGGGACTGGTCGGCTGCCCCGTCTGACGGACTGAGCAGAGCCGGCGTGTCAAGCGAACTGCCTCTGGTGGCAAATTCCCGGACAGATGAGTTGTTGCTGCCAGCGCACGAACTTCCCGCACGCACCATCCAGTAATATGTCGTACATTCATCCAAGTATCCGCTCTCGACCGTGTATTCACTTATAAGAGAGATTTCCTTATTGACATCGCAGCAGTAACAGGTCTTGTCCTTGTTACTGAGATTGGTGAGACAGCTTTCGGATTCGGAAACAAACACCCGATACTTGTCCGAACCGGTGACGCTGTCCCAATTCAGCCGGGGAGTTACAGACTGCCCTGCTGCCTCGTCCAGCGGATATGTAAGACTCGGTGTGGCGAGCGCGCTGCCTTTGGTGGTGAATTCCCGGACAGATGAGTTGTGGCTGCCCGCACAGGAATTTCCCGCACGCACCATCCAGTAATATGTCGTACATTCATCCAAATCCCCGCTCCCAACATCGTAATAGCTTGAAAAGACTTCTTTATTGATGACGCAGCAGTCACAAGTCTTGTCCTTGTTGCTGAGGTTGGTGAGACAGCTTTCGGACTCGGAAACGAACACTCGGTATTTCTCTGCCCCGCTCACATCTCCCCAGTCCAGCCGCAAGGTTTCAGACTGCCCGATGGCTCCGTCCGCCGGGCTGCTCAGACTCGGTGTGGCAAGCGAACTGTCTTTGGTGGTAAATTCCCAGATAGCCGAGTTGTCACTGCCGTCTGTGGCGTTTCCTGCCCGAACCATCCAGTAATATGTGGTGCATTCATCCAATATGCCGCTTGGAACATCATAAAAACTGGAATATGAGAGTTCGTTTTCAACACAGCAGTAACAGGTTTTATCTTTATTCGTCAGACTATTAAGACACTCATAAGAATCTGAGATGAACACCCGGTAAACCGTTGCGCCGCTGACATCGTTCCAATCCAGCCGTAAGGTTTCCAACTGACCGATTGCTCCGTCAGAGGGGCTGCTCAGATTCGGCGGGGGCATACCACCTGAATTCAGGGAAATAAAGCCTCCGTCAAAGTGGCTGGCATTGTATGTCTTTGTCCTGTATCCCCCGGAAAAACTGACACCCCACATCATTTCCGTAACTGTGATCTGGCTTCCACTTACGGATTCAACCCAGGCGACATGTCCCAGATAGCTGTTGTCCGAATACGCTTCTCTTACTGCCACAGTTCCGGGAGCAGGTGTGTCGCTCACAGTAAACACGGAACTGCTTTCGGCTTTGTCATTCCAGGTATGTGCATCTCTTGGTGTTTCCCAGTTGTACACAATATCCCGGGCCGCTTCCTCTCCCCATGTGCAACAAATCTTATGCCACGCCCACCATGTGCAGTTTCCTAAATCACAGGGAAAAGGGTTGCTGGCATTGCATTGGCAGTCATCTGTCTGTCCTGCACACTCGTAAACAGCCGAAGCTGTCACAGGATGAAATAAAAACAGAAGAGAAATCACCATAAAAACGAAAGCTCCTGATTTTGAAACTGTTTTTTCCATATCTGTTCCTTTTTTATGAAGTTAACTTATTGATTAATAACGTTATTCAACTTCAAGGTATTTTTAGAATAAAAAACATCTCATCCTGTCAATGAATTGCCGGGCTATTTTCAGTCGTCCCTCCGGGACTGAAAATCGTTCATCCAAAAGGTGTTATCTTTGCCGACCATCTCAAAAACTTTGTTCTCATCCCGCAACTCAAGAATATTTCTAAGCATGTAACTTCCTGAATGGTTTGACATGATCTCTCCTTTGTAATTGAAAATTCATGCGGAACGAGTGCAAAAATTACATTTTTGCAAAGCGAGCGAATCCAAGCCTGAGAAGGGTTAAAAAAACAGCGGAACTGCGATGTTTTCACACAAAAACGGCCCTTATCTCAGAACAAGAAGGGAATGACAGACACTCACGCTTTGCTTCGCTCGCTTTGCAAAAATATAATTTTTGCACTCCTGATATTTTTTATATTACACGATGATTTAATGACCGCGTTTGAGCGGTTTTGCTTGGAACGGAATTAAAATAAGCGGGCACGACCATGTGATATTAAGTGCGGCGTTTACAGCAAACATCAAACACCGCACCCACTAAAACATTTTCTTAAAGAATTATGAGTCACGGAATTTAAAACAAACATTCTTTTTTACCGACGGGCTACTTTTCCAAGACCTTCGCGACGGCGTTCACGGCTGCTTCGATGCTTATCGTCCCTGTATTGATCACAAGATCATAATTTAAAGGATTTGTGATATCCGCATGAAAGTATTTTCTTATAAAAGCCTTGCGGTCGGAGTCTGTTCGGATAACACGCCGGTTTGCCTCTTCAACAGATACTCCGAAATCACGGGACACATTTTGCACTCTCACTTTCAGCGGGGCAACCACTCGCACCCTGAACCTTTTTTCAGGAGGCAGCACAAAGTTTGCCCCTCTGCCCACCATGACAGCCTGGCCGTGTTTCCCGATGGCTCCCACAATTTTCAGGAGATGGCGGAGATACTGATCCGGCCAGAGGTGGCGGTCATCTACAAGGGAAGAAATCCAGTTTTCCAGAACATTCAGACCTTTTTCATCCAGCGTTTCGAGAAGTCTGTCGCTCACTTTCGCGCTTTCAGCCATCTCATGGATAACCTCCTGGTGAAACAAGTCCAAACCAAGCTTTTCTGCAAGCCCCTGGGCCACCAGGCGGCCTCCGCTTCCGGCCTCTCTGGAGATCGTAATGACAGGGACAGGCTCCTCTTTCTTTGGCTCCGCTTGCATCAGCTGCCATCTCTGCACCTGCTCTTCAATCATCTGCTCGACAGAACGTTTAGCCATATTTCCTCCTTTCTTGTGTTTGGTGAATCTGTGCTTACGCGGTTGCCGCATTTCTCAACCTTGCACGCCTCAGAATTCACGGTTTCAAGTTATTCACTATTTCTCATCCTCCTGGGTGCAAAAATATTCAATGGTTTTCTGAGCGCATGTCCGACAGTAGTTGAGCTTGTTCAGCATGGTGTCTATCATGCGGTCATACAATTTCTGATTTTCCTCATTGGTGCGGTTTGCCAGCGCGCCGATGAGACTCCCCGCGCCTGCGATGTCAGATTTGAGGCGGACATCGGTCACGGCTTTGACCAGTTCCAGGTTATCCATAAAATCATAATCAGGATCCACGGATATCTTCTGTCCGTAAATTTTCCGAATGGATGTCCTGAAGGTCTCCCGTTTTTCCTGGGTCTTGAGTTCCAGACGCTCTTCAACGCTCTTGATATAACGCTCGTCAATCTTCAGGGCCTTGAGTTCGCTGGTCTGGGGGTCCTTGTATTTCCACATCTTGTCGGGTCCCAAATTTTCAGCGTCAATGCCGATGATCATGTTGACGTAGTTCATAACATCTTTTCGGATGGCAAGAGGTTCGTCCATATACGCATTAAACATCTCAGTCATGATACGCTCGCGATACATTCCTTTTGCCATTTTGAGGTCTTCAAGATACTTGGCTCTGTCATTGGCATCTGTGACATAATCCAGAATCACCCGCTCAATCGCTTTGAAGATGTCATACGCGAACATGCACTGCCCCTCATTTGTCTCGGAGCTTTCGATCAGAAGCTGGATGGCCCTGCCCAGGTTTCGCTGCCCCAGACCTTTCTGACCAAAACGTTTTACAATATCCGGGTCCTGATTGAGCGTGTCAATGACTTCGGCCAGGGTCTTGATACTCTTTTCACCGGCCACTTCCCCTGAAGCCAGCTTTAAGGTCTCAACCGGTGTCAGTTTTTCAGACCGGGGCAGACGGGTCAGAACTACGGACACAGACGCGGCGTAATTCAGGTTGGGGTCCTGGTGGAGGCTCTCCCGGTTAATGGTTGTCCGGGGCTCGCTTCCGATGGAATAATTGGTGAGGTCTTTTTGCAGCTTGTAGTTCGTATTGTGTGACACATAGCAGATTCTGCATCTGTCAACAATGGGCGCCTCTTCCTTTTCAGCTAAAAATCGGTTAAATTCCGAGTTGTTACTCGTGGCGATGATCAGGGTGTCAATGGGCCATTTATACCCGTCAATTTCAATGCTGCGGTTCTGAATGACCCCCAGATAAACTTGTACCAGGTCTTTCTTGTTCTTGTATATTTCATCGCTGAAATGGACACCGCCGCCGGCAACGCGTGCCAGCGCGCCTCTTCTTAAATCAAAACGATACGGGTTGTTGGTGTCGGTGATGTGAAGGAGTCGCTGGATGGATTCTTCTCCTAAAAGATCCACGGCTGAGGAGGTGATCTTATCTTTTGCCGGATATTTTCCGGTCACGGTTCCCAGGCTTTCAACCAGAGGGACTGGTATCACTTCAATAAATTTGAGCATTTCATCAATATTGCCGCCTGTGAAATTGGCAATATCATTCCAAATATACCCGCTGCACGCGCCCATGGGACGATAGTTCTCATAAAAGGTCTCAACCTCATCATCTGAAAACCCGAATTGGCTGGCCAGCCAAGTTTTATTTTCATCCGGGTCTTCAAAGAGATTCATGGCCAGAATCATGGGATCTTCGTAAGTCTGGGATTCTATGACGCTGATCCTTCCGTAATGCCCGAGCTTGTCTATGTTTTTAAATCTGAAGGTATATTTCCGATTTTGCGGCTTGGTCAGAAAGTTGCGATATTTGGTGCAGAGAAATTCGACAAAGAATGTTTTGCCGTTCCCCGGCTCTCCTACAAGCACATACGCCATTTCTTTGGATGAGCCCCCCTCGGCCGCGTCCTTGACATAAGAAACAAAGCTGTTAAGTTCGTCATACATGCCGATGATCGGCTTTTTTCCTGTTCGAAAAATACTGAAATCGTAAGTTGTTTTGCCATTCACCACAACTTTTTCGATATTGCTTTCCAGAATCATTCTGGTGACGCTCTGAAAAGCGTTTTCAAAACATCGCCCCCCCTCTTTGACAGCAGTCAGGTGATGCTGAAGTTTACTGTTTTTTGGGTTTGTCATTTTTCCCCCTATATAAGTTTGAAAATTCTTTTATTCTTTCCCTTGTTTTGCAAAAGGTAAAAGTTATTCTCACTTTTTTCCGCAAAATAAGGGAACTGAACGGTTACCACGGTCATAACAAGAACAAAACCTATGCGTAAAAACACACAGGACTTTACTCCTGCAATCAGAAAAAATCATTCTGCCAGACTGACAATGCGGCCCATAAAAAGGATCGCCCCTGTTTTGTCCCGGATAAAAAAGATAAAGGGATGATCCATGGTAAATTCCACAGGCTCCGGCGGAATTAAAGCTTCAATTGGCACAGGCGTGGCCGCGGCTGCTTCTGTGCCTGTTTCATCAACCGAAATAAATGCATTGTGAATCACATCGTTTAGAAAAAGATTCTGTGTTCCGTCCATGCCGGAAAAATCAGCGGAATCTGTAAAAAGTTCGGACATCCCCATGTCAGCAAGCGTCTCCCTCAGACTGACCACAGCAGATTCATATCTGAATTTTGGCATCTTCAGCCGCACATATTTTTCCTGAAGATTTTTTAATATTTCATTTAATTTCACAGCGTCAAGCGTATCCTGGAAACTTTGGAAATTTCCGACTTCAGGAAGCAGGACAACCATTGACAGCCCCGAGGGGGTCCGAAAATCATTGCCATAAAGTAATTCTGCTGCCTGGTATCCGTTTCCTTCTGTATAATTAAAATCTGTTGTTTGTGACATCATCGGCACTGAGACCCGGGTGCCGTCAGGGAGACGGAACAGTCCGTCCTCTGTGTCCTTTTCTCTGAAAGGAAGGAGCCATGCTGCATTAAAATAAATCGCATTGCTCAGAACAAGGTGAGTGTCTTTGGCAACTGCGCCCCGGGGAATCAGGTCCTTAATTTTGTCTTCTGTTTCGTTGCTGATCCAGTTATTCATGACAACCCGGGCTGATTCCGGCGCGTTTTGAAAATCAAGAAGGTTCATCCCCGCGCCGTAATTTTCAGCCAGAATATCCAGATACGAGGGAAGAAAAGCGTGCCCGGTCTGCCCCCAGAGGGAATTGGTGATATTCAGGCTGAATCCTCCCCTGTTTCCACTTTTACTGGTTTCACTTCGGCAGGTGAGCTCAATATCCAGGGCATTAAACGCGGCATGCAGGCGCTTCTGAGGAAGCGTAAAATAAAGGGTTTCTGCCAATTGCTGTTCGGTTTCATTTCTGGTTCCGGCATAGACCATGGCAAGGATAAGAGAGATGCTGTAAGGAGAACAGAACAGATTTTCATTCCTATGAGAAATGGCGTGGTAGAGATCAAGCGCGAAAGCGGTGCTTCCGGACACCAGTTCCGGTATATCTGCTTTGCTTAAATCAGATAAGACTGTTCGGGGTTTTTCTGACTTGACAATCTCCATTTTAATTGGCTGTGGTCTGAGATTTGCAACAATCTGTGAAAGATAAATGACATCGGCTGTTCCTAACCTTCCGTCCTGGTCAGCATCATTCCCGACATAAAGAACTGATGATGGCGGATGTGAATTTACCATCACCTGCAATATCAGAATAATATCAGCTAAATTCAGCTCGCCGTCACCATTAATGTCTCCGTTGAAAAATACTGATCTGTCGGGTGATGTTTCCGCGGGAGACAAACTGGGGATGGTCAAAATAAGGAATATTAAAAATGCTGCGTTTCTGATGTGTTTTGTCATTTTCGCTTCGCTTTTTTAAGATTGTTTATCCTGCCGACCGGCATAACTCAGCAACTATTTGAAAAAATATATTTTTTCAATATTCCTGAATACTGCTGACATTTAATGGGGGAACTCCGAATAAATCATATGTCTGATTCGGAAAATCCCTGATAAAAGTTTATCAGACTATATTTAATTTACCAGAATCAACATCTGAATGCAATAATATTTTTAGTCATATTAAAAAAGTTAAAAAAACGCATCACATGATAAGTGAGGAACATGGGGAGAGAAAGAAGGAAAAGGTCATACAAATCAGGCAGGGAAAGGGACAGCAGGGAGACTGCTCCTGTCTGAGCTGTGTTTGTCTGACAATTTGCTATTTTTCAAAATAAATTTTTTGATTGTCAAAAACACAGAACTGTGGCAATAATCCATCCAAACTAAATCCGTTACCGCCGCGGACAGGGGATCCTGGCCGCACTGTCTTGCTTTTTGCGAAGTTCATTAAAACATTCCCGGACAATGACATTGAAAAGGGAAATATGATTTGTGATGAATCAGACCCAAGCCATGTGTCGCGGTTCAGCTGACTCCCGAATCGCAGGTTCGGCAGGGATTGTTCAGCTTTCACAGATGGTTTTAAGTTTTTAAAATTTTTTGAAACTATTTAGAGTTTATGTTATAGTACTTAGATTTAGGTATGTCCCGGCATGATTTTTGCATGGGAAGGTTGTCCCGGAAAAAAAGCCGTTTCCGGGCCTGAAAATTTCATTCGTCCGTTCGGAATCCCGGAGGCCGCCTCTGTATGCAACTTTCGTGCCAGGACATACCTAAATCTAAATACTATATGATTTATTTTTTATCCTGAACAAAACATGAACATTCCGGTGTTTTTTCTGACACCTGACACTCGTCTTCATAATCATTCAGTTGGAAAAATGAAAAATAATAATTCAAAGCCTCCTAAGTACCTTATCAGTACGTCAGAATTTGGCGAATATACAGGTCAGACAGCAAATGATGTTGCGAACTTTTTTGGCGAAAAGGAGCTTGTTCGCCTGTCAGGAAGCAGACTGGGTATCCCTTCCCAACTGGCCAAGGTCTATCTGGCACTGAAAGAAGGGGTTGACTATGGATTCAAAGTCCTGGCGCACATTAATCTGAAGGGCGGTGTGGGAAAGACTACAAGCACCATATCCGCGGCCACCCGGGCTGTTCAGTACGGATTCAGGACATGTATTCTGGATATGGATTCCCAGGGGTCCGCCTCACTGGCCTTTGACATGGTTCCGGAAGATGATGATCCTATTTTTTTTGATGTCTGGCAAAACCCGGGGGAAATGGTGATGGGATCGTTAAAGAAAATTCAGGAAAACTTGTATATTCTTCCCTCATCATTAGACAACGGCCTTCTTGATGTCAATCTGATCAATCCTGTTTCTCAGAAAAACGCGGTTCACGGGGTTTGCGAAGAGCTGAAAGCCAATGGTTTTGATCTGATTCTGATTGATTGCCCCCCGTCATTGGGAACAGCGGTGATTTCAACTATCTGTGCCGCGGATATTATTGTTATTCCGGTTTGCAGTGACAAGTTTTCTTTTAAAGGGCTGAAACTGACATTAAATGAAATCTTTTCAATTCATGAGGCATTTAATCTTGAGAAGCCTGAAATAAAAATTCTTTACACAAAGTTTGACAGAAGATTAAAAATTTCAACAAATGCCTGGAATCGGCTTTCTTCGGACTATAAAGAATATCTGATCCCGTGTCCCATCAGGACAAGCGCGGAATTTTCCAAATCCCTTGAAAAAAAACAAACTGTTTTTGCGTCTTCAAAAAAAAGCAAGGCCAAAGCGGATTATGACAGCTATGTCAGATATGCTTTAAAGTTAAAAGGACATCAAAATGACAGAAAGGCCCGTGATAAAGGTTAAGCGAACAAGAAGACGCCTATATGATCCGTTGACCATTGAAACGGGTTACAGTGCGGAACAGAAGCCGCTTCATTCTTTATTATCACCCCAGAAAATTTCTCTGCTTTCGGAAATCGGATCTTTTATCGAAAGCTGTGTCAGGGATTCAGTTGAAGAAGAGGCCGGGGCATTGGGCACTGATTTATTTTTTCAAAAAGCAGAGATACAAAGTTTGCGAACTGAAGTGACCGAACTGAAATCAGAACTGACTGAACTCAGAAAGCAGTTTGCGGACCTGATAATCCGGCAGACAAAAACCAATGAGGATTCCGAAAAAAAATCTGATTTCCGAGTGAAAGATGATCGGGAAGCCATACTCAGTGAAATAAAACGCCTTTATCTGAAAGGATTTTCCCATGCCAAAATCGCAACCTATCTGAACAAAACAAAGGTCCCCACTTTGTCAGGACGGGGCAAATGGCACCGCTCCGCGGTTTCTAAAATTATCCGTGAGAAAATATCAGAAATATGAAAATGTCAGGTCCCGTGTGCTAAGTATTTGGAAAAAATGGGAATGACATTTTTTTTATATAAACGGCCATAAGCTGCCGGTCACAACGAACGATGAAAGTTTTACGGTTTTTCCTAACACCTAACACCTGACACCTGACACCTGACACCTGACACCTGACACCTGACACCTGACACCTGACACCTAACACCTAGCACCTTTTTCATATAAAACGCTTGCAGTGACGGCCTTTTTTGTATAAACTATTTTTTCCCGATTTTAACGGATGTTGTTGATATTTTTATCTTCCCGGAACTACAGGGAAAAAGTATAAAAAAGGGAAAACGCCCTGCCGGAGATGCTGTCCGACCGGGAACGGCATATGCGGAGGGCGCGTTCCCGAAGTGACGACCCGAAGTGCTAAAATTATATAACTCTCTGAAATAACTCATACGGACAAAAAAAATTGCTGAGATACTAATCTTAATTATTTCAAATAGTTAAAGTAAGTACCTGATCAAAAGTTTTTTATACATCTTTTTTTTCTGTGAACAGCGGAGAAACCCGGCTTTTTCCGTCACGGACGGCGGATCGTTCCGGTAAAAAAACCCGGGTTTCTTCCCCGGGAAGATATCGAAAACTTATGGTTAGGTACTTATTTACGTCACTTTGGGAACCGCGCTCGCCCGCTTCCTTTTCTTATATTTTTTCCTTGTAGTTTCAGGGAGATAAGAACATCAATAAAATCCGTTAGAATCAGTATTTTTTTTATATACGGGTGTCATTATAAGTCCGTCCATAAATTTAAAAATATTTTTTCTGATCCGGAGTTCTGAAATTTCATTTCAGCAGTCCGGAAAAAATATCGAAAATTTTTTGTCCGGATATTTATTTTACTCGATAATCAACTTTTTTTGTCATTTCTGCGAAAGCAGGAATCCATTTTCTTAAAAATACGCCCGAAACGGACAGATCATTCAATTATTGAAAAAGGAGCAGATAGCAGCTAAGGTGAAAGATCATCCCCTAGAAAAAGAGGAAGACCTCAAAATAGAAAAGGACCGCTATCGGGTTTTTATTGAAGATGTTGCGGATGGCTTTTATGAAACCGACCTGCGTGGAAACTTCAAATTTTTTAACAATGCCTTCTGTCGAATTTACGGATATTCCAGAAATGAATTCCGAGATCACAATTTCCGTGAATTTATGGATGAAAAAAACGCCAGAACAGCCTTTGAAAGTTTCAATAATATTTATCGCACAGGCAAAGGCACGACTGATATTATATGGGAAATTATCAGGAAGGACGGGGTGATTCGAATGGTCGAAATTTCTGCCAATCTTATCATTGATAATAACGGGGAAAAAATTGGTTTCCGAGGGATTGCAAGGGACATCACTGAAAAATTTCTGTTTCAGAAAGCCTTAAAGGAATCTGAACAACTTGCTCTCTGTCAGTATCAGGCCAGCCGCAACGCAGAGACACGATACCGGGCGCTTCTTGATTTTCTGCCCGACCCTGTGATTGTCTTTAATATGGACAGCACAGTCTCTTATCTGAATCCGGCCTTTATGAAAGTGTTCGGGTGGACATTGGAAGAACTGGAGGGGAGGTACGTCCCCTTTGTGCCTGATTTTCTGAAAGAGCAGACCCGTCAGGGCATTCGACATGTGCTTGCGGAAAAAGTCGTTCATGGTGTTGAAACCAAACGGCTGACAAAGGATGGCCGAATATTGGATATTTTGCTTGATATCGCGATTATTTATGAGGAAGATAATAAACTGGCCGGACAAGTGGGAATCTTTCGGGATATCACCGCAGAAAAGCGTATCTCACGGATCAATCAGGCGCTTTTCCGCATTACAAAGGCGTTGCATCGCTTTCGGGGTCTGGATGAACGCCTGGAGTTTATTATAAAGGATGTGCAGGAACTCATTGCAGTGGAAGGAGCTTCGATCATCCTGGCTGATGAAGAAAAAAAAGAATTTTTTTTCCGCGCTGCCACCTATGAAAATACCAAAACCGAGGAAAATATAAAAGAGATCAGATTTCCCATAGATAAGGGGGTGGCAGGTTATGTTTACAGAACCGGACAGCCGCTGCTTGTGTCTGACACATCCCAATGCCCTCATTATTTTCATCAGGTGGATGAACGGTCCGGTTATAAAACCCGAAACCTTCTTGACGTTCCCATCCGAACCCAGGACCGCACAATCGGTGTGTTATGCACCGTGGATAAAAAAGAGGGAGAATTTGATCAGACAGATGTCGAACTGCTGAACATGATTGCCGGCACTGTAGCCCTTCCCATTGAAAATGCGAGAATCAATCAGAAACTCAAACAGTCCTACGAAGAGGTCCGAAGTCTGAACCGGGCCAAAGAACGGGTGATACACCACCTTTCCCATGAATTAAAAACACCGGTCTCCATTCTGGATGCTTCTTTGCGTCTTTTGCGAAAAAAAGCTTCCGGTCTTAATGACAATCGCCTGAATCGGATCCTCAGCCGGGCTCAAAGAAGTGTGGACAGAATTCTTGAAATGCAATACGAAATCGAAGATATTCTCAAGGAAAAAGACTATGAAGCCTATCATATGCTCTCAACCTTGTTAAATGCCTGTACTGATGAACTGGAAACGCTTTTTGAGTTGGAAACTGGAAACTCGATATCTCAAAGTATTGTAGAGAGCGTTCGTGATCGGGTGGAGGAAATTTTTGGGCAGCGTAATTCTGTTTCTCAGGAAATCCGGCTGGATGAGTTTGTTGAAAAAAATATTGAAACCCTCGGCCCCCGCTTTGCCCACCGGAAATGCAATTTGCAATTCGAAATTCGAAATTCGAAGTTCGAAATTCCTTGTGTCCGGATTCCTTCTGATGTTTTGGCTAAAATTACAGAGGGACTGATCCGGAACGCTCTGGAAAACACCCCTGACGGCGGACGCATTGAGGTGACGGTCAGAAAGGGAGAGAGAGGCCCTGAGTTTGAAGTCAGAGACTTTGGCGTGGGCATTACAAAGGAAAACCAGCGTCTCATTTTTGAGAGTAATTTCACCACTCGTGAAACCATGCAGTATTCCTCCCGAAATGCTTATGATTTCAACGCGGGGGGAAAGGGGTTTGATTTACTCAGGATGAAGATATTTTCTGAGCGTTATTCTTTCAAGATTCAGATGAATTCCGAAAGATGCGGATTTATCCCGCGGGATGAGGATATCTGTCCGGGAAAAATCGAGCTTTGTGACCACTGCCAAACAGCGGAAGATTGTTTCTGTTCCGGCGGAACAACGGTGATTGTCCAATTTCCGCCTTAAGAAAAAAACGGTAGTGTTCTGAAACTGGAGCTAAACTTTATAACTCCTTGAATTTATTTATCGCATATCGGATAAAGTCCAGTTTTAGAACACCACCAAAAAAATCATCCGGAGTGCCAAACTTGCAGTTTGGCACTCCGGAAAACGATATAGTTTGACATAAATGGGTAAGCTATTGAAAAATGAAAAAAACAGATTCACAAAATTTCTTCCGGGAAGTTCAGGTTGAGTTTCTCATTCATGAGTTAAAGGATCCCATTTCGATTATTGAAACTGGTATTCGGACCCTGCTGGAAAAAAAAGAAAAATACGGCGCATTGTCTCCTCGTCAGGAGAAGACATTGAAACGTACATTGAGAAACACACAAAAGGCCCGGGGGATGTTGTATGATTTGTTGGAAGTCGGCAGAACCGAGGCCGGCTGCTTTAACTGCTGCGGGTTCCGGCCTGAAAATGTTGTGTATGATGTTTTGGCAGATGTTCTGGAAATCATGGCAGGGACGATTTCTGAGCAATATAAGGCATGCGGAGGGAAAAATGAGGTGATTGAATTTCTGGCAGATAGCGGTATTTTTCTGAACATTTCTCCCCGGCTGGCAGATGCGGAGATGCTTCAGGATGAGACCAAGTTTCGCCAGATTCTCGGCAACCTGATCAAAAATGCCCTCCATTTTCGGAAGAAATGGGTTGAGATCAACATGGACCAGCAAAACGGACGTCTGATTGCAGATATCACTGACGACGGTCCGGGGGTTGAACCGCACCATCATCAGATGATTTTTCAGAGATATGCTCAGATAAAGGAGGCCGAAGACCCGACATTACAGCGTAAAGGTCACGGACTGGGGCTCGCAGGTGCCCTGATTTTAGCCAAAAGGCTGGGCGGGAACATAGAATTAAAAAGTAAAAAAGGCAAAGGTGCCACGTTTCGCCTGACGCTTCCGATTACGTTAAACCATATATAGACTCGTTCCCAGGCTCTGTCTCACTGGCATCAACCTAAGCTTCCGGAGTGCGAAAATTATTTTTCGCACCCTCGCTAAAAACTGTCTCTGCCACTCCGGATGATCTTTAACTTTGGCGGTAAGACTTCGCTTGGGAACGCATACCGGCGGGCTCTGCCTGTCGTTGAAAGGCAGAAGTCCTCCGGGCAGGCATTCCCAGGCTTCGCCTAAGAAAAAAACTAAGGAGAACCTGAAAATGACAGAAATGAAATCTTACATCAGAGGAAAGCACATTCTGGCCGTGGATGATGAAGAAGACATTTTGGAAACCATTGAAGACATATTGGATGAGGCCCGTATTGACCGGGCCCGTGACTACGAAACCGCGTCTGAAAAGATAAAAAAGACCCGGTACGATCTGGTAATCCTGGATATCATGGGGGTCAACGGCCTTCAGTTATTGGAAGAAGCTACGGAACGAAATATTCCCGCAGTAATGCTCACCGCTCACGCGGTTAATCCCGAAACCCTCATGGAATCCATTCGTAAAGGCGCGATTTCCTATCTTCCCAAAGAAACTCTTGCTGATCTGGATGAATTTTTGGAATCGCTTCTTGGCGCTCATGAACGAGGAGAGCCTTCGTGGAAACTTCTATTCGAAAAATTGGGAGACTATTTTAATGAACGGTTCGGAGAGGACTGGAAGGAAAAAGACAAAGCGTTCTGGTCAGATTTCAGCCGTACTTATCAGGTTGGCAAGGGGATTCAGCAACGACTTGCAAAAGACGAAAGACTTCGCAGCATGGGAGTCTGAGGAGGAGAAACATTTTTATGAAAATCTTAATTTGTGGCAAAGGCGGCAGCGGAAAAAGTACCCTGTCCGTTCTTATCGCTAAAAATCTGAAAAAAAAAGGATATAATGTTCTGGTGGTGGACGCGGATGAATCTAACCTAGGTCTCCACCGTCTCATGGGCGTTCCGATGCCTGTCAACCTTATGGACAATCTTGGCGGTAAAAAAGAATTTAAGAAAAAAATTTCCCAGGCATTTCCAAAAGGGACATCCCAGGGCGTTTTCGATAAAAAATGGGGAATTCAGGACATTCCCGAGGCATATGCCGTACAGACCGGCGGAATAAAGCTGCTGCCTATTGGTAAGATTCATAACTTTGGCGAGGGATGCGCCTGTCCCATGGGGGTGCTTTCCAAAATGTTCCTTTCAAATCTTGAGGTTACGGATAATGACGCGGTCATCATTGACACAGAGGCCGGGATTGAGCATTTCGGAAGAGGGCTGGAAGCGGGCTGTGACATGATTCTCGGTGTTGTTGATCCCAGTTTTGAATCGTTTATGCTGGCAAAGAAGATGGAAGAAATGGGGCAGAACGCGGAGATATCGGTTTTCTTTATATTAAATAAGGTGGATGAACAGGTTGAAGCCGCAATGTCTCAACATATCAGCTCCGAAAAGGTGGTTGCCAGAATTTCAAAAAACAATACCATCTTTATGAAGTCCCTTCAGGGCGAAGAACTCACTATGGAGCTTCCGGAGATAGATCAGGTGTGTCAGTTCCTTATTAAAGGGAATTGAGAATTGAGAATTGAGAATTGTCAGTCTCACTTTTTTTCATGAAGAGAAAGTCATGCAAAAGAATTCTGAACAAAATGATGAATTACTGGATATCGTGGATGGGTATGACAATGTTATCGGTCAGAAATGGCGTTCAGAGGTCTATCAGGAAGGTTTGTCATGCTTCCGGGCGGTCAATGCTTTTCTCGTAAATTCCCGAGGACAAATCTGGATCCCCCGCCGTACTGCTGATAAGAAAATTTTTTCCCTGTGTCTTGATGTCAGCATGGGCGGACATGTGAGCAGCGGTGAAAGTTATGAGGCTGCTTTTCAGCGTGAATTAAAAGAAGAATTAAACCTGGATACAGAAGAGATTGATTACCGCTTTTTGGGCTATCTCACTCCCCACAAAAATAGCCTGTCAGCGTTTATGAAGGTTTATGAGATACAATCGGATCATGCTCCGAATTATAATCTGCGGGATTTTATCGAATTCTTCTGGCTGACACCTCAGCAGGCATTGGAAAAGATTGAGAGGGGATGGCCTTCAAAGGGAGACCTGCCCAAGCTGATTCAGATTTTTTATGGTTCATAAGGAGTCATCAGGTTTTTCCTCGTTCCCAGGCAGAGCCTCACTGGCATTAAGTTAAGCTTCCGGAGTGCGAAAATTATTTTTCGCATCCTCGCCAAAGACTGTTTTTGCCACTTGGGATAATCCTTAACTTAATGACAGTGAGGCTCTGCCTGAAAACGCATACAGCCAGGCTCCGCGTGCCGAGGCATTTACAACAGGTGAGTTTGGCATTTTTATGAAAGGAAAAATACAATGATTTCTGAACGTATTCAAGAGCTTCTTCAGATTCTCTGGGAAGAGGCACAGACACATGAGGGATTGCAAACATTTGTCGAAAAATATGGTGATGAACTGGATGAGGATTTTCTGACGGGAATCCTCGCTGTCATAGCAAAGGCAAACGAGGATGGAAATGAAGACGTTGCCCGGTTTTTTAATCAGATGGGGGAATTTATGCTGACATTGGTGATGCCTTCGGATGTCGTAAGAAGAAGTGCCGCAAAAACTGACGAAGCCCGATATCTTATCCGCATCCTGCTTGAAAAAGTCAACTCCCCAAAAGATCTTGACCATTTTGCAGCCGAATATATGAACGAATGTGATGAGGCATTTTTCGCTGTGTTGGAGCATGTTATCGCGGAAGAAAAAAACAAGGGCAATGAGGGAAATGCCAAGTTTCTTGAACAGGTCGGACAAACCTTGCAGCAGGTCCGAGGGCAGGCAGAGCAAGCGTCTGTTCACGAGTTGGAGGAAGGAGGGGTAAAATGAAATTTTTTGATCTGCCAGCGGTCTTTTGGGCTTTGATCTGCATAGCTGCCTGTTATCTATGCGATTCTCAAAAATGCACATACCGGAACTGTGAACTGAACACGATGAAATGAAATTTATCATCATTAAAAAGTTATAAAACCTCTGGAATAAATCCGATGTTTTCCTTTGTTTTCAAACAACGGATTCAGATCGAGAATGTCCTGTCAGACCCTTTAAAACCGGAGACTCCGACTCGGTTTTGTCAATCAGAACCCAACAGGTTTCATTGCTTTTCGATCTGTCGGATGTAGGTTTATCACCTACACCGGCTTTACGTTCCCTGCCTACAAAATAATAATTTCCCTGCTGATTTACACCAGTCAGTTTTTTCGATAGTTATCATCCTCATAAATGAGGGAACTCTCCAAAAAGAATTTACTCATTCTCCGCTATTTTTCTCTCCGGCCGAAATAACGTCTGACGAGACTGTTATTTCGGCCATCTGGGGGAAGCCTTACGGAAGTGAGAAGTGAGAGCATTCTGATTTCGCTTTTATATTTCATTGTGACCCGGGAGGACACAATTTTTGTTTACTTGAAAGTCTCTAACTCAATTAAGACGGAGGAAAAAATGAACTGGCTGAAAAACACACTCGGATCATCCGTCGGTAAAAAGCTGATGATGGCGCTTACCGGCCTGAGTTTTTGCGGTTTCCTCACGGTCCATTTTGCAGGCAATCTTACGCTGTTTCGCGGTAAAGATGCTTTCAACGGCTACGCCGGGCATCTGCACTCTTTGGGGTCGCTGATCACTTTTGCAGAATTCATATTATTATCGCTTGCAGCGGTTCATGTGCTGACCGGACTTACCCTGTTTTATCAGAACCTCAGCGCAAGACCCAAACGATATATGGTGAACAAAAGCGCAGGCGGACGGACCGTAGGCTCACAGACCATGCCTTACACGGGTCTTTTGCTGCTGGCTTTCATTATTTTTCATATTCAGAACTTTCATCTCGCAGACAAAACCCACCAGACCATTTATGACATCGTATCCAATTCATTTGCTCAACCCGAGTATGTTATTGTTTATATCCTTGCGATGATCATTGCTGCCATTCATGTCAGTCACGGATTTTGGAGCGCATTCCAAACCCTCGGGGCCAATCACCCCAAGTACATGCCTCTTATTAAAAGCGTCGGCGTTGTTTTCAGTCTGTTGGTGGGAGCCGGTTTTGGCTTTATTCCGATTTATATTTCGCTTATTGCATAACGAAACTTGAAACTTGAAACTTGAAACTCGAAACTTGAAACTTGAAACTCGAAACTCGGATAATAGAATACATGCCCATAAGAATATCTGTCAAACTTTCAAATTTCAAATCTCAAGTTTCAAGTTTACAGAGGAGAACAACAATGCAGCTTGACGCAAAGATTCCCGGAGGCCCCCTGACAGAGAAATGGGACAGACACCGTTTTGAACTGAAACTGGTCAACCCGGCCAATAAAAGAAAATTCAATATCATTGTTGTGGGAACCGGTCTTGCAGGAGGATCCGCGGCAGCGACCCTGGCCGAACTCGGGTATGATGTGAAAAACTTCTGTATCCAGGACAGCCCCCGCCGCGCCCACAGCATCGCGGCCCAGGGCGGAATTAACGCGGCTAAAAATTATCCCAATGACGGTGACAGCATCTGGCGCCTGTTTTATGATACCGTGAAAGGCGGAGATTTCAGAGCCAGAGAAGCCAATGTCTGTCGGCTTGCCCAGCTCAGTACGAACATTATTGATCACTGTGTGGCTCAGGGCGTTCCCTTTGCACGGGATTACGGCGGACTTTTGGCAAACCGTTCATTTGGCGGCGCACAGGTCTCAAGAACCTTTTACGCCAGAGGACAGACAGGCCAGCAGCTTTTGCTGGGCGCGTACAGCTCGCTGTCCCGGCAGATTGCCGCCGGCAAAGTGACCATGTTTCCCCGCCGGGAAATGCTGGAACTTGTCGTGATTAACGGGCAGGCAAGGGGCATTGTGGTCAGAAATCTCGTGACCGGCGAAATGGAACGCCATGAGGCGCACGCTGTGGTATTGTGTACCGGCGGCTACGGAAACGTGTTTTTCCTCTCCACCAATGCCATGGCTTCCAATGTCACCGCGAGTTACAGGGCTTATAAAAAAGGAGCTTTTTTTGCGAACCCCTGTTTCACACAGATTCATCCCACCTGCATTCCGGTTCACGGCGATTATCAGTCCAAACTGACACTCATGAGCGAAAGCCTGAGAAATGACGGCCGGGTATGGGTTCCCAAAACTCCCGGGGACAAACGTCCGCCGCATCAGATTCCGGAAGCAGAAAGAGATTATTATCTGGAGAACAAATATCCCAGCTTCGGAAATCTGGTTCCCCGGGATGTGGCATCACGGAACGCCAAAGAGCAGTGCGACATGGGCAAAGGGGTCGGAGAAACTGCCCTTGCGGTATATCTTGACTTTGAAGACGCCATAAAAAGAGACGGCAGGGATGTCATTGAAAAGAAATACGGCAACCTTTTCCAGATGTACGAAAAAATTACCGCGGATGATCCCTATCAGACCCCCATGATGATCTATCCGGCAGTCCATTATACCATGGGCGGATTGTGGGTGGATTACAACCTCATGAGTACCATTCCGGGCCTGTTTGTTCTTGGTGAGGCGAATTTCTCCGACCACGGCGCAAATCGTCTGGGGGCCAGCGCGCTTATGCAGGGACTCGCGGACGGGTATTTTGTTGTTCCTTACACCATTGGCGGCTATATTTCAGGAACAACTCCGGAGGATGTCACCACGGACCATCCCGCGTTCAAAGAGGCAAGTCAGCAGGCAGAAATACGCACCCGCAAGCTTCTTTCTGTAAAAGGGAAGCGAACCGTGGATGATTTTCACAAGGAACTGGGGCATATCATGTGGGAATATTGCGGTATGGCGAGAAATAATGAAGGATTGGACAAAGCCAAAACAATGATCCGGTCGCTTCGTGAGGAATTCTGGGAAAATGTCCTGGTTCCGGGAGGGGGCAAAGCCTTTAACCAAAGCCTTGAAAGAGCCGGACGTGTTGCGGATTTCCTTGAGTTCGGAGAATTAATGCTCACGGACGCGCTGGCCCGCCAGGAATCCTGCGGAGGGCATTTCAACGAAGCCTATCAGACCGAAGAAAACGAAGCCAGACGCGATGATGAGAACTTCTGTCATGTGGCCGCATGGGAATGGGCAGGAGATGACAAAGCACCTGTGTTTCACAAGGAGCCTTTGGTTTTTGAACACGTCAAACTAACACAGAGGAGCTACAAGTGACAAAGACGATCAATATAACCCTGAAGGTGTGGCGTCAGTTCGGACCGGATGTCAAGGGCCGCCTGGAAACCTATCAGGCAAAAAATATTTCAACGGACATGTCGTTTCTCGAAATGCTGGATGTCATTAACGAACAACTGACCCTTGAAGGAAAAGACCCCATTGCCTTTGATCATGACTGCCGGGAAGGTATCTGCGGCATGTGCGGTTCAGTGGTCAACGGCCGTGCCCACGGACCGGAAAAAGGAACCACGCTCTGCCAGCTGCATATGCGGCATTTTTCAGACGGAGACACTGTCGTTATCGAGCCATGGCGATCACGGGCATTCAAAATTATCAAAGACCTTGTGGTGGATCGCAGTGCTTTTGATCAGATCATCCAGGCAGGGGGATATGTTTCTGTAAACGCCGGCGGAGCACCGGACGGAAACGCGGTTCCCATTTCTCAGGAAAATGCTGAAAAAGCCATGGACGCGGCCGCATGCATCGGATGCGGCGCGTGTGTGGCATCCTGTCCCAACGCATCTGCCATGCTTTTTGTCAGCGCCAAGGTATCCCAACTGGCTTTGCTTCCCCAGGGGAAACCCGAAGCAGCGGAACGCGCATTGGCAATGGTCAGAAAAATGGATGATCTGGGATTCGGCAACTGCACAAATGAAACAGAATGCGAAGCAGATTGCCCCAAGGAAATATCCATCGTCAACATTGCCCGCCTGAACCGTGAGTATTTAAAAGCGGGATTTTTATCTTCGGTAATATGAAGTGTTAGGTGTTAGGTGTTAGGGTGTTAGGGTGTTAGGGTGTTAGGGTGTTAGGTGTTAAGTGTTAGGTGTTAAGATAGAATTTATGTATTCTTTCCTAACACCTGATACCCTGACACCCTAACACCTAACACTTAACACTTAACACCTAACACTTAACACTTAACACCTAACACCTAACACTTAACACTTAACACCTAACACCTAACACTTAACACCTAACACTTAACACCTAACACTATAAAACAGGTACAATATTATGACAAAAATCATGCAGACAGTTGACGGAAACACTGCGGCAGCTCATGTCGCCTATGCCATGAGCGATGTGGCCGCAATTTATCCTATTACACCTTCCTCCCCCATCGGCGAAGTTGCAGATGAATGGGCCGCGGCAGGACGTAAAAATATTTTTGGTCAGGTTATGACGGTTCGCCAGATGCAGTCGGAAGCCGGAGCAGCCGCGTCTGTTCATGGTGCTCTGGCAGCGGGCGCGTTCACCACTTCTTTCACCGCTTCCCAGGGACTTCTTCTGATGATTCCCAATATGTACAAAATGTCAGGGGAGCTGCTCCCGGGAGTGCTGCACGTCACAGCCCGTGCCATTTCCACCCATGCGCTTTCCATTTTCGGAGATCATCAGGATGTCATGGCAGTCCGTCAGACCGGATTTGCGCTTCTGGGTTCGGCCTCGGTTCAGGAGGCCATGGATCTCGCCTTAGTGTCGCATCTTGCCGCGATTGAAGGCAGTGTTCCGTTCCTCCATTTCTTTGACGGGTTCCGTACCTCCCACGAAATCCAGAAGATTGAAATGATCAAGTATGATGATATGGCGAATCTGGTAAACTGGAATGCGGTTGCGAAATTCCGTGCCAGAGCCGCAAATCCGGAAAGACCTGAACTTCGGGGAACAGCCCAGAACCCGGATATTTATTTTCAAGGCATGGAAACCCGTAATCCGTATTATCTCAAAATACCGGGGATCGTGGCCGAGTACATGAAAAAAGTCGGCGACCTTACCGGACGTCCCTACAAACTTTTTGATTATGTGGGTGCGCGGGATGCGGAACAGGTTATTATCTCGATGGGCTCTTCCTGCGAAACCATCGAAGAGGTTGTAAATTATCTCGCGGGAAAAGGAGAAAAGGTCGGGCTGATCAAAGTGCGTCTGTATCGCCCGTTTTCGGCGGAACATCTGTTTGCAGTCATGCCTGAGACAGTTAAGACCATTTCGGTTCTCGACCGTACCAAAGAGCCGGGCGCGCTGGGAGATCCGCTCTATCTGGATATGTGTACAGCTTATATGGAACGCGGCGGTGTGATGCCTGCCATCTTCAACGGACGATACGGACTCGGGTCCAAAGAGTTCAATCCCGGGATGGTAAAGGCAATCTTTGACAATATGAAGTCGGCCGAACCCAAAAAACATTTCACCGTGGGAATTACGGACGATGTGACAAATACGTCCCTGGAAGTGGATCCCGGATTTGATGTCGCGCCTCCGGGAACAGTACAGTGCAAATTCTGGGGTCTCGGAGCAGACGGAACCGTGGGCGCAAACAAGAGCGCGATCAAGATCATCGGCGACAACACAGACATGTATGC
The DNA here is from genome assembly GCF_017377395.1 of Desulfonema magnum. GTDB lineage: Bacteria > Desulfobacterota > Desulfobacteria > Desulfobacterales > 4be13 > Desulfonema_C > Desulfonema_C magnum. The sequence goes on along the minus strand of NZ_CP061800.1, from coordinate 3,358,697 downwards.
CCAGGCGTATTTTGCTTATGACTCCAAGAAATCCGGCGGCGTGACCATGTCTCATCTCCGCTTCGGCAAAACCCCCATCCAATCCACATATCTGATTGACGCGGCTGACTACATCGCATGTCATAACGCTGCGTATGTGGATATCTATGATTTACTGGAAGGGATCAAAGATGGCGGAACCTTTGTCATGAACTCCCCGTGGACAGCCGAAGACATGGAAGTGAAACTTCCTGCGGAGATGCGCCGGACCATTGCTCAGAAAAAGCTTAAATTTTACAATATTGACGCGGTGAAGATTGCGGGCGAGGTAGGACTCGGGGGCAGAATCAACATGATCATGCAGACCGCGTTCTTCAAGCTGGCAAACGTCATCCCGGTTGAGGATGCCATCACTTATCTCAAGGGCCAGATTAAAAAAATGTTCGGCAAAAAAGGAGATAAGATTGTCAACATGAACTGCGACGCGGTGGATAAGACCCTGGATCATCTGACCGAGATCAGTTATCCTGAATCCTGGGCAGATGCCGCGGCCGCGGCCCCACAGGCCAAAGATGAGCCGGATTTTGTGAAAAAAGTGTTGCGTCCCATGGTGGCACAGCAGGGTGACAAACTTCCGGTGAGTGCGTTTACACCGGATGGTATCTTTCCCGTAGCCACTGCAAAATATGAAAAACGAGGCGTGGCGATCAACGTGCCGGAATGGATCATGGACAACTGCATTCAGTGTAATCAGTGTGCCATGGTCTGTCCTCATGCGGCTATTCGTCCGTTCCTTATCAGCGATAACGAGGCTGCTGAAGCGCCGCAGGCGTTTGAATCAAAAAAGGCGGTAGGCAAAGAACTCAAAGGGTATCAGTTTCGTATGCAGGTCAACCCTCTGGACTGCATGGGCTGCGGCAACTGTGCGGACATTTGTCCGGCAAAGAAACCTGCTCTCGTTATGAAACCTCTTGACACCCAGAGAGAACAGGCTTCCAACTATGAGTTTGCCCTTACCTTGCCGGTGCGGGATGATCTGGCGAAGCGGAACACTGTCAAAGGCAGCCAGTTCTGCGAGCCGCTGCTGGAGTTCTCGGGCGCGTGCGCGGGATGCGGCGAAACCCCTTATGCAAAACTCCTCACCCAGTTGTTCGGGGAGCGGATGATCATCGGAAACGCCACGGGCTGCACTTCTATCTGGGGCGGTTCCGCACCGGCCATTCCTTACTGCGTGAACAAGGAGGGCTTCGGCCCCAGCTGGGGCAGTTCCCTGTTTGAAGACCCTGCGGAATTTACCTATGGGATGCTTTTGGGGCATCTCCAGCAACGTACAAAACTGACTGGCCTGATGCAGAATGCCCTGAATGAGGATATTTCTCAGGAGGTGAAAAATGCTATTCAGGGATGGCTCGACAATATGCAAGACCCCGAAGGCTCGAAAAAATACGGGGACCAAATGAAGTCGTTTCTGCCGTTGTACAGGGAAAATCCGCTTCTGAGCGAAATCTCAAGCCTGTCAAAGCTGTTTACGAAAAAGTCCTATTGGATATTCCTCGGAGACGGGTCAGCGTATGATATTGCCTATGGCGGCATTGATCATATCTTAGCTTCAGGCGAGGATATCAATGTCATGGTATATGACACCGAAGTCTATTCCAACACCGGGGGTCAGTCCTCAAAAGCCACGCCCACGGGGTCGGTGGCAAAGTTCGCCGCGTCCGGCAAGAAGACCGGCAAAAAGGACATGGGCGGCATGGCAATGACCTACGGCTATGTGTATGTGGCGAACGTGGGCATGGGCGCGAACAAACAGCAGCTTATAAAAGCGCTTACCGAAGCCGAGAATTATGACGGTCCTTCGCTGATCATGGCATATGCGCCCTGCATCAACCACGGCATCAAGAAAGGCATGGGCAAGAGCCAGGAAGAGACCAAACTCGCGGTGCAGTGCGGTTACTGGCCCTTGTATCGTTACAACCCGGTTTTGAAGGCCCAAGGAAAGAATCCGTTTATTCTCGATTCCAAAGAGCCGGATGACAGCCTTCAGGAATTTCTGTCCGGCGAAGTCCGTTACGCATCTCTGGAAAAGGCGTTTCCGGAGGAATCCAAGAAACTGCGTGCGGCTCTGGAAGAGGAATACAAAGCCCGTTATCAGAGGTTGAAGCTTATGGCAGAGGGAACGCCGACCGAGGAACAGAAAACATCTGAAATCAGCGAAGCCTCCGCAGTTGCAGAAGATGATCCGAGTTGCGCCGTATCCGCCACTGCGGAACATTCACGGCTTGATAATATAGATGCCCCCTGTGACGACGGAAGAGAAGGCAAGTAAGTACCTAACCAAAAGTTTTCCAGTATTTTTATCTCAGGTTTGTAGTTCCGCCTTTAGGCGGGCTGACACCGCCTAAAGGCGTAACTACGAACTTTTCATAGCCAATCATTCATTTTTAATATAAAAGGAGAAATTCATGGACAAGAAAGTTACCGTAATCGGATCAGGCAACGTGGGAGCCACAGCAGCACAGCGTTTGGCAGAAAAAGAATTATGCGATGTTGTGCTGATTGACATCGTGGAAGGGATGCCCCAGGGAAAAGCCCTGGACCTCACAGAAGCCGCTCCCATTGAAAAGCATGATGCCCATGTGACAGGAGCCAACGGATATGAGGCTTCCAAAGATTCTGATATCATCATCATCACGGCGGGAATTCCCAGAAAGCCCGGGATGAGCCGGGATGATCTGATTAGCACCAACAAAGGGATCATGAAAAGCGTTGTTACCGAAGTTGCGAAATACTCTCCCAATGCGGTTCTTATTATTGTGAGCAATCCTCTTGACGCGATGTGTCACGTCGCGTTTGAAGCCAGCGGCTTTCCCAAAAACAGGGTCTTGGGAATGGCCGGTGTGCTGGATTCTGCCCGGTTCAGAGCTTTCATTTCCATGGAGCTTAACGTGTCTGTTGAAAATACCCACGCGTTTGTCCTCGGGGGCCACGGTGACACCATGGTTCCGCTGCCCCGGTATTCCACCGTGGCCGGCATCCCCATCACGGAACTCATGCCCAAAGAGCGCATTGACGCCCTGGTTGAAAGAACCGCAAACGGCGGAGCGGAGATCGTCAGCCTTTTGAAAACCGGAAGTGCATTTTATGCGCCCGCGTCCGCGGCAGTGGAAATGGCTGAGTCCATACTCAAAGACAAGAAAAAAATCCTCCCCTGCGCGGCCTATCTTGAAGGCGAATATGGCATAAACAATCTGTTCATCGGCGTTCCTGTAAAACTGGGGACAAACGGTATAGAAGATATTATTCAGATTAAACTCACTGATGACGAAAAAGCAGCCCTGTCCAAATCCGCGGACGCGGTTCAGGAACTTGTGGAAATTTTGAAAAAAAGTGATTAGTGATTAGTGATTAGTGATTGGTAATTGGTGATTAGTGATTGGTAATTGGTGATTAGCATTTAAACTTGCTATTTTTTAGTCGCGGATTAAGGGACGGAGGCGGAGAACATGTCTGACATTTGATGCCTGAGACCTGAGACCTGGCACATGACACTTAACACTTAACACTTTTTCCATAAATAAAATACAGGAGAGAAGAACATGAGCAACGCATATGATGAAGCATTTAAAAAGTCCATTGATGATCCTGAAGGGTTCTGGGGCGAGGCGGCTGAAGACTGTCATTGGTATAAAAAATGGGACAAGGTCCTTGATGACTCCAATAAGCCGTTCTATCGCTGGTTTGTCGGCGGAGAAATCAATACCTGCTACAATGCGCTGGACTATCATGTTGATAACGGCATCGGGGATCAGGTTGCCCTGATCTATGACAGCCCGGTTACGGACACGATTAAGAAATATACTTATACCGAGCTGAGGGACGAGGTTGCCAAATTTGCAGGTGTTCTTGCTGCCCAGGGCGCTGCAAAAGGGGATCGTGTTATTATTTATATGCCCATGATTCCCGAGGCGGCCATTGCCATGCTCGCATGCGCCCGTATCGGTGCGGTGCATTCGGTGGTTTTCGGCGGATTTGCGGCAAAGGAGCTGGCGACCCGAATCAACGACGCCAAGCCGAAAGTGATTGTCTCGGCCTCCTGCGGTGTCGAAGGCAAAAAGGTCATTCCCTACAAACCGCTTCTCGACGGCGCCATTGAAATGGCGGAGACAAAGCCTGAACATTGTATTGTTTTCCAGCGTCCCATGGAAACGGCTTCAATGATCGCGGGCCGTGACATTGACTGGAACGATGCCATGGCAAAGGCCGAACCCCATGACTGCGTTCCCGTGGCTGCCACGGATCCCCTGTATATTCTTTACACCTCCGGGACAACCGGCCAGCCCAAGGGCGTGGTGCGGGACAACGGCGGGCATGTGGTCGCGCTGAAATGGACCATGAAGGCCATTTATGACATAGATCAGGGCGATGTGTTCTGGGCCGCGTCCGATGTGGGCTGGGTGGTCGGGCATTCTTACATTGTTTACGCGCCGCTGTTCAAAGGCGCCACCACGATACTTTTCGAGGGAAAACCGGTGGGCACGCCGGACGCGGGCGTGTTCTGGCGGATCATCTCGGAGCATAAGGTGAAAATCCAGTTCACCGCGCCCACGGCCTTCCGCGCCATCAAACGGGAGGATCCCGAAGGCGAGTTCATCAGAAAATATGATCTCTCGAACTTCAAAATCCTCTTTCTCGCGGGGGAAAGATCCGATCCCGACACCATCCAGTGGTCGGAGAAGAATCTGGGCGTGCCGGTGATTGACCACTGGTGGCAGACCGAGACCGGGTGGGCCATCTGCGCCAACTGCATGGGCCTGCATCATTTTCCGGTCAGATACGGCTCGCCCACGAAATCCGTGCCGGGGTGGAATGTCCAGGTCGTGGACCCCGAGTGCAGGCCGGTGAAGGCCGGTGACATCGGCGCGCTGGTGGTGAAACTGCCGCTGCCTCCGGGAACCCTCCCCACGCTCTGGAACAATGACGACGGCTATGTCAAGGCTTACCTTGAGGAATTTCCGGGATACTACAAAACAGCGGACGCGGGGTATATTGACGAGGAGGGGTATGTCTATGTCATGTCCCGTACCGATGACATCATCAATGTCGCGGGACACCGCCTCTCCACAGGCGCGATGGAGGAGGTACTTTCCGACCATCCCGACGTGGCCGAATGCGCGGTGCTCGGGGTCGAGGACAAGCTCAAAGGGCAGATTCCCGTGGGGTTCATGGTGCTGAAGGCCGGTGTCACCAAAGCCAATGATGAAATTATCAAAGAGGTGGTTCAGATGGTGCGGGAGCGCATCGGGCCCGTGGCCGCGTTCAAGACGGCCACGGTGGTGAAACGCCTGCCCAAGACCCGTTCCGGGAAGATTCTGAGGGGAACCATCCAGAAGATTGCGGACAACAAAGACTACAAAGCCCCTGCCACCATAGATGATCCCGCGACGCTGGGAGAAATGGAAGAGGCGCTGAGTTCCATTGGATACGCAAAGTCGAGAAAATAGTTTTTCCGATAAGTAAAAAATATCACGGAGGGGGGGCCGAGCCTGGCAAAAGCCCACCCTCTGTTTTTAATTTTCACTTTTACAGAACAGCCTTATCAGAGACAGAAGCAGAACCATAAGCCCCGGGACAATAAGTTTTGCAATCGGCAAATCATGATGGCCGCCCGCAGCGTTAATAAAACATCCGTCATCATCGGACACTGTTACGATGATCTTCACCGAATCACTGCTTGTATTTCCATCTTCATCGGTCACTATAAAAACAACCGTATAATCTCCGGCAGTTTGAAATGTCACATCTTCCGGGTGTTCTGCCCCTGAATTCTCATCTGCACCCCCGCCAAAATTCCATGAATAAGCAAACGGAGGATTTCCGCTTGTGACAGCCCCCTCGAACTTAACGGACTCCCCCTCATTTATCGTCATATCCGAACCCGGGACCACGATTGACGCGACAGGAAAGTCGGAGACTTCTGGCAGTGTTGTCGGTGTCAGGGTTGAGGAAGTTGTGACGGTCGTCGGTGTCAGGGTTGAGGAAGTTGTGACGGTCGTCGGCGTCAGGGTTGAGGAAGTTGTGACGGTCGTCGGCGTCAGGGTTGAGGAGATTGTGACCGTCGTCGGTGTCAGGGTTGAGGAGCTTGTGACCGTCGTCGGCGTCAGGGTTGAGGAAGTTGTGACCGTCGTCGTGGTCATTGTTGTCGGAATGAGAGTCGTAGTGGTTGGACTGATGGTTGTTGTTGTCAGACTCGTTTCATCTGCGCTTACCCTCACAGAATGACTATCTGTATCTCCGTCAGCATCAGTAACGGTAAAGGTGATGTCATAGCTCCCCGGTTTCTCAAACATGACATTTCCGGGCGCTTTTACTGCGGAATTCTCAGCCCCGCCGTCAAAATCCCATGAATAGAAAAATGGCGGCCTGCCGCCGGTAACAGCCCCCTGGAAATTCACAGAATCTCCCTTGTTCACAGTTATATTCATATGGGGAGATGCTATTGACGCAGCTGGTAATTCAACCAGCGTGATATCAAGATCAGTTGTTTCCCCTTCAATGACAGTAATCTCGGCAGTGTATGTTTTGTAGGGGTCTGAGTCCTTTGCCCGGACAGTTAAAACAAACTCTCCGGGGATGTGAGACATATAATAACGCCCCTCGTCATCTGTTTCCGCTGAACTGCCGCCGGTTGTACTCAGAATCACAGGAATGCCCGGCGTGACCCTGCCTTTGATATATCCGGATTCAGCCGCGGTGACAGTGACTTTTTTCGTCATAACATCTGAGCATCCGTCCGTACCTGTTGCTGTCAGCGTCACCTGAAACTCGCCTGTTTCCGCATACTCATGAGTGATGATGTCATCTGGCGGGACTGCTCCTGTATCCCCGTCTCCGAAATCAAAAGAAAGCTCACCCGCGGACCCGGTTGTGTCAAATATTATCCTCACGCCCGCGGAGCCGTCCGCGGGAGATGCTGTGAACGCTGCAACTGCCTGGCAAACAGAAGAAAGCGTAATTTCGTCAAGATGAGTGGTATGCCCTTTTATGACAGTAATCTCTATGGTGTAAGGCTGATACTTATCTGATTCTTTTGGCGTGATCGTTAAGACAAACTCACCGGGAATGTGCGATATCCGATAATACCCTTCCTCATCCGCCTCAGCACAGATGCCTGCGCTTGTGCTTACTGTCGCGGGTATATTCGGCGTCACATAACCCTCAATATATCCGTCCGGTATTGCAGGTTCCCAGAAAGTCGCATGGATGGAATGAGAAAGATCGTCATCCGGAAAGGTGTAAGTTTCAATGGGTCCCATGGATACGCCGTCTATGACAACCCCATATATCTCGGATCCGGAATCAGGAATGATCGCGGCTGTGTGAGTTCCGTCCTGATTCGCCGTAACACTTACCTTTCCGTTTTCATTCAGCGTGATCTTTATGGGATATTCCCTGAATGTCGCGTGGATGGTATGATTTTCTCTGTCATCCGGGAAGACATACTGGTAAACTGCTCCCAGGGACACGCCATCCGCCACTACATTATGCACTTCATATCCGGAATCGGGAATGATTAAAAATGTCTGATCCCATATTTCTATTCTTCCTCCGGCTCCCCATGTTGGCGTTATTTCCATCAGTTCTCCGAAGGTTACATGCGCTGTATGATCAGCGCCGTCATCAGGGAAAGTATAGGTATCATCCGGGCCTGCGGATACGCGGTCTGCCAGGATATCATACACCTCATATCCGGAGTCAGGAATAATGGTGACGGTCCGCCCTCCGTCATCATTTACCGTAACCGTGACAGTGCCGTTCTCTCCTGACGTAACTGTTAATGAGGATTCTTTAAAGGTCGCATGTAAGGTGTGTTCGGAACCGTCATCCGGAAATGTATGTTCGGAAACTGATCCGAGTGACACATTGTCCGCCACCACATTATCCACTTCATATCCCGGATCCGAGATAATCAGATAGTCCTGTCCCTGAGCCTGTATTTCTCCGCCCGGTTCCCATGTTGTCACGGCCCCCGGCGACTCTCTGAAAGTAACATGAATCTCGTGATCGTCAGTGACATTGGCAAAAATATAGCTATAAACCGTTCCCAGGGATTCTCCGTCTGTTGTGACATCATACACCTGATATCCTGGTTCTGGTGTCATGGTAAATGTCTGTGCTGTGCCTTCCTCGACAAACACATCACCCGCGGGCGTTATCACACCATTGGGACCTGCCCCGGCTGTTATGATATACTGTTCGGGAATGCGTTCGTTTACACTTACTGTTATTGAACAAGCGGACATATCTCCGTCTCGGTCAGTCACGGCGAAACTGACAGGATAAACTCCCGGAGTCTGGAAAACAATATTTCCGGGAACTTTTAATTCAGAATCCGCAGCCCCGCCGTTAAAATTCCATGAATAGGCAAATGGCGCATTGCCACCGGTAAAGCTTCCCTGGAAATAAACAGCTTCACCTGTGTCAACGACCACATCGGAACCCGGGGATATGATCAGTGCGGACGGAAACTCAGCCAGAACAATAGGATCAAGCTCACGGGTCTCTCCTTTATTGACGGTAATCTTTACGCGATATGTTTTGTATTTATCTGATTCTTTCGGAGCGGCTGTTAAGATAAACTCGCCAGAACGATGCGGCATATAAAAATGTCCTTCCTCATCCGTGTCAGCGTATCCGTTGCCTGTTGTGGTGAGAATTGTCGGGATATTGGGTGTCACAAAGCCTCGGATGTATCCGTAATCTGCCATTGGGTCTTGAAATGTAACGGAAATTTCATGATCCTCAGTAATATTTGTAAACGTATAAGCAGATATCTGTCCGAGTGATTCTCCGTCAGCAGCCACATCAAATTTCCAGTCTTCATACCCCTCATTGAGTGTTACTGTAAATGTCTGATCTTCTCTGTGATCTGTCATAACGAGGCCCGGAGGGTCTATGGTTCCGGCTTCCCAGCCTTCTTTTACATACGCATTGATCATATGTGTCTGTTTGAAAAACACTTCCAGGGTATGATCTTCGGTAACTTTTTTAAAGATATATCTGTTTTTTTCATCCAGGTCCTTTTCTAAATCAATTTTATTTCCATCTGCCTTGATTTTATTAATTCTCCATCCGTTATTCAGTTTGATTTTAAATCTCTGATCTTCTCCGTAAGCCACCATAACAGTGCCGGACGGCTTTATACTTCCGCCGTTATCCGGGGTTGCAATTGCCGTGATGGTTGCTGCTCCCGGAGTCAATGTCGTTGTCGTAGGAGAAATAACGGTAGAAGTCGTGGTAGCACCCGGAGCAGTCGTTGTCGGAGAAATAACGGTTGAGGTCGTGGTCGCACTCGGAACTGTTGTTGTTGTCGGAGAAATAACGGTTGAAGTCGTGGCCGCACTCGGAAGTGTTGTTGTTGTCGTCGGAACAAGCGTTGAAGTCGTGGTCGCACCCGGAGCAGTCGTGGTCGTAGGAGAAATAACGGTTGAAGTCGTGGTCGCACCCGGAACTGTCGTTGTCGTCGGAGAAATAACGGTTGAAGTCGTGGTCGCACCCGGAACTGTCGTTGTCGTCGGAGCAAGCGTTGAAGTCGTGGTCGCACCCGGAAGTGTTGTTGTCGTGGGAGAAATAACGGTTGAAGTCGTGGTCGCACCCGGAAGTGTCGTTGTCGTCGGAGAAATAACGGTTGAAGTCGTGGTCGCACCCGGAAGTGTTGTTGTCGTCGGAGAAATAACGGTTGAAGTTGTGGTCGCACCCGGAACTGTTGTTGTCGTCGTCAGAATCTTTTCATTTACTGTTATTGTCAGTGAATCACTGCTCGTATCTCCGTCAGCGTCGGTGACAGTAAAAGTAACAATATAGTTTCCCGGATTCTGAAAAGCTATTTTTTGAGGGGTTTCTGCAAGTGAATTTTCAGCCTCACCGTCAAAGTCCCATAAATAACCAAACGGGGGGCTTCCGCCGGTAACAGTCCCTTGAAAATTAATGGTTCCTCCCTCGGTTATGCTCAGGTTTGAAGACGGAGACGTTATAGAGGCGACCGGCAATTCTGTCAGGATGATATCCGCTGTGGTTGTCTCCCGTTCATTGACCGTAATCTCGGCAGTGTATGTTTTATACTTATCCGCTGCCTTTGACTGTGCCGTCAAAAAGAACTCACCTGCGATATGGGATATACGATAATATCCGTCCTGATCAGTCTCTCCGCGGCCATTCCCTGTTGTCGTCAGAATCACCGGTACATTCGGCGTGACATACCCCTCAATATATCCGCTGGTGTCAATATTGATAACGGTTCCGTCAGAAGATGTATAGGGAATATCATCGTTATCAGCATCACGTAATACAGGACCCGGAGATAAAAAGGAGAGCGTGTCTGAAGCAATCTCAGTATCCGCCGCCATCCTGAAAGTCAGTTTTGCCAATACCGCGTTTGTATTTTCCTCAATTCCGTACATGGATGCCGCAGTTAGCAGAATCTTAACCTGGCCGGACCGGGGATTTGTCAAATCAGGCTCGACTTCGCTGATAAGTTCAAAAAGCCATTCTCCGTCAGCAGCCTCGCCGTTTTGGAACGCTAACACATCGGAATCATATCCGATGTCAATTTCTGTGGTTCTTATGGCGGACGTTGCATTGTTTATGGTAATATCCACTGTAAACGTTTCTCCGGGCAGGGCTTCTGCATCACCAATTTCAAGTTCAGCCATCGCAAAAGCATTTATCCCCACCAAAGCCGACAGAATGAGACCTAAAAGAAAATACATTGCCTTTTTCATTTTTTCCTCCTTTTTTTGCCCGTATCCTTCCCGAAATTCGGTTTCCAATTGTGTGAAAACCCGTACCCAAAACAGAGTTTGGGTACGGGATCGGCTGCTGTTTATCGCGAACGAGGTGTTTACATCACACCTCTTCCCTGAGCAAGCTTCATATACATCCTGACTGTATTTTTAGGGGGAATATATTTTTCTGACGCGTCTTTTTCCACAAGCACCATTGCTTCGGAATCACACGCGGCCACACAAATACCGCATCCGATACATCTTGCCAAACTGACCTGTGCTGTATCCTCCACCGTGATAGCGTTCATCTGACAGCGTTCCTCACACGTTCCGCACGCGGTGCAGTTTTCCTCATTGACTGTGACGTAATAATTAGAACACACAGCCTTGGCAGGTTCCTCCAACTTATTCAGATTTTTCAGCACCTGGCAGCAACACCCGCAGCACATACAGATATTCATGGGTTTCTGAGAATTTCCGGGCTGAAGCACAAGCCCTTGTTCAATGCCCTTGTTCAAAATCTCCAGCGCCTCTTCCTGGGAAATGGGACGGCCCAGACCGTTTTCCTCATAAAAGAATGCGCCGCCGCCGAAGATGAGACAGGCTTCCTGAAGTTTGCCGCATCCCTTGCCGACCATTTCGTGCTCTTTTCGGCAGATACAGGGCGCAACCACAATTTTTGACTCTGCTCTGATGATCTTTTCCGCTTCTTCATACGCCATGACGTTCATTTCCGCAGAAATACTTTTTGATATGGGAATGACCCTCAGTTGCCTTGTTTTCTGCTTTACCCATATTTCCTTCATCAGATGCGGAATATATTCATTGGCATCATGAATCAGCGCTTCATTAAGATCGTTGACATGATACTCCCATATGCCGACCATAAACTGAGCTGCCATGTAATGATTCTTTCCCTTCTTGCCTGAACGGAGAATAAGTCCTTTTTTAGACATGCTTTCCAGAAGCGGTGTCAGTTCTGATTCGTTCATATCAAGCTGTTTTGCAATGGCAGAAGGCGGGTCCAACTTCATTCTGAGAGCTGTGGCAATTTCCGCCTCATGAGGTGTAAAGAGCCGTTTTAATATCCGCAGTTCAACACCTGAATCCGTAGGAGGAAAACCTCCCGGAAGTTTGTCAAGATGTTTTGCAAGTTTTTCATAAACTGCATTTTCCATTATTTAATTCTCCTTTTTTATAATGTAAAGAGGAATGAGCATTTTCCTTTTCGCCACAGGGATTTTGTATAAGAAAGGGAATTGAATCTCTTTCTTATATGAAATCCCTGTGGCGGAGGCGGGCAAATTTTATAATTTTCTATACGAGAACAAGGCAAAAACGGTTGCCAGTACGAGTAAAAGGAGAAACTGAACGCCTCTGTCTGCAAAACAGGAATCATGCCCGTAAGTTGCAGTGGCAATGAAACAGCCTCCGCCTCCGCCGTCAGATCCGCTTTCCGGAGGTGTGCCAGGCCCATAAATAGCGGCGATAACCCCGTTGACAATACCATCCTCATCCACTGCCCCCCCATCAGTCAGCGTAAGGCTTATCTGGTCTCCGGACTCGTTGAAAAGCGCATTGGCAACGATATCCGACCATCCGCCTGCCGAGCGATATTGATACATTTTATAGTGATCCGACACGGACGCGGGGAGATAAATTTCGAGAAGTGCGGTATCGTTTTCGGCAAAGCATTTCACCTGCATATCAATAAGACTGTAAATCAGATTCTCCGGCTTATCCTCAGTCTCCGGTATCATATCAGACGAGATGACGTATAAGCTTATCAGGTCTCCGCCACTGAGAACTTTGATCCCCATATTTTCTCCGGTTGCGGATTTGAAAGCAAGCACGTCATCGGAAAAATCCGTAATGCCGTTGTCATTGATCCTCACTGTTATCTCATCCGTTGTCTCAAATCCTGCACGATCCGTAATCATCAGCTGAAAGGTAAGCACAATCTGGCTGCCATCAGCTACTGGCGGTGTCACAAAAGTCGGATTCGGCGCGTTTTCATCGGACAGGGTTACGGGAATTCCCTCGGTCTGAATCCAGCGATATTCGGAAATCAGGTTTTTCGGATCTGTTGTATCAGAACTGTTCAATATCACCGTAAGCCCCTCATCCACGGTCTGATCATCCCCCGCGTTGGCTGTGGGAGGCTGCGGTGCTGAACTGATATCATCAGGATTCGTACCATAAAGATACTCTTGCAAATTGCTGTATCCGTCACCATCCAGGTCCTGGTCTGCATCGTCAAAAAACGGATTAAGTCCGAATTCCGATTCCCAAGTATCCGGCATACCGTCGCCATCCGCGTCCGAACTGACGATGACGCTGAGATAAAAGACATCGCTTTCATCAGTCCCGTCGTTCACCGTCAACGGAACCGTGAGCGTGTCGCTGAAACCGGGAACCGGGGTGATCGTGTTTTCCGAACGGTCATAGTTTTCGCCATCCAGCACCGTGAGCGTAAAGTCATCCGGAAACACATTGTCCGGATCCGTCACCACCACATCCGCCGGCGTGATGGTGAGAGGCGTTTCTTCCTCTGTTGACAAAGGATTCTGCCCTGTAATCACCGGAACGTGATTTTCTCTCACTTCGACATCCGCAAGAAACAGATTGCTGTCACTGGTGCCGTCGCTGACCATTACCGGAACTGTGAGCATTCCTGTAAAATCATCAGCCGGGCTTATGACGTTCTCGGAAACAGTATAGTTCTCCCCCTCCTGAACCATCAGGGTGAAGTCATCCGGGAAAACATTGTCCGGGTCTGTCACTGCCAAATCCTCCAGTGTAATGGTGAGTGATACGCCTGTGCTTGTGGATAAAGGAGTTTGTCCCGTGATGACCGGCGGATGATTTTCCGATGTCACCATCACATTAAGATGAAACAGATTGCTGTCATTTCTGCTGTCATTGACCATTAGCGGAATCCTCAGCATACCGCTGAAGCCATCTCCCGGGGTGATGATAATTTCTTTTTGCCTGCTTTGAAAGGGAGAGGTGTGTGAAAATGTGTAGTTTTCACCATCGCTGACTTTCAGGGTGAAATCATCAGGAAACACATTGTCCGGGTCTGTGACGGTCAGATCATTCGCTGTGATGGGCAGGGATGTCCCCTCCGGCACATATAAAAATGTCTGTCCTGTAATCACCGGCGGATCATTTACTTTCTCCACCCGGACATCAAGATAAAATACGTCACTGTCATTTATACCGTCATTCACCTTCACCGGAATGCTGAGTCTGCCGTTAAAATCCGTTGCGGGAATAATGGTGTTGTCGGGGAGATTGTCAATCTCTGTGCCAGCGGTTTCGGCAAAGAATTTTCCCAGGCCGTTATTGAGATACACACGATTCCCTTCTCCATGATTCCCCGCAATGATATCCGCGTCTCCGTCTCCGTCAACATCTCCCAAAACCACTGACCGGGTATGATGAGCATCTCTCATAATATCTGCGGCCATTACGTCTTTGAAAGGCTCAGATGTTCCGTTGTTGAGATACACACGATTTCTTTCCCCGTCATTCCCGGCAATCACATCCAAATCCCCGTCTCCGTCAACATCTTCCAAAGCCACGGAACGAGTATGATCAGAATCTTTTGTTATATCTGCGCCAATGACCTGTTTGAACGGCTCAGATGTTCCGTTGTTGAGATACACACAATTTGTCTCGCCGTCGTTTCCGGCAATCAAGTCCAAATCCCCGTCTCCGTCAACATCCCCCAAAGCAACAGAATAAGTATGATGAACATCTCTGGTAATCTCCATGCCTGTTACGTTGTCAAACGGCTCGGTGGTTCCGTTGTTGAGATACAAACGATTTGTCTCGCCGTCATTTCCGGCAATCATATCCAAATCACCGTCCCCGTCAACATCTCCCAGAACCACCGAGCGGGTATGATGACTGTCCGATGTAATATCCGTGCCAGTTATGCCATGAAACGGGTTATCTGTCCCATTATTCAGGTACAAACGATTGGGGTCGCCATAGTTCCCCGCGACCAGGTCCGAATCGCCGTCTCCGTCAATATCTCCCAGCGCTGCGGAACGCGTCTGATGAATATCTGTTGAAATATTCATTCCTGCTGTGTTGCGAAACGGGTCCGATGTTCCGTTACTGAGATACAGACGATTCGCGCCATGGTTTCCTGTAATCATATCCGCGTCGCCGTCATTATCCGCATCGCCCAGAACCAGGCACAGCGTATCGCCGTCATCCGGCGGATTTTCAACACTTCTCAAATCTTCATCAAACAGACCGCTCCTCAGGCCCTTATTCAGATATATAAGGTTTCTTTGCCCGTTGTCCCTTCCGGCAGCCAAATCAGGATCACCGTCTCCGTCAATATCGCCCATAGCCAGCGAAAGCGTATGATACTCATCTCTCATAATATTCACGCCGGCCGCGTTAAAAGGTTCTCTTGTTCCGTTATTGAAATACAGGCGATTGGGTTCGCCATAATTGCCGGTCATCAGGTCCGCATCACCGTCTCCGTCCATATCCGCCAGCAGCACGGAACGCGTGTGATGAATATCCGCAGAAATATCCATGGCAGGCGAATAAAACGGGACACGGGTTCCGTTATTCAAACAGACGCGGTTTATTTCACCGTCATTTCCCACGATTAAATCAGGATCACCGTCTCCGTCAACATCATCTAAGAATAGCGAGGCCGTATGACTTACATCTGTAGTAACATCTGTGCCGGCTGCATTGCTGAACGGATCAGATGTGCCATTATTTAGGTACAGCCGATTTGTCTCACCGTCATTGCCGGCGATCATATCCGCGTCGCCGTCTCCGTCAACATCCCCCAGAATCAGTGCCCGGGTATGATCCGTGTCTGTACTGATGTCCGTCCCGATGATGTCTTTGAATGGTTCAGTTGTCCCGTTGTTGAGATAAAGCCGGTTTGTCTCGCCGTCGTTTCCGGCAATCAGGTCCAAATCGCCGTCTCCGTCAATATCCTCCAGAATTGCCGATACTGTATGATTTCTGTCCGTTGTAATGTCCAGACCTGCCGCATTGCTGAACGGATTGCGTGTTCCGTTATTGAGATAAAGCCGATTGGTTTCGCCCTTGTTTCCGGCGATCAGATCCGCGTCGCCGTCTCCGTCAACATCTCCTGTAACCACAGAGTAAGTATGGTCCGTGTCCGCAGTAATGTCCAGGCCCTTCACATATCTGAACGGGTTGCTTGTCCCGTTGTTCAGATAAAGCTGATTGGTTTCATTGTTGTTTCCGGCAATCAGGTCCAAATCACCGTCTCCGTCAACATCGCTCAGGACTAATGACCGAGTACGATGTTTGTCTGTTGAGATATCCAGGCCGCTCACCCCTCTGAACGGATCGGTTGTCCCGTTATTCAGATAGATGCGGTTGGTCTGGCCGTAATTTCCTACAATCAGGTCCGCGTCGCCGTCTCCGTCAACATCTCCTGTAACCATGACGAGAGTGAGCTGAACGTCTGCAACAGAATGGTTAAGCCTGTAATTCTCACCTTCCCGGACTGTCAACGTGAAGTCATCAGGATAAACATTATCCGGGTCCGTGACGGTCAGATCATTTAACGTAATGGTCAGTGCAGTTTCTTCTGACGTGGATAAAGGATATTGTCCGGTGATTACCGGCCTGTTATCCGCCACAGGCAAGGCTGTCACCACCCCATGAATCGTGAACTCATAGGGGTCATTGTCGCTGTCATTCGTATTAAACAGAAGGACACCTTCGAATGCGCCGTCATTTCCCGCGTCCAGCTGAATCTGAAAACTGTCGGCCTCTCCGGCAGCCACATCCTCAGGAAAATCTCCAATCAAGCTGAAGCCGTTGGGAAATTCAAGGTTGCTGAGATTCAGCACAGCATCGCCTGTGTTTCTGATGCTAAAATTTTTGATCACGGGTGTGCCGACAAGGGTGTCGCCAAAATTGACATGGCCGTGTTTCGGAATGTCAGTATTCTCCTCCGACACCTCGATCTCCGGCTCTGGTTCGGGATGAACTGTGCCGCTGATGGTGAAACTGTATGGGGCTTCGTCGCTGTCATCATTGTCAAACCAGAGAATCCCGCTAAATTCTCCAATCGCAGATGCGTCAAGTTGAACCTCAAAACTGTCAGTCCCGCCTGTTGCGATATTGGCAGGGAGGACACCTTTCAAAGTGAAGCCTTCTGGTAAAGAGATAGCCCCGATATTCAGTTCAGCCATCCCCGTGTTCCTGATGGTAAAGATTTTGGTGAGAGGACTGCCGACCGTGGTGCTTTTGAAACTGACAGCGCCGCCATTCGGGATATCCGTGCCATCATGCGACACCTCGATTTCCGGCTCCGGTTCGGGAGATGCCTCGGCCGTGAGCGTCAAAACATAGGGATTCTCATCGCTGTCGCTGGTTTCAAATCGGAACATTCCCTCTGATATACCGTCAGAAGATGCGTCAAACTGAACCTCAAAACGCGCTGTGCCTTCCATGGCAATATTCTCAGGAAACTCCCCGAGTAAGCCGAAGCCTTCGGGCAGTTCAGGATCACTGAGAATTAATACGTCCGTACCTGTGTTTCTGATGGTAAAGATTTTGGTGACAGGAGTGCCAACCGTGGTGGTTCCGAAACTGACAGTGCCGTCATTCGGGATATCCGTGCCATCATGCGACACCTCGATTTCCGGCTTTGGTTCCGGATAAACCTCTGCTGTGAGGATAAAATTATAGGGATTTTCGTCAGCATCATTGTTGTCAAACCGGAGTGTGCCAGTGAAAATGCCGACAACATCAGCGCTGAGTTGAATCTCAAAGCTGTCAGTCTCTCCTTTTGCAATGGTTTCCGGGAAATCCCCGAGCAGCATAAATCCTTCCGATAATTCAGGATGACCCAGGATCAGATCCGCGGTTCCCGTGTTGCTGACAGTGAAGGTTTTCGTTATCGGTATGCTGACAAGCGTATTGTAAAAATCAGCTGTTCCGTCATCCGGGATATGTCCGGTGTCATCCCGCACCTCGATTTCCGGTTCAGGTTTCGGATGAACCATACTGCTCAGGGTAAAACTGTAGGGATTTTCATCGGCGTCATTGTTCTCAAACCGGAGGATGCCTTTGAATTCGCCATCTGCTGCCGCGTCCAGTCGAATCTGAAAATCAGATGAGGCACCCGCCGCGATATTTCTCGGAAACACGCCGAACAAATCAAAGCCATCTGGTAATTCAGGATGACTGAGGAGCAGTTCTGCCGAACCGGTGTTTTTGATCGTAAAACGCTTTATGACAGGTATTCCCACAGTGGTGCTGCTGAATGTCACGCTGCCGCCATCCGGGATAGTTGCGCTGTCACTCAGCACCTCAATTTCAGGTTTCGGTATCACATTCACCGTACCGCTGAGGGTAAAATTGTATGGGGACTCATCGCTGTCATTGTTGTCAAATCGGAGTTTACCGCTGAATTCGCCAATCCTGACCGCGTCAAGCTGAATCTGAAAGGTGTCTGTGTCCCCGGGTTTAATTTTTCCGGGGAACGCACCGACCAGGCTGAAACCTTCCGGTATTTCAAGGTCCCTGAGTTTCAGCGAGTCTGTCCCCTTATTCCTGACAGTGAAGGTTTTAATGACAGGGGTTCCCACGAAGGTGTCATTGAACTGAACTTTTCCGCCATCCGGGACCTTGTCGCGGTTTTCATCTGAGACCCTGATTTCCGGTTCCGGGGCCGGTTTCACGGTTCCGCTGAGGGTGACATTGTACGGATTTTCATCCCTGTCATTGGTCTCAAATCGGACCGTGCCTGAGAATTCGCCCTCAGCATCGCCATTTAGTTGAACGCCAAAGCTGCTTGTGGCATTTGCTGCGATAGTGCCGGGGAATGTCCCGGCCAGACTGAATCCTGTTGGGAATTCAGGATTACCGAGGGTCAGCACAGCTGTTCCGCTGTTTCTGATGCTAAAGGTTTTGACAACAGGCTTGCCAAGGGTCGTGTTACCGAAATGAACATTGCCAAAGTTCGGAATGTCATCGTCCTCATCTGATATCTCAATTTCCGGTGCCGGTTCAGGATTTACCGTGCCGCTGATGGTGAAATCATAAGGATTCTCATCACTGTCATTGGTCTCAAACTCAAGCGTCCCGCTGAAAGTGCCGTCAGTCTCGGCACTCAGTTGAACCTGAAAAGTTCCTGTGTTGCCTGCTGCAATATTGTCAGGGAATGTCCCGGCCAAATCAAAGCCATTTGGCAAAGTGAAATTACTAAGCATCAGCACAGCCTTGCCAGTGTTGCTAATGGT
The DNA here is from genome assembly GCF_017377395.1 of Desulfonema magnum. Classification (GTDB taxonomy): domain Bacteria; phylum Desulfobacterota; class Desulfobacteria; order Desulfobacterales; family 4be13; genus Desulfonema_C; species Desulfonema_C magnum. The sequence goes on along the minus strand of NZ_CP061800.1, from coordinate 3,339,664 downwards.
AAATGTCTTCAGCACAGGCTGGCCGGGCAGCGTGCTGCCAAAGATCACACTGCCCCCGTCCGGAATCCCAGTGCCGTTCTCCGACACCTCAATTTCCGGCTCTGTATGAACCGTGCCGCTGAGGGTAAAAACATACGGATTCTCATCGCTGTCATTGGTCCCGAAGCGGAGAAGCCCTTTGAATTCGCCGTCAGCAGATGCGTCCATCTGAACTTGAAAACTGTCTGTCCCTCCGGCCGCAACATTATCAGGAAATGCCCCGAGCAGACTGAATCCTGTTGGTAATTCAGGAGGACTGAGAGTCAGAGCAGCCGTTCCTGTGTTGCTGACAGTAAACATTTTAACAACAGGCGCGCCCATCTCAGTGACACCGAATTCGATGCTGCCGCCATCCGGAACGCTGACATTGCCAGATGTTATCCCGATTTCCGGTACAGGCTTGGGATTCACTGTCCCGCTGATGGTAAAATTGTAAGGCGTCTCATCACTGTCGTTATTCTCAAACTCAAGTTCGCCACTGAACACACCCTCACCCGAGGCATCCAACTGAATCTGAAAATTCTCCGTTCCCCCTGCTGCAATACTGTCAGGGAATGCGTCGGTCAGACTGAATCCCGAGGGTAACTGAAAATTGTTGAGCGTCAGGGCATCCGTTCCTTTGTTGGTGATGGTAAAGGTTTTTGTAACAGGCGCACCGACAATGGTGGTGCCGAACTGAACCCTGCCGCCGTCCGGGATAGTGACACTGCCTTCTGACACCTCAATTTCCGCTTCCGGGGCAGGATTCACTGTGCCGCTGATGGTGAAATGATACGGATTTTCATCGCGGTCGGAGTTCTCAAAGGAAAGCTCGCCCCCGGGAGAATCCAGCACATCATTGAGCTGAACCTCAAAAACGGCCGAACTTGCCGGACTTACCGTGGTGCTGTCAAAAGAACTTAACAGCGTGAACCCCCGGGGCAGCGTAATGGGTTCCGTGAGAATCAGGTCGGTATCGCCGTTATTTTCCACGGTGAAAATAACAGAAATTGGGGTTCCCAGGGATGCGGAACCAAAGTCAAAACTGCTGCCATCTGAAATATCAGTGGTATCTGCTTTTACATTGATTTCCGGGAAACCGGTGACATGTGTTTCCGCTTCCGAACTGATATCACTGGTCAGATTATTTTGCTGGTTATCATGGGCAGGTGTGTAGGTTTCCACCACAAAATAGTAAGTCCCGGGTGACAAGCCGTTAATCTCATATTGGTCCGCGGTTTTGTCATCTGTGACGCCTGCTTCGGTGTATGGCCCGCCAGATTCACGAGCATATCTGACCCGGTAATATCCGCTGTCGTCTGTATATGAAATCGGTGTCCAGGTGATTTTAACGCTGTCTCCTGATAAAAGTGCCGCGTTTATATTTTCAGGCGGCACAGTCTGAGTTTCTGCCCAGCCCGGGGCTTTGAGGGCAAGAAAGGAAATGACTTCCGCATCAGAAGCGGTTAATTTGTTATAATCTATATCTAATTTGTCATCAGACAGATTTGCAAGTTTGCTGAAAGAAAGCGGAATATCGCCGCTCAGTTGGTTGTTTTGCAGCCAAAGCTCCTGAAGATTAATCAGGCCGGTCAGATCGGGAAATGTTCCGCTGAATCGGTTATCGGAAAGGTTGAGTTCCTGCAAGCTGAACAAGGTCGTCAGATCAGGTATATATCCGCTGAGGTGGTTGTCAGACAGGCTGAGACTCTCCAAAAGGGTCAGCTTGTTTAAAACAGGGGGGACGGTGCCGGTCAGTTGATTTTCGGAGAGGTTCAGCACTTTCAGACGGGTCAGTTCACTCAGATCCGGGACGTCACCGGTCAGTTGGTTGTCGAATAACTGAAGGTATTCCAGATGGGTCAGCGCGTTCAGATTATCAGGGATGGTCCCTGTCAGTTGGTTTCTGTCCAGGCGGAGTGTTTCCAGGCGGCTCAGACCATCCAGATTATCAGGTATTGCGCCAGTAAACTGATTATTATCCAGCCGGATGGCCTCCAAACGGGTCAGGTCGCTCAGATCAGGGAGCGTCCCGGTCAGCTGATTGTTGGGTAAAAGGAGTTCCTGTAAGTTTGTCAGATTGCTTAAATCAGGGATGGAACCTGTGAGAGTGTTGGTTCCCAGTGAGAGTACCTGCAACTGAGGCAGGTCACTCAGATCAGGAAGCGTTCCGGTCAGACTGACGCTTCTTCTGTCTATTTCTGTTACATGCCCGCCGCTGATCGTGAGATCCGTCCAGTTGATCAGGTCGTTATCCTGATTCCAGTTGTTGTCCGGACTGTCATCCCAGTTGGGGCCGTCAGTGGCGTTATAAAACGAGATCAGACATTCACATTCAGTTTGCGGAATGTTTGTCTGAATGCTGCAATTTGTTGCTGCCCGGGATTTGCTCAGGCAGCTAAAATTCAGAATGATACCTGCCAGCAAAAGAGAAATGATAAAAGTGGATACAGAACGCCTCATGATATTCTCCCTTCTGAATAAAAGTTAAAATATGACAACCCATTTACTGTTCCCTGTTCTTTCAGGGAAATGTGAAACACTTTGGTGATTCATTACCCGTTCGGATCAGAGGTCAGGTTATCCCATTTGCTTCAGATTGTCAAAGGGTTCGGCAGATATGTCTGAAAAAATGAAAAATACAAAAGGGTTGCAGGAGATTGTTTTGGATGTTTTTCAGATGCGGTTCGGGGGTTGGGTATGACACAGAGTGGCCTCGTAAAAAGGGAACAGGAACACTTGTTATGTGTTTGGGAATAATGGCTTCGACGGTAAAAGCTGTTACACCTTTGACGCATTTTCCAGCCATTTTTTCTGATTACAACGCCTTTTAGAAAGGATATAAGTTTTTGAAATTAAAATGTATAAGAGGCAAATCCCGGCCCGTTTCAGGGGGATTGTCCCACTGAATCCGAAATATTCTGTTCTTTTGCCCTGGCCGGATTCCGGAAGCTCTGACATAAAATTTTGCAAGATAAAGATTCGGGACAGTCTGTCAGGCTCCCCCAAAAGGCATTATAATCAGAAAAATTTGGTAGTCCTGCACAAGCAGTGATGAATGAGATTCAGTGTCCCGATAATCGGGGGAGTGAACGGGATTCATCACTATCTTTGCAGGACTAACCACATTTCACCCCTCAAAACTTATTTGGTCGGATAGTAATAACCCCTCATGGGGAGAAATAACAATACGGTAACGATATTAGCGCACCTCCGTATGAATCTCATAACCCCTCATGGGGAGAAATAACGACGGGCCGTTCCTGACATTCTCGACAGGGTAATTAGCTCATAACCCCTCATGGGGAGAAATAACAAAATATCCTGAGTAGATTGCAAATCAGTTCTCAGACTCATAACCCCTCATGGGGAGAAATAACTACCCTCATTGTTACAGGAGGGACGCTTCCGATAACACTCATAACCCCTCATGGGGAGAAATAACCGTGACTCCGTTTGCTCCGGTCGCACCGGCCACGGTCCTCATAACCCCTCATGGGGAGAAATAACGCAGTACCGGAGAGATGACGGATACTGCACAACGACACCTCATAACCCCTCATGGGGAGAAATAACTCTGCATCCCGTAAACCGACCCGACCCCCTCTACCGCTCATAACCCCTCATGGGGAGAAATAACAAGTAATTCCCCGGCAGCGTGATTTGTCCCGGCATCTCATAACCCCTCATGGGGAGAAATAACCTTCTTCCCGTGCCTGTTCTCTGGCCGCTGCTCTCCCTCATAACCCCTCATGGGGAGAAATAACAGGACGGCCCGCAGGCAGTAACAAATCTTCAAAACCCTCATAACCCCTCATGGGGAGAAATAACAAAAGCACTTCACCAGGTATGGAGTGTATGCCCTGACTCATAACCCCTCATGGGGAGAAATAACATATCCGGCGGAAAAAGCATTTGAGACATATCATCGTCTCATAACCCCTCATGGGGAGAAATAACGGCCTTGACATCTCCGCCGTGAGAAAGCGGTTCAAGCTCATAACCCCTCATGGGGAGAAATAACTTTTTGCAGTCGTGGCATGTTCCGCTGAAAACAAGCTCTCATAACCCCTCATGGGGAGAAATAACCACAGGGATGGCCAAGCCTGCCGCAGTGAGTGCCAACTCATAACCCCTCATGGGGAGAAATAACGACAGATTTGACTACAGGACGGACTCTAAGAGAGATGCCTCATAACCCCTCATGGGGAGAAATAACTACGCAGGGATTTTGGGCGATGCCTGAGTTCAGGCCTCATAACCCCTCATGGGGAGAAATAACCCGGGCGTCAGGTTTGTGATTGCCATGTGTAAGCCAACTCATAACCCCTCATGGGGAGAAATAACAAAGTTGTTGTTGTCGACGAAAGGCCAGCATCCGTCTCATAACCCCTCATGGGGAGAAATAACTGGGCCTGACACCAGGGATCAGGCATGGCTGCGAGGCCTCATAACCCCTCATGGGGAGAAATAACACAGACCGAAAAAAAGAGTCAGCGTCACTATTAAGCCCTCATAACCCCTCATGGGGAGAAATAACATTTGAAACAATCATATCGCTCAATTTTGCCATGACCTCATAACCCCTCATGGGGAGAAATAACACATAATTTTCAATTCCGTAATCAGATATGCGTTTCACTCATAACCCCTCATGGGGAGAAATAACTGTTTCTGCCAGTCATAGCCATCTTCTTCTCCCTTCTCATAACCCCTCATGGGGAGAAATAACAAATATGGCGAAGAATTCTTTCAGGGATATGAAATCTCATAACCCCTCATGGGGAGAAATAACAAGCTGACCATGAAACGCTTGATGATGCCGCCGAATATTCTCATAACCCCTCATGGGGAGAAATAACAACAAAAGACCATCCAGCAAAAGCCGGGGCAGTTCCCTCATAACCCCTCATGGGGAGAAATAACGTCAAATTGGCGTTCCATAATTTGAGGTGTTTTCACCTCATAACCCCTCATGGGGAGAAATAACTTAATGACCCGTGGGCTGGCGGGCCTGGAGGCATGTATCTCATAACCCCTCATGGGGAGAAATAACCCACATGCTCCTCAAATACCGGAACTAACCAGCTTCTCATAACCCCTCATGGGGAGAAATAACGTCAGGATATTCTCGACGTATGGCTGCATATGCAATCCTCATAACCCCTCATGGGGAGAAATAACATAATATCAGTCATTGTTACCTTGCCGTCTGAAGCACTCATAACCCCTCATGGGGAGAAATAACTTAAAAATATCCTGAGTAGATTGCAAATCAGTTCTCAGACTCATAACCCCTCATGGGGAGAAATAACGATGGGGTGAAAACAGCATTTCTACGATTAGCAAAATACCTCATAACCCCTCATGGGGAGAAATAACAAGGCTCTTGCTAAGCCTATTAGCACTCCCCGGAGGGACTCATAACCCCTCATGGGGAGAAATAACTTTATCAACTATCACTTTGGCCTTTTCTCGCCTGACACTCATAACCCCTCATGGGGAGAAATAACTCGTATCTCGCATAAGATCAATAAGATTCTTGTCATAACTCATAACCCCTCATGGGGAGAAATAACGCATTGTCCAACTCCAGTGGATTAAGATTGCCGAAAACTCATAACCCCTCATGGGGAGAAATAACTTTATCAACTATCACTTTGGCCTTTTCTCGCCTGACACTCATAACCCCTCATGGGGAGAAATAACATTGAATAAGAAGACATAGCAAGCATGAGCCTTCCCTCTCATAACCCCTCATGGGGAGAAATAACCAAAACTTGATTTATGGTTATCAGGAAGTCCCTGAAACTCATAACCCCTCATGGGGAGAAATAACAAATGTTACGAACGATTACAATTTGACAATCCTTTCACTCATAACCCCTCATGGGGAGAAATAACTCGGCTCAGACTGAAAAATTCCCTGTGTTTCAATCAGCTCATAACCCCTCATGGGGAGAAATAACGGAACCATTTTTTTCGGTACGGAGTCATGTGGGCATCTCATAACCCCTCATGGGGAGAAATAACGACAAGTCGACTTGCCAGGAAAAGGAAGTTTATCTCCTCATAACCCCTCATGGGGAGAAATAACGGCGTGTATGATGCGTGTGACCCTGGCCATTTTTGCGCTCATAACCCCTCATGGGGAGAAATAACGCGTTTCTCGATGCGGATCATGGGCTTTTAATGGAGCTCATAACCCCTCATGGGGAGAAATAACAACTTGAGCTTTAGGGCGGCCCGAAAATACAGTAAATCTCATAACCCCTCATGGGGAGAAATAACTCAGAAACTTACATAGAAACTTACACCTGGCGATGTCTCATAACCCCTCATGGGGAGAAATAACATGTGGGAGCGGGGGTTGTGCTGGCTGGCAGCCTGGTATCTCATAACCCCTCATGGGGAGAAATAACGGTTAAAAGTCACAGAGCCAAATCAGTTGCGGGACTTCTCATAACCCCTCATGGGGAGAAATAACCTATCCTATCAGATTGAATTCATTAAAAATTCAAAACTCATAACCCCTCATGGGGAGAAATAACGGGATAGGAAGGTTTATATGAAGATACCGACTATCAACTCATAACCCCTCATGGGGAGAAATAACGCTGCAATCAGGCGGGATATACAGGCTGAGGATTCAGCTCATAACCCCTCATGGGGAGAAATAACAGCGTCAGCACGAATTAAACATGCAAGCTGTAAATCACTCATAACCCCTCATGGGGAGAAATAACCGGTTCGCCTCCGAACTTTGAGGAGAGTCCTCTAACTCATAACCCCTCATGGGGAGAAATAACGTCACAGCACTTCGGTTTGTGATTAGGGGGTAGTCCTCATAACCCCTCATGGGGAGAAATAACGGGTATACGGATTGTTGGGAAGTGTACGAGCCCCAGGAGCTCATAACCCCTCATGGGGAGAAATAACTCTAAATATGAGCTTGTCAAAGGCGTTTCAGCAAAACTCATAACCCCTCATGGGGAGAAATAACTGGCAGCGTGTGTCGACTGTCGACATACGGGGCCAGACTCATAACCCCTCATGGGGAGAAATAACGGCGACATAAATGCAGCAGCTGCCATGATCATCCCAACTCATAACCCCTCATGGGGAGAAATAACTGCGCCGGGCAGAGGATATAAGAGGGGGTGTCAGACTCATAACCCCTCATGGGGAGAAATAACTATTGCACCCTTCATTGAGGCTTGGTGGAACGAATTTCTCATAACCCCTCATGGGGAGAAATAACACGCTGTTCTTTTTAATAGTGTAGCGACATTTTCAGCTCATAACCCCTCATGGGGAGAAATAACCTAAACTCGGTCAGAGCCTCAACCGAATTTATTATAACTCATAACCCCTCATGGGGAGAAATAACTGTGATGATCATGTGAGAACCGGTCAGGGACAGGTCACTCATAACCCCTCATGGGGAGAAATAACGCAGCGACGAAGGAGAAATGATAATCGTTTCTGAGGCTCATAACCCCTCATGGGGAGAAATAACCACATGAAATATGGCGGGCATATGCCTCTCCTGTGTCTCATAACCCCTCATGGGGAGAAATAACATATGGGAGTGATGATTACAAGGATATCGCAAACTCTCATAACCCCTCATGGGGAGAAATAACACGACGACAGCGATCTTCCGGAAACAAATAAAAACTCTCATAACCCCTCATGGGGAGAAATAACCCGGTAAAGAAATCGGATTTGCGATTTGATAAACACTCATAACCCCTCATGGGGAGAAATAACACCGAAAGCAATACAACCATCACAGGATTAAATGCAACTCATAACCCCTCATGGGGAGAAATAACCAGGTTAGAACAGCGAACGCTCGATCTTTTAACGACTCATAACCCCTCATGGGGAGAAATAACTAAGTAAGATGTCCTGAAGTACCCGCTTAAAACCCTATCTCATAACCCCTCATGGGGAGAAATAACATAACCTGATCTTCCTACCCACGCTTTCGATTTCTGCTCATAACCCCTCATGGGGAGAAATAACCCTTCGCCATAAATGTTCCCGCCGTACATCCGAAACCTCATAACCCCTCATGGGGAGAAATAACAAAAATACAAAAAACGACTGGCGGCATTCAGTCTTTCACTCATAACCCCTCATGGGGAGAAATAACACAATTACAAGCATAGACGGCGACGTGGATTATAGAACTCATAACCCCTCATGGGGAGAAATAACCAGACTGGAAACAGGGACGGTGACAAGACCGATTATCTCATAACCCCTCATGGGGAGAAATAACTTTAAAGAAAAAGACGGCAGACAAGTTTTTTTCTCACTCATAACCCCTCATGGGGAGAAATAACAAAACGGTTTCTACCTTCTCTGTCCTCCCATTCGCTCTCATAACCCCTCATGGGGAGAAATAACCATCCACATGCTCCTCAAATACCGGAATAAGCCAGCTTCTCATAACCCCTCATGGGGAGAAATAACTTGTTTTTGGTGTTTGTGATGTGTGCAGGATGTTCACCTCATAACCCCTCATGGGGAGAAATAACAAACGAATCCCGAATTTGCTGATCTGACATTACAGACCTCATAACCCCTCATGGGGAGAAATAACCTCAGACCCTCACGAATAAGACTCTTACAAGTCCGAACTCATAACCCCTCATGGGGAGAAATAACGTCTTTGCCTGTCAGGTTATGCGGGTTGTCCCGTACCTCATAACCCCTCATGGGGAGAAATAACAAACATGACATGGGAGGGGAGAAATGATCATCAGACACTCATAACCCCTCATGGGGAGAAATAACAGCAATTGAGGGGCTTGGTTTTGTCACGGACGGATCACTCATAACCCCTCATGGGGAGAAATAACCGCAGTCGCTCAGCCGCAGTGCTACCATACACCCCCTCATAACCCCTCATGGGGAGAAATAACTTGAATTAGACTTTGACGATCCGAAAAAGGAGGTTCTCATAACCCCTCATGGGGAGAAATAACTCCCGGAAAGACATGAGGCAAGATTTAATCCTGAACTCAGCTCATAACCCCTCATGGGGAGAAATAACTTGCCGGAGATGACTCACAGTCGGATTTTTTTCTTCTCATAACCCCTCATGGGGAGAAATAACCAGTCAAAGTTTGCATTAAAACCTCCTTCAAAAGTTTCTCATAACCCCTCATGGGGAGAAATAACTAAAGCTGAAATAAAACGATCTGGCGGAACATTTTCGCTCATAACCCCTCATGGGGAGAAATAACAGGAACATGCTGATAGGGATAAAAGCACTGTTTTTGCCTCATAACCCCTCATGGGGAGAAATAACAAGCTGCAAGTTATCAGTCAGCATCCCATGTCCAGCAACTCATAACCCCTCATGGGGAGAAATAACAAGAAACCTAACCCGGCTCTGAAATCCGACCGGCGGCTCTCATAACCCCTCATGGGGAGAAATAACATAGGACGATTGAGATAAACTTTACATCGCCGGAACTCATAACCCCTCATGGGGAGAAATAACGAGTCTATGTTTCAGAATCAGGGTTTGAAGCAAAAACTCATAACCCCTCATGGGGAGAAATAACCCTCGGGCATCTCACTGACGACCGGATAACGCTCGGCCTCATAACCCCTCATGGGGAGAAATAACTTGATTTGTCCGGAGACCAGCTTTCAGTTTTTCCGGCTCATAACCCCTCATGGGGAGAAATAACTTAAAATACGGTGAAGATTTTTTTCAGGGACATGAAATCTCATAACCCCTCATGGGGAGAAATAACTGTGAAAATGGCAGAACTTTTTATGCTGAAAATGTTGCTCATAACCCCTCATGGGGAGAAATAACCAGCAGATTCTGTAAAAGTAACTGTACGATCCTTGTATCTCATAACCCCTCATGGGGAGAAATAACAAAGCCTTGTCCGCTCCGATCCTCGCCACAGCTTCCGCTCATAACCCCTCATGGGGAGAAATAACCGCCGATTTTAAAGGCAATCATGCCTTTTTTGATTATAAAATACCATCAAAAGAGCAATCAAGCCTTTAGGCAAAAACTTCATTCTCCTGTGTTTTATGCTTCATCCAGGATCGAAGTTCAAATCATAAAACCCTGTAATCCGTGGCATGTGAATTATCTTCAACACGCTTTGCTTCCCCCTTCCCGGTTTCATTTTTTACAAAATGAGTAACATGCACATTTTTCCGATTCGCTGCCGTAACCTCTGTGACACGCTCTCCGGGAAGGAGCATGCGGCTGACTGCCCGGCGCAGGTGAATCAAATTCGCCTCTGACAAATCACCGCTAAAAACAGAATATTGGATATGTTCAAGATATTTCCGAAGCAGCTTTTTGAACTTCTCCGTGCGTTTTGCCCGTACATCATATGTCATTAACACATACATTGTCAAGCCTTTCTTTTGTAAGATTCATATTCCGCAACACCAAGAATATGACGCTCAATCTTCAAAGCTTCCCGATAAATCCGTTCCCGATAACTTCTGCCGTCGCTCATTTCCTCCAAACGGACAGAGAATTGTTCAGCCACATGACGCCGCCCTGTTTCCGTCAAAAGACAAACCCCGTCATGTTCTTGAAACCAATTCTCATGCATCATCCCCTTTCGGGCCATCCTGAAAATCAGCATATCTGCAAGCACAGGTTTGAACGGCTCTGACAAATCCAGACTCAGCGAAGAACGGCCTGTCCCCGGAGAATGGAGAAAACTCAGCGTTTCATCCAAATGCGTCTTAAAAGTCTCATGCCGAACCACAGTATAGACAAGCTGATTCATAAATGAAATCAGACAATTAACAGGATTGTTCGGCGGTCGTCGGATTCGTTTGCCAAAATCCAGTTTCGGATCAATAAGCTTCCATCCGCTGTAATAAAGCTGACGCAGATTCCCCTCCACGCCCATGAGAGTCGCTGTATCATCTGCTTTATCAATGTGGGACATGAGACGACGCATTTCTTTTATCTGCGTATCAAGCTCCTTTTTGCCCCGATAACGATAATACAGCAGATTCGCAAGGATGTTATGTGCGGCTCCCAGTACGATTTCCTTTGCGATGAGCATTTTTTCCCGGGCATCGAGAATCGTTCTGGCCTGTTCGAGCTTCACCCGTCCTGATGGATTCTGTCCTACAGGCTCAAACGCTCCCTTGAAGTAGCCATAATAATCAAACACCGAAATCCTCACACTGTTTGCACCGCACAGACACAGCAGACTTGAATTCATATTGCTTTCCGACAACAGCACAATATGCCGGATTTTCTCAACAGGAAACCATTTTGTTTTACCGTTGAACACGATTGCCAAAGTATTTTCCCGCCGCTTCAGACGGGCTTCACGAGAAACGAATAATGTTTCCATATTTCTAACCCTTCCAGATGTTGATAATTGATACCGGTGACAATTCTCCTTTTATCCCTTTGCCTGACGGGGTTTGCTTTGCCGGACGGGGTTTGCAACCCCGTCCGGCAAGTTGATACCGATGACAATTCTCCGGAGTGCAAAAATGAAGCGAACGCGGAATTTTTGCAAAAATTCCGCGTTCGCTTCATTTTTGCACTCCTTTTATCCCTTTGCCGGACGGGGTTGCAAACCCCGTCCGGCAAGAATCCCCGTCCGGCAAGTAGTCAGTCATGTCCGCAGAATCCGGCCAGAGAGCATGTTTTGCAAAGGGGAATGGCCCTGGCCCGGGGGACATCTTCTCTGACTGCCAGTGCTTCCAACTGCTCCGATGCCTCCCACATCTTCTGCAAACGATCTGCGTCCAGCACAACATCACGCTTTGCCGGACGGGGTTTGCAACCCCGTCCGGCAAGTTGATACCGATGACAATTCTCCGGAGTGCAAAAATGAAGCGAACGCGGAATTTTTGCAAAAATTCCGCGTTCGCTTCATTTTTGCACTCCTTTTATCCCTTTGCCGGACGGGGTTGCAAACCCCGTCCGGCAAGAATCCCCGTCCGGCAAGTAGTCAGTCATGTCCGCAGAATCCGGCCAGAGAGCATGTTTTGCAAAGGGGAATGGCCCTGGCCCGGGGGACATCTTCTCTGACTGCCAGTGCTTCCAGACGTTCAGAAGCCTCCCACATCTTCTGCAAACGATGCTCATCCAGCACAACATCACGCCGCTTTCGTGTGGAAAGAACATGCGTGACAGCTTGCCATTCCCTGCCTGTGGCAATAGACAACATCAGCGCATAAAATGCGGTCTGATTATTTGAAGCTTCCACCGCGCCCCCGCTTCCCTTGTTTTCATAAACAACACAGTTCTCCCAGTCAATCCTGTCAGGAGCCAGACCAAACAGCCCATCCGTGCTATGATCTCTTGCATAACTTGTCGAATGCTTTGCGGTTCCGGTTTGTACCCGGCCGTACCATTGAGCAAAATTGATATTATGGAGATACATCCAGGCCCTGCGCTCGCAAAGCACAACATGCTGAAAATGAAGGCCGTGCAACCCGAGACGATCCACACGCTCATAAAATGCGTCTGCATGTTTCCAGTTTTGTATCATTATTGTTCTCCTCTTGTGTACAGGACAAAAAAAGAAGAGTGGCAAAGAAACCCGGCTTTTTCCGTCAGGGGAAAGCGCCTCGTCCGGGGAAAAAGCCGGGTTTCTCCCCTCCCGCAACTTTTTGTCCTGTACACAGGTTTTCCTCTTTGCGGGAAAGACCTCCGAGGTTTTAAAAACCTCGGAGGTCTGATTTACAGAGGTCTGATTTACAACACACCGCTGCCTGCATCCACATCTTCATCATCACTGACAATCAAACCTGTCAGACGCACAAGCTTTTCAGCCGCTTTCATGGCTTCAGGATACAATTCCCACGCCAGCGGATCAGCACCCGCACCCTTCTGAAATTCCCTGGCCCATTCCTCCACAATAAACGCGTCATCCCTGAGAATCGCGGTGTAAGGCGTATGGGGAAACCTGGCGTTCCGAGTTGCTTTCACGAAATTCCCCTTTTCCAGCAAAAAATCTCCGAGCTTTCCCGGAATGCGGATTTCCTCAAGCCCGTCATCCGCCATCAGCAAAGGGAATCTGTCCAAAATATCTGTATTTCGGCGGACCCAGATTTCCTGTGCATGAAACGCATCGCCCCGACCGTCATCCTCAAGAATCCGAATCCCTTTTCCAATATCCCTGAGCGTCCGGGCCTCATTCTCAAACCGGTCACACCAATCCTTTGCCGACTCTCCGAATTCCCTGTCTGACGCCATTTCCCGGACGGTTTTCAAGAGCCAGTAAATCTGTTTCGCAGGTTTGGGCTGATGCGTTTTCAGATGGTCCCAGCGATACTTTATATTGCTGAAATGCCCCATGAGAACATTCCAATACAGGCCAGATGAATATGCCGCACGATTGGGCAGTTTGCCGAAATGTTTCCTCCCCTCTTCGGGACAATCTTTAAACCGCTTCTGCGATGCCTGACTCAGCACATTTGTCAGATCGTGAATGGCAACCGTGTCATCATTATGTTTCTCAGCCCACCGTTTCAATTGCCGGAACCAGGGCGATTTATTCAGCATTTTGTCATCAAAACGGACAAAAACCTGCCCGTCATGCGCTCCTCTTGCTGCCCTGCCGTAGCGCTGGAGAAAATTCATCGCCTCGAAACCCGGCTCCATGAACAGGAGATTTGCACGAAAAGTAACCCCCATTTCCACGCTGGCCGTTGCCACAAGAACATCAAACGCCTCGGGATCCTCATGCCGGCCCGCGGCAAAAAAGCCTTTTCCGCACCTATTGACGCGGGAATCATCAATGCTGTTGACCAGCAGCACCCGCCCCGGGTGAATCCCTGCTCCTCGGAAAATTTGCTCCAGTTCCGTGAGATGCAGTTGCAAATCCGCCAGTTTGTTATAAATGATGACAACCTGACGACCCTTTGCAATCTCCTGTGCGACCGCGTCCATATGCTGTCTGATCAGCTCCGGCAGGCTTTCGCAGCCACACAAAGAGAGACGCACATCGCCATGAACCGCTCTGCCTTTGTCCGTGAGTTCCTCGTGAAGTTCGGCGATCTCCGTTTCAGGCACATCCAGCCGCCGCAAAACCGGTGCAATATCCAGGGGCGTGGCAGACAGAAAACTGACTTTTGCCCGGTACGAAAGTTCTGTTGCCAGTTTTGCAAAAAGCCCGGCCAGACCGAAACCTCTCGGAGATATGGTATGGAATTCGTCAAAAACAATATGCTCAAATGTGTTCAGCATATCAAACACGCCTGCATCGGACTGCCCTTTTTCCGGTTTATATCGCAGCAGGAGATAGCTCACAACCTCGGGGACAGCAATCACCATTTCTCCGCCCTCCCGCGTCGGATCCAGATCAGAAATCTCCCGAATTCGCCTCGCTGTGATATTGACCTCGCCTGCTTCTGCCAGCCGTTTTGTCTCGTCCGAATTCCACAGAACCAGCTTCCTGGAAACTGCTTCCTTATTCCAGTTGTTATCTCTGACCAGGGATTCTGAAAGCCCTGCCAGGAGATTTTGCGCGAGACGCCGCGTGGGAACAATAAAAAGAACACGCTCATTTCGGGCAACCGCCTGCTGAAACGCATAACTCTTACCCGCACCCGTAGGCGCTTCTGCAATGCGAATCTTTTTTTCCGATTCAAGCAGTGAGCGTTGAAGCGGAGAAAGTCCGGCCTCTCCTTCCTGTCTTACGCAGTGGCGGGCAATTGTAAGTTCTGTCACCTCCATTTTGTCACCTCCTCTGCCGCGTCTTCCATGCTGAAAACAGGTGAGAGCTGCAAGCCGTGCAGACAGTATCGTTCCATGGGCAGTTCCTGTTTGAACAAAGCAGCCGTGGAAACATTCAGGCGAACCAAATGTTCCTCAGTCTTTCTCAACAAAACCATGCCGCTCCGATGCAGCCCCACCCGGATGACCAGTTTTTCCTGATCCGCATACTTAAAAGGATCAAAACCATCCAATCCAAATACAGCGCCGTTAAAAACCTGACCCGGGGGAACTTCCTGAATGCGAAAAAAATCTTTGAGATTTCCTTTTTTGGCAACATCCTGGACCTTTTTCTGAAGACCGGCCTCAGCGTCCAGATTCAGCCGCCGAGTCAGCGGTGCCAGCAGCCGGGGAGTCTCTGTCGTAAAAACAGATGTCCGAAAAGGCATGGCCGCGAGATGTTTCTGATAATTTTTTTTCGGCAGTGCCACACGGGCCGCAGTCATGCCCAATGCCGCAGCAAGCCCGAATGCGACCGCACGGTCCCCGATGAGTTCCGGGAGCGTGGCTGTGCCGCTCTGCACCATTAAGCTGTGGTAGGCAAACGGTGTCAATGTGCGGGCCGTTACGCTGATAGCAACAGTTTTCATTTTTTCTTCCCCGTACCGAACCAACTGTCAAAAAGCTCCGCCACCTTCGGGGCAGCCTGTTCATACTTTTCTGTCAAAGCTGGATCGTCTTTTTCAAATTGTTCCACCAATGTTTTTTGATAATCGCCCACGGCTTCAGCGTCCATACTCGCTTCATGCACCTCCGCCATCATGGTGTGAATGGCCTGAATGACCGCATCGCCGTCTTTTTTATCCACATCCGTATCTCTGAGCGATTTCACGATTTCATATGGCGATGTCTCAGCGCGTTCAAACTTGGCTCCGTAAACCCCGGCAATCCGGGAACGAATATTGACACCTGTTGTGGAAGTTTGTCCGCCGTATAATCCAGCGATGCCCATGGAAAGGAGCAGATGATCCAGCCCCTCAGAAGGAAGTACTTTGCCCCGTGTTGACAAAACCTGCACCATCAGGGTTCCCGGCGTGATAAAGTGACGGGAGAACAGACTGACACTGTTCTCTCCGGTTTCCGCATCAAAGAGCGTGCCGTCTTCCATTGCCCGGTTGTGGAATGTCTCATCCACACACAAATGCTTGGGCAGAAGGCTCAGTCCGTCAGAATAATTCACTGCGGCACGAACAGGAAGTACCCGGTTATCGTGCATTGTTGAATCTCCGAAAACAAGTGTGTTCATGTCAAAGGCATCCGAAGGCTTCTCACTTTTACGGAGAAATGTTTTGTTCTGGGGCAGACGGCCGCCAACGCCATAAGCCCGAAGAATCTGAAGCCCTCTGCCCTTTTCAGGATACTTGAACTTGTTGGGAACGGCACGGACATAAGCTTCTTCTCCGATTTCGATATCCGTGATTTCCTGTTCCTCGTTTCGGAAAACGACCGGCGCAATGGCTTCCCGAATAACAATTATCGTAACACTGCCCATGTTTTTCAATGCCGGATGAATGTAGTCATCCCCTTTTTTCTCCCCCTTGGGGCTGGATGATACCAGATGATCAATATTGCCAAGATAATTTTCAAATCGTTTCATTATTTTTTCTCCTTCTTGTTTTCAGATTTTTTTTCACTGATTTCCTTATGGGTTTTCAAAAATGCCATGCGATAAATGGCAGACAGAACCCGTCGGCTTTTCTGGCTCGGAGATCGTCCTCCGAGGACACCGAACCAGACATTGTTGACAAAAATTTCCGCAACTTCAATACAGCCCTCTCTCAGACTTTTTTTGCCACGATTTTCTTTGGCAGCAGCCTTTTCCCGCCGAATCAGATTTGTCTCCAATTCGCTTGCCACTGCATAAACCAGAGATTCAACATCTGTCTGATTAACTTTCCGAGCCGCGTTCAGCGTATCCAGACAAAGTTTGAACACCAGCAACTCATCGCTTCCGGAGGATTTCCCCCCGGGATTTTTCTGAATACCTGCCCCTGCTCTTCCAAGTCTTATCAAAGATTTGTCCTGATCACTCATTGTCTGATTTCCCTCCATATAGTTAAAAGATTCCTTTTCCAGATGTTTTTTCAAGGTCGGCTTTTTTTCGTCATGATCGCGCAAATAACAGTATGAAAAACAAACTGCGGCGAACCGTGTTTTTGGAACAGCATACAGCCTCAGCACATCATATCCCAATCCTGAAATTTCAAGAATATCTCTGGCAATATCCAGATGCTTCAGCGCATCGGGAATCTGTTCAAGTCCCAGCGCATTTCCGCCCAGCAGATTCACCAGCACTTTGGGCATGGCATCATAATAAAAATATGCTTTCTGCAAAGTGGGAAGTCCCCGGAAAATATGAATCGGGCGGCCCATGCGCCGGGTGGCATTGAGCAGCATCCGCATGATGTTCACCTGTCCCTCAAGAGACTCAGGCATTTTCTCAAGCCGTGCCATGCGATAGCGGCTCTGATATGTTTCAAACCCTCTCAGCACTTTGCCTTTTTTTATCTCAAGCCGATTCAGATCATACAAGGACATGGCTCCCATTGCCTTGTCATCTGTCAGCCCGAGACCGCCGAAAAGTCCGCCAGTTGTCGGAGAATAAACCAAAGTGGGAACGCCGTTATCTTTGCCGCCCTGCAATTCGTGGACTTCTGACCGCAGTTTATGTTCGGCAACAGAGGAAAACCCGACATTGGTATGAGACTGATCCGAAGTGACGACTTCAGGGCGATTATCTCTCCCGGAAAACGCGGAGACTTTGATGCCATATAACTTCATAGCCTGACTTATCGTTTTTTTAAAGGGAACAGGTTCGTCTGTGAAGACACACCGCCCTTTTTCCTTTTCTTTTTCAACCGTGAGCCGCTGCCCAGACAACAAGAGATTCATTCGCCGCTTTACGCCTTTTAATACTTCTATTCCGTCGCCGCTGATGAACTGATTAAACCCCGGGCGTTTTCCGTCACCTTCGAGCCATTGTTTTAACAGTCCGTCATCTTCCCCCCACACCCTTTCCAGCAGATCCTCATCCTGCTCTGCCATTGCTGTCACGCAAAGTCCTGTAAGTGTTCGGCGGGACGCATCATCTTTTATTTCTCTCATCCAGTCCGGCAGCTCTTTTTTCACAATTTTAAGCAGTTCTGTTTCTCTTTCAGAAGAGGCCGGAACAGCATTTTTAGGCTTCGCGTCAACTTTCAGATTCAGAAGCAATACAAGATGTGCAGCCCGGTAAAGCCATTCCTTATCTGGTTCTTCAAAATCCTTAAAGCTCGAATATAATGTGGTGAGCTGAGTCGTGACTTTTTCCGCCCAGCGGGGCTGCAAACCCATATCAGCAAGCAGGTCATCAAGCGGCTCTTTCAACTGATCTGTCAGTTCACGTTTGATTTTGAA
Source organism: Desulfonema magnum (assembly GCF_017377395.1). Lineage (GTDB taxonomy): Bacteria > Desulfobacterota > Desulfobacteria > Desulfobacterales > 4be13 > Desulfonema_C > Desulfonema_C magnum. The sequence goes on along the minus strand of NZ_CP061800.1, from coordinate 3,321,498 downwards.
GAGATTGCTCAACTCCTGTGCTTTAAGTCCTCCCTCAATAAATCCCGCTAATTCCTCATGGCCCGGCTGTCCGTTATAAAGCGCGGGAATTCCCCGATTTGACACATCCAGATACAGTTTAAACGGCAGACTGTTGCAAAGCATGTTCACTGCTTTCTCAACAATCTCCTCAGACCGGCTTTCCGGAATCAGCATAAACAAATACCCGTCCTGATGCACCTCGATCAGCGGCGGAACTCCGGCCAGACGCAGGCTGAACCGGGACAGACATCGCTGAAGCTCATCCAAAAGAAAAGGATGATGCGGATCAAACAACTGAATTCTTTTCCACTTTTTCAGAAATTCGCCTTGGAGATTGCGATCTTTTTCAAGACATTTCATGACGCCCTCAAATCCTCCGGTTTCAGGATCAGAGGAGAGCCAAGTGCTGTCCAACTGGTCAGCGAGACGCACATAACGCGAAAGCGATTCAAATTCTCTCGGGGGCAGTGTATCCGGCGCATGGCGGTGGGCCTGTGTTCCCTCCACTTTTTCCACAAGATACCGAAGCTGGCTTGCTGAAAGTGAAACTTCCGCACCTTTGAGAAAATCCGCAATGCCATAGCGTTCCATCCGCTCTTCCACATTTTCGATCTCAAGCGGTGCGTTGCGGGGAAGTTTCAAATCCTTATCCAAATCGTGCATAAACCCGATGACCGCCATGACCGTGAGCCTGCGATTCAGCATTCTTGAATCCATGTCCGGATTCTGTCCCATCCAGTCCAGCGCGGACAAGAGCAGCGAGCCGCGAGTCACGGACAGGATATGATCCAGCAGGCTGACATTATAGAATTTGTCATAAATCTCCTGCTTTTCAGGATTGGCCGCGACACCGCCCTTGCCGCTGAAGCTCATCAGACGCAGCACACGGGGATCAATATGCGTTCCTTTGTCAATCTTCTTCTGATTTTTTTCATCAAGCGCACCGCCGTCCCGATCATTTATCACATGGGCCTCCAGCACCTCTGTGAGAAAGCTTTTATAAACCTTTCCGGCAGCAAGTGTCGCGTGTTCCATCCATTGATGTTCCATCACCGTCCCACCCCCTTTTCCGCAAGCCCCACACACCCGAACCCGTTTCTCGTCTTTTCTCCGATCCCCGCGTACCAGGCCAGCCGGAGGTCATTCACATTCCCTTTCAATACTAAAGGGGCTTTCATACCGATGACAAAGGCCCGCTTTCCATTGGGAAATTCTTTGACGGGAATCAGCACATCATGCCGGGGATTGGCGCGCAGATACAGCTTATCCGCGTGTACTTCAAGACTGACCTCACGTCCGGCCAGCCGCGACAGCCGATGATTAACCACGGAGCTTAAATCTGCTTCATTCAGGTTGCTGTGCCAGCGATGCCCTTTTTTTTCTTTATTATTACGAGAAATTGCCAGAGGTGAAAGCATCAGCACACCGATGCCCTTCTGTCCGGGTCCGATGGGGTCGGGGTCTGCAAATATCTCTGCCTCGGAAAAATCAACCGCTTCGGCTGTAACAGCTCTGGCATAGGCCGTATCCCCGGGTTTTAATTTCCTAATATACTCGGACAGTTCGGGATCAGGAGTGCTGATAATCAGGGTATGCGCCCGGTTTTCCTGTCCTCGCCGCCACCCGAGCGATGCAAAATTCCACGGCCTGGCATGAAATCCCGTCACCTTTTCCGCGTCTGCTCCGGCACTGATCCAGGCATTGACAATGGCATCATGCAGAATATCCGTATAGTTGTAAGCGACGCTCTTTCTTTTTGGCAGCGTCATTCGTATGCGAAACATGGTCTTTCTCCTTTTTGAGATTTATCCTTGAATTTTTCCGATGTTTAAAATATAATTTTTTCAAAGTCAAACCATAAAATTAAAAGACATGTCATGAAACTTTACACATATAAACAACAAAAAAGGTTTGCGTATATAGAAACGCAATTATTCTGGGGAGATGGGCTTACCGCAGGAAAGCTGGCAGAAACTTTCGGCCTGAGCCGGCAGGCCGCGCAGACTGTGATTGACAGGTATCGGGAGGAATATCCGGAACAGATGGAATACAATCCGTCCCGCAAACGCCATGAGGCTTCGGAAACATTCAGACCCCATATTATCAAAACCAGCCCCATATTGTTTCTGGATTACCTGCGCGGGGAGTCGCTCACGGGCTATTATCGGGAAGAAAGGGGATGGAGCGATCTTGACGTCGTGGATGTGGATCGGCTGCTGAGGCCGGACCTTCCCCTTGAGCCTGCCAGAATTGTAATTGCCGCCCTGCTGGGGCAACGGGTGGTTTCCATTGACTATCACAGCAAAAACCCGGAGTCGCCCTTTACCCGCCTGCTTTCACCCAACCATCTGGTATTCGCAGATGACCGGTATCACATCCGTGCATACTGTCATCGGAGAAAGTCATTTCGGGATTTTGTGCTGTCGAGGATTTCTTACGCGGAGCTTACAGATAAGGACTGGGTATCTTCAAGAGAGGACAGGGAATGGCATTATATTGTCGAACTGCATTTTAAGCCGAATCCGGATTTGTCCGAGTCTGTTCAGGAGGCGATCCTGAAAAATTATGAAGATACACACGAGGGATGTCGTGTCATCAGATGCAAAAAAGCATTGGCGATTTATATTGAGCGGAAACTGGTTCGGACAATATATCCTAAATACGGAATGCCGCTATGGATATCATATAAACGGCCATGATCTGCCGGTCACAACGAATGATGAAAATTTTGCTGTTTTTCCTAACACTTAACACCTAACACCTAACACTTTCATATAAACGGTGATAACCTCCTGTCACAACGAAGCATGAGATACCTGAAAAACGCTGCGGCGTTATCCGAACCGGACTTGTGGAACGTCGCGCCACTCTCTTGCTTGTCCGGTTTCGATATCATATCATCACAAAGACCGGGGATGGAGAAACGCATCTGATAGCGGAAGATTGCCAGGTGCTTGGCTTTGCCGGTTCACCTGCCAGCACCGAATGGACGGATGCGGACATTGTGGAGAAACTGATCCGGGCAAAGCCGGAAGCCAATGTTTCCAGAGATCAGGCGGTCCATTTTCTGAACAAACTGATTGACAGTTTTGAGATGCTCTGGTATTCTTTGACAGAAGCAGCGGAGGAGAAGAATGGCAAAAAGTTGCTCAGGGCACATGCCCGGGTAAGAAAAGCATCACAAGGAAGAGGTGTTCAGTACCAGGTGAAACCCCATCTTCCTCCGGATGTGCTGAGGGCTTATGTCTATTTGCCATTGAAATAAGCTGATTATAACGGATTTAGGGGAGGGCTGACCAGCATATGCATCAGGCTAAGATTACAACCTACTGTTTTTATTAACTCTGATTTTGCCGGACGGGGTTTGCAACCCCGTCCGGAATATTTTCCGGATCGCCGCCCGCAAACGTTTCGGACGGGGTTGCAAACCCCGTCCGGCAGCCATGTTGACCCGGATGGCGAATCTTGTCATCCGGACAGCGGAACAGACGGGATTTCCGTGTTATGTGACTCTTGACGCCTGCTTTTCCACAGGACCCGCTTTTCTGACCTTCGGGGAAGCCGTCAACGACAACGGCGAACAGTCTGTTCATCTTATCACCCGTGCGAAGAACAATTATGTGGGATACCTTGTTCCCGAAGACAGTTCGGAGAAGACATTCCGGGAAAAAGACAAGGTGAGCCTCATAAAAGTTTTCGATTTCTCCGAGCGGTTCGGAGAAACAGAAGTGATGATCTCCGGAAACCTCGGAACCGTCAGATATTTTACATGGGATCTTTTGTGGAAACCGGTCGGAGACATCATCCGTTTTGTTTTTGTCATCGACGGAGACGACCGTTACATACTGATGTGTTCCGATCTGACACTCCCGGCCGGACAGATTGTCACGATTTATTGCTATCGTCCCAAGGTGGAAAGCATGTTTCGGACGCTGAAGCATCTCATCGGGGGATTTTGCTACCATTTTCGGACGAAAGCCTTTCCCGATGTCGGCAGGGGTGAGGATGTCCGATACTGTCGTCCTGATGAAAATGAAAGAAAAAAATTTGATCTCACTCTCGAAGCCATCGAACGTTTTGTCAATCTTTCCGGAATCGCCCTCGGACTTCTTCAGTATCTTTCCCTGACCCGGGGTTCCGAGGTGTTGGGAAAATATGAAGGCTGGCTGAGAACAGCCTCCTCCGACTGTCCCTCGGAGGGGCGTTGTGCGGAGTGTCATTCAGGCGGAATTTCTGTCCTCTCTCGGCAAAGTTCCGGCTGACCGAACTTTGCGGATGATCCGGGGAAGAGGTCGTGAGACTTCGTCCGACATTGCCGCATGAGACTATATATATAGGTATAAACATATTGCTGTCCGGTTACGAATTACTCAGTTTACTAGCTAAAACTTTCTACTGTACAGGCATTAAAATATCAGCAAAATGAGACAATTTTTTCGAAAAATCCGGTCATCAGTTTTTTCTTCGCAGCCTCTTATAAATTATGCAGATAAATTTTCAGCCGGATTTCACATCCCACCCCTCAAAACTTATTTGGTCGGACTCTACGTTCCGGGTATTAAAATGATTTCCCGGAAATCGAAACAGAAATTTGCAATTGCCAGTCAGCCCGTAATCACATAAATATAAACCTCCCGGGGGCCATGGACGCCATGAACCAGCGTCGCCTCAATATCTGCTGTCTTACTTGGCCCGGTAATAAACGTCATGCAGTTGGTCAGCCCCTCTGCCTTTTCGTCGGGATGCCATTTCAGAAGGGCATAAAGCTCTTTCATGTCAGCAATGATTTGTCTGAGTTCTGTCACAGCAACATGAACCGAAGGCAGGAGCGAAACAGAACGCGCCTGTCCCGGTCTGGTTTTCATTACCAGCGTGGCTGTTTCAGCCATACAATAATCAGCCGACGTTATCCCAATACAAGCCGAGTTCCGAGTTTCCAGTTTCCAGCTTCCAGTTTCCACCAGCACATTTTGCTCGGCCAATGCCTCAGCCAGGTTCAATTTTCTGATCAGCGGGTGATCCCAGGCAATCACATTTTTCAGGGTTCCCCATTCAGGTTCTTTCTCCCGCACAAGCCCAGCGATGGCCGCGGTCACCATTTCCGTATTTTTCTGCGGTATGACATTCAAATTCAGAGGGGCTGCTGCTTTGATCAGATGATTCAGGAGTTCTCTCCTGTCTTTATCTGTTCGGTTTTCAATTTTTTCGAGGAGCCTGTCAGACACATGTCTGCGAGGATGAAATTTTTTATTAAAATCACTCTGGCTTCGCTTTTCACAACGAGGATGCCCCAGGGCTGTTCTCACCTTATGAATAAATTGTTTTTGTCCGTCAGTATTCATGGTAGTTTATTTACATTTGTATCACTCGATGCTCAAATTTTTCTGATTATAACGGATTTAGGGAAGGCCGACCAAGCCCTGTAAGGGCGGCATATTTGTAGTAGCAGTGGCAGGTTTGCAGCCCCCGCCAAGCCCCAATGCTGTTGACTTAGGCAATTCCGAACAGGTCAGGAGTGCAAAAATTATATTTCTGCGCCTGCGAAAAAGCATTTTTCGCACTCCGGAAAAAACACCGGAAAACCCGCTTACGCTTAAGTCAACAGTATTGCCGCCAAGCCCCGTGGGGGCGGCATATTTGAATAGTCTCGAATATGCCGCCCCGACGGGGCTTTACCGGCTTGCATGATGTATGCTACAAATATGCCGCCCCGACGGGGCTTTACAGGCATCCCCAAAATCCGTTATAATCAGAAATTTTTTGACCCGGTTCGGATAAAAAGTCTGTCATTCCTGCGAAAGCAGGAATGACAAAAAAAATTTGAACATCAAGTAACAGGATGGAAACTCTTTCTTAAAATCCCTGTATTGAAAAAAAAATATTATAACAGTCCTTTTTTATTAAGAAAATGGCCATAATTCCTATCCAGTGTAAGAATATCGGTGATGATCCATCTCTTAAAAAAATCTAAAAACGCCTCGTTTATTTCAGAACCATTTTTCTTAAACTGCTCCTGAATTTCCAAAAGCTCATTGAGAATAAGCTCATGCTTCTTTCGGTGACTTTCATACCCCGGATAGTCCTGCGCTTTCATCAGGGCTTCTTCTTCGGTGTTATGAAACTCAATGGAACCACGCAAAACATTCAGCGCATCCTCCAAAACCGGCTTTTCCTTTTTATTACTAATGGCCTCATAAACCTTGTTCGCCTTTTCAAAAACCTCTTTGTGCTGATTATCCATCTTCCGGACATTGATGTTGTATTCCTCCCTCCAGTGAAAAGGCGGAATACCTGTCACCTCCGGCTTCAATATCAGCCGCATTCGTTTCTGAAAGGTTTCAAAGAGTTTCCAGCGAACAACAGGAATATCAAGAAGCACATCTCCCGGAATCTTATAAAGTTCCGTGGGTTTTACCGCCCGAACCTGAAACAGGGTCGTTGTCCCGAAAAGGACACATTCTTCTCCGAAAAAATGGCCCGGAGTCAGGGTTTCAAATACATCGTCATCAATGTATCTTTCCAGCTTCCCGCGTTTGACCAGAAATATGGCCGACTGAATTTCAGTCGGAAGCACCTGGCCCGCGGAATAATGCTGAAAATACATAGACTGGGCAAGCTTGTTTTGTATGGGATAAGACACCACCTCACCGAACAGCCAGGTTTTTTGCAAAAATTCCCGATTATCCTGAAGCCGTTTGATATTGGCGTACAATTTGTTCCGATTCACAAATTTGAAATACAGGCTGCGAGGCAGTCGCAATGCCTGGACAAAATTGGTGGCACGGTAAGTTCCCAGTGACGGGACTTTGTCCAAAGCGGACATTTCTCCCACCAGCGCACCGGCTGAGAGGATGTTATGCACCCCCAGCTCGGTCTGAATCAGTTCCACATTTCCTGTCAGTATCAGATAAACTTCGTCACTGATCACACCGCTTTTTAAAAGAATGGATTCCGGATTGAACGTATCCATCTGGTTATTCAGCAAAATTCTTAATTCATGGATAGGAGCGGAAGGGAAATAGGACTTCAGGAACTCAAGTGCGTAAAAGTGCAGATAATTCTGGGAAGTCGGAATTAAAACATCCACCATGCCAAAGGGCGCGCCCGAACCGATTTCTTTTTGTGTGTTGGTCAGGTCCGACGAGGTATGCGATAAAATAATTTTTTCCGACGGATCATGTTTAAAATCGTCGGCATTACCGTGAATCAGTCCGCCGCCCACATCAATCTTTTTAATATGAACCTTTGTGAGATATTCTTTTTTCACCCGGTCATAATATGCCTGGGACAGGCCGATTTGCGAATCATCATCCGTGACCATGCCTTGGAGGACGTTCAGAGCGACAATATCTGCAAAATGAGCATAAGAGCGGTATCCGTCCTCCCACAATGTTCGGAAAAAAAGAATGCTGGTTTCCACCGGATGCGGTGAAAATACCGGCTTCACCTCCAATCCGTTAATATTATTCCACATATCAAATTCAAGATCATAGACTTCAAAATAGTCAAACAAATTTTTTTCTTCTATGGACATGAGGGCGGAGAGTTTTTTAGCCACAGATGCCCGGACCAGAGGCGTGGCATAATATTTGATCTGATGATCGGCTCTCATAAGTGTTGTAAAACCGGCAAAATGATCATCATGTGCATGCGTGTGAAATATTCCCTCAATTTCATTCACGCCAATTCCCAGGGCCGTAAGGCTGTATAAGACATTGGGGCCGGCATCAATTAAGTATATTTTCCCCTGGAACATCAGGATGCTGGACATACACGGACTGTTCACATTCCATCCGTCGCCTTCCCCGGAATGAATCACTGCAAAGTATTCCCGTTTAATATGATGAAATCCCAGCGGATACGGGGCCTGATAGCTTTCATGGGGGGCCAGGTTCAGATCAACAACAGTTGTGTCGCCTTTATATTCAAATTCAAACACATTCAGGCGGATACGACGAACAAAGACCCCGTCTCTGATTTCAACAGATTCGCTTTCAACAACCCGGGTGTCCAGAAGCTGCTCCGCGGGGCTGATTTTTCCAAAAGCAAATTTCAACTTCAGACGCATCATTTCATGCGCTGTTTCCGAAGATATCCTGCCGATCTCCATGATCTCTTCTTCGGAAACCAGGCCGTAATTCCCCCGGTAAATGTATTCCATCTGCGCTTCCACCTGCTCTGCCAAGCCGATAAGCATAGGCTTGATCCCCGTATTATTGGGATGGTTTGGCAAAATCATTCCCTGCAAATACAGCATCTGCAATACAGGAAATTCCGCCAGATTGGCAAAACTTCCGTTCTGCACCAGCACATCTGAAAGCAACACAGCGTTGGGACCGGTTTGGAAGGTGACACCTTCCGCTTCTTTGGTCAGAATTAATCCCCGTTTCATCAGATGTTTCACGCTGTCTGCGGGGCAGCCGCACAATACATAAAGTTGAACTTCCGGAACTTCTACCCAGAATACACCTGTGGCAACTTGAATTTTTCCTAATTTTGGCATGATAAACCTTTCAGGGAAGTCCACGCGCCTTTAGCCGTGGGAGGAATTGAAAACTCGCCAACAAACCGCACGCCCGTCTGTTTTTAACAGCGGGTAACTGACGCCATTGGTTGATGAAATTATTAAGGTACATGTTAAGACTAAACCCTCCATGAAAAGAAACTAAGTTTTTTAAAAAACTTAGTTTCTGAGGCGGTCTGTTTTCATGAGAGGTTGTTATTAAAGGGTGGGCAAAGTCGCATTGCTCACATATTTTTGTTATTATTTTTCAGAATAGCCATGGCATTCCTGATAACTTATACAAAAAAGCTTCAGGGCGTTCAAGTAAAAACTCCTTTTGGGTCGGATTGCTAAGACTCGATGATCAAGTTTTTTTGTTGTCATTCCTGCGAAAGCAGGAATCCACTGCTCCCGGAACCGGGACATCAGAAAAAAACAGATTCCTGCTTTCGCAGGAATGACAAGCTTTTTGTTCGAATCGGATCAAAAAAACTTAATTATCGAGTAAAAAGTATCGGTAGTGTTCTAAAAATGGAGCTAAACTTTATAACTCTCTGAATCAATTATGTAAATATTGGGACAAGTCCAGTTTTAGAACACCACCAAAGTATCCTCTGCATGGGAAAAATTGACATCCGGATTTATCTTATCACGAGCAGAACCGGATTAGCATTCTGTATTTCTTATTAAGTGTAAAAAAACAGTTTGTTATGAATAATCAGCAGATCGAAAAGTTTCCAGGCTGTGTGCGGGATAAAACATAGCTCTGATTCGTTTCTCTATTCAAGGTTGAAGTTTAATTGATAACTTACAGATTCACTATTGATCCAATTGATTGAAGAAACATCCGTATTTTGCCATTTATCTATATTATTTTTAATATACTGAATATATTCCGAGTTGATTTCAAAAAGCACAAATCTTCGTTTAAGGTTGGAAGCTGCTTTGCCCACGGTTCCTGTCCCTGCAAAAGGATCCAAAATGACATCATTTATAAACGAATAATAAGTTATTACTTTTTCAGCTAATTCAACAGGAAATACTGCCGGGTGAGCTTTGTTATGGGCCGGGTGAATTTTCCAGATATTTGTCACTTCGTATCCGTCCTGAACCTTTGACTGTCTGACAATTTCTTTATCAGGATGTTTTCTGATATGCCAGTCTATCAGCTTATCTGTTTTTTTTCTGTAAACTAACAAATATTCTGTGACCGGAACGGGTTTGTATTGCAAAGGATTTCTGTCCGCGGAAAACCGTCTTCCTCTTCCGGTTGCCCATCCTGCCCCTTCGGGTTTTACCCAGATAATATCATCAATAAATTCATATCCTTCTTCAATGAAAAGCCGATGAAAGTCAAAAGGGACGGCAATTCTTTTGGAAGACTCGCTGCGACTTGCCCTTCTCACCAGAACCGGAGAAATATTGAGTACAAAAAACCGGCCCTCGTTCAGCACGCGATGGCACTGATGTATTATTTTCCGCATTTTCAATAAATATTCTTCATAAGTTATAAAATCAGAATATTCAGGGCGGGCATTATAATAGGGCGGGGATGTGAAAATAAGATCAACAGATTCCAAAGGGGTTTCTGTCAGAAGTGCTTCGCTGTCACCTAAGCCAATTGTATTTCTTAAATTTGAAATTTTGGGAATATCGTTTGTCCGCTTTTTTCTTTTTCCCGTTTTTCTTCCAAGCAGTCTGGATTCCAGCACCTTTTTTTGTGTGGTTTTTTTCTCTGAAACAAGGCTTGAAAAAGCATCAATTACAATTTCCCCTATGTTGGTTTTATTCTGGCTGACCAATGGCACACGCCAGCAGTGATAACGATCATCAATTTCCGGCAGTCCAAAGCGAACCACTTTTGACAATTCAATATTTTTTAAGTATTCTGATGCGATTTTCTTGGCATCATCAACAAGTTTGACTCGGTAATTTCGTTTTTCAGCTACGATACTTTTTTTGGTCATGTTTTTTTTATTTGATTGTTGTTGCTTATGTTGGATTCTCGAATTCAGCTTGTTACGATCCGCACAAGGTCAGGTATTAGTTTTACCCTTCTGAATGGTTTGTTTTATAATATGAATTGCCTGATTACGGCCTATGCCCAATTTCTGAGACAATTTCATTAACCTGCTCGTCTTTTGTTTGTTATTCAGAGTGTTGTCGCTGAACAACATATGCTTTGTTACAAAATGAAACTGTGCATTTGCTTTCTTCTGGATTATTTCTTCTTGCTGTCGGGCAGCTACTTCTAATTTATGAATTTTATCTTTATAGTTCTGAATCTCAATACTTATCTGATGAGCTTCTTTGTCTGATCCTTCGTTATCCTGCCTGAACTGAATGAGTAACTTATCTTTTTCCTGAATTTCACTGTTCATCTGCTCTTTATTTTGTCTGAGTTGCAGAATCAGTTCGTCCTGTTCCTGAATTTTCTTATTCAATAATTCAGCAGCTTCTTCGAGTTCAACGATTTTTTCATCCTTGGTTTGAAGAATTCTGAGCAGTCCGTCCGCGCTTTGTCTGAGTTGTTCTTCTAACTTATGAATCTCTGCCGAAGGAGTGATATTTTTCGGCTTTTTTAATGATAACAGTTCAGTGGCAATAAATCTCAGTTCGTCATCTGAGAAATTCATCCACTTATTCGTTTCAAATCCTATTATTCTGTCAAGTTCATTCAGTCCGCACAGCCTGAACCACCAACTGTCTTTTGAAATTTTATTAACTGTGTCATTATGAAGTGACGGACTGACAGCGACAAAGCCTTTTACATACCAAAAAGGTCTGTCATTCTGAGCCGTTCTCAGACAGCGAAATCTGTCTCTGTTCTCCTTTAGTAATTCAAACCACCTGATACGATATTGTCTGATCTGGTTAAACGGATTCAGCCCGTTACTGCCTATCTTGTGTCCCCTGTCAGTTATCCAGTCTTTGTTTTCATAGGCTTTGAAGGGATCTTTACACTCTTTCAACTCAATAACAACAATAGCGTCTTTTTTTAAAACAGTTAAATCAACCTGCCGACCACCGATTACATAATTAGCCAGAATCAGGCAGAGAGTATCTGTGTCACCAAAACGCACTCCCATATTATTCACAAAGCGGTGTAATGCCTCACGTTCATAAGAGGTATCAAATTCATTACAGATACAAAGTTCAACGCTCATTATATTTTTTTAAGTCACTATCGTTCTTATTTGTTTTTAAGATCAGGGGATTCGACGATCCCTTTCAACCTCACTCTGTCCAAGCTTCAGGTACAAAGATGACATTCCATTTCTCAAATATTTTCTTGAGTTCACCTGATTCGGACAAGTCTGCCCCTCTTTTATCACAGACCTCGGTCAGCTTTTCCGATTTTTCAGTTTTCAAGAAACGCATCAATAAAAAATCTTATTTTCAGCTTTGCTGAATAACTGTCATAAAATGAGTGTGACACCACTGTTTGGCTTATAATTTATAATAAAATATAGCAAAAATCATATTTAAAGACAAGCGTTGTTTTTTTATGCCTTTGTTTTCAAAAATGTTTTACAAGCAAGAATTGCATTCTTTTTTCTTCATTGGAAAGAGAGATATAAAGCGTTAATTTATATGTGTCAATGCCGAAGAAAGTCTTACAATCCATATGGTCCGGATATCTGCCATCAAAAAAATCTTGTATATCAGAGACAAAAGGTGTATTGACAGAGGCAGTCGCAGACAACATTATTTTTGTTTTAAAGTTTTGTATTTCAGTAAATTCAATCTGCTGAAATTTTGGCACTGTTTTTAAATGCAAAGGAAAAAAATGACCGAATCAGATAAAATGGCCGGTATTGATCCGGTAAGGCTTAGTCTTGACAGTAAATTTAACTTTGAATGTCATCCCGGAGTAAAATGTTTCACCAAATGTTGCAGAGGCATTAATATCATCTTAACGCCATATGATATTGTCCTGCTGAAAAACCGGCTGCAACTGTCGTCAGAGGAGTTTCTGGCCCTATATACGGAACCGCAGCTATTAGAGAAAACGGATCTGCCGGTGATTACATTAAAGCTTCTGGATGATGACCAGAAATCATGCCCTTTTGTCCGGGATGACGGATGTATTCTTTACACGGACAGACCCACCGCATGCCGTTATTATCCTGTGGGAACAGCCTCTCTGATGCACAAAGAAGGAGCGGATGATGATGGCTTCTATTTTTTTGTGAACGAGCCTCACTGTCTTGGTTTTGAAGAAAAAAAAGAGTGGACCATTCGTGAATGGCGCGAAGACCAGGGCGTTGATATCCGCGACCAAGTGAATGCCGAATGGACGGACCTGATCGTAAGAAAAAGATCGTTTCCGCCAAATATCAAGCTTACAGAACAAAGCAAAAAAATGTTTTTTCTGGCAAGTTACAATATTGATAAATTCAAGGAGTTTGTGTTTAACAGCACCTTCTTAAAAAGATATGATATTGATAGTGAGACGGTTGAAAAAATCAGACAGGATGAAGTTGAACTTTTAAAATTCGGCATTAACTGGCTGCAAAGTATTCTTTTTAATAATGGGAATTTTAAAATAAATAACAGCAGTCCTGAATCTCCTGATTCCTGATTCAATATAAAAAAAAAATGCTCCCGCCGGATTGACAAATTCGGCGGGTCAGCTCCGCTAACCACTCCTACAAAGCGGACCAGACACAACATAACCCATCAGATGCTTCTGCATGATTGCCTTACTTATTAATAAACTGAGGGGTTATTAAAACTGAGGATGGTACCGCACGGTGGGGTTCTGTTGTGTCTCACCCACCCTGCAAAGTTAATTCTTCAATTTCCCAATCCGTTGTCACATTTCAGAAAGGAGTATCAGAATGAAATTTCCCGATATTAAGACATCGCTTCCGGGGCCCAGGGCCTCAGCACTGATTGATACGGACAATGCGCATGTGTCCCCCTCATATACCCGGGGCTATCCGCTTGTCGCAGAAAAGGCGCAGGGACTGTGGATTCATGATCCTGATGGCAATACCTTTTTGGATTTCACATCAGGGATTGCTGTCTGTGCAACCGGGCATTGTCACCCCCGGGTCGTCAGCGCCATCAAAAAGCAGGCTGACAATCTGCTGCATATGTCCGGGACGGATTTTTATTATACCCCGCAGATTGCTTTGGCAAAAAAACTCGCCAGTCTGGTTCCGGGCGACGGGAATAACAAGGTTTATTTTGGAAACTCCGGGGCCGAGGCAGTGGAGGCAGCTTTCAAGCTTGCCCGCTGGAAAACAAAGCGGGAACTGAATATTGCCTTTTTTGGGGCATTTCATGGCCGGACAATGGGCGCGCTCTCTCTGACCGCCAGCAAGGTGATCCAGAAAAAGCATTATAATCCGCTGATTCCCGGAATCACCCATATCCCTTACGCATATTGCTACCGATGTCCTTACAATATGAGTTATCCCGGGTGCGGAACAGAATGTGTGCGATGGGTTGAGGAGTCACTTTTCCGTACCACCATGCCCCCGGAGGAAGTGGCAGCCATTTTTGTGGAACCGATTCAGGGAGAGGGCGGATATATTGTGCCGCCGCCTGAGTTCCATATTGAACTGCATAAGCTGGCAAAGAAATACGGTATTCTCTATGTGGCGGATGAAGTGCAGTCCGGCATGGGCCGCACAGGGAAAATGTTTGCCATGGAACATTTTCGCGTATCGCCGGATATCATGTCTCTGGCAAAAGGCATTGCATCGGGTATGCCCCTTGGTGCCATGGTGGCAAGGTCTGATATCATGGTATGGGAGGCCGGTTCCCACGCCTCGACGTTTGGGGGCAATCCGGTTTCATGCAGTGCGGCACTGGCAACCATTGAACTGTTAGAGGCGGAGCTGATGGAAAATGCCAGGAAACAGGGCGAATATTTAATGTCAAAGCTGCGGGAGATGCAAAAAACCGCAGAAAGCATTGGTGATGTCCGCGGCAAAGGGCTGATGGTGGGGGTTGAGCTGGTAAAAGACCGTGAAACCAAAGCGCAGGCCACTGATTTACGGAATGAACTCATCCAAAAAGCATTTAAAAAGGGACTGCTTCTCCTCGGATGCGGCCAGAACACCATTCGCTTTTGTCCGGCCCTCACGGTGACAAAAGAAGAGATAGATGTGTGTCTGTCTGTGTTTGAAGAATCATTGAAAGATGCTGTCAGTGGTTAAACACTTCTTGAACTGAGAACCGGATTCATAATGATAGTAAAAAAATCATCACAATCGGACAAGGGGGAACCGCTTACAGATATTTACGATATTATCAGTCAGGTTTCAGTTGATTATCTCACATATCTGATTGAAAAAGTATCTGTTCCGAGACATTATATTGCTGAAAAAGAGAATAACAAAAGAATTGCGCTTTGGATAAAAAAACAATTCATGTCTTACGGATATGAGGTATTCTTTCAAGGCAGGTATGACAATATTGTTGCAATTCCCCCTGGAAAATCGGAAAAACCTTATCTGATTGCCGCAACGCATTATGACACAGTACCTCGGTCACCTGGTGCGGATGATAATGGCAGCGGCATAGCCGTACTGCTTACCTGTGCAAAGATATTTTCAGAAGGCGGAATGCCCAAATCAGCAATGTTTGTCATCTTCAACCGTGAAGAAGACGGTCTCCTCGGAAGCAGCGATTTTGTTGAGCGATATGTAAAAAATAATGAAATAAAAATTTCCGAAGCAAATGTTTTGGAAATGGTAGGGTATTGCTCTTATGAACCCGGTTCTCAGAAATTCCCGGACGGTCTCCCTGTGAAACTGCCGGACACAGGCGATTTTCTCGGAATTATCGGAAATAAGACATCCAATAAAATCACAGAAATGCTTTTGAAACATGCGGCAACCTATCTTGATGATTTTCCGGTAATGGGTCTGAAGGTTTATTTCGGTCTGGAAAGATTTTTTCCTCTTCTTCGGAGGAGTGATCATTCTCCTTTCTGGGAAGCCGGAATACCTGCCCTGATGTGGACAGACACGGCAGAGTTCAGAAATGAAAATTACCATAGCAGTCATGATACGCCAGATACTTTGAATTATGAATTTATGAGAAAAGTGGCGCAGCTGCTGCTGATAAGAATTCTGACGCATGAAAAACTGCTTTAAAATAATATTCTGACTCTCCGGAGTGCAAAAGCTTTGCACTCCGGAGAGTGCCGGTATCTCAGAATAAAAATCTCTCACCTGATTCATCTGATTAAAGGACATGATACCATGACCACTTATAAAACAATCCCTTACGGAATAGCAAGCTACAAGACGATAAGACAGGAGAACTGTTATTATGTGGATAAAACCCGCTACATCCCGCAATTTGAGAAAACAGGGAAATTTCTTTTTCTGATCCGTCCCAGACGGTTCGGAAAATCCTCGCTGCTGACCGTGCTTGAATGTTATTATGATATTGCCAGAAAAGAAGAATTTGAACTTTTGTTCAGCGGGACCTATATCGCAGACCATCCCACGCCTGAAAAAAATTCGCATCTGATCCTCAAATTCAATTTTTCCCAGGTCAGTCCTGATCCTGACGAAGTCGAAGCCTCATTTCAGGGGCATGCGAAAAACTGTTTTTTCTTTTTCGGAAAGAAGTACAGCGAGTTTCTGGACAATGATTATTTTGAAATGATGGCAGAACACCGGAAAGCACATCAGAAACTTGAATTTCTGATGAATTATGCCAGTTCAAAAGGTCTGAAAGTGTATGTCCTGATTGACGAGTATGACAATTTTACGAATACGATTCTGACAACGGCCGGCAAGGAAAAATATCATGAACTTACTCATGGTGCGGGGTTTTTTCGCTTTTTTTTCAATATCCTAAAAGGCGCGGGAGATCAGGCCGATTCGGGCATCGGCCGCATGTTCATCACCGGGGTCTCACCTGTGACAATGGATGATGTCACCAGCGGGTTCAATATCGGACGCAATATCAGCCTGCTCCCGGAATTTAACGAACTGCTGGGATTCACGGAACAGGATGTTGCAGAGATGCTGGATTATTACGAGATATCCGAGTCCGATTCGGACAGAATCATGGGGCTGATGAAAGAGTGGTATGACAATTACCGTTTTTCGGACAGGGCGGAAACGACGATGTTCAACACGGATATGGTTCTGTATTTTATGATCCGTTTCCTTGAGTCCGGCACCCCGCCGGACAATATGATTGACCAGAATGTGCGGACCGATTACGGCAAGCTGAGACATCTCATAGTCCTTGATCGCCAGTTAAACGGCAATTTCAGCTATCTTTCGGATATCATCAGAACACAGGGAACGAAGTCTGCGAGGATTGCCGAAGGTTTTCCTGTGGAACGCCTGCTGAAGCCCTCGAATTTCATCTCCCTGCTTTTCTATTTCGGACTTCTGAGCCACACCGGAACTGGCAGGCTGTGCATCCCAAATCAGACAGTGAAAAAACTGATGTACGAATATCTGCGCGAGGGGTATGAGGATACGGATGTTTTCAATCTTGATTTCTGGCGGATCGGGGAACTGATCCGGGATATGGCATACAAAGAAAAATGGGAACCGGTGTTCCGGTTTCTGGCTGACGAGGTGGAAAAACAGACCTCGGTGAGAGACTATCTGAGCGGCGAGAAAGTCATTCAGACCTTTCTGCTGGCGTATCTGAATGTGACAGATTACTATGTCACCCGTTCCGAGGAGGAGATGGGAAAAGGGTTTGCGGATCTGTATCTCGAACCATTTATGAGCAAATATCCGGATCTGAAATACGCTTATCTGATTGAACTGAAATACATCAGCCGCGGCGAGTTCTCAGACGAAAAAATGAAAGAGCAGCTTGCAGAAGCCGGGAGGCAGCTGGCCGGATACGCCGCTGATAAGCGTGTTGTGAGAAGAAGCAGGGGCGCGGCATTGAAATGCCTTACTCTGGTCTTTTCCGGATGGGAACTGAAAGCGGCCGAGGCGTATAAGCATCACGGGACATGAACGAACAGATTGTGAGAAAAATCTTGTTTTCCTATTCTCTTTATCCCTGTCATATAAGGCATGACAAAGGACGGACGTATTGTATGGGCGATTCCGGAAATTTCTATGCGACGGATCATAACATTTTGTTTCTTTGATATCTATTTATCCTTCATCCGCCAGCCACGTCCGGTTTCGGGAGGAAACAGTTCCGGATGCCATGAGAACATCTCATCAATATATAGCCTGAACTGAAAATCGTCCGAAACTGTTCCGTCATAAGTCTCTCAGTCAAAAGGGAGGCAGATCGTGCGATTCCGCCTCGGGGCAGATTCCGATGTTTTTTTGTCCATGAGAATTCCCTCCTTAATGCTGAACTGAGGAGGAAAATTTACAACAGATCCGGAAGGTTGTCAATGGAAAAAAGTGCCCTCCCCTAAATCCGTTACAATCACAAAAAAAGCCTGATTATCGAGTATCACGGTATAAGTCTGACTGCCAAAAATGGATTCCTGCTTTCGCAGGAATGACAGAAAAAAAGCCTGATTATCGAGTATCACGGTATAAGTCTGACTGATTCTCCAGATGTTTCAGCAACGCAATGATGTTGACTGAAAATGTATAGGTCTGGTCATCAGCTCTGCGTTTTGTCTTAGGCTTGGGAAATTGCAAAATATTGGCCTGCTGCCCCACACTCTCCTCTCCGATGATATCATCCAGCGCGTCCAGCTTTGCTTCCAATGGTTTTTTATCCCCCGCTTTTTTAAACACGGATTTTTCATACGCGTCTGAATGGAGAAATCTTAAAACCTCGTGCAGACATACCTGATCCTTCCCCTGAGTGGTCAGGGCGGACATGGCCTCGCTTTGAATAGTCACAGTATCCGGATAGTAGCGGAACAGGTAATCGGTAATGCCGCAATGCAGTTTTTCTCCGGCATTTCCGCCCTCGACAACTCGGCTGGTGACCACCGACCCAGCCCGGAATAATGTGCTTCGCCCTGAATCGTCAGAGATGGTTATATCATTCTCTGCATCGGGCGGGAGGAATATCGGAACAGCGGTCTTGCTTTTGGAAAGACGCACGCCGTAAGATTTCTGGGTGAACAGCGGATAGACTCTCACACCGGGCATCTCTTTGTTCAATGCCTTCAGAATTGTCGGATTTGTATAAGTTGAATCCTCATCAGTGGTCATGCGGATGCGCCGGGTAAAAGGCACTTTGGTCACGATGATCACATCCCGGAACCCCTCTTCGTACAAATTTCTGATGGTGTTAAACAGCACAGACGGATTTTTGAAGCAGTTGGCCGTTTCCATTTCATCGCAGAATGCCTGAACCGGTCTGTGCCGGTAAAAATGGAGAATTTCTCCGTTCTCCTCATCTGTTGCCTCATATTCAAAACGATGAATATGGCCGAACATGACGCTGCGATCTTCCTCAGACCGCTTGCGGAGCCTGTCACATGAACGAGACGTGACACTGAGAAGGGCAATTTTCTCAATACTCGGGGCATGGGGCAAGCACCACAACGCATCCATTCCCGAGGAAAGCCCGCTTACGATGTTCGAGAAGCGAAAATCATTCAGTTCTCCCTTAATATGCGCTTTGGCTGCCTCTCTGATATTGGGATATCTTTGTTTCAATCTGCCGGAACGGATCAGGTTGTCCCACTGGCTGGATTTTGTAAGCCTGAATCCCTGACTTTTCACAGGCATATGCTGCCTGATGATATGTTCAACAGCCTTGTGCGCGTCATGGGTGAACCCTCTTTTCTTTCCATTTCCATAAGTTTGGGTGAATGACTTCTCATTCTGCGGAGAGGTGGAAAACAATGACAGCATCAGCAACATGGTTTTATCTCCGTGTGCTTTTGTATCGTCAGCCATACGGATGACCGCCTTGAGGGTTCCGTAAACCAGCAGCACATGAATAAGCTGTGCAAGGGCCGTGAGATAAGTATCCGTGCCATGCAACTGCTTTCTCTCATACGAAATAACCAGCCTTGTCAGGCCGTTAAACGGCAGGGAAAGCCTGAGCATGTTGTTATCTTTGGGCGTAAAAAGCACACCCAGCACGGACCGGTTCATATCCCGCCCCATTTCCCTTTCCCGCTCATCTGTCTCCGGAATCATCAGGTAACGCAGGGATTCTGTAAAACGAATCTCCTCCTTAACAAGCGCATTGTCATCATCCCCCGGATGCCGTGTGATTTTAAGATATCTCAGGTAACTTGTCACATGATCTTCGGAGGGCGGCTGTCTGATGGGTTCCCCGTCTTCCATCTCAGATGTTTTGCTGATAACGCCCCTGGATATGATAAAACAGAGTTTTTCTTTATTCACAGGGAGATCATCCAGTCTCCTGCTCTCCAGCAATGTCTTAAAATCATTTCTGATCTGTTTGTTAAGAGGCATCGCCATTTTAAGCTGCTTTGCAATACGTCTCAGAATTTCATCCAGGCTCACCCCGTCATCGGTCCATTTTTTTATGGCTTTTCTGAATGCCTTGTAATTTGTAAGCGCGTTTCTGTATTTCCCAGGATCATCACGAAACACAATGTAATACATCACAGCAATTCGCAAAACCTTGCACACAGCACGTTCATCCGGAGGCATTTTTCCATTTGCAATGGCCGTCTGAATGTCTTTGGCAAGGGTTTCCAATTTGGCAGCATGAAATTCAAACACAGAGCCAACCCCTTGGGTCTGCACTTTTCCGTTCAGTTTGAAATGCTGTCCGATTGTGGTGGTCACGCTGTCTCTGATACTCTCCTCGGAGATGAGTTCATTGAAACTGATCCAAAAAGGAAGGGAATTTAAAGAATCCGCATACAGAAATTCAGCCATGAGATCAAATTCCATGGTCCCTCTGCCGTGGGAATTGGGGAACTCCAGAACAAGCTCATCCGCAGCCAGACCGGTTTCCGGCAATGTTCCCTGAACCAGCTCGTTAAAATCGCTCACCCGGCGGGCATAAGGAATGGCCGGAGATGTTTCAGGGAGATGCTCGGTCATCTTCACCAGCACGCTGCAAGCATAAGTCCTGCGTATTCGGCCATAAGCGTCCCTGTCCAAAACATCAAGAAAAGTCTTCAGCCTGCTATGATTCTCTCCCAGGCCATTTTTCCAGGTTTCGATAATATGATTCACTTCATCTTCGGGCAGTTCATCAGACAATCTTTTCCGCATGATCTGTTTTACCGCATTCACGATGGCAGCGGAAATCTCCCCGCTCATCTGAATTGTGTGATACGGAACCCGCAGACGGGCTTTGGTTCCGGGATATTTTCTCAGCAGTCTCGCATCAGGAAACAGAGAAGACTGCTGAGAATTCGTGTCTGCCTGTTTTGTGCTTAATGATCGCAATGCATCAAAATAAGATGATGCGCTTTGAGCAAAAAATTCGCTCTCTTTGTCTTTAACCTCGGACCGGAGAAGCTCATAAATCTCATCCTCCATCTCAGTAATTCCCTTTGCCTGATTTACACTGGCCTTATCACTCCTGGGCCATGTGGCAGTGGCATCGGCATATTTTATATTGGAAAAAAGGCGGCCCTCCCCGCGCATTTCTTCCACAACATTTTTGTTCTCAACAATGCGTCTGATGACCTCATCTGTCACCACGTAAATTTTTTCCTTACTTCCTCTGAGCAAACACTCGGGATATTCTTTAATACACTTGATAATCGGCGTAATAACATGATTAAGATCAATGGCCCCGAGTTCTCTTCCGGCGATAATATCTCCCATGATATACTCCTAAGTTTGAAACTGGAAACGTGCTGATTATAACGGATTTAGGAAAGGGCCGACCAAGCCCTGTAAGGGCAGCATATTTGTAGCAGGTTTGTAACCCCCCGCCAAGCCCCGTAGGGGCAGCATATTTGTAGTAGTAAATCATGCTGCGAATATACCGCCCCCACGGGGCTTGGCCGGACGGGCATGATGAATACTACAAACATGCCGCCCCCACGGGGCTTGGCCGGATTTCCCCTAAATCCGTTATAATCAGCAATTCTCAATTCTCAATTCTCAATTCTCAATTCTCAATTCTCAATTTTCAATTCTCAATTCTCAATTCCCCACTCAGCAGCATCATATTGAGCAAAGCCAGAGACCTGGAACTGACAAGATAGCGGGTTTGGAACTGGCTGTCAAGCTGCTGTGCGATTTCCGGGCCTCTGACCATGAGCCATGGTACCGTAGCATCGCTGTAGCTGTGTTGCAGAGGAAGGATATAATGGGGTCGGCACAGATACACGCTGAAGTATTCTCTGAGCATCTCCTTCATCTCTGCTTTAAATCGCTCCGGTTCTGGCTGATTTTTCCAGAAATGATCAATGTGCATTGCGCTGAGAGGCACAATCAGCCATCGGTGCAAAGTTGAGCCTCTGGTCTGGCTTTCTGTGTCGCTTTCGGATTCCCCGGAAAGAACATTCATTATGGGAAGCAGCGTATTTGCGGAATCACGCACGGATTTCACCGTGTCCCTATTCTTAGCCATATGCCATAGTTTTGCACAAATCGCTCTGATTTTCTGATGAGTCTCCGCCAAATGGGTTTCAATCTGATGCTTGTTTTTTTCCCTGATTCCCAAGTTGTCCAGGTTTTGCAGCAGGAGTTCGCCCACGGTGTAACATCCTTTTGGAATATAATGTCCCGTGGCAAGGATATGAAGCCCGGTGTTCGCATCCCGGGTAAACTGCCTGAGCAAACGGTTTCGGTTTGCTGTTGAGAGCAGGATATCAAAATGGTTCAGGTTCTGAGTCAATATGACTTTTTCATTTTTAAAAATATCGCGTATATGTTCTATGATGTACCGGATTTCTGTGTTACCAGGGTCCCGCTTATGCGCCCGTTCCAATGAGCGAATCGCGCTGTCCAGACTGTCCGTGATGGTCTGAGATGCGCCGCTGACCAGGCTCCCGGATATGGGAATACAGGATATTGGCCTGCCAAACAAATCACACGCGCCAAATATGCGTGTAAGAATACTCATCCGCATGATCATCTGGGTGGCAAAAAGATTGGAAATCTGTGACACCTCGATGGCCTCGGAGCTTTCCGCAGGAGAGACAAGCACCTGTGGAATAATGATCTCAATCTCACGATTCAATGTGTTGCCTTTTCCGGTCCCGCGCCCCCTGTAAATTCCCTGTAAGAACTCCATGAAATTATTCTCCAGAGAAAACGTGGGAATGACACAGATAATTTTACTCGCGTTGGGAAAGCTGATTCCCCGTGTTCCTGATGACGTCATGATAATGATGTCATCAAGATCGCCTTTTTGCCAGATACCCGCGGCCCGCTTCTTCTGCTTCTTCTCATGTTCAGCGGCCGCACTGACAATCTCGCGTTTGCGGGCAGGCGGTGAATCCGCGTGAAGGGTGAGAATATCCGGCCTGCGGGAGCTGTTTTCTCTGGCATAAGCGAGAATATGCGATTCAAGCGCATCCACAGACTCCTTATTCTGGATGATGACAATGACCTGCTCCTCCGGTTTTTGCAGCCATCTTGCAACCAGCTCCGCAGCAAGCGTTTCAAGAATACGGCTTTCCATATCCCGATACGCTTTGGACACCGGGTCTTTTTCCCGTCCTTTGGGCCGGGTGGTGGAGAATTCAAGCACAGGCCGCCATTTTAACGTGAGGCTTGAAGCCGGATAGACATTTGCATTGATGATCTTCGCAGACAGGCTCATGAGTTTCGTATCCTCAACGCTCAGACCTTTGGAATCCGCATTCCCGTTGAACAATATCTGATCAGGCTGGGCCTGAGTTTTGCTGAGAAAGGCTTTCACAGATGAGGCATTAATCAGTGAGGCGTCTGCGATAATCATGCGGAATTTCAGCGGACAGGTTTTTCCCACATCGCTGAACGCATTTTTCAGTTCTTTTTGGAAATCAATAATTTCCTGGGCAGTCTGTCGCCCTGCCCGGTCTCCTGTGACTTCATCAATAAAAAATACAAGTTCCGGGATGTTTTTTGCGAATTTCTCAACAGATTTGATATCCAGTTCCCGGGTGCTGCCAAAGATCTTTCTCAGGTGTGCGCTGACCGTGGTGATGCCCTTTGACAACTGCTTATTTGACTGGGTTGTCACGCAGGCAATGATACGTTTGTAATGGTGCTGAACATTCAGTCTGTAAATCGCCTGCATCATGGTTTTAAAAACGCCGGAACCAAAATAATGATTCACTTCTCCGACACCGCCTTTTTCCAAAGCTCTGTACCCGGTTTTTTTTCTGGCAAACATGCCCTTACGTTCAAGGGATTCCGCATCTTCAGGATGTAAAAACAGGAATTTGGAATCCTCCGGTATGTGCTGAGCAAAGCAGCTCACCGCAGGTCTTTCACGATGGCATTCCGCGGCTTTGATAAGGGCCGCGTTGGTGCTCATGCAGATCATCTCCGCTTTTCCCGAAAGAGGGTTGGCGTCATTCACGGGATCAAACTTTGTCATCAGCTCTGTGTTCACCTGGATTCTGGGGCTGATATACACCAGCAGATAACCGCTGTCATATTCCGAGAGAATGTTACGCAGGGCCGTGGTTTTTCCAATCCCCGGGGTTCCTGACAGAACATATATGTCCGTGTCCTCCTGTTTCCATAAATGCTTCACGATTTCCGCGTGCGCGTCCTGCATGGATTTCAAATCCGCGTGTTGAAGATGTTCGGCAAGATCACTCGGCAGCCATGACTCAAGTTGCGCAGACGTTGGCCGCGTGCCTGTGGGACAGTATCCTTGAATTTTTTCAGCAAACGCATAGTTGAGATATTCGGGAAGTGAACCTCTTCCCCAAAACGTCTTTTTAGCGCGGTCATACAACGCGTTCAGCGATGCCCGCAATCCGGATGATGAATTTTTTCGTATTTTCCGTAAGATCGCATCATGGGTTTTCAGGATTTCCCGCTCCCGAAGTTTCCGCTCCTCTCCGGATGACTGCGCCCTCCCGCTTTTGATTCCTTTGTAAATCACGCCCATTTCCCGCAGGAGTTCCCATTCATCTTCTTTGAGATGGAGAAAATGTCTTCCCTGGTCTGTAAATGCGACCACATGAAACTCAATATTGCCCTGTCCTGTTCGCCATCTGTCAAACGGCTTCTCCGCGATAACGCGGTCTTTCATGGTGTCATAAAGAGAAAACACATACCCCCCGCCCTGAAACAGCTTTTTGGCGATTTTGTCGTGGGTCAGCAATCCTCGAAAATAATCTTTCAAATCAGGAGATATTTCCAATCCCAGGGTGTCGCTGGCAATTTGGAAATCTCTGGTTTTAATGGCGTGAGTCATCAGGGATTTGCCGCGTCTGAGGCGTTCATAAATGTCATCAGGGTTCGTGAGATTCAGTTCGGTGTCCAGGGTGGGCGCGTTATGAGTGGAAAGTTCATAGCCTGTCAGATGGAAATGAAACGCATTGTCATTGTAAGTTTTTACAATAAACAGCATATCCGCGTAAGGACATTTTCCCGTGTCTTTAAGGGTGTTGAAGTCAACATCGGAAACATCCGCAATCCGGGATAACTCCGTTTCCATGAGGCCGAGGACATTGCCTGTTTCGTCGAGAGAGGGATTTGCATAGACCCATGCGATGGTGGGACGTCCTATGCATGGCAGCGAGCGGATAAACTGTCTGGTTTCGCAGAATCCCTGGACATAGCCCTGGAACAAGCGGGCGTTTAAAACAGAGGTGGCTGATTTTACAGCGTCTGCGGAGAGAAAAGATGTGTCAAGTATGTTGTGGAAATGACTGTATATTCGGGAAAGGCTGAACTTTGCAAGCTGGCCCGTAATGCGGGCAATTTGCTGTTCAGATATTTTTGACAGCCTGAAGGCGCGTAATGCACAAATTGCGCCTGCCTGTCCGCCAAGTTCATAAGTATGTCCCTGTACGCTGCCAAATTCGTCCATTGTTTTTCCTGTGAGATAGCACAATTAACAAGTTCAGGCTGAGTCAGACGGGTTGTGTCTGACGCAACTAATGAAGTATTTCAGAAGATAGCCAGCATGACTTCAACTCATCAAAATCAACGGCTTCACCATTTTCCAGTTCTTTCACGCCTTCAAGATAAGCCTGACGATCTTCTTCTGTTTCAATGACTTCTGCTCCGGTCTCAATGACCCGGGTGGGTTGTATCTGACGCAGCCTCTCAAGTATTTCGGAAAATTCTTTTTCAGAGAGTACCACCCGATTTCCGGTTCGGATGGCATGAATCGTAAACATATCTTCTCCTCCTTTTATCTGATTATAACGGATTTAGGGGAGGGCCGACCAAGCCCTGTAAGGGCGGCATATTTGTAGCAGGTTTGCATGCCCCGACCAAGCCCCGGAGGGGCGGCATATTTGTAGTGTCCGACCAAATAAATTATGAGGGGTAGATGAAAGACGTATTCCGGACCGACCGTCGGAATGCACCACTGTTTCTTCTGCCAGGGCTTTACGTCGCTGTTTTTCAGTATCATACGGACGGTCTCGTCCGAGATCGAATCGGCAAGACCGAGTTCCACCACCCGATCCGCCAGCAGCATCATTGTCCGTCTGACGCGGCCTTCCGGTGCCTCGTTGCAAGCCTCGGCGATGAGGACGGCCTCGTCTCTTCCGCTCAGAATTCTCGGAGCGCCGTTCCTCGGATCATCGTTCAGAGCTTTCTCCGGCCCGCCTCCGACGAACCGTTTTCTGATGCGTTCCACGGTGGAAACTCCGGTGCGGAGAATCACCGCTATTTCCTTGTCTGTCCTGCACTCATCGGCCAGGAGAAGGATATGCGCTCTGTTAATTTTCCTCGCACCGGTCTTACCTTTTTTCGTCAGAGCGATCAGTTCGTCTTTTTCTTCGTCAGTCAGGCTGACGATATATCTTTTAGCCATAATCTCCTCCTCTTTAAAAATATGAGAAGGAGATTATCATATGGAAGTCCACCCGTCAAAACTTATTTGGTCGGGCAGTAGTAGTAAATCATGTTGCAAATATGCCGCCCCCACGGGGCTTTACCGACCCGGCATGATGAATGCTACAAATATGCCGCCCCTACGGGGCTTTACCGGCCTCCCCTAAATCCGTTATAATCAGCTTTTATTTATGCTCTTTTTTCGCTTACAAAACGCGGCACTTTCTTATCAAATCGTTAATAAGCAATTGATAAAATTTTACCTCACATCCATTCCGCGTTTATAGCGCAACCGGTAAAGCAAATCTTCTCCGAAGCGTTTTATCTTACCGTTTGTTTCAGGTGATGGCAACCGATAAGCGACCAAATCTTAATTCAGGACCACTGTCAGCCGATTGCGGAAATAACCATTTCAGCGCATCCAGCATGGGAATCCTTGATGATTTGATCTCCCGATGCCATGCGATGTTCACAACGGGTCAAGGGGATGGCAATAAGCGGATATGGCCTCCAGAATGCTGGTTTTCCCTGAATTGTTGGGACCCACAAGCAGGTTGATACGTCCGAGCTGGGATAATTCTGACTCCTGTAATCCTCTGAATTGCTTTATTGTAAGGGTTTCAAAATGTTTTTTCATTGTTTGCTTTGTGTGTTAATGTTTTTTTTAATCCAAACCTTATCCCTTGTATTTGCCAACTTTGCGGGAAATTTTTCCATCTGCTGAGTTATCGGCAAATGACAAATAATTACTGAATGGGCCAGCCCCCGTGAGCGTCAATCACTTGGTCAATTTGTCTCATCAGCCGCATGGTCTCATTCAGGGCAACGACAATCTTGTGATAATGCGTGATGTCCTCCTCTGACAATCTGCGCTTGGCTTTCTTGCGGTCATAAAGCCATTTGTGGCAGACCTGATACCCGCCAATATGAAAATTCCATACATCTTCGGAGAGGCCGTCAAAATACTGGGTTTTGTTGATGTAAAGCCTGCCTTTGCCGTTTTCCATATACTTCAACTGCTTTTTTGCTTCGCCGACTTTTGTTATCGAATTATCCCCGGAAACAGGGAAAGTTGTGATGGGCTTGTTGAGTTTTTCGGATTCCAAAAGGTGTAAGCCGATTAACTCGCTGCCGAGATCGGACAGTTTTAAAAACAAGTTTTCTTTAGTTGTAAACGGGATGCGGGGGAAGTCAATTTTGAGGAATTCAGCGTATCTGTTGCGGTAAGTTGGACTGTGGAGAATAGCATAAATGTAAGCTAAAATTTGGTCTGTTAAAGGCCGAAAAGTGTAGAGGCTATTGATTAATTTACTGAATCTATTATTAAAATTTTCAGTCTTGCCAATATTAAATGCCTCTCCATCTGGATAGCAATAAAGAGGAAATATAAAACCAGCCCCCCTATTGCTAACAGTGATTCTTCGATCTGTAATTGTATTTGTAATGAAACAATGATTGAAATTTTTATCTTCAACATATTGTCTTACGCAAATCAAGCCTATATTTTTTTTGTTGAGAAAATGTTTTATTATTTCATATGAGGGTCGTCTTACTATTCCAAGTTGGTAATAAGCATTCCTAAAATCAAACGGTCTGTAATGAGTTGAATAAATATTCTTCTCATTATAAGAATATTTGGAGACTCTGTTTAGGAGGGCAAAGCAACTCGTATCTTTTACATTATATTTTTCAACAAAAGCGTTATCATAATTACCTGAAAATAAAATATTTATTCTATCAATCAAATTATTTTTTTCAAAATCAATAAAAAGATTATCTCTGCCAAATTCTATCCCATTATTGTATTCATTAAAAATTTCAATAACACTTATTCCATCCTTATAATACTTGTCTTCAGCATCAAACTTTTTTCTAACAAACCAAAAATTAGGGCCGGCGATATCTGTCCTTTCCCATTGAACTGAACTGACTAAATTTTTATGAAAAAAATTTGACTTTTTCTCTCTTAATCCCTTTAAGGAATAATAACTTGAGGACTTCTCAATGTTTATTTTTCTTTTTTTCACAAAAAAAGAAATTGAAACGCCTTGTTTTATATCAAACACATTTTCATCTTTGGAACCATCCGAGCAGACATCCCCTCTATTGGTATTACCATGAAGATTTAAGATATAAATGTTATTAAAAGTATTTATCAATTCTTCCCGCATCCCCCGGTGAATAAGGCCATCAATGAAAGAATTATTGGTAATAAGCCCTATCACTCCTTTTCCTGCTTTTTCTATTTTCCAATGTGTGAAGCGAATGAATTTGATATAATCATCTGAAAGCGGCTGGATATTTTTCTCATTTCGTACTGCATTCTTATAAGTTTTCATCAAGTTTGCAAGGAATGATGTATTATTGCAACTGGAAACAGAGTACGGCGGATTCCCAACCACCACCGTTATCCGCGCATCTTTTTTCACCGAATTTGCTACCTTCGCCTCATGCGCCAGGGCCGGCGAAAAATCCTCAAGATATCCCGGAATCGTATCTTTTGCCTCCTCAAGACTGTTCGTGAGATGAATCTGTATTATCTCGTTAAACTTAAAAACATATTTTGTTTCCACCAGCTTCAGAGCGATTTTCATATGAGCAATGGTATATGGGGCCATCATCAGCTCAAACCCGTAAATCCGGGGAAGGAGATGTTTCGGAACATATTCGTTCCAGCGTTTTCTCACATCTTCGCCCTCAGCTTCCCATTTTTCAACCATTGTCTTATGAATCAGATCAATGACCTCAACCAGAAACGTGCCGGTTCCTGTTGCCGGATCAAGAATCTGGACAAAAGGCGCATCCTCAGAAACCCCTTTGGGAATTTTTATCTCTCTGTTTTGCCTTGTCATTTCTCCCCAAGTGGTTGTGTCAGCAAGACCGTCCTCAAGACCAAAATCCTTGCGCAGTATTTCATGGACAGAGCGAACAATGAACGACACCACGGGACGGGGCGTATAAAACGCACCTCGCTTAATCTTCTGTTGTGCGTCATATTGTTTCAGAAAGCCCTCATAAAAATGGATGACCGGATCTTCTGACGGGTTCCTGTCCTCAAAATCCCCAAGCACCGCCTCCATATTGGCATCCCTGAGCATCTCCACCACATCATTGATACCCAGCTCGTCAAAATCAATCTTTCCTTTCCTGCCTCCGATGGAAAAGAAAGTGGAAAGCAGCTCCCTCAGAAACAGATTGGTCTCAGGAATCATATCCGTCAAATTGTCGGCAACCAGCGCACCGGATTCACGGGAACATCGGGCGGAAAACAAACCATAAGCAATGGTCTGGGCAAACATATCTGCAAACTGATCCTCACTCAGATCATGTAGAAGCGTCTCCTGAATCGCCTGAAAGAGCCTGTGCATTGCTCCCTGCCTTGATTCCACCCGGAGTACCGCATTCACCCGCCTGCGAATCTGACCCGCCAGCCGGGCCAGTTCGGCAGCAAGTTCCTTTGACGTTGAAATCACCTCTCTGTGTCTCAGCGTAAACGCGGACGACCATTGCTCCCGCCATTGGTCCGGTGAAAATTCCCCGTCAAATCTCAGCTTGTCAAGCTCCTGGATACATTGATCTATGTGCAAAGGCGTGTCCTGAGAATCCCAGCCGATCACCTGGAGCGTGGGCAAATCGCCGCAGGAATCTTCCCTGAAATGGGCAAACGTGATGGCACGCTGATCTTCTTCTCCGTAGGAAGATATGAACAGCAGGTCATGAAGCTTCCACGCCGGGAGGTTCGCAGGGTTTGAGCTCTGCCGTTTCTTAATCACCAAAGCCCGCAGAATACGGCGCAGAACCACCACCGGCAATTGTTTTGGTTCAAAGCTGATGTAAAATATGCCCCAGGGCTGACTCACCGCGAGCGGACGAAGCTGCTTGATCTCTTTTATCTTTACCGCAATTTTCGGGTCAATACCGAGTTCCTCCGGCTCATACTCAAATGTGAGGTCTTCGATATCTTCAGCATCAAGGGGCCAATAAAGATCATCCCTGAGAAATTTCACCAGTGACGGAAAACTTTTAATTCTTGTAATGCGTTCGATGGGGATGCCAGTCATCATAATCCTATGCTTTTTCAATGGGTTAATAAACACTTGATAGAATTGCCAAAGTCACGATGCAGTATGTGCAAAAATTGCACATACTGAATTTTCCACCAACTCACCATTTTTGAAGATTTCTATGGTGGATTCGGTGAGTTTGTTCATCTTATAATCATCTAACCCTTGCTCTGGTCTGGATATTTGTTCTAATGGCGTTATAAAGCCTCGTTGCTTTTTCATGCTCAAATGTCACTGAAATACAATAATCCTGCTTTCGCGTATCGTCTGTTATCCATTTGTTAAAATTCAAAAGAACCAATGATACGGGAGAGGATGGTCTGTTTTTGATATCTCTTTGGTATAATTTCCATGCCTTTTGATGACATCCTGCTTTCCGGGTATTTGCACCAGGAAAAAAATCAATTTCAAATTTCTTTAAATCAGCGGGCACACTGATTTGTTCGGCATCATTTCCAATCACGCCGTATTTTTCTATCAAAATTTGTGGATTCACTGAATGAAACAGATGAAATTCCATGCGATTACCTAAATAACTATCCCCGCGGGTCGAACGGGTTTCAGGCGTGAAAGTGAGCGTAACGATTATCTTTTTCTTACCTGCTTCGGTAAAAAACAGTTCCGGCAGTTGCAGAGAATAGACCTTTATCTGATTGAGTGCGATTTGACCTTCATCCCAAAGAACCGCTCTGTTGTCAAAGGAATAGAGGGCCTTATCATAGTGACTCAGGCCATAGCCGCAAACAGACAAATGATCCTTTGCCCCCAACCCGCTCTTAAATTCTATTTTTTTAAAAATATCTGAAATCTCTTTTTTAACGGTTTCTGTTATGTCAGATTTTAGTATATAATATTTCTCTGATTTGTGATAAGACTTTGTAATAATAACATTCTCTGAATCTAAATCTATTTTTTCAAGAATTTCATTCTCGTATTTTTTGATTCCGATTTTATTTGGAACAGAACAATAAAAATGATCATTGGGAACAGGTGATGGGTAATCCGCTCCTACCAGCAACATATTTTTAATAAAATTAGCTGATTTATCAGGAAAATAATTGGCAATTTTTCCGGCAAGGTAGGCAACTTTCGGAGCTGCAAAGCTTGTGCCCACATCAAATTGAATAATATTGTCCGTTACGTTGTTATTTAACAGGGCAAGCTTGCCGCCCATATCTTCAACGATACGGCCATAATTTTCTGATAAAATCAGATTTCCCCCGTATTCCACCAACTCCGGCTTGATCATGCCATTGATGCCCGGACCTGTTCGGGTAAAAGGTGAAGGCTGCTGCGTCTGGGCGATTGCTGTTTTAATATGTTCCGCACCATAGCGTTCTTGTTCTATTCGTGGTTTGTCAGCAATAGAACCAATGGTAAATGCCAGAGCCGAAGTTGCAGGATTGATCAGACGAAAACCTCCATTTCCAATCAGGTAGCGCGGATAGTTTTCCATGACATCCGCGATGGATTTATAAAGAGGCGATTGATTGCCAGCAGACACGACAAAAACCACATGGGGGAAGGTAAAAGCGAGTTCATCAATCAAAGCCGCTAATGGCAACTGTCGGGAATAGTGCTTATGCCAAACTTCGTTGCGATTGCCCAACGAAATATTGACCACCTTGATATGGTACTCAGGGTTGGATAAAAAGCTTTCCACCGCATCTTTAAACTGATGTTCAATTAATTTTTCCGGATCATAGGCAGCGGATACAATATCTGTAATATCATTCCTTTCTGCATACATCACCTTGGCAGAAAACAGCCAATTTGAAGGAGTGAAGTTTTTTCTTCTGAGACGATCTGCAATATCGCCATAAACGGCGCAACCAGCCACAGCCGTTCCATGTCCGACGGTATCTTGTAGTTCATGTTCACCCGATTGAAAGTTTTCTTCTCCGCCAACACACTTTTCCAACATGGGATGATTGGAAACAATTCCTGAATCAATCACCAATATGCCTATGGCATTTTCTTCAGGCGCGTTAAACTGAATGCCCTCCACATCGGGTCGTATCATTTCAAACGGGTTAAACTGAACCGTGGCAGGTCTGTCTGCTCGTGCGATTTCTTTTAACTGGATGATTTCATCAAATACCGCTTTAGTGAGCTTCACCCTGAGCAAAACAAAGGATTTTGTGATCAGGGTATCCATGATCCTGAATTGTGTGAAATCGGTGTGACTCTCTTCCAATTGTCGGATAAATTTTTCGTTTTTTTGAGGATCGGTCATCTTCCACAATTCAAGATCAATAAAATCAGCCATATCATCCAAAGGTTGGTTGGCTAATCTCTCACCAATCTTTTTTTCTGGTGGAATGGCATCAAAGAATTCAATGGCATGGAAAAATTTATATTCTGCTCCTTCATCTGAACCGTAAGTTGCCAGCTTGCGTTTGAACTCGTTTAAATCTTCATCTTCACTAAATACCACCCAAAAGCCTTTTTTACCTTCAGCAACTGATAAAACATGGATGTCCATGGATGCCAGCCTTTTTTCAAAGGCAACAGGAGAAACGCTTTGGTTGATTTCAATTTCAAAAATAAGGGTGGGGTCAATTCTGCCAGAAAGCTGTTTTTTCAATCTTGAAAATGTACGGCATAAATTTTTAGCTTGTTGGCGTGCTTGTCGTGAAAATAGCGATTTGTCCCTTCCTTGTGGCAGTGAGAAGCCACCTCCTCCAGCATTGGGTTTTCTTCGTTCAATATTGCCCTGAAACAGGGGAAGCTTGAGATGTTTGTGTTTGTTTACGCTTTCAAATAATAGAGGAAGCTTGAGATTTTCATATTTCTCCATTATTCATTATCCTCCAATCTGTGATGTTTTACCTTTTCACGGCGAACAAATTGTTTAATCTCAGTTTCCAGATCATTCATAGATAACGTATTTCTGGAATCAATAATAACGGTTTTCATCGCCTCGGCAGCGATCATTTTTATATCCGCAGGCGATAATCCCTGACTATCCTTTGCGGCTTTGCTGATATCTATTTTTTGATCACGTCTGATCGGTCTCAGGTAACGCTCAAAGAGATGTTTACGAGTCGCCTCATCGGGCAGTTCATAATCAATCACCGCGTCAAAGCGTCGCCAAATGGCACTGTCGAGCATGTTCTGATGATTGGTGGCGGCAAACAGGATGCTGTCACCTTTGAAATTATCCAGCATTTGCAAGAAGTTGTTCACCACCCGTTTGATTTCGCCGTGTTCGTGACTATCGTCACGGTTTTTAGCGATAATGTCAAATTCATCAAACAGAACTATCCAAGTATCGTTTTCAATAAAATCGAATACCTTGCGTAAATTGCCCGCAGTTTCACCCAGATAGGAGGAGATAATCGCGTCAAAACGAATATAAACCAAAGGGATGTTCAGCACAGAACTGATGATTTGCGCTGAAAAGGTTTTGCCTGTTCCGGGCTTGCCACAGAGCAGAACCTTCTTTTTATAAGCCAAATTGTAGGTCGCTAAAATATCCGCATCCTTAAACTCACGGATAATTCGTTCGAGCCGGGCTTTGGTCTCCTGAGATAAGATCAGGCTGTCTAAATCATGCTCAAAATACTGAATTTCCAGCAACGGAAAGCCTTTTTCCGTATCTCTGGGAATCGGAAGACTTTGCCTGAAGCGTCTTCGGCTTTCAGATGCGCTCGTCGTCTGATACAGGGCTTTTTCCAATTCTTTGGCAACAATCGTATGCTTTTTGCGTCTCTCCCGTTCAATATATTCCCTTGCCGCCTGTACAAAGGCTTCGTTGTCTTTGCTATTAAATGACAAGAAAAGCTGTCTAATCAGTTCTGAGTTGGTCATACAGTTGCCTCTTTCCAAGTAAATTATTGAAACCGAGAATCACACGAATAATTATTTCAGATATCCCGCCGCTCATACCTCTGAATTTCATTTTGTAATCCGCTTTTCTTCCCTGATTCCCTGAAGATAATTGCCATTCATCCCTTTTTATTCGTATGATTCGTGGTTACCTTTCTGCTTAAATTATAAAATCTCCATCCAGGCAACCAGCTCCGGTTTTGCACCTATGGGAGCCTGTATGTCTTTCAGATAGGTGTTCTTAATATGCTTTTCAATGGCTTTGCGAGGTTCGGCCAACAGCGTCACGCCCTGCTCCGCAACCCTGACCGTATCCTGAGAACATCGCACCGCGGCCCAGGTCTGTTCAAGGATTTCGGTGATTTTGCCAGTTTCCGCATCTCGGAAATACCATCTCACCTCGCCTTCGGAGTGTCTTTTGGGATCATATTTCACATTTTTTGACTCAAAAAGATTATCGCTTGCAAGACCGATCACATGGGGCATCTGGTAACAGGCAAACAGCCCTGGCCGAAAATCCGGCACAATATGATCAATGGCTTCCCCCTTTTTGTTCAGAATCGGACCAAAACCGGCCCCGGCCTTTTTACCAGAAAAAAGACGTCTGGGAAGCGTTTTCAATGAGTTCCAGACATCGGGCATCTCTGATATGATTCTCTGTTTTTCAAGGCGCATGAGTTCTTCTGTGGACTCTTTTCTCTCATACCGCTCATTAAAGAGCTTCATGGCCATATCCGGATCATCCGGGGTCAGCAATGCCCCTTCAATCCCGAGGGTTTTGTTGATTCTGAGGATTTTTCCGTCCAATCGTTCTTTCAGATGCAGCAGTTCTTCCATTTCCTTTGGCGGCAGAAAATTCCAGAAATAAATTTTGCCCTTGAGAAATGAAGCACGGTCAAGTTTTTCCTCAGTCTCAGGATTAAGGCGGCGGTCCACACGCCCGATCCGCTGCATGAGTCTGACAGGATTCCAATGGAGATCATAATTGATAATCAGACTCGCATCCTGCAAATTCAGACCTTCTGATAAAACATCGGTGGAGATGAGAATGTCAATGGGCTTTTTAAGACAGCGGGACAATTCAGCAGAATCAGCAACGCAATTGTAATACGGCGCAAACCTTTTGATGATCATCTCTCGGTTTTTGACATTTCTGCCGCTGTCAACCTGTTCCATGTTTTTGAAACCGGCCCTGGCAAGCTGATCCGCCAGATACCGGGCCGTATTTCTGAACTCGCTGAAAATGATGACCTTCTGTCCTTTAAGCAATTCATCTTCACCAAGATGATATAATAATTTTTGCAGCTTGTCATCTTTTTTCGGGTCTTCCCTTATTCCCTCTTTGCCTTTCACATAAAACCGCCGAAAAATTCTGCCCAGAAAACCTGTCAGTTGGTTCATATCCTCCAGGATATCGTCCAAAAGCCGCTGCATGTCATGCTGTTTCGGATCAAACTCTTTTGCAACATCCGGGATATCATCCTCTTCCTCGTTTTCGGTCTCTTTTTCATCGCGTTCAAGTCTTTCAACAATGTGATCCTGAACCCGTTTCCACCAGCGTTTGTTGCTTTTTTCCCATGCGTCAAAACGCTCCGAAGAATAATATTTCAGAAAATCCGCCATTTTCGCCAGCAGATCCTCAATGCTGGCCTCAAATGCCTTAAAAGAACTTTCAAGTCTTTTCAGCAGCAATGTCCTGATAAGGCCGACAATCTGTTTCTGGGATTCTGCAATGCGTTTGTCCGGGTCATTGTGATATAATGCCGTGTTATAAATCGCCAGAGACAGGAACGGATGATGGCGGTCAAACGCGTCTCTGATCTCTCCGTAAAGGCCCGCATATACAGATTTCAAAGAATAACTGATGACGCTCGGTTTCTGCCGAACCGGAAACAGGGGGGCATTGTTCCCGCTTTTTATGCCCTCGGACTGTTTCACATACTTCCGGCTCCTTTGTATCAGGATATTTCTGAGCAGATCATCCGTGCGAAGAAAATCTTCATCCTCTGCAAGCTCGGTAATTGCCGTGTCAGGATTGTCCGCTTCCATTTTTTTCTCAGCCGTGAGAAAATGCTTGCGTAAATTGCGGATGCGGATGCGGGCAAAATGATCAGGTCTGTTTTGTGCAAAATAATTGATCAGATGATACAGGTCATCCAGGCTGTTGTTGATAGGGGTGGCAGTCAGCATGTACAGTTTTTTATGTGCCGCGATATCCATCAGGAGTTTGCCCCTGTTGGCTTTGGGATTTCGAAAATGATGGGCCTCGTCTATGATGATGACATCGGTACGTTTTCGGTAATAACTGAGCCATTCCTCATCAATCAGCCCTTCCCGGCCAAAACTCGTATGTTTTTCAACCCGCAGGCGTTCCCTGAGTTCTATGGAATAATGCGGACGCAGATATCTTTTTATATTTGCCTGCCACACACTTTCCTCAGCTGATTTGGGGACAATTAGCAGAATGCGTTTGTCTTCATGCAGACATCGTTCCAGGAGCATCAGCCCGATAAAGGTTTTGCCAA
This sequence comes from Desulfonema magnum, assembly GCF_017377395.1. Lineage (GTDB taxonomy): Bacteria > Desulfobacterota > Desulfobacteria > Desulfobacterales > 4be13 > Desulfonema_C > Desulfonema_C magnum. The sequence continues at coordinate 3,284,720 of NZ_CP061800.1, read as the reverse complement.
GACCCACGCCGTCACAGACCAGCGCACCCCTCCAATTTTCCGAAATCTGCAATGCCTGATGATAGCCGTCTTTCTGATACTGAGACAGCATGGGATAAATCACGGACTGATTACGCTCCCATTCATCCTGGCTCTTTTCACGCCCGGCAAAAAATGCTGATAACGCTTTTGCATAAACCGTAAACGGGTCATACTCTTTCAGGTGCGGCTCAATAACATTCAGCAATTCCGAGCTGACCGTGTCGCTGTCTTTCCATATGTCATTATACCAGTTGCGAAGGCTTTCAATATGCGCCTGATCCGTGCTGAAAAGATTCAGTTCCAAATTTTCCGTAAGTCCCGGGCGGGTAAAATTTGAACTGCCCACAATGGCAAAATCAACCGGACTGGTTTCCTTTGCTTCCATCAGATATGACTTGGCATGAAATTTTGACCGGGAATATACTCTCAGGATAATCTGCTTATCTGTGATGGCCTGGCGAACGGCTGCAAGACCGGTCAGCGCGTCATCACGCACTTTCTCATTTTCAATACTGTTATCTGATGCCTCTGACAATGCCCTGACAAGCTCCTGCTTTGTCCGCCTTGTGGTTTCATCTCCCATGAGAATGCGAATTTTATTCAGATGCTGCCACAGACCTTCCAAGAGCAGAAAAGCGCCGACTTCGAACATGCCCGTGGCAACATCCATTTTTTCAAGATTTGGCAACAGCTTCTGAAACGCGTTTAATAATGTGTTTCTGTTGCGGTTATCTATAATGATTGGTAATTTTTTTGCCATTTTTTACCGTGAAAATACATTTTGAAAAGCCGGGTTTTTGTCCGCTGACATTTTCATGGCCAGGGGTGAAAAACCCGGCTTTTTCATGAGCGTTTATTTCTCTGTGCCGGGTTCTGTAGAAAAAAACTGATCATAACGGATTTAGAGGAAGGGCGGCATATTTGTAGCATCTTTGCCGGCCTTCCGGAGTGCCAAACTTGCAGTTTGGCACTCCGAATAATATGAGCGACAGGCATAACTGTTGGATAAAAAATGATTTTTTAAAAAGTTATTTTTTTGTGATTATGAAACTCGATGATCAAGTTTTCTGAGCAGATTTCGATAACAGTCTGTTATTCCGTTCGACTGAACTCACGCCGAAGCCTGCGAAAGCAGGAATGACAAAAAAAACTTGATGATCGAGTCTCAGCTATTTACTGCCTCTGTAAAACTGAATATCTGCTTTCTCCAGCGTTGCCAGACCTTCAGTGATCACATTATCAATCGTCTCAAGAAAATGTTTTAATTTTTCATGGGTGTCAACAATTTCAATAACAATTGGCAGGTCCTCGGAAAGACGTAATATTTTGGTCGTATGAATACGACTGTTTGCACCGAATCCCATTACTCCCCGCAGAACGGTTGCTCCTGCCAGTCCCTGTTCTCTTGCTTTGATAACAATCCACTCATACAGCGGTTTTCCTTCGTGCTTGTCAGTTTCACCGATAAGTATCCGAAGTAATTGTCCTTGTTCTGAAATTTTCATTATTCACCTCCATATAAGATAAATGAATATGCGACCCAATAATACCGCGGACAGTCCGAATATTATATGGATGACAATGTTCAGGAAAGCAAGATAAATCCGCTTATCATTCATCAGACTGATGGTTTCATTACTGAAGGTGGAGAATGTGGTCAGTGCCCCCAGAACGCCCACAAACACCAAAAGCCGTATTTCAGGCGAAAACACACTTCGTATCTCATCCATACGTGAAAGCATACCGATAACAAGACATCCGATAAGGTTCACCGAGAGAGTTCCGTAGGGAAAGCCAACACTTGCAGTCCATTTCTGAACATAGCCGCCGATGACATATCTTAAAATGGCACCGACAAAGCCGCCGGTTCCTACCAAAATGATTTTGTTCATATCTGCCTCGTATAATAATAATTTTTTTAGCAGGCGTCATCAGCACAGCGGCGCTTAGGCAATTCCCAAGAATGAACATACCCGTTCGTAGTTCCGCCTTTAGGCGGTCTTACACCGCCTAAAGGCGGAACTACGAACTGCGACACCGCCTAAAGGCGGAACTACGAACTGCGACACCGCCTAAAGGCGGAACTACGAACTGAAAGCCGGTGTGTTCTTTTCCGGAAATCACTTTAAAGGCGGACCCCGTCGCCTGTAAGTTTGCTGCTGCTTCCTCCTCCTCCTCCTCGCTACAAGGATTTTATATAAGAAGAGGATGATAAGAAAGGGATTAAATCCTCCTTCATTTTTTACCCGGTCTTATCCGCTCCTGCTTCCGCTCCCTTCGACAAGCTCAGGGAGCGGGAACAGCGTGCCCTGAGCCTGTCAAAGGGAAAGCAGGCGAATAAAAACAGGTGATTTAGACAGCCTGGCTGATAAGTACCTGATCAAAAATTTTTCTGATTATAACGGATTTTGGGGAGGCTCCGGCCGTGAATATGACAGCGGATAAAAAGGATGAAACGGATATGACTTTTCAGATCGGCTTCCCGCGGCACCGGATTACGGGCTGCCTGCCGGGATAAGGCTTTCCGGATCGGAAACACCCTTCGGGGAACCGCTGTCATATCGGCCGGTACTATCCGTTTCATCCCCTGAATCCGTTGTCATATTGCCGGCCTCCCCTAAATCCGTTATAATCAAAAATTTTTTATACATCTTTTTTTCCGCGAACAGCGGAGAAACCCGGCTTTTTTTCTTCAGGGGCGGCGGATCATTCCGGGGAAAAACCCGGGTTTCTTTCCCGTGCGAATATCGAAAACTTATGGTTAGGTAGTTACTTATGCAGGTCAGCACCTAGAAATTGCACACTCCGGTATAATTCTCCGGTGTGATTTTAAGCAATTCCTCTTTTACCTTTTCTGACACATTCAGGGTCTGAATAAAGTCCGCAATTGCTTTCTGGTCAATAGCGGCATGGGTCCGGGTGAGTTCTTTCAGTGCTTCATAAGGCTTGGGATAGCCCTCACGTCGCAAAACCGTCTGAATGGCTTCGGCCACGACAGCCCAGTTATTCTGCAAATCCGCACGGATTACGTCTTCATTGAGAATCAGTTTGCCCAGTCCTTTTAACAGGGATTTTAACGCAATCAGTGTATATGCCAGGGGCATACCGATATTTCTTGTCACTGTGGAGTCTGTCAGGTCTCTTTGCAGTCTTGAAATCGGCAGCTTTGCTGAAAGATGTTCGAAAATGGCATTGGCAATTCCCAGGTTGCCTTCTGAATTTTCAAAGTCAATGGGATTGACCTTATGCGGCATGGCCGAGGATCCCACTTCTCCGGCTTTAATTTTCTGCTTAAAATAATTCATGGAGATATAAGCCCAGATATCCCGATCCAGATCAAGAAGAATGGTGTTGATCCGTTTCAGATTATCGAAAAATGCCCCCAGATTATCGTAATGCTCAATCTGGGTGGTCACTTTTGAACGGTCAAGCCCCAGGATATCGTTCACCAGATGATCCCCGAAAGCAATCCAGTCAATGTCCGGATAGGCAATGTGATGTGCGTTGAAATTACCGGTTGCCCCGCCGAATTTGGCTGAGAACGGAATGGTTTTTAACAGCTCTTTTTGCCTGTCCAGCCGGTCGGCAAATACATAAATTTCTTTGCCCAGGCTTGTGGGAGACGCGGGCTGTCCGTGAGTTCGCGCAAGCATGGGAATGTTTTTCCAGGCATTGGCTTTCTCTTTCAATGCGTCGCAAACTTCGTCCAAAGCTGGCTGCAATACTTCAGACCATCCCTCTTTTAATGAAAGGGGAATGGCTGTATTGTTGATATCCTGGGAGGTCAGACCGAAATGAATAAATTCTTTGTATGCCTCCAATCTGAGATGATCAAATTTTTCCTTGAGAAAATACTCAACCGCCTTTACATCATGATTGGTTATTTTCTCAATATCCTTTATTTTCTGAGCATCTTCCAATGTAAAATTTTTATAAATTTCTCTTAAAGATTCATACAGATTCTTGTCAAAACTTTTTAGCTGAGGTAATGGCAAGTCGCATAATGCTATGAAATATTCGACCTCAACCCGCACACGATATTTTATCAGTGCGCCTTCTGAAAAATAATCAGCAAATTTCTCAACTGCTTTCCGATAACGCCCGTCAACAGGCGAAACTGCGTTTAAATAGGAGAGTTCCATAATATTTTTCCTTTACATTCAAAACTGCATTTACTCGTTCCCAGGCTCCGCCTGGGAACGCATACCCCAAGGCTCTGCCTTGCGTGGCATCTCCCTCAGGTGAGTGATCGGCTGCACGCTGACACATGAAGCAGAGCCTTTGTGGCAATCTCGTGAATTATCTGCCGTGCGCTGACACACGAGGCAGAGCCTCTGAGTATGCGTTCCCAGGCAGAGCCTGGGAACGAGAATTTTAGTACTTGACACCTAACACTTTCATACATATAAATTTTCAATTTGGGGACAAAAACGCGTCTGAATTTCCTCCCATTCCATTTTAAACCACGGTGTATAGCGATGAGGATGAGCCTGAACATCTTCAGTTAATTCTCTAATATCTGAGTATTTCCACTCAGCGATTTCACTCGGGTTTGCTTGGACAGTTCCGTTGGCTTTTCCGATATAAACCGAGCATATCTCATTTTCAGAACCAATATTTTTGAATTGTGCCTGGTACTGAAATTTAAATAAAAATTGCAAAGATGTTTCAAATCCCAGTTCTTCATTTAATCGCCTTATCGCTGCTTCTTCATAGCGTTCTCCTTTGCGGGGATGACTGCAAACACTGTTGGACCAGTAAAAGGGCCAGAGGAGCTTTTCAGTGCTTCGCTTTTGCATCAGTACCTGCTTATGATCGTTAAAAATGAATATTGAAAAGGCTCGGTGGAGGAGACCTTCTCCCTGATGGCACTTCTCTTTGGTGTCATATCCGACAATCTGATCGTTTTTATCTGCCAGTATCAGTAATTCTTTAGTAATCAAACGCTTATTTTTATCTGAACTCATATTTCTGCCATCCTCATTCTCCGGAAACTTTCTGACTTATCATTCAAAAATACTGCTCAGGGACGAAGCTGATAAGTACCTAACCATAAGTTTTCGATATTTTTCCCGGGGAAGAAACCCGGCTTTTTTTACCAGAATGACCTGCTGCCCGTGAAGGAAAAACCCGGGTTTCTCCGCTGTTCGGAAAAGGATGTATCAAAGACTTTTGATCGGATACTTATAATTTCCCTAAAATTTGAATAATGACCTTATACCATCTTTTTATATACAGACAAGAAAAAAAATGGGTATAATTCAAGACTGTCAGTAAAAAAATTAACAATTTTATAACCTGTTGATATTTAAAATATTAACAAGTTAAAAATTTGTTGGACTGACAATCGTGAATTACACCCAAAAAAATGCTTGTGAAAATTTCATATCCGATAAAAAATGTGGGGTGGGTGGAGCGAAGCGGAACCCACCGCACGTTTTTATATTTCCGGGTATTTTATTTTTGGGGAAATTCCTTATTCTTTAACTCTCCGCCTGATCCCCGCAAGGCTGATCAACCCGCAGCCGAGAAGCCATAACGCACCGGGGATGGGAACTGCGTTGACACTGACACTTCCGCTTTCCAGGGCTGAGGAAAGCGGGTCCGCCCATAAATCGCTGAGAATTGGTAAATTCGGATCGCTTTCGGAAAATGACAGGTCACTAATTCCAAAGCCGCTTCCGGTAAAAGAAAGTGTTGCCAGGGTGAAAGCATCCGGCTGGGAACTCAGATCATCAAGGATGGAAAGCTCACTGAGATGTATCCTGCCGCCTCCGAGATCGCCCTCGCTCCAGTCTTCCGCATCCCCTGAACCATCCGAACTGACAATTCCCAATCCGCTTCCCAGCGTGTAACCAGTAAAATCCAAAACTGTATCGTCATAATTTACGTTGAAATCAAATGTGCCCAGATCATCATTTTCCAGCCCCGAAACAATAATATCCACATCGGTCATCCCGCCAACGCGGATGACCATATCAGACGGGTCAAAAGACAGATTTGCGGCCCATACCTGAGCAATGAAAAACACTGCTGTGAGAGTCGCTGTCAAACAAATCAGAATTTTTTTTCCCTGTTTTTTCATGATAATATTCTCCTTAAAATATGTCGGTTTTGTTCATTGCTTCGGGCCGCGGGCGGGGACGGTCTGAAAATCCCGCCCCCGCATAAATCTTTTCCAACAGCCGGAACAATGACACACTCAGTTTCTGAGGCTAATCACAGACACATCTCGGACAGTCGCACAGCAGCACGAGTTTTCTCGCGTCCACAATGGTGATTGTTCCGTTTCCGTCAATGTCACATTCCGGGCAAACCTCGGCATCCTGGTTGCGATAATTTTTGATAATATTAATATCGTCACGGTCTATAACGCAGTCGTTATTAAGATCGCCGGTTCTGTCATCAGGAACACCGCAGCCGCAGTTGCCTGGTTCGATTTTATACGGATCTTCGGGACATTGGTCACACGCATCTCCCTGACCGTCGTTATCCGTGTCCGTCTGATCCGGGTTGGAAGCACTCACGCAGTTATCACAGGCATCTCCCACATTGTCATTATCTGTGTCCTCCTGTTCCGGATTAACATGGTCAGAGCAGTTGTCACAGGCATCTCCCGCGCCGTCGTTGTCAGCATCCGCCTGATTCGGGTTGGAAGTGCCGGGGCAGTTGTCTTCTTCGTCGCAAACAGTGTCCTGATCCATATCGAGACAGTCATCACAGGCGTCGCCCAGGCCGTCGTTGTCAGCATCTGTCTGATCCGGGTTGGGAGTGCCGGGGCAGTTGTCTTCTTCGTCACAAACACCATCAGAATCAACATCAACGCACTCATCGCAAATATCGCCTGTGCCGTCGCCGTCCGTGTCTGCCTGATCCGAATTGGAGATGCTGATGCAGTTGTCACAGATATCTCCGATGGTATCCCCGTCTTCGTCTTCCTGGCTCGCATTGGCATCATCAGGACAGTTGTCACAGATATCTCCGACTTGGTCATCGTCAGCGTCTTCCTGATCCGGGTTTTCAGTTTCAGGACAGTTATCGCAGGCATCTCCGATTTCATCACTGTCAGTGTCGTCCTGGTTCGGGTTTTCAATATCAGGACAATTGTCGCAGACATCTCCCAGAGCATCGCCGTCTGTATCGGTCTGATCCGGGTTGGAAACACTGACACAATTATCACATGCGTCTCCGAGAGCGTCGTTGTCGGTGTTTGCCTGATCCGTATTTGGGATACCGAGGCAATTATCCACATCATCGCAAACATTGTCCTGATCTTCATCCATTACTGTGCCGCCCCAGTCACCGTTGCAGTCCTGAACACATGGTACCTTTCCGGTGTTTCCGCCGACACACTCACCGCAGTTGTCAGTATAAGCGGTTCCGCCCCAGTCTTCGTGGCAGTCTTTTTCGCAAGCAGTTTTCCCGGTGTTTCCGCCCACGCACTCATCGCAGTTATCTGTCGTGGCGGTTCCGCCCCAGTCGCCGTTACAGTCCTGAACACATGCCGTCTTTCCCGTGTTTCCGCCGACACACTCGCCGCAATTGTCCGTCGTGGCAGTTCCGCCCCAGTCACCGTGGCAGTCTTTTTCGCAGGCCGTTTTCCCGGTGTTGCCGTCCACGCACTCACCGCAGTTGTCAGTCGTGGCAGTTCCGCCCCAGTCACCGTGGCAGTCTTTTTCGCAGGCCGTTTTCCCGGTGTTTCCGTCCACGCACTCACCGCAGTTGTCAGTCGTGGCAGTTCCGCCCCAGTCACCGTTGCAGTCTTTTTCGCAGGCCGTCTTTCCGGTGTTGCCGCCGACACATTCGCCGCAGTTGTCAGTCGTGGCAGTTCCGCCCCAGTCTTCGTGGCAGTCTTTTTCGCAAGCAGTTTTCCCGGTGTTTCCGCCCACGCACTCATCGCAGTTATCTGTCGTGGCGGTTCCGCCCCAGTCGCCGTGGCAGTCTTTTTCGCAGGCTGTCTTTCCGGTGTTTCCGCCCACGCACTCACCGCAGTTGTCAGTCGTGGCAGTTCCGCCCCAGTCACCGTGGCAGTCTTTTTCGCAGGCCGTTTTCCCGGTGTTGCCGTCCACGCACTCACCGCAGTTGTCAGTCGTGGCAGTTCCGCCCCAGTCACCGTGGCAGTCTTTTTCGCAGGCCGTTTTCCCGGTGTTTCCGTCCACGCACTCACCGCAGTTGTCAGTCGTGGCAGTTCCGCCCCAGTCGCCGTGGCAGTCTTTTTCGCAGGCCGTTTTCCCGGTGTTTCCGTCCACGCACTCACCGCAGTTGTCAGTCGTGGCAGTTCCGCCCCAGTCACCGTTGCAGTCTTTTTCGCAGGCCGTCTTTCCGGTGTTGCCGCCGACACATTCGCCGCAGTTGTCAGTCGTGGCAGTTCCGCCCCAGTCACCGTTGCAGTCTTTTTCGCAGGCCGTTTTCCCGGTGTTTCCGTCCACGCACTCACCGCAGTTGTCAGTCGTGGCAGTTCCGCCCCAGTCACCGTGGCAGTCTTTTTCGCAGGCCGTTTTCCCGGTGTTGCCGCCTACGCATTCACCGCAGTTGTCCGTATAGGCAGTTCCGCCCCAGTCGCCGTGGCAGTCTTTTTCGCAGGCCGTCTTTCCGGTGTTGCCGCCTACGCATTCACCGCAGTTGTCCGTATAGGCAGTTCCGCCCCAGTCGCCGTTACAGTCCTGTTCGCAGGCCGTCTTTCCGGTGTTGCCGCCGACACATTCGCCGCAGTTGTCCGTATAAGCGGTGCCGCCCCAGTCTCCGTGGCAGTCCTGTTCGCAGCCAGTTAATCCTTCATCAACACTGCCGTCGCAGTTATCATCAGTGCCGTTACAGACCTCTGCCGCGCCGGGATTCACATTTCCATCGTCATCATCACACTCACAGACGGCCCCCCATCCGTCTGCATCAGCGTCAGTCTGATCCGGATTGGAAGCATCAGGGCAGTTGTCATCATCATCAGAAATGCCGTCGCCGTCAGAGTCAGAATCACAGGCAGGTAGTGAAACATCATCTATCCATGCGGTATCTTGTCCTCTTGATACAGAACCATCTTTGCTATACACCCATCGGAATGTATGCTCTCCCGAACCCACATCAAATTCTGCCCGGGTCCAATCAAGCTCACCAGCCCAGCTTTTTTTGCGATCCTCATCAATCCAGAAATGGAGATAATCATATCGGTTTTCCGAAGATACTTTGAACCAGAAGGAAACAGAACCCGGTGAGCTGATATTCAGTGTCATCTCAAGATATGCTGACTGGCTATCAGCAATAGAAACAGGAGCCTCTGCCGCATAGGAACCGCCGTGCATTGTTTCGTTCTGCACACGCCAGACCCCGTCACCGCCTGTGTGCCAGGGAAGTCTGCTGAGCGTCCCTGTTTCAAAATCATCTCTGCCGCCACACCCGGGGAAAAAAAAGCATTCATAAGCCCCCATATCAGTCCCGATCCCCCGGGGCCTCTGATTACCGTCAAGGTCATCGTCAGGTGCGTTATCTGATCCTGTGTCAATACAGAGAGAACCCTCTGTGAGATGATAATCGTCGTTCCCGGGGTCAGCAAACATCGGATCCGCATTAATATTGCCAGTGCCGGTGTATCCCCCCTGTATATCAGAATACGTGACAACCGGAGTGGCATTGATGAAAAATTCATTCGGCGAATCCCCCCAGAAAATACAGTTGGTGATCGTGGGGGCAGAAGAATCATAGCAACTCATCCCGCCGCCGCTGTTATTTGCCGAATTCCTGCTGACAGTGCAGTTGACAAGGGTCGGGGCAGAGGTATCATAGCAACTCATCCCGCCGCCCACATCTGCCGAATTCCCGCTGACAATGCAGTTGGTAATCGCCGGAGAGGAAGCATAACAATGAATCCCGCCGCCGTCCTCTGCCGAGTTCCCCCTGACAGTGCAGTTGGTAAGGGTCGGAGATGAAGAATTATAGCAAGACATCCCGCCGCCCACGTCTGCTGAATTCCCGCTGACAATGCAGTTGGTAATCACCGGGGAGGAGGAATCATAGCAATAAATTCCGCCGCCGTAGTTGTTCGCGGAATTTCCGCTGACAGTGCAGTTGGTAATCGCCGGGGAGGAATTATTGCAATAAATTCCGCCGCCGTCCTCTGCCAGACCATTAATAATGGTAAAGCCGGACAGCACCGAGTTTCCATCTTCTCCGTTATGAAAACAGAAAGCCCGTCCCTTATTTTCACAGTTGATCATACAATGATCAGGCCCGTTTTCAGACTGAACCGTTATGGCTTTGCCTTTGAAATCCAAATTCTTATTGCCCGAGCCAGTATAAGTGCCGTCGGCAACGATTACTCTGTCGCCATTTTTCGCCATATCAATGGCATGCCGGATGGTTCCGAAAGGATTGTCAGGAGAACCATCTCCGGCTGTATCTGAGCCATTTACGGCAACATGCCACGATGAACCAGCAGGTAAAAACGACTCAATCACAGGATAAACATTTTTCATAAGCACACCCTGGTTGTGTCCGCGCTCAGAATCACAACCTCCCCAATGGTGCAAACCAACAACTTTGTGGTCTGTCATGGAGAGTACAGGGGAACCGGAACTTCCGCCTTCTGTATCAGCCCTGTATCCGAAATCGCTGTCTGGTGTCTCACCATCAGCAACAGGAGCGACAACCGGTCCTTCGTCATATTCTTTTGGATATCCGCCAGGATGTTGCGGGATGTAAATTGTTTCGTTCAGCACCATATCCCTGGGATCAAGCGCCAGGTAACCATATTCAGACTGGGGGTTTCCTTCCAAGGTCATCAGTGCGCAATCATTTTCGTAATTGGCTACGAGAAAGGTGTCCCCGTAATATGTGTCATAGGCTGCCAATGTCTCTCCGTTACAAGTGCTGTTCTGATAGTTGAAATAAACCTGTAACGTGTCTAAAACCGTCTGAGAGCTGACACAATGTTCGTTGCTAAGAAAATGACCTTCATCAGAGACTAAAAACCCGGTGCAGCTATACCACAAGCCAGCCTCCTGGAAACGCATCTTACCAACACTTTTTGCTTGTTCATACTGCTCTGTCTCTGCAACACATTCAATATCAACCTTGTCATCAGAACCGCATATGGATTCAGCCATTACAGTTGCTATGCCATAACCATATTGATCAATGTCAAAGCCATAGGCTTCTGGTCCCGCGGCCCCTGAGATCAAATTTACAACAGCAGTATCTCCGTCCACGGCAAATGCCCAAAAATCAGTCTTGCCAGGATTATCATTTGTAATGACCTGCCGCAGAAGCCCTTTGGCGTCCCTAATCTCGACAGAATCGCGGTCATTAATGGAAAAATTGCTGAAATGTAAAATAATGAATGTTGCATCTTTCCTGCTGACCTTGAAAGATTCAACTGTCTCACCGGCACTTTTGGCTGAATACGGATGTGCAGTGCTCTGATGAATTACGTCTGTCTTACCAATCACTTCCTCAGCGAAAACCTGCTGTGAGGCAACACAGAAGAGAAGCGTTAATACCATTGTAAAATACGTCATTACATTTTTCATGTTCATTCCTGGCCTCCTTATAAATTAAGATTTATAAATAAAGGTTTGAATATCCTACAGATAAAAACGACAGGCATGATCCGTCACTATTTCTCACCGCCCTTTTTATTACATATAATCTGTGCAGAGACTGCACGCCGAATTTTATAATTTCCTATACAATGAAAAAAAGCCGGATCACCTCTGCTCTTACTAAAAGGCAACCCCGATGCCTTTTCATTTAAGACCCGTGGCTTTCCGTCACCGTCTCACGACGGGTTTGGCTCTGTCTTGTAAATAATTTAAGCACCTGTGCGAACATTTTATGATACGCTTCTGGCGTCGCACTCAGAATTTTCAAGCTCTCATCATTTTGAAAGTTTTATCTGAATGCTTTCATAACATACCAAAAGTTACAGATAGGTTACAGAATCGAAAAAAATGAAAAAAATCTGAGTTCTGTTTTTTCATATATTAGAAATCACCTCAGACCTTCTGGCTCAGACCTCCGAGGTTTTGAAAACCTCGGAGGTTTTCAGTCAGACTGCTGACAATTTTATGAAAAAACCATGCCAGCAATTACAACGTACGGATATTTAACTAACTGATTAACTATCAGGAAAATCCCGGCAGGAGCAGTGTCAAATTTTCAGACACCTTTTTTTGCTCCGAAATGCGCTTTTTTTATTAACAACCTGAAATTAAAATAAAATATATTTTTACATAAGTACCTAACCATAAGTTTTCAATATCTGCCCGGGGAAGAAACCCGGCTTTTTTCCCGGAATGATCCGCCGTCCCTGAAGGAAAAAGCCGGGTTTCTCCGCTGTTCGCAGAAAAAGAGATGTATAAAAAACTTTTGATCGGGTACTTAACATACAGTGGCCGAAAACAGCAAAAAGGTGTCGGAAAATTTTACAATTTTTTTATCATATCCCGGACAAAATAACAGAGACTGAACTATCATAAAATAAACTATATATTTTAAGATCAGAATGTTATACGCTTAGAATTATTTTTATTGCCCATTTGTTACCCTATTAGAAAAATTATAATCTATTTGAGAAAATTGTGTAATTCAGTGTAAAATTTTCCGACATTGCCTGGTTCACGTCAGGGTAATATGATCATATTTGATATCAGAAATTGGGAATAATCAGGAATCGGCGGGCGTGGTCTTTTTTGAGCCGACTATCTGTAATTCTTATGATAATTTTAAAAAAAAGGAAGTGATGAGTTTCAGAAAATTTGCTCATCTGATTCCGGGGTGAGAACTTCCGAAATTTTGAAAATTTCGGAAGTCTGAACAGATTTTGTTTTTTAAAAAAACGGACTCTGACCATGGTCATAAGCAAAGACATACTCAAAAAATGAAAGATGCAGATGATCTCATTGACATTTTATGATTGTTATGAAATATAATCAGCAAATCAGAAATACTGGAAATTCCCCCTTTGAAGGGGCAGGGAGATATGATTTCAGACAGTGCTTTCACCCTCAGAAGGGGAATTGTGGCCTGCTGATTATGAATGCTATTCATCAGCTTTTTTTCACAGTTCTTTTCATTTAACATATTGGGAGACCTGAACATGCTGCATGATATACACCCTTACCACCCTGACATTACAGAAAATATGTGGGAAAAGATTAACGAAATTATTACGGCAAACCGGACAAAATCCGGTTCAGTTATTCCTGTTCTGAGGGAGTGCCAGAACATTGTCGGTTATCTGCCCGCGGAGATGATGGATCACATCAGCCGGGGGCTTAATCTTTCCGCCAGCGAAGTTTTCGGAGTCGCCTCTTTTTATTCACTTTTCTCAATGGAGCCGAAAGGCAGGCATACCATAAAAGTATGTATGGGCACCGCATGTTATGTAAAAGGCATAAAAGAAGTCATCGGACGAATCTGTGATCAATATCAGTTAAAAGAAGGAGGAACCAGCCAGGACAGACGTTTTTCTTTAGAAGCCATAAGGTGTCTGGGGGCATGCGGACTTGCCCCTGTGTCGGTAGTTGACGAGGATATTTACGGGCATACAAGTTCAAAGAGCATTATTGATATTCTCGAAAAATATGAATAAGGCTTGGGGCCTGGGGCTTGGGGCTTGAGGCTTGGGGATTTGGGGATTTGGCTAATCTCCAATCCCAACGCCTCTTGCCTCTTGCCCCTTGCCCCCTCACCAAGGAGGAAAATTATGGGAAAACTGACCATACAGGACCTTAAAAAGATAAAAGAAAACGCTTCAAAAAAAATGACGTTAAGAGGTGAAAAGGGAGATATCAAAGTCATTGTTCACATGGGAACGTGCGGGATCGCGGCAGGTGCCCGTGAGGTGATGGAAACCCTCATGGAAGAATTAGGTCAGGCAGATCACGAGAACATCCAGGTGGTTGCCTCGGGATGTCTGGGAATGTGCAGCAGCGAACCAAATGTCACGGTGGAAATACAAGGAAAGACGCCGGTTATCTATCAGCATATGAACGCAAACAAAATGCGTCAGGTCTTCAAGAGGCATGTGCTTAAAGGCGAAGTCCAGACTGACTTTGCCCTGGCCAGGGGATAGATTTCAGACTTCCGAGTTTTCAAACTTCAGAATTCTTCAGGAGAAAGCAATGAGCAAGATAAGAACACAGTTGATGTTGTGTGGCGGCACAGGATGCAGTGCGACAAGTCCGGCGGTTCGGGAGGTCTTTGAAAAAGAGCTTGAACGTCAGGGGCTTTCGGAAGAAGTTCAGATTGTGGAAACAGGCTGTAACGGATTCTGTACCCTGGGGCCTGTGATGCTGGTTCAGCCAGAAGGAATCTTTTACCAGAAGATTAAGCCGAAAGATGTGCCGGAGATTGTGGAGGAACATCTTCTCAAGGGCCGCCCTGTGGAAAAACTTTTTTATGTGGAACCTGCGTCCGAAGAAACGATCCCCACCATGAATGAAATCCCTTTTTTCTCACATCAGATGCTCCGGGTGATGCGAAACAAGGGGCTCATTGATCCTGAGGTGATTGACGATTATATCGCCAGGGACGGTTATTTCGGTGCTGCCAAAGCATTACAGGAGATGACACCCGGACAAATTATAGAAGAGATGAAAATTTCAGGACTCAGGGGCCGGGGCGGAGCCGGATTTCCCACGGGTCTTAAATGGGAATTTGCCAGCAAAAGTCCCGGAGATATCAAATATGTCCTCTGTAATGCGGATGAGGGGGACCCGGGCGCTTTCATGGACAGAAGTATTCTGGAAGCTGATCCTCATGCGGTTCTCGAAGGAATGATCATCGCGGCCCGGGCCATCAATTCCCACAAGGGCTATATCTATGCCAGGACAGAATATCCTCTGGCAATCCGCAGACTCACCATTGCCATTCAGCAGGCCAGGGAATATGGTCTCTTAGGAGAGGATATCCTCGGAACCGGCTTTGATTTTGATATAGAAATTTACGAAGGGGCCGGTGCGTTTGTCTGCGGAGAAGAAACCGCTCTGATGCGTTCCATTGAGGGAAAACGGGGAATGCCCCGGCCCCGTCCGCCTTTTCCCGCGCAAAAGGGGTTGTGGGAAAAGCCCACCATTTTAAACAATGTCGAAACCCTTGCCAATGTTCCCCAGATTATATTAAACGGAGGTGAGTGGTATTCGGGCGTGGGCACCGAAACAAGCAAGGGAACAAAAGTCTTTGCGCTTTCCGGAGATGTGAACAATATCGGGCTGGTGGAAGTGCCCATGGGAATATCCCTGAGAACAATTGTCTTTGACATTGGCGGCGGTATTCCCAACAAGAAGGAATTCAAAGCTGTGCAGCTGGGCGGTCCCTCAGGCGGCTGTGTTCCTGAACAACACCTTGATATTCCTGTGGATTACGAAGAAATCGCCAAGGTCGGGGCCATCATGGGATCCGGCGGAATGATCGTCATGGACGAAAATACCTGCATGGTTGACATGGCCCGTTTTTTTATGGATTTTATTCAGGACGAATCCTGCGGAAAATGCACGCCGTGCCGTGAAGGAACCCGCCGGCTTTTGGAAATTCTGAACAGAATATGCGAGGGAAAAGGAAAGCCCGGAGATATTGAAGACCTGGAGGAACTCTCTTCTGTTATCAAAGAATCCGCCCTGTGCGGTCTGGGACAGACAGGCCCGAATCCGGTTCTCTCCACGCTGAGATATTTCAGAGATGAATATGAGGCGCACATCTATGAAAAACGATGTCCGGCAAAGCGTTGTGTGGCCCTGTTGAAATTTGAAATTGATCCGGACCTGTGTTCAAAATGCGGCGCGTGTTTCAGACATTGTCCCGCAGAGGCAATTACCTGGAAGAAGAAAGATGTTGCTGTCATCCAAAAGGACAAATGTATAAAGTGCATGACCTGCTTTGAAAAGTGCAAATTCGGAGCCATTTTTTAAATTGAAAATTGAAAATTGAGAATTGAAAATTGAAAAATTATTCAGTCCTCAATTTTAAAAGGAGGTATTATGATCAGTCTCGATTTTCTGGAAAAAGTCGAAATTTTCAAAGGTCTTAATGATGATCAGCTGGCTGTTATTCAGAGCTGTTGCGAGGAAAAGGAGTTTCAGCGCGGGGACAAACTTTTTGATGAGGGAGAGGACGCTACCCATCTCTATATGATGACAGGGGGAGAGGTTGATCTCCGGTTGGATTCGCCTGAAACCGAGGGATCGGATGAACGTACGCTGTCTTCCATATCGGAAACAATGGCCTTCGGACGGTCAAGCCTGGTTCCACCTTACAAAATGACGCTTTCATGTTATTGCGCCAGCAGAGTTTGCAGGGTGGCAAGGGTGGACAGCAAAAAACTTCTCGAACTTTTTGAAAAAGATACCAGACTCGGATATTCGGTGATGTCTAACCTGGCAACGGTTATGAGTAAGCGATTCCATAAGTTGCAGAACAAAATAGCAAAACGCCGGGGAGAGGAAATGATGTCCAACTGGTAATGTCGGATTACCCCGCCCTCGGACACGGAGGTTCCGCATCTGCCTATTTTGATTAAAACTGTAGGTTGACATTTGGCAAAGGGTGTTTTATCCTTCGTTTTCCTGATGCGGAAACAAATGTGTTGGGTGTTAGTAGGTGTTAGGTGTTAGGTGTCAGTAGGTGTTAGGTGTTAGGTGTCAGTAGGTGTTAGGTGTTAGGTGTCAGGTGTCAGGTGTTAGTAGGTGTTAGGTGTTAGGTGTTAGGTGTCAGTACATTTTCATGACCGGGGGAATCATCCCGGCCATGAGTCTTTGATATTACGAAAATTTTTAAATAGAGTTCATGACCCGGGGATTACAACGAAACATAAAAGTTTCAGAATTTTTCCTAACACCTAACACCCAACACCCAACACCTGGGGTGATGAAAATGTCACAAACCCGGCTGACAATTGCGATCCCATTTTTATTCCGCAATTTTTTTATGACTTAAAAATCAGGCAGTCAAAAAATGCGGGGAACAAAAACGGGATCAGCTTTTTCAGAGCCTTGGAAACATTTTCATCACCCCACCTAACACTTAACACTTAACACCTAACACCTAACACCTAACACTTAACACTTAACACCTAACACCTAACACCTAACACCTAACACCTAACACCTACTAACACCTGACACCTAACACCTAACACCTACTAACACCTAACACCTAACACTTTCATACAGAGGTACGAGCCATCGAAATTATAAAGACAGTCAAAGAAATACAGAAACGCTCCGATATGATAAGACGCAGCGGTAAAACAATTGCCTTTGTTCCCACCATGGGATTTCTCCATGAAGGACATCTGTCTCTTATGAGAGAAGGGCGTAACCGCTGTGATGATGTGGTCATCAGTATTTTTGTCAATCCCACTCAGTTTGGCCCCGGAGAAGATTTGGAATCCTATCCGAGAAGTTTTGAGAGAGATTGCGAACTTGCGGAAAAACAAGGGGTGAACGCAATTTTTGCGCCAAATGAAAAAGAACTGTATGGCAAGAATTTTCAGACCTATGTGAAACTGGAAGACCTCCCGAATCATTTGTGCGGAATTTCCAGACCCGTTCATTTCAGAGGCGTTGCAACGGTTGTCACCAAGCTATTTAACATTGTCAAACCTCATTTTGCCATCTTCGGTCAGAAGGATTATCAGCAGGTTGCTGTTATTCGCCAAATGGTGAAAGACCTGAATTTTGACATTGAAATTGTGGGACATCCCACGGTAAGGGAAACTGACGGCCTTGCCATGAGTTCACGAAACAGTTATCTGACACCTGATCAGCGAGTTTCCGCGCTTTCTCTTTATGCGTCGCTGAAAAAGGCTCAGACACTGCTTGAGAACGGAATAACCGACGCGGCAGAGATCATCCGCGCGGCTTCGGAACTTATCACATCCCATCCGGGAACGGCCATAGATTATATTACCATTTGCGATCCTGAAACCCTTGCTGATATGGAAACCATCAGCAAACCAGCACTGATGGCCCTGGCCGTCAAGGTCGGAAAAACCCGGGTGATAGATAATATGATATTGGATATACCCGGCTCTCAGAGGTAAGAATAGCTACCCCTGAATACTGTTTTCACCCCATTGACCTTTCCCGTGAATTTTGTCATTTGTCATTTGAAAAATATACAGAGGAATATCAGACTTCCGAAGTTTTGAAAATTTCGGAAGTCTTTTAATATCCATTTTTGTCATTGTGTTTATAAAATGACAATAAAAAGGAGAACATTTATGAGTAAAGAACCGTTTTTTTTCACTTCCGAATCTGTAACCGAAGGCCATCCCGACAAAGTTGCTGACGCGATATCAGATTCCATATTAGATGCAATCATGGCACAGGACAGGAACTGCCGGGTTGCCTGTGAGACGCTTGTAACAACAGGTCTGGCTTTTATTGCCGGAGAAATTACAACCGATTGTTATGTGGATATGCCCCAGGTGGTTCGGAATACGATCCGGGACATCGGATATCATTCATCCCAGATGGGTTTTGACTGGCAAACCTGTTCTGTTGTTACCAGTATTGACCATCAGTCTCCGGATATTGCCATGGGAGTGAACACCGCTCCGGACAAAGATCAGGGCGCGGGTGACCAGGGACTTATGTTTGGTTTTGCTTCTGATGAAACCCCTGAATTAATGCCGATGCCTGTCACATTTGCACACAAGCTCTGCCACCGGCTTACCACGGTCCGAAAAAACGGCGCATTGGATTTTCTCCGGCCTGACGGCAAATCCCAGGTAACCATTGAATACGAAAACGGTTCACCAAAACGGGTTGACACGGTGGTTATCGCGGCACAGCACAAACCGGATGTCACTTCCGAAGAATTGAAAGAGGCCATTATCGAGGAAGTTATAAAGAAGGTGATTCCTCGGGAAATGATAGACGGAGATACCCGTTATTTTATCAATGCCACCGGCAGATTCGTCATTGGCGGTCCCATGGGGGACTGCGGGCTTACCGGACGGAAAATTATTGTTGACACTTATGGCGGACAGGGAAGTCACGGCGGCGGATGTTTTTCCGGAAAGGATCCTTCCAAAGTGGACCGAAGCGCATCTTACATGGCCAGACATATTGCCAAAAACATCGTGGCAGCTGGCATCTCAAAAAAATGTGAAGTGCAGCTTGCTTACGCCATTGGCGTGTCAAAGCCCGTGTCCATAATGGTAGATCTTATGAAAACGGGCGTTGTCCCCAAACAACGAGTTAAAGAAATCATCAATGAGGTTTTTGACCTGAGGCCCTCCGCCATCATTGAATATCTTGACCTTCTGCGACCGATCTATCGAAAAACATCCGCATACGGACACTTCGGGCGAAGTGAACCTGAATTTACATGGGAAAAAACAAATATGGCGGAAATCATCAGAGAAAAAGCCGGATTGTAACGGGGGCGAGGGTAAGAGATGAGGGGCGAGGGGCGGTGAACTGTTATCAGCTATCTGGATCGCTCATTCATTACTAACGGACCCTTCGCTCCGTTCCCCGACAATTTAAAAAAGGAGTTAATAAATAAATGGATTTTGATATTAAAGATATACAATTGGCAGAGGAAGGAAAACTGCGTATTGAATGGGCAAACCAGAGTATGCCGGTTTTAAACCGCATCCGAAAACGGTTTGAGTCAGAGAAACCGTTAAACGGAGTACGTCTCGGTGCCTGTTTGCATGTCACCACAGAAACGGCTTCCCTGATGCAGACGCTAAAAGCCGGCGGAGCCAGCGTTTTTCTTTGCGCGTCCAACCCGCTGAGTACCCAGGATGATGTGGCCGCGTCACTTGTAAAGCATGATGAGATTCCGGTTTTTGCCATAAAAGGCGAGGACAATAAAACCTATTACAAGCATATTAATTCGCTTCTGGACAACAAACCTCAATATACAATGGATGACGGGGCAGATCTGGTTTCCACGCTTCATTCTGAGCGCTCAGAACTTATAAATGAGGTGAAGGGCGGCACCGAAGAGACCACCACGGGAATTATTCGCCTCAGAAGCATGGCCGCGGAAGGGGTTTTAAAATACCCCATCATCGCTGTAAATGATGCCCAGACAAAGCATTTTTTTGATAACCGGTATGGTACGGGGCAAAGCACCATTGACGGCATCATTCGTGCGACAAACCGTCTGCTTGCCGGAACCCATTTTGTTGTCTGCGGATACGGATGGTGCGGAAGGGGCCTTGCCATGCGGGCACGGGGAATGGGAGCGAATGTGATTGTCACCGAGGTGGATCCGGTTGCCGCGCTTGAGGCTGTCATGGACGGGTTTGGTGTCATGCCGATTGAGGATGCCGCTAAAATCGGTGATTTTTTCTGCACCGTCACAGGTAACATTAATGTCATACGGAAAGAACATTTCAATGTCATGAAGGACGGTGCCATTATATCAAATTCAGGCCATTTTAACGTGGAACTGGATCTTGATGGCTTAAAGGAGCTTACAAAATCAACACGATATGTAAGGCCATTTGTGGAGGAGAATGTTCTTGAAGATGGCAGGCGGATTAATGTGCTTGGCGAGGGACGGCTGATTAACCTTGCCGCAGCAGAGGGACATCCTTCCAGTGTTATGGATATGAGCTTTGCCAATCAGGCGTTAAGTATTGAATATATGGTGAAGAGCAGCGTGTCGCTTGAGAAAAATGTTTATCCGGTTCCTGAAAAAATAGATATGCAGATTGCAAAAGAAAAACTCGCGGCTATGGGCGTGACAATTGATGATCTCACGCCTGAACAGAAAGAATATTTGGCATCCTGGACCATGGGCACATGATGAACTGACAGTGGATAATTTTTTTTGATGAAAAATTTGTTCCGGACTGAGTGACTGAGATATGGTTTTCCCACTCAGTCGCTCACCTACCGGGCATTTTCTGAACTGTGAGCAATTTTGGACAGTTAGTGTTATATTGGAATTGGCTTTAAAAATGGCTGGTATGAGATTCAGTCTCCCGATAATCAGGGGATTGAACGAGATTCATCACTCCCCTTGCAGGACTACCGTTTTTTATATCTTTTTTCTGCGAACGGCGGGGAAACCCGGGTTTTTCCTTCACGGGCGGCGGATCATTCCGGGAAAAAAGCCGGGTTTCTTTCCGGGCAAATATAAAAAACTTTTGCTCAGGTACTTAACAGGCAGGAAAATAGTTTGACAATCGCAAAATAAAAAGTTAGGTCTGGAAAAAATCCGGGTGTCAGTTTTGCCGGCAATCTGATTGTCAGAAAAAAAAATTTCATTTTCTGAAAGGTGAAATTTGTAACTATCTTATTTTTAACGATATGTTAATTCCGGGTGCCTTTTTTCGAAAAAAGTTAGTTTATTTTGTATTAAAACAATATGTTGGCAGGTTTTTAGCAGTAAACCGGGTGAAAAGCCAAAATGACACTTACGAGCCTTAACAACGAAAATGGCGGTCATTATCTCTCTGATAATAAAACGAATTTAACGAAAGTTCAAAATCAGAAAAGCCATTTTTTGAAATTTTCGAGGGGGGTCAGGACAGACACCCGGAACCTTTATGTGATGGAACGCTCCGTTAACGTTCAAACCCTGCTGGCCCTGTCAGGACAGACACCCGGAACCTTTATGTGATGGAACTCGCCAGCAAAAGTGGTTTTAAATTCCACCTTAGTCAGGACAGACACCCGGAACCTTTATGTGATGGAACCTACTTAAAATTCAAGCAGGTAAAAATTAAGTCAGGACAGACACCCGGAACCTTTATGTGATGGAACCACGACATCGGATGCCCGCTGAAGATCTCCGGGTCAGGACAGACACCCGGAACCTTTATGTGATGGAACCAAAAACTGCTGCAGTAAAAAGTTTGTAATTGTCAGGACAGACACCCGGAACCTTTATGTGATGGAACGCCACAGCAATCGTGCCATTGTCCTGGACGCCATAGTCAGGACAGACACCCGGAACCTTTATGTGATGGAACGACTGAAAAATGACTTCATCTAAATCATCTGGAGGTCAGGACAGACACCCGGAACCTTTATGTGATGGAACTCGTAAAAAGCGGCGAGGTCAAGGTCTGTTTTGTCAGGACAGACACCCGGAACCTTTATGTGATGGAACGTTAATGGCTGCACCACCATCGCCAGCTACATGTCAGGACAGACACCCGGAACCTTTATGTGATGGAACAGCACCAGTCATGGCTGTCATAGACGTCTCTGCATTGTCAGGACAGACACCCGGAACCTTTATGTGATGGAACCAGATCAGGTTTGGCGTTATGCCAATGAAAGGCGTGTCAGGACAGACACCCGGAACCTTTATGTGATGGAACGTTCTTTAAGACCCGCGTAGGCTTCTTTTAGTACAGTCAGGACAGACACCCGGAACCTTTATGTGATGGAACGTTTCAACAATAAAGGCAATATGTAATCGCCTTAGTCAGGACAGACACCCGGAACCTTTATGTGATGGAACGTCAAATTGTCGGCCGTTTTAGCACCTGAGACTGTCAGGACAGACACCCGGAACCTTTATGTGATGGAACAACTGGTGTAACCAGCTCCATTGATGTTAAGTCAGGACAGACACCCGGAACCTTTATGTGATGGAACCTGTCAAAACGCTCCCTCCTGTGGGTCCTCCAAGTCAGGACAGACACCCGGAACCTTTATGTGATGGAACTTTGAGTCCGGTCCCCTATGGACCTGACTCCGGAGTCAGGACAGACACCCGGAACCTTTATGTGATGGAACGAACTCCACCCGGCCGGACCAAGCTTGGTCAGCCGGTCAGGACAGACACCCGGAACCTTTATGTGATGGAACTCCGTCATCATTGATGTCACCTGGGAAAAAAGTCAGGACAGACACCCGGAACCTTTATGTGATGGAACGAAAAATCTGCATTTTCCAAGGCAACTTCCAAGTTGGTCAGGACAGACACCCGGAACCTTTATGTGATGGAACCTCGGCTTTTGGAGCAAATCCCCAGCCATCGATGGTGTCAGGACAGACACCCGGAACCTTTATGTGATGGAACAAGGAAGAAATTTCTTCTTCTCCCAGATTAGTCAGGACAGACACCCGGAACCTTTATGTGATGGAACCTACATTATCATCTGTTACACTATCAAAGAAAGTCAGGACAGACACCCGGAACCTTTATGTGATGGAACTCGTAAAAAGCGGCGAGGTCAAGGTCTGTTTTGTCAGGACAGACACCCGGAACCTTTATGTGATGGAACTGCAGAAGGAAAAATGACAGTTTCTTCATCTTTTTGTCAGGACAGACACCCGGAACCTTTATGTGATGGAACCGGTCATACGACCGTTGTTGACGAAATCATTCGTCAGGACAGACACCCGGAACCTTTATGTGATGGAACTTCAAACTCTTTTCCATAAGGAGTTACTTCATAAGTCAGGACAGACACCCGGAACCTTTATGTGATGGAACAAAAATTACTATTGCCATTTTTCTCATTTTTACGTCAGGACAGACACCCGGAACCTTTATGTGATGGAACATAAGCCTTTGATGTTAAAGGCTTTGTGTTTTGATGTCAGGACAGACACCCGGAACCTTTATGTGATGGAACGCCTTCAATTGATAATTGATAATGTCAGGATCGGATCTGCCGGACGGGGTTTGCAACCCCGTCCGAAATATTTTCCGACCCCCGAAAACAAACGTTTCGGACGGGGTTGCAAACTTTGTCCGAAAAATCATTAGCCAATAAACGCTCATAAAAAAGCCGGGTTTTTTGCCCCCGGTTATGAAAATGTTTTCAGATAAAAAACCCGGCTTTTCAAAATGTATTTTCACGGTAAAAGAAATAATGAGTTGTGGTCTTAGCACATGATACTGAGATCAGGACGCAAAGCGTCTGTCCTGCATTCCCACGCAAAGCGTGGGAACGAGAAAAAAACAGAAATTGGATAAATTCAAATTGTTATAGATTTCAAGAAAAAGACTAGTGAAAATATTTATTGCAAATGACAATGTTATGGTGATAGAAGAGCCGAATATAAATTGAGGCAGGCGATTTCAGAACCAATTGCGCGTTTTATCAAAACAGGCAAATTCAATGCAAAGGTCATTACAATGAAGATCACAGATGAAATATTCCAGATCGGCGGCGGGGGACTTACTTCATACGAGGATGCGGCCATTTATCTGATCAATTTTGATGGTCATGCAGCAATTGTGGACGCGGGCTGCGGCGGCTCACATAAAAAACTGCTAAAAAACATCCGTGCATGCGGTGTCAGCACAGATGCGATTGAATACCTTCTGCTTACGCATTGTCATTTTGACCATACGGGCGGTGCAAAGGCCCTGAAAGATGAGATTCACTGTAAGGTTATTTCTCACGAATTGGATGCTCCGTTTCTTGAGCAGGGAAATCCCATTGTAACTGCCGCAAGCTGGTATGGTTCAGGAATGACTCCTTTTGCTGTGGATAGAAAATTGTCCGGGGCACAGGAAGATATCAAACTGGGAGGAAGGATCATTCAGGCCATCCATATTCCGGGACATTCCCCGGGGTCGGTGGCCTATCTCACGGAGTCAGACGGACTTCGGGTGCTTTTCGGACAGGATGTTCACGGCCCCCTGGATTCGAGTCTTCTGTCGAACAAGGAAGACTATCTGCGCTCTCTGAATCTGCTCATTTCCCTTGAGGCTGATATTCTCTGTGAGGGACATTATGGGATTTTCAGAGGAAAAGACGAAGTAAAAGACTTTATCCGCTCATTTTTGAAAAGTTAAGATCGGTGGGATAAAATCCCACCCTCAGCAGTACAAGAATCTTTTCCGGAGTGCAAAAATAAAGCGAAGCGGTTTTTTGCATCGGATATAAAAAGAATCCGGTAAAATGCAAAAAATCGCTTCGCTTTATTTTTGCACTCCGGATTTATGATTTATGCAAAAAATCGCTTCGCTTTATTTTTGCACTCCGGATTTATGAAACTTGGCTGAACTGTCTGAGGAAACAAGAGAAATTCTATGAAAAAAAATTTACTTGCAAGTATTTCCTGATGCTCTGGTTTATTCTCTCACTTCTGGCTGCGCTGGCGGTTTCTTCCCAGGATGCCTGGATGAAAAAATTTTTCTCTCATCTCAGTCCTTATGAAATGGCTATGTGTCCCCTCTTCTACAGTATGCCGCTTTTTGCCATTGCGGTGCTGTTTGTGCCGGTGCCGCGGCTTGACTCAATTTTTTTCTGGAGTTTTCTGATCAGTATTCCCCTTAACGGCGTGGCCTTTGTTCTCTATATGAAAGCCATCAAGGTTTCTCCGCTTTCCCTTACGGTCCCTTATCTGGCCTTTACCCCGGGGTTTATGATCGTCACCGGATATGTGTTCCTGGATGAAATGCCAAATACATGGGGGATTCTTGGCATACTGATTATTTGCGCGGGGTGTTATATTCTCAATATTGAACCGGGTAGGCGGTCTTTTCTGGCACCGTTCAAAGCCATTCTCAAAGAAACAGGGTCATGGCTGATGTTTATTCTTTCCTTTTTGTTCAGTTTTGCCGCCGTGATAGGAAAAAAAGCCATTCTCCATTCCTCACCGCTTTTTTTCACCTTATCTTTTTTCGCAGTGTTTAATCTCGTATTATTCCTCTTTCTCCTGTTATTTCGAAAAGTCCGCATAAGAACATTCAGGGAAGAATTTGTAAAAGGTGTCATCGCAGGAGGCATATTCTTCCTGCACGCGCTCCTTCACGGACTGGCTATTTCGCTTACAAAAGCAGCCTATATGATCTCAGTGAAACGACTCAGCGTTGTGTTTGGCGTTATTTATGGCAAACTGCTTTTTAAAGAGGCGAATATCGGATTTCGTTTCAGCGGCGCACTGCTCATGCTGGCCGGAACCATACTCATCACACTCCAGGGGTTGTAATCTGAAATGAATGAAGACAGCGAATTCAAAAGAACATGCAATAAAGCCATGAATGCCGCGGTGAGACTGCTTTCACGCCGAAACCATACCAAGTATGAAATCAGACAGAAACTGAAACAGCGCGGCTTTGTCGCCGAAGTGATTACAAAGGTGATCTCCGAATGCGAACAGTTCAATTATATCAATGATGAACAAACCGCCCAATACTACCTTCGGGAACTTCAGACAAAGGGATACGGGCTTCGCCGCATTCGTTTCTCAATGAAGAAAAAAGGGCTGAATGAGGAACTGATCAGCAACATTCTTGAGGATCATCACACAGACGCGGACGAACTGGAAAATGCCCGCAGATCACTTGAGAAAAAGCTCAGGACCCTGAACAGAGAAAAAGACGCTAGAAAAAGAAAAGAAAAAATTTACAGATTCCTTTATTCAAAAGGGTTCTCCGCGTCTGTGATATCCGAGTTAATCAGCGGAAATATCTGAGCGTTTACGGGCTTCATTTAAATATTCCTCCCATTCCATAGGCAGAAGCTGTTTTTTGTTATTGTTGCATTCCTTGCAACAGGGAACAACATTTCCCTTTGTGCTTCTGCCGCCGCGGGAGATGGGTACAATATGGTCCATGGTCAGTTCTTTTGGGGAGGTGGGCTGTTCGCAGTAATAACACACGCCTTTTGCACAACGGCGTTTCCACCACTGGGATGCCCTGAGTTCTCGTGCTTTTTGGCGTTCCCTCCGAATATCCGCATCATCCAAATCCATCGCATAAGGTTGCATCACAGGTTCTCCGTCCATTTTTTGATTTCTGTAATAAGTAATTCATAAAATTTTTCAGAACCGCCCAGACCGCGCCTGCCAAAAAAATAGTTTATCTCAAGAAAAAGCGGTATGTTCACATCGGTTCCGGATTCCGAATCATGAGAAAAAAGAAAATCAAATCCTGCCAGGTTAATTCCTGTTTTTTTGCAGAAATGCCTCACTGATCTGACTGCCTCTGCCTGCAGATCCGGATCAGATTCCGCATCTATGACAGCACCATGGGCCAGGTTGGCGCAGAAACATTCTGCTCCTTCCTGAACTCGCCAGTAAGAGATAATTTTCTCACCCATGATGACCACTCTTAATGTCCTGTTTTTCGATGGAATATATTCCTGTATTAAAAAACCTTTCTGGCCTGTCTTTTCAAACAAGATGGCTTTTTGTAAAACCTCCTGAAATTCTCCGTGAGACTTGATCAGAAAAACATTATCGCCTTCTCCGCCCCAGTCAAACTTGAAGACAAAGGGGAAACTTGAAACTTGAAACTTGAAACTTGAAACTTGAAACTTGAAACTTGAAACTTGAAACTTGAAACTTGAAACTTGGGTGAAGTCGTCAACTGTCAGATAAGTTTCGGTTTTCGGATGCGGGACATTTGTTTTCTGAAACAGATGCGCCTGGCCGATTTTGCCCGGATATTTGAACTCCGCGTCATAATTTGGGAAAACATGAGGGCAGTTTTCCCGCGCCATGTCATAGAGGGTTTGTCTGCATCCCTGGGGCAGAATCACCGCATCCGCAGCTTTTATCGCGGCAAGGTCATCCTTTCCGGGGTCACGCCCCGCGCATAAAATATTTTTATCCCCTTCAAAAATAGGGTGAAATGACAGAATCATTAATAAGTGAATCTCCTTAGTATTTTTTGGCCCCCCGAGGGGGCAGATTAATTGATCTTTCTATAACTCCCTTTTTGATGGCAAAAAGTACAATATCGCCCCTGAAATTACTTCTAATTTAATCGCTTTTGAATATTTTTCAAGTGGTTGTCGTGGTCCGCCCCCCTTGCTGACCCTGTTTTATTTTCCTGATTTTCAGCAAAACATCGTCGTATTCATCTTCAAGTTCAAACAGAGACATTAGCTGATGTGGTTTTACAGAATGAGCCGGCAGCCTTTTTTTTACCTCCCTGATTTTATCGCCTAACACCTCAAGCCTTTTTTTAAGATCATCAATATTTTCCATTATTCTTCATCTCCGTTACTCTTCTCATTCTTTCCAATATTTTAATTGTTTTTCAAATTTTTCAATTGATTGGCATAGCCCGACCTCTTAAATCCTGGCCCGGGTGTAGATATGAAACTCCCGGGTTATATGAATGAATTCCTCAAGCGCTATTCTCCAGGATGCCGCAATTTCATCCAAATCATCGAATTTTTCCATGCGCTGACGAATTTCCGCACTTCCTATGAGAAGATCAATGGGAAGCCGTTCAAATTCATATTCATAAGGCGGAGATTTCCATTTGAACTGTTCCTTATGATGAAAACGAATCGCCTGAAGCAGTTTAAGGGATGTGATATAAGGCTGATATTCATGAGGATCCGTGATATGTATCTGAAACCCTTTGCATAAACTTCCGCTCCATTTGTTGGATGTCGGCTCAAAAGCGATTTCTCTGAGGATCGCCCCGGGCAACTGCCGATGTCCCAGACTCGAAAGAATTCTTTCCGTGTCAATGAACGGCGCGCCGAAAATCTCAAAAGGCTGAGTTGTTCCCCGTCCTTCAGATATATTGGTTCCTTCCCACAATACCTGCCCGGGGTAAACCATGGCTGATGTCGGCGTGGGGAGATTGGGAGACGGAGGAATCCACGGAAGCCCGGTATCCTGAAAATACATGGACCGGTCCCAGCCTTTCATGGGAATAACTTCAAGATCACAGCCAATACCATAGTGGTCGTTGAACAGGGTGAGCAGTTCGCCAATGGTCAGCCCGTGTCGCATGGGAATGGGATAACGTCCCACAAATGACGCACATTCGGGAGACAGACAGTTTCCTTCTGTCACGGACCCGCCCACGGGGTTCGGACGATCCAGAATGAGAACCTTTTTGCCGAATTTTTTCGCCACTTCAAGGCAGTAAGACGCGGTGTAAACAAAAGTATAAACACGAGTGCCCGCGTCCTGCAAATCAATAATCAGAATGTCTGTATTTTCGAACATCTCCCGGGTGGGAATGCGGGTTTCACCGTAAAGGCTGAAAACAGGAATCCCCAGCACCGGATCGGTCATATGATCCGATTCAATCATATTATCCTGTTTTTCCGAAAAAAAGCCGTGCTGAGGAGAATATAATGTCGTCAGTTTTCCCGGAAACCGCTGGTTAATCAGCTCACGAGCATGGCGAAACTGTCTGTCAACCGAAGCAGGATTACCTAAAAGTCCGAGCCGGTATCCGAAGATCCATCGCGGCGGTGTCTCAAGAAATCTCTCAAGCCCTGTCTGAACATATTGTGTCACGTTGCTCATCTCCCTTATCTTTTGATGATAAATACCTAACCATAAGTTTTCTATATTTACCCAGAAAAGAAACCCGGCTTTTTTTCCGGAGTGATCCGCCGTCCGTGAAGGAAAAAGCCGGGTTTCTCTGCCGCCTGCGGCGTTCCCTGAGCTTGTCGAAGGGAACGCTGTGCGGTGAGTCTGTCTGAGTGCAGTCGGAGGCGGCACAAAAAGCGGACAGCTTATCATATCATAAATAATTTCGTCAAGGTTTCAGTCCGGAAAATTTTCGTCAAAGTTTTCTCAGCATCTCCCTGCAACATCATGACCAGTTTCCGATCAGCAGGAAAGGTGCCCAGCAGGCCGGATGGCTGTAACGCGGTCGGGAAATAAGCTTTTTCTGTGCATTTTGCAGCGCCTTTGCCTTTGAAATACCGGGTTTCCCGAGCTGCCGGTAAAACTCTGTGACAGCCAGGGACGCAGAGTCATCATACACGGACCATAAGGTGGCAAGCGCACTCTTCGCGCCCGCGCTGAGGGCCAGACCCGCAAGCCCCAGGGCCGAACGCTCATCTCCCAGGGCAGTCTGACACGCGCTCAGGGTGAGGAGTTCGAGCTGCCTCTCATGAAATCTCCCGAGAGCGACAAATTCTCCGAGCTGATCCATGGTCAGCCTGCTGTCGTAGGTCAGCAGAAAAGTATCACGAGGATCGCTGTCAAATACGCCGTGGGTGGAGATATGAACCACGGAGTAGTCACGCTTTTTAAATTCGTCAAAAAGATGGTCAGCAGTATATTCCTGATTCAGCAACATCTCACTGCCCGTCGTGATTTTCCGAAGTTCCTCAAACTCCCTTTCCACACCGGGGAGGGGATCAAACCCCTGGACGCCTTCGGAAATCCCGCTGAGAAGCACCCTGACCTTTTTCAGTGAAACCGATGCGGAATCTGTCAGTCTGATTCCGGGAATCGTGACAACCGCGTATTTCTCCGTGAGAAAATGACGGCCGTCATGCAGCGCGGCGAACGGTATCAGACGAAGCACACCGTCCGGCGCGACAATAAGCGTGTCTGTCTCCCGGGCCGCCAGTTCCGCCTCAACAGAACGTATCAGCCAGTCATAAAGCGGATTCGCATAGTAAAGAATCCGGTTCGTTTTCGCTCCCTCCTGTAACCGCTCCCGAAACAGGTTTGCCTTTTCCCTGATTTCTTCGGAACTGACCGGGACATTTTTCTGCATGACGCTGTCCGGGAGAATCAGCAGTAATGTCAGGTGGTCAGGAAAGAGAATCGGATAAATGAGCGCAGTGTGCGGAGGGGGATGATACGCGTACTTCTCATTCGGAATGTCTTTTTGCATGACAGTCACACACTCATCCTCAAAATAATCCTGCAATTCAGCCGCCTTCAGAAGCTCCATCGTGTCCATGGCGATTCTCAGTCTTTTTTCCCGGACACTTTTCTCGCTGACCGTTTCCGCGGCTTTTAAATGAAGTTCTGCCAGTTCCAGATACACAGGTTTCACCTTCTCATCAAATATGTCTTCCTGACCGCGGTACCCGTTAAAAAACTCCTTACGCACGGGATCCAGTGTGCGGATGGTGTCGCTGTAAGCGCTGAC
Organism: Desulfonema magnum; assembly: GCF_017377395.1. Taxonomy (GTDB): domain Bacteria; phylum Desulfobacterota; class Desulfobacteria; order Desulfobacterales; family 4be13; genus Desulfonema_C; species Desulfonema_C magnum. The sequence goes on along the minus strand of NZ_CP061800.1, from coordinate 3,253,955 downwards.
AGATTTCTCGGTGTCGCCCAAAGCTCTGAACAGCCTTCCCAATTGCCATTGCCAGAGATATGAAATTTCAGGAGAATGATTCCCCTGCTGCGCGAAAAATAACGCACGGCGAGTCAGACGGACGGCCTCGGCATCATCTCCGTTGTCTTTGGAAAATCGGGCCAGATATCCGTAACTGTACGAAAGGATACGGTCGTCTTTCAGCATGTCGCCAATTTGTTTTGCCTGGTTCAGTGACCCATAAGCAACACGCTTCAGATGACTGGCACACGGCGTATACCTGTCCTGAATATCCCGGGCAAGCAAACTCAGGGAGATAAGGTCCGAAGCCTTGTGATGAGAATCTCCAAGATTTCGGATTTGAAGCAGCGTGTCATCCAGCGTGCTGACAGCCTCAGCATACTCGCCCGTCATCAGTCTGACACGCGTGAGATTGATTAAAATTTTTGATTTTAGCGGAGACAGATCACAGACCGTTTTAGCTGAATTTTCAATAATATAAAGACTTTTCTCGTAGGCTGTCATTGCTCCCTGATAATCTTCATCCGCGGCAAGCACATTTCCCAAATTGTTTAAAACACCTGCCAGCAAACAAGGTCTGTTCGCGAACCGGGCTTCTCTTTCGGCCTTTTTCAGATAATCCTCCGCCTGCGTGACATTTCCGAGACAAAGCAAAAGATCACCAAGACGGCTGAGAACCAGCGCATTATGATAAGGAAAATTTTCTTTCTCAATAGCAGATAAGGTCTCACGAAGGAATGACAAGGGTTTTTGATAATGTCCCAGGGAGCAGTACGCATCAGCCAGAGATATGACCGTGCGGAGATAAGTTTCTTCCTCCGTGTTCAGAAACTTTATGGCCTGTTCCCATGTCTGGGCGGCCTTTACAAAATCACCCTTGCGAAAAAATGTTTCCCCTCTGACAAGGAACTGTCCGGGCTGGTCTTTCACCTGCGTCTCAGCAGCCTCTGTTTTTTTAAACGGTAATCGGGGACTTGCCAACCAGTCATCCATTGGCGTAGGAATGCCGTCCCGTCCGGCCAGCACAAAGCTGCTCGTGTTTTCTCCGACCCGTTCCGAACAGGGGAGCATACGGGACGCGTCAAGGAAATTCGCGGGCAAGACACTCAGTGTGCTGCTGATATCCTGGGATTCAATCTCCACGGAACCGTCAATTCCCAATTCTGATGACGCGGAAACAATGGTGTCAGAAGACCGGACAAACCCGTCTGACCGGATACGGATATTTCCGCCCCGGCCTTTATACGCGTTGGCTATAATTGCGCTGTTTCCTTCTGCAATTGCCAGTTCAGGCACCATCGTGATATTTCCGCCATTTCCCTCGCCTCCGCCCACAGTCGCGGTTATCTCGCTGTCAAGCATATGAAAATGATGAGGATTATTTATCATGATATTTCCGCCATCAGCGTTTCCGGCTTCCGTGGTCACCGCGCTCTTGTCCATGCGGATGGCATTGACCGCGTTGATGGAAATATCCCCGGCATTGCCAGTCCCGGTGCTTTTGGCGGAAATCATTGCTCCGTTGTGCAATTGAACCGAATCCGAGGCATTGACATGGACAGTTCCGCCCTGTCCTTTGCCGCGGGTTGACGCCTCAATGCGAATACCGTTTTTGAGATCAAGGGATGTTGTGTTTACAGTGATGTCGCCGCCTTTTTTCTCACCGCCCGCGACACTGGCGCTGACAGTTCCTGAGCCGGAAGCGGATAACATATCTGTTGTCAAGGTGATGCTTCCGCCTTTGCCTCTTACTGATTTTGTAGTAACAAAACTCTCCTCAATCCTGACAGATTCTCCCGCGTGAATTATGATCTCTCCGGCATCTCCGTCACCGCTGTTGGAAGAGGAAACAGCAGCATTCTGTGTAAGAGTGAGGTTTCTCAGTCCGTGTTTCAATTCAATATTTCCGGCCCTGCCCGATCCGGAACTTTCCGTACTGATTTTAGCGTGATTATTCAGAGCAAGAACAGGTGCCTCGGCTGCAATGAATCCCGCGTCACCGGACGAACTTGCGGTGCTGTAAAATCCGCTATCCTTTCCTGACAGACGGATGGAATCAGAGGCGCTGACAAGAATTTCACCGCCCTCTCCTTTTCCTCCGGTTGAGCTTTCAACACGGCTGGCGTTATCAAGATTAAGCGTTTTCACATCCACTTCTATTTTTCCGCCATTTTTAACACCTTGCAGAACACTGGCACTGATGGCTCCTTTACCTGATGCGGATAATTTCGGCGTTGCAATGATGATACTTCCGCCCTGTCCCTGTCTGGCCTCGGTTTTAACGCTGCCCGATTCCATCATAATGGATTCTTCGGTGCTGATGGCGATTTTACCGGCATCTCCGCTGCCGGAATTGGCAGATGAGATTACGGCGTTTTGCAGTGTAAGTTTTCTAAGCTGATCTTTCAGAGAAATATCTCCGGCTTTGCCTGATCCGGAACTCTCTGTGCTGATTTCAGCGGTATCCGCCAAAGTCAGGAGCGGCGAGGCAGCGGTGATAATGCCAGCGTCGCCAGATGAGCTGGCGGTGCTGTATAGGCCGCTATGCTTTCCGGACAGAGACACGGAATCGGACGCAGTTACATGAATTTCACCGCCTTGGCCCTTTCCGTCCGTTGAGCTTTCAATATGCGCGCCGCTGCTGAGATTCAGGCTTGTCACGTTCAAATTGATCTCACCGCCTTTTTTATCTCCCCCCCGGACGCTGGCACTGATCTCGCCATTTTCTGATGCGGAAAACTTTGGCGTGGTGATGGCAATATCTCCGCCCTGAGCCATTTCAGATTCAGTGGATATGATCCCGCCGTGATTGAGAATCGAATCAGAAGCATTGACAACGACATTGCCAGCTTTGCCGGTTCCGGAGCTTTTCGCTGTCACCGAGGCATTCTCTCTGATATCCGCCAGTTCTGAAAGCAGCGTGATATCTCCGCCATCGCCGGAAGCAGAGGCAGAGGTGTTAATCTGTCCCTGTTGAGCAATGGTCAGGGCGTTTGTCGAAACATGAATAGTTCCCCCTTTTCCACTATCCCGTGCGCTCGCATATATGCCGCTGTCTTTTAATCCGCGGTGTTCCTCATCCCCGGTTCCGGATATGGTGACAGATTCTTTAGCAGTGATGCGAATATCTCCGCCCTGTCCTGCTGTCCATGTGCTGGCTGATACGGCTCCGCCTTGTTCCAAAGTGATGCGATCCGTATTCAGATAAATATCTCCGGCACGTCCGTCCGGTTTTTCTCTGCCTGCCTCACAGCAGTCTTTATCCTCCTGCAATGTATCCGCATAAATCGCTCCGCTTTGGCCCACTGTCAGTTCAGGCGTTGAAATGCTCAGATCACCGCCTCTGCCGGAACTGTAAGTGGCGGTGAAAATCCAGCTTCTTTCCTGCTTTGCACCGGAACCGGAAAGATTCACTGAATCGCCCGCAGTGATGGAGATGTCCCCGGCATTGCCTGTGCATCGGGTGCTGGTGGTTATGATTCCGCCTTCATGCGTTTCGAGACGATTCACATCTAATGTCACATTTCCGCCGTTCCCGCTGCCATATGTCTGGCCGTTGATCCATCCGTCTTTGTCCATTCTCACTTCATCTGCTGAAATGGTGATATTTCCGCCGTGTCCGGTCCCCTGAGTCTGGGCATAAACCCCGTAGTACGGAGCATATTTTCCTTCATCATCTGCCCCGGATCCCGCAATATGGACTGAATCTGCCGCGGTAATTGATATATCTCCTCCGGTGCCTGCGCTTCCCTCTTCAGTGCTGGAGGTAATATATCCTTTGCGCATCTCCACCTGGTCTGCGTTGATGACAATATTTCCGCCATTTCCTTGTCCGCCGGTTCCGTTATTGACTAATCCCTCATTTTCAAGAGCGAGAACACCTGTGGAGATATGGATATCCCCCGCGTCTCCGGGGCCAAGGGTTCCTTTGGTTTTGGCGGATAATTCGCTGGTTCCGGAAATGGTGACAGCGTCCCGGGCCTCGACCAAAAGTTTTCCGCCGCTGTTTCCGCCGTAAGTATCCGTACTGACACTGCTTTCATTCTTTATTTCCAAATGGTTCACATCTATTGTGATGTCACCGCTCTGACCCGTGCCATAAGCCTGATCAAAAATAATGCCTTTGTCCGCAACACTGAGGGAATCCGCGGAAATATGAATATTACCGGAATTGCCGCTGGTTCCGACATTTGCATTGGCAGTCACTCGGCTGTTGAGATCACCGCTCCCGGAAATGGCGATGTCACCCTCTGCGAGAATGGAAATATCGCCGCCCTTTCCCAAGCCATGAGTGGTTGTGGTGAGGCTTCCGCCGCCAGTGAGTTTCATCTCATCCACATCCAGCAACATATTACCGCCATGTCCCGCACCCCTGATCTCTCCGGAGATGGTCCCGTTATCTTCGATGCTCAGGTTTTTCGTGGAAACGGTGATGGTGCCAGCGTCTCCCTGGCTGTCCGGATCAGCGATGGCATATAGTCCGCTGGCCCCGAAACTGCCGGTTCCCGTAACAGAGACATCATCACGGGCCGTTATGGAGAGATTACTCCCTTTCCCTTCAGCTGAGACTGCGGAGACGACTTTTCCGCCGCCGAGCAAACTGAGACGCCCTGTGTCCAGCGTAAGATTTCCACCGCTGCCTTTGCCGGAGGTGCTGCTCGTAATGATTCCGTTATCCGCAATGGTCAGAGAATCTGCGGAAACCGTAACTGCGCCTGCGTTTCCTTTTCCCTTTGTATCTGCATAAAATCCGCTGGCACCGTCATATCTGTCTGTGCCGGAGATAACAGCGGCATCTTGAATTGTCACAGAAATATCTCCGCCGGCATTGGCTCCGTTAGTGCCGGTGCTGACTTTTCCTCCGCCGGTGACATCCATGCGCTCTGCTTTTAAAATAACATTTCCGCCTCGACCGTTTCCGCGGGAAGCAGTGGTGATGAATCCTTCGTCAGCCAGTCTCAGATCATTTGTTACAATGGCAATACTCCCAGCGTCTCCGTTTCCATAAGATTCCGCCGCCAGTGCGCTGGTGTCTTTTCCAGTTCCTGATATTTCAGCAGAACCAAACGCGGACACGGAAATATCACCACTTGAACCCGAGCCATACGCACTGGTGATGACAAGCCCGCCGTTGGTCACATTCAGATGGGTTGCGTCAATGGACACATAGCCCGCGTCGCCCCATCCGGCAGAAGATGCGCTGATTCTTGAATCATCTGACACGGAAACCATCCCCCCGGAAATGGCGACGTTTCCGCCATATCCATCGCCCTCGGCCTGCGCGTAAAGCCCGCTTTCTCCTGTAAGCGTGACAAATTCACGGGTCGTTAAGGAAATATCACCGCTGCTGCCGTGTCCGGCGTTGCTGGCTGATATTTTTCCATTCTGATTTATCTCCACTTTTTTCGCATCCATGGAGATATTTCCTGCACTTCCGGAACCAAAGGCATCTGTGTATAAGACTTTTTCAGAAGTCTCTGATCCGGATATGCTGATATTTTCTCGTGTGGTTATCTTGATATTGCCGCTTTGTCCCTCCTTTTTGCTATATGAAGATACAACGCCGCCATCTCTTATCTCCAGATTTTTTGCCGCCAATGTGATATCTCCGGCTTTTCCTTGTTCCTCTGCGACAGTGGTAATCTGACCATCTGCGACAATCATATCTTCGCTTAGACGGATATCAATTTCACCTCCCTCCTCCTTGTCCGTTATGGATGAGATATATGATTTTCCGCTGAGTTCAAAGCGGCCTCCCCGGATATGCACTTCCCCGGAACGTTCGCCATATCCGTTGACATCAATGGCTGCTCCGTCTGAAACGAACAGGTTGCCATGTTTTTCAAAATCAGATATGTCTGTCCCGGGTTTGGTAATCATGGCTTCACCTGGAGATGCGACACTGGCAATGTTCACCTGGCCGCCTTCTATCCGTATCCATCTGTCTTTTATTTCCATATCTCCCCCTGTCAGGGAGAGTGTCTCACCTCGGGGAATTTCGAGATATCTGCCTGAGTCCAGGGTTATATCTGACGGAGTATCACTCAAAAAACCAAAGGCTGAAGGCGGGGCAGTGGTTAATACGGTGTTTTCAGTGTGAACCGCGTCAAAACGTCCCTCATCTCCCAAACGAAGATAATCCGAAGTGCTAAGGTGAAAAGAGCCGGAGACATCCAAAAAACCATTCGGGCCAAAGGTGATGCCCCATGGATTGATAAGAAAAAAATCAGCACCTGGTATTTCTGACCGCAGGCGTCCGTCAATCAGAGAGTGTTCTCCTCCGGTGACCCTGCTGATGACATTCTTTATTGTATCTGAGCCGGTAAAGAATGCGATTTCATCGGTATTGATGTTGAATTTGCCAAAGCTGTGAAACAAGTTGCCTCCGACCTGCTTTCCCATGGTTTCATCTATTTGGTAGTGCGGACCCGAAAGCTCGCTTGAAGGGCCCATGGTTCCGTCAAAGGTAATTTGCGCCTGAACAGTATAAGCGGCAAGGCAGCACAGGAATATGATAATAAGCAAGGTGGATAAGGAACGGCTTTTCAAAAGCATTTGATGTCTCCTTGTTTGGTTGGATGGGAAACTGAAAGTTGCGGCGAACGAAAGAAACCCGGCTTTTTTCCGGAAAAAGCCGGGTTTCTTTTGTTGTGAAAAACCTGCGAGTATATGCAAGAAACCCGGCTTTTTTTTCTGAACAAGCCGTTTTCCCCTGCCAGAAAAGCCGGGTTTCTTTTACACAGAATGTTTTTCCTTTTCTTATCCGATTTCCCTGTAATTCTTACTCACTCATTTCCAAAATGTTTCTTGCATACAGAGAAACATCATTCAGCGTAATCCTCCCATCTCCGTCAGCATCAAGTACCTCCCATTCATTACACCATCCTTCTCCACTTGCTCCCGTGAGTATCTGCAAATCAAGTATAATCCTCTGTAGAAAAGAGAGTTCAAGCGACTCAGCCTTGATCACCAAAGAATACTCCGTATTTTCGCCCAAAGGATAAGAGGATGCATTTTCCATTTTGAGATAATATTCCCCGGTTTTTGAGCATACCCATTCAAAAATATCTTTATTCTCATCTTTCCGTTTTTTATCACGATATATCGGTGTTTCTCCGTCGCTGTCATAAAGTTCGATCAATGGCTCGCACTGACCCTGTGTTTTCAGTTTAATTGTATAAACAGCATCCATAAACCCATAGAATTTCACCCAGTCTTCATCATTCTCGCTGTGAAACGTATGATATTGTTCCGTATTCAATTTTATGGACGCGGCATTTTTATGATCGTTATCAGCACGGTCTGCTTCGTGTTCATCTGGATTATCACAAACATATTCATCAATTTGCTCATCACAGTTATCATCCACTCCGTTACAAACTTCCCTTGTTATTCCGGGATTTATATAGAATTCCTCGTCATTACAGTCTCCGAACAGTGCGGCCAGTTCATCCTCAGATTTGTAGCCCTCGGGTTTGTCGCACGTCGGTTCGGAACCTGTCCCGTCGGAATATCCGTCTCCGTCAGCGTCTTTGTAATAAACAACGCAGCATTCATCTGTCTTATCGTCACAGTTGTCGTCCTTATGGTTACAGATTTCCTCTGCTCCGGGGTTTACTGAGCTATCATCATCATCGCAGTCCCCTGATGTGGCGGTCAGTTCCTCCTCGGATTTGTACCCCTCGGGTCTGTCGCACCTCGGTTCGGAACCTGTCCCGTCGGAATATCCGTCTCCGTCAGCGTCTTTGTAATAAACAACGCAGCATTCATCTGTCTTATCGTCACAGTTGTCGTCCTTATGGTTACAGATTTCCTCTGCTCCGGGGTTTACTGAGCTATCATCATCATCGCAGTCCCCTGATGTGGCGGTCAGTTCCTCCTCGGATTTGTACCCCTCGGGTCTGTCGCACCTCGGTCCGGAGTCTGTGCCGTCGGAATATCCGTCTCCGTCAGCGTCTTTGTAATAAACAACGCAGCATTCATCTGTCTTATCGTCACAGTTGTCGTCCTTATGGTTACAGATTTCCTCTGCTCCGGGGTTTACTGAGCTATCATCATCATCGCAGTCCCCTGATGTGGCGGTCAGTTCCTCCTCGGATTTATACCCCTCGGGTTTGTCACACCTCGGTTCGGAAGCTGTGCCGTCGGAATATCCGTCTCCGTCAGCATCTTTGTAATAAACCACGCAGCATTCATCTGTCTTATCATCACAGTTGTCGTCCTTATTGTTGCAGATTTCCTCTGCTCCGGGATTTACAGAGAAATCTTCATCGTTGCAGTCTCCTGATGTGGCAGTTAGTTTTGATTTAGGTCTGTATCCTTTGGGTTTCGTACACGATGTTAATGATTGACCGTCAGAATAGCCGTCTTTGTCAGTGTCTTTGTAATACATGACGCAGCATTCATTCTTCTTTCCGTCGCAGTTATTATCTATTCCATCGTTGCAGATTTCCTCAACTCCCGGAGATATCAAATGATTGGCATCATCGCAGTCGCCCTGATTCTCTGTATAGCCGTCATTGTCATTATCTATGTCATTGATGTCAATAGTGGTTGTTGTGGTACTGGTAGTCGTAGTGCTTGTGGTTGAAGAAGTAGTGCTGGTTGAGGTGGTAGTTGATGTTGTGCTAGGAGCGAAAGAAGTTGTCGTGGAACTCGTCGTCGTGGTGGGTTCCGCCGTGGTTGTCGGAGCAAGAGAAGTTGTCGTGGAACTCGTCGTCGTGGTGGGTTCCGCCGTGGTTGTCGGAGCAAGAGAAGTTGTCGTGGAACTCGTCGTCGTGGTGGGTTCCGCCGTGGTTGTCGGAGCAAGAGAAGTGGTGGTGGAGCTTGTTGTCGTTGTAATATTACTCGTTTCTATTGTATAGCTTCCTGCATTATTAGCACTATTCCACCCTTCTTTGAAAGCTGTTGCCTTAATGGTCAGTGTGCTTCCCTCTGGTATGTCAATCGGCGAATCCCCGTAAATCTTTGAATTGGCATTTGGCTCGGTTCCGTCTATGGTATAGTAAATGACGGCGCTGGGAGTACTCGTAATGCTGACACTTTGTGCTGATGGGTATGTACCGGGCGGAGGAGAAAACTCAGGAGTAAGCACTGTCAACGCTCCTGCTTCAAGTTCCATTTCGATTGTCTTGTCCGGGGTCACATCAGAAACAACAAAATCAGAATATTTCTGAGTCTCGTAACCGGGGGCACTACAGGTAAGGGTGTAAGGCTCTGATTCTACAATAAGCTCCATAGAATATTTTTCGCTGTCTTCATTAAACATTGTTGCATACTTATTAACAGTCTCTGTCGAATGTTCAGCACTAATATTTGCCTTCTCAATAAGCATGGAAGAATATTTATCAGTAACAGTAAAAGTGCAGTTCACCTTATCCCCGATAGCACCGTTCTCTATAGATATGGAAAAGTCATATCCTGTATTTTCACCATATTCGGCAAGAGACAGTTCATCGCAAGATGGAGATGTACAATTTATGAATTTCACATAATAGACCCCGTCCTGTGTAAAAGAATGTCCGATAGAGACATTTTCCCCTTCAAGACCCATATCAGAATGCACTGAAACACCCTCAGGGTCTTCATAAAGTTCGATGATGACACTGCCCTTTATTCCCACATTCTTTACATCAAATATATAAGGCAGATCGGCAAATCCATAAAATTTTACCCAGTCCGCATCACCCTCTTCGTAAAAATTATGACGTTGAGCAAAACTGCCGACATTGATAACACTCGCCTGCTCAAATGTATCATCATCCTCATAAACATCTTTGTAAACAAATTGCTGAATATTAAATATCTTGGGGTCAGATGTAACGCCTTCGGCATTTTTCGCATAAACTGCTACTTCATACATGCCGAATTTGGAAAATACATTCTCGCTTGTTGTTCCTTGGTATTTTCCATCTCCTTTATCAGTCAGTTCCAATTTGGGAAAATCTGCTACATCAGGATCAGCAGGTACCGTCCCTGTGTAACCCGGAGGCATAATTACAGCTAGAACTGAAGCTGCATTACTCACGCCTGCGGCCTGGATGATTGCAGATGTTGCCCCGTCATCCAAAACAGATGGTGATGATGCAGTGTCAAGACTTGGTAAATCCTGCGTAAAGGCATTTGAAGGAAAAAAGTTTGAAAAAATAAGGCAGGTGATGAAGAGGGCCAGCATATGTGAAAATTTTTTGAGAAATGGTTCCATGTTTTATTTCCTTTCTTATCCGCGGCCAGCGTTCAATCACCAGCCATCAGATTTGCCCGGCAACACATTGCCGGGCTGTTTTCAAAAGCCCCGACAGGGCTTAATACAATCAGGGCATGGACTTGCTGTTCGCAACCGGCATGATGTCGAGAACGCTGATATATCCGTCATCATCCAGGTCAAAAAAGACATCATATTCAGGATCGCCCTCGCTCTTATTCCACAGAGACACGGCCCTTTCAATGTCATCATTGTCAATATCTCCGTCGCCGTCAAAGTCGTAAAACAGAGGATTACCGTCCCCGTCTGTCGGCATTTCCGGTACACCAAAATCAACAATTCCTTCTTCAGCAAGTACCCATCCATAAGTTGTGAGAACCTGATGGGCATTTACTTCAACCGCGTCCGTTCTTTGCGAAAAAATTTCTTCCCCCTGGCTCGCCTTTACTGTCAAATGAGCGATCCCATCCTTTGTTCCGCGCAATACAAGGCGGCAGAACAGAAAGCCTTCCTCCTCGGATACGGGCAAAGAAATGACCTGTCCGCCAGAGCTGTCATACATAAACGCCGCGCCCGGAATATATCCGCCGTCCTTACCGGTCACTTTCCCCTGGAAATCGTAGAGCAGCAGATCCGCGGATGAATCAATGGCAACAGATATTGTAAGCCTGTCAGATTCCGTGTCTGACATCTCCACATGCCGCATAATCTGCCTGCCCAGCTCCGAATCTGTTCTCCAGTCCGACCATGAATCCCGCGTGCTTCGTCTTTTTCGGCTTTGTGCGGATGAATCTGATGAGGATATGACTCTGTCCAATGTCGGAATTTCAGTCGGTGTTGCTCCGTGCATTCGGATGATCAGGTCGTTGTAATCTTTATCGCTGTTGGCAGCATCCATATCCTCATACACAAAGCCTCTGCCCATGCCGTTCACATCAGCGACCTGGCCCACACTCATGCCATAAGCCGGAGCCGATGATACCAGCGAAAACAAGGGGCGTTTATAAGAATTTGTTGTTCCCGGATTTTCAAACAGACTTTCCAGGGAAGCATTTGGAACCAGGATGGTGGCGAAAATATCTCCGGGCCTCATCTCAAATGTTTTGGTTCCTTTATACTCACCGCTGTTCCAGTCCTGAGATTCTCCGTCAAGCGTACCGTCAAACCGTGCTTTTTCCGTGGGATCCGAAAGCACCACATATCCGTCCTCGGTGTTTGACAATGACCGTTTCACGGCTTCCCTTATAAAATCAACTGATCCTGGTGTCAAGTCCTTCATGCCGGAAAGACTGAAAATCCCCAGTTCTCCCTGATAACTCCCGCCATCATACAGCCATTCGATCTCAACAAATCCGTTCTCTCCCACCGTAAACGTACCGCCGATGATTTCAGCGGAAGGCGGCTGAGTATCTCCATCAGCATCGGTTGCGTAAACCAGCATCCCATATTCGTCTCCTTCGGCGCTGCTGTGTATGAGTTCGTAGGAAGTGTCCAGCCCCAGGTTTTCCAAATCTTCTGATGAAAGGGTATTTGGATCAATATCGCAATCCGGCGGCATTACAATTGCCAGCAGGTCTTTTATCTCGCCCTCGAGATCAACCCCATCGAACCGGACGCTTGCCATGGTCTGACCATCCACAGTAACAGGAATGACTTCACCCCGATAGATTTCGCCATTATACTCCCATTCGAAGGTTCCATCTTCTCCCAGAGTAAATATGCTGTCTTCAGGTTCCTCCGCAGGAGGATTTTCTTCCGTATTGTCCTCAGATTCAGGAGGATCTGATGGCGGTGTCTCAGATTGTGCGGTTTTCTCCACCTGGGTCTGCGCCACCTCAGTGGTATCTCCGTTGGCATCTGTGGCATAAATCCCCAACTGATAAGTACCCAGCTCAGAGAAATTATCGTAATTTATGGCATATCGGCCATCTCCCAATTCATTCAACGACACCCTTGGCAGGTTCTCAAATGTTTCGGAAAAGGGATCAATCTCCTCACCCGGCGGTGCGATGACCACCCAGAGTTCCTCTGTGTTCCCATCATCAGAGACTCTCGCCCATATGGTTGCGGAGTTGTCCCCGTCCAGTGTGCTGGAGCCTGTGTCTCCCCGATATTCCTCTCCGTTGATCCAGTCGCCCTCTCCGACGCAGACACCGCCATAAATTTCCTCGACAGGCTCTTCTTCGGGAGGTTCGGGCGTGTCAGGCGGAGATGAGGGTGATCTCAACTGACTGACCTGGGTTTCAGACACGCTGGAAATATTGCCCTCGGTATCTGTGGCATAAATGAGTATCTGATAGGTGCCGACGTGAGAGAAATCCTCATAAGTGAGTTCATACCGTCCGTTTCCGACATCATTCAAAGCGAATTTCGGCAGGTCCTCAAAGGAATCTGAACAGGGTCCCATGTCATAACCCGGGGGCACGATCACCGCCCAGACCTTATCCAGGGCAGCACCGGCAGTGATGTTTTCGGCCCATACGGTTGCCGATGTTTCTCCGTTCAGGGTCTGAGGCGGCGATACCTCGCTGATAACCGGTTCATCACCTGCCAGCATGATCCCCGTGCCAATACTGCATCTTCTGGCGATCCGCCGGTCAGAAATTTCATTGGGCAGACCATCACCGTCAGCATCCAATGTCGGAAACTGTTCCATACTTCTGACTGCCTCTGAAGCCCATTTAAATGCGTCCCGGAGGTTCATTCCGTCTATCACATTGTTCCAGAAGAACTGGGAGAAAGAAATTGCGCCCTGGGCAATAAAACTGGCAGGCTCGTCTCCCCTCGTACTTGATATCAGGATTCGTTCTGATCCCTCAGGCGGGAGAAGCGAAGACAGAAAACTTCCGGCAGCGCACGCGTCATAAATTATCGTCAGCCTGAGTGTTCTGCTGGTTTGCAGCGTATCTGCCATGGTGTCCAGTTCGCCAGGAGAAAGGGTTTCCGTATCATTGAGCCGGAACGCATGTTTTTGTGCAATTCCTGTCAGATAAAGCACAAGATCATAAGTGTCCTCCGCACCCCAGGTTTCAACAGCATATTTCAAATTGCTTTGCGTGGGCAGTCCGTCAACTCCTGCGGAGAATGCTCCGGGACTCATAAAATAAATATCCTCATCCGCATACCCCTGAAATGTCAAGGCTTCATAAGACAGACCTGCGTTTTTTTCAACAACCGCGGAAAAGGTCTCTGACACAGAATCACCCGCCACGATAATCGCTCTGCGTTTCAGGGGATTCTCGACCGTCACCGTGGTCAGCTTTGGCACGGAAGGATTACCATTCCCATCTCTGGCGTAAATGGCGATGCGATATATTCCCTCGGTATCAAAGCCGTCATAGGTGTTTTCATACTGGCCTGACTCGCCCTGCGCAGGCACAAGATCAATGGTGGGAAGATTCTCAATGGGATTACCCGGGGTGCCCTGCTGATAATTCGGGGGACGAATTACGGCCCATACCCGGGTGATACCGTCCTCATCTGTCACGTCAAAAGCAGAGATGGTTGCAGACCTTGTGCTATTGAGCGTCTGCGGAGGCGAGACATTGCCGATGGCCGGCCCGTCTCCCCAAATGGTCGTACCATTACCGATAAAGAGATTTCGAACCCGATCAAAATCTCCGGGTTCGTTGCCCACACCATTGCCGTCCGCATCCAAAAGCGGATGCTGAAATTCGACCGGAGTTCCCATTGTCTCTTGTGCCATCTCAAACGCGTCCCTGACATCCAGGCCGTTAAAGATGTGAGTCCAGAAAGAACTGGAAAAAGAAAGAGACCCCTTGGTTACGAAGAACGCAGGCTCATCCGGAGCGCTGCTTGCAAGCACAATGCGTTCCCTGTTTTCAGGCGGCGTGAGTTCGGAGATAAAACTTCCTGACTTGCACGCGTCATAGACAACCGTGAGTTTCCCGGTCATATCTGTCTGAAGGGTATCCAGCCATGAGTCAAGTTCTCCGGCTGTCAGCGTCTCAGATTCGCTCATGCGGAATATTTTATCCTCGCCATGATCCGTGAGATAGATTACAAGGCTGTCCGCATCTGCTGCCCATGCGGTGATGGCATCCCGCAGGTTTGCTTTGGTGGCAGCTCCGTCCACTTCGTCAGCTTCGCCATTGCCGTCAAGATCGGCGTTGGTATCCGAAGAAAGATAATAGATGGTTTCTTTGGTGAAGCCCTGATAAACCAAAGCACGATACGCAAAATTCGTACATATCTGGGTGGCGTCCCACAGACTGTCCCTCGGATCTATCCTGCCCGCCAGAATAATGGCTTTCATTTTTCGATCCGTGGGTAATCCGGGTCTGAAGACCTGAATGCGATAGTTAAAAGCATCCGAAACATAGATTCTGCCACTCGGGCTGAAACAGATTCCTGCATTGCTTCCTGAAAAGTTTCCCGGATCAGAGCCGGATTCCCCGATTTTTGCTAAAAGCTGTCCGTCTGAGGAATACTTGAAGATGTTAGGATAGGAATTATCTCTCAAGTAAACAAACCCGTCGTCGTCCACATCCAGACGATGAATGCTTACAATATTATCCGGATCTTCCCATTTGCCTAAAAATTTTCCATTTGAGTCGAACTTCTGAACGCGCGTGCCATCTGCCACATAGACAATGTTGTTACGATCCACTGCCACCGCGTTCGCACTTGTTAATTCTCCATCTCTGAAGCCATGTTGTCCCCATTTGGTTATAAAGCGACCATCGGCATCAAACTTCTGAATACGCCAGGAATCAGCAACATAGAGAAAGCCGTCCTTGTCTATTGCGATATCAGAAGGACCGATAAATTCTCCGTTTTTCATCCCCCTTCTGCCCCATTTTTTTATAAACTGTCCGTCAGTCGTGAACTTCAGGATACGGCAGTTAAGGGGGCCAGCAACATAGAGAAAGCCTTTCTTATCCGCTATGATGCTCAATGCCGTATAAAACTGGCCGTTTCTCTCTCGAATGCCATCTCCCCATCGGGTGATGAACTTTCCCTCTGGTGTGAACTTCCAGACACAACAATTCTGCCGGTCAAGCACATAGAGAAAGCCTTCATTATCTGTTGTCAAATCAAGAGGTTTCATAAGCTCCCGCCCGTCTTTCAGCCCCTCTCTGCCCCATTTTGCAACAAACTCTCCGTCAGATGTGAACTTTTGAATGCGATGAATACGATTATAGCGGTCATGATAACTCTCAAATGTATAGACAAATCCGTTACTATCCGCCACAATATCCTGAAGCCCTGAGAAGCCTTCCCATTTGATAAGAAATTCTCCGTCTGTTGTGAACTTCTGAACTCGTGACCCGTCCGCCACATAGATATAGCCATCATCATCTGAAACGATTTGGAAAGAGGTGCTTAACTCTCCATCTCCTGACTCTTTATTTCCCCATTTGGAGACAAATTCTCCTTCTGATGAAAATTTTTGAATACGAGAGTTATTGCTGTCCGCAACATAGATGTAGCCATCAGCAGCGAATTTTATGTCTCCAGGTTTGTTAAATTCACCATCTTCGCTACCTTCGTTTCCCCATTTGGAGATAAATTCTCCTTCTGATGAGAATTTTTGAATACGATGATTTTTTGTATCTGCGACATAGACAAAGCCTTTGGCATCTGTTACAATATTAGCAGGGGAATTGAATTCTCCGTTTCCGCTGCCCCGACTTCCCCATTTGGTGACAAACTGCCCATCTGAGGTGAATTTTTGAATACGATGATTTCCTGTATCTGCTACATAAACAAAACCATCTGCGTCTGTCGCTATACCCTTGGGGCTTCCGAATTCACCGTCTTCACTCCCCCACTTCCCCCCCCATTTTGTAACAAATTGCCCGTCCAGCGTGAATTTTTGGACGCGATTATATTGACCTTTCCAGTATTGAAATTAACATGCTGTTTATATTGAGTTTACATAAATTAATCTCATGAAAATGCGTTTGAAACCAGCTTATATTTTAAGAATGCGAATCTGTAGTCAGACACTCGGATTTAAAATTTTTCTTGGCATACGACGGACTTCGTGATATACTGTACAAATATACGGTTCGGAAATATATGTCCGAGCCTCTGACCGCCCTGATTCCGGGTGCCGATATTATAAGGAGGTTCTTATTATGACAACGAAAACCGCTGAGGAACATTTTACCGAAGAAATGCTTCGTGCCGCCGAGGAGTTCGGAAAAATACTCCGCCCGTATTTCCGCCGGATGCCTGATGAGGATATGGAAACCCTTCTTCTCATCAGCATGGCGGTATTTCTCGGAGCGGACAATGTTTACCAGGTTATGCAGGTGCTCGGACTCCCGAAAACCGCCACCTATGACCGTGTTAAAAACGTCAGTGTTTACTGCTGGCGTAAGTTCCTGCAGAATCACCTTTACAGCATCGCTGTTCCTCTCCTGCGGGAGAGGCTCACCATGAGCGATGCCACAAAAAGCCGGGACGGACTGATTATGGCAGTCGATGACTCCGTGATTGCCCGTATTGCCACGGAACTCGGCTATGTATGGAAATGGTGGAGCGGCCAGCTTAAACGCGTGGCGAACGGGCAGAACGTGATCGCTCTGATTCTGGTAATCGGCGACATTATTCTCCCTCTCGACGTGCGGATAGTCTCCAAACAGGGCAGGGGGCTTAAAACCAAGCCTGAGATATATGAGGAGATGCTGAAAGCCGCCGAAGCAAAATTCGAAGCCGCGGGCATTGACATCAGCCGCCTCGGAACTACAGGTGATGCGGCATATTTTTCTCAGGATATCGCGGCATTCTGCCGCGGTGAATGTTCGGAAGAAGCCTCGTCCGAATCGGATGCGTCAGCTACAGACACCGGCCTTGCGAACGAAGATGCCGAATCGTCCGATCCCGCACTCTTACTGACTCTTACCGGAATTTTCCGCGGCAAGGACAACTACGTCTTTGAAATTGACGGAGAAATCCGGAAGGCCGGCCAGTGGCGGAAAAATTTCAAAGATCGTCTTACTCCCGGATGGGGAACAGACGGACAGCCGGTGTATCGAACCGAAGCAGTAAGCGAAACCTTCGGCGAGGTTATTCTCGTCTTCTATATTCCGAAGGGGAAACGGGCGGTCAGCTACCTTATTATAGCAGGACGACCTCTGCGTAGCAGCGAGGCACTGCATGCCTTCGCCTTCCATCATCGCATCGAAGAATTCCGGAAGCTCCTCAAAGACACTCTCGAACTGGGAGCAATGCATCTCCGAGATCGGAAGGGGGCTCATGCCTGCGTCGGCGTCAAAGTCATCGCATACCTCGTCGTCAATATGATGAAGCAGAATCTGAGGAAGCTCCGACGCTTCCGAAATGTGACCATTAACAAGTTAGTCAGACTCTGCCCGAAGTTCGTTGACGTCCGAAAAATTTTCAAAGAGCATTTTCAGAGTATTATTCCCAATAATCACACGTTGGATAAGGCTTTAGCGTGATTTCAGAAAGGTCAATTATAGTAAAAATCGAGGAGATAAATAAATTTGTGCTTATCCGTTGCGATTTTTCCCTCCATAAAATACCATGGCTGCTGAAGCGTGGGCCACATCCGTTCAAACTGGTAGGTCTCCTCGGCTGCAACAGGATTGGATATCGCCAAAAACATCAGGCAAACAAGAATGACTTGTAAGACACGAAAAAGATTACTGGTTTCTGATTTCATTTTTTTGTTTCCTCCTTTCTTTTCAGCAAATTAAAGTTTTAGCGGTTCAACGTAAATGCTTGTCTGGGATTGGGAAATCCCCCAGGCATAACTGCCTGATTGCCTGGCCTGACAGCGCACTCCAGTTGGCTTTAGTCCGCTTTAGCTTTCAGCCCGGACATTGATGTCCGGGTTTGAGCTGATTTTATCATTTACGCATAAAAAAAAGAACGCCTTTTCCTAATTTTATGCAATAATTATGCCAAAAGGAAGAAGGGATAAAATAACCTATTAAAATAGAAATATATTTTTAAAATTTCAGAAATATATAAGGCAACCGAACCCCTATAATCTCCATGTTTTCAATTCTGAAAGATAACATTTTGTAATATTTAGATTAAAACTTTTTGCCTGTATCATAACTATTTGATTTGTCAATATTACAATAAAAGTTATAATTATAGTGATATTTATAGATATTTTTTGTCATATCCGACAATAAAATGTCAGGCTATCCGATAATACTCCAAAAATGGATTCAATAGCATATTTATTAGGTTAATTAAATATATTACAGATCTGTGTATAGGACAAAAAATTGCAACAAGGGAAGAAACCCGGGTTTTTCCCCGGACAGAGTGTTTGCCTCCTGCCGGAAAAACCCGGGTTTCTTTTTTGTCCTATACACAGATTACAGAATTTAAGTCAGGTTTTGGAAACTCTGGCGAGTATTTTTATATATAAGTCCCTGACATCCATTGAGCTGAAGCAATAGTCATAAAGAGGGGCACATCAGCGACGTGCCCCCCTGCGAATTAATAAAGCGACTTGCTGTTGGCAACCGGCATGATGTCAAGAACGCTTATGCAGCCGTCATCATCCAAATCAAAGAAGGCATCATATTCCCGGTCTCCCTCGCACAGATTCCACAGTGCGGAAACCTTTTCAATGTCCTCATCATCTGTACTTCCGTCTCCATTAAAATCATAAGCGAGCGGTGTGCCGTCCGCTGCTTTGGGCAACTCCGGTGCAGCGAAGTCAATGGTCATTTCCTCAACAAAGGCGGTCGCAGACACCGTGGTGGTGAGAACCTGATGCGGCTCTATCACAAACGGCTCCTCTTTTGCCAGAAGTTCGCTCTTCCCCTGCCATCCCTTCACCTCCAGATGACACAACCCCCCGTGTCCGATGGCCCGAAGCACAATCTTATACTCGCCTTCTTCCAGAGCAGGCAGGGAAACAATCTGATGGCCGTTTTCGTCAACCTCAAAGGTTGCGCCCGGAATGTAGCCGCCTTCCTTGCCGATCACATTTCCCCGGGGATCATAGACCAGCAGATCAGCCGGAGACTTCAGGGTCACGGTCATCCAGAGGGTTTCCGGCGTGGGTTCCGAGACTTCGATATGCTCTTCCAGCGGATTCTCCACAACTCTCCAGTCGTCGCTTTGTTCCATATAACCGTCTGCGATCAGCCCGTCCAGTGTGGGAGAGCATACGGTCACGCCCTTTACCTGAACCACGATGTCATTGTAATCCCTGTCGCTGTTGAAGGCCGGGTTATCCTCGAACACAAAGGCGTTCCCCGCGTCGCCCACATTTGCGATCTGACCGTAATACAGCCCCAGGCCCGGATTGGGTGACGCAAGCGAGAAAATAGGCCGTTTCCGGGGATCATTTGTCACGGCGCTGTCCAAGTCAATTTCCGCGAAGGTCGCGTCAGGAATCATCACCATTGCCAGCCGGTCTCCGGGGTGCATCTCAAACTTCCTTACAGGTGTGTAATCCCCGATATTTCTGCTGGATTCCTCTGAACCGCCAAGGTATCCGTCAGGAAAACGTGCGCCGTCTTCCGCATCTCTCAGGATGATATGCCCGTTTTCGCTGTCCGACATCACCCGTGTCACTGCTTCCTTTATGAACGCATCTGAATTTGGTTCCAGTTCCTCCATTCCTGAAAGGCTGAAAAGACCGATTTCCGGCTCATAGTTTCCGCCGTCATAGAGATAATCCACCCTGATCTCACCGCTCTCTTCCACGGTGAAGACACCTGCGGTGTAACCGTTCACTGTTCTGGTTTCCGAGGCAGTCTTTCCGTCGGCATTTTCAACAGTGGTTTCAATGCTGTTTGCGCCGTCCTTCAGATCAATGGTGATGCTGAAGAAGACTTCCTCGGGGTCCTCAGGATTGTCTGTGGGTGTAAAATCCGCAGGAATTCCATTGACAGTTATGGCAGTGACACCTTTCTCATCTGTTGCCTTTCCTGAGACTGTGACGTTTTCAGCGCAGGTGTGAAATCCGGGGGCCGGGCCTTCCACATCAAGCGTCGGCGCGCCCATTTCAAACACCCGGCACACACCGCCGATGACGTAGATCACCTGTTCTCCGAAGGTTGCGGATGCGCCGTTCACTATGGCTTTGGGCTGAACAACATATTTGCCGGGAATGCCGATAAAAGTGACCTCTCCCTCGCTGGTTTCCACATTCGGGCGGCCAGAAGCATTGGCTATCGTATAGGTCTTTGTCTTGCCATCCTCGTCTTTCACATGGCTTGTGGCTGTGAGATACGGGTTTTTCAGCGTCCCGGTTCCCCCGTCGTTGACATAATATTTCAGGGTGACGGAACCGGTTTCATAAGTGAAATCGTTGTTACTGACTGTCTGCCCTTTCGCCAGCGTAATTTCATTCCCATTATCCTTCCGAGTATGATCATTGATATACAGGGTGGAATTCAGATATCGTTCTTCTCCTCTGCCGCAAAGGTCAATGTTTTCGTGGAAAAAATTAACTTCGGTGTGATAGAGATTCCATTTTCCATCGGTCAGAATCATATCATATCTGCCGTCCGCAGTATTGATTTTGTCACGACTCCTGCCCTGGGCCGAAGGTGTATTGGGAATGCCGTGTCCGTATATGCTTGCCCATCTCACGCTTGCCATGGGAGGATCCATGCCTTCCTGATCATCTTTGAAGGCTACGACTGTGGCATCTTTGGCAAAGGTGATCTTTCCGTTGATAAAAGCTGCCGTGTGTGACACATCTCTGGTTAAACCGGCGCAGGTCAGATCATTTATTTTCGCATAAAAATTCTGAGGATATTCAAAATAATCGTCATCGCTGTTAAACCAGCTCTGTGCATAAAACTGATGATCTCCGGGACGGAGTTCTGCCAGGGAATAAGGCCCGTCACTGGTAAGAGAGACATCCCTGTTCGTTGCGCCTGTCACATAGACTTTATGTCTGTCGAGAACATTTGTTCCCAGTCCGTGAAGGTTCATATTTCCGCTGATTTCGCCGGAACATCCTGAATCGCACCAGAGTCTCCAGTCAAGCTGTTTTACCATGCCTTTGCCGACATTTACGGACTGCTCATCCAGGTGATAAACCCAGCCGTTTTTCATGGTCGCTGTTCCCTGCACTGTGCTTTCCGTATTCGCACGCACCGGAAAATGAATATTCCCGTCCGCTCCGAACTTTATCCTTGTATAACAGGTGTTGTTGCTGTCCCTGGTGTAAAGCCATCCGTAATCCAGACCGCAGTTGGTCTCGAGGTTGCCATGAACCCAGGCGCCGTTCAGCACGAAATCCAAATCAGACGTGGCCTGATACGATACACTGACAACTTGGCTTTGAAAATTGAGGTCTGCTTTGGAAGCTCCCTCCTTGTAATACACCCGGCAGTAAACCGTGTATTCCTGAGTTCCGTTCACCTTCCATGTCTCATCGGGAATATGCACGGTCAGTTCGTAATTTCCAAGTTCCGAGCCGATGGTGACTTCGGAACGAAGCTGGTTGCCTGAGGCGTCTTTGCTTATTGCCCATATCCTGGCGCTGGATACTGTCACGCTGTTATTGTCCTCATTTCCTATGGACACAGTTCCTTTGATATACCCCGGATTCAATGTGACATGCCCTTTGGATTCGTCTCCCGGCGTCACCTGTGCCATGCTGTTTGCGGTTATAAGAAATAATGATAAAGCCATTACCAGAATGAATACAAATGAGAGAACCGAATTTCTTTTTACACTTGTCATTTTCCTGCTCCTTTCTTTTTGTTTGCCGTTAATAAACATTATGAAACCTCTGCTTTTTCCTTTTTATAATTGTCAATGTCCGAAACTGATTTTTGAGGACATTTTTTTTGAAATTTTTTTTCATGTTGTCCGAACCCTTTGTCCGAACCCTGATAAAAGGATTCAAAGATTGACAGGATTAAGTATCTGTTTACCATGAAAATACATTTTGAAAAGCCGGGTTTTTCATCTGAAAATATTTTCATGACCGGGGGCGAAAAACCCGGCTTTTTCTATAAGCGTTTAATCAGGGTTCAGGCAATTGTCCGATTAACCCTTTGAATCAATTTAGCAAATACCGAATCAAGTCCAGTTTTGGAACACCACCGATTTCCATGGCATAACCGAATAATCCTTGCTTATCGCTAATCCATGTAGATGAAGGGGATTATAACATCCTGAATATTTCCTTTATTTCTGTTAATGTCAGAAAAGGGTTTTATCTGTCGCTGTGCCGCCTGAGGGGTCGGGCTTGAAAAAAGTACAGGGAAAAGAGATAAGAAAGGGAAGTATCTTTCCTTTTCTTATCTGTTTTCCCTGTATTTTCTGAGTTCCATTCCGGCAATAAATCGCCGGACTATTTTCATATGTCCCTACGGGACAAAAAATCACCGGACAGATTTGCTATTGGCTACCGGCATGATGTCAAGAATCGTGATGGTGCCGTCGTCATCAAGATCGTAAAATGCGTCGAATTCCGCATCTCCAGCCTGGGTGTTCCATATCGAACTCACACGGTTTATGTCATCATCGTCCGTGTCTCCGTCACCGTCAAAATCATACCAAAGCGGGTTTCCGTCAGGTCCTTCGGGAATCTTTGGCTCTGAAACAGTAAATGTCAGTTCGGAAGACACGGAAATGTCCAATCTTAGCACCTGATGGGCTTTGATCTCCGCCGTTCTTGTTTCTGAGAAAAATTCGGTCGTTCCATGAAAGGAGCTTACTGTCAGATCACAGGGGCCGGTTTGCGTGCCGTGAAGAACCGCACGCCAGTTTCCCTCTGTCAGTTCGGTCAGGGAGATGATCTGTTCCCCGCTGGCTCCGGTTTCATAAGCCGCTCCCGGAATGTCGCATGAATTCTTGCCGCACGCCCTGTTTTCAGAATCATAAACCGTGAGATTCGCCGACGCATCACGAGCCAGCGAGATTTCAAGGATGTCAGGTTCCGAAGACGTTTCTGTCTGAACTTTCTGTTCAATCTGACTTGCCAAAGGCTGAGATAAATTGCCTGCCTCATCTGCTGCATAGATGATAATCCGATATATGCCGACTTGGGAAAAATCGCTGTAAATTCCCTTATACACACCATTCCCCATATCTGTCAGTTCCACTATTGGCAAATTCGTCAATGCCTCTGTGAGACTGGTATCCGGCGGCATGACGAGTGCCAGAACTTTTCCCACAGCGCCGGTGGCGGTCACATTTTCGGCCTGTATTGTCACGGAAGTCTCTCCGTTCAATATTCCGGGGGATACAGACACGGCTCCGATGATCGGATCATCTCCGGCCAGCATGATTCCGGCACCGATGCTGAATTTTTGGGCAATTCTTTTGTCAGATATTCCGTCGCTTAAACCGTCGCTGTTGGCATCCAGCGTGGGAATCTGCCCAAGGTTTCTGACTGCCTCAGATGCCCACTTGAATGCATCCCGGATGTTCATTCCATCTATCACGTTGTTCCAGAAATATTGGGAAAAAGAGATGGAACCCTCTGAAACGAAATTGGGGCATTGATCTCCCGTGGCACTGGATATCAGTATCCTGTCCTTTGCTTCCGGCGTTGTCAGGGATGAAAGAAAAGCTCCCGAACCGCAGGCATCGTAAATCACCGTCACCTTGGCTGATGTGCTGTTCTGAAGGTGATCAAGATACTGGTCCAAATCCGCAGACAGCAGGTTTTCCGTGCTGCTGAGTCGGAAGGCCCCGCTCTCGGCATTTCCAGTCATATACAACACAAGGTCCCCGAGGTTTTGCGCTGCCCAGGTTTCAATGGCATGTCTCAGATTATCCACGCTCGGAGGAACATGCGAATCGGTCTGCCCCGGGATGTTTGCCGGGCTGATGAGATAAATGTCATCTCTGTCGCCTTCATCGCCGTATCCCTGGAATTTCAGGGCTTCATAAGCCAGGGCAGCGTTTTTCTCAATCGCGGGCCAGAGGGGATTATCCCAGGGGTCAGGGCCTCCGGCAACGATGATGGCCCTCCGTGTCAGGGGATTTTCAACTGTCACTGAGAGCGGTTCTCCGTAAACAGAGGTGTTTCCGTTTCTGTCTTTGGCGTAAACTGCTATCTGATATGTTCCCCTGATGTTGAATCCGTCATAAACTTTCTCATAAATGCCTGCCTGATCCTGTAGCGGAATGAGATCAACAGATGGGAGCGACTGCACCGCGCTGCTGGATGCTCCAGGATTATAATCCGGGGGACGGATCACGGCCCATACACATACAACGCCGTCTTCGTCTGTCACGCCGGAAGCGGTCATGCGGAAGAAAGTGGTCTCCTCCGCAGGCACGCAGGACACAGTTTCAATGTCAGGTCCCAGTCCCGGCATATCTGTACCGTTACCAATATAAACATTCTGTGCAAGCTGGTAATCTTCCGAGCTGTTTCCCATGCCATCGCTGTCAGCATCCAGGAGCGGATGCTGGAATTCCGTGGGAGATTCCATGGCCTGTTTTGAGAAATCGAAAGCGTCCCTCACGTCGAATCCGTTAAACACATGGGTCCAAAAATAGCCGGAGAAGGACACGGAACCCTGGGTGACAAAATAAGCAGGTTCGTCAGGCGAGGTGCTGGCGACTACGATACGCTCTTTGTCCGCCGGCGGCGTGAGCATTGTAACGAAACTCCCGGATTCGCAGGCATCATAGACCACGATCACCTTTCCGGGCATGGTCTGCTGGAGGGTATCCAGCCATGAATCCAGTTCTCCCGAGGACAAGGTTTCTGTACGACTCATCCGAAAAACATTGTCTCCGCCATGGTCTGTGATATAAATCACAAGGCTGTCCGCATCCTTTGCCCATTCGGTGATGGCATATTCCAGGTTGGCGTTGGTGGCATCTCTGTCCACGTCGTCAGCTTCGCCGTTGCCGTCCAGATCAAGCTGGGTGTCCGAACTGAGGTAGAAAATGCTGTCTTTGGTGAAGCCCTGATAGGTCAGCGCACGGTAGGCAAAGTTGGCACTCAGCTGAGTCGCTTCCCACAGGGTGTTTTCCTTTAACCGGCCGCCAGAGGCATTCTCATAAGGCCCGCCTCCAGCGAGTACGATGGCCTTGGTTTTGTCTTTTGTCAGGGTGGGCTTGAAAACCTGGACGCGGTTGTTGCCGGTATCTGAAACATAAACTTTACCATCACTGCTTATTGCCAGACCTCTCGGATAAGCCAACTGTCCGGGATTGGATCCGAACTCTCCGAAAGCTGTAATAAAGACTCCGTCTGATGTGAATTTTTGGATACGGCTATTCCCCTTATCTGTCACATAAATAAAATCATTACTATCCACAGCTATGCTTCCAAGTCCGTCAAACTGTCCGTCTCCGCTTCCTTCTGATCCCCATCTTTTTACAAGGTGTCCCTCCGGATCAAATTTTTCAACTGAATCATTTGCGGAATCAAGAACATAAAAGAAGCCATTGCTATCTAAGGCTGTGTCAGAATTATCAAAAATGCTGTAATCGCCGGTTTCTTGTTCCCACTTGGCGATAAATTGTCCGTCAGGTGAGAATTTCTGGATTCGGTTGTTTCCTGTATCATCCACATAAATATAACCTTCATTGTCTGTTGCTATATCAACAGGACCATAAAATTCACCGTCTTCATTTCCTCTGCTTCCCCATTTGCTCACAAACTGATTGTCTGATGAGAATTTATGAATACAAAGGTTTGAGTAATCCGCCACATAGACAAAGCCGCTGGCATCTGTGGTTACGCCGTATGGGCCGTCATAATATCTGTCGCCATCACTATAAGTCTTTAATTCAGCGACAAAATCTCCTTCTGATGTGAACTTCTGGACACGATTGTTACGAGTATCAGCTACATAAACATAACCTTCGGTATCTGTTGCTATATCACGGGGTCCCCAGAGTTCTCCCTCTCCTTTGCCATAAGTTCCCCATTTCCCGATAAGTTCCCCATCTGAGGTGAACTTCCGAATAGAAGGTTCAGAGCTGTCAAGAACTACATAGATAATTCCCATCCCATCTCTTGCTATGCCGTGAGGATTTGAAAATCTCTCTTCACCACTGTCACAGGTTATCCATTTAGTCTGGAACTGACCATCCGAGGTGAATTTCTGAATCCGATCATTTCCAGAATCAACCACATAGACAAATCCGTCATCATCCGTGATGATACCAGTCGGCCCTTGAAATTGCCCATCTTCGCTACCTATGCGTCCCCATTTGGCGACGAATCGCCCATCTGAAGTAAATTTCTGAATGCGATGGTTATAAGTATCTGCCACATAAACGAATCCGTTATTATCCACTGTTAATCCCTGAAGACCGGAGAATTCTCCATCCCCGTATCCCCTGCCTCCCCATTTGGCAACAAATCTGCCGTCTGAGGTGAATTTCTGGACACGATAGCTGTCAAAATCTGCCACATAAATAAAACCGTTGCTGTCTGTGGCCACACCCACCGGATTGAGGTACCAGGGCTGCTGCAACCCGGGCCACATCCGTTCAAATTTATAAATATGACTGGCAGCGGAGAATTTCCAGTTCAGTATAATATTGCCTTCCTGTCTGTCTTTTCCGTCCACCGCAATATAATATCGAATGCCTGCCTGCGCCCCAAAGGTCACACTGCTGGTATTTTCACTCCCTTCATCATCGTTGCTTGCTATTTTTGTCAGATCATTTATGCCTGAACCTGTGTAAACAGCAAGAAGCGTGTCAAAAGAACTGCCATGCGTATTAAAAGCAAAATTATCATCTTTCGGAGCAACCCAAGTCCACCAGACAGATTTTCCCCCTGCATTCTCGGTGATAACAGTCTCTCCTATTTCTGTTGTCGCATTCAGATTTGAACCGCAAGCCTGTCCTGATGCTCCTGTCAATTCCGACGCATTTGCAAAAACACCATTCGGAGGCCCCGTTCTCCAGTTCAGTAAGATATCGCCTGAATCTCCATTATATCCGTCTGTGGCAATATAGTATCGGAGGCCCGCCTGAGCCTGAAAAGTCAGGCTGCTGGTATTATCCGGGTTTCCGTCATTATCGCTGGCTGCTATTTCTGTCAGATAATCAACGTCAATGTCTTTGTCAGGTGGGATTGTGTAAATTGCAAGGAGCGTATCAAAGGAACTGCCGTGGGTATCAAAGGAAAAAGAACCTGCTTGCGGCGCATACCATGACCACCATACGGATTTTCCGCCTTCTTTGCCCGCGTGATCCGGTTCGTCGCTCTCCTCCTGGGTGGCCCTGATATTTGAACCATATGCCTGTCCGTTCAGCCCTGTCAGCCCGAAAGCATCTTCAATATCGTCGCTTGGCAGCGGCATTACGCTTTCCCATCTGAGATCAATCTGTCCGGTTTCTCCATAAGCTCCGTCAACAGCGATATAATACTCCGCACCTGTCTCGGCCTGAAAAGTTACAACGCTTTGAAGGGTGTTTCTGCCATTTTTCCTACCATTGTTGTTACTCGTTATTTCTGTCAGATTATTAATGTCCGAGCCTGTATAAACAGCAAGCGTTGTGTCAAAGAAGCTTTCGAGAGTATTAAACAGAAAAAAGTCACTCCGGGGAGCAGTCCACTTCCACCATACGGATTTTCCTCCTTTGTTGTCCCCATGGTCCGGCTCTCCCGCTTCTTTCATGGCTTGTTTATTTGATCCTGTTGCCTGACCTGAGTCTCCTGACAGCAGCGGCGCACTTGCAAAATCGTCATTTTCAGGACGATCTGCGATAGTCCAGCATAGGTAATAATCTCCGCAATAGCTGTCCCCCATATCCACAGCAATGTGATATTGAACACCTGCCTGAGCCAGAACCGTCAGACTTTCCTCCCAATATCCGCTATTGGCAACCTCTGTCAGATGGCTGACATCCGAACCTGTGTAAACTGAAAGAAGCGTGTCAAAAGTGCCGAATGATTCGAAGAAAAAATAATTGGTTTCCGGGGCAGTCCATTTCCACCATACTGATTTTTTGCAGTATGTTCTACCAGCATGATCCGGTTCACTCGCCTCTTTCGTGGCTTCCATATTTGAACCTGCTATATTTCCCTTCAAACCCTCCATTACCAAAGCACTGGCGAAGTCATCATTTTCCGGACGATCAGCAAATTTCCAGTTCAAAATAATATTGCCGGAAGCATTATCATATCCGTCCACAAGAATATAATACTGAGTTTCCGCCATAGCTTGAAAAGTCACACTGCTATAGTCGTCATCCTCAATCTCATCATTGTTGGCAACTACCTCGGTCAGAGTATCAAAGCTTGAACCTGTGTAAATTACCAGTATAGTATCAAATGAACTCTCTTTGGTATCAAACGTAAAATAACTGGTCTGAGGCGGAGTCCATTTCCACCAGACTGATCTCCAAGGATATTCATCTGCATGTTCCGGCTCATCTGGCTCGCTTGTCGCATTCACATTGGAAACCGTTATCTGGCAGAATTCACCCTCCAGCAGTGCTGCATCTGCAAAGTTGTCATTTGCCGGAGCCTGTGCCCATGCAAGCCCTGTCACGGCAACAATGAAGATTATAGTTACAAGGATAATTTCTGCCATTCCGAAGATTTTCCTCTTCGGAATTTCGTTTTGAACCATGCGGTTTACTTTCATTTTTTTCCTCCTTTGCGGCGATACATCATCCGCGTATTTTCTCCCCCGGCAGTGAATTGCCGGACTATTTTCATAAATCCCTCCGGGATAAAAAATCAGCGGCCAGACTTTTTTTCAGACAAATATCAAAAAATTTATGGTCTGGTACTTATAAGAATAAGAACGCTTTTTCTTAAAGTTATGCAAGAATTATGCCAAAAATAAACAGTATAGAATAAGTTATTTAAATATAAATAAAATTTTATCTAATTGACAATAAAAAAAGAAACAATTCCCTATAACTTGGATGCCAGTCGCCCTATAAAATAACCTCTTATAATAATTGGGTTAATTTTTTATTAGATTTATAACTATTTGTTTTATCATAGATATAATTTATATTATAATTATGGCAAAAAACATATGTATTCACGAAGAACGCCAATACGGCTAAATCAGAGGGCAAACATGCTTTGAGCAGGAGCGGGGCAAAAAGTCAGCTTTCAGCTTTCAGCCATACAGTTCTCCTGGCAGGTGAGGAGATGACATCTGCGGAAATGTGTATATGGCGGGCCGGTATAAAAAGTACAAGGAAAAAGGATAAGGAAGGGAAGGGGCATATTCCCTTTCTTATCTGCTTTCCCTGTACTTAATTGTGTTATCTTCGGAGGACTCAGAGCAATTAAAACACCCTGCACTCCTGAATGAGATATGCTTCATCTTTGGGACGGATTTATTTTTCAGCGTATGCGGCATTCCGCATTCATGCGGCCTGATATAAGCAGAAATCTGAATCTTTCTTTGGAATCTGCTAAAAAATGTCAACAGATCAAAAAATGAGGCTCAGAATTCTTGACAAACGCTTTCATACTGTATAAGGGTTGATTTAATACTTATTCTTAACTGTTAGAAGCGCATCTGACCATATCAGAAACAGTTTTCACTTTTTCAGTTCAGAAGAGAAGAAAAACGTGTGGCGGAGCAGGTTCCCTGTTTCTGCATAACTGGTTTCACTGCTCCGACATTCATCTATAATAATTTTTAAAAAAAGATATCAGACAGGGTAAGCAGAAACCTCCGAGTCTGCCACAGACAAACTTTTTTTAAAAACCTGTATCCGCATTCTTTAAATTCCTTCTGCATTAAAAAAAGAATGCAGGCATATTTCAAAAGGAGAAGTTATCATGAAGAAACAAAAAAAACAAAAAAGCAACGCACAGTTAATTATTGGCGCATTATTGACCGGCAAGCATCTGAGGTCCAGGGATATTTCCGAAATGGTTCTTGAAAAAGAGGGTAAGAAAATTAAAATTCAGGATGTCGCCAGCATGCTTTCCAAAATAAGCAACACCGAGAAAAGTGACCTGGGTTACTTTATCAAAAGGGTGAAAAAGGGAAACAGTTTTACTTACAACATGGTTAAGGAAGTTCTTAAGCTTTCAGAAGAAAAAGCATATGAGCTGACGCTGAAAATAGGCAAGGACAGATACACCCTTGAACAGGCATTAAAGGAATTTCCTAGCTTAAAAAAATATGTCAAACCTGGTGCCCGGCCCAAATCCAAGCCTCAGCCTAAAAAAGCGGTTGTTAAAAACACGGTTAAGAAAGCTGACCCGCCGAAATCAAAACCCGTTAAAGCAGCGAAATCACCGGCTGAATCAGTTATGACGATTTCAAAGCCCCAGGATATAGAAAAAATATTTGCTGAAATAATTCGAAAAGTTGCAGGCGTGGGAAAGGCAGATATCCAAGTGGACGTAGCCATCAGAATTGAAGGCTCGGAGGACTGATTTCCAGGGGCCGACTGCTTATCACATATCAGCCTGATATCCGAAAAATGTAAGCATTCCGGGAAAAACAAATGAGCAAACTCAGCAGCAGACAGTTTAGAAAAGATAAAATGCCCTTTGTTCTGATGGGAGCGGGTCTTTTGGCCCTGATTATCTTTTTTCTTGTACTCTTCCCGAAAGACCCGGAAACTCCGGGCGACAGGAGTCCCGAAGCATCCGAAGACCGACTGAAGCAGATAGAAGAAAGGCTTTCCGGACTTGAATGGATGGATGAGCGCGTTACCCGGGTTGAAGAACGGAATAAAACGCTTGACAGCTTCGCACAACGGCTTGACAAGATAGAAGCATCCATCTCCTCAAAAACAGATGAGATTACGAAACGGCTGGAACATTTGGAGAAGAAGACAGCCGGATTCAGAGCCAGAGACACGGTCACCCGTAAGCCTGTCAAAGTCCCTGAAACGAGAAAGCCTTCTGTAAGAAGAACAGGTGTCCGATTCCATGAAGTCCGTGCCGGTGAAAATCTCTATCAGATCAGTCGCAAATATAAATTAAGCGTGGAAGAATTGCGACGTCTTAACCAACTGGCTCCCGGCGCGCCCATTCATCCGGGAGAAAAACTTAAGGTAAGAGAGTAATGCCTATGAAAGCTGACAATGCGGATTCCGGTGATACAGATAAAAAATATCTTTCCCCGACAGCGATTATTGACAGTGATCATCCGAAAATTACAGCGTATGCGGAAGCTTCTGTTAAGGGGGCGGGGAAAGACCCTGTGGCAAAGGCGGTAAAACTCTATTACGCGGTCCGGGATGACATCTGGTATGATCCGTATGTTCCCTTCTGTCTCAGGAAACATTATCGTGCAAGCAATGTGCTGAAAAACGGACGCGGGTTTTGTATAAGCAAGGCATCTCTTTTATGCGCCGCGGGAAGAGCATGCGGCATCCCCGCAAGGGTCGGATTCGCCACCGTCCGAAATCATCTTGCCACCAAAGCGCTTATTGAATTTATCGGCTCAGACCTGTTTGTTTATCACGGATTTGTAGAATTTTATCTGGAAGGGAAATGGGTAAAGGCCACCCCCACGTTTAATGCGGAACTCTGCAAAAGACATAAGGTGAAGCCCCTTGAATTCAATGGCCGGGACGATTCTCTTTTCCATGCGTACAATACAGAGCAGGAAAAGTTCATGGAATATGTGAAATATCACGGGACATATGCGGATATACCGGTGGATATCATTGTTGCCGAATGGAAAAAGGTCTATGGCAGGGACCGTGTCCGAAGATGGATAAAAGACTTTGACGTCTCAGAAGGAAAGCCGGAACGCAGTTTCCACAAGGAAAATGTTGTGTGAGTCTGTGTTTCTCAGGATAAGACTTCCGAAATTTTTGAAGACTTCGGAAGTCTCACCGGGACATTGAACACGACACTTTGCAAAAATTACATTTTCGCAAAGTGCAAAAAAATATTTTTTGCACGCCTCCTTAACTGCGGCGGTTTGTATCAGAAGGTGTCGTAATGCGTAAACTCGCTTGTCTCTTTTCGTTTGGGTCCGGTAGCGGTTTTCACAGGATATCCCAGGGGGATAAGGGTAACGAGTTCATACCCCTCGGGCACTTTCAGAACATCCTTTGCCTTGTTATGGTCAAACAATCCCACAATAACGGAGCCGATTCCCAGATTATGGGCAGCAAGGCAGATACTCTGGGTGGCGAGGCCCAGGTCAAACATGAACCAGTCTCCGAATTTGGTTGTCACCTGATCCTTATAATATCCTGATGTTCCGAGCTTTCCGCACAGCGCAAGAAGTGCGGGGGCCGCAACAATTGCTTTTGTCGCGGGATTTTTCGGGCCAATGGTTTCCTGGAGTTTCTGCCTTAAAGCCGCGTCTTTCACCACAATGACTTCCCAGCACTGGGTATTTGCCCAGGATGGCGACCATCTGACCGCCTCAAGGATCTGATTCAGTGCTGCTTCCGGCACTTCTTTTTCCTGATATTTCCGGACGCTTCGTCTTTGTTTTATAATTTCCATCAAATCTGCCATAACATCCTCCTTTTTATTGTTTTAATACCTAATTCCCAAAAACCTCCTCAGCGATTATTCTTTTGACGAAAGATGATCTTCTTTGTAACAGTTACAATGTCTTGACCCGCACTCACTACAGACATATGTAACCGATCCGTCTTTGGCATTTTTCTGGGGTTTTTTGTAAAATACAATCCAGAAAAATAAGCATAGGACTAAAATACAAAACGATATAAAAACAGTCAGCCACATCATACGACCCTCCGATATTCCCTTTAAAGCCCGGGACATCTCTTATTTTTTCGCATCATCCTTTATCTTTCTTACAAATGCTATGATTTTACATTTGTTGGGTGAACCATTATCCATCTTTACTTTCCAGCCGGAACATATGCAAATTCATCGAGTTCCGTATTTAGGACATATCTCCATACTGCATCCCACATGATGGAACCCCCCCCGGGTATCACATTGCAGCCCGGACATCTTGGCTGTCCGCTTCCGAAGGCGGATTTCTTAAACCGCAAAGAGCAATTCTGAAGCATTTTCGATCTGCCGATTATGTATCCCTCTTCATTTCAAGTTTGCCAAGAGAAATCAGGCTTTCCAAATCTTCCAAATCATTTGGAAGATATTTTTTTATAACTGACCGGGTTTTCTTCAGGTCATCTTCATTTGCCCCCCCCAGCATACGGCTGATATCCGCCAAATCCTGAATACGGCTTGCGCTAAGTTTCATCAGAACCAAATAGGGCAGGTCAATGTAAGGCAGGCCGTCCGAACCGATTTTCGGATGCTGAATGGCTTCCCTGACCCACGGTTCGCTAAGAATAATCACATCCAGAGAGCCAAAGGGAAAGGAAAAGTCGTCAGGCAATGTCCAGGAGTCCCCCCCGATTGACAAGGCTCCCTGTTTTACACAACCTGCCGCTTTCAGTTCTTCCTCGGCTTTGATAGCGTCTTCAATAGCAATGATAATATCCACATCCAACGTCATGCGTTCTGGCATGTAGAGCCGGGTGGCAGCGCCGCCTACGACAACAAAACGCGTTTGGGGCAGGATTTTTTTCAGATCCGTAATTGAATAAGTCAAAGTTCTGCTCCGTAAAAATTCCGGCCGGCTTCCGCTGCCCGGGTTCACTCTTCGTGACACGATCCCCAGGTATTGTTGACGCCGGTAAATAATCTCTTGTTGTTGATTTTTCATGAAAATTTCCCATCCGTCTTCATGAGGGATTTCCCTAAAAATAAAATACCCGGAACGTAGGGTGGGTTGCGCTTCGCTCCACCCACCCTACGTTTTATTCCCTTAGTTCTTTTCGAACGGATGCTCCTGCTATTTAAGAAACTCTCTGAAAAGATTATATAATACTTTTAAGAGCTTTCTCAATATCAGGATATTTAAAATCAAAGCCATATCCTGAAAGTTTCTCAGGAATCGCCCGTTGACTGGAAAGTATGGACGCACCGAATTCTCCCAGTATAAAACGGATCATGAAACCGGGCGTGGGCATAAACGCGGGTCTTTTCAGGATCCGTCCGAGGGTTTTCGCAAAGTCACGGTTTCTGACCGGATAGGTCGCTGTAAAATTCACAGGACCTTTTACCTCCTGATTCTCCAACGCAAACAGTATCGCGGACAGAAGGTCATCCAGATGAATCCAGGGAAACCATTGCCGGCCGTTTCCCAGAGGCCCTCCCGCAAAAAAACGAAATGCAGGGAGCATCTGTCTGATAGCCCCGCCGCTTTTTCCAAGGACCACTCCGAAACGCATCGTCACCACTCTGACACCTTTTTCCTCGGCCTGAAACGCTTCAGCTTCCCAATCTTTGCAAACTTTGGCAAGAAAATCATGGCCGTTGGGTTCTTCTTCCGTGAGAATGTCATCGCCCCTGTTCCCGTAGTACCCGGCTGCGGAAGTACTGCAAAGCGTAATGTTCTTGTCTCTTGGCAGTGCCTCAACCAGATGACGTGTGGTCAGGACCCGTGAGTCATAAATGCGTTTTTTATAATTTTCAGTCCACAGATTAAATATGGATCTGCCTGCCAGATTCACAACAGCATCCACATCTTTCAACGATTCCTGCCACGGACCCTGCCGGCTTGTATCAGCCGAAATATAACGAAAATTTTTGTGATGAATTGCTTTTTGATCCGGACGTGTACCTGTGGCAATAACCTGATTCCCCCTGCTCAGGAGAAGCTCTGAGAGATTTCTCCCAACAAATCCCAGACCGCCGGTTACAAATATTTTCATAATTCACCTCCGATGATATGCGTTATCAACTGCCATAGTTTTTAAGAAGTGTCTCTCGCTCCGGAGTGCCAAACTTGCAGTTTGGCAAAAAACACTCTGGTCTGGAGGACTCGGAGGCATTGCCAAACTGTAAGTTTGGCACTCCGGATAATTTCTTTCTTAAACGCTGTACGAAAAACGAGGCCGAAATTAATCGAAAATAAATTTTCCTGATTCAATATAAGGGATGTCTTCGACATCCAGAGCATGGACAATATCTTTGTAATACCTGAGTTTCATTTCATGAACCATTCCTCTTTCTTTATTAAGTCCCTTTGCAAACTCAAGGGTTTCATTCATGAGATCGTCCAGATGACACGCCTTTGTGATGATATGATATTTTTCGCATTCATCAGCCGTGAGACGGTTTCCAGTATATACGATGTCCTCCATTTTGTAAACAGGTATTGTTTTTTTTATAAGAAGCAGCATGCCGGGCAGGAACGGAATTCCCAAATCTATCTCCGGAAAACAGAAAAACCCCCTGTCCGACCGCATAAATCTGAAATCATAAGCACAGCACCAGAGCGCACCCCCGGCAAATGTATGGCCGTTTATGGCTGCAACAGTGAGCATCGGATAAGTAAGGGTTCTTTTCAGCAGCCGGTTCAGCATATAAAAAAATTTTTTTGCGGTATCAGTATCCCCTTTCTGAATGACAGGCATCAGCCATTCCAGATCAATACCATTTGAAAATATTTTTTCGTGCGCGGATGTGACAACAAGCGTCCGGGCCCGGGTCTCTTTCTCCACCGTGTCCAAAACATCAAAGAAAGCCTGGATGAAACCAGGATTAAGGCGATTTTCACCGCTGTTCAGTGTGACAATCGCCACGTTTTCTTCCAAAGTATATTCGATCATTGCCATATAATTTATGCCTCCGCGGTAAGATGAATAATGATATTCACGGGAAAAAATATAAGATATTGTATTAAATAACGGAATTAGCATGTCAGGAGGGAGGGGTCAACAATAAAAAAAGGCAGCACCCGGAGAGTGCTGCCTTATCATTATCAGACTATTTTTTTATCAGGAGCAACTGCTGCAACTCTTGCACCCTGACCCGAAATCAACGCTTGAAGTCAGTTTGAAGCCAATATCCATAAAATCCACTTTTATAGGCTCTACTTTCTCCATAAAATCCTTATCCACGATGTATTTGAAACCCTCAACTTCATAAACATTGTCCGTATCTTTTGGCTCATCCAGAGCCATTGCAAGGGAAGGGCCGCCTCATCCGCCTTCGTTCAGAAATATCCGAATTGGCGAAACCTCTTTGCCGCTAAAATACTCAGCAATCTTCGTCGTTGCTATCGGTGTTACTTCAACCATGAGAATCCTCCTTAAAAAATATAAAAATAAAATTCCCTTAGTTTGGGAAATTTATACAAATTAACTCACCAGGAACTTTTGACAATAATCTTCCCGCACACCTTCAAAGGAGGAAAATACAGTTGCCATGATCCCATCTTTAAAAAAAAAGAAGACACAGAAAAATATCAGACTGCCCCCTTTTCCTTGAAGTTAGTCACGGTCATCAGCTTTGTCAATGAACAAAATGAATAGCCATAGGTTTATACTATCACATAATTTTTCAGATTCAGGTTTGTCCTGGCGTGAGGATTGCCTCTCCAAAATATTGCTGTCTGTTTATAACTATATGATATTAATTATATTATTTCTATGGCACGTTGTCTCTGATTATGATCTCTGAATCGTGAATTATAAATTTTACAGCGTCAGCTTATGAGAGTTATCACTTTATTTTTGAAATTATTTTTGAAACTTCATCAAATTTTGACAGAAAAACCGGCTTATGAGAGGTGTCACTTTATCGCCAAACCTCATCCTGAGATTTCATCAGATGCTGACAGAAAAACCGGCTTATGAGAGTTATCAATTTATTACCAAACGTCATCCTGAGATTTCAGCAGATGCTGACAGAAAAGCCGGCTTATGAGAGGTGTCACTTTATCGCCAAACGTCATCCTGAGATTTCAGCAGATGCTGACAGAAAAGCCGGCTTATGAGAGGTGTCACTTTATCGCCAAACGTCATCCTGAGATTTCATCAGATGCTGACAGAAAAGCCAGCTTATGAGAGGTGTCACTTTATCGCCAAACGTCATCCTGAGATTTCAGCAGATGCTGACAGAAAAGCCAGCTTATGAGAGGTGTCACTTTATCGCCAAACGTCATCCTGAGATTTCAGCAGATACCGCATTTGAAGTGACACTCAGGCAGGAAAAGAAATTCCCTGAGTATAAGGGATTTAGAGGAAGCCTGTAAAGCCCCGTGGGGGCGGCATATTTGTAGTAGTTTTGTTTTAGGCAATTCCGAACGGACCCGGAGTGCAAAAATTTTATTTTTGCGCCTGCGAAAAAGCATTTTTCGCACTCCGGAGAAAACACCGGAAAGCCCGCTTACGCTTAAGTCAACAGTATTGGGGTTTGGTCAGGGCTTCAAACTGGGGTGATGAAAATGTCACAAACCGGGCTGACAATTGCGATCCCATTTTTATTCCGCAAATTTTTTATAACTTAAAAATCAGGCAGTTAAAAAATGCGGGGAACAAAAACGGGATCAGCTTTTTCAGAGCCTTGGAAACATTTTCATCACCCCAGCTTCAAACCTACATGCTACAAATAGCGGGGCTTGGTCGAAGCTTCCCCTGAATCCGTTATAATCAGAATGAAACATCTGCATTTCATTCGTCGTCTTCATAGCTGATTCCGGCTTTTTTAAGCAGTGCGGCCAGACGTTCCGCTTCTTTCCGGGCCTGCTCCTTCTCCCTGCGTTCCTGCTCCTTTTCCCTGCACTCCTGCTCCGCCATCATTCTGGCCTGCTCAAGCTCTTTCCGAGCCTGTTCCACGGCATTTTTCCACGTTCTCTCCTGACGGGCCGCCTCCAGCCGTTTGAGATAGAGAAAATAGTCCTCCTTGTTGCTCGCAAAGTTGTCTAAAACAGCAAAAGCCTGTCTCATTTCCTCCGTGTCCATGCCTTCCGGCAGATTGTTCATATCCATGTTCTCCCCCTCTCTGAAAAAATGAACCCACCGTTCCTTGTCGCTGTTCAGCAGATGTTCCGGATTCCAGTACGGCAATTGCAACATACTTAAAGGTTTCCCGAAATTTTATTTCTGCGCTGTAATCTGTTTTAAAATAAGAGATCACAATATCTCCTTTATATAAGTACCGAATTTTAAACCGCTTTTTATCGCAATCCGCTTTTTTGTTTACATTTTCTGACAGTTGTCATACAAATCCTTCAAATTTAAAAATTCGGGAGGTCAGGTTATGAGATTTCATAAATTCAGAGACGCCGTACTGAATAAAATCAGTATGAAATTCAGATTGCGGATTGTCTGTCTGTGGTATCTGATATCACTCATGGCTGAAACCCGGAAACATTCTCTGACTTTCGCATCCGAACTGTCGGGGACGGAAAAGTCCGCTTTCAGTAAATTTTTAAAGAATAATAAGGATGTTGCAAAATATTCTTTGGAAAGTCTTTCGAAAAAACAGGCCAAAATATATTCGAAAGTCCTTGAAAAAACGAAGTCTCTTCCGTGGCGTGTTTTTATTCTCATCGACAGCACGATGCAAAATCGCAGCAGCCTGAAATCCGAAAATGTGCAGAAATTCAATCATGGGAAAGGTTTTGTCATCGGACACCGGTGGACAAATATCCTTTTGTTTTTTAACGGAATAATAATTCCTCTTCCTCCGATCCCTTTTTATACGAAAAAATACTGCCGGGAAAACGGGCTGACGTACATGACAGAACATGACAGAGTTGTCGGATATCTTAATGATCTGAATTTGTATGAATATGTCGGTTTTCACAAAGATAATGAGGTTGTCGTTCTGACCGACAGCGGCTATGACAATAAAAAGATACAAAACACGGTTCTGAACAGAGGATGGCATTTTGTCACCGCCCTGAAAATTTGCCGGGGCGTGAAGTCGGAGGCGAGGTATGCGAAAACTCCGAAGTCCTCCGGATGGGACGGGGTCGGATTGTTTTTTAAAAAATATCGGAAGCTTGCATGGCAGACCGTGCGTATTCTCACGGACGGCCCGAAAAGAAAGCGGAAGGAGTTCCGCGTGCGACATGCCGAGGTTTTTCTCAAAGGTGTGGGAAAAATAAGAGCGGTATGTTCCGAATTTAAAAGAAAACGCGACGGACGTCGCAAATATCTCGCATGCGGCGACCTGAAGGCAACCCTCTGTCAGATTCTCACCGCATACCGGCTCAGGTGGAAAATCGAAATTTTTCACAAACATGTCAAAATGCATCTCGGATTCGGAGATATTTCCGCAAAGCATTTCTCCTCCGTCGAATCGCATGTCAGTCTCATTTACTGTGCCTATATTCTGCTGAATGCCGGTCTTCCGGGAATCGGAACAGACGGCACGATTCCGGAAAAGCAGCGGAGAGTTGTAAAAATTCCGGAAAATAAAAAAACAGCAAATATTATTCATGAGTTAACCAAAATAGGAGGTCCCGACAGATATAAAAATGAGTTAAAATCGGTTCTTGCCGCATGACGAATTTGTAAATCCTCACCAAATAAGGCTCTGAGAGTCAGAATTAAATTTTCGGGAAAGTTTTAAGTAATAAATAACGGCTCTTATATGAACGAGAAACGCTGAATCCCTTCCTGGCAAGGATTTACAGATTAGGAACAAAATTTCGGGCAACATTTAAGAACATATGAATGCCGAAATCTCGGGTCATCCGGAATCCGAGACTCCGTTCCCGCGCCTCGAAGGCAAGATGGAGATACGCATCCGTGTCCGAAGCCTCCTCGGAAGGTGCGAACAGCACGCCGTCCAGTATCCATATCGAGATCGCAGGCTTCAGGGAATCGTAAGCCTCTCCCTTCTCCATCTGCGAATGATACAGGGCGGCCCAGTTGTGAAGCATTCTCCCCGACAGCCACGGGGCCACGGAAAGCTGTATCTCAATCTGGTAATATCTTCCGCTCTCATCCCTGACCTTCACATCCACGATGCTCAGTTTCGCATTTTCAAACTCCCTCTCATTGTAGGGATTCAGGATCGTCACCTCGGTGATCCGGTTTTCCTCATCTGTTTCCAGCACCGCGTTCAGAAAATTTATCACAAGATTTTTGGGTTCTCTGGTAATTCGTGTTAAAAACAAATTATTTATAAATCAGTAGGTTATCATAGATATCCGGGTGAGGAATGTCAGTTTTATGTTTTCTCTTTCCTGTCTGACAAGGTTTTCGGATGACTTAACGACAAACCTGTATTATATATATATTATATTTTATCAACCTGATATTAAAAA
Organism: Desulfonema magnum; assembly: GCF_017377395.1. Classification (GTDB taxonomy): domain Bacteria; phylum Desulfobacterota; class Desulfobacteria; order Desulfobacterales; family 4be13; genus Desulfonema_C; species Desulfonema_C magnum. The sequence goes on along the minus strand of NZ_CP061800.1, from coordinate 3,213,806 downwards.
AAACAGGGAGACCGGAACATGACATTCACATCCGAGGCAAAGACTATTGGCAGACAGGAGGAAAATTCTTCTTATTTCCCCGGGGAGAATCCGTATTTTCCGTTCGGAAACAGTACGGAGGACAGGGAAAAACACGAAGCGCGGTATCCGTTTCCCCGTATTCCCCTCATTTTTCCGTGCCGGAATACTTCTCAGAATACGTTTTCGGACATGGAAAAACTGCTGAATATTCCGGACGTGACGGTGGAAAAAACGGAGATAAACGAAACAGGAGATGTCATCATAACGGTAAGGAGCACCTGCGAAGGAACCTGCTGTGACCGATGCGGCGCGGAAATTAACAAACCTTACGGTCACGGCAGGGAAGTCATGCTCCGTCATCTTTCTGTTTTCGGAAGAAAGACTTATATCCGTATCAGTCCTCCGAGATATCAGTGTGCCTGTTGCGAAGGCAGCCCGGTGACAACACAGAAGGCGTCGTGGTACGAACAGAGAAGTCCGCATACGGGGGAATATGAGAAGTATATATTACTTCAGACGGTTAACAGCACCACAGAAGATGTGAGTGTCAGGGAAAATCTCGGATACGAGGCTGTGACAGGAATTATCAGCCGTCGGATTGCCGCCGAAGCAAAGTGGGACGAAATAAAGAGAATCGATATCATAGGAACTGATGAAATTTCTCTGAGAAAAGGGCATAAGGATTTTGTGACAATTGTGACATCGCTTACACAAGGAGATATCCTGATATTGGCAGTTCCCGGAGACCGTAAAAAGGAAACTGTGAGGAAATTTCTGAAAACAATTCCGAAAAGGCTGAGGAAGACAGTCCGGGGAGTATGTTCGGACATGTACGAAGATTTTATCAATGCGGCGAAGGAGGTTTTCGGAAAAAGAATGAGAATCATAGCAGACCGGTTTCATGTCGCGAAGTTGTACAGAAAAGACTTTGACGGACTTCGCAAAAAGGAGATGAGGCGTCTGAAAAAGGAATTGTCGGAAGAGGAATACGGAAAACTGAAAGGAGCAATGCGGGCATTGCGGAAAAAAAAGGAGAAACTGAGCGATGAGGAAAAGGAGGTTCTGAAACGTCTGTTCGGATATTCTCCTGACCTGAAACTCGCTTACGATTTCTGCAGAGAACTCACAGATATTTTCGAAGAAGATATTTCAAAGAGCGAAGCGAAGCGGAAAATCAGGATCTGGAAAATACAGGTCGGAGTGAGCGGGCTGAACTGTTTTGACAACTTCCTCAAAACATTGAAGAAACGCCATAATGAGATAATAAATTATTTTACTGACCGACAGACAGGCGGCTTCGCGGAAGGACTGAATAACAAGATAAAAGTGATAAAACGGCGGTGTTACGGTATTACGAATATTGAAAATCTATTTCGAAGAATATTTCTCGATCTCAGAGGATATTCTTTGTTTGCCTCATAATAATGAGAACAATAAAAATGAATTGTCAAAGAGCTACTAAAAACGATAACATATTATTTTGTATGATAAAAAGCTTTAACACGAATTACCAGAGAACCGATTTTTGTTCTCATTTTTTCCAAATATCGCCTTGAACACACAGTCCACTGTCGGTCTTATCTTTTTCCTCATCTTTCAGATTCGATCCTCCGCATGATCTTCATATCTCCGTCTGTAGTGTAATCTCAGCAACTTTTTTTAAAATACGCTTATGAAACTGATTTGTCAATATCAAAAAATTGCATTTTGTTTCAGCTAATTAAAATCTTTCAGCGGGGGGCCGGAGGAAAATATTTGACAATGCCTCTGACATAATTTATATTACTCGGAAAACAGAACTCGGACATCCCGAAAAAAAAAGGTTACTTTTATGAGTTCCTCTGCAAATATTTCAAAAAAAAGATTGACATTTCAAAAAGATCAGGCATTTTTCAGCCAGCTAGAGGTGTGCCCGCTCACTGTAATATCCGGGAAAGCCCTTTCGTTATATCACGCCGGCCGTTCTCCGCTTTTGCGGTGTCAGGGAGAACGGCCGGCGTTTTTGTTTTTCAGCCCTTTGCCGGACAGTGCGCTCTTAGGGGCATCCTTTCGGACGGGGTTGCAAACCCCGTCCGGCAGAATTTCCATTTGCTGACAATGCCAAGTTTAATGTAAGTACCCGGACAAAAGTTTTTCGGTATCCGAAGACCTGCGAGGTTTCGGAAACCTCGCAGGTCTGATACCGTTTGAGTTTTGAAATCATACTATACAAAAGCTTTATTTTGTTCTGTTGCGGATAATTGTACTTTTTCAATACTTGATTTCAATAGTGAATTGGTATGATATCGGATTTTTATCTGAAAATTCACAAAAACAGCGTTCACGGGCATATCTGGCACGGCAAATATCACCGTGTCCGTGAGCGACGGGGACACAACCACGGAGACAGGCTTCGCACTGAACGTGACCACGGGGCCGGAGCTGCGGGCATCCGCCGAAACCAGCACCGGGGCAGGCGGAACCATTCCGCCCGGAGGAAGCCTCCGCTATGTTGTGAGCATTTCCAACACCGGAGACCGGGATGCAGCGGGCGTGACCTATACACTTCCCATTCCTGCGAACACTGAATATGTCGCGGAGACTGCGGAGGCTGTGATCCGGTCGGTTCTCAGGATTTCCGAAAAAGCTTCCAATCCATTGCATGACAGCGATCTGATGCAGATCAGGTGGACCGGTGACATCGGAGCGGGCGAGACAGCGGAAATCTCCTTTGACCTGAAAGTGAGACCCGAAACATCCGCTGGTGAGTCAGTCCGTATCCGAGAAACCGTGTCCTATGACACTGACGGCGACGGTGTCAGCGACATCACTCGGAACACGGATGAGACCAATGAAGATGCGGCGGATTCTTTTGCCGGAATCATTGTGGAAGGCTGCCTTGAGGGCGACGTTGATGAAAATGGTATCATTGATCTCCGGGATGCGATCCGAGTCATGCGGACGCTCATCGGAACGGATGCTGGCGAAATCTGTGCAGAGTCGGATGTGGACGGCGACGAAAAGACCGGTCAATAGGAACTGATTCGGATACTGAGGACCGTTTCTGAATAACATTTTTTTCTGATTCTGACGGATTTTGCTGATCTGTTTTCCCTGTACTTTTCGGACTGCCGGCGGCACAGTCTGCTGTCATTCTGGCCCGCCTGTCAGCAAAATCCGTCAGAATCAGACTTTTTTTACCTCACCCGCCGCAAGACAGCCTTGGTGGCAGTGTTTCAAATCCAGTCCTGTTTATATTCTTCATGGTACTCTGACCGTCTTTTGAAGTATCTAAAACCCTGAGCATGTTATATTGAGGAAACGTAAGCTCATAATTCTTTAAAACAGCAGAAGCTTCCTTTTTAAAGTGTTCAGCTACCCATCATTACCCGTTCATCAATACTCATATCGTTGCTGTAAGTGCTGTCAGATATAGTCATTCAACTTTCTCTTCATTTTATGACGTTGAAAAAAGTCCGCACACCTCCTTCTGTAAAAAATTAAAAAAACTAAGCGTTATCAACGCAGACGGAGCAGACGGAACCTCACTAAAAAATTATTTCAATGCCGGCTTTCTAAAAATTTATCACATTTATATCACAGTTACCCGGTCAGAGCAACCTGATTTTCACAATAAGTCAATTTCGATGAATTCATAACTACCCGGCCAAAATTTTTTTCACTATTTTAAAACTCAAAAAAATGGTTTTAGCGAATTAACAACCTATACTCGATGATCATTTTTTTCCTGCTGGCTGAATTTACTGATCATTTTTGTTAGAGCGTATCCGAAAAGCAATTCCGAACGCGGCCCGGGAAGCCGGAAAGGGGACAGACACAGTTCAGTTTTTTTGCCACGAAGACACAAAGGCACGGAGGCTCACGAAGTTTATTTGTGTCAGCTTTCTGTCTTCGTGTCTTTGTGGCTGATTATTTTGCAGCGGGGAGACGGGGAGACGGGGCAGTGACAGGGAGATATGATGATTGTCTCTTATGACAGTTCAATTTTTTTGCCACGAAGACACAAAGGCACGGAGGCTCACGAAGTTTATTTGTGTCGGCTTCATGTCTTCGTGTCTTTGTGGCTAATGATAAAAAACAGACAGACTAAGGCGTTTCAAAATTTCATCAAATTCTAACCGGTAACTAATCAAGAATTAACATTTTTTTTATTTAATTATTTTGAGTGTTAAAGAATTTTGTGGTTGTGGGTGATTTCAGATGGTTGCAGATCTGAAAGCCAGCCCGGAACCTAACTTTTCAGGTAGTTGATATCCCGTGAATGCAGGATGTTCAGCTTACCAAATTTTCAGGCAAAGGCAGGGCTATTATGGAATTCGTTCTTTTTTCAGTCATAATGATACTCATTTTCGGGGGTCTCATTTTCCTTCAATACAAATATCTGAAGGATATCCCTCCGAATGCGGAACTGATTCTCCAGGCATGGCAGATGACAGATAAAAAAAACGCTGATCAGAAACAGTCTTCTGAGGCTGTTCCTGTCAGATTGGAAAATTCAGGATCAGCTCGCTCGGATTTGTTGTTTTTCAAATAAACGAGAATGCGTTGGGAGTTTAAACAGACGGTGAATTTTTACAAATTTTCTAACGCCTGACACCTGACACTTCTGTTTTTTACAGTGAGTTAAGATAATCCATGTAAACATCATAGTTTTCAGATGAGAATTGGATAAATATGACCTTTTTCACAGACAGGTTCTCTTTGAGAAACGCGGCGGCGGTATCCACGGCAATTTTGCACGCGTCTTTTATGGGATAGCCGTAAACACCGCAACTGACAGCCGGAAATGCAATGGTCGAAACATTGTTTTCAACAGCAAGCTGAAGGCTGTTTTGACAGCACGAAGTCAGCAGCTTGCTGTCCCGGGGCTTTCCGCTACAGACCGGTCCCACAGTGTGAATGATATACTGGGCAGGCAGGCGATAGCCTTTGGTTATTCTCGCCTCGCCAGTGGGACATCCTCCGATGGTGCGGCATTCAGCGAGAAGCTCCGGTCCTGCGGCGCTGTGAATTGCCCCGTCCACACCGCCTCCTCCCAGCAGCGAATTGTTCGCCGCATTCACGATGGCGTCAACGTCAGGCTTTGTTATATCTCCCTGCATAACTTCCATACGATCATGTAATTTCTTGTTCATCTTCTCCCTCCTTTTTCTGTTTGACGAAGTTCATCACCTGAGTTGTCAGGATCAGATACGTTCAGCAGATCGAAAAGTTTTCGGGCTGTCACGGGGCGGACACGGCGAGACAGGGGAGAAACCCGGCTTTTTCCCGCGGGGGAGAGCGCCCCGTCCCGGAAAAAAAGCCGGGTTTCTTTGCCGCACCGCGCACAGTCCGAAAACTTTTCGATCTGCTGATTTTCACGCTTCACTTATATTTGTCGTGTCATATTCCGGAAATGTGACAAAAAAAACTGGAGAATTTTCAGGTGATAACCACAACACTTTAAAATTATATGATTTTATTATTTTCACGTTGGATTGAAAAATCCGGATGGTGTCTTGTTTTCACACATTGTGCGGGAATGCAGGAGGGACTTTTTGCTCCTCTTGGATTGGGAAATCCGACAGCGGCGAATGGTTCGGATTTATCAATCTGACCATGCGAAAGAATGTTCTCACTCCCGCGGGATATCCAAACCAGTCATCTGGTCATGTCGGTTGGATTGAGGAACGAAACCCGGCATTTTCTGCATCTGATCTGCACGGATGAGTGATAAACAAGGATTTTTTCATACCTCTGATCTGAAATCCCTGCTTATCACCCATCCATGCAGATTGCGGGCCAAACCCAACCTACGCAACTATTAGGCAACTACATAACTCCGGAAATCAAGCTTGCGAAAATAAAATTTTCGCACTCCGGAAAAAAACGCTGGAAAGGTTTTGTCCGGGTATTTAAACGCGGGCAACGTACTCCCGGGACTTAAACGCCTTTAAAAGCGAAATATCTATAATGGCCTCATAACCGGTCAGCCTTGCAACGACCTTGTTATCAGAATCTAAGAAGGTAAAATCCCCCTTCATTTTATGATCCGTCACCTCTGTCACTTCCAGCACCGCGGTAACCCCCTCGGAGGGAAAGCGATTCCGATACTGGCGATACGATGCGCTGTAACTGGGCAGCGAAACCACACCTTTTTCTTCAAAACACCATATGATGGCCATCTGAAATGCTGAATCAAGAACAAGAGGATCACCGATCCATCTTCTTCTCAGCGGATCCGCCATCCATTTTTCAGGAGAAGGAGCCGAAGAAATCTGCGCCACCATTCCCCGGGAGGAACAACTGATGATTTCCCTAATTCCCCGGAGTTCAAGTCCGTGAAAAAGGATTTTTTCATAAACCTCGTCAATGCTTCTGGAATATACTTTTGCAGCCGTCTCGACTGAGGCATTGAACAAAGGCGGCTGGGACAGTGTGTCGGTGAGAATGGCTTTTGCCCTGGAGTGAATCACTTCCTTACCATTTTTTACGCCGTCCCTGATTTCAACATCAACTTCAAACACAGACCCGTTTTTTCTGGCCTTGCCTGCCAGAAGACGGATCAGCCTTTTTTCCTCATTCAGTTTGATTCCGCTTAAAAGCCGGATGTCATCAAGACCGTGGAGGAAAAGTCCTGGATTTTCATGAAGCGCGCTATGACCCAGCCATTCTGTCATGAGCGCAAACGGCACCACAGGTTTTCCGTCCAGGATATGGGACTCAAGAATCGGATAACGATTCACATCTATTTCCCGTTTGAACTTGAGGGAGAGTTTCTCTTTGCTTCCGTTTCCGTTTCCGTTTCCCTCTGTCTTTAAGCTTGCGCCGATCACAACTTCCACGGGGCAGTTTTTATCTCCCATCATCTCATGCAGCATACATTCAGCCCCGGCATCTGTGGGAATCAGTTTGATTCCGTTTCGTTCAAATTCCCGTTTCAAAGCAGGAGAGACCATGCCCCCGTCCCAAGGGCCCCAGTTGATGGAGATGACTCTGCAATCCTCTCGCATTACGCATTCCTGCTGGGCGGTTTTATTCAGCACCTCATTGGCCATGGCATAATCTGCCTGTCCCTTGTTTCCCACGCGAGCGCTCACAGAGGAAAAAAGCACAATGTATCTGAGATCATCCTGCCGGGTGGCTTCAAGAAGCACATTGAGTCCTTTGACTTTGGTATCAAAAACCCTTTCAAACTGGTCCGGGGTTTTGTCAATAATCAGACGATCCTCCAGTGTGCCAGCACCGTGAATCAGGCATCTGACAGGCCCGTAAGCGGAACGGACATCATCAAGAATCGCTTTTATTCTGTCAGCATCCCGGACATCACCCGAATAATACAGCACGGTCGAGCCTGTGGAACGAAGTTCCTCCAGATTTTTCAAAATTTCCCGATTTGCCATCAATGCTTTAAATGCTTTTTCCAACTGCATTGGCGATGGCGGATTTCCGGCGAATTCATTCTCCAAAATTGCCTTCTTGACAGCCGCCTCATTTTCCAACCCCGCAAGCCATGATGGTTCAGGAGACGGATGCGGTGAACGTCCGATAAGCACAAGGGTCGGCTTTACATGGTCCGCCAGAACCCGGACAGCAGCAGCCGTCACCCCTCTTGCACCGCCGGTGGTCACAACAACATCTCCGGGACTGAGATTTATTTCTCCCCGGGGATATGGCGAAGATTCAAGCTCAAAAACAACTCGTGATCCTGGTTCCAGTCCGATTTCAACAGGACCCGGGGTGAAAAGTTCAGCCACAACCGCCTTTGCAATCGTGTTGTTTTCAGCCCAGTCGGGAGAAATATCTATGGCATGGCAGCAGACATTTTCCCATTCAAGGGAAGCGGTTTTGGCAAGCCCGGAAAGTCCGCCTGCCAAAGGATTCATGACCCCCTTGCCTTTAAATCCGAATGCACCGTCCAGACGGGTTAAGGTGGCAAATATCGCGCCGCTGTTTTTGGCCGCGTCAATAAGGTCCGGCCCGACATGATGCGTCAGCGCAAAAGCATCTTTCAAAAACAGATCATCCTGATGATCCTGGCCGGAAAGAATGACAAGACCGCCCGCGGGCGGCAAATCCTGCCTGTGCTTTAATGCGTCAGCAGAGACAAGAAACGCGTCCATCTGAAGCGTTCTCAACTCATTGACAATGGCATCTCCGAGACCTGTTCCGTCATCTGTGACCAGAATTTTTCTGTCATGCAGCACAGAAATCTGAGTGCCCATTTCAAGCGGTTTTTCAACAACAGATATGACATTTCTTTCAACACTGCCTCTGGTTCCGAGTTCTGATTCCGAGTTTTCAGTTTCCAGTTTCGAGTTTCCAGTTTCCAGTTTCGAGTTTCCAGTTTCGAGTTTCGAGTTTCGAGTTTCGAGTTTCGAGTTTCGAGTTTCGAGTTTCGAGTTTCCGGCGAGGTATTCGGCGATTTGTCCGAGGGTTTTGAGAGTTCCCATGATTTCAGGCGAGACAGAAGGAAGGCCCGGCATTTTTTCCTCAACTGTGGAAAGGATTTCCACCCGTTTGATGGAATCAATCCCCAGATCCGCCTCGATATCCATATCAAAGGACAGCATTTCCACGGGATATCCGGTCAGTTGGCTGACCACCTCCAGCATCATACTCTCTATTTCTTTCCGCCCGTTACCGGACGATGCCGAACCTGCTTCCGAAGTCCGAGTTTCAAGTTTCGAGTTTCGAGTTTCAAGTTTCGAGTTTCGAGTTTCGAGTTTCGAATTTCCGGCGAGGTATTCGGCGATCTGCCCGAGGGTTTTGAGGGTTCCCATGATTTCGGGCGAGACAGAAGGAAGGCCCGGCATTTTTTCCTCAACTGTGGAAAGGATTTCCACGCGTTTGATGGAATCAATGCCCAGATCCGCCTCAATATCCATATCAAAGGAGAGCATTTCCACGGGGTATCCGGTCAGTTGGCTGACCACCTCCAGCATCATACTCTCTATTTCTTTTCGGTTCCCACCGGTTCCGAGTTCCGAGTTCCGAGTTCCGAGTTCCGAGTTTCGAGTTTCCAGTTTCGAGTTTCCAGTTTCCAGTTTCAAGTTTCGAGTTTCGAGTTCCGAGTTTCCGGCGAGGTATTCGGCGATTTGGCCGAGGGTTTTGAGGGTTCCCATGATTTCAGGTGAGACAGAGGGCAGGCCCGGCATTTTTTCCTCAATCGTGGAAAGGATTTCCACGCGTTTGATGGAATCAATGCCCAGATCCGCCTCAATATCCATATCAAAGGAGAGCATTTCCACGGGATATCCGGTCAGTTGGCTCACAACGTCCAGCATTGCGGTTTCGATTTTTTTCCGACCATTTCCTGATGGCCGAACTTCTTCTTGTTTAACCGGAGCTGCCTTTGGCTTCTCAACAGAAGCCTCTGCTGTTTTAACCGGAGCTGTCTTTGGCTTCTCAACAGAAATCGCTGCTGTTTTAACCGGAGCTGCCTTTGGCTTCTCAACAGAAACCGCTGCTGTTTTAACCGGAATAACCGGGGCAGGCGGAGTTTCAGCAGATTGAAAATTATCTCCGGTTTGTACTTTTTCTTCCACAACTCGGGCCGGGGGCCGGGGGTCGGGGGCCGAGGGGTGAGAACTGAAGGCTGAAGGCTGAAACCCCATGGAAACTTCAGCCAAATGCCGGGTATTTTCCATCATCATCTGAAGGGTGCGGCTGGCCTCGGTCTGCGTCTCCAGAAATTTTTTATGGGTTTCCGCTGTGTGCATCTGGAGTGTCTGCATGGACTTCATGCCTTCTTGTACGGCTTTCAGAGCATCTGTGACTACGCATGCCCGGATGCGGCCGTGATGATGGTCATCAGAGGGCTGATTCGGATTCGTGAGAAATTGTTTCTGGTTATTTTTATCCATATTTTTTCTGTTCTCGACAAGACTTCTTTCAGAAGACGGAGTGCGGAGACCGGAGACCGGAGACCGGGGACTGGCTTCCTGTTTATTATTGAACGCCGTGGTTGCGCTTTCCGGTATTTTTTTCTCAGGCAAGGCCCGGGTTTGCCGGCCATTCATCGTATTTTGCTTTGAACCATCTGAACTGTTATCTGAGCCGCCTGAAGTGACAGGGCTGTTCGGGCCGTTATCTGAGTGACCCGAGCTGCCTGAACTGTCCGGTCCCTGAGGTCCGGGCAGCTTTGGTTTTGATTCAGCCCGGTAATTTGCTCCTGAAATGGGAATGCTCATGCGCTGTTTCTTAGCTGTCTCAGGCTGTTCCCACTGATCCGGATCAACAGGATAGCCCAGGGATCCGAGTTCGGAAAGGGTTCCTGCAAGATCTGCGATTCCGAATTTCTTGCCTGAGGAACTGTCAAGAGAAAGGGCATGAAAATCACGGCCTTTGAGAATGGCTTTTACAAGTCCGGTCAGCACAGATTTGGGTCCCACTTCCAAAAATGTACGGACGCCCGAATCATAGAGATTCTCAATTTCGCTCACAAAATTCACAGGGCATAAGATTTGTCCGCCTAACAATTCCTTTGCTTTGTCAGGATCGGACGGATAGATTTCTCCCGTGGTATTGGAAAAAACCGGGATATCCGAAGGAACAATACTGACCTTTTGCAATGTCTCCATAAAAGGCTTTTGCGCGTCTTTTACCAGTTTGCTGTGAAAAGCGGCAGCAACGGCCAGCCTTATTCCTCTGAATTTTTTTTGCTTACATAACTTCTGGGCCTGTTCAATTGCTTCGACTGAGCCGGACAGAACCCCCTGAGTGGGGCTGTTTCTGTTTGCAAGAATGACATCAAGGTCCGCGTCTCTGATCATCTCATCAAGCGCATCCAGCGGGGCTTTCACAGCCAGCATCGTGCCGCTGTCCTTGCCCGCGGCCGAGGCCATAAACGTGCCTCTGGCAACAGAAAGATGGAGAAATGTATCCATGTCAATCCGACCCGCGGCATAGAGGGCTGAGAGTTCGCCGTAGCTGTGCCCGCATGTGGCATCCGGTTTAATCCCGAATCGCTCAAGAATTTTCAGCATGGCCGCGCTGATGACGCCGATGGCAGGTTGCGCGACATCCGTACTTCTTAATGTGTCTTCCTGAAAGGTCTTTTCTTTTTTTGTATGAGCCGGATTAGGATAAATAAAATCGCTCAGACGCGTGGTTTCGAATTTCGAATTTCGAATTTCGAATTTCGAATGATTTGCTTTTTCCAAAACGTCAAATGCTTCGGGAAAAGTGCAAATCAGATCGCGCGCCATATTAACATACTGGCTTCCCTGTCCTGGAAAAATAAATGCGATCTTACCCGGAGACCCGTCCGATTCCCCGCGCTTTTCGTTTTCTATTTGCGGCCTGGGAACAGAACCATCCCATGAGACCGTGGGTTTCTCTTTTCCATGTTCTTCAAGAACCATATGAAAATTGCTGCCTCCGAACCCAAAAGAACTGACCGCCGCACGTCTCGGATGCTCTTTTCTTGAAAACCAGGGCCGGGTGTCCGTGTTTAAATAAAAAGGGCTTTCTTCCAACCCCAGATTGGGATCAGACTGATTTGCCTTCAGCGTCGGGGGAAGGACTTTGTGATAAAGAGAAAGGGCAGCCTTAATGAGACCTGCCGCGCCGGCCGCGGCCTTGGTGTGGCCGATCATGGATTTTACAGAGCCGATTGCACACCGCTTTTGGCTATGATCCGCCGCATCTGATGACAACTGCTCACCGGCGAGGGATTTCAGCGCGTCAATCTCGACTTTGTCCCCGACTTTGGTTCCGGTGCCATGGGCCTCGATCAGTTCAACCGTGTCAAAGGAGATATCCGTGTCCTTATAAACAGCGTGAAGGGCTTTAAGCTGTCCCTCGGAGCTGGGTGCGTAGATGCTTTGGGATTTTCCGTCACTGGACGTTCCCATGGCCTTTATGACCGCGTAAATTTTGTCACCGTCTTTTTCCGCGTCTTCAAGACGTTTTAAAACAAACATCCCGATACCTTCCCCGAGTACTGTGCCATCCGCATCTTTTGAAAAGGGGCGGGCATCTCCTGTGGGCGAAAGAATCAGGGTTTTGGAGAAACACATATGCATGAAAATATCATTGAGCGCGTCCACGCCGCCGGTGACGACCATATCAGATTTGCCAGATACCAGTTCCATAAGAGAAAAATGCACTGCTCCCATGGAACTGGCGCACGCGGCATCCACAGCGCAGTTCGTGCCGCCCAGGTCCAGACGGTTACAGATTCTTCCTGCAATAACATTTCCCAAAAGACCCGGAAACGAGTTTTCCTGCCATGAAACATACGAATCTGATATGCGTGTGATAATCTCCTCAGTTTTTTCAGGAGAAACACCTGAATCCTCAATCGCTTTCCGCCATATGGGGTGTCCGAGCCTTGCGCCTAAGGGGATGACAAGCTCCTGGGTTCCGGTCGCGCCGAGGAGGACACTGACCTTGTCCCGGTCAAAATTTTGTTCCTGTCCGTACCCGGAATCTTCCAGCGCCATTTTTGCGGCAACCAGCCCCAGAAGCTGGGACGTATCCGTAGCCTCAAGAGAAGACGGAGGAATGCCGAACTCTGACGGATCAAAAGAGACCGCGGAAAGAAATCCGCCTCTTTTGCAGTAAACATGATCCGATTTTTTAGGGTCTTCATCAAAATAATCTTCGGGGGACCAGTGGGTTTCCGGAATGTCGGTGATCGCATCTTCTCCGTGGAAAAGTAATCGCCAGTATTCTTTCAGCCCCGAAGATTTCGGAAAAAAACACGCCATTCCGATAATGGCTACAGGTATGTGATCTTTCATATCTCTATCATCTGTTTTTATTGGGTTTCCAGTTTATAGTGAACATATTTTCAGCATTTCTGAATTTAAAGGACACAAAAAAATAATAATCAGCGAATCAAAAGACTTAAGAAATCCGAACCGGGATTCCCTCCTCAGGGAGAATCCCGGAACGTTTTGATCTGCTGATTATTTTTCTGTCACTGCCCCATGTTGCTCACTATCATTCTTGGCCTAGCAAGTCATATATTTTTGAAAGCGCTTCCGGAGAAAATTTGCCAGCTCCGGGCGGCAGCATAACCCCTTGATTACGAAGCCAGTTTGCACGAGTGACAACGGCCGAGCCAAGAAGAAGATTCATTGCAATAGTAACGGTTTTCCGGTTCTCCGGTTTTTCAAGAAATGTTCCTTTTACCCATTCGTTAAACGCGCCCAGCGCGGGACCGCACCATATCTGATAATCAATTTTTCTTGAAGGTTCTCCGTGAGTGGCCCATTTTGAGGATTGTCCGAGATAAGAGCGAAAAACAAGGGCCATCTTATGTTTGGGATCTTTTTCAGCCCGGATAATCTGTCCGGGATCCTGTTTGTTGAAAAAGGACTTTGTCTGTTCCCATTCTTCCTCAAGACTGCATCGGAAAAAATCCCGTTCCAGAATGGCTTGCTGATTTGCGGGGATATCTTCAAGACTGCTGTAATTGCAATATAAATCATATAATTTGGCCGCGCGGAACGGGAACATGGTTCCGCGTTTTAATACCTGGACTTTTACGCCCATTTCAAACATATCCGCGGCAGGAGCCATGACAAGATCAGCCTGCCGGGCATCCGCAAGCATTTGGCGAACAGTTTCCGACGTACCGGCTTCCACGCAGGCATGATTCACAGACCCTGTCAGCACATAGGCTGCCCCCATGGCAAAAGCGGCCGCGGTTGATTCCGGTGTGGATATCCCGCCGCCAAGTCCCACGCGAGGAGGGGTTTCATACTTGTATTTTTCAGCCAGTTCATTACGCACGGCAATGATGGTGGGCAGAAGGGAAATTGCAGGTCTGTTATCTGTATGCCCCCCGGAATCTGCTTCTGCCGTCAGGTCTTCGGCCATGGGCACGAATTCTGCGAGTGCGGCCTCTTCCCTTGTAATCATCTGCTTTTCAATGAGTTGTGTCAGAAGCTTTGCCGGCGGGGGAGAAAAAAATTTCCTGGCAACTTCAATCCTTGAAACTTTTGCAACGACTTTGTTGGGACAGACAACCCTGCCGTTTTCGTCACGACAGATTCCCTTAATACGGAAACGGACAAGAGGAAGCGTGAGGTCCATATAGGCTGATGCGCTGACCACACGTATTCCCCGCCTCAGATACAGATCAACCAGCGATGCCTCAAGCTCAGGGTCGTTAGGGCTGTGAATCAGATTAAAACCAAAAGGAAATCTTTCCGGATGACCTGCTGTAAAAGAATCTTGTATTCCCCCGAGGTTCTGTAGTCTGACAATGGCAGCCTCAACCTCATTAAGGGAAAGGCCGGCCGCGCCAAAAAAACCCATCATTCCCGCTTTTCCCATCTGTTCAACCATGTTTACGGATGTGATGGCGTTTGCCATGGCCCCTGCGATGTAGGCATACCGAAGACCATAAGTTTTTTTGAAGAGCGGGTCCCCCAGGTTTTCAGGGCGGAGCGGAGGCGCATACGCGCATAACGGATAGGCATCTTCCGGTAATTGGCAATTTAAAGATCGGGGATCGCCCACGGAGATTCTGCCGCCCCTGGCTGCTGCAATTCGTTTTTTGAAATTTACCAAAAATACAGGATTAGTAACCTTGGTAATTGCGGCTTTAATGGCGGTATCTCCGGGTTCCGGATTGGGTGTTTCGGATATGTCGCTCGGGGTTTCGGGTTTTGTCCACCAGCCTGATGTTGTTTTGTTTTTAAATGATGATTGCAATGTTTATGATTTCCGTAACTTTTGAAGCTCACTGAGCATGTCTAAAAATTTCAATGATATATTAATCTCATTATTTAAAAATTTTATAGTCTAATCAAAATTAAGTTATGTGTCAAGAAGGATAAACGATCTGAGCGTAATGAAAACCAGTTGCTTATGATAATTAGTGTTTTTTATTTCAGATAGTTATCTGCTTAAAACAGGTCTTCGCCCGAGGCGTTTAATCGGACCCGTTGTCAGCTGGTCAAAAATGTTGGAAAATCCCCTTGAACTAAGGGGACAGAGGGAGGGCGTGATTTCGGACAACTTCTCCCCGATCCTTTTTTTTTAATATTTTATAAAATAATAACAGATGGTTAATTATAAAGAGCTTTTTGTATTTACACTTTGATATTTTTATGAAAAAGTGGCCCGGACTGATTTTCATTTCAGAAGAATATATTTTTTTAAGGAGATGTCTGCTGCTTCGGAAGGACAAACTCACTGTTTGCCCCTCCGGACAATTTTTTCCAGCCATTTTTCACAGTGTTTCGAAGTGAAGTGAACAGCTTTCATAACTTGACAAGCGATGACTTTGGCGAGTGTAACCCAAATAAACGCTCATAAAAAAGCCGGGTTTTTTGCCCCCCGGTTATGAAAATATTTTCAGATAAAAAACCCGGCTTTTCAAAATGTATTTTCACGGTAAAAAAAGGAGAAAAGCAAATGAATATCCCTCCGTCTGACCCGGCCAAATCTGATATTCTGATCGTTGATGATACAGTAGCTATCCTGCATCTTCTGTCTGACATACTAAAGGGACAGGGATATAAAGTGCGCAGTGTCACTAACGGAGCAATGGCAATCAAAGCCGCAGGAGCCAGTCCCCCGGATATAATTCTGCTGGACATCAGGATGCCTGAGATGAACGGGTATGACGTCTGCAACCAATTGAAAGCAGATGAAAGAACACATAAGATTCCCATTATCTTTCTCAGCGCTTTGGATGAAATGTCGGACAAAGTAAAAGCGTTTTCCATGGGCGGCGTGGATTATATTACCAAACCGTTTCAGCCTGAAGAGGTGCTGGCCCGTGTTCAGACCCATCTGACACTGCGAAATCTACAAAAGTGTCTTGAGGAAAAAAACATTCTGCTTCAGCAGGAAGTTATAGAGCGAAAACGGGCAGAGGAAGCATTACAGAAAGCGCATGATCATTTGGAAGTCCGGGTTCAGGAACGCACTGCCGAACTGAGCATATCAAATGCGGAACTGGCAAAGGCGCTTCGGCTGAAAGATGATTTTCTTTCAACAATAAGCCATGAACTTCGCACGCCTCTGAATCCTATTTTGGGATTCTCATCCGCATTAAATAGCGGTCTTCTGGGGACTTTGAGCCAGGAACAGCAAGAAGCTGTTGTTTCTATTGAAAAAAGCGGTCGTCATCTGCTTGAACTGATCAATGATATTTTGAATTTTGCTCAGATCAGCGCAGGAGAGTTGGAACTGAAAATTACTCCGGTCAGCACAGGGAGCATATGTTCAGCAAGTCTGGAACTTATTAGAAAAAACGCTGAAAAAAAACACTTGAAAATTTTTTCGTCTGTTGACCGTGATGCCGTCGTTATTCAGGCGGATGAACGCCGTGTGAAACAAATTCTTGTGCATTTGTTGAGCAATGCTGTCAAGTTTACTCCGAAAGGGGGGTCCATCGGCTTGGAAACCAAAGCTGATTCAGAGAAGCAGGTGATATATTTTACGATTTGGGATACAGGGATCGGTATCGCCAAAGAAGACATGGCGCGGCTGTTCCGACCGTTCCTCCAATTGGATAGCGGACTTTCCCGGAGATATGAAGGAACAGGACTCGGTCTGGTATTGGCATATAATATGGCAAAACTGCATGGAGGGAATATTTCTGTCAGCAGTGAAGCTGGCAAAGGAAGCCGTTTCACTGTGAGGTTACCTTGGAAGGCCCAAATTTTTCGGCAGAACTGTCACAGAACAGGTCCGGAAAAATTTTAAAAAAATTAAGCGCTTGCACTCAGCCATAGAATTATCCTGTGTTTAAAACTTCTTCTGCCAAGTCTTTGCCGCCATTTTACGTTATTATATTATTTAAATCAGTTAGGCTCAGATTATTATATCACTCGGCAACACCTCATTTTATCTGTTCCCCTCAGCGCATATGTAAAATTTTGTGTGTTTGCATTATCTGTAATTTAATTCATCGTGTTCCATTTTTTTACCATGAAAATACATTTTGAAAGGCCAGGTTTTTTGTCTGCTTTCGCTGTGTACAGGACAGAAAGTTGCGGTGCGGGAAGAAACCCGGCTTTTTTTCCCGGACGGGACACCTTCCCCCGTCGGAAAAAGCCGGGTTTCTTTGTTGCTCATCTTTTTTTGTCCTGTACATAGCTGCTTTCGCCACATATTTTCATGACCGGGGGTGGAAAAACCGGTTTTTTCATGAGCGTTTATAATGGTAAATCTGAACAATAAATGCAGAGACAATGCATGCCTTGTTTCTGCATTTATCCGTCACAAACAGGAGACGATATGTTTTGTATCCGCTTAACCTGACACACTGCGGTTTACATTCATGCTGTCATATGAACGAAAAATGAGACGTTCCCGTTCAAGACGTTCTTTTGGGAAAGGAACAAGGTTCAGCGATTTTAATTTTTCCTCAGCTTCATGCCTGGAAGGAATTGCATCCAGTCCCTTACCAATTTTTTTTCCTGAAACCGTATCCAGCACAATGGCGGTGTTGCCATCCGAAGCAACAGAAAAAGGGATTTGGTATTTGTCAAGAAGTCTGGACGCGGCAAGAATTTCTCTTTCTCTGGATCCCAATGACCCTGCCGCACATTTGATTGCCATAAACCGTATGCTGTTTACACAAACCACAAGGTCTGTTTTTGATTTATAGGGTTGGCCCGCGACAGTCATCTCAATATCAGCATCCACTTCAATATCTTCTTTGGCAAATCCTTTTTCATTTACAAGAAACCGTTCAACTGCCTGACGGTTTGCTTCTGCCCCGATTTCCGGCAGTTCTTTTCCTGTGACAAAATCATTAATCATTTTTTTTATTTTTCCAAAAGGGTTTTCATCTTACCCAGGAGCCTGGGCAATTCAATCGGCTTGGTATCATAGTCGTCACAGCCTGCGTCCATAGCCTTGTCCCGGTCCCCGGCCATGGCGTGGGCAGTAAGAGCGATAATCGGAATGGATTGAGTTTCTGGCGCTGTTTTGAGCTGCCGTGTGGCTTCCCAGCCATCCAAAATTGGCAAACTCATATCCATCAGGATCAGTTCAGGAAAATCTGACTTTGCCATACTCACGCCCTGTTCCCCGTCTGTGGCAATAATTACTTCATAACCTTTGCGCTTCAGTCGCCGCGATAACATATCCCGATTCATTTCATTATCTTCAACCAAAAGTATCTTAGACATTTGGTATTCTCCTTCTGAAAAAGTTGTGATTTGTGATTTGTGATTTGTGATTTGTAATTTGTGATTTGTGATTTGTGATTTGTAATTTGTGATTTGTGATTTGTAATTTGTAATTTGTAATTTGTAATTTGTAATTTGTAATTTATAATTTGTAATTTGTAATTTGTAATTTGTAATTTGTAATTTGTAATTTGTAATTTGTAATTTGTAATTTGTAATTTGTAATTTGTAATTTGTGATTTGTGATTTGTAATTTGTGATTTGTAATTTGTGATTTGTGATTTGTGATTTGTGATTTGTAATTTGTGATTTGTAATTTGTAATTTGTGATTTGCCCCGGCTTTTATATTTGGTTGTGACCGCAGAGGCATGGCTATAAAAAATAGTCTGAACAGTTGAATTACTGTAGAAAATAATTGGGGAAAAGAACTTCTTCAGGCAGGGGGAGGTTTCAGATGGGAAATCAGAGCCTTGCTTCTCCTACGCCAGAGGAATTACAATGCCCCGCAATCTTTTCTGTAAATTTCTGTTAAACGTGCAGGAGGCTCTTTCACTTTGCATCCCATGTTTTCAGAAATGGCCGTGTGTCAGATGTTAAGTGTTAATATAAACGCTGAGACGTTTATGTTTCGCTGTGGGCTTTGATCATTGCTGTTATATGAAGATACTGCCCGTTCGCGCTTAAAATTGACACACAATTATATAGATATTGGTCGGGGCGAGAGGATTTGAACCTCCGACTTTCTGCTCCCAAAGCAGACGCGCTGCCAGGCTGCGCCACGCCCCGATTAAAAAATTTGTCTAACACACTTTTTTTATTTATGCAAGACTATATTTTAAAAAAATTGTTTATTTCTGATATTTTTTTGGAAAAAATCGTATAATATATTTATATGACAGTGTTTAAGCAGATTATTTTTTTTAACATACATTTGTGAGTTGTAATTTGCAATTTGTCAATTGCCCCGAATGCCATGGCTTGTTGTGACTGGGAGATCATATATTCAGCAGATTGTATATTTCCCAAAGCGGCCCTGAAGCACACAACATGTTATTTTGAAAACAAAAAATTAATATAAACGGCCATGAACGGTCCGCTCACGACGAAACATGAAAGAACTTTTAACTTCAGTCACTTTATTAACTTCAGTCACTTTATTAACTTTAGTCACTTCGGACACTTTCATATAAGCGGCCATGACCTGCCGGTCACAACGAGGCATGAAGGTCTCTGCAAAAAACCGCTTCGCTTAATTTTTGCACTCCGAACTTTCATATAAGCAGTCATGAAAAATCGGATTTTTTCACCCCCGTGCATGAACATATTATAAAAATAAAAAAGCATCTTTCATTTGACAGTTTACGCTTCACTGTAAAACAATTTCGCAAATTGTTTTACAGCCCGGAAAAAGTGTAAACTACTTTTCAGCTTTTGTAAAGGATGCCAATAAAGAATCCGATTTTTTCAGAATGTATTTTCATGCTGAAAAATAATAAGCTGTCACAGTTTTTCTAAAAACAGAGATAACACGCTTTATTTTTTAAGCATTACAGATATTCATTTTTTAAATGCTTTTGAAATAGATACTTATAGTAACCATTACTATTTATAAAAAATATTTCTTATATATACAGCTTGCAAAATATTGACATATCAAGTGCTTTCCTTCAATTTTTCTTGACACAAATATAATTTGATATTACATTTGATTTTAATGTTTGATAACATTTATATTAAAAAAAAGTTCATTCTTATTGAATTTTAGTTTGTCGGTGTGTAATATAGAACATAATGATATGCGAGAGTGGCGGAATTGGTAGACGCGCTGGACTTAGGATCCAGTTCCGGCAACGGAGTGGGAGTTCAAGTCTCCCCTTTCGCACCAATTAAAATACCTGAAGACACGAACCGAATTTATCGGGAGTTTGTCTTTCTTGCAGAGGCGCTGCAGAGAATGCCTCAACTAAAAAAAATACCAGAAAGGAACGTCATGCAAGTTAGTGTAGAGGAAGTGAGTACCGTAAAAAAGGTGCTGCATATTGAAATTCCCGAAGAGGAGGTTACCCGTGAACTGAATAATGCCTATAAAGAACTCGGTAAGACAGCAAAAGTAAAAGGGTTTCGACCTGGAAAAGTCCCCCGTTCCGTTCTGGAAAGACTGTATAAGAAAACTGTGACGGCTGAGATATCCTCCAAGCTGATTCAGGAATCCTTTGAAGCCGCAATCAGGGAAAATGATCTCAAATACATAGGAAATCCCCTGATTGATCCTCCTGAGATGGAGCCTGAACAACCTTATAAATATGATGTGACGATTGAGCAGTCACCTGAAATCGGGGATATTGATTTCAAAGGACTGACCATCAAAAAAAATATTTACACGATAACTGACGAAGCCGTGGAAGAGCAGTTTGAGAGGCTTCGAAAAGCCATGGCACAGCAGCAACCGCTTGAAGAGGACAGGGCTGTCAGGGAAGGAGATTTGGCGCTTATTGATTTTGAGGGATTTAAAGACGGAAAACCCTTTGCAGAAACTCCTAAAACAGAAAATTTTCTGATGAAAGTCGGCATGAACCAGATTCTGAAAGATTTTGATGACCAGCTCATCGGCATGAATTCCGGGGAGACAAAGGAAATAAACATTTCTTTCCCTGAATCCTATCCCAATGACAAGTTTGCAAATCTTGATATCGCCTTTCAGGTGTCACTCAGAGAAATCAAACAAGAAATTCTCCCTGAAGTCAATGATGAATTGGCAAAACGATTTGGCAAACAAACCCTGGATGAACTGAAAGATGAGATCATTGCTGATCTCAAGCAGGGATATGAAAAGCGGACTGAGCAGGAACAGGCTGAACAGATTTTTGAGGCACTCCTCGAAAAGACAGACTTTGAAGTGCCTGATGTGATGACCGAGTACGAACTGGAAGGCATCATCTCGGAAATCGACAGATCCCTGACCTATCAGAATACCAGTATGGAAGAGCAGGGATTTACAAAGGAAGTGCTTTCTGCAAAATACCGTGACACCGCAGTAAAGCAGTCCAAACGCCGCCTGATACTGAACAAGCTGATTGAACAGGAAAAGATGACTGTCTCTGATGAAGAAGTGGAAAATGCTTTAAAAGAGATGGCCCAGGCCCTTAACAAAACATCTGCTGAGTTAAGAAATCATTATAAGCAGAATGAAGAGGAATTTAACTATTTCAAACATGCCTTGCTTGAAAAACAGGTCGTCCGTCTTATTATTGAAAACAGCACTATTGTAGAAGAAAAAGGATAACCTGAATAAGTGTCTGAATGTCGGCTCATTCGGTTATCCCGGATTGAACAGACAGACATTCAGATACTTAGAAAGCAACCATATAAGGAGATTATTCGTGCCAGTAATACCCATGGTCATAGATCAGAGCAGCAGGGGGGAGCGGGCTTATGACATCTATTCAAGACTTCTCAAGGACAGGATCATATTTCTGGGTACCCCTATAAGTGATGATGTTGCCAACCTTCTGATTGCGCAACTCCTCTTTCTTGAATCCGAGGATCCTGAAAAGGACATAAATTTTTATATTAATTCCCCCGGCGGAGTGGTCACATCGGGTCTGGCCGTATATGATACCATGCAGTACATCAAATCGAATATTGCAACCGTATGTATCGGCCAGGCTGCCAGTATGGGAGCCTTGTTACTCGCCGCCGGCACAAAAGGCAAACGCTACGCGTTGCCCAATGCAAGAATCATGATTCATCAGCCCATAGGAGGCTCTCAGGGACAGGCCTCTGATATTGCAATTCAGGCCAAGGAAATTCTGCGCATGAAGGATACGTTGAATAAAATCCTTGCGTTTCATACCAGTAAAGATTTGAAGAGAGTCCAAAAGGATACGGACCGCGACTTTTTTATGTCCGGTAATGAGGCACAAAAATATGGTCTCGTAGATCATGTAATTTCCAGCCGGGATGATCTTGACCATTTGGATGAGATAACCACAACGGATGAGGAGGCTTGAGATGGCGAAAAACAGAGGCGAGACTGAGAATCTCTTCTGCTCATTTTGCGGGAAAAGTCAGAAAGAGGTTAAAAAGCTGATCGCGGGACCTGCGGTTTATATCTGTGATGAATGTATCCAGTTGTGCGGCGAAATCATTGAAGAAGAAAATGAAAAAGACGCCAGAGATACGGATGTTTCGATTGTTCCAAAAGAAATTAAGACCATGCTTGATGATTATGTGATCGAACAGGATTCTGCAAAACGAATTCTTTCTGTCGCGGTTTATAATCACTACAAGCGGCTTGATTCCATGGGTGTCTCCGGTTCCCGCTCCGGTGAAGATGTGGAAATTCAGAAAAGCAACATTCTTCTCATCGGCCCCACAGGCTGCGGAAAAACATTGCTGGCCCAGACCCTTGCCAGGTTCCTGAACGTGCCCTTTACCATTGCGGATGCCACGAGTCTGACAGAGGCCGGTTATGTGGGGGAGGATGTGGAGAACATTATCCTTTCGCTGCTTCAGAATGCGGATTATGATGTGGAAAGAGCCAAGCGCGGCATCGTATATATTGATGAAATTGACAAAATTGCTTCAAAGTCTGACAATCCGTCCATCACCCGTGATGTCTCGGGCGAGGGGGTTCAGCAGGCGTTGTTGAAGATTATCGAAGGAACCACGGCCAGCGTTCCCCCCAAAGGCGGAAGAAAACATCCTCAGCAGGATTTTGTCAAGGTTGACACGTCAAACATATTGTTTATTTGCGGCGGAACATTTAACGGGCTGGATAATGTTATTCGGCGGCGTATCGGGTCCAAAGTCATGGGATTCGGTGCCAATATCGCCAAGATGGAAGAGAAAAATATCGGTGAAATCCTGAAAATGATTCAGCCTGAAGACCTGATCAAATTCGGCCTGATTCCTGAATTCCTGGGTCGGCTGCCGGTCATTGCGACCCTTGGTGAACTGAACGCACCCTCGCTGATTCGAATATTGAAAGAGCCTAAAAATGCCCTGGTCAAACAGTTTAAAAAACTTTTTGAGATGGAAGGCGTGAACCTCAGATTAACGGACAGTGCCCTTTCAGCCATTGCAAATGAGGCATTGAAGCGGAAATCAGGGGCCAGGGGACTTCGTGCGATTATGGAAAGCTGTATGCTTGAAATCATGTATGAAATTCCTTCCATTGAAAATGTGAAGGAATGTGTGATCAGCGAAGATGTGGTACTGAATAAAGAAGAACCGATTCTTTTATATGAACAAACCAAAAAACAGGCATAGCTTGAAACTTGAAACTTGAAACTTGAAACTTGAAACTTGAAACTCATATTCTGTTTCAGGTTTCAGGTTTCAGGTTTTCAGACGGAGAAACGCATGATAAATCTGCCGAAAATTTTCAAGCAAGACGGATCTGATTCAAAAATGATATTTCCACTTTTACCTCTCAGGGATATTGTAGTTTTTCCCCACATGGTCGCTCCGCTTTTTGTAGGACGCGTAAAATCTGTGAACGCCCTCGCCAATGCAATGAATAATGACAAGCGAGTGTTTCTTTCCACCCAGAAAAAGGCCGGTATTGATAATCCTCGTGAAAAAGATATCAGTCCCGTGGGAACCATCGGCACTGTTCTTCAGCTGCTTCGGCTTCCGGATGGTACGGTAAAGGCGCTGATTGAAGGAAAGTCCAGAGGGCGTATTCTGAATTTTATACCAAATGAAAACTATTTTCAAGTAGAGATAGCGCCTGTTGATGAATCGGGCGAAGCCACAGCCGAAGAGGTGGCGTTGTCCAGGTCTATTCTTGAATGTTTCGGAGAATATGCCAAACTGAACAAAAATATTTCAAAAGACCTTGTAAACAATGTGTCTGCCATTTCAAGCCCTTCGCAACTGGCTGATACGGTGGCTGCCCATTTTTCATTCAAAATTGAGGATAAACAACAGCTGCTGGAAACTGTTTCCCTGGGTAAGCGACTTTCTTTTCTGCTTCGCCTGATCCGCATGGAGATTGAAGTGTTCAGGATGGATCAGAGAATAAAGGGCCGTGTCAAAGACCAGATGGAGAAAACCCAGAAGAATTATTATCTGAATGAACAGATGCGGGCCATTAAAAAAGAAATGGGCACGGAGGAAGACCCGAGCAGCGAACTCAACGAGCTTGAAAAGCGTATTAAGCGGAAACGGATGTCAAAAGAGGCCGCGGCCAAGGCCAGGCAGGAATTCAAAAAGCTCAAGATGATGACCCCCATGTCCGCGGAAGCCACGGTGGTGCGTAACTATATTGAATGGATCATTGGCCTGCCCTGGTTTGATAAGAGCAAAATCAAGACCGATCTTGAAGAGGCTGAAAACATATTAAACGAGGATCATTACGGGCTGGAAAAACCCAAAGAACGCATTCTGGAATATCTGGCAGTTCAGGCGCTGATCAAAAAAGTCCGGGGTCCCATCCTCTGTCTTGTGGGTCCTCCGGGTGTCGGAAAAACATCTTTGGCAAAATCTGTTGCAAGAGCCACAGGAAGAAAATTTGTACGCCTCTCCCTGGGCGGTGTGAGAGATGAGGCTGAGATACGGGGACATCGGCGCACCTATATCGGGGCCATGCCCGGGAAGGTCATTCAGTCTCTGAAAAAGGTCGGTGTCAGCAATCCGGTGTTCTGTCTGGATGAAGTGGATAAAATGAGCATGGATTTCAGGGGAGACCCTTCCGCTGCCCTCCTGGAAGTGCTTGATCCTGAACAAAATTACAGCTTCAATGACCATTATCTTGATCTTGACTATGATCTCACAGATATTCTTTTTATCACCACTGCCAACACGTTGCCCACGATACCGCTTCCTTTGCAGGACAGGATGGAAGTGATACGTCTGGCAGGCTATACCGAGTATGAAAAATACCGCATTGCCAAAGAGTTTCTTATATCCAAACAGCTCAGACTGAACGGACTTGAGGGTAGGGAAATACATTTTTCCAAGAATGCTGTGCTTCGTATTGTTCAGGAATATACCCGCGAGGCCGGTGTCAGAAACATGGAGCGGGAGATCGCTTCCATTTGTCGGAAAATCGCACGTGAAGTTGTAAAGAGCAAAGAAGACAAGGGCTTTAAGGTCACGTCAAAATCTGTTCCGAAATATCTGGGACCGCCCCGGTTTAGGCATGGCCAGGCTGAAGAAAAAGATCAGATCGGCATTGTCACAGGGCTTGCGTGGACACAGGTGGGGGGCGAACTCCTCTGTATTGAGACCCTCATCATGCCCGGGAAGGGGGACCTGATTATCACCGGCAAGCTGGGGGATGTGATGAAGGAATCTGCACAGGCAGCGGTAAGTTATGCCCGTTCCCGTGCGGACCGTCTGATGATTGATAATGAATTTTACAAAAAATTTGATATTCATATCCATGTGCCGGAAGGTGCCATTCCCAAGGACGGGCCCTCGGCAGGCATCACGATCTGCACTTCTATTGTCTCAGCACTTACAAAAAAACCGGTTCATCGGGATATTGCCATGACAGGTGAGATCACCTTGCGCGGCAGGGTCCTTCCCATTGGCGGCTTAAAAGAAAAGGTCCTGGCTGCTCACAGAGGCGGGATTAAGAAGATTATTATTTCCGAAGAAAATGAAAAGGATTTAAAAGAAATACCTGCCAGCATATTCAAACAGATCAAATTCCATGTGGTGGAGCATATGGATGAGGTCCTGTCCCATGCGCTGATCGTCAATGAGGGCGAAGTCCTTTTTAATGAAAATGATATGCCCATTGAAATAATGGCCGATAAATCTGACGAGATAAAACAACAGACGACAACCATCAATTAAATCAGCTTTTTAAAAAAAAGATTTTTCAGGATGATTTTAAGCTTGACATCATCTGACTAAGTTGCTAAAACACAGACTTTCAGGGGCGGGTAGCTCAGTTGGGAGAGCACCGGCCTTACAAGCCGGGGGTCACAGGTTCAAGCCCTGTTCCGCCTACCATATCACCTGGAAGTAGTGGCAAGAAAAAGAAAGTGTTTGTTTCAAAATTCGGGGGCGTAGTTCAGCTTTGGTTAGAACGCTGGCCTGTCAAGCCAGAGGTCGCGAGTTCAAGTCTCGTCGTCCCCGCCACTAAACAATCAAAAGGGAATGGCTGAGTCATTGCGGGGCCCTTTTTTGTTATCCTTTCAAATTTCTTCCGCAGTACGTTCTTTTGAGTGTTTATTGTTTTGTTTCAGATTCGGGGGCGTAGTTCAGCTTTGGTTAGAACGCTGGCCTGTCAAGCCAGAGGTCGCGAGTTCAAGTCTCGTCGTCCCCGCCACTAAAAAATCAAAGGGGTCTGCTTATAAAAGCTGATCCCTTTTTTTGTTGAATCAGAACAAGATACCGCTGCCCGCGTGTAAAAACAGGCATCTGCTGAACCATCTGCCGCGAATTGTTTTCATAAGGAAACTCCGAATAAATAATATCAGCAGATCAAAAAGTTTCCGGACTGTGTACAGGACAAAAAAGACGGGCCGCTGAGAAACCCGGCTTTTTTCTGCGGGGAAGGTGCCTCATCCGGATAAAAAACCCGGGTTTCTTCCTCCGCGGGATTCCTATATCTTTATTTCAGGAATGAGCTTATCCAACATAAGGGATTCGAATATTTCTCTGATGGATTCATTAAGGGGCGCAACATATATTTTCCCGCCAATGGCTTTCAATCGCCTGTAAAACATCAGAATTTTTCCGATACCATGGCTGTTGATCAGGTTAATTTGTCCAAAATCAATGACAATTTCCTTTTCTCCTTTTGTGTAAAGCGCCATCATGGCCGCTTTGAATTCCTCACCAGTTTTCATGTCATCAATATCTTTAAGCACTTTGATGACCATTCTGTTGCCTATTTTTTCTGTTGATGTAATCATTATTTTTTTCCTCTTGAAAAAAAGAGAGGATAAGTCAGACCCTGAGTTTTATATTTGCTTGGAAAAGAAACCCGGGGTTTTTCCCGGGATCATGCTCTTTTCTTCGCAGGAAAAATAAGTACCTGATCATAAGTTTCCGATATTCGCAAGGGAAAGAAACCCGGCTTTTTTCCCGGAATGAGCCGCCGCCCGTGAAGGGAAAAGCCGGATTTCTCCGCCGCTCACAGGAAAAATATATAAAAATTTTTGCTCCGGTACTTAGCATCTTGTTTTAAAAAAACTCGACATCATCCTCATCCTCTTTTCCGTATATCTGCTGCGTTTTGACGGTGGAGATTTGTTTATGCTGTATTGTCAGAGAGGTCTCTGTGATATCTGCCTTGAGATCGGATTCATGTCTGTCTTCCGAATATTCCCATATTCCATAAGCAATTTCAAACTGAGTTTTAAAATTCAGCATTGAAGCATTAATATCCTCTATTTCCTGATTGATCACATCCTGAAACTGGAGAGATACGGTGGCATTTTCAATGTCTTTTGATATGATCTGATAGTTTTTGGTCAGCACATCAATGGCCTCGGATATGTTATCTATGGATTTTTTGAATCGCTCAAAGGTCTCTTTCAGTTCTTTTTCCGTATTATCAATCTCAAAATCCCCAATATTCCCCTGCTCATCTATATTTCCTTTCAGTTCTGAGACAATCTTCATGGATTCTTCCACGGTTTTACTGATATCCGAAGCAGTTTCACCTGACCGGTTTGCCAGGGTTCTCACCTCCTCTGCCACTACGGAGAATCCCAGACCGCTTTCTCCTGCCCTGGCGGCCTCGATAGCCGCGTTCAGCGCCAGCAGCCTGGTCTGAAAAGCGATTTTATCTATTTCCGAGACAAACTGATTAATGGTTTCGATTTTGCTGAATATGCTTGTCAGATTGTCCAGAAAATCCCGGTTGATCTGCCCGATGGCCCGGAGTACGGAACCTGCATTTGCCACTGCGGACTCATTTTCCTCAAGCATACGGGAGACATAGCTGGTTCCGAAGGTCCGATCCTCGCTGAGGTTCCCCATAAAATAAGCCACTACTGCCTCTGCTTCTTCGGATCCTTCTTTGCTTCTTCGGATAATTGACTGCAAAAGAGATATAATGTTTACGGTTTCTCTTTCCGTCCTTTCTTTCACACCCGCGAGACGTTGTATGATATTCTGTATGTCTGTGTGAGAACTGGCCAAAATACGCCGCACATAATTAAAATAAATTTTTGTGAACCCGAGGAGGCAAAGTATAAAAATAAAAATTCCTGCCAAGGCATATAACGGCTTCAGGGCGATAAATAAAAAAACAAATGATGGCAGAAAACTTGTTGCCAGCAAAACCCGAAATAGCAGTTTCTGTTTTTTTTCCATAATATTTTTCTGAATTACAAGACCGGAGGAGTGCGAAAATTATATTTTTGCATTCTGCAACACAGGCTCCGGCTTATGCGAAAATAAAATTTTCACACTCCTTTTTATTAAAAAAATTCACTTAAAAAAATTTTCAGGATTCAGCACAAGAAAAACCTTTCCGTCCCCCATAATGCTGACACCGCTGATAATGTCAATGCTTGCCAGGATACCCGGAGGCGGCTTTATGGCAACCTCTGTGTTTTTGTTAAGACGGTCAACAATCAGGCCGCATTTTCCCCGCCTGGTTTTTACAAGCACCACGGAACAGTCATCCGTTTCCGGCGAGGACCTGTCAGTTGTCTCTGAACGCTGATAAGTGTCGGATGATAAGTGGTTACTGTAAAGAATTTTTTCAAGACGCTCCACTGACAGCACTTCTCCCCGGTGGTGAAACACCATATGTCTGCCGGCGCTTTTTATTTTTTCAAAAGGAATCTTGAGAGTTTCCACGATGTACTCAAGGGGAATTGCATATGATATTCCTCCGGCTTCCACAAAAAGAACCGTATCAATGCCCAGACTTGTGGGGATTGAAAGAACGACTTCCGTACCTTTTCCCTCATTGGAAATCAATCCCACCGTACCGCCCAGGTAATTCACTGTGGTTCTCACCACATCCATCCCCACACCTCTGCCTGAAATATCCGAAACCTGGGTGCTGGTGGATAAGCCGGGGATGAAAACCAGATCCAGCAAAGAAGGGTCATCCGGCAAATCCGTCGCTACTCCTGCCTCTTTGGCTTTTTCGTAAAGCTTCTGCCTGTCAATGCCTTGGCCGTCATCAATGATTCTGATGTAGATGCTGCTCCCTTCCTGGGAAGCGCTGATAATTACTGTTCCCCTTTCAGGTTTGCCCGCGGCCTTTCGAATCTCAGGCATTTCTATCCCATGGTCACATGCGTTTCTCACCAAGTGTATCAGGGGATCGGAAAGCATATCTGCCACTTTTTTGTCAATCTCGATGTCCTCACCGCCGGTAAGCAGTTGAACGGATTTCTTTTGCCTTCTGCTGATATCCCGGATAATTCGGTTGAATTTTTGAAAAATTTTTTTTACAGGAATCATTCTCAGAGACATGACACCGTGATGGATATCGTTTGTCAGACGGGAAAACAGGTGAAGGTTTTCTTTGAGAGCTTTTACTGTTTTTCGGACAGCCGGATCAGCTCCTCGGGAGCCGGTTTTCTCAGCATCTTCCAACTGCCCCACAAGATGATCGTAAGTATTTCGTGCGATGAGAAGCTCACCTACCATATTGGTAAAGTGATCCACTTTTCGTTCATCTATTCTCAGACTCCGGATTTCCATGCCGGGTTCTTTTTTCGAGAGACTTTCCTCTTCCCGCGAAACCCTGGGAGCGGTCTGATCTTCCGGCTCTCCTTCCAGGCCATCTATGAAAGCAGTGATTTTTTCCACTGCCTCAGCTAACATCTGGTCATCTTCTCTGTCTGAGGCGGAAAGTGCTTTCTGAGCTTGGACCTGAAGCGTTTTGAGACCCACAAATTCCGAAGCTTTTGCAAGTCCTCTTAATGCTCTTGTAACGATTTTCACTGTTTCTGTTTTTTCAGCATCCCCAATGTCCGGTCTGATAGTATGACCAAGAAGGATATCTTTATATTGTCTGGCCTGCTCGGTAAAAACATCTCTGAGTTCGGGTGAGACATCCTTTAAAAGTGATTGTTTCCTCTCCAAATCATCCTTCATTGACGCATAATATTTAAGCGTCTCAAAAACCGGCGGAAAATCAGGTATCTTTATCCCCTGTTCCAGTTTCAGCACACTTTGCCGCAGGAAATCAACAGACTGCAAAATCACATCAACCAGCGCAAAGGTTCGGTGAATGGTCCCGGACCGGAGACGTTCCAGCAGGGATTCCAGCGCGTGGGCAAAGACATTGATCTCCTCGAGACCGATCAGCCCCGCGTCCCCTTTCAGATTATGCACCATTCTGAAAATTTCATTGAGAGATTCTCGAGAACCGCTGGTTTCGTAATCAATCACCGCTTTTTCCAGCGATTCAAGTATTTCCACGGCACTGTCCACAAATTCATGCAAGGGTTCGGCATGAACTTCATCTAAGCGGACATGGACAGCTTCCACCAGAATCAGATCAGGATCAAACGTCAGTTCCTTGATATCTTCTGCTGACAATGCTGTTGCCACATAAACCGTGGGATACAGATAAAGCGTCAGCGGAGAAAATTCTTCAATCAGAGGAACAGAAGCGTTTATTACTGCATGATAAAAGGTGCAGGACTGCCTCAGATTTTGCAGAAAAACCAGCGGATCATAGCCATTTTCAAGGAGTTCGGATGAATACTTCAGGCGCACCCGAAACACATACAAACCAATGGCCGCGGCTTCCTGGAACGCATCCTGAACTTCAGAAGGAAGAGGAATATCTATCTTTTTTGGCGAAGATATTTCATACGGAGTCTCTCCGGAAAGCTCTGTTTGCTGAGAAGCTGTTAAAAAAGATTGAAACCGTTTTGTCAGATTCTGGTCAATGGTTGCTTCCCGGCCTGCTGCATGATCTTCAATCATTTTGAAAATGTGATCTGTTCCGGCAAGAATCACGTCCGCCAGTTCCGGAGTCAGAGAAATCTTCCCATCGCGTAAAAGGCTCAGAAGTCCCTCAAGATGATGGGTAAACTCCGAAATATCTTCCAGGTCAAAAGAACCGGCACTTCCCTTAATTGTATGGATTCCTCTGAAAATAGCGTGTAAAAGCTCCTGATTATCCGGAGCCGCCTCAGCCTGAAGGATATCATCATTGACTTTTTCAATGATCTCCCTGGCTTCCTGATAAAACTGCTTTCGGTAGTATTCAGTATAGTTTTCTGTCGTCATTTGAATCTACTATCCGATGACCTTCTGAACAACTCCCAGAATGGTTTTCGGCTTAAAAGGTTTGGTGATCCATGCCTTTGCGCCTGCCTGCCGACCCTGATGTTTCAAATCCGGCTCATTTTCTTTGGTAAGGATGACAATAGGAATGAATCTGTAGCGGGAATCCGCTTTCATTGCTTTTATGAATTCCAAACCGCCCATATTGGGCATATTCAAATCAGTGATCACCATATTCACCTTCTGGCCTGAAATTTTCTCCAGCGCATCTTTTCCGTCATATGCTTCTATGACCTGATACCCCGAGTTCTCCAGCGTCATGGAGGCCAGTCCCCGGATGGATACGGCATCATCTACGATCATCACTGTTTTTGGCATTTCTTATCTCCTTATCCGATGATCTTCCGGACAACATTCAAAATGGTCTTGGGTTTGAAAGGCTTCACCACCCATGCTTTTGCACCAGCCATCTGCCCCTGGCGTTTCATATCTGAATCACTTTCTTTGGTGAGTATGACGACGGGAATGAATTTATACTGAGAATTCGCTTTCAATGTTTTTACCAGTTCGATACCGCCCATATTGGGCATGTAGATATCCACGATGATCAAATCTGTTTTCTGGCCTGAAATTTTTTCCAACGCATCTTTTCCATCACGGGCCTGTATGACCTGATAGCCCGCATTTTCCAGCGTCATAGCTGCCAACCCACGGATGGATACAGCGTCATCTACGATCATGATCGTTTTTGGCATAGTTATCTCCCAGATTGAAACTTGAAACTTGAAACTTGAAACTCGAAACTTGAAACTTGAAACTTGAAACTTGAAACTTGAAACTTGAAACTCGGAACTTGAAATTTGAAACTTGAAACTTGAAACTTGAAACTTGAAACTTGAAACTTGAAACTCGGAACTTGAAACTCGGAACTTGAAACTTGAAACTTGAAACTTGAAACTTGAAACTTGAAACTTGAAACTCGGAACTTGAAATTTGAAACTTGAAACTTGAAACTTGAAACTTGAAACTTGAAACTTGAAACTCGGAACTTGAAACTCGGAACTTGAAACTTGAAACTCGGAACTTGAAACTTGAAACTTGAAATTTCGAAACTTGAAACTTGAAACTTGAAACTTGAAACTTGAAACTGGAAACTTGAAACTGGAAACTTGAAACTTGAAACTTGAAACTTGAAACTCGGAACTTGAAACTTGAAACTTGAAACTCGGAAGCGTTATGTTTTCAAGGCTAATTTAATTTTTTTGTGCTGTTAATAAAAGCATTGAGTTTGGGGCCAAGTTCGTCAATAATTTCTGTGTATTGCCAAACTTCATCCTTTGAAATGATTTTCCTTCGAATCGCCTTTCTCAGCCAGGCTTTTGTTTCTTCAAATGATCCTCTTGCGTACCGATAGAAGTTTTTCCTGTCAGCCGGAGAGTAGCGACCATATCCTTCGGCAATATTTGCAGCAATGCTGTCAGCGGAACGAATGATCTGATATCCCATTGTCTTCCTGGCTTTGTCAGGCCATCCGTCAAAAGCGTGCCAAACCGCATCCGAAAGTTTTTCAGCCAGCTTATAGACATCCAGTTCGTAAACTTCTTTCATATAAGCCCCCCTGTTTTGAAACTTGAAACTTCAAGTTTCAAGTTTCGAAGTTTCAAGTTTCCAGTTTCCAGTTTCCAGTTTCCAGTTTCCAGTTTCCAGTTTCAAGTTTCCAGTTTCCAGTTTCCAGTTTCCAGTTTCCAGTTTCCAGTTTCAAGTTTCCAGTTTCCAGTTTCCAGTTTCAAGTTTCCAGTTTCCAGTTTCCAGTTTCCAGTTTCCAGTTTCCAGTTTCCAGTTTCCAGTTTCCAGTTTCCAGTTTCATTTTTTAGCCGATGATTTTTTGAACGACACTCAGGATTGTTTTGGGTTTGAAAGGCTTTACAATCCAGGCGTTCACGCCTGCTGTCCGTCCTTTCTGCTTCATATTCGGATCATTTTCCTTGGTAAGAACAACGATAGGAATGAATTTGTACCGGGGATTCATCTTCAGGGTTTTTATCAGTTCCATGCCATTCATATTGGGCATATACAAGTCAGCAATTATCAGATGTATCTTCTGTGCTGAAATTTTGGTCAGGGCATCCTTTCCGTCAGAGGCTTCTGTCACCTGATATCCTGCATTCTCCAAAGTTATTTTCACCAATCCCCGAATTGATATCGCATCATCTACGATCATCACTGTTTTTGACATCATGAATTCCTTTCGGCGATATGCCCTTACATCCTCTGTCAGATATTCAGATAAGTACCTAGAAAAGAAACCCGGCTTTTTCTCATGGAATAAGTTCCTTCTCCCGGCGGTAAAAACCCGGGTTTCTTCGCCGCCAGCAGGGGGAAAAAATATGCCCGGGGAAAGAAACCCGGCTTTTTCTCATGGAATAAGTTCCTTCTCCCGGCGGTAAAAACCCGGGTTTCTTCGCCGCCAGCAGGGGGAAAAAATATGCCCGGGGAAAGAAACCCGGCTTTTTCTCATGGAATAAGTTCCTTCTCCCGGCGGTAAAAACCCGGGTTTCTTCGCCGCCAGCAGGGGAAAAAATATCTATAAAAAACTTTCGACCTGTGCAGTTACAATTTTTGTAGGGTGGGTTCCGCTTCGCTCCATCCGCCCTACATCTCTCTTTAATTTCAAATAGTTATACATAACAGCACAGATCGAAAACTTTTACTCAGGTACTTATTAAAATTCCGCACCATGCAGTTCGGAAACCCTCAGAACTTCAGGGGACATTTCTGAAATCCGAAAAGGTATCTTCATATGGTCAGCCGTGGTTTTCAGAGACAAAAGTATTTGGATATAAGCGGTATCCATCTCTTCCACCGATTTGGCCTGCACTTCGATTTTTCTGATATCGTCTGAAACAAGCGGTCTGATCTTATCTGTGTCAGATTCTGCTCTCGGTATCGTGCAGTCAGGAGGCAGGATAATCGTTAATGTTCCATCTTGTATGTTTGTTTTCATTTTTGTCCGGCGCGAATGAAGTGGAAATGAAGGCATCCTTCATTTGTCGGTTCATACTTTGCTGCAAAACAATTTTGCAAAATTGTTTTGCAGTTCGGAAAAAGTCCGAACTATTTTTCAGCTTCTGTGAAGGAGGCCGAAATGAATCTTTGATTTTTCAAAGGAAACAATTGATACTGATCCGGAAGTCCGGATAACAAGCGTCCTCTCAGTATTCTCAAGTTTCGAGTTTCAAATTTCAAGTTTCAATCTCGCTTCCCAGAAGCAACTGAATGTGCAGGATAAGATTGTTCGGTTTCACGGGTTTTACAAGGTACAGATTCGCTCCTGCTTTATATCCCTTTTCTTTATGTATGGCATCTTCCTGAGTGGTCAGAATGATGATCGGCGCATGCTCGTCCTGTTCCCGGTAACGTTTGATAAATGTAATGCCGTCCATGTTGGGCATATTGATGTCACAGAGGATGAGATGATAAGGCGTAGTCAGGGATTTTTCCAATGCCTCTATGCCGTCACACGCGCCGTCCGCTTTGAACCCGGACATCCTCAAAATATTGGTATGAAAGCTCCTCACAACCGGAGAATCGTCAACCACCAGGACTTTTTTCATTTTTTGTTACTCCCTTGTAACTCGATGTTCGAGCTTTTTATGCCTGACTATATAAAAATAGTATTTTCAAATGGTTAAAAATTTAATGCAAATATTCTGTTCAAAAACTTTAAAAATATAACATATTGAAATTATTAATTGTCACATAAAAACCCTGGCTTAAAAATTACCAATAAATTCAGTCAACAGAAAAAAATTTGAACATCGAGTTGTAAATTAGAGTTGTTCCTAAATAAGCTTTTTAAGGCAATTGTCACATTTTAACTATCTGTTTTTTGTTAAGCACATATTTCTTTAGGAACACTCCTAATAGACATTATCGGAAATAAGCGGCCAGACAATCCGGAGTGCCAAACTTGCAGTTTGGCAAAACACCTGTCCCCCGGGAATCCCGGAATATTGCCAAACTGCAAGTTTGGCACTCCGGATGTCCGGTTTTGACCGATGTTTTTTATTTCCGATCAAGTCTGATATAAACTTGAAATCCAAAGATCTGAGAGCATATTTAAAAAGTCCCTGTAGGGGACGGCATATTTGTAGCAGATGACATACCCTGTGTTTCCGAGTCCCGTAGGGACGGCATATTATTTTATTCCCCTCCGGATATGCCGTCTCTACGGGACGACTCAGGAGGGGGAAAACTTTTATGCTACAAACATGCCGTCCCTACTGGGACTTTTCAAACACATTCCGAGGATTTTTAATGTATGCATATGTGACTGTTCCAAGTTTCCAGTTTCCAGTTTCCAGTTTCCAGTTTCCAGTTTCCAGTTTCCAGTTTCCAGTTTCCAGTTTCCAGTTTCCAGTTTCCAGTTTCCAGTTTCAAAAAAAAGTGACATCCTCTTCTGTCACCAGATTTACGGCTTCAGGTTCCGGCAGTTTTTCTTTTTCATCAATTTTAATAAAATCATTTTCCACAAGACCTGCAATGTCCAATCCGTGCAGATCATTTACGATTGATGACAAAATTTGGAGAGTATATTCAGACATTTCCTTGCATACATCTTCACACTGAAGATTCACAATAATTGTATTAATTTCATCTTCCAGGGAGGATGATTCCCCCAATGTATTGTCCATTATTGTATTTAACTGAATAAAAGATTCAACCAGGGACAGAACAACATCTTGCAGCAGAAGCATTGTCGAATAAATAAAACGGGATTCAATATAAACTGCTTCTCTTAAAGAGACAACTGATTTTTCAATAAACGCGTTGGTCTCTCTTAACTTTTTTTCAATCGCTTTTGCAGATTCTGATCCCTGTTCCCTGGAACCCGACAAATAGGAAGCCATGTCCCCCATCTCGTCGGCTGCTTCCTTTATTTTTTCCCTGATATTGTCGAGTTTGTCCACATCTTGCGATTTTTGTTCGGTAATCAGTGACAGTTGTCCGATCACTTCTTTCAGCATCTGCTCATATTTTTTTCGGACAGTATCTGAATCATTCAGATCGTATTTTTTTTCAAGGGTGTCTTTTACAATGCTTAAAGAAATTTTTTCTTTCATCATGTTCAGAATTTCTGTAGCCTTATTCCTCGTGCCCTCCAGACGTCTGATAAGATTTGAAAGCTGGAGAATCGAACTTTCCGTGGCGCTTTCAACCTTTATAACGGCAGATGTCTGCAATCCTCTGATCCGTTCAATTTTGGCAATCACTTCCTGATATACACTTAAAATTTTATTTGGAATTTCTTCCTGTTCCCGAGGCATGGACCGGGAAAAAGGATGATCTGAAGTGTTCTGATGTTCATCAGATTTTTTTGCCTCGTTATTTTGAGTGTTCCTGTTTTTTTTCAGCAGATATAAAAGGGTCAGACTCAGAAAGAAAAACAAAAAATTTAAGGTTGCCAATATGCTGATTAACATTTTTTATTCCCCACTCTCCGCCCGTGAACACGCAGGCAGTTCACGAAAGAGCAAGCGATTTTAAATATTATCCATAAGATAATTATGGAGCAGAATAAATTATTTTAAAACAAGCACTGTTGCATCATCATGGTCTCTGGCATATTTGGTAAAAATGAAATTGCTTATTTCCTGCGGCGTTTTTCGCAGCATTGCAGGTTCAACTTCAAATTTGTTAGAAATGCCATCCGAGAACATCACAATACAGGACCCTTTTGTGTAAGAATACACATTGATGCGGGCGTGTTCCATAATCAGGCCCAGGGTTCCGTTCGTGCAGACCGGCTTCAGCGGAGCAGGTGTTCCATAGACCCTTGTTTCGACATTGCCGATGCTGATATGATGAAATTTCATTGTCCTGAAGTCAATTTTGGCAAGTGACATGGCGCATCCCCTGGTTCCTATTAATGCTTTGTGACAGTGTTCAATAATACTGAGAAGGGTATCCTGATAATTGTTTTCAAGGATATACAGTGCCTTCTCAGCAACCTGGTGGGCCACAGGGCCGTGTCCGAGTGCGTCAATAACACTGAAAACAGCGAATGACGGAAGCTGCTTAAAAAAATAGGTGTCACCGGATACCCTTTCTCCCATTTTGGGTCTGCAAAGCACAGAACAATGGAGTTTTGACCGGTAATCCCCTCTGATCCATTTTTTTGCACAGATAACCGTTCCGTTTTGTTCACTGGTTCGGAGATCAAATTCGTCCATCAGCCTTTTCACACCGGAAAGACCGATTCCCAGCGTTCCCGTAGTTGAAGTTCCGTCCATGATCATGGATTCAATATTATGAATCCCCTCTCCTTCGTCACAAACTAAAATTTCAATTCCTCTAACCCTGCCATCTCTGACCAGCCGAAATCGGATTGACCCCGGGGCCCCCGCGTGTTTGACAATATTGGTTCCCAGTTCTGAAACAACAATTTCAATCTCTGCCACGCTGATCTCGTCAAAACCAATGGCAGATGCCATTCTTTTGGCAAAAATTCTGGCCTTGAGAACATTCATCTCACCGGTGATGACAACTTTTTTTTCAGTTATTACATTCATTTATTGTATATTGTTAAAAATTGGAAACAAATAACCGGTCACAGCCATTCAACGATACTAATCGTCGTCCCTTTTTTTTCAGCGGATTCAATATGGAATTCATTGCAGAGTTTTCGGGCACCGCTCAGACCCAGACCCAGTGAATTTGATGTGCTGAAGCCTTCTTTCATGGCTTCGTCAATATTTGAAATTCCAGGTCCCTGATCTTTAAAAACACATTTCAGCCCCGGTCTGTTTCTTTTTTTGGTAATCTGATATGCTGACATTTTTCCCTGGCCCGCATGAACCACAATATTTCTTGCAAGTTCGGACACAGCCGTGACAATTCGTGTCTGAGCAAGCACAGAAAATCCTGTTTTCTGCATGAACGATTTGACCTTCTGCCGAGCAAGGATAATATCTTCATAATTTGAAATCAGAATTTCAAAGCATTCATTGCTATTTTCTGAACTTTTCATCCTTTCTCCTCGACAGGGAAGGGCCTGTAATCATTTTTTCCAAAAGTGCCAGACCATCTTCAATGTTTAAAGCGGTGTGAAGGTTTTTCATTTGCAATCCGAGTTGTATGAGCGTGAGTACCACTTCTTTTTTCATTCCTACCAGGACGGTTTCAGTTCCCATAAGTCTGGCCATTTTTGAAGTCTCCACCAGAAGCCTTCCCAGGAAGCTGTCAATAATACTCACCGCTGAAACATCAATAAGCAGACCCTTTGCACCTGTGTTCTCAATTTTTTTCAAAATATCTGTCTGAAGCTGCCTGGCATCCTCATCATGCAGTTCCGTCTGAACCGGAACAATGATATTATTGCCTATGTTCAGAATCGTCACTTCTCCCATGCCGCTGTCACCTCCCCTCAGCCTATTTTTTGGTCTGTCAGTTCAAGGGCAAGCTGAAGGCCGTCAGCCATGGTGGTGCAGGTTGTGAATCCCCCGAGATCAACTCCCAGCTGAACCAGTGTCTGAGCAATCTTTGCTCTGACACCGGTAATGATACATTCTGCCCCCATGAGCCTGACGGCCGAGGCAGCGGTGATGAGATGCCTCGCCACCAGTGTATCCACCACCGGAATTCCTGAAATATCCAGAATCGCCACTTTTGACTGCATATCTTCCAGGGCTGTGAGCAGAACCTCCATCATCATCTGGGTTCGTTCGCTGTCAAGCATTCCAATTAAAGGAATCATAATGATTTTTTCCCATACTTTGACAACAGGCACCGAAATTTCACGGAATGCGTTTTGCTGATCCGAGATCAGTTCCTCTCTTGAATCCAGATACACCTCAAAGGTTGTGAGGGCAAAATGATCAATAAGATGATTCACCGTTATTATGGCATCTGCAAATTTTTTATCGTCAAAATGTTCCTGAATAACCGGGAACACAGCTTCTTTTACAGAAAGAATAAACATTGCGGTTTCAGAAGGGGTCATGTTCTGCTCACTCATTCTGCGGCTCACCTTTGCAAGCACTTCCATTACCTTCTGATAGGATTCATTTGTCTTATCATCTTTTGCGGGCAGCACATGAATAAGATTGTCCAGCAGCGTTCTGGTTCTGGCTTTTGTTTCATCCACGCCCACAACTTCCACAACAGATTTGGCGCGGACAATGAGATACTTGTTCCACAGTTCCCAAATATCATGTCGGTGTTCTGACAAAAGCGTTGAGATTTCTTTGGCGATTGCTGTCATTTTTTATGCTCCTTCTTACTTGCCTAATTGCTTGAAATTTGAATAAACAGATTTTTTCCGGCTTTTTCCTGCAATGTGAATTTAATTTAAAGTCTTAGACTATATTGTTGAAAAAATCAACACGTAAAACGTTTTAGTTCCCGCCTGCTGCTCCTGCCGAACCGGGCAAAACAGCTGTAATGTAGGGTGGGTGCAGCGAAGCGAAACCCACCGGACATCGGCATGAGGTGGGTTGCGCTTCGCTTCACCCACCCTACTTGTAATAAACAATGTATCCGCCGGCTCTTCTGATCTTGAAAGCTGTGCTGATCCTTCCTACAGACTCACTGGAACCTAAAAATATGTAGCCCCCGGGTTTAAGGGCCACGTAAAACTGATCCACGAGATGTTTCCTTGAAATGTCATCGAAATATATCAGTAAATTGCGACAGAATATGAAATCAAAGCCCATTTTTTTTCTGATTTCTTTTTTGTCTGAAAGGTTAATATGTTCAAAGCGGACCATATTTCTTACTTTTGGTGAAATACTGTATAATCCGTTTTGTCTTTTCTGAAAGTGACGCTGAAGATATGACGGCGGCACATCCCGCAGGCTTCTGTCATCATAGACTCCTTTTTTAGCTTTTTTCAGGGCACCGAGGTCAATATCTCCGGCAGTAATGTTTATATCCCACGCGGACGGATGATCAAGCATTTCAAGTATAATAATCCCCAGGGTATAAGGTTCTTCCCCGGTGGAGCAGCCGGCCGACCAGATACGGAGTGACCGGTCACCGCGGGCAGCCTTTTCCTCTGAATAGTCCAAAAGACAGTGTTCGCCAAAAGCCTGAAGCTGAGGGAAATCCCGGAAAAAATAGGTTTCATTTATGGTGAGAAGATCAGTAAGTCTTTGAAATTCATGATTAACAGGGTCAGCAAATCGGAGTATTCGAATATACTCGGAAGCGGTTTCTGTCCCCAGTGCTTCCATCCTTTTCTGAATACGCTTTGAAACAAAATAAAGTTTTTTGGGCTCAAATCGTATCCCGGTCTTATGGTAAATAAGATCACTCAGGGATTCAAATTCATTGGCAGTAATATTCGCCACATCAGTTCCTTATTATTTTTTATCTAATATTTCCCGAATAGCTTCGGCAAGTTCCCCGGTACCGACAGGTTTGGCAAGAAGCATTCGAATTCCGATTGCCTGAATATTTTCAGGTGTTATTTTTTTGCTGAATCCGGTGCAGAGGATGATCGGGATATCAGGGCGAATGCGTATCAGCTCACGGGACAGTTCATCACCTGCCATCCGCGGCATGGTCTGATCAGTAATCACAAGATCAAAATTTTCAGGTGCTCTGCGGAATATTTCAAGCGTTTCCGTGCTGCTGGTCTGTGCGGTGACCGTGTAGCCCAGGTGTTCCAATACTTTCCCAAGCATGATAACCGTATCTGCTTCGTCATCCACCAGAAGAATATGCTCCTTACCTGTGGGGAACGATCTGCGGAGAGCCTTTGCCGGATGCTCCTGTTCGGTTTCAACAGGGGGAAAATAGATATCAAATGTTGTCCCGGCTCCCGGCTCGCTGTGAACACTGATGTGTCCGCGACAGCGTTTTACGATCCCATGTACAACAGCCAGCCCCATGCCTGTCCCCTTTCCGATTTCCTTCGTGGTAAAATAGGGTTCAAATATCCGGTCCATGGTCTCTGAATCCATACCCGATCCTGTATCACTCACACTCAGTTTAATGTAAGGCCCGCTATTCATATCCGGGCATGGAGCCGAGGCTTCTGAACGGACCTCTGTTTCACATAAACTTACTTCCAGTGTGCCGGTATTCTCTCCCATGGCATGATAGGCATTGATACAAAGATTTATCATAATCTGATGAATCTGAGTGGGATTGGCCATGACAGGTCTGCATTTGACGATGTTGTGACGAATTTCCATGGTTGACGGCAGCGAGGCTCTGAGGAACTGAAGGACCTCTTTGATAATGAGATGAAGCTGAACCCGGATAAATTCATCTTCCCCCTGCCTGCTGAATGTGAGTATCTGGTGTATCAGGTCCCTGGCACGATTCGATGCCTTGAGTATTTCATTTATATTGCCGCGAATATAGCTGTCATTAGGTATTTCTTCCAGGGTCAGTTCGGCATATCCCTGGATAGGATAAATAATATTATTGAAATCATGGGCAATGCCGCTGGCCAGCGTGCCAATGGCCTCCATTTTGTGAGACTGCTGAAGCTGCTCCTCAAGTTTTGTTTTCTCTGCTTCGGCTTCCTGTTGTTTCTGCCTGTCCCGCAAGGTTTTTATGGCAAAAGATATATCAGATTTAAGTTCCTCAAGCAAATCCAGCTCTTCTTCCTGAAAAAGCGTCCTTTCTTCAGAATAGATATTAAGAGACCCGATCACATGATTGTCAGCCTTTAACGGCAACGCACAAACAGACCGGCAGCCTTGTTCGCGTGCGAATTTCGGGTCAGCCACGTGCGTTTTTCCGGTTCTGACAGCCCTGCTGATCACCCCTGAATCGGATTCGGAATCATCCCGTCCGATTTTCAATTTGCGGATATCATGTCCGGTTCCTGCCTGGCACAGCGGCCTGATATCAAAAGTTTCTTCTTCAGCAGATCCGATCCAGGAAAATACATATCCCATATCTTCTGTCAGTATTTTACAACACTCGGTAAACAATTCTTCTTCTGATTTGACCCTGATAATCAGCTGGTTGATATTTCTGATTCCTTTCAAAATACGGGTCAGCCTCAGTATCTCTTTTTCATGGAGGACCTGCTCAGTCAAATCTCTGATGATAATGACAGCTCCCACAGAAACCTCGGCATTGGGGAAAGGATATATTTTGATATTCTGAAACATCCGGACATGTTCATCATTTTTGACAATATCGAGCGGAATAAGATAATGGTGAATCAGCGGTGACAAAAGAAATGACCTTTGGTTATCAACACATTCTTTAATGTAACAGTCTTTGTTTCTTTTCCGAATATCAGGAAATTTGTCAAAAATATTCTGACCAATGATGTCACTTTCCCTGATACCGCTGTGTTTTTCCATCCAGCGATTCCAGAGAGCAATATGGTAATCCCTGTCAACAACGATGATGCCGAGGCCAAGACCATTTTTTACTATTCGACTAAAATCCAGGGAGGTTATCCGCTTCAACATACTTTTACTCCATTTTCAGATAATAATACTTCAAACCAATACAGACCAAATAATAATACTTCGGCCCAATACAAAACGGGAAAGATTTCTGCGCGCGGGCGGAGCATCCTGGGGAATATCCTTTTAATATGCTGAAAAAAAAACAGCACTTTCGGATATTGGGGCATAATGCTCAGACGGTCAAAAATTGGTCCGTATTATATCCGTAAGTTATAAAATAAATGCAAAATATGTTCCGTTCTGTACCGCATTTAAGAATCATTTTTTCTGTATTGGTTATTTTCAGAAGATTCTGTCAGACAGGATTGTAAGCACCTGGACATAAATTTTCAGATATAACTCCGCAGACCTGCGAGGTTTCGGAAACCTCGCAGGTTTTCGAATACCTGTCTGGCAATGTAAGCAGGGACCAAATCCGGAGAATTTCCCCCTTCCGATGCTATCTGTATGTATTACAGAAAAAAGGCTCCTAAGGCAACTGAATTCAAGGTATAAGGTCAAATCGTCTGTAATCATTGATTGTCCGTTATCAGAACAGAACATAACGCGTTATCCAGTTCTCTTATCTGACAGGGTTTGGGAATTGCCCCTCGAAAACCGTATCGCGCATAATGACGCATCACCGGATCATTGGAATAACCACTGGAAATAATTGCCCTCACATTTCTGTCTGTCTCCATCAGCTTCCTGATGGTTTCCTCACCGCCCATACCGCCTCGGACAGTCAGATCCAGGATAACAGCATCAAAAGGGTCGCCTGAATTCATAGCTTTTTTATATAATTCAATGGCTTGAAAACCGCTTCGGACAGTTTCGGCTTTATATCCGAGACGTTTCAGCACCTTCTTTAACAGCTCACAGATCATTTTCTCATCATCCATAACCAGAATTTTACCCTTAAACGGAAGCATCTCCTCTCTTTTTTTCCTGATGATTTCCGGTTCAAAGGCTGGGAGATAAATACATACGTCTGTTCCGATTCCCTCCTCAGATGTTACACGAATATATCCCCCGTGCTTTTCAAGTATGGAATAGGCAACCGTAAGGCCCAGGCCCGTTCCTTTCTGAATGCCGGTCTCCTTAGTGGAAAAATAGGGATCAAATATGACAGAAAGATATTTTTGGGGGATGCCAATGCCCTGATCCCGAATCACGATCCTGACATATTTTCCATCCTGAATCATAACACCCGGAACCGGCTTTCCTGCACTGACGCTGATATTCTCAGCATAAATCTGAACTGTCCCGCCCTCAGGCAACGAATCACAGGCATTGGCGATCACATTGTTAAAGACCTGCCTCATCTGCCCTTCATCAAATCTGACCGGCAGCAGATTATCAGCGATGAAAAATTCACAACTGACATTTGAACCTGCAAGCGCAAGATCTGCAGTCTCCTGAATAAAATTCCCAAAAGCCCCCGTTTTCATAACCGGCGATTCCCCTTTGGACAACGTGAGAAACTGTTTTGTCAGATGTTTGGCACGGATGCAGCCCTGTAAGGCCCCGGATAAATTTTCATAAATACGGTCGTCCGGGTCTGAATCCATTTCAGCAAGTTGAATATTTCCCAGTATTATGGCAAGAAGATTGTTAAAATCATGTGCAATACCACCGGCAAGACGAGCAATGGCTTCCATCTTCTGCGACTGCTGAAGCTGATTGGTGAGGCGAATTCTCTCCTCTGACTCTCTGAGTTTTTTTTCTGCCTCCTGCTGCTTCTGCCTGTCCCTAAGCGTGTTTATGGCAAAAGAAAGATCAGAGGCAACTTCTTCAAGTAATTTTAATTCTTCTCTTTGGAACACATTTTCTTCACCAGAATGAATATCCAGAGATCCGATAGTGTGATTGCCATTTGTCAGGGGCAGCGAACAGGCGAAGTTGCAGGTTCGGGATATGTCCGGAACATATTCCTGAGACCTTTCAAAAACCTGTGTTTTTCCAGTTTTAATGGCGCTGCCAAGAATCCCTTTTTTGAATTCAGCCTCGCTCCCTTCGGCGTTCAGGCCCTTGATAGTATATCTGTCCCCTGTCCAGGAGACTTGTCTGAGAACCGAAGTTCCTTCCTCAGTCAGTCCGACCCAGGAAAATTCATAGCCGATATCCTCAACAATTATTTTACAGACACCTGCCAGCAATGCCTCTTCGGACTCAGCCCCGATCATCTGTTTATGGATATCCCGAATGCCTTTCAGCACACGGCTCAGTCTGAATATTTCTTTTTCATGGAGCACCTGCTCGGTCATATCTCTGAT
Source organism: Desulfonema magnum (assembly GCF_017377395.1). Lineage (GTDB taxonomy): Bacteria > Desulfobacterota > Desulfobacteria > Desulfobacterales > 4be13 > Desulfonema_C > Desulfonema_C magnum. Next base: position 3,168,826 of record NZ_CP061800.1, on the reverse strand, counting down.
GATAATGACAGCTCCGACAGTACTGTCATGATCCCGGAAAGGATATATTCTGACATACTGAAGCATCTGAGTCTTGTTTTTTTTATTAATAATATCAATGGGAATAAGATAATGATGCAACAAGGGGGATAAAAGAAACGGAATTCCGCTTTCAACACATGCTGTAATATATTTCTCTTTATCTCGTTTTCGAATATCAGGATATTTGTCAAAGATATTCTGCCCGACAATATCAGATGCCCGGATCCCGCTATGCTTTTCCATCCAATAATTCCAGCCAATGATACGATAATCTTTGCTTAAAAAGATAATTCCAAGCGCAAGTCCGTCTGTCAGAATTTTACCCAGTTCTGAAATTTCTATGTGTTTCAAAATAGTTATTCTCCTGACTGGTGAAGAGTGAATCAGCAGATAAACATTCCCTTTTGAGTTCCCCATGGAGAATTTCAAGTATTTTCCATCTGCTGATAATCTAAGTACCTGACCATAAGTTTTCGATATTTGCCAGGGAAAAAAACCCGGCTTTTTTCCCGGAAATATCCGCCTCCGGTGAGGGAAAAACCCGGTTTTCTCCGCGGTTCACGGAAAAAAAGAGGTATAAAAAATTTTTGATCGGGTACTTATTTCCCGGGGACATTCTCCCGGCTATATTTTTTCCCGAAATATGTCCAGGAGCAAGTTAAAATCTTCAAAACTCAGCATAACAAAGAGATATCCCTGTATATCTGTATCTTTGATAGACATCTCATTTTTGACAACAACAGCCTTGTCAAATTTTCCCAATTCTTTCAGTAGATTTTTAAAATAAGTCTCAGATACCTCGACCGTCACATTCGGAAGGTCAAAAGAAAGTTTCCCTCCTATAAAATCAATTATCTGAGTCATACAGGAAACCATGATAATATTTCCGATCTCATGGAGGGTGGCGATGCCGACTTCGGTAAGATTTGATGTCTTCATGGTTCCGCCGTAAATGGCGTTCAGCAGTGATACAGAACACTCTTCGGTATAAAAAAGAAGCGTCTTTCCTTTAAGCTGACCACTGAAATCCTGACTCATATAAACCCCGAGGGAGCTGAATTCGTTCCAAACATATTCATCAATACTCCGGGTTTCAACAATACGAATATCAGGTACTTTGATAATGACTCGCGTGTTTACCAATTTTGAAAGAGAATTCGCTGCCTCACCTATTCCGATATTTATAATCTCTCTGATAAAATTAATAAAGTTGTCCTCATTCATTTTATCTGTCTCTCCTTGTTTTTTTGCCAGACGTTTTTTTAGCCGGACAGGGGGCTTCGCCGAACGAGGCTTCTTCAGCGGAACAAGTTTTACCATCTCCTGATTATAAAGGATTTAGAGGATCCGGAGTGCAAAAATTGTATTTTTGCAAGTGCGAAAAAGCATTTTCGCACTTGCGAAAAAGCATTTTCGCACTCCGGAGCCGCCACAGCCGCCGGCTGACCAACGGATTTAGGGGATCCGGAGTGCAAAAATTGTATTTTTGCAAGTGCGAAAAAGCATTTTTCGCACTTGCGAAAAAGCATTTTTTGCACTTGCGAAAAAGCATTTTCGCACTCCGGAGCCGCCACAGCCGCCGGCTGACCAACGGATTTAGGGGATCCGGAGTGCAAAAATTGTATTTTTGCAAGTGCGAAAAAGCATTTTCGCACTTGCGAAAAAGCATTTTCGCACTCCGGAGCCGCCACAGCCGCCGGCTGACCAACGGATTTAGGGGATCCGGAGTGCAAAAATTGTATTTTTGCAAGTGCGAAAAAGCATTTTCGCACTTGCGAAAAAGCATTTTCGCACTCCGGAGCCGCCACAGCCGCCGGCTGACCAACGGATTTAGGGGATCCGGAGTGCAAAAATTGTATTTTTGCAAGTGCGAAAAAGCATTTTTTGCACTTGCGAAAAAGCATTTTCGCACTCCGGAGCCGCCACAGCCGCCGGCTGACCAACGGATTTAGGGGATCCGGAGTGCAAAAATTGTATTTTTGCACTTGCGAAAAAGCATTTTCGCACTCCGGAGCCGCCACAGCCGCCGGCTGACCAACGGATTTAGGGGATCCGGAGTGCAAAAATTGTATTTTTGCAAGTGCGAAAAAGCATTTTCGCACTTGCGAAAAAGCATTTTCGCACTCCGGAGCCGCCACAGCCGCCGGCTGACCAACGGATTTAGGGGATCCGGAGTGCAAAAATTGTATTTTTGCAAGTGCGAAAAAGCATTTTTTGCACTTGCGAAAAAGCATTTTCGCACTTGCGAAAAAGCATTTTCGCACTTGCGAAAAAGCATTTTCGCACTCCGGATCCACCACAGCCGCTGGCTGACCCTTTCCTAACTCCGTTATAATCAGGCAAATTTCATCTGATAGAGCATTTCTTGTTTTCTGATTGTAACGGATTTTGGGGAGGCCCGGGGTTTTTTCCGCGGTATCGGGCAATATGACAGCGGACAGGAGGATGAGACGGATGTCCCGGCCCGGAATATCCGGTAAATCCTTAAATCCGATGTCATATTCTCGGGCCTCCCCCGAATCCGTTATAATCAGCTTGTTTTTAATTCATTTTTTTCCGCAAGTCATCCAGAATATGGTTAACATCTTCAAAACTCAGCATAACAAAGAAATACCCCTGAATGTCAGTTTCTTTAATACACATCACATTTTTCACAATAATTACCATATCTGATTTTCCTAAGTCTTTCAACATATTTTGGAAATATTTTCCGGAGGTCTCCACTGTCACTTCTGGGAATTCAAAAGAGATTTTGCTTTTCAGCACATTTGCTATTTCAGCCATACACGATCCTATGACCATGTTCCCGATCTCGTTGAGGGTGGCGATTTCAACCTCGGTCAGATCAGATATTTTATCGGTTTGTCCGCAGAGGCTGTTCAGCAGCGAAACAGAGCAGTCTTTTGGGTAAAAAAGAATCGCTTTTCCCTTCGCGTAACCTGTAAATATCTGAGACATATAAACCCCCGAAGCGTCCAATTCATCAGAGATATATTTATGAATATCAGCAAGCTGCATCACACGGACATCCGGCACTTTGATAAGGATATGTGTATTAACTAATTTTGAGAGAGAATTCGCTGCCTCACCCATTCCGATATTTAAAATTTCTGTAATTATATCAATAATTTTATCGTCATACATCTTAGATACTCCTTGTTTGAAACTTGAAACTTGTAGCAACAGATTTGCGGATCCGGGCCAGACCCCGCAGGTGCGGCATATTTGTAGCTTTCAAGTTTTCAGTTTCAAATTACGCTCAATAGCAGCGAAGATATTATCATAATTAAATGGTTTGATAATATGACTGTCCATGCCCGCCTCAGCACATTTGTTCAGATCATTTTTTTCGCCATCTGCGGTTATGGCGACTATGGGAATATGGCTTCCTGTGTTTTTCTCTTTATCCCTTATAATACGGGTGGCTTCCAGGCCGTCTGTGTCCGGCATATGAATATCCATGAAGATCAGATCAAACTGTTCTCGGACAAAGGCATCCGCGGCAGCCTTTCCATCTCCCACCGCCACCACTTCATGTCCTCCTTTGTTAAGAAGAACGGAGATCAGCATCTGATTAAACTGGTTATCTTCGGCCACCAATATTCTGAATTTTTTCTCTGTCCCGGACATGGTAGTTTTCTGCTTCTGAGGGATTTCATTTTTTTTCTGAGTCAGGGCATGGCGTTGATGGTCCCTCCGAACAGCCAGCATCGTTTTCAGAAGTGCTGTGGGCAAAACCGGTTTGGGCAGACAGACCGCACCAGGCAGGTTCTGATGTGAGAGATGCTTATAATTATCCTCCGACGAAGTGAGAAATATCACAGGCATATTTTCTGTTTTGTTGGTCATCCGGAGCTGTTCAGCCAGTTCATGCCCGTTTGTGCCGGGCATATCAGCATCCAGAAGAACCATATCAGGATATCCGCCCTCGGCCCTGATCCTTTTGAGTTTTTTCAGAGCGGTCTGTCCGTTTTTCGCACCAATGGGTATGATATTCCATCTGGAAACCATTTCAGCGAGAATTTCACGGCTGCTATCGTTGTCATCCGCAATCAGAAGAATGAGGCCGTCAAGTTCGGCATATTTAGGACGCGGTTCAGGTTTATGTTTTTGCTTCGCTCTGATGGTGAAATGGAAGACACTGCCTCGGCCCGGGGTGCTTTCCACCCATATCTGCCCCCCCATCATCTCGACCAGCTGCTTGGAAATGGCGGTGCCCAAGCCTATCCCGCCGTAACGCCTTGTACTGGAACCGTCACCCTGGGTGAACCGATCAAAAATAAACGCAATTTGTTCGGGAAAAATCCCTATGCCCGTATCTGTCACTGAAAAATGAAGCATCATATCTGTCAGATTTTCAGTTTCTTTCTCTGCTTTTAATATGACCTCTCCGGTTTTGGTGAACTTAATGGCATTTCCCATGAGATTAAGGAGTATCTGGCGCAGACGTTCGGGATATCCGCTGATGAACAAAGGAACATCAAATTTGAAATGACAAGCCAGTTCCAACCCTTTCCGGTGAGCGTCAGAAGCCATCTCCCTTATCACTGATGCCAAAAAGCCTTCCAGTTCAAACGCTGTCTCTTCCATCTTGAGTTTGCCCGCTTCAATTGTGGATAAGTCCAGAATATCGTTGAGCAGCTCCATAAGCGAATCTGCAGAACCACGAACCGTCTCTAATAAATCCCGCTGATCAGAAGTCAGTTCACCGCCCAGAACGATGTCCGTCATACCGAGAATGATATTCATGGGCGTGCGGATTTCATGGCCCATGTTTGCGAGAAATTCGCTCTTGGCTTTATTTGCAATTTCAGCGGCCTTACGGGACTCCGTCAGTTGTTCGATCATGAGCCACATCTTTTTTTGCGACTCCCTGAGTTCTGTTTCTGCCTGGCGTTTTTTTTCTCTCTCCCGAAGTGTTTTTATTCCAAAGGAAATATCCGATGCCACCTCTTCGAGCAATACAAGTTCTTCCTCCTGAAAGACATTTTTTTCTTTGGAATGAATATTTAACGTCCCAATAAAATCATCCCCGATTTTTATAGGAAGAGAACAAAATGAATTATAGCCTGTCCTAGTTGCGAACTCCGAATACAGGGGCGCGGAAAACATATCTTCTTCAATCCGTTCAACCATAGGTCTTCCTTTGATTTTGAATGAGTTTCCGACCATCTCCAACGCATCTTTAAGATCGTGTTCTGTGATTTCAGACTCGGAAATTTCATGTTCAGCCCATGCAAACGTTGCCACCCGGATATGGTCAGACTCATCAAGCAATCCCACCCATGAAAGCATATAACCAATATGTCCGACCAATGTCCTGCAGACGCCCCTCAGCAATTCATCTTCTGACTCCGCTCTGGTAATGAGCTGATCTATGTTCCTGATTCCGTCGAGAAGACATGTCAGCCTGAACACTTCTTTTTCATGGATGACCTGCTCTGTCAAATCCATGATAATAATAAGAACACCGAGAATGTTTCCCTCATCATCGGGAAGCGGATATATTCTGACATTCTGGATCATCCGGATATCCTCAGTCCCTTTGACAATATTGAGCGGTATGAGATGATTATGAATGAGTGGCGATAAAAGAAAAGGGATTTGCCTTTCCATACACTCGGTGATATATTTATTTTTGTTTCTTTCCTGAATCTCAGGGTATTTCTCAAAGATGTTTTGCCCGATGATATGACGTTCTCTGATGCCGCTGTGCTTTTCCATCCACTCATTCCAAAGCGTGATACGGTAGTCCCTGTCAAGAATGATAGTTCCGAAGGAGAGCCCTTTTGTCAGAATTTCAGCAAAGGCCGAGGGATTTATAGTATTCAGCATATTTTTCCTTAAATGCCCGTGAATAAGCAGAGCATTTATATCTTTAAACAGGTTTGGAAATGAAAGCCTGTTTGTTCTGCAAACAAACCAACTTCGCGTCAGGGGTTGAAATCTCGCCTGCAACTCTTTGTCGGATTCTTTTTGTTATCGAAGTTCATGACGAAGCAGTGTTTATTTTTTTCCAAAGTCCTTGGATGAGCAGATTAAAATCCTCAAAACTCAGCAGAATAAAAAGATATCCCTGAATATCTTTTTCTTTGATACGCATCTCACTTTTGATAACAATTGCCTTATCTAATTCTTTCAAGTCATTCAGAAGGTTTTGAAAATAATTCTCAGATATCTCAACTGTGACTTCGGGAAGATCAAACCATATTCTGGCATCTATCTGATTACTTATTTCGGACATGCATGTTACCATGATATTGTTGCCGATTTCATTGAGTGTGGCGATTCCGCTTTCCGTCAGCGATGATGTTTTCATGGTTTGGCCGCAGATGGCGTTCAACAGAGAAACAGCGCATTCCTTTGTGTAAAAAAGGATTGTCTTTCCCTTGATCATCTCTTTGAAATTCTGGGAAATATAGACGCTGAGGGATGTCATCTCTTTTCGTATATAATCATGAACATCCGCCGCATTCATAATGCAAATATCCGGTGTCTTGATAATCACCCGGGTGTTTACGAGTCTTGAAAGCGCATCCGCGGCTTCACCGATTCCGATATTTATGACTTCTCTTACAATATCGAGGTTATCATCGTACATAAAAAAACTCCTTATGATTGAAATAAATTTAAGGAATGGTGACCCAGTAATTTTTCCATTTCCGCCCGGGCGTATTTACAATTTAAAGGATCGAATCGCCTAAGCGTGAATACGCCCTTTCCGCTCCTCCGGATTAAGAAATCCCGATGGCCGGTGCGGATCTGCCAATCTGAAACCGAGCCGGTGCGGAAAAATTATTCTGTCGCTATACCGCCGCCTGTCCGGGATGAGTCTCACGAATCATCAAGGATATTCTTTATCATCTCAAGTAATTTTTCAGGATCAACCGGCTTTGCGACAAATCCCAATGCTCCGGTTTCTTTTGCTTCCTCCTGGCGAAATTTTTGCTTGTCCGTGGAACAGATAATTGCTTTGGCATCGGGATCCTCTTCCAGGATGCTTTTGAGTACATCCATGCCGTCCATATCCGGCATGAGAAGGTCTAATGTGACAAGATCAGGTTTCTCCGTTTTAAAGACTTCCAGCGCTTCGGCCCCGTTACCAGCCTCTGTCACCTCGTATCCGACAGATGCTATAATCTGTTTTTGTATGGATCGGGCAAAAGCCGCATCATCTACAATCAGTACTTTTTTCATAATATACCTCCGTATTTGAAAATTGAAACTCGGAAATGTTATGTTTTCAAAGGGTTAATTCTGATTATAACGGATTTAGGGGAGAGCCGACCAAGCCCTGTAAGGGCGGCATATTTGTAGCAGCAGGTTTGCTGTCCCCCTGCCAAGCCCCGCGGGGGCGGCATATTTATAGCAAATATGTCGCCCCCCCCACGCTGCCGGACGGGGTTTGCAACCCCGTCCGAAACGTTTGCGGGCGGCGATCCGGAAAATATTCCGGACGGGGTTGCAAACCCCGTCCGGCAAAATCTTGTAAACCCCGTCCGGCAAAATCTTGTAAAACCCGTCCGGCAAAATCTTGTAAAACCCGTCCGGCAAAATCTTCACGCTGCCGGACGGGGTTTGCAACCCCGTCCGAAACGTTTCGCTGCCGGACGGGGTTTGCAACCCCGTCCGAAACGTTTGCGGGCGGCGATCCGGAAAATATTCCGGACGGGGTTGCAAACCCCGTCCGGCAAAATCTTGTAAACCCCGTCCGGCAAAATCTTGTAAACCCCGTCCGGCAAAATCTTGTAAACCCCGTCCGGCAAAATCTTGTAAACCCCGTCCGGCAAAATCTTGTAAACCCCGTCCGGCAAAATCTTGCAAACCCCGTCCGGCAAAATCAATGTGTTCTTAGCTTTTTCAGGCCATCCCTCAAAAGTATGCCAAAGCGCATCTGAAAGTTTTTCAGCCAGTTTATAAACATCCAGTTCGTAAACTTCTTTCATCTCAGACCTCCGCTTCAAGTTTTAAGCCCCAAGTTTCAAGTTTCAAGTTTCAAGTTTCAAGTTTCAAGTTTCCAGTTTCCAGTTTCAAGTTTCAAGTTTCCAGTTTCAAGTTTCCAGTTTCCAGTTTCAAGTTTCCAGTTTCAAGTTTCAAGTTTCAAGTTTCAAGTTTCAAGTTTCCAGTTTCAAGTTTCAAGTTTCAAGTTTCAAGTTTCCAGTTTCCAGTTTCCAGTTTCCAGTTTCCAGTTTCAAGTTTCCAGTTTCAAGTTTCCAGTTTCCAGTTTCCAGTTTCCAGTTTCAAGTTTCCAGTTTCAGACCCATCGGGTCAATAACGAGTACAACGCTTCCGTTTCCTGAGAGTGCTGCACCTGAAAATTCTTTTATTCCTGCAAGATATTTTTCAAGGGGTTTGATCAGCATACTTTCCCGTTTCAAAATCTTATCAACAACGATGCCGATGTTCTGGTTTTGAACGGAGATCACAATAACAGATATCTCCTCATCCGAACCTTTTTGTCTGAGACTTTCTTTATCTGAAATTTCTAATAGTTCTCCGAGGCATCTGATACCGAGAACAGTTCCGCTGAAAAGAATAAATTCGCCTTTTTTGAGGCCATGAATATCTTTTTTTTTTACTTTTACAGTTTTCAGTATTGAGGAAAAGGGAAACGCATATTGTCTTCCGGCAACTTCTGTTAAAAGAACATCTGTTACGGCCATTGAAACGGGGATTCTGACTTTCACCCGGGTGCCAATGTCCTTACTTCCGGAAAGGGTAATATTTCCTCCGATCATTTTAATGTTATTTTTTACAACATCAAGGCCCACACCTCTTCCGGAAGTTTTCGTGGCCTCAGGCTGAGTGGTGAAGCCGGGTAGGAAAATCAGATTCAGGATTTCTTCCTCTCTCATAGATACGAGGGTGTCTTCGGTGAAAATTTTTCTTTTCAACGCCTCCTGCCTGATCTTATCAATATCAAGTCCTTTTCCGTCATCCATCACCTCAATAACCGCATGATTTCCTTCCTGACGAGAACTGACCGTGACGACGCCTGACTCCGGCTTTCCTTTTCTGACCCTTTCATTTGGCGGTTCTATACCATGATCCACGGAATTTCGGATGAGATGAATCAGGGGATCAATAAGCTGTTCGATGGTTTTCCGGTCTATCTCTGTTTCTCCGCCCGACAGGGACAGTTCAATTTGTTTTCCGCTTCTGTATGAAATATCTCTTACAATCCTGGGGAGCCGTTCAAAAACAGTATTGATTTTGACAAGCCGCAGGCTCATGACATCGGCTTGAAGATTATTGGTGATCCGGCTCATATCGCCTGCCACTTTTTTTAGTTCTCCGCTTCGTTTCGTATGCTGTTCCCGGAAAAAATCTAGTTCTGTCAGAAAATTCAATGTGTTTTTTGTGATAACAAGCTCTGAAATATGATTTATGAACTGATCTATTTTATTAATATCAACCTTTATTTCTTGTTCGAGTACGCTGTAAAAAATATCTGAATACGACACCTCAGCTTTTTTTCCAGGAGATTCTTTCCCGAACAATGTTTTTATCCGATGTATTCGAGTCTGAATTTCGGAAATATCTGTTTCCTCATAGTCTTCGTTCACCACCCGCCGATTCATATCTCTCAGAAGGTCAAGGCCATTAAATAAAACGGCTAATACATCATCGCCAATGTGAATTCTGCCGCTTCGGAACTCATCCATGAGGTCCTCAAGCTCATGGGAAAGAATATTGATATCTTTTATCCCCAGATAGTCACTGTTTCCTTTAATACTGTGAATATCACGAAATGCGGAATGAATCGCCTCCTGGTTGCGAGGTTCCTTTTCGATCACCATCAGCAACTGCTCAAGACTGTTTAAATGTTCCGTTGTCTCAGAGCGAAACTGACGTTTCATCTCCGGCGTTATTTTGATAACATAAGTCATATAACAATTTGATTTAATATCTAATTTAGTGTTTTTCTCTCTCGGAACATGAATAACAGATAAATGACAAATCAAAAATCGCAAATTTTAACACCTCAGCAGTTCCTCGCACAACGCACGGACTTCCTGATCTTTTATTTTTTTCATGACTCTCTTTATGTGTTCAATAATACGATCATTTTTGCAAATATCTTTGAACTGGCGATTTGCCTGCTCAATGGCATGTATAATATCCTCGGCATATATCTCGATATGAGTTATTGAGTCAAGAATCTTGCATATCATATCCGCATCGCCGCTTTTAGCAGAAAGATTTATTAGCTGAGGCAGATAAAGGGGATCAATGCTATTAAAATTGTCGTCAGGAGCAAGAAATGAAAAAATTTTCATAATATCTGTTTTGCTTCCGACCATGTAAAAAAATTCGAGAATGGCGATCCGCAGCATTGGCTCGGTTTTTTTCTGAAAAAGTTTGATCATTTTATCCGCACTTTCGTTGTCCTCAAGGTGTCCGAGATATTCCACCGCAGTGATCTGAACATTCACAAACGAATCATCTATGGCTTGGCGGATTGCTTCAATTGCTCTGGGAACACTGGTCGCAAAAAGCGCATCAAGAATAAGCTTTCTCACTTCCCCGTCCGCATGATCCATATATGAAATAAGAAAAGCAAGTGCTTCATTTCCTTCCGATCCAAAAATGCCAATGGCTGCATTTCTTAAATAAGCATCCGGGGAATGGAACAATTTGAACAACATATCATAAATTTCCGAACACGGCAAGTTTTTCAGAGCGAAAACAATGGCGTCTCTGACTGCGTGTGATTCTTCAAGCAACAGCCTGTTAAGCAGATATACTGTCATGTCAGGACGTTTTGTTTCCGCAATATCCTGAGCTGCATAAATCCTTTCTACTTCTTCAAAGCTGTTTAATGCTTTTAAAAGTTCGTTCATGTTACCTCCATCTTTTCAGTTTCCAGTTGTTTTATCTTTTTCTTGCTGAAAACTCGATGTTCAAGTTTTTTTTTTGTCATTCCTGCGAAAGCAGGAATCCGCTGCTTCCGGAAGCGTGGCCTCTGCCCAGAATGGATTCCTGCTTTCGCAGGAATGACAGGTTTTTTAGTCGAACCGGGTCAAAAAACTTGAACATCGAGTGAAAACGAATTCTCACTTTGGCCGGAGTGGATTGAAATCTGATATAAGTGACAGTTGAAATTTGACAACGGATTACTGTACTGCCTTTATTATTTCCTCTGCAATATCCCAACTGGGAGCGATAATATCGGCTCCCCCCAGACGAATCGCTTCGCCCGGCATTCCGAAAACAATGGCGCTTTCTTCGCTTTCAGCAATGGTTATTCCGCCGCCTTGTCTGATTTTCACCATGGTTTCGGCCCCGTCTCTTCCCATACCTGTCATTAAAACTCCGATAGTATCTGATTTGAAGATTTTTAAAACAGAATCCATCATAATATCTACTGAAGGTATGAAAGTATGTTCTGGTTTTCTGGGGGTTCGGATCAGAACGGACCCGTTTGCTCTCTGAAACAAAATCAGATGAGTCCCCCCTTTCGCGAGATAAATCGTTCCGGGTTCGACAACGGTTCCGGGTTCGGCCTCCACACAGCGCATGAGGCACTGAGAATCAATTCTCTTTGCAAAAGAGGAGATAAACGGACTGGGCATGTGCTGTACCAGAAAAATAGCAGCAGGTAAATCCTCAGGAAGAAAAGGAAGAACGTCAAACAGCGTTTTAGGGCCTCCTGTGGAAATACCAAGGGCCACGGCTTTGAAACCTGGTCTGTTGTCAGTTATCGGGCTGAACTTCCGGGCTTTTGGGTGTCCTGGTCGGAGAAATGAAGGTGGTTTCTCCAGAGAAGAATACTTGCGGGTCAGTTTTCTGAGTACTCCGGGCCGGGCCGCAGCCTTGATTTTTTTAATAATCTCAGGGGCCACCGGCCCCATTTGTACTGTGACAGTCCCTCCTGGTTTTGGCACATAATCAAAAGCGCCAAGAATCATGGATTCAAAGGTGGCGATAGCCCCCTCCTGGGTCAGAGAGGAGACCATAACTACCGGTGCAATCTCTTCGTTGATGATGATTTGCAAGGCTGTGATGCCGTCCATTCCTGGCATATTCACATCCATTGTGACGACGTCAGGATTCAGTTCCCGGGCTTTGTTTACAGAGTCTTCTCCGTCTCTGGCAGTACCGACCACCTCAAGACGAGGGTCTGATTCAACGATTTTTTTCAAAGATCGCCGCATCAGAGCAGAATCATCACATATCAGCACTTTTATTTTTTTCATAACAGAACTTTTTAGGTTAGAGATCAGTTATTAATAGATAGTTATCACTGGATACCCAGCAGGCGTTTTCCCCAAAAAAAAGTGAGAAAATTCTTGTTCCAGGCTCGGTCCGGGATATTATACTAAGAGGCTCCGTTTCGTGAGTATGTCATCCTTCAGGCAATGTTTCCCATAATGCTATACGAGGCAGAGTCTCGGGGATGCATTCCCAGGCAGAGCCTGGGAACGAGCGAAATTATTCCGCTATTTCCAATTTTTTCTTTGCAGGCTTTTCTAATTTTATTTTTTCAGTCTCGTCCAGCTTTGCTTCTTCTGCCTGAGTCTTCTCCGGAGGCGCTTCGTTCTTTGAAAAGCTTTCTGTCATATGGTTTTGTCCGGAAACTGACTCTTTTACTATCTCACTCAGGTTCATCAGCTCTTTTTCATCCAGTATTTTTTCCATGTTTAACAAAACCACCATGCGTTTGCCGTGATCAATTTTACAGACCCCTTCCATATATTTGTTGACGCCTCCGGCAATAACGATTTTAGGCGTTTTTTCAATATCCCGTTTGGAAAAACGCAGCACTTCGTTGACCTGATCCACCCGCAAACCGGTTTTGTTGCCGCCGATGTCAACAATAATGATCCGTGTGCGGTCTTCCACGTCCCGGTCTTCCAGGGCAAAAAGCTTGCGGATGTTGATGACCGGAATGACGTTCCCGCGCAGGTTTGTCATCCCGTCAACAAAATAGGGGGCCCGGGGCACCGTCGTGATTTCCGTTATCCGGTTGATCTCCTGCACCTGCATAATACGAATGCCATACTCTTCGGTATTGATGGTGAAAGTGACCAGTTGCTCTTCGTCCATGGTCTGCTGGGCCAGAGATTTTTTTTCTGAATCTTTTGCATCTCCTTTTTCCACAGCCTCTTCCTTTCGTATTTGCTCGGAAAGCGCACGGGATGTTTCGCGGGAAACCAAAGCAGATTCATCCATAATCATAATCAGACGCTCTCCCTTGTTCAATTTTGCCACGGCTTTGACTTCTTTTCGGCCCGAGGATGCCACCACAGGGGTCTCATCAATCACGGATATGGGAATTCGGAGTACTTCGTCCACCCAGTCCACCAGATAGCCGATGGTCATTGAATCCGACTCCACCATCAGAGCACGCTGATCTTCCAGAATATGTCCTTCCAGCGCGCTTTTGAGTTCAGCCATGATATCAGTGACAATTTTTAACTGGGGAGATATCCTTTCACTGAAAAAAGCCATTGCTTCCGGTTTGGATGTTTTTCTCAGTTCAAGAACCTCCGCTCCTGAATTATACAACTCCCACCGGTTTTTTTTCAATCGTTTGATAATGGCTTCGATCTCAATACTGGACGTCTTATAGGTTTCCAGCCATATGCCGAAGACAGTCTCTTTCGGGTTCATGTTCCCTGTAAAATGTGCCCCGGCTTCCACAACATGTTTCAGGTTTTCCGCCCATTCCCCATGTCTTTTGACTGCTCTGTCAATGGCATCATGGCGTTCGGAGATCAGGCTCGGAAGTCCCAGGAGTTCCCGCAAATCAATAATGGGAAGCAAATGGTTCCGAATGGTGAACAGGCCCCTGACATAACTTGGAACATTAGGCACGGCGGTAATTTCCGTGATGTTAATAATCTCGCTGACTTTGTCAATATCAAATGCGTATTCATCTTGTGCAACCTTGAAGGAAACCAGTTGCTCTTCCGCGGCAGTATCACCCTCGATAACGGGTGACATATCTGCCTGATGATCCGAGGTTTCTCTTCCCTCTGCATCCGCTTCCATGTCCGAAGCCAGGACTTCATCAAGATTAAGCTTCAATATCAGACGTTCGCCGCTGTCCGCCTTTACCACACCGCTCAGGAACTGTCGGTCAATGCCGCGGCAGACAGGGGGCGGAGGCTCCTCCTGCATATTCAGCATACGCATGACCTCACGCACGCTGTCCACCACCAGACTGGTCTGCACACCGCCTGTCTCCACCACCAGCAGCCGGGTATGATCCGTAGATTCCTGGGGATCGAGAGCAAAGCGGGTCCGGGTGTCAATAACCGGCAGCACATTCCCGCGCAGGTTGCAGATACCAGCCACATAATCAGGACTCCGGGGAACCGGTGTGATATCAGGCAGACGGACAATCTCTTTGACGTTCTCGATTTCCACGCCAAATTCTTCCTCCACCAGCCTGAACACGACCAGTTGCCTTTCATCGGACAACTGAGAACTGAGAACTGAAGACTGAGTATTCTCACTTCTCTTTTTCCCATTTCTCACTTCATTATCTGTTTCTGGCATTTTTTAGCCTCCTATGTTTTGCATCTCGTCGGCCTGGCTGGCGATATCCTCAATTGCCTCGGCAATGATCTGCATCCCCTTGTTCCCTTCTTCCGCAGCCTTGGATGCCTCATCCGTCACTTTGCTGGCCTCTTCTGCCGCGTTGGCAATCACAATCACGGCCTTGTTTGCCTGCTCCAGTGCCACCTTGATTTCGTCCGCACCTGTGCTGATATATTGGATACCGATCTCAACTTCCCCCATATCCGCTTCGATGGTATCCAGGTTATCCGTGGTTTTCTTAGCACTCAGCACTTCTTCGGCTGCGACTTTGCCCCCTATTTCAAGATCACCTGCCACGATGTTGATCTGCGTCTGCATGGATCGTACCATATCTCTGATCTGTTCCGCATTTTCTGATGAATCATTGGCAAGTGTCCGTATATCGCCCGCGACCACGGAAAATCCCCTGCCGAATTCGCCGGCCCGGGCCGCTTCAATGGATCCGTTCACAGCCAGCATATTGGTTTGCAGCGAGACATTGACAATCTTGTCAACGATTTTATTGATATTGTTGGTGCGGTCATCCAGTATTCTGACATTTGTCACGGCCTGGCTGGATGCTTCTGAGGATTTACTGATATTGCTGATCAGATTGTCCACACTCCCCTTGTTTTTAGCGACCAGTTCTTTGAGCGTGGCGATCTTCTTTTCCGAAACCTGCGCGCGTTCAGCCATGGTTGTAACGGCAGTTTCCAGCTTTTCCCCCACATCTTTGTTCTGATCGCCTGCCATACTCTGATTCCGGGCACCTTTGGCAATCTGCTCCAAGGCGGTCATGATCTGAGCCGAGGATGTCGTGGCTTCCTCAATATTTGCTGAGAGCTGCTCCGCTGCGGCCGCCGCCTCTTCCGCAGATTTTGTGCTGTCAACAGCGCTTCTCAGCGTCTCAGTCAGTTCCGCCAGATTTTCGGCCGCGCTCTGCATTTCATTGAAAGCCTTGTTCTGTTCACCCACAGCCTTGCTGGCTTCCTCAGCCGCGCTGCTTTGTTCTTCGGAATTGCTGGCAATGATCTCGGAACCTCTCATATATTCTTCGGCACCGGCCAGTATGTCCGCGTTGTTCTGAGTAATCTCAGCAGAGGCTTCCACCACATCTTCCAGCTCATTAAGAATCTGATCCAAATCTTTTATAACAACTTCAGCCTTCTCAACCTCCTCCAGAGAACTTTCCGTGGCTGCTTCGATATCATCCACCACCCGCTGCACCTGATCCTGAATTTCATCCACCACATTACGAATCCCCCGGGCGCTTTCTTCGGAAATTTCCGCCAGGTTTCTCACTTCATCGGCCACCACAGCAAATCCCCGGCCATGTTCCCCGGCCCGGGCCGCTTCGATGGCAGCGTTCAGGGCCAGCAGGTTGGTCTGATCCGCAATCCGTACCACTGCCCCGACAATTTCACCGATCTGTTCGGAATTTTTCTCTAACTCCCGGATCAGCTTAGTAGATTCAGCGTTGGAAGCAGCAGAATTTTTGACCCCTCTGACCAGTGCGTTGACATCATCGCCCGTGTCTTTTATCATTCGCTGCAGATTCTTTGACTTCTCAAGAAAATCTTTGGATCGCTCATTTCCAAGCTCTGCGGACTTGGCAATCTGTCCGATGGCGGCACGGGATTCTTCTGCTGCTGAAGAAGTTTCTTCCGAAGTCGTGGCAATGGTCTCCATGGTGTTGCCAAGTTCTTCGGAAGCTCCGGAGGCCTGTTCCAACGAAGAGGTCATTTCCGCCACTGCGGAAGCCAGCCTTTCCGCGATGGCCTGCTGGCGGGCCAGTGTCCTGGCTCTGGCTTTTTCCTGGGCCATTTTCCGGGCATCCTCACGCTTTTTAGCCAGTTCGTCAGTATTTCCCATTTCAACTTTTGTCGTGCCTTTTTTCTTAATATATTCAGGCGTTGCAAGTTTTTTTGCCATATTCGTTATCCTCCTGCTAAATAAAGGGCTATGGTTAAAGTTAGGGGCTGTAAACTTCTTAATTTTCAATTATTCAACTAAATCATACCTGATCTTCATTCAATATAGCAAGATTTTTCTTTGCTGTTTCATTATCCGGATCATGTTCCAGAACATTATGCAGCATTTTTTTTGCTCTGTCATGATAATCAAGTTCTGCATAAGCCACAGCAAGATTGATCATGGCTTTTGTGTTTTCAGGTTCATAAATCATATGAGCTTGCAGCATGCCCATGGCATCAATATAATTTTCTTCCTTTAATTCCTGAACAGCTCTCTTAAACAAAGAATCAGCAGCCCCAATTTTTTCTTGTTCCATTTTTTGGATGAGCGATTTCTGATGGGCCAG
This sequence comes from Desulfonema magnum, assembly GCF_017377395.1. Classification (GTDB taxonomy): domain Bacteria; phylum Desulfobacterota; class Desulfobacteria; order Desulfobacterales; family 4be13; genus Desulfonema_C; species Desulfonema_C magnum. Next base: position 3,151,956 of record NZ_CP061800.1, on the reverse strand, counting down.
TTCCTCAGAAAGAACATCATTTTTTTGTTCCATAACCGCCTTCAGACTGGCTAATTTTTCTGAAATGTCTTTATTTTTTTGCTCCAAATTCTTATTTTCCTGTTCCAGATATTTTATTCTGGCTTCATAAGGGGCAGTTTCCACATTCTCAATACCTTTTTGTACGAGCAAATCTCCCAAACGAGTTCCCACGGCGCTGTTTTCTGCCTTATTCTCTTCCCGAGCGTCATTTTCTGCCTTATTTTCTTCCATAAACCACTCCCTGTCAGTGAATAATCGTCAAAATTTTCAAGTTCTCAGTCGTCAACGGATCAGAACATTAGCGTTGTTCCTAAATAAATAATGCCACAAAGACACGAAGCCGCGAGGGCTTCACGAAGGGTCTTCGTGTCTCTTTGCGCCTTCGTGTCTTTGTGGTGTCATGAGCCGCTCGTCGCGTCATATAGTGAGCTGGGAAGCCTGCTTATTTGGGAACAACGCTATTATGAAAAGCCTGCCCGTCATCCTCCTGAATGTGTTAATCCGGCCGGAGCCTTTTGGCCTGCTGATAGTTTTTTTACGGATAACTGTTCACTGAATCAATCTTATCTGCCAGTTTCATATAATCTGAAGCGCCGGTGCTTCCGGGCGCGTATTCAAAAATGGATTTGCCATGACCGGGCGCTTCACTGAGACTGATATTCATCCGGATTCCGGGAAAAAGCCTGTCTTTTCCAAAATGTCTGATAATATCATCTGCGATCTCCTTTGCAATTCGGGTCGTTTTATTGAAGAATGTCGGTATGATGCCCTCCATACGGAGATTCGGATTCCAGGCAGCATTGACATCATAAACCAGCCGAACCATTTCTGCCAGACCTTCTAAGTTCAGAAAATGCATCTGCATGGGAATATAAACCTCCTGTGCGGCTGCCAAAGCGGAGATGGTCAGAAGCCCTGCTGTGGGCGGCGGGTCGAAAATCAGATAATCGAAATCTCCGATATCGCCAGTCAGTTTCTCTGACAAAAGCATTTCGCTTCTTTTTTGGGAAGAAAATTCAGTTTCAAAAGCGATCAGATCGCGTGATGAAGGAATCAGACTCACTCCGTCAAGGTGGGTTCGGACGATGGCATGTTTTAAAGAAACTTCACCCCTGAGAAGATGGAAAATGGTCGGATATTGAATACCGGGAGCGTTTCCCACTGAAAGACTGGCATGGGCCTGGGGGTCAACATCAACCAAAAGAATTTTTTTTTCTTTTTTCGCCAAGGCATGGGCAACATTGACAGCCGTAGTTGTTTTTCCGCATCCCCCTTTTCGATTTGCAAATATAATAAACCGAGTCATGGTTATTCCTGTTGAAATTATGAATAAAGGTGTTGGGTGTGTTAGGTGTGTTAGGTGTTAGGTGTTAGGTGTTAAGTGTTAAGTGTTAAGTGTTAAGTGTTAATCGCCAGATTGACAAGAATCTGTAACTTCGTTCTTCTTAAAACACCTAACACCTGACACCTAACACCTGACACCTAACACACCTGACACCTAACACCTAACACACCTGACACCTAACACCTTTAAAACTGACGGGTCAAGATGACAGTGCTGAAGCATGAGTTTTTATTCAGCAGTTATTTGGGAGCAAAAAACAATAAAATTTGCTCGTGATAATAAATTCATATACTGAATTACTTTCAGAGATTTTTAATGATGACTATACAGCAAAAAAATGTTATATATGCACACACCTCTCCCTCAGATGTCACGTCTTTATATATTTTCGATGCAGGACTAAGCCAGACGAAGCTGAAAGTTTTTGTTCAGTCGCCTGAACACTGTTTCCTCATCCGGCCACGGGCCGGAAACTGTTTCACGAATAAATCTGATAAAACCTTTCAGGCCATGATTTTTAACTGTTTTTATAAGGCATTCGGAATACTGGGCAAGAATGGTGAACAGATGACCGGTTTTCATCAGATAATGATATCCTTTCATGGCACTCCAGTTGTAAGAAAAACAGTGTTCATAATTATACCCGTGACGTTTTTCAACAAGTATGCCGGTTTCAATACCCCATCGGTGACGTGCTCCCATATTACAGCGTTCGTGAACATTGCCGTAGTTAAGCGGTTCGCTGGAAATCCAGGCATGACGGGAGGTCATGATCTCAGTCTCCGCATTTTTATTAACCTTTTCCCATGTCTCCTCACATACGACAACATGGATCACAATTTTGCGCCTGTATTTCTCTCCGTACCGGTATTCCAGTCCGTTCACCCATTCAAAATGCTGTTTACGATTCCCCCATTTCCTGTTTGCCCTGTTGCCTTTCTCAAGTCCTCTGAGCGAGTTGAATTCCTCCCACACACTGCGCAGACAATTGTCTTTCAGGACAATCATGAACTGCCATTTGTTCTCTGCGCACAACTCCGCCACAGGGCCGTTGGCATAAAGACCGTCAAGCAGCAATATTACCGGAAGACGGGGAAATTTCTTTTTCAGACGCCTCATCAGTCTGTGAAAAGCCTTCAGCTCACAGTCCTGTTTGTTGTTATCCGTATCTCCTTCCGGATAACTCAGAAATTCACTCATAAGGGGAATTGTCATTCCGTTATGAAATGCAAGGCAGGCTTCCAGCACATAGACATAATACTGCCTCCGCTCACTTTTCCCGATCTTGCGTTCCAGACATTCCTCACTCCATATCTCACTTCTTACAAACTTCTGTGTCCCGTCAACAGCCACAGGATAACAATTGCCGATCAGATAACGACGGAACTTTTTATTCCTGACAAACCGGCGGACCAGTTCAATATAAGCTTCTTCAATCTCGGCAACTTCAATTGCGGAAAGAAGACGCATCAGTGTGTCATTATGCGGCAGATCAGCAAGTTCAGGAAAATACAGCCGAAGATTTTCCATAAACATCGGACGGGTCATCTCCCGATTTGCCTCACGCCGGGAACTCATCTGGAATACAAAGGTAAGTATTCCGTAAATCAGAATGACCGTCATCTTATGTTTGCACTTTTTCGGATTTCTCGGGTCCTGAATCTTCCTCAGGCGTTTCAGAAGGACCGGAAGATGAGCTTTTATAATTTTCATTTGCTCTGTAAGCGCCTCTTCACGTTCCGCTTTTTCTTCCGCCACTGTCTTACAGGCACATTTGCAGTTCGGAAGGGAGTCCCGGGATGCAGGTTTCAGACCTTCTGTTTTCTGATGCTCGCGCAGTTGCTTTTCAACCTTTTTTTTCTCCGCTCTCTGATTTGTCAGTTCAGCGGTGTCAGGACGGCCGGATGCTGTCTGTTTTTCAGGCATGATTTTTCCTTTCTGATGCAATATAAATATCTGATGCAATATACATGCCAATATAATACAAAAAATAAATTTTGTCTTCCCCAAAAAACAGCGCGACAAAAAAAATTAAGGTTTTAATTAAAGCTTTGTGTATCAACGAATTAAATTTCATGCTTCAGAACTGTCAAGATGAAATTGAAATGATGAAGGATGGGAAAGTGATTTGCTTAGAAAAGAAAACACGCACCTCTCCGGGAAGAAGCATATTTTCCGGAGTGCAAAAATAGAGCGAAGCGTTTTTTTTGCACTCCTTTTGAACCACCTGCAAAAAACCGCTTCGCTCTATTTTTGCACTCCTTTTGAAGCACCTGCAAAAAACCGCTTCGCTCTATTTTTGCACTCCGTTTGTCCTGAAAACTTTTTGATCTGATATTTTTCCCGGATTTTCGATGCCCGAACCATGAGCAATATGTGTGGTGAGAAATTCGATCCGGATGTCAGAAAAAATTGTAAGAAAGCCTGCGGCTTTGCCTCTGTCAGCAGTTTGTCCGAAAAATCAAAAATACAGCCCATTTTTTTCTTGACAAAAAATAAAATAATTGTGATATAGCTACAAAATAGTTATTTGGTAAATGAATAGCGTTTATAAAATTATGAAAATTTTAAAAAGGAGAAATGTGAGAAAAATGATATGTAAAAAAATGGTTATTTTTACAACATGTTGTCTGGTCACTTTTGGATTACTGGCAGGTCCCGTAATGGGGGGCGCTCTCTCACTGGACAAATGGAAACCCAGTTTTGATCCCTCTGGCGCAAAGTACAAATGTATTGTTTCCAATGTGTCCCATCCTGTCATCAAAGGTGTTTATGCCGGATTTGCCATCCGGGATGAACTATGGAAGAAAACAAACGGCCAGATTTTTATGGATTACAAACCCTTTTCCATGCTCGGGGGTGAGGTGGAAGTTCTGAATCAGTTGCAAATGGGCGCGATTCAGGGGATGAGTGTGAGTTCTGTGGCTTCAACCAACATGGGCCCCCGGTTTGGCCTGATCAACCTTCCCTTTCTGATCAACTCATTTGATAAGCTGGACAAATTCGTCAACAGCGGGAAGCTCTTTGATCATTTTATGATGGCAATGGATCATCAGGGAATTATGGGCTTTGACATCACGGGTTACGGGAATTACGGCTGGGCAACGACAACACCGGTCAAAACCATTGAAGACGCCCAAAAAATCAAATTTCGTATTGCCGAAGCTGCTGTGAATCAGCTGCTTTATAAGGAGTGGGGATTTAATCCGGTCGTCATGCCGTGGCCGGATGTGCCCATCGCCTTTAAACAGGGAGTTTTCGAGGGTCTGGACCATACGCCGACGGTCTGCAATGTAACCAAAAAGTTTGAAGTTGCAAAATATTTCACCCAGCTGAACTATGCCCAGGGGCTGTTTATATGGATTTTTAACAAAGCATGGTTTAACAAACTGCCTGCTGATCTCCAAAAAATATTCAAGGAAACGGTCCATGATATCTGTGCAAAAATTCGCCAGGAAACCAGGGCGCAGGAAGCAGAAGAAATCGCAAAGGCTCAGAAGGCCGGCATTGAATTCTTCAAGCTTTCTGACGAGGAAATGGCGCTTTTGAAAAAGCAGGGCCATGTCACACATGAAAATTATATGGAAAAAATCAACAATCTTTACCCCGGAGATACCTATCGGCCTGAAAATTACCTGAAAGAAGTTCAGGACTATATGGAATACAAGCCTTAGCTTAAAAAAGGCTGATACACAAAGGGCAAAGCCGGAAACGGCTTTGCCCTTTTTTTGTTGTTGTGTTAAAGAATTTTTCCCCCAAAATCGCGCATAATCAGTGTCTTTTTTTTAAAAAGAATTGAATTTCAAAGAAAATATTAGAAAAAAACCGTTTAAGTGTTATTAAAGACGCTGTGATGAATTGCCAGACTATTCTCATAAGTCCCTGCGGGACATCTCTCAATTCATAAATCCTGCCCTCTGTATTCTGAGTTCCGAGTGGCTGCAAATTTGTTACTGGTAAGTATCCGGACATATTTTTCAGTCAAAATTATTCGGAAAATTTGCTGAAACTGATTAAATGAGATTTTGAAAAAATACCCCAAAATTTTTGTTACGGGTACTTATTCTTATGGGGTTTATTCGAGGTTGACCTTTATTCTGTTTATGCTTATGAAACAAGGGCAAATCTGTTAAAATATGTAAAGAATGAATTTCATCGGATCGAACCGTTTGAAAAACAAGGACAGAACCCCTTTCAGAAAAGATTCTTCGGTCTGCTGACCGAAATAAAATATAAAATCCAGGAGAGTTGAATCATGAACAATATCCTCACGTTTTCAAGGAACAGGAGTACCAATGTTGAACAAACTGATGAGCAGACCATCAGATCATCCTGCCGCCTTCAGGACACGCTCACGGAAGCTTATGTTGAAATCACGGCCCGGTTGCCTGATCTTGAAATTACAACCATTCAGGGAGAGGTACGGCGAAGCTCTCAGAAAGCATGTCTTGAGTCAACCGAATTTCTTCAAAAAGCAGTGGGGGTCCGAATCGGTCCGGGGATGCTGGAAATCATCAAGGGGCTTCTCGGGAGCAGAACAGATTGTAAAGAACTGATTTTCATGGTGGAGGAATGCTGTCACGGCGTCATTTTATCACTGACCAAAGATACACTGCTGAACACGCCCAAGGAGCATGAGGAGAAAAAAGAACATTACGCAAACATGGTCAGAAACAATATCAGATTATACAATCGCTGTGCGGCTTTTGCGCCCGGGAGCAGCCTTGTGGAAGGTCTTGAACCTCCGAAATAAATCTGACGCATTTCAATTTTCATTTCAGGAAAAGGATATAAATAAAATATGCTGAAATTTTCGAGAAACAAAGTGGTCAGCATCGTGAGAGAAGACCAGGACATCTTGGTGGTCCACGGGTCCCTCGATGATATGATCTACGGAGTGGAGGTGGATGTCTCTGTGAGAATATCCGATCTCACACTTCTGTCAGTTGAAGGGAAATGGAACCGGTGGACAACGCCCGAATGTCCCAGGGCAGTGCCCTTTCTCCAGGAAGCAGTGGGATTTTGTATTGAAGACGAGGATAACACCCAAAAGATACACAAAATCATTGGCAGAAAAGGATGCCGCCATTTTGCCACGCTTCTCATTGAGTGCTGTGACTCAGTCGAAGAAACCGTGAAGATCATACGCTGGGAAGATGCAAAAGAGAGCCAACCTGATCTGACTTTTGAAGCATTTCTCAATGGTCAGACAGAGGCTGCTCCGAAACCAGGTAAAACCCCCCATGAGGATATCTGTAAAACGCAGAACCAGGCCCCTCCCGAAAACAAGGAAACTCCTCATATCCGGGTTCAGGAAAAGCCGGTGCAAAGAGAGAGAAAACCAGGGGGAGTTGTCATTGATCTGCATACCCATACATTTCCCGCGTCTCCGTGCAGTTCTGTTTCCGAAGATCATCTGATCGAAGAAGCAAAACGAATCGGTCTGGACGGGATATGTCTGGCCGACCACAATTATATATGGGAGGCGAACCGTGTGGAAGAACTGAGACAGAAACATGGTTTTCTGGTTCTCAGAGGCACTGAAATTACAACGGATCAGGGACATATTCTTGTATTCGGAGTGAATAACAACATCACGCCTGACGGGGACGGCATTCTCAGCCTGGAGGTTCTCCGAGAACGAGTGGAGAAAGCAGACGGCTTCATGATCGCGGCGCATCCTTTCAGGGGATTTCTGGTTTTTGGGGTGAAACAGCTCGGATTAACAGTGGAAAATGCCATGACAAGACCGCTTTTCAAATATGTTGACGCGGTGGAGGTCATGAACGGAAAAGTCACAGAAAAAGAAAATGAGTTTTCTTCCCAGGTGGCCGCAGGTCTTGGTTTTCCGAGTACAGGCGGGAGCGACGCGCACGAGGTGAACGAAGTCGGCATTTATGCCACACAGTTCTTTGATTCCATAAAGGATGAGAAAGACCTTCTGAATGCCCTGAAAAACAGGAATTATTCCCCTGTGACCTTCCGAAAGGGAGGAGCTTTGACATAAACCATGAAATAACAATTCTCTTGATATTCGGACAGGGTGAAACGCAATATAAGTATCCGATCAAAAGTTTTTTATACATCTTTTTTTTCCGTGAACCGCGGAGAAACCCGGCTTTTTCCTTCAGCGGAGGCGGATCATTCCGGAAAAAAAGCCGGGTTTCTTTCCCTGGCAAATATCGAAAACTTATGGTTAGGTAATTAATTCACCCTTGCAGAACATTTATAAAAAAAAGGAGCAATGAATATGGAAAAACAGAAAACTGACTGGGAAAAACTGGTCCGAAGAATGGAACTTCTCATGCGCCTCAAATCTTTTCCTGTGGCTTTTAAGATGCTGGAGAACAAGGAAGACCTCAAAACGATTCCCTTTATGCGAAGAACCGAGAATAAAGTGACGCTCTGTCAGCTCATCACGCTCGTCAGAAATTTTGACTGGAGTGTGGGGGCGGATGTTGACGATTTTATTTCTCCGTCATGTCCCTCTGTTCTGGGGCTGACGGATACTCCGGAGACAGCCAAAGACGGCACGTTTCGCAGCCTGGTCTGGGTCAAGACAAAGGCGGACGGAAAGAAATATGAGAGTTCTATTCCCCGGCTTCCCCTTGGGAAATATGAGGCCCTTGCCATGGCACCGCTGGTTTACAATCCTTTTGAACCTGATATTGTTCTCATTTATGCCAATCCGGCCCAGATGATGCTTCTGATCAATTCCCTTCAGTTTGAGGACTACGAGGTGATGCAGTTCTATTGTGTGGGAGAAACCTCATGCTCGGACGCCATTGTCAGATGTTATGATACTGGCAAACCATCGCTGACCATTCCTTGTTACGGAGAACGCCGTTACGGACATGCTCAGGATGAGGATTTGGTTATGGCGGTGCCGGCCGGGATGATGGAGAAGGCCCTCAGAGGCATGGAGACGCTCTACCGGAGAGGAATTCGCTATCCCATCAGTTTTGCGGGCGTGGAAGCCGATGTCACGGCTTCATTTCCGCCTGCCTATGGCAAGTTGGCAGACACGATGAAAGCCATAGGCTGGAAAGACAGCCGTCTGCTTCTTGGAGTGACCGGGGGCATTGCCAGCGGAAAAAGTACGGTATCGGATATGCTGGAAGAACTGGGATCGCCGATTATTGATTTTGATATTCTTGCACGTCGGGTGGTTGAACCGGGAACCCCGGCGTTAGAACAGATTGTTGATTACTTTGGAAAACAGGTGCTTCAGGAAGACGGGACCCTGGACAGAAAAAAGGTGTCTGACATTGTTTTCAGCGATTTCGAGAAAAGGAAAAAACTGGAAAGCTTTACGCATCCGGCCATTCACGAAGGCTTTTTAGAAGAAGTCAACGCGATTATGGAAAAGGATCCGAACGCCATCATTCAGGTGTCAATTCCGCTTCTGATTGAACTTAACTTACAGTATTTGTTTGATAAATTACTGATTGTCCATATTTCCCAGGAGGAGCAGATAAGGCGTCTGGCAAAAAGGGACGGCATCAGCGAAGAAGAAGCAGCCAACATTCTCAGAGCCCAGCTACCTATTAATGAAAAAGTAAGATATGCTGACTTTGTAATCAGAAACGAAGGGTCTGTTGAAGAAACCCGAAAAGAGGTTGAAGTTTTATGGGAATCCCTGAAAAAGATTCAAAAGGAACGCATCCGTTCGTAATATTCAGTTTAAAATAAGGATTACCGAGAAACAGATTCGGAGTGATTCTGTATTTTTTCAGAATATGATAAAATACGGGGGAAATTGCCTTGCCCCCGTATTTGTTTATCTATAAGGAAATTATAAATACGGGGTGAACAGGCGCATAACTACAAGGATTAAATTTAGCAGGGATCGGAAACAATCCTTACTAAAAGTATCCCTGTAGAATTTTTATAACAGCCATGATAAAAGCTCTCAACCAGAAATGAAAGTGAGATCGGAATTTATCAATTATCAATTATCAATTATCAATTGTTAATTATCAATTATCAATTACCAATTATTGTCTATGCCCGTCTGACCTTCACTGCTTGGCGTCCCCGGGATGTTTCTTTTATTTCAAACGTCACCGGATCAAGCTTTTGCAGGGTAAAAAAGCCATGATCTTCAATACCGGTGCTGTGAACAAATATATCTCCTTCCTCATCTGTTTCAATAAAACCATATCCTTTTTTTTCGCTATACCATTTTATCCGACCTTCCGCCATGAAAATCTCCTTTCTTATTCGTACAATTCGCGGGGTATTATCCGGGGAACCATACATGGAACAGCATCGCCTGGGCGAAAAGCCGGTCTCAGGCACTGAATACCGACTTTAAAGGATTAATGATAATCCAATTGCTGTGTTAAATTAATAATTGTTCTTTAAAGATTAAATAGTTGAACTTTTTATGCAAGACTTCAAAAGGTTCAAACCTTTTGAGAAATCTGATGTCCGATTTTTACACATAAGAGCAAACTGAGACAAAACAGGGAATTGCCTGACCTGAAAGTCGGTCACATGAATCAGAAACCTGCTGTTTTGTCAGGAATGCAATTTTCATGCCGGGACAAACTTAAATTCAATTATTATATTAAAATAATGTGCCGTAGATCAAATATTGAACAGTTGCTTCCCTTTGTCAAGATAATAATTGGGCGTGTTCTGCTTCAGGTTCAATCCTTCGATGATCGGGTTTTTTCTGTCATTGCTGCTTTCGCAGACTTGGGCGTGAGTTCAGACTTCAGCGAACTCAGTCGAGTCGTCGAACAGAATGACAGGTTTTTTGTCCGAACCAGGTCAGAAAACCTGATCACCGAGTTATCACGAAGCCGTGCAGCAGGGCTTACGTCCTGACCATGCGGGGCACTGCAAAAATACAATACCTTATTATATATCCATATCAGACCTTACCGGCCGAAAATATAATTTTCGGACTCAGGATTCTGATTCCTAATTCTTGGCTTGCTTTTTTTTATAATTATGATTATCATCTTAATTGTTGTGAAGATTGGCTTGATTTTACGGAGCGAAGTGTAAATATTTGGTCATGCTGTTGTAATCAGGAAATAAGAGGCAGTCTTCCTATGCGGTGATTTTCAACTGGCAACCGGCAATGAACTGTGGGCTGGTAGCTGCCTGATGAACAATCATGTTATTTGGATATCGTTCTGCTGATGAGCTTTTTATGATATATTACAGGTCTTAATTATGAAAAAACACAACGAAAAAATACCAAGTCCCAAAGAAATTGAGAAAGAAATTGGCGAATTTTTGGCTAAGAAATTCGGAGGGGAAGTTAAAGTTGTGTCCCCCATAAATCTTCCCCAGGAACTCTTTACGGGAAGTACAAAAGAATCTCCATCCAAAAAGACGAATATCAAATTTGATTTAAAGCCCGAGGAGCTTGTTTCTTATCTTGATCAATATATTGTAAAACAGGATGTTGCAAAGGCGGTGCTGGCCACAAAAATATGTACTCATTTTAACCGAATAAAACGAGTACAGGAACACCCTGATAATATTGATAATTTGGTCGGACGTATTAAGAACAATGTGCTGATGATCGGACCCACAGGTGTTGGTAAGACCTACATGGTCAAGCTGATCGCAAAAAAAATAGGCGTTCCTTTTGTGAAGGGCGACGCGACCAAATTTAGCGAAACAGGCTATGTGGGCGGCGATGTGGAGGATTTGGTCCGTGATCTTGTCAGGGAAGCTGACGGTGATATCGAGCTGGCTCAGAACGGAATTATCTATATTGATGAAATAGACAAAATTGCATCCAGCCGCAACCTGATTGGCGCGGACGTCTCTCACACCGGAGTCCAGCGTGCCTTGCTCAAACCGATGGAGGAAACAGAGGTTGAATTAAAGGTTCCCCATGATCCCATTTCAATGATTCAGGAAATTGAGCGGTTCCGTAAGACAGGCCAGCGGGATAAAACCACTGTCAATACAAAAAATATCCTGTTTATTATGAGCGGCGCGTTCGCGGGGCTTTCTGACATTATTAACCGAAGAATGAGAGATAAGAACATCGGCTTCGGAGCTCAGTTCACAAGTCGTGAGGAGCAAGATGACGTTCTGAAACAAGTGAGGTCCGAGGACCTGATAGAATTTGGTTTTGAATCGGAATTTGTGGGCCGCCTTCCGGTTCAGGCGGTTTTTGAGCGACTGACCCGGGAGGATCTTTTCAATATTTTAAAAAATCCGAACAATCCCGTTATTCTTGGTAAAAAACTTGATTTTGCAGCATATGGCATCCGGATAACATTTCAGGACAGCGTGCTTCGGATGCTGGCGAAGAATGCTTTCATGGAAAATACAGGGGCAAGAGGTCTGGTCAGCGTCATTGAAAGAGCTTTGCTGTTGTTTGAAAAGGCATTACCCTCCGCAAACGTCAGTCTGTTCCCGGTAACTGAGTCAGCCATTAAGGAACCGGAAAAGAGTCTTGAAGAAATGAAGGCATCGCCAGACAGCAAACAGCTGACCGAAAGTTTCCAAAAATTGTCAGATGAAGAAAAAAAATTTATTAAGGCATATGTGAACTTAAATAAGAAAAACCTGGCCGAGAAATACAACCTCACCCTGACCCCGTCACGGACCAATACGATTGCCGAGTATTATTGCCAACATATCATGGAAATCGGCAACGTCATCAAGAAGATCAAATCCTATGCAGATGAAATCAAAAAAATAGAGCTGTACTTCTATAAAAACCATGACATCAACATTGTTATGGAAGAAGACGCCATTGATTTCATTATCGGGCAGTTTGCACATTCCTCACCTGATTTTGAAGACATTTACAAAAAACTGACAATGGACTTCGAACATGGCTTTAAACTGGTTCGGGAAAAAACTGGCAGAACCCGCTTCTTCATCACAAAGGAAGGGCTTTTGTCACCGGAAATTTTTATTGGCAATTTGTTAAAGGAAGAAAACCAAATTTTTTAAGTCAACTGATAACTGATAATTGACAACTGATAACTGATAACTAAAATGATTGGAATATCAAAACTTTACTGTGGAACTGTGGAACCGTCGGATGCCCTCAGGTATGGACGAGAATCATCACAATTACCCTCCCATCTGCTTCAGTTTTCCCGTGACAAGCGGCCAGTGGTTGTTTGGAACATCACGAGACGATGCAATTTAAAATGTGTTCACTGTTATGCTCACGCCAAAGACATCCCTTTTGACAATGAACTCTCCACCGAAGAAGGAAAGCATCTGATTGATGATCTTGCCGGATTCGGCGTGCCTGTGCTTTTGCTCTCCGGAGGAGAGCCGCTGGTTCGCAAAGACCTTCCTGAGCTTGCGGCTTATGCTGTGGGAAAAGGAATGCGGGCGGTCATATCCACAAACGGCACCCTGATCACACGAAAAATGGCAGGTACTTTGAAAGAAATCGGTCTTTCTTATGTGGGGATCAGCGTTGACGGCATGGAAGAGGTGAATGACCGTTTCAGGGGAGTCAGAGGGGCCTTCAGATCAGCTTTGGACGGAATTAAAAACTGTAAGGAAGCTGGAATAAAAGTCGGGCTTCGATTCACCATTAATAAATTCAATGCGGCTGAAATTCCGAAAATATTCAATCTCCTTGAAGACATGGACATTCCAAGGGTCTGTTTTTATCATCTGGTTTACGCGGGCCGCGGCTCAAAGCTTGTTGAAGAGGATCTGTCCCATGAAGAAACCCGTGCGGCAGTTGACCTCATCATGGATTACACAAAACAGTTGCATGACAGGGGAATATCAAAAGAAGTTTTAACGGTTGATAACCATGCTGACGGCCCCTATCTTTATATGAGGCTGCTCAAAGAAAATCCTGAGCGTGCGGCAGAGGTTCTCGAACTTCTCCAAATGAATGAAGGGAATAATTCAGGCAGAGGCATCGGGTGCGTGAGCTGGGACGGGGAAATCTATGCGGACCAGTTCTGGCGTCATTGCAGTTTCGGAAATATCAGGAAACGGCCATTTTCTGAAATCTGGACAGGGGATTCTGATCCGCTTTTGGCAAAATTGAAAGAGAAAAAGAAGCATATGAAGGGAAGATGCGCATCCTGTAAGTGGCTCGATATTTGCGGGGGAAATTTCAGGGTGCGTGCGGAGGCAGTGACCGGCGACGTATGGGCTCCTGATCCTGCTTGTTATCTGACAGATGAAGAAATTTGAGAATTGAGAATTAAAAATTGAAAATTGAAAATTGGGAAATTACAGTCGGGCGTCATCCGGACTGTAATAGTTTGCCTTTTCACTCGATGATCAAGTTTTTTGACCCGGTTCGAACAAAAAGCCTGTCATTCCTGTGAAAGCAGAAATCCGTTTTTGGCAAATGCGGTGTTTCCGAAAGCCGCGGATTCCTGCTTTCGCAGGAATGACAAAAAAATTTGAACATCAAGTTTTCAGGGGTTTTCCCGAAAATTTTTAAGCTGATGAATGTTTTTTCTTATCCGGCTTCCTTGTAGTTGTCATAACTATTTATAATTTTTTTATATAATATTTCAAAAAGGACAAACCCGCAGGAAAGTCTGATAAAAAGGAAATTTTTTTCCTTTTACCATGGAAACAGTTCCTGGAAAGCCGGGTTTTTTATGCGCTTTTCTTATCCGGATGCCTTACAACTGTTCCATATTCTTATCCTTTCCTACAGAGTATTCCAAAAAGAACACAGAAATTTTTTTCCTTTTCTTATCCGACTTCTATTTAATTATTTTAAATTTTTATCATTTCCCATACAATAGAAAGTGTTGTGCGACAACAGGACATTTGTATGCGTCAAAATAATATGTTTACTTTGTTGACTTTTCTCTCTGTTTATGAAATAAGTAAAGATAATAAGGATAATAAGGATAAAAAAAATTTTTTTTTTCAAAAATATGCTGTGAACTCAGGGAAGAGACATAACTTTTTAAAATGATATGTAAGAAAGAAAGAATCCTTGTGTAATTACTGTACAGATTGACTCGAAATCGGATTTTTCGGAACCTAACATCAGGAATATCCTGATGATGATCCTAATTTGGTTTTTCCTGGCATGTTTTTTGCTTAAAGCGGCCGGAAACAGAAAACTGACGCTTCCGATCACTGAATCTGTTGAAACAGCTCCGGCAGTCTCTTGTTTTTACCGCCACGCGATTTTTATTCCCCAAAAAAACTAAATTAGATTATAATAATATCATTTATAAAAAATAACCTGCTATTCCTGCTCTTGCAGAAATGACACGACAGATGAAATTTTTATAATTGGAAGAGTTTTTGTTCAACAGGTTGTATTTTATATACAAGGCCATGCGAGCGAGTATTTCTGTTGCCTTTCCTAATCTTAGCGGCTTTTGGATAAATAAACATTTATGAAAAGAAGCCGGGTTTTTCGCCCCCGGAGATGGATAAAGACCCACTTAAAAAATCCGGCTTCTCAGTTATATTTTCATGGTAAAGGGAAAATACGAGAAACTATCTGGTATGGTGAGGGACATATCTTGAAACATACATCAGTTATATAAAAAACAAGTCATGGGTTTAGTCTGATGGGAAATTTTTCTGACAAAGTTGAAATCCGAACAAATTGGGGACGGGTCAAAAGACCCTTTGAAACTTACGGGCTTACGGAAACCCATAATCGGCGGTTACGTCCGTGGTTCTTGATCATACTTTTGCTTATATCGCTTTCCGCAGGAATATGGAACGAGATACATACATCTTTTTTCCAGGCACGGTTTTTGTCGCAATATGCGGAAAAGCTTTCTTACTGGGTGGAACCGGGTCAGAGCCAGGATATTATTTTTCCAAAGAACGGCCCTTTTAACAAGCGGCACGGATATGATCGGATACCGGAATTCCAGAGCAGACTGAAAGTCAAAAGTTATCATGTCACGGAACAGGCCCGCTTTTCGCCGGAACTGTTAAAGACCTCAAAGCAAGGGGTGACACCGCCATTTCAAGAAAAACCGGCTGTGGGTCTTGTTATTCGGGACTCAGAAGGGCAGGTCATCTATGATACCATTGCAAAACGCCAAGTGTTTGACCAGTTTGATCACATCCCTCCCCTTATGGTGAAATCGCTTCTCTTTATAGAGGATCGTGAGATGGACAATCCTGTACTTCCTTTCAGAAATCCTGTTATCAACTGGAATCGCCTTGTCATGGCAGGCATCTTGTACGGTGCCAGCAAACTGAGACTGCCGGTTCATGTGGAAGGCGGCAGCACCCTTGCCACCCAGTTGGAAAAATACCGCTATTCTCCCAATGGAAACACATATTCGGTCTTTGACAAACTTCGTCAAATGACAGCCGCCACTCTCAGAGTTTACAAAGAAGGCCCTGACACCCGTGCGGTGCGACATCAGATTGTTTTGGATTATATCAACACTGCACCGCTGGCTGCCGTACCGGGCCATGGTGAAATATACGGAATGGGGGAAGGATTTTATTCCTGGTTTGGTATGGATGTACCTGAAGTCCGCCAGGCATTTATTTTACCTGATACTGATCCCGGAAAGGCCCGGGTATTTAAACAGGCCCTGTGTCTCGTGTGTGCTGTCCGGGCACCGAGCTATTACCTGATATATGACCATGATGCATTGGAAAACCGGGTATCAGGTTACGTCAATCTTCTGGAAAAAGAGGGCCTCATTAACACGGACTTTGCTTCCCGTGTGCGTGAAGCACCTGTGGTCTTTGCCCCGGGCGAATATGTGTCTGTTTCTGTGTCCTCGGCAATGCGTAAGGCCATCAACGCTGTTCGTACAAGCCTGACACGAAATCTGGATGTGCCTGGTTACTATGATCTGGACCGTATGGATCTGGAAGTGGAAACAACGATCAATTCAACCTTGCAAAAAGAGGTTTCGGAATTATTTGAAAAACTGAAAGACCCCGATTTTATAAAAGAGAACGGGCTGAAAGCGCACAGACTGCTGGCTTCGGGAGACCCGGACAAGGTTATTTACAGTTTCCTGCTTTTTGAAAGCACCCCTTATGGCAATGCCTTGCGTGTTCGCGCGGATAATCTGAAGCAGCCCTTTGATCTTAACGGCGGCATGAAGCTGATTCTGGGCAGCACAGCAAAGCTCCGCACCCTTGCCCATTATCTTGAGATCATCGCACTTGTATATCGGGAGTTTTCCGATCTTGACAGAAAAGGGCTTAAAAAGGCTTACGCAAAAGCCCGTGATCCCATCACCCGATGGGTTGCCAGGGCCATGAGGCAAAACAGAGACCTGTCTTTGGAGGAATTGTTGCAACGGTCATTAAAAAGAACATATTCCGCCAGCGCCAAAGAGACGTTTTTTACTGGCGGCGGAATCCACACATTCCAAAATTTTCGCGCCGCGGACAATCACCGGATCATAACGGTAAAAGAGGCGACCATCCGTTCTGTCAACCTTGTTTTTATCCGCCTGATAAGAGACTTGGTGCGTTATCACAGAGTGCGGTTGCCTTATGATGCAGATAAGGTGCTGGCGGATTCCAAGAATCCTGACCGACGCCGTCTTCTGGAAGAGATCGCCGATGATGAGGCAAAGCTCCATCTGTCAAGGTTTTACAAAGCGTATAAAAAGCTTTCACCGGATAAGATACTGAAGCGTCTTTTGAAACATCGTGTCACCTCGGCGCGTCACCTCGGCATCGTTTTTTTTGCCTGGCATCCCGGGGCAGGGGCGGAAGAATTTTCTCGCTGGCTCGAGGATCGGGGAATTAATGTTTCTCCTGTCAAGGCTCGGTATCTGACTAACATTTACAGCAAACCGCATCTGACATTGTCTGATTACGGCTACCTTTTAAAGAAACATCCGCTGGAACTCTGGTGCGCGGGGGAATTCATTCGCAGTCCCGGTATTTCATGGAAAAAGCTTTTGCCCAAAAGTGTCGATGCCCGTCGTATCTGTTCTGCTTGGCTGCTGAAGCCCAAGATGCGCCGTCCCCAGGACCTGCGCCTGCGTACTCGCATCGAGAAAGATGCTTTTGTAAATATTACATCATCCTGGCGGAACTTAGGTTTTCCTTTTAAGAAGCTTGTTCCTTCGTATTCCACTTCCATCGGGAGTTCATGTGATCAGCCCGCGGCGCTTGCGGAACTTATCGGCATTATTGTCAATGATGGCATTCGCCGTCCTGCTGTGTCCATTCAGAAGATACGGATGGCCAGCGGAACCCCTTATCATACTGTTTTTGATATTTCCCGGCCTTCCGGGAACCAGGTAATGGAACCTGCGGTTGCCCGCACCTTATGTGCTGTGTTACAGGCAGTTGTGGAAGAGGGAACAGCCCGGCGAGTCAAAGGGGCTTTTACAAAAACTGACAAAACGCCAATCAGGGTGGGAGGAAAAACAGGAACTGGAGATAATCGTTCTAAAAAATTCAGTCGCTCCGGAGATATGATTTCATCCAAAGCCGTGAATCGGACAGCCACGTTTGCGTTTTACATCGGTGACCGATATTTTGGCGTGATCACAGCCTTTGTTTCAGGTACCGAAGCCAATGATTATAATTTCACCAGCGGGCTTCCGGTAAGCATTCTCAAACTGCTGGCCCCTGCCCTGGGCGAGCATCTTGATTCCCCTGAAAAACCCGGATTCCTCCCTGTCCCGCCCACGTTTGTGGAAACCCGGTCCCCGGTAAAAAGATTGTCAGGAGTGACAAATTTACAGAATCGTCCGGCAACATAACTCATTTATCCGCCACAATCCATGCCCTGAAACTGTTATTTCGTTCAATTCCTGCTGACAGACCATAAGCTGTGATCATGTCGTGAATTTCTTCAGGTGAATGAAAATGACTGCCCATGAGCGCAAGTTTCTCAGCCAGGGCCACAACATTTACAGCAAAGCGACGGATATCCGGTTCTTCAATGACCAGACGGCCTCCGGGTCTGAGTACGCGCAGAAGATCACGGACAGCATGGGGCTGGTTATGGAAATGATGCAGCGAGTCCACCACCAGAATCCGCTCAAATTGTTCGTCCGGAAAAGGAAGGGATTCAGCTTTTGCTTCAACAGGGTACAGATTCTCCCTGGCGCGTGCCCGCTTCAGCATTGGCCTTGAAATATCTGTAATGACAACTTGGCCAACCCACGGGCGTAATCGGGATGAAACCCGTCCTGTCCCGCCGCCGACATCCAGCAGTCGCCCGCGCGTCGGAAGTTGTAACAGATACCGCAGCTGTTTTGTATCAGGCGTGCCAATGAACCAGTCATAAAGCGGCGCAATAAGGTCAAAGTGATCAATCATAAGCTGGTTTTTTCCTTACCCCCCGAAATTGGGGTTAATGAATTCTATACTGTCTTTCTCTGACAGGGTCATGTCTGAATATTCATGAGGATAAACAAAACGGCCATTATGCTCCACAATCAGATCAGTGTCCCCTTCTTTAAAATGAGCAATTAAAAAGGATATGGTGGCATTCTCCCGAACTTTTTCTTTGAATCCGTTAAGTATGATATTGATTTTTTTATTCATTATGATGTTATCTCCTGTCTTTTAAATACAGTGGGACACGACAAATTTTCGGTTGTGTTCCTGTTGATAAATATGGGGAATATCCGGCATTGGAACACTGTCCGGGTGTTTAGCTCCTGATTGGGTATTAAGCAGCCCAAGGAAGTTGTGTGCCTCCTCTAAATTCGTTATAATCAAATTTGGCGGAGTTGGGGTTCAGCATCAGATGGTTTCAACTGGTTACGAAAGCTTACAACTGGTGAGTTTATATGAAAGTGTTAAGTGTTAGGTGTCAAGTGTTAGGAAAAACTGCAAAACTTTCATCATTCGTTGTGACCGGCAGCTCATGCCCGTTTATAAAAATGGATTGTTGTTAATTTCAAATCCGGACTTGTGATTGGTATAATATAATATAATACTATCCGAATTTCAAGACCTCCTGGAAAAAAAAGCGGTGCAGATTTTCACCAGATCGAAAAAAACAGGTGGCACCGGCTTTTTACACAAAACGATGCTTTCTCAGTCCCGGAGGGCTTTTTGAGAACAGCCCGGGGGCAACTCATTCCCGAATGATATTTACAACAACTGCCGCTGAGACGGTTGCAACCGAAACAATCTCAATAATGACCATAACAACAAATGTTTAATGAAACGAGAATAGGCACAAAATGTAAGAAAAAAAGGTGTTGTGTGTATTCTTTGAAGAATAGGCATTTTATTTGGGCGTTTATTTTTTTTAATACGTCTTTTTAAAAATAAGTAACTAAGCAAACGTTTTTTATATACTTTTTTCTGCGAGCGGCGGAGAAACCCGGGTTTTTCCTTTGTCGGACACGCATTATTCCGGAAAAAAGCCGGGTTTCTTCTCCGGGCAGATATTAAAAACTTATGGTTAGCTACTTAATAATTTATTTCAATGAACTGTCTTTCAATATTTTTAGAAAGGAGGTAAATAATGAAAGTGTCTTATGCCAGAATAAATATGCGTCTCATCAACCTGATATTCTTAACCATTGCAATGAGTTTGCTATTTGGATCAGGACATTTTGCTTATGGAAAGACTGGTTATGGCGCATGTACAGAGGGGGAATTAAATACATGTAAATGCCATGAAGAGGGAGGGAAATCTACGAAGGTAATCTGTTTATCTAAATTTGGAACATATGTTTGGGATGATGAAATGTCACCGGAGGCATGTCCTGATGTGGATTGTACGCCCTCGACAACGCTTGCGCCGACAACCACCACTACTCTTGCGCCGACAACCACGACAACGCTTGCGCCGACAACCACGACGACCCTTGCGCCGACAACCACGACGACCCTTGCGCCGACAACCACGACAACCCTTGCGCCGACAACCACGACAACGCTTGCGCCGACAACCACAACGCTTGCGCCGACAACCACGACAACCCTTGCGCCGACAACCACGACAACCACAGTTACGACATCAACCACAACAACGACGAGTACCCTTGAAACAAGCACAACAACTACATTTCCTCCGAATTTTGTTACGACCGGAATGAACACAGCTTATACCTTCCAAGCACCTGATTTTACCTCCTTTGACGGTATTGATGAGAGTGACTTTAACGGAATAAAGCTGATGACCGAGGAAACCACCGGAGATTTGGAATATGATAAAACTGATGCGGTGGTCGGAAATGTATATGCAGATGTCACCAAACTGATATTCATGCCTGACCCGGATTCATGTGATGATGCGACGTTCACCTTCCTCGCCAGGGACAATGCGGATGAGTTAAGTGATGCAACTTATACGCTGACAGTGAATGTGGATATCCCTCCCGGTGATATTGATTGCAGTTGCGGAGAGCCTGATTTGCGTGATCTTATATTGGCGTTTAAAATTCTGGCAGAAACAGACACCGGTGATACTGAGATTTGTAATGCAGACGTGAACGATGATGGAAAAATCGGGTTTGCGGAGATATTCCATATCCTAAAAACGATTTTACATACCGAGACATAATAAAAAGTTATTAACTCGTTAAAATTTTTGTTGATGATAACGGATTTAGGGGAGGCTGGCAACGCCTCGTGGGAGCGACATATTTGTAGCATTCATCATGTCGCCTTTACGGGGCTTGACGGGAGGCCTGCAAACTTGCTGCTACAAATATGCCGCCCTTACAGGGCTTGGTCGGCCCTCCCCTAAATCCGTTATCATCAGCACTTTTTTCAGCAGACACCTATGAATGAAGGGTTTCAGCGCACTTTATCCGTCCAATGTTTCTAAGTACCTGAGCAAAAGTTTTTTATACATCTTTTTTTCCGCGAACGGGGGAGAAACCCGGCTTTTTCCGTCACAGGCGACTGCCGGACGGGGTTTGCAACCCCGTCCGAAACGTTTGTTTTCGGGGGTCGGAAAATATTTCGGACGGGGTTGCAAACCCCGTCCGGCAGATCACGGGTTAATAAAAACAATGAGTTACGATCTTAGCCTGATGCATATGGGGAGAAATCCGGCTTTTTCCGTCACAGGCGGCGGGTCATTCCGGGAAAAAAGCCGGGTTTCTTTTCCGGGCAAATATCGAAAATTTATGGTTAGGTACTTATTTTTCCGGTTTTTTACCCCACTTCTCAAGCCATTTTTTCTGTGCTTCCGGATTTACTGCATAAAGTGGCCATTCCCCCTTCAGGGCCAGAACAGCCTGAGCCATTGCTTTGTGCCAGAACTCCGTGTCCGAGTCAGAGGAAACAGAGTACCAGCCGCTGTGACCGGTGAGAATGACATTTGACATTCCGAGCAGGGGATTATCCTCCGTCATGGGATCGTCAGTTGTCACATCAAGCCCTGCCCCGGCGATAACACCTTCCTGCAATGCCCGGATAAGGGCAGGCTGATCCACAATTTCTCCCCGGGCTGTGTTGACCAGATAACAGGCGGATTTCATCTGCCTGAGTTCCTCATCGCCGATCATATTTCTGGTCTCCTCATTCAGAGCTGCGTTTATGCTGATGAAATCCGACTCTCTGAGGAGCGTATCAAAATCAGCAGGCTCTGCTCCGTGACTCCTGATGACGGATCCGAAAACATGCGGGTCATATGCAATGACTCTCATGCCCAGGCCCCTGGCTTTAAGGGCAACCGCAGTGCCGATTTTTCCAAAACCGATGATGCCGACAGTCTGATCCCGCATTCTAAAAACAGGATGAACAATATCCGAAAGATTTTTTCTGCTTGGGGGGATAAAATTAATCTGGTTTTCTCTTACAGCCTTATCTATAGTAAAAAGCTTGCGGCCCAGAGCGAGTATAAGGGCTATTGCCATGCCTGAAACTTCGTCTATGCAGTAATCCGGGACATTGGTGACAGCGATATTACACTCAGTGGCAACATCCAAATCAATGCGGTCATATCCCACGCCCAGACTGGCGATGATACGGCATTTGGATAGTGATCTGAGTACACGGGCCGTCCAGGGCTGAACCGGGCCGGAACATATGACAGCGTCCGCATCTGCCGCGTTGCTTATGATTTCATCCTCTGTTCGTCCAAAAACATTAACCAACTCGGCATCCAGGGGAGCCAGCAAGTTTTCTCCGAAATCCACTCCCGGAAGATGGATTGTGTTTACCACTTTAAAGCCCATTGTCTTATTCCTTTCCTGATAAGTTTTGTCTTATGCTTTTTATATGAAAGTGTCAGGTGTTAAGTGTTAAGTGTCAGGAAAAACTGTAAAACTTTCATCGTTCGTTGTGACCGGCAGATCATGCCCGTTTATATGAAAGTGTCAGGTGTTAAGTGTTAAGTGTCAGGAAAAACTGTAAAACTTTCATCATTCGTTGTGACCGGCAGATCATGCCCGTTTATATGAAAATGTCAGGTGTTAAGTGTTAAGTGTCAGGAAAAACTGTAAAACTTTCATCATTCGTTGTGACCGGCAGCTCATGCCCGTTTATAGAATTATCTTTGAGACATTTCCCCAAAAACAAAACATCCGGTGTAGGGTGGGTGAAGCGAAGCGTAACCCACCGCACTTATGCTTTTTATAGAATTATCTTTGAGACATTTCCCCAAAAACAAAACATCCGGTGTAGGGTGGGTGAAGCGAAGCGTAACCCACCGCACTCGCTCGATCATCAAGTTGTTCTGATTCGATCCGGTTGCACAGTTTGTCATTCGGTTCGCGTGAGTTCACGCTGAAGCCTGTGAAAGCGGGAATCCGTTTTTAGTTTATGCCCCGATTCCGTGAGCAGCGGATTCCTGGTTTCGCAGGAATGACAGAAAATTGGCTTATGCCCCGGTTCTGTGAACAGCGAATACCCGGTGTAGGGTGGGTGTAGCGAAGCGGAACCCACCGGGCGGCCTGCAAACGGTGGGTTCCGCTTCGCTACACCCACCCTACATTTTTTTGAATCGGGTATGTTATTTATTTGGAACTCCCTTACAATGAATTATCCGAAGATTCAAGAAAATTTTTAGCCATAAGCGGATATGCCGTCAGCAGATCAAAAAGTTTCCGCACTGAGCGCAGGAGAGCAGAAAAACCCGGCTTTTTCCCCCGGACGAAGTGTCGCTCCCGCCGGAAAAAGCCGGGTTTCTTCCCCGTCCGCCCTGTCTGCCCGCGGGGGCCTGAAAACTTTTTTCGATCTACTGATAATCGCTGATACCTAGTAACAGATAAGTATTTCACTTTACAACATGTAAAAAATACTGACTTGAAATTCTCCCGGTTTTGTCGTACATAAAAATTTATTTATATTTTTAAGCTTAATTTTTTTAATGAGTTATTGAACCTATTTCTATTCCGATATTTATTGGCATAAGGGTTGCACTATTACAGTTATCAGCTGTAATTTTGAGCATCGGAATCAGGAGGAGAAAAAATGAAATTAGAAGAATTCATGACGACCAAAATAAAATTTGTGGATGCTGACCAATCTCTGTATGATGCAATAGAAAAAATGGTTGACAGACGAATCCGCTCCCTGATTGTCAAATTCCCCGGAGATACGGCAAACTACGGAGTTATAACGGCCAGAGATATTGTTTTCGGGGTATTGGCGAAAGGGATTAATCCCAAGGATATTAAGGTCTCTGAGATTGCCTCAAAACCAATTATGTGCATTGACCGGAATACAAAGATATATGACGCTTCAAAATTAATGGAGCAGTCTGATATTGCAAGGGTTTTTGTATGTGAAGGAGACAACATTATCGGCGTTGTTTCCCTGATAGATATCATGGACGCTTCGCTGATTATGAGGGCAAGAGGAAAACATGTTTCTTGAAAAGATATTATCTCAGGGCAAGAAAGAGCAAAGCGTGATAGAGAGCATAAACCGTCACATCAGACTTCTCTGCACGGCTTGTGAAACCTTCAGCACAGCGCTGAAAAACCGTGATGCCAATCTTATGCGGAATATCATTGAGCTTGAACGTGAAGGCGATTTTGTCAGAAGAAATATCATCTCTGATATATACCAGGGCGCATTTTTGCCATATCTCCGACCGGAACTGTGCAGATTTGTTGAAATCGTTGACCGTGTTTTCGACTTGCTTGAGGATACAGCCTTACAATACCTTGACACGGAAATTCCTGAACAGGTAAAAGACGAATGCGCCAGAGTGTCATTCCTGAATGTCAGAATTTGTGAAATGCTCCTGATCACATTTGACGCCATGGTGAAGGGAGATGATCTGCGGGAAAAAACCCTTGCTATCCGGATCTATGAGAAAAAAATTGATGATATTAAGTTTGATCTCATCAGGGATATTCGAAAATTACCTATAACTAATTTTTGGGAAGGAAAAATACTGGCTGATTTTGTATCGGGCCTTACCACGATAAGCGATATTATTGAAGACGCCAGTGATCATCTTCAGATCATAAATGTCAGTATGAGAGCATGACTCCGATAATTCAGACTGACTTCCCCAATTTCGGAAGCTTCGAAAATCTTCAAATACCCAAATCTGGCGATTGGAACGGATGATGTGGAAAGTTTTAAGCGGTGTTTTTCTGGGATGGAGTCTTGGCGCCAATGACTCTGCTAATATATTCGGAACAGGTGTTGCCACCGGAGTTGTCAGGTATCGGACAGCGATCATCCTGACATCAGTGTTTTTATTTATCGGTGCCATCCTCGAAGGGCCCAAGTGCATGAAGACCGTGAGCGAGGTTTCCCGCCTTATACCGATTGAAGCATTTTGCTGTACCCTGGCTGCCGCCATTACAATGACAATACTGACACTTATTGCTGTTCCGGCATCCGCGTCCCAGGCAATTATCGGAACCGTTATCGGAGCGGGGATGCTTTCGGGAACAGCGGATTTTTCCAAACTTTATAAAATTATTTCGTGCTGGGTCTTCACCCCTGTCAGCGGAATATTTTTCGGGTATGTTCTTCATCGGTTCTCAGGATATCTCCTGAACAAGACAGTTCTCAATATTACTCATCGTAATATGTTATATTTCATTGGTATTCTGGTTTCAGGATGCTACGGGGCATATTCATTAGGTGCCAATAATGTCGCCAATGTGACCGGTGTTTATGTGGGATCGGGAATTCTGTCCGCAGAAGCTGCCGCACTGATCGGAGGGCTGAGTATTGTCAGCGGTGTGCTGACATACAGCAAAAAAGTTATGATGACCGTGGGCAAGGGAATCGTTCCCTTAGACCCGTTTTCCGCTTTTGTCGTTGTTCTGACCGGGGCACTCACACTTCACATCTTTACGCAAATCGGGGTGCCGGTTTCATCTTCTCAGGCAGTTGTCGGCGCTGTGGTCGGCGTGGGGATTGTAGGAGATTTGCAAACAATAAGTCCTAAGATGCTTATGAAAATTGCCGGCGGCTGGATCATGACGCCGGTATCCGCATGTATTTTCACTTGCCTTCTCGTATCAGTTATCAACTTTTAGCTGTCAGTTTTCTGCAAGGTCGGAAACTTAAACTCAGCGGATATATAAGAGAAAACTGTTCGAATACGGATTTATTCATTCAGGAGAGAACCATGATAAGATTTAGTCGAATATGGAAGCTTTATCTTATTTTTACGATTGTGCTTATTGTGAGTATGACTATAGGCGGTTTCATACTGGAAGCGCAATTAAAAAGAAAACTGGAGGCTTATCTCCAACAAGAAGTTCTGGTGTTAGCGAGAATTATCTCAGACATACTTCCGAACACGGAGAATCCGTCTGTGCTTGATGTATTTTGTAAAAAATACGGGGAGATGGCGAATGTCCGAATAACCATTATAAAGAATAACGGAAAGGTAATTGGTGAGTCTGACAGAAACTTCATCAGAACAGATAATCATCTGAAAAGACCGGAAGTGAGACTTGCGTTTAAAAGCAGAATCGGGACGGCTGTTCGTTTCAGCGACACGCTGAATAAGAATATGCTTTATGTGGCGTTGCTTTCGAATAAAAAAGAAAAAGTGATTCGAATTGCCATACTGATGACAAAGGTAAAAGAGATTGAGAACGGGATAATGATATTTCTCGGTCTGGCGATTTATCTGATACCGGTTCTGGCAATTGTTGTGTCTTTCTTTTTCGCAAGGTTTATGACTTTCGGGGGAGAAGGACTTTTCAAGAATTCAAAAGTTCAGTCTGAATAATATCGGATGCAGCATAATCACTTGGTAACTCTGGATGTCAGTGATCTCTGATGAGTGAAACCCATTGGTAACTCTGATCTTGATAAAGAGGAAACGCAATGAGTCATATGATAAAAGTACTGATGGCAGATGATGAAGAACAATTTCGGGCAACGACCAAAAAGATTCTCAACGGAAGAGGGTTTGAGACCATTTTGGCTGCCAGTGGTGAGGAGGCTGTCGCCAAACTCAGAGTAAAGCCGGATGTGGTGGTGCTTGATGTTAAAATGCCTGGCATAAATGGTCATCGGACCCTGAAGAAAATCAAAAAGCAAATTCCCGACCTTCCGGTGATCATGCTGACGGGGCATGGGGCAGTGCCGTCTGCCAGGGAAGCTCTGGTGGAAGGGGTCTTTGATTATCTTTCAAAGCCTTGTGATATTGATGTTCTGTCAGCCAAAATCATTGATGCCTATCATCTGAGAAAAAAACGCGGACATCCCGGAGAAAAGAGTATCATGGGGGTGATGGTTCCTATTACGGAATATACAAAATTAAACGGGGAACAGAGCGTTAAGGATGCTATTGAAAAGCTGAAAGCAGCATTTGCGTCAAGGATATCAACCAGCAGAATCATGGAAACAGGGCATCGTTCTGTTCTGGTGACGGATGACAAGGGAAATGTTCAGGGAATTCTCGCTATCAATGACCTGCTCGGATGTATTATGCCACCTTATCTCAGTGAGCCGAAACCATCAATGGCTGAAAATATTCAGTATTCACCTGTATTTTGGAGAGGCATGTTTACGAAAGAGATGAAGGTATTGTTAAAAAAAAAAATCAGGGAGATCATGTCCCCGGCTCCGGTTACAATTGATGGGAGATCCAGTCTCATGGAAGCTGCCTATATAATGGTTACAAATAATGTCCGGCGGTTAGTCGTTGTTGTAGAAGAAAGGGTCATCGGTATGATTCGTGAGCAGGATTTGTTCCTTGAAATGGACAGAATCCGCATGGATTTGTAATGGATTGTGGGCAGGCAGGAATAAGCCAAAGGAATAAGCCAAAGGAATAAGCCAAAGGAATAAGCGGTAATGTTCTAAAAGTGGAGCTGAACTTTTTAACCCTCTGAATCAATTTGGTAAATATCGGAGCAAGTCCAGTTTTAGAACACCACCGAATAAGCCAAAGCCGAGGGATAAATCCCCCGGCAATCAGCTTCCGCAGCATTTTCTGTTTCTGTGAATATGGCATAATAATATTTCATTCATCTCCTTGCTCTTTGTCCGAACCCTGATGAAAGGATGAAGAGATTAACATGATTTTTGTCAGCCCCCCGAAACCTGCGGAACTTCCGAGAAATCCCCAAAGAACGAGGCAAAAATCCTGAAAATCCTTTCATCCTTTCATCAGGGTTCGGACAACATGAATCAGGGTTCGGGCATATACAAAATCTAACATTCCGCCTGAATTCGTCTCAATGCAGTCAGGTCTGTCTGTTGCTCTGTTTTCCAGAGATCATACTGATACTGAAGTCTGAGCCATCCTTCGGGGGTGCGGCCGAATACTTTTGAGAGACGTAACGCCATCTCCGGGCTGATACCTGTTTTGCCTCTGAGTAATGCCGATAATTTTTTGGGCGAAACTCCCAGTGCTTTTGCCGCATCGGCTATCTTTAATCCGAGTGCTTCAACGCAGCACTCACGAATGATTTCTCCGGGATGGGGAGGATTATACATTCTCATAACGGTCTCCTTTTTAGTGATAATCTTCGTAACTGACATTATAAACATCACCTCCGGTGATCTGAAATGTTATCCGCCAGTTGCCGCTTACTTTGACTGACCATGTTCCTCTTCTTTTTCCCTTCAGTTCATGCAAATTAAGACCGGGTAAATCCATGTCTTCAATTACACTGGCTGTTTCAAGAAGCGCAAGTATCCGGCGAAGTCGCTGTGCATGTTCCGGGCGGATACCTGTGTTTTTTCCTGTTTCAAATAATGGTTCTCTGGTAATTCGTTTTAAAAATAAATTATTTATAAATCAGTAGGTTATCATAAATATCCGGGTGAGGAATGTCAGTTTTATGTTTTCTCTTTCCTGTCTGACAAGGTTTTCGGATGACTTAACGACAAACCTGTATTATATATATTATATTCTGATTATAACGGATTTAGGGGAGGCCCGCGAAAGCCGCCCAGAGAAGCTGATATCAGAAGGTTATGCAGCCAGTTGTCGTGATAGCGGAATCCGTTAAGTCGTTCCGCAGGACTCTGCAAACCGTCGTACTTCTTCACGGTATAAGGGTTTGAAGGAGCGAAGTTGAGAATGAGGGACCATCCCCGGATGCCGAGTTCGGAGGAAGATATGACACCATGAAAATACTGAGTGTTGAAGAGATGCCGATCCGTTCTCCGCATCAGGCGTTCGGGCATATTGCTCGTTCTGTGCGCCCCCGGAAAATCATATGCAGCGGCGAAGTCAGCGATATTTTTCCGCATTTTGGCGATTTTTTCGGCGATTGCGGAAGGGACGGAGACTTTCTTCGCCCATTCGGCGAATCGTCTGACTCTCTGCGAAAAAGAGGATCTGTTCGGAGCATTATAGCAGTTCCACAGCTTTCCGACGACTTCGTCATAAATTTCTCCGAACTTTTTTTCGTACAATTCCGGATGCCTATGAATGTGTGAAGGAAGCAGAGAATCAGCGTGGCGGACGGAAAAAGCTTTTTCCGGGCGTTCCGGGTGGCTTTCCATCCGTCGGTATTGACGGTTTCCGGAGCATAATCAGGATCGGCATTGCGGGCTTCCTCCCTGTATTTGCCATATGCCTGTCCGAGCGACTCCTCTCCGGCGTCTTCGGTGACGGAGGCGCCGAGAAAGCATTCTTCCGCCACGGTGGTGGCGACATAGGCTTTTCCGCCTCCGAGCGAAGTGTGTTTCTCGTCAGCAACGATGTGCTTCGGCAGATTCTCCGGATTTCTCACGGTCGTGCCGACAATGCTGTTCCGTCCGAGGGACTGTTCCGTACGTTGCCAATGCATCGGGTTTTTCCCAAAAATACGGGCAATTGCCCAGAACGGAACGTCAAATTTTCGGAGAAACAGGGCGTTTTCCGCGTCATCGGTCATATCTGTCGTATAAGGCATGACGAAGGACGGGCGGACTGTGTGACTCACTCCGCCGATTTCTATGCGTCGGATTTTAATCCCCTGTTTTTTCGAAATATAACTGTCCTTTGTCCGCCAGCCGCGTTCCGCCCCGGGCGGAAACAGTTCGGGATGTGCGGCGATCATTTCATCGATACGCAGCCTGAACTGAAGGGGGTCCCCGGCTGTCACATGCCAGGTTTCCCTCGAAAAGGGGAGGCAGATCGTCCGATTTTGCCGGGGAGCCGGTTCTGATGTCTTTTTTCTGATTATAACGGATTTAGGGGATGCCGACCAAGCCCCGTAGGGGCGGCATATTTGTAGCAGCAGGTTTGCAGGCCTCCGCCAAGCCCCGTAGGGGCGGCATGTTTGTAGCAGCAGGTTTGCAGGCCCCTCCGCCAAGCCCCGTAGGGGCGGTATATTTGTAGCATGCAAACATGCCGCCCCTACGGGGCTTTCCCAGCCCGGCATGATAAACGGATGCTGCAAATATGCCGCCCCCACGGGGCTTTTCCGGCCCGGCATGATAAACGGATGCTGCAAATATGCCGCCCCCACGGGGCTTTCCCAGCCTCCCCTAAATCCGTTATAATCAGATTTTTGCTGATTATAACGGATTTAGGGGAGGCTTCCCGGCGGCACTGTCATTCCGATTTCAACCCGGAACCCGCCGTTTATGCGGCAAAGGATTCAATGGTTCGGACAGTTTTTGCAGACAAATTTCACTGAGACAGAACTTATCCTTATGATATCATTTTTATTTTACAGGCCTGCCGTGGGGTGATGAAAATGTTTCCAAGGCTCTGAAACGGTGTCATCAGCAATGATTCCGCAGGAGCAGGGCGCGGCGGAGATATTACGTTGAATGCAAATGATCTGGAAATGAACAAGGGCTATGTCTCGTCCGGCAGTTTGGACACTGGCGGAAACACTGATCCCGGGGGAAACATTTCCATTGTTGCCGGGGAATCCGTCAATATTTCCGGATCCGGGGCTGATGATCTCGGATTGTTTGGCGATTATTATGGGGTATATTCGCAGACAATGTCAGAAAGAGACGGAGGAAAGATCACCATCAAAACAGATGATCTGACCCTCACCAAAGATGCAATGATCAACGCCCAGACTTATGGCGGGGGACGCGGCGGAAATGTGGAGTTGGATATAAACCGCCTGGAAGTTCACGAAGGCGGAACCATAACCACCAGTACCCGAGGGGCAGGGGATTCCGGGGATATTTCAATTTTCGCCGGGGAATCTGTCAATATTTCCGGTTCCGGAGTGAAATTGGATAAAAGCTGGATATATACCGCGACACACAGCAGCGGAAGCGGAGGAGATTTAACCATTTCAACGCCGCACATGACAATCGGCGAGAACGGACATATTTATGCCAATACTCTCGGAGATGAGACATGGGACGGCAATACGCTGCAAGATGGTCGGGCCGGTGATATTATCATTCAGGATATGGAACGTCTGGAACTGAGCCACGGCGGTACAATATCAGCTGCCAGTGAGAGTACAGGCCAGGGCGGAAATATCAGGCTGATAAATGTGAATGCGCTGGACATGACCAATGAAGCCTCAATTTCTGCCAAAAGTACCCGGAGCGGCCATGCCGGAGATATATTTATCATTTCTGCGGATAGCATGCGGATAGATCAAAGCTCGGTGACAACGGAATCTGATGTTTCCGGCGGCGGCAGAATGACGATCAATGTCAAAAATGCAATTCATTTGTCAGACGGCAGGATTACCACCACGGTTCAGGGCGGCTCAGACGATGCCGGAGATATCAGCATTGATCCGGAATTTGTCACGCTGAATCAGAGCGAGATCATTGCAAAAGCTTACGAAGGAAACGGAGGAAATATTCGTATTGTTGCAGATCATTTCATTCAATCCGCAGGCAGCGAGGTAGATGCGTCATCAGAATTAGGAATTGACGGCCTGGTGGAAATTAAGTCGCCGGAGGAAGATGCCAGCAAAGGGTTGGCGGCCTTGCCCGAGAATTATCTTGATGCAACCCGATGGGTAAAAACCCCTTGTGCAAAGCGGACCGGGGAAAGCGAACTCCGATTTGTGCTGACCAAACGGGACAGCCTGCCAACTCCGCTTGACGACTGGCTGGCAAGTCCGCCTCTGGCCTTCGGAGATTCAGATGCAGCGGATTTTTATCACAAAGGCGATTTTGAACATGCGGCCGAGATATGGGAAAAAGAAAGAGAGAAACCAGATTTTTTCAAAAAACCTGCTTCTTGTGCAGATACGCTGGTCTGTCTGACAACTGCTTATCAGGCAATGGGATATTACCAAAAAGCATTGTCAGTCCTTGAGGAAGCCCTTCCTGTTATCGAAAAAAACAATGACGCTTATGCCAAAGCCTTGTTGTTCGGCACTCTCGGTGATATTTATCTTTCTTGCGGTGACGCGGAGAAAGCAAAAGCGTATTTGGAAAAAGGACAGAAGGCGGTTCATTCCGAGGAAAATCCTCTTCTTGAGACAAGCCTTTTAAATAACATGGGCAATGTGTTTGCGGTAAACGAAGCATATGACAAGGCAAAAGAAGCCTATATGCAAGGCGCTGATCTTGTTGAAGGAACCCCGCTGAAATCAAAGATATTGATAAACTTGCTCCGTGTCAGAAGTTGGATTGGCGGTGATGGAAACATCCTCACACAAGCGGAGAATATCATATCTCAGATTGAAAGTCTTCCAAATTCTCATCACAAAGCCGCAGATATGATCTCACTGGCTTTCATTGTCCAAAGGATTGGGAAAGAACTTCCATCTGAAAGCCGTCTCGAAGAAATTCCTCACGAACTGTTGCATAAAGCAAGACAGATCGCTGAGGCACTGGAAGATACACGGATTGCTGCCTATGCATACGGATATATCGGAGAATTGTATGAGGCGGAGAATCGTTTTTCAGATGCGCTCAATATGACCCGGAAAGCAGTATTTTACGCCCAGCAGACAGATTCACCTGAAATTTTATATCGCTGGCAGTGGCAGTTGGGAAGGCTGTTCAGAAGCCAGGGAGATATTGAAAATGCGGTCAGCGCTTTCAATAATGCGGTATCCACGCTGAATCCCATCCGCAGCGAATTCTTTACAGGATATCGCAGTCAGATAAAAAACACCTTTGGCGAGCAGATCAGGCCAGTTTATCTGGGACTGGCGGAACTCCTTCTGAAGCAGACGAAAACATCTGAGAGTGTCTTATGCAGTGAAGGTGAAGCATCCCCTCTCTGCAAGGCCCGTGATACAATGGAACTTCTGAAAACCGCGGAGTTGGAAGATTTTTTTCAGGATGAATGCGTGACGGCCCTCCGCAAAAAGTCCATCCGCCTGGACAAAGCTTCTTCTCATACAGCAGTCATTTATCCGATTCTTTTACCCGATCATTTGGCAATGTTGCTGATTCTGGGTGATGGAATGAAACAAATTACTGTTCCTGCGAATCCAGAGGAACTCAGAAATACAGCAATGCAATTCAGGGATGAGTTACAGAGTCTGCGAAGTTATGAATTTCGGAACTCCGCCCAGTATCTTTATGACCAGTTAATACGACCCATTGAAACCGAATTAAGCGATGAAAATATTGATACGCTGATTGTTGCTCCGGATGGATCGCTTCGTTCAATTCCGTTCTCCGCACTCTGTGATGGAAAACACTATCTTATCGAAAAATACGCCATTGTCACCATACCCGGAACCACCCTTGTTGATCCCAAGCCGATTGATAAGGAAAATGCCGAAGTTCTCCTCTCCGGTCTTTCCGAAGCCAGACAAAATTTTAAACCTCTGGAAAATGTTCCGGAGGAGTTAAGCGATATCAAAACAGTGATGGGCGGAAAGATACTCCAAGATGAAGCATATACCGTTGATAATATTGATTATGAGTTTAAAAATCATGAATATTCCATTGTTCATATTGCCACTCACGGTGAATTCGGCGGCACTGCAAAAAATTCGTTTCTGCTGACATACGATGGCAAGCTGACAATGGACAAACTTGAACACGTTGTCGGCATTGGCAGATTTCGTGAAAATCCGCTGGAATTGCTGACGTTAAGCGCATGTCAAACCGCCTCGGGAAACGAGCGTGCCGTGCTGGGGCTTGCCGGTGTCGCGATTAAAGCAGGTGCGAGGAGCGCAATCGCCACATTATGGTCTGTCAATGATAAAACCACTTCTCTGGCTATGAGAGAATTTTATCGCCGGCTCGGGGAATCCGATATTTCAAAGGCAAAGGCTTTGCAGAATGCCCAGAAGGAACTCATCAGCCAGGGATATCACCATCCTTATTACTGGGCTCCGTTTTTGCTGATCGGGAATTGGCTGTAAAATGGGCGTGTTTATAAATTGAAGCCTCGAAATAAAAGCCCCGGCATCAATGCCGGGGCTGAAAGCGAAAGCAGGCTGAAGCCAGCTTAATTTTAGTGCGCTTTAGCGCACTTGAGCTTTCCAGCCGGGGGATTAATCCCCCGGCTTTGATACTTTGATACAGGAGAAAACAGCGCATGGGACTCTTTTTCAATTGGTACAATCGCTCTCCCCGGGAGCGAATGAAACATTTTCTGCTGAATCTGGTCTGGGGGGTTCTGGCTGCTCTCCTTCTCCATCTTATTTCTTCTTACACCGGCATCGGACAGGAGATGCTGAATGACACCTATGACTTTCTGGTAAAATCTGACTTCAGGGTGGCGGTGGTTTCCGGTGAGGAGGAAGAACCGGTTTCCGATGCGATCCGCATGATAGAGCTTGATGCCGAGACCTATGAAGCCAGTCCCGGACAGGGCTTCTGGACTCCGAGAGAACTCCTGGGCAGGACGATCATCAAATCCATAGCACTCGGCGCAAAAGTGGTAGTCGTGGATTTTGCACTGGACAAACCTGTTCCGCTTTACTACGAGGACGGGGCTTTTGTGGAAGAAAACCAGCGTTACCTGTCCCTGCTGCGGGAAGCTGTAAGGCTTGCAAAAAAGCAGGGAACAGCGATCATCCTGCCGTGGAAAGAAAGGATACCGAATCCAAAGGGATATACCCGTCAATATTATGAATTGCTTGATCAGGAAAGCATGGTCATCAAACAGGGAAGCCCCGCGGTCTTCTTCAATACATCAGACCGCAAGGTTCGGCATTTGCGCTTTTACAAAATTGCAGAAGATCAGAACCGTGTCCTGCTTTCCCTGCCCATCCTGGCAGCACTTTATCAATGGCACGGACTTGAGCAGGGGAATAAAATACTGGCAGAAACAGAAGCCCGGCTGAAGAAAGGTTTGGGAGACGGCATTTCAATTCCATCTGACGGCAGTGCTGACGATATTCAGTTGTATCATCAGGACCCGTCAAAAGAGTGCCTTCCCGCGAGACTCAAATTTCGTATTGCACCACGGGAGGTGATGACAGGCTATGGTAACGGGGAAGATTTGCTGATTGACATGATGCTGACACCGGCGATGCTTCTGGGCGGAAAATTTGATGAAAAGATATACCAGGATAAAACCGTCCTGATCGGCTCCACTTACGATGAGATAAGAGATATCCATGTTACGCCGATAGGTGACATGCCGGGGTTTTTTGTGATTGCCAACGGATTAAATCTTTTTCTGAGGGGCAATCAGGTTCATAAACATTCTGTACTTAAGTATCTGATAGTGGCGATGTTGATTGTTCTGTTAGCCATTATTTTCGTTCACATGCCGCTTGCACTGGCGGCACTGCTTCTGACAATAGTTTTCTGGTTTTCGGATATGCTCATAAGTCTCTGGATATTCAGCACATGGGGACTGTTTTTAGATTTCTGGTTCCTGATTGTCGCGATTTGGATATTTGAGAATATTGTGGGGCTTTGTGAAATTGCAGAAGATTGGTTAAAAACAAGAAGGGAGAATGAATGATGAGAAGTTTTTTTCTAGAAATTATGGTGTGTTTGTTTCTGATATCAATGGTCCCGGCAGCGCAGGCTGGCAAATCGTCACAAAGTGTGGGATATATCAAAATACCCGCGGAAATGACTTCTGATGAGTGCTATACCCTCTGGCGGGACGGAAAAGCTGTCACCAAATCCCCCGCAAATATTTACGTTTTGAACGATGATATCATCATCCCGCATAAAAATAAAAGTGTAGCCCTGATTTACAGAAATACGGACTGCGGCGAAAAGATGGTGAATAAAAGAACTATTGTCAAGGAATGCAAAAATCAGCGTAGCTCAGGATGGCTTAAGAGCCTCTTTTCAGAGGTTGTGATAAGGACAAAGATTGAACGGAGAAATCTTGCTGAAGAAAATTTGATGAGTACCAGAGCCAAGGACAAAGCAAAAGACAGCTCGTTTTTTATAGGCGAATTTTCCACAGGTGATGTCTGGCCGGTCAACGGAACCACCGCACTATATGGAAAGCCGATACTTTTCAGATGGAAAAATGGCAATATCTCTTCAGACACTGAAGCAAAGCTGGTCATCGTCGGAGCTGAAAAAAAATCACACAAGGTCATTGAAGCAGATATGAAAACAGGCAGATTCGTGCGTGTCAGCGGAAAGAAACTCAGACCGGCGACCTCATATAAATGGTATGTCAAAGTAAACAATAAGGAGGTCTCAGACCGTTATCATTTCAGCATCCTGGGGAAAGAACAGTCTGACGATATTCGGTCTCAGCTGGCAGAGATAAGCAAAACATATGCAGGCCAGTCTCCCAAATTGAATCAGGCTTTATATCTTCAGCTCATCAGCGACATCACGCCCGAACTTGACCTTTACGCGGACAGCCTGAGGATGGTCATGGAATATGCGGAAATCCCTGTCTTGGATAAAGTGTTTGAACAGATATCTGATTACAGCCGGAAATAGTGACTTAATGTCTCTATGAAAAATTCTGATTATAACGGATTTGGGGAAGGCTCAAGATTCAGCCGATTCCGTACAAAGTCCTATTTTGAAGAGTGTCGGTTCCTTAGTTCCGTAAGTTGAGGCTGAAAGATGTCATGCATCCTGTCATACAGCCTCAGAACAAGGACAATACTGTTGACTTAAGATCAGGCGAATTTCTCCGGAGTGCGAAAAATGCTTTTTCGCAATTGCAAAAATAAAATTTTTGCACTCCGGATCCGCCCGGGACTTCATAAGCCAACAGCATTGCGGAACAGGGATGGGAGCTGTTTTATGATTCAGGATGCGAAATATTGAATGCAACTAAACAAATGAGAATTTGGGACATAAATCCGGGATATCTGAACCGTCAGAGTCTGCTCGGAGAACACAGGGAACTGCACGCTATTGTGTCTGTTATTACCAATAATAAAAAAGGATATTCAAATCATCCTGAGACACTTCGCTGGAAGGGCCATGGCCGGGCGCTTACACTGCGGCATGATTTATTGGTTGCAGAAATGTCTCTCCGGGGATTCAGGCATAAGTCACCGCTTCCTCCGCCCCCTGAAACCGGTGAATGGCCGGTGAAATATATTGATGAGCCATACCGTCAGTTCAGTCTTCTCGAAAATAAATATAAGCACAAAGAACAAGGAAGAATCTCTTTGCCGAGAAATGCACGGCAGCTATGGCACCAGCACAGATACTCTGTGCTGGCAAGAAATCCGGACATATACGAGGCCATCAGCAGTGCTGTGTCCCGGATGAAAAAGAATGAGAATTTCTCGGACCTGGCAAATGAACTCACAGAAATTTTGCGCCAGCAACCCAGTTCACGCGGTATAAGAAACGCATTGCAGCATATGCAAAGGCATATGTCTGATTTCTCCTTACCGGACGGCAGAGCTTCCGAATCGCTGTCTCTGAAAACGTTATTGATGAACATTCAGCAGAGAACTATGGCAGACAATGCCTCATATTTAACAGCGTCAACCGCGCTGAGTGAGCTTGATGTCTGGATATGAAGTGCGGAAACGGATATCCTGAACGCGGCTGAATCTTTTTGATCTGCTGTCATTGGAAAAAAATGAGGAAATTTAAAAAAATATGCTGATTATAACGGATTCAGGGGAGGCCGCCACGGCATATTTGCATGCTGCAAATATGCCGCCCCCGCGGGGCTTCAATGCCACAAAGACACGAAGACACAAAGAAGCACAGAGAGCCTTCGTGAGACTTCGTACCTTCGTGCCTTTGTGGCATTATTGCAGGTCGCACATCGCGCCGCTTTTCCCCTGAATGACGTCCGGGGAGGACGGTGTCCTGTGACATGATAGTTTCAGCATACCGCGCCCTCCCCTGAATCCGTTATAATCAGAAAATATGAAAAATCAGCCAAAGGAAAAAAGAAACTCCCCCACGGCCTGATCACGGAGAGCAATGTCTATGGATAAGGAACGAATCGAATTTTTAAAAAAGGATTACATACAGGGATTTCCGGCGTATTGCGGTTTTGAAGTGGACCGGGTGGAATACGGAATTTTTGAAACCCGACTGAACATTCGTCAGGAACACACACAACAGGACGGATTTGTTCATGCGGGGGTCATTGCCACGATGGCTGATCATACAGGCGGATACGCCGCATATACAACGGTTTCAGAGAACTTTCGTATCCTGACCATCGAATTTAAAATCAATTATTTCAAGCCTGCTGTGGGTGATGTCATCGTGTGTCGGTCAGAGGTGATCAATAAGGGGAAGAAAATCATCGCTTCGGAATCCCAAGTGTTTTCCATATCCCAGGATCAGGAGAAGCTTGTTTCCAAAGCCATGGTAACGTTGATGGCCGTGCCAGTATCTGCCTTCACTTAGCAAAACAAGGAGGTGATAACAGCCTATATCCCCATAAGGATGGCGGCAATCTGAAAGTAGAGGAATACGCTGATGATGTCAACGGCAGTGGTGACAAAGGGGCCTGTGGCCACGGCAGGATCAATGTTTATCCTTGCAAACACCATGGGCATCATGGAGCCGACCAGGGCGGCCACGGACATGGAACAAACAAGGGCAAGTCCCACGGAGATGGCGACCGCCATCAGACTGTACTGAATCCGGGCCACCAGGCCGATAAGGGTTCCGTAGAACAGTCACACAAGAAATTTGGCAATATCCTCCTTATTCGGCAACTGTTCAAACGCATCTATGGGAATTTCCAGGCGAACTCTGGGAAGAGGAATTTCTTTTCCCTGTCTGAGCATCAGTTCAAATGCCGTCTGTCTGACAGTCTCCAATTCTTCGAGCGCTTCCACAGCCGAGATTCCGTAGGCGCACAGCCCGGGAATTTCTCTGATTTCAGCGCAGTACATGCCGTCTGTCATGGTTCTGATTCTGACAGGGTACCTGAGGTTCATGTAATATGACAGGTCTTTTTTCATAAGTTCTCCAATAATCTTTTCACAGACTGAACTGCCTTTCTCACCTGATATTCCGGCAGCATGTCGTTTCTGCCGTGAGATACCAGAACAACCAGCATCTCAATATCCGGATGGCTATAGACATAATGGCTGCTGCCTTTTCCGCTTTGCCGTTTCTCATATCCGAGCTCCGTCAGAATTGCATCCAACTCGGGAAATCGCATACTTTTCGGATTTCTGAACAGGCTCTGAATCCGTTTGTCTTTTTTCGTCATATTATTTATTTTTCATCATTCGGTTCACTGAGGCAGTCGTGTCGGTTGGGCTGGGGAACGAAACCTGATATTTCGGTTTTATCTACATGGATTAGTGATAAGCAGGGATTTCCGCAGCTCCGGCTTTGCGTGCAGTGTCTGTGTCGGAGACCGGAAAGCTATGCTGGGTGGCATATCATGCGGAAAAATCCGCGGGCAATGCCGCACTTTTACCCGCTCTGATCTCTTGTTTCCGATTTCCCGATCCGAGAAGCTGGAAAGGAATCTCCTGCCCGGGCCACGTTTAACTTATTTTTTATATTCAAGTTTTAACTATCTGAAATTTATTTGTAATTCAAAATAAATATAAGCGATGGCAGCCTATATCCCCATAAGAATGGTGGCAATCTGAAAATAGAGGAATACGCTGATAATGTCAACGGCAGTGGTGACAAAGGGGCCTGTGGCCACGGCAGGATCAATGTTTATCCTTGCAAACAGCATGGGCATCATGGAGCCGACCAGGGCGGCCACGGACATGGAACAAACAAGGGCAAGTCCCACGGAGATGGCGACCGCCACCAGATTGTACTGAGCCTGGGCCACCAGGCCGATAAGCGTTCCGTAGAACAGGCCCAGTATGAAGCCCACAGCCAGTTCCTTGAAAACAACAGACCAGATATCCCTTATGTTGAGAAATCCGAGCGCCAACCCCCGCACCACAATGGTGGAGGACTGGGTTCCGATATTTCCGCCCATGCCCATGATAACAGGCAAGAATGCCGCAAGATATGTGAATTTGCTCAGGCTCTCCTCAAAACCGCCGATAACAAAAAACGCCAAAATGCCTCCGAGACAGCTCGCAAACAGCCACGGCAGACGAATCCGCATACTCTTGAAAACAGATTTGGTCTCAACAAATTCTTCGCCGCTCACACCGGCCAGTTTCAGAAAGTCCTCCGTGGCCTCTTCCCTGAAAATGTCAATCACGTCATCCACCGTGACAATGCCGACCAGTTCGTTTGTGTCATCCACAACCGGAACCGCCAGGATATCATAACGGGCCACAAGTTTTGCAACTTCCTCCTGGTCGGTGTAAGTCTCCACAGAAAACACATCAGTTGACATGAAATCCTTGAGCGGCGTATCCGGCGGAACAACAACCAGTTGCCGCAGCGAACACACGCCCACCAGCTTGCCATATTCATCTGTCACATAAAGATAAAAGGGCATTTCCACATCCATATGCTCCTTCTGAAGTGACCCGATGGCCTCCGTGGCGGTGGTGTCTTCTCTCAGGGCAATAAAATCAGGAACCATGATACCGCCTGCGGTGTCATCTCCGTAACGGAGAAGCCCCTCGACCTCCTCGGATCCCTCTTTTCTCATCTTCTCAAGAATG
Source organism: Desulfonema magnum (assembly GCF_017377395.1). GTDB lineage: Bacteria > Desulfobacterota > Desulfobacteria > Desulfobacterales > 4be13 > Desulfonema_C > Desulfonema_C magnum. The sequence goes on along the minus strand of NZ_CP061800.1, from coordinate 3,111,483 downwards.
GCAGCGGACTTCTCCTCAGGCAGCCTCCCGATAAAGTCTGCGACATCGTCGGCAGCCATCTTCTCCAGGACTTCAACGACTTCATCGAGCTGTATCTCCTCAATAAAAGTCAGAAGCGAGGTCTCATCAAGTTCACTGAAAAGAATACCTTTTTGCTGAGTATCCATCATCTCAAAAAGCTTGTGCCGGTTGGAAATCGCCAGGGAAGGAAACACCACGGACAAATCCGCTGCATGTGTTTTGCTCACAATTTTGCGGAGATGACTTGTGGCGTTCCGCCTCAGCAGTCTCTTTATGCTTTCGGTAAGTATTTTTATTCGATCAGCTTGCATTGATAATTGATAATTGATAATTGATAATTGATAATTGATAATTGATAATTAAAATTCGAAATTTGATAATCTGATTTCCAATTTCGAATCTCTGAGTATTATCTGATAATTTTTATGTGAGAGCGTTTGCGCAGAGATTCAAGCCATGATTGAAATTTTTTGTCAACGATCTCTTTGTAAAGCTTTTCCTGAATTTCAGGAGAGGCTTCCTCCAACGATTTGGCCCGGGCATCTCTGATTTCCTGAACAAGAAATATCTGATAGCCCAGATCCGTATCAAGCACAGGTGTGACCTCACCGGCTTTCATTCCTTTCAGGGTCTCCCGAAGCTGGGGAGAAAGCACGTCATGGCCGAACATCCCCAGGTCGCCTCCTTTGGCTGCTGCTGATGACTGAGAATATTTTCTGGCCATATTTTCAAAGGGTTCTCCGGTTTTTATTTTTTCAAGCATCGCGTCTGCTTTTTCTTTTATCTCAAGTTTTCCTGTCTCATCGGCAAGTGAAGGTATTTCCAATAAGATGTGCCGGAGATGATATTTTTTCTCTCCCTGGTATATTTCGCTGTGGCTGTCATAATAGGATTTTATATCCTCTTTGGTAATGACGATTCTGGATCTTATTTCCATATTGACCAGCTTGCTTCTGAGTATCTGCTCTCTGATACGCTCACGATACTCCTCCATGGTCAGGTTTTGTCTGGCCAGTCCCTTCCTCAGATCTTCATCTGTATAAAAATTTGATTCCTTGATACGCTCGATGGTCTTATCTATTTCTTTTTCTTTTACGCTGATCCCGAATCGTTTTGTTTCCTGATCCGTAAGTTTCTGATCAATGAGATGGCTGAGTATATCCTCCCGGACTTTGAAAAGCGCCGCACGCTCTTCCTCTGATGAAAGTCCGCGTGACTTTATATTTTCAGCGTAAGGCTCAAACATCTCGTTCAGTTCGGAAAGTGAAATAATATCATCATTCACGATGGCAACAATACGATCAACCAGTTCAGCTTTTCCTGAAGTAGCAAATAATCCAAAGAAAATAAACGCACAAATAACACGCAATACGATTTTTTTCAATAAGTTATTCAAGTATCTGATTCTCATTTTAATTCCGAGATGATCTGGCGGACGATGTGTGGTGAAACCCGCCAGGAGTTTTGGTTATAAAATTGGCGGCATTGCCGGGCATGTTCCGCCGTGAGCTGATTATAAATCAGCTATCTTCTCCCATTCCGCTTTGTTGATTTCAATTGTATATTTTTCCTCAAGTTTTTTTATCCACAAGTGATAAGCTTCTTCTGTTTTTTCTCTGTACAACCGGCCTGCCAGCATTTCATTCGTATCTTCTGTTTTCTCTTCTGATTCTGTGGCTGAATCATCGGCTCTGTGATGTTCTTCCCTGTAATTTGCAATCTCCTCTGACGTTATGGTGATCTTTTCCCCCAGCTCTCTGGCAATCACCTTCTCCATGAGCAGACGAATTTTCAATTCATTTTTCCAGGAATCAAAAGAAATGGCAGACTCAATCAGGACCTTCTTAAACATCCCCTCGGGATAGCCTTTTTTTATATCCGCGACAGCCGCTTCAAGTTCTGCGTCAGAAATTTCAATATGAAGCTCTCCGGCTCTTTCCAACAGAATCATTCTTTCGGTCATCTGCTTCAGAACTTGTAAGCGAACCTCATTTGCATAATCAGCATTCTGCATCATATCCGTTGGATAAGCTGTTTTGACGATTTCAAAAGCCTTTGTGAACTCAGGCACTGTCATCACATTGCTCCCGACCCGAATTAAAAATTTACCCTTTTCCTCGGAGGTTCGGTCAGGACATCCTGATATAACACAAATTGCCAGGAACACGCCTGTCAGGATTGCCAATTTATAAAGATAATTTATCATTTGTGAAAGTGTCAGGTGTTAAGTGTTCGGTGTTAAGTGTTCGGTGTTAAGTGTTCAGTGTTCGGTGTTAAGTGTTAAGTGTTCGGTGTTCGGTGTTAAGTGTTCGGTGTTAAGTGTTCGGAACAAAAAAAGTGTCTGGTAATTGAATTGTTCACATAGGCTCTGCTTTTTTTGTAAAAGAGATATCAGAAAAATCAAAATTTTAATTATTAACACGATGTGCAATTTGTTTCAAGATATTTTTGGTCTGAACCAAAGAACTCCCGCGTTTTGAAAGGCTGACTTTAAGCATATGGTCAGATGTGAATCTGAAGCGATCCTGGTCTGAGGTGATCATGTCAATGATTCCAAAGGGATTTTTCTGATGCGTTTCTGAAAAATAACATAACAGGTGATTTTCTGTGAGATCAAGCCGTTTTACTCCTGCTTTTATTGACAATACTTTCAACATGATCTTTAAAAGAAGATTGGCCGCCTCAGCAGGCAAAGTTCCGAAACGGTCTGTGAGTTCCGCTTTGAATTCTGCAAGTTCCCGGAGGTCCGTCATTTTTGCCAGTCGCCGGTATGCTGAAAGACGCTGGTCAATGTCAGGGATATAAGATTCAGATATGAACGCGGACATATTCAGGTTGATTTCCGGTTCCAGGGGGTCTGCCACAGGCTCGCCTTTTAATTCAGATACAGCATTTTCCATGAGCTTCAGAAACATATCATAACCGACCGCGGCAATATGGCCGGACTGGGATGCTCCAAGGATTGTTCCCCCTCCCCTGATCTTGAGATCACTCATGGCAATTTGAAATCCCGCGCCAAGATCACTGTGTTCCATTAACACTTTCAGACGTTTCCGGGCATCTTTGCTCAACGTGCTTTCACTGGGGATAAAAAGATACGCATAAGCCTGCTCATCTGCCCGCCCCACCCGTCCGCGCAACTGATAAATCTGGGCCAGACCAAATCTGTCCGCCCTGTTAATAAGAATGGTGTTGGCTGAGGAAACATCCAGCCCGGATTCAATGATGGTGGTGCATACCAGCAAATCTGTTTCTTTGTTCATGAACCTGAGCATCACTTTTTCAAGTTCTTTCTCATCCAGCCGGCCATGCGCGACATCCGTTTTCACCCCGGGGACCAGTTCTTTCAAATGGGCGGCCATTGCATAGATTGTATTAATATTGTTGTGTACAAAAAATACCTGCCCGTTTCTGCCCAGTTCCTTTTTTATGGCTTCTGAAATAATGACATCATCAAATTCGGAAATATAGGTGATAATGGCGTGACGCTGTTCAGGCGGCGTTGAAATAATACTGATATCCCGTATTCCCATCATGGACATGTGAAGCGTCCGGGGAATCGGGGTCGCGGTTAATGCCAGAACATCCACGGTACTCCTTATTTTTTTCAGCTTTTCCTTGTGCTTGACGCCAAACCGCTGCTCTTCGTCAATGACGATAAGCCCGATATCTTTAAAACTGACATCTTTCTGAAGCAGTCTGTGAGTTCCGATGACAATATCCGTTGTTCCTTCTTTAAGACTGTTTGTAATTGCACGCTGCTCTTTTAAAGAGCGAAATCTGCTCAGGCACTGAATATTTATAGGATAACGTTCAAAACGCTCGGAAAACGTCATAAAATGCTGTTCAGCAAGAACAGTGGTGGGAACAAGGACAGCCACCTGTTTGCCTTCGTTTACTGCCATGAGGGACGCGCGCAGCGCCACTTCTGTTTTGCCATATCCCACATCACCGCAGACCAGCCTGTCCATGGGAGTCGGGGCCTGCATATCTTCCAGTACGTGATTGATGGCGTTGAGCTGGTCCGCGGTTTCTTCATATGGAAAACCTGCTTCAAAATCTTCAAAAAAATCATTTGGCTTCCCATACGCATGTCCTTTTCTGACTTTGCGGGCCGCATAGAGCTTCAGCAGGTCTCCGGCCATCTTTTCCACAGATTTTTTTACTTTGCTTTTCACCCGTTCCCATGATTTGCCCCCCATTTTGTCCAGAACAGGCTCAATGCTCTCCAGTCCCATGTATTTCTGGACCATGCTCATCCGATCCACAGGAAGATAGAGCTTGTCATTGTCTTTATAGGTCATCAGAAGAAAATCATTGATGATTCCGTCTAATGTCAGCTTTACAAGACCTTCATACCGCCCAATGCCATGTTCGGCATGAACAATAAGTTCCCCTGTTTTTAATTCTGCATAATCAAGCAGCTCAGTCTGAACCTTTTGCCGGGGAATTTTTTTTCTGCGGTATCGGGTGCCGAATATTTCATCTTCTGTGATAATGGCAACAGACTCATCCGGCCAGACAAATCCTGATGAAATTCGGCCCGGACATGCCCAGACAAGCCCTTTGCCGCGTTTGATATCGGGGAATGTCTCAGCAAATTCGAGCCGGATGCCATAAGGCTCAAGAAGTGATTTTAGGCGATCAATCCTCGGTCCTGTGCTGAACGCAAAAACGGTGACGTATCTGCACGCTTTTTTATCCTTTATCCAGTTGACAAGCGGCAAGAGAACATTCTCTTTTTCTTTGTAATTTTTCAGTTCCGTACTGATATCGGTGTTGTCTGAAACTTGAAACTGGAAACTGGAAACTGGAAACTGGAAACTGGAAACTGGAAACTGGAAACTGGAAACTGGAAACTCGGAACTGGAAACTGGAAACTCGGAACTGGAAACTGGAAACTGGAAACTTGGAACTCCTTTTTCATTTTCATTTTCATGTTCCGGCTCGGGGGATTTTAACACGGGCAGGGCTTTGAGTGTCAGGGAACTTTTCCGGGCAAGCATTTCTTTTGCTTCTGACCAGTTTAAATAAAGGGCTTCCGGCTCAACACAAAGTCTGCCTTCATTACGGGCAGTCATATAATTGTTAAATGCCTGCTTTCGGGATGCTTCCGCTGCCGCGTCCAATTCATCCGGTTCTATGAGGATGAAAAGGGCATTGTCCGGTGCGTAATCAAAAAAAGTGTCAAGTGATGGGTAAATCAGTGAGATCAGACTTTCAATGCCTGGAAATGCCCCTTCATTTTTGATACGGTCAATAATATCGCTGACTTTGTTCGGCTGAAGATCAAACGTGACTGCCTGCCTTTTTATCCGGCTAATAAGCTGATCCATGTTTTCCATTTTCAGAACAGCTTCCCGGGCCGGAAGGATAACTGCCTCTGGTACAATTCTTTTGGTTCGCTGGGTTGCAGGTGAAAAAAATCTTAAAGAATCAGCAGTGTCACCATAAAACTCTATTCTGAGGGGATCCGGATAGAGTGGGGAAAAAACGTCCACAATTCCCCCTCTCACGGAAAAATCCCCTGGTTCTTCCACAATAACGGACTGAACATACCCGCCGGATATCAGTTTTCTGATTAAAAAATCCCGGTCAATTTCCTCACCTGCCATCATCAGTTCTGCATAATCCCGTAATTCCTGTTTTGGAATAAGTTTTTGCAAAACAGTTTCAGCAGTTGTCACCACGATTGAAGGAGATTCATCTGCTGCCAGTCCGTAAAGCACACGGATCCGATTTGCCGCAGTTTTATTATGGTAGGAAAGAAATTGAAATGGCAGAATATTATAAGGTGTGAAACATTTTATGGGGAATTCTCTTCGCCCCTGGGATCCGATCCGGGAACAAAAGAAATGCAGGTCTTCTGAAAATTTTATTGCATGTTTTGATGAAGATACAATTATAATAATGGGTATGTTATGTTCCTGATACAATCTGGATATAAAATAAGCCTTGTCAGATCCGGACAGCCCTGAACATTCGAAAACATGGCGTCTGCCGGGAATTTCATCAATAATGAATCGGAGTGCTTTTTTTTCTTGATTTTTGTTCATAGAAACGCTAAGGTCGTTTTTATTGTTATGCCGGCGTAGCTCAGGTGGCAGAGCAGCTGATTCGTAATCAGCAGGTCGCGGGTTCAAGTCCCATCGCCGGCTCCACTGAAAATAAGGGATTTTTACCACTTGTTCCCACCTCCCGGTGTCAGAACATAAGGTAAAAATCCTTTGTTATTTGGTCTGTACTGAATTTTGTTAAATGAGAATAATATTACAATCAGGTTATTGTCAACACCATACAATAAAATTGATAACCGTATGTTTTTTTTAAAATTCCAGTGAACCGAGGCCGTGCTTTCGGACCCTGCTGAATTTCAAAATATTATCAAATCAGATAAACATATCAAAAAAGTATTATAAACTTCAAGGCTCATTTACAGAAATCATTTCATTAATATTATTTTAATCCCTTAACATCTTGACATTTATCCAATATCCATATAAATTAAGATAATTTTGTACTGGTACCCCGAAGAATAAGTAAGCACCCGGTCAAAAATTCTGATACATTTTGCATACGACCATACAGATATCGTATGCAGGACATACACAATATAATCCTTTAATAATAAAGGGATATGACGATTGTTCGTTCCCGGAATGTCAGAAAAATGCCCACGGGGCTTATGTCATGATCAAGAGGAGGATACAAATGGCGTTAACCAAGAGTGATATCGTAGCAAAAGTACATGAACTGGGTTTTACCAAAAAAAAGTCTATTGATATTATCGAAGGCCTGCTGGAAATTATTAAAAGAGAACTGGAAGAAGGAGAAGATGTTCTTATTTCCGGATTTGGAAAATTTTGCGTAAAAAATAAAAAGAAACGACGGGGACGAAATCCCGCCACAGGTGAAGATTTAATGCTGAGAAAAAGAAGAGTTGTCACATTCAAATGTTCCGGAAAATTAAGAAACAAGATCAATCATCCGGAACAATCCGACAATTAGAAATTTTTTATATGAAAGTGACTGAAGTGAGCTAAAGTGACTAAAGTTAAAAGTTCTTTCATGCTTCGTTGTGAGCGGACCGCTCGTGGCCGTTTATAAGATATTAAAAAGCCAGTTTCTGATTGCTTAAATAAAGATCGGGGCAGGGTGGGTAAGGCAATAGCACTTACCCACCCTTTGGTTTGGCAATTGCCGGCAGGGGACAGTGAATGTGCCGGACAGGTTTCCACGCAGAACATGGGATAGGAAAACGGGGCGCGGGAACAGGAAATTTTTTCCATCTGGTGAAATTATTTCATTTTGTCGGTCACACTCAAAATCTGAGTGTGACAATTTTTGCCACGGCCAGTTACATGCTGTCGAATCTGACATTAACTGAAGGTATAAAACCCGATTGCCACATCATAAGCCTTGTCAATGGGATTATTTGGGTCTCTGGAACAAAATTCGGTACCAATATAAAGACCGGATATTTTCTTTATAATCACTTCTTTTTGAATCCGTGTATGTTGCGGGTTATCTAAAACAAACTGTACGACCAGTTTGTCACCCACTTTCAGACGCCTTTCCTCTGTTAATTCGAATTTCAGACCAGAACGTGACAGATCTCTTACTGTCATTGGCATCTTTTTTTGATTCAAAAAATATTCTCCGGGTATGTTCACATATTTTCGATAATATTTCCTTCTTTCCAAAAGAACGGTCTGAGAATATCCGCACGCGCATGTGTGTTGTATCTTAACGACTTTGTTGACTTGCATCTGATCGGAAACATCCGCAGTTGTTGCCTTGTTACATTCGGGACATACGAATGTGGCAAGATTATCGTTGTTTATGAAAACCTTTTTTGTTTCTGTCATTTCAATGATCCTGAATTTTAATTTGATTATCAGATAAGATAGTATTTAAGAAAATATTCGGGGACAGATCGGACGGAGCGCGCAGGTGATGCGGCTGCTTCACTGAGCCTGTTTTTATGGCTTTATGACAGGCAATCCCGAAAATACTTTCTTAAAAGCTATAAGTATCCGGACATATATTTTTCGGTTTTTAAATAAATTATCCGACTGACATATTTTTGCGAATATCAGCATAGAATTTTATTTTAAACAGACGCGTGACAGCTTTTTACCAAAAATCAAATTAATCATTTGATTTTATTAATTAAAAAAATGAACATTCACCTGAATGTCAGTTTTATAAAAATGTGTCAGGAGTCCGTTAAAAAACATATTCGCACTAAAAAAGGCCAGGTTCGGATGGACAAATCCGAACCCGGAGTTCCGGAATCTGCCCTCACAGCAAGACATGAATATTTCAGAATTTTCCCTGATATCTGACACCTGAAACTTCATACTTCGGTCTGCCGGGATTCTATTAACTCCGCGTGCAAAATATAATGCGCAATAGCCATATCATAGGCCTTGTCAAGACGGGTTTTCGGTTTTCTGGGATTTGCGGTAAATTCGGTACCAACATGAACTCCGGGCATAGCTCTTATGACAACCTCTTTGATGATCAGTGTCTTATTCTTGTCATTCAGGCGAAATTCTACCAGCAGTTTGTCGCCGATTCTCAGCTCATTTTTGACCTTTGATTCAAATCCCAGACCGGAGCGCGACAGGTCTTTTACCATCATTGGTTTTTTTACCTTTTCTCCGTTCCAGAAGTAAAATCCGGGAATATTCACTTTTTTCCGGTAATGCTGCCTTCTTTCCAAAAGTACAGCGTGAGAATACCCGCAGTTTTTGCAACGACATTTTATTCTGACTGCCTTGTCAATATTTTTATATTTGGAAACATTTGCAAATACGGTATTTTCACAATTCGGGCATACAAATTTAGCCATCTCATTGTTATTTATAAAAACCGTTTGTTTTGTCATATTGATCACCGTAAGAATTTTGAAAATATCCGTTCGATAGCCTTTACAATTCAATGAGTGGAACCGTTTGGCGAATGCCGAATATCATATCATAACCAACAATTTTATTAAAAAAGATTGCCTATTCGAATTATTTTTTTTGATAACGAGTGGTTAGAAGCCCGGCTGAATATCTGTCTCATTCCCGAACTCCGGTACCCGGGAACAATCTGAGATTCGCATTTTTTTAAAACTCATATCGGTATTTCACAGGGGAAACACCGTCAATATGAATCTGTGTTTACTGATCTTAAACTCAGCAGCGTCCGGACAAGAACAACACATCGAATTAAAATCAGTCAGGTGCGATGATTTTAGTTTACTGATTTGAATTATCTGAAATTCCAAATGTCTCCCATAAAAGCGTTTTCTGCCCATTAAAGGTTCCCGCAGGTTTGGAAGACACATCTTTATAGGTATAACGTGCAATAGCCATGTCATAATCCTCATCCGCTCGTTTTTTTGATTTTCCGGGAAGGTTAAAAAATTCAGTGCCAATATGAAAACCTGGCGTGGATCTTACAATCACTTTTTTTTTGATCAATGTGTTATCCAAATGAAACTCCACGAACAGCAGGTCACCGATTTTTAATTTTTTTTGTATTTCCGGTTGGAATCCCAGACCCGAGCGGGAGAGGTTTTTTACGGTCATCGGCCTTTTAATTTTTTCCTGATTCCACCTGTACAGTCCGGGGATATTGACTTTTTTCCGGTAATGCTGTCTTCTTTCCAGAAGCACGCTATGATAATGCCCGCAGGTTTTACAGTGGCATTTTATTTTAACGGCCTTGTCAATGTTTCTGTACTGAGAAACATCTGCGACAACGGTAATTTTGCAATTCGGACATTCAAATCTGGCCATTCCGTCGTTATTTATAAAAACTGTTTTTTTTGTCATTGTCACCACCCTGAATTTTTTATCTGAACAAACGCGTGCGAAAATTTTATTTTCACATGCTTTCAGATTGCGGCAGTCAGTGTCAGGAATTTGAAATTATATAAAGGAGAATCTGAATCACATCTTCCGTTCCGATCCTTTTATCGGCGTTTATATCTGCCCCCATATAGACATCCCCTGTTGTAAAACCTGTCATAATCTGTAGGGCAAGAACAGCATCCCTCAGATCAACACTCCCGTTATAATCCACATCCCCGGCATCAATCGTGACCGTAAGACTGACCCATGCGTCCTCGGGCGCATAGCCAACATCATTGCTTCCGTTCCATCTGAAACTGTCCTGGCCATAATAGCCGGCATTGGGATAGTAGGTCAGATTGTCCAAATCGCTGACAGGAATTTGCTGACCTGCTTTTACATTACTGGCGCTCAGTTTCAGTGTTCCGTTGGCAGGCAATGACGTAATTCTGACGTTGTTCAGTGTGTCTCCGGTGAACTGTCTGCTGAAGTCGGTCCCGGAAAAAGTGAGAGGAGGTTTTTTGTTTATGACCTTGTCAAAACCTGTCGCTCTTATGGCCCTGATCGTTACCGTGAAGGTATCAGTTACTGTTTTTTCATTGGATGTGGCCTGAATGCTAATGACCGCTGTGCCGATCTGATTCTCCTGATAATCCAGTGTGAGTGTGTTGCCGATGATGCTTGCGGAGACCAGGGAGGGCCTGCTGTTTGACAACACAGATTTCTCAATTAACAAATCTTCGTTATCAATGTCCGTAAATACGGTGTATAAAGAGACGGAAGTGGTTCCTTCATGATCATTGACCACCATATCCTTTATCGGATTCGCGATCACCGGCGGATCATCTGTTGGATTCACTGTCACAGTGAATATATCTTTGACTGTCAGACCTTTTGAGGATCCTTCAATCACAATATCCGCGCTGCCGTACTGGTCTTTCTGGTAATCCAATGTCAGCGTGTTTCCGTCAATTGTTGCCGTAACCAGACTGAAATTACTGATCGGAAGAACAGATTTGCTAATCGCGTCATCCTCACTGTCAACATCTGTAAATACGTTACTCAGGTCTATTATCGTATTTGGCCCGTCCTCATCCGCTTCCACATCTTCTATGGGGTTTGCCACCGTGGGCGGATCACTCACCAAACTGACTGTGATGGTAAACGTATCTTCTGCATATTTGAGATTTGAGGTGCCCCGGATCACAATTTCTGCCTCACCGCTCTGATTTTCCAGTAAATCCAATATCAGTATATCATTATTATCCTCGCTGATGATTGCCGTAAGCAGATCAGGGTTGCTGTTCGAGACCACTGATTTTGTGACAGGGTCATTGTCAGGATCTGTAAACACATGAGTCAGTTCTATTGCGATGTAAGGGTCATCTTCAAACGCGATTCTGTCCCGGATTTCAGATGTCACGCTCGGGGGCTGGTCAGTAAATTCAAAGGCTCCCATATCACAGGCGTTCTCATGCACGGCCTGGGGCCGTGTCACGCCGTCCATGTCAGGCGTTGAACAGCCAGCACCTGCGTCAATGGCCGGAGATCCCGGTTTTAAGTGAAAATTGCCCTCCGCAGAGTCAGCAAACAGCGGGTCTCCGTTTTTGTTGCCAGTACCGGGATAAACAGTTTCGGGATTCTCATCATAAACAAGGCTGTAAGTAACACCGGGAGACGAGGAACTGTTGCCAATCTGCCCGGTATTCCCCCATAAAATACTGTTGGTGATCACAGGTGAAGCAGAAATGTTATATATTCCGCTGCCGCCGGATGCGGTGTTTCCATAAAAGGTGCAATTTGCCACACGGGGAGAACGGGTGTTATTGCACATTCCGCCCCCATATGAGGTTGCAGAATTTCCATTGAAAATGCAGTTGGTCAGTACTGGCGAACTCGCGTCATTGTAAATTCCGCCCCCGTTTGTGGCAGTGTTTCCATTAAAGATGCAGTTGGTCAGCACCGGTGAACCGGCGTTATTATATATCCCGCCGCCGTTTGTCGCGGAATTTTCGCTGAAAACGCAGTGGGTCATCACTGGCGAACTGCTGTTATTGAACATCCCGCCCCCGTTTGTGCCGGTGTTTCCGGTAAAAATACAACGGGTCACTGTGGGAGAGCCTGCGTCATTGTATATTCCGCCTGCAACCCCGCTGGTAACAGTAAAACCATCCAGAATGGCCGTGTTATTCACACCGCTCCCGGTCACCGCATAACTGCCGTTGCCTCTGAGCGTGGTGAGATTGGTTTCCCAATCCCGCTCATCAGGAAATGTCTCTGTTCCGTCAAAGCCGCCGTAAACCGCCACACCGCTTCTGAGTTGAAATCCGGTTCCGCTGTCCGGTGTGTAAGTGCCTGCTGCCACCCAGATTTCCTTTGCATCAGCCTGAGCAAGGGCATCTTGCAGACGGGCGGCATTATTCCAGGAATCGCCTTTGCCAGTTTCAAGCGCGTCTGGTTTTACAAAAATTCTTTTAAGACTAAGCCCCTGGTATTCAAACGCGCCCATGTCGCATCGGGTGCCGCTTCTGTAATACCCGCGCTGGTCAGATTCAGCAGGATTGCCAGCCATGTCATAACAACTCCCGGCATCAATCGCAGGGGAACCGCTCTGCAAACCATGGGTCTGAGTGGGGCCGCCATTGTTCGCGAGAGAAGCGAGTTTAGGATCAGTGGGACTGGCAGAAGTCCCTGCCAGATCATTTTCCTGAAATATGGCTGTGCAACCGGATCTGTTTCCGATAAGATTGTAATCCTCAGACGTAAGCGGGCCATAGCAATCCGGACCTCTCACATCCGAAGCTGTGTTACCCGCGAGGATGGTATTCCTGAGAGTGACGTTATGGTTTTGGGAAAGGATATATAATCCGCCGCCCATGCTGCCGGTGTTCGCTGTCACAGTGGCATTTTCCAGTGTGACCGTGCTGTTGCCGACATAGATGCCCCCGCCGTTCCCAGCCGAATTTCCGGTGATGTTTCCGCTCACCGTGCTGTTCTTCAATGTTGCCGTGCCGTTGTTCACATATATGCCGGCACCTTCTCCTCCGCCTCTGTCGCTCTCAATCTCACCGCCGTCGCCGGTGACATTTCCGCTGACAACGCTGTTTTTCAGGAACACCGTGCCATTATATATACAGATACCGGCACCGCTGCCCCCGTCTCCGTCTCCGCCATAGCCGCTGTCACGGCCGGTGACATTCCCGCTTACAGTGGTGTTTTCCAACATGACCGCGCTTTGGCTGTTCACATAGATGCCGCCGCCGTCGCCGCCGTCGCCGCTGCTGCGATTGTAATTCCCATGGCCTGTGGCATTTCCGGTCACAGCGCTGTTTTCCAGCGTCACAACCCCGGCGCTGTCAACATAGATGCCGCCGCCATTGCCGCCGTCATAGCTGTCACCGCCGTTAAAATTCCCCTTGGAGGTGGTGTTTCCGGTCACGGCGCTGTTTTTCAGCATGACCGCGCCGTCATTCACATATATTCCGGAACCATTGCCGCCATAATATGTGTTTTCAGTGTCCTCATACCCTGTGGTATTACTGCTCACCGTGGTGTTTTCCAGGGTGATCGTGCCGCTGTTCACATATATGCCTGCACCGTTGGCTCCGTAGTTGCCGGTGTCGCTGTTAAAATTCTTATTGCAGACCATGTTTCCGGTCACCGTAGTGTTTTTCAGCACGACCGCGGCCGTGTCAGCATATATTCCGCCGCCGTCACTGCCATCAGATAATTTGCCGTTGGTCACTTTGATTTGCTTCAGTTGGGCAGTGACACCGCTGTTAATATAAAAGATACGAAAGTCAGGCGTATCCGGCTGACTGCTTCGTTGAATGATGACTTCCCCGGTACTGCCGTCAATGGTCACATTTTTGTTAAGCGTCAGTTGTTCACTGGTGAGGGTCACAGTTCCCACATTAAAGTTAATGATATCTCCCGGTGCTGCTTCGGCAATTGCCTGTCGGAGAGAACCTGCCCCGCTGTCATTGCCATTGGCCACGGTGATGGTCGCGGCACAGATCAGGGGAACAGACATAACATTCAGAAGTCCTGATAACAGGAATGCCAGCCCGCAGACAAAAATAAAGCTTTTGGCTATTCTGATGTGTTGCTTTTTTTTCATGAGATGTTCCCCTTTTTCAGAATTATGCTTAACTATTGAGATATTGTTCACGATTTTTTAAAAAATGTCCTTTTTAATATATAAAACATTCTTTTTTTTAAAGCAAGATTTTTTCATTGTTGCAAAAGGGTTGTTCTGAACCAGGACACAGTCTCTTTGATAAATTCTTTCTGATGAATTTCATCGCTTATGCGGTGGTCCCCTTGTCTTTGTATGATCAGTTTTTTAGGATCCCCGGCTTTTTCCCAGATTTCCCGGGCATGGGAAACCGGGACAACATCATCAGCATCACCATGAAATATCAGGATATTGCGAATCATCGAAAGTTTGTCAGAAATATCAAACTGGAGATTTTTTTTATAAAACAACGTATCCGGCATATTTGAATTTGCTGAGTTTTCAATGGCGTTAATGGCTTCGATATCAGAAGTGATGCGTACAGGCGCGGCCACTGTCACCAGTGAATCAACATCAAGAACGCTTGCCACGGTGAGGCAGGCCGCACCGCCCAGACTGCTCCCGAAAAGCCCTGTCCGGTTTTCCGTGTCATTTCCGGATCGCAGGATTTTTATTGCGTCTGTCAGATCATTACATCGGGCTTGCAGGGATGTCACATCATTAAATACCCCTTCGCTCTGACCGCAGCCTCGGTGATCAAATCTGAAAAAAGCAATACCGCACTGGTTACATGCCTCGGCCAATGCAATTTGTTTCGGAGAGTCTCCGTCGCTGAAAAGGCCGTGAGAGCCGATCACAACAGGAGGCCGGGGAACCGGAGGCAAATGAAGGGTTCCGTTCAGAAGAAAACCATCAGATGAAAAAGTGATTTTCTTGCAAACTGAGTCTGTTTCTGTTTTATTTGGCATATAATCCTCATAGGGTATCTTTATGTAAAGAATACCGGTTATTATTCAGAACTGCTCTGAATAAGCATTAAGACGCATCGGTCATAAACAAGTATCAGAGTTTTTTTCCTGACACTTCACACCTATAATACAACCATCAGATAAGTTGTTTACACATCATTCATTATCAATTTCAGGCTGTGCAATAAAAAAAATTATTGATGAACAGGGAGTGAAAATGATAAAAGGTCATATCCTAAATTGAGCAAGCCGTCGGTTTTCAGGATATTATGACAGAACAGCATCCTGTATGGCAACCAGGAGAATGGCAGCCGCAGACGCGCGCATCCGATAAAAACGGAAAGCTGAAGACTGACCACTGAATTGCTATGATTATATAATATAATGGATAATGATCAAGACTATTTTTACAAAAAGAAAGCCGTAATTCAGTTTTTCTTTTTTGAAAAAGAAAGGGGGACATGAGATTTCCGAGTTTTTGTCGGACGGGATAATTTGCCTTTGCCGGACGGGCTTACAAACCTCGTCCTGACACCTAACACCTAACACTTAACACTTAACACTTAACACTTAACACTTAACACTTAACACCGAATTACAGAAAGGAGTAAAAAATGAAATTCAGCAGTCGTCTTACAGAATTATCTGTCAGTCATTACAAACCCATAGCCTTCGGACTGGTCGCGGTTATGCTGTGCATCGCGCTTGTGGCAGCTTTGCCCTCTGTATTTCCCGGAGTTTTCAGATTTCTGAATCCGGTTCAGGTGGATACGGATCCGGAAAACATGCTCGGTGCGGATGAGCATGTCCGTGTGTTTCATCATGAAATGAAAGAAAAGTTCAGCCTGAACGACATGGTTGTGGTAGGTGTTGTGAATGACACACATCCTGAAGGCGTGTTTAATCCTGAGTCCCTTAAAAACGTTTACGAACTGGCTGAATTTGCCAAAACCCTCAGATGGACGGAACATGGCAAAGAAATCGGTGTCATTGAGGTTGATCTGATTGCGCCCTCTGAAGTGGATAATATTGAACCCGGAGAAGGGATGATCAAATTTGAATGGCTTATGAGACAGCCCCCGGAAACCCAGGAAAAAGCCACTGAAATCCGGGACAAGGCCCTGAGAATTCCCTTTCTGAGAGATACATTGGTGTCCAGCGTGGGGGATAAGCCGGGGATGGCTGTGTGCCTGTATCTGCCGCTGACCAGCAAGGACCTCAGCTATCGGGTCTATTCTGCCCTGAATGACAAAATTGCCACGTTTCCGAAAAACAATGACAAATTTTACATTACGGGCCTGCCAGTTGCGGAAGATACCTTTGGCGTGGAAATGTTTATTCAGATGGCGATTTCCGCGCCCGCGGCCATGGTGGTGATTTTCATTCTGATGCTGTTCTTTTTCCACAAGCTTGTGCTGATCGTTTCCCCGCTGATTGTCGCGCTGTTGTCCGTGATCTTCACAATGGGAGCATTGATTATTGCCGGATTCCCTATCCATATTATGAGCAGCATGATTCCCATTTTTATCATGCCCATTGCGGTGCTGGATTCCATCCATATCATCAGTGAATTCTTTGACAGGTATCAGCAGACAAAGGACAAAGTTCAGACCATTGAAACCGTCATTGATGAGCTTTTTATGCCCATGCTTTACACCTCCCTGACCTCCGCGGCCGGTTTTGCCTCCCTTGCCATGACTCCGATTCCGCCGGTTCAGGTTTTTGGCGTGTTTGTGGCCGTCGGAATTCTGATGGCGTGGATACTGACTATTGTTTTCATACCTGCTTATGTGATGTTTATTCCCGCGGAGACGCTGGAGAATTTCGGAGCGGTTCATGATCATGAAAAAGGGGAGACCCATGCCGGTATCATTGACATATTTCTGGGCTGGGTTGGAAAATTTGCCTATAAATGGGCAATGGGCATTCTGACGCTGGCAGGAATTCTGATTCTTATCGCCGGATATGGTATCAGCCTGATCAACATTAATGACAATCCGGTCAAATGGTTTACCCCGTCCCATCCCATCCGCGTGGCGGACAAGGAGCTGAATAAGTATTTCGCAGGAACTTACATGGCTTATCTCGGACTTTCAGCAGGCGAGGAAGCATGGGAGCCTGAGAAAACTGCAACGGAATTCGCAAATGCCGCAAAAAAGCGGGGTCAGGAACTCACCGCAGATTTTCCTGAAGCTTCGGTCATGGTTTTTAATGAACTCGCGGTCATGGCGAAAAAAACGCAGGCAGAGAACAAAGATGAATTTTTTGACAAACTCTCCGAAGCTGCCGGAGACAAATCGCCGACAGCAGAAGGTGAGGCATCTTTTGCCTGGGATGAAGCTGCATTGTTTGTGGATCAGCAGCGTCAGAAAGGGGAGATTTTCAAAAACCCCGAGGTGCTGAATTATCTTGTTTCTCTGGATGAAGTTATGAGAGACACGGGAATTGTGGGCAAATCCAATTCTCTGGCCGATGTGGTGCGGACCGTTCACCGGGATCTGCTGTCAGGCAAAGCAGAGGATTACCGCATCCCGGATAATCATCGCATGGTCGCGGAATGTCTGATTCAGTATCAGAACAGCCACAGACCCCATGATCTCTGGCATTTTGTCACACCGGATTACCGAACCAGCAGTCTGTGGGTCCAGCTCAAAAGCGGCGATAACAACCAGATGCAGAAAGTGGTGGATGCGGTGGATGACTTTGTGCAAAAGAATCCGCCGCCCATGTCTCTGAAACACGAATGGTTTGGCCTGACATATATCAATGTCATATGGCAGGATAAAATGGTGACAGGGATGCTGGAGGCGTTTGGCGGGAGTTTCCTGGTGGTCTTTCTCCTGATGACGATTTTGTTCCGCTCCGCGTTGTGGGGATTTCTGAGCATGATTCCCCTGACCATCACCATTGCCCTGATTTATGGGATTGTGGGCATTGTGGGGAAAGATTATGATATGCCAGTGGCCGTGTTGAGCAGTCTGACCCTGGGTCTGGCGATTGATTTTGCCATCCATTTTCTGGCACGCTCCAGAGCGATGTACTGGGAGCATGGGTCATGGGAGAAGAGCATTCCCACGGTGTTTGGGGAACCGGCCCGCGCCATCACCCGTAATATTGTCGTGATTGCCGCGGGATTTCTGCCGTTGCTTATGGCTCCGCTGGTTCCGTATAAAACCGTGGGCGTGCTGCTGGCAACGATTCTTCTCATCAGCGGGATCACTACGCTGGTGCTGCTGCCTGCTCTGATTCGTGTGCTTGAAAAACGGCTTTTTGTGAGAGAGGAGCCGATGGATGCCTCGTGCAATTGCTTCACCTGCGGCATCTCCGCATTTGCCGCGGTGGCTTTTATTATCCTCAGCATCGCGCCCTATGTTCCGTGGAAATGGACCACGCTGACGTTTATCGGCATCGGGATTGTTCCGGTTGCAGCGGTGATTTGCGGCGCGCTGAGTCGGCGGGAGAAGTGTAAGATAAACAGTTAATTTTCGGATATCCGAGCGGGAGGCTGGGGCTGGGGTGATGAAACTGTCACAAACCCGGCTGATAATTGCAATCCCATTTTTCTGATTATAACGGATTCGGGGGAGGCCCGCGAATATGACATCGGATTTAAGGATTTACCGGATATTCCGGGCCGGGACATCCGTCTCATCCTCCTGTCCGCTGTCATATTGCCCGATACCGCGGAAAAAACCCCGGGCCTCCCCAAAATCCGTTACAATCAGCCATTTTTATTCCGCATTTTTTTATGATTTAAAAATCAGGCAGTTAAAAAATTCGGGGAACAAAAACGGGATCAGCTTTTTCAGAGCTTTGGAAACATTTTCATCACCCCGGGCTGGGGCTAAATTTGAGATAGGAGATCAGTCCCGGCCGAAAATAAAGCCGAGGGATCAATTCACGGGCTGAAAACGAGAGTAGGCCTGAGACATTTCTTTCGGAGGTATGAAACTTCTCTTTGGCAGACCGTGACGAAGCCTTGATTGTCAACAAATTTTCCATATCCGACCCCGGACTGTGTCCCATCGCATAGGTCTGTAAGTTTTGACGTTTTGATAAAATGAACAAGTTATCTGCTGAATTGTCAGTGACTTTTGATTAGTATAGTTCTTATTTATTTAAATTACAATATGTTATCTTGATAACATCAGCATTTGCAGACCTGTCCGCAACAATTAATTTCCTGATTTCTGTTTCTCAATTTTTACGGATCACTTTCTCCAGTTCCCGAATGGGTATTTCCTCCACAATGGCGTGACCAATAGCATCGAGTAAGACAAAATTGATATGCTCCCCTTCTCTCTTCTTATCTTTTTTTAAGGCATCCAGGGCGTTTTCCCTGTCAGCTTCAAGGCGGGTCGGAAGTTTCAAGTTATGGAGAAGCGTTTCAACGCGTTTCGCGTCTTCTATTGCCAGACAGCCCCGGTTCACGGATATGGCACAGGCCGCGACCATGCCCGCGCTGACGGCTTCCCCGTGACGGACATGGGCGGTTTTCTCAATGGCATGGCCCAAGGTGTGGCCGAAATTGAGTTTTCTGCGCTCTCCTTTTTCCTTTTCATCCTGGTTCACAACAGATGATTTGATCACCACCGAGTCACAGACCAGTTTTTCGATGACCTTGGTGTCGAGTTCAAGGGCCGCTTCATGATTTTCCTCAAGAAATGCAAACAGGTCCGGATCTGCAATTGCCGCGTGTTTGACGATTTCCGCAAAGCCGCACAGTCGTTCGGATTCTGGCAGTGTTTTCAGTAGATTAAGATCACATATGACAAATTCTGGCTGATTAAACACGCCCACCATGTTTTTATACCCTTTGAAATTGACACCGTTTTTACCGCCGACACTGGCGTCAACCTGAGAGAGCAGGGTTGAGGACACAAAACCGAACCGGACCCCGCGCAGATAAGTGGATGCGACAAATCCGGCAATATCACATACAATTCCCCCGCCAATCCCCACGATGAACGCTGA
The DNA here is from genome assembly GCF_017377395.1 of Desulfonema magnum. Lineage (GTDB taxonomy): Bacteria > Desulfobacterota > Desulfobacteria > Desulfobacterales > 4be13 > Desulfonema_C > Desulfonema_C magnum. Next base: position 3,091,654 of record NZ_CP061800.1, on the reverse strand, counting down.
CCGGTCTGCTTCAAGGTTCACGAGTTTTTCATATATGAACTGAACTGTGTCCAGCGTCTTTATCGCCTCCCCCGAGCCGATTTCAATCACCTCACAGGGCGGGAACTCCTTTTGGTAAAGACGCCTCACATTGGTATCTGTGATAATCACAGTTTTTTCCACAGGAATATATGTTTTCAGATTTCGGAGCCTCTCTCCGATCATTATGGTTGAATCACCGCCGGAGCCGTGAATTTCAAGAGTTTTCAAAATATTTTCTCCTCATCGTGTTCATCTCAGACGAAAGAACCTGTAATTTCAGTGAATCGAAAAGTTTGGGGAACAGCTCTGTTTTGCTCGGTTCGGATTGACAAATCCGAACTGAAACTGTCGGATTTGTCAATCCGACAGAAGCGGTTCTGATCTGTTGATCAATGGCCGTTTTCTTCAGCCCGGAACGTGCCAAAAATGGAGCGAACCTGCTGACACAGACGCTCAAACTGATACGGATAAAGCGACTGTCCCCCGTCACTCAGGGCCTGCTCAGGTGCATGATGCACTTCCACCATCAGACCATGAGCCGAAACGGCCACGCCTGCCCGGCTCAGGGGAATCACCTGGTCCCGGCGTCCCGCGGCATGGCTGGGATCAATGATAATGGGAAGGTGGCTTTCCTTACGGACCACGGGGACCGCTGAAAGGTCCAGCGTATTCCGGCTGTGATGCACAAACGTTCGGACACCCCTTTCGCAAAGAATGAGCTGGGAATTTCCTCCTTCAAGAATGTATTCCGCGGCCATGAGCCATTCATCAATGGTCGCGGCCATGCCCCGCTTCAGAACCACAGGCTTTGACGAGTGTCCCGCGCGTTTCAGAAGACTGAAATTCTGCATATTTCGTGTGCCAATCTGAATAATATCAGCATATTGTTCTACCAAATCAAAGGTTTCATGGTCTATGACTTCGGTGACCACCGGCATTCCGGTGGTTTCCCTTACCTTTGCCAGAATTTTCAATCCCTCCTCTCCCAGACCCTGAAAGGAATACGGAGATGTTCTCGGTTTAAACGCGCCGCCTCTGAATATATGGGCTCCGGCCCGCTGAACATGCTCCGCTATGGTCAGGGCCTGCGTTTCACTTTCAATGGCACAGGGCCCGGCTATGATTGTGAGATTTTCGGCTCCCAGGGATACATCACCAATGCGGATGACTGTGTCTTCAGGATGAAATTCACGACTGACCAGCTTATAGGGGCGTGTGACAGGAACAACGTCCTTAACCCCTTTTAACCCGAGAAAAAAGGAATTGTCAACAGCTCCTTTGTTATACAGAACACCGATGGCTGTCCTGTCTCCTCCCGGAATCGGTTTGGCCACATAACCTCTGCTTTCAATGGCCTTTACCACAGCGTCAATATCTTCGGGTGTTGCTTTGTGATTCATTACAACTAGCATTATTATTTCTCCTTTTTTATATGAAACTCTAATTAATAAGAAATAAATTTAGTTCGTTATCTGAATAAAATAATTGCCGAATACGGATATTCAGAGTAAAAAAACACTTGTCCCGTAGTCTCCGAACGACTTTTTAAAATATTTCCGCACTTCTTAAAAAATGAGGCCGGTCCTGAAAAAAAAGTTTTATATTCGTAGTCTCTTAAAAGAGCTGACATTTTGTTGTGCAGGTGACCGGCCGGTCATGTTTATATCGGGCTCGCGGCGCCATTTTTTCACCGACCTTAAAATGTGAAGTGCTTCAGTTTTATTTACATCAGGCTGTTATTATCCTTTCCTGTTAAAAAACGGATTCGGTATATTCTTCATATTCTTTACAGTTTTCAATTTATTTTAAGGTTATTCTCTGTTAAGCGGAAGCAACCAGGTCATATCCTAACTGTGCGGCCTGTTTTTTTAGTCTGTTTATCTTTTTTTCCTGATTTTTGCCGGAAAGATATCCTTTACCCAGATCCTCAAAAGATTCTCCGTATTTTATTATATGATAAATTCCCTTTGCTATGCTGTGAGCAACTGCGACAACAGCTTTTTTGGCTCCGCGCCGATATTTTATACGATAATATTTGTCCTTATAATATGAGTCCCTCTTCTTAATGGCAGACCATGCAATTTCAACCATGACTGTTTTAAAGGGATGATTTCGGACCGGGGACCTGCCGCTTTTACGCTTGCCGGCACTTTCATTATTTCCGGGACAAAGTCCTGCCCAGGAACAGAAAGCAGCCTCATTTCCGAATTCTTCCAGTGTGAATCCTATATGACTGAGCACTGACTGACCGGCCACTGTGTTAATCCCGTATACTTCGTCCAGACGATCCAAAACTTCCTGATGAGGCCTCATAAGCCTGGCAAGACGGGCAGTTACGGATTTAATATTCCGCTCCGTTGCCTCAATTGTATCCATAAGCAGTTTTAACTGAAAACGATGGTGATCTTCAAAAAAACCCTGAATACTGCGATGAAGTTCCGCACTTTTGGAACCGAGACTTCCTTTCGCACATTTTTCAATATTTTCAAGGCTTAAATCCGCATCTTCGTCACAAAGGAGACTGATCAGGTTACGTCCTGTCACTCCGAACAGATCGGTCACCACAGAACTGATTTTGATATTGGCGGTCTCGAACAGTTTATGAACACGCCTCTTGTAATCTCCGAGAGTCTGTGTGTAATTTTTCCGAAGCGTTGTCAGGTCACGCCATTGTCTCACTTCCTTTGCCGGAATAAAACTGCCTTTCACAAGCCCGTGGCGAAGGAGATTGGCAAGCCATCTGCTGTCCTCGGTATCCGTCTTTCTGCCGGGAACATTTTTTATATGGCGCGCATTTACCAGGACAACATCCAGATGTCCTTCAAGGATATTGTGAACCGGACGCCAATACACACTTGTACTTTCCATTGCAACTGTCGGACAATTATTGTCGGTCAGCCAGTCCCTTAAAAGGAAAAGGCTGTCTGTAAAAGTCGGGAATTCCCTCACTTCATATTGCGGCGAGCCAAGGGGATTCAGAGTAATAAGACATGCTGAAATAATATTCTTGTGAACGTCCAGTCCGCAACAAACGGGATGCATTACTGAAATAATCGGGGTGTCTGATTTTTTAGTCATAACCGTCCTTCCTGTTATAATTGTTGATAAATATTTATTCTGAGAGTAGTTATGACATTTTGAACCAAAAATCAAAAGTTTCATCCTTTGTTGTGTCCGCAGGACATGGGAGTTTATATGAAAGTGTGTTAGGTGTTAGGTGTTAAGTGTTAGGAAAAAATTACAAAAATTTTATTGTTCTTTGTGACCGGCAGTTCATGCCCGTTTATATGAAAGTGTCAGGTGTCAGGTGTTAAGTGTTAAGTGTCAGGAAAAAATGCAAAACTTTCATACTTCGTTGTGACCGGCAGCTCATGTCCGTTTATATGAAAATCCCCTCTTCTTATCGGAAATCCTTGTGTTATGACAAAATTTTATAAATTGAAAATTCCCAATTTTCATGGCCCTGACAAAAAAAGGGCTGTAGGAAATATTATCCCACAGCCCCTTTAAATAAAAAAAGACCGTGGGCTTCAGAGCGACCATGGTCTTTTATTTAATATTTATAAACTGTTATTGTCAGTTTCAGACAATAACAAACCAAATGGCACACCCCTCCCTCTCGCTTTTCCGCCACCAGCGCCAAAAACCATGTTGCATATTCAGGTGTGTCATTTGAAAATTCATGCTTATCCTTACTTAATTATAATTTACCATTTCACATATCAAACCCTGTCCTGCGTTGTCAAGATATTTCTCATCGCAGGAGACTGATGGAAATTATTTTTACCGTTGTTGTTCGCACGGTCTTCTGTTTTTTAACTTCAAGATAGGACAACGGATATTGATAATGAACATTTTTCATCAGAATCAGTCATATTTTAGCGTGAAAATAAATTTTGAAAACCCGGGGTTTTTATCTGAAAACATTTTCATAAGCGGGGGTGAAAAACCCGGCTTTTTCATGTGCGTTTATCTCTTATTTATCATTACCGTGAAAATAAATTTTGAAAAGCCGGGTTTTTTATCTGAGAACATTTTCATAAGCGGGGATGAAAAACCCGGCTTTTTCATGAGTATTTATTTTCTTTACAACTTCATATATAATTTATTATAAAAATTTCGCGGCATGAATGAAGCGTCGCGGAATCCGACATGCCCTGACAGGCATTAAGAAAAAATTATCCGGAGTGCCAAACATTATTTTTTTAAAAACGATAAGTGCAAAGCACGGAGAGGCACTTTTTCCGGGAAAAAGCCGGTTTTTTTTGTTCTCCCGCACACATGCCGGAAATTTGACTTTCATACTTTAAGGATGTCTGACATGATCAGAAACAGTGAAAAATTAAACACCGTATATCTCCAAGTCAGGATTAACCTCATGTTTTTAATTCTGGCAGTTGCTCTGGAAGGTGCCATGGTAGTTTATTGGATGATGGTATTGGAACCTCAGGTGATGGAAAAAGTGAGTATCACTGCAAACCGCATGGCACAGTCCCAGGCGCTTTTTTTAGCTGACGCGCTGAACGCTGTGAAAGGGGACGTTCAGAACGCCCAGGTCATAAAAGCGTTGGATAAAATGCTTATCTTAAAAGACCCTGACACTGGCAACCTTTTTACCGTGGGCGTGGAGGTAAAGGTCAACTGTGATGCGGCAATCATGTCCTGTGAAGGCGGGGAGGTAAATCTGAACAGGGGAAACAGCAGCTGTGATGAGTGTTTTGTCACTGAAATTCCGCTTTATTCCGAAAGCCGCGAAGAACCGATGGGAATTGCCAGACTGCACAACAGCAATGAATTCTTCCGGTATTTTAAAAACGGGGTGAAATCCATGTTTTTCGCGGGAGCAGGCGTCGGGCTTGCGCTCCTGATACTGACCTGTTTTGCCCTGAACGGCATGATTGCCAAGATAAAAAAAGCTGAGAAAGAACTACGGGAGAAACAGGCTCAGTTGGTCCACACCGGTCGTCTTACAGCCATGGGGGAAATGGCTACAGGGATCGCCCATGAGATCAATCAGCCGCTGTCAATTATTCGTATCGCGGCAGACGGCCTGAACGCCTATTTTAAACGAAAAGACCCCGGAATCATGGAACATGAAGCTGTGGAGTCTGTTATCGGACAGGTGAATCGTGCATCCGCTATTATCAATAATATGCGCTCCTTTGTGCGTATCAGCTCTGATATTCCGAGACTCTCGGACCTTGTCCCGCCTGTGAATGCTGCCCTGTCTTTCTTCAAAGAGCAGTTCAGAATTCACCGAATCGCCTTAACCCTTTCTTTGCCTGATAATCTGCCCAGCGTGAGAGTCAATCCGCAAAAATTTGAACAAATCGTTGTAAACCTCCTTTCCAATGCCCGCTATGCCGTGGATAAAAAGGGCGAAATTTCAGGAAAAGAATATCAAAAGAAAGTGGCAGTGCGTCTCAGGCATGAGCCTGAAGACGAGACTGTTGTTTTCGAAGTCGAAGATAATGGTATCGGAATGACTCCGGAAGTCCGAGATCGCTGTATGGAACCTTTTTACACCACCAAAGAGGTGGGAGAAGGCACAGGAATCGGACTCTCCATAGTGAACGGCTTTGTGAGAGAATTTAAAATGGCTATTGAGACAGAAAGTGCCGGAGGCAAGGGGAGCGTGTTTCGCATAAGGATTAAAACTGAGAATTCGGAAATAAAAAGTGAAACATGAAGATTCACAGCCGTGCGAAAATCATTTTTCGCAAAGATTCCGAAAAATGATTTTCACTCGATGACCAAGCTTTTTTTGTCATTCCTGCGAAAGCAGGAATCCATTTTTAGCCGGTGCCACGATTTCGGGAACCGTGGATTCCTGTTTTCACAGGAATGACAGGTTTTTTGTTTGAACCAGGTCAAAAAAACTTGATTATCGAGTTTCAGCGTCCTGATTTTCATAACTCATTCCGGGAGATCAGAGTCCCGGTATAATTTGCGCCTTCCCCGGCTCCGGAAAACAGAAGCCTGATCGCGGCGGTACTTAAATTATATGAAAAAATGAATACAAAAGGAACCATTTTTCTGGTTGATGATGAACCGGAATTAATCAAATATTTGAAATGGCAGCTTGAAGCACGTTCTTACACGGTCCGTGCGGCCCAGTGCGGTGAAGATGCTCTGGATATGCTGCAAGGATGCAAAGCTGATGTTCTCATTGCGGATATACGGATGCCGGGCCTGGATGGTATTGAGCTTATGCAGAAGGCCATAGAACATCATCCGGACATTCAGTGCGTTGTTATCACCGGGCACGGAGATGTTGAGACAGCAATTGAGGCCATGAGACTCGGGGCAATCAATTATCTGCGAAAGCCTGTGAGTGTTGATGAATTGGATGTGGCAATTGAAAAAGGAATGGAAAAACTCCGACTGATTCATCAGGTCAGAGAGAAACAGGAAAAACTTGAGAGGGCAAATGAGGAACTGACCCGAGAAAAGGAAAAACTTAAAGCGGCAAACAAAGAACTGAAAAAATACCGCCATCATCTTGAAGAATTGCTTGAAGAGGAAATTGTCCGTCGTGAAAAAGCGGAGCATGATCTTTCGAATCTCAAAATACGGGAAGCTCTGGTTGAGATAATGGGTCTTTCTCTGCGTTACTGGGAGCAGACAACAGGAAAAACAAAAGTGGATATGGCGGAGGAAAGTAAAATATGGACGGTGTCCATGGATAAAAGCGGTCCCAGAACCCGGACCCTGGATAAATATCTAAAAGTCAGCAAACTCCCTGACAATATTCGCAGCAGGAATGTCCTGAATACGGGATATTTTGTTTTAAAGAACTGTCCTCCTGATGATCCTGAAATGAAAAAACTATTGGAAGCAAAGATAAATCAGCTTGAGGCAATGCTCAGAAAATTTGATTGAAATGAAGTATATTCCCTGATAAGTATCAGCCCATAAGTTTTTTGATATCTGCCCGGAAAAGAAACTCGGGCTTTTACCGGGATGATGCCCTCTTTCGCAGGAAAAATCCGGGTTTCTCCGCCGTTCGCAGGAAAAGATATATAAAAACGTTTGCTCAGGTACTTATATTTTTCAAAATACCTTTTTTCACTCGATGATCAAGTTTTTGACCCGATTCGAATAAAAAGCCTGTCATTCCTGCGAAAGCAGGAATCCGTTTTTGGCTGATGCAGTAATTCCGGGAGCAGTGGATTTCGGCTTTTGCAGAAATAACAGAAAAAAAACTTGATTATCGTTTTTCAGAAACAAAATGAATGAACCACTGCTGACAACAAGGCGGCTTGACACTCCTGTGACGCCCGCTTCTTTTGATGACAAAACCAGGTCAGTAAAGGTTATTGCCGCAACTGAAAGACCGATCCTCAGACATGATCCGGAATATGATATCTTTATTAATATGATAAGCCTTGTCAGCGGTGTCCGGCTGCCGCCATCAGGACAGGTTCCTTTGTTGGATTCCCATAATTGGACAAGTGTTTCAAGTGTGTTGGGAAGTGTTCGGAATTTCGAGGTCAGAGACCAGATGCTGGTGTGTGACGTGTTTTTTTCCGGAACTGCTGATGGCAGAGAAGCTGCACAAAAGGTCAGAGAGGGACATCTCACAGATTTTTCTGTGAGTTTTGAATGGGTTTTGAAAGATTCATATGTGATTCCCGAAGGAAAAACAGAAAATGTAAACGGGCAGACTGTCCCGGGACCCACCAGAATCATCAAGGTTTGGTATTTGCTTGAACTTTCCATAACTCCCATCGGAGCCAACGAGGATGCAAAGCCTGTATTTTCTCCGGAACCTCAGCAAGAGAGAAGACAGATTGCGGATATTTTGTTCTTTACTTTTACAGCTTATATTCTTATTTTTTTTTTGTTGAAAGCAATATTCTGATGTTTAAGGAATGAGCATGAAATAATATGCCCATTTTGATTTTTATATGTTAAAAAATTGCGTAATCCTGTAAAGTGTATTTCAAAATCACTTTATCAAAAGGAGATTATTATGCAACCCTATTCCTTAGAAGTAGAAGAAATCATGCGGCGATACTATGAGAGTCTGAATGAAAAAGACCGCCGGCGATATGCCGGTATTGAAGCTTTGAAATTGGGACATGGCGGACAAAATTATATTGCCAAAGTCTTGGGTTGCAGCAGGCGGACTGTGCGCAAAGGAGCGATCGAAGTAAGCGGCCTGCCCGGACACATCGTAGCAAAACAAATTGGAAAATCTCCTGCTGAATCTTCTGAAATACGTAAAAAAGGTGGCGGACGCAAACAGTATCTGACTGAGCACCCTGAAATAGACGAGCAGTTTTTGAATGTGGTGCGTGAGCATACAGCAGGAGATCCGATGGATGAAAAGGTACGATGGACAAATCTGAGGGAGTGGGAAATCGCGGAGGCTCTGGAAAAAAAATACGGAGTAAAAGTGAGTCGTAACATTGTCCGTCAATTGCTCAAAAAGCATGACTATCGGTTGCGTTCACTACCGTACACTTTTTATAATAATCTGATTTTATTTTATAAATTGTATGTGACACAGGTTCCGTTTATGATTGATGACTAGAGAGTCGGATTGAACATTTGAAAGGCAACCGGAACAGGTATGTCGTAATTTAAAAAATATTCCAACAGGCTCAGACCTAATTGAAAGAGACTCAGATCACATCGGTCGGCACGGTGAATAATTCTGTCCCAGCCCTGTTCCGTTGCCAGTGTTCCCAGGAACACAATCCAGATGTAGGCAAGACACGCTCCGATCATAAGGCGGCGCAACCGGTCAGGGTCGGAAATATGACTTTTATGAATATTAAACCCCCGGCTTTTCTGGTCGGAAAAAAATGTTTCGATACGAAACCGTTTGGAATAATATTGGCAGGCTTCCCAGGGCGATCTCATATTCGTAACCAGATATATCGGTTCCTTATTTCCTTTCGCCCACCAGACGACAACCGTCACCGGTCCGTATTTTTTATTTGTGAACAAAACATTGCGTATGTACCGATAGCTGTCCGGAACCGTGAACACACCGAGAACATTAAGACGATGCTCCTCTCCGTCCCAAAAAATTTTGGTATTATATGCCGTTCGGCACACATACAGCCATCCCCGTTCGGCCAGATTTTTTTGCAAACCGACACCGTCGAACTCTCCGTCACCAAGAAAAATAACCTTCTGCGCGGATTCCGGTATCACGTTGGCAACCTCCCCGACCAGTCCGACATGGCTTTCTTCCGGGAAATGACCTTTCTTACCTCTGACCACCGTGTAAGCAAGGGGCAGGGCACGTTTTTTATAAATCACACTGATCATCAGGGTTACGCATCCCCGGCCGACCGTGCTTCCGTCCATTGCCAGCACAATTTCGGAAAGTCCCAGACTGATCAGCAGCGCCTGTGCGAACGGCAGAAAAAATGTTTCAGATTCAATGCTGTCATTGGAAATCCAACGTTTTATACGCTTTTCCACACTCGCCGGCGCGGCGTTCTCATCCGGAACTTTGCCTGCAATTTTCGGAAGCTGGCAGCTCCCGCTCCCCGTGATGCCGCTGATTATCGCGGCCAGCGTGTTCAGGCGCCGGGCCTCGTTTCCCTTCGGCTGTTTCGGATACATATTGTCCAAAGCCTTTCTGATCTCACGATATCTGTTCACATTGTCGCTCATGACAGCCTCCCTGTTATCTGTTATTTTCTGAAAGCTGTCATACCATTATTATATTTTTCTGTTAAGATTTTTTTGTGTCATAATCTCAGATGAGTAATATTTACTCAGAAAAAACAGCCGATGGTGAATCTTAAAAAAATTTAAAAAACAAACAGTTATTTAAATTTCAAACCAACTATGGTCGTCTTTATATAATAATTAAAAATAGTTAAAAAAAGTGTACGGTAGTGAATCGGTTGCGTAAAGCTCAGAAACGCAAACCTATGAAAAAAAACGTACCAGATCGCGACGCTCAGTTTGACAATATTTTGAAACTCAGATCAGAATACCGGAAGGCCGGTAATCCCGTTATCAGCATGGATACCAAGAAAAAAGAATATCTTGGAAATTTTTACAGGAAAGGCCGACTATATACGCTGGAGGAATTGCAAGTTTTCGATCATGATTTTACAAGTTTTGCCGAAGGTGTCATAATTCCGCATTGTTTTTATGACCTGCGACTCAATATCGGGTATGTTCAGGTGGGAACAAGTCATGATACCAGTGAATTTGCCTGTGACAGTTTCCGTCATTGGTGGTATGGTTACGGTTGCCGAATATATCCAAATGCCACGTCAGTTTTGATATTGTGCGATGGTGGCGGCAGCAACAGTTCCCGACATTACCTTTTCAAACAAGATTTACAAATTCTGGCGGATGAAATCGGGATTGAAATCCGAATCGCTCATTACCCGCCCTATTGTTCCAAATTTAATCCGATCGAACATCGCCTGTTTCCTCATATTACTCGTGCGTGTCAGGGAGTAATCTTTTCAAGTTTGGAGGTGGTGACTGATCTGATAGCCAAAACACATACCAAAAAAGGTTTAAAAGTCTTTGTCCATGTTATTGATAAAGTCTATGAAACCGGTCGAAAAGTTGCTGAAACTTTTAAATCAGAAATGCGAATTGTATTCGACAAAATTTTACCCAAATGGAATTATCGTGCAATTCCAATAAATTAAAATGGGAAAGTTATTTAATACCGATTCCTAAAAGCCCCGTAGGGGCGGCATGTTTGTAGACCTTCGGAAGACCCATCCTTAAAAGCCCCGTAGGGGCGGCATGTTTGTAGCCTTCCAAGTGCATTTCCACATTCAGAAGAAGCTTTATGGCATCATTTTTTAAGAGATTCTGCCTCACCTGCTCAAAATCTTTGCGAATTGCATTGCAAAACAATGGGTTGGGATTTTTCAGAAATCGCCTCGCTCCCCTTGTTGAGTTATTCTTTGAAAACACGTCCTGACAGCATGATACAACACCGCTTGCCATACCTATATTTCAATCATTTCAGGGAATTCGGGAACCAGCAGAGACGCTGATATTTCCCCTTTCCGGTGATCATGGAATTTCATTTTTCCGTTTTTTTCACACAGCCAGAACTCCCTTGCGCCTTTCTCAAAGTATAATCTTTTCTTGTGAAATAATTCTTCCCGGGTATTACTCTCTGATACAATCTCCACGCAGATTTCAGGTGCGACCGGACTTTCGAACTCGTCTTTCACCTGTTCCCAGCGCTCCTGGGAAAACCAAGCCACGTCCGCAACTTTGGTCCCGTGTTTTGTTCTGACAGCACATTCAACCACAATTTTTCCGTGATGCTGAAGCCGTTTAATAAGGTAACTGATCTCACTCTGAAAGGCACCGTGATAAAGTTTTGCCGGACTCATAATAATCTGTCCCTGTTGGTTTAATTCGATCTTAAACGGCAGATTCTGCAAATTCGGATAGGAGCATATTTCTTGCCAGTTCATGATGTTTTTCCTGTTTTTTATTGATTCACACTTGCTTTTTTTGCATTCTGGTACTCGATGACAATATCGTTCGGCATGATTTTTGCATAGCCGGACGGAAATGCCCGGCATTTCCGCATTTTGGAGAAATTGTTTCCGAAAAACGCCCGGCGGACATTTCGGGATTTCAGTTTCCCGGATATATGAATTCAGTTAGTTACAAATGTATGCAAAAATCGTGCCGAACGGTATTGACTCGATGATAAAGTTTTTTTCTGTCATTCCTGCGAAAGCAGGAATCCACTGCATCCGGAGTCACCCGATAATTCAAATTATTTATCATTCCTGCGAAAGCAGGAATGACAAAGGGACTGACCGAATCGGATCAAAAAAACCTGATCATCGAGTGATAATATCCGTGTCTTTTATCCGTCGGCGCAATCCATGCCTCCGTATCTGTAAAATATTGCATTGGCAGCTCCGTATGGGCGGCATATTTGTAGTATATAGTATCTATCATCCCATTATTCGGTTATTTCTTTATCCTTAAATATCAATATATTGTAATAATAAGCCGCAATATCAATAAGTTGGTGTAACAAATTGATATTAAGGAATAAAAAACCTTTTTACCAGTGCTAAAAGAACCGAATTACTATATGAGTAATATAGTTAGTAAATATGTAATAGATATACATATCAAATAGTTATTTTAAGTGTCTGATATTACGGGTTAATATTGATAACTATTTGATATTGTTTTATATAAAATTAATAAAAGTCCATTTTTATTAACCGAATAATGGGTATCATTCAATTCAATCAAACAAATATTTTAATCATACGATACATCAAATTTTTCTAACAATTCAATATATTCATCTTTGAACGACCATCCTGGTGTTTTTTCTGAGCTACTACAGCAACTTGTAAATTCGTCCCCCCCTGTTCGGGGAATAACCCCTTTAAATTATTAAGAGCCAGAGGAGGGACGTGGGGTGATGAAAATGTTTCCAAGGCTCTGAAAAAGCTGATCCCGTTTTTGTTCCCCTCATTTTTTAACTGCCTGATTTTTAAGTCATAAAAAATTTTCGGAATAAAAATGGGATCGCAATTGTCAGCCCGGTTTGTGACATTTTCATCACCCCAGGAGGGACGGATTTCCAAGTAGCCCCCCCGGAAGAACCATATTTACAGCCCCGTAGGGGCGGCATGTTTGTAGCCCTTTGTAGCATACAGCATTTATCATTCAATCCAATCAAACAAATATTTCTCATCATACTCTATCTCAAATTTTTTCAGCAATTCGATATATTCTTCTCTGAATGACCGTTTTTCATGGTGTTTTTTCTGATTGAGAATGTAGTTGGCAACTCTGTCTATGTGGGACCGGGAATATGAGAAAGCACCGTAACCTTCCTGCCAATGAAATTTTCCCAGTATCCATTTTTTCTCATTGATGAAACGGGATGAATTTGATTTTATTGCGGAAACAAAGTCCCCTATCTCCATTGACCTGTTGATTCCGACAAACACATGCACATGATCGGGCATTCCGCCGACTGCCAGGAGCTTCTGCCCTTTGTTCTTCGTGATTCCGGTGATGTATTTGTACAGTTCCTCCTCGTTCTTCTGATGAATCAGATTCTGCCTTCCCTGCACGGCAAAAACGTAGTGCAGATAGGCCTGTATGTATGAATTTGCCATTTTAATTTTATCCTTTGCTTTGTTACAAATATGCCGCCCCTACGGGGCTTGGATGGTATTTTTTGCCGATTATTCTACAAATATGCCGCCCCTACAGGGCTTGGACGGTGTTTTTTGCCGATTATTCTACTGGAAAAACCATATTCACAGGCATATTTGTAACATATAGCATTTATCAATCAATCTAATCAAACAAATATTTTTCATCATACAATACATCAAATTTTTCTAATAATTCAATATATTCACTTTTGGATGACCGTTTTTCATGGTGTTTTTTTCTGATTCTACAAATATGTCGCCCCTACGGGGCTTGGATGGTTTATATCCCGTTATTCTACAAATATGCCGCCCCTACGGGGCTTGGATGGTTTATATCCCGTTATTCTACAAATATGCCGCCCCTACGGGGCTTGGATGGTTTATATCCCGTTATTCTACAAATATGCCGCCCCTACGGGGCTTGGATGGTTTATATGCGCTTATTCTACAAATATGCCGCCCCTACGGGGCTTGGACGGGGTATCTGCGCTATTCTACAAATATGCCGCCTCTACGGGGCTTGGACGGGGTATCTGCGCTATTCTACAAATATGCCGCCTCTACGGGGCTTGGACGGGGTATCTGCGCTATTCTACAAATATGCCGCCTCTACGGGGCTTGGACGGGGTATCTGCGCTATTCTACAAATATGCCGCCCCTACGGGGCTTGGGCGGGGTATCTGCGCTATTCTACAAATATGCCGCCCCTACGGGGCTTGGACGGGGTATCTGCGCTTATTTACAAATATGCCGCCCCTACGGGGCTTGGGCGGTTTATCTGCGCTTATTCTACAAATATGCCGCCTCTACGGGGCTTGGATGGTTTATCTGTCATTATTCTTAGGAGGATTCGGGGAGATGTCTGCGATGATTCTTTCTGTTGGGGTTTCCGGGCCGTGCTTGGAAAAATTATTTTCAAGTGCTTTTCAATTTTTTAAACCGGTCTTATTCTTCGCCAGCAAAGCATCAAAATATTTAATGGTGCGTCTCAGACCCTCTTCCAGGGGAATTTCAGGCTCCCATCCCAGTTTCTCTTTTGCAAGGCGGATATCGGGCTGCCGCTGTTTCGGGTCGTCCGATGGCAATGAACTGAACACAATTTCCGAACAGGAGCCTGTCAGACGGATAATATTTTCTGCCAGTTCAAGAATTGTAAATTCCCGGGGATTTCCTAAATTGACCGGACCGGTAAAATCATCCGGAGAATTCATAAACCGGATAAGGACATCATAGTTCATCCCAAACTTCCTTCCAGTGTCTGACTCTGCCTGAACGGATGTCATCCAGGCCCCGTCGTACCAGTTTCAAAAACTCCGGCGACTTTGAGAGCAGTTCTGTATCGCTGAAATTTCCGCTTTCCTCCAAGGCGGAAAGAATTCTCTCATATTCTTCTATCGGAAGGATGACTGCTGTCGGGTTGCCTTTTTTATCAAAAACATACTGTTCTCCGAGTATATCGTTCATCTGTCTCTCCTTATATCTGTATATCTGTGATATCTCCCGAATCTCTGATACGAACCTATACTTCAAAGACTTTCTTATCTCCAGATACCTTATCTTTATCTTTCATTTTATCCGTGCCTGCGTCCTTCTTTTCGGAAGCTTTCTCCTTGCTTGTTTTTTCCTCCGGCTCTCCGATGGTGATCCGGTCTTTGTTTATTTCAAAGTTCTTAGGACCGATTCCGCTGAATTTTGTTATGTTTCCGGGCGTTCTGAACGGGCCGTATTTCTTCTGATGTTTGATGATTCGTTCGGCAAGAGATACAAATTTATTCTCAGTCATGATCAGAGCCGGCGGAAGAACCATTTTTACAGCCCCGCAGGGGCGTCATCTTTGTAGCATATAGCATTTATTATTCAATCCAATCAAACAAATTTTTTTAACAATTCAATATATTCATCTTTGAATGACCGTTTTTCATGGTGTTTTTTCTGATTCTACAAATATGCCGCCCCTACGGGGCTAAAAATATGCTGTCCGACGGGCTACAAACATATCGCCCCCTACGGGGCTTCAAACACGCTGTCCGATTAGCCCCGTAGGGGCGACGGCGACATATTTGTAGCTCGTCGGGGGAACCATGTTTGTAGCCCCGTAGGGGCGGCATGTTTGTAGCTCGTCAGGGAGACCATGTTTTTAGCCCCGTAGGGGCGGCATGTTTGTAGCCCCCGGAAGCCCCATATTTACAGCCCCGTAGGGGCGGCATGTTTGTAGCCCCCCGGGGAGACCATGCTTACAGCCCCGTAGGGGCGGCATGTTTGTAGCCCCCCGGGGAGACCATGTTTACAGCCCCGTAGGGGCGGCATGTTTGTAGCCCCCCGGAGAACCATATTTACAGCCCCGTAGGGGCGGCATGTTTGTAGCCCCCCGGGGAGACCATGTTTACAGCCCCGTAGGGGCGGCATGTTTGTAGCCCCCCGGAGAACCATATTTACAGCCCCGTAGGGGCGGCATGTTTGTAGCCCCCCCGGAAGAACCATATTTACAGCCCCGTAGGGGCGGCATGTTTGTAGCCCCCCCGGAAGAACCATATTTACAGCCCCGTAGGGGCGGCATGTTTGTAGCCCTTTGTAGCATACAGCATTTATCATTCAATCCAATCAAACAAATATTTTTCATCATACGATACATCAAATTTTTCTAATAATTCAATATATTCATCTTTGAATGACCGTTTTTCATGGTGTTTTTTCTGATTGAGAATATATTTGATAACGCTGTCAATCTGGGACCGGGAATATGAAAACGCACCGTAACCTTCCTGCCAATGAAATTTTCCCAAGATCCATTTTTTCTCATTGATAAACCGGGACGAATTTGATTTTATTGCGGAAACAAAGCCCCCTATATCCATTGACCTGCTGATCCCGATGAACACATGCACATGATCGGGCATTCCGCCGACCGCCAGGAGCTTCTGCCCTTTGTTCGTCACAATGCCGGTAATGTATTTATATAATTCTTCCTGATTGCCTTCATAAATCAGATTCTGTCTTCCCTGCACGGCAAAAACGTAGTGCAGATAGGCCTGTATGTATGAATTTGCCATTTTAATTTTATCCCTCGCTTTGTTACAAACATGCCGCACCTACGGGGCTTGGATGGTTTATATGTCATTATTCTACAAATATGCCGCCCCTACGGGGCTTGGATGGTTTATATGCGCTTATTCTACAAATATGCCGCCCCTACGGGGCTTGGATGGTTTATCTGTCATTATTCTACAAACATGCCGCCCCTACGGGGCTTGGGCGGTTTATCTGCGCTTATTCTACAAATATGCCGCCTCTACGGGGCTTGGATGGTTTATCTGTCATTATTCTTAGGAGGATTCGGGGAGATGTCTGCGATGATTCTTTCTGTTGGGGTTTCCGGGCCGTGCTTGGAAAAATTATTTTCAAGTGCTTTTCAATTTTTTAAACCGGTCTTATTCTTCGCCAGCAAAGCATCAAAATATTTAATGGTGCGTCTCAGACCCTCTTCCAGCGGAATTTCAGGCTCCCATCCCAGTTTCTCTTTTGCAAGGCGGATATCGGGCTGCCGCTGTTTCGGGTCGTCTGATGGCAATGAACTGAACACAATTTCCGAACAGGAGCCTGTCAGACGAATAATCTTTTCTGCCAACTCAAGAATTGTAAATTCCCGAGGATTTCCGAGATTGACCGGACCGGTAAAATCATCCGGAGAATCCATAAACCGGATAAAGGCTTCTGTCAGGTCATCTACATAACAAAAAGAACGGGTTTGCGATCCGTCTCCGTAAATGGTGACGGGATCGCCTCTGAGGGCCTGAATGATAAAATTGGAAACGACTCGCCCGTCATCGGGGTGCATGTGGGGTCCGTAGGTATTGAATATCCGGGCGACTTTTATGTTCAGACCGTGCTGACGATGGTAGTCAAAAAAAAGGGTTTCCGCACATCGTTTGCCTTCGTCGTAGCAGGATCGCAGCCCGATGCAGCTGACGTTGCCCCGGTAACTTTCCGTCTGCGGATGGATATGCGGATCCCCATACACTTCGCTGGCGGAAGCCTGAAAGATTTTTGCTTTGACCCGCCTGGCCAGTCCCGGCATGTTGATTGCGCCGTGTACGCTGGTCTTGGTGGTCTGCACCGGGTCAGACTGATAGTGAATCGGCGAAGCAGGACATGCCAGGTTGCAGATTTCATCCACCTCCACATAAAGCGGAAATGTGATATCATGGCGCATCAGCTCGAAATAAGATAACCCGCTTAATGCCTTCAACTGATCTGGCAATATCTCTTGGCGTTGCCAGATAACCTTGTCTTTTCTAAGCTTCCAAACGTCTTAATGCCTCGGTGATGACGGAATCGCCGGGGTTTGTTTGCAGATAGGAGGAACAGAGGGCTTTTGCATCTTGAATTTTGTTGTGGAATTTGAAGAGTTTGACACAGTTCAGGACGGTGTTTCGCTCATTCGGATCAATTTGTAACGCTCTTGAAAAATCGTCGTCGGCTTTTTTTGGGACAGCCGTAGCAATCATAGCTCGTCTGCCAATATCCGATTATACAACTCGTTATATGCCTTAGCCTGAACATCAGGCGCATACTCTTTCTCTGCCTTTTCCCTGCATCGTTCAGAAAAATTGACACCGTTGTCATAAGACGATATGACCCAGTTAATGCCTTCAGCTAATCCGGCAATATCTCTTGGCTTTGCCAGATAACCAGTCTTTCCATGTTCCACCATATCCGGCATTCCCCCGATATCAAAACCGACTATTGGCAGACCACAGGCCATTGCCTCAACAACTGTATTCGGGAGATTATCTTCCAGAGACGGAAGAACAAAGAGGTCAGCCGCGCTGTAAACCAAAGCAAGCTGATTTTCATCTGCTATCTGACCTGTGTTGAGGACCTGATATTTAGACGTAATATTTGCACCTTGTGGAAAATTGCCGAATGTGACAAGGATATACTCATGTCCGCTTTTCAGGGGAAATCTGTTCAAGGCTTCTAACAGATATGCCAAGCCTTTTCTCTGGTTTACAACAGAATCTGCGCCGAATAAAATTAATTTTGCGGTTTCGGAGACATTTGAAGCTTTTCGAATTTGTGTTTTTGGGTAAGGTTTGAATATGTCCAAAGGAAATCCGTTCGGAATAAGATCAATGGGAAACCTTGAAAACAATGCGCTTTCTTTTGCGCATCCGGCAAGCCAGCGACTCAGCGCAACAATGTGTATGTTTAAATCGCTATAAGCGTTCAGTTTGTGATTCCATGTATGGTATGAAAGATCATCTGTAATATCAGAACCTAACTGGGGACATGCGCCGCAGGAGGTTTTATATTTGAGACAATTTCCTGTATAATGACATCCGCCTGTAAAGGGATTCATGTCATGAAGCGTCCATACAATGGGCTTACCCATCAAAGCCAAACCTGCATTGGAATAATCCATAGCACCCGCAACCCAGTGAAGGTTGATGATATCAGCTTCCTGTATTTCTCGAATGTGATCAAGTCTGACACTTGATTCCGCATCTGTAAACATTTCAAGTCCGGCAGGACGTCCGGGGTAATTGGATAACAGGGTTTGCCACTTTCCGCATTGTTGGTTCCATATCGGAGAATTATAAGCAGGGGCATCCAGACAGTTTACCTTATCCCCGGCATAACTGACGGGCAACACTTTAACGGTCGGGTCGCCGCTTTTTTTGTTCAGCACAAGCATGGCAGAATCAAGACCAATGGATTGCAGTCCCTTGTGCAATCGGTATGCCGCCTTTCCTGCGCCTCCGAAATCCTGCATACAAAGGTGGACAACTTTATATTTTTTTTCAGAACGTCCTGCTTTTTCTAACAAATCGGACAATTCAATTTTTTGGCTTAAAAGTTCTTCTAATTTCATGCTTATTTCTTTTTGTTCGATAGTGATGGAATCAGATTTAACCCCATAATTCTGAAATGATCATCAAATCCGAAAGCTGTATCAAGACCGAGTGCCTTCATCACTGCAAAAGATGTGCAATCAGTGAAGCTGAATTTCTGGTCGGAATATTTTTGAAAAATGTTCCATGCCGGCCTCAGATATGTGTCATAAATCTGAACAATTTCAACCATACGACTGCTGAGAAGTTTTTGTCCCCAGTCCGTCGCTATAGTATGTCCGATTTTGTAGCGCAACCACGTCACTGTTTCATCAAAAATATAATCTGTTGTTACCAAAGAGATATTCCGACTCAGAATCACATTGTATGCTTCTTTCGCATTTTGATGATATCGGTCTTTTTTATCTGCCAGCACAATCCATGCCCCCGTATCTGTAAAATATTGCATCAGTCCGCCCCGTAAATATATGCGTCGTGATTCACAGAACCGTCATTCACATCGCTCTGACATATTCCCACAATATCCCGAGCCGGGTCATACTTCCAATTTCCGGGGGGATGTCTTTGTTTTTCTGAGGCTGCAATGGCACGCGTAACTGATTTAAGGAGCAGCGGCTTTTCAAAGTTCCGGATACATGATTCGGGAATAGTGATATTTAAGTTTCCGGCACTGTCATAGCTGACATTAATCTTCCTCAACAAACTTGTGTCCATGATATTCTCCTTGTTTTTAGACCCGTCAGGGTGCCATATTTTTAGCCCGTTTATCATTCAATCCATTCGTACAAACATGGCACCTTGATGAGAGTGAAAATCGCTACACAGATTTCCGATATGCCCGAAGGGTCGAAAACACTCCCGGAATAATGGGCAGATGCGGCTGGGTCTGTGTCGGGTCAGTGGGACAGAGTAATGGGATATCAATGACCTCACAATGATAGGTGTTTTCCATTAATTTCTGACATGCCTGCCGGATTCCCGGTTCTTTTCCACCATGATGGGAGAAAATCGCTTCTCGGTTTTCATCATTCATCGCTGGCAGATAATCATGGAAAATCATTATTCCATCGGGAGCAAGGAGCGGAAAGAAATCTGTAATATCCTGCCGGACACCTTCATAAGTATGGCTACCGTCAATGAAGATGAATTCAGGAAAATTGCCGTCTTTCTCAAAGAACTGTTTCAACTGAGGCGCAGCCTGATGTGAAAACATATGAAGGTGTGACACCTCATTGCTGAGATGTTTGAGGACTTCGTAGAACTGGGGCTGTCCGCCCGGTTCAATGGAAAATCCCTGAACATTTGGTGTTCTCTGTTTTATAGCCGCATGAATCAGCAGAAGAGAGGCTCCGGCCCAGGAACCGATTTCGACAAATCGCAGAGGAGATGATTTGGCAGGCAGAAGCTTCCGAATTGCATAAAATAATTGAAATCGTTCATTCTGCGACATCTGACTGTCAACGCCTTTGCGAGAAGGGTCACTGTTCTGAAAGTCGGTGACAAGCGAAGAGGGAAGTGACTCATTGACAGGAAATTTATCCGGTTTGCGGAACCAGACACCTGTTCCGTCAATTTGATTAATCTCAAACTGAAGATTTCTTAACGATTCAAATTCATGGATCGCCTTTTTGCATCCCTGCCAATACCCGTAATCATCCACCTGAATAAACCCGTTATTAACAACATGGTCATACAGATTATGTAAAATTGCCTTTGTTGATTCATACCAGTCGCCATCCATATGCAGAAGCGCAATCATTCCGGCGTTGTCTCTCATCTGGGGCAGAGCGGACTCAAAATATCCTTTCACTGGTTTGACAATATCTGAGACACCAAGCTTTGCACAGATTTCTTTTACACTTTCCTCTGGTGCGGCGCATGTGCCTGTTCCCCAGCCCGTTGCTTCGGCTCCGACACCTCTGCCGTCCTTATCCTGTTCCGTGGGTGTTGGCATACCTTCAAAGGAATCAAAAGCGTAATGCCATCGGGGGCGTTTGCTGTAGCGTTTGATAACTGTGGCCAATAAGGCTGTCGAGCCTCCGGCGGCAACGCCACATTCAACAAAATTTCCGGGAATATCTTCCAAACATACCTGCTTTGCCAAAGAAAATAGGGAAAAGAGACGTTCCTCGCTCAACATGGTGTATGGGCGAATAAGCTGAAGCAATTCCTGAAATTCCGGATCGTCAATTTTAGGAGAAGCCAATTGCGGATACTGGGCAGAAATTTGACTGAGTACTTTTTTGGCATCTTCGTTGTTCGGAAAATATCGGAGTTCCTCCTGCAAAGCTTCACGGGCTGAAACTGGCTGATTAATCCTTAAAAAATAAATTGCCCGCAAATAGTCAAGTCCCTGTGCCGGTTTTCTTAATGATTTGGCTTTGTTCAGCAAAGCAAATGCTTCATTGTTCTTATTTGCATTTAAGGCATTGGCCGCCTGTACCATCAGATTTGATACGAAAGCTACAAATATCTCATTAAGTAATGCTTGTGCTTTTTCATGATTCGGTTCGACAGACAGCAGAGCATTCAATGTGTCAATCGCCTCATCCATTCGTCCGAGCCGTGCAAGCGCTACAGCCCTGCCATAACGTACTGAGTGATTCCCAGGATTCAGAGAGATGGCATTATCAAGAAGGGCAAGTGCCTCTGTGTTGTTATTCGCATTCAAATGTTTAACAGCTTGTTCAAGAAGCATCTCAATGTTTTGATGATTCTTTTTCTGATTACCTTTCAGTTGGAAAACCGCGACAGCGTCTCTGGGTATGATATCATTGGTAATCGTTATAACTTCAAAACCGAGTTCCTCAAGAAACTTGCGCATAATACTCTTACACATTGCCGAAAATGTATAAAAGCTTGCTCCGCTTTGCACAAGAGAAGGAACATCATCTCTGAATTTCTGAAATCCGATAGGGGTTTCCATATCAGAAAAGTGGAGAATGCCAACCCCGTTTTCTTTTAGCAATGCTTTTGTGATTTCCAAATAACGGAATATCTCATAAGGCTCCATATGAACAAAGGCATCAAAAGAAATCATTACATCCAGAGACGCTGGAGGAATTTCCTTTATTTCAGAGCCGTTTGTTATAATATACTGAATTTTCTCTTCATCTTGAAATCTTTGTTTCAACTGATTAAGCATTTCAGTCGAAATATCTACTGCGTAAAGATGTTGGCATCTTGGCAACAATAACTGAGTAACCCTTCCGCCGCCGGGGCCGATCTCCATGATATTCAGATTATTACCTTCCGGGAGGTAAGAGGAGACAAAATGATCATTCAGATATTTGGCGAATTCCTCGACAGAGAAAACATTAATGCCGTAGGGGTGTCGCATAGCCTTGCACATCACATTCCATTCATCTCCCAGATATTGGACTTGCGTGTGATCTTCCGAAACCAGCCCGGGAATTTTTTCGTCTTTTTTGTACTTGTCAAAATTATGTGCGTAGGCATCCCAGCCTTCTTTATTTATTTCTTTTCTGATCATTTTGTTTTCGCTATTCTTGTTATCGGTTTGCGGACTCATTGAATTAAATTTTTGTGCGAGATGCTTGCGTATAATTTTGTCAAACTCCAGCGCCCTGTTTTGCATAGAGTATTCCCGCAAGCATCGTTCATGTCCCCGTTGTGCGATAGCCTCTCTTTTATCAGGATTTGCCAAATAATAATGAATCTTGTCAATCAGTTCTTTTTCATCACGAAAAGTCTCAATTTCCTTTCCCGGTTCAAAATACTGGCTGAGATTTTCAAAATATTCTGTCAAGAGGAAAACGCCGCTGCCGGTTACTTCAAATATTCGCATATTAGCAGTTTCCTTAACAGCAAGGTCTGTTGTCTCTTGATGAGCAGAATTTTTTGTCTCTAATATCCCTCTGGCATCAATAGCAATCCTGCCAGAGCGAAGGGCACGATGCATCGAAATTCCGAAATGTGCCCCTAAATTATACTTTGCCACTTCAGGAACAATCTTATCGGTCTGACCGCTCAGATAGTAGGCACAGGAAAATTCCTGCCCCGGTTGTGAAGCTGCTTTGGCAATTTCTGTCAGGTAATGATTACGGCGAGGATGCTGATTTAATGTCCATTGCCCTGAGAAAACGACATCATAGGAAGGCTGTTGCACATCACGAATCATTTCATGTATGAAAACAGGAAATCCCGGGAAAAAATGCTCCGCTGATTTGGCACCTAAGGTAAGAGCGGTCTCTCTTAAAGCAGAAAGACTGGATAGCATGATATCAAACTCCGACCAATCCGTACCTTCGGGAATATTTGCCGCTCGCCAGCCAATTATCAGTGATGGTTTCCACGACAATGAACGGACAAACCGACTGTCAAATGTTATCGGATCGGAAAGGTAAAGGACATCAGGTTTTAAATGTTCTATCTGCCTTCTTGATATTTCATACATCCAGTCCTTATCATTCGTAAGTAAGACATGATTTTCACGCATCCATTGTTGCTGAGAATAGGGGTTATTCGCTATGATCAGTTGGGCTTCATAATCCTCCAATTCGTTCATATAGGGGGCAAACATGTGAATAGCGCCGAGACCGTCTCTGAGTAAATCATCAATTTGTTCTTTAAATGAGGCAGAAGAAAGAGAGGGATTTGCTTTATAATAATTGCTCAGATAGTGGACATAAAAGGTATGAATTTGTAAAAACTTCAAAAGTGATTTTTCCGTTCTTTCCAATGGCAAATCAGCAGATTGTTCATGGCCTAATTGCATCTCCTTTTTTCCTCATTCAAAATATTTTCTGATTTTCTATAAATTATTGGTTCATTTGCTTCTGTTTATTTCTTATGCACTCGGTCAGGTTAATTACCGCAGGATTTTCTCCAAATTGATTCACGATTAAATCACATACTTTTTTTGCTTCATCCAAGTACCCAGAATTAAAAAGCTTGTCTGTCAGTATGATTAATGGGTTCTGATTATTATAAGAAGATATTCCTGATATTGAATCCAAGTAACAGTCTAACTCACTGTTATCATTATTTTCTTTTCCTACAGTTCCTTTATTTACAGAAGCTTTTTTTTTATCCTTATCACCAACATCCGTAAAAAATTTTCTAACCTCGTATTCAAATTTGTCACTCCATAAAAACATTGTATTTATTAAACAAGGTTTTAAATACATTAATGCTGAAAAAGCTTTCTCACGAATTGTTTGCGGATTTGAATGTATTTGCATCAGAACATTACACTGCATTCCCTCAATTTCATCAGGTGTGTATTCTGTAAAAATCAATCGGCTATTAAACTCTTCTACACATATTTTATGATTGGAAACCTTCGCTTGGTCAAAAAATATATCCTTTCCCTTTGTGGGCGTTTCAATATACCCTTTTTTGCCAATTCTCATCAGCTCCTGACAGGCTTTTTCAGGATGTTGACTATGTTCCAAAACATGGGAACAGTAAACAAAATCAAACTCTTTATCTTCAAAAGGTGTGTCTTCAACACTGCATTCAAAAACCGGCTTTCCCTCAACATATTTGAATGGAACACCTGCCCTTCCGTATTTGTGATCCTCCAAGGCTATGTCAGCCAAATGTGTGGCAAGAGGAAAAGGAATATGGCCGCTTCCGATATCCAGCACCTTATCAGAAGGTTTGATGCCGAAATCAAACTGACGTGCCTGATAAAGATTATATCGGTCTTTGTACGGAAATCGTTGATAGCAATCATAGACTTCGGCAAGCAATTCTACTGCCTGCTTCGGATACGCGGCGATCAATTGCTCATAGATGTCAAATGCCTCTGAAAAAGTGCGGCTTTGGAACTTCTCTCTGGCGATGCTCAGGTCATTCTGCAATCCGCTCAGGTTTATTCTGAACTTCTGACGCCTGCCCAAATTATAAGTCATCCCGATCTTCACCTTGCTGTTTTATTAATAATGATAACGACACTGAAAAATTACTATCATCTCATCAATGACTTGGTACACCAGTCTATGCTCCTGATTGATTCTGCGCGACCATTTTCCTGACAAATCAAAACGAAGTGCTTCCGGTTTACCAATGCCTTCTTCAGGATGACGTTTGATATCTCGTATCAATTCATTGATCCGTTTAACAATTTTTTTGTCATGTTTTTGCCAGTACAAGTATTCGTTCCAAGCCCGGTCAGTCCATGCAATCATCATTATCAATCATTTTCCGTATGTTAAAATTACCGGCTTCAAATTCGGCAATGCTGGCACGTAATTGGGCGGCATTGGCAGGACTGCGTAATAAATACATTGTTTCTTCAATGGCATTGTAGTCCTCAAGAGACATCATCACAACCGGTTTTAAATTTTTACGAGTAATAATTACCGGATCGTGATCTTCACATATTTTTTCCATTATATTAGCAAAATTTTTTCTGAAATTTGAATAAGCTATTGCATTCATAATGACCATCCTCTATTATTCTCATTTTGAGTTATCCTAAATATTTTTGCTCCTGTTCAGGAAGCAGTCTCTGCAAAAGGCTGTCTGCAAAAAATTTGACACCCCAGTTGGGTATTGAATACCCGAGATAAGGACCGCCCACAGGACAGCTTCCGGCTAACCCTCCTGAAATATTGGGATCCGTTACGCTACCAAGCAGATGAAACATTTTCAAGTCATTTAATAGCATATCCGCAGATGATTTCAGCGATGGATCATTTGTATATTTGGACATTCTCCTCATGAAAAATTCGATCTGGGCATTACCTGTTACACAAGACCAATTATCACTGCTGGACCAATTGCTGTCCAATGTTCCGGGAAGCGTTGAAAAATATCCCTGTTGGGTCGCTTCTTTTAATTTTGCATAAAACATGGAAATATTTTTTGCGGCATGATGCAGAAGATTCAGCACATTTTTAAACTGCGGATTGTT
Source organism: Desulfonema magnum (assembly GCF_017377395.1). Taxonomy (GTDB): domain Bacteria; phylum Desulfobacterota; class Desulfobacteria; order Desulfobacterales; family 4be13; genus Desulfonema_C; species Desulfonema_C magnum. The sequence continues at coordinate 3,065,741 of NZ_CP061800.1, read as the reverse complement.
TATATTCAATCTATAAATCTCCATCAGACCAACCAGCACATAACCAACCAGATGAGTCCAAGGCTTTCCGGGATCACTCAGGCTGTTATTTGCAAACCAGGCATTGGCAGAAGCTTGGGAAAATATCCAATTGACGGAGCGTTCCACCGCTATACGGTATTTTTCTTCTTTGCTTACACCATATAATTCCAATAATGCCCATGCCACCCTGCTTTTATATGCCTTGGGTCCGCTATAGGTGCTTTTTGTCCATTTGCCGTCCGGATCCTGATTTTCCATGATCCAATCTGCGGCTTTTCGGGCTGCCTGCAAATACTTCTGATCGCCGGTTTCCGCATAAAGAGCTACCCATCCGATAATAACCTGTCCGGTGTTGAAGACACGGGGACGTAAGCCATACACACCAACTGGCTCTCCGGCTCCGCCTTCGGGCGATTGAATCGCTATTTCCCAATTTCCCATGTCAATAGCACGTTTCCGATAAGACGCATCGCCTGTCAATTTGGAATAGCACAAAAAGGTCGGAATAATATATCCTGTGGTTTCAGGGTAATCCACATCCCAACGCTGTGAATCCATATGATACGCCGCGGACACTCCGCCGCCGGTGTTCACATCCTGCGCTTTTATCAGCCATTGCATACACGCGGAAAGATGGGTTTCATCAGGATGAACCGCATTGGAAAATTCATTGAATTTCCTTAACTCAAGCCGTCGTTGTTCGAGTCCGTTACTATCGGGTGAATTCTCTTTTACTCGATTTTGAGCTTCTCCAGCTATTCTTCTGATTTCAGCATCATCCGGCTTTAAGTTAAGAAAACTTGTACAAAGCTTTAGCAAGTCTTCAAATTTATTTAAGCTGCCCAAAATTTCCGCACATTTGAGAACGGTCTGTCGGTCGTCCGGCTGTAGTTCAAGGACTTTTAATAAAAGCTGCCATGCCCGCTCTTTTTCATTGGTTTCCCATAAGCGGAATGCCTGATTTCTCATGCTGTCCAATGCAGACGCTTCTGTTTTTCTTTCCTGAACAGATGATTTTATTTCATTTAATACCCGGGTGATTTCCGCATTGGAAACAGCGGAATTTGTCTTGTCTTTAATCGCCTCTAAAAAAAACATCTGTTCCGGTCTGTTATCTAGCTGTGCGACTTGAGGAATAAGGCTTTCACGGTAGTTTTTTTGTTCGATAAACGAAAAACCGGCTTCTTCAAAAAGAACTTTCAAACTCTCAAAATCATAAACATATTTGCAATGTTTGTTACCGCTTTGAAACCCGTAGAAAAATTCATTGAATTTATCTCCGATAGTCTTTCCCGGAAAACGATTCCGACCATCAGGAAGTTTTTGAGAGTAGAATTCCGAATCTTTTTTCAGATATTCTTTTGCCAAGATATGTAAATCCTGCGTTCCAAAACGGGCGATACCCCCGGGCTTTAATACCCTGTGGACATCTTTGATGATTTCTGATGCCCGCTGTCTGCTAAAATAATTAATCGCAGAAATACAGGCTACAATATCTGCACTGTTATCGGGAAAGGGAAGCAGGTCTTTTTCCAAGTCCAAAATAATGTCCGAACCCGAAAAAATATCAATATTGACATACCCTTCAAGCTTTATCGAACCGCTACATAAATTGATTTTAAGTCCGTCTTGTTTATGCAATTCGGTTTTGCCCGGATTTTCAGCCAATACCTGATCTTTATGCTCATCTGTCAAAGCTTGTTCAGGATGTTCAAGGAAATAGGACATACAGCGTTCCCTACAAAATTTTGGTGCTTTGCCGGACATGACATTCCAGCGAAATTTCTTATATTTTTCGCTGTTCCAAATTCCCATCACATCCTGCTCGAACATATTACCGAAAAAGGTAAATTTCTCGTAGTCATGGCAGCAGGCAACCACAGAACCGTCCACCAGAATATTAAAGGCTTTTCTCACACTGTCGCATTCGCACATCGCGGCTCTGAGTGAAGCCATATCAGGATAGCAAGGGCGTTGGAAACGGGGGTCATCCGAAGCTGAAAAATGTGAATTCGGGTCTCGGATATATGGCGATTTGAACAGCGGTCTGAGTCCCAAAGATTCGGACAGGTTCCGAAACCCATTCATTTCATGGTGGTTATGCTTCATAACAATGAATTGCGGCATGATGTGAACCTTGTTGCCATATTTCTGGTTAAAATGCTGAAGCATTTTCAAGGCTTCCACAGCTTTTTCCACACGACCACCGACTCTGTATTTTTCGTAAACTTCCTGAGAAACGCCGTCAATGGAGACAATAATATCTGTAACTCCTGATCTGATAAGCCTTTCCGCTTTCTCCTCCGTCATTGATTTCCCATTGGTGCTGATATTGGTGCTGGTGAAAGCAGATGCATATTCGATCATTTTGAAAATGTCTTTGTTCAGCATGGGCTCGCCCCAGATATGCAGATACAGATGTTTGCAAAAAGGGCGGATTTTGTCAGCGATGATTTTAAACTGGTCAAATTGCATCCAGCCTTTTTTTCGGGTGACAAAATCTCCGCCAACGGCGCATTCAGGGCATTTCAAATCACAACCCAGAATGGTTTCCACTGCGAATGTTTCGGGGATCAATCGGGTAAATTCTTCAGGGTATTGAGTTTCGTTTTTCTTCTTTTCTTGTGGCACAGATTGCAACTGACGATATAAATCCTGTGCCTGACTATCATCAGGATTATCCGCAAGTTCCTGTTTTATAGCCGTAATAGCGTCATCAATTAAGCCCATATTGCCCAGACAAATTGATCGGAAATATTGCAATTTCTGCACTTTTAACTGTCCGGCTTGCGCCAATTTCAGAGTTTTGTCCAAGTATGTGGTCAAGGCATCCTGAAATTCGTTGTTTTGTATTTTTGAAATGCCTTTGTTTATCAAATCACGAATTATCTTCTGTCCGGGCCAGTTTGTGCGAATAGAATTTATCAGATATTTATCATCGGGGGAAATCTCCTGAGCTTTTTCTTTCTTATCAATAAGAGAAAGCAAAAAATGAGCAATCCGTTCTGAAGGGTTATAATTCTCACCTATTTTCAGATTTATTTGATCTTCCAAATATTTTTCGACGCTCTCATTTCGTTTAAATTGAATAGGTTCAGCCACATGAGAAGATATAAGCGAAGGAATGTCGCCAATATCAACTGATGTGGTAGAATATATTTCTAACTCATTAGGAAAATCTAATCGTTTGCAATGAATTTTTCTTAATTCTTTTGAGTAAATACAGACTGATGGTATTTTTGACAGGTAGGCTTCAAGCATCGTAGTTGAAGCATAATGAAACAGTATTCCACACTCATGTATAATTGATGAAAAAGGGATATTCTCTATAATAAGAAGGATGTTTTTATAATCCTGAAATGCCGAGTAAGGATTGAGGTTTTTACTTTTATAGTGAGCATTCTCTTGAGGATGAGTTTTAATAATAAACAACAATTCCGGATAATTAAGAGCGTTTTTGATAATAGAGTCAATCCACATCTGCCTCAGTTTTTTCGTTCTTTCAACGACTAACAACATGTCTTCAAATTCTTCTTGTGCATTTTCAGCATTTCTATCCACCTGGTCCCCGCATCCGATTATCTCCTGAGGAGAATAATCAGCATAAGAGAATCCTGTAACAAATAAAAGAATTTTTTCCTTTTGATACTGGCCAAGTTTGGAACGGATATGAGAAGATAACACCTTCTCGACATTACGAACCGGCCCGGTATAATCTTCAAAAAAAGGACACCCAAAATATTTAATTCTGTCAATTGAGGAAACTTTATTTCTCTCTAAAAGTGCATTTCCTACTAGTTGAGCAGGATTTCTTCCCCAAAAGACTTCATAATCAATGAAATTATTCCCATATTTTTCCAAACCCACCAGTGCTTCAATAAGAATTGATGTATCACCAATAATAAGGCCTTCAGCCCGGAAACAAATCAATACGCAATTCAAAGCATGTTTCAGTATGTAAAAAGAATATGACGTAGATATCGCTGTAAAGGGAAAAGTCATAATGATATGAGGGTTGATATCCAATGTTTTTATAGCAAAATCGGGATCACGATATTCAAGTATATGTACTTCGGCTTGTGGATTGATCTTTTGAATTGCTGACCGGACTTTCTCAACCGTCTTTATCTCTCGTTCAGCATGATTTAATATCAAAACAATTTTTGGCGGCATATTCGTTTTTACCTCAGAATTCTTTAGCATAAAGAGAAAGCATATCTTCCCACGTCATCCACTTTTCGGTTCCATTGACAATCAGATCAGCAGTTGCGTCAAATCCGATATTGAACAAAGCGTCAAGAACGGAAAGGTAAGGAATGAAATTATCGGAAAGAATTTGTTTATAAGGTCTTGGATCATAATTTTGAAAAAAAACGTCAATATCATCTAAGGGAAAAACTTTGTCCTCCAGCATATAGTCAAATGAACCATAAGCGCAGTAATATTGTTTTGCGTTGCATCTTCGTAGTAATTCTACCACATGCTCAGACCGCTTTTTCTCAGACGGATAAGAAGAGCTAAGAACAAATTTACGCTTCCACGCAAAAGATTCGCACACATACCTGATAAAAATCATATTTTGCTCGGCTAAAGAATTATAAGTGGATAGCAACCATTTTTCCAAAAAAAGAGCAATCATATCAAAATATGGTGTTTTGCCGTAGTTCTGTTTTATACGCTTCCACATCTTTTTTCGCCATGGAATATTCTCGTTGATTTTTGTCTCATTGAGAGCTTTTTTAAAGGAAGATTTTTTGTCAATCGGAACAGTATGCCAATCGGCTTTATTTTTATTTATAAATAAACGATTGCGCTGATGATAGCCTTGTACTGAAAATTGAAAATCATCCAAGAATATAAAGACATCCGCTTTATAGATAAGCTCGAAGTAGCCTTGCCAGGGAAGGAATGTTGGCTGCATCATTGACACATTCATATATTTTTTGATAACTCCATGCGAATAATTTTTACGCCTCTGTTGGCCCACTCGAAAGAATCCCTTAAAGGCACTTCGCTAAAACCCAGTTTTTTATAAAGTTTTACAGCCGCCATATTGAAGTCTGCAAGATGAAGATATAATCTCACTAACCCTAATTCATTAAAAGCGTGATCAACAAGTTGCTTTGTCGCTATTGAAGCCACCCCTTTGTTCTTTAAATTCTCTTCTCCAATATATATCCAAAGTTCGGATTCCTTATTCAGAACAATATGTTTCAATCCGCAGTTCCCGACATGCTCTTCATTACATAAAATGGCAAAAACCTTTTGACTGGGGTCTTTTAATGTTTTCTTAAAATATACAAGATGCGTTTCAAACGTCGGTAGCTCGCCACGCATCAAAAAATCACGCCGTAACATCGGATTTTGGATCCATAAAAAAGTCTTTTTTATGGATCTTTCGGTAAAAGGAGCTATTTGTACGGAAAAACTCATGGATATAAACCCGACATTACAATTCTTGCATATATTTGCTTCCAAGTATTCCACATGACGACATCAGACATGGAATGCCATCAATAACCGGAAATATCAACAGACAGTCGCCACAAAAATAATTTCCTTTGTGTAAGACCAGAGAATTTTTACAACAAGGACAGGCAAAAAAGTCATCCTCACACGACTCACTATGAATATCTTTTTCTATTATCATTAATGCGGTCTGATTAGCAGGATTGGTAGAGTGATCAAAAATTCTGTGTTCAGTCACATTAAAATTCAACTCTTTTGCATGCCTAAATAAATCTTTACAATAATATTGTTCTCTTATATGCTTTTTTGTTTGTTCGGTTCCCAACTCATTAGATGGTTCCAGCAATATCAAATATTTTCTTGTTATTCTATATAATTCGGAGAGAATTTCTTTTTCTTTTCCACGGTTAGGCTCTATTGAATGAGAAGTGTATACAATATCAACAGCGTCATCCGCTATTGGTATTTCAAAATAACTCCCAACAAATAAGACCGTATTCACATTTTTGTTCTTTGAATATTTTTTTCCGTAGTGAACTCTGGACCATGATATGTCGAATCCCAGAATGTCACCCGGTATATTTTCCATTGCATTTACAACATTCGCAAGCGTTGTTGCCTCACCGACACCGGCTTCCAGAATTGAGTCACAATGCTTATCATCAAACAATTCCGCGATGGCAGTTGTGTATCTTATTTGAGATTTCTCTGCCTTGGGGTCTTTCAATATCTCTGTATATGAACCCGCCTGCAAATCATAAGAAATCAATATGGCTTCGACAAGGCTTGTTGAAGAATCGTCTGATTCTCTGAGGTACCTGATAATATTGGTATCCTGATCGTACAATTTCTTTAACATCTTCATATTCTTTGATCTATGCATTTTTTCACTCTTCTACGAATTTGCCAGTAAGACGGACTTCATGGATTTTGTTTGTTTTGATCAAAGAACCGACGATTCTTTTCTCCAACCTCGGAAAAATCTCATATAAAAGCTGCGATCCCCTTCCCACAGCATATTTAAAATAACATTTGACAGGTGAGTTATATTGAGCGCAAATTGCCTTCCATCCTATCAGAAAACCCATTTTTGCCACAGCCTGTTTATAAGGCTTATCGAATTTGAAAAAATAATCTTCGGCAACATAGGTATCATCATACAGATTTCGCTGAAAAAAGGTACTCACTTTATAAGGATTTGCCACATTTTGATAAATAACCATACCGGCATCTTGAAATTCTTCCTGCATCCACCAATTGGTAAATCCATAAATATCATGATACTCATCATAAATGCCGGTGTCAGGATAAGGAATCACCGCACCATATAACTGGAAACAATATACATATTTTTCTACGGTTTTAATAAACCTGATGTTGTTTTCAACGTGTTCAACAGATTCCCATGGGAATCCGGTCATCAGATTGATATACATGGGGATGCCGAGTTTTCCAGTCATCAAAACAGTTTCATAAGCATCTTTGGCGGAATACCCCTTATTCACTTTTTTTAAGGTTTCATCATCCGCGCTTTCAACGCCGTATGTAATCTTGGTCATCCCTCCTTCTTTCATTGTCTTTAAAAGGGATTCGTCAACGCAATTGATACGGGTCCCCGCGTCCCATGTAAAAGGAAGCTTTTCATTCCTCAAGCGTTTGCAGAACTCGTGAATCCTGTCCTTATGGATTGTAAAGGTTTCATCTGACATCCAGAAATGGGTGATTCCATATTCCTCATTCTTATGAACCATTTCGGCGATAATACTATCCACACTTCGCTTTCCCCATGCATACCAGTCACTATGAGAACAAAATGAACAGCGAAACGGACAGCCACGCCCGCAGGAAATCACATTTAACCCCTTTACCGAGCCATCCGCAACAGTAAAAGGTTCAAGGTCAATGGATGATACATCCATCTCTCCGAGTTCATCGGTTTTCATCAGTCTCCGGGGTTTTTTATTGTGCTGAACCCTGCCTTCCGAATCAATATAAGAGGCTCCCCGGATTTTCACAAGCATGGTTTTGTCCTGTCCGTCTGTAAACCATCTGCAAAAATCATCAATGCCAAGTTCCGCTTCACCCCGAAAGACGATATCCGCTCCGTGCCGAAGGCTTTCTTCCGCGCCTATTGACGGATGAGGCCCTCCGGCAATGACAAAATACCCGCCTTCCTTGCATAAGCGTTGCAATCTATAGACTTCGAGAATATTATATGTGCCATAGGACAGACCGACAACATCAGGATTAAAGGAATCAATCACATCATTCTTGATCTGATCCATGTTTTTAAATTTTTTAAATGTATTGATAAACACCCTGACATCAAAGCCATTCTGTTTGAAACGCTTGATCACATAGGTCAGCCCCGTAGGAATCGTCGCTATAGGTGTCGGAAAAATGATAGCAATCTTAGTCATGACTTACTTCTCTCTCAGGATTTGGGATAGCAGAACAAAACGATTTGCCGACCGAGTCCCACCTTGGCCAGCGATTCGTAAAACTGATGCAACAGTTCCTCTCGCCCGGAATTACGAAGGGTCCGCTCAAAAGTTACTCGTTTCTGATGACATTTTGGCCCCAGTTCGGAATTGCCCACATAAACATCCCCCATAAGCAGGAAAAGCTCCAAGGGAAATGTTGTTTCACAATAAAAAACCTCATATCCGCAGGCTGAAACCAGTTTCTGAAGCGATGGCACGGAAAAATAGTTGATATGATTGGGCGGTACAAACCACCACTGATCCAGATGATGAACCTCATCCGCGGCTTTTTGAAACTCGTTGAAGTCATTAGGCACGTCAATAACCAGCATACCTGATGGGTTAAGAATCTTCTCACGAATTGCCTTCAATGCGTCAGCAGGCCCGGGCAGGTGTTCGAGAACATCAAGCATAAGCACGACATCGTATTTTGCACCGACCTTGTCTATATCATCAATTCCTCCCTGAATGACATTGATATCTTCCTTTTTTGCATATTCGACGGCTTCTTCGGCTATTTCCATGCCGGCGACTTCATAACCCTGATTTTTAAAATAAATAAGTGCCTGTGAAAAGCCGCACCCCACGTCAAATATGCTGAGAGACTCTTTTTCATCTTTCTCATTAAAGAATTTTTTCAAGACACGGTGAATATCACCCCACCGCCAGTCAAAAAATTCCTTTTGTGCTTTTTGAACTTCCAGTGATGAGTCATTAAACTGCTGATAGCTCTGATAGAACTCTTCCTCATAATACTTCTTCAGATCCTCATCACTTGGAATGGGATGAATACGCAAAAATCCGTCTTTGGGATCTTCAATGATTTTATAGCCTTTTTTCTCCATTTTCATTCCTTTGCCGCTTTCCTGAATGAAGTGCGTCAGCGATAATACACAGGGATTCCCCTCTTCTGATCGGAGCAGGAAGATTCAGAATATTCGGTATGGGTATTTCCAAGCTCACCAACTGATTAAGGATGTTCCGAATTTCCTGTTCATTCGTGAGCGTTGGGATACCGAGTTGTTGAAAAATTCTCAGGAATTGCAGCTTTCCCTTTTTTACGTTTGGCTGTAATGATACAACCCTTTTTTTCAGCAGGGCCGCCTCAAGCAGCATGGATGAGACCGTGCCAAATACGCAATCCGCAGCCAGCAAAGCATCTGTTGGGGAAAAATTCCCGATAACGGACACTTCAGGTGCATATTCATTCACCATCTCCTGAAAATCCTGATTCGACTCTCTTGGATGTTTTTTGATTACCCACCTGATTCGCTGACCGTTTTTTGTCTCTTCAGGAAGCGGTGTAATATAACGCCAGAAGTCCTTTTCATCAAAACCAAGAGACGCGTTTAGATGACGAATCACACCGGATATAATCAAAACAAAAATATCTTCCTCTGAGACACCTAATAATTTCCTGATATTTGTCCGTGCTTCTTCCCCATTGTCATCTGATTTTTCAGCCAGTAATCTTTCCCAGTACGGGTTGCCGGTTATCAACAAACGATCTTCAGGAATTCCCTCGCTGATACATCCCTCCATGGCAGTCTCATCGCTAACCGCCACAACATCAGGCAAATAATACAAATCGTTTGTTCGAGGAGTGGAAAAACGTATCCCAAAATTCGTCCACCAGTCTATGAATGATAAGCAAAATATGTCCCGCTCATAAGCTTTTCTGATAAAGAGACGTTCTGTCATCGCATCAAGACTTGTGCCTGTTAAGATAACATCAGGACAATAGGCGTTTAAAAGGCTCTCCGCATCCGACGCCTTTATGTCATCGGAGAACGATGCAACAGGAAGAATTTTCTCACGCTTGAAAACTTCTCGGGCGGGACCTGCACTTACCGGCAAGAGTGTATCTTCCGAACATTCCCAGTTCTTTGCCAGCGCAGAAATCGCATTTGCCGAGCCAGTATCATGGCAAACCATCATAATTTTTAAATTTCGCTCAGTCACAAATAAAAACAGCCCCCCCTAAATATCATAGTCGGTACACGACCTGCAAAACTCTATTTCATACATCCGACCTTCTTGGTTCAATTCAAGTATCTTCTTCCTTTCAGGACTGTTCCATATTTCGTACAGAGATTTTTCAAATATATTTCCAAGACAGATTTCGGCGTTATAAGCCACATCGCACAATGTCACGTCACCGTTTGAAAAAATAAAACAATCTCCCCGGCTTACTCTGGTACACGACCTTAGCGGCTTACGTTCTCTCTGAAGCATACCGTAATCTTTGTTATTCGGTAAATTAACATACTCCAACATATTGATGCTGACGATTTCGGACCGCTCATGATACATGCGAATAAAGGCATCAACCTCTCCCGCTGTCGGCTCCTGCTCAATCATTTGAAGATGAAGATATGGCTTTTTGGGAATGTCCGCTCCCTTCAGTTCCAGAAATGTCTCAAGATTGGAGCGAACAACCTCATAATCCCCCTGGGGAGCCACTTCTTTGTAAACTTCCGGTGTTACCGCGTGCAAAGAAAAGTTAATATATCCGATGGTTGAAGCTAATATTATTCGGATTTTATCCTCTGTGAAATATTGACCGTTCGTACTAAGCCAAATTTTTCCAAGGTTTTTCTTTGTACTGATGTGTTCAATGATTTCGTTAAACTGCGGATGTAACAAAGATTCTCCGAGATGATACAGCCAACACCCTTCGACACCATAGGTTTCAATCTCGTCAAACAACGCTTTATAAGCGTCAACTTCCATATGTATTCTCGGACGGGATAAATTCTGTTGAGGACACATTCTGCAAAAGAAATTGCATTTGCTCGTCATTTCAGCAATGATCCGTCTGGGAAATTCGATCCTGTCCTCATGCGGATTCCGAATCGTCATTTTCCTGACCCTGACCACTTTGTGTCCCGACTTAGCCAATTGATGAGCATATTCCAAGTTTTTTACTTGTTCAACAATTCGCAGTTCCTGATCTATCAGAAGGGGTTCCATTTTCCTAAGTTGTGAAAACGGAGCTATCTGAGGATTCCTGACCGGAATATAATTATTGAGATTGATAAATTCCATAAATTTTACACTTCTTTTATGCTCAAACAGATATTTTTAATAAAATTCTGCAATGAGCTGTTTTATATCATCCACACTCAGCCATTCGCTATTGGTATTGGAACTGTATTCAAAATTCTCAGGAACGAGTTTTCCAAACTGATAGCCCTTAGACGGATCATTGAAATCAACATAATCAGGGAATATCGTAAAGTGGGTATCAAGTTCGTGTGTCCGACGTGCGGACTCTTCCGGTATCATTATTTCATGCAGCTTCTCACCTGGACGTATGCCGATAAATTCCAATTTGCAATTCGGACAAATAGCTCTGGCGAGATCAACAACTTTCATACTGGGAATTCGGGGGACGAAAACCTCACCTCCTTCCATAGTTTGAAAACCCTTCAATACAAGATCAATACCCTGCTCTATTGTGATCCAGAATCTTGTCATTCTTTCGTCGGTAATGGGCAATACACCTTTGTCCCTGATCTTCATAAAAAACGGTATGACACTTCCCCGGCTTCCAAAAACATTCCCGTATCTGACAACCGAAAACCTGGTACCTTTGCCTCCGACAAACTGATTGGCTGAAATGAATAACTTGTCAGAACACAATTTCGTCGCACCGTACAGGTTGATCGGATTTGCCGCTTTGTCTGAACTCAGAGCAATCACTTTTTTTACGCCTCTGTCAGCAGCAGCGGCTATGACATTTTCGGCACCGCCAATGTTCGTTTTGACAGCTTCAATCGGATTGTATTCCAGTATGGGAATTTGTTTCAGTGCTGCCGCATGAATAATATAATCAACTCTGTCGAATGCCCTGTATAGTCTGTTTCTGTCCCGAACATCACCAAGAAAATATCGGATACACGGATACTTTTCTTCTGAAATAATTTTCGACATCTCAAACTGCTTGTACTCATCCCTGCTGAAAATAATCAGCTTACGGGGCTTATACCGCTCAAGTATGATTTCGGTACACCTTCTGCCAAAAAACCCTGTTCCACCTGTAATCAAAATTGTCTGATCATTAAACATAAGCGACTTCCTTTTGATTTTCCGGCTCTCTTCCCAGTCCGGTCATACTGTCAATAACTCTCAAAATCCCTTTTCCATCAATCATCTTTCTGCTCTTTTCACTAAATTTGCTTCTTAATTCATAAGATAGAAGTACGCTCTCAATTGATTTACTCAACGCTTCATTATTTGTAGTTTTAACATATCCCATATATAATACGACACTTTTGTCATGTAAAAATTTAAGAATGGTATGTTGAACTTCATTGATAGCAAAACTGATTACAGGGCAACCCATGAACATGCATTCCCAGAGTGTTCCTCCGGCGCAAATAATGGCTACATCCGCCCAAACCAAAAGTTCAGGCATATTGTTGACAGCAGATAACAGCCTCATCTCAGATGAAAAACCGGGAATTGCCTCTTCATAACTTTTGATTCTCGGGTTTGCCGGACCAGCGACGATTTTAATCTCCAAATTTCCCTGTTCAATCTGCTTCAATGACTGAATAACTTTCAACGTGGCATTATAAGTGTCTGCGCCGCCGAGAGTCACCAGAATCTTTGTTGCCCTTTCGGGAATTCGCCGCGTTTTGTTTTGGTATCTCAAAAATTCTCTTCGCAACATGACATATTGAAGCCCCAAAAGCAGGCATGTATCGGTGTCACAGCAGTAAGGGGTATTTTCAGCGTTTAAGTTCTGGTTAAGCAATATATTAGCGTGATAACGCTGACAGTTATTTAAATCGTCAACGACCATCAGCTTATATCCGGCTTCCCGGATCATCTTCTGATACCTCGCGTCAAAATGATAACCATCCAGCACAGCCCAAAGGTTCGTTTCAGATGCGAAACGTAAAGTTTCCAACATCTGCTTCAAATCGGATTCATCAGGATATGGTGATTCAATCGAAACAAAATCAAACCCCTCTTCATAAATGCGCTGTTTCAGTTCTTCACTCTCACAATAACTGACAAATATCACCTTTCCTCTGCCATGACCCTGCCACGCCTGTGCCAAAGCCAGACACCGCATGATGTGCCCCGTACCGATAGCCTTTGTCGCATCAGCCCGAATAATCAATATATCTTTTTGCACCAGTTATCCCATCAATTCCCAACGTAAAGGAGTTCCCCGCTTAATATCCTGAGATGCAGTTTTGCCAATAATTGTTGTATAATATTTCGGAACCAAACCATGCCCAGGACGAATTCTGCGAATGTTTTCTCTGGTAAATTTTTCACCTTTTTTTATGTCGGCAACCGCGAAAAGGGAACGACGATATTGGAGACTATCCTTTTCTTTCTCCGTAGGACCGTAATGAATTTTTCCTAATGACTGATATGCCTTCATACTTTCACAGACCAACATCTCCATTTCATGCGGTTCCATTGAAAAGGCTGAATCAACGCCCCCATCCGCCCGATTCAGAGTAAAATGCTTCTCTATCACTGTTGCGCCCAATGCTATGCTTGCAAGAGCAACCCCGATTCCCAGCGTGTGATCCGACAAACCGACAAAGACATCAAAAAGTGATTCCAAATGCGGAATTGTCAACAGGTTCGATTCTTCAGGCGTACTCGGATATGAACTTGTACATCTGAGTAAAACCAAATCATCACATCCTGCTTTCCTCGCTGTACGAACAGTTTCATCCAGTTCCGCTGCTGTGGCCATTCCCGTAGAAATAATCATCGGTTTGCCAGTCGCTGCCGCCTTTTCAATCAATGGCAGATCAATATTTTCAAACGAAGCGATTTTGTACATTGGCGGTTCAAGAGATTCTAAAAAGTCAACCGCACTTTCGTCAAAAGGTGTGCTAAAGCCAATTATTCCCAGTTCTTTACAGCGGTTAAAAATCGGCTCATGCCATTCCCACGGTGTATAAGCTTGCTGATAAAGTTTGTGAAGCGAATATCCTTTCCACAAACTGTCATCATCATTTACCCAAAATTCATCCCGATCACAATCAAGCGTCATTGTGTCCGCTGTATAGGTCTGAATTTTCAAACCGTGACATCCTGCTTTTGCTGCGGCTTCGACGATTTTCAACGCCCGATCTAAAGAATGATTATGATTACCGGACATTTCGGCAACGATAAACGGCGGACGATTCTTCCCGATAATCCGGTCAGAGATTTTTATTGCTTTCATATAAGCCTCTTAAATCCTTGAATCGCAGGCTGTCCCTTTAACAATCCCCTAATTTTCCCATGTTCTTCTGCATCCTTCAACTGAGCGAAAACATCATCCGCTGCCTGAAGATATTTTTTAATATGTTCGACCTGATGGGCATACATCGCATAAAAAGAAGTCGAAGCCAAAAAGCCTTTCTCAAGCATCAGTTGAACAAATAAAGCCTTCATACCGAGGGCATTTTCGCTGTCAAATGAGAAATGACTGAGCGGCGGAATACCGCCAACATGAATGGACAAACCATGATCTTTCGCCAATTTTCTCCACCCTGACTGTATCTGATTTCCGATATCCGTCAGATGCTTTCCCGCATCAGTTTCCTTATGCTTGCGAATCGTTGTCAGTGCGGCAGTCGGTCCGATGCGCTCGGTCCAACAGGTGCTGCTGATAAATGTACTCTGGGCAGCCTGCATGATCTCACCCTTCCCGATCACAGCACCAATCGGATAGCCATTACCGATGGCTTTGGAAAAAACCGCCATATCCGGTTCAAGCCCTATCATCAGATGTGCGCCGCCGGAATTCATACGAAATCCCGCTGAAATTTCATCAACAATAAGCACTGCCCCGGTTTCATTCGCCAAAGTGCGTACCCCTTCCAGAAAATCAGGTTCCGGCGGGTCGTTTCGGATAGGTTCCATCACAATCGCTGCCAACTCTCCCTTATGTTTCGCAACAATTGTTTCCAACTCATCTAACTGATTGTAGCGAAAAGGCAGAGCCGTACCCTTTAACCCCTTTGGCACACCTCTCGGATCAAGCCCCGGGAGAAGATGTTCTCCCAGAGCATTTTCTGTCTGGAGATTGGCGGCAAGATACCAGTCATGCCAGCCGTGATAACCGCAAAATGCGACCTTGTCCCTGCCAGTATAAGCCCTTGCGATTCTCACCGCAATCGCCATTGACTCCCCGCCGGTGCGGGCATAACGTACCTTTTCCGCCCACGGATGAATCTCGCACAGCAAATCAGCTAACTCGATTTCTTCAGGACAATTCAGTGAGGAACTTGACCCCATCCGAATCGCGGCACTGACAGCAGCATCCACATCCGGATCCGCATATCCCAATACATTCGCACCGATACCGCCAATGCTCATATCAATATATCGTTTGTCATCCAGATCCCAGACTTCAACCCCTCTGGCTTTTTTGTAATACCCGGGCCATACACCCAAAGAAAACTGATCCGGACGTTTGGAAAGCAGTTGGGTCATACCTGGAATACGCTGTTTTGCACGTTCCTGCATTGCCAGACTTTTTGATTGAGCCTCACCACCGCTTAGGGTTTGATATTTATCCTCAAGTAAAGATTTCTGATACCCCTCATTTCGTTCATACTTTGCATTTTTCAGCATCACATCCATATTTTTTGTCAACAATGCGACGTAATCCATCCAAGGGGCATCCGGTTCTGTATTTTTAATCAAAAATTTAATAACTTCAAAATCTTCTATTTCATCAACCGTCAGTCTAAGATGCGAAAAATCAGAATCAAAGCCATAGTTATCCGCCGTAAAAAGCTTTTTTCCATTGAAACTAGAATTATTCAAAATATACGGTGTTACATGTTCCCGGTCCGACTTTAATTCTGCTTCCTTCCATGCTTTTTCAAGAGCCGAAAATCTGAAAACCTCTATATCCATTCCATCAGGATAGCGGGGAGCTAAAACATTGGAGATGTAATCATAATCATTGGATTGAAAGAATTGAACCACCTCATCCACAACCCTGAAATCAATCAGCGGACAGTCTGCCGTTATTCTTACAATCGTTTCAGCACCAAATTTTTTCGCTGCCTGATAATATCTGTCCAGCACATCATCTTCACTGCCTCGAAAACATTTGACATTCCACTCATCACAAACTGCCTGAATCGCATCATCTTCATCATTAGTCGTTGTAGCGATGATAATATCCTGAATACGCTCTGCTTTTTTCAGACGATGGATGACATACCATAACAAAGGCTTGTCTTCAACCTGCATCAGAATTTTATTGGGGAGGCGAGTCGAACCTGTCCTCGCCTGAACAATTGTAGCAATCATATATTGACCTTCCATAAAGACGGATTAATGACGTAATCAGGTATATCACCCATTTTTTCAAATAGCTTTTCCCGTATTTCCCGATTCATTTGTGAAACAGACTTTATAAGCCGAGCGTTTTCAGTCACCTGTTCAGGAGCCTCACACCCGATGACAATCTGATTATCTCCTGGGATAGCCTTTAGAAATGAAACCGTGAATTCCTGAAGTGAAAGATTATAATAATCACTCAGTTCTCTTAATCGCCTGATAAAAGGTTCAGCCACTTTCAGATAAGATGGTATTTCCTCGATATTCATCAAAATTAAGCCTTGTAAATAAACGCTCCTGATATATATTCGGATGTCCTTTTTTTCGGCCAAATCAAAAACCCTGGCTTTGATAAACCTCATGTCCAGAAGGTTTGTCGGTAACTGAATGGCTGATATTCCATCAAGACCAATTGCCGTGACAGCCTGTTCAGGCGTATAGACTGAAACACCAATTTTTTTAATATAGCTTAACTTATTAAGATAATCAAGAAGGCAACAGTTTTCCCATATCAGATTATCATAGCGATGAAACAACAAAACAGGTATTGACTCAATTTTCAGCCTTTCAAGTGAAACCTGCACAGACTCATTTACTTCCTGAATTGCGACATCCTCTGGCGTTTGTGAGTCAAGAATCAACGGTTTGATTTTGGTAATGATTTCATGCTCAATCCCTTGATTCTGATAAAAGTAATCTCCTAAAATTTCTTCAGAATTGCCATAAGCTGTTGCAGTATCAAAACTTCTGATCCCCAGAGCAACCGCTTTGTCTAACAGATTGAATGCTTGTTTTATATCAGGTTTTCCAAGCTTATTTGCCACGCCATATGGCATTCCCAGTTGCGCTGTACCGAGAGTGTATAACGATGAATTCATTTAGCCAACATTTTGATAGTAGAAGATATATACTCCAAATCCTCAGTTTCCAACTGCGGATAAACCGGAATACTCATTTCCTGCTCATAAAATTTCTCAGCCACAGGAAAATCACCCGGCTGAAAACCAAAGTTTTTTCGATAATAGGGCTGTAAATGTATGGGGATATAATGAACCTGACAATATATATTTTTTCCCCTCAGTCGCTCAAACAACGCTTTCTTTGTTATGGAAATTCTGTCAAATCTGATTTGCAAGGGATAAAGATGATAAGCATGAGAAATGTCTTCAGCGCATTGCGGAATAATAAATCGTTCATCCCCTTCAAAAACACTATCATAATAATGAGCAATTTCCTGTCGTCTCTGAATAAACCGCTCCAATTTTTTCAATTGACTTATTCCCAAAGCGCATTGAATATCTGTGATGCGATAGTTGAATCCAAGCTCATGCATTTCATAATACCAGGGACCATCATTTTTTTCCAAACGATTTTCATCTTTTGTCATGCCATGGGTCCGCAGGATTTTTACTTTTTCTTGAAATTCTTTACTATTTGTGAGTATCGCACCGCCCTCACCTGTTGTGATATGTTTTACAGGATGAAAGCTTAATATCGCTGTATCTGCATACATTGATATATAATGATGTTCATTTTTATACATTGCGCCAATGGCATGGCAGGCATCATTGATTAATTGGAATTCATATTTATCTGCCAAAAAACGAAGTTGCTTCCACTCACAAGGATGGCCTGCATAATCCACAGCAACAACAGCTTTAATTTTTTTCCCTTTTTTCTGATAATATTCAATCTTATCTTCAAGCTTATCAATATCAACTGTATAGGAAACCCCATCAATGTCAACAAAATCGGGTATGGCTTTCGCATATAAAACAGAATTTGCTGTCGCCAAAAATGTAATAGGCGTGGTCAGCACCACATCCCCCTTCATCCAACCTAACGCAAGAGCCATCAAATGTAACGCAGCAGTCCCGTTTGCAACTGCTGTGGCATAGGATGAACCTAGTTTCTCGCAAAGCAATTTTTCAAAATTGCCTATTGTCGGTCCCTGGGTGAGCCAGTCTGATTTCAGCACATCTATGACAGCTTGAATATCATCTTTTTCAATATATTGTTTTCCATACGAGTAACTTTTATTCATTGCTTACAAAATTTATATTTTTTTCAATTCTATATTTGACTGCAAAGTGAGTTCGGAATCTCAGACAGTTCTTTATTTTTTAATATTTTTAAGCTGTTATATCATAAAGATTCCCGACATTTCCAAAGCATCGGCAGTTCGGAAACGCATCTTTGCAACTGGAAATTTGGTGACATTTAAAATCATCACCATTCACGTCTGATCATGGCTTTGATTTCAACAGAGACGGTTCTCTCAACCAAAAAATAGACTCTAAACAATCAGGCAGCACTGCACACGGACCGACGAACATGCGCTCCCATCATTAAAACAAATGCCATTCTACGGTTCTTAGCCATAATGATTTTTCAAGCCACGAATCGCAACACCTGTTTAATATCAGAACTATCTTTTCTATTTAAAATATCGGATAAAGTCAAATCTTTTTTATGATTACCAACAGAAAGGAGCCAGTTACAAAAGCCTGCGGTCAAATTCGGGAAATTGGGAGGGCATAAGAAACCCTTATCAAAGTTTGAAACTTTACCTTGAAATATTCTGAAAATTCAGCATAAGCAAAGCATCGGAAGGCTGGGAACACATTTTTACAACACCTCCCTGCTCATACGAAATGACCTTTCCTTCATCTGCCTGCCGGTTCATTCCTTTTTATGCAACAACAGCAGGTTGTCCATGTTGTCTCAAACCTGACGCTCCAATGTTTCTTCCATCACTTTTATCACATCACAGATACGGACTCTTGCGGAGGGCAATACTCTGTCTCCTTCATGTTTGTGGTAAGGAAATGTTCTGACATTCCTCCAATGGGGACTGTTATCCCATCGCATGATCAGTTCCCCGTCATCTTGCCAGTGGTATGAATATTCTGACAATCCGGTCTGCTCAACTCCGTTATCTACAGCAGTAATCCGTCTCTGAGAGATGCCCTGACTTTGATCAGTTTTACGGATGACTCGTCAATAAGCTCGGTCACATCAGCAGAAACAAAAATATCCGATCCGTTCAGGGCTGATATTATACTGTACAATTTCTCAGTTCCTCATATTTGTTCATCCACTCTTTGTAACCAAGATGATATCCTTCCCAGACGAGCAGATCATCCCAGTCGGAAAAGACCTCCCTTTCGGCCTCCTCAACTTTTTTTTTAAAGTCTGTGTATCCGATTCCGTGTCTCTGTTCCATTTCCGAACATTTGCTTCGGTAATATTCCGCCCTGCTCAACGCCTTGTCAGTCAGCAAGATAATGATCTCCCCGGTCGTTATCATGTCAGCGACATTGGCGGGAACCTTTATAGTGACTTCACTGAGAGTTGCTTCCTGCATAGTTTGTCCCTTCCCGATCTGAAATCAGAGATTCTGAATATCCTTCATCTGCCCCCTTGTAGGGCACCAAAGCTCTGCCTTGTCACCGGACCTCAGAATATTCGCTCCCATCATCAGAGCCACTGCCAAATCATGGTTTCTGGCCGCAATTATTTTTGAAGCCACGGACCGAATTAGTGATCTGATGGGAAACATTCCATGTTGTTTCTGAAACATCGAACAAAGTCAAGTCATATTTTTACGATTATCAAGAAGGGGGAGCCACTTGCAAAAGATTGCGGTCAAATTCGGGAAATCGGGAGGGCTTCAATATATAATCCTTTTGACTACCGAACATCAGCCATCTTATTCTGTGAATGTTTCTTTTTATGTCTGATTTTCCCGGCAGACGGGACAGAAACAGACTCGAAAATGATGGCATTTTCGATATAAATACCTGACACAACAGATAAGTGAATATATTCTTCAGAATTTTTCACATTAAATGCCCGATTTATTTCCCTTGTAAAAGGGTCATCTGTTTTTAAAACAGTCACGCGGAGAATTCTTCTGAAAACATCCTTGCTGAGATTACTGCGAAGTATGCTGACCAGATGTTTCAGAGCCTTTTTGGTTGTGAGGCTGTCGTAGTCCGGTGTACTGACAATGACATTCCAATAATCTGCAATATCAGTATCAGCACTCTTAAGCATGAACAACGCTATCTCCCCCTGTTCCCGCCTCAGAATTCTGACAATTTTACGGAACCCTTTTACCAATATCTCATTATCCATCTCAGTACCCCGTCAGGTTTGTCACGCACCGCATTAAGCATTTCTTCCGCCTCGTCTCCTGACACAGCCCCCCCGGGTCTGTACCTGATTTCAGGAGTCCAGGGCGTTGCCACAGACCAGTTGGTATAAAGTTCGGCTCCTTTTTCCTTTTAAATACAACACAAAACATTGCAGACGGAGTTACAACCCCTGTTCTGCAAAAAATTCTCCGTTCTCAATTTTCAATTCTCAATTTATTATGTTGTTCAATATATGTCGGAACGTCATTCAGTGTTATTTCAAAACTCTCCCGCACCTCTCCCTCAATATGTTTATGATTGGGATACGTTTTTATGTGTCTGTGATGTGGAGCATTATCCCATCGGATGATTAGCCTGTCATCTGCATCCTGCCAATGAAACGAATAATTACGTTCACTTTCATCCACATACGCTTTTACAAATAATACCGTATTATTATTCAAGATAATCCTGAGCTTGAAATAAAATCCGCCTTTCCAAGTTTTGTAATCTGTAACTTCAAAGCGTTTTACTATCTATCTGAGAGCAGTTAAAGCGATTTGAAAATTTCCATTTTTCAGTTCTTCAATCTTTTTCAAAACTTCGTCAAATAATTTAGTGTATGCCTTCCATTCCATATAATCATCAAAGTATTCAAAATTCTCATTCTCTTTTTTCATAAATACTGAAAAATTCTCAAAGGTTTGCTGATATTTTTCCTGAAAAAAATTTAATCTGTCCCGCACCTGATGCATTTCATAGAAAGCTTCCATCAGGAGTATGTCAACAACATTCTGCTTGGCGATAACTACCATAACATCCTCCTTTATTCAATTAAGAGTAAGCCGTCTGAAAATGCCACTTTTTGCCATTATTTTTTGTCCGTCTCTGTTCCCCCCCCTTCGGCAGGCTCAGGGAACGCATGTCAGCCGTGCCCTGAGCCTGTCGGAGGGCAGATCGGGGCAGGCCGGAAAGCGGATAAGGAAAATTAACTGATTTAGACGGCCTAAATTAAGAGCGTCTGATTGCTCTTTTGCAAAGCCCCTTGCCTTGAAATATTCTGAAAATCCGGTAATCAGTCAATATCAATAATATCCGACAATGTGAACAACCTTGCTCCGTGTCGTATGGTCAGAATGTCAACCTGATTTTCCGCTATTCTGTAAATTATTCTGTACCTGCCGACAATCAGCTCTCTGATATGTCTTTTATCAGATTCCGGAACAATTCTGCCGGATTCCGGCATATATTCAAGTCGCTTTACTGATTTGAGAATCTTTTCGACAAACAATTTGGCATATCTTTTTGAATCACGCCTGATATATCTGAATACTGATTCCAAATCCTCATAAGCCTGATCTGTCCATACGACTCTCACCATTCTTCAACTCTCTGTTCAACCTCGTTATGCGGAATCACCTTTCCGTCATCCGCCTGGTTCAGTCCTTTTTCAATCTTATATAACAATAACAGTTTCTCTATGACATCTTCAATCGAAGCGTTCGGTGTCAGCTCATCTGCGATTTTGTATAACTGCTCTCTTACAACCATCTGTCACCTCCCTGCCTGTTTATCTGGAAATGGACGGGTGTCTGATTTGTCAGCCTGATCAGTTGCCTGCTCTTTGAAAAAGTCAGGCCAGTTAACGCTTTCAAAGCATCTGATCCATCCAATAGCGGCATGACAAGTTTCAGCAGCCCCGTAAGTTTCAGCAGGCACATAAAAATTCAGATTTCCCCAAAGACCGTAAAGCATTGTCCGGTTTCATCGCCGGAAGTGTCACAACATAACCGCCGAGAGACATGGCCGTTTTACACCCGGCAAGCACATTAGACGAGTTCCCGGATCTGCTGATCGCCACCAGCATATCCCCCTCCGTTATCTGCCAACGGAGCGGTTCCGCAAACACAGATTCATAATTTATATCATTTCCAAGGGCGGTGATCAGGGACAAATCCGTAAAAACCTGTGTGCGAACGTACCCGTTTTTTGCAAGATCAGCAGCAAAATGGCTTGCCATTGAAGCACTGGCCCCGTTCCCAATCAGGTAAGCCGTTTTTCTGCTTTCACGGACATAAACTGTCCGCTCTTTCCATTGCATAAAAGCTGAGTCAGGAGCCGTTTCATCTCCTGATTTGCTAAACACTGACAGGGATGTCAGACAATTTTTAAGATTTAAAATATTGTTTGTCCAGCTCATTATTTGCTCACCCGGAAACCTGCAACGCCCGAAGGGCGGCCTCAACTCTGTCTTTCAATGCCTTTTGAGCGTAATCGGAGATATGTTTCTTTCTTCGCCTTAACGACTCGATTTCTGATCTCGTCAGCCGATCTGAAACCGATGAGGTAGTTTGCCTCGTTGGCGGTGAGAGCGGCCGGGACGATTCCGAATATTTCTGTGATTTCATTTCCGTGCCTCCTTTCAAGTTCGCGTATGATTTTCCGGTCGGGCTGTAGTCGCTTACTCCGACCCGCGTTGACCAGGATGACAATTGCAGGCACAACTCCGCCTGCGCCCCGGATATGATTCGCAAGCTCCGCGAGGGTGCCTCCCATGTTCATAACATCGTCCACCAAAACATAACGGGAACCCGGCGTGACGGACCCTTCAAACTCCGCCCTCAGGCTCATACGTTCCATCGGATCAGCACCGGTATGAAACACCCGGGTGACCTGAACGATGTCAGTATCGATATCTCCCTTTGCAATCATGGCGCATGCTGCCGCAAAAACCTGGGGTATGGCGTTGTCGCCAGCGGCCTCATAAGCATGCGGGGCAACGAAAATCACGTCGGATGGGAGTCTTTCCTTAATCCTGACAATAAAGTCTGTCGCCAAATCCGAAACCAGACTTGCCGCAGCCTTTTCATCTCCGGATTTAGCCTCGCGATACCCGGAGTGGGATTTCAGCGCAAGATCATTATCAAACAACCAGAACGGCTTATCCAACGTCTTCCGGAAATCCGAGCCGCCTTAGCGCTGTCAATGCTGCTGATGTGTAATCATTACCTGTATTCAGAAAGCCTCTCCTAATATAAAGACTGCTTTTCAGTCATTTCTCAAAAATCCCTTTCCGGTTCACTGATCGCTGTCCATAAAGCCGGTATTGTCTCGGGGTGCCGGCCTTTCACATAAAAACTTTCTCCCCCGTCAGCCACAGTTCTGACGAGCATGGTCTTCCACGGGCGGAAATAATAGTACGGATTGTCTTTGGAAGCCTCCTCACGATAATTGTCCGGGAGATCCAGCAGATCACATACCAAAGTTGTGAAATGACAAATCTGCCGGCCTTCCTGCCGGGCAACATTTCTGACCATTGAGAGGGCTTTGAGAAAAATTTCCGGAGCCATGACCGCACTGCCAAAATTCATAACAACCCCGCCCTCAAGGGATTCCAGGACTTTTGCAAATCTCAGAAAATCCGTGTAACTCGTTGCACCGTAAGCAGCCCCGTCACAGTTCGGAAACTCATGGACAATGTCATATCCGATGCCGGTATGAACTGTTATGGGAATACCCAGCCGATACCCCGCGGCAAATATGCTGATATCACAATGGGGAAATCGTTCTTCCTCAATCACACGCCCGACAGCCTCTCCCAGCCCCATATCATTTTTTGCCGCGTCTGAGACAATATCATTAATCCGGCCTGTTTCCTGCCATAAACCGAATTGTCCCTTTCTGATATAGTGTGCGACACTTTCTGTTGTGGCCCCGGTCAGTGCAAATTCAAAATCATGGATTGCTCCTGCCCCGTTTGTGGCGATACAGGAAATATATCCCTTTTCCATCAGATTGATCAGGTATCGCTGAACACCGGACCTCAGAACATGCGCTCCCATCATCAGAACCACTGCCGAGTCATGGTTTCCGGCCGCAATTATCTTTGAAGCCACGGACCGGACCGCTGATCTGATGGGAAAAGTTCTATTTATTTCTAAAATATCGGACAAAGTCAAGTCATTTTTACGACTGTCAAGAGGAGCCAGTTGCAAAAGACTGTGGTCAAATTCGGGAAATCAGGAGAACATCATTTTGGAATCCGTATCAAAATTTTGCTCATTGCTTTGACATATTCTAATCCCGACACAATGGTTCACGTTTCTTTATACAGAAAACCGTCAGTGTCCAACACGACTGCCACCAATCTGATTACCTCAAAAATAATGTAAATATCAATCGGTTTGGCCGGTGATCTGGACAATTCCCTTCTTCCGTGTGCAACCCAATCCCTGTATTTTTTTATCTGTTTTATAAGGCCGACATGCTGCGGGTCTGCAAAATGCTTCAGAAAATATTCGATTCTTATATATTCAGACTCCTTACGAACAACTTCCAGCAGATGTTCGCTCAACGCATCTTCCTGAGATGCTATGGAAGCTGACAATCTGTTTCGCAATAATCGCTCAAAAGCGGCAAAAAAATCAATGATAAACAAATCTCCTATGAATTGCAATGTTTCATCCGCGTCGGAAAGACGTTCGGGTTCCCAAAGTACCTCCTCCTGAATCGCCGCATTTTTTTTGAGAAGTTTGAAGAGGCTCTCGGTAAGTTCATATCTTTTCCGGATATCATCAAAGATGCTTATATCCGCTTACGCTCTCCATTGCCTCAAAAAAACTTTCAGAGGATATTTTCGTAATCCTTCTCTTTCCCCAGCAGACATACCACCCTGCCCCCTCATAGCCAATATATAAGGCGTATTCCTTTTGGCCTGCGTCATCTGTCTGTTCCGATTCTGTATCAGTATTTAGCTTCACAGACCGTGAGTTTTTTAAGAAAGCGATACTTAACGTGTCTCTCTTTCCGATCAGGTCCGCCCTTCCGTCAGCGGCAATGATATGAGCGCCCACTGGCCTGATCTTGCACAGAAATTTATTGCTCTTGTATATGTAAAGTTCGGGAGCCTTGTACGGAACTGCATATTCTTCATGGATTTCAATAAGATTTTCTTTATAAACAAAGCCTGTGAGCCACGATTTCACCTCTCCATATAAATATTGCAAATTCTGCCTGAATTCCTCAACAACAGCGTCGTTAAAATCATTATCCTCTGTCATCATAATATGAGATTCCTCTTCTCAGGGAGTTCAGATCGCCCCGGCCCTGTTTGCGGGAATACAAGAAATATCCCTCTTTTCCATCAGATCAGTCAGGTATCACTGAACACCTGACCTCAGAACATGCGCTCCCATCGTCAGAACAACTGCCGAACCATAGTTTCCGGCCGCAATTATCTTTGAAGCCACGGAACGGAGCAATGATCTGATGGAAAAAATTTTTTTTCTGAAATAAGTACCCGATCAAAAGTTTTTCATACATCTTTTTTTCTGCGAACTGCGGAGAAACCCGGCTTTTTCCTTCACGGGAGGCGGATCATTCCGGGAAAAAAGCCGGGTTTCTTTCCCGATCAAATATCGAAAACTTATGGTTAGGTACTTATCAAATAAAATCGAGTCATTTCTTACGACTTCCAAGCGGAGCCAGTTGCAACGATCTAAATTCGTTGCAACGCCCGGAGGGCTGCCTCAACCCTGTCTCTCAATTCCTTTTGAGCGTAATCGGAGATATGTTTCTTTCTTCGCCTTAACAACTCGATTTCTGATCTCATCAGCCGATCTGAAACCGATGAGATAGGTTGCCTCGTTGGCGCTGAGAGCGTTCTGGACGATTCCGAATATTTTTGTAATTTCATTTCCGTGCTTCCTTTCAAGTTCGCGTATGACTTTCCGGGCCGGCTGTACTTCAGCTTTTATTTTCCAATTTTTTTACGTCTGCGATATCCTTATCTCTTCCGGCTGATAATTTGCTTTTGATCAGTTCCTCTCTCCCGATGATCGGTATCTTCAGCCCTTCCATTTCAATAATCTTTCTCTTATCCCAGGCTTCACAAAATTCAACATCGCCGATATGGGTCAAAATGTCAATCCTTCTCGGAGCCACGCCGATCTGAAGGATGATCCCCTTTTCTTCAAAAGTGTTTTTATTGTAAAATTCACTTGGTGCGCCGAATGCCGCCAGAGATTCGCAGACTTTTTCCGAGTTTTCCTCTGACGGTTCGACCCATATATCAATATCTCCGGTTGCACGGGGATATCCGTCATATGCATCAGGCTAAGATCGTAACTCATTGTTTTTATTAACCCGTGATCTGCCGGACGGGGTTTGCAACCCCGTCCGAAATATTTTCCGACCCCCGAAAACAAACGTTTCGGACGGGGTTGCAAACCCCGTCCGGCAGTCTTAGCCTGATGCATATGGGATATCCGTGCCCTGCCATCGCATAAGCTCCCACAACCAGAAATCTGACATCATTGTCTGACAAGACTGACAACATTTCTCTGTAATCCTGATTCAGCATCAAAACCTCTTTGGAATGACATCACATCCTTTGTCAGTTCCCATACGATTCCCAACCTGAAAGCCATGTCGCCTTCCACATAGTCATCTCTGTCATCGGCCTCGTCTAATTTAGGAATCGGTATTAAATAACTTTCCCATTTTAATTTATTGGAATTGCACGATAATTCCATTTGGGTAAAATTTTGTCGAATACAATTCGCATTTCTGATTTAAAAGTTTCAGCAACTTTTCGACCGGTTTCATAGACTTTATCAATAACATGGACAAAGACTTTTAAACCTTTTTTGGTATGTGTTTTGGCTATCAGATCAGTCACCACCTCCAAACTTGAAAAGATTACTCCCTGACACGCACGAGTAATATGAGGAAACAGGCGATGTTCGATCGGATTAAATTTGGAACAATAGGGCGGGTAATGAGCGATTCGGATTTCAATCCCGATTTCATCCGCCAGAATTTGTAAATCTTGTTTGAAAAGGTAATGTCGGGAACTGTTGCTGCCGCCACCATCGCACAATATCAAAACTGACGTGGCATTTGGATATATTCGGCAACCGTAACCATACCACCAATGACGGAAACTGTCACAGGCAAATTCACTGGTATCATGACTTGTTCCCACCTGAACATACCCGATATTGAGTCGCAGGTCATAAAAACAATGCGGAATTATGACACCTTCGGCAAAACTTGTAAAATCATGATCGAAAACTTGCAATTCCTCCAGCGTATATAGTCGGCCTTTCCTGTAAAAATTTCCAAGATATTCTTTTTTCTTGGTATCCATGCTGATAACGGGATTACCGGCCTTCCGGTATTCTGATCTGAGTTTCAAAATATTGTCAAACTGAGCGTCGCGATCTGGTACGTTTTTTGGTAGTGTTCCAAAACTGGAGCTAAAAATCTTAACCATTTGAATCAATTTAGGAAATATCGGTTCAAGTCCAGTTTTAGAACACTACCCGTTTTTTTTCATAGGTTTGCGTTTCTGAGCTTTACGCAACCGATAGTCATGCTTTTTGAGCAATTGACGGACAATGTTACGACTCACTTTTACTCCGTATTTTTTTTCCAGAGCCTCCGCGATTTCCCACTCCCTCAGATTTGTCCATCGTACCTTTTCATCCATCGGATCTCCTGCTGTATGCTCACGCACCACATTCAAAAACTGCTCGTCTATTTCAGGGTGCTCAGTCAGATACTGTTTGCGTCCGCCACCTTTTTTACGTATTTCAGAAGATTCAGCAGGAGATTTTCCAATTTGTTTTGCTACGATGTGTCCGGGCAGGCCGCTTACTTCGATCGCTCCTTTGCGCACAGTCCGCCTGCTGCAACCCAAGACTTTGGCAATATAATTTTGTCCGCCATGTCCCAATTTCAAAGCTTCAATACCGGCATATCGCCGGCGGTCTTTTTCATTCAGACTCTCATAGTATCGCCGCATGATTTCTTCTACTTCTAAGGAATAGGGTTGCATAATAATCTCCTTTTGATAAAGTGATTTTGAAATACACTTTACAGGATTACGCAATTTTTTAACATATAAAAATCAAAATGGGCATATTATTTCATGCTCATTCCTTAAGCAGTCTGATCTTTTTCCTCTTCAGCCGCATCTCCCCTCCTTTGAAAACCAGCCATGTTCCACTTTGGCATAAACAAAAATGTTGGTGTCTGAGAATGATATGACTCCCCGTCTGACGGGCAACTTTTATATGGCTCTTTGGTAATCCGCGTTAAAGATAGTATATCCTTTAATAACAGAATATTATGAATTGTCCGGCATAGATGCCGAAATTTTGTATAATATGTAAATTCAGTATGTTACGTCAAATATGCTTTTTGCATTTTTAATGCGGAAAACTTTTTGCGCATTTTTAAATGCTGTAAAAAATGATATCATTCCGTTTTAATTTAATAAAAGTTTTAACACGAATTACCAGAGAGCCAAAATATTTTCAAAGGCTTTCTGTAATCCCTGTATTTGTCCGGCAGTGAGCCGGGCAGGAACAGGATATCGAATTTTATTTTTCATTTTCTGTTTGCTGTGAAAATGAGGCATGTTTTGGAAATTCAGGCTGTCTTATGCCATTAATGTTGTTTTGTCTTACTGGCGGACAAGGCTTCCTGAATGAACTGAAACGCCGTCTGCCTGACCTGGGCAGGATCAACCCTGCTTTCAAGTTCTGTTTCTGTAAATTGTCCCTCAAAAGCCTCTGTTTCATTCACACATCCATTATATCTTCAAAAGTCTTATCAAGCTGTTCCGTCTGAATTCTGAGATGGGTTATGGAAGCGGAAAGTTCCCCTAAAATATCCTCTTTCTGGTTTTCAGAAAGTTCTCTGACTTTCAATGCTTCGATATATCTTATTGCTGTCAGGCATTCCTGCTCCAATTCTTCAAACAGCAGCATGTTATTTCCAGATAAAAACTCTCTTTGTTTTTTCATGATTTCAGCCTCTTTTCCGCTCTCCCAATGCTTACACGGAAAGCAGCGATTTCAGCTTCCCAATGATGAATAAGCCCGTAATCCGGCGGTTCTTTCATTTTTTCATTCTGAATCTTCAGTTCATGTTCTCTTACCCTCTTCAGCAAGCTCTCTATTCTTTTTCTAATTGCTTTCTTTCCCACTTGCCCTCTTATTGCATTTAGTTTTTTAGAAAAATCTGTCCTGATATTCAGCCGGTTCATATCCCATTTTTTTAAAAGCTCTCATGGCTGGAATCAATTTCAGTAAATCGAAAAGTTTTCAGGCTCTCACAGCGCGGACACGACACACGGGGGAGAAACCCGGCTTTTTCCGGCGGGGAAGGCACCCATATGCATCAGGCTAAGACTGCCGGACGGGGTTTGCAACCCCGTCCGAAACGTTTGTTTTCGGGGGTCGGAAAATATTTCGGACGGGGTTGCAAACCCCGTCCGGCAGATCACGGGTTAATAAAAACAATGAGTTACGATCTTAGCCTGATGCATATGGGGAAGGCACCCCGTCCGGGAAAAAAAGCCGGGTTTCTTTGCTGTCCCGAGCTCAGTCCGGAAACTTTTCGATCTACTGAATTTTGGTATAGTGCGCTAACATAAGGAGCAAAATAAAAATTCACACAGAAACCTTGTATCCTTTGTTTGAAAGCACTGACGCCAAAGCATCCTGAGCCGCTCTTTCCCCATGTACCAGCTTGATTTTTCCAGGGGCTTCCGGCATGGCTTCCACCCATTCCGCGAGTTCTTTCTGGTCAGCATGAGCAGAGTAGCCTGTCAGATTATAAACCTTTGCCCTGATGGGAATGCGTTCTCCGTGTATAACAACATAACCGCCGGATTTTCTGCTATAATGAAGAATATCTCTGCCCAGTGTGCCTTTGGCCTGATATCCCACAAACAGCACATCATTTTTGGGATCATCCAAGCCTGATTTCAGATGATCAATGATCCTGCCGCCGGTACACATACCGCTTCCGGCTATGATAATGGCCGGCCCGGACATTTCAAGGAGCCTCAGATGGTCTTTGTAATTTCTGACCGCATAAAGATGATCAAAATCAATGGGATGATCCCCTGTGCGATAAATTTCCCGGGCTTCTTTGTCCCAGTATTCTGATAACCCTGCGTAAATTTTGGTAACTTCAAGCCCGAGAGGAGAATCTATAAACACAGGAATTTTATGCTTCGGGTTCAAATCCGGGAACATCTGCCTGAGTTGGGAATCTGAAAACAGGCGATCCATCTCATAGATCAGTTCCTGAGTCCGCCCCAGGGAAAAGGCCGGAACAAAGACCTTGCCGTTATCTGACAATGCCTTTGTGAGAATACGTCCGAGTCGTTGTATTCGTTCTGTTCTGTCTTGGTGCAGTTTGTCGCCGTAGGTGGATTCCAGAATTAAAATATCGCATGGGTCAGGAATATCCGGGTCTGGCAGAATCGGTGTGTTTTTTACCCCCAGATCACCTGAAAATACCACAGAATATTTTCCTGTGTCAATGTAAATAAAGCACGATCCCAGGATATGCCCGGCCCTGCCTAACTGGAAAGAGACCCCTTTTTTCAGATCAAATTTTTCACCATATTCAAATCCCCATGAAAGATCATCAATGGTTTTCGCCAATTGTGCCTTTGAATGCTCTGTGAGATTGGAAAAGTCCATGGCATCTTCCAACATAGGCAAAAGCAACGATTTTGTGGGATGTGTCGTGATGATTTCTCCGGCAAAGCCCTTTTGTATCAGCTCGGGTATCCGGCCGATATGATCAATATGAACATGGGTCAGAAACAGATAATCCACATCCTTTGGCTTAACCGGCCATGATTCCACAGGTGACATGGTGTCTCGGCCCTGAGCCATGCCGCAGTCTGTCATGATGTTCAGACCGTTTGCCCGCAACAGATGACAGGAGCCGGTGACCTCATGGTCGGCTCCGATATGAATGATTTCAAAAGTTGTTCTCATTTTTATAACCTCTGCCAGTAAATTAGAAACTTGAAACTCGAAACTTGAAACTGATTCACTGACCACTGATCACTGATTGCAGGGCCTCTTTCTTGATTTGATTCTCATCTACTTTTTTCGCGAGTTCTGATTCATCAAATTGTCCCTCAAACGCTTCAAGCGATGCCCGCCTCATTGCCCTTTGATATCTTCTGTCTATAATTGCCTCTAATTCTTCCTGATTAAGATAATATCCCCCTGCTTTTCTTCGCTTATTGACATCTTCAATGTTATCCAGAGCGTTTTTCATTGAAACTTCCCATGAACGGGTGGTACGCTTTTCAGCATGTTTTTTAATGAGATGAAGAAGAAAAATTTCTATAAAGCTGCCAATTTTATTAATTTTATCATCTCTGCTCATCTCCTCCATCTCCTCAATCAGAGACAGCGCCTCCGGATAACGTCTCTGCTCGATATAGCTTTTTAATTCAAATAGTTCTTCCATAATCCCCTCTTTTCACCCGATGATCAGGTTTTTGACCTGGTTCGACCAGGAATCCGTTTTTGGCCGATGCCACCCTTCCGAAAGCCGTGGATTCCTGCTTTCGCAGGAATGACTAAAAAAAATTTGATCATCGAATGATTGAAAAAAATTTGATCATCGAGCTGCTACAAATATGCCGTCCCTATCGGGACTCGGAAGACGGCAGGGCTTTCTTTATACTACAAACATGCCGTCCTTACAGGACTCGGAAGACGGCCGGACTCTCTTTATGCTACAAACATGCCGTCCCTACAGGACTCGGAAGACGGCAGGGCTTTCTTTATGCTACAAACATGCCGTCCCTACAGGACTCGGAAGACAGCCGGACTCTCTTTATGCTACAAATATGCCGTCCCTGCGGGACTCGGAAACACGGAGCATATCATTGCTTCCATAATCCCCTCTTCTCACCCGATGATCAGGTTTTTGACCTGGTTCGACCAGGAAGCCTTGTCATTCCTGCGAAGGCAGGAATCCGTTTTTGGCCGATGCCACCCTTCCGAAAGCTGTGGATTCCTGCTTTCGCAGGAATGACTAAAAAAAATTTGATCATCGAATGATTGAAAAAAATTTGATCATCGAGCTGCTACAAATATGCCGTCCCTATCGGGACTCGGAAGACGGCCGGACTCTCTTTATGCTACAAACATGCCGTCCTTACAGGACTCGGAAGACGGCAGGGCTTTCTTTATACTACAAACATGCCGTCCCTACAGGACTCGGAAGACGGCAGGGCTTTCTTTATACTACAAACATGCCGTCCTTACAGGACTCGGAAGACGGCCGGACTCTCTTTATGCTACAAACATGCCGTCCCTACAGGACTCGGAAGACGGCAGGGCTTTCTTTATGCTACAAATATGCCGTCCCTGCGGGACTCGGAAACACGGAGCATATCATTGCTTCCATAATCCCCTCTTCTCACCCGATGATCAGGTTTTTGACCTGGTTCGACCAGGAAGCCTTGTCATTCCTGCGAAAGCAGGAATCCGTTTTTGGCCGATGCCACCCTTCCGAAAGCTGTGGATTCCTGCTTTCGCAGGAATGACTGAAAAAAATTTGATCATCGAATGACTGAAAAAAACTTGATCATCGAGCTGCTACAAATATGCCGTCCCTGCGGGACTCGGATCTACAATTTTCAATTTTCAATTTTCAATTTTCAATTTTCAATTTTCAATTTTCAATTTTCAATTTTCAATTTCCCCCCCCCCGCTCCTGTGCAGGTAAAAAGCTTTGCAGCAGGCGGATCAGGGTTACAAGAAAAATGGTGTCATTTTTGTGGAAAAAAAGAATATTCCCTGACTTGATATTTTGCAGGGTGAATCTCTCACCAAAACCAAAGTCTGCCAGCCGATGTTCATCGTCATAGCTGAAAACAAGCGAGGTATAAGTTGAAACTTGAAACTTGAAACTTGAAACTGGGGCAGGTTCCTGGTTTCCGATTTTAGTCATAACTATCTGAGGGGACAGACGGTCTAAATCGTGGTTCATCAGCGCACTGAAATCCTGTTCTTTCCCGATTCCGATTCTGAAAAGGTCTGCACGATTCAAACTATGGTCTGGTTCCGGTTTCGGAAGCAGCCGCACCCGTCCGGGGAGTTGCTGCGCGAGGGAACTGAGTTGGGCCTGATATGCCGGATTCGGCTCGAATAAATCCGCACGCCAGCCAGTATTGAGGAACGGAATTACAAACTGCCCTGAACCTGCCCCGAGATCAATCAGATGCCGAGGGCCAGTATTGTTTGTCAATGATTGAAAATAGGGAACAAGCAGCACCCGGGCCAATTCCGTACCAGCAAGATTCCGAAAAAAACGATTGCCGGTCCTGGTCAGCCGGGTGCAAAGCATTTCAATAATATCCTTTAAACGATCCGGCTCCTGCTGAAGCAGGCGCATCTCATCACGATGTCGGCGTTCCACCATCTCCGTAAACGCGGCAGCAATCTTGACACCGCAGGCAGCCGTGTCAAAAAAGGGGTTATA
Source organism: Desulfonema magnum (assembly GCF_017377395.1). Taxonomy (GTDB): domain Bacteria; phylum Desulfobacterota; class Desulfobacteria; order Desulfobacterales; family 4be13; genus Desulfonema_C; species Desulfonema_C magnum. Next base: position 3,031,990 of record NZ_CP061800.1, on the reverse strand, counting down.
ACGGGAAACAGCATCGCTGATACTGCGTCGGGTGCGTTCACGCAGTGCTGAATCCCGTCCCAGCGCAACAGCCCGTTCCACATACGCTCCTGAGTCTCTGGCAATCATCTCCTCAAGCCCGGCCCCTCTGAGCATGGCAGCAGCGAGGCTTCCCCGCATGGTCTTACTCTCCCGGCAGACAATGGGAAGCCCCACTGTCAGGGGATCAATCAGGGAACACGCGCCCGCATAGGGAAAGCTGTCCAGATACACATCGCACAACTCCATGACCGCATGAACATCCGCACGGGTCGGAACCCGGTTGAGAATCCGAACCCGGGTGTTGAAATCCACACCTGCCTGTGCCATTTGTGTGCGGACACGGTTGATAAAAGGAATGGACAGATAACGCTTGGTCCAGTTCGGATTAAAAGGCATCAGCACCAGATAACTGTTCTGAACCTGACTGAATATCCACGACCACACATTAGAAAGATCAGGCAGAATTTTAAAAAAATTGGCTCCGGAAAAATAAACCACCGCATCCTCCGGAATTCCCAGTTGGGCGCGCGTGATGCTTATTGTGCGCGGGTCTTTGTCAAAATGATACGCGTAATAATTGAGCATTCCGGGAACACGATACAGTTCCTCTGTATAATGTTCATGTGCGTCCTCATCCGGCTCGTTGAAGGTGGATGAGAGGTAGTAATCTGTGTGAGTAAATCCGGTTGAAACCGGTGAGTTCTCAACAATTACATGGGTCCTGGCCATGCGGAACAAAGCCATGATGGCAATCGGATTCGTGACAGCCGATGTATTTGTTCCGATCAGAAGAACATCAAGGTCATCGGCCCGGATGCGATCCACCTGCTGGGGATAGGCCCCTTCCGGAAGAAGGACAAAATTATCCACACGGGTCCGGCAGTATTCCTCAAGCGGATGCTCTGTTCGGCGCATGGAATAGAGGGTCACTGAACATGCCTCTTTTGGAAGCTTATCAAAATAGGAAAGCATCAGATAAATTTCCGTCTGAGGCGTGAAGTGCGCTGAAAGAATACCCACCTTTATTTTCGGGTTCCTGGGTCTGAGCGGAAAAAGATGGGCAAGCGGGGCATTTTGGGACAAGGCCCAGGATTCCATGATTTCCGCACGCTGACGATAGGTCCTGCAAAGGTTTTTCTCATTAAAATAAAACTGGATAAAATTCGCTTTATTGACAAAGAGAGTACGAATTTCATCAGCACCGGCAAAACGCGTGTCAGATACCAGGGAGCGATGGAACAAGTCCACCATCGCGGCAAAAAAGACAGCAAACTGATCTGCTTCCCCGATGCGGCTGAACACACCCGGGGCAGTCAGCAGAAAATCCGCATAAGCCTGGCGCAGCCAGTCCGCAATGTCTGTAAAATGCCCGGGCAGGGGAAGTTCACGGGGCTGAAGCATGAGCATGGCAGCGAGCAGCGTGCCAGCGGTTTTGTCCTGGTCCCATTTTTGCAGAATACGGGCTGTTAGCTGCTCTCCGGCCGCGTCCCGGGGCATATCCTGCAAATCCGCCCGACGCAGCAGGTGAAATCGTTTCCCATTCTGACCTTGGTACTGCTCTTTTACGTCTGTATCTGCGGTGTCAAGAAAGGCTTCTGCCAAGGATCTGCGTTCCGTTTCCAGGACCGGCACTGTCTCCTGCATGGTCTCAGGCTGAGATTGCAGGTAAGTATTCACAAGAGATTCTAATTGATTTATATCCATAAGAAAAGTTGGGTGTTAGGTGTTAGGTGTTAGGTGTTAGGGTGTTAGGTGTCAGGTGTCAGGTGTCAGGTGTCAAATGCTACAAACATGCAAAACATGCGGCCGGGCTAAACACACACTGTTCAATAGGCTGCTACTGAGTTTCCAGTATCACTTTGAATTCTTCCCCGATTTCTTTAAACTGCACGTTTTTACCATTGTTCACGGCCTCGTGACAGACCATCGGAAGGCCCCGGCCCAACTGATCAATATAGCGTAAGTTTTCCATAAATTTGACCAGAATCGGATTGACTGCGTAAGAGACACCAAAACGCAATTTTTCAATGGTCACTGTATTGGGAAGCCGTCCCGGACTGATAACCTCCAGCCGGTCTTCAAAGAGAAAAACCCGGGTTTTTGATCCGGCAATAGCATAATTTCGATGAACCACAGCATTTGTCAAAAGTTCCCGAAAAACTTTGTCAGGATAAATATATTTTGTATTTTCCCGCTTTGTCCCCCGAATTACAGAAGGGACCGGCAAGTGATTCTTTATCACAGCAGTCCCCATATCTACCTGATAATCCAGATTTCCATCAATATGTTGTTTGTCAATCAGTTCTTCATCCAGGGTTTTTCCCCGAAAACAGGCAAATGAAATCCCATTCTGAGGCAGATATCTGGAAGGATTCATACCGAAAATCAGCAAGCCCCTTCGCCGTTGACAGCCAGAATATCCGTATTTTGCAAAAAATTTTTCTTTTGCTCTTCATTTTCTTGAGAAAAATCAAAATGATAACGCTGGAAATAATTATCCAGCTTTGTCATATTCAGGTCTTTTATGCCAGTATTACGAACAGGCGTCAGGTCATAATGAAAAGCGCCTGATGCCTGAAACAATCGTAAAAGTTCCGGCTGTGTTGCAACCCGATTTGTCGTTCCCACACGGATAAGATATTTACCCTCTGTTGTCTGATAAGGTTTGTCTTTTCCTTTTGGCACGGTAATGACAGCAACTTTTTTTTCACCAACAGAGACCAGAGAAAACTCAGTGCAAATGGCAGGAATAACATTGTTTCTTGCGATATTTGCAATCCATTCCTCATAATTTTTATCTTCAGATATGCCTGAAATTGTTCCGTCATCAGCAACGCCCAAAACAAGGGAACCGCCATCTTTGTTTGCAAAAGCGACTATCTCCTTAGCGATACTTTCTGCCCGTGATTCCTTTTCTTTGAATTCCACCGATGTGTTTTCACCCTGGCGGATGAATTCCAGGATATCTGCTTCATCAAATATCATTTTTTGATTTTCCATTTCCGGAGGGCTACAAACATGCCGCCCCTACGGGGCTAAAAAAAACACACACTGTCCGGCGGGCTACAAATATGTCGCCCCTACGGGGCTAAATTATACGCTGTACGACGGGTCGCTACAAATATGTCGCCCCTACGGGGCTAAAAAAAACACACACTGTCCGGCGGGCTACAAATATGTCGCCCCTACGGGGCTAAATTATACGCTGTACGACGGGTCGCTACAAATATGTCGCCCCTACGGGGCTAAATTATACGCTGTACGACGGGTCGCTACAAATATGTCGCCCCTACGGGGCTAAAAAAAACACACACTGTCCGGCGGGCTACAAATATGTCGCCCCTACGGGGCTAAATTATACGCTGTACGACGGGTCGCTACAAATATGTCGCCCCTACGGGGCTAAAAAAAACACACACTGTCCGGCGGGCTACAAATATGTCGCCCCTACGGGGCTAAATTATACGCTGTACGACGGGTCGCTACAAATATGTCGCCCCTACGGGGCTAAAAAAAACACACACTGTCCGGCGGGCTACAAATATGTCGCCCCTACGGGGCTAAATTATACGCTGTACGACGGGTCGCTACAAATATGTCGCCCCTACGGGGCTAAAAAAAACACACACTGTCCGGCGGGCTAAAAATATGTCGCCCCTACGGGGCTAAATTATACGCTGTACGACGGGTCGCTACAAATATGTCGCCCCTACGGGGCTAAAAAAAACACACACTGTCCGGCGGGCTAAAAATATGCCGCCCCTACGGGGCTAAAAAAAGTGAAATTATCAATTATCAATTATCATATTCCCAGCATTCCAAATCGATTCCGCCATCTTGTCAGCGCTCTTCTGAACCACACCATGCCAAGCACAGTTTTTTTCCCGTGGATGCTGGCCCTTCCCCGCTGACCAGGAATAACAGGCGGCTTTCCTTCCCATACTGCTTCCACCAGCACCGAGGGAACGGGCGTTTTCTTTTCTTCTGATGAAACCGTGACATCAAATCCGATCCACTTTACCCGGGCAGGAAAGGATTCCAAAGGATCAGCATCCATCCGGGCAAAAACAGGATCACCTTCCTTAAATATCCCGGCATCTGTCACAGGCACTTCCAGCCTGAGCTTTGTGCGTTCAGGATCAGCCACGCGCAACACCATCTGTCCTGTCTGAAGCGGGGCACCGATTAATGTGTCAGGATCATCCAGAACCACCACCCCGTTGTTACCGGATTTGACTTCGGAAAGCTCCAACTGGCTTTGTAAAAACCTCACTTCTGCCTGTGCCCGCTCCACTTCAAGTTTCTGTACGGGAATCCTGGCTCTGGCATCTTTATCGTCATAAGCCGCACCTTCCAGACGGGCCAATTCAGCCCGGGCCACAACCACGCCGCGGCGGGCCTCTTCCATCTGTTTTTCCAGGACACGGGTGTCGTATCGAAAAAGCGTGTCCCCTTTTTTCACCTGTTCCCCGGGCTGGACCTCCAATTCCTCCATGATGCCGTCAAACGGCGCAAACACATAATAAGGCTTGTCCGGAATCACCTCAACCGGTGTGGAGATGCGGGCATTCATGGGAATCAGACTGATCAGCAAGATAAAGACCGGAAATGACAACAGCTTTTTCCACCATTTATTCTTTTTGGATTCAGAATCTGCACGCTTTGAGCGCGGATCACTCAGGGCATGCCCGAAAAACATGGCTCCATGAGAGAGAAGTTTGATTTCCTCCGGAGCCCACGGTTTGCTGTTCCATCGTTCCAGCCACAGGGCAAAGCCGCTATCCTGATTTCCCGCCATCAGCAGGGGGAACCACAGGATATTGGTCCCTCCCACTGCTTCAAGGACTTTCCGGGCATTGGGCGCGTTCACCTCGGACGGCAGATTTTCCCGGGTGATGACCTGGGGGGTGCGTTCTTTGCGAAAATTTTTTCTGATCTCATGCACGGCTTGGGAATAGGGATGATCCTCACCTTTGCAGACTTCCATATCGCCGGAAATACAGAATATTCTTTTTTTTCCCTTCACGGGAACAAGCATGGCTCTGTCTGTTTTTACCAGGGTGTGAATCTGGTTGACTATGAGATTACCTGCTTTGTCAGGGGATTCAGCTCCCAGTGCGGCCACTGACAGATGAATCAGCCGCGCCAGGATCGTATTGGCTGCCTGGGGCTGAACACCTGCCGGTTTTTGGCGAGCAGGTTGAATATTTGTTAGTTTTTGCTGTGTTTGTTCCACTTTTTCACCACCTCCGGCAATGAATTGCCGGGTTATTTTCAATTTTCCCTAAGAGCATGTTTGAAAAGCAAACATGCCGTCCCTACGGGACTCGGAAACACGGGCTTGCCATTATTGCTACAAACATGCCGTCCCTACGGGACTCGGAAATACGGGCTTGCCATTATTGCTACAAACATGCCGTCCCTACAGAACTCGGAAACACGGGCTTGCCATTATTGCTACAAACATGCCGTCCCTACGGGACTCGGAAACACGGGCTTGCCATTATTGCTACAAACATGCCGTCCCTACGGGACTCGGAAATACGGGCTTGCCATTATTGCTACAAACATGCCGTCCCTACGGGACTCGGAAACACGGGGCTTGCCATTATTGCTACAAATATGCCGTCCCTACGGGACTCGGAAATACGGGCTTGCCATTATTGCTACAAACATGCCGTCCCTACGGGACTCGGAAATACGGGCTTGCCATTATTGCTACAAACATGCCGTCCCTACGGGACTCGGAAACACGGGGCTTGCCATTATTGCTACAAATATGCCGTCCCTACGGGACTCGGAAATACGGGCTTGCCATTATTGCTACAAACATGCCGTCCCTACAGAACTCGGAAACACGGGCTTGCCATTATTGCTACAAACATGCCGTCCCTACGGGACTCGGAAACACGGGCTTGCCATTATTGCTACAAACATGCCGTCCCTACGGGACTCGGAAACACGGGCTTGCCATTATTGCTACAAACATGCCGTCCCTACGGGACTCGGAAACACGGGCTTGCCATTATTGCTACAAACATGCCGTCCCTACGGGACTCGGAAACACGGGCTTGCCATTATTGCTACAAACATGCCGTCCCTACGGGACTCGGAAACACGGGCTTGCCATTATTGCTACAAACATGCCGTCCCTACGGGACTCGGAAATACGGGCTTGCCATTATTGCTACAAACATGCCGTCCCTACGGGACTCGGAAACACGGGCTTGCCATTATTGCTACAAACATGCCGTCCCTACGGGACTCGGAAACACGGGCTTGCCATTATTGCTACAAACATGCCGTCCCTACGGGACTCGGAAATACGGGCTTGTCATTATTGCTACAAACATGCCGTCCCTACGGGACTCGGAAACACGGGGCTTGCCATTATTGCTACAAATATGCCGTCCCTACGGGACTCGGAAATACGGGCTTGTCATTATTGCTACAAATATGCCGTCCCTACGGGACTCGGAAACACGGGGAATGTCATTGCTGCTACAAACATGCCGTCCCTACGGGACTCGGAAACATGGGCATGTCATTGCTACAAATATGCTGTCCCTACAGGACTTTTCAAACATCCTCTGAGGAATTGCTACTGTGTATCCAGTTCGGAAGGTATTTCCGGGTCTTCTTCAAACTTCAGAACCCCCTTCATTCCGGGCAGAAGATGCGCTGTTTTCCTTTCTTTGTTGCTCACGGTCCAATAGACCTTGATCGTATTACTGCGAACATCCACCTGGGGAGAAAACACCTTCAGTTTTGCTTTTATGTCCTTCTTTAAATCAGGAAAATAAAGACTATCTGTTTTTCCCTTGTTCCATTCCACTGCAATGTCGGCAGGAATATCTGCCACAATTCTCAGTTTGCGGGGATCATACAATTCCACCACTTCCCGCCCCGGAGTGACCCATTCATGGGGCTGGATATGGCGAGTCACCACTCGGCCTGAAAAAGGTGCCCGAATGTTTGAATGCTCTATCTCAGTCTGAATCATACTGATCTCTTTTTCATTAATAACCAGCTCCATCTTGGCTTTGGCCAGTTCTTCATCTGTGACCAGTCCTTTATCATTCAGTTTGGTCAGATTTTCCACCTGAACTTTTTTGTATCTTCTGTTGGCTTCGCGCTGCTCCTTTTTCAGAATAAGTTCTCTGTGAAAAACAACGCCCACGACAGCTCCCTTTTTTACGGTGTCGCCGACATCAACTTTAAGACTGGAAAGGACGCCTGAACGTTCGGCAGAAAGCACTGCTCTCACTTCAGCTTCCACAACAACCGGGAACTGATCTGCCCACAAGGTGTGTCCCATGGAAAGCAGAATCGAAATCCCAAAAAAGACCAGAATAAACTGTTTGTATTTCATTATAAAATCCACCTTTTAACTGAAATTCAGCCCAGAGTTCCCGTTCCCAGAGTCTGCCTCACTTAATGACAGTGAAGCAGAGACCGGGAACGAGCGGATGATTCTCTCAGCTCATTTCCGTTGTTTTTTCTTCAGTTTTTTCAGATACGCCTCTATTTCCTCCTGAGTAAATTCCGCCAAAATATCTTTCAGCTCAAGTCCTGCGAGACGGTCTTTCGGTGCAAGCCCTGCGAGACGGTCTTTCGGTGCAAGCCCTGCCAGGCGGTCTTTCGGTGAAATGCCTGACAATACGGCCTGCTGCCATTTCTTACCTATCTTCATCACATCATCGGGTGTTATTTCAATATCCATATGTTCACCTCCCATGGTAAACCAGTAATGCAGAAGTCCCTCAAGGAACCACTGCAACTGGCTGCTTAATGATGAAAACCTTTTGTCCATCAGCGTTTCAAACGCGGATTTTTTTTCCCTCCTCCGGCTGGCAAAGCATTTGATCCAGGCATTGTGCGGTGTGTCCGCAAGCTCGTTCAGCAGAATGAGGGTGACAGATTCCGCCAGAGGATTGTGACTCTTATAAACTCCGGGTCTGTCTGTCTGGTACCATCCGAATTTTTCCAGGGTTGATGCCCTCGGGGTTTTTGAACTGGCCAGAAAGGTCCGGACATCATGATCCCCCAGCTTCTGGCCGCCTTTATAAAGATAATCATAGCAAAGGGTCTGAGCCAGAACTTTTCTGTTCACCGATTCGGTGTATTTGAATTCGATCAGGATATGCGTTGCCCGGGTGTCTCTGACACCGTCCGGAAGACGTGATCTCTGTTCTTCCGTCCACCGGCTCCGCTTTTTCCTGAGCAGCAGGATGTCCGCTTCCGGCGGCTCTCCCATCACAGGGACATCCGTATATACCAGAATGCCTGTGGGAACCAGAAGCTCTCTGAACAGCCTGCCGAGCAGACGGTGCCAGCGTGTTTTTTGCGGTTTTGATTCTGATTTCATAATTTCAGCAATTTTAAATTGTCAGAATGCCCGGCTCAGTGGTATCATTATGTCAATCTCCTGTTTCTGATTCGGCATAATGATGTAATCATCTCATTTTCCCTCAGATTCGTCAAGGATATGTTCCGGCAGGGCGCATCAGAATAAAACCTTTGTTTCATTGACAGAGGCAGCCTACGGCATTAAGTGAAGAAAAGTATTGAGGCAGAGCCTGGGAACGAGATGACGAGCTTGGACGAGATATGCCTGCTTTTATGCGCCTATCCTTTATTTTAACTCGATAATCAAGTTTTTTTGATCCGATTCGAACAAAAAGCCTGTCATTCCTGCGAAAGCAGGAATTTGTTTTTTTCTGATGTCCCGGTTCCGGGAGCAGTGGATTCCTGCTTTCGCAGGAATGACAACAAAAAACTTGATTATCGAGTTTAATGGAGCACCTTGGGAGAGGGCTGTGCTTTTTCAACCGGTCTGTTCTGAGCGAACAAGTAATCAAGTTCCCACTGCGCCTTGATCACGGCATCCTGTAAGAGCTTGCAAAAAGGATGGAGAAAAGTGTTGTTCACCATGAATTCTATTCCTTTTCCCTTGGAGGGGTGCAGACAAAGAATGTCACCACCGGGAGCCTGTTTAACCTGAATACGGAATAAAAGGATAATATCTTCACCCAAAGGAAATGTTTTTGCCTGTTCAACATATTGCTGCTTAAAATTTGCTTTGGAAACCACTTCCTCCCGTTCAAATTCCAACACCTCTTTTACCACATGCGCTTTTACCGGCTCCCTCCGTTTCAAATCATTACTCAGCAACTGTAACAAAACCGGCCACAACACTTTCACAAATCGTCGGGTAAGAAAGAATCTGAATTCTTCCCCGTTCACGGTGTTTAATCTGAAAATAATTCTGTCCTCTTCAGGATTAAACTGCATATTAAACTGATGGATGTTCATAACGATATAGTCCTTATTATTCGATAATCAAGTTTTCTGATCCGGTCCGGCCGGACAGCCTGTCATTCCTGCGAAAGCAGGAATCCGTTTTTGGCAAATATCACGGTTCCGGGGCTGTGGATTCCTGCTTTCGCAGGAATGACAAAAAAAACTTGATTATCGAGTATTACTGGTCAGGGATTTCCCCAAAAATAAAATACCCGGAACGTAGGGTGGGTGGAGCGAAGCGCAACCCACCTTGTGCGGTGGGTTACGCTTCGCTCCACCCACCCTACATTTTTTGTATCGGGTATTTTGTTTATTTCGAGTTCCCTCACTGATAACCTACAGGCTCTAAGCGTGTGTTTAAAAAGTCCCAGCAGGAAGGGTACATTTGCAACAGGTGATATTTCCCATGTTTCCAAGTCTTGTGGGGATAGCATATTTACAGCATGAAATTTTCCCTCTCCGTCCCGGATATGCCGTCCCTACGGGACTCGGGCGGGGGAATGCGACTCTTATGCTACAAATATGCCGCCCTTACAGGGCTTAGTCGGCCTCCCCTGAATCCGTTATAATCAGAAATTTTCCTCGTCCGCCCCGGATATGCCGTCCCTACGGGACTCGGGCGGGGGAATGCGACTCTTATGCTACAAATATGCCGCCCTTACAGGGCTTAGTCGGCCTCCCCTGAATCCGTTATAATCAGAAATTTTCCTCGTCCGTCCCGGATATGCCGTCCCTACGGGACTCGGGCGGGGGAATGCGACTCTTATGCTACAAATATGCCGCCCTTACAGGGCTTAGTCGGCCTCCCCTGAATCCGTTATAATCAGAAATTTTCCCTCTCCGTCCCGGATATGCCGTCCCTACGGGACTCGGGCGGGGGAATGCGACTCTTATGCTACAAATATGCCGCCCTTACAGGGCTTAGTCGGCCTCCCCTGAATCCGTTATAATCAGAAATTTTCCTCGTCCGCCCCGGATATGCCGTCCCTACGGGACTCGGGCGGGGGAATGCGACTCTTATGCTACAAATATGCCGCCCTTACAGGGCTTAGTCGGCCTCCCCTGAATCCGTTATAATCAGAAATTTTCCTCGTCCGCCCCGGATATGCCGTCCCTACGGGACTCGGGCGGGGGAATGCGACTCTTATGCTACAAATATGCCGCCCTTACAGGGCTTAGTCGGCCTCCCCTGAATCCGTTATAATCAGAAATTTTCCTCGTCCGCCCCGGATATGCCGTCGCTACGGGACTCGGGCGGGGGGATGCGGCATATGCATCAGGCTAAGACTGCCGGACAGGGTTTGCAACCCCGTCCGAAACGTTTGTTTTCGGGGGTCGGAAAATATTTCGGACGGGGTTGCAAACCCCGTCCGGCAGATCACGGGTTAATAAAAACAATGAGTTACGATCTTAGCCTGATGCATATGGGGGGATGCGGCTCTTATGCTACAAATATGCCGTCCTTACAGGACTTTTCAAATACTACAAATATGCCGCCCTTACAGGGCTTGATCAGCCTTCCCCCTGTAAATTTGGCGCTCCGAAAGGCATAAATGACAACTATTGAAATGTCGCTATAATTTTCCGTGTTGCCAGAATACGATAGATTTCCCGGACAATACGCCCCATAACGCTGATGGTTTCCCCGCCTATTCGAACAAAGCAGGGGGTTCCATGCCGAAGATAGGCAGGCGGCTGAGAAATGTCAAAAAATATCGGAAAATGGGGATCCCTGGCTCGAAGCGAGCCTGATTTAGAAGGCTTGGCAGTCAGAGAAGCCACGATAGACCCTCCTGCGAAATCAAAAAGCGAATTGTTCGGAAACTCGGTCACTGGAAAGTCAAGCATTTCCCGAAATTTTCCTGTGATGGTCCCGGCCTCCAAATCCGGAATAATGACATTCAGGCTTGCAATGATCTCCTGCTCCTTCCCTTTCAGCTTACGATATATCTTTTCAGGCACATAAGCCTGAACTTCGGAGAAGCGGTCATCAGCCACGGTAACCATGTAAGCTTTTTTAAAAATATAAGACCCCTTTTGCAGCGTTTTATCCATATCCACAACCCGTCCGGAAATGGGGGAACGGATTTCAAGCTGGCTCAGACTCTGGCGTAATTTGTCGCTCACGGCCGTCAGACGCTCCCGTTCTGCCAGAAGCCATTTTCTGTAACCGCCCTGAGCCCCGCCTGCTGCGATATTTTTGATGGTTTTCTCCACCTGAATCAGAGCAAAGTGCGATCTTTCAAACTCCTGTTCCAGCTCGTCATCCTGAATTTTTACCAGAAGGTCTCCTTTTTGTACAGATGTATTTATTTCCGGAAGCTCTGTCATAACCCGACCTCGTCCTGGTGCTTCCAGACGAGCCACATCCTTATAAAGAAAAAATGCGGAGATCATTTCAGAACTCTGCACAGGCACAAACAAATAAGCTCCCAAAAGGCCCAAAATCACTGATCTGACAAGGAGATTCCCCTTTGATCCCCAGTCTTTCCAGTTTTTCAATAAAAATACAATCTCCTCAACCAGAGGACCCGCGACAAAAACAATAAAAAGAATGATCATTGACCAGATGGCCAGGAGTTCGCTCACCTCCTGGTAAATCATGATCTGAATACCAAATACGACAACAATCAGGTAAAGACTGCATCCAAGCCCGAAAATTGCCATGAAGGGTCCCCGGGGATGTTCCTCTGGTTTGGGACCTTGCCAGGCCACAAGCACTTTGCGGAGATAATATTTATACATCATCACGGAACGGGAACGCAGATTGCTCATGCCGAGATAATCCATGAGCACATAATATCCGTCAAACCGCATGAAGGGGCTGACATTTACCAGAATCGTAGAAATCACTGCTGCCCCGGAGGTGTAAAACATAAGACTGCGCAGGACCCCGTCCGGCAGAATGGACCAGAAAAACAGGGTAATCCCTCCCACGTAAAGTTCCACCAGCACCCCGGCCGCCCCGATCATCAGCCTTGCTTTTTTGGAGGGAAGTTTCCATGCTTCAGTGGCATCGGTGTAGAGCATCGGCATGAAAAACATCATATAAATGCCCATGCGCCGGACAAAAATCCCATAATGCTTGGCTGCCAGGGCATGACCAAATTCATGCATGACCTTCAGCACTCCGAGACAGAGCATAAAGATCAGAAAGCCTTTGAAGGTAAAAAGATAGCTCGCTGTATGCCAGTAAAGTTCGAATTCCTGAATCACAGCGACCAGGCCCGTCAGACAAAATACCCCGTAAACATACAAAAAAGGCTTAGACCATAAAGGACTGAGCCAGGGATAAATTGCAGTGAGAAAGCTGTCCGGCCGAAGCAACGGTATTCTGAAAAAATAGATATTGGAAAGAGAAAACCCGGGTTCGCCTCCTGATTTTTTCTGTTCTTCTGTCTGCTCCTTCCCCGGAGGCGGCTTAGTTGCAGCTTCTCCGCCCTTGAATCTTTGGAGCCACCACCAGATATATCGAAGAATAAGAACTATTCCCGCAAAAATTGGTCCGAGGGTTCTCCTGATGATTCCCGGCTTCTTCTTTTGCTCTTCTTTTTCATCAGACTCAGGCTCGGAGTCAGATGAATCAAAATCTGCCCCTTCCGGAAGAATCGCCAGTCTTTCCCGCTGTAGCATGTTGACAAAAAAAAGGATATCCTTAACAGAGGGACGAAGGGAGGTGGTCTTCATAAGCTTGTCTGTTGCTGCTTTTAAGTCATTTTCCGCAGCCAGACAAAGAAAAAATTTGGCCTCTGCCTCTCCCAGTTCAAAATGATCTCCCCGGACAGGGTCTTCCAGAACATAAGTCTCTTTCCCGTTCTCATCCGGTGCGCCCTTATGAAGCATCAGATCAGGGCGAAGCCCCAGCCAGGGGAAACGCAATCCCTGTTCAAGCGCCTCCTTTAACTGGCCATCCCTCGCCTGAGCAGCATCAACTTTCTTCGGCTGAATTTGACCGAGCTGCATTTTTCTATCTCCTGATAAGTGTTTAAATTAAAGCCTCGACATTTTTTTACCAATAAGTACAGGGAAAAGAGATAAGAAAGGGAAAATTCCCTTTCTTATCCTCTTTCCCTGTACTTGTTTTCAGAGCTTTTTCCCGGACGAGGTTTTGAATCCCGTCTTAATCTACATGGATTAGTGATAAGCAAGGATTACATGGGGCAGGAGTGTCATAATCCCTGCTTATCACTAATCCATGTAGATGAGCAAACTGATAAGCAAGGATTAGCGAACTCCGGACGGACATCTTCCCTGCTTATCACTAATCCGTGGAGATCAGAAGAGCAAGCCTCGACATTTTCTTACCAACAAGTACAGGGAAAAAAGATAAGAAAAGGAATTTTTTCCCTTTCTTATGTTCTTTCCTTGTACTTATTTTAAAGCTTTTTGCCGGACGGCATTTTGAATCCCTGTTCATCTACATGGATTAGTGATAAGCAAGGATCAACGAACTCCTGCGGGAGATAATCCCTGCTTATTACTCGATAATCAAGTTTTTTTTCTGTCATTCCTGCGAAAGCAGGAATCCACTGTTCCCGGAGGCGTGGCCTCTGCCAAAAATGGATTCCTGCTTTCGCAGGAATGACAGGCTGTCCGGCCGGATTGAATAAAAAAACTTGATTATCGAGTGTAACGAAGCAAAAACAAATCCTCTAACCGTTTTCGCTTTGCATCTGAACCAGGCGTTCTATGTGGCCCAGGGATATCAGATGAGCGTAAATCAGCGGCAGCATACCCCGCTTGCGCAGATCCATGAAATCCGCTTCCGGCAGTTCATTCAGCTTGCGTTCATTCACACCAAAAATCCCATCTATTTTTATGGCAACCCCCTGGTTGTTCCTGATCTGCATTTTCAAAGGTGACAAAAGCTCACGTTTGGTTAATTCCTTCGAAAAAAGCCCGGTCATTTCATTAAAACGCTGCAACTCGATCAGAAAATTCCTGGCTTTCTCGATGATGGGGCCTGGCTCGCCTTTTTCATCAAACAATGGCTCACCCTCGGTATCAGATAAAAAATCACTCTCTTCGTCAATACAGAGAACCAGATCAGAACTGCCCTCGTTTCTCCCAAGTACAAAAGGATATCGCCGGATAATGGCAGGGATATAATGCGACTTCCAAGTGCCATCCTCATTCACAAACATATTCTGACCCTTTTCCAGCCCAAGCAGGGCAAAGGGTCTGAGTTCCTCACCATCCTTGACAAAGACAATGGGATAAGCAGACGCGGCCTTGGTGAATTCATTGGCGATCAAAGAAACAATATAAGATTTTTCGGCAAACTTGAAAACATTCACCGGTAAAATTTTTTTAGCAGCATGGCGCTGTTTGTTGAGCGGCACCGTTTTTTTAAACATAAAATTCTTCCCCTTTTTAATTGAGAATTGAAAAAAGTGTGGCCAAAAACAAAACACGATTCTTCTGTCCGAATCCTGCTTATCTGTCCGAACCCTGATTAAAGGATTCAGAGATTTCCATGATTAAAGATCAGCAGCGGAAACACATACCTAATCCTGTCAATCTTTTAATCCTTTAATCAGGGTTCGGACAACATGAAAACATAACTTCAATTTTGGTTACACTCAATTGTTAATTATTAATAAATGCCATGTGCAACTTTTTTTTTAACTCGGGAAATCACGGACAAATAAATGCCACAAAGACACAAAGACACAAAGGAACACAAAGAGCCTTCGCGGGACTTCGTGCCTTTGTGTCTTCGTGGCATTACACGTTGCACATCGCGTTAATAATTCTCATTTCTCAATTCTCAATTCAAATAAATTTCCCCCTCCGAGAGAATCCGCAGGGGGAAATTTTTATGCACACATAAAATGTTTGTAAAGGTATATGGAAACCGGATTTTTTGAGGAACCCGGTTTCTTAGTTAAAATCAGATTCTAGGCGACAACATCAGCCGAACCGCCTTTGTCATGGATCACGGGTTCGATCCCGAAACCATCCAGCAGGGCCAAGGCGTCTGCAATGTCTGCATCGGCCGGAGCATCTTCAGCAGGGGCTTCAGCATACATGAGTACGTCATGAACTTCCACTTCCTCGCCTTCAATGGGCAGGTCCTCATACACATCCTCTTCCACATCAAGATACCGCAGCGCGTCCCGCAGCTCCGTATCCAAGCTGGCAACAATGACCTCGATGTTAAAGGTGGTGGAGACTTCATCGGTACCATCATCAGCAAACAACTCAATAGTATAGGTTGTTGTAGATGTCACCTTGCTGGCATCACCTTTGAGCCAACCATCTTTAAAATCATCAAGCCAACTCGGGAGCGTTCCTTTGCCCTGCTCCTCGGCCCGGTATGTCAATGTATCACCATCCGGATCCGTAAACGCAACAACCTGACCTATCTCTGTCTTCGGGTCATCAAGGTTATAGCTCCAGTATCCTCTGGATGCCAAGACAGTCTGGTCGGGTATGTCATTTGCTACAGGCAGATCGTTCTCGTCACTGACCAGAATAACAACCTCTGTTGTACCAACTTCGCCTGCGGCATCTTCAGCTTCAATCTCAAGCGTGAAGACCTTCGGACCAGTCTCAAAGTCCAGGTCATCAGCAGTGGTGTCAGGATTCCCGGTCGTACTTATAAGGGTGATCTCTCCTGTTTTCTCACCAATGTTGAAGATTCCCGAACCCGTGCCGCCGGTAATCCGGTAAGCTTGTATAGGTTCTCCGTCCGGATCCACAGCCTCAACCTTCACCGGCTCAGTATCTGCTCCCAGACTCGTATAAACGGGCTTACCGTCAACAACAGCAGGATCCGATACGGTCTGGCCCTCCAGTGTATTTCCTGTTGCAGCAGGTTCATGTTCGGAAATCATGAAACCCGGGCTGGCATCAGTGAAAACCGGTGCAGTATTGACGTTCTCCGGCTGGAAGATGGTAAAGGTGGTCTCAGCAGACAATCCTCCGGTATCCGTAGCTGTAACCTGGATCTGAATCTTGCCGTCAAAGATGGCAAAATCTTCCACATTCGTAGGCTCGGCAACAAATTCACCAGAGTTCTTATTCAGATACAGCCATCCGGGCAGATCCCCGTCATCCCCATATGGCGTGCCCTGGTCATCCAGCCACTTGGCTGTATAAGTCAGAGTGTCATTGAGGTCCGGATCAGTAAATGCATCATTAGGAATCGTGAAGCGATTTACGCCCATGAGCATGAGGTTGTCCCAATCCTCAATACCCTCGTCCACCACCGGCGCACGGTTGCCCAGGAGGTCAACGGTCACGTTGGCATAAGCACTTGTGCCGCCGTCTCCGTCAGACACAGAGAACCGGACCAGACGCTCGCCAGACTGCGGATTTGTTGTGCTGGTATTCTCGTAACCAACACTCTTAATCAGCGCGGACACTGCTTCTGTATGTGTTGCCCCGGTACCATCATTCAACGCATCGTTAAAGTCTATGGTCAGCGTATCCTTATCTGATGAGAGTTCATATGTACCGATCTGCTGACCGTTATAGAAGACCTCGTCACCTGCCAAACTGATATTCTGGCCTGCCACGGATGTGCTGATACCAAGAACATCCTCGGTCTGAACACCGCCGCCGACGATCTGAACAGAGAGCTGGCCCCCGGCAAAGTCGGTGCTGTCAATGTCCGTGACAAAGGCATCCGTACCCTGGTCAAGTGCCTGCATCCCTTCGTTCTTGTAGTAGGTCAGGGTTTCACCATCAAGGTCGTGAATTTCAGGTGCGTCATTCACACCCTGGACATTTACCGTTGCCTCATACCAGTCGCTGAACGCGTCACTCATCCATGAGCGATCCGGAACCGGGTCTGCGCTATTGCCGAATCCGTCTGACATGCGGAACCGAATGGTACGATCCCCTTCAACCGGATTCACGGTGTCTGTGTTCTCATAGGTGATGTTCTGGATCAGTGCGGAAACAGCATCCTCGTCGGCCTGGTCATTGAAGGCTATTTCCAAACCGCCGTAGCTCTGTTCTGCCACACCAATCTTCACACCGTCAAAGAAGACATCAGCACTCTTAGGACCGTGTTCGTCAAATCCGGCAAAGCTGATCTGACCTGCTCCGGAGCCTTCGTTGTTGATATTCAGCATTTCCAAAGGCGTATTCGAATTGGCAGGGTCCGTATCAAGCACCGTAAGGTCAACATGCAAGGTTCCCAGACTGAACTCAGTGGTATCCACATCTGTGACATATCCGTTGAGGCCCACGTCGAGCACCTTGGGTCCTTCGCCTTCTTCATACGACATGGTGTCACCGCCAATGTTGTGGATGACCGGTGCGTCGTTCACATCCCGTACATCAACAAAGGTGTCTCGTGTGCTGCTTGAGGCACCGTCAGCATCCCATACCGTAAAGCTGACTGTGCGCTCACCTTCGGTGGGATTGTCCGTGTCCATGTTGTTGTACCTGATATTCTGAATCAGCGAGGACACCGCCACATTGTCTATCTTTGCATTGTCGTTCAGGCTGATTTCCAACAGGCCGGAACTTTCAATAAACTCGGCCTTACCAATCTGCTCTCCTTCAAAGAACACGTTGTTGGCAACATCAAATCCGATCTGATGGAACCCATTCCCCTCGTTACGAACACTGAGGATGTCTTCATCAGGATCATAGCCTTCGCCAATCTGAACCGTGAGCTTGCCGTTCTTGAAGTCCTCACCGCCGTCAGGATCTGTGACACTGGCGTTTTCATCAGTATCCAGGATCACCGCGTCGTCAACGTCGCCATTGGCTTCATAGAATGTGGTACGCTCACCACCAAGAGTCGTCGTGTCAATCACCGGCGCATCGTTCACACCATTTACTGTCACGGTCATGGTGTAAGCGTCGCTGGTTGCCGGGTTCACATCACCGTCAGACAACTTGAACTGAATGGCACGCTCGCCCTCATAAGGACTGTTCGTATCCGTGTTCTCATAAGTGATGTTCTGGATCAACGCAGCCACTGCACCATGATTTGCATCATCGTCCAGGGTAATGACCAGTTTGTGGGTGTCGGAACTCGTAACCTTACCGATTTCAGTGCCGCCGTACTTGATATCATTACCATCAACGCTGATCTGTCCGAGTCCGTCACCATCGCTCCGGATGCCCAGCTTATCCTCATTGGAATCATCAGGATTAAAGCCGCTTACGATCTGAACTTCCAGTGTTCCGGTATTAAATATTGGAGTGTCAGGATCAGACACAGTGGCAAGCGTCCCCTGATCCAGTATCTTGACTTTGTCGCCCTCGGTGTAGATGAGCTGATCACCCTCAATATTATGGATTTCAGGTGCGTCATTCACAGCCACAACGCCCACGGTCATCTGAACCGGAGTGCTGGCGTTTGGTCTTTCATCTCCGTCCCACAAGGTGAACTCAACGGTCCTGTTTCCAGCCGTGGGGTCATCCTCGCTTCTGTTGGTGTAAGTGATACTCTGAATCAGCGCGGATACGCCAATCGTATCAGCATCGGCTCTCAGATCAAAACCCAGCGTGGTGCTGTCTGCGTCAAAGTTCATGGTTGCGATCAGATTTCCGGCGTAGTTCACAAAGATGCCGTCTTCAACCGCAAGCTGACCTTCGGCCTTGACACCCAGCATGTCTTCACCTGCCAGACCATTTGTGATCTGAACTTCAAGCCTGCCGCCGTCAAAGTCCGGGGAATCCAGGTCTGTCACAAACGCGTTCGCGTTCTGGTCCACCAATACGGCTGCACCGCCTTCGCTGTAGGTCACGGAATCGCCCTGGATGTTGTTAATCACCGGCGGGGTGTTCACGTCTTCCACGCTCACGGTCACATAATTGTAATCGCTGGAAGCCCCGAATACCGGATCAGGATTGTCCTCACCATCCCACATCATAAACCGGATGGTGCGGTCCCCCTCGGTCGGGCTGATGGTGTCGGTGTTCTCATAGGTGATCGCTTCAAGCAACGCACCCACAGACTCAGTATTGGCATCGTCTGTGGTGAACTCGATCTTCAGGCGTCCCAGATCATCAATCCATGTGGCTGTACCGATAGTCTTGTTGTTATAAGCCACTATGTCACCAGAAGTGCCACTGAAGGTGATATTCTTAACGTTTCCGATACTCAGCTTATCTTCATCCTGATCATAGTCACCGGTGATATCCACAAACAGACGCCCGCCGTTAAAGGTCGTAGAGTCGGGATCTGTCACAGAAGCACCCTTCAGGTAGTAGTTCTCTGCATCCAGTACTTTGGTACCATCTTGTTCGGTGTAAGTCAGCTTGTCGCCGTCAAGATCATGGATCACCGGACCGTCATTTACGTCCTGGACGGTTACGGTCATGGCGTTATCTTTAAATGCCTGTGATTCACCATCGCTGAGGATGTAATCAATCTGCCGATCACCTTCGGTCGGGTTCACCGTGTTCAGGTTTTCATAAGTGACGCTCTTGATCAACGCATTTACAGCTTCAGTATCAGCATTTGCATTCAGGCCGATGGTCAGGCGGTTTTGATTTGGACCGTCGCCTCCGACGACAAAGGCTGATGTACCAATCTGCTCACCTTCGTAGAACACAGCACCCTTATTATTACCAAGATCAGTAAAGCTGACCTGTCCTGCGGCTGTGCCCTGATTCTGGATACTGAGCATATCTTCATCTGTTGCACCCTGGACATCAAAGGCCAGATAGCCACCGGCAAAATTCGAGTTGTCAACATCTATGGCATAGCCGTCCTGGTTCTGGTCAATGAGAACGGGATCCGCACCTTCCACATAAGTCACCGAATCGCCGATGAGGTTATAGACCGCAGGCGCATCGTTCACAGGAGTGACTTGGACAGTCACATAATGTGCTGTGCTTGTGCCGCCGTCTCCGTCATCCAGCGTAAAGGCTACCAGTCGGTCGTGATCAGCCGGATCACCTGTGTTGGTATTCTCATACGTCACCGCTTCGATCAGTTCTTTCACGCCAGCCGTTTCCGCATACTGGGTCAGTGTCACATCCAACAGACCGCTTGCAGAATTAAATTGGGCTGTTCCGATGTGTGAGCCGCTAAAGAATACGTTATTGCTGGCATCAATACTGATATTCGCATCAGCCGTATTAATCCACAGCCGATCCTCAGCGGAGTCAGGATTCGTGATCTGCACCTTGAGATGACCGCCCTCAAAGTTAAGACTGTCATCATCCGTGATGCTGATTACATTATCATCAAGAATCGTCGGCGCAGCCTGGCCTTCGGTATAACCCACTATCCCGCCGAGGCCGCTAATCTCCGGTGCATCATTCACTTCCTCCACGGTCACCTTCATATTAGCAACACCAGTGGTTTCAAAGTCTGACAGGGCAAACTGGATTGTGCGGTCATCTGTATTCAGATTATCATCTTCATTATTAAAGGTGATATTCTGAATCAGAGTGGCCACGGCATCGCTATTCTCATTTCCGTTAAAGGTTATAGTCAGTTGCGTGCTATCAAACCCAGTCGCAGTACCAATTGTGGCAGTACCGTATGATACAACACCGGAGGTTGTGTTAAATCCGATCTCATCCCAGTGATTGCCCTCGTGACGAATACTCAGCATGTCACCATTGGTATCGACATTCTCTGTTATGCTGACAACCAGGGTGCTGAAGTTATTATTATCCACATCCCGGGCCCAGCCGTCTTCACCCTGGTCAAGCAGGATTGCGCCGCCGCCTTCTTTAAAGGCTGCCACGTCGGTGTCAATGTTGAATATCTCAGGTGCGTCGTTCACAGCAGTCACCTGCACCGTCGCCACGAGAGAAGCACTGTCAGCGCCGTCGTTGGCGGTTCCGTCTCCGTCAAACAGGGTGAACTGGATTTTACGGTCGCCCGGTGTGGGATTGTCGGAATCCGTGTTCGCGTAAGTGATGTTCTTCATCAGGTCAGACACGGTGGTGGTATTAGCATGTTCGGTCAGCTCAATGGTCAGCTTGCCGATGTTTGCGTCATATGTGACCGCTCCGATCTTAGATGAATTGGCATAGAACACATTGTTGTTGTCAACAAAGGTGATGTTCCCTGCTGCGGTGTCACCATCAGCCCATGCAGCTTCTGAATATCCGAGATCAGCAATGCTCAGGACATCTTCAGTTTTATCAAAAACTCCGGTATTCAAAATCTGAACTTCGAGGCGGCCGCCGTCGAAATTCATGCTGTCAGCGTCTTTCACTGCAAAGTCAGTGCCGAGGATAACCTGATCTGCGGAATTGTTCTCCCAGTAGAGTGTGGATTCTTCGGTTCCGGTCAGTTCAGGCGCATCATTCACACCCACGACGGTAACAGTCATGTCGTAGTTGGCACTGGATTCCACACCACCACGTTCAGTTCCGTCGTTGTCATCCATCCAGAAGCGGACGAGACGGTCGCCTTCGGTGGGGTTAACCGAGTCGGTGTTCGTGTAGGTGATACTCTGAAGCACCGTGTTTACGTCAGCATAGGTTTCTTCCGCACTAAAGGTTATATCCAAACGATGTTCGGCAGCGTCATAAGTAGAGCTAACACCTGCTAAGGCCGCCATAGTCAGCACGTCTTCAGCAGTACTATCACCAAAGCCGCTCATAATCTCAACATACAGATGGGGACTCGATGCCGTATTGAAGACGCTGAACGCCGAAGCATCATCAGGATCTGTCACGAAAGCATTCTGACCAATATCCAGTTCTTTCTTTGTGGTGGTGTCACCCGCCTCATAATAGGTTACCACATCACCCGCAATGTTCTGGATGACAGGCGCATCGTTTACAGGCTTCACAAACACTGTCATTTCGCTGGCAGCAGTGACGGAATCACCCTGGCTGTCCCACAATGCAAACCGAATGGTGCGCTGTGCCTCGTCCAGATCAGCAGTGTTGGTGCTGGAAAAGGTGATGTTCTGAACCAGAGCAGATACGGCTTCTGCATCAGCATTGTCGTTCAGTTCCACATCCAGGACAGACATTTCATCATAGGTGAATGTCCCGATGGGGAGACCTTCGTAAAGCACGTTGTAGCCATTCTGAACACCGATCTGTCCGGCAGCAAAGCCCTCATCCCGGATGCCCAGGACATCTTTGGCTTCTCCGCCGCCTGAAATCTGTACCTTGAGACGGCCGCCGTCAAAATCATCGCTGTCAGCATCTGTTACAGAACCCAGTGCAAAGATGGTTGAACCCATGGAACCGACCTGGTCAAGCACCGCAGGCGCAGATTCCTCAACATAGATCACACTGTCGCCGTGAATGCCCTGGATCACAGGCGCATCGTTTGTGGCATTTACTGTGAGTTTCACATCAGCAATGTTGCTGGAAGCTCCTGGTCCAACAGGATCGCCATCCCAGAGCTGGAAGCGAACTGTGCGCTCACCTGCTGTGGGATCCACGGTGTCTTTGTTGTAGTAAGAGATTCCATGAATCAGATCATCCACATTATCCGGCGTTGCATTTGAGTTCAGGTCTATGGTCAAAAGACCTGATGCCTGGTTCCATGTATATGATCCAAGCTGTGTAGCAGCATCAACGCCCACAGTGCCGTAGATATTCTCTGTGCCAATAGCTGTCACTTCTGTGAAGGTAAAGTTATCACTGAAACCTATCACGTCCTCAGTTAAGTCGCCGCCAAGAATCTTAACGGTCAGTTTGCCGCCGTCAAATTCCGTGCTGTCAGCATCTGTCACGCTGACGTCGCTCGATCCTGCATCAAGAATTACCTTGTTCGAGGTCGCAGCACCAGCACCGGCACTTTCATTAAAAGTGACAAGATCACCATCAAGATCATGGATCACCGGCGGATCGTTTACATCTTCCACTATCACTGTGGTCGAGTAGCTTGAGCTTGTAGCGTCAGAAGGAAGCGTATCAATACCGGCCACCTCTGTTCCATCTCCGTAATCCGTCAGCGTGAAGCGGATGCTACGCTCTCCCACAGTCGGACCGTCGCTGTCATTGTAGTAAATCACATTCTGGATCAGTGCGGAGACAGCTTCTGCATCAGCATTTTGGTTAAATGTTATCGTAAGGTCTGTGGAACCTATATCAGCAAGATCCACTGTTCCGATCAGCTCGCCTTCATAGGAGACATTGCTGCCAACAAACCCGACTTGTTCAATTCCAGCGCCCTCATGGCGTATGCTCAGGTGATCCTGATCAGAATAAACAGTGTCTGTAAACTCAACCTTGAGGCTGCTGAAGTAATCGCTGTCAACATCCTCCACGGTAGCATCGGAACTGACATCAAGGGCCACGCCGAGAGTGGTGTCCATTCCTTCTCTGAATATCACGCCATTATCCGCAAGGCTGAAGATTTCAGGTGCATCATTCACAGCGGTTACACCTACAGTTACGCTTACATAATCACTCGAACCGCCATCTCCGTCCCACATTGCAAAGCGGATTGTACGATCTCCGCTGGTGGGGTCTTCAGAGTCTTCGTTATTATAGACAATGCTCTCAAGCAGGGCTGATACAGTGGTTGTGTTGGCATCTTCGAGGAAATCTATGGTCAGCATACCATTTGCATCATTCCATGACACAGTACCTACATCTGAAGTGCTGTCGTAATAGACATGTCCAGCGCTAAAGGTTATACTTCCCTTGTCTGAGATAGCCAGTATATCCTCGTCTGCATAATAGCTGTCTGTTCCGCCAATAATTTGAACTTCCAGACGTCCGCCGTCAAAGTTCGAGTTGTCAGCAATATCAGCATCGGTCACATAAGCTGTAGTGGCGGCATCATCAAGCAGCACAGGAAGACCAAAGCTTGTGCTATCTTCCAGATACCCCAAGTTGGTATCAGCATTAAGCTGATTAATAACAGGCGCATCGTTGGCACCGCCCACGTTCAGCGTCATGACACTCCATCCGCTGGAATCCTTGCCGCCGAAATCCGTTCCATCGGGATCGGTCAGGTTGAATCGGATGGTACGATCACCATCGGTTATGCCGTCCGTAGCCTGATTAACGTAAGTAATGCTCCGGAGTACTTCTGAAACCTGATCCTCAGTGGCACTGGAATTAGTGACAGTTATGGTCAAAATATCTGACTGATCATCCCAGCTATATGAAGCGATTGCGCCAGCAAGATCGGAATGGGTGATATAACCAGTGGGACTCGCCCATGTACCCGTCTCACCAGTGAAGCTAATATTGTCTCCCGTATCTGTGCTGAAGCTCAGATAATCTTCAGCCGTATCGGTACTATCTGAATCCATATCAATGGTCAGCACAGCCCCGGTAACGCCGAGGCGGCTCTTATCAAAGCCGTCAACATCCTCTACAGATGCGTGTCCTTCCGTATCAAGCACGAACTGCACATCTGTTGCGGCATCCGCAAACACCGCCACATCGCTGTCAAGATTATGAATCTCAGGCGCATCATTCACACCTGATACCGTCACAGTCATCTGAGCCGATTTCA
This sequence comes from Desulfonema magnum, assembly GCF_017377395.1. Taxonomy (GTDB): domain Bacteria; phylum Desulfobacterota; class Desulfobacteria; order Desulfobacterales; family 4be13; genus Desulfonema_C; species Desulfonema_C magnum. The sequence continues at coordinate 3,007,296 of NZ_CP061800.1, read as the reverse complement.
AGTCAGAGCCAGCATAAGCGTTCCATCCTGTGGTGCCGCCGTCTCCGTCCCGGAAGTTAAACCGGATGGTACGCTCACCCGGCATGGGATTATTCGTGTTCGTATTGCTGTACGTGATCTGTCGCAACAGAGTTGAAACTCCGGATTCATTTGAAACCGTCGTATCGTCGCTATTTATGTCAATGGTCAGAACACCATTATTGAACGAACTGTAACCAAGTTGTTCGCCATTGTACATCACGATGTTACCACTGAGCGTGATACCGTTACCTTCGGAGATACCCAGCACATCTTCAGTAGCGACAAAGTTGTCGGTCATCGAAATGGTCAGCAGGCCGCCGTCAAAATCATTGAACGGTTCCCATCCGCCTGAAGCAATGTTCACGTCAACGTCCGAAATTGTAGCTCCGCTCTGGAGTTTTACCTGATACCCGTCGCTTTCAAGGTAAACCCCGCTGTTCCCCAGGCCCGTATAATCAGTAAAGGTCTGAAGCGCTGTGTTCCAGTCGTGGATCTCAGGCGCATCGTTATCACCGGTTACATTCACCGTCATAATGGCGGCGTTGCTTGTGCCGTTATCACCATCACCATCATAGAACTGGAACCGAACTGTGCGCTCACCTGGCTTGGGTGCGGCAGTGTCTATGTTGGCGTACATGATACTTTGCAACAACTCTGAAACACGGTCAGTATTTGATGAGGTATTGAAATCTATATGCAACGTACTCGATGAGGTTGACCAGTCAACTGTTCCGATTACAGTACCATCGTAGGCAACGGTCTGTGCTGAATAGCTTCCAGTTCCCGTTCCCATATCTGTGTCGAAAGTAATGCCTCCCGTACTCGATTGAAACCCCAGCCAATCCGCATCTGACTCGGCATTATCACCGCCGACCTGAATATCGAGCCAACCGCCAGTAAAGTCATCCGGATCATCGGGATCTGTCAGGGAAGCAATTCCCCATTGATCCAGTAGTTTCCCTGATAGTATGGCCTCAGCGGGTGATGTGCCAGCTTCGCTGAAGCTGACGTAATCTCCATCAATCCAATGGATTTCCGGCGTATCATTCACACCACTCACGAACACACTCATCACATAACTATCCGCAGCTCCCGTAGGTACAGTTGCAAAGAAATCAGAGCCGGTGGGAGCAAAGCCGCCATCTCCGTCTGACATGGTGAAACGCACTGAACGGAAGCCCTCAGTCGGATCGGCTGTATTTGTATTGTCGAAGTATGTGGCGTTTATCAGCGCAGCCACAGTGGTCTCATTTGCATACTCGGTCAGGGTGATATCCAATATGCCTGTGCCAGCATTAAAGCCTACACTGGTACCAATTAACGAACCCTGATAAGTAACATCACCCGTCACCTCGTCATAATTGATGCCAGTTGATCCCTGATCTGTGATTCCCAGTACGTCTTCAGTGTTCTGATAACCAGAAGTATCCGTATCAGCGACGATCTCGAACTTCAGATGTCCGCCTTTAAAATCAAGGCTGTCAAAATCCGTCACATCAGCAGCCACATTTTCGGCAAGCATAACCGGACCGGACTCTTCTGTAAATGTCACGGATTGGTCATGCAAGGCCCCAATCACAGGCGGATCATTCTGATCCGTGGTCACATTGACCGTGACATCATGGAACAGGCTTGTGCCCTGATCCGGATACGCAACATAATCGCCGTCATAGAGACTAAAACGAATGGTGCGCTCGCCCTCTGTGGCACCAGTTGTCAGAAGCAGATTTTCATAAGTGATATGTTGCAGGAGTGCGGATACAACATCCGGCGTAGCACCCGTGCCAGTAAATTCTACAGTCAGAGTCCCGGCAGTGTCCCGGCCCCAAGTACCAAAGGTAACCCCATCATAATCAACATTGCCGCCGCCAGCAACGGCACTAATAGAACCGGGGTCTGTGTACCATGAATCTCTTATCCCCAGTTGATCTTGGCCCGCATAGAAGGCATCCGTATCGAACTCGACAGTCAATGTGCCTGTAATAAAATCAGTGCTGTCAACATCCGTAACAAAGGCATTGGCACCGATGTCAAGATTCGCCGCATTGCTCTCTCCGGCGGCAAGGGTGTCACCATAAACAGCCGAGTCTAAAACAATGCTTTCTTTGTAGTCCACATAGTCGCCGCCAATGTTCTGAATCTCAGGTGACTCATTCACCGGCGTGACCTTCACCGTCATAATTGCAGCTTCGCTTGAATCTTTCCATGTGGTTGTTGATGCGCCGTCTCCGTCATACAGGACAAACCGCACGGTTCGATCACCACCGCTGGGCGCATCCGAATCTGTATGATTATAAGTGATGCTTCGAAGCAGGGCAGACACAGCCTCTGTATCAGCCTCCGCAGAGTTAAAGCCAATGGACAGCACGCCCATGCTGTTTCCAACATCCTGAACAAACGCCGCTGTTCCGATAGTATCTCCCTCAAACGTGACCACGCCACCATTGTAACCGATTTCTCCGGTATTATTGCCCACATTCATAATACTCAGGACTTCCTCGGTCACATCAAAATCAGTGCCAGTGACACCAGCGATCTCAACCCTCAGACCGCCGCCGTTAAAGTCATCACTGTCCGTATCTGTGACAAAAGCACTGGTGGGAACCTGATCCAGCAGGGCCACACCGCCGCCAACAATGCTGCCGTCAGTGGCCTTATACTGTTCAGTGTAGTTCAGCACATCGCCAGTAATCTCATGAATCACCGGCGCATCATTCTTATCCTGAACCATCACAGTAACATCATAATCTTCGCTCTTATTGAGATTGCCGTCATACAGGGCAAAGCGGATGGTACGTTGTCCCGCAGTGGGATGAATCGTATCAGTGTTCGTGTAAGTAATACTCTGAACCAGTTCGCCAACAGAAACCGTATCAGCATCATCATAAAGAAGGATATTAAACAGCCCTGTGTCCGCATCAAAACTCCCTGCCCCGATCTGCTCACCCTCATATGTGATCGCATTGCCGTGAACACCGATCTGACCGGCACCCGTACCAAGGCCGCCATCCTTATCAACAAGCTTCAGGACATCTTCGTCTGATTCATAACCGCCAACAATCTCAATGGTCAGACGGCCCCCGTCAAAATTCGAACTGTCAAGGTCTTCAACCCATGCGGCAGTACCCACAGCATCGAGCCGGACAAATTCCTGTCCCTCGCTGTACACCACACTATCGCCCTGGAGTTCGTGAATCACCGGGGCATCATTCATATCGTTCACAGTGACAAGCACGTCACTATATTCGCTGGAATCATCTCCCAGACCGTTCCACGCAGTGCCGTCGCCGTCCACCAGTTGGAACCGGACCGTGCGATCTCCCTCAGTCGGATTCAGTGAATTTGAATTATAGAACTGAATATTCTGAATCAGAGCGGAAACAGCCTCAGGGTCTGCATCCTCGCTGTTGAACTGGACAGTCAGACTGTTGCCGCTTGCTGTAACCGTACCAATCAGATCGCCTTCATAAGAAATGGATCCGTCTGCCGCGCTGTAGCCGATCTGACCGTCAAGTACCCCCTCGTTCCGGATGGTCAGCATATCTTCAAGCGAACCATCTCCCATCACCGTAACCGTGAGCGTACCGCCGTTAAAATCCGTACTGTCAGCATCTGACACCAGTGCATTACCGTTCACATCCAGCAACACAGCACTGCTTGTGGTACCGTTGCCCTCATTAAACGTGACAGCATCGCCGTTGAGATTTGTGATCACCGGGGGATCATTCAGGCCCCACACACCGACCGTGGCGAAATTATAACTGCTCGAGCCGCCATCGCCGTCAAACACGGCAAACCGGAGCGTCCGGTTGCCCTCCGTGGGCATGTCAGTATCTGAGTTCTCATATGTGACATGCTCAATCAGGGACTTCACCGCGACTGTATCTGCGGCATCTCCGAGCAGATCAATATTCAGGATTCCCGTATTATAGTTAAACGTAGCAATGGGCGTGCCATTGTATGAAATATTATTTCCATCTACACCAATAGGGCCTGCGCTCTGAATACCGAGAACATCCTCAGTCAGATCGCCCCCGATAACTTCAACCGTGATACCGCCGCCGTCAAAGTTCGGGGAATCCACATCAGACAAAGACACCGCGGAATCAACCACCAGGGCGGCCGCGCCCTCAGTATATGTGACACTGGCCTCGACATCAGCAAGCACCGGCGCATCATTGGTATCCTCCACCGTGACCGTGGTGAGGTATTCCGGGCTGGTAGCCCCGTCACCATCAGACAAAGTGAATTTTACAGTTCGTTCTCCCAGTGTGGGATTATCGCTATCGGAGTTATTGTAGATAATATTCTGAATCAGAACGGAAACATCCGAAGCATCCGCATCTGCATTGAGTGCTATATCCAGCACGCCCAAGCTCTTATCGAATGTCTGGGTTCCGATTGACAACGCGCCATAACCTGCGGAAATCCCCAGTACATCTTCATTTGTGTCGCCGCCGGTAATCTCAACCAGCAGATGACCGCCGTCAAAATCAGTCTGATCCGCATCTGAAACCAGGGCATTTGTATTTGCATCCAGGATCACGCCGGCCGTGTCCTGATCTTCGGTAAACGTCGCTGCATCGCCGTCAAGATTGGCGATCTGCGGCATATCATTGGTTCCCTGAACCGTGACCGTCATCTCATAGATAGCGCTGGTATTGTTGCTTGCCTCGCCATCAGACATCATAAAAGAGATGGTGCGGTCGCCTGCCACGGGGTTTCCGGTTTCAACATTCTGGTAAGTAATGCTCTGAACCAGGGCAGACAGGGCATCCCGTGTGGCATCGCCAGTCAGGCTCACATTCAGCACACTTCCTGACTCAGCCAGGTCTGTGGTACCGATATTGACACCCTTATAAAGCACATTGATGCCGTTATCATAAGTGATATCCCCTGCGCTGGCAATCCCCAGCACATCCTGGGAAGACTGAAAATCCGAAGGATCAATGCTGATCTTCAGATATCCGCCGTCAAAGTTCGGATTATCCACATCTGAGACAAATGCGACCGTAGGATCCACATCCAGCACAAGAGGATCCGCATCCTCAACAAAAACAGCCGTGTCACCGGCAATATGCTCAATCACCGGTGCGTCATTGGGAGAATTGACATCCACTGTCACAAAATAATCATTGCTCACATCCGCGCTGTCAGACAAAGAAAAGCGGATGGTCCGCACCCCGTCGGTGGGATCATAAGAATCTGTGTTATTATAAGTGATGCTCTGAATCAGTTCTGAGACATTGGAAATATCAGCCCCGGATTCCAGGGCGATATCCAGCTTTCCAGTGGCCGGGTCAAATGTTGCCACACCAATCTGATCGTCGTTATAAGTGACGAATTTGTTGCCAAAAACCTGAATCGCGCTGTCACTTGCCGTGGCAATCCCAAGGACATCCTCGGCCGTGTCTCCGCCTGCGGTGATCTCAACCGTGAGATGTCCGCCCTCGAAACTCAGGGCGGTGCCGTCATCCGCATCCACCACGAGTGCGAGCGTTGACTGGTCAAGGACCATGGCACCGTCGGTTTCCTCATAGGGCAGAAAGTCGCCGTCAAGATTCTGAATCACGGGCGCGTCATTATCAGCCCCCACGGTCACGAAGGTCTGTCTTACATCGCTTGTGCCGCCGTCGCCATCGGTCAGGGTGAACTCAACCGTGCGGGTTCCCTCGGTGGGATCCGCACTGTTAGAATTATAGTACTCAATGTTCCGGATCAGTGCGGACACTGCCCCCGCGTCCGCGTCCGCGTTCAGAGTCACCGTGAGCATACCTGACGCAGAATCATAGCTATGCCAGCCGATCAATGTATCATCGTATAAAACAGCAGAAGCATCTGCAAAAATATCCCCTTCGGTCCGAATGCCCAGCATATCCTCGGTGTTGACAGCAGCATCCGTGACCTGAACCATCAACTGTCCGCCGCTGAAATTCGGAGAATCCACATCCTCAGCATATGCAAGCGGAGGTGACAGGTCCAGAAGCACAGGATCACCATCTTCAGTATATACAGATGAGTCGTCCTGAAGCTCATGAATTATGGGCGCATCATTTACCGGTTCCACATTCACGGTCACATACTGATACGCGGCAGATCCGCCGTCACCGTCCCACAAAGTAAACCGGACACTGCGGTCCGAGTCAACAGGGTTATCTGAGTTGGTGTTGGCATAGGTGATGCTCTGGATGAGCCTGGAAACCGATGTGGTATCCGCGGTATCATTCAGCGTCACGGTTAAAAGACCGCTGTCTGCCTCATAGTTTGCATCGCCGATGGGCGTAAAACCGTAAGTGACCTGCCCGCTGTCGTCAACTCCGAGTCTGCTGTACTCTGCCGGGCCATACAAATCCGAAACCGCCAGCACATCCTCATCTGACTCAAGATTATTGAATATCTCAACTTCCAGGCGGCCCCCGCCGAAATTATCACTGTCAACATCCGTGACAGAAGCGGTTAATGCCACCAGCGGGAGGTTGTACAGCGGCTCATGTCCTGTTGTGGATAACTGATTTAAATCATAGTCATAATTGTCATACTCAGTGTAAGTGACACTGCCTTCGACATTATCAATCACCGGCGCATCATTGTCGCCGCCCACTGTGACCGTGACAACAGACCCCTCACTGGTTCCGCCATGGCCGTCATCCAACTTAAACTCGATGGTGCGGGTTCCCGTTGTGGGGTTCTCGCTGTCTGTGTTTTTATAAGCGATGGTCTCAATCAGTGCTTCGACAGCTTCAGGGGTGGCCTTGTCACTGCTGAAGTTAAATTCAAACACACCCGCGTCCTGATCAAATACCGTGGAGGGTGCGATCACCTCTCCCTGATATGTGATACCGGAGGGCGTTGATGAAATATCATCACTCGTTATGATCTTCAGCACATCTTCGTCGGGATCTCCGCCGGTAATCGTAAGGGTCAGCTTGCCCTCGCTGAAATTCGGGGAATCAACATCAGTGATCGTGACATTGGAATCCGGCTCAAGGATCAGATCCCCACCGCCTTCGACATAAGTCAGTGCCGCGTCAAGATTTTCAATGACCGGAGCGTCGTTCACCGGAACCACGGTTACTTTCAGGGTTTCGATATTGCTTGTTGCACTGTGAGGAGTGTCATTACGATCCCCGTCGCTCAACTGGAACTCAATGTTACGCTCACCGGCCGTGGGGTCAACTGTATTGAGATTTTCATACTGGATATTATGAATCAGGGCAGATACAGCAGCCGTATCTGCTGTATAATTACGCAGGTTGACTTCCAAAAGGCCCTGGTCATCAGCATAGGTAAAGCTTCCAAAAGGCGAGCCGCCATAAAAAATATCATTGCCGCTGACACTGATCTCTCCGCTGAGGTTGCCCTCATTGCGGATACTCAGCATGTCTTCGCCAATAACAAGACTGTCGTTGGTAATCTTAACCCGCAGATAGCCGCCGTCAAAATCAGGACTGTCCACGTCTGCCACAGACGCATCCCCGGACTCAAGCAGCACCGGATCAGATCTCTCTGAATAGCTCTGCGTATCTCCCTCAATACCCGCGAGAACCGGCGGATCATTTGTAGCGCTTACGTCAAACCCGGGATCAATTTTTATTTCTGCCCCGCCAGGATCGGTGATGGTGATGGTGACCTTGCGAAAGCCCTCGATTTCGTCATCAGCCTCGAACATCACGCTTTTTATCCAGTTTTCCACTTCATCAGTATTCGCATCCTGATTGATATACAGAGTCAGTGTGGACTTATACGTTGAAATGCTCTCACTTCCAATCTCAGGAGCGCCATCAGCCACAAAGAGTCTGTCATCATGACGGAACCCATCCTCAATCTCCACCACCACTTTTCCGCCATTCCAGTTGGCGTCTTCACCCGCGTCGTCCGTTAGTTGAAAATCAAATCCTTCGGGAATGACAGGGAAAGGTCCGCTGTTTTCGGGATATGGTGTTACCCATGCTTCCAATTCAGCAAGGTTTTCGACAACCGGCGGGCTGTTCACGGCTTCCACGGTGAGGGTCATGGACTGCTCACTCGAAGTTACCGAACTCCCGTCACCGTCGGTCATGGAAAATTTCACGGTGCGGTCCCCTTCAGTGGGGGATACTGTATCCGCATTCCAGTAAGTGACATTCTGAATCAGCTCGGACACGGCCTCTGTGTCCGCCGCTGCTGTGAGATTAAACGTCAGGGTTCCTGTTCCCACCCCTGTCACAGAAGCGATCTGCTCACCATCATAAGTGACAAACTCATCGGAAAAAATTCCGATCTGGCCTCCTCCGTCACCTTCATGCAATACCCCAAGTTTGTCTTCCTCCGCATCTGCATTAAGAATCTCAACAATCAGTTGGCCGCCTTCGAAGTTATCGCTGTCAACATCCGTCACAGATGCGCTGTCATCTGTAAGCAGGACTTTGTAATCACTGTCAAGGACATTATAAGCAATGGGATCCCCGCCCGCGCTGTCAACAAACTGGGCTGTGTCTGCCCGTTCTGTGTACGTCAGGTGATCCCCGTCAATCTCATGGATTTCAGGCGCAAAGTCAGGTTTGTCAGCCACCACCACCTGAAACTCTCCGGTCACAGCCTGAAACTCATCATCCAAGGCAATCACCGTCACCGTATGGGTGCCAATGATACCGGTATCATCATCCAGAGAAGGAGTGAACTCATAGATACCATTAGTACTATCTATAAGCGTCATGCCTTCGGGCATCTGGTAATCATAGCTCCAGTATCCCCACAGCGGCCTGCCCTCGGGATCCACAAATGCCCCGTCAGGGATCGTATATCGGAGAGTCTCTCCCTGAGTAATATACCATGTCTCAAGAGGAACATCCCCCACTTCCGGTGCATCATTATGATCTTCTACTGTAACTTCAAAGGAGATTCGATCACTTTCGGCATACTCACTCTCATCATAAGCCCACACCTCAACGGTCCAGGGACTTTCAGTAATGGTTGTCTCGGTGTAGTCAGGAACCTTATCCGGATCAATGGTAAATGTTCCCGCAGGATCCAGATATATCCAGTAATTTTCATTATCCAAATGTGTGACCTTACCATCAGGGTCTGTCAGTTCCGCATAATAAGAAAGGTCATCCCCATCCGGATCAAAGAAATTATCTGTGATATCAAATGTGGTTTCCTCCAACTGGGGAACAATTATATCAGCAATAGGGGAGACCACTTCAGGCGGATTGTTTATATCGTTTACCGTGAGATAGAATTCAGCCGTGGCAGCTTTAAACCCGTCATCCAGTGCAATGACGGTTATCGTATGGGAATCACCAGCGGCCGGCAGCTTGGGGTCATCCCATGTGTAAGTGCTGCTTGCATGGTCAAAAGTCATCCCATCGGGCATCTGATAATCATAACTCCAGTATCCCCACAAGTCCTTACCTTCGGGATCCAGAAATGCATCTTCAGGGATTTGATAAGACCATGACTGGCCTTCGACAGCGTCCGGGGGATCAAGGAGTACATTAGGATTTGCTTCTGGCGCTTCATTTGCATCCTCCACAGTCACCGTAAAAAGAGCAGCAGTTCCTGCCCCGCTGCTGTCCGTGGCAACCAGCTTCACCTCCCAGGTTTTCACATCTTCCTGGGGAATAGACGCATTGGGATCTTTGTCTATTTTTATGGAACCATCCGCATTTGTGGAAACCCTCATCCATGACGGATTATCCTGAAGAGAATAAGTCAGACCTGCCTGGGGCGTCAGAGGATTATTATCAGGATCACTGAATGTGTCCGCAGACACGGTAAATTCCCAGGTTTCGGCATCCTGGGGGATCGGATCGGTGGGGGAGACAATCGCGTTATCCACGACCGGATAGTCATTCACGTTATTTACGGTGACCTGAAACTCCGCGGTAAACGCGTTGAACTCACCATCCAATGCGATGATTGTCACCGTACTCGGGTCCCCGTTGTTTACATCATCGTAACCCTCCGGGGTGCCCTTATAGGTCATTCCTTCCTGCTCAAAAGTCATCCAGTCGGGCATCTGGTAATCATAGCTCCAATATCCCCACATATCTCCTTCAGGATCAACAATGGCATCTTTGGGAATGGTGAAGACAAATTCTTCGCCCTCAGTGGCATACTGCATAACAGAAAGCTGACTGAAATTCGGTCCTGCTTCCGGAGGCAGATCAGACATCACACCGTCAAACTTCTCCAGCTTCCCCTCATCAAAATAATCACCGCGAATATCAATATTGTCACTCTCAAGGACCCAGTCTCCGCCGTAAGCATCGTTTCCGGTAGCGTCCGCGGAGGCGGCCACGTTAGCTCCGGCAATATCCTCAATTCGGGACACAAGTGCGAGTCCGTCATCAGGATTCTCCAACACATTACAGGCCAGCAGATCAATCCGTCCGTTCTCGGAAAGTGACTCCCCCACAGCCTTCCAGAATGCCTGCTGATCCTCGCTGTTTTCCAGAGAATCGGCAGTAACCGCTTCTCCCTCAATCAGATTCATCTGGGCGCTCCCGCTGTTATGCGCGGCAAAAGCAATACTGTCTGCTTTCTGCCCTCCCAGTTTTTCCTGAATCTTTTCTGACAATTCTTCCATACTCGTGGCAGAGGCGTCATAACGGACGACAAGCACATCGTCTTTTGCAGCGTCAGCCAAATCATCTGCATCGCCGATGTCCGAAGAAATCACCAGCACATGAACCCCGCCGTCGGCCGCGTCATCAACATCGAGTCCGTCGGTTAAATACAGATGATCGTCCATATCCAAGCCATAATCCCAATCATCCACATTATGATCCTGCATTGCGTGAAAACGCATTTGCAGCTCATGTTCCTCTTGTTCATGCATCTCGTCAATGGCTTCGAGGGCTCCCGCGCCATCAAGAACGATTCTGTCTTCAAGTCTCCGTAAATTAAACATTGTCGCCTCCTTCACCTTAAATATATATATAAAAAGTTTTAAACTGTTTACTCATTAATTGAATATTGACAATTGAGAAACATTTTCCTCATGGCTTCTCAACTCTCAATATCCAATTAATGACTTCCCAAAATTCCCTTAAATAAAAAAAAATTATAAGAAATCGCAATTTCAAGTTCTATATTTCAACTTCCAAATTTCAAATAAATTCCAAACTCCAATTTCCAATTTCCAAATAATTTGGTATTGTAATTTGTGATTTGTTTTTTTTGTTTGTAATTAAGAAATTAAAATTGAACTTACCAAATCCGGGAGCGGTGTAAACATATCTTTCTCTTCTCCCGGGATATCAATATCTCTTTCTTCAATATCTGCCGGCTGCCCGTTCTCATCTATTTCAAGAACATTCTCTCCCCAGCGGTTGTAATCCAGCCCCATGGTCACAAGCAGGGTATTGTAAGCATTGATCAGATCAATAATCTTCCGATCCCGTGCCAGTCTTGCCACCACATCTTCAAGCATCCGCTGGGTCATGGCCCAGCTGGAAAGCAGCCCCAGTTCATGGCGTTCCCGGCTCATAAAAAGAAGGTCTTCGGCAATTAAAAAAGAATCTTCGTGTAACCTGAACTGCCGCTCTTTGACCTTATATTCATGCAATGCCAGATGCGCCTGGACAATGACACCGGCTGTCAGCAGCAGACGTTGGAGTTTCACCTTGTCCACGGATTTTCCCTGACTCTGCCACTGCACATAACGCGACGGCAGGGAAAGCAGACTGCTTGTCAGACTCGATCCCCATGCGGCCCAGAAATTGTTCACATAGTGACTGTCTGCGTTGTAATAATTCGAAAAATAAAATTGGATCCCGGGAAACATGGAAACCAATGCGGCCAACGCTTCGTCCTGCTGAACCTGCATCTCAAGGTCCGCGGCGAAAAATTCAGGCCGGTTGTTCAGAGAAATCATTTCCAGCTTACGGGGATCAAGGGAATCCGGCCCAGGCATTTTTTCAAGATATGTCTCGAATTTTTCCTTTGCCAAATGAAACTCGGTCGCGGGTCCCAGTCCCATCAGCTCACACAATGTTATTTTCGCGCCGGAAATTTCCGCCTGGAGATCGCTGGCGGTGATGGCTAGTTCCACGATCTTTTTCTCAATCGCCTTGGAAGAAATGGGGTCAAGGCGTTTCTGAGACACCAATGCTTCCGCTTTTTTCTTGTAATCCATCACCTCAGCTTCAAGGGTTCTGATCTGTTCGAGGGACTGTTCAGCCAGAACAGCCTGCCAATATGCTGAGGAAATCTCCAATGCCAGGAGCTGGGCCTGTCGCAGACGTTCCATGCGCTGGATTTCCGTTTGGACGGCTGCCTGGCGGGAGCGGATATAGGAAAGACCAAAATCAAGGATATTCCATGTCAGGGAAAGGCTTGCGGTGATTCGGGTTTTGTCTTCATCAGCAGCACTGTAAGCACTGCTTCCTGAAACATTTCCCTGGAAGTCAAGCTGGGGAAACATTTTGAGTTTTTCAGCCAGCGCATTGTCATCTGAAATTTCCGCCATGATTCTGCTGATCCGCATCTCAAGGTTGTTTTGCAACCCGATTTTTATTGCGTGATCAAGTGTCAGCGGGTCAGGCACAGCAACCTCTGCTTTGGGATGAAGCAGTTCCAGGTCTTTTGCCAAATTCACCTGGCGCTGACCTTTCAGATCCATCTGGTAAAAACTCACACACCCATTAAGCATGAAAAGAGAAACCCACATTAAAATTACCCACTCCGCATACATCTTTTTCATCATATGAAAAATTTATAACCGCCAATATCTCTTTCGTTTCAATTTCATACTGCAAGCATTATATCGAAAAAATATCCGACGTTTACTTCCCCTTATCTGTTCTTTTATTTAATCCTTGATTTTAATAATACACAAAACCTTTTTTTTTCTTACATACCAATATAGCTTTTTCTATTTTACTATCTCATAGACAGGTTTGTTTCAACGTCACCTGTTCCATAAAGGGCAGCTACGACGATTATCCGAAGCGCCAGACTGTAAGTCCGGCACTCCGGCAGTTCTTAAAAGCGATATGAAAAAAATAAACTCCTGACAATCAATAGTTCGGACAGTTTTCACAAATCAGACGTGTGTAAAGCTGTAACCTATTGAAATTAAAGGATTCGAATTTTCAACCTTGAAATTTTTAAATTTTGTAAAAACAATAGGTTATAAAAACTATCCGAACCATTGACAATGAAAAGCTAAGTTTTTTAAAAAAAACTTAGCTTTTCAAGTGGTGCAGTCTCATGGCAAAGCATCTGTTGTTAACAACCCCGTTGTATCCCTTTTTATTAATTAAAAACTGAGAGTTAAATAAGTCAATTACAAAATCGGTCAGATTTCGAAGGCAAAATTCACACTGATTCGGAATCTGAAAAATGTTTTTCAGATTCCGAGTTTTTGCAGATGTCTGTTTATGGATAAAATTAATTAGTTATAATAAGATATTATCAATAGTTCCATATTACTTGTCCTTATTAACTCGCAATATAGAAAAGGACAAATATCATCATCGAATTTATTTTGTCAACAATTATTCATTTACAGGCAGGTAAATTTATGAAAAATTCATATAATTTTTTTTCTTTTAAAATAAGTGTGTTATAAAAATAAAATCAAGCACGGGGGACGGGGAATAATTTCTAACTGTCTGATTTTTAAAAACCTAATTTTTTATCGCACATGCAGTATCAGCAGTTTGAACACTTTTTGAAAATCAGAAATTTGTTTAAAATATAACTGATTGAAATTAAAGAAATTATTTTTTAAAGTGTGAAAATCAATAAATCTTTAAAAAACAGGAAGTTATATAAAATTATATAATTCTTTATGAAACAGTTCCTCCCCCATCCTTTGAACCACAGATTGACACGGACTGACACGGATTCAGACTTTTTTTCGGGTGTGTCCTGCCTTTTACACAAGGGCAGGTTTTATGTGTGAAAGGCGGGACACACCCGTTTTTTTGCCACGAAGTCGCGAAGGCACGAAGTTTCACTAAGTCTCTTTTTTTGCCACGAAGGCACAAAGTTTCACGAAGTCTCTCCGTGGTTCCTTTGTGTATTTGTGTCTGATTTTTCAGGATATGTGAAAAGCGGAACCGGCCGTTTTTTTTTGCCACGAAGGCACAAAGTTTCACGAAGTCTCTCCGTGGTTCCTTTGTGTATTTGTGTCTTTGTGGCTAATTTTTTCGGATGTGTAACAGATGGGGCACACACTTTTTTTCTGTCTTTCCGTTCGACTGAGTTCACTGTTTGGTAAAAATTCATGCTTTCAGCACTGTACATAAGCCTTGACAGAACGCTTTAATGTCTATAATAACAGACAAAAAACTATTACTACTGCATTTTCACGTTTGAAAAACGGGGTTGAAAAATCCCCCGCCCCCTTTACAAAAGGGGGGAGGAGAGGTGGCAACTCATAAAATCAAAGTTGACAATGCACTACCTATATTAAAGATATGATTCCTTCTGCGCAGAAATGAAAATGAGTGTGATTGCATGCCTGAAATATTATTCATTGCATAGTTGTTTTTAAGCTTCGGACAGAAACAAGGGGCCGAGACGCTGATTCCTAATTAATTCACATGTTCAAACTATTATTTTTTCCAGAAAATAAGCTCAGTTTCACCCCGGTGTTCGTTTTGATGATGACTTTCATGGCTGCAATAGGATGTTCATCCATGGCCATCATTGTCAACGAGGCCGCGGGAGAAATTCTTGAAGGAAGAGTCCATCTGACGCATCTGCCGCCTTTTCTGGCAGCATTGGTATTCTTTGTGATTACCAAGCGGATAGCGCTTCGGACCGGAATTGATTTTGTCGAGCAGACATTGGAAAAATATCTCAACAAAGTCGGAAACCAGTTGCGGCAGGCCGAACTGATGCAGATTGAAAACCTGGACAAAGGCGAAATATATGTGAAAATGACAATGGACACCAAAAAGATATCCAGAACAGCAGCGGCCGGTATCAATGTCATTCAGTCTGTCTTTACCATTCTCTTTGTCGTGGCTTATATTTTCGTGACCTCGCCCCTGTCAGGTTTTATTTTTCTGGGATTGTTTATGATAAGTCTGTTATACTATCAGTCGTACCGGCACTCCCTGCACGAGGCAATTCACGGAGCTGTTTCCAAGGAGACGGAGTTGTTTGACGATTTCGGTCATGTACTCGACGGTTTCAAGGAACTGAAGATCAGCCATGAAAAAAATGAGGATTTTTTTCACAACTATCTGAGGCCCCTTTCGGATACGGTGAAAAGACTCAGAATCAGGGTCGGGGACAAATATGCCCGGGTAAATGTATTTTCTTTTGTATTTATGTTTTATTTGTCTCTGGGCTGTGTCGTGTTTCTGCTGCCTTCTTATGTTCCCGTGTCAGTGCGGTTCAAAGTGATTGCTGCCTCCGCGTTTTTATGGGATCCGATAAATATATTATCTGTATCAATGCCTGAAATTCTTCAGGCTTATGTGTCAGGGGAAAGATTGGACCAGTTGGAACAACAGTTGCAGGTCTCATCCGATCTGGGGGAGTTTGCTGCTTCTACCAGGCCAGAAGACCCATTGTATGATTTCAATGAAATCCGGATAGAGAACCTTCGGTTTGATTATACAGATAAAGAGGGGAATACCACTTTTTTCATAGGCCCTCTCAACCTGACCCTTAAAGCGGGTGAAATTTTGTTTCTCAAAGGCGGAAACGGCAGCGGAAAATCCACGCTGCTCAAAATGCTGACGGGTTTGTATCCCCCCCGTTCAGGCGCGTTTGTCATGGATGGGACAGAGATAAACATGGCCGAGCATCGTCATTTATTTTCCGTGGTTTATACGGACTGTCATCTGTTTGACGGATTATACGGCATTGAATCGCCCTCTGATGAAAAAGTGAACGAACTCCTCAATATGATGGGAATTTTCCACAAGGTCCGATGGCAGGAGGGACAGTTCCGTTATTCAGAGCTTTCAACAGGCCAGAGGAAAAGACTGTCCTTTATTACAGCGCTTCTGGAAGACAAGCCGATTTATGTGTTTGATGAGTGGGCAGCCGAACAGGACCCGGAGTTCAGAAAGTCCTTTTATGAAAAATTACTGCCGGAATTAAAAGCCAGGGGAAAAACCATTATTGCCGCAACACATGATGAACACTATTTCCATGTTGCTGATCAGGTAATAAAGATGGAATACGGACAAGTGAGGAGTGACGCGTGATGCGTAAGAAGAAATCAACTTTCAAGCTTCAAGCTCCCATTTTTTTTGGCAAACTTAAATTTTATCTCACGCAAAGCTTCAAGATTTGCGTGATCAGTTTATTAAGATTAAGAATCAAAGGATAACAATTAGCATGGAATTTGCAACGGATTATAGTCGTTTGAACCCAACGACTTATCTGAATACCTTCTATCTTTGAATTGGCAAGGAAAATGCCTTTTTGCTTGATTTCTACCACCAATTATATAGTCAAATGCCACCCTCCCGTCAATTTCTTGAAATAGGGGGAGGCCCCACTATTTACCAGTTAATTAGTGCAAGTTTCTGTGCCAATGACATTGTGTTTTCAGAATACTTGGAAGCGAATCGCCAAGAGGTTCTGAGATGGATTCAAAACCAACCGAATGCTTTTAATTGGGATAGTTACTTTGAATACGTTCTCAAATTAAATGGGAATTCTGCTCCTGAGTCACTGGAACAACTAAAAAAACAACTCCGTTCAAAGATCAGGCAAATTATTTACTGTGACATTCTCCAAGATGCTCCCTTAGCACCACACACGGAATCTGATTTTGATATTATTTCTGTTAGTTTCTGTATCGAAGCTGTTGCAACAGAAAAAAAATCTTTTATTTCAGCTCTGAGAAACATTTCCTCATTGTTGAAATCCAATGGTACCCTAGTTATGACGTTATTAAAAAACACCTCAATTTACCAAATAGGTTCCTTACATTTTGAGTGTTTCCATGTTGATGAAAATTATCTTACTCAACTGTTAGAAAATATAGGATATAGCAATGTCTGTATTCAAATATTTGAAGAAATGGATTTTGATTTTGGTTCACCAGGGATAATTGCTTTGCACGCCAAAAAAGCTAATTGAAAAGTTGAGATAAGTACCTGAACAAAAGTTTTTTATATTTACCCGGGAAGAAACCCGGCTTTTTTCCCGGAATGACCCGCCGCCCGTGAAGGAAAAAGCCGGGTTTCTCCGCAGTTCGCAGAAAAAAGATATATAAAAAACTGTTGCACAGGTACTTATTTTAAGGAATAGTTTCGAGGTCTTAATTTTTTTCAAAACTTGAACCTCGAATTCAAGAAACTTGGTTTCTAAGTTATTTTGTGACTGTTCCTAAGTTGTTTTCAAACGGATCAGGCATTCTGAATAAATGGAACTGCATTAACGTGTTGATGTCAGGTGATGAACGGGTTATCGTTGAAAAACATCAAGAACCACTATGCTAAAAGAATTATTAAAAAGAGAACCGGAGAAATTCAGGAAATATCTGATTTATTGTATATGTTATGTGATATCTGATACCATTATCTTGGTCATTTTGACTAGCGTGTTGGGCAAAGTTCTGTCCCATTTCCGGTATCTGATGCTTTTCATAATCATGTTATTGTTAACTGCGATCTTTTATGTCCGATATCAGAAAAACGCTGTTCAGTTGATCGAAGCAGTCGTAGGCAGTACGCGTGAAAGAATTATTGAAAAGGTTCGGAAGGCAGACCTGGAATCTTATGAAAGATTGGGAAAATCCGAGATATATAATGTGATTACAAGGGATACCCAGATCGTATCTGAAGCGATAAATATGTTTATGAACGCGACCGAGAGCGCGTTCCTGTCAGTGACCGTGCTTATCTACTTGTCACTGGTGTATTTGCCTGGCTCTTTATTCATCGTTGCCATTTTGGGGTCAGGAATTCTCATATATGCCCATCAGATGGCCCGGATAAAAAAATGGATTTCGCAGGCAAGAGATACGGAAAAGGGATTATTCGATTCCATAAGCGATGTGATTTACGGATTTAAGGAACTGAAGGTCAATGACCGAAAAAACGACGAATTTTTTCACCATAACTTCAGGAAAAAAACATCTGAAAACCGGCAATACAGAACCAAAGCAGAAAATGCGTTTGCTCAGAGCAATGTCTTATCCGCATTTATACAGTTTATTGTATTTATCCCGATGGTATTCATTTTACCGACCGTAATCCATGTTTCCACACACGAGGTGGTTGTATCAGTGACAATGATATTGTTTATTCCTTTTTTTGCCCTGAAGGACACAGTGCCATATCTTGTATGGGCAGGCGTTTCCATTGAAAGAATCCTGAAACTGGAACAGGAACTTGAAACCATAAAAACCGAAGTTTCTTATCCGGTTTCTGAGGAAAAGATACATCGCTTTAAAGAGATCAGATATGACAATATCTGTTTCACATACCGGGACAGACAAGGTAAACCATTGTTTTCAATTGAGGATATCAGTTTCTCACTCTGTCCGAATGAAATTCTGTTTATCATCGGCGGAAACGGCAGCGGCAAATCCACTTTGCTGAAAATAATCACGGGTCTCTATTTTCCGCTTTCCGGGGCCATTGAAATTGACGGTTCCCAAGTGGAAATGGCAAAGCACCGGTACCTGTTTTCCACAATTTTCTCGGATTTTCACCTCTTTGACCGGTTATACGGACTGAGCCATATTGACAAGGGAAGAGTGGATGAGCTTCTCAGACTCATGGACCTGGATCACAAACTTGAATTTGTCGAGGAGAACAGATTCAGCACACTTGATCTGTCAACAGGCCAGCGGAAGCGGCTGGCCATGATTGCCTCGATCATGGAGGACAAGCCTGTTTATGTTTTTGACGAATGGGCAGCGGATCAGTCGCCCCATTTTCGGGAGTATTTCTATCATGAACTGGTGCCGTCATTCAAGGCTCAGGGCAAAAGTGTCATCGCGGTCACTCACGATGACCGATATTTCCATGTTGCGGACCGGGTATTGAAACTGGATTACGGACGGTTATCGGATTTGTAACAGGAGTACGAAAATTATTTTTCATGATTACCAAAGAAAGTATGAATGCCGTTTTTTCGTATGTTTCGTGGTAAAAATA
Source organism: Desulfonema magnum (assembly GCF_017377395.1). Taxonomy (GTDB): domain Bacteria; phylum Desulfobacterota; class Desulfobacteria; order Desulfobacterales; family 4be13; genus Desulfonema_C; species Desulfonema_C magnum. The sequence continues at coordinate 2,988,205 of NZ_CP061800.1, read as the reverse complement.
TCAATCGGACGGATGACTTATGAATCTTTTGACACGCTCGCATGTCGAACAAATATTAACTCGGTTCAAATCGGGAAAAATCAGTTTGCAAAGTGCTGTGAAGGAGCTGTCGGATATGCCTCAGGTACCTGATTTTGAAGGGATATGGGAACTTCTGATTATTCATATATGTTTGGCGGAACTCGCCTCAGCCTTCCCCGGTATCCGGAACATCGGGCCCCATTGGATGAAAGAAATCAGGGCATGGCAGCAACGACTGAGGCGATTTCTGAAAAAAAACAAAGCCTCTTTTCGCAATGCAGTCCGTAAAGACTTTGAGCAGGCACACGAGAACCTGTTGAAAAACGACGCTGCGAAACTCCTGCTGAATATGGAAATGCATACGGAAGATATCATCGGTTCAGATGAAATACCTCTGACAGAGGTGATTGTGGGGATGAATCTGGAAGAAAAAGAAATGGATTGGTTTCTGAATTATGGCTGAGAAGGCAGAATAGGAGAGAAAAGCAGCGTGCTGATAGCTGACAGCTCATCATTAATGAATTTTCAAGTCTGATTTTCAGATTGATCAGGCTCCGGAGTGCCAAAGTTGCACTTATCAGATCCGGAGTGCAAAGCGTAATTTTTGAAGGACTCAGGCCCTTGATCTCTCAACAGGCCAGCGGAAGCGGCTGGCCATAATTGCCTCCTCGATCATGGAGGATAAGCCTGTTTATGTTTTTGACGAATGGGCAGCGGATAAGTCGCCTCATTTTCGGGAATATTTTTATCACTCGATGTTCAAGCTTTTTGACCCGGTTCGGACAAAAAGCCTGTCATTCCTGCGAAAGCAGGAATCCGTTTTTGGCCGATGCGGCGTTCCGGAAGCTGTGGATTCCTGCTTTCGCAGGAATGACAGAAAAAAACTTGAACATCGAGTATCAGAAATTGCTGCCCTCATTTAAGGCACAGGGCAAAAGTGTCATTGCGGTTACCCATGATGACCGATATTTTCATGTTGCGGACCGGTTATTGAAACTGGATTACGGGCGGTTATCGGATTTATAAAAGGCACAACAAGCAACCGACACTTAAAGTTTGAAAGGAGGTAAAATGAGTTTAGAGCTTTGGGACGGATTCTGTGAAAAATGCGAGAAGAGCTGTTGCACCATAGGTCAGCCTGTCATCTATCCTTTTGAAAGACAGGCAATTATTGACGCCGGTGGCGAAAAATACCTTGAGGAGTATGATGGCTATTCCATTCTGAGGGGAACACCCTGTCCGTTTTGGAAGGATAAGAAATGCACGATTCAGCATTGCAAACCCATAGATTGTGAGGCATATCCGATTCTTGTAAAACCCGGGGATAATGGTAAACCAGAGTGGATGATTGATCCGGACTGCCCGGCATGTACCCATCTGTCTTCGGATTTTATCAAAAAATCTAAATTTTTATATAACAAACTGACCCCGGAAGAAATAGAGATAGATTGGAAAATTCTCATTTCATTAGGCTTTAATCCGGTAAAATTAGAATTATTGCTCGGCTCCTCTGATCTATAAATGCTAACGGGAAAGGAAGTCTGGACCGAATTGCACTTGAATAAAAAATGAAATTTTTTGGGTGTGTCCCACCTTTTGCACAAAAATATATGGCTGTCCGTGACAGAACAGGCAATTGTCTTATCAGGCAAAGCTTATTATATTGAAAATATATGATAAGCAAGCTTTTAACTGAAATCAGGCCTGATCCCGTAAGCATCACGGCCATTATGATTTCCGACTTTGTGCAAAAAGTGGGACAGAACTTATTTTATTGAAAATATTATAAAATAAGTTCTCCCGCACGTTTTAGGCCGAACCCCTTTTGTGCAAAAAGTGGGACACACCCAATTTTTTTCAGCCAGGGTATCAGATTCAGGTGCAAGTTTAAATGCAAGTTCAGATACTTAGGAATGAATATGCCAAAATGGAATATTTCTCAGTCAAAAAAACTTTATAATATCCAAAACTGGGGCGAAAATTTTTTTGATATTAGCAAAGACGGTGAGTTAACGGTTTCGCCAAGACAGGAAGGCTCCGGGGTAAGCCTTTATGAAATAGCACAGGATCTGACAGACAGGGGATTCTCCTTGCCGATACTGCTTCGTTTTCCTGATATTTTGCGTCAGCGTGTCAAAAGATTATGCAATGCTTTTGCAATGGCAATGGAAAAAGAGAATTACCATGCAAATTATACGCTTGTTTATCCGATCAAAGTGAATCAGCAGCGAAGTGTCATTGAGACGATAGTAAATACCGGACAGGCCGGACTTGAGGCAGGCAGCAAATCGGAAATGATGGCGATTCTGGCCTTATCCCCCCCCAATGGCGTTGTGGTGATTTGTAATGGTTACAAGGATCGTGAATATGTGCGCATGGCTCTGATTGCTCAGAAAATGGGCTTGCAACCTTATATCGTTGTTGAGAAAACCAGTGAACTAAAGCTGATTGTCCAAGAGGCGGATAATTTGAACGTGGTGCCGCGTTTGGGCATACGTGTCAAACTCGCTTCTGTCGCTAATGGGAAATGGCAGGACAGCGGCGGAGCAAAATCCAAGTTCGGCCTTAATGCCGCTCAGATAATAGATGTCGTTAATCTTCTCAGACAAGCCGGACAGATAAATTCTTTGCAATTAATGCATTTTCATGTGGGTTCGCAGATCCCCAGCATATATGACATTCAGAAGATTTTGTCCGAGGCAGGTTATTTTTATGCTGAATTGCGAGCTTTGGGCGCGCCCATCAGAATCGTTGATGTGGGAGGCGGATTGGGGGTGGATTATGAAGGCATGCTGTCAAGTCGGCCTTTTTCAAAAAACTATACCATGGAAGAATATGCCAATAATATTATTTACCAATTCAAAGACACTTGCAATGCGTCGGATTTGCCCCAGCCTGATATCATCACAGAAACCGGACGGGCCATAACTGCTCATAGCTCTGTATTAATAACAAATATTGTTGATATCGAACCTGTGTCTGCTGTGGCAGCCATCTGCCCCGCATCCGATGAAGACCCTGAGATTATTCATGACCTATGGTGTCAGTTGAATAATATAAATCAGGCCTCGGCTTTGGAAGTTTATCATAATGCGATGTATTGGCTAAATGAAATGCATGTAATGTTTTCTTATGGTGTGATTAATCTCAGACAACGCGCTCATGCGGAACATCTGTTTTACAGTATTTGTTTGAAAATTAGTGAGTTATTGAAAAAAAATCTCAATTCCAGCGCACATTATGAGGCACTTGACAAACTTAATGATAACTTGGCCGATAAATATTTTGCTAATTTTTCTCTGTTTGCATCAGCTCCGGATGCCTGGGCACTGGGGCAATTATTTCCTATTGTGCCTTTGCACAGACTGAACGCATATCCTGACACCCGGGCCACGCTGCATGACCTGACCTGTGATTCTGACGGGCGGTTTAAGCAATATGTTCACGGCTTCGGAACTGACACCAGTTTGCCGGTGCATTCTCCTGTTGAAAACGAACCATACCTGATTGGCATATTTTTATTAGGCGCTTATCAGGAAATTCTGGGCGACATGCATAATCTGTTCGGAACGACTCATTCCGTGAATGTGCATATTACAAAAGATAATAATTACACATTCACTGATACGCTTAAAGGTGATACTGTGCAAAAAATGCTTGACTATGTTAACTTTAATACAGTATCCATATTAGAAAACTTTCAAAAACGTTTACAATTCAATCGGTTAAATCCAGAACAACGACTGGCCTGTATGCGAGAATTGGAGACCATGTTGAATGGATATACTTATTTGGATGACGCTGACTAAATAATTTTCCCATTTTTAGACCATGTGGAACTGGTATCCTGTGACTTCAAACGAGCAGGCAGGATGCCCTGCCCGCGAAGATGAGGTAAAAACATGTCTGACAAAAAGTATGATGATGCATTGTTCAAAATAGATCCGATAGACCCATCGGACTGGAAGAAAAAGCCAGCGGTGTTTTCCAAAGGCAAATTGAAAATAGGTGGCCATCCTGTCATGGAAGATTGGGAAGATGCTTACATGAAAGAATTAGCACGCATAGCATCCGGCAACAGCGGTGTTGTGCTTGAACTCGGATTCGGTCTTGGCTTATCTGCTAATTATATCCAACAGCAATCCATAGACAAACATATCATCATTGAGGCAAACAAGGATGTTTTTGTGAAGCTGGAAGAATTCGCAAAAAACGCACCGCATAAGGTGGAACCCATATTGGGTTTATGGGAAGAAGTGCTTCCGTCCATTCCGGATGAAAGTGTTGATGGTATCCTGGACAGTAGAAAGTTCTCGAGTAATACATGAGTAAGCCTTTCTAACCTATTGAAATTATTTGGCTCCAAACCGGGAAATTCTGTCAGTTAGTTTCTGATTGATTAAAAGCTGATAGCAAACTTTATATTAAATGATTTCAGATTGTTAAATCAATTTTACTCCCGAATTGCTAACAGAACTTTCTACTGTCCAGTTATATGATACTTATATAACAAATTTTAAAAACGCTGAACAATTCACATATGAATATTTTCCATTTTTTGATCACGCCTACCGTGTTCTCAGGACAGGGGGGATATTTACTTATTATTCATCTGAGGTTTCGGAGTTTTCACCTGTTCATCTTCAGGCATTACAAACTGCGGGATTTAGCGATATCCAGAAAAAAATATGTAAGATCAGTCCTCCGGATGATTGCTTGTACTGGAAAAACAAAACCATGATTGCGCCCATTATAAGGAAGTAGTCTGTGCCTGTGGCCGGGGTGTGACGGGAATCCGGAATACCAAAAGAACGACGCAAAAACAAACTGAAGGTCAGGTGAACTGCCTTCACAGGAGATTGTCAATGGATTTTGCATGGAGTGAAGAACAACTGTCATATAAAAACGCGGCTGTTCATTTTGCTCAAAAGGAACTCAGTTCAGGCATAGCAGATCATGATTGGCACGAGACCTTTTCCCAGGAACGGTGGCAAAAGTGCGCCGAATTCGGTGTGCTGGGTTTGTCCTTCCCCAAAAACTACGGCGGGGCAGAAGTGGATATCCTCACCACCATGCTGATCATGGAAGGGCTGGGTTATGGCGGCAAGGACAATGGTTTGCTCTTTGCCCTCAACGCGCAGATGTGGGCAGTGCAACATCCCATCAGCAAATTTGGGACACCTGAGCAACAGAAACAGTATTTGCCAGGCATGATTGCCGGCAAGATCATCGGCGCGCATGGTATGAGCGAACCTGATTCCGGTTCCGATGCTTATAACATGCGGACCCGCGCGAAAAAATGTGACGGTGGCTATGTGCTTAACGGCACAAAAACGCTTGTCACCAATGCCCCGGTGGCTGATCTGGCCCTGGTCTTTGCCATGACTGCACCGAAAAAAAAGAGTTGGGGGGTCAGCGCATTTCTGATTGAGACAGGGACACCCGGGTTTTCCCTGGGCAAAAACATTAAAAAGATGGGGCTGCGCACCGCGCCCATGGGTGAACTGATTCTGCAAGATTGTTTTGTGCCAGAAGCCAATCGCCTGGGCCCGGAAAACATCGGCGCACACATCTTCAACAGTTCCATGGAGTGGGAGCGGGCCTGCATCCTCGGCGGGCATGTGGGCGCGATGGAACGCCAATTGGAGGAATGCGTGGCATACTCCCGCACGCGAAAGCAATTTGACCAGCCCATCGGCAAATTTCAGGCCATTTCCAATCGGCTGGCCGAGATGAAGGTACGGCTGGAGACGGCTCGCCTGCTGCTCTACAAGACGGCCTGGCTGAAGAAAGCGGGCAAGCCGGCCCATATGGAAGCTGCCATGGCCAAGCTCTACCTGAGCGAAGTCTTCATGGCCTCAGGCTTGGACGCGATTCGCATTCATGGCGGTTATGGTTACACGACTGAATTCGAAGTGGAGCGCGACCTGCGTGATGCCATCGGAGGGACGCTCTATTCGGGAACATCAGACATTCAACGCAACACTATCGCTCGTTATCTGGGAGTATAGGAATGACTTATCTCTTATCTCAATTGCTGACCCAAAGCACCCGGGCCCATGCCGAACGTCCGGCCGTGGTGAATAGGAAGGACCAGCTTACCTATGGCGACTTGGACGAATTGAGCAACCGTTTCGCGCACCAGTTACAACAGGTTGGCGTCACACGAGGGGACCGTGTGGGTCTCTATGTGGAAAAATCATTGGAAGCCGTGGCCGCAATTTTCGGGGTACTCAAAATCGGAGCAGCCTATGTGCCGCTTGATCCGGCCGCACCGATCCGGCGCATCGCCTACATTATTGAGAATTGTCAGATGAAGGCCCTGATGAGTACAACGCGGAAAATGGCGGCATTCCAAAAGGCATCGCAGGCCAGAAACACCCCGGCATCTGTTTTGGTTGATGACCCGCAATCGCTTGCAACGGCGTCTGCCGACCCTCCCTCTTTTCCGCAGGCGATTGAGAACGACCTGGCCTATATCCTCTACACCTCGGGATCCACTGGCACACCCAAAGGTGTCATGATCAGCCACCGGGCTTCTCTGACATTTGTCAATTGGGCCTATGACCAGTTTCAATTACGGCCAACAGACCGAGTTTCCAGCCATGCCCCGTTCCATTTTGATTTGTCAATTTTCGACATCTTCGCCACGATCAGGGCAGGCGGAACAATGGTCCTGGTGCCGCCCTCCCTGTCTGTTTTTCCCATCAACTTGGCTAAATTTATCGCGGAGCAGAAAATAACCATCTGGTACTCTGTGCCATCAATTCTGACCAGTTTGGTCTTACGAGGCAATCTGGCAGAGCAGGATTTGTCTGCCCTGCGAACCATTCTTTTTGCGGGTGAGGTTTTTCCAATCAAATATCTGCGGCAGCTGGTTGATTTTGTGCCTCATGCTGAGTATTACAACCTGTATGGCCCGACAGAGACCAACGTGTGTACCTATTACCATCTCAGACCTGCTGATTTATCGCCGGATCGAAACCAAGCCTTGTCCATTGGGCGAGCCTGTGCCAACACCGAAACGTTTGTGGTCAATGAGACCGGCCATATTGTCTCTCCCGGGGAGGTGGGCGAACTGTATGTGCGCGGGCCGGGGATTATGAATGGTTACTGGGGACTGCCCGAAAAAACCGGGACGGTCCTGACCCCCTGCCCTGTCCCTGCCTTGCCTGGTACTGAAATTGTATGTCGTACTGGCGATTTGGTGAGAGAAACGCCCGACGGGGATTACATTTTCTTAGGCCGCCGAGACAACATGGTCAAAAGCCGGGGCTACCGGATTGAGTTGGACGAAATCGAGACAGTGCTTTATAATCATCCGGCCATTGAGTCTTTGGCCGTCATTGCCGTGCCGGATGAGGAAGTAACCAACATCATTCAAGCCATGGTCGTCTGTCGGACCGGACAAACCGTCAGCCAAAGTGAGCTGCAAGGCTTTTGTGCCCAATCATTGCCCAAATACATGATTCCCGATACCATCGAATTTCGGGAGAACTTGCCGAAAACATCGACTGGCAAAGTCGATAAAACCAGTTTGCGCCGAGAGGCCATGGAATAATCAAATGACCCAGACAACCTATACAGCAGCCAATATTTCAAGAATTATAAAGAATTACATAATTCAGGAGTTTATGTATGACCGGGTGGCAACGGATTTGACAATTGATACTCTTCTCATTGAGGAGGGAATTATTGACTCAATGGGCATCTTCCGCCTGATCACATTTTTAGAGGAGCAGTTTGGCTTTACCATAAAGCCAGAAGAAGTGGTGTTGGAATCGTTTGAAACGATTACCGCCATTACTGGTTTGGTAAAAACTCATCTGACTTAATATCTGGTCCCCGCCCTGTCAGACAGCATATGATCTGAAAAAATTCCTTCAGCTTTGGTTCGCTGATGAAATAGGCGAGGAAACCATGGTGATACTCGGACTTGGCTGATTTCACAGGGCTTTCGCAGGTTTCTTTCCGATCCGTTCCGGGGGCAGGCATCCCCAAGAGAGGAAAAGTTTGTCCCAAAAACCGGATTTCACACAGTTTTTTCCAAAAAATTTTGTACTCGACAGTCGCAAATTCTCATAACACATTGAAATCATTCACACTGATATTCCTTGAACCAAATGGGGGCAGTCAATGATTTCAAGATGTTGCGGATTCATTTTGAACTTTGAACTGTCGAGTTTTGTAAGAACCATTAAAAATCTGTCAAATCCGAAAATTCGGAGTCTTGTCAGACCAAGGGCACATCTGTTGAAAGAGAAATTCGGCAGATATTAACGGGTGTGATTCGCTGCCGCCGGTAAAAAGAACTGCGATTGTCCTGCCAGGAATTGTCATTCCTGATTTGGCATAATTTTTGCGTAAGATTCTTACCGGCAGTCCTGGCTCTCACCCGATGCCCACTTAATCGGAGTAAGTAAAAATGACCCAAAAATCAGATGCCTGGGAAGCCACCCGCACCCTCATCAGACTTCGTAATGAAGCTCCTCCTTTGATCCGGGGAGAGCAAACTGAGACTCATTTCCCACTTTCCCTATCCCAGGAACGGTTATTGGCCTTGGAGCAGCTGACCACGACCGGGCATTTGTATAACTTGTCTTATGCGTTTCACCTAAAGGGCGATCTGAACCTGACAGCCTTGAATCGCAGTTTGGAAACAGTGCTGAAGCGGCAAGAGGTTTTACGAACCACCTTTGGGACGGTGGAAGGGCAGCCCGGACAGATCATACAGCCCAGCCAACCTGTTGATTCTGATCTGACAGATTTGTCTGACATGCCCCTTTGTCAAGCCAGAGAACAGATTCTCGCTGATATTGCTCAACCCTTTGATCTGAAACATGCACCTGCCTTCCGCTATCATCGCTATCGTTTGGCAGATGATGAGTATGTTCTGGGTTTCACCTTTCACCATATTATTTCTGATTATTGGTCAGAAAACCTTTTTTTTAAAGAACTTAGCACCTGCTATGAGGCTTTTTCAGACAATAATGAACCCAGCCTGAAACCCTTAGCAATCCGTTATGCTGATTTTGCGGTGTGGCAGAGGCAATGGTTAAGCCAGCCAGGAATGTTGGCGTTTTTGCTAAATTATTGGCACCCCCAACTTCAGGGGCTGGCCCAACCTGATTTGCCAGCAGACCATTCATCAGGAGAAACGCAACGGCAAGTCGAGTTTCGAAAGATAATGATTTCAGCGGACCAAGTCACGGAGATCAGGGAATTAGCTCGTCGAACAAAAGTGCAGCCATTCACCATTTTACTAACCGCGCTCAACCTGGTGCTGGCAGAACATCTTAAAACCAGCGATGTTGCTGTTTTCAGCCCCATCACCAATCGTCATCGTCCGGAGTTGCAACATCTTATGGGGGATTTCTCCAACCTGTTGATTCTGAGAACTGATCTGTCGGGCAATCCCACCATCACAGACCTGTTGCAACGAGCGGGACAGGTGGTTTCCGGGGCCATTGCCCACCAGGATTTGCCATTGCAACTTATCAAAGCCAGCATTCCCCTGAAACTGCCTCAGGTCAGTTTTTCATATTTGAACATTCCGCAAGAAACACTGACCCTGCCGAATATGGCTGTTGAGCCATGGGATTTGGGGCTTGGCACCAATGATTTTGATCTTTTTCTTCTGATGATGGAACAAAAGGGAAGAACAGAGGGGTATTTGAAATATAACACCAACCTGTTTTCCCAAACAACTATTCAGAAAATGACAGAGCGGTTTCAGACAATATTGACAGCTATGATTGCCCAACCTGGACAACCGATCCCCCTTTTACGATCCAGTCCGATTCTGAAACCACCCGGGCGCAAGTTTGAAAATGGTTTGCTCATACCCATACCGGAACTTGTTGATCAGATACAACACCCCTTCAGAAAATCGGGAAAGGAGACTGTTTTGCGTCAGCAGCTCGGTCAGGCTTTGTCCGAGGAACGGTATGAGATATTAAAAAAACATGTCAAATCCGAAATCAAACGAATTGTGGGAATTGTCCCGGCTGATGACCAGGGCTTTTTTGATCTGGGGCTGAACTCATTGACATCCATCCAATTGCGAAATCGTCTGTCCATGGCTTTGGATATTTCCTTACCCGCGACCATCACCTTGGAATATCCTACCGTGGCCCGTCTGGCCGACTATCTGGCCGGAATGCTTTTTGGAAAACAACAAACCGTGACAGACCCGCCGGAAACCTTGACAGGCAATAGCCTGAACCCGGAGCCGGAGCCGATAGCCATCGTGGGCATGGGGTGTCGGTTTCCAGGGGGGGCGCATACACCGGAGCAGTTCTGGCAGCTGCTCCGTGAAGGGCGGGATGCCCTGGGTGATATTCCGCGTTCACGCTGGCCTGTTGATGATTATTATGACCCCGCCCCTGGCACACCAGGGAAGATGTACACCAAACAAGCCAGTTTTTTGCAACATCCCATAGAAGAATTTGACCCCCATTTTTTCGGGATATCTTCGGCAGAAGGCCAATATCTCGACCCCAGACATCGCTTACTTCTGGAAGTCTCCTGGGAAGCCTTGGAAAATGCCGGATTGCCAGCCGACAGATTACCGACTCGTACCGGCATATTCGTGGGGCTGATGGAGAGTGAGAAAGGCATGACAAACGGGCTCCATGATATTTACGGGACCACCGGAACACTGACCTCAATGGCAGCCGGCCGTTTGGCCTACCTGCTGGGCGCACAAGGGCCAAATATGGTCATTGATACGGCCTGTTCCTCCTCACTGCTGGCCGTACATCTGGCCTGTCAGTCTTTGCGAGCGGGTGAGTGTCAGGCCGCCCTGTGCGGCGGGGTCAATGTGCTGCTCTTTCCCAAATTAATGATCGGGCTTTCCGGAATGACGGTGTTGTCGCCCGATGGCCGCTGTAAAACTTTTGATGCCAGTGCCGACGGGTTTGGCCGGGGAGAAGGCTGCGGCATGGTCGTTCTCAAACGGCTGTCATGCGCGCTTGAGGATCGCGACCGAATATGGGCTGTCATCCGAGCATCAGCCGTCAATCATAACGGACCTGGCAGCGGACTGACTGTGCCCAGCAAGGCGGCTCAAACCGCTCTTATCCGTGAGGCCCTGGAAAAAGCAAATATTGAGGGAAAAGAAGTTGGTTATGTCGAAGCCCACGGCACAGGGACCAAGTTGGGCGATCCCATAGAGGTTCGCGCTCTGGCCGACGCATTGGGAAACCGGGACACCCCATTGCTGATTGGGTCGGTCAAGACCAATATCGGGCATTTGGATGCCAGCGCGGGGATAGCCGGGCTTATCAAAACAGCCCTGGTTTTACATCACCAAGAAATCCCCCCCCATTTGAATTTCAGCGAACCAAACCCACTCATTGACTGGGCGAACTTACCGTTTAAGGTTCCCCTTGAACGAATGACCTGGGCGGCAAACGACAAAGCCCGTATCGCCGGGACCAGCGCATTCGGACTCAGCGGCACCAATGCCCATGTCATTTTGGCCGAAGCTCTCCCGAAAGTGTTCGCGGATTCGACCGGGCAACAAGCTCCGGATCGCACCTGTCATGTGCTGACCATTAGCGGCAAAACAGAGCAGGCATTGGCCGACCAGGTGAGCCGCTATCTCGAATATCTTAGCACTCACCCCGACCTGAATCTGGCTGATGTCTGTTACACGGCCAACACCGGGCGGGTGCATTTCGAACATCGGCTGGGCATAGTCGCGCACGATCTGGCCGAGCTGCAGGGAAAACTGGCAGCGTATCAGCAGGGAGAGCGGGCTGAGGCCCTCGCACAAGGCAGAATCGGATCCGAACCCCCAAAAATCGCGTTTTTGTTCACAGGACAGGGGTCACAATATGCGGACATGGGGCGGGAGTTGTATGAGACCCAGCCCCTGTTCCGTGAGGTTATGACCGAATGTGATGAGATACTCCGGGCTTATTTGGATATCCCCCTGACAGAACTGCTCTATGGTGAGGACAAAGAGAATAATGAGCGGTTGCTGACCGAGACCCGCCACACTCAGCCGGCCCTGTTTGCCATTGAATATGCCCTGGCCAGACTGTGGCAGTCATGGGGAATTGAGCCGGCGGCAGTCATCGGCCACAGTGTCGGGGAATATGTGGCCGCGTGCCTCGCGGGGGTGTTCGGCCCGGCAGACGGCCTGAAACTGGTTGCCGAGCGGGGACGGCTGATGCATGCCCTTCCCCGGAAGGGTCTCATGGTGGCGGTCCGGGCGGATGAGGCGGGCCTGCGCGAGAAGCTGGCCTCCTATGGTGGCAGGGTGGTCATCGCCGGCCTGAACGCACCCCGGAGCCTGGTACTGTCCGGAGAGAGCGGGGCCGTCACCCGGATTACCGAGCAGTTGCAGGCGGAGGGTACGGAGTGCAAGCTACTGAACACCTCCCATGCCTTTCACTCAGCGTTGGTGGAGCCGATGCTGGCGGAATTCGGTGAGATCACCCGGACCATCAGATATGCCGAACCCGGGTTGGGACTAATTTCAAATCTCACTGGTAAACAGTTGGCAGAAATTACTCCCGCTTACTGGGTTGAGCATGTCCGGCAGCCCGTGCGTTTTGCAGAGGGCATTTCGACCCTGGCCGGGATGGGGACAGACATCTTTGTCGAGGTGGGGCCGAAACCAACTCTGCTGGGTCTGGGTCAGCAATGTCTGACAGGGAGCCATGAACACCTGTGGCTGCCCAGTCTGTATCCCAGGCAGCAGACGGACTGGTCACAAATGCTCAAATCGCTGGCCCAGTTGTATGTGTACGGTGCCAACATTGATTGGCAAAGATTTGACGAACCTTATCCTCGTCAGAAAATCACTTTGCCGACCTATCCCTTTCAGCGAAAACGGTATTGGACTGACCAGAAACCCCGGGGAACCTCACAGAATGCTGACGGACATCCGCTGACCGGTCAGAAGATTGCCCTATCCCACTCAGCCGAGACAGTTTTCCAAAGCCACCTGTCAGCCAGTTTTCCGGCCTATCTGGATGACCACCGTGTTTTTGGGCAGGTTGTCTTACCGGGCGCGGCCTATTTGGAAATGGCTTTGGAGGCAAGTCAGCAGCTTGCGGGAAGTTCTGCTTCCTTCATCATCCGAAATGTGACCTTCCAGCGACCATTGATACTGACAGATGAGGAAACCACCGTGCAGACTGTGTTCAGCCCCTCGGATGAAGGCTGGCGCTGGCAGATATTCAGTCAGTCCGCAGCCGGTGAGGAGTGGATATTGCACAGCGCGGGTGAGGCAGCTGAGGCAACTGACGGATTGAAACCGGCCAGTCAATACAAGTTATCCGAGTTGCAAAGCCGCTGTCAGACTGAAACCCCGGTTAAAGCGCATTATATGGCCTGTTCAGAAGCAGGGCTGGATTACGGGCCTGGGTTTCAAGGTTTGGAGGAGATGTATAAGGGTGAGGGGGAATCCTTAGGTTTGGTTCGCCTGTCAGGGTCGTTACAGCCGGAGTCCGGAACTTATCAGCTCCATCCGGCCCTGTCAGATGCCTGTCTGCAGGTGAGCCTCAGTGTTGCCGAATCAGATGATCCCCTGCTGCCCTTTGCCCTGGACCAGCTCTGTCTGTATGGTGCCGACAACCAGCACGCTGTGTGGAGTTATGCCTGCCTGAGAAAAGGAACCGGGGCAGAGACACGAACAATTGACATTACTTTGTTATCAGAGACAGGGGAACTGCTGGCAGAGCTGTCAGGCCTGACCCTCCGTCCGGTCAGTCAGCAGGCCATGTCGGGTTCAAGCCTCCGCACCGACTGGCTGTATCAACTGGATTGGCAGCCGATGAATCTGCCCCGGGAATCTCCTTATGAGAGTCAGGCAGGTCGCTGGCTGATTGTATCCGATCAGACGGATCAGGCCGATGAGTTGGCTCAACTGTTGCAGGCTGAAGGAGAGCAGGCTGACTTGATAACGAATGATGAATTACAGGGAGGACTTTGTTCTGATGAATTAACAGATCATCGGGGAGTAATCTATCTGGCTCCCCGGTCCGGTGATGACGGAATGCCCCAAGCTGCGCTGGAGGTTTCCATCCAGGTGTTGCAGCTGATTCAGACAATTGTTGAGCATCAGGGCAGGCGGCATCCTCGGATATGGTTGGTCACGGAAGAGGCTGTCGGGGATGGTGTGACCCATCCGGACCAGGCGACTTTATGGGGGCTGGGAAGGACAGTCTCATGGGAACATCCCGAACTGCAATGCAGCTGTCTGGATTTGGAAACAGATACCCCCGCCGAAACCCTGTTTGAGACGATCTGGTTTGCTGACAAAGAGAACCAGATTGCAATTCGCCAGGGACGGCCGCATATTGCCCGCCTGGAACGGTATGATCTGCCAATGCAGGAAACTCAGCAAAATATCTGTCCTTTTCAGGTACGCGTTGGTGAATATGGTCTGTTGGAGAGTCTGGATCTTGTTCCGGCAAGCCGCCGCCCTCCCGGGCCCGGTCAGGTCGAAGTTCAGGTGAGAGCCGCGGGACTGAATTTCAAAGATGTGCTACATGCCCTGGGTCTGCTGAAAGATTTTTATCCGCCTGAGCTGGGACGGGATGACCCCGCAAATCAGCCCTTTGGCTTTGAATGTTCAGGAAAGGTGGTGGACATGGGGACAGATGTGACCGATTTTGAAATCGGTGATGAGGTGATTGTGTGGCACTGTCCCGGATCCCTGGCCGAGTTTGTCACGGCTGACAGCGATCATGTCAGCCGGAAACCGCGGCATCTCAGTTTTGAAGAGGCAGCCACGATTCCCATAAACTTTCTGACTGCCTATTATGGGCTGCATGAGCTGGGCAGGATGAAAAAAGGGGATCGGGTGCTGATCCACGCGGCTGCCGGCGGAGTGGGTCAGGCAGCGGTTCAGCTGGCTCAGTATGCAGGGGCTGAAATTTTTGCCACAGCCAGCCTCTCGAAACGGAATTTCCTCAGATCACAGGGAATTGAGAATGTAATGGACTCCCGCACTTTTGAGTTTGCCGATCAGATCAGACAGATAACCGGTGGTCAGGGGGCTGACCTGGTGCTGAACAGTATCAATGGGGAGCATATTGAGAAGAGCTTTGATGTGTTGGCCCGGAATGGCCGCTTCATAGAGATTGGTAAGATTGACATCTGGGATGAGCATCGCGCGCGGACATATCGTCCGGATGTTTACTATGCGGCCTTTGACCTGGGTGACGAGGAAGCAGAAACCCCGGGGCTGATCGGTGCCATGCAGGCCAAACTGGGACAACTTTTTTCCGACGGAAAACTGAAGCCCCATCCTTATCACAGCTTCCCCATCGGGCAGGTAAGCCAGGCCTTCCGGTTCATGTCCCGGGCCAGGCATATCGGCAAGATTGTGCTGTCCGTTCCTGAACAGACCGAACAACAGAAAATCCGGCCCGGGAAAAGCTATCTGATAACTGGCGGGCTGGGAGGGCTGGGCCTGGAAGTGGCCCGGTATCTGGCCCGATCCGGGGCCAGTCATCTGATCCTGAGCAGTCGCCGGGGTGCGGAAACAGAAACTGCCCGGGAATCGCTTCGTCTTATGGAAGAATCCGGCGCGCAGGTATCGGTGGTCAGGGCCGATGTTTCCCAGGAAGCAGATGTGGTCCGTTTGCTGACAGAATGCCGGCAGTCTGCACCGTTAGGAGGGATTATCCATGCAGCGGGCCTGTTGGATGATGGTATCTTGTCACAGCAAAACAGGGAAAGGTTTACCAAAGTCTTTGCCCCGAAAGTCCGGGGGAGCTGGTATCTGCATCAGCATACCCGGGAGATGCCCCTTGACTTCTTTGTTTGCTTTTCGTCACAGTCATCACTGCTGGGCAATGGGGGGCAGACCAACTATGCCGCTGCCAATGCGTTTATGGATAGCCTGGCAGCCTATCGTCAGGCCCAGGGGCTGCCTGCTCTGAGTATCAACTGGGGGGCCTGGTCCGGGGTGGGCATGGCAAGGGATCTGCTCGGAGACAGCCGGGGTATTTCGCCAAAACAGGGCGTGGCACTGTTCGGCGCACTGCTGGACCGGGACATGGCACAGGCGGGAGTCATGCCGATCCGCTGGAAAGCGTTTGTCAGACAGTTGCCAGCCAGGGTGAAACCACCCGTCTTGGACGTATTCCTGGAAAAATCAGAACCTGCCCAAGCCGGAAATGGCCTGCGCCAACAAGTGACTCAGGCAAGTGATGAGGAACGCTATGAGCTTCTGAGACAGTATGTCCGCACTCAGGTTAAGATAATTGTGGGGATTACGCGGGCAGATGATGATCAGAACTTTTCTGAAATGGGCATGGACTCACTGATGTCGATCCAGTTGGCGAATCATGTGCTTGCTGACATTGGTTTTTCGGTATCTGTGAACATGATTTCAGAACATCCGACAATTTCCAAGCTGAGTCAGGTTTTGTCAGAAATGCTTGTCGCTGAGAACAAATATGTTCTGCGAGCCTCGAAGCAAGGTCTGACGGATGATTATGAAGAAGGAGAAATATGAATCACGTTGCAGCTTTGTTAGACCGATTGAATGAACAAAATATCAGTTTATGGACGGAGGACAATAAACTGCGTTACAGTGCCCCCAGGGGCGCTCTGACAGACTCCTTAAAAAAAGAAATCAGAAATTACAAAACTGATATTATTGATTTTTTGAACAAGGCATGTGACTCTGCTGTCAAACCCGCCGGACTGCCCCAGGTCAGTCCTGATCCGGATTCACGGCATGAACGGTTTCCTCTGAGCGATATTCAGCAAGCCTATTGGATTGGCCGTCAGAGTCATGTTGAGCTGGGTAACATGGCCACCCAGGTGTACCTGGAATGGCGGGTCTCCGAGGATTTGGATATCCTTCGACTGAGCGAGGCATGGCAAAGGGTGATCGCCCGTCATCCCATGCTGCAAACCGTGATACAGTCAGACGGACAGCAGCGGGTGCTGGCCCAAATACCGGATTATCAGATTTCAGTGCTTGATCTGCGTCTGGCAGAAACCAAGACGGTTTCGGAGAAATTGGCCGATATCCGACAAAGCGTGATCAGCCGAATTTCTCAGGCCGAGGAATGGCCATTGTTTGACATTCGGGCAACATTGACATCCGAGGGAGCGCACCTGCACTTCTGCATAGACATGATTGTGGTTGATGGGTGGAGCATCGGATTGGTGTTGGATGAATGGTACCAGTCATATCACCGGCCGGACGCGGTTTTTCCTCCGCTTGAACTGACTTTTCGGGATTATATGGTGGCCATCAGCGACTTTGAGGAAACTTCGGCTCTGTATGAAGCTTCAAAAAGCTATTGGTTCAGCCGCGCAGGCACCTTGCCTGCGGCCCCCAAGCTGCCTTTTGCCAAAGACTTCCAAACCATTGAGAGACCTCAGTTTCAGGAATATTGCAAACAACTGGAAGCTTCGTTATGGGAAGCCGTGAAAAGAAAAGCAGCCGCGCATGAACTCCGACCTGCGACAATATTGTTGGCTGTTTATGCCGAAGTCCTGAGCATGTGGAGCAGGGATCCCCATTTTACGCTGAACCAACCCGTTTTTCACCGCCTGCCGCTTCATCCCCAGGTGAATCAGGTGGTCGGTGATTTCACAACACTGTCGTTAATTGAAATTGATAACCGGGATGAGACCGATTCCACCAGTTTCACTGAGCGAGCCAGACAGATACAACAGCAGCAGGACCAAGACATAGACCATCGTTACTTTGGCGGAGTACGGCTTATTCGAGAGATCAGCCGCCAAAGCAGAAAAAGAAATGCAGCCCTGATGCCCATTGTCTTCACCAACCTCTTATCTGTGAACACCACTTCGCGTATCGGGTGGGGAGATTTGGTACATGAGGTGAGTCAGACCTCGCAAGTCTGTCTGGATCATATCGTGAGAGAAATCCGAGGTGAACTTGTGCTGATCTGGAATATGATTGATCAGCTGTTCCCAGAGGATCTGCTGAATGATATGTTTGACAGCCATCTTTGTTTTTTGAAACAATTGGCCACAGACGAAGCAATTTGGCATGAAAGCCATCCCCTGACCTTGCCAGAAAGACAATTGGCCCAGCGGAATGAGGTCAATGACACATCCGCGCCAATCTCAGATGAGTTGCTGCATACCCTGTTCATTCGTCAGTGCCAAAAGACCCCGGACAATATCGCGGTGATTGGCATTGATAAAAGTCTCACCTATCAGGAATTGTATCAACAGGCAGATCAGGTGGGACATTGGCTGCGGGAGCGGGGTGCCAGACCAAACCAACTGGTCGCAGTGATCATGGAAAAAGGCTGGGAACAGGTGGTGGCGGTCATGGGTATCCTGATGTCGGGTGCGGCATATCTGCCCATTGACCCGGATATGCCAACTGAGCGTCAGCATTATCTGCTGGAACAAGGACAAATCAGCCTGGCCCTGACCCAGCCAGAGCTTGATAAAAATCTGATCTGGCCCGAAGATATTCAGCGATTGTCCGTTGACAGCGAGTTACAAGCTGCGGACCCGTCAGATCGTAAATCTGAAGACGGGCAAGATAGCGTGAACCTGAAGCCAACGGATCTGGCCTATGTCATTTACACATCCGGTTCAACCGGAAATCCCAAAGGCGTGGTCATTGACCATCGGGGCGCGGTTAACACGATTTTGGATATTAACCGCCGTTTTGGCGTGACCGAAAAAGATCGTGCGCTGGCATTATCCGCCCTCAATTTTGATCTGTCTGTTTATGACATCTTCGGACTGTTGGCTGTTGGCGGAACAATTGTGATCCCTGCACCAGAGGGACGGCGTGATCCTTCCCACTGGTCAGATCTGATGACCAGGCATGGCGTGACCTTGTGGGATACCGTGCCAGCCCTGATGCAGATGTTGGCTGAATACCGCAGTTCGACAGGCTCACTGACAGATTCTGGTTCAGCGTCAGGTTCGGCAGAGTCAGCAAACGCCCCTTTACGTTTGGTGATGATGAGTGGTGACTGGATTCCCCTTGATTTGCCTGACAAGATCCGCCAAATCTGGCCGGAGGCTGCGCTGATGAGTCTGGGAGGGGCTACCGAGGCATCCATATGGTCAATCTTTTATCCGATTAAAACCGTGGACCCAAGGTGGACCAGCATTCCTTATGGCAAACCATTGACCAACCAGACATTCCATGTGCTGAATGATCGCCTGGACCCTTGTCCGGTCTGGGTTCCGGGGCAGCTTCATATCGGGGGCATAGGTCTGGCTTTGGGCTATTGGCGAGATGAAGAGAAGACCAACGCCAGTTTCTTTACGCATCCCCGGACCGGAGAACGGCTGTACAAAACCGGTGATCTGGGCCGTTATCTGCCGGATGGCAATATTGAGTTTTTGGGACGGGAGGACTTTCAGGTCAAGATACGGGGGCATCGGATTGAGTTGGGTGAAATTGAAAGCCATCTGCTGAAACTCCCGGTTCTCAGAGAGGTGATTGTCTCCGCAATCGGTGAAAACCGTCACGACAAGCAGTTGGTGGCCTACATCGTCCCCACAGAAAACAAGCAGGAACTGAGCGATCAGAACTGCGAAAACCAAGCCGTTGACCAAGCCGCTTATGGTTTGCAGGCGATGCAGGGCGTCCTGACCGATCCGCTGGAACGCCTGGAGTTCAAACTGGGCCAGCCTGGTATCCGCCAGCCTGAGAACGGGCTGCCAGAAACTGAGCTGCCATCGGCTGTGGTGAATGATGCGGCGTATTTGGAGCGGCAAAGTTTTCGCCAGTTTTTAAATGAGCCGATCAGCTTGTCACAACTCGGTCAGATGCTCAGTTGTCTGTGCCCCCGAGTGTTTCCGGGCGGGGCCTTGCCCAAATATCGCTATGGGTCAGCCGGCAGTCTTTATCCGGTACAAACCTATCTCTATGTAAAGCCCGGATATATAGCTGATTTGGAAGGCGGATTTTACTATTATCATCCCTCAGACCACCGGCTGATCTTATTGTCGTCGGCCACAGACATAAACCAGGATTTGCATGGCGGAACAAACCAGATTGTCTTTGACCAGTCGGCCTTCAGCCTCTTTTTGGTGGCGGAATACCGGGCCATTGAACCGATGTATGGTTCAAGCGCCCGTGATTTCTGTTTGTTGGAGGCGGGTTACATGAGTCAATTGCTGATGATGGAAGCTTCGGCTTATGACTTGGGGTTGTGTCCCATCGGAGGCATGGATTTTGAGCCGTTACGACCCGAGTTTGGTCTCACAGACAGTCAGGAGATGATCCACAGCTTTCTGGGCGGTGGCATTTCCGCCAGGCAGAAAACAGAACTCATCCAAACTGATCCCCGGGCCGAATCCTTGGAAGAACGCCTGAAAAGCCATCTCTTGCAGAAATTGCCCGGTTATATGGTTCCTAATATCTATGTCCGGTTGTCCGAACTGCCCCTGACCGCCAATGGCAAAGTTGACCGCAAAGCACTGCCTCGTCCTGATCTGAGCAGACAAACCACGGAGTGCGTGGCCCCGAAAACGGATTTGGAACGCCGCCTGCTTGAATTGGTACAACAGCTTCTGGCACTGGACGCGGTCAGTCTGACCGATGATTTCTTTGATATGGGAGCCAATTCTCTCAATATGGTGCAGCTGTACAATGCCATTGAAGCGGAGTTTCAACGGGAAATAAGCATACGGGATATTTTCAGCCATGCGACAGTGCAAATGCTGGCAAAAGTTCTCAGCCAGTCTCCGGAAAAAAACAGCCGCGCCGTCAGACAATGCGGCCATACCCTCTGATCTTAACCCTGAACAGATAGATCGGCTTTCAGCCAATTTGGAGAACCTGAGTGAAGCTGAGGTGGAACAGCTGATGAATGAACTGGAACAGGAACAGAGATAAAAGAATCTGAGGAGTCAGAGGTCAGGTTTATGCGGCGGAGAAACCCGACTTTTTCCCATGTCAGAGACGCGTCATTCCGGAAAAAAAGCCGGGTTTCTTCCCCGGGCATATATTAAAAAAATTTATGGTCAGGTACTTAATTATGTCAGCATCAGAAGTAGTTACCAAATATAAGACGGATAATTGTAATCCAAAGACAGATGTCAGCGGGAAGGAAATTTTTCATTTTCTGCATATCGGAAAAACAGGCGGAACTGCTGTCAAATACACGCTGATGAGAGATTTAATCCTCCTGGAAGATGGGGGCAGGAATAACAGGGGGACATCAATCGTTTCCCTTCCGGACATGCCTTACATCTTAAAGCTGCATAGTCATAGCATTACATTAAAAGATATTCCGGAGGGTGAGAACCTCATCTTTTTTCTCCGTGATCCGATTAGCAGATTTGTCAGCAGCTTTTACAGCAGGAAACGAAAAGGTATGCCGCGGTATTTTTTTGAATGGCATCCTGAGGAAAAGGCAGCATTTCAAAAATTTGAAACAGCAAATGAACTGGCTTGTTCCATCATGTCAGAAGACAGCAAAACATCTGATGCGGCTGTAAAAGCAATGAAATCTGTTTTTCATGTAAATACTTCTTTCTGGGATTGGTTTGAAAATAAGGAATACTTTCTCTCCAGAATATCGGACATCTTTTTTATAGGATTTCAGGAGAGTCTGGACCATGACTTTGAAAGGTTAAAAATGAAGCTGGGGCTGCCTGATACGGTCACACTCCCGACAGATAACGTTGAAGCTCATAAAGGGGGATATTCCGATTCCGAACAATTTTTGGAGGAAAAGGCCATAAAAAATCTTGAAAAATGGTATGCCAAAGACTATGAATTTCTCAAGCTATGCCGAAAAATAATGTTACCAGGAGACAACCATGATAAAAGTAATTGACGTGGCTCTTGGCCGTACCGGCACCATGTCCCTGAAATACGCACTGGAATCGCTGGGGTTTGACAAATGTTGCCATTTCAGCGATATGTTTTCTAATCCTGAACATCTCCGCCTATGGAAATCTTTGGCCCGGGGGGAAAAAATAGATTGGGAAAGGGCTTTTGAAGGCTGTCAGGCTTCTGTTTATTGGCCTCCGGGCTGCGACTATACCGAGTTTTTGAAAGAGCATCCTGATGTCAGGGTGGTGCTCACTATCCGGGATACTGAAAAATGGTATAAAAGTGTGTATGATACCATTTATAAATTCAATCATCTGACCTTCTCCAGAAGGGTGTTTATGCTCGTGATGGGCTTGTTCAGACCGGGGATCAGAAAAGTGTATGATGTGTGGCAGTTTCAACAAGAAACCCTGTGGATGAATACATACAAAGGGAAGTTTCACGATAAAAAATTTGCTATCGAAGTCTTTGCCAAACATATTGAAGAGGTGAAGCGCAAAGTGCCTGCGGACCGTCTGCTGATTTTCGATGTGAAAGACGGCTGGGAACCCCTGTGCCGTTTTTTGGATGTGCCCGTACCAGACACACCGTTTCCCCGTGTGAATGATACTGCTACTTTTATAGAGTGGAGAACCCTGGGATTAAGAAAACTGATCTTCGGTGAAAAAATTGTTAATCATGGATAAGCAATGAAGAGGACTGCCAAAAAATAAGCAGTGCCTGACAAATAAATTTTGCCAGGTGCATTATATAAGGCAGCCTTTTTTGGTCAGGTAGCAGGTGTTCAATAACTTTCTTAACAAAAAACGCGGCCGTGCGCCCCTAACCTTAAAAAAAGAAGATTATATTTTCATGACACGACAATCGTCAATCACAGACAAAAGGGCATTGTTGGCACGCCTGCTGCAAGAAAAAAGACAGGCGTACAACTATCCGCTATCTTATGGCCAGCAGGCGCTCTGGTTTATCTGTCAGAATGCCCCGGACAGTCCTGCCTATAACATGGCCTTTCCTTTGAAACTGGAAGGCAGCCTGGATATGACGGTTTTGCAAAAGGCATTGCAAAAGATCGTGGACCGCCATCCGGCCCTGCGAACCACCATTGATATTGCAGACGGAGAACCGGTCCAGACCGTACATCCCTCCGGAACCTCTCATTGGAAGGTGCATCAGGGGTTCGGATGGTCCGAGCAGGAGTTGCTGTCGGCTGTGAAAACCGCATATCAGCAGCCCTTTGATCTGGCCCGGGGACCGGTCTTGCGGGCCGACATATTTCAGACCGCCCCCCGGGAGCATGTTCTTCTTCTGACCATGCACCACATCCTGGGGGATGCCGGGTCCATGAATATTCTGGGCAATGAACTGCTGACGCTCTGCCAGGCCGAACTGAGCGGGCAAAACGCGGTATTACCCTCCCTGGAGGCCAGTTATGCGGATTTTGTGCGGACCGAGACCGCCATGAAGAACAGTTCCGCGGGAGAGGAATCACTCCGATACTGGCAGGGCCGCTTGGAGGGGGAAAGTCCTGTTCTCAAGCTGCCCACGGATTACCAGCGTCCGGCTGTGCAGACTCACAAGGGCGCCTCTGTTCCGTTTTCTCTGTCAGCCGAACTCAGCCAAAAACTCAGCCAGTTGGCCCGACAGGAGAAAAGCACCCGCTTTAGTCTCTTACTTACCGCTTTTCAGATCCTTCTGCATCGTCACACCGGACAAACCGAGATATGGATAGGCACGCCCACCTCGACGAACCGCCAACCTCGGTTCGCCAATATCATCGGCTATCTGGTCAATCCGGTTGTTTTGCGAGCGAGCATTGCTCCTTGTGCTGATCTCTCGTTCCGTGAGCTGCTGTCCCGGACCGGACAAAGCGTTTTGGAGGCCATTGAACATTCGACCTATCCCTTCCCTTTGCTGGTCAGAACCTTGCAACCCCGGCGGGATCCGAGCTACACGCCTCTGTTTCAGGTCATGATTGATGTCAAGCCCGCGGGGTTTTCGCCTCCGCATGTCAGAGATCTTACCGTTTCGCCTTTTGACATGCCCCAGATGGAAGGACAGTTCGATCTGACCCTTGTTGTTGAAGAAGGCGAGACCATGAAAGCCCGGCTGAATTACAACCCGGATTTGTTCAGTCCTGAGACCGTGGGACGCATGGCAGATCGTTTTAAAATCCTGCTCACCGCGATTGCCGATCATCCCGAAGAATCTGTGAGCCGGCTGCCCATACTGCCCGAAAAAGAGATTCGGCAGCTACAGGCATGGAATGATACGCCAAGGGATTATCCCAAAGACCTCACCATTGCTGACCTGTTTGAACAGCAGGTTGAAAAAACACCGAATAACACTGCTCTGATATTTGGGGATCAGAAACTGACATATCGCCAGCTCAACAAAAAGGTCAATCAGCTGGCCCATTATCTGACCCGCCTCGGAACCCGTGAGGATACGGTTTTATTATCAGACAATCCTCTGATCGCCATCTGCGCGGACCGCTCATCGGAAATGGTCATCGGTCTGCTGGCCATTCTCAAAGCCGGGGGCGCGTATGTTCCTGTTGACCCCGGGTATCCCAGGGATCGTATCGCCTACATGCTGGCTGACAGCGCCACGCCCGTGCTGCTGACTCAGGGCCGCGTGAAAGCGAATCTGGCCCTGGAGGATTTGGAACATGACTGCGTTGTGGTGTGTCCGGATGAAACGGATTTCACTGATCAGCCCGCTGAAAATCCGGACATCAGCAGGCACCCGGATGATCTGGCTTATGTGATTTACACCTCGGGATCAACCGGAAAGCCCAAAGGTGCGATGAACGAGCATACCGGAATCGTCAACCGTCTGCTGTGGATGCAGGAGACTTATCAGCTCACGGCTCAGGATCGTATTTTACAAAAAACCCCTTTCAGTTTTGATGTGTCAGTATGGGAATTTTTCTGGCCGCTGATCACCGGCGCGGGCCTGGTCGTTGCCAAACCCGAAGGTCACAAAGACCCGGCTTATATGGCCTCGGTGATTGCCGAGCATAAAGTGACGGTGATGCATTTTGTGCCTTCCATGTTGCAGACATTCGTCGCTTATGCTGATGTGGAGAAGTGCCACAGTCTGAAACGGGTCATCTGTAGCGGTGAGGCATTGACTCCAGAACTCGTGAGACAATTTTTTGCCCGATTCGCGAACCTGAAAACTGAATTACACAATCTTTACGGCCCCACAGAAGCGGCCGTGGATGTAAGTTACTGGCAGTGCCGGCCTGAGGAGGCTCAGACCTCGGTTCCCATCGGAAAACCAGTGACCAACACGCAGCTCCATGTTTTGGATGCAAACCATCAGCCCGTTCCTATTGGCGTACCCGGGGAATTATATATCGGCGGAATTCAGGTGGGCCGCGGCTATCTCAATCGTCCCGAACTCACGGCCGAAACCTTTATCCAAGTCGAATTGTTCGGCAAAACCGAGCGGGTCTATAAAACAGGTGATCTGGCCAGATGGCTGCCTGATGGCAATATTGAATATCTGGGACGTGCTGATTTTCAGGTCAAACTGCACGGCTTACGCATCGAGCTGGGTGAAATCGAATCTGCTTTGTCAGAAATTCCCCAAGTCAGAGAGAGTGTCGTGGTTATGCGGGAAAGCGAATCCGGTCATAAGCAACTGCTTGCATACCTGGTGACAGAAAAACAGGATGATCAGGAAGCGGATATTATCCGGAATCTGAAAGATGCCCTCAGAAAGACCCTGCCGGATTATATGATCCCCGCCTTTTTTGTGTTTATGGAGGCCCTCCCGTTAAGTCCGAACGGCAAAGTTGATCGCAGCGCATTGCCGGAACCGGCCCTCAGAAAAAAAAGTTATGCGTATCCGCGCGATACAACAGAGATGAGCCTTGTCCGGCTGTGGGAAAAATTGTTTGGTGTTTCTCCTGTGGGGGTGACAGACGACTTTTTTGAGAGCGGCGGGGACTCTTTGCTTGCCATACGGATGATGTCGCATATCCGGGAGGAATTCGGTGTCAGCATTCCGCTTCATGCCCTGTTTCAGCACAAAACCGTGGAAGAGCTTGCCAGAATGCTGCGCGAGGATTCCGGCCCGGTGCCATGGTCGCCCCTGGTCTGTCTGCAATCCCTGGGATCAAAGGCGCCGTTTTTCTTTGTTCATGCCTCGGGCGGTTCCGCGTTCAATTCCGTTAAAATAGCAGAGCTGATGGGAAACGAACGCCCTTTTTATGCCATCCATCCCAGAGGGGCCGAACCGGGCGAGTCCTTTCATGACAGCATTGAGGAGATGGCTGCCGATTATGTGGCCGCAATCCGCAGTGTTCAGGAAAAAGGGCCTTATCTTCTGGGCGGATGGTCATTTGGCGCAAGCGTCACATTTGAAATGACGCGCATCCTGGAACGCACAGGGGAAACCGCGCCGCTTCTCATCATGATTGATGCGCCCGAGCCTCTGGCCAATGTATATAAGGAAGATGATATCGAATTTCTGATGGATCGTGTGCCCCATTACCACGGGGTGACACTGGATGAGCTGGATCTGCATGATTCACGCGAAGCGCAGCTTTCATATCTGCTGAATGCGATCAAAATGGCCGGACTGTTCAGGCCGGATATTGATCAGGATTATGCCATGAACTGGTTTGATCTCTACAAACACCACAACAGGCTTGTGGGACTTTACAAGCCGGAAGGTCCTGTCAGCAGTAAGATCGTCTTCTTCAAACCCTCTGAGAAAATTCCTTTTGACATCCAGATGGGAAATCCGGTACAGGAATGGAAACCCTTTGCGCTCCAAGGCATGGAGGTTCACGACACCCCGGGCAATCATTTCAACATGGTTTCGCCAGCCAACACCCCGGCCCTGGTCCGGATGATGAAAGAATGTATTAAAAGACAGTTCAGTGCCTGATGACTGACACCTGATGAGTGATACTTCCTGCCGGATTGGCAAATCCGGCAGGGGTGGTTCGGATTTGTCAATCCGAACCGAGCGTTGACAGGAACTTTTCGATTTGTTGAGTACCAAAGAAGGAGGTGATGCGTTAAATTATTATCAGCTTGAGAGGTCTCTACCTTAAAATTGTATCCGAACTTCAAAACAAGGAGAAGATTATGGACATCAGAAAATGTGCAGGAGCATTGCTTGTTGCGTTGACGATTGCCATCGGAGGATGTAGGAATGAGGACGGCGATTCACCCCCAAACGGCGATACGGAAAAAGACCGTACCCCCAACTTTATCACCTTGGTCATTGATGATATGGGGTTTTCCGATCTGGGGAGCTACGGAGGAGAAATCCCGACCCCGAATATTGATGAACTCGCGGAAGATGGGGTTATGCTGAACAATTTTTATGCATGTGCCACCTCGACGCCGACCCGCGGCATGCTGTTTACCGGCAAGGATCATCATACGGCAGGTGTTGGATTCATGACCTCCACCACAGAGAAAATGGAAGAGGTGTTGCAGCAGGAGGTGCTGAATCAGCCCAATTATGAATCGCGTCTGGCCCTGGATGCGCTGCCATTTCCCGAACTGCTCCAACAAGCCGGCTATCACACGATGCATACCGGCAAATGGGATTTGGGAAAGGAAACACCGGAATATTATCCGAGCAACAGAGGGTTCGATGTAACCCGCGGCACGCTTCTGCCCGGGGGCGGTCTCCATTACTCCAGGCCGGACGGAACATTGCAGGCCGCGCAGGAAGGGACCTTTGTAAACAACGGAGAGGTGATTGAAAAGTTCCCCAAGCAGTTCTATTCCACCGAATACTACACTGACATGGCCATTGAAATGCTGGATGAACGGGATACAGACAAACCCTTTTATCTCAGCCTGTGCTATACCGCGCCGCATACCCCCCTGCATGCACCCGCGGAGGTCACTGCCAAATATCTGGATGTCTATGCCAAAGGCTGGGATGTCATTCGTGAGGAGCGGTTTGAACGCCAGAAGGAACTGGGACTTTGGCCCGAAGATGCCGAACTGCCTCCCCTGCCTGACGATGTGAGATCGTGGGATGAGCTGAGTGAGGAAGAGCAGATGATAAGTGCCAAAAAAATGGCGATTTACGCAGCCATGGTTGATGTTCTGGATGAGAATATCGGCCGTCTGGTCAGTCATCTCAAAGACATCGGAGAATATGAAAATACGGTGATCATCCTTTTTTCCGATAATGGCGCAGGAGAGCTTTATTACGGCCTGGGTCCCGATGATGAGGACAACAGCTATGAGAATCTGGGCAATTGGAATTCCCGCGTCACACACGGTCCGGAATGGTCTTATGCTAAAAACACGCCGCTTCATGGGAACAAGGGTTCTCTCTACGACGGTGGCTGGCACACACCCGCGATTTTCCATTATCCCAAGGCCGCGGTATCTGGTGAGATATCCGATCGTATTGTGTCGGTGATGGATATCGCACCGACCATCCTGGAGATGGCCGAAATAGAATACCCCGATACCTATGACGGCAGCCCCATCACGCCGATGGCTGGCATTTCCATGGCCGATATGTTTGAAGGCGATCTGGAATACGACCCGGAACGCTCACTGACTTTGGAACTGCATATTGCACACGCTGTGCGCCTCGGCGACTGGAAGCTTGTCCAGCCGTTGCCAGTGACTCAATTGTCCGATGGGGATTGCGATCTTCCGCTTCATCTTTACAATCTTGCCACAGATCCGTTTGAACTTGAGGATATCGCTGATGAAGAACCGGATATCGTCGAGGAACTGAAGCTTCTGTATGATCAATATGCTGAAGACAACGGTGTCATACAGTTGCCGCCTTGTCCATAGGAAGCTAAGGGAAGTGTGTACAGAATCATAAAATCTCACGCTTATTTTTTTACCTGCTCCTACTCCCATGCCTGCCTGGCATGACTCGGACGGCATCGGGAGGGAGCAGGAGCAGGAGCAGGAGCAGGTAAAAGTGAGATTTTATGCCTGCAAAAATTTTTTATACATCTCTTTTTCTGTGAACAGCGGAGAAACCCGGCTTTTTCCTTCAGAGGCGGCGGATCGTTCCTGGAAAAAAGCCGGGTTTCTTCCCCTGACAAATATCGAAAACTTATGGTCAGGTACTTATCTTTATGGATAATGGGAATGTAGCCGATAAATAGCCGGACGCGGCGATCTGCCAATCCCCGGGAGCGTATGGGAAAAAACTTTCAGATCTGCTGATAGTCATCTCCGCGAGCCGTAAATCTTTTTTGAACGGGCAGACAAAGCACAAGCCATGGAATTTATCAGATTTCTAATAAAAGAATCCCCGGAGAAAGCAACATTCATCCTGATGATGTCGCTTTTTCAGGGGGTGGCGGCCGGAGTGTTTCCGATAGTGGTCATTCATGCGGCCGCGGATATCACCGCGGGACAGGGCTACATCCTCTGGCTGTTTCTGCTGATCGGATGCATCCTGATCCAGATTGGCACTTATTATATCTCGGAATCCCAGACCGCTATGCTGACAGAACAGGCCCTTGAAGAAATGGTACTCGGGATTGCCGACTTTCTGCGCCGGGAGGAACTCCCCGAGTTCGAACGGCGCAACCATGCTGAGATCCGCCTGAGCATGGGAGAGGCCCGGGCCGTGGCTGAGGCTGCGGTCCAGAGTGTCAGAACGCTTCAGAGTTTCATCACCCTGTTCGTCGTCTGGCTATACATCTTTTTCGGCCTCTCCAGAGTGGCGGGGATGCTTTTCCTTCTGGTGTTCACCCTGATTCTGATGATCAACGAAGTATTTCAGAAAATCAGCAGGGATCAGTTTGTCAAAATTTTCCAGGCCGAAAAACGTCTGTTCGATATCATCCGCCATTTTTTGGACGGGTTCAGAGAAATCAGAATCAGTCATGCAAAAAGCGATGATCTGTTTGACAATCATCTCAGACCCATTATCTGTAACATACAGGAGCTGAGACACCGGCTTGCTTATGTCCAGACCGATTTTATGATATGCCTGCTAATTTCGATCTCCCTTCTCACTGGCACAGATGTGTTTTTTCTCTCGTCCCTGAGCCAGCCAGGGGTCATTATACAACTGCTTGTCTTCACCTTGTATGCTTTCAAGCCATCCATGGTGGCCCTTGCAGCGATCCCTCTGATCACCCGGGGCCAAGCCGCTCTGGAACGTCTGAAGCGGTTCGGGGACAAGGAACGCCATACCCGGCAGTCCGAGAGCTGCGTGTGCGATCCATGGAAACAAGAACCGGCTGCTTTTCACACGCTTACGTTGGAGGATATTGTATTTACATACCGCGAACCCGACGGGACCCCGGGCTTTTCCGCGGGGCCCTTCTCCCTGACCCTGCGCGCCGGGGAGATCATGTTCCTTGCCGGCGGCAATGGCAGCGGCAAATCCACCTTTGTGAAGATGCTCACCGGACTTTATCCTCCAGCATCCGGAAAGGTGATGATTGACGGAAACCGGGCATCTCTGTCCGATCATCGGGATATCTTCTCAGCGGTTTTCACCGATTTTCACCTGTTTGACGCGCTGTACGGGATCGAGAATCCTGATGAGGGGCATATCCGGGAACTTTTGGAACGGATGCGGCTCACCAGCAAGACCGGGTATTCGGACGGCCGGTTCACCACGACGGATCTCTCCGCGGGACAACGGAGACGTTTGGCCCTGGTCGTGGCCTTGCAGGAGGAGAAGCCCGTTTATGCGTTTGACGAATGGGCCGCTGACCAGGATCCGGATTTCCGGCGATGGTTTTATGAGGAACTGCTCCCCTCTCTGAAGGACCAGGGCAAAGCCGTGGTTGTCGTGAGCCATGACGACCGATACTACCATTTGGCTGACCGGCTGATCACCATGAAAGACGGAAAGATCGCGGATGACCGGATCCCGGGAAGGGAACCGGAAAGGGAGATTTCCGATCCCGTGCGCCAGGTCCGGCCGCCCCGTCCGGCGTATGGAGGGGAACGCGCGAAGTCCGACCCCTCAGCGTCCTCCGATTCGGATTACGAAGATGATCAGCAGGGACAGGACCCGGACATCCCCGCGCTCGCTGTCCGGCGGATCAGACCAGTAATCGGGAAACTGGGGGGGCTGGCTCTGATAGACGGGCTGAATTCTTTCTTTAAAATACATATTCTGTTTGAAGTCGCGGGCCTTTCTCCCGGAGATGTCCGGGCCAGATGGATATTTCTGTTTGCTCTTGTGATGTTGAGCGATGTTATCGTACCGCGCCGGTTCAATCTGACGGTAAGGGAAACCCTCGAAGCCATGAACGCGGACTTCAGAACCGCGATTATTAACCGGATCCGTAAGATCGGGCTGATCTTTTTCGAGGCCCTGGGCGCGGGACCAATCTTCACCGTTCTGACCGAGGATATCACGTCCCTGAGCAATGCCTCTCTCCAGCTGGCCATGATGCTGAAATTAAGTGCGATGATGCTGAGTCTGGTCGTATATTTCGCATTCCTGGCCTTTCCCCTGTTTATGATCGAAGTCCTCGTCATCGGGGGAATCGGACTGCTCTATGTGTTGAACCAGTACCGCATTGCAGATGTCACGGAAGGTCTCCGGCAGAAAGAAGCCGCTTTTTACGACGCGGTGACTCATCTGATTGAGGGATTCAAAGAACTCCGGCTGAACGACCGGAAAAACGACGCGTTCTTTCATCAGTCTTTTAAGAGGCTTTGTTCGGATCTGCGTTCACAGCGGCTGAGGTCGGCTCAATATATGATGGCTAATACCGTTATTGTTTATACGATGTGGACCGTGCTGCTGGGAATGCTTCCTCTCCTGTTCCCGTTTGTCAGCATTTCCAAGGATGTCCTGTTCCGATGCATCGGGATTCTCTGCTTTATTCCGATCAATATTTTTGTAAACCTGCTCCCCCCCATTCTCACTGCCCTCGCATCGTTCGGGAACCTCCGGAAGACAGAGCGTAATCTGAGGAGGGCAGAACCGGATGTCGTGCCGCAGGTGTCCATGTCCGCGCGGGAAACCTTCAGGGAACTCCGGTGCCAGGATATCGTGTTCCGTTACAAGGATCAAAAGGGCCATCCTCATTTCTCCGTGGGCCCGCTGAATCTGAGTCTCCGGGCAGGTCAGATCATCTTTGTCGTCGGCGGCAACGGCAGCGGAAAATCCACGCTGGTAAAGCTGATCACAGGACTCTATCCCCCCGAATCCGGGCAGATTCTTCTGAACGGACAGGTCACGGACATCCGCCGACATCGGTACCTCTTTTCGGTCATCTTCAGCGACTTTCACCTGTTCGACCGCCTGTATGGGATTCCGGCCCCTGATGAGGAAAAAGTGAACAGACTGGTCCGACTCATGGGAATGGAGGAGAAGGTGAAATTCGCGGACGGAAAGTTCACCACCACCAATCTCTCGACCGGTCAGAGAAAACGACTGGCCATGGTAGCGGCTATCATGGAAGATCGGCCCATATTTCTGTTTGACGAATGGGCGGCAGAGCAGGATCCCCAGTTCAGAGGCTATTTCTACGAAACCCTGCTGCCGGAATTCAGAGATCAGGGAAAAACCGTAATCACGGTAACACATCATGATCAGTATTTTCACTTGGGAGACAGGGTTTTGAAAATGGAGTATGGTAAGCTTATTTCCGATGAATAAGCAGTGCATGACCGCAATGATTATGACGGGTGAGAGAAATTCAGAAAATCCGAAAGCATGTAAAACAATTTTTCAAATTGTCCGAAAAAATAATTTGAAAAATTGTCTTACATCCGAAGAACCCGTCAGAATCAGTGCGGTCGGGCAGTAGTACCCGACCAAATAACTTTTGACAAGTTGCCCTTAACATGGCGCACCCTCTGTGCCTGTGTCAGTGTATGAATTCTCATTCCCTGACAAAATCTATGTAAGTACCTGACCGGACTGGTTCTGACGGGTCAGCCGCACTTGTCAAAACTTATTTGGTCAGACAACAGGTGTTCAATGATTTTTGAGCAAAAAAGGGCGATTAGGCCAAAATTTATATAAATTAGGAATTAGGAATGTGTTCTGAAAAAAACCGAGTTTTTCTGGCAACTCTGCTGGTCTGTATATGCTTCATCACAGGATGCGGGGATAAAGGCACCCCGTCAGAAGGGCCGGCTGTAAATGCCGATGCTCGCACTCTGGCTGAGAATCAGATCAGTCCTGAGAAGCTCATTGGCAGGTGGCAGCGGCGGGATGGCCCCTATGTCATTGAAATCCGAAAAACAAATGACGACGGCCCCCTGGATGTGGCCTATTATAATCCCAAACCGATTAACATTGCTGAGGCAAAAGTTTCTCAGGAAGAAGCAGCCATGAAAATATTTATCGAACTCCGGGATAAAGGCTATCCGGGATCAACCTACACGCTGTACTACAGCTCAAAGCGAGATATGCTTGGAGGAACTTATTTTCATGCAGGAATAAAACAGTATTTTCAAGTGTTCTTTGTCAGGATGAAGCAGTAACAAGAAGAAACTCGGCTTTTTCAGCAGGGTAAATAAATAAGCTGGCTTTCCGAAAAAAAGCCGAGTTTCTTATTCCCACTTGAAATCAAGAGGCAACAAATGGGACTGATTTGTTTAGTCCCAAATAAAAATAAAGGAGAAACAGATGAAAATTTTTTTGAAGTATTTTGTTATTTGGCTCCTGTCCACATTGGTTTTGGCACCCCTCACATCCATAGCCCATGATGCTCAGTCGGATCAGGATTTGCCGATAGTTCTGGCCCAGGCCGAGGTGCCTCAGAAAAGTCCGGAGATATCGGAGGAAAGCTCATGGATTTCCAACGGCAAAGACCTTGGGCCCTGGTGGAACCAAAATCCGAAAAAATATGAACCCATTCCCCGCCCCCTCCTGTGTCATGTCGAGGCAAGCTATACCTATTCGGAAAAGACCGGTAATACCGAGCAGACGGGAAATAAAGGGAACTTCGCCCTGATATTGAGAAAAGGCATCTTAACCAGCGATACGAACTACACAATCTCCAAAGCTGACACAACCATGTCTCTCAATGGCGTATCCACTTCACTGAACGATCAGTTTTTGCGTGAGATCATGACCCTTGCGCTTACGGAGCGGCTATCTCTTGGTGTCGGAGCGGCATGGGAGAGGAATGCCTCCCAGTATATAGAAAATCGTGTGAGTTACTTTGGCGGTCTGATGGGTGTGGTGGTTGATTCTCCGAATCTTAATGTGTGGATGTCGGCATCCTATGGCTTTTCAGATATGGAATATATGAACGAAAACATCCAAAAGGGAAAGTATGCTGATTTCCCTTCAGTGGAGGATTATGATTATAACACGCTTTACTTCTTGCAGAAGCTGCACTGGGACATCACTGAGACTATCAGCTTCTCGGAAAACGCGAATTATGTCTTTGATTTGGATAATTCGGATTATTATAATTGGAAACTCGGCTTATCCCTGAATTTTAAGCTGACAAAAGCAATTTCTTTCCTGACCTCATATACAATCAGGTATGAGAACAACGCGTTTAACAACGCGGTTCAGGATTATCTTGATGAAAAGCGTCAGACAGAGAGGGGGATCGGTGATATGGAAAAAAAAGACACTTCGCTCAGTTTCGGTATAAAAGTCAGTTTCTAAAAAAACGTTATATGTGCCGAAGTCACACTTTGGCAAAACATCCGGAGTGCCAAACTTGCTCTTTGGCTGACAGTGCAACCGGAGAGAATAATATGAGTGACAGCCTGCGAACCTGCTGTCTTCTTTTACCGGGAAAAGCCGGCTTTATTTCCGGTTCCTGTGACCTCGGATGAAAAAAACGAAAAGACAAAAAGAAATGATAATACCTCGCAGACCATTACAAAGAAGAAGTATTTTGGTGAAACCGACCGGATCATTCTGCAACTTGCGGTGTGATTATTGTTTTTATCTTGAAAAA
The DNA here is from genome assembly GCF_017377395.1 of Desulfonema magnum. GTDB lineage: Bacteria > Desulfobacterota > Desulfobacteria > Desulfobacterales > 4be13 > Desulfonema_C > Desulfonema_C magnum. Next base: position 2,953,544 of record NZ_CP061800.1, on the reverse strand, counting down.
CACGCGCTCTACAAAGGGCTGCCCGCAACCCACCGCATGAATGACGCTACCATGGAAAAGGTCATTGAGGATATGTTCGCGTGTTCGGATACCCCTACGTTTATCTGGCACGGGGGCGAGCCGACACTGATGGGATTGGATTTTTTTGTGAAGGCCGTGGCCCTGCAACGCTATTATGCCAAAGGCAGGGAGTATTCAAACGCGATTCAGACTAACGGAACCCTCTTGGATGAAGAATGGGCCCGTTTTCTGAAAAACGAGAATTTTCTGGTCGGGGTTTCGCTTGACGGCCCTGAACATGTTCATAATCAGTACCGTAAGGATCTGCGGGGAAACGGAACTTTTCAGCAGGTGTTTGAAAACGCGAAAATGCTTTCAGACAAGGGCGTGCAAGTGAACGTATTGGCCACAGTGAACGCGTATTCGGTGAAATATGCCGAAGAAATCTATAAATTCTTCAGGAAGAACAGATTTACCTTTATGCAGTTCATGCCGGTCGTGGAAACTGATCCCCGGAATCCGGATGCCGCCGCCCCCTATTCCGTGGACGCGAAAGATTACGGCGTTTTTCTCAATCGTCTGTTCAATCTGTGGGTCAAAGATTTTGATTTCAAACGGCTCCGGCAAAAAACATCTGTCCGGTTTTTTGACGCGCTGATTCAGAAGTATGTGGGAATGGTCCCGGATCATTGCATCTTCCACAAAGTCTGCGGCGACGCGCTGGTGGTTGAGCATAACGGTGATCTGTTCTCCTGTGACTACCTGGTATCGGAAGACACCCGTGTGGGCAACATTCACGAAATGTCAATCGGAGAGGCATTCCGATCCCGGGACCATCTGGCTTTTGGGAGACGCAAATCCGATTTCGGGATCGAATGTAAGGAATGCCAATGGCTGGATTTGTGCTACGGAGGATGTATAAAAGACCGGATCCGGGATCCGAAAGACAAGGGACACAATCATTTTTGCGAGTCCTATAAATTCTTTTTTGAACGGGCAGATAAGCGTCTCAGGAAATTCGCGAAGTTATATCGTGATCATTATCAAAACTAAAAAATCGGAAGCAGAACCGCTTGTGAATTCAGGCTGAAAAAATCTGAAACTGAACAGGTCGAAACAATGACAAAACACATATCAAAAGAGGATATTGACAGCATCCTCAGATATCATGTATGGGCTTCAATGGGTGTCAGTCTTATTCCTCTGCCCCTTGCAGATTTCGCAGGTCTGACACTTGTTCAGTTCAATATGCTGAGAAAAATTTCAAAAGCATATGGAATACCGTTTATCAGGAAACCGGATAAAAATACCCTGTCTTCCTGGATCGCGGTCTTGGCCTCATTTGCTGACGACGCTGCCTTTGCTGCGATTCGCACAACGGCTCTCCCGGCGGTTTCAGTCTCACTGTCGGCAAGTGTGGCAAAATTTGTTCCGGGAATAGGGCAGACTGCCGGTGTGATCACCATGCCGATGATCAGCGGAGCATTCACGTATGCCATCGGCAAGGTATTTATCCAGCATTTTGCCTCGGGCGGAACTTTTCTGACTTTTGATCCTGAGAAGGTGAAAGACTACTACGCGGAAATGTTTGAGGAAGGCAAGAAGGTCGCTGTTGAAATCAGGAAAGAGAGGAAAAAAACGTGAAAGAGACAATTTTTCTTATGCAGGGAAAAGACCTCGCAGACCTGAAAAGAGCAAAATCACTTTTGGAAAAAGACAGCATCGCAGCTAAAACAGCAAATTTTTTCGGAGATGCCGCGGAAACACTAAGCAGACTTCTGCCCCCTGCTTACCGGGAGTCGGCGGCAATGTGCAATCTCGTGGCAATTGAAAAATCATGGGAATTTGCCATGACAACCATGTCCGAGCGGGATATCCCGCGGGTGTCCGAAGAAAAAAATATCCTTTATGTGGCCACGGCCGGGGCCGTGGGAGGTGTGGGAATCCTGACACTTTTTGCCGAGCTGCCTGTCACCACTGTCCTCATGCTTCGAGCTGTTGCGGATATCGCCAGGGACGAAGGCGAGGACTATAATCAGTTTGAAACAAAGATTGCCTCTCTGGAAGTCTTCGCCCTGGGCGGAGAACCTGCTGATGAGAATATCGGGGAAACCGGGTATTATGCGATTCGGACCTCGCTTGAAAAACCGCCGGAGGAATCTTCCAAACACATTGCCAAAAAAGGCATCGCAGGGATGGGATCCCCTTTTGCGGTTCAGCTTATCGCACAGATTGCCGCTAAATATCAGACCATCATATCCGCACAGATTATGGCCAGAGCAATCCCCATAGCAGGAGCGGCTGCCGGGGCACTCATCAATATTATTTTTATCAATCTTTTTCAGGACAAGGCACGGGGCCATTTTATTATACGCCGGCTGGAAAGAAAATACGGTATCGAAAAAGTAAAGAAAACTTACAATGCCGTCAGGACATCAGAACACAACGGAATCAGCATGAAGCCTGAATTTCAAGACAAAGGGACCAAGAAAGCGGAGGAAAAAGTTTTTAAAGCAGAGGTTGAAGGAATTCTCAGACACCACGTATGGGTTTCAATGGGAGTTGGGCTGATTCCCTTACCTCTCATGGATTTTGCGGGGCTCACGCTTGTTCAACTGACGTTGATCAGAAAGCTTGCCAAAGCATACAATATTCCGTTTTCAAAGGATATAGTGAAAAATCTGCTGTCTTCGCTGGCAGGCGGTGCGCTGCCAGTGCCAGTATCGGTTCTTCTGACAGCAGGCACGGAGAAATTAACGCTCACAGCAAGTCTGGCAAAATTCATTCCCGGGATGGGACAGACAATCGGTGTTGTGACCATGCCAATTCTTGCCGGGGCAGCCACCTATGCCATCGGCAAGGTTTTTATTCAGCATTTTGCCTCAGGCGGAACATTTCTGACTTTTGATCCTGAAAAAGTGAAAGACTATTATGCAAAAATGTTTCAGAAAGGTAAAAATATCGCCGCTGATATGAAAAAAAGAGAAAATATACGGACAGCGTAGGAATCTTTTTAAAGAGAGATACGGACTGCAAAATTCTCTGAAACAATGATGAAAAATGCCATTTTTTTTTCTGAGAGACTAAAGGATTTACTTGACTTATTCATTACCATACTTTAAAAGAAATATATTTAGTATGCAAAGGGAAATTGGGAGATGATCTGAGAGAATATGCCCCTATAATAAAGGAATATTTATATAATTAAATACCCTGATTTCTGATAAGGAGGTAGAAATGAAAGCCGACAAGGGAAAAACGGAAGATCAGTCAAAAAAGACAGAGACAAAGGCGGAAAATCTGACAAAAGAAACAAAGGAAACTGAAAAAACGGAAATCCAGTCAACCAAAATGGAGGAAACAATGAAAGACGAAAAAATGGAAAAACAGGCGGAAGAGACAATGGTAAAGGAGGTGTCCAATGAGAAGCTGAACAAGCTTATCAGACACCATGTATATGGCTCAATGGCAGTCGGTCTCATTCCCTTGCCTTTGGTGGATTTTGCAGGACTGACAGTCGTTCAGCTCAATCTGCTCAGAAAGCTTGCTCAGATATACAATGTCCCGTTTTCCAAGGGTGTGGTGAAAAGTATCCTGTCTTCCCTGGTCGGAGGTGCCGTGCCTATGGTGATATCCGGCCCGCTGGCTGTAAGCATATCCAAATCCGTTCCCGCCATAGGGACGACCGCCGGCGTTGTGACCATGCCGATTATCGCGGGTGCCTCCACTTACGCTGTCGGTAAAGTGTTTGTCCAGCATTTCGCCTCGGGCGGAACTTTTCTGACCTTTGATCCTGATAAGGTGAAAGTGTATTATACGAAAATGTTCAAAGAAGGGGAAAAGGTTGCCGCTGCTGCAAAATAGTAAGAAAGTGTCAGGTGTTAAGAATAAAAGATATTTGCTTTTTTACTCCTGACCGTTACCCTTTGGCATTTAACATCTGACACTTAACATCATTTTATGAGGAATTTTTACCAATGAATTATCTGCCTCTGACCGTGATACTTTCCTCTCCTGTGGCTATTCAGGCCATTTATTTTGCATCATGTCTGGTGATTGCCTTGGCAGGGGTGAACAAAAAAATGGGGTTCTGGGGATATCTTTTTTGTTCGATAATTTTCTCGCCGCTGATCGGCCTGATGGTGGTTCTGGTATCGGAAAAAACAAAAAAAGAGGAGACAGCATGAGCGTTGCTGTAACTCTTTGAAAGTAAACGGACATATCTGTCCGGAAATTACAGGCATTCGCCCGAATTACTTAAAAAAATTATACATTTGAACCAGCAATGATGTCAAAATTTCCCAACTACAGTTTCGCAAATCCAGCGTAGAAACCTTGATCAGTCTTCATAGACGGGACATATGCCTCTGCCGGAACAGCAAGATTGCATCAGCAGTGCCATAACATCAGGTAGGAACAACCCGTTTGCACTGCTGTTTGTTCCTTCAATGACCAACTGGCGGAATGGGACAGAATGAGAGAATTTTATAAAAAACTGAAAGCCAAATTAAGAAAAGTTTCTGTTTCGTTGGCAGTACCCTTTCTTATTGCTTTGTTTGTGGCGGCTTACTTTCTCCAGAATATTGTCATTATTATCCCGGCAGGTCACGGAGGAGTGTTCTGGAGCCTTTTCTTCGGCGGAACACAGGTAGATCATGTATATGCCGAAGGTGTCCATTTTATTTATCCCTGGGATAAGATGTATGACTATAATGTCAGGGTACAGGAAGTTTTTCATGAGTTTGATGTGTTAACGAAAAATGGTCTCAAAGTTCACCTTTTCATCTCAATTCGTTATCAGCCTCAATATAAACTGCTGGGGCTGCTCCACAAAAAAGTGGGACCCGACTATGTGAATGTCGTTGTCATTCCGGAAATTGAGAATGTCTTACGTGTACTCATCGGCAAGCTTGACGCTGAGGAAGTTTACAGAACTGAACAGGCAATTATTGAAAAATCTATCAGTGAGGCCGTGGAACAGATTGCACAACGCTATGTGAATGTGGATGATGTGATCATCAAAAAAATGCAGCTTCCTGCCAGTGTTGAGCAGTCAATACGGGAAAAAATCCAGCAGAAACATATTGCTGATTCATACAAATTCAGGCTTGAAAGGGAAGAACAGGAAAAAGAAAGAAAGCGCATTGAGGCCGAAGGGCTGAAAATATTTAACAAGTCGCTTTCCCCGCAGGTATTGCACTGGATGGGGATTGATGCCACATTAAAGCTTGCTGAGTCTGAAAATGCAAAGACCGTGGTTATCGGCGGCGGAAAACAAGGCGGATTGCCAATTATCGGGGGGATTCCCATAGGGAGCTTTACGGATTTCGTGCAGCCGCAACCATCCGGAGATACAGACAGTTCCGGTAAAGAAGAAACTTCCGAACCCGAAACCTCTGATGTATCATCTGCAAATCAGATATCTGAAGACTCAGGCGGAACAAAGGAAGCAAATGCTGAAAAGGAGAAATCCGATAAAATCCAAAGAGGACTGTAATCTTTCTCAGTTGTCAGCTATTGTTCTTCGCTGCTTTTTTCTCTTTGCCCTTCTCGTTGTTTTTTCCTGCGACACAGGCACGCCATCAGAAAAAAGATCTGACAAGGCAGCCCGGGCCCGGGGAGATATTCTTATCGGTGTCGTCAGAACCTCGACATACTCCAATTTTTTTCTTGAAGGCGTCACTATGGCAGTGGAAGAGATCAATCAGAGAGGAGGGCTTTCAGGAAGAAAGATAAAGCCCGTCGTGTATGATGACATGGAGGATGCTGACAAGGGAGAGAGAATCGCGGCAGAACTGGCAAAGAACGAAGATGTCGTCGCTGTCGTGGGACATAGGAGTTCGAATGTTGCAATTCCGGCATCTGTTATCTATGAGGAGGCGGGAATATGCTATCTTTCCTACGGGGCAACAGATCCGGATCTGACGCGGTACAGAGGAAATTTTACGTTCAGAAACATCCCGACTCAGAAAGAATTCGGATATCAGGTGGCTGAATACGCCCACCGCAGCGAGTTTAAAAAAGTAATCACTTTTTATGAAAGAAAGGCTGTTCATAAGAGTCTTGCAGAAATTTTCAAGGCAAGGGCCATGGAACTGGGAATTGAAATTGTTGCCACCCGGTCCTATTTTACCGAGGAAAACGATTTCAGAAGTGTCATTGCATTGCTGAAAAAGGAGTATGAATTTGATTCAGTACTCATTGCCGGAGACACCCCCACGGCTGCGGTACTTGTCAGCCAACTGCGCGAAATGGGGGCAAATGTTCCGATTATGGGAGGAGACGGTCTGGACACTTCTGACCTATGGGTCATTGCAGGCAAGGCAGCCGAAAATATTGCTGTTCCCACGGTCTTCAATGCTCTGGCTCCGGACAAACTGACCCGGGATTTTGTCAAACGATTTGAATCCAGATACGGATTTGTTCCTGATACATGGGCAGCCCAGGGCTATGATGCCATGTCGGTGCTGGCTTCTGCCATTGAAAAAGGCGGTTCGGCCGTACCGATTGTTATAAGCACGACCCTCAGGTTCCTTGAGAACTGGAAAGGAGTTACCGGCTCATATGATTTTACACCGGAGGGAGATATCACGGGCAAGAAAATTTTCTTCAAGGTGATGAAAGACGGGGAATTTGTATTTACTGATCAGGAGCAGATGTATGAGTCAGACCTGTTCAACTATATGGAAGAATACACGCTGCGTCTTCCGCTGAAAAGACCTGTTCGGACAATTGATCCTGGGCTTGGCGGAGACAGTGTTTCTGCTGAGATTACCGAACAGTTGTTCCTGGGACTGACCGATTTTGATCCGGAAACATATGAAGCGGTTCCTGAACTGGCTAAAAAATGGAGAGTCAGTGCAAGCGGCAATACTTATATTTTTGATATGCGCTATGATGCCACCTGGACAAACGGCGACCCTGTCACAGCACATGATGTGGCATGGGCTGTCCGGCGTAACATACACCCGGACACAAAATCGTCTTATGCCCATATGTTGTATATCCTGAAAAATGCCAAGCCCATAAACAAAGGTGAAATCAAAGACGTTTCAGAACTCGGGGTATATTCTCCGGATGATTTTACGGTGGTATTCAAGCTTGAACATCCTGCTTCCTATTTTCCCGCTCTTGTCAGTTCAGAGGTTTATCGCCCTTTGCCGAAAGCTGCTATTGAAAAATACGGACATGGATGGACAGAACCCGAAAATATCCGCACAAATGGTTCTTACATGCTGGCTTTATGGGAAAAAAGCAGAGGCATGTTCCTGAAAAAGAATCCAAAATACTATGACGCAGAAAAAGTCTCTGTTCCGGAGGTTCGTTATTATGTGATAGCGCAAAGCTCTCTGGGGCTGGCAATGTATGAGAATAACGAACTTGATATTATGGGGAGCAGTTATTTGCGGCTTCCGCCCGCGGAGGTTCACCGCATCAAAAAAAATCCGGTATTAAGAGATCAGTATTCTGAGTCTCCGCATTTCTGTACTTATACTTACGCATTTAATACCAGACGCCCGCCAGTTGACAATCCTCTTGTTCGGAAAGCCATTTCCGCTGCAATTGATCGTCAGCTTCTGATTGACGCGGAGAACGAAGGCAACGGGGAACCTGCGACAACCTGCGCACGCCCTCCGGGTTTCGGGGCTGTTTCCCCTGAAGAGGGGGTGGGAATCGGTTTTGATCCTTCACAGGCGCAGAAATGGCTGGCCCTGGCCGGATATCCCGGGGGGAAAGGCTTTCCCGATATTACACTTCTGTATAATGATTCTGAATTTCATAAAAAAATTGCATCTGCAATTCAGGCGATTTTAAAACATCATCTGAATATAAATATAAAACTTCAGGGAGAGGATGATGACAACTATACGAACCTGGTGACTCAGGGAAATCCGCCGCATATGTTCCGGGCAAAAATGTGCAGTGAGTATCCTGATGCAAATGGCTGGCTGGACCGTTTTCATCCGTCCAATCCTTTCTTCAACGTTGGCTGGAAAAATCAGGAGTTTGCCACCCTCATAGACAAAGCCGGAGAAAAATTTGACCGAGAACAAAGAAAAATGTTTTACAAACGTGCAGAACAGATTCTGTGCGAAGAAGAAGCTGTGGCGATTCCGCTTTATTTTGAGATCTACCATTGTCTGGTAAAACCCAGAGTAAAGGGGTGGTATCACATGGCCACGGGCGGACAGCATATTCGTAACTGGTATTTCGGAGAAGAATAAACGGATGTATTATCCCACCTTTTACACAAAATAATGTCTTCACAGTCTCGGAGGGAGTTTGCCGGACGGGGTCTGCCACCGGTGATCGGTAAATATTTCGGACGGGATCGTAAACCCATACGCATCAGGCTGAAAGTGCCGGAAGGGGTTTGCAACCCTGTCCGGCCGAGGTGTTTTTTCTGTCAGAAAACAAAAGCCGGATAACAGATAAATCACAAATCACAAATAAACCACAAATCACAAATAAATCACAAATCACAGTGACTGAGATTCAGATATTGAAATTTATTTGAAATTTGGACATTGAAATTTGAAATTTGGTATTACTCGCTGCTCTGAAAGGATTGTAAGAAATATTTTATGAAAAAAGCGATTCTGACAGTCTCACTCATCATTTTTGTTAATGTTGTCGCTATTCTGTTATTTATGCCGGCATCCCCTTTGAAAAAAGAGGTTATTTATATTGCGCTGGCAGGCCCCATGAGCGGTGAGAATAAGGAAAACGGCGAGGAAATGCTCAGGGGAGTCAGATTGTATCTTGATAAAATAAGCAGTCACCCCGGCTTTAAAGACAAACAGGTGGAAGTGCTTGTTTTTGATGACACAGACAAACGTGCTGCCATAAAGATTGCCACTGAGATTGTGAACGAAAATAAGGTATTTCTTGTACTCGGACACTATGGCAGCACCAATTCGGCTGCGGCAGGAGCAATTTACAGAAAAAACGGCATCCCCGCCATCACAGCCTCGGCCACGGAAGGAGCCGTTACTTTTAAAAATGACTGGTATTTCAGAATTATACCGGATAACCGTTTTATTGCAGGCTTTATCGCAGAGTATATGAAAAAAGCCCTGAACAGGACATCGGCAAGCATTATACATGAGGCTGACACATACGGCTCTTCTCTTGTCCGGAACTTTGAAACAAAAGCCAGGGAACTGGGAATCAGTATTCAAAACAAATGGAAAATTGATAGCAAAAGCGAAACCTCGATCCAGGAATTGAAAAATATCATTGGTCAGCTGAGAGCCTCTCAAAATCTCGGAAAGCTCTTCTGTGCAGTCCATGCTTCCGAGGGTGCCGAACTTTCTGCTTCATCAAGATATCCTGGCACTGATTATCCGCTTATCGGACCGAATTCGTTTTCAACGCCTTCGTTTATCAGCAGGTTCAATGATTATCCCCTGGAACAGAAATCACCCGGATACTATTCAGACGGAATTTACACGGTATCACCCTTTCTTTCTGACATAGCCGATAAAGAAGGACTTGCTTTCAGGCAGGAATTTATTGAGAAATATGACAGCGAGCCTTCATGGATTGCGGCCTCCTATTATGATGCCATGAACATTGCCCTCAGGGCTGTTGAAAACGCTGAAATTCAGGGGCAGGATATAAGAAAGGACAGGAGAAAGATCAGAGACGCTCTGACCAGATTTGACAGCAGCGAAATTGCAATAAAAGGTGTAACCGGAAATATTTATTTTGATAAACACGGTAATGCCTCTGGCTCTCTGGCTGTGGGAATCTGGCAGAAGCACAAGCTTTTTCCGGCATTTTGGCAATATCAGGATATGCGAAACAACAACTCGTCATCTGATGTATCTTTTCATCCGACTCAGGCGGGGGACGAACAACAGAGAACATATCAGAAATTATCAGACGATGACATCATCATTGATGAACAAATTCTGACCAAAATCCGGCTGGTCTATGCGGGCATTGATATCAACAGAATTTATAATCTCGACACAGACAGAGGAACCTGCACCGCAGATTTTTATCTCTGGTTCCGCTTCCAGGGGGATTTTGACGACACCCGTATCTCATTTACAAATGCTGTGAACCCGGTCAGACTGGGGGAGCCGGTTATGGAAGATACCGCAGAGGGGAATATCACCATCCGTTCATACCGTGTCATTGCTGACTTCAAAAACTTTTTTGATACATACGCATACCCTTTTGATGAGCAGGCCATACAGATAAGTTTTCGTCACGAAGATCAGCCGGAAACAAAGCTTATTTATGTGCCTGATATTCCGGCATTACCTGAGGTGTCACTTACATCCTCGCGAAAAGAAGATGTTGGAAAAAGGCTCGTCAAACCGATTCCGGGATGGGATATCATGGATATGTCGCTATTCCGGGATGCCGCACATATTGCTGTTCCGGATAAGCAGCGCACGCTTTCCTATTCTCAGATAAACGCTGAAATTTCCGTACAGAGAAAAGGGCGGATATTTCTCTTTTTAAAAAGCTTCTTCTTCATTATCGTAATCACAGTCCTTTTGTATGTTGTGTATCTCATACCGCATGATCAGCTTTCCACTCGTGCGCTGATATTCATACCGTCACTGGCAGCAACAGGCATGGTTCACTATTTGCACCTGAAGCTGACACCGGCATACAAAGTAATTGAACACGCTCTTTTCTCAGGATATTTTCTGGCAGGAATGTCAGCTTTTATATCCATATTAACCCATATAGCGCACAAACGGAGTTTTCCAGGAAAGAGCAGTTTCCTCGTCAGACACGCGGGGAGAATTATTCATATCTCTTTCACCTTAACAGCCTGGTTACTAATCGGGTATCTTTATATATGAAAAAGTGTCAGATGTCACTCGATGATCAAATTTTTTTTCTGTCATTCCTGCTTTCGCAGGAATGACAAGCTTTTTGTCCGAACCGGGTCAAAAAATCTGATCATTGAGTGCCGGGTGTTAAGAAAAATGTTGCGACTTTCATGTCTTGTTGTGAGCGGACCGATCATGGCCGTTCTATATCAGACATGACTCGGATACAGGTTATGAGGTAAGTAATGAAACGTATCAATTATCAATTATCAATTTTGTCAATTGTCCTTATTTTTTGCTGTTCTTTGTCAATGGCTGCGGCAGAAACGAAAAAAAAAGACAAAGCCGGAGAAAAGCCTGAACTGCATAATCTGGGCAATGAGGAATTGCTCGGACAGGCTCAGAGCATTTTTAATCAGGCTTCTGACACCTTTCTTGCCCAGTTACGCGGTCTGAGGAAAAGTGAAAAACTTTTTCAGCAGGCCAGCCAGGAAAGAGCATCACTCATCATACCAGAAGAAACTCCCCCGACATCAGTTGACGATACAGATACTCTCGAAGCTGCCAAAAAGGCTTTGGAGCATGCCAAAGTCCGGCTTGATGCGTTCAATCATCAACTTGAACTGATTCAGGCGGAAAAAACGTTTGCAGACAGACGAATCAGCCAGTTGGAAGCTGCGAAATCAGCCACAGACGCGTTTATGAATGTTATTAACGGACTGGATTTGTTTTTGTTTGAGATCAGACTGCGTGTTGAAGACGGAACTTTATCGCCGGACAAGGTTCCGGATTCGTTCAGCAAACAGAACCTGAAAAAGCAGAAGCAGGAACTTATCCTCTGGCAACGAAAACTGAAAAGAAAAGCAGAAGCAGCTCAGGGAGAACTCAGGAAAGATTCCTCTGCCTCTGAAAAAACAAGGAGCGTCAGTATGGATAATGTATTCATCGGACACTCCCTTAAAACGATTAATTCACATCTGGAGGAAGCAAAAAAAAAACAGATCGAAGCCAAGGCGCGTCATGCCTCTGCTGAAGAAAAATATGCCCGGGAACTGAACCGTCAGACCCTGGAAAAGGAATATTCAGGCCAGTCACCAAGAAGACTCATCATCGGGCTTTCTGAATTACAGGAAGAGCGGGTATGGTTCAGCGGGGCATTTAATCTGTCTTACAGCCGATTCATCAGGGCTCAGGAGAATGCGATTGGAGCAGAGGAGGAGATTGAAGCAATTTCACCGCCTGAGACAACTGAGATACTCCGCCAGGAAGCTGCTGTCCGTACTGAGGAAATGGAACAGGCTGTCAAACAGGTTGATGACATTGCTGCTTATCACTCGGACCGCATCGGAAAACTGGAGGAACTCCGCTCATCGTTGCAATCAGTGGTAAAGCGCGGAGAAATTTTTCTGGGCGACGCGACAGTTCTCAGCGAACATCTTTCCCGAATGCAGGTGCTTGCAAAAATTCTCAAAGATTTTGGAGATGATGGAAAAATCAGACCAGAAGAAATACCGGAGGGCAGCCGATCCGAGGCGCTCGTCATTATTAGTGAGGAGACTTCAAAACTGGTGTCAGATGCGTTATCAGCTATTCAGAAGGCCAAAGGTCAGGTTGATCAGATAGCTCAGGATATTGAAAAATCTGAGAAGGCCCGGGAAGAAGCCAAAGACCGCCTGGCTCAGTTGAAAAAAACTTATGACTCGGCTCAGAAGGCCCGCCAATGGGATGCGGAACTCAAAAATCTCACTGCTCAGGATATCCTTCAGAAATTTCATGAAAGTGCGGAAAAAATTCAGACCAATATGACCGCGTTGGAAAAAGTTCGTGAAGCTTATGAAAAAGCCCGGACAAGTGTCCGAGATATCATAGAGAAACTTGAATCCCTGAAAGACCCTGTGGTGCGTTCTGTTCAGAAGGAATCCGCTGACGAAAAACAGAACATTCTCAGGAAACTCTGGCACCTTGCCGGCATGAAAATACCCGATGAAATCAAGAAAAAAGTTTTACAGAAGCCTGAAACGACTGTCAAACCCTCAGATGCCTTCCAACAGGAAAGGTCAGACGGGCTGAGGGCGCAAAAAGAAGCTGAGACGGCTGTCAAACCCTCAGATGCCTCCCAACCGCAGCAGTATCAGGATTTGCTGTCAGCCCGGGTCCGGGTTATCAGGCAACAGCAAAAATATCGCGTTGAACTGCTGAATGCTTTAAATGCGCAGAATCAGGAAATTGAGAAATATTCAAAAGTGTTATCCGAAGCCACCAAACTCTCGTTGCAATATCATGCAAATGCGGTGGAGCTGAAAAAACGCCTGGGCCGCAAACAACTGAGCAGCCGTGATATCCCGGACACCATTACCGAAGCCTTAAAACGGGACCGGATTACCCGGCTTGAGACCAGGATGTCCGAGCTGATGACTCACCAGACCGAGATTCGGCAGCGAATTGAAACCGTCAGTCAGCCGGATAAGACCCTTGAGGAAAGACAGACTTTGTTGACCGAAACCCTGAGTTCAGTGGGAAAACGGATTGACATGCTCCGAGAATTGGAAAAATTAAATAAGGACTTTGAACGCAAACGGGAGGCGCTTTCCCAAACCGAGCTGCAATCGCTTCAGCAGATGGCTGTTCGCACCATGGAATCTGAAGACACTCCCAAAGAATACCTTCTCAGCTTTGTTCCTTCGGGTCGGGCCAAACACCTGACCATGCTCCTGGAAGCGTATTATCAGGAATTGACAGAACTGGATGCCAAACAGAAAATTCTGAAAAGACAAACACATAAAACAGAACGTCTGATTCAGCTTGCAGACCAGGAAAAAGATGCTGTTTCCAAATTACTGCCATTTCTTCGGAAGCAGATGGAGCAGTTGGAAGTTGAAAAAGAAGAAGCATGGGTAAAAATTCAGGCCCGGCTGATGCCTCAGAAAGCTGAGGAAATCCTCGGCAATTTTGAAACCAAAACCGGGCGACGCCTTCCGCTCCCTCCGCCCATTACAGAAGAGAAAAAAGCTGATACGGTTTTCCGGGTGGCTGATTTTTTCTTCGAGCGGCATATTGAAATTGTTGCTGCAAATAAATGGTTTCGGCTCTTTGAACAGAGACTCTCCGCTACCGGTATCGGGACGGATATCGGCAAATATCAGGACAATCTGGCGGCTCTGAATGCTGAAAACGCCGCGATTCAACGTCGAATCCAGGCTGTCAAGGGACGTTCCCATAAGGAACTGGCAAAGCTGGGCCCGGAAGAAAACCCCCGGACTGCAATTGAGAAGCTTCGTTTTTTAAAAGGTGAGGTCGGTGTATTGCGGGCGGACCGTTATAAAACACGCCGACAGCAGGCGGTCTGGGTCTTTGTCAGACTCGCGGGCATTTTTCTGACGGCGATGTTATTCTCCTGGCTCGTCAAAGGTTTGGTTGCCCGAAGTCTGCGGCGTTATCAGAACGCTGATGGAAAAAAAGAGAGCGAAAAAAATATAACCCTTGCAGCGCTTCTTCCCCTGATGAAAACAATCCTTATATTTATCATATGGGGGGTTGCTATTATTTCCGGATTAAACACGCTGGGCTTTAATGTGGGGGCCATTCTCGCTGGTTTGGGTATTGGCGGTTTTGCCATTGCCATGGCTTCAAAGGAGACCCTCGGTGATATCATCGGTGGCATCAGTATTTTTATTTCCAAATCGTTTAATATAGGAGACGTCATTCTGTTTAAAGGAGAAAAGGCTGAGGTGGAAGAGATCGGTCTGCAATATACGCGATTAAGACAGAATGCCACCAAATTTATGATCACAGTACCTAATTCTCAGCTTTCCCAGAGTGAAGTTATTAATCTCACAAAGTCTCCGGCTTACTTTGTGAATATCGAAATCCCTCTGTCCACTCGGAACACGATGGTTCAGCTAAAGCTGGCAGTAAAATTGCTTACTGAAATCATTGATAAAAATCCTAATACCAAGTTAAAAAACATGCGATTGCGTACTTTTGATAATTACTCGTTTAACCTTGCGCTCCGTTATCTGATTTTGGATATTTCACTCCGCCACACAATGCGGACAGAAATCCATACAGAGATCGTAAGGCAGTTTCAGGAAAATAACATCGAGTTTGCTGTCAGACCATATCTTAATGTTGAAAAATTAGGAGAAATATGAGAAACACCCTGTTAATATTACTTATAATATTCATTAATATTGTTATTTATCTCTTATTCCTACTGCCGGCCTCTCCCCTTAAAAAAGATATAATTTACATTGCCGTAGCCGGTCCTATGGAGGCTCCCGGGGGACAGGCCATGCGAAAAGGGGCTGAACTATATAAGGATAAAATAAACAGCCAGGGCGGTATTGATGGCAGGGAAATAGAATTACTTTTTTTTGATGATAAAGGCGATCCTGAAATTTCTGAAAAAATCGCTTCTGAAATTGCAGATCAAAACAAAGCATTGCTTGTACTCGGGCATTATCGCAGCAACACTTCCGCTGTTGCAGGAAAAATTTATAAAAGAAATGGAATTCCTGTCCTCACCGCATCGGCTACAGAGGAATCTGTTACTTTGGGAAATGAATGGTATTTCAGAACCGTATCCAATAATGCAATGGAAGCGAAATTTGTCGCCAATTATATTAAGGCGGCTCTGAAAAAGCAATCAGCAAGCATTGTCTACAGCAACGATACTTACGGAATATCTCTTTTCCGGAATTTTAAACAGACAATCAGCGAACTTGGAATGAAGATTGAACAAAAATGGGAATGGAACAGGGATGACAAATCAGATGATCAGTTGAAAAAAATTGTCAATGAACTAAAAGCAACAGATGATCCGACGGTTCTTTTTCTGGCGACACACAGCGCCGAAGGCGTAAAAATTATTACCGCATTGAAAAATGAGGGAAAAAGCTGTTCTGTCATTGGTTCTTATGCATTTGCAAGAAGTTTTCTTATTGAAATGGAAAAATATCCCGACAAAGAGTCCCAACTCGGGTATTGTTCGGAGGGCATTCGGTTCGTATCTCCTTTTATGACAGCTATTGGCGGAGAAGAAACCTATATATTCAAACAGGACTTTTTAGAAAAATATAACGAAGCACCCTCGGAAATAAGCGCCTGCTATTATGACGCAATAAAGGTTGCTGTTGAAGCCGTGAAAAAAGCCGGAATTCAGGGCAAAGGATATATACGGGAAGACCGGAGAAGAATAAGGGATGTGCTGGCAAGCTTTTACAGCGAAGATAACGCGGTCAGAGGCATCACCGGACATATTTATTTCGATGAAAACGGGGATGTCAGGAAACATTACGCCGTAGGAATATGGTTACGTCATAAGCCGGTACCTGCGTTTCTGCAATATCAGCAGAGTGATATCGGACGTACAGATAATCTTTTAAAAAAGATTCTGCATGGCGAAACAATACTGCTTAATGGGATATCTATGAATAATATTCGTCTGGTATATGCAGGCATAGATAATCTCAGAGTGAGTAATCTGGATACAAAACATTCGGAATGTACTCTGGAATTTGATCTCGGGTTCCGGTATTCAGGATATTTTGATGATACAACTATCGAATTTGAAAATTCAGTAAGTCCTGTCAGACTGGGGAAGCCGTTGAAAGAAGAACGAACGAAGAATATTACCAGACGGGTATATCGTGTAAAAGCAGATTTCAAATATGATTTTGATTTCCATACCTATCCGTTTGACCAGCACATGATGCCCATACGTTTTCGTCATACTGATCAGACAAAAGACAGGCTGATTTATGTTCCGGATGTTCTGTCTCTGCCGGAGTCTGTCAGCAGTTCTGTCGGAGAATGGAAGATCAGCGAAATATCATTTTATCAGGACATTACGGCAAAAGATTCGAACCTCGGAAATCCGAAATTTTTCGGTTTGTCAAATGTTATCAGTTATTCTCGCTTCAATGCTGAAATCCATATTAAGAGAAAAAACTTGGCTGCTTTTATTTTTTCAAAATTTTTTCCTGTTATTGCAATGCTTTTGATTTTATGTCTGCCTTACTTTATACGACCTGAGCGGCTTCGTAACTATGCACTGATATTCATGTCAGTGCTGATAATAAACACGGTCTGTTATCTCAGATGGTTATCAGCTTTATCCGTAGAATATCTGACAATCCTTGACTATGCTTTTTTCACGGTGTATGTACTGCTCATCATATCTGCTTTTATGTCGGTATTCATTTACAGGCCGCATGATAAGAAAAGGCAAAAAAAAGTCGGGGCCGAAGCTGCTCATTAGAATAACCTAAGAATAGCCTAAGTGATTAATTCCATAAATAATATCCGGATTGCGGCGCAATTTTTCAAGCTGTGCCCGGACAGACTGCAAATTTGTTCTGCATGACTCAGCCCGCGACCGCGCAAAATCAGGTGAATTATAAGTACCCGATCAAAAGTTTTTTATACATCTTTTTTTTCTGTGAACGGCGGAGAAACCCGGCTTTTTCCGTCATGGGCGGCGGACTGTTCTGGTAAAAAAAGCCGGGTTTCTTCCCCGGGAAGATATCGAAAACTTATGGTTAGGTACTTATTTGCCGCCAGGGCACAAAGGCACAAAGTCTCACGAAGTTTTTTTGTGTTTTCCTCGTGTCTTTATGTCTTTGCGGCGAAGGCGGCAGGTCGGATCACATAAGATTATTGTTCATTCCGCCCGGACATTATTATGGGATTCAGCACTAAGGTATCAACTCTTTAACTTATTTGTTTAATATGCCGCCACCACGGGGCTTGACCGGGATCTGCAAACCCTCGGCTGCAAATATGCCGCCCCTACAGGGCTTGGCCGGGGGCCTGCAAACCCGCGGCTACAAATATGCCGCCCTTACAGGGCTTGGTCGGCTCACCCTAAATCCGTTATAATCAGAGCAATCCGTGCAAATCCGTGGTTCAGAGTTTTGTAACCCGTCACATTTTTTTAAGAAGCTGATTTGCGGCTGTAAGCAACGGGTCCCAGACCGGCCCAAAAGGCGGCGCATATGCCAAATCAGACTGGGCAAACTGTTCAACAGTCATTTCAGAGTGAAGCGCAACTGCCGGGGCATTTATCCGATGTGCGGCACCTTCTCTGCCGACCATCTGAACACCAAGAAGACGGCCTGATTTTTTATCCCCTGTCATATACACCCAGATTTTGGAGGCTCCCGGATGGGCATGGGCGCGGGAGCTTGTCCGAATCATCACCTCGGCAGGTTCAAAACCGGCTGCCGCGGCCTCTTCCGCGTTCAGACCTGCGCGGGCCACTTCAAAATCAAACACTTTGAAAACCGCTGTTCCGACTATTCCCTGTAACTGAACATCTCTGCCGCAAACATTGTCTGCCACGGCCCAGCCTGCTCTGTTCGCTCTTAATGCCAGGGGAATCCATGTTTTCTGACCCGTGACCAGATGCAGAGCGTCCGCGCAGTCTCCTGCTGCAAAAATATTTTTATCTGATGTGCAAAGTCTGTTATCTGTGGCAATGGCCTTTTTTACCCCTGTTTTAAGACCAGCCTCCGCGGCAAGTGCGCTGTTGGGTGTCACACCAATGGCAAGCAGAACCATGTCTCCTTCCAGTGTAAGTTCAGGACAAACCACTTTAAGACCGCCGGCTGATTTCTCAATTCTTTCAACGGAATGTCCTGGATAAAGACGGACACCGTGAGATTGAATTTCTTCCCTGACCACCTGGGCCATATTTTGTTCCATCCACGGTAAAAAAACAGGCCGGGGTTTGACCATGTCAACGTCTATATTTCTGGAGCGCAGGGCCTCGCACATTTCAAGGGCAATATATCCCATACCTATTATAACAACTTTTTTCACATGATTTAAAAACCCCTTTATTTTTCTGCCATCTTCAAGGAATTTAAGTGCCATCACTCCGGGCAGGTCCGTTCCCGGAATATCCGGTATAATCGGGGAGGCTCCTGTGGCAATTAATAATTTGTCATATGGAAGCTTAAATGCCTTTCCCTCCGAAGACACACCGCTTACGGTTCTGTCAGCAGGGTCAATCGTTTCCGCGCAATGTCCTGTCAGCACATTGATGTTCTGGTTTTCCCTGAAAACCTTCGCATGTCTTACCACAAGATCATCAATTTCCCTGGCCGGGTCCGCGATATTGTACGGCATCCCGCAGGCACTGTAAGAGACATCCGTTGACCTTTCCAGAACTGTAACATTCAAATCCGGTTTGTTCCGTTTTGCCCTGCTCGCTGCGCTCATACCTGCCGCGTCCCCGCCTATTACCAAAAAATCCATAAATAGCTCCTCTTCATTGTTTGTTTTCAGTGAATATCCTATTCATCTCCAGTTCGCAGTTCCGCGTTCAGGCGGTGTGACACCGCCTGAACGCGGAACTGCGAACTTAGGGAACTCGAAACAAATAATACACCCGATAAAAATGTAGGGTGGGTGGAGCGAAGCGGAACCCACCTTGTGTGTTGGGTTCCGCTTCGCTCCACCCTGCCAATCAATTTGTGCAGTTCCGGAATCAATGTGGTCAGCCACTACATTGACATATTATTCATTCGGAGTTCCCCAATTTTTTTTAGTCGGCATGTAAGAAAGTTCTCTGTTTTTGTATATAAGATAAGATAATATAACATAAACGCAAGACAGAGAAAACAGAAGCAACATCTGAACAAACTTTCCCATTTTGTTTGGAACTCATTGGACAAATGACAAAAAACAGATAAGGTTGCTCTGGGCCGTATGAAAATATCACTTTTTGCTGTTATGTTTTTGCCCGATGCTGTTTCCCCCTTCGACAGGCTCAGGGAACGCCGTGTCGTGAATGCCCCTGACAGATGCGGCACAAAAAGCGGGCAGATAAAAATAAGTGATTCAGACAGCATGGGTTTGCTCTCTCAGAGAACATCCAGCATATCAAATTTATTGACATAAAAATTTGGTGCTGGTATTTTTTTTAAATTATTTTTTTTATTATTTCATAAAATAAATTGATAAGTCAATGGGGTAGCGGAAGTATTTTCTGGGAAAAAAAGTGCATTTGGGAGGTGAAAAAGTAAATCGGGGCAGTCTGTAAATTTAACATCTGAACCACAGATTAACTCGGATTTTACGGATTTCACGGATTCTTTTTTTCCAATCCTGCAAAATCTGCATAAAAAAAATGTCCCTGATAACCTTTTTTGGACATTAATACTTATTAAGGAATGCGAAAAACCAATTTGCTACATGATCCAATTAATTCTGGCGGGTGATCCGAATGTCAGACCGCCGAGGCTTTCAAAACCTCGGCGGTCTTTCATCCGTCAGAACATATTTGGTCATGTAGCAGTTGTTCAGGAACTAAAATTTAAATCAGAAGAAAAGGGAGCTTATGGACTACAATTTTGATCTGATTACCATCAATGACAAAGCAGAATGGAATCGGTTAATGGGACAGTGTCGGAAGGCTGATCTTCAACAGACTTGGGAATACGGAGAAAGTGTAAATAAGTGCATTGAATGGGAACCAGTGCGGCAGGTGATCATCACCAAAGATCAGCCAATAGCCATGACCCAAACTTTGGTCAAAGAGATTCCTGTCATTGGCTGGGTGGCCAGAATGCAGCACGGCCCCATGTTTATAGAAAAAAATGGACAATCTTTTACTCAGGACGCTGTCAATGCCATTGAATTTCTGCGCAGTCACTGGGTTGACGGAAAGCACATGATTCTCCACCTGACCCCTTGTCTGGTGCCTTCTGATTTGCCCAAAAACTGGGCTGAGGAGGCAGAGTTCAAGCTGTCTGATGAACCCCTGTGGAGATCCATCCGCATAGACCTGAGCCAGGATTCCAAAGTCATACATAAAAAAATGAAAAGAGACTGGAAAAAATCCTTACGAAAGATTGAAAAGTACGGCCTCAGAACAGAGGTATGTCATTCCGGACAGGACTTTGATTTTTTCTTGGAAAAATACAAACAGGCTACAATTGAAAAAGGCATTTCCTGGCCATCTTCGGAACTGGTTCAGGAACTTTGGAACGAGGCAAAATCAGTGATGTCCGTGGTGTTTGTCGTTAAAGACGGAAAGCGAATCGCTGCCATGATTTTGATAAATTATGCCTCCACAAGTCATTGCCTGGTATCCTGGAGCGATCCTCAGGCAGCCAAATTTCGAGCTTATAATTTCCTCAACTGGCAGCTCATTCTCCATTTCCAGGAACAAAAATGCCGATGGCTCGATCTTGGCGGCATAGACCCGGAGAATCTCCCGGGCATCACCAGCTTTAAGCGGGGCATGGGCGGCGATGAATACCATCTCGCAGGCAACTTTGTCGCCACGCCCCCGGGATACTCGGACGGGTTAGATGTAACAGATTATCGGCGGGGCCTGGGCCATGTGCTTCCCGGCTTGGAACTGCCCGGGCATGAGGCTGTCGGGGAAGAAGAGGTCAGGCTGAAGGTTGAAGCAATCGTAACTGAATTTATAAAAGAAACGCAATCCTCCGACGTTTTGGAAACCTCGAATATATCCGACCTGTCCCTGATTGACGGCGGCCTGATTGATTCGCTCAGTCTCATCAGTGTGGTCAGGATTCTTCAGGAGACCTTTGACATTGAGATTGAAGTTCAGGATATGACCAGCGACAATTTCAACAATGTTCCGGCCATGGCTGAACTGGTAAAACACAAAATAAATTTATAATATTCAGATTATTATAATTTTATCAACCCTAAACTTCAAACAGGCTCGACATGAATTTTAATTCGTTCAGGTTCGCCTTTTTTTTTATCATTGTTTATGTGTTGTATTTATCCCTGAGTCACAAAAGGCAAAACCGGATGCTGCTGGCAGCCAGCTATGTTTTTTATGGATTCTGGGACTGGCGATTTTTAAGCCTGATCATGGTCTCAACACTGACTGATTTCTTATGCGCCATCAAGATTGATCAGCAAGAAAATAAAGCAGACAGGAAGCGTTTTTTAATGATAAGCGTCGGCGTGAACCTGTCTGTTCTTTTCTTTTTCAAGTACTTTAACTTTTTTCTCGAAAATTTTATCGCTTTTTTTTCCATGGTTGGCATAAACTTTGAGTCCCCCACATGGAAGATTATTTTACCGGTCGGGATTTCATTTTATACGTTTCAGACCCTGAGCTACACCATTGATGTTTATCGCAAACAGGTTCCGGCGACTCGTAATTTTTTAGATTACGCGCTTTATGTTTCGTTTTTTCCCCAACTGGTTGCGGGTCCCATTGAACGTGCGAAAAACCTTTTGCCTCAGATACTCAGTCCGAGAACCATTTGTCACGAGGACATCTCCGAAGGACTGTTCCTGATTTACTGGGGATTATTCAAAAAAATATTCATTGCTGACAACCTGGGTGTTATCTTAACTTTCATTGGCTCCCCGGTTTCAGCGGACGGGTCAGCCGGAGACGGGGGGCTGATTCTGATGTCTGTATATGCGTTCATGTTCCAGTTATACTGCGATTTTTCCGCGTATTCGGACATTGCCAGAGGCACGGCCAAACTCATGGGGTTTCACATCATGGTCAATTTCCGTTCCCCGTTTTTCGCAGCCAATATTCAGGAAACCTGGAACAGATGGCACATCAGCCTGACCACATGGATTCGTGATTACTTGTATTTTCCCCTTGCGCTGATGCGAATAAAGAAAAAACATATTAACGATAAGCTGCTGATCATCATTATCTTTCTGATCATGGGACTGTGGCACGGCGCGGCGTGGAATTATATTTTATGGGGCGGATATCATGGTCTTTTATTAGCAGGTTATGCAGCTCTGGCTTCCAAAATGAAACGCCACCGGCATTCCCGACCGATGCCTGTGGCCGCGGTCTTGCGGTTTCTGTCTGTAATACTTACGTTACATGCTTCAGCGTTCGGACTGATATTCTTTCAGGGCAATTCAATACAGCAGATCGGAGCGTGGATATATCATCTGTTTGCAAATTTCGCGGTAACATCCGCTGCAACAGAAATGTTCGCCAGAATCATTTTTTATGTCTCTCCCTTACTGCTGGTTGATCTGCTTCTTTACAAAAATGACGATATCAAACGGTTTTTCCGCTATCCGGGCGTTGCCCGGTACGGATTTTTTTATATTACGCTTTACCTGATGGTTGTGTTCGGGGAAAAATCTGTCAGTTTTATCTATTTTCAGTTTTGAAACTCGAAAGTTGAAACTTGAAACTTGAAACTTAGGGAACTCCAAATAAATAACATACCCTACGTTCCGGGTATTTTATTTTTGGGGAAATCCCTTAAAACTTAAAACTGATAATTTAGTGCGTGTTTGAAACGTCCCGAGGACACGGTATATTTGTAGCAGGCGGGCATGCCCCGTGTTTCCGAGTCCTGTAAGGACGGCATATTTGCAGTTCGTGTCGCGCCGGATATGCCGTCCCCGAAGGACCTGCAATGCTGTTGACATAGGTAATTCCGAACGGATCCGGAGTGCAAAAATTATATTTTTGCGCCTGCGAAAAAGCATTTTTCGCACTCCGGAGAAAATATCGGAAAACCCGCTGACTCTTAAGTCAACAGCATTGCGAAGGATCCGGGAGGGTACGGGACACTTATGCTGCAAATGTTCTGTACCTGCGGGACTTCTCAAACACGGTCTTAAAATATTGAACTTTTAAAAAGGAGGGGATTTTATGGGAAAGGAGAAAAAAATATCTTGGCGACAAATGTATGATTATTTCAGACACATCAGACGATTTTTATTGATCTGCGGATTATTGGTGTTTCTGGAAATGCTTGTGGCACCGGTTCTGCCCTCTGTTATCCCGGAAACCTGGTATTTTAGAAATTATCTTTCTCTGAAGGAAATCAGGCAAACTCATGATTTCTTCAATGATTATTTCGACATTGAACCGGATGAGCATCGCGGATGGCGCAATCGGGCAAATGCTGCTTATCTGAAAGTCCGGCATGACCGTTTCGGTTCCCGCTCCAACACAGAATTTGTTCCAGGACAACGAAAAAAATGGCGGGTTGCCTTTGTCGGTGATTCAAGGATACATGGGTCTTCTTTCTATATTGAAAACAATCAGACCATCAGCGCGTGTCTGGAAAATAAGGAGATTGAAACGCTGAATCTGGCGACGTCAGGCTACACACTGGATCAGGTATATCTGGCCACAGAAGAGGCTATCGGACGCTTTCAGCCGGATGTGGTTGTCATGGGTATCAGCCCGGATATGTCCAGATCCCTTGACAGCCACTACCTCCCGCTGATGTCCCGGGAACAAATATCCATGCCGCTGCTGAAGTCGCGCTTTGTTCTGGATAATGGTCAGTTGCAATTGCAAATTCCGCCAAATGAAATGCTTCATGATTTGCCTGACAATCCTGAATTGCTTAACTACTTAAAAAAACATGATGCCCGGTACGAGGAATTCAAAAAATTTCAGATATGGGAATCAACACCCATGCTGGCATTCTTATCCATTCTCAAAACCAAATTTGAATCAAAAGCAAATGTCATGGCGAAACAACTGGGTCTGAGCAGGCAGCAGCCTCTTGAAAATTTGCCACTGGTCAGAGAACTGATTAAGAAAACAAGACAGTTAGTTATGAAAAATAAAATCGAACTGGTCTGCCTGCTGATACCCACGGCTGAGGAATTATCAGGAAATCAGTATCTGGCATACAATGAACTTGCTTCGGTTTTAAAATCCCAGTCTGTGAATTTCATAGATGTCTTACCCCTTTTCAAAAATTACTCAGGCACGGAAAGGCTCTTTCATGATACATATCACGGAACTTATGCGGCTCACCAGATTATTGCCAAAGCACTTGATCAAGTGATCAGTGATTTGCCGGATCAAAACTCAATGATGATGGTCAGACAAAAATGCTCGTCATCCCCGGTTATGAGGTAAGGCGATTTCCAGAAATGAATATATCCGTTCGTAGTTCCGCCTTTAGGCGGTGTCGCACCGCCTAAAGGCGGAACTACGAACTGCGGAACTACGAACTTTTTCAAAAATCATCTGAGCAGTGACCTGAGATGAAATCTGTCGGCTTTTCCGGCAGGGGTTCGGGGAATGGCATCCATGATCACAATGCGCTGCGGAAGCTTGTATGCTGACAGATTGGCGGCACAGATATTTCTGAGCTGTTTCAAATCCGGAGCATTGGCATCCGCAGCCGTCTCGATACAGGCGATGATCTGCTGCCCGGAAAAGGAATCCTCAATTCCCAAAACAACGGCTTCCCGGATTCCCGGGGTATTCCGCAGCAAGGTCTCTATCTCAAAAGGATTTATGCGGAACCCCTTGTGCTTGAGAAAGGAACTGATGCGCCCCCTCAGATGCAGGCGGCCTTCCGCATCCAGATGTCCCATATCTCCTGTTGAAAAAAAGCCGTCTGCGTCTGTCAGGGATTTCCAAAGATTTTTTTCCAAGAGCTGACCCGCTGCGACCACTCCGCTTCTGACACGAATTTCCAAAGCTTCTCCCTGATCCGGAGGTGTCAGTTCCTGACCCAGTTCAACGCCGGAAACGGGTGATCCCACAAGTCCTGAAAAAGAAAAGTTTTCTCCCGGTTCAATGGTGAGCCGGGTAACAGTGCCCACAGTTTCAGTGAGACCGTAACGCAGATATATCCTGAGATCAGGAAATTTTTTTTGGATATCTCGCACCAGTCCCTGATCCGCAGGGGCAGTGCCAATGGTCACGGAAACAAGGGCAGGGAGAAGTTCCGGCATGAGCATATTCAGTTCAAGAAGCAATTTGAAATAGCTGGAAGCGGCCAGAATGGCTGTACAGCCATATTGCTGCATCCGGGCCAGATCATTTCCCGGAAGAAAGTGGTTTGACAGATGAACCGGGGAGCCGTGAAGCAGATGTTCCAATACCACAGCCCCCCCGAAAGCGTGAAACTGAGGAACGGGGCAGAAGACATCCTCGCCCGCGAAACTGGATAAAAACGCGTGATTGTTGTTCAGGCAGGCCAGCAGGTTTGCATTGCTGATGAGAATTCCTTTGGGCCTGCCTGTGGAGCCGGAGGTGAACTGGATAAGCACGGTATCAGCTGGAAATTTTGAATTCCCCGGGTTTATCGGATTCCTGGTTCCTGGCCCGCCATTCATGATATCCTCCCAGTTCAGAACGCGGTGTGCTTCATTTTTTTCTGAAGTTTCTTTCAAAGAAAGGATTGTCATGTGTTTCGCCAATGGGTTCAGAATCTGCCGAGCCGCTTCAGGCGATTCGACAACCACAATATCCGGTTGTATCAGGCCAAGATAACTGTGCATCTCATAAGTGGTGGACTTGTTCGGAATTGGAACCACCACAGCATGTTCCGCAAAAGCGGCAAGCTGCACAGCCGTAAAATGAGGCCCCCCCGGCAATGCCAGAAGAATCAGAATATTTTGTCCATCCCTCTTTTTTTCAGCAAAAAGAGGGCGCAGCGCCTCAACCATCTGAAGAAGCTCTCCGTAAGTAACTTGGAACTGCTCGTTAGTCACAGCAATCCGGGTGTTATATGCTTTTGCAATGGATAGAAATCGTTGAAACATTTTTTTACCGTGAAAATATATTTTGAAAAGCCGGGTTTTTTATCTGTCAATATTTTCGTGACCAAGGGCGAAAAACCCGGCTTTTTCATGGGCGTTTATTGTATCAGGAAATTATAAAAAATTACAAAAAGTACAGGGAACCAGGATAAGAAAAGGAAAAAATTCAACTTTTTATCTGATTTTCCTGTACTTTTTTTTTCAATTTTCAATTCTCAATTTTCAATTTTCAATTCTCAATTCTCTTCGGTCACTAAAAAATAACTTCACGGTTGTAAATTTAATCTTGCCGCCTTAAAAAAAATACGATAATATAAATTATATAAAATAAGGTGCATGTCCAGGTGAAAACAAAACAGAGCTTCGCACAAAGCAGATTTTGCTCCTGGTAAGGCCAGGTTGACAATGTTTTTTTAAGAATAGTATAAGTTGTTCAAAATTTTTTCAACCCATTTTTTTGTATAATGGTTCGGACAATTGCTATAAAAATATCGTCCCTGCCGGGACTTTTCAAACATACTCTCAGAACATTTCCTATATATCATAAAAAATAATGAAAACAGCAAGTAAAATAAAACCAAAACAGACAGACGCACTTAAAAAATCTCCTATATATCATAAAAATAAAATGAAAACAGGAAGTAAGATAAAATCAGAACAGACAGACGTGCTTAAAAGAACAGAGTCTGTTCTGCCCAAAGTACTGGGCGCTGACAGACATGCCCTGAAACGTGAAATCGCCCGTATCAGAAAATTTGCTAAAAAAGGCAGATCCTCCTCCGGAAATATGGAAAAAAAACTTTTTCACCTTGAAAAAAAAGTGCGGGCTTCTGCCAGAAAAAAAATAAAGCGAAAAGAAAATCTGTCCGCCCTCATCAGTAAAATTGACGATTATGGTACAAATCTGCCTATTGCCGCCAAAAAGGAGGAGATCATTGATGCCATTTCAAAAAACAAGGTGGTCATCATATCCGGTGAGACAGGCTCCGGAAAAACAACTCAGATTCCCAAATACTGCCTTGCCGCGGGAAAAGGTATCGAAGGTAAAATCGGCTGCACCCAGCCCAGGAGAATCGCAGCGACAACAGTTGCCCGCAGAATCGCTGAAGAACTGGGAGAAGATATTGGCAAATCCGTGGGGTATAAAATACGCTTCAAAGACCGGACCAATGAATATTCCCATATAAAAGTCATGACAGACGGCATTCTTCTTGCCGAAACCCAAAGAGACCCTTATCTGAATGAATATGACACGCTCATTGTAGATGAGGCCCATGAAAGAAGTCTGAATATTGATTTTGTCCTGGGAATTTTAAAAACACTTTTAAAAAAACGAAAAGACCTGAAACTCATTATTACTTCTGCCACCATTGATACAGAAAAATTTTCAAAGGCATTTGATGACGCGCCTATAATAAAGGTATCGGGCCGCATGTATCCGGTGGAGGTAAGACATTCTCCGATAGAAGACAGTGATGAACAAACCTATATGGAAGCGGCCGCGGACGCTGTTTACAAGCTGGCCGGAGAAAGCCGGTACGGGGATATTCTTGTTTTCATGCCCACGGAACAGGATATCCGTGAAACCTGCGAACTTCTTGAAGGAAAATTTAAGCAATATAAAGCAGTGATAAACATCCTCCCTTTGTACGCAAGACTTTCAGGCGGCGAGCAGTCAAGGGTTTTTTCACATATGGCTGGAAGAAAAATCATTGTTTCAACCAATGTTGCAGAAACATCTGTCACCATACCCGGAATTAAATATGTCGTTGACACAGGGCTTGCACGCATTGCTCAGTATTCTCCCGGCTCAAGAACCACGTCCCTTCCCGTGACCCCCGTATCAAAAAGCAGCGCGGATCAGAGAAAAGGCAGGTGCGGACGAGTGGAAAATGGTATCTGTGTCCGCCTGTTTTCCGAAGAGGATTTTCATGCCCGCCCCCTTTTTACCCCGCCGGAGATTCTCAGGTCCAATTTGGCGGAAGTCATCATGAGAATGATTGCGCTGAAGCTGGGCGATATTTCAGAGTTTCCCTTTATTGACAAGCCTGCTTCTAAAAATATCAGAGACGGATTTGCTCTCCTCCGTGAACTCGGGGCTATTCGAAACTTGAAACTTGAAACTCGGAACTCGAAACTCGAAACTCGAAACTCGAAACTTAAAACTCGAAACTTAAAACTCGAAACTCGAAACTCGAAACTCGAAACTCGAAACTCGAAACTTGAAGCTCAGAAGTCGGGAAACCGCTTTTCGCTTACGGAAAAAGGCAGGCTTATGGCGAAGATGCCGATTGATCCGAGATTGTCCAGAATGCTTATTGAAGCACAAAAAGAGGGCTGCCTTGGTGAAATAACTGTTATCGCTTCTGCACTCACGCTTCAGCAGGATCCGAGAGAAAGACCTGTGGAAAAGGAAAAAGAAGCGGATCAGGCCCATGGGATTTTCAAAGATGCGACATCCGATTTTATCACGCTTCTCAATATCTGGAATCAGTATCATGCTGCCTGGCAAACCGCGAAAAGCGGCAATAAAATGAAAAAATTTTGTAAAGAACATTTTCTTTCTTTTAAAAGAATGCGGGAGTGGCGTGACATCCATGCCCAGATTACGAGTATTCTGGAAGAGAATTTTGGGAATTCAAATTCTCAGATTCTGAATTTCAATGCCCATATCCCGGTTTCAGATGAAAGATACGCAGGAATTCACCGGTCTGTTTTAAGCGGCTTTCTGTCCAATATTGCCCTGAAAAAGGAAAAAAATATGTTTAAGGCCGCAAAAGACAAAGAAGTAATGATTTTTCCGGGATCAGGCGTATTTGACAAAGCCGGCCAGTGGATTGTAGCGGCCGAGATGGTGGAAACGTCAAGACTTTTTGCCAGGAGGGTCGCAAATATTGATGTGAGCTGGCTGGAAGACCTGGGGAAGGAGCAGTGCAAATCAGTTTATCTTCAGCCGCACTGGGAAAGAAACAGAGGGGAGGTGGTTGCCTTTGAACAGGTAAGTCTTTATGGTCTTGTCATTGTTCCCAGACGGTCTGTGTCTTATGGAAAAATTGACCGTGAGGACGCAAACCATATTTTTATCCAAAGCGCCCTGGTGGAAGGGGATTTGAAACAGCCTTTTGCGTTTATGAAGCACAATGAAAAACTCATCAGTGACGTCAGAGATATGGAAAACAGAATCAGAAGGCGGGATATTCTGGTGAATGAGCAGGACATTTACGAATTCTACAAAAAGAAACTCAGCGGGATTTACGATATCATATCATTGAAAAATTGTCTGAAAAAAAGAGGAAATGAAGAATTTCTGAAAATGAAAAAACAAGACCTTTTTCTCTACTCCCCTGATGAAAAAGAACTGTCGCTTTATCCTGACAGCATTGCTGTGGGGGACAATCGTTTGGATTGCGCTTACAGCTTTGAGCCTGGAAAGCATGATGACGGTGTGACCCTCAAGGTTTCTTCGGCCGTGGTGCCGTCGCTTTCCGCGGAAATTATGGACTGGCTGGTTCCCGGGCTGTTGGAGGAAAAAATAACCGCACTGATAAAGGGGCTTCCCAAGGCATACAGAAAAAAACTTGTCCCTGTAGGAAATACTGTTGATGTGATCATAAATGAAATGCCTGAGGTGAAACTGGAAACTGGAAACTGGAAACTTGAAACTGGAAACTTGAAACTTGAAACTGGAAACTTGAAACTCGGAACTGGAAACTCGGAACTGAAAACTGAAAACTCGAATGTCCGTCTTCCGAATTCTTCGTTAATTACTGCTCTGGGTAATTTTATTTATCGTCGTTTTGGTGTGAATATTCCTGCTTCTGTCTGGGATACGGATGCGTTGCCGGACCATCTCAGAATGCGCATATCCATCACAGGGCCGGGAGGGAAAGAACTTTGCGCCGGCAGGGATAAAACCATTTTAAATAAAAATATCTCCGACAGGATTGACCCGGATGCATTTGAATCCGCTAAAAAAGACTGGGAGAGGACAGGGATAACCTCATGGGATTTCAGAGACTTGCCTGAGAATATTCCGCTGAAAGAAAAAAACAATGACAAATGGATTGTTTATCCCGGGCTGGAACCGGATGAGAAATGCGTAAATCTGCGTCTTTTTCCCCAACGCAACGAAGCCATGGCATCCCATAAAAAAGGAATCGTCAAACTTTTTACCATACATTTTTCAAAGGATCTGAAATTTTTAAAAAAGAATCTCGCACTTTCCGGGGAAGCAAAAAATCAGACCCAATATTTCGGAGGACCCAGGGTTTTTGAAAAAAGGCTGTATGACAGCATTATTAATGAACTTTTTTGTAAAAATATAAGAACAAAAAAAAAATTTTATGTTCATGCGGAATCTGTGTCGCCCACAATGTTTTCCCTGGGTAAAGAAAAATTAAACAGTGCCAAGCGTATCTTACAAGCGTATCATTGTTCAAGATCAGCGTTGTACGAACTGGAAAAATCAGGCCGGGCGAACAATGGTGCCATAAATTTTTTACAGGGTCTGAGAGGGGAACTTTCCAGACTTGTGCCGGAAAAATTCACGGATTTATATGATACGGACCGCATGATTCATCTTGAAAGGTACATCAAAGCAATAACAATCCGGGCAGAAAGAGGGCTTGTAAATCTTGAAAAAGATCAGACCAAGGCAAAGGATATCAAAATTTACAATGACAGCCTGAACACCTTGTTAAAAGATCTTTCCCCCTCGGTTTCAGAAGAAAAGAGAAAAGCGACAGAGGAATTTTTCTGGCTGATTGAAGAGTACAAAGTTTCTCTTTTTGCCCAGGAACTTAAAACTGCTGTTCCTGTTTCCAAAAAACGGCTTGATAAAAGATTAGAAGAAATAGAAAGGATGTTATAAAAAGTAGAATATTTCTACCGCTGAATACTCCGTTCACCCCATTGACTTATTATTGTTTTTTTTAATAAATATTAATTTTAAAAAGGGCAGAAAATTTAACCCAAAATTTGGTTCTGGTCATCATCTGCCTGAAATCTGATACAGACACACCGGTTTCCGGTAAAAAAATAATCAGGACCCAAAATTTATCAGAGAAAATCATTATGTTAGATACCCTAAAAAAATCGGAAGCCTTCTCGGAAATTATCACCAACAATCCGGAAATGCTGGCAATTTTTCAATATATTGAGTCCATCGCCTATACAACACAACCGATACTGATAACGGGTGAAACTGGCGTGGGCAAAGAAATGATTGCCAGATGCATACACAAGGTCAGAATTTCCCGGGGCAACTTAGTTGTGGTTAATGTGGCCGGTCTTGATGACAATATGTTTTCAGACACGCTTTTCGGCCATGCAAGAGGAGCATTCACAGGCGCAGATCAGCCTCGCCGGGGAATGGTTGAACTGGCAGCAGGCGGAACCCTTTTTCTGGATGAAATCGGTGATCTGGCCCCCGCGTCACAGGTAAAATTGCTGCGGCTCATTCAGGATGGCGAGTATCTGCCGCTGGGAGAAGACGAACCCAGATACACAGATTCTTATATTATCACAGCCACCAATCAGGATATCTGGAAGCTTCAGAGGATAGGTAAATTTCGCAAAGACCTCAATTTCAGACTCCGCACCCATCATATAAATATTCCGCCGCTATGCGAGCGTTCCGAAGATATCTCGCTTCTGGTGGATCATTTCCTGGAAGAAGCAGCATATAATTTGGGAAAGAAAAAGCCGACACCGCCAAAAGAATTATTCACTTTGCTGGGAACATATTCTTTTCCGGGAAATATCAGAGAACTGCGGGCAATGGTCTTTGAAGCAGTAAGCCGGCATAAGTCCAAAGTACTTTCACTGGATTCGTTCAGAGCGCATATTGCCCAGGAGCAGGAAAACAGGGCTGCTCCGGGGGACCCCGGATCAGATGAAAATTCTCCCTTTTCGCAGTTAAGAGAATTACCTACGATAAAGCAGGCCACACTTATGCTCGTGAACGAAGCCATAAAACGGGCCAATGGCAATCAGTCCATTGCTGCCAAAATACTGGGGATTTCTCAGCCTGCTTTGAGCAAACGTCTCAAAAATCAGAGACTCAGAGCGGAAACAGGAATGCTTTACAATGCTTCCAACAGGTAATTCCTTGCTGATTCCATAGCCGGCTCGTATGTCGTAAGTTCTTCCAAGACTTTGAAATGTATCTTAATAAACGTCTGAAATGAACAGTTGTAATTAATTATAATTACATATCATTGCTGTCTGAATCAATCATTTCATTATGTTATGAGGACTTACGACCGTCGGGCAGCTAAACAGTCAAAACTTGTCAGCAAGTCGAACGCGCTGAATCTGCTTTATTCCCACATTTCCGCAAATTCTGTTCGAGGTCCGGCTTGGGGAACGCATCTGTTCCTAATTTGCCTATCCCAGACTCAATCCCGCATTCCTGCACATACTGTCTGATATGTACTGTATCCAAAAGGGGTGGTACGCGTTTCCACGCGTATCAGGCACCAGGCGTGGCAGGTAAAGCTAATTTTCATGTCTTGTTGTGCCGCGGGATATAGCTGTTTATTGGCAGATGTATATGTATGTTATTATAAAAACAGAGAGTTTTCCCCATGGGTTTAAAAAAAACTACAAAAATGGGCTATATCTGACGATGTATTCCCCTATAACTTTAATTAAAAAAACAACTTTTGTCGTAATTCTAATTAACATCCTAATATTAATATATTTAATCGCTATAAATTCTTTAAAAATTTAAATTTAGTTATAAGGCTTTGCATACCGTTCTGATTTAAAAAATAAAAAAATACTATATTATTTCAAACTATTATAAATGTTTTCTTATTTTAGGTACGGATTTTGCATATATCTATTATATTTGATGTGCAAAATTTTTTAAAATTTTTGAAATCATTAAATACAATTTTGGGAAACTGAATCAGCGGAAACCGCAACTGATGAAAGTCATGCAATCCTAAAATTAAAATAAACGCTCATAAAAAAGCCGGGTTTTTTGCCCCCGGTTATGAAAATGTTTTCAGATAAAAAACCCGGCTTTTCAAAATGTATTTTCACGGTAAAGTAAGGAGGTGATCACACAATAAAAATGAAAAGCAGTATGTGATGTTCGTTCAATAAACAAGTAATTATTAAAAACTTAAGGAGGTATCAACATGAAAAAATTTGCAAAAATTTTAACGGCGTTGGCTTTGGCAGTTTTTTTACTCCCTTTTGGTGTGCAGGCATACACCACGACTCAATATGCCACATATAATCATGCAGGATCAGTTAATATTGACTATGTAAACGCTATCGCCCCGGACGGTGGTAATTATAGCGGCGGAGCCGGATCTTTTACAGTGAGCTTTGAAAGCAGTGACGAAGAAATGCTGGCTTTTTGCATCGAACCTGGTCAATGGTACAGTAAAAACAGTGAGGTGGAAATAGCAGGACTCAGCGCTATTGACGGTGCTCTGGAGGCTGCATGGCTTATGGATAACTATGGCAAAGAAGGCGACGTGCTGGGTCTTCAGATAGCCATATGGGAAGTTGTTCTGGATGCCGGAGGTGAGTATGATCTCGGGTTAGACAACTTCAAATTAAACAGTACTGCTGGTGAGAGTTATGCTCAGACTTATCTGAGTGCTGTCTCAGAAGTCGAGTTTACTGACAGTATGGTTGCTCATCTTAACGATCATTACAGTGTCACATTTAATGCTGACCAACAGGACCTCATTGTTAATAAAGGATCAACCCCCGAACCTGCCACTATGCTTCTTCTTAGTGTCGGTTTAATCGGTCTTGTGGGACTCAGAAAAAAGTTTAACAACAATTAACTTAACTGAGGCCGAACTCACAAACAATACAGGCAGGGTCATTCATGGCCCTGCCTTTTTTATCTTCTTCCCCCTTTTATCTGTTTTTTCTCCCCAAAAAATCATTTTTACCGTAAAGATAAATTTTAAAAACCCGGGTTTTTTATCTGAAAATATTTTTATGACCGGGGGCGAAAAACCCGGGTTTTTCATAAGTGTTTATTTTTCATAATTCTTCCATCTTCCGGACCATCATTTTCTCCTATTCTTAATTCAATTTTTAACCATTTGACATAAAAAACTATTTTTTATAATCTGCTTCCTGAACTTCTTTATCTTAAAAAGGGGAAAACTATGGATAATCACTCTGTAAAACAAAAAATACTGATCGTAGATGATGAACCGGACAATATCAGAATATTGGCATCATCGCTGACAGGAGACTATAAACTCATCGGAGCCACGAGTGGCAGGGAGGCCCTTGAATGTGTTACAGCCGAATCGCCCCCTGATCTGATTTTGCTGGATATTATGATGCCTGATATGAGCGGATATGAGGTTCTCAGTGAACTAAAAACCTATAAAAAGGCTCAGGACATCCCTGTTATCTTCATAACCTCCATGGATAAAGCTGCTGATGAGATACGGGGGCTTGAACTGGGAGCCTCGGATTATGTCATAAAGCCTTTCAATCCCTCGATAATCAACGCACGTGTGCGGAACCATCTGGAACGAAGGCGCATGGAAGCACAATTACGGGAAAGTGAAACAAGATACCGTGCCGTTGTTGAAGATCAGACTGAACTGATCTGCCGATTCCGTCCTGACGGCACACTTACCTTTGTGAATGATGCTTATTGCCGCTGTTTTGATAAAACACAGAAAGAAATGATCGGACAGAATTTTCTGAGTTTTATTCCTCCGGAAGACCGGGAAAAGGCGAAAAATCATCTTACAGTGCTTACCCCGAAAAATTCTGTGGCAACAACAGAACACCAGGTGATGAATGCTGCCGGTGAAATCCGATGGCATCAGCGAACTGTCCGGGCGATTTTTAATAACCAGGACAGTCTTATTGAGTTCCAGTCAGTAGGGAGGGATACGACTGAGCGACGGCTGGCTGAGGACTCTCTCAGACAGGCCATGCAGGAAAAACAAGCGTCCCAGGCAAAACTCGAAGCTGTTTTTCGCAGTATTCCCGAAGGCATTATCACCGTGGACGCGGGCGGACGTGTGATTCAGATCAACACTCCCCTGAAAAATATCTGTGCCCTGGCAGGTCATATTATACCAGGTAAGCAATTAGGAAAGATGCCCGATCAATGTCCGGGCCAATGTGTCAGTGTTCTGCGCCGGTTGCTGGATACCGGACAAACCGTTTCAGAGCATAATATGGAATGTCCTGGCAGCGGCGGACAGAAGAAGCGTCTGAGCCTGACGACCTCGCCTTTGTTGGACCATCGGAACAATGTGATCGGCGCGATGCTGGTGATCCGGGACATCACGCGGCTGGTGGAGTTGGAAATAAAGCTTCAGGAACGCGGTTCTTTTAAAAACATCATTGGCCGGAGCGAACCTATGCAGCGTATTTATACCCTGCTGGAACAATTCGCCCATACAGAGACGACGGTGCTGATCACCGGTGAGACTGGCACAGGCAAAGAGCGGGTGATGGAGGCTGTTCATTACGGCAGCCTTCGGTCGGAAAAGCCGCTGGTCCGGGTAAACTGCGCCATGTTAGCTGAAAATATTCTGGAAAGTGAACTTTTCGGCCATGTAAAAGGGGCATTTACCGGGGCCATCAGGGACCGGGCCGGGCGATTTGAGACTGCCCAGGGCGGGACAATTTTTTTGGATGAAATCGGTGAGCTGGCTCCGCATTTGCAGGCAAAACTGCTTCGTATTCTGGAATATAAGGAATTTGAGCGGGTGGGGGACAGCAAAACCTGTAAAGCAGACGTGCGCATCATCGCAGCGACCAATGTTGGCTTAGCGGAACAGGTCAGGCAGGGCCGGTTTCGTGAGGACCTTTATTACCGATTGAAAGTGTTCAATATTCACCTGCCGCCTTTGCGGGACCGGGCTGGCGATATCCCGCTCCTGATGAAATATTTTATGGATATTGAAGCCAAAAACAATGGCAAGCAATTTACCGGCATATCAGATAAAGTTCTCAATATCTTCATGCGCCATTCCTGGCCGGGTAATGTTCGGGAATTAAAAAATACCATTGAATATGCCTGTGTTCTCTGTCCGGGCGGAACCATCACCGCGGGTCATCTGCCGCCGGAGTTGCTGGCTGACGCTGAAAAAAGTGTCACAGTCGCTGAACAGAAGCAGCCCGTCCGAAATTCGGAGAAAGAAAGCATTCTTGAAGCTCTGAACCGGACAAAATGGAATAAGACCAAAGCTGCCCGTCTGCTTGATGTCAGCAGAGGGACATTTTATAGCAGACTGCGCAAATATGGAATTGACACAAATAAATGAACAAATTGTTCAATCCGGACACTTTATTTGAACAAATTGTTCAATATGAACACTTTTATAGTTTCCTTCATATCTTACCATTCCTTCCCAAATATCCTTATAACCAACTAATATTATAATTATTTAATAAAAAAAAGTTAATTTTGAAAAATTTGGCATTGTTCTTGCTACATATAAAGCATGAAGGCGGTTTATGGTAGTGGTGCATATTGTAATGAAATATTCACCTCATTAATTGATGGTAATTCGTGTGTCCCTCTCTTTCCTCCTCTCTTTTAAAGAGTGAAAAACAACGAATTATTATTAATAATCTGAGTATAATTCATTGAATATGCATCACTGCCGAGGCAACTATAAAATTTATTTAAAATCAGACGAAAGGAGGTGTCAAATATAATAGATCAAAAGTATTAAGTTTTGAATTAACTCAATAAATCAATTGGCGTTTTTTTAATTAAGGAGGCTCAAAAATGAAAAAAATAGCAATGTTGTTAGTTTCAGGAATAATGTTTATCTCTTTGTTAATATCTAATGCCTGGGCTTTGGAATTTACATATCAGTATGACCGTTCTAATGACGCATCTGGCGGTTCCACCTACGAAGTGTATCGAATGGGCTATGCCTACGATGACAGCAATTTATATTTCAATATGATAACTGGCCTGCCACAGACAGGAGGCATTTATCATGACATAAATGTCGGGGCAGGTGATTTATATATCAATGTTGGCGGAAGTCATACAGATGGCTATGACGGATCAGGTTTGGAAGCTGATTATACATCAGGAAATGTTTTCGGTTTGGCGCTGAACAGTCATGAAGGTGATATAAACGAGGACCTGGCAGGTTATTCCAATTTATACAAAGATGGCGGGGATGACGGGTACGACTGGAGTCCGGTTCAGGAAGGTCACCTTTATGATCTTGCAATCTTTTCAACGGGTTTGTATGAAGGCTATGGAAATGCCAACAAAGTTGGCGGAGCCACCACTGACGGGGGGGCTGATCCCTTTGGCGGGGCCAATAATCTGCCAGTCCATATCGCAGAATACGGAGAAGACCTTGGATATCAGGGAGATGTTACCTGGGAGTGGAAAACTAAAACCAAGACCAAAGTTGAGTATGTGAATAAAAATGGAAAGGTAAGAACCAAAAACGTCTGGATAGATGACAGACCTGTTATTAATGAAGCCGGTAATAAAAAAGCCGCTTATGAAGTCAATGCGGTAATGGCTCTGGACGCTCTCGGTCTGGAAGGCGGCGGGGCTTTTGAGTTCTGGTGGACCATGGAATGCGGAAATGACGGCATAATGATGGCAGGAAATATTGCTGCTCCCGCAGGCGGCGGCGGAGGATCAGCAGCAACTCCCGAACCTGCAACCATGTTTCTGCTCGGATGCGGTATGATCGGACTCGCACTGCTCAGAAAAAGATTTAATAAACGCTCATGAAAAAGCCGGGTTTTTCGCCTCCGGTCATGAAAATATTTTCAGATAAAAAACCCGGCTTTTCAAAATGTATTTTCACGGTAAAAAGAATTAAGTTAAAAGCTTAATTCTTACCAGCACAAAGGCAGAGTCTTTTACGACTCTGCCTTCTTTTGTGGGTGTATCCCACCTTTTACACATCCGAAAGAATCAGCCACAAAGACACAAAGGAATCACAAAGAGACTTCGTGAAACTTCGTGCCTTCGTGCCTTTGTGGCGAAAAAAACGGATATGTTCCCGCCTCTTACACATAAAATCTGTCCTTGTGTAAAAGGTGGGACATACCCAAAAATAAGGCTGTATCATCTCGGTGAAATAAGAATCAATCCTGACGAAATGAAATCTGTCTGGTTTTCATTACCTGCCCAGCCTCTCGACCCCTCGGCGATAGCGGTTTTATCTTCAATCCGATCACACTTTCGAGGGTCATAAAAAAGCCTGAACAGAAAGCGTTGTCCGAACCTTAAGAAGCTGATATAAAAGCACATATCTGAAATAAAACATCTTTTTTGACAGGCCAACCCCTATACGTTTAACCATAATTTTAATTTTAGTTATAATTGACACAATATCCTATTATTATTGTTTTTTATTTTAAAAAAACCGAAAAAATGCCATTTTGGGTTATAGGGGTTTACGCTTCCCAACAACCCTGAAAAACATTAATTTAAAATATTATTTTAAAAGGTTATAAGATATATTTTTTTTTAGGCACGCTGTTTGCATGTAAATAAAGTAAGAACTAAAAAATTTAAAGATTGCTGAGTCAGAAAGTTCTGAAGGAAATCAGAATCTTTAAATATCAAATCTGAAAAGGAGGCAATAAAGATACTTGAAAGTCTGACGTATGGAATTCATTTGTTTAATGAACCAGTTGTCATTTATTTTAAAACTAAGAAGGAGGAATTAAAATGAGAAAATTTTCAGAAATTTTAATCGTTTTAGCTCTGGCTGTTTTTTTAAGTGCGGGGAGTGCCTTTGCATACGGCACCCAGATTACCATTTCAGATGAAAACTATGAGGGCACAGGTTGGTATTCAAACCGGGAAGACCAGGAAACAGAAGTCGGTATGCAGGCAAACCAGAGCTGGGACTTGGAAGGCTGGTTTCTGGATGGTACAAGCCTGACCATGGTCGGTGGTTATGATTTCGTAAACGGCAACCAGGATCTCTATTCTGGTGATGTGTTCATAGATGTGGACGCAGATTCAGCCATATTCGGAGATATTGACGGAGAAAAGAAGGGTAATTTCACAGTTCAGGAGACTTATGGCTACGACTATGTTCTGGATATGAACTTTAACACTTCTACCTATGATGTATATCAATTAACAGATACGACAACTACCATTACTTCTCTTGAATGGCAGAACCAGGGATCAAATCCTTGGCGTTACGATGCCGGGGGTACCCTTATTTCCAGCAATAACACCTTTAATTATCAGACGGGTCTGACCGACGCTGAGACGGGTTTTGAGGGCGGAAATCACAATGTTGTGAGCGGTCTTGATCTCAGCTTTATTGCTTCTGATGTGCCGGTTGAGTTCATCACTCATTTCACAATGCAGTGCGGCAATGACAACCTGATGGGACAGGGTACTCTCGCCGCGGTTGAAGCAGGTGGCGGAGGCGGATCCGCAGCAACTCCCGAACCCGCAACCATGTTCTTACTTGGTGCAGGGCTGGTCGGTGTGGCTGTAATGAGAAAAAGGTTTGACAAAAAGAATTAATAAAAAAAAATTAACTCTCACCAACACAAAGGCAGAGTCTTTACGACTCTGCCTTTTTTTATGCCACTTGTTCCCAATCTCCGCTTCACTGCCATTAAGTTAAGGAAACTCCCTCTCTGATGGTGATTTGTTTGATTTCAGATAATTACATCAATTATCAGTATGAAAATATCTGTCCTTGTCCGAGTTCCGTAGGGACGGCATGTTTACAGAATATGCCGTCCCCCGCGGGACTCGGAAACACGGGGCCTGTCATTGCTACAAATATGCCGTCCCTACGGGATTTTTCAAACCCCCTCTGAGGCTTCGCCTCACTGCCATTAAGTTAAGGAGCATCCGAAGTGAAAAAAACAGTTTCCGGCGAGGGTGCGAAAAATAATTTTCGCACTCCGGAAGCTTAACTTAATGGCAGTGAGGCTCCGTCTGGAAACGAGAATTTTTTTTCGGCAAGCCGGATGTAACACATGGCTTCATCGTCACGCCCCCTTTTCAGACATCCTCCTGCATAGACAGCGCATTTTTTCCTGAGCATTTTTATTGCTGCCCTGTGCTGATCTTCTGAAAACAGGCCCCCTTGAATGATCTTTTTTAAAGACTGTATCCGAAATTTGTCCAGTCCCGGAGCTTTGGAAAGCTGATCTTCATGCCCTCCCCGTTTTATGATAAGCGGTGTATCCATAAGAAATATCGGATATTTGCAACTGATCCTGAGCCATAAATCATAATCTTCACACGCGGGCAGATTCTCATCAAACAGCCCCACATCATCAAACAGACTGCGCCTGATCATCACTGCGGACGGACTGACAAGGCAAAGGGAAAGCGACGGCTCAAAAATCATTCCCGAAGGTTTCCTGTGTTTTTTCTTCGGATTCACCCGCACACCGTTTCTTATCCATATTTCTTCTGTCTGGCAAATCAGGGCTTCCGGATTTGAATTGAAAAATTCAACCTGGCCGGAAAGCTTTTTCGGCAGCCAGAGATCATCTGAATCAAGAAAAGCAATCAATGATCCTGACGCTGCGGCAATCCCCTTGTTTCTTGCAGCGCTGACCCCTCTGTTATTCTGCCGAATGACCATAAGATTTTTCTGATGTTCTTTGAGAATATCCCCTGTGTTATCTGTTGAACCGTCATCAACAACAATCAGCTCAAAATCCGTAAAATCCTGGGACAGGACAGAATGAACAGCTTCCTCAAGTATCCGGCTTCGGTTATAAGTCGGAATGATGACGCTTACCAATGGATTGTTTTTTTTTTTCATTTCCAAAATCTGCTGTTGTTTATACCCGGTGATCAAGTTTCAGCAGATCAAAAATATTCCCGAACTGCTCCCGGGGGCTTCGGCGTGAGTTTTGTCGGACAATTGGGAAATTTCCCGGAAATGTCCGGAATTCATCAACCCCGGACGAACTTTCGGTGAGCATTTTCGATCTACTGAGTTTTTCTCTGTCATTTCGTTCGGCTGAAATCACGCCGAAGCCTACGAAAGAAGGAATGACAGGCTTTCCGGTCGGTTCAGGACAAAGAACTTGATCATCGAGTTTCAGTAGATCGAAAAGTTTTCAGGCTGTCACAGGGCGGACGGGGGAGAAACCCCATATGCATCAGGCTAAGAATGCGGGACGGCTGCCGGACGGGGTTTGCAACCCCGTCCGAAACGTTTACGGGCGGCGATCCGGAAAATATTCCGGACGGGGTTGC
Source organism: Desulfonema magnum (assembly GCF_017377395.1). Taxonomy (GTDB): domain Bacteria; phylum Desulfobacterota; class Desulfobacteria; order Desulfobacterales; family 4be13; genus Desulfonema_C; species Desulfonema_C magnum. The sequence continues at coordinate 2,912,042 of NZ_CP061800.1, read as the reverse complement.
AAACCCCGTCCTGCAAAATCAGAGTTAATAAAAACAGTAGGTTGTAATCTTAGCCTGATGCATATGGGGAGAAACCCGGCTTTTTCCGGCGGGAGAGCGTCCCGTCCTGAAAAAAAAGCCGGGTTTCTTTGCTGTCCCGCACACCATCCGGAAACTTTTCGATCTACTGAGTTTAAGTATTTTTAATCCTTGACATATAACTCCCATTTTGCTAAATCCCATTCATTAAGTAAAGAGAGCTTATTACAGACTAAGAAATGAATCGTACAAAAAGGGAAAAAGATGAACGCATCAGTATCGTCATTTATAAAAATAATTACGATTTGTTTATTTTTCAACTGTGCAACGGTCTTGGCTGGTGAGCGTTTCACCAATAACGGAGACGGCACGGTTACAGATCATCAGTTGGGAGTCATGTGGTCAGAAACCGACAACCAAGGTGATATCAATTGGAAACAGGCGGAGAGATGGGTGAAATACACGTTTCCGGATACGCTTGAGGCCCGGTATGACAATTGGCGTCTTCCCACGCTTGAAGAATTGCAAAGCCTTTATCTGAAAGATGAAAACTATAAGGGATATGAAACCGACTGCGGTCAGCAAGTCAGAATTGTACCTCACATAAAACTGAGCTGCGGCTGGCTCTGGACATCAGAAAAAAAATCCATTACTGCCAGAGTGTTCAATTTTAATCGCGGATATCACTATACGGACCGAATGGTCCATAAAAAAGCGTATCGGGCATTACCTGTACGCTTTTTGAAATAAACGCTCATAAAAAAGCCGGGTTTTTAATTGCCGGACGGGGTTGCAAACCCCGTCCGGCAAAGGAGCTTTTTAAAATGAAATAAAAAGTGAGATTATTCAGATATTCAGATGCCAGAAATCATGCTATAAATATGCTGTGCCTGCAGGACTTTAAAAACACGCTCCAAGCAGTTAGGGAACTCAAAATAAATAATATACCCGATACAAAAAATGTAGGGTGGGTGAAGCGAAGCGCAACCCACCGCACAAGGTGGGTATTTTATTTTTGGGGAAATCCCTTACGGAACAACTTAAAAGAAGGTAGGAATAAATGTAAAGATATATAGAAACAGACAACTCGTAACAATCAAACATAAGGGGGTTTTTTTAGATGAAAAAAGCTTTATTTTTCGGTGTGGCGTTTTTGTTCGGTTTTGTTCTTCTTATGGGGTCGGTGCCATCAGGCGCACAAGCAGCAAGAACCACTAAATTTGTAACCATCGGTACTGGCGGAATTACAGGTGTTTACTATCCCACAGGCGGTGCCATTGCTAAAATTGTCAACAATAAGCGTAAAGAATACGGGATTCGGTGTACTGTCGAATCTACGGCAGGATCGGTGTTTAATGTAAACGCTGTCATGGCCGGAGATCTGGAATTCGGTGTTGTGCAATCAGACAGGCAGTATCAGGCATTTAAGGGTCTTGCAGAATGGGAAAAAGCAGGGCCGCAGAAAGACCTTCGGGCTGTTTTCAGTATCCATCCTGAGTCTGTGACACTGGCGGCTACTGTTGATTCAGGTGTCAAGAATATTAAAGATTTAAAAGGCAAACGGGTAAACATCGGCAACCCCGGATCTGGTCAGCGTCAGAATTCCATTGACGCGCTGACTGCGGCCGGGCTTGATTATGAAAAAGATATAAAAACTGAAAGTGTAAAGGCCGCCGAGGCTCCCGGACTTCTTCAGGATGGCCGTATTGATGCTTTTTTTTACACTGTGGGACATCCTAGCGGCGCGTTCAAAGAAGCCACAGCGGGCGCTACAAAAGTACGGTTTGTTGCTGTGGCTGGTTCGGGTATAGATCAATTCATCACTGAAAAACCTTACTACGCAAAGTCCTTTGTCCCTGTCAAACTTTACCCGGGTGCTGTAAACGATGCTGATGTTCATACCTTTGGTGTAAAAGCCACCTTCGTCACTTCTGCAAAAGTGTCAGATGATGTTGTTTATGCGGTTACTAAAGAGGTTTTTGAAAATTTTGAAAATTTCAAAAAACTTCATCCAGCCTATGAGGTACTGACCAAAGAGGGAATGCTGGAAGGTCTGACGGCTCCCCTTCATCCCGGCGCGGTAAAGTATTATAAGGAAGCCGGCCTGATGAAATAAATATGATACATAATTCCTACCTTCTGAGCGGCGGTTTTTTTACCCGTCGCTTTAGAGCGTGTTTGAAAAGTCCCGTAGGGATGGGCATCTTTAAATGCTACAAATATACCGTCCTGACGGCAATATCGTTCGGTATGATTTTTGCATAACCGGACGAAAATGACCGGCATTTCCGTATGTTGGAAAAACTGTTTCCGAAAATCGCCCGGCAGACATTTCGGGATTTCAGTTTTCCAACTGTATGAATTCACTCAGTTATAAACTGTAAGCAAAAATCGTGCCGAACGGTATTATCCTGCTAGGACTTTTCAAACACCCTTTTAAAGAAATATTCGCCACAAGCGTTCCTTTTTAATATTGCCTCTCGTCCGGGACGCGGATTCAAACAAAAAAAACACGGTAGTCCTGCAAAGGTAGTGATGAATCCCGTTCAGTTCCCCGGTTGTCAGGACACTGAATCTCATTCATCACTACTTGTGCAGGACTACCAAAAACACTTGTACGAATGTCGCCTCTGCTGAGGCATGGACTGAAACGAACAGACAGACACAAATTAAAGATGGGTAGTATAAACATGACCAAAAATGAAATAAACGCAAAAGATGAGGGTCTGGATTTAGCAAAGCGGATGGCCGAAGAGGAAGAAGGTATCGGAAGAAAGCCCAAGGGAGCCTCCAAATATGTGATTCCCACCATTGCAGTTCTTTGGAGCTTTTTTCAGTTATCCATAGCAAGCTGGCTTATCCTGGATTCCACATTTATCAGAGCCATCCACCTCGCCTTTGCCCTTCTGATCGTTTTTCTGAATTATCCTCTTTTTAAAAAGACGCGTTTGGGTCTTAAATTTCTTTCCACCACAACCCGAATTCCGATATGTGACTATGTCATAGGAATTGTTGCTGCTTTTTCAGGGCTTTATATTGCAATTGACTATGCCGGACTTGCCACACGGTATGGCACCCCTATCATGAGGGATATTATTTTCGGTGCATTGCTGGTCATCTTTTTGCTTGAAGCTTCACGCCGGGTGATCGGCCCGGCCCTTCCCATCATTGCCCTGGCATTTACCCTGTATGCTTTTCTGGGTCCTTATATGCCCGATATTATAGCATTCAAAGGCGTTTCACTGAACCGGTACATAGGACAGATGACCATGTCAACAGAAGGGATTTACGGCATTCCTCTGGATGTTTCCGCAACCATTGTTTTTCTGTTTGTGCTTTTCGGTGCCATGCTGGACAAAGCCGGGGCAGGCCACTATTTTATCCAACTGGCCCTGAGTCTTCTGGGCGGATTCAAAGGGGGGCCGGCAAAGGCTGCCATTATGGGAAGCGGGCTTACCGGCCTTGTGTCCGGATCAAGCATTGCAAACATTGTAACAACCGGTACATTTACCATTCCCCTGATGAAAAAAGTCGGGTATCCTTCTACCAAAGCCGCGGCCGTGGAGGTTGCCGCAAGCACAGACGGACAACTCGCGCCCCCCATCATGGGAGCTGCGGCCTTTATTATTGCCGAATATGTGAACGTACCCTACATTGAGGTGATCAAAGCGGCTGCCGTACCTGCCTTTGCTTCTTATGCGGCTCTGTTCTTTATTACACATATTGAAGCATCCAAGCTGGGCCTAAAGGGAATGCAGCGCAGTGAACTCCCTGCATTTGGAAAAACCCTGATGAGTGGTGTTCACTATCTTATCCCTTTGTTATTTCTTTTGTATGAACTTGTTATTGCCAGGCATTCGCCGGAACTTGCCGCTTTTAACGCCATATGGGTAATGGCGATCATCATGCTTTTTCAGAATCCGGTCAGGGCTTTCATGAACAAAGAACCTCTCGGACCTGCATTTAAGCAAAGCATTACAGATATATTTTCAGCACTTGCGGCAGGAGGCCGGAACATGGTTTCCGTGGCTCTTGCAACCGCGTCAGCAGGTATTATCGTAGGTGTTGTGGCTCTGGGACTTGGCGGGCTGATCACTCAGATTATTGACACTATCTCCGGTGGTAACATCCATCTGATGCTGGTGATTACTGCCATTGCAAGTCTTATCATCGGAATGGGACTTCCCACCACTGCCACCTATATTGTTATGGCATCTCTCACAGCACCGGCCATTGTCACCATTGCCAATTTCCAGGATTTTGCCGTTCCCCTGATGGCAGCTCATCTCTTCTGCTTTTATTTTGGAATACTTGCAGACGACACGCCCCCGGTGGGGCTTGCGGCTTACGCGGCTTCGGCCATTGCCAAGTCTCCGCCGATTCCCACAGGGCTTCAGGGGTTTATGTATGATATCCGTACAGCAATCCTGCCATTCATGTTTATTTTCAACAGCGATCTGATACTTCATAATGTCAACAGCTGGCCCCGGGGAATTCTTATTTTTGTCATGGCATGTATTGGCAACTTTGCATTTGCCTCGGCAACCCAAGGATGGTTTGTGGCGCGGAACAGATTCTATGAAATACCACTGTTTTTGTGTGTCACCTTTATACTGATGAGACCTGATGCAGTTTCATCCTGGATCGGCATCCCCCATGATCAGCGTTACTGGATGTATCCCGTCGGTCTGCTCATCTACGGACTTCTTTACCTGATGCAGCGGCCAAGGATACCAAATCGGTGATTGGAGGCTTGGGGATTGGGGCTTGAGGCTTGGGGCTTGGGGCTTGGGGATTGGGGATTGGGGATTGGGGATTGGGGATTGGGGATTGGGGCTTGGGGATTGGGGCTTGGGGCTTGGGGCTTGGGGCTTGGGGATTTGTCGTTGATCAAACATTAAGCCCGATCACAAACCACAAATCACAAACCACAAATCACAAACCACAAACCACAAATCACAAATCACAAACCACAAATCACAAATTCAAAGGAAGATATTATGGAAGAGATAAAAAAAATACTGGTAGCAATCGCCTTTTCGGAATATGCAAAAGGTATATTCAATTATGCGGCAAAACTGGCAACAACTTTGAATGCGGATCTGATTGTGGCAAACATCATCAACTCGCGTGACGTTGAAGCTGTCGGGAGTATTGTATCCTTAGGCTATGAAGTGAATGGCGACAATTATGTCAGAGATATCAAGAAAGAACGACAGCAGGTTATGGAACAAATCATAAAAGAATCTTCTTTTCCATGGGAAAGAATCCGCATCATTTTCAAAGTCGGAAATCCCATTGATGAATTATTAAAAATAATCATAAAAGAAAAAGCGGATATGATTGTAATGGGACCCAAAGGACGCACAGATGTTGAACATATCTTAGTTGGTTCGGTTGCAGAGAAGATGTTTCGGCGTTCACCTGTGACAATTGTTTCTTACAGGGATGAAAAACATATGGAACGTTTGAAAAGGCGTATTCACCTGAAATAACCAATATTCAAATGGATTGAGGCATTTTCGAAATTTCAGAAACCGGTTCATCGCTTTTTTCCACGGAGTACGGAAGAGCGCGAGACAGCATTGTTTTTTTCTGTTTTGCGTATCCCATTCATCCGTTCCCTGGACAGATTCCGGGATGTTTTTCATTATGCTGATGTCCTGAATTTTTCCCTCATCAAAATCTGTCAGGCAATCCCGATATTCAAAATAAGTTTTTTTGATGTCCTTCATAAAATCTGAAAAGCGGTTTAGACTTTTTCTGCTCGGGAACCCAAAAAACCTGATCATCGAGTGATAATTTATTGTCAGCAGATCGAAAAGTTTCCGTGCTGTGTGCGACAATGAAATCCGGATTTTTTCATAGAACAATGTATCCCCTTCGCCAGAAAAAACCCGGGTTTCTTCCCCATCTTTCCTGCCCGCCCTGCGAGGCCCTGAAAATTTTTTCGATCTGCTGATTGTACCAAAATCATCTCAGATCATTATAATCCTATTAAAACAATTCTTATATACCTCAATGACATAAAATTATTAAAATTAATAATTTTAAATAGTTACAAAATAATTTCTCAAACAGTTCGAAAAATTTATGATTCATGGTTATTATGGTTTTTTGAGAAATATTGCTTCTTTTGTTGTTTTTTACTAAATAATGTGCTTTTAGGATTGAATCCTGAATAATTTAACCATAAGCTTGCTAAAATTTTCAAAGCTTCCGATGCAGAAAGAGATGATGATGAAAAAATTAATACTGTTAAGTCTGGTTTTTCTGTTCACGGTCCCGACTGTGTCTTATGCCGTAGGGATGGAACTTGCAATTGGCGGCTGTAACCAGTCGCCGCAGGGTGATATCTCCTATAAATCAGATGATCTGCTTGATTTGAAAAGCGACCTGAAATATGATAGCGAATTTCGGATCATGGGAAGACTGAAATTAGACATCCCCGTTTTTCCAAATATTTACCTTATGACAACACAAACGGAGTTTGACGGCACTGGCAGAAAATCAGGGGATTTTGAATTCGGTGATAAGGTTTTTAAGGGAAACACAGATTTTTATTCACAGCTTACGCTCCATAATTATGATATTGCCTTATATTATGGTATTCCCTTAGTCGGTCTGGTATCGCTGGGAACATTCAATATTGATGTGGGGCTGAATCTGAGAGTTATTGATTTTAAGACAGAAGTCCGCCAGGATGATATCAACAATGCAGAATCGAAAAGCGGCACCCTGCCAGTTCCCATGTTATATGTCGCTGCCCGGTTCCGGCCCATTGAAGGGCTGACAGCGGAGGCGGAATTAAGAGGCGTAACCTACAGTGACAACCACTTATACAGTCTGATCGGAAGGGTGAAAGCAGAGGTTTTTGGTCCTCTGTTTGTAGCAGGTGGTTACAGATATGAAAGCATCTTTTTCGACGAAGAGGATGTAGAAATAGAAACCAGTTTCAACGGACCGTTTTTTGAAGCGGGATTTCAATTTTAACTGATACAGATAAGGAAAATTTTTAAAATGTCGGCCGAAAATAATTTTGATCGTGAACCACAGAAAAAAAACTCAGATGTAAAAAACGAAACACCTGAGAACATGTTAGCAAATAAAATCATAAGGTACTACGGGTATTTCGGAGAATATTCTTTAAAAGGTATTGCCAAAACATGTGCAAAACTCATCATCAGCGAACACTACAGAGACTTATGTTTTGACACCTTTCAATTCCCCAATCAGGAAGAAATGGAGAAGTGGGTTTTGGAAGAGATGAAGCAGCATTTCGATGAAAAAGTTGTGCCGCTCATTGAGCAGACCTATCCTGATCTGAGCGAAGAGGAGCTTGAAGATGAAGTGGCCAGACTCGAAAGAAGATATCAAAAGGATCATGAAGAACAACTCATGTCAACCACAAAAGCCGCACTCAAAGAATTGCGAATCAGAGTAAGGGGATTGCAAAAAGAACTCAAAGTGTTAAAGCGAAAATACACGATTTAAATCTTTGGTGTTTAGTGTTTAGTACTTGGTATTTAATGAGAATAATGACCAAATATTAAACACCGGACACCAAAAAACAGAACAGTTCGGACGGTTTTTTATTACATAAGAAATAATAAGACTTTTTCAGTTCGTAATTCCGCCTTCAGGCGGAACTGCGAACCAGTATGATTTTATTCTTACAACTTGTCTAAAAATCTGTTACACGACCAAATAAATTCTGAAGGGTGAGGGTCTCCGAGGTTTTCAGAACCTCGGAGGCCCTCACCGGACTGACCCGTCATAATCATTTCGGTCAGATACCACAAGGAAGCCAGATAAGAAAAGGAAGATATTTCCTTGTTATCTGATCTCCCTTTGTTTTTTTCTTGCATAATTTTCAGAAGGTTGAATCTTATACGGTCTTAATTCCCAAAAACTGTCCGAACCATTGGCACTAAAAACACTTTAAAAAAAATATATGTCATGACAAAAAAGCATGTTCCCTTTATTCTGGCTCCGGCCGGAAACAAGGCATCGTTTCTGGCTGCTTTGGCAGCCGGAGCAGACGCGGTTTATTGCGGCTTGAAAAGCTTTTCAGCGCGGATGGAGGCAAAAAATTTTTCCGCAGAGGAACTGACTTCCCTGACGCAGTTGGCCCATAAGAAAAAAACAAAGGTTTATGTTGCCCTAAATTCCCTTATGAAAACAGAGGACTTGGATGAGGCAGGAAAACTTCTGCTTCGGCTGAACCGCCGGGTGAAACCGGATGCCCTTATCATTCAGGATATGTCTCTTTTACAACTGGCTGAACAAACAGGCTTTTCAGGGGAAATTCATTTGTCAACCCTTGCCGCCGTCAGTTTCCCCAGGGCAATGGAACTGATACAAAAAAATATGAGACCCGGAATTGACTGTGTGGTTTTACCCAGAGAGCTGAATATTGATGAAATAAAACTCATGGCTCAGGCATGTCCTGAAGGTCCTGACCTGGAAGTATTTGTACACGGCGCCCTTTGTTACGGTGTTTCCGGAAGGTGCTATTGGAGCAGTTATCTTGGGGGCAGAAGCGGACTTCGGGGCAGGTGTGTCCAGCCCTGTCGGAGGCTTTATACCCAAAATGATCAGTCTTCTTCATCTTTCCGGGAAAGAAAAAAAGTCAGCCCCGGGAAGCGGGAAAAGAAAAAAGAGGATCAGGCCCAAAAATTTTTTTCCTGCCAGGATCTGAGTCTGGATGTGCTGATCAAAGTGCTTCTGTCTGTTCCCAGGGTGCGGGCATGGAAAATCGAAGGCCGTAAAAAAGGCCCCCATTATGTGTATTATACGGTCAAGGCTTACCAGATATTAAGGGATCACGGAAACGATCCCCAGATGAAAAAAACCGCCCTGGGATTGCTTTCCCAGGCCCTGGGGAGACCGGGAACCCATTATTATTTTCTGCCCCAAAGACCCCAGAACCCCATAGATATTAAGAGACAAACCGGATCCGGACTTTTTATCGGCAGAGTAAAAGGTACAAAACAAAATCCTTATATAAACGCCCGGGAGGAACTTTTATCCGGTGATGTGTTGCGTATCGGATATGAAGGTGAATCAGGACACAGTATCCACCGGGTTGGAAAATATGTGCCCAAAGGCGGACAGCTGCATCTCAAATTTTCTTCCTCAAAAAAAGGTTCATATGCGGCCCCGGTTTTCCTGACAGACCGGCGGGAAAAAGCCCTTGAAGAAATGTTATCCGAACTTGAAAAGGAAGTGATCGAAACACCGCAAATCGCTCCTTTGAATTTTCACGCCAGATTCCCCAGAGTATCCCCTAAAAAGCTTGCAACTCTTGAAATTCGGGTCAGGCGGGAGTTTGGAAAGGAAAAATTTAAAGGTCAGACCGACGGTGTCTGGTTATCCCCGAATTCCAACCCCCGAGTTCCGATTTCAAAATTTCAATCTGTCTGGTGGTGGCTTCCACCTGTGATATGGCCGGAAGAAGAGGAAAAATGGAAAGCAATGATCGCTTTTGTTCTGGAAAAAGGAGGGCAAAATTTTGTACTGAACTCACCCTGGCAGATGGCTTTTTTTTCCGGTTTCGGACAGCGACACGGGAAAAAGAAAAAAAACCTGAATCTGTGGGCAGGACCGTTCTGCAACATCACCAATGTTCTGGCTGTCCGCGCCATGTCACTCATGGGATTTTCAGGTGTGATTGTCAGCCCGGAACTTAGCGGAAAAGATTATCTGCAATTACCAAAACACAGCGTTCTGCCACTGGGAATCGTTATTTGGGGGAACTGGCCCCTGTGTGTTTCCCGAATCCCCCTGGAAAATTTAAAAACCGACAGACCTTTTACCAGTCCCAAAGGCGAAGACGCGTGGATCAAAGAATATGATGCCAATATATGGATCTATCCCAATTGGAAAATGGATATAAAAACCCAGAAAAACAGACTTCATAAGGCCGGATACAGTCTGTTTGTCCACCTTGTCGAACCTGTGCCGGAAACAGTGAAACTCAAAAGAAGACCGGGTGTCTGGAATTGGGATTTAAAACTTCTTTAACTCAATGATCAAGTTTTTTGACCCGGTTCGAACAAAAAACCTTGTCATTCCTGTGAAAGCAGGAATCTGTTTTCGGCTGACATCACGGTTCCGGAAACTGTGGATTCCTGCTTTCGCAGGAATGACAGAAAAAAACTTGAACACGAAGTTTAATCTCTTGTCTGTGGTGAACTGTGGATTCCTGCTTTCGCAGGAATGACGGAAAAAAACTTGAACACGAAGTTTAATGAGTTGTCTGTGGTGAACAGTCAGCTTTGACAGACAAACATTTTTTGGGTTGAAATAATCTGATAAAGTCTTTAAGCTAATATAGTGCAGGAACAGCTTAGGATGAGTCGTCCGGATTTTTTACGGTCAATGCTTCCACAGTTACAACAAAACATGAAAATTTTACAACGATTCCTGACAATTGGCAACTGACAACTCACTTAATAAGGCAAAAAAAATTTTGTTTTTCAACAATGACACCTTTATCTCAGCCAGCACCTCGTCAGAAAAGGATCAATATCGTCAATCAAATCAAAAAAAGTGTTTTTTATAAACGGCCATGAACTGCCGGTCACAACGAATGATGAAAGTTTTATAGTTTTTCCTAATACTTAAAACCTAACACCTAACACCTAATACTATCAGTATATGGAAATTTCACAGACAATCTCATTCCCATGCTTCACGTGGGAATGCCGGCAGGACACGACTGAAATGCAAAGCGTTCACGCTGCATTCCTACGCGAAGCGTTGGAGCAAGATTGCTGAGGGGCTTTTTTCCCATCTGCTGATTATGGGAGTTATTAATTTTAAAGGATAAGGAGGAATGATGAAGAAGTCTGTTATGTTTACAGCATTTATTATACTTTCTCTGTGGATCGCTGAAACTTCGGTTGCAGGCATTCTTGGCGATGTTGACAGCGACGAAAAAATTAATCTGAGAGAGGCTGTCTATGCGCTGCAAGTAACAGCAGGTATGAAATCTTCACTGCCTGAGTCATATGTAATTGTTTGGAAAGGACTTTGGGAAGCGGGTGAAGAATATAAAAAATATGACAGTGTCCAATATAACGGCACAAGTTATATTTGTCTGCTGGGCCATGTTTCATCCGGTTCTGAAACACCTCCGCTCGCAACTGGTTTATGGGATATTTTAGCCCTTGGTCAGAAAGGAAACAAGGGGGACACCGGAGAAAAAGGGGACACCGGAGAAAAAGGGGACACCGGAGAAAAAGGGGACACCGGAGAAAAAGGGGACACCGGACTTCAGGGGCCTCCGGGGCCAAAAGGGGACACAGGCCCGCCAGGGGCTTCCCCTTTTGAACTGGATGATGACAAAGCCTATTTTATCACTGGCAATGTCGGCATTGGCACAACCGCTCCGGCGCATAAACTGGATGTTGACGGAGATATCAATATCAGCGGGACTTACAAAGTCGGAGGAAAGAATGTGCTGGCAATAGACAGCACCAACACCTTTGTCGGCTCAAATGCAGGCGGCAGCGTTCCCAAAGATACCGACTATAACACCTTTATCGGCGGAGAGGCCGGTTCCAGTGATACCACAGGTAATTTCAATACCTTTGTCGGAAGCGGTTCCGGCAAAAAAAATACCACCGGACGTTATAACACTTTCATCGGACACCATGCCGGTTATAACAACATAACAGGCAGCAATAATACTGCCCTGGGATATTATGCAGGTCACGGCAACGCGGGCGAAGGCAATGTTTTTCTGGGGTATCAGGCAGGAGCCAATGAAATCGGATCAAATAAGCTCTGCATTGCCAATTCAAACACATCAACCCCTCTTGTTTACGGGGAATTTGATAACAACACACTGACAATAAACGGCAATGTCGGCATCAATACCGTGGCTTATGAAGATCACAGCCTGTATGTTCATGGCAGCATGTATGTGAACGGCGATGCTTACACATCAGGAGATTCCTGGACACCTTCGGATGTGCGATGGAAAAAAAATATTCGGCCGCTTCAGAATGCCCTGGAAAAAATATCGCAGATTGAAGGGGTCACTTATGAATGGAAAACAGATGAATACCCGGACATGGGCTTTGACAAAGGCACGCAGGTCGGTGTTATCGCACAGGATATAGAACCTGTTCTCCCCGAACTCGTGAACACAGACGATGAGGGTTACAAAGCTGTTTCCTATGAAAAACTGACACCCCTGCTGGTAGAAGCCATCAAGGAACAACAGGCCCAGATTAAAGCACTGCAAGCGCAGATTGAAGATTTGAAAAGCGAAATCAAAGCACTGAAGGAATGATTAGGTGATTTGTGATTTGTGGTTTGTGATTTGTGGTTTGTGATTGGTGACTGGTGATTTACAGATCATTTGTTTTAAATCACAACGCCCCGGTCACAAATCATAATGACCCAATTACAAATACCCAATCACCAATCACAAATACCCAATCACCACTTTTGTCAAAGGACTTACCATGATCGTAAAATGTGAAAAATGTCAGGTTGCTTTCAATATTAATGACAGCCTCATCAGGCCGGAAGGTTCCAAGCTTCGCTGTTCAAAATGTAAGCATATTTTCACTGTCTATCCGCCAGAGCCTGTTGTGCCGCAGGCAGAAAGACCGCCTGTGTCACAGGTGAGACCGCCTGTGTCACAGGTGAGACCGCCTGTCGCACCTGCACCTCCGGAAGAAAGAATCAGCAGCAGCGAACTGACTGGCGGCGAAGTGACACTGACCATCGTAGATTTCTCACAGGAAGTGTTTGACACCATCAGCGGAACTGCCGAACGCTATGTTGAAATGGGAACAATTGGCAAAGGAGGGATGGGAGAGGTTCTGCTTGCCAGGGATACGCAGCTTCTTCGTAAGGTTGCAATAAAGGTCCTGAAAAAAGAAAGTGTGACACCTGCCGCTCTCAGTTTTTTTCTACGAGAGGCTCAGATTACGGCCCAGCTGGATCATCCCAATATTGTGCCGCTTTATACTGTCAAACGGCCCGCGGAAGGTGAAAAAAATGTTTCTTTCATCATGAAGCTCGTCAAAGGTAAAACTTTGCTTGAACTCATGAACAAAGTCAGAACCACCTACACAGAAAATCCCAAAGCAAAACTGCCTCAGGAACTGACACAGCGAACATTTCTTGAACACTTTCTCAAAGCCTGTGACGGCATCACATATGCCCATCGTAAAGGTGTGGTACACCGGGATATCAAACCTGCCAATATCATGGTGGGTGATTTTGGCGAAGTTTATGTCATGGACTGGGGGATTGCAAAAATGCTCAGGGATGATGAACAGGATATGCCTGAACAGGATCAGCAGATCCTCACCAGCGGCATGTCCCGGTCCGGCGGAACCGAGATTATCGGCACCCAGCCCGAAGGCGTGTTAGGAACCCCGAGTTATATGTCACCCGAGCAGGCCCACGGACGACGGGATGTTGACACAGCCAGTGATATTTTTTCACTCGGCACAGTCCTGTTCGAACTGATTACGCTGCGACCTCCCCGGATCGGAGATGCCAAGCAAAAACTGAAATGGGCAAAAGGCGGCTATCTCAACCGGATGATCCATATGCTTCCGGATAGAAAAATTGATCCTGAACTGAAAGCCATTGTTCACAGGGCAACCGAATCCGAACCTCAGAACCGTTATCCGAGTATTTCAAAAATGGCTGAGGATCTCCGGTGTTACCTCAGAGGAGACGAAGTCTCAGAATTGCCCGACAACCTTCCCCGGAAGGTGCTGCGCTGGATGGGCAAACACCGTCAGCTCACGCTGATTCTGATACTGGGCATACTTCTGATTTCTTCAACAGTCACAATATGGGGACTGCATCGGGAACAAGTCGCCATGAAGGCAGCCCAGATTCGGGAAAGCAAACTCTCCCATCTGCAAGCAGAGGTCTCTGCCCATGCCCATTTTATTGACAGCCATTTTCTCCGTCTTGAGGATCTGGCAGCCAGCCTGGCGAATAATGCCATGTATCTGATCCAGGAAGGGCCGTCGAACAATGAGCGATTCTACTGGCTTGAGGATTTTCAGATCCCTGAGAAAACGCCGCCTGATCTGAATTATTCACATTTATATAAACGCCCGGTGAGCATCGAATACCCGGTCGTAAAACCGGCCCCGGGAGTTCGGCGGGAAGATGTGGCAACGATTATGCAGAAACTGGCCCCCCTCAGACACCATTTTAAAAAGACCTTGCTGGAAAGCAGGCCCGGATTTGCGCCTGTCACACAGGAGGAAGCTCATCGCCTGCTGACTGTTCATGGTATTCCCATCCGATGGGCATATATCGGATTGGAAATCGGAGTGATGTACTCTTATCCTGGCAAAGGGTCTTACGGGCCTGAATACGACCCCCGGGTCCGCCCCTGGTATAAACTTGGCTCATACAAACATGGTGTTCAATGGGGAAATCCCTATGCTGACATACAGGGACTGGGATTGGTACTGCCCTGCGCCATATCGCTTTATGACAAGGAGAATCAGTTCTACGGCGTCCTAGGCATGGATGTGACTTTCAGTGACATCATTGAGGATAATCTCAAACGAGAAGGCTCGGTCGGTGTCATAGAAAGCTTTCTCCTGGATGACAGAGGACGTATTGTTGTCAGTAGCCAGTTAGAGGCGGATGTTCAGGAACATTCCACAGATCCGGCCCTGAAACTGGAACCTTTCCCTGTCCCGGAAGTGGCGGAAGCAATTGTCAGGGGTGAATCGGGACTGCGTGAAGTGGAACATAACGGCGAATCCAGAATCATTGTCTTTTATCAGATGAGCGCTTTAAAATGGTATTATGTGGAAGAGATTGACACTTACGCCATTCTTGACTCAGCCAACTAATAATATCACAGACAGATCCGAAATCCGAAACAATTTTAATTTGTTTCGGATTTCAGATCATTAGTTGCTGACCGATTTGAATGTTAATGTATAGAGATTTTCTTTTCTGAAAAATATTTGTTCCACTTCGTAGTCCCGGTCGGACACCAGATCCATCACGACTCTTGTTTTGGGCTCGGCCCCTTTGTGAACACCGATTCGTATTTTTTGAACAAGGTCACCGTTCACCTCAGTCTGACGACGAATACCGCTGCCAAGTCTCAGGCCGAAAAAATCGCAGACCACTTTGGGTACGGACTCTTCAATAACAAAGGTTTCAGGCGGATAAAACCCGTTCAGCACAAAGACAATTTTTTCTTCTCCTCCCGGTGTAATATCAACCTTAATCTCCTTAATTTCCTTAGCAAAATCTTTACCAGAGGCATCTTCGGAGGACAAAGGCTCATCAGATTCGATAAAAAGCCCCTGATGCGCCCAGCCCACGGTGCCATTATCAAGTCTGACAAGATACCATCCCTCTTTTGCGCCAATAGCAGATACAGTCTCTCCTTTTTCAAGTGTAAGCTTTATTCCCGCCCGAAGTGAAGGTTCTTCCCGGACACGGCCCCTGTTAAACTTCAGCCTGACCTTTTTTTGGACAGGAGTAACTCCGGGAGGGATTTCTTCTGCTGTCTCTTTTTTTTCCGAAACCTGAGGTTTGTCCGCAAAAAGGCTTTTATGAGCCCAGCCTAACCGGTCATCTGAAAGTTTTATAATGCACCATTCGCCCTCACTCAGAATAAATGTGACGGTGTCACCTTCTTTCAGCTTATCCGTTACCGAGGAATTTTCTGCGGGTTTTTCATAGAGATTACCAGCGCTCTTTACATGTGCTGTCTCCTTTGGTATAAATGAAACCCCGCGACACACATCTCCCGGAATAAAATAGGTTGCCAGGATTGCAAGTATGATGATACAAGGTTTGAGGCCAACAGCGGTAAAAAATCTGGGTACATGCCATAAGTACCTATTGGTTTTCATCTTTTTCCCGGTTTACAAAATCCGCCCGAGCAGATTCTGAAGGCCGCCTTTCTTCGACCCTTAAAATTCCATTCCCCTGCCCCCTTCAAAGAGGAAGATGATGTGACATTTTATCCCCCCTTGAAGGGGGCCGGGGGGATATGTTTAATATGATTATAAAAAATAAAAAATCCCCATTCATTAAAAAATAAATAATTCATTCATTTTTTAATGTTTTTACAGATATTTTATGAGGCTGATATAACAAACCAACTGATTTAATAATATTTTTATATAAGCATATTTATTTCGGAAGATGGTATTTTATAAAACACAGCGTTTTTAAAATCAACCCTTTTCAGTGTGATGAAATTCTTTATCCCGGACCGGAGATATTGCCAAAGTGACATGCTGAACATCCGCATAACATAAACATTGTGTAATCGTTTTAAATAAATAATATAATTAAACAGATATCAGAAACAGACATCATCTGCTGTTACGAATTATCAGATTTATTTCATTTTGGGAACACATTCTCTGAAACTAACTCTTGCAAATAGAAATCGAATTGGCTAATTTCTTTTTTATAATTTTACCAGAGGTGGCATTGACCTCGTTTTTCCTGCTTTGCCGTTAGGGAACTCCAAAAAAAATAACATGCCTGATTTGGAAACACAGGGAAAATGCAGGGCGGTATTTTATTTTTGGAAAAAGCCCTTAACATCATAAAAAACGAAGTTGTTCACATGTCGCGTGAGAACGATATAGAAAAGAGAGGAACTGAACTGGTATCTGTCTTTTGTTAACCATAATACATTGAAAGTATTTAATACATACGGTGAGTCCCACCGAACTCCAAGCCTGTGGAGAATGTGGCACCGACTGAATTTTTCTTCAGTAAAACCACCGCTGTGAAGCAGGAAGAAAAAGATAAATAACATCAGATTATTTCAGCTTTTTCAGGACAAAACCTTCTGAAATAATATACAGGAGATCATGTGATTAATATAAGTTTGGTTATAAACAGTTAATACAAGGGGGGCTTATATGCTAAAAGATCTTTATGAATTTAAGGAAGATCTCGGCAAGCGGGGCATCTTTTTTTGTTTAAGCGGTCCTATTTCCCAAAACCTGGTGGCGGAAATAGGCACCACCCTGGAACAGCACATGACCATGGGAGAAGCCGGAAAATCCACTGTTCTCAGGGTGTTTTCCACAGTTGTTGAAAATGCGCAGAATATTATGCGCTATTCTGATGAAAGGGAAGAAGATTTCAGTCTCGGCATTATTGCAGTGGGTTATGAAAATAAGCATTATTTTGTATTATGCGGAAACATGGTTGACAACAATAAAATCGGAAAACTCCGTGAAAATCTCACAAAGCTGCAAAATATGAACAAGGATGAACTCAAGAAGTATTACAGACGAAAGCGCAGGGAGGGACCGCCTCCGGAAAGTAGCGGTGCCGGACTCGGATTCATTGACATGGCAAAAAAGGCCAGCAAACCCATTGAGTTCAATTTTAAGACGATTGATGACAAACTTTCTTTTTTTTCTATGAAAATAGTAATTTAGGAGAAGGAGACAATGAACAGCTTAATCATTGAAGCCACGAAATATACCCCTGAGATATCTTTTGACTGTGAGCAACACACCCTTGGCATCAAAGGCAAATCTTACCCGGAAAATACCTCGGTCTTTTATCAGCCTGTTTTTGAATGGCTGGAAGAGTACCTTGAAAATATCGGTGAGCAGAATATCACTGTCAATATGGAACTTATTTATTTCAACAGCAGCTCCTCAAAGGTTCTGATGGATTTTTGTGACGTACTGGATGAGGCGGCAAGTGACGGAAAACGTATAACCCTGAACTGGATATACGAAGAGGACGACGAAGACGCCCTGGAGTTCGGGGAAGAATTTCAGGAAGATTTGGAATCTGTAACATTCAACCTCGTTGAAAAAGCTCCTGAAAGATGACGCTGCAAGTTTCGCAATTGCTTTAAAATCATAATCCCCGGCAAATTCGGCACATAATAATTATCAGTATGAAATGATAATTATGGGTTCCGAGAATTATTTGTTAATTTTGGGAGCAAATATGCAAAAAGAGAATTCCATCTTTTCTAAAGAAGAGGACACCTTAAAAACCGCTGAATCGCTTTTAAAGGGTGAGGCGGTTGGTAAAGAAACCCTTCTGAAAGAATACAAAGGTCTCTTAAAAAACTACAAAAAGCTTCTTCGCCAGACCAAAACAGTAACGCGGGTCAGTGATAATCAGCAGCGAAAACTAAACAGGATACTGGAAAGACTGGGCCGGTATGTTTCCTTTCAGTTGTTTAAAAAAATTACGCATGAAAAAGGGAATGTTGAAATAAAACCCCAGAGAAAGAAGCTTACTGTTTTCTTTTCAGACCTCAAAGATTTCACATATACCAGTTCTCATATGGAAGGAGAAGCTCTGTCAGAGTTTTTGAATTTTTATCTTGAAATAATGACCCAGATCGTCATCAAATGGGGAGGGACCCTTGATAAATATATGGGGGACGCGATTATGGTTTTTTTCGGAGATCCTGAATTTACTTCCGATGAGGACCATGCTCTGCGATGCGTGAGCATGGCAATAGAAATGCGGGAAAAAATGAAAGATCTGCAAAAAAAATTGTATGATCTGGGTTATCAGGAACCCCTGCATTGCCGAATGGGAATTGCCACGGGATATTGCACGGTGGGAAACTTCGGCTCATCAGAAAGGATGGATTACACCATTGTGGGAACCCCTGTGAATCTCGCGTCAAGACTGGAAACCGCGGCAGAGAAGGATGAAATATTCATAAGCCATGAAACATGGGGGTATGTAAAAGACAAAGTCATTTGCGATCCCCCAAAAGAACTCCACCTGAAAGGGTTTCACCAGAAAATACTGGCGCATAAGGTTGTACGTTTGAAAAAAGAAGGTGAAGACAATGTGCTTTTAATAGACGATGAGGAAAAAGGAGTGAATCTGAAGATAGATTTTTCAAAAATTCCCAAAGAAGAAATCGAATCAATTATCCGTCGGTTGGAGGTTGAATTAAAATAATAAAAAAACAGTTGAATATCAAAAAAATTTTCTTTCTATCCTCGGGTTTTTTTTCAGCATTTTTTTATGAAATTTCTACCTATTCGAAGATATGTTTGTCTTTTACGCTCCCCAGGTTTCATTTTTCACTGTTTTCCAGACCGCCTTTTCAGCTTTTCAAAACCAAACTTCCTAACCCAATTCAGTATCAGCACAGCGTTGAAAAAAGTCTCCTGAAAGCCTGTGCATCAAAGGCTGATCCGGGAAAAACGGATTTACTGTGAATCCGGCTCTCTGTCCGGGAATGTCACCGTCATTTTTGGGCGCGTCACAGCGACCGAATCTCCCGTCAGACCGTCCGAAAACGGCTGTGATCCGAGTATCATGCCCTTGGAACTAACTGTGAGAAAAAATGGTTATCCTTCGCAAACGTGCCTTACAAGATGTCCCAGTTCGGGAAAAATAAGGGCTTCACAGGCAAGTTTGCATGCATTGAGGCTTCCGGGCATACAAAAAAGGATTGTATTATCAATCGTGCCTGCGGTCGCGCGGGATAACAGCGCTGCCGAACCGATCTCTTCAAAACTCAGTTGTGCAAAGAGAACGCCGAATGCTGTAAGTTCCTTTTTAAACAAAGGCCGCACAGCCTCGACAGTAACATCTTTTTTAGTGATGCCTGTTCCCCCTGTCAGCAAAAGCACCTGGGGTTCGTAGTTGTTAATAACATAAAGAATCGCATCGGCAATGGTTTCGGTATCATCCGGAATAACCTGATGAAACACTACCTTATGCCCGTTTTTTCCGGCCTGTTCACTGATCCAATGCCCGCTTTTGTCATTTGCCAGGCTTCGCGTGCTTGAAAGGGTGATAATTCCGACTTTGACATGCTTTGCAGCGTTTTCCTTGTGTTCTCTGGTTCCCATAATCAACCTTCAGTCTTATCCTCAGTCTTCAATAATAACCTGGTCCTCGTCATCATGCTCTGCAAGCAAAACATTTACTCTTTCCGAACGTCTTGTCTCAACAAATTTTCCCACATAATTGGCCTGAATGGGAAGCTCTCTATGTCCCCGATCCACAAGCACAAGCAGCTCAATACGATCCGGTCTCCCAAAATCTATCAGCGCGTCCAGTGCGGCCCGCACAGTTCGGCCAGTAAAAAGAACATCATCAATTAAAACAATCTGTTTTTCATCCACAGAAAAAGATATTTCCGTGGTCTGCACAATGGGGTTGGGACTGATACGGGTCCAGTCATCCCGGTACAGTGTTATATCCATATGACCTGTCGGTATTTCAACCCCTTCAATTTCATAAATCCTTGAAAATATACGTTTTGCAAGATAAACGCCCCGGGTCTGAATTCCTATGAGGGCAAGGTTGTCAGCCCCTTTATGTACTTCGAGGATCTCATGAGTAATTCTTGTGAGTATGCGATCAATCTCTGCCGTATCCAAAATTTTATGGTGTTTATTCATCATGTCTTCCTCATTATGTGCATCTGAAATTCTTCTCTTATATCACACGCTGTTTAAATATCAAGATGAAATATTATCTGATAATTAAATTAAGTGCTGGTGAGTGCCCACGGATTATCCATAAATACTTGGCAGATTGTGCTTTGTCTTGCTTAAATTATTAATAATAAAAGAAAAAAATCTCATTATAAAATAACAATTCCTGCAAAAGCAGAAATAGCAAGGCAGATGAAATTTTATGATTTGGTATCAGAGATGAAGCGGTCTGTGTCTGACCGGGCCAAGGTATGATATGCAGTTTTTTTCTGAAAAACGATTGTACAAAGCGGGCAATTTTTGGCCCTGCCAGAGCAGCCGTTTCAGGTAAAATGCACATGCCGCATAGATGTCGGATCAACCTCTTTATATTTTGCTGTCCTGATGGAAGCCTTTATCTGGTCAAATATTTTCTCCTTCACGGAAATATCACGGGCCAGTGTCTCCATCTCAGAGGTTCTGAAAATTTTGTAATTCTCAAGACCGATGGCTTCGGTCTCTTCAATTTCCCCTTTCTTAACGAGCGATTTTATGGCTTCATACCTGATCTCCAACATATCCAGTTCCAATCTGACCTCATCATGCTTCACTTGCAGCTCAATGGTTTCATCCCACATTTCCTGCATCACTTTCAGAGCGAGATAATCTCTTTCTTCCTGTTCATTTGTCGGGGAAAGATAAAGAAAATCTCCTTCTTCCACTGCACAGTCCAACCATTCCACCTCACTGGCCCGACGTGATTCTCGAAATCGGATAAGGATATCCTGAGCCTGTTTTGTGGGAAGATGGGCAAGCGTCATACAGATATCTTCCAACTCGGATTTCTGTACCAGCGGTGAAAAAAGTTTTCTCTCAAACTCCATATAATCTGCTTCAGTATAATCTTCCGGTTCCTGAATATCTTTGTGCTCTGCCATTCTTTTCTCATCTCCTTTCCTGCATTATTGAAAATAACCTGACAATTCATTACCAGTCTATTTCTGAATGATGCCGCCCGTCAGCAGAGGTTCTTCGTCATTATTATTGATCAGCCTGCCATCCGGTATGAACAGCCTCTTTAATTTATGCAATTTAGGTTTATCACCCTCTTTGAAACATATGCCTGAATAAACCATCTTGGTTACACGATCAACCTCCCATATTTCAGCTTCATAAACATTCATGGAAACCTCCTTGCCTGAAATTTGAAACTGGAAACTTGAAACTGGCTTCGGCAGATTTTCTTATGTGCAGATAAGAACCTGATCATAAATTTTCTGACATAAGACCGCCGAGGTTTTCAAAACCTCGGCGGTCTCGGCATTGGTTCCGTTCAATGGGAAAGTTAGTAAAAACAGATGGTTATATGAACAGACCAAAAGTCAGCCAAGCTGCTGTTTTTTCAAACAAATCCGATAAATTTCCCTGAAAAATCTCACTGAACGGAACCAGTGCAGCGGTCTCTGATAGTAACTTTTTGGGGTCAGATATTTATAATTATTACAGATTTTCAGTTGCTACAAACACGCCGCCCTTACAGGGCTTGGTCGGCCCTCCCCTAACTCCTTTAAAATCAGCAAGTTTCAAATTTCAAATTTCAAATTCCGAGTTCCGAGTTCCGAGTTTCAGGTTTCAAGTTTCATCAATACGGCCTTTCGCATTATCTCAACCGGGGCTTTTTTCCCTGTCCACAATTCAAACTGAAATGCGCCCTGATACACAAACATGGCAACACCGTCAATGGTGACGCATCCTGCTTCCTGAGCATCTTTTAGCAGACGGGTTTTTAAGGGATTATAAACAATATCCATCACAATCATCCCTTTTTCAAGATATCTTTTTTGTATCGGCGTTGAGTCGGTGTTCGGCGTCATCCCCAGGGGTGTGGTGTTAATCAGAATATCGCATTTGATTTTTTCAATATCCGAAAGAGAACAGAAATCAGCCCCGAGGGCCTCAGCCAGACGCTCTCCTTTATCTGCTGATCGGTTTACAATGGTGACATTTCCGCGTTCCGAGCATATTCCGAAACCGATTGCACGTGCTGCCCCGCCCGCTCCGATAATCGCAACATTCTTTTCCCTGATGCTCGTTTTTTCAGACAACGCGGCCATGGCGCCGAGGCCGTCCGAATTATACCCGGTAAGCATCCCCTGGTGATTTACCACCGTATTCACCGCCCCGATGTTCTTCGCCATCTCATCCAATTCGTCTAAAAATTCCATGACGGCAATCTTATGGGGAATAGTAACGCTTATGCCTTTAATTTCCAGAGCCTTTATTCCTGTAATGGCCGCGCCAAGATCCTTCACCTCAAAAGCAAGATATGCGCCATTCCAGCCAATATGAGAAAAAGCGATGTTGTGCATCAGCGGACTCAGGCTGTGGGATACCGGTTTCCCCAGTATCCCATAAAGACAAGTATAGGCATTTATCATCATAATATAAACTCTCTTTTCACTTCTGATCCCTCACCTCTCGCCTGGGGTGATGAAAATGTCACAAACCGGGCTGACAATTGCGATCCCATTTTTATTCCGTAAATTTTTTATGACTTAAAAATCAGGCAGTTAAAAAATGAGGGGAACAAAAACGGGATCAGCTTTTTCAGAGCCTTGGAAACATTTTCATCACCCCACCTCTCGCCCCTCGCCTCTCCCCCCTCACCCCTCAATAGCCCTCGGATATGACCCCAGGAACTTCATATACAGGCAAATCTCTCTCATTTTTTCAACAGTTTCTTTTACATTGGAATCTTCGATATGCCCTTCAATATCAACAAAGAAAAAATAACTCCAGTTTTCGTGTTTGGTGGGGCGGGATTCCAGTTTCACCATATTGACACTGTAATCTGCCATGGGTTTTAAAACCTCGAACAACGCGCCCGGCACATGCGGTGTCACAAACATGACAGAAGTTTTATCCCTGCCTGTCCGGGGAACATCATCCCGTCCGATGATCAGAAACCGGGTGGTGTTTCTCACAGCGTCCTCAATTCTGGACGCGACAACATTGAGATCATACAGATGTGCGGCTTCATTGCTGGCAATCGCAGCCGCGTCCGGGGTTTGGAGCGTCTTCTGCAATGCAGATGCCGTGCTGCCGCATTCCTCAAGCGCGACTTCCGGCAAATATTTCTGTAACCAGCTTCGGCACTTGGCAAACCCCTGCTGATGAGAATAAATCTTCCGAATGTCATTTAATGTGCCAGTTTTGGACAGGAGATCATGGGAGATGGTCTGATATTTCTCAGCGCAAATTTTAAGTTCTGATTCAAAAAACATATCCAATGTATGATTGATTGCCCCCTCAATGGAATTCTCCACCGGCACAACCCCGTAATGGCATGATCCTTTTTCCACCTCGTTGAATGCATCGCGAATGCTCGGCTGCGAAACAAAGGAAACTGTGCGCCCAAAGTGCTTCATCGCGGCAATATGCGTGAATGTCGCCTCAGGCCCCAGGTACGCGACCCGGTGTGGTTTCTGAATTTCACGAGATGCAGCCATGATCTGCTTAAACACCTGGTGCAGCGCATCTTTGCTGATAGGCCCGTTGTTTAAGTCTTCAACGCGTTTTAAAACACGATACTCCCGCGCGCTGTCCAAAACCTGGGCCCCTTTTTGGGCCTTGGCTCTCCCGATTTCCAACGCCACTTCCAGGCGTTCATTGATGAGACGGACAAGTTTTTCGTCAATCTCATCAATGGTGTTCCTAAGCAAATCAATACGCCACTCCGAGTCATCGGAAGCTTTTTCTTTTTGTGTATTTTCAGGGTGTTCCATGATATCTTATTTTTCCGTTATGGTTTCCTCTATCTTGTGGCCGAAATGCCTGCCGCCTTCTTCATAAGCCACAAGCACTTTATCACCGGGTTTAAGACTTACCACTGACATGGGATCGCCTTCCGGGCTTGTGAGCCGGATGGTTTCCGCATTTTGCAGGATGGTGGTTATCTTTTTATCACCATAGGCTGCGGAAATCAACATTAACGGACGCTTTTCCACCTTGATGCGTCCTACCGTTCCCACGGTGGTGTTTCCCTTAAAATCAATGACAAGCACCGGGTCTCCCGCTGAAAGTTCGGAAAGATACCGGGTTTTTCCTCCGGGAACCCGTGTATATGCATGAACCGGGCCAGCATTGACTCTGAAGGGCCGGGGCGAGACATAAGGATTTGACACGCTTTCCGAATGAACCAGAAACAGGGCGCTGCTGCTGTTCCCCACTAGCATTCCCTCGCCCTGGATCATTGAAGTGCAAGTGTCCACGCATACCCTGTCGCCCATTCCCACCGCACGGACCTCAACAATCTCAGCTACATCAAGGGCGGTTTTCTCATCATTTGAACGAAGCAATGAAAGTGCTTTTTTCAGTTCCATTGCATCGGCCGGCTGAAACAGGATATGATTCACGCCTTTTTCCAGAATTCCGAAAGCTGTTTCTGCCTCCTCAAGATTCTGAACCTGTGCAATAACATCAGCCGCGCCTTTTGCGATGAGGTTCTCCAACGGAATGATGGTCCAGTCGTTGCACTGAAGAATAACCTGTCTGCTCTGACTGAGCCTGACAATCTCCTCTTCGTCCTCGCCACTGGTGATATTAAAAAAAACAACATCTTCACCGAGTTTTAAGTCACCGTCCTCGGAGATAGTTTCAATCCTGCCGAGTTCTTTTACCTTTTCAGAGTATCCCTGTGGAACCATGATGCCGTCCGCACCGCCTTCAAGTGCTGTTGTCACTATTTTCTTGTCCCACGGGTCAACCTTTATCCATATCTTTCGCATGGTTTTATCCCTCCGAGTTGGGGATTTGTGATTTGTGATTGGGGATTTGTGATTTGTGACTGGGGATTGGTCATCTCCTGCAACTTCAAATCACAAATTCCAAATCACAAATTCCAAATTCCAAATCACAAATCACAAATCACAAATCACAAATCACAAATCACAAATTCCAAATCACAAATCACAAATCACAAATCACAAATTCCAAACCTAGCCCAAAATCTCCAATCCTTCATCCACAGTAGCGCCTTCATGCACAATACTTGAAATGGCCTGTACCATGCGCTTGGGGTCTCTGTGCTGGAATACGTTACGACCTATGGAGACACCGGCACCGCCTGCATCAACGGATCCTTTCACCATCTCCAGGATATCTCTGTCCGAATCCATTTTGGGACCTCCGGCAATGACGACCGGGGCAGCGCATCCTTCTGTGACTTCTCTGAATGACTCCGGGGAACCTGTGTATGATACCTTTATAATATCTGCTCCCATTTCTTTTCCCACACGCGCGACGTGCTTGACCACATTGACATCATACTCGTCCTTGATTTTTTCTCCTCTCGGATACATCATGGCAAGCAGCGGCATTCCCCAGGTGCGGGCTTCATAAGCGACTTTCCCGAAATCATTCAGCATTTCTTTTTCCTGACCATTTCCGAGGTTGACATGAATGGATACAGCGTCCGCACCGAGTTTTATCGCTTCTTCAACCGAACAGACAAGCGTTTTGGCATTGGGATAAATCGAGAGGCTTGTGGAGCCGGAGAGATGAATAATAAGACCAATATCAGAACCACCCTTGCGATGACCTTCTTCCACAAGTCCCTTGTGTTCCACGATGGCGTTAGCGCCGCCATCCGCAATGTTTTGTATGGTGGTTTTCATATCTGTCAGACCGGGAATGGGGCCTACGGAAATGCCGTGGTCCATAGGTACGATAACAGTTCTTCCGGTATTCCGGTTCATAATACGTTCCATCCGAATTCGTTTGCCTAAGATCGTCATGATGTGCCTCTTTTTTAATAAGTGTTAGGTGTTAGGTGTTAGGTGTTAAGTGTCAGGTGTCAGTGTTATGTGTTGGTTAAGTAACAAGTCTTCGGAACTTTCAGCTTTGTTCTTTCTTAATAGCTGACAACTTAACACTTAACACCTAACACTTAACACTTAACACCTAACACCTAACACCTAAAAAAACAAAAAAAGGTCGTGAAGTTTTTTTCTCCACGACCTTTTTCTTGAATAAAAAAAAGCCGTGGGCTTCAGTCTGCCCACGGCTTTTATCGCTTTATGATGTTTTGGTAAAGTTCAGCGACCCCCAGACAGACCAGTGCTGGTAAAATAATAGTAGCTAAAATACCAAAAGTTGTCTGCAAAAATCTGTGTCACTGAAAAAACCTTTCCTTTTCAAATTAATTTTTAAAAACTTTTATACTATTGCATTTTAGATGTCAAGCGTTTTTTTTCACAGGCGGAAAAAACCCTTTGCCAAAAATTTTCACCCGGTGCTTTTCAATTCTCAATTCTCAATTCTCAATATTCCCTCCACAAGCTCCTCGAGTTCATTTACAAATGCTTTCATCACCTCTGCCTGGGCTGCGAGTTTCTCGGACACGGCCGCGGACGCCTCAGAACTGGCTGCAACCTGCTGGGTTACTTTTTCTATGTCGCTTGAAGACAGGCTGATCTGTTCAATCCCCCTGCTTACTTCCCTGCTTGCCTCGGTAATAGCGGCTGTTTTCTCGCCCATTGTGGTTGCGGACTCAATAATCCCTTCAAAATCTTTATTAATATCCCTGATTGAACGCGTTGCCTGACTGACCCGTCCCACAGCAGACTCTAACAACACCTGAGTGTTTTTAGCGGCTTCTGTTGTCCTAAGGGCCAGGGTTCTCACTTCGTCAGCCACAACCGCAAATCCAGCTCCTGCTTCTCCGGCCCGAGCCGCTTCTATTGCCGCATTCAACGCCAGAAGATTGGTCTGAAAAGCAATCTCATCAATGTTTTTTATAATCTGTCCCATCTGCCCGCTGTCCGCCTCAATCTGAGTCATTTTCCTTGTCAGCTCAATAAGGGCTTTTAATGACCGCCCTGACTTTTCTATATTCTCATTCATCAATTGCTTTGCCCCCAGGCTAAGTTTCGAAGTCTCCCGGCTCATAGCACTCATCTCTTCCAAAGAAGCCGAAGTTTCCTCCACGGCTGCTGCCTGGTCCGAGGCATTTTCGGACTGTATATGACTGTTTGCGGAAACCTCACTCGCGGCAAAGGCTACCTGATACGAACTTTTTGCAAGACCGGTAATCACCTGGTTGACAGGTTTGATAATATATCGGGCAAGCAAAACAGTAAACACAAAAATAAACAGAACGACAATTATTACCACCGCATTCATCAGCAATTTAAGTTCTCTTAATGAAACAAAAGCTTCTTCCGTCCTAATCTCAACAATCAGCGACCACGTTGTATCCCATACCTTCAGCGGCGTATAAGCAGAGAGAACTTCTCTGCCAATATAATTTTTGATGATGTCCCGGCCTGTTTTTTTATCCAGTGCCTCCTGAACTGCTTTCGTGTCAACGCTTCCTTTTTCCGGATGGGCAAAAGAAGCATTCACAGAATAGTTTTCCGGTTCTGAATAGGAATCTGAACGCATAAGTTTGTCAGGTCCCACCAGATAAGCTTCGCCAGTTCTTCCCATGCCGGAGCGTTCCTGCATAACATCGTTAATGACGTCAACGGGAATCTGTAACGCGACCACCATGTTAATTTCACTGTTGTGAATTACGGGACAGGCCATAAAGGCTGACGGTTTTCCGCCAGAAGGAGGATAAGGCTGAATATCGGCAAACCCGAATGTTCGGGTCTCTGATACCTGCCGAACCAGCCTGCCCAGTCCCGTATCAGAATATTTGCCGTTAAGGATATTTGTATCATAATCTGATTCATGGACAGCCGAATAAAAGATATGCCCTTTGGGATGAATCAGAAAAAGATCAGCGTATCCGTCGTCTCTGATATAGCTGGCAAAATAATCTTCATCTTCCCCTTCAAATTTGGGAGCGATGACTTCTTCCAGGCGCATTGTGGTGAGTATGGCCCAGTTCAGTCCGGGAATCTCCAGCGGAGCATAGCTGATGATCTCCATTTTTCCGGCACTGCCGATTTTGATCTCTGACCCGGTTTCACCGGAGAACGCCTTATCAGCATCATTGTCTGATTTTGCCTCACCCATTTTTCCTTTTCTGAGTATCCGGTCAGTTCGGTAGCTGATTCTGTTCTCCCATTTGCCCACAAGATAAGTTTCCCCTGTCTTTCCCATCCCCTTACGCCGTCGGACGATTGTATTGAGAGCATCTTTGTTTAATTTGAGAGCGATCACCCCCATCGTGTCTCCGTGTTGTAAAACCGGGGCTGAAATACAGGAAATATACTGATTGTCAGAAGGAGGATACAGCTCAAAATCCTGTACGGACAGACCCTTCAGCCCGTTCCGGAAACATCTTCCGAGAACACTGTCTTTTAAGTGACCGCTGATCAGATTCTGTCCCAGATCAGATTCTTTATTTAAGGTATAAGCAACATTTCCATCCTTTGTGATAAGTAACAGATCATAATAGCCGTATTCATGCTTAAACTGTTTCAGGGAACTTCCGTATTTTTCTTCTTCAAGAAACTGATATAAATTTTCATTGAGACGACCATGTTCGTCAATTGCATAAGCAAAACTGTCCAATGCCTCGGCAATTGTGGCATTCCTGGATATGACCCTTATATCACTCAGACATTTTTTAAAATATTCCTCCACCTGGGCCTTTTTGATCTCCTCGACAGTTCTCAGTTTCTCAAAAGCTGCCTGCCTGAGTGTTGCCACTGTTTTAATGAGAACATCCATATCAACTTTGCGCTCGCTGAAAAGATCCTCAATCTGGGCCTTTTTAAGCTCTCTGACACTCTCAAGTTTGCTAAAAGCCTGGTCGGACAGCGCCTTTTGAGAATTAACAAATGCTATGATTCCAACAGTTATAAACGGAATGAGACCTACCGCCAAAAAGGCTGCCAGAAGTTTGGTTCTGAGTTTTATGTTTTTGAGCATTTTATTTTTTTCCTCCTTCTTCTGGCCGACGTTGTTCCGTCTGAGTGTTAAAAGGTATGCTGAACTTACATTTTAGCAAGAACTCAGAAATCGGATATGTAAAATTGCGGCGGTCAGGAGTAAGCACATTCAGTTATTCGGAAGGTGAAAATCATTTTTCGCATCCGGAATAAGTGGCAACATAATTACGCCTCCCAGTAAAAACGTTACTCATACCACGGAGGAAGAATAAAATCACAGTTCTTTATATTTTCAGGCCAGATAATGCACAGCTTTCCCGGAACCTGCCATTGTACCATCATTAATTGACGATATCCCGGCCCGAATTTAGGATGATGAGATGCTTTGTCAAAAACCCATCTGCCCATCACGCCATTACAGTCTGTATTTTCCAGTGTCTTTAAAATCGCCGCCGGTTCCGCGGACGTTGCTTTTTCAACGGCTGATTTAAGGATATACATGGCGTCATATGTGTAAGGGGATGTATATTCCGGTGTTATTTTATATTTTTTTACATATTTTTCGCAAAACGGCTTATCGTGGGAAGTTAAGCCGATAATCCCCGGATAAAGCATATCAATCAGACTTAATGCTTTTCCGCGGGTGGATTCCCATATTGTAGAACTTGAAGCTGTGATACCCATCATGATCGGCCCTTTCATATTCGCCCACAGATTAACGTAAACGGCCGCATTCACATGCGAAGATAACACACATATCACTTCAGCGTTACTATTTATGATTTTGGAAAGAATCGGCGTAAGGTCCGTGGTTTTTTCATCAAAATATTCAAATACCGGAATTTCTATTCCCGCTTCTCTGAGACTTTTTTCCCATTTTTTAGCGATAGGGCCTGTCCATACGGCATTTTCGATCATCAGGGCGGCGCTTTTCAGGTTGCGAGTTTTGGCAAATCCGTTAATAAGCCAATATGTAGTAAAATAAGACATTTCAAGAGAACTATGGCATACTCTGAAAAGATATTTGTATTTGTCGTAATCTGCACTCACCTTATCAGTGATCTCAGGGCTTGCCGCGCCAGTGGGCAAAAAAGGCACTTTGTAACGCCGCATTTGTTCCATCACGGCAAGCGAAACACTGCTGGAAGCTGAACCGATCACGGCGATAGCCTTATCCTGTTTTACAAGCTTTGTGTATCCATATGCGCCTATCTCTGGTCTGTATTTACTGTCTGAAAAAAATAATTTTATCTGTTTTCCAAGAATTCCTCCCTGAGCATTGATTTCCTCAGCCGCCATCTCCGCAGCCCAGCGGATTCCCTTTCCTGCCGGAGATTTTAAAGGGCCAAGTATCCCAATCTTTATGAGTTTCTCTTGTTCAGCCTGAGACTTTCCAGACATAACAGCCAATGCCAGACATAGAACAATAGCCCAAAAACCTGCCAAACGTACAAAACTTTTTGTTTTCATTATCTGTCCTCCTTACAAAGTTCGTAGGTCCGCGTTCAGGCGGCCTGAGTGAAAACAGAAGTTTTCCGGGTACGAAAAGCCGCCTGAACGCGGAAATAAGGGAACACGAAATAAATAATATACCCGATACAAAAAATGTAGGGTGGGTGAAGCGAAGCGCAACCCACCGCACAAGGTGGGTATTTTATTTTTGGGGAAATCCCTAAGTACCTGAGCAAAAGTTTTTTATACATCTTTTTTTACGCGAAGTGCGGAGAAAAGCGGGTTTTTTCTTTATCCGAGACACATCATTCCGGAAAAAAAAGCCGGGTTTCTTTCACAGGCAGATATTAAAAATTTATGGTTAGGTACTTACGAACTTTTTTGGTCCCCGATACCTATTTTGAATAGTTACTCAGGGTTTTATCAACAATTTTTTGAAAGGTTCCGTCCTGTTTCATTGCTCTTGTGGCTTCAGCCGCCCTGGGTACTAAGTCCTTATGCTTCTTGTGCAGATACAAGTACATCTTCTTGCTTGAAAGCGGAGGCTCAAGAACATGGATATCTGACAGGCCAAGCTCTTTGATAAGTTCATATCCCATTAAACGCTCGTAGATAATAAGGTCTGTTTTATTTTTCTTCAGGGTATTAAACAGCTTGAAAGGGCTGCCAAGTCTGACCAGGGTTTTTGTGTTTTCCTCAGTCACATGATTGTCTGTCTCAACCCATCCTGCCGGAACAGCAACTCTGTAAGGTTTCAACCCCTCCCAGTCGGTCAAGGGAATATTCAGGTTTTTGCTGAATGCGACAAAATCAAAGTCATATATTGTTTCAGGAACCTGAATGAGATTGGGATAATTCCGGCTTGCCCCTCCGACCCGCATAATATCTCCGTCGTAAAGCCCTTTATTGGCTTTTGCCAAAGCATGAGTGCTTGCTACCAGAATAATTTCAACCTTTATCCCTATTCTGGAGAAAACCTCTTTGATGATCAGGTCTATCATGCCTGTCCCTTTCTCATTTGAAAGAGGGGGTTTGTACATGCTCCCGATATCAAGGGTCTGGGCAATGGCCGGTCCCCCGAAAATATGAAAAGAGATAGCTGCCGCGATGACACAAGCCATTACAACACTGAATTTTAGTTTTCTTTGCATGTTGTTATCCTCCCATAAAGTTTTATCTGTGTGAGATGAATATCCACTGTCTAACTTACGTTATTTCTGAGGTTCCTTCATGATCTGTCAGTTAAAACAAAATATGAAAAAGCAGAGCCATGATCTGCATTCGGGCAGATCAGTTCGGGTCGGACTGACAAATCCGAGCCGGTATCCTCCCTCTGTTTCCAGGAGGATATCGGGAAAGCCTTTTAACAGATAACCCCCGCTCATTATCTTTTCTCCGGTTAATACATTTCAAATTCTGAATCACTGCCATTTTCTTCCATGCTCCTTAAATCGCTCTCAAGGTCTGTACTTCTGACATATCTGTATCTGAGTTTATTTTCATTCTCTGGCTTTTTGCCCTGTCTCTTTGTCCCGGTTTTACCGCTAGTTTTCACAGAATCCTCAGCAATTCTGAAAAACCTGATCTGCTGCCGGAGTTGTTCCGCCTGATTTGCCAGTTCCTCAGAAGTTGAAGCCATTTCCTCAGAAGTTGAGGCGTTTTGCTGAATAACCCTGTCCAACTGCTGAATCGCTTTGTTGACTTGTTCTGCCCCGTTGTTCTGTTCATGGGATGCGACGCTGATCTCCTGGACAAGTTCCGAGGTTTTCTGAATATTCGGTACAAGTCTGCCCAGCATCTCGCCTGCTGTTTCCGCAATATTCACACTGGTTTCCGACAGTTTAGCAATTTTGACAGCCGCCCCCTTACTCCGCTCTGCCAGCTTGCGAACCTCGGATGCCACCACCGCAAACCCTCTGCCGTGTTCTCCGGCCCGGGCCGCCTCAATAGCGGCATTCAGCGCCAGCATGTCAGTCTGACGGGAAAGTTCTTCGATGATCGAAATCTTCTCAGCGATATCCTTCATCGCGGTTACGGTTTTGGTGACTGAGTTTCCGCCAGTCCGGGCATTCTCAGCGGATTTCAACGCTATATTTCTGGTCTCCAGCGCATTGTTCGCATTCTGACTGATGGTTGATGCCATTTGCTCCATGGAAGCCGACACTTCTTCGGCCGAAGCCGCCTGTTCAGAGGCCCCCTGAGATATTCCCTCCAAACTGGATGTCATCTCCTGGCTGCTGATAGCGACATTGTCCGCAGCGGTCATGGTTTCAGCAACGATATTACAAAGCCTTTGCACCATACGGGAAAGCGACCGCCCGAGAATGTCCCTGTCCGAAAGCATTTTCATCTTTACCGTCAGGTCGCCGTTGGCTATCTGCCCGACCATCTCAGCTCTTTCACGGGCGGCTTCCACCATCAGGCAAAGGGATTGCCCGAGAACATCCTTATCTGAAAGCATTTTCATGTTTACTGTGAGATCACCTCTGGCAAACTGTCCGACCATCTCAGCCCTTTCCCGAGCGGCTTCCAGCATGAGGGAGAGGGATTTTCCAAGAACATCCTTATCCGAAAGCACTTTCATATTTACCGTGAGATTGCCGTTTGCAACCTCTTCCGCCATTTTTGCTCTGTCCCAGGCAGCGTCCAGCATGAGGGAAAGGGATTTTCCAAGGACATCCTTGTCTGAAAGGGGTTTCATTTCCACCGTGAGATCACCGTTGGCAAACTGTTCAACCATTTTAGCCCTTTCCCTGGCCGTATCAACCATCAGACCAAGGGACTGCCCAAGGATATCTTTATCTGAAAGGGTTCTGATTTCTACTGTCAGATCACCATGGGATATTTGTTTAACAACATTCGCTCTGTTATTTAACCCTTCGACCATATGCTTCATATTGCCCAGAAGATCACTTATTTCATCCTTTCCGCTTAGTTGAATATCATAGGCCAGATCACCTTCGGCCACTGCTTTTGTGACATGGATGGCGTTTCTGATACCTTTGTTCATGTTTTTCACAATTAAAATGGCAATAAGAATTCCTATGGCAGGAGCTGTGAGGGCAATGATGCTGATGATAAGGAGACTTTTGTTGTTGGACTCTGCAAGTTCCGGGGCAAGTTCGTCTTGTTCAGTGCCTACCGAAAGATTAATCTCCTCTGCCCGTTTGGCAATCAGAGGGCCAAGACGGTTGAGCGTTTCGACAATGAGTTTATTCCGAGCTTCTGTAATCTGACAGATCTGAGTAAAGGTTTTTATGTAAATGTCGGCCTGTTCTCTGACTCCTTTGAGCAGCTTGAGCCAGACAGGATGTTCCATAAATTTACCGAGTCTTCTCATATTTTCCTGTAAGTTTGAAAACTCCGCGAGTACGCGATCCGCGGCCGAACTATCGTCGGTATTGAGAAATCTGAAGACATACAGGCGGATCAGCAAAAGTTGCCGCAAAGCAAGACTTGAATAATAGGTGGCATCCATGTCATCATCCTGTCTGGCCGACTGCATGATCTCCGTCATCCCTTTTTCCATAAGTTCGCCGTTGACAATGAGTGCCTCTTTCACTTTTTTGTCACGAGTTTTCATGTACTCCGCCATCTTCTCAAATGCGGTGTTGTATTCATGCGCTTCTGTGCCGACGTGGGCAATAATGGCGGATCGTTCCGGGTCTCGGATATCTTTTTCTGCCTGCCTGAGAAATCCCTTCATTTTATCCCATGCTTCCTTGTAATGCTGTCTTTCAGCAGCTCCCCCCCGGATAAAAAACTGTTTGGCATTTGTGTCCACCGTCAGGATATTTGCCAGAAGATGTCCTGATATGTTGGTATCCCGTACAAGCTCACGATATGTGGTAAAGCCGTCGGCCGTATCACTCAACGCCTTCCACGCGACCAGCGACACCGCAACCAAAAAAAATAACAACACTCCGAAAGTAATTGCTATTTTTAGCCATAAACTTAATTTGTTCAACATGTTGTACCTCCTTAATTTTAGATTGTTTCAGTCCGTACTGAGAATTGCCGACCGCATGAGTCGGAAAAGTAATCTGTATTTGTCTGAAAATCATTGATTATAAAGGAGTTAGGCTTGGCCGGGGATATGGCCGGCTTGTATGCTGCAAATATGCCGCCCTTACAGGGCCTGTGCAGTCTCTGTCCCTCCTCTGAATTCGTTATAATCATGAAAATCAGCAGGTTGAAAAATTGCGAGGGTATGCCCGTTGCCGCCCCGTTGAAATTGATAAATCCGGACTGGTCCCCGCCGGCCTTGCTAATCCCGCAGGAACAGTCAGGATATTTCTGACACTACTAATTTTTATAGTAGCAATAGTTATGTGTCAAGAAAACATTTCCGGGAGGGGAACCACAAATTTCTGAAGGAAATCTGTAAAATTGCGTCATTAACGAGTGAGGATTGCAGTAAAATATAAATTTTCAGGGAATAAAACATTTTCTGATTATGGAATCGGTATTAAATAACTTTCCCATTTTAATTTATTGGAATTGCACGATAATTCCATTTGGGTAAAATTTTGTCGAATACAATTCGCATTTCTGATTTAAAAGTTTCAGCAACTTTTCGACCGGTTTCATAGACTTTATCAATAACATGGACAAAGACTTTTAAACCTTTTTTGGTATGTGTTTTGGCTATCAGATCAGTCACCACCTCCAAACTTGAAAAGATTACTCCCTGACACGCACGAGTAATATGAGGAAACAGGCGATGTTCGATCGGATTAAATTTGGAACAATAGGGCGGGTAATGAGCGATTCGGATTTCAATCCCGATTTCATCCGCCAGAATTTGTAAATCTTGTTTGAAAAGGTAATGTCGGGAACTGTTGCTGCCGCCACCATCGCACAATATCAAAACTGACGTGGCATTTGGATATATTCGGCAACCGTAACCATACCACCAATGACGGAAACTGTCACAGGCAAATTCACTGGTATCATGACTTGTTCCCACCTGAACATACCCGATATTGAGTCGCAGGTCATAAAAACAATGCGGAATTATGACACCTTCGGCAAAACTTGTAAAATCATGATCGAAAACTTGCAATTCCTCCAGCGTATATAGTCGGCCTTTCCTGTAAAAATTTCCAAGATATTCTTTTTTCTTGGTATCCATGCTGATAACGGGATTACCGGCCTTCCGGTATTCTGATCTGAGTTTCAAAATATTGTCAAACTGAGCGTCGCGATCTGGTACGTTTTTTTTCATAGGTTTGCGTTTCTGAGCTTTACGCAACCGATAGTCATGCTTTTTGAGCAATTGACGGACAATGTTACGACTCACTTTTACTCCGTATTTTTTTTCCAGAGCCTCCGCGATTTCCCACTCCCTCAGATTTGTCCATCGTACCTTTTCATCCATCGGATCTCCTGCTGTATGCTCACGCACCACATTCAAAAACTGCTCGTCTATTTCAGGGTGCTCAGTCAGATACTGTTTGCGTCCGCCACCTTTTTTACGTATTTCAGAAGATTCAGCAGGAGATTTTCCAATTTGTTTTGCTACGATGTGTCCGGGCAGGCCGCTTACTTCGATCGCTCCTTTGCGCACAGTCCGCCTGCTGCAACCCAAGACTTTGGCAATATAATTTTGTCCGCCATGTCCCAATTTCAAAGCTTCAATACCGGCATATCGCCGGCGGTCTTTTTCATTCAGACTCTCATAGTATCGCCGCATGATTTCTTCTACTTCTAAGGAATAGGGTTGCATAATAATCTCCTTTTGATAAAGTGATTTTGAAATACACTTTACAGGATTACGCAATTTTTTAACATATAAAAATCAAAATGGGCATATTATTTCATGCTCATTCCTATAACGGATTTAGGGGAGGCCGGGAAGGCCCCGCAGGGGCGGCATATTTGTAGCAAATCATGTTGCGAATATGCCGCCCTTACGGGGCTTGGCGGGGGGGCTGCAAACCTGGCTGCTATAAACATGCCGCCCCCACGGGGCTTGGCGGGGGGCCTGCAAACCTGCTGCTACAAACATGCCGCCCTTACAGGGCTTAGTCGGCCCTCCCCTAAATCCGTTATAATCAGAAATTTCAAACATGTCAAAATGCATCTCGGATTCGGAGACATCGCCACAAAGCATTTCTCCTCCGTCGAATCGCATGTCAGTCTCGTGTACTGTGCCTGGCTTCTGCTGAATGCCGGTCTTCCGGGGATCGGAACGGACGGCACAATACTCGAAAAGCAGCGGAGGGTCGCAAAAATTCTGAAAAATAAAAAAACAGCGTGTGTTATCCATGAGTTAACCAAAATAGGAGGTGTCGATAAATATAAAAGTCGGTTAAAATCGGCTCTTGCGGGATGACGAATTTATAAACACCTATTAAATAAGGCTTTGCAAGTTTAAGTTAAATTTTCGGGAAACCTTTAAGTAATAGCTTCCCCGTATTTCTTGTTGTTGAAGAAATTAATTCCGTTATTCAGATGTTTGGCTAACACATTTGCTTTATCTTCCTGAACTCTGATTTCATCAATCATTTTCTTTGCCTCGTCAATTTTCTGATTTACATTTTTGTAGTCAGAATCAGCTTTCTGAACCAGTTCAAATTCTTTAACAGCTTCTTTTGGTTGTTTATTTGCAAGATATGAAACACCCTTCCCATAATGTTCATCTTTGTATATTTCCTCCTCACATTTTCTGATACGTTCAACTGAGGTTTTATCATTAGGATTTAGTTCAACAACTTTCTTATAATAAGTCAGTGCCTGCTGATATTTCTTGTTTTTGTAATGCTGATTCCCTTTTTTAACCGCTGTGGATGCTTCTTTGCATTTGCGGATGTGTTCCCTGCAATTTTTGTCGGGCACTAACGCCTCAAATTTTTTCTTAGCTGACAGGTAGTCTCCTTCTTTAAATAAGGCCATAGCTTTCTTTAACTGAGATTTATCAAGGGACTTTTTCGCTCTGCGGTCAGCTTCATTAATTCTACGGTTGGCTTCATTAATATAGTAGCTTATTTTTTTATAATTGCGATCAACTTTTCTGACCTTTTCAAACTCCTCAACAGCCTTTTCCCATTTTCCTTTTTTAAAGTGGCTGACTCCTCTGCTGTAATGGATATTCGAATAGTTATCTTTGCAGTTTTTTATGTACTCCCTGCACTTTGGGCAATTTTTATTGATGCGCAGTGACTCTTCAAATTTTTTTTTAGCTGACAGATACCATCCTTTTTTAAACAACTCCACAGCTTCTTGAAATTTAGCTTCAGCATTTTCAAAATTCGATTTCTTTCCTGATACTTCTGAGGTTTTCCCTGCTGATTTTCTGGCTTCAGCTTTTGTCTGAGCTTTAACTCTCTCTGGCGGCTTCCCTTTCAAATAAGAAGGATATACTATTGCCGCCAGAAGTGCATCCCCATAATCTCTCCATAATTTTTCAGGCTCTTCAGATATTTCTCTGGGCATTCCGAATGTTATAAATGGAACACCTAAAGTTTCATCAGCGTAGCTTCCGAATGAGCCAGGCTGAGAACCTAATTTTTGAACAGACAAATCACAGTATTTTCCCATATGGTTGGCCAAGCCCTCGCCGGGTCCGTCATAGTCAATGCAGCCCAAAACTTTTCGAACACTGATTATACGTTTGGGATGATACTTCATAATGACTTCAAAAATGGCACGGGTTTCTGGTTCGGAAAAAGCTTTTGGCCCGTTATACCCACCATTTTTACGATTTGCTGCTGGGAAATTACGGTTTATATCCACTTTCCCTGCATTGTAGCGACTATTGTGTTTTACACCATCCGGATTTATTTCAGGCATAATTAGAACTTTTCGTTCCCGAAGCAGTTTCCAATGCTTTCGGTTCCGAAAATAACTATAGAGACGATAGGCGAGTTTTGTACCTGCCTGCTCATTGCCATGCATAGATGCCAAGATAAGAATGACGTCCTTGCCTTCACCAATAACAAAACATTCAATTGGCTGATTTTCTAGGGACATCCCAACTTTGTATTCCCTTATCCGAGGAGATTTAAAAAATGACTTTTTATTTATTTTCGAAGCGTTTGTTTGAGCAGAGTTTTTTTCGGATTGCGGTACGGAGGAGTCTCCAAATTTAAATTTTTTAATAACACACCCACTAAAAATAATTAATAGTATAATGAAAATAAATACAACATTCATTTTTGAAATTATTTTATTTCTCATCATGACTATTCTCCTTAACAAAATTTTTTATCACTATCAGTATATCAAAATATCAAAAATTTTTAAAAAAATTAATAAGTTTTAATCTGGGGCGTCTAAAAACAGCCTTTTTGGCTTAATTTTTTTAACTACAATTTGGACCTCTTCATGTAATCAATTATAGATTCATCTTGATAATATATAGTTTGATTGTTATTTTAACATATTTACCATACTATTATGTCAATATTAATAAAATTACGAGGATTATTATGAGTTCAAAGTCCAAATTGATAAAAAGCAGAGATAACTGGAAGAAAAAAGCGATTGAACGTGGCAAGAATGCACGTTATCATGAAAAAGAAAAGCGCCGTATTAAAAAAGAGCGTGATAAATACAAGAAAGATGCCGATGAAGCCAGAAAACAACTGGAAAAAGAACGTCAGAAAAATACTCAGCCTGTTCACAACAAAGAAGAACTTATCTATATTTGTTTGAAGCTTTTTATAGTTGCTCATATAAGTTTCCGAGCGGTACCGAGAGTTCTCAGAGTTCTTGCTGATTACTTGGGAATAACAAAAGTCCCATGTGTTCAGACAATTATTAACTGGGTCACCCGATTATCCGTAGCAAGACTCCGAAATGCCGTCCCGCTGCGCGGGGCTGAAATTAACAGCAATCCGTTTTCCAACGGCTTTGTTTATATAATAGATATCAGTATTGCCTTAGGAAAAGGTTCACTACCGTACACTTTTTTTAACTATTTTTAATTATTATATAAAGACGACCATAGTTGGTTTGAAATTTAAATAACTGTTTGTTTTTTAAATTTTTTTAAGATTCACCATCGGCTGTTTTTTCTGAGTAAATATTACTCATCTGAGATTATGACACAAAAAAATCTTAACAGAAAAATATAATAATGGTATGACAGCTTTCAGAAAATAACAGATAACAGGGAGGCTGTCATGAGCGACAATGTGAACAGATATCGTGAGATCAGAAAGGCTTTGGACAATATGTATCCGAAACAGCCGAAGGGAAACGAGGCCCGGCGCCTGAACACGCTGGCCGCGATAATCAGCGGCATCACGGGGAGCGGGAGCTGCCAGCTTCCGAAAATTGCAGGCAAAGTTCCGGATGAGAACGCCGCGCCGGCGAGTGTGGAAAAGCGTATAAAACGTTGGATTTCCAATGACAGCATTGAATCTGAAACATTTTTTCTGCCGTTCGCACAGGCGCTGCTGATCAGTCTGGGACTTTCCGAAATTGTGCTGGCAATGGACGGAAGCACGGTCGGCCGGGGATGCGTAACCCTGATGATCAGTGTGATTTATAAAAAACGTGCCCTGCCCCTTGCTTACACGGTGGTCAGAGGTAAGAAAGGTCATTTCCCGGAAGAAAGCCATGTCGGACTGGTCGGGGAGGTTGCCAACGTGATACCGGAATCCGCGCAGAAGGTTATTTTTCTTGGTGACGGAGAGTTCGACGGTGTCGGTTTGCAAAAAAATCTGGCCGAACGGGGATGGCTGTATGTGTGCCGAACGGCATATAATACCAAAATTTTTTGGGACGGAGAGGAGCATCGTCTTAATGTTCTCGGTGTGTTCACGGTTCCGGACAGCTATCGGTACATACGCAATGTTTTGTTCACAAATAAAAAATACGGACCGGTGACGGTTGTCGTCTGGTGGGCGAAAGGAAATAAGGAACCGATATATCTGGTTACGAATATGAGATCGCCCTGGGAAGCCTGCCAATATTATTCCAAACGGTTTCGTATCGAAACATTTTTTTCCGACCAGAAAAGCCGGGGGTTTAATATTCATAAAAGTCATATTTCCGACCCTGACCGGTTGCGCCGCCTTATGATCGGAGCGTGTCTTGCCTACATCTGGATTGTGTTCCTGGGAACACTGGCAACGGAACAGGGCTGGGACAGAATTATTCACCGTGCCGACCGATGTGATCTGAGTCTCTTTCAATTAGGTCTGAGCCTGTTGGAATATTTTTTAAATTACGACATACCTGTTCCGGTTGCCTTTCAAATGTTCAATCCGACTCTCTAGTCATCAATCATAAACGGAACCTGTGTCACATACAATTTATAAAATAAAATCAGATTATTATAAAAAGTGTACGGTAGTGAAGGAAAAGGTAAAATTCTTACTTTGCTGTCATTGAATGCTAACCATCATGATTTGAATGAAACCGCTCCTACTCTTAAAGATGTAAACTGCGTTGCTGTTTCAGTAGCAGTATCCTGGACTGGTGAGGCCATAGCTGATTTTTTGAAAAAAGTTATCGGTATCGGGGGAATGCCGGTAGCATATCTCAAAGACGGAGGAACAGACCTTGCCAAAGCTACCAGGCTTTTGGCGGAACAAGGCCTTCCCAGTGTCAGCATTGACGATATATCACACACTGTCGCTAATCTTTTAAAACATGAATATCAGAATCATCCGATGTTTGATATCTTTATCTCTGCGGTCGGTAAAGTTTCAAAAAAATTCAAACAGACTGTTCTTGCCTGTCTTGCACCTCCGAAGGTTTCAACAAAATCAAGATTTATGAACCTCCGCCGCCTGGTGAATTGGGCGGCTCAGTTGCTCAGACATTCTCCGAGAGGTCGTGCCCCAAAGGGATCCGTCCTTTCAAAGCTGCGAGCAGGCATTGATCAGATTCCGAGGTGCAGAAAT
Organism: Desulfonema magnum; assembly: GCF_017377395.1. Lineage (GTDB taxonomy): Bacteria > Desulfobacterota > Desulfobacteria > Desulfobacterales > 4be13 > Desulfonema_C > Desulfonema_C magnum. The sequence continues at coordinate 2,870,456 of NZ_CP061800.1, read as the reverse complement.
TTTATAGAATGTTTTCTTCGCGACTCAGGTACTCTTTCAGAATGCCAGAAAATACTTAAAACTAAGGGGCTTAACCTGGAAACTTATGAAGAAAGTAAAAAGCTGCTTGAAGCCATTCCTCCGCGATCATCTGTGCGTACAGGTTTTACTAATTGGTTAGACAAACATATCATAATTGCCAAGGAGCTTAAATTAGAAAATATAGGAATGCCAATAACTTCTGATAATATAGAGTCTCTGTTCGCAGTTTCAAAGCAACATGGAACCGGAGAGATAAAAGACGCCAATCGCATAGCTCTGCGCATGCCCGCCATGTGTGGTGAACTGGGGCGTCTAAAAACAGCCTTTTTGGCTTAATTTTTTTAACTACAATTTGGACCTCTTCATGTAATCAATTATAGATTCATCTTGATAATATATAGTTTGATTGTTATTTTAACATATTTACCATACTATTATGTCAATATTAATAAAATTACGAGGATTATTATGAGTTCAAAGTCCAAATTGATAAAAAGCAGAGATAACTGGAAGAAAAAAGCGATTGAACGTGGCAAGAATGCACGTTATCATGAAAAAGAAAAGCGCCGTATTAAAAAAGAGCGTGATAAATACAAGAAAGATGCCGATGAAGCCAGAAAACAACTGGAAAAAGAACGTCAGAAAAATACTCAGCCTGTTCACAACAAAGAAGAACTTATCTATATTTGTTTGAAGCTTTTTATAGTTGCTCATATAAGTTTCCGAGCGGTACCGAGAGTTCTCAGAGTTCTTGCTGATTACTTGGGAATAACAAAAGTCCCATGTGTTCAGACAATTATTAACTGGGTCACCCGATTATCCGTAGCAAGACTCCGAAATGCCGTCCCGCTGCGCGGGGCTGAAATTAACAGCAATCCGTTTTCCAACGGCTTTGTTTATATAATAGATATCAGTATTGCCTTAGGAAAAGGTAAAATTCTTACTTTGCTGTCATTGAATGCTAACCATCATGATTTGAATGAAACCGCTCCTACTCTTAAAGATGTAAACTGCGTTGCTGTTTCAGTAGCAGTATCCTGGACTGGTGAGGCCATAGCTGATTTTTTGAAAAAAGTTATCGGTATCGGGGGAATGCCGGTAGCATATCTCAAAGACGGAGGAACAGACCTTGCCAAAGCTACCAGGCTTTTGGCGGAACAAGGCCTTCCCAGTGTCAGCATTGACGATATATCACACACTGTCGCTAATCTTTTAAAACATGAATATCAGAATCATCCGATGTTTGATATCTTTATCTCTGCGGTCGGTAAAGTTTCAAAAAAATTCAAACAGACTGTTCTTGCCTGTCTTGCACCTCCGAAGGTTTCAACAAAATCAAGATTTATGAACCTCCGCCGCCTGGTGAATTGGGCGGCTCAGTTGCTCAGACATTCTCCGAGAGGTCGTGCCCCAAAGGGATCCGTCCTTTCAAAGCTGCGAGCAGGCATTGATCAGATTCCGAGGTGCAGAAATTTTATAGAATGTTTTCTTCGCGACTCAGGTACTCTTTCAGAATGCCAGAAAATACTTAAAACTAAGGGGCTTAACCTGGAAACTTATGAAGAAAGTAAAAAGCTGCTTGAAGCCATTCCTCCGCGATCATCTGTGCGTACAGGTTTTACTAATTGGTTAGACAAACATATCATAATTGCCAAGGAGCTTAAATTAGAAAATATAGGAATGCCAATAACTTCTGATAATATAGAGTCTCTGTTCGCAGTTTCAAAGCAACATGGAACCGGAGAGATAAAAGACGCCAATCGCATAGCTCTGCGCATGCCCGCCATGTGTGGTGAACTGACCAGAGAAGATGCCCGAAGAGTCATGAATATCAGTCTCAGAGAGCAACAAGAATTTTCAGAGTCTTTATTTTCTTTAACCAAACAACGTCGTAAAATCCTGGCAAACCCTGGCAGTCTTGAAATACTCTCGGATAAAACAGCAGAAAATTCTGAGTTTATTCCGGAGTCCGAAAAACGAGCAAAAAAAATTATAAATATAAATATTTCAAGTAATTGTAAAAAAATAACCGGCCCCCTGACCGAGTTGGAAAATCGAGCTGAATCGCTCCCGGAAATTAAGATTTCAGAGGCGGCATGCGGATAAAGTTTTTTTAGGTCAGAGGGATGGTCCAAAAAGCAGTCAAGAAATCGGAGTGAATTTAGACGCCCCAGTGGTGAACTGACCAGAGAAGATGCCCGAAGAGTCATGAATATCAGTCTCAGAGAGCAACAAGAATTTTCAGAGTCTTTATTTTCTTTAACCAAACAACGTCGTAAAATCCTGGCAAACCCTGGCAGTCTTGAAATACTCTCGGATAAAACAGCAGAAAATTCTGAGTTTATTCCGGAGTCCGAAAAACGAGCAAAAAAAATTATAAATATAAATATTTCAAGTAATTGTAAAAAAATAACCGGCCCCCTGACCGAGTTGGAAAATCGAGCTGAATCGCTCCCGGAAATTAAGATTTCAGAGGCGGCATGCGGATAAAGTTTTTTTAGGTCAGAGGGATGGTCCAAAAAGCAGTCAAGAAATCGGAGTGAATTTAGACGCCCCAGTTTTAATCTGTTGACAATGTATTAGGACAGCCTCGATCTCCCTCCTGCCGTCAGTCTTCCTCAAAAATTGGGGAAAAAATATTATTTCAAACAAATTATCATCAGAAGACGAAATTCCGAGCCTACTTACTCGGAGTCACCGCTTCATTTTCAAAAGCTTTTTGGGAATCAGAGTTGTTGAAGAATACCTCTTCTCCGGATTCATCATGTCTTTCCCGGGGGAAAGTATAAAGCTCGACGATATCCGGATATATCACAGCCGAAATCAATGCCTCCCCGTAAAGTTCCCATAAATATTCTGAATCAAATTGCTTGGCGTGTTCCGTCAGTTCCAATGTAATGGTGGGAATGCCGAGGGTTTCACCGGTATAACTGCCAAGTGACCCGGGTCTTGCCCCCAGTTTTTTAACAGATAAATTACAACATTCTGCCATGTGTTCGGCCAGGGTTTCTCCTGGTCCGTCATAGTCAACACATGCGAGCGGTTCATGGAGGCTGACAATCCGATCCGGATCATATTGCTGAATAAGCAGGTCAATGATACGGGTTTCCGGCTCAGAAAATGCGGCTCTCCCAAAACGCGGAGAGTTAATTCTGTTCCTTGTCGGAAAATTACGGTTCAGATCAATCCCATTTGCATTATAACGGCTATTATTGAACATTCCGTCCGGATTGGCCACGGGTAATATAACAAGTTTCCGACCCTCTAACAAATCATAATGATCCTGAAGGTACTGAGCCAAAAGAAGCACAAGCGGTGTGCCTGCTGTCTCGTTACCATGTATAGAGGCTATTATGAAAATTACATCCTGACCTTCACCAAGTACAAGATACCCGATAGCACGATTTTCTACGGATGATCCGATGATATGATATTGAACGGCCGGGGAAACAGTTTTCAGACAAGGCGCTTTGAAAACTTTTTCTTCAGGGATAATTGTTGTCTGAAACCTTTGGCAACCTGTCATGAACAGGAAAAAGCAGAGTATCAGCAGATAAGTCTGATGGATGGAAGAATCTATATGTTTCACAATTGCCAGAATATCAGAATTCAACAGATTAAAATTTTTGGGTGTTCAATGGCTCGGACAGCTTTTCAAAAGCTGTCCGAACTATCATTTATATTTAAAAAAAATATAAATTGTCAATAAAAAAAAGAAATCCAAATATCCCCGGCAATTCAGAAGGGTGACGATCAATGATCAAAAGTACTTGACAATTTGCACAATTTGCTTAAAAATTCTTTTTTTGAAATTATCAAAGAAATCCGAAACTGAAGCAACCGATGTGTGAAAGCCGTTCAACATTTTGGAAGCATTGAAAATACCGTTCCAACGCCCCAACTGATACGGGTAAGCTCGGGCCAGTATGTTGTCCGGAGTGAAAGGGAGTCGCCAGGCAATGATGTCTCAGACACCTTATCTAATTGTAAAAAGGAAGTTTTTGGAATGAGAGGAGTGAACATAATGACAAAAGAAAAACTGATCGAAATTCTTCAAAGGGTTTTGAAGACGGATGCTGATCTGAGCTTCCTTTTAAAGCTCGAGGTGACCGAGCTTGAAACTTTGGTCGCATGCATCAGAGACCGAGTCGAGGCATTTTCTTAATACTCGGCAAGAGAATATCCTGTTTTTCCTTTAAAACCCATACGGTAACTGTAAAAGAAGCGGGTAACACCGTCTGCTGAGGTGGTGTGAAAAGAGATATATCTTAACATGCAGGAGTTAAAGATGGATTATATCAAAATACGATTTGGAAGCGATTTTGACCGGTTGGATTCCAGATTTGAAAAAACGGCTGAGGAAATGTTCCGTTCGATAAATCCGATGTTCAGGATTTCCGAGCGTGTGTGGAAACCTCAGATGGACATCTATGAAACGCCTGAGGAAATATTTATCCTCGCGGAAATCTCAGGTGTCAAAAAAGAGGAACTGGAAATAGAAGTCAGCACCAAAGCTGTTAAAATTTACGGACGACGTGCCGAACTTCCCCGCGTGGAAAATGCGACCTACAGACTCGCAGAAATTCAGTACGGCAAGTTTGAGCGCATTTTGTTTCTGCCTGCGCCTATAGATACGGAAAAAGTGACAGCGTCCTATTCAGACGGCTTTCTTAAGCTCAGAATTGCCAAACTGCGGTATGATGACAGAACCTACAAAATACCCATTACAGACTGAAGATTCAAAATTGAAAAAAGTCAGTCTTTAATCATCAATACTCGGAGGTATCCATGACAGAACAGCAGCCATTCCCAGAAGTCAGCACTGAAAAAATTCCGGAAACCCTTCCGATTCTGCCTTTGTTTGATGTGGTCCTTTTTCCCAAAATGGCTTTACCTCTTTATGTCATGCAGGGAGAATCGGTTCAGCTGGTTGATGAGGCAATGTCCAAAGACCGTATTATCGGACTTGTAGGCTCTAAAACTACGGCTCCGGACATGGCGCAGTCCCGTGATAATTTGTATTCTGTTGGCACAAGCGCCGTGATTCTTAAAATGGCAAAAACCGAAGACAACAAAGCCCAGCTTATGGTGCAGGGCCTGAGCAGATTCAGGATAAAAGAATTTGTGGAGGATAAACCTTACCTACAGGCCAATGTGGAACATATTAAGGACAAAGGGGAGAAAGACATGGAAACCAGAGCCCTGATGTCCAACATTGTGGGGGTGTTCACCCGGATCGTCGAGCTTTCCCCGGGACTTCCGAAGGAAATCGGTGCCATGGCCAATTCCATACATGAGCCTGGCATTCTGGCGGATATGATCACATCCACCATTAATTCCGCGGTCGAAGAAAAGCAGAAAATTTTGGAAATTGAAGATGTCAAACTCCGGCTGAAAGAAGCCACCCGGCTGGCAAACTACCAGTTGGAAATTTCAGAGCTGGGAAATAAAATACAAACCCAGGTCAAGGGGGACATGGACAAACAGCAGAGGGAATATTATCTGCGACAGCAGCTCAAGGCGATTCAGGAAGAGCTGGGTGAAAAGGATGACAGCAGCGTTGAGGTGGATGAGTACCGGGTGAAAATCAAAGAAAAGAACCTTCCCCCGGAGGCCCTCAAAGAAGCTGAACGTGAACTGGACCGCCTTTCCCGTATGCACCCCTCTTCTTCCGAATATACGGTATCATCCACTTATCTTGACTGGCTCACAGCAGTTCCGTGGCATGACAGCACCGAAGACAATCTTGACATCAGAAAAGCCAGAAAGGTTTTGGATGAAGATCATTTCGGACTTGAAAAAGCCAAAAAACGTATCATCGAATATCTCGCGGTACGCAAGCTGAATCCGAATTCCAAAGGGCCGATTCTGTGCTTTGCAGGCCCTCCGGGTACCGGAAAAACCTCCCTGGGCCGTTCCATTGCCCGGGCACTGGGACGGAAATTCATTCGTATTTCCTTAGGCGGTGTAAGGGATGAAGCTGAAATCAGAGGACATCGGCGCACTTATGTGGGTGCGCTTCCCGGCCGGGTCATTCAAGGTATCCGACGGGCAGAATCCAATAATCCGGTGTTTATGCTGGATGAGATAGACAAGGTGGGAAGTGACTTTCGGGGGGATCCGTCCTCAGCGCTTCTGGAAGTCCTGGATCCTGAACAGAATTTCTCTTTTTCAGATCATTATCTGGATGTGCCGTTTGATTTGTCCAAAGTCATGTTTATTACCACGGCAAATATTCTTGACACCATACCGCCTGCCCTGAGGGACCGGATGGAAGTGCTTGAGCTGCTGGGTTATACAGATGATGAAAAAATTAAAATCGCGAACCACTTCCTCATCCCCCGGCAGCGCAAAGAACATGGTTTGGAAGAAAATCAGATATCTTTTACAAAAGGGGCGGTAAAGCGTGTTATCTCCGATTATACCCGGGAAGCGGGCCTCAGAAATCTTGAACGGGAAATTGCAGGGATCTGTCGCGGGGCCGCTACGAAAATCGCGGAAGAAGTTGCAAAGTCCGTGGCCATTAAGTCCGTAAATGTGGCAAGTTATCTCGGACCGGTGCGGTTTACCTCCGAAGTCGTGGAAAGAGCGCTGACTCCCGGTGTGGCCACGGGGCTTGCGTGGACCCAGACCGGCGGAGAGATTCTTTTTGTTGAAGCCACGGCTATGAAGGGAAAAAAAGGGCTTACGCTGACAGGTCAGTTAGGGGATGTGATGAAGGAGTCCGCGACAGCAGCATTGAGCTTTATTCGGACCAATGCGGCCTCTCTGGATATCTCCGAAGATTTTTTTGAAGCCCATGATATCCATATTCATGTGCCGGCAGGGGCAATCCCCAAGGACGGACCCTCCGCAGGTGTCACCATGCTCACCGCGCTGGTGTCGCTTCTGACGAACAAGACTGTCCGGGAAAAACTTGCCATGACCGGTGAAATTACGCTGAGAGGGCAGGTATTGCCTGTCGGCGGGATAAAGGAAAAAGTTCTCGCTGCCCATCGCGCGGGAATAAAAACCATTGTTATGCCAAAACGGAACAAGAAAGATATTGAAGAAATTCCGAAAAAAGTTCAGAAGGAAATCCGGTTCCATTTTGCTGATAATATGTGGGATGTTTTGAAACTCGCTCTTGAAAAATGAGCAGATGCCTTTAAACACCCGCTTTTATCCTGGCTTGTCTGTCTCAGTTTTTTTCAAAATAACAGAACAACATGAAATAACATTGCATGAACACGGATGTTGCAGATATTGCAGATGAATGCTGATTAAAAGATCGCCAAACCGTTCTGATCTTTTAATCAGTGTCATTTTGGGGTGCGCATAAATCTGTGGTCAAGATTTGACGGGGATACTTTTATAATGGCTTTAATAATAAAAACGAGATTCTCTTTTTTATGCAGATTTTTTTCCTTTGGTATTCTCTTTTTTCTTTTCCTGCACGGCTGTTCGGCCAGGGCGCAAAAGTTTACTCCGAGTCCCGCTAAAACGAAAAAATCATCATCTGATTTAGCGTCTTCCGCTTCTATCAGATCCGCCACCACCAGACCTTACAAAGTCATGGGAAAATGGTATCATCCACTGGCAAGTGCCCAGGGCTTCAGACAGCGCGGGCTTGCGTCCTGGTATGGTAAGGATTTTCATGGTAAAAAGACTTCAAACGGTGAAGTTTACAACATGAATGAAATTTCAGCGGCTCATAAGACCCTGCCCCTTGGCACTTATGTCAGGGTTCGTAATATTAAGAACAACAAAGAACTTGATCTCAGGATCAATGACCGGGGGCCTTTTGTTGCCGGAAGGGTTATTGATCTTTCCAAAGCAGCTGCGAAAAAACTGGGAGTTTATGGCCCCGGGACTGCCCCGGTGGAAGTGATTGCCCTTGGTGTGGCTGCGGAGCCTGCAAAGCAAAACAGCCTTCCCCGGTCTTATATTCCTGTGAACTATTATGAGGGAAAATTTACGATTCAGGTGGGCGCGTTCAGCAATCTGGATAATGCCAAAAAATTCCGGCAGCAGCTTTATCAGTTATACAAATATGTTAATATAACGACGTATTACACTCACAGAGGAGGGAAGCGTCTGTACAGGGTGACGGTGGGCAGATGTTCAAGTCTGCAATTGGCAGGGCAATATGAAAGTTATGTGAAAAAAAACGGATTTAAAGATGCGTTTATGGTGGCTGAATAACTATCTGGCTTTTTGTCGTTTATGGCACTGTCCCTGATTTTCAGGCTGACCTGAAAATCAATGGCTGATTATTTTTTTGTGAAATCCTTTGTCTGTCCCTGTCTGTTCATTCTCAGATTCTTTATCTTGTTCATCTTTATTATCCCCGAACCACGGGGGCGGCCCCGGATGCAAATCATCAGGCGGGTTGGCCACGGCATCCCGGCCTTTTATCACAAAACGACTCACATTTTCCCCGGACCTTTGCGCACAGGGGGTCTTTATCCAAGAGGTCGCATCGAGGAAGGTTCCGGGCAGGATGACCAGATCGCCGCCGAGGTCAGCATTCGGGGACTCGATTTTTACGGTTCCGTCATTGCCGCGCTTTGATGTGGCTGTCACCTTGCTATCCGAGGATCTGACGTAATTATCCGTATGGATGAATATGGCGCCGCCATCTCCTTCCCCGGCATTGGCAGTGATATCTCCGTGATTCAGGAGAACACCGTCTGAATGTATCGTGACATCACCGCCTTTGCCTTCTCCATGTTTCACACTGCTGGTGATTTTGCTATTGAGCAGGTAAACCGAGTTCCCGGTATTCACCGATATTTTACCCCCGCCGGCGCTTCCGGATTCTGTGGTCAGGGAGACATTGTCAAGCAATCTCACTGAATCATCTGCATCAATGGTAATCGTACCGGCATCGCCGCCGAAGTCTATGGAATTGATTGTTGAGGAAACAAAGGTTCCCGCATCAAGCTCAAGCTGACCCGCTGCTGTCAGGCTGATATCGCCCGCATTGCCGTGTCCCTCGCTCGATGTGCTGATACGGCTCTCTTTCATACGGACGGTATCGGCATTCATAGTAATGGTCCCGGCGTCGCTTTTGACAAATTCTATCCATTTATCTCCGGCATACAAAAAGGTCTTCGGATTCCCGGTGCCAACATCAGCCACCCTGACCACATCTCCCCGGTGAACAGGGAGCCTGTCCCGTTCCCCGACATCCGCAACGCTATGAACATCGTTCAATGGCATCCAAGCTCTTCCCGAATACACAAATTGCCACGGTTTTCCGTTGCCTGCATCATCAACTTCAGCTATGTTGCCCGGCTGAACCGTAATGAGATTATTTTGTTCTGCCACATTCGAAACTTCATGTACAGTGTTGAATTCTATCCATTCATCGGGTTGGCGGAGAAAGCGTGAGTCCGTCCCATTGCCGGAATCCTTAACTGTAACCACATCCCCGTCTGTCATAAAGAATTTTTCGGAGAGTTCATTTAACGCCGTGATATCGTCAACAGTAAAATGGTTGAATCTTACAGCTCTTACCCATGTTTTCTCCCTGAGAGGGATATCTATGCAGGCATAGATAAAAGTAGCTGATTTCCCGTCCCCGGCATCCTCCACCCTGATCACATCTCCTGATGAATAAGGGGGATTTTCAGCGTCAAACCAGCCTGTGGCCTCATCCAGTTTCGTCATGTCAGGTAAGACAACGGTATGATCATCTCCGAATTCGACCCATTTTTTCACGTTATAGTAAGCATCATACACATAGAAAAATCGCCTCAGTCCCCCGGCATCGGCAAGCTCGGCCAGGTCTCCTTCTGAAACAGCATACTGATCGTCAAGTTTGTCTAATTCCGTGATATCCGAAATCGTATGGCTTGTATTGAATCCGATCATCTCTTTGCCCGTATAGATGTACCTTCCTTCCCTTCCGTCCCCCACATCTTTAACTTCAATCACATCGCCCGGTATAAGGATATGATCGTCTCGTTCCGGGATATCAGAAAATTTATGAGTATTCAGATATGTGTTTTCCGAAGACACGGAAGCGCCCGTGTCAGTCTGAAACTGCCCGACATTCAGGCTGATATCGCCTGCTTTGCCGCCGCTGCCTGATGTGGATATTCTGCCTTTATCGGAAAGAGTCAGCTTCTGTGCTGTAATATTAATTTTTCCGGCATCTCCGGCATAAGATTCTCTGCATTTCGATCCGGAATAAATTCCGCTGATATTATCTTTTGACCCCTCACCGGCAATGAGAACTGACTCGGAAGCAATGATAGATATATCTCCGGCCCTGCCTCTTCCGTCTGATGAAGTGGAAATATCGGCCCCCCCTGTGAATGAAACATTTTTTGCTTTGATGAGGATGTATCCTGCATCCCCCGCACCCTCTGCTTTGCCGGAAGTGCCAACCGCTATTTTGCTGACATTCCCCCAGTTGTTTTCACCGGAAATGGTGACAGATTCGGAAGCCCTGATCGTCACATTGCCGCCGTCGCATGTTCCGCTTGTTTGCCCGGAAACAGAGGCACCGTCTGTAAATGAGACATTTTGCGCTTCAAGAGAAAGATTTCCTGCACGGACCCCGCTATTTGCGGTAGCCAGGATGGATTTGACATCAACATAACTGTTGCTGTCCTTATCGGAAAAAGCAATGGATTCGGATGCCCTGAGTGTCACATCTCCCGTTGTTCCCCCGACATATGAATAGGCACCGATATAAGCCCCCTCCCGGAAGGATATGTCTTTTGCTTCGATTGAAAGATTTCCGGCATCTCCGGCACCGATAGCTGCTATGCTGATATAGCAGGGCCATCGTTTGCTGTTCAGTATTGCCTCTTTGGAGAAAGTGACAGATTCTGCGGCTTTAAAGGTGATATCGCCGCCCCTCCCGTATCCGAATGAATTGGTACTGACATAGGCACCGTTTGTGAATGATATGTCATTTGCTTCGATTAAAAGTTTTCCCGAGTCTCCGGCGTCTTTATCCTTGTCGTTGGCCCAGACATGAATTCTGCTGATGTCTGTCGCGCTGTTTTCCCCGGAAAAAACAGCCGAACCCGAGGCTTGAATTTTAATATCCGAACCACGGCCTGACCCTTCGGTACTGACATCTATCTCAGCACCCCGGATGAGAAACAGATCGTCAACCCGGAGATCAACTTCGCCGCCATGTCCGTCTCCCAAAGTCCGGGCATGAACAGCGCTGTCTTCTGTGACAAATTGTCCGCCCCGGATGAAAATGCTTCCTGAGCCGTTTCCGCTTACATCTATGAGGGATTTGTCAGAAATCGTTATCTTTCCCCCTTTTGAAACTTCAAACCTGAAATTTGAGACCTGTGCGCGTGTTTCCGGGTTCGGGGTTCGGGGTTCCGGCTTTCCAATTTTCACCTCGCCCGGAGAGGCGACGCTGGCAATGTTAATCTGTCCGCCTGGTGCGCTGACGCTCCCCAGGAGTTCTGTTTTCCATGCAGGCACAGGATTACCGTCATCATCAGTGACAAGCACAGGGGTGCCGTCATCATCAAGAACAGGATCGCCTTTTTCATCTGTCACCTGCTCAGATAAAGGCATCAGCCAGTCATCTGTTTTCTGAGTCCCGGTTTTGCAGTATGTTCCCTTAGTTATTTCAATATCTCCTCCGATCAGGGATATGGTTTTCCCTTCGGAAACATTAAGACCGGCCGGATTGTTGTTCCGTTCCTGTTCGGTAATCTGTCCCCTGCCCTCCAAAGTGACGGGAGCCACATCATTATCAAAAAAACCAAAAGCAGCCGGCGCTGAGACAGACAGCACATCGCTTTCATGGGAAGCGGCATAAAATTTGTCCTTTTCTCCCACGCGCAGATAATCGGCAGTGCTGACATGAAAAGAGCCTTTTAAATCTAATGATGCATTCGGCCCGAACATCACGCCCGCTGAATTCAGCAGGTATAAATCCGCATTGGGAATGGCGGAACACAGCTTACCGTCAATCCATGAAGAATCTCCGCCAGTGACACGGCTGATGATGTTCTGAACCGAATCCGGTCCGGAAAAGGTCGCACTTTCATGCTTATGAATATTAAACTGCTGAAAACTGTGGAACAGATTTGCCCCGGCCTGTTTTCCGAATTCAGCCTTAATTTCATAATCCGGCCCCGGGAGGCTCAGTTTTCCGGAACTGCCGAGGGTTCCGTCCAGTATTATGCCCTGCGGATGAGTTCCGCCGACACAGATCGGAACAGTAATGGTCATAAATAAAATAACAGTAATGATGAGCTGTCCGGGATAATTCATTGTTGCATTCCTATTCACGTTTGTTTTCTTTAAATTTGTTGTTATGTCAAACAGTCTGGCCTGAGCTTCCGACACTTCGCACGACATTTAATTATCGCTGATTATAACGGATTTTGGGGAGGCCCCGGGAAAACCGCCGAACACACGGAAAAAAGACGTATGTTCCGGATGCTCCGAAAGGTCTTATCGGACAGGCCCGGGGCGGGTAAACGAAAATTGCCCGCCGATCCGCCCGGCCCCGGTCGTTGAGCTTGTCGAAACGGAAGCCGCTCGTTGAGCTTGTCGAAACGCCCCCTTCGACAAGCTCAGGGTACGGACCGGTCTCCCCAAAATTCGTTATAATCAGAATTTTTTACTCTGAATTTCTGATTGATAATGGCATAATACAATATATATTTCAATGCGTTTTAAAAAAAGTAATGCCCTTAACACCCGAAAATCATTTTTTACAGTTCTGTCTTTAAAAATTAAATTTTCAAAAGGTTAAAATCATATTACAGTTCCCCGGGTTTCTGAGCATTAAAAAACTGCAACATCAGGGAGATCAAAAAGCTTGATGTTTTTCTCTTTATATGATAGCCAGACTTATCTTTTACAGGAAAATTCATCAGATTGAAACTGTCTTAATCTTCGGAACCATTTCCCGAATCGCTGAAAACCGTAACCTGTTAATCTTACCAATCATCAGATGATTATTATCAAATAAACGGTCATGACCTGCCGGTCACAACGAATAATGAAAGTTTTATAGTTTTTCCTGACACTTAACACTTAACACCTGACACTTTCATATAAACGGTCATAAAAAACCCGGTTTTTTCACCCCCGCTTATGAAACTATTTGCTATCAGAAAAAATAAAAACCCGGGTTTTCAGAATTTATTTTCACGGTAAACAAAAAAATGAATATGCTGAAAAAAGTTGTTTTCCTGGACAGAGACGGGGTCATCAACCGGGACTCTCCCGAGTATATCAAAAGCTGGTCAGAATTTGAGTTTATCCCGGAGAGCATAGCCGCTATACACCGACTGACTTTAAACGGGTTTATCACGATTATCATTACAAATCAGTCAGTGATAAATCGGCATATGGTATCAGAGCAGGAACTTGAACATATCCACACCATGATGAGCGCTGCTGTCAGAGCCGGAGGAGGGGAGATAAAGGATATATTTTTCTGCCCCCATGCTCCTGATGACGGGTGTGACTGCCGAAAGCCGAAACCAGGACTGATCCGGCAGGCACAAAAAAGATATCACATTGATCTCTCGGACGCCTGCATGATAGGAGACAGTGCAAAGGATATTGAATGCGCACGGAACGCGGGATGCGGGCGTGCTGTTCTGGTCAGAACCGGCAATGGAATGACAGCGGAAAAGATCCTGGCGGAAAAAAAAATGCTTCCTGATTATATTGCAGAAAATCTTTACGAAGCAGTTCATCAGTTAATATTATGGACGGAAACGCACTAAAATAAGTACCTATAACGGATTTTGGGGAGGCACCGGGAAAACCGCGGAACACACGGAAATCCCCCTTCGACAGGCTCAGGGGGCGGAGCCTTCGGGGCAGGACGGTAAGTACAAATGTTCGTTGAGCCTGTCGAAACGAGTATCGGCCTCCCCAAAATCCGTTATCATCAGAAAACAAACACATACCGGACAAATTATTTGCCCGGCAGTTTTTTCTAACACTTAACACCTAACACCTAACACCTAACACCTAAAACCTAAAACTTTACCCGTTGCTTATCCGTTCGTGATCAGTAACCCATAACAAGTAAGGATAGTTAAAATGAGTCCGAAACGTAAAAAACCTGAACCCTACAAAGGATTTGAACAAGGCCCCATAAGACCTCCCAGCGAAGCGTACAGTCTTCTCATACGGGTAACCCGGAACTGCCCGTGGAACCGATGCACATTTTGTCCTGTGTATAAAAGGAGCAAATTTTCCTTACGTCCGGTGGAGCATGTCAAACAGGATATTGACACGGTTCACAAATACGTGGAGATATTGCGGCAACTGGCAGATGAATTCGGCCGGATGGATCGCGCGGAACTCAGTAAGGTGATGGAACACACAGATCCCGGGGAATCTCCCGCGTTTCATGCCGCGCTTCAGTGGCTTGGCGGCGGGTTAAAATCCGTGTTTATCCAGGACGCGAACAGTCTCATCATAAAGCCTTCGGATATGGTGGAAATTATGACGCACCTGAAACAGCGATTTCCCTGGGTTGAGAGGATCACCTCATATGCACGCTCCCACACTGTCGCACGGATAAAAGATGAGGACCTGAAGGCGATCAGGGAGGCCGGTCTGAACCGGATTCATATTGGTCTTGAATCCGGCTCTGACAAGGTTCTCAAACTGATTAAAAAAGGGGTTACAAAGGAAACGCATATCAAGGCCGGGCAAAAGGTAAAAAAGGCCGGGATGGAACTTTCCGAGTATGTGATGCCGGGGCTTGGGGGAAAACAGCTTTCCAAGGAACATGCTCTGGAAACGGCCGACGCGTTAAATCAGATAAACGCGGATTTCATACGGCTTCGGACCCTGGCAATTCCTCGGCGAGCCGCCATGTATGAAGATTATCAGGCCGGCCGGTTTGAAAAATGCACGGACCTGATGACCGCAAAAGAGATTCTTCTGTTTCTTGAAAATCTCAATGGCATCACAAGTATGATCAAGAGCGACCACATTCTGAATCTTTTTCAGGATGTGGAGGGGAAGTTGCCTGATGACAAAGCAGATATGATCAATATAGTGAAAACTTTTCTGAATATGGATCCGGAACGTCAGCGCGTGTATCAGATTGGGCGGCGGATCGGGGTTTTCTCCGGTATCAGGGATATGGAAGACCCCGCACGGCTCAGAAGAGCGGAAAAGACCTGCGACGAGCTTCAAATCACAGAGGAGAATGTTGACGCGGTTACAGATGAGCTGATGAACCGGTTTGTATGATTTTCAGAATCTGTGTATGACCGTTTCCCTTCCCTTATTGTCCGGGGTGTAACTTATAATATTCTGATGATAACAGATTTGGAGGCGGGCTGTGACCATGCCTGTAAGGGCGGCATAAGTACCCGATCAAAAGTTTTTTATATATCTTTTTTTTTGCGAACTGCGGAGAAACCCGGGTTTTTCCGTCACGGTCCGCGGATCCTTCCGGTAAAAAAGCCGGGTTTCTTCCCCGGGAAGATATCGGAAACTTATGGTTAGATACTTATTTGCAGCAGCAGGTTTGCCTGCCCCTCCAAGCCCCGCAGGGGCGGCATATTTGTAGTAAATCATGCTGCGAATATGCCTTTGCCAGCCTCCCCTAAATCCGTTATCATCAGGAAATATATCAAATCAGTTACAGCTAAATTTATATCTGTTAATCCAAGGAAAAAGGATTCCATCACCCTCTTTCACCTGTGGACACATCTGTGTCCGGGGAATTGAAACAAACATATTCAGCAGTTCGAAAACTTCTCAGTATTCGGAATTTTTCAACCTGAAAATTTTTCTGTGATACGGGGAAAATATGGACAGGGACTTAATTTTATCCGGAAGCAAGCCGGAGAAAAACAGAAAGGAAAAACATGCTCAAAAAAAAGACCGTGCTTCAGTTTATTTTTTGTTTGTCAGCATTTTTGGTGATATCATTTCCACTCATTTTGTATGCCCAGGGTGATACACAGATCACCCTTAAAGCAGATGCCGGAGATGATCAGAAAGTGTATGAAGGCGATGAGGTCACACTGGACGGGTCCGGCTCAACCGGAAATGAGATTACTTACCAGTGGACTCAGATTGACGGAGAGATGGCAGGCCTGTCAGACCCGAATGCCGAACGCCCGATATTTACTGCTCCGGACATTGATGATGATGAAGAATCTCTTATTTTCCAGTTAAGAATTACTGATAACACTGATCTGACAAAAAAGGATACATGCATCATTGAGGTTGTGAAAAAAATTATTCCTAATGCCAATGCCGGATCAGATCAGACTGTGTACGAGGGGACCACGGTTACGCTGGACGGTTCCCGTTCCACTGGAAATGAGATTACTTATGAATGGACTCAGATTGACGGAGAGCCGGTTATCCTGTCAAATCCAAATGAAGCTAACGCCACGTTTACTTCGCCGTATATTGATGAGGCTGAAGAAGAATCCCTTATTTTCCAATTAACAATTACCGATAAAGATGGTCTGACAGATACGGATGTATGTGCCATCAAAATTATCAAAAATCCCCCCCATGCAAATGCCGGGCCTGATAAAACAATAAATGAGGAAGAGACCGTCACGCTGGACGGGTCTGATTCCACAGGGAATGAGATTACATATCAATGGCGGCAGACTGCCGGACTCTCTGTAACCTTGTCCGACCTAAATAGTGATACGCCCAGTTTTACTGCCCCGGACATCGGTGATGATGAGGAAAAATCGCTTACGTTTGAGCTGACGGTTACAGACAAAAACAGTTTGGAAGATACTGATACCTGTGTTGTCAAAGTGAAAGGACAGGACACTCCCACAGCAGATGCAGGCCCGGATAAAACAGTGGATGAAGGGAATACTGTCACGCTGGACGGGTCCGGCTCTGTCGGGGATGAGCTGACTTACAAATGGAGACAAACCGCAGGAACGTCGGTATCGCTGTCAGAATCAGATACAGATAAGCCCACGTTTACTGCCCCATATATTGATGACGAGGATGATGACGAATCGCTCACTTTTGAACTGACAGTTACCAATAAAAACAATCTGAAAGATACAGATACCTGTGTCATCAGAGTTGAAAAGGGAACGGGCTGGTGCTTTATTAAGACCGCTGAATGGTAGGCTGTCCCAAATCCGAGTGATCTGTAGCAGGCCTGGTTCGAATGATAAATCCGAACCGCTCCGCGGAATTTACCACAACCACAACCACAACCACGGCGGCTCAGGCTTTAAGTTTTTTTATCATCAATGAATGAATCTCCCGCCAAATTTGTCCTGAACCAGAGATGGAGAAACCAGATTTTGGCAGAAGGGGATGCCGATGATATTTTCATTGATGAAGATGTAAAGAGCGACGGGAAGAGCGGGATTGAAGAAATTCTGATTATAACGGATTTGGGGGAGGCTGGCCAAGCCCCGTAGGGGCGTCATATTTGTAGCATTCATCATGCCGGGCCGTTCAAGCCCCGTGGGGGCGGCATATTTGTAGCAACCAGGTGAATATGCCGCACCCACGGGGCTTGGCGGGGGCTTGCAAACCTGCTGCTACAAATATGCCGCCCTTACAGGGCTTGACCGGCCTCCCCCAAATCCGTTATAATCAGAAATTTTTAAATAAACAACACGGAGGTAATATGATGAACAAATCAAGGACATTGTTGCTTTTTCTGCTCACAGTTTTTTTCTGCCTTATTGCCTGGGAGTCAGCATTGGCAGCCGAGAGAACAGTACATCTTGTTATTCCCGAATGCGGCGGCTGAGGAGCATCAACCAGGATAAGGTCTATCCTTGAGGGTATTAATGGCGTGACAGATGCGGTTATTAACACAAGGAATCTTACTGCTGACGTAGTTTTTGACGATGCGATAACGAATGTCGAACAAATGAGAAGTGCGCTGCAAGAGAGCAACTATTCTATTACAAGTGTAACTTATGAAAACGCCTCTCCCGAAGCTGACGCGGGGCATGATCTGGTGGTCGGTGAAGGCGATATTGTTACTTTGGACGGCTCCGAATCCGATGATCCGGATAAGAATATTGTCTCTTATGAATGGACTCAGACTTTTGGCATTCCGGTAATGCTTTCGGACGCGGGGGCTGTTCAGCCTTTTTTTACTGCCCCGGATGTATCTCCGGATGGAGATTCACTGACTTTTAAGCTGACGGTCACAGACCAGGAGGGACTGCAATCCACGGACGAATGTGTTGTCAATATTACTCATACATCAGGTGTTACCCGTCTTACGCCGCAGGAAGCAAAAGACATGATTGATACGAATGAAAACCTGATGCTTGTTGACGTGAGGGAACCGGATGAGTTGTGCGGTGAATACGGCCATATTCCTGATTCTCTTAACTATCCCTGGGATTCGGGAGTGTTTCAGGAAAAGTATCAGGAACTGCCCGGTGACACCGGTATTCTTGTCATTTGCAGAACCGGAAGGCGGAGTTCCCTGGCTGCTGAGTTCCTCGATGCCAAAGGTTTTACCGATGTCTATGATATCGGAGGCATGGGCAATTGGGAATGGGAAATTATGACCTGTAGTGATGAGGCTCCCATGCTGTCCGCTGCGATGAATGCGGACGGAAGCGTTTCTTTAAATTGGTCTCAATATACAGGAACATCTTTTGAATCCTACATACTTCTCAGAAATACCTCGCCAGCTCCTGAGTACCCGGATGATGAGGATATATGGAGTGAGGATGATGTAACCGTCACAAACTACAATGATGAAACACCGCTTACGGGAACCTCCTATTACCGCCTCACTGTCGTCAGAACAAATGGTGACACGCTTTACTCGGACAGCGTTCAGACAGATATCGCAGCCCCGCTGACGATTTCTCTTTCCGTAATTCAGACCACGGGTTATGCACCGCTGAATGTTGATTTTACAGCCACTGCAAGCGGCGGAGCTGAACCTTACATTTATACATGGGATTTTGATGACGGATCAATACCTGGTGACGGCGAAAGTCTGACCTACACCTATTCTGATCCAGGCACATATGCTGTTAAAGTGACTGTCGCAGACACGAATGGAGATACTGTGACTGCATCTGTCAATATCACCGTGACAGAGAAGGAGGAACCTCCCATTGCAGATGCCGGCTCGGATCAGGTGGCTGACGAAGGAGCCACGGTCACGCTCGATGCTTCTGGTTCTTATGATCCCAATGACGGAAGTCTCAGCTATTTTTGGGAACAGACCGGCGGTATCTCCGTGGAACTGTCTGACCCCTCGCTTGTTCACCCGAGTTTCACAGCCCCGGACGTGGGAATCGCCGGAGAAACGCTGACATTCCGTGTGACGGTCACGGACGAGGCAGGCTCGCAGGCCGCGGCCACCTCAGTTGTCAGCATCGCCGGGCTGAACTCCCCGCCTGTTGCCGATGCCGGTTCGGACCAGACTGCCGACGAGGGGGACACGGTCACACTGGACGCTTCCGGTTCCTACGATCCCGACGGCGGGACGCTCAGTTATCTTTGGGAGCAGACCGGCGGAACGGAGGTCAGTCTCTCCGATGCGGCCGCTGTCCGTCCGAGTTTCACCGCCCCGGACGTGGGAATCGCCGGAGAAACGCTGACATTCCGTGTGACGGTCACGGACGAGGCAGGCTCGCAGGCCGCGGCCACCTCAGTTGTCAGCATCGCCGGGCTGAACTCCCCGCCTGTTGCCGATGCCGGTTCGGACCAGACTGCCGACGAGGGGGACACGGTCACACTGGACGCTTCCGCTTCCTATGATCCCGACGGCGGGACGGTCAATTATCTTTGGGAGCAGACCGGCGGAACGGAGGTCAGTCTCTCCGATGCGGCCGCTGTCCGTCCGAATTTCACCGCACCGGATGTGGACGTGGCCGGAGAAACGCTGACATTCCGTGTGACGGTCACGGACGAGGCAGGCTCGCAGGCCGCGGCCACCTCAGTTGTCAGCATCGCCGGGCTGAACTCCCCGCCTGTTGCCGATGCCGGTTCTGATCAGACAGCCGACGAGGGAGACACGGTCACACTTGATGCTTCCGCTTCCTATGATCCCGACGGCGGGACGCTCAGTTATCTTTGGGAGCAGACCGGCGGAACGGAGGTCAGTCTCTCCGATGCGGCCGCTGTCCGTCCGAATTTCACCGCACCGGATGTGGACGTGGCCGGAGAAACGCTGACATTCCGTGTGACGGTCACGGACGAGGCAGGCTCGCAGGCCGCGGCCACCTCAGTTGTCAGCATCGCCGGGCTGAACTCCCCGCCTGTTGCCGATGCCGGTTCTGATCAGACAGCCGACGAGGGGGACACGGTCACACTTGATGCTTCCGCTTCCTATGATCCCGACGGCGATGCACTGAGCTACCTTTGGGAACAGACTGATGGAACGGTTGCGGAACTGTCCGACTCCTCGGTTATTCAGCCGAGCTTCACAGTCCCGGACGTGGAAACAGCCGGAGACCCCCTGACTTTTCGCCTCACTGTCACGGATGAGGCCGGGTTGCAGGCTACAGATAACAGTGTCGTTAATGTAAATGACGTGACCGCACCGCCTTCAGACGAAACCGATCAGAATGAAACAGTTGATGACGATGATGACGATGACAGTGGCAGCAGTTGTTTTGTTGACACGGCAGGTCACAGCTCGCAGGATTTTTCTCCTGTTTCCGGTTTAGTTGCCATATTTTTCTTGGGCATTGCCGTAATCATAACCCGTTTGGATTAGATGAAGGAAAGGAGTGCTGAAATTACATTTTAGCAATCTTGGATTAGATGAAGAAAAGGAGTGCTGAAATTACATTTTAGCAAAAGTTGCCAATCTGTAAGTTTAGCACTCCTTTTTTTGTCAGATGGCTCTAATCACGGCCCGTTTGGATTAAGACAACATCTGCTGAAAAACTCTTTTACCTTGCCTCTTCATGGTGTTATATGGTATTTTTACCCTTCGGTCTCAAAGGCTCTGTGAGCCTTTTTTGCAATTTCTGACAAAACTGTAACAGGAGAGTATGAAATGATTGAAAAAAAATTTGGGGAGGCTTTCACCCATAGGTGTAAAGTTAAGGAACTGCTGAATTGTAAAAATATCCTTTTATAACATATGGTTGTTGTTTAAATAAAATGCAAGAAATGCCGTGTCGCAAATTACTTTTTCATTGCATCTCTCAGCACATGCTGATATTCCGGACTGTGTGAAAAAAACAAAATATCCGACAATCTCATAAGATCATATTTGGGAGGACTGTGCAATGATAAATAAACAGATTAAAATTGATGTCAGAACAGTTAAAAAGTTTTTCAAAAAAGGAAAGATCAGAAAAATAGCTGAAAAAACCGGTTTCATAAAGAGAAAACGGAAATTGGACGCATTCGAATTTTTCATATCGCTGACTTTCGGTTCGCTGACAACGACCACAATAACTCTGGGTGCCATAGCGGAAAATCTGTCCGAATGTATTTCAAGGGCGGGAATAAATGACCGTTTTAATCAGTATGCCATTGATTTTCTGACAGAAGTTTTTTCATTTTTTTTCAGAACGGCGACTGAAAACGGACATAATATCAATATTGACGTATTAAATCAGTTCGGCAGAGTGAATATTATTGACAGTTCGTCATGGGAGCTGCCCCCGGGCCTGAAATCCGCATTTCCGGGATATAACATTGCGGGTTGCAAAGTTCAGTTAATGTATGATTACAAAACCGGAGTGATTCAGCTGTTTGATATAAAAAAACAAACGTGTAACGATCAGAGTTATTCGAAGACACTGGGCGATCAGATCAGCGCGGATGATCTGCTTATTTTCGATCTGGGATATTCAATTGCGGACATGCTGAAAATAACTGATGACAAAGAAGCCTTTTTCATATCCCGTTTTAATTATTCCGGAATCGGTCTGTATATAAAGAAAGGGGAAGAATATGAGAGAATCGGAATCTCGGAGATATTGAAAAAGCTGAACGGCAATGAGACAATATTTGAATTCGAATGTTATACGGGAAACAAAGAGAAAAAGATAAAGATACGCTTTTTCGCAGTCAGAGTTCCGGAAGAAGTTGCAAACAAAAAACGGAGAAAAATGTGTCAGAATGCCAAAAAGAAAGGAAGAACCCCCAAGAAAGAATCACTGCGACTGTGTGAGTGGAACTTTATGATGACAAATATTCCTGCTGAGAAAACGGAGGATGTGAGAACCATCCTTGCATTTTATCCGATCAGATGGTCTGTGGAATTATTTTTCAAACAGTTTAAATCGGTATTGAACATTCATAAAACAGAAGTAAGAAACAATGAGGACAGGCTCAGGTGCGAAGTATTGGGAAAAGCGATAGTTGTGATGTTCATATCCTACTGTTATTCGAATGCCAGATCAGAGGCATGGCGGATACTCGGCGAAGAGGTAAGTATTGACAAGACAGTGAAATATTTCAGAAGAAACATAGCCGGTCTGACAGTGCTGCTTTCGGATTCTGCTGACAAAGCGGCAAAACATGTCAGGAAAATGATAGCAAAAATAACTGACACATGCCGGAAAGAGAGGCAGAAAAGCAGAAAAAACTCCCTTGATGTACTTATCGACGGAGCAGTTCTTGAAAACTATAAATATGTAAAGGTAAACCTCTCGGAACTCGGGCAGCCGGGTAAAGGCATGCCTCTGTCTTTCCGTCTTTTCAATCTGATAAATGTGAATTTATTTTTTGAAATCATACCGTTAGCAGGTTAGTTAAGTATCCTTAACTTTACACCTATGGGCTTTCACCCCGGAATAGGTAAAAAACAACATCGCCGGTCAGGCAAATGAGATCAGAAAAAATCCGGGGCAGAGATGTATAAAAAATTTTTGACCGGGTACTTATCTCGCAAATGAAACAGCAAATGCCATAAAAAATGAGAAAGTGTATAAGGAAATAAAGATATTGTGAAACCCCACATTTTACCAGCTTTATTGTTTTGTTGTTTTCTCCGACTGACATGAGGCAGATCAAAAATGCTCAGGTTCCTTGTTCTGCAAGCGCTTCCAGATTTTTTCGACGGGTCAGCCTGATATTGCGGCCATTGACTTCAATCAGCTCCTGATCTGTCATTTTTGCGAAAGTTCGTGACAGGGTTTCCGGAATTGTGCCTAAAAGACTTGCCAGTTGTCCTTTTGAAATATTTAAAGTCACAGCATCCGGAGTCCCCTGTTCATCTGCAAGATACACAAGATAAGCAGCGAGACGATTCGGAACCTCTTTTAAGGAAAGATTTTCTATCTGAATCGTAAACTGGCGAAGCCGCATTGACAAAACCGCAAGCATATTCAGAGCGAGCGACGGGTTATTAATGATAAGCTCGGTAAAAGCAGTTCTGGGAAAAAAGACAAGATGCGTTTTTGCGATGGCTTCCGCATTTGCCGGAAAGGACTGCCCGCTAAAAACCGGGACTTCGCCAAAAGGCTCTCCTGCACCGAAGATATGGAGAATCTGTTCTTTTCCTTCCGAAGAAACTTTGAAAATTTTTACTTTACCGTCAGCAACAACAAAAAAACCGCTGCCTTCATCGCCTTCTGAAAATATGATTTCACCTTTCTTGAAGTACCTGTCAACAGCAATTTTTTCGATTTCCTGCAACTGGTTTTCAGGAAGCCCTTCAAAAAGAGGGATATGTGATATTATATGAAAAACTTTCCTCATAAAATTTCGATAATTGCTGTTTTTATCCGGAATCAGCAGATTTTAAAATTTTTTCCGAACAGATGGAAATGCAAAAATAAAATTTTTGCACTCCGGATTTATAAATCTACGAACAGATGGGAACGCAAAAATAAAATTTTTGGGCATCCTTCATTTAGTAGTTTACACTTTCAGCTAAAATGAATTTTTTATGTTTTTTTTAATTCATGATAATTTTGATTATTTTTATAATATAAACAACCTATTACAAAAAAAACTACAAATTTTGTAGTTAATTTTAGCTAATCATGTTTGAAGTGTGTAAAAAACTACAAAATTTGTAGATTTTACAATATCTATTTGTAAATATTACTTTTATTTAGCTACAAAATTTGTAGATTGAAAAAAAATGGACTTTTTTTCAAATCACCAAAAGTGTAAAGTACTTTTGGGCAAATATGAAGGATGCCAATTTTTGCACTCCGGATTTATAAATCTACGAACAGATGGGAACGCAAAAATAAAATTTTTGCACTCCGGATTTATAAATCTACGAACAGATGGGAACGCAAAAATAAAATTTTTGCACTCCGGATTTATAAATCTACGAACAGATGGGAACGCAAAAATAAAATTTTTGCACTCCGGATTTATAAATCTACGAACAGATGGGAACGCAAAAATAAAATTTTTGCACTCCGGATTTATAAATCTACGACCGGATAGGAACGCAAAAATAAAATTTTTGCACTCCGGATTTATAAATCTACGAACAGATGGGAACGCAAAAATAAAATTTTTGCACTCCGGATTTATAAATCTACGAACAGATGGGAACGCAAAAATAAAATTTTTGCACTCCGGATTTATAAATCTACGAACAGATGGGAACGCAAAAATAAAATTTTTGCACTCCGGATTTATAAATCTACGAACAGATGGGAACGCAAAAATAAAATTTTTGCACTCCGAATTTATCAGTCTGCGATCAGATGGAAAAGACGGTATTTTCTCTTCCAAAAATCACCTGACACTTAACCCTTAATATATTCTTTTTCTATAAAGTCAGCCAATTTTTCAATTTCTTCCAGTCTGAAGCGCGGCACATTCAGATCAGCGTCTGTATCTGTAACAAGGGCGACCAGCGTTTTATCATTCCTACAGAGGAGTTCTTTATGTGCGGCCGCACGAAAAACCTCTATTTTAGGTTTGTCTTTTTTTTTATACCCTTCGGTGATAACAATGTCCATATCCTGAAAATACATTTCAAGGTGTTCCAGACTTTCGGAATGATGATCCTTTACCATTGCAATGGCACCGGGGGAAGCGACAATGACTGTATCTGCCCCGGCTGCCTTATGACGCCAACTGTCTTTCCCTTTCTTGTCAATATCAAATTTATGAGAAGCATGTTTTATAATACCAATCCCGTATCCTCGCTTCTTTAATTCGGGAATCAGTTTTTCAATGAGCGTGGTCTTACCTGACTGGGATTTCCCCACAATGGAAATAATCGGCGGCATTTAAATTACCTCTGTTAAGTTTACGTTTTAAGAACAAACAGTTTACGAATACCTAAAAATATCCTTCAATTTTAATAGTTATCGGATACATATTTCCACAGCTTTCATTCTCCCACTTCCTGGGCGAAACACTGCTCTGTCATGATAAGTACCTGATCAAAAGTTTTTGATACATCTTTTTTCCGTGAACCGCGGAGAAACCCGGCTTTTTCCTTCAGCGGAGGCTGATCATTCCGGAAAAAAGCCGGGTTTCTTTCCCAGGCTAATATCGAAAACTTATGGTTAAGTACTTATTCTGAGACCATATAGCTGAAATCTGACAGCCGATTACTCAGATGAGGGAATATCAGGATGATTCGTAAACCATAACTTGTTTTATATTACGAATCTGAGAAATCTAAATCACAAAAACAGTGTTGTCAAGTAAATGAGGAAGGTGTATATTTTTTTTATGTATAAAGTCCGTGAGCATATCTTTTAAAGTCTGTTGTATATTCTTTTTTTTTAAGCGTTAATATGTTTTCTGAGCATTCCAACTTGAATAAATGATATTCATTTGTTATAATTTTAGCCGATTATAACTCGATGATCAAGTTTTCTGATCCGATTCGGACAAATCGAGTATAAGCAATGAAAATATATTTCAGATCGGAGTTTGTGAACAAGAAGGCCAATGGAAAACAAGGGGATAAGCAGGTATGTTCCCACATCAGGATTTGAAAACAAGGGAAAGTAGCCTGGCAAGTGACAGCAAGGTTAAGAATTTTATAATTTACTGTATTAATAAAAAAATAATATTCATGCATCCATTTACCGTATTATTTTGGAAAAAAAAGCTGCTTTTTTTGGGAATCTTTCTTATAAATTTTCCTGCGATCTTATGGGGAGCCGAATCGGACATGCTAAGGGTTATCTGCCATGTTGCCATGCCCTGGGTGATAGGCAATCAGGTTGTTGAACCGCTGATTTATGTGGATAACCAAAACAACTTTATTCCCTGCCTGGCTGAATCTTATCAGATATATGATACTTATATGGATGTGTATCTCAGAAAAAACGTTGTGTTCCAGGACGGAACCTGTTTCGACGCTTCATCAGTCATTATGAACTGGGATGCTTATCAGCGCACTGCCAGCCCCTATTTCACGATAGATATGCGTATGGGGGTTAAAAATATAGAAGCAATGTCCCCTTATCATCTGAAAATACAATTTAAAGATAACGGTCTGACGGGTCTGATTCTTGTTTATCTGCGCTCTTTTTACATATATTCAAAGGGTTATTTTAAGCATTCAAAAGGGATCTATCCTCCTGGAAACCAAGGCAACATGCTGAAGGCGGGCCCCTGGGGAACCGGTCCGTATATACTCAGACAGCTATCGGAAGAGACCGGAACCGCTATTCTTGAGAAAAATCCTTCATACTGGCAGGAAGACCGACCGGGAATAAACACTGTCATAATGTACGGCGCTAAAAAATATGATACTATAGCCGCGCATCATCTTATGAAACAGGGCCAGGCAGATATATTTGACGCGGTAATGCCTTCAATGATCCATATTATGGCACAATCCTCTGATATTCATATGGCTGTCAAAAGGCCTCTCAGTTGCTTTAATTCCGTGTTCAACATGAGAAAACCGAACAGCCCGCTGCGGGACATCAGAATTCGCAAAGCCCTTAATCTGCTTATAGATCGGAGAACACTTTTAAAATACATCTCTCACCAAACGGCCCGGATGACGCCCTTTATTTTTCCATTATTCGACAAAGAAGAAAATCTTCAGCCTTATCCTTATGAGCCTGAAAACGCCAAAGAATTGCTTCGCGCCGCGGGCTATGACACCAATCATTCGCTTTCCATCACCATCGGATATTTTGCCAGCGAAAAAAAAATGGCCTACGCCATTGGTGCCATGCTTGAAGAGGGTGGGGTCAGGGCGCACTTTCAGGAATATCGCAGCCGTTATGAATTTTATAAACACTTTATTAAACAGGGCAGGGGGCCGGAAAAGCCCATGGAAAACGAAATCTGGGACATCAATATCATGCATTCCGGAATTTACACCAACTCCGTGGCAACTCACTTCGGAGAAAATTTTGTTTCTCGGGGAGGATATCGCTGGATATTGCCGGACCCCAAAGCCGATGAAATGTTCTTTCTGGCTGCAAAACAGAAAAATTTGAAAATGACGGAGCAGTCACTGAAAGAGATGGAGAAATATCTTTATCATCAGTATTACATGATGCCGATTTACATTCGCCCCACAATTATAGCTGTTCATAAACGCGTTGCCGGGAGTCCGCTTTCGGCAAGCGGTTATCTTTTGAATTTAAAGGAGATCAGATTTAATGGAACACCATAAAAAAACAGAAAATGCCTCTTTTTGCAGAGATGATCCATATAACGCTCCTGAAAAAAAAAGACTTTTTTCATATCTGAAAAAAAGACTGAGCAATTGGGGATTAAAACCGCTGATTATGGTTTGGATCATCCCTGCTTTTATCATATCAGGCATCATTGCAGTGCTGTTCAATTATATTATGGCAAAGGAGAACGCCAGAAACAGAATTTATGACCATATTATTAAAAGAAGAACAGATATCACCTTTATTGCACACCTCCCTTCCTTACGCATGTATCTTGTGGATATCAGACTTGATCTTGAAGAGGAGGCATCTTTTCTTAAAAAAGATATTCAGATTTATCTGGAAAATTACATGAAAAATTTACAGCTTTCTTCTTATCAGACGCTTTCCATTGTTTCCATAAAAGGCAAGGAACTTATAAGAATGGAAAACGGAAAAGTTGCCCCGGAATTTTTTGATTTCAGCGGGACACCCTATTTCGAAAAATTGTCAGCATCTGAAACGCATAAAAATTTTTCTTTACCAAGTTATCCCGACCCGGTTTCCCAGGAATCCCTCGTCACCGACGTTTTCCCCATATATAATGAGATAAGCGGCAAACAAATAGGAGGCGTCATTTATGAATACCAGATTCCTGTCAGACAATTCATGGACAATGCCCGGAAAGTTCTGGTTTTTAATATTGTATGGAATGCCGGAGGCATTGCTGTTGCTCTGATTATCATTTATGTGATTCTGGAAATCATTATCAAGCCATTAAAGTATGTTACCGAAACCGCCCGGGAAATGGTCGCCGGAGATATGTCACAAAAAATCAGCATAAAAGGCTGGGGAGAGGCCAAGGTGCTGGCGACAACTTTCGAAGCCATGCGACAGCGTCTGAAACGTCATATTGAACAATTACAGGAAAATACCAGAAAACTGGAAACGATCATTGAATTTTTGCCTGATGCGACATTTATTGTTGACAAAGATAAAAAAGTTGTCTTTTGGAACAAAGCCATGGAAAAAATGACCGGGTGTCCGAGAACGGAGATGATCGGAAAAGGGGGAATGCAATATGCTTTTCCTTTTTATGGTAAAAATCGCTTTATTTTAATTGATATTGCCTTTGAGAAAGGATTAAAAGGTATTTCTCAAAACTACAATCATAAATATGTAAGCATCAAAGGGCATGGGGATATTCTCAAGGGGTCGGCATGGTGCCCCACAGTAAAAGGTGAAAATCGTCTGCTGTCAGCGACAGCTTCGGCACTCTATGACGAGCGAGGCAATATCTGGGGAGCAATTGAGTCCATCCGGGATACAACTGAAAAATACAAAGCTGAGGAAGAGATCCGCAAACTGAATGAAGAACTCGAACAGCGGGTGATCGAACGGACTGCCCAGCTTGAATCCGTGAATCACCAGTTGGAAGAATCTATCAAAAATGTTCAGAAACTGGCCAGGGATGCCGAAGCTGCGAACATTTCCAAGAGTGAATTTCTCGCCAATATGAGCCATGAAATTCGCACCCCCATGAACGGCATTATGGGGACCTGTGATTTGCTGTTCAGCACCAATCCGAACCGTAAGCAGCGGGAATATCTGAATATTATCCGTACCTCTGCCAGGTCTCTTCTGGGGCTTATCAATGATATTCTTGATTTTTCAAAAATTGAAGCTGGAAAACTCACTTTTGAGCGTGTTCCTTTTTTTATCAGAGATGTTGTCGAGGAGGTCTGCGACATTTTTTTTGAGAAGATATCTGAAAAAGACACAGAGCTGATTGTAAATATCGCTTCAGATGTGCCAAAGCAGATTATTGCTGATCCCTTTCGCCTGCGCCAGGTTCTGGTGAATCTGACATCCAACGCGTTTAAATTTACCGATAAGGGTGAAATATGTATTTCCATTCGAAACCGCTTTGCAGCATCCTCCCGTTATCAGCCTTTGTCCCAGAAAGACGGCAGCGATACGGAGACGATTGAACTTCTCTTTTCAGTTCAGGACACTGGTATCGGCATTGCACCGGAAATTAAGGACAAACTTTTTGACGCGTTTATTCAGGCGGACGGTTCCATCAGCAGGAAATACGGCGGAACAGGGCTGGGTCTGGCAATATGTAAAAAAATTGTCAAACTGATGGACGGAAAAATATGGGTGGAAAGTACTCCTGGCACGGGCAGCTGCTTTTATTTTACCGCCAAAGTCAGGCGGACATACACTGAGCCTGCTCATAAATCGGTTGTTCCGAATGAATTGAAAAATCTTAAAGTGCTTTTGGTTGAGGATAATTCAGCCGCCCGGGTGGTCATACAGCAGTTTCTGAAATCCTTTGGCTGCCGGACAGAAACAGCAGAGTCGGCCGAAGAGGCCCTGGTTATGTATGAAAAAAGTATTGACGGGGAACATTTTGGTCTGATTCTTATAGATTTCAAACTTCCCGGGATGGATGGCATCGCCGCTTCGGAAAAAATCAAACAGAATGCGCGTATCAAAGCCCCGCCTATTATCATTATCAGCGGCTACATCCGAAAGAAAGATATTCAACGTGCCGGAGAAGTCGGCATTGAAAGCTATCTGACCAAGCCCATTAAGCAATCTCTGCTTTTTGAGACAATTTTGGAAATATTCGGATACCCGTCTGTTTCTTCCCGGAAAACCGACAGGGATATTATCAGTCCCGAAGAGTTTTCAGGTGTCAGTGTTCTGCTCGTCGAGGATCATCCGATTAATCGGAGAGTTGCCACCGAGATACTGGAAGCGAGCGGCATTTTGGTAGATACGGCGGTCAACGGTCTTGAAGCCACAGAAGCTGTCAGAAAAAAAAACTACGATGCCATTTTTATGGATGTCCAAATGCCTGAGATGAACGGAATTGAAGCCACGAAGATCATTCGAAACTGGGAAACTCGAAACTCGAAACTCGAAACTCGAAACTCGAAACTCGAAACTCGAAACTCGAAACTCGAAACTCGAAACTCGAAACTCGGAACTCGGAACTCGGAACTCGAAACTCGGAACTCGGAACTCGGAACTCGGAACTCGGAACTCGGAACTCGGAACTCGAAATTCGAAACTCAGAGCCAGTTTCCAGTTTCAAGTTTCAAGTTTCAAACCCAGAGCCAGTTTCCAGTTTCAAGTTTCAAGTTTCAAACCCAGAGCCAGTTTCCAGTTTCAAGTTTCAAGTTTCAAACCCAGAGCCAGTCTCAAGTTTCAAGTTTCAAGTTTCAAACTCCTATCATTGCCATGACTGCCCACGCCATGTCCGGTGACCGGGAAAGATGTCTGAAAGCCGGAATGAATGATTATGTATCCAAACCCATTGACCGCAAGGAGCTGTTCGCCGCACTGAGAAGAAACCTTCAAATAAAGGATGAAGCCCGTGAAACACAGGGCAAGGAAAATTCAAGTTTCAAGCTTCAAGCTTCAAGTTTCAAGCTTCCCAAGCTTCCCGGCCTGAATACAGGAGAAGGTTTGGAACGCATGGGAGGCTCCTGGGGTTTGTATGCGGATATTCTCAAGGATTTTTGCAATTTCCAGAAGCATTTTGCCTCTGAATTTTTTGAACTTATTGAAAACAAAGATTTTAAAGCTGCCAAAATAAAAGCGCATGCTTTAAAAGGCGCTGCTGGTAATGTTTCCGCCATAAAGCTCAGAATTGCGGCAAAAGTGCTGGAAAATGCGTGTGCCACCAATGACAAAGATCATATACGGACTTTGCTGGTGCCTGTGGAAGATGCACTTTCAGAGGTAACAGAATCCTTTAAAAAAATGTATATATTATTGCGGACAGAAGATGACGGCCCAAAATCCGTCGAAGCCAAAACAGATCAACAGGAACCGGATCCGGAGATATCACAGGCACATCTCCCTGAACTATTTAAAAAGCTTGACAAAACACTTCAGAAATCCGATCCGGTGGAATCAGAATTCTGCCTCAGAAAAATTAAAGCCTGTGTTTCCTCTGAGGGTTTCAAGGCAGAACTGGATGATCTGGAACATCAGATCAGTGCTTATAATTTTGATAACGCAATAAGGATATTAAGCAAAATTAGACATCAGGGCTGAAAAATGGGAAATCAGAATATTTATAATCTTCTGTTTTTAAACTTTAATTTTACAGGTCCCCGGACAACGGAAAAACTACGTTGAAAAATTTGGCTTCTTATAGCAGCAAGCTATGAATAATACGAAATTATGGTGTTCCGATTCAGGTTTTTTTCTGGCATAAAAATTGCCTGTTAGCTAAAGCAACACATAACCGGAGCAGTCTCGGCCAATTTTTCGGCCGGAAGGGCTAATTTGGGGTTTCTGACAGTTTTTTACAAAAAATTTGCTTGGAAAAATCCAAATCAGAGCATAATAATATTTATGATGAGATTTTGAAAAAACATGGCACAATACTATAAAATCATTTATGCTACCCTTATTCTTATTTTTTATCTTATGATATTTCCTATTGTCTCCTCTGGTGCCGCAAATCAGCTTGCCATTAGTGACAACTTTGCCAAAAAACGGCTTGAAAAATATGTGGATTACTATGAAGATAAAAGCAATTCCCTTAATATTGAGCAAATCGCTTCTGAAAAATATGAGCCGATGTTTTTAAATTCCAATAGTGGCAAACTCAATTTCGGATTCAGCCGGTCAGCATACTGGCTCAGATTAAAAACCATAAATAACAGCGACCATTGTATATTATGGTACCTTGAATATGGTTATCCGTCTGTGGATTATCTGACATTGTATATCCCTTCGGAAAAGGGATATTGTATAACTGAGACAGGGGATCATCATCCTTTTCATAAACGCGCTTTAAATTACCGAACATTTGTCTTTCCCATACATCAGCCGCCGGGAACGCATACTTACTATCTGAAGATCAGGTCCGACGGTTCTCTGGTAATGCCGCTGACAGGATGGGCGCCCAAAGTTTTTGACAAAAAAAAAGAGAATGAACTGGCGATGTTATGGCTTTGCTATGGTATAATGTTCACACTTATCTTTTACCATACGTTTATTTTTTTCTCCCTGCGTGATAAAACATACCTGTATATGATATTGTTCATATCAAGCTTTTTTCTGTTTTCACTGGTTCAAAACGGAATGGCTGTGCAGTTTCTCTGGCCGGATTCGGTATGGTGGGCCAACAAAAGTTATCCTTTTTTTGTATTTTTATGTATTGCATGGGCGCTTGTGTTTACGCGTGCCCTTCTGAATACGAAACACTCTTTTCCGCATATTGATAAAATAATGCAATATCTGATCTGCCTCAATGTCTTAGGTATGGTCGCAGCTTTTCTCACAGATTACTTTTATGTGGTCCGGGTTTCTCTCTTCCTTATCGGTATCTCATGCGCCATGATGATTCTGAGCAACATAATTTCCTTATATAAAAGATTTCCTTCAGCTTTTTTTTATACTGTTTCGTGGACTGTTTTTCTTATCGGAACGATGCTGTTTGTGTTCAGATTTTATGCAATAACACCGTATCATTTTTTCACTGAATGGGGCTATCAGATCGGCTTTTTAATACTGATATTCCCTCTTTCCCTGGGAATCATGGATAAGATCGGCAGCATACAGCATGCGAAAAATAACGCACTTAAAGCATTAAGAAAGTCCAAACAGGAGTTGGAGACAAGGGTTCTGGAAAGGACTTCTGCGTTGCGTAAAAGTGAAAAAAGATATCGAACCATTCTTAACAATATCAATGACAGCTACTATGAGGTTGATATCTCGGGTAACCTGATTTTTTTCAATAATTCGATGTGCGATCTCACCGGATTTTCCAGGGAAGAGCTGATGGGAATGAATAATCAGAAATACATGGATCGTGAGGATGCTGAAAAAATATATAAAACCTTTCATAAAGTCTATATCACGGGCAAGTCCGCCAACATTGATTTTAAGGTGATAAGAAAGGACGGCACAAAAAGGCAGGTTGACATCTCAATATCCCTAATGAAGGATAATGAGGGAAATGTGTTCGGGTTTCAAGGCATTGCAAGAGATGTCACACTGAGAAAGCGTTCAGAAGAAGAACTGAAAACTGCCAAAGAAACAGCCGAAGCCGCGAGTGAGACAAAGAGTGAATTTCTTGCCAATGTGAGCCACGAGATTCGTACCCCCATGAACGGTATTATCGGTGCCTGTGAACTGGCCATAGGAGCCATGCCAAACAGCAAACAAATGGAATACCTGAATATTATCCGTACTTCTGCCAGAGCCCTGCTCAGACTTATCAATGATATTCTTGATTTTTCCAAAATTGAAGCAGGCAAACTCGAATTCGAAGCCATTCCGTTTCTGATCAGGGATGTTATCGAAGAGGTTGGCGATTTGTTTATCGGAGAAGTTTCAGTCAAAAACCTTGAACTGATCGTGGATGTGGCGTTGGATGTTCCCCTTCAGGTGATTGCCGATCCATTGCGCCTGCGGCAGATACTGGTAAATTTGACATCCAATGCATTAAAATTTACAGATAAGGGGGAAATATGTATCTCAGTTCAAAAAAAAAATCAGGTGTCAGAGAAATCATATTCTGCCCATGATACAATTGATTTGCTCTTTTGTGTTCGGGACACCGGTATCGGTATTGCTCCGAAAATTCAGAATGAGCTTTTTGACGCTTTTATTCAGGGTGACGGGTCCGTCACGAGAAAATATGGCGGAACAGGACTTGGTCTGGCGATATGCAAAAGAATTATTAATATGATGGATGGTGACATATGGGTGGAAAGCGAGCCGGGAACCGGCAGTTCCTTTTATTTTACAGCCAAATTTAAATCGGTTTCCGATACATCTGTTTATGACCCCTTTGTCCCATGCGAATTGAAAAACAGAAAGGTTCTTGTTGTTGATGATAATCTGACTGTCCTGCAAATTCTAAAACGATCTCTTGAATCCTTCGGATTCCGGGCACAAACAGCTCGGTCCGCCGAAGAAGGTCTGCATTTGTACGAAACCTCTCTGAATAACGAGCCGTTCAGTCTCATTATCATGGATGTGAGACTTCCCGGCATGGACGGCCTTACTGCTTCGGAAAAAATTAAAAAAACTGTCAATCCCCCCCTATTATTATTATCAGCGCTTTTAGCGGAGTAAAAGAGATTCAGCGGGCTATGGAAATCGGTGTTGAAAACTGTCTGATCAAACCTGTCAAACGATCATTACTTTTTGACAGCATTATGGAAATATTCGGATACAAAATTGCCGCTTACCAGGAAGTCAGCGCCAGAATCAATACCGGCGACATCAGTTTTGAAGCCTTTTCAGATATTCATATCCTGCTTGCTGAAGATCATCCTGTGAACCGGAGAGTCGCCATTGAAATTCTGAAACTGTCTGGTATTTCAGCAGATACGGCACTCAACGGTCTTGAAGCTGTGGAAGCCGTCAAAAAGAAAAATTATGATGCCGTGTTTATGGATATCCAAATGCCTGAAATGGACGGAATAAAAGCCACAAAAGCAATTCGGAAGTGGGAAGAGGAAGCTGGGAACTCGGAACTCGGAACTCGGAACCAGTTTCAAGTTTCAAGTTTCAAAAGGCTTCCTATTCCTATTATCGCCATGACAGCCCATGCTATGACCGGGGACCGGGAAAAATGTCTTAAAGCCGGAATGAATGATTATATCGCAAAACCTATTGATCACAAAGAATTGTTTGCTGTACTGAGAAGAAATATTCCACAATTGAGAAATGTTGAAATAAACAAAAAATCTGATATCCGGCTTCCGGCTTCCGACTTCCAATTTCCGATCTTTCCCGGTATTGATATCAAAGAAGGCGTGGACCGGCTCGGAGGGGCATGGGAGATTTATGCGGACATTCTCAGTGATTTTTGTAATATACATAAAAACTTTATCCAAGAGTTTCACAAGCTTATTGAGAAAAAAGATTTTGAAAATGCCAGACTGAAAGCCCATGGTTTAAAAGGAGCAGCAGGCAATGTCTCAGCTATCAACCTCAGAACTGTCGCAAAAGTGCTGGAAGAGGCATGCAAAGCTGAGGACAGAGAAATAATACTTAAAAAACTGCCACCTGTGAAAGATGCTCTTTTACAAGTGAGAGAAGCTTTTGAAAAAATATCTGTTTTTTCCGTGACCGAAAAGGATTCTGCGAATGCTGTCAAAACTGAGAGCAGCAAGCAAGTGCCAGTAAAAGAGGTCTCCCACAAAGATATCCGGGAAATGCTTCAGGAGCTAGACAAATACCTTGAGGACTTTGATCCTGTAGAATCGGAACACTGTTTTAAAAAGATCAGTGCCTGTTTCACATCAGGCAGCTGTGAAACAGAATGGGACGATTTGGAAAAGCTGATTAAAGATTATAATTTTGACGATGCCAGGCACACATTAAGCAAAATTTCTCAAAGATTTGAAACTTGAAACTTGAAACTTGAAACTCGAAACTTGAAACTCGGAACTTGAAACTTGAAACTATGGGACACTCGGAGATGTTTTTCAAAATATGTCAGCGAGCTGTTTTAAAATTTTGTAAAATGACATAAGGACTTCGAACCGACGGAATCGAAATCTTGCTGTAAAAATATCAGAGTCTGCTTTACCTCTGATGTTTCTGAATCCAAATTGATGAAAGTGCAGATCAGAGATTACGATTTTTGATAAGACCGGAAAAGTGTTAATTTTGCTTCCTCAAACTCGATAATCAAATTTTTTTCTGTCATTCCGTTCGACGACCTGACTAAACTCGTCGAGGTCTGAACTTACGCCGAAGCCTGCGAAAACAGGAATCCACTGTCTCCGGATTCGTAAAATCTGCGGAAAACGGATTCCTGCTTTTGCAGGAATGACAGGCTTTTCGTCCGAATCGGGTCAAAAAACTTGATCATCGAATAAAAAGAATGGCTTGATTTTAATTTCAAAGAAAAGTAACATATATTAAATTATGATCATTTCAAAAAATGACAAATTTGCATATCAATTTCGTTATGACGGAAACAGAAAATAACATGCAAACGGATTGAAAAGCCGAACAAATGCCTCATAAGCTTTACTCCCTTATAATAATCAGGAGGGCTGTCTTAAAAAAATCAGGCTCAACTTTGCCTCAGACAGTCCTGAACCAGAATTGAAATATCCGAAGAAATCAGCAATTACAAAAAAAATCAATTGAAAATTAAGAATTGACAGAACAAATACAAAAAACAGGTATCGGGTTCCGCACCTGACGATGCTTCTCCTGTCATTACCGGCTTAAATCCGAAAAAGCCCTGAACAATCTGATCTGTTGATTTTTGCGGCTTACTTGAAAAAAATATCTCTGATCAATATTCAGGTGAGGACAAAATAATGAATAATGTTGGGAACAACCAGCTACATCTTTGGATAGCTGATTTAAAGAAACAACTTGATAAGCAGTCCGCTGAACAGGCGAAGCTAAAGAAAGAATTAAGAGAAGAGACCGCCAGACGCAGACGGACTGAGCTGGTACTGCATGAGTGCAGGAAAATTTTTTATTCATTTATGAAATATCTGCCTGCCCTGGCCTTTATGAAGGATCATAGCGGACGTTATCTTTATTGCAATGAAGCCCATAAAAAAATGCTTAATGTTTATCCGGCTGATTGCATTGGCAAAACAGATGAAGAACTCTGGCCCCCGGAATTAGCAAAACGTTTGAAAGGTAATGATAACATTGTGATGTCAAAAGGAAAAGCTTTAAATACCGTGGAAGTTTTAACTGTCAAAGATGAAATACAACATTATCTTACCTCTAAATTTCCCATTTTCAAGCATGGAAAGCCTTTTCTTCTCGGAGGAGTTGCAATCAATATTACAAATAAAATTA
Organism: Desulfonema magnum; assembly: GCF_017377395.1. GTDB lineage: Bacteria > Desulfobacterota > Desulfobacteria > Desulfobacterales > 4be13 > Desulfonema_C > Desulfonema_C magnum. The sequence continues at coordinate 2,833,155 of NZ_CP061800.1, read as the reverse complement.
ATACGGAAGAAAAATTTCGAAAAAAAGAAAATTCTGAGTATGAGCGGCGTACGGAATATGAAGCAAAAAATGATATCCAAATTCCGGCTGACTTTTTAAGACACCCGGAATTACAAATTCCGGATTCCCTGCCAGGTCTGGATATTCGTAAGGGCCTGAAACGACTCGATGGTTCTTGGGAACTCTATTTGGATATTCTTTCATTTTTTTGCAAGGATAGAAAAAATTTTGTCCGAGATTTTCGCAACCTCATTGAAAAAAAGGAATTTGAGACTGCTTTAATAAAAGCTCACGCTTTGAAAGGGTCCGCCGCTACTATTTCGGCAACGGAACTCTGCAAGGCCGCAAAAATTCTGGAGGAGGCATGTCGCAATAAAAATACAGAACAAATACTGGATTTATTATACCCGGTGGAAAAAGCCCTTGAACAGGTAATGGTGTCTTGTAAAAAGATACCTGTTTTAACTCACACTGAAGATGATATTACCAAATCCGCTGAAATCGGAAATAAAGTATTTGATATATCAAATCTCTCTGTTTTTTTTCGAAAACTTCGAAAAAGCCTTCAGGAATCTGATCCGGTCGAATCAGAATGCTGCCTTGCGGAAATCAAATCCTGTTTTTCCCCTGATCGCTTCGACCCGGAAACCGGCGCGTTGTTTCAGGAACTGATACAACAGGCTGATACCTACAATTTTGACGATGCCAGGGAAACGTTAAACAGGCTTGTCCAAAAGATAGAACAAAAAAATTGATAATTGATAATTGATAATTGATAATTGATAATTGATAATTGATAATTGATAATTGATAATTGATAATTGATAATTGATAATTGATAATTGATAATTGATAATTGATAATTGATAATTGATAATTGATAATTGATAATTGATAATTGATAATTGATAATTGATAATTGATAATTGATAATTGATAATTGATAATTGATAATTGATAATTGATAATTGATAATTGATAATTGATAATTGATAATTGATAATTGATAATTGATAATTGATAATTATCAAATTATTTTGAAAAAATTATTCAAAATCGGAGCAACTTATCATGCTAACTGCCAAAAAAAAAACCGGACTTGTTTTTTTTCCTGCGTTTGACTGGGCCATAAGCCCTACTCATCCTGAACGGGAAGAACGCCTTCTTTACACCCAGGATCAGGTTTTTGAAGAAGGACTTTTTGATATTGAGGGAATTACGGAACTCAAACCCGACCTTGTAAGAGTTCAGGACGTGGAGCGTGTTCATTTCTGTGTCCCGGATGTGTGGAATGTCACAACAGAATCTCATTTCATCAGCGCCGGCGGTGCAAAAACTACGGGTATGGCCGTACTCGAAAAGGAAATAGACAGAGGGTTCGCGCTTGTAAGGCCCCCGGGGCATCATGCCATGCGTGTTGTTCACGGGGCAAGAGGTTTTTGTAATGTCAATATTGAAGCCATAATGATTGAATTTCTTCGCGCTGCGTATAACATCGGAAAAGTTGCTATTGTTGACACGGACTGTCATCATGGTGATGGCACACAGGATATCTATTGGCATGATCCGAATACGCTGTTTATATCCATCCATCAGGACGGACGGACCCTTTATCCCGGGTCAGGATTCAGAAATGAACTGGGGGGACCGAATGCGGCAGGAACAACGGTCAATATCCCGCTTCCGCCGAATACTTCCGAAGAGGGGTTTTTATATGCCATTAAAAACATTGTCCTGCCGATTTTGGATGATTTCAAACCGGACATTATCATAAACTCCGCGGGGCAGGATAACCATTATTCAGACCCTATAACCAATATGAATTTTTCCGCCCAGGGCTATGCAGAGCTGACGTCGCTGTTGAAACCCGATATCGCTGTTCTTGAAGGGGGATACTCTATTGAGGGTGCCCTTCCTTATGTCAATCTGGGAATTATTCTCGCAATGGCCGGCCTTGATTATGGCAAAGTAAAAGAACCTAAATATAATGCGGACCGTATCCGGCAGACACAGGATGTGACCCGTTATATTGAAAAAACCGCTGAAAAAGTGCTGACGATGTGGCAGCAAAGGGAGCAGATAAAAGAGGAACTTCAGGGGATAAAGAAATTTGATGAGCGCCCCCGGAGAATTTTTTATGATACAGATAATATCATCGAAACCCAGAAAGAGACTGTTCGTATTTGTCATGACTGCGGCGGGACAATACGGATTGACTCGTCAACAGACCAGGGATATCATATACTCGGTGTGCATATTCCCATTAATGCCTGTAAAGATTGCAGGGAAACCGGTTATCAATGGTATGAGTCCGCAGATGCAAAGGGTTTTGATATGGTCTTTCTTCAGGATCGGACAGAGGATAAATATCTTTGCCGTAAATTTAAATAAAGACTGTATCAGTAAAGGGCTGTTCTGATTCCAAAGTAATACCCGACCGCATTGATTATGACGGTTCGGGCTGCCGAAGAGTTCCGAGGTTTTAAAAATATCGGGAGTCTGTCATCCGTCAGATTCACTGCGGTCAGGTACTACCTTATCTTATTTGGTATTCCTTTATTTCGTTTAATCAATAAGCATACAAATTTTATCTTGACAATCTTTCTGCTTTATGACAACAAGATCATCTGAAATCTAACGACCGGTCGGTAAAATTATTTTCTCAGATCGTAAGCAAGGAGTTATCTGATAATGGGCAATATGAAAGAAAAGATTAAATACGTTTCAATTGACCTGTTCTTCAAGAAAGGATATTTTGCCACCAGTGTCAGCGATATTGCCCGGGGAAGCGGTATTCAGAAAGCGAGCATGTATTATCATTATCCAAGCAAGGAAGAATTGCTCTTCAGCATTCTCAAATCAACAATGGATGATGTGACAGCTTATTTGAAAAACAGTATCTCAGGCATCAGAAACGTGGAAGAACAAATGCGGACAGCAGTTCAGAGCCATGTGCGATTCCATCTTGATCGGCAGAAAGAAAACTTTATTGCCAACAGCGAATTGCGCGGGCTGACTCAGGATCATTACCGGATCATTGTGAAGAAACGCTACGAGTATGAGCGTATTTTTCAAAATATTATCCAAAAGGGCGGGGAACAGGGAATATTTGTCAAAGACGATGTAAAAATCCTGTCTTATGCGATTTTAACCTTATGTACGTCCGGAGCATCATGGTTCAAACCGACCGGACGTCTTACTGTGGATGAAATTGCTGCTATCTATGAAAAATTTATCATCAACGGACTGAAACAGGGGCAGGTTTGGTCCGGGGCGACGTAATACATACCAAAGCAAAACACTCTCGTGCATTCTCTGAATTTTCAAATATCAATGATTCCGGTATCTGGCTCTTTTTCCACTAATATTCAATAATTCTGCAGTGTTTTACAAACGCTTCGCCCGGAGTTATCATTCATACAGGACAGATATCAGATTTTCATTCTGTTTATGTAATATAAAAAACAGGAGGTTATATACACTTTATAAATGAACGGGATTCATTTTATTGGCATTACCCTAATACATCTATTGAACTGAAAAAAATATTTCGTAAAAAATCCGGGAAAAAACAGACCGTCTGAAAGCGGAACTCAGAACGCTTTTGATTTGCTGATTATCACTTTCAAATAAACGGGCATGACCTGCCAGTCACAACGAATGACAAAAATTTTGCTGTTTTTCCTAACACTTAACACCTAACATCTAACACCTGACACTTAACACCTGACACCTGACACTTTCATATAAATCATGTTTGTCGTTATTAAGTGTTTTTTTCATTTACTATGGCTTAAAAATATGAATAATTGTGGAATCCTTCATTTGTCAGTTCACTTTTTGCCACAGAACAATTTGCAAAATTGTTCCACAGATCGAAAAAACTGTGAACTGCTTTTCAGTTTCAGTGAAGAATGGCGAAATATAAAATTATAACGCCTTGGAATTATAAAATTTAAGCTTTCGGAATGAAAATGTGTAAATTTTATGAAAACAGCAGGTTATAAAATTTGTCCGAATTATTATGATAACAAGAATAATCACCCGGGTTGCCGCCTGTAAACATAACTTACTGATTTTTTGTTCCGGCAGCTTCTGAGTATAATGTGATTGCCTGATTTTCAGTTGCCGCGTCTGCGGCAACCTGAGTTAACTAACCGTTTGATCAGCTTTTTGGAAAGGAGGTTTACCGTTGGATTTTGACTTAACAAAAGAACAGGAAATGATCCGGAAGGAAGTCCGAAAATTTGCCCAGAGTGAAATTGCCCCTGTTGCTGCGGAGTTGGATGAAAAAGAGGAGTTTTCCGTGGAACTCACCCAAAAAATGGGAGAAATTGGTCTGTTCGGCATGTTCGTGTCCGAAGAATACGAAGGCCAGGGGATGGACTATGTTTCCTACATCATTGCGGTTGAGGAGGTTGCAAGGGTGGACGGATCCCAGGCCGCAACCATTGCAGCCGGTAACTCTCTGGGAATCGGTCCCCTTTATTATTTTGGAACAGAAGCGCAAAAAAAGAAATATCTCCCGAAACTCTGTTCAGGCGAAGCCTTATGGGGATTTGGTCTTACCGAACCGACAGCGGGATCCGATGCAGGCGGAAGCAAAACAACTGCTGTGCAGGACGGCGATGAATGGATACTGAACGGATCGAAAATTTTCATCACCAATGGAGCCTGTGAACTCACCCTGGGCGTAACTGTCCAGGCCATCACCGGCACAAGACCTAATGGAAAGCCGGAATACACCTGCTTTATTGTGGAACCCGGAATGAAAGGGTTTAAGTCTGTTGCCATGCACAAGAAAATGATGTGGCGGGCTTCGAATACAGCAGAACTTTATTTTGATGATGTCAGAATCCCGAGTGAAAATGTCCTTGGCAAAAAAGGGGACGGTTTTCATCAGATGCTCCAGACCCTTGACGGCGGCAGGCTCTCTATCGGAGCCATGGGCCTGGGCGGTGCGCAGGGAGCTTATGAAGCAGCTTTGAAGTATGCCAAAAAACGGGAGCAGTTCGGGCAGCCCATCAGTAAATTTCAGGCCGTAGGCTTCAAACTGGCGGACAGCGCCATGGAAATCGAATGCGCCAGAAATCTCTTATATAAGGCATGTTGGCTGAGAGATAACAAAAGGCCCTTTGAAAGAGAAGCTGCCATGGGCAAATTGTACTGTTCGGAACTGATGGGAAGAGTGGCGAACCATGCTGTGCAAATTCACGGTGGTTACGGCCTGATGAAAGAATACAATGTGGAAAGATTCTATCGGGACCAGAAACTTCTGGATATCGGCGAAGGAACATCAGAAGTTCAGAGAATCGTTATTTCACGATACATCGGATGTTAGAATATTAGGGAGGTTAAATGTCTGAATGTTTAATCTTCAGATGACAGAAAAACATTCAGACATTTCAGAATAAATTAAGGAGAAATATCTATGGGACAAATACCACAGTTTGAAGTCGGAAAAACCACAATGGGTCAGCTGGTTGACCTGGTGGCGGAACACTTCAGTGACAGCAAAGCCGTACTTTATGATGAACAGAACATCGATCTGAATTACCGTCAATTCAGAGACTTATGCAATGATGTCGCAAAAGGCTTCATGGCGCTTGGTATTGAAAAAGGTGAACACCTCGCTGTGTGGGCCAATAATGTTCCGGAATGGTTATATACCCAGTTCAGCACCGGAAAGATGGGTGCGGTAATGGTCACGGTGAACACCAGTTACCGCAGCTTTGAACTGGAATACCTGATGAAGCAGTCAGACGCTACTACGCTGCTTCTGATCGGCGGGGTCAGGGAAGCAGATGAATATCTCAAGGTGATCCATGAGGTATGTCCCGAACTTAAAGACAGCGACCCGGGCAAGCTCCGGTGTGCCAAACTGCCCATGCTGAAAAATGTCGTGTTTCTTGGAAAAGAAAAATATCCCGGAATGTTCAATTGGGACGATATCCTGGAATTGGGTAAGAATATCAGTGACGAAGACCTGAAGGCCCGACAGGATTCCCTGAAACCGGACGATGTCATCAATATGCAATATACTTCGGGAACCACCGGATTTCCCAAGGGCGTTATGCTGACCCATACAAATTTGATTGGTAATGCAAAAAGCCTGGGCGAATGTATGAATCTTTCCTCAGATGACACCATGTGTATTCCCGTGCCTTTTTTTCATTGTTTTGGCTGTGTGCTGGGAACACTCACCTGTGTAGTTTCGGCAACGGCCATGGCACCGGTGGTTGCTTTCAAACCGGACACGGTACTTAAAACCGTTCAAAGATTCGATTGCACCGCCCTGCACGGTGTGCCCACCATGTTTATTGCAGAACTGGAAGAAATGAAGAAAAAATCGTATGATACCTCTCATTTGCGGACAGGTATCATGGCCGGCTCCCCCTGCCCCATTGAGATTATGAAGCAGGTGGTCAACGACATGGGCGCGAGCGAGATGACCATTGTATATGGACAAACCGAGGCTTCCCCGGGAATCACCCAGACCCGTCGTGAAGATTCTCTGGAACTCCGAGTCAGCACGGTGGGCCGCGCACTGCCGAATGTGGAGGTAAAAATCGTTGATCCCTCGACTAATGAGGAAGTTTCCAGAAATACCCAGGGCGAACTCTGCACCCGCGGATACCATATCATGAAGGGCTACTACAAAATGCCCGAAGCCACGGTAAACGCCATTGACAAAGACAACTGGCTCCATACCGGCGACTTGGCGGTTATGGATGAAGATGGTTACTGTAAGATTACCGGAAGAATAAAAGATATGATCATTCGGGGCGGTGAAAATATCTATCCCAGGGAAATCGAAGAATTTCTTTACACACACCCCCAGGTCAAGGATGTTCAGGTGGTCGGTGTTCCCAGTAAAAAATACGGGGAAGAAGTGGCCGCGTATATCCAGCTGAAATCCGGTGAAATTTCCAGCGACGAAGAAATGAGAACCTTCTGCAAGGACAGGATCGCATTCCATAAGATTCCGACTTTTTTCATTTTTGTTGATGAATATCCCACCACTGCCAGCGGAAAAATTCAGAAATATAAGCTGCGCAAGGACGCAACCGAGCGACTGGGCAGAGAAGAAGATGCAAAAATCCAAACAGCATAATAATTGAGAATTGAGAATTGAGAATTGAGAATTATCAATTTTCAATTCTCAATTAATTTTATAAGGAGAATATGAATGAAGGATGATATTTTGCTGGTAGAAGAGCAGGACAGCGTGGTGACGCTCACGCTCAATCGCCCCGAGGTGATGAATTCCTTTAACTTTGCCCTGCTTCACGCATTAAGAGACCAGATAGAATCCCTCCGTTTCAGAACAGATGTCCGCGTGATCATCGTTACGGGCGCGGGGGAAAAGGCGTTTTGCTCGGGCGCGGACTTAAAGGAACGCAGAACCCTCACCCCGATTCAGGTCAAGGAGTATATTTTTACGATACGAAACCTTTTCACGTCCATTGAGCAACTGAATAAGCCAGTGATCGCAGCGGTAAATGGTGCGGCTTTTGGAGGCGGAACAGAACTGTCTCTTGCAAGTGATATTCGCATTGCTTCGATGAATGCGACAATGGGACTTACGGAAACCCGCCTTGCCATTATTCCGGGGGCAGGCGGGACACAGCGGATGCCGAGGCTGATTGGAAAAGGAAAGGCAAAGGAACTCATGTTCACGGGCCGCAGAGTGGGGGCGGAAGAAGCCTTGCGGATCAACCTTGTCAACCAAATCTGTGAACAGAAAGATTTGCTTGACGAATGCAGGAAAATGGCGGCCATGATTTGTGAAACCGGTCCTGTCGCCATTGAACAGGTCAAATACGCGATAAACTACGGTCTTGAGACAGACCTTCATACGGGCCTTGCCATTGAATCAAACGCATACTGGGTAACTATACCCACCGAAGACCGCCTGGAGGGACTTGCCGCGTTTCGTGAGAAACGCAGACCTGTGTATAAGGGCAAATAAACAAATTTTCAGGACCTGGGAAATGTTTAAATCCGGAGTGCCAAACTTGCAGTTTGGCCGCCCGCAAACCAGGGGAGCCGTCAAACCGCGGATTTGTCGCTTTGGATAATCTTTTTCTTAAGACTTTGTATCTGTAAACAAACATCAGACTTTCGGAGTTTTCAAAACTTGGGAAGTCTTTAACTGTCACTGGGTCATGATGATTGTTTGGCCTGTAACAGAATGTCATTCTCCTCGAACTCGGATGAAACAATGATCATCGCCTATAAATTTTTGTAAAAAAGGAGATTATTTTATATGACAGAGTATGATTACTGGAAAATTTTCCCCAGAATGCCCAAAAAGGTAACGGTCGGGGATATCACCATTCGGGACGGGTTTCAGCATGAAGAAAAATTTATTTCAACCCCTGCAAAGATTTTTTATCTTGAGGAGCTTATCTTTGCAGGGTGCCGCGACATCGAGGTGACGAACCTGGGAAATCCGTATTTAATGCCCCAGTTCAGAGATGCGGAGGAATTGCTGAAACATCTGAGAAGCGACCGGTTTAAAAACCGCTGCCAGAGAAAGGGCATCAATTACGATGATATTTGTCTGACCTGCATCACCATCAGAGAGTCCGCAGTTGACCGGGCCATTCGGCTCAGACAGGAAGGGATCGGACCGGATCGTCTCCTGATGATGGTTTCCACTGAGGAGGAGCATCATTTTGCCAACTCCGGGACAACCCTTCCGGATTACTGGGCAGAAGCAGAGCGATGCACCAAAAAATGTAATGACGCGGGCATGAAGATGTGCGGCACGGTCAGCACCATATGGGGCAGTCCCATTGGCGGTGCCACGGAACTCAAAGATGCTGTGGAATTCTCCAAACGATGGCTGGAAATCGGAGCACATGATATTGAACATGCGGACCATGATGGCAGTGCCTCGTCTCCGGATGTGTATCGTTATTTTTCCATGATCCTGGATGAAATGCCGAACACCGATCTTCATATTGCCCATTTCCATGAAACAAAACGTGTGGCTGCCGCCTCTGTTCTGGCTGCTTTGCAGGCAGGGATTACGAATTTTGAAGCCACCCTGGGCGGACTGGGCGGACAGCCTGCCAACTTCCTGGATGACTGTCCCACCAAAGGAACCGGAGAATATTATTACACGGATCCTCGTTATGTGGGCCTTGTCACCCTTGAGGATACCCTGGTTCAGATTGATGAAATGGACATTGAACACGGATATGATGTGGATCGGATTCTTGAACTGGGCAGACTGATGGAAAAGACCATCGGCCGGAGACTGCGCTCTGAGGCTATGCTCAATGGCCGTACCCTGAAAGAAGGTCATATGGAATTTGCCCGGCCCGGGCTGAAAAAACGAAAGGCAAAACTTGGCGAGGATCCGGAACAGAATATCCCGAAAGAATGGGCAGCCAAAGCTGTTTTGCCTGAAAAATACCGTGCCAAATAGTGTCCGGAACAACAAAAATAGCGTTTAACTCATAGTCAATGCAGGAAGGGTGAAGTGTGGCGCGACCCACCGGATCTGGGTTTCTGAAATGGCGGATTATGCCGCACCTCACCCGCTCTGCTTTCACGATTTCGACTATAAGCGATTAGCAACCTAGGAGCAAAAAATGGAGATAAAGGAACAAAAGCCTTATATTAATGTTGATTTTTTTGAAGACCTGACAGGGGATATTTCAAAATCAGGGTCCGAAGGTTTTGAAGAAATAGGAAATCGGATTAAGACGCTCAGGGAAGATAAAGGGCTGTCCCTCGACGAGCTGTCAAACATGACCGGGTTTGATGTGGAACTGCTGTCTCAGATAGAGAACAGCGAGGTCCAGCCTCAGCTTGGTACGGTGATTAAGCTTTCAAAAGCGCTTGACAGCGCATTCGGCCGTCTGGTTTCGGGCGTTGGCGAAAAACTTTATTCCATCACCCGGAAAGAAGAACAAAAGGTGGTATCCAGATCCACATCCCAGAAAGGCAGCAAAAATCTCTACACCTACAAGACCCTCGCGCCTGAAGTGAAAGGCCGTCACATGGAGGCGCTGGTGGTGCAACTGGAACAGAACCCCGATGAAGAGGTGTCTGTACATGAAGGCGAAGAATTTATTTATGTGCTGAACGGTACGGTCATGCTGAAAATCGGAGAAGACAGGTTCGAGCTTGAACCCGGAGACAGTGCGTACTATCTGTCAACAACGCCCCATGTTCTGGGTTCCAAAAACGGAAGTGCAACGATATTGGCTGTGCTTTATGAAGGCTAGCAGGGGGAGAGGGTGGACACACTGTCCACCCTATACTGTCAGAGGCTGAAGCTTGGTGAGCAGGGAGACTGAGCGGGACAGCCAGACAAGAATTGCCCTGCCACAGATGTCTGTCCCGCCAAAGTCTGGAAGCTTTTTTGATCTGCTGAAACTGAAAAACCCAAAATGTTCAGAGTGATCCTCGAATTCTCAATCCCCGATTTTAATTTTCAATTCTTTTTTGACAAAGCCGACATCATATGTTTAATAAAAATATTTGAAAAAAATTATTGATAACTCGATGATCAAATTTTTTGTACCTGACTATATAAAAATGCAATACCGTTCGGCACGATTTTTGCATACATTTGTAACTAACTGAATTCATATATCCGGAAAACTGAAATCCCGAAATGTCCGCCGGGCGTTTTTCGGAAACAATTTCTCCAAAATGCGGAAATGCCGGGCATTTCCGTCCGGCTATGCAAAAATCATGCCGAACGATATTGATAAAAATGCCACAAAGACACGAAGACACAAAGACACACAAAGAGCCTTCGTGAGACTTCGTGCCTTCGTGGCTCTTACACAAAATTACAAATTGCAAATCACTCGATGATCAAGTTTTTTGTACCTGACTATATAAAAATGTCACAAAGACACACAAAAAAACTTCGTGAGACTTCGTGCCTTCTTGGCTCTTACACAAAGACACCCCGGATAATATCCCGGGTTAAAAATCGCCAATGAGGTGTCAGGTGTCAGAAAAAATCAGCAAATCGAAAAGCTTCCGGACTGTGTGCGGGAGAACAAAGAAACCCGGCTTTTTTCCCGGACAAAGTGTCTCCCCTGTCGGAAAAAGCCGGGTTTCTCCTCCGTCTGCCGTGGCCGCCATGCGACAGCCCGAAAAATTTTTAATCTATTGAAAATTTTAAAACTTTCATCATTTGTTGTGTCTGCCAAGTCATAACCGTTTATTCAAAATATCAGATGAACAGAAAATTACCCCAAATATTAATCGTGGATGATGATCCCTCAAATATCAGTGTCTTATGGCAAATAATAAAGTCTGATTACGAGGCCAGTGTTACGAGGGAAGGAACGGAAGCCCTTGAAATCGCAGCGTCAGAAGACCCGCCTGACCTGATTCTGCTTGACATCATGATGCCCGGCATAGACGGATATGAGGTATGCAGGCGTTTAAAAGCGAATGAGCGGACTCGAAACATTCCGGTGATTTTTATAACTGCCAAAAACGAAGTGGAAGACGAGGCCATGGGACTGGAACTCGGGGCTGTGGATTACATTACAAAGCCTTTCAGCCCGCCTGTTGTAAGGGCAAGAGTGGAAACCCATCTGGAAATCAAGCGACACCGGGATTCTCTTGAAGAATTGGTGGCAGAACGCACGGCCGAATTAATGAAAGCCAGGGCCGAAGAGATGCAGCTCCTGGAGATGACCACCGCACTGTCATTTGAACTCAATCTGGTACGGCTGCTTGCCAAAATTATGGACACCACCAAGGAACTCCTGTCAGCAGATCGCTGTACCCTCTTCCTGTACGACGAAAAAAACTGTGAGCTGTGGTCCCAGGTTGCTCAGGGCCTGGAGATTCAGGAAATAAGGTTCTCCTGTCATATGGGCATTGCCGGATCCGTTTTCACCAGCGGTAAAACTGTCAATATTCCAGATGCTTATATGGACAGCCGTTTTAATCCGGAAGTGGATAGAAAAACAGGCTATCTCACCCGGTCTATTCTCTGTATGCCGGTAAAAAATAAGAAAAGCAAAATTATCGGTGTGACACAGGTACTTAACAAAAAAGGCGGTCCGTTTACAAAAACAGACGAACGCCGGCTTGAGGCCTTTTCTGCCCAGACATCTATTGCTTTGGAAAACGCCAAACTGTTTGAAGATGTCCTGAACATGAAGAACTACAATGAGAGCGTACTGGAGAGCATGAGTAACGGTCTGATTTCATTTGATGTTAGTAAAAATATCGTGAAATGTAATTCCGCTTCTCTGAGGATACTCCGCGTGCATTCCGAATCTGATCAGTTTAATAAGAACAGCTGGAATTCTCAGTTTCGAATTTTTGAGGCCAATCCATGGATATCTGAAAGCATTGAAACAGTTATGAAAACCAGAACCGCTGACCTGACAATGGATGCGGACCTGATCGTGGCTGACGGAACCAGGGTTTCTGTCAATCTCACTGTTGTTCCGCTCATAAATATTCAGCAGGACCTTATCGGTTCCCTCCTGGTTCTGGAAGATATTACCAGTGAAAAACGGCTCAAGGGAACCATCGCCCGCTACATGACCAAAGAGGTTGCGGACAGACTCATGGAAGAGGGCGGAGATGTGATGCTGGGCGGTAAGACCCAGGAAGCTACAGTCATGTTTTCAGATATTCGAAGCTTTACCACCATTTCCGAAAAGATCGGTCCCCAGGACACTGTTTGTCTGCTGAACGAATATTTCAGCATTATGGTGGATATTATTTTTAAGTATAAAGGCACACTGGATAAATACATCGGCGATGCTATCATGGCGGTATTCGGTGCGCCTTTCAGTACTGGTGAAGACCCGGACCGTGCTGTAAAAACAGCCATAGACATGCTGGAGGCCCTCGGAGAATTCAACAGGGAAAGAAAATCCGAGGTCAAGGAATCCATCAGCATCGGTATCGGAATTAACAGCAACGAAGTGTTATCCGGCAATATCGGCTCCCTGAAAAGGATGGATTACACAGTCATCGGCGACGGGGTCAATCTGGCGGCCCGTCTCGAAAGCGCCAACAAACTCTACGGAACCAGTATCCTGATGAGCGAGTTCACCTACAAAGGACTGAGAGACAGTTATGTCTGTCGGGAAGTTGACCTCATCAGGGTCAAGGGAAAGATCAGACCCGTAGGAATCTATCAGATACTTGATTACTACGATAAAAAATCCTTTCCATACCGGGATGATGTGCTTGAGCTTTTTCAAAAAGGGCTGACTTGTTATCGGGGCCGGGACTGGCAAAGGGGAACTCAATTTTTCAGCCGGGCGCTCGGACTGAACGAAAATGACCCGGTCTCCCGTCTCTATCTCCTCAGATGTCAGGCTTTTGCCGAAAGTGCGCCCCCTGATGACTGGGACGGGGTGTGGGTGATGGAGAGCAAATAAAACAGCTGATAATTGTAACCATTTTAAGAAATAGGTATATTATGTATCGAAAAACAGCTTTATTTGTATCAATTCTTATAACGATAATGACAGGGGGTTGCGCAACACTTGAAACCCTTCAGCAATTTATCCAAAAACCAGAGGTTCAGTTTGAGGGAATGTCGTTGGAAAGTGCGTCATTGGCTGAGGGAAATCTGTTGTTTAAGTTCAAAGTGACCAATCCCAACCCCATAGGCGCGACCATCAGAAACGTGGCTTATGATCTCAGATTTAACGATAAAACATTTGTCAAAAATGTTCTGAATAAAAGCATTACATTAAAAGCCAATGGTTCAAATATGTTGGAACTGCCTGTCACGGTCAGTTACTTAGATCTTTTTGAATCCGTTACGGCATTTATTCAGTCGGACAAGCTGGTTTATGATCTGTCCGGTTCAGTTGGTGTGGGCCCTTTTGATATTCCTTATCACACAAAGGGCAATCTTACGGTGCCGACGCTCCCAAAAGTATCATTAAACAAAGTTGAGGTTTCCAATCTTTCTTTTACCAAGGCATCCATGATGTTTTCCCTTGATGTGACCAATTCCAATCCCTTTACTGTGAATCTGACCGGCCTGGATTACAACATAAAACTGGGAGGAAAAGAGTTCGCACAAGGGATTGCCGGCAATATTTCACCTATTACTAAGCATGGCAAAACAACCATAGAAATTCCTTTTAATATGAATTTGCTGGAACTGGGACGGTCCGCGTATCATTTATTGACAAAATCTTCATCAGGGTATGAAGTCACAGGGGCAATGCAGTTTAACCTGCCAAAAATAGGAGAAAAAGAATTCCCGTTTCAAAAATTTGGCAAAGTTTCTTTTAATAAGGGAACTCGAAATAAATAACATACCCGATACAAAAACGTAGGGTAGGTGGAGCGAAGCGCAACCCACCTTGTGCGGTGGGTTGCGCTTCGCTCCACCTACCCTACTGCCCGACCAAATAAGTTTTGACGGGTGGACTTCCATATGATAATCTCCTTCTCATATTTTTAAAGAGGAGGAGATTATGGCTAAAAGATATATCGTCAGCCTGACTGACGAAGAAAAAGACGAACTGATCGCTCTGACGAAAAAAGGTAAGACCGGTGCGAGGAAAATTAACAGAGCGCATATCCTTCTCCTGGCCGATGAGGGCAGGACAGACAAGGAAATAGCGGTGATTCTCCGCACCGGAGTTTCCACCGTGGAACGCATCAGAAAACGGTTCGTCGAAGGCGGGCCGGAGAAAGCTCTGAACGATGATCCGAGGAACGGCGCTCCGAGAATTCTGAGCGGAAGAGACGAGGCCGTCCTCATCGCCGAGGCTTGCAGCGAGGCACCGGAAGGCCGCGTCAGACGGACAATGATGCTGCTGGCGGATCGGGTGGTGGAACTCGGTCTTGCCGATTCGATCTCGGACGAGACCGTCCGTCTGATACTGAAAAACAGCGACGTAAAGCCCTGGCAGAAAAAGCAGTGGTGCATTCCGACGGTCGGTCCGGAATACGTCTTTCATATGGAGGATGTTCCCGATCTTTATGAGGAGCCTTACAATCCGGCGTTTCCGTGCATATGTTTCGATGAGAAGCTGTATCAGTTCATCGGCGAGACAGCGGTTCCGATTCCCGCCGCGCCGGGCAGACCGATGCGTTACGACTATGAATACGAGCGGAACGGAACGGCGAATCTTTTTATAATAGCCGAGCCTGCCGCCGGACGGCGTCGCATCGTGGTGACGCAGCGGCGGACGAAGAAGGATTTCGCCGACATGATGAAACTGCTGGCGGACGAACTTTATCCCGATGCGGAGAAAATCCGCATAGTCATGGACAATCTGAATACGCATAACCAGTACTCCCTTTATGAGCGGTTCGAACCGGAGGAGGCCCGGAGAATACTCCGCCGCCTCGAATTTCACCATACGCCGAAGCACGCCAGTTGGCTGAACATGGCGGAAATAGAGATATCCGTGCTGTCCGGCCAGTGCCCGGACAGACGCATCGCCGATGAGGAGACCCTGAGGAGAGAAATCTCCGCCTGGGAAAAGGAGCGGAACGAGAAATCCGAAAAAATCACATGGCGTTTCACTAACGCGGATGCCCGGGGCAAACTGAAGCGGCTCTGCCCCTCATAATTTATTTGGTCGGACAGTAGGGTGGGTGCAGCGAAGCGAAACCCGCCAGACTTAGGAATTTCCCAAAAAATAATCTGCCCGAAATGTAGGGTGGGTGCAGCGAAGCGAAACCCGCCAGACTTAGGAATTTCCCAAAAAATAATCTGCCCGAAATGTAGGGTGGGTGCAGCGAAGCGAAACCCGCCAGACTTAGGAATTTCCCAAAAAATAATCTGCCCGAAATGTAGGGTGGGTGCAGCGAAGCGAAACCCGCCAGACTTAGGAATTTCCCAAAAAATAATCTGCCCGAAATGTAGGGTGGGTGCAGCGAAGCGAAACCCGCCAGACTTAGGAATTTCCCAAAAAATAATCTGCCCGAAATGTAGGGTGGGTGCAGCGAAGCGAAACCCGCCAGACTTAGGAATTTCCCAAAAAATAATCTGCCCGAAATGTAGACTTAGGAATTTCCCAAAAAATAATCTGCCCGAAATGTAGCGCGGACGGTGGGTTTCGCTTCGCTGCACCCACCCTACATTTTCCTGAACCGGGTATATTATTTATTTCGAGTTCCCTTACTGTTCTTTTTGAATGAAAGATTGCTTTCAGTATTTGGAAACCGCCCGGAACCGGTCGTTGAGCTTGTCGAAACGGCCTCCCCAAAATCCGTTATAATCAGATGATTTTTCCGGTTTCAGTGCGTCACCTCCCCATGGCCTTTTGACAGCTTCCTGACATCTTCCTCGGACAACCCTGTCACCTGGCAGATCAGCCCGATCTCCATGCCCAGTTTCAGCATGTTTTTTGCTGTCTCATTTTTTTCCTCTGTCCTTCCCTTTTCCATCCCGATGCGCTCGGCTGTGGTTATATATTGCATTTTATGTTCCTCCTCGAATCTCATGATTTCCTGGTGATATGTTTTTTCAAGCGCTTCCGGCAATGCCATGATCCAGTCTATAAAGTGGTAAAGATTCAGAATATCCTGCTTTTTAAAGCCTCGCCTGTAAAGGCTTTTGGTCAGCTCGATTTTCCAATTCCACCTGCTGGTATCATTTCCCTTCGTTTCCATTGTCCGTAAATGCACCGCCACGACCACCGCAAACGGATTATCTGATTTTTCAAGTTCTTCCAGCCGCTTTTTATAATCAAAAATTTTGGCTGTGGGGAAACGGAATACGGTCAGGCATCCCCACAATTTATGAATATAAACAGAATCATACCATTCTTCATTGTCGTCCGCAAGCACGGCAAGGCTCACGCCCGGGCGATTGTACAAATCATGAATACGGTAATTGTAAACATAAACCCTGCGGGGAAAATCTTTTTCTTTCCATCCCTGAACCTCGACATGAATCATTACCCATGCCTCATCTCCATTTTTCTTCCACACCTGAAACAGACTGTCTGCCAGGCGTTTTCCGGTATCAGCCTATCGGGTTATCTGGCGCAGTTCTTTGTCTGCCACGACATAGCCCTTTTCCCAATTTATTTCTTCCGCAATATCCGGGAAAAAGAAACGCATGAACTGTTCAAAATACTCGCCTAAAATATCCTTCCACGGGCTGTCGTAATCATCGCGTGAAGTCATGTCTCTCCTTTGTCATAATACGCCGAACTGCTCCGGAGTGCAAAAATTTTATTTTTGCTCTTGCGAAAATAAAATTTTCGCACTCCGGATAAAGCGTTTATGTCAGCATATCCGAGGCAGTTGATCAGTGGTCAGCATGTCAACAATCCGGGTTCCGCCGATGCGGGTTTCCATGACCACCTTCCCGGGATGGTCCGAAACCACTTCTCCGATAATGCACGCGCCCTTAGCGACTTTATCTCTCCTTATTGCCTCAAGAATCATTTCCGCATGATCCTCCCTCACAAAAGCAAGGAATTTTCCCTCGTTGGCAACATAAAGCGGATCAACCCCCAAAAGTTCGCAAATCCTGGCAACCTCGTCCTTTACCGGTATTTTATCTTCATAAATCTGTATTCCCACATCAGATTTATCAGCAATCTCATTCAGAGCCGTTCCCACGCCGCCCCGGGTCGGGTCCCGAAGCACATGAATTTCTTTGGTTCTCATCAGCATCTTTTTCACCACGTAATTTAACGGGGCAGTGTCGCTTATCACTGACGACTCGAAACTCATTCCCTCTCTCTGCGACAAAACGGCAATCCCGTGATCACCGATATCTCCGCTCACTATGATTTTATCGCCGACACAAGCCTTATGAACTGCAATATCAGCAACAGCAGGTATCAGCCCGATGCCTGATGTGTTAATAAAGATATTATCCGCGGCACCTTTTGGCACGACCTTTGTATCTCCGGTGACAATCTGCATGCTGGCATTTCCTGCCGCAGTCTTCATTGTTTTGAGTATCTTTTCCAGATCAGCCATTGAAAATCCCTCTTCAATGACCAGCCCCACGCTGAGATACAGCGGAGACGCACCGCACATGGCGAGATTATTTACGGTTCCGTTGACTGCGATATCACCGATATTGCCTCCGGGAAAGAAGACAGGATCCACTGTAAACGTATCTGTGGAAAAAGCCAGGCTCTTTCCCTGGATATTTAATATGGCACTGTCATTCAGTTGGGAAAGAATGGGATTGTCAAATATGGGCAGCAACATATCAGAAATCAGGTGGTGCGATATTTTTCCGCCGTTTCCGTGATCCAAAAGAATTTTATCTGTTTTCATTATTTTTTATACCTATAGCAAAAAGTTAAGAACGTGTTAAGTGTCAGGTGTTAAGTGTTAGGAAAAACAATGCCCGGATATCCGAGTACCTGATACCTGACACCTGACATCTAACTACTCAACTATGAAAAAAAATACAAGATTTTTCTTTGTCCGGGGGCACTGCCGTTCCTTGTTTATTTCGTTGCAATTGCAACCTTGTTTATATGAAAGTGTTAAGTGTTAAGTGTTAGGTGTTAGGTGTTAAGCGTTAGGAAAAACAGCAAACTTTCATCATTCGTTGTGGCCGGCGGATCATGGCCGTTTATAAGTACATGAGCAAAAGTTTTTATAAATCTTACCTGTGAAGGGGGAGAAACCCGGGTTTTTCCTGTGCGGGAGAGAGCATCATCCCGGGGAAAAAACCCGGGTTTCTTTTCTGGTCAGATATCAGAAAACTGATGGTCTGGTACTTAAAAACTACAGGGAAAACGGATAAGAATGGGAAAGTCCATGGCGGGGGCGGGATACCAATTAACCTCCCGCTGTTCAACCCGAACATTTTTTAAAACATCTGATTTTCATGAGAGAGGATGCCGCCAAAAAATTTCAGACCAAGAATTGTAGAAATCATTATCATAATAAACATAAACAAAGCAATGGGAAGCAAAACCGCAATGAGTGACCGGCGAGTGTCTAATTTATGCAAAACTTCTCCGATAACAGTAAGCAGCCATATCTGATACAAACCGATCAGCGGGCCTAATGTGGGAATTCCGTATGAAAATACGCCAATTGCCTGCGTGTAACCCACCATCTTTATTGTAGGTTCAATGTCTCCTTCTCCTCCGGAGAGTTTGAGAAAAAGATAAAAAACCGACCCCCCGACAAAGGTAAGTAGCATCAGTGTAAGGGGACAGCGGATGATTGCGGAAAATTCCCCGCCAAAGGTGAGGATTGTTTTCAGCACACCGGCAAGCACACCGCAGATAATATTGAAAATAATGACATGCTTGTAATCTTCGTTGTGATCCCATTCGCTGAAAAAAGCTCTCGGCCAAATAATAATCCGTGCCCATTTATCTGAAAATGGTTTCCATTTATCAGGAACTTTTTGCCATAATTCTTTGAAATCCATTTGTTTTCCTTTTTGTTAAAATTGATGTGGAAAATTTCGGAACGCAGCTTCAGCACACATTCTCAGCCAGCATATGTTTCACGTTCAAGCTGATGACGGCCTGTTTTGTTTCCTGCGGGATTTTAAACTTCAGAATTTTTTCAATTTCATATCGGGGGGTTCCGAAGGGGAAGTCTGATTTTAAATCATAACGATCATAGATTTCCGTAACAGGTGAAAACATTACCACGCCTGAAATCCCCGTGTTCCCGGCATAGCTCAGATATGCCTCAGACGACTGATCCGGATAGCGATCCTGGATGCCGCAATGGGCATGCGCGTCAATGATCGGAAGGTTCATTTTTGTGATTTGTGATTGGTTCATTTGCTCCAGCTTTCATGCTTTGTCGTGGCAATCAGGACATAGATGATTATATGATATTGCGGTTGCCAAGCAATCCCCCCGACTCAATGTCAGGGCTGAAAGCTAAATCATCTCAAAGACAGGTATAGTGCGCTTTAGCGTACTTTGGCTGTCACCCGGGGGATTGATCCCCCGGCTTTTGTTAATTCCATATATATGTCCTTTTTTTCCAAATTTTCAAGAAATTTTTTGATTTCAACGTTTTTTTCTATATACTTTTGACATGATCATATGCTATTTGCTGATTTTAAAATCAAAATATAAGCTGGTTTTATTTTGTAAAAATTTGAGTTTTAATAAAAAATTTCCATATTCAGCAGATGCAAATTTTATATGTATTCTCGTTTCCACGCTTCGCGTCCGGGACGAGTGTCGGAATCAGGACGCGAACTGTCTGTTCTGCATTCCCACGCAAAGTGTCACTGCCATTAAGTTAAGACTCATCCGGGGTGGCAAAAAGAGTTTCCGGCAAGGATGCGAAAAATAATTTTCGCACTCCGGAAGCTTAACTTAATGGCAGTGACGCAAAGCGTGGGAACGAGATCGTCTGAGGTTTTTTCCATCTGCTGATATTATCTGATACTCGATGTTCAAGTTTTTTGACCCGGTTCGACTAAAAACCCTGTCATTCCTGCTTTCGCAGGAATGACAGAAAAAAACTTGAACATCGAGTGATAACTGATGAATGAGTGCTATGAAACCAATTGTTGCAATTGTAGGCAGGCCCAATGTGGGTAAATCCACTTTTTTTAATCGTGTCACCCGGACAAAAGATGCTATTGTTGATGATTTTCCCGGTGTCACAAGAGACCGGAATTATGGGGATGTAAACTGGGAAGGGGTCGAATTTACGCTGGTGGATACTGGCGGATTCCTTGAGAATGATGAAGATGATTTTGCGCATCATATCCGTTTCCAGATCAGTCAGGCCATAGAAGATGCTGACGTTATTGTGCTTGTGCTGGACGGCAAAAGCGGAGTCTCTCCGTTTGACAGAGACCTTATTGAAATTCTTCGCACCGTGACAAAGCCGGTGTTTTACGCGGTCAATAAAATAGACGGTCTTGAACAGGAAGACAGGCTCTATGACTTTTATGCCCTTGGCGTGGAAAACTTATACCCGGTTTCCGCGGAACACCGATATGGCATAAACGATTTTCTGGATGATCTCATATGTGCGCTTCCCCGGGCGGATTCAACGCCGTCTCAGGAAGAAATGATCAAACTCGCGGTTGTGGGCCGACCCAACGCGGGTAAATCCTCCCTGATAAACCGTTTGTTAGGAGAAAATCGCCTGGTTGTCAGCGAGGTTCCGGGAACCACCCGGGACGCGATTGACTCTGTTTGTCATATCAATGGAAAATCCTACACGCTCATTGATACCGCAGGGATCCGGCGAAAAGGAAAAGTATCAAAAAAAATTGAAAAATTTTCCATCATTAAAGCGTTAAGAAGCCTTGACCGATGTGATGTTGCTCTGATTGTCATGGACGCGGACGAGGGAATCACGGAACAGGATATCAGCATCGCGGGATATGCGTATGAGCGGGGCTGCGGCTGTGTGTTTTTGCTGAACAAATGGGATGTCATTGAAAAAGACACTAACACTGCAAAAAGATTCTATGAACGGTTAAGAATGGAAGCGAAGTTTTTAAGCTTTGCCCCTGCCATGACCATCTCAGCCCTCACCGGTCTCCGGGTTCAGCGGATATTCAAACTCGCGGACGATGTTTACAGCCAATATGCCTCCCGTATCGGAACCGGGCAGCTGAATAAAATCCTGGAAACGGCCATTGAGAGAAATGAGCCGTCGCTTCACAAAGGAAAACGTCTTAAATTCTATTATGCCACGCAGGTCTCTTCAAAACCACCCACTTTTGTCTGTTTTGTAAGTTATCCGGATGCAGTTCATTTTTCCTATAAAAGATACCTGATCAACCAAATCCGGGAGGGAGCAAAACTTGACAAGACACCCATTCGGCTCATTTTCCGCCAGCGGACAGGGCGCATAGAATTTGGTAAGAATAAGCGGACGGATTTTGGTAAGAAAAAGAAGAAAAAGAAGAAATAATGCTGAAATCCGAACTGATTCTCCGCCGCGTGAAAATACGCGGTAATGATGTCATGCCCCTGACGCTGCCCGCGGATGATCATTATCTGACCGTTGCTGACGAATTAATCCGTGTGACAGAGACGTGTGCGGGACATACCAGAGGTGAATTCAATGACGCTATCCGAGAATATGAGGGAGACAGTCTGGATTATCCCATCATTCGGGGGCTGGCTGCTGTGCTGGTGAATCGCTGCACATTCGGTGAAAACGGCTCATTGGTGAATCCGGTGGAATTGCGGACAGACTTGTTCCGGCAGGGACCGGTCACTTACAAACAGGACCTGTTTGCCCGGACAGACCGGGCGCAGGCTGTGGCTGAGACAGCCGCGAGATACGGTCTGACCGAGGAACAGGTCGAAACAAACTTTTTTACGGATCTGCCAGAAGAGAAATTGCTTCTTGATACAGGCGATGCTTTGGGCCCCGGGGACCTGATTGTCCGTTACAACATGGAAGTGGCCCGCGGGTTGCTCTACTGGGCCCGTGAAGTCCGTATCACTGTTCAGGACACTTACAAGGATGTGTTCAAATATATTAAGCTGTTCAAGCTGATGCACACGATTTCCCCGGGTCATTCCGGGGGATATGATATTATACTTCACGGGCCTATTTCCCCTTTTGTGAAGTCAACGATTCGTTATGGTCTGCAATTTGCGAAATTCCTGCCGGCCCTGCTGCTGTGCAGGCACTGGCATATGGATGCGGATGTGCAGCTCCCCAAATCACCTCGTCCTCTGCGTTACACTCTGGATGACAGGACCGAATTACACACCCATTTCAAAGCCTCCGGGACCTTTGACAGCCAACTGGAAGCGGATTTCGCCGCCGAGTTTGAAGCCAAGTATGGCGGGGCAAAACGGGTGTGGGAACTGAACCGCGAGGATGAACTTATTCTCCTCGGGGATACCGTGATGATTCCTGACTTTTCCCTGACGCACCGCAAACACGGACGGCGTGCGCTGATTGAGATTGTTGGCTTCTGGCATCCCCGGTATCTTCAACGCAAATTAAAAAAAGTGCAGGAAGCCGGAAGAAAAGACCTTATTTTGCTGCTCTATGAAAGCGCCAAGGTTGCAGAGGGATTTTTCAAGGCGGTTTCAGCAGGGGAAGTGCTGGTTTTCAGCCGCAAGCCTGTGATTAAAAAGGTGCTGGCTGCCGTGGAACGGTGTGCTGTGCTTCCAACTAAGGTGATTTCCAGTTCGTAGTTCCGCCTTTAGGCGGTGTCACACCGCCTAAAGGCGGAACTACGAACTAAAAAAATGACTCGTATGTTCTTTTCCGGAAATCACCTAATGAGGGAAAAAATTAAATTTGAAAGATATGGGAATTTGTGATACTCGATGATCAAGTTTTCTGACTCGAGTGACATAAATATCTGAACCTTAACCATCTAAATAAGGAGATGAAACATGGGTATTTTGTCTTGGATCGTGCTGGGACTGATCGTGGGTGTTCTTGCAAAATGGATTATGCCGGGGAAAGACCCGGGAGGATTAATTGTCACAATCCTCATCGGCATCGGGGGCGCTTTTGTTGGCGGATTTATCAGCTCAGTTATCGGTTTCGGTTCTTTCAGGGGCTTTGATCTTCGCAGCCTGCTCATTGCTGTTGGCGGAGCAGTGTTGTTGCTTGCAGGATATCGTTCGCTTAAAAAAAAGTAAATCCGAACCCGCCGGATTTCTAAATCCGGCGGAAGTTTTTTGGGAAATCCGAACCCGCCGGTTTTAACGATCCGGATGGAGCGTCCATGAAAAAAATCATTGCGATTATTCGCCGGGAAAAAATTTTCAAAGTATTCCTGATCACCTTTGTTGTTATCCTTTCAGGAAGCACCGCTTTTATGTTTTTTGAAAAGAATTTTAAGTTGATGGATGCTCTCTGGTGGTCTGTTGTTACTCTGACAACCGTGGGATACGGTGATATTTCTCCTGCAACCACCGGCGGCAGGCTTGTCGGTATGGCGGTGATGCTGATGGGAATTGGTCTTTTGGGAATACTCACCGCCAGCATTGCCACAATATTTGTTGAAAAAAGACTTTTGGAGAATAAAGGTATGAAATCCATCCAAGTAACGGATCATTTTATTATTTGCGGCTGGAATTTCAGGGGAAATGAGATTGTTGAAGAACTTCGGGCAGACCCGAAATGTACTGATGTCCCCATCGTGATTATTGCAGATATACCGGAAAAACCCCTTGATGATCCCCGGGTTTATTTTATACGCGGTGAAGTCAAAGCCGATATTCTGGAAAAAGCAAGTCTGAACGCCGCCCATGTGGTCATCATCCTTTCCGATGACAATCTTGACGCTTATGCGCGGGACGCAAAGACCATCCTCAACACCCTGACCATAAAAAATATAAATCCTGCTGTTTATACTTGTGTGGAGCTTATGGATGCTGAAAATATGGAACACTGTCAGATGGCAAAGGCAGATGAAGTTATTGTCGCGGGTGATCTGTGTACAAATCTGCTTGTGCAGGCCGCCCTTGATCACGGCATCACCCGAATGATCAGCGAACTTGTCAGCAATCGTTACGGCAAAGAAATTTACAAAATAAAGCTGCCCCCCCGTATGGCAGATAAAAATTTTTTTGAAGTCATGTGCGAGCTGAAAAAAAAACATGATGTTCTCTGTCTCGGGGTTGAAGACAAAACCGGCAAAAACCTTATCTCAAACCCCGACAACAGCTACCGGTTTGACAAAGATGACCAACTGATCGTTATTGCGTCAAAAAGACCGGAGATAACATCGTCAGTGAGATGAGCAGCGGGATATCCGCTCGGAAAAACAACGCAGCCGGCCCACAGGGCCTTCTGAAACTAAGGCACAGGCATATCCCGGGGCAGGCGTCAGCTGATGCACAGACCATCCGGAGGTTATACAGGAATTTCCCTGAATACTCAGCAACCACGGGGATTCTCCCGGAGTGAGGCACACCTCGACTTTTTCCAGACCGCTCAGACCTTCACCCGTGGCCTTGAGATACGCTTCTTTGCAGGTCCACGCCTTGAAGAAAATGTCTTCCTTCCGGTCCCGTGGAAGAGAACGAATCAGGGCATATTCACGGGGAGAAAAAAATGTTTTGCCAGTTCTTCCGCGTCAGGCATGGGACGGACATATTCAACATCAATGCCCACGTGACGGTTACTTGTTACCGCATAAAGCGCCAATCCGTTTGAATGAGACATATTAAAACAGATATTCTCCAGAGGCCATGTCAGCAAAGGTTTGCCATGAGGGCTGTAAGAAAACGTGATGTGCGCCGGGTTCATATCCGAATATCTGCCCAGAATTGCCCTCAGAAATCCGTGGGCCGCGATAAAATGATTTCTGTCCCTCTCAAAGTAAAAGCGGTCAGCCTTTGTCCGTTCATCTGAAGAAAGGGTTTGCGAGAGTTCCCGAAGCTTCGGTTCCTCCGGTTCAAGACAGGCACGCCAGACATGAACCTCTGTTTCTGATATCGCAACATTTTGTGGCGAAACATTCCAAAAATATTCAAGTTCTGTCATGATTGTCCGGCCTGTGGATGTCAGATGCAGTTTCCGATATATTTTCTCTGAAATGGAAGGTATGATGCTTCTTTCGGGGAGCTGTCTTACTTTTATTGCTGTGTTTTTTTATGGTTCTGATTCCAATTAACGTTCCCAGTTTTTTCATAAATTTTTTCATTGTCTCTATCTGTCCCTTTATCTCCTCAATGGCAAAAAATGTTTTTTCAGCACTGACTGAATTTTCCTGTGTCACTTTGTCAATCTCATTCATGGCATTACTGACCTGGATGATTCCTCGTGCCTGCTCCTGAGAGGAGGCTGCAACTTCGTCAAGGAGAGCCTCCATCTTCTTGGAGCCTTCTGTTACCCGGGTAAAAGCCTCGCTGGCCTTACAAACCAGTTCTATGCCGCTTTTGGTCTTTTCAATGGAGGCTTCTATCAATTTTGACGTATTTTCAACAGCTTGTTCCGAACGCAGTGCCAGCGTTCTCACTTCCTCTGCAACCACAGCAAATCCGGCCCCGGCCTTCCCTGCATGAGCGGCTTCGACTGCGGCGTTCAGCGCCAGCAGATTTGTCTGGAAAGCGATTTCCTCAATGGTGTTAATCACTTTTCGGGTTTCCTCACTTGTCTCTGATATTTTATCTATTGAACAGGTCAGGTCCTTCATAAAAGCAGCTGCCTGATGAACGACCTCGGAAGTTTCAGTCATCAGCTTATTTGCATGACTGACATTTTGCGTATTGAGCCGAATCATGGCGTCCATTTCTTCCAAAGCGGCCGAGGTTTCACCAACGGCCGCTGCCTGTTTTGATGCTCCTGTCCTCAGAGTCCAGCCGGAAGATGCAATCCGACCGGAAGCAAACCCGACCTCGGCTCCCACTAAATCCAGTCCGCTGATGAGTTTGGATAACGGTCTGACAAGGAAGAAATGAACAGTGAGCAAAAGAACAGATACAAGGCATATGCTTATCAGAAGAACCTTTATTACCATGAACAGAATTAACTTTTTAAGCGATTCCCTGATGAAACGGGTGGTGAAATAAATCTCAGCAAGCCCCATAGATTCTTCTTCATAGATAATTTCTGCTTTTTTAAGAATAAAATCACCGGAAATGTTTCCCTCGGATGCCACGATTTTCCAATTGCCATCCCTCGATCTGGCACAGAAAACTGTTTTCTCACCGGATTCCCTGATAACAATCGCGTATATCCTTTTATTTATCATTTCTGATTCAATGATTTTCAGAGCCTGCTTTTCATTGGCAACCCACAGCGGTTTTTGCAGGTTATTCGACAGACGTTTTACAACGGGGCCTATGTTTTCATTGAAATCCAGCGTCAGCCGGGCGCGTTCCCGAACATAGTCATAAACACTGAACCCGCTTGCAATAGATATTGAAAATAGGATCATAATAAAAGAAATCGTACCCATTTTTCGTCTGACAAGACCTTTTTTCATCGTTTTTTTCCCTCTGATTTAATCCTGTTCAAGAGTACCAGCTTAGAAGCTTGAAAAAAACAGCTGACATTTAATATGTGTTTATCTTGAAGCAGAGTTTCGTCGCTTACTTAAAAAAACTGAAGTTTACCATATTTTTTTTAAATTGTAATCAATAAAGTGGTCACTGACGACCGTTCATTACAGCAAGTATGCAAATGAAAAAGAAACACCTTGACTCAAAATATCTGTTTTGTTATCTTATTTGATTCGTAAAATCTGATTCTTTTTAACCATACAGAGTTTATATGAAAGTCATTTGCAAATCACAAATCACTTTCATATAAAGATTGTTATTAATCTGTTTTTGTTTTTTGTTATTAGCAAAAGAATGATAAAGGTGCTATGAATCCGCTTGATGTTTTAATGATAATTATATTAATTTATTGTGTGATAATGGGGGTTGTAAGAGGACTTTTCAGAGAAGTGGCATCGTTAATTGGTGTGTTGGGAGGGCTTTATCTTGCGTGTATGTATTACATGAAGATTGCAACATATCTCTCAACATGGATGTCAGACCCTTCCTATCTGAATACATTAAGCTTCCTGATTATTTTCTGCGGGACTTTCATTATTATCGGTGTGCTTGGGATTATTATCAGATATCTGCTGAAAATCGTGCCTTTTGGCTGGCCTGATCGTGTGTCAGGGGGAGTGCTTGCGCTTATCAGAGGAATATTGATTGTATCGGTTCTGCTGATGACTTTTATTGCTTTCCTTAAAAACGGAGCACCGATTATCAGGGATTCCAGGCTCGCCCCCCATCTGACATTCATCTCTGAGAGGGTGTCCAAAGTTGTTTCCAAAGACATGAAAGACAAGTTTGCAGTCAAAGTAAAATGTTTTAAAGAAATCTGGAAGAAAAAAAACTGAATTTCTTCTTTTTTCTACAGGGATTTTGTATAAGAAGAGGATTCAATATCTTTATCATGAAGAATTTCTCCTGTTAATCCATGTAGATAAGGAGAGCAGGTCAGAACTTGGAAAAGCATGAGTGTTAAAAATATCGAAGCATTAATTGAACTGATAGCAACGCTGAGGGGGGAAAACGGATGTCCCTGGGACCGGAAGCAGATCCCTAAGACTATGGGCGTTTATCTGCTGGAAGAGACTTATGAACTTCTCGAGGCTATTCAGTCAGGCAGGCCCGATGAGGTTCGTGAAGAACTGGGGGATGTATTCTTTCATATTCTGTTCATTGCCAGGCTGTATGAGGAAAAGGGGCATTTCGACATCGGAAATGTCACGCGGGGAATTACCGATAAAATGATTCATCGCCATCCCCATGTTTTTGGCAATGAAACAGTAAGCAGCGAGGAGGAAATCAGAGAGAACTGGCGGAAGATTAAGAAAAGAGAAAAGAACCATTTCCGACAAACATCGGTTCTTGATTCGGTTCCTGTTCATCTTCCTGCCCTGATGCGTGCTTACAGAATTTCCGAACGTGCCGCGGGAACAGGTTTTGACTGGGAAGATATTTCAGGGGTTATGGAAAAAGTGGAAGAAGAATGGGCTGAATTCAAATCCGAATTAAAACAAGGAACTGCGTCCGAAACAAAAAAGAATGACATCGCCCTGGAACTTGGTGATCTTCTCTTTACGCTTGTCAATGTGGCCCGCTTTATTCGGATTCATCCTGACACTGCCCTGACAGATGCCATCAAAAAGTTTGAAACGCGTTTTAAATATATGGAAAAAACAATTTCAGACAGCGGAAGAGACATAAATACTGTCTCACAGAATGAAATGAATGAATTGTGGGAAAAAGCTAAAAAAATTGAGAATTGAGAATTGAGAATTGAAAATTGAAAATTAGCAATGACATTTCTATAATGTCATGACCTGTCGGTCATAAAGAAATCTGAACTGCGGAGTAATTTGCAAAATTGTTCTACAATAAAGCGTAAACTGGCAAATGAAGGATGCCAATTTTAAGCGTTTTTCCTAACACTTAACACCTAACACTTAACACCTAACACCTAACACTTAACACTTAACACTTAACACTTAACACCTAACACTTAACACCTAACACCTAACACTTAGTTCTTATGATTGCAATTATAGATTATGATGCGGGTAATCTTACGAGTGTGGCTCGTGCTTTGTCACATATCGGTTTTCAATGTGTTGTTACAAATAATATTAAGGAGATTGAAAGGGCTGAACGGATCGTTTTTCCAGGAGTCGGGGCAGCAGGCTCGGCGATGGACAGTCTGAAACGTCTCAGCCTTGATTTTGCCATAAAGAAAGCTTTTGCAGATGGAAAGCCTGTGCTGGGCATTTGTCTCGGTACTCAGATTATCATGGGTCATAGCCAGGAAAATGATACGTCGTGTCTTGGAATTATCAACGGAGAGGTCCGGGCATTTCCCTCAGAAATGAAGGCTGAGGACGGAAGTTCCTTAAAGATTCCGCATATGGGATGGAATCGTATCAGCATCAGAAATAATCATCCCGTGCTTTCCGGGGTGAGGGAGACAGATGAATTTTATTTTGTCCATGGATTTTATCCGGCTCCGGCAGATGCTGCCCATGTTATCGCGGAAACAGATTATGGTATTTCTTTTGCTTCGGTTGTGGGGTTTAAAAATATCATTGCCACTCAGTTCCATCTTGAAAAGAGCGGAAAACCGGGGCTTGCTTTGTTGAAAAATTTCTGTGAATGGGAACCCTTTTAATTTTATCCATAAAGACCTTCTTTCATCAGGAAGAGGGCCTTTATGGATAATCCGCTGAATTATTTTTCAATGCCCACTCTGGCCTGAATTCCTTTCTGATAATAATGCTTGATCTCCTTCATTTCCGTAACCAGATCCGCTTTTTCGATAATTTTCAGATCTGCTCCCCGGCCGGTAATGACAAGTTCCATATGTTCCGGCTTTGAATCTATAATATCAAGAAGCTCCTGAACAGAAAAAAGCCCGACCATCACCGCGACATTTCCTTCCTCAATGATAACCAGATCGTATTCTCCCGAGGCCACAACCGCTTTTATTCTTTCAAGCCCTTCCCGGGAAGATTTAATTTCCTCCGGCGAAGGTTTGCCTTTGACAAAACGGCCGGCCCCGTACTGTTCTATGGTAATAAGATCGGAAAATTTTTTCAGGGCTTTCATTTCGCTGTAATCCCCCATTTTCATGAACTGGCCGATAAAGACCTTCAGCCCTGCACCCGCAGCCCGTACTGACAGGCCCAAAGATGCCGTAGTTTTTCCTTTTCCGTTTCCTGTGTAAACTTGCACATATCCCTTCATTGTTGTTTTCCTTTATCTGTTATGGTTAAGTTCTGAATGCTGAAAAAAACAATTTGAAAAATTGTTTTACATAACTCCGATTGATGAAAAAATTATGGAATGTTCCCGAGTGTCATCTTAAAAAATCGGATGCCTTCATTTGTCACTCTGCTGTAAAACAATTTCTCTGATTATAACGGATTTGGGGGATGCCGGTAACGCCATGCGGAGACAGCATATTTATAGCATTTTTATCACGCAGACCGCCAAAAGCCCCGGAGGGGCGGCATTTATCTTCACTGCTCATTTTATGAATGAAAAATAGCACAGAAAACTTTACAGATTTCTACAAAACTTGTAAATAAAAAATTTCTGATTATATCATTAAAATGATTTGCAAAATCGTTTTACAACCGGGTTTCGGCATTTTCTTGACAATCAGTTGTTCTTTTGTCATATATATCGTTATAATAAATTGAACTTATTGTATTTATACCATAGCAACGGATGAGGCATCCGAAGTTTTCGAAACTGCGGATATCTGACGTTTACTGCTTATTAAAAAATCTGACTCAAAAATGAATTCATTACAATTAGAAAAAATCGGTTCCCTGAAACTGAAACCGTCTCCTCTGCCTGAGATAAGTTCCGGCGAAATTCTTCTTAAAGTGACTCACTGCGCGGTATGCAGAACAGATGCCAAAATGTGGGAAAGGGGCCAGCGTGATCTTGTTCTGCCTCGGATTTTAGGGCATGAGATATGCGGTGTCTCAGAACAAAGCAAAAAACGTTTTGTGGTGTGGCCCGGCAAAGCCTGCGGTCATTGTCAGCAGTGCCGGCGCGGATCGGAAAATCTTTGCCGGGAAATGGAGATCATGGGGTTTCATAAAGATGGCGGGTTTGCAGAATACGCGGCCGTGCCTGAATCAAGCTTAATTCCCGTTCCTGATGATCTCGCCGGAAACATTGCCAGTCTTGCAGAACCTCTCGCGTGTACCCTGAACGCGTTGGAACAGGCCAAAGTCAGGAAAGGGGACAGGGTTCTTATTTACGGAGCCGGTCCCGTAGGACTGATGGCGGGGCTGGCAGCACACGCGCAAAAGGCTTTTCCCTTTATCAAAGACATCAGCCCCGAAAAGCTGCGTCGGAGTGCGGATTTTCAAAAACAGATCCGTATAGAAAACGCTGATGCCTCCCCGGATAACCCTGGTGGTTTTGATGTGGTGATCAACGCGGCACCTTCACAGGATACGTTTTTAAAAGGGCTGAGTGATCTCAGACACGGGGGGCGTTTTTGTCTGTTCAGCGGTCTGACAGATGAAAGCCCCGTCCCTGTTGCTGTTGTCAACGAAATCCACTACCGCCAGCTTCAGGTTACAGGAGCTTACGGATGCACCCGTTTACAAATGAAAAACGCTTTGAAATTGCTGTCAGCGTATAAGGATGAAATGTGCCTTCTTATTGATGACCATATTGAATTAGCGCAGGTTCCTGCTGTTTTGCCGAAAATTCTTGAGGGACAGGCACTGAAATTTATTGTAAAATTATAACGCGGACAATGCAGACTGTGTCCCGCTTTTTCTAACGAAAGAGGTATGATAGATGTCTTTGGAAAACCAGTTGCGTGAATTCGGACATCAGATATGTTCGGTGGCCGCGGGTCAGTATCTGTCCAGGGAAGAAACCTGCGACGCGTATCGCCAGATTATTTTAAATGAACAACCAGAACTCCAGCAGGGGGCATTTCTCATGGCTCATATTGCCAGAGGGCCTTCAATTGAGGAGCTTTCCGGGGCCTGGGATGCCCTGGACCGGTATGACACCGCAAAAATAAAAATTCATGCGGACGGCCCTGTCTGTGACATTGTGGGAACAGGTTCCGATCCTGTCAAAACAGTAAACTGTTCCACGCCCGCATCTTTTATCGCTGCCTCATACGGACTGCCTGTGGCGAAAAAAGGAGCCAGACTCGTTACCGGTGTTTCAGGTGCGTCGGATATTCTGGAAATCCTGGGAATTGACCTGAACGCGCCGCTTTCCCAAGCTGAAAAATGCCTTGAGACACACGGTATATGTTATCTTCCCGGAGAGGCGTTTCTCAAGTCCGGCTGGGCGCGTCTGATACGGTCCATGCGTTTTACTTCCGCGTTTAACATCATCGGTCCCCTTACCCGGCCCTGCGAACAGACAAACTGCATTGTTATCGGGGCATATAGCCCCGAGGTCTGTGATCAGCTTATCGCAGTGCTCAGGGAAATTGGCATGCCCTCTGCCCTTGCGCCTTTTGGTATGGCCGAGGGGATTGAAAAAGATCAGGGCATGGATGAATTTTCCCTTGCCGGGCCTACCCGGGTTGTGGAACTGAAACACGGTGCTGTTGAGACTTATGAAGTAACCCCCCGGGATTTTGGCCTGAAGACCGTTGATATTTCAAAAATCGCCAGCAGCCACAGTGCCCAGGAAAATGCCCGCCGGGTTCTGGATGTGCTGACAGGGAAATATGATACGCCCGAGGCAGATTTTTTTTGTATGAATGCCGGGGCAGCTTTGTATGTATCAGGCTTTGCCGAAAATTACGCCAAAGGCACGCAAATGGCAAAAGAATCCCTGGCCAGCGGCAAGGCTTATGAAAAGCTGATTTGTCTTAAAGAGATGCAAGGATAAGGCTCAGTCAACAGAAGACCTCCGAGGTTTTCAAAACCTCGGAGGTCTCATGTCATCCGTCAGAATCATTGCGGTTGGGTATCAATGCGTTATCAGATTTTTTTGCGTAAGTAAAAAAAAATTTCTGTGTAATATACTTTAAGCGTTTTTTAACAAGAAACAGGTATCTTTCCTGATTATACCGGATTTAGGGGAGGGCCGACCAAGCCCTGTAAGGGCGGCATATTTGTAGCAGCAGATTTGCTACAAATATGCCGCCCCCGCGGGGCTTTACCAGCCCGACATGATGAATGCCACTACTACAAATATGCCGCCCCCACGGGGCTTTGTCAGCCTCCCCTAAATCCGTTATAATCAGGTTTATCTGAATCATGGTCATACATTCCCGCACAGGAGTGTGGAGAACGAGAAGCAAGAAATGATTAAGCAGCCCTTTTTCGAATATCAGCAGCCATCATGCTTTCAATACTCAGATGATAATCCAGTTCAGGCCACTCAATACCGGTATCCTGACAGATAAACTGATAATCAGACAACTGATCCGGAGAAGCCTGCTGCAACTCTTTGTACCATCCCATGGGGGTTGATATGATTCTTCCGTCTGCAAGTTCGACATGAAGATACTTGACATCAAAATGAACGGCCTTACCCCTGAAAGTATTCATCCCATCTCCTTTCAAATTCTTCACGGTAATTTTTTACAATAGCAAGTGCTTTTTTGAGTTCCGCGGGTCTGAGATAATTTTTTGAGACACGCAGACCGGACAACTCAATTTTGGCAAAGTTTCCGCCTTTCATCACATGGATATGCTTTGACTCATGTTCATTAGCATAAAAGAAAAATTTAAATCCGTCCTGCAATAGTAATGTTGGCATATTTGGCGCATATCCTTAATTATGGTTCGAACAACTGCAAAGGCAATATCCTTATCTGTTTTTAGGCTGGTTGGTGGAAACAGGAAAAGATTATCATGGATGATGCGTTTATTACAAGCAAAATTTTTTTGGTTGCCAAGGCTTTTGTAAGGATTCGAAAGGTTGGGAGCGAGGCATAAATCCTGCCAATCCTTTTGTCCGAACCCTGCTTATAAGGATAAAAGGATTTTCAGGATTTCGGTTTTGCAGTCCTGCTGCACGCTTTTCCCACCAGCACAAAGCTTTCTGCTGATTTGGCTTGACATCAATCCTGCCAATTCTCTATCATAAAAACATGTGTTAGGTATCAGATACTAACTACCTGAAAAGTCAGGAGATTAAAAAGTTCATAAATCCGCTCTCAGGCGGCAGCTTATCAGATTCAAAGATTTGCCTCGCGTCAGCTCGGATATAATTCAACCGAACAGGTCGTTATCAATCTTATAGGCAATACCCGTGACATATTGGAAGAAAACATATTGAAAACAAAGAAACTGACATTTCAAGCCATGAGCGGGACAGTCATGTTCTGACCAGGTTTGAAAGATAGGGGACATGGTGTGTCTCCTGAAAAATGTGTTATAAGATTAAAAGATTCAGAGGATTAAATGAAAAAAATAAATGAGATAACTTTTATTGTAGAAGAAGCCCCGGAAGGCGGCTATACGGCCCATGCACTCGGTCAGTCAGTTTATACTGAAGCTGAAAATATATCTGACTTGCATAATCAGGTTCGTGATGCGGTAAACTGTCATTTTGAAAAGAACGAGAGACCGGAAAAAATTCGCTTGCAATTCGTGCGTGAAGAGGTGATTGCCGCGTGAAAACACCTCGTGATATTTCAGGCAGCCAGTTGGCAGGAAAGCTTAAATCTTTTGGCTATAAAATGACCCGCCAGACAGGCAGCCACATGCGTCTGACAACTTTGGAATCCGGTGAGCATCACATTACAATTCCCAAACATGGGGTATTACGTACCGGTACGCTGACTGCTGTTTTAAAAGACGTGGCGCAACATTTTCACTTAAGCCGTGAAGATTTGATTGTGCAATTATTTGGTAAAAAATAGTTTGGTTGTCCGTGTAAAAAATACCTCAGTCCTTTTTCATGAAAATATAATTGAGAAGCCGGGTTTTTTAAGCGAATATTTTTTTCATCTCCGAGGTGAAAAACCCGGCTTCTTTTTATGAATGTTTCATCAGGGGTCGGACAAACGATTTCATGAAAATATAATTGAGAAGCCGGGTTTTTTAAGCGGATATTTTTTTCATCTCCGAGGTGAAAAACCCGGCTTCTTTTTATGAATGTTTCATCAGGGTTCGGACAACCAAATCAGGGTTCGGACAAACAAACAAAACAAAAGGAAACCCCATGACCCACCAACGCATTAAAGAGCTTCTTCAGATTTTATGGGATGATGTGAACAGCGCAGAGGATTTGCAGGCGTTTGTTCAGAAATACGGACATGAACTGGATACCGATTTTCTGGCCGGGATTGCCGGTGTGGTGAAAGATGCGGATGAGGCCGGGGATGAGAATGTGGCCGGCTTCTTCAGGCAGGTGGGACAGGTGCTGCTGAGTGTTCTGTCGCCATCAGATGATGAGGGCGGGGAGGAAAATGAAGCCGTGTCTGAAGATGCGGTGGAGCGGGCCGCCGGGCTTGTGCAAAAACTTTCTGAAGAGGTGAACAGCAATGAAGATCTTGCCCGGTTTGCCAGCGAGCATCTGCATGAATGCGATGATGCTTTTTTTGCGGTGCTGGGAGAGGTGGCCGAGGCGCAAAAAGCCGAGGGCAATGAGGAAATTGCACGGTTCTTTGAGCAGACCGGGCAGATGTTGCGGCAGGTGCGCCAGCAGATGGCTTCTCATAGAGGCGGGCAGGCAGGCTTTTCCGGCGAAAAAGCTGAAATCAAAGCCGAAAATGATGCCATCAATGAATTGAGAATGACTGAGCCTAATGTGGCCTATCTCCGTGCGGCCGTCAATCTGGAGCGGGCAGGGCAGACCGGAAATGACAATCTCATTATGTATTGTGCTTTCACCCTTGCCCATGTAGCACAGGAATTTCGTCCCTATCCCAGATTAAACGAGGCCATTGCCGCTTACGAACTTGCCGCTGAAAAAGCATTGTGCATCGGAAATGAACAGGCTTACGGAACCACGCAGAACAATCTGGGGGCTGCGTACAGTGACCTTCCCACGGGAGACCGGGGAGAGAATCTGGGAAACGCCATCGCATGTTATCAGAACGCTTTGCGGGTCAGAACCGAAAACGACTTCCCCCAGGACTATGCGACCACGCAGAACAATCTGGGGACTGCGTACAGTGACCTTCCCACGGGGGACCGGGGAGAGAACCTGGGAAACGCCATCGCATGTTATCACAACGCTTTGCGGGTTTATTCCGAAAACGACTTCCCCCAGGACTATGCCATGACGCAGAACAATCTGGGGACTGCGTACAAAAACCTTCCCACGGGGGACCGGGGAGAGAACCTGGGAAACGCCATCGCATGTTATCACAACGCTTTGCGGGTTTATTCCGAAAACGACTTCCCGCAGTACTATGCGGGCACGCAGAACAATCTGGGGACTGCGTACAGTGACCTTCCGACGGGGGACCGGGGAGAGAACCTGGAAAACGCCATCGCATGTTATCTGAACGCTTTGCGGGTTTATTCCGAAAACGACTTCCCGCAGTACTATGCGGGCACGCAGAACAATCTGGGGAATGCGTATTTGAAGCTTCCCACGGGGGACCGGGGAGAGAACCTGGGAAACGCCATCGCATGTTATGAAAACGCTTTGCGGGTTTATTCCGAAAACGACTTCCCGCAGTACTATGCAACCACGCAGAACAATCTGGGGAATGCGTATTTGAAGCTTCCCACGGGGGACCGGGGAGAGAACCTGGGAAACGCCATCGCATGTTATCACAACGCTTTGCGGATTTATTCCGAAAACGACTTCCCCCAGGACTATGCCATGACGCAGAACAATCTGGGGGCTGCGTACAGTGACCTTCCCACGGGGGACCGGGGAGAGAACCTGAGAAACGCCATCGCATGTTATCACAACGCTTTGCGGGTTTATTCCGAAAACGACTTCCCGCAGGACTATGCCATGACGCAGAACAATCTGGGGACTGCGTACAGTGACCTTCCCACGGGGGACCGGGGAGAGAACCTGAGAAACGCCATCGCATGTTATCACAACGCTTTGCGGGTTTATTCCGAAAACGACTTCCCGCAGGACTATGCCATGACGCAGAACAATCTGGGGACTGCGTACAGTGACCTTCCCACGGGGGACCGGGGAGAGAACCTGAGAAACGCCATCGCATGTTATCACAACGCTTTGCGGGTTTATTCCGAAAACGACTTCCCGCAAGAGCGTGTGGATACGCTGTATAACCTGGCCCTGGCTTATGATGATGATTTTCTCAGGGATTGGCAGAAAGCTTATGACACCTGTGCCCATGCCATCGAAGTTTTGGAAACCCGTGTGCGGGCCGTCTCATCTGCCGAGACCAACCGGGCTGTAGCTGAAAAACAGGCAAAAATTTATCACCGCATGGTCTCCCTGTGCATCCGCCTGGGCAAACGAGAAGAGGCAATCAGTTTTGCGGAGCGGGGCAAAAGCCGCACATTGGTGGAAATGCTTCATGCGTCCCGGCTCGAGCCTTCGGAAGATGTGCCAAAAGATGTGCGGGAAACCTTTCTTGCCCTGCGGGAAAAGCTCGAACAACTGCGCCAGGCCCAGGAATCAGGAGAGCATGAAATTCCCCGTGATTTTGAAATCAGAACCCCTTCTCCCCAGGACAGAGACACAGATGATTTTTCCGAACGCCGGGTGAAGTTTCGTCCTGTTCCGGTCACAATGGCATCACCCAAAACCGAAACCCGGAGGCTCACAGAAGAAGCGCAAAAAGCGTATGACATTCTGCTGGAACAGATTCGTGAGCTTGACCCGAAATTTGCCGCATCCGAGCGGGTGCAGCCCATATCTGTATCTGAAATACAGGAAATGATCCCCGAAAAAACCGTGTTCGTGGAATGCTTCACCGGAGATGACGGCACATATCTTTTCGTACTGGACGGGAAAAACGACATCAGCCAAAATCATCTTGTGCTGAAAGACCTGACCGCCGCAGAATTGTTCAACAATCTTGCCATTAAAAACTGGCTGCGTCCCTATTTCGACTATCTGCAAAACCGAACCCCTGAAACCCGTGAGGCATGGTACAACGCCATAGAAACCACTCCGGCCCTGCTCGCAGAAAAATTTTGGTACGCAGAAGATGAAACCGGCAAATCCCTCTCCGCACTCGTACAAAACACCGGAGCCGAGCGCATCCTCTTCCTTCCCCACAGCGGTCTGCATCTGCTGCCGTTGCATTTGATTCCGGCGAGGGGCGAGAGGCGAGGGGCGAGAGGGGCGAGAGGTGAGAGCGATTCCCCTCGCCCCTCGCCCCTCGCCCCTCGCCTCATTGACATCTATGAAATTGCTTACGCCCCTTCTGTTTCCATGCTCCGTTTCACCCTGAATCGGGAGGTGTCACCGCAGAAAAAGCTCTTTGCGGCCGCCAATCCCACAAAAGACCTTGCATTCACAGATACCGAGGTTCGGGGCATAAAAAAACAATTTGACCAGTCCCATATTTTATGGCATGATAAAGCTGTCAAATCAGCCGTGCTGGAACATGCGGGCAAAGGAAACGCTGTTCATTTCAGTTGTCACGGGAATTTTCAGAATGCCAGCCCCCTCGATTCCAAGCTTATCCTCGCACACGGGAAAGCGGATGACAAAAACAACCTGACCCTCAGGGAAATCTTCAGAAACCTGAAACTGCCGGAAGCGGCCCTTGTCACGCTCTCCGCATGTGAAACCGGCATGGTGAAACTTGAATCCGGGGATGAATACATTGGCATATCCTCGGGATTTTTATACGCAGGCGCATCAGCAGTGGTCTCCTCGCTCTGGGCTGTGAGCGACATCTCCACCAGCTTTCTCATGCAGCGGCTTTATGACAACATCATCGCCAAAAACATGGGCAAGGCCGCCGCACTCAGAGAGGCACAGCAATATGTCCGGGATATGACAGTGAAGGAGATTCGTCCCATCATCGAAACACGCATTGAACGCTCGGGAAATGAAGATGAAAAGCCTGCATATTTCATGCTGCTCGGAGAATATGACAATAAGCCGGATGAGGAACGGCCCTTTGCACACCCGTATTACTGGGGAGCGTTTACCTGTGCCGGGAATTGGGGTTAAAAAGTACAGGGAAAGCAGATAAGAAAAGGAAAGTAAGAAAGACGATTTCCAGAAAAGAATATCTCATTGGGCGGTGTTCCCTGAGCCTGCCGTTCCCTTCGACAAGCTCAGGGAACGACAAGCTCAGGGAACGACAGGCTCAGGGAACGCCGCCCACCACCGATTTTAGGAAACCAAATTCCGTAGTGGGACGTTCTCATTTCCCCTTCTTATCCCTTTTCCTTGTACTTGTTCAAGAGCCAAGCTGTGCCGAAAGACAAGCATGAATCTGATCTTTTTCTTATGAATCTGTAGTATTACACAAATTTTCGGAGTCATTTCAGAAAAAAAGGAGATATCTGATGACCGGACTGATTACAGAAACGATTGAAGGGGAATCTTACGAATATTATCCGCTCGGTGACTATGTTGTGAAAGCTGTCGGAATCTGCGGAGGACGCCCCACTTTCAAATACACACGAATTGAAATAGCAGGGACGCTTGAACGCCTGGCTACAGGTGAAAATATTGACGATATTGTCAGAGGATACCGTAACCGTGTCCCCCGTGAAGCCATTACGGAAGCCATCAGACTGGTGACATCCCATTTTATCGAAACCATACCTGAGGCTGCTTAATGATTATTTTGGATGAACAATTGCTGGGACGCAATATTGAGACAGAGATAGCAAAGTGGTATCGGGGAGCAGTTCAATTCGTCATTGAACTGCGACCTCGCACCGTTATTAAAGATGAGGCTATTCCTAAGTTGCTTCGCCAGCAGAAACAGCCGACTTTTGTTACAATTAACGAAAAAGATTTCTGGCTTAAAGTACCTGCTAATAATAAATACTGTGTGGTCTGTTTTACCCTGCCTGACTCACGAAGTGAGGAAATTTCCCAAAGCCTGAGAATACTGTTTCGCTATCCGGAATTCAGCACAAAATCAAAACGAATGGGTAAGGTTGTCCGTATTACTGACAGAGAAATAAGCTATTATACATCCGGAATGCATATCATAACTTTATGAATTATCAATAGATGGAAAATTCACACACAATCTCATTCCCACGCTTCGCGTGGGAACGAGGTCAACGAGATCAAGTACAGGGAAAGCAGATAAGAAAAGGAAAGCAATACGCCTTTCCCCTTCTTATCCCCTTTCCTTGTACTTATTGTCACCAGCTAAGGAGATATAAATGAACCTTGAAACCTTATTATTTCAATTGCATCAGCATCGTGAATCCATTTCTGAGAACTTGGATGAGTCATTATGCAAAGAATTAGTCAGCCATATTAAGGCGGTGATTCGTTCCGGAAACCTCAGCAATGAATTTTCCTTTTTCTGCGGGAAACATCTGTCCCAATTTGTGAATGCTGAAAAATATTTTCCCGGGGACAAACTCTCAGAGTCGGATGTTGAAACTTATGCCAATGAAATCATCGAAGCTGTTGAACAGCCCGATTCCGAAGAATCCCACGAGGACAAAGACCAATGAGCCTGACTTCCCGCGTCTGTACTTATCTGCTTTTCCGTGTACCTTCCGAATACCAGAACGGAAAAAAAGAAAATCCCCCGGTACGCTTGTTTTTCAAACAATGGATGAAGTGTCACGGACTGAAAGAATATCCGCCCGAGGAAATGAAGAACCCGGATTTCCTCATGCAGCGGCTCGCCGCGGGAAAAGACATGGCAGTCTGTGTTATCCGGTTTCACGACATTGACATTTTTGAAATCGAGCAAAGACAGATTCAGTCCGGTGATCCTTTTGAATTCTGGAAAAACAGCACAACTGATCTTGAATCTGTTCGCACGGTCCCCCCTTATTTTGGCAGCGCACGAGTCCTTTTTTCTCCCTCGGACATGAATTTGTTTCAGAAAGCAGATTTTGAAAAAAAACATGCCAAATTCCGTAAAAGCGGAACCCTGTATGATATGGGAAATCACAATTATCTGTTTGTTTCCCGCACATCCCCTGATGATTTTCTGTCCCGGGATTTTCCGGGCATGTTCTCTGCCATCCGAAAACTGGAGTATGAGCATGAGCAACTGGAAAAAATCAAAACTCAGAACCTCAGAAGTGAAAAACAGGTTCAGAAACTCCTTGATGTGAATCGTTACGAAGAGATCAGTGAAAAATTCCCGGATATGAAGGAACATCAGTTCTATTTTCAGCGCAACACGGCCCGCCTGACAAAACTCCGTGAGACACTGGATATCAATATTCTCATTCTTGAAAACTATTGTGAAGAATACGGCATCGGAGACAGCCCTCTTTTTGCGCCCATACTCAGACAAGCCCGGAAAAGCCGGAAGCAGACTGAATATGATCTGAGCTATGCCCGTGCGGGGCTTGAGGAAATGGAAAGTCAGCTACAGTTTCTTGAATTCCAGATGACCCGGGAACGCCTGAAAATCGAACAGCGCCGGGAAAAAGGCCAGCGCCGTATTGAATGGGGGCTTGCCATTATCGGTGTGTTTCTGGGCATTGGTGGCGCAACCACGAATATGAAGACAACAGAAGACGGTTTCCGGCTGATACTGATGGTCACCGGGGCCATGATTGTCGGTGTGATATGGTGGGTGCTGTCGGGAAGGCAGAAATAAAAGGTCTGGGACTACTTTTTCTTGTTTTATTTGCTTGTTATTAGGACACAAAGCGTCCCGGCTGCATTCCCACCTAAAGCGTGGGAACGAGAAACGAATATACCCGATACAAAAAATGTAGGGTGGGTGGAGCGAAGCGCAACCCACCGCACAAGGTGGGTTGCGCTTCGCTCCACCCACCCTACTTTGCGGGCAATTTTTCAAATTGTTTTTCGGAAAATTTGAAAAATTGTTCTGCATGAAATAAAAAAAGCCCGGGCTTTAAAAAGCCGGGCTTTTTTATATGAGTATCCCCGTTTGGGAAGGTTTTAATCCACCTGCGGTCTTGGCAACACGTTTGCCTGCTCCGCTATCTCCGGAACTTTGTGTTCCCATTCAATCGCCATGAGATGAACACCGGCCACGCCTTTCATCTCTTTGAATTCCTCAATCTGCTCACACGCCATCTTGAT
Organism: Desulfonema magnum; assembly: GCF_017377395.1. GTDB lineage: Bacteria > Desulfobacterota > Desulfobacteria > Desulfobacterales > 4be13 > Desulfonema_C > Desulfonema_C magnum. The sequence continues at coordinate 2,791,162 of NZ_CP061800.1, read as the reverse complement.
TCCTTCTGCGGCGACTTTTCCTTTTCCCGCGCCCTGAAGTCTTTTGATGACCTCATCCGGCACATCCATTCCGGGCACTTTGCTCTTCATGTACCTTGCCATACCCACGCTCTTCATGGGCGTGACACCGGCAAGAATATAGACTTTTTCTGTAAGTCCCATATCATTTGCCCGTCTGATCCATTCCCGGAATTTTTCCATATTATAAATGCACTGAGTCTGAATAAAATCCACACCCGCGTTTATCTTTTTGGCAAGACGATGAACCCGCCATTCAAAAGGTTCCGCAAACGGGTTGGCCGCAGCGCCGATAAACATATTGGGAGCCTCGTCCAGTTCGGCACCGCTGAGAAATGTTTTCTCATCCCGCATCTTCTTCACCATGCTGATCAGCTGCATGGAATCTATATCAAATACCCCCATGGACTGAGGATGGTCGCCAAATTGCTGATGATCTCCGGAAAGGCACAGCATGTTCCTTATGCCATGAGCATAAGCCCCCAGAATATCAGCCTGCATTGCCAGACGGTTACGATCCCGGCATACCATCTGAAAATTGGGTTCAAGACCTTCCTGAATCAACAGTAAAGAGGCCGCCCAGCTGGACATACGCACCATAGCTGTCTGATTATCGGTGATATTGACAGCGTCCACCTTACCCTTCAGGTAAGCAGCTTTTTTTCTTACCTCCTCAACATTCGCTCCCCGAGGCGGACCAAGCTCACCTGTAAATGCAAAATGACCAGCAGTTAAGACTTTTTCTAAATTACTTCCTGATTTCATATCTTGGCTTTTCCTTTGGAAATTTGAAACTTGAGATTTGAAACTTGAAACTTGAAATCTGATTATCGGTGTCGAATTTCAAGTTTCAAGTTTCCAGTTTCGAATTTCAAGTTTTCAGTTTCTCTTTTTAGGCTGCTTCCGGTTTTTTGTAACCCGGCTGAATGACTGTCCTCGGTGTCTGGTTTCGCCAGTCCTGCGGCGGAACGACATCCATTATACAGTCCAGACGGCCCTGGGCGGCCAGACGTTCGTAAATCATGTACCAGGCACAGGGCTGATCTTTGTTAATTTCACAGCTTCCGTTGTTGGTACCGCCGCAGGGTCCGTTATACAATCCTTTGGCACACATGGTCACAGGGCATATACCGCCAGTCATCCCCAGAACGCAGCTGCTGCATGAACGGCATCGCTCTTCATACCATCCCACATCCTGATTTACTCCGATAAAGCTGGTATTCACCGCGGGGAAAACCGGTTTTTTCGGATATCTTTCAGCCAGAAACTGAACCCCGGCTCCGCACGCCATGGACAGAAGCGCCTCATACTCATCCACTACGGCATCCAAGGCTTCAAGATATTCCCTGTCGCATTGTCTTTCCACAGTGAATCCGCTGATTTCAATGGGATTATCCTCCAGTCTCCTGGCCATATCCAGTTCAGCGTTTAAAACATCAACTTCTTTTTCTCCGCCTGCAAGACACACAGCCACACACGTCCCGCAACCGACGTTCAGGACTTTTTTATAGCCCTTGAGCATATCTTTTATTTCGTCAAAAGGTTTCCTTTTGGCAACTATCATAGACCCTCCTAATTGTGATTAGTGATTGGTTATTTGTAATTAGTGATTCGGGATTCGGGATTTGTAACAAGAGTCAGCAGAATCCCAAATCACCAATCTCAAATCACCAACCACCAGTCACTACATCGCTGTCTCGGGATGAAAGACTAAGACATCTTTAAGATCATCTCCGAGGTATTCACGTTCATTTGGTCCGAGTACGCCCAGAGAAAGACAAAGGAGCGTCCACAGGTGAACAACAGGGTAATTGCCGCCATAATGCTCGCTCAACTCATGAATCTGGGCATGACAGTTATGACACGCCGCAATACAGTAATCGGCTCCGGTTGCCTTGATCTGGTCGTCTTTCAGTTTGCCGAATTCCAGACGCTGATCTTTATATCCGGACTGGAGAAAGCCGCCGCCGCCGCCGCAACAGTAGTTATTTGATCTGTTGGGGACCATATCAACAAAATTTTCTTCGCCGACAATTGATTTTACAACAAAGCGCAGATCTTCTGCCACAGGATCTCCGTAAGCCTTGCGTATAATCTGACAAGGATCCTGAACTGTAAACTTAATTTTCAGGTCTTTGTTCCAATCTGAATTGACTTTGAGTCTGCCTTCACGGATCCATTTTGCATAATATTCGTAAATACTTTTTACAACAACTTTGTGTTCAATATTGAATTTTTTCAGTCCTGCCAGGACTGAGAAGGTGACGTGCCCTCATTCGGTATTGAGATACGTCTTACACCCCAGATCATCGGCATGATTGATTGTCGTTCTGGCGAGTGTTTCCCATGCATCATCATCTGCAAGGAACATACAGTAATTTTCTCCGCCCCATCCTTTGCTGCCGTAAGTCCAGTCAACTCCGGCAAGATGAAGGACTTTCCATAACGGAACCATTTCATCCGGCTCTGTTACCGGCTCTCTGGAGTTCTGGTTCAGGAAAAACTCAGCCCCTTCTTTGTCAATGGGAGCTTCCATATCTGCAAATTCCGGCTGCTCTTCCTGGTATTGCTCAAGAACATCTTCGACAACAAATCGAAAATCGTCCGGAGATGCGCCCATGGCGCTGCGACTCTCATTTCTCAATGCCATGTCACAGGAACCCAATATACCTTTGGGACGCTCTTCTCTGGGCCAGCTTGCCCGGGCGCTATAAACCAGCTGCGGAATATCAATTTTCATGGGACAGACATAGATGCACCGCTGGCACATCGTACACATCCACACCCACGGAGTGCTTGTGATTTCCTCATCCATTCCGAGCGCTGCCATACGCAGAAACTTCCTGGGATCCATCCCCTCCAGTCCGGTGGCAGGACACCCTGAAGAACAGGCGCCGCACGTCAGACAAAGATTAAGGTTTCCTCCCTCGGGGAGAAGTTCCTTAACCTTGTCCATGAAAATGCTCTTCTTTTTTCCTCCAAGTTTGATTGCTTCTTCTGCCATAATTCCTCCAGTGGCTTGAAAATTGGAGGCTGAGAATTGTCTTCAACTTTCAACCTTCAATTTTCAATCTTAATTTAACGGGTTTGGTCCAAGTTCTCTTATATGGTCGGTCATTTCTTTTGCATACGCCGCAAAAGCAGTTGCCTCGTTTGAAGAAAGATTATACATTCTTACTCTGTCTCCTTCAATACCGATTTCTTCAAGCAGCGTTCGAACATAATTTACCCGTTCACGGCATCTGAAATTTCCATTATTATAGTGGCATGTCCCTTCCACACAGCCCACACAATAAACACCGTCAGCGCCTTTCTGAATGGCCCGCAACAGATGCATGACATCAACTTTTCCAGTACAAGGGATCTGTATTATTTTTATATTTGAAGGATACTCGAGCCGCATGGAACCTGCCAGGTCCGCAGCCGGAGCACCGCAGTAATCGCAACAAAATGCAATTATAGTAGGTTCGAAATCCGCCATTATATTCCCTTTCAAGAGGGAAGTGATATGCGATAAGTGTCAGGTCTCACTTTTCTCACGCTTCACTTCTCACTTCTCTCAGCCTGCAAGCAGGGCATCAATTTTACAGGTTACCTGATTATCTTCATAGAAGCTCAACTGAATCGTCTGTCTCGGACACACACTGGCACATATACCGCATCCCTGACAGAGCGTCTCACTGATTTCAATGCAATTTTCCTCTTCATTAAAAACAGGCACATCAAAGGGACATGAACGGACACAGGTCAGACATTTCACACAATGATCAGTATCAACCTTGGCGGTTACAGCCGACAGTCTGATAACATCTTTGGCCAGGAATGTTGTGGCTCTTGACGCGGCAGCCTGGGCCTGAGCAATACTTTCTGAAATCAGTTTGGGTCCGTGGGCTGTTCCGCAAACAAAAATACCTTCGTTCAGCATATCCACGGGGCGAAGTTTGATATGCGCCTCTGTGAAGAAACCTTCCGAATCACGGTCCAGTTTCATGATCCGGCTTATCTCAGCCGTATCATTGGCTACCACGCCCGCGCTGAGGGTCACAAGATCGGTGCTTATCTCAAGCTCCCTTTGCAGAACAGGGTCCTTGATTTTAACCACAAGACCTTCGGATGTTTTTTTCAGTTCCGGCGGAGTCTCCCTGTCAAAGCGGATAAAGATAACGCCTCTCCGCCTTGCCTCAGTATAGTAATCCTCAAGCAGTCCGTAAGTCCGAATATCCCGGTAAAGCACATATACCCGGGCATCCGGATTGAGCTTTTTGATATGAATGGCGTTCTTGACAGCGCTCTGACAGCATATCCGCGAACAATTTTCGTGTTCCTCGTTGCGGGATCCCACGCACTGAATCATCACAACGCTTTCAATATCAGACGCGCCTTTTTCTTCAAGTCGGTCACTCAGTTCCACCTGGGTAAGCACTCGCTCATCTTCTCCGTAGAGAAATTCTTTGGGCTGATACTCACTGGCACCGGTGGCAACAATAGTGACACCATGTTCGATATTGTGCATGTCATCCCCGGACCCCACCGCGACCTGTGTGACAAAGTTTCCCTGAAAGCCTTTGGAGCCGATAATCCGGGCCTCAGTCATCACCTGAATCTTGTCGTTGGCGTTTACTTCGCTGACGAGTTCTTCGACATATGCACGAATATCTTTGCCCTCAATGGTATGGTGAAGCTTTCGGGCAAAGCCGCCCAGTTGGGCATCTTTTTCCAGAAGAACAACATCGAATCCCTGTTTGCCAAGACTCAGCGCCGCATTCATTCCGGCAATACCTCCGCCGATAATCAGTGCGTGTTTGCTCACCGGAATAATCTTTTCCTGAAGCGGGTTCAGATTTGCGGCCCTGGCAACGGACATGCGTACAATGTCCTTTGCCTTTTGCGTTGCCATATCCGGAGCATTGGCATGCACCCATGCAGCCTGATTCCGAATATTGGCCATTTCAAGAAGATATTTGTTAAGCCCGCATGACGCAAGCGTCTCCATGAACATTTCCCCGCGGTTCTCGAGCGTGCATGAAGCAACCACAACCCGGTTCAGCTTATGTTCGATAATCATCTCTTTTATTCTGTCCCGGGTTTCATCGGAACAGGTAAAGAGATTCGAGTCTGTAAACACCACATTCGGAAGTGTTGATGCATATTCCTGAACTGAATTCACATCCACAACACCGCCGATATTAACGCCGCAGTTACAGACAAAGACGCCGATCCGAGGCTCCTGACCGGAAACATCAATCTCTTCAGGGAATTCAACTTTTTCGAGGTCGTCTCCCCTTGACTCCACGATATCCGTGCCGGCCAGACACGCGGCAGCGCTGGCCTCGGTGACAGACTCGGGAATATCTTTGGGACCCTGGAACAAACCGCAGATATAGATTCCCGGACGAGAACTCTGCACAGGCTGGAACGGATCAGTCTTGACAAAATTGTAATGGTTCAGTTCAATGCCGAGGCGATTCGCCAACTCCACGGACGCCTTCGGTATTTCCAGACCCGTCGAGAGAACCACCATGCTGAAGGTTTCATCCAGCACTGTCCCGGCCTCATCCATATATCTCACGTTCAGGTCTCCGGTCTCCGGGTCTTCGCTGATGGTATGGATTCGGGCCTTCATAAAACGGACCCCGTCCTGACATCTGACATTATTATAAAATTTTTCATAATCTTTGCCAAATGTCCGTATATCCATATTAAAAACAGCACAATCGAGGTCCGCGCCCATGCGTTCCTTTACAAGGGACACCTCTTTGATCGCATACAGACAGCAGACCGAGGAGCAGTAGCCGTTTCCGCCGCGGTTGATATCTCTGGACCCCACGCACTGCATCCAGGCGATTTTTTTCGGCTCCTGCTTGTCAGAAGGCCGCATGAGGCGACCCGTTCCTGGTTCTGACTCATTTATGAGCCGTTCGAATTCCTCACCCGTGACCACATTGGGATATTGGTATCCCAGAAAATCAAGAGCAGAAGGATCAAATGTCTGGCTTCCGGATGAAAGAATCACGGATCCGACCTGAACTTTGCTCTCCTTCTCATCATCCGAGTAATCAACCAGTGTAACGTCGAAGTTTCCAAGTTCCCCCTCGATGTTTCTGATTTCGCTGGTTGTGATGACATTGATGTTCTTATGCCCGCCGACATCGTTCAATCTATGTGAAAACATACACATCGCGCAATCATTAGTCGGAAAACTGTCTTCAGATCGAGGTGCTGCGCCGTTGTCGGCAGACATGTTGCGCTGACACTCCACTCCGCGGAATCCGATACAAGGCAGTCGGGACATCATACCGCCGATGGTGGGCGACTTATCCACCAGATACACATTATAATCCGAGTTGGCCAGATCCAATGATGCCTGCATGCCTGCGACACCGGCACCTACAACCATCACTGATCCGCTTTTTTTTGCCATTTTGCCTCCCTTATTTGCCAGTTATCTGTTGTCTGCTGCGACTTTTTCACTGACAACCGACGACTGACTAAATTGAATTAATATAGGCGCTTAGTTTAGGAGTTGGTTCTTTAAGCGATTCTTGAAAAAATTATTTTTCGTTATAAGCTTTGTCAGGCCAATGTCTTACTTCAACCGGTGATTTTCTTGCGATTTGGGCAAATCTCCGGTTATCAGCAAAACGTCAGCGTCCTGTCCTCTTCCGCCATATTATCGTCTAAACTGTTTGCCGTGTTAATCACCTGCTTACCAATAGTCGTGTCAGCCAAGCAGTTCCTTTTATCGGCCGGCCCCGTGCAACATCAGCTTTTTCTTCAGCCAAATGATAAACACGAAGATTTTCAATCCCTGTCCGGGACACACAATTTTCCCGGGTAGCCGCGGAAGAATGACCGGAATAGCCTCCGCAGGCGCGATGATTTTCCATCTGCCGGGTTATCTGACTGCAAAACATCCTGTCAGTTCCGTGAATATTTTTCTGTAGTTGGGGAACTATCAGACACCTGATTTTTATGGAAGCTGGCCGGAATAAAGGTGTTGTACAGCAATTTGGACACGCTGAAACCTCATATCCCTCACATCCGCAAACTCAATAAAAAAAAACAACCCGGTTCGCGTTTTTTTCGAAGTTGTTCTTTAAATTCAACCTGATCCTGACAGACCGGGATAAAGCGGTCCCGCGTGTTAAAAAACGTATTTAACGTATAATCAGTAATCTGTCAAATTATGTTATCATAATTATAGATTACTAAAACACAAATGTATAATTGATACTTTCTGTTTAGTCAAGGATAAATATTTATTTTATGAATAAATTTAGCTATTGACTTAATGGCTTATTTTGATTAAAATTATTAGATTTCATTTAATTTAAGATGAGTCCCGGCCTCGGCCGCCAGTTTTCAGCCATTGGAAGCTCGGAATGCCATGAGGAACCAGGATCCTGCCCGGCAGGCGGGCAATACTGTTGACTTAAACGTAAGCGGGTTTTCCGGTGTTTTCTCCGGAGTGCGAAAAATGCTTTTTCGCAGGCGCAAAAATATAATTTTTGCACTCCGGATCCGTTCGGAACTGCCTAAGTCAGCAGCATTGCGCCAGGCAGGGGGATGACAGATGTGGAAACACACATCTGTCAAACATTGAAACGGCACAACTGATAGCTGACAACTGAACGCCGACAACTGACAATAACTTCATTATTTTTTTAGGAGCAAAAAATGGTAAGAACAGAAATATCACTTTTTCTGAAAAATGCTCCCGGGGAACTGGGAAAGCTGGCCTCTTTATTTTCAGACCAGGGAATAAATATCGACGCAATGACGATTCAGGACGCGTCAAGCTATGTGCAGAAGCTTTTTGAAGCCAGAGGAAAGTCTTTAAAAAGAATTGCCTCGGTGGCAAGTTATAACTCAATGCGAAAGGATTCTGCCCAGTTCGCTCTGATACGCCTGCTGGTTGACCAGACAGACGCGGCCATTGACCTGTTATCAGAAAACGATTATCTGTTTGATATTCTGCCGGTAATTGCTATCAAACTTGACAACAAGCCCGGTTCTCTGGCTGAAATCGCGAGCAAATTCGGAGAGGAAGGGATAAATATTAACTATGTTTACGGATCTGTTTCTTCACCCGATGAAAAATGTCTCTTTGTGTTTTGCCCGGAGGATATTGAGCTTGCATCTAAAATTTTTGATGAATAAGCGAACGCGTCAGGTCTGAATGTCTCATCTCACTCAGGGGCAATCCTTCCGCGGTTGCCCCGCTCTTCTCATAATGTCGGCTGCATATTCATGGCTGTTACCCGAAAGGGGTCTCTTTTGCAATCAATGATACTGAGTGCGCCATAATCCTGCCCCACACGGAACAGATTGGCCAGTGCCATCCCCAGAACATGACATAGGATAACCCGGTTGACACCCGCATGGGCAACAATAAGGCTGTTTTCCCGGGGGTGGCTGATGATGTGTTCAAAAGCCGGTATGACCCTGTCACGCAAATCTGCAAAACTTTCTCCGCCAGGGGGGCGGTAAGATACTATATTTTCCCCGCGTTTCCGCCATTCTTCAGGAAAGCGGGCGCGAACTTGGGACATGGCAAGTCCTTCCCATTCCCCCAGATGAATTTCTCTGAACTGGGGTATGAGCCGGATACAGTCCTCCCGGGTCTCAGCGATGATTTTGGCGGTGTGGTGAGAACGTGCGAGATCACTACAGTAAATTCGGTCAAAAACCATGAAATTCGGTTTCCGGGCCCACCAATGTGCCTGGCGCAAGCCTGTGTCATTCAGCGGAAGATCTGTCTGTCCGATAAAGCGTTTTTCTTTCCGCTGTTCAATTTCTCCGTGTCTCAGAAGGCAGAGCATCATAATTTTTCTCTCCTTTTTCTCTTTAGTGTTGATATCTCGCTCTCGTGCATTGAAGGAACAGGCTCTTCGGATTTTCCTGCCATTTCTGATTCCCATAATGTCACGCGTCTGACCGAGAAATGCATCCGAGAGCCTGTTGAATATAACGTCGCAGTTCTGAAAGTCATCCATGTCGTCTTGAAATCTGTCTGAATAACAATTCTCCGTTTTCAAAAAACGCCGTCTCCCACCGTCTGAAAATCTCAGACCGGGTCCCGTACTCCTCACAAATGGCTGATACCGGCATCTTCCCGAAAAAGTGTCTTTTTCCATAGCAGTCTTGTCTTTCGGCGAATCGCTTTCGGGCATATATGAATCCCTGAATATTTTTCTCCGACTGTCCGGAGATTGTGTTCATTTCTTTTGGTCAGCGTTCTTTTGGCGATCTGATTAAAATAAGGATATCCTGACGGAGGCAGGATGTCAATATTTTTGGAAGGCGCTGAAATGTCGGCAAAGAAGACAGACCCGGAAAATTTACCCCGTCCGGCATCAGAAATCGCTGTTATTCTGATTTAAACCGTACCTTGATATCATTGATCTCGTTCCCACGCTTTGCGTGGGAATGCAGAGCAGACGCTTCGCGTCCTGATTCCGGCAGTCGTTTCGGACGCAAAGCATTTTCACGCAAAGCGTGAAAACAAGGAAACCAGGAGAATTCGGGATACGCTGATATTGCGTTATTCAGGAATGTTCAGGGCATGAATACAGATTTATTCGTATGAGAAGTAAGTACCCGGACATAAATTTTATGATATTTTTTTCAGTATAAAAATTTCAGACAAGAAAGAAACCAGGTTTCTTGAAAATAACCTAGTTTCTCCCTTTGTCCAGGTACTTATAATAATCGAGGAGAAAGAGAAGACGGAAAGGATGGGGACCTCATTTAAACCATTTCTATCGCACAGGCCATGGAAACACCGCCGCCGCCGCAAAGCGTTGCCAGTCCGAGATTTTCTCCGCTTTTTTTCATACCGTAAATCAGGGTGGTCATGATTCTGCATCCGGTTGAACCGATGGGATGGCCCAGACCGATCCCTGATCCGTTGATATTGGTGATTTCACGGTTCAGGCCAAGCTCTTTTTCACAAGCAAGATACTGAGCCGCAAAAGCTTCGTTGACCTCGAGGCGTTCAAAGTCTTCAAGTGCGAGACCACTTGTTTCAAGTAACTGCTTCACCGCGGGCACAGGAGACATTCCCATCACGGACGGATGACATGCACCCATGCCAACAGCCTTAATTTTTGCAAGAGGGGTCAGATTCAGTTCTTTGGCTTTTTCGGCTGACATAATGACCATACCTGAAGCGCCGTCATTGAGTCCGCTGGAATTTCCAGCCGTGATTTTTCCGATTTTCGGCACAAAGGCCGGCGGGAGTTTTCTAAGTTGATCCAGGGTCATTCCAGTTCGGAAATGCTCGTCTTTGTCAAATATGATCGGATCTTTTTTTCGCTGCGGCACCTCAACAGGCACGATTTCCTCTCTGAATGCCCCGTCATTGGTTGCTCTTTCCGCGTTGTTATGGCTTCTCAGCGCGATCTCATCCATTTCTTCTCTGTCAATATTCATATATTGCGCCACAAATTCAGCCGTATGCCCCATAATAAAAGGTTTGCCCATAAACTGGCTGGCAGGGGCTTCCTCCGTGTTCAGGGGGCAGTCATCAGAAAGCGGAAAGAAATAGGAACCGCAATGAAGCCCATGAATCATGGCATCAACAAAGGTATGATCCTGAAGGCGGCATCCCCATCGGGCATTGGGAACGGTATAAGGCACACCGGACATATGTTCGACTCCGCCTGCAAGGATAACGTCGGCCATACCAGCCTGAATCATGGCCGCACCGGAAAGAACCGCCTCCATTCCGGAGATACACACGCGGTTTATCGTGGCAGCCGGCACAAAATGCGGTACTCCGGCCAGAAGCGCAGCCACACGGGCAATGTTCAGGGTGTCATGATGTTCCAGACAGCATCCGTACCGCACATCATTGATAATGCTCGGGTCAATTCCAGCTCTTTTTATGGCCTCTTTCATGGTTATGCTGGCGATAACTGTGCCGTTCATATCTTTTAAGGTTCCGCCAAATGAGCCGATAGCGGTCCGGCACGCGGAAACAATTACGACGTCTTTCATAGTATCTCCTTTAAAATTTGAAACTTGAAATTTGAAATTTGAAACTTGAAATTTGAAACTTGAAACTTGAAACTCGGAACTTGAAACTTGAAATTTGAAACTTGAAACTTGAAACTTGAAACTTGAAACTTGAAATTTGAAACTTGAAACTTGAAACTCGGAACTTGAAACTTGAAATTTGAAACTTGAAACTTGAAACTCGGAACTTGAAACTTGAAATTTGAAGTTTGAAGTTTGAAACTTGAAATTTGAAACTTGAAACTTGAAACTCGGAACTTGAAACTTGAAGTTTGAAGTTTGAAATTTGAAATTTAAAACTTGAAACTTGAAATCCGGCGAATTTGTATATATGCCTGTTCCGAGTTTCGGGTTCCGAGTTTCAAGTTTCCAGTTTCCAGTTTCCAGTTTCCAGTTTCCAGTTTCCAGTTTCAAGTTTTCAGTTTCAAGTTTCCAGTTTCCAGTTTTCAGTTTCAAGTTTCCAGTTTCAAGTTACTTGCCGCCAAAAGCGTCTTCAGATATCTCCACAACAGCCCCGTCATCTGTAGAAATAACGTCCATTTTGGCCAAAGTGAGCGGTATGAGGGTATTGATAAAGAACTGGGCGCTTTTGATCTGTCCCTCATAGAAAGCAATATCTTTCTTCTTGGGACCCGCCTCCAGTTTCTGAGCCGCAATAACAGCCCGCCACAGGAGCATCCATGCCATGACGGCGTCGCCGGTGACTTCCAGGAAAGAATAGGCATTGCCAAACGCGTTCATTATTTTTTCTGATTTTGCGGTGGTGAGATGCTTGCCAGTTTCTGCCAGTTTGCTGACAGCTTTCTCCATTGTTGCGGCAAATCCTTCCAGTCCCTTTACTCCTTTTGCGGTCTCAACAGTGTTGTTCATTTCTGCAAGAAGGTCTTTGAATGACTGCCCCTTGTTGAGTCCCAGCTTTCTGCCTATCAGGTCCATGGCCTGAATGCCATTGGTTCCCTCGTAAAGTTGTGTAATTTTACAATCCCTGAGAAGCTGTTCCTGGGGATATTCCTGGGTGTATCCGTATCCGCCATAGATATTGACGCCATGGCCGCACATTTCAAAAGCCTTGTCTGTGATATAACCTTTGGCAATGGGAATCAGCACATCAATCAGCCCCTGGTATTTTGACTTTTCTTCCGGGCTTTCGCTGATTTTGATCATATCTTCGCAAAGTCCGATATAACAGAGAACACTCCGCATTCCTTCTGTATAGGTTTTCATGGTCAGAAGCATACGCCGCACATCAGGATGCTGAATAATCGGAACCGAAGGCGCATCTTTAGCTGTGGCCTCAAGATTTTTTCCCTGAACCCGTTCTCTGGCGTAATTCACCGCGTTGATGTAGGATGCTGATGCACAGCTGAATCCCGGGACCCCCACATGCAGACGGGCTTCGTTCATCATCACGAACATGGCGCTCATCCCCTTGTTCTCTTTGCCCAGCAGCGTCCCCCGGCACTGTCCTTTTCCCCCGAGTGCCAGGGAGCAGGTGGAGCTTCCGTGAAGTCCCATTTTTTCTTCAATGCCGGTGCATACCACGTCATTGAATTCGCCAAGGCTTCCGTCCTCATTGACCCATATCTTGGGCACGAGAAACAAAGAAATCCCGGCTGTTCCCGGAGGCGCTCCTTCGATTCTTGCCAACACAGGATGGATGATGTTTTCCACAAGATTATTCTCGCCGCTGGAAATAAATATTTTATTTCCGGTGATGGAATAAGTTCCGTCATCATTTTTCACGGCAACGGTGGTCAGCGCGCCCACATCCGAACCTGCTTCCGGCTCTGTGAGAAGCATGGTTCCGCCCCAGTGTCCGGTGTAAATATTTTTAAGAAACAGTTTTTTCTGTTCCTCGGTCCCGAAGGTTTCGACCAGTTTTCCTGCCCCGTGAGTCAGAAGTGAGTAGAGAATAAACGGAAAATTGGCTCCGTTAAAATAATTTTCCGCGGCCAGTGCGACCGACTGGGGCATTCCCTGTCCCCCCCATTCAGGATCATCGCACATGGCAACCCATTCACCTTCTTTGAGGAGATCATAGATTTTATGGAAGCATTCCGGAACCGTCACTTCCCCGTTTTTTAATGTGCATCCCTCCTCATCTCCGGGTTTCTGAGTGGGCAGAATTTCTTTGACCGCAAGATTACGCGCTTCAGATATAATCAGATCCACTGTTTTTTTATTGAAGTCTGCAAATTGTTCGTATTTGCTCAGTTTTTCCACCTCAAACTGTTCGTGAAGGACAAAATCCACATCTCTGCGATCCGCGATAACCTGTGCCATGAATAACCTCCGAATTTTATAAGTTTAAAAATATGGTTTTAAATATTAAGAAATGTTTTTATTTCAGATACTTCCCAATTTTTTTTGCCTTTTGCCATTTTGCCGGACGGATTTTTATCTTTTGCCGGGCTCTTGACAAAGTTCACTCGCGGTAATCCGAAAATATTCCGGACGTTGCCGGACGGGGTTTGCAACCCTGTCCGGCAAAAATGAAATTCTTTAAATAGCCGGTGCAAAAAACCGCTTCGCTTAATTTTTGCACTCCGGATGTATGAAAATTTGCGATCTACTGAGTGTAATTGTAAAAACCTCGGCCGCTTTTTCTTCCCAGATAACCGGCCCGCACCATTTTCCGCATCAGCGGGGCAGGGCGATATTTATCTTCTCCCAGTTCCTTATGAAATCCCTCCATAACAAAGAGGATGGTATCCAGACCGATCATATCAGCCAATGCAAGCGGACCAATGGGATGATTCGCGCCCAGCGTCATTGAGCGGTCAATGTCCTCTGCCGAGGCAGTCCCTTCTGACAGCACAAACACTGCTTCGTTAATCATGGGGCAAAGAATGCGATTCACGGCAAATCCCGGGGCTTCTTTGATCTCCACGGGTGTTTTTCCAATTTTTTCAACAAAAGCGTTGCTTACGGAAAATGTCTCATCTCCTGTGGCAAATCCCCGGATCAGTTCAACCAGTTCCATCACCGGCACCGGGTTAAAGAAATGCATTCCGATGACCTTCTCCGGTCGCCCGGTGGCACTGGCCATTTCAGTAATGGAAAGCCCTGAGGTGTTTGAGGCAAAGAGGGTCTCTTGCTTGCATAAGTCATCAAGTTCTTTATAAACTTGTTTTTTTATATCCATGACCTCCACAATGGCCTCAATCACAAGATCCGCATCCGCCACAGCTGCTTTCAGATCCGTGGTTCCCTGGATACGGTTTATGATTTCCGCGGCCGTTGCTTGTTCCATCTTTCCTTTGGACACGGCCCGGTCAAGATTCTTCCTGATGGCACCCATTCCGTTTTCCACAAAACGGTCTTCCATATCCCGCATGGCCACATCAAAACCCGCTTTTGCCACGGTCTGAGCAATGCCTGCGCCCATAATTCCCGCGCCTAACACACATACCTTTCTGATTTCCATTCTTATATTTCTCCCTGCGCTTTTGTTATTCTGATACGCTTTGCTGAAAAATTCCGATCCACACAGAATGATCCACCAGCCCATGTCTTTTCAGATCCCGGGTGAGGCTGTGAGCCAGATCACTCCCCCAGGACTGAGGCGGCTCCTTATCCCATATCAGGATAATCATCAGGTCTTCGGGAACCGAGGCATGGGCATAAACCCGGACATCTTTCAGACCGGAACACTTCATTCCCTCATTTAGCTGCTTCAGCAACTCGGTATCTGCTCCGTGATAGCCTGTTGCGGCTCCCTGCACTTTTATAATTTCCAGCCATTCCATGTGTGTTCTTCTCCGTACATCTCTGGCGGGTTACTGATACATCTGCCGAATCACTTTCTTATCCAGTTTTCCCACGCTGGTTTTGGGAATTTCTTGTACAAACTCATAGCGGTCCGGGACACCGTATCTAGGCAGTCTTCCTTGTTCCGCGGCTTTTTTCATGTATTGCTTAAAATCATCCGCACTGACTTTGCCCCTGAATTCAGGTTTAAGCATCACAAGCATCATGGGACGCTCTCCCCATTTCTCATCTGGTATGCCGATGGCCGCGGATTCCAGAACTGCCTCATGCTGGCTCATCAGGTTTTCCAAGTCCAGGGAAGATACCCATTCTCCGCCGCTTTTGATCACGTCCTTGACCCGGTCAGTGATCTGAAGATACCCTTCTTCATCTATGTGACCCACATCACCGCTGTGGAGCCATCCGTCCTGCCAGAGTTCTTTGGTCTTATCCGGGGCTTTGAAATAGCTCTTTGTCAGCCAGGGCGCACGGAAAACCACCTCACCTGCGGATACGCCATCATGAGGAAAGGGTTTGCCTTCTGCATCCAAAGTCTCAAATTCCACCAGAGGAAGGGGAAGCCCTGTTTTGACAACAATATCCAGGCGCGTGTCATCATCAATGTCCGTCATATGGGTCTTAGGGGTGGCAAGGCTGATGATGGGACAGGTTTCGGACATGCCGTAACCCGTAAATATGGTGATACCTATGTCTTCAGCGGCTTTTGCCAGTCCTTTGGAAAGCTTGGCTCCGCCGATAATTACTTTCCAGCGAGATAAATCAAAGTCTTTTACGGCCGGACTGGTGGTAAGCATTTGAAGGATTGTGGGAACACAATGAGAGAACGTGACATTTTCGCTGGCAATAAGTTTCAGCAGCATTTCCGGCTCATATTTTCCGGGATATACTTGTTTCGCACCCAGCAGAGTTGCCACATAAGGAAGTCCCCAAGCATGAACATGAAACATGGGGGTCATGGGCATATAAACATCGTCAGACCGGAAACGCCCCAAGGTATCATATGAAGCAAGAGCAATGGACACGGAAAGCGTATGAAGAACAAGCTGCCGGTGGGTGAAGTGGACACCCTTGGGATCGCCGGTGGTGCCAGTGGTGTAAAAGGTTGTCGCTTTGGTGTTTTCGTCCAGATCAGGAAAATCATATTCAGAAGAGGCATCGGCCAGCATATCTTCATAAACCGTATCTATATCCAGGGATGTGGCGGGAATTTCGTCGTTTTCGGCAATCACCACAACCGTTTTCACAGTTTCCAGTTTTTCCCGGATATTTTCCAAGATAGGAAGGAAATCTGAATTGATGAGGATCATCTTTGCCTCAGCATGATTGATCGTGTAAAGAATCTGTTCAGCGGACAGACGCCAGTTGACCATTTGCAACACGGCCCCCATCATGGGGATGGCAAAAAAAGATTCCAGAAAGCGGTTGCTGTCATAGTCAAAGACCGCCACTGTGTCTCCGGGGTTTATGCCTCGTTTTTCCAAACCGTTAGCCAGACGATGAATACGGTCTTTGAGATCACGGTATGTATATCGCAGTTTGTCTCTGTAAATGATTTCCTGATCCGGCGCATAAATCAGAGGAGTATTTAATAGTTTTTTGATGATCAGCGGATAATCATAATGCTCTCCGGGCGGATAAGTTTTTTCTGTCATGGCCTGCTCCTTTTTTGTTTATTTTTTCCTGCTTGACGTTTTATTCTTACTACATAGCATAAAGCGTGCCAAATTTTTGTTTCTTATAAAAACAAAGGATTACAAAATGGCGTTTAAATTTCTGTTCCATAGTAAAGAAAAAGCTTTGCTATTTTCCAGTTTTGATATAAACTGGAAAATAGTACGGATATAGACAATAACAAATTGCAGATCACAAATCACTTTTATAACATGTCAGCAAAGAAACCCGGCTTTTTCCGGCTGGGGAGGGGGTTCCGTCCGGGAAAAAAAGCCGGGTTTCTCCGAGGTCGGCAAAGAAACCCGGCTTTTAGATCGGCAAAGAAACCCGGCTTTTAGGTCGGCAAAGAAACCCGGCTTTTAGGTCGGCAAAGAAACCCGGCTTTTTCCGGCTGGCCGGGGATTCCGTCCGGGAAGAAAAGCCGGGTTTCTCCGAGGTCGGAAAAGAAACCCGGCTTTTAGGTCGGCAAAGAAACCCGGCTTTTTCCGGCTGGGGAGGGGGTTCTGTCCGGGAAAAAAAGCCGGGTTTCTCCGATGTCCTCCGTACAGCCCGGAAACTTTTTGATCTACTGATTATCAATTATCAATTCATCAGAGGGAAGCATGACAACAGATGAAAAACATTTTTTTCGTGAAGCCACTCTCAGAATCTGTGAGAGCCTGGAGATTGAAAAAGCCTTGCATCAGTGTCTTTTGTACATACGCGAATTTATTCCGGCAGAACAGATGAATTTTCATGTTTATCATCGGGATCAGGGCGTCGTTGAAACGGTGGCCCGTGCGACTTCGAAATCGGGCGAGGCCATGTCAGTCAGAAGCCCATTGGCCGAGGAAGGCCGCAGACAGGTTGTGAAACAACGGTCAATTCGTGTGCGAATTATTGACCGGCTGGGAGATGATCCGGTCACAGGCCCGGTCGCTGAAAAACTGAACGCGTCAGACTTATCCGGCGTGGTCATGGATCTTGTGCTGGAAAAAACCATGCTGGGGGTGCTATCTGTTTTCTGCACCCCGGGAAAAAAATTTGATCCCGGACATATCCGGCTGCTGTATCTGCTGAACAAACCCTTTGCCATTGCGCTGACCAACAGCCTGAGATATCGGGAACTGATGAAACTCAGGGACCTGCTGGCCGATGACAACCGTTATTTACAGGATGAGCTGCAACGCCTGACCGGGGAGGAGGTTATCGGATCAGACTTTGGCCTGAAAGAAGTCATGGAAATGGTGCGCCGGGTCGCGCCGCTGGACAGCCCTGTTCTGCTGCTCGGGGAGACCGGTACGGGCAAGGAGGTGATCGCCAATGCCATTCATAAGTCATCACTTCGCAAAGACGGTCCTCTGATAAAAGTGAACTGCGGGGCCATCCCTGAAACACTGATGGACAGCGAGCTGTTCGGATATGAAAAAGGAGCGTTCACAGGTGCGCTCTCCCGAAAACGGGGGCGTATTGAACGCGCCCACCGCGGCACTTTGTTTCTGGATGAGATCGGAGAACTTCCTGCCGAGGCCCAGGTAAGGCTTCTCAGGGTGCTTCAGGAAAAGGAAATTGACCGGGTCGGCGGTACTGCCCCGGTAAAAGTGGATATCAGGGTCATCGCGGCCACCCATCGGGATTTGGAAGGAATGGCAGATCAAAAAAAATTTCGGGCGGACCTTTACTTCCGGCTCGGGGTGTTTCCCATCCTCATTCCGCCGCTCAGGGAACGGAAAACAGATATTCCCGCGCTGGTACAGCATTTTATTCTGAAAAAATCCCGTGAGATGAAGCGGGCCACAGTTCCCTCTCCTGCCCCGAACGCGCTTGACCGGCTCATGGCTTATCACTGGCCCGGCAACATACGGGAACTGGAAAACACGGTGGAACGTTCCCTGATCCTCAACCCGGGGGATGTGCTTCTTTTCAAAGAAGTCAGTGCCCGGGTAAAAAGTGCATTCACGATGAGAAATGTTCACAATCATATGAAAACAGAAGAATCAATGGAACTGGATGCTGTGATGTCCGGGCATATTCGGCGGGTCCTTGACATGTGCGGGGGGCGTGTGGAAGGTGAGCGGGGCGCGGCCCGGGTGCTGAACATTCATCCCTCCACGCTGAGAAAACGGATGAAAAAACTGGGGATTCCCTTTGGACGAAAAACAGGGAAGCGCATAAGTTCAACGATTATCAGCTAAAGCCAATGGGGCAAATTACCTGACTTGACTGACCTCGTTCTTAAACTCCGATTTTGATCTCATTACCCAAACTCCGGGTTGAAAGCAAGAATAAATGATATATCCCGGCGTGTTTATCCGGAGTGCAAAAAGCGTGTTTATCCGGAGTGCAAAAAGCGTGTTTATCCGGAGTGCAAAAAGCGTGTTTATCCGGAGTGCAAAAAGCGTGTTTATCCGGAGTGCAAAAATTTCATTTTTGCATGTGCTAAAATAAAATTTCAGCACTCCGGATGGAAAAAATGCTGAAAATGAAATTTCAGCACTCCGGATGGGAAAAATGCCGGGAAATTTATGGACAGCTACATTCAGCGATCATTGATTGCCGATAAAATATAAACAAGCACAGACGGTGGGTTTCGCTTCGCTGCACCCACCCTACATTCTCCTGAACCGGGTATATTATTTATTTCGAGTTCCCTTATCACCTGATTTCCCTTTTCCCATTATTCAGCTTTTGTGTTTTGGGGATGAATTTTGTTCAGAAAAGCCTGGACATTTTGTTCTGTCCATTCCTGTCCTTCAGGGGTTGTGATGTGTTTTTTATTAAGCATTTCAGAAATTTCTGAGGGTGAGTGCTTTCGGCTCATGGCTTCAATCATCCGGGTCAGACGGTGGGCATTTGAGGAGCGTCGCTTTCTTTCAAAACGTCTGTCAGACAAAATTTGCTGGCGTTCAACAAGCCTTTGCAGTTTCTGGTTCTGAGTTTCCAGCCTTTTAAGGGTGTCGCTGTTTTCTCTGATCTGCTTCATCATCTCAATTTGTTGTTCTTTAAGTTCCATAAGAAGCAGTTCGTTTTTTTCATCTTTGGCGGAGTTGTCAAAGCAACTCATAAAAAAAAACAATACGGGAATGCAAAGGAAAAAAAATTTTCTCATTTAATGTATAACTCCTTTAAGTTAGGTATGAGAAATGAAAAATGATGTGTTTATGTTTATTCATATTTATAAATTCAATAAGTTATATAATGTATAAATATTGTTAAGTCAAGATTTTTTTCACTGGATGTTAAAAATGCAAAACACATTCATTTCTTTTTTTTAATGAAATATGCTTTTGTCTGACATAAAAAAGATTTTATATCAGATAGTTGAAACATCAGACCATTGAAACAAACAGTGTTCTTGACATCATAATAATCTTATTATATTATATTTTTTTCATACATGGAAATAAATTTCACTTTTGATCATTATTTCAGAGGAAGGAGAAACATAAAATGTCATTAGAACTTAAACAGACCGTCAGGGAACTTTACTCGAAATTGGAACAATTAAGAGGTTGTCTTTGACCTGTCTGACAAAGAAAAACGATTAGCGGAAATTGAAACCATTATCGCCAAAGATGGTTTTTGGGATAATCCTGACGCCACCAAATCTTTTTTGAAAGAGCGCACGTTATTATCCGGAAAGATCGAAAGCTTTCACAAGCTTTCCAACGACCTTGAAGAAAGTGAAATTCTGCTGGAGCTTGCCACAGACGAATCTGACCCGGAAACCATCAAAGAGGTTCATCAGGAAATTCAGATAATTGAGAAACGGATAAAACAATTTTCACTTGACCTTATGCTGGACGGTGAGGACGATGAAAATAACGCCATTATTTCTATCAACGCAGGTGCTGGCGGAACCGAGGCCCAGGACTGGGCGGAAATGCTCTTCAGAATGTACACCCGATGGGTCGAGCAAAAAGGGTTTAAGAGCAATATTATTGACTTTCAGCCAGGTGACGAAGCCGGAATTAAGAGTGTCACGTTTACAGCAGCCGGTGACTATGCGTATGGGTATCTGAAAACAGAAACAGGCGTCCATCGTCTGGTAAGAATTTCACCTTTTAATGCGAACGGAAAGCGGCACACGTCTTTTGCCTCAGTGTTTGTTTATCCTGAATTTGATAACCAGATTGTGATTGATATTGAGGAAAAGGAACTGCGTATTGATGTTTTCAGGGCCAGCGGTGCCGGAGGTCAGCATGTAAATAAAACAAGCAGCGCGGTTCGTATTACCCATCTTCCGACCGGAATTGTTGTACAATGCCAGCAGGAAAAATCCCAGCACAGAAACAAGGATATGGCAATGAAGGTTCTCAAAGCCAGACTGTACCAACAGGAAAAAAATAAGCAGAATGAGAAATGGCAGGAAATGCACAACAGCAAGGATGATATCGCCTGGGGCAGTCAGATCCGCTCTTATGTTCTGCATCCTTACCAAATGGCAAAAGATCATCGGATCAACCTTGAAATCGGTAATGTCAGCAGTGTCCTTGACGGAGGAATTGATCCGTTTATAGAAGAGGTACTGCTTTCAAAGAAATTTTAGTAATACATGACCAAATAAATTATGGAGGGTTCCGGATTCTGCAACCCCCTTTTATAAAAGGATTTTCGAAAATTTCCACCCGTCATAATTTATTTGGTCAGGTAGTAGTATCTGTCTGCGGTCCGTTGTCAGTTGCAGCGGACCATTTTACAAATGACAAATCACGAACCACAAACCACGAATCATAAACCACAAACCATAAATGACAAATCCAATTGATATAATAAGTGAATTTTACAAACCTGGTTCCAAAGCTTATGAAATTCTCGTTCAGCATAGTGAGCATGTCGCTCAAAAGGCTCTTGACGCAGCCGCCAAAGTGAGCCATCTCAACCCTGATCTTAAATTTATTGAAGAGGCGGCCATGTTGCATGATATCGGAATTTTTATGACAAATGCCCCGGGTCTGGGCTGCACAGGCCAGCATCCATATATTTGTCACGGTTTTTTAGGGCGGGTGATTCTTGAAAAAAAAGGACTGCCGAAACACGCGCTTGTGTGTGAGCGTCATGTGGGGGTCGGGATCACTGTCAAAGATATCAAAGCCCGACATCTTCCGCTTCCTGTTTATGATATGGTTCCGATTTCAACAGAGGAGCAAATTGTATGCTATGCAGATAAATTCTTTTCCAAAAATCGGGATTCAGTTGCAAGTGAAAAGTCTGTTGACGATATTAAGCGTGAACTTGAGCCGTTCGGGCAGGATAAGATTACGAAATTTCAGTCATGGAGGGAACTGTTCGGATGATGAAAAAATCCTGTAGGAACGGCATATTTATAGCATTGAGAGGTTTGCCAATGTTCATAAAAAAAATCCGGAATCAAAAAAGGGGTTAGTCAGTCTGACGAACCCCTTTTATAGTTTTTCAGAAAAATAATTTCACAACATAAGTACCTGTGCAAAAGTTTTTAATATTTTCCGATCTGAGAATAAGCAGACAACAGGCAATGAGATTTATAAAAAACTTTTGGTGAGGTACTTATTTATCAGGCAATACCTGCTTTTTTTCGTAATTTTTTCATGACACAGATCACTTTTGTCGCATCTGTGAGATATTTTTCAAATGCTCCGACTACTGCGGAACGCAGATCGTCGAAAGTCGGGAAGTATTTCAGATGCGTGGCATCTCTTTTGGTATTTTTCCACAGTTTTTCAATCGGATTTTTGTCGGGAGAGTAAGACGGCAGTATGTAAACAAACATCCGTTTCCTTATTTCCATCTCTTTTCTGAACTCGTTCACATCTTTTCTTCTGTGATACGGAGCGCCGTCTTCGATAAGAAAAACCGGACAGCAACAGCCGCTCAGAACCTGTTTTAAAAACTTCATATAAGAGTCTCCGTTGAATTTTCCGTCACATTCCTCATATACAAAGCCTCCTCCTCTGAATTCGACAGCTCCGAACATTTTCAGTCCTTTCCGTTTTCCGCACGTTTTTACCACCGGCTGCTTTCCTTTCGGAGCCCATGTCCTTGCCAATGATCCCCACCGGGCGAATGACACCTCGTCGGTAAAAAGTATCCCCCCCTTCATCTCATCCGCTTTTTCCAGAATTTCCGGCCATGTTTCCTCATCCCGCTGTTTCCTCTTCCTGCGATGTTTCTCATCATCCGACCTGTCTGAGACAAATTTTGCCTTCTGACACGTCAGTCCGATACTTTTCAGCAACGTACTGACATATCTCGGATTACATGTGACATTGAATTCTTTCCTTATGACTATGAGAATCATCGCCGAATTCCAAATTCCGCAGTCAGATCCGTATTTCCCAGGTCCGCCTTCGACAATCCTGTACAACTTTCTTTTCTGTTCTCCGTTCAGCTTCGGCTTACGTCCTTTTCCTTTAGAATGCATCCGTCCCGGCCATGAAAATCTTTCCCACATAAATCGTTTTAACCAGTTGAAAACCGTTCTGACGGTGACACCGAGGAGCCTCGCTATGTTCTCAGCAGGTTCCTCTTCGTAAATCAGCAGCAGAGCCTTCACTATTTTATAAAGTCTGAGATTATTAAGACGTTGGGCAATGCCGAGTTCTTTTTTCAGCCGTTCCACAGTTTCCCTGCTGACTTTTAATTTCATATTTTCTGATTATAACGGATTTAGGGGAGGGGCGATCAAGCCCTGTAAGGGCGGCATATTTGTAGCAGCAGATTTGCGGACTCCCTGCCAAGCCCTTACAGGGCTCGGCCGCCCCGGCATGACGGATGCTACAAACATGTCGCCCCCCACAGGGCTTTGCCGGCCCTCTCCTAAATCCGTTATAATCAGAAAAAAATGATCCGGACAGCGGAAAAAAAGGCCATTCGAATACCGGAGAGCGGAAGGATCTGACGGAACGGTTTATCAGGCTGTTCGGAAAAGAGCGGATAAAATCCGTTATCGCCGACCGTGAATTTATCGGGAATCTGTGGTTTCTGTGGCTGAAGGCTAATAACATAGGTATTGTCATCCGAATCAGAGAAAATCAGAATGTCACCAATTCCCGAGGAATTTTCACACGGGCATCTCAGCTTTTCCGTGATCTGAAAACCGGAGAAAACCGTATTCTCAGAGGTCTTCGGAAAATAGGAGATGCGGAAGTTTACGTCTGCGGCATAAGACTGCCGGGCGGAGAATTCCTCATTGTCGTAACCTTCGAGGCTCCGGGGAAAGCTTTGGAAACATATGCCAGACGGTGACAGATTGAGACTATGTTCGCCTGTCTCAAAACCCGGGGATTCAGATTCGAATCCACTCATCTCAGGATTTTCGGGAAGACAGACAAACTGCTCGGAATTGTGGCAATAGCTTTCGTATGGGTTTATCTCATCGGTGACAAATCGGATGAAACAAAGCCTGTCACTCTCAAAAAACACGGCTAGCGCGTAAAAAGCATTTTCAGACTCGGATTTGACCATCTCAGACGCGTTCTTCTCAATCTGAGCGAGTATGCTGATGAATTTACTGATGCGATTCAAGTTTTCTCCGTTTCCTCTGAATATTTCTTTAAATTTTATGACTTATGCCACCAAAAGTAAATTTTTATCCGGTATATGATTTTATGATTCTGATTATAACGGATTCAGGGGAGGGCCGACCAAGCCCTGTAAGGGCAGCATATTTGCAGCATGAGGTTCGCAAGCCCTCCCACCCCGATTAAGAAGTTACGGGCGGATCCGGAGTGCAAAAATTTTATTTTTGCACTTGCGAAAAAGCATTTTTCGCACTCCGGAAAAATTCGCCTCCTATTAAGACAGCAGCATTGCCCCGCCTCGCCCCCGCGGGGCTTTGCCTGCCTCCTCTAAGTCCGTTATAATCAGATTTTATTTATGTAAAGCCTTATTGCTTTGGCTCTTGTTCCGTGTGGGAACACATAACGATTTTGTCATTGTAGCTACCCGAACCCTGATTCACCTGATTTGAGGATTGGCATGATTTTTGTTTTTGCCTGCGGCTCATGCCAGGAGACTGCCGGATGCTATTTACAGGTGTTCCCCGTTCGGAAAATACTTCTCCGAAACAAAAAATAAGCCTGCGGAAGGAGCAACTGGAGAAATCTGCGGGCACGGAACAGACCAGGATTGTGATGGCCGTGAACTCACTGTTGAATCCGCGGTTCAGGTTGTCAAAGGGATTTTGAAGAGATGTTATGAATCTGCAATTTTTTTCAACATTTTGATTATCTCAGGAAAATTCTCAAAAGTAACCGCCAGATACTCCAACTCAAAATTCTGCATCTGACGAATCACCGCTTTACTCCAGTCTGTCAGTGGTCCGCACGCACATTTCATCCCTTCCGCGCTTACCTGATCTGCGAACTCTCTGAGCTCGTCAAAAATAAGCGTCTCTCTGATATCTTCCCATTTTGCAATAAATTCATTCTCAAGGATTTGTATGAGTTCCGGGAGCCGGGCGGCCATCTCAGGGGAAATAGTATCCTCGGATACAATGTCTTCCGCGGTTTTCTTTTCAGCGACAGACGGTCTTTTTTTAACAGTATGAGGCAGATGCCTCTTCAGTTCAAAAATCAGTTCAGCTTTGCTGAGGGGTTTCCTTACATATCCGTCACACAGGTCTCTTATTTTGTCTTCCGTATCTTTCATGGCTGAAGCAGTTACCGCAATTACCGGGATATCTTTTAACGTATCATCATTTTTGATGATCGCCGTGACTTCGTAACCGCTTCTGTCAGGCATTTTCATATCCATCAGGATAAGATCAAAGCGGGGCGTGAGGCGTGAGGCGTGAGGCGTGGGATTGTGAGCGTGAGGACTGCCGAGCAGCGACAGAGCCTCTTCGCCGTTTTCCGTCTCGGTTATGGAAAAAGGAGCGTCTTTCAAAAACTTTTTTATTACTTCCCTGTTAAAACGAATGTCATCAACAATCATAATTGACGCGGGTCTGAATTCGATTTCTGAATGAATTCCATCTGATTCTGAAAAAATTTCAGTGGGATTTAATTCTTCGGACATACAGACATTGGAAAAAATAATCCGGAATATGCTCCCTTGGCCCACCTCACTCTCAACAGATATCTCCCCGTTCATCAGTTCGGTCAGTTTCTTTGTTATGGCCAGTCCGAGACCTGTCCCGCCGTATTTCCGAGCTGCCTGACCATCCTGCTGACGGAAGTTCTCAAAAATCAGTTCCTGCTGATTTTTGGGAATTCCGATGCCAGTGTCCTCAATTTCGAAGAGCACATTTGTTTTCAGGACTTCCGAGACCTGCTTCTGTCCTGAGAACTGATAAGTCTTTACTGATACCTTCACATATCCCCGCGATGTGAATTTTATCGCATTTCCCACCAGATTGATCAGAATCTGGCGAATTCTTATCGCATCCAGAAGCAACGCCCTGGTTATTTCCTGGCCCACATCCAACTTAAATTCTAACCTTTTTTCCTGAAATTCTCTCAAAAATAACAGATGTATTTCATCTAACACAGTTCTGATATTCAAAGGTTCCGGGCAGATTTCCAACCTGCCTGCTTCAATTTTTGAAAGATCAAGAATATCGTTGATTAAAGCTAGCAAAGCATTTCCGCTGGATTGAATGTTTTCCAGACAGTTTTTCTGATCCGGATCATCATTCTTATCCAGCAATATCTCACTGAAACCCAAAATCGCGTTCATAGGAGTGCGGATTTCATGGCTCATGTTGGCAAGAAATTCACTTTTTGCCCGGTTAGCGACTTCGGCGGCTTCTTTGGCCTGTTTCAGTTCGATCACTGTTTTTTCCAGTCCTTTGTTGGCTTCCGCAAGTTCGGCCGTTCGCATGGCCACCTCCTCTTCGAGATGATCCCGATGCTCCTCCAGTTTATGATCTCTCAACTGAATCTGATTCAGCATTTCATTAAATCCGTCTATCAGTGTGCCCAGTTCGTCATAACTCTTCTTTTCCGCACGAATGGTATAGTTCTGCCTGGCGGAAACAACTTTTATCGTCCGGGTCAGTTCCAGAATAGGCGTGGAAATAATCCCCTGAAGTCTTGAAGAAAGGTAATACGCCAGAAAAACAGAGAGCAGTATGACAAGCCCGAAGATCAGCAGATACCAATTCATGCGGGAATGGAATTCTTTCATGTTTGCCCGGACATAGACGATTCCCATAATCTCGGAATCAAAAACAATCTCCTCAAACACATCAAAATAATCATCAAAAAGCGGGTACCCTTCCAGCAGACCCTGATCCTCTGTTTTTTTTAATTCGGAAATTTTTTTGCTCTCTTCTCTCTCTGTATTGGGCAAATCATCCCCCATGTCTCCTCTTTTATAATATTCAGCGAACGGATCACCTGTCGAAGTATATATCCCGGCAAAAACAATATTGGGTTCGACACGCAGGGCTGCCAGCGTCTCCTCCGCGGCAATATGATCATTGAAAGTGAGTGCCGCGACACTGTTGCTCCCGATGACTTTGGTGAGTGTGGAAAGTTCCTCCATCATGCCGTGCCGAAATGTGAAGACTTCGTTCACCAAGAGGAACACGGACGCCAGCATCAGAACAATACAACTTGTCAACATACTTAAAGAAATCAGCTTTTGTCTGATCAAAAAATAACGAAAGGTTTTCATGATTAGTTTCCTTTTTTTTCAGGGGGCTCTTTAAATATTCTTGCAAGTTTCAGCAACCTGGAGCTGATTTTGAGATGAGATCGTTTTGCAGCCTCCGGGTTGATTTCAAAACGGATTTTATTGCCCATTGTGAAAAAACGGATGATTCCGCCGCGTTGTGCGAACGCCTCTGTGTCGCTGACTGTCAGACAGGGCGTGTCTTTTATGTCTGACAGTATTTCCTGTAAATTTTTATCTCCCGACGGACTGATAAAAAGGATATGACATCCCTTTGCCTCATTGGTATCCTGACAGTGCCTGATTAAAAGTGTTCTTCCTCTGATGACTTTATTTTCTATGGTTTTCAGTGCGTCTCCGAAAATATCTTTGCCAAGGATGCAAAGAATCACAGGGGTATCAGGACGTTCAAACGCATGGGCCGGCCATTCCACAAATTTGGCAAAATTGTAGAGAAACGTCGCTTTCACAACGTATTCTGATGATTTTACAGTTTGTGATGCTGTATTCAGGGGTATAAATATCATTAGCCACAGATAAACCAAATATTTTCGACGCATTCACACCCCTCTCTTAAAATTGCCAGGTTATTTTTCCATACACGCAACGTTCCACCTGAGTCGGCTCGCTGAACAGAAACATTTCAATAAATTCAGGGTGCTGTGGTTCAAGGAGATTTTGTCCTACAATGGATAGCTCCAGATTTTTCAAAGGGTTCCAGCCCAGGCGGGCATCCAGTGTGGTGTAAGCATCCACCTCTCCTTCCTGGATATCATCTGCATAACGAAGCCAAAGATCGCATTCCAGATTCCAAGGCAAATCCGTGAAAGATCGCAGCGAAAACTGATGCGAGGGGGGAACACCTTTTGTCAGCGGGGTAACTTCGGGAACGCCATTTCCTTTGAAGCGCAGATCCGATTCAAAATATGTATAAGCGGCTTTCAGACGCCACTGCTCCGACAAATTCCAATTCGCGGCAATTTCCACTCCTCGGATTTCCCCTTTCATAATATTGGTAAAAACATAAGGAACAGACACATACTGCGGCTGAAGACAGATTTCAGGCAATCCTGGAACGGTGGCTATGAGATTATCATAAACATTATAAAAAGCAGTCGTGTCAAAAGATAGCTGATCAGCAACATGCAGACGGTATCCAAGTTCCAGTGCGATAATTTCTTCAGAAAGAATATTCCGATCACCAGTAAAAGTGATCGCGACAGGAAGCAGATGCTGATTTTCAGGTGTATTCGGCGGAATAATCTGCCCTGTAAATTTTATATCATCATCAACCTGCGAAGGGGTTTTTACCGCGCGGGATATGGCTGCCCATAAGGTATTCTTTTCATAAGGCATCCACAGGATACGCACATTGGGCTGAAATTCAAACCCGGTGGAGTCATTATGCTCAAATCGGGCCCCCAGGGTCAGCCAGAGCCGCTCTTTCACAAGGGTAATATCATCCTGAATGAACGCGCTGAAAAGATGATCTTTCCGCTCGGGCGGGTCAAACGTGACGATAAAGGAAGGTCGGATATCGTTCTGATAATAACGGTAACCCAGTCCCCACATCATTTCCTGTCGCCTTCCCAGCGCAAAGTGATGCTGGAAATCCATGTCAAAAAGATCCCCGTTCCAGGAAGCTCTGAATTCCTCTTTTTCAGTGTAATCATAGTAAATCTGAAGGGTCATATCAGAGGTGCCTGAAAAGATGTGCTGCCACCTTCCTAATATGTTTCCCCCTGACATGCGACTGTCTTGTTCATTATATATTTCCGCATACGGAGGATTCACAGAAGGTAAGACAGACCTGTTGTCATTTTTTCCGCTGTAAATATCTCCCTGCAAAGTGAACGAATTTTTTTCCGCCAGTTTCTGATCCGCCCGGAATCCTGTCCGAAACATTCGCCAATCATCAGAAGTCCCATCTCCGTTGGCATTCGCTGCCTCATCACGGTCAAAATATTTGACATAGATTCGGTAGTCGCCTTTCTCACCGAGCGTATCTCCGTAACGTGCGCCCCCAAAACCTTGTTCTTCCGTGCCAAAGCCCGTGAATGCCAGCCCTCCCCGGGTCTTTTCAGAGGACTTGGTAATGATATTGATGATTCCGTTCACTGCGTTGGCCCCCCAGAGACTCGCCCCGGGACCCCGTATGACCTCAATTTGTTTAATGTCTTCCAAGAGCGTGTCCTGAACTTCCCAAAAGGTTCCGGAAAAAAGCGGAGAGTAAATGGTACGCCCGTCCATAAGAACGAGCAGCTTGGCTGCGTAACGGCTGTTAAATCCCCGGGAGGTGACAGCCCACTTGTTTGAATCAATCCTGCATACCTGAATTCCCGGGGCCATGCGTAATGCGTCAGGAATGCTTGTGACACCGGAACGGCGAATGTCTTCTGCTGTAATTACGAAAATCGCCGCGGCTGAGTGAGAGAGTTTTCGGGGTTTTCTTGCAGTCAATGTCACCTCAACCTCCATCAGCTCCTCAATACTCAGCTCCGTCAGATCCTCCGGAACAGCGTGTTCATCTCCGAATACTATTCCTTCGGCAAGCATTGATACAAAAGAAACCAGCAACACAATCATCAGCCTTTCTTTACTGAGTTTCATGTCATTCCTCCTTAACATAAGCTTTTCGCTTAGAAAACAATACGTTTTTATTATTTCCCAGTTATAATGAATATCATTAAGGCAATTTTCGAAAAAGACTCAATTCGTAGTTCCGCCTTTAGGCGGTGTGACACCGCCTAAAGGCGGAACTACGAACGAAACTATGAACGGAACTACGAACTGAAACTCACCTAACCACCACCACCACCACCACCACCACCACCACCACCACCACCACCACCACCACCACCACCACCACCACCACCATCATCATCATCATCATCATCATCATTGTTGTCGGTTCAAATTCAATACGAACGTCATCTGCCCCTTGATAAGTACTAGCCATAAGTTTCCGATATTCACACGGGAAAGAAACCCGGCTTTTTTCCCGGAATGAGCCGCCGCCCGTGAAGGAAAAAGCCGGGTTTCTCCGCGGTTCGCAGAAAAACATATGTATAAAAAACTTTTGCTCAGGTATTTATGAATCAGAAGCCTTTTGGTTTTCTTGTTCCTTGTCTTTGAGTTTTTAAATTCAATCCGTTAATCTTTAATACTTTCCCGCAAGCTCTCAAGCATTCTTTCTGCCCCCTTGTCTCCGGGCTGTCCGCTCAACAATATTCTCAGACCCGCGAGGGCCCAGCGATTCGCATCAGGGCCAAAACTTGTTGTACGGGAGAGCCAGTAAATCGCCTCTTCCCGGGTAAATTTTGAAACCCTCCGAGCGATGATCTCCACCCGGTCCATTTCCTTGATTCTTGAATGCAATCTGAAAATCAGTCCCAGTTTTGCTCCGGCTTCCTCATCCAAAGGAAGCGTCAGACGATGCTGCAATCCCTCTTTGGTCAGATATCGCTGAAGCTTCAGAGAAATATCCGCGTCATCTCGGACTTTGGCAACAATATTTCGCAGGATGGGAAGACATCGGCGCTGGGCTTCTCCTGCCAGATAGCCAATTTCTACCAGCGTTTTTTTAACAGTTTCTTCCGTAGGCAGCTGAAGCTGTCTGGTTTTATTTTTCTTGTCAGGATGCTGACGCCTTTCTTTGATAATAAGGACAGGAACAGGATATTTGGCTTTCTCCCCGATACGAAGTACATAAGACGATTTTCGCGTTAAGGATGCAAGATACTTTTTATGGTGGGAGAGTAAATCAGAATGGGGTTTGTTATTTTTCATTTTTTTATCCACTATTGTTGATGTCGGGTATAAATTGCATGTTTACGATGGTCTCGGGGCTAAGAGTGTTTGAGATTTCTGTGAACAGATGGCGTAATCTCAATAATCAGTTTTTCTAAGCCGCTTCGATCAAAGGGCCTGTCATTCTTGGGAAAGCAGGAATCTGTTGCGGCTGTTACGAATCCGGAGGCCGTGGATTCCTGCTTTCGCAGGAATGACAAAAAAACTTGATAATCGAGTTAATAGAATGTTTCAGGAACTTAGTCAATTCGGAAATCAGTTCAACTTAACTTACGGGTCATTCTTTACACTGGACAGTAGAAAGTTCTGACTAGTAAATTGAGTAATTCATAAAAAAATCGGTGGATTTTTTTGTGAAACTATATTATATGATGTGATCATAATAGCAAAATAAATTCAATTATAAAAGGAGTTTTTATTATGATCAGTATTATTGAATCCGTCATATCGGAATTTCGTCAATGTTTTTCCCGTGATGCCGCTTTTTCCTGGTTTTCGATTGTTATTTTCGGTCTTATAATCCGATTTGACCATCACGGAATAAGCAGCATTGTCCGATGGCTTATGCTTGATCCGGCATGTTATGACCCGATGCCGCGCTTTTTCAGGGCCTACTCGCGGGAGTCGGAGGAACTCCTGAAACATTGGACACGGACGGCAGTCAGCCGCTATCCTCTCATCACGTTCAACGGACGCCCCCTTCTCATCGGGGACGGCATAAAAATAACGAAGGAATCCTCGAAGACGCCGGGCGTGAAATCTCTGCGCCAGGATTCGGAGAACAGCGGAAAGGGCGAACATATAAAGGGGCATCACTTCGGATATGTCGGTCTCGGTGGTGTTCTAAAACTGGACTTGATCCGATATTTGCTAAATTGATTCAATGCCTTAAAAAAATTAAGTCCAGTTTTAGAACACTACCTCGGTCTCCTTGTCGGAGGTCCCGAAAAAACCTTCTGTCTTCCGCTTCACGGACAGATTCATGAGGGGGTCGGTGCGAAACGCCATGACATAAAAATCGGAGGAGAACCGACCATAGTGACCCGGATGGCGAATCTTGTCATCCGGACAGCGGAACAGACGGGATTTCCGTGTTACGTCGCTCCCGACGCTTATTTCTCCGCAGGGCCCGCTTTTCTGACCTTTAAGGACACCGTCAATGAAAATGGCGAACAGTCTGTCCATCTTATTACGCGTGCGAAGAATAATTATGTGGGATACTTCGTTCCCGAAGACAGTTCGAAAAAAAATTTCAGGAAAAAGACAAGGTGAGCCTCGCGAAAGTCTTCAGTTTCTCCGAGTGGTTCGGAGAAACCGAAGTGATGATCTCCGGAAACCTCGGAACCGTCAGATGTCTCACATGGTATCTTTTGTGGAAACCGGTCGGGGATATCATCCGTTTTATTTTCATCACCGGCGGAGATGCCCGTTACATACTGATGTGTTCCCATCTGACTATCGGGTTGTTTTTTTTAAAGCTGTCATATCATGGTCAGATTGTTTTGTCTATATTTTTTATATCAATTTCAATTAGTAATATTACTTAAAAAAGTATACGCTAGTGAAATTTATGACTAACGCAGCATTGCGGGCAGGAACAGTATCATTTGGGGAAAAATCATCAGAAGAAAGACGCAGATAATGTATGCAGGCAAAAAGAAGATCACGCCTCGGAACACATTCCGCATCGGAATATCCGGGGCCATTCCTCCCACCACATAAACGGTCGCGCCCACAGGCGGCGTAACCGCTCCCAAAGTGGTGATCACGGTGATGGTCACACCGAACCATATGGGATCATATCCCAGTTTCATTGCCACTGGAAAGAAAATGGGAATCGTAATGAGAAGCAGGGCAAGCGCATCCATGACCGCACCGCCCACAATATAAATAAAGAAAATAATCGCCATGATCACCACATTTGGCACAGGAAGCCCCACCACCCATGTGGCAATATCAAAAGGAATTCGGGTGACCGCCAGGAAACGGCCAAATATCATGGCCCCGCTTACAATGACGATCACCATGCAGGATATTCTCAGGGTGTCTGTCACCGAATCTGTAAAACCCTTCCAAGTCAGTTTGCCTTGGACCAGACTGATCACCACCGCGAAAAAAGATCCCGCGGCCCCGGCTTCGGCAGGCGTGAAAAATCCCAGATACAGCCCCAGCATGACCAGCAAAAAAAGAAGAAGCATCTCAGACGCGCCTGAAAGCGCCTTCAGTTTTTCCACAAAACTGCTTTTCGGTGCCACAGGACCCCAGTCCGGATGCAGGGTGCAGACAAAATAAATGGTGATCATCATGAGCATCGCCAGAACCACGCCTGCTCCGATTCCGCCATAAAAAAGCTTTGCGATGGACTGTTCCGTGGACAGGCCGATCACAATGAGAACGACACTGGGCGGAATGACAACGCCCAGGGTGGAACCGCATGCAATGGCTCCAGTGCTGAGTTTTGAGTCGTATTTGTATTTTTTCATCTCAGGCAGCGCGACCGTGGTCATGGTCGCGGCCGTGGCCGCGTTTGATCCGCATATCGCGGAAAAAGCAGAGCAGGCCATAATGGTGGACATGGCAATGCCCCCGCGAATCTGACCCACCCATTTGTAAGCCGCGTTGTATAATTTCTCATTCACGCCGGAATAATATGCGATTTGCCCCATAAAGATAAAAAGAGGAATGACCGTAAGCCCATATTTGGAAAATGTCTCCCACATGACCATGCTGATCATGTTCAGCCCTGCTTTGAATGAAACCACATAGCAAAATCCGCAGAATCCCACAACGCCCATGGCAAATCCCACCGGCATCCCCAGGAAGAATAAAATCAGGAGCAGGGCCATGATCCCTGTGATCCCCACCATTGCAAGACTCAATTTTTCCCCCCTTCTCCTGAAATCATAGCACTCATCAGTCCGGTGAGAAACACAAGCGCAAGCGTTAAGCATCCGAAAGCCACGGCATATGTGAACGGATAATATATGATCCTGAGCGTTTCTGTGACTTCTCCGGTCGTCCTGAGCGTTTCCGCCATTTTTACCATCTGCCATGCCACAAAAACAAAGAACACAAAGCATATCAGGTCATTTATCGCATTTAAAATGCGTTTTGTTTTTTCTGAAAAATTGTTGATCAGAATATCAACGGAAATATGCCCCTGCTTCATCTGTGTATAGCCCAGGGCAAACGCGGCCACAATGGCCTGAAAAAAACCCATCAGTTCAAATGTGCCCCGAACCGGAACCCAGACAAGCCGGAAAAAAATGTTGGCGCAGGTCAGGAGAATCATTATCACCAGGAAAAAACCAGCGATCTGAATAAGAAGCTGGTTTAACCGTTCATTTAGCTTATTCAAAAATTCCATTGTCAAGTCTCATTAAAATAGAAAGGATAAAAAGGAGTGCAAAAATAGAGCGAAGCGGTTTTTTGCATCCGTCCATCCGGAAAAATCAAGTCTAATTAAAATAGAAAGGATAAAAAGGAGTGCAAAAATAGAGCGAAGCGGTTTTTTGCATCCGTCCATCCGGAAAAATCAAGTCTAATTAAAATAGAAAGGATAAAAAGGAGTGCAAAAATAGAGCGAAGCGGTTTTTTGCATCCGTCCATCCGGAGAAGATTAAAAGATTTCCGAAGGCTGCAAAAAACCGCTTCGCTCTATTTTTGCACTCCGGAAAAGATTAAAAGATTTCCGAAGGCTGCAAAAAACCGCTTCGCTCTATTTTTGCACTCCGGAGAAGATTAAAAGATTTCCGAAGGCTGCAAAAAAACGCTTCGCTCTATTTTTGCACTCCGGAAAAGATTAAAAGATTTCCGAAGGCTGCAAAAAAACGCTTCGCTCTATTTTTGCACTCCGGAAAAGATTAAAAGATTTCCGAAGGCTGCAAAAAACCGCTTCGCTCTATTTTTGCACTCCGGAGAAGATTAAAAGATTTCCGAAGGCTGCAAAAAACCGCTTCGCTCTATTTTTGCACTCCGGAGAATATTAAAAGATTTCCGAAGGCTGCAAAAAAACGCTTCGCTCTATTTTTGCACTCCGGAAAAGATTTTCGATTTATTGACTATTTCTTAGTCAGCGCCCAGCCTTCGGCTGTATATTATTTATCTGAACTTTCTTTACAGGTAAACGCCTTTATATCCTCTGCAATGGCTTCCGCAGGAAACCCTTTTGATTTTGCCTCCCTGATCCATTCATCAACAATCGGCGAAAGCAAGCTGTCCCACTTAGCCTTCTCCTCTTTTGGCAGTTCTGTAAACTCAACATTAAAGCTCTTTTTTGACCATTCAACAGATTCCTTGACATGAGCATCCATATAAGTCCCTGTCCACGCTGACTGCTCCTCGCCCATATCCGCTATCACTTTTCGGACATCTTCGGGCAGGCTGTTCCATGAATCCATGTTCATGACCACGGCAAAGGGATAAATCACCGTGTCGGTCATTGTGACATACCGGCAAAGTTCCGCATATTTGAAATCCTTCATCACTTCAAGGGAGGAAAACAAGCCCTGAACCACGCCTTTTTGCAAGGCTTCCGGTGTTGCGGACATGGGCATTCCCACCTGATTTGCGCCCCAGGCTTTGAGAATCTGGGCCGCGCCGCCGGATGCTCTCAGATCCAGCCCTTTGATATCAGCCAAAGTTTTTACGGGTTTTTTGGACATGATATTTGACGGTGCTGTGGTGAACATGGTCAGCACCTTTACTTTGGCAAACGCTTTGGGCTTGTATTTTTTATAAAGCTCCCAGAGTGCGAGGCTTCCGGCCTTTGCACTGGGTATTCCCAGCGGGAGACTGGTGGCGTTGGTAATCATAAAACGCCCCGGCTGATACGCCATACACAGACAGCCGATATCCGCCTGTCCCGCGATAACACCGTCCATCATGTTCTTGGCCCCGAGCAGCGTGCCTCCGGGAAAGGTGTTAATGACCACTTTTCCCTCGGTTCGTTTTTCAACTTCTTTTTTCCATCTTTCCATCTGAACGCATGGAAACGTGGGGGCGGGTGGAAAATTCGCGTAACTCAGTGTGGCGGGACCCGCCGTAGCAGGCGAGCTCACAAAGGCCGCCACAAGCAATGTGGCGATAAATATTCCAATAAGAATCCATCCTGATTTTTGCTTCATACTCAAATTCTCCTTTTTGGGTTTATGAGTTTAAAAAAAACTAATTATAACGGATTCAGGGGAGAATATAACTTTCTGAAATTATCATATCAGAACATGCTGTTCTCTCCGAATGTCATTCCGGGAAAAACTGACGCTATGTGCGGCTTATAAGCCACGAAGGCACAAAGACGCGAAGTCTCACGAAGGCTCTCCGTGTCTCTTTGTGTCTTCGTGTCTTTGTGGCATTCTCTTTTCGGTTAAAAAAAAGTCGCATACGGTCCGACTTTCTGAGAATATCACGATTTTCCCCGGAATGGCGGGGCCTCCCCTGAATCCGTTATAATCAGAAAAAAAATTTATCCATCCGGAGTCCCAAACTTGCAGTTTGGCAATTTTTTCCGATGCTCGAAAAGCAAAACACTGTTCCTGCCAAACTGCAAGTTTGGCACTCCGGATAAGTCTCATTTCAAGTCCGAGATTCCTCTCGCGGGAGTGGTAATTTCGGCGAACCGGGTTCGGATTTACCCATCCGACTCACTTCTCACTTCTCAATTTTCTCGGTTGTCAAACACACGCTTGCTTTTTCTGTCGGTTCTTGGCAAGGTTTGATAATCTACGATTTCCACATCTGCGCTCACGAAAATCTTTGTCTTTATTCGTCTGGCAATTTTTTCTTTCAGCTCGGCATCTGACACGCCGATGTTCCCCTGATAACGCTCTGTTCTGAGAGTCATATAATCCTTGCCATCTGTTTTTCTTTCCAAAATGAGCTGGTATTCGCTGCCCACCTCGGGAAAAGAAGAAAGCACATCTTCAATTTGTTTGGGATAGATGTTCACGGCCCGGAAAATAACCACATCGTCAGAGCGTCCCATGATTCTGTCGTGCATAGGAAGAATATTTCCACAGGAACACGGGTGGTCAATCCACCGCGTCAGGTCACGAGTCCGATAACGAATAAGCGGGGCAGCCTCTTTGCAAAGCGTGGTCACAACCATCTCTCCGATTTCTCCCTCTCCGACCGGCTCCAATGTCTCAGGGTTTAATATCTCCAGGATATAATAATCAGCCCAGTAATGGATTCCCTCATGTTTCGGACAATCCAGACCTGTGCCGGGTCCGTAAAGTTCGGTCATCCCCGGAATGTCAAACATATCTTCCACGCCGGTCAGTTCTTTAATTCTCTTTTTGATGGCATCGCCGCTTCTCTCTGATCCGAAGATGAGTTTTTTCAGGGCGATTTTATCCTTGAGATTTCGTTTTTCAATCTCCTCGGCCATCAGCAGGGCCATGGATGCTGTGGAACACATCACCGTAGGCTGAAGATCAACAAGAATTTCGCATTGCATATCAATGATTCCGGGTCCCAGGGGAAGGGCCATGGCTCCGAATTTTTCACAGGCCATCTGAAACCCCACACCTGCTGTCCAGATACCATATCCCACGGCAATCTGAACTCTGTCGTTTTCTGTGAGTTCGGCCATTTCATAACATCTGGCAAAGAAATGCGCCCAGTCTTCAATATCTTTTTGTGTATAAGTAAGAATTTTTCTTTTTCCCGTGGAACCGGATGAGGTATGAATTCTCACCACTTGGGATTCAGGAACAGACAAAAGCGGAAAAGGATAGCCTTCCCGCATATCATCTGCCGTGGTAAAGGGGAGACGCCTTATATCATCCAGAGATTGAATATCATCCGGCCGGACCCCTGCCTGTTCAAGTCTTTTTTTGTAAAAAGGAGATCCATGATATGCATGGTTCACTGTCCATCGGAGACCTTTTAACTGATGTTCTTGTAATTCCTCAATGTCCCTAAAGGACGGCATAAAGGTTTTTTTCATTAATTGATCCTTAATGTTTTGTGTAGTGCGAAGCTTTCAATTTCTCTTGCTTCGGTATTTGCTTTCAGTGTGACAGGGTCAGTCACAATCCCGTAATCCTTCCTTGACCCGGTTAATGCTTACATATTTGCACAGGACAACTTTTTCAACAGCACACCGGGTCTCTGTTCAGAGCGTTTCCGTATCGGCCGCTGGCAATGTAAAAATGATATCCGTCTCCGGGATATCCGGGCAGGTTGTCTCGGAGAAAATTTACGTTGGTTCCGGAAGGTTCTCCGAATATTCACCAGGGGGGATATTGAAAATGGCCCGCATGAATCGCGACCGTGACCGGCCCGAAAGGACTGTATTCATCATCCGGAATTCAGATTACCATTGGTCTGTCCAGACCGCCCCGCATTTTTCCGGGACATCCGGAGTCGCAGAC
This sequence comes from Desulfonema magnum, assembly GCF_017377395.1. Taxonomy (GTDB): domain Bacteria; phylum Desulfobacterota; class Desulfobacteria; order Desulfobacterales; family 4be13; genus Desulfonema_C; species Desulfonema_C magnum. The sequence goes on along the minus strand of NZ_CP061800.1, from coordinate 2,752,919 downwards.
AATTTTTCTTGCTTCTGCCAAAAACGGCGTATTGCTCTCAAGGATTTTTGCGGGCGTATTTGCTCCGTTGGCAGGGAAAATCGCGCAGTGATGACCATTGTCCGAGATAATACGGTCAGGTTCGGCTACGGATAATGCCTTAAAACCATCTCGGTCATGAAAATGGCCCGCCCGTATCGGAGCGGCCACCGCAGCCGAAAAGCTGCAACTGATCATGCTTCTTTCAGGGGGCGGTCATGTGAATGGGACGAGTTGTCCCTTCATGAATAGGAATGTCAGGATAAAACGCGCTCTTGACAGCCATAAAAACATACCCATAAATAAAATTCATACACCACATTTATGCCCCAGTCAACCAAGGGAAATATATTTTTCGTAAAATTCGCAAAAATCTCATTTTTCCAGATGGTTACTGGCGTAAAGAAGAAGAGAATCAGAACATAAACATCGTTCAGATGACTGACCGGGTTCCGGTTCAAAAGTATGCTGGAATTAAAATTTTTAGGAACATATTGACATGGCGGGCTGTTCATTTTATCCTAAGCACTTATATTAAAAGAATAGTCTCAAAATAATAATAAAGATTATATAAATTTTAAAATATTTTTATACGAGCGCTTATTGGCAAGATACCCTTTGCAAAGCCGGACAGGAACATATACACGGGTGTGGTCCTGGCTGATGAGCTGCTGTACCACAGAGATTGAGTTTAGTAAGAATTAAGTAGATTTTTTTATTATGGCGTTAATACGATTACAAAAATTCCTTTCAGAAGCAGGATTCTGTTCCAGGCGGAAAGGTGAAAAATATATAAAAGACGGGCATGTCAGGGTGAACGGGGCAGTTGTCACCGAACTTGGCACAAAGATTGAGCCGGACAAAGCCCAGGTGGAAGTTCAGGGCAAATTGATAAAGGCAAAGGATGATCTGATCTATATTGTGCTGAACAAGCCAAAAGGATATGTCACAAGCTGCAATCAGCCCGGAGATAATATTGTCCTGAATCTCATTGATATTCCGGAACGCGTTTATCCGATAGGGCGGCTTGATAAAGACTCAACCGGCCTTCTGCTGCTGACCAATGACGGCAGAATTCATCACAGACTGTTACATCCTTCTTTTGATCATGAAAAAGAATATGAGGTGATTGTTTCAAGCCCCATACCTGAAGGCGCGCTTCGGAAGATGGCAAAGGGGCTGCCAATGATGGGAACAATAACCCGGCCTGCGCGTGTCAGAAGAATTTCCTCAAAAATTTTTCGTATTGTGCTGAAAGAGGGAAAAAACAGGCAGATACGTCGCATGGTCAGAAAGGTGGGAAACCGGGTTGTCAGATTGAGGCGCATAAGGATTTCAGATATAAAGCTGGGAAAACTTGCCGAGGGCTCATGGCGTTATCTGACAAAAAAGGAGATTAAAAGCCTTTTGCGGGTGTTGTAAAACTTACGGACGTTACCGGACGGAACAATAGCGTGGTCTTTTTATACCCCCTCACTACTCCTTTTATCCCCCCCTGAATACATCTTTCCCCCCATTGACGCATTCCTTTGTTTTGTGAGAAAAGCAATCAGTGTCGGAATTTTCAGATGGCATAACTTTTAAGATTAACGTGTTAATTGGATCGGAAATGCTATGAAAAAAATTATTCCTTTGATAACTGTATTGATTGTATGGACATTTTTTTTCTCGGAATGTCTGGCTGAGTATCCAAAAGTACAAATTGGTATTGCCTCTTATTACAGTAACAGGTTTCAGAACCGCCTGACTGCTAACGGCGAACGATATCTCAAAAATAAGCTCACGGCCGCACACCGATTTTATCCCCATGGAACAGTTCTCCGTGTTACAAATTTGCTCAATGGGAAAATTGTCACGGTACGCGTAAACGACCGCGGGCCGTTCATCAAAGGCCGCATTATAGACTTATCTGCCCGTGCGGCTCAAAAAATCAGTATGATACGAAAGGGAATTGTCAAGGTTAAGACTGAGGTGATCCGGCTGGGGAAATAGTCAGTTTATATGATTTCATCATTTTAACAGGATAATATGACTGTTTGGCTTTGGCAAGGCCCGGGATCCCCATGTCACTTTCTTTGTTGATATATTTACAGCCATTAAAAAGGGTTCTCGCACATGCCCTGTCAAAAAACTGATAAAGCCCTTTTATGTGGGAAAATGCCTTTTCAAAATGAAGCACCCCCATATTTTCAGTGAGACGTGACATGATCCCGAACGCGCTGACCACACCGTCAACACGAAGCAGGATGCCGTTCATTCCCAGAATGTCTATATATTCAAGTGCATTTTTTGCAGCCTGTTTTTCACAGGCAAGGTCCGTCTCGGGGTCCGCTTCGCAGTCACGCTCTTCGCACCATTCCTCAAGAAAATCAACGCATTCCGACATGGCGGAGGATGTGATTTTTTCAATCAGAATTCTGTCGCGATATTCTTTTTTAAACTGACTGATCAGATTCCGTTTTTTGGAATATTTGTTTCCTTTCAGTTCCGCGAGGTTTTCTGTCAGATAAACATAATCATCCAGCTCCGGCTGCTCCTCTGTTTCAAAAAAAGCATCCAACTGGTTTTGTCCATATCTCTCAATATAATCACCCGGAACAAACCAGAATCTCTCAAATCCGAGGTTTACAGCAAGATCATGTAATTCTTCCGGGGAATATTCTCTCACCGGAGAAACAGGAAGTATCAGATGATTTTTGTCCTCATGCGTCGCGTCGAATTCAACGCCGATGATCAGAGTTTCTCCGTCTGTGATACCGACAGGCTGATATACTTTGGTACTCCAGACAAGAATTGATGAGAGTGAATACGCACAGAGTTCATATTTCTGTTGCTGAAAAAAATTTTCTAATCTTGTATAATCCGAAGGTGTTAAAGGTTCTGATTTCATAATATTATTTACAAAAAAAATTCCGGTTGTTATTTTATTAGGCATTGCCATGAAAACGCATCGCTTAAAAAACTGAGTTTTTCATCGTCGTTTAAGAAAAACATTGGAGCGGGTAAGCGACTGAAATGATTTAAGCAGGTATGATTTTCAGCATTGGCGTGGAATCTGGCATTTTTTCAAATCCAAGCCCCATATAAAACTCATGAGAGCCTCGTTCCGCAATCAGACCGATCCAGCACAACCCATCTCCCTGAAGCCGTTCAACTAACAATTTGATAATTTCCGATCCGATTCCCTGATCCCGGTATGCGTCTTTTACGGTGACATCCTGAATATATGCGTCGCTGGCGCGGTCGCTGATGGCCCTCCCCATGCCGATGATCTCATCTCCTATCGTCGCAACCATGAAACAATGACTGCCTGCAATAATTCCTGCTACCATCTCAGGATTATCTGATGCGTCTGCTGTCCACCACCCTTCGGCACGATAAAGGGCAGTTATTTGGGATATCTGTTCCGGCATCGGATCAGACAGAAAAGTGAAGGTTGGTATTTTCATTTAAATCACAATGCTCAAATGACAAATGACAAATAAATCTCAATGCTCAAAAAACAAATAACAAATAAATCTCAAATTGCAATGACTGAAATTTAGTCTTATCTGAGATTCGGATATTGGGATTTGGAATTTATTTGTATTTTGTTTTTTGAGCATTGAGATTTATTTGTATTTTGTTATTTGGAATTTATTTGTATTTTGTTATTTGAAATTTCTTGTTTCCGGTTTATCCGGATTATGAAGGTTTTTCAGCATACAACGATGTAATTTTGTTTCGTCCTTGTTGTTTTGAGCGAAACATTGCCATGTCCGCTCTTTTTATAAATGCTGCCAAGTCTTCTCCTGCATAATATTCTGTAATACCTATGCTGACAGTTATGTCGAGCGATTTCCCGATTTCTGTAAAAAATGTTTCAGTTTCCATCATGCGGATGATCCGTTGAGCCGCGACATGGGCATCCCTGCCTGTGGTTTCCGGCAGGATGGCTGTAAATTCATCTCCCCCGTATCGGTATATGGAATCTGTCTTTCTGAGGCCAGACTTCATAATCTGACCGATTCTGGTCAGGATTCTGTCACCTTCCATATGTCCGTAAGTATCATTATATTGTTTAAAACTGTCAACATCCAGAAACAGAAGCGATACCGGACGCTTGTAACGAATGGCTCTGTCCGCCTCTGTTTTTAATCTTTCATGAAAATGCCTTGAGTTATAAAGTCCTGTGAGATCATCTGTTATGACCAATGCTTGCAGGTTTTTGAGCATCCGGTCACGCTCTTTGATGAGCAACTGTTCTCTTAAAACTCTTTTCAATCGGAGCAGCAGTTCTTCAAACCGTAGCGGTTTAAAGAGAAAATCACTTGCGCCTTTGTCAATGGCTTCTTTATAAGAATAATCTTCTCTGTGCCCTGTCATTACAATGACATCAGCGTCATACTTTTCTTTTATCAGGCATGTCAGCTCAAGACCGCTCATTTCAGGCAGAATGATATCTGTTATGACAATGTGAAAACCGCGTTTTTCTAATAATTCAATGGCCTGTTCAGCGCTGTAAACCCGGGCGGTTTGATATCCGAACATCTTAATAAATTCATACATTGCGTCGCACAGGGCAACATCGTCATCAACTATTAAGACCTGAATATTCATTTTTGATTGTCTAATCAGTATTTTTGGGGGTTGACATGATTAACAACAATTTGGTAAAAGACTTATGCTTCTGACCATAACTTTTTACTATAATTAAAAAATTAAATCATGTCAACTGACTTTTAATCATAAAATATGGAAAACATCCGAAATTTTAGTATTATCGCACATATTGACCACGGAAAATCAACGCTGTCCGACCGCCTTATTCAGACAACAGATATCGTGTCTGACCGGGATTTTCAGGATCAGATACTTGACAGCATGGATATTGAGCGGGAGCGGGGGATCACCATCAAAAGCCAGACCGTCTGCCTTCCGTACACTGCAAAAGACGGACAGACTTATTTTCTGAACCTGATAGACACGCCCGGGCATGTGGATTTCAGCTATGAAGTTTCCCGCGCGCTGGCCTCGTGCGAAGGCGCGCTGCTTCTGGTTGACGCGAGTCAGGGCGTGGAAGCTCAGACCCTTGCCAATTTGTATCTTGCTTTGGAGCATGATCTTGAAATCATTCCCGTGATCAACAAGATTGATCTGCCGTCCGCGGACATTGAAAGGGTCAAAAACCAGATAGAAGATGACCTGGGGCTGGACCCTGAAACAGCAATTCTTGTGTCTGCCAAGGAAGGAACCGGTATTGAGGACGTGCTTGAGGGCGTTGTAACCCATCTGCCGCCGCCTGTGGGAGATACCGAAGCGCCTCTTAAAGCGCTGATCTTTGATTCCCATTATGATCCTTTCCGGGGCACTGTGGTTCATTTTCGAGTCTATCAGGGGAAAATAAAGGCAGGGGATAGCATTTGCTTCATGTCCAATAACGCGACGTATAAAGTTGAGGAAGTCGGGATATTTCAGATTGTCCGGGTTCCCCAGAAGACCCTTTCTGCCGGGCAGGTCGGCTATATGATCGCAGGAATAAAAACGGTCAGCGATACCCGGTGCGGTGACACCATCACATTAAAGAAACAAAAATGTGACACGCCCATGCCCGGATTCATGGAAACAAAGCCGGTGGTCTTTTCTTCTATATATCCTGTGGCTTCTGACGGATACGAAGACCTGGTCACGGCCCTGGAAAAGCTGAAATTAAATGACGCGTCCCTGATTTATGAAAAAGATACCTCAGCCGCCCTGGGATTTGGATTTCGCTGCGGTTTCCTGGGACTGCTTCATCTTGAGGTGGTTCAGGAGCGTCTTGAACGGGAATATGATCTTTCCCTGATACTGACAGCCCCTTCTGTGCAATATGAAATTGTCCTGAATGACGGCTCGCTTCTGATCATAGACAATCCTGCCTTATATCCTGATCCCACGATGATCAGTCTCACAAAAGAGCCGTTTATCCGCGCTGCCATTATCATACCGGATCATTACATGGGAGCGGTCATGAAACTCTGTCTGGATCGCCGCGGGATTAATAGAAATTATCAGTATCTGACCAACAACCGCCTGGAAATGATATTTGAGCTGCCCCTGGCTGAGGTGGTTTATGATTTTTATGACAAGCTCAAATCCGTGACCCAGGGGTACGGGTCTTTTGACTATGAGATCATAGACTACAGGGAGACAGACCTTGTAAAACTGGACATTCTCATTAACGGAGAGCGCGTGGATGCTCTGTCCCAACTGGTTCACAGAGACCGGTCTGTTGAACGGGCAAGGCACGCGTGTGAAAAACTCAGGGAAGAAATTCCGAGACAGATGTTTAAAATCGCCATACAGGGTGCCATCGGCGGAAAAATAATTGCCCGCAAGACGGTGTCGCCCTTCAGAAAAGATGTTACGGCAAAATGTTACGGCGGTGATATTTCTCGAAAACGCAAGCTCCTTGAGAAGCAGAGAAAAGGAAAAAAACGAATGAAAATGGTGGGGAAAATCATGATTCCCCAGTCGGCATTTTTGTCGGTATTAAAAACAGATAAAGATTAAGTGCTTCTTCGAAAATTTTCATAAATCCGGAGTGCAAAAAATTAAGCAAAGCGGTTTCTTGCATCCTGCCGGAATTTTTTTAATATCCGGTGCAAAAAACCGCTTCGCTCTATTTTTGCACTTCGGAAAAAAAATGGAATTTTTTTAATATCCGGTGCAAAAAACCGCTTCGCTCTATTTTTGCACTCCGGAAAAAAAATGGAATTTTTTTAATATCCGGTGCAAAAAACCGCTTCGCTCTATTTTTGCACTCCGGAAAAAAAAATTGATCTGCTGAACACTTAATCATCTAAATAACCAGGAGATTTTACAAATGGGAATGACCATAACAGAAAAAATTCTTGCAGCTCATGCGGGGCTTGATCATACGGAGCCTGGTGATCTCATCAATGCAAGGGTTGACATTGCGCTGGGAAATGATATCACGGCTCCCATTGCCATTGAACGGTTCCGTAAGATCGGCGCAAAAAAAGTTTTTGACAAAGACAGGGTTGTCCTTGTTCCGGATCATTTTGTGCCCAACAAAGATATCAGTTCGGCCATGCAGGCTAAGGTGGTTCGGGAATTTGCAGGGGAGCAGGAACTTACCTATTTTTTTGACGCGGGGGAGATGGGTGTGGAACACGCACTTCTGCCTGAAAAAGGGCTGGTTCTCCCGGGAGACCTTGTCATCGGAGCGGACAGCCATACCTGCACTTATGGTGGACTCGGCGCGTTTGCCACAGGCACCGGAAGCACAGACCTCGCAGCCGCAATGATCACCGGAGAGGTCTGGCTCAAGGTTCCTGAATCCATCAAGTTTGTCTATAAGGGAAAACTGAATCCCTGGGTCGAAGCAAAAGACCTGATTCTCTATACCATCGGTGACATTGGTGTGGACGGCGCGCTTTATAAAGCCATGGAACTCACGGGACCCGTGATTGAAGCCCTTGGCATGGCAGGCAGGCTCACCATGGCCAACATGGCCATCGAAGCAGGCGCAAAAAACGGGATTATCACCCCGGATGAGACCACGGAAGCATATGTTTCAGGCCGTGCGGTACGGGAATATTCGTTTCTCAAAAGTGACGAGGACGCGGTATATGCTGAGATAAAAGAATACGATGTGAGCAATATCGAGCCCCAGGTGGCATTTCCCCATCTTCCTGAAAATACCAAAGGCATCAGCGAGGTGGAAGACATACGGATAGACCAGGTGGTTATTGGTTCATGTACAAACGGAAGACTGGAGGATTTGCGCTCGGCCGCGTCCGTTCTCAAGGGAAACAAAGTTGCACAAGGCACACGCCTTATTGTCATACCGGCCACGCCTTATAGTTACAGAGGGGCGCTGAGTGAAGGGTTGTTTGACATATTTTTGGACGCGGGCGCGATCATCAGTCCGCCCACCTGCGGTCCCTGTCTCGGGGGACATATGGGAATCCTTGCAAAAGGAGAGCGGGCAGTGGCCACCACCAACCGGAATTTTGTGGGCCGCATGGGGCATCCTGAAAGCGAAGTCTATCTTGCCAGCCCTGTTGTGGCGGCCGCGTCTGCCATAATGGGAAAAATCGCCGGACCCGAGTCCGTTATCAGCAAAAAGTAAACACTGACAACTGATCACTGATAACCGTCAACTTTTCACTGAAGAAAAACGAGACATTCCCAAAAACCAAAAACTCCTCGTTCCCAGGCTCTGCCTGGGAACGCATACCCGAGGCTCTGCCTCGTGCGGCAAACATCGGCAGAACCATGACACACGAGGCGGAGCCTCTGAGAATGCATTCCCAGGCAGAGCCTGGGAACGAGGAGTTTTTACTTTCCGGGAATGCACCTGAAGAAAGGTATCTAATGAAAGTAACAGGAAATGTATGGAAATTCGGGGATGATATTGATACTGATCTGATCATACCCGCGAGATATTTAACAACCAGTGATCCGAACGAGCTTGCCAAACACTGCATGGAAGATGCTGATCCGGGATTTGCAGGCAAAGTGGCCTCTGGCGATATTATTGTGGCGGATAAGAATTTCGGATGCGGTTCTTCACGGGAACATGCGCCCATCGCCATAAAAGCCGCGGGCGTCTCCTGTGTGATTGCCAAAAGTTTTGCACGAATTTTTTACAGAAACGCCTTTAACATGGGCCTTGCTATTCTTGAGTGTGAGGATGCGGATACGTTTAAAACAGGAGACAGGCTTTCTGTTGATTTTGACACAGGTGAGATTATCCTCCTGGATTCAGAGAAATCTTATTCAACAAAACCAATTCCGCCGTTTATGCAGGAACTTGTGCAAAGCGGAGGCCTGATGAAATACATTGAAAAACGAATAAAATAAACTGGTCATCGGGGTCAGACCATAATAATAAACAGATTTATCAGGGAATGCATTTGAAAAACACAGACATTCCGGCCTTACAGCCTGAAATATATGCCTTCCTGATTAATTTTATTATAAATCAGTTTGTTATATTTGGCTGATCCCAATTTTTTTAAAAAAAATCTGATTATAACGGATTTGGGGGAGGCCGGTCAAGCCCCGTGGGGGCGGCATATTTGTAGCAGCAGGTTTGCAAGCCCCCGCCAAGCCCATATGCATCAGGCTAAGATTACAACCTACTGTTTTTATTAACTCTGATTTTGCCGGACGGGGTTTGCAACCCCGTCCGGAATATTTTCCGGATCGCCGCCCGCAAACGTTTCGGACGGGGTTGCAAACCCCGTCCGGCAGCCGTCCCGCATTCTTAGCCTGATGCATATGCCCGCCAAGCCCCGTGGGGGCGGCATATTTGTAGCAACCAGGCGAATATGCCGCCCCTACGGGGCTTGAACGGCCCGGCATGATGAATGCCACAAATATGCCGCCCCCACGGGGCTTGAACGGCCCGGCATGATGAATGCTACAAATATGCCGCCCCCACGGGGCTTGAACGGCCCGGGATGATGAATTACCAGAAATATGCCGCCCCTTTGGGGCTTGGCCAGCCTCCCCCAAATCCGTTATAATAAGAAAAAATTATATAAACGGGCATGAGCTGCCGGTCACAACGAATAATGAAAATTATACATTTTTTCCTAACACCTGACACCTGACACCTGACACCTGACACCTGACACCTAACACCTAACACTTTCATATAAATGGGCATGACCTGACGGTCACACCACTCCTCACTTCTTCGCTGCTTATCCTGCTGAAATGGTATCCTCCTGCATTGAATTATCTCGGTTCGGCCTCAGAATATTCTGCCAATTTTTGCCAGTGGTGAGTAAGCAAAAATAAATTCCAAAAAATAATGATTAAAATATAAGAAAATTTTTTTTATGACATATAATTATTATGAAGGGACTGATCTCAGAAAAATTGGTTGGGTTCCAAACGTGGATATTTTTCGATATTTACCATATTGATTCAGGGTATTACAGCGTTTATATTCGGAACAGGACTACTGCCGGTTTTCCTTTTCTTATCCCCTTTCCCTGTAATTTGGGAAACAGGATATGACAGGATCAACAGAATTCGTCAGAATCAGAAATTTTTTTGTTACCCGGAATTTCTCAGTTCCGCGGTGGCTTCAGAAAACAGACAGCATTTCGCATATCGCTCATAAGTCAGTCAGAAAAAAAATTCTTCAGACATGAAGGACTCCTTGCGGTTTCCTGAAATTTACGTCAATATAAGACTGAAATCTTACAGGAAAGGAGCTTGTTATGCGAAAATTTTCATCTTACGGGCCGGTTAGCAAAAGCCTGCATTATTATGTGCCAAGGGAAGAGCTGATTCAGAGGGGATGTTCTCAGCTCCTCGGAGAATCCCCTGAGGAGGAAGGCGGTCATTATATCACGGTCTGGGCACCCCGTCAGTGCGGCAAGACATGGATTATGAACGAGACGCTTCACAGACTGGGAAAGGACGAACGGTTTCATGTGCTGAAGCTGGAACTGGAAGACCTGAAAACGACTGAGGACACTGATGAGATCGTCTCATACATCGCTGAGGATATTATCAGATATCTGAATCTGAAAAATGTTCGTGTCAGCACGCTGAAGGAGTTCACACGGCTGTTCGGAAACGGTGTGCTTGACAAACCACTCATTTTGATTCTGGACGAGTTCGACGCGCTGACCGAGGAGGCCATCAGCGGGCTTGCCGGCGTGTTCAGAAACATTCACAACATGCGCCAGAAGGATCCGAACCCCTCGGCCAAAAAGGAGTATCTGCTTCACAGCGTGGCCCTGATCGGTGTGCGGAGCGTGCTGGGCATAGAGAACGTCAAAGGCTCACCGTTCAATGTCCAGCGGAGCCTGCACATTCCGAACCTCACGGATGAGGAGGTTCGCAGCATGTTTGAATGGTACGAGCGGGAGAGCGGCCAAAAGGTGGAACAGGCAGTTCCTGAAAGGCTGTTTTACGAAACCCGGGGACAGCCGGGGCTGGTCTCATGGTTCGGGGAGCTGCTCACCGAGGGATATGAGGACTATCGGCCGGATCACAGCAGGTCCCTCACTGCAAAGGATTTCGAGGAGGTGTTCACAGACGCAGTTGATGTGCTGCCCAACAACACCGTCCTGAACATCATCAGCAAGGCGAAGCAGGCTCCTCACAGGGAGGTTGTGCTGGAATTGTTCAAGACTCGGGAAGTCATGCGGTTCAGATTCGATGCGCCCCGGATGAATTTTCTCTATATGAACGGTGTCATTGACCGGAAAAGGATCCCGGGTTCCGGCAGCATAATCCGGTTCTCCTGTCCTTTTATCCAGAAACGGCTGTTTAACTACTTCTCCGGCGAGATATTTGACTACATGGGTCAGATATTCGAGCCCTTTGAGGACACGAGCGATACCATCACCGAAGAGGGACTGAATATCAGAAATCTCATCCGACGATATGAAAAACATCTGCGGAAGAATCGTGACTGGATGCTGGAGGATGCGCCTCGGCGCAAAGACCTGAGTGTATTCGAGGCGGTCTTCCATTTCAATCTTTACGAATATCTGAACCGGTTTCTCGCCAACACGGATGCCAAAGTGTGGCCCGAGTTTCCCACGGGAAACGGTGTAATTGATCTTATCATCCGATACGCCGGAGAAACATACGGTCTCGAACTCAAGAGCTTCACTCACGAAAGAGATTATCGGAAAGCCCTGAGACAGGCCGCCGATTACGCATATTCGCTGAAACTGGAAGTGATCCATCTTGTGGTTTTTGTGGAGCAGATCGGCGACGAACACCGACGGCAGTATGAGACGGATTATATTGATGAGGAAACAGGTGTCAGGGTTGTGCCGGTGTTCGTAGGCACGGGGAAGTGAGAATGGAAAAATCACTTTGATTCTGGTTGGTTCTGGGTGCCGAGGGGCGGCTCGTATGGGAAAACTACAAGGAAAAAGGATAAGAAGAGGAAGGGAGGTTTCTTTTCTTATCCCCTTTCCCTGTACTTTTGGTACAGGATATGACGATGTCAGCAAAATTCGTCAGAATCAGAATTTTTCTGATTATAACGGATTTAGGGGAGGGCCGACCAAGCCCTGTAGGGGCGGCATATTTGTAGCAACAGGTTTGCAGACCCCCGCCAAGCCCCGTGGGGGCGGCATATTCGCAACATAATTTGCTACAAACATGCCGCCCCCACGGGGCTTTACCGGCCTCCCCCAAATCCGTTATAATCAGAAAAGTCTTATTACTGAAAAAATTATAGGTGGAAAAGTTTTGTTGGGTGTATTTATGATTTTTGGGGGAGTAATTTCAGTCCCGGAGGGACTGAAAAACGCTCCTCCTGACTTGTAAATATGTCCAATTTTATCCAGGGATTTAATAACCATTTTAAAAAAAGGAGGATTAAGATGCAGTTGAATGTTATTAGGCGAAAAAGTTTTTGGGCAGTTGTGTTAATTTTTATTTTGACAGCGAGTCTGGCTTTTGCAGATTCGTCGCCAGTTATCAGCGGCGAACCATCAGGCAACGCCATCCAGGGAACCTTTTACAGTTTTAAACCAACAACCAGTGACCCGGACGGCGACTCCATTGATTTCAGCATTTCAAACCAGCCAGCGTGGACGGCGTTTGATCCGTCCACGGGGGAGCTGGCAGGAACTCCCACGAATGAGAATGTGGGAGTATATCGCAACATCACGATTACAGTAACAGACAGCACCGGCCTAAGTGCTTCGCTGGCTCCGTTTGACCTCATCGTTGACAATCTGAATGATCCGCCCAGCATCAGCGGCACACCTGCGGAGACTTTACAGGAAAACAAATCTTACAATTTCACCCCCATACTTGATGATCCCGATCTGCTTCACATTGGCGGGGATGAACACACCTTCAGCATTGAAAACAAGCCTGCCTGGGCTAGTTTTGACCCGGAGACCGGTGTACTTTCCGGCACACCGGGCAAAGAAAATATTGGAACTACCACAGACATCATGATTACAGTGGCAGACAGGATTGGTCTGAAAGCCTCGCTTCCAGCATTTAATATTACGGTTGAACCACTGAAGGCTGATGCTAATTCTCCCATAATTGAGGGGGATCCGCCCACGGTCATAAAACAGGGCGGGGATTACTTTTTTCAGCCCACGGCTTACGATCCGGATGGGGATGAACTTGTTTTCAGCATCTCGAATCAGCCAGCCTGGACGGCGGATGCGACATTTGACCCGGCAACCGGCAGGCTGACCGGCACGCCGGGAAATGAGGATGTCGGGTATTACAGCAATGTGGAGATCACGGTGACGGACAGCGCCGGACTGAGCGACACCCTGGCATTTAATATTTTTGTCGAGGATGTCAATGATGCGCCTGAGATTGCCAGTGTGCCCCGGGACAAGGTGCGTCTCGGAACCGACTATGAATATATTCCTTCGGCTGTTGACATAGATGATTACTGGCAGATGCCCACAGGTTGGGAAGAACTGACTTACAGTATCCAGAACAAGCCTGACTGGGCCACATTTGATTCGGTAACCGGAACTCTGTCCGGAACCCCCACGGACAATGCCATGATTAATGACGGAGGCCATGTGGGACTGTGGAGGGATATCGTGATCACCGTGTATGATGACGGAAATAAAGAACCCGGACAACCTCGGCTGTCCGACTCGCTGGCCTTTGATATCCTGGTCATCCTTCCGAACGAGCCTCCGGTTATTGAGCCTCAGCCTTTCACGGTTGACGAGGGAAGTCCGGCCGGTACGGAATTGGCCCCGGGATCGGTCATTGCCACTGACGAGGACGGGCCGGATGATCTGACTTATACCATAACCGGCGGAACCGGTGAGGGATTGTTTGACATCGATCCCGTGACCGGTCAGATTACCGTGGCAGAGGGGGCATACCCGGAAAATCACGACACAACAGATGATTACACACTGATTGTAAATATAAACGATGGAATAGCCGACGCAGCGGCCACGATGACCATTGATGTCATCTCTGTCAGACCCATAGTGGATATTGATGTTGACGATGACGGGGGGGACGGTCCCGGAGGTGTACCCGGAAGACCCGGGTATGACTTCGACACAACATTTATGGAAGGTGATTCTCCGGTAAGGCTTACGGATGATGATGCGATAATAGAGAATCCTGATGGGAATTACATTGACTCGCTCACGGTGACAATTGCAAATTTAAAAGACGGTGATGTGCTGGCCGCGGACACCTCGGGTACGAATATCACCGCCGCCAGCTATGACGCTGCGAACGGTGTTCTGACACTCAGCGGGAGAGATACGGATGATAACTACACAAATGTTTTTCGCAGAATCACCTTTGAGAACACATCTGAGAATCCTATTGAGACGGAACGTGTCATTGAGTTTGTAGCCACGGATGCAAAAGGAGTAAGCAGTGATACGGCAACATGCTGGGTTAATGTTATTGCTGTGAATGACCCTCCGGTGAACTATGTGCCCGGGCTGCAATCCACTCCCGCAAATACGCCGCTGACCTTCAGCGAAGCTTTGGACAATCGGATTTTCATCAGCGATATTGACGCATATCATTATGATGAGAATGACAACCGGGTGGATGATGATGTTCAGATGACTCTCAGCGTTGATCAGGGAACCCTTTCGCTGCCGGACGGTGAACGTACAGACGAAGGAATAGGAGAGATCACCATTACAGACACCATTCCTGATATCAACGCTCGACTGAAGGGACTCAGGTAGTGTTCTAAAAATGGAGCTAAACTTTATAACTCTCTGAATCAATTCTGTAAATACTGGGACAAGTCCAGTTTTAGAACACCACCGGGACTCACATATACCCCCCTGCCGGGCTGGACCGGCGAAGCTGAACTGAGAATCGTGATAAATGACTTGGGACACACCGGTGAGGGAGGGCCGCTGACGGATACGGACACTGTTCGCATAGTGATAAATGTTTCCAACTATCCGTTCTCAATACCTGCCCCGCCTGACGAAATAAAGACAGAACAGGCAGATATAAGCCTGCAAACGGGTTTGTATGAATACGACTCAGAAGTATTTCCCATTGACACGCCGCAGAACATTTACGGCCTCTCCATAACAGGTGAATTCGGTCTTCGGGCCTCAATTACAGACGGTTCCGGTAATGTCACCTATCTGGAAGATGATCCCAATGCGTTTGTCAGGATTGTCCTCATTGATGACAGCAATGACCGGGAGTATCTGGTCTTTCAGAAATCTTTACGGGATTTGTCAGATGAGGAGTATAACAGCAGCAGTCCGTTAAAAATAGAATCCGTATGTGAGGAGACCTGCATCCTGCCGGAAGTTATCAGCTCCTTTTCACTGAAGCTGGAAGGAAGAAACGCCGCTGTTTCAATCAGTGAAATCGCTTATGTTGAAAAGCCCGTGCCCGGGGATCCCGTGGAACTGAGGCGAAAGCAGAATGCCAAAAAAATATGGGAACTGAATCGGCAGGATCTGGGATGGATTGCGGGGGAGACTTCGGTTTCAAATCTGACCTATGAGGAGAAAAAGCGTTTGGTGAATCCGTCTGAAACAGATGGTGAATTCAATTTACACGGCTTTGAATATTATCGGGGGGGTACGTTTGAGACAGAATTAAAAAATTCCTCTGAAAGCAGATCACACACTTCCAGACAAAGTTCGTTAGTTGACAATTTTGATTGGAGGAACAGACATGGAGAAGATTGGACAACTCTTGTCCGTGAAGGTCAGGGTAAGTGTGGAAGTTGTTATACGTTTTCAACCGCTGGTGCAGTGGAAGCTGTCGCAAATGTTTATTTCAATCAACATTTGGATTTGGATTTGGCTGAACAAGATTTGCTTTCTTGTGCTAATATAGCTAGTGCTGACGGAACTTGTAACAGCGGAGGGTATGCACTTACATTGTTAGAATATCTTATTGATAACAGCATCTCAGATGAAGCTTGTTTTCCCTATGCCGAATACTCCAATAAGTATGATGCTTATCAACCTTGTAGTAATAAGTGTAGTAACCCAAGCGAATCAGTCAGAATAAGTGGAAGAATCGCATTTTATTCTCGTGATGGTTATGGCTCTCCGCAGACTGAGGATATTTTGAAGGAGATGATAATTGAGAATGGTCCCATCACTGCCTCAATTAGTAGTCTGGGGCATGCCATGAATTTGGTTGGCTTTAAAAAAGACCCTAATGATGGGCGGACAATCTGGATATTTAAAAACAGTTGGGGCAAAGGCTGGGGAGCAGAAGCAGGATTAAAACAGTATGGTGGCAGTCAATGGGGCGAATATTGGGAACAAGGATATGCTGAAAACGGATATGCCTATATCAAACTTAATATGGATAATTTCAGTATGAATACCAATGCGGTAAAGCATCCCATAATAACTTCAAAGTCTCGTCAAATACAATGTGTTGATAATGATGAAGACGGCTATTGCAACTGGGGAATCTCAGAAGAGAAACCTGAAACCTGTCCCGATTCCTGCAAGCCTGAGAAAGATTGTGATGATTCAGATGACAGGTTAGGTCCGTTTGATGATAATTATGAATGTATCGTAATCGGTAATGAAGCACCGCCGGAACCGCCTCATGCCGCTTTCATCATCACACCCCGGGAAGGCAAGGCTCCTCTGACAGTGGAATTAGATGCGGAAGATTCCTTTGATCCGGATGGTTCAATAGAGTCTTATGAATGGTCAGTTAAAGGTCAGTCCGTAGGCTCTGGAAATCCTTTTGTCTATACCTTTTCAGAACCAGGACAGCCTGAGATTACGCTTACCGTAACAGATAATGAAGGACTTAAAGCTATTGCAAAGGACACCGTAACAGTATTCTCTGCGGATACTACAACAACCACTTCGACCTCAACCACCTCGACCACATCGAGTACAAGCACGACCTCGACGACTGTTCCGAATACCACCACCACGGTTCAGAGTACGACGACGACCTCAACGACTGTTCCGACAACTACGACCACAGTTCAGAACACGACGACGACCTCAACGACTGTTCCGAATACCACCACCACAGTTCAGAACACGAGTACGACCTCAACGACTGTTCCGAATACCACCACCACGGTTCAGAATACGACAACGACCTCGACGACTGCTCCGAATACCACCACCACGGTTCAGAACACGACGACGACATCAACCACAGTGCAGAGTACAACAACTACAGTTCAGGAGACAACAACCACAACTATCATGTCCAGAAGATCGGATGTAAATTCAAATGGCGGAGGTGAGGGAGATACGAACTGTTTTATCAGCACTGCCGCGGATAATTCAAAAATTAATATCTCTTACCTCGGTATCGGGTTTGTTATTGCATTAATACTGATGGTTACAGGAAGGGCTCTGAGAAAATCTGGAATTTGGAATTTGTGATTTGGAATTTGTGATTTGTGGTTCGTGATATGGGTTACACGGATTTTTCCAATCCGAAGAATCCGTGTAATCCGTGAGAATCTGTGGTTCAGCCCCTTCCCGCCTGACACTTCAGAGAAAATGCTACAAAGATGCCGTCCCTACAGGACTCGGAAACACGGGGCATATCACTACAAACATGCCGTCCCTACAGGACTTAAAAGCAGGAAGGATTCTGTCATGCCAAATCGGGAAATTGTATCAACACCGGACATCGCCCCCCCCTTTTTTTTTGCCGCTGATTGGGATCGGATAGCGGGGCTGATCAGCGACTCTGACCGTTTAAGAGACCTCCGAGGTTTTAAAAACCTCGGAGGTCTCATGTCCGACTTACCCGTCAGAATTTATTTGGTCGGATAGTAGGTCACCAGTCCCTGCTTATCACCGCCAATCTACAGGGATTAGCGATAAACAGGGATTTTTTCGCTGCATATGCGTGAAATCCCTGCTTATCACTAATCCATGTAGATGGGAACGAGAAAACCCAACGATTCTGTTTTGTCAGAAAATTATGTATGTCATTCTGACGCGTTACTATCCAAAGATTATGAGGTAATTGTTCTATGAAAAATAGCGTGGGACAGCGAGGAGAAGCCATATTTTACGTGCTGATAACGAAATTTTACGGAAGAGACAAACCTATATTCAGACCTCAGTTTTTAGGAGATAAATGGCAAAATGTGGATTTCATAGTGGAACTGGAAGATTATTCAGGTAAAATCAAACCGTTTTTCTTTGTTCAGGTAAAATCAACGAAATCAGGTTATACGAAGATAAAACAAAGGTTAAAAGTAAAGGTTAGGAAGAAACATGTTTTATCGCTATCTTCATATCCGGCCCCGACCTATATTGTGGGAATTGATGAAGTATCAGAGGAGGGGTTTGTCATTTCTGCTAACGGAGAGTCATTGAGTGGAATATCAAGCATACCCACGGATAATCCTATTAATGAGAAAACTCAGAATATCTTATGGGAAGAGGTTAGAAATTTTTGGGAGAACTCGGAGTTTCCCCGATTTTGTTCATATTTTTCTGACCCTGAATGGAAAGGAGCAAAACAATGAATAAAAATAACTTATGGTATATTGACCAGCGTGCCGAATACCTTGCAAATATGTATTTATCCCGAAGAGACGATCTGATTATCGAAAGACAGAATCATACGCATGACAGAGGAATTGACATACTGATTGATATTTGTCATAGCGGCACTCTGACCGGAAGGGTTTTCGGGGTTCGGATCAGAGCAGAAAGATCAGCGTCGCATATCAGAAGGGTAAGTCATAATCTGATCACATACCGTTATCCGGTAAGCACGTTGGAAATCATCAGAGATATCCCTTTCCCTGTGGTACTTTTGCTGATGGTTATGGAGGATGACAGCGGATACTATAATTGGATTAACAGAACAAAGCTTGACCAAGCCGTAAATCTGAGTCTGAAAACCCAGTCTGTTCCATTTGAGAGGCTGACAGAGGAAAGTATGAATATGCTGATTAACGAGATTGATGAATGGTATGAGAGAAGGATAGGTAATCATGAAAACAAAAGACTGGTTTAAAACAATACACGAAGTAAAAATATGATGATACAAACATGGACATTTAATCATCTCGTGAAATTAAGACATTATCGTCCTTCTCAGTGATTCAGGGTCGGACCACGTTATCTCATTCAGTGATTCAGTCAATGATTCAGGATCGGACCACGTTATCTCATTGCTATTTCAGGAAAAGCATTCATCAAAAAACAGGCGATTTTCAGACTTAGACCGCTGTTTCCAGAGGGCAAAATCGTCATTTTAAGAGAGGGGCAATTTCTTAAACAGCCAATTTCATACCAGAAAACAGGGTTCTAAGCCTTTGAGATGCGTGTTTTCGAAGATATTTTGTTGATATTCAGGAGGTTGGAATGGTCCGCCCCCGACTCCGGCCCCCGACCCCAGGACCACCCCACAGCTTGGTTGTCCCTCCGGGACTGTAAATCACGCAGTCCGCCTGTCAATCCACTGATAAACCGCTTCCAGGGATTCAAAATCAAGAAGCTGCTCCCCCAGATCCAGCAGGTCATCCGGTCCCAGCTTTTCCAGTTTTGACAGCTCCTGCTCCGGCAGAACTCTGAATTTTTTGGCAATCATCCTCGCCAACATTGACTGTCCCTGCTCAGTTCTTCCCTGCTGAATCCCCCTTTTATATCCGATTCTTTCGACACTTGTGATATACGGCATTTTTCCCTCCTTTTCAAAAACTGACACTTCTTCCCAGAACAGATCGTCCTCCTTTTCCGGCAGGAACATCACCCAGTCTATGAACCGGAACAGACTGACAATATCCTGTTTTGAGAAGCCCTTGCGATAAAGATGCCTGATCAGGGCAATCTTCTCCCGCATCCGTTTTTTGCTGTCTCTGACTGTCGCCTTTGTTTTCAGATGCGCCAGAACGACCACCGCAAAAGGATTATCGCTTTTTTCCAGCGATTCCGGGTCTTTTGCGTAATCCCCCAGCCTAACCACCGGAAAGCGGAACCTGACTTCGCAGTCCCACAGCTTTTTTTCAAACTTCCCGGTGTCCTCTGCCTTTCCCGCATATCCGATCACGGCGAAACTCGCCGCATGGCGGCGGTAACGGTCATACAGTCTGTAATTGTAAATATACATGCGCTCGGAAAAATTCTTTTCCCCTTCGATCTGAATGTCCGCATGAATCAGTGCCCAGGCATCCTCCCCGTTTTTAAGCCACACCTTCACCAGTTTGTCCACATATCTCCGCCCAGTCTCCGCATCCTTTGCTATTTTTTGCAGTTCCTTGTCCAGAAATTCATAGCCCCTTTTCCAGTCAATATCCTGAAATGCTTTCGGAAAAAAGAAGGCCACGAACTCCGGAAAATAATGTTCCACCACCTCTTTCCAGGGCGTGTCATAGTCGTGTTTTTCTGTCATGTTCTCAGCCTTGTTCCGCTCCTTTTGTCAGCGATTAAAATACGTTTCATCCCCGGTCATGAAAACACGAAAATCCGATTTCTGTCGGAGCCGAAGACCTGATTTTTTCAACATACAGTTTCATGCTAAATGATTTTCAGGATTTTTTCAAGTGAGATTTGCCGATTCCCGAGTCCCGGAGGGAGAACAAAGCAGCCCGAACCTTTCAGCCATCTTTTCGGGACCGGAGAAACTGAGAAAATCCGTCCCGAATATCTGAGCCGGGCCCGGGTTATTTTCGGTCGGTCTGTAGCCAGGGGCAGACAATTGAGGAGAACAGGGTGGATCCGTACCACAGCAAAGGGATGATCAAAACGGAGCGGAGATCGGATGTTCACATTTTCCGATCAGGCAGGAAAGTGGAATTTTTGGGTTTTGCTACAAGAATGCTATAGAATAAAAGGATTATAACAATTTGATTTTTATATCTTTCTTGTATAACATCCCTGTAGCAAGCTCAGAATACAACCCTATTTCACAGACGAAAAAAGGCCTGCTTTAAGAAATTCACGATTCAGACGCGCGATATTGGAGATGGAAATTTCTTTGGGACATTCTGCCTCGCATTCTCTTTCGTTTGTGCAGTTCCCAAAACCGAGTTCATCCATTTTTCTCACCATTGACAAGGCACGCTGGGCAGCTTCCGGTCTTCCCTGGGGCAGCAGTGCAAGCTGAGACACCTTTGCGCCCACAAAAAGCATGGCAGACGCATTGGGACAGGATGCCACACACGCGCCGCATCCGATACATGCGGCCGCATCCATGGATTTCTCAGCAAATTCCTGAGAAATGGGAAGAGAATTGGCATCCTGGGCACCGCCTGCGTTTACGGAAACATACCCTCCGGCCTGGATGAGCTTGTCAAACGCGCTGCGATCCACGACCAGGTCTTTGACCACCTTGAACGCCATGGCCCGCCACGGCTCAATCGCGATGGTGTCTCCGTCAGAAAAACGCCGCATATGGAGCTGGCAGAGGGTGGTTCCCTTTTCAGGACCGTGCGCACGGCCGTTGACAACCGTTCCGCACATGCCGCAGATCCCTTCCCGGCAGTCATGATCAAACGCAATAGGTTCTTTTCCCTCAAGCGTCAGTTGCTCATTGACCACATCGAGCATCTCCAGAAAGGACATATCCGTCGGTATGGCCTTTGCCTGATAAGTTTCAAATTTGCCCTTGTCTTTGGGTCCTTTCTGTCGCCAGACCTTTAATGTCAGATTGATGGTCTTTGCTGTTGTCACTTGTAACTCCTTTGCGTTAATTCGACGTTTTCAAAAACCAGCGGTTCCTTATGAAATTCAGGTTCCTTGTCATCACCCGCATATTCCCACGCTGCAACATGACAGAAATTTTCATCATCCCGCATGGCTTCGTTCTCTTCTGTCTGGAACGCTTCATTGAAATGACCCCCGCAGGATTCTCTCCGGTCAAGCGCGTCCCTGATCATCAGTTCGCTGAACTCAAGAAAATCTGCCACACGGCCGGCTCTTTCAAGACTCTGGTTAAAATCGCCGTCCGAACCCGGAACAAGCACATTTTCCCAGAATTCCCCGCGAAGTTCCTGAATCATCTTTTTCGCCTTTCGGAGTCCTTCGTCATTTCTGCCCATGCCGCAGTGGTCCCACATGATCAGTCCCAGTTCTCTGTGGAAATCATCAACGGTCCGCTTTCCTTTTACGGAGAGAAGTTTGTTAATACGACTCCTTGCCTGTCCGGCCGCATCTCTGAACGCGGGGTGATCGGTTCCCACATCCGGAAGGGATGTGCCGGTAAGGTAGCCGCCAATGGTATAAGGAATGACAAAATAACCGTCCGCGAGGCCCTGCATGAGCGCGCTGGCTCCGAGACGGTTTGCGCCGTGATCTGAAAAATTGGCCTCACCCAGAACAAACAGACCGTCAACGGTACTCATAAGGTTGTAATCCACCCACAGGCCGCCCATGGTATAATGAACCGCGGGGAAGATCATCATCGGGGTCTCATAAGGATTCTGATCGGTAATTTTCTCATACATCTGGAAAAGGTTGCCATATTTTTTCTCAATGACATCTTTTCCGTCTCTTTTGATGGCATCTTCAAAGTCCAGATATACCGCCAGTCCGGTTTCCCCCGCGCCTTTTCCCATGTCGCACTGCTCTTTGGCGTTACGGGATGCCACATCCCGGGGAACCAGGTTTCCGAAGCTGGGATATTTGTTCTCCAAATAATAATCCCGCTCAGATTCAGGAATCTGGTGAGGCGGACGTTTGTCCCCGGGCTTTTTGGGAACCCATACCCGGCCGTCATTTCTCAGACTCTCGCTCATGAGGGTCAGTTTGGACTGATAATCGCCGTGAACAGGAATACAGGTGGGGTGAATCTGCGTGAAGCACGGGTTGGCAAAGAACGCTCCCCGTTTGTAAGCCCGATAGGCAGCGGTTACGTTGGATGCCATGGCATTGGTGGAAAGAAAGAACACATTTCCATAGCCGCCAGTACACAATACAACCGCGTGCGCTTCGTGATTTTCAATCTCACCGGTGATCAGATTTCTGACCACAATTCCCCTGGCCTGTCCGTTGATGACAACCAGATCAAGCATTTCCCGGCGGGGGAACATTTCCACCTTTCCGGCTGCGATCTGGCGTGACAATGAACTGTAAGCTCCCAGAAGAAGCTGCTGGCCTGTCTGACCTCTGGCGTAAAAGGTCCTTGAGACCTGCGCGCCGCCAAAAGAGCGGTTTGCAAGCAGTCCCCCGTAATCCCGTGCAAAAGGCACGCCCTGGGCCACACACTGGTCAATAATATTATTACTGACCTGGGCCAGACGATACACATTGGCTTCCCTGGCTCTGAAATCGCCGCCTTTCACAGTGTCATAAAACAGACGCCAGATGCTGTCGCCTTCGTTGGTATAATTTTTTGCTGCGTTGATACCGCCCTGGGCCGCGATGCTGTGCGCCCGGCGGGGGCTGTCCTGAATGCAGAAATTTTTTACATTATAGCCAAGTTCGGCAAGTGTCGCCGCTGCCGAGCCTCCGGCGAGGCCGGTGCCCACGACGATGATATTAAATTTTCTTTTATTGGCCGGGTTCACCAGCTTCAGTTCAAAACGGTGTTTATCCCATTTTTTCTCAAGAGGGCCTCCCGGCATTTTTGCGTCAAGCCGCATATTTTTTCCTTTCTAGATTTGGGGTATGAGGCGAGGGGCGAGAGGCGAGAGGGGGTTGGGGGTCTGATTTATGATTTTTTCCAATCCCCAAGCCCCTTGCCTCTTGCCCATCGCCCCGATTCTATGCCGTAAAAACATAAATCGGAATAAAACCAAAACCGATTCCGACAATCAGACTGAATGCAGTGCCAAGTCCCTGGATAAGGGGCATGTATTTCGGGTGATTGGCACCGAGGGTCTGGAATGCGCTCCAAAATCCGTGGCTGACATGGATGGCGACAATAACCATTGAGATGATGTAAATGGTAACATATCCGCCTGCTGCAAATGCATTGGATACGATATCAAAAACAGTCTGAGTCGCATGATCTGCAAAATGGAAATTGAAAAGGTGGAAAATAATAAAAATCAGCATAAGAAAGCCGGTATAAGGCATGGTTGCTGATCCGATGGTGCGGCCCCCGGCGCTTTTATTGACAGCGTATCTTTTCGGTCTTGCGCTCAGGTTTCCAAAAAACAAAAATGTTCCTGTCAGGACATGGATGATCGCCAGTGTCAGAAGAATCAATTCCGCTACGTTGATTAACGGCCCGTAAGAATGCAGATGCGCCACATACCCGTTAAAAAAATCTTTCCCTCCGTACAAAGTAAGATTGCCGGCAAGGTGTACCACCAGGAAACCGCAGAAGCAAAGGCCGGTAAAGGCCATCATCAGCTTCTTCCCGATGGAGGTTCCAAGCGTGTTTACAAACCAATTCATCTCTTTCCTCCTTGTTTAAGAATTTAAATATCAATTTTCTGATGATAACGAATTCCGGGGAGGTCGGCCAGGCCCCGTCAGGCGGCATATTCACTTGGCTGCTGCAAATATGTCGCCCTTACAGGGCCTGGCCGAATCTCCCCTAAATCCGTTATCATCAGTTAATTTTGAAGATAAAATTCACATTTTCCACATCAGCACGTCGGACGGTTTTTTTATAACATATTGATTTTATGAGAGTCATAAAAATCTTTAATTTCAATAGGTTAAAATTTAGGAATCCCTTCATCTCCAAAAATTATCCGAAGTATTGCTAAATAAGAATTTAAAATTAAAACTACATTCTTTATTAAATCCGATTCAGTCTGTCAACAGATTTTTGATCTTTGGATGCCATTGAAGTCATGTCAAACTTCTTGACAGTATGATTGAATTGCTATATTCTAAAATATTTAAAAACAATTTGCGAAGTAAGTATGACTAAATCAGAACAATCAGGTAAATTCCCTGTGAAAACATAAAAGTTTCACAATTTTTTTTTTAACACTTAACACCTGACACTTAACACCTGACACTTAACACCTGACACTTAACACCTAACACTTAACACCTTGTTAAATCGGAGTTGTTTTAATGGTTTTCGGAGAATTAGATATCATCCACATGATACGCAACGCCGGCCTTATGGTTCAGATGGTGTTGCTTCTTTTACTTTTTTTTTCCATCACATCATGGACAATCATTCTTATCAAGTATCGTTATATCAGAAGAGCCTACAGAGAATCTGCCTTTTTTACAGATATTTTTTGGGAAAGCCGTGATCTTGCTGTTGCGTTTAAAGAGGCTCAGGAGCTTCGCGGAAGCCCTGTTGCAAGAATATTCCGTATTGGATACCTTGAACTGAAAAAACTGAGTGAGGCAGGGCCGCAGCTGCCGTCTGACAAAGAAGCTGATGCGACCCTGAGCGGCAGATTTACCGGGATAGACAATGTAAAACGCTCTTTGAAACGGGCCATTAACACGGAAGTCACCCGAATGACGCAAATGATCCCTTTTCTTGCCACAACCGGAAACACAACACCATTTATTGGTTTGTTCGGTACGGTATGGGGGATCATGAATTCTTTTCATGGCATTGGCCTGAGAGGTTCTGCCAGCCTTGCTGTTGTGGCTCCCGGAATATCCGAAGCACTTGTGGCGACTGCTGCAGGACTCGCAGTTGCAATACCTGCGGTAATTGGGTTTAATTATTTCATGCAAAAGATAAAAATCATTGAATCTGAATTGGAAAGCTTTTCTGCTGATTTTTTAAATATCATTGAGCGGGATATTCGGTAACAGCAATATTAGGGCTAGTGTTCTGAAAATGGACTTAAACTTTTTTAACCCATTGAATCAGTTCTGCAAATATGGGGTCAAATCCAGTTTTGGAACACCACCCAAGCATTATATCTCACACTTGGGAAGACATTCTGTGTTTATCCAAAATCAGAAAGAACACCAAAACAGATTATGAAAGAAAACTGCTCTTTAAATATATCGTTGTCGAACTTCGCTCGATTGTTGAACAGCTTGAAAAGCTTCAAGGTATTATTTTTACAATCATAAAGGGTGAGCCAAAAAATAAAGTGCCGAAAGGTTATATCTCTGAACCCGAGGCAGAAGAAATAAAATCTCTTTTTAAAAAGTATCACATCACAAAGAAAGATGTAGAAAAGGATATTATTGAAATTAGAAATAACATTGGTGCCCATAGAGGGAACCAACCTTGGGTAAACATAATGGAACTTTGGGATAAGCTAGAACCCGAAACTTTTAAACCATTACTTATCGTTATTCCTGAACTATTTGAAGCTATAACGAAATTGGATATTTATGATTGGACAAGAATACCCGAGGAAGGGTCTATTGAAATATGTTGTAGCGGTCTCAATTGGCCCTAACCCAGCGCTCAACCGGACGGGCGGGCTGACCGGCATTGAAACGCCGGGGTAAACACCGCCCGCCGGTTAGCTTTATGTTGATTTGTGATTTAAAACTTGATTGTGATTTGTGACTTGTCACTGACAACTGAGGATAGACTAATGGCAATGGGAACAAACAACGACCGTCTTATGTCTGACATTAACGTGACGCCTTTTGTTGATGTCATGCTGGTCCTTTTGATTATTTTTATGGTAACGGCCCCGATGATGACCCAGGGCGTGGATGTGGCCTTGCCGGAAGCGAGTTCCGAAGCCCTTCCTTCGGAACAGGAACAGCTTGTGGTTACTATTGACAAAACCAATCATGTATATATTAATAATTATCAGGTGCCTCTTGATATGCTTCAGGAGAAACTGGTAAAAGTCCTCGATGGCCGCACAGATCGTGAGGTCTATTTCCGGGCGGATAAAGATATCGCTTATGGGATCGCCATTCACATTATGTCTGAAATAAAAGGGGCCGGGGTGACAAATCTGGGGCTGGTGACAGTGCCGTCTGATCAAAATAAGGAAGATAAGAACCCGACAGGCTGATGAAAGAACAGCCGTTCTGTCTCTGTAAAAAAAGTACAAGGAAAAAGGATAAGAAGAGGAATTTTTTTTCCTTTTCTTATCTGATTTCCTTGTACTTCTGATCAGATTTATAATAAAAAAAGAGACAGAAGGGGGGTTGATATGGAATGGAAAACAATTTTCGCACATTTTCTTTAACATTTGTTATCTCATTAATATTTCATCTGATTTTTTTTGCAGGTCTGATTTTTGCACCCGCACATGCGCCGGTTAAAAATTTTTCGCCTTCTGTTATAAACGTCAGTATGATTACATTACCAACGGATGATGCATCTGAACCACCTGAAGAATTTGAAGAGGTGACAGCGACACCGGAATCGCCGGAACAAGAAGTCGCTGAGGAAGCCGTTGCAGAACCGGAACCCGAAGAAGAAGTAACTCCGGAACCCGAAGTGCCGGAAGCGTCGGAAGCGCCGGAAAAAGAAGTGGCAGAACCTGAAGAACCCGAAGTTCAGTTGGCAAAGCTGGAAACGCCAAAGGAGCCGGATCCGGGAGAAACAGATAATGACGGTGACGGATACACAAAGAATCAGGGAGACTGCAATGATAATGACCCGAGTGTTCATCCGGGAGCGCCTGAAATATGCGGTGATGGCATAGATCAGAACTGTAATGGCCGCGACCTTGCATGTGAACCGGTAAAAAAGCCGGAACCTGTGAAAAAGCTGGAAGAGAAGCCGAAAAAACCGAAAAAGAAAAAACCAAAGGTATGGGCAAATAAGAAACCTAAGAATCTGAAGAAGCTCAGTAAAAAATCTGAAAGCCTGAAAAGGTCTGAACAGATTAGCAATGCTATTGCCGGAATAAAGAAGACCGTGAGTAAAAAGAAAAAAAGCAGAACCGGTCAGAAGGGAGGCGTACCCGGGGGAACAGGCCGGGGAGGCACTGGCGGCTACTCCTCAGAACTGCCAGAAATATATAAAGCCCAGCTTCGGTATCATATTGAGAAAAACTGGGCATTTGCGGAGCATCTGGCCGGAGGACGCAGTGACTTGCGAGCGATCTTGGCGGTTAAGGTTTTGTCAGACGGCAACATAGCAGATGTCTGGTTTGAAAAAAAGTCCGGAAACAGATATTTGGATGAATCAGCATACAAAGCCGTCAGAAAATCAGCTCCCTTTCCCCCGCTTCCGGGAGGAGAACCCTCTCGTGAACTCAGGCTGAGATTCGGGCCGGAGGGATTTAACTAGAAAATGAAGCAAAGCTTTGAACGAAAAATAATGGATATTCTTATGACAGGAGGTCGTATTAAATTAATCTGCCAAATTGCAATGGCGTTTCTTTTTATTTTTTCAGCCCCGTGTCTGGCAGAACAGGACTATATTGATATCACCAATCCCTCATTGCGAAGAATTCCCATTGCCATCCCTTTATTCAGGATCATGCCTCAGGGCCAGGTGAATACGCAGGTATCAAGAAACGCTCCGGACCTGTGTGCGGAAAATTTGGAGTTTACAGGCTATTTCAAAATACTTGACCGAGGCGCTTTTCTTGAAAATCCCCGTGAATCCGATATTACCGGCTCAACCACCAATTTCCGGAACTGGACGGGCATTGGTGCCGAACTGCTGATCACAGGCGGTATCTGGATAAATGACGGAACCCTGACAATGGAACTCCGTCTGTTTGACACTTTCAAAAGCCAGATACTGCTTGGAAAAAAATACACGGCAGGGAAAGATAAGCTGAAGAAAGTGATGCGAACCTTCTGCAATGAGGTGATTTATTATCTTACCGGCAGACAGGGCATTTTTGACAGTGACATTGCTTTTGTATCCACAAGCTCAGGGAACAAAGAAATATACCTGTGCGATTTTGACGGCCAGAATTCCAGAGCGTTCACTCATCACAAAACAATCACGCTTTTTCCGGCATGGTCCTCAGATGGAAAATGGATCGCCTACACCTCATATGCAAGAGGCAAACCCGACATATTCATAAAACATCTGCAAGAAAAACGAGGATTTGTAATTCAGAATAAGGGAATCAACATCACGCCCGCATGGGTTCCGGGTCAGTTCAAACTGGCTGCCACGCTTTCTTATGAAGGGGACCAGGATATTTATCTGTTGACCGGAAGAGGAGAAAAGATTAAAAAACTGACCAATCAATGGGGAATTGACACATCTCCCGCGTGGTCTCCTGACGGCGCAAAAATGGCCTTTGTTTCAAACAGGTCAGGAACTCCTCAGATTTATATCAAGCATATCAATTCAGGAAGAGTTGAAAGGCTGACATTTCAGGGTCAGTACAATACCCAGCCTGCCTGGTCCCCCAGGGGCGATAAGGTTTCGTATTCAGCCAGAGAAAAAAGCGGGGAGTTCAATATCTGCGTTGTCGGTTTTGATGGCAGGGGTCCGGTCCGACTGACCTATAAAGCAAGAGATAATGAGTCGCCCTCATGGTCTCCGGACGGAAGCATGATTGTTTTCAGTTCAACCCGTGAGGGACCCTCCAGAATTTATGTGATGACCGCTTATGGCACGGACCAGAGGCGTCTGCTTACCCTGCCAGGCCAGCAGACAAACCCCAAATGGGGAAATATGGATAATTAAGATGAAAGATGAAATAATTTTCCTGTTTATTCCCTATCAGGGAAATGCCGCCTTTTTTAATATAAACGGGCATGATCTGCCGGTCACAACGAATGATGAAAGTTTTGATGTTTTTCCTAACACTTAACACCTAACACCTAACACTTTGTTCAGAAAGGAGGACGGATGCGAAGGAAAATGTGTATGATGTTGGCTCTGGTGTTTGTCGTCACCGGATTGATGTTTACGGCTTCATGTGCAAAAAAAAAAATTAAGGCTGAAGAGGCGCTTCTTCAGGATACAATGATGCCGAGACAGACAACACCGAGAAATTCTGAAAAGGATAGGCTGGCAAGGCAGCAGGCAATTGAGCAGGAACGTCTGAGGCAGGAGCGACTCAGACAGGAGCGAGAGAGACAGCTCAGAGGCGGTCGTCATCAGGCATCTGTTGCCCCGGGTACGATGGCTGAGAGAAGATCAGTCATGGCGGAAGATATCCGTTTTGATTATGACAGTGCAGCGTTATCTTCGATGGCGCAGGATATTTTGAGACAAAAAGCGGAATGGCTCCGGAATCATCCGGGGGTTTCCGTGGTGATTGAAGGACATTGTGATGAACGGGGTACCAATGAATATAACTTGGCGCTGGGAGACAGGCGTGCCGAAAGTGCAAAGAGTTTCCTGACGCATTTGGGAATTTCACCGTCACGATTAACCACCATCAGCTATGGTGAGGAACGTCCTTTGGATCCGGGAAGTAATGAACGTGCCTGGAGAAAAAACAGACGTGCCCATTTTGTCGCAGAGTAAATCTGCTCGCAAAGGGGGCAAAGAGATTTCGATTGCCGGATGGGGGTTTCAAACTTCGTCCGGCGGCCGGGACCCGAACCCCTTTTCCGCCTTTGTTCACCACATGGGCATAAATCATTGCGGAACTTGGAGAAGCTGGTCATCTTCCGGCCAATATTAAAAATTGCATGTTGGACAAAATGCAAAAACAGAGCCATGACAACCGGAACAAGTCCGTAAAAATTCCAACATTTGTTCGACAACAAGACAATCATTTATATTTCATGCCAATTTGCATATAAAAATCTTTTATCCGAAAAATTCGGAAAAAAAATTTGATTTTTCATCTGTCATTTCATAAGTTCCCGGCCATATGTTTTCCAGAATCAGATTTTGAATTGTCATAGGACAGCGCCGATAAAATATGGGAAAACTTTTGGCCGGGTACTTAGATATAATTATCTTTGGCATATGTTAAAAACAAACTTTCCGGCCAATATGCGGTTGCGGATTGTTGCCGAAAAAAAATCGTACATCAACTGGTTAGGCTTTAAACCATAATATGAAATTTTATCATTGGAGTCTCTGAAAAATGAAAACAGATATAAAACATAAAAAAGCAATTCTAAAAAAATATTTGGGTGTATATCCGGTCTGGTAATGATAAAAAATCTTGGCTTGATGACTATGCAAATGGCAATATATATATTCCAAATGAAAAAAATGGATTATTTTCTGAATCTCTACAAAAAGATTAAAAGCGAATTAATGCTTCAGTATATCAACAGCAAAAAATATGCTCCTGAAGCTAACGAGGGTTGGAGCATTAAAAAGCTTAATTCATTACGAAATGAGTTTATTCATTTTCAACCGAAGACATGGACAATTGAAGTGACTGGCCTTCCGAGTATATGTCTTGATTGTCTGAATGTTATCAGATTTTGCGGATGGAAAAGCAGTAATGTTCTATGGCACTCAACAGAATATAGGGAAAAGGCGGAAAATTTTTTGTATATCTCATGCTCAGAATTGGAAAACATAAAATTGGAATATGAACATCAACAAACAATCAATTGATAGAGAGTGGCTAATTTTCTCAATATTGACACTTGCAGGTTTTCTGTTAAGTCGGGATCCCAAATAATTTATTAACTTCAATAAAAATAAAGAGGTGCTTAGATGACACATCTTCTTACACAGGCATTTGCGGAGGCTTCGAAGCTGCCGGAAGCTGATCAGAATATGTTGGGCAGATGGCTTCTTAACGAACTTGCTTCTGAAAAACGCTGGAGCAGGCTTTTTGCCGAATCACAGGATTTGCTGGCTCAGCTTGCGGATGAGGCTGTTGCGGAGTTTGAGGAGGGCAGAACCGAACTGCTGGAGCCTGAAAAACTGTGATTGTCTCACACACCACAGAACGATTTCGCAAAGCAATGGCGAAGCTGCCGGGCAATGTCAGAAAACAGGCAAGAAATACTTATAAACAATTCCGTAAAGATCCTTATCATCCGAGCCTTCATTTCAAAAAAGTTCAGCAGGACAAGTCTTGTTTATTCTGTCAGGATAAGTGACAATTATCGGGCTGTGGGGGTAAAAAAAGGAAACACACTCATCTGGTTCTGGGCAGGTTTACATTCTGATTATGAGAAACTCTTATATCGTTTATAAAAAAGCCTAACCATGAAATGGAGCGGGTGCGACATGAAGTCGCTGATCTGATTGTTGATTTCATTCCTCATTATGAGGAGTGAAAGTTCAACCTGTCGTGTTGCCGACAGTTTCTTACTCCGGCATGCGTCGCCGGTAACGGCGGGGTGTGAGAGCCCGGAGGACAATGTAACCCTCATGCCGCAAGGCGTGGGAGAGAAAACCGTGAGGAATTCTCAACTCCGGCAGCATCGCAGGCCGGGTGGGAACTAAGAAGGACGATATGCGTAACATATGTGAATCGCCGTAACTGTCGTTAATGATGATGAGGCAAACAGTCTGAGTTGGAAGCACTTGTTGAAGCCGAACTGCGTGCCTCGGCGGATCGGACAGACGCACTCGCAAACTCCGGAGAGAACACGACACGGTTGCCGGCTGGCTGATTCCCGAAACACTGAACATCTTTTCATCATACTTTTTGAAAGCGTATCTACCATGACACTTAAAATTTTTATTATTTCAATGTGTTGTTCCGTTTTATGCGGATGTGCGTTGCAACGTGACTTAGTCGCGCTTAATGAGCGTATCCTTCTGATGGAACAGCGTAACAGGGAATTGGAACAACGCGAAGCCCAGGCCAAAAGGGATATTAAATCCCGCATTGAAGATTACAGCAAAACCCGCGAAGAAAAAGAGCAGGTGCTGAGAAAGCAATCCGCGGGCCTGCAAGCCATGTTTGACGAGTTCAGAGAGGAAATCCAGTCCCTGAGAGGAAAACTTGAAGAATCTGATTATCTGCTGAAACGAAAAATAGCTGCTTTTGAAGACACTGTAAAAAAGAATCAAAAAAGATTAGAAGCGTTAGACCGGAATTTGCGTTCCAGGACATTTCAAAGAGATGATTCAGGAATCAGGACCCCCGAAGCCATGTCCCCCGGATCTGAACCGGGAATGCCTTCCGGGAACCGGGAGTCCGGAGATTCGAGAGGCCGCTTTGACCAGGGGCTTTCGGATAATGAACTCTATGTCTTGTCAAAACAGGCATTTGATCAGAAAGCGTATGAAAAAGCCCGTGATGGGTTTAAACTTTTACTGGAAAAATATCCCAATTCAAAACGAGCTGACAATTCTCAGTTCTGGCTCGGTGAAATCTATTATCAGCAAAAATGGTATGAAAAAGCGATCTTAGAATACCAATCCGTGATAGAAAAATATCCGACTGGCAATAAGGTGAAAGCTGCGCTTTTAAAGCAGGGATTCTCTTTTTTAAATTTAGGCGACAAAGCCAATGGCCGTCTTATCCTGCAGGAACTGATTGACAGATATCCTCAGTCTCATGAAGCGGATATCGCGGAGCAAAAATTAAACAGTTTTTAATGTTGAACAGTTATAGGGGATCAGGTGTCAGTATCTTAATCCTGACAAAAACAATCTTTTAACTCGATGTTCAAATTTTTTGATCTT
Source organism: Desulfonema magnum (assembly GCF_017377395.1). GTDB lineage: Bacteria > Desulfobacterota > Desulfobacteria > Desulfobacterales > 4be13 > Desulfonema_C > Desulfonema_C magnum. The sequence continues at coordinate 2,719,631 of NZ_CP061800.1, read as the reverse complement.
GACTTTAAAACATGCTTATTTCCAAGAGGTTAAAAAACTCAGTCAATCCTGTTTTTAAGATTGTATAAATATAACCTATTGAATTTATTGATTGGGATATAAAATCACCTGTTGAAAAAATATCAATAAATTCAGTCAACAAGAAAAAAATTGAACGTCGAGTTATACAAAACATTATTTTTTTTCCAAAAAAAATGGACTTCATAAAATACCAAATATTACAGAAGTCTTTTCGATTAGGAGTATGCTAATATGTTGATTGAATTTTCGGTAAGCAATTTCAGATCAATAAAAGAAGAGCAAACTCTGACGATGGTTGCTGATTCTGGAAAACTCAAATTAGAGAACACTTTTGTTCCGGAGAGTAAAAATAAATTATGCCTGCTAAAATCAGCAGTGATTTACGGTGCTAATGCGTCCGGAAAGACAAACATTATAAAGGCGTTTTTTGCTTTAACTTCATTTATTCTTGATTCTTCAAAATTATATATTGGTGACGATATTTTCTATTATGAACCTTTTGAGTTTGATGAGTCATATCGGACCTCGCCCTCACATTTTAAAATCGTTTTTTTAGGGATAGATAATATAAAATACAACTATTCTATATCATTTGATAAAAAGAAAATTTTTTCTGAAATACTGGATTTTTATCCTAAAGGACAGAAGGCTAATCTGTTTATCCGAACAAATAATGATGAGGTTAAGCTAGGTGGGTACTTTACTGACAAAAGGCAGGTTCCCAAAAAGATACTTGAAAATCACTTGTATCTGTCCGAAACTGGTAACAGCCCTCATAAACAGATGAACGGAATTTATAACTACTTTAAAAACAGAATAAAAACAGGAGATTTAATAAGAAAACTAGGTTATACAAAACAAATGTTAGAAATTTTGGTTAAAGAAGATAATGCCAAACTAAAACGTCGCTTAGATAAATTCATCAGGATTGCAGATACTCAAATAAATAGTATATCAATTAGTGAAAAAAAAGAACATGAGTTTATTCTCCCGGAAAATTTTCCTAACGAATTAAAGCAGGAAATTTTTCGTCAAAATAAGTATAAAATTGAATCTGTTCATAATGTATATGACAATGGAGAAATTTTAAAAGCAACACCTTTTAATTTTGATGAGGAATCTAATGGTACTAAAGTATTATATGCTTTAGGCGGATTAATACTGGAAAAATTTGAAACCGGAGGCGTTATTTTTTTTGATGAATTAGAAAGTAGCTTACATCCTAAATTATGTAAGTTTATTGTTAAATTATTTCATCATCCCAAAGTTAACCCCAGAAATGTCCAACTGATCTTCTCTACGCATGAGACAACATTGTTAGATAAAGAATTATTCAGAAAGGACCAGATATGGATTACTGAAAAAAATAAATATGGAGAGACCGATTTATTCTCTGTTACTGATTTTGAAGGGGTACCGGATGATATTCCATTTGAACAATGGTATATGAAAGGCAAATTCGGAGGTCTTCCGAATATCAAGGAAATCCAATTTATTTTTGGTGATGAATAGCATGAGAAGAAAAGGAAAAAAACGGAAATTAAAACCTTACATACTGATTGTCTGTGAAGGTGAAACAGAGGAAATATACTTTAAAAGCATCAAAGAAGATATTGAAAAATCTGATTATGCCTTCGATGTAATTGTAAAAGACACTGATAAAACCACTGCACTTGAACTCGTAGAATTGGCCCAGTCTCATATAAGCAAGGATGATAAAGACGCACAATACTGGGCAGTTTTTGATAAAGATGGATATACAAAACATGCAGAAGCATTTAAAATCGCAAAAAAAAGAGGAAAACAGGTAAAGATTGGTTTTTCAAGTATATGTTTTGAACATTGGGTGTTACTGCATTATGAGAAAAACAAAAGTCCATTTTCAAAATCTCAAGATATTATAAATTATTTGGATAGTTCTGATCACTATCCTGAGTATGAAAAGGCAACCCAAATTTATCATAAATTAAAAAATAAGATAGACAGGGCAATGGAAAATGCAGCATGGCTGCGTCATAAAATGGAAAATGAATTAAAACAAAATGGTGGGAAAATTTATAAAATTAATCCTTATACTGATGTAGATAAACTTGTATCAATATTGATAGGTTATAATCAGAAGATTGTTTGGGGAAGGATAGGGGAATTTACTTCAATTGAGGGATTGTGTATTAAAATTGAAAAATATGAGAAAAGGCAAAAAAACATAACTCTTCGAGTTGTAATGAAAAACAGTCATAAATTATATACTCATATTGAAAATAACAAAAGCCGTAATTTTTATCTTATTGATAACAATAAGAAACGTTTCGATCCAACAATTAAGAAAACTGTAATAATAGCCAATAATGAAACAAAAAATTTTGAACTCATTTTTCCAAAATTAATTGAATCGGACAGGGCTATACTGAATTTTAAATTTAAAAATTATGTTTTACTTGTCAAATTAGAAGGTTAATATATGAAGTGAATCAGATTGCCAAAAGGGCATAATCTAGCGATACACCCTTGATGAATGAGAATCAGCACGAGTGAATAATAAATTATGCCATGTGTATCGCGCCAGTGCTGGTTCAACTCAATGGGGTTTTTCGGAAAAATTACCCGGATTTACCTAAAAAACAGCAAGCTGTCGGATAACTGGGGTTCTCGCATAATATCCTGATTTTACAGGGAGGCTCATTGAAGTGAACGGATGCCCCAGGTTTAACTATTAAAAAACATATTGAAATTTTTATATTTCGTTGTGGCCGCAGAGTCACAACTGTTTAAATCAAAGTGATAAAAATTATCGGCATAGATCCGGGGCTGGCGGCGACAGGGGTGGGAGTTGTGCGGGGAAAGCGACTTAAGGCTGACGGCTTTTCATTTGGAACTATTTACACATCCCAAAAGCTTCCGCTGCCGGAGCGTCTCAGTCATATATATTCCAGGCTTCTTCTTGTATTGAAAGATGAGAAACCCGACCTGATGGTTGTGGAAGATATTTTTTCCGTGGAAAAATATCCAAAATCAGGGATCACCTTGGGAAAGGCCACAGGTGTTATTCTGCTCGCCGGCTATCAGATGAATGTCCCTGTTACAGAGGTTCCGGTTCGTGAGGCCAAGCAGGTGCTGACCGGGAACGGCAACGCAAGCAAAGCTCAGTTGGAAAAAGCCGTTCGACATGTATTAAATCTGAAAACTCCCATTAAACCTTTTCACGCTTCCGATGCAATGGCATTGGCCCTTATCGGTTTATATCGCTACCAGAACACAGTCTGAAAAAAAATCAGTTTTTCGGTTAAATAAAAATGATTGGTTATATAGAAGGCAAACTCTTGAAAAAAGAGGAAGAGCGAATTCTTCTTCTTGCAAATCAGGTGGGCTATGAGGTGATGCTCCCCGCCATTGTAATGCAAACGCTCAAAACAAAGGCCATTGGTGATTCTCTTTCTCTTTATATTTATTATCAGCAGACCGAACGGCAGCCCAAGCCGGTGTTAATCGGTTTTAATTCTGAAATTGAAAAAGAATTTTTTCAATATTTTGTTTCTGTTGAAGCCATCGGCCCTCTTAAAGCAGTAAAAGCCCTGAATATCCCTGTTTCTGAAATTGCAGACGCCATTGAATCGGAAGATGTCGGCAAGCTGAAGAATCTGAAAGGAATCGGAGCCAGAACCGCCCAGAAGATTATTGCCACACTTGGCGGCAAAATGGGCAAATTTACGCTGCTTCAGGATGTTAAACAAAAAGAAAATCCGGTTGTGGAAGATTTTGCGGAACAGGTGCTGGATGTGCTTGTTTCCCAGTTGGGCCATAAAACCCCGGAGGCAAAACAACTGATTGCGGATGCCATAAAACGCAACAGCGACATTTCCACTCCGGAAGAGCTGTTTGATGAAATTTATCGGGGGGATAAGGGGCAGAATTGAAGATGATCCCGAATAGTTGTTCAGTGAAAGTGAGGTAATTATCGGCATCCTTCATTTGACAGTTTACAGCTCGAAAAAAGTGTAAACTACTTTTCAGCTTTTGTGAAGGATGTCTAAATTGAAAAATTTTTAAAATCGTTAAAAACGGGACAGTTTGTCGGAGAGCCGGAGAACAGAATCACTGATTATAACGGATTTTGGGGAAGCCGGGAAAACCCCGTAGGGGGGCATATTTGTAGCAAATCATGCTGGGCCGGGAAAATCCCGTGGAGATGGCATGTTTACATGTACAAATATGCCCCCCCAGGGGCCTGGCGGGGGTCTGCAAACCTGCTGCATTTTTGAAATGTTCATATGTGAAACCCCTGTTTATCACTAATCTGTGCAGAGGAGCTTTTCTTTATCTTCCTTTCCAAACAGGTTTCCGTTTCTCAAGAAACGCATTTACACCTTCTTTAGCATCTTCCGTGGTACACAATCTGCCAAAGACTTCGCTGTTATAGGCAAACCGCTGTCGGAAAGGCATGTCAATCATTTTATAGTAAAATGATTTCCCCATCTGAACTGCCACAGGGCTTTTGTCAACAAGCTTCTGAGCGAACGCCACTGTTTCTTCCTCCAGTTTTTCCGCAGGCACAACTTTATTGATCAGTCCCAGTCTCTCCGCCTCTTCAGCTTCAATCATATCTCCGCTCAGAAGCATCTCCAGGGTTTTATGTTTACCTAGGACATAACTCATAGGAATAATCGGCCCGGTACAGAGCAATCCCACGTTAATGGCAGTGGTTCCTATTTTTGTGCCTTCTGCCACAAAAGCGAAATCCGCAGCCGCCAGAAGTCCGGCACCGTTTGCCACCGCAAATCTGTGAGCCATGGCAATCACAGGTTTTCCCATAGATGCAATGGTCAGGTGCATCTCTTCCATCTGGCTGATCCATTTCTGATACTCAGACGGTGTTTTTTCGGGAAATTCGCTGACGTCAATCCCTGTTGAAAATACCTTGCCCGCTCCCCTGATAATTATTACCCTAATCTCACTGTCTTCCTCCAGTTCAAGCAGGGCAGCGTTCATCTCCTGGCCCATTTGTGTGCTGAATGTGTTGAACTGGTCAGGACGGTTGAGCGTGACAAATCCCATCTTATCTTTTTTTTCAATCAAAATCGTCTCAAAGGACATTAAAAATTCTCCTTTTTTAAAATTTAAATGATGTCATTGCTACAAAGGTATAAAATTGACAAAACTGTTCCATATCCCTTTAAAAACAAGGAAAAATCGGCATCTGCTGATTTCTTATCTTATTGTATGGCATTTTCAAGTTTTAATTTTAAAACATTTTTTAAGCTTTTTAAAGCTGTCAGGTCAACCAAAAAAATATCACACTGAATAGAAATGTTGTTTTTTGAAACAAATTAATTCCCTGGAAAAATTTTTTTCAGCGGTCCGAAGTTCAGTCTAATTCGTTCAATAACTATCTGATTTTAAAATAATCCCAATTTAAGCAAACCTGTACCGATATATTGCAAAACCCTACAAAAATAATATTTGACCCATTGGAACATTTGAGGTATCTTTATAAACTTATGGTCACAGTATTGCACTCGGAAGTCTGTGGCATGGCTGATGATTTTCACTGAAAAATTAATTTGTTAATAAAAATCAAAACAGCAGGTTTTTTCTGCCAGAAATTATCAAAAGAGAAACAATGAAACCTGAAACTTGAAACTCGGAACAGTCACATACATGAAAATCCCCCGAGCCTCCGAATTTCAAGTTTTAAGTTTCAAATTACCAAAGGAAAATAAAAAAATTATGAATCTTTCCAACCAGCTTCGAATGACTGTGTATGCTTCACTTTTTGCTGCATTAATTGCAGTCGGATCCTATATTTCAGTTGCCATAGGTCCTGTTCCCATAGTGCTTCAGAACCTTTTTGTCATGCTTTCCGCACTTCTGCTGGGAAGCAGATGGGGGCTTGCAAGTGTGGCAGTGTATCTTCTGGCAGGTGCCTGCGGTCTTCCCGTATTTGCCGGAGGTGCCGGAGGGATCGGCCGCTTTGCAGGTCCCACCGGCGGTTATCTTATTTCTTATCTTCCCGCTGTTTACATTATCGGTCTGATAACAGAAAAAGCCAACGGCCGGGTTCTTTTTGATATTGTGGCAATGATCTGCGGGGTAGTCATTGTCTATGCTCTGGGGGTGACATGGCTGAAAATCGTAACAGGCATGGGATTTGGCGAAGCACTGATCGGGGGCATGCTTCCTTTTCTTTTGGGGGATGTTTTGAAGATTGCGGCTGCTGTTGCCATTGCAAAAGCATTGCGGCCTGTCATTCAAACCTCTGAGGCTGCTTCTTATGCTGAGGCTGAGGCTGAGGCTTAACACATGGATAAAAATACTTTATTACAGCTTGCAAAAGATATTATAGCCGGGAATGCCCCGGAGATTGAAACTTGTAAAACACTGGCAAGCATTCCCGAACATGACGCATTTACCCTTCTGCCGGGTGCGGACATGATCCGCAATCATTATTTTGGCAAAACAGTTCATCTTTGTAATATCTGCAACGGCAAATCCGGCAGATGCACAGAAAACTGCACGTTCTGCTCCCAGTCCAAATTTTCACAAACAGACGTGCCTGTTTATCCGCTGCTGTCAAAAGAGAAACTTCAGGAAGGGGCATTATATGCTGCCGAGGCCCCTGTAAACAGATATTCCATTGTCACAAGCGGGAAGCGTCTCTCCAAAAAAGAAGTTGAGGCTGTAGCTGAGGCGTTTTCCGAGCTTGACTCAGATAAGGTGAGTTACTGCGCTTCCCTGGGAATTCTTGATCAGGAGGATTTTGAAACATTGAAAGCCGCAGGCGTGAGCAGATATCATCATAATTTGGAGACAGCAGAAAGCTTTTTCAAAAATATCTGCAATACGCACACATATCAGGAGCGTGTGGATACAATTATGGCAGCCAAGGCAGCAGGGCTTTCTGTGTGCGCCGGCGGTATATTCGGCATCGGAGAAACAGATTTACAGATACTTGAACTGGCACTGGCACTCAGGGACTTGGATGTTGATGCTGTTCCGATTAATTTTCTGGTTCCGATCAAAGGAACACCGCTGGAAAATCACAGCGGACTCACACCGCTCCGATGTCTGAAAATCATTGCGTTGTTTCGATATATCTTACCCAATAAGGATATTTTTATTTGCGGCGGCAGAACAGCCAATCTCAAATCTCTCCACCCGATGGTTTTTTATGCAGGCGCAAGCGGCATCATGACAGGAAACTATCTCACAACAACGGGTCAGACCTTGCAACAGGATTTGGAGATCGTTGACCAACTGGGGTTTACAACAAAATAGCAGGAGCATTTCGCATGTGAGTTGCTTGTGAAATTTAACTTTTGAAAAGCTATGATTGTGCGCCTTTAATTTATTATATAAGGAGAAAAATCAATTGAGTAAGATTTATGATGAACTCGAATTTAAAATTCCTCTGGAATCTGAAGACTACATGGAATATTCTGATTTTATAATAAATTCAATTGAGAATATTATGCGAACTGCTATGGATGAGAACCGAAATAAGATCATCATAAACACAAACCTTAAACTCGGTCTTCCGATGGAGAATATTAATAAAATCGCCGGACCTTTCATTGAAGCATGGGCTTTTGAAACTTTTTCTGAGGTTCTTGAAGATGAGAATAATGAATATCAGCTTATAAATGTTGAAGCAGGTGAACGTCTGAATATGGCTGATGTCATTCTTCAGTTCAAAAGGAAAAGAAAGCGTCAGACATCTGTGACAGCAAATGTGGATGTCAAAGCGACAAGCAAAGACATCAAAAATAGTGCAATATCCCCGAATATAACCTCTTTTGCCCGAATAAGAACTGCGTACATAAAAGATCCTGACTATATTTTTGTTATTTTTTCAATAAAATATAAAGTTTTTAGTCAGAAGAACTCAGAAACAAAAATGATGATGGGAGTTATGGAAGTTGTTGACTTTAATGCTTATGATCTGAAATATATCTCTGAGTCTGATATCAGTTATAACCCGGCCTTAGAGACAGGACAACTACAAATAAAAGATATTCACTATGTTACAAGAGAAAATCGAAATGTGTGGGCGTTTTGTCAGTTATTAGACAGAAAATTTATTGCCTCAAAGAAGGGATACCAACAATGGCTGGAAATAGCGGAAAAACATGAATGGATCAAATAATGAACAATAAAATTCAAATTATTCAAAGTGATGCCTTGTCAGAACTGAAGAATATTAAAAGCGCATCTGTTGATCTTGTTATTGCAGCTTCGCCTTATAATTTAGGTAGAAATTATGAACCATGATCTCAAGGGATTTAATGAATATTTGGATTTCTCGGTCTGTTGGCTCGGAGAAGCACATCACATTTTAAAGAGTACAGGCACGCTTTATGTGTTCATGGGAGTCAGATTTATCTCATACCTGTATGATATTTTAGAGCGAAAATTAGGAATGTATTTTAATAGCTGGATCACTTGGCATTATACACAGGGCATCGGCAAAACCAAAGGCTTTTCTCCGCGACATGATGACATCCTGATGTTCGCCAAATCAGAAAAATTCAAATTTAATTTAAATAATGTCAGAGTTCCTCAGAAATATTACCGGTCAAGAAACAACATGAGAGGAGCCAATCCCGGAGATGTCTGGACTTTTTTCATGTTCATTATTGTAATGAAAACAGGCAAAATCATCCCACCCAGAAACCAGAGGGCCTGATTGAAAGAATGGTGCTGGCTTCATCTGATGAGGCGGATTTAATTGTTGATCCTTTTGCCGGAAGCGGGACAACATTAAGAGTCTGTCAGCAACTGAAAAGAAAATGTCTTGGCATTGAACTGAATCCTGAATATGTTGAAATGATAAAACAAAGACTCAAAAAGCCCTGCCTCGGCTTTGACAGTATTGATTCGAGAATGGAAAGAGTTCCGAAAGATTTGAATGATAAAAAAATCAGAGAAGCCTATCTGTCGAATCATATTAAGTGGTTCCTTGGTAATCACAATGGTTCTGTCTCAAACTTTATGAGTACAGTGAAAAAAATGTACGGTGATGAACCATCTCATTCTTCAGACAATGAGCTAAGACAACGCAGTCTTTTTGATTCATAAATGGCATGTAACCGAGAAGCATGTTCATAACAAAACATAAAACCAGTAAGCAGAGCCTTCACTAACAACTGACATGAACATTCTTGAAATAATCAACCTCACCCACCGTTTTTCAAACGGAGCAATGGGGATAGAGAACATTAACCTGATGGTTCGGGAGGGGGAGTTTGTTGTTATCTCCGGTCAGAACGGATCAGGAAAAACAACATTGTTGCGGCATCTGAACGGACTTTTTCTGCCCACAGCAGGAACAGTCATACTCGACGGAATTTCCGTGTCCGAGAATGTTGTAAGGGCAAGGCAGATGGTCGGCATGGTGTTCCAGGACGCGGACAGCCAGATTGTCGGGGAAACCGTGTCTGAAGACGTGGCGTTCGGCCCGGAAAATCTTTGTCTGAGCAGGCCGGAAATAAAAAAACGGGTGTCTCACGCATTAAATGCCGTGGGGCTGGCATCTTTCGCAGATCAGAGACCCCATGTGCTTTCCGGCGGAGAAAAACGGAGGCTCGCCATTGCCGGCGTTCTTGCCATGAATCCCAAGATACTGGTGTTTGACGAACCTTTTTCCAACCTTGATTATCCCGGTGTCAGGCAGATATTAAAACAGATTCTTTCTCTGCATGAGGCAGGGCACACCATTCTGCTAACCACCCATGATCTGGAAAAAGTCCTTGGTCATGCAAACCGTCTGGTCATTATGAAAGACGGGAAAATTGTAAGAGACGGGACTCCGGATCAGATTGTCACAGATGTCGAGACTTACGGCGTAAGACAGCCCTGCGCTTCCCGCCTGGGCATGGAAATCGGATCATGGCTGAACTGACTGTTTTTGGTTATCGCACCGGAACTTCCCTTCTTCATATCCTGGATTCCCGGTTTAAACTTGCATGTCTTATTCTTATCAGCCTTGCAAGCCTGAAAGCATATATCCCGGGACTTTCTCTTTTAATTCTCCTGCTTGTTTTTGCCATCATTCATATCCGTGTCTCATTCATATCCGTTTTAAAGGAAATTCAGTATTTTCTTATCCTGCTGACTTTTGTTCTCATTGCCAGGGCTTTATCAACTCCCGGAACCCCGGTCATCGAATTTATGGGGCTGACGATGACCTCTCAGGGATTGTATGATGGCATACTTGTCTGCGGACGCCTGGGGACTGTGGTTTTGCTGGGACTGATATTTGTTTCGACCACCCGGCCCTCGGAAATCAAAGCGGCTGTGGAATGGTTTCTGACTCCTTTTCCGTTTATTCCCGCAAAAAGAGTCGCCACCATGATCAGTCTGGTGATGCGCTTTATACCGACCATTCTCAACCAGGCAAAAGAGACTGCCGATGCCCAGCGTGCAAGAGGAATCGAAAACCGGAAAAACCCTGTGTATCGGTTAATAAAGTTTACCATTCCGCTCATGCGTCGAACCTTTGAAGACGCTGATAAACTTATTGTCGCCATGGAAGCAAGATGTTATTCTGAAAATCGGACAGACCCGGAGCTTTCATCTGGTAAAAAAGATTGGATAGCACTGTTGCTGGTCATCTGCCTGTGCATTCTGATATTGTGAAACTTGAAACTTGAAACTTGAAACTTGAAATTCGAAACTTGAAACTTGAAACTTGAAATTCGAAACTTGAAACTTGAAACTTGAAACTTGAAACTCGAAACTTGAAACTTGAAACTTGAAACTTGAAACTTGAAATTCGAAACTTGAAATTCGAAACTTGAAACTTGAAACTTGAAACTTGAAACTTGAAACTTGAAACTTGAAATTCGAAACTTGAAACTCGAAACTTTGCAAAAAAATCATTAAATTTCAAATTTCAAATTATTACTATGTTGAAAAAGTTTAAAGAGTTAAGTATTGGCATAAGACTTGGAATCGGATTCAGCCTGATTCTTTTGCTTTTTGCCATCGTGAGCCTTTTCATTATTAATCGGATGGGGTTTTTATCAGATCTGACGGGCATGATGTACAGGCATCCGCTTGCCGTCAGTAACGCTGTCTTCAGAGTTGATGGCAATATTATCCGAATTCACCGTGCAATGAAAGATGTGGCCCTGGCTAAAAGTGATGCTGAGACAGATGAGGCTGTCCGAATCGCAGACAAATATGAAAAAGAGGTCTATAAGGATTTTAAAATAATAGAGGAACGCTTTTTAGGCGAAAAAAGAATGTATGAAGATGCCAGAAAGGCGTTCAGGGAATGGAAAGCCATTCGTGATGAAGTCATCGCTTTAACGCGTCAGGGTAAAAAAGATGAAGCCGCTGCCATAACAAAAGGCAAAGGTGCCCGGCATGTGGACAAAGTTAACACAGCCATGCTGTCGCTGAGTGATTTTGCTCAGAGCAAAGCAGAGGCGTTTTTGAATGAAACATCAGATATAAGGGGAAAAACGCTGAATACCGCCTATCTGCTTGTTATCATAACTATTTTAGGCAGCGTTATTTTTGTGATACTGCTTACCCGGACTATCATACAACCTCTGTCCGCACTGATGAGCGCAGTGATTGAAATCAGTCAGGGGAATTTGGACAAGGAAATTCCTGTTGAATCAAAAGACGAGCTTGGTCAGTTTGCCCGGGCTTTTAAAGCCATGGTAGCCAAGTTGAAAGATGCTTATCATGGCCTGGAAGAAGAAGTTCGTAAAAGAACCGAGGAGCTTGCCGAGGCCAATGAAAATTTGAAAAAAAAGATCAACGAACATCTGCGGACCGAGGAAGAATTGAAGCTGTATGGTCTGGCAATGGATAATATGGCCGAAGGAGTGAACATTGTCCAGGCTGATAACGGAGTCTTTATTTATACAAATCCCGCGTTTGATAAAATGCTTGGCTATGAACGGAGCGAGCTGCTCGGCAGGCATATCACTCTGATTAACGCACCCATGTACAAATCTCCTGAGGAAACAGCCCAAGAAATTATATCTGTTTTAAATGAGACAGGCATATGGGAAGGAGAGGTGACCAATATCAGGAAAAACGGAAAACCGTTTTTAACCCATGCAAAAGTGTCCGCTTTTCAGCATTCCATACATAATGCCCTGTGGGTAACGGTTCAGGAAGATATTGAAGAGCGCAAGCAGGCTGAAGAAAAAATTAAAGCATCGCTCAAAGAAAAAATAGTGCTTCTGCAGGAAATTCATCACCGTGTCAAAAATAATTTGCATGTTATTGAAAGCTTGCTCAATATGCAAATGACTTCAATTCAGGACCCGCAGACCATTCAGGAATTTCGGATTATAGAGGGACGTATAAAATCCATGGCGCTGATCCATGAACAGTTGTACAAATCTGAAAATCTCGCGGAGATTGATTTTTCTGATTATGCCCCGAACCTTATAACACGTTTGTTTCACGCTTATCAGACAAAGCCTGGCAGAATCAGGTTACATACAGATATTGATAAAATTCTGTTAAACATAAGCACAGCGATTCCTTGCGGTCTGATCATGAACGAACTCATTTCAAATTGTTTTAAACACGCTTTTACGAACAGGGAAAAAGGAAAAATTACGGTCAGCGTCAAAGCAGATAATGATGACAGTTTTACATTGACAGTAAGCGATGACGGGGTCGGCTTTCCAGAGAATAAAGGTATAGAAAGCCCAAAAACATTGGGTCTGAAAATAATAACCGGCCTGACAAGACAGATAGATGGGACATTGGATTTCCATAGTAGTAAAGAATCGGGAACGACATTTAAGATGAAATTTGAAATTTGAAATTTGAAATATCAAAAATTCATGCATAGTCCCCAGTTTCAAGTTTCAAAAAAGGAGTTGTTACATTGAAAATCGTAATCGTAGGCGCGGGCGAGGTTGGTTTCCACATTGCGAGCCGACTTGCGCTTGAAAACAAAGATGTGGTGATTATTGACAGCAATCCTGATGCCATTCGCCGAGTGTCTGACAACATAGATGTTCAGGTGATTAACGGATCAGGAAGCAGTCCGCTTGTACTGGAGGAAGCAGGTATCAAAAATGCCGAGATACTTCTCGCTGTTACAAATAAGGACGAAACAAATTTGGTGGCCTGTCTTCTTACAGATATTATTTCTCCCGCAACAAAAAAGCTGGCTCGGATACGGGATGCGGATTATGATAAATATCATAGCAATTTTCGTTCCAGCGCACCTCATATTGACACCATCATCAATCCGGAAGTTGAGGTGGTGAGAACCATTGACCGGCTGATGAGTGTGCCAGGAGCCGTTGATGTGAGTGAATTTGCAGGAGGTCATTTGAAACTGATCGGAATACAGTTGGACAAAGAGGATACAAAAATGGCGGGTATTCCTTTTGCCAAACTTTCCCAGGCTTCGGGAAAACAAATTCCTCTTATTGCCGCAGTCATTCGGGATGAGGAACTGATTATTCCCACCGGAAATGACAGTCTGTTGCCGGGGGATACCTTTTATTTTATCAGTAAAGAAGAGAACCTCATGGATACCCTGAAAACTTTTAACAAATATGCGGAACCAGTACGCCGTGCCCTCATTGTGGGAGGCGGACGCATCGGCTTCAGGCTGGCCTCCCTGCTTGAGAAAAAATCCATCCATACGAAAATCATTGAAAAAGATCCGGATCAATGCACACAGCTTGCAGAACAGTTGAATAAAACGGTTGTGCTGTGCGGAGACGGCTCTGATCAGGGGATCCTCACCGAAGAGAATATTCAGGATACAGATGTCGCAATTACGCTGACCAGCGATGAGGAGACCAATATTCTGGCATCGCTTCTTATCAAGCGCATGGGCGCAAAAAAGACCATAACAAAAATCAGCAAGTTTGGTTATTTTCCCCTGATGTCGGCCATTGGTATCGAACAGGTCGTAGATCCGAGACTTTCGGCCGTGAATACGATTTTGCAATACATCCGCCGGGGTAAGGTGCTTTCTGCCAAATCCATTAAAGGGGAAGGGGCCGAAGTCGTGGAAGCTGTGGCTTTGGAGACCTCGGATATTGTGGGCAAGCCGTTAAAAGATATTTCTCTTCCAAAAGGGGTGCTGGTGATCAGCATCATCCGTGAAAATGAGATAACAATCCCTTCAGGTGAAAGCGTGATTCATCCGAATGACAGAATTATCATATTCGCAAAAAGAGATGCTATTCCCAAGATGGAAAAAATTCTTGAGGTGAAACTGGAGTTTTTTTAGAGGGGTGTTAGGTGTTAAGGTGTTAAGGTGTTAAGGTGTTAGGTGTTAGGTGTTAGGTGTTAGGTGTTAGGTGTTAGGTGTTAGGGTGTTAGGTGTTAGGTGTTAGGTGTTAGGTGTTAAGGTGTTAAGGTGTTAAGGTGTTAAGGTGTTAAGGTGTTAAGGTGTTAAGGTGTTAGGTGTTAGGTGTTAGGTGTTAGGTGTTAAGGTGAAAAATGGAGAAGATTACAGATGCGTTGGCGCTATATATTTCATATTATCGGAATGTTGATCTTTTTTTTGGGAGTGTTCATGGTGTGCCCGCTTTTCGTGGGTCTTATTTACGGAGATGAGAGTGTCCTTCCGCTTTTAGATTCCATGAATCTGACAATTATATGCGGTCTTTTACTGTGCTTGTTTTTCAGAAGCCCTAAGACTGAATATATCAGTCCCCGTGAAGGCATGGCAATTGTTGCCCTGGGATGGACAGCCGTGGGGGTGTTCGGTGCGTTCCCGTTTTATTTCTCAGGCGGGGAGTTCGGGACTTTTGTAAATGCGTTCTTTGAATCGGTTTCAGGTTTCACCACAACCGGCTCATCTGTTCTGACCAACATTGAGGCGGTTCCAAAGGGACTGCTTTTTTGGCGGAGTTTTATCCAATGGCTGGGCGGCATGGGAATTATTGTTTTATCCCTGGCTATCCTTCCTTTTCTGGGAGTCGGGGGGATGCAGTTGTATAAGGCCGAGGTTCCCAGTCCTGTCCCGGATAAACTCAAACCGCGTATCAGAGATACGGCAATGATTCTCTGGAAAGTGTACGCGGGAATTACATTGGCTGAAATCATCCTGCTCATGATCGGGGGAATGGATATTTATGACGCGTTGAATCATGCGTTCACAACCATGCCCACAGGCGGTTTTTCAACAAAAAATAGTTCCATTGCTCATTATGACAGTATTTATTTTGATAGCATCATCACGGTTTTTATGGTGCTGGCCGGGATTAATTTTTCCCTTCATTATCAGTTTCTGAAAGGGGAATCCCTTGCTTTCTGGCGGGATTCGGAATGCCGCTTTTTTTTAGGGGTGGTTATTTTGCTGACCGCTGTTGTGAGTTTTGATATTTACGGTGCAACATACCAGACCATTGGCGAGGCGTTTCGTTTTGCCGTTTTCCAGATTGTTTCCATTATTACGACCACCGGCTTTGCCACGGCAGATTATGAAACTTGGCCTGCCATGTCTCAGATTATCATCCTGCTGTGCATGTTTTTAGGGGCTTCTGCCGGTTCCACCGGCGGCGGCATGAAATGCCTTCGCGCCATGCTCGCTTTTAAATACTGCTACAAAGAGCTGTTTTCCCTGATTCATCCCCATGCGGTCACTCATATAAAAATTGGCGGAAAAACCGTGCCAGAGGGGGTTATGCGAAGTATTCTCGGTTTTCTTGCACTTTACATGATTCTCTATGCGTTCTGTTCTGTCCTGCTCGCAGGCATGGGCGTGGATTTTGTCACATCATTCGGGGCAATCGCGGCCACAATAGGAAATATCGGACCGGGGTTCGGACTTGTAGGCCCGGCTGAAAATTTCGCCCTGATACCCGAATCTGGCAAATGGCTCCTGATATGGTGCATGCTCCTGGGACGACTTGAAATTTATACGGTTATCATTCTTCTTGTGCCGGAGTTTTGGCGGAAATGAGGGGCTTGAAACTTGAAACTTGAAACTTGAAACTTGAAACTGGAAACTTGAAACTTGAAACTTGAAACTTGAAACTTGAAACTCGGAACTTGAAACTTGAAACTCGGAACTTGAAACTTGAAACTCGGAACTCGAAACTTGAAACTTGAAACTTGAAACTTGAAACTTGAAACTCGGAACTTGAAACTTGAAACTCGGAACTTGAAACTGGAAACTGGAAACTTGAAACTTGAAACTCGGAACTTGAAACTTGAAACTTGAAACTCGGAACTTGAAACTTGAAACTTGAAACTGGAAACTTGAAACTTGAAACTGGAAACTTGAAACTTGAAACTGGAAACTGGAAACTGGAAACTTGAAACTCGATGATCAAATTTTCTGAGATGATTTCCACAACAGTTTGTCATTCCTGCTTTCGCAGGAATGACAGGTAAAGAACTTGATGATCAAGTGAAACTTGAAAGTGAGGAGAAAAAATGAGTGTTCCTTTAACTCTTGAAATATTTTCCGATTATATCTGACCCTGGTGCTATTTCATTACCGGGCGTATTGAAAAACTTAAAAAAGAATATGAGATTCTTATTCGATGGCGGGCTTTTCCGCTTCATCCGAACACACCGGAGCAGGGGCTTACGCTTGAAGAGCTTTTTAAGGGGCAGCCTGTGAATATTGACAAAATAATGAAGGGGTTGAAAAAGACTGCGGCCGGATTTGGTCTGCCTTTCGAAGAAACAAAAAAAACATATAATAGCCGGCTGGCTCAGGAGCTAGGGCTTTGGGCTGAAACGCAGAACAGAGGAGACGAATTCCATCATGCTGTTTTCAAAGCATATTTTGCGGATGGAAAGAACATTGCCAAAATTCCGGTGCTTCTGGAACTGGCGGAATCGGTGAATCTCTCTCGAAAGGAAGCCGGAGAGGTGCTTGAAATGAGGTCGTTTAAAACAGCGGTGGATGAGGACTGGTCTCGTTCTCAGAAAAAAGAAATTAAGGCGGTTCCGAGTTTTGTGATAAATCAGAGCAGGCTGGTCGGCGCGCAGCCTTACGAAAAGCTGGAAAAACTTTTGCAGAAAAACGGTGTCGGAAAGCGAAGTACCTGAGTTTTTTCCGGAGTGCGAAAATTTTATTTTCGCAGGTGCTGAGTTTTTCCGGAGTGCGAAAATTTTATTTTCGCAAGTGCTGAGTTTTTTCCGGAGTGCGAAAATTTTATTTTCGCAAGTGCTGAGTTTTTCCGGAGTGCGAAAATTTTATTTTCGCAAGTGCTGAGTTTTTTTCCGGAGTGCGAAAATTTTATTTTCGCAAGTGCTGAGTTTTTTTCCGGAGTGCGAAAATTTTATTTTCGCAAGTGCTGAGTTTTTTTCCGGAGTGCGAAAATTTTATTTTCGCAAGTGCTGAGTTTTTTTCCGGAGTGCGAAAATTTTATTTTCGCAAGTGCTGAGTTTTTTTCCGGAGTGCGAAAATTTTATTTTCGCAAGTGCTGAGTTTTTTTCCGGAGTGCGAAAATTTTATTTTCGCAAGTGCTGAGTTTTTCCGGAGTGCGAAAATTTTATTTTCGCAAGTGCTGAGTTTTTCCGGAGTGCGAAAATTTTATTTTCGCAAGTGCTGAGTTTTTTCCGGAGTGCGAAAATTTTATTTTCGCAAGTGCTGAGTTTTTTCCGGAGTGCGAAAATTTTATTTTCGCAAGTGCTGAGTTTTTTCCGGAGTGCGAAAATTTTATTTTCGCAAGTGCTGAGTTTTTTCCGGAGTGCGAAAATTTTATTTTCGCAAGTGCTGAGTTTTTTTCCGGAGTGCGAAAATTTTATTTTCGCAAGTGCTGAGTTTTTTTCCGGAGTGCGAAAATTTTATTTTCGCAAGTGCTGAGTTTTTTCCGGAGTGCGAAAATTTTATTTTCGCAAGTGCTGAGTTTTTTTCCGGAGTGCGAAAATTTTATTTTCGCAAGTGCTGAGTTTTTTCCGGAGTGCGAAAATTTTATTTTCGCAAGTGCAAAAATAAAATTTTTGCACTCCGGATCATAAATTTCTTCCCATTTCAAAGAAAGGAGTATTTATGCGTATTCGTTATGTTTTTACAATGTGTTGTCTTGTTTTGGCAATCCTTGTTTTTCCCTCCGCATCTTACTGCCTGTCTCACGGAACAGATGCGGAAGCTTTCGCCTACATAATGGAGGAGGACGGTTCGGGCCGGAAACTTCATCCGATACAGGAAAAGCAAAAGATTTATAATGAGGCATGGTTGCAGAATCTTTTGCGGACCAGACCTGATATCCTGCCCATCGCAGATATTGACCCGGTTTACTGGCCCATGATACCCATCGGATATGAGGTGTCAACAGATACGGGCCGGATTGACAATTTGTTTATCAGTCATAGCGGCCATGTGATTCTGGTGGAAACCAAGCTTTGGCAGAACCCCGAGGCAAAAAGAAAGGTCGTGGCACAGGCCATTGACTATGCCAGTTCCTTATCCGGATGGACTTACAATGAACTGAACATTGCCGCTAAAAAATACCTCAAAAAATACGAAACCACTGAATCCGATCTGGCGGACTGGGTGGAGAAGCAACTTGGCCCACCGGCCGGAGGCAAACCTGCTTTTATTGCAAAGGTCACAGAAAATCTCCAAGCCGGACGTTTTCTCACCGTCATCGTCAGTGACAAGATCAGAGCGCCTGTCTTTAAAATGGCGGACTATCTGAATAACTATCCGAATCTCGGTATCAAATTCGCACTCATAGAACTCAAAGGATATTGGACAGAAACAGATGCGAACTGGCCCCTGCTTATTGTGCCTCGCATTGCAATCAACAGACCTTGCCCATCTACACCTCCGCCTCCGCCTCCGCCTCCGATTGGTTTTTGGACAGCGTTAAAAAGAAACGCTCCGGATAGTTATGATAAAGTCAGAAATCTTGTTGATGAGTATCGGAAAAAAGATGGCATTGAAATTGTTGTCAAGCAAACTTTGCATGTAAGGTTCACGATTCCGCAAAACGGACGAAAAGTCTCTGTTTTTTATGTTGATAAAAAAGCGAGACTTGGTGTCTGGCCCAAAGATATCGCGGGAGATATGATTTTGCAGACAAAACTCGCTTCTGAGATCATCAGAAACTATGACGAAAAAATGAAGAAAATTCTGAACATGCCTGAGAAACGCATCAAGCTTTCACGCCATATTGACGAGGTGGATATTCATGAATTCAAATCAGCGGTTGATGAATTCATGAAAAGAATTCAAAACGCTGATTAGCGGGGAATTGTCAAACTGTAAGTTTGACTCTCCGGATTTTGTCCGTATCACCTAACCTTAAAGAAAGGAGTATTTATGCGTATTCGTTATGTTTTTACAATGTGTTGTCTTTTTTTGGCGATTCTTGTTTTTCCTTCCGCATCTTACTGCCTGTCCCACGGAAAAGATGCGGAAGCCTTCGCCTACATAATGAAGGAAGACGGTTCGGGCCGGAAGCTTCATCCGATACAGGAACAGCAAAAGATTTATAATGAGGCATGGTTGCAGAATCTTTTGCGAACCAGACCTGATATCCTGCCCATCGCGGATATTGACCCGGTTTACTGGCCCATGATTCCCATCGGATATGAGGTGTCAACAGATACGGGCCGGATTGACAATCTGTTTATCAGCCATAGCGGTCATGTGATTCTGGTGGAAACCAAGCTTTGGCAGAACCCCGAGGCAAAAAGAAAGGTCGTGGCCCAGGCCATTGACTATGCCAGTTCCTTATCCGCATGGACCTACAATGAACTGAATCTTGCTGCGAAAAAATACCTCAAAAAATATGAAGGCGTTGAGTCTGAATTGGCAGACTGGGTGGAGAATCAGCTTGGCACTCTCGATGGCGGCAAGCCTGCCTTTATTGCAAAGGTCACAAAAAATCTCCAAGCCGGGCGTTTTCTCACCGTGATTGTCAGTGACAAGATCAGAGCGCCTGTCTTTAAAATGGCGGACTATCTGAATAACTATCCGAATCTCGGTATCAGATTCGCACTCATAGAACTCAGCGGATATTGGACAGAAACAGGTGCTGACTGGCCTTTGCTTATTGTGCCTCGCATCGCAATCAGACCTTGTATAGCTAAAACTAAAACTAAAATCACAACTGAAGAAGAATTTTGGGAGATGTTAAAGGAGAATGTTCCGGAGAGTTATGAAAAAGCCAAAAGTATTGTTGATGAGTACCGGAAAAAAGATGGGATTAAGATCGTTGCCAAACCAAATTTGCATGTAAAATTCACGATTCCGCAAAATGGACGAAAAGTCTCTGTTTTTTATGTTGATAAAAAAGCGAGACTTGGTGTCTGGCCCAAAGATATCGCCGGAGATATGATTTTAAAGACAAAACTCGCTTCTGAGATCATCAGAAATTATGACGAAAAAATGAGAAAAATTCTGAACATGCCTGAGAAGCGCATCAAACTTTCACGCCATATTGATGAGGTGGATCTTCATGAATTCAAATCAGCGGTTGATGAATTCATGGAAAGAATTCAAGGTGCAAATATAACTGCTGAATAAAAATTCGTTGTGCGGGACAGGGTTTGCAACCCCGTCCGGTAATTAGAGTCCCGCAATTATAGCCTACGGAGGAG
Organism: Desulfonema magnum; assembly: GCF_017377395.1. GTDB lineage: Bacteria > Desulfobacterota > Desulfobacteria > Desulfobacterales > 4be13 > Desulfonema_C > Desulfonema_C magnum. The sequence continues at coordinate 2,699,102 of NZ_CP061800.1, read as the reverse complement.
AATTTCAATTTTGCCAAAGAAATGGTCATATGACAGAACTTATTTTTTTGATGAAGGCATTCAGTTTGAGTGCCAGGGCTGCGGCGTCTGCTGCACAGGAAGCCCCGGAACCGTGTATGTTGACAAATCGGAAATTGCATGTATAGCAGAATTTTTGGGTATTTCTGTCCCGGATTTCACAAAGAAATATCTCTATCCTTACAAAAACAGCCATACCATCAGAGAAGACTCAGAGTGGCGGTGTCTGTTTTATGACAACGGATGTGAGATTTATCCGGTAAGACCCATGCAATGCAGAACATTTCCGTTTTGGTTTGACAATCTGCGATCCGAGGAAAAATGGAAAAGGATTTCTCAGGAATGTCCGGGAATAGGATGCGGGCCTCTTTATTCCAAAGAACGCATATTGGAAATCGTTCAACCCACATTTGTCATATGACACCAATACCACACTCGTTCCCAGGCTCTGCCTGGGAACGCATACACAAGGCTCTGCCTTGCGTGGCAGCTTCATGTGAATCATAAGCCACACTGAGATACATGAGGCAGAGCCTCCGGTATGCGTTCCCAGGCAGAGCCTGGGAACGAGTAAGCTGCTCCGAGATACATGATGAGGCAGAGCCTCCGGTATGCGTTCCCAGGCAGAGCCTGGGAACGAGTAAGCTGCTCCGAGATACATGATGAGGCAGAGCCTCCGGTATGCGTTCCCAGGCAGAGCCTGGGAACGAGTAAGCTGCTCCGAGATACATGATGAGGCAGAGCCTCCGGTATGCGTTCCCAGGCAGAGCCTGGGAACGAGTAAGCTGCTCTGAGATACATGATGAGGCAGAGCCTCCGGTATGCGTTCCCAGGCAGAGCCTGGGAACGAGTAAGCTGCTCCGAGATACATGATGAGGCAGAGCCTCCGGTATGCGTTCCCAGGCAGAGCCTGGGAACGAGTAAGCTGCTCCGAGACACATGATGAGGCAGAGCCTCCGGTATGCGTTCCCAGGCAGAGCCTGGGAACGAGTAAGCTGCTCCGAGATACATGATGAGGCAGAGCCTCCGGTATGCGTTCCCAGGCAGAGCCTGGGAACGAGTAAGCTGCTCCGAGATACATGATGAGGCAGAGCCTCCGGTATGCGTTCCCAGGCAGAGCCTGGGAACGAGTAAGCTGCTCCGAGATACATGATGAGGCAGAGCCTCCGGTATGCGTTCCCAGGCAGAGCCTGGGAACGAGAATTTTTCAAGAAAAATAATTATATTGAGGTGACACAACATGGATATTCCTGAAACCTTAAATGCAAACTATATTGACGCACAATATCAGTTATGGAAAACGGATCCTGACTCAGTTTCCCGGGACTGGCGATTTTTCTTTGAGGGCTTTGAACTGGCCGGAGCAGCAAAGCCGGATGACGCGGCTTCCACCTGCACCGAAGATCAGGCATTACGGCAATCCCGTGTGGAGGCACTTAAATATCGGTACCGGGATGTGGGGCATTTACTGGCATGTCTGGATCCGTTGGCCGCGTGTCCGATAAGTCATCCGCTTTTGGATATCTCCGCATTCAGGCTCACGCCTGATGATCTGAATGAGGAATTTTATACCCGGCGGTTTTCCCAAACCCGGCGGGCACCCCTCCGGGACATTATTCAGATGCTCCGGGAAACTTACTGCCGCTCCGTGGGTGCGGAATACATGCACCTCCAAGACCCGGAGGAACGCGGCTGGCTACAGGACCGTATGGAGCCGGTTCGCAATCACCCGAGTTTGGAACCCGAGGCAAAAATCCGAATTCTGAACAAACTTTACCAGGCGGCCCTGTTCGAGCAATTCCTCAATAAAAAATACATGGGGCAGACCCGTTTTTCTCTTGAAGGCGGAGAATCCCTCATTCCCATGCTGGATGCGCTTCTCCTGCATGTTTCCGGCGAGAATTGCAAGGAGATTATCCTCGGGATGGCGCACCGGGGACGCCTGAATGTTCAGACCAATATTCTTTACAAATCTTACGAGGAAATATTTCGTGAGTTTATCAATAGCTATGATCCGGATACACTCGTGGGAGCCGGAGATGTGAAGTACCACAACGGATATCTCGCTGACATTAAACTTGCAAATAATCAGATGCTCCGAGTTTTTCTTGTCAATAATCCGAGTCATCTCGAATCTGTGGATCCCGTGGTTGAAGGCATTGCCCGTGCCCGGCAGGATTTACCGGACAGAGAGAGACGAAATCAGGTGTTGCCCATCCTGATTCATGGCGACGCGGCTTTTGCCGGACAGGGCGTTGTCGCTGAAACCCTTAATCTGTCTCAGTTGGACGGTTACAGCACTGAAGGTACGATTCATATCGTAATTAACAACCAGATCGGTTACACCACGTTGCCTGAGAACGCACGCTCCACCCGATATTCCACAGACATCGCCAAAATGCTCATGGTTCCCATTTTCCATGTCCATGGCGAAAATCCCGAAGCGGTTGTCCATGTCATCAGACTTGCCGCGGATTATCGGATGACCTTTGGCAAAGATGTGGTCATTGACATGATTTGCTATCGCCGGTACGGTCATAATGAAGGGGATGAACCCTATTTCACACAGCCTCAGATGTATGACAGAATTCGGGAACGTTCCCCGGTTCATCACATTTACGCCCAGAAGATGCTTAAAGAAGGTGTGGCCACAAAGGCAGAAACAGAACACATTGAAAACGAGATGAACCTGTGTCTGGCGGAAGCGTTTCAGGCTGCCCAGGATAATCCCCGCGTCTTACCCCGGACTCAGTTTTATGAGAACTGGGAGGAATTTCACGGTAACTACTCTCATGAGCCGCTGAAAACCGGTGTGGCAGAAGAAAAACTCATCGCATTCGCCCGCCGGTTGAATACAGTTCCGCGTGAATTCTCGGTTCACCCCAAGCTGCAACGTCTCCTGGACAAACGATTGGAAGCTGTTGAAAATGGAAAAGGCATTGACTGGGCAAATGCCGAGGCGCTGACCTTTGCATCTATTCTCGCTGAAGGGGATCCCGTGCGTCTGAGCGGTCAGGACAGCGGCCGGGGAACCTTCAGCCAGCGTCATTGCGTGCTGACAGATACCAAAACCGAGACGCATTTTGTTCCGCTGAATGCTGTTGCTGAAAATCAGGGGGTTTTCAGTGTGTATAACAGTATGCTGTCCGAAGCCGCTGTCCTGGGGTTTGAATACGGATACTCCGTGACACAGCCCCGGGGACTTGTTATTTGGGAGGCGCAGTTCGGAGATTTTGCCAATAATGCCCAGGGCGTTATTGATCTCTACATTGTCAGCGGAGAGTCCAAATGGCAGCGTCTCAGCGGTCTGGTCATGCTGCTTCCTCACGGATTGGACGGGCTTGGCCCGGAGCATTCCAGCGCCCGCCCCGAGCGATTTTTCCAACTGTGCGCGGACAATAACATCCAGATTTGCAATCCCACCACGCCCGGGCAGTATTTTCATCTGCTCCGCGCTCAGGCAAAGCGCAGTTTCCGGAAACCGCTTGTCCTTCTCTCGCCCAAGAGTCTTCTGCGTCATCCGCTTGCAGTTTCAGAACTGTCTGACATGAGTTCCGGACATTTCCAGGAAGTGCTGGATCATGAGGATAACCCTGACGCCCCGAGGCGAGTTATTTTTTGCAGCGGAAAAATTTATTATGATCTGTTGCAACGTCGAGAATCCCTGAAAGCTGACACCATTGCCGTTGTCCGCCTTGAGCAGGTTTATCCGTTTCCCCGAACGCAATTGGAGAAGGCGGTGGAAAAATACCGTCAGACAAAACAATGGGTCTGGGTGCAGGAGGAGCCTGCCAATATGGGGGCCTGGAATTTTGTCGCGCCTCGCCTGGAAACACTTACTGAAACGCCCATCGCATATATCGGCAGAAAAACATGTTCCAGCCCGGCCACAGGTTTTTCAAACATTTATAAAGAGGAACAGGCTTCGATTATTGAACAGGCTGTGGGAGCATCTTCTGACAAAAGCTGATCAGTCAGCAGCCGCTTAGGAATAATACACAAGTTCGTAGTTCCGCCTTTAGGCGGTCTGTCTCCTTGCAGAAGTCTGTATGGGAGCAAAGACCGCCTAAAGGCGGAACTACGAACTGCAACGTGCAAGGAGTAATCATGGAAACAGAGATCAAAATTCCCAGCGTCGGAGAATCAGTTCAGGAAGCCATTCTTGCTGAGTGGTATAAACAGGACGGCGACAGGGTTCATAAAGACGAACCGCTTTTGGTGATTGAGACAGACAAGGTGACACTGGAGATCGTGGCAGAGGCGGACGGCATATTAAAGATAATGGTGTCTGAAGGCGAAACTGTTGCAATCGGAGCGATTGTCGGTATCATAGACACGGCTGCCGCATCTGACACAGCAGAATCTCCGCCAGCAGAGCCCGAAGCAAAATCGCCGCCTGCGCCATCTCCTGAATCTCCAGCGGAAGAACCAAAACCAGCAGAGCCTGTCGTTGTTTCTTCAACACAGCAAATTCTCTCACCGTCGGTGCGCCGCGTCATTGCCGAGAAGAATCTTGACGTTGCAAAAATCATTGGTACCGGTCCCGGCGGCAGAATTACTAAGAGTGATATTCTGCTCTACGAAGAGTCTTTGGTCTGCGATCAGCTTCCGCTGGCGGCTGAGGAGAGGACACCAAAAGCTGAACCTGAGCAAATCATCCGCAAACCCATGACACCGATTCGCAAACGCATTGCTGCCCGGCTCCTGGAATCCAAGCAGAACACAGCTATGCTGACCACTTTCAACGAAATTGACATGAGCCGTGCCATGGAGATCAGGACGCAGTACAAGGAAAGTTTTCAGAAAAAGCATGGCGTGTCACTGGGGTTTATGTCTTTCTTTATCAAAGCCTGCGTGGAGGCGCTCAAAGAATTTCCTGAACTAAACGCGTTTATTGAGGACAGCGATATTGTCTATCACAATTACTGTCATATCGGCGTTGCCATCGGGGCTGAACGCGGTCTGGTCGTGCCGGTCATCCGCCATGCTGAAAATCTGAGCTTTGCCGAACTGGAACAGGCCATTGTTGATTATGTGGCAAAAATCAGAGAGAATCGCCTGGAACTGGCCGACCTCGAACGCGGAACATTCACTATCAGCAACGGCGGCGTGTATGGGTCTTTGTTAAGCACCCCTATTTTGAACATCCCTCAGAGCGGCATCCTCGGTATGCACAAAATCGAGAAACGCCCTGTGGTGATTGATGATCAGATTGTCATCCGCCCCATGATGTATGTGGCCATGAGTTATGATCATCGCATTGTTGACGGCAGAGAAGCAGTCACATTTCTGAAACGCATTAAGGAATGTGTTGAAAATCCGGAACGAATCATGATGGAAGTTTGAATAATTGATAATTGATAATTATTTACTTCTCATTCTGAAGGGGGAGTTTATGACACTGAGAGAAAAATACGATCTTGTTGTTATTGGCGCTGGGCCTGGGGGATATGTGGCTGCTGTTCGGGCGACTCAGCTGGGGCTGAGGGTGGCCTGTGTTGAAAAATCTGCCCGTCTGGGCGGGGTCTGTCTGAATGTGGGATGTATTCCGAGTAAAGCCTTGCTTGATTCCAGCGAATATTTTCATCTGGCAAAAGATCATTTTGCAGATCATGGCATTAAAATTGGCGAACTGCGTCTTGATCTGTCCGCGATGATGAAGCGAAAAGAACAGGTGGTTGAAGACCTCACAGGACAGGTGAGAAAACTTCTGGAGGGGAACAAGGTTGATATCATTCATGGTGCGGCAAAGCTTGCAGGTTCGGATCGTGTGGCGGTCACGAATGAGGATGCCGGCGATGTTGCGATGCTGGAGGCAAAAAATATCTTACTGGCAACAGGAAGCACGCCATTTGAGGTTCCGGGACTTGGTTTTGACGGAAGATATATCGTCAGTTCCACTGAGGCGCTCTCTTTTGATGCAGTTCCCAAACATCTGGGGATTGTGGGCGGCGGCTATATCGGGCTGGAACTGGGGTCTGTGTGGCGGCGTCTGGGTTCTCAGGTGACGGTCATTGAGATGCTTCCGAAAATCGCTGCCACGCTGGACGGACAGGTTTCCCGGTCTCTGGAGCGGATTCTTAAACAGCAGGGGTTTGAATTCCGTATGGGTACAAAGGTTTCCAAAGCATCTGTTTCAGATGACAAAGTTCGGGTGACGCTGGTAAAAGATGGCAATGAAACATCTCTGGATTGCGACCGGCTGCTTGTAGGTGTGGGCCGAAGACCATTAACAAAAGGGCTGGGCCTGGAGGAACTTGGCATAGAAACAGATTCTCGTTCCGGGCAGATTCTGGTGGATGAGGCGTATCGCACCAATATTTCCACTGTTTATGCGATTGGTGATCTTATCCCTGGGCCTATGCTGGCGCACAAAGCCTCAGCCGAAGGGATCGCGGCTGCCGAATGTATGGCAGGGCTTCCGGGTGAGGTGAATTACGACGCGATTCCCGCGGTGGTTTATACCTGGCCCGAGGTTGCCAGCGTGGGACTGACCGAGGAACAGGTCAGAGAACGGGATATTCCCTATTGTATTGGAACCTATCCTTTTTCCGGCGCGGGACGCGCCCGGTGCATGGGAGAAAAAGACGGCTTTGTCAAGCTCATCGCACACGCCAAAACAGACCGCATCCTCGGGGTGCATATTATCGGTCCCCGTGCCGCGGACATGATCGCTGAATGTGTGCTTGCGGCGGAGTTCGGTGCGAGTTCCGAAGATATCGCCCGCACCATTCACGGCCATCCCACCTTTGCCGAGGCGCTTCAGGAAGCAGCCATGGCGGTTCGGAAATGTTCGATTTATGCGTCATAAGCAACCGGATAAGGTAGTGTTCCAAAACTGGACTTGTCCCAATATTTACAGAATTGATTCAGAGAGTTATAAGGTTTAGCTCCATTTTTAGAACACTACCCCGGGTAAAATAATACAGAAAAGAGGGGATTGAACCACGGATTTAGACGGATTACAGCGGCATCCGTGTAAACAGGGGATCCGTATGCGGACTGCCGAAATCGGAGCCTCCCCTAAATCCGTTATAATCAGAAAAAACTTAATGATCCGGCCATACTTACCACCTAACACTTAACACTTAACACTTTAAAAAAAAGGTGCAAAAATGAAACTGACCCGAACAAAATCTTTTAAGACCTTTATCAAACCCTTATGGGAAAACAACCCCATATCTGTTCAGATTCTCGGAATATGCTCGGCCCTGGCAGTGACCGTGCAACTGAAAACTGCCGCTGTCATGGCCCTGTCACTGACCTTTGTTCTTGCTTTTTCGAGTCTGATTATTTCTCTGATGAGAAATCTGATTCCGAGAAATATCCGCATCATTGTCGAACTGACTGTTATTTCAACTTTGGTGATTCTTGCGGATGAAATTTTGAGAGCTTTTTTGTACGACATCAGCAAACAGCTTTCTGTTTTTGTGGGGCTTATCATCACAAATTGTATTGTCATGGGAAGGGCGGAAACGTATGCCCTGGGCAATCCGCCGCTGCCATCATTTTTAGATGGCATCGGCAACGGACTGGGATATGGCTCTGTTTTAATACTTGTCGCATTTATAAGGGAACTTCTGGGAGCGGGCAAAGTCTTCGGATTCAAAGTGATTCCCCAGTCCTTTTATGCGGCAGGATATGAGAATATGGGGTTTATGCTTCTGGCCCCCGGGGCTTTTATTGTGATAGGACTGCTGGCCTGGCTTCAGAAGACAGTTGCAAAGGGCTGACAACGAAGATTGCCAAGGACATTTTCGGCACCCTTCATTTGTCAGTTCACACTTTACTGTAGAATAATTTGCAACATTGTTCTACAGATCGAAAAATTTGTGAACTAAGTACCTAACCATAAGTTTTTGATATCCGCCCGAGGAAGAAACCCGGCTTTTTTTTCTGGAATGATCCGCCGCCGCTGAAAGAAAAAGCCGGGTTTCTCCGCTGTTCGCAGAAAAAAAGATGCATAAAAAACTTTTGATCGGGTACTTACTTTTCAGCTTCTGTGAAAGATGCTGATTTTTCCATCTCTTGATTATAAAAAAGAGGAACTCAATAAGCACTTGAATAAAAGCATTATAATTCAGAAATGCTGACCATTTTTTCTGAATTTTCATCATCAGCATGCAATATTTTTTCCATGGTTCCGAACCAGGGAAGCCTGTGTTTTATTTTTCCGAAAAAAATATGAACGAGGATGTAAAGGGGGATAAATGTGAATGTGTAGCCGACCGAATCACCGATTAAAGGCACATGGCACGGCAGGAAAAATTCCACCTCAAGAAAGCGTGTCTGCATCCATCCCAGGGCAAAGGGGATGGGCCATAAAGATGAAATTCCCATGGCAATCTGTGCGAAAAAATACTTGCCAAAGGCATCGTTTGCCTCTTTGTTACACGCATTGTACGCGGCTTTGTCTTTTGCCGCAAGCGCATACATCGAAAGATTATGCATCCTGACCATTGCTTTGTTATCCTGGTCAATCTGTCTTTTGTTAAACCAGAAAGCCGCATAAAGGGTTATCTGTCCAAATATCACACAGACAAGGGCCAGAAACGATGTTCCCAGGAAATACCCGATGATGGGCGTTTCAGGTATCCGGTAAAACCATATCAGAAAACTGTCAATTTGGATAAAAGTGGTGTGAATCATTATGGGTGTTAGGTGTTAAGTGTTAGGTGTTAGGTGTTAGGTGTTAGGTGTTAGTGTTAACTCGATGATCAGTTTTCTGACCTGATTCGAACAAAAAGCTTGTCATTCCTGCGAAAGCAGGAATCCATTTTTTGGCAGATGCGGCGTTTCGGAAGCAGTGGATTCCTGCTTTCGCAGGAATGACAAAAAAAACTTGAACATCGAGTGTTAAGGGATTTTAACATGCTGAGTTTAAGTTAAGAAACCGGATTTGTATGAGAAATCCGGTTTCTTCAGGTCTTCAGCCTTCAAGTTTCCAGTTTCGAGTTTCCAGTTTCACTAAAACGGCGGTACGATGCTGTAGCCGAGGAATCCCTTTGTTGTATAGCGAAGTCCCACATAAACCGCCAGCACCACAAAGAGCCGTTTGAGCCAGATATCCGGTATATATTTTGAGGTTCTGGGGCCGATCATGGAGCCGACAAAAATGCCGATCAGCTCAATGCCGATCAGGGGCCAGTATATTACTATCCCTTTTACGACCATGTAAGTAAAGATGCTTATGATCATACCCACAAGAACGGTCAGCGCGGATGTTCCGGCAACTAAGAACATGGGAAGATTGGCAATGCTTGTCAGAAATGGCACAAACAGAAAACCGCCGCCGATTCCCAAAAATGAGGCAACTGCGGCGATAAAAAATCCGCCAATAACAGGGATGATGGGCTTGAAACTGAATTCCACGCCGTAAAACGTAAAGGTGATGCTACCGAGTCCCCATTTTGTGACCTTTACGCCTTTGTCTTCCACAGAAAGCTCTCCGTTTTTCTGTTTAATATGCGCTTCCTCAAATGCCTGGGCAGCAGCTTTGGCTTCTTTCTTTTTGGCCTGTCCTTTGGGTGTAGTTTCATAGAAAAGGAACCCGCCGATGATAAACACAATCAGTCCGAAATAACCGATATATGCTTTCAGAGATATCTTTCCGGCGGTGATAATGGGTACAAGGATACTTCCTCCCACAGAACCGATAGCCAAAGCAATTCCCAGGGGCAACACCAGCCGGCCCATTTTGTAATAGTTGAAACTCGAAACAGCGGCACTCAGACCCACCATCCACTGGTTCGAGACCCGGATGCTGTCTGTGATAAATTTATTTAATGTGGGCGAGGTCTGTTTGAAGGTCTTGCCGTAATTTGCCAGACCAAATACGGTGATATGTCCCACCCCTGCCATGATGCCGCCAAATGCGCCCACGGTGGAGAATATCCAGCCGACCCATATTGCCCAGAGAAATCCGATAATCATCATGGGCTTGGGTGCCCCGGGGATTCCCAGAAAACCGGGGTCCGCTTTGGGGTCAATCTGTCCGGCACCGGTACCCTGAGGCGTTTTTGCAATGGCATCCTGAAGCTTGTCCGCATAAGCTGTGTTGGCCAGCAGCAAAGGGGAAACAACAGAGACAACAAACAATGATACACAAAAAACAGTAAAAAGAACTCTCAGATGTTGGTTCATCAATTTTCCTCCATAAAATTAATAAATTAAATCATCACAAAGACTGATAATCTGTCAGGGAGATTCTGAAAAAACAGCTAATAAGTAGCTAACCATAAGTTTTCGATATTTGCCCGGGGAAGAAACCCGGCTTTTTTCCGGAATGCTTTGCTGACCCTGAGGGAAAAACCCGGGTTTCTCCGCTGTTCGCAGAAAAAAAAAAAGTATAAAAAACTTTTGATCGGGTACTTAACAGCAACTCCCTTCATGCTCCGGTTTCGAAGCATGAACCCAGTGTATTTTTATCATATTTTTACTTGGCAGATTCTGTTCTGAATTTTCCGCAACATTGCCCGAAAAAAATTGGATTTTTTCAAAAAATCCGATTTTTCCGCATGACAAACTTTATGTTAAAAACGCTGTATGCAGGAGATTTCCGGAGTCGGAACAGCGCATAGCAATATGCGGAAATGCGCCCGCCTGTCAAGTTGTTTATCACCTCCTTTCCTAAAAGTCAGCTAAAGTCAGCAGATCGAAAATCTTTTCCGGAGAACAAAAAAACGCTTCGCTTAATTTCTGTACTCCGGATTTATGAAACTTTTCGACCTGTGCGGTTATAATTTTTGTAGGGTGGGTGGAGCGAAGCGGAACCCACCGAAATTCAGTAAACTCCGGATTTATGAAACTTTTCGACCTATGCGGTTATAATTTTTGTAGGGTGGGTGGAGCGAAGCGGAACCCACCGAAATTCAGTAAACGGTGGGTTCCGCTTCGCTCCACCCACCCTACAGATTTTTTTAATTTCAAATAGTTATGTTTAACCGCACAGGTCGAAACTTTTCGATCTGCTGAAAGTGAACTAAAATGAGCTAAAGTTAAAAAGTTTGTTTCAAAGTAATCGGATTTTTTCAACAAATTCGATTACTTTGCCTGATAACTTTTATGTTAAACGCTCTGGTAAATTGAAATTTATGTTTTTTTCATGTAATCATCTATGGCAGCATGCAACGTCTGAGCCGCTAGCGATGCACAATGGATATGATCTTCCGGAAGCCCGCCCACGGATTTCTGAATCATATCCGCGTCAATGTCAAGTATCTCTTCGGGTGATTTTCCCTTTGCAATGTCCGCGGCCGCGAGAACACAGTTAAAGCTGTATGCACAGCCGCTTGTCCAGTGGGAGGTCTTAACCACTTTGTTCTTTTCAAACTGAAGACGAATCTCCATTGTATCCCCGCACGAGCCTGTAATGCAGGCTTTGGCGTCCGGATTGTCAAGACGGGGATTCAGCCAGTAATAAACAGCGAACCATATCCCCACAACCACAAACATAAGGACGGTTCCGGCAAGCAGTGTCAATAACATAAAAATTGATAATTGATAATTGATAATTGATAATTAGAAATATAGGGTGGGTTCCGCTTCGCTCCACCCACCCTACATTTTAACTTCAGAGTGCCAACGCTTCCTGCTCTGTAATTTCCTCATCATGGGCTTTCACAAGCGGATGTTTCCCATAAGGCTGAATAACGTGGATCATAAAACAGGCTTTCATACATGCCTCATCGCATGAAGGCCCGTATTCGATACACCGCTGATGATCTATTCTTACCAAGTCATTTTCAAGAGATATCGCATTGGCAGGGCATGCTCTGATACAGGACTGGCAATGAAGACATCCGGATGAGCATATCTCGTGGGTCTCCTTTGCACCGGCTTTGCTGCTACACCGGACAATGACTCTGGCATTCCGGGGAACAAGACTGAAAAGTTCCTTGGGACAGGTGTTCGCACATATGCCGCAGCCTACGCAGATTTCCGGATCAACAACCGGGAAATGGTGAACCATGGTGATCGCGTGAAAAGGACATGCTCGCTCACACTCGCCAAAACCGACACAGCCGTACTGGCAATCTGTTGGCCCGGCAAAGGCCAGATTCGCGGCAGAACAGTTCCCATATCCGATATAGTCATACTTTTCATACCCGGTTCTCAGGCATCTTGCACAGTGAACCACTGCCACAGCCCCTTCGGCTGATCCGACTTCTTTTCCGGTGATTTTTGCCACTGCCTCCGCAACTTCTCCCTTTCCCGGAAAACAAAGATTCGGCGGAACATCCGGATTTGTGACCACGGCTGACGCATACGCTTCGCACCCGGCAAAGCCGCATGCACCTCACTGTCCTCCGGCCAGGACTTCCTGAACCGCCTCGACTCTGGGATCAATCTCAACCGCAAATTTATGAGCGGCAAGCCCCAGCCCTATACCGAAAAAAATGCCGATACTCCCCAGGACGGCCAATCCTCCCAGGGCCATTTTGATATATAACGGATCCATTTTTCTCCTCTTCTTATTAAAATTAGGGATTCGGAAAAAACGCATTGACTCACGAGAATTCTCAAGGGAGTGCGGAAATGGAGCCGCTAGGCGGAATTTTCGCAGCCCCCGCAAAGAGCGAAAATTCCGCCTAGCGGCTCCATTTCCGCACTCCTTTCCACTCCCTTTTTCTGAGACCCTTAAACCTCCTCCCGTGGGGCGGAGGATTTACCAATCCCCCGAGAGCGTAAAAAAGACGCTTCCTCGCCTCTTGCCCCTCGCCTCTCGCCTCTCGCCTAAAACAACGACATCCCTGAAAACCCCATAAATGCAAGGGCAAACAGCCCCGCCACGATAAAGGCAATGGGAAGCCCTCTGTATGATTCGGGAATATCGGCAAATTCGAGGCGCTCACGCACAGATGACATCAGGAAAAGTGCGATGAGAAACCCGAGTCCGGCTCCCAGGGCCAGCATGAGGCTTTCCCAGACGTTATATTCATTATCCGCGAGAATCAGGGGAACAGCAATGACAATACAATTTGCAATCACCAGCACCAGATAAACCCCGAATGCGCTGAAGAGCGCGGGATTCACTTTTCTCAGAATGGTGTCAACCCCCTGCACCGTCAGAGAGACCAGACCGATGAACACAACGATCTGTAAGTAATCCAGCCGGAAGGGTTTTAACACAAACTGATAGAAAAACCATGACATCAGGGACGCGGCAACGATGACGATGGTAAAGGTGACACCCATTCCCACGGCAGTTGACTTTTTTCTGGATGTGCCGAAAAACACACAAAGCCCCAGATACTTTGAAAACACAAAGTTCTGGATGATCATTGCTCCCATCAGAATGGAGAAAAGGTATCCGATGTAGAGTTTGTTCACGGTAAGATACGCAGTCCCCTGGGAGACACCGTCAGCGATGATCTCCTTTAATACGACCTTATGGCTGACATCCTGGGAGATGGGTTCTTCCGTATGAAGGGTCAGGGTCATTTTGTCAGGACTGAGAACCACGGATCTGATATCTGACAGGATATCCGGATCAGGTTTCTCATACACGGAGAAATTGCCCATGTTTGCCGCCCATGCCTCATCAACAGGCCCCGCAAAGGTGATCATGATCTCATGGGTGTCCTTAAACACCGCCTTTTTTACAAAACGATGCTCTGTCCGGCATCCGCAAAAAAGAAGCAGACATATGAAAAAGGTGACAATCCGCAGGTAATGATTTAGCAAAGCCGAAGTGTGCGTTTTATGATCAAACATTTTTATCATACGACCTTCTCCTCCTTTCTTCTGCGGCTGTAGAGGGTTTCCGCATAATTGAAGATCGCCATCATAAAGCCCACCGTGAAAAATCCCGCGGCAGGCAGGACAAAAAAGAGAAGCGGACGGAATCCCAGTATATCGTAACCAAGGAGCGTTCCCATGCCTAAAATTTCCCGAATCGCACCCAGCACGACCATTCCGAACATAAACCCGAACCCCATTCCCATACCGTCCCAGAACGACGGCGCGAAATCATTCTTACAGGCAAAAACCTCCAGACGCATGGTGATGATCGCAAACGCGACAATAAGTCTGACAAATATCCCCATGGCCTTATACGCGACCGGCATGTATGCCGCAAGCACGAGATCAATCACCGTGACCCAGGTGGCAATGGTCAGGGTATAGGTCGGAATCCGTATCCGGGGATGGATATGATTTTTAATAAGTGAAATGGTACAGCTTGAAAACACCTGAACAAACAGCACCGCAATGCCCAGGAGAATACCGTTCATCACCGTGGTGCTGATCCCCACAGCCGGACACATGCTTAATGCCAGACGAAATATGGGGTTTTCATTCAGAAGACCATTAACAAATAACTGCTTATTGGTTTTTGTAGTTACTGGCATAATCAATTTCCATTGTAAGAGGCGAGGGGCAAGGGGTAAGGGGCAAGGGGAGATTTGTGATTTGTCCCTGGCGTTTCATGTCTCATTGTGAGCGAGCCTCTCGCCCCTCGCCCCTCGCCCCTCGCCCCCATTCTTCAAATCACCGAGTGAATATCCTTCTCAGAGATCACCCGATCCAGTATTTTTATCCGATAGACAAATTTCTTTACCATACGCTTCAGGCCGTTTGTCACGCAACTGCTGGAAATCGTGGCTCCGGTAATCGCATGGATATCCGCATCCTGATATTTTTTTCCTATTCCGGCCATATCTTCCTGGGAAATCTTTCTCTCCAGATATTGCCTGTATTCCTCGGGGAGCGGTTCTTTGATGACTTTCAACTGCCTGAGTTTTTCAAAGGTCTTTCCCTTAAACTGGTTTTTAAAATATTTCTTTTCGATCTCACCGCCCAGTCCGGGATCTTCCTCATGGGCCATAATCTCCAGTCCGAGGATATTGAAATCCGCGTCCAGCGCGGCCATCGCATGGATAAATGTCTTAAAACCGGGAAATTCTCCAGGTAGCAGATACGCGACCCGCTTGTCATTCAGCTTCGCGATAATCATCGTATCCGCATACTTTGCCCGCTTCTGAGAACCGAGCGCATTTGCTATGGCTGTGCCGCGATCCTGTTCTTCCCTGGCTGCTTCAGGCAGGAGGTCAAGTTTGTGCTGATCTGTGAGTTTTCCTTTAAGGTCAATGATCAGCAAATCATATGCTGTGCGGGTATCCTGTTTCACCGGAACCATGTATCCCAGATAAGTCTTATCGTTATCCTCAATAATATAGCGGTAAACATTATACAGGTTCAGATCTGCTGTGGAAAACTCGGATTTCTGAGGAGGTTCCGGTTCCAGCAGGCCGAACATGGTTTGCTGCATATTCAGGTGTTCATTCTGTTTTTTAGCTTTGGCAGTGAGAATAAAGACCCCGCCCATGACACTCCCCGCGACCAGGCAGGAAATGGTCAGAGCCACGGTAATTTTTATAATCTCTTTCATATTTTCGCGCCTTCGGAGAAACGTTTGGGCCGGAACCATTGATCCAGCGCCGGGGTTAATGAATTCATCAGCAGGATGGCGTAACAGATCCCTTCGGGATATCCCCCTTTCAGGCGGATGAGAACGGTGAGTGCGCCGATCCCCGCGCCGAATATAAGCTTGCCGGTTTTCTGGGTAGGTGAGGTGACATAATCCGTTGCCATGAAAAAGGCACCGAGCATCACGCCGCCGGAAAGCACCGCCACCAGCGGATTTCCCGTGAACAATGTTTCTCCTCCGAAAATCCAGGTTAAAACCCCCACAGACAGGATCAGAGATATTGGAATATGCCAGGTAATATATTTTTTCCAGATCAGAAAAATCCCGCCAATGAGAAGAAGCAGAGCAGATGTCTCTCCGATGCACCCTGGCCTTAATCCGATAAAAAAGTCTGTATAAATGGCTGACATGGATCCGAATTTTTCCATAAAAGCTGACATGCCGTAATGTTTTAAAACATACAGGGGCGTGGCCGCGGAAATGGCATCAACACCGGCCCCCGCATACTTGAAAACCGAGGCGTCTCTTATGGGTTCCAGCCAGGCCGTGGTCATTGCCACCGGATAGGTGGCAACCAGAAATGCCCTGCCAATCAGCGCGGGGTTGAAAATATTGAATCCCAGCCCTCCCATCAGCACCTTTGTGACAAAAATCGCCATAATTGCAGCCGGAATGGGCATCCAAAAGGGAACGCCCGGGGGAATCACATACGCCAGAAGCAGGCCCGTGATCACCGCGCTGCCATCCTTTACCGTAATCGGCCGCGACAGAAGCTTCTCAGATATGGCCTCGGTCGCGACACAGCTCCCCACACTCATCAGGGTAATGTACAGGATCTGAAATCCGAACACAAACATGGACAGCACCAGGGGCGGTATCAGACATGCCACAACCGTCCACATGATTTTTGCCACCGTGACATCCTGCTTTATGTGCGGTGAAACGGATACAAATAAATCTGTTCTAATCATCTTCATCCACTGATTAAGCTGTTAAATGTAAAATAATGTTCCAAATTGTTTCAGGCTGTTTCCAGAAAAGAATATCCCATTGGATAAGATTTCCCTGCCGTTCCCTGAGCTTGTCGAAGGGAACGGCAGGGAAATCTCGCCCGCCACATATTCAGAGAACCAAATTCCGTAGCAGGATGTTTTTTATTGAAAATCACCTTAGTGAAACCTGTTTTTAGTGAAACCGGACAGAAACTGAGATGTCAGGCCTCTTCCTTCCTGCCGCTCACCACCACAAAAGAGCCTTTGCCATGACCGGGGATGACAGGTTCATTACTTGTGATCTCGGACAATGGCTTAAAAAGCGTCTGTCCGAAGGTCAGATTCACAAATCCGGCCTGCGTCATAAGCCCGGCAAGCTCGTCAACAAAGAAAAATCTCGCATCCTTGTAAAACACATTCTCTTTCTGACGGCTTAAATAAATTTGTCCTATCCTGCTCTCGCGGTCCACAAAACCGATAATCAGACATCCGCCATAAGAGAGAACCCGATAAGCCTCAGCCAATGCCTTGTTTATGTCATCAACAAAGCAAATTGTGGTAACCATCAGAACAAAGTCAACACTCGCATCCTCAAGGGGCAGGTCCTCAGCCACCCCGTTCAGAACCTGAATACCTCGTTTTTCAGCAATCTTCGCCATGTGTTCTGAGGGTTCCACACCAATTTTAATTCCCAAGGGTCCGGCAAATCGTCCGCTACCAACTCCGATCTCCACGCCATGTCCCGGGCTTGGCATCATGGCTTTCACAGCCCGTAATTCAGCCTCATAAACCCGGGGATATTTCTCAAACCACTCTTCGTATTGATCCGCATATTTTTCAAAAGGGGATATTTTCGGCATAACCATTTTTTCTCAAGTTATTTTTCTGATCATAACGGAGTTAGGAGAGGGCCAACCAAGCCCTGTAAGGGCGGCATATTTGTAGCAAGTACCCGATCAAAAGTTTTTTATACATCTTTTTTTCTGCGAACAGCAGAGAAACCCGGCTTTTTTCTTCAGGGGCGGCGGATCCTTCCGGGGAAAAAGCCGGGTTTCTTTCCCGTTCGAATATCGAAAACTTATGGTCTGGTACTTAGCTGCGAATATGCCGCCCCCACGGGGCTTTATCGCCCTCCCCCAACTTACCCTTTTTCGCTGTGAGCAGGCCGATCATGGCCGTTTAAGGGCGACCCAGGGCAGTTTGCCCCTCGCCCTTTAGCCTCTCGCCTCTCGCCCCTTTACCCCCCGAGTATCCTCGCCTGTTCCGACAACACCGATTTAAAGCGGTCAAGGGTCACAGAATAGCCCTGCATCGGAATCCCCATCCAGTCCGAGTACTCCAGAAATTCTTCGGGATGTTCTGCCATATACTGATCAACATACCCGATAGCGTCAAGCACGACAGCCCCTCCGGTGTGCCTGGGAAAATTCTCATTGGCAAGCCCTTTATCCCATCCCTCAAAGACTTTATGCCGGAATTTGATCCAACCCGGTACCATCCACCAGACCTTTTCTCCGCCCGCGACCTCCTGGGCGATCCTTTCCCGTTCAGCTTCGTCAGCGATCATATCCATGCAATGGGTCGCATCCGTTCTTGCCACGCCCGGGCCCTGCTCCTGAATAATTTTCTGCATGGTGCGGGTGGGTTCATCTGCATTCACATAACAGAATTTTCCACCATATACCACAAGAATTTTTTTCGCCTTTTCCCGGGCTTTGGCAATCCTTTGAAGGAGCTGGCGTTCCAATTCATGAATATTTTCATGCAGCCCGGGTGTGGTAAAAAACATATGTTTAGTATCAAGAAAACCTTCTTTTTTCAAAAAATTCAATTCCGGACTCAGTGTGCCGCAAGCAACAATGGCAATATCAGAAAATGATACAGTTTCCATACAGATGCCTCCTTTTCTTAAAAAATAAGATAAGCATAACTTAAAAGCAAAAAAGTTAAACACATATAAACGGCCATGACCTGCCGGTCATAACGGACAATGAAAGCCGGCCCCAGCTTCTTTCCTATAAACGGCCATGATCTGCCGGTCACAACGAACGATGAAAGTTTTGCAGTTTTTCCTAACACTTAACACCTAACACCTAACACCTGACACTTAACACATTCATATAAACAGTCATAAGTGGTCAGCTCACAACAAAACATGAAAGAATTTTCAGTAGATCGAAAAGCTTCTCCGGAGTGCAAAAATTAAGCGAAGCGATTTTTTGCGTCTTACCGGAATTCTTTAAATATCCAGAGCAAAAAACCGCTTCGCTTAATTTTTGCACTCCGGATTTATAAAAATTTTCGACCTACTGACTTTTAAATTTTAACTTCAGTCACTTCAGCTCACTTCAGGCACTTTGCTCTGTCAAAGAATACAAGTTCAGTGCGCCTCTTGGGCATTGCGCCACACAAGAACCGCAGCCAATGCAACATTCCGCATCAATGCTGGCGATCTCATCAACAACAATGGCCCCCACCGGGCAGACATCCTCACATGTCCCACAGCCTGCACACTTGTCCGAATCCACAAAGGCTTTGAAATCCGAGGATGTGCCTGTCTCAATCGCTCTGATGCGTTTCTCCAAATACAAAATCTGAGCCTGAATGTCCCGCTCCTGAGCTTTGAGCGCATCAAGCTCTTGTTCCCGGGTGATTTCGGTTTTTGTCTGTGAGTCCTCAGCAGGTCCGACTGGCGAGCGAGTCCATGAATCAGGAACCATTCTTTTTCCTGCCATCCTCCTGCCGTATCCCCTGCCCCGTCCCGACTGACGCTGGGACCCACAGCCCCCTCTGCCTCTCTGACCCGCCGGAATACCTCTTACCATTTACTTTCTGCCTCCCTATTTCTGATGTTCCTCATCCTCTCGCCTCTCGCCCTTCGCCTCTCGCCCCCCTCAATACCTCAAAGCCAGCTCATACCCCGCATGAACCGCGCTGAAAACATCTTTCACTTCGTTCGCGTCTCCGATGATTTCCATTTTGGGAGCGGCACTGCTCACCTCATTATCAGGTCCCGGGGCTGACAGCATACCGGAAGCCAGGATCACAGTCTGAAAAGCGTCCAATGATTTTTTCTCTCCGTCCTGTTCCACATCAACCTTGTCCGCGAAAAATTCTTTAACCGTGGTGTGAGGCATCAGTGTCACATTCTGCATCTGGTCAATCCGCATCAGTGCCAGTTTCTTGGTGATCATCTCCATCATGCTGCCTATGGGGTCTGTCCGTTTTGTCGCCACCACATCAAACCCCTCCTTGCCCAGCTTTTCAGCAATCTCAAGCCCGGCTCTGCCAGCACCGACGACCAAAACTCTGGGGCCTTTTACCGCTTTTGCTCCCTGGAAATATTCTAGGGATGTCATGACATGCTGATGTTCAAGCCCTTTGATTTCCGGGATATTCTGAACCGCTCCCACGGCCCACACCAAAAGATCAGGCTGAATCTCTCTGACAAGGTCCGCGTCCGCGGTCCTGTTCATGAGGAGAGAAGCACCTCCGGATTTCACAGCGCGTTCAAGAGATTCCAGTCCCTGTTTCATTTTTTCCTTTCCAGGAGCCTGCCATGCAAGAGAGAATTGCCCTCCTATGGCATCTGTTTTCTCGGCTAAAGTCACCTCATGCCCCCGTGTGTCCATGTACAATGCCGCACTCAGTCCGGCAGGACCGCCTCCGGCAATCAGGACTTTCATGGGCGTGTCTGTACGCGCCAACGGCGGCAGACCCACCGCGGGATTCAGGTTGCAGCCCAGAGATACACCGCTCTTCATACGATGGAGGCAACCCTGGAGACAATAGCCGCAATACCTGATGTCCTGATCTGCCCCTTTTTGCCATTTTTCCGGAAGATCAGGATCCGCAATAAGGGGCCTTCCCAGTGCCACAAGCTGGGCAAGTCCCTGGTCCAGAAAGCGGATGACCTTCTCCTTCCTGCCCATTCTGCCGGCCGCGAGCAGCGGGAGCGATGTATTTTCACGCACCCAGGACAGGGCATCGGTCTGGGGTTTATCCGGAAGGGCCGCATGGTGAAAATACCACGGCGGACTGAAGCAGGCATTCCCCATGCCGACGTGGATGAGGCTGATTTTCTTTTCCTCGGCCAATTTCAGGAGCGGCAGCAGGTCATCCGGGCTGATGCCGAATTCCGGTGACATCTCATTACCGGAAATCCTCAGAATCAGAGGAATGTTACCGGCGTTTTCTCTGACTTTTGAAATGGCCTCCCTTGCAAACAGAGTGCGATCCTGACCATAGCGATCTTTCCGCGTGTTCAGTTTTCCGTTCAAAAATTGCGAGATGAGATAACCGTGTCCGCCCTGGATTTCTATGACATCAAATCCTGCCTGCCGCGCTTTTTCCGCGGCAGTTCCGTAACCGTCAAGAATGGCCTGGATATCCTGTTCGGTGATTTCCTGAGAGACATTTCCCTCTCTGGCAACACATGTCATCACAGAGGGAGCTTTGGGCGCGCCGCCGATAAGCTTGGGATTGGCTGCCGCGCCGCCATGATTCAGGTGAAGGCAGGCAAGGCGATTTTCCGCGTGAATGACATCCGCAATCTTCCGGAGTTGGGCGGCACTCTCAGGAAGATGGACGCAG
This sequence comes from Desulfonema magnum, assembly GCF_017377395.1. Lineage (GTDB taxonomy): Bacteria > Desulfobacterota > Desulfobacteria > Desulfobacterales > 4be13 > Desulfonema_C > Desulfonema_C magnum. The sequence goes on along the minus strand of NZ_CP061800.1, from coordinate 2,678,069 downwards.
GGCTGTTTGGGATGTTCCTTGCCATCGGCAGTGACAGATACAGGCTCAATAATTATCAGTCCCGGACCGTTTTTCGCAATCTGTCTGTAAAACGTCAGTTGGCGGTCTGTCACCGTGCCGTCAGGATTGCCATATCCCAGCTTGATCGGGGGGAATACAAACCTGTTTGCGAGTTCCAAATCACCCAGTTTAAATGGCGTGAACATTCTTTCCATGGTGTATCTCCTTTTGTTGAAAAGTTATTTATTCCTTCCTTTCTCTGACCAATTCCTTAAACGATTTCCGGAAAAAAGCATACCGGAATATTTTCTGAGTTCGTCGTTCCGCGTTTAGACGGTGTGAGACCGCGTAAACGCGAAACGACGAACAGGTATATTCATTCTTGTCAATCGCCTTAAAATCAAAAGTTACGTGGATATTTCATGAGGAGCCAGAAGATTTTCTGTTCCGCCAAAATCCTGAATATGGACAATGGCCTCACGGGCGGTTTCTCCCCATCTGATGCCGTTTGCCTCTATCAGTTCAGGAATGACGCTTTTATCATCGGCTCCTTCCACAAGCAGCTTTTTCCTTTTTATTCCTGCGGACATCTTATCTGACCTCTATTCCTCTTTTTGCGGCAATAATGATTTCATCTCGTGTGAAAGCCACGGCCTGTTTTTTATTTTTCTCTATTCTTTGTATGCTGACATTTTTATTGTCAGCGTCTTTGTCACATAAAATAGTTGCAAGGCTGGACCAGCAATCGCTGTTATGAGTTGTTGCAAAAACCTGAACATTCAGACGCTCGGCAGTTTTGGCGATCAGTTTCCACATATCCTCCATTACGGTAAAATGCAGCCCTGTGTCAATCTCATCTACCAGCAATATGCCTTCTTTTGCCTTTATCAACGCCAGAGTGATGCCCAGCATACGCCAAATTCCGTCTCCCATGCTTCCTATGGGAATCCGCTGGTCAATTCCCTTGCATTTGACGACAAGTCCTCCTATTGTTCCTGAATATGACAATCCTCCTCTTTTTTCGCTCCCCAAAGATGCTATTCTTTCAATGGTCGGCTCAATATGCCTTATTGACTCAATAACAAGTTGTTCATCAGGAGTGAGAACAATGTCTTCAAACAGCGGGACGATCTCGTCAGCAGACAAAGATAAGGTTGAGACAAAAAGAGATTTTCCTGCCTGTCTTGGCGGATATGTTCTGAGTATCTTGTATGAAAGTCCGCCCTGGTGGCTTAAACGGAGTTTCAGGTTCAGGGGTTCTGTTTCGTGATTCCAGGTCAGTTTTAAGATATAAGGGCTTAAAAATTCATAGCTGTCATCAGGCAAGCTTTCGGATTCGCTCTCCTGAATCTCTGCCTGTACGGTATCAGCAGAAGTCATACGCTTTCCGCTTATTGAAAATTGGCTGTCCTGTTGCATTTCATATCCGTAAAACAAACGGCATATATCCATCTCCAAATCCGATTTTATCTGAGCGTCGGGCCACTTATGTTCACCTCTGCGTCTCATGGCACCGAAAATCGGTCTCAGATTTCCCCGGGAAGCAAGAAATTCCAAGGCTTCAAGAACCGAAGTCTTGCCCCCGTTATTAGAGCCTACCAGAAGGTTAATGCGCCCCAGATCATTCAGGCTGAAATCCTTAAATCCTCTGAATCCTGTTATTTTTAATTCTGTTATCATATTATTCATCTTTGTAATATAACGCTTCTGATTTATAAAGAATTAAATCAGATACCGGGACGGAAATTGATACCGGGGCCGGGCTTGACAGACATGCCGCTCCTCAACCGAAAACTGTTCAATAACAAAATTGTCACCGGGAATCGGCCTGCCAAGTTCATGATAAGCGAGCATCATCTCATTCAGGGCATCTTTCAACATTGCACGGCATTCCCCTCTGTGATCACTTCAGGCCATTCGGCCAGTTTTCCAGTATAGCCTGAAGCGGTTTTCGTATATTCAGTAGATCGAAAAGAATTTATAACCTACTGTTTCCAAATCAGTTACGAGGAGTGCAAAAATGAAGCGAACGCGGAATTTTTGCAAAAATTCCGCGTTCGCTTCATTTTTGCACTCCTTTTATCCCGAAAAGTTTTCGATCTACTGATATTTGGCAGTGTAATGAATCATAAAATTTCCTCATGAGCTTTCGTGGCTGGCTTTAGCCAGCTTTGGCTTTCATCGCCGGAACTGATTCCGGGGCTTTGGATTATGGCATCTGAAAATTCTTATACTCAGTTCTGCTCATGTCAAAAGCCGGATCAACGATTTTCACCGCTTCGTGGTTTATTCGTCTTCTGTTTGTGAATGCTGACCGGTCGCACTTTCAGTAAGCAAATCCTGCAAACTGCCCCGGGTACCGACCTGAAATTCTTCGTAAACAGCAGGCTTTTCCGGAATCTTCAATCCCTTACAAATGCCTTGATAAATCTCCTCCAATGATCGCTTCTGCTCACACATATTTTTTATCTGATCCTGCGGAAATGGCTTGTTATCCGTGGTATTCATGTTGGAGTATTCCAGACTTTGAAATGTCCATTTTTTCATCCGATACTTGCACTGAGAAAAATATTTGTCCGTGTTTTTGATCACAATATATAGATTGTCAGCAAGTTGCACCTCTGCCGCATAATCCTTATCTCTATTGGTGTATGTTATTGTCGCATGAATGGGCAATAAGAGAATTCTCGATATTTGCGGAAGATTTTGAAATGTCCGGATCACTCTGAAAGTGTTTTCGATTTCAATCTTATAAACCGGGCTTTTCAGGTCATCATGGGACATGGGATTCAGCACAAGGGTCTTGTAGCGTCTGATTCCCTCCTGCGCCTCTTGTGGCAGGGGAACTTTGCAATCTTCAAAAAACTTTTCAAGGTTGTTGATCAGGGTTTCAAGATGGGTAATGTCAGTTGTGCCAAAATCTTTGTTCTGAGAAGTTTTATATGTTTCCGGCAAAAGTTTCTTAATCTGCCTTTCCAGTGCTTTCCTCAGATAATTGGCACACGCGGGATAATCCTTGATTTTGAAATAATCCTCTGCTTTCTCAAAATAGGTTTTTGAAGGGTCAATGATTAAAGGAACTTCAAACCTGTTTCCGTTAATCTCTTTTGTATCGGCATACATTTCAATGGACTTCCACTTGTCCCCTTCAAAATAGTCACGCATCAGCTCAAACCATGCTCTGTCGTATGTGGTCAGAAAAATCTGAAAATCAGCAAAGTTATCTTTCAAAATCCGTAACAGCGGAATCCGGTTCGACATGTCCAGTCCGATGAAAATATCATCAAGAAACAGCATCTTATAATTCTCTGGTTCTGGAATGATTTTTAACGAAGATAAGTACATGCACAACGCTAACGCGGACAGGCGTGCCTCATTTAAAAAATCTTCATACCTGCTTGTGACACTCTCGCCAAAGTATGTTGGTGTGATCGTGATCTCTTTACCAGCAAGAACTTTTTTACTGCCTGTTTTTTGAATGCTGAGACTCGGCTTTTCAAAGGTGAGGGTCACATGGTGATTGAAATAGCGATTCAGCCAATCGTTTGTTTTATCAGCCAAATCTCGCAAAAATTCCTCCAAGCCATTATTGAAGTTCGGCAAGGTGGTATTGGTCACCTGTTTATACTTCTTTGTAGAGGCTTTCAACTGTAACGCATTGTTAATTTCAATCCAATCTTCTCCGAATGTCTGATTGGTTTTGGAATTTTTATGGTAGGGTAAAATGGTTTCAATGAGGATGGAAAACAGATCCGGACGTTTTGCTTCATTTTCGGCCAAATAGACGCGTAGCAGGCGTTTGTAGGTGAAGAACGGATTATGGCGATGCGTGTCTGTCAGAAAGTTCTGACTTGGCATGGGTGATATACTGTCATTCTGATAGATAAAAGTCTGATCAGTATCCATGATGACTCTGACATAAGGAGAATTGCCGTCAAATATGTTTGCAGCGATGGATTTTGGCTGGTTCCCTGCCGCGAAGAAATCTTCCAAGGCTTTATACAAAGAGCTTTTGCCGCTCCCGTTTTCGCCGTAAATCAACATGCTCTTTCCTTGGACTGAAATGGTATGTGTGCCATAAAAAGCACGGTAATTCTTTAATTCTATGGTTCTGATCTTCATTATGCATGAACCTCCAATCCTTTGACAATTCGTACTTCTCTGACGCTTTCCAGATAATATAGCCGTTGTCTGACCGGATGCTCACGGTCATACAGCCGGGTAAATACGGTTCTGATAAGTGCCAATGTCTCTTCCTGAGATGCTGCCGGTGTGAGCGCAGGCAAGTCGTCCAAATATTTCAGAATATCCTTTCCTGCATCTTTCAGACTCTCTTCGAAATACAACTCATACACGCCCCCATCTGTCATCTGTTCAAAAAATGATGACATCACCCGGTCTTTTGCCGTGGGCAGCGTGGATTCGATCTTTTTGAGGAACAGAATATAGTCCGCAAGGGTGATGAAAAGTTCCTGCTCAGATGGCGAAATTCTTATGATGGGAATTTTTTCCACAGAGATTTTTTTATACTCGATGCAGTCCCCTTCACGTCGTCGCCCGGTCTGCCGCATATAATAATCCGAAATTTCCGAGTTCAGCAGGGCAAGGAGATATTTGATTTCCTGCGGATGTGTCGTATTCTTCATTGTCAGCAGATTGGACGGGGCCGTAAGGTAAAAATGCTCGGTGTCGAGCGCAAATTCCGGGTTCGGCGTCAGATGAGGCCAGATAATTTTCGGCTTTTCAAAATTCTTATGATAGGCTGTGGTGTTCTGAGTTTCAAACCATTTGTAAGAACCGGCTTTTCTCCCTTTCCAATCACCTTTAAAGCCTTTTGGCATGGGTTCCAATCGTTCTCTGTAATTGCTCAGATATTCTTTTGTTCCATGATATTGATCAATATCAAGATGCAGACTCGGAAATGTGCCAATCAGCCATTGATCCTTGAAATCTGTTGTCCATTTTTTAATATCTTTTCCAGTCAGAACAGGTTTGAGGAGCTCCGCATCTTTGGGGGCTTGGGCAAGTCTGTTTTTGCTCTTCCCGTCAATGATAAATGCATTGTTGAAACCTGTTGTAATGCCATTATTGATTACAACATCCCAGTTTTTTAAGGGAATCCCCTGTTTCTCAATTCGGGTGATGATCTCGGATCTCAGCCTGTCATATCTGCTTTGTTTCTCCATGCTGTGTTCCGGAGCCTCAAAAAGACGGACATCCGCGTCAGGGAGAGGTCCCTGTCCGAAATGGCGGGTTGGTTTCTGAATTTTCTGTTTCATCATTCAATTCTCTTTCCGTTGTTTCATCAAGGTAAATACTCGGACATAAGTTTTTGCATATTTTCTGTCATAGGCGGATGTACAAAAAATTTATGTCCGGATACTTATCATCACAAGCCGGGCTATGGTGTCTGAAAATTCTCATACTCGGCCCTGCTCATGGCAAATTCCGGGTCAACGATTTTCACCTCTTCGTGGGTGAGGTCGTAGAGTTTATAGACCATGAGGTCTATTTGTTTTTCAAGAGAGGTAGTGTCAGCATCAGAGTTTTTATTTTTTATGCTGAGGATATTATCAACAATATTCTCAATAAGCTTCGTTTTTTTGGTGACGGGAATGGGAAATTTTTTCATAAACACAGCACTTGGTTCATAGTAACCGTTTTGAAGTTTTGCCAATAGTTTTTCAAACAGCCACATGACAACGCTGGAATTTAACACAGCAAGCAAATATTTTGACGCATCTGGAATAATAAAAGCTTTTTGGTTTGCATAGAACTTGGTTTCATCCCAAGCAAATTCATTACGTTTACATATGTTAGGATAAACAATTTTGGGTATCTCAAATTCGCCCCAATATTTGCAAGTCCTGAGCTCCCAAAAATACTTCCCCTGATCATCCCTATTTATTAAGCGTTTTCTAAATTTTTGAAAATAAGCATGAATTGCAGGATAAGTTTTTGAAAAAATCTCTTCAGCTTGCTTTTGCGGTTTGTCAGACCAAGGGTGTTGAACATTAGCGGAAGATTCAATCTTTATAAGGTATTGATTTGCAAAATTTACTTGCCAGCGTTTCACATCTTTTCCTCGCAGAAAAAGTTTCAAAACTTTAGTTGAAGACGGATTGTCATTAATAAGACTATCTCTCGTCGATTGGTCAACGATAAATGCGTCATTCAATCCTGTTTTAATACCATTATAAAAACGTCCCGCTACATACTCTCCCAAAGGTTTACCGCTATTATGCAATTTTTCAAGCAGTCTGAAAACTTTCTCACTCTCAAGCCTCCAAGCCTCGGCGTTCAGTCTTACTTGAGAAAGAGAAAAACTTTTTCTTTCAAAAATTTCGGGAAACACTTCTATCGGATTACCAATTTCCCAATTCAAGGCGCGGATATTTGATTCTTTGACATTGGCAGACTTTTCAAAGACAATAATACTGGGATAAGCAATAGCCGTAAAAACAGGCGCATCACCAAAATCTATAAGCTGATGGATACAAACATTGTTCCTTAAAAATTCACGAAGTTTTTTCCCATAAACTGCCCGAAAATATTTGTTGGAAGAAATAAATGAAAGAATACCGCCCGGTTTGAGAGAATTAAAACCTTGTTCATAAAAAAAGACATACAAATCAGAAGTTCCAGTATAGCATTTGTATTGCTTTTTTAAAATCGGCTTTAAATGTTTAATTTTTTCATGCCTCACATACGGCGGATTCCCAATCACAATATCAAACCCGTCCCTTATCCCGAACATCCACTCCGGATCAAAGAAATCCGCAGACGCATTCTGGTTGTACGGGGCCCAGTTTGCCAGCAGCTTTGCCGTGGTTTCGTCACCAAAGCTTTCCGCCAGAAGTTCCGCAATCCTCTCCCGGATTTCTTTGTCTGCGTTTCGGTGTTTTCTCTTGGTTTTCGGAGTCTTTGCGCTGAAATGCTTATGCCGGATCTCTTTCAGCTCATTTTCCAAGTCTTCAATCTCAAGATTGTCAGAAATGCCGCGCTGCTCTTTGGGCTTCTCAATTCCCATCAGCGTATTTGCCGCCACAAACTTGGTCTCAAGATTTGGCAGGGGTCGGATGCCGCAATTCTCTTTTGTCCTGTCAACCCTCTGCTCCGCCACCAGGGAAATGAAAAACCGGAGCATGCTGATCTGAACCGCTACGGGCTGAATATCCACGCCATAGATGCAGTTTTCTATGAGATAAAGCTTTCTGCCATAATCCGACATATTAAAATTAAACGCATGTTCTATCTCATAAAGCTTCAGTTGCCTTTCTTCCCTGTTCTCGGAATTATAAGCGTTCTCCGTTTCCTGAACCGCCTTCTCCTTTTGCAGTTCCCGCCACATGCTGTTATCCGCATCAAGCTTGCCCAGAATGAAAACCAGCTTGTGCAGTATTCCCATGGGAAACGCCCCGGAACCGCAGGCCGGATCAAGTATTTTCAGTTCAGAAATTGCCCTGACAATCGTTGAAGCCTCGTCCTCATTAAAGAGATGCGCCTCCTCGGTGTAGGCAAAAAGAATATCCAGACCGGTTTTGATATCCTCGTCCGTTGCCTTGCGCCCCATTTTCTTTGCAGCAAGCGTGGAAATCGAAGCCTTGAGACTCTCATCCGCCATATAATCAACAATCTCCCTGGGCGTATAAAAAGAGCCAGTCTGTTTTCTCGCAGTGGTCCGGGTCTCAGGATTGTACGATGCCAGAAGGTTTTCAAACACCTTCCCGAGCAGCTCCGGATCCAGTGCGATCTCCTCGGTGATGGGCGTGTTTTCCATGATGGTGAATTTGTATTTGTTTAAGAGATGAATCAGCCCTTTTGCCTTGTAAGTCTTGCCTCTCGTGCCAAAAACCTGATTCAGATCAACCGCCGTGTCATGGCCGAAAAAGAGAAAATCCGGGACTTTCAGCGGATTGTCGTCTCTGTCTGAAAAACCGTCAATACGGATGACCTTATCTCCGCCTTTGGGTCCCTTTTCCGTGGGATGTGGCTTGTCCAGACAGTCGAAAAGTCCCCCGTTCAGGAACGGAATCTCTTCAAACAATTTCAATATCTCATCCGGCGGAATACAAAACAAATGCTCGTACCGGTAAAGATTTGTCACATTATAGTGTTGCCTGGATTTTCGGACACCTCGTTTGTCCTGTTCCTGATTCAGCGTCGCAAAAAAGAGATTTTGCAGGATGGCCTTGTAAAAATTGCTATCATTTTTATCCTCGAAATTCAGAATCTGATTCAGCTTTTCCCTGTCAAAAAGATGTTGGGGAATCAGCCCCTTTTCCTTGACAAACCAGACAAATATCAGCCGTGTCAGGAGCCGGATGATCGCGGTGGCATTCCTGACCTCCTCATTTTTCTCAGCATCTTTGGGAAAGGTGACATTCCCAACAGCCCAGAAATACCAGTTCGCAAGTTCTTTGTAGAATCGTTTGTTCAGCTCCGAGCAGTCCAGCACCTTGTGCCAGGCATTGTGAAGTTCCACAAAATTGCTGACCGCATGATGTTTTCTTAATTCCTCCAGAGTCAGATCATGCAATATCTCGATATGGGCACGGTGCGGATCATCCATCCGGATATCTTTGACAAGGGTTACTTTTTCAAGCACATCTCTGGTCTCATCCCTTTTGTGCAGCCTTCTCTTGATCACCGAAAGCGTGAGATGTCCGCCATACACAAAAAGCAGCATCACCGGCATGGAAAACACCCGGTTCATCTGCCGGGTGATGTCGGAAAGAACCGTGCGGGAGTGTTCCTCATCTCTCAGTCTGATGGCGAAAAACAGGTAGGCTTCGATGATCGTGTCATCCACCTTCTTTGTGTCAAAAAGCATCTCCTGATTTGTCATCTCGGATTCTGACAACTGAAAAAGCAGTTCCACGCGTTCCCAATGGTCCGTCAAAGCTCTCCGCTCAAATTTCCTAAGATCGGGAATATTGTCGTTTTCCTCCAGAAAGTTCTCATAAAATCCCTGATATGTCGGGAAATCAAGCCTGCTTTGTCTTTCCGTATTGTATCCCAGTGTGTCGAACAAGCGGATGCCCGCGTCAAAAAGATCGTCAGTGCCGAAATTGCGTATTGCGTTTTGGATTTGCTGTTTCATTGTTTAAACCTGTAAACATATCGTTCATGCGGAGCTTGGTCGCTGTTTTATCCGACTGTGCCACTGTCTGTCCTGGGTAATGATAGTCCCACCTCTTCCAAAACCTCATCAAGAGGAATTCCAGGATCATGGCCGCACTCCGCCTTTGCTTTCCTCAAATCAAGTAAATCTTCATAATCTTCAATCATTTCTCTGATTTTGGAGAATTCCTGATAAGATAAAATCACAAACTCATTTTTGCCATCTTTTTTAATGAACTGGGGATTTAACTGCATTGCTCACTCCTTATTTTGAATACGCATCCCGGCGATGTTTTATGCGATATACCACAACAGTTGTCTTTTCTATTTCAAATAAAACCCTCCACTTTCCGACTCTTAATCTGTACTCCGGCGTAAAATTCGTTAATTGCTTGACATTGCCGGATAAATTGTTTTCCAGATGCTTTAGTTTTTCAACAATTCTCAGAATATCTGATTTAGGAATATTTTTCAAATCTTTTATAGCGCGCTTTTTCAGTTCAATTGAATATTTCATAAGCGATTACTTTACAGTCAATGTTCTGAGTTTGAACATTTGTCATACCTCCTGCAAAAATTCCGTTCCGCTTCGTTCCATTGTTGCTCTCAGGAGTTGGGGGATTAATCTTTCGGGCTTTCCTTACTTAATCACCAGCCAGCTAATCAGTTCAAACTGCCCGCTTTCTTCAGCCTGCTTCTTCTTAGGGATAAGCGGCGCGCCTCTGCTCCGAGTCAGCCTTATATTTGCCTTTTTCTTGAACACCGATCTTATCTCACTGATTGCCCTGCTCAACAGCATATTGTAGTTCCGCATCTCAGAACCGTTCTTTGTTTCCTTGTTAAACAAATCGCATAAAATGTCATAAGGCTTCTCAACCCCGTTGCCCAGGAGCCTGAAAATCTCAAGAATCTGTTTGGCATGGGTATAATTGAAACGAACCGTGCCGTCTCTCCTCACATAGACCAGAAAATATGGCGACAGCGGATTCACAGATTCATTTCCCTGGGTGTCGCCCTTTTGTCTCAGGCAGAAAATGACTCCGGGCCGGATAATCTCCCTGGCACTCTCGCTTATCTTTCCGACCCTGGAAGGCTTGAAATGCTCGCTCTCCGGCGAAGGCACCACCGCATAAAGTCCCAGCGGGGCTTTCTGAAGTTTCTCCCGATTCTTTTCAATATAGTTTGCCAGCTCCACCCTGAAATCGTCCAGCGTGAACTCGCTCAGAGAGACATTCTCATCCAATTCCTCCAGATCAAGCACCTCTTTTTTCAGACGCTTCAACTGCCGGCTTCTGAAACTGAGGTCATCTTCGATCAGGTCCTTTATCTGTTCCGCGTCCAGAAGATTATCCTCGCCGGTAGCGGTAATATCCACCAGCGCCATTCTTGCTTCCACCCGGTCTTTGAGATTGATGTAATTGTTGAGATCGTCCGTGGGCCAGAAATTCACCAACTGAATTTTCTCATTTTTGCTGCCCAGCCGGTCAATCCGTCCGAACCGCTGGATAATTCTCACCGGATTCCAATGAATGTCATAATTGATCAGATAATCGCAGTCCTGAAGATTCTGCCCCTCGGAAATGCAGTCCGTGGCAATGAGAACGGAGATTTCCTCATCCTGCGGCATGTCCCTTATCTTGTCTCTGTTTTTGGAGATCGGTGAGAAATTCGTAAGAATATGTTCAAACCGGCTTTTTCCCAGACTGGTTTTGTTTGTGCCGCTGCCGGAAACCAGCGCGATATGCAGATTCAACTCATCTCTCACAAATTGGAAGAGATTCTCATGCAAATACTTTGCAGTATCTGTAAATGCCGTGAAAATAATAATCTTTTTATTTTCATCATTGATGGGATGTTTTATTTTTTCTCTAATCAGGGACTTTAACACTGCCAGTTTCTTGTCCCTGTCCGGCGTAACTGCTTTTGCGGTATGTTTAAGCAGAACCAGCGCGTCCTTGTCACTTTTCAAATCCTTCAGCCAAAGGTCCAAATCCAGATGTTCAAGATGATATCTCAGTTTTTTGCCGATACTGTTCGCATCATTCAGCTCCGCATCATCCGCATCATACATCTCAGGAGATTCAATCTCCGGTGAATCAGATCCGGCATCTTTGTAAGCGCGGATACGTTCCTCCAAGCCTGTGATTTTCTCAATGGTTCTTTCCATGGATATCTCAAAAGATGCAATGGAGCTTTCAAGCCTTTTCAGGAAATTCACCTTCATCATGCCGATGAGATAATGCTCCCGCCGTTCCTGAGAAAATGCGGTGATTGCCCTGCCTGCCTTTTTCTCATAAACACCTTTCCATTCATCTCTGACATAGGCCCAGGGATTGAACAGGGAGAGTTTGTAAGTCATAATTTCCGTGTTTATCCTGTCATAAGCGGGAAACTCATCTTTTGTGTCAATATCCGGTGCCTTTGAAATCACTGGCAATCTTATGGGAAACGCGCCGATGCGTTTCACCTCATCCTTGTAATAGGTCTGAATATGCTTTCTGGAACGGGCAATGGTGAGTTCGTCAAGGAGTTTGAAAAAAGAGGAGTCAAGTTTGTCAAGAAGCGTTTTCACATCCCGCACCTGATGCTTTCCGGGATCAGCCCAGCGGGTAAAGACCTTCTGCGCCTCTTTCATGGTATGCGCGAGATGTTTCACCCCGGTCTTCTCATAAAACGAATCATCTTTTCCGCCGGAAATAAAATAGAGCTGGTTTCTCAGGTCTTTCAGATCATTGTTCACGGGTGTCGCGGACAGGAGAAGCACTTTTGTGCGAACACCGGAATTGATAATGTCGCTCATCAGTTTCTCATATCTGCTTTTCCTGATGATGTTCCCTTCCTCATCTCTCTGTCCTTTGGCATTGTTCCTGAAATTGTGCGATTCATCTATGACCACAAGATCATAGTTGCCCCAGTTGATGAGACTCAGTTCAATGCTGCTGACGGAGCGTCCTGATTCGCGGGAGAGATCCGTGTGGCAGAGAACCGTGTAACCAAGTCTGTCATCAACCAGCGGATTGAGCAGGCTGTTGTTCTGCGCCTGATACATGGTCCAGTTGTCACTCAGTTTTTTGGGGCAAAGTACCAGCACTTTGTTGTTGAGCAGTTCAAAATATTTTATCACCGCCAGCGCCTCAAAGGTCTTTCCAAGTCCCACACTGTCCGCAAGCACACATCCGCCATGCCTGAGCATTTTGTTTACAGCGCCTTTTACAGCGTCTTTTTGAAACGCATAGAGCATATTCCAGATGTTTGTGTCAAAAAAACCGATAGTTTCATCCAGAAGCCCCTGGCCGGCCTGTTCTGAGAGAAACTTCTCAAACAGATGATACAGTGTCTTAAAATAGATAAACTCAGGATCATTTTCCGCATAAAGCTGCTCAAGGTATCGAAGCACATCTTCCTTGACATCCTCCACCAGCGATGTATCTTCCCATATTTCCCTGAACCACTTCAGCAGGTCTGCCCTGTCCCTGTCATCCGTGGCTTCCATGTTCAGTTCGATATTGGAATTTCCGCCCAGTCCGAGTCCTCTTACAGTGAAATTCGAACTCCCGAGTATGGCCTTCTGAACGCCGTTGTTGCGGATATGATACATCTTGCCGTGGAGAAAATTCGACTTTACCACGGATCTGATATTGACCCTGGCCTCTATCCAGTCACTGCATTCTTTTGCAACGGATTTCTGTCCGAGCCTGTTATGCAGGGGAATCACCAGTTGGTCATCTTGGATTTCAAATTCTTTTTTATCGGTTTTTGAAGGATCAAGGGTATTGATAAAAGCGGGTTCGCCAAACAGAAAATCAAGGGATTCAACAGTATCAAGTTTGTCTTTTAGGTGATGATACGCGTAAATCGTAAAATAGGCGGATACAACAGAAAGTCTGCTCCCCTCGTCAATCTCTTGTTTTAAAAAACTGCCGACACTTCCTCTGTTATGATTATCCTTTATTGAAGAAGGTATCTGAGTCATGTTTTTTTCCTTATATTAACACAATGTGCAACTTAAATGCCACGAAAACAAAAAGTTAAATGCCACGAAGACACAAAGCCACGAAGGTTCACGAAGGCTATTTGCGCCTTCGGATCTCAAATGCCACGAAGACTCAAAGCCACGAAGACTCACGAAGGTTCTTCGTATCCATTTGCGCCTTCGGATATCAAATGCCACGAAGACACAAAGCCACGAAGGTTCACGAAGACTCACGAAGGTTCTTCGTATCCATTTGCGCCTTCGGATATCAAATGCCACGAAGACTCAAAGCCGCGAAGGTTCACGAAGGCTCCTTTGTGTCCCTTCGCGCCTTCGTGTCTTTGTGGCATTTATATGTGTCCATGTTCTCTTCAATTAAAAAAAGCTGCATATGGCGTTATATTATTCGCAAAATCAGGATTGTCTCTCATGTCTCGTTGAACACAGGAATCGTATAATTGCCGCCATAAGCCCGGAAGATGCCGTTGATCCCGTCATAATCAGAAAGGTAAGTCTCCTCCTGATCCCTGACGTATTTCAGAACTTCCTGTGTGAATCCGCCCGTGGAGATCAGCCACATTTGGATATGCGGAACGCGCCGCCCCGCGTCCTCTGCCTCCTGTTTCAATGCCCGGGCCGCGTGTCTTAGTTTTTCCACCTGTTTCATGCCCATCTTTGTTTTGGTATATTTGCACTCGCAGATCCAGCAGCGATCTGTCCCTTGTTCCTGCCCCCATACATCAATTTGATACTGGCGGGTTCTGAGCCCCTTGACATATTTCGTGTCAACCACCTGAAACAGCGGAACCTGGATATCTCCGGACGTTCCAAAGAATTTTCCGGGGAGATTCTCGTGGTTGAACTTCATCATTGTCACCTGCACCACAATTTCCAGGAACCGGCCCTTGAGCGTGTTAAACAGATTCTGCTGACTCAGATCAACCGCTTCGATTCCTTCGAGGTCCTTCTCATACACGAATTTGATGAACCGCATCAGGCATATGTCATTGAATGTGTAATATTTTTCAGCGCTCCGATAGACCATATCCGAGAGATACAGCTTTTCAATCTTCTCCTCCACCGCGTTTTTGGAGATGTCCAAAGTTCTGGCAATCGCTTTGATATCCACAGGCTGATTGTTGTATTTGGTGAAATAATAAATGATCTTTTTGCCGATTTCCTCATCTGTATCCGAGTTGATATATTTCCGGTTATCCTGGAAATGTGTATGCCAGAACCCGTAAATCTTTCCCTGCTCGATTTCATAACGAATGATCCGGTCAATTTCATCTTTCTTATCAAATTTTTTATTCTCAGCCTTTGACATTGCCAGACAGTACAGGTAATAAGGATGTCCGCCCACCTGTGTGCTGGCATACAGCGCATCTTCCGGGCTGACTGTGGCTTTTGGCACATAAATCTCAAGCAACTGGCGCAACAAGGCAGCACCGTCAGGAATGGAGAGCGGCTTCAGATAGCTGAAGCCGAAACGCCCGCCCAGGGGACCTCCCATCACAGTTCTGAACACCAGCGTCACCGCTGATCCGGACACCAGCATGGGGGCCTTGCGGCTCTGGGCCTGACGGTCATATGTCGCGGTCAGGTTCGTGCCCTGCCAGTCCGGATATTGTTCACGGTGTCTCCGCATCTCTTGCAGTGTCGCCTCGGAAACATCATGGACATAAAATTTCATATCCTGAAATTCATCAATAATGACCGCGACCCTTGTGCCGGAATATGAGGCCAAGTCTTCGGGCGTATAAATGAAGTTGTCCCAGTGATTCCGGGCATCTTCAAATCCGTGCCGCCGATAGCGTCTCAGAAAGCCCTGTATGAATTCCTTTGCCAGTGTCACAGCGTTGTGGTCCGAAGGATACGTCAGCAAATCATCCAATTCCACACGTCTGTTTCGATAGAGCCGGGGATCCTGATGACAATAAGCGATGTACTGCCTGAAAAACGTGGTCGCATATTCCATAAGAAATTTGTGCAGCGTGGTATCTTCCCGTTTCATTCGGAAATAAAACGGCACCACCCGGTATTCCGGCTTGAAGAACACCGTGTTCACCAGCCGATCCAGCAGCACGGTTTTCCCCATCCGCCGCGGTGCGATAAGAGCAGTGCTGGATGAGGCCATACGCTGGATGTTTTTTACCCACGCGTCCAAGTCTCGCAAAATTTCGACCCGGTCGGTAAATTCCTCATAAGCCACCATCTCTTCGACCGGCAGAATTGGTTCAATATCCGTCATGCACTTTTTTTCTCCCATATAAACTTATACTCATACTCCTCACGAGATCAACGAGATCAAAGCGTGTGAACGAGATTAAAATTGCGTATCTCAATTTTATTGATTATCGCCCTGATCCTGTTCAATCCGTGAATAAATAGTCAGTTCACTATTGAAGTAATGAAATCATTAAGCTGCTCAATCAGAGGAGTATTCTGTATCCTCCTGATTGTCTGTTCATCCATGCGACTGATAATTTTCTTCAATATTTTGTTATCATAAGAAAAAGTTTTAATGAGAAATTTTTTCGGATTTAATCTGGCAAACTCTCTTTCTAATGGTGAAAACGCTTTCTTTTCAGTAAATTGCATTATGAAATCCATATCCTGAACAAGCAGAATCTCCATTTCCGGCACAGCCAGAAAGACTTCGGACTCGGTGTCAGGAGATGCCTGAATGAGAGAATATTTTAAAAGTTCAAGCTGTTCCCGAACTGCTGCCGAGTCGCTGGTATCCGCATCCAGAACAAGCGCCGTCGGAACCTGCTTCACAGCCAGAACAGAATGGGCCAGAGACTGGGCAGAATAACGACCGTCTCCGACAATGAACTCAGTGCGGCGGAGTATTTCCTCAGGCAGCACCGCCCTGAGAATATCTGCCTCGCATTTGCCCTCGGTGATCAGATATGCTTTTTTCATAATTATACTCCCTTTCAGGGGATGTACAACATTCTGAAATCACAAGATAACAGGATGAAAAATCTGTCCGTGCCGGGGTTCTGAGAACCGGAAATCCGGGGCATCTGTCTCCCGGGAAACTCCCATTTTCCGGGAATGTGCGTCCGGCTCCCTGTAAAAACAGATAGTTGCGGACAGCCTGCCGAAATCAGAGCCTCTCCTAAATCCGTTATAACCAGCAGGGTTGTTCCCAAATAAGTAAGCTGTCATATGACGCGACGCGCGGCTCATGACACCACGAAGACACGAAGTCACAAAGAGACATGAAGACCCTTCGTGAAGCCCTCGAGCCTTCGTGTCTTTGTGGCATTATTTATTTAGGAACAACTCTGGTATAATTTCATAAATTTCATCCCTCAGTCGCATCATACAGATGAGGCATTACTAATTCTCAATTCTCAATTCTCAATTCTCAATTCTTCTTTTTCCTCGCCTCACTCACCTGTATTCTTGCCAGCCTGATAAACTGCACCAGAGGGCGTTTCGCGGGGCACACATATGCGCAGCTCCCGCACTCAAAACAATCATCCATCAGGCCGAATTCCTCGGTTTCGGCCCCGCGGCCCGCCTCAACCCATATCCCGATATTATTCGGTTCAAGGCCCATGGGACAGGCATCCAGACAAAATCCGCATCGGATACAGGGGCCGTAGGGCTGCGTATCAATCTCATCTTTTGTCAGGAAAAGCACGCCAGAGGTGGTTTTTGTGATGGGAATATCCAAACTTGACACGGCCGGTCCCATCATAGGCCCTCCCATTATCACTTTGGCAAGATCAGGGGTTGTTCCGCCCAGATAGGACACAATATCAGAAAGATGGGTTCCGATGGGAACCAGCAGATTTGCCGGCCGGGCAATGCCTTTGCCGGAGACGGTGATGACTCTCTCATAAAAAGGCTTGCCCAGAACCACGGCATCATAAACGGTCTTTGCAGTATAGACATTCTGAACAATAATGCCAATGGATGAGGAGCGTTTGCCCGAGGGCCTCACCCGTCCTGTGATGCTCTGCATGATCTGATCGGCCGACCCCTGGGGATATTTGACTTGGAGGGGGCTGACACGGATTCTGAATCCGTTCTCCGACCCCTCCTGTCTGATGATTTCCTGTAAGCACTCAATCGCGTCCGGCTTGTTGTTCTCAATGCCAATGGCACAATCGGAGATGCCCAGAATTGTGAGAAGGATTTTTGCGCCTTCAACCACCTCACGGGCATGCTCCACCATGACCCGATGATCGCAGGTAAGATAGGGTTCGCACTCCGCACCGTTTAGAATCAGGGTATCCAACTGAACATCCGGATTCACATTCAGTTTGATATCCGCAGGAAACCCCGCGCCCCCCAGACCCACAATCCCGGCATTCCGTATCCTGTCAAAGAGTTCCTGCCTGGAGAACCGGTGCCAGTCTGTAGGAGAATACGTGGCAGCACTCGCCTCCGGATCTCCGGAAATGACAATGGCAGGTGATTTTCCTGCTGCCGGGTGCAGCACATCCGCGATGCCCTGAACCGTGCCGCTCAGGCTGGCATGAAGATTGGCTCCCAGTTTTTCTCCCACGGACCCGATCATGTCCCCTGTCTTTACCCTGTCTTTTTTATCCACCAAGAGCTGATAAATGCGGCCCGGGTGGCGGTGAAACAAAAGGGCCTCGTCTGGCGGTTTATCATGTCTTTTTTCCACTGAAACCTCACACGAAGCCCCCACATGCTGCTTTAAAAAAAGAGAGACCCGGGAAGGCATCGTCATGGTTTCCACGGGCAGACCGGCCGTGAATTCCTTGAGTTCTCCGGGGTGAACACCGCCTTTTGGAAACGTTGCCAATGTGTTAAGTTCCATAATTTTCATCCCCTTATTTCGCGGGATTTCTTTTCAGCAGGCTGAGACCGTATTCTTCTCTTGCTTTGTGAGACAACTGAGCCGGTTCTCCGAATTGCAGGGCATTTGTAGGACACGCAGCAACACAGGCAGGCTCCTGCCCCTCGTCAATCCTGTCCATGCAGAGATCACACTTCATGGCCTTTCCCGCATCAGCATCCCACTGGGGAATATGCCAGGGACATGCCAGGATACAGGCTTTGCATCCCACGCATAATTCCTGCAAAATATAGACCAGGCCATCCTCATTTCTTTTTCGGATGGCATCCACAGGACATGCGTTCATGCACCAGGCATCCTCGCAATGAAAGCAGGGAACAAAAAGGGATGACATCCGGGGTTGTCCGTTAATCAGTCTGGGTCCCAGAACCACAATTTTCCCCAGTGTCGCGCCCTCCGGAACATTATTCTTTGCCTTACATGCGACTTCGCATGAATGGCAGGCAATGCATTTTGCCGCATCTGTATAAATCAGATAATCTCCCATTTTTTCTTTTTCCCTCCGAAATCAGACTGCTTTTTTCACCCTTACGAGGGTGTGATCAAGGGCCGGGCTTCCGCCGACCTTATCCATAATCGGGTCCTGAATCATCGCGTCGGCCACTCCCCGCTGATAACTCCTCCGGGATTCAGGTTCCTGATGTCCGAACCCGTGAAGCATGAAAACGGCTTCCGGATGAATCATATCTGTCACAAAGGCCCGGATTTGTCCCTTGCCCGTGTCTGACTCGATTTCCACCCGTTCCCCATCCTTTATTCCCAGGGCCTCTGCCCGTTTTTCATTTATCCAGAGCGTATTTTCAGGCACCAGCTCATTCAGATACAGATTGTTCTGGGTCATCACATTGGTATGGGCAACACACCGGCCCACGATGAGCCTGAAACGATCCTCGGGGGTTTCGAGTGCTTCATAAGGCGGAAACGATGGAAAACCATTATCTTCCAGCAGGCTGGAAACAAACTCGATTTTGCCCGAAGGGGTCTTGAACTTTATGCCATCCTCTCTGTCCCACCAGATGGCTTTGTCTGAAAGTGAAACAAATCCTTTTTGCTCAAAATCCGCTATGGGGATTCCCATATCAGCCAACTGGTAATTCCAGATATCTTCAATGGTCTCATAAGGAAAATACTCTCCCACGCCCATACGTTGTGCCAGTTGCTTTAATATCCACCACATCGGTTTTGTGTCAAACCCGGGTCTGACACAGGCGATTCTCCGGTTCACAGCAGGTTTCAGGCCAGCGCCCATTTGCAGGGGATCTGAGCGTTCCAGGAAAAGGGATTCCGGCAAAATCACATCCGCAAGGGAGGTGGTCCCTCCGAAGTTGATATCGCAGGACACGATCAGATCGAGTTTTTTCAACGCCCTGAGACTTTGCTGAAAATCAAAATTTGAATACAGGGGATCAAATCGGAACGCAAAAAGCACCTTGATGGGATAAGGGTCCTCATTCAGCACCGCGCTGGGAAACATGGCTCCCACACCGTGTGCGGTATCTGCAATGGGAAATTTCTCCTCCCCGCATCCGTCAAATCTCCGGGTCTCTTCCATTGCAGGGAACTGCTGTTCGGAAAATTTCCTGATCCCGGCTTTTAAGCCCGCATCTTTGGGCCCTTTTTTGATAAAAATCCCCCCGGGGGACTCAATGCTGCCCATAAGCGCGTTCAGCATGATGAGGGAGCGTCTGAAATATATTTCCGTGGGATGATGGGATGCTCTGTAACCATAGTGAAAGATCACAGCCGGTTTTGCCTGGCTCGCTTCCCTGGCAAGCCGGATAATATCTTTGGCAGGGATTCCGGTTTCTGTCTCTGCCCATTCCGGAGTATAAGGATCAACAAACGCGCTGAGTTTGTCAAACCCTTCCACCCAGCGATTCACATATTTTACATCGTAAAGGTGTTCTTTGATGATCACGTGCATGAGCGCGTAATTCAGGGCCAGATCCGTGCCGGGACGGATCATCATATATTGGTCAGATTTTGCAGCGGTGATGCTGACCCTGGGATCAACAGAGGTCACTTTTGCCCCTTTGGCCATGGCATCAAGAAGCGCATTTGTCGCTTTGACTTCCATGCTCTCAAAAACATTCCGGCCATAGAGGATAACATGCCGGGCATTGGACCAGTCCGCGCTGATCTGACCGTCGGTATAGCCGATAACGGTTCTGCACGCGGTGTTGACGGACCCCTTGCAGATGGTGTCATGGGAAAAATAGTTGGGTGATCCGATGGCCTTGAGAAAGGTCTTGGAAATATCTGTCACCAGATTTACCCGTTCACAATAGACCGCACTTTTACTGCCGTATTTTGCAAATATCTCCTTGCATCTGTCAGCGGTATAATCCAGCGCCTCATCCCAGCTCACTTTTTTCCATTGGCCTGATCCCCGGGGGCCGGTTCGGATCATGGGCGAGCGGACTCTTTGCGGGTCATTGAGCCAACCCACCGCGGCCGCGCCCTTGGGGCATACCCCTTTCATGGCAGGCACGTGCGGATTCCCTTCGATGCTGACAATTTTGTCATCTTCGACAACCACTGCTATGGGGCATCGCACTGAACACATGAAACATAAAGTGTATATTTTTTTTCTCATGAAATTTCTCCGTTTTTACTGTGAAAATACACTCCCCAAAAAAAACAAGTTATTATAATTCAATTTAGTGCGTGACCGCGATGAATCTGACGGGTGAAAGACCTCCGAGGTTTTGAAAACCTCGGAGGTCTCCGGTGATCCGACCCGTCATAATCATTGCGGTTATGCATCAGGTTTTTCTTGATATAAAACTCTATGATCAAGTTTTTTTTCTGTCATTCCAAATTTTTTTCTGTCATTCCGTTCGACCGAGTTCACGCCGAAGCCTGCAAAAGCAGGAATTCGCAGTTTCCGGAATCGCTGCATCAGCTAAAAATGGATTCCTGCTTTCGCAGGAATGACAGGTTTTTTTCTAACCGGAATCCGCTAGCTCCCGGAAGCGCTGTATCGGCTAAAAACGGATTCCTGCTTTCGCAGGAATGACAGGGTTTTTTTCGAAGCGGATCAGAAAACTTGATCATCGAGTTTTTTTAAAATTTAGCACACGATTTCAGAAAGAATGGCCGGGTTACAAAGCTCAATCGTCAATAAAAATAATCGGTTGATACAGAGGTGGTTTTCGCAGAATCAGGCAGTTGGCTTTTCATGGCCCGGGTGAAATCTTTTCATGTTTGTCTGTTACATAAAAAAATTATTTAATGCAATAAAATTTTTAAGAATATTCCTGTATCTTAAAAAAACAGTCTGTTGCAAAGATCATTTAATATAATAAAATAAGAATATTAAGGTGTTGGATAAAAGATATTGTCATCCCCGGAAAATTAATTCTGTTTTGTCATAAGGGATTTTTCCAAAAATAAAATACCTGAAATGCAGGGTGGGCAAGGCATTTTCCGAATTCCTCCTGACGTTATCTTCACTGTCAGTGCCCTGGCCGCGAGAAGATTGACGCTGATGCGGATATGAAAAACGTGAGTTAAGTACCAGATCATAAGTTTTCTGATACTCGATAATCAAGCTTTTTGAGCCGGATTGAACAAAAAGTCTGTCATTCCTGCTTTCGCAGAAATGACAAGCTTTTTTTCGAATCGGATTAAAAAAACTTGATCATCGAGTCACAGGAAAAAGCCGGGTTTCTCCGCCCTTCTCAGAAAAAAAATTTTTTGCTCAGGTACTTATCTGTTGCAGGTTTTTTGTGGGATAAGGAGTTGATGACGGGTGACGGTCTCCGAGGTTGTGAAAATACCCCCCTCTCCCGGCAAAGGGAGAGGGAAGCAAAGTTTTGGAACAGGGGAATGAATTATTGCAGGTCGGAAATGAATTGAAGGATATGGATGACTTCTTCTGTTCCAATTCTTCCGTCGCCATTTACATCAGCGGTGATAAATACCGGGTGAGTCGGTGTGATTCCGGCCAGAATCTGTAACCCAAGTACAGCATCCCTTACATCCACAGTCTCATTATTATCAATATCGCCGAAAATAACATCTGTGGTATTTTTGTCCTCTTCAGTAATAAACGCTGTGCTGTCTGCTGATAGTGGAATCTCCGAGTCATTATCAGGCGCTTTGTCTGAATCATCATCCGAAGCTCTGTCTGAATCATCATCGGAATTTTCATTTGAATCATCATCCGAAGCTTTGTCTGAATCATCATCGGAATTTTCATTTGAATCATCATCCGAAGCTCTGTCTGAATCATCATCGGAATTTTCATTTGAATCATCATCCGAAGCTTTGTTTGAGCCATTGTCTGAATTTTCATCATGAGGGCGGATGCAGACATATATGATAACGCTGTCCGTCAGCCAACCGTCAGAAACCTGAATCTCAAACCGGTCCGTGCCGTTATAGTCGGCATCGGGGATATAGCTGATATCTTTAGCGTAACCTGTGCCACTGACGTGGGCTGTTCCGTTGCTGGCAGGACTGCTGATGGTCCAAGTCAGAATGTCCCCGTCAGGATCGCTGGCTTTCAGGCTCAGATCAAAGGCCGTGGGGAAACTGTCTTCATCCATATATACAGCAGCACATGCATTTTCTTCCTGCTCACACAATATGTCACAATCCCCTTCGACAGTTGCATTGATCTCCACATTCACGGTAATGCTGTCGTTTGACTCGCCGTCAGAGACCTGAACCACAAAACTGTCCGTGCCGATGTAGCCAGGGGCAGGAATGTAGCTGACAGACTGGGAATTCCCCTCACCTTCGGCATGGGCCGTACCATGATCCGCAGGAGAGACAACGCGCCAAGTCAGCACGTCTCCGTCAGGATCGCTGGCGTTTAACGTCAGATCGAAGTCGGTGGGAAAACCGTTTTCATCCATGCTGATGGTGACGGCGTTTCCCTGAACAATAACAGGCGGATCATCCCGGGGAGCAATACAGACATAGACAACAACGCTGTCCGTTAACCAGCCGTCAGAGACCTGAATTTCAAAGCGGTCCGTGCCGTTGAAGTTGCTATCAGGTGCATAGCTGATATCTTTGGTGTAACCTGTGCCGTCGGCGTGGGCAGTGCCATTACCAGCAGGAGTGCTGATACTCCAGGTGAGGATATCATTATCCGAATCACTGGCGTTCAGGGTCAGATCAAAGGGTGTCGGGGATGCATCTTCATCCATGAACACAGTCACGCAAGCTTCTCCGGATTCCTCGCACAGTGTCGCACATTCCCCTTCAAATTTTATCCTGACATTGACATTTACGACAATGGTGTCAGTGAGTTCGCCGTCCGAGACCTGAACCGTGAAACGGTCAGAGCCGCTGAAACCGGGATCGGGAACATAGCTCACCGCGTTTGCATATCCTGTGCCGCCGACATCGGCCATGCCGTTTTCAGCAGGCGCGATAACGCTCCATGCCAGCGTGTCTCCGTCCGGGTCGGCCGCGTTCAGTGTCAGGGCAAAGGCATCGGGAAAACCGTCCTCGTCCATGGTCACGGTTACGGCATCGCCCTCGGCAATCTCAGGCGGATCATTCTGCGCACCGATGCTGACATTTACGATAACGGAGTCTGAGAGTTCGCCGTCCGAGACCTGAACCGTGAAACGGTCAGAGCCGCTGAAACCGGGATCGGGAACATAGCTCACCGCGTTTGCATATCCTGTGCCGCCGACATCGGCCATGCCGTTTTCAGCAGGCGCGATAACGCTCCACGTCAGGGTGTCCCCGTCCGGGTCGGCCGCGTTCAGTGTCAGGGCAAAGGCATCGGGAAAACCGTCCTCGTCCATGGTCACGGTTACGGCATCGCCCTCGGCAATCTCAGGCGGGTCATTCTGTGCGCTGATGCTGACATTTACGATAACGGAGTCTGAGAGTTCCCCGTCCGAGACCTGAACCGTGAAACGGTCCGTGCCGCTGAAACCGGGATCGGGAACATAGCTCACCGCGTTTGCATATCCTGTGCCGCCGACATCGGCCATGCCGTTTTCAGCAGGCGCGATAACGCTCCATGCCAGCGTGTCTCCGTCCGGGTCGGCCGCGTTCAGTGTCAGGGCAAAGGCCGTGGGAAAACCGTCCTCGTCCATGGTCACGGTTACGGCATCGCCCTCGGCAATCTCAGGCGGGTCATTCTGTGCGCTGATGCTGACATTTACGATAACGGAGTCTGAGAGTTCCCCGTCCGAGACCTGAACCGTGAAACGGTCAGAGCCGCTGAAACCGGGATCGGGAACATAGCTCACCGCGTTTGCATATCCTGTGCCGCCGACATCGGCCATGCCGTTTTCAGCAGGCGCGATAACGCTCCACGTCAGGGTGTCCCCGTCCGGGTCGGCCGCGTTCAGTGTCAGGGCAAAGGCATCGGGAAAACCGTCCTCGTCCATGGTCACGGTTACGGCATCGCCCTCGGCAATCTCAGGCGGATCATTCTGCGCACCGATGCTGACATTTACGATAACGGAGTCTGAGAGTTCGCCGTCCGAGACCTGAACCGTGAAACGGTCCGTGCCGCTGAAACCGGGATCGGGAACATAGCTCACCGCGTTTGCATATCCTGTGCCGCCGACATCGGCCATGCCGTTTTCAGCAGGCGCGATAACGCTCCACGTCAGGGTGTCCCCGTCCGGGTCGGCCGCGTTCAGTGTCAGGGCAAAGGCCGTGGGAAAACCGTCCTCGTCCATGGTCACGGTTACGGCATCGCCCTCGGCAATGACCGGCAGATCATTCTGTGCTTGGATGCTGACATTCACAGTAATCGAGTCCGTGAGTTCCCCGTCAGAGACCTGAACCACGAAATTGTCTGTGCCGTTGTAACCTGCTTTCGGCGTGTAGCTGACAGCCTGGGAATTGCCAGTGCCGCTGGCTTCTGCCACACCGTTAAGGGGAACACTGCTGATGTTCCAGGTCAGGAAGTCCTGATCAGGATCTGCCGCGTTCAGTGTCAGAGAGAAACGCGTGGGATATCCGTCTTCATCCATCGTGACTGTGACGGCATTTCCTTCTGCAATTTCAGGCGGGGCATTGGTGATAATGACTTGCCCGTTACCGATGATGACATTCACAGTAACCGAGTCAGTCAGCTCCCCGTCAGAGACCTGAACCACAAAGCTGTCTGTGCCATTGTAGCCGGAATCAGGAACGTAGCTGATCTCCTGGGAATCGCCAGTGCCGCTGGCAGTTGCCGCGCCGTTTTCAGCGTCCGTGCCAATGCTCCAAGTCAATATGTCATCGTCAGGGTCACTGGCGTTCAGGCTCAGACTGAGGGCTGTGGGGGAACTGTTTTCATCCATGGTTACAGTAACGGAATCCCCTTGAGCAATTTCAGGCGGGTCATTTTGTGCGCCAATGATGACATTTACAGTAATCAAGTCTGTGAGTTCGCCATCAGAAATCTGAACCACGAAACTGTCAGTGCCGTTGTAACCGGAATCAGGAATGTAAATGACCTCTTGGGAATCGCCAGTGCCGCTGACCTCTGCCGTGCCGTTTTCAGCGTCTGCGGCAATGGTCCAGGTTAAGACATCATTCTCATCAGGATCACTTGCGTTCAGCGTCAGGTCAAAACCTGTGGGAGAACTGTCTTCGTCCATTTCAACTGTGACAGACTCTCCCTGGGTAATTTCAGGCGATTCATTGACATCGGTGACGGTAATGGCAAATTCTTTTTCGCAGCCATCAGCAAGCACCTGAATTGTGTATTTACTGCGGCTCTCAAAGTCAAATGTCTCAGCAGTTCCGAGCATATTGCCGTCAATGGTGAATGCCCCGTTGTCAGTATTTTCCGCATCGGGGGACAGGGAATAGGTGGGCATGGCGATCCCCATATAGCTAAAAATCCCAACCGCGGTACCCGCGGGATGATTTTCATCCACGCTGGTATTGTCCAGATCAAATAAACAATCCTCTCCGGTATTCCCCGCATAAACCACATCGCTGTCTGCGGCCCCTGGAAGCACGGCCAGCAGAATAAGCAAAAGCCAGATTCGGGCAAAATCAGAGAAGCATGTCAGTCCTTTGGTGAATAAGCTTTCCAACATTTTTTTACCTCCGTTATTAAAAAAATTAAAATACAAAAACACCGTATCCTTAGCCAGCAGCTAACAAACAACTCACCTGACATATTAAAAAAATTTACCTGATATGCTGCCATGAATCAACAAAAAAAACGGGAGCCAAAGCGTTCGGCGAACTCAGTCGGGTCGTCGAACGGAATAACAGAATTCGAAATAAATAACATACCCGATACAAAAAACGTAGGGTGGGTGGAGCGAAGCGCAACCCACCCTACGTTCATCAGGAATGACAGACGTTTTGTCCGAATCGGGTCAGAAAATTTGATCATCGAGTGATTATAGCCTGATTTTAAATAAAATACACAAAAAAAAAGGTTTTCTTACATTGTTAGCTTAAAAGATTCGTAAAGAAGTTTATAAGTTGCATCTTTTAATTGAAATTGGTTTTTGTCAAAATTTTTGCTGGAAAATTTAAGGAAAAAACGGTTAAAAAAAGGCAAACTGATACAGATGGCACAAAATTTGCTTATAACTTATATTTGCTTATAAAAGTTAAGGAAACATTATATCATTTTCTATTTCTCTCCTTGAAATTCGTCTTAGAAGATGTTATGCTAATTTCAGATGAGGTCATGATTAACTTAGGAAACTTCCGACTTGATTACAATCACCAGGTCAAAAAAATTTCAACATATTTATCCGGAGTGCAAAAATTTCGCTTCGCTTCATTTTCGCATTCTTTTTTTATTTCGAGAATTTTTCAGTCTTGTTCCAGGGGAAGCAAAGCCCGATTTGCCCGGTTCGGACTGCTAAATCCGAACCCCTGCCGCGGGACTTGTCAATCCTGCGAAAACAGATAAACCAAAATTATTAACTGAGGATTATTTTTATGCCCGAATTTACGCATCTTGATAAAGAAGGCCGTGTGCGGATGGTGGATGTGTCCGATAAAGAACCAACTCTGCGTGTTGCAATTGCAGGGGGAATGATTTCCATGAACTCGGCAACATTTGAAAAAATTCATAACCAGACAGTCAAAAAGGGAAATGTCCTTGAAGCGGCCCGGATTGCCGGTGTCATGGCCGCAAAGAAGACTTCGGAACTGATTCCCATGTGTCATCCTCTGAATATCACTCATATTCAGGTTGACTTTTCACCGGATAAAGAGACAAACTCAGTCAGAATAGAAGCGACATCCCGAATTATCGGTCAGACAGGAGTTGAAATGGAAGCCCTGACAGCAGTGTCGGTGGCTGCCCTGACGATCTATGATATGTGCAAATCATATGACAGGGAAATGACCATCTCTGATATCCGCCTTATTGAAAAATCAGGCGGAAAAAGCGGGAGATTTGTGAGGCGTGAGGAATAAGGCGTGAGGAGTGAGGGTGAGGAATATGGATTTTCTCATTTCTCACTTCTCATTTTCCAAGGGGGATATGATGAAGAAATATTTTAGTGTTATGCTTATTGGTTTTGTATTATCGCTGATGATTTCAGGGTGTGCTGCAAAAAAGCAGGCACCGTTGTTTCCGCTGATGAGATTATCGGTTTCTGACTATCCGGAGTTTGGCGACGATATGGCCTATGATGGGTTGCGACATGGCATTTCTCAAAGCATTTCATATCTGAAGCAGGTGCCGGCTGACAAAAAATTTCAATTCGGAGAAGATATGTTTGATGCCGCCCATATGATCCGATCTTTGGAACATTTTCTTGATGTTACAGATAAAAGACCGTCTGCCAGGGAACTGAAAAAATTTATTGCGTCAAATTATCTGGTTTACAAGTCCGTGGGAGCCGGTGAGGAAGGAAATGTTCTTTTTACCGGATATTATGAGCCGCTTTTGCATGGAAGTCTTTATAAAAATAATGAATACAAATTTCCGGTGTATGCCCGTCCTGATGATCTTATGACCATTGAGCTGTCTTCTTTTTCTCCGGAATTTAAAGGAAAGAAGATCACCGGCAGGCTGGCTGATCAGACATTCGTCCCCTATTATGAACGTAAGGAGATTGAAGAACAGGGCGTTCTTGAAAACAAAGCCGAAGTCATTGCATGGGTCAGGGATCGGATATCGCTGTTTTTTCTTCAAATACAGGGTTCCGGAAAAATCAGCCTTGATAACGGAAAAATCATTAATGTCCACTATAACAGCCAAAACGGACAGCCTTACCGAAGTATCGGAAAGCTGCTGATTGAAAAAGGAAAGATTCCAAAAGAAGAAATGTCCATGCAAAGACTTCGTGAGTATTTGCGGGAACATCCCGAAGAAGCTGAACCCATTTTAAATCATAATGCCAGCTATGTATTTTTCAGCCTGGAAGAAGAGGGCCCTTTTGGTGCATTGAATGTCACACTGACCCCGGGGCGATCCATTGCCGTGGACAGACGGGTGTTCCCTCTGTCCGGGCTGGCGTTTATTGAAACGCAAAAACCGCTCACTGATGGCTCCGGAAAAATTTCCAGATGGATAAATTTTCCCCGTTTTGTTCTGAGTCAGGATACAGGGGGAGCAATTCGGGGGCCGGGACGTGCGGATATCTTTTGGGGAAACGGGGCATATGCTGAAATTGCGGCAGGATATATGCAGCATAGGGGAAATCTGTATCTTCTTATTTTAAAACCTGAAATAACGTCCTCATAATCCTCTTCCAAAGGGATTTTTCACATATTTTTAATCTGCTGACAATCAGCAGATGAAAAAAAATCTTCAGCAAACTCGTTCCCACGCTTTGCGTGGGAATGCAGTGGGGACGCTTCGCGTCCCGAATCCGCCTGTCGCACGGGACGCAAAGCGTCCGAAAGGCATTCCCACGCAAAGCATGGGAACGAGGAAAAACTCTTTTTGCGACCCCGGATGAGTCTCAACTTAATGGCAGTGACGCAAACCATGGGAACGAGGAAAAGGTATTTCCACGCAACGCATTGGAACCAGGAGAAAAAAACCTTCAGCAAACTCGTTCCCACGCAAAGCGTCACTGCCATTAAGTTAAGCTTCCGGAGTGCGAAAATTATTTTTCGCATCCCTGCCGGAAACTCTTTTTGCGACCCCGGATGAGTCTCAACTTAATGGCAGTGACGCAAACCATGGGAACGAGGAAAAGGTATTCTCGTTCCCACGCAACGCATGGGAACAAAGAAAAGGTATTTTCAAGCAAGGCATGGGAAAGGAAAAAGTCGTTATCATCAGGAATTTTCCATCTGCTGACATCGGGCGTTTCAGTTATGCTTGACAGTTTTTTATAAAACCCGTAGTAAGCAGATTGATCATTAATCAGATAAATTACAAATCATAAACAGAGGAGTTTCATTATGTTTGGCATTGGTATGCCTGAAATGCTTTTGATTCTGGCATTGGCGCTGATCTTTATCGGCCCCAAAAAACTTCCCGATCTTGCAAAATCCATAGGGCGTGCTCTCAGTGAATTTAAAAAAGCAACAACAGAATTTAAAGAGACAATGGAAATTGACACAGAATTAAAAGATGTTAAAAAAGCTTTTAATGATATGAACACCGACATCAGGAAGCCGATTGATATAAACGTCGGACCTGAAAACAAAGCGCCCATTGATTCAGACCTTCCTGGTGATGGAACCCATCGTAATAAAAAAGAAGATGACAAAGGTTCTGATAAGACAGATGAGGAAATCGGAAAATCATCTGACATAAAGCCCGTGGAAAAAAAGGCGTTTGAAAAAGATGACAAAGCTTCTGATAAGACAGATGATGAAATCGGGAAATCGTCTGACATAAGGCGCAAAGATGAAAAAAAGGACAACCCTTCTGATAATATTAGAAAAAGGTCTGAAATAAAGAGCAAAGATGAAAAAGAGCGTAAAAAAGAAGAAATCATGGAAAAACCGGAGGAAGTTTTAAAAGATGAATGAAAATGACAAACTCCCACTTACAGCCCATCTTGAAGAACTGCGGGAACGTCTGATTGTCTGTTTTGTCGCCGTGTTCGTCGGGTTCGGAATTTCATATGGATTCAAGGAACAGTTGTTTGAAATCCTGATTCAGCCCTTAATATCAGTCATGGGAACAGGCGACAAACTTATCTTCACAGGTCTGCCTGAAGCTTTTTTTACATATTTGAAAGTTGCTTTTCTGGCAGGACTCATGCTGGCAGCCCCGGTAATTTTGTATCAGTTTTGGGTATTTGTCGCACCGGGACTATATTCCACAGAAAAACGTATTCTTTTTCCCATTGTTTTTCTTTCCTCATTTTTTTTCATCGGGGGGGCGCTGTTCGGATATTTCATTGTTTTTCCAATGGGTTTCAAATTTCTTCTCGGTTTTGCCTCTGAAAATATCCAGGCGCTTCCGTCCATGAGGGAATATCTCGGTTTTTCCGCAAAATTATTACTTGCCTTCGGACTGGTTTTTGAACTTCCGCTTGTTCTTACGTTTCTGGCGAGACTCGGCATTGTTTCTGTTGGTTTTTTGAAGAAAAACAGAAAATATGCTTTGTTATTATTTTTTATCGGTGCGGCCCTTTTAACGCCGCCGGATGTGGTGACTCAGATATTAATGGCGATCCCCCTGATGCTTTTGTATGAAATCAGTATCCTCGGAGCCAGGATTTTTGGAAAAAAGAAAACAGATGAAGACTCAAATCAGGAATCAGTCCGGTAACAGGCTTCAGCCTGCCATACAGTGTGCCTGAACGCACCTGAGCTTTCAGCCGGGAGATTGATCTCCCGGCTTTTTTTTTAAGCATACCAGGATATCAGACCGCCGAGGTTTTTAAAACCTCGGCGGTCTTTCACAGAGGAGGAGATATGTCAGCAAAAGTAAACAAACGTACCACATTGCATCAGGGCAGGGTATTCAAAATAGTGACAGAAAACATCACCCTGTCCAACGGTGTGACCATTGACATGGAGATCGTGCATCATCCGGGCGCGTCCGCGATAGTGCCTTTGTCTGACCGGGGAACCGTGATAATGGTCCGGCAATATCGTCATGCCATCGGGGATTACATATGGGAAATTCCCGCGGGAACCCTCGGACCAGAGGAAGCTCCGCTTGCATGTGCAAAAAGGGAGCTGACTGAAGAAACAGGTTTTTCAGCAAACAACTGGCAGAAATTGGGAGAAATTACCCCTATCCCCGCGTACTCGGATGAACGGATTCATCTTTTTCTGGCAACGGATCTGTCACCGGCCGAGCAGAACCTTGATGAAGA
Source organism: Desulfonema magnum (assembly GCF_017377395.1). Lineage (GTDB taxonomy): Bacteria > Desulfobacterota > Desulfobacteria > Desulfobacterales > 4be13 > Desulfonema_C > Desulfonema_C magnum. The sequence continues at coordinate 2,646,940 of NZ_CP061800.1, read as the reverse complement.
TGAAATACTGAATGTCCATGAAATCAAATTTGACGAGGCAATGGAAATGGTTTATAAGGGAAAAATTCAGGACAGCAAGAGTATCAGCGGGCTTTTTATGGCAAAGCATATTTGTTTTCAGAGTTCGTATCTTAATCCTGGAATTTGAAATTTATTTGGGATTTGGGATTTGTTATTCGGGATTTGGGATTTGTTATTTGGGATTTGTTATTTGGGATTTGTTATTTCCGGTTTACCCGGCTTAGGTATCTGTCTGAAATCTCCGAAACATCAAAACAGAAAGGATGGCTCCTGTGAAGAATTTTTTAAAGAAGATACTTATTATTATCGGTGCGATCACTCTCTTGGAGATCATCGTGGCAATAGGTGTCGGTGTTTATTTTTTCTTGATATATAAGGAAGAGGTTCCTGATAAAACGTTTATTGAACTGGATTTTGAAAAAGGATTTACAGAGTATGTTCCGGATGATCCCACGGCAAGGATGATATCCGGAAAGGTGGTGACAATACGCGACGTGGTCGAAGCACTGGAGCGGGCTTCGGGAGATGACCAGATAAAGGGCGTTATTGCCCGAATTGGCAGCGTCCCAATGGGATTCGCCCGGATTCAGGAAATCCGTGACGCAATTTTGAATTTTCGCCAAAAAGGAAAAACCGCGATTGCATACACAGATACGTTTGGTGAATTTGGTCCCGGAAACAGGGCCTATTATCTGGCAACTGCTTTTGAAGAAATCTGTTTACAGCCTTCAGGGGATATCGGACTGACCGGCCTGATTCTGGAAACACGGTTTATGAAGGGAACGCTTGATAAACTCGGGGTGATTCCCCGTATGGATCATCGTCATGAATATAAAAATGCCATGAACATTTTTACGGAGAAAGAATATACCGCACCTCACAAAGAAGCGGTCTGCAAGGTAATGGAGTCTCTGTTCGGACAAATTGTAAAGGAGATTGCCAGAACCCGTGAGCTTTCCGAGGAAGATGTTCGGTCCCTCGCGGATCACGGACTGTTTCTCGGTCAGGAAGCCGTAAACGCAAAACTCGCGGACAAGCTCGCGTATCAGGATGAGGTCTATGAAGACGTAAAGAAGAATACCGGTCGGAACACTCACTTTCTTTCTTTGTCAGATTATCTGAACCTGGCGGGCCGTGTCCACACAGAAGGAGAAACCATTGCCCTGATTTACGGCGTGGGCGGAGTGCAGCGAGGCGAAAGTGACTACAATCCCTTATATGGGGATGTCGCCATGGGAGCCAAAACGGTTACTGACGCTTTTCAGGCAGCGACAGAGGATGATGCTGTCAGAGCGATTGTTTTCCGAGTCAGCAGTCCCGGAGGGTCTTATGTGGCATCTGACAGCATTTGGCGGGAAACTGTCCGCGCAAAAGCGGCCGGCAAACCCGTGATTGTCTCAATGGGAGATGTGGCGGGGTCCGGCGGTTATTTTGTCGCGATGAATGCGGATAAGATCGTTGCCCATCCGGCCACGATTACTGGCTCCATCGGGGTTTTGGCCGGAAAAATGGTGACATCCGGTTTTTGGGACAAACTGGGCATTTCGTGGGACGATGTTTCTACCAGTTCTAACGCCGCCATATGGACAGGAACCCATGATTACACGTCAGAGGAATGGAATCTTTTAGAGGGCGCTCTGGATCGGATTTATGCGGATTTCACCAGCAAAGTCGCACAGGGGCGGGGTCTGCCAATAGAATATGTGTCGGAGATTGCCAAAGGACGAATCTGGACAGGTGAAGACGCCAAAGAACTGGGGCTGGTGGATGAATTGGGAGGTTTTCCTCTTGCCATACGTCTTGCCAAAGAGGCCGCGGAAATTCCGGAAGATGCGGAAATCTGCCTGAAAGTCTTTCCCAAGAAAAAGCCCCTGCTGGAAGTGTTGCTGGAAAAAGGCCCGTTCGGTGCTGAGGAAAAAGCCTCGGCCTCGGCAGCGATTCGTGTGCTACATGAGCTTCAGCCGATGATTCAGGCTGTCCGAGAACTCGCAATCAAAGATGAATCCAAAGTTTTATCCATGCCGAAAATAGAAATAAGATGATAAGTACCTAATCATAAGTTTTTAATATCTGGACAGTAGAAAATAAAATAAACGCCCATGAAAAAGCCGGGTTTTTCGTCCCCGGTTATGAAAATATTTTCAGATAAAAAACCCGGCTTTTCAAAATGTATTTTCACGTTAAAATACGGATCACTTTCAGACAGGTATGCGATTATTCCTATTTTAGTTTTTTCCGGTTATGATTTTTATGAAAGACAATACCGGACAGAGCCTGAGTTACTGAGCGTCTGATGGCCGTATATATATCAGGGAAGAGAATGCTGACGGGTAAGGACAGGAGTAAAAAATATGAGGTAAAGCCCTATGAATATAATTATTTTTATAAAATTAATTATATCAGAGATAATATTTTGTTTTTATATGTTTAAATTCAATAAAAGCCCATTCGGGGAGATTTTGATTATATGGGTTCGCTGCTTTCTTATGTCTGATTCATAAAATTATTTTCTTTATTCTTAATCAATACTTCGGACAGTTTTTATAACATATTGTTTTCATAGGATTTATATATTTTGCTGTCAGAAATTAAAATTCTATGATTTCAATAAGTTAAAATTTCAGACGCTCTTGATCTTCAAAAACTGTCCGAAATATTGTTAATGATTTATTTTATAATTACTTTTTTTAGGCATGTTTTTTGCTTAATCTTAAATCGGCACATTCTGAAAGGCGGCCCGTAATCCTTGCTTAACCATAATCCGTGTAGATGGCCGCAATCCGTGTAGATGGTAACTAAAAAAGCAACCTTTAACAAATAAATAAAAAGGAGGTCAGTATGAAGCGGATTGGTTTTTTGGCAGTATTTTTAATGATTATGGCTATTGTATTTTCAGCAGCGCCGGCTTCTGCCATTTCAATCAGAGTCGGGGAGGCTGGTGACCGGATCACATCACCACTGACTGATATGAAATCAGGCGATATTTACAATCTTCAATGGCAGTTCGACTCCCAGAGAAGGAGCGCAAGACTGGCCTTCGGGCTTGTGGGAAAGGAGGGCAAGCTTCTGGCCCGGACAGATGCCCTGAATTACCAGGGAGACACGGGAAAACATATCAAAATTCCCGAAGATGCCACAGGAGAGGGATTCCGTTTTGTTGTCCGTTCCCGTGGGATAAAAATATATGAAACCGGGGAATTTCCCATTCATGACCCGTCTGAAATGACAGAAAAATCAGCGGTTCGTGTGACCATTCGTTCCAAAGCCGACGGAGGCCGTTGGAATGACCCGGATACTTGGGAAGGCGGTGTTGTTCCCAATGGCGAGCTGATGAGCGTGGAGATTGTCGGGGATGTGGTGCTGGACAGAAACATGACAGTGGGTTCTCTTGTTGTCCGCAAGGGTGCTGCATTGAAAAATATTTACCGTCGGGTGCTGAAAGTCACAGGCAGCTTTGTCAATGACGGAACAATCCAATCTTCCTTTGTCATGGTCCGGCAGGAGGACGGCTCCCTGAAATCATCTGATGAACTGACCGCCCGGCTGAAAGTGAGCGTCAGGACGCACACAAAACATGAAAGCGCAACAGATGACCAATCACCAACCACAACTGACAAATCACAACTGACAACTGACAAATCACAAATCTGGCTTGATATCCAGGAAGTGACTGCCTGCGGCGGTGGCGGCGGATGTCAGGTTGTCGGGGGAAGCCAGTTGGTGAATCTGCTGGACCCGGACAATGCGGGCCTGCTTGTGGCGGACACATTTTTGCCGGAAGGCAAGAACATCGGCCAGTTGCGGTTTGTGCTGGGCACCGGCAGCAAGGTGGTTGCGAATGGTCAGGAATATCCGCTGAACGTCCCGGGCGGGGACCATTCCGGGCTGAAGCTGATATTGAACAAAGACACCCGGTCCGGTGAGCTGGATCAGGTGCTGATTGATTTTGATCCTGACACATCCCTGACCTTTAAAAATGGGGAATACACCCTGAAGCCGACCATTAAGCTGGCCTCGGCCATCACCGCACCGGTGACGGCATCCACGTCGGTGGTGGATGCTGAAAGAGGCGGAAGCCTGAATATCGAAGATGACCTTGCCCTGGTTGTTCCCCGGGGGCTGTGGGGGAATCTGCCATATTGTGGAGCAATGAGAGTGAAAAGGCTCCGATCACCTCTGTTTTTAAGCTTGGGCCTGATGGGAGCGAGTTTTCCGGGCCGATAAAGGTGAAGCTGACATACAATCCTGAAACCGTGCCTGAAAATTATCCTGAAGACAAGCTGGTCATTCTGCATGACGGGGTGCCTATTCCCACGGTGGTTGATACGGATGAAAAGACCCTGGAGGGAGAGATTGCACATTTTTCCGATGTTGTGGGCGGACTGGGGACAAAGCTGGTTTATCAAGGAATGGTACAGGACGCTCCCAAAACTGTCGCGTGCGGAGAGCGGCTGACAGTGATATGGAATCTGCAAAATCAGAGCGGTGCCAATGCCGTTGATTTCAGATTGGTGGAATCCGGAAACAGCAGTTACAGCGACGGACAGACCAATTATCCGAAATTTACGATCAACTCTTGGGAGACGGGTCAGGCTGCGGTTGAAAACTTTCCAGTTCCACAAGAACCAGGATACCATAAAATCTATTTCAATATTCTGGATACCAACGGCGACACATTGCCTTATCTTGATCTTGGAACGCTTTGGATCGAATTCACAGTTGAAGAATGTCAGGCCCAGCCACCTTCCAAACCGATTCTTGAAAGTCCGGGCAACGGTTCCTCCGGACAACCAAACAGTCTGACACTTGACTGGAAACCCGTTGAGGGAGCGACAGTTTACAGGCTCTTTGTCGCATACAATGATGATGTTCTGAGCAGTCTGAGCAACAAAGACAAAGAATGTGCCGGCTGCATTGTTAATACAACAACGTCATCTGATTCTTATGGCGTTGATTTGGAAGACGGAACCTATTATTGGATGGTACGGGCCGGAAATGCTGAAGGCGGCAGCCCGAATTCGGAAATCTGGAGTTTTACGATTAAAGACCCTGCTCAAACAGCCACGACTACGACCACAATAACGGGACAAACGAGCACGACTGTGACGGGGCAGACAACGACAACAACTGTGGCACCGACCACGACAACAACAACAACCATACCACCGGCATCCCTGACCTATTACAAAATTAATGATGACGCGCCTTCAACAGATACCTGTGAGGTCACGCTGAACAACATTGCCGGAGGTAATCCGACTCACTACAAGGCAAGTGAAAGTGATGAGGATTTTGACGATGCGGACTGGATATCCTACTCAGAGGCTCCCACTTTCCGGCTGAGTCCGCCCAATGAGGAAGAACCTAATAAAACGGTTTATTTCAAAGTAAAAAGTGAGGGCGGGGAATCCTCAAGACTGAGCGACTCAATCCGCTATCTGCCGAAGATCAAAATTGAATATATGGATGTCTGGCAGGACGGGCATGGTAAAACCGTTGTTGATGTCAGAATTTCAGCCAGCAATCCTAAAGACCTGAATGTCGAACTGATATTTAACGGCGAATCCAAACCCATGAAGCCGGATGATAATGACGAGACGCTTTTTAGGGCTAAGGCAGAGAAATTCAAACCCATTGGAAAATCCACTTATAAAGCGATTGTCAAAGATGACTGCGGTGCTTCTGCCAGCATAGGCCCCATTGAAGTTCCTGCCAGTTGGTCCGGCATATACGGAGATGACGTTTTTAAGGGCGGAAATGTCTGCGGCAAGAGAAACCCCTCTGGTACCGAAGGCGATCCCATCAACACTACCAACGGTAATTTTATAAATGGTAACATAGACGGTGTTGTTGCAGGAGTCGGCGGAACCACTTTGGCATTGAACCGCACATACAATTCTTTGGCTGCTCTGTGGACACCTGCGTCAATCATGCGTTACACCCAGGATGAGGACAGCGGCGAGGTCAGCGAGGAGAAAATTGCGGGTCCCTATGAACACTTCGGAACCGCATGGGCATTCCCCTATGGTGAATTCCTGCTGGAAGTGGATAAGCCGCCTTATTTTGAAGGCGTTCATATCATGCTGAGTGACGGGCGGACCATTTTGTTCAGGGATAACGGAGACGATACTTACTCTTCGGAATCTCCGTTAAACACGGATATCCTCACCCGTGAAGGCGAGGAATATGTGTTGCGCCGGACTTGTTGCACATCTGAGGAGAAGCGTTACAATACAGCCGGGCAACTGACCGCAGTATCTGACCGGAACGGCAACACCATCACTTTTACATACAACGGCGATCAACTGACGCGGGTGGAAAACGCAAGCGGCCGCGGGATGGAATTCATCTATGACAGCGACGGTCATATTGCACAGGTGAGTATGCCGGAAGGTGTCACCACCAAATACGAATACACAGATGATCTGCTCACCGCATTCATCAACGGCCGGGAAAAACGCACGGAATACCGCTATGATAAAAACGATGAGATGACCGAACTGATCACTCCGAAAGGACATCATGCCCTGCGGCTGACTTATGATTCGGAAAACTGGTATGCTGTGGAGCAGACAGAGGGCGAGACCGAAAAACGCACCCTGGAATACAATGAGGATATCAGTCTTGTCACCATCACGGACGCATACAACAATAAGACGGTTCATCATTACGATGACAAGGGCCGTCTGGTTCAATTGGACTATCCCGACGGCTCAACAGAACTGTATGACTATGATGATGATTACAACCGCACATACTACAAAGATCAGGAAGGTGCGGAATGGCACTGGACGTATGATGACCGGGGCAACCGCCTCACTGCGGACGGGCCTCTTGGCTGGCACCGGGAATGGCAATACAATGACCTGAACCGTGTCACCCGCATGGCGGAAAATGTGGATGCGGACACGCTCCGGGAAACCACCTTTGAATATGATGACCGGGGCAATATGACCAAGGTGTGTGTGCCCATGGGGGACTGCGGCACGGTCACATATGACACCAGGGGACTGCCCACGGAAGTTTATGATCTGGCCGGGAATCACAATACCCACACCTATGATGCAGAGGGCGACCTGATTGCTGTGAAGGATGCAGAGGACGCGACCACCCGGTTTGATCATGACGGGCTGGGCCGGGTGACCCGAATGACGAAGCCCCTGGGCAATGTCTATGAATACACTTATGACCCCAACAGCAATCTCACCGCGGTGAACGGTCCCCTGGGATTTGAACTCAGCTTCGGTTTTGACGACAATGACAACCTGAATCTCAGGACGGACCCGAACGGCGGTAATATCCGCTACAGCCATGACGCATCTGACCGGCTGGTCAGCGTGAAAAACCAACTGAACTTTGACGCGGCCGATTATGCCTACGGCCTGATGAACGAGCTGACCGGTTTCACCGATGCGGAGGGCCGTTCATGGACTTATGCGTATGACAATCTGCTCCGGGTGATTCAGATTCGGGGTCCCCTGGATACGACATTCTCCTACGCGTACAACGCGGTGGGCAGAATCACGGATTTCACCGACGCTAACGGCATGATCACCCATACGGATTATGACGCGCTGTATCGTCCCGCGTCGGTGATTCGGAATTACCGCCCCGGGGAGTCTCCGGATTCAGATACCAATGTCACGGTGACATACTCGTACAATCTCGCGGGGAATCTCCTGGGTCTAACGGATCCTGAGAACTATGACACGAGTTACGAATACGACCTCCGGGGCCGGCGGATTCTCCGGCGGGACGCGGAGGGCCATGAATGGGAATATGCGTATGATCCCATGGGAAATCTGACTTCGGTGCTGAATCCCCGGGGATTTTCCACCACCTTTGAATACACGCCCGGATATCGGCTGTCCCGGGTGATCAGTCCTGAGGAACATGCCGCTGTCTATCGGTACAATGACAACGGCAGGCTCACGGATAAGACGGATCCCAAAGGCGTGGTCACGCATTATGACTATAACGAACTGGACCGGATGATCCGCAGGATTCGGAATTATAAACTGGATGTTCCCGGAGACGCGGAGACCAATGTGACCAGTGAATACAGCTATGATCCCGCGGGGAACCTGCGTTCCCTCACCAATCCCCTGGCGCATCACGCGGAACTGGTGTATGATGCCGCGCACCGGCGCACCCGGATCACTGATTTTGAGGCAGGTGCCACCGTTTTTGCCTATGACCGGGTGAACAATCTCCTGGCTGTCACGGACGCGGAGGGGAACGCAACCGCTTATACTTATGATGATCTGAACCGGCTGATTGCCGCTACAAATGCGGAAAATGAGACCACCGGATTTGGCTATGATCCCATGGGGAACCGGATACGGCTCACTGAGGCGGATGATACTGTGACGATCTATGGCTATGATGCGGTGTATCGCCTGAACAGGGTCACGCAGAACTATCAGGAAGGCGTGCTGCCCAGTAATGATACCAATGTGCTTACTCAGTACGCTTATAATCCGAGAGGGCTTCTCACCCGGATCACTGACGCGAACGGGTCCCTCACGACCTTTGATTACAATGCGGTGGGCCGGATGATCCGGGAGACCAATCCCCTGGGGGATGTCTGGGATTATGCGTATGACGGGGTGGGCAACCGGATTGCCCGGACCGATGCGAACCGCGCACGGACCGACTACGCGTACTATCCGGATAATCTGCTCCGGGAGATCACTTATGCGGACGGGGCTTCGGTGAACTATGCCTATGATCACAACAACAACAGGACCGAGATGCAGGACAGTCTGGGAACCACCGCGTGGGACTATGATCCCCTGAACCGGGTGATTCGTGCGGATGATCCCTTTGACCGGGGGATTGATTACAGTTATGACGCGGCAGGCAACCGAACCGGCATGGTGTATCCGGACGGGAATCAGGTGGCGTATGCGTACAGTCCCAACAACTGGCTCAAGACCGTGACCACTCCCGAAGACCTGAGCACCCATTATCAGCGGGACAAGGTGGGCAACATCACCCACATTGCCAATCCGAATTTCACGGAGACGGATCTGAGTTATGACAAGGTGTATCGGGTGCTGAGTCTCGAAACCCGTCAGATTTTGGATAAGATCAAGACCATCTCCGGGTTTGATTATACCTACAATGCGGTGGGGCATGTCACGCAGACGGTCAAGGAATACGGCTGGCGACAGCCTTCGGTGGTGACAGAATCTTACGCGTATGACGGGCTGCACCGCCTCGCGGGCGTGGAGATTGATCCCATCAAGAATAACGGTGAAAAGGCGTTTATGTCCTACGCTTATGATCCGGTGGGCAACCGTCTGGAGTGGACCACCACCAAAGACCTGACCACCAATATCATGTCGGCCGACGGTTTCACCAAGTCTTATACCTATAATGCTGCGAATCAGCTTCTCACCATGGTGAAGGACTCGGATATGCCCAACGGTGATCTCCGGACGGATTTCACTTATGACGCAAACGGCTCCCGCATCAACAAGCTGGAGAGCGATGAGAACGGTCCTTTGTATGGGGTGGATTATACGTTTGATCCTGAAAACCGGCTGGTTGAGGCGCTGGATTATCAACTGGTGGGGTATGATCATTTCAACCGCATTGACCGGGCTGTTACCACGCTGGCTTATGACGGCGGCGGGCGGCGGATGGTGAAAACGTATGATCCGAAATCCAATGATGCTCAGGGGGTGAAAAAGCGGGCCGAATATGTGTTTGACGGGCTGGATCCGGTTGCGGAATATTACATGCTGAACGGTCAGCGGACTGACTTCTACCGGGGCGCAGGCGGACGCATTATCACCATGCACCACTACAAGGCCGGGACCCATGGGCAGATGTACTGGTATCATTACAACTTTAAAGGTGATGTCGCGGGGCTGACTAAGCATAATGGGAATTCGCATCATAATTATCGGTATGATCCTTATGGCGGTGTGCTGCCGGAGAATGGGAACTTTACGGATCCGCATAATCATTATACGCTGACAGGGAAAGAGTATGATGAGAATATGGGGCTGGTTTGGTTTGGGGCGCGGCATTATGATAAGGATGCTGGGGTTTGGTTGACGCAGGATTTGTATCGGGGAGTTCTTGACAACCCGGCTAGTTTGCATCGGTATATGTATGTGGATGATAATCCACTAAGCTACCTTGATCCATGGGGTTTTTGGAAGATGGCTGCGAAAGATGGTCATTTGGTAGCAATTGCTGAAAAGGGAGATTATTTATCAGACCTCGCCTATAAGCTAACAGGTAGTGGTAACAATTATACGGCGATATTTGATGCGAATAAAGACAGGTTGGGCTTGACTCATCCAAGTGCTATCGAAACCGGTCAACATTTTGCAATTCCCGATATAACCCCCGAGTTGATTTTTATGAATCATTGGCTCGCAGAGCAGAACAACACATATAATCCGCTTATCCACGCTTGTAAAGCCACTGACAAACAAGTAGGGACGCTGTGTTCCAAAGACTTTTCCAGATATGGATTCGGCGATGTTGACGAATGTAAGGAAGCAGTATGTGGGGGGAAACATAATCGGCAACCAAATAACTGTTGGGGTACATCTCTATCTATAGCATTAGGTACGCTGGATATATATGCAGGATCAGGTGGTCTGTCAAGATATGAGAGCCCCGACAAATTGTTAAGCTACTTTAAAAAAGTAGATATACCACAGTTCGGCGATATTGTAAGGTATGCTGATGATAGCAAAGGCATACATAATACTTCTAAAAGTGACTATCTGACTCATTACGCAACTTTTTTGATAGAAAGCAAAGAAGGGGATAGATATGTATTCTCAAAAAGTGGATATAAGGGAAAATATGAAGTCGTGAAAGAGCAAGACCTTGAAACCCCTTATAAGGATGATGGCTATGGCTTGATTGAAGGATACTATCATAAGATTAAGGACAGACCTTATGATGAAAAACTAACAGATTTGATGTGTTATTTCCTTTTTTCATTAAATCCGAATTGGGAAAAATCAACCGATTCTTGCAAAAGTCCATGATTTTATTTATGGGGATTATATTGATCGCCTTCTCACGCTTGACTCTTTGCATGTAACCGAACGCCATTTGCACAGTTCATGTAGGTTGGGTTGAGGAACGAAACCCAACGCTGTCATCTGGGGATTCATCTACACGGGTTGTGTTCATCTACACGGATTGTGGTTAAGAAGGGATTACGGGTTTCCGGCTGAATGTAATCCCTTTCTTAACCGCAATCCGTGTAGATGGTGGTGGTCATCTACACGGATTATGGTTAAGCAGGGATTACTCTCAGCCTTCTCATACCCGGTTCTTTGCATGTGACCGAATCACTCCGAAAGGTGGGCGGAAATCCATGCTTAACCATAATCCGTGTAGATCATGTAACCGAGCCACTCCGAAAGGTTGGCGGAAATCCATGCCTAACCATAATCCGTGTAGATCATGTAACCGAGCCACTCCGAAAGGTTGGCGGAAATCCATGCCTAACCATAATCCGTGCAGAAGACCTCAGTCCGTGCGGATTGTCTGACATTTCGTGGAAGACCATTTATGTTTAAAGGGAAATACATATTCCTTACCTGATAGGCAGGAATGAGACGGATTGAAAAAATTGGAACGATTTTCAAAAGATGATCTGCTAATGTCCGCCGGACTTCCCAACCGAAGCGAACTCACCAAGGCGGGCAGGGCGCTGCAAAAACATGGCAATCGCACATCCTCCGCATTTCCCAAAGTGTCGGGAAATCCGGAGGAGATTGACAGAGTGGCTCAGGGTGTTGTGAAAGCCATCCTGAACACTCCGAACTGTAGTCATACATGCCGTCGCCATGCCCGGTTCGGTGAGATCACAGATATCAGAACACCGGACGGTCGGGGCATTCGTTATGATGCTGACGGCAATTTCATAGGATTTCTCGAACCATGAACGAAAAAATGACAATAACCCTCGCAAGCGTTCCTGACAGAGAGGGGCTTGTTGCCGAACTCTGGTATGACAATGAGCAGTGGGGGGAAATTTTTCAGGAACAAAATGAACTCAGACTGGCATTATACCCGAATCCGAATCACACCTTCTGGGTTTTTAGTGCCGAGGATGCCGCAAATGCCATTCGGGAGGCCAAAAACAAACTGCTTGGGACCGGGCCTGACAATGAAACGCCCGATCTGGAAGCTGATGCGGCATAACTGATTGCTGTTATCTTTGACTATTGTGCCATTAAAAATTTATGAAACTTCGGCCAGAACTGCGATGTTCATGTAGGTTGGGTTGAGGAACGAAACCCAACGCTATCATCTGCGGATTCATCTACACGGATTATGGTTAAGCAGGGATTAGTCTCAGCCTTCTCATGCCCGGTTCTTTGCATTGTAATCTGAGCCTTCCGAAAGGTGAGCGGTAATCCCTTCTTAACCATAATCCGTGTAGATGGGGGGTGGTCATCTACACGGATTGTGTTCATCTACATGGATTATGGTTAAGCAGGGATCACTCTCAGCCTTCTCATATCCGGTTCTTTGCATTGTAATCTGAGCCTTCCGAAAGGTGAGCGGTAATCCTTTCTTAACCATAATCCGTGTAGATGGGGGGTGGTCATCTACACGGATTGTGTTCATCTACATGGATTATGGTTAAGAAGGGATTACGGGTTTCCGGCTGAATGGAATCCCTTTCTTAACCGCAATCCGTGTAGATGGGGGGTGGTGGTCATCTACATGGATTATGGTTAAGCAGGGATCACTCTCAGCCTTCTCATGCCCGGTTCTTTGCATTGTAATCTGAGCCTTCCGAAAGGTGAGCGGTAATCCCTTCTTAACCATAATCCGTGTAGATGGGGGGTGGTCATCTACACGGATTGTGTTCATCTACATGGATTATGGTTAAGCAGGGATCACTCTCAGCCTTCTCATATCCGGTTCTTTGCATTGTAATCTGAGCCTTCCGAAAGGTGAGCGGTAATCCTTTCTTAACCATAATCCGTGTAGATGGGGGGTGGTCATCTACACGGATTGTGTTCATCTACATGGATTATGGTTAAGAAGGGATTACGGGTTTCCGGCTGAATGGAATCCCTTTCTTAACCGCAATCCGTGTAGATGGGGGGTGGTGGTCATCTACATGGATTATGGTTAAGCAGGGATCACTCTCAGCCTTCTCATGCCCGGTTCTTTGCATTGTAATCTGAGCCTTCCGAAAGGTGAGCGGTAATCCTTTCTTAACCATAATCCGTGTAGATGGGGGTGGTGGTCATCTACACGGATTATGGTTAAGCAGGGATGATTCTCAGCCTTCTCATACCCGGTTCTTTGTATATGACTGAATCACTCCGAGTGAGCATCTACACGGATTATGGTTAAGCAGGGATTACTCTCAGCCTCCTCATACCCGGTTCTTTGTATATGACCGAATCATACCAATTCACTATTGAAATCAAGTATTGAAAAAGTACAATTATCTACAACAGAACAAAATAAAGCTTTTGTATAGTATGATTTCAAAACTCAAACGGTATCACTCCGAAAGGTGGGCTGCAATCCTTGCCTAACCATAAATCCTTAAAGGTTTCCCGAAATTTTATTTCTGCGCTGTAATCTGTTTTAAAATAAGAGATCACAATATCTCCTTTATATAAGTACCGAATTTTAAACCGCTTTTTATCGCAATCCGCTTTTTTGTTTACATTTTCTGACAGTTGTCATACAAATCCTTCAAATTTAAAAATTCGGGAGGTCAGGTTATGAGATTTCATAAATTCAGAGACGCCGTACTGAATAAAATCAGTATGAAATTCAGATTGCGGATTGTCTGTCTGTGGTATCTGATATCACTCATGGCTGAAACCCGGAAACATTCTCTGACTTTCGCATCCGAACTGTCGGGGACGGAGAAGTCCGCTTTCAGTAAATTTTTAAATAATAATAATAAGGATGTTGCAAAATATTCTTTGGAAAGTCTTTCGAAAAAACAGGCCAAAATATATTCGAAAGTCCTTGAAAAAACGAAGTCTCTTCCGTGGCGTGTTTTTATTCTCATCGACAGCACGATGCGGAATCGCAGCAGCCTGAAATCCGAAAATGTGCAGAAATTCAATCATGGGAAAGGTTTTGTCATCGGACACCGGTGGACAAATATCCTTTTGTTTTTTAACGGAATAATAATTCCTCTTCCTCCGATCCCTTTTTATACGAAAAAATACTGCCGGGAAAACGGGCTGACGTACATGACAGAACATGACAGAGTTGTCGGATATCTTAATGATCTGAATTTGTATGAATATGTCGGTTTTCACAAAGATAATGAGGTTGTCGTTCTGACCGACAGCGGCTATGACAATAAAAAGATACAAAACACGGTTCTGAACAGAGGATGGCATTTTGTCACCGCCCTGAAAATTTGCCGGGGCGTGAAGTCGGAGGCGAGGTATGCGAAAACTCCGAAGTCCTCCGGATGGGACGGGGTCGGATTGTTTTTTAAAAAATATCGGAAGCTTGCATGGCAGACCGTGCGTATTCTCACGGACGGCCCGAAAAGAAGGCGGAAGGAGTTCCGCGTGCGACATGCCGAGGTTTTTCTCAAAGGTGTGGGAAAAATAAGAGCGGTATGTTCCGAATTTAAAAGAAAACGCGACGGACGTCGCAAATATCTCGCATGCGGCGACCTGAAGGCAACCCTCTGTCAGATTCTCACCGCATACCGGCTCAGGTGGAAAATCGAAATTTTTCACAAACATGTCAAAATGCATCTCGGATTCGGAGATATTTCCGCAAAGCATTTCTCCTCCGTCGAATCGCATGTCAGTCTCATTTACTGTGCCTATATTCTGCTGAATGCCGGTCTTCCGGGAATCGGAACAGACGGCACGATTCCGGAAAAGCAGCGGAGAGTTGTAAAAATTCCGGAAAATAAAAAAACAGCAAATATTATTCATGAGTTAACCAAAATAGGAGGTCCCGACAGATATAAAAATGAGTTAAAATCGGTTCTTGCCGCATGACGAATTTGTAAATCCTCACCAAATAAGGCTCTGAGAGTCAGAATTAAATTTTCGGGAAAGTTTTAAGTAATAAATAACGGCTCTTATATGAACAAGAAACGCTGAATCCCTTCCTGGCAAGGATTTACAGATTAGGAACAAAATTTCGGGCAACATTTAAGTAAATCCGTGTAGATGAAGGCAATCCGTATGCCATCTACATGGATTATGGTTAAGCAGGGATTACTCCAAACCTTTCCGCAACCGGGCCTTCGGATATGACTGAGGCAGAGGCCCGCAGGGGCCGACATGTTTGTAGCTTGGATGTTTTCATATCTACAAACATATTGACCCGCGGGCATCTGAAAGAATTACATCTGAACAACGGGCAACTCTGACAACATCACCGGCCGGACTTTTTCCCACTCCTTTGAATCATTCGCCGCATGCCACAGATCATAATATTGCTGCATGTTCAGCCAGAGATCAGGACTGGTGCCGAATGCCCGTGAAATGCGCAGGGCCATGTCCGCAGTAACAGGGGCACGTTCGTTTACAACTTCTGAC
Organism: Desulfonema magnum; assembly: GCF_017377395.1. Taxonomy (GTDB): domain Bacteria; phylum Desulfobacterota; class Desulfobacteria; order Desulfobacterales; family 4be13; genus Desulfonema_C; species Desulfonema_C magnum. The sequence goes on along the minus strand of NZ_CP061800.1, from coordinate 2,631,377 downwards.
ACGGCTTCTTCTGGCAACCTCAGGATATCGGCCAGTTGGCTGAGTGTCGCAACAGACTGATCCATATAATTTCTTTTCAATATGCCTCCCGGGTGGGTCGGCGGTCTTTTTCGTAGTTTCATAAGAATCTCCTTGATTCAAAAGCTGTATGGATGCAATATTAATGGTAATCTTCATAGTCAACCTTACAGGCGTTTCCATTCTCAAAATTAAAGGTGACTCTCCAGTTTTTAGATACTTTGACAGCCCATCGGTTTTCATTTTTGGGTTCCAACAAATGCAAATCATAACCGGGCTGATTCATATCGTCAATGGTGGTTGCAAACTCGAGTACATCCAAAATGTCCGCCAGCTTGGCAGCGTGTTTGGACTGGACACCTTTTCTGATCCCGTCATAATGAAATTTTTTCAAACCTTTGTGAGCAAATGATCTTATCATAATTTTTTTTATTATAACCCGCAATAAACCAATCCGTCAATAGAAAGCAGAAAAAGAGAGTGACATTCCCTCCATTTGCTTCTCTGATATTTCCCATCCGAAAATCTGAAAAGGGCAAATGAATCCTGTGGACAAACTATATGGATTGGCGATAATCAGGGATTATTTGGCATCTCATGGAGTAATCCTTGCGGATTGTGGTTAGGCAGGGATTACTCTCAGCTTTTCAGAGTTGACCCTTTGCATGTAATCAGAGGGTTCCGGGAGGTGCATCTACTGTCCGACCAAATAAGTTTTGAGGGGTGGGATGTGAAATCCGGCTGAAAATTTATCTGCATAATTTATAAGAGGCTGCGAAGAAAAAACTGATGACCGGATTTTTCGGAAAAATTGTCTCATTTTGCTGATATTTTAATGCGAATTTTTTTACTCATATAATTCATCTCATTCTCATCTGAAATGAATAAGAAACGGTAATTTTTAGCAGAACTGAATTACTCATTCCTATGAAAATGGCGAATTCTCATAAATTCCCCGCTTTGAAAAATGAGACTTCAGAAATTCTGTGGAAAAATTTCTGACCGGATTCCACATTTCACCTCTCAGAACTTATTTGGTCGGATATTATTGTCCGACCAAATAAGTTCTGAGGGGTGGGATGTGAAATCCGGCTGAAAATTTATCTGCATAATTTATAAGAGGCTGCGAAGAAAAAACTGATGACCGGATTTTTCGGAAAAATTGTGGTTCTCTGGTAATTCGTTTTAAAAACAAATTGTTTATAAATCAGCAGATTATCATAAATATCCGAGTGAGGAATGTCAGTTTTATGTTTTCTCTTTCCTGTCTGACAAGGTTTTCGGATGACTTAACGACAAACCTGTATTATATTGTATGATATTTTGTCAACTTATATTAATAAAAAAACAGGAGGCCGGAATATGACATTTACATCCGAGGCAGAGATCATCGGCAGACAGCAGAAAAAACCTTTTTATTTCCCCGGAGAGAATCCGTATTCTCCGTTCGGAAACATTACAGATGACAGAGGCAGAGCGCAGTATCCGTATCCCCGGACTCCCCTCACGTTTCCGTGCCGGAATACTTCTCAGAATACGTTTCCGGACATGGAAAAACTGCTGAATATTCCGGACGTGGCTGTGGAAAAAACCGAGATAAATAAAACAGGAGATGTCATCATAACGGTAAGGAGCACCCGCGAAGGAAGCTGCTGTGACCGATGCGGAGCGGAAATTGACAAACCTTACGGTCAAGGGAAATCCTGCTCCGTCATCTTTCTGTTTTCGGCAGAAAGACTTACATCCGTATCTGTCCGCCGAGATATCAGTGTACGGATTGCGAAGGCAGCCCGGTGACGACGCAGAAGGCATCGTGGTACGAACAGAGAAGTCCGCATACGAATGAATATGAGGAATATATATTATTTCAGATGGTTAACAGTACCACAGAAGATGTGAGCATTAAGGAAAACCTCGGATATGATGCGGTGACGGGAATTATCAGCCGTCGGACTGATGCCGAGGTAAAGTGGGACGAAATAAAGAGAATCGATATCATAGGAACTGATGAGATTTCTCTGAAAAAGGGGCATAAGGATTTTGTGACGATTGTGACATCGCTTACAGAAGGAGAGACAGTAATATTGGCAGTTCCCGGAGACCGTAAAAAGGAAACCGTGAAGAAATTTCTGAAAACGATTCCGAAAAGGCTGAGAAAGACAATCAGGGGAGTATGTTCGGACATGTACGAGGGGTTTATCAATGCGGCGAAGGAGGTTTTCGGAAAAAGAATGAAAATCATAGCAGACCGTTTTCATGTCGCGAAGTTGTACAGAAAAGACTTTGACGGACTTCGCAAAAAGGAGATGAGGCGTCTGAAAAAGGAATTGTCGGAAGAGGAATACGGAAAACTGAAAGGAGCAATGCGGGCATTGCGGAAAAAAGAGGAGAAACTGAGCGATGAGGAAAAGGAGGTTCTGAAACGTCTGTTCGGACATTCTCCCGTTTTGGAACTCGCTTACGATTTCTGCAAAGAACTCACGGATATTTTCGAAGAGGATATTTCAAAGAGCGAAGCAAAGCGAAAAATCAGGATATGGAAAATACGGGTCGGAGCGAACGGGTTGGACTGCTTCGATAACTTTCTTAAAACATTAAAAAAACGTAATAGTGAGATAATAAATTATTTTGCCGGCCGACAGACAAGCGGCTTCGCGGAAGGACTGAATAACAAGATAAAAGTGATAAAACGGCGGTGTTACGGTATTACGAATATTGAAAATCTCTTTCGAAGAATATTTCTCGATCTGAAAGGATATTCTTTGTTTGCCTCATAATAATGAGAACAATGAAATTGAATTGTCAAAGAGCTGCTGAATATGATAACTTGTTATTTTATATGATAAAAAGCTTTAACACGAATTACCAGAGAGCCGGTTTTTTCTGCTGTCTGCCGATGATCTCTGCCTCGGATGTAAATGTCATATTCCGGCCTCCTGTTTTTTTATTAATATAAGTTGACAAAATATCATACAATATAATACAGGTTTGTCGTTAAGTCATCCGAAAACCTTGTCAGACAGGAAAGAGAAAACATAAAACTGACATTCCTCACTCGGATATTTATGATAATCTGCTGATTTATAAACAATTTGTTTTTAAAACGAATTACCAGAGAACCAAACTTATGGTTAGGTACTTAGCATAAGCTACGCAATGGAAAGACTTGGCGTCATATGGAAGAGTCTGCGTTATGATCTGATTCGTCGTTCGCCGACCTGGCATTACGGAGAATCCTCCTCTTCGAGGATGCCGCGGACACCGGGGGAGAGCAGGTCAGAGTGCCGATATCGGGCAGTCATGCCAGGCGCGTTCTTCACGGAGCCATCAACATCCGCAGCGGCGATGTTCTGCTTCTGATCACGGACATATGGGATGAGCATACACACCGGTATTTCATGAAGATGCTCCGTTCGCACTGGCGAGGCTGGCATATAATTCTGTTCGAAGATCACGGGACACCGCATACCGAGGAAGACACTCTCATGCTGGCTGACGAATTAAAAATTGAGATCAGACTTCTGCCCACGGCAACGCCGAAAATGAACGCCATGGGTCATCTGTGGAAAAGTGTCAAAAGGCGTGCTTTGGCAAACCGTCCCACGGAGAACATAGACATCTCAGCGGATGATGCATGTCATCACATTATCGGGATGTCCCGTCATCAGAGACTGAAGGCGGCCGGAGTATTGTCGGAAAACTTCTGGCTGGCCGAATACTCAGGAAGCTGAGGGAAAAAACTATTCAACATATATGTTATTCAACGAACGGAAGGCGGCAATCCGGTATGCGATAAGGAGGCAAAAATGCCCGGCCGTGGCGAGTATGTCGGGTACCGCCGGGGTCTGAGACCGGGGCATGTATTTACAGGGCTGCCCCGGGAACTTGGGAGAGCCGGCCGTTTCCTTGTAAAATAAATCCGGTCAGGGGTGCCGGTCAGCCAGTGACGCGGAGTCCTGGCATCGGAAGGGGCAGCCCTGACCCGACCGATGAGCGAAAGCGAAGAGGCAGACAAGGTATCATCAGGTAAGGACAGAGAAAATCGGACGAACCTGAGATGGGCGGTCGGCGGTCTTAGCGGAACATAATAGTACCGATGACCGGAGCGGAAAGCACCGGTCGGGAAGGCGGGGAAGTCCTGCCCGGACGACCCGCCGAAGGGAAGGTGATGCCGGGCATGTCGGTCAGAGGGAAAGAAACACGGGAGATACGCGGATGTCACAAACCGTGTCAGCGGAAATCCGTCGGAGTGTTTATGACTCATCGGAAGATGAGCCGAAGGGCGACACAGACATGCGCCGGGCGGGGTCGTGCCTCATAGGTGTAAAGTTAAGGATACTTAACTAACCTGCTAACGGTATGATTTCAAAAAATAAATTCACATTTATCAGATTGAAAAGACGGAAAGACAGAGGCATGCCTTTACCCGGCTGCCCGAGTTCCGAGAGGTTTACCTTTACATATTTATAGTTTTCAAGAACTGCTCCGTCGATAAGTACATCAAGGGAGTTTTTTCTGCTTTTCTGCCTCTCTTTCCGGCATGTGTCAGTTATTTTTGCTATCATTTTCCTGACATGTTTTGCCGCTTTGTCAGCAGAATCCGAAAGCAGCACTGTCAGACCGGCTATGTTTCTTCTGAAATATTTCACTGTCTTGTCAATACTTACCTCTTCGCCGAGTATCCGCCATGCCTCTGATCTGGCATTCGAATAACAGTAGGATATGAACATCACAACTATCGCTTTTCCCAATACTTCGCACCTGAGCCTGTCCTCATTGTTTCTTACTTCTGTTTTATGAATGTTCAATACCGATTTAAACTGTTTGAAAAATAATTCCACAGACCATCTGATCGGATAAAATGCAAGGATGGTTCTCACATCCTCCGTTTTCTCAGCAGGAATATTTGTCATCATAAAGTTCCACTCACACAGTCGCAGTGATTCTTTCTTGGGGGTTCTTCCTTTCTTTTTGGCATTCTGACACATTTTTCTCCGTTTTTTGTTTGCAACTTCTTCCGGAACTCTGACTGCGAAAAAGCGTATCTTTATCTTTTTCTCTTTGTTTCCCGTATAACATTCGAATTCAAATATTGTCTCATTGCCGTTCAGCTTTTTCAATATCTCCGAGATTCCGATTCTCTCATATTCTTCCCCTTTCTTTATATACAGACCGATTCCGGAATAATTAAAACGGGATATGAAAAAGGCTTCTTTGTCATCAGTTATTTTCAGCATGTCCGCAATTGAATATCCCAGATCGAAAATAAGCAGATCATCCGCGCTGATCTGATCGCCCAGTGTCTTCGAATAACTCTGATCGTTACACGTTTGTTTTTTTATATCAAACAGCTGAATCACTCCGGTTTTGTAATCATACATTAACTGAACTTTGCAACCCGCAATGTTATATCCCGGAAATGCGGATTTCAGGCCCGGGGGCAGCTCCCATGACGAACTGTCAATAATATTCACTCTGCCGAACTGATTTAATACGTCAATATTGATATTATGTCCGTTTTCAGTCGCCGTTCTGAAAAAAAATGAAAAAACTTCTGTCAGAAAATCAATGGCATACTGATTAAAACGGTCATTTATTCCCGCCCTTGAAATACATTCGGACAGATTTTCCGCTATGGCACCCAGAGTTATTGTGGTCGTTGTCAGCGAACCGAAAGTCAGCGATATGAAAAATTCGAATGCGTCCAATTTCCGTTTTCTCTTTATGAAACCGGTTTTTTCAGCTATTTTTCTGATCTTTCCTTTTTTGAAAAACTTTTTAACTGTTCTGACATCAATTTTAATCTGTTTATTTATCATTGCACAGTCCTCCCAAATATGATCTTATGAGATTGTCGGATATTTTGTTTTTTTCACACAGTCCGGAATATCAGCATGTGCTGAGAGATGCAATGAAAAAGTAATTTGCGACACGGCATTTCTTGCATTTTATTTAAACAACAACCATATGTTATAAAAGGATATTTTTACAATTCAGCAGTTCCTTAACTTTACACCTATGGGTCGTGCCTGCCCGGTTTCCGGGAGCCGAATTCCCGGAACAGAGAAAGCGGATGAAGGAAATCCTCACGTCCGGGTCTGCGGGGAGGGCACCGGGTAACCGATGCCTTTACCCAGATGCGGCAAACGTGCGGAGTCTGTGCGCCACGAAAGAGTCCTTCAATCTCCGCACGTTTGCCGCATAACTAAATAATTTTGTGAGTCATAACTTTTCACATAAAGAGGGAACCCATCATGAGAAAAGGAACATTTAAGAAAGTCGGAGACTCGACTGAAGCGATGTACGGACCAAGAGCCATACTGGTTTGCGGCTTTACGCCGTCAGAACAGAAAACTGTCATAGAATTATTGGACACCATCCATCTTGCAGATGTTCCGATAATTTTTGCTACGGATACGGACACCGAGATTCGCCTCGGCAAGTTGCTGACCTTGCCCAGTCGATCGGGACGAGACACGGACTGTGACATTGCACGGGCAATTATAATGTCCGGAATTACTGAAAGAGAGCTTCAGAAAATTCTTTCCACTTACAAAGACACTGGATTGCCTCGCCCTTTGTGGGCCACATTGACACCGTTTTCAGAAAATTGGACGCTTTCAAGCCTGTTGAAAGAGTTGAAAAAAGAGCGTGCTGCGATGGAAGAGAGGAACAAATGAACTGTTTGTTGTAAAAGACAGGAAGGTCGCATCTTAAAATATTAATTAAGATGCGCCTCCCGTGACTCTCCAAGCTGGGTAAAACTGGGCGTGTGGCCAACGGACGGCGGGGATTGTTCATAATTTTTTATTCTGTTCATATTATCAATACTTCGGACAGGTTTTATAATTAAAAGAAATATCTCGTTTTTGTTCGAATAATTTTTATTTACATAAAACTTTTCAAATGGTAAACATCTCTGAAAAAATCAGAGGAGAATGTTGCCATGAAATTAGCAAAAAAAATATTGAAAAAATGCCAGACATATCAAAATCTCAGTTTAAGTTTATGACAGTGATCTTTCGGAGAAAACTTTTTCCCGGAATTTCCGGAAGGATTCTGACTTCCTCCTGTTTACTCGTCTGGTGACTGAGGAAGTTATAAATACAGCGACGAGAAAATTCATAGCCGCGGATTGCACCTTTGATGCAGACTTCCGATCCGCCATTCGGAAAAAATTCCGAATTATATGAGAAACTCCCGTGATCACGGCAAATTGAACTATAAAAATGTTATGCTCCTCCGCAGGCACGGAGAGGAGACACATATCGACTTTTACTCTCTCAGCTTCGCATGATTCGTCACTCGTTGCCCAAAGATGTTCGCTATCTGGTTCATGAGGGATACTATGTGAAGGAAAAATTCGTTACCGGAGTCACTGATGAGTCGCTTCATTTTATCGAAAAACTGCGCAGCGATGCAAATCTCAGATACTTTTATAAAGGACCTCGCAGAGAAGGCCGGGTTGAAGCTGACATACATGACACCCGGAAATTACGAAAAACAGCATTATGATCAACTGACACTTCTCCTGATTCAAAGGGTTTTGACGGGGCTTGAAACTGTGTGCGAACTTGTGACGTGATTGTATTGGTGCTTTGTCAGATTGATTTGAGGAGTTCACATATCGGTCTGGGGAATACCAAAAGGGCATAAGCGGCCAGCATATTGGTAACGGCTTACTCTCCCGGTCCGCAACGCCGGAAAGACACGTTTACGGAGAGAAAACGATGACACTTCGAAAAAAAATATTCAAAAAGGTAACTACATGGCTGAAATCAAGGCGGAGTTGATTGTTTATATGGAACCCATAGGTTTTGCTTATACGGATGCTGAAAATGTTCCCCGGCATTGGAGTGTTTCCGATGTGGAAGGGACATTGGTTATTGATGAAAAATATCTGGACGGGCTCAGAGATATCAGTGCGGGGCAACACATTGTCGTAATTTTTCATTTCCATAAAAGCCCTCCCTTTACATCTAAGCTGCTTCGTCAGACACCGCCTCACCGCGGAGAAGAATTGGGGGTCTTCAGTACTTGTTCACCAAGAAGACCGAACCCTGTTGGTATGTCTGTTTTAGAAGTCATTGATATCAAGGGGACAACCATTCATGTCAGAGGGATGGATATGCTGGAAAAAACCCCTATTCTGGATATCAAACCTTATATAACACTATGAAAAACTGTCCGGCCGACCCCGGACTCATTATCGTTATATCCGGACTGCGAAAATTATTTTTCGCAGTCCGGCTCAGGGTTTTTTGAATATAAAATCTTTAAATTCAATTGGTTATAGATAAAAACAAAAATCATGCCAAACAGCATTGGTTTTTCTCGGTCAAATTTTTGTTCTTTATATGAAAGTGTTAAGTGTCAGGTGTTAAGTGTTACGAAAAACTGCAAAACTTTCATCATTCGTTGTGACCGGCAGTTCATGCCCGTTTATATGAAAGTGTCAGGTGTTAAGTGTTAAGTGTTAGGAAAAAATTATAAAACTTTCATTTTTCGTTGTGACCGGCAGGTCATGACCGTTTATATGAAAGTGTCAGGTGTTAAGTGTTAAGTGTTAGGAAAAATTATAAAACTTTCATTTTTCGTTGTGACCGGCAGGTCATGACCGTTTATATGAAAAAGATGTTAGGTGTTAAGTGTCAGGTGTTAGGAAAAATTACAAATTTTTTATGCTTCGTTATGACTGGCAAATCATGGCCGTTTATAATATTTTGTAAAAACTGTGTGAATGAATTATAAGAATTATTAATTTATTGATAAAACAGTTGGTTATAATATAGCAAGGGGTGGATGGGAGTAACTGGCTAATTTTATGATCAGGAAAAAATTTCATGTAAATAAAATTAAGCTTGCGTTACAAAATTTGTTGTGGTATTTTTTATAGAATTTGGACTTAAATTAATCGGTATTAAGTCGGGTAAGAAATAAGCTTGTAAAAAAAACATTGCTTTGGAGGCCATAAGGATTTATACTAATCTTGGCTATTTTATATATTTGACTATTTTTTTGAAGGAGGATGATTTTTTATGAAAACGTTGATTGGAGGGGCAGTAGCAGCTGTACTGGGTATCATTGGTCTGGCGGTTTGGTTTAAACCTTTCCTCCAACTCTTAGCTGGTGCTATCCCGATAATACTTCTGCTTGGCGGCTGTCTGGCACTTTATCTGGGGTTTGATGAACTCAAGGATACGTGGAAAAAAGAGGATGCAAAAGCTGACGCGCCTGCGGTAGCAGATGATGTTGATGATGTTGAAAAATACAAATCTCAGATTAGCAATCTGAAAAAAGAGATTGAGAATTTAAAAAAAGCATAAAAAAATTAGTTCTATGCTATTAAAGAACCCTGTGCAAAAGCCTGTTCAGGGTTCTTTTTTTACCATCCGGATATTTATTTTCTCCAGTCGTCATGCCAGCAATGTATTTTGAAAGATATTATGTAATAACCTATTGTTTATTAAAAAATATATGGATCATTCAGGTAACATATCCTAACAATCAGCAGACAAAACTGAAACAAGCGTTCACGTTTTTTTTTGCAAAAGAACTGCTTTTCGTGATAACAGTTGATTTCAGAATTGAAATTATCACGGTAATATCAGGGAAACAATTTGATATTTTTAATTAAAAAAAGAACAAAAACTACAGGGAAGTCAGATAACAGGGAAATTTTCTGATCTGATTTTCTTGTATTTTTGTCAAATTTTATAATTTTTTTATACAACAAAACAATACCGTCTTTTTTATAAAGATGATGTTTATTTGAAAGCAGGAGGTTTTATTTAATGAAGTTTTTCATAGACACAGCAAACATAGATGAAATAAAAGAAGCTCATGCCATGGGGATGGTTGACGGTGTGACAACCAATCCCTCTCTTATTGCAAAAGAAGGCAGGGATTTTGAAGATATTATAAAAGAAATTTGTGAAATCGTTGACGGCCCCATCAGCGCCGAAGTAATCAGTCTTGAGACCGAAGGCATGGTAACGGAAGCCCGTCATCTGGCAAAGATTCATGATAATATTGTCATAAAAATTCCCATGACTGTAGATGGTCTCAAAGCCACTCGTCAGCTTTTTGAAGAGGGAATTAAGACAAATGTGACCCTTGTTTTTTCACCGCTTCAGGCCCTTATGGCGGCAAAAGCAGGTGCAACATATGTAAGCCCTTTTGTGGGACGACTGGATGATATCTCCCATGACGGCCTTGTCCTGACAGAACAGATTGTCAATATTTATGAAAACTACGGATTTGATACTGAAATCATTGTCGCAAGTGTTCGCAATCCCCTCCATGTTCTGGAATCAGCCATACTCGGGGCTCACATTGCCACCATTCCCTTTAATGTGCTTGCAAAACTGGCAGCCCATCCGCTGACAGACAAAGGCATCAAAGCTTTTCTGGATGACTGGAATAAATCAAAAAAATAATTAAGCGGGCGGGTCCTTCCCGCCCTGCAATGCTGTATATAAAAACAGTCATGGACAAGGCTCGCAACGAATTATAAAAGTTTCAGGCTTTTTCCTGACACCTGACACCTAACACCTAACACATTTATATAAATGACCTATGCTTACAGGGCGGAATCTAAAAAAACAACTGAGCCATCCCAATTTCCTGACAATGTTCCGTATCGCGGCAGCTCCGGGAATTGTGATTCTGCTTTTATTTCCGATCACCAGGCTTTCCACATTTTTTGCTGCGCTTTTGTTCAGTGCAGCGGCAATTACTGACTATTTGGACGGCTATTTTGCAAGAACCCGGGGGCTTATTTCTAATTTCGGAAAGGCTATGGATCCGCTTGCGGACAAACTTCTGGTTTCCTGTTCTCTGATTATGCTGGTTTCCCTTAACTGGATACCCGCCTGGATAGTGTGCATCATCATCGGTCGGGAACTTGCCGTAACTGGTTTGCGAGGTATTATTGTCGAAGGGGGAGAGGATGTTTCGGCATCTTCCTTGGGAAAATACAAAACAGGATTTCAGATTGCTGCTATCATCCCTTTATTATTACATTTTCAATACTTTGGAATCAATCTTCATGCCATTGGCTGCTTTTTTTTATGGGGTGCGCTGATATTAACAATATGGTCAGGTGCGGACTATTTCATAAGGTTCAGAAAATTTTTTTACACATAGCTCATTTTTTAGTTGACAGAAAAGAAAGAAGCTGTTAGAAGTATTTTTTCATTGAGCGGGAATAACTCAGTGGTAGAGTGCGACCTTGCCAAGGTCGAAGTCGCGAGTTCAAATCTCGTTTCCCGCTCCATTTTTTTTTGGCGGCATAGCCAAGTGGTAAGGCAGCGGTCTGCAAAACCGCTATTCACCAGTTCGAATCTGGTTGCCGCCTCCATGAACATAAAAGGGGGATAGTCAAACTGACTACCCCCTTTTTCGATGCCGTTTTCAAAAGTGTTTTCTATTGAGCGGGAATAACTCAGTGGTAGAGTGCGACCTTGCCAAGGTCGAAGTCGCGAGTTCAAATCTCGTTTCCCGCTCCATTTTTTTTGGCGGCATAGCCAAGTGGTAAGGCAGCGGTCTGCAAAACCGCTATTCACCAGTTCGAATCTGGTTGCCGCCTCCATGAATATATAGTTTTTCAGAAAAATAATTTCACAACATAAGTACCTGTGCAAAAGTTTTTAATATTTTCCGATCTGAGAATAAGCAGACAACAGGCAATGAGATTTATAAAAAAATATAAAAAACTTTTGGTGAGGTATTTATTTATCAGGCAATACCTGCTTTTTTTCGTAATTTTTTCATGACACAGATCACTTTTGTCGCATCTGTGAGATATTTTTCAAATGCTCCGACTACTGCGGAACGCAGATCGTCGAAAGTCGGGAAGTATTTCAGATGCGTGGCATCTCTTTTGGTATTTTTCCACAGTTTTTCAATCGGATTTTTGTCGGGAGAGTAAGACGGCAGTATGTAAACAAGCATCCGTTTCCTTATTTCCATCTCTTTTCTGAACTCGTTCACATCTTTTCTTCTGTGATACGGAGCGCCGTCTTCGATAAGAAAAACCGGACAGCAACAGCCGCTCAGAACCTGTTTTAAAAACTTCATATAAGAGTCCCCGTTGAATTTTCCGTCACATTCCTCATATACAAAGCCTCCTCCTCTGAATTCGACAGATCCGAACATTTTCAGTCCTTTCCGTTTTCCGAACGTTTTTACCACCGGCTGCTTTCCTTTCGGAGCCCATGTCCTTGCCAATGATCCCCACCGGGCGAATGACACCTCGTCGGTAAAAAGTATCCCCCCCTTCATCTCATCCGCTTTTTCCAGAATTTCCGGCCATGTTTCCTCATCCCGCTGTTTCCTCTTCCTGCGATGTTTCTCATCATCCGACCTGTCTGAGACAAATTTTGCCTTCTGACACGTCAGTCCGATACTTTTCAGCAACGTACTGACATATCTCGGATTACATGTGACATTGAATTCTTTCCTTATGACTATGAGAATCATCGCCGAATTCCAAATTCCGCAGTCAGATCCGTATTTCCCAGGTCCGCCTTCGACAATCCTGTACAACTTTCTTTTCTGTTCTCCGTTCAGCTTCGGCTTACGTCCTTTTCCTTTAGAATGCATCCGTCCCGGCCATGAAAATCTTTCCCACATAAATCGTTTTAACCAGTTGAAAACCGTTCTGACGGTGACACCGATGAGCCTCGCTATGTTCTCAGCAGGTTCCTCTTCGTAAATCAGCAGCAGAGCCTTCACTATTTTATAAAGTCTGAGATTATTAAGACGTTGGGCAATGCCGAGTTCTTTTTTCAGCCGTTCCACAGTTTCCCTGCTGACTTTTAATTTCATATTTTCATACCTCAGATAAAAAAAATTTTTAATAAAAATATTGCTTCCCGGTAAAATTTTATTTCAAATGAAATTATTTTTCTGAACATCTATAGACTGACAGTCACAGTTCGGAAAAGCCACAGAGCATTTCGGACAGCGTGTATTTTAAGCCCCGTAAGGGCGACATAAGTACCTAACCATAATTTTTTAATATCTGCCCGGGGAAGAAACCCGGCTTTTTTTTCCGGAGTGATGCGTCTCCAACAAAGGAAAAAGCCGGATTTCTCCGCCGCTTGTGGAAAAAAAGTATATAAAAAACTTTTGCTCAGTTACTTATTTGTAGAATAATAGCAGATAAACAGCCCAAGCCCCGTAAGAGCGGAATATTTGTTTGAACAGATTGAATAATAAACAGGCTGCAAAGATGCCACCCCGACGGGGCTACAAAGATGTCGCCCCGACAAGGTTGCCTGTTTTTATGCTGCCTTGGACAATTTCACTGCACAAACCTTATACTCGGGTATGCCTGAAACCGGATCAAGGGCCGCATTGGTGAGCTTGTTGGCGGCTGCTTCCGCGAAATGGAAGGGGATAAACACAGTTCCCTCAACAGCTTTGTCCGAAAAGTTCACCCGGGCAGTGATGTTTCCTCTCCGGGATTCAACATTCACCAAGTCACCATCCGCCAGACCATATTTTTCCGCATCCTGAGGTGAAATCTCAACAAAACTCCCCGGGGCACGGTCATTCAGGCCGTCTGTTTTCCGGGTCATGGTTCCGGTGTGGTACTGATAAATCACACGGCCCGTTGTCAGATACACGGGATATTCATCATCTGCTTTTTCAGCCGGCGGAATATAATCAATCGCGAAGAATATCCCCCTTCCAATGGGAAACTGGCCTGAATGGAGAATCGGTGTACCCGGATGGTCCGCAGTCGGACAGGGCCAGTGAATTCCTTCCTCCTCAATACGGTCATAAGTGATACCGCCGTAAGACGGTGTGAGCTTTGAAAGCTCTTCAAAAATGGCCTCGCTGCTCTCATACGACATGGGATATCCCATACGGGTTGCGATTTCACAGGTGATTTTCCAGTCATCCCATGCCTCCCCCGGAGGATTCACTGCTTTTCTGACCCGTTGCACCCGCCGTTCTGTATTTGAAAAAGTCCCTTCTTTTTCCGCAAAACAGGCTGACGGCAGCACCACATCCGCAAGCCGTGTCGTCTCTGTCATAAAGATATCCTGCACCACCAGAAAATCCAGGTTGGAAATACATTTTTCCGCATGGTTCAGATCCGGATCGGAAACCAGGGGATTCTCACCGATGATATACAAAGATTTTAATTCGCCGTCATGGGCCTTGGGCAGCATCTCTGTCACTTTAAGCCCGATCTTGTCCGAAAGTCCTGAAACGCCCCATGCGTCTTCCATCTTCTTCACAGCATCGGCATTGTTCACGGGCTGATACCCTGTAAACACATTGGGAAGACCGCCCATGTCACACGCACCCTGCACATTGTTCTGCCCTCTCAGGGGATTCACACCGCCTCCCTCAATGCCCATGTTCCCGCAGAGCATGGAAAGATGTGCCAGGGATTTCACATTGTCGGTTCCGGTAGTGTGCTGGGTGATGCCCATGCAGTAAAGAATGCTGCCTGCTTTTGCGCCGGCATACATCCTGGCCGCGTCAATAATACTCTGTGCGGGAATCCCTGTGATTTCTGCCACATATTCAGGCGTGTATTTCTCAACAACCGCTTTTAATTCCTGAAATCCCGTGGTCCGGTTTTCCACAAAGGTTTTGTCATAAAGATTTTCCTTAATGATAACGTGCATCATGCCATTGATCCAGGCAACATCTGTTCCCAGATTGGGCCTCAGCCACTGATGTGCAAAACCTGCCAGCTTGATGCGTCTCGGATCCACCACGATAAGCCTTGCGCCCTTAAACTCCACTGCCCGTTTCACAAAAGCGGACAGTACCGGATGATTTTCCGTGGTATTTGAACCCGTAACCAGAATAACATCTGCTTTTTCAATACACCCGATGGTATTTGTCATTGCTCCGCTTCCCAAAGTCGCGGCCAGACCGGCCACTGTGGAGGAATGTCAGAGACGGGCGCAATGATCAATATTGTTTGTTTTCAGGACCGCACGTGTGAATTTGTTGGCAATATAGTTTTCCTCATTGGTGACTCTGGCAGAGGTCAGCACGCCCATGGCATCGCCGCCATGTGCCTTCTTAATCTCGCCAAATCGCTTTGCCACAAGATCAAGGGCCTCATCCCATGAGGCTTTCCGAAATTCGCCGTTTTCTTTGATCAGCGGGGTTGTGAGCCGTTCAGAGGAATTGACAAAGTCAAAACCGAACCGCCCCTTCACACAGAGACTGCCGTAATTGGGGGCCACATCCTCCACACCGGTGACTTTCACCACTTTGTCATCTTTCACATGGAGATGAAGCTGACATCCCACCCCGCAATAACTGCAAGTGGTGCGGACTTTTTTGGTTTCCCAGGGCCTGACTTCATAACGCGCATTTTTTTCCACCAACGCGCCCACGGGACAGACCTGCACACATTCTCCGCAGAACACGCAGTCCGAATCTTTGAGGGGCCGGTCCCCGGCCGCGACAATTTTTGTTGATGCGCCCCTGTATCCGAAATTAATGGCTTTGTTCACCTGAACCTCATTACATGCCTGGACACATCTGCCGCATCGGATACATCTGGAAAAATCCCTGACAATAAAAGGGTTCACAGTTTCCATGGGAAAGAGGGTTTCTGTTTTTGGGAATCGCTCTCCGGACACCTGATATCGGTAAGCAAGGTCCTGAAGCCTGCAATCTCCCCACACCGGACACAGTTCTGAACTGTTATCCTCCTGCTGAACAGAGAGCTGAAACTGTGTCCAGTCTTTGTCATCAGAACCGCGAACCGCGCAGTTATGGTTCCCTGAAGCCAGCATCAGTTGGATGATCAGGCGTCTGGCCTCAATCACCTTTTGCGATTCGGTCCGGACAACCATGCCGTTTGAAGCGGGCGTGACACATGAGGCCATCAGGGTACGCGCCCCCTCCACTTCAACCACGCATATTCTGCATTCTCCTGTGGGGGTCGCCCCTTTCAGATGGCAGAGCGTCGGAATGTCAATATCATTTCGACGCGCCACCTGAAGAATTGTTTCCCCAGGCTCAAAAGAAAATTCATTTCCATTGATGATAATTATGTTTTGTGCATCCATCTGGTATTTTTCTCCATTTCGTCATTTGTCATTTGTCAGTGAGAAATGAGGAGTGAGAAGTGAGAAATAAACATTGTATATTTCTCACTTCTCACTCCTCACTTCTCACTTCTCACTTTCCACTTCTTATTACTTTTCAGCCAGAACAAAATCGCTCTGTACTTGGCCTGATAAGATGTGTTTCCGGAAGACCTGTCGCATCTTATCCGAGTTCATATATTGATAAATAACGGGTTCCTCCCATCCGATGTTCACCGTCACATTCGGTTCTGTGGCGCATTTTCCCAGGCACCCGGATGTTTTGACCCGGATGTCTTTCCGTCCGGATTGGGCGACTTCTTCCATCAGCGCGCCCATTACTTCACGAGCGCCCGCGGCTATTCCGCAGGTTGCCATATGAACCGTAATTTCCACCTTGGCCGCGGGAGAATCCGAAGCTGTATTTCGTAACTGTTGGAACCGCTTGGCAATGACAACATTCACATTCGTCATTATCCGATAACCAATTTCAGTATCTTGTTCGAAAAGTCTCAGAAGACAGTCCCGCTCCATTCTCAGTACTTTGCAGTTTCTGGTGGCGCAATATGCTGAAAGCTTGTACTTGTTCGGCGGCACAAACGCTGACCATCCGAAAGTCGCGCTTTCGGTCAGAGAAGATATATTATTTGCATCGGACGTAGATTGCCCGTGCAGATCAAACCGAAGGTCCACCTGCCCTTCCATCATCACGCAGAGATGCGTGGCCTCTTCTCCTTCACTAAAAAGTCTGGCACCGCTCTGAAACACCTTTTCCTCACAGCAGCCCTGTACAGCAGTTAGTTGTTCATCATTCAGGCTTTTTAAAACTTCTACCTTTTTCAAAAAATCGAGACTGATCATAAATATCTCCTTTTTTAAAGTGAGAAATGAGGAGTGAGAACTGGAAAATATACAATATTTCACTTCTCACTTCTCAATTCGAAAACCTTTTTCCGAATGGATTGTGTCAGTTGAATGATTACCGAAGGATCTGCCAGGGTATCCTCCCCCAACTCCCTCCTGATCTCCCGGGTGTCCATTGTAAAAATACTCGCATCCACCGTATGTGTATAAACAAAATCCACATCCGGGTTTCCCATGATGAGCATGGAAACAGAACCTGCCATATCTCCGATAGGTGCCCGGTCAATATGGTCATACCGAAATGTGGCTGTTATCCGTGTTCCCTTTCCAGGCTCGGATAAGATGGCAAAGTCTCCTTCGCACCGTTCGGCCGCAGTTTTGAGAAGAGAGAGTCCCAGCCCCACACGCCGGGTTGTTCTGGCTGTGACAAAAGGATCCGTCACTTTATTGAGCATATCAGAGGGAATCCCCTCGCCATCGTCCCTGATCTCTATTTTTAACCAATTCTCACTGCGAGCTTCATGCACAAGGATATGAACGCAGGCCGCTCCGGCAGTAATGCCATTTTCCGCAATATCCATTATATGAAGTGCAATTTCACGCATATTTTTGATAACTGATAACTGATAATTGGTTACTGAAAGTTTTTTTCTTTATTTTTTCGATATCAAGTTTTTCAATGAATGTGATAAGATTTTTCCAGATTTTGTGATAACCAAATCCGCCCCGGGTCATTTCTGAAATTGCTTCCTGCTTATTCCAGCCGCAAACTGCGAGCCGGTATGCCGCAATCATCACGCCTGTGCGGTCCGCCCCATGCTTACAGTGAACAAAAACCGGTGTGCAGTCTTTATTTGTGGTGATTTGTAAAAATTTTACAACATCTTTTTCTTTAACGTGCCAGGCTTTCATGGGAATATGCACATATGCCAGACCGGTATCACCGATTTCATCCTGATCCGAATGAAGAGAACGAAGGTTAATTACTGTTTTAATTCCCATTTTTTTGAGATGGCTGATTCCTTCTGCTGTTGGCCGGGCACCTCTGTACACGCTGTCACTCACCTGATGAAGATTTGGCAATCCCGGGATATTCATCGGTTTGGCCCAGGATTCGGGACGGGTTCCGATCATGTCCTTTTCAATGGTTGCCAGGGCGCATCCAGCGGTGATCAGAACAAAAAATATAAACAGGTGAACTGATTTTTGTTTTAAATTCATTTCAGTCTCTGATTTTCTTTTAACATATCATTTTTTATTATACAATGGTTTGGACAGTTTTTCAAAATTAGCGCTGAAAAAAAATAATATGCCGGAATAAAGGGATTCAATTTTTTCACCTGTGAATTTTGGGGTTCAGTATTATCAAAAATTGTAAAAACAACAGGTTATAAAACCTTTTTGAACCATTATTCAAAATTGATTAAGATAGCAGTGATTAACGATATTTTCAAGGACTTTCATCCCATCCTTCAAAATATTTAGGATATCAACACCAATCCCGCTATACCCTGATTCACTGCAAATCGTCCACGGAGGCCAATGGCTGATCGCGTAAACGATTTCTTCTCCGTGTGAGAAACGGGGCTGAAAAATCATCCCTGCGAACAAGCAAAACAGCATAAAACACCTTTGTTTTAATTTCATGCTTTTTCCCTCCTGAGATTTAAAAAATTTTTGGTTATGAACCCAACTTGCCCCCTATGATTTGCCGGACGAGATTTGCAAGCCCGTCCGAAATGTTTCACGCCTACTCGCAAAACGTTCCAAAAAATTCTGGACGCGAAGCGTCACTGTCATTAAGTTAAGGATTATCCCAAGTGGCAAAAACAGTTTTTGGCGGGGATGCGAAAAATAATTTTCGCACTCCGGAAGCTTAACTTAATGCCAGTGACGCGAAGCGTGGGAACGAGGATGTGTGTAAATTTTTTGTCTGCTGCTTATCCAGCAGACAATATCCCCCTTCCGCCATCCCCCTTTAAAGCAAGACGAATTTCCTTAAAACTGGCGGCATTCATCATAAAAACAGTCATTGCCTTTCCGATGTCATCCGGGTAATGGGCATCAGAAGAGGTCACACAAGGGAGGTCTCTTATACCAGGTATCTTTTTCCGGGCTTCTTTGGGAGACATGCGATATGAAACCTCAACGCCGTCAAGCGGCAGATCCGGCGGAATAAACCCGAGCTGGCTGATCATCCCAAAAGCTGGCCGGTCCACATGGGAAGCAATGCTCAACCCCCCCAGCAAATGCGTGTGTTCCACAATCTCACGGACCCCCAGCGTGGTCGCCCCGATCAGAAGTCTCTGATTTTCAGCTAAAACCTCATCATTTTCATTGGCGACCACCTGTGAGCCGAAAAATTCGGGCTGATTTTCCCCCGGAAGATGAGCATATACATATTCCTGCATGTCTCGCGCCAGGTTCGAATTTTCAAAAATCGCCAGAATATGGACCTCTTCTTTAGAGCATATTTCCATTCCCGGCAGGACGTTTACACCGATGTCTTTTCCCACCCGCATCGCGGCCTCGGCATTTTCCATTGAATTGTGATCACAGATAGCAATGATATCAAGCTGTTTTTTACGGCTCCTTTCAACCACTCCTCTGGGACTCATCTCCCACTCAGCACAGGGAGAAAGACAAGTATGAATGTGCATATCTGCTTTATAATAATTCATAATTCATAATTCATAATTGAGAATTATCCATTATCCATTATCCATTATCCATTAATTATTTCTTACCGATAATAGCCCACAAACGCCCGGCCAGCTCAAATGCCGACTTGGGCCACAGGAGAATGGGGATGCCTTCCTCATCTGCTTTTTGTCGTGTGTCTTCGTCCGGAGTATGTCCTCCCACGATGATTATGGCTGCCATTTCCCGTAACACCGCGATGGCCAGAATGTTCTGATGTCCCTGTACTGTCAGCCAGATACATCCCTCCGGCGCTCTGCCCATGACATCACTCAGCAGGTCCCCGCAATAGCCGTCCAGAACTTCGCGGCTAAGGCCTTTTTCACCGGCAGCTATCTGTAATTCCAACTGATCTGTCAGTTCTTTTACGATCATAACCTGAAATTCCTTTCCCATTTTTTGTGTATTTCATATTTTTTCTGCTGATTTTCCACGGGCACGAAGTACAACACAATCATCCAGCGAAGCTTCCCCCCTGACCACATCTTCTGCAAATGTTCTGCAATCCGGGGCACCGCACGCGGAGCAGTCCATTCCGTGAATACGTTCCAAAATATTATCTATTTCCATCAGTTCCTCAATGGACAGCGGTTCTTCCTGAATGCTGAACAGACAGGCTGTTTTGGCGAGGCTCGATTTTGCAGAAAACCATCCTTTCTCATAAAGCCGATGGATATTGTCAGCGGACACACGCCGTTTAAAACCACATTTTCGGGATGCCTTTTTAATGGTATTTTTAGCCAGATACTTGTCTATGGCAATGAGTGTTCCCCCCACGCATCCTTCAGGACAGGTTCTGAACTCGATATATTCAATATCCTGAAATAAACCCATTTCAATCTTTTCAAGATAGGCAATTGTTTCTTTCAATCCTGATACGGCCAGGGTTCGATCTAAGTGCATGTCTAAAATCTCCCCACCGGACAGTCCCCATATCAGACTATTCTCAGTGGGACCGTAATCTAACATATCAGGCTTGGCCGGTTTTCTGATTTTTTTCAACTCCCGTGTCAGATCAGCGTAAACTTCGTTAATTCCCAGTGTCTTATCAATATAGGGCCGTTCATGATGAAAAGCAATGCGATCAGCATCCATCCGGGTGGGGCAGGGATTGATATAGTACAGTGTGACAGATTCTTCTTTTCCATATTTCCGGATAAGCTGCCGATTGACTTCCCGAGCCATGAGCGCGACGGGTCTCATGATAGGCAGGATATGGGACAGAAGGCTTGGAAACTGAAGCGCGATAAGTCTGACCACCACAGGGCAGACAGGGGAGATAAGGGGCCAGGGGAATTTTTCGTCTTTCCTGTTTCTTACGATAAATTCCTCTGCCGCGCACTGAAACATTTCAAGGAAATATGACATATCAACAGCATGACAGAATCCCATTTGCCTGAGTGCCTGAAGCACATCTCCCGGAGGAACTCCGAAAAATTGTGAGTAGAGAACAGGCGACACAAGCGCAACAGAAATCCGATCTTTCTGAAGAGGCTCAGAACCTGAGGTCACTGCTTTCATCGCTCCGGTGGGACAGACACGGATACATTCTCCACATCCGATACATTTGCCGTCCATGATTAAGGGTCTGCCATTCCTTACCCGAATGGCCCGCGTGGGACATGCCTTGACACTGAAGGCACAGCCTGTGCAGACTGCTTCATCAAAATAAACATAAGAAGAATGCTGTTTCATCTTATTCTCCTCTGTAACTGGAAACTGGAAATCCGGAGGGCTTACGGATTTCCATATATGCATATGTGACTGTTCCGAGTTTCAAATCTCCAGTTTCAAGTTTCCAATTTTATCTGAAAAAAACCATCCCGACCCGTGTCCCTCTGTTTTTTTCTGACTCAATGGTAAAATGATCCGAATTTTCTTTCATGTTTGGAAGGCCCATTCCCGCGCCAAAACCCATCTCCCGGTATTTGTCCAAGGCAGTGGAAAACCCTTTTTCCATGGCCCGTTCAATATCCTCAATTCCCGGGCCGTCGTCGGAAATGTTAAGGAGTATCTTGCCTGTGTTGATTTGGATGTTCAGAAATCCTTCCCCTCCGTGCATCACCACGTTCATTTCCCCTTCGTAACCGCACACAGCAACGCGACGGATCAGTTTCGGATCAGTGTTTAATGACTTCAGCAGGTTTTTTATTTTTATGGAGGCTTCCCCTGCATGAATGAAATCTTTTTTATTGATATGGAAGGTCTTTTTGAGGACTGACATGAAAAATTCTCCTGTGTTAAACGGAAGCAGCTTTTTTAAATTCCGGAATCGGAATTTTTGCAACACGCTGCATTGAAGCTGATAACAAAGATGCAATCCAGTGAATTTTTATGCTGATGACTTTTCAGGTTGCTTATGAATTTATATGAAAGTGTCAGGTGTTAAGTGTTAAGTGCTAAGTGCTGGGGTGATGAAAATGTTGCAGATGCTCTTAAAAAGCTGATCCCGTTTCTGTTCCCTGTTTTTTTTAAGCGGCTGATTTTTAAGTAATAAAAAATGTGCGGAATAAAAACGGGATCACAATTGGCAGCCCGGTTTGTGACATTTTCATCAGCCCAGCTAAGTGCTAGGAAAAACTACAAAACTTTCATTGTTCGTTGTGACCGGCAGATCATGGCCGTTTATATGAAAGTGTCAGGTGTTAAGTGTTAAGTGTTAGGAAAAACTACAAAACTTTCATTGTTCGTTGTGACCGGCAGATCATGGCCGTTTATATGAAAGTGATATTTGATATCTGATGTCTGATAAATTCCGGTTTCACTTTCATGTTTCGTTGTGACCGGCAGATCATAGCCGTTTATATGATATTTCCACATAAAGTACTTTTTAGCTGTTTTTGACTGATTCGGTCAACTGAAAAAAATATAAAGAAGGCTTATGTCGGGAATTGAGGAATTGAAAATTAAAAATTGAAAATTTTATTAACACATTGTTATAATTTTAGAATTTTCCGCATAAGAACAACAACCAAAGGAGAGTCAGATAAAACGGAAACCTTTTCCTTTTCTTATCTGAGTTCCTTGTATTTATTGAATATTTTTTATAAGTCATCATGCAATAAAAAAAGCCCGGCCAATAACGGACCGGGCTATTATTTTTTGGCTCCCCAGCGCGGACTCGAACCACGGACACGGTGGTTAACAGCCACCTGCTCTACCGACTGAGCTACTGGGGATCAATCAACAACAGAAACTATTTATATAAAGAAAAGCAATTCTCATACAATAAAAAAATCCCGGTCACTTAACGACCCGGGCGATTATTTTTGGCTCCCCAGCGCGGACTCGAACCACGGACACGGTGGTTAACAGCCACCTGCTCTACCGACTGAGCTACTGGGGATCAATCAGCAAAAGAAGCTACTTATATAAAGAAGAGAAAACCAAATGTCAAGAAAAAAAACATCTGGTTTTATTTTTTTTTCACCCATTCAGAAATTCTTTTTTTTATTTTATAAAATAAACAATAACTACAATGGGTTCTTCGGATATAAAACAATTTTCCAAATTGTTTTTCGGACAAATTGAAAAATTGTTCTACATGATAATAATGTGAGACCTCCGAGGTTTTTAAGACCTCGGAGGTCTTTCACAGTTTCTGGGAGTAGTTTTCTTCAGGATTGCGCTTTCAACTCTCGAGCCTGACCTTTCTGATTTTCAATGCAAGCTCATCCAACTGGGCCTTGCCAGCTTCAGACGGCGCATTGGTCATCAGACAGGTTGCCTTCTGGGTTTTTGGAAACGCAATCACATCACGGATGGACGGCTCCCCGCAAAGAAGCATGACCAGTCTGTCAAAACCAAAGGCAATTCCCCCGTGAGGCGGCGCGCCCGAATCAAGCGCCGAAAGCAGGAACCCGAACTTTTCTTCATACTCTGACCGATCCATGTTCATTGTCTCAAAAATCTTTTCCTGCAATTCTTTCTGATGGATACGGATACTGCCGCCTCCGATTTCATAGCCGTTCAGGACAAGATCATAGGCCCGGGATTTGACTGACAGCGGATCTTTTTTCAGCAATTCATAGTGTTCTTCCAAAGGTGATGTAAAAGGATGATGCAATGCCTCATATCGTTTTTCATTTTCATCATATTCAAACATTGGAAAACGCGTTATCCACACAAATTTGAATTCATTTTCATCTATCATCCCCAACTTTTTTCCCAAATGGTTCCGAAGATGTCCGAGGCTTTCATTGGTCACTTTGGGGGAATCTGCAACAAAAAACACAAGATCCCCGGGTTCCATGTCAATACGCTCGGCCAGGGCCTGTTTTTCCTCGTCACTGAAAAATTTTGCAATGGGAGACTGCCAGGCATCTTCTTTGACCTTTATCCATGCCAGACCCTTGGCTTTATATATTGCCACAAATGCTGTCAGATCATCAATTTCTTTTCGTGAAAGACTGATACATCCTTTTGCATTCAGGGCTTTGACAATTCCTCCTTTTTTTACAACACTGGAAAAGACTTTGAAGCCCGAACCTTTCACAATATCAGAAACATCCTTTAATTCCAGGCCAAAGCGAATGTCAGGTTTGTCAAGACCGTACCGGTCAATGGCTTCATCATAAGGCAGGCGCAAAAAAGGAATCTGAATGTCGTTTCCCATCGTCTCTTTGAAGACATGTTTCATCATGCCTTCGGAAACACTCATCAGGTCTTCTTCCCCCACAAAGGACATTTCCATATCAATCTGTGTGAATTCCGGCTGGCGGTCCGCCCGGAGGTCTTCATCCCTGAAACACCGGACAATCTGATAATAGCGGTCAAACCCGGACATCATAAAAAGCTGCTTAAATATCTGGGGAGACTGGGGCAGGGCATAAAACTGTCCCGGATTTACCCGGCTGGGGACAAGGTAATCCCTGGCACCTTCGGGAGTGCTGCGGGTCAGGACTGGTGTTTCAATGTCCAAAAATCCTTTTTCATTGAGGTGCTGACGAACAGCAGCGCCGATTTTATGCCGTAAAATCATATTCTTCTGAAGACCGGGACGGCGCAGGTCAAGATGCCGGTGTTTCAGGCGGATATTTTCCGATATCTCCGCGCCGTCTTCGATTAAAAAAGGAGGGGTTACCGCGGTGTTTAAAATTTTAAGTTCTGTCGCGAACACCTCTATTTCGCCGGTCTTTAATTTGGGATTGGCCATCCCTTCCAGCCTTTTTTCCACTTTTCCTCGGATACCAAGCACATACTCGCTTCGTATAACATGCGCTTTTTCATGTACTTTTTCATGTACTTTGGGATCAAAAACCACCTGGGTGAGACCTTCCCGATCCCGCAAATCCACAAATATGACCCCGCCGTGGTCCCTCCGACGCTGTACCCATCCCATGAGCGTTACTTCCTTACCAATATCATCGGCTCCAAGCTCGCAACAATGGTGAGTGCGCCTCATTTCTCCAAGTATATCTGACAATGAACTGACTCCTTTCAAAATTATTTTTTCAAATATGATTTAAAATTTCGTTAAAAATTGTATATGTTTTTTAAACAGCAGGGACATATTAGTGAGTTGTCCCTGAAACTATTGGTCAACTCTGAAAAGCCCTGGCATCACTGTCAGGACTGAAACCGAAACGCGGCTGAACCCATCTGTATATCCATATCCTACTAATGATCACTTAGTCAATAATCAAATAATCAAACGGGTTGCGATAAATTGCGCTGATGCAGGCAGACAGGGTGTTGTACGGGGAAATATAACATCAGCAGATCGGAAATACCTCTGATCTGATATCACTCATCATTATTCCCAACTATCTGAACAGTCATTCCCGGCTTCAGCGGAATATATTCTTCTGTGTCTGTGATAATGCCTATTTCATGGTGTCCGCAGCACTCGCATTTACGGGCGGTGATGACTCCCTTTACAGGAGGGGGATTTGTCTCTTTGTTTTTTAATGACTTTTCATCCATTTTTAACCTCAGAAGCTTTAAATCAATGATTCGGATATTTTTTTATAAATACTTGATTTTATATGGCTTGACGTTTTTTTCAGATCAAAAAAATAAAACCTTTGTTTTCAGAGGGTTACATTTCTGTACCATCTTAGTTTTCAAAGTCTGTCCGAATCATTGTTAAATAAAAAGATACGTTATTGCAGAACAATACATTTCAAAAATTTAGTATTCTGTTTCACAAATAATGTCCGAAACAGAATATTCATTTGCCAAATAAAGTTTAACAGATGTGTCATGTAAGACAATTTGTCAAATCATTTAGCAGGCTGAAAGGATATTGAAAATAAAAGATTATGATATATTATATTAAAATGCTATGCAATATACCATGATTATTGCAGGATAATATTGTAACTCTTTGTATTTGAAACTAAAATTAAAATAAGTATTCTTATATCTTTTATAATGCGGTATGAAAACAGAAAAAGTTTGACTTTTTATCTGATAGATGTATCAGTTTATATTCATTGTCAAGATATTGGATTCATTTTTTGGAAAGTGTTTCATTTCCGAGTATAACCCCTTTGATATATTTCATAATCATTATTATAATGACTACTGTTCGGGCATGTGAATTACAACAAGTATAATTAACAGCGTTGTTCCTTAATTAAGTTATGAATTCATAAAAACAGATAGCTAAAATGCAAAAAATTTATTCAAGATCAACTCAGATGATAATAATCTGACTTTTAATTGAATTTGAAAACATATCAAAATCAAATGAATTCAGATAAGTACCTCTACACTCGATGAGCAGATTTTTTGGCCTGATTTGAACAAAAAGCCTGCCATTCCTGCAAAAGCAGGAATCCGTTTTAGGCAGTGCGGCCCTTCCGAGATCTGTGGATTCCTGCTTTCAAAAAAATGGCAAAAAAAACTTAAACATCGAGTGGACAAAAGTTTTTCGGTATTTTTATCCGGAGTGCTGAAATGAAATTTCAGCACTCCGGATAAAAGAAAATCCTGAAAAATTTATGTGCAGATACTTACTTACATACTCAAAAAAAAACGAAAAAGAACAATAAATGAGCAATGATACAAAAAAGGACAATATTCTGATTGTTGACGATGCTTCCCTAAATATAGAGATGGTTGCGAATATCCTGAGAAAAGAAGGATATCAGATGTTTTTTGCCAGAAATGGTGAAACTGCTCTGGGACTTACGAAATCTGTGGATTTTGATTTAATTCTCCTTGACATAGTCATGCCTGAAATGGACGGATATAAGGTCTGTGAGATATTAAAACAGAATACCAAAACAAAAGATGTTCCGGTCATCTTTTTAACAGCAAAAACCGATACGGAAAGTATTGTAAAAGGATTTGAAACTGGCGGAGTGGATTATATTGGCAAACCGTTTAATCCCCCTGAATTACTGGCAAGGGTTAAAACCCATTTGCAACTCAGACATGCATATGAAGAGATCAAACTCCTTTCTATAACAGATTCACTCACCGGATGTTACAATCGCTCCTCCATCAGCGAACGTTTACCCCGGGAAATTCAAAGGGCGAGGCGATATAATCGCTCGCTTTCTCTTATTCTGTGTGATATTGATTATTTCAAAAAAGTTAATGATACCTACGGACATCAGGCCGGGGACCAGACCCTGAAAAAATTTGTCCAATACATCCAGGGAATGATCAGACAAAAAATTGACTGGGTGGCCAGATACGGAGGAGAAGAATTTTTAATTGTACTTCCTGAAACAGACATCCGCGGTGCCCATTGTCTGGCCGAAAGAATTCGTATTTATATTTCCAAGTCTCTGATCCAAGTGCAAAAAAATGAAATCAGAATTACTTCCAGCTTTGGTGTGACTGGTTTTAATTCTGACACCCCCCACGAAATAATTTCAGTGGAAAATATAATCAGGCATTCGGACAAATATCTTTATCAGGCAAAGAAGGAAGGGCGAAACAGAGTCAAAACCGGACCTCTCCGGAAAACAAGAGAATTCGAGTTTGGGAATTTTAAGAAACTCCGGCTTATTAAAAGATCACTGTTTTATAAGTTTTGGAATTTAATTAAGTGAGGCCAGGGAAATTTTATATGAAAGTGTTAAGTGTCAGGTGTTAGGTGTTAAGTGTTAAGTGTTAGGAAAAACTGCAAAACTTTCATCGTTCGTTGTGACCGGCAGCTCATGGCCGTTTATATGGAAGTGATGGAAGAAAACCCCGGGTTTTTGATGAGCGTTTATATACCCGATGATCAGGTCTTACCATGAGAATAAAGTCTGAAAAGCCGGGTTTTTTTATCTGTTTTCACTGAAAATTTTTTCATAAGCGGAGGATGAAAAACCCGGCTTTTTCATGAGCGTCTATATAGCCGATGATCAGGTCTTTTGATTTAGTTCGGACAAAATTTTATGCCGGACAGCAGAAAAATCAGGTGGTTCTTGGTTAATAATAACCTGTTATCATATCAAATCACTATCTTTAAAAATGGGTCTTCACGAATACTTTTAATCACACCCTTTAAATTAAATAAACGCTCATAAAAAAGCCGGGTTTTTCGCCCCCGGTCATGAAAATGTTTTCAGATAAAAAACCCGGCTTTTCAAAATGTATTTTCACGGTAAAGAAGGCTTGACTCACATTATCAATTGGTATAAGGATTTTTTTTAATACTGTAATAATTTATCATATTAACCATAATTATAATAATATTATCAAGAAAGGAGATTATTTTAATGGCTTTTGTCCCTAGTGTTGACGAATCTAAATGTAAAGGCTGTGAAGAATGTGTGGATGTCTGTCCTGTTGAGGTATTTGAAATGAGGAATGAAAAATCCTTTCCTGCGAATGCCGAAGAATGCCTTGGCTGCGAAAGTTGTGTTGAAGTTTGTGAAGAAGACGCTATTACTGTTGAAGAAACATAATCAGCCTTTAATTTTATCAGTGCTGACTCAGCAGATCGAAAACATTTTGTAAAAGTCCTGAAAAGGCGTGTTTATAAAGTCCGGGACAACCTCCCGGATCCGCGTGTGGAAAAAATCGTCCGACCCTGAAGGTGTGTGTCAGAATGTATCTCTTCGGGACTGTGTGCGGTTATGTTATATTTCGACCGGAGTTTCACCCCATACGCATCAGACTAAGAATGCCGGACAGGGTTTGCAACCCTGTCTGAAACATTCACCAGCAGTGATCGGGAAAATATATGCCGGACGGAGTTGCAAACCCCGTCCGGCAAAACTTAGCTTTATGCTTATGGGCTTCACCCCGGACTGTAATAAATTGCCCTTTCAGGGCTTTTCCTGAAAATTTTCGATCTGCTGAGACTTAAATTCCCTCTTTTATCTGAGTTCCCTGTCCTTTTTATTCTTGCAAAGTCTCGCTTCGTACCTATTTTAATTTCATATACGTTCCATAGCCCGTATCTGGAAAAAATCGTTTCCACGCTTCGAGTGGGGAATGCGGCGCGCCGGACGCTTCGCATTCTGATTCCGGCTGTGGTCCCGGACGCGAAGCGTCCGGTCTCACCTTTATAATCATTATTATTCTTCTTTTCATCTGTTGCCCTGCAAAGGGAAAGGAGGACACCATGACTCCCAATCATCTTATCAATGAAAAAAGTCCCTATCTTCTTCAGCATGCGCACAATCCGGTGAACTGGTATCCGTGGTCTGAAGAGGCATTTGCCCGAGCTGAAAAAGAAAACAAGCCTGTATTCCTTTCCATTGGCTATGCCACCTGCCACTGGTGCCATGTCATGGAAAAGGAATCTTTTGAAGATAAGGAAGCAGCCGAATATCTCAATGACACCTTTATTTGTATCAAGGTGGACCGGGAGGAACGGCCTGATATTGATGCCGTCTATATGGCAGTGTGTCAGATGCTCAACAAAAGCGGAGGATGGCCCCTGACTATTTTTATGACCCCGGATAAAAAACCCTTTTTTGCAGCCACCTATCTTCCCAAACGCAGCCGCTTTGGGCGGGCAGGTCTGATTGATATCTGCCAACAGGTCAGAAGCCTGTGGACAGACCAGCAGGGCAAAATTCTGGAATCCGCGGTGAGTATTACTGAACATCTGGATAAATCTTTTGCATTTTCTTCTTCCGGAGATCTGAACGCATCAGCCATTAACCGTGCTTATACTGAGATTAAACAAAGCTTTGATCCCCGGTTCGGCGGGTTTGAACCTGCCCCGAAATTCCCCACCCCCCACAGACTGCTCTTTTTGTTGCGCTATTACCATAGGACAGGTGATTCCAAGCCGTTATATATGGTAAGAAAAACACTGACAGCCATGCGCATGGGCGGAATCTGGGATCATGTGGGATTCGGTTTTCACCGCTATTCCACGGATAACCAATGGTTGGTGCCGCATTTTGAGAAAATGCTGTATGATCAGGCATTGCTTGCCATGGCCTATTTGGAAACCTTCCAGATTACCAAAGAACCTTTTTACGCAAAAACAGCAGAGGATATTTTCGCTTATGTGCTTAGGGACATGACGTCTGACGAGGGTGCTTTTTTTGCGGCCGAAGATGCTGACAGCGAGGGAGAGGAAGGTAAGTTTTATGTCTGGACCGTCGAAGAATTTCAGCAAATACTGGGCAAGGAAGAAGGGGATTTGTGGGGAAAAATTTTCAGACTGAACAAAGAAGGAAATTTTTTCGAAGAAGCTTCGGCGCGTAAAACCGGAACAAATATCCCTCATCGGAACCGCTCTTTGTCTGAGTGGGCTGAAAACCTGGGCATGGATGAAAATGATCTGAAAGCACGCTGGGAAAAAGCCAGAACGAAACTTTTTGATTACAGAGAAAATCGGATTCATCCGCTCAGGGACGACAAGGTTCTCACAGACTGGAACGGCCTGATGATTGCAGCCATGGCAACGGGGGCGAAGATTCTGGACAAGCCCGAATATGCCCGGGCCGCACAAAAGGCAGCCCGGTTTATATTTACAAAAATGAAAGATGAGCAGGGGAATCTGTTGCACCGTTTTCGGAACGGTGAGGCCGGGATTGACGCTCATGCCAATGATTACGCATTTCTGATCACAGGACTTTTGGAACTCTACGAGGCTGTTTTTGATCCGGATGATCTCAGACAGGCTGCTCTTTTGCAGGAACAAATGCTCAGTGATTACTGGGACAGGGATAAGGGCGGTTTTTTCCTCACAGCAGAGGGAGACAGAGACTTGCCTGTCCGTCCTAAAGAACTGTATGACGGGGCAATTCCATCGGCAAACTCTGTTTCTTTTTTTAATCTGCTCCGTCTGGCCAGGCTGACCGGAGACACAAAATGGGAAAACAAGGCGTCTGAGCTTGCCCGGGCCTTTTCAGGAACAATTTCAGCTTATCCTTCCGCATATACCCATTTTCTTATGGGAGTGAATTTCACTCTGAGCCGGGCCAAAGAGGTGGTGATCGTGGGCGAATCAGATGCGCCGGACACAAAGGAAATGCTGTCCGCTTTAAATCATAATTTTGCACCAGATCAGGTGGTCTTGCTCAAATCAGAAAAAACCGCTGAAAAATTAGCAGAACTTGCCGGTTTTACATCTGATTTGCAATCTCCGGATGGAAAAGCCACAGCTTATGTATGCACAAATTTTTCATGCAGCAGACCCACTGCTGATGTGCAGACGTTAATCAGGCTGATTCAGGAAAAGGAATGAAACTTGAAACCCGGAACTTGAAAGAAAATCTGGTAAATATAGTAGTGATGATTGACTTTTAAAATAAGAGAGTTATGGTATAAAAAAATAAAAAATGGAGAAATAATTATGAATGAAATAATCTGTTTTCGATGCAACTCCGAAAACATCGTGAGAAACGGAAACACCTCCTATGGCAAACCGAGATATATGTGCAAAGATTGCCGAAGGCATTTTGTCGAGAATCCGGCCAAAGAAAAAATTTCCGTTGAAAAAAAGGAGCTTATAGACAAACTTCTTTTGGAAAGACTTTCGCTTGCCGGCATCTAGCCGCGTTGTCGGCGTGTCTCAGAGATGGCTTCAGAGCTATGTCAATGAAAAATATAAGTCTTTGGAAAAAATGTGGATGCTGACGAAAAAGAAAAAGGGGCGATGACGATTCAGCGTGATGAAATGTGGTCGTTACTACCCGGATATCTTATCTGCTTTCTGTCTCCGTCAGCAGGTCCCGCCCATTCCTTTTTCCTCTAAGGGGCCTTCTTCTCCGCCTCGTCAGACATTTCACTTACAATTGTTTCAAAACTCTTTTTCCAAAAGGCTTCGGACGTTTTCTTTCCGTTTCGTTTTTTATGCCGGACAGTTCCCCGATAATATCTTCCGGAAGCCATGTAAAACGGTCAGTCAGATAAACCGGAGCCGCGGCGGCCATTCTTTTGGAATTATCGCAAATCAAAAATCACAAATCAAAACGAAGCATGAAAAATTTGTAATTTTTCATGACACCTGACACCTTTTTCATACAAAATCAAATTCCTGTCCTTTTGTCACAAACCCCCTGAATCCGTCAGCCTTTGCCTGACGGTTAGGACAGGGTTGGTAATGATAAAGCCATATTTTCTGCCTCAGTTCAAGGGGCAGGGTGCATAAGTCATCGTAGTGGGTATGCACAATGGTTTTAAAAGGAGTGGTTTCACAGTCGTGAAAAATAATATCGGCCTTTTGTCCGACCCTGCTGACAATCGCCGGCTCAAACTGGGTATCCGTGGTAATAAACACCACGTTTCCATCCTCCTCCATCAGAAGACCGTAACTATGGATATCCTTGTAGCCAGTGATCACATGCGGCATTTTTATGAGCGAAAAATGAATGCCTTCCCAGTGAAAAAAGCCATTACCCGCGAGGGGGCGGCAGTCGAAATAATCGGTCAGATGCATACATTTTCCTTCGATACATCCGAGACCGCCTTTTAAGGAAAAATCCCACAAATCATGCATGAGATTTTCTTCCATGAAAAGCTTTTTTCTTTTCGGATTCAGACAAAAATAGGTCTTAAACGCCATCCATTCCATGCCGCCGATATGGTCAGAATGCAGATGAGAGATATAGATTGCGTCAATATTTTCATCCGGAGCCTCTTCCTGTGAAGATGTATTGGAGAACTGTCTGTTGTCTGGCCATTTACATTCACCCAGAGCGAATCTTACATCAGTTCCGCAATCAAGAAGCAGTTTTTTGCCATTTCCCGCAGTGATCAGCATATTGGACTGATAATAGTCCGAAGTGGTAAAAGCTGAACCGACTCCTATGAACTTGATCTTCATATTGAATATCCTTAGTGCCGGACGTATTCATGAGTTAAGGGAGGGGTGCTGAAATGAAATTTTAGCACATTTTTTTCAGAGGGCCGCGGGCGTGAGGCCATGCGAAAACTTCATTTCAGCACTCCTCGGCGGCTCATTTCCCAAAATCGTAAATACGCCCCTTAGTGCTCTGTGTTTGGCGATCAGTGTTTTTAGCCCTCCCGAACACCGCACACCGCACACCGCACACCACACATCTTAAAAATTATACCTGTATTTGAAAAAAGCCCTGGCTTCCGGCGGAACAGAAGTGAAACAAATCCTCGACACAGGGGGAGAATCGGAAAGATTTCTGGTAACTTTGGCGTATAATTCGGTTGTAATCTCATATCCCTCATCATCAAACAACGAGATTTTAAGATTGGTCAGCCGTTTTATCGGCTCATCGGTCCGGATTTCTGCTGCTTCGTTCCCCAGTCGGAACACCGTGCCCTGAAACACATTCTTATTCGCGTATTTTTCAGTAAGTTTCATAAAAAGAATAGGCAGGGGCTGCCGCAGATCCAGTAATTTTATTTCCTGTTTTTCGGGAAGAAAAAGATCGTAATCCCCTGCTATGCCCCCGATTTCATAAATCTTGACCGGGTCTTTGAATCCTTTGGGCATGACTTCCATCTGATCATCTATTCTCACAATCTGACCGCAGTCTTTCAGAGTGCTTTCTGAAATTAATATCTGCCCCCCCACCGTGAAAGACTCAATACGGGCAGCAAGGTTCACATTGCGTCCGACCACGCCGTATTTGGACCGTTTTTCCGAACCAATATTGCCCACCACCAGCCCCCCTGTATTTATCCCGATTCCCTGGGACACGTCCGGAAATTTCGCTTCCCGGTTCCGCTGATTGACCTCGTCCATCCTCATCTGCATTTCCACCGCACAGGCCACTGCCCGTATGGCATCATCCTCGCGGAGAATAGGCGCTCCGAAAATGACCAGAATGGAATCACCGATAAACTCGTCAATGGTGCCCTGGTACTTCAGGATGATCTCCGTCATAACTTCAAGATAATTATTGATAATGCTTACAACGTTTTCAGGGGGAAGACGCTCACTTATGGCGGTAAATCCCCGGAGATCAGTCATCATAATTGTGATTCTTCGTTTCTCGCCTCCCAGTTTCATTCCCTCGGGGCTTTCGAGGATGCTGTCAACAATATCATCAGAAAGATAGCGTCCGAAGGTATCCCGGATAAACTGGTTCCGAACCTCGAGTTTTTTCTGGCTTTCCAGCAGCGCATTGTATGCCTCATTCCTTTCCAGCAGGTTAATATACCCTTTGGAATGATAGCGGATCCGGGCAATGACTTCGAGTCTGTCCGGCAGTTTCACCATATAATCATTGGCCCCCAGGGCAAAAGCCTCGGCCTTGGTGCGGGGTTCTTCCTTGCTTGACAAAACAATCAGCGGCACATCCCGGGTGCCTTCATTGGCGCGAAAATACCGGACCAGAGTCAGGCCGTCAATTTCAGGCATGACCAGATCCTGAAGGATCACAGTCGGTG
This sequence comes from Desulfonema magnum, assembly GCF_017377395.1. GTDB lineage: Bacteria > Desulfobacterota > Desulfobacteria > Desulfobacterales > 4be13 > Desulfonema_C > Desulfonema_C magnum. Next base: position 2,596,992 of record NZ_CP061800.1, on the reverse strand, counting down.
AAATTTCATTGGCCATTTTGATCGCTTTTCCTGCATCCCGGCAGTAATAAAAATCAATATCTTCCTCAGTCACCAACATGCGGCGTACTGCCTCGCCAATCATTGCCTGATCATCAACCAGCAGAACTGTGATCCGGTGGTGGGTCAGAGTAATCCCCGATTCAGGTCGGGGAGAGGTTTTGAAGCTTTTATTCTCCATTCCGTGTTCCAAATTCCGCATTTTTTTCTTGTTCCTGATCAGCAGCCCGGACACGAGAGGCCAGAGACTGAAAACGGGAAAGGATGGCCGGGGCAATTTCCTTGACAGGGAGGATTTCAACCGCAGCGTCCAGTTCCTTGGCTGCCTTGGGCATCCCATAGACAATACTGCTCGCTTCGTCCTGAGCAATCGTATGCCAGCCTGCCCCGCGCAAAGCCGCCAGTCCCTCGGCTCCGTCCCGGCCCATCCCGGTAAGCAGCACAGCGACACATCCTGTTTTAATATAATAATCCGGCCAGTGTCTGGCCACGCTTTTGAAAAAAACGTTTACCGAGGGCCGGAAAGGCGTGTCGCCAGCTTCCGAGGTATAAGAAAATGTCAGACTGGCGGTGATAATCAAATGGTCATTGGTTCCTGCCACATAGATTGTATTTGATTTTGGCCGTCCCCCCTCAGGTGCAAGTTTTACCTGCAAGGGGGTCTGAGCATCCAGCCAGTTTGCAAATCCTGCGGAAAATTTTTCATCCACATGCTGGACAATGACAACTGCTGCCTCAAAATTCTCCGGAAGCCTGGAAATCACTTCTGCCAGAGCCTTTGGCCCGCCTGTGGAAGCGCCCATGACAATTAAGGAAGGAACAGATTCCGGCACGACCGGACAGACATGCCTCACGGCATCAGAAGATCCTCTGCCCAGTTTTGCTATGATATGAATTTTTCTCAACAACACATATCTGCTGCGCTCTGCTTCGGCACCGTTTCCCATCATCGGAATCGTGACCGCATCCAGGGCACCGTGACCCATCGCCTCAAAGACCCTTGCGGCGTTGTTTCCCACAGTGGCCGTTACCACCAGGATCGGACACGGAGATTCGCTCATGATCCGGCGGGTGGCCTCCACCCCGTCCATGACCGGCATCATCAGATCCATCAGAATCAGATCCGGTGTATCCGCGGTGTTTTTGTTCACAGCTTCCTCACCGTCACAGGCCACCCAGGCGATTTCATGGCCCGGAACACTGAGTATGATTTGCCGCAGACCTTCTCTCACCGTGGCCAGGTCATTTACTATCGCTATTCGCATATTTTGTTACCAGTTGTCAGCTTTTCATTTCACATTACCCTGAATCGTGACACTTCGTCCTGCAGCCCTTTTGCAGCGTCATTCAGCTGTTCAATGGCAAGAAAGGATTCACGAAGGGAATCCACGGTCTGTTGCATCTCTTCGCTCAGATTCATCATGGAATTGTTAATCTGCTGGGCTTTTTCAGATTGGAACTGCATGGACTCGTTCACACCTTCAAAACTGGGAGACAGGCCCTGAACCTGTTCTATAATTCGGGATAATTGCATACTGATTTTACCAACGTTTTCAGCGCTGCGCTGAACTTCTGTTATGAACGCGTCCATTTCCATGACTCCTGCGGACACGGCAGACTGCATTTCCTGGACCATCTGATCAATATCCAACGTCGCGACCGCTGTCTGGTCCGCGAGTCTGCGGATCTCCCGTGCCACCACCGTGAACCCCCGGCCGTATTCCCCGGCCTTTTCCGCTTCAATGGCCGCATTCAGAGACAGCAGATTGGTCTGGTCCGCCACTTTGGTAATTGTTGTGACCACGGAGGTGATATTGGCGGCTTTTTCATTAATAGCCTCCAGTTTTCCGGATATGGATTTGGACGCGTTTTCCATATGATGCATGGCCTCTTCCATCTGGGACAAATCGGTCTGACCGCTGTTGGCAAACTCAGCTGTCTGTTCCGACATGACTGCCACCCGCTGCATGGTTTCAACTAAATCCTCAGAAACAGTTGAAATTTCCCTTACGGCCTTGACCACGTAGTTTGTTGACTCCAACTGGGTTTTCATCACGGCTTCCTGCTGTCTGGACGTGGCAGATAATTCCGTGGCTGAAGATGTCACCTGTATTCCGGAACGCTGAACCTGGCCGATCAGCATGTTCAGGTTATGGGCCATGCTGCTCAGTTTGGAAACAAGATTTCCAACCTCATCATCATGGTCTTTTTCAATCTCAGCGGTCAGATCCCCGTTTGATATGATTGCTGCGAAAGATTCTGCTTTGCCGATGGGAAGAATAATTCGCCGTGTGATGATCATACCGACCACCACCATGAACAAAATGACTCCGATACTGACACTCCATATGATACTCTGGGATGTTATATTCACATTTGCAGCATCTTCTTCAGCCAGATAACGAACCTGGTCCGCGGCCAGTTTTATGTCTTCCAAACTTGCTGTAAGAAAATCTGTGATCTCTTTTAAACTCATATTGAGCGAAAGTATGTTTTCCCGTTCCGTGATCCACTGGCTCTGCAGGCTGACAATTGAATCATTTTTCCCGATAAGGGTTAATCTCAGCAGTTCATATTCTTTTTTTACATTCTGTATTATTTCAAACAGCTCTGCCTGATTTATATTTTCGTAGAATGTAAAACCAGCCAATGTGTCAAGAAACATCTCAATATTTCGGACCGTCTGAGCAATTTTATCATCTCTGATATGGGTGATTCTCTCCTGTTCATCAGCCAGCAGCATCTGCCGTCCGTAATTGGTCAGAAAAACAATTGCCAGTCTGAGATCATTACTGATTTTTTGGGCTTCGGTTAACTCTTTCAGAGCCGTTGTTTTCTCACTTTCTTTAATTTGCCTGAGAATGGCAATACTGACCTTTTCGGAAAATGTTTCCGAGTTTCTGTGAAGCTTTTCTCCCAGCCTGTCCAGTACTGAAACTTGCTGTCTTATATCCTCCGCCAATTTAAGATGTCTGCGTACAGATTCAAAAACAGCAATGTCTTTCTCCAGCATATTACTGTAAAATTTTTCCAGCTTTTCAAGGAGGGTGTTCTTTTTTTTGTCATCCTCGGTAATCTTTGCTTTTGCAGCCAGCTGTCTGAGGCTGCTCAGACCTTCTGAAAACATCTGTTCAAGATGTTTTCGTTCACTAAACTGATCAAGTTCTTTCAGGGTTGCTGCTTCCCGAATCATATGGTTGCGTATGCTAAAACGGACCGTCGCTATTCTGACTTTCTGGGTAACATTATCCAGAGGCATTACAATTTCTGTCAATTGTTTTTGGTTTTTCATTAGTTCGTTATTTGAATAAAGGCTTATCCCTGCCAGCAAAAATGTCACTGACACGGCGATGAGCACCAATCCCCATAACATTCGTTTTATTGTCAAATTCAATTTCAATTTCATCATTTCCTGTATCCCTTAAATCTTTATTAGCGTTCGTTTGGGAATAAGCACAGGGAGATTACCCCTCCGTCCCTGTCCGATAACCTGCAAAATCAGTCCTAAATTTGATATAATACCATTTCTCTAATGAAATTATACATTGATTATGTCCATAACTTCATTCGATAAGGAACATTTATTGTATAATTGCAATAGTGAATCGGTATAAGCACCCGGATAAACGTTTTTCAGTATTCGGGATAGTTAAATTTATCCAAAAATCCGAAACACATCAAGCATGAATTTATAAGAAACAGATAACAGCTATAAAAAATTGAAAATATTATTAATTTAACATGTATGACCCAAAAGGGCTTCATCCTGAGTCCCGACAGCATATGGTTTTTTTGCCATGATTGTTTTTAATAATGAATCCGCTTTTGGAGATCGGACCTGCTTCCCGGAATCAGAGTCGGAACTGTTTTACAATTTCTGAAAGCGCATCTGCCATCTGAGATATTTTTTTTGAGGACACTTTTGTTCTCACCGCGGTCACGGCTGTTTTTTCCGATACATCACTGATTCTCTGAATGCTCTCTGAAATATCCCGGGTCCCCCGTGCGGACTCACCCGAAGAACAGGCAATATCCTGTACCCCTTTTGCCAGTCCGTCCACATTTTTAGCCACATCTGATGCGGTTTCTGATGCTTCTTCCATGGATTGTGCGATATCTCTGACCAGGTTCGCAGCAGTGCCTCCATCAGCAGCAACATTTTTTACAGTAAGGGCATTACTTGCCACGGATTTTGAAATATCGCCTGCCGTGGCTGTCTGTTCTTCTATTGCGGATGCGTTTGTTTCATTGATCCTTGCGATATCATTTATGAGTTTGCTGATTTCTCCGATTGCCGCGACCACATCATTGGTGCTGATCTGAATCTGTTCTATCTGTTCCGCAATTTCATCGGTTGCATCTGAGGACTGTTTGGCCAGTTCTTTGACCTCGCCTGCCACCACTGCAAATCCTCTGCCTGCTTCCCCGGCACGGGCCGCCTCAATGGTCGCGTTCAGCGCCAGCATATTTGTCTGATCTGCTATATCTTTTATAATTCCGATAACTTTTTCAATCTGTTCGGATGCGGAAACCAGTGCATCCATCTTCACATTGATCTCTTCGGTGCGTTGGTTGGCGTTCTGTGATATCCGGTTCGCATGAGTGGTGTTCTTTGCAAGTTCGTTTAAAGATGCCGTCATCTCCTCCATGGCCGCGGCAGTGCTGTTTGTCTCGGCTGACATTCTTTCCCCTGATTCAGCCATCCGTCTTACATTATCGGCAGTTCTCCGGGCAATATCTGATACCTGACGGAATGTTGACGACATTTCCTCTGTCATGGCAGAAATGTTTGATACTGAGGCGTTTGACTGTTCTATGCCGGAAGCCGCAATATTGACACTTACGGCGACCCGGTCCGAAGCTTGGGCAACCGTGCCTGCCTGCGAGTTCGTCTGTTCAGCAGACAAAGCCATGTCTGAGGAAAGCGACGCCAATTCCTGAGATGAAGCTTGGAAATCATATGTACTCCGGGCGATTTCTGAAATAATATTCTGTAATTTTTTAAGAAATATGTTAAACCATTCAGCCAGTTCTCCTAATTCATCTCTGCTTCTGATTTCAAGCCTTCGGGTAAGATCACCTTCACCTTCGGCAATGTCTTTCAGACCTTCTGCAACTTTTTTTACAGGTCTGATCATAAAATATTCAGTCATGAACCACAAACCAATGCCCAGAAAAACGACCACGGCAAAACCAATGAGAATCAGAATGTTTATTACCTTTTTTGCCGGTGCAAAGGCTTCGGCAACAGGGGCGGTAATGCCCACTATCCATCCTTTTTCACTTTCTGCTCTGATAGCGGTTATCTTGTCATCACCGTTGAATTTATGCCGAAAAATCCCGTTCTTTTCGCTTATGAATTTCCGTCCGAAATCGTACTTGCTAACATCGAGCTTAACTATCTGAGATTTATCCGGATGGGCAATGACAAGACCATCCGGATTCAAAATATAGGCATATCCGGTTTCGCCAATTTTTATGGTATCAATATATCTTTTATTAAAAAAAGCCAGATCAATCACCCCGAAAAGCACACCGATAATCTCCTTATCTTCTCTGACCGGAACGGATATAATAAAAACAGGTTGTCCCGATGATTGATCAATGATCACATCAGAAACAGCGATTTCTCCTTTCAGTGACGCCTGAAAATATTCTCTGTCTGATATATTTCTTATCTCTCCTGTGCCGAATGAATCTGCAATGACATCGCCCTTTGCATTGGCCAATCCGATGGCAGTATATATTCTGTATTCTTTTTGCAAGGCAGCCATCTGAGAATAGGCAGATTTACGAGCGGCCTTGCCCATGTATGTATCCTCAAGAGAACTTTTAATATCATCCTGCAAGCTCCAGTGGACCATATCTATTTTATTCCGTTCGATCCAGTATGATATCATTGCTGCCGCGGATTCGGCAGTCTTGGAAATCTGACATTTGATTGAAGATTCCAAAGCGTTCTTTGAACTGATATAAGAAAAAACAACAGAAATCCCCGCGCCGACCAGAACCAGAAAAACAGCAGGAATAAGAATTTTACCTCTGAGCTTCATTTTTATAAATTTTGTTGTACGCGTATGAAATTTTCAATTCTCAATTTTCAATTCTCAATTCTCAATTTTCAATTCTCAATTACCCTGGCTTTCTTTAAAATATGAAACGGAATTTCAATGCCAAGTTTTTCGGCTGTCCTGACATTTACAGTGAAAATCGGATCCGGATCGGCCTTCACCGGAACATCTCTGACGGCTTTGCCTTTTATCAGAACATCGGCCACGGATTCGGCAAGCATCCGTCCGAGTTTGATATCGTCAGCCAGAAATCCGCCCAGAGCGCCCGCCTCAACAGGCTTGGGCAGATATGACAGAACAGGCACTTTTCCTGCCGCACTGACAATGTTCGGTGCATTATCATAAACAAGCCTGTTGCTGCCAAGGAGAATGGCAGAGACCTTTCCCTTAAATTCTGCAACAGCGGCAACAGCATCTTGTGTTGATGAGCAGATTTTGTCATGATATCGGATACCCATGGTGCTGCAAATCGCTTTTGTTTCCTCCTGATTAATGGTGTTTGAGGGATGTCCTTCCTCAAGCAGAAGCAACAATGATTTAAGATTTGGTAAAATCGCTTTGAAAATCTCAAACTGAGTTTCAACAGGCAAAGCATACGTCACACCGGTGATCCTGCCCTCCGGAGCCTGCATATTCTTTAACACCCCGAGCTGCACAGGATGATTACAACCCCCGATAAACGCAGGTATTGCAGGCGGGTTTTTGGCAATCCATTTGGCTCCGTTAGATCTGAGAATGACCATGCCTTTTTTGGTTTTTTCCCATCTGTCAACCACTTTGGCAAGCTCATCCGAAGATGCAAGTTCTTTCTGATATTCAATTTTAATGTTCGGAGCCAGTTTTCTGATGGTCTGATCAAAGCCCTTGATTATTCGCTTCGGCATGCCTGATTTTCCAACCCAGGCCACGCCGACCTCAACAGCCTCACCTGCGGCTGATACAGAAGCAGTTACAAAAAACAGACCAAGGGCAATCATGAGAACAGTGTTCAATTTCTTCATACGTCTTTCCTCCTCTGTAAATCGGAACCTGAAACTTGAAATCCGGAAACCCCTCGGATTTTCATATATAAATACCTAACCATAAGGTTTCAATATTTGCCCGGGAAGAAACCCGGGTTTTTTCCCGGAACGACCCGCCGCCCATGAAGGAAAACCCCGGGTTTCTCCGCAGTCGGAAAAAAGATGTATAAAAAACTTTTGCTCAGGTACTTACATATGTAACTGTTCCGAGTTTCAAATTTCAAGTTTCAAATTTCATCCTCTCAGATCTTGAACTTTCTGACAATTTCCAAAAGAGCAACAGCAAGCTGAGAAAGCTTTTTAGCAGAAGTGTCTATCCGCGCGGCGTCAGCAGCCGTCTTTTTTGACGCCATGCTGATGTCCTGTATGTTATCTGATATCTCCTGTACCCCCTGTGCCGAAGTGGCAGAAGATTTAGCAACATCCTTAACCCCTCTTGCCAGTTCATCCACATTCCGAGCCACATCAGACGCGCCTTTTGAGACTTCATATATGGATTTGGCAATATCTTCAACCAGATTTGCTGATTCGGCTGCATCTTCGGCAACGCGTTTCACAGTCACGGCACTGTTGGCCACAGCCCTTGAAATTTCATTTGCCGTGGCAGTCTGTTCTTCTGCCGCGGATGCGATTGTTTCATTGATCATCGCAATCTCATTGATGATTTTATTTATCTCACTGATGGCCCCCACCACCTCATCGGTACGCTTCTGAATATGCTCTATCTGTCCCGTAATTTCATCGGTTGCATCAGCGGACTGCCTTGCCAGTTCCTTGACCTCGCCTGCCACAACCGCAAATCCTTTGCCTGCTTCCCCTGCTCCTGCTGCTTCAATTGTCGCATTCAGAGCTAACATGTTGGTCTGATCCGCAATGTCTTTTATGACTCCGACAACTTTTCCGATCTGCTTGGACGCTTCAACCAGAGCGTCCATTTTTATATTAATCTCCTGAGTACGCTGGTCCGCGTTCCGTGAAATCTGATTTGCCTGATCAGTGTTCTTTGCCACCTCGTTTAACGAAGAAGTCATTTCTTCCACTGATATGGCGATTCCGCTTATCTCGGACGATGTTTTCTCTCCTGCTTCGGCCATTCGCTTTACGTTTTCCGAGGTCCGATTTGCCAGATTCGACACATTGCTGAAAGTGGATGACATTTCTTCAGTCATGGTCGAGATATTGGACACGGAAGAACTTGACTGCTCCACAGCGGACGCTACTGTGCCGACGCTGGCAGACACCTGTTCGGATGCTGCCGCAACAGTGTCTGTCCGGGTATTCATTTCTTTTGCAGATGAGGCCATCCGGTCTGAAACGGCTGCTAATTCTCCGGAGGAGGTTGAAAGACTCTCAGTTGTATATGAAAGTTGTTTCATAATATTACGAAGTTTGGCTGCCATTTCATTGAGCGCGTTTGCCAGTGTTCCGATCTCATTTTTTTCATCCACATTTATATCGGCTGTAAGGTCTCCTCCTGCCACGAAGCTTGCAAAATCAACACCTTTTATCAAAGGATTGGTAATGCCTTTTGAAACAAACCAGATCAGCAGAAAAGCAAAAATGGAAACTCCCAGCCCGGTCCCGATTTGAAACATGAGATGACGCGTGCCGTTCTTTTTCATATCCAGCACTAACTCTCTGACCTGAGTCAACACGGCGTCTTTCGGAACCTCGATAATCACGGCCCAGGGTTCTCCGCTCTTTCCGATGACAAAGGGGAAAATCACCTCCATTTCGTCATCGCTTACAGTCACAGCTTCTTTTTCCTCGTGCAACTGCTCCATACATCTTTGCCAGCATTCCGGCATCCAGTTTTTTGAATGTTTGCCCACAAGCCCCGGATTATCACTGACTGCCGCAAGAACTCCGTTATGACTGACAATCGCGGTTTTGCCCACCCCTGAATAGATTTCTTTATTGATTTTTTCCACCAAAGACTGAATAAAATCCAAACGCTGATCTATGGTGATCACGCCATAAAACGTATCATCTGAAATAATAGGCGCGGACAAGGTCGTCATCCAGACCGTGTTGCCCTGAACAGGATATGGATATGGATCAATGACACACTCTTTTTTGTGTTCCCGGACACGAAGATAGTATTCTCCTCTGCGAATGCCGTTTTCGTACTTTTCAGTATTTTCATAATCAAGTAACGGCTCAAGGCTGATTTTTCCGTCTTCTCCCCGGCTCCAGTAGGGAATAAAACGTCCTGTGTGATCATGCCCCGGGGTTGAGGCATAAATATCATCCAATCCGTCCAGGGCATTGGGTTCCCAGGCGTTCCCGATGCCCACAAATGACTTATTTCTCGTCAGCACGCCTCTCAGAATGCCATTGATCCGATCTCTGTCTATCCTGAGATTAATTTCCTTATCTTTGATTCCTGAAAACAGATCAGCCAGGGTACGGGCAGAATCCAATGCAACTTCAAGCTCTGCCTTAATCTCAAACCCTGCTGCATAAGCATTTGCAAGAAGTTGTTTTTTAGCGTCAGACATGGCGTCAGTTGTCATGGTATCCAGCATAGCAGTTTGTGCTTTTTTGTCGGAGACAATTCCAAGAATCATAAGTATTCCGATAACTGACAGCAGACACATACCGAAAACAACGAATAGTTTTATTTGCAAGGATTTAAATTTCATAATATCCCTATCTGGTTCAGAGGCTCAGACCTTCCAGGTTTTCAAAACTTTGGCGGAAGTCTTTGCAGTTGTGCTGCTTATCAGTTTTCGTTTTTCAGCACTTCCATAATGACCTTGTTATCAAATATCTCGGTTGGATTAAAATCCTTTCTGAGCATCTTATTCTCTTTCAGAAACACTCTGAGATCATTCAGATAGGTTATAAGCCCTCCGCCATCCTGGTTTCTTTCCAGCTGCATCTTTACATCGTGGATTCGTGCGGTATCCAGCATTTGTCTGATGTAATTCTCGGAATAGGGTGTGTCATCTTTGAAGGTATGACTGTTCATAATTTTCACATATTCTTCCCAGTTGTTTTCATCCTGAATCCATTTTACAGCCCTGATCCATCCCTTGAGAATTTTGGCGATATCTTTTCTCGGAATGTTCTTCAGGACATCTCTTAAAGCCATCATCCCCTCCGGAATACATCCCTCGTAAGCAGCACTGGTGACAACCAACTTGCCATTGCCATCTCTTTCCGCACGAAGTGCATCAGGATCATAACAGGCAATCGCTTTTAATCTGTCGGCAATGAAGTGATCCGCCAAAGCTTTTGTTTCCATTTCAACAATTCGGACATCTGAAAGTTTAAGACCAATTGTGGAAAGATATTTATTGATAAAATACATTACCGGCGGCTGGTTAAGGTAAACACCGATGGTCGAACCTTTAAGCTTTGAAACATCCATGTCTTTCTTAATGATAAGTTCGTCTCCGCCATGGGACCAGTCTGTTTCTGCAATAACGGTGATAGGGACTCCGTCCATGTAACAGCCGGCCGCGGACCCGATCATGTCAAATTTGATGTCCACAAGTTTATTTTTAAAAAGACTCTGAACCGCAATGGGGTCTGGCAAAGTAACCACTCTCACATCAATGCCCAGGTCTTTCCAAAAACCTTTTGCATCCGCGACATTGATGGGAGACCAGCCGATCCAGGGAACCGTGGCAATTTTATAAGTTCTGCCATGAGCCACGCTGCCCAAAGCCAGGACAATCATCACGACAATAAAAATTATTCGTTTCATTGCATTCCCCCCTTTTTTTGAATTGAGAATTGAGAATTGAGAATTGAGAATTGAGAATTGCTGATTATAACGGATTTAGGGGAGGCCGACAAAGCCCCGTGGGGGCGGCATATTTGTAGCATTCATCATGTCAGGCCGGCAAAGCCCCGCGGAGGCGTAGCGAACCTGCCGCTGCAAATATGCCGCTCTTACGGGGTCTGGTCGGCCCTCCCCTAAATCCGTTATAATCAGGATAATTGATACTTGATACTTGATACTTGATGATAATTGAGAATTTATCAATTATCAATTATCAGTTATCAGTTATCAGTTATCAGTTATCAGTTGTCAGTTATCAATTATCAATTGTCAATTATCAATTATCAATTATCAATTAATTCCTCAGGCTTCTCCGATTAAATCAACCACAGCGTCTATAAAAGAATTATCCTGGAAACTGCTTTTGGTCAGATAATAATTCGCGCCTGCCTCAAGTCCCCGGAGCCGGTCTTCCTCTTTGTTTTTATAAGACACGATCATTACAGGCAGGGATTTCAGCTTTTCGTGCTGCTTGATATGGGTGATCAGTTCAAACCCGTTCATGCGGGGCATATCAATGTCGGAAATAACCATGTCATAAGGAGCGATGCGAAGAAGATTCCAGGCATCCATGCCGTCCACGGCCACATCCACCTGATAGCCCCTGCTTTCAAGGAGTTTGCGTTCCATTTCCCGGACAGTAATTGAATCGTCAACCACTAAAATCTGCTTTTTAGCTTTTACATCGTCCGGTTCGGTTGAATGGCCTATTTTTTGCAGTCGTTCTCTTCCGGTGAGGAGGGTATCAATGGAGCGTACCAAATCTTCCACATCAAAGATGAGGACAGGTGAGCCATCCAGCATGACGGCCACTGCGCTGATATCCCTGACTTTTCCCAGACGGGAATCCAGAAGCCGTACCACCAGATCACATTCCCCCAGAAATTTATCTACCACCAGGCCATAGGCATGCAGTCTGTCACTCACCACGACAACCATGAGTTCGTCTTCCTGACGGTGTCCGGTTTTATCCACTTCCAATACATCGTGGATATCTACCAGAGCAATATTTTTATTGTCCAGCCTGAAGTATTCCCGATCCTCCACCGTTTCAATATCCTGCTGGTTAATCACCAGACAGCGATCTATGCGGGCAAGGGGAAACGCATAAGGCTCTCCGGTAATTTCCACCAGAAATGTGCGAATGACAGAAAGCGTCAGGGGAAGCTCCATATTAAACGTCAGACCCTTGCCAGATTTGGAAGTGGCACGAATCACACCGCCCACCTCATGGACCATGCTGTGAACCACATCCAGGCCCACACCGCGCCCTGATATTTCCGATACAGTGTCCAAAGTTGAAAACCCGGGCAAAAACAGAAAATCCATAAGTTCCGGCTCGGTCAGCCGATGAATCATTTCAGCAGTTGCAAGCCCCTTGTCTAAAATTTTCTGCCGCACTTCATCCAGATCAATGCCCCGCCCGTCATCGGAAACCGTAATCATAAGTATGCCTGAGCGATGGGCAGCCTCCAGGCTGATGGTGGCTTTCTCAGGCTTTCCTGCTGCCAGACGCTCGTGGGGAGGCTCAACACCGTGATCCAGGGCATTTCGCAAGAGGTGATTGAGAGGCGAATCCAGTTTTTCCAGAATGTCCCGGTCAACTTCTGTGGATTCCCCTGTGATTTTGAGCCGCGTCTTTTTACCCAGCTCTCTGGACATATCCCGTATCATCCGGGGCAGCCTCCGGATGCCGTCAGAAAACGGGCGCATACGCACACGAATCACTTCATGGTAAAGACGGTCAGAAAGGTTTTCTGAGGAACTCGTGAACATATCAAGCTGCTTGAGTCTGTCAACCAGGTAGTAATTGGAACTTTTTATCATTTCCCTGGCCTGAGCGGCCATTTTCTGTATTTCGGATTTTGAATTTGAAACTTCGAAGGCCTCATCTCTCAGCGATTCCTGAAGCCTCTCCAGAATGGCAGAGAGTTTGATATGATCTTTTTTCAGCCGTAGCAGAGATTTTGAAAACGGCGGGAGCCATCTTGAGCTGACCACCACCTCACCGGCCAAGCCCATAAGTCGCTCAATTTTTACTGCTGTGACCCTCACCATTCGGTCTTTTTCTGTTATTTGTGACCTGTGGTCCGGGGCAGAAATTAAATTTCTGTCTGGCCCGGGTCTGTCATCGGACTTCCGCATGGGTTCGGGAACAGCGGGAGAACTGCCATCCGGCTGTGGTTCGCCTTGTGTTTTCAACGGATATTCCGGGGGACGCGCCTCAGATGCGTCTTTCCGGGGAGAATCCGGAAGTTCCGGAGGCTGGGGAGGGAATTCTGCTGATACAGGTTCGGACGGGGGGGGCGTATCTGAAATAACCGGTTCCGCAGAAGGCTGGGAAACAGGATGACTATTTTTTTTCACGGACGGAGGGGAAATATCCTTAATCTTATCACCGCTGAGAATCGAAGCAATGGCGGCAATCAGCTGATCAATCTCTTCATGATGAAGGGTATGCCACTCTTCCATTCCTTCGCCGGCAACCTCGGAAATCCGGGTGATCATATCAACTCCCCTGAGCAGGATATCAATATGCTCTGACTCCAGACCTGATTTCAAAGGCCCCTCACCTTTTTGGACAGCAACAAAACAATCCTCCATTGTATGGGCCAGTTTCACAACCACATCCAGGTCCACAATCCTGGCCCCGCCTTTGATGGAATGCGCCGCCCGCATCAGGGCTTCAATATTATCTATGCTGCCTGCGTCATTTTCCAACGCGAGCAAACTGTCATTCAATGTGGCCGCATGTACCTCCACCTCGGACCGGAAAAGGTCCAGCATGGAGAAATTACTCAAATCCCGTCCATCTATTTTTGTCACTCTGAAACCCCTTATTTAAAATTGAAAATTGAGAATTGAGAATTGAAATCCGAACCGGAAATCCTGAATCCCAAATTCCAAATTCCAAATCTCAATTCCAAATCTCAATTCCCAACTCTCAACTCTCAACTCTCAACTCTCAATTCTCAATTCCCAATTTACTGCACATTTCTTATCAGACTGTAAAATAGCAGGTCATCATCGAGAAAGGCCACATGCTTATCTTTCCAATTAAAAATTCCTTTGGTATAAGTTGACTGGGCTTTGGCTACTGTCACAGGGACATTTTGAAATATATGGGGATAGACATGGTAAATACCGAGTATTTCATTTACCGGGAAAACCCAGCGACCGGCATCAGTGTTTACCACCATCATAAGTTTCTGGTCTTTCCAGTCTTTTTTTACAGCATTCTCTATCCCCAGCAGTTCACTGAGTGAAACGCACAACTGTATATCACCGTGGACATTGACGACTCCGATTAATACCGGATTTTTGCGATGCGGAAGGCTGTGGCCGCGGAGGCTGTCCGGATCAATAATCTCCGCAAAAACCTGGGTGCGAATCGCCAGCCATTCATCTTCAATACGAAAAATAACCACTGAAACGGTTCCGGGGAGGGCCTCTTCTTTTTTTGCGGCCATCACCTCGGTCCATTCATTTTTATATTCTTCAGGAAGGTTGCGTTCCAAAAGATTTCTGCCCCCCTGGGTAAAGACATCACAGTTCCGGCAGTGAATGACCTCATCCAGTTTGGGACAGCGCGGTTCTTCATTCCCCCATACCCCGATGCGTTTCCAGCAATTTTCCACGGGCTGCCGGCTGCTGATTTCTGATTGTCCGGATAATTTTTTCAATCGTCACCTTCTTTTTTAAGAATTCGCCGTGCCCGCAGACGCAGACGCTCGGCTCTGTCTCGCTCCCCGCGGTGTTCCATTATAAAAGCCAAATGAGTCATGGCCTCATCATGATTCGGATCAAGATAGATCGCTTTGTTAAAATACTCCTCAGCCCTTTCTTCATCGCCCATGGCATGACATATCAGTCCCATCAGAAAATGGGCCTGAATACCGAAAGGGTCCTCATTCAGATATTTTTCGCACAACTCGGAGGCCTCACTCAGAAATCCCCGGTCTGCCAATTGCTGGGCAGTGTTAAGCCATGTTTCCACGCTATCATCCGAAGAGGAGGAAATCTGTGGGATATGGGAGCCTGTAAAAGGCCTCAGGGAAGGAGGGAGCATTTTTTTATATTCCGGTGTCTGCCGGTGCGGACCGCGCGGGGTAACAACTGCGGAGCCACGCTGGCGGCCTGTTCCTGCTTTTTCAAAGGACCGTCCTGAAGATTTTTCAGAGGGCGTCAGATGCTGAACAACGTCTGGGTGATCATGCGTTTCTTGTTTGAAACCTGCTCTTCGGCAGGCAAACACTCCGGACTGACGTATCCATACAAAACGTGTCCTTTCTGCCGAAGCACAAACCAGGGGCCGTTCCACATGTCCCACAAACAATATCCCGTTTTTGGCTAATAACCGGTCGATGTTGTCCATGGCCCGTTTTTTTGCTGATTCCCCCAGGTATATAAAGAGATTGCGGCAGAAAATGACATCATAAGGCTTTTCATCTGCCAAAAGCTGAGTCTCCAGCAGATTTCCTTTTAAAAATCGGACAATATTCCTCACCCGCGCATGCACTTTGAAACGCTTTTCATTTTTATCTTTCTTGTTTTTTTGGGAAATCTGATCAAAATGGCGTTCCTGAAACGACAGATCCTCTCCGCGGAAAGACGCTTTGCCGTAAATGCCCAACTTTGCTTTATACAGTGCTTTGCCGCTGATATCCACCGCATCAATATGAAAACGTCCCTGAATTTCTTCCGGCAGCCCCATATCCATAAGGATCATCGCTATGGAATAGGACTCCTCTCCTGTGGAACATGGTATGCTCAGAATTCGCAATACACCGTTCTGATGCGCGGGCAGCCATTCAAACCTGACATACCCGCTGAGAAAACTGAAAGACGCTTTATTTCGAAAAAACCAGGTTTCCGGAACAACCACAGCTTCTACCAGTTTTTCCCATTCTTCCTCTGATGTCTGAAGACGGGCAAGGTATTCGGTCAGACTGGCAGCTTTTTTTCCGCGGGATATCCTGTCATCCCCCATACAGCGATGTACGGCTTTGGCAATCGTCTCCGAGCCAATGGCTTCTGCGGACAGCCCGATCCTTTCTTCCAGTAACGATTCAATTATGGCCTGAAACATCTTATTAAAATTGAAAATTGAAAATTGAAAATTGAAAATTAATTCTGACGGGTTCAATATTCAATATTCAATTTCCGGAATTCAATCTCCTCCGGGCAGAAAGTTGATACAATTTGGCAGCAAGTCCAAATCTATATATTGGATCATCTTTTTTTTTTCCATTACAATTCCTCCCAGATAAGGGGCCTGCTCTGATCTGATGTCCGGCAGCACAAAAGCGTCTTCCGGTTTTCTTACCGTTTCGGTAACCCGTTCCGCTATCAGCCCGAGAGGATGGGAGGTGTCATTTTTTCCCTTGTAATCCACAAGAATAATACGGGTACTCAGCCGCATCTCACAGGCCCGTCCCTGAACAAGCTGGCATAAATCAATGACCGGAACAATTATGCCTCGGTAATTGAAATATCCTGCAAAAAAATCAGGTGTATGAGGGATATCCTTCAGCACTACCATCGGGGCAATTTCCCTGATTTTCTCGCATTTAATTGTGTACATGATATTCCCTATATAAAAAAGCAATATCAGCATATCATCTCTTTTTCACTCCTCTGATTCCGTCATGAAAAAATGTTTGCAAGGGGTGTCCCTTCTTTTAATGGTAAGATATGGTTAGGATATTAAATCCAACGTTCTGAAATTAATATGTATGTGTCCAGCAGGATCAATGTGCTGATTCTCTATCACATACGAACTGTTTGTGCAATGATGAAAACAAGACTAAAAAATATAAAGCCATTGTCAGCAGATCACAAATTTAAAAAAACCGGTGTGCAAAAAGCAAAGCGGTTTTTTTGCATAAATCATAAATCCGTAAGGTCGGAATATAAAAAAACAGATCAAAACGATCTGACCATATAGCAAATCCTCAAAGTTCACAATATCTTTCTGATGAAAAAATATAATAACCTCAGTCTGTCAGAGCCGGTATCACTGTTCGGATGAACCTTCTGTCATCTTCGTCTATTCTTCTTAATCCTTCCATTAAGAGGTGCATAAAATCTCCCACTTCGCTGGCTTCCATTTCTTCCGCAGAAAGCCCCGGAATAAATTTAAATCTGCCCCGCTTGAGTTTTAATAACTCAAAAAATGCTTCTTCCCCTTCTTTTCCATCATATTTGACACTGACAAGCCCCCCTTCTCTGAAAGACAGATACGCGGTTGTGTCAGGCAGCTTCAAGGTTAATACTCCTGTTTTCTGATTCATGTTAAATGTCTGAAATAACTCTGAAGGTGGCATTTCAGAAAGTTTTCCGGCCATTCCTGATGCAAATTCCTCAGACCGTGCCATGTTGATCTCAGCCATCCTTCCGGCAAGCAGCCGGGTAAAATACATTTGGAGCGAAGGTGATTTGTTTAAAACTTTTTTGAAATCTTTAGCAACAATATACAACACTGTTGCCGGTTTCATTACCTTTATGGTCGCTCCCACAGGATTGCCGCTGAGAAGACTCATCTCACCAAACACCTCTCCTTTTCCCATGAAAGCCAGGCTCATATCATCGTCACCCACCACTTCGACCTTTCCGGATACAATAATGTACAAATTTCTGCCCGGGTCTCCTTTTCTTATAATCGTATCCCCCACGGCAAATTCCTCAAATTTTAAATGAGACGTAAATTCTTTGACAATACTCTCATCAAGAGACTGAAAGATCGAAAACTTACTCAGTGAGCGGGCAACAACGCCAATGTAATCTTCAGGTCTTTTACTGGGAGAAGCGTTTTTTTTATCTTCTTTTTTATACGCAAACCGAATGAGCCCCGTACAACCGGAGCAATGAAACACAGGTTCCGAACCGCTTTTTGCGCGAAATTTCTCGTAACCCCCGTGTTTAAGAATTTTCATTACATCTTTAACAAGAATAAGACAGGGGGCTTTATGCCGGGGAGGAAAAAAGGAACTGCCTGATAATCGAAATTCATCATCCAAATCATAAAGAGGGCAATTGTTTTCTCCGACAATTTTAAAAATCGGAGGCAATCCGGAAAGGGTTTTGTTTGTATTCGTATCCGGTCCTGAAACGGACGCGGAAATTTTTTTTCCAACACTGTCCCCCTCGTCAACAATCACAGGGGGATAAACTTTGAAGATATGCTCACATTTTGCACAGCGAAACTTAGAGCCTTTCTTTTTAATAAGGCTGGCTTCAAGGTCATACTCAGTATGGCATTTTTCGCACTCTACTTTCATGATATAACCTGTAACATTTCAAGTATAGTCATCGCCTGTCGTTTTTTCCGGGACAATTATGCTTAAATTCCTTTGGAATAAATCGGTTGGCATTGAAAATATTCGGAAAGATTTTCACCTTTGTTCGTTCTGGCTGCTGCGCCCCGAATTCTGAACAATTACGGTGATACTTATGCCAGAAAAAAACAAAATTCCATCGCTAATATTCGAATATATACTCGCCGGAACAGATAATGCCGGTTCCCCGAAATTTCCGAATACCGGAATATTTTTGTCCAAGTGCTTGTGGCAAACTTTGGATAAGGTGCATTTATAAGTTGGGAGAAGCCGTTTTTTTATCACTCAAGGACTTATTATAAAATAGCCAGACAAATCATCGCTAATTTGTTCTGCCTGTCACTTCCAAATAAACGCTATGATCTGCGATCATAACGAAGCATGAAAGTGAGACCGGAATTTTATCAGTTATCGCTTTCAGATAATCCCCCATGACCTGCCAGTCACAACGAACGATGAAAGTTTTGAAATTTTCCTAACACCATGACACCTGATGCTTTCATATAAACGGCCATGAGCTGCCGGTCACAACGAATGATGAAAGTTTTATAGTTTTTCCTAACACCTAACACCTAACACTTTCATATAAACAGATACGGTAAAACTTATCATAAAAAGACAGCTTAGGCCCGTCAGAAATCCCTCCCAGCTTCTTTATGCCACACTTCTGAGCTAATCGCAACTTCTTTTGTCCATGTTATCCTGAATGAGTAATTTTTTTTAATTATATCGTAAACTAATACCGATTATCAAAGCAGGTGAGTTTTTTTCAAGTGAGTTTAAAAAAAAGTGATTCAGAAGAAACGGGGATATCCGGTGATAAATCCTTTACAGTGCGAAATGGAAGCGAATGGATATCCGCAAGAGGGAAGTATTCCGATAAGGCGGGCAGAAGCAACGATGTTCACACACTTTGGCACGGTCTTCGGGATTCTGGCTTTCCCATATCATCTGACATGTCTTCTCAGTTCATCTGTAAGCGAGTTCAAAAGCATTTTTGATGATCTCAATGCTGATATCGCCTTTTTTTGAACGTATCGCCACCACGTCAAACCTTGCTTTTGTGTTACTCTGATTTGTGGTTTTAAGATAATCCAGGGCCGCCATGGAAATTTTTGTCTGTTTTTTGGGGGTTACTGCCCATTTGGGGTTTCCGAAGTGATCCGACCGTCTGGCTTTGACTTCCACAAAGACAATCGTATCCCCCTCTTTTGCAATAATGTCAATTTCGCCCCGGTTTGTATGATAATTCTGTTCCAAAATTCTGTAACCGTTTTTTAAAAGATGTGCGGCCGCGACAGATTCACTTTTTTTACCGAATAACTGACTCCTGTTCAGCATATTCTTTCACCCCTTTGAAACTGCGTCTGTGAATGGGACAGCACCCGAATTTTCTGATGGCCTCCTTATGGGCTTTGGTGGGATACCCTTTGTGCCTGGGGAACCCGAATTCCGGGTAATCCTGATGATACTGTTCCATAAGTCTGTCCCGGGTAACCTTGGCAACAATGGATGCCGAAGCAACAGAAATCGAAAGAGAATCACCGTGAGGTATTGGTTCCTGGGGCAAATCTGACGAAATGCCAAAAGTGCCGTCAATAAGAAGGTAATCCGGCCGGGGCTTAAGATTGTCAACTGACATGGCCATAGAAAGAAGTGAGGCCTGAAGGATATTTATGCGATCTATCTCCAGGGGGTCAACAATCCCAATTCCGACAGAAATCGCATGAAGATAAATTTTTTCGTAAAGATCAGCCCGTTTTTTCGGGGTTAATTTTTTTGAGTCAGTTATCTCGCCAACAGGAAAAGAAACAGGAAGAATAACAGCGGCAGAAACAACAGGACCTGCCAGAGGTCCTCTGCCAGCCTCGTCAATACCTGCAATAAGAGAAAATCCTTTTTTCAAGGCTTTTTTTTCAAATGTCCGGAGATCAGTCATGGAGGATTTGTGATTGGTCATTTGTGATTGGTCATTTGTGATTTGTGATTTGTGATTTGTCATTGCATTAAAAAATAAACGAGTCACCAATCCCAAATCACCAATCACCAAATCATCCGGAAAATATCTAATATCGGCGTTCTTTTATCCTTGCGGCCTTTCCTCTCAGCTTACGCAGATAATAAATCTTTGAACGGCGGACCCGTCCCAGCGTAACCACTTCAATTTTGTCAATCAAAGGAGAGTGGAGCAAAAAGACACGTTCAACCCCCACGCCATAAGAAACCTTCCGTACAGTAAACGTAGCGTTTGACATTCCTTTGCGTTTGCTGATCACAACACCTTGAAAAATCTGGATACGTTCCTTTTCACCTTCCTTAATCTTAACATGAACCTTAACAGTATCCCCGGGTTTGAAATAGGGGATGTCAAGCCTCATATTTTGTTGTTCCAGTTGTCTTAACAATTCCATAATATTTATTATACTCCTCTTTCAAATTTCAAATTTCGAGTTTCAAGTTTCAAATTTCGAGTTTCAAGTTTCGAGTTTCGAGTTTCGAGTTTCAACTCTGAATAATCTGTCCAATATAATAGATGCCGCAGAACGAACTGACAGGTGATTATAATCTGTCTGTCCCCTGACAGAGTCAAGCACATAATCGGCCTTGGAAATAAAATCTTCCGAAAGCCCCCAGGCTGTGCCAAAAATTAAAAGACACGGCCCCCCGTTATTCAGCATTTCGCGAAATCTGTCATAGCTGATGCTTCCCTGATGCGTTCTGGCACAGGTTACGATTGTCCTGGGTTCACCTTCTCCCTGGCTGCGGATATGCTCAGTAACATCCTCTAACGAATCTTTGATCCGGATTAATTCCAAAGCTTCCCGTCTGATGGGATTATACGTTGCGCCTGTTCCCCTGATCCAATGGGAAACAATTTTTTCAGCAAGCGATTTCTGATCATCCAGTGGTGTGACCACATAAAAGGCTTTGACTCCGTAAGTTCTTGCCGCCCTTGATATGTCATGCAGATCAAGGTTGGTCACAGCAGAGACAATCTCATCACCGTTCTTATTAATTACCGGGTAATGAATCAGCGCCAGATAAAGACTGCCGGGCTTGTATGATTTTTCTGATATCAAGACACCACTTTTCCAAAATTTCCATTTCCTGTGTGTTCACAGGTCTGTTTTTTAGCAAATCCGGACGTTTGAGGAATGTCCGAATCAGCGACATTTCAAGCCGCCATTTCTCAATTTCCTTATGGTTGCCGGACAGGAGTACTTCCGGGACCTCGGTCCCTTCGAATGTTCGCGGTCTTGTATAATGCGCATGTTCTAAAAGGTCCTCTGAAAAAGAATCCTTTTCCGCGGAATCCGCGCCGCCAAGAACCCCGGGGATCAGCCGGGTTACCGCGTCAATAATAACCATGGCGGCCACTTCCCCCCCTGTCAGCACATAATCACCAATGGAAATTTCATCGTCTATGAAACTGTCACAGATGCGCTCATCCACGCCTTCATATCGGCCGCAGACAAAAATAAGCCCTTCTGATAAAGCAAGGGTGCGGGCAATTTTCTGATTAAAAACACGTCCCTGGGGTGTCAGCAGAACTGTCCTTGAACAAGGCTGCTTTTTTTTGACAGCCCGAATTGAAGCGGCAAGCGGCTCAGGTTTCATTACCATTCCGCAACCGCCGCCATATGGCCTGTCATCGGTGGTATGGTGCCTGCCCTCTGCGAAATCCCTGATGTTTACAGTCGAAGCGGAAATCTTGCTCCGATCAACGGCCCTTTTGATAATACCATGTTCCCAAAACGGAATAAACATTTCAGGAAAAATCGTCAGCACAACAAAGTTCATTTTGTGAGTTGTCAGCTTTCAGTTGTCAGCTTTTGGGTTTCAGTTATTCGCTTCCAGTTGTCCGCGATTTTACGAATAAGTATCTGTCCGTAAAAATAGCGAAAAGTTTTGGCCAGGTACTCAACTGATCAGCCAGCCATCAACTGGCAGCTGGCGACGGACAACTGACAACGAATTACAAGCCTTCGGGCAAATTGACCCGCATTGTTTTGTTTTCAAGATCAACCGCTATGACGACCCATTCAAGTGCGGGAACCAGTATTTCATTATCTTTTTCTTTTACAACATATACGTCGTTGCTTCCCGTCTGAATAACCGAGTCAATGCGACCGATATATGTCTCATCTGTTTTAAAAACAGAAAGCCCTATAAGGTCTGACCAATAGAAAGTACCTTCTTCCAATACAGGAAGGGCCCCCCTCTCCATGAGAAGTTCGGAATGGATCAGGGGTTCGGCCCGGGTGCGGTCATTGATGCCTTTCAGGCACATAAGAATCGTTCGTTTATGGGGTCTGATCCATTTTAAAACATATGTTTTTTTTTCTCCCCCGGGAAGTTTCAGCAGCATAGGCTGCCCCGGGATGAAAACGGACGGAGATTCAGCATAAGAATAAACCTTCATGGTTCCTTTGACACCATGACACCCCACAATTTTTCCGATTGTAAAAAAACCGTCTTTTTTCACAGAATCACTCAAGAATCTCAAGCACTGTGCGTTTTTTCACCTTGGCGGAAGCGGCGCTTAATATAGTGCGCATGGCCCTGGCGGTCCGGCCCTGCTTTCCGATGACTTTCCCCAGATCCTCTTTTGCCACCTTTAATTCCAATACAGATGTCTGGTTTCCTTCTACCTCTGCAACCGATACCTCCTCAGGTTTGTCAACTAATGCCTGTGCAATGTATTTGATCAGATCTTTCATAGCTCCACCGCCTCCTTTGTTGGCTGTTGAGAATTACCATGGGGTAAAAAAAACACATTCTTTTAAAAAAACACTTTTTTTGTTCCCGGGGTCCGGGAACAAGATGAATTTTTCAGCAACTAGGCGGATTTCATAAAACCTTCTTTTTTCAAAAGATTTTTTACCGTATTTGTAGGGAGCGCCCCCTGGTCCACCCAGTATTTTATACGTTCCTGCTTCAATGAAACCTCAGCCGGGTCCAATAGCGGATTATAAGTACCTACAATTTCGATAAATCTTCCATCCCGTCGGCACTCACTGTCCGCAACAACAATCCGGTAAAAAGGTCTCTTTTTTGCGCCATGTCTGGCCAATCTGATTTTAACCATTTATATCTCCTTTTAATAAAAAAACCAAGTTTTTTTTAAAACCCGGTTTTATATTTTTTCTCAAAAAGGCAACATGCCCCGGCCAAATCCGCGCATACCGCCCTTACTGATTTTTTTGATCATTTTCATTACCTGAGTGTAATTTTTAAGCAGCCTGTTCACATCCTGCACACTGGTGCCGCTTCCTCTGGCAATCCGCTTGCGCCTGCTTCCGTTTATGATGGTATGTTGGCGCCGTTCAAGCGGTGTCATGGAATTGATGATGGCTTCAATTCTGACAAGCTCGTGTTCATCAACTTCCAAATTTTTCAGTTGCTTGTTTTTACTAAAACCGGGAATCATATTAATCAGATCCGTAAGCGAACCCATCTTACGGATCTGGACCATCTGATCTCGAAAATCTTCCAATGTGAACTGGCTCTTCCTCAGCTTTTTTTCAAGTTCCGCTGCTTTTTCTTCATCTACGACAGACTGGGCTTTTTCAATAAAAGTAAGAACATCTCCCATTCCCAGAATGCTTGAAGCCATTCTGTCCGGATGAAACGGCTCCAGCTCATTCAGTTTTTCCCCCACCCCGATAAATTTTATGGGTTTGCCAGTTACAGACTTGATGGAAAGGGCTGCCCCGCCCCGCGCGTCACCATCCATCTTGGTCAGAATAACCCCGCCGATATCAAGGGTGTCATTAAAAGACTTTGCAATATTCACAGCATCCTGACCCGTCATCGCGTCGGCCACAAGAAGGATGTCGGACGGCTTCACCTTATCCCGGATACGGCAAAGCTCGGACATAAGTTCCTCATCTACATGCAGGCGTCCTGCCGTATCAATCAGCAGGGTGTCACATCCTTCCTTTTGGCCTGCGACAAGGGCTTTCTGACAAATCTGAACCGGGTCCGCTTTTGCATCAGACGGAAACACCGGAACATCCAGTTGGACACCCAGTTTTTTCAGTTGGTCAATTGCCGCGGGACGATAAACATCAGCCGGGACCAGATAGGGCTTTCTGCCCCTTTTTCTCAGAAGAACAGCTAATTTCCCTGCTGTTGTGGTTTTACCCGAACCCTGCAAACCGACCAGCATCACCGGTATGGGCAGAGTGCCTGAAAGTTTCAGTTCCTCATGGCTGTCTCCCATGAGTTTTGTCAGTTCATCGTTCACGATCTTGATGACCTGCTGACCCGGTGTCAGACTTTTTGTGACTTCCTGGCCCAGGGACCGTTCCTTTATATCACCAATAAATTTTTTTACAACCTTATAGTGAACATCTGCTTCAAGAAGTGCCATTCGAACTTCTTTTAGCCCGTCCTCAATATTTTTTTCCGTTAATTTGCCATGTCCTTTGAGCTTTTTAAATACGGAATCAAGCCTGTTACTCAGATTATCAAACATAAAAACACCAATTTATTATGTATCTGTATATTAAAACCTTGAAATTAATATTTTAATAATGGTATGTCAAGCAAAATAGTATTCAGCCGGCGATGAAGCGTGCAGCCACATAAACGGTCATGACGCTCGGGTCACAAGGAGATATGAAAATTTAATAGTTTTTCCTAACACTTAACACTTAACACCTAACACTTTTTCATATAAAAGTTAGTTAAAGTAAAAAAACAACCCCTTTAAATAATACACCAAATTTAAGTGCATAAAAATACATATGCTTTTACAGGGAGGCTGAAAAAAACGTTTCGGACGGGGTTGCAAACCCCGTCCCGCAAAAATGAGCTGCAAACCCCGTCCCGCAAAAGATGGTTATATTTTAAAATCAGCCTCACCTGACACTTCTAGTTATAAAATCCGATGTTGAACACCAGGCTGACCTTGTTTCCTCTGTTGTTATAGGAAATCTGATCCGCGTTTTTCCTTGCAATGGCAATGCCTCTGCCAAACGGTTCTGACAAACGGTCTTCACGGGTCGGATCGGGAATCGTATCAGGATGAAATCCGCTCCCGTCGTCTTCTATCGAAATTGTTAGCTGGTTCCCTTCGCATATGCATTCGATTTGAATCAGCTTTTCACCATATTTATTTGATATCTTTCGATTTCTGAAAATTTCCTCATATCTTTCAACGTCGAGAAAATCCAGGTTTTTCTTTAAGTCTGTCATCTCCAGATTCCCATGCTCGACCGCGTTGACCAGCATTTCAAAAAACGCTGGTCTCAACTTGGCGACACATTCATGTGAAACCTGAAATTTCTCCGTGATATATTTCATATAATACTTACTCAGGTCATCAATGTCCATATATCTGGTTCTTATCCTGAAAATGTCCTTTTCAGGTGCGTTGAACCGATTCCACGGCCTTTGGGGAATATTTTTTTTCCCGTCAAAGAAACAAAGAGCCAGGATAATGACATCATCCCGAAAATTCTGCTTTTTTTGGAACAGACGAGCCTCTGTTACAATGGCGTCTGTCAGGACGTGGATATCGCTGGCATTTTTTTCGAGTGCTTCTTCCACGCCTTTGAATCTGAAAACTTTGCCATTTTCGGATCTGACTTCGCTGATTCCGTCCGTGAAAGCCATAAACATGTCTCCGTTTTCCAAGTCCATGGTTTTGCTGGCGATAAGCTGATTTTCGAAAACCCCGAGCGGCATTCCGGTGGGTCTGAGCCGGATTTTTTCATGATTTCGGAGAATGACGGGAGACGGAACGCCGCAAAGGCAATAGGTAATGTTCATGGATTCCAGGTCAATCAGCGAGCAGAATGCGGCAATGATATCGTCCGGTAAAATGATCCGGCCCATGGTCCGGTTCAAATGCGTGCATATGACTGCTGGTTCGGTTTCTGTTTCAGATATTTCCTGAAACAGCATTTTTAAAGTACTGGCCGTAATGGCCGCGGGAATTCCGTGGCCAGTGACATCTGCCAGGAAAATGAGAAGCCTTTTCTCATCCAGTTCCAATACTTCCAGGACATCGCCGCTGATGTGCCAGGCGGGGATATACCTGATATTGGCGCAAACCCTTTCCATTGCAGGAAGCTGCGGCTCCATGGCAAGATCACACAGGTATTTGGCTCTGGATATTTCCAGTTGAAATATTTCTTCACGTCTTTTCTTTTCAGAGATATCCTGAAAAACAAGAACAGCCCCGATAATCTCACCATCAGACAATTTTACAAGTGAACAACTGCCAGAAACAGGAATTTCCCTCCCATCTTTGCTTATAAGAAGCCTGTTATCAGCCAGCCTGGTTATGGCTCCTTCTTCCAATGCTCTGTTTACCGGGTTTTCAATATTCTCGCATGGTTCCTTATTAATAATTCTGAATACTTCCTGAATACTTCGGCCTTGGGCATGATTCCAGCCAGTCAGTTTTTCAGCCACGTCATTCATCATGACGATCTTACCCTGCAAATCGGTGGTGATCACACCGTTTCCTATGCTCTTCAGCGTTGCTGCAAGCTGTCCTTCGCTCTTCTTCAGTGCATTCTCTGCCTCTTTTAACGCAATACAGTTTCTGACCTGCCCGATAAATTCATAAATATTGAAAGGTTTTCTGATAAAAGCGCCCACCCCCTTTCTGAAACACTGCTCAATTTCATCATCAGAGCCGTGACCGGTCAGAACAATAACTGACAAGGGATCCAAAGGTTTTAATTTTATGCGGTCCAGGAACTGTAAGCCATTCATTACAGGCATCCTCAGATCCAGGACCACCAGGATGGGCTGATGTTCGAAATATAACCGCAATCCTGCTTCCCCGTTACAGGCTGAAAGTATCTCATACCCCTCATATTTCAACGCTTTTCTGATCGTTTCGATGACCACAGGCTCATCATCAACGACCAGGATACGTGGGATTTTTGATTTTTGATTTATAATTTGCGATTTGTTATCTGACATTTGTACTCTCCGGATTTTTGATTTGCGATTTGACTCTTCCTCAACAGTTCCAATTTTGGCAATGAATTAAGGGATCCTTCATTTGTCAGTTCACACTTTGCTGTAAAACAATTTGCAAAATTGTCTTACAGTTCGGAAAAAGTGTAAATTACTTTTCAGCTTCTGCGAAGGATGCCCGAATTAAATCAAAAATTATTTCTTTCATGTCTTTTAACGCAATACAGCTTCTGACCTGTCCGATAAGTTCATAAATATTGAAAGGTTTCCTTATAAAAGCACTCACCCCCTTTCTGAAACACTGCTCGATTTCATAGTCAGAGCCGTGGCCAGTCAGAACAATGACGGAGGAACGGTCCAACGGCTTTAATTTTATATAATCCAGGAACTGTAAGCCATCCATCACAGGCATCCTCAGGTCCAGAATCACCAAAACGGGCTGATGTTCGAAATATAACCGCAATCCTTCTTCCCCGTTACAGGCTGAAAGTATTTCATACCCCTCACGCTTCAAAGCTTTTCTGACCGCTTCAATGACCATGGGCTCATCATCAATAACCAGGATTTTATGTTCTGACATGATTTTAACCTTTCGTCGGTAAAGTGATAGTAAACGCCGCACCTTTATTTTTTTCTGATTTACAAGTAATGGTCCCTCTGTGTTCCCTTATAATGCCATAGACAATGGAGAGTCCCAGGCCCGTCCCTTTTCCCACTTCCCTGGTTGTAAAGAAAGGTTCAAATATTTTATCCAGATGATTCTGTTCAATCCCCTCTCCGTTGTCTGTAATGGTTATAATCACAGTCTTCCTGTCTTCAGAAACACTAATATCAACCCGGAGTTCGGCGTTTCCAATATGATTGCGTAATGCTTCTGTGGCATTTTGTAATAAATTGATAAATACCTGCTCCAACTGATTGGAGTTTCCCCGAACCGCAGGCAGATGAGATTCGACATTTCTGATCAGAGCGATATTTCGCAGGCGTATCCGCTCTCCCATAAGTAACAAGGTATTATTCACAACAGTCTTAAGACAGACCAGTTCCGTCAGCTTGGCATTACTCCTGCCAAAGGTTCGCAAATGCTGAATAATATCGGTAATACGACCGACCTGTCTTAAGCTTGTTTTAAGATCAGCTTTTACTTCTTCGAAGTCAAGAAGGTTTTCTCTGATATCTCTTGCCAGGGTCTGTATAAAACCGCTGATATAAGTCAGAGGCTGATTGATCTCGTGGGCAATTCCGGTAGATATCTCTCCCAGGGAAGCCATTTTTGATGCCTGGAGCAGTTGCGCCTGCTTTTTTCTGAGTTCTTTTTCCGCGTGTACGCGCTCGGTGTTGTCCCTGACAGCGTCCATCATTGCTATTGGTCTTCCTTTTTCATCTCTTACTGTGGAAAGAGACAGCAATGCCGGAAAAGTCTCTCCGCTTTTCTTTTGCTGTAAAATTTCACCGGCCCATCTCGCTGTTTCTATCATGGCTGATTCCATTTCCTTTACCCTCTCCGAAACCGGGTTCAGAACAGCAGTTGATTTCCCGATCATTTCTCCTTCTTCGTATCCGTATAATTCCTCCATGGCCGGATTCACATAAGTAATAATACGTTGCATATCAGCTATCGCAATTGCATCAATGGCTCCGGTAACAGCGTGCGAGAATATTTTAATTTTTTGTTCGGCATTCTTACGTTCATTAATCTCTTTCTCAAGTGCGGTTGTACGCTCTTTAACCAGGTCTTCGAGATGGTCACGGTGTTGCTTCAGTTCTGCTTCTGCCTTTTTCAGTTCAGCGATATCCGAAGCCACACATACAATTCCCAGTATCACTCCGTTTTCATCACGCATGACTGATCCTGAAAGAAGAACTGGTACTTTTCCCCCCTGTCTGGTTCTTAATATTGTTTCAGCACCTGAAATATTGCCCTCCTGAATCAGTTCATCCAAGCCTTTGCCTTTGAAAACAAAAAAAACTTCTTCTTCTTCTTCTTCTTCTTCTTCTTCAAAAATTATGCCAACCGGCCTTCCGATAAGCTCCTCTTTTGAATATTTCAGGAAATCTGTTGCTGCCTGGTTTACAGATTCGATATCCCCTTCAGGGTTAATCACAATGAGAGATTCGTTCATTGATTTTATTATGTTTTCAGTATAATCTTTGGAGGATACCAGATCATTTCTTAATTTCTGTAAATCCTGAGCCATTTTATTGAAAGCCTCAGCTAAGACACCGATCTCATCCTGAGTTGTCACCTCAGCCCTTGCATTGAAATCTCCTCGTCCCAGGGCCTGAGTTGTTTTTGTCAAAGCCGCAATGGGAGCCGTCAGCTTTTTGCTGATAAAATTGAATATCCCTGCAATCAGACCCATTACGAGCATAACAACGATTGCGATATTCCGAGCCATCTGGTGAACAGGTGCAAATATCACATCAAGAGGAATTTCAACCAATAATCCCCAGCCACTGCCTCTGTAGCCCAGAAAACCCCTCTGTAATACATAAGACCCCAGAACAGAAGTTTTATCTGCTTCATGTGCGTCCGTGTAAATACTGCTGCCGGAAGGTTTTTCCCTGAACGCCTTTTTTACCAGATTCAGATAACCAAGGCGCTGCTGTAAAATTCTGTTTCTGTGCTCCGGTCGGTCGCCTATGATTATGCCGTCCCTGTTGAAAAGATGTAGCCGGAGTACCGGGTCTGCTTCATCTATCATTTGTAACACCGTATGCCAGACAAAATAACCGACAACGGCTCCCAATATCGGGCGGCCAAATTTTTCCTCATTTCGTACAGGAGCAGCAAAAATAATAGTCGGCTTGCCTATGCTTTTGGGAATAACCAGGTCAGAATAGTAAATTTCTCCTCGCATGGCAGCTTCATATGCGAGCTTATTGTCCGATTCATCATTCAGACGCGTTCCGATCTCCTGCTCTGTGTCTGATGTAACAATCATCCCGTCTTTATCAACTGCAAAAAGTAAATTCCAGGGGCCGGTAAAGGAAAAATACTTTTCTAATCTCATTAGTATCTCCTTTTTATATCTTGCCGCCAGTTCATCAGCAATGTCCTTTTTATTTAATATCTCAAGCCGTTCTTTTATAGTATTGCTACTCGCAACGATCTGTATCCCCACATATGCATTATACAGAATACGATCAATGCCATCCATGGTATGTTGTGTAAATTCCAACTGATTATGGATAAGATTTTCCCGGAGAAGAGCGCTTGCAGAATAAAATACAACAAAGCCTGACAGCGGTGCGGCAATAATGGTTACAGCCACAATCGAAAAAATGAATTTGGTGGAAAATTTCATAACCTGACGCAATCTCCCTGCAATAAGAAACCCGGCTTTCTTGTTACTTAACGCAATCTCCTGATAAAACGTCCGTCAAAGAATTCGGTGCTGTCTAATCGCTTTTTTGTCATTCCTTTTTTTATCATAAAGTTATTTACCTTACGCGCAGTGCCATGAAGCGATTCAAAGCCGGCCGCAAAGGAGAAACTCGCACGATTATCTCTCATATCCAATATCTTGACCTGCCGGGTAAGGGCTTCCACTTCACCCGGAGTTTTATTATAAATCTCAGCAATAATGCCAAATGCTTCCTTGGGATTTTGTTTGATAAATTCAGTGGATTTGTGCCAGACATTAACAAATGCCTGCACATCTTCCGGCCTTTCTTTGATAAATTTTCTGCGGAAAACAAATATATCAGATATAAGACCGGGGAGTTCTGAAGAATCAAATATAATCCGGCCATTTCCTTTTTCCACCGCCTCACTCGCAAACGGTTCCCAAGTAACTGTGGCATCTACAGCCCCTTTGACAAAAGGCTCTGTATCCTCGGCCTGTATCTCTGCTATAATAACATCATCAAGTTTTAATTTGTTGCCCTCCAACACCATAGATAACATAAATTCCTGAAAACTTTCCTTTTGAAGTCCAATACGCTTTCCTTTCAGGTCTGTAATATTTTCTATACCAGGTTTAGCTACGATTGCGTCTGCAAATGAAATATCATTATTGATAACACCAACTAAATCAGCTCCTTGTAGCCTGAACTTCATAAAATCAAATAATACAAATGCGGAAACATCTACTTTCCCTTCTGCCATATCACTCATGGATTGTATAAAATCCGGGAAATCTGTAAATTCTATATTCAGGCCAGCTTCTTTAAGCCACCCCTTTTTATCGGCAATCGCTAACCAATACTGCCCAGGCCAATAATTTCTTGCAACCTTCATGAGCTTGCCAGTAGTTTTTGGCCCTTCCTCCTTTTTTGGAGCATGTTCCCACCCAAAAAGGGCAGATGCAACTAAAACGACCAAAATAATGATTGTAACTGCAAGATTATTAAACATGAATATCACTTTTTATTGCGATTGAAACCAATGCATTTCCTATAACCAACCGAATAAAATGAAAATAACAAATCCAAATCCCAAATCCCAAATCCCAAATTTTTTGAAACATCAGGAAAATTATTTCATATCTGAATAAAGCAATATTGTATATCAGGAAAATTCTTATTTTATCGGGAAATTTTCTTAGAAGGTGTTTGAAAAAGTGATTCCGGGCTGTTTTTTGCCACGAAGACACGAAGGCTCAAAGGCTCACGAAGTCTCTTTGTGTCTTTGAAAGCCTGTTTGAAAAGTAATTCCGAACGCGGCTTTGCGGCTGTTTTTTTTGCCACGAAGACACGAAGGCACGAAGGCTCACGAAGTCTCTTTGTGTCTTTGTGTCTTTGTGGCTCTGAGAGCGTGTTTGAAAAATAATTCCGGGCTGTTTTTTGCCACGAAGACACGAAGGCACGAAGGCTCACGAAGTCTCTTTGTGTCCTTGAGAGCGTGTTTGAAAAATAATTCCGGGCTGTTTTTTGCCACGAAGACACGAAGGCTCAAAGGCTCACGAAGTCTCTTTGTGGCTCTGAGAGCGTGTCTGAAAAATGACGGACAGACCGGCTTTTTAACCGCGAAACACACGAAAAAGAATACGAAACGATACGAAAACAGACGGAAATTTTCTCCGGGTCCGGTATTTTTCCGTGTGTTTCGCGGTTAAAAAAAAAATCGCCAGGCCCGTTTTCGGGGATATTTGTCATTTTTCAAACACGCTCTGAAAGCGGAGCTACGAACTTTTCGGGGTTTTGATTTGCTGGCTATTGTTATATTATTCAGCATTGACTACATCTGTCAGATTTGGGATAAACAAAAAATAATGCAAAAAAGTGTGATGCTTCATACTCGATTATCAAGTTTTTTTGTCATTCCTGCGAAAGCAGGAATCCATTGCCGCCGGATTCGTAAAATCCGTAAAAAAACAGATTCCTGCTTTCGCAGGAATGACAGGCCCTCTGATCGAACTGGCTCAGAAAATTTGATTATCGAGTCACAGATAGTGTTCAAAAGGACAAAAACAAAATGATACAGATATCCAAAACAGATATTAAAGAACTTACTCACGAGCAGCTTATGTCATGGTTTCAGGAACGTCAGATGGCTTCTTATCGTGCCAGGCAAATTTTAAAATGGATTTATCTTCGCCAGGCAGATACTTTTGATGTGATGACTGATCTGGGAAAATCTCTCAGGGAGACGCTTTCAGACCACTTCACCATCAGCCGACTTAAAAAAGAGCAGGTGGAAATATCAAAAGACGGGTCAGAGAAATATCTTTTTAAATTAGAAGATGGAAAATATATCGAAACAGTGCTTATTCCTGAGAAGGATCATTATACCCTTTGCATATCCACCCAGGTGGGATGCGCCCAGGGATGTGCATTCTGCAAAACCGCAGCAGGCGGATTTACACGCAATCTCACCCGGGGCGAGATTATCGCCCAGGTCCGTGATGTCAGTAACAATATAAGAGATAATACCATGCGTCTCAGCAATGTCGTTCTGATGGGAATGGGCGAACCTTTGGCAAATTATAAAAATGTCGTCAGCGCAATCAGCGTTATGACTGACAACGATTTCGGACTCAGAATTTCAAACCGCAGGATTACTGTCTCCACAGCGGGACTTGTTCCCAGGCTTTCTGATTTGGGCCGGGATACAAACGTCAGTCTTGCCATATCATTAAACGCCACAGACAACATGACCCGTGATTCGCTGATGCCCATAAACCGCAAATACCCTATAGAGCAGTTGCTCAGAGCGTGCAGCGAATATCCTTTGCAACGCGGCCGCAAGATTACATTTGAATATATTCTCATCAAAGAAATAAATGATTCCATCAACGATGCAAAGCGTCTGATTAAGCTGCTCAGACCCATCAGGGCAAAAATCAACCTTATTCCTTTTAATGAGCATGAAGGGAGTGATTTTAAACGGCCCGAAGCATCTGCCATTTTTCAGTTTCAGGAAATTCTGCACAAAAATAATTACACGGCAATGATTCGTCACAGCAAGGGACAGGATATTTCGGCTGCATGCGGGCAGCTGAGTGCAAATGCAACTGGAAAATAAACTTTTTTTACCGGACAAATCCGAATATCAGACCTCCGAGGTTTTGAAGACCTCGGAGGCCCCCACCCTTCAAGATTTATTTGGTCGTGCCTTAGTTCTGACAGGGACGGTTTTATCCCAAGCTGTCTGAATCACCTCTTTTTTTCCGTGCCGCCTCCCCCCTTCGACAGGCTCAGGGTTCAGGACCCGGGCGGATCCGGAGTGCAAAAATTTTATTTTTGCATTCGCATTCGCGAAAAAGCATTTTTCGCACTCCGGAAAACCAGGGACCTCCCCTGAATCCGTTATAATCAGAAAAATTTTATCTGCCATGTCGTTTTTACGAAGCCAGAAATCCGTTTTTCCCCTGAAAGCGCAATTTATGACGACAGGCAGTAGCTCCTGTTCCAAAAAAGCCTATTCCAAAATGGCACAATATTTTTCAATCCTGTTGGAAGTATTATGATTTTGATTATCATATATTCCAAAATGGGATAACTGCAAAACAAATCTGATTTTTCACAAAACCCTCCTGACAATTTCACATCTCATCTTTAACTAATTTAATTTATAAATTTTTTATTTATATATTCAAAAATATTCCTGATTGGCACAATAGTTGCTTGGATATAAGTCGAGCAGACAAGGAAAAAGTCCTCAGTTGTCAGTTGTCATCTGACAACTGACAGCTAACAACTGACTATTAAGAAAAAAACCTGGAGGTAATATATATGCTCCTAAAGAGCAAATTCGACACAGGAAAATTTGCCATCCTTACAGAAATGGAACCTCCCAAAGGGACGGATGTTTCTGAGATGGTAAGCAATGCCACAAGGGTCAAGGGAATGGTGGACGCTTTTGTGGTGCCTGAAATGAGCAACGCTGTCATGCGGATGAGCGCCCTGGGCGGGGCCATGATATTACAGCAAAAGGGCATGGAAACGGTAATGCAGGTCTGCTGCCGGGATCGGAACAGACTTGCTCTCCAGGCTGACCTCCTCGGAGCCAGTGCCTGCGGTATCCGTAATATTATGGCGGTAACAGGTGAAGCACCCGGGTTCGGAGATCATCATCAGGCAAAAGCGGTGTATGATATTGATCTGCCAGAACTGCTTCAGGCCATCCAAAGTCTTCAAGAAGGACGTGATATGGCCGGCGTCAGACTTACCGGTTCTCCCGAATTTCTGGTCGGCTCCGCGATAAATACAGGAGCCAAAGAGGAAGACATGGAACTGGAACTGGAAAAAATGAATAAGAATATTGAAGCAGGAGTCCGCTTTTTTATCACGCCGCCCCTGTTTGATATTGCCGCTATTGAACCTTTTCTGAAGCGGGCGGACAAAGGCAAAGCAATGATCATTCCGACAGTATTGTTACTTAAATCGGTGGGAATGGCCCGTTACATTGATCGCAATATGGATCATATTTATGTTCCCAAACCCCTTATTACCAGAATCCAGAAGGCCGGTGACAAAGTGCGTGAATGCCTTCGTGTGGCAACGGAGATGATATCCGCGTTGAAAAAAGAAGGGTTTGGCGGTGTTTTTATCTCCACCATCGGATGGGAAAATAAATTACCTGAACTCCTTGAAAAAATTTGAAACTTGAAACTTGAAACTCGAAACTTGAAACTTGAAACTCGAAACTCGAAACTCGAAACTTGAAACTCGAAACTCGAAACTCGAAACTTGTAACTCGAAACTCGAAACTTGAAACTCGAAACTCGAAACTTGTAACTTGTAATCTGAGTTCCAATTTCCAATTTCAAAAGGGTGAAAAATTGATGGAACACAAACAAAATAAAGATCCGATTGGCTCAGTGATGGTGGTGGGCGGAGGTATTGTGGGAATGCAGTCCGCACTTGATCTTGCCAATTCCGGATATTATGTCTATTTAGTGGAGAAATCGTCGGCTGTGGGAGGCCTGATGTCCCAGTTGGACAAGACTTTTCCCACCAATGACTGTGCCATGTGAGTGATCTCACCTAAACTGGTCGAGGTCGGCCGGCATCTGAACATAGAACTTTTAACCAATACAGAACTTCTCACCCTCGAAGGTGATCCGGGACATTTCACGGCCCGTATCACCCAACAACCCCGCTTTATTGATCTTTCCAAATGCACAAGCTGCGGAGAATGCGCCAAAGTTTGCCCGATTAATGTTCCGGATGAATATAATACAGGACTTTGCGACCGAAAGGCGGTTTATAAACAATATGCTCAGGCCATTCCGGGGGCATATGCCATCAGCAAACGCGGAACTGCCCCGTGTAAGGCGACCTGTCCGGCCCATGTCAGTATTCAGGGCTATATCGCGCTCATTAACCAGGGGAAGTATGAGGACGCACTGAAGCTTTTCAAACAGGAGCATCCTTTTCCCGGCGTGTGCGGCAGGGTCTGCCACCATCCCTGTGAAAAGGAATGTACGCGTAATGATGTGGACCAGCCCTTGGGAATCCAGTACCTCCACAGGTTCCTGGCAGATCAGGATATGACCGGCCCGGGGCCTTATGTTCCTGAGATACCGGAAAAGCGGGAAGAAAAGATTGCCATTGTCGGATCAGGACCTGCGGGACTTAGTGCCGCGTATTTCCTTGCCTGGAAAGGGTATCAGGTCACAGTTTTTGAAAAACTCCCGGTTCCCGGAGGCATGATGGCCGTGGGAATTCCTGCTTACCGTCTGCCCAGGGATATCCTGAACGCGGAAATTGCAATCATTGAACAAATGGGCGTCACCATTAAGACAGGAGTTGAATTTGGCAAGGATATTACCCTTGAAGGGCTGAAAGCAGACGGATTCAAGTCGCTTTTCATTGCCGCGGGGCTTCACGGAAGCCGGGGCCTCGGAGTGGAAGGTGAAGACCTTGAGGGAGTTCTGCCGGGTGTTTCTTTTCTCAGGGATGCTGCCCTGGGCAACGAGGTTGAACTCGGAAAACGGGTGGTTGTCGTGGGCGGCGGAAATGTTGCCATTGACGTCTCTCTGACAGCCAAACGTCTCGGGGCCGAACAGGTGACCATGGTCTGTTTGGAGACCCGGGATGAAATGCCCGCGTGGGATTATGAAATTGAGGAAGCTGTTGAGGAAGGCATTGAAATCGTTACCTGCTTCGGGCCGAACCGGTTTGCCGGAGAACAAGGAAAAATCAGGGGCATAGAATTCAAACGATGCACCTGTGTGTTTGATGACCAGTGCCGATTCAACCCCCAGTATGATGAAGATGATCTGCAAACCATGGAAGCAGATACGATTATTGTGGCCATCGGCCAGATGCTGGAGCCGTCAGTCAAAGACGGACTCGAGGGCCAGCGCATTTCCATCGGCCCGAGAGGCGGTCTTGAATCAGACCCCGTGACCTTTCAGACGTCCTTGGAATGGGTCTTTGCCGGAGGTGATGCGGTTTATGGTCCCCGGTCTGTTGTGGAAGCGGTTGCCAGCGGCAAAGACGCGGCTGAGAGCATTGACCGTTATCTCAACGGAAAAGACATTGCAGAGGGAAGGATAAAGAACTGGGTTTATGAAAAGCCTGATACTGCGAATAAACCTCACAAGGAACGCGTGCCTCTGACATATCTTTCTGTGGAAGAAAGAGAACACAATTTCAAAGAAGTGGCCGCAGGATACAAAGAGGAACAGGCCCGGAAAGAGGCTGAACGGTGTCTGGAGTGCGGTATCTGTTCCGAGTGCTACCAGTGCGTTCAGGCGTGCATGGCCGGTGCTGTGGATCATAATCAGACACAGACAGATCGTGACATTCCGGTCGGTGCTGTGATCCTCTGTCCCGGGGGCGATGTGTTTGACCCCTATGTGCTGGACGAATTTTATCATTACAAAACCAATCCCAATGTCCTGACAAGTCTGGAGTTTGAGCGCATCCTGAGCGCGTCCGGTCCCACCATGGGACATCTGTTAAGGCCTTCGGATGAAAAAGAGCCGAAAAAGATCGCATGGCTTCAGTGCGTGGGATCCAGGGATACCAACAAATGCGGTAACGGCTACTGTTCCTCTGTCTGCTGCATGTACGCGCTGAAAGAGGCCATGGTTGCCAAAGAACACGCGCACGGTGATCTTGAATGCAGTATCTTTAATATGGATATTCGCTCCTTTGGCAAAGATTACGAAAGATATTATGAGCGGGCCAAAAAGGATGATATTCGTTTTGTCAAGGCCCGGGTTCACACCATTGATGAGGTAAAAGAGAGCAAAGACCTCTGTGTCAGATACGCTGACGAATCCGGAGAAATCCGGGAAGAAGTGTTTGATACCGTGGTCCTGTCCGTGGGTCTTCAGATATCAGAATCTGTCGCGGATCTGGCAAAACGGCTGAATGTCGCGGTGGATAAGTACAATTTCGCAGTCACTGAGCCTTTTACGCCAGTGGAGACGTCCCGGCCAGGGGTTTACGCGTGTGGTGTTTTTCAGTCGCCAAAAGACATTCCGACTTCTGTCACAGACGGAAGCGCTGCCGCGTGCGCCGCGGGGTCCCGCCTGGCAGTGTCCAGGGGAACCTGCACAAAGACCGTTGAAATTCCAAAAGAAATTGATCTCACAGGCCAGGAACCCCGAATCGGTGTCTTTGTCTGCAATTGCGGAATTAATATCTCCGGCGCTGTTGATGTGAACGGTGTTGAGGAATATTCCAAAACCCTTCCTCATGTTGCTTTCGCGGGGCAGAATCTCTTTACCTGTTCCCAGGATGCTCAGGACCAGATGAAGGAGCAAATCAAGGAACACAACCTCAACCGGATCGTGGTGGCTTCCTGCACGCCCAAGACTCACGAAGCAATTTTTATGGACACACTGGAAGCGTGCGGTCTGAACAAGTACCTCTTTGAAATGGCAAACATTCGGAACCAGGACTCCTGGATTCATTCTGATTCTCCGGAAAAAGCCACGGAAAAAGCCAAAGAACTGGTACGAATGGCTGTGGCCCGCGCCGCGACCCTCAATCCGCTCCATGAAAAAAAGATTCCGATTACCCAGAGCGCGCTGATTATTGGCGGCGGTGTCGCGGGCATGACTTCGGCACTGGGAATTGCAGACCAGGGATTTGATGTCTTTTTGGTGGAAAAAGACCCGGGCCTGGGCGGCATGGCAAACCGTCTCCACAAAACCATTGAAGGCGCGTCTGTGAAACCCTATCTGAAGGATCTGATTGAAAAGGTGACGTCTCATCCTAAAATTCAGGTCCTCACCCAGTCCCTTATCGTGGGATTCTCAGGGTTCAAGGGAAATTTCACCACTGAAGTGCTTGTGGGACCGGGAATGTATGAAAGGAAGATTGATCACGGCGTCCTCATTCTCGCGACCGGCGGCAAGGAATACAGCCCCAAAGAATTTCTGTACGGCAGAGACGACCGGGTCATGACCCAGCTTGAACTCGCGGACCGTCTGGAGGAAAAAGGGGCGGATGACATAGATCAGGTTGTGATGATCCAGTGTGTGGGGTCCCGAAACGAGGCAAATCCCAACTGCTCCAGAATCTGCTGTCAGAGTGCTGTCAAGAATGCGCTTCATATCAAAAAACTCCGGCCCGAAGCCAATGTCTTTATCCTTTACCGGGATATGCGGATGTACGGACTTCTGGAGGATTACTATTCCGAAGCAAGGCGTCAGGGCATCTTATTTTTCCGCTATACACCGGATGAGCTTCCTCAGGTGGAAGTATCCGAAGATGATCAGCTGACAGTGATGTTTCGTGACCGCATACTGAACCGGCATATCAGGGTGCGTACAGATATTCTCGCACTGAGCGCGGGCGTGGTGGCCGAAGACACAGAGGAACTTTCCTCCATTGTCAAACTGGCACGCAACCCCGAAGGCTTTTTCATGGAAGCTCATGTGAAACTGAGACCCGTGGATATGGCCACGGAAGGAATATATGTCTGCGGTTCCGCCCACGGGCCCAAGCTTATTTCCGAATCTGTTAGCCAGTCGCTTGCAGCGGCTTCCCGGGCCACAACGCTGCTTTCCCAGGAGTATCTCACCCTGTCCGCAGTCACAGCCGTGGTCAATCCGGATGAATGCGCGTCCTGTCTGATATGCGTCCGATCCTGTCCCTACGGTGTGCCGAGGATCAATGAAGACGGCGTCAGTGAAATTGACGAAGCCCTGTGTCACGGATGCGGTGTGTGTGCGTCAGAATGTCCCGCAAAGGCCATTGAACTCAACTGGTACACAGATAATCAGATCATGAGTAAGATTGAGGCGTTGCTTGAGAATGAATTGAGAATTGAGAATTGAGAATTGAGAATTGAGAATTGAGAATTGAGAATTGAGAGTTGAGAGTTGAGAGTTGAGAATTATCAATTATCAATTATCAATTATCAATTATCAATTAAACAGGGGGGTTTTATGAGTGAAGATTTTGAGCCGATTATTATTGCCTTTTGTTGCAATGAGTGAGGATATAGCGCCGCGGACCTGGCAGGTTCGATGAGATTGCAATATCCGGCCAATATTAAGATCATACGGGTGCCATGCACCGGAAAGATAGATGTCCTTCATATCCTTCGAGCGTTTGAAAAAGGAGCCGACGGTGTATATGCGGTAGGGTGTATGGAAGGGGACTGCCGTTATGAGAGCGGGAATTTCCGGGCAAAGAAACGGGTGGAACAGGCCCAGCAGATACTGAATACCATTGGTATTTCCGGCGAAAGAACACGGATGTATAATCTTTCTTCGGGAGAAGGTCCGCTTTTCGCTGAGATCGCCCGGGAGATGACGGAAAAAATACGCAAACTGGGGCCAAATCCCATTAAACTGGCTAAAAAGAAAGCGGCCTAGCAGTCGGGTCACAATCTGACCACGCTGCAAGGCTTCTGATAAGAAAGGTAAAATCTTATGATTGTCGCCGATAAAAAGCCCATTGAGGAGATTATAGAGGAAATTAAAGACTATAACAAAATTCTCATTCTGGGTTGCAACGAATGTGTCACTGTGTGCGAGGCCGGAGGGAAAAAAGAGGTCGGAATACTGGCCTCGGCCCTGCGGATGTATTTTCTCAACCAGGGGAAAGAGATGAAGATAGATGAGAGAACCCTGGAACGACAATGCGATAATGAGTATCTTGAAGAGATTCGTGATATAGCGGATGAATATGACGCGATCCTTTCCCTTGCCTGCGGGGTCGGGGTTCAGTTCACCGCGGAAAGATACCATTCTGTTCCGGTTTATCCGGGAGTAAATACCTGTTTCCTGGGCGCTACGGAAGAGCGGGGACTTTGGACAGAAAGATGTCAGGCATGTGGTCAGTGTATCCTCGCTTATACAGGCGGAATCTGTCCGGTTTCCCGATGTGCCAAGCGGCTTCTGAACGGCCCGTGCGGCGGATCAAGCAATGGAAAATGTGAGATTAACAAAGAACTGGACTGCGCCTGGCAGTTAATCATTGATCGGCTGAAAGAACTGGATCGCCTTGATGATTATGAAAAAATCTTTCCCTTAAAGGACTGGTCCACAGACAGAGCAGGGGGACCCCGAAAAGTGGTCAGGGAGGATGTGAAACTATGAGTGTAAAAACACCGAGTAAACTGGAAAAAATTCTCAGGGCCGGTCACCTTGGTGTGACATCCGAATGCGGGCCTCCGCGCGGCAGTGATCCGGAAGCCATTAAGGAGAAGGCCGAACTGATACGGAATCATGTTGATGCCATTAATATTACAGATAACCAGACCTCTGTCACCCGTCTGTGCAGCCTGGCGTCATGTATTCATCTTAAACTCATGGGCGTGGAGCCGGTACTTCAGATGGTGACCCGTGACAGAAACAGAATTGCCCTGCAAAGCGATATTCTCGGGGCGGCTTCGTTTGACATACACAACATGTTGTGTCTGTCAGGAGATCATCAGAGTTTCGGAGACTGTCCCCAGGGGCAGAATGTTCACGATCTTGACTCGATGCAGCTCATCCAGCTGGTCCGAAGAATGCGGGACGAAGGAAAATTCCTGGGCGGTGATGATATTAAGCGTCCCCCGAAAATATTTGTGGGAGCGGCCGCGAATCCTTTTGCAGATCCGTTTGAGATACGGGTGCCGCGTCTGGCCAAAAAAATCGCGGCCGGCGTCGAGTTCATCCAGACCCAGTGCATTTATAACCTCGACAAGTTCGAGGAATGGATGAAACTGGCCCGCGACCGGGGACTCCATGAAAAAGTGTTTATCCTGGCCGGTATGACACCCATGAAATCAGCCGGCATGGCCCGGTACATGAAAAATCGGGTTCCGGGAATGGATGTGCCGGATGAGGTGATCAAACGCCTGTCAGGTGTGCCCAAGGAAAAACAGCCGGAAGAAGGAATCAATATCTGTGTGGAGGCAATTCAGCGTCTCAAAGAAGTAGAGGGCGTGAGCGGATTTCACATCATGGCCATTGAATGGGAAGAAAAGGTCCCTGAAATTGCTGAACGAAGCGGACTATATCCCAGACCCGTTGTTGAAGGTTAATTATGCCATTTTTAATTTATAGGTTGAATATAAAGGAGGGGAAACCATGAGCGAGAAAAAAAGAATACTTGTTGTTGACGATGAACCTGATTTTGCTTCTATTGTCCAGGGAAATTTGGAAAAAGAGGGGTTTGAAGTTGAGGTGGCTTACGATGGCGTCGAAGGTCTCGAAAAGGTCAAAGCAAATCCCCCGGATGCCATTGTTCTCGATGTCATGATGCCTGAAAAAGACGGATACGAGATGTGCAGGGATTTGAAAGGCGATGAAAAATATGCTGATATTCCTGTGATATTACTGACTGCCGTGGCTGACCGGGTAACCTCCACTCGTTATACTCACCGTGACGGAATGAGTACGGAGGCTGATGACTATCTTCCCAAACCGGCTTCTGCGGAACAGATCACTGAAAGCGTCAAGGGTCTTCTGGGACTCTAGGAATTGAGAATTGAGAATTGAAAATTGAGAATTGACGGTCAGACAACATTCGGTTCTCAGTATTCAATTCTCAAGCCGGAAAAGGAGAAGAGTATGTCATCCGAAGTCATTGATCTGGAACTGGGAAAAAAAAGTATCTTCAAAGATAAGGTGATGGAACTGCTGCCTGACGGGGGAAATCTGAACCTCTGTCTGACATGCGGACTCTGTTCTTCAGGGTGTCCTGCCACAGGTCTTGAGGATTTGGATCCCAGAAAATTTTTACGCATGGCGTCCCTGGGTATGGATGATGAAATCCTGAGTAGCCCCTGGGCGTGGATGTGTACCATGTGTCAGCGATGTCTTTACGCGTGTCCCATGAAAATTGATATCCCTTCGCTTATTGCCCATGTGCGCAAAAACTGGCCCAAAGATAAACAGCCCAGGGGGATCCGGGGATCATGCGACATGGCCCTGAAGCACGATACATGCAGCGCCATGGGCGCAAGTGAGGAGGATTGGAGCTTTGTGGTGGAGGATGTGGCAGAGGAGGTGCGGGAAACGCAGAAGGGTTTTGAAACCCTCCAAGCCCCGATGGATAAAGAGGGCGCATATTTTTTCCTGAATCAGAATTCCAGAGAGCCTGTCACCGAGCCTGACGAAATGGTTCCGCTTTGGAAGATCCTCCATCTTGCGGAAGCGGACTGGACCTACGGAACAAAAGGCTGGGCAGCGGAGAATTATTGCATGTTCTGCCAGGATTCTGATGCGTGGGAAAAAATTGTAAGAATCAAGGCCAAAGCAGTGGATGATCTTGGGTGCAAGGTCTGGCTGAATACGGAATGAGGTCACGAATTTTTTGCAGTCCGGGTCGGGCTGAAAAAGTTCAATGTGGAACATCGTTTTGAAATAAAAAGTATTATCGAGTATTACGCCAAGTGGATCAGACAAGGCAAACTCAAGGTGAATTCCGACTGGAACAAGGATTTAAAGATAAAATTCACAACCCAGGATCCGTGCCAGGTGGTGAGAAAATCTCTGGGCGACCCTATTGCCGAAGACCTGCGCTTTGTTATAACATCTGTTGTGGGGGAAGAAAATTTTGTTGATATGACGCCCAACAGGTCAAATAATTACTGCTGCGGCGGTGGCGGCGGATTTCTACAGTCAGGATTTCCTGAGGCCCGGCGGTATTACGGCAAAAGGAAATTTGACCAAATAATGGAGACAGGCGCGACGTATTGCATCACACCGTGTCATAATTGCCATGCCCAAATTCATGATCTTAGCGAACATTACGAGGGCGGTTATCATTCTGTTCATTTGTGGACACTGATCTGTCTGTCCCTCGGGATTCTCGGGGAAAATGAACGCACATATCTGGGGCCGGATTTGGCAGGGGTGGGTCTGTAACAGTCATTTGTCATCTGATCGTTGCAAGTGACAGAAGGTAACAAGGCATCTCTCCGGGAGTCAGAAAAACTTCGGAACAAGAGCGATCTTCC
Organism: Desulfonema magnum; assembly: GCF_017377395.1. GTDB lineage: Bacteria > Desulfobacterota > Desulfobacteria > Desulfobacterales > 4be13 > Desulfonema_C > Desulfonema_C magnum. The sequence continues at coordinate 2,552,998 of NZ_CP061800.1, read as the reverse complement.
CCCGGGGCCGAATTTTTCCACAGACACAGATTCAGAAAGGTTTTCCCCGGATAATTCATTCTGACTCCCTTTTCCTCTGAAATCTTTGTCCCTCCGGAGTGCCGAACTTAGCGTGCGGCGTGTTTGGAAAGTCCCGTAGGCACGGCATGTTTGCAGTATCAGTAGATCGAAAAGTTTTCGGGCTGTCACCGGGCAGACACGGCGGACGGGGGAGAAACCCGGCTTTTTCCAGCGGGGGAGAGCGTCCCGTCCTGAAAAAAAAGCCGGGTTTCTTTGCCGCACCGCTCATAGTCCGGAAACTTTTCGATCTACTGAGTATAAGAGAGCGTCCCCCTTCCCGGGTCCCTTCAATGCTGTTGACTTAAGAAGTTCCAGGCGGATCCGGAGTGCAAAAATTATATTTTTGCGATTGCGAAAAAGTATTTTTCGCACTCCGGAGAAAATATTGGAAAAACAGGGCATCTCATTGCTACAAAAAAAAGTTCCAGGCGGATCCGGAGTGCAAAAATTATATTTTTGCGATTGCGAAAAAGTATTTTTCGCACTCCGGAGAACATATTGGAAAAACAGGGCATCTCATTGCTACAAAAAAAAGTTCCAGGCGGATCCGGAGTGCAAAAATTATATTTTTGCGATTGCGAAAAAGTATTTTTCGCACTCCGGAGAAAATATTGGAAAAACAGGGCATCTCATTGCTACAAAAATGCCGTCCCGATGGAACGATTCAAAGGTCCCTCACAGTTTGGCGCTGCCCCGGTTCTCAGGTAAGGCTTTGTCGCTCCGGAGTGCCAAACTTGCAGTTTGGCAATGCGGTTTGGCAATGCTCCGGTTTTCAGGTAAGGGCTTTGCGCTCCGGAGTGCCAAACTTGCAGTTTGGCAGAATATTCCAGTTTCTTTCTGACATCGGAAATAATGCCAAACTGCAAGTTTGGCACTCCGGACAATTTTTTTGTTAAAATCTGTATGACAAACAAGAAATGGCGGATAACAAATGACAAATACCCAAGTCAGTTCTAAAGTTAAAATAAAAACAAATGTGTTTTGCATTCTGGGAGATGAGCGGATTTTTCATTCAAAATCGCCTGACATGTTTTCTGCAGTGATGAGGCAGGTTGGTATGAAGGGCGGGTATGTGCCCTTCATGGTCAGGCCCGGAATGATCGGCGAGGCAATGAGAAGCCTCAGCGTCCTGAATATCGCGGGTGCAAATGTCACCGTGCCTTATAAAGAGGCGGTCATACCTCATATGGACGAGCTTTCCGAAGGGGCCACGATTATCGGTTCCGTCAATACCATTGTCCCTTCTGGCGGGAAACTCAAAGGCTACAACACCAATGCCATTGGCTTTATGGATGCGCTGGGAGAGGCGGGTTTTGATGTGGCGGGCAGATCAGCCATTGTCTTTGGGACGGGCGGAGCGGCCAGGTCAGTGGTTTTTATATTAAACTGGCTTCATGCAGGCTCCATTTTCATAACAGGCCGGAGCCAAGATAAGACCCGGAGCATAGTCAATCGTATCGGAGGAGAAGCTCATTTATTGGAATCCTTACCCAAAAAATCTGTTCCTGCAAATATTCTGGTCAACGCGACTTCTGTTTCCGGGTATGATGAGGCCCCGGAACTGGCGGATCTGATACAAAAGCTTGAACTGCCGGTTTGTGAGCTGGTGGTTGATCTGAATTATGGCCGCAGTGAGAATTTCTGGCAGGATATGGCGCGGAAAAGGGGCATTCGCTTTATGGACGGTCTTTCCTGTCTTGCCAATCAGGCCAGACGCACCCTTGCCCTGTGGACAGGTGTGGACGTCAAAGCGGAGAATTTTCTAAAAGCCCTTAAATAAGGAGAAGGCAATGAATTGCCGGGCTATTTTCAGTCGCCCCTCCGGGATGTTAATTTACTACCAACGATTCCTCCATCCGTCAAAAACGAAATCAGGACGAAAATCACGCGGCTTACGAAATTCTTCAATTTCTTTGTCGGATAAGAAAAAATAATTCTCCACCCGGTTTGGGGTGCCTCCGTCAAAAAAAAGAGAATATCTGACACCCCATCCGCCTCTGTAATCATGTTGAAGGGTCCTGTCGGAAAATCGCACCGCCGCGGAGCGATCCGGATACATTGCCAGATGAGCCTCTTTCATGGTCATGCCGATAAAAGGATTTCCCTGCATCATTTCCTGTTTCTGCGCCTCGTTCAAATGATTGGCTGTCTCCAGATAATCATATACCTCCTTATCAGGGGAATGACCGCCGAATCTGACACATGCGCTCAGAAGGACAGCCAGAACAATGGCAAACAGAACACGCATCTGCTTTGGAGAATTATCATTCCTTTTGAAATGCCTCGGAACCCCCCCGGGATTTGTCACCGGGGTTTCAACTGGCGAGACCTCTGCCGAATCTCTCCGATATCTGTCACTTCTCTTTTTTGTTGTTGCCATATCACTCCCTCCTTTCAAAATGGGTTTTGGGTGTAAGGGATTTCCCCAAAAATAAAATACCCGGTGTAGGGTGGGTGAAGCGAAGCGTAACCCACCGCACTCCGAATAATCTCTGACATTCTGATCACTCCTTTAAAAAGCACCTGTTTCTCCCCTGAAACCATTCAGCTTAATCTTTTTCCGGTCTCCTTGGTTCCGGAAGGACTGTCTGGCGCTGTCATCCGAACAGGACTCGGTGAGAATATAGTTCAATGCCTCCTGTAGGGAATCTTCCTGTGTATCCCCGAACGGCATTGTCAAATCATCTTCTGAATAACATGTGGGAGGAATGCCGTCAAAGTAATCTCCTTCATTGTGCGCGTTGGCTGTTTTAAATTCAATGGGCAGGATAAGTTTATCGCAAAAATCATATCCGTACATTCCCACAGGTTTTCCGCAGGTGTCACGACCGATCAGGACAACATCCGCAAAGGGCTTTAAATTGTTAATGACAGATTCACTCGCGGAGCATGTTGATTCGGAGGTGATGATGACAACCCGGTCCAGATCCAGGGCTTTTGGTGGTTTGGTGAAATACATGACGTAATCCCGATCTCGATATTTGTCATTATGTATGTATTTTTGAAAAATTTCTCCGGCTGCATTATCCCCCGCGATAAGACTTGCCAGATGCCTGGCCACCGAAAGTTTGCCCCCGGTGTTATATCTCAGATCCAGAATCAGTTCGTCAATTTCCTCCTGTTTAAAGGAATCAAATACCGTGTCCAATTCTGTCGGGGAACTTTCAATAAAGCTTTTAAAAACCAGATAACCGATTTTTAATCCGGAAATCATCAATATTTCATCATACAAAACGGTATTTATGCTTATCCGCTCTTTTCTTATCTCCGTCTCTCTGACAAGGCCCTCTGAATCCTCAAGGGCTAAAAGACTTGTTATCCCCACCTCATCCGGTCCGGAAACATTGTTCCACAGATGACTGTCTTCTATTTCCTTTACTGTTTTCTCATTAATTTCAATAAGCTTTTCACCTCTTTTTATACCGGCGAGATCAGCAGGAGAATTTTTATAAACAAAGCTGACACGGACATCACCGTTGGTATCATATTTCAGACCAAACCCCATGCTTATATATTCTCCGTATTTAAAATACGCGTAAAATTTTTCTTTTGATGTGATATAGCTCCATTTGTCCAGGGTATCATATTTTATGGCGTCCAACAGGGCCTCGGGCGAGGCGTAGTCCCTATAATCAACCTCCGGAACTTTGTCATACCATAAATAACTGTTTGTCATTATCTCATAAACAAATTTATTCTGTTTTTCTGTTGAACAGTCAAGGGGGATGTATTGGAAAATTTCGGTTTCGGACAGATCAGAAATCTGACTGTTGCCGCCCCCCTCGCTGTCATCGCCTCCGCCACAGGCAGCAAGCATGAAAACCCATGCAAATAATAAACCCGTAACCAAATACTTTTTCATTATTTTCTTCCTTATACCCCGACCGGATTAAGGATACGGCCGATAAATAAAATGGTATGTGTCTGAATATCACGGATGAAAAATATAAAGGGCCGGTCAATGGTGAGTTCCAGAGGTTCCGAAGCATCAGGACCGCTTCCAGGCCCAGTAATAGCGGTTGCAGCCGCTGCTTCCGTGCCTTTTTCATCTACAGATACAAATCCTTTGTGCAGCACATCCCCGATGAACAAATAAAGGGTTCCGTCCATACCGGAAAAATCAGCGGCAGAATAGGAAAAAGCAGCCGGCATCCCCATTTGCCCCAGTGTGTCCTTCAGACTGACAGATTCTGACGCATAAGTAAAGCGCGGCATTTCAAGAATTATTTTTTTCGGTTCAAAATCATACAGAATTTCTCTGACTCGGATATTATCCAGAGATTTCTCAAATTCCTCAAACTCGCGGGCCCGGGGAACCAGGATCACCATTGACATCTCTCCGCCGTCATACATCAGTTCAACCCCCTGATAATCTTTATCTTCCCCATAATTAAAATCGTTCTTCTGCAACATCATCGGTACGGTGAGCGATGTGCCGTCAGACAAATAAAAAGGTTTGTCATCAGTATGTTCCACAGAAAAAGGCGCTTCCCACGCCGCGTTGAAATAAACAGCATTGACGAGGATAAGACACGTGTCCGGTGAGAGGGGAGGCGGAATCAGATCCTTAATCTTACTTTCTGTTTTCTCACTCACCCAGTTGTTAATAATGATTCGGGACTCATCCGGAAACCGGACAAAATCAAGCAGCCTCATTTCCGCGTCGTAATTCAGTGCCAGGGTGTCCAGAAAATCCTGCTGAAAAGCGTAATCCTTCTGTGCCCAGAGGGAATTGGCGATATTCATCCGGAATCCTTCTCCGTCCTGTCCCTCAGCCGTTCTGCCCCGGGTTGCAAGTTCGATGTCCAGTGCATTGAAAGCCGGATGCAGGCGTTCCCGGGACAGAGTGAAATGACATGTGCTTTTCATCTGCTGCCCTGTCTCATTTCGGGAACCAGCATAAGCCATTGCAAGGGCCATGGAAATGCTGTAAGGTGAATAAAAAAGATTACCGTCCCGGTCCCGTAGGGCCTGATAGAGATCAAAGGCAAACACGCTGTTTCCTTCGGTCAGTTCGTAAAGCTCATCCGGGCCCACGTCCGGCGAATCCTCATGAGACAGATCCGACCGCAGCACCTCTGTTTTTTCCGGAACAGCATTATCTTCAGTCCCATCTCCGTCACCACCGCTGCAACCTGTGGCAATAATGAGGAGCATTAGCATGAGGCATACCGATGCCATCCTTTTGAAATGAAAATTTTTCATCCTCATGTTAATTTTTTCCATTTGTTTTCTCTCCTATAGTTTTTAAATTCCGGAGTGCCAAATTTACAGTTTGGCAATTTTCGGCTTCCCATTTGTTGTTTTGCATTGTCCGGTCCTCTTTTTACCCCGGTAATGAACTGAACTGCCAGGCTGTTTTCAGCCATCCCTCCGGGACGTTAAATCATTATTCTGCCAGTCTGATCAGGACAAACATCGCCTCTTCCTGGCCTATTTTTCCGTCTCCGTTTACGTCTGAATCGTGATAAACATGCCTCACCTTTATTCCGGCCAGCAGCTTCAGAATGCGTATGGCGTCTTCCAGTTCCACGGTTCCGCTGTAATCCGCATCACCGGGAATGGCAACAGCGTCTTTGTCCGCCACCTGGATGGTCTCCGAGCAGGACATGCAATCCTCAGCCGATGCTGTGATTTTTACTGTTTCCACCCCGTCAGATAAAGCATCATCAATAATGCTCAGATCAAATGTTGTGAAAATCTCCCCCGCGAGAATGAGGACAGCGGCCGGTACGACAATTTCAGAGATGTCGTCTGAATCAAGCTCCACAATCAGATGCCAGTCTGACGGGTTTTCCAGGCTTATCTTTCCCTGATCAGCAAGCACATCATCTGCCTCGGCAACCTTTTCAGGAAGATCTATGAACAGCCTGTTCGGCGGATTACAAAGGGCATAACTGTCAAGATCACTTTCAAAAAAGCCCTGCGGCAAACCATTTCCCCCTGAAAGGCCCGCTACACAGTAATTTAATGAAATTTCCAGATAAGTGATGCGAATAACGCCGTTGAAAAACATTTCAATCTGAAAACTGTTCAGACCGCCGTCGAAATATCCCTGAATATCCCGATACGTCACAACTGCCCTGTCATCTGACTCTGTCCAGCTCACATTTAGCCAGTCCGGATCCAGGTCCCCGGACAAGGCTGAAATACGGGGCATTCGGAAATGATCGGATAATGCTCCGGCTATGCTGTCATCTCCCGAATCAAACGTGATATAGCCATTGCTTCCCACATAAAACGAAGAATAACTCACACCGTAAAGGGATACCTCCGCTCCCTGAGAAAGATCCGCCTGCGCATAAGAATCATCGGAAAGCCAAAGTATGGTTTCATTGGAAGGATCAGAGGGGAAATCCGCAGCATCTTCACGACAGACACTGTAAAAATTTCCTGAGCCGTCAGGTGTAAATGTCAGGGTCTGATAGGACAAATCATTGTCTCCGTCAAACTGTTCAGTAAAAAAATCAATTTCATTATGAAGCACCTCAATGGTATCTCCTCCCGCGGTCCATCCGGGTACTGACGCTGTTACCGAGGCTGTGCGGGTTCCGTCTGCCTCTCCGTCATAGATGATCGTCACATCAAACATCGCCGTGGTCTCACCCGCAGGTATGATCACTGTTTCCGGGACAGTGACTTCCGTGGTATCATCCGAAGCCAGGGATATGGTGATATCGTCATCAGCGGGTCTGCTGAACGTGACCGTACCTTGTCCCATGAGAACCCCGTCGCCTTCCACAGCCCTTTCCGGCACGCTTACTGTCAGTTCAGCGGTCTCGTTATCGCTGATTCTGATGGTCGCTCTTCCGTCATAATATCCTGTGGCAGAGGCGGTCAGGGTGACGGTCTGCGTGCCATCCAGAAGACTGTCATCTGAAATTTTAATATCAAAAGCCGCCGAGGTGCTGCCCGCACTCACGGTTATCCCGGCAGGCACCGTGGTGAGTTCTGATGTGTCATCCGATATTAGGCCTACCCACAGGTCCTTGTCCGGAGCCGCATCCGTACTTACGATGCCCTTACCTGTAAGAAGACCATCTCCCTCGGCCGCAGTTTCAGGAATCTCCAATAAGAGCGAAGGTCCGCAGGGACCGTAACTGCTCAGATCGCTTTCAAAAAAGCCTTCAGGTATGCCGTTTCCTTCTGACAGACCTGCGATGCCGTCATTTGCGGAAATATCCAGGTAGGTGATACGAATGACACCGTTGAAAAACATTTCGATCTGGAAGCTGCTTGTGTCTGGGCTGGCACCGGAAAAAAACAAATATTTCGGGATATCCTGATAAGTCACAACAACTCTGTCATCCCGTTGTTCCCACATGATTGTTCCTTGTGTCGGATACAGATCAGTAAATATAGCGGAAATCCGGGGCAGTCCAAAATGCTCGGATAAGGGGTCCCATCCATAATTATCGTCTCCCTGTCCAAAAGTAATATATCCGTTGCTGCCTATATAAAACGAGGAATAGCCGACGCCGTAGAGAAATACTTCCGCTCCTCCGGCCAGAGTGATTTCTTCATAATCGTCATCGCCCAGATCAATCGGAGTTCCGCCAGCAGGATCGGTGAGAAAATCCGAAGCTGCTTCCCGGCACGCGGTGTAGAAATTTCCAGAACCGTCAGGAGTGAAGATCAGAGTCTGAAAAGCCAGATCATCACCCGCTTCAAACCACTCAGTAAAGAAATCAATTTCATTATGAAGCACGTCAATGCTGTCTGTGCCGGCCGTCCATCCCGGAACAGATGCGGTAATCACAGCCGTCTGAGTGCCGTCTGCTTCTCCGTCATACAGAATGCTTATATCAAATGTTGCAGAGGTCTCCCCCGCGGGGATTGTCACTGTTGCGGGGACAGACACTTCGGTTGTATCATCCGAACTCAGGAATACCAGGATATCACAATCCGGGGCTGCGCTGACAGTCACCAAGCCCTGGTCGCTGAGTACACCGTCGCCTTCAGCAGCATTTTCAGGAACACTGATATTCAGAACTGCTGTTTCATTGTCATTTACTTTAATCATAGCGCTTGCAAATCCCTCGTTCGGATCAGATGCGGTGACAGTAACCGTTCGGACACCGTTCAGAAGACTGTCGTCCAGGACAGTGATGTCAAATTCAGCCGAGGTCCGGCCTGCGGGAATCGTGACTGTGGTCGGGATGGTGATTTCCAAAGGTTTGTCCGAACTCAGATGTATCACAAGATCAGTGTCCGAAGTCTCCTCTATATTCACACTTCCCCTGACACTGAGGAGACCGTCTCCTTCCGTGGCCCTTTCAGGAAGGGCGATACTCAGGTCGGACATATATTCGTAAATAAAATCAGTGAACTGTGATATCCGTGTGTAAACTCCGTAATATCCCGGTTCCGCGCATCCCTGGCCCCAGCTGGTGATTCCGGCCAGGTGCCAGGTATCTCCGTCCTGCACCATAAGAGGCCCCCCGCTGTCCCCGTGGCATGTGTCCTTGCCCCCATCGCTGTAACCCGCGCATACCATATTGTCGGTAATTGTCTCCTCACTGTAAGCTTCCCGGCATGTGTGATTGGAAACAATGGGAACGGAAACCTGTTGCAGGGTCTCTGAAGCCAGACACCAGAAATAATTATCTGTCAGCCCCCAGCCCGTGATGACAGCTTCTTTTTCGTCAAGGACAGCATCCCTTGCAACCATTGGGATTGGCTGATAAGAGACATCTGCTTCCAATTCCAACAGTGCAATGTCTGAATCACTTGTCGAACTGACATAGGAAGGATGGGAAATAATTCTTTTTACGCGGATCCGCTGTCCCTCATTATTTGTCAGATCATGGGCTCCCAGCACAATATCAACATCCTCGGGAGCCATGTCAGATTCGGTCCAGGCCAACTCCTCCTTTACGCAATGCGCGGCTGTAACCACCCACCGGGGATGAATCAGTGATCCCCCGCACAAAAAGCCGTCATAATACGAAATTTCCTCACTTCTGACCAGTGCTGCCATCCAGGGCCAGGCTCCCGGGTCTGCTTCAATGCCTCCGATGATTCTGAGGGATGTTTCCTGTGATAATGCGCCTTTTGAAATATTGTCCGAACCCGGATAAGCCGGAACAGCCATTATAGCGACCACGAACAGTATGACACAGGTTTTCCTTTGAATAAATTTCATTTTGTCTGTCCTTTCAGGATGTCAGATGTTAAGAATTAACCATTTGCTGATTATAACGGATTTAGGGGAGGTCGGCCAAGCCCCGTGGGGGGCGGCATATTTTTAGCATTCATCATGCCGGGTCAGCCAGGCCCCGTAAGGGCGGCATATTCGCAACATGATTTTCTACAAATATGCCGCCCTTACAGGGCTTAGTCGGCCCTCCCCTAAATTCGTTATAATCAGTTTTTTTCTTAATGTCAGCAGATCAAAAAGTTTTCGGGCTGTCACAGGACGGACACGACGGACAGGAGAGAAACCCGAATTTTCCGGTATAGGAGACACTTTGTCCGGGAAAAACCCGGGTTTTTTCGCTGTCCCGCACACATCCCGGAATCTGCTTCGGGGTTCCGGGCCCCAACGGGGCAGTTCGCAGGTGTCCATAATATCCTCCTTTTTTAAGTTAAGCGTTTGTTTTTTCAAAGTTTCAAAAAACCTTTGTCCGTCCGTCGGCACATGGCAAATCAGAGACAGGTTACAGATGATAAAATTTTGATCTTATTTCCCACGCTGATCTCGTTAATTTTGCATTCACGCTCCGGCATCCGGGTCATCAAGTCAGGCCGCGAATATTCATGCTTCTTTTTTTCATAAAAGGAAAAAATTTTACCTTTAACTTAATGGTGATGACGCTTTGGCATGAAGCACATGAAAGTGTCGGACAGTATTGCTCCGAGTTTTGAAGCGGAATAATACGGCTTGTAATAGGCAGAAGGAGTACTGTCACTCGATAATCAAGCTTTCTATAATCCGATTCGGACCAGGAGCCTGTCATGCCTGTTAAAGCAGGAATCTGTTTGGGGCCGACGCTACAGTTCCGAGGCAGCGGATTCCTGCTTTCGCAGGCTTCGGCGTGAACTCAGACTTCGACAAGCTCTCTCGGGTCGTCGAACAGAATAACAGAAAAAACTTGATTATCGGGTGTCACTGTGATTCCTATCCAATCATAAATTACAGTGTTCTGAACTGACCCGTCAAGAGGGGTTTTTAGGGGGGATGAAGGGGGGATAAAGGAGGTATAAAAAGGGGGAATTATATCCCCATTATCTGGTCAACCTGTTTAAAATATAAAAAATAGCAATTGATTTATCAGGCAGACTGTGTAAAAACAGCAGGTTATAAAATACTTAGCAAACAACTGATCAGATCATAAGGTCCGTCCCCAAACCGGAATTTGGGAATAAAGGAACTCGAAATAAATAATGTACCTGATACAAAAAACGTAGGGTGGGTTCCGCTTCGCTCCACCCACCCTACGTTTCTGCATTTCCGGGTATTTTATTTTGGGGAAATCCCTAAGGGAATTAATGTCAGCAGATCGAAAAGTTTTCGGGCTGTCACAGGGCAGACATGGCGGACACGCGAAAAAAACCGGGTTTTTCCGGCGGGAAAAAGCACCCCGTCCTGGAAAAAAAACGGGTTTCTTTGCCGCACCGCGCACAGTCCGGAAACTTTTCATACTGATTGTTATTTACAAATTGTCGCTTTTTGAGGAGGAATCGGCGGTCTTGGCATCTTATCTTCCTGCTCTGTTCTTACATCATCTTCATCTCTGGTTATCTTATCCATTATAAAAGTATGGTGTGATGACAGAATTTCATCTTCCATCTCAGGCTCTGTTGCAGTCCCTATCGGAGCCGGGGGAAGCACGGGGGAGACCCTGGCTTTTTTCACGGTAAGTGATGAGGCCGCCGGTGGCAACGGGACCGAAACCATATCATCTGCTGAAACAATTGTGGCTCCGTGGTCAGACAGAACATTGACCGGATAAAACGACAGATCGCCGGTTTTCGTATCAGCAGTATTCTTCACGGACAGGCAGCCGTGTTCAGAAATTTTCATCCCCTGGGAATGTTTTATCAAAAAAGGCTGGTCCGGCGCAGACAGACGCACGACTTTCAGGGTGGTGTCACCAAAGGTCGTCACTTCAGTGAATTCATTGGTTGACCGTAAGATAAAATCAGACCCCTCCACTCCCGCCATAACCATATTTGTCCTTACCTTGAATTTTGAATCCCAGTCCATCAGTTTTTTTACCAGAAACCGGACAGTTCCCAGACCCATGTCAATAAACGAGGAACGGGTTTTTTCTTTGGAATGATAAACATGCCTGATGATCATCAGTTCTGTCTCCGGAGCCAGTATCAGCCTGCTTTCCCCTCTCCATGCTTTGTCACCGTTTCGGGTTCTGATGATATCCCCTTTGAGTGTGAATTGCACTTTTCCACGCCCGGAGGTTCGGATTTTATCGCCTTTATAAAGCGGTTCGCCTTTTTTGGCATACCGGGGAGCCAGGTTCGGATTTTCAATAAGCACCTCGCCCCTGACCCATTCGACATATCCTGCCGGCCCCCCGGACGCGGCATATGCCATGACATTTTCCCCCGCGGCCGCAAACATCAGCATCACCCACAATGTACAAACGGATTTCATTCCCAATTCCCCATATCCTTTAATGATAAAATTCAATAGCCTGCTGTCATGGACAGGCTTGTCACTCTTCTTTCATATTCATAAAAACTGATATTGGAATCATTTTTTGTGTAGTTGAATTCCCCGACAATGCCAAGCCAGTCGCACCCGAGCCAGTTATAAAAAAATTTCCGTGTCAGCGATACCGAGCCGAAATATCTGGCGTCGTCCCGTTCATCGTCATACACTGAGGCTGTATTATCATATTGTTTGAGAGAATATTTTCCGCTCAGACCAATATTCAGATGCCACGGAAGATCAAAGGATATTCCCATTTCTGCCTTATATTTTCCATAATCCTGATGAGAATGCGACGCGGATTTGTCCTCATAACCGATCCCGCCGAAGAAATAGCCTTTTCTATCTCCTTCCCTGCTGTTTTTTTTGAAAAGATTGTAACGGATATCAAGAAAAAAATCATTGGTATGCCCTTCTTTGTCATCATCCTGAAAATGATTATCATTGCAGTAGCTGTATGAGAATCTGCTGAAAAGTCTGTCACTGAGCTTCCATATCACCTCGGGTTTCAACTGGTGAGACATCAGATAACTTCCGGAATCAAGCCAATAGTAGGACGGAAGATAGCTGACCCCGAAGATAAACGGGCTGTAGTTGTATTTGGCATAAAGACTCAGTATGCTGCCTGTGAGATCATATGCTTTCAGTTCATTGTGCCATGTCTGATAATGACTGTATCCGGCTCCTATTTTTAACCCGTCCTTTTTTTTTACAAAGTCATATGTGCCTGAAAAAAAACCTTTGACCACAACATCATTTTCATTTGTGTAAATATCCAAATCCAGCGGCTCAAGTCGGATATTATCGTCATGCTGATACCCTGCTTTTAAATAAAGGCTGTAAGGTCTGAGGGACTTTTCCTGCGCTTCCTCAGCACGCGGCACAGCCTGCTTTGCCTGGGTCGTTTCCTGCTTTTTTAAGTCCTGAAGCCATGTCTCAGCCATTTTTCTGAGCTTGTGTGATGAGGAATTGTCTTTCACATTTTCCAGCTTTCTGAAAGCTTCTGCGGTGTTTCCCATTTTCAGATAAGCTATTCCGGCATAGCAGTCACAGTTTGACCTGATGTCAGGATTTATTTTTGCCGCCTTGTTAAAATAATCCGCAGCGTTATTCCAACGTTCCTGATTAAACAGGCATATTCCTCCGTAATAATAGGCAGATGCGTCTGACGGGTCTTTCTTAATGACCTGCTTAAAAAGATCAGCAGCCCCGGAATTGTCGGACGCTTTATATTTCTGATAAGCCAGATCATAAATTTTACGCGCATTTCCAGGAGCTTTAAGGGACAGAAGCCATTTTTCAGCAATGTTTCTGAGGGGAGCCGGCGCATTGTTTCTCACATACGCCAGCTTCTCAGCCGCCTTTGTGTCCTGCCCCAGTTTGAAATAACATATCCCTGCAAAACAGGAACTATTTATTCTGAGGCTATGACTCATTTCCGCGGCTTTGTTAAAATAATCTGCCGCGGCTTTCCAGCGTTCCTGTCTGAACAGACATATCCCCGCGTAATAACAGGCAAGCACATCTGACGGGTCTTCTTTGATGACTTGTTTAAAAAGTTCAGTTGCTTTGGAAAAATCAGAATTTTTGTAATGCAGGTAAGCAACATCATAACTCAGATCAGACAGATGCTTATATGATTCCCCTTTTTTGAGGCAATAACGGGCCGCTCTGCCCAGAAATCCCGCGGCTCTTTCATAATCTCCCAGTTTAAGGTAGATTTTGCCTAAAAAATGACTATATGAAGAATTTGCAGGATTGAAATCAATGGCTTTTAAAAAATAATATTTGGCATCCTGATATTTACCTTGTTCATAAGCATAAACTCCGAGATCATAATATATGTCTCCGCGGCCTTCTTTTGCTTCAGCCTGCAAAAATATAAGCAAAACCAAAAAACCGGCTAAAAAAAAATGAAACAATTTTTTCATGTTATGATCTCCCATGATTTCACCAATCACCAATCACAAATCACAAACTACCAATCACAAATCACCAATCATTTTCATATAAATAAGTTCACTATAAAGATCAACAAATTTTAACATAAGTTCTAATAGAATAGGTCTTTTACTTGGAAAATTCAGTTTCAGCAGATAAAATAATTAATTTTTGACATAAGATTTTGTATTTTTACAAAAATCAGCAAAGTGGAAATGGCATTTAACAAAAAATTTGGCAGATCAGAAGGGAACCTGATTCATCCGAAAAAGTTCGGAGTTCTGCCTTCAGGCGGTTATCGTGGGAGCAGGATGCTGTTCCGAGGTAAATTTGCAAGGGGAATTTGGAATTTGTGAGTGCAAGAGAACCTTGCACTCCGGAATCACGGATGGTTTCTTGCAGGCAGGGGCTTGGGAAAATCCGTTTCTTATCCACATCTTTGCAGATGAGAGGATTTGAGTGGTTGTAGTGGTTGTAGGGTGGATGAAGCGTAGCACAACCCACCGTCATTGTCAGGAATGACGCTTTTTCTCCAGCAAATGGTGGGTTTCGCTCCGCTTCACCCACCCTACATCTACATCTGCTTATCCACATTCTTGCAGATGACAGGATTCGATATGGCAGAGCCTCGGTGTATGGGTTCCCAGGCGGAGCCTGGGAACCAGAAAAAAAGAAACCGGATTTTTCGGAAAAAACCAGTTTTCCCCCTCATCCCCGGTTCACGGATATTCACTGCAATTTCCGCTTCTTCGAGTCCTGCTGCGTCTTCAGAATTAATTCCAAGGCTTCCTTTTTTATTTGCGACTCATCCACCTTCCGGGCAAGCCCGGCTTCGTCAAAAGCGCCTCCGAAAGCTTCCAGCGAGGCGTATTTCAAAGACGGATAATAACTCTCATCCACGGATTCTCTCAGTTCACTTTCACTCAGATAATAGCCCCCGGCCTTCCTCCTTTTGTTTGTCTTTTTAATCTGACGCAATGAATTATGTATGGAGGCCTCCCATGAGCGGGTCGTCCTTTTTTCCGCATGCTTTTTTATAAGATGAATAAGCAGAACATCCAGAAAGCTCTCAATTTTGTTGATTTTGTCCTCTCTGCCCATCTCCTCCATTTCCCCCAGGAGAGCCAGTGCCTCCGCATAACGGCCTGCCTCAATATGAGTTCTCAGTTCAAACAGTTCTTCCATTTTACCTTGTCCTCAGCCTGAATTTTCAGGATTTCATGAATCCGTTTTTTTTAACATCATTCATATCTGTCTCACAGGGGAAGACCCTTCGCCCACGGACAGGCGAACTCGGACCGGCCGACACATCAGGATGACGAAGCCGTTTCCCGCACAGTCCGTGCGGAGACGCTCAGGGCAGTTTGCAGTTACGGGCAATCCTGTGTTCCCCCTGATTTTCTCAGTAACATAATCGGAGCATCTGCCGCAAGGGAAATTTTCGCCATCGCCGAATCAGAGCTTTCGGGGAATACAAAGGGGGACATGAAAGGAGTGATGATGTCAGGTTGGCGGGTTTTGATCATGAGGGGTCGGTGAGAAATGAAGGACAGACAAAAAATGCCGTCCCGCAGAATTTTCTTAAGCAACCCTTTTCGGTGTCAGAAAAGGTTGTTTAAGGGCAAAAAATGGGGTTTGTCTGACTCTTGCCAGTATGATTTCAGAAATATGGCATGGTCCGACCCCAATTCCGGCCCCCAATTCCGGTGATGCTTTTGGATATTAATGCTCTCTTTTTGATCATTCCATTCAAACTTCACATCGCCATCTCCTTTGCGGGAAATCAGTTTTTAATTTAGCGTTCGGTTAGGAGATTCTGTTCTACAATCTGAGAGGCAAAAAGCCTGGTAATCAGCCAAAATCCGTTTCTTATCCATATCCTTGCAGATGACAGGATTCGAGGCAGAGCCTCAATGTATGTTATGGTTACGGATGAAACCGGCTGGTCGGCACTTCAAAAAAACTGCCCAACTTCCCGGCCACCTCTTTGCTGATACAGGATTTGTTATCTTCCATATCAGATATTTCCCGAGATGTGAATTCTCCAAGCTTCCTGCCCAGTTCCGCCTGAGTCAGTCCCATGTTTTCTCTGTAAATTTTTAAAACATCTCCGGGAGTTGTGGCCGCACTGATTTCCCTGTACCAGTCTGTTTCAAAGATATCAACAAACTCCTCATCCGCATCTGAAATTTCAAAGTCCGGCCCGAATTCTTTTTCAAGATAGTCTATCACTTTATGCGGAATATCGCCTTTGACCCTGAAAAGTGTCTCCTCAGTACGGGGCTTTTTCACGACTGCCAACATAATACACCTCTATCGTTAATGTGTTTTTCTGATGTTGCCAACAGGCGGCCCAGGAAGTTCCCAAATGACAATGATATTCCGTATCACTCAGCCTGCTGTAGTTTTGCCATTTGGGTTGTTCGGGGCCTTTTTCTTTCAGGTCCATGACTAATAATGCCGCTTTCTTCTGAACCCACAAAGGAAGCTTCCATAATTTCTTGGCAGCTTTCTTTTTTACCACCACTTTGTAATTCATCAAATTTTCCTTCTCCGGGCGATTCTCCTAACGATCAAGCTTAAGCATGTTGAAACGTGCTGTTACGCATCAGGCACATTGGAATCAGTGGGCAGCGAGCATTTTGGCTTCCTTGCCCCTCCGCATACTGAAGCTAAGCATCAGGCACATTGGAATCAGTGGGCAGCGAGATATTCAAATGCCTCGTTCCATTCCGGCGTATCCAGCATTTCAAAAAGTTCTCCGATTTCATCCTCCGCAGACCGGACTTTTTTCGGTTCATGCTTTTCAGTGAGGCTTTGTTTCTCCGGCGGCGTTCTCCTGCTCTGCGTTTTGTGAGTGCTGATTATCATGGCTGTCGCCTCCTTTCAAGGCTTCTTATATATTCAGCAAATCAAAGCCCTCTGACGAATTCCAAACTCCGGACTTTTCCGATCTGCTGATATATACACCGAAAAAGATTAAAACACAAGGGGGAAGTCTGCAAGGGGGGAATTTGGAAGTTGTGAGTGCGGACTTTGCACTCCGGAATCACGGATGGTTTCTTACAGGCAGGGATCTGGGAAAATCCGTTTTTTATAAACGTTCTTGCAGATAACAGGATTCAAGGCGGAGCCTCAATGTATGGGTTCCCAGGCAGAGCCTGGGAACCAGAAAAGTAATAAAGTAGATATCGGAACATATCCGGATTCGGACACCGGTGATAATTGCGATTGCTATGCATGTGTGACGGTTGCATGGAGACGAATGCCTGATGCCCTTATTATCCTGAGAATTGTTGCAAAGTCCGGATTGCCTTCGGGCGACAGGGCTTCGGACAGGTTGTCAGGTTCAATGCCGGATTCGCCGGCTATCTGCGTTATCCCCTTTGCACGGGCGATATCACCCAAAGCGGCTGTCACCAGCGCGGGGTCGCCATCCTCAAGTGCCGCTTCAAGGTAGGCCGCCATGTCCTCCTCCGTTTCCAGATGATCCGCCGCATCCCAGGGCAGTGTCTCAGTCTTTCCCATGATAATCTCCTAACTTTTTCTTAAACTTCCCCCGCCAGACGCAGGGCCTTTTCAATATCCCGGGACTGGGTGTGTTTGTCTCCTCCGGCAAGCAGGATCACAAGTGTCTGTCCGCGTTGTGTGAAAGTTTCAGTATTCCGCTGATATCCTCGAATATGACATCCGTCACACCGGCGCTGACCGGGATTATGTCTGCTCCGGCGTAATCAGTCTGACAGAAGGAAAATATGATCTGAAGCGGGAGATGTCTCTGGTTATCAGCGACATTCCGGTAACGACCGCATGTGCTCCGATATAGAAATCTGGCAGGGGAGATATTTTGTTGCCTCCCCGCCTTCTGTACTCAAAAAATGCTTTTCCCGCACGAAAAAGGGCTTCCCTGGGAATTTGCAGTATCTGAAACTCACATCCGGCTATCGCCTCTTCCAGTTCTTCGATACGCTTGAACCCTACGGAAATTTCCGAATATATGACAGGATTTATATACAGCGTATGTATCATACTGTGGCGGTGAAGCACCGACTCAGACCAGTCCGCCCATTTCGGGTTGTTTTCAAATATATCCAGTATGACATTTGAATCAACTAACATGCCGCTCATTTATCACTCCTGGTCATATCCATAATTTCATCTGTTGACATTTTTACAGTGGCAACCCCCCGGAAACGCCGGAATTTGTTGCTTTCCTTTCTGATCAGATAAAACCGTCCGTTTTCTTCCATAAACTCGACCTCGCTGTCCGGTCTGATTCCGAGCTGTTCCCGTATATGCCGAGGTATTGTCACCTGTCCTTCGGCTGTAATTTGCATGATACGCTTTCTCCTTACTGTCTGGTATAAAGTAGTGGGCTGTAAACTTTCCTTATTTCAAAATCTGCGGCGATGCCGACCTTTACAGATAATTTAAGTACCTAACCATAAGTTTTCGATATTTGCCCGGAAAAGAAACCCGGCTTTTTTCCCGGAATGACCCGCGGCCTGTGACGAAAAAAGCCGGGTTTCTCCCCCGTTCGCGGAAAAAAAGATGTATAAAAAAACTTTTGCTCAGGTACTTATATCACAAAACAGCCAAAGAAGAAATCGAAATTTTTGGAAAAATCCGGTTTCATGAAAAAATTGCGTGAAGATTCGGATTCATTACTTGGAACTGCGGCGCACAGATGGGGCATAGGTTCAGTCCCGGAGGGACGAATAAGAATAGCCCGGCAATTCATTGCCGGGGGACGGAGCAGACAAAATTAGCCGAGTCCCGTGGGGACCACCGAAAAACTGCATGGCTTCGGACCGTCCCTGCGGGACTGAAAAAATTGTGTGTATCCGAACCCCGGCAATATCTGATTTTATAAGAGGGCCGGGCTATTCTCATTCGTCCCTCCGGGATTTGAAAAGACGGGCAAAAAAGAAACCGGATTTTTTTGAAAAAATCCGGTTTCATCAACAGACAGATTCCCACGTCAGGAATGATTTCAAATCCGTGTCATCCGTGAAAATCCGTGGTTCAGACCCTGCGATCAGTCCGCCTCAAACAATACAAATTGTTCATTACGCATGAAATACCTGGTTCCGGGTCGGCATCACCAGAATGGAATAACCGTATTCCTGCAATATGTCGGCGGTTCTCTCGCTTGCCATGTCCATCAGTTCAAATTCACGTTCCTCCTCCGGCGGGGCCGTGATATTGAGCCACAGATCATCCGGATCTTCCGGGCTGGGGGTGATATCAATCAGTTCGACTTCCGGAAATTTTATTTTAAGAACCTGAAAAAATTCTTCTGTCAGTTGTTTTTGTTTAAAATTCATCATGGTGCAAACTCCTTTTTGACGGTTCTGATAAATTCCTCAGCTTTGTGCAACTGCCTTGACGCTGCTTTCCGGCTGAGAGATTCGGATTTGTAATCAGCCCGGTTTCTCACGGACAGCAGATCGGGCAGATAAGACCTCATGCGTCCCGGATAAATCTTGTGTTTTTGTATAAACTCTCCGTTAAAATTTGCCTGAATCCAACTATGGCTGTTTTTCTCGTTTTTAACGCCCTGTGAGGCAAGTCTCGCCACTGCCATCTGGAAAGCCGCATAATATGCCCGGTTTGCAGAGGCGTTGTAAAGTTTCTGCTCAAATAAAATCTGAGCGGCTTTCAGGTTTTCCTGTGCTTTTTCAAAAAATTCGTTGATCATTTTTCATATCCGTTTCTAAGTTAACCAGAATAAATATCGTGGATAATCTGTACCACAAAACAGCCCAAAAAGAAACCGGATTTTTTGGAAAAATCCGGTTTCATGAAAAAATTGCGTGAAGATTCGGATTCATTACTTGGAACTGCGGCGCACAGATGGGGCATAGGTTCAGTCCCGGAGGGACGAATAAGAATAGCCCGGCAATTCATTGCCGGGGGACGGAGCAGACAAAATTAGCCGAGTCCCGTGGGGACCACCGAAAAACTGCATGGCTTCGGACCGTCCCTGCGGGACTGAAAAAATTGTGTGTATCCGAACCCCGGCAATATCTTATTTTATAAGAGGGCCGGGCTATTTTCGGCCCGTCCCTCCGGGACTGAAATCATTCCTCCTCATTGTCCGAACCATTATTTGCCGGATTAGGGGATTTCCATGATTTCATTATATTCACATCAGAAAATTTTTAATCCTGCCTGTCCCTTTGTCCTGAGAATTATGTTCGGGACAAAGGGCTTCAGACAAATTTTCTTAAAACCTGTATGTTCGGCAGATCAGACTCCTCTGACGAATTCGGAAGTCCGGAGTTTTCCGATCTGCTGATATATACACCGGAAAAGATTAAAACACAAGGGGGAAGTTTGCAAGGGGAATTTGGAATTTGTGAGTGTGAATATTGTACTCCGGAGTCACGGATGGTTTCTTACAGGCAGGGAACCGGGAAAAATCCTTTTATTATCGGCATTCACGCAAATGGCAGGATTTGAGGCGGAGCCTCAGTGTATGGGTTCCCAGGCGGAGCCTGGGAACCAGAAAAAATAATAATTAAAAATAAGAGGTTCATTGAATTTCGTCTCATAAAGCAATCCCTCCCTCCGCCTTTGGAGCGACTTCTGTTTTGTCATGTTCCGGTCTGAAACGGGATAAAATTTTATCCTCAAAATCAGTATCAAACACTTTGCCGGACAGTTTCACCAGAATCCACAGCACTCCCGGGGGAATGACAATGACCTGAAAAATGAACAACGCAATATAAGCCGTAACCAGTTTCAGTAATGAGTCTGTTATTTCATCGGCATTGTCTTTTATGCGGGAAAAAGCTTCCCTGAACTCCCTGGTTTTCACTCTGACAGTGTTGTACGTGCCTTTTGCCTTTTCCCATATACCGCTCTCTTTCTGTATGTCACCGACATCACCGAGACTGGCTGAGGAGTCCGAGGGAATCAGCGCCAGTCCCACTTTGGCCTCTGCTATCTGACTTTCAAAAAAATGTTTGTAAATCAGGTCATCGGCAATTGCGGACAAGGGAAGGAAAAATCTCAGAATCAGACAGAGGCTTACTGTTTTCACAGACAGGGAAAAAACGCTGGCGGAATATTTTCTGTTCAGCCACAGGGGAATAAGAAGCAGGGGAAATGCAAAGGATATGATTTTGAAACAGACAGAATTGCCTATTTCCATGGCGACTTTCTGAACACCCAGAGATGCTATTGAAGCCACCAGAACAGAGGACAGCCTTTCTGTCATATCATCTATGGGATCAAGAATCTGCCCCACCGCGATATTGACCCCCACGCCTGTGGGGGAGATTGACATATCCGAATCCTTGATCATGGAAACCACGGCATTGATGCCTCTCACGCTCGCATAGGAAAGCGCTGTTTTTTTCAGCAGATCCCTGAAATATCTGTCGGACCTCGAATCAATGCCTGCCAGATTCACATTTGAAAGCAGATAAAAGGCCACACTTATAAGGATGGCAAGGCACGAAGCTGCTATTTTTTTCTTTTTATCCCACACGGAGTTCCTCCTCCCCGGATGCGGAAACCCCGGGCATGGAGGTCAAAAGAAAAGGGGATCTGACAATATCAGGCAGTTGTGGGAAAAAGATATTTCTGCCCGATGTGCAGAAATCTTTCAGAAGAGAAGTATAAAAGGCAGGTTTTCTGACGGAGACATTTTGATTCATCAGAGAATTTCTCTCCGGCCCCAAAAAAAAGGGCGCAGACTCTGTGTTCACGCCCCAACTAAGGTACCGCCAAGCACCCACCCACAGGACACAAACAAGAGCCGCGCCCGTACGGGCGCGTCTCCGTCAGCATCGTCCTGTAGGTTAAAAATTGGCGGTTTTTAGTCGGGACGACAACTACGTTAACGCAAAACTATATGTTATTTTTCAGCGCGCTTTTGTTTATCTCATAACTTTATTCGCTGCTCCTTTTTTGGGTAAAAGAGAGAATTTTTTATTACTCGGTGATCAAGTTTTTTGCTCCGATCCTGCCGGACAGCATGTCATTCCTGCGAAAGCAGGAGAATCTGTTTTCTGCTGATTCTGCGGTTCCGGGGCAGTGGATTCCTGCTTTCGCAGGAATGACAGAAAATAGTTTTGCTACAAATAACCATAAAACAAATGAGCATGTCAAGCTAAAAATTCAGGAATCTGAGACTTTTCCTGTTATTCAGAAATATATCAATAAGTAAAAGATGGTGACGGGTCATGTTTAATACATCATTTGGAAGAAATATTGATACTCGACTATCGAGTTTTTTTCTGTTGACTGAATTCCCCGGAAATTTTTAGGTTGGGATTTTAGACCCATATCAATAAATTCGATAAGTTCTGTTTTGAAGGATTGAAAACAAAATATTTACATTATGTATTTTAACTTATTGAAAATATCGTATTTACAGATTTAAATTTTTATAATTTGCAAAAGTTGATGCACACGCTAAAGAGCGTTTTGTCATTGCTTTTAAATATGAAGGTGAGGAGAATTATCGCCATCTGCTTGCCGCTGATCTGAGCTGGCGTACACTTGAAGAAAAAATTGTCAAAAATATTTTTCAGTTAAGACCATCAGCAAAACATATGAACGGAAGGGTCTTAGGCCGATCAGAACCTGCTCCGGTGTTGCAATATACAATGTAACGGATAATTTTCTCAAAAGCCAATATGGAATAGTCATGTTAAAAAATTTGATAGTCTAATATAAAAATCAACAAATTTTAATATAAGTTGCTGATTATAAAATGTTTAGGGGATGACAGACCAAGCCCTGCAAGTGCGGCATATTTGTAGTGGCAGCAGGATTGCAGGCCACCGCCAAGCTCCGCGGGGGCGGCATATTTGCAACAATTTACTACAAATATGCCGCCCCTACGGGGCTTTACCGGCCCTCCCCTAAATCCGTTATAATCAGATAAGTTCTAAGTGAATAGCCTTTTACTTGGAAAATTCAGTTTCAGCAGATAAAATGATTGATTTTTGACATAAAATTTGGCATTTTTACAAAAATCAGCAGATTAAAAATCCGTTGGGAATCCTGGTCCCGGCCCGCTTGAGACTGGCAAATTCAAAGCATTTCCCCCGGATTTGTCAATTTGGCAGGAGCAGATCAGGCGGGGAAGGCACGGCTTTATCATAAAAATATAGACTATAATTTCAGAAGTGCGGTGGGTTCCGCTTCGCTCCACCCACCCTACGTTTCCATACTTCCGGGTATTTTATTTTTGGAGAAATTCCTCCCTATGATGAAGCATGAAAATTTCAGGATTTTCCTAACACCTAACACTTAACACCTAACACTTTTTTATTAAGGACTGATGATGATAAAAAAAATGACAACAGCTTTATTTTTTTCTTTATTTTTTTTTATGGCGCTGTACGCCAGGGCAGAAGAAAAAACCCCTCAGTCCCTGGTGGAGGGCTGTCTGAACTATCTGCGGGGCAAGACTTCTGTTTCAACAGTGGTGATGACCATTCACCGGCCCGAGTGGGAGCGTACCATGTCAATCAAAGGATGGACCAAAGGTCAGACAGACAGCATTTTCACGATCATTGCCCCGCCCAAAGATTACGGCAACGGAACCTTGAAAAAAGGCCGGGAAATGTGGATGTATAATCCCAAAGTCAACCGAGTGATTAAGCTGCCGCCTTCGATGATGTCCCAATCCTGGATGGGATCGGATTTTTCAAATAATGACTTGGCAAAAAGTGACAGCCTGATTAAGGATTACACTCATACCATTGAGGGGACAGAGACCCGTGAGGGAAAAAAAGTCTGGATAGTCAGGTCAATGCCAAAACCTGATGCTCCGGTGGTGTGGGGCATGCTGAAACTCAAAATCCGGGAAGACTACATCTTCCTGGAAGAACAATTTTATGATGAAGACCTGAAATTGGTTAAATCCATGACAGGCCAGGATATCCAAATGCTGGGCGGCAAATTGTTTCCTAAGATGTGGAAAATGCAAAAAGCTGATGTAAAAGATGAATATACTTTGCTGGATTATAAAGCACTTGCTTTTGAAGATGATTTGCCGGATAATCTCTTTACCGTATCTTCGCTGAAGACTCTCAGAAGATAAATATCAGGAACCGGAAAAGTTTTAGAGAAAAAAAGGAGTGCAAAAATAGAGCGAAGCACTTTTTTGCGCTCCGGAAAAGTTTTTCGATCAACAGCAAAAAACCGCTTCGCTCTGTTTTTGCACTCCGGAAAAGTTTTTCGATCAACAGCAAAAAACCGCTTCGCTCTGTTTTTGCGCTCCGGAAAAGTTTTTCGATCAACAGCAAAAAACCGTTTCGCTCTGTTTTTGCACTCCGGAAAAGTTTTTCGATCAACAGCAAAAAACCGTTTCGCTCTGTTTTTGCGCTCCGGAAAAGTTTTTCGATCAACAGCAAAAAACCGTTTCGCTCTGTTTTTGCGCTCCGGAAAAGTTTTTCGATCAACAGCAAAAAACCGCTTCGCTCTGTTTTTGCGCTCCGGAAAAGTTTTTCGATCAACGGCAAAAAAACCGCTTCGCTCTGTTTTTGCGCTCCGGAAAAATTTTTCGATCTGCCGAATATGGCTAGCTAAAAAAGAGGTGATAATGAACAATTTGAAGGTTAACATGACAACGCTCATCAGCGCGATAATTTTATTTTTTATTCTGCTTTTACCAGCGTCAGCCGCCAATTGGAGTACTGATCCGAAACTGAACAACGGGGTCAAATGGCGGGTTGGCTGTTACGAAGGCGGTGAATATATTGATTATCAGAAGGTCCTTATTGCAACAATAAGGGGGCTGATGGATCTGGGCTGGATTGAGACGACAGAAATTCCGCAACAGGAAGCTGTTCAGACCAGGAATCTCTGGAACTGGCTTGCTACTGAAGCAAAAAGCACATATTTGCAATTTGTTAAAGATGCCCACTACAGCGCAAAATGGGATAAGACCATCAGAAAAAAAATGGCTGTCAATATTATTAACCGTCTGAACAAACAAAAAGATATTGATCTTATGTTTGCCATGGGCACCTGGGCAGGGCAGGATATGGCAAACACCGGACACAAAGTTCGCACAATGGTGATGTCATGTTCTGACCCTGTAGCGTCCGGTATTGTTAAGAGCGTTGAAGATTCCGGCTATGACCATGTCCATGCCCGGGTTGATCCGTTTCGCTATGAGCGACAGGTCTGGATCTTCCATAACATTATAAAATTTAAAAAATTGGGTATGATATATGAAAATTCACCTGAAGGCAGAATTTATACAGCTCTTGATAAAGTGGAAGGCCTTTCAAAAAGACTTGGTTTTGAGATTGTCACCTGCTACACTCAGGAAACGAATACTGATCTTGAAACTGTTGAACAACGCGTGAAAAAATGTTTCCGGGAACTGGGCAAAAAGGCAGATGCCATTTATGTTACAGCGCTATTAGGTGTAAACAAAAAAACGGTTCCGGATTTGGTGAAGATTGCTAATTTTCACCGCATCCCGACATTTTCTCAAACTGGCCCGGAAGGGGTCAGCCAGGGCTTTCTGATGACAATCTCTCTTTTGGATTTTAAGGAGCTGGGTAAGTTTCACGCGACTATGGCGGCAAAAATCATGAACGGAGCAAAACCGCGTCAACTGCCAATGTTTGTTAATCTGCCTTATAAGTGGCATTTTAATTTTGAAACTGCTGAAAAAATTGGTCTGGATATCTCAAAGCTTGATTTTGAGACGGATTATATATATCCTTGTGATTTTTTATCTGATGAAACAAAGCTCAAGGACTGATCGCTTGTCAGTTTTTTTAATTCGTAGTTCCGCGTTCAGGCGGTGTCACACCGCCTGAACGCGGAACTATGGCTTGACCAGATTAATAAGATACCTTAAAATTGTGTTAAACTTATTGATTTGTCAACAGAAGCCCTAAATATTCTGTATCTGTTTAATTAGGTCAAGCCATAGGAACAGATATATCCATTCTCAGTAGATGGAAATTCCCCTTTGACAGGCTCAGGAAGCGGGCTAAAACGCTGCTCGTTGAGCTTGTCAAAACGAACTCACGCCGAGGTCAGGAAAAATTTTCCATCTACGGATTCTTGGAAATCGCCTAAATTACAAGAAGTTAATATGAACTCAGTTGTGAAAACTATAATCAGCATACTGGTATCCTCCTTTGTTTTTACCATCAGCGCGGGCCAGGGGATTTCCCAGGATGACACATCAGATTCAGAAAATTCTGATGCGGGCCTTGAGGCAGAACTGAAATGGCTTCAGGCCGAAGCCGTTGTGATGACGGAGATTGCCACCAAAACAAAAATGGATGCGGATATGGTTCCAGGAATGGTCACAGTGTTACGAGGCGCAGAACTGGAAAAGCGGGGGATAAGGAATGTCTTGGAAGCCCTGTCTCTGGTGCCAGGTCTGAATATTTCTCCGGACTTCATTGTTCGGGGAATCGGCATGGATTTTGCGTCCGGCAAAGTTAAGGTCTTATGGAACAATGCGCCTGTAAATGAATCAATGACCGGTATGATAGCGTTTACGTTCTATATGCCTATAGAACAGCTGGATCGGATAGAAGTTATCCGGGGACCGGGATCCGCACTGTACGGGAAATTTGCTTATTCAGGGGTGGTGAACATTATCACCCGGCAGAAAGAAAACCGCCTGTTCGGACGATATGGCAGATTTGACACATACTCCGCAGGGGGGATTTTTTCTTATGCAGCACCTGAACAGCATTTTGATATGAGTCTGAATATTGGGTGTTGGAGAAATGATCAGACAGACAGAAAAACAGGGCCGGATATCCTTCATGAAACAGGCATGTCCGATATTTCCCGGGCCCCGGGGCCTGTGAATGATAGGCGCAAAGTGACTACGGCCATTATGACACTGAGCTACAAGGAACTGTCTCTTCTGGCGCAATTGGCAACCATCAGTTATGGTTCCGGCTTTGGGATAGCAGATGCCCTTCCTCCGCCTAATGACGAAACCCCCGGTACAGATGACAGCCATATGGCTGAGTTCGGATGGCACCCTGAAATATCACAGTCTCTTAAACTGAACATGAAATTTGGCTGGAAAGAGTATCTCTGGAACCATGATGAAGAATATCTGTTTCCTCCCGGATATGCCGGATATGAAAATGGCATGATCGCGGGACCCCATTATGAAGAACGCTCCCTGTACGGCGAATCAGAGTTACAGTGGGAAGGATGGGAACGCCACCTCCTGCTTCTGGGGCTGGAATATGAGAATATTAAACTAACAGATATCTGGTCAGATTCGAATTATCATCCGATGACAGGCGAACCCCTCCCTTTTGTTCAGCGTTTTACCGGGGAAGAAAACTGGCTTGAAGAAGACAAAAGCCGGAATATTTTCAGCCTGTTCCTTCAGGATCAGTTTGATTTTACCCACCGGCTGACGCTCACAGGGGGATTGCGATATGATTATTATGATGATACCAAAGAGGGACGACTTACTCCGAGGCTGGCAGGTGTGTTCCGGGCATCCCAGTGCCATATTTTCAAAATTCAGTATGCAGAGGCTTTCCGCCCGCCTTCTTTTATGGAAATGTATTTTAAAAATAATCCCATAGGTTCGGGAAATCCCGATATCGAAGCCGAGACCGTAAAAACATGGGAACTGGGGTACGTCTTCAGGAGTGTTTATTTTCTTGGCAGACTTACCGTGTTTCGGTCCGAACTGCGGAATCTCATTGGCATGAAAGACGGGCAATATTCAAACAACGACTCGGCTCAGACAAAAGGTGCTGAACTGGAACTGAATTGGAAAATTTTCCGAAATCTGATAACAGATGTCAATTTCTCTTATGCAAAAACCAGGGATGACAGCACAGGGGCTGAAATCAGAGGCGCTGCCAGCTGGATCAGCAATATTGGTTTGGTTTATGAGCCTTTGGATAATGTGTCCTTGTCCCTTCAATATCGTTATGTGAATGAATGCAACCGGGATACGGACGATCCCCGCGACAATCTGGACAGCTATGACAAAATTGACTTTACCGCCGCTGTCAGGGACTTTTTTAAACAGGGTCTCACGTTTCGTGCGGGTTTGAGAAATCTTTTTGACGAGGAAATCCGATATTCTTCTGCTTATCCCGGGTATCTGGAAGATTACCCTCAGACCGGAAGAGAGAGCTGGTTTCAATTCTCTTACGATTTTGAGTGATGGTGAATATATGACAATTTTTTTACATCAGGCAGAGGATAGGGTGAGTATTTCAGGTCGGAAAATCAAAATGCAGCGATATCTCCTGTCAGTGATTCTTGTATTTCTGTTTTTTCTTTTTCCGAGTCCGTTATGGGGAGAGACCTCTGGTATCCTGATTATCAGTTCCAATGCCTCTGTTCAGAAATACAAAACAGCACAGAAAGAATTCAGGAAAACAATCCCGGATTCCATACTGGAAATTGACCTGGGTAACAGGAAATGGAGCATTTCCGGCATCAGAGAACTGATACAGGATACGCAGCCTGAGCTTATTTATTGTATCGGGACCAAGGCATATTTGGCAGCGAGTGAATATGCCGGTGAAAAGCACATTGTTTTTTCTTCTGTCATCAACTGGTTGCGACTGCCCCTGACTCCGAAAACTTATGGCGTATCCAATGAACTTCATTCGGAAATGGAGATCATGCTGTTTCGCTATATTTTTCCGAAAATGCGAAAGATCGGGGTGCTATACAGCAAATACACTGAAGCATGGTTCGAAAAAACCAGGGCTGAGGGTCGGAATATAGGGGTTGACATCATCGGCAGGAAAGTTTCTGACAAGAAAGACGTTGATTCTGCTTTAAAGAAAATCCTCCCCGGGACCGAGGCGTTCTGGATGATATCCGATCCGATAATTGTGGGAAATAAAAAAAATCCTTTTACTATATTAAAAAAATGTGATGCCCGGAAGATTCCGGTTTTTTCCTACCACGACGTGTTTGCCAAATACGGTGCGACTCTGATTGTTTCCGTGGATACGCCCACCATTGCCCGCCAGGCCGCGGGTATTGCAATGGAACTTCTCTCCGGGGACAGCCCCGGGGAGAGGGTACAGTTTCCCGCAGGCTCCAGAATTACGCTTAACATGAAAAAACTAAGCGACTATCAGTTGAGCTATAACGAAGATGCACTGGATTCTGTCAACCATATTATTGAATGAGGCGTTTACAACTGCTGAAATGAATCACAGGCTCTGTCGAGCAAACATCAAACAGTCAGCAGATCGAAGAAAATTCAGAGTGTCTGAACTGCTGATAGTAAAAAAAGGAGGATATGAAAACTATAATCAGAATTTTTATTTTGTTTGGCTTTGTTGTCATCAATACAACTCAGATCTTTGCCCAACAGGGCAATGAGCCGATAATTGATTCGGAACTGGACGCGGAATTTGAGGCGGAACTTCTGTGGCTTCAGGAAGAGGCCGTTGTGATGACGGAGATTGCCACCAAAACAAAAATGGATGCGGATATGGTTCCCGGGATGGTGACAGTCCTCCGTGGTGACGACTTGGAGATCAGAGGCATACGAACGGTTTATGAAGCCTTGTCTCTGGTACCGGGGCTGCATACTTATTTAGACACACTGGGGGATCAGCGGGTTTCTGTCCGGGGGCTCGGGGGGAGCTTTTTCTCAGGCAATCTGAAACTTCTGCTGGATGGCATTGTCCTGAATGACAGTCTGACCGCCGCGGGCTATGTCATATACGGAATCCCCGTGGAGCAGGTTGACAGAATCGAAATTATCCGGGGCCCCGGATCGGTTGTCTATGGCGAGTACGCCTGCGCGGGCGTGATAAATGTTATGACCCGTAAAGATGTCACCCGGGTTTACGGACGTTGCGTCTGGGATCATTGGCCCCCATATGGCTATGGCGGCGGCGGAGCAGTAACATATACAATTCCGGAGGAGGCCTTCAGCCTCAGTCTTCATCTTTCGGGCTGGAAATCTGACAGCCCGGATATCGAAACAGGTGAAGACCGGCTTTACGAGGAGTTTGCCGGGATGCAATTTGATGAATTTTCGAATGCACCTGGCTCCACAAATGAGGCACAGGAAAACAGGCTTGCCAATCTGTCTCTGAAATATAAAGGCTTTTCGCTTTCGGGGCAGTATCTCTTAAACGGAAGAGGCGATTATTTCGGTATGCTTCATATTCTCCCGCAGGCTGAGGAGCGGATTATAACCACCCACGATCATCGTGCTTTGGAAGCCGGACAAACCCTCAGCCTTTCCGATGCTTTCAAACTGGACTTCAAACTGGGGTGGCGGCGATATGAGTTTTACCTCGACAATCTGACGGCTGTTCCCCCCATCGCAATTTCTATGCCTGATGGTTCAGTTATTGATATTACGCCGTCTCAGGGTTCAATTATCACGCCTTATTATGAGGAAAGAGA
The DNA here is from genome assembly GCF_017377395.1 of Desulfonema magnum. Classification (GTDB taxonomy): domain Bacteria; phylum Desulfobacterota; class Desulfobacteria; order Desulfobacterales; family 4be13; genus Desulfonema_C; species Desulfonema_C magnum. The sequence continues at coordinate 2,522,949 of NZ_CP061800.1, read as the reverse complement.
AATTTATGCCGGCGGTGAACTGATTTGGAAGGGGATGAATCGCCATACACTTCTTCTGGGGATGAAATATTCGGACACAGATATCCGGGATGTCTGGGTAGATACCAATACAACAGAGGAGCAAAGAGGCACAATGGTCCGCTTGCGGGGGGAGGAAAACTGGTTTGCCGAGGGTGGAAAAAGAGATATTTTCGGGGTCTATCTTCAGGATATGTTTGACATGACAGATCGTTTCACACTGACCCTGGGAGTACGCTATGATCGCCGTTATGATGAAGATGAGAATAAAAATGAGGTGGAAGACAACATAACACCGAGGGTATCCGCTGTCTGGGCGCTGACAGATTATCATATATTAAAGGCCCAGTATTCGGAGTCAGTTCGGCCGCCCTCTTTTACCGAGTTATACGCCAGAGGAAACTCTGTCATCGGAGGCAATCCGGATTTGGATCCTGAACACATCAGAAGCTATGAACTGGGCTATATTTACAGGCGTTCAAAAACCGTGGGGCGCATTACCTTGTTTTATTCTGAACTGGAAGACAATATTGAATATCCCAAATATGCGGACAGTCTCGGAGAAGGCGGCAAGGAGGTACAGTACCAAAACGCGGATGGCACCATTAAAACAAAAGGGTTTGAACTGGAATTCGAGCATGACCTGAGAGTTGATCTCCGGTTCAGCGGAAGTCTCTCCTTTGCTGACGCTGAGGATGGGCAGGGAAAATCTCTTATGGGGGCAACCGAGTGGCTAGGAAATGCAGAGCTTTTATATAGGCCTAAGCAAGATTATGCTTTTGACTTGCAATACCGCTATGTGGGAAAACGGCATCGGGCCTCTGAAGATGAACGAGATGATCCGGCCGCATATTACAGCCTGGATCTGAGCGCCAGCATCTTCAATTGCTTCACAAAGGGCCTGACATTACGAGGCGGGTGCAAAAATCTGTCTGACAGCGAAATTATTTTTCCCGCGCCCGCGTACAAAGACGCGGATGGCAATATTGGCTATACTTATGCTGATGATTTTCCCCGCCCCGGGCGTGAGTGGTGGATGCAGCTTTCTTATGATTTTGACTGAGGGTCAGAATAAATCTGTAAAAGCAAATTCTATGAAACCTGGTGATCAGATTTCTGACAAACAGGTTTTAACTGAGAAGTGAAAAATTACTCTTTGGCATTTGTGTTAAGTACCCGGACAAACAGTTTTCGATATTCAGCCACTTCCGAAGTTTACAACATTTCAGAAAACTGACTCACTGCGTATCGAAATATATGCGCCAGGGTGCCTGACCTTGCATTTTCTCAATCCGGCAGGGCATGAATTGTAATCACCTGCCAATATGCTGAGGGATAGTAAGCATGACAAGCAATTTACATCAACGAATGAAATTTTATGAGATACAAAGGCGTAAAGCTGTAAAGCGTATCTGGGTTCCGACGCTTGTTTTTTTCTGTGTCCTGCTATTCTGGGTGACGGCCGCGGTATTCGCAGGAGCAAATAAGACAACTATTTATTTTTACAGCTCCGAAAGCAATATTAACAATTTCAAATCCCTGAAAATAGAATTCGACAGCTATCTTTCCAGTTTCGGTAATTATGAATTGGGTGCGGCTCTTTTAGGTCGAGTGGAAAATTCAATCATATATAAATGATACAAATTTTTATCCTTGATTTTTTATGTATTATTTGCTATGTATGAAAAGTGGACAGTCATATGAGGGAAATGCTGATAAATGGCAAACAGGAAAGAAAATCATAATTGTCGTCCTTGTCAACAACAGAAGTTGCCTTCGCCGCCTCGACAGAGAAATATCTGGAACTCATCGGCCATCTGGAGTTGCCTGAAAGTCATTCTATGACTCACAGTGATTTGGAAAATCTTTTGTCCGGCGAAGGCCGCGAACTGATGCGAAGACTCATGGAAGATCATCTGAGAATCCGGGCTTGCGGAGATGACGTATGGAAATCCGTGACCGGTTCCGATGGCATTGAACGAACTCATAAGATATTGCGGGAAAGGACAGTGATGACAGTGTTCGGGAAGGTGAGAATAAAACGCACAGGTTATTCGCGTCCCGGGAAGAGCAGTCTGTTTCCCCTGGATGCTGTCCTGAATCTTCCCGAAGGCATCCATTCTTACGGAATCAGAAAGGCACTTGCCCTGGAAGTCTCGAAAAGTTCTTTTTCGGAAGCGACAGATTCGATCAGACGGCAGACCGGAGTGAGAATGCATAAAAGACAGGCGGAACACCTGTCCCGGAAGGCGGTGCGGTGTTTTGACGAGTATTATGAGCAGACTTGCAGCCTCCTGCCCGGGGAGGCGGAAAAACTGCCTTTGCTGATTCTGACAACGGATGGCAAGGGAATAGTTGTCAGGAAGGAGGATCTGAGGGAGGAGACAAGGAAAAAGGCTGAAAATGCCCGAAGAAAGCTGAATAAGAGAATCTCCAAGGGAGAAAAGAAAAATCGTAAGCGCATGGCAACTGTCGCGTCAGTTTATCATATGGAGAGATTTGTACGCTCCCCCGAATCTGTGGCAGGAGAATTCGCACCGGAATCGGAATCGGAAAAAAAAGGAAGGCCCCGCCCCGTGGCAAAGAGGGTGTGGGCAAGTCTGGAGAAAAGTCGGGAGGATGTCATTCGTGAGATTTTCGAGGAGGCTCTGAGAAGAGACCCGTCAAACAGCAAAAAGTGGGTGTGTCTGGTTGATGGGGATCCTCATCAGTTGAAAAGTGTCAACAGGCAGATCGAAAAATTTTCGGTGAGCGCCGTGGTGATACTGGACATCATTCACGTCATCGAGTATTTGTGGAAAGCTGCGAGGGTTTTTCATGATGAGGCAAGCAGGACATCCGAAAAATGGGTCTCAGAACGTCTTCTGGGAATATTGCGGGGCAGAGCCAGTCTTGTTGCCGGGGGGATGAGAAGGTCCGCCACCCTTCTGAAGATAAGACGGAGTTCGAGAAAACCTGTCGATGTGTGCGCCGACTATCTTCTCAAAAATTCGCCGTATCTGCGTTACAATGAGTATCTCGGAGAGGGATTGCCGATTGCCACAGGTGTGATCGAAGGCGCCTGCCGGCATCTGATCAGGGACAGGATGGATATCACCGGAGCCCGGTGGAGTCTGGAAGGTGCGGAGGCGGTGCTGAAGCTTCGATCACTGAGATCAAGCGGTGATTTTGATGATTATTGGAAATTTTATGAGCTTCAGGAATTTGACAGAAACCATTATTCAAAGTATTCCGACCCGGCCATTCTGGACGAATTGTCATCAAAGGAATTTGTGGAAGGGAAGTCGACCTAAAAGAGCCGCACCCTTATGAATTTCAGCCTTTCAGTGACAGAAAGGCTTTTGAAATGCATGTCAGAGACAAGAAAAAATGTCTTTTGCTGCTATCCAGCTGGCATTACAGAAATATATACAAGACCTATTCTCTCAGACCGGTTTTGGTGGGCGTGCGGAACGGCAAAACCCATCAGAAAAGAATTTTGGTGGGCAAGGACAAATCCGTTAATCCGGAGTCATCAAAAACAGGGCGCATAGCGTCCGCCACCAGCATTCAGCATACCAAAAGCGTACTCAGAGAGATGTTCAGGGAAAAAGGCGCGGCAGACAAGGCAAAAATACTGACTGTGCCCAAAGATATTGATGCCCTGATGTCCGTAGGTTTCGGGATGTCACAGTGTGCTTTGACAACAAGAAATTCTCTTGAAAAATTAAAAAAAGTAAACCCTGTGCTTTATCGGAAAATGACAATTCTTTCCGAAGGCAGAGAATCTTTGCTTTTAATATTAGCCACGCCTGAAAGTTTTACAAAGGACGCTGAAAGTATTCTGCGGATTATTCAAAATATGTCCGGGGACCCGGATGGAAGGAATAAAATAAAAATGATCGGGTTGGATGGCTGGCAAAAATTTGATCCGTCAGATGAGTCGAAATTGGAGGGATAATCAAAGTGAACAGCTATAACAATGAAACAATGAATATAACGGAGAGAATGATTAAAATCATATCAAAAAAACTATTGTGCCTTCTGTTTTTGTTTCTTCTTTTGCCTGGCCTGCTATCTGCGGATGATAAAAGAAAAATTATGGTGATCAATTCTGATGCTTCGGTTGAAAAATACAGAGAAGTACAGGAGGAATTCCATAAGGCCATTTCTTATCCGATCCCTGTTACGGAAATCCGGCTGGAGGATAGGAGACGGACCATTTCCGAGATTGACGCGTTATTGGATGATAAAGATTATTGCGTTGTTTATTGTATCGGAACCAAAGCGTATCTTATTGCGAACAAGTACGCGGATGAGAAGCCTGTTATTTTTTCCTCGGTTATCAACTGGCTTCGTTTGCCTGTCACCGAAAGAACCTATGGCGTGTCCAATGAACTTCATACCGGAATGCAGCTCATGCTGTTTCGCTATATCTTCCCGAAGATTCAGAAACTCGGGGTGCTGTATAGCCGACAGTACACCGGAGAGTGGTTTAAGAAAACCGTGGAAGCGGCCAAAGAGATGAATGTTGAAATTATCGGTCATGCGGTTTCCGATGGCAATGACGCTGTTACCAAACTGCAAAAGCTGCTGCCTGATATCCAGGCATTTTGGCTCATATCTGATCCGATGGTCATGTCTGATAAAAAAAATCTTTTTAAAATATTAAAACAATGCGATACAAAAAAAACACCTGTTTTTTCCTATCACGGTGTTTTTGCAAAATACGGCGCAATTTTGGTTGTTTCAGCAGATAATCCCACCATTGGCCGACAGGCCGCGGGCATAGCCGAGGAGTTACTGTCCGGCAGAAAACCAGCCGAAAAAGTACAATTTCCCGCAGGATCACACATTATTCTGAATCTGAAGAAGGTAAAGGAATATGGTCTGCAATACAGCGAAGATGCACTGGGATCGGTTAACCAGGTTATTGAATAAAATTAAAAACCTGATAAGCAGGGTCACTGGTTCCCAGGGCCTGTCCGGGAACCTGTACAGCGAGACTCTGCCCGGACGTTCCGAACATAAGCCAAACCAGATTTCACACCGCCTTTCCTGTAGGAGAAAGAGTTCCCGGACAGGAGTTTCCAGACTCTGCCTGACAACAAGTAAACATTTTTAACTTCTTTTTCATATCTTCCTGTTCTGCTTTATAATGTTTCCTCGTGGCCATCGGGTCGTGACCGTTCTCAGGAAGAACAGGACGGATCAAATTTCATAATTGATATGACCACACAAAATTCAGATAGTGAAAAAAAGAGAGGCAATCATGAAAAACAGGAAGATGGGAATTCATATTTTAACATTTTTCTTTATCACTCTCATCAATGCGAATTATGCAATTTCTCAGCATGCTCTGGTGTCAGCAGGGAAGATGCTGAGATGAACGTTGAAAAAGAACTGAAACAGATTCGGACAGAGCCTGTTGTTCTGACTAATGTTGCAACCAGAAAGAAAATGGACGCGGATATCGTTCCCGGAAAATTTTCAGATGAGGCGTATAAAAGCGAAACAGAGAAAGGGAACAGTTTTTTTTGCATTCTGCCTGTATCACAGCCTGAATAGTACGTTTTTTTCGAGTCCTTTAAGCACTTAGGAAGTTTGATAAATGTCAGATAATGCGTCAGAAGATAAGATTTCTGTCAAACGCAGTATTAAATGGAAGCTGATTGCTATTATGATGGTTCTGATGGCCTGTTTGGTGGCAATTCTGACATATACTCAGATATCATCACAAAAGGAGATGTTGGAGGATGAACTGAATAAAAGAATATCACTGATAAAGGAAAATTTAATTGAACGCGGAAAGAGCTTAATTGCTGATCTTGTGCGACAGGTGGAAAACGACATCGCGAGTTTTAATTTTTCCGGTGCCATGAAATCAGTCAGAGACAGGGTTGAAAACAACGAGGAAATCAAGTACGCCGTCCTGATGGATACGTTCGGTGTTGTGCTTATTCATACACTGATATCCGATCCGGCTCTGAATAAGCTGACTGAAAGAGATATTCAGGCGATAGACAGGAAAAGAATTGTAATAACAGAGTTCAGAGAGGGAAATGAATCCGTCATTGAAATTGTAAAGCCAGTTCAAATCAGCACCAAACCCTGGGGGGTGTTAAGACTGATCTGCAGCCTGAAGCACCTTGACAAAGAAATTGAAACCTCCAGATCACAGATTCAGCAGGAAATAAAAAAAATAGTGTATAAATCCACACTGACCTCACTGGGATTTATGGCAGTCTGTTTTGTTATTGTTTTTATCCTGTCCGCAAGTGTTTTAAAACCTCTTATTCTTCTCACACATTCAGCCAGAAAGCTTTCAAAAGGTGACTTTTCCGTATCTTCGAATATTCGGGTCCGTTCAAAAGATGAAGTGGGCGTACTCGGGACAGCATTTATTGAAATGAGCAAAGACCTGAAGAGGTCTTATGAAAAACTGGAGGAATACAGTAAGACACTTGAACAGAAAGTTGCTGAAAGGACAAGAGAACTCGGGCATAAAAATATCAGACTGAACAAAGCCCTCATGGAAGTTGAGACGGCCAGGAAAGACGCTGAAACAGCCAACCGGGCCAAGGGCGATTTTCTCGCCAATATGAGCCATGAGATCAGAACCCCCATGAACGCCATTATTAACATGACCAACCTGGCACTCAGAAATGAGATATCCCCCAAGACGCGTAATTATCTGAACACGGTACGAACTTCCGCCCATTCGCTGCTTGTGCTGATCAATGATATCCTGGATATTTCTAAAATTGAAGCAGGCAAACTGCATTTGGAGTCTGTTGATTTTCAGTTACATGATGTTACAGACAATTTGGCAGATATGTTTTCCGAGAAAGTTTCTGAAAGCGGAATCGAACTGGTTATTTTAATTGACGACGATGTGCCTTGTGCGCTGGTCGGCGATCCATTGCGATTTGGGCAGATTCTCATTAATTTAGTGAACAATGCAATTAAATTTACAGACAAGGGAGAGATCATTGTCAGCGTAAGTCTGGTGGAGAAAAATGCCGAACGGGCCACGCTCAGGACTGCTGTCAGCGATACAGGCATCGGCATATCACGGGAAATTTTGCCGAGATTGTTTACCTCTTTTACCCAGGCAGACAGTTCCATCACCCGGAAATTCGGCGGTACGGGGCTCGGACTGGCCATTTGTAAGCAACTGGCGGAAATGATGAACGGCGAGGCATGGGCGGAAAGTGAACCGGATCTGGGAAGCACTTTTTATTTTACGGCAAGCCTGGCCCGGCAGAGGGGACACAAAGAAAAAAGACACAAGCTTCCTGCGGATCTTCAGGGAATGAAGGCACTGGTGGCGGACGGAAAAGAGGCATCTCTGAAGGTTTTGGAAAACATTCTGAAATCTTTCACGTTTGATGTGACCCTCGCCAGTTTCGGACAACAAGTGTTAGAAATACTGGCAGAAACAGATACAAATTCATATGATCTGGTTATTGTTGATCAGAGGATGCCGGATTCGGACGGAACCGAAATCGCAAAAAAAATCAGAGAAGATTTGAAATTAACCAGAATACCGGTTATCATAACAACCAATTTCGGTGAGGAGGGTTCAGCAGACCAAGCCGGGGGGATCCCAAAAGTAAATTCTTTTCTCGTAAAACCGGTGAAGCCTTCCTTGTTGTTTGATATCATCATGGAAGTTTTCGGACAGGAATCTCCGAGGGAATCCGAACACGAAGAAACTGCAAAAAAACAAAATGCGGTGACAGAGAAAATCAGAGGGGCAAATGTTCTTCTGGTTGAGGATAATATCATCAACCAACAGGTGGCAACGGAGGTGCTTCGCATCGCCGGAGTAAGTTCGGAGGTTGCCGGCAATGGGAAGCAGGCGATTCAATTTATATGCAGGGGCATGCCGGAAGAATGTCCCTATGATGCTGTGCTGATGGATGTGCAAATGCCGGAAATAGACGGATTTGAAGCCACACGGATTATCCGGAACTGGGAAAACGCATTGTCGCATAAATATCCCCGGTTGAACATTGAACAAAAACATTCCCAGTTTTCAATTTGCAGAATTCCCATTATTGCCATGACTGCCCATGTTATGAAAGGTGATCAGAAAAAATGTATCGCATCCGGCATGGATGACTATGTGGCCAAACCCATAAACACTGAAGAGTTATATTCTGTGCTGGCGAAATGGATAAAACCGAAAGCCGGAAATCCGCTTATTCAGCAACCAGAACCCGAAACACAGCAGGCTTCGGCTGCTTCCCAACTTCCGGCCACGGCCAAACTTTCCGGAATTGATACAGAGTCCGCTTTGAAGCGGTTTATGGGAAACAAAAAACTTTTCAAGAAACTTTTAAGTGAATTTTCAAGAGATTATAAAAATACACCGGATAACATCAGAGCAGCCCTGAAAAAGGGAGATATCAGGCTTGCCCAGGAATTAACCCATGCTATAAAAGGCGTGGCCGGGAATCTTTCAGCCCAGGCGCTGTATATGGCAGCCATACAACTTGAATCAGGAATAAAACAAAGAAAAACAACAAAAGCGTTGAATGGGTTATTGGAAGATTTCGAATACACTCTGACAGAGATTTTGGATTCTGTAAAAAAATCCGAAGCAGAAGATGGGAAAACTGAATTTTTTGAGCCTGAGTTCAGCAAACCCCAATTTTCTGATAATTCAAAAGTTGAAATTCTGCCTTTGCTCGTTGAACTTTCCCAGATGCTGCTGAAAAACAATCCGAAAGCCGAGTCCTATTTGAATTCAATGAAAGCGCATTTAGATGATTTGGGGATTGAACAGGAAATAATAATACAGTTGGAAAATCAGATAAACAGGTTTAACTTTAAAAGCGCACTGAAAACACTTTCTGATATTGAAAAAATGACGCGGGTTTTGTTACAGTTAAGAAAGAGATAAACAGGCAGGCCGGAAAATCTCTGTTTAAAATCCGTTATCATCAGTAAAAATTATCAGCAAATCCTACAGGCCGAAAAAACCTGATCACCGAGTATCAGTAGATCGAAAAGTTTTCGGGCTGTCGCGGGACAGACACGGCAAACGGGGGAGAAACCCCATATGCATCAGGCTAAGACTGCCGGACGGGGTTTGCAACCCCGTCCGAAACGTTTGTTTTCGGGGGTCGGAAAATATTTCGGACGGGGTTGCAAACCCCGTCCGGCAGATCACGAGTTAATAAAAACAATGAGTTATGATCTTAGCCTGATGCATATGGGGAGAAACCCCATATGCATCAGGCTAAGAATGCGGGACGGCTGCCGGACGGGGTTTGCAACCCCGTCCGAAACGTTTGCGGGCGGCGATCCGGAAAATATTCCGGACGGGGTTGCAAACCCCGTCCGGCAAAATCAGAGTTAATAAAAACAGTAGGTTGTAATCTTAGCCTGATGCATATGGGGAGAAACCCGGCTTTTTCCGGCGGGGGGAGTCTTCTGTCCGGGAAAAAAAGCCGGGTTTCTCTGTCATACCGCACACAGTCCGGAAACTTTTCGATCTACTGAGTATAAGAATCTCCAATAAAAAAAGGCTGATTATAACGGATTCGGGGGAGGCCCGCGAATATGACATCGGATTTAAGGATTTACCGGATATTCCGGGCCGGGACATCCGTCTCATCCTCCTGTCCGCTGTCATATTGCCCGATACCGCGGAAAAAACCCCGGGCCTCCCCAAAATCCGTTACAATCAGAAAAAGGGATTTCCAATTCTTCTGCCGTGAAAATTTCTTTTTTATCTGAACTTATTTTAATTATTAAAATATTTTTTATGACTTCCTATATACTCGATGGCCAAATTTTTTTGACCCGATTCGAACAAAAAGCTTGTCATTCATGCTTTCGCAGGCTTCGGCGTGAACTCAGACTTCGGCGAGTGTTGTCAAGTCATCGAACGGAATGACAAAAAGACTTGAACATCGCCCAGTGCCTCACCGCATTAAATATGAGGGGTGGAAGAAATTCGGAAAATCCAAAAGCATACAGGACAATTTGGTGGTGTTCCAAAACTGGACATGAGCCGATATTTCCTAAATTGATTCAAATGGTTAAAAATTTTAGCTCCAGTTTTGGAACACTACCGACAATTTTTCAAATTGCCCTAAGAAACAATTTAAAAAAATGTCTTACATTTCAGTAGCCCGTCAGCATTTATTTGGTTGTGTTACCAATACCGTTCGGCACGATTTTTGCATACATTTGTAACTAACTGAATTCATATATCCGGAAAACTGAAATCCCGAAATGTCCGCCGGGCGTTTTTCGGAAACAATTTCTCCAAAATGCGGAAATGCCGGGCATTTCCGTCCGGCTATGCAAAAATCATGCCGAACGATATTGTTGTGTTACAGATAAAAGTCAACAAATAAGATATCTTCGATACTAATATAACAAAGGAGGAATAAGGTAATGGCAAAGTTGGCTGAAAAAATGGATCAGGCGATAAAAGCAATGGATGAAATGGGAGGGAAGTATCTGACCTTCACCCTGGCAGATGAGGAATATGGCATTGGTATATTAAAAATTAAAGAGATTATCGGAATGATGCCGGTGACGGCTGTTCCGCAAACTCCGGACTTTGTGAAAGGGGTTATTAATCTGAGGGGCAAAGTGATTCCGGTAATGGACCTCAGGCTGAGATTCGGCATGGATGCAATTGATTACACCGACCGGACTTGCATCATCGTGGTGGAAATTGCGGGGGAAACAGGAAAAGTTATGATCGGCATTGTCGTGGATACTGTTTCAGAAGTTTTAAATATCAAAGCCGAACAGATTGAAGATACACCGGCTTTCGGCACACAGGTGGATACGAACTACATCCTCGGCATGGCAAAAATGGAGGGAGGGGTAAAGATTCTGCTTGATATTGACAAGGTTTTGAAATCTGAAGAAGTAATACTATTGGAGAAAACAGTATGATTTTTTTATCTGAAAAAACAGACATAATAATAATAATAATCACTGTTTGATCTGCTGCCTCAGGTCTTACATGACAAAGACGTGTCCGCTACACATCTCTGCGATTGTCTGCGCTGAAACCTTTAATTTTATCCTGGTATATAATAAATATGTCTGATTGTAACGGATTTTGGGGAGGCCGGTCAATATGACAACGGATTCCGGGATTGACCGGATATTCCAAGATCAGCCTGATATATCTGTTTCATCCTCTTATCCGACATGACAACGGATTCCGGGATCGGCCTGATATATCCGTTTCATCCCCTTATCCGATGTCATATTCCCAGGCATCCCCAAAATCCGTTATAATCAGAAATATGTGTTACAAAGACTGTTTTCAAAAAGCGTAATCAGTGAGACTGAGGATATTATCGCATTTGTCAGGACGACTGAGAAGCTTATTGACGACAAAAGAAACCCGGGGTTTTCCCCGGACAAAGTGTCCCCCTCCGCCGGAAAATCCCGGGTTTCTTCCCTGTTCGGCCTGTCCGCCCCGAGAGGGCCTGAAAACTTTTCCGATCTGCTGAGTATAAGGCCGTATTTGTAACAGAAGCAAATGGCTATATCTACATTCCTGCTTTCAAAGTCTTAGCCAGACGGAATGACAGAAAAAAATTTGACCATCGAGTTATCATCTTTTTTTCCGTGAACCGCGGAGAAACCGGGGTTTTTCATTCCGCGGCATCAAATCATTCCGGGGAAAACCCCGGGTTTCTTTCCCGGGCAAATATCGAAAACTTATGGTTAGGTACTTGAAGCTTAAAATAAACGCTCATGAAAAACCCGGGTTTTTTACCCCCGGTTATAAAAATATTTTCAGATAAAAAACCGGGTTTTCAAAATGTATTTTTCACGGTAAAATTTCAATAAATTCAGTCTGAGCCTGCATTTTGATCAGCTTTTTGGGATATCACAGAATGTAACCTCTCTGATTTTATCAAAAAAAACATTTAACGGCTTATCGCAAGAACAAAGGGGACAAGGATTTCTTTTTATGAAACAGCTTTATTTTATTGTATTTTTGATGTTTTTAGCCACAGGATCGGGCTATGCGGATATGAATAAAAGTGTAAAACAGGACGCGTCCCGAAAAGCATCTTCAAGGATCGTCGGTGGTTATGAATCGGAACAAGGAGCCTGGCCGTGGATAACCGCGTTGGTTTATCCTGACAAGGGATCGCTTTATGATAGTCTGATGTGCGCGGGGTCGCTTGTCCATTCCAACTGGGTTGTCACGGCAGCGCATTGTGCAGAGGATATCCATGGGGACGCTTTGGAGCCTGAGGATATTGAAGTGGTGCTGGGCGTCCATGATCTTAAAAATGACATCGGAGAATGGATAAAAGTGAAAAGAATCATTTCCCATCCGTGTTATGACAAGAAAAATAACTGGAATGCGGATATTGCCCTTTTGGAATTGGAAGAAACTGTCTCTTATCCGACAATACGGCCGGTGGCGGGCAATGCGGTTCTCGATGGAAAGGAAGCTGCTGTTATCGGGTGGGGAACGACTTCGGCGCGTAATGATATCTTTCCTGAAAAGCTCCGTCAGGCATCAGTTTGCATTATTTCCAATGACATCTGCAATAAAAGCTACAATCAGAAGCTGTATTATGATGATCCCATTACTGAGTATATGATGTGTGCGGGTCGCAGTGAGGGCGGAACAGACGCCTGCCGAAATGACAGCGGGGGGCCTCTTGTTGTGCCGGACGGAGATACTTGGAAGCTGGCGGGAATCGTGAGTTGGGGCGAGGGTTGCGCACAACCGGATTTTTACGGGGTTTATACCCGAATAACAGCGTTTCTTGATTTTATTTATACCTATGTTCCCAAATCCAATGACACACCAGAGGCTTTTGATGATATTTACACGGTCAGCCAAGGTGATGAAATCAGCGAAAATGCTCCCGGGATACTCGGAAACGACACAGATGCGGATAGTGATACGCTTACAGCATTTCTGATTAACGATGTTTCTCACGGAAGTCTGACCTTAAACGCTGATGGCTCATTTACTTATTCGCATGACGGCGGTAATGCTGTCAGCGATAATTTCATTTATAAAGCAAGTGACGGGAAGGCTGATTCAAACACAGCATCAGTGACAGTTAAAATTAATCCTGCAAAAGATGCGGCATCAGATGATGGCGGGGACGGAGGAGGCTGTTTTATTTCAAATCTTTTGGAATAATTTCAATCCCGGAGGTGCGCCTGCGAAAAAGCATTTTTCGCACTCCGGATAAGGCAGTTCCGAACGGGGCCGGAGTGCAAAAATTCTATTTTTGCGCATGCGAAAAAGCATTTTTCGCACTCCGGATAAGGCAGTCCCGAACGGGGCCGGAGTGCAAAAATTCTATTTTTGCGCATGCGAAAAAGCATTTTCCGCACTCCGGATAAGGCAGTTCCGAACGGATCCGGAGTGCAAAAATTCTATTTTTGCGCATGCGAAAAAGCATTTTTCGCACTCCGGATAAGGCAGTTCCGAACGGGGCCGGAGTGCAAAAATTCTATTTTTGCGCATGCGAAAAAGCATTTTCCGCACTCCGGATAAGGCAGTTCCGAACGGATCCGGAGTGCAAAAATTCTATTTTTGCGCATGCGAAAAAGCATTTTTCGCACTCCGGATAAGGCAGTTCCGAACGGATCCGGAGTGCAAAAATTCTATTTTTGCGCATGCGAAAAAGCATTTTTCGCACTCCGGATAAGGCAGTTCCGAACGGGGCCGGAGTGCAAAAATTCTATTTTTGCGCATGCGAAAAAGCATTTTCCGCACTCCGGATAAGGCAGTTCCGAACGGATCCGGAGTGCAAAAATTCTATTTTTGCGCATGCGAAAAAGCATTTTCCGCACTCCGGATAAGGCAGTCCCGAACGGATCCGGAGTGCAAAAATTCTATTTTTGCGCATGCGAAAAAGCATTTTTCGCACTCCGGATAAGGCAGTTCCGAACGGATCCGGAGTGCAAAAATTCTATTTTTGCGCATGCGAAAAAGCATTTTTCGCACTCCGGATAAGGCAGTTCCGAACGGATCCGGAGTGCAAAAATTCTATTTTTGCGCCTGCGAAAAAGCATTTTCCGCACTCCGGATAAGGCAGTTCCGAACGGATCCGGAGTGCAAAAATTCTATTTTTGCGCATGCGAAAAAGCATTTTTCGCACTCCGGATAAGCCAGTTCCGAACGGGGCCGGAGTGCAAAAATTCTATTTTTGCGCATGCGAAAAAGCATTTTCCGCACTCCGGATAAGGCAGTTCCGAACGGATCCGGAGTGCAAAAATTCTATTTTTGCGCATGCGAAAAAGCATTTTCCGCACTCCGGATAAGCCAGTCCCGAACGGATCCGGAGTGCAAAAATTCTATTTTTGCGCATGCGAAAAAGCATTTTTCGCACTCCGGATAAGGCAGTTCCGAACGGGGCCGGAGTGCAAAAATTCTATTTTTGCGCATGCGAAAAAGCATTTTCCGCACTCCGGATAAGGCAGTTCCGAACGGGGCCGGAGTGCAAAAATTCTATTTTTGCGCATGCGAAAAAGCATTTTTCGCACTCCGGATAAGGCAGTTCCGAACGGATCCGGAGTGCAAAAATTCTATTTTTGCGCCTGCGAAAAAGCATTTTTCGCACTCCGGATAAGGCAGTTCCGAACGGATCCGGAGTGCAAAAATTCTATTTTTGCGCATGCGAAAAAGCATTTTTCGCACTCCGGATAAGGCAGTTCCGAACGGATCCGGAGTGCAAAAATTCTATTTTTGCGCATGCGAAAAAGCATTTTTCGCACTCCGGATAAGGCAGTTCCGAACGGATCCGGAGTGCAAAAATTCTATTTTTGCGCATGCGAAAAAGCATTTTCCGCACTCCGGATAAGGCAGTCCCGAACGGATCCGGAGTGCAAAAATTCTATTTTTGCGCATGCGAAAAAGCATTTTCCGCACTCCGGATAAGGCAGTTCCGAACGGATCCGGAGTGCAAAAATTCTATTTTTGCGCATGCGAAAAAGCATTTTCCGCACTCCGGATAAGCCAGTTCCGAACGGATCCGGAGTGCAAAAATTCTATTTTTGCGCATGCGAAAAAGCATTTTTCGCACTCCGGATAAGGCAGTTCCGAACGGATCCGGAGTGCAAAAATTCTATTTTTGCGCATGCGAAAAAGCATTTTTCGCACTCCGGATAAGGCAGTTCCGAACGGGGCCGGAGTGCAAAAATTCTATTTTTGCGCATGCGAAAAAGCATTTTTCGCACTCCGGATAAGCCAGTTCCGAACGGGGCCGGAGTGCAAAAATTCTATTTTTGCGCATGCGAAAAAGCATTTTTCGCACTTCGGATAAGGCAGTCCCGAACGGGGCCGGAGTGCAAAAATTCTATTTTTGCGCATGCGAAAAAGCATTTTCCGCACTCCGGATAAGGCAGTTCCGAACGGGTCCGGAGTGCAAAAATTCTATTTTTGCGCATGCGAAAAAGCATTTTTCGCACTCCGGATAAGGCAGTTCCGAACGGATCCGGAGTGCAAAAATTCTATTTTTGCGCATGCGAAAAAGCATTTTTCGCACTCCGGATAAGCCAGTTCCGAACGGGGCCGGAGTGCAAAAATTCTATTTTTGCGCATGCGAAAAAGCATTTTTCGCACTCCGGATAAGGCAGTCCCGAACGGGGCCGGAGTGCAAAAATTCTATTTTTGCGCATGCGAAAAAGCATTTTTCGCACTCCGGATAAGGCAGTCCCGAACGGGGCCGGAGTGCAAAAATTCTATTTTTGCGCATGCGAAAAAGCATTTTTCGCACTTCGGATAAGGCAGTTCCGAACGGGGCCGGAGTGCAAAAATTCTATTTTTGCGCATGCGAAAAAGCATTTTTCGCACTCCGGATAAGGCAGTTCCGAACGGGTCCGGAGTGCAAAAATTCTATTTTTGCGCATGCGAAAAAGCATTTTTCGCACTTCGGAGAGAACACTGATGAACCTGTTCAGCCTTAACTCAACAGCATTGGTCGAAGGGGGGAGGCGTTTCGACAGGCTCAACGAGTAGCTTCCATTTACCCGCTCCCTGAGCTTGTCGAAGGGGAAGGGAGATCACACAACGAGCGGTTTCGCATCTTAATTTCAAATCTCAATACGCCTCGAACTCACTGTCATCAGATTTATCAATATCTAAGTCGAGACTCTTCCCGCGTTTCTTTTTGTAATCAGCATAGCCATTAGTAACCGAATTCGCTGTTATTCTGTCCCGGGCCATTGCTTTATGTGAAGATGTCTCCCTGCCTCTCTTCGCAACTGGCTGAGAAATCTGAGATGACTGGTTCCGGGAGAAATGCTGAGTTTTCCGGTCTTCTGTTTTGAAGAATGCCGCCATTTCCCGCAGACGATGAGCCTGCCCAGAGAGTTCCTCACTGATTGAGGCCATTTCTTCAGTCGCGGAAGCATTTTGACCGATGATCTGATCAAGCTGTATGATGGCTTTGGTGATCTGCTCAATTCCAGTGGCCTGCTCCGTGCTTGATGCGTTGATTTCCCTTATGAGTTCGGAAGTCTTTCGTATACTCGGCACAATATCACCAATCAGCCTGCCTGCTTTTTCGGCAATCTCCACACTGACACCTGAGAGTTCTCCGATCTCCTGTGCAGCGGTCTGGCTTCGCACCGATAGTTTGCGAACTTCCGCTGCCACCACTGCGAATCCCCTCCCATGTTCACCTGCCCTGGCTGCCTCAATGGCCGCGTTCAGGGCCAGCAGATCGGTCTGGCGGGCAATTTCCTCAATGATGCTGATTTTCTCCGCAATGGTCTTCATTGCCCGGACAGTCTCAGCAACTGCTTTGCCTCCCTCAGACGCGTCAGCCGCGGATTTTTCAGCGATAACAGCCGTTTCTTTTGTATTATCTGCTGTCTGTGACACGGTGCTGTTTATTTCCTCCATGGATCCGGATATTTCTTCAACACTCGAAGACTGTTCTGCCGCGCCCTGGGAAATCGTCTGAGCGCCCGCGCTGATCTCCTGGCTGCCCGAGGCGACCTCTCCGGCGGCTTTCTGGACATTTATAGCGATTTCGGTCAGGTCCCGGACCATCTTTTGCATCGCTGCCATGAGTTCGTCCTGTTCCGAGCGTTTTCCGACCGTTACTCTCAGATTTCCTTTGGCAATTTCTCCGGCAATGTCTGTCACTTCATTTGTCACATGAATAAGCAGATTCAGATTTTTCTTGATTTCATTGAAATCTCCCTTGTATTCCTCAGTGATCTTATTCGGAATATCACCGCTGCTGATTCTGTCCACATAGTCCGCGGCAACTTTCATGGGCGCGGTCAGGGCATCAAGGGTGTTGTTGACACCTTCCACCACTTTTGAAAAATCTCCCTTATGCCGGGATATGTCCGCCCTTGTGTCGAGCTTTCCCTCGGTCGCGGCCTGAGCCAGCATATTTGTGTCGTTCACCAGGTTCCCGACCGCTATCACGGTTTCTTTCAATGCCTGTCCGATCTTTTTGAAATTTTCTCCGATGACACGGGTGTCCTCATCTGTGGCAGCTTCCTCAATATCAATATTCAAATCTCCGGATGCCAGCTTGCTCAGATTGGCGATGAGTTTTCCAACCTCAGTTTTCTGATAATCAGCTTGCTTCTGAGCAAGGCGGGCCGCCTGTTTTATGGCTGTCTGATCCATAATAATTTCAAGGCCCCCGATGATTTTGTTCTCTGCATTTTTTATCGGAACACCTGTGTATGAAATATCAATGCACCTATCCCCCGCGTAGGACTGTGTTTCAGAGCTGATTTCACAGTTTTGTTCCATACATCGGCCTGTGGCGCATTTTTCGGTCCGGCAGTCAGAGGTTCTGAAGTGATTGTAACATTTGCTTCCGATGAGCATGTCTTGTGCAACTCCCACCAATTTTGCTCCCGCGTTGTTGATATAGAGAATGTTAAATTCCCGATCAATAATAAATGAGGGGGCCGGCATGGCATCCAGATGACCCATAAGGGAGTCAATAATTCTGTTCACCCCTTCGATGATTTTTGCATATTCCCCCCGATGCTTTTCTGCTTCAGCACGAATAGTGAGTCTGCCCTCCACCGCATTTTTGGCAAGCATATCCGCCTCAGTCACGAGCGACTGAATGTTATCCTTCATCAGCATCAGCCATTCATGGATCTGGTCATCTTCCGAAGCCTTTGCCATTGCAGCGGTCATATCTCCGTTGGCAATTTTCGTGACATATCCGATGAGTTCCGTCAGCCATTCATGGACTCCGTTCACTGCTTTCTTCATCTCCTCATGATCGCCTTTGCAGTCAATTTCCACCTTTTCCCGCAGATTTCCGCCTCGGATCAGACGAAGCACCCGGTTGCCTTCGGTAATGGGCAGAAGAATGGCGTCAAGCATCTCATTAATACCGCTTACGACATCTGCATATGCGCCCCGGAACTGCGCCGGATTTCCGCGCACAGAAAGCTCGCCCTGTTTGGATGCCTGGGTCAGCCGGACCAGTTCTTGTTGCAGACCTTGGAGCACAGCCGCGACATTGTTCACAGCCTGCTTCATTTTTTCGTGATCCCCCTTGTAAGTTTCGGTGATCACTTCGTCAATCTTGCCTTCGGAAATATGCGCCAGAACCCGGTTGCCTTCGGTAATGGGCAGAAGAATGGCGTCAAGCATCTCATTAATACCGCTTACGACATCTGCATATGCGCCCCGGAACTGCGCCGGGTTTCCGCGCACAGAAAGCTCGCCCTGTTTGGATGTCCGGGTCAGCCGGATCAGTTCCTGCTGTAGCAGTAGTAAGATATCCTTAACATTACGCATACTTTTTGCCAGCACATCGTTCTCGGAGCGAATGTTAATCTGCACAGACAGATCCCCGTCAGCAATGCGCTGGGCAGCGGTCGCCTGCTCGCTCACAGCGTCAATACATTGGTTCAGATTATTCTTAATATCGTTGAAGTCTCCTTTGTATTCATCGCTGATTTTTTCCGGGATGTCTCCTTTGGATATCCGTTCAATATACTTTGCTGTCAGATTAATCGGGGCCACAAAGGCATCTGTCAGGTTATTTACACCGGCGATAAGTTCATGCCAGCCGCCGGTAAAGGATTCTATATTCGCACGGATATCCAGTCTGCCTTCCTGAACACCATCCGTCACAGACCTTATTTCACCGATAATCTCATGAAGCCTCTGTATCATCAGGATAAGAGACTGACCAAAGATATCCTTGTCCGAAAGAATGTTTATTTTTTCGTCCAGGGTACCGTTGGCAATCTGTTCGACAATTCCGGCCCTGTGACCTAATATTTCCACCATGTTTTTCATATTGCCCAGGAGGTTGCCGATTTCATCCTTGGTGTTTATCTGAATATCAATGCCCAGATCGCCCTCAGCCACCGCTTTTGTGACCTCCATGGCTCTGGCAATCCCTTTTTTGACAGGTATCACAATCAGCATGGCAAGAACGATGCCTGCGGACAGGGCAATGACAGCGATGACACTGATAAGGGTGATACTTTTGTTGTCGGATGCCACGAGTCCGGGACCGAGTTCGTCCTGAACAGCTTTGATAGAAAGCCTGACCTCATCAATAGTTTGGGTAATGTTCGGTCCGATGCGGTCCAGGGTCTCTGTGATAATCTTATTCCGATCATTAATTATTTTCGACAGATCACCGAAACTCCGCGTGTAATCGTCCTTTGCCCGGGCCACGGTGTCTAACTTCTTACGCCACTCTGATTTTTCTATTTCCTTATCCAGAATACTCAGTTGTTCCTCCATCCTGGCAAATTCCGCATGAACTCTTTCCGCGGTTTTTGGGTCGTTTGTATCAAGGAACTTTGCCATATAAAGCCGTCCCAGAAGCAAATGCTTTATGGCCAGACCTGTATGGTATGATATATTCACATCCCCATCTTCAGAGGCTGAAATCATAATTTCTGTCAGTGTGCGTTCCATCAGAGGCCCCCTGACATTGAGTATTTCATTGACATTCTTGTTGCGTTCATTTTTTAATTGAATGATTTTTTGAAATGCTGAATGATACGTTGTATAAGCGATATTCACTGCGCTGATTTTCGCCACACGCTCAGGAGCCTGAATCTCTTTGTTTGCTTTTTCCAGTACGTTTTCCATATTACTGTAATAAGCTTCATATTCCTTGAGACTGTTTTCACTTCCTGAAAGAATGTAATTCTTTGCCTGAAAACGTGTCATGAGCATATTTACCTGAAGATTGCCAATCAGCGCGGTGTCACGCGCCATTTCCCGATAATTTATAAAACCGTCTGATGCTTTGTTCAGGGCGTTATAAGCAATCAGCCCCACTGTAAATAGCAGCATCAGTATTCCTGAAAAACCAAAAACAATCTTTTTCACCAGACTCAAATTCTTAAATTTTTTTAACATTGCTAACTTCTCCTTTGCCGGCCGACCTGTTTGTAAATTGGGAAAAAATATTTATGAACAATGGAAATCTGTCCCATAAAAAATGCGGATTCTTTGAGAGAAATGTCCTGAAATTCGGTTTTTTCACAGCAGAATATATGGAATGATTTATCTCCTCAGACTCTGTCCGGTTTACTGATAATTTAAAACAGATTTATAATTAACTATCTTGAAAAGCAACATTTTTTTGATCTAAATTGAACAGGCGGAAGTCAGACTTCGGTTTTCAAATGCGCGGCCCCGGGATGCTGTGACAAAAAAGCCTCTCATCCGGCAGGCTGAAAAGATAACAGCTTTGGAAAGGCAGCAGAATCTTCATTTTTTTTCTTGCAGAATCATTGTGAAATATGCTTGACTCTCAAGAAATAGTTAAGTATATCCGATAACAAGAATTATCAACATACTAATTTAAGGAAAGGAAAAGATTAGATGAACATTTTGTTTTTTGGGCCAAACGGCAGCGGCAAAGGAACCCAGGGCGCTATTTTAAAGGATAAATACAAAATTTCCCACATTGAGTCAGGCGCTATCTTTCGTGATAATATTTCAAAGGGAACCGAGCTGGGTGCCAAAGCCAAGGAATATATTGACAAAGGCGATCTGGTACCGGATGAGATTACGATCCCCATGATACTTGACCGTCTGAAACAGGATGACTGCAAAGACGGATGGCTTCTTGACGGGTTTCCGAGAAACAAGAACCAGGCTATAAAATTGGATGAGGCCCTGAAAGCAGCCAATATGGCCCTTGATATTGTCATAGAAATTATCCTTGATCGTGAAATCGCAAAAAACAGGATCATGGGACGCAGACTTTGCGTGAATGATAACAACCATCCCAACAACATCTTTATTGACGTGATCAAACCGGACGGGGACAAATGCCGGGTTTGCGGTGGAGAATTAAAAACCCGCTCCGATGATCAGGATGAGGAAGCCATTGGCAAGCGTCATGCTATTTATTATGACACGGAGACAGGAACCCTTGCATCTGCTTACTATTTTAAAGGCGCTTCCGGCATCAAATACATCGAACTTGACGGCAAACCAAGTGTGAAAGATGTTACCGCGGAGCTGGTTTCAAAACTTTAACTTTCCGCTCTGTGTACAGGACAAAAAAAGAAACCCGGCTTTTTCCGACATGGCAAGGCTGCCCGTTTTTGGGAAAAAACCCGGGTTTCTTTCCCTCTGCAATTTTTGTCCTGTACACAGCTTTCCGGTAAGCAAAGCCGGGTGATGGTCATGACCATCACCTTTATTGTTCAGGACAAATCCCATTGAACAAATAATGGTCATAATTGTCCGTCAGATCAGACAGAAACCGAGTTTTTTTCAAAAAAACTCGGTTTCTTTATGGGATGTTTACCCTATAATTTTCTGAGTATAAAAAAATTTTCTTGCCAATAACTTTATTTTCAGATATATATTTTGGGTTATAAACAAGATGATAAAATAACCATCTGGAATGTTGAAATATATTATTTTTTTTCATCTGATGGAAAGAAAGGGGCGAGGTAGGTTGAAGGCGATTCAGGTTAAAGTTCTGGATAATGACCTTGAAAAAGCAATGCGCATTTTAAAGAAAAAAATTCAAAATGACGGGCTTTTCAAGCGTCTCAAACTGAAAAAAAGCTACGAAAAACCAAGCGAGTACAGACGTCGTAAACAGCGTGAAGCTTTAAGACGACAGAGAATAGCTGCTTCAAGAAAATACAGATCCCGGGGATAATTTAAGGGAAACTGTTTGTATTTACAGCGCAGACAGCAGCACAAGCTTCAAGGTTGTTTTTTCATGTGTTGGCTCGGCCAACGGGTGATTATAAGAATGAAAGCCTTTTTACCCGGCGGAGATTTTTCATTCTGCCGGGTTTTTTTATGAAGACATGACAGCAATAAAAAATTCTTACAACAACTGTCTCGAGGCCATGTTCGGTCTCAGAAGATTCGGGATTATTCTGGGTCTTGAAACCATCCGAAAGATGCTTGAGGGTCTGGGAAATCCCCAGGAACATTTTAAAAGTATCCATATTGCAGGAACAAACGGAAAAGGCTCTGTTGCCTCTGCTCTGGCTTCGATTCTGCATGCTGCCGGATACAAGGTCGGGCTTTACACATCACCGCATCTTGTAAAATTTAACGAAAGAATATGTGTAAATAATCATCCGATTTCCGATGAGGATGTTGTCACGGCTTACGAAGCTGTGAAAAATGCCGGATACGGAGATCGTGAGCCGACTTTTTTTGAATATGCGACGGCCATGGGGTTTTATGAATTTGCCAGGCAAAATGTTGACTGGGCAGTGATTGAGACCGGTATGGGCGGGCGTATGGATGCAACCAATGTCGTAAAGCCGGCTATTTCCGTCATCACCAACATATCCCTTGAACATCGCTCATATCTGGGAGATAGCCTTGCCCAGATCGCGGGGGAAAAGGGAGGGATTATAAAACACGGGGTTCCTGTTGTAACCGGTGCCAGACAAAAAAATGTAATTTCGGTTTTCGAGGAAATTGCTGAAAAAAAATCAGCACCGCTTTACCGTTTTGGGGATGATTTTCGGGTGAGAAGGGACAAAAGCGGGACATTCACCTATTTTGGTTTTGAAAATACATGGCGCGCCATGCGTACCGGGTTATGGGGAAATCACCAGGTGGATAACGCGGCCCTTGTTCTTGCCACTTGTGAGATACTGAACAAAGGCAAGGCAGATATTCCGTTGCAGAGCATGAAAGACGGGCTTGAGCAAAATCGCTGGCCAGGAAGGCTGGAGGTTGTGTCAGCGTCTCCTTTTGTACTTTTAGACGGGGCGCACAATTTGGTTGCCGCGCAGAATTTGGGGAATTTTTTATCAGATGAGCTGGGAAATCGGAACATAACGCTTGTTGTGGGCATATTGGATGACAAACCATATGAGGCCATGCTGAAATCTCTGCTTCCCGCGTGCCAGAAAGTCATCCTGACCCGTCCTGTCATTGGCCGTGCGTTGCCTCCGGAAACGCTTCAGCCCGTGGCAAAGGAATTTACTGAGGACATAAAAATTATCCCCAATGTGGAAGACGCTGTGAAATATGCCATTGACACAGCCGGGCCTGATGACGCTATCTGTATTGCAGGCTCTCTTTATGTGGTGGGAGAAGCAAAGACAGCCATAAAAAATTATGATTTTCAGACTTGACTTATTTGTCGTTTAATGTTTAAGTACACCAGATTTTGAGTTTGGTGTTTCCCGGAGCATTCAGCACCAACATATCTGTCACCCTCAATATGCGCCCGTAGCTCAGTGGATAGAGCGTCAGCCTCCGGAGCTGAAAGCCGCTGGTTCGAACCCAGCCGGGCGTACCATCCTCCTTATCATTATCTTTTGTTTTTTTTATGCTTCATCACAGTTTTGCACATTTTACCAAATTGCTTGTCTTTTTTCTTTTTTTCCAGATACGACATCTCATAATAGGCAGATTCTTTGTTCATTTTTATATAATTCTGATACCGTTCCCTGGAAATTGTTCCGTTTTCCAGCGCGGCCAGCACAGCGCATCCCTCTTCTTGAATATGAGAGCAGTCATTATAGGCGCATTGCGCTGACAGGGCTTCTATTTCATTAAATGTGTGGGAAAGACCTGTTTCAACACCAAAATTTCCCAGTTCCCGCATTCCCGGTGTGTCTATGATCATGGCACCGTTTTCCAAATGAATTAACTCACGGCGTGTTGTGGTGTGTTTTCCCTTTCCGTCTTTTTCTCTGACAGACTGCGTTTCAAATACTGATTTATCCATGAGATTGTTTAACAAAGTGGTTTTCCCAACCCCTGATGATCCGAGCAGGCAAAAGGTTTTTCTGGGGGTCAGCAATTCTTTTACACTGTCCGGACCTGAATTATCTTTATTGCTGAAAGCTACCACCTGAATATTCGGCATGATGGCATGAATCTCAGCTATTTTTTTTTCGATCTCATCAGGAGGCAGCAGGTCTTTCTTGCTTAATAACACCACCGGATGAATATTGCTCTGATTTGTCATGACCAGGTATCGTTCCAGCCGCCTGAGATTATAATTAAAATCAAGTGACTGCATAATCAGGGCCGTGTCTATGTTGGCGGCAATCAGCTGAAACGCTGTTTTTTTACCTGATGTCTTTCTTTTTAAAAGCGATTTTCTCGGAACAATGTCATGAATGACAGCAAATGTATCCTCATCAAAATACTGCGCCCATATCCAGTCACCCACTGTGGGATAATCCAGGGAAGAATCCACACTGAACATGAGCTTCCCGGTTATTTCCGCGGGCACGTCATTCTTTTCGTTTTTAATGAGATAGCTGTCCTTATTTACAGCAATAACCCTGGCGAGTTGATAATCGGCTGATTTTTCAGGGTCAGTTTTATCCTGAAACCATTTACTAAAACCTAAGTCTTGTATATTCATTGATATATTTCCCATAAAATACCGTGGAATAATTTAAGGCCGGCGTAAGAGTGTGTTTGAAACGTCCTGTAAGGACGGCATATTTGTAACATAAGACTCAGCATCTCAGTTTTCAAACAGGCTCTGACTTTTTGAAAGTTGAAATTTGTTTCTATTCATTGTATTAAAAAAATTTTGATTAAACGTATCAAAATTTTTTATTGAATGAAACAATTATTTTTTATATAATTTTTAAAATGTTAGGCATCTTTCATTTGACAGTTTACACTTTACAACTCGGAAAAAGTGTAAACTAAGTACCTAACCATAAGTTTTCGATATTTGCCCGGAAAAGAAGATGTATAAAAAACTTTTGCTCAGGTACTTATTTTTCAGCTTTTGTGAAGGATGCCAAATGTTATATGGAAAACGTAAAAATGCGTTAATAATTCAAATAAAGGAGGATTACATATGGAAATGGACACAATCGTTTTTGGTAACTATTCTGTGCAGGACGTACTCATTGCCGCGGGAGTTATCATTGCGCTTCTGATATTGATATCAGCCGTGAGAAAGCTTTTTAAAAAAGAGAAAGTCAGCGAACACATTCAGGTTATCCGATGTAAGAACTGCGGTTGGCGGGGACAGGTCAGCAGATATGCCGGCCGGTGTCCCAAATGCAACGAACCTCTGGGTGATCAGTTGGCAAAGCATTAAGAAGAAATGTTCATGATCGAGGTGATCATTCCGGGTCATAAGAATATATTTTCATGGTAAAAGATAAGTATATGACCAAAAATTTTTAAACATTTTTTATAACTGTCGGAAAACTTATGGCCGGGTACTTATTTTTGGTATGTAAAGGGGATGACAAATCTCCCAGTTCCGTCCGGTTCTGTGTGGACGGCTGAAATCACGGTTTTTCAGCCGTTCCCGCAGAACTGAAAAAATGCGGTAATATTCTTACACCCCGGTAATAAAATTGCCGGGGCTGTTCTCAGAAGCTCTCCGGGGCTTTAAATCAGCCCGAATTTAGCAAACTATGTTATCAGACCTAAAGCTCCAATCTCTTCGAGAAGCTTTGCCTTTTGAATCGGTTTGACAATATAGGCTGTGGCTCCTGCTTTGTAAAATGCCTTTACAACGGTTTTCGGATCATCAAGCGCTGTAACCATAAGCACATCCACCTCTTTTGATCCTCTGATGCCCAGCTTTTTTTCCATCTCACGAATCTGCTTCAGAGCCTCCAGCCCGTCAACATTTGGCA
The DNA here is from genome assembly GCF_017377395.1 of Desulfonema magnum. Lineage (GTDB taxonomy): Bacteria > Desulfobacterota > Desulfobacteria > Desulfobacterales > 4be13 > Desulfonema_C > Desulfonema_C magnum. Next base: position 2,496,891 of record NZ_CP061800.1, on the reverse strand, counting down.
TCATAATGTCCATACAGATCAGATTATATGGATAATTCTCTTCCCGGGCCAATCTGAATGCCCGAACCGCCTCATCTCCGTCAACAACAATATCGCAGTCTCCATATGGGGAAAGAATCTCCTTTAACTGACGACGTGCAATAAAATCATCTTCGGCTATCAATATTCTCATTGCCAGCACTCCCTTTTATAATTAAAAATTAAAAATTGAAAATTGAAAATTAATGACCGTTCGAAGCTCGGGAACGAGGATGTGTGCAAATTTTTCAACTGCTGAGAATTGATAATTCTCAATTTTCAATTCTCAATTCTCAATTAATTGTCCAAACGCTTTTTCAACCCTTTGGAGTAATGAATCGTATTTTGCAGTGTCCCCCTTTCGGACGGCAAGTTCAAGTCGAAAGACCTCGTCCACCATCTTGGACGCAGACATATCAGAAGCCATACTTTTTAGTTTATGTGCATGGTACTCTGTTAAATTTTCATCTTGGGATGAAATCGCCTTCCTCAGTAATTCGATCTCAAGCCTTGTCCGCTCTTTGAGTTCGGAATTCAACGCTTTTTTTAAGATTGGTTGTTCTGATGCTTCCCGTTCTCTGCTGGGAAGAAATTTTTCGATAATTTCTAAAAGTTCCTTTTTGTTTATCGGTTTTGAGATATGATCGTTCATACCTGCTGCCAGACACGCTTCTCTTTCATTTTTAAAAGCATGAGCAGTCAGAGCAATAATCGGGATGCCTGATATCTCAGACCCGGGGTGTGATGTCCGGGTGTCCGGTTTATCGGTTTCTGACTCCTTTTTTCTGATTCTTCTTGTGGCTTCAAGACCGTCCATTACCGGCATTCGGATATCCATGAGAATAAGATCAAAATGCAGGCGATCCAGCACCTCCAAAGCTGCTTCTCCATTTGAAACAACAGACAGCTTATAGCCGTTTTTGTTCAGGATGTTTGTAACCAGTTTCTGACTGGTCAGATCATCTTCAGCTAAAAGAATTCTGATATTATTTTTAAACTGCTCCGGAAAATCTGATTCAGTGTTTTTGGTATTCTTTATTTCATAGTGTCCATTAACGCTTCCTCGGTCTGAGATTAAAAAGGGAACTTTCGATTGCAGACTCAGAGGAACAGTAAAACAAAAGGTGCTTCCCCTGTCAACTTCGCTCTCCACCCATATGCGGCCTTCCATGAGTTCCACCAGTTTTTTAGAAATGCTCAGGCCAAGTCCGACCCCTCCGTATTTCCTGCGAATAGAGCCATCCACCTGGGAAAAGCAATCAAAGATGCTGTCCAGCTTATTGGGCGGAATTCCGATTCCGTTATCTTTTACGGAAAAATTAAGAAGCACACTGTCCCCCTTTTTTTTTACCAGAGTGACCTGAACGAAAATCTCTCCTTTTTCGGTAAATTTGATGGCGTTTCTTACCAGATTTACAATAATCTGACGCAGACGATCCGGATCTCCCACAAGATGGTCGGGAATATCCTCGGAAATATCATACCTCAGCCCCAGGTTCTTTTCCGTTGCCTTCAATTTTACAGGGGCAATGGCTGATTTAATCACCGAACAGAGGCTGAAGTCAATAAGGTTTATCTCCAGTCTCCCGGCCTCAATCCTGGACAGATCAAGGGCCTCATTCAGCAGGTGCAAAAGGGAATCAGCGGAATATTTCGCCAGCGTAAGATATTCTGTCTGCTTTTCGTTTAATTGCGTATCCAGGGCCAGTTCCAACATCCCCATGACACCGTTCATGGGTGTGCGAATCTCATGGCTCATATTTGCCAGAAATTCACTCTTGGCTCTGTTGGCAGCTTCGGCCTGCTCCCTGGCTTTGATAAGCTCCGCGTCTGCCCAGTTTCGTTGAATCGCGACAGCATAAAGCACCGCGAGGCGTTCGACCACCTTCAGGTCATGATCATCATAATTCCGGTCCGAGTTGGCAAGGGCAATTTGCCCTACCAGTTTCTCATCCGTCTGCGCGGGAGCAGATAAAAATCGCCGGATCGGTATATGCCCCATGGGCGTGACCGAAGCATCCGGGAGGGATGGCGGTGTGTTAATCAGTAAGGGATTTCGATTGTTCAGGACCCATCCCCATAATCCCTCGAATGTTTTAAAGACAATATCTCTGCCAGGTTTCTGGGAAAGATCCCGGGGATCTCCGCTTACGGCAGGACAGATCAGATCTCCTGTTGACGGATGAATGTAGCCCGTGTAACCATGGTTGCTGCCTGTAAGACGTTTGGCTTTGTCAAGTATGAGGAACGAAATGTTTTCAATTGTCAGAGATGAGATAAGCGCACCGGACAGTTCCGCGATGGCTTCGTTTACAGATGCTTCCCAGGCCAGGTCCTTTGTCCTCTCCTTTACCGCATTCTCCAGCAGCTGTTTTTCTCTGCGCAGGAGATCTTCTGTCTTTTTGATCCGAAGCATGACATTGACCTGACTCACCAGCTCGGCTCCTCCGATGGGTTTGGTCAGAAACGCGTCCGCCCCGATATCCAATGCTTTGATACGGCTCTGGGTATCCCTTCTGATCCCGGTAAGGATGATAATGGGGATATGCTTTGTCTTTTTGTCGGATTTCAGTCTTTTACAGACCTCAAATCCGTCCATGACAGGCATGCTGATATCAAGCAGAATCGTAACTGGTTGTTCTGATTTTGCTTTTTCTATACCCTCACGACCTGACTGAGCAATGATAACACTGTAATCGGGAATATATTTTTTCAACAACTCAGAATACAATACCAGGTTTTCTTTCATATCATCAATGATTAGAATTTGTTCCATGGTTCAGTTCTTTCCTCTGTCCAGAGCCCGCCGAATTGTCCTGGCAATTTCGCTTTTAAGCAGAGGTTTCATCATATACTCCCGAATCCCCATAGCTTTGACGCTTTCCTCTGTAATTCGTTCACTGAATCCGCTACAAAGAATTATCGGTATATCCGGACGGATACGCATAAGTTCATCCGACAGCTCCACCCCGGTCATATCCGGCATGGTCATATCCGTGACCACAAGATCAAAACGTTCCGGATGGTTGCGAAAAAGCTCCAGCGTCTCCGCACTGCTGGTCAGGCTTGTAACATGATAGCCTAATTCCTCGAGTATCTGCTTTTCCACATCAATGATCTGTTCTTCATCATCAACCAGAAGGATATTTTCAGTGCCTGTGGGAACCCGGGCTTCGTCGGATATGAGACTTGACGCGACCGGTTTGCCCGTAGCCACAGGCAGATAAATGTGAAATCTTGATCCTTTGCCGCATTCACTCTCAACAGTGATGTGGCCGTTATGATTTCTGACGATTCCGTGTATCACAGAAAGCCCCAGTCCGGTCCCCTCTCCGGTGTCTTTGGTGGTAAAATACGGATCAAAAATTTTTTCCATGATTTCACTTGTCATACCATGACCTGTATCGCTTACAGAAAGTTTCAGATACAGACCCGGGGCCATACCCGGAAGCAATGTGATGTTTTCACGAGATGGCAGATGGGTCTCATTCAGCGTCACTTCCAGCACACCGCCTTTTTCACGCATGGCATGATACGCATTGGCACAGAGGTTCATTATTACCTGATGGATCTGTGTAGGGCTGGCGAACACGGGGCCGCACTCATTATCTATGTGCTGACGCATCTCAATGGTTGTCGGCAAAGTGGCCCTGAGCAGCTTTAATGCCTCTTTAATGATGGATTGGATATTCAGACGTCTCTGTTTCATATCACTATGACGGCCGAACGCCAGAATCTGACGGACCAGATCTTTGGCACGATGTGCGGCCTTGAGAACACCTTTGAGATTGCTTCGGACAGGGCTGTCTTCAGGCAGATTTTTTAAGGCCATTTCAGTATAACCCATTATAGGAAAAAGGATATTATTGAAATCATGGGCGATTCCTCCTGCCAGTGTTCCGATGGCTTCCATCTTCTGAGACTGGCGGAGCTGGGCTTCGGTCTGCTTGTGTTCAGCCATCTCTTTTTTTAATTTTTCATTTGCTATCTCCAGAGCGCACTTACGCTCCTCAAGTTCCGCGGTCCTGTTTCTGATTTCCCTCTCCAGATGTTCACGATATTTCCGGTTCTCCACCAGCAGCCTGGCTCGTTCCAGGGCTTTACAGACAGCGTGTTCCAATACGGCCATGTCTTGTATCGGCTTGAGTACATAATCCCAGGCTCCCAGTCGCAAAGCCTCAATAGCGTCTGTCAGCACACCTGTTCCGGAAACCATAATTACGGGCGTCTCCGGGGATTCTTTACTCATAGCAGCCAGAACATCCAGACCGTCCACCTTTGGCATACGCAAATCTACCAGTATGATATCAGGTCGTTCCCGGCGGAACACTTCCAGCCCCGCGCGGCCATCCTCTGCTTCAAGCGTAATAAAACCGCTGTCTTCCAGATAAGCGGCAATACTTTCACGTACAAGAGGCTCGTCATCAATGATCAGGGCGGTTACGCCGGGTTCAGTGATATTCGTTACCATTGGGATTCTCTCCTCTGTAAATGGGCAGACGGATAATAATTTTTGTCCCCTTGCCCTGTAGCGATTCTGCGGTCATCGTGCCTTTATGGTTATTGTTAATGATAAAATAGGAAACTGAAAGCCCCAGACCAGTACCTATTCCCACTGTTTTTGTGGTGAAAAAAGGCTCAAACGCGCGTTTGCAGTTTTTTTCATCCATTCCCGGGCCGTTATCTTCCACTTCAATACAAATCATATCACCGTCCTGATAAAGACGCAAGATGATACATGGTAGGGTGGTGTTATCTTTTTTATCTGTCATTGCCTGAGCCGCGTTCCTGAGCAAATTAAGGATAACCTGCTCAATCTCCGTGGGCACACAGAAAATTTCCGGCAAATCAGGCTCGAATTCCCGGACAATCCTGATGTGCCGAAAATCGTATTTTTTTTTCAGGTCATAGTCATGGGCCGCGAGCGACACAGTTTTGTCAAGAAGTTCTGCCAGACGGACCTGTATCAGACGAGATTCACCCGGCCGGCTGAATCGCAGCATATCATTAATGATATTTGCCGCTCTTTTGCCGGATGTTCTGATACCATCCAGGAATTTTATGATTCCCCTCTGTTCCATGTAAGCCTGAATTGTCCTGAGATCAGTCCCGCATTCCCGGGCAACCTCCATATTTTTGGGAAGTTCGGAAGAAATACGCCGTGAGATGTTTTGGGCGCTCTGAAGAATCCCCCCCAGAGGGTTGTTGATTTCATGCGCCATTCCCGCGGCCAATCCTCCCACAGACATCATCTTTTCACTCTGAACAAGCATCTCTTCAAGGCGGACCCGTTCTGTCACATCATCCATCCTCAGTATGACACCTTTCACGCCGTTGGCAATCAGGGGATAAAACATGATATCAAAATAATGGGTATCTCCGTTCAGCCGGGTCATCACTTTGGCGGCTTTCTGGGGAGTCTTTGATATCATGGCGCTGTTTATTTTTTCTATATGTTCTTTTAGCTGAGGGAAGAAGTTTTCCATTCTCTGTCCCCTGGCCTCCTTCGCAGATATGCCGGTAATTTTTTCCGCTTCAAAGTTCCAGTACATCACACATTTTTCCTGATCCGTTCCCACCAGAACAGAAGGCATTGAATTGATGATATTATTGAGATAATTTTTTACTTGTCGGAGTTCATTTTCGGCGTGCTTACGTGCGGCAATATCCCGAATCAGATTTACCCGCATTTTATTGACTGCATTGACGACTTGGTCAAGTTCATCCGGATAAGAGCCGTGGGAATGAGGACGATTTAAGGTCAGAGAATGATCCAAATGATTGAAATCAATCTGCTGGGAATATCGGGCAACAGTTTTCAGATGGCGCGCAATAAGATATTGAAAAATAAAAATGATAAACGCGGATACGAGAAAAGTTTTAACAGCCTGGGTTCCCAAAATCACCAATATTTTCCCATGCAGACGCTGATACACCCCTTCTAAAGTAGCGGCAACATATAACGTGCCAATCCGGGGGATATTTTTCTTTTTATATACTAGCGGAAACTGATGAGAGATCACATCGTTTTTTTTATGCGCCTTCCCAATTGTGGTCAGCGGCTCGCCCTGTTCCGTCCGTATTTCCAAATATTGTATATCCGGCAACCGCAATATCCCGTTCAACTGAGCTTCGGTAAGCTGATCATCATAATGCCACAAACTGTTTGAAAGGCCCGGAACATGACTGGCCCCGATCTCCTCCAACCTTTCTTCAATAATGCCCACATCATTCCGGTAATCCAAATATAATTGAAACGCAGTGTCCAGAATCGTAAAAAAGGAACTGAATAGCAGAATATAAAAAAGCAGACGGTAAGCCAGGGGATGCTCCCGATATCTCAGGGGATGGGAAAATATTTCCGATAACATATCACCTCGTTGGTTATTATTCTTTTTTTCTCCGGTTTCAATAACACCGTCTTAATCTCCCTGTTCTTTTCTTTGGCGATAAGGCAGTCCTGCAAAGGTCGTGATGAATCCCGTTCAGTCCCCTGATTATCGGGACACTGAATCTCATTCATCACTGCTTGTGCAGGACTGCCGGCTATAAATTTCAAAAGGTCTTTCCAATCTTTCCGGCTTTGGGAAATTTTTTCTGATTATAACGGATTCGGGGGAGGCCCGCGAATATGACATCGGATTTAAGGATTTACCGGATATTCCGGGCAGGGACATCCGTTTCATCCTCCTGTCCGCTGTCATATCGCCCGATACCGCGGAAAAAACCCCGGGCCTCCCCAAAATCCGTTACAATCAGAATTTTTTATATGTCTGTTGATCAGGTTCCCCCCTTATCCCCCAGGGTCCGTCGTATGGCCCTGGCAATTTCGCTTTTGAGCATAGGCTTCATCACATATTCATCAATACCAATGGCCTTGGCTTTTTCCTCCGTGATGATCTCGCTGAATCCGGTACAAAGGATTATCGGAATATCCGCTCGGATATCCATCAGTGCTTTGGACAGTTCCACTCCTGTCATGCCGGGCATGGTCATATCTGTGATAACAAGATCAAAATTCTCTGGTTTCATTCGGAAAAGATTCAGGGCCTCTGAACTACTGGTCAGCGTCGTGACCTCGTAGCCCAATCGTTGTAACATCAGTTTTTCCATTTGAACAATCTGTTGTTCGTCGTCAACCAGTAAAATGCGTTCTCCGTTCCCTAACAGAAGCTTTTCAGATACTGGTTTCTGTTCGGTCGGCTCTTTTTTAACCAGAGGCAGACAGATATGAAAGGTTGTTCCCATGCCAGGTTCACTGTAAACAGAAATATGCCCTTTATGGCTTTTGACAATTCCATGGACAACAGAAAGCCCCAGACCCGTCCCTTTCTCCATTTCCTTGGTTGTAAAATAGGGATCAAAAATTCGTTCCACGGTCTCGCTTATCATGCCATGTCCTGTGTCGCTCACACTGAGTTTCAAATATAATCCGGGTTCAATATTGGAATAATAGATAGTCTCATCCGCTCCGAGTTCTGTCTCTCCCAGGCTCACCAGCAGCACGCCTCCGCTTTCAAGCATGGCATGATAGGCATTTGTACAGAGATTCATCATAATTTGGTGTATCTGGGTGGGATCTCCCATGACAGACCCGCATTTCTCATCAATGTTCTGTCTGATTTCAATGGTTGATGGCAATGATGCTCTCAGCAGTTTGAGCGATTCTTTTATGACAGGCTGAATTCTCAGGGGCCTGAGTTCCTGGTTGCTTTCACGACTGAAGGCAAGAATTTGCTGAACCAGATTCCTTGCCCGGTCCGCGGCCTTCAGAACCTGCATCAGATTTCTTTGAGCCGGACTGTTTTCAGGAACTATATCTATGGTCATCTCAGTGTATCCGAATATGGAGAAAAGAATATTATTAAAATCATGGGCAATCCCTCCGGCCAAAGTACCAATGGCCTCCATTTTCTGGGCCTGACGGAGCTGGGTCTGAAGCTTGGCCTTTTCCTGGTCCGCCTTTTTCCGATCCCGAATGTCACGGGCAATGGTCAGCATGACTGTTTTTCCGGTATATTCGATGACGCGGGCGCTGACTTCAATGGGGATGATTTCGCCATCCCTGGATTTATAAGCTGTCTCAAAGATCAGATGCCCGAGTTTGCGTAATTTTTCAGTTCGCTCCGACACAAAAGGTAGCTGTTCCGGACTGATGATATCCCTCACTGTCATTTGCAGCAATTCCTCACGACTGTAACCGAGATACTCGCAGGCGATTCGGTTGACATCTAATATCTGTCCGTCAAACTCACGAACAAAAATAGCGTCAGACGCGTTGTTAAAGAGAATTTCATACCGATTTTCAGCCGCTTCCAATTGCTCAGTTCTCTCTTTGACAGTCCCCCTGAGTTTGTCTCTCTCCTCTCGAAGAATGTCTTCCGCTTTCCTGATGCGCAGCATGACTTTTATTTTGGCGATGAGTTCATCATTATGAAAGGGCTTGGTGATGAAGTCATCCGCGCCGGCCTCCAATCCATTTACTTTTAATTCAGGCGTTGTCTCGTGAGCAGTCAGAAGAATCACCGGTATTTTGGCTGTGGTCCTGTCTGTCTTGAGACGCTGGCACATTTCAATGCCGTCCATACCGGGCATCTGAACATCTATCACTGCAATATCAGGCGGGCTTTTTTTCACAAGTGCCAGTCCTTCTTCGGCACTTTGTGCAGTGATGACACTGCACTCAGTGAAGTATTCCATGATGAGTTGCTTCAAAACGAAGAGATTATCCCGTTTGTCATCAACAGCCAGTAAGACAGACTTATTCATTGTAGTTTCCTTTCCAAAGTACTCTTTATTTTTTGAGGGTGAGTGAAGCCAACCCCACCGGACATTCCAGGTGTTTTATTCTCGGACCGAGTTTGCAGCCCTGCTGAACTCCATTTTGCCGGACGGGGTTGCAAACCCTGTCCGGCAATGCTGCAAAAAATTACAACGTCCGTGCAACAAAAAATCCCGTGCGCCAAAGGCGAGAAACTCCGTTTGCCAACGTCCTGTAAAAGAAAATCCTGCCCGGCAAGGGACAGAGTCATGTCTTTTTCACATCAAGGTTAAAATATTCCAGAAGCCCTCTTAATCTGAGTTCTTTTAAAACACCGGGAAGAACACTGGCAATATCATTATCTGAAATTATTTCTTTTATAGCCTCTGAAGAAAAATTAAATTCTCCGGTTCTCGGAGAGGCTGTTATTCCCAATAATCGGCTGATTCCGCAGCCTAAATGCGTGAACGCTGCCAGGCACGGACGGCCCCTGGTGCCCGGTGCCGGAGCTTTATAAGAAGAAACCGCAGTGACAATATGTTCAGGCAAATTCCACTCTGAAAGAATAAGTCCTCCTAATTTATCCCATTTTATGTCGCTTTCAGTGAACTTATTCGGGCATGAAGCGTTCAGGAGCATAAAACTGAAGGCACCGATACCATGTAACATCCCTGTTGAAAAAGCATCTTCTCTGAACTGATGCGGCATCCCGGATGCCAGATATCGGGCCGTCACCGCGGCGGCCAGGCAGTGCCGGGATACCATGGCTTCTGAGATATGAAAATTGTCAGTAAATGGCTCAGATTGCCGAATAAGGGATGCCAGCATGCAGATTCGTCGGAACTGTCTGGAACCCAGAACCGCCAAAGCCTGTTCACAAGATGAAATCTTACCCGGAGAACCGTAATAAGATGAGTTCGCGAGCCGGAACACATGCATGCTCAGTATCAGACAGCGGGAAATCATTCCCCGAACATTTTTCCAGTTTGTTTCGGGTTCGTGAACTGCTTTCATAAGATTCCTGGCCCATGTCGGATTAGGCTTCAGCATTTCGAGTTTTTTCCCAAGTATTTTTATGAGACCTCCGAGGTTTTCAAAACTTCGGAGGTCTTGTGTTGATTCGGGATGTCTTCCTGATGATTCCACTTTTATCTGTCCCGTGGCAATATCAAGCGTAACACGACGTGAGACTTGACCGCCAACTGATGTCCTGAGAATCGGAATACCTGCTTTTTTCAATAAATCTGTCACCGCCTCAGCGTTCCTTCTGCCGATATTAAGCCCACTGTCATCTGTGACAAGTGCGCCGCCGCCAATGACCTCGGCTTTCAGGTGTTCCGGCCGTGCGCCGTATCTGATCATTTCTTTGATAAGCATGGGAACCCCGGTGTCAGCAAAATATGCGTTCCGGTCACTTTTTCGCGAGCTGTTTCTGCGTCCCGGGAGCACCACATGGAGCATTCCGCCCAGATAATGTTTCTCATCATACAATACCACGGCCACACATGACCCTGTTATCGTGATAAGTTCCAGTGTCTTGTCCGCTGAAACCCGAAGCTCGCCAACAGGGACAAATTCGGATCGGAGTGCCATGTCAGCGCATCCATTTTTTGATAATATTTGTTAATGACAAAGGGCTGATGGGCTTGGACAGATAGTCCTCACATCCTGCTGCCAATACTTTTTCCCGATCACCTCTCATGGCTCTGGCAGTCACTCCGATAACAGGAATCTCATCCGTGGACGGATCCGCCTTGATTTGCCGAGTTGCATCCAGACCACTTAACACGGGGAGTTGCACATCCATGAGAATCAGTCCGGGATGAAATGTCTTTGCCGCTTTCACAGCTTCCTTTCCGTCTCCTGCTGTGATATATTTGTAACCGGCCTCATCCAGTATGGCGCTGATGGTCAGCAGGTTGTCGGGGTTGTCCTCCACAATCAATATAATGTTGTCCGCGTCTTGTGAGGTTAAAGACAGCTCAGACTCGGATAATATGTCCGCCGCGGGATCGGGAGGCTCCGGTCCTGTCCGGGTTTCAAGAAGCTTTGTAACGCATGCCACAAGCTGGTTCCGGTTCACCGCGCCTTTCTGAATGAGCTGCTGGATATTATTATGCTTTAAACGGGAACGATCCTCGGCCGTCAGCTCTTTGGCAGTGAGAATCAGCACAGGCAGTGTGGCTGTTTCAGAGGTTGAGCGGATCTGTTCCAAAACCTGAAATCCGTCAACTTCGGGCATCATCAGATCAAGAACCACGGCATCCGGCACTTCTTTTTCAACACATGCCAGAGCCTCGGTTCCGCCAAACGCCGTGCGAACTTCATAGCCCTTTTCTTCCAGAGCCGAGCGGATTTGCAGCATTGCCACTTCATTATCTTCCACCACCAAAATAAGGGGCGGTCTTTCCTCAGGTCCCGATGCCGGGAAGGGCAGATTTCCTAATGCCTTCTCAATTTGTCGGAGCAGTTCTTCTCTGTCCATTTTTCCCTTTGTGATAATGCGCTCCATGGCGTGTTCCAGACGATAGCGGTCTTCCCGTGTGAGTTCTTTGGCAGTGAGAATGATCACCGGAATATCCCGGGTCAGCGGTTCCTGACGAATTCGGTCCAGAACCGTGAATCCGTCTGTTTCCGGCATCATCAGATCCAGAATCATAATATCAGGGGGAGACGCAAGCGCCTGAGCAATGCCCTGCTTTCCGTCCGAAGCGATATCCACCAGATAGCCTCTTCCTCCCAGAAGGTCTTCCAGATAATTACAGACAATGGGATCATCATCCACAACAAGAATGCGATATACTTTCCGGCTGACAGCGACCTTTTGAATCTCCGATAAGAGGATATGGCGGTCTATGGGCTTTACCACATATCCCGAGGCACCTAATGCTGTGCCAGTTGCCCGGTCATCACTTACAGAGATAATAATCACGGGAATATCTGCGGTTTCCCGGGAATCTTTGAGCCTTCGGATAACTTCCCATCCGTCCATTTCCGGCATCAGAATATCAAGTGTGATGGCAAAGGGCCTGAGTTTACGCGCAAGTTCTATGCCTTTTCTCCCGTTTCGAGCCGTGACCACATGATAACCAGATTCGGTGAGATAGTTTTCAAGAAGCATACATATCTCTTCATCATCATCAATCACAAGAACGGTCCGGCTTTGAGATTCAGGCCCGAGGGGCGGCAACTGAAGATTTTCTTCAATAGCCGGCACGCGGTTCTCAAGCATTTGTCTGTCAGCATCTCCTTGTTCATGAAAATGCAGAGGAAGGGTCAGCGTAAACGTGCTTCCCTGGCCTTCGGCAGATTCGACCGATATTTCTCCGCCCAGGAGATTCGCCAGTTTTTGGCATATGGCCAGGCCCAGGCCCGTGCCTTCGTGTTGTCTCGTGCTTGACCCGTCCAACTGACGGAACTCATCGAAAATATGTGCAATATCCTCCTTTTTAATGCCAATCCCGGTATCCCTGACGCTAAAAGATATGATATCCCGGGATCGCAGAATTTGAACCTCAATTTCACCGCTTTCAGTGAACTTCACCGCATTGGAAAAAAGATTCAGTAATATCTGATGTACTTTATCTTCATCAGAGTACATGATCAGTCCCTTGCCGCCCCGGATGCGTGTTCCGAGTCCTTTCTCATCGGCCAGGGGCTGAATAGTTTCCAAGACACGTTCAACTGCTTTTCGGGAATCAAACTCGGTCTGATAAAGGTCCATCCTGCCGGCCTCAATCTTGGACAAATCCAGAATATCATTGATCAGAGAGAGCAGATTTCGGCCATTGCGTTCAATAACGCTCAGATATTCTGCTTCCTGGTCCGGGTCTTTCCCGGTTCCCCGTGCAATCATCAGTTGTGACAGAGCCAGAACACTGTTCAGCGGCGTTCTCAGTTCGTGGCTCATATTGGAAAGGAACTCCGACTTGAGACGGTCCGCCTCCTCCACCTGGGAACGCTGGGTTTCCAGCTCCAATTTCTGTGATCTCAGTTCTTCGGCCTGCGCCTGCAATTCCTCTGACTGCGCCTGAAGTTCATCATTCATGGCCCTCAGTTTTTCGTTGCTTTCGTTCAGTTCGTCGCTTTTAATCTGTAATGATTCGTTCGCTGTCTGGGCAGATTTTAAAAGTGATTTGATTTGCTCATTCTGAGAAGCCGTGTAAAGGGAGATGGAAATGATTCGGGCCGCGGCGCTGAGAAACTCTTTTTTTACTTTTCCGATCTCTTCAAAAGAAGCGATTTCCAGGACCCCGCATAATTCTTCCTCATAAAACAAAGGAAGGGTATAAATGTTTTTCGGAGGCTCGCTTACAGTCCCGCTGTTCCCCACAGCATCTTCCCGTGTTATGTTTTTCAGCAGGATAGGCTTTTTTTCAACCGCGACCTGACCCACAATGCCTTTGCCGAGTTCAAATTTATTGGAAAGCTGTTTTCTTTCAACAAAGGCAAATGATGCTTTTAATTCACACAAAGCCTGTTCTTTGTCATAGGTATAAATGGCTCCGGCGCAGGCATCCGCATACCTTGAGACAAAATTGATTCCCTTTGTCAGAAGCTCATCATAAGAAGGCGTGCCGGACAATTCCTGATTCAGATCATTGAGTCCCTCTCCGAGCCAGAACTGGTTTTCCAGCTTTTCAATGAGTTTGTTAAAATGCCATGCCATTTCTGTGATTTCGTTTTTTCCGACGATCTCCGCTTTGGCGAATGCCCCGGTTTTCGTGATTTCAGACATGGTGTCCCTGAGGGCCGTGACACTGAAAAGAATGCTCCTTGTCAGCAAAAAGGCGATGACACATGACAATAAGGCAACCAGGCTGATAATCACAATTGTAAATTTAACACTGTCATCCTGAACACCTGTTGCATTTTTCATAAATCCGTCAGCTTTGTTTCTGGCGTAAAGCGTGAGTTGCAGCATCTTTCGTTCCAAAAGGGAAACATAGTCCGCTCCTTTTTCCATGGTGATCAGCGCAGCTGCTTCCTTATTCCCCTTACGGACCAGCCTGATCACTTCCTCCCTGATGGGTTTCCAACCTGAGAACAGTTTCCGGGTCTCTTTTTCCAGTTGCTTTCCTTGCTCTCCTAATATCTGCTTTTTTATGATATCAAGCTGTTCATAGACGATATCCTCTTCTGAGCGAACCGCGTCTGTGGCTTCATATAATTCCATATCTGAGTTGGAAAGGGAGACATCCTTCATGCTCCTGTGCATTTTGATGACTCCCATACTGGCTCTCAGTGCCGCGTTGGAGACTCGGAGAGGGTGATTATACAATATGGATGTCAACTCACTCAGTTTGTTCATTTCTGAAATTAAAGAGACGCCAAATGCGACAAAAAGAATCACCAGCAATGCAAACGCAGATAACAGTCTGCTCTTAATCGTTATCCTGTTTAACAGTTTCATTGGTCTTCCTCATAATTTGATAAGTTTCATTGCCGAACCTTGCTGCCGGACGGGGTTTACAACTCTGATTGCCTTAACATCCCTATAGCCGCAACGCTGTTGACTCAGGCAATTCTCAACGGATCCGGAGTGCAAAAATTTTATTTTTGCACTTGCGAAAAAGCATTTTTCGCACTCCGGAGAATAAGCTTTTTTCGCACTCCGGAGAATAAGCATTTTTCGCACTCCGGAGAATAAGCTTTTTTCGCACTCCGGAGAATAAGCATTTTTCGCACTCCGGAGAATAAGCTTTTTTCGCACTCCGGAGAAAAAGCTTTTTTCGCTCTCCGGCGAAAAAGCATTTTTCGCACTCCGGATAACTTGGTCTATTCCGAACGGATCCGGAGTGCAAAAATTTTATTTTTGCACTTGCGAAAAAGCATTTTTCGCACTCCGGAGAAAAAGCATTTTTCGCACTCCGGAGAATAAGCATTTTTCGCACTCCGGAGAAAAAGCTTTTTTCGCACTCCGGAGAAAATACCGGAAAACCCGCCTGCGCTTAACCTATAGCCGCATCATCTGCAATGTTTCAGTGGTCTTCATTGCAGGGGTTGTTCAAAAACATCCCGGACGGCGTTAAAAACACCGGCCGGAAGATATCGTCTGGCATGAAGACTATGCCGGTTTTTGGAAAATACAATTTCTGCTGTCAGTGAAAATCAGCCTGCGTTCTGTCTCAGGGTCTAATGATTCGGAATTGCCAAGTATCAGAAATCCGCCTCTGGCCAACGCGTTATAAAGCTTGTGTAATACCCTCTTCTGAAGTTCTGATGAAAAATAAATGATCACATTCCGGCAAAGTATGAGATCAAACGCACCAAAAACGCTGTCAGCAGGGGCAATACGGTCTTTTGACGTGAGATCGTCGTGAGAAAATCGGACCATTTTCCGAATAACCGGTCGTATTTCATAGACATTATCTTTGACAGTGAAATATTTGTCAAGGATACCGACTTTTGTGTTTTTTAAACTCTCGCGCGGATAACGTCCTGCCTCAGCTTTTTTCAGCGATTCCCTGCTGATATCCGTGGCAAAGATATAAGGATGCCACTGAATAGCTTCATTTGCAAGTAATTCATGAATCAGAATCGCTATTGAATAAGCTTCCTCCCCCGAGGCCGCGCCTGCGCTCCATACGCGTATCTGACTCATTTTTGAATGTCTGTTAATTTCGATTATCCGAGGCAGCACCCGTTGAGCAATGGTCTCAAACACAATGGGATCACGAAAAAAGGAACTGACTTTTATCGCAATCGCGTCAATAAGACAATCGCACTCTGAGGGATCAGCCCAGAGCCGTTCCAAGTATTTAAAAGGATCTTTGATGCTTAACCGCGTCATTCTTGCTGAAAGCCGCTTGGTAAGAATCGCTGTCCGATAGTTACTGAAGTCTATGCCTCTGGCCCGACGCAATTCTTCCAGTATTTTATTTAGAGGATATTCCATAAGTATATATTTTGGGACGCAGGGCATATTCACAATTGGGAGAGGAATATTGAAATCACATTTTAGCACTGTTCCTGAATCTGTCAAGGGCAGACCCGATTATAAAAAATTTGCTCCCTCCCCGGGTTTGATTTCATCACTTTAAAATAAATTATATCACTATATCGGGACATACGCAAGGTGATAAGTACCTGAGGCAAAAGTTTTTCATACCCATTTTTCCGGTTATAACGGATTTAGGGGAGGCTAGCAAAGCCCTGTGGTGGCAGCATATTTACAGCATTCATCATGCCGGGCCAAAAAGCCCCGCGGGGGCGGCATATTCGCTACAAATATGCCGCCCCCGCGGGGCTTGGCCGGCGCTTGCCAACCTGCTGCTACAAAGTTGTTTCCCGCATAAACATAAGCATGATAACGAAAGAGTGCTTGACAATCTCTTCGAACATGAAGTAGGAACTTGGGGAAACAGTGGCTATGGCGTATGATCTGACGGAAAAACTATTGGACTTATTGGCCGGAATAATGAAACATCACAGACAGTTAATGAAATATCTTTGACTGAGAGGATTTTTTGAATGGGGAAAGTAAAGTTAAAAGAACACATCATCAACAGGGAGTGGTGCAAAGGATGCGGTATCTGTGTCCATTTTTGTCCCAAGAATGTTCTGGAACTTGACGAAACAGATAAAGGGGTCGCAGTTCGGCCGGAAGATTGTATTTGTTGCAAACTTTGCGAACTCAGATGCCCGGATCTTGCAATAGAAGTACTGACAGAAACAGAGACCTCCGCCCTGGTAAAATCAGAGGAAGCAGCGGAAGTCTGAGCATAGTCAGAGACATCGGAGGTTTTCAGGACTCTGAGGATCTGAAGGATTTATTATGAGCAAGAATGTAAAATTTATTCAGGGTAATGAAGTATGCGTGGAAGCCGCTCTTTATGCAGGACTTGATTTTTTTGCCGGTTATCCCATCACGCCTTCCACTGAAATTGCCGAGCATATGTCATTAAGGCTCCCCCAAACAGGGGGAAAGTTTCTTCAGATGGAAGATGAAATCGCATCCATATGCGCCATTGTCGGCGCGTCGCTTACAGGTCACAAAGTCATGACAGCCACCAGCGGGCCAGGGTTTTCCCTCATGCAGGAAGGTCTGGGATACGCAATTATGACGGAAATTCCCTGTGTGATTGTCAATGTTCAGCGGGGAGGGCCTTCCACGGGCCTGCCCACCGGCCCGAGTCAGGGAGATGTATATCAGGCCAGATGGGGGGTTCACGGAGATCATGCCATTATCGCGCTCACGGCTTCCAATCACCAGGATATCTTTTCCATTACCGTGGATGCCTTTAACATGGCGGAAACATACAGAACACCGGTGATTCTTCTTTTTGACGAAGTGGTAGGGCATATGCGGGAACGGCTTGTCGTGCCGGAACCTGAGGAAATTCCCCTGGTGGAAAGACTCCGGACCTCGGTCAAGGCAGGGGTGGATTACCATCCCTATCTGCCAAGAGAAGACGGACGACTTCCCATGTCTGATTTCGGGGGTGTGCATCGCTACAATGTCACGGGACTGTTTCATGACATGTGGGGGTTTCCCTCAAATAACTCCGGTGTCACCCACGGACTCCTTCGCCATCTGGTGGATAAAATAAAGAACAATGTGGAGGTCATCACCCGGTTTAAGGAATATTATCTCGAAGATGCCGAGTGCATACTGATTTCTTATGGTTCTTCGGCCCGCTCTGCCCTTCATGTGATGGAGAACCGCAGATCCAGGGGCGACCGTATCGGGCTTCTGGAACTTCAAAGCCTGTGGCCTTTTCCTTATGAACTTGTCAGGAAAAAATGCGCCAATGCAAAACATATTGTTGTTGTGGAAATGAACATGGGGCAGGTCATCCGGGCAGTGAAACGAGCTGTTGACCATCCTGACCGTGTGGTTTTGGCAAACCGTATTGACGGTTTTTTCATCAACCCCACGGACATAAAAAATATCCTTCGGCTGATTCAGGGAAAAGGAGTTTAGGACATGGCAGTAAAAGATTACATAAGGCAAAGATTCTTTCCCCATATCTGGTGTCCGGGATGCGGTCACGGGATCGTACTGAACGCACTTCTCAGGGCAATTGATCAGCTCGGAATGAGCAAAAATGAAATTGTCATGGTATCGGGTATCGGATGTTCTTCCCGGATTTCCGGTTATGTTGATTTTCATACGCTGCACACGCTTCACGGCCGTGCCCTGGCCTTTGCCACGGGTGTCAAAATGAGTATGCCCGAACTGAATGTTATTGTTCCCATGGGAGACGGAGATGCCCTGGCCATTGGCGGAAATCATTTCATCCACGCGGCCCGGCGGAACATTGCCATGACCGCCATTATCATGAATAATCGGATATATGGCATGACAGGGGGCCAGTATTCTCCCTTATCCGGCTACGGAACCAGAGCCACAACTGCCCCTTATCTCAACATAGACCATGACTTTGATATCGCAGAAATGGCCATGGCCGCGGGCGCGTCTTTTGTCGCGCGTACCACCACATATCATGTTCGGCAAATGGCGGATATATTAAAAGAAGCCATACTGCATGAAGGGTTTTCGGTTGTGGAAATTCTGTCCCAATGTCCCACGTATTTCGGAAGAAAGAATAAAATGGGCAGTGCGGCAGATATGATGGAAATGTTTAAAAAAAATACCACTCCCATTGGTTCTGAGGCAAAAAAGGAGAATCCGGACCTCATTGAACGGGGAATTTTTGTACAGAAAGATGTCCCTGAATATTGCAGCGAATATGATAAACTGATTGAAAATGCGATGAAAGGACAATAGACATGGAAAGATGCAGATTGGTGTTTTCAGGTTCAGGCGGTCAGGGTATTATTACCGCTGCTGTCATACTTGCAGAAGCTGCTGTCCTTCACGAGGATCTGATTGCTGTTCAGTCTCAGGCTTACGGACCCGAGGCCAGGGGAGGCGCAAGCCGTTCTGATGTTATTATTGCTGATTCGGAAATACGGTTTCCCAAGGTGACCCAGCCCAATGTGCTTGTCTGTCTGACACAGGAAGCCTACAACAAATTCTATTCCATTATACGCCCCGGGGGGCTTCTTCTTACTGATACCCGTTATGTCAGGACATGGGACAAGGTTGATGCCCGGCAGAGAGAGGTACCTATGTTTCAGACGGTCATGGACAGAATCGGCAATCCGGTTGTTTTAAACATCCTCATGTTGGGGGTACTCATCAGACTCACAGAGATTGTCAGACCCGAGTCCATTATGAAGGTGCTGGAAACCCGTATTCCGCCAGATTTTCTGGAGATGAATCGCAAAGCCCTTTATCTGGGAACAGAACTGGGATCGAGTTTTATTTCATAGTCATTCATTAAGGGAACTCGAAATAAATAACATATCCGATACAAAAAACGTAGGGTGGGTGGAGCGAAGCGGAACCCACCTTGTGCGGTGGGTTCCGCTTCGCTCCACCCACCCTGCACCGGCTATTTTATTTTTGGGGAAATCCCTAAGTACCCGGACATATTTTCAGGTACGGATGCTCTCGGACCAAAAGTGTTGTCCGGGTACTTAATTTTTTTTTACCGTGAAAATACATTTTGAAAAGCCGGGTTTTTTATCTGAAAACATTTTCATAACCGGGGGCAAAAAACCCGGCTTTTTTATGAGCGTTTATTTACAGACCAAGTGCCAAAGAGACAAAATGCCTCGTCACCCCTTTTCCAATGTCATTGGTTTTGATGATGCTCCGTTTCCCCATTCTCACAGGGGAAATGTTACGATTGTAGGGACGATTTATGCGGGGCTGCGCTTTGACGGGGTATTGATGGGACATATTCGCCGGGACGGCGCGAATGCCGCAAAAAATATCGCACGGCTGGTTGCGGAATCAAAATTTGCAAATCATGCCCGGCTTATTATGCTTCAGGGAATCGCCCTGGGAGGGTTTAATGTGGTGGATATTCATTACTTATATCGCTGGCTTCAGATGCCGGTCTTGGTTGTTGCCCGCCGCAGACCGAATATGCCGGCGATAAAAGAAGCCCTTCTCACAAAAGTTCCGGGAGGGCTTCGAAAATGGAAGCTCATAAAAAAAACCGGTCCTATGGAGCCGATCTTGAATGTGTTTGTCCAGCGGGCAGGACTGACAACAGATCAGGCCGAGCAGGTCATTGAAAAATTTGCGATCCACGGCCATATTCCCGAGCCTCTGCGGACGGCCCATCTTATTGCCGGGGGGATCACTTCGGGAGAGAGCCGGGGAAGGGCCTGACAAGCAGATTTTCAACTCCATATCCAGACAAAAGGTTTCCAGGATTTTTTTCAGCATGCTTTATTTTTCAGCCCACATTTTGCCCTACGATCTTGCAATTTGTTCCACAGACCAGATATTCCATCCAGACAACTTCTCGGCGCACTTAGGGAACTCGAAATAAATAACATACCCGATACAAAAACTCCCCTAAATCCGTTATAATCAGGAAATCCCTTATACTGCACATACAGCTTCATATCAAGGCCGTCAGTCTCTATGACAGCACCCTCGCCAACACCAAAATCATCAACATCCGCTTTGATGAACCGGATTATCGGAATTTGGTAGTCCCGCACAGGTAGTGATGAATGAAATTCAGTGTGCTGATATACGGGGAACTGAACCACCTTTGCAGGATTACCCGGAATTTAATAAAAAACTAACAAATTACTAACATTTTGCTTATAACATTTTAACAATAAAATGTTTTATATGGTCTTTATGTTCAGAGAGGCAATTTTTAATCACTCGCTGTAATTAATTTAACCTATTTAATTAATATAATAAATTTTTTAAAAAAATGTTTTGCGTAAATCAGCAATAGTCGAAAGTCTTGTCAAAGACCTGTGCGAACACGCGCCTAAGAGCATATTTGAAAAGTCCCGACAGGGACGGTATATTTGCAGGCTGATATGCCCCGTGTTTCCGAGTCCCATAAGGACGGCATGTTTGCGACACCGAAGAAGCCGTCCTTACAGGACTCGGGAGGGGTCGGACTCTCTTATGCTACAAATATGTCGTCCCTACGGGACTTTTCAAACACCCTCTGAGGGAATAACAAAGTTTTATACTGAAAAGACTCACTCTGTTTTATTCATAATTTGTAACATGCTAAAATAATGTCCGGCAGACAAGCTGAATTTTTTAGAACCATCTGATTTGTTTGAGACAAGCTTTATTTTAACACTGTAACCCTAAACCATCATACTGAAACAAACCCCAATCTGACCCACATATAGGCTTTAAGAAAAAGGTTATCCGGAGTGGTAAGGACAGGGAGACACGCCCTCCGGGAGACAGGAGATGAAACAAAGCTGATTATTATGATCTCTGTTAAAAGATTATTCGCAGACCTGAGCATCAGGTACAAGTTCATTTCAGGCATTGCGCTTATCCTTGTGGTGGCGATGCTGTCACTTTCCATCGTCTTTATTCAGCAGTCCGAAGAAGCGCTGCTTGATGAGCTTGAAAACAAAGCAAAGCTTATCACTCGAAATTTTTCTGTTGTTTCCGAAAAAGGCATCCAAGAGAGCGCTTTCTCAAATCTGCAAGCCCTCATCAATGAGGTGACAGCAACGGACGAAGACATAAACATTTTGCTGGTGGGATATGCCAACACCTTTGTTATTGCCACATCTGACCAGAAAAATTATCAGCAATTTTCCAGAATCCAAGATGATTATATTCTCCAGCAGTTACAGAAAGAAGAAAGCAGCATCCTCAGAGATAAATCAAGACATATATTGAAAATTATCCAGATGATTTACGACAGAGACAATCAGACAGATCAGGTATCTGGCCAACACGGGGAACTTTTGGGGTTTATCTATACAGAATTGCATACCACTCGTTTGGAGCAGGCTGTCTCACATCTTTGGATGTCCTCCATCGCTCTCATTTTGCTTATCATCACCATCGGCATTGTCGGAGCCTGGGGGTGCGGCACTACCATGGCCAAACCCATCGGCAGACTCGCTGAGGATGTTCGCGTGATTGCCTCGGGAAACCTGGAAAAATCCGTGTATTCGGAAAGGAATGACGAACTGGGTCAGCTGGTATCAGATGTTGAAAAAATGAGATTGGCCATCAAAGCGCTTACAGAGGATGTGCGCGAACAAGAACGTCTGAAAAAAGAGATGGAAGTGGCGCAGAAGATTCAGACCGTACTGCTTCCCAAGAAGCCGAATATGCTGGGCTACGACATTGCGGCAACGCTCCGTCCTTCCGAAGAAGTCGGCGGTGATTACTATGATGTGATTTCCGTGGGCGGATACAAATGGATCGTGATCGGGGATGTATCAGGCCACGGTCTGACCTCCGGTTTGGTGATGATGATGGTACAGACAGCAATTCACACGGTTTTGCTTCGGCATCCCAGCATTGATCCGTCTGATATGCTGGCTGCTATTAACAAGACCATTTATCTGAATATTCAGAAGATGGACGAGGCAAAACACATGACCATTGTGGTGCTTGCCGTGAGCCAGAACGGGCACTTCACCTTTTCAGGTCTGCATGAGGACATCCTGATCCGGCGCAGTCGTACTGAAAAGCTTGAAAGAATAAAGACCAACGGCATGTGGATCGGCATGGAACCCGACATATCAGAAATGCTCTCCACCGACTCCCTGGACATGGAAACCGGCGACACCATGGTTCTTTATACAGACGGCATTATCGAGGCAATGAAACCGGAAGGCGGCTTTTTCGGACAGGAATCTCTGGAAGAAATCGTGGAGAGATGCGGGGATAAATCTGCCCTGGAAATTCATAAAGAAATTATGGACGCGCTGGCCTCCTTTGAAAAACCGGATGATGTGACTCTGTTTGTGATGAAACGGTTGTGAGGAGAGAGGGCCGAGAGGTAGAAGGAGGGGAGAGATAATTCCCAAATACTGTCCAGATGACCCCTCGCCTTCAGCCATAGGTGTAAAGTTAAGGATACTTAACTAACCTGCTAACGGTATGATTTCAAAAAATAAATTCACATTTATCAGATTGAAAAGACGGAAAGACAGAGGCATGCCTTTACCCGGCTGCCCGAGTTCCGAGAGGTTTACCTTTACATATTTATAGTTTTCAAGAACTGCTCCGTCGATAAGTACATCAAGGGAGTTTTTTCTGCTTTTCTGCCTCTCTTTCCGGCATGTGTCAGTTATTTTTGCTATCATTTTCCTGACATGTTTTGCCGCTTTGTCAGCAGAATCCGAAAGCAGCACTGTCAGACCGGCTATGTTTCTTCTGAAATATTTCACTGTCTTGTCAATACTTACCTCTTCGCCGAGTATCCGCCATGCCTCTGATCTGGCATTCGAATAACAGTAGGATATGAACATCACAACTATCGCTTTTCCCAATACTTCGCACCTGAGCCTGTCCTCATTGTTTCTTACTTCTGTTTTATGAATGTTCAATACCGATTTAAACTGTTTGAAAAATAATTCCACAGACCATCTGATCGGATAAAATGCAAGGATGGTTCTCACATCCTCCGTTTTCTCAGCAGGAATATTTGTCATCATAAAGTTCCACTCACACAGTCGCAGTGATTCTTTCTTGGGGGTTCTTCCTTTCTTTTTGGCATTCTGACACATTTTTCTCCGTTTTTTGTTTGCAACTTCTTCCGGAACTCTGACTGCGAAAAAGCGTATCTTTATCTTTTTCTCTTTGTTTCCCGTATAACATTCGAATTCAAATATTGTCTCATTGCCGTTCAGCTTTTTCAATATCTCCGAGATTCCGATTCTCTCATATTCTTCCCCTTTCTTTATATACAGACCGATTCCGGAATAATTAAAACGGGATATGAAAAAGGCTTCTTTGTCATCAGTTATTTTCAGCATGTCCGCAATTGAATATCCCAGATCGAAAATAAGCAGATCATCCGCGCTGATCTGATCGCCCAGTGTCTTCGAATAACTCTGATCGTTACACGTTTGTTTTTTTATATCAAACAGCTGAATCACTCCGGTTTTGTAATCATACATTAACTGAACTTTGCAACCCGCAATGTTATATCCCGGAAATGCGGATTTCAGGCCCGGGGGCAGCTCCCATGACGAACTGTCAATAATATTCACTCTGCCGAACTGATTTAATACGTCAATATTGATATTATGTCCGTTTTCAGTCGCCGTTCTGAAAAAAAATGAAAAAACTTCTGTCAGAAAATCAATGGCATACTGATTAAAACGGTCATTTATTCCCGCCCTTGAAATACATTCGGACAGATTTTCCGCTATGGCACCCAGAGTTATTGTGGTCGTTGTCAGCGAACCGAAAGTCAGCGATATGAAAAATTCGAATGCGTCCAATTTCCGTTTTCTCTTTATGAAACCGGTTTTTTCAGCTATTTTTCTGATCTTTCCTTTTTTGAAAAACTTTTTAACTGTTCTGACATCAATTTTAATCTGTTTATTTATCATTGCACAGTCCTCCCAAATATGATCTTATGAGATTGTCGGATATTTTGTTTTTTTCACACAGTCCGGAATATCAGCATGTGCTGAGAGATGCAATGAAAAAGTAATTTGCGACACGGCATTTCTTGCATTTTATTTAAACAACAACCATATGTTATAAAAGGATATTTTTACAATTCAGCAGTTCCTTAACTTTACACCTATGCGCCTTCAGCCCCCATCAAAAAACAGTTATAGAAAACAGGAGACTCTATGTCAAATCACATTGTATTATTTGGAAAATATCTCGAACCGGATCAAGGAGACGTTGTGGGCCGGCTCAGTCTCAGATTTCAGTCCGGGACGCTTGATATTGACGAACTCTGGGAAAGCAGTTCTTTGTCCGCTGAATTTCTTTCGACGTTTTGGGGAAAATTTTTTCCGATTAATAAGGAGGCCGAAGTGACCAGTGATATCGGAAAAGATGAAGTTCATTACATCTGCGGCGAACTTCTCGGAAATGCCATCAAGTTCAGTTTCAGTCCTAACTATATGATTGAAATTTGCTTGTATTTACATCAAAGCGAGTTGCGATTTTATGTAACAAACAGCGTAAATCCTGCTGAATTGGAAGAGTTTCAGTCATTCATCCGCAAGCTTTTGACAGAAAATACGCAGCAATTATTTGTGGAACAAATGGAAAAAAACGCGTCCGAAGATAGCAATGAATCCGGCGTTGGCTATCTGACGTTGATCAATGATTATAACGTATCAGTTGCGTGGAAATTTGAGGGCATAGAAGCGGGAATTCAGTCTGTAACCGCTTTGGCCCGAATGCCGATTGTCCGCAAGGTTCTGGCCTGAAGCGTCGCTTATTTCTTCCATATCCTTGTCGCGTACCTTGTTTCCGGACGTGGAACCCAGACGGATCAAAAATACGATGTGCGTAAAAAAAAGAAACTAAATACATAAAATTCACACCCTCAGAAAAAGGAGAATAACAATGCAGATTAAAGGAGAAAAGTATCATGTGGGATACAATCCGGAGACCAGCACAATTTTTTGTGAAGGAATGCTGAATCTCCGAGGAAAAGATGGTTATAAGGACATTGCAAATTTATTTGACCAAGTGGTCAAGCAAAATCACTCAGCAAAGATAACAGTAGATGTAAGAGAGCTGGAATTTCTCAACAGTTCCGGAATCACCACGCTGGGCGGATTTATTATCAAGCTTAGAAAAAAGGGGGGGATATGCCTGACCATGAAATGTTCAAATAGTAAAGCCTGGCAGGAAAGATCCATGATCGGACTTGAACGACTTATGCCCACGGGATTAGCCCTGCAATTTGAATAAATAAACGCTCATGAAAAAGCCGGGTTTTTTCGCCCCCGGTCATAAAAATATTTTCAGAAAAAAACCCGGCTTTTCAAAATGTATTTTCACGGTAAAAAAGTTTCTCAGCAAAGAAATCGGATTTTTACGAACAATTCTGTTTCTTTGACTTTTTCTGATTTCAGAGACGGCTCGAAAAAACGTAAGATTGAGATAAAAAAAATGGAAAAAAAAGTTATCAGTCTGAGACATAAAAAAATTTATACAAATAAAAATAATCAATTGAAAATACTGGTATCAGAGGTTGAGGAACTCAGGAGCGAACTGAACGACCTGAAACTGATATTGGAAGCAGTTACGGGACATTCGGACGAAATAGAAGCATGTCTCCTGGAAAAAGTCCGGGCCGGAGATCGCCTTTTCCATGTGATTTCCAAAACCATACCCGTGCCCTTTGTAATCAGCCGGAAAGACAACGGTTCAATTTTATTTTCAAATAGTTATGCGGAAAAAGTTTTCAAATTAAGCCACGAGGGTTTTTCTCTCAATAATTTGCCGGATATTTATGATGACCCTGACGAAAGCCGGAGATTTCTGACATGCCTCTCCGATCAGGGACGGATTGAAAATTTTGAAGTAAAACTCAGGAAGTCAGACGGTACCCTGTTCTGGGCGTCGCTGTTTTCCCAGTCGGTAAGCTTCAGAGGCAAGGATTGTCTGCTCACAGTGGTATTTGATCTGACAGAGCGTAAACAGGCCGAAAAAGAAAAACTCATCTTAGAAAGACAGCTTCGCCAGGTACAAAAAATGGAGGCCATGGGCACCTTTGCTGGCGGTATTGCTCATGATTTCAATGGGATTCTGACAATCATCTTAGGAAACCTCCAACTCGCACAATCCAAGCTGACAGATGACAGCCCGGTTGGAAAATATCTGAAGGACGCAGTTGCCGCCACAACCCGGGGAACTTCGCTCATTACGCAGATTCTGACCTTCTGCCGCCAGACAAAAGAGGAGAAAAAACCTTTCCGTATCAGCTCGGTTGTTTCAGAAGCAGCCCAGATGATACAGTCTCTGATACCTTCGAAAATTAACGTATGTTTATCCATTAAAACGGCAATGCCCATTATTATCGGTGATCCGACCCATATCCATCAGATTCTCATGAACCTCTGTGCCAATGCCGTCCATGCCATGGAGGAAGAAGGAGGGGCCATTGATATCATCCTCGAAAATATCAGCATAAACCCGGAAACAGAACAGGAGAAAATGATTTTCCCTTTGAAAACAAGGGCTTATGCAAGACTGACCGTCAGAGACAACGGCCCCGGAATAGATAAGGAAATTATGGACCGGATATTTGAACCTTTTTTTACAACTAAAGCTCCGGGACAGGGATCAGGTATGGGGCTGTCCATTGTTCATGGCATTGTTCAGCGGAATGGCGGGACAGTTACGGTTGAAAGCGAATCAGGCAAAGGCACCGCATTTTACTGTTATTTTCCTCTCATTTCAGATGAGAAATAATTTGAAACGCTTTTCCCGCGCAAAGCCCATGAACCGCGGCTGAGGAATATCGTCCCTGACCGCTTGGCCTTTGCCTCAAAAACAATAACAAAAGGCGGTGATAAAACAAATGCTGAAGGCTTTGAAAAAAGATATTGTATTGAAAACGCTATGGTTATTGGCAATAGAAAATGAGAGACTGAGACAGGAAAACGCGGCCATGAATCAGGAAAAAGCTGATATGGAAGCCATGATGGAAATGGCAAACGAACACGCTGATGGCGTGGGGTCGGAACTCCTGGAGAGAGTGGATGCGTCCATAAAAGAAATCGAACAACAGATTCGAGTGATCAGCGAAACCATACCCGTGCCGGTTGTCATTATCCGTATAAGGGACGGAAGCTTCATGTATGCCAACGAACATCTGTGCCGGGTATTCGGTATTTCTCATGCAACGTTTTCCAGATACAATATTTCAGATTTATACGAAAACCCTGCTGACGAACAGGTTTTTTTCAATCTTTTGGATGAAAATGAGCGGCTGAACAATTTTGAAGTGCGTCTGAAACGAACAGACGGCGATTACTTATGGGGGGCTTTGTTTACCCGGGCCATAAATTTCGCAAATGAGAATTGTGTGATGACGGTGATCTATGATTTGACAGAACGAAAAGCATCAGAAGAAAAAATCCGCAGCCTTACGGAAGAATTAGAAAAAGCAAGAGAAAAAGAGCTAAAATATCTTGTATTTACGCTGGCAAATGAGGAATATGCGATTCTTCTGACAGAAGTTAAAGAAGTCGTTCCGGTCATGGCGCTGACACCTGTTCCCTGGTTTCCGGATTTTATCAAAGGTGTTATTAACCTCAGAGGCAGGGTGATTCCGGTTGCGGATCTCAGGCGCAGACTGAGGGTGGAAGCCGCTGATTTTACAGATCGTACCTGCATTGTTATCATAAACGTCACCGGAAACCAAAATGAAACAAGGGTCGGAATGATTGTAGATTCAGTTGTGCAGGTACTGGGTATAAGGCAAAAGCATATCCTGCCGACACCGACATATTTTGCCGATGATGTGCGGTTCATTTCCGGAATAGCAACCATCGGAGATAAGGCAAAAATCCTTCTCGACATAAACCATCTGTGGGAGGAAAGGGAGTTGCGGGATGTTTGCTCCGGCACCATCACCAATGACACTTCAACTCATCTCCGAAAAAGGGAATTGTCAGGTGCAACATGAAAATAAAACTGATAATCAGCATGTTTCTGATGGCGTTTCTGTGCCACACATCCGGTGCGAAGACGGTTTTTATATTTAATCCCGAAGCAAAGGTTACTCGTCTGGGAAAA
Source organism: Desulfonema magnum (assembly GCF_017377395.1). Classification (GTDB taxonomy): domain Bacteria; phylum Desulfobacterota; class Desulfobacteria; order Desulfobacterales; family 4be13; genus Desulfonema_C; species Desulfonema_C magnum. Next base: position 2,468,569 of record NZ_CP061800.1, on the reverse strand, counting down.
GTCAGAACGACCCTCGAACATACCCTGAAGTCCCGGGGAATTGATGCCGAGGTCTATCTTTTTGCAAGTTCAAAGGACTTCACTGACTCCGTGCGCCGGTTTGATGCTGATGTGGCGATTGTTCCGTCCTACTATCACACCCTGATGCGGAATACCTATGAATGGAAAGTGATACTGTCAGGACATTATGAGGGGTCAAAAGTATTTAACAAGATACTGATCACTCCAAAATCTTTGACAAAACCGGCTCAACTGCTTAACAAGAGTCTGGCAACCGTGTCTCTGGGAGCTTCCTCGCTTCCCTATATTCAGCGTCAGCTGCCTGAAGGACTTTCAATTGAAGATATTCGGGTGGTTTCGGTGTCAAAGGACATTGACGCCATCATGGCCCTGGGTTTTGAACAGGTGGACGCGGCCATCGTCACCATAAAAAGTTTTGAGACGCTGAAAACTATCAATTTTAATGCAGTTCAGGATATGCATATTCTGAAGGAGCTGAATCCGATTGAATACCCGAAAATCGTCGCGTTTCCTCATTGTGAACGTATTGAAAAATTTACAGACGCGTTTGAAAATATGACGTATGAAGGCTCCGGACTTGTTGTTTTGGAATTTTTCGGTGTCACGGGTTTTGACAGAGAATAATCATTATGTCACGCGGGAGGTATGAGATGAAGTTTAAGTATCTGCATGTGTTATGGCTTGTCCTGATCTGTCTGTCATCTGTTTCGGAGACGGCCGCGGAGGATACTTACGGAATGATAAAGAGCAAATCCATGATACAGACAAATGAGATCACGGAGGGCTTTGTCCGAAGCTTTCCGGATGCCCGTTTCGCTGTTTTGGATATGAACGGGAAATATGAACCAGCAAAGCTCAAAGATTTTTTAAAGCGGGAAAAACCTTCCGTGATTATCTGTCTGGGGGCATTGGCTGCGGAAACAACGATTCAACTGGAAAAAAAGATTCCTGTTATTTTCGCAATGGTGATCAACTACAGGAGTTATTCTGAATTCAAACAAAAGAATGTCACCGGTGTCTCAATGGAGATTCCGCCGGCCAGCCTTTTCATTCAGTTCAGGATGCTGGCTCCCCGGGTGCGCTCCCTGGGTGTGCCGTTTCATCCGGATGTCTCCGCTGAAATCGTCAGAGAGGCATCGGATGCGGCAAAGAAGATGGGGATCAGGCTCACAGCCATCCCTGTAAAAGAACCAAAACGTATGACGGCTGAACTTTCCAGACACGAAAATGCATATGACGGATTATGGATGCTGGGAGACGTTAAATTATACAGCATCAGGACCCATGCTCTTTCTAATCTAGTTAAATTTTCAACAAAAAATCGCAAACCTTTGCTGGCTTTTTCCGACGCGTTTCTCAAAGCCGGGGCGTTTTTCTCCGTGTCTGTCAATTACGGAAGTCTGGGTTCCCAGCTCGCCATGATATCCCGCCGGATCGTCGTGGACAAGGTTCCACCTGCAAGCATACCTGTGAAGCCGCCTGTGGGCACTTATACGGTCATAAACAGAGAGGCTTCCAAGTCGCTGTTTGGCAAAGACCTGGATAAAACCATATATGAGAGGGTGGATAAGGTTTATCCGGAGTAATATGGAAATAACCCGAAAGCTCCTCTGGCATTGATAAATATCAGTCATTTTCAGCGGATTTGTCTGTTCGCAGATTTGCTGAATATATTAAAAATTCGGTAGTGTTCTAAAAATGGAGCTAAACTTTATAACTCTCTGAATCAATTCTGTAAATATTGAGACAAGTCCAGTTTTGGAACACTACCAAAAATTCTATATCACTCGGGAGGTATGATGTAATGAAAATGAAATATCGGCGGGTTAAGTACTCAGACAAAGCTTCTTCAATACCCGAAAACCTTCGAGGTTTCGGAAACCTCACAGGTCTGATGTCAGATTTAGGCCTGAAAATTTATGTCCAGCTACTGATATGGTTTATCCTGATCGTCCTGTCATCTGTTTCAGAGGGAGAGGCCCGGGATACTTACGCACTGATAAAAAGCAAATCCACGTCCCAGACCGAGGAGACAGCGACAGGCTTTTTCATGGAATTTACAGACACCAGCGAATGTCCACTGGCTCTGAACAAAGTGAATCCACATGCCGTGGCGGAGTTTGGCACGGAATTTACGGACGCCCGTCTCTGCATTTTGGATGTGGACGGTAAAATTGATGCTGAAAAGATCAGACAGTTTTTAAAAAAGGAAAAACCGTCTGTTATTATCTGTTTAGGGGCCCTGGCCGCGGAAACCACACTTCAGGTGGAAAAAAAAATTCCAGTTATTTTTGCCATGGTGATCAACCACAAGGGTTATCCTGCGCTTTCAGGAAAGAACGTGACCGGCATATCCATGGAAATCCCTCCGGCCAGTCTTTTTGTCCAGTTCAGGATGCTGGCCGGCCAGGTTCGCTCCCTGGGGGTGCCATTCCATCCGGATGTATCGGGTCGGATTGTTGAAGAAGCATCTGTTTCAGCGGAAAACATGGGCATGCGGCTTATAAAAATACCTGTGAGCAGGCCGGACCGTATAAGCACCGAACTTTCCAAATATGAGAACAGATATGACGGCTTATGGATGCTGGGAGATACAAGAATATACAACACCAGAACCCGTGCCTTTTTTGATCTGGTGGAGTTTTCAAAAAAAAAGCGTAAACCGCTGCTGGCATTTTCCGAGGCATTTCTGAGTGCCGGCGCGTTTTTCTCCGCATCTGTCAATTACCGGAGTCTCGGATCCCAGCTTGCCATGATAGCCCGGCTGATAGTCGAGGACAGGGTTCCGCCTTCGGATATAACTATCAGATCCCCCGTGGGGACTTATACGGTCATTAACAGACACGCAGCCAGGTCTCTGTTTGGCATCAAACTGGATAAAAACATCTATGAAAGTGTGGATAAGGTTTATCCGGAGTAGGAAGCATGGGCTCTGACCACAACAACTATACCTGAATATATATTAAAAGGGTATGATAACAGAGCCATGACAGCTTTTTCAGGGCAAAAAAAGAGCAATATGGAAAAGACTGATTATAACGGATTTAGGCGAGGGCTGATCAAGCCCTGTAAGGGCAGCATATTTGTAGCATGTCATTGTAATGTGTTCATACCATTTTTATCGTATTTTGCTTTTGATGTTACGTAATTCATCTCACCCGCTTCAATAGTTGCAGGTTCCGTAAGCGCGTCATCCACATTCCGTAATCCAAACGGGTTGAGGAATTGTCCCTGCCGGACCGATAAAGTTGGCGAGGAGGATTTGACATCTCTGTCTGTTTCTCCGCTCACGGTCGCCAGCAGTTCTTCCACATAGGTTTTCATGAGAACAGCCTGAGCTGAGAGTTCCTCAGCCGCGGCCGCGGACTCCTGAGATCCCGCGGCCACCTGCTGAGTCATGCCGTCAATCTCATTCTCCGCCCGGGTGACTCGTGTGATCCCCGTCGCCAGTTCCCGGTTCGTCGCTGTGATGGCGTCTGTTTTTTTCCCTATCACAGTAGCAGATTCGATGGCCCGTTCAAAATCCATATTAATGTGCTTTATCGCGGCCGTTGCATGAATCACCCGTCTCGCCGTGTTTTCCAGAAGGTTCTGCGTATGCTTTGCTTCTTTCGCGGTGTGCATTGCCAAGGACCTTACCTCCTCAGCCACCACTGAAAACCCTTTTCCAGATTCGCCGGCTCTTGATGCTTCGATGGCCGCATTCAGGGCAAGCAGGCTGGTCTGGAAGGCGATCCCGTCAATGGATTTGACAATCTGTGTCATCTCTCCGCTGTTTGCCTCAATTTGAGACATGACCTGAGTCAGATCGAGCAGTGACTTTAGCGAGTGTCCTGATTTTTCGATATTTTCATTCATTAGCGTTTCCGCACCTGTCGCGAGACCTGAGGCTTTCTGACTCAGAGCAGCCATTTGTTCCAAAGATACGGATGAATCCTGAACTGAGGCAGCTTGTTTTTCTGCGCTTTCAGAGAGCGAATACGCGCTTGCGGAAAGTTGTTTTGCAGCGGACGCGACGCGACGGGCGCATTCGTCAAGACCGCAGACAATGCGGTTGACAGGTCGGAGCAGAAAGTATCTCATCCCGAAAAAAAGTGCGGTGAACAATGTCAGATTCAGCACCGCATATGCCGTGGCTGTGTGGATGAGATTTTTCCTCAGCGTTTGCTGCATAAACCGCCGCGTGATAAAGACCTTCACGCTTCCCACTTGATTTCCTTCATAAATGATGTTTTTCTGTTCAGTGATAAAATTGCTGCTGATATTCTCATCAGATTCGATAAGATGCCATTGGTCATCCCGCTTTTTTCCCTGAAACAGGGAATCAGTTTCTCTGACAAGGATCGCGTAGATCCGTTTGTCCATCATTTCCGCGTTCAGGATATCTTCAACAAAGGCCCTGTCAATTCCCCATAGCGCCATGGCAACTCCTTTTGAAACACGGTTTGCCGTCATTTCTGAAAAACAGTTTAATTCGTGGATCAGTTCCGACTTTGTACTCATGTAATCAAAACACGCGGACAAGACAAGTACCGTAGTAGTGACAGAAAAAATGATCATGCTTATTTTTTTTTGAAGACTGAGTTGGCTATGCCAATCTTTCATATTGTCCTCCTGAATGATAAACAGGATAGAAATTTGCAAGATGATTCTCGTACACGGGCCGGTGGCCCCATTTTAGTTCAGATTCGATTCCAGCTTGTATTTTGATTTCAGCTGATCCACAAATGCCTTTCTCTTCATCAGCCAGACTGAAAACCGCTCAATGATCTGTGGATACTTGACAGAAGAAAACAAATAACTGCTTTTGGTATGCGGCAAACACGGATCAAACACCAACGCACCGGGCTGATGCAATTTTTCAAGCTGATAATTGAGGACAGACACGCAACTGTATGCCCCGTCAACTCTTTTGCGCAATGTTTTCCTGATCATGATCTCATAGGTTCGGGCATGGTCTTCTTTTATTTTTCCGGATTTGATATGATCAAGATACTCCCACGGAGTAAAACCGAGAACTGTCCCGAGTCGTTTAAATTCATTTATGCCTTTTCCTTTGTTTTCAGGAAGTACCATGACCCCGTCAATATAATCCACCACAGCGCTGCTGTAACGGATATTCTTTCCTTTCTTCAATTCCGCTTTCCAGAGTATGTTGTCCGGATATTTGAAATCAACGGTTTGACTGACCAAAAAGTCTTTATACAAGCGCAGAATCGGAAGGGATTTGTATTGAAAAGAATAGCCGGAATCTTCACCAAACGTGTCCAGCAATTCTCTGGCATATCCGGTATATTCGCCGTTCTTATAGCCATACATGGGATAATATTCTGTATTGTCAACACCAACGATAAAGGCTCTTTTTTCGGACCTTCCGGGAGCGGCCATAATTGGATGAACACTTGCAGATAGCACCAATATCAGTATGAACCACGCTACTTTTTTCATAAAAACACTCCTTTCACTCCACCTCATCCAGGGGATATGATAATGGTGATATGCAACATGCAGATTGCTGTCCAGATTCACCTGTTTGATGATATCGCGGGGCCGGACAGCAGGCCCCTGCATATTCTGATTCTGAATAGCGGAGAGCCTTCCTGATAATCCGGAATGCTGCCTTTTCTCAGGGCCAAGGCTGACGCGTGATCAGAGATGGGCAGTCGCCTATCAACAAGATATCTAACTTCTGAGATATCCTAAACAAGTGCAGAAGGAGAACGCGTGTAGCACGAAAAAAGGCGAGAAAACCATTCGTGACTCCCTCAGAGCGTGTTTGAAAAATAACAAATGTCCCCGAAAACGAGCCTGGCAATTTTTTTTAACTGCGAAACACACGAAACACACGGAAAATTACATTTCAAACATGCTCTCAGCGCCACAAAGGCACAAAGTGACTTCGTGAGCCTTCGTGTCTTCGTGGCAAAAAACAGCCCGGAATTACTTTTCAAACATGCTCTCAGTGAGACGCTGAAAGGAACAAAACCTTTCCATTTGTTAATGAATTATGTCGCCCTATCAGTATCTGATGAGAATCACAATAACGAATAAATTCATAATCTTCTGAAATTATTAAATCGGATATAAACAAAATTTGACAATAACCCTTTAATTTAAGGTAGTCCTGCACAAGCAGTGATGAATGAGATTCAGTGTTCTGATAATCGGGGGACTGAACGGGATTCATCACTACCTTTGCAGGACTACCCAAAATATATGAATCTTTTGTCTAATAGTGTGAATAATAATATATTGTTAGAATGTAATGAGGAAAATATTAATTTTTTGTTAAAACGGATTCAGGGGCACAGCTTTTTCATAAAAATAAGTAAAAACAGCTTTTTCAAGGCAAAAAAGAGGGGTGTGTCCCACCTTTTAGACAGAGGCGGATGTCACATATCTGTCTGCCGGATGTCCGGATTTCACAGGTATCGGACATAAAGCATTTTTATCAGCATTTTCAATATAATGAGCTGATATTCAGCCTGTGGCGGCCTTATTCCGACCGAAGGCGGACACCTGTTTTGTGTAAAAGATGGGACACATCCGAAAAAACAACTTGAAAAAAATTGAAACGAATCGTTGAATTATGTGTTGATATTTTGAATTTTGTTAAACGTTCTGTCTGTTACACTTTGAAAGGGAGGAAAAATGAGAGCAGCAGGAATTACAGGCACAGGGGCATATCTGCCGGAAGAAATCAGAACGAATGATTTTTTCAGGCAATTTGATTTGCTTCCTTATGATGACATATTTGACAAATCAGGAATCCTTGAAAGAAGAATAGCAGGCAAGGAAAAGTCTTCTGACATGGAAGTGAAGGCATTGCCGGATGCGGTTGAACATGCCGGGATAACAATTGATGATGTCGAACTCATTCTTGTCGGATCGGCAATTAATGACCTGATGGCTCCGAATAATTCAGCGTTGGTGCGGTATAACTCCGGAGCCGGACCCGCCCCCTGTCTCATCCCCGGTTTTTTAACAAAAAACTAACATTTTCCTCATTGCATTCTGACATTGTTCCGTCATGCAGGAAAGTTCGCACTGCCGCATTCGGGATTTCCTGCCGGCCGGACAATTTTCTCAGGAAAGCTCGCAGTGCCGCGTCCGGACGGCCCCTTTTGCCGGAGCAATTTTCTTGTCCCACGGAAGCGGCCCGGGGGCGGAACTCCGAAATTTTTCCGGGAGGCGGAAGTCTCCGACGCTGTGAATATGATATAAGAAAAGAAGGAAAAAACTGATAATCGCTTTGCTGCGAAACAGAGGCACGATGATGCCAGTGACAATGGCGATAATAATGATGACGGTGCCCCTGATGCCGGGAACAGGAGCCGCCGAAACGCCGACATTCGAGGATGAACTGGATTTTTATGCCCTGGAGGAGCGGATGATGGTCACGGCCACAAAGACGAAGAAGTCTTCGTTGGATACTCAGTTTCACTGGATCGGTGACCGGAAACGCTCCGAGGATGATACTCGACCTGATATTGACGACTATGCCCTTGTGGATATTGCCGTACAGCGTAAAAACATTGCAAAACATTGGGATATCGCTTTAAAAGCCTGCAATTTGTTTGATAAAGATGCCAAAGAGCCAAGCTCATCTTCCATTCCGGATGATTACCCGATGGAAGGTCGAAGTTTTTACGGAGAAATACGATGTCATTTTTAACAGACATAATTTGGAGGATATATTAATGAATGATGGAGACATGAGGCCGAGGCATGGGGTCTGACCAAGACAATTATCTGATATTAAAATAAATGTTCGGTTCATACTTGATCTGAGAGCACATCGCCAACATAACTCTGCAATATCAAGATAAAATCAGGAAACAAAAAAATGATTCTTAAAAAATTATCCTTTGTTGTAAAATTATTTATTTTTCTATCCCTTATCCTGCTGTCGGTTTCAGTCACAGCAGGTGATTCAGTGCAGAAACCAGAGATTGATATCCACAATCTGCGCTTTGATCATGTCCTGAATCTGGGCATGAAAGCCCGACCGGCAACTGTTCAGGACAATGACGGCTATATGTGGTTCGGGGGACAGGGCGAAGGACTCTTTCGCTATGATGGCTACGAACTGAAAAAATACGGTGTGGGACCCGGGCTGATGGCCAATGGCACAGTCAATCGTCTCAGAATAGACCGGGAAAACCCGGATATTTTCTGGATTGCCACCAGCGGCGGCTTTCATCACTTTGACAAATCCAGTGAGACCTTCACTGTTTATCTTCATAATCCGGACGACCCGGCCAGCCTGGGTAATAATGGCACATATGATGTTCTTCAGGACGGGCGCGATCACAATATTTTCTGGATCGGAACAGGCAACGGGCTCAACAAATTCGACGCGGCCGGCAAAACATTTACCCGCTACGAACCTGACCCGGACGACCCTGATACGGTGAATTTTACCGAGGTGTGGCGGTTTATCGAGGACCGCCGCGATCCCAATGTCCTGTGGATCGCCACATACGGAGGCGGGCTGGACAGATTTGAAAAAGATCGTGAAACTTTTACCCATTTTGTCAATGATCCAGAGGATGAGAACACCGTTGCCGGGAATGTAATCAAACATGTGCTTCAGGATAAGGAGAATCCGGACATTCTGTGGCTGGTGATTGGTAAAGGCAAAGGGCTGGATAAATTCAACACCCGCACCGGAAAATTTACCCATTTCCGCCATAATCCCGATGATCCCGACAGCATTCAGACCGATGTTCTCTCAATCTGTTATGATGATGGTTATGGGCGGCTCTGGCTGGGCGGATGGTCCCGGCCGAGCGGGTTGATCCTCTTTGACAAAAAGCAGGAAACATTTCGCCAGTATCTCCATGCCCCGGAAGACCCCATGAGCATCGCCAGCGATATGGTGAATCAGATTTATGAAGACCGGGCCGGAATCTTCTGGGTAATCATGGCATCCGGTCATATTGACAAAATTGATCCCTACGCTCAGAATTTTGCACTGTACCGTTCCCAAACCGAAAATTCAGCCAGTCTGATCAACAACAGCATCACGGCCTTATACCAGGATCGTGAGGGGCTGGTCTGGATTGGCACGGCAAAAGGCATGACGACATACAATCCGTCCAGGGACCGCTTTGCCCGTTTGAAACATCATCCTGATGATCCCACGGCCCTTCCGGAAGGCGGAATTCTGGGCATCTTTCAAGATTCCGCGGGAATGATGTGGATATCCTTTCACAACGGCCCCCTGGTACAATTTGATAAAGACACGGATCAGGTCATCAATCGCTATCTCCCGCAGCCTCCGGCAGACAGTTTTACCAAAATGGTAGAAGATACACAGAATCCCAATATTCTCTGGCTGGGGACACGGGTGGGGGGATTTGCCCGGTTTGACAAAAAGAGTGAAAGATTCACCTATTACCCCCCTGATCCCAAAGCGCCTGAGAAAGGTCCAGCCCTGAAACCTTATTATTATGAAGTCCTCGCGGACCCCGATGACTCGGGGCTCATCTGGATGTCCTCCGGTTATCTTACGACCAACGGACTCATCCGATTTGACACGCGCACCGAAAGATTTACCCATTACCTGCCTGATGCAAATGACCCGACCGCCATCTCCTCGGACGCAACCCGGATGATTCATATTGACCGTTCCGGCAGATTATGGGTTGGCACCGAAGGCGGCGGGTTGAATCAATTTGATAAAAAGACAGAGCGTTTTACCCACTATGTCACGGAGCAGGGCGTGCCGCTGAATGTGAACGCCATTTTAGAGGATGACCAGGGCCGCCTCTGGTTAGGTACCAATGAAGGGTTATGCTGTTTTCATCCGGAAACCGGAGAAGTGGAGCGACAATATCGTGAGACAGACGGCTTGCAGGCCGACATGTTTGCCCCTCTGGCCGCGCTCAGGACAGATGACGGGTGTTTGTGGTTCGGCGGCGGCAACGGACTCAGTCGTTTCCATCCGGATAAGCTGGTAACCAACACCACCCCCCCGCCGGTGGTACTGACCCGGCTGACCCAGGGGGGAGAGGTAAAAGATTGGGGGGAACAGAAAGTGCCCAACCGGCTGGGCAGCATCACCCTGGACTGGAAAGAAAATTTTTTCGAGTTTGAATACGCCGCGCTCAACTTCTCCATCCCGGAGAAGAATCAGTACCAATACAAACTGGAAGGCTTTGACAACGAATGGTACCACGCGGGAACCCGGCGATTCGGCCGCTACTCCGGTTTGCAGGAAGGCATGTATGTGCTGAAAATCAGAGGATCCAACAACGACGGCGTGTGGACCGACAAACCTGCCACCCTGAATGTGTCTGTGAAACCGCACATTGCCGAAGGCACGCAGGTCTTCAGTCTTGAAGACATCCGCCGAGGAACCTCGGCAGATCTCAGATTCAACGAAAACAACCTGTTGTTCGAGGCCGCCCCCCTGGAGTACTCGATTCTCGAAAAGAAAAACTACTGTTATATGCTCGAAGGATATGACAACGGATGGAGATGCATCAGAAACAGCCGGTATATTCCATATAAAAATGTCTCCGAAGGCAGTTACACCTTTCGGATCAAAGACAGCGAAAGCAATACCCATTATACCATGGATATCACGATTCATCCCCCGTTTTACCGATCGTGGTGGTTTATGGGAATGATCGGGGCGGGCATCATTCTGCTGGCGGGCGCGTTTTACCAACAGCGTATCCGATATCTCAAACGCGAGCAGACCGTCAGACAGGAAAAAGCCCTGCTGCTAAAGGAAATGGAGATTGCCCGGCAAATCCAGACCCTTCTGCTGCCGGAAAAGCCGGAACTCTCCGGCTATGACATTGCCGCAAGCTGCGATCCTGCCGAGGAGGTCGGCGGCGATTATTACGATGTCATCTCCGTTGAAGGCTACAAATGGATTGTGGTCGGCGATGTGTCGGGACACGGGCTGACCTCGGGGCTGGTGATGATGATGGTTGAGACCGCGATTCATACGGTGCTGCTTGAAAATCCGGATGTGGAGCCTTCCCGGCTGCTGGCCGCCATCAACAAGACCATTTACCTGAACATTCAGAAGATGAACGAAGCCAAGCACATGACCATTGTGGTTCTGGCAACAGGGAAAAATGGTGATTTTTTCTTTTCCGGGCTACACGAGGACATCCTGATCTGGCGGAAACAGTCGGACACGCTTGAGAAGGTGAGAACGGACGGGATGTGGATCGGCATGGAACCCGACATTTCGGAAATGCTGTCCGTGAGCAGCCTGAACATGGCCTCGGGCGACTGCATGGTGCTTTACACGGACGGCATCACCGAGGCCAGGGAGCCGGGGGACGGAGCCTTTTTCGGGGAGGAGCGTCTGGAGGCCGTTGTGAAGCGTTCGGGCAACAAATCTGTCTCCGAGATTCACAGGGACATCATGAATGCCCTGAAACCCTATGAGAAGACGGATGACGTGACCCTGTTTGTGATGAAACGGGTGTAACGGGGGGCTATCAACCTAATCCACCGATATTAAAAGGAATATGATTTGAAAAAGGGCGTAAAACCATGGCTATAAAGGCTTTTTCAGGGCAAAAAAGAGCGGTGCGGAAAATAACGGACACGCAGAGCGTGGGAACGAGAACGAGAAGCGTGGGAACAAGAACGAGAATACGAAGTTTTCTTTGTGTTCCTTTGTGTCTTCGTGCCTTTGTGGCTATAATTTTTTTTGCCACGAAGACACGAAGACACGAAGGCTCACGAAGTTTTCTTGTTTTTTCTTTGTGTTCCTTTGTGTCTTCGTGCCTTTGTGGCTATAATTTTTTTTGCCACGAAGACACGAAGACACGAAGGCTCACGAAGTTTTTTTGTTTTTTCTTTGTGTTCCTTTGTGTCTTCGTGCCTTTGTGGCTATTTTTTTTGCCACGAAGACACAAAGGTTCACGAAGTTTTCTTTATGGCTTTTTGTAAAAAGTGCGGCGGAAACCAGCTCATACGGACCTCCGTCAGATCCGCCGTGTGTCAGACCCCATTGCCCCCCACACCCGGTCGGGGTTTCCTGTTCGCAAGTTTCAGCATTTTTTCAAATTCCTCAATTTCCTTGCATGTTGTCGCCTGCTTCACCAACCTCACCAGAATGTCCGGGCGGGAGATGGACATAATTTCATCAGAAATATACGCCGGAACAATGCCCACGGATTCTTCAAGAAATCTTAAAACCATTTCACGGGCGTTTTCCAGCTTTCCCTCTTCCTTTCCCCTTTCATGGGCAAATTTCAAAACATCCAGCATTTTTATTTCCTCCCATAATTCGTTAAAAACTGATCTGTCAATCTGTTTGTTCGCCATGACCAGTGCGGCCGCGACAAGCAGAATCGGCATTTTGCCCTTTTTGCACAGATCAATTCCGAATCGCAGCACGTTTCTGACAAACCGGGGTTTCCTCTCCCCGCCGTATAAAGGCAAAAATACAAGTTCCGTTAAAAGCGATGTGTCTCCTCTGCTGACGGCTTCCCGGATTTCTTCAAAACGGGCGGGACCGTCCCGCTCTGTCAGATCAATGATCAAAGGGGCATATTTTCCGGTCAGGGTGCGAATTTCCTTTCTGCCGGCGTAGGGTCTGCCCGAAGCCAGAATAATATCTGTGATATTGTCCCTCCATTCTTTTGCCGCCGAAAAATGCTGAGACGCGAACCTGTAAAGGTCATCTTCGGTCAGATTTCGCTGTTCTTCAACATGATACCCTTTTCCGGCGGAATCTTCAAATACGACATCCAGTATGCCGGCGCTGACAGAAATTTCCGCAGGCTTGTAAGAACAGACCCTTCGGATTTTCCCAGTTTTTATTCCCAGAACTTCAAGGGTCCGGCCGCGAAATGCTTCCGAAAGCCAGTTGATGACAAGGTCGTAATTCTGATAATATTCCATGCCGTCATGGGAAGATTTTCTGAATATCAGATCTGTGTTCTCATAGACGCTTTCTTCCCAGCGTCTGAAAACATCGGGCTGAATTCCGTATTCTTCGCAAATGTCCGCCATCGGTCTTTTCCCGATAAAATACTGTCTCAATATGCCGGATTTTTCTTCCGGCGAGTGGTGTCCGGCCATGCACAGCTCCTAAATTAGGTCAGGTCTGGGATCAAGCAATGTTTTCATTTATTTTTCTCGGTCCTTGTTTTCACCGTGGCTCAATTTTTATTTATTTTAACAGACAACAGCGTCGGAATCAAGAAAAAATCAGCAGGGAGACGGGGGCGAGTCTCATATGCATCAGGCCAAAAGGGTTAGTTTCTGATTTTATTAACTCAGGCCGGGTGCCCGGCCGTAGCACAATTTTTCAAATTGTGCCGCTTTTGAACAATTTGGAAAATTGTTCCACATTTTAGCTTGATGCTTATGGGGCGAGTCTGACCAGGCCAATTATAAAAGAAATCCGATTTTTCGTCCGAGGCGCTTTGCAAAAATTCCGCCTTCGCCTCAGTTTCGCACTCCTTTCCTCCGTTCCCCGGAACTGCCCAAGGAAACCGGGGATGACGCTCTTTGCAAAAATTCCGCCTTTGCCTCAGTTTCGCACTCCTTTCCTCCGTTCCTCGGAACTGCCCAAGGAAACCGGGGATGACGCTCTTTGCAAAAATTCCGCCTTTGCTTCATTTTTGCACTCCTTTCCCCAGTATCCGGGGTTCCTCTCTTTCTTAACAAAAATCTGACAGCTTTCTCATTATATTCTAACAAGCCTGTGTCACAGAGACATGAAAATTTAATACAAGGAGGGAAAGATGATAGCTGGTTTGCTACGAAGCGGAGGCACGATGATGCTTGTAATAATGATGACGGTGAGCCTGGTCCCGGGGAGCGGGAGTGCCGCCGACAATACCCCGAAATTTGAGGATGAGCTGGCCTTTTATGCCCTGGAGGAGCGGATGATGACCACGGCTACAAAGACCAAAAAAACCCTGCGGCAGGCACCGGCTATTGCGACGGTGATTACGGGGGATGAAATCAGGAGCATGGGCGCGAGGAATCTGACGGATGTGCTGAAAACCGTGCCGGGATTCGGGGTTTCGATAAATGAAACCGGTTGGCAGATGTTTGAAGTCAGAGGAATCAGAACAAGAGATTCTGAAAAAATTCTGGTGATGATTGATGGTCACCGGGTAAATAATTCATATTACGGAAGTGCGCTGGTTCATATCTTCGACAATCTTTCCGTCGAAAAAGTGAAACAGGTTGAAATTATCAGAGGACCCGGTTCCGCTCTTTACGGTGCGAATGCGTTTGTGGGAGTTATCAATGTTATCACAAAAGATGGCGATGATGTGAACGGCGCGGATGTAACAGTTGCTGGAGGGAATTTCGATACAAAAAAGATTAACCTCATTGGCGGCAAATCATTCAAAGATAAAGATATAAAAGTATTTGGAAGTGTTGACTATTCAGATACGGACGGAGATGATGTAATCATAAAAGCCGATACCATTGCAGGCACGCCGTTTTCAATGACACCCGGAAATGCGGATCTGTATCTTAAAAAGACAGAAGCTTTACTGAAAGTTTCCTATGGAAACCTGATATTCAAGGGACATTTTTTACAGCAGGATAAAGGCAGTTATATCGGCTTTGCCAATGCTCTTACTGATGATAATACCTATAAAACCAAAGATTCATGGGCAGAATTGGAGTATTCAAGAGCTTTTACAGACAAATTTTCAGCGTCTTTGCGAACCTATTTCGATTATTTTAAACAGGAAACAAAACTCGAAGTTTTTCCTGAAGGATTTCCAGGTTATCCCGACGGGGGGGTCGGAACTCCCGGGCTGAAAAACAGAACGCTTGGAGGGGAATTCCAGTTTGATTACGATCTGTTCAAAGGCAACCATCTGATTGTAGGATTTAATTACGAACACATAAAACAGTATGATGTGGGCCAGAGATTAAATTTCGATCCGTGGACATTCGAACCGATCGCTTCTTTACAGGATGTTTCATCATGGGCGAATTTCAACAAAGACGTAACACGGAAAGTTTGGGCGGTTTATGTTCAGGATGAATGGGCGATCCGTAACAATCTAAGTATTACAGCGGGTGTACGGTATGACAATTACGATGATTTCGGAAGCACCACAAACCCCAGGGCAGGTCTTGTCTGGAATTTTCTGGAACATGCGGATCTGAAACTGCTTTACGGGCAGGCTTTCCGGGCACCGAATTTTATTGAGCTTTATAATGACAGCAATCCCAGCGCAGTGGGCAATCCTAATCTCGAACCTGAAAAAATAAAAACTTATGAAGCCAGCCTCGGATACAGGTTCGGAGATTCGTATATGATGAATCTGAATTATTTTCATAATGACATAGATGACCTGATTGCAGTGGATACATTTGTCACACCCGCGAAATACACAAATCTCGGCGGAGCCGAAGTCAGCGGCATCGAAGTGGTTCTGAACGGCAGGTATAACCAGACCGATTACTGGAAAGTGGCTTATACCTGGCAGGATCCCAAAGATAAGGATACTGACAAAGAACTGCCATTTGTGCCGACACACCGGATCAATTTTAGTGCGAATTACGGTATCAGCAACTATCTGGAAATACACACGGATGTGATTTGGACAGGAGAAAGACCCAGACCCGAAGGGGATACCAGAGAGGATTCGGACGCTTATACCACTGTTGATCTGGCATTGACTGCAAAGAATTTCTTCAGAAACCTTGAACTTCAGCTCGCGTTTCACAATCTGTTTGATGCGGAATATGAAGATCCGGATTTATCAGGAGTGCAGAAACTTATTCCTTATGATTATCCGAGAGAAGGGCTGTCGGCTTTGTTCAGTGTGACGTACCGATTTTAGTTTGTTTTTCAAATAATTGTAAAATCAAGAAAGGAGATAACAAGATGAGATCAGCCGGAATTGTGGGAACAGGGCTTTATGTGCCTGAAGAAATAAGAAGTAATGAGTGGTTTAAACAGTTTAACCTCTTGTCACTTAACAAAATATTTGACGAGGCGGGTGTAATGGAACGGAGAATCTGTGCAAAAGGAGAGAAGTCTTCAGATATGGAGGCAAAGGCACTGCTGGCAGCCGTGGAAAATGCGGGAATCGGTGTTAAAGACATAGACCTTATACTTGATGGTCCCAATATTCATGATCAGGCTTCACCTGGAAATGCCGCTCTCCTTCAGTATAAAAGCGGAGCATCAAATGCTGTCGCCATAAATGTGGATACAGCATGTATCTCATTGATTTCCCAGCTGGAAATTGCATGGTCACTGATAGCAATGGGACGGTACGATACAGTGGCATGTGTTGTAGCGACGATGCAGACAAAGACTGCTGATTATACAGATAAGAGTTGTATGCTTCTGGGAGACGGTGCTGTTGCTGTTATTGTTCAACCAGTTAGTGAAGGGAAGGGCATTTTGAGTGTTCACTTGGAAACTGAGGGGCGTTATTTTGGAGGAGTAGGTATTGATCTCCGACTTCCTCGCTCACTTATGCGAAATTATAGAGCCAGCTATCTGGAGTCATCGAATGAAAAATTGTACTATTTCTTTGATCATGGAGAACAGGGGCTGAAAGAAATAACAAAATCAGGTCCTGTAAGGCCACCGGAAGCTGCCAAGAAAGCTCTTGCAAAAGCCGGATATACCGAAAAAGATATTGATTTCCTTATCACGCACCAACCCAGTAAGATTCTTACCGAAGCATGGCATAAATCGCTGAGAATCCCTGTTGAAAAAACGCATGACACCATTGAAAAATATGGTAACATGGGGCCGGCTTCCATGGGATCATGTCTTCACGAAGCTGTTGTTTCGGGAAAGATAAAAGAGGGAGACCTTGTTGTTATGTTTGGTCCCGGAGCAGGCTTTCATTATGGCGGGGCTGTTCTGAGATGGGGCAAATAACAAAGAGGATGAATGGTAAGGAGGATTTGAATATTAATGAAAAAAATTGCATTGGTTACAGGTGGCAATTCTGGTATTGGCTATGCGACAGCTAAATTGCTAAAGAAAAAAGAATATGAGGTCCTTATTTCGGGTCGTAATCCGCAAAAGACTCAAGAGGCAGGAGAAGAACTTGGGGTCAAGACAATCATCGCTGACATGACAGACATAGAAAGTATCAAATTCCTTGCCTCCCACTTCTTGGAAAGCGGATTGGATGTTCTTGTAAATAACGCCGGGATTGCCCAATTTGTAGGCATAGATGATTTTACAGAAGAATTGTTTGCTCATTTCCTGAATGTGCATCTTCGCGGTCCTCTCCTTCTGGTCAAATCGCTTGTTTCCGGACTACGCAAAAGAAAGGGAAATATTGTCTTTGTTTCTTCCATTGCCACTAAAAAAGGGTTTGCTGGCGGGTATCTCTATGCTGCGGCAAAGGGAGGGATCAGAGCGGCAGTCAGAAATCTGGCAGTCGAACTTGCTCCCGATATCCGAGTTAATACGGTTTCGCCGGGATCAGTTGACACGCCTCTGCTACGGGGATTGGGAGTTCCCGTTGAAGAAATTGCGTCGGCAAATCCTCTGAAAAGAATCGGCGCGCCTGAAGATATTGCTTCTGTAATTCTTACTATTGCGGAAAATCCTTATGTTACAGGAGCGAACTGGGTCGTGGACGGCGGTGAAACCGCAGTCTGATTTTGGCAAAAACTTCCGAATATTCGGAAGTCTGAATACTTTTTTATATAAAGGAGACATGAAAATGAACATTGAAAATGAAATGGGTGCGGCTCTTTTAGGTCGAGTGGAAAATTCAATCATATATAAATGATACAAATTTTTATCCTTGATTTTTTATGTATTATTTGCTATGTATGAAAAGTGGACAGTCATATGAGGGAAATGCTGATAAATGGCAAACAGGAAAGAAAATCATAATTGTCGTCCTTGTCAACAACAGAAGTTGCCTTCGCCGCCTCGACAGAGAAATATCTGGAACTCATCGGCCATCTGGAGTTGCCTGAAAGTCATTCTATGACTCACAGTGATTTGGAAAATCTTTTGTCCGGCGAAGGCCGCGAACTGATGCGAAGACTCATGGAAGATCATCTGAGAATCCGGGCTTGCGGAGATGACGTATGGAAATCCGTGACCGGTTCCGATGGCATTGAACGAACTCATAAGATATTGCGGGAAAGGACAGTGATGACAGTGTTCGGGAAGGTGAGAATAAAACGCACAGGTTATTCGCGTCCCGGGAAGAGCAGTCTGTTTCCCCTGGATGCTGTCCTGAATCTTCCCGAAGGCATCCATTCTTACGGAATCAGAAAGGCACTTGCCCTGGAAGTCTCGAAAAGTTCTTTTTCGGAAGCGACAGATTCGATCAGACGGCAGACCGGAGTGAGAATGCATAAAAGACAGGCGGAACACCTGTCCCGGAAGGCGGTGCGGTGTTTTGACGAGTATTATGAGCAGACTTGCAGCCTCCTGCCCGGGGAGGCGGAAAAACTGCCTTTGCTGATTCTGACAACGGATGGCAAGGGAATAGTTGTCAGGAAGGAGGATCTGAGGGAGGAGACAAGGAAAAAGGCTGAAAATGCCCGAAGAAAGCTGAATAAGAGAATCTCCAAGGGAGAAAAGAAAAATCGTAAGCGCATGGCAACTGTCGCGTCAGTTTATCATATGGAGAGATTTGTACGCTCCCCCGAATCTGTGGCAGGAGAATTCGCACCGGAATCGGAATCGGAAAAAAAAGGAAGGCCCCGCCCCGTGGCAAAGAGGGTGTGGGCAAGTCTGGAGAAAAGTCGGGAGGATGTCATTCGTGAGATTTTCGAGGAGGCTCTGAGAAGAGACCCGTCAAACAGCAAAAAGTGGGTGTGTCTGGTTGATGGGGATCCTCATCAGTTGAAAAGTGTCAACAGGCAGATCGAAAAATTTTCGGTGAGCGCCGTGGTGATACTGGACATCATTCACGTCATCGAGTATTTGTGGAAAGCTGCGAGGGTTTTTCATGATGAGGCAAGCAGGACATCCGAAAAATGGGTCTCAGAACGTCTTCTGGGAATATTGCGGGGCAGAGCCAGTCTTGTTGCCGGGGGGATGAGAAGGTCCGCCACCCTTCTGAAGATAAGACGGAGTTCGAGAAAACCTGTCGATGTGTGCGCCGACTATCTTCTCAAAAATTCGCCGTATCTGCGTTACAATGAGTATCTCGGAGAGGGATTGCCGATTGCCACAGGTGTGATCGAAGGCGCCTGCCGGCATCTGATCAGGGACAGGATGGATATCACCGGAGCCCGGTGGAGTCTGGAAGGTGCGGAGGCGGTGCTGAAGCTTCGATCACTGAGATCAAGCGGTGATTTTGATGATTATTGGAAATTTTATGAGCTTCAGGAATTTGACAGAAACCATTATTCAAAGTATTCCGACCCGGCCATTCTGGACGAATTGTCATCAAAGGAATTTGTGGAAGGGAAGTCGACCTAAAAGAGCCGCACCCAAATGAAATCAGCACCCCTGAAGAAAAAAACAATGAACTTGGAAACGGGAACGGCGAAGCTCAGGAAGCTCCCGCAGATTCATCTGTCCCCCCTCAGAAACCCAGATCCGGCGTGAAGTCTGCCGAATTTATCCTTCACACCCTGGAAAAAGCCGGCGTGGAATATATCTTCGGCATTCCCGGCGGGGCGATTGAAGAACTGAGCAAAGCCCTTGACAAAAACAAAAACATCACCCCCATCGTCACCCGGCACGAAGCCGGTGCCGCGTACATGGCGGACGGCTATGCCAGAGTTACCGGCAAACTCGGAGCCTGTTTCTCCACCGCAGGCCCCGGCGCGACCAATCTCGTTACCGGACTTGCCACCTCTTATGTGGATCGCATCCCGGTCTGCGCGCTCACGGGACAAGTTGCCATGAAATCCTTCGGACGCCAGGCATTTCAGGAATCCAGCGACGAAGGGGTTGACATGGTGAACATCTTCAGACCCATCACCAAATACAGCGGACTGGTAATGAGCAAATACCGGGTGCAGCACATGATTGAAAAAGCAGTGCGGCTGGCGCGCTCCGTGCCCGGAGGTCCCGTTCACCTCAGCCTGCCCGTAAACGTGATGAAAAAGGAAATCCCCCAAATCATGCCCAGTTCCCCCCTGACCGACGAAAGGCTCTTTGACCGGAAAAAAGTGGAAAGAGCCGCGTTCCTGCTTGCCCATGCCAAAAAGCCCGTCATCATCGCGGGCTGGGGTGTCGTTCTTTCCCAGGGCGCGCACAAACTCATGGATCTGGCGCAGCTCCTCAACATTCCTGTTGCCACCTCGCCCAAGGCAAAAGGCATTTTCCCCGAATCCCATCCGCTATCTCTGGGTGTCCTCGGATTTGCCGGTTCCCCGGCCGCCAGGGAATACATCTTCAAAGGGGACATAGACGTGCTGGTGGCAGTGGGCACCAGTTTTAACGAAATGACCACCGAAGGATGGGAAGAAATTCCGTTCAACGATCTCATCCATATAGACGCGGACGTGGAAAAAATCGGCAAAAACTATCCCACGACCCTGGGCCTGGTGGGCGATGCGAAAACCGTGATGAAGGAAATCGTTTTTGCGGTGCGGCGGGAACTCGGGGCAAAACGGGACGAAACCTTTCTCAGAGACATTGCAAACCATTCCGAACTCTCGCAGATCAAAGGCAAACACGCGGCAGCCCAAATCCGGCAGGAATCCAAAAACGACCGGTATCATCCGGAAACCCTGATTGCGGACATCCAGAAAAGCTTTCCCAAAGACACGGTTTATTTTGTGGAAATCGGTGCGGTCATGGCTTGGGCCATCCAGCATCTGGTGATGGACAAACCCTATTCCTTTTACGTTTCCATGGGATTCGGCGGCATGGGATATGCCACGGCAGCGTGCGCCGGGGCAAAGCTGGGACTCAAAGACCGTCCCGTGGTCGCGCTCTGCGGGGACGGCGGATTTATGATGCACGGCATGGAAGTTTCCACCGCGGTGAGCCACAACATTCCGGTGATATGGCTCATTTTCAACAACGGCATGTACGGCATGATCCATCACGGCAGAAAGATGCTGAATCCGCCCATTCCCGAAGGCATTCCCACACGCTTCGCACGGCCTGACTTTGCGAAAATAGCGGAAGGATTTGGTGCCAAAGGCGTGAGTGTGAAAAAGACCGGAGAACTCACGCGGGAACTGGTACAGGAAGTAATTTCAGAATCCCGTCCCGCGATCATAGACGTATGGATTGACGAGGAGATTCCTCCGCCTCTGGGCAGCCGTGTCCGGTCAGTGGCGCAAAACTTTGAAGACCTGCTCCCAAACTGATTCGTTTCAATGCCTCATCATTTCAATTCATCAACAATTCATCATATCCCTCGCTTTAAACAAATAACCTACACAGATTGCATTTAACTAACCGGGACTGATTTGGGCCGAAGTATGTAGGACGATTTTTCAAATCGTCCCTGGGCAAAGCTCAGTATCCGGGGCGGCTTTGATGATTTTTTGCGCCATGTCTGTTTTTTTCTTCAGCCCAGAACGCTTTCAGAATAAAACTTTTGCTCAGGTACTTGTTTCTGCCAAACTGTAAGTTTGGCACTCCGGATGATGACCGGTTTTCAATCTATGCTTTTTTACCAGATATAAGCATCAGATTCAACAAAAATGTCGGAAAAACCGGACAGGAACACGGATGACACAGCCATGCTTTCAAAATCAGATCCCAAAATTACAGATATCCGGACTGATGAACACATTTTTAACAGACTTCTAATATTTCCCGAATAATCTTTGAATAGAGAGCTGCTTGAATTCTTTCAATTTTCGGGTAATTCGGACAGATCAGACTTTTAATCTGACAAAAGGATTTGGTGTATTCTCATTCAGATCATCCGAATCCCTTTTTATCGCTCATCGGCGTGGCGGCATAATCCATTTTACCTCGGAGTGTCTCAAATTATATTGGAAAGGAAAGTTTAATAATGCAATACTTCAATTTTAACGCGTTCAATCCTTATACAAATTTTTCTGCAATTTGGAATGAGGGCCAAAGAAATGATCAGGATCAGACGGATCGTGCAGGATTCTGTTATCCTTCAATTTGGAATGAAAACAGTAAAAATGCCTTGCCCCGGGTGTTCAATCCCTGGGCAGGTCTTTCCGGAATCCTTTGTGAACAGGATCAAACCGATCAGGAACAGGCTTCCGATCCGTGGTTTGGTCTTATGGACGCGTTGAGCTACTGGACAGATGCGGTACAGCGATCCATTCTTTTTATGGATATTATGCGTGAGCGCGGAAATGTTTACATGGATCATGCCGCAGATGACCAGCCGCCGGTCCTGATCTTTGACTATGAAATTATTATGAACGGAAAAGAACTGGTCCCTCCGTCCAACTATCAGTTGGCCCGGATCATACCGCCGGAGGATACGAAGATTATCCCTGGCAAACGGCCTGTGATCATTGTGGATCCCAGAGCCGGGCATGGCCCCGGCATTGGCGGCAGCAAACGGGATTCGGAAATCGGTATGGCTCTGAAAGCCGGGCATCCGGTTTATTTTGTCCTTTTCAGCACATTTCCGGTTCCGGGACAGACCATTGCGGCGATGGAACAAAGTCTGGTCCAATTTATCGAGGAAGTGGGCAGACGACATCCCAAGTCCCCCAAACCCAGTGTGACCGGCAACTGTCAGGCCGGATGGGCATTGGTCATGTTAAGCGCGAACCGTCCGGGCACCACCGGACCTATTGTCCTGAACGGATCTCCGCTCTCTTACTGGGCCGGGATTGAAGGCAAGGATACCCTGCGATATCTGGGTGGTATTCTGGGCGGCACCTGGATCAACGCCTTTCTGAGCGATCTCGGTGCCGGCATTTTTGACGGTGCCAATCTGGTGCTGAATTTTGAGCTGATGAACTGGTCCAATACCTTTTGGAAAAAGCAGTACAATGTTTATGCCATGGCTGATACCGAAAGAGAACGATATCTCCAGTTTGAACGATGGTGGAACGGTTTCTTTCACCTGAGCAAAGAAGAAATCGTCTTCATTATCAATAATCTCTTTATCGGAAACAAGCTGGAAAAAAGAGGGGTTCGACTGCATGAGGACGAACTTCTGGATCTGAGAGCCATAAAGGATCCGGTGGTGGTGTTTTGCTCAGACGGAGATAACATCACGCCGACCCAGCAGGCGTTAAATTGGATTGTCAATGTATGGGAAAGCACAGGAGAAATCAAACGGCGGCAGCAGGTTATCGTGTATGTGCTTCACAAGCGTATCGGTCATCTGGGAATTTTTGTGTCAGGCAAAGTTGCCAAGAAGGAACACAAGGAAATCATCGGAAGCTATGACATGATCGAATATCTTCCCCCGGGACTTTATGAAATGGTTTTTGAAAAAGAACAGGCATCCCCGGAATCGCCTCCTGAATATCTGGTTCGCTTTGAAGAACGAAGACTGGAAAATATTCTTGAACTGAATGATGAGATGCTCACAGAAGAGGAAAATTTTCCCCTGGCCGCGGCTGTTTCGGACAGAAACTACTCTCTTTATGAAACATATGTCAGCCCCTTTGTGAAAATGGCGGTCCCTCCCATAGTTGCCGACGGATTGAGGCTGCTTCATCCCCTGAGAGTGACACGTCTCGGATTTTCGGATATAAACCCTTTCCTTTCCTGTCTGGAGATACTGGCTCCCATAGTACAGGCTTACCGATGCCCTGTGGCACCTGATAATCCGTTTCTGGAAATTGAGAAGGCATTCTCCTATCATATCTCAGAAACACTGGACTTGTTGAATACCTGCCGGGCGCAACGTTACGAAGCCCTGTTCAAGATGTTCTATGATCGCTTTTCTCCCTTGCATTATTTCTTTCCTGAAATGAGGAAAAACGGAACTATGTGCATAAAGGAGAGAATTGAAAGTCGGAGGGCCAGACGTGAATTCAAGAAGGCAGATCGGGCACGGTGGATGCGGGCAATGACCGAAGGGGGATTTGTAGAGGGTCTGGTTCGGGTCATTCTGAGCATCAGCACTGCCGAAGGCGGACTGAATCGTGATGAATTTCAAATGTTTGAAGAAATAGCTCGGAAACATTCGCGTCTGAGGCGGATTACAGCTCCGGCATTCAGACGAATTGCTCGCAAACAGGCCAGGATTCTGCAAACAGATAAATACTGGGCTGTCAGGACATTGTCTGATTTGCTGCCCGCGCCCGAGGATCGTGAAGAGGTGTTGCGAATTTGCAGATCGGTTTTTCCTGAAGAGGGACTTTCCACAGCAAAAGAAATGCTGGCGTTTCTTTCAAAAGGCGGAGCAATTATTGCAGCATAAGCGGCTTTACATTTAAGATATTAACCATCTTTTTTTATATAAATCCTCTAAAAAAAGACCTCCGAGGTTTCGGAAACCTCGGAGGTCTCTGATAGCAAAAAATTTTGTTCAGGTACTTGGCTGATAATTGAATATCTCTGACGTGGCAGAAAAATGCTGGGGTTCCGAGTTCAGACGATTCCTGGGAAATCACGAAATTCCTGTGTCTGTTATGTTTTCTGCTGATTGGTAAAATGGGTCAGTTCATTAATATCAGGCACATAAACCTTATCTTTTTTGTTACCAAGAAGACTCACATCTGTTGCTTTAGAAATAACAGTTTCCACTTTTTCCTTGGAAATTCCCAAGTCAGACGAAATTTCTTCAATAAGCTCCTCAAGCGGAATTTTTAATCTCTTTATTTTCTTTCCTGACCTGTCCCTGAAAATCATGCGAAGATGTTTGAGGATAATATAAGTACAATCACTTGACGCGTGCGGATGAATTTTTGTGTTGGCATCCCGAAGACGGTCGGTTAAAGTTGAGACAATTTTTTCCATGTAAGGCGGAAGTTTTTTGAGATTCTGAGAAATGACATGCTTTGTCAGTACTGCGGCTTCGGTCTCTTCCAGGGCCTCCACGCTTGCGGACCGAGTCACTTTTTCCCTTGAAATCAGAGACATTTCCCCGATAATATCCCCTTCTTTCAGTGTTGCCAGCACAATTTTATGCCCTCCTGTTTCTTTAATCACCTGAACCTTGCCGCTTAAAATAAGGTAAGCCTCATCTCCGGCCTCACCTTCACGCATGAGCATATCACCTGCGTTGAAGACTTTCTTTTCCTGACGTGACCATTTTCCCGAAATCAGATCATCTATATCTTTTGTCAGATCCTCAACCGTCTGATAACGATCCTCTCTTTTATGTGCCATTGCCTTCATTATAATTCGGCAGACTTCTTCGGGAATCTGTCTGGCCGGGTTTCGAATCTGGGGCGGAACAAGGTCGCCGGTTTCAGCTTTACGGAGGATTTCATAAATATCTTTGCCAGAATAAGGGGCTTGAAAAGTGAAAATATGATAGAGTGTGGCACCGAGAAGGAAAATATCGCTTTTTTTATCCACAAGACGAGGGTCTCCGCTGATTTGTTCCGGCGACATATATGTGGGAGAACCTTTGATAATATCATCTTTTCCTTCTGAAAATTTGTCAATATCCCTTCGAATTTCTCTGAGAATCGTGTCTTCTTCCTGTTCCGAATCCCCCACAAATTGTGCGATTCCCCAATCCATGAGAAGCACTTCTCCATAATCACCCACCATGATATTATGAGGCTTGATATCCCGGTGAATGATGTCCATGGAATGGGCAAAAGAGACCGCGTCGCAAACTTTTCGGAAAATATTCAGAAGATAATAAGTATTGTATTTTTCAACATATTTCGGATTTCCCTGCTGAATTTCAGCTAAAATATCAATTAAGGCTTCTCCCTGGGCCAGCTTCATTGTGAAAAAAAGGCCCGTATCCCTGAGCAGGCCCAGTTCATGGACAGGAATGATATTGGGATGCTCAAGCAGACCGGTAATTTTCGCCTCTGTTATAAAATCCGTGAGGGTGTCTTCCTTACTTTTGAATCGGGGTAAGATGACTTTCATCGCGGAAGTACGATGCAAATCCTGATCTAAAACCCTGAGTATGGACCCCATTCCCCCGGAAACAAGTTTTTTCTGAAATTTATACTTATTATGTCGGTGATCTTTTGCCACTGATTTCTGATAAAATTCATCTTCAAGTTCCGAAGCGCTGTAGTCTTCGGAATCACCTGCCGACTTTATTCCGAGTTCTCCTCTTGATATGGTGAGGTTTCCATTAAATATCTCAGGCTGAGATTCTGATTTCCCATCAGATTCGTCTTTGTGAGTATCTGCACCATTCTCATGGGTCTCAGAAACGGGTTCCGGCCCTGCATCAGATTTGTCTTCATGTATATCTGCCTCCTCTTCATGGGCCTCAGCAATGAGTTCCGAAGCAGCTTTATGCGTATCTGAATCCTCCTCATAAGCTTCTTCAAGTATGGATTCCTCTCTTATATCAGCGTGTTCAGCATCTTCGATGTCTTCACGGGCTTCAGGTTCATGCTCTGATTTTTCTTCAGGTTCTTCTTTCGCCATATCTGCATCATCTTCGCAGACTTGAGGCTCCGGCTCTCCCTTTAATCCGAGTTCCCGAAGCTCCTCCCTTGAGATGGCAACTGTTTCCTGATAGGCTTTCTGCTGCGGGTCCGGCTCTGTGATCAAGTCATCTTCCGCTTTCAGATTCGCTTCCTTTTTTAATCCGAGTTCCCGAAGCTCCTCCCTTGATATGGCGACGGTCTCCTGATAGACTTTCTGCTCCGGCTCCGGTTCTGTAATCAAGTCATCTTCCGCATTCAGATTCGCTTCCTTTTTTAATCCGAGTTCCCGAAGCTCCTCCCTTGAGATGGCGACGGTTTCCTGATAGACTTTCTGCTCCGGGTCCGGTTCTGTAGTCAAATCATCTTCCGCTTCCTGGCAGGCTTTCTGCTCGGGTTCCGGTTCTGTAATCAAATCGTCTTCCGCTTTCAGATTCGCTTCCTTCTTTAATCCGAGTTCCCGAAGCTCCTCCTTTGAGATGGCGACGGTCTCCTGATAGGCTTTCTGCTCCGGGTCCGGTTCTGTAGTCAAATCGTCTTCCGCACTCAGAGTCTCTTCTGTTTTTAATCCGAGTTCCCTGAGTTCTTCTCTTGAGATGGCAACTGTTTCCTGATAGATATGCTGACCCGGGTCTGATTCTGTGATAACATCAGGTTCAGCTTTTGATCCGATCTGTTCAAATTCTTCCTCTGATGTGATATTTTTATGCAGGAGATTTTCCGATTCTGTTTCTGTGACAGCATCGGATTCAATTTTTATTCCGAGTAGTCCAAAATCCTCCTCTGATATGCCGCGATTTTCTCCATGAGATTCAAGTTTGGGTTCTGGGTCAGAGGTCACATGAGATTCAGTTTTTATGCCGAGCTGTTCAAGTTCTTCCACTGATATGATATTTTCATGGGGAGAGGCTTTTGCTTCCGGTTCTTTGATCACGTGAGATTCAGTTTTTATGCCGAGCTGTTCAAGTTCTTCCACTGATATGATATTTTCATGAGGAGAGGCTTTTGCTTCCGGTTCTTTGATCATGTGAGATTCAGTTTTTATGCCGAGCTGTTCAAGTTCTTCCACTGATATGATATTTTCATGGAGAGGGGCTTTTGCTTCCGGTTCTTTGATCACGTGAGATTCAGTTTTTATGCCGAGCTGTTTAAGCTCTTCCATTGATATGATATTTTCATCCAACCCAGCTTCCGAATCAGGCTCAGATTCCGAATCTGCTTCGGGTTCTGAGGTCACGTCAGGATCGGATTCGAATATCAGCTTTGCAAATTCCTCATCAGATATGATTTTCTCATCCGAGTCCGCTTCGGGTTCTGAAATATCATCGGGTTCGGGTTCTAATATTAGATTTGTAAACTCCTCATCAGAGTCTGCTTTTGGTTCTGAGATCACGTCGGGATCGGGATACAATGCGAGACTTGCAAACTCCTCATCAGATATGATTTTTCCATCCGAGTCTGCTTCGGGTTCTGAGATCACGTCGGGTTCGGGATCCAATGCGAGACTTGCAAACTCCTCATCAGATATGATTTTTCCATCCGAGTCTGCTTCGGGTTCTGAGATCACGTCGGATTCGGGCTCTAATATTAGATTTGTAAACTCCTCCTCAGATATGATTTTCTCATCCTCGTCTGCTTCGGGTTCTGAGGTCACATCGGGTTCGGGTTCTAATATTAGATTTGTAAACTCCTCCTCAGATATGATTTTCTCATCAGAGTCTGCTTTTGGTTCTGAGATCACGTCGGGTTCGGGATCCAATGCGAGACTTGCAAACTCCTCATCAGATATGATTTTTCCATCCTCGTCTGCTTCGGGTTCTGAGATCACGTCGGGTTCGGGATTCAATGCGAGACTTGCAAACTCCTCATCAGATATGATTTTTCCATCCGAGTCTGCTTCGGGTTCTGAGATCACGTCGGGTTCGGGATCCAATGCGAGACTTGCAAACTCCTCATCAGATATGATTTTTCCATCCGAGTCTGCTTCGGGTTCTGAGATCACGTCGGGTTCGGGATCCAATGCGAGACTTGCAAACTCCTCATCAGATATGATTTTTCCATCCGAGTCTGCTTCGGGTTCTGAGATCACGTCGGGTTCGGGATCCAATGCGAGACTTGCAAACTCCTCATCAGATATGATTTTTCCATCCGAGTCTGCTTCGGGTTCTGAGATCACGTCGGGTTCGGGATCCAATGTGAGATTTGCAAACTCCTCATCAGATATGATTTTTCCATCCGAGTCTGCTTCGGGTTCTGAGATCACGTCGGGTTCGGGATCCAATGTGAGATTTGCAAAGTCCTCCTCAGATATGATTTTCTCATCAAAGTCTGCTTTTGGTTCTGAGATCACGTCGGGTTCGGGATCCAATGCGAGATTTGCAAAGTCCTCCTCAGATATGATTTTCTCATCAGAGTCTGCTTTTGGTTCTGAGATCACGTCGGGTTCGGGATCCAATGCGAGATTTGCAAAGTCCTCCTCAGATATGATTTTCTCATCCAACTCAGACTCCGGCTCCGGCTCCGTGACCACATCGGGTTCGGGATCCAATCCGAGGTGTTCAAGTTCTTCCTCTGTTATGATATTTTCATGCGGATGAGCTTCCGGTTTCATGGTCACATCGGGTTCAGTTTTTATTCCGAGATGTTCAAGTTCTTCCTCTGATATGACGTCTTCTTCTCCGTATATATTCGGTTCCGGTTTCATACTGAATTTTTCTTTTGATGTGCCAATTGTACCTTTGTGAATCTTTTTTTCACCAGTATCTTTTCCAGACAGTTTGCTCATTATTATTTTCCCTTAACTAATATTTATCGCTTGTTCAAGAACAACCTTAGCATGCTTTAATGCCTCTTTTTTTGTAAAGAGGATTTGAAGAAAGGAGCCGGGACGTTAAAGAAAAGGGGAGAAGACTCGAATTTTTCGGACATAGCCCAAAATGCAAGCAGTTAATCCTTTGAACTGTATCAGCAGAAGCTTGAATGCGCATTCACCTGCCCCCCGATCTCATCTGCCAGATATACTGAATTATTACACTCTTTTTGAACTTTATCACCAAATATATTTATAATCAAACTTTTTTTATGCTGTAAATATCGGAGACGTAACTTATCATGCTGTGGCATAGCTGTATCTGACTGATTTTTAATAATTATGTTCAACTGACCCAACCAAGGGGAAAGTTATAATTTTAAACATCAAAAATTATTTTTGATTCCCACCCTGTCGCCGCGCGATAAACCTCAATCTGATGATATGTGACTGCCTTTATCTCATTTTTTATAAAATGAGTATCAGGATCATAAAGATCACACATTACACTCGCAGTCAGTTCATATTCACAAAGAGAAAGGATAGAGATTTTTTTTACCAGCAGTTCCCTGCCTGTCCAAAGGAATAACATCTCCCTCAGCCAGTTGACCATAAGGTCAGGCCAGTCATCCCCTGATACATGAATCTTATATTCATTCATCTCCTGTAACTTGTTTATGTCCGTAATAACATCAAACATTGCACGGGCCGCGTTTCCAAACAACTCCTTCATATCAGAGCCAAAAACATGCATTCCGAAATCAGCCGTGTGATCAATCAGATTGTATTTTATATCCTTATCCATAATAAGCTCACCTGAAAAAAGATTGACTTTAAGCCCTTTGTAGTGTTTAACACACAATTAATTTTTTTCAGTATCCTCTTCATATTGAATATGATTATGTTCCTGATAAAATCAGATGAATATTAAAGTTTAAGAAGATACGAATTCTTACTGTGGAAATCCCTGTCTCCGGAACGTGGTTTTTTCAGAAAACTTTTTTATCAGCA
Source organism: Desulfonema magnum (assembly GCF_017377395.1). GTDB lineage: Bacteria > Desulfobacterota > Desulfobacteria > Desulfobacterales > 4be13 > Desulfonema_C > Desulfonema_C magnum. The sequence goes on along the minus strand of NZ_CP061800.1, from coordinate 2,438,331 downwards.
GGGATGAAATTTTTTTATAACTGTTTATTTTAATAATTAAGCAATCGGAGTTTGCAAATATGAACCCAAATATGGTTATTATGATTGTGTTCGGAGTCTTTGTAGGAATCGGTGCTGCATTTTCAGGGTTAGGCGGTGGTTTTCTGTTAGTTCCCCTGCTGCTTTTCATGGGATACACCGCACAAAAATCTGTGGGAACCTCTTTTCTTGCCATTCTGGTCATCTCTGTTTCTGCTCTGTTCGCGCACAACAAATTTTCCAATATTGACTACAAGGCAGGTATTCTGCTTGGTATTGGCGGCATTTTAGGCGCGCAGATCGGCGCACGCCTTGTTGAGCATGTTTCAACTGCCAATTTCAAGAAAATTTTTTCTTTAATCCTTCTGGGCCTCGCAATATACCTGTTTTTCAAAAAATAAACGCTCATAAAAAAGCCGGTTTTTTTGCCCCCGGTTATGAAAATGTTTTCAGATAAAAAACCCGGCTTTTCAAAATGTATTTTCACGGTAAAAAGATATTGTATATTGTCAGATTCCAGTACCATCCGTGTAAAATAAGCATACAATCTTTGTCCGGTCAACTTATATCTTTAATTTTAGAAAAGTCGTTTAAGAAGGGGATGTTATGAAAAATCAATTAAAAATAAAAGTCATATCGGTAAATTTCTTTGTATTGCTGCTTTTGCCTTTATTCGCGATGGCACAGGATCAGGAAAATTATACCCATAAACTGACACAATCCACTTCAAATTATGAATTCTGGACAACACCGCCCAGCGAGCGTGTGTTTAAAAATGATGCCCTTCCCGAAGATATTGGATCGGAAGTAAAGGCATATGCTGCAAAAAATGAATCTGAACCGTTTCTGGTGGTTGTAAAACCCAAATCATCAGGAAGCGTCACCATAAACATCGGGGAGTTTGGTTCCGGCATCACAACTGAGATATATCAGGTGAAATACGTCAATATTTCTCAGGCCACGGACAGCCTCGGTAAAACTGGGGATTATCCTGATCCGTTATGGCCCGTGGAGAAAGGGGATTCCGTAACCCTTGCCTCGGGTCAGAACACAGCCTTCTGGTTTAATGTATATGTACCGAAAACCGCTTCCAAAGGAGATTATACTGCAAATGTTCAAATCAGCGGCATAAGCATCCCTGTAAAACTGCATGTGTTCAATTTTGCCATCCCGGATGAACTTCATGTCAAATCCCAGATGAATTTTGATCATAATGCTGTGCTTACAAAATACGGTGTTTCCGTCACTGGTGATGATTACTGGATGTATGTGGATAAAATGAAACAGTTTTTCATTGATCACCGGCTCACACCGAAATCGCCGCTGTGGCCGGGCGGCGTCACAACCAGCGGCGCTTCCAATTATGTGGCATATGACTGTAACGGAACATTGACAGATGACGAACCTGAATGGCAATTTGAGGGACCTGCGGAAAAATATCTTGATGGAAATCATTTAAACAACGGTGTCGGATTTCCGTCTTTTATGGCAGCCACTTTTCAGAATAACGATGCTTCGGCCGACCAGAGACCTTCGACATTTTGCGGTCAGACCAGAGGACCCGGTGACTGGTACACAGGAAACAATCCCAGTTCCGCGTATAATCAGAAATGGTTTCAATATATTACGTCATTGCAAAATTATCTGAGCGGACTCGGATATCTTGACAAAGCCTATTTCTATTTTGCCAACGAACCCCAGGATCAGGCAGATTATGACGCGGTCGCATGGTATTCGCAGGAACTGAAAAAAGCAGCACCCAATTTGAAGCTCATGGTGTCTGAGGAACCCAAGCCGGAAATTTATAACCATTCAACTTATACCGGCTCAAAAATTGATATCTGGCTCCCGGTTTTAAATCAGTATGAACCGGACGTGTCTCATGATCGGGAAAAAAATTACGGAGAGGAAACATGGATTTATTTTCTTCACGGCACAAGACCGCCGTATTTCAATCCCATCACCCTTGATCATCCGGGAATTGAAAGCAAGCTGACCGGATGGTTTCTCTGGAAATACAGAATACGCGGCATTGCCTATTATTCGCTGAACAGTTGGAGTAAAAATCCCTGGACAGACCCCATGACGGCCAACCATAATGGCGATCTTTTCATGCTTTACCCTCCTTCTGTGTCCAACAACAACATATCCTATGGATCAAACCATCACCGGTTTGTGCCTTCGATCCGGTTTGAACTCATGCGGGACAGTCTTGAGGATTATGAATATTTGCATGTGCTGAAAAACGGACAGCCGGTGGTTGATCAGACAAACACTGCTGACGCACATGTGGATAAAATTGTCTCCGGGCTTACGAGTTATACCCGGGACAGCGAATTTATGTATAATCTGAGGCGTTTTATCGGGCTTAAAAACGGAGGTGAAATTTCTTCCATTCCTGATATTCATCCGCAGTCTGGAAATCAGGGTACTCCTGGAAACTACTATATTAATTTTCAGAATCCGGATGGAGAACCAACAGCAAATCCGCTGGTCGTGAACGGCAAAACCTATATGAAAATCGGATGGGATGATTATGATGAAACCAGGGGATATGGCTGGTACAGCCCGAATGACGCGAATTGGATGAGTCAGTATTTGCCGAACGGACCGAATGAACTCCAAAAGAGCATTATTTATTCTGACTGGGGAAGACCGGCCATTTTTGAGTTTGATCTGCCCAACGGCACTTATGATGTCACGGTGTCTGTGGGATGGGATAATAGGGAATATCTTCATCATAAAATAGAGATTGAAAATATCAGTTTTATTGATGACGAAGCCACAACAGCGTCAGATTCTTATATTGTCCGCACAAAAGAAGTCACTGTCTCAGACGGCAAGCTTACAATGGCTATGGGAATTTTTGATAAATACACCATACTCAATTATCTTGATATTGAGGCGGTCGGCGGCGTAATCGTCCCTGAATGTACCGAATCAGACTGGCAATATACAGATGGTCAGTGCCAGAGCAACAGCACCCTGACCCGGACCTGGACAAAAACGGGCCAGTGTGAGGGCGGGGTGAGTCATCCGGCAAGTGAAACTGTTGCCTGTCAATATCAGGAACCCGGAAGCTCCGTCGTGCTTGTGGATTTCGGTAAGAGCGAGTCAGAAAACACCTTCGGGCTTTCCGGGTGGAACACGGTCATCAAGGACAACTACACAGACTATCGGGATATTGGCCCCGGGGGAACGACCATTGTGGTTGCCGGAAGTGTGTCCTATGATTTCCAGGGCGTGAAAGGAACAGCCAGGGAATTTGTCTCCGGTGAGCAGGTTGTGGTGACATGGTATAACGATTCAGAGAATTCAGTGACCTTTACGCCGGAAATCAGTTTTGACGACGAGAACCGCCAGGGAACTGACTATCCCCCTGTGGGCACATGGTATGAAATGAATACCGTCACCATTCCGGGCGGGGGAACCGCACAAAGTGTTTTTGATTTTAACACGTCTCTCGCGGGAACCTATTCGGTTGTGAATGTGAATGTGAACTATGGAAAAAAGGAAATTCTGCTCTGTGATAAAATTGAGCTGGTCAGCGGGCAGGAACATCCGCCGACACCTCCTGGTGAGTTTGTGACATTAATTGATTTTGGTAAAACAGAGTCGGACAATACCTTCGGGCTTTCCGGGTGGAACACAGTCATAAAGGACAAATACACAGATTATCGGGCTATTGGCCCCGGGGGAACCACCATTGTGGTTGCCGGAAGTGTGTCCTACGATTTCCAGGGCGTGAAAGGAACAGCCAGGGACTTTGTCTCCGGTGAGCAGGTTGTGGTGACATGGTATAACAATTCAGGGAATTCAGTGGCTTTTACACCGGAAATCAGTTTTGACGACGACAACCGCCAGGGAGCCGGCTATCCCCCTGCTGGCACATGGTATGAAATGAATGCCGTCACCATTCCGGGCGGGGGAACCGCACAGAGTGTTTTTGATTTTAACACGTCTCTCGCTGGAACCTATTCGGTTGTGAATGTGAATGTGAACTACGGAAAAAAAGAAATCCTGATCTGTGATAAAATAGAACTGGGACTCCGGGAAGCTTCTGTGCCAGGGCCATCAGCCCATTTTACAGCAGCGCCGACCGCGGGCGATGCTCCGCTCACTGTGAGCTTCACGGATCAGTCCGCAAACGCCCCCACAAGCTGGGCATGGGATTTTGATAATGATGAAACTGTTGATTCAACCCAGCAGAACCCGAATCATACTTATTCTGCTGACGGAACATACACGGTTTCTCTGAAAGTGACAAATAACGGCGGCAGCGATACGGAAACGAAAACCGGTTTTATCAGGGTCGGCAACAGTGCGTCTGTGTCAAAGCCTGATGCCCAATTTACTGCAAACAAAACCGCGGGCGATGCTCCGCTCAGTGTGAGCTTCACAGATCAGTCCGCAAACGCTTCCACAAGCTGGGCATGGGATTTTGATAATGACGGAACTGCTGATTCAACCCGGCAGAACCCGAGTTATACTTACACTTCTTCCGGCACATACACCGTCTCTTTAAAGGCAGCGAACAGCGCCGGAAATGATACAGAGATAAAGACAGATTATATTACCGTGAGTGATCCGGGAAACGTCATCAATATCAACCCGTCACAGGTCGGTGAACTTTATTCGATAGTTAATAAGGAAGGATCTGACACCACGTTTCTGCTCGAGGACGGCACTTATCATCTGAACGGCGATTATATGAGAATCGCCGGCACCGGCATTACAATACGCTCGAAGAGCGGCGACAGAGATAAGGTCATTTTGGATGGCGGATATGTGACCACCGAGATTATCCAGGTCGTTGGCTCTGATGTGACCATCTCCGATCTGACATTGAAACGGGCCAAATACCACCCAATTCATGTGATGGCGGCTGAGGACGCGGATGTGGAGAATACGCTCATTGACAACGTCCATATCATTGATTCGGGACAGCAGGCCATCAAAATCAACCAGAACAGCACAGCAACGCATTTTCCTGATAACGGCGTGATTTCCAACAGCCACATTGAACTGACCGATGAGGGACGTGAAAAAGTGATTGAATTTAATGATGACTGCGGTACCGGAGGGGTGTATGCGCTCCAGGCCAGCGGGTGGAAGATTCAGGACAATATTATTGAAGGGTTCTGGTGCGAACAAGGCACGGCACCGAATGCGGCAATTCACTTTTTATACGGAAGCCGCGGCACTCTTGTTGAACGTAACAAGTTAACTGATAATGCCCGGGGGGTGAAGTTTGGTCAGGACCAGAGCGGCGACTGGCGCACTTATGATGATAATCCGTGCGCGGGGGTGACTGATGTGGGACATTACGAGGGGATTATCCGTAACAACTTCATCTTTCAGAATCGGGAAGCATTGCGTACCTCTCAGACAGGGTTTGAATCCAATATCTCTCTTGAACAGGCATGTGGCACCAGAGTGCTGCACAATACCCTGGTTTCCACGGATGAGCCGAAGCTGGCATCCCTTGAATGGCGATTTTCGAACACACACGCGGATATTACCAACAATCTGGTGAGCCATAATTTGCAAGCCAGAGACGATGCAAAAGCGGATTTGGAAGGAAATCTGGCAGACGCGCCGCTCTCGCTGTTTGTTGACGCGGCAGAAGGTGATATCCATCTGACCAAGAGCGCAACCGACGCCATTGACATGGGAGTGCCAGTGAGTAATAATCTTTGTGATGATGACGCAGACGGCAACACGCGGGATTCAAATCCGGATATCGGCGCAGATGAATGGGTTCGCGGTGACATAAACAGCGATTACAAAATTGATCTTAAAGACGCTATTTTGGCGATAAAGGTTCTCATAGGACTGAAACCTGTCGTGAATATGGATGGCGATGTGAACGAGGATAAAAAAATAGGGTTGCGAGAGGTTGTTTATATTTTGATAATAATCGTTTTTCAAAAGTGAGAAGTCAAAAGAAGCGAAGGAGTTTTTTTTATGAGCAAAAAGATTCGTATCGGAACACTTATATCAGGGAGCGGGACCAATCTCCAGGCAATTATTGATTCGTGTGAATCGGGAAACACAGACGGAGAGGTGGTATTTATCGGATCAGATAATCCCAACGCCTCTGGCCTTGAAAGAGGGCATAGACACGGAATCCCCACATTTACAGCAGATTATAAATCAATTATAGAAGGCATAAAAAAAGCTCCGGAAAAGATTATTCCGCCAGACGATTTTGATATGAACGATCTGATTTCAAAGCAATCTCTTTTTTCCGAGGATTTCGACGCTGAAAAGATGAAAGTCTTTATGATCACCAGAGCGATTGCAGAGGCAAAACTGCTTGAGTATATGAAAGCTTATCCCTTTGACCTTCTGGTGCTGGCCGGTTTTATGAGAACCCTGACACCTTATTTTATAGACAGAATCAATACCGTGCCCGGGAACTTGCGTATAATGAATATTCATCCTTCTCTGCTTCCCGCGTTTCCCGGTGTTGACGGATACGGAGATACGTTCCGATACGGATGCAAGATTGGCGGGTGTACCGTACATTTTGTTGACTACGGTGAAGACTCCGGGCCGATTATCGGTCAGAAAACATTTCAGATTCAGGAACATGACACGCTTGAGACCATTAAAAAAAAGGGGCTGAGTCTGGAGTGGGAACTTTACTCGGAATGCATTCAGATGTTCGCGGAAGATCGTTTGAAAGTCGTGGAGATGACACATATATTGGAAAACGGTAAAAAAATGCGGAGGACTGTGGTGAAAATTGATCCCCGGATTGCAGGATAATGTGTTCAGGGAACGCCCGCATACTCATAAAACCGGAACACACTCGGAAAAATTATGATTCGATTTCAAACACCCGGAAGCCCTTATTACCGAAACAGTAAATCACATATTGCGAAATATCGGCCTCAGGATACTCCTCTTTCAGTCCTTGGACATATCCCGCAAGCTGATGTGTATCTTTTTTCCGCAGGGCAAACTTCTCAACAGAAGTCCGGCGTTTTTTGAATTCCGCGTTTGAATAATATTTGAACTCGATGACAATGCGTTTTCCTGCGAATTTTTCATGATATTTCCCCACAAACTCCAGATCGGTTTTTCCCCGGGGGTAGGAACGCTCCAGATTCCATATGAACCATTTGGAAAGGTATCGGCTGCATAGCTCGAAAAAAGTGGTCCGGTAAAAATTTTCATTCACCTTCTGAAAGACAGCCTCGGGCAATTGGGAAATATATAAGTCCCAGTAATCCGCAAACAGCCGGGGCAGGTCAGGCCTGTTCACAAAATTCTGCATCATGTCCGCGTATTTTGTCGAAACATCTATACGGTGTAATTCGTTGAAATACTCGGCAAATATCTGCCGCATGTTCATATTCGGAAGTTTCAGATAAAAATCATCCTTCCGGGTCAGCATGCCCAGATAAAAAAATGAAACCGGAAAATAGCCCCGTTCAAAGAACTGGCTCATGTCGAACTTTTGTGTCAGGAGCCTGTCATCATAACGGACAGCATTGTGAATTGTGAGCTGATCCACAAATTCCTCGGCATACCGAGAATCTGCCCCGGTCAGAAGTCTGACCCAGGATATGTCTGTTTTCAGGTTCATATCGGTCAGATGTCTGGGAATTGCTTTGTAACGGGTGAAATAATGCAGAAAATACATAAGAATCGTGGAATTGTAAACAGCTTCGCCTTCGGGATTCACAAAATGGTATCCATTATAATGATTCCGGATGAGATCATCCGCCTCTTTCCGAACAGAAGGGTCAATCCCGTAATCCTGACATATCTGGTCCATCAGACGGTCCGTCTCGGACTGGGTGAAGCCTAACATGGATTCGAATTCCGGTTCAAGGGTGATGAAAGTGGCAACATTGAATCCGGATGCCAGATCATCAATGGTGACTGGCAGAACCCCGGTGATATAAAGATTGGAAATCAGACCGGTTTTGCGCCCTTCTTTCAGGGTTTTAAAGAAGGTCTTCAGAAAACTGTCGTCTCCTGTCAGTTTCCGGTAAAGATCGTGTTTGCGGGAAACAATCAGCTGATTTGCAAAGTTGTCATATTCGTCAATTATGATATACAGCCTGGGCAGATTGAAATCAGAAATTGTGTTCAGAATGCTTCTCAAATTGGCTGGTGCCTGAATTTCAGGATCAACGGAAACATTACCCTGGAACCACTTGAAGTAAGACCTTACGAGGCTTTGAAGATGTGTATTGCAGGTAAGATTGAAGCTCTTTTCAATATCTGCTATCGAACCTGTCGGATCAATAACAGAAAAATCAAGATGCAGCACAAAAAAGGAATTACGAAGGGGAGTGGGATTTTTGCCGATCCGGGTCTGCCCGAAAAGTTTTTCAAAATCATCTTTCTGGCCTATATTGTAATAACATTCCAAAATTCGGCACCACAATGATTTGCCGAACCGCCTGGGACGAAGAAAGACCGGATTTTCAATGTATTCCAGTTTATCTATATATTCGGTTTTATCAACAAAATAACCATTTTTGCTCACCATTTCCTCATAGTTCGCATTTGCATATAATATTCGTTTTTTCATGTCCCACCCTTTCTTTGACAGAGATCGTTGCCAGCGTTCAGACATATACGCGATTCTCTTTCAAGTCAAGACAAAAATGGAAGCCAATTTATTGATAATTATAGGTTATCATTTAAACTGAGGCATCGGCCATCAGCTTTCAGGTATTCGGTATCCGAGGATGTCCCGTATTGCGGCCGGAGAATATCCGGGAGAGCAGGCAGTTATTGTTCTTTTCTCGTTCCCATGCTTTGCGTGGGAATGCAGGAGGGACGTTTCACGTCCCGTGTCCCGGCCGGAGAATATCCGGGAGAGCGGGCAGCCATTTTCTCGTTCCCACGCTTTGCGTGGGAATGCAGGAGGGACGTTTCACGTCCCGTGTCCCGGCCGGAGAATATCCGGGAGAGCGGGCAGTTATTGTTCTTTTCTCGTTCCCACGCTTTGCGTGGGAATGCAGGAGGGACGTTTCACGTCCCGTGTCCCGGCCGGAGAATATCCGGGAGAGGGGGCAGCCATTTTCTCGTTCCCACGCTTTGCGTGGGAATGCAGGAGGGACGTTTCACGTCCCGTGTCCCGGCCGGAGAATATCCGGGAGAGGGGGCAGCCATTTTCTCGTTTCCACGCAAAGCGTGGGAACGAGAAACGAGAAAGATAAAATTAAGGCTTGCAGGGCTTCAGAAAGTGATTAAATTTCAATCAAAAGGAATAAAAACTATGGAAAACAACAACGAACTAACCACTCAGCCCATTCCCAAACTCATCCGCCAGCTCACCATTCCTGCGAGTTTCGGTCTTTTTTTCAACACCATGTATAACGTGGTGGACACCTATTTTGGCGGATTAATTTCAACCCAGACACTTGCGGCCATGTCGCTTTCCCTGCCAGTGTTTTTTATTATTATTTCCATCGGAAGCGGAGTATCAACCGGCACGACCGCGCTGATCGGCACAGCCCTGGGAGCAGAAAACAGAGAAGAAGCCAGACGCTTCGCAATTCAGGGCATTACCTTCGGGGTATTCATGTCCGTGCTGCTGACCGTTATCGGTCTTTATATCTCGCCATTTTTGTTCACCATTCTCGGGGCGACCGATGAATATTTAAACATCTCCCTGATCTATATGGATATCCTTTTTAAAGGCGCACTCTTTTTTATTCAGGTTTATATGCTCAATGCCATCCTGAAAGCCGCAGGAGACACCACATCCTATAGAAATTTCTTATTTGCCGGGTTTGTGCTGAATATCATTCTTGACCCCTGGTTCATTTTCGGGGGATTGGGCATCCCGCCCATGGGCATTGCGGGTATTGCCCTGGCTACCGTGCTGATTCAGCTGACAGGCTGCGTTTATCTGGGTATCAAGGTGTATCAGACCGGCCTGATTTCAGATATACAGTTAAGGGATATTTTTCCCAAATTATCCCCCTTTAAAGAGATTGCCCGTCAGGGATTTCCTGCCAGTCTCAATATTATGACCATTGCGCTTGGCGTTTTTGTGATTACCTTTTTTATCAGCAAATTCGGAAAAGAGGCTGTGGCCGCGTATGGCATTGGGATGCGTGTGGAACAAATCGTTCTGCTGCCCACGCTGGGGCTGAATATCTCTGCCCTGACCCTTGTAGCACAGAACAACGGCGCGAAATTATATGAGCGCATATTCGAAACCCTGAACACATCGTTAAAATACGGGGCTGTGCTTATGGTCACCGGAAGCGTTATTGTCTTTGTCTTTGCCACGCAGTTCATGAGCCTGTTCACCAATGATGATACAGTTATCCGAATCGGCGCAACCTATCTGAGAATTGACGCGCTGGTGCTTTACGCCTATGTGGTTCTCTTTATCAACGTGGCAGCTCTCCAGGGCATTAAAAAACCCATGTTTGCCGTGTATATTGGCCTGTATCGTCAGATTATCGCCCCCATTGCAGTGTTTTATTTTCTGACACAAGTGCTTGATTTCGGATTAACAGGCATCTGGTGGGGCATCTTCTTAGTCACTTGGAGCGCGGCCGTAATAACTTTTTTTTACACCCGCCGGCTTTTGAAAAAAGTCACAGGATGCGAGTTCCGGCCGGAGCGTTCCGGGGGGCGTGTTGAAACCTTAATTTGCGAACCCGAAGCCGGATCCCGGGAACTAAACTGAACCCATGATAAAAATTACACAAAACATATCCATCAATGATAATGAAATTCAGGAGGAATTCATCCGCGCCTCGGGACCCGGAGGGCAAAATGTCAACAAAGTGGCAACAGCCGTGCAGCTCCGCTTTGACGTGCGAAACTCCCCTTCCCTGCCCGAAGATATCCGGGAGCGTCTGATTCGTCTCGCAGGCAGGCGGATGACTGAAGACGGCATACTGATCATAGATGCCAGGCGGTTCCGCAAACAGGAACGTAATCGTCAGGACGCCACAGACCGGCTCGCGGAACTGATTCGCAAAGCCGCAAAAAAGCCGGCTGTTCGTCGCAAGACAAAGCCGACGTATGCATCAAAGAAACGCCGGTTGGAATTCAAACACCATCGAAGCAAAATTAAACGCACGAGACAACGTGTTTCGCGTTCTGAGGAGTAGGAGAGAGATTATCTATGGCGCTGTTAAGCATGAAAGATGTGAGTGTGGCCTTTGGCGGCCCCTTATTGCTTGATAAAGTAAATTTGCAAATTGAACACGGTGAGCGGGTGTGTCTTCTTGGCCGGAACGGGGCCGGAAAATCCACCCTGATGAAGCTCATCAGTGAAGATGTTCTTCCTGATCAGGGTGAGATTATTCGTCATCAGCGTCTGCGTATCGGACATCTTGCCCAGGAGGTTCCGTCACAACCGGGGGCGACGATTTTTGATGTGGTGGCCGGCGGATTGGAAAATCTGAATAACATCCCGGATACTGAAGAATGGGAGATACACCGACAGGCGGAACAGGTGTTGTCGCGCATGAAATTAAATGCTGATGCTGAATTCGAAGTGCTTTCAGCCGGTCTTAAACGCCGGGTACTGCTTGCCAGAGCATTGGCCTGTGACCCGGAGATATTGCTGTTGGACGAACCCACCAACCATTTGGATATTGACGCCATCATATGGATGGAGGATTTCTTGTTACGCCATGTGAAAACCCTGCTCTTTGTCACCCATGACCGGATGCTCCTGAAAAAACTGGCAACCCGTATCATTGAATTAGATCGGGGAAACCTTACAAGCTGGCCCTGTGATTATGATACATATCTGAAACGAAAACAGGCTGATACAGAGACCGAGGAAAATCAGCGGGCCGCGTTTGACAAAAAACTGGCAAAAGAAGAAATATGGCGTCGAAACGGCCTGAAAGCGAGGCGAACCCGTAATGAGGGGCGAGTCAGGGCATTGGAAAAAATGCGTGAAATCCGCCGGGCGAGAACTGAGCGCACAGGCAATGTCCGTATGCAGGCCCAGGAAGCTGAACGCAGCGGAAAACTGGTGATTGAGGCAAAGCATGTGAGTTATGATTACGAGGAACAGCCCATTATCCGCGATTTTTCAACAACTGTTATGCGAGGAGACAAAGTGGGCTTTATCGGACCGAACGGTTCGGGAAAAACCACGCTGCTCCAAATTCTTTTAGACAATCTCTCTCCGCAGCAGGGGAATGTCCGCCACGGAACCCGCTTGGAAGTGGCCTATTTTGATCAGCTTCGTTCCCAACTGAATGAGGACAAAACAGTGGAGGAAAATGTGGGGGATGGAAATGACAAAGTCATCATCAACGGAAATCCCCGGCATATTATTGGTTATTTGAAAGATTTCCTGTTCACACCGGACCGGGCGCGCAGTCCTGTGCGGATACTCTCCGGAGGCGAGCGGAACCGTCTGCTGCTGGCAAAGCTGTTCACCAAGCCCTCCAATGTCCTGGTTCTGGATGAGCCGACCAATGACCTGGACGCGGAAACCCTGGAACTGTTGGAAGAACTGTTGCTGGATTATTCAGGCACGCTGCTTCTGGTCAGTCATGACCGGGAGTTTCTGAACAATGTCGTGACCAGCACCCTGGTGTTTGAAGGGCAGGGGCAGGTGAGCGAATATGTGGGCGGCTATGATGACTGGCTCCGCCAGCACAAGCCGGACAGTCCCATGAAGATTAAAAAAGCTGCGCCTAAACAGGAAAAGCCAAAAGTACCGCCCGGGCGTCCTCATAAATTAGGGTTTAAGGAACAGCGTGAGCTTGAGCATCTCCCCCTGCATATCGAGAAGATGGAAGCGGAACAGCAGGAATTATATGAAATCATGGCTGATCCGGGCTTTTACCAGCAAAACGGAGAAAATGTCGCAAATGCGAAGGAAAAATTGGAAACATTGGAAAAAGAATTGGAACAAGCCTATGAGCGATGGGAACATTTGGAGGGGATGGAGAATTGAGAATTGAGAATTGAAAATTGAAAATTGAAAATTGAAAATTGAAAATTGAAAATTGAAAACTAAAGGAATTCGAAATAAATAATATACCTGATACAAAAAATGTAGGGTGGGTGCAGCGAAGCGGAACCCACCGCCTGCGCTTACTTGCTCATGTATTATACTTTCAAGGAGAATTCATGTTTACTCGAAAAAGATGTTTTTTTATTTTCTTTATATTGCTTACGCTGCTTATAGCTGGCAATGTCTGTGCTCAGAAACTTAATATGGTCACAACAGAGTTCTGTCCTTATGTCTGTATATCTGATAAGGAAGATGGACACGAAGGATTTGTTCTTGATATCTTCAGAGCCATATTTGAAAAACATGGGTATGCTGTCAGTTTTGAAATACAGCCCTGGACGCGGACATTGAAGATATTTAATAAAAAAGGGCAGTTTGACGGTTTGCTGGCTGCGACAAAGCTTCATCCGATCAATAAGGACATCGCTGTATTTCCTGAAACAGAAATCTGCCGATATACCCATAAATTTTATGGGCTGAAGGATTCTCGACTGGCAGGTGTTTGGAAATATGAAGGGATTGAATCACTGAAGGAGATAAGTCTGGGAGGGATCAAAGGCTGGAGTTATTGCAGTCTCGAAGTGACCCGGTATGTGAACGATCCGCCGCCCGGAGTCCGTGTGAGCGCAATGTATGGGGAAAATCTGGTGCGCCGAAATATGAAAATGTTGCTGAAGAAACACACTGATCTTTATGTTGAAAACGAATTTATGGCAAGACATTTTCTCCATAAAGAAAAAAAGGCCGGAAACACGCTGATGGGTAAAATCATTCCCATTGACAAAGTACCTGTTGATGAGGGGACAGCCAATTCTTATCCGGTTTTTTATAAGGATAAGAATGGCGAAAAGTATGCGGATATGTTTACCAGGGGCATAAAAGAACTGAGGGCTAAAGGCGAAATAGACACCATTATGGCCAAGTACGGGCTGAAGGATTGGAAATAAAAGCTGTCTGCGGGAACGATTTGTAAAATCGTTATACTCAGGTACTGGCTTTATTAAATACCAGACCATAAATTTTTTAGGGTATGTCCCACCTTTTACACAAGGACAGGTTTTATGTGTAAAAAGCGGAACCGGCCATTTTTTTGCCACGAAGGCACGAAGGCATGAAGTGGCTTAGTGGCTGATTTTTTTGGATAAAAAGCGGAACCGGCCATTTTTTTTGCCACGAAGGCACGAAGTATCACGAAGTGTCTTTGTGGTTACTTTGTGTCTTTGAGTCTTTATGGCTGATTTTTTTGGATAAAAAGCGGAACCGGCCATTTTTTTTGCCACGAAGGCACGAAGTATCACGAAGTGTCTTTGTGGTTACTTTGTGTCTTTGAGTCTTTATGGCTGATTTTTTTGTATAAAAAGCGGAACCTGCCATTTTTTTTGCCACGAAGGCACGAAGTATCACGAAGTGTCTTTGTGGTTACTTTGTGTCTTTGAGTCTTTGTGGCTGATTTTTTCGAATAAAAAGTACTTAAAAGGAAATTGAAAATTAAGCAAGGGTTGCTGCAAGAAAAATCAGCCCCAGCGAAGTCACCAGCAGTGCTGTTGTCGTTTCTGTGATGAGTTCTATGGTGTGAGTCAGTCTTTGTCTGCGTTCTAATGATCCTAAGACAAAATTCTTACTGGCAAGTGCCGCAACAACCACCGCTGAAATGGTCACTGCCATGCCCAGTGTCAGAGAAAGTGCAAGCAGCACCCCCAGACCGGGCATATTCAGTGAAAGGGAAAAGAGCATCACCAGAACCACCCCCGGACAGGGAACCATTCCCAGAATCAGCGCCATTACCACCGGCCCTTTCCGGCTTTCTTCAGAACAACTGTCCTGGTCCTGGTCGTTGTTTCTCCGGTACCACGACATCAGACTTCTGATCAGCAGCCCTGCTCCCAGAAGTGCGATAAGGCTGTAGCTGATAATCTGTGTCTTATGGCTTATGCTTTCAAAAGAACCTGTGACTCCTTTTTGGATAATAAAATGCAGAATCAGCACCAGGCATATGGCAGACAGTCCATGAAAAAAGGCAACAAGATTACCGAACAGCAGACCGCTGCCTAATTTTCGGTTACCCGAGGCCATGTATGACATGGCCACGGCTTTTCCATGCCCCGGCCCGGTTGCGTGCAGTACGCCATAGGCAAAGGCAATGATTATCAGAAACAACAGCGGTCTGAGATTTCCGGTTTTTTTAGCCTCCCTTGCCAGACTGCTCATTTCCTGATTCAGTTGGTGCTGCCAGAACACTATTCGGGCAAGAAAAGGATTGGGCAGACTCGGAGCCGGGGAAACTTGCGGAGACTTGCCTTTGGAGGTGAAAGGGTTCTGTGCGTTTACCGGAGCTGCCCCGTTCGGCAATGATAACAGTATTAACGTAAGCAGAATTATTTTACTCATTTTTTAATCGGAAGTTTAATATTAATTCCCAGGGATGAAGCATATCGTAGTAATAGGAGGTTTCCTGGTTCTTGGCAATGGTGCTGCTTATTTCAAAACCTGACCCGCTTTCAATGCTCACTGGCTGATTTTCAGCAAAGAACACAGCGGTGTAATAAGTGGGATCGTACAGCGACATGGCGATTTTCCTGAAAGCTTTGCCGGATTTGACATGACAGGGAATGAAAAATTCATAAGATAGTTTCCCTTCATTCAGAAAGGCCGAGAATTCACGAACATATTTGACCTTGAACGGTTTTTCGTCAATCCTGATGAAACAGAAATAATCATGGTCAGCCAGATAAGAAAAAGCTTCTTTCTTAATAAGAGCGATTTCCGGTTTTTCCAGTTTGCCATTGTGGTTCTGATCGTAATCTCCCGCGATCATGCTGCTGAACATTTCGTCAAATCCCCATTTCACGCGAATTCCTGCCAGTCCTTCGTCATCAAACACAGACACCAGTCTGGTGACAACGAAAACATGGGGATGAGAAAGTGCTGTCCGAGGCAAGATTACTGGCACGACAACCAAAAAAAAGATCACCAACAGTCTGAATCGGAGTTTTTGTATTTTCATCATGTGATCTTTATTAACAGAAGTTCTGCAACATATCAAGAGGCGCATTGTTTTTTTTAAGCATATGCACAATCCAATACCGGAAATTTGAAAGTCTCTTCAACAAATTGTTTGTTTCTGATTTTTTCAAACAGTTGCTGACTGACTTCCGGTGAAAGAATTTTTTCTCCGCATACCGAACATTCTTCATACATGACATTTCTCACAAAATACAGCTTTTCGCCGATTCTGAGGTCAATGCTTCCTTTTTTCCTTATCATTTCATTATTACAGGCTGCACAGTTCATTAGAGTTGTTCCTAAATAAATAATGCCACAAAGACACGAAGGCGCGAAGGCTCACGAAGGGTCTTCGTGTCTCTTTGCGCCTTCGTGTCTTCGTGGTGTCATGAGCCGCGCGTCGCGTCATAATGACAGTGAGCCGGGAAGCTTACTTATTTGGGAACAACTCTATTATTTTATCTTTTTTTTTAAAATCGTTGTCCCATAAATACCTAACCACTCGATGATCAAGTTTTTTTGACCCGATTCGGACAAACAGCCTGTCATTCCTGCGAAAGCAGGAATGACAGAAAAAAACTTGATCATCGAGTAACCATAGTTTTTCGATATTTACCCGGGGAAAAAACCCGGCTTTTTCCGGCGGGAGGACACTTGGTCCGGGGAAAAAAGCCGGGTTTCTCCGCAGTCCCGCGCACAGCCCGGAAACTTTTCGATAGGCCGATTCTTTGAAAAAATATTCACACAAAAAACTCTGTCTTTTTCGTCACGGTTGTCTTAATGGCGTTGATTGTGTCATGCATGGCCGGAATTACATTGTCCCGGATGTCACCCGCGACCACCAGAAACATGACATCATCTCCGAGAGACAGTTCTCTGTCTCCGGCGATTTCCACAAGTATTTCAACGATTCCGGGCCTTTTTTTATGCTCCTGTATTATCTGTTGCAGTTTTTCATGATCCACGGCAATTTTCAGACCGGATACTTTTCTGCCGTCCCGTGATGTGCCCCGGACAATGCCGTTATGGCACAAAATCATTCCCACTTTTTCGTAATCCGGATGTTTTTTAACAGTTTCGATAAGGTGTGCAAGGTTCATTATGATCTCCTTTCGGGGTAACGAATCAGGATGCCTGCGAAATTTTGGAAATTTCACAGGTCTGTTCAATAATTTTTTCGGCTTTTGCCAGTTCATCAGGTGTATTAACATTAAAAAAAGATATCAGTTCAGGATCATGTTCCCGCAAAATGTTTTCAGGAACTTTTTTTACGCGGACTTTTTTGAAGAAGCCCTGAATCTTCAGCTTTTTCTGAACAAGATGCTGTTCCACCGGGTTAATGCAATTTTTTGAATACACCGCGCAAAGCGCCTGATATCCTGCCGAAGTTTCCGGTATGACCACATCAAAGCGCGGTTCAATTTCATCAATGAGGGTTTCAACCATTTCTTTTTTCAGGAAAGGTGTGTCACAGGCAATAAAAAACACATAAGGATTTGTTGCGCAAAGAAGCCCGGCATGTATCCCTGTCAGAGAGCTTCGGATAGGAAAAATATCTGTTGTGATCGTAATATCCCAGTCAAGATACTGAAGCGGGTCATTGGTGACAAGAATCGTTTCTTCGAACAGGTCATTAAATACGCTGTATATACGGTCAAAAATGCGCATTCCCCCGACACGGACAAACGCTTTGTTTATTCCTGAAAAACGTGTGTTTAATCCTCCGGCCAATATCACGCCGCTACATGGAAATTTCATTACTACCCCTTTTTTAAATGAAATTCGAAATCCGCCGCGTTATCGCTCTTGTTTCGAATTTCGATATTCTGATTAATTTAAAATTATCTGATACAAAAAATATCATCTGAAATCAAGGTAATTTCAAAGAATTTATCTGAATAATTCTGAGTATCCGGGGGATTTTAAAATCAGGAATTTTTATAAAAACAAAAAGGTTATAAAAAATATCCGAACCATTGGTTTAAAAGCTGCAATCGCTTCAGGGAGGTTCAATTCATGTTCTGACAGTGTTTTCCATTGACACATAAACGCCTCTATAATATTCTTTAGAAAATTTGGTCATGATCATCATTTCAGCTAACCTGCCCCTGCCGGATTAGCAAACCCGGACAAACACCTTGAATTTGTCAATTCAAGACGAGCAAAACAAACCAAAGGCGGAAACAGTTTTTAAGCCATATAAAGAAAAATGGTATTTTTAATGAAACTATTTGAAATCGTTGATATTCTTGACGCATCCGTTCTGACAGGCAAAGACCAGATGGACAGGGAATTCTTTACAGCCGGTGCCAGCGACTTAATGAGTGACATTTTGGCAAAGCTTGCGGATGATTGTGTGTTTCTGACAGGACTGACCACTGTACAGGCGATCAGGACAGCAGCAGTGTCCGGGGTGGGTGCTGTGGTTTTTGTACGGAATAAAATTCCCCCTCCGGAAGTGATTGAGATGGCCAGGGATGAAGATATTTCTCTTTTATCAACAGCGTATTCCATGTTCGTTTCCTGTGGCAGACTGCATGCTCATGGAATGACGGGTCTGGACGGAACCAGATAGAAAAAAAGCTTCGCCGGGGGGCAGTGCGGCTAAAAGGGGAAAGTATGCTGTCTCCGATGATGAAGCAAAACAGATTCGCAGATTAGCCTGTATGGGGAGCCTTGCTGTTGAAAATGCAGACGACCTGAAGAAAAAGCCTGTGAATCCCAATTCATTGCTTTTACTGAAATTGAGGATTCAGGTTAACCAGTTATAAATTTTTCAATTCCTATTTCCTGATTCTTTTGCTTTTTTTTGTCGGTGAGGAAATTCTCCTTCGCCTGTCCCGGCCAACTAATTAAGAACAAACAACTTTCCATGTCAGATGCCTTAATCAAGGAGTTTACCAATGAGATTCAATACAGCCGTGTTGTATGACATAGAAAATTTGCTTAAAGGATACAATTTCAGCCAAAGTTTTATAGACAGAATTTCACTGAAAGAGATATATGAAAGCATAGAAAAGGTCGAAAAGGTTGGAAATGTAGCCATTCAGAGAGCTTATGCGAATTGGAGCGATCCGAGATTAAATGTGATGAAGGGAGACATTGTAGAATTAGGTATAGATCCGATACAAATATTCGGCTTTTCAAGAGGGGTTCAGAAAAATGCAGCGGATATTCAGTTGGCAATTGACGCGATTGATCTGGCGCATACCAAACTGGCGATAGAGGTGTTCGTGGTCGTGTCCGGTGACGGGGGATTTGCATCTCTTGCCAAAAAGCTTCATGAATATGGCAAAATTGTGGTGGGATGTGCATATAAAAAATCAGCCAATCGGATTCTTGAAGCGGTTTGCGATGATTTTGTATGGATTAATGATCCTGATGATATGGATGAGGAAGAAAAGATTTCCAGGGGAAGTGATTTTAAGGATCCGATTCTCATCAAAATGTCAAAAATGTTAAGTCCGGTCAAGGTTGAAAATAAGGAGCAGATGGTCTCGGAATCTAAGAAAATTCTGAACTGGTTTTATAATGATAAGGAATGTCAGTATTTGCTCAGAAATACAGGCCTGAATATTTCCATCGTCAAACAGGCCCTGGTATATCGTATGCCGGAATTTAATTATCTGAAATTAGGCTTTGTCAAGTATGTAAATCTCCTGCGATTTATATGCAATGGCACAAAGCTCTGTGTCGTTTACAAAGCACCAAGTGAGTACCGAATATCATGTAGCGCTACTGAGATTTCAGGTTTTACAAAACTGGAACCCATTGAAGAAGGGAATATCCATACGACAGAGAAATACAGACAGTTGTTGCTGATTGATCATCCCATATTCAGACTTCCTTCGGAAAGCATCCTTGTTCATGTGGCAGAACGTCTGACACAGAACAGAACACAGGATAAGAGCATAGGATATGTTCTTGATATGCTTGATAATAATTTGTTAAATTATGAGCAGAAATCCATTAAACACGCCTTGTTTTCATTTGTCTCGGCAAATTGCTTTGAACGAAATCCTGAAGAAGCCCCGATTTCAGAACAAAAATTTACCTTAAAGCTTAATGATCCGGATAAAATGATCGAAAAGTTAAAGGAAGAAATGCGTAATAAACTGATAAATCTTTTAGGGGAAATTGATGAGGATGTGTTCAATGACATTTTTCTGATTTCATCGGGCAGTTAGCATTCAGGGAAAAAAAGCAGATATCGTTCCCATGCTTCGCGTCACTACCATCAAGTTAAGCTTCCGGAGTGCGAAAATTATTTTTCGCATCCCTGCAGGAAACTTTTTTTGCCACCCCGGATGAGTCTTAACTTAATGGCAGTGATGCTTTGCCTGGGAATGCAGAAAGCAATCTCGTTCCCATGCTTTGCGTGGGAATGCAGAGCGGACGCTTCGCGTCCTGGTTCCGGCTGTCGTCCGGAACGGGAAGCGTGTGAATTTTCCATCTGCTGATTGTCGGACAGCTTATTTTCAGCAGATCTGAAGTTTTTTTTATAATTGACACGAAAATGCAACACATTTGCCAGTATCAGCCAAGATTATATTGCCGGCGTTTTCGATCTAATGCTTTATATAACAAGGTGTTGGACATAACCGATAAAAAACAAAGCCCCCTTTCAAATCCATCATAACCAGAAAAAAATTTACAGCGTCAAATATTTTGTTGACAAAGCAATATTTCTTATGTATTGAATTCATAACTTTTCGTGATCAGGAAGTTTATGGTCCCATCGTCTAGCGGTCTAGGACGCCGGCCTCTCACGCCGGAAGCCCGGGTTCGATTCCCGGTGGGATCACCAACAATGATTTTAAGGGCTTATCTTCTGATAAGCCTTTTTTGTTTTTGACACGGCAGGTTTTTCCCCTGACTTATTCCTTTTACAGATGTTCAGGAAATAAAATTTTCACTCGATGGTCGGGTTTTCTGACCCGATTCGAACAAACCCCTTGTCATTCCTGCGAAAGCAGGAATCCATTTTTGGCCGATGCCGTGGTTCCGGAAGCTGTGGACTCCTGCTTTCGCAGGCTTCGGCGTGAGTTCAGTCGAACAGAATGACAAAAAAACTTGATCATCGAGATTCAGTAAAATTAAATTCCAGTTATTTTTTTAATTGGTCAGAGAAATTATGCGGCGAAATTTAATTTCTGAAAATTTATATCGTAAAAATTCACCCCTTAAAAAAGGTAGTGTTCTAAAACTGGATATAAATTTATAACCATCTGAATCAATAAAGTAAATATTGATGTATATCCAGATTCAGCCCCCCCTCTCTTATCTTATCCGATTACTCAGTATTTTATTATTCACTTGACGTACAATTTTTGCCAATCTTTCTGAATGCTTGTTTATATTATCAATTGACTCGCTAACTATCTCATTAGCATCAGTCGGCTCAATTAATCTCTGCTCTTCCAAACTCCTGGCACCTGCCAGAATCCCCAGTTCAAAACAAACTTCTTTTACAGCTTCTGCTGATTGCAATACCTTAGTTTGAACCTGTTTTTGCTCTTCGATTGCTGTCAAATAGGAATTAAAAGCCTGTTTTGCATTAAAAACAACAAATAACATACTGATTCCACAGGCTATCAGAAAAAACGAAAGTGAACATTCCAATATTTTTTTAGTCATATCGCCTCGTTCTGTAAATGTTTAAATATAACTATAACTATAAATACTAATACTCAGACGCTTCTTCCGGAATTTTTGCCGTTACAATATGTATGCCAATAAGACCTCCGTTCAAAGTAAACCGCACAGGCTCATGATCACGTAATATTGTCATCTCAACCACCTGATCTTCAGACCGCTTTTTGACCTCTTTTGAAAGCTGCTGCGCGCTCGTGATCTTCACACCATCATACTCAATCACAAGATCATTTTTCTGCAATCCCAATTCTTCGGCCTGGGAGTTTTTATTTATCTTTTTTATCTGAACAACATTAGCGAATTTTCTCCGAGGTTTTTTCTCATTGGTTTTGGTGGGAAATGAAGAAACTTTAGCGTTTGATTTCGGAAGCACAGAGACCCGGTTTAATCTTACATCAGAGAATTCAAACGCGTAATTTGCCTCCCCCAGATATGTGAACAAACGCTTTAGCACATCTTCCGGAGCCTCTCCTTCGGCAGAAAAGGTGATTAACGCATCCTCTCTGTGTTCCAGCCCTTGTATTTTCACCCGGTATTTCTGACGAATTTCTTCCAACACCTCACCCAGAGGCATCTCCCGGGCTTCTAACAGGGCTTTCCCCTCCTGAAGCTCGACAATTAAAAAAGCATCAGCCGCAAATAATGCTGATTCCGGAAAAATAATAATTAAAAACCATATGATAGCGTTAAATATGAGTCTCATAGATTTGTATAAAAGTCATTTGTGATTTGCCCTGAGTTTCATGTTTCATTGCAAACAGGCAGGTTATGACCGTTCAGATGAGTATGTGTTCACATTTTCCGGTTACGATATTTACCAGGGCAAAACCAGGTCTCCCGTCTTTGCCCATGATTTCACCCGGATTCAATAAAAGCGTCTGCCCGATCCTCTCCTCCGTGTATGTGTGAGAATGACCAAAGCAGACCATATCGTATTTCTTACGATAAAGCAGGCCATCCGCGATGACAGGTTCATGTGCAAAACCGATTTTGAATCCGTCCAGTTCGACCTCTCCGGCCATTCTCCCATGCAAGGTGATATGGGAAAAGGTTGTAAGAGAAAACTGAGTTAACAAATGCCGCTCTCCGTCATTGTTTCCAAAGACACCGTGAACGGGAATCTGAGCCTGTTCCAGTTCTTTTAACATAAAAGGTGCCACAAAATCTCCGCAATGAATGATGATCGCTGCGTTTCGTTTTTTTATAACAGCCAGAGCCTTACGCATGTTCCATATGTTATCGTGGCTGTCACTCATAACCGCCACAAGTTTTTCAGGTTCGGAATTTTTCATTATTGTATTAGGATATGATAAAATCTGGCAACAAGTACAGGGAAGTCAGATAAGAAAAGGAAAAAAAACCTTTACCATGAAAATACATTCGGAAAAGCCGGGTTTTTTTGTCTGTTTTCACCACATATTTTTATGACCGGGGGTGAGAATCCCGGGTTTTTTATGAGCATTTCTTATCTGGTTTCGCCATCGTACCTGACTGCGATGATTCTGCTGGGTTGTTCATATGATTTCGGGTTTTTCGAATTTCTCTCACCCCTCATATTCAATTTCAATGCGGTCAGATCGTACTTTTATCTTTCATATTTTTTGCCCGCCTGTAAACGGGCAGGGGAAAATTTTGAAGATTTTGCAAATCTGGCTCTGTGCATTCATGGACAGGATATTTTCAGTAGCTGGCAGTTAAAATTTTTGTAAGACACTTTTGACAGTATTACCATCTGCCGCGGAACCGAAATGCTTCATAATTAACCCCATGGCCTGCATCTTATTTTTAAATTTTGAGAAATCAACATTTTCTTTAATCCAGTCTGCAATTTCTTCTTCCCCGGCCATCTTAGGCAAATAATTCTCTATAATTCTGATGAATTGGGAATCTCCGGCAGCATCCCCTTTTCTTTCCAGCACTTCTTTTTCGGATTTAACTAATTTTTTCAAAATCTTCACAACGTCATCATCTGGAATTTCTTTTTTATCTGATCTTCCGAATTCTCCCATGATCACGCGAATTGTTGCTTTCTTTTCTTCATCTTTTTCTTTAATTGCAGCTGTCAAATCCTTTTTAATTTGTTCCTGAAGTGTCATTTTATTCCTTTCTTTTAAGGACAGTTTCAGTCCCGCAGAAGCGTTTCAAAATTACTGAATATACAAAAATACTGGTATCATATTAATAATAAAATGATACATAATACCTGTCACTCATAATGTCAAGAAACACTTTGCACAATCATATCTTAGAAAGTTCCGGGCGGATCCGGAGTGCAAAAATTTTATTTTTGCAATTGCGAAAAAGCATTTTTCGCACTCCGGAGAAAGTTCCGGGCGGATCCGGAGTGCAAAAATTTTATTTTTGCAATTGCGAAAAAGCATTTTTCGCACTCCGGAGAAAGTTCCGGGCGGATCCGGAGTGCAAAAATTTTATTTTTGCAATTGCGAAAAAGCATTTTTCGCACTCCGGAGAAAGTTCCGGGCGGATCCGGAGTGCAAAAATTTTATTTTTGCGCCTGCGAAAAAGCATTTTTCGCACTCCGGAAAAAATTCCGGGCGGATCCGGAGTGCAAAAATTTTATTTTTGCGCCTGCGAAAAAGCATTTTTCGCACTCCGGAGAAAGTTCCGGGCGGATCCGGAGTGCAAAAATTTTATTTTTGCAATTGCGAAAAAGCATTTTTCGCACTCCGGAGAAAGTTCCGGGCGGATCCGGAGTGCAAAAATTTTATTTTTGCGCCTGCGAAAAAGCATTTTTCGCACTCCGGAAAAAATTCCGGGCGGATCCGGAGTGCAAAAATTTTATTTTTGCGCCTGCGAAAAAGCATTTTTCGCACTCCGGAGAAAGTTCCGGGCGGATCCGGAGTGCAAAAATTTTATTTTTGCAATTGCGAAAAAGCATTTTTCGCACTCCGGAGAAAGTTCCGGGCGGATCCGGAGTGCAAAAATTTTATTTTTGCAATTGCGAAAAAGCATTTTTCGCACTCCGGAGAAAGTTCCGGGCGGATCCGGAGTGCAAAAATTTTATTTTTGCAATTGCGAAAAAGCATTTTTCGCACTCCGGAGAAAGTTCCGGGCGGATCCGGAGTGCAAAAATTTTATTTTTGCAATTGCGAAAAAGCATTTTTCGCACTCCGGAGAAAGTTCCGGGCGGATCCGGAGTGCAAAAATTTTATTTTTGCAATTGCGAAAAAGCATTTTTCGCACTCCGGAGAAAGTTCCGGGCGGATCCGGAGTGCAAAAATTTTATTTTTGCAATTGCGAAAAAGCATTTTTCGCACTCCGGAGAAAGTTCCGGGCGGATCCGGAGTGCAAAAATTTTATTTTTGCAATTGCGAAAAAGCATTTTTCGCACTCCGGAGAAAGTTCCGGGCGGATCCGGAGTGCAAAAATTTTATTTTTGCAATTGCGAAAAAGCATTTTTCGCACTCCGGAGAAAGTTCCGGGCGGATCCGGAGTGCAAAAATTTTATTTTTGCGCCTGCGAAAAAGCATTTTTCGCACTCCGGAGAAAGTTCCGGGCGGATCCGGAGTGCAAAAATTTTATTTTTGCAATTGCGAAAAAGCATTTTTCGCACTCCGGAGAAAGTTCCGGGCGGATCCGGAGTGCAAAAATTTTATTTTTGCAATTGCGAAAAAGCATTTTTCGCACTCCGGAGAAAGTTCCGGGCGGATCCGGAGTGCAAAAATTTTATTTTTGCAATTGCGAAAAAGCATTTTTCGCACTCCGGAGAAAGTTCCGGGCGGATCCGGAGTGCAAAAATTTTATTTTTGCAATTGCGAAAAAGCATTTTTCGCACTCCGGAGAAAGTTCCGGGCGGATCCGGAGTGCAAAAATTTTATTTTTGCAATTGCGAAAAAGCATTTTTCGCACTCCGGAGAAAGTTCCGGGCGGATCCGGAGTGCAAAAATTTTATTTTTGCAATTGCGAAAAAGCATTTTTCGCACTCCGGAGAAAGTTCCGGGCGGATCCGGAGTGCAAAAATTTTATTTTTGCGCCTGCGAAAAAGCATTTTTCGCACTCCGGAGAAAGTTCCGGGCGGATCCGGAGTGCAAAAATTTTATTTTTGCGCCTGCGAAAAAGCATTTTTCGCACTCCGGAGAAAGTTCCGGGCGGATCCGGAGTGCAAAAATTTTATTTTTGCAATTGCGAAAAAGCATTTTTCGCACTCCGGAGAAAGTTCCGGGCGGATCCGGAGTGCAAAAATTTTATTTTTGCAATTGCGAAAAAGCATTTTTCGCACTCCGGAGAAAGTTCCGGGCGGATCCGGAGTGCAAAAATTTTATTTTTGCAATTGCGAAAAAGCATTTTTCGCACTCCGGAGAAAGTTCCGGGCGGATCCGGAGTGCAAAAATTTTATTTTTGCGCCTGCGAAAAAGCATTTTTCGCACTCCGGAGAAAATTCCGGGCGGATCCGGAGTGCAAAAATTTTATTTTTGCAATTGCGAAAAAGCATTTTTCGCACTCCGGAGAAAGTTCCGGGCGGATCCGGAGTGCAAAAATTTTATTTTTGCGCCTGCGAAAAAGCATTTTTCGCACTCCGGAGAGAACACCGGAAAACCTGTTCAGTCTTAATTAAGTCAACAGCATTGACCCCTGACCCCTGGCCCCTGGCCCCTGACCCCTGACCCCTGGCCCCTGGCCCCTGACCCCTGACCCCTGGCCCCTGGCCCCTGACCCCTGGCCCCTGACCCCTGGCCCCTTATAATTCACCGGTGACATTAGCAAATTTTGTGACATGCAGATGTATTACTCAGGATTCTGATCCCGGGGAGCATCTGATTTTTTTCTTGTATCAGTTGTCAATTTGGGATAATAATATATATTTATCGTAAGGATTTTTTTCTTCTTTTGAAAGAATTAAGCTTTCTAACCTTTTGACAAATATAAAAAATCAGAGCTTTTCAAAAAAAATTGCTAATTTCAGCAGATCAAAAAATTTTCGGGCTGTCACAGAGCGGGCACGACGGACGTGGGAGAAACCCGGCTTTTTCCGGACGGGGAGGGTCCCCGTCCGGGAAAAAAGCCGGGTTTCTTTGCAGTCCCGCACACAGTCCGGAAACTTTTCAATCTGCTGAATTTTACCTGTGCGAGCAAAAAAGATTTCCATGCAAATGAATATCCGCTCAAAACTTCTGATGTTTTTTATCCCTCTGATTGTCATTCCCATAGCTGTCACGGGCTATCTGGCAATTTACAATTCCCGGTCCATGTTCAGAGAGTCTGAAAAACTCTCCGCAAGCATCGAACAGTTACAATCCTCCGTAAGTCTTGCAGAGGACAAGATCAGCTCAGTTATTGAAAGTAAGACATTGTTGGATTTCAGATTTTTCAGCCGCCATATCAGACAGAATATTGAACTTCAGGTATCCAATTTGAAAAAAATTGCCACAACCCTTGCCGGCGCAGATTTGGTAAAATCTTATATAAGGGCGGATACAGAAGAGAGGAAACAAATATCAGTCCAGTTGAAATCCTTGTTTGCAAATGTCATCAGGAATTACAACCTTTTGGAAATCAGTATATTGGACACCGCAGGACAGGAGTTGCTGTGTGCGGTTACGGAACCCGTCCCGAAAATCCCTCCTCCGGATTCTGACATCTCTCCCCTTTCCGAAACAATGAAAGATAAATCCGGCGCTGAATGGTTTCAGGCCCGGGTGAATGACAAAGAACCGTTTATTCATACAATGATCTGCTTTGAAACCGTTTCTGATCATTTTCAGCCCGAATCGGTCGTGTCTCTGACCTGTCCGCTCGGACACAAATCCCTGAAAAACACGCCGCGTGACAGAATCACTTCGGGTTATCTCAGACTGGTCATGACAGTCAGACAACTGACCGGTTTTATTATCACTCCGGACTCTGATTTTCATGGGCAGATTATTCTTACCGACTCAGAGAAAGTTATTCTCGCTCATACGGATCCCGCGATGATCGGAACAATATTTGATGATTTTCATCCCCGGCTGGCGGACTATCATATTGTATCACATAAAATGCTGGGAGGGATACTGAATCTCCATGTTCTCATATGGCGGGAAAAAATTTCCCAAAGCTCGTTAGTTGTCAGATCCCTTGCAGGGGCGGTTCACGAAAGGGCAGTTGAGGCAAGAAAAACTTCCCTGGAAATTAAGAAGCGTATCGGCAATATTGAACAGCAGACCATCTTCATCACCTTGTTCGCACTGCTGAGTGCTGTTGCTGTTGTCATTTTTGTATCCCGTAAATTCAGCGACCCCATAACCCGGCTCTCTCACGCGGCCATAAAAATCGCTTCCGGAGACCTTGAAGTCGAACCTGTGGTTGAAAAAAACGCGTCTGTTGAGATTGTCCTTTTGGCGAAAAATTTCAATAAAATGCGGCTCAATCTCAAAAATCAGATTGATAATCTGGACAGACTGGTGGAGGAAAGAACCGGAGAACTGCAAAAAGCCAATCTCGCATTACGGGAATCGCTGGAAGAGCTGCACAGAACCCAGAATCAGCTGATTCAGTCCGGCAAAATGGCTGCCCTGGGTAATCTTGTCGCAGGAGTGGCCCATGAAATTAATACCCCTGTCGGCATCGGTGTGACTGCGGCTTCTCTGTTGGAGGAAAAAACCAGTGAGATGGCCCGGGCTTATTCATCAGGTCAGCTCAAACGTTCAGACTTGGAAAAATACATTAAAATGGCCAGACAGTCCTCGACCTCCATATTGTCAAATCTGGAGAGAGCCTCTGAACTGATCCAGAGCTTCAAACAGGTGGCGGTGGATCAGTCTGTCGAGGAAAAAAGACGGTTCAGATTCAAAAAATATATAGATGAGGTGCTGTTAAGCCTCTGGCCGGGATATAAGCGGACAGGACACACCATCTCTGTCGCCTGTCCGGATGATCTTTTCCTTTACAGTTATCCGGGGGTGTTTATGCAAATTATCACCAACATGGTGGTGAATTCTCTGGTTCACGGTTTTGAAGATATCGAACAGGGAAATATTCAGATCAGCGTGTCAAAACAAGAGGATATGCTTCACTTCCGATACAGTGACAACGGAAAAGGCATGGATGAGGAACATATCAGAAAAATATTTGATCCGTTTTTCACCACCAAACGGGCCAGGGGCGGAACCGGTCTGGGAATGCACATCGTGTATAACCTGGTGACACAAACCTTGAACGGGCAAATCGAATGCTCAAGTATTCCTGGAAAAGGGACTGATTTTTTTATAAGAATCCAGTTGGAGGAGGAGAATGATGTCGCAAAAAAATAATGAGACATTCTTTGATGATGATGATATTCTTTTTGCAGAGGAGACTCCGGATAAAGTTACCGTGACAGATGGCGAAACATGGAAGCTCATGATCGTAGATGACGAGGAGGAGATTCATGATATTACCCGGCTGGCGCTTGAAGATTTTACATTTGAAGACAGGGAACTGACTTATCTGAGTGCGTATTCCGGTGAAGAAGCAAAAAAACTGATCCGTGAGAATTCAGACACATCCGTGATCCTGCTTGATGTGGTCATGGAAACCGAACATTCCGGCCTTGATGTGGTTGAATACATTCGGAAGGAATTGAAAAATTCTTTTGTTCGCATCATTCTTCGCACAGGACATCCGGGTCAGGCCCCGGAAAGAAAAGTGATCACGGAATATGATATTAATGATTATAAACAGAAAACAGAACTGACCGCGAAAAAGCTTTTCAGCAGTGTCACCACCGCAATTCGTTCATACAGGGATTTGAAGACCATTGAAAAGAACCGGCAGGGGCTTGAGGAAATCATTGAGGCATCTGCGAATATCTTCAAACCTCAGTCCTTCCGAATGTTCACGGCCGGTGTGCTGACTTGGCTGACGTCCATTCTGCACCCTGATGACGATTTGCTTCGCTCCCGGATATCAGCTTTTGTCGCCACTCAGGAAAAAGGAGAATTTATTATCATTTCGGCCATCGGATCATTCAGCGAGCATGTTCGTACTCCTGTTTTGAAAGCGGTTCCGAAAGCAGTTGCCCGGGATTTGACATGTGCCATTGAACAAAAGCAAAGTGTTTTTTCTGACAATGCCTACACAGGATATTTTTCGAGCAGTATCGGTTCGGACAACCTGATTTATCTGGAAAGTCCTCATAACCTGGATGAATTGGACAAACGCCTGATTCAGATATTCGCACACAATGTCATCATCGCCCTTGACAATATTTATCTTAATCAGGAGATCGTTGATACGCAGAAGGAGGTTATCACCACATTGGGGGAGGTGGTTGAGAACCGCTCAAAAGAAACAGCCAATCATGTCCTGCGTGTCGCGGAAATGTCCCGCGTCCTTGCCTTGAAAGCTGGCATTGATGAAGAGGAAGCGGAGATTCTGCGGCTGGCCGCGCCAATGCACGATGTCGGAAAGATCGGCATTCCGGATTCAGTTTTGCTGAAGCCCGGCCGTCTGACATCAGAGGAATTTGAACTGATAAAGACCCATACGCTTATCGGGTACAATATTCTCAAAAATTCAAACAGAAGAATCATGAAAACTGCGGCGTTCATTGCCCTTCAGCATCATGAACGGTGCGATGGGAACGGGTATCCCCAGGGACTGAAAAAAGATGATATCCATGTGTTTGTCCGAATTGTGGAAATTATAGACGTGTTTGACGCGCTGTTTCATGACCGGATTTATAAAAAAGCCTGGGAACTTGATCGTATTTTGGCGCTTTTTAAGGAAGAGCGGGGAAAACATTTTGACGCGCACCTTGTGGATTTATTTCTGGAGAACTTAGACGAATTTCTTGCCATTAATGATGCATATCCAGATGACAGATAGAAAAGGATGGGATGCAGGATGTCGCTCCGTTTCTGGTCTGTCAAGCTTCTGGATTATAAAAACCATTGGGGTCTTTGGTCAGAAAGGGGGGAGCAAACAGTTTCCGGTAATCAGAGAGAGTGTCTCTGACAGTAATTTTTCTCAGCAGTGAGCATACCGGACAGTCTTCCGGCCCTATCGGAGGAATGCCTTCGGGAAGCTCTCCGTCCGTAGTCTCACGAACACGCCGGAGCAGGCGCAGAATCAGATGTTCGGAGAAATGAATTCTTCTTTTAAAGTATCATACACATATTCTGTCAGATAATTGTCTAATTTAAAATGATCCTCATCAATGGGTGTGTTGTCAAAAAGACTTTGGTATTTCTGCCAATATTCATGGCGCACATTAAAGTTTTTCAGTTTGGCGACGTGATGATAGCTCCTGAGAAAACAAAAGGTTCCTCCTTTGTCAGCCTCCTTATCCGGTTGCCCGAGTTCATAAGTGAAAACCGGATCAGAATTATCACCGATAAACAGGCTGATTTCTGTGACTGTCAGATCATTGGCCTGCTGGGAAAAGGTGATATGGTGTTAAAACTGACGAGGCTGCCCAGAATCTCGTCTTTCTCATTGCTGTTTCTGAGTGGAATGTTCACTTTAAAAGAGAAGTTTTTTGCAACATCATGACGATAGACAAATTCTCTGAAATTTCCAAGGTCAACAAGGCTCCCTTTGGGCAGAAGCGGTGTTTCTTCTCCTGCTTCGTCCAAGGTCTGCTTGAGCATCAGAACAGATTGCAGGAGCGAACTCTTCCCTGATGAATTCGGGCCGAATATTAACGTGACCGGCCTCACCGGAATGGTCGCAGGGCCGGCAAATGATTTGAAATTGGTTATCTGATATTCACTTATCATAACATTCCTCTGTCCTCTTCACCTAATTTGTTCGGTGAAGCGTCTATGCAAAAGCCAGACGACGACCTTTGGGGACCGGAATCGGATCATCAAATTCTTTGGCAGTGTCAATCCACAGATTCATTGCATCTTTGATATTAGCCAATGCGGAATCATATGTGTCCCCGTGTGCCATGCAACCGGGAAGCTCGGGAACTTCTGCCACAAATGACCGGTCCTCATCGCTCCAATAAATGATAATTTCATATTTGTTTATCATTCTTCAACTCCCAATCTGTATTTCAAAATAATATTTCGGATCTGTTTAACCTGATATGGTTTTGCCTTATTTCCGTCTTTCTGCAAATTTGGCTTTTCCTCAACGCCTTTCTTTCGAAAAATGTGGTGACTGCCCGATATACGCAACTCAAATCCTAAGTGTTGCAGAAGGCTGACCAAATCTGAAAATGAAATATTGGCATCACTTGTGCCCCGAAGTATCTGAAAGATCAGTTTTTCGTATTTCCCCATTATGTTATTTCCAATTTAACTACCTAACCATAAGTTTTCGATATTTGTCCGAGGAAGAAACCCGGCTTTTTTTACAGGAACGATCCGCCGCCCGTGACGGAAAAAGCCGGGTTTCTCCGCTGTTCACAGAAAAAAAAGATGTATAAAAAACTTTTGATCGGGTACTTATGATGCAAAGCATCCCGGCTGTATTTCTATACAGGAATGAAAACGAAAAATTCTCCCCAGCCTACAAATATCCGATGATTTCATCAATGATATCAGATAAATCCGGTAAAGGGGCATGGGTTACCTCACCATCTTTCGTGTGCTTATGTTCCCTGAATCCCAGTGCATGGCGTTATCGTATCGGAAGATCAGCCCGCCGTCCGCATTCTGATAATGATACGCATAACTCAGCCGGTTTATCTTGTATCTGGTGTCAATGTATTCCTTAATGTGCAGAACCGATCTGTCAACAAGAACCGCTTTCACTTTTATATCCAAATGCTTATCCGGGCGTATTTGTTCTCTGATTTCCAACGATTCCGCATACCCGTAATCTTCAAGCTTTTCTATTCCTCTTCGGAATAATGCGAGATAGTTATGAACTGATATTTTCGATGCCTTCCAGAACACGCAGCCGTTCATTTAATTTTACATAAAACTGGTACTCTCCTGCCCATTCCACATATTCCATATCCTCGCCTTCCAAATCTTCGGCAGCCCATTCGTTCATAAAAGTTTCCGAAGAGACATTGTATTTCTTTTCAAATTTTTTCAGTCGGTTTCATGCAAGATTCAGGCCGTGTCTCAGCCGCAGAGTCTCCCTTTCAAGAGCCTCTTCTAAAATTCCCGCAGCCTCCCGGGGTCTGTCAGCTTTCATGGTTATCGTAAGTATTTTTAACTCCTTTCTTCTTTTATGTGATGCGCTTCAGAGTTATCTTGCGAAATGAGCATAAGTTTTATGCGCCTAAATCGCCTGCTTCACCACCGCGTGCATGATTTTTTCATGCAAGGTTTCCCGTTCTTCTATTTTCTTCTCCAGTTCGTCGCACCATGACATGAGCTGGTTTACTTTTTTTACGATGGCTTGTTGTTCGGGGAGCGGGGGAAGAACGGCAATCACTTCATAAAATTCATTTCTGTTCAGACCAGGTTTTATTCCTTTACCCATTTTTTCAAGATTCAATGATTTTAGCAAATAATAGAAAAATGTAAAATCAATATTATCAGATTCTTCAATGTAATACGCCACATCTGTTGTCCAACTTGGATATTCTGAAATATTTAATGCACCTGAAGAACCTTTTCTGCCAACAATAATGGCTCTTTTTTCAGTAAGATATTCATTATAGTGGCCTACAATTCCGTTTGAACCATAGACCGGATACTTACCATTTGGAATACATTGAGATTTTGTCAGACTTGAACCATAAATCATATCACATAGTTTGCCTATCCGACACCATTCCCACCCCACAGGCAAATCAAACAGCTTCTCCTCCTCCGTAATTTCCGGCAAAGGCTTCTGGCGTTTAATCTTCTTCTCTTTTATCAACCGCTCTTTTTCGGCCCGGATGCGTCCCAGCAATTCACTTGCAGGCTCAACATCAGGATTTTGTTTGCGCCAGTTGACAGTGAGTCTGCCCTGCACTGCCAGTTGCAAAATGCTTTGGCGGAGTTGTTTTACGCCCTCTCTGGTTTGGCTGACTTGTGAAAAGTTCTTTTTCAGCAATTGCCATGTTGCCTGCAAATCTTCTTCGTTTGTTGCATTGTTAATACCACCAAACACGGCACTGGCGGCTTTTTGCCGTGTTTCGGCTTTTTTCTGCGCCAGTTCGTGCAAACGGTCTATTTTGGCAAACAGGCTTTCTACTTTTTCTACGATGGCTTTTTGTTCAAGAAAATTTGGAATTGCAATAGGAATTTTATTCAAGTTTCCCTGACTTAACTTTGGTTGAAAACCACCAGTAATAAAAGGTTTCAAATCAATTGCATTAAAAAAGCTTGTCAAGTAAGCAATTGAAGTTTCTTTGATACATTCAAGGATATGAGCATGATTGTTTACCCAGAATTTACCTTTTGCAATAAATGCTATTGGTGTAGAACGTGCAACCAAGTTTGCTCCATCTTCACCAATTAATAAAAATTCACCTTCATAAAGAAAATCGTCAATCTTATCAATTACACCAGATGCGCCATAATAATCATATTCACCCTGTCTTAATTCTCTGTCTTTTTTAGAAAGTGGGATTCGTTCACCATCTCGATTAAGGGCATATTTCCCCAACCGACACCACTCCCACTCCTTCGGCAATTCAAACGGCTTTTCCTCCTCCGTAATTTCCGGCAAAGACTTCTGTCGTTTAATTTTCTTCTCTTTTATCAACCGCTCTTTTTCAGTCCGGATGCGTTCCAGCAATGCGCTTGCAGGCTCAACATCAGGATGCTGTTTGCGCCATTCCTCTGTGAGTTTGCCCTGCACCGCCAATTGCAACACCAATTTTTTAAGCTGCTCCGCATTCTGGGGCGTGGTGGTCAGTTGTTTAAAATTATTCAATAAAATATTCATTAGTTGCTCAATGCCTGGCTCAGTTCATTTAAAATTGTTTCTTGCAGTTCGCCCATTTCAATATCAATGCGGTTTAATTTTTTAAGCATTTTTACAGGATCTCCCAAATCTTCTTCCACGCCATTGGGGTTTTTAAAATCCAAATCAAACGCAGCATAATAAATGCTGTCGCCAGTCTGTTTTTCAGTGCGAGCCTTTGCCTCGGTCTCCTGCAACTGCTTTTCCAATTTCCCGACATTTGCCTGCCCACGTTTTAACTTTGCCGCATCCTTCTTCTTATCAAGCTTTTTCAGATCAGCCTTTTGCCTGGTGATTTTACCCTTAATCTTACGAGCATCTTTTTTCAGTTCCGTTTCTTTCTCAAAATGCGGGGCAGCATTTTCACAGGCTCTGGCGATAATCGCCTCAATACTGACCTTCCACGCTTTCCCGTTCTCCTCCCGATTATTCCACCACTCCCGTTCCCCGTCAAACTCCGACAATTTTATCGGTTTGGTTTTTGAGTAGGATTTCATGCCCTCCGGCAAAGAATGCTCATAAAACCATATCGCTTTGGTGGAAAACTCGTCAGGCTCCTGACCCGGGCCGGTTTTCCGTTCAAAAAACAGCAGATTTGTCGCGACCGTGGCATAAGGCTTGAACACAGAATTGGGCAGACGGATAATCGTATGCAAGTCACAATGTCTCAGCAACATCTCACGCACACGGGCTTTGACACCGTCGCCGGTCAGCGAGCCATCTGGCAGAACAATGGCGGCCCGTCCGCCCTGCTTCAGATAATTCACCATCATCACCAAAAACAAGTCCGCGGATTCTTTTGTGCGAAATGACAAAGGAAATGTTGAAGCTGTCTCATCATCCACATTGCCGCCAAACGGGGGATTGGCAAGAATCGCATCCACCCTTTGTTTATGCGTGAGGGACTGATTCCACAGCAACGCATCTTCATAAACAATATCCGGCACTTCAATATCATGGAGAATCAGATTGGTCACCGCAAGCATATGAGGCAAAGGTTTGAGTTCCATTCCATGCACTGAATTTTGCAGCTTTTGTCTTTGTTTCAGATTATCCACACCGCTTTTACGGATATGTTCAATCGCGGCCGTCAGAAACCCGCCAGTTCCGCAGGCCGGATCCAGCACTTTCTCGCCCAGCCGGGGATTCACCATTTCAGTTAAAAACTCCGTAATTGCCCGGGGCGTATAAAACTCGCCTGAACTCCCCGCGGATTGCAATTCCTTCAGAATGCTTTCATACACCTGCCCGAACACTTGGCGATCTTTTGCAGCATGAAAATCAATCTTGTTCATCTCATTGACCACATCCCGAAAAAGATGACCGTTTTTCATATAATTGTTGTTTCCGCCAAACACATCCCGAACCAGCCCCGCTCTTTTGTCTTTGGTAACAGACAGCTCACTTAAACCAGGGAACAATTCACGATCAATAAAATCCGTCAGATCATCGCCCGTGATGCCCTCATCATCGGCTGCCCAGTTTCGCCACTGAAACTTCTTCGGTATGGGAGAAACATATTCCCCGGTTTCATCCATATCCTCAAAATCTTCATCCTTGGCATCAAATATTTTCAAAAACAGCATCCAGCCCATCTGCTCCAAACGCTGGGCATCGCCATTCACGCCTCTGTCCTGCCGCATAATATTGCGGATATTTTTAATCACTGATGAAATATTCATTTTTTAATCACGCTGCCTTATAAATTTCCTGTTCCAAATCCTTTACCGCATCCATATATTTTTTCTTATCTCCGAAAAAAGCAAAAATCTCCCTGGGCGTGCCAAAAGCGTTTAACGGATCAAGTTTTAGCACCTGCAAACTCTCAATATTTTCAATGCCCTCATCCGCATATTTCTCCAACAGATTTTCCAACACGTTCCGGGCGTTCTCACCATATTTGGCAAAATAGTTTCGCTTCTTCACATTCTCGGCCCTCTCTTTTCTTGAAAGCGGCCGCATATCAAACGCGAGATGACAAATCAGATCAAAAGGATCAAGGTCTTTTCCCACCAGTTCCTGAAGTTCGGGCAGCAGAACCCCCCGGGCTTCCAGTTCTTCTATGATTGCCTGTTTTTTATCCGCATCCTGCCATCTGATCAGGAAATGATCCAGCGAAGCATAATTGTTCTGAATGTTCGTTTTCGTATAATCCTCCAACGACTGGGTGGTCAGCCTGCCATCAGGCCCGTAATATTGCACCCGCTGATTCAGCACCGTGACCTCAACACCATTTACTGTTATTTTTCGTCTGACACCCTCGGCAATATCCCCGCCGCCCTGTTCATTATCAGGATCGAAATACTCAGTCCCGGGTTCTTCCACATCGTCATCATCAGCCTGGTCTGTATTATCAGGGGCAGGCACATCCATCTCATCATCCTGCCCGAATTCCTGATCCTGAATCGGAGGCCCGTCAAAATCATCATCAGCGAAGTTTCTCGCATTTTCCCTGAAATCAGCAATGGTGAAATAAAATTTCCCAAAATCAGGGGATAAGCGGGTTCCGCGCCCGATAATCTGTTTAAATTCCGTCATGGAATTAATATTGGCATCCAAAACAATGAGTTTGCACGTGGGAACATCAACCCCCGTGGTCAGCAATTTGGAAGTTGTGACAAGCACCGGATATGTTGATTCCCTGTTCTGAAAGCTGTCCAGTTCCCGTTTGCCCTCCTCATTGTCTCCGGTGATCTGCATGACATATTTTGAATTCTTCGCGACCAAATCCTGATTCTCATTTCTCAGCGCCTCAGCCATACGTTCTGCATGGTCAATATCCACACAAAACACAATGGTCTTTGCAAACCGGTCAGATTTTTTCAGATATTCAGATATTTTCTGAGCAACCCGCTGAGTGCGTTCCTCAATCACAAGGTTTCTGTCATAGTCCCGGACATTATATTCCCGATCCTCGACCAGATTCCCGTCCACATCGCATTTTCCGGCCTCGGGGCGCCAGCCTTCCAAATCCACATTCAGTCCGATACGCAGCACCTGATACGGTGCCAAAAAACCGTCATCAATCCCCTGCCTTAATGAATAAGTATAAATCGGATCCCCGAAATAATCAATATTTGAAATATCACGGGTCTCTTTTGGCGTCGCAGTCAGCCCGATATGGGTTGCAGAACTGAAATAATCCAAAATCTCACGCCATGCGCTGTCAGCAGCCGCGCTGCCCCTGTGACATTCGTCAATCACAATCAGATCAAAGAAATTTTTTGAAAATTTCCGAAAAGCGTCTTTGTTCTCGTCATAACCGGTCAGGCCCTGATACAGGGCCAGATAAATTTCATAAGACTTATGAATTTTCTTTTTTCGGATCACATGCAATGCTTCGCCAAAATGTTTGAAATCGCCTGTCTTTGTCTGTTTGATCAGGGCATTTCGGTCCGCGAGGAACAAAATCCGCTTTTTCATTTTGCTTTTCCAAAGCCGGTAAATTGTCTGAAACGCGACATAAGTTTTCCCTGTTCCGGTTGCCAGCACCAGCAATATTCTTTTTTCACCCTTTGCCACGGATTCCACAATTCTGTTGATGGCAACCTGCTGGTAATACCGGGGTTCCTTTCCCGAACGGTCATAAAAATAATCCTGCCCCGCGACATGCGTCTGTTCCTCGTCAATGCGGTTCAGCATTTTATAGCGTTCCCACAGTTGTTCAGGAGATGGAAATTCATCTAATGGAATTTCCCTTTCAATCCTGCCGCGGGCACCGGTAAAATCATGTTCAAAAAATGCGTCTCCGTTGGAACTGTAAACACATGGCACATCCTCAAGCAGTTCCCTGTAACCCAAAGCCTGCTGTATGCCGGAGCGGACCGAATGCGTGTTGTCCTTTGCTTCGATGATGGCAATGGGGATATTGGGTTTGTAGTAAAGCACATAATCGGCCCGTTTCTGCTTTCCCCGGGCAAACATTTTTCCACGGACATAAACCTTGCCCTCTGTCAGAGAAACCTCCCGCCTGATCTGAGAATGTTCATTCCACCCGGCATTTATTATTGCAGGTGTGATGTATTTTGCTTTTATATCTGCTTCTGACAAATCTTTTTTTGATTGCATGATTATTTCCGTTGCATAGCTGATTTCAAAAACATATCCCTCATGTTCCTGTTTGATGAACGTGCGCTCCCAGTAACATTGAGAATACGCTGGGAAAACAGATTTGTCAATAATGGATATGCAACCATCCCTGAGCAAAACAAAACCGCTCGGTTCGCATTGCCAAATCGGAACCTTTTAGGGCATGCGGAGGATTTGCCAATCCGCCGCGAGCGATTTGGAGAGGCATAAACCGCTCGGTTCGCATTGCCAAATCGGAACCTTTTAGGGCATGCGGAGGATTTGCCAATCCACCGCGAGCGATTTTGTGCGGTATAAAACGGCTCGGTTCGGAGTGGCAAAACCGAACCTCTCACAGCAGAAATAAAAAAGTCAAAAAATCAAAAAATATTCTTGACAAGCCCATTTAGTTAATATATTAATCGTTAATACATTAACTATTAACGCATTAACTATTATGATTTTGTAAAAAAGGTCGTCTCTTATAAATGGTATATAGCTGATATCCAATATATGGGACAACCAGCCATCAAAAAGTCCATCTATTTATAATAGGGCTGTGTACAGCAGAATAAAACTGTGACACGGGAAAGATGCTCGGGTTTTTTTCAAAATAAGGCATTCATTCTTCCCTGTTGAAGAAGCCGGGTTTCTTTACCCCTTACGGTTAAATCCCGTGAGAAAATAAAAGCTTAATCAGCGAGTTGAAAACAGTGTGCACCTCAGTCCGTGTCTCTCCGGAAAGAGTTACACACTTCGCAGATGGAACTTTTTATTTTATCGTCAATATCTTTTTTTGAGAGTTTACGAAGTCTTATTCCAAGGCAATTTATACAAAATGGAGGTCAACCGTGGACGTAAAAGAAAAATTGTCCCAAGTGGTCGGAACTGACGCCTTCTTTGATGATCCTGCAACATTGCAGGCTTATGCCACCGATTACAGCTACACGCCGGCCGGTGCGCCGAATTATATCGTCAAACCCGGGGATTCAGAGCAAATTTCCCAAGTCATCAAGTTCTGCAATGA
Organism: Desulfonema magnum; assembly: GCF_017377395.1. Taxonomy (GTDB): domain Bacteria; phylum Desulfobacterota; class Desulfobacteria; order Desulfobacterales; family 4be13; genus Desulfonema_C; species Desulfonema_C magnum. Next base: position 2,398,801 of record NZ_CP061800.1, on the reverse strand, counting down.
AAACTGCATTCCGGTGGTCCCATGCAGTTCCAAAGTCCATTTTTATGGCGCTACCATTCCCAAAGAAGGCGGCGTTATCATGGACCTGGAAAAAATGAACAATATCCTGGAGATTGATCCTGACAACCGCCGTGTAAGATTTGAAACCGGTGTCACATGGGAGAAACTCACGCAGGAGCTGAAAAAAGAAGGCTACAGAGTCATCATGCCCCTGACACCGCCTGCCCAGCGTTCCGCGCTTACCGATTTTATGGAACGCGAAGAACCGACCAACCAGGTTTATGATTATGGTGAACCCCTTGCGGCAATGGAAGTTGTCTGGCCCACAGGCGAAATATTCAGAATGGGTTCCGCAAGTGTGAACGGATATCCCAAATCCCACTCCAAAGGCGGCAACCCCTCAGGTCCCGGACTTGATTTCTATCGTTTTTTTCAGTGCGCCCAGGGAACCATGGGCGTGGTCACATGGACAAACCTGAAAATAGAATCCATTCCTCAGATAGACAAAGTTCTTTTCGCACCGATCACGGATCTGGACTATGCCACAGATTTTCTGTACCGCATTCTGCCCCGCCGGATTGGTCAGGAAGTACTGCTGTTAAACAATGTTGATCTGGCTGCCATTATCGCCAAAGACTCTGGTAATTTTGAAAAACTGAAAGCCTCCCTGCCGCCGTGGACACTTATTCTGGTGGTCAGCGGACTCAAGAGACGACCTGAAGAAAAGATCGCTTATGAGGAGAATTTTCTGGCTCAGGTCATCAAAAATGAGTTTTCAGACATGAAACTGACAGAGAGTCTTCCGGGATTTCCGGGACTGGGCGGCAAAATATTGCAGATCCTTCGGGAGCCGTGGCCTGCGGACAAGCCCCACTGGAGAAACCAGGTCAAGGGCGCGTGTCAGATGCTTTCTTTCCATACACGACCGCTTCACGCGAAACGTCTCGTTGCCATGGTCGAGGATATTGCCAGCCGTCATGATTACCCCATTCGTGATATCGGCTTATATATTCAGCCCATTGAGCATAACCGGGCATGCAAACCTGAGTTCACCTTTTTCTATGATCCTGACAATGCGGAAGAAAAGGCTGCCATTCGCGCGCTTTATAAGGAAGCTGCTGTCGCGCTTATCAACGAAGGCGCGGTGTTTACAAGACCTTATGGCGATCTGGCCCCCATTGTTTATGAAAGGGCGACGTCCTACGCCAGCCATCTCAAACGGCTGAAGAAGACATTTGACCCGAATAACATTATGAATCCAGGGAACCTGTGCTTTTAAGGAGGGGAAGACAATGGCAAATGAATCAGATGTAAGATATTACAAGCCAAAAGCGGAATTCAGCCTGGATATTACAGACATTCAGAATTTCGTTTACGATATGAGCCGCTGCATCAAATGCAAAGGCTGTACCTGGGTGGATCATACCTATATGCCGGGTGCGAAATTCATGACACGGTGCCCCAGTGCTGAAAAATATCAGTTTGACAGCTACGGCGCTTATGGAAAAATGCGGATCGGCCATGCGTTTGGCGAGGGCGTGCTGGATTGGAACGAGAAAGCCCTTGAAATCATATATGCGTGTACGTTGTGCGGCGCATGCGATGTGGGATGTAAGCGAAATCTGGACCTGGAAATCGAGCTGTCCCTGGAATCCCTCAGAGTAAAAGCCGTGCAGGACGGTGTGGGTCCGATGCCGGCCCACAAGAAGACCGCTGAGAATATCGCCAAAAATCACAATACTTATGCCGCACCGCATGACAAGCGGAAAGACTGGATTGCGGATGTCAAGCCTGCTGACAAAGCAGAAGTGCTTTATTTTGTCGGATGCGCGGCATCCTATACAAACAAGGAAATCGCACAGTCTGTTGCAAAAATTTTCAAAGCCGCCAATGTTGACTTTATGCTGATGCCGGATGAATGGTGCTGCGGCAACACGGTTTTTTCTGTGGGCATGATAGATGAGGCAAAAGCACTGGCACAGCGAAATGTTGACGAAATGAGAAAAACCGGTGCCAAAGTCCTCGTGACCGCGTGTGCCGAAGGCTACCGCATGTGGAAGGTGGATTATCCCAAGCTGCTGAACATTTCCACTGACGAACTGGGATTCAAGGTGCTTCATCTGACCGAATATGCGGATCAGCTGATCAAAGACGGCGCGTTGAACATGAACAAAGCCATGAATACACGGATGACCTATCATGATGCCTGTAGTCTGAGCCGCCTGAGCGAACCCTGGACACCTTATGAAGGAAAACGGCAGTGGATGGGATGTGTGGAACCCAGACTTGAGAGAAGACGCGGAACAAACGGTGTCTATGAGCCGCCCCGGGATATTCTGAAAGCGGTTCCGGGCGTGAATTATGTGGAACTGCCCAGAATGAAGGAAAACGCATTCTGTTGCGGCGCGGGACGGGGAACCAGGGAAGCCTTTCCTGATCTGGCAACATTCTCTGCCGAACACCGGTTGGAAGAGATCAAACATGTTGGCGTTGAGACATTGGTAACCGCTTGTCCTCATTGTAAAAATAATTTCGCACAGGCAATCAAGGCCCATGGCGATGATGTACAGGTGATGGATATTGCAGAAGCCATCTGTGCATCCATAGAAAGCTAGGCGTGAAGGAGGTAAATCATGGCAATATCCAAAGAAAACTATAACGTGTTGTCGGACATTGTCGGTCCTGAGTATATCTCTGATGATCCGGTGATCTGCGAAGGCTACAGAAGCGGCCCTGGTGGATACGAAAACGGTCTGGGATACGAACGGGTCATGACAAAGATTCCCGGATGCGTGATCATGCCCTCATGCACCGAAGAAGTTCAAAAAATTGTGAAGCTCTGCTACCGCCACAATATTCCTTATGTGCCTTACAGCACCGGATTTTACGGACCCCGCTCCCATCCCCATGTGGAAGATGCGCTGCTCATTGACCTCAAACGGATGAATGATTTCATTTTGGATGAGAAGCATTTTTATGTCGAAGTGGGTCCCGGGATGGTCTATTCCCCGATTCAGGAAGAATGTATGAGTCACGGGGCTTATGTGGTCATCGGCGGCGGCGGCGCGCAGGCTTCGGCCATTGCAAACCTCATTGGTGACGGATGGTCTCCGCTGAGTCACCGGATCGGCCTTCCGCATCGTCGTATTCTCGGAACTGAGGTGGTCATGCCGGACGGCGAAATACTCAGAATGGGTTCCCTGGCACAGGGCGGCGATGATGCATTCTGGGGAGAAAGCCCCGGACCTGACCTGAGAGGACTGCTGAGAGGTTATACAGGATTGCGCGGATGTCTGGGAATTGTAACCCGCATGGCAATCAAAACCCTGCCGTTCCAGCCGGAACGTCTGGAGCCGACGGGTATCACCCCGAACACGGCTCTGGCACTGCCGGAGAAAAGAGTCAAATGGATCAATTTTGTTGTTCCTTCCAAAGAGGCTCAGGTCAAGGCAATGAAGGAAATCGGTCATGCTGAGATTGGCGGCGCGGTCACCAAGGTGCCCCTTTTCTGGCGAGCCATTGCCAAGTCCACATGCAAAGAGGATTTCTGGGACATCTGGGGCAAGGAAAATGAGGAAACCGTTGCCAATTTTCATATTGTGCGTGTCCTCCTCATCGGCTTCACGTCCGAGGAACAGATGGAATATGACGAGCGCGTCCTGATGGATATTATGGAAGAAGTGGGCGGCGTTGCCCGCCGTACCAAACCTTCGGATGAATCCTGGATCAAAAATGCCGACTCCGCAGGCATGTGGCTGATGTGCGGCGGATATGTGTCCGTGGATTACGTCATTGAAACCATGTCCCAGGCTCCCGAACACGGCCCGGTTTATGCGGATCTGAAGAAGAAATACACACCGCCGCTCATGCCTGATTATGGTGATCCGGGATGGTTCCAGAGCTTTGAAATGGGGCATCAGGGATACTCTGAATTCCTGGTTTACTGGGATTTGGACGATGACACCAATGCAGTGGATCAGTTCTATGTTGACACATCCAAGATGAACATTGAGAATCGTTTCTATACGTCACTGCTGGGACCGCATCAGCCGCTTTATCTGACTGGCCCCAAATACGGACCCAACTATCATGAATATCTGCTGAAAGTAAAAGACGAGTTCGATCCCAAATGGATGTCTCATCCGCCAGTGCCGCTGTCTCATGACATCTTTGTGGACCGGGCACCGTGGATGGAAAACATGAAAGATTGGGAATCTCCGGAAGATTTGGAAAAAAGAGGCTATAAAAGTTAGAAAGTTAAAAAATTGAAAGTTGAAAGTTGAAAGTTCGACTTTTAGCTTTCAACTTTTAGCTTTCAACTTTTAACTTTTAACTTTGTACCTTATGAGGGATTGTTTTATGTATTCATTGACCCGGGAACAGGTGGAAACTCGAAAGGCGGCAAGGGAATTTGCAGAGGGCGAGTTCAGAGATATCGCATTGGAGTTGGACAAAAAAGAGACCTTTGATGAGCGGCTGTGGCAGAAGGCCGCTGAACTGGGGTTTCTGGGGGTGTTCGTAGAAGAAAAATATGACGGACTGGGAATGGGCTACCTTGATCAGTGTGTGATTGTTGAGGAATTTGCCCGGGTGGATCTGGGAATTGCCCATGCCATCGAATCCACTTTTTTCGGAACTCAGCTCATTCAGTTGATTGGCTCCGAAGAACAAAAAATGAAATATCTGCCTGCCATCTGTAACGGTGAGATGAGAATGGGCATGGCGATCACAGAGCCGGATGCTGGCAGCGATGTCTCGGCTGTTTCAACAACGGCTGTTCTTGATAATGACGAATATGTGATAAACGGAAGCAAGGTCTTTATCACGAATGCGAACCTCGCGGATTTTATAGTGGTCCTATGCGTGACCGATCCTGACAATCCCAAGAAGCATAAGCGATTCAGCACAATCATTGTGGAGACCGATCGGGCCGGATACTCGGCAACTCCCTATCATGGCAAACTCTCTTTAAGAGCCTCAAATACCGGAGACGTGGTTTTAAAAAATGTCAGAGTGCCAAAGGAAAATCTTTTGGGTAAAGCAGGCCAGGGGTTTTACAATATTATGGAGTTTTTTAACCGCTCCCGTGTTCAGGTTGCGGCTTTGTCAGTCGGGACCGCACAGGGTGCGCTTGACAAAGCTGTAAGTCACGTCCGCAACCGCTCACAATTTGGAAAACCTCTGGCTAATCTCCAATTGGTGCAGGGAAAAATTGCTGAAATGGCAACCAAAACCGAAGTTGCAAGATCAGTTTGTTATCGCGCCGCATCAATGCTGGATTCCGGAACGCCGGATCCCGGGCTCAGTTCCATGGCAAAGTGGTACTGTGCTGAGGTCGCGGTTCAGGTGGCTGATGAGGCAATCCAGCTCCACGGCGGATACGGAATTCTGGAAGAGTACGGCGTTGCCCACTACTGGAGAAATGCGAAGGTTCTGGAGATTTTCGAAGGCAGCAAAGAAGTTGAAAAGGTCATTATCGCGAGAAAAATCCTGGGCCGATTTTAAAGACAGATTCAGCAGATCAAAAGCTTTTCCGGAGTGCAAAAATTAAGCGAAGCGATTTTTTGCATCCTTAGCTTCCGGAGTGCAAAAATTAAGCGAAGCGATTTTTTGCATCCTTAGCTTCCGGAGTGCAAAAATTAAGCGAAGCGATTTTTTGCATTTCACCCAATTTCCGGAGTGCAAAAATTAAGCGAAGCGATTTTTTGCATTCTTAGCTTCCGGAGTGCAAAAATTAAGCGAAGCGATTTTTTGCATTCTTAGCTTCCGGAGTGCAAAAATTAAGCGAAGCGATTTTTTGCATCCTTAGCTTCCGGAGTGCAAAAATTAAGCGAAGCGATTTTTTGCATTCTTAGCTTCCGGAGTGCAAAAATTAAGCGAAGCGATTTTTTGCATTTCACCCAATTTCCGGAGTGCAAAAATTAAGCGAAGCGATTTTTTGCATCCTTAGCTTCCGGAGTGCAAAAATTAAGCGAAGCGATTTTTTGCATTCTTAGCTTCCGGAGTGCAAAAATTAAGCGAAGCGATTTTTTGCATTCCACCAGAATTGTTTAAACATACAGTGCAAAAAACCGCTACGCTTAATTTTTGCACTCCGGATGGATGGATGATTGGTGCAAATTTTTGATCCGCTGATATCCTGAAACCATCTGAGGGACCCTGGTGAATTTTGCAACATCATGGGAAAAGGGAAAAACCGGATTCCCTGCCCTCTGATTTATCTGACGGAGCATGGAACGAAATATGAAACAAATTATCGAACTGAACGTCAACGGAGAATCTTATACAGTCGCGGTTAATCCGTGGCAGACACTGAATGAGGTACTTCGGGAAGAAATAAACTTAACAGGCGTCAAACTTGGGTGCGGATCCGGAGACTGCGGTGCATGTACGGTAATGGTTGACGGCCGGGCTGTGAGTTCCTGTTTAAGTTTAGCAGTGGAAATGGTAGGCAAAGAGATTATGACCGTCGAAGGAATGGCACCTTCAGGCGAGGAACTGCATCCCATTCAGGAATCATTTGTTAAAAAGGGTGCGATCCAGTGCGGATTCTGCACCCCGGGCATGGAGCTAACCGCTTTGAATCTGCTGAATAACAATCCCTCACCTACATATAACGAGATCAGGGAGGCTTTGGCCGGAAATCTTTGCCGGTGTACAGGATATAAGAAAATTATTGAAGCAGTCGGGGCTGCCGGGCAAAAGATGAAAGAGGCTTCGGAAAGGAAAACATCATGAGACTCTCACATTTTGACTATTACGCGCCCACCACTGTCGCGGATGCCATTTCATTATTACAATCCAAACCGGATGCTCATGTGATGGCCGGCGGGACGGATCTGCTGATCAAAATGCGCCATGCAGGGTTGAAGCTCAAGACAATTATTTCACTCAAAAGCATCAGCGGACTCAATACAATAGCATTTGATGAAACCAAGGGGCTGACCATCGGCGCGACAGCCCTTTTGGCAGATGTGGCAATACATCCTGACATTCTCAAGTACTACCCCACTGTTGCCCAGGCCGCACGGGGAACCGCCAATGTGCAGGTCAGAAATATGGGAACCGTGATCGGAAACCTCTGCAATGCCTCACCCGCGGCAGACAATGCCCCCACTCTTCTTGCCATGGGAGCCGAGGTTCATATTCAGGGACCATCGGGAAAGCGCACCGTGCCATTGGACCAGTTCTTCAAAGGTCCGGGCATGACGGCTTTGGAACCTGCTGAAATTGTCACGGCTGTTCATGTACCCAGGCTGACACCCCACTCGGGAACCGCTTATATCAGCCTTTCTGCCAGAGGTCAGCTTGACTGCTCGGCCGTGGGCGTTGCCACAATGGTCACATTGAAGGAAAAGGTCTGTGAGGATACCCGGATATTTGTCGGTGCCTGCGGCCCCACGCCCATACGCGTTCCCAAAGCAGAGACAATTGTTCGCGGGAAAGAACTGACCGATGATCTCATTGATCAGGCGGGAGTTCAGGCATCAGCGGAAGCCACGCCAATTACGGATGTCAGAGCAAGTGCGGATTATCGGGAAAAAATGGTAGCTGTCCTGACCCGACGCGTCCTTTCGCAAGCTCGCAAAAGGGCATCAGAATAATCGTTGAGGTGAGGAGGATAATCTATGAAAAAAGATTTCAGCATTGTTGGAAAAAGTGTCCCGAGAAATGACGGGAAGGCCAAAGCCACAGGAACGGCAACTTACACAGATGACATCAAGCTGCCGGGAATGCTTCATGGCAAGATATTAAGGAGTCCTTTTCCCCATGCACGCATCCTGAACATAGACACCAGCCGGGCAGCTTCGCTTCCGGGTGTTAAATGCGTCATTACCGGAGAGGACACGCCGAAAATCAAATACGGCAACTGGCGTTTGTTTCCTGATACGCAGGATGAGTATCCGCTGGCGATTGACAAGGTGCGTTTCATCGGGGACGAAGTCGCGGCGGTTGCGGCGGTGGACGCGGATACTGCGGAAGAAGCACTTGAACTGATCAAAGTGGATTACGAAGAACTTCCCGGTATTTTTGATATAGATTCGGCAATCAAAGAGGGAGCACCGGTTCTCCATGATTACTGTCCCGGCAATATCAGCGTAAACCGGAAGATTCATTACGGAGATATCGAGAAGGCTTTTGCAGAATCAGATTATGTCCGGGAGGATGTTTTTAATGTTCACGCGGTGAGTCCGGCTTATCTTGAGCCTTGTGCCGCAGTGGCGCAGTGCGATCTGGATGGAAGAATCACCTTGTGGACCTCCACTCAGGTCCCTTATATTGTTCAGTGTCTTCTGGCTTCGACAATGGGCATGCGGGAAAATGACGTCCGGGTGATCAAACCTTTTGTCGGCGGCGGCTTTGGCGGGAAAATGGAATTGCGGACATGGGAATTTTGCGCTGCCTTTATCGCAAAGAAAACAGGCAGACCCGTAAAATTCACCATGACCCGTGAGGAGGAATTTCTCGCCGGCAGGCGAAGGCATGCTATGAAGCTCTATTCCAAGGTAGGCTTTAAAAAGGATGGGACCCTGACCGGAAAAGATCTCAGAATCTATCTGGATGGTGGCGGATACAATGCCATGGGTCCCACCGCCACCTTTTTGTGCGGCACTTTCGGAGCCATGCTTTACCGTTATCCGAATTACCGCTTCTGGGGTCAGCATGTTTACACCAACAAACCGCCCGCCAGTGCCATGCGGGGATTTGGTGCACCTCAGTCGCTCTTTGCCACAGAAAGCCAGATGAATATCGCTGCTGAAGAACTGGGCATTGATCCCATAGAACTGAGGATTAAAAATGCTCAGGTCACAGGAGATGAAATTCCGGATGTGGCAACCATCTCCAGTTGCGGCTTTATCGAGGCGCTTCAGAAGGCGGCTGAAATGAGCGGCTGGAAAGAGAAGCGTTACTCACCCAAACCGGGTCAGGGCATTGGCATCGGATGTTACAGTTTTATCTCCGGCGGCGTGTTCAATTGGTTTAATACGCAGTTTCCCTTTTCTGCCGCGGAAGTAAGGGTATTTGATGACGGAACTGCCCATCTGCTGACCATGGCCGCGGACATCGGTCAGGGCTGTGATACTGTCCTGAAACAGATTCTCGCTGAAGAACTCGGACTTAAAATGGAAGATATCCGGATCACTTCCGCGGATACGTCCACAACCCCGCAGGCGGACCTGGGCGCATGGGGAAGCAGGCTGACGATGATGAACGGAAATGCTGTGCTTGACGCGGCAAAGAAAATCAAAGCCCAACTTTTTGGTGCGGTTTCAGCACGGCAGAATTTGAATGTGATTCATGAACTGGGCTGCAAAGATGGCATGGTGTTTCCAAAGAGCAGACCGGACCGGGGAATTCCTTTCGGAGAGGCTGTGGCCATGGCACAAAAAGCCAATCGCGGGGAACCGCTTGTGGAACGCGGTTATTACACTCCCAGAGACAAAGGGTTGGTGACACCCGCGTTCAGCTTCGGTGCTCAGATTTCCGAGGTGGAGGTGGATAAGGATACCGGAGTTGTCCGCGTGAAGAAATTCTGGACCGCGCATGACTGCGGCACGGTGATCAATCAGATGGCCGTGGAAGGACAGCTTGAAGGCTCTATCCAGATGGGGCTGGGCTATGCGCTTTCAGAACAGTTTGTGATGGAAGACGGGAAAACCCTGAATACCAATTTCCTTGATTATAAAATGCCCAATGCCATGGATGTGCCGCCAAGCGAGGTGGCTCATATAGAGACTTACGAGCCGGAGGGGCCCATGGGAGCCAAGGAAGCTGGTGAAGGGCTTGCAATCCCCACGGCACCTGCCATAGCGGATGCGGTGCATCATGCGACAGGATACCGATGCAAAGACCTTCCCATCACGCCTGAGAAGATTCTCGCTGGAAAAAAAGATTAACAAAGCAAGAAGGATTTAGCCACAAAGACACGAAGCCACAAAGGCACACAAAGAAACCTTCGTGAAACGTCGTGCCTTTGTGCCTTCGTGGCATTTTATAAATGGATTTAAGAATATGCCACAAAGACACACAAAGAAATCTTCGTGGGACTTTGTGCCTTTGTGTCTTCGTGGCATTTTAGAGGAATTAGCCACAAAGACATACAAAGAAATCTTCGTGGGGCTTCGTGCCTTTGTGCCTTCGTGGCATTTTATAAGTTGGACATTACCTTATAATCAGTAATAATTAAAATAGGTTAGTTGTTAGAAGAAACTCAATCGGAATTTCTTTTTATTTCCCCATTAGAAATTGAAACAAAATCTGGAAAAGCGTTTTTTTTCCAATACCGTTCGGCATGATTTTTGCGTAACCAGACATGAATAACCATCGTATCCGTATTTGGGAAAAACTGTTTCTGAAAGCCATCTGAGAATATTTCAGAATATGAGGCTTTTGAATATTTAAATTCAGACGGTTATTGCTCTGCTATATGTCAAAATCATACCGAACAGTACTGAATTTTTCAGGAAAAATGTTTTTTTTTATGAATATTAATCATTCTTTAATTTGAATTCACTGCTATCAGGTTAAGCAAAAAAAGCCCCATTTGAAAGGGGCTGGGAGGATATTACATATAGAGTATTTACAATTGCGTGCTTTTCAAAGGGCTGAACTTAACAACAGTGACTCGGATATCCGGGAATGAAAAATATGCTTTAATCTTTTTAACAACATCAGGAGATAGATGATTCATGGCCATGAAAGATATGTTGAGAATGACCGCCCACCGTATGCCGGATAAGACAGCCCTGATCATGGAGGAAAAAACCCTCACTTATGATCAGCTGAACTGCCGGGTCAACCGTCTGGCACATGCAATGCTGGATTTGTCTTTCCAAAAGGGGGACAGGGTGGCTGTTCTTACCCATAACTGCATAGAGTATTATGAAATTTACCTTGCTCTCATTAAGATCGGGGGAGTAATGGTTCCCTTCAACAATCTTCTGCGAGAGCAGGAATTACATCGAGACTTCACATATATTGAGCCTCGGTTCATCTTTTTCCAGGCTGAGTTCGCCGACACTGTGGACAAAGTAATGGGGGAGATTCCTTCATTGGAGACGGGCATCTGTATCGGTGATGTCAGTTCGCCGCAGCATAAGAATTACGAATTGCTGTTTGAAGGACAAAGTGAGGATGAACCGGATGTGCAAGTAAAAGATGATGATCTTATGAGCATCTTCCTGACCTCCGGCACCACCGGAAAACCCAAAGGTGTCATGCGTACCCATCGTCATAACTACCTTAACGCTCATGCGGCTGCAATCGAACTGAGTCTGCGTCCGGATGACCGGGTCATGCTTCTGTTTCCTTTTTACCATGTGACCTTTGAAGACCGTTTCTGTCACATCCTGCGGGGCAATACCATTGTTCTCCGCCGGGAGGGCGGTTTCAGAGCCGCCGAAGCACTGGAACTGCTTTCCCGCCATCGCATCACCGTGTGTCAGTTTGTCCCCACCATGATCAACACACTGCTTCAGGAAAAGTCTTTTGAAAAGTACGACCTGAGCGACTTACGTCTGATCCTTTACGCGGCCGCACCCATGCCCGTAAATTTGCTCAAAGAATCTCTCATACGCTTTAAAAATACCGGATTCATGCAGTTTTTCGGTCAGACTGAAACCGGTCCGATGACCACGGTGCTGCCTCCGGAAGAGCATATCGTTGATACTGAAATCGGGGTGCAGCGGCTCGCTTCCTGCGGACGTAGCGCCCTGCATTTCGAAGCGCGCATGGTGGATGAAAATGACCAGGAGATTCCCCGCGGGGAAGTTGGCGAACTCACGGTTCGCGGTGAGTGTGTTACCACCGGGTATTGGCATCTGCCCGAGGAAACAAATAAGCTGCTGAGAGGCGGCTGGCTGCATACCGGCGATTATGCCAAACAGGACGAGGACGGCTTTATTTATATCGTGGATCGTAAAAACGATATGATTATCAGCGGCGGTAAAAATATATATCCTCGCGAGGTGGAGGAGGTCCTTTACATGCATCCGTCGGTGCTGGAAGCAACTGTTATCGGCATTCCCGATAATCACTGGGGAGAATCTGTCAAGGCCATAGTAGTGTTGAAAGAGGGGATGACCGCCACTGACAAAGAGCTGATCGCTTTCTGTAAAGAGAACCTGGCCAGCTATAAGAAGCCCAGTTCAGTGGACTTTCGTGAGGCCCTGCCCAAAAGTCCTGCAGGTAAGATACTGAAACGGGTCTTGCGGGATGACTACTGGAGAGAGCAGGATCGTAAAGTCTGATGAATAGTGTGATCATATAATCAAATAATCAAATCACCCAACAACCGGCGCAGGCTTTGTCATTAATCTTAGCCTCGCCGCAACCCAAAAGGAGATGAAATGAAGAAACCAAGGTTGACTTTTGCATTGGCGATGATTTTTTGTCTGGGGGCGCTCAGTGTTCAGGCAGGTCCTGTGAATTTCAGGTTTGCCCACTTCATCAGCCTCGTTGAACCCGGACCTGAGTCCGGGAAATGGATTGAGGATGAAGTAAATGAAAAACTTGCAGGAAAGGTCAATGCCAAATATTTCCACTCCGGACAAATGGGGAACGTGATTGAAATCGTTAAAAAGGTACGAATGGGTGCGCTTCAGGGCGGCTATCTGACTGGCAACTATGCGCCTGAACTGAATCCCAAGTTCGGCATCGGCACGCTGGCTTACTGCATGGATTCATACGCCAAGTGGGAGGGTTTTCTGAAAAATCAGGAACTCCGTAAAGAACTCTTCACCTGTCTTCAGGATAAGAAGCTCCTTGTACTTGACATGGCCTATTTCGGCGTTTACGGCATCGTGACGACCAAACCGTTTAACACGTTGGAAAAATTGAAAGGTATGAAAATGCGTACCACTCAGGCCCGTTATCCCCTGGCTTTTTGGAAGGCGCTGGGAATGAATCCGCTGCCCATGGCATGGGGAGATGTTTTTCCTGCTCTCAAGCAGGGAGTGGTGGATGGCACGGACCAGACCGTGAACGTGACTCGAATGCGTTTGGCCGATGTCTGCAAAAATTTCACCCACACCCGTCATATGCTGGGTCTGTTCTTTTTCATCGTAAATGACAAGTGGTGGAATGGTTTGGAACCGGGAATCCGGAATGCTTTGTCTGACATTATATCCAAAAACCTCGCCAAAGCCCGGCAGGCCAGTATGAAACTGACTCAGGAGGCTGATGCTGCCTTAAAAGCAAAAGGACTTACGGTGACTGAACTCTCACCGGAGGAGATAGGTAAATTCAAGGCGAGCCAGGCAGCCGTATGGGACAAGTTTGAGCCTGAGATTGGTAAAGACTGGCTGGATAAGATCAAAGCTTTCACTGGCAAAATTGAGAATTGAAAATTGAAAATTGAGAATTGAAAATTGAAAATTAAGAATTGAAAATTGAGAATTGAGAATAAATTTCAACCTCTGACTTTTATTGAGAACTGAGAATAAATTTCAGCTTGTAAATTTTCAATCTTCAATTCTCAATTCCAATAAAGGAGTTTGCTATGAAGCGTGTCTCTGCAATTTTGGATCATATGGAAAACTGGGGCATTCTGATCTGTTTCTCTGTCAGCCTGATCTCACTTACCATCAGCATCACCACCCGCTATGTTTTTCATCGTCCTCTGACCTGGCCGGATGAACTGTCCACCTATTTGTTTATGCTCATGACTTTTCTGGGGGCCAGTGCTTCTGTCAAGAGCAACATGGAACTCAAAGTGGATGCCATTTATGGTTTTTTACCCCACTGGCAATTTCAGTTGGATATTCTGCTGCATTTGATCCGATTCGGGGTGTGCATCAGTTTCATCTACTCGGGTTGGAATTTCGTGCTGATCGAGAGGGATATGGAAACCGTCACGCCGATCCTTCTTATTCCTATGAGCGTTATCGCTGCCATGTTTCCCTTTTTCGGAGTCATCATGGGTATCCGCTCGGTGGAATGTCTTTATCAAGTGATCCGCGAACATCGTCAGAAAGGGCATTAATAAGCAATGGAATCAATTATCATCCTCTTCATCCTGTTTGCCTTGCTGCTGCTGCGTATTCCTATCTATATCTGCCTCTACCTCACAGGAGTACTGGGTTTATGGATTTTTACCAGTATGGATTTTACCTTCGTGGCCCAGACCATGCTGAAAAAGATTGACAACTTCTCTTTGCTCTGCATTCCTTTTTTCATTCTTATGGGGGCGGTCATGGTACGAGGGCAGTCCGCCACCCGTCTGGTGCAGTTCGCATGGAAGTTTGCTTCCTGGCTGCCAGGGGGACTGGGCATCACAGCCGTTGTTTCCGCAGGTGTGTTCGGTGCCATCAGCGGTTCAGCCATTTCTACTGTGGTCACCATCGGCGGTGTCATGTTTCCTTATATGGACAAGTACCGATATCCCAAGGATTTCTCCGCAGGGCTGATCACCGCTGCCTCTATTCTGGGCATCATTGTTCCTCCCAGCATCATTATGATCGTCTGCGCTCTCACCGCTGGCGAATCTGTTGTACGGCTTTTTGCTGCCGGATATTTGCCGGCAATGATTATCATGCTCATGCTTTCTCTTTATGCCTGGTGGGAATCCCGCCGCAAGGGGCTGGGCAAAGAAGCCCTTGAAGATTTTGATTTTAAAGGACTTATCATAGCTGGTAAGGAAGCGACTTTTGCAATTCTCATCATAGCGGTGCTTTTCGGCGGTATTTATTCAGGTGCGTTTACCATCACCGAGGCATCGGTGGTTTCCTGTGTTATGATCCTCATTGTCGAGATGCTCATTTATCGGGCAGTAAAATTGAAAGATTTAAAGGAGCTTCTGATTTCCTCGGGTGTTGTGAGCGGTGCTTTGGTCATCACTGTTTCCGGGGCAGGGGTCATCTCCGAATACATCATTCTCCAGCAGATTCCCCAACAAATGCTTGAAATATCCATGAAATACATCCCCAATGCCTCGATGTATCTTGTTTTCACATGTGTGGTGCTGCTCATCGTCGGAACCTTCATGGATCAGATCGGGGCAATTATGATTTTGGTACCCATTATGATGCCCATTGCCAATCATATGGGCATAGACCCCATTCACTACTGTCTTCTTTTCTGCGTGGGGCTTGGTATCGGATATATCACACCGCCCCTGGGTCTGCTTCTCTACACGGTTCAGGCCATCACCCGTCTGGATTTTGTCAAGGTAAGCAGAGCCATTTACAGTCCTTTGATGATTTACATCGCGGCGTTGTTTATCATCGCTTTTGTGCCGTGGCTTTCCACGGTGGTGCCTGATTTGCTTCTCGGCACCATGTAAGGACACAGGAAAATAGTGCGTTGTCAAGATTGAAATACAGAGTTGGTATTCTCCGGAGTGCTAAAATGAAATTTTAGCAAAGCCTGTTCAGAGTTGGTATTCTCCGGAGTGCTAAAATGAAATTTTAGCAAAGCCTGTTCAGAGTTGGTATTCTCCGGAGTGCTAAAATGAAATTTTAGCAAAGCCTGTTCAACTCCTAAAATCAAACTTGATAAAGTAGTAGAATGAAAGGAAACGCGTGGTTTTTTAAAATGATGAATCGCCATATCAGCGCTCAGGAAAAAAAAATTGTTGAATTTACAACGATGCTTTCCGAGAACAGAATCCTTATTCCGTCTTTTCAACGAGAATTTGTGTGGGACAAGGATAGTATTATCAAGCTCTGGGAGAGCATCTATCGGTTCTATCCTATTGGCAGCATCCTCTGTTGGGAAACAGACATTTGTCTGAATATTCACCGCAAAGTCGGCGGATTTATTTTGGGAAATAACAAAGTAGCCTCCGGAAAATCGAACAAGAGGGTCTATATTCTGGACGGACAGCAGCGATCTACGGCCTTGATGATGCCGCTTTGGGAACAGGAAGGAAAACTCGGGGCGAGAAAAGATTTTGACTTCACCTTGTATTTTGATGCAACGAACAAAACATTCTTTTTCGCCAATGAGTTCAATCGGCGAAAGCGAAACGTCAATCCGGTATTTCTTATACGACTCAGTGACATGCTTAACCACGAAAGCCAAATTTTGGACCGTGTTGCCCATGAATCACAATGTTGCCCAATGATCGAAAAAAATGTCAGACAGCTGGCACATGTTTTTTCAAATTACAATTTATCCTTCATCCATATCAGGGGATTTGACATACCTGCGGTTCGGGAAATTTTCGAGTGTATAAACCAGGAAGGAAAAGCGCTGAGTTCAATGGATGTCATGATCGCAAGAACTTTCCAAAATTATGACTACCTGGTTGAGGAAGATTTCTGAAACAAAGGACAGACACCGCATATGGCACTGGCAAAAAGTGGATTCCTGCTTTCGCAGGAATGACAGTTAGTTTTGTTTGAATCAGGTCAAAAAACTTGATCATGGAGTGTCAGGAATTACCGGAACTCCGAATGCTTCTGAATGACGCTCATGCCCCTGATACCGCCGCTATAAAAAAATAAGTGGGCGGAGCAAAGCGGAACCTACCGTTTACTGAATTTCGGTGGGTTCCGCTTTGCTCCGCCCACCCTACATTTTTTAAATTTCAAATAGTTATGTTTAACCGCACAGGTCGAAAAATTTTGCAGTTTTTCCTAACACCTGACACCTGACACCTAACACCTTCATATAAAAAATAAAGGAGTGTTATTATTATGGTTCCCGTTATTAAAAAGATTCTTTTTACGACTGACCTCAGCGAGAACTCCCGCCATGCATTCTGCTATGCGGCGGCCCTGGCAATGGCCCATGGGGCAGGCATTATTATGCTTCATGTGATGGAAGAATCCAGAACTGATATAGATCAGCTACTTAGGAATCTGTTCGGCGAGGAGAAATGGCAGCAAATGCAGGAAGCACATCTGATGACAGCAAAAGATATTATCATCGGCAAACGCAAGCAGTATGATATCATTCGCGATGCTTTGGCGAATTTTCCCAGCTTCACAGATACGGACGGAGGTGAATTCAACACACATAACATCATCGTGAGCAAGGGGAATGTCACGGAAGAGATACTGAATGTCGCTACTGAGAATAACTGCGATCTTATTGTCATGGGATCACATAAGGGCTTGCTTGGCAAGAGAGGTATCGGAAGAGTCGCAAAAGTGGTCCTGAATAAAACCAGAGTTCCTGTGCTTCTTGCTCCGCCGCCGGATGTTTCTTAGATAAACCACGCTTCTTGTCACAGAGAGACACAAAAAGCATGGTTTTTTAATATTTAATCATAAATTTTTTAACTTGTATGTAAAAAAATTTTAGTGTGGGAAGAAATTCGGATTTTTCCCCGAATAATTCACTTGCCTCCTAAGAAAAAACCGGGTTTCTTTACCACTCACTGAAAAAGAAGTATAAGCACTTTTGCTCAGGTACTTATATTTTCGATCTGTTGATTTTTGTTCAGATAGTTAAAACACGGGCAAGGCGGGGTTTCTGTATCCTAAGCATACGAAACTTTGGCATAAAGGCGTCCGAACAGGTGAGATGTTTATTATGGCGTTGAACCTCAATTTTCCAGGTAAAGGATTTCTCGTAACATTACAAGTAGTTCAGATTTTTGCTCATTGGAATATTTTGCCAGGTATTTTTTTACAATATCCTCTTTTTTATCAGAAATACGCCTCAGCACAAGTCTTCCTTTTTCTGTGAGTTCCAAAGATTTTAAGCGGTCATCCTCCGGAACATTCTTTCTATTTATAAACCCGATTTTTTCCAATCGTTTGGTTATACCTGTCATGTTCGCGCTTGAAACCAACATGATCCTGTTGATATTCTTCATGGTATTCTGGCCGTCTTTTGACGCATCTAAAACCCTGAGCACGTTATATTGAGGAAACGTAAGCTCATAATTTTTTAAAATAGCAGAAGCTTCCTTTTTAAAGCGTTCAGCCACCCTCACAATTGCCATCATTACCCGCTCATCAATACTCATATCGCTGCTGTAAGTGCTGTCAGACATGGTCGTTCAACTTTCTCTTCATTTTATGACGTTGAAAAAAAATCCGCCCACCTCCTTCTGTAAAAAATTCAAAAAAACCAAGCGTTATCAACGCAGACGGAACATCACTAAAAAATTATTTCAATGCCGGCTTTCTAAAAATTTATCACATTTATATCACAGTTACCCGGTCAGAGCAACCTGATTTTCACAATAAGTCAATTTCGATGAATTCATAAGTACCCGGCCAAAAATTTTTTCACTATTTTAAAACTCAAAAAAATGGTTTTAGCGAATTAACAACCTATACTCAATGATCATTTTTTTTCTTCTGGCTGAATTTACTGATAATTTTTTGTCAGAGCGTGTCCGAAAAGCAATTCCGAATGCGGCCCGGAAAGCCGGAAAGGGACAGTTCATTTTTTTTGCCACGAAGACACAAAGGCACGAAGGTTCACGAAGTTTATTTGTGTCAGCTTTGTGTCTTCGTGTCTTTGTGGCTAATGATTTTGCAGCGGGGAGACGGGCAGAAGGAGCAGTGACAGGGAGATATGATCATTGTCTCTTATTTTTTGCCACGAAGACACAAAGGCACGAAGGTTCACGAAGTTTATTTGTGTCAGCTTTGTGTCTTCGTGTCTTTGTGGCTAATGATTTTGCAGCGGGGAGACGGGGCAGTGACAGGGAGATATGATGATTGTCTCTTATTTTTTGCCACGAAGACACAAAGGCACGAAGGTTCACGAAGTTTATTTGTGTCAGCTTTGTGTCTTCGTGTCTTTGTGGCTAATGATTTTGCAGCGGGGAGACGGGCAGAAGGAGCAGTGACAGGGAGATATGATCATTGTCTCTTATTTTTTGCCACGAAGACACAAAGGCACGAAGGTTCACGAAGTTTATTTGTGTCAGCTTTGTGTCTTCGTGTCTTTGTGGCTAATGATTTTGCAGCGGGGAGACGGGCAGAAGGAGCAGTGACAGGGAGATATGATCATTGTCTCTTATTTTTTGCCACGAAGACACAAAGGCACGAAGGTTCACGAAGTTTATTTGTGTCAGCTTTGTGTCTTCGTGTCTTTGTGGCTAATGATTTTGCAGCGGGGAGACGGGCAGAAGGAGCAGTGACAGGGAGATATGATCATTGTCTCTTATTTTTTGCCACGAAGGCACAAAGGCACGAAGGTTCACGAAGTTTATTTGTGTCAGCTTTGTGTCTTCGTGTCTTTGTGGCGGATTATTTTGCAGCGGGGAGACGGGGCAGTGACAGGGAATTATGATGATTGTCTCTTATGACAGTTCAGTTTTTTTGCCACGAAGACACAAAGGCACGAAGGTTCACGAAGTTTATTTGTGTCAGTTTTGTGTCTTCGTGTCTTTGTGGCTAATGATTTTGCAGCGGGGAGACGGGGAGACGGGGCAGTGACAGGGAGATATGGTGATTTACAGTGAGTTAAGATAATCCATGTAAACATCATAGTTTTCAGATGAGAATTGGATAAATATGACTTTTTTCACAGACAGGTTCTCTTTGAGAAACGCGGCGGCGGTATCCACGGCAATTTTGCACGCGTCTTTTATGGGATAGCCGTAAACACCGCAACTGACAGCCGGAAATGCAATGGTGGAAACATTGTTTTCAACAGCAAGCTGAAGGCTGTTTTGATAACACAAAGTCAGCAGCTTGCTGTCCCGGGGCTTTCCGCTACAGACCGGTCCCACGGTGTGAATGATATACTGGGCAGGCAGGCGATAGCCTTTGGTTATTCTCGCCTCGCCGGTAGGACATCCTCCGATGGTGCGGCATTCCGCGAGAAGCTCCGGTCCTGCGGCCCTGTGAATTGCCCCGTCCACACCGCCCCCTCCCAGAAGCGAATTGTTCGCCGCATTCACGATGGCGTCAACGTCAAGCTTTGTTATATCTCCCTGCATAACTTCCATACGATCACATAATTTCTTGTTCATCTTCTCTCTCCTTTTTCTGTTTGACGAAGTTCATCACCTGAGTTGTCAGAATCAGATACGTTCAGCAGATCGAAAAGTTTTCGGGCTGTCACGGGGCGGACACGGCGAGACAGGGGAGAAACCCCATATGCATCAGGCTAAGACTGCCGGACGGGGTTTGCAACCCCGTCCGAAACGTTTGTTTTCGGGGGTCGGAAAATATTTCGGACGGGGTTGCAAACCCCGTCCGGCAGATCGGGCTGTCACGGGGCGGACACGGCGAGACAGGGGAGAAACCCGGCTTTTTTCCGCGGGGGAGAGCGCCCCGTCCCGGAAAAAAAGCCGGGTTTCTTTGCCGCACCGCGCACAGTCCGAAAACTTTTCGATCTGCTGACGCTGACAATTCAGACTTTGAACTCCTGAGTTTTAAAGATCATAAAGAGTTTCGTCCCTGAACGGCGCGGCGTGTTTTGACGTTGTATTTTTTCCCCTTTTTTCCGATAATAAAAACGGTTCTTCCTGTTCCAGAATATCACCCATTTCAGCCTCTATCTGTTCCGGATCTTCTCCCTTCTCCATCCGTCTCAGGGCTTCATCCATGCCCTGGCCCAGTTTCAGCCCCGTCATATCAGAAAGCTTTCGCATAAGGTCGGCAGCCTGTCTGGGATCATCTTCGTTTATTTTATCCGCCTCTCTGTTCAGCATCTGCATGGCCTGTTCCATTTTCCCCTCATCAAAAGGGAGTTCCTCCGTGTCACTGTCTTCCTTTGCTTTTCCTGTAACTGAAAACAAAGACATCTGCCTTACCAGGGGCGTTGTCTTACATTTCGGACAGTCAGGGGTTTTTGTCGTATCTGCTGTTTTGGAAAAAAAATTAAAGATCGTATTGCAGTTCTCGCAGTAAAATTCGTATATTGGCATGGTGACTCCTTGTTTTTTATGGGAAAGTGTTAGGTGTTAGGTGTTAAGTGTTAGGTGTTAAGTGTTAAGTGTCAGGAAAAATATTGCAATGTTCCATGTGTTGTTGTGGCCGCGGGATCATGGCCATTTGTCGAAAATCATAAAATGTGAACAGATTTTTGTCAACCATCAGCAGATGAAAAAGTTTAAGAAGTCCAAATCAGAAATTCCCCTTCAGAAGGGAATTCTTTGATCTGCTGACCATTCAAAGTTGAAATTTTTTCTTGAAATTTTATTTGCTTCAAACTAAAATCATAACCAAAATACAAAAGGGGGAATAGCATGGCGGAAGTTGAAGAATGTATAAAACAGGCATTGGAGATAATAGAGAATTTCATAAAAGAAACCACCAGCAAAAAACCTTCACAGGAAGAAATCGCCAGTGCTTTAAAGCGATATTTTGTCCTTAAAGAAATTGGTGAGCATATCAGGCTTGAACGTGAGGATCCGGGATCGCAGACCTGAATTTTTTTCTCGTTCCCAGATTCCGGTTTGGGAACAGATTCTCGGGGCAGCTTCTGCTTGCCGTAAAGACACGGCATCCATAGCCGGATCGTTTCCAAGCCGAAGCGTGGAAACAAGGAATAAATAAGGCTGAATGCTCTGAAGAATGGTATGATATTTGACAAACACAGCAAGAAAGGAGCTTGGAATCCGTCATTGAAGATAAAAAATATTCCACATATTCAGGAACATCTCGTTCACTGGTACATGAAAAATCAGCGCCAGCTGCCCTGGCGTGAAACACATGATCCTTATCATGTGTGGGTGTCAGAGGTCATGCTTCAGCAGACTCAGGTGAAAACGGTTTTGCCTTATTATGAAAAATTTCTTCGCCATTTTCCAGACATAACATCTCTGGCACAGGCTGACTTGCAGGCTGTACTCAAACTGTGGGAAGGTCTGGGATATTACGCACGTGCGCGAAATTTCCACCGGGCGGCAAATGTGGTTGTAAAAGAATACAACAGCAAAATTCCGGATGATCCGGGAGAATTTCAAAAATTACCAGGCGTGGGGGACTACATCGCGTCTGCGGTTCAGAGCATTGCCTTTGGGCATCCCTGTGCCGCGGCAGATGGTAATGTCAAGCGGGTGCTTGCCCGTTTATTTCAAATTGATGCCCCTGTGAATAAATCCGCTTCGCATAAACTATTCAAAAGCACCGCGGATAAGCTGCTTGCTTCAGACATGCCCGGAACCTTTAATCAGGCAATAATGGAACTGGGAGCCATGATCTGCAAGCCAAAACATCCGATGTGCGATATATGTCCGCTCCCCTCTTTCTGCCTGGCGCATCAGGCCCGAAAAACAGATGAATATCCCAGGCGCACCCCGGGCAAGCCTGTGCCGGAATATCATATTGCAGCCGGGGTTGTTTACAAAGAAGGTCAGGTGCTGATTACCCGGCGAAAACCTGAAGGACTGCTGGGCGGATTATGGGAATTTCCAGGAGGAAAAGTCAGAAAAAATGAGGACGCGAAACAGGCCTGTATCAGAGAAATTAAGGAAGAGACAAATCTTGTGGTTGAAGTGGAATCGCATCTTACCTGTGTGAGACATGCCTACACCCATTTTAAGATTGTCATGGATGTGTTTCGATGTGCTTATGTTTCAGGCCGTGTGAAATTAAACGGCCCCGAGGATTTCCGATGGATAGCAACAGAAGAAACAGAGCAGTATCCGTTTCCCAAAGCCAATCTTAAATTTATCCCGTTATTAAAAAACTGACTCGGCCTGTCTCCGGAGTGCCAAACTTACAGTTTGGCAATTCTCTGCCCCCAAACCGGGGCTTTTTGCCAAACTGTAAGTTTGGCACTCCTCCAGAATTCAAAATAACCTGATTTCTCGGAGATACGGAGGTGTTTATCAGGCTGCTTCAATTGAACCTAATAATTTTTCCTGTATCTCTTCAGAAAATTCCACAATCAGAAATCTGGCCGCGGGATAAAGATAATCTTCGCCTGATTCGTCAATCACACGAATACAATCCACCTGATCTGCTTTCTCATCCGGAAGAGTACGGTAAATTTTCCAGCTTTCCAGATCATCATATCCGCTACTTTGTATGCAAATTGCAAATTTCATGTTATCCCTCATTCCAAGATACGTTTCACTTTCATTTTTCGGCGTCCGACTCCGTGAGCTTCATACCAATGAACTTCTGCTTTTCGGATTTCTCCGTTTGGAAACCGAACATAGGAAATACCTTTGAGTTCTCTCCAACGGCGTCCGCCATACTGAGATTTCAGTTTGGCATGTATCCGAACAGATAAATTCGCCGCAATAATTTGAGTTGCCGACGGCTCACTGAGTAACTTAAAGTCATCACCCATAGTTTTAAGTGTTAATCGTCAGGTGTTAATTGTTCACTCGCTCCCCGGTGAGGCGGAGCCTGGGAACGAGAATTTTTATAAATACCCGGACATAAATTTTCAGGTATGAATCCGGCATCAGACCTGTGAGGTTTCCGAAACCTCGCAGATATTATTTGCCCTTTTCCAAATTATACGGCCCGAGAAAACGCTCGCCGTCAAAATGGATGAGATGAGTGGGAGCATCTGCTATCCACACCTCGGTTTCCCATGAAATATCACCTAAATATTTCGCCATCTCCGAACGTGAGGGAAAAGCCGTCACATAAATGATGCCAGATTTGCAGTCCTTAAAAAGCGTTGTCAGCTCATCATGTCGTTTACTGTCCACAGGTCCGTGACTGGTCACCGCTTCAATCAGCAAAATCCAGTTTTTCTCCTCATAATACAAAACCACGTCAGGCATTTTTCCATGAGCATCAACTTCCACCCCGAGAGTTTTAAGTAATTCCTGATCAAAATAGCCCCATTTGTCTGCGGTATCGCCGATATATACGACGTTGCTATCCGGAGCGTAACGCGGCGCAAATTCGTAAAGAATCGCTTTGATGAGTTTGCTGTGCTTCCCCGGAGAAAGTTGAATTTCCTGATTTTCACCTATTTTTACAGGGATCATCTGCATCTTGCGTTCTCGTGCGTATCGTTTTGACAGACTCCCCTTTTTATCGAGATAAACAGAAAGTTTATTTTTCCATTCAGGCGTTCCATATGTTCTGATTAACGCATACGCTTCAGGCGAAATCTGATAACACCATTTCGGACTGTTTATGGGTCTGTCCGGCTGGTCAGGATTCGGTATTGCCAACCCTGCATCCACAAACTGGTGAATGGTTTGTCTGCGAATGGTTTCGCGGGTATTCGGAGCATATTCTTTTCCGTATTCATCCCGGCAAAAATACATTATCGGCGTAATTCCCATCAGCGGAACCAAAGCTTCGTCCCAGGAACACTCCGGTCTGATATTTAACATTGCCAGCAAAGTCAGAGCAGAACGTTCATTTTGCTGAGGTTTTGGAAAACCTAATGCTTTAAGAATAGTTATCGCTTCCTTAATCTTCTTTTTCGCTTTAACCGGATCGGATGAGGTCATTTTTGTCAACTTCTGAATTTCCGTGTTAATTAGTTCGTCAATAATATCCTGGGACGGAAATATTTTACCGACAGTACTTCCCAGCCGTTTCAAAACTTCTCTGGGCGGATATTTTATCATCTTTAAATCACTGGCATTTACCTGGGTATGTCCGCTGAACTGACGAAAATACTCATCCACAAGCGTTGAATTAAGGAAAACAGCGAGACCTTTTGCAAGCTCGGGTGACAACCCTTTTCGCTTGGAATGAAAGATATTCAGATGATTCTCGAAACCCACAGCCTTACCGCTTACCTTTTTCAGATCATAAACTGCCGCGACAATTCGACGCGGTTCTTCTTTGGAAGACAGACGGCGTACCACTGTATAATAGCCATTGGGAAGGAGCCATTTTTGGGCATCACCTTCATTTAAAATGGCATTGGGTTTTCGTCCTCCTTTTTTGGGCCAGATGATAAAATGATTAAAAATATGCATCGGGTAGATCAGGGGGACGGTGTCGGACTGAGGATTATTCCGAAGGTATTTTTTAAGCCTGAAGTCAACCACCGGCCCTGTTGACACTTCAACATCAATATCTTCTAATTTGTTTTTAAACAGCGACATACGATCCAGAACGTTCTGATCCATTTCACTTGTGACAACATGAATGACCAAATCCGAATCATCCGGTCTGATGATCTTCTCATAATTTACCCGCCGAACAGTCATTGTATCAAAATCTGATCCGCTGCTGGTGGAAATAAGAACAGAAGCGGGTCTCATTCCCTTTACAGCATGAAAAATTACATTCTCCTGTAATACTTCGTCATCTTTAAATGTTTCATTTCGAGCCTCAAATACATGAAGGCGAGTTATCGCCATTTTCTCCACAAACAATTTACGGAACGGTTTGAAATAAGGGCCGTTGCAAAAGCTGCGCGGGACAATGGCAACAAGCTCCCCCTCTGGTTCCAGCAAATGAATTGTTAAAGAAAGAAACGCGGTGTAAAGATTACCTGCTTCTATGCCGACCGATCTGAGTCTTCGGCGATGCTCGGAATTGCTTCGTATCTTTTTATAGGGCGGATTGATAATTGCGTGGGAGAAACGCTGATGATCCTGATTCATAAAGGGCAGTGTGTCATTCATTATCTCAACGCCTGCTTTGACAAAGTCTTTCTGTAAAATTTCGTCTGAAAATTTTATGTCTGCGCTTTCGCATTCCTGACGGCAGGTTGTCAATGTTAAGTTCAGATACTCAGTCAGCAAGGTGTCTGACTCATACGCGACAATATTTATAGTTTCCGGATGCGTGGCATCTGAACAAATTTTTTCAACAAATGCGGATGTGAGCGTTCCGATGCCAGCTCCGGGATCCAATAATCTCACCGAGTTTTCCGATTCTTTAAAAAGCGACGCCATGAAACGCGCGACAAAGGCAGGCGTCATAAACTGACCTTTTTCAGACCGGATTTTGGGATTCAGCTTTCGGCTCGCGTCCAGACGGTAAAAATCCACTCTGTCCGACAAGCTGCCCTCATTGATATTTGAGACATGGAACATATTACCAACAATCCGTTCCTTTGGGATAACTCCCCAAAATTTTTATAAAGAGCGAACGCTGTTCCAGCTCCTCCAATGTATGTCTGACAACTTCGGAATCCATGCCGCCGTCAAAATCAGTATAAAACACATATTCCCACGGGTTTTCAGGAATGGGCCTTGACTCGAGTTTTGTGAGATTCAGACGATTTTCCTGGAAGGTTTTGAGACAATCCACAAGCGCCCCGGGATAATGCTGAATCTTAAACGCAATGGTGGTTTTTTCATGAACAATTTCATCCGTGAGATTCTCTTTTTTAATAATCACAAAAAAACGGGTGGTATTGCTTTTATTGGTCTGAATATCTTTGCTCAGGATATCCATTCCGTAAATTTCAGCACACAGCTCGGACGCTATGGCCGCGCAATCCTTCCTGTCCCATTGGGAAACACGCTCGGCCGCTCCTGCCGTATCATAAACAGGCATGGGTTCTATGTTGTGTGTCCTGAGAAATTCTTTGCACTGCCGAAGCGCGTGCGGATGCGAATAGGCTTCCTTAATATCATTGAGAACAACGCCTTTTTTCGCAAGAAGCGTGTGGCGGATTTTCATAAAAATCTCCGCCACAATAAAAATATCATGGGAAAGCAGCAGATCATAATTTTCAACCACGGTTCCTGCAATGGTATTCTCAACAGGTACAACAGCAAAATCAACACTCGCGTCAGCCACGGCTTCAAACATCTCATCAAAACTGTCAAAGCCGACGGATTCCGCATTTCTGCCAAAATGTTCATAAAGGGCCAGCTCGCTGTACGCGCCTTTTATGCCCTGAAAAGCGATTTTCATTTTTCCTCCAATTTCTCATTAATAATTTTCATGGCCTCCGTCAAGGCAATACGCTCCCCTTTGGCATAGGGATTATACTTGTGCATATCCACGAACAACTGCCAGGTATCATGTTCAACAACGCCCAGTATATGCAGCAGCCGCTTATAGCCTTCTGTGTCAATATCAAGTTCGGATGCCCCGTATTCGGACAGGGTTCTTCCGATAAAATGCGTCAGGGCAAGGCTGACAGCGATCTGCCTGTCATGCTCCTCGGGTGTTGTTTCAATCACAATGAGACCTTTGGCAGACAAATAGGATTTTATTTTATTGTACAGAGCGTCTTCGATTCTTTTCCTGCATAAAACAATTTTTCTTTTTCTAAGAGAATCTGCCGCACTGTCCGGACCGAACATGGGATGCGTCGCCAGAATCGAGACCGTCTCAGGCAGAAGTTCTTCCATCCATCTGACAGGATATTCCTTTACCGAACACACATCCGTGACCACCGCATCTTTCCTGAGCAGTGGCGAAATCTCTTTGAGAACCGCATTCATCATGGAGATCGGAACCGTGAGGATAACCATATCCTGTTCGCAGACTTCCGCGAGCGATGTGGGATAAGCCCCGATTTTACGGATTTCGGATGTTTTATCACTTCTGTTGTAAACAAACACTTCAAAATCCTGGGCAAGATATCCTGTCATAAGCTTTCCGAACCGTCCGAAACCGATGATGCCAATTTTTTTAATATTTCCGGTCATAATGCCTCTGCAATCTTTTCAAAACCTTTCCTCAGCATATTTTCAGGAACCGCATAACATATTCTGACATGGCCGGCCATTCCGAATGCCTCTCCCGGAACAACAGCGACCCCTGTTTTTTCAAGCAGATCAGCGGCAAAGTCTTCTGAGGTTTCTCCGTTTTTCAGATAGTTCGATATATCAGGAAAGAGATAAAATGCTCCCTGAGGTCTGATGCAATGGAATAATTTTGACGCATATCCGTAGGCAATATCTCTTTTCTTCTCCAGTTCGGCTTGCCACTGCGAAATAACATCTCCGTCAAGAGAAAGCGCAGCCAGCGCGCCATACTGCGCAAATGTGCAAACATTCCCCGTGCAATGTCCCTGACATTTGGACATGGCCTTTACAATGTTTTTATGAGCAGCGACATATCCGACCCTGAAGCCTGTCATGTTATAGCTTTTGGAAAAACTTTTTGTAATGATAACCCTGTCACGAATCTCCCTGAACTCAAAAATACTTTCGTTTTTTAGTCCGTCATAAATAAAAAAATCATATGCTTCATCTGAAATAATATATAAATCATGTTCGGATGAAATTCGGGCGATTTTCTCCAAGTCCGTTTTCGGATAAACCGCCCCTGTGGGATTGTTCGGTGTATTGATAAGAATGGCTTTTGTTTTTGGCGTGATGGCCTTTTCAATTTCCTCACAATCCAACTGATGGCTTTTGTTGGTATCCGCAAAGACCGGTTTGCCTCCGGCAAGCCTCACCTGCTGAGGAAAACTGGTCCAGCAGGGCCTCGGAATAATCACTTCATCACACGGGTCACAAATGACCTGGAATATGAGGTAAAGGGAATGTTTTGATCCGTTGGATACGATAATGTTATCCGCATCATATCCCTCATACGTTTTTGCCAGTTCCTGCCTCAGTTCAGGCATGCCCTCGGCCGGACCGTATCTGGTTTTATGCCTGTCAAGCGCGTTTTTCGTGGATTCGATGACGATCCCCGGGGTTTCGTACTCAGGCTCGCCTATGGCAAAGCTGATAATCTCTTTGCCTTGTTTGCGCAGCTTTTGGAGAAGCGAACTGAATTTGACGGTTCCTGATTCTTCAACACTTTGGATTCTGTCTGATAATTTCATTGGTGTTTACTGTTTATTGGTCATTGTTTACGGATAAAATGGCTTTCTGCCTTAACAAATGATCTGCAAGGACAAGGCAGACCATGGCCTCGCAGACAACATTAATTCTCGGTATCGCGGAAATATCGTGGCGCCCTTTTGTGGAAATGGTCCTGGGATTTCCCTGGCGGTCAGTGGTATTCTGTTCAATGGCAATGGAGGGAATCGGCTTTACGGCCACACGCATGAGGAGATTGTCTCCGTTGGATATGCCCGCGAGAATACCGCCTGAATTGTTCGTGGCAAACCCTTCCGGTGTGATGGGATCATTATTTTCAGACCCCTTTTTTGACGCGGCTTCAAAACCGGCCCCGATTTCAACGCCTTTGACCGCTCCGATACTCATCAGCGACTTTGCCAGTTCCGCATCCAGCTTGTCAAATACGGGGTCTCCCAATCCCGCTGGCACACCTGCGGCTAAAATCTCCACGATTCCTCCCAGGGAATCCCCTTCGTTTTTTACCGCCAGTACCCGCTGTTGCATTTCTTCCGCAGCGTCCGTATCCGGGCAATAAAACGGGTTTTCATTTATCACATTCAAATCCCGTTTCTCTGCTTTGATTCCTCCGAGAGCCGTGGTGTATGCGGAAACACTGATATTTTTCCTGTCCAAAAAGGCCTTTGCCACGGCCCCTGCTGCCACTCTTCCGGCGGTTTCCCGTGCGGAAGAGCGTCCTCCGCCCCGCCAGTCCCGTATGCCGTATTTGGCTTCATATGTGATGTCGCCGTGCCCGGGACGAAAAAGGTCCGCATATGGCTTGTACGCGTCGGATTTCGCATCCTTGTTGTGCATCATGATCATGATGGGGGTTCCGGTTGTCACTCCCTCGAAAACGCCCGACATGATGATGGCTTTGTCCGGCTCTTTCCGGCTCGTGCTTGCGGACGAACTGCCTGGTTTTCTGCGATCCATCATGGCCTGAATTGTGGCTTCATCAAGGGGAATACCGGGCGGACATCCGTCAACAACAACACCGACGCCTTTTCCATGAGATTCCCCCCAAGTTGTTATTTTAAATAGTGTTCCAAAGGTACTTCCTGGCATTATTTCTCCTCTGAAAATTAAAACTTGAGCCGAGTTTCAAGTTTCAAGTTTCAAGTTTCGAGTCTCAAGTTTCGAGTTTCAAGTTTCGAGTTTCAAGTTTCGAGTCTCAAGTTTCGAGTTTCAAGTTTCGAGTCTCAAGTTTCGAGTTTCAAGTTTCGAGTTTCAAGTTTCGAGTTTCAAGTTTCAAGTTTCAAGTTTCAAGTTTCAAGTTTCAAGTTTCAAACAATGTTGCTACTGAAATCTCAAATCCGGGCAAGATGTCTCCTCCTGATAATGTTTCATCAGCCTTGAAACGTTTCACCTGGGTCGGAGAGCGATACTCAAATATTTGCCTCTGTCTGGGGTCAGCAATCCATACGACCTGAACGCCGATAGAGAAATATTCGTCTATTTTGTCAGTGACATCGCTCCATCTGTCCCCGGGAGAGAGAACTTCCACTACTAACTCCGGCGCGACATCAAGATAACTTTTTGATTTCGCCTGCGAGAGACGTTCTGCCGAGATATAAATCACATCAGCGCCTCGAATTGTGTCCGGATTACGACGGATATAAATCCCCACTTCGCCAACTAATACATGACCAAGTTTATGCTGGTCAACAAACAAACTGAGTGTGTGAGCGATTTTAGCTTCTGCAATACCGTGGGGATATCCTGTAGGGGACATACGAATTAATTCTCCTCCAACCAGCTCAGTTCGTCCAATGTCGCCCATATCAAACAGCTCTTCGCCGCTGAACAGAGGCGGGGCTTCAGATGATTCTGGGTTATACAGTGTATTTGCTGCCATAGGTTTCATCTTTTCTATAAAAATTCTGCACACAGGACAAAAAGGCTGCGAAGCGGGAACAAACCCGGTTTTTTCCCCTTAGAGGGCGTTTGAAAAGTCCCGTGGGGACGGCATATTTGTAGCAAATGACATTCCCCCGTGTTTGCGAGTCCCGTGAGGACGGCATATTTGTAGCAAATGAGATTCCCCCGTGTTTGCGAGTCCCGTAGGGACGGCATATTTATAGCAATGACATTCCCCCCGTGTTTGCGAGTCCCGTAGGGACGGCATATTTGTAGCAAATGAGATTCCCCCGTGTTTGCGAGTCCCGTAGGGACGGCATATTTGTAGCAAATGAGATTCCCCCGTGTTTGCGAGTCCCGTAGGGACGGCATATTTGTAGCAAATGAGATCCCCCCGTGTTTGCGAGTCCCGTAGGGACGGCATATTTGTAGCAAATGAGATTCCCCCGTGTTTGCGAGTCCCGTGGGGACGGCATATTTGTAGCAAATGAGATTCCCCCGTGTTTGCGAGTCCCGTAGGGACGGCATATTTGTAGCAAATGAGATTCCCCCGTGTTTGCGAGTCCCGTAGGGACGGCATATTTGTAGCAAATGAGATCCCCCCGTGTTTGCGAGTCCCGTAGGGACGGCATATTTGTAGCAAATGAGATTCCCCCGTGTTTGCGAGTCCCGTGGGGACGGCATATTTGTAGCAAATGAGATTCCCCCGTGTTTGCGAGTCCCGTAGGGACGGCATATTTGTAGCAAATGAGATCCCCCCGTGTTTGTGAGTCCCGTAGGGACGGCATATTTGTAGCAAATGAGATCCCCCCGTGTTTGTGAGTCCCGTGGGGACGGCATATTTGTAGGAATGATATGCCCCGTGTTCCCAAGTCCCGTGAGGACGGCATCTTTGTAGCAATGACATCCCTCCGTGTTTCCAAGCCGGATATGCCGTCCCTACGGGACTCGGAAAGGAGGCAAATTCTCTTATGCTACAAATATGCCGCCCCTACGGGACTTTTCAGATTATTCGGAGTGTCTTTGCCAAACTGTAAGTTTGGCACTCCGGACTAATAAGTGCTGTCAGGTTTGCTCAGAATCACGATTTTTGTTGTAATTTACTGATAATAAAGCTGCATATCTCATTCAAACCAACATGGTCTGTGTCAATGTAAAAATCCATGGTATTTTCATAAAGCGGGGTTCGTTCAGACAGAATTTCCTGAATTTCTTCCACAAATCCCTTTGATGTCAGCGAGGGGCGTAAATCGGCTGTGTTTTCATCCTGCAAAATTCTTTGTTTAATTGTCTCCGGAGTCGCCTTTAACCACACAACAATGCCGTTCTCTTTCATATCTTTTACATTTTCAGGATTGAGAACAACGCCGCCTCCCGTGGCAATCACATGCTTATCTGCCGCACTTAATCGCTTTATGGCTTCGCGTTCTTTTTCACGGAAAAAATCCCACCCGTGTTTTGATACCATTTCGGAAATACTTATGCCCTGTTCCCTTACCACTTCCGAATCTGAATCAGCAAAGGACAGATCAAGCCTGTCCGCAAGAGATTTTCCCACAGAACTTTTGCCCGTACATCTGTAACCAATCAAAAAAATATTCAATTCTCAATTCTCAATTAATTTTTTAATTCTTCAAATACTTCCCAGAAATTTGGAAAGGATTTTTCAACGCATTTCTCATCCCGAATAAAAACACCAGGAACGCTGAGACCTGCCACAGCGAAACACATGGCGATGCGATGGTCATTGTAGGTGTCAATCTCGGCTCCGTGCGGATTGCCGCCTCTGATGATCAGGCCGGTGTCTGTGCAGGTGGCCTGGATGCCCATTTTTGAAAGTTCTGTTGCCACGGAAGTCAGGCGGTCACTCTCTTTTGCCTTGAGATGCGCCACGTTTTTGATGACTGTGGTTCCTTCTGCAAAAGCAGCGACCACGGCAAGCGTGGGAACCATATCCGGCATATCCGCCATGTCCACCTCTGTTGCGGAAAGTTTTCCGCCGGAAACAACAAGTCCGTCTTTTTCCTGAACCACTTTGCAGCCCATGGTTTCAAAAACCTCTGTCAGACGCACATCTCCCTGACGTGAGTCCCGGCTGATGCCTCTGACTTTGACTGTTCCCCCGGTCACAGCGGCCGCTGCCCAGAAATACCCGGCATTGGAACAATCTGATTCTACCAGATATGACCCTGCTTTGTAAACCTGTTTTCCGGGTATGTTAAAAAAATTGTATCCGTCCCGCGCCAATTCAACATTAAGCTGCTTCATCACATCCACGGTCATATCTATGTAAGGTTTGGACACAGGCCCTTCGGTAACAGTGATTTCAAGCCCTTCCCGGGTATAGGGCGCAATCAGGAGAAGCGCGGAAAGATACTGACTGCTGATTTTGCATTTTAATCCGACCTTTCCGCCCTTTATTTCTCCTCCGGTGATTTCGAGCGGAGGACATCCGTTATTATTCACGGAACAGGCTGACACGCCCATCTGACGCAGTGCGTCCAAAAGGTCCTGAATGGGTCGCTCGGCCATGCGCTCTGTGCCGGTGAGGGTGTATGTGCCTTTACCGAGGGCAGCCACCGCGGTGAGTAATCGCACGGATGTCCCGGAGTTTCCGAGATAGACCGGCGTATCACAAGGGCTGAGAATGCCTTTTGTGCCGTGTATGGTGATGTTGTTATCGTTCACATCTGTTTTTACACCGAGATGTTTTAATGCGCCCAGCGTCAGAAGCGTGTCTTCGCTTTTCAGGGCGTTTTCGATGGTACACAGACCGTCAGACAGGCCCGAGGCAATGAGAATTCTGTGGGTGTAGCTCTTTGACCCGGGCACGGTAATTTGGGCGTTTGCTATGTTTCGGGGTTTTATTTCAAGCATAAAATGAATTACTCCTAACTGTTGCTGAATCACGAGGAATGGTTGGTTTTATTTTTATTACGCCTATTTCTCAAGTGCGGAAAAAACAATTTTAAAAATAGAAAGCTCGAAGGTCTTATATCCGAAAATTTATGATCAGGTACTTATTTTATTTATTGGTTAACAGGTTATCGAATTCTTACAACCGGAATGCCAAGTTCCTTGCATATGCCATGAACTGTAAAATTATTAATCTCCCTATGTCTTGGAACGGTGCCAGAACTCTTTGTTTCCGGATTATAAAACAATGTATGCTTTCTTCCCTCTCGTTCCCTGACACAACCTTTTGATAACAAATATCGTATTAAATCTTTTCGTTTCACAAATTAACCACAATATCTTCTTCAATATATTCCTTTGAAGCTTCGGTGAAATGCCTGATATTAGATTCAATTACCATTGTTATTGCCTCTTTCAGATTTTCCCTGACTTCATCAATTGTCTTACCCTGAGTATGAACTCCGGATAATTCTTTTACCGTACCGGCAAACCAGTCACCGCTCTTAATGATAACTGCTGTGAAATGGCGTTTCATAGTATTCTCCTTATTTAAAAATTTTTTGCCGTAAATTTTATTCCTTTTCTGAAAGAATCTTTCTCAGCATATCCAAGTTTTCTTTTTCGTCAAAGATCGCACGGACAGGAATTTCAAAGCCCGAGATTGCATGACTTTGGAGAATTCCGTGTTTTACTTTTAGCAAAAGTTCGTAAGCATCCCCTCTGAGAGCATACTGTTCCACGATTTCCTTGTCAGGGTCAATGATCCAGTATTCGCTCACACCGTGTGCTGCATAATCTGTGAATTTTATAACCCGGTCTTTTTCCTCTGTACTCGGGGAAAGGATTTCCGCTATAAAATCGGGTGCGGGGAATTTCATCTGATCCGGGAAAAATTCAGCCGACTTTTCTTTGGAGAAAAAGCAAATATCAGGTTCGTAGTCGTTACGGGTCAATGAAACAAGCAGTTTTTCACTGCCAACATGGCCGAAGCCATGTATTCGAACATAAGTGTCGAGAAGTTCCGAGAGAAATTTACAAACAACGGTATGTCTCAGTTTCGCGGGCGAATGCATCACAAGTTCTCCGTTAATAAACTCAGCTTTCTGGTCTTCGGAAATTTCTTCATAAAAATATCGCCGCTTTTTGTCTTCCGCCTCGACAATGCTTTCCAATTCCCGAAGATACAGGACCAGCTTTGGAGAACTGATAATTGGTTTTAATATGATTTCCATGATAATCTCCCATTACATATTTTACTTCGCAGCCACAGCACAATAAGAAACCGCTTCTTTTCCTTTTCTTGACATGATATCAACCCCGCCTGTAAAACCTGCATTTATTAAAAGCGTCTTTACATCATCCTGAGAATAAGCACGAAACACATCCCAGTTAAGTGACATTTTTTCCAGATGTGTCTTATTATGGAAACCCAGCATCAGCTTCCCTCCGGTCTTTAAAAGATTCAATATCTTTTGAAGTGTTTTTTCCGGGTCCTGCCAGAAGTATATTGTATTTGTGCTGCATATTTTGTCAAACTTGTTATGATCATATGGTATTTCATCAAAATCCCCCTGGCGGATGATGACTCTGCCGCTGGCAATATGTTTCCTGTTTCTCTTTTGCGCCACAGATACCATTGTATCTGAAAAATCAATCCCTTGAACAATTCCCTGATTTGCGAGTTCAGCTATCTCATTCATCAGATTTCCTGTGCCAAAACCAATTTCCAGAATATGATCATGTTGTTGTATGGTCATCAGTTCCTTTATAAAATCATTCATTTCAACATTTTTTTTGTCGAAA
Organism: Desulfonema magnum; assembly: GCF_017377395.1. GTDB lineage: Bacteria > Desulfobacterota > Desulfobacteria > Desulfobacterales > 4be13 > Desulfonema_C > Desulfonema_C magnum. The sequence goes on along the minus strand of NZ_CP061800.1, from coordinate 2,363,670 downwards.
ATTCGGGATGCGACAAATCGCCCGAATATTCCGGACGGTTTTCTGGCCTGTTTTGAGAAAAATGTTGAAAAACTCATATCCATGCTCCTTGTTTTTTATTTCTATGCCATAACACTCAGGATTACTAAGGGATTTCCCCAAAAATAAAATACCCATTTTTTGTATCGGGTATATTATTTATTTCATGTTCCCTAAGTACCCAAAGAGGTATTCCCTTGTTTCCATATATTTTTTTATCGCATAAAATGAATAAAATTGCAAAGCGTTTTTCAGGCTGATGCGTGAGAAGAACAACATTGGAGTGTTGCTGAAAGATGCAGGCAGGATATCTCAGTGTTGTATAAGAAATATAAACCATGACTGCTTCCCATTCTGAACGGTTGCGGCCGCGCTGAATAATATTATAAACACCGGGAGATGAGAGGATAACGTTTTTGAAGAACTTCTTAACTGGATTTTCAAGAATAAAGTTTGTAGTTCTGCCTTTAGGCGGAGTCACACCGCTTAAAGGCGGAACTAGGAAAAGGGGGGACACATCCGTTTTTTGCCACGAAGGCACGAAGGCGCAAAGTCTCACGAAGTCTCTTTGTGGTGTCTTTGTGTCTTTGTGGCTGATTTTTTCGGATGTGTAAAAGGGGGGACACATCCGTTTTTTTGCCACGAAGGCACGAAGGCACGAAGTCTCACAAAGTCTCTTTGTGGTGACTTTGTGTCTTTGTGTCTTTGTGGCTGATTTTTTCGGATGTGTAAAAGGGGGGACACATCCGTTTTTTGCCACGAAGGCACGAAGGCACGAAGTCTCACAAAGTCTCTTTGTGGTGACTTTGTGTCTTTGTGTCTTTGTGGCTGATTTTTTCGGATGTGTAAAAGGGGGGACACATCCGTTTTTTTGCCACGAAGGCACGAAGTCTCACAAAGTCTCTTTGTGGTGACTTTGTGTCTTTGTGGCTGATTTTTTCGGATGTGTAAATCAGGGTGGGCAATGCCTGCCCGCCCTGTTCGGTTTGATGACGGTTTTATGTCTCTTTGGGGATTTCGTTAAGCGGGATGCCAAGTGCATCGGCTACACCTTTGCCATAAGCCGGATCCGCTTTCAGACAGTTGCCAATATGGCGGATCTGAATCTCTTTTGGCGCGTCGCCGATAGCCCGGGCCGTATTGGCAAAGAGGAGTGACTGCTGCTCAGGGCTCATCAGGCGAAAAAGCAGGCCGGGCTGGGAATAGTAATCTTTATCCTCACGATGATCCCAGTGATCAGCCGCACCTTCCAGACTGAGGGGCGGTTCGGCAAAATCCGGCTGCTGCTGCCATTCGCCGTAACTGTTAGGCTCATACCCCAGGGTGCTGCCATAATTGCCGTCAACCCTCATGGAACCGTCACGGTGGTAACTGTGAAACGGACACCGGGAAGCATTGACCGGAATCAGGTGGTGATTCACGCCGAGCCGGTAACGCTGGGCATCCGCATAGGAAAACAGACGTCCCTGCAACATTTTGTCCGGTGAGAAACCGATGCCCGGCACGATGCTGGCCGGATTGAAAGCTGACTGTTCGACCTCGGCAAAATAGTTTTCCGGGTTACGGTTCAGTTCAAGCACCCCCACTTCAATCAGGGGGTAGTCCTTATGGAACCAGACCTTGGTGAGATCAAAGGGATTGTAAGGACAGGTGGCCGCGTCTTTCTCCGGCATCACCTGGATAAACATGGTCCATCGCGGAAATTTGCCCTGTTCAATGCTTTCGTACAGATCACGCTGGTGGCTTTCCCTGCACTTGCCAATGACTGCCTCAGCCTCTTCATCGGTCAGGTTTTGGATCCCCTGCTGTGTACGAAGATGAAATTTGACCCAGTATCTTTCGTTTTTTGCGCTGATGAGACTGAAGGTGTGACTGCCAAAGCCGTGCATATGGCGGTAGGAACTGGGAATGCCCCGGTCGCTCATAACAATGGTGACTTGGTGGAGTGCCTCCGGCAAGGATGTCCAGAAATCCCAGTTGTTGCGGGCGCTGCGCATATTGGTGCGGGGATCCCGCTTGACCGCGTGGTTCAGATCCGGGAATTTGAGCGGATCACGCAGAAAAAATACAGGTGTGTTGTTGCCCACCAGATCCCAGTTCCCTTCCTCTGTATAGAATTTGACTGCAAAGCCCCGGATGTCACGCTCGGCGTCCGCGGCACCGCGCTCACCGGCCACCGTGGAAAAACGGGTGAAAAGTTCAGTTTTCTTTCCCACTTGGGAAAATATTTTAGCCTTGGTATAACGGGTGATGTCATGGGTGACAGTAAAGGTTCCGTAAGCTCCGGAGCCTTTGGCGTGCATACGTCGTTCAGGGATCACCTCCCGGTCAAAATGGGCAAGTTTTTCCAGATACCAGACATCCTGTAGCAGCATAGGACCGCGAGGTCCGGCAGTCATGACATTCTGGTTATCAGCTACAGGGGCACCCGCGTTGTTGGTCAGTTTCTTCTTTTCTGCCATTTGAAACCTCCTTTTTCAGTACAGTGTTCCGATTGACAGATATGGAGTCATATCCGGATTCGGAACCCTGCTGTTTATATGCACTTGATCTGTGATTTCCCATAATCAGCAATTTTCTGTATGGAAAATCCCTGTTATTCTCCGTTATTTAAAAAATAAAATACAAAGCGTTTTTCAAAATGAACTGATATTCAGGAACTTAAATGCGTTTTCCAAACCGCTGGCAAACGGATGCATAACATTTTCAAAAACAGTTATGCTGCTTCGCTCAAAAGATCCCGGGGCTATTCGTTTGGATTCTGCTATTGCCACATATTTTCGTCCGTTAACCGCTATTTTCACATCAAAAAAATAAGTACGATCAGATGTCAGCAGTTTCTCCGAATACAGTTCGTTTTGTGTTGTCATCATCTCGAATGTCGTTCTGATCTGTCTTGCAAAAGTATTCAGATTTGCTTCAGTCACGGAAATACGGTAATCTCCGAATGTATTTTGTTTTGAGGGTCTGTCCTCAGTGATCACCAATTGTTTTTCTCCGGCAGGGGAATATTCAACATCAAAAAAATAAGCACAGCCACTGCCTTTTACCACTTCTTCTGAAAACAGCTTTTCACTGGCTTTTAAAGGAATTTTTTTGGCAGTATGCTGAGATTCGGAATTTTGAAATGCTGTTTCATCACGAATGCCGTGCAACTTTGCATGACATTTTTCACAAACCACGAGAAGGTTGTCAAGGTGATCCCCCTGATATTTTTTGGGATATCTGATATGATGAACAGCTGCATAGGAACCCTTACACAGCTCACATTTGTAATCTGCCCGTTCAAGCGCCTTTTTTCTAAGTCCTTCCCAATGTTTTGACTGAAGATAATCCGCGTAATCTTTTTCCGGAGTCTCTTTTATCTGCGTATTTTTTTCACGGAGATTTTTCTTACAAAGCCACAGAATACTTATCAAAAGAATCAGTTCTGTCAGAATAATCACAACATGAGCTTCTGTCATAAGCTATTTCCATTTTTATATACATTCAAGCAGCTTTGTGATATGAAACAGAAGAACATTTGTCAAGAACAAACTTTTTTCAGTGTCATCCCGAACCTTAATAAATCGCCCTTTCAAGGCGTTATCCGAAAGTTTCTGACCTGATGAGTCTGATATTCCGACTTAGTAAACTGGATCAGCGGGCATTTTAACATTTCCCTGCAATGGATGCGAAAATTCGCATGGTCGTAGTACTCTTTTGTCATTTTCCACATGTTCATACCGAGGTATGATAATTCCGGATAGAGCCACTGAAACAGTCCGCATTCTGTTTCAAGGTAAGAAAAAACCGTATTAGAAAAAATTCCGCCAACCTCGGCCAAAGCACAGACGCTGCCATTGACGTTTAGAATTCAGTGCCTGACCAAATACGTTCTGACGGGTTGCTGAGATGTAAAATATGACGCGGACGTGCAGCTCATAATGCCACAGAGACACAAAAGCACAAAGGCACACAAAAACCCTTCGTGAGGCCCTCGCGCCTTCGTGTCTTTGTGGCATTATTTATTTAGGAACAACTCTGTTGCCAAAGCTATCAGGGGGGAGGAACTTTCAAAGTGGTGTACTGCATAATTTTCATGCGTTCGGTTTTTCCAAATTTCACTCCTCAGAATTTATTTGCTCGGGCACTGATGACAGGTGATCAGAATTTTTTTGCTTTGATCCGTATTTTGTTTTCCTGATTATCAGGCAATGATTTCGAACAAGACCTCAATCTCGGTGCGAAGGTTCCGCGTCTGCCTGTTCCGGAAGGTCTGTTATTCAGGCATATTGTCTGATGCTGGTTGATTTTATAACCTATTAATATTTTCAATATTTTTTAACGCAGAACATGCGTTGAGAACCTGTTTTTTATTTTGTTCTTTGAAAAATTCTTCATCAGGGTCGTAATAACACATAGGGTCAGCAGATGCTTCTTGTGTTCCTCGGCTCCTCGTTCCCATGGAAAGCATGGGAACGAGATTAACGAGATGATGTGTATGGGAACGAGAAATGACGCGAAGCGTCCCCTCTGCATTCCCACGCAAAGCATGGGAACGAGATTAAAGCATGGGAATGAGATGAACGAGATGATGTGTATGGGAACGAAATGACGCGAAGCGTCCCCTCTGCATTCCCACGCAAAGCATGGGAACGAGATGAAGCGTCTTTTCTGCATTCCCACGCAAAGCATGGGAACGAGATGATGTGGTGGACTACAGGGATAACTGAATAAAATGGCAGGTAAAGCTATGCTTCACCGCCCCTCGGAAATGGTCAGAGTGATGACAAAATTTGATAAAATTAAACTGTTCCGGGAAATTTTCAAAGGACGTGAGGATGTTGTTCCCAGACACTGGATATCCGCCAAAACCGGGAGGAGCGGTTATTCACCGATATGCAGAAATGAATGGCAATACCTCAGATGTCAGAAACGAGGCATGAAAGTCACCTGCGCTGCCTGCGAAAATAAAGCCTATATGCCGCTTTCAGACTCGCTTATTTATGATCATTTCATGGGAAAGCATATATTGGGTGTTTATCCTTTATTTTCAGATAATACCTGTTATTTTATCGCTGCTGACTTTGATAATCATAAAAAAAATCTGTCCCCCCTTCATGACATCAGGGCGTTTTACGAAGTCTGCCAGCTCCAGGAAATCCCCTGTTATATTTTAAGATCAAAATCAGGAACCGGGTATCACGCATTTATCTTTTTTGAAGGCCCTGTGCCTGCCCGGAAAGCCCGGGTTGTGATTTTTGCGCTGCTTCAGGAAGCGGAAGTCATAAAAGATAACATGGAACTTTCAAGTTTTGACCGTCTGTTTCCCAATCAGGACAAGCTCTCAGGAAAAGGCTTTGGCAATCTCATTGCGCTGCCTTTCCAGGGAAAAGCGGCAAAAAACGGTCATACGCTGTTCTTAAATCCGGATTCGGGATTCATAACGCCTTATAAAAATCAATGGGATATACTGGCAGGAATTCAAAAAAATACCGTGTCTGTCTTAGATGATCTGATAAGCGAATGGAATCTGAGTCAGACGCTGACTGGAGATGAAAATTCCCAACTGGCAGAATATACTGGCTATTCACCGAAATCAGCCTATCCGCTGTCTGATTTTCAGCGGGTAGCAGAGGAATGCGCCTTTATCGCGCATTGCCGGGATGACGCAAAAACACTTTCCGAGCCGGACTGGTATATTTTACTCACCATCGCGGCCAGATGCAAAGATGGCAGACAGCTTTCTCACAAGCTCTCCGAGCCTTACCCGGAATATACACCTGAAGAGACAGAGGCAAAAATCCGTCACGCGCTGGACAGCCCCGGGCCTTATTGCTGTCGGACGATTCAAAGGATTAACGGAAGATACTGTAAAACCTGTAAGCACATCGGGAAGGTGAAAAGTCCCATTGTCCTTGGCCGGAAAAAAACAACATACCAGGAGAATACCGGCCGGTTTCACACGGGGAGCATCGTGCGGCATCTTCATTACCAACTCACAAGCAAAGAAAAAGAACTTATTGGAAAACATTATAAATTTTATCGGTCTCTTGACAAAGGCAGTCGCATCCCGAGGACAGAGGCACAAAAACATTTTCAATGGGTCTGTCAAGGTCAGCGGCATCCGAGCAGTTCTCATGAAAGGGCATATCTTAAATACAAAAAAATTCAGGCTGCTCAGAAGCCAGTTCAATATGGCTATCCTGAGATTCAGTCCGCTCAGTCAGGTGTGCGGGAAACAATCTTATGGCCCGCAGATTTGAAGGGGGTCCGCTGGCATGATTTTTTTATGCTTGACTATAAAACCGCGTCTGATAAAACCAGTTCAGAAAAATCAGAGCTACAGATTGCTCACAGTAAAGACATATATGGTTCAGGGAGGAATGATTCAAAATGTACGGGACATATCAGCGGGTTTTGAAAATATTTATCATTAGTGTGTTCAGCATATTATTGCTTTTTACAGGGGGGTATGCCCAGCCACAGGTAAGGCTTGAGACAGACACTGATACACGAGAGATACAAATCCCGACCTCAAAACAAATAAGAATGGAAGCTCAGACACAGACCAATAAGGAACATTTCAAGTTTCAATGGAAAATTGATCCGCCATCGCCGTCAGGCGGCAAGTTCAGAGGAGATGACACAACAAGTCAGATTGTTTATTATATTCCTCCGGACACCGCGGACGGTGTTCCCCCTGCACACGCGGCCATTGCTGTCAGTGTTACAGACAGTGATAACAGGACAGACACGGACACGGTGACGTTCACCTTTACTCAGACTCCGAAAACCGGAAGTATCCGGGTCATTGTGGATGTCCAGGATGCGGAGGTCTATGTCAATAATGAATACAAAGGAATAGCCAACAGAAGTCAGCCGCTGCTGTGTGAAGATATTCCGGTCGGTGAGGCAGATGTCAGCGCGGGGGCTGACGGTCATATCCAATCCCAATTCATACAGGTTCATTCGACCCAGTTGTCCGAAGTTACATTTGAACTTGAGAAAAAATCAGAAACAGAAACGCTGATTGAAAAGGCAATTGAGGCACTGGAGGGAAAAAAATATGATGACGCGGTATCCCACGCATTGACGATTCTACATACGGATCCGGAAAATCAGAGTGCCCGGCAGATATTAAAAGATACTGTGTTTCTCTATGCTGATCTTGCCAACAAAGCCCTTTCAGAAGCCTCGCCGGAACAAGCCACGAATTATCAGAAAAAAGCCCAGGAAGCAGCAAAACATCTTGAATCCGAAGCAGATGCGGACGCGGCCTTGGATCGCCTTGAACAGCTGATCATCGGTGCGTTAATTGAAAAAGCAAAAACATCTGTGAAACAGAAAAAATATGATGAGGCCCGGGTTTATGCTGAGGCCGTGATAGAAAAATATCCGGGCAGCGAGGATGCCCAGCAGGTCCTCACCCACATCGGGGCAAAAGAATTCGGTCCCTCGGAAATTATTCCCCTGCTCGAGATAGCTCAGAAATATATAGATGAAAATTATCTGACCAAGCCTCCCGGGAAAAACGCTTTTGAGATATATCGGAAGGTGCTGAGGAGTGACCCGGATAATCAGACAGCAAAACACGGGATAAGGGATATCGCGGATCGATATTTATTTTTCGCAAAACAGGCTATGGATGATGATAAAATACGGGAGGCGGAAATACTTTTGAAAAGAGGTCTTAAGGTTTTTCCCAGACATATGGCATTGTTAAGATTCAAAAGAAAATTAGAAAGAATTCCGCCGCCGCTGAATGAAAAATATGACAAACCTTTTTCGCCGCTCATGGTCAACTTGGGAAAATTCTGGATCAGCAAATATGAAATCACTTTTGGCGCGTATGACGACTTTTGCGAAAGACAAAGCAGAAAAAAATGGTCTCAGATTCTCCTTGAAAGAATAGCCGAACTGCCTATTGATGAAAAATGGCTGGGCAGGAATATGCCAGTAATTTATGTGTCCTGGCATGATGCCTGGAACTATGTAAAATGGTTGAGCAGGGAAACCGGCCGACGCTATCGCCTGCCAACTACACGGGAATGGGAATATGCCGCACTCGGAGGCAGAAGAACGCTTTACTATTGGGGAGATAATCCTGATAACGCGTGCCAATATGCCAATGTGGCCGATGAAACCGCGCTGAAGGCTGATGCTGTGGCGTTGAAAATCAGTTGCAATGATCATTATGTCCGCACGGCTCCCGTGGGCAATTTCAAGCCTAATAATTTTAAATTGTACGACATGCTGGGCAACGTATGGGAATGGGTAAAAGACCCTGATCAGGGCAGTGTTTTAAAAGGAGGGGCATGGAATACCGGTGCCCGGAGCATACTGATCATTCAGGAACGGGAGCAGGTGAAAAAACTCAGGCTGCTCTATCCCCCGGAGACAAAGGAAAGATTCATTGGTTTTCGTGTGGTAAGAGATCTGGATTGAAAATTAGGAATTTAGTGAAAAAAAAGAAAGGCATATCCGACAGAATATGCTGACTCAGCAGGAGCTGCCCGGTAACAAATTATCAGGATATTTCCAGCCGCTGCTGAATTCTTCCTTGATTTTATCTTTGCCGCTTTAAGTATTTCATACAGGGCAGGACCTCCTCTGGTTCATACCCGGGTTTCAGAATTTTGAATTCCACCCTCCGGTCTGCTTCGTTTTCACCTGTGCAAATGTTGCAGTTTGCAGAGGCTCTGCCGATTACTTTGTATCGCTCCGGAGAGATATTCAGGAGGTCAGCTACTTTTTTTGCACGTAGTTTTGATAAGAAACAGTTGCTTCTGTCACTGCCCGTTATGCTGGTGTGACCATAAACAGCAAAACAGATATCCGGATTGTTTTTAAAATATTTGCCGATTGTTTTCAGAATAAATTCATATTCTTCTCTTTCTGTTTCGATGAAGTCATCTGAATTTTGTTTAAACCGGGGCTTGAAGGGAATCTTTGTGCCGGATTTCACTTTTTCTGAAATCAGGTCCCTGAGATATTTTCCGGATTTGTCCAGTTCTTTTTCCTGATAATATGCTGTGTATAACAGGTTGCATAATTTCTCAAATTTTTGTCCGCCATATTCCACCGCGCTTAATATCTGTTCATAAAGAGAGATTGCTTTCTGATATTCTCCTTCCAGAAATAAATTGTTTGCCTTGTCAATAAATTTTTCTATCGCCAAATCAGGAAAAGACTCGTCAGGGACTTCATCTCCCCGGTTCAGTTCCGAACGTCTTATCTCATCCTTGTCAGCTTCGTGCGCAAATGCCAGTTGTTTATCAAGTGCGCTCTGATCACTGGGAAAAGACAGAAATCTCGCACTGACTTTTGCCCTGATGATCTTGCTTTCGGTATCTAAGGCCCGGATTTGTAAGTGGGGGACTGAATGACCGGTTTCCTGATCAAAAAACAAGGTCCCTTCCACAATATAGTCCGGCTGCTCTTCGCTTTCTTTTGATGCAAAAAGAAACTTGTCTCCGAGTTCCTCAATTATGAATGTCATAATATTGTTTTCGGCTTTAAGTCTGTAGCTGGGATTAAGATTATTGAATTCTCCGAACCGGATGAGTTTTTTTCTCATGCTGAAGGAGTCCTCAAGCAACTGACAGAGCATCTGTCTTGCCAGATAGCGGATTCCCGGTCTGAATTCCATCAGGTCTTTGCGAGTTTTTTCAGATAGCTCGGAAACGGGGCAGTCAAAGGATAAAAACCGCACATTTGCCTGAGCAATGATTAGCTGATCCGTATCTGTTACTGAGACATTCAGCCGGGGTCTTCTCATTCCCTGAAATTCCTCAAAAGATAACGCACATCTCAGGATGTAGTCCGGCCGGATACTGCTGTCACTTAGCGCAACAGTAAATCTGTTTCCCTTTGTGAATTCCTCTGCCATCAGAGATTCAATGATTTTTCTGGTGTCACGCTTGTTTTCAGAATCAAAATTGGTGAATTCTTTTAGTGTAATTATTTCTCTTTTATCGGGATCACAGGGAACCCGGAAGAGTTGATAAAGCACGTCTTTTGCCAGATACCGTACACCTGATTCAAATTCTGCCAGTTCTTTTCCGGCAACCTCACGTTCCTTTTCAATTTCCTGACTGAGAATCGGACATATTGGACATTTTTTCACACAAGAAGCAAAAAAGAAACAAAAAATTACCATCAGGAACAATATAATCTGTCTTATCATATTAACCTCATTATAAAAAATTATTGTTGACCTTGATTCAGGGTGCGGTTTTCAAGTTCAGCCTCCCCGGTTCAAAGCATCTCCACATCCTCTGCATAACTGTAAATCACAACCCTCATGTCTTTTGCCACAATTTTTGCCTGATCATCTGTCATCGGGGGAGATGACTGTCATTTTATCGGCCTGTTTTCTGTATTTTTTCGTAGAATCGGACTTTCCGCTCAAAGCTGCACTGCGCCACTTTGTAAATACATCCCCCTTCTTTGGAACACAACAGGCTGATCTGAATCCGGCAATAAACTGCCGGGACAGTTTTCAGTTGTCCTTTTGTTCCGGGATTCAGATACCCATAAGTTTCTTCGTATTTAATATTAACTCTTTTGCGCCGCATCAAGCTTTTTTTACCAGTCAAGAAAAGAATTTCTGACCAGGAGATATTCCAAACGAGGGAAACAGGCGGTGAATCCGCCAGAACAGCCGCCACCATGAAGGGATAATAATGATTGGTTTGTGTCTGGCAACCATATCCAGCACCTTTTTTGCAAAAATATTCGGAGGCATCGGCCTGAGTTTTTCAAACATGCGCCTGATTTTATCAAACGAGTGGCAAATTTCAGGGACAAAGTGATGCTCATTGCGGATATCAGGCTCAGATTAAGTTTGGATGCCGCAGATTATACAGATCAGAAATGCATTATTGTTTTAAAAATTAAAGACAACAGTGAAAAACAACCGTTTGGGATTCCTACGGATTCTTTCAAAGAAATTCTTGGCATTAAAGGAAAAGACATTGAATAGACACCGAAAATTGACGGAAAGACGGACATGCGTTTTATTTTCGGAATGGCAACAGTCGGCAACAGTTTAAAACTTCTGCTTGATATGAGGGATATCTGGAAAAAATTTTATTTTTCCGCGGCTAATTTTTCCGGTCACACGGATTAACGAATTTTTGTTTTTATTTGGGTTTGTCATCATGCTCTTTAAAAGCTTTGTCAAAAGCTTCCCATTTTTTCATCAAAAAGCTCTGCGCCTGCTTTCCGATATCCGCAGCTTTCTTCGCTGTTCCCCGGGCTTCCAAATAATAGTTCAGTATTTTTACCGGGTCCTGCCCCGCGTCCTGGATTTTTTTCCCGATTTCAAGGAGTTCTTCTTCTTCGGATGATAACTCTCTGATATATACTGGTTGTTTTTCATTCATGTTTCACCTTCCCTTGTTAAAGCTAAAATTTCTTTTCATCAGAAATCATTATTGGATTTTATTTCATCACCGACGACAAGGCAAATCAGAACATAAATTGCCAAAGTCCCGAATATTGATGTCCGGATCATCTGTATTGGCAGAAGCGATTTTTTGAAGATAATAAACCCTTCCCTGCTCTTCAGAATATTTTTTGTTTGCTCTTTATATTTTCTGTCGGTTAAACTCCTTTATCATTTCCAACAGTTTCTGTTCAGGTTTCTTTCCATCCCGGACTTCACATAAATATTGAAACACTTCCCAGGTCGGACGGTCAATTTTCCGTAAGGTGACATTCACTGTTTCAGATTTCTGTTCTTTTGATTGCTCTTTTGGATATTCGGCTCCTTTTTTTTCTGATTTCAACGCCGTTATCTTCGGTCTGTTGCTTATTGCTGACTGTTCTTTCGGATGTTTGGCTCCCTTTTCAGTACCATCTGTAAAACAAAAGCTGACATGGACGGTATCTCCCTGCCTGATGAAGTTTCCGATTTCAATGTCATCTGCTTCTGTGATGTTTTTGCTGATCAGCTCAATCGTGCCGACTCTGGCCATATCCAGGATTGTTTTATCAAAAACTTTTCGGGTCAGCGATGTTCTGGCCCTTACCCTGTCTATTCTGTGACAGTCTGTGCTGTCAAGCGTTGAAACTGCTTTTCGAATTTCTTTTTCTGCTTTTTTTCTCATCAGAACCTCCTTAACATCGCTTTAATAATGACAACATCGCGTAATTTGAGTGACCGTCAAATTTTTTCTTAGCAGGCTGTGAAAATAAAAGGATCGGAAAAAAGTAGCTGTAGGGTGGGTGGAGCGAAGCGGAACCCACCGAAATTCAGTAAACGGTGGGTTGCGCTTCGCTCCACCCACCCTACAAAAATTGTAACCGTTTTTCTTAGCAGGCTGTGAAAATAAAAGGATCGGAAAAAAGACCGGAAAAAGATGAAGCAAAGCCCGCTTACATTTCCCTACAGGGATTTTGTATAAGAAGAGGATGATAAGAAACGCTTATGAAAAAGCTGTTTGTCGCAAATCACATTCACCCGTGTTTCCCGGTCCCGCAGGGACGGGGCCATGAGTTTGTCGTCGCTCTCTTATGTTGCAAATATGCCGTCCTGATGGGACTTTTGCAGTAATAAAAAAGGCGTAACTCCGAAGAGTTACGCCTTTTATTTTTTATTATGTGGTGCCGAAGGCCGGAATCGAACCGGCACGGGCGTCGCCCACTACCCCCTCAAGATAGCGTGTCTACCAAGTTCCACCACTTCGGCACAATATGAATTTAATGTAAGTTAACCCTGAGGTTCTCCTTCGGTCTGAACCGGTTCAGCCGGCTGTGAAGGCGTTGCCTCGGGCTGATCACTTTTATCAGATGTGACCGGCTGCTCTATCGGAGCTTTTATATCTGTCATGATAGAATTCCCGGTTCTGTGACTGGAAAGATAAGCCAATCCCAGGGAAGTTACCATGAACATAATAGCCACCACTGTTGTTGCTTTGCTTAGGAAAGTTGAAGCACCCGTACTTCCGAAAAGGGTCTGACCGCTTCCCCCTCCGAAAGCAGCACCCATATCTGCCCCTTTTCCAGTTTGCAACAACACGATCATAATCAGCGCGACACAAACAATAACATGTATAACAACGACTAATATTGACATAAAATTCTTTACTTATTTAAAAATGGACAATTTTGCCGAACGTTTCGGCATTCAGGCTCGCTCCGCCTACCAGCGCGCCGTCAACATCAGGCATTGCCATCAGTTCTGCAATGTTATCCGGCTTGACACTCCCTCCATATAATATCCTGAGAGATTTTGCAAGCAAATTTCCAAATTTTTTTTCAATTAAAGAACGTAAGAACAAATGAACTTCCTGAGCCTGCTCCCGGGTTGCTGTTTTGCCTGTTCCAATCGCCCACACCGGCTCATATGCAATCACCAGATGTTGCAGCTCATCCGAAAAAAGTCCTTTTAAACCTTTTGATACCTGTTTGTCAAGTATAGAAAACGTATCTTTCGAAATTCTTTCTTTTTCAGACTCCCCGATACAAAAAATAGGTAATAATTTAGAAGAGATAGCAGTTTTAATTTTTTTATTGACTGTTTCATCGGTTTCACCGAAAAACTGGCGCCGTTCAGAATGACCAATGATAACATATTTACATCCGGCAGACAGCAGCATGGCTGATGATATTTCACCGGTATATGCGCCCTCGTTTTCCCAGAAAAAATTCTGTGCTCCCAGGGAAACATTTGTTTCCTTTACAACATCCGATACAGCCGAAAGCGCTGTGAACGGCGGGGCAATCATCACCTCGGTATCGGTCACATCTGCCACAAGCTTTACCAGTTCCTCCGCGGTCTTAATCGCTTCAGAACCGGTTTTGAACATTTTCCAGTTTCCTGCAATGAACGGCTTACGATTATCCATATATACCCCTTTCTTTTTTAATTGACAGTTACCATCTGGCAGATTGCCGGGTGTGTCCCGCCTTTTACACAAGGACAGGTTTTATGTGTGAAAGGCGGGACTCACCCGTTTTTTTACCACAAAGGCACGAAGACACAAAGTCTCAGGAAGTCTCTCTGTGATTCCTTTGTGGCTTTGTGGCTGATTTTTTCGGATGTGTGCAAAGCGGAACCTGCCATTTTTTTGCCACAAAGCCACGAAGGCACAACGTTTCACGAAATCTCTTTGGGGCTTTGTGGCGGAACCGGCCATTTTTTTTGCCACGAAGACACGAAGACACAAAGTTTCACGAAGTCTCTTTGTGGCTTTGTGGCTGATCTTTTCGGATGTGTGAAAAGCGGAACCGGCCATTTTTTTTGCCACGAAGCCACGAAGGCACAAAGTCAGTAGATCGAAAAGTTTTCAGGCTGTCACAGGGCGGACGGGGGAGAAACCCGGCTTTTTCCGGCGGGAGAGCGTCCCGTCCTGAAAAAAAGCCGGTTTTCTTTGCTGTCCCGCACACAATCCGGAGACTTTTCGATCTATTGAAAGTCTCACGAAGTCTCTTTGTGATTCCTTCGTGTCTTTGTGTCTTTGTGGCTGATTTTTTCGGATGCGTAATAAGGTGGAACACACCCAGATTGCTTTTATTTGATTATCGAATAACAGATATCTCCTGAAAGAGCCAGACCCAATGTTTTTTTCGTTTCATCAGGCCAATGTCCTTTCACTTTCAGATACTTAGATTCAGGAAAATCTTGTGTGCTTCTGTCTATTTTTTTGTCTTTTTCATCTCAGTCTCGGTCTTTGCCTCACTTCTCATCTTTTGCGCCAGGTCTTTTATTTCAACCAGGTCTTTTTTGAGGTTGGCGTATCCGTACCATGTGGAATAATCCGGATTTATATGGAAACTGCCCTGAAAAGCCTTCATCCGATGATCCATAAACATCAGATAAAGCACTTGTTCCACCTTGGTGGATACGTCATAGAACGTCAGCAGGTCGGGATATGCGGGATAATCTGCCCGTTTTTTAATGATATTATCCTTATAAAGTCCGGCTACAATCTCAATGGCTTCGGCAAACAGTTTGTCTGATTCCTTTATCATCTGGTCCGCATTTTTCATGTTCTCTTTTACAAAATTCGGAGAATGGCATTTCTGGCAGATATCAGTGAAACGTTTTCGTTCAGCATCAAATTCCGCTTTGTCCAGCCGTGCCACCTTTCCTGCTTTTACCACATCCAGCCGCGGGGTGGGATTTCCGGCCGGATCAAGCACGCCTAATCCTTTAAGGATCGTAGCCCGATATCCCATCCATTCCTCATCTGCTTCAGGAAGACGTACCGCTAAAAATCCCCACGCGGAAAAAACCCTGTGATCTCCGTCAGGCATATGACAGGTCTGGCATGTGGGAGCACGATCACGATTTTTGGGATCAACGGAACGGTTCATAAGATATGTCACGCCGTGCTTTGACCCGGACCACATTTCCCACTGTGCATGATCGAATCCCATATGACAGGTCATACAGGCTTCGGGTTCGGCCGCTTCGGCTTTGGAAAATGAGTGACGGGTATGGCAGTTCTGGCAGTCCATGCCGTAACGATAATATTTGCGGCCTTCGCTCTGACGTTTTTTTTCATCGGTCAGCCCCAGTGTATGACATCCCCCGCATCCTTTTTGGCCTTCCACAAAGGCTTTGGGCTGCATGTGAGTGAAAGGCATGGCTTCCAGGGCAACAAGACCCAGGGCATGTTTGCCGGAAAGATATTGTTCTGCCTGTTCCTCATGGCATTCCTGGCAGGTTGCGATTGTGGGAAGTTTTGCCTTTTCCACGTCTTTTTCGGTTTTGTGTTCTTCACCATGACAACTGATACAGGTCAGCTCGGCGGCCATTTCTCCCCGATTGAAGTCTTTTACCATCAAAGGGCTTATCTTCGCGTGGCATGTCTCACACTCGGATGGGGCCGCGAACCCTGTGCCAGCTCCCATAATCATCCACAGAACCAACCCCGTAACACATAGGCTTGCACTTTTTGCTTTCAGCATCTTTTTCCTCTTTTTTTTAAAAAAATTTTCAGGTCAAATCATAAGGACAAAACCCAGCTATTTATAAATATCTTCTATAAACAAATATTTCCGTCTTTTGTCAAGAACAAAGCCTGATTCATCCTTTTTCGCCACAGGGATTTTGTATAAGAAACGGTCATGAAAGATCGGATTTTTTCACCCCCGGGGCATGAAAATGTCATAAAAAAAATCGGATTTTTTTCAGAATCTCTTTCTTATCATCCTCTTCTTCTACAAAATCCTTGCAGCGAAAAAAGGCGGGGACAGTAAATCTCGGATTTAAAGAGATTCTGTTTTCAGCTTGCGCTTAAATCCGATGGAATATCTTGTTTTTTATTGACTTTTTCTCAATGTTGTTTTTTAATAAAAACAGTTTGTTGGGAAAACCTTTTAACCCGGATTATTCATTAATTTTTGATAAATCAATATATCTGTCTGATAAATAAGGACATACGAAAAAATCGTTAAAAAACTCAGTTTTTCACCATGCCTTTATTTACGCGACAAAGACGGGTTTATGAATAATTCAGGTTTAATAATTGCAAATATTCAGTGAATCCTGTTTCTGCTTACAGCAGTTCGGATTTGTCAATCCGAACCGGGCAACGAAGCATTTTGCCGAATAGTTACTGAAAATTTGGCATCTTTCATTTGACAGTTGACACGCTGCTGTCAAACAATTTGCAAGATTCAGTAGATCGAAAAGTTTCCGGATTGTGTGCGGGACAGCAAAGAAACCCGGCTTTTTTTTCAGGACGGGACGCTCTCCCGCCGGAAAAAGCCGGGTTTCTCCCCCGTCTGTCCTGTGACAGCCTGAAAACTTTTCGATCTACTGAGATTGTTTGACAATCCGAAAAAAGTGTAAACTCGTTTTCAGCTTTTGTGAAGGATGCCGAAAAGTTAAAAAATTTTTGCTAACCCGTAACCATGACTGACAGGATGTTTCAGTCAAAAGATGTTTCTTTTTTAGTTGAATTATGCAAAATATAAATAACAGATTTCCCGGATTCAAATCCGGTTTTGTAGCCATTGCCGGTGCGCCCAACGTGGGAAAATCCACGCTGTTAAACCGGATGCTGGGTGAAAAAATTTCCATTACTTCCAAAAAACCGCAGACCACCCGGGACCGTATCCTCGGGGTTGTTCACAGACCCGCTGCCCAGCTTGTCTTTCTTGATACTCCGGGAATTCATCGTGCAAAAAATGAGCTGAATGTCAGAATTGTGGATGTTGCTTTTTCGTCCATCAGCGGAGCAGACCTGATTTTGCTGATGGCCGATGTGACGTCACCTGATCCGGTCTCGGAAGCCATTGTGGTAAAAAAACTCAAAGCACAAAAAAAACCGGTGATTCTTGCGCTTAACAAAACAGACCTCATCAAAAAGCCTGAGATTCTGACACTCATAGATAAATGGACAAACGCGTATGAATTTGAGGCGGTGGTTCCGATTTCTGCAAAGCACGGGGAACAGGTTGAAGAACTTCTCCTTGAGATGGAAAAAGTGATGCCTGACGGACCGCCCTATTTCCCGGAAGAATCCCTCACAGATATGCCGGAGCGGTTTATTGCCGCGGAAATGATACGGGAAAAGGTGTTTCGCTTTACGGGCCAGGAAATCCCTTATTCAACAGCAGTGACGGTGGATTCTTTTTCCGAAGATAAGAAGCTTGTAAAAATTCATGCCACGATCCATTTGGAACGGGACTCGCAAAAAGGCATCCTCATCGGAAAAGGCGGGAGCAAGCTGAAACAGATCGGTGAGGAAGCACGAAAAGAAATTGAGCGGATGGTGGGAACCAAAGTGTTTCTGAAACTTTTTGTCCGGGTCCAGAAAAACTGGAGCAAGGACACCAAGGCGCTGAGGAAATTTGGTTACTGATAACTTTGTGGCTGATTTTTTCGGATGTGTGAAAGGCGGGACGCATCCGTTTTTTCCACGAAGGCACAAAGTCTCACGAAGTCTCTTTGTGGTTCCTTTGTGTCTTTGTGTCTTTGTGGCTGATTTTTTCGGATGTGTAAAAGGTGGGACACACCCAAAAAACCGGGTGAAAAATCAGCAAAGGCTCCTTTGTCACTCGGACAGATCATTGATAATACTCCGAAATCACATAGGTATAATTACAACTGTCCGTTTTTGCGTAATATAAAATTAACAAAAGTCTGTTTTTATTAAACGAATGGTCAGTAAAATTGATAAGGTTATTTCCTTATTGCTTTGTTTCCGGAACAAATTTTGCATTTTACAGCCTGAAGAAGAAAAAATAAATTCACAAAATACTGGCCGCGTATAAGATAAGCGAGTCAGAATTCCTCCTAAGAAACTTATTGACTTCACTGACTGATCATGCGAATTTTTTTGGTTCCTCACGGAGTGCGGGAAGTGGCTATTTTGTATTTAATACTAAGACTTGTGCTGCAAAATGCCAGATGGATACGGGTAAGACCGTGACCGAATATCCACGGTCTGAATTTTCCGGCGGTATTGGGAAAGTTTCCTAATTCTGACCACCAATTAGTGATATAAACGCTCATGAAAAACCCGGGTTTTTCGCCCTCAGTTATGAAAATATTTTCAGATAAAAAACCCGGGTTTTCAAAATGTATTTTCACGGTAAAACATGACCAAACGACGATTAACCCGCTCTGAAAACATGGCCCGTATCCGAAGCCGGGACACAAAACCTGAGATCAGACTGCGCCAGGCATTATGGGCCGCAGGCTGCCGCTATCGCCTTCGGAGTGATCTGCCCGGGAGTCCTGATATTCTTTTTGTGAAGGCACGTCTTGCAGTGTTTGTTGACGGATGCTTCTGGCACGGATGTCCGATGCATTACTCAGCCCCGAATACCCGCCAGGAATTCTGGAAAACCAAACTTCGCAAAAATGTCCTGAGAGACATGGCCGCGGATGATGCGCTGATTTCAGATAACTGGGAAGTTCTCCGTATCTGGGAACATGAGCTGAAAGATACGGAAGAGGTTGTTCGACGGATACAAAATCTTCTTGGCGCTGAGGCTGCGATATATCGTACAGATGCGATATCTGTTCCTGCAAATGTCTCGGAGGCCGTCACTGGCTACGGATCACCGCAGGATACAAATACTGCCTCATTCCCCTGGTGGACATGCGACTGCGGAAGTACCGATGTGTGTGTTCTCTCAGTCAGCGGGCCAGGTTCGCTCCGGCCGAATTCACAGCGAAGACCGGAGTATGCGGAATTAGTTTGCAGGAAATGCCGGAAAACTTGGACTGTCAGTGTTCCTGATCCTGGTTCGGATAATATTTAATCAGACATTATCTTGAAAATTTTCAGTTGCTATTACTCGATGTTCAAGTTTTTTGATCCGATTGATTCGGAAAGTCTGTCATTCCTGCGAAAGCAGGAATGACAGGCTGTCCGGCCGGATTGGATAAAAAAATTCTGATTATAACGGATTTAGGAGAGGGGCGATCAAGCCCTGTAAGGGCGGCATATTTGTAGCAGCAGATTTGCGGGCCCCCTGCCAAGCCCTGTAAGGGCGGCATATTTGTAGCAGCTTTTCGATATTCACACGGGAAAGAAACCCGGCTTTTTTTTTCGGAATGATGCGTCTCGGATAAAGGAAAAAGCCGGGTTTCTCCGCCGCTCGCGGAAAAAAAGTAAGTACCTAACCATAAGTTTTTAATATCCGCCAGGGGAAGAAACCCGGCTTTTTTTCCGGAATGATGCCTCTCCGACAAAGGAAAAAGCCGGGTTTCTCCGCCGCTCGCGGAAAAAAAGTATATAAAAAACTTTTGCTCAGGTACTTATAAGGGAGATTCATGAAATGTTGGGAGAATTTACAGAGGCCGAGAGGCTGAGAGAGCAGGAACGTCTGCATCAGGAATGGCTCAGAGATCAGCGGTCAGCCGAGCGGGCGGTCAGGGAAAAGACAGAAAAACTCATGACTGAGATACGTCTGAGAAAAAAGGCTGAGGCAGAAATAAGGGCCGAAACGGAAAAAATAAAGGCCGAAACGGAAAAGATAAAGGCTAAAACGGAAAAGATAAAGGCTAAAACCGCGTTGAACGAAAAGGGAGCAGTTCTGGGTCTGAGAAAGGCCGGGTATTCGGACGAGGAAATCGCTGAAATTCTGGAAATGCCTGCCTCTGTTGTCAGAAAATATGGTCTGTGACCTCTGCGTTCAGTTCGGATGGGCAAATCCGAACCCTCCGGATTTGCCCATCTGGCGGAAGCAGAGCAGAAAAATTGCTCCATCAGGTTGTAAACACGCCCGTCAATACGCCCGTTAGTGACTCGTAAGTACCTAACCATAAGTTTTCGATATTCGCACGGGAAAGAAACCCGGCTTTTTTTCCGGAATGAGCCGCCGCCTGTGAAGGAAAAACCCGGGTTTCTCCGCGCATAACTTTTCGATATTCACACGGGAAAGAAACCCGGCTTTTTTTCCGGAATGAGCCGCCGCCTGTGAAGGAAAAACCCGGGTTTCTCCGCGGTTCACGGAAAAAAATATGTATGAAAAACTTCTGCTCAGGTACTTATAATATTTAATCAACCATTTAACCTATAATAAAATAACTTATGAAATTCATAGCAGATTTGCATGTTCATTCCAAATTTTCAAGAGCCACCGCGAAAAATCTTGATCTTGAGAATTTATACATTTCAGCCCAGTTAAAGGGCATAACTCTCGTGGGAACCGGAGATTTCACGCATCCCGAGTGGATTGGCGAGATACAGGAAAAACTCATTCCGGCTGAAACCGGTCTTTTCAAACTCAGGCACGACATTGCTGAAACATGCGATGCCCAGGTTCCGCAGTCGTGCCGGGGGGAGGTTCGGTTTATTCTGCAATGCGAAATCAGCAATATTTACAAAAAGAACGATAAGACCCGGAAAAATCATCATTTGATATTTGCGCCGAATATTGAGACCGCGTTGCGGTTCAATTCAAAATTAGATGCTATCGGAAATATCAAATCAGACGGAAGGCCCATCCTGGGGCTTGATGCAAAAGAACTTTTCAAAATCCTTCTCGACTGCTCAGAAGACTCGTTTCTCATCCCTGCACATATATGGACACCGTGGTTCTCCGTGCTGGGATCAAAATCAGGGTTTGATTCGCTTGAGGAATGCTTTGAAGAACTTGTGTCGGAGATTTTTGCCGCTGAGACCGGTCTTTCGTCTGATGCGCCCATGAACTGGCGAGTTTCAGGGCTTGACGCTCTGACGCTCGTGTCCAATTCTGATGCACATTCTCCGGCCAATCTGGGGCGGAACGCCAATATATTTGATACAGAACGCTCTTATTCTGCGATAAGGTCCGCCTTAAAAACAGGCGATCCTGCCCAGTGCCTCGGAACCATTGACATGTATCCCGAAGAAGGTAAATATCATTTTGACGGCCATCGGAAATGCAATGTCTGTCTCCGGCCTGATGAAACCATAGCAAAAAAGGGGATATGCCCGGTGTGCGGAAAGCCTCTGACTGTGGGGGTTTTATACCGGGTTGAGGAACTTGCGGACAGGCCCGAGGGCATCAGGCCGCCAAAAGCCATTCCTTTTTATCATATTATTCCTCTGGCGGAAATCTTATCGGAGATTTTCAGCGTGGGTCCCAAAACAAAAAAGGTGGGCACACATTATCAGACAGCCATTGAAACCCTCGGACCTGAGTTGAATATCTTGCAAACCTGCCCTGCAGATGATATTGACAAAGTGGGAATTCCCCTGCTGGGCGAAGCCATAAAACGGATGCGGGCCGGAGACGTGCATATTTCCCCCGGATATGACGGAGAATATGGAAAGATAACAGTTTTCGACCCCCGGGAAAAAGAGAAACTTTTGGGGCAGCAGTCGCTTTTTGTGACAGGAGCTTCAAAGGCTGTAAAAAAGAAAAAAAAAGCGGCAAAGCCCAAAGTAAAAAAAAAGCCTGTTAAGGATCATCTGACGCATGAACAGCCCGCGGTGTGTGAAAAAACGCCGGTGTTTGAAAAAAAGCCTCCTGATATATTGGGCGATCTGAATGAGGAACAACGCCAGGCTGTTCAGCATGAGGGGAGTCCGTTACTGATTATTGCCGGTCCCGGGGCTGGTAAGACACGGACGCTTACCCACCGAATCGCCTATCTTATAAAACAGAGAAATGTTTCCGCTGAAAATATTCTTGCAGTGACATTCACCAATAAGGCGGCTCAGGAAATGAAAGACCGGCTGAAATCTCTGCTGGATGATTCCCAGCCGCTGCCGCTGGCTGCCACGTTTCATGCCTTATGCTTTCAGATATTAAAAGAACAGGGCAACACCGAATATTCAATTATTGACGAAGACGAGCGAAAAGCCTTTGTCTCGGAGGCCATAAGACAGGTTAAAGAACGGGGAATTTCAGTTGAATTAAAGCCGGATGCCCTGTCAGAGATGATCAGCTCCGCCAAGCAGCACATATTGGAACCGCAGGATGATCTTTCTCTTGTCGCCCTTCCGGAGCATGAGATAAATTCAGCCTTTTTGCAAACGGTTTATCAGACGTATCAGGCATTGTTGGAACAGGAAATCCGATATGATTATGATGATCTGATTCTGAATGTGGTAAAGCTTCTGGAATCAGATGAGAAAATTCGGGAAGCATATCAGAACCGTTTCCGATATATTTTTGCGGACGAATACCAGGACCTGAATCAGGGACAGTACCGCATCATAAAAGCCTTATCTCCGAGCGATACAGAACTTTGTGTGATTGGTGATCCTGACCAGTCCATTTACGGATTTCGGGGATCAGATGTCCGGTATTTTCAACGCTTCGTCAATGACTACCAGGACACCAAAGTCATCCGCCTGACCCGGAACTACCGGTCCGCGGAAACCATACTTGAAGCGTCGCATCAGATCATAAAAGCTCATAGTATCAATCCGTCCGGAACCCGTGTCTATTCAAATATCAAAGGCATTCAGACGTTATCCGTGCTCGAGGCTGCCACAGAAAAGGCCGAAGCGGTCGCGGTGGGAAAAACCATTGAGAACATGATCGGCGGCATGGGATTTCATTCCATTGATTTTGGCAAGACAGAGGAGACCGGAATCAGAACGGACCGGGGATTTTCAGATTTTGCCGTGCTATACAGAACCAATGCTCAGAGTCAGGTGATTTCAGATATTTTTAAAGACGCGGGTATTCCCCATCAGATTGCAAACAGAGAACACGCGTACAATCGCAAGGGGATCGCCGAACTGATTTCTTTTCTGAAGGTTACGGAAGACGCGGGAATTCTCCGTGATTTTCAAAAAATCGTCAGTTTGCCCGGTTCGGGTATTGGCAAAAAAACATTCGACATATTCAAGGCGTGGTTTTATCAGAATACGTTTACTCTGGACCAGGCATTGGCGAATGTGAAGCGGTTTCCTTTGCCGGAAATGGACACAAACAGACAGCGTAAATTCTGCACCTTTGTTGACAGGATTTCCGAATTTAAGAAAAACATGGCGGAAAAGTCGGTTGAGGAAAAGCTGATGTTTCTTTTTGAAAATACCGGCATTTCTTCAATGATAAAAGAGAATGTCAAAACCGGAGAAGCATTTGACGATCTTGTTCGTACGGCAAAGGCTTTCGGCGTGAGAACTTCTGACTTTTTTGAGATGATTGTCCTTCAGACCAATGACACGGATACCTACGATTTCAATGCGGAAAAAGTCACGCTGATGACCATGCACGCGGCCAAAGGGCTTGAGTTTCCGGTGGTTTTCATTACAGGATGCGAAAAGGATTATCTTCCTTTTAAACGCTCAGAAGATGAGGAGATTGACATTGATGAGGAGCGGAGGCTTTTTTATGTGGCAATGACCCGGGCCAAAGACAGATTGTTTCTCACTCATGTGAAAAAGCGCACAGTATATGGAAAAACAGTGCAGAGAGAGATTTCTCCGTTTGTGGCAGATATTGAACAGCGACTGATAACCCTTGAAAAAATTCAGGCAAAAAAGAGGAAAAAGGAGCGCCAGGTTCAGTTGGATTTGTTTAACTGAGTCATCTGTGTTCAGGACAAAAACTTGCGGTGTGGGCAATGAACCCGGCAGGTGCGGAAAAGACGGGCTACCGAGAAACCCGGCTTTTTCCTGCGAAGGAGAGAGCATCATCCCCGGGAAAAAACCCCGGGTTTCTTCCCCGCACCTCGGTTTTTTGCCCATGTACTTATAAAATTTGAAACTTCAGAATGGGCGGACCTAAAGCCTGTATTTCCATTCCGGCTCCTCACCTTTTAAAAGGCGTTTTCTCCGGGTCACGCAGGCAATGCAGTTACATCCTTCAGTCAGGGAGTGCTTCCCGATTTTCCGAGCCAGCGCTATGGAAGCGTCAATCATCTCGGTGATGATGCGCTGTTTTTCTTCTGTCTTGTCTGATTTATTCATAAGGTATGACAACCGGTGTTATGGGATTTTCTGAAGGCCGTGTTCAAGCATCTTTCAATACGCTCTGTTTGACGGAATCTGTCTGCAAAATCCCGGATTCTTTCCGTGTTTAAAGGCTCAAATATTTCTGAGATCAGATTTTTGCTGTATAATTTCAGAAGTTCCAGGATATCCGCCTCGTCTTTGAGACTCCGGTCAGGATTATTTGCAACGGCCATCAGTTTCAGAATAATGTAATCTGAGGGCTGAATGACCGGATAAGAGGCCCTGGCCATCGCATCTCTGATAACCACACGCCGCCTCAGCATATCCTTTCCGCTTTCACTGCTGATAAACATGAAATCAGCATATCCGAGTACGCCCATTTCCGAATCAAACTGGGCAAAGGTGTCAGTTTTCTGACGGCAGGTGTAGCCCAGTTTCTCCATTAAGAGAAGGAGCTTAGGCTGATAACGGCTCTCGGTGAGAAAATCCGCATCGGCCGTATATCTTGGAAGGCCGTAAGCAGCCAGGGCCATTGCACCGATCACAGCAAAGGGAATATTCCTCCGCGTCAGGTTTTCCGAAATGATTTCCAAAATGTTTGTCAGCTTGGGAGATATCATTTTAATTTCTCTGCATAAGTTTGTCTGCTTAACATTATGTGAGCCAGGTTGAAATATTGGCCAGTGCTTTGTCAGGTTTGACATTGTGACTTGAAATCCGGGCAGAGATGGAAATTTATCGGAATTCTTAGCTGTCCGACTCATAAAATCAAAGCTGACAAAGTATTCGTGTTCCGAATCTGAGTATTCCCCAGGATTTACTTTATTGATTCAACGTCCACCGGCAATGAATTGCCGGGACGGGGTAATCGTCAAAGTATCTCCTTGAAAAATTAATCAGTTGTCAATCTGTGAGTTGTTCGATATCAATTCCTATGGCTTCGGCCAGTTTTGTCAACTCAGCTTTGTTCGGATTGGCATCACCGTTTTCCAGCCTTGCCAGATCCGACTGTGTCATCCCCGCCTTGGCAGCCAGTTCTGCCCGAGTCAGTTTGAAATATTCCCGCCAGGCTCTGATAAGACTCTCTCCTCTGACATTGGCCTTCACCACCTCGTTCGGGAACCAGACATCAGCCTCATCCGGCTCAACCTGATTACGGATCAGTTCCTGGTATTCGTCCCAGGGAATCACGGCAAATGCGGGTCTGCCGTTTTGGGTAATAATCTGAGGATCAGTATGTGCGCCCCAGTGATTATTCTCCTCGTTCATCTCAGCAATTCTGTTTTCAGGATCAGCAATAACCTGCATTTCATTCTGACTGATGATGGGGAAAAAGCCAGATTTCTTTGCCGTTCATTTTTTTTGTCCTGCACACAGCATGGAAACAATACGATCTTTCAGCCCCTGCCGCTCCAGTTCATAAGCGAAGACCTTTAAAATCAGCATCAGTAATTTCAATCCCCTCCTTTTTCATAATCTGACGTAATGCTGTCAGTTCCTCCCAGAAGTCAGAACCGGATTTCTTTTGCCTTACTTTCAGAGGCTCATTGTCAAGGCTGTGCAGAAGCCGTGCCGCAAGCATCTCCCTGGCTTCCGGCGGGAGAAGAAGGGCCTGTCTTTCAATGTTGTCAAACTGAGTTTCCATTATGATGCCTCCCTGCTTTATTGTCTGTCCGAACCCTGATTAAAAGATTCGGTTACGGATTTCATACGGCAATCTCCATAATACGGTCTTTTTCGTCTGTTCCCAATGATGAGACATCCACGGACAGACAGCCCTCAACAGCCTCATAAAGATTTTCAAGCAGTTCCTCAAATGTTTCCCCCTGCGTGGCGCAGCCCGGAATGGCGGGAACTTCCGCCCAGAATCCTCCCTCCTCCGCCTCATGAATGATGACTTTTAGTTTCATTGTGTTTCCTTTCCCTTGCATGTTTCCGTTTCCGGACAAAATCTGATAACAAGGATTCATATGATTTTACCCGAACATCTGCTTTAAAATCAAGATGTTTTAATCAGGTGAATCAGGGTTCGGACAACTGATCGTGCCGATCATGAATGTTTGGTCAGGCGAATCAGAGATCAGAAACTTTGCAATGCCCGAAGCTTGCTCAGGATACGACTGTGCCGGCAGTCCCCGCATTCTGTATGCCGTATCCGGATATGATGGTTTCAGGCGCTTTGTATTTTGGCTTATTTACTGATCCGTTTTGTCTGTCAGCCAGCCATTTTTGCAAAATCTGACTGATGAGTCTCTCGTATTCCCCCGGAGCAATCTGACGGAACTGTTCAAGTATCTCCCGGCTGACGTGAACCGTGTCTTTTCTCCCCGCAGTCTCACGACGCTCTTACCGGGCATCTGTCCCGCTTCGGATTTCCGAAATGTCCGGAGGATTTTTTCTCATATAATCCTGATAATCAAACTCCCTGTCTTCTGCGGTATTCATCCGGCCACCTCCCTTCTGCGTCAGAAGCTGTGACAATGCGATACAGAGGCAGTTCCTCCTCTGTACAGATAACAGTCAGCACCCGATACTGATGAGTCTGTCCAACCCACAGCCAACGGTCTTCATGTCCGGCCGGATCCGACACCTCATATCCTTCCGGATCATCAAAAGCAGAAACCACCTCATAGAATCGGACATTGTGCTTTTTTATCACAGCTTTATATTTTGTCTCATCCCATACGAAACCGATATCCATACTTTTTCCTATATTTGATTAAACCGAAATCCTGTTCCTGGCTTCGTCCCATTCAAATTCCACGACAGTTTTCAAACCCTTTCTTTGTGTAATCTCTCTGAAAGAGCGGATAACCTCCGGAGACATCCACGGACAGACAGCCCCCGACAGTCTCACAGAAATTTTCAGGCAGTTCCTCAGATGTTTCCCCCTGCGTGGCGCAGCTGGCAATGAATTGTCGGGCTATTCCAACCTCCAACTCCGTGAAATCCGTTTCTCCGTTAATGCCGATTCTGTATTTTTCAGTCATCAGGAGGCCACCAGCCCACGCTGACCCACAATCTTCTGGCAACCATAATTTCAGGATTGTTCATTCTGAGAGCAGTTATGGTCGCACGTCCGCAGGCTGTCTTTCCGACGATCTCCGTGCCGTCCTCAGACCATTGAAAATGTTCGTTCCATTTCTGCTGACGGGGGTTGAACAGTCTCACAGTCTCATCGGATTCAGGATCACAGGCATGAGTCTGAGTTCCCCTGAATTCGTTGCAACGGCGGCACGCAAGGCATAAATTATCCTCTGTGTCAGGGCCTCCGGCCGCGGAAGGAACAATATGATCAACGGTCATCGGCATGCCGGCCAGTTCCTCTGTCCCCAGGCAACAGGCGCAACGATATTTTCCCTGCCGGGCAATCTGTTCCCTGAGCAGGGGTGACAGATAAGGTTTCATTGTTCTCCGATTGTCCGCCGGCGCAGTTCCGCCAGTGTGGGAAGACGCTCACCTCGGAAACGCAGCAGAACCGCGGCACGGGCCTTGCGAAGCATCACCATGTCCGCTGCCCGCTGAAGTGATGCCCGTTGTCTGTTTTCAGCCGGGCTCAGGATGCCGAGCTGATTCCGATGCAGCAGTGATTCGAGCATTTCCTGCTGATCCGGCGGCACTGTTTCCGAAAGCACCTTCCTGAGTTCGCCGGCATCCCTGTTTTCCAAATCGGTCAGTTCCCTGATCATCTGATCTGGCAGACCGTCCAGAGAAGGCAGGGACGTGTGAAGTGCGGTCAGCAGGATTTTTTCCACAGGTTCGCGGGCCGTCTGTGCCAGTCGGTGAACATGGTTGTAAAGATTGTCCGGTATTGCGAGTGTTATCTGCGGCATGACTGGTTATCCTTATATAAGGGCCGGGTTTTCAGATATGTCGGCCTCATTTTCGGAATCTCTGATCTTCTCCCGAATATCCTCCGGCAGCCATTCCCATATCGTGTCATAATACAATTCCCTGATTTCAGGATAATTTTTCTGTGCAAAGCGCATGACGGTGTCTTTGTCCTCGAAATTCAGGGGCTGATGAAAAAAATCATTCAAAGCCTCAAGCAATCTGTAAACCCGGACTATTTCCTCTGTTTCGATTTTTATCCTCATTCTGATTTTCCTTTTTTGTCATCTGTTGCTTCTGAATTCAGGATTTCTTTCCCGCAGAACAACGTCTCCCTTGAAAACGGTTTCTGTGGAACCGGTAAGAAGGTTTTTTACAATTTCAAACTCATCCGCCGACGCGTCAAATTCAACATAATAATTCCCCCTTCCCCGTCTTATACCAAGCTGTCTTTCCACATCTCTCGGACTTCCGGGTTTTCCCCTGGCTCTGACTGTGAAAACCCGGTTCTGGTCCCCGGCCCTTATAATCCCCGCTTCCTTTATACATTCCATTCCCTTCCTGTTTGTAAAATGACGAACTCTCACGGTCTTCGGAAACGCAGGATTGTGAAGCAGAATCAAAAAGTTGGAGATGTGATCGGATATAATTTTTACGGGGTTCATATTGTGTCTGCCTCGTAATCATATTGAAATATCAGGTTCTTTTCTCATTTGATATGTTTTTTTCAGTTCCGGAGGGACGGCAGAAAATAGCCCGGCAATTTATTGCCGGGTACTCTCATGGGAACGAAAAAATCCGGATATCAGATGTCCGAAGCCTATGCCCGCTTCAACGCCATGTCATCAGCATCGTAAGGCAACTGAAAATTTCCGGCAACAATTCCGGGAACTGTGATATCCTCATCCAAAGACTCCCATCGCAACGCATAGCCGTCCAGGCGCAGGGCGACTTCCTTCAGTTGTTCGTCTGTCGCCTCTTTCAGAATGCGAAAGCGGTCCGCTGGAAAACCGATGACACGTCCGTCCGTCAGTTCGATAAAAATCGTCCGGCCCTCCGACCATGCTCTGATTGCCGCAGGCTCGGCACTGACTACTTTTTCAGAGATTATGGAACTCATTGTATTTCTCCCTTAAAAGATTAAGATTTTGAAAGACCAATTTTTCAATTCGCCGAAGATTATGAGGCGCAATTCCCTTGTTTCTGGCGATCCTGACAGGTTCCAGCCAGAATTTGCATTCGCCGTCGGGGGTTGCCACATGGATATGCGGCGGTTCGTTCCCCTCATCGGAATAAAAATGGAACCGAAACGGGCCAATCTTTAGAACTGTCGGCATTTTTTACCAATTCTTACTTTTAACATGCTTGTTTTCATAAATAAATGCCAATTCCCAAAATTCGTGAGATGTTCGTTAATCTGCGTTTTTATGGTTTGATTGTCCGAACCCTGATTAAAGGATTCGGGGATCTTTCTGATTTCAGCCTTGCTGACAAGCGAAAAGATTTCCGTGAATCCGACAGGGCGAAAATCCTGTAAATCCTTTCATCAGGTGAATCAGGGTTCGGACAATCTGAATCATGGTTCGGATTAATTACGGGACGCGAAGCGTCCCGGTTGCATTTCCACGCAAAGCATGGAAACGAGATGAAAAGATAATTCCTCCGTCTTAGTTTTGTCCGTCGTGGCATAAAGTGCGGAACAGGGAGCCACGGAACTTTGCTTTTCGGGGCAGCCCTGGTTCCGCACAGATGAGATATGGTTATTTGTTACTTGTTTGCAACAATCCGCAAAATATAGACAACTTCTTCCAGTCCTATCTTTTCATCATCGTTCACGTCTTCCTCAAGGTTGACAGAGGCGTTTGTGTTTGTTCCTGCCAGAATTTCCAGAGCCAGAATCGCATCCTTCAGATCAACGGCTCCGCTGGTGTCAATATCGCCGTAGCTTTTTACCGCACCCCATGTGATGCCGTAATCCTCATTTCCCTTGAATGTCGGCGTGTCAATGGGATTTCCTGTGGTAATGTCCAGAAACTCCGGAGCTTCCGCTTCGGTTTCTGTTCCTTCGCCCGCATCCCAGAATCGGAAACGGATTTCATTGTCTTCGGTGAATCCGTTGCCGGAACCGTCATCTTGCGAAGTAATGATGGTCAGAAGGTTGTTTTGGGAAATCTGTCCCTCAATAACGCTGACACCGACACAGTTATCTCCGTCAAATACAGCGATTTCATCACCGGATTCAAGCCCTTCTGCACCCACAACCCAAAAATTCATCCTGTTGTAGGAATTTCCCGTCCATACCGGTGTGAAATGGGAGGTTTCGTTTCGGAGCAAGATGCGTTCGGGGGTTTCATCTCTAAGGCTGGATGAAGCAGGCTCGCTGATACTCAGGTAAGTCTCCTCCGTGACTTTTATTTCGTAGCCTTCGCCCGGTTCAAAATTACCGATGTTGTTTGTCCAGTTCCCGAAAACTTTGAGAATACTATTCCCGCCCTCGTCAATCACTTTCACCAGCATATCGGAATCAACGAGGGGTTGAACGACTGTCATGGCATCCTGCGGAGAAACAAAGGGATAGCTAACTATATTCCAGCCTTCGGAGAGCGAGATGCCTTGTGATGCGGCATACATGTTGCTGTTCGCCATCATGGAAAATCCTGTGAGGGAAAAATCCGTATCGCAGATGAGCTTTATCTTATAGCCTTCATCGGGATCATAGTCTCCGATGGTGTTTTTCCAGTGTCCGAATACCTGAATGACGGTTCCGCCGCTTTGGCTGATGATTTTTTCCAGGCATCCCGAACTGATGAGCGGCTGAACCAGGGTCAGCATGTCTGTGCTTTCCGGGACAACATAAGATGACATGATGTTCCAGCCTTTGCTCAGGGCGATGCTTTGCTGTCCACCGCCGATTTCAAGGCTGACTCCGTAATCTTTGTTGCCCTTAAAGTTTGGCGGATCAATATCAATGGGGTCTCCGTCAGTGATATCTTTGAAATGAGCGGTTATCCCGGTTTTTTCTGTGCCTGTACTTGTATCCCAAAATCGGAAACTTATAGGATGTCCCTCTGTAAATCCGTTGTCAGAGCCGTCATTTTGGGATGTTTTAATGATCAGGAACTCTTCTTTCGAGATTTCATTGCTGACAATACCCGAGCCTACACATTTGGTTCCGTCAAATACTGCAATCTCATCTCCTTGAGACAGAGGAACGCCGTTAATCTTGGCGCCGATCACCCATAAACTCATTCGATTGTAAGGATTACCTGTCCAGACAGGGGTAAAATGTGTTCCCTCTTCTTTACGGGATTGTCTGATTTCGATGGTTTTGGGGCTATTTTCTGCATCGCCTGTAGTAACGATAATTTTTCCAGTTCTTGCGTCACCAGAATTTGCATCATAGTTGACAGTAAGGGTATCACCGTTTGTTTCAGAGGTTGGAGTGATAGAAAGCCATGAAACATCTTCTATGGCTGTCCAGTTCATCAAACCTGTACCAATATTTTTAACGGTAAATGTTGTTGAACCAGCCATTGCCGAAACATTTTCAAAATCAGGGACAACTGAGAGAATAGACTTGTCCTTGATATAGACATTATCCACATACAAAATCAGCTCTTTTTCTTGGAATAAAGACCTGACAGCCTGAACAAATTCATCTTCTTCAGCAGGGATAACTGAAAGCTTATTTTTAGCGCACCACATCCCGTTGGAAAGATGAACAGTAATATTTTTATCACCGATAGTATTTTGAAACGTATCTTTTATCTCTTCATGGTTCATGAAATCAAATGCTTCAAAATTATGTGTCTGGCCGTCAATTGTATAAGAAGCGTTTGCAATCAGTCCGCTTGTTCCATGATTTGCCAATTCAATTGACAGTGTAATATTTTTACCCAAAAAACTTTCTGTCGGGATTTCCTCGAGTATTGCAGCCGGGGTATATGTTAAATTTTTGCAACAATGAAAAACAATAAAGCTAGACCCCTCATACTGATCAATGCCAATTCTGGCCATATAATTGTCACCGCTGTCACCATTAAACCAAATTCCTATTGCCTGGGAATTTGCATCATCATCGAGTATGCTTGATTCATCTATGTTAAAATCCGTCTTTATTCCTATGGGTAATTGAAAATCTTTAAAATATAATACCTTGTTTATACCAACATTTGTATAATTTTCTACATTTTCATCATAGCGAGGATCAGGCCAAACAGCCGAATCTTCACTATTTATGATCAATTTCAGCCTGCCATTGTCAAACTCATAGCAGTCCGTTATATCATCCTGGAATCTTTCATATTTAGTCCATTTATTTTCCTGAAGCACTTCTTCGTCAAAATCATCATACAACTGCCAATCAAGCTGTTCTTGTTTGATTTCCACAATCTGGGGACTATTTTTTGCCCCGTTCGCTGTTATCGTAATGGTTCCAGTTCTGCCAGTTTCCGTAGGATCATAATCTACGGTAAGCGTTCCATCATCTGTTCCAGCACTCCCCCTGATTGTCAGCCATGAAACATTGGATACTGCTGTCCAATCCATAGTGCCTTTTCCGCTATTGGAAACGTTAAATGTTGTTGTGCCGCTACGTTTAGAAACTGTTCGAGATGCTGGTGTAACAGAAAGAATTGGTGAATTTTCAGCGTCAATCAGGCTGACCTCAGGATCGCCATAAAGGCAGAAGACTGTAAAATTCATCCAGCTTGTCGTGCTGTTAGGGATAAGCGTTTGCTTCATATTGTGTAAGGCATAGCCACAGCTTTTCATTTCATCGCTAATCAGTCTTCCGGCGTATTCATATGTCATACCTGAATTAGTAGTAGTTCCAGAAAAATAAGTTTGTCCGCTATGATACCACGAAACACGAGTAGCTCCGACAGTGGCAATTGCACCGTTTCTGAGCAGAGAATAAGAAAGATTATTGTCCGCTTCTGGGTGTGAATTTTCGCATGAGCATTGAAAAGTAAAGGCGGGATGGCTGTCATCCAAAGCGGCGACACGGGAGATATCCATCACATCAGATGCCAAAGTGTACCCCCCATGTGTGAACCAGAAAACAGCCCCGAACTGTGCAGCAATCCACGCTTTTGTGACGTTGTTCACGTTACATGGAACGGTTTCAGGAGCAGGAGAAAGGCCATAGTTCTCCTCATAAACTCGATGGTAATTCCATCCTATTGGAACAATCAGACTGTTTTTAATCTCTTCGCCCAGATGATAGCCCGGAGTTTTATCATCACTCGGTTTCATGGGAAGCAGAACATTTTTCCGCCAATCCTGATTGGTTTCATTCTGATAGGAGATAATCTTTGCCAGAATATTGTCCAAATCATTCATGTTTCCATAATACGGTATCCGTCCCACCACAACTTCATAGTTTCTGTCTACACCGCCTGCTCCGAAATCATTATCACCTTCGCCATATTTACCATCGCCGTCCAAATCCCAGTTTCCGGTAAGATCGGCATAATAATAATCCGAAGGAGATTCCTTATATTCGGAATACTTACCTGTTGCATTATTCCGGGGCCAAAGCATCTTCATCGGCACATCCCCCGTGCTCGGATTCGGATATCCGATGAGCAGCACATATTCAATATTCAGCTTCACATAATTATCTTTCAGCCATTCCCGGATATTTTCAGCCGCAGTGTCTCCAGTGCCGCCGCCCCACATTTCTTCGGTCATGACATGAACATTAAATCCCCGTGTTTCCTTGTGGCTCACAAAATTATCAAGCTGACCAGAATCGTTTACAATGGCACGGGTGGTTATAATGACATAGCCGGTTTTGTCCCTGTCAGCACTTCTCGCCCTGCTCAGGGTTCGGTATTCAGGAGCGATTTGGTCAAAATTGACAGCCATCTGCCTCAGACGATCTTCAATCCGGCTGGGAGATGAGACAACAGGTTTTGCCGCTGAACGCTTGTAAGGTTTGTGATCAAAAGTGATGACCGCATGAGTGCTGTCCAAGGTAAAAAGCCCTTTTGTTACCGGATTGTAATGAAACAGGGCAACCGGGATATCAACAATCTGCCATTCGCCTATGCCTTTGTCCCATATCGTGCCGCTGCTGACAGTGCCCACAATGTCATAAGGAAATCGGATGCTTGTCGCATAAGGATTATCATCCGGCTCCTCATCCAGAACAATCACCTTTTCCCCGTCCCATGTGGCAGGAGGCGGCGTGGGTTTCACTTCCCAGGTTTCGCCGCTCTGAACCGCATCGGAACTCACAGCCGATCTTTCAATCTGCACATCCGCCGTTGACAAATCCGCTCCCGGGGGAAGCAGCGCCTTGACAATCAGATACGGAATCGCAGGCTCTCCGGTTTTGCTGATAAACTGAATCCGGTCATCAGAAAAAGAAAATCTGGCATAGCCGTCGGCATCTTTGGTGACATTCACCTCCACATCGGGAAGGTCAATGGTGATCTGATCAGCCAAAGCTGTGGAAGTGTATCCGGCTGACACAATTACAAGAAACAATGCTGCAAACAACACTGCAAACAAATCCGAAAATTTCGTTCTTTCCTTAATCATAGTTAACTCCTGTTTTTTAGTCCCATAGGGACGAGTTGATTTAATAATCTGACATCTGACACAAAAATCTCCTTTACAATTTTAAGTGGTTAATGAATTTCCCAAGTTGTTTTCAAATGTCCATGCTCAGAAGAGCCTGACATGACAACTTATCCTCTTAAATCTGGCTAAGAAGTTCAAAGTACCTTTCACGGCTCATTCCCGCAGTACGCATATTGCTTCTGATGATCTCGGCATCAATCTCATCATACTCCGGAATGACAACCGCCCGCATGGCATTCGGGCAGGTGAGTATGTGATGCGATCCTTTCTTACGCTTATACTGACATCCGTGCAATTGAAATATCCGGATCTGCGTCTTCCAGTCTGTGGGTGAAATTTTTGGCATCATGCAATCCGTAGTGAGTATTGTTCCGAAACGATTTTTTTATACAGAGGGACAAACATGTCCGTCCTTCTTTCATATCCGCATTCGGCCAGATAGTCTTCCAAAGTCCCCATATCCGCCATTTCCTCGAATTGTATTTCCATGACCTCCAAAAGATTGTTCCTTGCCTCATCCCGGGTCTTTCCCTGGGAAATAAAATCCAGTTCGGGACATTTGGCGACAAACCATTTCTTTTTTTTCCAAACCTCAATGGTAATGTTCAGTTGCATAAAAACCTCCCTGGTTTATGGTGTCACAATTCAGCCGCTGACAACGGCAGTTTCTGTCCCGGCAAAATCCGCACGAAAAGAAGTGGACAGATGTTTTTAACCGAATTAAAAAGGGAACAGCCAGACTGATATGTCATTTCCGTCATTTTTGCAATATGTTTCATGTCGGAAAACAATCTCTCACCAGTAATAGATTAGCCGGTAATAAATTACCGGCCTATTATCAGCCGTCCCTACGGGACTTGACAACTTGGCGTTTTCTTCACCCGGCAATGAATTGCCGGGCTATTTTCATATCGTCCCTGACGGGACAAAAACAATGTGAATTACCAGTCACAAGAATAGGCTGAGGAACAAAATCCGACCCTTCTCCGACTCTCACACCTGCCTTTACCAGCGGCACATGTCGAAGCAGATCAGATTCCCTGTGATCCTGAGATGACGGAATTAAAAATCTTCACCCGCAGCCGCCGGAGCGACGGGTCAGCCCTTGACATATCCCCATTTTTTAAACTGCTCCTGAAGATCAGGCTCATCTTTAAAAGCCAAAAAATAAAGATATTCAGGTGCGATATCCGCACCGTTGGCCCATGTGACGGTATCCAGTTCCTCATCCACCCTAAACTGTGAAAACAGGGACTTGTCTCTGAGAGGTTCGAAAACTCCGTGCAAAATATTGCTCAGGTCCGCGACACCTCCGCGTCCGTCATTAAAAAACAGTTCTATCTTATAATCACTGAAATATTTTGCCTTTTTAACGTGCAGTATCATAATATTTTACTCCAGGGGCTGTATGGGTTTTACAGGTTCCTGCTGTCGGCAGAGTTCCCAGTTTTCCATCAGTTCGTCCTTATGCATATCATACCATTCAGGCACAAGTTTCAAAGCCCGCTTTGGAAATTTTCCCTCGATCACTCCGCTTGTAATGCCCACTGTTATTTCATATTCGCCATATTTTGCGTGAAAATGCGGCGGCAGATGATCATTCCAATACATTGATCGGCTAATTACCGGCATTATCATATATTCTCCTTATATTATTTAAAAAAGTTATACAGTTCAGACTGAGGAAGGAAACCCGATACTTTCATAGTCAGGTCGGTATGAGAGCAGGTCGTCGGCATCGGGCTTCGTTCCTCAGCCCGGCCTGCTGAACCGCATTTCATACCTGCCGTTAGCGACGGCGTATATCGGCTTAAAAAACTGTCAGCAAGACGAGAAGCCAGTTTCCTGATTTAGAAAAATTCTGATTATAACGGATTTAGGGGAGGGCACAACATCCTGAAATTATTATGCCGGAAGATGCCGTTTTCCCCGCATGTCATTCCGGGGAAAATTTTAAAAAGCCTGTGCCCGTGCAATGGTTCGGACAGTTTTTAACGGCGGATTCCGTAAAAACCGCCCTGTTTCCGGAATCGGAAAAGTTACATTTTTTGTAAGTTTTTATTGCTGTTAATTTAAGACAGTTATACAAAAACTTACAAATTTTGTAAGTTTTTCCTTTTGAAAAAAATGACAAAATTTGCAGGAAATTTTTCAGATCGGAGCCGCATTTTATTTCATGTCAGCCCGGAAGCTGACATGCGAATAAATACGGCAGGCCTGTAAAATAAAAATGATATCATAAGGATAAGTTCTGTCTCAGTGAAATTTGTCTGCAAAAACTGTCCGAACCATTGAATCCTTTGCCGCATAAACGGCGGGTTCCGGGTTGAAATCGGAATGACAGTGCCGCCGGGAAGCCTCCCCTAAATCCGTTATAATCAGGAAAAATTATTTAATCAGATCAATGAATTCAGCTCACGCCCAAGTCTGTGTCTTCCAATCCGTGGGTGAAATTTTCGGCATCATGCAATCCGCAATGAGTATTGTTCCGAAACGATTTTTTTATACAGAGGAACAAATATGTCCGTCCTTTTTTCATATCCGCATTCGGCCAGACAATCTTCCAAAGTCCCCAGCTCCGCCATTTCCTCGAATTGTATTTCCATGACCTCCAAAAGATTCTTCCCTGCCTCATCCCGTGTCTTTCCCTGGGAAATAAAATCCAGCTCGGGACATTTGGCAATAAACCATTTCTTTTTTTTCCAAACCTCGATAGTAAGTACCTGACCATAAGTTTTTCCATATTTATTTATAAGAACTTCCGCCCGGAAGAATGCGGACCGGAGGAGTGCGGAAATGAAGGCCCTGGCCGGAATTTTCGCTTTCGGCAGTATGCGAAAATTCCGGCCAGGGCCTTCATTTTCGCACTCCCTGATTTATTTATAAAAAATACACAAGAACTTCTGATCAGATACTTAATATTCAGTTGCATAAAAACCTCCCTGATTTATAGTGTCACAATTCGGTCGCTGATAACAGCAGTTTCTTGTCCCGGCAAAATCCGCAGGAAAAGCAGGCAGGCACACAGCCCCAGACCGAACAGAACATGATCAGCATCCGATGATCTGAAGTCTGACACAGAAGCCTCCGTTAAAATTTAAAGCGTTTTTATTTCAATCCGGCAATGAATCGCCAGGCTGTTTTCAATTATCCCACAAATGGAAACTTTGTCAATGAAAGGATTCCCAGGATTTCTGTCCCGCTCCGAACCTCTGAATCATTACGGAAGCGGTGACGCGGACCGAACCGAAATCAGGCAAATCCTTTCATCAGGGTTCGGATACTTGCCCGCGGACAGCATTCATTCGCCCTCACGATGATTGCCGGGCTGTTTTCAGTCTGTGTTCCCTATGGGACCCTGAAGGAAAAAGCCGGGTTTCTCCGCTGTTCGCAGAAAAAAAGATATATAAAAAACTTTTGCACAGGTACTTATGGCTTCCCTGCACACCAGGACGCAAAGTGTCCGTACTGCATTCCCACGCAAACCATGGGAACGAGACAAACGAGACAAATCATGCCATTTCTTTGCACACCGGGATACGAACTGTCCCCACTGGATTCCCATCCGAATCATGGGGACAAGAAAAAGTTTGAAATCATAAAAAAAATTTTGTACGACAAACATTTTTTTGGCAAGACGAACTTTTTTTGTTGACACCTATGCTCTTTAGCTCTATGATCAGCCGTCTTTTTGAGATTGAGAACAAATCATTAACAAGGAGGTTTACAAATGAATCGGTTAACTATGCGACATATGCAGGATAATCAGTCGGGAACCATATCTGCTGTAAAAGTGGGGGGCGAGCTGGGCAGACGTATCCGGGACATGGGCCTTGTTCCCGGAACGGAAATTATGGTTCAGGGACGGGCGCCCCTGTATGATCCTGTGGCACTGAGGGTCAGAGGATTCACACTCACGCTGAGAAACAACGAAGCAAACCATATCGAAGTGGAGGTGTCATAAGCATGGAAGCAACTGTCGCATTAGGGGGAAACCCGAATTCCGGGAAAACTACGCTGTTCAACGGACTGACCGGATCTCGCCAGCATGTGGGAAATTATCCGGGAGTTACTGTGGATAAAAAGGAAGGCATTTATGCCTATAATGGGTATAAAATGCACATTGTTGACCTTCCCGGAACCTATTCGCTCACAGCCTACTCTGAGGAGGAGGTGGTTGCCAGAGATTTCCTGGTCAGTGAAAAACCGGAAGTGACCATTGATATCGTGGACGCGTCCAATCTGGAGCGAAATCTTTATCTGACAGTCCAACTGCTTGAACTGGGGGTCCCCTCCTGTGTCGCACTGAATATGATGGATGTGGCAAAAAATCGGGGAATAGAGATTGATACGAAAAAACTCTCTGACCTGCTGGCCGTTCCGGTTCTTCCCGTTATCGCCAGAACCGGCCAGGGCAGGCAGGAACTCATGGACAGCGCTGCTGAGGTTGCAAAGACAAAGCAGAAACAGGAACCGCTGGAGATATCCTACGGACAAGATTTGGACGGAGTCATTCGTCAGATGCAGGATGATATTGAGAAAAATCGTTTTATGACGGAGTGTTATCCGTCCCGCTGGATTGCAATAAAGTATCTGGAAAATGACGAACAGATTTTAAAAAAAGGACAGGAAGCCAATCCTTCCCTGGCTGCCAGGCTTGAGAAAAAGGTGGAAAAGATATCCCATCATCTGCAACGCACTCTGGATACCTATCCTGAAGCCATGATCGCAGATTATCGTTACGGCTATATCAGCTCTCTGCTCAGGCAGGACGACGTGTTTCACCAGAAATATGATAAAAACAGACTTTATGTCTCTGATAAAATAGACAGGGTACTTACCAACCGGTTTATGGGACCCATTATCATGCTGCTGATTCTGATGGGGCTTTATCATTTTACATTTACTTACAGCGAAACCCCGGTGGGCTGGACAGAGAACTTTTTCGGATGGCTGGCAGACACAGTCTCCGCGAATCTGCCGGACGGTCTTCTCCAGTCCCTCATTGTTTCGGGAATCATAGACGGCGTGGGCGGTGTGATGGGGTTTGCACCGCTGATTATGTTCATGTTTTTCGGTATTGCCCTGCTGGAGGACTCGGGCTATCTGGCCAGGGTCGCATTCATGCTGGACAGAGTATTTAAAATGTTCGGGCTTCACGGCAGCTCGGTCATGGCTTATATCGTGTCCGGCGGTATTGCCGGAGGATGCGCAGTTCCCGGTGTCATGGCTACGCGGACCCTGAGATCGCCTCGCGAACGGCTCGCGACATTGCTGACGGCTCCGTTTATGAACTGCGGTGCGAAACTGCCGGTGTTCGCGCTGCTGATCGCCGCATTCTTCAGTGAAAATGAAGCCATGATGATGTTTATTCTGACGCTCATTGCCTGGGGCGGTGCGCTCATTGTGGCAAAAATCCTGAGACTCACGATTATAAAAGGCGAAGCCACGCCCTTTGTCATGGAACTTCCGCCATATCGTCTGCCCACCTTCAAGGGGCTGATGATTCATACATGGGAGCTGACCTGGCAGTACATTAAAAAAGCAGGAACCATCATACTGGGAATATCTGTGCTGTTGTGGGCCATGATGACCTTTCCCGGGCTGCCTGAGTCAGAAACGGAGAAGTTTGAAGGAAAGCGGGAAGCAGTCAAAGCGGCGGTTTCGGGTTCTGTGGTTCAGGAACTTGAATTCGCGGACCAGGATACTCAGCTCTCACTGGATGCTCTGGCATTGACTCAGCAGCTCTCAGAAATTGACGCACAGGAATCAGAAACCGCATTAAGATACTCTGCCGCGGGCCGCATCGGAACAGCTTTGGAAAGCGTGACAAAACTGGCAGGATTTGACTGGCGCACCAATATTGCCCTGGTGGGCGGATTTGCCGCCAAAGAAGTGGTGGTGTCCACCCTGGGGACTGCTTATTCTCTGGGAGAAGTTGATCCGGAGGAATACACATCCCTGGCCCAAAGGCTCGCAGCTTCGCCAAACTGGAATCCTTTGGTGGCAATAAGCCTTATGATTTTTACGGTTTTTTACGCACCCTGTTTTGTCGCTGTGGTGTGTATTGCCAAAGAAGCCGGATCATGGAAATGGGGCGCGTTCTCAATGATTTTTAATACTGCACTGGCGTTCGGACTGTCCGTACTGGTCTTTCAAATCGGCTCGCTGATCTGAGACATCATTTCTCACGCTATTCAGATATCGGAGGCAAAAAATGTTGGAAAAAATACTGGTTTTTCTTATTGTGGCCTGGGCTGTCGCATATGTGGTGAGATATATTCGGAAGCTGTCCGAGGGTTCGGGAAAATGTGAAAATTGCGCCTTTGGCTGTTCCTCATGCGATGCTGGCGAATCATGCGATCAGTTCTCAGGACAAGGGAGATACAAATGACAAGAGAAATGTTTGTTGCGGCCATGGGATTGTCATTCTTCATTATCTGTCCGAGAATGGCAGGTATGGTTCATATTATTGCAAAAAATGCGCAACTCCCTTTGATATATACTGCCTTATACGGCTCTGTCATAGCGATTCCCATGATCTTGGTGATGGTGATGGTGTTTGGAAAACTCGGTGTATGGGGAGCGCTTGCTTTTTGCGTGATGACCGATCTTCTCTCTGCCCTTTTTATGAAGTCTGTGAGTACCCGGGCCAGCATAGAAACGCTGGTGATCGCAGTTTTTGTTATCCTGGGTGTCAAAGCGGCTCCGTACATCACAGGATTTTTTATAAAATAACGTGTTTTTTTTGTTTTTTAAGTTTGGTTAGCCTAAAATATTTAGTTCAAGCAAAAAATAATATCAGAACAGAGAAACCAGGTTTTCTGGAAAAACCTGGTTTTTTTCGAGACAATTCAACACAGTTGAAAGGATCAGACAGAATGTTTAAAAAAATAAGCTTTACAGCAATACTGCTTCTGTGTCTTATTGCTTTTGTGGCCTGTAATGGGGATTCGGATGATGATGACAAAGGGCTTCTCACGATAAATACAAACACTCTTTCCATCGTGGATGCTGATGGCGTCGTCAACACTTATACTTATGGGGAAGGTCAGACAAATTTTACAGAGCTGCTTCCCGAAGGCGGTACAAAGCAGTGTTTCTGCCAAAGGCTGGCGTTTCGGTCGGCTCAGGCACTTATGGCAACAGAAGGCTTTACGGCCCTATATCCTGAGGGGATTTCCAAAGCAGATATCCGAATTGTCACCAAATGGAACACAGACGGGGCAGAGGAGCTGTTCGTTGATAATTTGGGATGGGCAGACTATGATGTAAAGATAAAACTGAACGCCACGGAACATAATTATCTCACTGCTGAGGATGCTGTTTTCTACTTTGTCCCCCGGGACGGAGACACCGCATGGAAGGTATCTGCACAGGCAAAACTTTTTCCTCCGGACTTTTTCACGTTACGGACAGCCGCCAAAACAGGCGGCGATGCGGATATTTCCGCGTTCAGGCCCGTGAAAACAGACGCTATGGACAATTACCTGAAACCAATACCGCTCGAACATGCCTTCAGAGTTGAGGAGATTGCCCTGTCTGCGGAGGAATTGGAGGAAAGTCTGGCGGTATTTGCCGGATGGAAGGGAAAATGGGTCAGCGGCGCTTCGTATTTAAACGATCCTGCCATGGAACCCGCGTATGACGCGGTGGCCGACCTTGCGACAGGTTACACACCTGATGACGTAAAGGATTTCATGGCTTCGATGTATCGGTCAGAATTTGGCTCAATGGAGATAAACAAGGAAACCGTCACCTATTATAAAACCGATGCCATATCCGGAGCCACACACAACGTATCATGCGAATACAAACCTGTGGGCAAAGTCACGGTTCCGTGGGGAGAACATCAGGTGGAGTGGCACAGATTTGAATCCGTGTCGGAAGGAGCCGCCGAATATGCACATCTCATTGCCACGAAAGTCCACTCTCATGACGGCGATTTGTCTCACTGGCATCTTCGATATGGCAGCAGCAGTTTTGAAAATC
Source organism: Desulfonema magnum (assembly GCF_017377395.1). Classification (GTDB taxonomy): domain Bacteria; phylum Desulfobacterota; class Desulfobacteria; order Desulfobacterales; family 4be13; genus Desulfonema_C; species Desulfonema_C magnum. The sequence goes on along the minus strand of NZ_CP061800.1, from coordinate 2,320,942 downwards.
TGATCAATTATGCGGATCCCATGTGGTGGCCCACGGCCTTTGCAGACGGATCACCAGCTTTGGCAATCGCAGATGATATGCTGGGTGAGGCAGATGAATTTGCAATGATGCTGCCGTCTCTTGACAGTTCCGAAAACATTGGCGTGATGGTCATCGCACACGGGTCTGACGAAACCGAATGGAATCAGGCTGTAGCTGAAGCAGTTGATGATGTGGAACTGCCTTATCCCACAGCGCTGGGATTTCTGGAGTTTCATGATCAGGATATCGGGACAGCCGCGAAATCGCTTGAACAGCAGAATGTGAATAAAATCATTGCTGTTCCTCTTTTTATTTGCAGTTATTCCAACCATATTGAAGAAATCAGATATGTCCTCGGTCTGAGAGATGCTTTGCCCGAGGAAGATGCAGATTCGGGACATGAAGATGAACATGAGGAAGAAGAACTGATTCCCATAGACACGGACACGGAAATTATTCTCACCCCTGCGTTGGATGACAATTCTGCCGTGGCTGACATTTTGGCCGGACACCTCGGGGATATCATTCAGCAGCCTGAACAGGAGATTGCCGTGCTGGTCGGACATGGCGGAGATTCTCCCGAATGTCTGGAGAAATGGAATCAGAATTTCTCATCCCTGGCCTCACAGGTTAAAAACAAACTCGGACTGAAAGATGCCCGCTACGGTTTTGTGGCAATGGGCGAACCTGCTGTCGCGGATGTGGTATCAGCAGCTCAGGAAGAAGGAAATGTCCTGGTCGTTCCTGTTATGCTGAGCAGGGGATATTTTATTCAGACAAAGATTCCTCAGGCATTGGAAGGTCTGGAATATAGCTATGCGGACAAAGCCTTGCTTCCTGATCCTGCCATAGCCACGCTGATTGAGAACAGGGTGAAAGAAGTCATTCCGCCAGTTGATTAACAAAATTTGCCGGACGGGATTTGCAAGCCTGCCCGGCAAAAGAAAATTTTACCCGCGGCAAAATAGAAAAATGCGTTCACATAAGGAAAATAAAAAATGAAGCGACTACCGGAAGTAAATGAAGATTTTAGCAAGCTCTATCAGATACTTCTCGCACCAATTCGCACCAAGCTGATGATGACCGGTCTTGAGCTGAAAATTTTTAATGAATTATCTGAATTCATATCTGCTGACAGGGTGGCTCAGGCAATCGGATCCCATGCGGAGAACACCAGGCGTTTTCTGGACAGCCTGGCGATGATTGACTTGGTGGAGAAAAAAAACGGTCTTTACCGAAATCTCCCCGCGACGCAGATTTTTTTGAGAGAATGTGCGCTGGCATATCTGGAGCCTCTGTTTTTAGCAACCCAGCGAGGCAGTATTGATTTTCTTGATAATCTTAACGATCTGATCCGGCAGGGACCGTCTCCGATTTCTCCCGAAGCAGCAGATATGGCAGATGAATCCTTCTGGGCAGTCGCGGCCGAGGCAGGCGTGGGATGGGCTGTGGGCGGCGTAAGCCAGATCATAACAAAAATCATCAGGCAGCTCCCGGAGTTTCCTTCCTTCAAAAAAATGCTGGATTTGGGAGGCGGTCCCGGTATTTTCGGGATCGCTATTGTAAGCGAGCATCCCTCGATGAAAGGCATTATTTTTGATCAGCCCGCGGTGGTCAAAGTTGCTGAGAAATATATCAGAGAATACGAGCTGGAAGATCGGATGGAGACCATGGCCGGGGATTACATGAAAGATTCCATCGGACAGAATTATGACCTGATCTGGGCAAGCGCGACACTTAATTTTGTCAGACATGACATTGATGCGATGATCAAAAAAATTTACGACGCGATCCGCCCGGGCGGTGTTTTCATCAGTTTTGCCGATGGCATGACGCATGAGCGAACCAGACCCGATACAATGCTGGGTCATATCGGATCGGGAATGAAAACCGGAACGGACTTCGGTTTTGAGCAGGGCGAGATCGCAGATGCCATGATTCGCGCAGGGTTCAGGTCTGTCCGTTCCCGCACGCTGAAAACGCCTGTGGGGGATATGGATATGGATATCGCCCGGAAAGGGTGACAAAAAGCTGATCCGAAATCGTATTTTCAGCTTATTTCCATACATTTTTTGTTGACCTTCTTTTATATGTCCTCCATATTGTATCAGGTCAGACTGATATTCCGCCATGGCCCGAGATTGGCCGATGATGGCGGACATAAAAGTATCTTTAGCAAATCACTGCATTAGGGTATGGAGGAAAAGATGGAACAAGCGGATTTGTTTCACCCGCGGGTCTTCAGTGATCAGGAGTGGGCAGAAAGTTATTATAAACGTAATGCAAAGAATATTGAGCGAGTTGGAAAGCGGTTTGCCCGAATTCTGAAAGATTCAGGATTCAAAAGCGGCAAAATACTGGATGCCGGATGCGGTTTCGGTGCAGTGGCGATCCAGCTTGCAAAGACATTTCCGGATGCGGAAATCATCGGAACCGACCTCGGAGAGCCGCTCCTGAACCTGGCTCAGTCGCTCACTGAGCAGGCGGGTTGTGCGGATCAGATCACTCTGGTGAAAGGTGATGTGAAAGAGCTTGATTTTGAGACAGATGCCTTTGACGTGGTGGTCAATACCTTTATGGCGCATATTGTTGATGACCCCGTGGCAATGTTCAATGAGATCGAGCGACTGGCAACCCCCGGGGGGAAAATTATGATTACTGATCTGAGACGAATCTGGCTGGGGCTTTTTGTCAGAAAGCTGAAGACAGCCTTCACATTGGAAGAAGCCATGACGGTCGTCGGCAAGTCCGAGATCAGAAGCGGAGAATATTCCAAAGGTCCCTTCTGGTGGGATTACATGGCCGGACTATAAAAAAATATCTGCTCTTCGCTACAAGAATTTCATAGAAGAAGAGGATTTAGTCCTCTTCTTATACAAAATCCCTATAGTACATGATCACAATAAATCTGACGGGTGACAGACCTCCGAAGTTTTAGGCAGTCCGACCCGTCATAATCAATGCGGTCGGGTATGAGGAAAAAGGAAAAATAACAGGTCGTTTTTTTTAACACCTAACACCTAACACCTAACACTTAAAACTTGGACAAAGAAAATGATCATAAAAAAACAAGAGGCCGTTGAAATCAGACATTCCATTCCGGGGCGGATACGCTTCAAACTCCGTCCAGTTTGCTTTAGAAAAACCGCAGTCAGACAATTATCCGAGCGTCTGAGAGAAACGAAAGGGATTTCATGGGTGAGAAGCAATCCCGCAGCTTCGAGCCTCATCATCCGTTATCATCACGATGTGATTACAAAGGCTGTGATCACGGAGACAGTCAGAACAGCTTTGGACCAAAGGGGAAATCGCATTGCCCCGCGAAAAAACACCGACGGACCGGTTGAAACCAGCGGAGTATCTGTGAAATCCGCACTCCTGCGTTTCGTGGGCATGACTGTGTTAACAGGCGTCGTATTTGTGAGAGAGGTGATTCTGAAACGTCCGCTTGCCCAGAGTTTATTCAGCCCCTTAGGAATCATTACGACCATTGCCGCTTTGCCGCTTATGCGGAAAGGTCTTGAGAGCCTCAGAGAAAGACGTTTCACCCTGGAAAGTTTTCTCGGGGGAAGCATCGTGGCGGCCGTGGCTGTGGGAGAGGCAACCGCTGCTTTGGAAATCCTGTGGATCACCAGCGGCGCGGAACTTCTCCAAGCCTGGATTACCGAGCGTTCCCGGCGGGCCATCCGGGATATTCTTCAGATTACAGAGAAAAGCACCTATATTCTCGTGAAAGGCGTCGAAGTCGAGATTCCCGCGGATGAGGTCAGACCGGGGGACATTGTGGTGGTCCATACCGGGGAAAAAATATCCGTGGACGGCATCGTCACTGACGGAGAAGCATTATTAGATGAATCTCCCATTAATGGTCGCTCGGAATTTATTCTCCGCAAAAGCGGAGACGACGTCTTTGCCGGTACATTTGTCCGCCAGGGGGTGATTTACGTTCATGCCCGGAAAGTCGGAGACAAAACCTATCTGTCCCGTATTTTACAAATGGTCGAGGATTCTCTGGAGAACAAGGCCCCCATCGAAGGCGTTGCCGAGGAGTTGGCAGCAAAACTGATCAAAGTCGGTTTTGTCGCGACCTTCACGACCCTGGTGATCACCCAGAGCTTGTGGCGGGCATTTACCGTCATGCTGGTAATGGCCTGTCCCTGCGCCACGATCCTGTCCGCGTCCACAGCCGTGAGCGCGGCCCTGAGCGCTGCGGCCAAACGGCATATTCTGATCAAAGGCGGTCGCTATCTCGAAGAGGCCGGCAGGGCGGACATTGTCTGTTTTGACAAAACCGGAACCCTGACCACCAACGAACCCGAACTTGTGAAACTGGCGAATTTTTCAGACATGGAAGATAACGCGCTGTTGCAGATGGCGTATTCCGCGGAAAAGCACAATTCCCATCCGGTCGCGCTGGCCATCAAGATTGAAGCGGAGAAGCGAGGCATAAAGGCTATCCCCCACGATGTGTGCGATTATACACTTGGCAAAGGTGTCCGGGCCGAAATATGGGGAGATGAGATATTGATCGGAAGCAGCAAACTCATGAGCGACAGTTCCGTGAATACGGACGCGGCCGCGCGGGTCCTTCGGAAATTCAATATGCAGGGACTCACCACCATATTTATAGGCAGAAACAGAACGCTTATGGGAGTCATGGGATTTGCCAACCAGAACCGGCCCGATATTCAAAAGGTGGTGAAACATCTCCGAGATGACGGAATTGAAAAAGTCGTTATGATTACAGGGGATGAGAGATGCAGTGCCCTTGATCTGACCCGCCAGCTGGACATGGCCGAATGTTATTACTCGGTGATGCCCGAAGATAAATCGGATATCGTGAACGAACTCCAAGGAAACAAAAACAAAGTCCTTATGGTCGGTGACGGAATTAACGATGCTCTGGCACTGGCCGAGGCTGATATTGGCGTGGCCATGGGCGCGGGCGGATCCGAGGTCGCTATCGAAGCCGCGGATATCGCACTGGTAAAAGACGATCTTAAAGGAATCATTTATGTCCGGGTGTTAAGCCACACCACCATGAAAGTTGTCCATCAGAATTTCTGGATCGCCACCGGATCAAATATCGTGGGCGTGGTTCTAGGCGCGCTGGGTATCCTGTCTCCGGTAATGGCCGGGCTGATTCATATCACCCACACCGTGGGAATTCTCGCCAATTCAAGCCGGTTGCTGTTTTATGAACCTCAGCTTCTGACAAATGATGAGACCTGTCCTGTTCAGAAACAATCAGCAGATACAGAGGTTATTGATTTAACTCCCCTGAAAAAAATTGCATAGGCCATTGAGAGGAAAAAGATGAATTGCCAATTCTGTACCAGACGACAATTTTTGAAATTAACAGCAGCAGCTGGCGCGATGGGACTTTTTCAGACAGGAAATATTCCTGTGATTTTTGCTGACAATCCGCCGGTCTTGAAACTGAATGTCACTGCCCGGTGTCTCTTTGCCGGTGTGGTCGCCACAGCCGAGAATCAGAAAAATCTTCCCAATCCTTACCGTGAAGAGATAAATTACGCTTTTGTTATGAATGACGACTGCTCCGGCGTGAATCAGGGCGCTGAGTCGGTTCTTTCGGGTGCGGCGGACATCGGAACGCTTTACAGACCCCTCACCCATGGGGAAAAAGCCGCAGGGCTTGTGGAAACCAAGCTGGACAACCTCGCATATGCTGTGACAGTTCATCGGAAAAATCCGGTGAACGACCTCACCACAAGGCAGGTGGCGGAGATATTCGCTGGACAGATTCAGAACTGGAAAGCAGTGGGCGGTGAGGACAAAGATATTCTCATTTACAGGCAGAAATGCGGCGCGAATTACGATTATCTCATTGATCAGACCATCGCGGCCGCAGGGATTGAGAAAAATCATGCCCGCCTGAAAAAAGCAGTGATGGATGTTGAAATCACGGACAATCAGTTTGAAAAGATCGCGGCGCTGGACATGGCCATCACCATGGCACCCCGCTTCTTTTTCGATGTCAACTGCAAGCCGCTAAGGATTAACGGTCTGCTTCCCACAAGAAATTCGGAAAAAAATGGCGAGTATCCTTTTCTTGCCCGCATCTCCCTAGTCAGCCGGAGAGATGCATCCCGGGCGGTTCAGACGTATCTTTCGTTTATGAGCGGCCCTCGGGGCAGAAAACTGATTGAAAACGGATTAAATATGGACTGGCTGAGGCACGGATTCTGATGAAGATAGGACCCAAACTGATTATTTTTATCCTTCTGCTGTCCGGCGTCATTATTTTTTCCATGCTGACGGCCCTGTATGTAAAACTGGAGGATGTTCTGCTCGTTACGAAGAATGAGAGGATTGCCAGGGACATTGGTAAAATTGAATCGGATATCGCTCAGATCATGGACCAGTATCGGAAATTCACGCATTTTATCATTTCCGATCCTAACTTGTCCGAACTGATCAGAATCGCCAAATTTACCAAAGATTCGGCTCCGCTCCGGGATAAACTCGTTTTGCAGGAACAGATTGTGGCATCTGACGGAATCGCTTTTTACAATTCCGAGCATCGCATGACCGCAAGTACGGAGAAAAACGCGTCCGAGGAAATATTATCTTTTGATGGTGCGTGGGAAACTGAAGAACAGATCATCACCCGAATCAGCACTGAAACAGAGCCGTTGAAAATGGTTTTTTACGGCAAGGTTCTGAGAGGCGGCAGATTTATTGGCACACTGGTTTTAAAGAAAAATATTGATACCCGGCTTCTTAAACATATTGCTGCTTATCATTCGATCATTGCGATTATCGAAAGAAAGGACACCAGCTTCAGGCTCAGAGCGTCCTCTTGTGAGGACAAAATCGTTCTGACGAATCTGAATTTTTCTCTGATGGATCAGCTGAAATACAATTCTGATGACTATGTTATCGGAGATCAGCGCGGGGTGCTTTCCGTGAGACCTTTCAAAACAGATACGGAACGCCGAAATCTTTTTCTTTTCTGTTTTGTTGACAAGAAAGACGTGCAAAAACTTCACAGACAGATCGTTACGATTTCCTTTATGTTAGGCGGTATTTTCGGAATACTGGCATGTGTCACGGCAATGATTTTTTCCAAAAGAATATCTGATTCTCTGAAACAGTTGTCGGATTTTTCCAACCGCATTGCAAACGGCGATCTGACACAGACGCTGAATGTGACCCGGGAAGATGAGATCGGCGAACTCGCGGCCATTCAGAATCGTATGATTTCAAATTTGCGTTCCATGATCAAAGGGATACTCAGAACCTCCCGTGTCTTAGCTGACGGGGTGTCAGAGCAGTCAGCAAACATCGAAGAGACTTCGGCTTCCCTGAATCAGATTGATGTGACGATGAAACAGAACATGGAAAACGCAAACCGGGCCAACGTACTGATTCAGGCATCTGATCGTATTATTGAGGAGGCGAGGACATTTCTCTGCTTTGACAAACCCGTAACACAGTTGACAGATTCCATGGAATCCATCAGCATATCCGGTCGGGAAATCCAAAAAGTCATAAAAAACATTGATCAGATTGCATTTCAGACCAATCTGCTGGCCCTGAATGCTTCCATTGAAGCTGCCAGAGCCGGTGAAGGCGGAGCAGGATTTTCCGTGGTTGCTGAGGAAGTGAGAAAACTTGCGTCAAGTTCTGCCAAGGCTTCCAGAAATACGATGTATCTCATGAATAACATGATGGAAAGTCTGAACAGCGCGTCGGGCCTTGTTCAAAAAATGAACGAAGCACTGGATCAGATGACCGAAAGCAGCGAGCAGATCAATCATCTGGTGTGCGAAATTACCAATTCTTCCGGTGAACAGGCCCTCGGGGTTGACCAGATATGTCAGGCCATGGCTCAGATAGAACAGGTCAATTATCGCAATGCCCGGATGGCTGAGGAACTGGTAGAAAAGGTAAGTATGTTCAAACTGAACGGTTTTGCGAGAAATGACGAAGATGCTCTTACGGCTTTTCCATATTTTTCGTATAAACTTCATATAGATGACCGACGAAAAAGAATCAGACTGAGGAACCTGAGTTATGAGTAATCAGCATGGGCGATCAGGGAGAGCCATGACATCGTTAACAGGTGTCAGTGCTGGAAAACAGGTACGTGTTTTTGCCATAGATGGCGGGCATAAACTCCGATCCCGCCTTGCGGGAATGGGGCTGATACCCGGTGCAAAACTGAAGGTCATAAAAAGTGATCCCCTCATCATCGTAGTGAATGGGGTTCGGATGGTGTTAGGTCGGGGGATGGCTTGCAAGATTAATGTTCGCTGATAAATTTAAAAAGATGATATTTTGTAGGGATTGAAAAAATCCTCGCATCAGAGTAAAGAAAGGAGAATGTAATAATGGGACCAGATGCGGCAAGCGCAACTGATAACACACTGACCGGGCCCCGGGACTGCCCGGAAACTCAGGAGAATGCTCAGAAAGGCCCTGTTCAGAGCGAACAGGCTTTTTCATATGAAGCTCAGAAACAGACGGGCAAGGAAGGAAATGGTGGCGGAGAGATGCAGATTCCTCCTGATCTTATGGCCTTTATACATGCACAAGGAATATCGCCTCAGGACGCGATGGCTTATATTGAGGGGCAGGGAATATCACCCCAGGAAGCAGCCGCTTTTCTCCAGATCATGGGGGGAGAACAAGGTTGTGCCTGCGAAGCTAGCGGACAAGTAACAACAGGTTGTGAAACTGCCCATTCTCCGTGCGAAGAAGGCGGAGAGGTTTCTGGTTGTTCCTGCGGGTCGGACGGATGTGAGACTGATAATCCTCAGATACCTTCAAATGGCAGGGCCTCATTCGCTTCCCAGGGACCTCATGCTGATATTGTTTCTGGTTCGGGTCCGGCCGAAGGATATCGGCCAGTTTCTCCTCAGCCTGCTGTCCATGCTCCGATGCCGGGAGCGAATACCAGCCAGGTTCCTCCGGGACAGATGCCTCCGGCCCCCCAAGGACCGATGCCAGGCGTTCATACAGGCCCTGTCTATCATCCGGGACAGATGCCTCCGGGGCCCCAAGGACCGATGCCAGGCGTTCATACAGGCCCTGTCTATCCTCCGGGACAGATGCCTCCGGGTCACCAAGGACCGATGCCAGGCGTTCATACAGGTACTGTCTATCCTCCGGGACAGATGCCTCCGGGACCCCAAGGACCGATGCCAGGCGTTTATACAGGTACTGTCTATCCTCCGGGACAGATGCCTCCGGGACCCCAAGGGCCGATGCCAGGCGTTCATACAGGTACTGTCTATCCTCCGGGACAGATGCCTCCGGGACCCCAAGGGCCGATGCCAGGCGTTCATACAGGCCCCGTCTTTCCTCCGGGACAGATGCCCCCGGGTCCGCAGGGTCCGATGCCGGGCGTTCATACAGGCCCCGCCTTTCCTCCGGGACAGGCTTTCCCCGGGCCGTCCCAGGGACCGGGACCGAGTTCGGGAGGTTCTTGCAGTTGCGGTGAAAGCCAGTCGGCTTCTTCCCAGCCCGCTTATGGCGGTCCGATGCCGGGCGTTCATACAGGCCCTGTGCCGGGAAATGGAAGCGGATCGAATTTTCCCGGACAATATGATTTCGCATCGGGCCAAACGTCTCAAAGTTGCGGCGGCGGTCCCCGACATTTCAAGCATGACCAGAATCAATATGGCCAGCTGATGGGACTTGTCAACGATTTTGCCAACGGAACACCTGATATTTATCGGGTAATGAATTTTCTGGAAACCTGTGATACCCAGTTCTGGAAAGGCGCGGCTATCGGCGTTGCTGCTACCCTGCTGCTGACCAACAGCGCCGTGAAAAATGCTATTTTCGGAACCATGGGCAGCATTGTGGGCACATTCCGAAAAGATAAAGATGTCCCGAGTACCGAAGGAAAAATACAAGAAGACTGATGCCCGGCATCAATCTTCCTCCGAATATGAAAGCAAAATATGAAACAGCCTGCTTTAGCAGGCTTCTGCTATCAGCCCTGATATTAATGTCAGGGCATATGCTTTACCCGTTTTTTTAATATTGAAATTATCTATAAGGAGATAAATCTATGTCTTACCATGCATATCCCGCAACCGCTGTGGCAAACACACGGGTAGCAACCACCAGTTATGTCCCGCACGCGGCCCTCACCATGGGCGGTGTTGGCGCTATTGTGGGCGGAACCGGCGCGGCAGCCCGAAATATCCGCCAGGTCAAATCAGGAGAGATAAACCGCCAGGAGGCCATGGGCAATGTCATCAAGGAAGCAGCCGGTGCGGGCGTGGCGACCGCTACAGCCACCGCGGTGGTCGGCAGTTTCGGAACAAACAGAGGACTGCTTTCTCTGCTGGGACTGGTAGTTGTGGCAACCGGCACAAAATATTTCTGGGATGCGATAACTGAATCTGATAAAAAATAATTTTCTTGGAAAGGAGAGAAAAATGAGTAAACCATTTCCCCCATATCATCAGGCGACGACTCAGCCTCAGTCATATTATAGCTGCACTTCCGGCGATCCACAGGCTCAGGCATACAATACAGCAGGCCAATATGCTTATTATCCTCAGCACGACCAGAATTATTACCAATACAGCGAAGGTTACGAATATGGCTATCCGCCCTCTCAAAACGCCATGGCAGTACCTTATGATTGGGGCGTCTAAAAACAGCCTTTTTGGCTTAATTTTTTTAACTACAATTTGGACCTCTTCATGTAATCAATTATAGATTCATCTTGATAATATATAGTTTGATTGTTATTTTAACATATTTACCATACTATTATGTCAATATTAATAAAATTACGAGGATTATTATGAGTTCAAAGTCCAAATTGATAAAAAGCAGAGATAACTGGAAGAAAAAAGCGATTGAACGTGGCAAGAATGCACGTTATCATGAAAAAGAAAAGCGCCGTATTAAAAAAGAGCGTGATAAATACAAGAAAGATGCCGATGAAGCCAGAAAACAACTGGAAAAAGAACGTCAGAAAAATACTCAGCCTGTTCACAACAAAGAAGAACTTATCTATATTTGTTTGAAGCTTTTTATAGTTGCTCATATAAGTTTCCGAGCGGTACCGAGAGTTCTCAGAGTTCTTGCTGATTACTTGGGAATAACAAAAGTCCCATGTGTTCAGACAATTATTAACTGGGTCACCCGATTATCCGTAGCAAGACTCCGAAATGCCGTCCCGCTGCGCGGGGCTGAAATTAACAGCAATCCGTTTTCCAACGGCTTTGTTTATATAATAGATATCAGTATTGCCTTAGGAAAAGGTAAAATTCTTACTTTGCTGTCATTGAATGCTAACCATCATGATTTGAATGAAACCGCTCCTACTCTTAAAGATGTAAACTGCGTTGCTGTTTCAGTAGCAGTATCCTGGACTGGTGAGGCCATAGCTGATTTTTTGAAAAAAGTTATCGGTATCGGGGGAATGCCGGTAGCATATCTCAAAGACGGAGGAACAGACCTTGCCAAAGCTACCAGGCTTTTGGCGGAACAAGGCCTTCCCAGTGTCAGCATTGACGATATATCACACACTGTCGCTAATCTTTTAAAACATGAATATCAGAATCATCCGATGTTTGATATCTTTATCTCTGCGGTCGGTAAAGTTTCAAAAAAATTCAAACAGACTGTTCTTGCCTGTCTTGCACCTCCGAAGGTTTCAACAAAATCAAGATTTATGAACCTCCGCCGCCTGGTGAATTGGGCGGCTCAGTTGCTCAGACATTCTCCGAGAGGTCGTGCCCCAAAGGGATCCGTCCTTTCAAAGCTGCGAGCAGGCATTGATCAGATTCCGAGGTGCAGAAATTTTATAGAATGTTTTCTTCGCGACTCAGGTACTCTTTCAGAATGCCAGAAAATACTTAAAACTAAGGGGCTTAACCTGGAAACTTATGAAGAAAGTAAAAAGCTGCTTGAAGCCATTCCTCCGCGATCATCTGTGCGTACAGGTTTTACTAATTGGTTAGACAAACATATCATAATTGCCAAGGAGCTTAAATTAGAAAATATAGGAATGCCAATAACTTCTGATAATATAGAGTCTCTGTTCGCAGTTTCAAAGCAACATGGAACCGGAGAGATAAAAGACGCCAATCGCATAGCTCTGCGCATGCCCGCCATGTGTGGTGAACTGACCAGAGAAGATGCCCGAAGAGTCATGAATATCAGTCTCAGAGAGCAACAAGAATTTTCAGAGTCTTTATTTTCTTTAACCAAACAACGTCGTAAAATCCTGGCAAACCCTGGCAGTCTTGAAATACTCTCGGATAAAACAGCAGAAAATTCTGAGTTTATTCCGGAGTCCGAAAAACGAGCAAAAAAAATTATAAATATAAATATTTCAAGTAATTGTAAAAAAATAACCGGCCCCCTGACCGAGTTGGAAAATCGAGCTGAATCGCTCCCGGAAATTAAGATTTCAGAGGCGGCATGCGGATAAAGTTTTTTTAGGTCAGAGGGATGGTCCAAAAAGCAGTCAAGAAATCGGAGTGAATTTAGACGCCCCACCTTATGATAATCAGCAGAGCGTGTTTTCAGCATACTTTAACTTTTCCGACCCCTGCTATCTCAAAGGCTTTTTTGTAGGCGCGGGGCTTACTTTCCTGCTCACCAACTCCACTATTCAGCGGGCTATTGTGCGCGGCACGGTCAATCTCATGTCCGTGGTCCAGGGTGGTGTCGAAGAAGTAAAAGAACAGATCAAGGATATCAAGTCCGAGATGAGTCAGAAAGAGTAATATTGGAAACTGGAAACTGGAAACTGGAAACTGGAAACTTGAAACTTGAAACTTGGAACAGTTACATAGGCATCCATGAAAATTCGCAGGACTCCCGGATCCCAAGTTTTAAATCCCAAGTTTCAAGTTTCAAATTTCAAGTTTCAAGTTTCAAGTTTCACAGGAGGAAATATGAAAAAAATCACGGAGGTGGAGAAGAAGAAAACACCGACTGAAGACAAACGCTCCATTGCAAAAGTTGGCATGGCATTATCCATGGGTACGCTTGTCTATACGGGGTTCAGAGGCCAGGAGAACCGGACGCTGCATATTGTTTCAGGTCTGGCGCTGGTGGGTTTTTCCTACTGGCATTACAGTCTTTATCAACCTAAAAGAAGATAGAGAAACCAGATGACTGTTTGTAAACAAAGAGAGAACAGAATTCGTATTCTTCATGAACTGCCGTATCGTCTGAGGATTCGTATCTCTGTTCTGCATGATCCCGCGTTTGATCCGGTTTATCTGGAAGCCGTGCTTCTGAATGTTCCCGGGGTGGAGGCAGTGCGGTTTAATCTTAAAGCAGCCTGTATTGCTGTGCGATATGACGGCAATATGCAGAACAGAGAGCTGATTCTGGCCTGCCTTGAAAATATTCCTCATGAAACATTTCAGGCCGATATTCACAGAGAACCTGTCACAGATTCTCTGAGCGTGGCAATTAACGGAATTTTAGCGTTTTTAACACCCGCACTTCCCAGACCGTTCAGACCGCCTTTAAGCTGGGGGCTTGCTTTGCCTACGCTCACCCAGGGGATCACCACATCGCTGACCGAGGGCATCCGAGTTGAAACGCTGGACGCTGCGGCAGTCGGATTTTCCCTTTTGCGAAAAGACTACTTTACCGCGAATATCATTGTTTTTCTTCTGGCACTCGGAGGATATCTGGAACAGCTTTCCGAGGAAAAAACCAACGCGCTGCTGAGAAGTCTGCTTCGTCCCCAGTCAGAGGAAGTCTGGGTGGAGCGAGACGGCCAGGAAGTCAAAGTGAGTGCAGATGAGATCACAATCGGCGATCTGGTAATCTGCGGCTCAGGTGAAATGATACCGGTGGACGGCGAAGTGAGCGGCGGGGAGGCACTGGTCAATCAGAGTTCCATTACTGGCGAATCCGTTCCGATTCATGTTCAGCCCGGAGATGAGGTGCTGTCCGGTTCCCTTGTATCAGAGGGACGGATTAAAATCAGCGCCAGACAGGTGGGGCAGGAAACCACCACCGCCAGAATCAGCCGATTTTTGGAGAATTCGCTGAGATTTAAATCAAAAACCCAGAAACAGAGCGACATTCTGGCAGATAAACTGGTTCCGGTAACCTTTGGTCTGGGACTGGCCTCGTGGCTCCTGACCCGGGATATCCGTCGGGCCGCGTCCGTGCTTACGGTGGATTATTCATGTGCGGTCAAGCTGTCAACGCCTGTGGCCGTTAAGATGTCCATGTTCAGTGCAGCGCATTGCGGTGTCCTTATCAAAGGTTCTCATGCACTGGATGCCCTGTCCCGTGTGGATACGCTTGTGTTTGACAAAACAGGAACCCTGACCCGGGGGATTCTGATCGTCACGGATATCTTCCCTCTGGAAAATATGAGCGAGGATGAACTGCTCGCACTGGCTGCGGCAGCCGAGGAACATTATGCCCATCCTGTTGCCAAAGCAGTGGTAAAAGCCGCCAGAGAACGGAATCTGGAAATGCTGTCGCTCAGTCAGGTTGACTTTATTGTCGCCCATGGCGTCTCAGCTTACGTCGAGGGCGAGCGGGTACTTGTGGGAAGCCATCATTTCATCGCGGAGGATGAAGGGATTGACTGTTCCGCGGCCGACAGCCTGGCCCGGGAGATTCGGGGGCAGGGGAAAAGTCTGCTTTATGTTGCCAGGGGAGATGTTCTGGAAGGCGTGATCGCGTTACAGGACGAATTAAGACCCGAAGCCCCTGAAGTGCTTCGCCAGTTAAAACATCATGGTATTCAGAAAATTGTGATTCTCACCGGGGACCACAGGGACACGGCCCGGGCTTTGGCAGCCCGTCTGGATGCGGTGGATAAGGTGCATTGGGAGCTCAAACCGGAAGACAAGGCTGAGATTGTTCGGGAACTCAGGGAGGCAGGTCATGTTCTGGCTTTTGCAGGGGACGGCGTAAACGACGCGCCCGCGCTTGTCACAGCAGATGTGGGGATATGCATGCCCGGAGGAGCGGATCTGGCCAGGGAATCAGCCCAGGTTGTTCTTTTAAAAGAAGACCTGAACACGCTGGTGGCTGCCAAAGAAATAGCAGACAACAGCCTTGAAATTATCCAAAACTGTTTTACATCGGCCGTGGGATTCAATTCGATCTTTCTGCTGCTGGCAATGTGCGGTGTACTTCCGCCGGCAGCGGCCGCGCTCCTGCATAATATGAACACTGTGGGCATACTCGGATACGCGGCCATGGCCGGAAAAAAGCCTCCGCAATGTTTTGAAGAAGGAGAACAAGCATGTACACATCCTTAATTGATGCGCCTTTGGGCAGAACTTTGATTCTTGTGAAAGTGGAAGACCTCAGTATGGAGATGCGTCTCAGACGGATGGGACTTTTTGAGGGAAGCAGCTTGACGCGTCTGGACGAAGAGGTATTGATTCAGCCTGTCAGAGTTCGCGGTCCCGGGGGAGAATTTATTCTGGGCGGCGGCATGGCCTCCCGAATCGTGGCGCATCTGGATGACGGACGTAAGCTTCCCCTGGTTGAACTGAAACCAGGGGAGAGTGGTCATATAGAAGGTGTCACCTGCGGCGGCTCTCTGGAAAAAACTCTGAAGACTCTCGGCGTCAGAGAAAATGATGAAATTACCTTTGTCCGAAAAATTCCGCCCATGGAATATATCACCCTCGTGGAAGAGGAAAAGCGGATTCGCCTGAACGAAGGCATGGCTGCCAAAATATGGGGACGCATGGGGGAAAAATATTTGCAATTTGCGTCTGCCGGTGTCAAAGAGAAATTTGAAGTCACAGATATCCTGGGAGGACAGAGAATTAAGAAAAGCCTTACCCTTCAGGGGATCACTCCCGGTAAGACGCTGATGCTGGAGGGGGTGGAGCAGGCCAAGTCTCTTTTTATGACCCGGCAGAATCCTCTCATTATCTCCAGTTCGGACGGACTTCGGCTCTTCTTGCAGGAACAGGAAGGCCGGAAAGTTTTTGTTCGGGTGTCAGAACAAACACCCGGATAATCCTGAACACCCGGAGATAATAACTCGATGATTAAGTTTTTGGATCCGATTCGAACAAAAAACGTGTTATTTATAGGAAAGCAGGAATCCGTTTTGGGCAGATGCAAGCGTTCCGGGAACTGTGGGGTCCTGCTTTCGCAGGCTTCGGCGTGAACTCAGTCGAACGGAATGACAGAAAAGAACTTGAACATCGAGTAATAAGGAGCGTATTCATGAATTGAAAGAGAAGTGCTGAAATGAAATTTTCGCACATTTCTCAAAGGACTGAGAGCGTGAGGTGGTGCTAAAATTTCATTTCAGCACTCCTCGGCGAATATGCTCAAAGGGAGGTTGATAAGCTCAGATATGCTCTCTCGTTTATGCGTGAAACATAAAATCGCCATTATGCTGTTTTTTATCCTTATTATACCAGAAATATTTACGCTTTATTTGCTTGAAACAGGGCAGATTTCAAAACTGATCTGTTATACTTCTTTAGGATTGTCGGTTTCCGTGGGTCTGGTGATTCCGCTGGCGAATGCCCTGGCATATGTTATCGTACTCAGGGAAATCAGGGAGATGAACGGGTTTTGTCAACGCATCAGGATGGGAAAATATGATTTTTTTTTCGATCTCCCGAATGAGGAAGAAGAAGAATCGGAAATGATACAACTCAAGCGAAATATGAACTGGATGCTCAGAGTCATTTCAAACCGTTCGAATTTCTTACGCTCTCAGCTACTTGCAAGTGAAAAAACAGGAGCGGAATTCAAAGATTTGTCGCTAAAAGATTCGTTAACGCATTTATATAACAGGCGGTGTTTTGATGCAAAAATAAAGGAACTTGCCGAAAATGCGAGAGAGTCCGGCCATGCTTTTTTCCTGATCCTCATTGATGTGGATGAATTTAAGCAAATCAATGATAAATTTGGTCATCAGGCTGGTGACGAATTGCTGATCAGGCTGGGAAGGATTCTTATGGATTCCACCCGAAAAGGAACGGATTTTCCTTTTCGCTATGGCGGAGATGAATTCGGCGTCATTGTGTCGGAAACCTGTTTGGAAAAAGTCCTTGAGATCGCAGCCCGCATATGGTGCAGATATAAAAAAGGCGCGCTCGGAGATTCAACGCTCAGTATCGGCGTTGCTGAATTCATCTGCGGGCATGGCAATATTGAGAAGGATATCCGAACGCTCATCAAAGCCGCTGACGATGCTGTCTATCAGTCCAAAAATACTGGCAGAAAAAAAATCATTGTAAATGATGCTCAGACAAAACAAGTTATTACGTTGCCAAACCAATGTTTGGAAACAAAATTGGAGGAACTTGGAAAACCAGCGTCTGAGAAGGAATTTAAGCTTGCAAACCGGAGGTGAAAATGGCAAAGGTTGGAAAAAGAGTCCAAAGCAACTGGCGTATCGGAGCACATACAGTGAACACCTATAAACTGAGAGTCAATGATCCGGCTACGAGGAGAAAAAGAAGAACTTCGAAGCAGATACGGAGAGTCATCGCCAGCGCCCTGAACAAAGTCAGGGGCATGGGAAAAAATGTGGATTTGCGTTCCGAGAAATTTAAGGGAAAGGAAAAAGTCAGGCAGTTGTATAAAATCAGCCTGTTTCAGTCTGAGTATTATGCGCTGTGTGTTATGAATGTCGTCATCACCCTTTTTACCGAGGATATGATCCAAAACGATATAAAAAGAAGGGGACTGAGGTTTCTTGACGAAGAACCTTTTGAAGAACTGAGACATCTCTGTCATTATTGAAGCATCTGACAGAAGTATATTTTTTTGTCAATAATTTTAGGCTCACCAAAATTTATACGTTTGAACAAAATTGAGTGTTGGGTGTTACATATCAGATGTTCAGAATGTTCACCTTTCTTCTTCATAACATCTGACACCGAACACGGAGGGTTGTCCAATGAAATCCTTTAAAAACGAAGAAGTACGGCCAAATTTTATATGGGAGATTCATCCCCATTTCAAATGCCCTGTCATTGGCGCGTGTCTCAGTATTGCGGAACACAGAAAGCTGATCAAAAAACTCGGTTATCAGACCAAAAGGCTGACATCCTATGAGCTTCACAGAATTATTATGGAGCATATGAACAAAGAGAACCGGGTGTCTCTGAAAGTCGAAAGGTATCTCAGGCATAAATATCAGAACAGCGTTTCAAGTCTTTTTGATCTGGATGCGGACCAGTTCATGGAAGAATGGCGTAATGCTTTCAGGCAAGGCGATTTGGATGGCCCCTTCTATGTGGCCGCGATCAGAAAAAATCTGTCAGAGGAACATCTCAAGGAGATATTCGGTGAGATTCATATGCTGTCTCATGCCCATCTGGCAGAAGTTATGCAGGCACGGCGTGACCTCACTTTGCAACAGAAAGCCAATGAGAAATTGGCAAGGCTTCTGAATCGGGAAAAAGAAAGTCATAAAAAAGCCAAAAAAGAAAATTCAAACCTGAAAGACGCGTTACATGACATGCGATGTTTTACAGAGAAGCGGAATTCTTTCTCACAGGACCGGGTTTTAAAAGAAAAGCGGGTCCGAGATTTGGAAGCGGAGAATATCGCGCTGAGGGAAAAGGTCAGAGAGGCGGATAAAGCAGTATCGGATCGGACCATGCGGCTGGAACTGGAGAACCAAAGACTTCGAACTCAGATATCTGATATGAAAACAGCAAACCATGGCCTGGCGAATGAAATGAGCGGGCTGATCTCCCAACTCTCCGGTTTTATCCGTTGTGAAGACGGGTGCAATGAGGAATGTCCCAGATTCCGAATTTGCGCCAAACGGATTCTTATTGTGGGCGGCATCACCCGGATAAAACATCTGTACAGGCATCTTATCGAATCTGCCGGCGGTGAGTTTGATTATCATGACGGCTACATGAGAAACGGAAAGGAAAATCTGGAGGTCAGAGTCAGACGCTCGGACCTGATTATCTGTCCGGTGGATTGTAACAGTCACGGGGCAGCGCTGAAGGTGAAAAAGCTTTGCAGAAAGCATAACAAAACAGTCAGAATGCTTCCGAGTTCAAGCCTGAGCGCCATCTCAGGCGCATTGTTCGATGTCGCGGAGAGTGTGAAGAACTGAATGTTTCATTTTTCGTTGTTGGCCTGTGTCAATATTTAAACAGCTAAACACCTAAATCCAAAGGAGCCGGATATGAGCGCAAATTTCAAAATAAAATCCCATCATGTCAACGGAAGTCTTCACATTGAACTCAGCGGTGATTTTGACGGCAGTTCCGCGTGGGAACTGGCGAACACGATCATGCTCAAAAACAAGGGAACCAGGGAGGTGATTGTCAATGCGGAGAAGATCGGAGAGGTTTTTCCGTTTGGCAGTGCGGTCTTTGAAAGCCTGATCAACACCAATATCATACCCGCGGATAAGATCACTTTTGAAAATGAAAAAGGGCCGGAGATAAGAGGCTTTCGCAAAAAGTCGTTTTCCAATGAAGACATGAAGCGACGTTATTCTGACAGAGGCAGATCCATGAGCCGTTGCAGTATTATGTGAGGCATGTTATATTTTGTTTTAACCGAAAGAAACTCTTTTCCGGAGTGCAAAAATTAAGCGAAGCGGTTTTTTGCACTCCGGAGGGATGAAAACAGGAAAAGGAGAAAAATGATGATGTACCAGGCTTTTATAACAACGGAGCCGGATCAGGCTTTTTATGAGGATAATATCAAGTGTCAGACCGTTTCATGCAAACAATGCGGGAAGAGAATCCCTTATGCGGAGCTTTATGAAGTCAATGCCTTTGTTTGTCTGTGCTCGAAAAGCAGAAGTTTTGTTTATCTGTGTCCGAATTGCTTCAGACGTTTGGAGATACTCTCTCAGCGTTTCGGGAAATATCTGAGAAGAGGGGCGATGAGAAAGGTCATTGCTGAAAACAAACACCTATGCAAAGGGGAGAAGAATAAGATTCTTCTTTCCTCTGCCCGCTAAAAAACGACAAGAAAGGAGATGCTATTGTTACCTCTGACGGTCAGCCTTCACGAACTGATTGACGTTGTTATCACCACACTGGATGCGAGAGACCCCTATACGCTGGAACATTCCTTCAGGGTAGCCGAATATTCCGAACGCATTTCCGAGGATATGGGACTGGATGCGGATATGCATCAGCGGGTCCATATCGCGGCCCATCTTCATGACATCGGTAAAATCGGGGTTTCGGACGCGGTACTCAACAAACCGGGAAAACTGACAAACGCGGAAATGAAAGAAATACAGTCTCATTCCCGGATCGGATACAATATTTTAAGCAGAATTCCTATGCTGCGGGAAATTTCGGAGATTGTCCTGCATCATCATGAGCGGTTTGATGGAAAAGGGTATCCCCGGGGACTTATGGGGGATAAAATTCCGCTGGAATCGAGAATTATCGCTGTCGCGGACGCATTTGACGCGATGACCTCGGACCGGCCATACAGAAAAGGGATGCCCTCCGATGATGCGGTCAGAGAAATCAACCGTCATAAAGAGACACAGTTCTGCCCTCTGATTGTGAACAGCTTCAACCGGGTGGCTCCGCAATTTTTTCTTTACAAGTCTTCTGACCCGTCTCCTAATGATGCTCACTTTGCCTTTTTCGGACATGAGGATCTGATGCTCTCAAAAATGGTTTGTAATGGAAAAAACCTTGATCTGTCTGTATCTGTGGGGCAGACCAATGCTGAGATGAATCGCCATAAGAGGCAGAGCCTCTGAATACCCGTTACGAGGCAGGAGCCTCGTAACGAGAAAAAACCGGTAGTGTTCTAAAACTGGACTTGAACCGATATTTCCTAAATTGATTCAAATGGTTAAGATTTTTAGCTCCAGTTTTGGAACACTACCGGAATCATGATGCCAAAAAGCGCGATAGAAGGGATGGTCATAATGATTCCTGCAATATAAAGCACAATATCCGCAGCTTTCCGGTTGAATGTGATCCAGATCCCAATGGGAATGCCGGTAAGAATGGCGATAAAAACAGCAATCGCGACAATATAGGTGTGCTGCCATGCCAATTCAAGGGTTTCAGGCCAGTTTTGAATCAAAAACCGATAGGTGTCCATGATTGTCTCCCCAATTCAAAAACTTAAAATGTTTAGCAAGTTTGAAACTGAACGGATTTTATTTTTGATGGAAAAATTTTTAACCCTTTGGTTTTTTCTGCTGATTTTTTTGATCTGATAAGAATTATAATGCGTTTATACAAAAAATAACAGCAGAATATTATTTGATAAAATTCTTTTAATTTCGCTCGGTGACAGAAAGATTTCCGAATTTCAAATCCTTTCTACACGAATTAAATTGATATGTCAAACTTGCCGCGTCTGTTCTTTTCGCTGAACAGTCTGAGAGAGGGGTAATCGAATTTTTCTGAGGGTCAGGTGTCGGATCGTATTTTGGTAGTGTTCTAAATTTGGAGCTAGTCATTTTTTATTACTCATATTACTAGTCCGAATTCATATACATTGATGAACAGTCCGATGACGATATCATGCATCTTCTCCAATTTGGAGAAACAGATTGTTTTTCTCGCAAGACGTTTTATTCTCGTCCTCAGAGTCAGATGTTTCCTTTCTATTGACCTTTCTGAAATCACGCTAAAGCCTTATCCAACGTGTGATTATTGGGAATAATACTCTGAAAATGCTCTTTGAAAATTTTTCGGACGTCAACGAACTTCGGGCAGAGTCTGACTAACTTGTTAATGGTCACATTTCGGAAGCGTCGGAGCTTCCTCAGATTCTGCTTCATCATATTGACGACGAGGTATGCGATGACTTTGACGCCGACGCAGGCATGAGCCCCCTTCCGATCTCGGAGATGCATTGCTCCCAGTTCGAGAGTGTCTTTGAGGAGCTTCCGGAATTCTTCGATGCGATGATGGAAGGCGAAGGCATGCAGTGCCTCGCTGCTACGCAGAGGTCGTCCTGCTATAATAAGGTAGCTGACCGCCCGTTTCCCCTTCGGAATATAGAAGACGAGAATAACCTCGCCGAAGGTTTCGCTTACTGCTTCGGTTCGATACACCGGCTGTCCGTCTGTTCCCCATCCGGGAGTAAGACGATCTTTGAAATTTTTCCGCCACTGGCCGGCCTTCCGGATTTCTCCGTCAATTTCAAAGACGTAGTTGTCCTTGCCGCGGAAAATTCCGGTAAGAGTCAGTAAGAGTGCGGGATCGGACGATTCGGCATCTTCGTTCGCAAGGCCGGTGTCTGTAGCTGACGCATCCGATTCGGACGAGGCTTCTTCCGAACATTCACCGCGGCAGAATGCCGCGATATCCTGAGAAAAATATGCCGCATCACCTGTAGTTCCGAGGCGGCTGATGTCAATGCCCGCGGCTTCGAATTTTGCTTCGGCGGCTTTCAGCATCTCCTCATATATCTCAGGCTTGGTTTTAAGCCCCCTGCCCTGTTTGGAGACTATCCGCACGTCGAGAGGGAGAATAATGTCGCCGATTACCAGAATCAGAGCGATCACGTTCTGCCCGTTCGCCACGCGTTTAAGCTGGCCGCTCCACCATTTCCATACATAGCCGAGTTCCGTGGCAATACGGGCAATCACGGAGTCATCGACTGCCATAATCAGTCCGTCCCGGCTTTTTGTGGCATCGCTCATGGTGAGCCTCTCCCGCAGGAGAGGAACAGCGATGCTGTAAAGGTGATTCTGCAGGAACTTACGCCAGCAGTAAACACTGACGT
Organism: Desulfonema magnum; assembly: GCF_017377395.1. Lineage (GTDB taxonomy): Bacteria > Desulfobacterota > Desulfobacteria > Desulfobacterales > 4be13 > Desulfonema_C > Desulfonema_C magnum. The sequence continues at coordinate 2,298,259 of NZ_CP061800.1, read as the reverse complement.
TTTTAACACGGTCATAGGTGGCGGTTTTCGGGAGTCCGAGCACCTGCATAACCTGGTAAACATTGTCCGCTCCGAGAAATACCGCCATGCTGATGAGAAGAAGGGTTTCCATATCCTCATCAGGCATCCGGCGGAAATACGGGCGGAGTATTTTTCCGAACTCCTCGGCGGCACGAAGCATTTCTTCGGTAAAATGTTCCTCAGCGGTTTTCGTTGTCATAATAAGAACCTCCTTATAATATCGGCACCCGGAATCAGGGCGGTCAGAGGCTCGGACATATATTTCCGAACCGTATATTTGTACAGTATATCACGAAGTCCGTCGTATGCCAAGAAAAATTTTAAATCCGAGTGTCTGACTACAGATTCGCATTCTTAAAATATAAGCTGGTTTCAAACGCATTTTCATGAGATTAATTTATGTAAACTCAATATAAACAGCATGTTAATTTCAATACTGGAAAGGTCAATTCTATTTTCTGAGTGTTTCTTTTACCTATCTCATGATTCGCAGGATTGAGATTTCGTTCATAAGCACCCCAATTGTCAGTATAAAACTTTACAATTCCGAAAGGTTCGAGGAGCCTTTTCAGTTCGAGGAAGACTTTGTCCTCATGCGTTCCGAAGGTATATGCGAGAACTTTTCCGGTTTTGTGATCAACGGCGTGCCAGAGCCACCTCTGATTCTCCTTTTTGCCCACGAAACTCCACATCTCATCCGCCTCAGCCTCCTCAACTTTCAATATGTCAACCTCAATATTTTCAGTATGTTCCAAAGTTTTAAGGAGTTCGGAATTCACCGAGTCGAGAAGAGTTTCCTTTTTTTTTAATTCGCTTATCACGGTGTCCGTGCTGATTTCCAGCACGCGGGCGATGTCCCGGATACCGCTGCCGCTGAGACTCATTTCAATAATTTTGTGCTTAATATCTGATTTTCTTCCGTTATATGTATAGTCGAGAAGAAAAAATTTTGCCTCGCAATTCTCATTCTGACACAGGTAACGCTGCTTTCCGTCATCTGTTTTTCCTCTTTTTTTCACTTTCTCACCTCCGCAAAGCGGACAGCGGACAGGAATCAGTGCCATCGAAATATTCCTCCGAAAATAGTTTTTTACTCCTGAATGACTACACTATAATAACACAGATTTCAGAAAAGTCCAGTTTTAGAACACCACCCGTATTTTTTCGGTATGATAAGTACCTAACCATAAGTTTTCGATATCTGCCCGGGAAAGAAACCCGGCTTTTTTCCCGGAATGATCCGCCTCCGGTGAAGGAAAAACCCGGGTTTCTCCGCGGTTCACAGAAAAAAAGATGTATAAAAAACTTTTGATCGGGTACTTATAAAACAGACTTCCGAAGTTTCAGAGACTTCGGAAGCCTTGGAACAGGGAAATTTTTGTCAGATCACAACTGCTTTAATTGACAAATATTTTTCCCAAGTTCGCCTTGGTGAGCGAGTCATCGTTGTACGCTCTGAGGCCGGTTCTCCTGACAGATTCCATTCCTCTTTGGTCATAAACCGGCATTTCAATTTCAGGAGCCTGGTCCGGATTCACTTCCCCTGAAATGCGCATGGCCGCTTCCAGTTTGGCAAAAGAGAAATCATTAAAATCGCGGAGGCAGCCAAAGGAATGGCGAATCATATGGACGCCGTATTTCAGGCACAGGGCCAGACCTGTCCGGACATCTGCAATGGCCTGTTCCGTGGGATGTTCCTCATATGTGGTTCCCGCACTCTGACACGAGGGGATATCAAGCATGAGATTCAGATGCGCCATGAGTATGTTTGCTATATCATGGCTGACCAGACCATAATCAGGTCTGAATTCGGTTCGGGGATCGGAAATAGTCGGATTTCCTGCATGAATACAGGTGATGCCCGGGCGAATTAACTGGGCTGTGCAAATCCCAAAAAGAACTTCCGCGTGGGCCATGGCGAGTACGCCATTATAACAATAGGGGGCAGTGACCCCGGCCAGGGGCATTGCCGAGATAAAAACCGGCAGTCCGGCTTTTACAACTTTCACAAAGTAGTCTGAAAGTTCCTCATTAACCTCCAAAGAAGAATGGGTAAGGGGAAACACAGCCATGATGTTTTTTTTTTTTGCATAGATTCCTTTTGCCTTTTCAAGGGTGGCATCCGAATTTATTGTCAGGCAGAGCGGCTTACTGCAATGCTCGGCCATTAAACTCATTTGCAAAAGGTCATCCCGGAGTCTTACCCCCTTTCCCATACCTGCCACGGCCTGATTCATCTGGGCAAGTTTGGCAATCCGAATTGCGTGTCCGGCAGAAGGGGAAAGCCCGCCTTTTCCTGCCATGTCGTCATAAATATATGAGGCCCCGTCGCCGATGAAAAAGCTGTTCCGGGGAACGAAGAAATCCCCTGTTCCCGGAACGGTCCTGAGGCAGCGTTCAACTAAATCGGAAGTAATATATATCCGGTCATCAAAAACAATCGCTTCTCCTTCATCTTCAAAACGCTCAAAAAGCTTCAGTATTTCCGGATTCTTGCATCCGACGCCCAAATCCTCCAGCACCCAAATTGCATCCTCATGGACCTGGAACAGCATATTCACGGTATCTTCACCCAGCAAATGTTTTGATCTTTCTATTTGTTCTTTGTTCTTCACAGCTTTTCCTTCTTTATTGCCTTGATTTATGTTTTTTACATTACTCAATGTCATCTTTTTCAATATGTTAATAAGATATGTATAGCTGCTTTCTGACACTGAAAACGTGCGAGGAATTATGAAAAAATGTAATTTTCGCACGCCTTCATCTGTCTGACTCAGTATTCAGATTCCGCAGCATTTTTTATATTTCTTACCGCTTCCGCACGGACACGGATCATTACGGCCGATTTTGTTCTCAATCTTTTTGGGAGTGACAGGGTTCAGAAGCCGGTCAATATCCGAAGTATCCTCGGGTTTGTCAGGCTCAAATCCGATGATGTAATGCCATCCGTGTTTCTCACATATGGACGCGATTTCCGCTCCTCTTTCCTCTGTCTGAACCCGCACGATGGCAGGCTTTTTTTTGGTGCCCAGCTTTGCCATTTTTCCTCCGTATTTTGAATTTAATATCACTCGTCAATTTTATCCGCCGTCACATTCTCGCTAACAGCTATGTCCTGGCGGTTTAAGGGGAATATGAACATTTCAGCATTTTTCCTGACATCTGGCAGTTTCAATCACTCATACAATTTTAGCATACACTTCTTTAAGAGAAAACTCGCATTCAATACTTTCAATTTGCACGATATCATGCGCATCTCGAAACTCAAAATAGGTCCACATCCCGTCACGTTGCTTTACATATTGTTCAACCCGGTACGGCGTTTGCGTTATCAGAATGTACTCGGAAAGAGATTTGATATATTGATAGTGTTCAAACTTTTTACCCCGGTCATAGGCTTCTGTGGTGTCTGATAATACTTCAATAATCATCAGCGGATTAAGTAAGGTGTCACTGTCTTCGAATATTTCCTGGCCGCATGTTGCTGCAATATCAGGATATGTATATTTGCCGATTTTATTTATTTTCACCCGCATGTCACTGGGATATACATTACAGGGACGCTCCAGCAACTGGTTGCCAAGCACTCTGATAATATTTGCCACAATGAGGTTATGCTGTCTGCTCGCTCCTGCCATAGCAAACATTTCACCTGCAAAATATTCACTTTTAAATTCAGCTTTGCGTTCAATGGCAAGATATTCCTCAGAAGATAACAGATTCTCAGGCTGAGATGGCATAAAAGCACCTTATAATATGATAAGCTAAAGGGAGGCATGTCGCGGATGGGCGGATTCATAAATCGGGGGAGGAAGTCGGGGGAGGAGTGCTGAAATGAAATTTCAGCACCATTTTTCCAAAGGTCCGCGGGTATAAGGCGGTGCTGAATTTTCATTTTAGCACTCCCCGACAGTTCAGTCCTCCAAACTCTTAAATGCGCCTGTCGCGGACATGCCTCCTGCAATATTTATTTGGGTACTACAAAATGCAGGTTTTCCATACACAACTGCATATGCGTCACAATGTCCGCCACGTTTTCTGTATATGAAGCCACGGGATCGCTCCCATTCTTAATTCCTCCGGCAATGGCCCTGCCTGCCCGGTATCCTGAATCTATGGCCGCGCTGATCCCTTCACCGTTGAGATACATCAGCCCCGCGGCATCTCCGACAAGCAACACGTTGTCCCTTCCGAAATAAGGCGGAGCGATTTTCAACACGCAGCCCTCTTCTCTTTGCTTATCTTTAAAAACAATGTTAAACTTTTCCGCCAAAAACTGTTCAAAATTTTTAATATATCTTTTAAGATCACATCCCTTGAAACCGCCGACACTCATCGCCAACATATCATCTTTGTGATGAACACACGCGATGATATCTCCCAAATCCGGTTCCATAAACACATACCAGTGACCATCCTTTAAATCTCCCGGATCTTCAAAGCGATGATAACCATAATAAGCAACGCATTCTTTGCTTTGTTCATCTCCCTCAGGCGCGAGCAGGGTTCTTACCCGTGAATTGGAACCATCTGCTCCGACCAAATAGGAACATAGCAGTTCTTCTGTTCCGCCGTCAGGCAGGGAAACTTCGACTTTCATCTTGTTATTCTCTGACGTATAGCCTCGGAATCGGCAATTATCCCTGTAATCGGCCCCTGATTCTTTTAAAAGCCAGTGATCAAATTTGTTTCTCCAAATATTTTGATAGGCCCGGGGAAACTCCTCTCCATCTTTGGCCAACTCCCATACATAGCCGGAAAAGCTTCCGTCCTTGTGCCATTCCAAAATATCAGATGCCTTTATGACTTCAGGTTTGCAGCAGACTTCTTTCGGAGGAAGCGTGCCAAAATATTTTTTCAGCAGTACCTGAGTCTGTCCGAAAAGAACACCTGAGCATGTTTTATGTCGGGGAAGTTTGGCTTTTTCAACCACAAGAACGTCAATTGCCTCTTCTTTTAAAACCTTTGCACACGCTGATCCGCCAGGACCGGAGCCAATAACAATAACTTTATGTTCCAGCATAGTTACCTCTGTTTCAGGGTTGTTTAATTTTAAAGATATTGGAAAACGGACTGATTTAAACTGGCGGGGCAGAACCCCACCCTGCCGATGAGATTAGCACATGTGAATTCATCAGGGAATCGCCGGAGAAGTGAAAAGACCTTCAATCGTATCCCATACAACATCTTTTCCCCGTCGTGTTTTCGCGGAAAACAAAATCAGGTCATTTTTATCTACGGAAAGTGTCTTTGCTATGGAAAGATGCTGTTTTATCTGTTTTGTCTTAGAGAGCTTATCTGTCTTTGTTAATACCAGAATATTTGAGATATTAAACTGATTAAGCCAGTCAATGAAATTCATTTCCTCATAACCGGGAGTACGGCGTATGTCCATGATCAGGACCACTCCTTTTAACGCGCTTCTTGTTGAAAGATAGGTTTCAATCATAGTACCCCATTTTTTTTTAACAGACATGGGAACCTTTGCGTATCCGTATCCCGGAAGATCGACAAAGGAAATCATTTCATTTATCAGAAAAAAATTAATAAGTTGGGTTCGCCCTGGCGTGGAACTTGTCTTGACCAGGCGTTTTCGGTTTACAAGTGTGTTGATCAGCGAAGACTTGCCCACATTGGAGCGACCGGAAAAAGCGATTTCCGGAAAATCTCCGGGAGGATATTGGGACGCTTCAACAGCGCTTTTAATAAATTCAGCGGATTTTATAATCATAGGTGTCAGGTGTTAAGTGTCAGGTGTTAAGTGTCAGGTGTCAGGAAAAATTATGAAAATATTCTCGTATTCTTGTTCCCATTCTTCGTGTCGGAATGGCTCGGACATGCTTCGCGTCCGGAAATCCGTCACAGCCGGACGTGAAGCATCCGTACTGCATTCCTACGCGAACCATGAGACAAATTGTCCGGAGTGCCAAACTTACAGTTTGGCAGCCCCCCTTGTTTTCGGGTTTCCGGGTGCAGGAACGATTGCGACCTGTGCGGTTCCAATTTTTGTAGGGTGGGTGGAGCGAAGCGGAACCCACCATTTAGAATTTCCGGTGGGTTCCGCTTCGCTCCACCCACCCTACAGCTGTAAATTGCCGAACTGTAAGTTTGGCACTCCTGAACGACAGATGTTTTCTTATAAGTCTGTATTTATGCCTGAATATTTTTCAGATACTGCTCTAAGCGATTCATTCCTTCTGCAATGTTTTCCAGGGAGTTTGCGTAAGAAAAGCGAAGATATCCCTCACCGTTTTTCCCGAAATCAATGCCAGGCGTCACGCCCACGCGGGCTTTTTCCAGAATATCAAAAGAAAGCTTATAAGAATCATTGGAAATATGTTTGGCGTTTACAAAAACATAAAACGCTCCTGTGGGTTCCACGGTAATTCCAAAGCCCATTTCTTTGAGGCGGCGGATCATGTATTGTCGCCGCTTATCATAGGTCTGCTTCATACGCGTGACATCTTCCCCTGCTTTGTTCAGCGCGGCAATCCCCGCGATCTGGACTGTTGAATTGGGAGAAATGAAAAAATTCTGCTGAATTTTCTGAATAGGCCGGATAAACGCCCTGGGCGCAATGAGATAGCCCAGGCGGAGTCCTGTCATGGCGTAAAGCTTTGAAAATCCGTTGAGTACAAAGGCATTATCTGTAAATTCCAGAATGGAATGTTCTTTTCCCTCATACACCAGGCCGTGATAAATTTCATCTGAAATAACATAAGACCTGCCCGGTTCTGTAAGATCAGCAATGGCCCGCATCCGGTTTTCCGAGAGAAGGTTTCCAGTAGGGTTTGACGGGGAATTAATGAACACACCTTTTGTTTTTTCTGTAATTTTTTCTTTAATTGCTTCGGGTCTGTACTGAAATCCGTCTTCTTCATAGACAGGCACTGTCACCGGTTCCGCGTCCATGAATTTTATAAAATTGGGATAGCACGCGTAATGGGGATCTGAAATAATGACCTGGTCCCCTTTTTCCAGAAGTACTGAAAACAAACTGAACATGACCGGCGAGGTTCCTGAACCGATCACGATCTGCTCCGGTTCTGTCATTACATTGTACGTCTTAAGATAATATTCGCAGATGGCTTCCCTCAGTTCAATCATGCCCAGACTGTGGGTATAATGGGTATGACCGTCTTCAAGCGCCTTGCATGTGGCTTCTCTCACACACAGGGGAATATCAAAATCAGGTTCTCCCACCTCCAGATGAATGATGCTGACTCCGTTGCGTTCCATTTCATGGGCTTTTTCAAGGACATCCATGACAATGAAAGAGGTAATGTCTTTTACTCGGCTTGAAATCATTTTATTACCTTGTTTAATTTTTTATTCTTTTTATGAAGACCTTTTGCATAACTTTGCGTAAATAATAAAGTAAAAATGTGTGAATCGCAGATAAACACGAATGAAGGGACCAACACAGATTTTTTTAATCTGCGGAATCAGTGAAATGTGCGTTAATCTGTGGTTCGGAACCGGATTTTATTATTTTCTGCAGAAGGACAAAACTACGGAGAAACCAGATAAAAAATTGAATTTTATCTCCTTTTTTATCAGATTTCTTTGGAATTTTGTTCTGATTTTATAATTTCCTAGAAAATAAAAAAATTCATTAAGTAATATTACTTTGTCATAATTTCAAGCCAGAGGTCAAGAAATTTTCTTGCGTTCGTTTCTCAACGGATCCGGATCACTGCCCCGGAATGTATAAACACACTCTTTCAAGGCGGTTACAAAATTTTTTGATTTCCTGATACTCAGCAGATCACAAATTTTCATAAATCCGGAGTGAAAAATTTCTGATCTCCTGATAAGGAGGAAATTCTTCCCCATAGAATACAGCATTCACCCCATTGACTGTTTCCCGGTCTTGTGAAACAATTTATCAGAATTTTCCCAAAGGTGTTTGATTATAAGTGCTTGGGGAAAAAATTGAAAATTAAAAATAAAAAAATTTGCAATTTCCAACAGTTAATCCAAATTGATCTGTCAGCCGTCAATTTTTGGCTTTCAGTCATGCAGATTCAGGATGCCATGAGGGATTTTCCCAAAAATAAGTATCGGTCCTTTAACCTGAATCGTGTATATTCTCAGTAAATGGAAAAATCTCCCGGGAGGGCAGAGGGAAATCACCGAGAACGCATCCCCTGCCCCCTCGTCCGAGTGATCTCACGCCCAAGTCAGAGGGGGTTTTCCATCTGCTATATTTGACCGCATTGATTATGACAGGTCAGTCTGCGGAAGACTTCCCGAGTTTTCAAAACTTCGGAGGTCTCATGTCACCCGTCGGAATCATTGCGGCCGGGTGCTGATATTATTAACAAAACTACAGGAATTTCCGATAACAAATTGTTTTTTTATCATGAAAATACATTCTGAAAAAATCGGATTTTTTATTTTTATGACATTTTCACGCCCGGGGGTGAAAAAATCCGATTTTTCATGACTGTTTATCTTCTTTTATTATCTGACATTCTTGCAGTTATTACCTGATTTTATAATTTCCTACACAATGAAAAACAAAGAAAATGGTATAAAGATGGAATGTAACGAGGTAAAAATGCTTCTGTCCGAATATATTGAGGGTGTCACAGATGTCCGAAAAACCAAACGTCTTGAGGAACATCTTTTGAAATGCGACGCGTGCAGGAAAGAATTTTCCTCACTAAAAGCGTCAAAAGAAGCAGATTCCGCTGAACCTGCTGAAACATGGAAAGATTCTGCTGATAAAATTTATGAACATATTGAAATTTCATCTCTTGTTGATGAAATTCTTGAGCCGATAGAGGAACCGCAGCCTGAGGAGGAAGCTGAAAAAAAGCTGAAAACATTGCTTTCTGATTTGAATATAAATATAGATATTGAAGATGATGAAATTCCGGAAGTCTCTGATTCTGTAACTGAATTTGATGAATCAGAAGCATCTGATTTTTCAAGTTTGGATAAAATACTCAAAGCGGATTCGGAATTTGATATCAGTGATAATGATGATGAGAAGGAGGAAGACGGCTTTGATTTTGAATCACAAAAATATCTTGAGCCTGATTTGGATTTAGTGCCTCAGACCAGAAAAGACAATGACGCTGAATTTTTTGATCCTGGTCTGAATCCGGATGACGAACCTGATCTGTCTGATATTGAAGAAGACTTTTTGGGAAACGGGGAAGACCTTGGTTTGGATTTAAGCCCGGATGAAAAACTTGACGAAGAGAATTTTGAATTTAATTTGGATTCTGATATTGAAGAAAACTTTTTGGAAAACAGAGAAGATTCTGATGCTGATGTTCATCTGAGAAGCTATGACGCGCTTATTGAATCCGAAACATATGAACGACTTGATGCTTTGTTTGGAGAAGACACCGAACCTGAAATGATAAGTGAAGGTGAAAAAAAAGAAGGCGTTTCAACATATGATTCTGAAAATTTTGAGAGCGAAGTAACTGAACTGTTAGATAATATTTTTGGAAAAGACCCTGAAACCGATATGAAAGGCGTATTTGAAAATGCGGGGACTGAGGAGAAGAAAAAAGCTCATGATATGTCAGAGGAAGAATATGACGAAGAAACAGGAAACATGACTCAGATATTTGACATGGGAATCCCGGCAGGCAAATTTGAAAAATCAGAGGAAGAATATGACGAAGAACCAGGAAACATGACTCAGATATTTGACATGGGAATCCCGGCAGGCGAATTTGAAAAACCAGAGGAAGAACATGACGAAGAACCAGGAAACATGACTCAGATATTTGACATGGGAATCCCGGCAGGCGGATTTGAAAAATCAGAAGATGAATATGATAAAGAATCGCTTTTGGCACCAGATATTCAACCTATTGATTTTGCTGAGACACGCGCTGAACCTGTCAGGAAAAAAAACAGGATGCTGGTTCTTACCTTGTTGGGGGGGCTGATTATTTTCGGCGGAATTATCGGTTACGGACTCCGCACCATGGGCATTCATTCCTTTCTCAGTACGGCCAGAGATGCGGTTGTGAAAATTTTTTATGTTGGCGGAGACCGGCTAAAGCCCGAAATTTCGAATCTTCAAAAAATAACAGTAATAAAAGAGAGTGTGACGGGCAGATTTGTGGAAAATTCCAAAGCCGGAAGGCTTTTTGTGATAACAGGCCAGATAAAAAATGAAGATTCCGGAACCCCTGATTTTATAAATATGATAGGAAAAATATATGTAAAAGGGGAGGTTATTGCACAAACACCGGTTCACTCTGGTAATATTCTTTCTGAAGGGGAACTTTCCGAACTGGATTCAGATACCATAAAAAAGCGTCTTTTGAATCATTCCGGGTATAATCATTCGACCACAGATCCTGAATCCGGAAACGTATTTTCTTTTATGATTATTCTTTTTGACCGGTCTGATAATCCGGGGGAATTTACCCTCGAGATTGCAAGGTCTTCTTTTCAGGGATAAGTATGAGCCGGTTTTAAGCAGAATTCCCTGAAATATGAGCGAACCCCGAAACAGGGCATTTGCGGGACAGTTCTCCTGTAAGAACATGGCAATGCTATCGTGTCTGACGCAGCAGCTCTGATTTGTTAAAATCTTCCTCAGCCCGTTCCGAGTCACCTTTGTTTTCCCAGGTAAGCCCTCTGTTGTAGTAAATATCAGGGTCATACGGATTTATTGACAGGGCATTATTGAAATCACTGACCGCCTGATCAAAATCACCTTTTTTGTCCCAGACAATTCCCCGATACATATAAGTGTCAGCATCATACGGATTTATATCCAAGGCTCTGGTGAAATCAGCAATCGCCCGTTCAGAGCGGCCTTTGCCGTCCCATGCCCTGCCCCGGTTCACATAAACAGCGGCTTTGTGCGGCTTTAATTCCAGGGCCGTGGTGAAATCAGCAATGGCCCGGCCAAAATCACCTTTTCCGTACCATGCCTTGCCCCGCTTCACATAAACAGAGGCATTATGCGGCTTTAATTCCAGGGCCGTGGTGAAATCCGCAACCGCCTGGTCAAAATTGCCTTTTTTGCTCCATGCCTTCCCCCGCTTTATATAGGCATCTGTGTCGTGGGGTTTCAGCTTTAAGGCTCTGGTATAAGCCTCAACAGCGCTCTCTGAATCGCCTCTGTCCATCCGGGCGTTGCCCTGATGATACCAGTAGATATTCCACCCATTAAACAACAGGCACATCATAAATACAAGCAAAACCAGAGCCGTGGCAATCTTTTTCAGTGTCATTCTTTGAGCATCTGTAATTAGCGCGTCCGCGTCCTCTTCATCCGGGAGTTTGTTTTTATCATAAAACAGAAGCACAAGGATCAGAAAACTCATTGAAAACAAGTTGTTCTCAATAGTGATGAAAGCAAGTTCCCCGCTGGCAGGCATATATGTCAGTATATCAGCGCCTATATGAAGGCTGAGAAGTAAACAAACAGCAACGGACCATTTGAAATATCCGAGAGCAATTCGCCAGACAGAAACGATAAATATCCCCGCGAAGACGGTTCTTCCTATTACGGGGATCAGTTTCCAGTCTCCTGTCTGTTCCATGGCCTCAAAAGCATTGAGGGGGTAAAGCAGAAGCATAAACAAGATGATAAACAGAAGCCATCGGGAACATGAAAAAGGGCTTGTCCATTCTTTCCTGTTTCCAATGATTCTGCATCCGGCCATTCTTTCCCCTGCTGAACAGAAGAGGATTTCTTTTGCATAAAACTGATGGTACAAAAAAACCAAAAAAAACGATAAAATTTGCCCTATGGGAAGTTTCACCTTTGCTAACAGAGTTCCCCCGGCAGCACAGATGAAAGCACCAAAGGTCTGAAACAGGAAGGCAATGACAAAAAAGTCGAAAATGGCTGCGGCAACCTGCCCGCGTTCCACTTTTCTCAGAATATGCTGCTGAGATGCGTTTTGGGTTTTGCCTTCTTTTTCTGATTTTACTGATGTTTGTTTTGCTCCTGTTTGTTTTTTTTTATCAGAAGCAGTAACCTGTTCTGGTTTTTGAACTTCTTTCTTTATAAGAAACGAGTTTTGACACTTACTGCATCGCCCATAGGTTCCGTTATCAGGAATTTGGGCGCTGTCTATATGGTGGATCGTCTCACATTTCGGACATACAATTTTTATTATCATTTCTATCCTGCCAGAAGCACACAGATTAATGTGCGCTGCGTATGCTCATCATTTGCGTCAGATATAAACAAACCTTGTTCTGAATCAGTTTCATAAATAAACTATAGGCGTTAAGAAAAAAATTGTCCGGAGTGCCAAACTTGCAGTTTGGCAGAAGCGTCCGGCTTTCGGGCTTAGGAAAGATTGCCAAACTGCAAGTTTGGCACTCCGGACTAACGGACATTTCTTAAAATCTATATGTGTAACCTACTCCTGCATTGATTATGACGGTTCGGGCTGCCGAAGACCTCCCAGGTTTTAAAAATCTCGGAGGTCTGTCACCCGTCAGATTTATTGCGGTCAGGTACTGCGAATTCTTTCGATCTGCTGAATATAACCAAGTTGTAAAATTTAAATCACCTCATAATAAATTTAAACCTTTTCTTCTGATAAGTCAAAGCTGTTATCAAAAAAATATCTGTGTGCTGTAATTTCGTTTTTGTGATTCTGAATAATATTCAATCTGAACCGGATCACTGCCAGACAATGCTGTCCGCACAAAATGCCTGTCATTCCTGCGAAAGCAGGAATCCACTGCTTTTTGATCCGCAGTCATACTCGATGATCAAGTTTTCAGAAATGATCCAACCCCCTGTCATTCTTGCGAAAGCAGGAATGACAAAAAAACTTGATAATCGAGTATCAGAATATCACTTGACAAAGTATTGAGTTGAAACTATTATTAAAAAGTTAAGAATATTGAAATTTTTCCCTTCAAATGAGATTTGATAAGATATAATTATAAATAATTATAAATAATTATCCATTGATATAAAATTTTGATCTGCTGATTGCCACTCATATGACAATAAAATGGATAATTTCTGCAATTTAGATTTTAATATTTTAAAATTATTATATTTTATATCAAAAAGCCTTTCTGATATCTGATATCACAAATATATTGAATCGAAATTAAATTAGAGAAGGAATATTTCTGGTACTGATTCCGAGAAGCAACTGCCATATCGGCGGCGTGTCTCTCCTGAATATCTGAATTTTGGAACTCAGTGCGCCAGCATACTATTTTTATACTGATCTGAATTTCAGTTTTTTCAGGCATAAGAATTTCACCAGAAATAGAAGACAGATTTCAGACAGTTCAGGCGTATTTTCTCGGACAAAAACGAGTATGTTCGGTCTGATATCTGCTGTATGCAAAAATCATGCCCGGAAAAACTAAAATTGAAATAGTATAATTAAAACAAAGAGGTAAGTGTGCACAAAATTAGTATTGAAAATTTATACAAAATTTTTGGTCCCCATCCGGAAAAAGCGCTCAGACTTTTGGAACAAGGAAAGACCAAAGATGAAATCATGCAGAATACAAAACACGGGGTCGGAGTGGCAAATGCTTCATTTTATGTGGATGAGGGCGAGATTGTGGTGATTATGGGGCTTTCCGGGAGCGGCAAATCAACGCTTGTTCGCTGCATCAACCGGCTGATTGAGCCAACAAGCGGAAAAGTTTTTGTAGATAATGAAGATGTGACCGCACTGTCAGAGGAAGAATTACGAGTGTTCAGGCAGAAACATTTTGGAATGGTGTTCCAAAATTTTGCGCTTTTCCCCCACAGAACGGTCTTACAAAATGTGGAATACGGACTTGAAATACAACAAACAGAACCTCAGGAACGGAAGGAACGGGGAATGCAGGCCATCGAGCAGGTGGGCCTCAAAGGATGGGAAGCCTCCTATCCGTCCCAACTGAGCGGAGGAATGCAGCAGCGTGTGGGCCTGGCCCGGGCCCTGGCCCTTGATGCGGATATTATGCTCATGGATGAAGCGTTCAGCGCACTGGACCCGCTTATTCGAAGGGATATGCAGGATGAACTTTTAATGTTGCAGGAAGAGATGCAAAAAACCATCGTTTTTATCAGCCATGATCTGGATGAGGCCCTCAGACTGGGTGACAGAATCATCCTTATGAAAGATGGCGTGATCGTCCAGGAGGGAACCGCTGAGGAGATACTGACCAGCCCGGCTAATGATTATGTGGTCAGGTTTGTTGAAGATGTTGATATGAGTAAAGTGCTGACAGCCGAATCGGTAATGGTGAAACCCGCGGAAATGGCCTATTACAAAACTGACGGGCCCAAATCCGCGTTGCGAAAAATGAAAACAGCCGGCATATCTTCCATCTTTGTTCGCAAAGACCGTCAGTTGGCAGGAATGGTGACGGCTGCGGATGCAGCAGAAGCTCTTAAAAGAGGAGATAAGACCCTGGAGCATGTTATGACGGAAAATTTTGACAGCGTCGCACCAGACACGCCGGCAAACGAACTGTTTCCCCTTCTGGCAGATAACAATTATCCCCTGGCCGTGGTGAACGAAAAAAATAAACTTGTAGGGATCATCATCAAGGGGTCTCTTCTGGCAGGACTCGCGGAAAGAGGGGTAAGCTAATGGAAGGATATAAAATACCAATCGGACAATCCATAGAAGCCTTAATTGATCTCTTAGTGGATAATTTTTCATTTATCACAAAGGCATTTTCCAATGTGACAGAAAGCGGCATCACCATTCTGATAAATATTATGATGTTTTTTCCGCCCTGGCTCCTCATCCTTTTCTTTGCAGGTCTTGCCTGGTTCTTCAGCAAAAAGGAGGGAATCGCTGCTTTCACGCTTATCGGGCTGGTCCTCATTTGGAATATGGGGCTTTGGGAGCCTACGGTAAACACCATTGCTCTGGTCCTCATTTCAACAATGTTTGCTATCGTCATAGGCGTTCCTCTGGGAATCATGGCCGCGCTTAACGATATTTTTTATAAAATCGTTATGCCCATTCTGGACTTCATGCAGACCATGCCGGCTTTTGTCTATCTTATTCCGGCCATCCCTTTTTTCGGACTGGGACCAGTGGCAGCGATCTTTTCAACGGTCGTGTTTTCCACACCGCCGGCGATTCGCCTGACCTGCCTGGGAATCAAACAGGTCCCAGAGGAACTGGTAGAGGCGGCCGATGCGTTTGGCAGCACAAAATGGCAAAAATTGTTCAAACTGCAACTGCCCATTGCCACGCCCACCATTATGGCCGGTATCAACCAGACCATCATGCTCGCGCTGTCCATGGTGGTTATCGCCGCGATGATCGGGGCCAAAGGGCTTGGCGGCGAAGTCTGGAAAGCAATTCAGCGGTTGCAGCCTGGCAGAGGATTTGAAGCAGGCATTGGCATCGTCATTGTAGCTATCATCCTTGACCGAATCATGCAAAGGGTCGGGGGCAAACAAGAATAATGGGAATTTGTGATTGGTGATTCGGGATGGGTTATTGTGCCGGTGTCAGTTGCAAATGACAAATAGCAAATGACAAATCACAAATCACAAATCACAAATCACAAAAAAAAGGAGGTATTCAACATGAGAAAATTATTTATCATTGTATTGGCAGGGTGTTTTCTGATTACAGGAATCGTTTCGAACGCTTTTGCCGCGGAAAAAAAGAAAATTGAACTGGTGTATGTGGAATGGTCTTGTGCCACGGCTACCGCCAATGTGACCAAAGCCGTGTTGCAGGAAAAACTGGGGTATGATGTGGAAATCACTCCCGTAAGTGCGGCTGCCATGTGGCAGGCCATTGGCACCGGAGATGTGGATGGCATGACTTGTGCCTGGTTACCGATAACACACGGTCACTATCTGGAAAAGGTCAAGGATAAGGTCGTTAATCTGGGGCCGAACCTCAAAGGCGCGGGCGTAGGACTGGTTGTGCCTAAGTATGTGACCATTGACTCCATTGATCAGCTGAATGAGCATGCAGATAAATTCGATGGCAAAATCATCGGGATTGATCCCGGTGCCGGGATCATGAGTACAACAGAAAAAGCATTGAAAGCGTATAAACTGGATAAATTCAAGCTGATGGAAGGCTCCGGTGCAACCATGTGTGCTGAGTTGGGAAACCGAATTAAAAGCAAACAGTGGGTGGTGGTCACCGGATGGACACCGCATTGGAAATTTGCCAGATGGGAACTCAAATATCTGAAAGACCCCAAGAATCTTTATGGCGGGACAGAACACATTGCCACTATCGTGCGTAAAGGGCTGGATAAGGAGATGCCTGAAGTGTATAAGTTCCTGGATAATTTTAACTGGACATTGTCTGAAATCGGACAGGTTCAGGACTGGAATACCGAGAAAGGTGCTGACCCTTACGAAAATGCCAAAAAGTGGATCAGAGAGAATGCTGATAAAGTGGATGCCTGGCTGAAATAGCCGCGCCCCGCATGCCTCCGAATCTAGTGATACATCTTACGCTTTGCTGATATTCATGGCAGCGGATTCTGTCTGTCTTCATAGCATGTTGAATTTGCATATGAAGAAAAATCAGCAGATAATGACAAACTGATTTTCACTTGGAAAAATTTATCACTAAATTCGGAGGAATCTGAAAAGAATAACTTAGCTATTCACCTTTCTTCAGCAAGTCTTTTGCAGCCTCAAGCGCAAAATACGTCAGAATCATATCCGCACCGGCCCGTTTAATTCCGGTAAGGGTTTCCATCATCACCTTTTTACCGTCTATCCATCCCATTTTTTCAGCAGCCTTTATCATGGCATATTCACCGCTGACATTGTAAGCGGCAACCGGCAGATCAATCTCCTGGCGGACGCGGCAGATAACATCAAGATACGGGAGCGCGGGTTTTACCATTATAATATCTGCCCCTTCTTCCACATCCATGCTCACCTCCCGAATGGCTTCCAGCGCATTTGCCGGGTCCATCTGATACGTTCTGCGGTCTCCGAACTGGGGAGCGGAGTGGGCTGCCTCACGGAACGGCCCGTAATACGCAGAACAGTATTTGGCCGCATACGACATAATGGGGACATGACTCAGACTGTTTTCATCCAGAACATTCCGAATTTCAGTCACACGGCCGTCCATCATATCAGAAGGCGCCACCATATCCGCGCCCGCTTTTGCATGGGAAAGTGCTGTCCGCGCAAGCAGATCAAGACTGGCGTCATTCTCTATGATATTGCCTTCCACAACGCCGCAATGACCGTGGTCTGTGTATTGGCATAAGCAGACATCCGTGATCACCACAAGATCAGGAATTTTGTTTTTCAGCTCTCTGGCTGCTCTTTGGACAATCCCGTTTTTTGCATATGCTTCGGTGCCAAGAGAATCTTTTTTATCAGGAATTCCGAACAGCATCACGGCCGGAATATTGAGATTATACGCGTCTTTTGCTGTTTTAACGAGATTGTCCAGGGACAACTGGTAATGTCCGGGCATGGACGGAATCGCATTTTTAACATTTTTGCCGTTAATGGCAAACAGCGGAAGGATCAGATCATCTGCGGAAAGTACGGTTTCGCGTATCATACGGCGAAAGTCTTTGTTTTGTCGCAAACGTCTGGGTCTGTAATCTGGAAATAGCATTTTTTTATCGCTCCTTATTTTTTGTCATGGTCTGGATTTTTTAAATAACAAGTACAGGGAAATCAGATAAGAAAAGGAAAAACCTTTATTTTAAAATTCAAAAATAAAATTGACAAGGCCAGAATCATTCGGATTGTTAAATCAGGCAGGAATGTGAAAGTCATGGAAAATGGAGAGAATTTATGAGGTGTTGTCCGAAAGGAACAGAGAGGATTTGATTATTTTTGAAGAAAATATGACAGATTTTTTTTCATTGGTCAAGCAAAAAAATACTCATTTTAACGGACGTTGTTGACAGGCAGGCTCTGAACCGCATCACTGACGGTATTTCTGCATAACACCCACTATGCGACCGATAAATTCCAAAGGAGTGGCTTCCGGCTGTAAAACAATTTTTTTCTCGTTACGAGGCTCCTGCCTCGTAACGGGTATTCAGAGGCTCTGCCTCTTATGGCGATTCATCTCAGCATTGGTCTGCCCCATAGCTACGGACAGATCAGGCTTTTCTCGTTACGAGGCTCCTGCCTCGTAACGGCTATTCAGAGGCTCTGCCTCTCATGACGATTCATCTCAGCATTGGTCTGCCCCGCGGACACAGGCAGTTCAAGGTTTTTTGGTAGTGTTCCAAAACTGGAGCTAAAAATCTTAACCATTTGAATCAATTTAGGAAATATCGGTTCAAGTCCAGTTTTAGAACACTACCCGTTTTTGTTACTCATGATATCCATGAGGCCATTAAGATGGGGGATAAAATTGCGCTTCTGGACGAGGGACGCCTGATCCAGTTCAGCACCCCGGAAACACTTCTGACCCAACCCAAAAATCAGTTTGTAAAAGATTTTGTCGGGGCTGACCGTGCGCTCAAACGCCTGGATCTTCTTAAAGTCAGAGATGCCATGCTGACCAACCCGGTTCATTGTCATGATGAAGACCCGAGCGAAAAAATATTGGAACACATGCTTGAAAATGATCTGAATTTTCTTTTGGTGGCAGATCATGACGATAAATTCGGGGGGTATGTGAATGTTGATCTGCTTAGGGGCCACCGCGGCAATATCCGGGATATCGTCCATCCCATGACGCTTACGGTGAAGCCGGATCAGAATCTTAAAGACGCGTTGAGCAAAATGTTGAGCTATGACTTGGGAATCGTTGTCGCGGTGGATGACAAAGGAAAGCTTGTTGGCGTATTAAACAGCAAAACCCTTGTTTCTGTTGTCGGTGAAACCTATAATGAACAAGGAGGACACTGGGGCAAAATTACCGCCAAAGGGAGTATCCTATGAGCGAGAACAAAGAAAACAGCACATCAGGCCGTATCTGGACGACGATTGGCTTTTTGTTTGCTTTTGCAGCAGGCGCTTTTGGTGAAAGCCTGGGATTTTTTAGCTTTGCCAAGGAGAATCCTGATGAAATATGGTCGCTTTTTCTGGAGCATTGTTATCTGGTCGGGATTTCCAGCATCATTGCCATCAGTATCGGTGTTCCCCTGGGAATTTTTTTGACAAGAGGGTTTATGCGGCGGTATCGGGATCTGATACTGAATCTTATCGGAATCTGCCAGACCATTCCTTCTCTGGCGGTGATTGCCATCGCCATGACATATGTGGGAATCGGCAAAACCCCTGCCATCTTGGCCCTTGTGATCTATGGGCTTCTTCCAATTATTCGGAACAGTGTCGCGGGACTTGCCAATGTGGATCCGGTGATGCTTGAAGCGGGGAGAGGCATGGGGATGACACCGCTTCAGCTCCTTTTTAAAGTGGAGATTCCCAATGCCATGTACATTATTATCACGGGGATCCGAACTTCCATGGTCATTAATGTGGGAACAGCCGCACTGGCTTTTCTTGTGGGTGGCGGCGGTTTCGGAGACCTTATTTTTACGGGAATCGCCATGGTAGATCCGGCTTACATGCTTGCAGGAGCAGTGCCCACAGCAGGACTTGCCGTTTTTATAAACTGGGTCTTCGGATACATTGAAAAATGGATAGTCAGTCCGGGATTAACGTATGATTGAACCCGAGTCGGCTTATCCAAGTTTCGAGTTTCAAGTTTCAAGTTTCAAACAAACAAAGGAGGTTTTGGAAGATGAAGCGATTAACAAAAACAATTGTGGGATGTGTATTTTTGGCGGTTGCGGCGATCATGATTCTTTCGCCTGCTGCAAGCTTTGCAGAATCTAAAAAACTGGTGATAGGGTCCAAAGAGTTTACGGAGCAGCGGATTCTTGGCAAAATTATGATTGTGCTTTTGGAGAAAAATGGTTTTGAATGTACGGACAAAACCGGGCTGGGCGGAACGTCCGTTGCAAGAAAAGCATTGGAAAACCGTCAGATAGATGTGTATATGGAATATACTGGCACGGCTCTGATGACAATTTTAAAGCACAAAAAACCCATCACAGATCCGCAGAAATGCTATGAGATCGTAAAACAGGAAGACTTGGAAAAGAACGGGCTGGCATGGCTTCCTTTCATGGCGTTTAATAACACTTATTGCCTGATGATGCAGCGTACCGCTTCAGAAAAATTGGGGATCAAAAGCCTTTCTGATCTTGCAAAATATGTGAATTCGAATCCGGATAAAATTGCGTTTGGGGTGAATGCGGAGTTCTATGCAAGGCCGGACGGTTATCGGCATCTCCAAAGAGCATATGGATTCAAATTTCCCAAAAACAAAATTGTCAAAATGGAATCCGGTCTTCTGTATAAGGCCCTTAAAGAGGGTCAGATAGATGTGGGACTGGGGTTTGCAACGGACGGACGCATCAAAGGATTTGATCTGGTCGCACTGGAAGATGACAGGCAATACTTCCCGGTTTACAATCCTGCTCCGGTGCTGAAAAGGGAGATTGCTGAAAAATATCCTGAACTGGAGGACATTTTTAAGAAACTGGGTGAAAAGCTGAATACAGAAGCCATGAGCGACCTCAATTATCAGGTTGATATTGAGCATAAAAACGTCAAAGATGTGGCAACAGACTGGCTGAAGCGCGCAGGACTGATTTAGAGATTTTTTTGATTATAACGGATTTCGGGGAGGGCGGGAAATGGTGTCGAATAAAAGGATGGGACGGATGTCCGTCCGTCAGCATATGACAGCGGATGGCAGGGATGAAACGGATAATATCCGTTTCATCCCTGCCATCCGCTGTCATATCCGACACAGGTCTCCCCTAACTCCGTTATAATCAGGATTTTTCTTGTATCCGAAGAAAATTTGAAACTTGAAACTTGAAACTTGAAACTTGAAACTCGAAACTCGGAAGGAAATGTAGTGCCTGACCGCAATGAATTTGACAGGTGGCTTTTCATATGATAATCTCCTTTTAAAAATTCAAAAAAGGAGGAAACCATGGGTAAAAAATATATAATAAATCTGAGCGATGAGGAAAGAGGAGAACTGTCCGAACTGACGAACAAAGGCAAAACCGGAGCCCGAAAACTTAAAAGGGCGCAGATATTGCTTCTGGCCGACGAGGGAAAGACGGACAGGGAAATAGCGGAGAATATCCATGTCGGAGTCTCGACGGCGGAACGCACGCGGAGACGTTTCGTGGAAGGCGGCTCTGAAAATGCCCTGAACGAACGTCGGAGGCCGGGGAAAAAGCCCCTGCTTAACGGCAGGCAGGAGGCGATTCTGATTGCCGAGGCGTGTTCCGATCCGCCGGAAGGGCGAAGCAAATGGACGATGCAGCTTCTGGCGGACCGGATCGTCGAACTCGGCGTCGTCGGATCGATTTCGGACGACACAGTTCTCCGAACATTAAAAAAAACGACATAAAACCCTGGCAGAAGAAGCAGTGGTGCATTCCGGAGGTGGGACCGGAATATGTCTGCCGTATGGAAGATGTTCTCGATCTTTATGAGGAACCTTATGATGCGGCATACCCCTGCGTATGTTTTGACGAGAAGCTTTGTCAGCTGATCGGAGAAACAAGAATTCCTCTGCCCCGTGAGGCAGGAAAACCTCTGCGCTATGATTACGAGTACGAGCGGAACGGGACGGCGAACCTTTTTATAATTCTCGAACCGGCAGCCGGACAGCGGCGTGTCATAGTCACACAGCGGCGGACAAAGATGGATTTCGCCGATATGATGAAACTCATAACAGACGAACTTTATCCGGATGCGGTAAAAATCCGAATAGTTATGGACAACCTCAATACTCATACTCCCTCCTCCCTTTATGAGCGGTTCGAACCCGGAGAAGCCCGGAGAATTCTCCGCCGGCTGGAATTTCATTATACCCCGAAGCATGCCAGCTGGCTGAATATGGCGGAGATAGAAATTTCAGTATTGTCAGGCCAATGTATTGACAGGCGCATCGGCGATACGGAAACCCTGAAAAGAGAAATCTCCGCCTGGGAAAAAAAGCGGAATGAGAAATCCGCGAAAGTCATATGGCGTTTCACGAACACAGATGCCCGAGTCAAACTGAAGCGACTTTACCCATCATAATTAATGCGGTCAGGCAGTAGGGTGGGTGGAGCGAAGCGCAACCCACCTTGTGCGGTGGGTTGCGCTTCGCTCCACCCACCCTACGTTTTTTGTATCGGGTATATTATTTATTTCGAGTTCCCTAACATCCGCATAAGCACTTGGTCAGCTTCTTATCTGTTTCTGTATTTGAGGCTCGAACTGATGACCGGGGCGGAGCTTCAAATGACCGGAAATAAAGCCGATGATATAAAGCCAATTCAGGTAATGGTCTTTTTATTCTTGTTTATCCTCGATCCTCAAAAAAGAATTCCCCAAATTAAAAATATACTGATTATAACGGATTTTGGGGAGGCCCGGGGTTTTTTCCGCGGTATCGGGCAATATGACAGCGGACAGGAGGATGAGACGGATGTCCCGGCCCGGAATATCCGGTAAATCCTTAAATCCGATGTCATATTCGCGGGCCTCCCCCGAATCCGTTATAATCAGAAATTATTTATTCCCACGGACGGATCATCATCATATCCTTCAATAAAGCTCAGGCGGGCAGGATCAAAATTCACCACAGCCTGATAGGAGGTCAGATTGCTGACATTCTGGACAACCACCGCAACCCGTATTTCATCGCCAGGTTCAGCCATGATCGCAGATTCAATATCTTTGGAACTGATTCCCGCATCATAATCACGGGTTTCAATATTCATATCCAATGCACACCCCGCAGACGCGTTCTGGCCTGCCCAGACAGGAGAAGTTGTTGCTCCAAAAACAAGTACACAGAAAATGATTGAAATCAATCTGTTCCACAGCATGATATTTTCCTTTATGATTTTGTAATTTGTAATTTGTAATTTGTAATTTGTGATTTGTGATTCGTGATTTGCTCCGAGTTTCATATTTCGCTCATGGCTGTTTACATGTTCTCACAGACCACAGCCCTTAAAATAGAAACCACATCAGCAATTCCAATGATACCATCGCCATTGATATCAGAAATGCCAGTGCCTTGTTCCAGGCCCGTCAAAGTCTGCAAGATCAGGATCGCATCCTTCAGACTTACCGTTCCGACGAGATCATCATCACATGACATGGGATTTACCACCGCATCCATAAGGCTGTCAGGCGTCCTGTCCACACCATCTGAATTCAGGTAATTCACACTGTGAAACTTCAACCAGTTATTAGAAGCGTTGTCAAGAATTTTAAATTTCAGGAAGGCAATGATGCCGGAACCGTCAGGTGCTTTACCTGTGTCCCTTCCTGCCAATGCATTGGCAATATTGATTGTTCCGGGAATTTGTTCAACAGCCTGAAATCCAAGGGTCTCCCCGCTGTTTTTTTTCAAAAAATTTTGCACTTCCCCGTCCGGCGAATCTTCATAAGCTTCAATAAACATCATCCGGTCCGGATCAAAAGTGATCAGTAGCTGATATGTGTCCAGATTAGTGACATTCTGGGCCACCACGGCTGCCACTATTTCCGCACCTTTTTCGGCAATGACCGTCGAATCAATATCTTTTGACGAAATTTCGTCGTCATAATAGCTGGTTGCATAATTCATATCCAGGGCGCAGCCTGCCGGAGTGTCCGAATCTGAACTTCGGGAGGAGCGTGATGAGCTTTCACCCCAGTGATCTGCAAAAATCCCCAGATCAAGGACATTGATCATGGAATCCCGTTGGCAGTGTATGCGTTCTTTCCGATGACCCGGATGTCAAGGGCAGGTCCCGGGGTTTTCACCATCCATCTGATTTCAGGATGGGACGGATTGCTGACGTCAATCACTTTTACCCCCATATAGTCCGCCACAAAAACACTCTGATCAGCGACAGATACTGCATAGGTATTGGCATTTGTATCAACAGAACCGAGGATTGAGGAGGGATCATTCATATCTATGATATACAATCCGTTAAAATGATCAGTCACATAAGCGATATCTCCGCTGATGGTAATGCCGCAAGCTTTATCTATCCGGGAATTCACAGTTCTGACCGAGCCATCATCGAGGTTGATGGCCTGGATGCCGCCATAATAATCCGCCACATAAGCGGTCTGATTTCTGACAGCGACTTCATAAGCTTCTCCGGGAGTGTCCACAGAACGGATCAGGGAAGGTTTTTTCGGATCACTGATATCTATGATCTGCACGCCTTTTTCACCGTCTGCGATGTATGCTGTGGTGTCTGCTATGGTGATGCCCTGGGCATATCCGGGGGTATCCAGGGAACTGATCAGCGAGGGGCCGGACAGGTCAATCACCTGCAATCCGTGAGTTCCGTCAGCAATATATGCCATGCCATTGCTCACTGCAATATCAATCGCCTCTCCAGGGGTGTCCGCGGATTCTATGAGAGAAGGGGTTTCCGGATTCCTGATGTCAAATATCTGCAATCCGTTCTTTCCATCTGCGATGTATGCTGTGCTGTCTGCTATGGCAATGCCCCGGGCACCTCCCGAGGTATCCGCAGTACCGATAATGGCTTTCCTGTTTCCCACATCCGGCAGCATGGAAACCCTTGTGTTTTCATCAAACCCGGTGCCGGTGAGTGTCACTGTCATATTCTGGTCCAGAACACCCGCGTTGGGATAGACTGATTCCAGTTTCAGTTCCGCAGACACGGCCAGGGGGGCAAGCAAGAGATAACATATCAATATGTTCAGTATAACCGGGGTGATGACATAAGTATTTTTTGGGGACTGCATGATATTGCCTCCTTTTTGTAACTCATGAGCAAAAGTTTTTATATACTCAGTAGATCGAAAATAATTTATAACCTACTGTTTCCAAATCAATTACGAGGAGTGCAAAAATGAAGCGAACGCGGAATTTTTGCAAAAATTCCGCGTTCGCTTCATTTTTGCACTCCTTTTATCCCGAAAAGTTTTCGATCTACTGATACTCGATAATCAAGTTTCTGATTGTAACGGATTCAGGGGAGGCCGGTCAGTATGACTGATTCTGATCGCTTTTTTTGCGGTCTCAGGCAATATGACAACGGATCGGAGGATGAGACGGACTGACAGAATATCCGTTTGATCCTCCAATCCGCTGTCATATTTCAGGTCTCTCCAAAATCCGTTATAATCAGAATATTGAAAAACTTATGATTACATTTGCGTCAGCTCTTTGAGAATATAAATCAGTTCCGCCAACCCGATCTCTCCGTCTCCGTTTACGTCAATCTCTGACGGGTTCTCTATCTCAATGGGATCTGTCGCTGCTGTCATTCTCAGGGCCAGCACCGCATCAGCCAGATCAATCCTGTCATTCCTGCTGATATCCCCTTTGAGAAGGCAGTTGACAGTGATGGTTTTGACCTCTGACGGAGGACACTCATCTTTTATGTGAGCTGCCTGAAACGAGATGGTGTATTTCCCTGGTCTGATGAATTTTTCATATTTTCCTGTGTAAATAACATTATCCTCATCACTTTCAAGTTCTTCCGCAGGACGGAACGTGACCTGCGAACTTTCAGGCAGGGTAATCCTCGCCACGATTTTTCCGACATCACTTGCATCACTGACAATTTTGGTGCAGAAGGCCATGGTATCACCAACTTGGATCATTGGTTCAGCTTTTTTCGCAAGCTCCAGAATCATTGAACTGAGTTCATCTGTCAGTTCCCCGACAGTCTCTTTCAGATCACTTTTGAACTGCTCTGAATTTTTGTATGCCCGATTTTTCAAACTACCCAACTGACTGATGGTTTCCTGGGATATCCCTTCATCTTCAAGTTGCTTCAAATCATGTCCGGTGATCTTCAGAAATCCGTCGTCTTCACAAACCTCTATTTCAGGAGCAACACATGTAACCACACGCCCTCTGCCGATGGGGATATTTTCCTCCATCTCGTTTCCGTTAATGGTTATGATAGTATTGTTTTCCCCTATTCCTCTCTCGTATATCTCATCTGCCTCTCCATCTGTATTGGTATCAATCTGCGCTATCTGATCTGTTTCCATCATATCTCTGGCATGTATGAAGGCTTTACACAGATATCCATTGCTCTCAACAAAGTCCCAGAAATGGTATGAAAATGAAAATGTTCCGTTTTCGAGAAACCAGGCGCGCTCATTTTCCGATGAGCTGGTGATGAAATAACGCTCTCCATTTTTGGGCACTGACAGCGTTTCAGAGGAAAGAAAGCTTTCTGATCTGTCCGCATCATAGACCACCACAATTTTTTTCGGAGTGACAGAAGGCTCTGGGTCTGGCTCTTTGCTTCCGGCATCAGGCTGCAAATCATTGAGCCACTGGGCAAGCTTCGTAGCATATAGCCTTCCCTTATTCTCATCCGTTGTTGTCACAGTGTTCATCTCAAAATAGCCGCTGTCGCCGCTGTCGTCAATCCCACCGTTGCCGACCATATAGATGACAAGTTCATCTGTGGTGTTTTCAGGATTTTCAGGATGCCGGATCCAGGTGTTTATAGCATACTCCAGATTTTCCAGTGTGGCTTCCGCATCAACATCTTTCTTGCCGTCACCGTCAGCGTCGGTCTCAGACACCGAATTGAGATAATATATGGTGTCAGCAACATAGCCTTGGGAAAGTAGAGCCAAATAGGCTTCATTCGCACAAGTCACGGTGGCGTTCCAAAGATCATCACTCGGGTCTCCGCCGCCAGCGATAATAATGGCTTTTCGTCTTTCCGGAGGGGTCTCTCCGAAAGTGACAGCACCCTTCAATATATCTTCCTCATTACCATTGGAAACCTTCAGGCTATATTGTCCTGGCTTCGGAGGACCGGGAAGAATCAGGGACGCTGTATCGCTGACAGCCATATCATCTCCGGCTTTAAAATCAACAATGTCAACCTTATAAGCGACCGTCTCATCCCCATATATGATTTCATCTCCGTTGATTTCAATCATTCCGGAAGGATTCTCAATATCATACCCGATCATATCTCCATTTCCATCTGTGGCCTCGCCTTTGATGAAAGCATTGCGAAGTATATTATTTTCTCTTAATACTCCCTGTTACATAAAAGCTGATTTCACGACCCGGAGCAATGATACTGAATACCATCTCACACTTTACCGGGAAGATGATCAGCATCCCATAGACGCTACGGTTTGTCCCAAAAATGCATTATCTGCATTCATTGAAGTGGGGCTGACCCCGGGGTGTTATTATCTTAAAACAGAATATTCCGGAGATCGCGGATATCAGCCCTTTTATACCATCACGATAAACGAATCTGACAACACCCGGGTGGAGATCGAATCCAATAACACCCTGGTTTTTGCAAACGCGCTGGACAGTTCTCACCCTAGGCAGGGCAGAATTTACTCTGACTCAGACGTGGATTATTATGGCTTTTCTGTGCCCGAGGAGATGTCTGTTCTCATCTCTTTCACTTCGGACAGTGAAACTGCCGATTATGAGGTCAGTATCACCAACGGAGAAGGAACGCCGGTATATTCAAAAACATCAGCAGATGGTGAACCTGTGGGCCTGGAAAGAACCCTGGGACCCGG
This sequence comes from Desulfonema magnum, assembly GCF_017377395.1. Lineage (GTDB taxonomy): Bacteria > Desulfobacterota > Desulfobacteria > Desulfobacterales > 4be13 > Desulfonema_C > Desulfonema_C magnum. The sequence continues at coordinate 2,270,760 of NZ_CP061800.1, read as the reverse complement.
GAATTATTATATTAAAATTGAACCAGGACAAGATATTGATCCCGCGTCATTCTATCATCTCTCCACTGAAACAACGCTCCTTACCGCGCTGAGAGTTCTTGTCAATATCCGCGTGTCAGCTCACTCGGATCAGGTGAATATTGATGAAACCCTGCAACTGAATGCCCTGGGAACTTACTCCGATGCCAGCCAGGAGGCTGTCAGTGCCGCGGAGTGGTCATCATCTGATGAACATATTGCTGGTGTGGATGAGAATGGCATCGTTACTGGCATATCTGACGGCCATGTGATTATTTATGCAAGCGCGGAAGGGCAGGTCGCTGAGATCAGTCTGAAAATCGGGACAGAAGAGAAACCCGCAGTTCAGACATACGGCAATCTGATCCTTGTGGCAGGTGGCGGACTTGATGAGAGCAATACTTTGAAAGAATCCACTCAGTATCTTGCGGATACAGTCTATTTGAGATTTATCCGCAGGGGATTTGAAGAAAAAGATATCTGCTACTTTAATCCTGAGCCATCCCACGACATTGATAATGATGGCTATGATGACCCGATTGTCAGTGATGACACGCCCACAGCGGATGAACTTTACCAGGTCATCGAAACCTGGGCAGCAGAGCAGTCCAGCACAGGCCCTCTCTATCTGGTGCTGATCAATCATGGGGGAATTGACACTTTTGAGGTTTATCCGGGTCAGCTTATGACTGCGGGTCCTTTGAACGACTCGCTCTCAATATTTCAGAAGAATACAGACAGAGATGTCGTCGTCCTGATTGAAGCGTGCAAATCCGGGAGTTTTACAGATGATCTGGCCGTAAGTCCGGGGGATAAAGGCTCCGGCCGCATGATCATCACCTGTACTGGTGAGAACGATGCTTATCTGGGACTGAGGGGGCGTATGTCTTTTACACAGTTCTTCATGGACAGACTTTACAGCGGAGAAACCTTTGGTAAGAGTTTCAATGTGGCAAAGGAACAACTGAAAGACTGCGGTACTCCGTACAGCCGGATGAATCCGAAATTGGAGCCGGATGGAATCATCCTCAAGGATACCTACCTGGTCAGTAGTTTCCAGATTGCGTCTCTGTACCCTGAAATTATCGAGAAAACCGAGGATCGTATAATTGATGCAGGGACCACCATGAAATTCAGCGCGACCATTTCCGATATTTCGGGCCGGACCAATGTATGGGCCGTGTTAGAACCGCCAAATTACGCTCCCCCCGCGCTGGTTGAGGATCTCAAAGCCCCGGAAGTGACTCTGCCGACTGTTGAGCTTACGGATGAGGATAAAGACGGTTTTTTGGATGGTGTCTTTACCGGCAAGTACGAGAACTTTATCTGTAAAGGAAAATACAGAATTATATTTTACGCACGAAACGCGGACGGACTGGTCGCAGTATCATCCCCCACGACCATCACAGTGCCGCCAGTGATTGACTATAACAATAACGGCCTCACTGACATAGGGGATGCGATTATGGTTATGAGGTCTCTGGCAGGAATCAGTATAAATAACATCAGCATATGCAACGGAGAAATCAACAGGGATGGAAAGATCGGTCTGGAGGAGGTTGTCTGTATTCTCAAAAAACTCGCCGGTTCGAAATGAAACTTGAAGTCAGCTCCCTGTCTCAACAAATACCGGTGTCACCCTGACACCGGTATCTTTATCAGTGTAAGCGTTTTCGTATTTCTCACGATTGGCATCATCAACATATTCCACGAAAAGAATCAGCGAAACCTCCGAAAGTCCGAGCTGCCTCCCGTACTGCGCAGCCTGATCCAGTGCCTCGTAATATTGCCTTTCGTCTGTATAAGATTTAAGTTCCAGCGCGTAAATCAGGCCCGCATATTCAATAATGATATCAATTTTCCCGTTGCCCGTTGGAAATTCAGGCCAGACGCGGGCATCTCTCGTTCCCAGGAAATCACAGAGATAGCGGTACAGACTGAAATGATAGACCGCTTCAAATATCCTCAGGTCCTTTCGTCTCGGAGCGTCTCTCAGCAGCCATTCCCGGTTCTTTTTCAAGTAGTTCTGAAAACGCCGCATGAGATTTCCGATATTGAGACCTTTTTCGGTAAGCGTATCGCTCAGATCTTCAAAGGGTTCATGAATTTTTCCCACATATCCGAACATCTCACGCGCAAAATAGTTGAAAAGTCTTTTCTGGACAAGGGGACAGGCAAATCTGACAAAATAGTCGGTCTCATTCTCAATCTCATAATCAATCACGCCGTTCAGATAAAGAGAATTCTGTATTTTGTCATCATAAGAGAATTCTGTTCGCCTCGCGGTTCTGAACATATTCAGAACCGCTGACTTGTATGGTTCCCTGTCTGCTTTGCTGATAATGTTCAGAATATTGTTGTTGGGAAGCGCTTTGATCGCGGCAGCCCTGACAATCTCAAAATTTCTCATTGAAATCGGGTCCGAGAGATACTTATTATATTTTTCCGTGAGCAGTTCCCCGAACCAGCAGGTCAGCCCCGGCTGTCCCCGGGTCTCACAAAATATCTGCTCAATCACTTTATCGTCAATTTTCTGTCCGCTTTCCCTCTCATACCATGTGAAGATCCCCTCTGTCTCTCCGGAGGTCAGGTTGGGAATGTGCATAGTGCGCTGGACATTAAAAGATGATCCTGTAACATTCTCAATGCCCAGAACGCTTCTGACGCCGACAAGGGCGAGTCCGTGCAAGAGACAGCTTTTCTTATCTGATGGTCTGTCCGCCTGGTTCTGCCTGCTGATATACATATCCCTGAACTCATTTGCGAATTTGTTTATAAAATTCTCCCGGAGTGCGTCAAATTCGTCAATGATAAGTATCAGAGGTTTTTCAAAATGTTCTCCCACAAACAGTTCTGACAGATTTTCCCATGAATCCGTGTCAGGCAGTTTCCTGTCAAACCATTTTTCCAGTTTTCTCACAAAAACCCTGAGAACGCCCTGGTCCGAGGTTTGGGTTTTTGCGGACTGCATGCTGATGATGCCAACCTCAAACTCCCCTTTTTTCTTAATTTTTTTCAGAACCTGCTGCATCACCCAGGTCTTGCCAGCCTGGCGAGGGGCCCAGACCGTGATGTAATGACCGCCCTTGTTCGGATTTTTGCCTCTTAACTGCATATAAGCCTTGTCCGTCAGGTCCTTTCTGGGGGCATAATAATGCAGATCAGTGTCAACAGGACCGTAAGAAGAAAATTGACGCATACATGCACTCCTTTCCGGCACAAAGCCGCGTATTCCGACTGGTCAACGTCTCAGCAGAACTTCAAAAACGGAGGAGAACGCTTTTTTTGTTGCTGTCCTGAAGCGCAAAAAATCCGCTGCTCTCCATTTTTACGAGCGTCTGGCGGTCTGCCAAATCGGATATGATGACATTAAGTACCTAACCATAAGTTTTCGATATTTGTCCGGGGAAGAAACCCGGCTTTTTTTACGGTATGACCCGCCGTCCGCGGAGGAAAAACCCGGGTTTCTCTGGCACTCACAGAAAAAAAGATGCATGAAAAACTTTTGCTCAGGTACTGATGTAAAAAAAATGTAACATATCATACCATAAGATATCCGTCCAGCAGAGAAATCGTTTTTTGGGAAATCCTGCTTTTTTTATAATTTGCATTTCAATACGCCATGTGCTAAAAAATTATTTAATTTGTGAAATAAGAACAGCTCTCCGGATAAGACATTGCCAAGCTGAGACATCGCCAAACTGTAAGTTTGGCACTCCGGATGCTGACCCCTTATTTCCGATAATGTCTGTTACAGGAAATTTTAATGAAACAAAAAGGAGAAAAAATGAAACTAACAACAAAAACACTATTTTTCATAATTCTGATGCTGTCACTGTCCATGTCAGCCATAGCTGGCGTTGTTCCGGACACCGGACAGTCTGAGTGGTACAACGACACTCAGAAAATGAACTCCCGCCCTCAGTCCGGGAAAGATTTCTATGGTCAGGATGCCAGCTATCTCATTAATCCGCCTTCTTACACCAAGTTAGATGCCCAGGGAAAAGACCTGGCACCTGACACAGAGGAATGGAGCATGGTGCGGGACAATGTGACCGGGCTGATTTGGGAAGTCAAGCAGGCAAAAGACGAAAAAGCCGATTATGGCAATCCTCATGATGCGGACAATGAATACACCTGGTATAACAGCAATTCTGAAACAAACGGCGGAAATTCCGGCGATCCCGGTGTGACCGGAAATACAGAGAACTTTATCAATACCCTGAATTCCGCAAAATTCGGGGGATATTCTGACTGGCGTCTGCCGGACAGAGAGGAACTCCGATCCATTGCGGATTACGGGAAATACATGCCGGCAACAGATACCGGTTATTTCCCCGGGACTGCCTCATCCGGGTACTGGTCTTCCGTCACTCTCGCAAATGACGCGGCCAAATCCTGGTGTCTCCATTTTGAGTACGGGCTGGAGAGCGGCCGGGGCAAGTCTTCCGAATACCATGTCCGGGCCGTCCGGGGAGGAGAAGGGGAGGACCCAAACCCTCTGGAGAATAATGACGAAACAGTTAAAGACAACGAAACTAAACTGATATGGCAGAAACAGGGGCCTGAATCACCCATGACTTGGAAAGATGCCCTGGCCTATTGTGAAAACCTTTCTCTTGGAGGTTCTGAAGAGTGGCGCCTTCCCACAATCAAGGAACTGGCCTCACTAGCAGACCTGAGCAAGAGTGACCCTGCTGTCAATGCCGAATATTTCCCGGATATAACAAAGAACGCTGTATATTGGTCTGCCACGACATATCTCAATAAGCCGGATTCTGCCTGGGGGATGGCCTGTGATCTCGGCAATGATAACACTTATATTAAATCAGATGCGTTCCGTGTCCGGGCCGTCCGGGGCGGCTGGGTGTCGGAGACCGGCAACCTGATTCTGGTTGCCGGCGGCGGCAAAGATACCCATGACCCCATGTATGACTCTGCTCAGTATCTCTCAGACATGGTTTATTCAGAATTTCTTGACCGCGAGTTCAGAAAAGAAGACATTTACTATTTCAATCCGGAGCCATTTCATGACATTGACGGTGACGGCACTGCTGACCTGATTGTCAACGATGACACACCGACTGTGAATGAACTCATCGAATCTATCAAAACATGGGCTGTGAACCAAGGCAATCCAGGACCTCTTTATCTCGTGGTAATCAGTCACGGCGGAATAAACACACTTGAAGTTTATCCAGGAGAGATCATCAACGCAAGCGATCTGAATGAAGCGCTTACGGCTTTTCAGAATGCCACAAACAGAGATGTGGTTGTGATAACAGAGGCCTGCAAATCCGGCAGCTTAGTAGATGAGCTGACAGATGGCTTGCCAAAGTCCGGGCCGAACCGCATGGTCATCACTTGCACAGATGAAAAAGATGCTTACCAGGGACACGAAGGACGTATCGCCTTTACCCATTTCCTCATGAACCAACTTCACGGCGGTAAGACTTTTGCTGATAGTTTCCATGACGCCAAAGAAAACTTGACAAAAAACGGCCCCCCTTACAGCCGCATGAATCCTGTTTTGGCTGAGGAATCTGACTATTCACTCTCAGAAAAACGATTAGGCTCTTTTTTTGTGATAGCAGGGCCTTTTCCGACTATTTCAGAGCAGCCTGAAAACAGAGAGATAAACTTTAATACGTCACAGGAATTCAGTGTGACAATTTCCGGTCTTTCAACAGAGGCTGAAGTATGGGCTGTGGTCAGGCCGCCTGATTACACTCCGCCTGCTGTGGTAGAAGACCTTAAAGCCCCGGAAATCACCCTGCCGATCTTTGATCTTACGGATGATGATAAAGACAGTGTCTTTACCGGTGTTTATAATGATTTCACCTGCAACGGAAAATACAGTATCATATTCTACGCTAAAAACGATGACGGGTTGATATCCTTGTCATCTCCCACAACAGTCACAGTGACGCCCCTGGTTGACTATAACGGCAATGGCAGCACAGATATCGGAGATGCGATCCTGGGGCTGAGAGTCATCGCGGGCATGGGGGCGGAGGACACGACTCTGTGCGGCGGTGATATCAACGAAGACGGAAAAATCGGTCTGGAGGAGATCGTTTATATCCTCAGAACGTCAGCAGGGTTGTGAGGGGTTCAGGGCTTAACACCTGGGGACTCCGGTTATGCTAAGTACCTGACCAAAATTTTGATCTGTCAGAGACCTCCGAGGTTTTAAAAACCTCGGAGGTCTCATGTCCGAAGATTTATGCTGATTATAACGGATTTAGGGGAGGGCACAACATCCTGAAATTATTATGCCGGAAGATGCCGTTTTCCCCGCATGTCATTCCGGGGAAAATTTTAAAAAGCCTGTGCCCGTGCAATGGTTCGGACAGTTTTTAACGGCGGATTCCGTAAAAACCGCCCTGTTTCCGGAATCGGAAAAGTTACATTTTTTGTAAGTTTTTATTGCTGTTAATTTAAGACAGTTATACAAAAACTTACAAATTTTGTAAGTTTTTCCTTTTGAAAAAAATGACAAAATTTGCAGGAAATTTTTCAGATCGGAGCCGCATTTTATTTCATGTCAGCCCGGAAGCTGACATGCGAATAAATACGGCAGGCCTGTAAAATAAAAATGATATCATAAGGATAAGTTCTGTCTCAGTGAAATTTGTCTGCAAAAACTGTCCGAACCATTGAATCCTTTGCCGCATAAACGGCGGGTTCCGGGTTGAAATCGGAATGACAGTGCCGCCGGGAAGCCTCCCCTAAATCCGTTATAATCAGGATTTATGGACAGGCACTTATATTCATCTCCCGGTCCCGGCCTGATTTCAGAACTCTGATTTCGGGACAATGGAAATTGCTTATATAACGGATCAATATAATGAGAAAAATCATATATCTTTTCTGATTATAACGGATTTAGGGGAGGCCGACAAAGCCCCGTGGGGGCGGCATATTTGTAGCATTCATCATGTCAGGCCGGCAAAGCCCCGCGGGGGCGTGCGAACCTGCCGCTGCAAATATGCCGCCCTTACGGGGCTTGTCGGGATGCCTGCAAACCTGCCGCTGCAAATATGCCGCTCTTACGGGGTCTGGTCGACCCTCCCCTAAATCCGTTATAATCAGTATCTTTTTATGATCATCATCTTGGTTTTCGGAACATCGGCCTCATCAGTCATGGGCCATGGCCGGTATAAAATAACCGCCAATTTCACTGAAACAGAAAAAGTCTGTCATATCACCGGCACTGTCAGGGATATTTCAGGAACGCCGGTTTGTCCCGCTGATGTCATATTTACCTGCGGATTCACGCAGACAAGGGTATCCGCCTTGCCTGACGGTTCCTTTGTGAACAACCCGCCGCCATTTGACTGCTGACGGCTTATGTTGTCCTCGCTCAGTTTTTCCAACACGGAAGCCCTTCGGCCTTTCGGATCAGTGTGATGTTCCCTCATTTTCCCGCAGTTCTCTCACTTCATTCAGGCTTAATCCTGTCACCTGTGCGATTTCATCCGGACTCAGCTTTCCCATGACAATGAGGCTCCGGGCAGTCTCTCTTCCTTTTTTCTCCATTCCTTTCCTTTCAGCGGCGGCCAGCATGGAAACCTCGTCTTTCAGGGCTTTTTCCCTCATTTCCGCGTGCTGGCGGGTGATGTCATCCGCACTCAGTTTTTCCAGCACGTCGAACGCCTTCCAAACCTTGGGGTTGGTGTAATGTTCTCTCATTTTTTTGTCCCCCTCCTCATGGGCATGGTTGAAAAAATGAAGCCATTCCAGCAGATTTTTGTTCCCGCACGTCTCTGTCATCCGCCTCAGTTTGGGAAGCTCGAAAAGATGCAGGCACATATCTTCTGTCAGGCGGAGGGCAGGATGATTCCGGTCTCTCAGCTCAAAGCGGAAATGAAATGTTTTCTCATACTCCGGAAATTCCGTGTAGTCAAGAAAGTGAATACCGATGACCGGTCTCAACGTTTCGTAATCCTCGCCGGATTCAAGCTGTTCCGAATACATCCTGCTCAGATAGTACAGAATCCGTTTGGAATAGGACGCGTATCTCCGCACCTGCATCTCGATATCATAGTGCCTGTTCTGATCGTCGGTCGCCCGGATATCCAGAATAATGAATTTTTTCGTCAGCTCTTCCGGCAGAATGGCGGGATTCCTCACTTCCACGGAGAGAATTTGCCGGTCACCGGGCAGGTCCAGCACACAGTTGACAAGATCCGTCAGAATTTCCGTATCCTGGGTAAAAAGCTTTTTGAATACAAAGTCAAGCCTCGGGGTCAGTAAAAATTTCATAAGATGATGTCTCCTGATGACGAACGTATCTCCATACCTTTCCTTTCAGCGGCGGCCAGCATGGAAACCTCGTCTTTCAGGGCTTTCTCCCTCATTTCCGCGTGCTGGCGGATGATGTCATCCGCATTCGGCTTTTCTGGTATGCGGAACGTCTTTCGGCCTTTCGGATCAGTGTGATGTTCCCTCATTTTCCCGCAGTTCTCTCACTTCATTCAGGCTCAGTCCTGTCACCTGTGCGATTTCATCCAGGCTCAGTTTTCCCATGGCAACAAGGCTCCGGGCAGTCTCTCTTCCTTTTTTCTCCATTCCTTTTTCCATACCTTTCCTTTCAGCGGCGGCCAGCATGGAAACCTCGTCTTTCAGGGCTTTTTCCCTCATTTCCGCGTGCTGGCGGGTGATGTCATCCGCATTCAGCTTTTCTGGTATGCGGAACGTCTTTCGGACTTTCGGATCAGTGTGATGTTCCCTCATTTTCCCGCAGTTCTCTCACTTCATTCAGGCTCAGTCCTGTCACCTGTGCGATTTCATCCGGACTCAGTTTTCCCATGACAATAAGGCTCCGGGCAGTCTCTCTTCCTTTTTTCTCCATTCCTTCTTTTACACCTTTTTCCATACCTTTCCTTTCAGCGGCGGCCAGCATGGAAACCTCGTCTTTCAGGGCTTTTTCCCTCATTTCCGCGTGCTGGCGGGTGATGTCATCCGCACTCAGTTTTTCCAGCACGTCGAACGCCTTCCGAACCTTGGGGTTGGTGTAATGTTCTCTCATTTTTTTGTCCCCCTCCTCATGGGCATGGTTGAAAAAATGAAGCCATTCCAGCAGATTTTTGTTCCCGCACGTCTCTGTCATCCGCCTCAGTTTGGGAAGCTCGAAAAGATGCAGGCACATATCTTCTGTCAGGCGGAGGGCAGGGTGATTCCGGTCTCTCAGCTCAAAGCGGAAATGAAATGTTTTCTCATACTTCGGAAATTCCGTGTAGTCAAGAAAGTGAATACCGATGACCGGTCTCAACGTTTCGTAATCCTCGCCGGATTCAAGCTGTTCCGAATACATCCTGCTCAGATAGTACAGAATCCGTTTGGAATAGGACGCGTATCTCCGCACCTGCATCTCGATATCATAGTGCCTGTTCTGATCGTCGGTCGCCCGGATATCCAGAATAATGAATTTTTTCGTCAGCTCTTCCGGCAGAATGGCGGGATTCCTCACTTCCACGGAGAGAATCCGCCGGTCACCGGGCAGGTCCAGCACACAGTTGACAAGATCCGTCAGAATTTCCGTATCCTGGGTAAAAAGCTTTTTGAATACAAAGTCAAGCCTCGGGGTCAGTAAAAATTTCATAAGATTAAGTCTCCTGATGACAGATGGATTCGGGACTTTTTTACAGATTTTGAAACTTCGGCGGTTTCCGAATACTCCCCTGATTTATTGCTGCTGCAACAGATTCAGTTTGAAATAAAACCCCTTGTTTTTCATCAGTTCCTCGTGGGTTCCGGATTCAATGATCTCTCCCTTGTTCAGCACAATAATTTTATCTGCATTCCGGGTGGTTGACAGGCGGTGAGCAACTATCAGGGATGTTCTGTTCTGCATGAGATTCAAAAGCGCTTCCTGGATTTTCGCTTCTGTTTCCGAATCAATGTAGGAGGTTGCTTCGTCAAGGATAATCACATCAGGGTTGCGGGCAAAGGCCCTTGCAATGGAAATGAGCTGGCGTTCGCCGCTCGAAATTGAGGCACCGCCTTCAGAAAGTTCAGTATCAAGCCCTTTTGGTAATTTGTCAATAAAAGATTTGCAATTTGACGCGGTTAAAATACGCTCTGTCTCTTCTTGTTTCCAGTCTCCGGCCCGGGAGTGAAAAGAATTCCCTTGAAAGATGTTATCTCTGATACTCCCTGAAAACAGAAAAGGATCCTGAGTCACCAGAGCCATGTTTGCTCTTAAAGCGGAAATCTCTGATTCTCTTATATCTCTCCCATTGATAAGCACCTGGCCGGATGTGGGATCATAAAACCGAATGATCAGATTAATCAGCGTGGTCTTGCCCGAGCCTGTGGGACCCACAACAGCGATGGTCTCACCCGCGTGTATTTTAAACGAAATCTCATTCAGCACGGTTTCATCAGGCAGATAAGCAAATGAGACAGCGTCCATTTCAATCTTGCTTATTTTTGAAGGCAGAGGATTAAAAACTGAAGCCTTTTCATGATGAGGCTGATCATGGGAATGAGGAACACAAGGCACAAGCTCGGGCAGTTTTTCCTCACTGTCCAGAATCAGAAAAATCCTTTCTGCCGACGCCATGGCATTTTGCATGACATTGTATTTTTGGCCAATGTCCTTAATAGGGCCGAAAAACATCTTTATATAAGCAAGAAAAGCAACCAGATCCCCCAGGCTGATAGTCTCTCTCAGGACGCTGGTTCCTCCGTAAAAAACCACCACTGCAATGACAAACACATCTAAGAACCCCATGAATCTCAGAAAACGTGCAAAAATCTTAACCTGATCCAGCCCTGCAAGATAGTGTCCATGGTTCAGTTCTTCAAAATCACGGTAATTTTTCTCTTCCTGCCTGAAGAGCTGAATAATCTTTATTCCGCCGATAGTCTCTGAAAAACGTGTGTTTATCTCAGCAACCTTTACCTTCAGCACCCGGAACACCTCTCTGGCCTGTCCTGCGAAATAAAGGGACGCGAACAAGATAAAAGGGATCACCGCAAAGGAAACAATCGCCAGTTTCCAACTGATACTGATGAGGATGATCATCACGCCGACAATCAGAAGGATGTCCTTGAAAATCAGCACAATCATGGAAGAAAACACTTCCTGCATATTTTGGACATCATTGGTGACCCGCGTCACAAGCCGTCCCACGGAATTACGGGTAAAAAATGAAATTGCCAAGCTCTGGATATGCGAAAAAAGACGCATCCGCAGATCATACATGGCCTTCTGGCCTGTATATTCCACGATGATAACCTGAAAAAAATTGAGAACAAAACTGACAGATATGGCAACAATAAAAATGGCAGCGGCAAGAGTGACTCCGGAAATATCTTGTCTGCGTAATACCGCCAAGTCCTCTTTCTCAAGTTTTGACAAGTCGTCAGAGGCAATCAGTGCGTAATTCTCCTCTGTTCTGAAGAGGTTTGAATATTTACGGATAATAGCTTTGGTTTCAGAATCGGTACTATTAATACTTAAATATCTTATTGTTGCGTTTCCAGTTTCCAGTTTCCAGTTTCCAGTTTCCAGTTTCGGCACAATATAGCGATCTATTGCAACTTTGCTAATGTAGGGAACGGAAAGATCAATCAGGCCGATGATGATAATCAGTGCCACAGAACAGATAAGAAAAAGCGCATAAGGTCTGAGAAACGGATATATCCGTTTTAACAACCTGATATCATATGCCTTACCTAACTTCTCTTCCTCAAAATATCCAAAATCGTGACGCATTTAAATCCTCTTGTATGATAAATACCCGGCCATTCAGAACGAGGAGTGCGAAAATGAAATTTTCGCATTACCCCTTTTACTGCCGAAAAATTGCGAAAATTTTATTTTCGCACTCCTCTTTCTTATTCGTGAACAGACAGACCGAGTTCCTCTTCTATTTGTTGCAGGTGAAATGTTCTCGCGTAGTAGCTTTCCTCCTGCATCAGTTGTTCATGTGTTCCGGATTCCGCAATACAGCCATTTTTTAATGTGATGATATGATCCGCAAACCGAACCGCTGAAATCCGATGGGATACAATGATAATTGTCCGAAAACCGGTCATGGAACGGATGACACTGAGAATATCGCTCGCGGTTTCCATATCCACCTGACTGATGGGATCATCCAGAATCAGGATGGGAGATGGCCGTATGAAAGCACGGGCAAGCGCGATACGCTGCTTCTGTCCTCCGGAAAGAATCACGCCTTTCTCTCCCACAACTGTTTCAAAACCATTTGGAAAAGATTTTATGGTATCATGCAGGGCAGCCGCTTTCACCGCTCTGATCAGATCCGCTTCTTTTGCCTCGGGATTACCAAAAATGATATTCTCACGAATAGTGGAAGCAAACAAAAACGGCTCCTGGGGCATAAATGAAATCAGCGATCTTACATCTCGGAGTTTCAATTTGCGAATATCCGTCCCATCTGTCAGAATGCGTCCCTGAGACACATCATAAAACCGAGGCAACAGATTTAAAAGCGTTGTTTTGCCAGCCCCCGGAGGCCCTATAATTCCCAGCGTCTGTCCCTGCTCCAATTGGAGTTTGAAACTTGAAACTTGAAACTTGAAACTTGAAACTTGAGTTTTACTCTCGAGTTTCGAGTTCCGAGTCTCAAGTTCCGAGTCTCGAGTTTCAAGTTTCAAGTCTCGAATTTCAAGTCTCGAGTCTCGAATTTCATAACCAAACGAGACGTTTTCAAAAACAATATTATTTTTGAATCTCCGAATGGGTTTTGCATCCGGGGTGTCATTAACTTGGGGGCGGGTTTCCAGAATGGCGTTAATTCTGTCGAGAGATGCCTTGCCTCGCTGAACAATGTTGGTTATGGTTCCGATTGCCATCATGGGCCAGGTGAGCAATCCGAGATAACTTCCGAATGCGACAAAATCTCCCGGTGTTATGGTTGTCATAATGGTTTGGTGACCTCCGACCCAGAGGATAATGCCAAGGCTCAGGTTTGAAAGAAAAGTCACCAGCGGAGAAAAAGACCCGGTGATTCTCGCGAGCTTCAGATTCTTGTTCACATACTCCCCGGATATTTCCTCCACTGTGGCGAGCGAATCCTTTTCTCTGTTATATGCCTTTATGATGCGGATGCCTGCAAAACGTTCTCTTACGGCCTCGGTCAGTTCCGAAAATGTGCCCTGAACTTCTCCGTACATTCGGTGCATTTTTTTTCTGAAAAACCACGAACACAGCATGACAAACGGCATGGGAATGAGCGCGAACATGGTCAGCCTGACATTAATATAGGCCATGAAACCAATACCGGCAGTTCCCAGAAAAGCAGTGTCTATAATTGTCACCATACCAATCCCCACGGACATGCGTATATTTTGCATATCATTGGTGGCATGAGCCATGAGATCACCGGTCTTTGTCTTATCAAAATAAGAAGCAGAAAGCGTCTGAATATGCGTAAAAAGTCTGTTACGCAATTCCTCTTCCACCTGCCTCGCTGTTCCGAGAAAACAACGAAGCCATCCGTATCGGAACAGGCCAATCATAATGGCAAGACCTACCAGATACAAGGCATACAGGGAAAGACCCGCCAAGTCTGCCTTATACGCAGTAAGATCATCAACAGCCCATTTGATAACACGGGGGAAAAAAAGTTGGAACAGATCAACTGCGATCAGACAGACAAAACCCGTGAGAAGATAAAAACGGTTTTGCGCAAGATAAGGCTTTAATAAATTAAAAGATTTCATTTGTGGTTTGTGATTTGTGGTTTGTAATTTGTGATTTGTGATTCGCCGCAATTTGTCAAGTGACAGCTAACTAAAGACAAAAAACAAATCACTAATCACTAATCACAGCTATTTCCCTAGAACTCATCAAATTCATGTTCGTCAAAAGGAATGATGTGCTTCGGATCAATTATGTCTTCGTTGTGTTTCAGTTCCGAAGACTGAATGTTTTCCAATTTTTCGGGACGCGTTATTTCAGGATTCTGTCCGTTGGCTAAGATTTTGGAGAGCGGATGAGCATCGGATGTCCGAGCAGACATCTGCTGGCCTGTAAGGTCCTTGCTTAATTTAAACTGTCCGAGAATCTCCCGGAGATCTGAAGCCTGTCGGTCAAGTTCCTGGGCAGCAGAAGCCGTTTCTTCAGCATTTGCAGCATTTTGGTGCGTGATCTGTTCGATTTGTCCGAGGCCCTGATTCACCTGGGCGATTCCCTGGCTCTGTTCCTCGGAAAACGCGGCAATTTCATTTACCAGAACAGCTACTTTTCTGGCGGATACGGCAATTTTGTTCAGAGCATCGGCCGTTTTTTCAGCGATCTCATTCCCTTTTTCAACTTTTTTTAATGCAATTTCAATAAGTTCGGATGTCTCACCCGCGGCTCTGGCACTGCTGCTGGCGAGGTTACGAACCTCCCCTGCAACCACGGCGAATCCTTTACCATGACGTCCGGCCCGTGCAGCTTCAACTGCGGCGTTCAGGGCCAGCAGGTTAGTTTGGAAGGCAATTTCATCGCTGACTTTGATGATTTTGGCAATGGCTCGGCTGGAGTCGTTGATCTCATTCATTGCCGCCACCATATTCGCCATTTCCTTTGTGCCATGGTTTGCTTCTTTCAATGACTTCTCGGCAAGCTGGTTCGCCTGAGAAGCGTTTTCAGCGTTCATCCGGGTCTGGGACTCGATTTCAACCATGGAACTGGTGGCCTCTTCAAGTGATGATGCCTGCTGAACTGTCCCCTGAGAAAGCGACTGACTGGAATCTGACACCTGGGTTGCGCCTGAATCCACACGAGTTGCAGCCTCATTCACCTGGGAGAGAAGATTTCTCAGGCTGAAAGTCATTTTTTCAAGAGCCTTGCCCAGCAAATCATTGTGAAAGGTAACTTCCACATCCAAGGTAATATCTCCGTCAGCAATAGCTTCAGCCAGGCGTGCTTTCTTTCTCTGAGCGTTCACAAGATCCTGAAGTGCGATTGCCATCTGTCCCATTTCTTCCCTGAGGATAAGGAGAGTTGCGGGGATGTCTCTCGACAAATCTCCTTTGGCGACTTCTTTCAGATGTAAAAGCAGCAAGTCAATTGCCCCGGTGATGTTCCGAGTGATGAGGAAAGAAGCTATGATACCGAGAAGCAGGGCTGCAATCAGACCGCCCAGAATTAGCTGTTTGGAGAATGCAATCTCATTGGACATTTTGCTTTCCTGATCCTGATATGCCTCCCTACAGACCTTCTGAGTCTTAGCTGCGTTTTCAGCCATTTTCTTATTGGCTTCCCATTGTTTGCGAGTGAGCGAAACAAAACTGTCAAAAGTCTCCTTATACGCTTTAAGTGCGCTGATCAGAGCGTTACCCTGCTTAATATTCAAATCAGATTTAAATTCAGATGTAATGTTTTGTGCCAGATCAAGGGTTTTGGCAAAATTAGCTTTTACCGCTTCTGCGTATGTCATATCATTTGAAATAATGAACTCTTTTTCATCCCTTCTGGAAACAAGAAAGAATTGTACAACCCGATTTGCATCATTCACCTTTATAAACTTTTTATTCAGTTTCGCTTCAAAATCAGCCTGGGCCTCTGCAAGCTGGGCTTTCTGATTCGTCAGGATTGCGTTCATCTCTTTTGTGGCAGACTCGGCAGTTTGACTCACCCTTTTTTTGTCAGCATCACTTTCGGTATCGAGATATCTCAGTACTGCTTCCTGATATTTCCTGTGATTTTCAAGCAACCTGTCGGCCTGACGGATATTTTTCTCTTGTTTGAACCGTGACTTCATATCATCTGTGAGTAATGAAATTCTTTGGTTCACAGCGTTCCATTCTTTTAAATACTGTTTTTCACCGTGTGTGATGAGCTTTCGGTAAGCTTTTGCTTCCAGCCTGTAATTAACAAGTTTGTTGGTATCATCAAGCTTGAGATTTTTGTCTTTTATCACTTCAGCGTGATCTGTTACGAGCTTGTCCAATTCGGTTTGCAGATTCAGGCAAATGGCCTCGGACTTGCCCAACGCTTCCTTTGCTTTATCTTGCATGTGCTTCATAGCAATGTCTTTTTCTTTTGCCAGATTCACATATTCAATAAATGTTTTTTCATATAGTTTAACTTCCGATGCAACCTGATCCATCTGATCTTTGTTAATCTTTTGATGAAATAGTTTGTTTGTTGTTTTAAGCTGTTCATAAATATTATTTATTTGCATACGAACATTTTCAGAATAAAAAAACTCTCCTGTTATGATAAAATCCTTCTCATTATCCATGGCTTCAAAAAGTTCTTTGACAATATCATCCACAGCTTTGGCTTTGCTCACTCTGTCCCGGATATCGTCAAAACCACGCATGCCCACAAGCGCGACAATTCCGGTGAAAACAAGCACAAATCCGAATCCTATGGTGAGTTTGAATCCCAGTTTCATGTTTTTAAACATAATATTCTCCTTAATTATGAATACAGATAATATCAGTAGATCGAAAAGTTTTCAGGCTGTCACAGGGCGGACGGGGAGAAACCCCATATGCATCAGGCTAAGACTGCCGGACGGGGTTTGCAACCCCGTCCGAAACGTTTGTTTTCGGGGGTCGGAAAATATTTCGGACGGGGTTGCAAACCCCGTCCGGCAGATCACGGGTTAATAAAAACAATGAGTTACGATCTTAGCCTGATGCATATGGGAGAAACCCGGCTTTTTCCGGGGGAGAGCATCCCGTCCTGAAAAAAAAGCCGGGTTTCTTTGCTGTCCTGCACACAATCCGGAAACTTTTCGATTTACTGAATATGTGTTGAATTTTTCTTTTAACGAAGTTTCAGATTGCTTTCAATATATTTTATATGGCATTTTCAAATTTTAAGTTTAACACCTTTAAATTCAAGAATTATAAGACATTCAGATTTATAAAAATATGGTAATGCGACACGGGTATTTTTCAAAAAATGGACGTTTTTAAGCAAAAATCAATACTCCTGCCCGGCCGGATGATAATCTTTTCAAAAAGGTTACGGAGGAAATTCGATCTGATAAAAGGAAAGGGATGAGATATCTCTTAAACTGACAATATAAACTCATAATACCGCTTTTAGCAAAAAGATTATTCGGAATGCCAAACTTACAGATTGACAGGATATTTTGCCGGACGGGGTTACAAACCCTGTCCGGCAAAATTAAGTACATAGCCATAAGTTTTCGATAGTTGCCAGAGAAAGAAACCCGGGTTTTTTCCCGGAATGATCCGCCTCCCGTGAAGGAAAAACCCGGGTTTCTCCGCGGTTCACAGAAAAAAAGATCTGATTATAACGGATTTAGGGGAGGCCGGCAATATGACAACGGATTCAGGGGATGAAACGGATAGTACCGGCCGGTATGACAGCGGTTCCCCGAAGGGTGTTTCCGATCCGGAAAGCCCTATCCCTTATCCCGGCAGGCAGCCCGTAATCCGGCGCCGCGGGAAGCCGATCTGAAAAGTCATATCCGTTTCATCCTTTTTATCCGCTGTCATATTCACGGCCGGAGCCTCCCCAAAATCCGTTATAATCAGAAAAAGATATATAAAAAACTTTTGATCGGGTACTTATAAATCAGTTCGGACGAGGTTGCAAACGCCGTCCGGCAGCATTCTGCAAAGCATCCGGCAAAAAATTGCCCCGAGTTACAGAGAACCGCCATTTGAAAGGCTATGTGTAAACAAAACCCCGTCATCCGCACATTTCTCAGCCAGTTCAAGCAAATGCCGATGATGGGTAAAAAAGATAATCTGCGTTTTCTCAGACAATCGGGCAAGCACCTCCAGGGTGGCAATGGCCCGCTCATCATCAAATTTGATCAGGATGTCATCAACAATGAACGGCATGGCCTCGTTTTTTTCCAGATACGCCTCAAGACTGGCAATACGAACCGCAAGATAGAGCTGATCCGCGGTTCCGTCACTCATGCCATCAACACTGACAATCTCCCTGCCCCCGGGCCGGACCCCCA
This sequence comes from Desulfonema magnum, assembly GCF_017377395.1. Lineage (GTDB taxonomy): Bacteria > Desulfobacterota > Desulfobacteria > Desulfobacterales > 4be13 > Desulfonema_C > Desulfonema_C magnum. The sequence goes on along the minus strand of NZ_CP061800.1, from coordinate 2,252,815 downwards.
CAAGGGCCGCGTCTCCTTTTTCATTAAAATCAAGACGAAGCCCCTCAAATGAGCCAAGGGTCATATGAGTGAACAGCTCATTTGAACGGGTCAGAATCGGGCCCTGACTCTTCTCACGATATCGCTCAATGGCCTGATTCAGAACAGTTGAAGCAAGCCGGAACCGGACGTACTGCTCAACATCAGTTTCAAGAGCCGCCAGAATACTCTGAGATTCCTCTGCCAGCTCCGCTGCCCGGGCGCTGCCGTTCATTCTGCTGATCTCATTTTGTTCTTTTCCGATGGTCTGATCAATCTCGGACTTTTTCTGGCCCAGTATATCTGCCTCCTCCCGGAGCTGATCTGTATGAGGATCAATACTGTCAGGATCAACAGACCGTGCGTCCTGTATGAACTGATCAAGGGTCGCACCCGCGCTCAGTTTGCGAAGTTCATTCTCCATTTCTTCAAGTCTGACCTGAATCTCCTTCCGGCGGGCGGAATGTTCTTCAGCAGCAGGAAGTGACTCATAACTCTCACATCCGGCTTCCTCACACATCGCAGTGAGTTCGCCATGAATTTTGGCGATTTTATTTTTAGCTGTCCGAAGCTGTTTTTCCTCTTTCTGACGCTGCTTTTCCAGATTTTGCCACTGGGTTTTTGCCGCCCTGGCGCGGGTGAGCCGGGCATTCAGTTCCGTAACAATTTGGTCCGTGGGAAGCTTTAATAAATCCGGCGCGTCATGTTCGGCAAACTGCATCACTTTTTCATCAAACTCCGCGGCATCTCTGTCAATCCCCTCAATCCGCAGACGATAATGATTTGCCTCTTTGAGTTTCACAAAAAGGGTCTTGAGATCATCTGTCACAGCATTTGCCTGGCCCGGGGTGGCGTCCGCATCCAGTCCCAGCGTTTCAACAGCACCGGCCCATTGAGATCGCCAACGGGATAATTCCTCATTTATATTTTCAGCCCGTGTCTGGCGTTCTCTCAGCTCAACATCCCGCTGTTCCAATTCGCTGGAAAATTTATCTCTCGAGGCCCGCAGTTTATCCATGCGTTCAGCGATCTGTCTGCTTTTTTCAAGAAGATGGGTCAGTGTCTCTTCCTCACCTGCTGTGAATTCATCAAGCTTTTCAAGGCAGTTGATTAATTCCCTGCGAAAAGTGTCAATTTGCGTTTTCAGATTCTCCGCTTTGATATGTTGTTCCCGAATGGCTGACACCTGAGTGGCAAGATTCATCTGCTTTTGCACCCATGCCCGCATTTCTCTCGGTGATTTCGGAGAAATACCAAGCGGTTCCCATATGTCCAGCCATTCTTTCTTTAATCCATTGAACGCCTCCCCGGCTTTTTCTGCCTGTTTTTTTGAGCGCATGAATTTATTTTTCAGGGTTTCCCGTTCCGCAAGAAGCCCGGCCTTTTTTACAACTTTGTCTGCCTCACGCCGGAGCCGGTCTGCGATGGTGTCAGCCTGCTGAACCTCTGATTCATAGGTTTCCGCCACATCATTTGGGAGCGGAAAATCTGCCTTACGGATGAATTGCCAGCTTTGTTCGCGTTTTTCTCTGGCCTGATACAAATCCGCCTCGGTGGGAACCTCCTGTTCAAGACGGAGTTGCTCAATTCGACCTTTGTTTTCCAAGAGCGCATGTTCAAGTTCATCCATATCTGCCTGCTGCTTTTTGACCGCATCTTCCGCCTCCCTCAGACCCTGTTCATATCTCTCAATGGTTTCAGGCGAAGGAACTGGCAGATTTTCAAGGGATTCAAGGGTCCCTGTCCAAAGCCTCAGCTTTTTCAACCCGGCATTTGCGTCCGCCTCGGCTTTTCGGATTTCAAGACGCTGATTCTGATAATGGGCTTCCAAATCTCCGTGCTGCCGGGCCTTTTCCATCACACTCCGGAGTTCGTCCGTATCAAAAGGCGCGGCCATTTTGGAGAGTTTGGCTTTTATTTGCTCCTTTATCAGGGAAAGCCTGGCAATTTCCTCCCGGGTGTTTTCCTCCCGGGTTTTAAGCCTCTCATAAACACTGCCTAATTCCTGTATTCTGAAACTTTCTGCTTTTTCCAGACGGATCTGATCCGCGTGATCCAGTGTCATATCCCCCCGGAGTCCGCGGAGGATATCTTTTGCGTCCGATTCCCGGGTGATTTTTTCTCCCACAAGGCGTAAGCGGTCTTTTGCAGCCTTTCGGATGCTTCCGAGATTCTGATACATATCTTCGATAAAATCCGCTTTTTCAATGAGCGTATCCGGAACCTCCAGATTTCCGATTAGCTGACGAATGTCTTCCAGGTTGTGAATCGCCTGTTTTTCTTCATTTTTTACAATCTCAAGCGTGGTGAATGCCTTGCGCCGCTTTTTGCTGAAATCGTCATCCAGCATGACCGCATCCGCGCACACTTCAAGGTCGTTCAGCAGCTCTTTTCGCCGGGCCATGACCGGCAGGGCATCTCTGATCCTTTCCAGACGACGCGCGTCGCTCAGTTTTTTTTCGAGTTCCGCGTCAACGGATTTTTTTTCTTCAAGGGCATGACGCAATGCCTTGTCATGCTGATCCCATTCCTGGACCGATAATTCCGCTTCCCGAATGGCTTTCCGATTTTCCTTGAAATCTGAAATGGCTTTGTTAATTTTAGGTTTCTGTGCCGAAGGTTTGAATAAATTTTCAGCTTCGGCCCGGAGTTCATTCTGAATTTTTCGTAAATCAGATATTCCTGATCCCCCGGCAAAGAGTATCTGACCAATATCACCGCCGCCCCGGATAATTTCCTCTCCGCCCTGAACCAGACTCGCATGATCAATGCCGAACATGGTTTTGAAGAAGCCCTCGTCCACACCGCTTAAAAAACTCCGCAAATGAGATTCCTCGATTACCGTGGCATCATCTGCTGCCCGTAATGTATTGAGCCTGCCTTTCCGACGGATAAACTCCAGCAGGGTTCCGTCATCTCGGCGGACCAGACCTCGGATGCGTATTTTGGAATGCGGATGGATAAAATTATCCGAACATATATGAGGAATACCGTACAGCATTTGCCCAAGTCCGCGCAGGGCAGAGGTTTTTCCGGCCTCATTGGAACCATAGACAATATGAAGCCCTTCATGACCGCTGCTGAAATCAAGCTGCTTTTCAGTAAACGGGCCAAACGCAAGGAAACCGAGTTCAAGAATTTTCATTGGTCATCTCCTTTTGACATGAGGCGGCGGAGCAGCATGGGCCGAACCTGATCAAGCATTTCACTCAGCCACTCCGTATCTTCCGGAGAAACTGCGTCAGAAGCTTCTTTCAGTTCTCTTGGCAGCTTTTTCCACAGACGGTTCAAGGGTTGGCCGAGCAATTGCAATTGCTCCGGGTCGGCCCGGGTTTCATCCAAAAAACGAAGAATTTCTCCAATCGGTCCCCCGGATATGTCATCCGGTTCGTTTTCCAATGGAAACTGGGTGCGGAGCCGGACTTTTTCAACCCAGATATGATCTCCGCCCAGATCAACAGCCGCGGAACGAATCTCATTTGTCCATCGTTCCGGAGCCGCAGCAAGTGCCCCATGCGCATCAGACCGCCCCGATACCTCGATCCGGGCAACCAGGGGCAACCCGTCATTTTGTTCCAGAACATCCGAAAGTCTCTCATAAACACTGTTCACAGCGTCATAGGCATCGGCAACCTGCGACGCGTCAATGTCCACCTTTGTCCAGCGAATCACATCAAGGGGATGAAAAAGAACATTGGCACGCTCTCCGCCGGCAACATTGACGATCATACATCCCCGGGGGCCGGTTTCCCGGATATGCCTTCCCTGGATATTTCCCGGAAATACAATAAAGGGATCCTCCCAAAGCACCTCCCGCTGATGAACATGACCCAATGCCCAATAATCATAGCCTTTGGCGCGCAGCCCCTCGATGGTGGAAGGGGCATACGGTTCGTGTCCTTCCCGCCCGGTCACACAAGTGTGCAGCATCCCGATATTGAAGCAGCCTGAACGGGTTGGCGGATAAGCGGCGGACAAGTCCTTTTTCACGGCCCGGGTGGGAAAGCCCTGGCCATGGATCGCCACGTCAAGTGATTCAAGATGCACCGTATCCGGCTTATCCGTGGGAAACATATAAATATTCTCAGGAAGTCGGAGCGTTTTCGTCATCCTGCTGGCAGCATCGTGATTCCCGGTGATAATATAAACCGGAATATCCGCTTCCCGCAGTTTTGACATTTGCGAGACAAAATAAAGCCCCGTGTTGTAGTCCTTCCAATCGCCATCATAGAGATCACCGGAAATCAGGACAAAGTCAACTTCCTCGGCAATGGCGAGTCCCACGAGATTTTCAAACGCTCTCCGTGTGGCCTGGCGCAATGCTTCCACCGGCGCCCCCTCATAGCGCTCAAGCTTCAGCAAAGGACTGTCCAAATGAATATCCGCAGCATGAAGAAATTTAAACATACCAGCTCCCTTTTTTTAATTGAGAATTGAGAATTCTCAATTCTCAATTCTCAGTAGATCGAAAAGTTTTCGGACTATCACAGGGCAGACACGGCGGACAGGGGAGAAACCCGGCTTTTTCCGGCCGGGGAGATCGCCCATATGCATCAGGCTAAGATCGTAACTCATTGTTTTTATTAACCCGTGATCTGCCGGACGGGGTTTGCAACCCCGTCCGAAATATTTTCCGACCCCCGAAAACAAACGTTTCGGACGGGGTTGCAAACCCCGTCCGGCAGTCTTAGCCTGATGCATATGGGGAGATCGCCCCGTCCTGGAAAAAGCCGGGTTTCTTTGCCGCACCGCGCACAGTCCGGAAACTTTTCGATCTGGTGATTATCAATTATCAATTATCAATTATCAATTATCAATTTTTTAATAATAATACCAGATAGTTTTATAGTCTGAAATTTTCTCTCCGGCAGCTTTTAATTTTTGGAGATAATCGTAAATTGAGACATCCGTGTAAACATAAGTATCCATGAGAACGAATTTTTTCTCCCAGGGATGAAACTCGTAAACCCTTCGTCCGTCAGGGAGTATGGAGATAACATCATGGTGCTGCGACGCGCGAAGGTAGTTTTTCCCAAGACGCGGCACATTGAAAACAATCTCATCTGTGCGCACGGTTCCGGGCATGAGACGGGCTTCCTCATGCTGTTCCTGGATTAATCTGGCGATGGGGACGCGGTAGTTGTCGGTCTCTTCTTTGCCCTTGGTGTTAAAGGTGTAATAAGGTGTGACACCGATCAGCCGCAGCTTGTGGCGAAGAAGACAGGCTTCGAATTTCCTGGAATTGTAAAAAGTATAAACCAGCTGATTATAGACCTCAATGCCGTATTTCCGAAATTTCTGCACCGCTTCCATGGACTGGGGCGTGATTTCATAGGGGTGTTCATAATGCGTAATGATGATAATTTCCCTTTTCCCGGGATGATGAAAGCGATTGATTCCCCGCACCAGTGAATCTGTCATTCGCTGCGGAAGCGTGACCGGTGTTCGTGTGCCGATTCTGATTCTTTCCACATGGCTGATGCGTGAAAGCCTGGAAAGCAGATTTTCGATTCTTTCATTGGAAAGCAGCAGCGGGTCGCCTCCGGTGACGAGTACCTCACTGATCTCCGGCGTGTTTGCGATCCATTGTATGGCCGCGTCAAGTTTTTCCTTTGATATGGCGGCATGTTTTGAATAAACATCCTCAATCTCCCAGTTTCTCTGGCAATAGACACATATCTGAGGGCATGTCAGAATGGGTTTGAGGATGACGATGTTGGGATACCGCCGGGTAATCCCTTCAATGGGAGAAGTGTCATGTTCAAGCATGAAGTCCATTGAACGATTTCCGCTTTCCCTGTTTTCTTTCATTTTTTTCACATAATGAAGGGGAGGAATCACCTGGGCCCGCACCGCATAATCCTTTTTGCCGCCCGGTTCTTTGTCCATCAGGGAGACATAATACGGCGTGATGCCGAAGGGAATTTTATATTCCCGGGCAAGTTTCACGGCCTGATATTCCTCATCTGTCAGCTGGATAAGATTGTTCAGGGTATCTGCATTTCTTATGATGTGGCGAGTCTGCCATTTCCAGTTTCCCCAATCAAGCTCTGTGGCACCAAAGTATTTTAATATCCTTGCTCTGTTTAGGCTGCGCTTTCGCATCACGTGCTTATCCAGCCCGCAGGCGTAGCGGGTCATGAATTTTTCTGATCTTCTGGCCATTTTTGACAAATCCGAAGACCGCAGCTTTGATGCCTTGGCGCCTTCGTACTTCAGAAATGCAGGGGGTTTTTCAGAATAAACGCCTGTTTTTCCGGCAAGACCCCTTATAAGATGTTCAAATTCGGCGAAAAAACCAGGAGAGGGTTTCTCAATACCTTTAAGGTCATCCTTATGCAACAGATCATTTATGTACACAAGAAAATTGTAACCCGCAAGCCTTTCGCTTCTCGTCGTTAAAATATTTCTGAACATTTTGATGGTATTGCGGGTCAGTATCCATTCAAGCGACGGAATCTTAGGATCGTCTTCAAATATTGCGAAAAGCAGATCTGACAGAAAATATTTGATTTTTTTGCTTTTAACATCTGTGGAATCAGACGAAAGCATAATCTCTTTTAATTCCGGCGCATTGTCAAGTATGCTGACAATTCTTTTTCGAATTCTTTCTTTTTCCATCATACCTCCTTTAAAAGCTGTTCAAAATCGTTAATATTACCTTTGATCTGGGCCGTCTCAATCCCCTGTTTTTATTTGTCCGCTTTCTGTACCACCTCCGATTGCCCTCCCCTTCGGCAGGTTCAGGGAGAGAGGGAACGGCATCGGGCAAAAAAATGGCAAAAAGTGACGTCTTCAGACGGCTCACCTTTGATCATATTTCCTTTAAAATCAAAATTTTCCGTTTGTTCCTGATGATCCGCATGAAAGTGAGGCGGCGGATGTTCTTTGAAAACATCTTAATGATGATTCAGAAGAAGATAGAAATGGTTGGCATAAACGCTCCCTGACGCCTTATGAAAATTCTCAGACAATCCGCATGTCTCATGGAACAGACACAAGGGCTGTTGCCAGCTTTTCTGTAAGCCGGCTGTTTATTTCCTGTGTTTTTAATGAAATTCGAATAAAGCGATTTGAAAGCCCTTTGAAATTTTCGCAATTTCTAATGAGTATTCTTTCCTGCGATAATTGGGCGCAAATCTCATCCGCCATAAAATTTTCAGACAATCTGGCAAGCATGAAAGAGGTGACGCTCGGAAAAAATTTTATTTCCGAGGCGTTTTCAAAGGCTTTGCCAATTTGTTTTCTTTGGGTTTCAAGAAATATTCTTGTCTTCTGAACAAACATATCTGTTTCAGCCTGCTTCTCCATCATGTAAATCACTGCTGCCTGAGCCAGACTGTTGACACTCCACGGAAGCGCATACCGCATAAATTTTTTAATGATTTTTTCAGATGAGACCAGAAATCCGATTCTTAATCCGGGAACCCTGAAAATTTTTGACATGGAATTTAAAACAACAACATTGGGAAGTCCGCAGTTTAACATGGTGTAATGATCAGCCTCATGGACAAAGGGCAGATAAGATTCATCTATGATAAAATACTTATTCGGATATGTGCTGCAAAGCCATCTGAGTTCATCAGCCGGAATGAGAACGCCGGTCGGGTTGTTGGGATTGCAGATAAAAACCGTGTCAGCCCCCTCAGTTTTCTTCTGAATCTGGCCCATATCATGCTTAAAATCCGAAGATGCTTCTGCAATCAGATATTCACAAGGAACATGGTGCATGGCGCAGGCATCCCCGTAATCCGAATATGTGGGAGCGAGGATGCATGCCTTTCTGGTTCCAAGGGCCTGGGGGACAGTATGGATAAGCTGGGTCGTTCCGTTCCCCGAAAGAACAAGATTCGGGCTGACATTGTACCGCCTGGCAAACGCGGATATTGCTTTTTCCGCACCGGCCTGGGGCAGGGCTGTTATTACGTTCATCTTTTCTTTAAGAAAGTCCGTCAGCCCGGGCGGAGGTCCCAGGGGATTGACATTGCTGCTCATGTCAATAATATCAGAAGGTTCACAGCCCAGTCTTTGGGCTGTTTCATAAATATTGCCACCGTGTCCGTTTATCATAATCTGCCTCCGATTGAAACCATTAAAAACAGCATGGATTCAGTGATTTCACACATTGCTCCGAGCATATCGCCAGTGATACATCCCATTCGTTTTTTATAGAACCAAAGGATTAAAACGGTTGTAATGAAAAAAACAACATTCAGCCATAATCCTCTTCTTCCTGCGAAAAACGAAACAAACACAGGGATAAGCAATGCCCGGAAAGCGGAAAATTTTAAAGTCTCTCCGAAAAACGCATGTCCGGTTCCGCCGTCAGGTCTTCCGTATTCAAGAAATCGGAAACCGAACAGCATTCCTCCTCTTGCATATGCCGGTATAATAAAAAGCAGCAGAGACCGGTGAGCATCCAGGCTCATCACGCCGCCCCATTTGACAGCTAACCCGCAGACAACAGCCACAAGTCCCATGGCACCGATGCGGCTGTCTTTCATGATAACAAGGGCTTTTTCCTTTGGCCTGTTTCCGTAGAGACCGTCAGCCGTATCTCCCAGGCCGTCCAGATGAAGGGCCCCGGTTAAAATGACAAGGAAAATCACGTCAAGTACAGCCGCGACCGGCGCTGTCCATAATCGGGACACTGCCAGATCAAAGATCATAAGCATCATACCCAGAATAAGGCCGATAACAGGAAAAAATACGATCATGTTTTTATCAAATGTCCCTGGCTTTCCTATGGGGAGAATGGTCAGAAATTGTATTGCTGATATGAGTCTTTTCATTTGTAATTTGTAATTCGTGATTCGTAATTTGTGATTTGTGATTCGTGATTTGTTAATCACTGTTAATCCGATGACCAGGTTTTCTGACCCGATTCGAAAAAAAAGCCTATCATTCCTGCTTTCGCAGGCTTCGGCGTGAGTTCAGTCGAACGGAATGACAGAAAAAAACTTGATTATCGAGTGTTAAAGGACTGTTATCAGTCTTTCATTTTCACAACTTTGTTACGGCCGCTCTCTTTTGCTTCATAAAGGGCATGGTCCGCTTCCCTTAAAAGAGCTTCTGCCGCCCCCATTTCTGTTTTTAATTCGGCAATGCCCTGGCTGATTGTAATTCTGATCTCTGTGTTATTGAAGATGAATATATTTCTCTCAATTTTTTTCCTGAGAAATTCCGCCAGTTTCATGGCAGAATCAAGCCGGGTTTCAGGAAGGAGACAGCAGAATTCTTCCCCGCCGTAACGGGCAAAAATATCAACTTTCCTGATACTTGAAACGATCATGGATGCAAATGCTTTTAAAATATAATCTCCGCAGGGATGACCGTAGGTATCATTCACTTTTTTAAAATGATCTATATCCTGCATAATAATGCTGAACGGCCTGGTATATCTTTTATGCCTTTCAAATTCTTCTTCAAGGCGGGTTTCAAAATACCTCCTGTTATACACCCCGGTAAGACCGTCCCTGATACTCATTTCAAGAAGTTTTTGTTCATACGCTGCAATATCAGTGACATCCTGCACCATGATATAAGCATATCTGATAACATTGTTATCATCACGCAACGGGCCCATGGTGCAGCTCTGACGCATGTATTTAAAATTTGATCCCAGCGAATTCGCGGCTTGAAAAGGGAAAAGGTACTGATGTAATTTCTGCGAAAAAAACGCAAAATTTCCAAAGGTCAGCACTGACTTAAAATTCCGTAGAAATCGGGGATTATTCAGGTCCGGGAAGAAGGAAAAAAGCGGAAAACCTGTAATTTTTTCCGCGGGGATTTTGCTGTGAATTTCCATCCACCGGTTCCATTTGTAAACCTTTAATTCTTTATCAATGATGATAATTCCGATATTAATCATATCGAATATCTGATCAAAAATCATTCGTAAGGTTCCATAAACTCATACAGGGCTTTTCGCAGCCATTCAATAGCTTCCTGACTGGTAATCACCAATAATAATCCGTTGATATCAATTGCCTTGAATCTGAATACCGTTTCCATAAGAATCGCTGTCTGAGACGGGTCAAATGAGTCAACAAACGAGCTGTATTCATTACTGTTTTCATGGATGACCTGGGGAGGTGTGTAGGTGACAAATGTGTTCAGCAGTTCGCAAACTTTTCCGACACAGGCCCCGATCAGGATATTCCCCACTTCCATCAGCACTTCTCTTTCCTGTCCCGCAATCGGTTTCATTTCAAAGTCATTTGGCTCCCCGTCATCAAGAATCGCTATCAGACTTCTTCCCGTTCTGTTCGGCAATACCAGTATTCCGTAGCCTTTAAAATCTCCCCAGAAATTTTGCGCAACAATGCTGGTTTCAGGGTGAAGTTTCATCCTGTCTGTCAGATAATCCGGTATATCCCCGATACCTAAGATCTGAATGCTGGGGGCACTGAGTTCGACATATATATCAATGACTTCCCCGAGGTCAGCCGTTGCGTTTCCAAACGCGATATTCATTATTTCCTGTAAAATATCTTTCTCTTCATCGGAAAATATGTGGGAAGAGTCAGTATTCATCATTTTCCTCCGGAGCGATTTTCCAGGGCGTTTTCGACTTTTATCAATGTTTCCTGAACGTTTTTCTGTTTCAAAGGTTTTTTCAGAACAAGGAACGCCCCCAGTTCTATAACCCTGCTGATAGACTTTCGCTGAACATCCGCAGTGGTGACAACAATGATGGCATCATCTGAAATTTTTCTGATTTCGGCAATGGCCTGATAGCCGTCAAACTCCGGCATTGTGAGATCCATGAATGTCACATCAGGAAGAATCTCCTGGTATTTATTTATACTCTCCAGGCCGTCAACAGCTTCATAAATTTCATATTCTTTGTCTTTTGGAATACACATTTTCAGCATTTTCCGGGCAATGGGAGAGTCATCCACAATCAATATTTTTTTAATCATAGTCCTTTACCTTATCGAATAAAAATGAGCTTCATTCATCATGATATAACATTGATTCCACATCTATCCCTGACTGAACACAGAGCGAAGCAGCATATTATAATATTCTGAGATATTATGATGTTAAGTTACAGACGGGCATCACTGGGCTTAATCTGTCCTAGTTCATAACTCAGCGTCTGACATGTAAGTTTACCATGAACAAACAAAATGATAAAGCTTTAAAAATGAAAAGGTTTGACTGTCACAGGAATCCCGGCCACCATCCATATAACGCTGTCAGAACATGCTGCCACGGTCTGGTTGACCTGTCCCGTAATATCCCTGAATGCTCTTGCCAGTTTGTTCTCAGGGACAATGCCCGCTCCGACTTCATTTGATACCAGAATAACAGGACATTGTGCTTTTTCAAGAGATTGTGTCAGGTTTTCAATGTATTGGTCAATTTTTTCTGATGCCTCGGGTTCCAAAAGAAGATTGGTAATCCACAGCGTGAGGCAGTCAACAAGGATCACTTTATTTTTTTGGCTGGTTTCAATGATGGCTTCCGGTAAAAGGATGGGAACTTCGGCCACGGACCAGTCTGCCCCTCTTTCTTTCTGATGATTTGAAACCCTTTGCCTCATTTCATCATCATAAGGCACGCATGTTGCAATAAAAATTCTTTTGTCCTGGGAAATGTTTTCTGCCAGTTCAAGGGCATGACGGCTCTTGCCACTCCGGCATCCGCCGATAACAAATGTGATTTTTTTCAAAAGGTTGCTCCGGAAAATTAAATTTGTAAATAGGGAGTTCTGTTCTTTGGGGCTGTTATTGTTCTGAGTGTCAAAGATATTTATTCAAATTCAAAGCAGCTTTTGCCGATATTGCCTAAGGTCAAAAAGGCTAAAAATGAACTCCCAGATATAAAATTAGGTTCTGACATGATAATTTTTAAATCATAAGATACTATAGAGCCTCCGAATTTTCAAGGATGTATTTTTTTATTATATAGGAACCTATAAAAACAGGAAGTTAGGTGTTATAGAAACGTAGGGTGGGTGGAGCGAAGCGGAACCCACCACACTTTGCCGGCTGTCACAAGGCGGACACAGCGGACGGGGAAGAAACCCGGGGGAGGTTCGCACTTCCCCTTCCCGGAAACACCAAATATGCCGAGGGCAGTGCCGGGGCTATGATCCGGTCGGTTTTCCGGATTCTCGGAAGGGCCTCCGAGCGACGCGAACGGCGTTGTTGACATAAATGACGCTGTGCGGTTTATATAGGTGCTTATCGGAACTGGAACTGGCAAAATCTGTGCCGGGTCAGACGCGAACGGCGACGAAAGCACCGGCCACGAGGAGCTGATTCGGATACCGAAGCACATATCAAAATAACCCCTGCTCAGTTTTCTCCCCCTCCTTTTTTTTAAAAAAAAGTTGACCAAGCGATTTTTGTCATTTAACATTTTGGTGATCAGATGAGAAGCTTATGGAAAATAGTATTTTATTTTTAATTCAATATCAGCAGATAGAAAATTTTCATAATTCCGGAGTGCAAAAATAAAGCGAAGCGGTTTTTTGCAAACAATTCCGGAGTGCAAAAATAAAGCGAAGCGGTTTTTTGCAAACAATTCCGGAGTGCAAAAATTAAGCGAAGCGGTTTTTTGCAAACAAATCCGGAGTGCAAAAATTAAGCGAAGCGGTTTTTTGCAAACAATTCCGGAGTGCAAAAATAAAGCGAAGCGGTTTTTTGCAAACAATTCCGGAGTGCAAAAATTAAGCGAAGCGGTTTTTTGCAAACAAATCCGGAGTGCAAAAATAAAGCGAAGCGGTTTTTTGCAAACAAATCCGGAGTGCAAAAATAAAGCGAAGCGATTTTTTGCAAACAATTCCGGAGTGCAAAAATAAAGCGAAGCGGTTTTTTGCAAACAATTCCGGAGTGCAAAAATTAAGCGAAGCGGTTTTTTGCAAACAAATCCGGAGTGCAAAAATAAAGCGAAGCGATTTTTTGCAAACAATTCCGGAGTGCAAAAATTAAGCGAAGCGGTTTTTTGCAAACAATTCCGGAGTGCAAAAATTAAGCGAAGCGGTTTTTTGCAAACAATTCCGGAGTGCAAAAATTAAGCGAAGCGGTTTTTTGCAAACAATTCCGGAGTGCAAAAATTAAGCGAAGCGGTTTTTTGCAAACAATTCCGGAGTGCAAAAATTAAGCGAAGCGGTTTTTTGCAAACAATTCCGGAGTGCAAAAATTAAGCGAAGCGGTTTTTTTCACTCCGGAAAAAAATTTTAGATTTAGTGAATATGTTTAAGTTGTTATGCAAAAAATCGCTTCGCTTAATTTTTGCACTCCGGAGAAGATTTTCGATTTAGTGAATATGTCTAACTTGTTATGCTAAGAGGTGATTTTCAATGATAATGGCTGAAAACTTTGATTTGGCAGACCATAAAGTAAAACTCTTTTGCCTTCCTTTCGCAGGCGGCAGTTCCTATGCCTACAGGGAGTTTGAACAATATATTTCTGACTTCATCACGGTTCGCTTCATTGATTTTCCGGGCCACGGAAAAAGGATGCGAGAACCGCTGCTTACGGATATTCATAAAATGGCTGACGATATATTTTATCAGATCAGAGACGATCTGAACGAACCCTATGCCATTTATGGTCACAGTCTGGGCGCGACAATAAGCTATTTGTTATCTAAAAAGATTGTGGAAAAAAACATTCCAACCCTGCCATTTCATTTATTTCTTTCAGGTCGGGCCGCGCCTTCCGTTAAAAAACAAGACAGAAATTTTCATTTACTTCCCAAGGCGGAATTTATTGATAAGGTGGCAGAATACGGAGGGATTCCTGAACTGGTTCTCCAGGAAAAAGAACTGATGGATTTTTTTGAACCCATCCTCAGAGCCGATTTTCAGGCTGTTGAAACATATAAGTACGAAAAGACCGACCCCTTGGACATACCGATCACGGCTTTAATCGGGCTGAACGAAAAAGTAACCTATGATGAAGCCTTGAAATGGAGAGAAACGACCACCCGGGACGTATCTGTAAAACAATTTCCCGGGGGCCATTTTTTTATTTTTGAACACTTGCCTGAAATCGGCAGAATTATTTCTCAGACGCTGGAGATGGGGATTAGGAATTGATAATTCTCAATTCTCAATTTCTTATGTGCCATTAAATTTAAACGCCCCTTTGCCCAATATGTCATGCAGATGCAAAACGCCCTGAACTTTTCCTGTAAGGTTAGTCACAGGAAGTACTGTAATTTCATATTCTTCCATAATATTCAGGGCATCATAAGCCGGGGAGTCCGGGTGAACGGTTTTCGGATTCTGCGTCATGACATCTTCCACTGCCATCTCAAAAATCGGCTCTTTCCTTGCAATAAGCCGCCGGATATCACCGTCTGTGATAATGCCGCAAAGGGTTTTATCTGATTTTAATATAAAAGTGACTCCCAGCCCGGGACGATCTATTTCTCTGACCGCCTCTTCCATGGTGGTGCCTTCAAAAACAAGAGGCAGTTCCTCACCCGTCAGCATGATGTCTTTCACACTCCCGGAAAGGCGCTGACCCAGTGCGCCTCCCGGATGGATTTTTTTGAAATCACTTTTTTTGAAATGTTTTTTATTAATAAGAACCACTGCAAGCGCGTCACCCATGGCGAGCATTGCGGTGGTGCTTGCGGTGGGGGCAAGCCCCAGGGGACAGGCTTCCTTTTTCACCCCCACATCAATCACAATATCACTGTGTGTTGCCAGGGTGGAATTAGCCCGTCCTGTAAAGGCTATGATTTTACATCCCACACTGCGAATACTTGGCAAAAGGATATTCAGTTCATCAGTTTCACCGCTGTTGGAAAGGGCAAGAAAGACATCATCCTGCCCTACTATGCCAAGGTCTCCGTGCATGGCTTCAACCGGATGTAAAAATATTGACCGTGTGCCGGTGCTGTTTAATGTGGCAACGATTTTCCGACCCACAATTCCTGATTTGCCGATACCGGCCACAATCAAACGGCCGGTTGAATTGCAGATAATCTCCGCCATTTTGACAAAATTCTTGTCAATACGTTCTTTTAATTCCAGGATACCTTTGGCTTCTATGTCAAGGACTTCAATAGCTTGTTTTATTATCATTATGTCTGAGTAACACATTAGTCTGTTTTTATAAGCAATTATAATATCATACGGCCATTCCGCAACTGACAGACCTCTGGCTATGCAATATCATCACAAAAGTCAAGCTTAAAAATGTCAGATAAGTACCTGACCATAAATTTTTAATATCTGCCCGGGGAAGAAATCCGGATTTTTTTTTTTTCCGGAATGATGCGTCTCCGATAAAGGAAAAACCCGGGTTTCTCAGACGCTCGCAGAAAAAAGTAATAGAAAAAACTTCTGATCTGGCACTTATCACCCGATGTTCAAGTTTTTTTGTTCGAACCGGGTCAAAAAACTTGATCATCGAGTATCAGCAGAACATCTGCTTCGGTCTGTTTCGCTTGACAGCAAAAAGATTTCTGATAAATAGTAATTTAAAAAATATCCCGCATCCCCTTTAATCCGTGAAAAAAGGAAAAATATTTTATGAAAAAACTGAGCTTAAACATGAAATTAACCCTTATGCTGTTTCTAATATTTATCGGAACAGTCGCTATCTCTTATCTGGGCATCAGCAGCTTAAAACAGATGAATGACAGACTTAACTACATTGTGGATAATTCATTATGTAAAGTCAAATTGGCAACAAGAATCAATCATAATTTGCTGGAAATAAGCAGAACTGAAAAAAATATACTTTTGTCCCGGGAGCAGAATGATATAGATAAATATTTTGAATTATATAAAGAAATCCAAAAAAAAATGCAAGAAAAAAAGAAACAGTTATATAAGTTATCCGATGATGAAGCAAAGCAGCTTATTGATAAATTTAGCGAAAAATCAGATAAATTTATGAAAATCAGTAACGAAGTGTGTTCATTGAGCAACTTTGATTCTATCAGCAGGCTCCGGGCATTTAAACTGGCTTTCGGCAAAGGACGAAAACTTCTTGATGAGGCTCAGATAATTATGCGCACCATTGTACATAATAATGAAAAACACATGGAGCGGGATAAACAGATGGCCGATAAAAACTATATATCAGCAAGAAACCGAATGATCGGCATCAGTATGATAGGCGTTGCGCTGGCAGTGTTTTTCGGATTATATTTAATTCGCTCGATCACAGGACCTATTAAAAACGTATTCAAAGGGTTAAATAAATTTAGTGAATATGAGCTAAATGAAACATCTGAAAAGTTAAAAGATATAGTTGACGGCTTCAG
This sequence comes from Desulfonema magnum, assembly GCF_017377395.1. GTDB lineage: Bacteria > Desulfobacterota > Desulfobacteria > Desulfobacterales > 4be13 > Desulfonema_C > Desulfonema_C magnum. The sequence continues at coordinate 2,236,555 of NZ_CP061800.1, read as the reverse complement.
CGGCAGTCAGATTGCCGCCGCTAGCCAGTCTTTGGCAAGAGGAGCTTCTGATCAGGCAGCTTCCGTAGAGGAATCAACGTCTTCTCTTGAGGAGATGTCTTCCATGACCCAAAAAAATGCGGACAATGCCAATCATGCGAATGATCTTATGAAGGAAACAATACAGATCGTCGCATCTGCAAAGCAATCAATGAATGAACTGACCATTTCCATGGGAGAAATTTCCGGAACAGGGGGGGAGATATTCAAAGTTATAAAAACCATTGACGAAATTGCTTTTCAAACAAGACTGTTAGCTTTGAACGCCGCAGTTGAAGCTGCCAGAGCCGGTGAAGCCGGTGTTGGTTTCGCGGTGGTTGCTGATGAAGTAAAAAGCCTGGCTATGCGATCTGCGGAAGCGGCCAGGCACACATCGGCCATGATTGAAAATAACCTTCAAAAAGTAAAACAAGGCTCGGAGCTTATTTTAAAAGCAAACAAAATGTTTAAAAAAGTTGCGGAAAGTGCGCTAAAGGTAGGGGATTTGCTTTCGGAGATTACGGTATCCTGTGAGGAACAAAATCATGGAATCAGACAGGTGAGCAAGGCAATGACAGAGATGGACGAAGTGGTTCAGAAAAATGCGGCCAATGCTGAGGAACTGAGCGCCCATGCCGAGCAGACCGACGGAATTGTAAATGATTTATTGGCAATTACCGGCAGAACCAGAATAAAGAGAAATATTAAAAATAAACCTTACGCATACGGGGACATGGCCGCGAACCAAAAGCATTCTTCCAAACTTATTGAGAAGAAAAAAGAGAATATGTCATTGCCTCATCATTTCGAAGAAGTAAGACCCGGACAAATTATTCCCCTGGATGAAGATGATTTCGAGGATTTTTAAAATGATTAAATGATTTCTCATGAATATTCCTGGAATATTAATAATAAATGGATTTTAGAAAATTAAACATTTCCTTTGCGATACTGAGCGGCATCGTCGCCTTTGGCACCATCAGTTATTATTTTATTGAAGACATGTGTATCTTTGATGCGTTTTATATGACCATCATCACCATAAGCACCGTGGGCTTTTCTGAAATCAAACCGCTCTCCATTGGCGGCAGAGCCGTTACCATCATCATTATCAGCACAAGCATCTCCATCGGAGCCTATTCAATCGGTGTCATTGTAAAGACATTTATTGAAGGAGAATTAAAGCAAAGTTTTTGGAGAATGAGAGTGGAAAAACAGATATCAAAACTGAAAAATCATTTCATTATATGCGGATTCGGACGGATTGGCAGGATCATTTGTAATGAGTTATATGCTGATAAGATTGATTTTGTTGTTATTGAACAAGAGCCGGAAGCTGTCGGAGAAATTGAGAGCAAAGGGTTTCTTTGTATTCAGATGGATGCCACATCCGAAGAAGCATTGAAAAAAGCAGGCATAATGAAAGCCAGAGGCCTTGTCACGGCCGTCCGATCTGATGCGAATAATGTATTCATTATCCTTACAGCGAAAAAACTCCGAGAGGATATTTTCATCCTCTCCCGAACATCTGACGGCAAACATGAGAGTCAGCTGATCAGAGCAGGCGCGTCCAGGGTTGTTGCTCCCTATCTCATCGGCGGGAGGAGAATGGCCCAGGTATTGAAAAGACCCACGGTGGTTGACTTTATAGATGTTGCAACCATAGACAGCCAGTTGGGGCTTATGATGGAAGAGGCCAAGCTGGGTCCGGGTTCCGATCTCATCGGAAAAAATCTCATCGAGAGTAATCTGAGAAGGGATTTCGGGGTGATTATCGTGGCCATCAAAAAACTCTCCGGCGATATGATCTTCAATCCCATGCCCTCGGAAAAGCTTGAAGGGGGAGATGTTATTGTCGCTCTCGGCAAAAAAGAAGATTTGAAAAGAATGAATGAAATTGTCAAACAGTCTCCTGAAAAACTTATGCCTGAATGCTTGTAGGGATTTGGGATTTGCGATTCGGGAGCTTGTATTTTAGGTTCAGGCATTTTTCTTGCACAAACAAATCAGATATGTTAAACATCATGTCTTTATCCGGAGTGCCAAACTTACAGTTTGGCAAATATCGCTGTCTCCATGCCTTGAAAAAATTGCCAAACTGTAAGTTTGGCACTCCGGAATTTTTTTTAAACTTGGGAGGACAAGGAGGTTTGATGCCTTTTGCAGACATCAGTAATGAGAATATTTTTTACTCTTTCAGTGATTCCAAAAGTGATGATAATTTACTGCTCATTCACGGATCAGGCGGCACCCACAGGCATTGGCCTGAAAAATTGAGAAATCTCCCCCGGGCCAATGTTTACGCGATTGATCTTCCCGGGCACGGTCAGTCCGGGGGGATGGCTGTAAACGTGTTGATGATTATGCGGATGTTATAAACGCATTTGTTTCCGCCCTGAATCTGAGTAATGTCACATTGGCGGGCCATTCCCTGGGCGGGGCAATTGTCCAATGCCTGGCCCTCCGTTCCCCGGAATGGCTTACCCGCATTATTCTGGTGGGAACAGGCGCGCGTCTGCGTGTTGCCCCTGCGATTCTTGACGGACTCTCATGTGATCCCCTCCCCTCAGTCTCAGACACAAGTTTTAAATCCGCGATTAACATTATCTGTGATTATGCTTTTGGCCCGTCTGCTTCGCCATCACTGATTCAGGCCGCTATCGAAGACTTTTTGAAAAACAGGCCGGAAGTGTTCCACGGCGATTATCTCGCCTGTGACCAGTTTGACATCATGGAAAACATCGGCCAAATTCGTTTTCCGACACTGATTATTTCCGGCGCGGCAGACACTCTTACGCCTGTGAAATACAGCGAATATCTTTACACTCACATACCAGAAGCAGAAATGTCAGTTATCGAAGAGGGCGGCCACATGATGGGACTGGAGAAGCCCGAAGAATTCACTGAAAAGATAAAATCGTTTTTGTTCAGAAACCTTCAGCAGTGAATTGCCGGGCAATATGCTGATAACGGCCATAAGCGGGATTCACAACAACGCATGAAAGTTTCAGGATTTTTCCTAACACCTAACACCTAACACCTAACACTTTTAATATGGTAATAAAGATGTTCAGTCTTAAAATCTCAATTTTTAAATAAGGGAGAGAAATATGGGAAAACTATTATGGCAGCCTTCTGAAGAACGAATCAACCGCACGAATATGTATCGTTTCATGAACATCATCAATGAAAAATACGGTAAAAATTTTACCGAGTACAGTGCTTTTTATCAATGGTCCGTTGAAAATATCCCGGATTTCTGGGCCTCCCTGTGGGATTTTGCTGAAGTGAAAGCCTCAAAATCCTATGATGAGGTGATTGACGATGTGACCAAAATGCCCGGCGCAAAATGGTTTTCAGGTGCCCGGCTCAATTTTGCCGAAAATCTGCTCCGATACAGAGATGATCAGACCGCCCTGATTTTCAAGGGCGAGGAACAGGTTTCCAGGAAAATAACATACGCAGAACTTTACGACGAGGTGGCAAAGGTCGCCAAATCTCTGAGAGACATGGGCGTGAAAGCAGGAGACCGAATCGTCGGGTTTATGCCGAACATGCCGGAGACGATCATCGCGATGCTGGCCGCGACAAGCATTGGTGCGACATGGTCTTCATGTTCTCCTGATTTCGGCGTAAAAGGCGTGCTGGATCGGTTCGGACAGATCAAGCCCAAAGTTCTGTTTACGGCAAACGGATATTCTTTTAAAGGAAAAAATCTCGACTGCCTTGAACGCATCTCGAATATCCTGAAAGAGATATCATCTGTTGAAAAAGTGGTTGTCGTGCCTTACACTGAACAAAACGCGGATATCAGCAGCGTCCCGCACGCGGTTCATTACGAAGATTTCAAATCTTCCGAATCGGGCCTGGAGATTGAGTTTGAGCAACTGCCTTTTGATCATCCGCTGTATATCATGTATTCGTCCGGTACAACAGGACTCCCCAAGTGCATGGTTCAAAGTGCGGGCGGCATTCTCATTCACCAGCTCAAGGAACTCATCCTTCACACGGATTTGAAACGTGAGGATACCATCTTTTATTTTACCACCTGCGGCTGGATGATGTGGAACTGGCTGACCAGCTCCTTAGGTGTCGGTGCCACGCTGGTTCTGTTTGACGGCAATCCGTTTCATCCCGAGCCGGGCGCGCTGTGGAAAATGGCGCAGGATGAGAAAATCACGGTTTTCGGGACAAGCGCGGGTTATCTGGCCGCCCTTCAGAACGCGGGCGTAAAACCAGGCAAGGAATATGATCTTACGCCTCTGAGGGCGTTGCTTTCCACGGGTTCGCCCCTTTCCATTGAGGGGTTTGAATTTGTTTATGAGGAAATTAAAAAAGACCTCCAGTTGGCTTCCATTTCCGGCGGAACCGATCTGAACGGCTGTTTTGCCCTGGGAAACCCCATCGGGCCGGTTTACGCGGGCGAATTGCAGTGCCGGGGACTTGCCATGAAAGTCGAGGCATTTGACGACAATGGAAAACCTGTCACTGGTCAGCAGGGCGAACTGGTGTGCAGCGCGCCTTTTCCGTCCATGCCGATCTATTTCTGGGATGATCCGGAGGGAAAAAAATATCATTCCGCATATTTTGACGTGTATCCCAATATCTGGCGGCACGGGGATTATATTGAGGTGAATGATCACGGCGGCGTGACCATTTACGGACGCTCGGACGCGACATTGAATCCCGGGGGCGTGAGAATCGGAACAGCCGAGATTTACCGCCAAGTGGAACAATTGGAAGAGATCGAGGACAGCCTTGTTGTGGGTCAGTCCTGGAAAAATGATGTCCGTGTCATCCTGTTTGTCAAAATGGCGCAGGGAAAAGCCTTGACAGAGGAACTCATGAACAAGATCAGACAGACCATCCGGGTGAATGCCTCTCCCAGGCATGTTCCCGCAAAAATCCTGGATGTTCCGGATATTCTTTATACCCTGAATATGAAAAAAGTTGAGCTCGCGGTTAAGAAGGTGATTGAAGGAAAACCCGTGCTGAACAAAGACGCGTTGAAGAACCCGGAAATACTGGATTATTATGCCAGTATAAAAGAACTTCAGGAAGATTAGCATATCTGCCTTAAAAAGAAACCCGGGTTTTTCCGAGAGGTGAAGATGCCCCGTCCGGATAAAAAAGCCGGGTTTCTTCCCGCGTCCAATTTTTTGTTCTTTTGTCGGATGGGGTTTGCAACCCATACGCATCAGGCTGAGGCTGCCGGACGGGGTTTGCAACCCCGTCCGAAACATTCATCAGCGGTGATCCGAAAACATTCCGGACGGGGTTGCAAACTCCGTCCGGCAAATAATGTCTATTATCAAAAGGAGGTATTGCCATGAACCCTGTTTTTGATGACGACAGTTCTCACGATGAGTTTGGAAACCATTCTCACAATTCTGATCTGAATGCGCATGAGCATTTTCAGCATCATGATCCCGGTTTTCAGAATCATTCCATGCCAGACGCTCCTCATTCTGATCTGTTTCATTCGGAATGGGACATGAACCATCCTGAAGATCCGAATCCTCCGGACCCGTTGGAACGGGTTCCGGCACATCCCGACCCTCCCGGCAATTTTCATCAGAGTTGGACACCGGACATCTGAACACCTCTGATCCTTTGGAATGGAATTCAGTGCCTTCCGATCCTCCCGGCAATTTTCATCAGCCAGAATGGAATACAGGCGTATGACCTTGAAACCTCTCTGAAAAATGATCGAGGAGAAAAAAAAGAATGACAACTTCCTGATCTTGCTGGTGGCGAGCCAAGGTTTTGGCCGAAAGATGGGAAGCTTTATGTGTTTTTCCAATGAGCAGGTTATGAGAGCTTGTGTCTGACAGGTTATTTTGTTGCAAATTGTGTTCTGGCTGTTTATACTGGACGCGAAGCGTCCGGGCTGCATTCCCACTCGAAGCGTGGTAACGAGGTAACGAGGTAATGAGGTAAATAAATAAGATAGATGTTGTGACGAAATGGGAGGTAGGGGTAAATGAGATATGTTATGCTTGTCGTACTGACGATTTTTTTTGTTTTTTATCCATGCCATGCACCCGCGGGAGACAAAGGTGTGGGCGTGTTCTGGAAGCTTCCGTTTCTGCCGCTGACCCTCCATGTGGGAAGCGACGGCGTGGAACTTTCGGGAAGTTCATCTGTTGCAACTCCCCTGGGCTGTTTCGGTCTTGAGGCTTCGGCAGATCTCACCGAAAAGGAAAGACCTGTCCGCATCAGAGATGTGGTCGTGGAAAAGAAAGACATGCTGCTGATCATCCGAAATCCGAACAAATGGGGCGACAGGATTTACAAAATCACGGACGGGAAAGAGATTTCCGTGTTCACAAACGGTCAGACACTTATTCTTGCCAAAGACGGCACGGTCGTGATAGATGTTTCCAAAGGAAATGTCACTGAGGTGAAATTTGCCGGAAAGCAGGAGGTTTTGGGAGAATCAGCTTCGGGACAGGCTGTTTCCAATCAGACGATTCCTACGGAACTGAAAATTCTTTCCAGAAGCAGAACTGGCGGAATTTTTAAGAATCTCGGACAGGGCGGCATGATGTATTCGGGAGATTTGTACAAGCTCGTCCTGAAAACTCCGCAAGATGCGCATGTTTATGTTTTCAACACGGACGACACCGGCCAGATGCAACGGCTCTTTCCCATGAAGGTGTTCGGAGGGGTCGAGGTGAACAATTTCAATGCGGTGAAACGCGGGAGAACTTATTTTATTCCCTCAAACAGCAAATCTTTCCGTCTGGACGACCATACCGGAACTGGCAAAATTCTTTGGGTGTGGCTACTTTAGGACGACGGAATATCAGGTGACAATATGCATTAAAAATTCAGGTTCTGCATATTTTTCATAATGATTTCTGCTAAATTCCTGTCTCTCATAAAATTTCCAATAATCCTCAAATTCTCCGCTGACTTTCAGAGAACGCAGTTTCAAAACGGCCTCGGCACCTTTCAGACCCCATCTGGCACCTGTGATGCCCATTCTGTCCTTCACAAGATATCGGCATGCGCCTTCTATGACTCCCGTGGCTATGGGATAGCCTTTCCTCAGGTATTCGTCATATCTCATATGGGATGCCAGAGTTGTAATATAACGGGCGCATTTGTCAACAGCCTTCCTCTCACTCTGATTCAGACCTCTGTTTGTTGCCGACCGTCTCATTCCGCCAGCGGTCAGACCCGGCTTTCCCCGAAGCACTCCTGCCAGTCGTTCTCTGACCCATTCCTCACGTTTTTCATACTCAGTGAAAAACGTGCCGCCTGCCTCCCACAAGTATTCCAACATATGGATAAAATCACAGATTATCGTTATTCCGACCCCATGCTTTTCCGCCTCACGGGACAGATATATGATCTGTTTCCTGTCCCCGTCAACCAATGCGACCCATTCCTTCTCTCTGTAAGGGTCTTTGCTCACCGCCTCGTCAAACATCTCGCTGACCACTGTTCCGAAGGAATGTTCCGCACTTGCCCATACCCTTTTTTCAAAAGGCTTCGGACGTTTTTTCCCTGTCCCGGCTGTTTTCCCGGACAATTCTCCGATAATATCTCCCGGGGACCTCACGAACCGATCTGTCAGGTAAACCGAGGCCACAGCGGCCATTCTTTTGGAATTCTTTTTCTCTCCCGGAGACAATCTTCGTTTCATATCATGCCGATTCGCTTTCGCCCTTTTCTCTGTCTCCTTCCTCAGCGACTCCTTTCTCATAGCTATGCCTTTGCCGTCCATGGTCAGAATCAGCAAAGGACAGTCATGCATATTTCGCATATCATATTCTTTCTGTTCATAAAAGTTGTGAAAATCACCTGACACGGACAACACAATTTTCTCAGCCTGACGTTTCGGTATCGTGATACCTGTCATCCTTCTGATACTTTTCATGCCCTCCTCAAAAGAGCCTCTGACCGCCTCTTCCGTAATAAGCTTCTGCAAGCAGAAAGAATAGGAGATTTTCGGCAGGTTCAGAAAACCGTCCTTCGGAAACAGACTGTCCGCACCACGGACAGAATATCCCATCCGTCTTATTCTGACTGCCCCGAACAATGTTTTTATCTCACGTTCTCTGATTCTTTTGTGGCTTCTCACAACTCCGTCCGAACCGACGACGGATTTTCCGATGTCACAGATTCCCCGGTCATCCACATGACCTTGCAGCAAAAGTCGCAACAGTTCCCGACCTTCACCGTTTATTGTCGATTCAACCTCACTCAGCATCATTTTACCTGCCTCACTGCTGCCAAGCAGTTCAGTCAACTGAAGAAATTTTTCTTCCGCACTTACAAATGCTTCTCTGACATATGACCTGAACATAGCGATTCCATGAGATACATAAAAAGTTATCTCAACGGAACATAGCAATGATATGCCTGCAAGTCAAGACAATATATTAGTATTATTCATATACTTCGTCGTCCCAAAGTAGCCACACCCAAATTCTTTATGTGGCTTTGAAAAATCCGGATCCGAAACTGGAAAGCGAGGACTCTGAGAGCGGCGAGGCTTCTCCGATATTGAACTATCTGAATTCAATGGGCGGGGATTGTGTGAATGTTGTCACCTTTGTACACAAATGAAATTCCGGGGATTCATGCCGGGGGGGCATGCCGGGGGATCAATCCATAGGTGTAAAGTTAAGGAACTGCTGAATTGTAAAAATATCCTTTTATAACATATGGTTGTTGTTTAAATAAAATGCAAGAAATGCCGTGTCGCAAATTACTTTTTCATTGCATCTCTCAGCACATGCTGATATTCCGGACTGTGTGAAAAAAACAAAATATCCGACAATCTCATAAGATCATATTTGGGAGGACTGTGCAATGATAAATAAACAGATTAAAATTGATGTCAGAACAGTTAAAAAGTTTTTCAAAAAAGGAAAGATCAGAAAAATAGCTGAAAAAACCGGTTTCATAAAGAGAAAACGGAAATTGGACGCATTCGAATTTTTCATATCGCTGACTTTCGGTTCGCTGACAACGACCACAATAACTCTGGGTGCCATAGCGGAAAATCTGTCCGAATGTATTTCAAGGGCGGGAATAAATGACCGTTTTAATCAGTATGCCATTGATTTTCTGACAGAAGTTTTTTCATTTTTTTTCAGAACGGCGACTGAAAACGGACATAATATCAATATTGACGTATTAAATCAGTTCGGCAGAGTGAATATTATTGACAGTTCGTCATGGGAGCTGCCCCCGGGCCTGAAATCCGCATTTCCGGGATATAACATTGCGGGTTGCAAAGTTCAGTTAATGTATGATTACAAAACCGGAGTGATTCAGCTGTTTGATATAAAAAAACAAACGTGTAACGATCAGAGTTATTCGAAGACACTGGGCGATCAGATCAGCGCGGATGATCTGCTTATTTTCGATCTGGGATATTCAATTGCGGACATGCTGAAAATAACTGATGACAAAGAAGCCTTTTTCATATCCCGTTTTAATTATTCCGGAATCGGTCTGTATATAAAGAAAGGGGAAGAATATGAGAGAATCGGAATCTCGGAGATATTGAAAAAGCTGAACGGCAATGAGACAATATTTGAATTCGAATGTTATACGGGAAACAAAGAGAAAAAGATAAAGATACGCTTTTTCGCAGTCAGAGTTCCGGAAGAAGTTGCAAACAAAAAACGGAGAAAAATGTGTCAGAATGCCAAAAAGAAAGGAAGAACCCCCAAGAAAGAATCACTGCGACTGTGTGAGTGGAACTTTATGATGACAAATATTCCTGCTGAGAAAACGGAGGATGTGAGAACCATCCTTGCATTTTATCCGATCAGATGGTCTGTGGAATTATTTTTCAAACAGTTTAAATCGGTATTGAACATTCATAAAACAGAAGTAAGAAACAATGAGGACAGGCTCAGGTGCGAAGTATTGGGAAAAGCGATAGTTGTGATGTTCATATCCTACTGTTATTCGAATGCCAGATCAGAGGCATGGCGGATACTCGGCGAAGAGGTAAGTATTGACAAGACAGTGAAATATTTCAGAAGAAACATAGCCGGTCTGACAGTGCTGCTTTCGGATTCTGCTGACAAAGCGGCAAAACATGTCAGGAAAATGATAGCAAAAATAACTGACACATGCCGGAAAGAGAGGCAGAAAAGCAGAAAAAACTCCCTTGATGTACTTATCGACGGAGCAGTTCTTGAAAACTATAAATATGTAAAGGTAAACCTCTCGGAACTCGGGCAGCCGGGTAAAGGCATGCCTCTGTCTTTCCGTCTTTTCAATCTGATAAATGTGAATTTATTTTTTGAAATCATACCGTTAGCAGGTTAGTTAAGTATCCTTAACTTTACACCTATGGCTGTTATCCGCCCTCACTCTTTTCAGAAATCCGCTGTTTTCTTTAAATACTTTCACGATAACAACGACACCTTCCGGAATCGGTTCCAACCTGTAATCTGTCACTCTGCCGATGATCTCATCTGTTCTCACGGTGACAGTGCCATCCTCCGGAATCATTCCTAACGTGTAATCTCCCATGGTGCTGACGATGTCGCTTTTGTCTTTTTCAAAGATAAAATTTACTTGGTCGCCCGCGCGCTTCTGACCTTTGCACTGGGGCGGGCAGTCTTCCGCATACACCGTGATCACATAGTCATTTATCTCTCCGCAGGTATCTAATCCTTCAAAGACATAGTAACCGTTTTCATCTGTTTTTACAGCATCCTCAGTATTCGCACATTCCGAATGGATGCTTACGAGAACATCTCTGAACGGTATCCCGTCGCTATCAACAACATAGCCCGTGACAGCACTGGGTTCCCTGCCCGGGTCTTCTTCCGGTCCGTCCTCGGCCGGGGAGAAAAAATCATAAGTGTTTTTTGAGAAATTCAATATAATATCAATGTATTGTCTCTGATTTGCCGCGGGAAGGACAAGGGTTGCCTGATTCATAAGCAACACACTGTAAGCAGGAATGTCGTATCCGGCCCGCTGACCTTCGGGAAGTGCGTAGTAAACATCGGTTCCGAACTCATCAGACCAGACAGAGACTCTGTAATCTGCCGCGAATCTGAGATCTGTGAATGCATAAAAGCCGTCTTCATCGGTGAAAGTACTCATGCCGGACATAATGCTTTCGGAAAACACATTCACCTGAATGCCGGCAATGCCGTGCCGGCCGTCATGCACCCTTCCCCGGATTCCGCATCCGGAGGCTTTTTTCAATACAAAATCAATGCTGTTCAGACCGCTTTCCCCGACGGAGACACGCGTGGCCTCACTTTGTCTGTTTTTTCCGTTGTAGAACTGATGATAATACTCACCTGGTTCGGAAACCGGCCAGACTGAAACCACATAATCCGAAGCAGACGGAATGGTTACACTGTAATATCCGCTCATATCTGTCACAGCCTCGCCTGCCATCATGTCTCCCGACCATACTTCGGCCCGGTAATGTGCCAGCCCTTTTCCGGTATCTTCCGCGGTTACCCGTCCGCAGATATAAGTTTCCCCGGGTTCCTCCTCCTGAAGTATCCTGAGAAGCGCTCTGACAGTCTCGGTGCCAAAGGGTGTGACGCCGCCATTGCTTCGGGTGTCTGCTGTCTCACCTGCGGTGCCGCTGCTCATGTTCCATGGCCGGAACTCAAATGAGGCCGTACCTGCATAACCGGTATCAGGTACAAATCTGATCCGATCCGAACTGCTGAGTAAGAGGGATTCCGCGGACATATCAACATAACGGCCCCCGGTATCAGCAACACAGGCCCATGTGTCGCCGTTATCAACAGAATATTCCCATGTTCCGTTGGTATTATCCGCGCCTGTTATGCCAATGCCTTCCAAAGCTTTTCCCTGGGCTGATGTGACATCGCCGTTTTTAAGGATATCTGCGACAATGTCCCCCTGGCTTGGTTCGGAATCTTTTTCGATTTCCGTAAGCATCGGTGTCCCGATCTCATCTGATAAGACCGGCGCTTCCGTGAGATTATTGATGCTGATGGTCAGCTGCTTTTCATAAATACCGCCGTCCCGGTCTGTGGTGCGGACACGGATGCTGTAGGTATTTTTTTCCTCATAATCAAAAATAAGATAATTGGGATAAAGAACGCTGAAAAATGAATAATTTATTTTTTTCATTTCATAAGGGTTATATCAATGACTATCGGGCGCATTCCCATTTTCCCGGTCAGCCCTGTAACTATCTGATTTATAACGATTCAGTTTTATAATCGTTTTAAGGGCAGATCAGTTAAATCAGTCGGTTGCATAATATACCGGGAAAATGGGAATGCGCCCTGACTATCTGCTGTTTAACGATGCCTTTGTATTTTCCAGGGGGCTGCCGATAAGATGCTTACGGGCAGGAAACCACTGGCAAGGCAGGCACGACTTATACGTTTCAAGCCGGAGGCACGCCTTTTTTGTCAACTACGAAACCAGCTTCGGAACGCCGACATTTTTTAATTTGTCTGATCCCAAATACGGAAATCCTGATGTGGACCCGGAAGAAGGCCGGACAGCGAAACGCGGCATCCGTCAGGAACTGCTTGACAAGAGACTCGATTTTGATATAGCATACTGATATTCTGAACTGGACAATGTGATTGTCTATGACTGGGAATATCCCCGCCAGCCCGGAGTGGAAGGAACCGGAGCTTATACAAACCGGGATGAAGCAGAAACTGAGGGAGCGGAGTTTGCATTTGGCTGGCATATCACAGACACCCTCATTTTAAGCGGAACTTATACCTATTGCGAATCCCGGAGCAAAAAAAACAGTGAACAATTCCGAACCCCTCAGATTGCCCGCAACAAAGCCAATCTGGATATTTCCTATACCCATGACAGATTTTCCTTTAATATTCATCCCTATTATTCCGGCCCCGGATTGCGCTGGAAAGGGGATATTGAAATGGAAGAATATATTCGGATCTGGCAGGGAGATTCAGCATCCGGGAAGGTCTCAGTCTTTACAGCAGAATCGAAAACCTATTTGATGATAAAACCGAAGAAGGCTCAGGATATGAGCAGCCGGGCCTTTATGCCATTATAGGAGCAGAATGGGATTTTAATTTGTGAAGCATCTGAGACTCAGACCTGCGGGGTTTTGAAAATTCCGCAGGTTTTTGGACTATTGCCGTTGTTGCAGGCACGGAAGGCACTTCATATTTATATGCAAGTTTTTTAATAAATACGGCTGAACAGGCTGTTTATTATTTCTTTCCATGCCCGCGGCAACCATATTTGAACTTAAAGAGAAAGGAAATTTTTTTATATGTCATTTCCGACACATTGTGATTATGTAATTATTGGCACGGGAATTCACGGATTAAGCACAGCCTGGCATTTGGCCCTGGAACTGAAAAACACCACGTCATCTTCATCAGGAAAGGATATCATCGTTGTTGACAAGTCCGGTATTGGTGCCGGTGCTTCGGGCATTGCCTGCGGCGTTATTCGTAACAACTATTTTCAGCCTGCCATGCAGGAATTAATGGCGCACAGTGTGGCCATTTGGGAAGAAGATGCGGAGAAGTACGGATTTTGGCCCGTGGGGTATATGCAGATATCGCCCGAGCCAATGCATGCGGATGCGCATGCCATTTATAAAAGGCAGCACGATATTGGCTATACATCTGTTTTCATCGAAGGTGAAAAAGAATGTATGAAGTATATGAAGGAGAACATATTTCATGACTGGCAGGCAAAAAATATCACTTCTGTCCTACATGAGAAAAAAGGCGGTTTTGCCAATAACACCAAATCACTGTATCGGTTGGCAGAAAAGGCGGAAAAAGAAGGCGTCCGAATTTTCAGCGGCGTGGAAGTGACCGGATTGAAAACCGGGAACAATGCTGTCACCGCTGTGGAGACCAATAAAGGGAATATTGAATGTAAATATGTGATTGTCTGCCCCGGTCCCTGGGCCAAATCTTTCTGGGATATGTTGGATCTGCCGGAAAAAATTGATGTCAAGGACAGAGAGGGGAAGATTCATAAAGATGTCAAAATGTGGACATATTACTGTCTTCAGGAAGGAACCCTCGGGGTGGACCCGTCCTTTGGTATGGATAACAATGGCAACAAACCGCCGGTGATACATGTGGATACGGACGCGCCCCTGTTTTCCAGTGAGGATGGTTCGCTGATCACAGATAAAATGTGGGGGCTTTATTACAAACCGGATTTTCATTTTGTCGGTATTCAGGGCGGTGCCGCGCCTTATATTGTTGATGAAGAAAATGTGGCAGTTGATCCGTATGGCATTGATTCTCCTTATTATGTTGTGGGACCTGAGTTTGCCCATATGTGGACCTCGGCGCTGGCACATTGTCAGAAACGCTATGAGGATCAGTTCAGATATTTTAAAAAAGAACCCTCCGGCGGGCTCGGGGCTTTCACACCTGACAATTTCCCTGTTTTTGATACTTTTTTGGATAACTGCTATCTGATTGCGGATTCAAATCATGGTTATAAAATGATCGGTGTGGGCAAGCTTGTGGCAAAAGAGGTTCTGGGCAAAAAACAATCCCTTTTGGAACCGTTCAGATTTGATCGGTACAAAACCGGAGAACTTCATCCGGTTTCACATAGTCCGTTTCCCTGGAGTTAAAAAAAGAGCATGTTGCAAAGCGGGGATAACAAAAATTCTCCCTGAGGGGGCAATACTGTTGCTTAAGCGCAGGTGAATTTCTCCGGAGTGCGAAAAATGCTTTTTCGCAATTGCAAAAATAAAATTTTTGCACTCCGGATCCGCCCGGAACTTCTTAAGTCAACACCATTGACCTGAGGAGGGCGCGGGGGAAGACTTTTTCTGAGTGATCAGTGATGGGACTTCTGAAAAAGGGTGGTGTTCTAAAACTGGACTTGTCCCAATATTTACAGAATTGATTCAGAGAGTTATAAAGTTTAGCTCCATTTTTAGAACACTACCTGAAAAAGCTCCCCTGCCCCCTCAGCGGGGGTTTCCCCGATGTCGTGGATATGCCCGTTAAAAGACGGTTTTCAGGGAGGTGAGATATTGGAGATTATTGTATTAGTCAAACAGGTTCTGGCAACGGAAACAGCGGCAAATCGTATTGAAGCCAATTTTGGGAACTGTTCGGAAGACACCGGCACATGGATTATAAACCCCCATGATGAAATCGCTGTGGAAGAGGCATTGCGAATCAGAGAGGCCCATGGCGGGAATGTGACTGTCGTGTCTTTTGGGAAAGAATTTGCAGTTGATACTGTCCGACAAGCATTGGCAATGGGAGCAGATAAGGGGGTGCTGATTCTTGATGATCTCAGCGGAGATTATCGCGACAGTGTGTTTGTGGCTCAGGTCTTTTCACTGTTTTTGAAAAAAATGCCTTTCAGCATTATCCTTGCCGGAAGCAGATCCGTTGACGGAAACAGCTTTCTTGCGGGACCGGCACTTGCTGAAATGCTTTCTGTTCCCTGCCTGTCAATGGTTGTAAAACAGGAAATCCGGGGAGATATTATCCGTTGTCATAAAAGAACCGAAAACGGAAGAATGATTGTGGAAGCACCGCTGCCGGTGGTGATCACCGCTGCCAGCGGACTGAACTCCCCGCGCTACACAACTGTCCCGGGTATAAAGCGTGCGGAAAACAAAACAATCACAATCCTCAGCCTCTCGGACATCGGTATGGATAAAGACATGTCTGCCTGCTCATTATCAAAAATTGTGGCATTTAATCCGCGCGATAATAAAAGATCGTTAAAAATGGCAGACGGCAGTTCCCCCGAGGAAAAAGCCCGTCGGCTTGCGGAACTTTTACAGCAGGAAGCCGGTGTCATCTGAGAATAAAGCCCCTGTTCCCAGGTTCTGTCCGGGAACGCATTCCCGGGGGCCTGCCTTGCGTGACATCTTCACATGATCCGTCGGTCGGACAATGACACACAAAGCAAAAGCCTCTGAGAATGTGTTCCCAGACAGAACCTACGAACAAAAATTTTCCTAAGAGCCTATCAGCCACAAAGGCTCAAAGACACAAAGTGACACAAAGAAACTTCGTGAACCTTCGCTTCTTCGTGTCTTCGTGGCAAAAAAAATCAGCCACAAAGGCACGAAGACACAAAGTGACACAAAGAAACTTCGTGAACCTTCGTGCCTTTGTGGCAAAAAAAAATCAGCCACAAAGGCACGAAGACACAAAGTGACACAAAGAAACTTCGTGAACCTTTGTGCCTTTGTGTCTTCGTGGCAAAAAAATCAGCCACAAAGAGACACAAAGAAACTTCGTGAACCTTCGCACCTTTGTGTCTTCGTGGCAAAAAAATCAGCAACAAAGTGACACAAAGAGACTTCGTGAACCTTTGTGCCTTTGTGTCTTCGTGGCAAAAAAATCAGCCACAAAGTGACACAAAGAGACTTCGTGAACCTTCGTGCTTTTGTGTCTTCGTGGCAAAAAAATCAGCCACAAAGTGACACAAATAAACGTCGTGAACCTTCGCGCCTTTGTGGCTTCGTGGCAAACAACAGCCACTTATGATTACTCATATTCTTTACTTTTCAAACACGCTCTAAGAGAATTTGCGGAGAAAATCTAATGTCAGAAAATCTGCTTGTCATCGCGGAACATGATAACAATAAATTCAGTACCGCAACATACCAACTTCTCAGCACAGGACATATGCTGTCGGAACAGATAAAATGCAGTCTGTCTGTGGCCGTTTTAGGAAGCATAACACCCAAAGCATTGAATGAACTGGCAGAATATGGTGCTGACAAAATTATTCTTGTGGAAGATGAGAAGCTGAACCAGTATGTGTCAGATGTTTATACCCATACCCTTTCAGCCATTATTACACAGGAAAATCCCCTGCTTGTCTTACTGAACAGCAGTTTTGCAGGTAAAGAACTTTCAGCGACACTCGCGGCCCGGGTCCGGGCAGCCGTTGCAACCGAATGTATGGCTGTTCGCAAGACAGATAAGGGATTTGAAATCTCCAAATTCATGTATGGCAGTAAAATTTCAGCTAAAATCGAATTATATGGAAAACCGGTCATTGCCGCCATGCAAACCTCATCTCTCAGCATTGTCAAATCCAAACGGGCAGGGCGAATTGTGAAGCTGAACATATCCGTGCCTGAAACAAAATTCAGAATTGTCAGACAAGAAAATAATACTGAAAAAATTCCGCTGAGTCAGGCAAGGGCCGTGGTTTCAGGCGGCAGGGGAGTCGGCGGATCTGATTTTTCCGTTCTGGAGCAGCTTGCAGAAACCCTGAACGGTGCGGTGGGAGCATCTCGGTCAGCCATAGATGCGGGCTGGCGTCCTGTCAGTGACCAGATCGGTCAGACAGGAATTACTGTGTCTCCTGATTTGTATATTGCCTGCGGAATCTCCGGTTCGAGTCAGCATATTGCGGGTATTGCAGGCTCCAAAACCGTGGTGGCGATCAATAAAGATTCCCATGCCCCTATTTTCTCAAAAGCAGATTACGGCATCAAAGGAGATTTGTTTGAAATCATTCCCTGTCTGACAGAGGTCTTAAAAGCCCGTAAGCATTCCGGGGGCAATGCTGGGCGAGAAATGGAAAAACATAAAACCAAACAAATCAGCCAATATCAGCAGCTTAAAACAGACTGAAATTTCAGGTCATGTTCGTAGTTCCGCGTTCAGGCGATCTTTGTAAAAACAAATACCTGTACTCATAAGACAGACCCTCTGAACGCGGAACTACAAATTTTTTCGATCTGCTGAATATCAGTATATCGAAAAGATTTTTATCAAACTGTCTCCGACCGCAGTCCCGATAAGCACCAAAAATCCATGTCCGCTCCGTTTTTACAAACCTTATTATCCTGAAAAATTCCCGATCATCTGATAGTTTTCACATCTTTTCCAAGGGTTTTATTCTTTCTGCTGAATGATATGCCCGAGGTTCTCGGACGTGTTTTTCCCATACTGTCCGTATAACATATTTCCTAACAACCCTGAATACCATGACCTAGGCGTGTCTCTTCAAAACATTGACCGTGGATTCGGTATCACAATACTTCTGTGTCACATTTTTAAAATCAGCTTTCGCATAAAACTCCTTCCTAAAAATTTTCAGTAAAAACAGTAAGTTTATCCTCATATTATTATCTCATATTTTCCGAAGTGCTTTAATATCAGCTTTATTTACAATTTCCCATGTAAGAATAAAAAATCTCTCAGCAATATGAATAGCTATTTTCTATGATAGTTATCATAAATATAGATATTATCAAATTGACAAACCTGAAGCGTTGATATATTCAAGATTATTCTTATTAAATTTCCGATCAGGTGTATCTTCATGTTTGCATTTTTCAGCTTTGGTTTCACATGAGTGGGCTTTCAATATTCTACCCGGGTTTGGTAGCACTGGGGCAGGCTGAAAAAGCGCGTCATCTTTCTCTTCATCTTTCTCTTTCTGAAAATGCCTTATTTTTTAGGCATATTACCCAGTTGATCCATGCGGTATCAGATATGAGTCAGACCTGGTCCGTCTGAAAATATCACTTTTTGCTGTTTTTTGCCTGTCGGAGGGGGCACAAAAAGCGGGCAGATAAAAGTAAGTGATTCAGACGGACCAAGTCAGACCTGATATTTCTAAAAATTTAATCAAAAAAATACCGATAACACCTTGAAGTCGCTATGACTGGCAGGCTGTCAGCATGATATACTTACAAGCACTCTCGGATAGCTCCATCTGATATGTATTCAGAAGAGATCATTTCAGCAGAGATTTGGTTTAAGAAGATTTCAAAAAAAGGGGGGAATGAATTTGATTCACTTTGTTCATCGATATCCGAAATTCGACAAACAATTAAATGTGCTTCGCAAATCTGGAAAAAAAGGTGCGATTGCGGCAAAAAAAGCCGATAAAATTATTGATAAACTCATGCAGGGAGTCCCTTGTTTTCGCATTGGAATATTAACCAAAAACGGGGAGTTCAGACTGAAAAATTGCATAAAATATGATTTGGGCAACGGCTATCGCCTCATTACCGTAAAAGAAAATGATCATTTGTTTTTACTGTATATCGGAACCCATGACGAATGTCATCGCTGGATAGAGAACAACCGAGGCTGTCAGCCTGAAATTACAAAAACTCGGACCCGGACCTTTTTAATCAAAAAAAACAGAGCGAATTTTCATCTAAGGCAACACTCTGAAAGAGAACCTGATGAGACAGAGGCAGATTTTTTTAAACCTGTCGAAGAAAAACATCTTCGAGCCATCTTTAGCGGCCTATGCGGAGAATAATTTATTTTATAAGCTGAATCTTTCAGGAGGAAAATTTATGACCGAAAAAATCAAAATTAGTAAAGAAAGAAAAAGTACGTTTATGGATAGTGTGAAGGAAATATTACCGGAGCAGGGGCATCTGAGCCTTTGCCTGACCTGTGGCGCGTGCGCCTCAGGATGTCCTGCATCGGGTCTGGAAAATATGGACCCGAGAAAATTTTTACGAATGGCCACCCTGGGTCTGGATGATGAGATTGCCGAACATCCCTGGGTCTGGATGTGCAGTCTGTGTGAACGTTGTGTATATGTCTGTCCCATGAATATTAACATACCCGGCTTAGTCTATAAAGCCAGACAACTTTGGCCAAGAGAAAAAAGACCCAGGGGCATTCTTGGTTCATGTGATATGGCACTGAGAAATCAGAGTTGCAGCGCAATGGGAACACCAGAAGAAGATTTTCGCTTTGTGGTGGAAGATGTTCTTGAAGAAGTACAAACCACTCAGCCGGGATGGGAAAACCTCAAAGCTCCGATAGATAAAAAAGGGGCCCATTTTTTTCTCAGCCAAAATTCCCGTGAGCCGGTAACAGAGCCTGATGAAATGGTTCCTTTGTGGAAGATTCTTCATCTTGTCGGCGCGGACTGGACCTATAGCTGTACCGGATGGGGCGGTGAGAATTATTGCATGTTTCTTGCAGATGATGAAAATTGGAAAAAGGTGACGCAAACCACGCTGCAATCTGCAATGGATTTAGGATGCAAGGTTTATTTAAATACAGAATGCGGTCATTCCACCTATTCTGTCTGGATGGGACAAAAACGCCACGGCATTGAAACAGATCTGGAAATTGCCCCTATGGTGCAGTATTATGCCAAATGGGTTCGTGAAGGAAAATTAAAGCTCAACTCGGATTGGAACAAGGATTTAAAAATCAAGTTTACAGTTCAGGATCCCTGCCAACAAGTGAGAAAAAGCTTTGGCGACCCCCTTGCGGAAGATCTGCGTTTTGTGGTAAAAGCATGTATTGGTGAAGAAAATTTTATGGAAATATTTCCCAATCGTTCTAATAATTATTGTTGCGGAGGGGGAGGCGGATTTCTTCAATCCGGATATACTGATGCCCGGCACCAATACGGCAGACTCAAATTTGACCAGATTAAAGCTACGAACGCGGATTATGTGGTAACACCTTGTCATAACTGTCATGCTCAGATCCATGATTTGGGAGAACATTTTGAGGGAAAATATTATGTCATTCATCTGTGGACATTGATTGCCCTTTCCCTCGGAATCCTTGGGGAAAATGAGCGGGCTTATTTGGGACCGGACTTATTGGAAGTCAATCTTCCACAAGAAGCATAGAATATTTGTTGTTATTCAAAAGACTTTATCGGAAGTAAGAATCGGTAAATCGAAAAGTTGTCGGGTCGTCACAGGGCAGACAGGACCGACGGGGAGAAACCCGGCTTTTTCCGGAGGGGGAGGTGCCCTGTCCGGGAAAAAAGCCGGGTTTCTGTGCTGTCCCGCACACATCCCGGAAACTTTTCGATCTACTGAGAATCGGTGTCCGAAACCAGAAACAAGGAGTGCCAAACTTGCAGTTTGGCAAGATCAGAAACAAGAAGAGTGCCAAACTTGCAGTTTGGCAAGGCCGCTTGTCAGGGCAGGTCTCAACAGGACATTCCAAAAACATTGCCAAACTGCAAGTTTGGTACTCCGGAAGTTTGGCTACTTATTTCCGATAATGTCTGATTAAAACATTCTGATTTTATTTTTATTCTTAAAGCCGGAGCTTTTGTTTTCCATAATCGGGGAAAAGGATACGCCCTCATTTCTATTGAACTTAATGTTTATCCAGGGGGGAGAAAAAAATGCATCCGTTACATATATCGGGATTAACCCTAGACGAACTGAGACGAAGGCGGCTAAAAAGTCTGATAATGTCCGAAAAAGCCATTCGTGAATATCCTGGAGAATATCATCAAATCAAAAATCAGCTCAATTATATTCTCACGCATTTAGTTGATGTGAGTGAGTATTTTTCCATGGCGTGTTCATTGGCAGCCGTACTTAAAAAAATGGGGAAGGGAACGCTCTTTTATGAGTATTATTATGAAAATCTTCATCCGAATAAGTTCGGAAGAGCCAGGTATTTCAGAGCAACATGCGGAGACCTGCTTGAGCAAATCAATGAGTTGAAAAAATGGCGGAGTTCCAAACATAAACTGACACTGATAAAATAATCGCTGATGGTGGGTTCCGCTTCGCTCCACCCACCCTACATTTCTACATTTCGGGCAGATTATTTTTTGGAAAATTCCTATTTTCTGCGAAATTTCAAAACAGGAGGAAAGCATTGAACATGCGGCTTTTAAAAAACATAGAAATTGTAATGGTGTGTGTCATGGTTCAGCTAATGGTTTTATCGTCTGCCCTGACAGCCGCACCGGTTGTCGGTATTTACTGCGGCAAGGGGGTTACGGCCGGATATTTGTGGCATGCATACCCGCTGGAAAGCCGTAATATTCCCATCTGTTTTTTCACGGAAAAAGATGCCGAATCCCTGAATAATGTGGATGTGATATGTTTTCCCTCGGGCGGCATGTATAAGCGGCATATCTCTCTGACAGGCAGGAAACATCTGAAACAGCTGATTCGG
Source organism: Desulfonema magnum (assembly GCF_017377395.1). Taxonomy (GTDB): domain Bacteria; phylum Desulfobacterota; class Desulfobacteria; order Desulfobacterales; family 4be13; genus Desulfonema_C; species Desulfonema_C magnum. The sequence goes on along the minus strand of NZ_CP061800.1, from coordinate 2,214,674 downwards.
GAGAAAGGTGTGGGATATCTGGGAACCTGCGGCGGAAATGTATTTGGCTGCAAACTCGGACTTCTTGACGCGGACCTGATGAAAGCAGAGCAGGGATATCCTTTTGGTGTTCAGATAAACGGTTATCCTGAAATGAAAGTGGAGGGTCAGAATTCCGAATGTCATCCTGCCATGAAAAATGCTCCTGATATGATACGCCCGTTTTATTACTGGGGACAGGTGTTCACCCGTACCGGGCCTGATGTCACGGTTCTTGCGACATATAAACAGATGGATAACTGTTTTACATTTGACGGTATCTTGTATCAGGGAAAATCTCATGAAAAAATGTCGGGCCGACCCGGTATGATTGCGGGTCAGTATGGCAAGGGCAGGGTGATTCTTTCGGGTCCCCATCCTGAACTCGGAGAAGAACAGCTTTTTACAGATTGGATTTACTATTTGTCAGGCAGCAGACATGATTCAGATCAGCTCTGTAAAACAAATTTCACACCTTCTGAAACAGCGATTCAATCTGATTCCCGGGCTTCCGGAAATACTGCTTTATCTGTGTTAAAATCACAGATCGAATCATTTAAAAAAGAAGTCGCTCCTTATGAAAAAACCATCCGCCCTGATTATGAACGTCGCTGGAAACATGGCATTACAACCGGTATTCCGATTTTTGTGATTTTCACGGATATCTGCGACCGGTTAAAGACCATTGAGCAATCCATAAGCTTTTTTGAAAAGCATCCCGAAGCTGAACAGACGGTTTTATCAGAGCCGGTGTCTGAACAATATGTCCGTCAGATCAGAGATGCCCGGAATAAATTTTCAGATGGGGTTTGTCATCTCGAAAAATCCAGGGAAATTCTCAGAAAGATAGAGAAAAACATATCAGATAAAATTGAATGTGATCGTCTGAAAAAAACTTTGTATTCAGCATCTTATAAAAAGCTTATTTCTGATTTCAAATCTGTGAATCTCTGTCTGATAAGACTTGATCATCATTTCAGGAGCAGGGGAAGCGTTGGGTCAAGGGGGTCGGGCAGCGCCAACCAATTGTAAAATCAGCAGAATCATTAAAATTATAGGTATGTTCAGGGGCTATATCGTACTTTTTACCATCAAAAAAGGAGTTACAGACGTTCAGCGTCGGACCGGTCACCAAGCCTTAAACCAGAAAGGTTCCGGGAGGCTTTTCAGCTTTTTAAGTATAGCTTTTAAAAAAATGTTTGTCGTTATCAAGGCGTGTTGTGTGCGAAAAACCGCTTTGCTCTGTTTTCGCACTCCGGATAATCTGTTTCTTAAAATCTGTATAACGCCTCTTTTGATGGTGAAAAATGCGGCATAGCCCCTGAAAACGCCTGTAATTTTAATAAATTTAATGATTTTACAATTAGTTAGTATGGCCCGGCCCTAATATCTGATATCAACCCTCAGGTGCCTGATACGTCTGCTTTGCAGGAACAGACACAATCTCTTTTTCAGGATACCGGAGTGCTGTGAGTTTTCCGCCAAACACGCATCCCGTGTCAATATTGATCGTATTATTCAGCCATTCAGGTTCCGGAACCGGCGTATGACCATAAACCACCATGGCCTTCCCGCGGTACCTGGCCGCCCAGTTGTGATGAACACGCGGGCCGAACACATCTGTCTCACCGGAAGTCTCCCCGAAAAATGCAAAATGTCTGACACTGCCGGAAGCCCGCCCCTGCATCTCTGCTTTCATCCCCGCATGAGCCACGACTAATTTTCCATCGTCAAACACATAATGAGCAGAAAGACCCCTGACGAACCGCCGAACCTTTTCCTGAAACACAGGCGGTTCCTGTTTCATTTGTTCCAAAGTCTGTTCCAGCCCGTGACTGACGATGACATGCTTTCCTGAAAATTTTCGCATGAGTCTGTCCTCATGGTTACCAGGGACGCAAAAGGCTGATCCTGTTTTTGTCATAAGCATCGCCAGATGCAGAACCGGCACAATTCTCGGGCCCCTGTCAACCAAGTCCCCGAGGAAAATCACCTTTCTTCCCCGGGGATGCGTGACGGTGAATTCCTCTTTGCCTGAGGAACGGTTCTCCCTGATCTCATATCCCAGCTTTTTTATCAGAATCATCAGTTCATCAAAGCATCCGTGGATATCGCCAATAATATCAAACGGCCCGTGTTCGTTTTTTTTATTGCTCCGCAGAGGCTCCCGCCTGATCAGTGCATTGTTTATCTCCCCGGGCGTTTCCATAACATAAATTCTGCGAAACCCCTCTGTCTTCAGCCTGGGAACAGAATTTTGCAAATTTTCCCATTGCTGCCGGATGATCGCTTCGTCAAAATGCCGGTCCGAACGATTTCTGTGCCGTTCCAGAGAAATGTTCAATGGCAGATTCAGCACAAGTGCCACAGGCAGGAAGTGATATTTATGTGCAAGTGCGAGAAGGGATCTGCGGGCCTCATGCTGAACATTGGTAGCATCTGCAACCGTCAGCCTGGCTTTTGCAAGACGCTTCGCGGCAATGGAATGCAAAATTTCAAAGGCTTCCCGGGTGACTGTCTGATCATTTTCATCATCGGAAACCATGGCCCGAAAAAAATCAGATGACAAAATTTCAGTGGGCTTAAAGTGTTTCCGGGCAAATGTTGATTTCCCGGAACCGGAAGTTCCTATCAGAAAAACCAGGGAAAGCTCGGGAATTTTTATTTTCATAACAATATCTCCATATAAATGATCATCCCCCTGCGACCACAACAACGCATGAAAGTCGGAGCAGATGATCTAATCACAAATCACTGAAAAGTAGTTCACATTTTTTCCGGCCTGTGAAGCAATTTGCAAAATTGTTTTACAACAGAGTGCAAACTGACAAATAAAGGATGCTCTTTACTGTGAAAATACATTGTGAAAAGCCGGGTTTTTTATCTGAAAATACTTTCATGGCCGGGGGCGAAAAACCCGGTTTTTTCATGAGCCTTTATTATTTTTTCATATTTTTTCCCATAGCAAAATACCTTTAATTATGATATACAAATCACGATGATAGTATGACCAGATCGAAAATTTTTCCGGAGTGCAAAGAATCACTTCGCTTGCAAAGTAACTATGACTGATTATAACGGATTTTGGGAAGACCCCCTTCGACAGGCTCAGGGTGGGGTGATGAAAATGTCACAAACCGGGCTGACAATTGCGATCCCATTTTTATTCCGTATTTTTTTTATGACTTAAAAATCAGCCAGTTAAAAAATGCGGGGAACAAAAATGGGATCAGCTTTTTCAGAGTCTTGGAAACATTTTCATCACCCCAGGCTCAGGGTGCGGACCAGCCTCCCCAAAATCTGTTATAATCAGAAATATGAAATTATTATAACTTTGGGAAACGAATATGAAAATTCGTTTCGGGCATTGATTTTTGTTTCAGCTATTTCATCAAATTATTGTCCGAACCCGGATTTAGAGCAAGCTAAATCTGTCAACCTCCTGATTTTATAAATCTTATAAATTATGGTTCAGATATATGGCCCAAATAAAGATCAAATCCGAAATTATTTAGCCCCTGATCCTGAAATTTAAATTGCTTTTAAGTGATTAAATGTTTAATTGTTTAAAACAGACCATGGCCGTTACTTGATAATCAAGTTTTTTGATCCGACCCGGTCAGAAACCCTGTCATTTCTACGAAGGCAGGAATCCGTTTTTTGCCCATACAGCGAACCCGGGAACAATGGATTCCTGCTTTCGCAGGAATGACAAAAAAAGCTTGATTATCGAGTGTTAAGTTATTTTAGAAGGAATCGAAAATGCGGAGATTCCCTCTGTCCTGTTATTATAACTCGATATTCAAGTTTTTTATGCTTGACTATATAAAAACAGTGGTTTTCAAGGACTTAAAAATTTGATGCAAATATTCTGTTTTAAAATTTTAAAAACATAACCTATTGAATTTATTGATTGCTATATAAGATTCCAGCTTCAAAATTACCAATAAATTCAGTCAACAGAAAAAAACTTGAACATCGAGTATAAACATCTTTTTTAAAAAATTCGGAGTGTTTCTGGTCTGAATATTTCAGGTTCGGTAACGGGACCCGGAGCGTCCTGGAATGCATTCCCACACAGAGCGTGGGAACGAGAAGCGAAAATATGAAAGGAGTGATCCCTTTGAAACCAAATAAGCCTGCACAATCAGAAAATACCCCCAGAAGAAAAACAATCATTCGCAGGATCATCCTGTGGTTTACATTGCTTATTCTCGCCATCGTCGGCAATGCTGTCCATTCAACGCTTGAGGAAAATAAAATCGCTGATCAGCGTGTTTCCAATGAGTTAAATACCCGAATCAAGGCTGCCGATTCCACCTTGAACTATGTACTGGAAAAACTAAAGAGCATTTCAGGAGATATCAGAAAACAGGGGCAGGCTTTTGCTGACTTTTCAGATCCGAATAGCTTCAGTTCCATAACAGATAATATCTGCACCATTGCCGAAGGCCATATGCAGGCGGTTGACCTGATCTTTTTTTTTGATAAAAACGGCACCCTGCTGACAACAAATCGGACAAGAACAGATGTGGGGGACCCTTCTTTTTACACTCCTCTGATCAGGGATACCCGGGAAAGGGTTGGCATAGAAAATATACCCGCGGCCATTTTACGGTATCAGCAATTCCCCGGATTTGAAATCATGCCTGATACCGGCCTTGTTCTGGGCTTTAAATCTGTTATTCATCTGCGGCATGACACCGGCGATCTTTTCGGCCTTATGGTGCTGGTAAAACTTATCAACGGAAACAAAAAACTGGCAGCTCAGATGGCAGGACTTTCTGAAGCAAATATCATTTTCTATGACAGGGAATATAACCCGGTACTGACCAGTTTTACAGAATCTGACATACCATATCCCACGGACGGAATCCTTTCCCACGGGGAAAAATCCTATTTTACCATTGTAAAAAATATAACAGATTATAAAGGCCGGACCATTGGCGAACTCATGGTGGCCATTGACAGAAAGCCATTTCTGAAACAGCGGATCGAACTGCTTGTGAGCAACCTGCTGCCCTTTTTTGTGTCCGTGGTCATTTCTCTTACCATTTTCTTTTTGCTGAAGAGAGTCTTTGACAGAATCAACCGCCTGATCGCTGCTCTGCGTATGGTGGCAAAGGGAGAGGGGGATTTAAGTATCCGCTTGGAGATTCCGCCTGAAAAAATGGCAAGTAAATATCTTGATGAAGTTGAATATATGGGTATTGATTTCAACCATATGATGGACATATTGGAAGAAGTCTATGCGCAGCTGGTCAAGGCCAGAAAAGAGGCCGAAGCGGTCAACCGGGCCAAAAGTGAATTTCTGGCCAACATGAGCCATGAAATAAGAACACCTATACACGGCATCATCGGTATGTCAGAAGTGGCCCTGGAGACGGGCCTTGACAGCAACCAGAAGGATATCATCACCACGATCTGTACCGAGGCAGATTCCCTGCGTTTTCTTATTGATGATATTCTTGATTTCTCCAAAATAGAGGCCGGAAAGCTCATACTTGAAGATATCCCTTTTGATCTGAGAACTGTGATTGAGGATATGGCGAACAGCATCGCACTCAGGGCAGAGGAAAAAGGTCTTGAATTTATCACATTTTTGTCTCCGGATGTTCCGTATGAACTTATCGGTGATCCGGGCAGGCTGAGACAGATACTGATCAATCTTGCAGGTAATTCCGTGAAATTTACGCATAAGGGGGAAGTTTATGTCAAAGGAGAGCTGATCGAAGATTTAGGAGACAAACTCAGACTCCGTTTTTCAGTCAAGGACACGGGTATAGGAATTCCGAAAGACAAGCAGGAAAAAATTTTTGACAGTTTCACCCAGGTGGACGGCTCAACCACGAGGTCTTACGGAGGAACCGGTCTGGGAACCACCATATCCAAACAACTCGCGGAACTCATGGGGGGAAAAATCGGTGTTGAGAGTGAGATGGATAAAGGAAGCACATTCTGGTTCACTGTTGTTTTTGCCAAACAGACACAGCAAAAATTAGCTGTCCGGGAAACGAAGGGGGTTGAACTGAGTAATCTGAAAGTGCTGGTGGTAGATGACAACCGGACCAACCGGTTTGTTCTGCTGGAACATCTCAGGTCATGGGGCTGCAAACCAGCGGAAGCATCCGATGGCAGCGAGGCTTTGGCGCTTCTCAAGGATTCGATCCTGTCAGAAACGCCCTTCAGCCTGATATTGACAGATTTCCAGATGCCTGAGATGGACGGTTTTGATCTGGCCCGTAAGATAAAGGCTATAAAAGCGTTGGAAAAACTGCCGATCATTCTTCTCACGTCTGTCGTGGGCATCAGAGATGACAGGCGTTGTGAAGATATGGGAATCGAAGGATATTTAACAAAGCCCATCAGACGAAGAGAACTTTATGAGATTATTGAGTCGGTTCTGGGGACTCCTGTGACAAAGGAGGTAGGAGATGCCCCGGAACTGGTTACGGAAAAGACTGTAACCGAGGACTACAGAAAGGAGATCCGAATTCTTTTGGCTGAAGATTATCCGACCAATCAGCAGGTCGCCATAAGGCATCTGCACGGCGCGGGATATCAGGTTGAACTGGCGGAGAACGGTTCCCAGGCAGTGGAGGCCTATCATGGCCAGCATTACGACCTTATCCTGATGGACATACAGATGCCCGGAATGGACGGTTTTGAGGCAACCCGGGCCATTCGGGAGGCAGAACTTGAACGTGCCAACCCGCAGTCCGCACCCCATGTTCCCATTGTGGCAATGACCGCGCACGCCATAAAAGGATATAAAGAGAAATGCCTCGAGGGGGGAATGGATGATTATATCACCAAGCCCCTGAGACGAAAAGAACTTCTGGCGATGGTGGCAAAATGGACTTCACCAAAATCAGGTTCGCAGCCAGATGAAATTTCTATGGGGTCCCGGGGACCTGATTCGGAAGCTGGCGTTCCCAATTCAGAAGCCGAGGAAGTTTCGCTCCCTTCTGAAATAAAAGAGAATACAGCCAGTTCTTCCAAAGAGGATGTTTCTTATTCGGAAGCCGAGGAAGTTTCGCTCCCTTTTGAAATAAAAGAGAATACAGCCAGTTCTTCCGAAGATGATGTTTCGGATTCAGAATCTGATGAGCCGCCCATGGATTTTGAAAGAGCTTTGGAGGAATTCGAGGATGACAAAGCGTTTTTGAAAGAGGTCTCAGAGGAGTTTTTGGAGAATGTCAGGTCTCAGATTGAAATCATGCGCCAGGCCATCGCCGACGGAGATTATGAGACGCTCGGGAGAGAGGCGCACTCCATTAAAGGCGGTTCCGCAAATCTGGCTGCTGACAATCTTTCAGGCGTTGCGCTTGAACTGGAAAAAATCGGAAAATCAGGCAGCCCGGAAGGTGTCTCCGAGGCGATTGAAAAGCTTGAAAAAGCATTTTATCGTTTGGAAGCGTATATCATGAAAATTGAATACTGAAAGCCAATTTTCAATTTTCAATTCAATTCAAAGCGGAGCGGAGTGTTAATTTGCATAAGCATGATGAAATATCTTCCACTGAAAGGCTTCTTGATCTTATTCGCGGCCATAGTGGTGAAAACTCGGGACTCGAAACTCAGAAACCTGCCATGGAGAATCCGGTTTCAGATTCCCGGTCTCCGGTCTCCGGTTTCCGGGACAGTCTCAGGAAAGTACTTTCCTTTGGCAGAAAGCAAGTTACCATAGGTGTGGGAATTCGTCCGGATGAACTGAGACTGATAAAAATCAGGCATGCTTCGGACCAGAAACAGGAATTGCTGGATTATCTGACCATACCGTTTAAATCAGATCCGAATCACTTAAAAGCAGTGATAAAACGTTTTTGTGATTCCCCCAAAAAAAATCCTGATATTTGGAGTTCTGTTTCCACGTCCGGTTTTCAGATTCGCCATATAAAAATACCCAAAGTATCCAAAAAAGAAATTGCCAACGCGGTTTATTGGACATATAAGAAACAAAATGCCTTTGACGAAAAAGAAAAAATATTTGACTTTGAAGTTCTGGGAAACACTGTTGAAAACGGAATTGAAAAAATACAGGTGATTGCCTATACCGTTCCCAGACAGCATGTTGAAGAATTAAAATCTCTTTTTCTTAAAAGCGGGTTCCCGCTCACAGGCATATCTGTTCATCCTTTTTTCCTTCAGAATCTTTTTAAAGTGCGGTGGATTAAAACAGATAATAAAAATGTGTGCATCCTTCATATCGGAATGAATCGCTCCCGCATCGACATTTTTCTTTCAGATGGAAATCTTGTGCTGTCACGCAGCTTTAAGGCGGGTATGAACAGCATGGTTGAAGCCATTAAACAAAAAATGAACAAAGGTCATTCTCAATCCTCTGCCATGTTATCAGATACAGAGGACAGCAGCATGACCCAGCATATTAAAACCCCCCTGGACGCCAGGTCTCTGCCAAAGGCACGTATTGAAACAGAACAGACCCGGGAAATATTTTTCAGATTTATTCATGTGTCTTCTGATATGAGCACACTCCCCAAGTTTTCAAATCCCCTCACAGGGACATGGACGGATATCCCGGAAGAAGATATATTTGAAATGATAAAGGCCCCTTTGAAAAGAGTGGCCAGGCAGGCTGAAATAACCATTAATTATTACAGATCAAATTTTAATAATCAGGATGTGGGGAAGATTTATATATCTGGCCAGATAAGTATGCGTCAGCGTTGTGTTGACTATATTTGTGATTATCTGGATATCCCCGGAGAACCTGCTGACCCCTTCGCTGTCCAGGAAAGCAGCGTGCCTGATCTCATCCGGGTAACAGCAGAGAAAACTCTCCCTGAATCGCCATCGGAAAGGTCCGCTTTTGCTCCGGCAACAGGTATGGCCCTTTCTCGCAATTCATTTACCCCTAATTTCATTTTTACATATAAAGAAAAAGAAAAATTCGCAAAGATTCGGCGAATAAATCACGCGATATATGCCTGCCTGTTCTTTATAATGCTCCTCTGTATCGGAACATATTACTGGCAGGACATGCTTGCTGTAAGTAAAACCAGCAGATTAACCCGGCTTAAATTGCAGATGGAAACATACCGTCCGTTTATGGATAAAAATCTGATATTGAAAAAAGCAATTCAGATAAAGCGGACAAGACAGACGTTAAAAGCATACAGCAAAAAATACATGATGATGGCAATCATCAGTGAACTATCAAAGCTGACCCCTTCCAATATCCGTTTGCTCAACTTTACCGCAGATATTGGCAGAATTGCGGAACCCGGCAAAGAGGGCGCGGAAAGAACAGCTAAGGAGAAGCCGGTCGTGATCCTGAACGGTGTCATAATGGGAGATGCCGGGACTTTTGAAAGCTCATTGGCGAATTATCTGGCAGGGCTGAAAAAATCTCCGATATTTGATCAGCCCGTGATCAAAAACAGGTCTGTCGGATTCATTGAAAGTCAGGAAGTTCTCCAATTTACTGCTCATCTGAAGCTTTGAAAAACGAGCCTTAATCATTGTCACCCGATGGTCAAGTTTTCTGAGCTGATTTCGACAAAGGGCTGTCATTCCTGCTTTCGCAGACTTGGGCGTGAGTTCAGACTTTGGCGAGTTCAGTCGAGTCTTCGAACGGAATGACAGAAAAAACTTGATGACCGAGTGTCAGCAGATGGGAAAAAACCTTTTAAAATATGGTTTGAATATTGCAGACGCGAAACCTCATATGCTTCCTGATATTCGGAGGAGGAATTTCCGCTTTTATCTTCCTGGTGATCTGGCCCTGCCAAACGACGCTGAGTAGTATAGATTCTGAAATCAGGAGGATGGAAACTAAAATTGAAGAACATAAAATACTCCTCCCTGTTTTTAATGATCTGTTGAAAAAAGACAGGCGGTTAAAAGAGCAGATAAAAGACTGGCCTTTTCTTCCTCCTTCAAGCTCTGACGGATCTGTTGCTGAAATAAAACCGACAATAAATGACACAGATAAAATTTCATCTGTTTTTCAAAAAATTGCTCAAAAGAATCACTTCAGGATCGAGGCGATTCAACCGGATGAAAATTTATTATCTGATAATTCAAAATATTTGATAATAAGAATTACCATGAGAGGAAAATTTTTAAATTTATACAATTTTTTGATTCAGACACTTAAAATACCATATATGGCACATATCGAACAGATTCAGGTCCAGGCAGACCAGGAAAGTGAAGGGGATACTCATAAAATCAGTCTTAAAATATGGCTGGAAATTCAATGATGAGTTGTCAGTTACCAGCTATCAGTGAAAAGTTATCTTCGGACAATTATGAGTTTAATAACCAGTTAAAATAACTAATGATAACTGGAAACAGATAACCAAATACTGACAACTGATGGCTGACAGCTCCCAACTGATATGTCTACGCGAGAAAAAATAATTGTTATATGTGCGTTATTGGCTGTTGTATATGGCGCTTACAGCTTTTTTCCCCGGACTTCCCCCCCGGTCCCTGTCGGGAACTCGGAGACGAAATCAGAGGAACTGAACAAGTTTGTGCTTGAGGTGGCTGGAAAATTGGCGAACAAGGATTTTTCAAATTTTGATAATTATATTTTGGAACAGGCGGCAGGTCAATGGAAAGAGGACCCTTTCCTGGCGTCCGGATTATCGGTGGAATCCGAGCCGCCCGTAGTCAAGGCTGAAAAATTAGCCCGGGAACTAAGCCTCACTTATTCCGGATATCTGATAATGGGAAATAAGATTCTTGCCATCATTAATGGTATGGAATATGAGGTGGGTGAAGCATTGGCAGGCCATGGAGAATGTATTGTAAGAAATATTTCTCCGCTTGAGACAGAGATTGGAATAAAGGGAAGTAAGGAGAAGATCATCATCCCGATAGAAGAGAATTGAAAATTGAAAATTCTGAAAGAATCGGATATGATTGAAAATTATCATTTGAAAACAATATATTATCTGTTTGTTTTTTGTTTTTTATCTGTTACGCTGCTTTTCGGATGCGCTGTTGAAAAACACACTGAAGAAAATATTCTTTTTGACGCGTGGAAAACCATGGCTGAAAAGTCAAAGGGATATTCTCCTGCCACAGAAAGGCATAATCCTGCTTTTACGGGTCAAGGAGAAGAGAGCGATTTAAAGCAATCCTCTGCCTTTGAAAAACTGGAAAAAGATAAAACTGATGCGCCGTCCCCAAAAAGAGCGGACAGACCCGCGTCTGAAGATTTGAAGGAGATGCGGGTGCCGGAGCAGGTGGTTTCGGAGAAAGACTCAGAAAACGGTTTTGAATCGTTTTCCGAGCCTGAAAAACTGTTTCCCACTGAAAAAATATCCATGAAAATGAATAAGATTGATGTTGCAGTGCTGCTCCGCACACTGGCCAGAATTGCCGGTCAGAATATTATCATCAGCGAAAATGTCACAGGCAAGGCTGATATCAATATTAGCGAGTCACCGTGGAATGAGGTCTTTTACAGTATTCTTCGCACATATGGCCTTACTTACGCGCGGGAGGGAAACATCATCCGTATCATTGCATTGGAAGATATGGATAAAGAATTGAAACTGTTGGAGATTGATAAAAAAAAAGAATCCGGCAAAAGGGCGTTTGAACAGGTCGAACCGCTTCTCACCAGGGTTATTCGTATCAAATTCGCGGACGCTGATAAACTGAAGGAAAATCTCAGGCAATTTCTTACAGCAGATAAGGATGGAAAAAAGCGCGGGGCTGTCGCTGTGAATGAACATACCCGTTCCCTGATTATCCAGGCCACACGAAGTGATATTGAAACAATGACGGCTCTGATTGAGACATTGGACAGGCCCATTCTCCAGGTCCTGATTGAGGCCCATATTGTGGAAACAAGCAAAGATACTGCTATGGAGCTTGGCATACAGTGGGGCGGCTTATATCATCATAGCGACGGAAACAGTAACTACTGGATTACCCCTGATGCAAATCAGCAGGTGGAAGGATCTGACACTGAGATCAGTCCCGGGTCCGGGAGCGTTGTCAATTTTCCAAGTACGCTTGAAGAGGGGGTGGGGCTGAATATTGGTTATGTTGCTCAGAAGGTGGGAAGATACCTTCTTTCCGCACAATTGTCAGCGCTTCAGAAACAAGGCAGACTGAATATCCTCTCAAGCCCCTCTGTCACCACTCTTGACAATCAGCTCGCCACCATTGAAAGCGGTAAGGATGTCCCTTTTCAGACCGTTGAAGATGGCGAGGTCGATATTGTATTTAAAAAAGCGGTACTCAGCCTGGAGGTGACGCCTCATGTGATTGATGAGCAAACTCTGAAAATGAGTATCCGCACCCATAAAGATGAGCTTGATTTTAGCAAACCTGTGCAGGGAAATCCTACGATTATCACCAAAAACGCAGAAACCAATGTGATACTCTTTGACGGACAGACCACGGTAATCGGAGGTCTTAGCAAGGAAACTTCAAGCGATAGTGAATCCGGAGTCCCTGTTTTAAAGGATATTCCCTTATTGGGCAATCTTTTCAAGGGAAAGGGAAGCCAGAACAATATGGAAGAAGTTTTAATCTTCATTACACCGCATATTCTCAGGGAGCGACACCTGACACACGAAACAGAATGAGACAAATATATTCAGTAAATGGAAAGTGCCCCGAAATGCTCGCCCGGGACTGACAAATCCCGGGCATCTCCGGAGGATTTGTCAATCCTCCGGGAGCGGTTCAGGAACATTTTCCATTACAGCGATCTATGCGTTTCCGTTTTTCAGCTCAAAACGTTTGATCTTCCCTGTGGCGGTCTTTGGCAGTTCATCAACAAACTCTATCCATCTCGGATATTTGTAGTGAGCCAGTGCTTTTTTTACATATGCTTTCATCTCTTTTTCAAGCTCGGGAGATGGCTTGTAAGATTCCCTCAGTACGACAAACGCTTTTGGCTTAATCAGATTTTCCGCATCCGGGGTCCCGACCACACCGCATTCCAATACAGCGGGATGCTCCATCAGACACGCCTCGACTTCTATGGGAGAGACCCATATTCCGCCGACCTTCAGCATATCATTTGTGCGCCCCACATAATAAAAAAAGCCCTCCTCATCCCGATAAAACTTGTCTCCTGTGTTGAGCCACGCGCCCATCATGGTCTCTTTTGTCTTGTCATGTTTGTTCCAGTAATAAGCGGCCGCGCTGTCTCCTTTGACCAGCAAGGTTCCCACGTCTCCATCCGGAACATCATGAAAATTCTCATCCACAATTCTTGCCTCATATCCGGGAACAATCTGTCCGGTGCTTCCGCGCCGCGCCTTTCCCGCTCTGTTGGAAATATAAATGTGAGCCATTTCAGTTGAGCCGATACCGTCCATAATATCCAGACCAAAACGTTCCTTCCAACGTTTGAAAATTTCAGGCGTCAGTGCCTCGCCTGCGGAGATACAAAGGCGAAGACCGTTCATTTCCCCCTCTTGTTCCAGGAGATATCCGTACAATGTGGGGACACCGAAGTAAATCGTGGGCTGATACTGCTGAATCATGTCAAAAACTGCCTCCGGAGTCGGCCGTCCGGGAAGATAGGCACTTGTGGCTCCCACACTGAAGGGAAAGTAAAGCCCGTTTCCCAGGCCATATGCAAAGAAAAGCTTTGCCGCTGAAAAACAGATATCATTTTCCCGGATATTGAGAACCTGCTTGCCATAAGTCTCAGAAGCATAAACCATGTCATGATGCAGATGAACCGTTCCTTTGGGCTGTCCGGTGGAACCAGAACTGTAAAGCCAGAAGCATGCATCGTCAGGGCTGGTGGGAGCAGGCTCAAGGTCAGGAGGCTGTTGTGATATCATCTCGGAAAAGGCCAGATCATTTTCAGCGCCTTTACCATTTACGACAATGATATTTTCTACATATTTAAAGTCCTCCCGAACAGGATCAATGCAATTCAGAAGCGAATTATCAACAACCAGAACACGGGCTCTGCTGTCATTCAGAAAATATTTATAATCTTTTGGCCGCATCAGTGTGTTGAGGCAGATGGGAACTGCCCCCATTTTGATTGCTCCGAAAAATGCCTGAGGATAAATTTCCGTATCTGGCAGAAGCAGGGCAACACGATCTTCCATTCTTATGCCGAGAGAGCGAAGTCCGTTTCCGAATTGGTTCACCCTTTCTTGAATCTCCGAATATGTCAGAGAACGGTCCTCGCACAGAACAGCGATTTTCTCACCTCTGCCTTCCCGAATATTTCTGTCCACAAAATAATCAGCAGCGTTAAAAATTTCCGGAAGTTTCAATTCAAATTGCATTTGTTATCTCCTTTTTTGTCATTGGTATATAAAAATCAGTATGGCTTCTCAGAAAATATCTCTGACAGAAACCGATTTTTTTTCCTGTGTCAGTTAAGCTGAACAGTGTAGAGAATTTATGAGTTTTTAATCTGCAACATATTTTTTTATAAAATTTTGAAAAATATTTTCACGCACCCCCTGATTGTGGATGACATTGTATTTCTGATCCTCAGTTTGAAAATCAGGTTCCCTGATCTTCATGCCCCTCATTAAAGGACTCCGCTAAAGACACATTCTCCCCACCTCCCTCAAGTCCCTCAGAAGAAGAAATGATTTACTAATATTTTTCCCTGAGGGGGCAGCGGGTCTTTTCGGAGTAATGCATTTTTTACGAGTGCCTTGAACTCATGAGTTTCCATTGTTGCCAATTGGAACTGCTTAGTTTTTTATGCAAACCTTGTGCCATCTCTCACAAGGTCTGCTGAAAAGACAAGGATTTCTTTGTTACATTTAAAGCTGATATATTGATTTTATTCATTTATTTTTTAAAAAAAAGAAGTGCATAAAAACCCATATAAAATTAAGCGGCTAAAAATAAATGAATGAAATTTGGAGAATCCATGGGGAAAAATAAAATGCCAAACCTTAAGTGCCAGTGTTAAGTGTTAGGATCAAAATACTTATTATTTTAGTTATGACAGGATATTAGCGTTTTTTTACGGATCAAAAACAGAGATGGGAAGAAAGTAGAAAAAATTTTTCAGCGGGGGAAAGATTCTTTCATCTGGTCAGAAGAGGCTCAGAATTTTCCAGGAAGGGGTGATCATTCATGCAGGGTTCTGGCCGACATCTGCCACAATGTTCCTTCATGGAATTTGGCAGGCAGAGAAATCAGGCTTTGCCCCAGATAATAAAAACACAGCCACAGCACCAGCAGGCTGAGTGAAAACTGGATAAATCTGAAGATTTTTTTTAATCGAAAAGACCGGGCAGGCTCCGGGGTTTTCAGTCTCTCCAGACAATTGGTGCAAAGGACCCGGTCTTCATGTTCGGTGACGCATTCCCTGCAAAAATAACGGCCGCATTCAGGACATCGGGCCGCAGCCTCACGGAAACTATGATTGGCACATCGCTGATGGGTCAGTTTCATTTTTTTAACAGAACAAGTCCGGAAATGCCGAGTATAAACTCACAGCATATGGAAAAGATATAGTAACCTGTCAGCCACGGACTGTCCAATGGCGACAATGCAGAGATCATTTTGAGTATTGCCCAGTGATTATGTATTATTCCCGGGTGTTTTATTGCGGTGACAAAGGAAAAAACATAGCTGAAAATTAAAGCAGCACAGGCATAGCCCAGGGTTATCCATGTCATGACCTGAACCGCTTTTTTCATATCACTGCCATGCTGTTTGACCAACGCAATAATGACGCATACACAGATTGCCATGGTTATGATGCTTACCAAAAGACTGATGGCCGGATGATTATAGAACAAATCTGTCAGATCTGCCACCCCGACGACCAACAGCAGGCAGAATAAAATATAATGCACTTTTCCATGTTCATGCCTTGAAAACGAGTTATCCGGCCTGTCCGCCAGGGAATCCGGAAAACGCTTCGGAATGTTCTCCGTTAATGCTTCGGGGGGTAATATTCCCTGAACTTCTTCAATTTTTGGTCTTAAAAGCGTTATGACTTTCCGGGCTGTTTTCACCCGATGCAGTGACGGCAATTTTTCCATTTGCACGGCTGTCCGGAGGTGACATATACAAGTAGGCCCTTTCAGCCAGTTGATCAGCAG
The DNA here is from genome assembly GCF_017377395.1 of Desulfonema magnum. Classification (GTDB taxonomy): domain Bacteria; phylum Desulfobacterota; class Desulfobacteria; order Desulfobacterales; family 4be13; genus Desulfonema_C; species Desulfonema_C magnum. The sequence continues at coordinate 2,198,616 of NZ_CP061800.1, read as the reverse complement.
GCATAAAAAGAACAAACCGCCTGTTATTCCTATTATCTTATCAAAAAAAGGGGGTTCGGTAAAGAGAAGCAAGATAAAACCTGCGAGACTCAGGCATGCTACTATATTTGAAATTTTTCCGATAGCGGTTTTTCGGATAATAATGGCCTGAATATCCTTGTAATAAAACCGCTTATAATCTTCTGAGAAGCTTGTTGAATAAACAGAGAGCAGGTGATCCGACCCCAGGTAAAGGACATTATATCCGAAAAAGCCTCTTTTTTTACCTGGTAAGCGTCTGTATTCTTTTGTTTGTTTTTTCATTATGCTAACGCGTTGCCAAAGAATAAAAAAATACGGCCCATCCGAGCAGTTGGCATCCGGCAAGAAAAAAGGCTGTTATAAAGCGAATTTTGGTTCGCGGAATAAGACTTGCAGGGGCTTTCCAATAACGGAGAGTTATAAAAAGCACGGCCGGGGCAGTAAGAATCGTAGGGAAGATAAACATCATGGGAATAACAGCCAGATATAACGCCATATTATCATAAAGCATCCGATGGTTTTCAAGGTTTCTGATCTTCCGTTTTTTTTTGCCAGTTTCAAGGCAGGAAGGACATATATGCCTGCCATTGAAATCAATATCACATAAAGCGCACAAAAATCTGCCGCAGACAGAACACGGAACCACCGCCTTTTTCCCGGGATGATAAAAACACGCTGCCTCATCATCCATCAGAAGGGTTTCTCCGGAGTTTCCCGTGGGCAGCTCTCTGAACAAAGCAGGAAAGACATCGGCTTTTATCAGAACGCCACAGGAGGGACATCGGCTCATTTCGGGAGTGTTAAAGAGTTCCCCTTTAAGGGGGGCCATACATTTGGTGCATTTAAGCAAAACAGCCCTTCCTTTCCTGATGATCCTGACACGGAATGCCGGATATCAGATAATCTCAGCAGATCGAAAATTCCCTGTTCCTCGTTTCCATGCCTTACGTCCCGTTTTTCTCGTTCTTGCGCTTTGCGTGGGAACGAGATTGAATCTCAGCCAGATCGAAAAGTTTTCGGCCTGTCACAGAGCAGACATGACGGACGGGGGAAAAACCCGGTTTTTTTCAGCAGGGGAGGTCCCCTGTCCGGGAAAAAAGCCGGGTTTCTCTGCTGTTCCGCACACAGTCAGGAAACTTTTCGATCTGCTGAATCTGTATTTTATCTCATTTTCTGATCACCCGGGTGTTACATATCCGATCATGCAAGGTTCGTTTCTGTTCATCAAACGCGGCCATAATATAGCCAATCAGTAACATTATGCTGCTCAGAATCTCTGCAAAATACCGCCCAAACGCTCTGGCATAACTTATTTTTCCACCGTCATCAGTGACCACCTTTATCTTACAGGCCATTTTTCCTATTGTGGCACCAAATTTGCCCAGAAGCCATGTTGTGTAGGCAGTGGCAATGATAATTTGAAGCAAAAACAAATGGATCGGCAGAAAAGGCGATTCGGCAATCTGTGCAAGGTCGGAAAGAAAGCTGTTAAGGACACCTAAAATGATTCCGTCAATAATTTTGGCACCAAAGCGGATCCAGAATCCTGCATATCTCATGTCGTTTCCGACATTCATTCCCTCTTTCAACTTTTGAAAAAACGCGGGCTTGCAGGACGAGCACACCCAGGAATCTCCGTAACGGATCATATCATCCCGGGGAAATGCCCTGGCGCATTCGGAACAAAACGATTCCCCGGAATTTCCCGTTATTTTTGCTTTTAGCTCTGTTTCAGCATCAGACACCCTGACTTTGCCATATTCCTGCCAGTCAGCCATACCGGAATGCCATACCAGTGTCTTGGAACTGATTTTATTCTCCCTCGTCAGCCTTTGAAAATCTTCCTCACTCACCGGGCCGACTTGCTCTCCGTTATCAGCATAATACCACTTCATAATTCCCTCCGGCTTTACAAAAAATTGATAATTGATAATTATCGCTCCTGTATGATTGGAAAATCCGTTGGAATGCCCGGGAGTTGTCAATCCCAAGCGAGCATTTTGGAACATTCTCAATTCCCAATTTTCAATTTTTAATTAACCATTGACACCCATTCCCTTTTCATATACATAAACTCGCACAATCCGCAAGCAGAAGCCTGCATAATACAACATTTTTTTCATCTGAACACAACTTTTTCACCTGAACACAACAACTCAGACCACAAAGGTAATCCATATCATGAAGATAGGGTGAGTTCGTGTTTTTTTTGTAAAACGGAGGTTATTTTATTTTTATGAAAAAAACTATTTTTTCAATGACCCTGATTGTATTTGCTCTGCTGACTGTTGCTCCGGGATTTGCCCATTATGGCATGGTGATTCCTTCTGACTCCATGGTCATGCAGGGAGAGAACAAAACTGTAAATATGAAGCTTTCTTTTTCCCATCCTTTTGAACTGATCGGAATGGAATTGGAAAAACCCGCTGCTTTCGGTGTCATGGCTAACGGCAAAAAGGAAGACCTGCTGGGCACGCTCAAAAATGCCAAGATCATGGATCATACTGCATGGGAAGCAGATTACAAGATAAAACGCCCTGGAATATATATGTTTTATATGGAACCCAAACCTTACTGGGAACCTGCGGAAGACTGTTTTATCGTTCATTATACAAAGACTGTGGTCACTGCTTTCGGAGATGATGAAGGATGGGACGCTGAAATCGGCCTTAAAACCGAAATCGTACCGCTTTCAAAACCTTTCGGACTTTATGCCGGAAACATTTTCCAGGGAATTGTCAAACTTGACGGCAAACCTGTTCCATATGCCGAAGTAGAGGTGGAATATTATAACGCAGACGGAAAATCAGAAGCTCCCACAGATTATATGGTCACTCAGACCATCAAGGCAGATCAAAACGGCATCTTTACCTATGCCTCACCCAAAGCCGGATGGTGGGGATTTGCAGCGCTGAACACATCAGATAATAAAATAAAACACGATGGTGAGGATAAAGATGTGGAAATTGGTGCAGTCATCTGGGTGGAATTTCAGGACTGGAAAATGAAATAAGATCGTTAGGTGTTAGGGGTGTTAGGTGTTAGGTGTTAGGGTGTTAGGGTGTTAGGTGTTAGGTGTTAGGGTGTTAGGTGTTAGGTGTTAGGTGTTAGGTAAGCTGTCTAAAAATATCACTTTTTGCTATTATTTTTTACCCGTTCCCGTTTCCTTCGACAGCCTCAGGGAACGGGAACGAAATTTCAGACCCCTGAGCCTGTCGAAGGGCCGAAGGGCAACTCAGAAAGCGCAGACGGTGGGTTTCGCTTCGCTCCACCCACCCTACATTTCGGGTAGATTATTTTTTTAGGAAATTCCTAAGTTGTTAATCACTAAGCGTTAAATTTGAGCATTTTTCCTAACACCTTAACACCTAACACCTAACACCTAACACCCTAACATCCTAACACCTAACACCCTAACACCTAACAGCCAAAACCCAACATCCAACACATTTAATTTTAAGGAGAGTTTTCTGATGCACATTTCCGAAGGTATTTTATCTGCCCCTGTTTTGTTTTCAGGCGCGGCGATTGCCGCAGCAGGCACGGCAGTTGGTCTGAAAAAGCTGGATTATGACGGCATTGCCAAGACCGGTATCCTTTCAGCCTCTTTTTTCGTGGCCTCGCTGATTCACGTTCCCATCGGCCCTTCCAGTGTCCACCTTATTCTTAACGGAATTGTGGGGCTTTTGCTGGGATGGGCCGCGTTTCCCGCCATTCTGATTGCCCTGATGCTTCAGGCCGTGTTTTTCCAGTTTGGCGGTATTACCACCCTCGGCGTAAACACAGTGATCATGGCCATACCGGCTGTGATTTGTTATATGTTTTTTGCGCCTCTGCTCAAAAAGAAACCTGTTATTGCCTTTTCAGCGGCATTTGCATGCGGTGCTTTTTCCGTGCTTATTAGCGGGCTGATCGTTGCATTTGCCCTGATGTTCACAGAAGAAAATTTTCTGAAAGTCTGCGGGCTGATACTGGCCGCGCATATCCCTGTGATGATTATTGAAGGAGTTGTTACGGCTTTTTGCGTAGGTTTTTTACAGAAAGTTCAACCGGATATGTTGCCCCGGCATTTCAGTGAAACGCGAATCAGAGAAAAAAAAATATTCGAACCTACCGGAGTCGCAAATGCAAATGAGTAACCAATATGATATCCGAAATTCAAAGCTTCTGAAAGTTTTCCCCGCACTCCGGATCAGAGAGGAGCTTCAAAAATTTTTCACCATAAAAAAAATGTATTTATTTATTTTTTTTATGGCAGTTTTGCTTCTTTTTACTGTCTCTGCCAGTGCCCACAAAGTAACCGTTTTTGCATGGGTGGAAGGAGACATGGTATATGTTGAGAGCAAATTCAGCGGCGGAAAAAAGGTCAGAGGAGGGGAGGTCATTGTTTCTGATCCTTCGGAAACCCGGCAATTTATTAAGGGAAAGACAAATAATCAGGGAGAATTTTCCTTTAAGATTCCGGATAATAGGGCATTAAAGATTGTTGTCATGGCCGGAATGGGCCACCGGGGAGAATGGATAATTCCCCTTGAAGAGATCGGAGAGGCCGAAGAAACTGAAACCTTTGCTTCTCCGAAACCGGTTGCAAACGAGCCGGAAAAAGCGATTCAGGCCATATCAGCACCAGTCCCTGTTCTGATGGCTGATATCCAATTGGCAATGGAAAAATCGCTTGATAACAAACTGAAACCTGTCATTAAAATGCTGAATGAACTCCGACAGGATCAGAAACCCTCTGTCACGGATATTTTCGGAGGTATCGGCTATATTTTCGGTCTGGCGGGGGTTGCCGCTTATTTTAATTGTCGTCGGAAAAAATCTCCCTGATTTATTGCATTTTTCATTGCCGGAACATTTATTGACGATGATCCGAAAATATTTCGGACGGGATTGCAACCCCATATGCATCAGGCTAAGATCGTAACTCATTGTTTTTATTAATCCGTGATCTGCCGGACGGGGTTTGCAACCCCGTCCGAAATATTTTCCGACCCCCGAAAACAAACGTTTCGGACGGGGTTGCAAACCCCGTCCGGCAGTCTTAGCCTGATGCATATGGATTGCAACCCCCGTCCGGCAAAAAGGCAAAACTGAAACCCCGTCCGGGGCGAAAAACCCCGTCTGGCAAAACAAATCAGATTCCCTGTTGTTAAAATCATCTTGACATCCCCCTTTCTGTAATGCTATTAAAAAGAATTTTAGTGAATCCGTCTGTCTGTATATACAGGTGAGCTGATTCATGTTTATTTTTATGCACAGATTTTTATCGCTTTATTTCAAGTGCGGATTTATTCGTTTCGGTAAGCGGATAAATCCGTACTTTCATGAGAGGGTAAGTCATTGATGATTCTATACTTTTACCCTGTCCTTGCTCTGATTTTTCATCGGGGCTTTATATCCGTAAGGAGGTTATTTGTTGTATGAGAAGATATGAGACGATTTTCATTACCGATCCTGATCTTTCAAATGAAGATCGGGATCCCTTTTTTAAAAAAATAAAAGAACTCATTTCTGAGCAGAAAGGGTTTCTGGTGATGTTTGATGAATGGGGAACCCAGAAGCTCGCTTATGAAATTAAGAAAAAGACCCGGGGTCATTATGTTCGTCTGGATTATTGCGGAACCGGAGACCTTGTGCTTGAAATAGAACGAATTTGCCGGATTGATGACCGGTCTTTGAAATACATGACAGTTTTGCTTGAAGACGCTGTAGATGTTGAAAGTTTAAAGAAAGAAATGGCCGAACCGGAAACCAGCGAGGAAACACCGTCGGACGCTTCTCCGGAAGCCGCTGATACGCCCGAACCGGAAGCTGCTGATGCGCCCGAACCGGAAGCTGCTGATACGCCCGAACCGGAAGCTGCTGACGCGCCCGAACCGGAAGCCAAAGCATAAGAAAAAATAACAGAAACCCAGAAAAATAAGAAAGAGGAGTTGTAAAATGGCTTTCCGCCCCCAAAGACGGGTATCCAATGTTAAGAAGAAAAGAATATTCCAGCGACGTAAAGTTTGCCGCTTTTGTGCGGACAGCAGTCTGGTAATTAATTACAAAGATGTAAAAACACTCAGGTATTTTATAACAGAGCGCGGTAAGATCATTCCGAGACGTATATCCGGAACCTGTTCAAAACATCAGCGCGCACTGACACAGGCCATCAAGCGCGCCCGCACAATTGCGCTTCTGCCCTATGTGGGTACGATGGAATCATAGATTTGTCATCAGGTGTCAGATGTGTTTCCTGATAATCAGAACTGAGGTTTGAATAGCTTAACCCTGACCAGAGACCTGCGAGGTTTTTCAAACCTCGCAGGTCTCTGACCTTAAAGAAAAAAATTATTTAAACCTGTCCTTTAACACCTGACACTTGGGAGAAGAGGATAAGTGCCGCAGACAATTCAAGGGGAAGTATCAAAGGATATCCTAACTGGTATTGCCACCACAAGCCTTATATTTGCAATATCAGCCTATATGCCGATCTTCAGTTTTTTATCCCTGTTCATCCCCTTGCCGATTCTTTTTTATCGTTCAAAACTCGGCAGAAAAACCGGAAGCATCGTCCCTGTCGCGTCAGCCATTGTGATGCTTGTGATGTTCGGGGGGATATCTCTCGGTATATTATTCTATGTTAAGCTGCTATTGTTGGGGTTTGTTCTGGGTGAGCTGATTGAGTTGGATATTTCGATTGAAAAAACAGTAGGGTATGCGTGTGCCACAGTGCTGCTGGCAGGATGTGTCGGCCTGCTGCTTTATAATAATATATCCGGAACAAACATTGCCACCCTGGTATCGGAATATATAGCAAAAGTCATTGATTTGATGATTGAACTGCTTCGGACCATGGAAGCACCGGAAGAAAACATCCATACCATTTCAAGAATTCGGGAAGACATTCATTTTTTTATCATAAGATTCATTCCCGCCTATATCATTGCGTCAACCCTTTTTGAGGCGTGGATAAGTCTGCTGGTCGCCAGGCCCGTGCTTAAAAGCAGGAATCTTTTTTACCCTGATTTCGGTTCTCTTAATTTATGGAAAGCGCCTGAATTTCTTGTATGGGGCGTTATCGGATGCGGACTGACGCTTTTGTTTTCAGACCCGTTTTTTAAAATATTCGGTCTGAGCGGCCTTCTTATTCTGATGGTGATATATTTTTTTCAGGGGGTGGCCATTGTATCGTTTTATTTTGAAAAAAAACGGTTCCCCCGTGTTCTCAGATTTTTTTTATACAGCCTTGTCATTCTGCAACCGATGGTAATGATGCTTCTTGTTGTCGGACTTGGTTTTTTTGATATGTGGACAGACTTCAGAAAATTGGAAACGCAAAAAAAGGAATAAAGGCTGTTCCTTAGCGGAGGTTTTTTAAATGAAAGTAATTTTAAAAGAAACAATAGACTCACTGGGCATTATCGGCAGTGAGGTGACAGTTGCGGATGGTTATGCCCGTAATTATCTTTTACCCCAGAGCAAAGCCCTGAAAGCAACGCCTGCAAATCGCAAAATACTGGAACAGGAAAAGTTCAAAATTGAACTCCAGATTGCCAAAGAAAAGGGACTTGCTGAGGAAATGGCTAAAAGGCTTGAGGGGGTTACATGCAAGATCGTTGCCAAGGTCAGCCAGGAGGACCGTCTTTATGGTTCCGTGTCTTTGCGTGATATTCTTGATACCCTTGAAACTCAGGATATTAAGATTGAAAAGCAGATGGTTTTACTTACTGAGCCTATCAAAACCATCGGCACTTTCAAAATCCCCATTCGTATTTACAAAGATGTTGAAACCGAAATTACGGTTGAAATCGTACCGGAATAACTTCCAAGAGACTCAGAAACTAATTTTTTTTGGAAAAAAGCTTAGTGCGTTGTCAAGTTTGTTTTTAGGAGCTGACGTATATAAAGACCAACTCATAATTTCAATCTTGACAAGGCATTAGTTTCTGAGTGTTTTTTTCGGCACTGGTTCCGTTCAATGGGAAAGCTCGTAAAAACAGATGGTTATATGAACAGATCAAAAGTTGGCCAAGCTACTGTTTTTTCAAACAAATCCGATAAATTTCCCTGAAAAATCCCATTGAACGGAACCAGTGCCTTTTTTTCCTAACCTTAATATATTCAATCAGATCAGATGGCCCATAGCCAGTTTCAAATCGTTAAGGACCCTTCCCTTCATCATCTGCCGCCGCAACACATAGAAGCTGAACAGTCCATACTCAGCACAGTTCTGCGCGACAGCAGTATGCTGCTTGATATCATTGAAATCCTCTCCCCGGATGATTTTTACAGTTCTGTGCATAAAAAAATTTTTGAAGCCATGGCGGAGCTTTTCAGAAAAGACAGTCCTGTGGACATTATCACTGTGTTAGGTGTTCTGAGAGAAAAAGACGACCTGGAAAAAATCGGCGGAGAAAGCTATCTTGCATGGCTGATAGACAGTGTCCCAATTTCTGTAAACGCGGCTCACCATGCGAGAATCGTCCACGACAAAGCGTGTTTAAGACGGCTGATCGAAAAGTCAAATGCCATTACCGGGCGGTGCTTTGAAGATCAGGGAAATATTGACGACATCATTGACTTTGCAGAGCGTTCCATTTTTGAAATCTCGGAAAACAAAATTAATCCCGCGTTTTATTCCATTGGCAAACTCATTGACGGCACCATTGACACGCTTGAGGAACGTCAGGAAAGAAAAGCCCTGGTGACCGGGGTTCCCACGGGCTTCAGCAAACTCGATGAGATGACCGCGGGGCTCCAGCCTGCGGACCTGATTATCCTTGCGGCAAGGCCGTCCATGGGCAAATGCTGCGAAGCCTCCACAGAAATCCTTTTGGCCGATGGCAGTGTCACCACCATAGCGGACATCTGCCGGCGTCAGCACGCGGAGCTTCTGACATTAAACAAAAACTGGAAATTCAGTCCCACACAGCCCTCTGACTTTGTTGATGACAATAAAAAAATGGTTTTTCGTGTCACCACCCGCCTGGGGCGTTTTGTGGAAACCACCCTGCCCCATCCGTTTCTGACGATTCAGGGATGGAAGCCCCTTTCCGAACTGAAACCCGGGGATAAAATCGCTGTACCCAGAAAACTGGATATTTTTGGCACCGAAGCCATGCGTGAATGTGAAATTAAACTGCTGGCCTATCTGATCGGTGACGGCAATCTGACCAATGCCAGTCCGAGATTCACGAACCAGCATCCTCGCATGCTGGCGGATTTTGTCAAGGCTGCGGAAGCGTTCGGCGGGATTACGGCGCGCGTGAGCAGAAGTGCAAACCGATCCCCTGATGTCAGCGTGTCTTCTGCCCCTGAATTCACAGAAAACAGAATGTTATTCTCACATCTCCTGCGAGAACAAATCGCAGGAAAAGGCTTATCCCAAAAACAGTTTGCAAAAGGCATCGGTGCGTCCCCATCTGCTGTGAGCGGCTGGGTGAACGCCAAATATGCGCCCTCGTTTGCCTTGCTGGACACTATCAGCAGCTTTTTGGAAACTGATCTGTCCCAACTGATGCCTGATGGCTATTCCGCGGTTGCCAAGAACAGTAAAAACATGCTGGTTTTATGGCTGGAAAAACTGGGCCTTCAGGGGAAAAATTCGCACGATAAATTTGTCCCCTCGCCGATATTCAGGCTCCCCCGCGAGTTGCTTGCCCTGTTCCTGAACCGCGTGTTTGCCACAGATGGCTGGGCCAGTGTCCTGAGCAGCGGGCAGGCGCAGATGGGATATTGCAGTGTAAGCGAAAAACTGATTCGTCAGATACAGCATTTGCTCCTGCGTTTCGGAATTATTGCCAAAATAAAGAAACGCAGTATGGCGTATGCAGGTGAGCGTCGTTTTGCTTGGCAGTTGGACATCACAGATGCTGATTCAATCCGTGTTTTCATCAGGGATATTGGGATATTTGGCAAAGAGGATGCCCTTGAAAAAGTAAGGGCCGCTATTGCCTCAAAGCCTTACAGAACCAACACGGATCTGATTCCGGCAGAAATTTGGGAGCAACTGACACAGCTCAAAGGCAGTGAATCCTGGGCGCAACTTGCCAAACGCGCAGGAATTGCAGGCTATTCCAACATTCATGTCGGGAAAAGATCGCTGCCCAGAAAACGTCTTGCCGCTTTGGCAAACGCGCTGAAGGATGAAGATTTGCAGGCATTGGCCCGGAGTGAGGTGTACTGGGATGAAATTGTCTCCATCGTGTCAATGGGAGAAAAGCAGGTCTATGATCTGACGATTCCTGACACACACAACTTTGTGGCTAACGATATCTGCGTTCATAATACCGCGCTTGCCCTGAATATTGCCAGGAACGCGGCAGATAAGGCAAATGTCGCGGTGGCGGTATTTTCACTTGAGATGTCAAAAGAGCAACTGACCATGCGCATGCTCTGTTCCGATGCAAGGGTGGATTCATCCCGCATAAGAAGCGGTTTTTTCAGCAGGGAAGACTGGGAAAATATCACAGATGCTGCCACAGTTCTGACCGATCTGCCCATTTACATAGATGATTCTCCCAATGTTTCAAGCATGGAAATCAGAGCCAAGTCACGCAGGCTCAAGATGGACAAGGGGCTGGGGCTGATCATCATTGACTACTTGCAGCTTATGAAAAGCAGTGCTTCGGCCGAGCGCAGGGACCTTGAAATCGCAGAAATGTCAAAATCCTTAAAGTCGCTGGCCAAAGAGCTTGAAGTGCCGGTGATAGCCCTTTCCCAGCTAAACAGAAAGCTCGAAGAACGAGGTGACAAACGACCTCAGCTCTCAGATCTGAGGGAATCAGGGTCCTTGGAGCAGGATGCGGATGTGGTTGCTTTTATCTACAGAGATGAGATATATAACAAAGATGAAAATAATCCCAACAGAGGCACAGCAGAACTCATCATCAGCAAGCAGCGAAACGGACCTGTGGGGACGGTGCCGCTGACCTTCATCAATAAATATACACGGTTTGAAAACCCGGCTCCGGAGTATGATGGATGATATGCATATGAAGGACAGGGGAATTTTCAGTAGCCTTACAGAACCTGTTTCAGTAAAGAGAAACCATATGCAATCAAATAAAATCTGCGAACGATGTGGAAAACCAATTCAATACATTTATAAAAAATTCAGAGGGAAAGAACGGAGATTCGCTGTTACATGCAGTTGCATTTTGGAACGGAAAAAATCAGAAAAACGAATATCAAAAGAACAGGATATAATATTCGCCCTCAAAGCAAGAGGATTCAGTTCCGGCATTAACGCAACAATGACACTCAAAACATGGAAAGACATAGGTATTGAGGAACAACTGGATAAATACAGAGAAAATATTAAGCTGGATAAAAAAAACTGGCTCTATTTATGCGGAGATAACGGCCTGGGAAAAACACATATGGCATATGCCCTGACCCGGCAGATCGCTGTGGATCACCTGTGGGAACCTGCTGCAATTCAATGGGCGGAATATTGCTCAAAAATGCAACAATCTTATGAGAATAACTTCATTGAAAATGAATGGAAAATCGTAAGAGAAGTCAGGATACTCATGATTGACGACTTGGACAAAAAGCTTGCATCTCCCGGGGCTATGGGCCAGCTATATGAACTGATTGATTACCGTTATCGTTTTAACATCCCCACAATACTCACAGCGAATCACACAATAAACGAACTGAAAAAACTTTGGATAAAAGATGAGAGTATAAAGGACTTAGGCAAGGCGATTATAAGCCGTATAAAAGGCTGTGCAACCGAAATAAAATTTACTGGAAAGGATTACCGAACTGAAAAGAACATCTGAAGATACAATCAGTTTGCCGGACGATGTTGCCGGACGGGGTTTGCAACCCCGTCCGAAATTTTTATCGGCGGTGATCCGGAAAACATCCCGGACGGGGTTGCAAATCCTGCCCGGCAAAAATGTGCGGGAGCATACGATCTGTTTATCGCTTATCATTTATTTTCAGTATATTACGGATTAGGAGAATGCGTATGAACCCATCAGAAATTTCTCAAAACATATATGAACATGATTTCTGTGCATGGCTTGACCGTAATGCGGGGCTTTTAAGAGAGGGGAAATTATCTGAAATTGATGTGGAAAATATTGCGGAGGAATTGGAGACCATGGGAAAAAGCCAGCACCGGGAACTGGTCAGCCGGCTGAAGATATTGTTCGCTCATTTGCTGAAATGGCAGTTTGAACCCAGGTACCGTTCAAAAAGCTGGAAAGGAACTATCATTGAACAGAGGCAGCAGATAAGGGGACTGCTGGAAACCAGTCCGAGCCTGAAACACGGGATTGATGAGAAACTGACAAGGGCTTATGCGGACGCTGTGGAATATGCTGCCAATGAAACTGGTATTCCCGAAGCTGATTTTCCCGAAATCTGTCCGTATTCTTTGGAACAAGGTCTGGATAAGAATTTTTATCCTGACTGAACTTACGGCAAAAGCATTCCCAAAATTTAATAAATTACTCGTTCCCAGGCTCCGCCTGGGAACGCATACCCCGAGGCTCCGCCTCGCATAGCATCGTATTCACCTGAATCATCGGCCGGACGTTGATACACGAGGCAGAGCCTCGCATGGCATCATTCACCTGAATCATCGGCCGGATGTTGATATACGAGGCAGAGCCTCGCATGGCATCATTCACCTGAATCATCGGCCGGATGTTGATACACGAGGCAGAGCCTCGGGTATGCGTTCCCAGGCAGAGCCTGGGAACGAGAACTGAGTTATTATTTTTATGAAACGTGTTTTTGGAAATACCAGCGGACTCAAGGCAAACCATATCCGCAGGCTTGAAAATCTGTATCGCCGCCGTGTTTCTCCGGAATTTCTTATTTCTTATGAACTTGCCCGGGACGTGACCCGGCTCTCTCATGAAATTCGCCGCCAAATCGGCCTTCTCATAGACCGCATGGGCAAGATCGCCTATGTCATTGCAGGGGATCATCAGCGGATTGTCATTCCGGATATCAGCCAGTACCGGGCCACCACCCCGGGACGTCTCAAAGGGCTGAGATGTCTTCACACCCATTTGAACAATGAACCCCTTACCGGCGATGACCTCACTGACCTTGCCTTTCTGAGGCTCGACATCATGGCGGCCGTCACAATAACCGGAGAGGGGCTTCCACATCAGATTCATATGGGGCATATTCTGCCCGGAGGTTCCCAAAACACGCCCTATGAAATCCTTCCGCCCCTGTCTCCGAATCAGTTGGATATCGGATGTCTTGAGCTTATCCAGGCCATTGAAGACGAACTTGCCCAGCTCAGAGCTTTATATGACGCGGATACTGGCAAAGAGCGCGCGCTCCTTGTCAGCGTCACCACCGCGCCCCGGCGGATCGCCATGGAATCATTGGCAGAGCTTGAAGAGCTTGTTTTATCCGGCGGCATTACAGTAGTTGAAACCGTGCTGCAACAACGCAAAGCTGTTGATTCCAGATTTCTGATCGGTCGCGGGAAGCTTCAGGAACTGGCGATTCTGGCGCTTCGGAAAGGGGCCACGGTTATTGTCTTTGATCAGGAACTGAATCCCTCCCAGATGCGTTCCATCACAGATCAGACCGATATGAAGATCATTGACAGGACCCAGCTCATTTTAGATATTTTTGCCCAGCGTGCGCAAACCAGGGAAGGAAAGCTTCAGGTTGAACTTGCCCAGCTCAAATATCTGCTGCCGCGTCTGATTACCAAGAACACGGCCATGTCCCGTCTCACCGGCGGTATCGGGGGCCGGGGACCCGGTGAGACAAAGCTGGAAATAAACCGGAGACGGGTGCGGGACCGGATCACACGCCTGACAAAAGCCCTGTCTCTTGTCAGAAAACAGCGAAAACAGCAGAAAACCCGGCGGGATAAAAAAGGGCTTCCGGTGATTTCCATTATCGGATATACCAATGCTGGAAAATCCACGCTGTTAAACACCCTTACAAAAAGCAGCGTGCTGGCTGAAAGCCGGCTGTTTGCCACGCTGGATCCTTCAAGCAGGCGTCTCCGATTTCCAAGAGATACAGAGGTCATTATCACAGATACAGTGGGATTCATCAAAGATCTGCCCAAGGACCTGATGGTTGCGTTTCGTGCCACTTTGGAAGAACTCGAAAGTGCGGACCTTCTGCTTCATGTGGTTGACATCAGCAATCCCCGTTTTGAGGCCCAGATCAGATCCGTGGAACGCATACTGACTGATCTGGATCTGAATGACATACCTGGCATATGTGTTCTCAACAAACAGGATTTGGTTGAAAAAGAAGCCATTGCTCCGCTCATCAGAAGCCTTGACGGAATTGCCATTTCAGCCAAGGACAGATCAACACTGATTCCCCTTATTGAAAAAATGGAAGGAATGATTCAGCGTCCTGATCAGAGATGAGCCGTCAGTTGTCAGTGATCGGTACCGGCCAGCCAGGTGCTTCCACGGTTATTTTTTTCTGCCGGCTCCCCCCTTCGACAAGCTCAGGGACCGGCATTCCCCGGACATACGCTGAAAACCGCCGGCTGACTGTTCAGTTTTATCCTCCTGCCTTCCCAAACACATGAATTCAGACTTCATTTCTTAATCTTCATTCTTTCATTTTAAAAATACAGGTTGCATTCCCATATAATATGTTGTATCTTTAAAAAGCGTTATATGAACAAATGCAATATTGTTCTGCTTCTCCGCTCTTCCTTTTCATGGCTCCCATACTTTTTGTCAGATCGGATTTTCTCCTTCGGTAAGGAAGAGAGAATTCATTGATATCTGCCTCTGACTCAGCATAGCTGATCTCAAATTCCTGAACAATATATCCTGAAAAAAGCAGACAGCGGATGAGCGTATAAAATTTTATAACGCTCATAACTTGGCACTCACAATAACATATAAACTCCCATGACCTGCGGACACAACAAAGCACGAAAAATTTATAATTTTTCCTAACACCTAACACCTAACACCTAACACCTGACACTTAACACCTGACACCTAACACCTGACACCTAACACCTGACACTTAACACCTAACACCTTTTTCATATAAACTCCCATGTCCTGCGGACACAACAAAGGATGAAACTTTTGATTTTTGGTTCAAAATGTCATAACTACTCTCAGAATAAATATTTATCAACAATTATAACAGGAAGGACGGTTATGACTAAAAAATCAGACACCCCGATTATTTCAGTAATGCATCCCGTTTGTTGCGGACTGGACGTTCACAAGAATATTATTTCAGCATGTCTTATTACTCTGAATCCCCTTGGCTCGCCGCAATATGAAGTGAGGGAATTCCCGACTTTTACAGACAGCCTTTTCCTTTTAAGGGACTGGCTGACCGACAATAATTGTCCGACAGTTGCAATGGAAAGTACAAGTGTGTATTGGCGTCCGGTTCACAATATCCTTGAAGGACATCTGGATGTTGTCCTGGTAAATGCGCGCCATATAAAAAATGTTCCCGGCAGAAAGACGGATACCGAGGACAGCAGATGGCTTGCCAATCTCCTTCGCCACGGGCTTGTGAAAGGCAGTTTTATTCCGGCAAAGGAAGTGAGACAATGGCGTGACCTGACAACGCTTCGGAAAAATTACACACAGACTCTCGGAGATTACAAGAGGCGTGTTCATAAACTGTTCGAGACCGCCAATATCAAAATCAGTTCTGTGGTGACCGATCTGTTCGGAGTGACAGGACGTAACCTGATCAGTCTCCTTTGTGACGAAGATGCGGATTTAAGCCTTGAAAATATTGAAAAATGTGCGAAAGGAAGTCTCGGTTCCAAAAGTGCGGAACTTCATCGCAGTATTCAGGGTTTTTTTGAAGATCACCATCGTTTTCAGTTAAAACTGCTTATGGATACAATTGAGGCAACGGAGCGGAATATTAAATCCGTAACTGCCCGTCTTGCCAGGCTTATGAGGCCTCATCAGGAAGTTTTGGATCGTCTGGACGAAGTATACGGGATTAACACAGTGGCCGGTCAGTCAGTGCTCAGTCATATAGGATTCACACTGGAAGAATTCGGAAATGAGGCTGCTTTCTGTTCCTGGGCAGGACTTTGTCCCGGAAATAATGAAAGTGCCGGCAAGCGTAAAAGCGGCAGGTCCCCGGTCCGAAATCATCCCTTTAAAACAGTCATGGTTGAAATTGCATGGTCTGCCATTAAGAAGAGGGACTCATATTATAAGGACAAATATTATCGTATAAAATATCGGCGCGGAGCCAAAAAAGCTGTTGTCGCAGTTGCTCACAGCATAGCAAAGGGAATTTATCATATAATAAAATACGGAGAATCTTTTGAGGATCTGGGTAAAGGATATCTTTCCGGCAAAAATCAGGAAAAAAAGATAAACAGACTAAAAAAACAGGCCGCACAGTTAGGATATGACCTGGTTGCTTCCGCTTAACAGAGAATAACCTTAAAATAAATTGAAAACTGTAAAGAATATGAAGAATATACCGAATCCGTTTTTTAACAGGAAAGGATAATAACAGCCTGATGTAAATAAAACTGAAGCACTTCACATTTTAAGGTCGGTGAAAAAATGGCGCCGCGAGCCCGATATAAACATGACCGGCCGGTCACCTGCACAACAAAATGTCAGCTCTTTTAAGAGACTACGAATATAAAACTTTTTTTTCAGGACCGGCCTCATTTTTTAAGAAGTGCGGAAATATTTTAAAAAGTCGTTCGGAGACTACGGGACAAGTGTTTTTTTACTCTGAATATCCGTATTCGGCAATTATTTTATTCAGATAACGAACTAAATTTATTTCTTATTAATTAGAGTTTCATATAAACTCCCATGTCCTGCGGACACAACAAAGGATGAAACTTTTGATTTTTGGTTCAAAATGTCATAACTACTCTCAGAATAAATATTTATCAACAATTATAACAGGAAGGACGGTTATGACTAAAAAATCAGACACCCCGATTATTTCAGTAATGCATCCCGTTTGTTGCGGACTGGACGTTCACAAGAATATTATTTCAGCATGTCTTATTACTCTGAATCCCCTTGGCTCGCCGCAATATGAAGTGAGGGAATTCCCGACTTTTACAGACAGCCTTTTCCTTTTAAGGGACTGGCTGACCGACAATAATTGTCCGACAGTTGCAATGGAAAGTACAAGTGTGTATTGGCGTCCGGTTCACAATATCCTTGAAGGACATCTGGATGTTGTCCTGGTAAATGCGCGCCATATAAAAAATGTTCCCGGCAGAAAGACGGATACCGAGGACAGCAGATGGCTTGCCAATCTCCTTCGCCACGGGCTTGTGAAAGGCAGTTTTATTCCGGCAAAGGAAGTGAGACAATGGCGTGACCTGACAACGCTTCGGAAAAATTACACACAGACTCTCGGAGATTACAAGAGGCGTGTTCATAAACTGTTCGAGACCGCCAATATCAAAATCAGTTCTGTGGTGACCGATCTGTTCGGAGTGACAGGACGTAACCTGATCAGTCTCCTTTGTGACGAAGATGCGGATTTAAGCCTTGAAAATATTGAAAAATGTGCGAAAGGAAGTCTCGGTTCCAAAAGTGCGGAACTTCATCGCAGTATTCAGGGTTTTTTTGAAGATCACCATCGTTTTCAGTTAAAACTGCTTATGGATACAATTGAGGCAACGGAGCGGAATATTAAATCCGTAACTGCCCGTCTTGCCAGGCTTATGAGGCCTCATCAGGAAGTTTTGGATCGTCTGGACGAAGTATACGGGATTAACACAGTGGCCGGTCAGTCAGTGCTCAGTCATATAGGATTCACACTGGAAGAATTCGGAAATGAGGCTGCTTTCTGTTCCTGGGCAGGACTTTGTCCCGGAAATAATGAAAGTGCCGGCAAGCGTAAAAGCGGCAGGTCCCCGGTCCGAAATCATCCCTTTAAAACAGTCATGGTTGAAATTGCATGGTCTGCCATTAAGAAGAGGGACTCATATTATAAGGACAAATATTATCGTATAAAATATCGGCGCGGAGCCAAAAAAGCTGTTGTCGCAGTTGCTCACAGCATAGCAAAGGGAATTTATCATATAATAAAATACGGAGAATCTTTTGAGGATCTGGGTAAAGGATATCTTTCCGGCAAAAATCAGGAAAAAAAGATAAACAGACTAAAAAAACAGGCCGCACAGTTAGGATATGACCTGGTTGCTTCCGCTTAACAGAGAATAACCTTAAAATAAATTGAAAACTGTAAAGAATATGAAGAATATACCGAATCCGTTTTTTAACAGGAAAGGATAATAACAGCCTGATGTAAATAAAACTGAAGCACTTCACATTTTAAGGTCGGTGAAAAAATGGCGCCGCGAGCCCGATATAAACATGACCGGCCGGTCACCTGCACAACAAAATGTCAGCTCTTTTAAGAGACTACGAATATAAAACTTTTTTTTCAGGACCGGCCTCATTTTTTAAGAAGTGCGGAAATATTTTAAAAAGTCGTTCGGAGACTACGGGACAAGTGTTTTTTTACTCTGAATATCCGTATTCGGCAATTATTTTATTCAGATAACGAACTAAATTTATTTCTTATTAATTAGAGTTTCATATAAACTCCCATGTCCTGCGGACACAACAAAGGATGAAACTTTTGATTTTTGGTTCAAAATGTCATAACTACTCTCAGAATAAATATTTATCAACAATTATAACAGGAAGGACGGTTATGACTAAAAAATCAGACACCCCGATTATTTCAGTAATGCATCCCGTTTGTTGCGGACTGGACGTTCACAAGAATATTATTTCAGCATGTCTTATTACTCTGAATCCCCTTGGCTCGCCGCAATATGAAGTGAGGGAATTCCCGACTTTTACAGACAGCCTTTTCCTTTTAAGGGACTGGCTGACCGACAATAATTGTCCGACAGTTGCAATGGAAAGTACAAGTGTGTATTGGCGTCCGGTTCACAATATCCTTGAAGGACATCTGGATGTTGTCCTGGTAAATGCGCGCCATATAAAAAATGTTCCCGGCAGAAAGACGGATACCGAGGACAGCAGATGGCTTGCCAATCTCCTTCGCCACGGGCTTGTGAAAGGCAGTTTTATTCCGGCAAAGGAAGTGAGACAATGGCGTGACCTGACAACGCTTCGGAAAAATTACACACAGACTCTCGGAGATTACAAGAGGCGTGTTCATAAACTGTTCGAGACCGCCAATATCAAAATCAGTTCTGTGGTGACCGATCTGTTCGGAGTGACAGGACGTAACCTGATCAGTCTCCTTTGTGACGAAGATGCGGATTTAAGCCTTGAAAATATTGAAAAATGTGCGAAAGGAAGTCTCGGTTCCAAAAGTGCGGAACTTCATCGCAGTATTCAGGGTTTTTTTGAAGATCACCATCGTTTTCAGTTAAAACTGCTTATGGATACAATTGAGGCAACGGAGCGGAATATTAAATCCGTAACTGCCCGTCTTGCCAGGCTTATGAGGCCTCATCAGGAAGTTTTGGATCGTCTGGACGAAGTATACGGGATTAACACAGTGGCCGGTCAGTCAGTGCTCAGTCATATAGGATTCACACTGGAAGAATTCGGAAATGAGGCTGCTTTCTGTTCCTGGGCAGGACTTTGTCCCGGAAATAATGAAAGTGCCGGCAAGCGTAAAAGCGGCAGGTCCCCGGTCCGAAATCATCCCTTTAAAACAGTCATGGTTGAAATTGCATGGTCTGCCATTAAGAAGAGGGACTCATATTATAAGGACAAATATTATCGTATAAAATATCGGCGCGGAGCCAAAAAAGCTGTTGTCGCAGTTGCTCACAGCATAGCAAAGGGAATTTATCATATAATAAAATACGGAGAATCTTTTGAGGATCTGGGTAAAGGATATCTTTCCGGCAAAAATCAGGAAAAAAAGATAAACAGACTAAAAAAACAGGCCGCACAGTTAGGATATGACCTGGTTGCTTCCGCTTAACAGAGAATAACCTTAAAATAAATTGAAAACTGTAAAGAATATGAAGAATATACCGAATCCGTTTTTTAACAGGAAAGGATAATAACAGCCTGATGTAAATAAAACTGAAGCACTTCACATTTTAAGGTCGGTGAAAAAATGGCGCCGCGAGCCCGATATAAACATGACCGGCCGGTCACCTGCACAACAAAATGTCAGCTCTTTTAAGAGACTACGAATATAAAACTTTTTTTTCAGGACCGGCCTCATTTTTTAAGAAGTGCGGAAATATTTTAAAAAGTCGTTCGGAGACTACGGGACAAGTGTTTTTTTACTCTGAATATCCGTATTCGGCAATTATTTTATTCAGATAACGAACTAAATTTATTTCTTATTAATTAGAGTTTCATATAAAAGTGAAATCAGCATTTCTCTCTTCTCATTTTTATACCAGTCAGATGTGATGGAAAATAAAATGAAACGCTTGAAAATAATAATATCGGCTTTTATGATGATGTCTGGTATCGCTGTCTGTCTGCCGTTTTATACAGCCGCGGAACAAATCGGCTTTGATATGAACAGGAACGTTCCGGATACGTCATTTCTGAAATCTGAACATATTAAATCAGATGATGCGTTTTCGGATACAGGGACTCAGCCATATCCGGAAGATTATTCATATGGGAATGATATTTGGATGGGGGATATCTGTGATTCTTTTTTCCCCGGGGATACCATGTTTCATTTTAGCTGGCCCAAAGTCTGTGATGGTGATTTTTATCTTTGGAATTACAATGATATTTTAAATCCCACAAAGGCTCATGAACCAGCATTCAGGCTTGATGGCTTTGAGAGCGCGTATATGTCCTATTCTTTCGGAGGAGAACATGAAATTACAACTGCTTACTCCGGAATCAGCAACGAGGAAAGCGGAAATCTCAAACATAAGGACAGCAAATATCAGGTCAGGATGAAAACCCATATAAATATATTGGATATGGCAATCCATTATAGCGAAATAAAACAAAAACGAACCGACTATGAAAGACTGATG
Organism: Desulfonema magnum; assembly: GCF_017377395.1. Classification (GTDB taxonomy): domain Bacteria; phylum Desulfobacterota; class Desulfobacteria; order Desulfobacterales; family 4be13; genus Desulfonema_C; species Desulfonema_C magnum. Next base: position 2,177,654 of record NZ_CP061800.1, on the reverse strand, counting down.
ACAGGGGCCGTATCGGATGAAGATGCCACAATACCGGTCAGATGGCGGTTTCTTTCCGCGGGGTTAAAGAGCAAAATTGCAGGCGTAGGCATTCATGCGGAAGGAGGGCACGCGTGGCTCACGCTTGATGATGAAACAGAGCCGTCCGTTAATGAGACCCTGGCAAAAGATCATTCTAAATTTCTTGTCGGTGTTGACTACACCTTTGAAAATGAATTATATCTGATTTTAGAGTATTATCAGGAAGGCGAGGGAAAAACTTCGCCAGATAAATATACGTTAAATGACAGACTGGGATATCTTTCCGATGAGCGGGATACAATCGGAAGGGACAATGTGCTTGTCGGTGCCAAATATCCCATCGCGGATGTGACATCCATTGAACTCTACAATATTATCAATGCGAATGACTCATCCGTCATAATGAATCCGTGGTTTGTCTGGAACCCGGAAGACGATATTCGTGTGAAATTTTCCGCCCAGATTCCCATTGGAAAGGAAGAAAGCGCGGTGGGACAGGCACATCCTTCCGCTTTTGCACACATTGAACTGAATTTTTAGAAAATCCGTTATCAGCCGCGACAAACAAATAAACGCTCATAAAAAAGCCGGGTTTTTCGCCCTCGGTTATGAAAATGTTTTCAGATAAAAAACCCGGCTTTTCAAAATGTATTTTCACGGTAAAAAAAATATGTTGATTATAACGGATTTAGGGGAGGGCCGAGCAAGCCTCGTAAAGGGGGGGCATATTCACAGCATGATTTGCTACAAATATGCCGCCCCTACGGGGCTTTGCCTGCCCGGCATGATTTGCTACAGATATGCCGCCCCCGCGGGGCTTTACCGCATATGCATCAGGCTAAGATCGTAACTCATTGTTTTTATTAACCCGTGATCTGCCGGACGGGGTTTGCAACCCCGTCCGAAATATTTTCCGACCCCCGAAAACAAACGTTTCGGACGGGGTTGCAAACCCCGTCCGGCAGTCTTAGCCTGATGCATATGGGGCTTTACCGGCCTCCCCTAACTCCGTTATAATCAGCAAATAAGTACCTGAGCAAAAATTTTTTATACATCTTTTTTTTCTGTGAGCGGCGGAGAAACCCGGCTTTTTCCTTTGTCGGAGAGGCATCATTCCGGAAAAAAAGCCGGGTTTCTTCCCGGGCAAATATTGAAAACTTATGGTTAGGTACTTATGTTCTCTCTGTCTCCTCAGATACCAATAAAAAATCAGGGTGCTGCCGAGTCATTCCCTGGGAATACGCCAGGTGCGGAGACATCTCGCCGGAGATCCGACAGGGTGCTGACCTGGGGTGATGAAAATGTTTACAAGGCTCTGAAAAAGCTGATCCCGTTTTTGTTCCCCGCATTTTTTAACTTCCTGATTTTTAACTCATAAAAAATTTGCGGAATAAAAATGGGATCGCAATTGTCAGCCCGGTTTGTGACATTTTCATCACCCCAGTGCTGACCTGTGACTCAGTTCTGTGTACCGGGCGAGGCATCCCCTTCCCGGTTCTTATTGCAGCAATAATATGACAAGCCTGCCAAAACCTCAAAACCCTTTCCTGATATCACTGCCCCCCGTTAGCCGGACACTTTATGACATGGGGAATTTTGTCTGATAACCCGATGATCAAGTATCATAACATTCCTTGATGTTATGAATATTTCACCTGATACCTTACCCAATGATTCTCGTTTGGATAAAAATTCTGTCTTTTCAAAACAGGAAATTTCTGATATAAAAAAAGATCGCTAAATTTTCAGATAACACTTCAACATATTAGAATAAAACTCATTATCATGGCATCAGAAAAGACCCGTCGGACCAGAACAGGGGCCGCTTCCTTATCGGAGTTTTCCCGAAGGTCTTTTTTTAGAAGAATGAAAAAACATGGTGTTTAAAATCCAAAACCGGGCGATTTCGGATTTTTATCTTTTTCATTTTTTTACCGTGAAAATACATTTTGAAAACCCGGGTTTTTTGTCTGAAAATATTTTCTGATTATAATGGATTTAGGGGAGGCCGGCCAAGCCCCGTGGGGACAGCATATTTGTAGCATTCATCATGCCGGGCCGGCCAAGCCCCGTGGGGGCGGCATATTTGTAGCATTCATCATGCTGCGAATATGCCGCCCCTACGGGGCTTGGCCGGGGCTTGCAAACCTGCTGCTACAAATATGCCGCCCTTACAGGGCTTGATCGGCCCTCCCCTAAATCCGTTATAATCAGAATATTTTCATGACCAGGGGCGAAAAACCCGGCTTTTTCATGAGCGTTTATTATCTGTTTCAAAAGCTTAATTTATATCTCCGGTACTTGCGGGGGCGAAATTTATCCGCACATATATGTCCGGTTCCATTGAGATTTTCCTTAAAACCTTTTAATTTCAGAATGATAAAAAATATCACTATGAAGATATGCAAATTGCAATATAAAATAGTATATAAAAAATAAGTGTTATAAAAAGGAGGATTTTAACATGGCTTTAGACGTTGCTGTAAAAAAGAACTGGATAGAGATTCAGAAAAAATTTAACGTTCCGGTCAATGCCATAGGGGTTAAAATAAAACCAAAAGATCAGAAAACCCTGAAAGTTTGGAAAGAAGAAGGCATTGATCAATTCATGAAAAAATAGAAAAACTTTAATGTGTTCTTATTGTAAAATCGGAGAAGAGGGGATATTCCGGTGAATAAACGGCCGCACTATCCCTTCACTTTTTTCATCTATGAAATTCATCTGTTCATTTAACCCGATGTTCAAATTTTTTCTGTCATTCCCTTCGAATCGGGGCAAAAAAACCTGATCATCGAGTTTAAAGACCTGAGCAAAAATTTTTTATATATTTTTTTTCGTGAGCAGGGAAAAAATCGGCTTTTCTCCGCCGTCGGGAAAAACTGATTCTGTGAAAAAAACGGGATTTCTTCCCCGGGCAAATATCGAAAAGCTTATGATTAGGTACTTCATCCGGGTTATTATCACGGGCACATGTTCCCAAATACCAATGATTAAGAAATGAGGGTGAACCTAAAAAAACAGCCTGCCTTATCTGTCTGATTTTAAAATTTATATCAGAATGTACCAGTTCATACATTCTCGTTCCTGAATCAAAGTGGTTTTCACAAAATATTCGGGTCCGTATTACTCGATAATCAAATTTTTTGATCCGATCCGGCAGACCTGTTTGTCCTTCAGAAAGCAGGAATGACAAAAAAAACTTGATCATCGAGTAATAACCATTGTATTCTCTTGACTCTTTAATGCAAAATTTATATAATATACTATTAAATCAATTAAAACAGATATAGCAGATCAGCGGGGTTTTGAAAACCTCTCGGATATCTTCTGAAAAATCTCATAATAACTTGTTTGATAAAGTAGTAGCAAATTGGAAAATAGCCGATTCCGATTCAGCAGGCCTGGTATGATACGGCTTAATTATTTGTAACATCAACATTAAGCATATTCTGAAGCTGTGCCAATATAGCTTTTGTAGGAAACAGCTTTTTTCTTTTTCAGATATTTTTCGTATGTATATCAATAAGCTGTCATATTCATAGGCAAATTCGGAATACGAGTGGGAATCCTAATTTGAAGACGATATTGGTAGTAGATGATGATAAGATGATTCTTCGCCTCGCCACAGAGGCCCTCATATCCTATGGGGAAGGATTCAACGTCATAACTGCGTCAAACGGCCAGGAAGCTTTGGATATCCTTAATAGTTCCAATATTGATTTTGTTATAACAGACATTAAAATGCCTGTAATGGACGGGTATGAGCTGCTGTCTCACATGACCAGGGATCATCGGAATATTCCGATTCTCGTGATGACAGGATTCAACACCCCCGGACTGGAAAAGCGTCTCAAACAGAAAGGTATTTTGCATTTCATAGAAAAGCCATTTGAAATCAATTTGTTAAGAAAAAAAATATCTGATACCTTTGCTGCCAGTTCCAAAGGATTTATTCATGGTTTCACTCTGGCTAATTTTCTCCAGGCCGTTGAAGTCGAACAAAAGAGTATTACGCTCAGAATAAAATCGGAAAGCAGGGTCGGTTATCTTTATCTTGACGACGGTGTTCTGATTGACGCGGAAACTGATGACTTAAAAAGTGAAAAAGCTGCTGTGGAAATGCTTTGCTGGAATGACGCTCATATAGAGATATTGGGCATGTGCAGGAAAGAAAGAACCATTGACACACCGCTCATGCCCATATTGCTTGAAGCTTCCAAAATAAAGGACGAAAAAAACGAATCTGCCCGTCCCCATGATGATGAATTAGAAGAGGCCATCCGACTGGCCGAAGGCCATCATTTTAAAGAGGCCCAGGCCATGATGGCGAATTTTTTAAAAAAAGACCCTTGCAGCTTCAGGGGGTGGCTATGGTGTTCCCGTATCGTGCTTTCTGTGAAATCCGCAGACGCATTTCTTAAAAGAGCCGCAAAGTTTGCTCCTCAGCACCCTGAAATTCTTGAAGACTTAAAAAAATTCGATCTTTCCAAGAAAAAAATAAAAGCGCGTCATGTACGACGCTGTCCCTTCTGCTGGTCCCTGATAGAAATGAAATCCCTCCGATGCCACTATTGCAAAGCGCATTTACTAATACACAATCAGTTCTTTACATGTTTAGGTGAGGCAAATCAGGATATTCTGGAAAAGGCGGTTGAAAGATATACAAGAGTTATTGGGAGAGAAAAAAATATCAATGCCTATTACTATCTGAGCATTGCCCACCTCAATCTTCGGCACTGGGAAGAAACACTTAATCTGTTTCATAAAACCGTCAAACTGGCGCCGGAAAAGAAAATTTTTTCAGATCAGCTCCGCAGACTGCTGAACCACATGGCCCTGCAATCTTCAAGTGATACTTTTGAAAAAGAGAAACCTGTCCGGAAAAAGGCAACCTCTGCTTCTGACACAGACACTAAAAAGAAAAAAATTCTTGTGGTGGAGGACAGCCCTACCACCAGGAAAGTCATATCCATAACACTGGGTCAGAAAGGATATGATATCATAGAAGCAAGGGACGGCCTTGAAGCTTTAAGCCGGCTGAATGAGGAAAGCCCGAATCTGATATTGCTGGATATCATTTTGCCCAAAATGGACGGATACAAAATTCTTTCCATTATAAAAGACAATGAATTGTTTAAGAATATTCCCGTGATTATGCTGACAAGCAAAGACGGCATGATCAGTAAATGGAAAGGCAAACGGGCCGGTGCCACCGCTTATCTGACCAAACCTTTTAAACCGGAAAAACTGGTCGAGGCTATTGAAAAATATATTTGAAACTCGAAACTTGAAACTTGAAACTTGGAAGAGTCATATATTCACATAAGGATTTGCAAAAAATAACATACCTGAAATACGGCTGTATTTTCCCCATATTCCCAACACGGGAATATTATTTATTCTGATTATAACGGATTTAGGGAAGGCCGGGAAAGCCCCGTAGGGGCGGCATGTTTGTAGCATCCGTTTATCATGCCGGGCCGGGAAAGCCCCGTGGGGGCGGCATGTTTGCAGCATCCGTTTATCATGCCGGGCCGGGAAAGCCCCGCGGGGGCGGCATGTTTGCATGCTACAAATATACCGTCCCCTGCGGGGTTTGGCGGGGACCTGCAAACCTGCTGCTACAAATATGCCGCCCCTGCGGGGTTTGGCGGGGACCTGCAAACCTGCTGCTACAAATATGCCGCCCCTGCGGGGTTTGGTCGGCCTCCCCTACATCCGTTATAATCAGTATTTATTGGACTTCCCTAAGAAAATCCGCCGGACATCCAAATTTCAAGTTTCAAGTTTCAAGTTTCAAGTTTCAAGTTTCAAGTTTCGAGTTTCGAGTTTCAAGTTTCGAGTTTCAAGTTTCAAGTTTCAAATTTCAAATTTCAAAGAGGAGGACATATGGGAAAAAATAAAATCTTGGTGGCCGACGACAGCCCCACCCATTTGAAACTGGTCAGTGCGCCCCTCATAAATCAGGGATATGAAGTGGTGACAGCAGCAGATGGCGAAGAGGCTTTCCAAAAAGTGGAATTTGAGAAACCTGCATTGGCTGTTTTGGATGTGGTCATGCCAAAGCTCAACGGATTCAAGGTTTGCAGAAAGATCAAAACATCGCCTGAACTGAAAAATATCAAGGTGATCTTATGTACCAGTAAAAATCAGGAAAGCGATGAATTCTGGGGAAAAAAACAGGGCGCGGACGCGTATATCACCAAACCCTTTAAAAACGAGGAACTGCTGAGTGCTGTTGCCAAACTGTTATGACAAGCACACTGTCCGGATTGTTCTGTATCTGCCAAACATTTCTCAGAAGCCAATAACACCAAATGCCAGGAGATAAATCTTTATACATGGTTAAAAAAGATATCCAAGACCGGACCGCTATCCCTCTGGAGGATCTGATTGCTGAAATTGACATGAAGACAGACCAGGCTGCTGAGAAATCTGAACCTGCGTCTGGCAGCTCCGTGCCCGTTTACGCCAAACAGTACCTCAGATTTTTTTTAAACGACATTATGCTGGCTTTTCCGCTTTCCGGAGCTTTGGAAATCATTGGTCACCAACCGGATATTTCACCGTTGCCCAATTTGCCGGACTGGGTTCTGGGTGTCAGCAATATACGAGGAGAGATCATTTCAGTTGTTGATCTCAAAGCCTTTTTCAGATTATCTCAACATCAGTCCGAAACATCCAAAAGAGTCATCATTGTACATAATCAGAACATGAAAGCAGGGATCATTGTGGATAGAATTATGGGAATTTTTTCCGTGAATCAGAAAGATATGGATAACGCCCGGAACAGCCCTTATGAAAAAGGAGAAATTTCTTCTTATATTTCAGACGTTATTGTGCTGACGGAAAAAAACGAAGATATTTTGTTAAATATTTTTGACATAGATAAGTTTTTGTCTTCCGACCGCATGACTGCTTTCAGAACAGAATAAGAAATTAGGGAACTTCACATAATAAAATACCCGAATTCAGGTTCCGGGGCAGGTGCGGCAATGCCTGCCTTACGCGGATAGGCGGACAGAATATCCGGCAGGGCTTTGCCTCGGCCGCTCTGCATTTCGGGTATTTTATTTTTGAAAAAAACCCTTTGTTATGAGTTGTCACGTATCAGTTATGAGAGATTAACTGTTACTGACTGATAAGTACCTAACCATAAGTTTTCGATATTTGCCCGGGAAAGAAACCCGGCTTTTTTCCCCGGAATGATCCGCCTCCCGTGAGGGAGAAAGCCGGGTTTCTCCGCCGTTCACAGAAAAAAAGATGTATAAACAGTAGATCGAAAAGTTTTCAGGCTGTCACAGGGCGGACGGGGGAGAAACCCCATATGCATCAGGCTAAGGATTTTTATGATTCCGGAACTCCCGAAAATCAAGGTTTTGCATTTCGGCTGCCATTCAGTCTGATCTGACAAAATCAGTATGTTACCTCCTTAACTTGATGCGTATGGGGAGAAACCCGGCTTTTTCCGGCGGGAGAGCGTTCCGTCCTGAAAAAAAAAGCCGGGTTTCTTTGCTGTCCCGCATACAATCCGGAAATTTTTCGATCTACTGATAAAAGATTTTTGATCGGGTACTTACAATTTAAAATAATATTTGTCCGGGGAAGATTGTGTCTTATTGTACCGCACAAGACTGAGGACTGCCGGCTGACAGCCGACAACCGACATCTGAAAAAGGAGTTTTTCATGCCCAGGTCATCCTGTGATGAGATTGTGCAAGGATATATTGAAGAAGTAAAAACTTATATTCCTTCCCTGATACAGGGATTAGAAACCCTCGAGGAAAGACCTGATCAGAGTGAAGTGCTTGAGGAGACCTACAGGCTGGTTCACACGATAAAAGGAGCATCCGCAATGGTGGGAATATACGGATTAAGCCATATTGCCTGCCAGATGGAAGATGCGCTTGACGATATTATCGCGGAGCAACTTGCTTTCACGGATGAAATCTTTCGGATAATGTTTCGAACGGTTGATTATTTCCAGACATATTGTGATGATTTCCTCGAAAAAGGAGTGGATGCGCAGAATATGCTCAGGGATACTGTCCTGGCTTTCAGACGCATACGAATGCTCCCCTCGGACGGCGATGCAGATGCGTTGAGGAAGCTTCTGGAAATTGTTCCGGAGCGCGAGGGCGGAGGCACCGAACCCGAGGAGGACGCCCGGACAGAAGTATCAGAGGTATCTTTTAGTCCTTCTCAGGCTGATGACAGAGAACAGGAAGAACCGGAAGACAACGACATATGGGATTTGGAAAAAGAATTCAGGTCCGGGACATGGGAAGATGAAGAAGCCAGATTGTGGTACGGTGAGGAATTTGAGGTGGGCCTCGGTGAGGAGGAGAATCTTCCGGCGGATCCGTATGAGGACGAAGAAGCTTTAATCGCCCTTTTGGAATCCGCTCCGGAGGCTGATGCAGGTATTGAAAATTTAGAAGAAAAAACTGGCTCGGAAGTCACCTGGCACTCCCCGGATGACCCCCTGCCTGAACTGCTGGACAGCTTTTATGAAGAAGCTGAGGAACATTTTCAATATATGGAGCGGTCTCTGAATCTCCTTGAATCTCAGATCATCGAGCCAGTCACCATATCGCCGTCTCAGAAAGAGGCCATATGTCAGCTCAGGCGTTCTGTACACACGCTGAAAGGGGCCTCGGCCGTGATCGGAATCCCGAATATTTCCGCGTTTGCTCACAATGCGGAGGACCTTTTGGACTGGCTTTATGAGAGAGCAGAACAAATCACCCCGGAAATTGTGTCTGTGCTGGGAGAGTCCGCGGACCTGCTGGGGCGTATTATTGCACAGCCCCAGAATGCACATGCTTCAAAAGCCCGGTTGTTAAAAGAGCAATACCAGGAAATCATGGGGAACAGCGGTTTATATTCCCCTGATACCGATGTCGGAGAAACAGATGATCTGACAGTGATGGCTGAGAAAGAGACCGGTGTGGCCCGGGATGAAAGCGGCGAGCCCTCACCTGTCTGTTATGAATTGTTCGATGATGTGTCAGAACATGACATCGGGCCGGATATGCCTTCGTACCAAACCAAAACGCTGAGGGTGGTAACGGAGCGAGTGGATGATCTGGTGAATCTCGCAGGTGAGCTGATTATTGTCTCAAGCGCATTTGAGCAAAAAATGGACAGCTTCATGAATGCCATAAATGAACTCGAATTATCCCGTAACCGGCTGAGAGATATCGCCAGAGAGATGGAAGTCGGTTATGAGGTGAAGGCCCTGGAACACCTTCGGACACCGAGGTCCGAACTTCGGGATTCCGCGTTCCGAGACTTTGATACCCTTGAACTGGATCGCTATTCCGAACTCAGCCTCATTATTCGCACGCTCAATGAATCCGTTATTGATGTCGGGGCGATTAACACAAACTTGGCGAATATTTACAGCGAGTTTGACGGTCATCTCAGTCGGAATCGGGTCATTCTCAGTGAACTCCAGAATAAAATGATGCGGGTTCGCATGACCCCCATGCAGACCATCGCCAACAAACTGCGCCGGACCGTCCATGAAGTTGCCGGCAAACTGGGAAAAAAAATCAGGCTGATCATAGAAGGGGCGGATATTGAGTTGGACAGAGTCATATGGGAAAAAATCACAGACCCTCTGATGCATATAGTCAGGAATGCCTCGGATCATGGCATTGAATCTCCGGAAATTCGCCGGAATTTAGGAAAACCTCTGTTCGGAACTGTGAAACTGTCAGCCCTTCGTGAGGGAAACCAGGTCGTCATACGCGTTGCAGATGACGGCGGAGGGCTGAATTATGAGTCTCTCAGGATGGCTGCCCGTAAAGCCGGTCTGTCAGACAACGTAAATGAAATGTCCGAAGATGAGCTGGCAAATCTCATCTTTCAACCCGGATTCTCCACTCGTGAAAAAATCAGCGAAATATCAGGCCGCGGCATAGGAATGGACGTTGTCAAAGAAAATATTAATGAACTTAAAGGCGTTATAAGAGTCGCTTCGTGGAAAGACAAGGGTACACAGTTTACGATTCGCATTCCCCTGACACTGGCAGTGGTCAAGGCATTATTATTCACAGCCGGAGGACAGACCTTTGCCGTGGCACTGAATGAGATAAAGGAAATCCTTCGCATTGACCCGCGTAACATCACACACGAAATAGAAAAAGTGGTGAAGATCGGTGACGAAATTTTACCGCTTTATTACCTGACCCGTGTTCTGAATATGGTAAAAGAGGATGCGGAAAAATCGTTTTATAATGACACACCGGAGGGGGGGCTCGGCATTTCAACGAGATCAGATCATCCGCTTGTACTGGTAGCCGAGTCCGGGGGCAGGCGGGGAGTCATCGTGATTGGCACGCTGATAGGTCAGCGGGAGATTGTTATTAAAAGTACAGGCTCACATCTTCGTTATGTAAAAGGCGTGTCCGGAGTGACCATTCTGGGGGACGGGAGCGTGGTTCCCATACTGAATGTGGAAGAAATTCTGCAAACGCAAATGACGGAAATATCCGCCGAAACCATGACTTCGATGGAGAATCTTATGACAGAAAAACCACCGGAGATCATGGTGGTGGATGATTCTGTCAGTATCAGACAGGTAGTTTCCAGGTTGATGAAAGATCAGGGATGGAAAGTGGTGACTGCCAAAGACGGTATTGACGCGCTGGAAAAGCTGAGAAACAGCCGGCCGGATATGATTGTGCTTGATATTGAGATGCCGCGTATGAATGGCTATGAATTTCTCAGCGTCATCAGGGTTCAGCCTGCTTATGAGAACATCCCGGTTGTTATGCTGACATCAAGGACAGCAGCAAAGCATCGGGATAAAGCCATCTCGCTGGGGGTAAAAGGGTTTGTTATCAAACCTTATAATGATAATGAATTTATTGAGCTTGTCCTAAAACTGACAGGCCGGGAGGCTTGAAACTGACTATAACGGATTTTGGGGAGGCCGGGTCCCGCCCCGAAGAGAGTGGAATGCCCGTTTGGACAAGCTCAACGGACGATCATAGTCCAGGAATGCCCGTTTGGACAGCTCAACGGACGATCATAGCCCCCTGAGCCTGTCGGATCATAGCCCCCTGAGCCTGTCGAAGGGGCTCTAAAATCCGTTATAATCAGGCTTGAAACTGGAAACTGATCACTGTAAATTTTTTAGAATCAAGAAATGTTATAATTTCTTATATCGTCTGAAAGGAAACTGAAACCTATGGCAACTTTACTCAAAATATTAGCTGTTCCTGTGCTGATAGTCCTTGTGATTATTATTTCCGCGGCACTGTTTATCGGAGGTGGGTATGTCCTTTCTCTGATCGTTCCATTGACATTATTTCAAGCGTCCCTGCTTTCCATGGGTTCCACGTTTGTTTTTGCTTTTATTATTTCCGTCCTATTGGTTGGTGAACCAATGGCTAAGTTGCTAATCAACCCAAGAAGATTTCCTCACTATTATTATGAAGACGATGAATATGATGATGATGAGGAGGAGGAGGATGAGGATGAGGAATATGAGGAAGAAGATGATGAATATGATGAAAGATTAAATAAAATTAACATATCAGACAGAAAGAAGCTTACTGTTATAAACACACGGAAAGTTGGCAGAAATGAACCCTGTCCTTGCGGAAGCGGTAAAAAATACAAGCATTGCTGCGGAAAATAAAAACTTGAAATTTCAAATTTCAAATTTCAAATGACAAATGACAAACGAACAAAAGGAATTATTGCTTTTTCAGGTAGGAAACAGACAATTTGGTTTGGATTTACCGCTTGTCAAAAGCATACACAGAGCAAAGCGTTTCCTGGAACAAGGGGCAGGGGAAAACATTCCGATATATGATCTTTCTCTTATGCTGGGACAAGATTCATCTTCGCATCATCCGGGAAGTAAAAAAATAATGATTGTGGGCAATGAGGAATATTCCCTAGGGCTGAAAGTGGATCATGTGGATGGCGTGGTTTCGGTCAGTAATGAGCAGATAAAATGGCTTTCGCCTATTTTCAAGGGGCCTTCACTGAATTGTTTCCCACGTGTCCTGAAACAAAATAATCATCTCATTCTCCTTTTAAATCCGAAAGGAATTGAATCATTGAATATGGAAGACAGAACACCGGATGCAGAAACGCTTTGTCCGGAGCTTCGTCCGCCTTCCATTCAGGAGGAATGTGAATTTATGGAAGCTGATTCATTGGAGACCCGTCCTGATGCTGATATCAAATCCCCTTCGCCACTGGCAGAGAATGATCTTCAGCTCCTTTTTAAACAACATATTGATTCTGAAAAACTGGAAAGCTTTCTGACCCAGATGATCGATGAGGAGACGATTTCAGATATGATCATGCGTATATCCGCTCGGATTCTTGAGGAAAGCATTACTTGTGAAATAGGAAAGGTGGGAGAAATCCTGAGAAAAAGGATGGCAGAAAAGAGTCTGAAAAATGCAAACAAATAATTCCTTTGGAACTCATAACTCAAAATTCGAACAAAAAGTCATCATTTTCCCTGCACTGACCCCGTCGCAACTTTCTTGCGGACAAGTCTTTTTCTTATTCAGTGTGCGCCAGGTGGAAGATATCATAAAAAACACCTCCGTGCATCCGGTTCCCTTTTCATCGCCTTATATAGAAGGGATTACCATATGGCGGGATCAAGTTGTGCCTGTAATATCCCTGGAAGAATGTATGGGAATGGAAAGCACAACTTCAGGAAGCGGTTTCAGACTGCTTTCCACCCGTCTGATAATCATTCGAATACTCCCTTCTTTTTCCCTTACGGATGATGAGAAAAATGAGAAAGTTTCCTCGGCACACGGAGATATTCTTCCCACAGCAGGGGGGAAAAAAAATTTTTCGTTCACGCAAGAAGAAAGGGATGCTTTCTTTCCCGCAGAGGAATATGAGGGCGGGGCGCGAATCATGCTCAGAGTCGCGCCTGGCATCCGCATGCTTTCTCTTCCCATTTCATGTACCCCCCTCCCTTTGGCTTCTGTCGAATGGATACCTAAAAAGGAACTGGTAAGAGGTGTTTATGAATGGGAAGAAGGATATCTGACCGTAGCCCATATGGAAAAAATTTTCAAAGGTCACTAATGCTTCAGACTCAAAATAAACGCTCATGAAAAAGCCGGTTTTTTCGCCCCCGGTCATAAAAATATTTTCAGATAAAAAACCCGGATTTCTTCCCGGGCAAATATTGAAAACTTATGGTTAGGTACTTAATTTCTCCAGTTTAAAATTAGGAAATCTTTATGTATAGAAAAACAATTTTGGAGAACGGCATACGGATCATCACAGAAACAATGGAATCGGTGCGCTCCGTGTCTGTGGGGGTCATGATAGACGCTGGCCCCCGGGATGAAACACCACAACAAGCTGGTCTCGCTCATTTGGCGGAACATGCCATGTTCCAGGGAACCAGCAGCCGGAACGCGATGCAAATTGCCCGTCTGATAGATTCGGCAGGAGGACAGACAGGTGCTTTTACCACCCGCGATTACACCTGCTATACGGCCACTGTGCTGGATGATTATTGTACTTATGCCCTTGACCTTCTGGGTGATATTCTGCTCAACTCGATCTTCCCGCCTGAGGCGCTGGAGCGGGAGAAAAGAGCTATCTTATGCGAGACAGACGCCGCACGGGACATACCTGATGAGCGGGTACATGATCTTCTCAAGGCTTTTGTATGGTCCGGCCATCATCTCGGACGGTCGGTGGCGGGTCATCCGGACAGCGTCAGAACCCTGACACGGGAAGATGTGATTTATTTTGTGCATGAACATTATCTGTCCGACCGTCTGATTATCGCTGCCGCGGGTCAGGTTCGGCACGAGGATTTTGTGGCCCAGGTACGGGATGCTTTCTGGCGTATGTTACCCCCCGTGAAAGAGGATGAGACATCGGACAGACAGCATAAAAAACTGGCCTTTCAGGACGGGGTAGTCATGGAACATATACCAGTTTCCCAGACTTATTTTTCCGTGGGAATCCGTACGCATCCTTACACTTATCCGGGGCGATATGGACTGTATGTTCTGAATAACATCCTGGGCAGCGGAATCAGTTCCCGGCTTTTTCGCCGTATGCGTGAGGAACGCGGGCTGGTTTATAATATCAGCTCCGAGTATCATGCCTATCGTGATGACGGAATTCTGATGATCGAAGGAAGCACGACACCGGAATATCTCATGCAGGTTCTGGGACTGACTTTGGTTGAGCTGTGGAAATTAATCTCCGGCGAGGAGCCCGCGGACGAAGAAGAATTGTGGAAAGCCAAAATGAACCTCAGGGGACAGTTTATGATCGCCTCGGAAAACACCAACACCCGAATGAGTCGTCTGGCCACCCAGGAATTCTATTTTGGGCGGCACATCCCGGCTGAGGAAATTCTGACGAAGATTGACGCAGTGGATATTCAGACGTTTCAGCATCTGGCTAATGACGGGCTTACAGATGCACTCACCCGGGGGGCTGTTGCCGTAGTCGGGCCTGAGGGAAACCCTGACCATTACAGCATTTCATCAATTAAAGATTTGTTGAAATTCGAAATTTGAAATTTGAAATTCGAAACTCGAAACTCGAAACTCGGAACAGTTACATATGCAAACATGAAAAGCTGCCGTCCAAATTTCAAGTTTCAAATTTCAAGTTTCAAGTTACAGAGGAGGAAAAAGATGGCTGATGATAAAATTCTGATAGTAGAGGACAGTCCTACCAATTTGCGCCTGATTAAGGACTTGCTGAAAACCAAGGGGTATAAAGTTGTCACTGCCATTGACGGGGAAGAAGCATTGGAAAAGGCCGTTTCCGAACATCCTCGTCTCATGGTTCTGGATATTATCCTGCCTAAAAAGAACGGATTCCAGGTGTGTCGGCAGTTGAAAACCTCTCCTGACACCCAGGATATCAAAATTATCATGCTGACCAGTAAAACTCAGGACAGCGACCGCTTTTGGGGCCTGAAGCAGGGAGCGGATGAATATATGACCAAACCGTTTGATAATAACGAACTGCTGGCCAATGTCGCGAAATTTTTGTGATACATCTGCTGTCACTTATCAGTCTTCAGGAATCAGCTTTTGGCTTTTGACTTTCAGTTTTCGGCCTCGGGACTTCTGTTCCGACTGAAAACTGAAAGCGGATTCCTGAAGACTAAAAAAAGGAGTTTTTTTATGGAAAGCAAAAAAATTTTTCTTACCCGGACACAGGCATTTTTCAAACACCTGACGAGTCTGGGAGCATTCAGGAATATCAAAGAAAGCATTCGTAAGAAGTTATTGTTCTGGTTCATAATACTGGGGCTTATTCCCCTTGTTATCCTTGCAGGATTCGCTTATTATAACTCAAAAAAAGCGCTGATGGAAAAGGCTTTCGAGAATTTGCAAACTCTTGAAAGCAACAAGGCCAATGCAATCAGAAAACATTTTGCTGATCACCATAAAGACATGAAGGCCCTGATGGAATCAGTAAAAACCCTACGTTCCAAAGCTTTTAAACAACTTGTATCCATACAGCAGCTTAAAAAAGGGCTGATTGAGAACTATTTTAGCGAGCGTCTGAAAAATGTGGATATTCTCTCCCGAATGCCTCTCATGGCTGAAACTATGGCGGCCTTTAAAAAAGCCGCGGGATCCGTTGGCGGATCAGAATGGCGGAATGTGGAGCGGATTTATGGGGCTTTTCTTGTCAATTTCACTGAAAATTATGGGTATTATGATACGTTTTTAGTCTCTCCCCAGGGCGATATTCTTTATACCGTGGCTCAGGAATCGGATATGGGACAGAATTTGAAAACCGGTGAGCTGAAGGACGGTCCCGCAGGAGAGGCTTTCCAAAACGGACTGAAAGGACTTACGTTTCAGGATTTCGGAGAACATACACCTACAGGCGGGGTGCCTGCTGCTTTTATTTCCGCACCCATAAAAGAAAAAGATCAGATAACGGGTGTGGTCATGGTTCAGGTTTCCATTGATCAGATCAATGCTATCATGCAGGAACGTACTGGCATGGGGGAAACCGGCGAAACATATCTGGTCGGTGAGGACAGGCTCTTCCGTTCTGACTCCCTTTATGAAAAAGAGAGTACGGTCATGAATCCGGCGTTTGTGGTGGACACAAAGGAAGTATCCGAGGCGCTGACAGGCATATCCGGTCAGGGGGTTGTCATTGACTACCGGGGGGAATACGCGTTGTCTTCCTGGATGCCTGTGAACATCCGGGGGGTCACATGGGCCATGATGGCGGAGACAGATGTGACCGAAGCCTTTGTCCCCAAAGAAGAGGGCAAAGATAAGGACTTTCTCAGAAAATATAAGGAAAGATACGGTTATCATGATCTTTATATGATCAACCCGGATGGCTATCTTTTTTACAGTGTTGAAAAAGGACCGGATTTTCGAAGCAATATACTGACCGGTCCCTATAAGGATTCCAATCTGGGCCGACTGGTGGCGGATGTGTTGGAAAAGAAAACATTCGGAATGGCTGACTTTAAAAAATATGCTCCCCGGAAGGACGAACCCGCGGCGTTTCTTGCCATACCCGTGATCGGCGACGATGGTGAGGCGCAAGTTATTCTGGCCGCGCAATTGTCAATTGAGCAAATCAACAAAGTGATGCTGGATCGCACAGGACTGGGAGAAACTGGCGAGACCTATCTCGTCGGGGCAGACAAAATGTTTCGCAGCAATTCTTCTTTTCTGAAGGATTCTGTCATGAATCCCGCTCAGAAAGTTGACACAGATGCCTCAAAAAATGCGCTGAACGGAAAAAAAGGGATTGATATCATTTATGACTACCGGGGGACGGAGGTGTTAAGTGCCTGGTCATCCATCCTAGTTTCGCCGCCTTCCAAAGTAAACCCCAAAGGAATTAAATGGGCGGTAATTGCCCAGTTTGACTATTCAGAAGTGAACAGACCGGTAACTTGGATGCTGTGGATCAGCATCTTCCTGTTCGCGGGCGCTGCCGTCACAGTAATAACAGGCGCATTCATTCTTTCAGAGGGTCTCACCACCCAGGTGAACCATATTATGGCACTTTTCGGAGAAATCGGCATTGGTAATTTTAAAGCTCGTACCCCTGTTGTCACCCAGGACGAGCTGGGAACCATGGCTTTTTCTCTTAACGCCATGCTTGATAATCTTGTTTCGCTTGTGCAGACAAGCGAGGAACGTGATGCCATGCAGGCCTCGGTTATGAAACTTCTGACGGAGATCAGTGAACTGGCTCACGGGGATCTGACCAAACGGGCCGAGGTGACTGAGGATTTTACCGGTGCCATTGCCGATTCATTCAATGATATGGCAGAACAGATCGGTCATGTGGTTCGGAATGTTAAAGATGTCACCCTTCAGGTCAGCGCCACTTCCAAATATGTCAGTGATTCAACTGAAAATCTTGCTGAAACAAGCGAGATGCAGGCGGCGCGGATGGCCGGAGCCATTGAGGCCATTAATGAAATGGCACTTTCCATCCAGCAGGTTGCTGAAAATGCGGGTCAGTGTGCGGTGGTGTCGGAAGACTCGACAGCACATGCCAAGGACGGAGCCAGGGCGGTTCGGGATACCAACGGAGCCATGGAATCCATTCGGGATCATGTGCAGGAGACAGCCAGGGCAATCAAGCGTCTGGGAGAGAGTTCCCAGGAAATCGGAAACATTGTTCAGCTGATCAATGATATTGCGGACCGTACCTCCATCCTTGCCCTGAACGCTTCCATTCAGGCCGCCATGGCAGGCGATGCCGGGCGGGGTTTCGCTGTGGTGGCAGAGGAGGTGCAGCGACTGGCCGAGCGTTCCACCAATGCGACCAAACAAATTGACACCCTGATAAAGAATATCCAAGGTGAAATCAGCGAAGCCGGAACCAGTATGGAAGAGAGTATCCAGCGAGTTGTCGAAGGTTCCAAACTGGCTGACGGCGCTTATGAAAAGCTTCAGGAGATTGAGACAGTTACAACCCGTCTCGGAGACCTGATCCGGTCTATTTCCATGGCTTCAAAACAGCAGGCCGCAGCTTCGGAAAACATTGCCGGCATAATGGAAGACGTGGGCAAAGTCAGTTCTCAGACCTCAGCCGCAAGCCAGCAGACAGCCAGCTCCATGAAAAGCCTTGCGGAAATGTCCGACAAGTTGAATGAGTCGGTATCTGTTTTTAAACTGGAAGAAGAAGAGGAAGACTTGAAATAGCGGACAGAAACGAAGTTTTAAAAAAAAACTTCGTTTCTTCCAAATCTCACAGTAACAACGAACATCAAGTTTCCGCGTGCTGCGGATTCCTGCTTTCGCTGGAATGACAAAAAACTTGAACATCGAGTAACAGGAAAATTCCTCTCGCCTCTCGCCTCTCGCCTCTCGCCCCTCCCCCATATGCATCAGGCTAAGATTACAACCTACTGTTTTTATTAACTCTGATTTTGCCGGACGGGGTTTGCAACCCCGTCCGGAATATTTTCCGGATCGCCGCCCGCAAACGTTTCGGACGGGGTTGCAAACCCCGTCCGGCAGCCGTCCCGCATTCTTAGCCTGATGCATATGCCCCCCTCCCCCCCTTTGTAAAACTTTTGTAAAAGCAAAGAACAAGCTTGCCTTTCCCGAACCGTGTCTATTAGAATTGTATTCATCGTATTCTAAACCACTAAAAAAAGATAGGAGAAGTACTATGAATACAACACAATCGGTTCATCCCCTCGGAACCCGGGCCAAAGTTTTACTGTCCGGCGTTTTCGGGCCTTATGCTCAGAACGATGAATACGGAAGCCGGGAAATCAATCCCATGGAGCTTTATCATAACCAGGTCACGCGTGTTCAGGGACCTTTTTCTCTTCGCATGTTTCATCGTTCCTTTGGGCTGCTGATGCTTCAGTCCAATATTGACGCACCCTGCACGGTTTTGGATTTTCCATCACTTGACCGTTTTATCGCGGAGCTTGAGCAAAATTCTTACGATATTGTGGGGATCAGCTCAATCATTCCCAATGTGGGCAAAGTGAAAAAAATGTGTGAGCTTATCCGAAAACATCAGCCAAATGCAACGATTCTTGTGGGCGGACATGTTACCAATAAAGACAATATTCATGAAATCATTGACGCGGATCATATTGTCAGAGGCGAAGGCGTGAGATGGTTCAGAAAGTTTCTCGGACAGGATGCGGATGCGCCCATAAGACATCCTTTGGCGGAATCCGCGTTTGGCGGCAGAATTATGGGCTATTCTCTTCCGGACAAACCCGGGAACGGAAACACTGCGGCCATTCTGCTTCCTTCTGTGGGCTGTCCCGTGGGCTGTAATTTTTGTTCCACTTCGGCCTTGTTCGGGGGGAAGGGCAAATTTATCAATTTTTATGAAACCGGTGACGCGCTTTTTAATGTGATGTGTCAGTTGGAAAAAAAGCTTAACGTCCGGTCTTTTTTTACCATGGACGAAAATTTTCTTCTTCACCGGAAAAGAGCGCTCCGGCTGCTCGAACTCATGGAGGAGAATAACAAAAGCTGGTCTCTGATGATTTTCAGTTCTGCCCGGGTCTTGCAGTCTTATGACATTGAGCAGCTTGTAAGAATGGGAATCTCCTGGGTATGGATGGGAATGGAAGGTGAGGAGAGTCAGTATAAGAAACTCCGGGGGGTTGACACCCATTCCCTGGTGAAGTTTTTTCAGTCTCATGGGATCCGGGTGCTGGGTTCCTCCATCATCGGCATGGAAAATCATACGCCTGAAAACATAGACAGGGTCATCGAGTATGCCGTCAGCCACAACACGGATTTTCATCAGTTTATGATATACACGCCGAATTCGGGCACGCCGTTGTATGAGCAGCATAAAAAAGATGGGACACTTTTTCCTGAATCAGAATTTCCCCCGGCAGACACTCACGGCCAGTATCGCTTCAATTTTCGGCATAAGCATATTCATGACGGCCAGGAAGAGCAATTTCTTATCAATGCCTTTACCCGGGATTTCGAGGTCAACGGTCCCAGTCTTGCCCGGTTGTTCAGAACCATGCTGAAAGGCTGGGAAAGGTATAAGGACCATCCTGACAAGTGTATCCGGGACCGGTTTGAATGGGAAGTCAGGTCCCTTCGGACAACTTATGCGGGGGCTGCCTGGGCAATGCGAAAATGGTATCAGGGAAATGAGGCCATTATAAAGAAGCTGGATTCTCTTCTCCGGGATATTTACAGGGCTTTTGGCTGGAAAACAAGGCTCATCGCTCCCCTGATCGGAAGATATATTTATATTCTTTTAAAGAAAGAAGATCGGCGGCTTGCAAAGGGTTGGACGTATGAGCCTGAATGTTTTTATGAGAAAAATGCCGCGGCCATTGCTCTGGAGAAGAATATGCCTCTGTCCGAGGTTATCAGATCGCAACTTCCTGAAATTGAATGGGTTTCCTGCGAGCCTTCGCCTGTTCTTTCAAAATCATGATTCAAGTGTCCGGGATTACATTCAGCAGAGAGCATTTGATAACTTGGGGATTAATTTCAGTCCCGGAGGGATACCCTAAAAAAAGCCCGGCAATTTATTGCCGGAACGAATATCTCCGGTGTCTTCAGTGATCTGACACTTCCTCACATTTTAGCCTGAAATCCATTGCATCCTGAAACTCAATGATCAAGTTTTTTTGTCATTCCTGCGAAAGCAGGAATGACAGAACAGGGGCCTGGCTGTTCTCCGGTTGTCGGTGGATTCCTGCTTTCGCAGGAATGACATGCTTTTTGTCCGAACCAGGTCAGAAAACTTGATCATCGAGCGGACAGAAGCAACGCCGGTGCGCAGTTTAACGAAAGAAAGGATTAAAACGCTTTTCCCTGCCAATGGTGGTGGCGGGTCCGTGTCCGGGAAAAACATTCACATCATCTTCCAAAACAAAAAGTTTGTTCCTTACACCGGATATCAGCGTCTCATAATCTCCGCCCGGAAAATCTGTGCGTCCGATTGAACCTTGGAAAAGCGTATCTCCCGCAAAAATGTTTCCGTTGGTATAAAAAGAAACGCCGCCCGGAGTATGTCCCGGCGTATGAAGCACTTTTAACGTGATATTTCCAAAGGAAATAGTATCACCGTCCTCTATGGTCCGGTCAGGCGCGGGTGAATCATCTGCTGAAAATCCCCAGTTCGCGGCAGAAGCTGACAAGCTGTTCAGCATGGGCGCGTCAAGCGGATGTATCAGGATATCGGCACCGGTCGCATCCTTCATCTTTTTGTTGCCGCCCACATGGTCAAAATGACCATGGGTGTTTAAAATATACTTTACCTTTAACGCTGATTCCGCAAGGGCCAGCAGGATTCTGTCGGTTTCATCTCCCGGATCAATCACCGCGCATTCTTTGGTTTCTTCACAACCCAGGATATAACAGTTTGCCATAATCGGCCCGACTTCTAAGACTTTAATAATCAAAATATTCTCCTTCAAAAGACTGGCAACAGATGATCAGAATACACAACTACTCCGAGGCTCTGCCTCGTGCGGCATTACATAAAACACATCAGCCGGACGATGATACACGAGGCAGAGCCTCGGGGTATGCGTTCCCAGGCAGAGCCTGGGAACGAGAGTTTTTTTTACCAATCATAACGCACAATCTTCACTGTTTAATCTTTAATCTTCGATCTTTTTACCTGTTGAATCAGTTCAATAAGACTTGCCACCTTTGGTTTTGGCTTTGAATTTACAAGCCTGCTGAACGCATCATCGGACAATTTCTTCTTTAAATACGCAACAACATCAAAATATTCCCACCAGCAGTCAAAAATTTTAAAACACGGCAGCCCGTCATCGCCGCAACTCATGCAATATTGAAATGACACAGGTCCGCCCAGGCGGGGACAGCGTTGTTCAAGATGATCTTTGCTCTCTTCCATTTCATCTGCCTTCAATTGACAATTGAAAAACATTGCATCAGAATTCTCAGTTCTCAATTCTCAATTCTCAATTCTCTCAACAGCTTTTCAAAAGTTCCGGTTTTGGATTATTTTCAAAGCATGTTTCAAACTTATGTTCTTCTTCCTCGCTTAAAACATAGTCATTAAGCTTACCTGCGAAATATTTGTCATATGCGGCAAGATCAATAAGGCCGTGTCCGCTAAAAGTGAAAAGAATCACTTTTTCCTTTCCCTCCTCCTTTGCTTTTCTTGCCTCTTCAACAACATAGGCCAATGCGTGGTTTGTTTCCGGAGCAGGAATGATCCCCTCTGTTCTGGCCAGAAGGACACCAGCCTCATATGCTGCCAACTGATTAACAGATTTAGGCTCAATGATCCCCTCCGCGGCCAACTGGCTTACCGTAGGAGCCATCCCGTGATATCGAAGTCCTCCGGCATGGATCGGCGCGGGAACAAAAGTATGTCCGAGGCTGTGCATGGGGAGAAGCGGGGTGTATTTTGCAGAATCCCCGTGATCATAAGCAAACGGCGCTCTTGTCAGTGTGGGGCACGCGGTCGGTTCAACAGGATAGATTGCAATATCTTTCCCATTTATCTTATCATAAACATAAGGATAGGCCAGCCCTGCAAAATTGCTTCCCCCTCCGGCACATCCGATGATAATATCAGGATATTCCCCGATTTTATCCATCTGCTTTTTGGCCTCAAGGCCGATGATGGTCTGATGTAGCATCACATGATTTAAAACACTTCCCAGCGCGTAGCGGGTCTGGCCGCTTTCATCGCCGACAGCCTGCTCAATGGCCTCACTGATGGCAATGCCAAGACTTCCGGGAGTATCCGGGGACTCTTTCAGAACATCACGACCGGTCTGGGTTTCTGTGCTGGGACTTGCGACACAGTTCCCGCCCCAGGCCTCCATCATGGATTTACGATAGGGCTTCTGGTCAAAACTGACCCTCACCATAAACACCTTGCATTCTATTCCGAACTGGCCGCAGGCAAAAGACAGGGCGCTTCCCCACTGTCCCGCGCCGGTTTCCGTGGTCAGCCGCTTGATACCGAAAACCTTGTTGTAATAGGCCTGAGGCACGGCAGTGTTGGCCTTGTGGCTTCCAGGAGGACTGACGCTTTCATTTTTGAAATAAATTTTCGCGGGCGTGTCAAGTGCCTTTTCAAAAGAAATTGCTCTCACCAAAGGGGACGGACGCCATATGCTTAAAACATTCAGCACATCTTCGGGAATATCAGTCCATCTTTCGGTACTCATTTCCTGCTCAATCAGATTCATCGGAAAAACCGGCGCGAGGTCTTCAGGGTTAATGGGTTTCCCATCCGGTCCCAGCGGCGGATTCATCTTGATATCCGCAAGAATATTATACCATTGGCGGGGCATTTCATCTTCTGTTAAAAAGACCTTTCTGACTTCCATCGTATTCTCCTAAAAATTTATTTATTACGTTTATTTTTATCCGTGTCTGACGGTGTTATCTGTTTGTTTGTTTCAATCCGGGCCTTTTCAAGGGAAGATGGCCTATTTCATTTTTTTCCAGCGCAATACGGATGCTGTCAAGAATTCCGTTTATAAAAGCGCCGGATTCTTCTGTGCCGAAATTTTTCCCTATGTTAATGGCCTCGTTTATGGATACTTTTGGCGGAATATCTTTGCGAAAAAGCATTTCATATACTGATATCCGCAAAACATTTCTGTCAACACAGGACATGCGGCTGACTTTCCAGTTACTTGAAAAGCGTTCAATGACCGAGTCAATTTCAGAATTGACAGGTATTATGCCTTTTACCAATTCAAGAAAAAATGGAAGCATTTTTTCTGACAAAGTAAATTTTTCAGAACAGAGTTCCAATGCTTCCAATGCTTCTGTTATATTGCCTGTCTCAGTCAGCGCAAAATTTTCACAATAGCGTTCCAAAGCCTCTGTTGAGAAATTCTGACGCATATCCATATAAAAGAGTGCTTGCAGCGCAAGCTCTCGTGATTTGGTTCGGGAACTTCCCATGATCATCAGCCCTGGTCAACAACCTCAATTAAATTTGCCATTTCCACGGCAGATATGGCCGCGCTCCATCCTTTGTTTCCGGCCTTTGTCCCGGCCCGCTCAATAGCCTGTTCAATAGTGTCCGTTGTCAGAATTCCGAAAATGACCGGAATTTCAGATTCAATGCTGACCATGGCAATCCCTTTGGATGCTTCGGCACACACATAATCATAATGGGATGTTGAACCGCGAATCACAGCGCCAAGGCATATGATGGCATCATATTTGCCTTTTTTCGCCATCTTTTTTGCAAGCAGCGGTATTTCAAACGCACCCGGGACTTTGACGATTTCAATATCCGTGTCTTTGGCACCGGATCGCACCAGCGCATCCATGGCTCCGCCCACAAGCCTGTCTGTGATAAAATCATTAAAACGGCTTGCAATAAGCCCGAACTTCTTGCCCTCGGCAACAAGCTTACCTTCAAGTATTTTTGGCATTTTTTTCTCCAAGTTGTGCTTTTGTTATCCTCCTAAAGCAGATGTTTATTTTTTTGTATTTTCGCTACAAGGATTTTATATAAGAAACGCTCATAAAAAAGCCGGGTTCTGGCTCTGACAAGAGAGTCTCCCACCAGTGTCAGCACATACATTCTCCGTCTGTAGGCGTATCTGTCTGATTCCTCGGCAAAACTCAGCCCGGCCACGGCACTGCGAAGTCTCATTCCCAAAAATTGGGATATTCGCAATATCGCCTTCACTGTATTCTGCTTTTCCAATAATCCGGTTTTCTGTTCAGTTGTGTCACTGCAATAATCAGAATTTGATCATTTGTAATCTGGTATATCACTCCGTATGGAAATCGTCTGGTCAGACATCTTCTTGTATTTTCTGTCAGCGGAGACCATGCTTCAGGAAATTCATTAATCCGCCGGACAGTTGAACGAATCTCTTTTGCAAATTCCGCTCCCAGCCCGATTCGGCAGGACTCATAATAGTGTATTGCTTCATTCAGTTCCATTTTGGCAGAAGGGTGAAAAGCGTATTTCATTTGGATAATATCTCCTGAATTTCTCTGAATACTTCCTCCCCCGGAATCGCTTTCACTTTGCCAGTTCTCAGTTCTTTAACTCTTCTTTCAGCCTCCTCGGCCCATAGTTCGTCAATTTCCCTGTGGGACGGATTCAAGCTGTCAAGAAGTCTCTCTATGAGTTCTGTTTTTAATTCCAGCGGCAATGATTCTGCCGCAGACATAAGTTTCTCAGCATCCATGATATCATCCTTGTTGTTTATTTTTTATTACGATTTCCTCGGCCTCAACAAGAGAGGGAGGCATGATATGATACCCGATTTAAGACTGAGAATCATGCCTCAGTTATCTTAGTTATTCATCGCTTTGCAGATTCGTAATCTGCTTTTTCAACATCCCGTTTTCATTAGAGTTGTTCCCAAATAAGTAAGCCTCTCAGCCCGCTGTCATATGACGCGACGTGCGGCTCATAATGCCACAAAGACACAAAGGCGCAAAGGGACACAAAGACCCTTCATGAGCCTTCGCGCCTTTGTGTCTTTGTGGCATTATTTATTTAGAAACAACTCTATTTTGTAACTGCTCTAATTTTCGGTTTTGCTGATCAAGCCTTTTGTTTTGATTAATAACTTTCTTCCAGTTCGTCAAGGGACATGAGTTTGCAGTCATCTTTGAAAACGTGATCTGGCCAGCCTTCGGTGGAAACAACCACTTCTTTTGCTGTTATTTACAGTCATATTGCACTTATAATAGCTCTGTTTCATTCATTAATCATCACGGTAAAACCATCCGTCATCATTCGATTGGAAATAATCATCTGCGTCAGATAACAAATCATGTAATACTAAATTCATTTCTTCCAAAGAATCATCATAATCATCATATGAAGCATATGCCATGCGAGAAGCAAAATAACCCCGATTCGTCGCAGTCTGATTTGGCTGACTTGTATTTTTTCGATGTCCAACTGCTTTCCGGCCATATCCTGACGTGTTACGAACAATCGTAATGCCGGGATTACGTTTTGCAAAGTCGGTTGCCTCTTTAAATGAATTAAATATTGAAAGTGAATGTTGAACTGGCATTTATCTTCCTTTCTGACAGAAACTTATTGAATTTAAAGAAGAATATAACTTGGATCATGTTGAAAATTTTCAGCATCTGGGGCAGGTTTGGGAAAAGCGTCCCGAAATGCAGATAAAAGATTGGTTATGTATCATACGAATCTGCTAAATATTGATGTATGCAGATAGCGACGCTAAACGTCTGAAAAATGCGTTCCCACGCAGAGCGTGGGAACGAGAGGGAGAGGACAGAATAACTGACAAGCTCGAATTTTTTACCGTGAAAATACATTTTGAAAAGCCGGGTTTTTTATCTGAAAACATTTTCATGACCAGGGGCGAAAAACCCGGCTTTTTCATGAGCATTTATTAGTTATAAGCAAATGTCAGTTTGTCATCCTTAACATCAACAAAAACGTTGCCGCCTTTTTCAAGTTTTCCAAAGAGAATCTCATCGGCCAGTGCGTCTTTGATTTCCGTCTGTATTAACCGGTTAAGGGGCCTTGCGCCGTAACACGGCTCATATCCTTTTTTCGCCAGCCATGTCCGTAATTCCGGAGAAATAGTCAGAGATACATTTTTCGCAGCAAGCTGAATATTCAGTTCCTTAATGAACTTATCCACGATTCTCTCCATGATCTCCACAGTCAGCGCATTAAAAGTGACAATCCCGTCCAGACGATTCCTGAATTCCGGGCTGAAGAAGGATTCAATCGCCTTTTTTCCCTTGCCTTCGGCATCGTATCCGCCGGACATGCCGAAGCCGATGGACTGGGAACTCATCTCCCTTGCCCCGGCATTTGAGGTCATAATGATAATGACGTTTCTGAAATCAGCCTTTTTCCCATTGTTATCTGTCAGGGTTGCATAATCCAGCACCTGAAGCAGGATATTAAACAGATCCATATGGGCTTTTTCTATTTCATCAAGAAGCAGCACACAGTGCGGATGTTTTCGGATACCGTCTGTCAGAAGTCCGGCCTGGTCAAACCCGATATATCCGGGAGGCGCGCCGATCAGCCGGGCCACAGAATGCTTTTCCATGTATTCGCTCATATCAAAGCGCAAAAACTCAACCCCGAGATTCATGGAAATCTGCCGGGCCACCTCGGTCTTTCCCACACCGGTGGGACCGGTGAACAGAAAAGAGCCTACGGGCCGTCCCGGGGTCCCAAGCCCTGCACGGGAACGCTTAATTGCTGTGACAAGCGATTTTATGGCACTGTCCTGACCAAAAACAAATTGTCTGAGACGGTCTCCCAGGGTTTCCAGTTTTGTTTTATCAGAAACAGATACGCTTACCGTGGGGATTTTAGCGATCTTGGCGACAATTTTTTCAATATCAGACGGATGAATCTTCTTTCGTCGGGAATTTCCGGTCAGCCGGACAAACGCCCCGGTTTCATCAATCACATCAATGGCTTTATCCGGAAGATACCGGTCATTAATATATTTGGCAGACAGCTCCGCAGCCGCTTTCAGAGCAGGTTCTGTATAGACAATGCCATGATGTTCCTCATAACAGGATTTCAGTCCTTTTAAGATTTTAATGGTTTCTGAAACCGAGGGTTCCGGAATTTCGATTTTTTCAAACCGGCGGGACAAGGCCCGGTCTTTTTCAAAATGGTTCTGAAACTCCTCATAAGTGGTTGAGCCGACACAGCGAAGCTCGCCCGTTGAAAGCGAAGGTTTCATGATATTGGACGCGTCCATGGAACCGCTGCTGGTGGCCCCGGCTCCTACAATGGTATGAATTTCGTCAATGAACAAAATCGAATCCTTGATCTTTTTCAGAGCCTGTATCACTGCTTTCAGACGCTGCTCAAAATCGCCCCGGAATTTCGTACCGGCCAGCAACGCGCCCAGATCAAGGGAAAATATCCGAACCCCTCTGAGCAGGTCAGGAACATTTCCGCTCTGCACTTTCATTGCCAAACCTTCTGCCATAGCGGTCTTACCCACCCCGGGATCTCCCACAAACACAGGATTGTTTTTGCGCCTTCGGCAAAGCACCTGAACTGTGCGTTCCAGTTCATGCTCGCGGCCGATCAGCGGGTCAAGCTTTCCCCGGGCAGCTCGTTCAATCAGGTCAATGGTAAAAGCCCTGAGCGGATCCACCTTTTTCTTTTTCTGTTCCTGACGGGTGGTTTTTTCAGTTCCATCAGGTTCTTCCCTGTAAATGTTTCCATCAGATGAAACACCGTGGGAAACATAATTTAAAATATCAAGCCGTGTGACACCTTCCAGGCCCAGAAAATAAGATGCGTAGCACTCCTGTTCCTCAAAAATGGAAGCCAGGATGTCACCCACATTCACTTCCTGTTTTTCAGCAGAACGCGCATGATTCACAGCTCGCTGAATCACCCTTTGAAAACCCGTTGTCTGTTGGAATACATATTCCTGACCATCAGGAACACTTTCCATCCGTTCATTGAAAAAATTATCCAGGGCATTTTTCAGGTTTCCGACATTTCCCCCGCAACCCTCGATAATTCCGATTCCCTCGTTGTCATGCAGAATGGCAAACAATATGTGTTCGATGCAAACATGGTCGTGGCGCCTTTTTTTAGCCTCCCGGACCGCAAATCCGAGAGTTACGCTTAGTTCTTTACTAATCATTGTCTATTCTTCCTCCATGCTACATTTCAATGGAAAACCGTGTTCCCGGGCAAGACTGTGAACGGTCTCCACCTTGGTTTCAGCCACGTCATAAGTATAAACACCGCATAATCCGACCCCTTGCTCATGAACGTTCAGCATAATCCGTGTTGCTTCGTCAGAGGGTTTGTTGAAAACAAACATTAAAATCTCCACGACAAATTCCATGGTGGTGTAGTCGTCATTGTGGATCAGCACTTTGTACATGGAAGGTTCTTGGATGTCCTCCAGGACATCGGAAAATACTTTTTCTTCGGGAGTGTACGAACCCATTTTTTTTATCCCCTTATCCGACAGCCGCAAGCGCCCCCAAAACATCGAAAAACATTCTGATAACCAATTGAAATCATTAATTTCGAATATTTTCTATGTGTGTTTCCGGCAAAAATGATTTCAGCATGTTGCAATAACCTGCGACTAACGATCTTCCTATAAATCAAGTTTTTTTTATACTTAAAGAACACAGACGAGTTGGAAGCTTAGGAAATTCAGATGTCGCAAATCTTTTCATCATACCTCGTGAGCCATTACATGAAAAATCCCCGAGTTCCCCCGGTATCTCTATTTTCCGCAGCATTTTTTGTATTTTTTTCCGCTGCCACATGGACAGGGGTCATTTCTTCCAATTTTCTCTGTCCGTTTCACCGGTTCTTTTTTTCTGTCTCCGATATCTTCCCCTGCTGAAAATACAAGTTCCTGCTTTGGCCGCCTAAACGAAAACATCTCTTCTTTTCCGGGTGTCTCTATTTGAATCCTGAAGAGCGTTTCCAAGGTCTCTTCCTTTATCCTGGAAATCATATTCTGAAACATGTCAAAGCCTTCTTTTTTATAAACAATCAGCGGCTGCTGCTGTGCATACCCCCGCAGTCCGATCCCTTCTTTCAGGTGATCCATGCTCAGAAGATGGTCTTTCCACAGACTGTCAACCGTCTGCAGCATCACAATTCGTTCCAGTTCTCTGAAATTAACTGCCTCTGCCTCAGCTTCTTTTTCATCATATTTTTCATTGGCAGTATCGGAAATAAACTGAGCCAGTCCATCTTTATTTAATCCATCCAGCGTGTCGTTGTCAATCTCCAAGCGGAAATTAAATTGTTTAAACACCGCGTCATTCAGCGTCTTCCAATCCCATTCTTCAGGAAGGATGGTTTCATCTGCAAAAAATTCGGCTATTTCTTCGGCTTTGTCAGCGATCATATCTTCAATGGAACTTTTTAAATCCTCACCTCTCAGGGCTTCACGGCGCTGCTCGTAGATGACTTCCCGCTGCTGATTCATCACGTCGTCATATTCAAGCAATTGCTTCCGAATATCAAAATTGCGTCCTTCAACTTTTCCCTGTGCATTTTCAATGGCTTTGCTTATCCAGTTATGCTCAATGGGTTCCCCTTCTTCCATTCCGATCATGTCCATCATTCCGGTAATGCGGTCTCCCCCGAATATCCGGAGAAGATCATCTTCCAATGCGAGATAAAAACGGGATGATCCGGGATCCCCCTGCCTTCCGGCACGTCCCCTGAGCTGATTGTCAATTCGCCGGGATTCATGACGTTCGGTGCCCATGATATGCAGCCCCCCGGCCGCCACAACCTCATCATGTTCTTTTTCCCAGCGTGTCCTGATTTGCTCAATCTCCTCCGGAGCCGGATCCTCAAGTCTGGCAACTTCGGCCTCCCAGTTGCCGCCCAGCAAAATATCTGTCCCGCGGCCGGCCATGTTGGTTGAAATCGTGACCGCCCCTTTCCGGCCTGCCATGGAAATGATTTCTGCTTCTTTTTCGTGATGTTTTGCATTCAGTACAGAATGTTTTATCCCTTTTTTGGACAGTTTTTTACTCAGACTCTCTGAAACATCAATGGAAATTGTACCCACCAGAACCGGCTGTCCCTTTTTATGCAATTCCTGAATTTCATCTATGGCAGCGTCAAATTTTTCCCTTCTGGTCTTATAGATCACATCCGGGAAATCTGTCCGGCTCATGGGCTTGTTTGTGGGAATAATGATAACGTCCAGATCATAGATTTTTTTGAATTCGGCAGCTTCCGTGTCTGCCGTACCTGTCATACCGGCAAGTTTGTCATACATTCTAAAATAGTTCTGAAAAGTGATGGTTGCAAGGGTCTGGTTTTCATTTTCTATTTTAACATTCTCTTTTGCTTCAAGGGCCTGGTGCAAACCTTCACTATATCGGCGCCCGGGCATCAGGCGCCCTGTGAATTCATCCACGATGATCACTTCCCCGTTTTTGACAATATAGTCAACATCCCGTTTGAAAAGCGTGTGGGCCTTCAGGGCCTGATTAATATGGTGTAAAAGTTCAATATATTTCGGTTCATACAGATTGTCAACCTTGAGCCGGGTTTCAGCGTGGGCAACCCCTTCTTCCGTCAGCACCACAGTCCGGGCCTTTTCATCTATGGTATAGTCTGTTTCTTTGACAAGACGCGGAATGAGTTTGTTGACCTGGTAATAGAGATCAGTGGATTTTTCAGCAGGGCCGGATATGATGAGCGGGGTTCTTGCCTCATCAATGAGTATGCTGTCCACCTCATCCACAATGGCATAATTGAGTTCGCGCTGAACCAGGGAATCCCTGTCAAATTTCATATTGTCTCTTAAATAGTCAAATCCGAACTCATTATTTGTACCATAAGTGATATCCGCGCTGTACTCCTCCAGACGCTCATAATCATCCAGACCATGGACGATGGTTCCCACAGAAAGACCGAGAAAATTGTATATCTGTCCCATCCAGTTTGTGTCACGTTTTGCCAGGTAGTCATTTACGGTGATAATATGAACTCCTCGGCCCGTGATCGCATTCAGATAGGCAGGAAGTGTGGAGACCAGGGTTTTTCCCTCACCGGTCTTCATTTCTGAAATTTTTCCCTGATGAAGCACCATCCCGCCGATGAGCTGGACATCAAAATGCCGCATTCCCAGGGTGCGGACAGAGGCTTCCCTTACTGTTGCAAAGGCTTCCGGAAGCATATCATCAAGAGATTCGCCTTTTTCAAAACGTTCCTTGAATAAAACGGTCTGATTTTTCAGCTCATCATCGCTCATGGCCTGTATTTCAGGTTCCAGGTCATTAATTCTTTCAACAAGGGGCTGTAGCTTTTTTAATTCCCGGTCGTTTTTACTTCCGAAAACTTTTGTCAAAAAATTTAACATCATTATAGAATCTTCCTTTTTTTGGATTGAGGATTGAAGATTGAAGAGTGAAGGATTGGGTGTTACAGAATGTTCGGGTGTCTGGATGTTCGGGTGTGTGAGTGTCAGCGTATTTGAATCTTTGGAACAAAAATATAGCGTTAAACAATTACTTAAAAGGTTATGAAGGGTTTGCTTATAATACAATATGAAAGTGAATTCAGAATTTCTCACTTTCGTATAAACGGCCATGAGCGGTCCGCTCACAACGAAACAGGAAAAAACTTTTAACTTCAGGCACTTTGGTTACTTTAGCTCACTTCAGACACTTTCATATAAACGGGCATGACCTGCCGGTCACAACGAGGCATGAAGGTCTCTGCAAAAAACCGCTTCGCTTAATTTTTGCACTCCGGACTTTCATATAAACGGGCATGACCTGCCGGTCACAACGAGGCATGAAAAATTTGTAATTTTTCCTAACACCTAACACCTAACACTTAACACCTTTTTCATATAAACGGTCATGACCTGCCGGTCACAACGAGGCATGAAAGTTTCTGCAAAAAACCGCTTCGCTTAATTTTTGCACTCCGGACTTTCATATAAACGGTCATGACCTGCCGGTCACAACGAGGCATGAAAGTTTCTGCAAAAAACCGCTTCGCTTAATTTTTGCACTCCGGACTTTCATATAAACGGGCATGAGCGGTCCGCTCACAACGAAACATGAAAGAACTTTTAACTTTATTAACTTTATTAACTTTATTAACTTTAGTCACTTCAGGCACTTTCATATAAACGGCCATGACCGGTCCGCTCACAACGAAACATGAAAGAACTTTTAACTTCAGTCACTTTATTAACTTTATTAACTTCAGACACTTTCATATAAACGGGCATGAGCGGTCCGCTCACAACGAAACATGAAAGAACTTTTAACTTCAGTCACTTTATTAACTTTAGTCACTTTCATATAAACGGCCATGAGCGGTCCGCTCACAACGAACGATGAAAGTTTTACAGTTTTTTCCTAACACTTAACACTTAACACCTGACACTTTTATATAAATAATCATGGTCCGCGCCGGTCTCAACAAACAATGAAAGTCAGGGCAAATCGCAAATAACAAATCACAGGCCCGGTTCGGACAAACCCGCACTCGGCGAATTTGTCAGTCCTGCGGGGTCAGAAATGGAAATGTATTGAGTTATCATCCCTTAACCACTTAACAATTTAATACCCGATCAAATTAATTCTGAGAGGTCAGCAGGACATCAGACCTCCGCGGTTTCCGAACCCTCGGAGGTCCTTACCTGTCAAAATTTATTTTGTCGGGTATCAGTTTAATATGTATTTTTCAGGATTAACCGGTATTCCGTTAAGGTGGACTTCATAGTGGAGGTGGGGCCCTGTGCTTCGTCCTGTGGTGCCAATTTTACCTATAATATCTCCTCGTTTTATTCTGTCACCGGATTTTTTCAATATTTTGCTGAGATGCGCGTATCGCGTAACCATTCCATGACCGTGATTGATTAATATCATATTCCCCCAGAAACCTTTTGGAGCCGCATATGTCACCACACCGTCTGCCGAGGCAACAACAGACGTGCCATGCCGGTTTGCGATGTCCAATCCTTCATGGAATTCGCTCCTGCCGGTAAACGGGGATCTTCGGCTCCCGAATCGGGAGGTTACGATTCCCTTTGTGGGACGGATTGCGGGCGTATGGGCCAGCAGATTGCCCTGATCAACAAGGTGTTTCATAAGGGTTTCAAATCCTTGTTCCTGAACACTCGAAACCAGATGAAGCTGTTTTACCTGGTCATGCATCTCACGCATAAGGCTGTTGTGTTTTTCCTTGAGATCAATTTTAGGATTTAGGTCTTCGGGTATTGAGCCGCCAATTCCCAGAAGCCCTTTTTGTTTATCTGAATTATCAATTCCCGCGATAATTCGTATCTGGTTTTCAAAATTGTTCAGTGCCACCAGTTCTGACTTTAATGAGTTAATTTCATCGGCAAAAGTCTGAATCTGTTTCCGCTGATGCACGATTTCGTCCAAATGGCTTTTAATGTTGCTTTCAATATCCTGCGCGTCAAATGAAGCCATTTTAAGATGATAATAATCATAAACACCAAAACCCGCGGCAGCCGTAAAGGAAACTGCAAAGAAACCCAGAAAAAACAAAAAAGCTCTGGAAACGCTTAACTGTTTTACCGGAGCTCCGCTCTTACCGAATATAAAAAAGGTGATTTTTCCGCTCATAACAAATAGTTTTATTTTTTTATCGGTTTTGACAATTCAGACGATTTCAATCAGTCACACTATGTTTTTAAAATGATGTTTGAACAGACATTCTGCTCTCAGCCCGAATGCAGCCCTGAAACATTCTGTGAACTCGGCGTTTTTTATTCAAACGTCAATTCTTGAAATAGGTTGCCCCTTCGGGCCAATCGCCTTTTCTATTGTCAGTAGATGAAAATTCCCTCTGCCCCCCTTTGAAAAGGATTTTCCAGTATGTTCCATAATTATATTCAACAGATCGAAAAGTCTGAGACATCTGATCCGGATTTTCCCTGAGAGGGGAATTTCCGATCTGCTGCTGTTTTGCAAACGACAGGACTTTTACATAAAAAAAGCATTAATTCCAGCAAGTTATATTCAGATAGAGATATTCGACAAACAGATTTCTATCATAAATTTTATGGGGCTGTCAAGATCATATGCTTGTTAAGTTACCCGATCAAAATTTTTTTTGCATTCAGATATATTTTTGCCAGTCCTGCACAGGCAGTGATGAATAAGACTCAGTGTCCTGATATCCGGGGAACTGAACCGGATGCACCACTCACTTTGCAGGCCTTTCCAATTTGGAGGATATGAATCAGATAACACTTTATTTTTTTAAGGGGTGTAATTAAAAGTGTTAGGTGAAGCCTGGGGTGATGAAAATGTTTCCAAGGCTCTGAAAAAGCTGATCCCGTTTTTATTCCCCTCATTTTTTAACTGCCTGATTTTTAAGTCATAAAAAATTTGCGGAATAAAAATGAGATCGCAATTGTCAGCCCGGTTTGTGACATTTTCATCACCCCAGGTGAAGCCCATTCAGAGATATAACTATCTGAAATTACATACGGTGGCTATCCAATAATTTTGAAACCTAACACTTTTAATTACACCCCCCGGAATCAGATGGATAAATTTTTAAATAAAATTTTTATTATAGCAAACAAAGGGAAAAGTCAATGGGGCAAAGAGAGTATTCAGAGGTAGCCATATCCTGCTTTTGAATACAATTGTCAGAGACAGGCTTCTTATGGTACGTTTTTTGCTTAATGAATTATGAAGCAGTCTGCTTGATTTCATAGTTTGTTAAGGTTTTCACATAATATTCCAACCCAATCATAACATGGTTCATCTATAGGTGTCATACCTCTTCTTTTTTGTGCCAAAGACTCAACATAGGCAATTATCCATTGTTCAGCAAGTTGTTGTTCATTCATCAGTCCAGTATCAATTGCATTCTCAAACCCGTAATGCCTGACCGCAATGATTATGATGGGTAAAGTCGCTTCAGTTTATTCGGGAAACAATAGCCGGCCCCCGGTCAGAACATAAGTACCTAACCATAAGTCTTCGATATTCGCACGGGAAAGAAACCCGGCTTTTTTTCCGGAATGAGCCGCCGCCCGTAAAGGAAAAAGCCGGGTTTCTCCGCCGTTCACAGAAAAAAATATGTATAAAAAACTTTTGATCAGGTACTTAATATGGTTATAAAACGGTTCAGCAGAAATTTTCAGCTCCGGCTGGCTTAGTCTCACATCGGAAACATATGAAATATTAACAGCTGAGGGAGAAGTGCGTGCATACAGAGTAATTTTCCGCGATATAATCATCATTAATGACCTCTGAAGATCATTTCAATATATGAATTTATTGTCAGGGGCAAATTTTATCAATTTTTGCTCCAAAATGCCTGCTGAATAAAAACTCATGCTTCAGCACTGAGATTTCGCTTGATAAAAATACAGAGAAAGTGATACAGAAAATCAGGGGGTTAATCAACACCGGGTTTCCAAAGTTTTCAAAACTTAGGAGGTCTTCAACCACTGAAAAACGTTCCTCAATTCCGGAGATGGTGATGGACAGAAAAGAAATACTGAAAATTCTCATGAAAGCCGATCCCTTTGAAATGCTAGACACAAATGTTTTAGAGCGGCTTTCTCGCAAAACTGAAGTCAGAGAATATCATCCCAATACATATATATTTAAACAGGGCAGCCCCAGTTTGGACTGCTTATTTATCATTGTATCGGGCCTTGTTGAAATAACGGTGACAAACGACAGGGGTATTGAAACCGTTGTCGCGCTTCGCCGCGCATATGATTTTTTCGGTGAGACGGTTGTGATATCCCGGCAGAGATACCCTGGCTCTGCAAGGGTGAAAGAGCAGCTGACCTGCTGCCTGATTAAAAGAAAAGATTTGGAACATCTGATCCATACCTATCCGGAATTTTCCGGCTTCTTCAACGCACTGCTCGCCGAGCGTATGCGTATGCTTTATAAGGAGATATTGGCGGAACAGACCTATGAGACTTATGCCTGTGCTGAGTCTCCTCTTTTCAAAAAGCGGGTCAGCGAAATCATGTCGTCTCGTGTGATCACCTGTCGCACAAGCGACACGGTTACGGATGTTGCAAAAATCATGGATGAAAAAAATATCAGCGCCGTGGTTGTGCTGGATAATGAGGAAAAACCCCGGGGCCTCCTTACAGAAAAAAATCTCGTCAGACAGCTTATCGCCAACCAGATGTATTCTGTTTCTCAATGCACCGTGGAAAAGGTTATGAACAGCAATCTGGTCAAAATCGGTCCTGAATTTTTTTTAGGACAGGCCCTTGTCGCAATGATAAGAAGAAACGCAAGACATCTTATTGTAACAGAAAGAGAAAGCCTTGTGGGCATCATCACCATGATTGACCTTATCCGAAGCCGCAGCACCGGAAATCTCCTGTTAAGTCAGGATATCGAATCCCAGACAGACCTGAAAGGACTTTCCTCCCTGAGTCGTGAGGCGGATAATATTTTGGATACGCTGATAGCGGAAAAAACGGCTGTTCATGAGATATTTGAGGTGATGTCCGAACTCCATGAGCGATTGTCACGCAGAGTCATTTATCTGTCAGAAGAAAAGATGAAGCTGACAGGCTGGGGACCTCCGCCTGTTGAATACTGCTGGATAAACATGGGAAGCGGGGCACGCTATGAGCAGACTTTGAGAACAGACCAGGACAATGCCATTGTTTATAATGATCCTGAAGAAGAAAATACGGAAGCGGTTGACAAGTATTTTGCCAAACTTTCGGAACTCATCATTGAAGGTTTCAGCAAATGCGGATTTGTCAAATGCAAAGGAGATGTCATGGCGACAAATCCGAAATGGCGGAGGTCCCTGAGTGCGTGGATATCGGCCATTCAGAACCGGAGCCGGTCCTATGATCCTGAACACATCAGAATGCTTACAATTCTTTTAGATTACAGACCAATCTGGGGAAATATGTCCCTGGCGGAGAAATTATGGGATGAAATTTTCAGGGCATCTGAGGCATGTCTGACCGCCCGGCATATGATAACAAAGGATGATTCCCAGTACAAGCTCCCTATCAGTTTTTTGGGGACATTTGTGACGGAAAAAAGCGGCCCTCATAAAAATCAGATTGATCTCAAGAAATCCGGTTCCGCGCATATTGTAAACAGCATACGGATATTTGCTTTGAAAAATAAAATCAGCGAACCCTCCACTTTTGGCAGGCTGAAGCAACTCGAAGAACAAGGCGTGATTTCAGCAGAAGACGCTGAATTTTTTGGTGCCAGTTTTGAAACCCTGATGATGTTCAGGATATGTGAAAACATGAAAAAGCAAAAACAGGGGGAAGAACCGGAAAATTACATTGATCCTTACAGTCTGAAAAAAAAGGAGAAAATGATTTTAAAAGATGCCCTGTCAGGTGTGGCTCACCTGCAAAAGCTTGTAAATAAAACGTTCAGCGTTACCCATCTGACACGGTTTTAAGGTGTCATGAGAAATTTGAAAGGAGGGGGTATTATGAAAAACAGTTCAATTTTATTTTTGGCGATTCCGCTTTTGGTGGTGTTTTCCATTTCCGGGTATTGTGATGACTCATCCGATATTGTGGAAACCAAGGCAAACGGCAGTATCAACTGGACCAGAGGGACTGTTACGGCCTCGGGGGTCGGTACACCGCCACAAAGGTTCTTTGGCAGACCCCAGGCGCGGGCGCTGGCTTTAAGAGCTGCAAAAGCGGATGCCCTGCGTCACCTTCTTGAAGTCACCCGGGGGGTCAGGATTGATTCCCGTAAGGCGGTCAGAGAGCTAGGTGATAGAATGATGTCTCAGGTGTCAGGTCTTGTCAAAGCCGCGCATATCATCCGTCAGGAATATCTGTCCGATGGGACAGCGGAAGTCACGATGGAAATGAACCTCCGCGGCAAGTTGGCGGAGCTTGTTCTCCCGGTCTCCAACGGTCCTGTTATCAACGCCACTTTTCCCCTTTCTGAAAAATCTGTTTATACAGGGCTGATTATTGATGCCAAAGGACTTGGGATCAGGCCGGCCATGGCACCGAAAATACTGGATGAAAACGGTCAGGAAATCTATGGCACATCCGTTGTCCCGCGGGAGTGCGCTGTAAAACAGGGAATGGCCGGTTATGCCAAAAGTGTCCAGAATGCTTCGAAAAATCATCGAGTTACAGGCAAGCCTCTCACGGTCAGAGGGTTGAAAACCGAAGGCCCCGCACGCGCTGATATTATTATCAGCAACTCGGATGCGGCCAGATTGAAAGCGGCCGGGTCTTTGCTGAAAAAATGCCGTGTGATGATTGTGGCGGATTAGTCCGCTTTCACTTGACAATTGTCAGTCGCGCAGGACAGGTTAGGTACTTATTTTCATCTGCTTTTCAGATACAATATTGCAGGTCTGGTTACGCTCATCATAAGTAATAAGCGCTTTCCCGCTTTTCAACTGGCTTCTGACCTGCGCGACTTTTTCTTCCAGGGAAAATGTCCTGTCCCCATATTCTGTTCCTTCCCGCGTGACAAATTCTTCAATGAGTCCCTGCAGGGCCTCGGGAGTTAGCTGATCATAAGGAATGATGACAAGATTGCTCATTTTCTTTTTACCCACCGATGTTTGGTTAGTATCCGTGTTCTGGATATGGAATCTGTAATACTTTGAATTGATACCAATAATCGTATATTGAGAAACACTTCCCAAATTTCGTCTTCTGTAACACCGTGTCTGAACAGAGCCGGGGAACGAGAAAGGATTATCAGCAGGAGACCGCAGAACTCAGGAAAATTAAATTATCATAATGAGTTCAGTCCGCATGAACCTCTGAAAAGAGCCTTAAAGAACAATGTTCCGCCATGTAAACAAAATCCCTGTCAGCGGTAAAAAGTTCCGCATTCCGAGTGATTGCAATGGCAGCAATCAGGCAATCCGTAGGAGATGTTGCCACGCCTGAGCTTCGACAGAGATTGGCTATTCGGGCCGCAGTGATGTGATCATCCTGTGTCGCAAGAATGACCGGAAAAGGTTTCAGCAGCCTCCGCAGCCGATTAAACTGTGCCTCTTCACGCAGGCCGGAAAGTAATTCCTGAAGAACAATACCCGGCAGAGCGAGGAGGTCATCATTTTCAATCAGCTTATGCAATGTATTTACTTCGTAAGGTATTCCCATATTATGTTTTGGTCTGCGGAATGCCAGTGACCAAACTGAAGTGTCAACCAAAATCATCGTCTTCTTCTTTCCTCTTTATAATCATATTCCGGATCAAAATCAAATTTACCGAAATACTTTAATATTTTAATACGTTCTCGTTTTCGGATATATTCCTCAAGTGCCTTGTTTATGAGTTCGCATTCTGTATGATCTCCTCCCAGGCACTTGGCTTGTTCAAGCAATTCATTATTGATTTGAATGTCTGTAAGCATAATTTTTCCTCCTCTTTCATATGATAAAAATTCTGATTCTTTATTTTTCCGGTGTGTTACAAATATTTAAAAAATTATCATGAATAATGTACTCACTACAAGCAAAATATTTACTGATTATAACGGATTTAGGGGAGGGCCGACCAAGCCCTGTAAGGGCGGGGCATATTTGTGGCAAGGTTTGCAGGACCCGGTCAGGCCCCGTGGGGGCGGCATATTCGCTACAAATATGCCACCCCCACGGGGCTTGACTGGCCTCCCCTAAATCCGTTATAATCAGCCCGTTTCATTATGCGATTTTTAAAACCGTGCCGAAACCTTGGTCCGATCATCCGATCCGGACTACCAGCACCGTCACGGTGTCTGCTTTTTGCCCTTCCGGAGAAGGGACAGGATTCTGTCCATGGGTCGGCAGGTCGGCATCCGCCAACCTGGCGAGCTGGGGAGAGGGCAAGGCGGAAGCCAAGGATGAGGCTCCGGCGGTCCGGCGAGTAGCGGCTCCGAAGCGCCGACCGGCAGTACCCGGCGCAGTAGTCCCAACAGCCGCCCCGAAGGACACGGTACGAGCCTGTGGACGGTCCCCGGGGGTCGGTGACGGAACCTGACGGATAATCCCCGTACCAGTCCTGACACCATTCCCAAACATTGCCAATCATATCATACAAACCCCAATTATTCAGTGCTTTCCGGGAAACCGTATGAATACCGCATGTATTCGCACAGGGATACTGTCTTTCGCTCCAGCCGGAACACCCATCATAGCCACCCGAATAGTCAACACAACTGTTACCTCCGTACCATGCAATCGGAAATGCAACAGAGACGCTTCACGTCTCGTATCAGCCTAAGACATTATTATCTCCATCAATCATCTTCATCTCCGTGTTGTCTCGTTCCCCAATTTGTCACGGGACGCGAAGCGTCCGGGCTGCATTCCCACGCGAAGCGTCACTGCCATTAAGTTAAGACTCATCCGGGGTGGCAAAAAGAGTTTCCGGCAAGAATGCGAAAAATAATTTTCGCACTCCGGAAGCTTAACTTAATGGCAGTGACGCGAAGCATGGGAACGAGATGAGTGAAATGAAATTGCAGGGCAGACAAAAATTAATTCAGTCAACCCAGTTTTTAAGTGCCAAATTAGGCACATGTTTAAAATGCCGAACATTACGGGTTACAAGCACAGCCTGATGAGCGAGGGTCATACTGGCAATCAGAATATCAGCACGGCCGATTTTATGTAATTTTTTCAACTTTTTCAGTTCCTCAAATCGTGTTGCGGATTTTTCATCCATCATCAGCACCGGAATCTGAGAAAGAAGTTCCTCGGTTCGGTTAAGTAATTTCTGAGCTCTTACCAACTGGTTCCGATCAGATGCCTTCAGCAAAAATTCGAAACGGCCGCGCAGCAGTTCTATTTTGGTAATCACCGTGATTCTCACATCGGGATCATCGAGCTTTTTAAGATTTGCAATTACATTCGGATGACCCGCATGTAAATGTGTAAGGGTGTCTGTGTCAAGGATGTGCATCAGAAAAGTTCCGCTTCCGGCCTCCCCCGCTTCGAATATATTGCCATACGAAGCTCATCCAATGTTTCGTCATCTGAGAACACACCCGCCTGATTCAGCAATATCATTCTTGCATCGTGGCTTCGCAGCCAGTCATCTATGGCAGTCTTCAGAAAACGCCATTCATCTTCGATTCTGCGGCCCGGAATTCTGCCCCGAAGCACCTGTCTTTCGATTTTTTCCTCGGGAACACGCAGATATTCGGCCACCTCTTTTAAAGTGAAAACATTTTTTATCAGAATATGGCTCATATCTTTCACCCTTTCAGTTTTAAGGTTTAATTGTGAGAACCGAAGTTCGCAACGCATCAGCAACCGTGAGTATCTCGTTTATCTCGTTACCACGCTGTCGCCCCGGAGTGCCGAATCTACAGTTTTTGCAACATATCTCATGTCTCAAAACTCCGGTGCGTTTGCCAAACTGTAAGTTTGGCACTCCGGATGATCTATTTCTCCCGGACAAACTCCACCCTGCGGTTCAGCGCTCTGCCGTGTTCCGTGTCGTTGGATGCGATGGGACGGCTCTCACCATACGCTCTGACATTCAGACGGCTTTCCTCAATCTGGAACACGGATGTCAGGAACGCCTTCACGGCCCTGGCCCGTCTCCGGGACAGATCCATGTTGTATTCATCCGTGCCTTTGCTGTCCGCATGTCCCTCAACGACAAACACGGCATCCGGCAAATCCTCCTGAAATGCCGCGCCGAATTCTCTCAGCAGCGGGTATGATTCGGATCTGACGGCATCAGAATCAAAGTCGAACTGAATCAGCGCGCCGACCCTGGGTTTGTCATCGGCAATCTCCGAGGGGATACTTTTGGCAGGACTGAAGCTCCTTGGGACTGCCCAGATCACGACTGAGCGCATCCGAAATATCCTTCCGGGTGGTGGGAAACTGAAGCGGCTCCTCGGCTTCGGCCTTTTCCACAGACATACCGAAAATTACCATAAAAAACAATACATAACACAGCAATGTTTTCATAATTTATCTCCCTTGTAATTTGTAATTTGAAACTTGAAGCAACCGCCCCGACATAAATGTCAGGGCTGAAAGCTCAAGCCTGCTGAAGCAGGCTGTTTATAGCTGCCTTCAGGCTGCTTTGGCTATCAGACGGGGGATTGATCCCCATAGGTGTAAAGTTAAGGATACTTAACTAACCTGCTAACGGTATGATTTCAAAAAATAAATTCACATTTATCAGATTGAAAAGACGGAAAGACAGAGGCATGCCTTTACCCGGCTGCCCGAGTTCCGAGAGGTTTACCTTTACATATTTATAGTTTTCAAGAACTGCTCCGTCGATAAGTACATCAAGGGAGTTTTTTCTGCTTTTCTGCCTCTCTTTCCGGCATGTGTCAGTTATTTTTGCTATCATTTTCCTGACATGTTTTGCCGCTTTGTCAGCAGAATCCGAAAGCAGCACTGTCAGACCGGCTATGTTTCTTCTGAAATATTTCACTGTCTTGTCAATACTTACCTCTTCGCCGAGTATCCGCCATGCCTCTGATCTGGCATTCGAATAACAGTAGGATATGAACATCACAACTATCGCTTTTCCCAATACTTCGCACCT
Source organism: Desulfonema magnum (assembly GCF_017377395.1). Classification (GTDB taxonomy): domain Bacteria; phylum Desulfobacterota; class Desulfobacteria; order Desulfobacterales; family 4be13; genus Desulfonema_C; species Desulfonema_C magnum. Next base: position 2,134,694 of record NZ_CP061800.1, on the reverse strand, counting down.
GAGCCTGTCCTCATTGTTTCTTACTTCTGTTTTATGAATGTTCAATACCGATTTAAACTGTTTGAAAAATAATTCCACAGACCATCTGATCGGATAAAATGCAAGGATGGTTCTCACATCCTCCGTTTTCTCAGCAGGAATATTTGTCATCATAAAGTTCCACTCACACAGTCGCAGTGATTCTTTCTTGGGGGTTCTTCCTTTCTTTTTGGCATTCTGACACATTTTTCTCCGTTTTTTGTTTGCAACTTCTTCCGGAACTCTGACTGCGAAAAAGCGTATCTTTATCTTTTTCTCTTTGTTTCCCGTATAACATTCGAATTCAAATATTGTCTCATTGCCGTTCAGCTTTTTCAATATCTCCGAGATTCCGATTCTCTCATATTCTTCCCCTTTCTTTATATACAGACCGATTCCGGAATAATTAAAACGGGATATGAAAAAGGCTTCTTTGTCATCAGTTATTTTCAGCATGTCCGCAATTGAATATCCCAGATCGAAAATAAGCAGATCATCCGCGCTGATCTGATCGCCCAGTGTCTTCGAATAACTCTGATCGTTACACGTTTGTTTTTTTATATCAAACAGCTGAATCACTCCGGTTTTGTAATCATACATTAACTGAACTTTGCAACCCGCAATGTTATATCCCGGAAATGCGGATTTCAGGCCCGGGGGCAGCTCCCATGACGAACTGTCAATAATATTCACTCTGCCGAACTGATTTAATACGTCAATATTGATATTATGTCCGTTTTCAGTCGCCGTTCTGAAAAAAAATGAAAAAACTTCTGTCAGAAAATCAATGGCATACTGATTAAAACGGTCATTTATTCCCGCCCTTGAAATACATTCGGACAGATTTTCCGCTATGGCACCCAGAGTTATTGTGGTCGTTGTCAGCGAACCGAAAGTCAGCGATATGAAAAATTCGAATGCGTCCAATTTCCGTTTTCTCTTTATGAAACCGGTTTTTTCAGCTATTTTTCTGATCTTTCCTTTTTTGAAAAACTTTTTAACTGTTCTGACATCAATTTTAATCTGTTTATTTATCATTGCACAGTCCTCCCAAATATGATCTTATGAGATTGTCGGATATTTTGTTTTTTTCACACAGTCCGGAATATCAGCATGTGCTGAGAGATGCAATGAAAAAGTAATTTGCGACACGGCATTTCTTGCATTTTATTTAAACAACAACCATATGTTATAAAAGGATATTTTTACAATTCAGCAGTTCCTTAACTTTACACCTATGGGATAACAGCGGAGCGTTCAAAATTACCAGTCTGAGTCCGAATGAGCGCTATCAGCTGAAGTTCAAAGTGATTGGCAAAGATATGCCTCAGCTATGGGCCCGCGGGCAAAAAGGCATCGGCGTGAGTCAGCGTAAGGATGCACAAGGCATTGAGGCAGGCACACCTGTAATATTCTTGTTTGACAAAGAATGGGATGAATAAATCGGATCAACAGATGGAAATCCCCCTGAGGGACCCACCAATGCAGCTGACCTAAGAAGTTCCGGACGGATCCGGAGTGCAAAAATTTTATTTTTGCAATTGCGAAAAAGCATTTTTCGCACTCCGGAAAGAGTACTGGAAAACCTGTTCAGCCTCAGTGCAAAAATTTTATTTTTGCAATTGCGAAAAAGCATTTTTCGCACTCCGGAAAGAGTACTGGAAAACCTGTTCAGCCTCAGTGCAAAAATTTTATTTTTGCAATTGCGAAAAAGCATTTTTCGCACTCCGGAAAGAGTACTGGAAAACCTGTTCAGCCTTAAGTCAACAGTATTGCGAGAGGGCGCAGGGGAGCAACTGAAAAAATCCCCCGGCATCCCCCGAGTGAACTCACGCCGAAGTCAAAGGGAGATTTCCATCTGATGAGAATCAGGAAACCGGGTCTGAAAGGCCCGGTTTCTTTTTCAGGATGAAAAATGAAACACAGAAAACACAGATTAAATATTATTTTTTTTATATTACTCTTCGTTTGTTATACCAACTCCGCAACAGGTCAGCAGCTCGGAACTGTCCGGAATCTGGCGTCCGTAACACATGATATTGACCAACCTTCCGGCATTTCCGAAATAAAGACACTTTGGGATCCGCCTTTGGGAAGCCCTGCTGATATCAGCTACTATGCCCTGTTTAACACAGAAGCGGAATATACATTTGATGATCTGAATACGCTCGGTATTGTTCCTGTCAAAATAGAAATTGGCATCAGTGATGATTACGCTGAATCAGAGCCGGATGATGTGGCCTATTATTTTCATATTGCTGCCGTGGATGAGGAGGGGGAAATCGGTCTGACAGCAAGTGCCGGTCCTTACCGCATTGATGTGGTTCCGCCTTCCGGGATAAGCGTTTTAATGCCGGAAAGCATTTCAAAGCGGCTTGTCACCCTGTCTCTGGAAGCAGAGGGCGCGTCCGAGATATATATCAGTAATAATTACGGCGGAGCAGATGGCGAATGGGAAGCTATGACAAATTCCAAAGAATGGATGCTGGGCAAAGGGGCAGGTAATAAAACCGTATATGTCCGATTCAGAGACGTGGTCGGAAATATCTCCGAGGTGTCTGCCGACACAAATTTCATCATCGGCGATGTTGATGCCCGCGACAGCCAGGTCATCATTGATCTGAAAGACCTCATACTGGCATTAAAAGTGATCACAGGAGATGCCTCGGGTGCGGAGGTGAATCCTGACGCTGATGTAAATTCTGACGGGAAGATCGGAATCGAGGAAGCTGTCTATATTTTAAGAAAACTTTCCCAGGGATAACTGCCTGCCCCGAAAATCCGATTTTTTTGAGAAACAGTCAGTCCGATGAGATAAAAATTTGTCCAGCGTCATAGGAAAAGTCTAATAAACTGTATTATATAATAAAATGTATTGATAAATTTTAACATGTCTTATCAAAAAAGATAATTTCCTATCAACTGGGAATTTTTCTGATTTGAAAAAGACAGGTCAGGAGTTTATTTCTATTTTTATTTTCAGATAACCTTTTTAATTTATATATTTTTTTTATACTCCTCCTTAAAAATGCCTCTCCCCCTATTTTTGGCATTGATATTGCATCTGTGTATGTCTGTCTGGACCCTGGTTCAAGGATTAAGGCATTGACAGGATCCATTCGCGGTAAATTCCAAGTTCAGACAACAGAATGATGAAATGGCTGAAATAAAAATATCCGTGTCGGAAATTTTTTGAGGGTCATTTAAACTCGATAATCAAGTTTTTTTCCTCATTCCTGCGAAAGCGGGAATGACAGACTGCCTGGCCGGATCAGATCAAAATACTTGATTCTTGAGTTAAAGAAAGGGGGGGGATATATGGGGCAGGTATAAAATATTAACGCATCATAGGTGTCCGAGTAAATTATGACGGGCAAATTCAGAGGGTGTAATTAAAAATGTCAGATTTTTAAATATCAGATAATTAAAGCATTTAATTTCAGGTAGTTATCTTTGTAAACGAGCTTCGCATGGCACTTCTGATTACACCCGAAGTTCGAGGCTTTGGAAACTTCACAATGATTTTTTTGCTTTTTGGCATAAAAGGAGCCGGCTGGCAAAGATCAGTAAATTTTAAACATCAAGATTCCCAAAAAATTGGGCAACATTAAAAAGGAGAGTTGGTATTATGAAAAATTGGAAAAACAGATTTCATTGTGTTGCGATCATTGCATGTTTTTGTTTTCTGGTAACGCCTGCGTGGGGTACGGATAACTCGGATCGTCTCAACACGGTAACAGGTTATGATGCCGAGGATTACCTCATGGACAGCGTAACTGGCAAGAAGTACTCCGGAGGACTGGATACGGCTTATGTGGGTACGAATGACACTCCGTGCTTTATCAAATGCGAGGACGGATACTCAGACAGCAAGTATCATATATATGTCAGAATTTTTGACTATGAAGGAAACGAAGTGGAAGCAATTCAGGTAAAAGAAAGTACTTCCACGCTTTATTCTCAGGCTGTCAAAGTGCATCCGGACGAAAATGAGATATGGTGTTCTTATACGGACAACTCAGGTGACGGGGCATGGTATACCGTAGATGCCGACTTTTCTAAAAATGGCGGAGACAGTCCGAACAACATTCTCAGCAACGTGACCTATAAATATGATCAGCCGGCCGCATGGGAAGTGGAATGGCTGGAGACATCCGCGAATGTATGGACGCCATTCTTCGCCGGAAAAGCAAGCGATGCCTGGAGTGATCCCCATGCGATTTTCATCAGAAACGGCAGTTCCTAGAAAAAGGTCGCGGAAATTGGCGGATACTCCAACGGATTTGCTTTTAATGGTGACGGAGACCTCGTTACCGGTCTGTCTGGCAGCACCTACAACATCTATGTATTCGACAACAGCGATGTTTTGGCGACTATTGATCCGCCGGACTGGAGTGGTACTGATCTCGGGCCCAATGATTTCGAAGCGGATGCTGATGGCAATGTTTATGGCTCTTTTAACGGATTCTTTGATTCTCAGGGTTGTGGAAAAATCGTTCGGATTAATTCATCAAGCACCACGGACATCGCATCCACAGATACGAATTACTCCGGATGGCAGTGGCAGAAAGCAATGGCCTTTGACGGAGACGGCAGTCTTTCGGACGGAGGAAATTATCCGACCGCTACTGGAAACCGCCTTTTTGTTGATCAGGACTTTGGCTGGGGAAGCGGCGGACCTGATGAGATCACGGAAATTTTTAAGGAAGAAACAAATGACTCCAGTTGGCTGAATTTCTAAAGCTTATCTCGTTCAGCACATAGGTATTCGGAAAAACCCGTCGAGTTCACCCAGGCTCGGTTCGGATTGATAAATCCGAAGCGCCGTCCCGCGGGATTTGGCAATCTCGCGGGAGCGGCAGGGGTTTACCGAATATTTACTTCAGCACGGAGCTGAGACTGTGAGACCTGCGAGGTTTTTAACACCCACGCTTTGCGTGGGAATGCCTTTCGGACGCTTCGCGTCCTGCACGGTATTCGGATTTCCTCGTTCCCATGCTTTGCGTGGGAATGTCTTTTCCTCGTTCCCATGCTTTGCGTGGGAATGCCTTTCGGACGCTTCGCGTCCTGTATGGTATTCGGATTCGTGACGCGAAGCGTCTGCACGGTATTTCCTCGTTCCCATGCTTTGCGTGGGAATGCAGTGCAGACGCTTCGCGTCCTGCACGGTATTTCCTCGTTCCCATGCTTTGCGTGGGAATGCAGTGCAGACGCTTCGCGTCCTGCACGGTATTTCCTCGTTCCCATGCTTTGCGTGGGAACGAGAGCTACGAGATTCCTCGTTCCCATGCTTTGCGTGGGAATGTCTTTTCCTCGTTCCCATGCTTTGCGTGGGAATGCCTTTCGGACGCTTCGCGTCCTGCACGGTATTCGGATTCGTGACGCGAAGCGTCCGCACTGCATTCCCACGCGAAGCGTGGGAACGAGAGCTACGAGTTTAAACAGGTGCTTATCTGGCAAATCCCATGCCTCCGACAAATGCCGGAGAAATATTTTCCAAATTATTATTTTTTGCAAGCTGTTTTTCCTTTTCCAGCCGGTTGAGAAGAAAAAAATCCACGTCACTGATTTCTCCGCTCGTTTGCTCGCCGGGAAGTGCCGGCACCTCATTGGGATTCAATGCCCTGACAAGCCGGGGAGTTACCGTGATAACCAGCTCGCTTTCATCTTTCTGAAACTCTTTGCTGGTGAACAGGCTTCCCAATATGGGAATATCCCCCAGAAAAGGAATTTTGTTAATTACCGTGCGTTCCTCTTCTTTGAGAAGTCCGGCCATGACAAAGGTCTGTCCGTCTCTGAGTTGCAGGGTTGTTGATCCCCGCCGGGTTTTAAGCCCGGGAACCGCAGCGCCTCCGGAAAAAATAGAGAGTGAGTAATCCGGACTGCTCACTTCAGGATTGACCTGGAGGGTAATGGTTTCTTTTCCCACCACTGTGGGCGTGAATCTGAGCATCACACCGAATTTTTTAAAATGGATGCTCAGACCCTCTCCCCAGAGGGGAATGGGAAACTCTCCGCCCACAAGAAAACTGGCTTCCTGGCCGCTCATGGTGACAAGGGTGGGACTGGCGAGAATCCGGGCAAGTCCCTGTCCTTTTAATATACTCAGTATGCCAAGCGTATTATCCTCAACCGCATGAAGGGCCAGCTGAAACGCGGATGCATAAGGTGAACTCATTTGGATGGCGGATTCGAGGGCTTTGTCCGTTATTTTCCCAACTGTAGTATTAACAGTTTCCCGGGCTGTCCCGGTTTCCCAGTCTTCTGAAAATCCCCAGGACTGTCCCGCGACTGTTCCGTTGGGCATGATACCGATGTTCCAGTGATCATTAAGTTTAAGGCCGTTGACAAGGGCTCCCAGCCCCATCTGCTTTTCAGCGGAACGGGAGACTTCCGCGATCTGGACTTCAAGCTGAACCTGTTGGGAACCTCTCAGCGTAATCAGATTCAGTGACGGCACACCAAAAGTGCCGCTAAGTTTCAGCACCCGGTCCAGCATCTCCTGGCTTTCAACTTCGCCGTCCAGAATAATTCCTGCCTTCCCTTTCCGCACTTTGACCCTTGCCCGGGGAACGATCTCTTCAAGCTGTTTCTGAATCTCTTTGACAAGGTTCCTGACAACGCGGACATTGACCTCACACACTTCTGCCCGGTCATCTCCGTACCAGATAATGAGGTTGGTGGTCCCCATCTCTTTTTTTGCAACAATAAGAATCTGCGTGGGGGTGATCATTTCCACATCAGCAAGCGCGGCATCTCCGATGGAAATGCTGGTCACACGTTCCTCGGTCTTTTTCACAAAAGATTTGCGAGGTTCGATTTCTATTGTGCAGCTGGGCTCTGCAAAATCATCACATACAGAGGCATGTAAAACATTAGGAACACAGATGGTTAGAAATATAAAAACAATAAACAACTGACAGCGATTAAGCATTCGTTCATCTTTCAATAAAATTTTTCCACTTTGACTTTTTTGACACCATTTAAGATAAGCGTCTTATGGATATTTTGTCTTTTCTTTATCATGGACTTATCGGGAATTAACTGTTTGAAACCGTCTGTTTTCCGGGTCCTGTCATTTTTGTTTCTGCTGATAATGATACCGCTGACCACGGCACCTCTCACTCCCTGAACAATTCCTCCCAGTGCTTCAGCTTCTTTCGGGGTTACCAGAACCGTTACCCAGTTTACAGGCATGTCCGCATCAGGCCCCGGGAGGATATTTCTGTCTGAAACCAAAATCTCAAGGTCTTGGAAAACGGTTTTGACCCCGTGCCGTTTCCCTGCCAAAGTAACTTTCGCATCAGTTTCGTAATCATCTATGGCACCGGAAGCCATTTTAAATACACAGGACTCAACATTGAAAAGAATATCCACCCGGTCTCCGCGTCGGAGGACCGAACAAATTCCATCTTTATCGGTCACAGGAACGCTGACCGCACGCATATTCATGGGAATCTTCTGACAGATATCGTCCTCAGGGTTTCGGAACAGGCCCGCACCATACTCAGGCGTAAACACAGCCGGGGCTGTCTTGGTCTCCCTGATGTCTTTGGGATTTCTTACGAAGATTTTGAACCGGGATGTTTTCGAACATGCGGCGATGACAGCAGCCTGTTCCGGAGTCACCAGCAGGGAAATGACCTCTGACAAACCTTCTTCCTCATCTTCCTCTTCCTCTGTATCTCCACGGTCCCAAATTTCAACTTTCTGTAAAAGCGTTCTGGATACTTTCCCCTCACCTTCAGATAAAAAATTTACAGCAATGACGTCTGTCAAATCTCCTTTTCTGAGTTTCCGGGATATTCCTGAAATTTCATAAACCCTTATGTTCACCGCCCTCATTCCCTCGGGAATGGAACATGTGCGATGGAACTGAGAAACTGGTAATAATGCTTTGTCACCCGGGGCGTCCGGTATTGCCGTTGTCATACTTTCGGGGGCAGAGATATCTGAACAGACAGGAACCACATCAGACACCATCAGTCCGAGAAAAACAAATCCCCCCCATATGATGAAATTTTGGGTGGTGTTCTAAAACTGGACTTTTCTGAAATCTGTGTTATTATAGTGTAGTCATTCAGGAGTAAAAAACTATTTTCGGAGGAATATTTCGATGGCACTGATTCCTGTCCGCTGTCCGCTTTGCGGAGGTGAGAAAGTGAAAAAAAGAGGAAAAACAGATGACGGAAAGCAGCGTTACCTGTGTCAGAATGAGAATTGCGAGGCAAAATCTTTTCTTCTCGACTATACATATAACGGAAGAAAATCAGATATTAAGCACAAAATTATTGAAATGAGTCTCAGCGGCAGCGGTATCCGGGACATCGCCCGCGTGCTGGAAATCAGCACGGACACCGTGATAAGCGAATTAAAAAAAAAGGAAACTCTTCTCGACTCGGTGAATTCCGAACTCCTTAAAACTTTGGAACATACTGAAAATATTGAGGTTGACATATTGAAAGTTGAGGAGGCTGAGGCGGATGAGATGTGGAGTTTCGTGGGCAAAAAGGAGAATCAGAGGTGGCTCTGGCACGCCGTTGATCACAAAACCGGAAAAGTTCTCGCATATACCTTCGGAACGCATGAGGACAAAGTCTTCCTCGAACTGAAAAGGCTCCTCGAACCTTTCGGAATTGTAAAGTTTTATACTGACAATTGGGGTGCTTATGAACGAAATCTCAATCCTGCGAATCATGAGATAGGTAAAAGAAACACTCAGAAAATAGAAAGGAAACATCTGACTCTGAGGACGAGAATAAAACGTCTTGCGAGAAAAACAATCTGTTTCTCCAAATTGGAGAAGATGCATGATATCGTCATCGGACTGTTCATCAATGTATATGAATTCGGACTAGTAATATGAGTAATAAAAAATGACTAGCTCCAAATTTAGAACACTACCAAATTTTGAAACCTGGACATGGACATTTAATTATTTGGCAAATTTTCTCAGGTAACTTTTTCGTCCTCTGAAAATACGAACCTTATGATATTCTTTTCTTCCGCTGAGAATTTCACTTAACAACTGACCCTCGGTTTTAAATCTGCTTCTGTCATCCCTGTTTCTGGCAATCAGCGTGACACTTGCTATGGCCATCCGACCATTGGCTACATTCAGAAGAACCACTTTTTCAGCATCTTCAGGTGTCAGAAGAAGTGTTACCATTTTTACGGGTCTGTCCACATCCGGTCCCGGCATGACTGTATTTTCCGTGGCCAGGATTTCCACATCCTGGAGAATTATTTTGGTGGTTTCCCGAACCATGGGGCCTTGGGATTTTCCTTCTGCCCCCATATCAAGGCTCTCCATGGCCAACAGCGCCTTGTTGCACTTGACGAGAACATCCACCCTGTCCCCGGGACGAAAAAGTTTGCATATTCCGGCTCCGGCCCCTACAGGAAGAGACACCGCACGCATATTCAGCGGAATCTTCCGGGTGATATCTCCCGGGAGCTTCCTCAGTCCCGCCTCACCCGTATCCGCACTGAAAACAATGGGTTCCACCTGAATCTGTTCGTTATCATCGGGATTTCTGGCAGAAAGCATGAGTTCTGATGTCTGAGCATACACAGACAGCATAGGAGCCTCTTGCGGGCTTATCAGCAGAGAGACCGTCCATTTCTTGGCTTTTGTCTTCCCACCCCCTTTTCCCCCTTTTCCAATGAGGCTCATATCCAAAAGTTCTATGTTTTGCAGGATAACTCTGGATACCCTTCCGCTCCCCATATGCATCAGGCTAAGAATGAGGGACGGCTGCCGGACGGGGTTTGCAACCCCGTCCGAAACGTTTGCGGGCGGCGATCCGGAAAATATTCCGGACGGGGTTGCAAACCCCGTCCGGCAAAATCAGAGTTAATTAAAACAGTAGGTTGTAATCTTAGCCTGATGCATATGTTCCGCTCCCTCCATCAGTCAGATTGCTTACCGCAATGACATCCACCCTGTCTCCTTTTTCAAGTTTGTCTGATACGCCTGAGACTTCGTTTACCTTTATGGATACCACTCTCATTCCCTCAGGAATTTCAGCGGAAAGGGATGACGACGGCGGAGGCGGAGGCTTTTTTTCAGGCGATTTTTTTTCTTGTTTAATCTCTTCCTTGTGTTCGGGATTCAGATATACGGATATGGAATAAGCTGCCAAAAGCCCCAGACATACTGATAATAACAGTGCTATAACTCCTCGAAATTTACGCATAAAATCCTTTATACCCGCATGAAAAATATAAAGGGACTGAGTTTGCTAAGGATTGTCAGCCGTACAGCTTTTATCTCCGAAACCAGCGCTTCTGACGGAAATCCTTTTCAAACCAAATCCCTGTATCGAGAGGAAATCTTTTGTTGACTGAAATAAAATAAAACCACAAAATTCGTTAAAATCAATGCTGTTCTCATGCAAATAAATCTGTCAGGAACAAAACAACAGGGATGTCAGATAACAATTTGATTTTTTATTCTTTTCTTATCCGACATTCCTCTGGTCACAGAAAAGATAAAAGGAGAACATTTAAGGAAACGCCATGACCGCCTTTGCTGCCAAATGCTGAGGGATAATGGCATTGGAAACCACAGAGAGATAACCGGTGACAGGTTTGTATTTAAGCGAAGCCACTGTGACTTTCAGACGCCTGGGGCTGTCTTTTTCATAAGGTATGATCTCAATATCAATATCTCGGTCATTCAGCTGCACTATCCAGCATGCCTCTTTAACAGCAGACAAGGCAAGGGTCTCCGGGTCCTCATCTTCCCATTCATTGGCTTTTATCCCGGCTCTGACGCCCGCGGAAACTGCATTGTTGAGAACAATCCAATGCGTAACATACCATCCGTACTCAATAATGCCGAATAAGATCAGCAAAAGAACGGGCGCGACAAGCGCAAATTCAAGCGCAGATGTCCCTTGTTCATCCTCGGGTTTAAGATGAAAAGCCATCAGAAAAAATTTCCTCTGATGAAAGAGAACAGGAAACCTGCTGCCAGGGCAGTGGTATAGGGAAACCCTTCGGATTCGGAAGGCGGCCTGCGCTTCTGAGAAATGAACATAAGGTTCAGGATATCAATGCAAATTATTTTTAAGCGGGACAGCCCGCCTGCTCTGATGATCATAAAAAGCGCGATAACAGCTCCGGTGAAAGCACCATAAAAAAATACATCCAGCACCCCGGAAGGCCCCAGCCAGCTTCCCAAAGCTGCGAGAAGCTTTACATCACCGCCTCCCATTCCTCCCATTAAAAAAGGAATAAAAAGCAGGGCTGTTCCCAGGAGCAAGCCTTCCGCACCATAAGAAATCCCCTGGCCTGATCCATTGATGAAATGAAATAATATCCCGCTCACCGCTGCTGTCAGTGTGAGAAGATTCGGTATCTTCCGCTGTTTAATATCGGTATAAAGCGCGATTGCGAGTATGACAAAACAGGCAGAAGCAGGAAAAAATTCCATTTGTTACTATTCCTGAGGGGCGCTCCCTGAAACCTGTGCAGTCGTTTCACTGATTTTATCTGCGATTGCCTCAAACAGCTCTTTCAGATTATCTCCGAACAGCCCTAAGACAGTTACGAGCAATGCCGACATCACCCCGGCAATTAAGCCGTATTCCACGGCGGTGACGCCTGATTCATCCTGCCAAAGCTTTTTTATAATTTTTTTCATTTTAATTTCCTATCTGACGGAGTGGAAGAATATTCTCAGCAGATCGGAAAGGTTCCGGTCCGCATGCAGGACGACAGAGAAACCCGGGGGTTCCCGGCAATACTGTTGACTTAAGGCTGAACAGGTTTTCCGGTTTTCTTTCCGGAGTGCGAAAAATGCTTTTTCGCAATTGCAAAAATAAAATTTTTGCACTCCGGATCCGCCCGGAACTTTTTAAGTCAACAGTATTGGGGTTTCCCGGACGGGGCACCTTTCCCCATATGCATCAGGCTAAGACTGCCGGACGGGGTTTGCAACCCCGTCCGAAACGTTTGTTTTCGGGGGTCGGAAAATATTTCGGACGGGGTTGCAAACCCCGTCCGGCAGATCACGAGTTAATAAAAACAATGAGTTATGATCTTAGCCTGATGCATATGGCACCTTTCCCCGCGGGAAAATCCCGGGTTTCTACGCTATCCTTTTTTGCCCGCTCACGGCCCTGAAATTTTCGGATCTGCTGATTCTGGTTTTTATGCCCAAAATTATCATCTGAGTTTTTCCGGTCAGAGTACAAGCAAGAATCGTTCCAACTGACACTCAGATTTTAATAATATCAGCATATGGAAAATATTTTCCGGAGTGCAAAAAATATTTTCCGGAGTGCAAAAAATATTTTCCGGAGTGCAAAAATAGAGCGAAGCGGTTTTTTGCAAAAAAATATCCGCCAAAAAATATTTTCCGGAGTTCAAAAATAGAGCGAAGCGGTTTTTTGCAAAAAAATATCCGCCAAAAAATATTTTCCGGAGTGCAAAAACAGAGCGAAGCGGTTTTTTGCAAAAAAATATTTTCCGGAGTGCAAAAATAGAGCGAAGCGGTTTTTTGCAAAAAAATATCCGCCAAAAAATATTTTCCGGACTGTGTCACACCGCCTGAACGCGGAACTAAGTACCTAACCATAAGTTTTTAATATCTGTCCGGGGAGGAAAACCGGCTTTTTTCCGGCATGATGCCTCTCCGACAGAGGAAAACCCCGGGTTTCTTCGCCGCTCACAGAAAAAAAGCTGTATAAAAAACTTTTGCTCAGGTACTTATGAACTTTTTTGATCTGCTGAATGCTTCTGTTTCTTTTGTTGGTTAAAGCATAAGCAAGAATCGTTCCAACTGGCATTTAAATTTTAATAATGTTTTTTATGACCTTAAATTTTAAAGTATAAAGCTTGCTTAAAACGTATCTGAGGGCCTGGGATTTATTTTGCTGGGTGAGGGAGAAATCTTATGGGATGAGATTTTTGTCCTGCAAAACAGGAATAGTCCTGTTTTGCAGGACATTTTTCAGGCGATTTGCCGAAGATAATAAACTAAAAAAATTTTTGCTCAGTTACTTACTTGATAATCAATTTTTCTGAACCGGTTCGAATAACAAAAAAAACCTGGATGACAGAGAAAAACCTGATGATCGAGTGATACAAATTTTTTTCAGCTATTCGAAATCCGGGCTGTCTGAAAAAAAATGTGATTCTGATGAAAAAAGTTCTTGACAAAACTATTTTTCCCCAATACATAGGTCGGATTTCAATAAATATGACCTGTTGTCAAAAGATCCCCATTTGGTACTGGCATTTTCCAAATGAGGGATTTTTTTTATTTTTATATGAAAGTGTCAGGTGTTAGGTGTTAAGTGTTAGGAAATTTTCAAGACTTTCATCATTCGTTGTGACCGGCAGGTCATGCCCGTTTATATGAAAGTGTTAAGTGTCAGGTGTTAGGTGTTAGGTGTTAAGTGTTAGGAAAAACTGCAAAACTTTCATCGTTCGTTGTGACCGGCAGATCATGGCCGTTTATATGAAACAGAAACTGATATTTCAAAAGAATTAAAAGTTAGGGATTAGGAAATTGCAATCTCGGTTCTTAATCTTCAACTTTATAACTTCCTATATAATAAAGGAAAATATATTATGAAAAACGACATTGGAAAAGTCCGCAATATCGGCATCAGCGCGCATATTGATTCGGGCAAAACCACGCTGACCGAAAGAATTCTTTATTACACCAAGCGCATCCATGCTATTCACGACGTGAAGGGAAAAGACGGGGTGGGCGCGACCATGGATTCCATGGAGCTTGAAAAAGAGCGCGGCATTACCATTGCGTCGGCCGCCACTTTCTGCGAATGGCAGGGACATGAGATCAACATCATTGACACCCCGGGGCATGTTGACTTCACAATAGAAGTGGAGCGGTCTTTAAGAGTACTTGACGGCGCGGTACTTGTCCTCTGCTCCGTGGGCGGTGTTCAGTCCCAGTCCATTACAGTTGATCAGCAGATGAAGCGATACAAAGTCCCCTGCATGGCCTTTGTCAACAAATGTGACAGAAGCGGTGCAAACCCCTTCCGGGTGATCAGCCAGCTCAGAGAAAAACTGGGGCACAATGCCGTAGCCATGCAAATCCCCATCGGCCTCGAAGCTGATTTAAAAGGCGTTGTTGACCTTATCACCATGAAGGCTGTTTATTTTGACGGGGATAACGGGGAAAACATACGGTTTGAGGACATACCGGAAAATCTCCTCTCAGAAGCCACGGAAAAACGGGAAGAGCTGATTGACGCTGCCTCCATGTTCTCAGACGAACTTATGGAAGCCGCGCTTGAAGATGCGGTCACCGAAGACCTGCTGCTTTCTGCCATACGCAAAGGCACGCTGACCCGTGAAATGACACCGGTTTTTATGGGGTCCGCCTATAAAAACAAAGGGATTCAGCCGCTTCTTGATGCGGTTACCACGTTGCTGCCATGTCCCGCGGACGTGGAGAACCGCGCACTGGACCTTGATAACGATGAATCTGAAGTTATCCTTTCCGGGGATACGGGAAACCCGATGGTTGCCCTTGCCTTCAAACTGGAAGATGGGCAATATGGACAGCTCACTTATATACGGGCATATCAGGGAAATCTTGCCAAAGGGGATACGGTGATCAATGTCCGCACAGGAAAAAAAGTCAAAATTGGCAGAGTGGTCCGTATGCATGCCAATCAGATGGAAGATATTGACAACATAGCCGCGGGATATATCGGCGCGCTTTTCGGCATTGACTGCGCTTCCGGGGATACTTTTGTCTCTCCGGGAATCAATCTCACCATGACATCCATGTATGTGCCGGAACCGGTGATTTCCCTTGCCATTACGCCCAAAGACCATAAAGCTGAAATCAACATGTCCAAGGCCCTGAACCGGTTTTCCAAAGAAGACCCGACATTTAAGACTTTTGTCAGTGAAGAGACAGGGGATACCATTATTTCAGGAATGGGGGAACTCCACCTTGAAGTCTATATTGAGCGGATGCGCCGCGAATACGATGCTGAGGTGACGACCGGCGCTCCCCGGGTGGCTTACAGAGAAACCATCACCCGAACTGCGGAATTCAATTACACCCATAAAAAACAGACCGGCGGTTCAGGACAGTATGGCCGGGTGGCCGGTTACATCGAACCCATTAGCGAAGAGGAGTTTGTATTTGAAAGCAAGATTACCGGCGGTGCCATTCCCACTCAGTTTATCCCTGCCTGTGAAAAGGGTTTCAGAAACTGCCTGGCAAAAGGCCCGAAAATGGAATTCCCTGTCACCGGCATCAAAATTGTGATCAATGACGGGGCATCCCATGCGGTTGACTCTTCTGAGATGGCGTTTCAGGCCGCGGCCCGGGGGGCGTTTTTAGAAGGATACGGGAAAGCCAGACCTGTCATCCATGAACCCATCATGAAAGTCGTGGTTGAAACCCCCACAGAATTCCAAGGCGGTGCCATGGGCTCTCTGAATCAGCGACGGGGAATGATTGTAGGCTCTCAGGACGAAGGCCCTATGTCTGTGATTGAAGCCCAGGTTCCTCTTGCGGAAATGTTCGGTTATTCCACAGTGTTAAGATCATTAACTCAGGGCAAGGCTCAGTTTACCATGGAGTTTGCCACATACAAACAGGTTCCCAAAGCAATTGCAGAGGAACTGATCAAAAAAGCCGCAGAAGAAAAAAAGAATGTTGCATAAAAGTTGACGAGTTAAACGCGAGTTGGAGGAAAATATTGGGCATAATCAGAAGACTTGAGAATAATTATGAACCCGTATCCGGCAAACGTCAGCAAGCAACCAGCAATCAGATCATTTATCTTAAAGAAAGGAGTTTTAACATGCTGAAACAGGACCTTATCTTCCGAAATCCCATGAGGCTCATGGGGCATGAAACCGAAGATATCCTCCCCGCAGGAGGATTCGGTGCGGTTCTTGCACGTGCCGGTTTAGGTAAAACAGCAATTCTTGTACAATTGGCTCTGGACAGCCTGCTGCAAAGCAAAAATGTCCTCCATATCAGCCTTGAGGACCCGGTAAAAAAAGTGTGTCTGTGGTATGAAGAAGTTTTTCGGAACATCGCAACTCAGTATCATGTTCAGCAGATAGATCAGATATGGGAAGCCATCCTTCCGTACCGGCTTGTCATGACATTCAATGTTGACAGTTTCAGTGTGCCGAAACTTGAAGAAAGGCTCGCTGAACTGACAGAACAGAATATCTTCATGCCTCAGATAATCCTGATTGACGGGCTTCCGTTTGATGAAACCGTAAGAGCGTCTCTCACGGATCTTAAATCCCTGGCAGAAAGATATTCCCTGCGCATCTGGTTCACCGTGCGCACACATCGTCATGAAGCCCCGGGGCCTGACGGAATGCCGGCCCCTCTTTTAAATATCGCAGATCTGTTTGAAGTGGCAATTCAACTCAGCCCCGAGGGGAAGGATATCTATCTGAAAGCATTAAAAGGCCGCCACTCCTCTTCTGATGATCCTGCTTTGTTCCTGGATCCTTCGACAATGCTGATAAAAGATAAGTCAAAAGATTGAGAAATAAGTTAGAAATGGAAAAAATCAATATGTTTTTGATCGTACTGAGATACTGACACATTTTTTGAAAAAATGGACATTGGTTCTAAAAACTGTCAAAAAATCAGCCCTGTTTTCATGTCCATTTTCACAACAACAGTTAATTTAAGGATAAGGGGGACACGCGTCCGATTCAGTTCTCATTTAGTTAAATGACGGTAAAATGAATTGCCTGTGGCGAATCAGGTGTGACTTTCCGTCCGAGCCCGATGACTCCGCTGCCCTCCACTGGCAATTCATCCTGTTTGAGGTTCATGCCCTTTTTCCCTTTGACAAAGACATAGGTGCCGTTTGTACTCTGGTCAATCAGCACAAACTGTCCCCCGCGATACTCGAACCGAGCATGGGACCGGGAAACACGGTTGTCCTGAACCACCAAATCATTATGACGCTGGCGTCCCATGGTAACAGTGGGGCGCGCCTGGCTGATTTCAATGATATGATCATGAAATCGTAACTCCAGCAGATGTAAAATGGGTGAGTCATCAGGTTTCTGGACAGGTGAAACATGGGAAAGAGAAAATTTGAGTGGTGTATCGCACTGATCGCATCGGGGGGGCTTCCCTCCGGTTTTCCCTGTATCTACCTCATTTCTTGCCCCGCACTCCTCACAAAAGACAAGCATCCGTTGAATCTCCGTATCAGAATTTTTCCTCTTTTTTCCCTTGTTCCCAAACGCCGCTGTTTGGGAACACATTGTTCAATATTTTCACATTATGGCAAAAACCAGCTCTGTTTAACGGCTCTCTCTCCATAATCTCAACTCTTCTCTCAACGCTCTGAACTCAGATCTGATTGTGTTGTGTATCTCTCTCAGGAGGTAAGCAATATCCTGATCAGAGGTCATGCCTGACGGGGCAATCGAATCATCGCTTTCGACATTCACTGCATCCGGTTCTGCGGACGGAAAGGAGGAGATTTCACCTGCTGAGGCGACAGGGCTTTCATCTGATCCATCAGGCTCATGTGCCGCTCTTTTTCTCCTCATTTTTTCTTGTTCTGTTTTCCTGGAAGCAGCTTTGTCAGAGATGATATGTTCTTTTAATTTTTTATATTTGTTGACCTCGGTGACAAGCATCTTTTTCTTAGATGCCTCGCTCAGTCCCGGGGAGACCATCACTGTTTCCAGGTTCTCATAAACAGAATTCAGCAGGCTGATGGAATCAGGATGAGCTTCTGCCTGTTTTTTCTGAACATATTTGCCGAGAGAGTCAAGCAGCTGAAGGAATGCAAGCACAATCTTATCTGCCTTACATGCTTCTTTTAAATTCTCAATTTCTTCTCCCAGCTTCTGCATCACCTGATCGCTTATTTCCCATTCAAGTGACAGGATAACAGACTTCAGGTCCTTGATCAACGGGTCTTCAGCATGAATAATATCTTCGCTTTCCGAATCACTGCCCTGTGCAATTTCCCCAACAAGATCACCAGCGCGCTGCTCTGTCTCAGTGCTTTTATCCACAAATTTTTCATCCTGCCCGTCCTCATCACCGAAGAGGTCATCAAGGCGGCCATCTACCTCAGCAGTAATGGTGCCATCTTTATTGGAGCCCAATTGTTTATCCTCCTGTTTCTGTGCATCTGAAAAACCTGTTTGACCTGACGTGATGCCGAGCCAAACCAGGTGTTGTCACTTACCACACATTATTTATTTTTTCAACGGCCTCTGCGACCTTCAGCCGCAGGAGACCCAGGGATACTTCCTTGCCAAAGATGGTAATGAGTAAAAACTCGATATTTACCTTGCTGAAATGTATGCTCTCACTTTCCCCTTTATGAAAGAGTAATGAAAATTCTTCCTCACCCACGATCTTGGCCATGGTATCCACTGCTGCAAAATTTGCCGATGCAAGGGCGGCTAACGAATATAAGTCATGCTCGCAATTTCCATTGTCACATTTTGCAATAATATTGCCTGCCATATCAATAAGCAAGGCACTGTGGACACCACTTTTGATCAGGTCTTCTGTCAAAATATGTTCTATCCTTTCCAGCTGCTCCTGCCCCAAAGTGTAATCTGTAAAAGAGACATTATCATCGTAATTGGAACCCAATTGTTTATCCTCCTATTTCATTACATTTTGCAAGGAAGTCATCGTTAAGGATATGATTTTCTTCATAGTCGGAACGACATTCTCCCCGGTTACGGCACTGGCAGGAAAAGACGGAACTTTCAGTTGGCTGTTGAGGTCTTTTTCAAGTGTTTCCATAGGCAAAAGGGAAACCCCGCCTTTTTCAAGGTCCCTTTTGTTATATTGCAAAACCAGCGGCACTTTGAAAATGCTTTTTTTATAGCTCGCCAGATTTTCCTGAAGATTTTTGAGAGAGAGAATATTTTTCTTCCTTTGTTCAATCTGAGAGTCAGCGACAAATACCATGCCGTCAACTCCCTTCAGCACAAGGCGTCTGGTGGCATCATATTTTACCTGCCCCGGAACCGTGTACAACTGTATTTTCACATCGTATCCCATTATCTTTCCAATGTCAAAGGGAAGAAAATCGAAAAAAAGTGTCCGGTCCCCGTGAGTTTTTATACTGACCATGTCCGACTTGATCCGTTCTCTGAATTTACTGTAAATATATTCCAAGTTGGTTGTTTTCCCCCCCCTGCCAGGACCGTAATAAACGATTTTAGCCTGAACCTCTTTGTTCTTCATATTGACAAATGCCAAAACAGATCCCTCCTCACTACAATATGTTAGTTGATGGCAACAACATACTGAATATAAAAGAAAAAACCGAAACAACGCACTTGTTACCGGTTCCACATATCATTTATTTTCTGAACCGCTTCCGCGACTTTCAGGCGCAGCAACCCCAGCGACACTTCTTTTCCGAATATGGTTATGAGTAAGAACTCGACATTTACTTTGCTAAAATGTATGTTTTCATTTTCTCCCTTATGAAAAAGCAATGAAAATTCTTCCTCACCCACGATCTTGGCCATGGTATCCACTGCTGCAAAATTTGCAGAAGCAAGCGCTGCCAGTGAATACAGATCATGGTCACAATCCCCGTTATCACGCTGGGCAATGATATTGCCGGCCATATCTATAAGCAAAACACTGTGGACACCGCTTCTGATCAGGTCTTCTTCCAGAACATTCTCTATCCTTTCCAATTCTTCCTGACCCAGACTGTAATCCGTAAAAGAGATATTGTCCTCGTAAGCCAATTGTTTATCCTCCTCTTTTCTCATGTTCCCGGATGAGAACAAGAGAAATCCTGTTTAGTTTATTTTCTAAGGAAGCCATGGTTGCGGATATCAATTATTTTCAAGGTCGGGACGCGTTTTCTCAGTTCAGAACGCTGGTCACCGGGAACAGCGGCTTAAACGGACTGCCAAGTTTTTTCCCAGTGTTTCCAAAGAGCGAAGCTGCCCCCTTCCTTTCTGACATCCTTTTTGTTTTGTAAAGAAGATTCCTTAAAAATATTTTTTGATAAACAGCCAAGTTTTCCTGAAGATTTTTTAGGGAAAGGATATTTTTTTTTCGCACAAACATGGAACCTGCAACACATCACACCGTCCGGCCCCCCGGAATATGAGTTTTCTGGCGGCATTGTACTTGACCTGTCCCGCGATTATTTTCGACCGTGTTTCAGTATTCAATGGTTCGGACATCTGTAACCTATTGTTTTCAAAGGATGCACATATTTCAGAAATAGTGCTTAGAATCCTATTCTTTCAATCTGTCACAGCCTTACATCCCCCTGATTTGTAAAAACTGTCCGAACTACGGAATATTATATTTCATTATTTTTCCTATGTCAAAAGGAAGAAAATCGAAAAAACGTTCAGGCAGATACCCTTCATCCATCACTATACATTCATTTGCAGTGAAAACATACGCTTTCTTTATCGAAATCCAAATAATGTGTCAAAATATTTTTATAAAATCAGAAAAGTTATCGTTACATCAATTTCATTAATACCAATCGTGAAAAGGCATGTCAATAGTTACCCATCAGGTATCCGTCACCAGCTTCGTAATATACGACATTTAACCTGAATTATCCATAAAAACTGTTTATTCCGGAAATATCGGGGACCCCGGGAACTGAATTTTTGAAAAATTTTATGGCAAGGGCCTGTTTATAAAAAATAATGTGTCGCTTTTTCTGAAATTTGTAAACAATACAAAGGCTGAACAAAAAAATCAGGAGCCGTCAGTTCTCTGTGAACTGGTTCGGAGCGAACGTCATCGCCGGAATTTTTCCTGGTTTTTCGGCTGATTTCCACTTTTAAAAACATTTTCTGAAATTTATAGCAGGTCAGGGGCTTGCTTTGCAAGCTTTTCAATGCTACATAAGAATTTTTTTCCTTTTTAATTTTTTTGAATTTTGAAACTCTGAAGTTTCCCGCTTATCAGTATGGAAGTAAAATCAGATATATTAATAACAGGTTATATCTAAAAAAATTCTGAGACAGACTGTCCCTTGGTGAAACAACAGAAGGTTTTTGCTTCAGGACAAAAACAGGGGACCGGCTCTGATAATATTTTGTCTTTGTCACCAATATCGTTCGGCATGATTTTTGCGGAGCCGGACCGGAATGACCGGCATTTCCGTATGTTGGAAAAACTGTTTCCAAAAATCGCCCGGCAGACATTTCGGAAATTCAGTTTTCCGAATGTATGAATTCAGTCAGTTATAAATTATATGCAAAAATCGTGCCGAACGGCATTGCTTTGTCACACACTTTTCATTATTTTTGCTGAAAAATGTCACTATCTCCTCAAAAGTCAGTCAGAAACGGGGTTGCCTGCTTTATTTCACCCCATGGGTTTGGTCATGCGGCCCGGGCGGCCGCTGTGATGGCTGCCATACAAAAAATTGACGCGTCTGTCCGATTTGAAATTTTTACCCGGGTGCCGCGGTGGTTTTTTCGAAATTCAGTTTCCGGGCCCTTTGCCTACCATTCTTTATTAACAGATATCGGACTTGTTCAAGAAAACCCGATGTGCGAAGATTTTGACCGTACTGTGCAGTCCCTGAATGCGTTTCTGCCGTTTGATGATTCCCAAATTGCTGATCTGGCCCGGGGCATCAGCAGGCTGAACTGTAAGCTCATTATTTGTGATATCGCGCCAATGGGCATTGCAGTGGCCCGGCTGGCCGGTATTCCTTCGTTACTGATTGAAAATTTCACCTGGGATTGGATTTATAAGGGATATACAGCGTACAATGTACAGGCAGATAAGCATATTAAATATCTGCATAGTCTTTTTAATGCATCCGATTACCATATTCAGGCTGAACCGGTATGCTGCCGTCACGAGGCCAATTTGACAACTTTGCCAGTCAGTCGAAAAATCAGAACCCCGAGACCCCGGATTCGTAAAAAACTGGGAATTCCGGATAATCATAAAATGGTGATGGTCACTATGGGAGGCGTTTCAGCTTCATCTCCCCCTGATTTCCGGTCTTCTGTGGGGAAATGGAAGAAACTGACAGATAAGCGCACCATACATTTTGTGATTCCGGGGGGCGCTCAGTCTGTTGAGATTCATGACAATTTGGTTTTTTTGCCCTATAATTCGGATTTTTTTCATCCGGATCTGATCAATGCCTGTGACGCGCTCATAGGTAAGGTTGGCTACAGCACCCTTGCAGAAGTCTTTTATGCAGGAATTCCATTTGGTTATATTTCACGCCCTTCCTTTCCTGAATCGGAAATTTTAGTTGAATTTATTAAAAAAGAAATGACCGGTTTTCGGATTGAGGGAGCGGAATTTCAGGATGGCCGTTGGCTGTCCCGGGTGGAAGACCTTTTTTCCCTGCCGCGGGTACAAAGAGACTGCCCTGACGGAGCAGAACAGGCAGCGCACTTTATTTATGAATTGCTCTGATATTTATCATATTCAGCAACATTCAACGGATCGAAAATTTTCAGAAAAAGCCCTGAAAGAAAAGAGGATACAATTCGGCACCTCTCCGACCGGCCAACGGATCGAAAATTTTCAGAAAAAGCCCTGAAAGAGCGATTTATTACAGCCCGGGGTGAAGCCCATAGTATCAGGCTAAGATTGTAACAAATTATTTTTTATTAACTTTTAAATTGTCGGACGAGATTACAAACCCATATGCTTCAGGCCACGGGCATGTGGCATGGTCTGAAACTGGTTTATATTTATTTCTGAAAATCGCCTAACATCTTTTTTATATAAACGGGCATGACCTGCCGGTCACAACAAACCACGAAAGTTTTGTGATTCTTCCTGACACCTGACACTTAACACCTGACGCTTTGAATTTGCCATGATAAAATTTCTTATTGTTTTTCTTTCAATTTACAGTCTGATGCACATGTTGTTTTTTTTCAGAATCAAAGTTCTTTTGCCTGACGGACGGCTTGTGCAATGGCTGTCGTTTTTATTTTTGTTTCTGATGATTCTGATGCCGATCAACTGTCGTCTTGTTGAGGAAGTGGGACATGACCTTCCGGCCCGAATGATGGCGTTTGTCGGGTTTTATTGGATGGGATTTATTTTTCTTGCTTTTGTCGGAACCCTTGTCATGGAAATTTTTGATGGTATTTCATGGGGAATCAATCGTTTTACCTCGTTAAAGTTTCCTTTGCTTTCCGGAAAAATTCCACCGCTTATCCTGCTCGGAGTTGTAACCGCTCTGTGCATATATGGCTCAATTGAGGCCCGGGATATAAGAATTGAACGATTGTATATTATGACAGATAAATTGCCAGCCGGAACTGACCACCTCAGAATTGTCCAAATTTCAGATGTTCACTTAGGGTTGCTGGTACGTGGCAAACGCGTCAAAGTCATCAGCGATAAAGTGCAATCCCTGAAACCGGATATTCTGGTATGCACGGGGGACCTTGTTGATGGCAAAATCAGTCATCTGCCTGAACTCACGGATTTGTTCAGGCAAATTCGTCCGAGATATGGAAAATATGCGGTGACAGGAAATCATGAGTATTACACAGGGGTTGATTATTCTGTTGAATTTACAGAAAAATCCGGTTTTACAGTATTGCGGGGGGAAGCAAAGACCATCCCGTCTCTTATCAATATCGTGGGAGTTGATGATTCTCGTATCCCCAGAAAAAAACAGGAAAAAAGGCTGCTTTCATCCGTACAAAACGGCTTGTTCACACTTTTTCTCAAGCATCGTCCGCTGGTTTCGGAAGAAACTGTCGGACTTTTTGATTTGCAGCTTTCAGGCCATACTCACGGCGGACAGATTTTCCCCTTTGGTTTCATCGTATCTGTACCCTTTCCTTTCCTGGAAGGATATTACAATATCGGGAAAGGCTCCGGGCTTTACACCAATCGGGGCACAGGAACCTGGGGACCTCAGATACGAATATTATCCCCGCCTGAGATTACTGTTATTGAATTAAAACATAAACTTCCTCCCCTTTCCGACTTTGCATCTGATTCACAGAACTGAGCGTCATGGTTTTGTCAGGCCAGTGCTTATAAAAAAGACTGGCTTTTTTTATAAAGCATCTTTTTTGAAAATTCAATTCCGCCACCTGATAATTAAATTTTTTACTAATTATTTCATAGTGATATCAAATTTGATCTTTATTTTTTCAACAAATGAATGTAGCAAAGTCTGTGCTTTTGTTTCAGCAGATCGGAAATGACTGAAAATTCGGGATACGTTCATAGTTTTGCCAACGAATTCAGGGTATTAAAGGGTTTATATCTGGAACTGAAACACTGCCATCGCCGAATTTGTGAAAACGGAAAAGTAATAATAAACAGAGGGTTCCGCAATTTTTAAAACTTCGGAAGTCTGAAATTAAAAAAAGGAGATTGTTATGCTGAAAGAAAAATTGTATGGTTTTATGGTGCTGCTTATCTTTTGTATTTGCAGTTTATTTGCCCGGCCGGGTCAGGCTGCTGACAAATTCAAGGTCCTGGTGGTGATGAGCTATGAGGAAACATTTGCATGGACCGGAGATATTAAGGCAGGAACAGATTCTGTGCTGGAAAGCGACTGTGAAATAAAATATTTTTACATGGATACGAAAACGAATTTGGCAGACGGGCCTGAGAAAGCAAAAAAGGCTTATATGCTTTATCAGGCGTTTCAGCCTGACGGGGTGATTGCCGCGGACGACAATGCCCAGTCCATGTTTGTGCTTCCGTATCTGAAGGATAAGGTCAGGACACCTGTGATATTCTGCGGGGTTAATTCAGAACCTGAAAGATACGGATATCCGGCTTCAAATGTGTCAGGGGTATTGGAACGGTATCACATTGCTGAAACAATTGCATTTGGTCAGCAACTTGTTCCCTCCGTCAAAACTATCGGATATATCACAAAAGACAGTTCTACGGGGAGGGCGGATATGGAACAAATTAGGAAAGAAAAAGATCATTATACTGCAAAATCTGCTGCCTTCAACTTACCGAAGACCTTAAAAGAAGCTCTGGCAATGACAAAAGTAATGAAAACGCAGTGTGATGCTTTGTTTATGGAAACAATGGAGGGAATCACCGATGAGAATGGCAGACCTCTGACAGATAAAGAGATTATGCCAATTGTGGCAAAAGCTTTTGGAAAACCCACCTTCACGACGACTTTAAGTTACTTAAAACACGGGCTGTTGTGCGCACTTATCCAAACCGGTCAGGAACAGGGCGAAACTGCGGCAAAGCTTTTACTGAAAGCAATGCAGGGAACACCTGTCTCTGAAATTCCGATCACCCGAAATCATAAAGGAAAACCAATAATTAACGTGACGGTTATGAATGCATTGGGAATCAGACCCAGACCCGGGGTATTGCATATCGCAGAATTGGTAACAACAGAAAAGTAATAAACAGCAAAACCTTCCGAAGTCTTAAAGACTTCGGAAGTCTGAAATTTAAAAAAGGGGGTTGTTATGCTGAGAGGAAAATTGTATGATCTTGCTCTGTTAGTCATTTCTTGTGTTTTCGGATTGTTTCCCGCAGTGAGTCAGGCCGCCTTGTTCAAGGTGCTGGTGGTGATGAGCTATCATGAAGATTTTTATTGGAGCAAAGATATTAAAGAAGGAATAGATAGGGCTCTCAGGGACAAATGTGACATCACATATTTTTACATGGACACAAAAAATCATTTTGAAAAAGGGGAAGAAAAAGCCCTGGAGGCTTACAAACTGTATCAAAAAATGCGACCCCGCGGAGTGATCGCATCGGATGATAATGCCCAGTCTATGTTCGTTGTTCCGTACTTGAAAAACAAGGTCAGCACACCGATTATTTTTTGCGGTGTCAATGAAGCCCCTGAAAAATATGGATATCCCGCGTCAAATGTCACAGGTGTCTTAGAACGTTCCCATCTCATTGAATCCCTCTCATTTCTGAAGCAGCTTGTACCCTCGGTGAAAAGTATCGGATTTATGATGAAAGATAATCCCACATCAAGAGCTTTTTTGAAATATTTTAATAGTAAATCAGATAGTTATCCTGTTGAAAAATCCGAGTTTGAACTCCCCGGAACACTTCAGGAAGCTATCTCCGTCGCAAAAGATTTTAAAACCCGATATGATGCTCTGTTCATAGATAACATGGGCGGTCTTCCTGATGAAAACGGCACGCCGCTCACGCCAGAAGTGATTATACCGAAATTATTGAAGCTTTATAACAAACCAACACTCTGTGCAAATATGAAGCCTGTAAAGCTTGGTGTGTTGTGTGCTATTATCAAGGTCACCCAGGAACAAGGTATTCTGGCCGGCGAAATGCTATTGAAGGCGATGGAAGGCACACGGCTGTCCCAGCTTCCGATTATCCAAAATCACAAGGGAAAAGCTGTCATCAATGTGACAACCATGAAAGCACTCGGAATCAGGCCAGCTCCGATGGCATTACAGCAGGTCGAATTGATAAAAACAGAAGAATAGAATTCAGAGGCCGGATTTTTCAACAGCATCCGGTCTCTTTAAGGAGAAAATATGAAAAGACTGGCCGCGCTCTCTTATAAAAGCATTCCTGCCAAACTCTTTTTAGTAAATTTTATGATTTGTATTACCTTTATCTCCGTCGCACTCACTGTTTTTATTTCATTCCGTTATATAAAAAAGGACATGACCGGAGTATTTACCGTCAAACTGAATCAAATCATTGGAAATGCACAGACAGGAAGAGAACTCGGGGAGCTGATCGCGGACACCAATTTTCTGATCGCTGCTTTCTACGGAAAAGAGGAACTTTTGAAAACTGAAGGCCAATATCTTGTCACCAGGGCAGCCGAGCTTTCAGCAAGGGGAACAGATGCTCGGCTAAAAGAATCCCTGAACCAATTTACAGATAAAATGCAAAGACTTCTCGACCAATGTGCGGCCGTAAACCATACCCGGAAGGAAATAAAAGCCATCAATCAGAAAATTGACAGCAGCTTAACCTCGATGGAGAAAACAATTTCCGAGAAAATTGTAGATTACATGATGGAAGGACAGGATATTTCTGTCCTGGAGCGACTTCCTTTTGCAATCGCCGGATATCACGAAATGCTCCTCCGGCTGGATATTCAGTTTACCGAACGGGGTATGGATTGTCACCAGTTATCAATAAAGGAAGAAAGCCATCCTCTGCTTGTATTATTAAAGGAGCTTCAGTTGGGATTTCGAACCCTGACAGGCTATGATTCGGATATTGCCACCTATGGCAAACAACTCATCGGGGATGCCGGCACATACAGGAAGACAATAATAAAGTTTCATGAGGCTCTCGAAGAATTTCAGACAAGGCTGAACCAGACCGCTCACGAAAAAGAACATCTGATGACCCTGATGGGAGAAATTGACAAAGAATTCGCACAAGCCACTGAGGAAGGGGTGAGAATTTTTACAGAAAAAATCTCTTTGGGAATAACAAAAGGAATTTTCATAAGTCTTCTCATGGCAATGTTCATCATTATTTTTTCTTCCTTTCTGAGCAGATCCGTTACCCAATCCTTACAGCGTCTCATCAAAGGACTTGAAAATATGTCTCAAAGGGTGTCTGTCGGTTCCGGGGAGATATTATCCTCGAGTCAGCAGCTTGCCCAAAATGCTTCTGAGCAGGCCGCTTCTTTGGAAGAAACATCCGCAACCATGGAAGAAATGGACGCAACGACCCGACAAAACGCGGAACATGCTGATCATGCAAATGACATTATCAAAAATTCCGCAGAGGATGTCAGCGCGGCCGATCATTCTGTGAAACAACTGACGCTTTCCATGGAAGAAATATTCCGGGCCAGTGAAGAGATACGGAAGATTATAAAGGTGATTGATGAAATTGCTTCTCAGACCAATCTTCTGGCACTGAATGCGGCTGTGGAGGCGACCCGGGCAGGGGAGGCCGGGGCAGGATTTGCAGTGGTCGCGGATGAGGTTCGAAATCTTGCCATGCGAACGACAGACGCTGCGAAAAATACTTCCGTCATTATCGAAACCACAATCAGCAAGGTGGCTGACAGCTCAAATATGGTCTCAGTGGTCAATGAGACCTTTGCCAGAGTGAAAAAAAATTTCCATGAAATCGGCCAACTGATCGCTGATGTTGCCGCAGGTTCAAATGAACAGGCCCGGGGGATCACCCATATCAGCATATCCATGTCTGAAATGGATAAGGCCGTGCAGGTGAGCGCCGCGAATGCTGAAGAGATGGCTGGCACTTCCGAGGAAATGAATGCCCATGCCGGTTATATGAACGGATTTGTCCGGGAACTGTCAGCCCTTGCGGGCAAAAATGCTTTTATTTTCTCTTGACATATTCCCTTGGTGTGCTTCATAAAGTTCTTTCAGACTTATGCATAATAAAAAATTCACAGATTCATACACCGAAGAAACCATTAGCAAATTGGCTCAGGATGAAACAGGCAAACGCCACTATTATCGTCCGGTTTACTCTCTGCATAAATGGTGGGCGCGTCGTCCCGGGGCTTTGTTTCGCTCAGTTATCCTTTTGGCGACAAACTCGGCAGACATGCTTTTTATCACAAACGGCGGGTCTTTGTCTCCGTACAGCCACTATTTCAAAAGCCATAACCTGGAAGATATTATAATAATCCTCGATCCTTTCATGGGCGGCGGCACAACGCTGGCGGAAGCCAATCGCCTTGGAGCAAAGGTTATCGGCTGTGATCTCAATCCTGTGTCTTTCTGGATTGTGCGGGAGACACTCAGACCCATAGATTTGGAGAAGCTCGACAATTATTTCCATAAATTGGAATAAACCGCGGGTAAAAAAATCCGTTTGTTGTATAAAACCGAGTACGTTCGTTTCAAGTCTCAGACAGATACGCTTTGTGCTTTCTGGGTGCGTCATGTCATAACAATTTATCCCTCCGGAGTGCCAAACTGCAAGTTTGGCACTCCGGATAATTTTTTGATTAAGGGATTTCCCCAAAAATAAAATACCCGGAAATGTAGAAATTTTTTTGTATCGGGTATATTATTTATTTCGAATTCCCTAACCGTGTGCGGAATTTCTCAGCGGTCCCGCACAGCCCCAAGACTTTTCGATCTGCTGAGTCTGAGACTGAGAACAAAGGGATCCGGCGAGAGGATGCCGGAGAATTGGAAATAAGAGGATATCAGGGCTTGAGAACAAAAGGATGCCGGAGTTTAAAAATGAGAAGCAATTTTTCTGTCAGTGCGGTGATGATCTGTGTTTGTCTCTTTTTCCTTTCCTGCGGGGGGCCTGCTGAGGAAAGCCGGATCACGACGCCCGGGGCCATAGATGTGACAGCAGACTCATTTTCAATTTATCCGGGAGAGACAACACCTGTCAGGGTTGTTGTGTATGATACAAGCGGGAGATCCCTGTCAGGTGTTCAGGTCACCCTGACGCTTGATGATCCGACATTGGCATCTATTACTGATACCGTGACAACATCGGATAATGGCATGGCCGAGGCCATTCTGACAGCAAGAAATTACCCGGGTGAAATCGGAGTGATAGCCACAGCGGGAACCGTGAGCCACGATCTTTCCGATAAAATCATCATTCTTGATGAATTTGCGCCAAATCAAATTGATTTAAAAGCAAATCCTTCGCGTGTCATTATTCATGAAACTTCCGCAGTCACAGCCCAGATATCAGACGCTGACGGATATCCGGTCCCCGACGGCACAGAAGTTGTTTTTGAGGTCCAGGACAATCTCCTCGGAAGCATTTCGCGTGCTTCAATGATGACACATAACGGTATGGTCACTGCTATTTTTGAAGCGGCTGACCAGTCCGGGACAGTGACCATCAGTGTGAGTTCGGGAACGATTTCCAAAGCAACGGATATTGTCATTGAACCGCCTCCTGCGGCAGTCATAGAATTCCTTTCAGCCGAACCTCAGATGATAGCAGTCCGGGGCCGCGGGGAAAATGAGACATGTGTTGTCAGATTCATTGTAAAAGACGGTAAAAATAATCCGCTGAATAATGTGAATGTGCGGATCACCATGACCGGTCCGAACGGAGATGAATATATCAGGGCCGGGGCTGACGGGCCTGCTGATGAAGCCGAGGTTTTCACAGATGAGGAGGGCATTGCCGAGGTCACGCTTCACAGCGGCTATGTGGCAGGTCCTGTGATTCTCACTGCCGCGACAGATGTTTCAGGTATGCTGATGACAACGCAATCCCCGATGATTTCCATTGGCGGAGGTGTTCCTTCTGCAAAACGTCTCAGTGTGGCCTCTTCCCAGCTGAATCTTGCAGGACTTGAATACAATAATATAACAGCAGAAATCTCGGTCTGTCTGGCGGATCGTTTTGGCAACTATAATGTTTTAAAAGGAACTTCGGTCTTTTTTGCCTCGGAGCGGGGTCTCGCGGTGAACAGCAGCGAAGGGGTCTCAGATGAAAACGGTCTGGCCCGGGTAAGCGTCCGCACCCAGGGAGGGAGTGCCGAGGATGTGATGCCGTTTCCCTGGGAACTTGAATTACAGGACTATTTACAAACGATTTACGGATATGATCCAAAAGACGCCAATCCGAGAGACGGCCTGTGTTCTGTTCTTGTTTACACAAAGGGCGAGGAGCATTTTGATGACAGCAATGGCAACGGTGTCTGTGATCCCGGGGAAATTTTTACGGACACGCATGAGGATCCGTTTTGTGATTATAATGACGATGACGGGTATGACAGGCAGGGAACTGGCCATCCTGAGGAGCTATGGTTTGATTCGGGAGGCGACGGATTCTGGGATGCAAAAAATGGCGAGTGGGACGCAAACAAGTACATATTTGAAAATTTTCAGATTTTGCTCACAGGTACTCCGGTCATCTATTTTGAAAAAGGTGCTGAGAACCTGGCCATAGAAGATGGCGATTCCCGGGAAATCAGGGTAGTTGTCTGCGATCCAAATCTGAATCAGTTGACCCGTGGCTCCGAGGTCACGATCAAAACCGATGCCGGCATATTGTCCGGCGAAATATCCAAACAATATGAGGACAGTGGCATCAGCACAAATCTGGCTGACCATCTCGCACTGACTGAGTATGTGTTTACGATTCATGATGACAAACCTGGTGACGCTACCCCGGATGAAAAGGCCACGATTACGGTGCAGGTCAGTTGGAAGGTAAGCGACAACCTCACAAGGTCATCTGAAAGTTCAATTCAGATTGGCTGGAATCGGAAACCGGAGAATGATACAATTATTCCCGCGGCCGTGGATGTGAGGGCTGTTTCGGATTTGCTCCTTCCCGGGGACACGACAGAGATTTATGCCGGTGTATATGATGAAAGCGGAAACCCCATATCTGACGCTGAGGTTATCTTTACATTGAATGATCCTGCATTGGCGTTTATGATCGGGACGGCGACAACATCGGCCCGCGGTGTGGCAACCGTCCTCCTGACTGCAAGAGATTACCCGGGGGAGGTGGAAATTACCGCGACATCGGAATCCGTGAGCAGTGATCCTCCGGCGCGGGTGGTTATTCTTGATGCGTCCGCCCCGGATGAAATTCGTGTAAAGGCATCCCCCGGAAGCATTCCTGTTCTCGGCATGTCCGCGGTGACGGCCGAGGTGCTGAACCCGGCAGGAAATCGTGTCCCTGACGGCACAAAAGTGACATTTGAGACTGACAGCGGCGTTTACGGAAAAATTTCTCCGGCCTCGGTGACAACATACGCGGGACTGGCAACGGCCATGTTTGAGGCGTCTGATCAGCCCGGATTCGTAAAGATCATCGCTGGTTCGGGAGACATTTCCGGCTCGGCAGATATCGAGATCACGGAGATGCCTGCACAGCCTGTGGCCGCCATGATAAATGTGACCGTGGCCAGGGATTCAGTTTATCCGGGGGAGACAACCGAAATTTATGCGGCCGCGTATGATGCGAGCGGGCATCCCCTCTCCGGTGTCGGGATCACGTTCGCACTGGATGATCCCGCATTAGCGTCTGTTACCCGGACGGCAACAACATCGGCGGACGGTGTGGCGACTGCCATTCTGACCGCAAGAGATTATCCGGGGGAGGTGAAAATTACCGCGACATCGGAATCCGTGAGCGGTGATCCTCCGGCGCGGGTGGTTATTCTTGATGAGTCCGCCCCGGATGAAATTCGTGTAAAGGCATCCCCCGGAAGCATTTCTGTTCTCGCCACTTCCTCGGTCACGGCCGAGGTGCTGAACGCGGCCGGAAATCCGGTTCCTGACGGCACAGAAGTGACGTTTGGGACTGACAACAAAGTGTATGGAAAAATGTCTCCGGCCTCGGTGACAACATACGCGGGACTGGCAACGGCCGTGTTTGAGGCGTCTGATCAGCCCGGATTCGCAAAGATCATCGCGGGTGCGGGAGATGTTTCCGGCTCTGCCGATATCGAGATCACGGAGATGCCTGCACAGCCTGCGGCCGCCATGATAAATGTGACCGTGAGCCCGGATTCGGTTTATCCGGGAGAGACAGCCGAAATTTATGCGGCCGCGTATGATGCGAGCGGGCATCCCCTCTCCGGTGTCGGGATCATGTTCACGCTGAATGATCCCGCATTAGCGTCTGTTACCCGGACGGCAACAACATCGGCGGACGGTGTGGCGACCGTCATTCTGACCGCAAGAGATTATCCGGGGGAGGTGGAAATTACCGCGGCATCGGAATCCGTGAGCAGTGATCCTCCGGCGCGGGTGGTTATTCTTGATGCGTCCGCCCCGGATGAAATTCGTGTAAAGGCATCCCCCGGAAGCATTCCTGTTCTCGCCGCTTCCTTGGTGACGGCCGAGGTGCTGAACGCGGCCGGAAATCCGGTTCCCGACGGCACAGAAGTGACGTTTGGGACGGACAGCGGCGTTTACGGAAAAATGTCTCCGGCCTCGGTGACAACATACGCGGGAGCGGCAACGGCCGTGTTTGAGGCATCTGATCAGCCCGGATTCGCAAAGGTCATCGCGGGTGCGGGAGATGTTTCCGGCTCTGCCGATATCGAGATCACGGAGGCACCCGCACCCCCTGCGGCCGCCATGATAAATGTGACCGCGGCCCGGGATTCGGTTTATCCGGGAGAGACAGCCGAGATTTATGCGGCTGCGTATGATACGAGCGGGCATCCCCTCTCCGGTGTTGAGATTACGTTCGCAGTGAATGATCCCGCATTGGCGTTTATTACCGGGACGGCGACGACATCGGCCCGCGGTGTGGCGACTGCCGTTCTGACCGCAAGAGAGCATCCGGGGGAGGTGGAAATTACCGCGAATTCGGAATTCGTGAGCGGTGATCCTCCGGTGCGGGTGGTTATTCTTGATGAGTCCGCCCCGGATGAAATTCGTGTAAAGGCGTCCCCCGCAAGCATTCCTGTTCTCGGCACTTCCTCGGTCACGGCCGAGGTGGTGAACGCGGCCGGACATCCGGTTCCTGACGGTACAGCAGTGACATTTGAGACTGAAAACGGCGTGTATGGAAAAATGTCTCCGGCCTCGGTGACAACATACGCTGGAGTGGCAACGGCCGTGTTTGAGGCATCTGATCAGCCCGGACTCGCAGAGGTCATCGCTGTTTCGGGAGATGTTTCCGGCTCTGCCGATATTGAGATCACGGAGGCACCCGCGCGGCCTGCGGTCGCCATGATAAATGTGACCGCGGCCCGGGATTCGGTTTATCCGGGAGAGACAGCGAAGATTTATGCGACCGCATATGACGCGAGCGGGCATCCCCTGTCCGGTGTTGAGATCAGCTTCACATTGGATAATCCTGCTCTGGCGTTTATTACCAGTACGGCGACAACTTCAGATAAAGGTAAGGCAAAAGCCATTTTCACAGCAAGAGATTTCTCGGGCGAGGTTGACGTTACAGCAACCGCTGAATCTGTCAGCAGCGATCCAAAAAAAATTATTATAATTGAGAATTGAGAATTTGAAACTCGATTTATTGTGAGGAAGGGATGGATTATTTTAAAATCCTTAATCTGGATAAGGAACCTTTTTCCAACTCACCTGATCCGGAATTTTTTTTTCATTCCCAGCAGCATCTGTCATGTCTCCAAAAACTGGAAATATCGCTCCGTCTGCGCAGAGGTTTAAATGTGATTATTGGTGAGGTGGGAACCGGAAAAACAACACTTTGCCGCCAGCTTATCCGCAAGTTTGCCAATGATGAAGATGTTGAAACTCATCTCATCCTTGATCCTTATTTCAGCGATTCCTCGGAATTTCTTATCACAGTCACCGGAATGTTTGAAAAAAATGAGTCCGAACATTTTAATTCGTCTCTTTCAGGCGACATTCCTGATGACTGGCACTTAAAAGAGATCATAAAACAGTATCTTTTTCGTAAGGGGGTGGATGAAAAGAAAACCATCATCATGATCATTGACGAGGGGCAGAAACTTCCCGAGTTCTGTATTGAAATCCTTCGTGAATTCCTTAATTATGAGACCAATGAATACAAGCTGTTACAGATCGTCATTTTTGCACAGAAAGAATTTAGGGAGATACTCAGGGAAAAAGCCAATTTTGCAGACCGAATTGATCTTTATCATTTTTTGGGGCCTCTGAACTTCAAAGATACAAGACAGATGATTCAGTTCCGGGTTCAGCAGTCAGGCGGTGCTGTGCAACTGCCCGGGCTTTTTACTTATTCGGCTTTTTGGGCAATATACCGGGCAACCCGGGGATATCCTCGGAAAATAATCAACCTGTGCCATCGAATCGTCCTGACGATGATTATTCAGAACCGATCCGTGGCTGACTGGCCCATGGTTTGTTCATGTGTGAAAAGGGGATTGCCAGACTCGCACCGAAAAGCCGGGTTTTTCAAATTTGGTTTTAGTCGTGTCGTTTTCTGTCTGCTTTTCGGGCTGATCGTGGCGGCTGTTATTGAAACTGGAGACTGGAAACTGAAAACTGAAAACTCGGAACTGAAAACTGAAAACTCGGAACTGGAAACTGAAAACTCGGAACCTGAAGCTGGAAACTCAGAACTGGAAACTGGAAACTGGAAACTGGAAACTGGAAACTCGGAACTGAAAACTCGGAGGCCAAAACTGGAAAATGGAAAGTTACCATCTGAAATGCCTTTACTATTGGGGAAAATCATTGTAAAAAAGGGAGAGACGTTGGGGAAGTTAATCAGAATGGTTTACAGCACGTTGATCCCTGAGTATCAGAAAGCTGTGATACGGGCAAACCTTCATATAAAGAATCCGAATCGTCTTGCAATTGGCGATGTCATCTCTTTCCCGGCAATACCTGTTAAAATTCAGGATTCAAAGCCTGAACTCCGAAATTCTTTTAAAGGATATTGGGTGGAAATAGCAGAGGCAGATAATCTTGAAACGGCATTTCAATTGCTCAGGGCATATCTTTCTGATAATCGAAATTCGAGGGATATTCCTTCCGTCCGTTTAATCCCTTATTGGCATAAACACAACGGGTTGAAATTTTCATTGATCCTTACAGAATATTTTTCTGATAAAATATCAGCCCGCAACAGGCTGAACCGGTTGAGCGTGTCGGTATTTCCTGACGGAAAAAATGTCTTATCTTTTGAGAAGGAGACTGTGTTTTTTGCTGATCCTTTTAAGGGATTTTCCAAAAAATAAAATACCCAAAAATATAGAAAATGTAGGGTGAGTGGAGCGAAGCGCAACCCACCGGCATCTGACAAACGGTGGGTTGCGCTTCGCTCCACCCACCCTACATGCCAGGAAATCTGGGTATTCCCACTCTCAAAGCGGAGGAAAACATTGAAGAAAAGATTGGGAGAAATGTTGGTGGATATCGGTCTCCTGAATAATGAAGACCTTGAAAAAGCACTGATAAATCAGAAAAAGACAAATATGAAATTGGGAGAGTTTCTTGTCCAGGAAGGCCTTGTCAGCGATCCTCAGATGCTGAACATCATCTCAGAGCAGTTAGGGGTGAAAAAATACCGTCCGGATAAATATCCCATTAATGTGAATCTTTCTGAAATTCTTCCCATTGATATGGCTCAGAATTATCAGGCTGCCCCGCTGAAAAAAAACGGCAGTCTCCTTATTATGGCTATGACGGATCCCATGAATATCAATGCGCTGGATGCCATTGAAGCATATACCGATATTGAAGTTGAAGCCGTAATTTGCACTGAACAGCAGCTGAATTTTCTGATCACGAATATTTACGGTGCTGAATCCGGGATCGGCGGGGTCTTGGGAGATATGGAAGCAATGCACTACAATAGCGGTGATGAGGATATGGAAAAATTGCTGGCGACTGAAGATGTGGAAGTAAAATCCCTCCAGGGAATGGCTGAGGAGTCGGGAACTGTTCGTCTCGTAAATGCCATTCTTTCTCAGGCTGTAAATGAGGGGGCCAGTGATGTGCATATCAGCCCTGAGAAGGATTCTGTCCAGGTCCGGTTCCGTGTGGATGGCAAGCTTCGTGATGTGCCGGCACCTCCCAAGAGTATGATTTTGCCTATTGTTTCCAGGTTTAAGATTCTCGCGAATATGGATATTTCTGTATCCAGAATCCCCCAGGACGGAAGATTCACAGCCCGGATGAATAACAAAGAGATCAATGTCAGGGCATCCATCATTCCCACCATCTACGGGGAGAATCTGGTGCTGCGTATCCTTGATACAAGCACGGGAATTTATGCGCTTGAGCAGCTTGGCATGGCCGAGGAAGACAGAGACAAAATCGAATCCACGATAACCAAGCCCTATGGCATGATTCTGAGTACCGGTCCCACAGGAAGCGGCAAAACAACCACGTTGTATTCAGTTCTCAAGAAGATCAATCAGCCGGATATCAATATTATTACGCTGGAGGATCCTGTGGAATACCGAATTGAAAAGATACGGCAGACCCAGTTAAATCGGAAGGCGGGCATGACCTTTGCCAGCGGAATACGGTCAATATTGCGCCAGGACCCGGATGTTATTATGGTTGGAGAAATCCGGGACCCTGAGACAGCCACCATTGCTGTTCAGTCAGCCCTTACCGGTCACAGGGTTCTCAGCACCATTCATACCAATGATGCGGCAGGAACCATCACCCGCTTTGTTGACATGGGCATAGAGCCGTTTCTTATTTCTTCTGTATTGTTGCTGTCAATTGCCCAGCGTCTGGTCAGAAAGGTTTGTCCGTATTGCAAACAGCCTTATGATCCGCCTTCTGCTTCTTTAAAATATTGGGGACTGGAAAATGTTTCCAGGTTATTCCGGGATACTGATTCGGAGGGCAGAGGAGGCTCTGATTTCATGCAGGCAAAAGGGTGTTTCAATTGCATGAATACGGGCTATAAGGGCAGAATAGGCGTGTTCGAGGTTCTGGTTATTGATGAAATGATTCAGAATATGATCATAGAAAACAGGCCCGCACATGAAATCACACGGGCTGCCAAAGCAGCCGGAAAATTCAAATCATTAAAGGAAAATGTCACTGAAAAAATATTAAAAGGAATAACAACAATGGATGAGGCTGCATCGGCAATTATGACGTGAACAGTTATCCGTGGGCCATGAAAGTCATCTGAATGGCACAGAGAGAAGATTATCACCAGATCGAAAACATTTGGAGAAAGCTCTGAAAGCGCGTAGTTAAGTACCCGATCAAAAGTTTTTTATACATTTTTTTCCGCGAGCGGCGGAGAAACCCGGCTTTTTCCTTTACCCGAGACGCATCATTCCGGAAAAAAAGCCGGGTTTCTTCCCCGGGCAGATATTAAAAATTTGGTAGTCCTGCAAAGGTAGTGATGAATCCCGTTCACTCCCCCGATTATCGGGACACTGAATCCCATTCATCACTACTTGTGCAGGACTACCAAAAATTTATGGTTAGGTACTTATATCGCCCGGGGTAAAGCCCCGGGAAAAAGAATTTCAAATAAGAGGAGGAAATATGCCAAAATTCTCATACCAGGCCATAGATGAAACCGGAAATAAAATATCCGGGTTGCTGGAAGCTGAATCAGCCGAAATGGCGAGCAATGTATTAGCTGCCCGCGGCCATATACCCTCCAAAGTAAAAAAGATAAAAGAGGACAAGTCCGGGGCAAAATCATCTGAAACCGGCCAATGGACCATAGGAGAGAAATTGGTTCAAATTAAGGCATGGGAACTGATTCTTTTTACCAAACAGTTCAGAACCATGATCCGGGCAGGGGTTCCCATGCTAAATCTATTACAAGTAATGGAGAATCAGACAGAGAATCGGAAACTGAAAAAGGTTGTCGGTTTTATGTCCCGGGATATTCAGGACGGATTAAGTCTTAACGGCGCATTCAGAAAGCACCCGAAAATATTTTCTCCTTTGTATTGCAGCGTGGTTCAGGCCGGGGAAGCCAGCGGCGAACTTCCCAAGGTTCTGGATCGCCTGACCTATATCATGGAACATGAACACAAGATAAAATCAGATATCAAGGCTGCTCTTCAATACCCTGTCATTGTAAGTATTTTTCTGGGGATTGCTTTTTTTGTGATGCTGACCTTTGTTATTCCCACATATGTTAATATATTTGTCAGAGCAGGCATAGCCCTTCCTCTGCCCACTCAGATATGTATTCTTATGTACGAGTTTTTATCTGGCTACTGGTATTTCATTCTTATTGGCGTGGTCGCAGGGGGGGCAATGCTGATCTCTTTTATCAGGACAGAACCGGGGAAATACGCGAGGGATTTTTCTCTGATGAAAACCCCCGTGCTTGGCCTTCTTTTTATAAAGGCGACCATGTCGCGGTTTGCCAGTATTTTTGCCATACTTCAGTCCAGCGGCGTGCCAATTCTTGATTCCATGACGATCCTGTCCGGAACCATCGGCAATGCGGCAGTCTCCCGTGAATTTAATCGAATAAGAGAAAAAATTGAAACAGGGAGTACCATTTCCGCTCCTCTCAAGTCTGCCAAATATTTTACCCCCATGGTTGTCAATATGGTTGCCATCGGAGAAGAGTCCGGAAACCTTGATGAAATGCTGAATGAAATTACAGAGCATTACGATACAGAAGTGGAGTATGCCATGAAAAGAATTTCCGAACTCATCGCTCCTTTTATGACGGTTGGTATGGCCGCAGTCGTGGGCTTTTTTGCGCTGGCAATATTTTTACCCATGTGGGATATGACAAGAATGGTGAAATAATTTTGAAACTTGAAACTGGAAACTGGAAACTGGATAAAGTCCGAATTTCAAGTTTCAAGTTTCAAGTTTCAAGTTTCAAGTTTCCAATATGACGCAGAAACATTATCATATAAGTCTTTATATTATTATTCCGGTGATTTTTGGCGGTTTTGCTATCCTGGCGTCTGTTATGTCCTTTCGTCTGACTGAATATTGTATGGAGCATCATTTGGATCCGGGCACACCTGCTTTCTGGCTTGCGATTATTATTGGCGGTATTACCTACGCGTGTACTTTGCTTATTCTCTGGATTATTTTAAGACCTGTGGAAAAATTTATAGAAGAGACAAAACAGCTCAGAGTTCTTTCCGATAGGAAACCGGAAGAAAATAAGAAAAAAAAATCAACAGACAAGATTAAGGAGTTCACCCAGGTTTTTGAACAGGTTACAGATGTGCTTACGATGGTGGAGGTTCGGAAATATTTTCCGGATATTATTGCTGACAGTAAGGCCATGCGGGGGGTGTTAAGCCAGGTCATGAAAGTTGCTCCCACTGACACGACGGTGCTGATTCTCGGAGAAAGCGGAACCGGAAAAGAGCTGATTGCCACAGGTATTTATGAAAACAGTCTTCGTAAAGACAAGCCGTTTATCGCCCTCAATTGTACGGCTGTACCGGATGAGCTTTGGGAAAGCGAACTTTTTGGTCATGAAAAAGGCGCGTTTACCGGCGCGATTGCCAAAAAACCAGGAAAGTTTGAATTGGCAAACAAAGGGACTTTCTTTTTGGATGAAATCGGTGATATGCCCCTGAAAACCCAGGCAAAACTCCTTCGTGTGCTTCAGGAAGGGGAATTTGAGCGCGTGGGCGGACTGCATTCTATCAAAGTTGACATACGATTCATCGCCGCAACAAACAAGGATATTACACAAATGGTAGAGGAAGGAACATTCAGGGAGGACCTTTATCACCGGCTTAATGTCTTTCCTGTCCGACTCCCTTCGTTAAGAGAAAGAAAGGAAGATATTTTGGTGCTGACAGATCATTTTCTTCAAAAAAATGTGCCTGAGCCTGCCAAAGTTTCACCGGTGGCCTCTCAATTACTCATGGCGCATGCATGGCCGGGAAATGTTCGGGAACTCCAAAATGCTGTGGAACGGGCCACGGTCATGTGTGAGGAAGATGCCATTCAGGCGGAACATCTGCCTGAAAATGTTAAGAAAAGCTTAACAAATCAGACGATTGCCCCCTTGAAGGAATTATTGTCCATAGATGAAAAACTGGAAGAAATTGAAAAAAATCTGATCATTGAAGCCTTGCGCAAAGGAGGCGGATTTCAGGTCAATGCGGCCAAGCTCCTGGGGATCAGCCCGAGGAAACTGGCCCACAGAATAGGGAAATATAATATTGACCCAAAAAGTTTTAAAAAATCCTGATGCTGTTTTTTAACTCCCGCGGCTTGGCAGTTATTTGCAATTTTAATACCCGGGAACGGCTAACTGCTTTTTTTTATGATTTTATTCAATATGCTTTCCTTTTTCCGCAACAACAAACATCCCCGCCCCGAATATTGCCCAATGCTGCTGAACCAGGCAATTCCGAACGGATCCGGAGTGCAAAAATTTTATTTTTGCGCCTGCGAAAATTTTATTTTTGCGCCTGCGAAAATTTTATTTTTGCGCCTGCGAAAAAGCATTTTTCGCACTCCGGAGAGAATACCGGAAAACCTGCTTACGCCTGAGTCAACAGTATTGCGAATATTGCCGAAGCTTCAGTCCCATATGCATCAGTCTGAGATAGCCGGGCAGGACTTTGTAGGATTTACCACCCGTCTGAAACAGTTATGGTCAGGGACCCGCGGACATCTCAGACGGGCTTGCAAACTTCTCCCGACAAATTTTTGACCTGATTCAAACAAAAAGTTTGTCATTCCTGCGAAAGCATGAATGACAGAGAAAAACTTGATTATCGAGTTTCAGGGCTTTCTCTGAAAGGTTTTCGATTTGCTGCCAGTCATCAGATAAATAATTTCCCACACTTCGATTAACATAGATATTTTTTCTATTGAATCTGTATCTTGTTTATAATATTGTACGCTATTTTTAGAAAACAACGTATCCGGATCTTTGGCCCGGGTTTTGACAAACAGCCCTTTCAGGGGGCTTTTCCTGAAAATTTTCGAGCTGCTGTATTCTCCCGGATACCCGCCAATGCTTTTGACTTAGGCAATTCCGAACGGATCCGGAGTGCAAAAATTATATTTTTGCGCCTGCGAAAAAGCATTTTTCGCACTCCGAAGAAAATATCGGAATACCCGCTTATATTTAAGTCAACAGTATTGCGGATACCCGCCGGCCAGGACATGCCGGGCCAAACTGTAAGTTTGGCACTCTGTTTTTCGGGTTTCGGCCGCGGATTTTTATTTCTGATCAGGTCTGTTGTATGACAGATTATAATATTCTGATACCTAAAGGAATCAATTTTACAGATTATAAAGCCGGCAGACCTGCTTTTTCAACACAGTCAGGCTTATTTTGATCGGCAATTTTGTTTAAAATGTTTCATTTGATGTTCAAATTTTTTTTGTTGACTGAATTTATTGTCTTTTTTAATCCGGATTTTCATAAGGTCAATAGTTCGGACAGTTTTTATAACCTATTGTTTTTACAGAATTTGTAAATTTCGAGGCTGAAAATTCAAATCCTTTAATTTCAACATGTTACAGCTTTACACACCGCTGATTTGCGAAAATTGTCCGAACTATTGATAAGGTTATATTTTGAATTTTTTGAAAAAGGGAAGTTTGACGCCACAGGCAGCGGATTTCTGCTTTTGCAGGAGTGACAGGCCGTTTTCGAAAGCAACTCAAAAAAGTTGATCACTGAGTAATAGTAGATCGAAAAGTTTCCGGACTGTGTGCGATATGGCAGATAAACCCGGCTTTTTCCCGGGTCAGAAGACTCTCCCCGCCGCAAAAAGCCGGGTTTCTCCCCATATGCATCAGGCTAAGAATGCGGGACGGCTGCCGGACGGGGTTT
The DNA here is from genome assembly GCF_017377395.1 of Desulfonema magnum. Taxonomy (GTDB): domain Bacteria; phylum Desulfobacterota; class Desulfobacteria; order Desulfobacterales; family 4be13; genus Desulfonema_C; species Desulfonema_C magnum. The sequence goes on along the minus strand of NZ_CP061800.1, from coordinate 2,092,591 downwards.
GCAACCCCGTCCGAAACGTTTGCGGGCGGCGATCCGGAAAATATTCCGGACGGGGTTGCAAACCCCGTCCGGCAAAATCAGAGTTAATAAAAACAGTAGGTTGTAATCTTAGCCTGATGCATATGGGGTTTCTCCCCCGTTCGCCGTGTCTGTCCCGCGACAGCCCGAAAATTTTTCGACCTACTGAGTAATAATGAAAAAGAATCAGTTGAAGCTGCTTTGAGAAGTTGCTATAATGATAAATATAGGAATGTGCAAACAAACGCATGATTCAATTCCCTCAGAAGCCTCTTGTTTCAAAGTGAGTGCCTGAGCAAAAGTTTTTTATACATCTTTTTTTCCGCGAACAGGGGAGAAACCCGGCTTTTTCCGTCACAGGCCGCGGGTCATTCCGGGAAAAAAGCCGGGTTTCTTTTCCGGGCAAATATCGAAAACTTATGGTTAGGTACTTATCTAGGCTTACAAAATTATTATGCAACGCAACCCGTGGACAAAAAGGTATGTCTCCGGCGGTCGCGAAAGGCATTCAGGCAGTCTATGTTTGAATCTGAAGTAAAACAGAATAATCAGTAGCCTGATAAACAAAGTTGATTTCAAACAGCACAGAAAATACCTGGTCTGAAGTACAGGATAACCGGGCATTTTATCGGAGAGCATAAAAAATGAACGATAACCTGGCAAAAAAAAATATACTTATTGTTGATGACGCGCCCGCAAATATCAGAGTGCTGGTGGAAATATTAACAGATGATTATGAAATCAGCGTTGCCACCAATGGTCCCGAGGCACTTGAGATTGCAACATCAAGGACAGAATTGTACGGGGTTCCTGACCTGATCCTGCTGGATATCATGATGCCTGAAATGGACGGATACGAGGTTTGCAAAATTTTGAGACAACATCCTTACACAAAGGATATTCCGATAATTTTCATCACGGCTAATACAGATGATGACACACTAAAAGAAGCTTTTGAATCCGGCGGCACGGACTATGTGCGTAAGCCGGTGAATAAAATTGAATTGCTGGCAAGAATCAAATCCGCGCTGACACAGCAGGAACTGACCAAAAAACTTTTGGAGGAAGAGAAACTTGAAGGTGTGCTTGAAATGGCAGGGGCAGTCTGTCATGAACTGAACCAGCCCATGCAATCCATTTTAGGCTTTTCTCAGTTGTTAATAGATGACTTGTCAGAAGAGGATCCCAGGTATGAATATATTAAGATTATTAAAACTCAGATAGATAAGATGGGAAAAATTACAAAAAAACTTATGCGGATTACCAGGTATGAAACGCGTGAGTATATACAAAGTACTAAAATTATTGATATTAACAAGGCTGCGGAAGGAGAGTGATGACTGATGAATCAGTTCTGAGTAAGATGTCAGGCGCGGGGGTTATGAGTTTCAGACTTCGGAGGTTGTAATTTCCGAAAAATGAGTTTCAGACTCCGGATGTTATAATTTTTTATATAAAAAAAGGGAATGACACATGGACAGAATAAAAAATAATGATTTTAAGCCATTATTGGCGTTAAAAGATCGGCCAATTTCATCCAGCGGGGGGTTTGTGATTCCCATCGCATATGAACTGGAAAACAGCAATTATATGTCAGCAGACCGCTATGATTTTCCCAATAACGGACGCATATGGGTATCAAGCGAATATGAAGCCATAGACAGACGATTTGCGGATTATGAGTTTTTTCGGGTCAACAGATACAGCGCAGATGAGAATGAGGCATATATAGAAAATGATTATCTTGAAAAATATTGGATGAGAGGGTCGGACGCGGAGGCATTAAAACGGTTTGAAATGTGTCCGATTATTGAAGAGGAACTTCCCTCGGTGGAAAAGCCTTATGTGAATTTTATCGGCCCGCTGCCGAACCGATCTGTTTTTATTAATGACGGCACATATCTTTTCGGACCGTTTGAATGGGCAAAGGATGACGAGGGGATCCGACTGAGCGCTGCCCAGTCCCCCTTATTGGGGCTGAAACCGGATCATGTATTTAAGGTTAAAGCGGAAAATGCCAATAAAATTATCATAAAATTTGATGATTTTAAGAATTATATTTCTTTGCCCCCCGTGACTTATCTTTTTAACACCAATTTTTTAAAGACCGTTGAGTATGATCAGTGTGATTATATTGCCGATGACAGATTAATTACATGGGGGAACAAATATTTTCTCAGATCAAGCAGTGCCAGGCTGAACCGAAAAACAGCCACGGAATGGCTTGAGGCGATTAAGAGTCTGAAAAATCTGACCGGCATGGATACGGAACGCCGGGACAGGCTCATAAAATTAATTCCGGAAATTTTCGAGGCCGGGACCCAGCAGGCTGCTCTGATTAATAATTTTTTAACCAATGAAACCGAGGGAAAAAGAATCGTTGAACAGTATCTTGAAGATAATAAAGACAAATTCTTTAAGGATCATCTGAAACATATTGAGGACAAAGCAGAAAAAGAAGCAGCCAAAATTAAAAGAGAACTTTATTTTCTTAATGCCAAGAAGGATCAGCTCTACAGGGAAATTGACGAACTGAGCAAGAAAAAAAAGGAAGAGAAAACACGCTATGAACAGGAACGGACCGAAGAGCTTCGTGCCATAGAGGAGAGAATCGGTCAGCTCATTCAAATTGAAGAACTGGATGAACAGATCACATTCCTAAAGCTGAACAAGAAAAAGATCGAAACGGAAATAAAAAAACTGAAATCAGAGGATATCGAAGAACGGCTCACTGAAATTAAGACCTATCTGGATCTGCTTAACGGGAATTATATCCGGGAACCGGAAGTGACAAAACCCATAGCCTCATATATAAGACATAAAGCCTTTAACGGAACCAGAAAAGAGTTTTTAGATAAAATTCATGATTACCTTGCAGAACAATGCGGCCGCAATTATTCCTTTGATGAAATCGCAAACCTGATGATATGTATTCAGCAAAGTTTTCTTACGATTCTGGCGGGTCCTCCCGGGATCGGAAAGACATCTATCGTCCATTATCTCGGAGAGGCATTGGGAAACAATGACAATCTGCTGAAAATTCCCGTATCCCGGGGATGGACCTCCCAGCGGGATATCCTGGGATATTTCAATCCGCTGCGCGGTCAGTATCAGAAAGCAAGAACCGGTCTGTACGATTTTCTCTATGTCACCCAGGCAGAGAGCAAACTGCCTGATTTTCCACGATGGGTATTGTTGGATGAGGCCAACCTGTCTCCCATTGAGCATTACTGGGCGGATTTTCTCGGCATGTGTGATCCGGAAGGAGACAGGAACCTTGACACAGGATGTTCCAATAACCAAAGATTTCTTCATATCTCACCCTGCATCCGCTTTATCGGAACTGTTAATAATGACAATACCACAGAACGATTATCTCCCCGCCTCATTGACCGGGTTCCGGTGATCAAACTTGAACCGAGCTATGAATATTCCAATCCCATTAACAGCGACCGGATGAAGCCGGATTCAGCATTATCATTTGAAAGGATGAAGGATTTTTTCGGAGGGTCCGAGGAAGAGGATTTTGCCAGTAAAGAGGGGGATATCATTAAAGAAATCATTGAAATATTACAAACAGAGACAGCGGATTTCGAAGGCGCGCCTGTGGTCGTGATCAGCCCTCGGAAATATTATTCAATAAGACGATATTGCGCAGTTGCCAGAGATATTCTTGTGGATGAACAGGCCATTGATTTTGCCGTGGCCCAGTATATCCTCCCGCTGATAGAGGGATATGGCACGGGATTCAGCAAACGACTTGAAAAGCTTCAGGAAATTACCACGAACAACTCGCTTTACCGTTCAAGCAAGCTTTTACATCGTATTATCGAGGCCGGCAAACAAACGCATAATTCGTATTCATTCTTTAGTTAATCACAACGCCTCGGGTTTGTTCAGAGTCAGGCCGTCTGAATCACCTATTTTTATTTGTCCGCTTTGATTGCCCTTCGACAGGTTCAGGGCACGCTGTTCCCACTCCCTGAGCCTGTCAAAGGGAGCGGGAAAAGGAGCGGAGAAAATCGGATAAAAAATAATGACAAAAAATGGCATTTTCAGACGGCTCAGTTCAGAAACCCCGGCCCGAACCTCAGAAAAATTATGGATGATCAACAAGATTTCAGATTTTATATTAACGTGCTATCCGGCGGAAGGCAGGGGGAGCGTATTGAAATCCCCCTGCTTGACAGAATGACAGAGAACACATTTCCGTGGATTCTTGAGGATGAGGAAATTTCCTTTAAGCTTATCGCGCCAGGTCACATGCAAAACCCGATTCTCTGGATTTCGGACCTGCCTAAGCCGCCTTCATATTCCAGAACACTGGATAACAAAATTATTTATATATGGCATCCTGAATCCAGAGGAACAAATCGCTATCAGGCGTTTTTTCTGAATTGCTTCGGGTCCTGTCAGTTAGATATTGAGATGCGCAAACAGGGGGGGGAACAACAGTGGATTGAACTGGCACCGTTTGAGGTCAAAGCCAAAAAAATCACTGCGGACCGCCTTAGAGAAATGATTAAATATCTCTCATCCCGCGTGGATGATCTGGCCGGTGCAAGTTTCAGCGTGACCCAGGTGGCAGCGGAGCAGACTAAGGGGAGGAAAAGGGTAACAAGTTTTTTAAAGGAAGTGGAAGAGGGACTGAGCCTGTTTGAAAAACAGCTTCCCATCCTCCTTGGAAAACATTGCACCCGCCTTGTCCCGAAACGGGTGGTGCATATGCCGAGGCCGGATCATTATTTCGAGGCAAACACTTCGGAATGGCTGCTTTCACATTTGGATATTCTCATCCCTGTTCCGGATTTTAACGAGGCGGTCGCGATCATTGATAATCGCCCATATACTGTGAACCGTCTGGAGGTCAACGAGCTGGTTGAGGACAGCAATGTGTATGAGAATCAGGTTCTGCACAGCTATTTAAACAGTATAAAAACCCTTTTGCTGGAAATCCGAAAAGAATGTGACCGCCTGGAATCTCAGACATCATCCGGGCCGGTAAGAAGCGGAGAACCTTTTGAAACCCCTTCCTATCGGAACGGGTCCAACAACAGATATGTCAGCTTTTCCAATGAGATAAAAAGTTCCGTGGGTGCGCTGTTCAAAGGACGCAAGGCAAAATGTGATCAGCTCATGAAAAAATGCAATTACCTGATGCGGGTGCTTGATGAAAAAATTCCGGTGAGAAGGCTTCTCGTGGGAATGCCGTCCCTGACCCCGTGGGTAAAGGCAAATATTCATTATCGCATTTTATTTGAAAAGATCATCAGGTGGTATCAGATGGGCACGGCTGACTGGTCTGATGAGGAAGCCCTGGTGGGGGTTCGCTCCATAGATGAGCTTTATGAGTATTTCTGCCTGTATAAGCTGATTGACGGCCTTGAAAAACTGGGATTTCAGCGAAAAGATATTCCTGATGCAAAAACGCAGGAGATGGTGTATCAGGACAGTATGCCGAAACATAAATATGAATTCCAAAAAAGCGGCATGAGCCTGATATTGTATTATGAAAAAGAAATATGGTCGCCGAGGTATAAAGCTGCCCGGGAAGAGCCTTATCTGAATGTGGAAGGCTGGATATGGGACACCTACAGGAAAAAAGGGAAAAGAACCCGGTTCAACTCCAAACGGGTGCCGGATTATATTTTTGAAATTTCAATGAATCAGGACCGGCCGGATCCGAGCGGGAAGAACAGTATCCTGGCAATTTTTGATGCAAAGTATTCTCCGGCTGATATTGTCTTTTTTGAAAAACTTCCGCTTCTGGTCATGCGCTATGTCCATGGCATCAGCAGAAGGCAGGGCGGTTTTTCGCCTGTGATTTCTCTGTATCTCCTTCATCCCAAAGACACGGACAAGGGACCGGAAAGCGAAGCGGTTCGGTCCTTTTATACAAATGCTTATGATTTGTTCGGAAATAATGCTGTCATTCCCGCCCTGGGCGCGGCAGAGGTTGATCCCGCGTCAACTTGGGATATTTCAAGATTAATCGGGCGGATTGTGGCACTGGCAGAGCAGGAGTTGCAGACGTAACGGATTTTCCGGACTCATCTGACTCGCTTCCGCACTTGTCACACCAGCCCCCGCGCTTGTCACACTTGTTCTCACGCTCTTTTTGCGGATGTCTTGTTCCGTTTTTTTTCCGGGCGGAGATTTTTCGTTTCAGCGTCTCCTCGGGGGAGAGACACCTGTCTCCCCCCTTTTATCCGAAAAAATTAGCCACAAAGACACAAAGACACAAAGGAACCACAAAGAGACTTCGTCAGACTTCGTGTCTTCGCTGCAGAAAAAACGGGCGTGTCCCGCCTTTTATCCGAAAAAATTAGCCACAAAGACACAAAGACACAAAGGAACCACAAAGAGAGTTCGTCAGACTTCGTGTCTTCGCGGCAGAAAAAACGGGTGGGTCCCGCCTTTTATCCGAAAAAATCAGCCACAAAGACACAGAGGAACCGCAAAGAGACTTCGTGAGACTTTGTGTCTTCGTGCCTTCGTGGCAAAAAAACCGGATGGGTCCCGCCTTTCACACATAAAACCTGTCCTTGTGTAAAGGGTGGGACACACCCAGGTTTCTTCCCCGGGCAAATATCGAAAACTTATGGTTAGGTACTTATAATCAGAAAAAATTCAGGCCTAAGAAAAAGTTTCCCGCCCAACCATTTTTTCTATGGATCAGAAGCTTAAAATGTTGTATGAGATTGGATAAAATTCTCCTGAATTGTAATTTTCCTCCGCTCAGATTGACACCGGATCAGATGAAAAAGTGTTCTGATTTCCACAAGCTCAGGAGATAAGGATATTAAAGATAACAATCCATAATATTTAAGGAAAATTTTGATCATGGAACAATTCAGAGAAATCATCACGCAGGAAGAATGCCGAATACAGGATATTCTCGGAAAGATGAAAAGGACACTGGCAGAGGAGCAGGAAGATCGGCAGAATATAGACTTCGAAATATCAAAACTCAAACAGCAGAAGCTTGAGACAAATGATTGGAAGGAAAAGCAGGAGATTAATGAACGAATTGCCTCTGCCCGTGAGCGTCGCGGAATGCGTCACTATCAGGAATCCGGAGTCCTTCGCTGCCCCTATTTTGCCATTATGGAATTGGAGGACGATGATCTGGGGGGGCTCAGTTATTGCATGGGGTCCTGTTCCTTTTTCGACAGCAACAGCCAGGTCTTGGTGATTGACTGGCGGGAGGCCCCGATTTCCCGGCTTTACTATGAATATGATACTGGCGAGGAATATGAGGAGAGCATTCAGAATCGGGAACGTTCGGGGATAATACAATGTAAACGAAAGCTCGATACCACCAACGGGGAACTCCGAAAAATTGCGGAAAATGGCTGCCTGCTGGTACGCGGCCCGAACGGCATATGGGAAAAGGCAGAAAACTCAGGGATATCCGTATCTCACAAAGAGGCATCTGCGGATCATCGGCTTCCGGAAATTGCCGCGCTGATCAGCCGCGAACAGTTCCGAACCATTACACAGCCTGAAGCAAATACGATTTTGCTCCAGGGCGGGGCAGGGAGCGGCAAAACCACGGTGGGACTGCACCGTGTGGCTTATCTTGCTTATCAGAATCCTGCACGGTTCAGACCGGATCGCATTTTGGTGGTGATGTTCAACCGTTCTTTACAGCGATATATTTCCAGGACACTCCCTGAAATGGGGGTGGGAAAAGGCGTGCTTATTGAAACCTATCACCGTTGGGCATCAATATTGTTTCGCGCTTCAAATACCCGCGTCACCTATAGTTCCCAAACGCCGCCTCCCGGAGTGACACGGTTCAAAAAACATGCTGTCGCCCTTACCCTGGTGGATCGTTATCTGAAAAATCTGTTATGGAAATCCCGCGGCTGGTTCATAGAGCAACTGAGAAAAAACAAGGACCCGAATATTAAAAAGATTAAAACGCTGCTGAGGTCTGCGAATCAGTTTGAGCAATTTTTTCAAATGCTGAAGAGTCATCCTGTTTTTTATGAAGGTGTTCAGCCGGAGTCCCGGGACCGGCTCAGAATGAGATTGATACACCGGTTTGAGGAACACGAAGCAGACCTTTATGCGGCCCTGACTGATTCCGCGCTTTTGGATGAAATCGTGGCAGAATCGAAATCCTGGAAAACCAGTGGCATTGTTAAACAGCTTGTGACATGGCAGACCCGGCTTCGTGATAAAAAACAAATTGACTTTGCTGATACCGGGATTCTGCTCTGGCTCATGCAGCGGAAAGGTGTGCAGGCTGCCCGTCCCAATTATGCTCACATTATGGCAGATGAAGCTCAGGACCTGAGCGAGGTGGAACTGGCCACGCTTCTTTATGCCGCGGACAAGGAACAATCGGTGACAATCTGCGGGGATATGGCGCAAAAAATCAAAGGAGATGTCTCTTTTGAGAACGCCAAAGGGTTTACCGGTTTTATCCGGGAGCTTCAGGAACGGACAGGAAACAGAAACGTGTGTGCGGATACCCTGAAAGTGGGATTTCGCGCCACCCGTCAGATTATGGAACTGGCTTGGCATATACTGAAAGAGAAGCCCTCCATGACGGTTCTCCGTGACGGCGATCCCGTGGAAATTCTTCGCACCCGAAATTATGAAGACACCGTGCAACACGCGAATAAGATACTGAGAGACTATCTTAAAGCCCGTCCCAATGCATTAATCGGGGTTGTATGCCGTTACAAATCAGATGCAAATCAGATCGCTGAGGATTTGAAACATCTCGGGCTGAAACATCTGCGCCGTCATGAAAGAGACAATTTTTCATTTCAACCGGGGATCATCGTCACAAATGCCCATCAGGTCAAAGGATTGGAATTCTCAGGAATTCTTGTGATCAATCCCGAAGCCGCACAATATCGGGATAATCGGGAAAGCCGAATGCTTCTCCATGTGGTGATCACCCGGGCCACTGACCGGCTGTGGATCATCGGGCATCGGCCTATGGCTTATGGAATTGAGAATTGAGAATTTCTATTAATATCAGATCGTGCTGTGATTATCTTGGCCTTTGTGTTTCTCGAATATCCGAAGCAGGACATTCTGTTAAATGTTAAAATCCGAAGCCTACCACGGTGACATCATCCTGTCTTTCATTTTCACCGTATTCCTGCCATGTGTTGAAAGCCTGAATAAGTATGTCCCGCTGCGTGTCAAACGGTAAATGTGTGTTTTTCCGTATCAGGTTGGCAAGTCGCCGGGTGCCGAACCGGCGTTCTCTCTGCCCGCCCAGCTGATCCACAAATCCGTCGCTGAACATATAAAAAGACATGCCTTTATTAATACTGATCGTGTGATTTGTAAAGTTGAATTTCAAACTGGATTTTTTATAGCCAATGCTTTTTCTGTCGCCTTTGATGACTTTCACTTCTCCGTCATAATTACAGATCAGAGGCAGTTTCGCACCGGCAAAAGTCAGCCGGGATTCATCGGGTTCCACAAAGCAGACCGCGGCATCCAGACCGTCATCGGAAAGCGCGTAGTCTGTATCCTGCTGAAGTGTGGTTTTGACCAGGAAACTCAGACGTTTCAGAATCTGAGCCGGATCATGCCAGCCTTCTCCGCTGATGATTTTTTTCAGTCCGAAAGAAGCAATCATGGTCATAAACGCGCCCGGAACCCCGTGACCTGTGCAATCAAGCACCGCAATGATAAATCCTTGTTCAAAGATATCAGTAAATATAAAATCGCCGCCCACAATATCTCTGGGCATCCAGATAAAAAAACTCTCAGAGAGAAAGGTTTTAATATTATCCGGATTCGGCAGCAGAGAACTTTGTATCATTTTGGCATACCGGATGCTGTCCATCACTTTTTTGTTGGCGGATTCCGCGGCTTCCCGCTCTTTTTCGACTTTTTTCTTGCTTTCACGCAAAGCTGATTCGATCCGCCTACGTTCGGCAATTTGCTCAAGGAGCTGCTCATTGGTCTGGGTGAGTTTGATCGTCTGTTCCTCCAGTCGTCTGTGGGCATCATCTCTTTGCAGCCTGTTCATATATGCCTGAGAATGATAGCGGATGCGTGCGATGAGTTCAATTTTGTCCGGGGGTTTGACCATATAGTCATTTGCGCCGAGGGCAAAAGCTTCTGCTTTCACCTGAGGGTTTTCCTGGGCCGACAGAACAATCAGGGGGGTGTGTTGTGTATGCTTTTTTACGCGAAAATAATGCACCATGTTCAGGCCGTCAATTTCAGGCATGACCAAATCCTGGAGGATAACTGTCGGAGAAATTTCATCCGCCATTTTCAGGGCTTCTCTCGCACTTTGGAAATGATGAAGCTCAATATCTTCTTCGGATTCCAGCATACGACCAAGCATTTTTCCGATAAACGCCTGATCATCAACAAGTAAGACCCTGATACCGGAACTGGCGGAAGATAAATCCGATTCAGGCAGATCTGAGTTATGACCATTCATTCCAATTTCCTTATTTTTCAAGTCTGCGTCCCCTGGCTTCGTTCAGAAACCCTGTGGCGGGAACAAAACAAAAACTGATTAACTCCCGAACCCGAACCCCAGCACCGTCACATCATCCTGTATTTCATTTCTGCCTTTATATTCTTTAAATGCCTGAAGAAGTATTTTCCGCTGCATCTCAAAAGGTAAGTGCGCGTTTTCCTGTAGAAGATTTTTGAATCGCCTGGTTCCGAACCGACGGTCAGTTTTTTCCCCGAGCTGATCCACATATCCGTCACTGAACATATAAAAGCACATGCCTCTCCTGATGTCTATTCTGTGATTGGTGAAATTGAATCTTAAATCAGATTTTTTATAACCGACGCTCTGTCCGTCACCTTTTACAAGCGTTAATTGCTTCTCACACACATAAATCACCGGCAGTTTTGCCCCCGCAAAGGTCATCATGGCTTCATCAGATTTTACGAAACAAATAGCGGCATCCAGGCCGTCATCGGAAAGGGCATAATCCGTATCCTGCTGAAGTGTTGTCTGAACAAAGAAATTCAGACGCTTCAGAATCTGAGCCGGATCACGCCAGCCCTCATCTCTTATGATCTTTCTCAGGCCAAAAGAGGCGATCATGGTCATAAATGCCCCGGGAACACCGTGCCCGGTGCAGTCAACGACCGCAATAATAAAACCGTCTTCAAAATAATCCGTAAATATAAAATCACCGCCCACAATATCTCTGGGCATCCAGATGAAAAAGCTGTCAGTAAGAAAATTTCTGATATTATCGGGGTTCGGCAACAGGGAACTCTGTATCATCTGGGCGTAACGAATACTGTCCATCACTTTTTTGTTGGCGGATTCGGCAGCTTCCCGTTCTGTTTCAGCTTTTTTCTTGCTTTCACGCAGAGCCTCTTCAACTCGTTTACGTTCCGCGATTTGCTCCCGGAGCTGTTCATTCGTATTTCTGAGTTTGATACTTTGTTCTTTTACCCTTCGGTGGGCCTCATCTCTTTGCAGTCTGTTTATATAAGCCTGAGAATGATAGCGAATACGGGCGATGAGTTCAATTTTGTCCGGCGGTTTGACAATGTAGTCATTTGCGCCGAGCGCAAAGGCTTCTGCTTTGATCTTAGGGTCTTCATGACCGGACAGGACAATCAGAGGCGTATGGCGCGTTTTTCTTTTGGCACGAAAATAAGACACCATGTGTAATCCGTCAATTTCAATCATAACCAGGTCCTGAAGGATAACCGTAGGGGAAATACTATCTGTCATCTTGAGTGCCTCACGAGCGCTCTGGAAATAATGAAAAATAATATCATTCTCAGGTTCCAGCATCCGGCCGATGATTTTTCCGATAAACGCCTGGTCATCAACAAGCAAAACCCTGATTTCGGAATTGGCGGAAGGCAGCTCCGAGTCACCTGAATTTACCTCATGATGATTTATTATGATTTTTTTTTCCATATTTAAGCAGCTCCTGTCACCAAACGCACCAAACTATAAAATAATTTCAATAAGTTATATTTATATCCTATTTTATATATCCTGATAATTTATTTCATAAGTCACAAAGACCCGTCAATGGGGTAAAGAGAGTATTCACGGGTAGGAAAATTCTACCCGGTCAGAACTAATTTCTCCGGAATGCGAAAAATGCTTTTTCGCAGGCGCAAAAATAAAATTTTTGCACTCCGGATCCTTTCGGAACTGCCTGAGCCAGCAGCATTGACCCACAGGCTCCCGGCCGAAGCCCTGAAATGCCCTGTTCGGGAACAGCTGTGACCCTGTCAGCCATAATGAAACATGAAAATCCCGAATGTCATGTTCAAACATGGGAATCCGGATGCATTTTCATATCAAAGCAGGAGTCCGTGACAAGACAGAATAACGTCCCTTCTTTGCATCAAGAACATTCAGAAAAGGGGAAATTCCCCAATGCATCGGATAAGTATCATATTTTTTTATCTTAATTCAAGCAGTATTTACCACCGCTCTGTTCATAAATCTCTTGACAGGCTTCGGATCGCAATGTATTTATTATAAATTTAATTTATTGTAACTGCTGATTTATATTGAACACTGCTTTTGTCAGCATGGTATCAGATCGTAACGAAAAATGATGCAAACGTATTCAGGGAATTCAGAATATAACATAAGTACCTGTGCAAAAGTTTTTTATATATCTTTTCTGATTATAACGGATTTAGGAAAGGGCACAACATCCTGAAATGACTATATGTCAGAATGGAAAATCTGTCCGTCACGGGGTTCCGGGAACCGGAAATTCAGGATATTTGTTTTCCCGGAAACCGACGTTTTCCGGGAATGTCCGTCCGGCTTTCTGCGAAAACGGAAGGTCGCGCGCAGCCTCCCGAAATCGGAGCCTCCCCTGAATCCGTTATAATCAGTATCTTTTTTTCTGCGAACTGCGGAGAAACTCGGGTTTTTCCTTCACGGACGGCGGGTCATTCCGGGAAAAAAGCCGGGTTCTTCCCGGACAAATATAAAAAACTTTTGCTCAGGTACTTATCTGATTCACTCCATGACCAAGTTTTCTGACCTGATTCGGACAAAAAAGTTGATTATCGAGTTTCAGGTATTTTTATTTTTTGGAAAACCCCTTAGCTAAATCTCCTATCATATTAACTTCTTCTTATTTTTTCTATTTTCATAAAACAATGTGCAGGTATAAAGATTCATAGTTTCCCAATATGCCATTTTTGGAAAACAAAAAAACAGGTAAGATAAAAGGGGAGAAATTATGAAATATCAGACAATCGTTAAACGAAAAATGGGCACAATTTCTCTGATCGTGATCTTAGCCTCAATATGCGTTGCCACCAGTTTCAGTGTTTATGATTACATCAATGAAAGCAGGCGATTGAAATCATATTTTGACGAGATGACGGTTCCCATTTCAAAACGTCTGGCAAGCAGTCTGCAAAGGCCCCTCTGGTTTATGGATAAAAAAATCATTCCAAAACTCATTGAACTGGAGGCCATGGAAAAAAGCCTGTATGCCGTTGTTATCAGGGACGCTGAGAAACAGACAGTTTTATTTGCCAGGAAGAGAGATAAAAACTGGAAAATCATTGAATGTGACGGGAAAATTTCCGGTGATTTTATTGTTAAAAACGAAGATATTATGTATGAGGGAGAACTTCTTGGTGTGGTTGATATTTATTTTACCACCCGGTTTATAGAAGAACTCCTTAAAAATCTGACCATTGATATTCTCATCAAAATTAGTGTGATGAGTTTTTGCCTCGTGGCAATTCTTTCCGTTGTCCTGAAATTTTACCTTGTAAAGCCTGTATCCGAAGTTATCAGAGGGTTAAAAGATATTGCTGAAGGAGAAGGCGATCTGACCCGGCGGCTTGAGATAAAAACAAAAGATGAGATCGGAGTCCTGGCTGACTGTTTTAACCTCTTTATTGAAAAACTCCGGATAATTATTTCACAGATTGCTCAGAATACGAATAAGCTGTCAATGTCATCTGAAGAACTGGCATTGCTTTCCACACAAATGGCCTTTTCTGTCAAAGAAATGAACGCAAAGGCGGAAACCGTGGCATCCGCGTCAAGAGAGGTGTCCGCAAATGTTGATTCTATGGCCTCGACAGCCGAACAGTCAAGCGTTTCAGTCTCAAACATTGCCTCAATGACAGAGGAAATGTCGTCGGCATTCACTCAGGTATCGGGTCTGGCCCGGAAAACCGCTGACAATGTAAAGCAGGTGGCGGAATCAGGTGAAGATATGTCCCTTGAAATAAACCAATTTGCAACATCATTGGAAGAAATGACAGCATCGTTGAACGAGATTGCAAAGAATACAGCCCAGGCGAGCCGCATATCCCAGAACGCGAATCAGCGTACCCGTGAGGTTCATGTAAAAATGAGCGCGCTGGTGGCAGCATCAAAGCAGATTGGAAAGATTATTCGAATCATTAAAGATATTGCAGATCAGACAAACATGCTGGCCTTAAATGCCACCATTGAAGCAGCCGGCGCAGGAGACGCGGGCAAAGGTTTTGGCGTGGTTGCGAGCGAAGTCAAGGAGCTGGCCCGACAATCCGCAAACGCCACAGATGAGATTTCAGATCAGATAGAGCATATCCAAAAGCGTACTGATGAAGCTGTAAAAGCCATGGAAGACATCGGCAAAATAATAAATGAGATTACAGCGATCAATGAAATGATCGCATCATCGGTCGAGGAACAGACTGTCACGGCAAATGAAATCTCAAAATCTGTGTCAAATAATGCAGTGATCGTAAAAAATGTTGCGAAGAATGCAAATGAATCTGCAATTTTAGTGGGAGAGATTGCCAAATCAACGAATGAGACATCAGAGATGGCGAAAAATGTGGCACAAAATGTTGATGAACTGGCAAGAGGCACGCGAAATGTGGCCAAGTCTTCATCTGATGCGGCAGGCGGAGTGCAGGATATTTCAAGGAATATTCAGGATATCAGCATGGCCTCAAAAAGCACTGCCGAGGATACGTCCAAGACTGATCTCTCGTCAAAAAAACTTTCGCAGATGGCTGTCGAACTTTCGGAAATTGTAAAAAAGTTTAAATTATGACATATTAAGAAACTTGACATAAATAATATACCCGATACAAAAACGTAGGGTGGGTGGAGCGAAGCGCAACCCACCTTGTGCGGTGGGTTGTGCTTCGCTCCACCCACCCTACATTCCTGTCGAACTTTCTGAAATTGTAAAAATTTAAATTGTGACATATTAAAAGGAGAAACACAGAATGTCCCTGAAACCGTGGAAAGTGACTTCCGCCAAAACAGATAAATCTTATAAAGTTTTCAACCTCAGAACAGACACCGCTATTTCGCCCCGTACAGGAAAAGAACACAATTTTTTCATTTTAGAATCATCCTCATGGGTGAATATTATTCCCATCACCTCACAAAACGAAGTTGTCCTGGTTCGGCAGTACCGCCATGGGACAAGAGACATCACGCTGGAAATTCCAGGGGGGCTTGTTGACAAAAATGAGACTCCTGAAGCGGCGGCAATCCGGGAACTTTCTGAAGAAACGGGATATCAGGCATCAGAGGTAATATGTCTCGGAAGTGTTTATCCCAATCCTGCCATACAGAACAATGAGTGTTACAGCTTTGTCGCAAAGGATGTTGTGCTTGCAGGCCGGCAGCATCAGGATGAAAAAGAAGATATTGAAGTGGTGTTGCGGCCCCTTGCTGATATTCCCCGTCTCATCCGGGACAGAGAAATTACTCACGCCCTGGTCCTGGCCGCATTTTATCGGTTTTATATGGAATATCAGGGAAAATTTTCATAGTGAAATATTTCACCGGACGGTTTTTTTTATATCCGGAGTGCAAAAATTGTATTTTTGCATAAGCACACAGTGAAATATTTCACCGGACGGTTTTTTTATATCCGGAGTGCAAAAATTGTATTTTTGCATAAGCACACAGTGAAATATTTCACCGGACGGTTTTTTTATATCCGGAGTGCAAAAATTGTATTTTTGCATAAGCACACAGTGAAATATTTCACCGGACGGTTTTTTTATATCCGGAGTGCAAAAATTGTATTTTTGCATAAGCACACAGTGAAATATTTCACCGGACGGTTTTTTTATATCCGGAGTGCAAAAATTGTATTTTTGCATAAGCACACAGTGAAATATTTCACCGGACGGTTTTTTTATATCCGGAGTGCAAAAATTGTATTTTTGCATAAGCACACAGTGAAATATTTCACCGGACGGTTTTTTTATATCCGGAGTGCAAAAATTGTATTTTTGCATAAGCACACAGTGAAATATTTCACCGGACGGTTTTTTTATATCCGGAGTGCAAAAATTGTATTTTTGCATAAGCACACAGTGAAATATTTCACCGGACGGTTTTTTTATATCCGGAGTGCAAAAATTGTATTTTTGCATAAGCACACAGTGAAATATTTCACCGGACGGTTTTTTTATATCCGGAGTGCAAAAATTGTATTTTTGCATAAGCACACAGTGAAATATTTCACCGGACGGTTTTTTTATATCCGGAGTGCAAAAATTGTATTTTTGCATAAGCACACAGTGAAATATTTCACCGGACGGTTTTTTTATATCCGGAGTGCAAAAATTGTATTTTTGCATAAGCACACAGTGAAATATTTCACCGGACGGTTTTTTTATATCCGGAGTGCAAAAATAAAGCGAAGCGGTTTTTTGCATGCGCTTGCAAAAATGCAATTTTTGCACTCCGGAAAAATTTTTTGGGTAGTCCTGAACAAGTAATGATGGCATATATTACGAATTAACCAAGCGAAGCATTATAGTGATGAATAAAATACCATATCGCACCGATATGATTCTCAATTTTTTTGGAAAAGGAAAGCGTTTTTCTCACAAGACGCGAAACTCTCTGCCGAAGCGTGTTGTTAAATCTTTCAATATGGCTGGTCTGCCCTGTCTCTTTGCCGACAGCACGATGCCTTTCCGATGGAAAGACAGAATTATACGCTTCCCGGAAATCAGTGTGACAGACCGCACACTGACGATATACAGGAGGCAGGGAATCCCGGAGACCCTTTGCGCCCGCTTTGTCCCGGCTTCCGATATGAACACCGACAATTTCACCCGTGTCCCGGTCTTTTTCCAGCCATATCAGGACCTTATTGCCTTTATTATCAACAAAGGACCGCAGTTCGTCACATTCGGGAGTGAGCCGTCCTTTCGACTTTTTTTTTACATCCGCTTTCTTCGGAATATTTTTATATTTCTCATTGACATAATTATGAAGCCAACGCTCGGAAACCCCGACAGCTCTTGCTATACCGGCAAGCGGGATGCGTTCCCTCAGAAGTCTGTCAATGACATCCTCTGTCTCCTGAGAAATAATTTTTTTGGAAGGATTCTCAACAAACCGCCTTCCGCATTTTTTGCACAGAAATCCCTGTTTTCCGTTGTGAATATTTCCGTTTTTTACAATATTGTCAGATTTACATTTGGGACAGTTCGTCAGCTTTTGCTCCTTTTATTTTTTTTATGTATTTACATTCAACATATCATCATTACTTGTTCAGGACTACCAATTTTTGATTTACTTAGATAGGACACCATGAAAATTCTCACCGTGGATGACGAAGAGCTGCTCTTCATCCTGAACCACATCGCCGGATAATTTTGGCTCTCTGGCAATTCGTGTTTAAAATAAATTGTTTGCAAATCAGAATGTTATCATAAATATCCGGGTGGCAGGGTGGCAGTTTTATGTCTTCTCTTTCCTGTCTGACAAGGTTTTCGGATGACCTGACGACAAACCTGTATTATACTGTATGACATTTTGTCAATATATATTAAAAATCAGAAATAAAGAACAGGGAGGCAGGAACATGACTTTCGCATCCGAGGCGGAGAACATTCGCAGACAGCAGAGATATCCTTGGTTCTCTGGTAATTCGTGTTAAAGCTTTTTATCATACAAAATAATATGTTATCGTTTTTAGTAGCTCTTTGACAATTCATTTTTATTGTTCTCATTATTATGAGGCAAACAAAGAATATCCTCTGAGATCGAGAAATATTCTTCGAAATAAATTTTCAATATTCGTAATACCGTAACACCGCCGTTTTATCACTTTTATCTTGTTATTCAGTCCTTCCGCGAAGCCGCCTGTCTGTCGGTCAGTAAAATAATTTATTATCTCATTATGGCGTTTCTTCAATGTTTTGAGGAAGTTGTCAAAACAGTTCAGCCCGCTCACTCCGACCCGTATTTTCCAGATCCTGATTTTCCGCTTCGCTTCGCTCTTTGAAATATCTTCTTCGAAAATATCTGTGAGTTCTCTGCAGAAATCGTAAGCGAGTTTCAGGTCAGGAGAATATCCGAACAGACGTTTCAGAACCTCCTTTTCCTTATCGCTCAGTTTCTCCTTTTTTTTCCGCAATGCCCGCATTGCTCCTTTCAGTTTTCCGTATTCCTCTTCCGACAATTCCTTTTTCAGACGCCTCATCTCCTTTTTGCGAAGTCCGTCAAAGTCTTTTCTGTACAACTTCGCGACATGAAACCGGTCTGCTATGATTCTCATTCTTTTTCCGAAAACCTCCTTCGCCGCATTGATAAAACCTTCGTACATGTCCGAACATACTCCCCGGACTGTCTTCCTCAGCCTTTTCGGAATTGTTTTCAGAAATTTCCTCACAGTTTCCTTTTTACGGTCTCCGGGAACTGCCAATATCAGGATATCTCCTTGTGTAAGCGATGTCACAATTGTCACAAAATCCTTATGCCCTTTTCTCAGAGAAATTTCATCAGTTCCTATGATATCGATTCTCTTTATTTCGTCCCACTTTGCTTCGGCGGCAATCCGACGGCTGATAATTCCTGTCACAGCCTCGTATCCGAGATTTTCCCTGACACTCACATCTTCTGTGGTGCTGTTAACCGTCTGAAGTAATATTGACCTTTCTGAAATCACGCTAAAGCCTTATCCAACGTGTGATTATTGGGAATAATACTCTGAAAATGCTCTTTGAAAATTTTTCGGACGTCAACGAACTTCGGGCAGAGTCTGACTAACTTGTTAATGGTCACATTTCGGAAGCGTCGGAGCTTCCTCAGATTCTGCTTCATCATATTGACGACGAGGTATGCGATGACTTTGACGCCGACGCAGGCATGAGCCCCCTTCCGATCTCGGAGATGCATTGCTCCCAGTTCGAGAGTGTCTTTGAGGAGCTTCCGGAATTCTTCGATGCGATGATGGAAGGCGAAGGCATGCAGTGCCTCGCTGCTACGCAGAGGTCGTCCTGCTATAATAAGGTAGCTGACCGCCCGTTTCCCCTTCGGAATATAGAAGACGAGAATAACCTCGCCGAAGGTTTCGCTTACTGCTTCGGTTCGATACACCGGCTGTCCGTCTGTTCCCCATCCGGGAGTAAGACGATCTTTGAAATTTTTCCGCCACTGGCCGGCCTTCCGGATTTCTCCGTCAATTTCAAAGACGTAGTTGTCCTTGCCGCGGAAAATTCCGGTAAGAGTCAGTAAGAGTGCGGGATCGGACGATTCGGCATCTTCGTTCGCAAGGCCGGTGTCTGTAGCTGACGCATCCGATTCGGACGAGGCTTCTTCCGAACATTCACCGCGGCAGAATGCCGCGATATCCTGAGAAAAATATGCCGCATCACCTGTAGTTCCGAGGCGGCTGATGTCAATGCCCGCGGCTTCGAATTTTGCTTCGGCGGCTTTCAGCATCTCCTCATATATCTCAGGCTTGGTTTTAAGCCCCCTGCCCTGTTTGGAGACTATCCGCACGTCGAGAGGGAGAATAATGTCACCGATTACCAGAATCAGAGCGATCACGTTCTGCCCGTTCGCCACGCGTTTAAGCTGGCCGCTCCACCATTTCCATACATAGCCGAGTTCCGTGGCAATACGGGCAATCACGGAGTCATCGACTGCCATAATCAGTCCGTCCCGGCTTTTTGTGGCATCGCTCATGGTGAGCCTCTCCCGCAGGAGAGGAACAGCGATGCTGTAAAGGTGATTCTGCAGGAACTTACGCCAGCAGTAAACACTGACGTTTTTAACACGGTCATAGGTGGCGGTTTTCGGGAGTCCGAGCACCTGCATAACCTGGTAAACATTGTCCGCTCCGAGAAATACCGCCATGCTGATGAGAAGAAGGGTTTCCATATCCTCATCAGGCATCCGGCGGAAATACGGGCGGAGTATTTTTCCGAACTCCTCGGCGGCACGAAGCATTTCTTCGGTAAAATGTTCCTCAGCGGTTTTCGTTGTCATAATAAGAACCTCCTTATAATATCGGCACCCGGAATCAGGGCGGTCAGAGGCTCGGACATATATTTCCGAACCGTATATTTGTACAGTATATCACGAAGTCCGTCGTATGCCAAGAAAAATTTTAAATCCGAGTGTCTGACTACAGATTCGCATTCTTAAAATATAAGCTGGTTTCAAACGCATTTTCATGAGATTAATTTATGTAAACTCAATATAAACAGCATGTTAATTTCAATACTGGAAAGGTCAATTTTAAAAATCAAGAGTTTTTTTTAGTTTCCATCTACTGATAATACGATTCTCAGCCAGTGGTTGAAAGCCGGTTTTATTGAAAAAGGCAAACGTTATCCGACAGAAGACGGCACTCCCCAGGGGGGAATTATTTCACCTCTGTTGGCCAACATCGCACTGGACGGTCTGGAAAGCAAACTGAAGGATGCCTTTCCCAAGCAGGACAAAGTACATCTGATCAGATTTGCGGATGACTTCATCATCACAGGCAACACAAAAGAAATACTTGAAGATGAGGTCGCTCCCATAGTAAAACAGCATTACGGGGAAAGAGGTCCGGAACTCTCCGAGGAAAAGACCCATATAACGCATATCAGCAAAGGTTTTGACTTTCTGGGGCAAAATATCCGAAAATATGATGGCAGACTTCTGATAAAACCGTCAGAGAAAAATGTGAGAAATTTCCTGCATAAAGTGAAGGGGATCATCAGAAACAGTCCGAGCGGGAAACCCGTTCATCTGATATGGGAACTCAACCCTGTAATCAGGGGATGGGCAAATTTTCACCGTCATGTGGTCAGCAAAGTCGTATTCGGCCATGTGGATTTTGAAATAACAAAAACGCTTTGGAAATGGGCAAAAAGCAGACATCAGAATATGCCTGTGAAGAAAATCAAAGCAAAGTATTTTTACCAAACTGAAAGAGGAAGAGACTGGTGCTTCTTTGGCAGGGAACGTGAGAAAAAGGCTACTTTGACGAAGGCTATGGATGTCAGGATCAAGCGTCATGTTAAAATCAGAGGGCTGGCCAACCCATACGATCCGGAATGGGAGATTTATTTTAAACGGCACCTGAACAGGCAGGCTGCCGAAAACCTGAAAGATCGGGGGCGGATGTTCTCTCTGTGGAAGAAGCAGAACGGCATATGTCCGGTCTGTCAGCAAAGAACAGATGACAGGACCAAATGGCATAAACACCACATCAGATGGAAAGTACATGGGGGTAAAGACACGCTTGATAATCTCGTTCTGCTGCACCCAAACTGCCACAGACAAGTTCACAGCCTGAAGTTGAAAGTTGAAAAGCCGGATTTCTAAACAGGGTCTTTGAAAGGCCTGAGCCGTCAGTTTGGAAACTTACATACTCGGTTCTTAGGGGGGTGAGTGAATTGGTAACAATTCTACGGGCTGGCAACAGCCCTCACCTACCCGACTATATATTTTTTTTCATTGTGATTGCCTCGGTTAACATACTGAAATGATTGGAATCAGCAAGATGAGATCTTAAGAATTTGGGTAGTCCTGCACAAGTAGTGATGAATGAGATTCAGTGTCCTGATAACCGGGGGACTGAACGGGATTCATCACTACCTTTGCAGGACTACCAGAATTTGATATTAATGATTTCAGAAGGTTATCGTATATTGGCATCCATAATGTCAAAGGAACTCTTTACTGTTCAGTTTTTTAATTGCAAAAAATGAAAGGAGATTGTAAAAATGCTGAAGAAAACAAACGTAATTAATCATTTGATCGGAAACAGGAGGACTGGAGCAATTGAAGTATATGCCATACTGTCCTTGGTGTTCTTTTTTGGTTTTGTGACAACCAGCTTTGCACAAACCCTGACAGACTTGGAAAGCGTTGATCCGGATGTTTTTATCAGCACGGAAGGCTTGCAGGGGTCCAACCTTGGTTATGCAATGGTAAAAGGTGATTTCAACGGAGATTCGGTTGACGACGTTGCCGTTTCAGCCGCGGGAGAACCAAACCCCTTCTCAGGCGACCCCTGCGGAATGGTTATGATCTTTTATGGCGGATCAGACATGAGCAACCTCCCGGCCTCGTTTAACACAGGAAATCAGACCGAACATCATGCGGATGTCCGGCTTTTCGGAGTTACCGACGGTGCCAAGACAGGTTCAAAATTGGCGGCTGGAGAACTGAACGGCGACAATATTGATGACCTGTTGATCGTGGAGCAGAACGCAACTGACACATCAGCCAGTCAGGTCTATGTGGTGTTCGGCTCCCAGAACCTGAATGCAACCTATCAGCTGGAGAAGGACGCTGATTTGGTGTTGAAACGGGACAACGATGAAATGTGGATCAGCGCCATCATCGTTGAAGACGTCACCGGTGACAATCAGGAAGATCTTCTTATTGCGGATATCTGCGCTTTGGAAACTGGCTGGACGCCTCTGGTTACGACTCACCTTCATCCCACGGATTCTCAAAAAGGTATCAATGGGGGCGTATATGTCGTCAAAGGCCCCCTTTCCGCAGGCGGTCCCATCAATCTGGTGACAGATGCCGACATTTATATCTTGAAAAATGAAGGAGATGACCGTTTTCAGGTCACAAGTCTGGCTGTGGGCGATATTGACGGCGATGCGCAGGCCGAGCTTCTGATGGGTCATCAGTATGAAACAAATCCGACAAGTTCTGAAAATGCGGGCGCTGTTTTCATGCAAGCCGTGGGCGCGGATTTTGCCGCTTCGGGAAAGGTTGTTGATATAGCTCCGGGTGGAGAGCTTGCCTGTAAAGTGATTTATGGAGGATGGAAGGAAGATCAACTAGGCGGGCCATTTCACAATATAACCGAAGTTACCCCCCTGACCGGCCGCGGATCAATTGCCATCGGTGATGTGAACGGGGATCAGATAAACGATATTATCATTGGTTCACCCATGTCAAAGATTGACGGCACCAAAACAACCGGGACAGGCAAGGTCGAGGTGGTGTTCGGACAGGCTTCCTTTCCGCAAGTGACCGAATTGCACAGTATGCGTGACAATGCCGATATCCGCATTACATTAGATACGTCAAGACCGGACACCAAACTCGGTTTTGCAGTCTCTGCGGAAGATGTGAATGATGACGGAATTGCCGATATCACGATGAGCGCTCCCCAGGCAAGAGCGCAGACGGCCTATAACGGATATCTCTATACCGTTTTCGGAAAATCATCACTCAGCTCCGAGTATGATCTGGCAACAACTTATGACATAGCGTTCATAACACCGGATCCGCCGCACAATTACTCATCCGGCCGCATGGGATCAAGCTTTCTGATTGGCGAATTCAATAATGGCGGCTCAAAAGATTTCATCCTGGGAGCGCCCAAAGGTTCAACCAGCACGACCGGTTGGGTCGGAATATTCTGGGATCAGTATTGCATGCCCGGCAACGGAGATATTGATGGGAACGGTGTCAGTCTGACAGATGCTGTTTTGGCTTTGCAAATCATTGCAGGCATGGTTCCGACAGGTTTGCCGGATAATTATCTGATAGCTGCGGATGTCAATTGCGACGGAAAAATCGGCATGGCCGAAGTTCTCGCAATACTTGGAAGCCTATAAAGAAAACACTGAGGCAAACGCCACTCCTTTGGGTACATTTTCGGGGGGCATTCACCGCATATGCATCAAGCTAAGGACTTAATTATATGATTTTAATTAAAAATATCAATGAATTGCTTCCGCTGCCGGACGGGGTTTGCAACCCCGTCCGAAACGTTTGCGGGCGGCGATCCGGAAAATATTCCGGACGGGGTTGCAAACCCCGTCCGGCAAAATCAGAGTTAATAAAAACAGTAGGTTGTAATCTTAGCCTGATACATATGGGCTTGGTCGGCCTCCCTTAAATCCGTTATCATCAGAATTACTTTTGCATTAAAACGGAGGGCCTGGAATCAGCTTTCTGACCAATGCCTTTGCCAATGAAGCAGATACTTTTTCTGGCGCATTTTTCCATTGCTTCTACTTTCGGCTGGCTGGGAATGTATTTAAGACACGAAAGAATAGGACACCATGAAAATTCTCATCGTAGATGACGAAGATATGCAGCGCGATATTTTAAAAGGTTTTCTCAGGAAAAAGGGATATGAAGTCGTTACCGCGGCAAACGGTCAGGAGGCATTGCGGCGTTTTATGGAGCTTCCCTTCCAACTGGTGCTGTTGGATCACCGGATGCCCGATCTTACGGGGGATGAAGTGCTTGCCAATATGAAAGCCATCAATCCCCTGGTGCGGGCGATTATGATCACAGCTTACGGCACTGTGGACACCGCGGTTGAAGTGATGAAACTCGGTGCGGACGATTTTCTTGAGAAACCTGTTGATCTGGTTCAGCTACTGGATAAAATTCAGATGACTGAACAGCATATCATTGTTGAAGAAGAAGCCGCGGATGCGGCCGACACCCTGGATCAGAGCGAACTTCCCATTAAAATTGTCGGTCAGGGCGCGGCCATGAAAGAGGTGCTTTCTCTGGTCAGACGGGTTGCCCCCACGCCGTGGAGCGTCCTGCTCCGGGGAGAAAGCGGCACAGGAAAGGAACTTATCGCCCGCCTTATTCATCTGCTCAGTCCGGTCAGTGACGGTCCTTTTATTGAAGTCAATTGCGGTGCGATTCCTGAAAATCTGTTTGAATCAGAACTGTTCGGACATGAAAAAGGCGCGTTTACCGGTGCGACCTCAAACCGGCGGGGACGTTTTGAACTGGCGCGGAACGGCAGTCTTTTTTTAGACGAAATCGGAGAACTGCCCCTGAGCTTGCAGCCCAAACTCCTGCGCGCACTTCAGGAAAAACAGATATCCCGAGTGGGAAGTGAAAAAGAGATTTCAGCGGATGTGCGGGTGATAACGGCCACAAATCGTGATCTCAGAACCCTGGTTGAACAAGGACTGTTTCGGGAAGACCTTTATTATCGCCTCAATGTGTTTGACATTGAACTCCCCCCGTTACGCCGGCGCAAAGAGGATATTCCTGATCTGATCGAGTTTTTTCTTGAGAAATACAGTTCCCGCCCGGTGGTTTTTGGTGCGGACGCCATGACAACGCTGGTAAAATATTCGTTTCCCGGGAATGTCAGAGAACTGGAACATATGATTCAACGCACCGTGACCCTGGGCCGCGGCAGAGTGATTCAGGCAAGGGATTTGCCTCCCGAAGTCAGATACCAGCAGGTGACAGAAGAGGGAAATCTTGTGGAACGGCTGGAAGCTGTGGAGCGGGAGATGCTGATGTCCTCGCTGGAAAAAAATGAATGGGTTCAGACAAAGGCGGCTGAATCTTTGGGAATCAGTGAACGAGTGTTAAGGTATAAGATGAAAAAATATAACATAAAAAAAAATTTAATCAGGAGGTAATAATTTATGAAGGAGATCAGATTTCGGAGAATTGTCTCTCTGACTTCTCTGACATCATTCTTTTTTCTGGGGCTGACAGGTATTATGCTTTACATTGTTCCCCAGGGCAGGGTGGCGTACTGGGCAGATTGGCGATTACTCGGATTAAGTAAAACAGATTGGACAAACATTCACATCAACATATCGCTTTTGTTTCTGATTGCCTCGGGGTTCCACCTTTACTACAACTGGAACACCCTTCTTGCGTATCTTAAAAACAAACTGAAGCAACTGGTGGTCTTTAACACAGAGTTTGTCATATCTCTTTCCGTGGCCGTTATTTTTGTTCTGGGAACCTATTTCAGCATACCGCCGTTTCAGACTGTCATTGACATCAACGACAGCATTAAAGCCAGACATGAAAGGGTGTGGGGAAGTCCGCCTTACGGACATGCGGAACTCTCCTCCCTACAATTTTTTTGTAAGAAAATGGAGCTTGACGCGGATAACGCTGTAAAACTACTGAATCAGCAAAATCTCAGGGAGATAAGCAAAAATAAGACACTGAAGGAGATCGCCAAAACAAACGGTATCGCCCCCCAGCAGGTATATTTGTTTATCAAAGCGTCAAACAAAATTTCAGAGCATCAGCCTTCAGGAAATGGCAGCGGACTGATGCCTTCGGGTCTGGGAAGAAAAACATTGGCTCAGGGGCCAGGGAATATCATTTTGATTTGGAAGCCGGGATTTCAAAGCTTTCGGAACAAAACATCAAAGCGTCACCGGACATGACATTCAGAGAAGTGGCAGAGGCCGGAGGATTATCTCCTATGGAGGTGTTTGAACAAATGAGAGGACATTGAGAAGGGAAAAGGAGGCATTGGATTATTTTCTCCTGAAACAGGTTCTCTTACCATCCGTTATAATAAGTAAAATATGATTCGTTGATAAGATGCAGTTTAAATTTAAAAACAGGATGGGGAAATGTGTTTATTCCATATCCGTCTGGAAACTTTGACCGTGGGCAGTCCCAATGACACAGGAACCAGTCTCCCCGGCTTCTGCCATTTTAAGATCATCCGCGACCATGACAATGTTTCTCAGCATATCGGGGCCGTTACCGATGATATTGACTGATTATAACGGATTCAGGGGAGGCCGGGAAAGCCCATATGCATCAGGCTAAGATCGTAACTCATTGTTTTTATTAACTCGTGATCTGCCGGACGGGGTTTGCAACCCCGTCCGAAATATTTTCCGACCCCCGAAAACAAACGTTTCGGACGGGGTTGCAAACCCCGTCCGGCAGTCTTAGCCTGATGCATATGCGGGAAAGCCCCGCAGGGACGGCATGCTGCAAATATACCGCCCTCTGCGGGGGGGGCGCAAACCTGCTGCTACGAATACACCGCCCCTGCGGGGCTTGGTCGCATATGCATCAGGCTAAGAATGAGGGACGGCTGCCGGACGGGGTTTGCAACCCCGTCCGAAACGTTTGCGGGCGGCGATCCGGAAAATATTCCGGACGGGGTTGCAAACCCCGTCCGGCAAAAAACCTGCTGCTACAAATACACCGCCCCTGCGGGGCTTGGTCGGCCTCCCTTAAATCCGTTATCATCAGAATTACTTTTGCATTAAAACGGAGGGCCTGGAATCAGCTTTCTGACCAATGCCTTTGCCAATGAAGCAGATACTTTTTCTGGCGCATTTTTCCATCGCTTCTACCACCTCTTCATAATTATCTGCCGTGTACCTCTCATAATCACATTCTGAGAGGTTGTCATTGACATTGAAAATATCTGAAGATTTAGAACATATCTTGCAACCGATACAGGATACCTGGCAGACAGCCTTTGCTTCCTTTGGCTTATCCTTATTGGAGCAGGCAACTGTGGGAATCATATCCTCCTGAAACCCCACGATGGTGATAATGTTTCTGGGACAGACCTTTGCACAGGCACCACAGCCGATACATTTTTCATAATCAACTGTTGCAAGAGAATCCACAATATGAATGGCATCATAATTACAGGCCCTGACACAGTCCCCGAACCCCAGACAGCCAAAGGTGCAGCCCTGAACCCCTGCCACCTGATGGGCCGCGGAACATCGCTTTTCCCCGCGGTATTCCGTTGGCATAAGGCGGTCATCGCTATGGGCACCGCAATGGACAACGGCATAAAGCGGATTGGTCTTAGTGGCTTCAACCCCCATGATCTCAGCAAGCTGCTTGGCACAGGCTTCTCCTCCCACAGTACATTTATTGACAGGATCATTGTCCGTGACAATGGCCACGGCATAGTCACTGCATCCGAGATACCCGCATCCGCCGCAGTTGGCACCTGGAAGTATTTCCAGCACCGCTTCGATTCTGGGATCAACCTCAACTTTAAATTTCTCATTTGCCCAGCCAAGAATATAAGAGAGTATGATTGCCATAAGCAACATGGTTCCGGAAGCTATGGCAAGAGTGATAACGATCATGATAACCTCACTTGGGAAACAAAGATTTCAGGATTAAGTCGAATTAAAAATCAGATTGTGCAAGAATTTCTGCTTGCAGGGGAGCCATCGTCAGATTTTGCTCTGTCGGAGCTGGCATTATAGTGTCCCTTATGCCAGAATCAACCCCTGTGAATCCCATGAAGGCAAGCGCAAGGATGCCGCCGATGATAAGTGTTATCGCAGCACCCTGAAAAGGTTCGGGAATATCACAAATCTCCAGTTCTTCCCTGATGCCGGACATAATCACAATGGCAATGGTAAACCCCACACCACCGAAGAAAGCCAGGGTCATGGAGCGTCCGATATCCCATGCATCCGCAGGGTTGTCAACGCCGACAATATGGCTCATGATGGTGAGACAGGCAAAAAGGATGGCACAATTGGTGGTGATCAGAGGAAGAAAGACACCAAAGGACCGATACAGAAGGGGAAAAAATTTTCTTACATACATTTCCACAAACTGAACAGAGGAAGCGATTGCAAAGATGTAAACAATATAACTTAATACGGTAAGGTCTATCTTTCCGGCGGCCTCCTCCGGAAGAAAGAAACCCGCAATAAAGGAAGACAATGGCGCACCGGGTATCAGCACCATGGTGGTTATCGTCCAACTGATCAGGGCAGCGATGCTGATGACAAAGGTGACGGCACATCCCATGCCAAAGGCCATCTCAACCTTTCTTGAAACACCGACAAAGGGACAGATGCCCACAAAATAGTAAAGTACAAAATTATTAATCAAAGATGCTGTCAGGGCAATAAGCATTATATCCAAAAAATAAATCATAAAAACCGCCTGTAAAAAATTAAGCTTGTTGGGAAGAATACTTGTTGGCAAAATCCCGGGATTGAAATCCTCAGGCAGCCATTAGTCATTGACGGACCGCCTTGATTTAACGATGCCAATCCAGTTGACAAGACCAAGAAGCAGGCCCAGTGTGATAAACGCTCCGGGAGGCAGCACCATTATGACCCAGTCGGGCCAGGCTGAAGGAAGCAGCCTTATGCCAAAAAACATGCCCGTGCCAAAGATTTCCCGGACCGTGGCAATGCTTGAAAGGGCAAGACCAAAGCCCAGGGCCTGGCCCAGGGCGTCGGATGCGGCCGTGAACACAGACTGTTTGGAAGCGCACACCTCACATCGGCAGATAATAAGGCAGTTCACAATGATCAGAGGAATATAGGGGCCCAGGGTTTTGCTCATCTGAAACAGATACGCCGCAAGAAAGCGGTCCGCTATTGTCACAAACGTTGCAATGGTCAGCGTGAAAACAACAATGCGGAGATGAGGCTTCAAAAGATTCCTGATCAGGCTGGTGACAACATTGGCACACAAGAGCACAAAGGCAACGGAACAGGCCATGGTCAGTGCCGGTTTCATACCATTGGAGACAGCCAGGGTCGGACAAAGACCAAGCAACTGACGATATACCGGATTTTCAGGCAAAATGCCCTGAACGAATCTTTCAAAGGCTGTGGGTTGATCAGCCATTACTTGTTCTCCTTAATTTTATCATTCTCACTTACCGGGGGCAAAATAAGCTGGTGCTTTATGTCGGCAATGGTTCTGTTCACAATGCCGGTGACGCTTTTGGATGAAATGGTTGCCCCTGAGACCGCGCCAATTTCATGGGACCCTTCTGATTTCCCTTTTACGACGACAAGGCCCTTGTCTGAGGATTGGTTCAGAAACTGGTCCCGCCAGTGTTTTTCTATGACTTTATTTCCAAGGCCCGGGGTCTCTTTCTGGTCCAGGATAAAGAGACCTGTGATGGTACTGGCATCCGCATCAAGACCCAGGAGCAATTCAATCTTATCCGCATAGCCCTGGCCTGAGGCCTTGGCCACAAATCCTGCCCTGGTGCCGTCTTTATAATACGCATCATAGACCGTATAAAACTTTTTGATGCCATTTTTGCTGATTTCAATAAGACGAGGCTCAATGACAAGGGCATTGCCCTGCTCAGTCATTTTTTCAGCCTGAGCTTCGCCCAGGGTAAGCGTTGGAATTTTTTCCATGGTCTCATTGATCTTGTTTGCCTCAATCACGGGGCCCAGCTTGGTCTGAACACCGGCAAGGGTTGTCCCGAAAACAGTGGCAAGCAGGAGTACCAGCCATGCCTGGAACAGATTAGTGTTTTTAATTGATGATTCCATATCAGGCTTCTCCCATCGGTAAAGGGGTTGTCCAGCGATTAATCAACGGTGTCACGGCATTCATAAGGAGAATCGCGAACATCACCCCCTCGGGATAACCGCTGAAAAGTCTGATGACCATGATTAAGACTCCTGTGCCAAATCCGAAATACCATTTTCCCTTTGCAGTAAGGGGAGATGTGACCGGATCCGTCGCGATGAAAAATGCGCCGAACATCAGGGCACCGCCAAAGAGATGGTGAAAAAGGAATTCACCAGAATGGGAACCCGCAATATCTGTGATGCCGGCAATGCCTGTGACCGTTAAAATGATGCTCAGAGGGATCTGCCAGGAAGCTGTTTTTCTGAGCACAATAAACAGGCCTCCCACAAGACAGGCAAAGGCACTTGTCTCACCCAGCGATCCGTTGGTGACACCCCAGAAAAGCTCTGAAATCTTAATCGCGGAACCGCTGAATTTTAATGCACTCAGGGGGGTTGCCCCTGAGACAGCATCCGCAAGGCCCGTCATATTCTCATAAGCAGAGGCTCCCATCAACTGGGCAAAGGCGATCATAACAAAGGCCCTGCCGACCATGGCAGGATTGAAAATGTTCATGCCAAGGCCACCAAAGATGATCTTTCCGATGCCCATGGCAATCATTGAAGCAATAACACCGACAAACCAAGGGGCTGACCCTGGCAAGGAAAGCGCAAGAATAATGCCGGTTACCACAGCCGAACAATCGCCAAGAGATGCGGACCTGCCTCGCATTCTTACAAAAAGGAACTCCGAGATAAGACATGCCAATGTGCAGATAATTAGCTGTTTTACGGCGTAGGCCCTGAACAGCCAGACGGACATGCATATAATGGGTAAAAGTCCTATCAGGACATCCTTCATCATCCTTTGTGTGGTGTTTGCAGTATTGAGGATGTGCGGAGACGGTGCCACATGAATGGCAGCCTCCTTTAATATGTCTTCTGATTGTTTTATTGTATCTGACACGCAAAAATCCCTTGTGTTAACTTTTTGCCATGGCGGCAACCAGTTTTTTTCCGGTCCGAATCAGCTGGACAAGTTTGATCTTTGCAGGACAAACATAAGTGCAACAGCCACATTCAAAACACGCGTTAATATGATATCGGATTGCAATGGACGGATTATTATATCTCGCAGCCAAAGCAAGCCGTGTGGGAACAAGATTCATGGGGCAGGCGTCAACACAGCGTCCGCACCGGACACAGGAGGTTTCCTGCTCATCGGAAATCTCATCATGGGTCAGCACTGTGATACCGGAAGTCCCCTTGGTGACCGGAGTGGTCATATCTGAAAAGGCAAATCCCATCATAGGGCCGCCTGAGATGATTCTCGCCGCATCCTCTGTGATGCCGCCGCAGTATTCGATCACCTCTCCCATGGAAATACCAATGGGAACAAAAAGGTTTTTCGGATGTTTTATGCCCCTGCCGGAGACACTGATCACCCTGTGGGTCAGAGGCCCCTCCTTAATCACGCCCCTTGCCACGCTCGCTATGGTTGCGACATTGCTTATGGCAACCCCCGCATCTGACGGCAGCCCCCCCAGGGGAATCTCCAGGCCGAGTACGGATTTGACCAGTTGTTTCTCACTTCCCTGGGGATATTTGGTCTTTAACACGGCAATCTTTATCAGCGTCTTCTCAGTGGCTTGTTGCAGTTTTAGGATAGCCTCAGGCTTGTTATTCTCCACACAGATGACGATCTCCTTTGCTGCCACGGCACGACCTGCCAAAAGAGCGCCTGTGACAATGGCCTTTGGCGCCTCCCTCATCAGTCTGTCATCACAGGAGAGATAAGGCTCGCATTCACAGCCGTTAATCAGGAGGGTGTCAATCATCCTTGAATCATTCGGTGCGACCTTCACATGGGTCGGAAATGCCGCACCGCCCAACCCGACAATCCCTGAATTATGAATTATCTTGGCAATGGTCTCAGGGGCATAGATTGAAATACAGTCCCTTGGCCAGTCCATTGCTGTCATCTCATCCCATAATCTCTGAGGGTTGATCTGATCACCTTCAGTCTTAATGGATATGGCAGGAAGATGCATGCTGTTGGGCAGGGTGACCATTCCGATTTTTTTTACTTTTCCTGCAACAGGTGAATGAAGGGAGGCTGAAATAAATGCCCTGCCGACCCCGACAACTTCTCCATATCTTACGATCTGCCGCGGCTTCACAACAGGTTTGCACTGCGCCCCTATATGCTGAAGCAATGGTAAGACAACAGTTTCAGGTGTCTGCATCACTTCAACTTTTGATTCGGCTGATAAGCTTTTATTATCAGGAGGATGGATGCCATGGCGAAAATTGCCGGTACCTGGAAAACCTTTTAACCTGAATAGACCCATAAGCCAGTATTACCCTTTCTCATGTTTTCATCTAAAAATAATTATTGAACGACCCAGACAACATGACCCTCCGCATATCTGAAAATCCTGTTGCCAACCCTGTTTAACATCATTCTTTTCAAAGTCGTAAGCGCCCGTCTTCCAATAACAATGGTACCGTAACCACCATATTTGGCCTTATTCAGGATACAGCGCGTGGGATCTTTTTCATCCTCTATAATCTCAAAGGAGACCTGATCAGGGGAAAAGCCTGCTTCTAAAAAATAATTCACAGACAAATCAAACAGTTCTGATGGAGATTTTTCCGGGGGGGTTCGGAACATCCTCAGGGGCTGTTGCGAATGACATAACAACAATTTGCATCCGCTGGTATCAATCAGGGAACTCATGCGTTCTACAGCCTTCATAATCTCCCGGGTCCCGTCAAAGGCAACCAGGATATTTTTATGGGAAGGTTTTCTTCCGACAACGATCAGGGGAATATTTTTAATTTTTCCCAACAGTCTGATTGGCAACGTATCTATGAAAAAGTCCTTTATCCTGCTGTGCCCCTTCCGTCCGATAATCAGAGCGTCATATCCCTGATGGGATTCTTCAATGATATCCTGGATAATTCCCTGATTTTTTCTATAAATCACCGTATGAACCGAATCTGACGGGAAGCCTGAGTCTGTCAGCACTTTTCGGGCCTTTTCCATGGCAAGGTTGACTGTTTTTTTCCTTGTTGCCATGCTGGCTCTGATTTCAGGTGTATGAAAACGGAAGTCAAGTTCCTTTTCCATATGCCAGAAGGATATGGGCAGCTTCGTTTCCACATAGAAAATAACAACTTCAGTTCTGTCACTGGGAAAAACTGTTCCTATGTATTGCACTGCATCCAAGGCGAAATTTGAACCGTCATAGGCAAGCAGAATCTTAATTTTTTTTAACTCTGTCATGGCAAATAATATCCTGTTTTAGTTTACACCATGGATCGGGGCTGACCAAATGTTATTTTTATCACCATAGTCGTATATTACCATAGTTATATATTAAACATTCACCCATAAATACAAAAGGATTACCTATAGTTCTGTAACCATACCATCATCATAAGGCTGTCAGTTTTCCATACAATCCTCTTATACGATGGAGAATTTTCCATATGCTCTCCCACATCACACCCCAAAACATGGAAAACATGCTCCAATTTTTCAAACCGTTTTCTATATCAGATCATATAACAGAAAGCAAGAAAAAAAATCATAAAAAATAAATGAAAAATTTTAAGCGTTATTTTCCATTTATTATCATAATGTTAAATAAAACCAGCAGATCAAATTCTTTTTTGTTTCAGATGGCATTATCCGGCGTGCGGAAATGGAGCGAAGCGGAATTTTCGCAATTCAGATGACAATTATCCGGAGTGCGGAAATGAAGCGAAGCGGAATTTTCGCAATTCAGATGGCATTATCCGGAGTGCGGAAATGAAGCAAAGCGGATTTTTCGCAATTCAGATGGCATTATCCGGAGTGCGGAAATGGAGCGAAGCGGAATTTTCGCAATTCAGATGACAATTATCCGGAGTGCGGAAATGAAGCGAAGCGGAATTTTCGCAATTCAGATGGCATTATTCGGAGTGCGGAAATGGAGCGAAGCGGAATTTTCGCAATTCAGTTGGCATTATCCGGAGTGCGGAATTTTCGCAATTCAGATGACAATTATCCGGAGTGCGGAAATGAAGCGAAGCGGAATTTTCGCAATTCAGATGGCATTATCCGGAGTGCGGATTTTTCGCAATTCAGATGACAATTATCCGGAGTGCGGAAATGGAGCGAAGCGGAATTTTCGCAATTCAGATGACAATTATCCGGAGTGCGGAAATGGAGCGAAGCGGAATTTTCGCAATTCAGATGGCATTATCCGGCGTGCGGAAATGGAGCGAAGCGGAATTTTCGCAATTCAGATGGCATTATCCGGCGTGGGGAAATGGAGCGAAGCGGAATTTTCGCAATTCAGATGGCATTATCCGGAGTGCGGAATTTTCGCAATTCAGATGACAATTATCCGGAGTGCGGAAATGAAGCGAAGCGGAATTTTCACAATTCAGATGGCATTATCCGGCGTGGGGAAATGGAGCGAAGCGGAATTTTCGCAATTCAGTTGGCAATTATCCGGATGACCGACAAGACGGGGGTTATTGTCGAAGGACATCCGGCGGCTGTAGCCTCTGACCTTATGATCGTGAGGGCACTCTTCCCGTTCATCGGCCAGACCTGTCCGAGGACGTACCGACGGCTTTCCGAGCCGTGGTCGTATCTGTTGGAACGGCAAAGCCGTCCGCACGGAGCGTAAGGTGTGCCGTTTTCGTCATAGCCCCGGGACGGCAACGCATCTTCGGAGAAATTTTTGTTGCGGGGATTGTGGCTTATGACAGGGATTCCTCTGTTCTGACGGATTTTCCCGTAAATATCCTTCCGGTCATACGGACAGGCAAAAGACGCTGAAAGATACGCTGTTACGAAGAGCTGATGCCGCCAACAGTCATCCTTGAAACCTTTACCGTGGGCTGTCCCAGGGATACAGGAACCCGCTGCCCCTCCTTACCGCAAGTTCCCCCGGCTTCTGCCATTTTAAGATCATCCCCTACCATGACAATGTTTCTCAGCACCTCGGGACCGTTACCGATGATATTGACATCCTTGACCGGTCTTGTCAGCCTGCCGTCTTCAATCAGATACCCGGATTTTACATAAAACGTGAAATCTCCCGCGCCGATAAGCACTTCGCCGTTGGTAAATGTTTCAGCATACAGCCCTTTTTTAACACTGCGGATGATCTCTTCTTTTTTGTGCGGTCCCGGGAGCATATAAGTGTTTCTCATACGGGGTATCGGCGCAAAACGGAAGGACTGGCGTCGGCCATTGCCTGTGGGCTTCACCTTGTAATGCCTGGCGCTGATTCGGTCATGCAGATAATTCCGCAGCACGCCTTCTTCCACAAGATAAGTCTTTTCCGTGTCATTTCCCTCGTCATCCACGTTCACAGACCCTCGGACATTGGGATTTGTGCCGTCATCCACAATGGTGACGAATTTTTCCGCAATCGGTGTGTTCATCTTGTCGGAAAAAATTGAAACTGCTTTCCGATTAAAATCCGCTTCCATGCCGTGGCCGATTGCCTCGTGCAGAAGTATGCCGGAACGGCCTGCTGCCAGAACCACCTCCATTTCTCCGGCATCAGGCTTCACCGCGTCAAAAAGCGCCACGGTTCGGCGGACAGGTTCTTTTGCCAGCCGGTCAACGATCTCCGGTGTTAAAAATTCAATACCATTGCGGCCTGACAGATTTAGATAATTCTGCTCCCGCCGGCCCTTTTGTTCGGCTGTGCAGCTAACGGAAATTTGTACCATGGGCTTATAATCATGCACAATTCTTCCCTCGGAAGTTGCAATCAGAATATAGGCGGTTGCGTCACTAAATGAAATATTGCATTTAATCACCCGGTTATCCTGGGCAAAGACTTTGTCATTAATTTGTTCCAGAAAAGGAATTTTCTGATCAATGGAAACATCTTCCCAGGATGTTTCAATAGGATAATAATTCGGAATCTTATGTAATTTTACCTGGGCAGGTTCAGTTTTTTTACCTGAATCCGCAATGTTTGCAGCGGTTTTTGCCGCCAGTTTCATGGCCTCGGGCATCATTTCATCTGTAAAAGAGTAGCCGGTCTGGTCGCCTTTTAAAACAC
Source organism: Desulfonema magnum (assembly GCF_017377395.1). GTDB lineage: Bacteria > Desulfobacterota > Desulfobacteria > Desulfobacterales > 4be13 > Desulfonema_C > Desulfonema_C magnum. The sequence goes on along the minus strand of NZ_CP061800.1, from coordinate 2,056,229 downwards.
GGATGCCCACACCGAGAACCGCCCTGTGACTGGCACTGTTGACAGCCTTGTCCTGTAGTCTGATATGATTTCCGATGCTGTGCTGAAAAAACAGGTCACAATAATCGCCCCCTCGGGACATCGCCAGGGACATGATATCATGGATAATTTTTTCATCAACACCAAACTGATTGTAATAATATGCTAAGTCCATTTGTGATTTGCTATTGACATCCTTTTTTATCTACAAGGATTAGTGATAAGCAGGGATTAAAAGAGAGCCGGAAAAAAATCCTTGCTTATCGCTAATCCATGTAGATGATACAAAAATGAAACCTGTGGCCTACGAACTGACATCCAGTATCTCTTCAATTTCTCTCAGACTTTTAATATGAAATGCCCCGTCAAGGGAAGGATTGTCATATGCAATCAGAGGGATGTTTGCCCCTTTTGCCGCTATTTCATCCAGTTGCGAATCGCCTACATAAACCGCCTGATGCGACTCGGTCTTAAAATGCTCTAAAATTTTGACGAGCTCATCAGGATAAGGCTTGGGACGGTCCACATCAAGGGCTGTGACAACTAAGTCAAAATCATCTTCAAGACCGAATTCAGACAGAACCCGATCCATTGTATCTGTCCGGTTTGTGGCAATGGCTGTTTTGTATTCGGGTCTCAGGTTTTCAAGCAGCGGCTTCAGATAAGGTTCGATTTCCATCTCTTTGAAAAAGGGATCGTAGCTCATGGCTTTTCGGTAAACATTTGCGGCTTCACGTTCCTTTTCATCATCAAAAAGATTGGCAACAGACTCGTTCACGGTATGCATATGGACAAAATCAAACTGCTCAGGTGTCATTTCAGGTTTGCCAAAATGCGCCAGAATCCGATTATAAAAAGCAGTATTTGCCTTTACTGTGTCAAACATGACGCCGTCACAGTCAAAAATAACAAGTTTGATATCTTTCATAGCGGGCTTTTTTCCCTTTTTTCTTTATCGAAAAAACCGGGTGTTTCATAAGACCCGGTTTTTTTTCTGAGACACGGACTATTTCATTGTTTTATCTTTGGTGTCAGAGGGTTTCTTTTTAGGTTTGGGATCGGAAATATTGCCATAAACACTTATCTTAATTTCCGGCTTAACCTTGCTGTCTGTTTTCAGGAGAACCGTGTCAAAATAACGGCCTTTTTCTTTTTTCATATTTTGAATCGCCAGCAGGTATTCATCCCCTTTTTCCTGTTTTTTTTCCTCCAACTTTATGCTGATGTTCTCTCCCCTTGATGCCTTGGCTTCAACAATCCTGAACGGATATTTCTTTTTAGGTACAATCGTAACAGATGAGCTGATCTGATCTCCCACCAGACCGTTCAGCCTTACTCTCTTGGGGGTGATGTTGGCAAACTTCTCCACATGGGTCGAAATTGTCAGTTTAAGTCTCGGATGCTTTTTATCATTTGTATGGACAGTTGCGCTTTTCGTCAGTTTTCCGACACGACCGGTTGTATTCACTTTGACAGTAACATTTCCCTCACCACCGGGAGGGATATCCCCTTTTGTATAAGAGGTCGCTGAACACCCTCAGCCCGTTCTGACTTTTTTAATTTTCAGCGGAGCAGTGCCTCTGTTCTGTATGATAAATGTATGACTGACACTGTCCCCCTCAATAGCAGACGGAAACTCAATTTTATCTGACGGCACAAACGCGGACGGAACATCCTGAATTTCAAGAGACAACTGACTTTCGACAAGCGGCCGACTTTCGTTTTCGGCTCCGAAAGAAACCGATACAAAGAGCAAAACACAACTTGCAAAGGCAGTGACAAATGTTTTCAATTTCATAGCTAACTCCTTATAACATAATGGATTAACAGTTATCTTCCCTCACCCGGAAACTCATGGTGACAAGATAACATTTTTCAACTATAAAAAAAATAATTTACACTTTTTCAGAAAATGTCAAGACCTGCTTATTTAAATCATGCTTCTTTTTCGCATGTCTGACGTATGAAAAACTTTTGGAATTTTATTCTTCGGATACTTCTTTTGTGCTTTTTACAGTTTTTTCAATAGTATTATATATATTTTTAAATGCTTCTGAGAAGGTCGTCGGAGAGACTCTCCCGGTTTCGATAAATTTGACAATAATTTCTTTAGATGCTCTGAGAATCTGTTCATCAACATTTCCCATTTAACCCTCCTTTTTTTGTAACTGGAAACTTGAAACTTGAAACTTGAAACTTGAAACTTGAAACTTGAAACTTGAAACTTGAAACTTGAAACTGGAAACTTGAAACTGGAAACTGGAAACTGGAAACTGGAAACTGGAAACTGGAAACTGGAAACTTGAAACTTGAAACTTGAAACTTGAAACTTGAAACTTGAAACTTGAAACTTGAAACTTGAAACTTGAAACTTGAAACTTACAGGTCAGATTCTGTTTGAAAAGTCCCGATAGGGACAGCATATTTGTAGCATAATATCCTCCTTCCCTCCCGAGTCCCGCGCGGGGACAACATATCTCTGCAAATATACCGTGCCTATCGGGACTTTTCAAACACACCCTCAGCTAAATCATTGACAGGTTCAGTTCTCAATTCTCAATTCCCAATTCTCAATTCTCAATTATAAGGCGTCAGGCTTTCAAAGCCATCTTTGGTGACAAGGATGGTTTGTTCAAACTGTGCGGAAAGCGATCCGTCCTGAGTCACGGCGGTCCAGTTGTCTTTAAGGACACGAAGTTCTTTTTTCCCGAGATTGATCATCGGTTCGATGGTAAATACCATACCGGGTATCAGGACAATCCCTTCTCCTTCCTGACCGTAATGCGGAATTTGGGGAGACTCGTGAAAATCAAAGCCCACACCGTGTCCCACAAATTCTCTGACAACTGACGCTCCCTTTCCTTCTGCATAATTCTGAATGGCCCAGCCAATATCACCAATGGTGTTTCCGGGTTTCACCATTGATATGCCTAATTTCATGCTTTCCTTGCATATCTCAACAATTTTTTTTGCATCCGGCCCGGGGGTTCCTACAAAAAAGGTTTTATTGGCATCAGCATAATATCCGTTCAAAATAGAGGTGACATCCACATTGGCAATATCCCCTTCTTTTAAAACCCTTTCTCCGGGGATTCCGTGGCAGATGACTTCATTAACGGAAACACAAACGCTTTTGGGAAATCCCCGATAGTGAAGCGGGGCAGGCGTGGCACCGTTTTTAATGGTGTATTCATGAACCAGGGTGTTAATCTCATTGGTGGTCATTCCCGGTTTTATTGCTGCCTCCACCAAGTCAAGGGTGTCCAGTACCAGACGGCCGGCTTTTCGGATACCTTGAATATCATCCTCGCCTTTTAACCGGATTCTGTATTTTTTGTAATACAGGTCCTTATTACTTTGAAACCCCTGGGTTTTCTCTTTGCGGAGACAGCATTTTTTATACTTCAGTCCGCTTCCGCAGGGACAGGGATCGTTTCTGCCTATTTTCAGCTTTTTTTTGTTTGTCTGGAATTTCATCATTTAACCCATTGTAAAAGTTGATTTAAGTGTTAAGTGTTAGGTGTTAAGTGTTAAGTGTTAGGTGTTAGGTGTTAGGTGTTAGGTGTTAGGTGTCAGGTGTTAAGTGTCAGGTGTTAAGTGTTAGGTGCTAAATGTTAGGTGCTAAATGTTAGGTGTTAGAAAAAGACTCTGAATCTTTTATGTTTCGTTGAGACCGCAGAGCCATGGCTCTTAGCTACAGGGATTTTGTATAAGAAATGCTCATGAAAAAGCCGGGTTTTCCCCCGATCATGAAAATATGTGGTAAAAACAGAGAAAAAACCCGGGTTTTCCAAATGTATTTTCATGGTAAAGGATTCAATGCCTTTTTTATCATCCTCTTCTTATATGAAATCCTTGTGGCAAAATAAAAACAATTTTTATAATTTTCTATACCAAAAAAGTACAGGGAAGAGAGATAAGAAAAAGGAATTATTTTCCTTTTCTTATCTCTCTTCCTTGTAGTTCTATTGTATTTTCCACCATATTTATTTCTTCATCTGTCAGGTTGTAAAGCTTATAAACCATCTGGTCAATTTCTTTATCTGTCTGACGGATTTGTTCTTTCAAGTGAAGTGCGTTGTCTTTCTCCTGCTCAAAGAGGTCCATGAGTTCAAACGCGTCTTTTTGGGCCAGTTTCACATTCTGTTTTCTGAGTTCTTTGCAAAAATTTTTGAATGAAAGGGTATGAAATGTTTTAAGCGTGTTTGAAACTTTTTCGGGGCTGTGGGCGGATTCAATAAATCGGATGAAACGATCTGTGTTTTTATGAAATTTTTTTCTGAGTTCCAGCATGTTGCCTGTTTTTTCTATGAAAGGCTGTTGACGATTTTTTGTTATTTTTTTTATGGGCAATGCCTTTAAATCCGCCATTAAAATTTGGGGAAACGCCTGCTGATTTGTTACCATTTTTTGTCTGATGTAATAAGTATATAGTTTTGAATTCAGAACAGCTAACAGAAAATTCAAATGACAGTTATCTGAATTTGCTATCAGAGAATATAACGTGCTTTCAGACAAGGCTTTGTAAGGCAGCAAAGAACAGCAAAGACGGTTCCCGGTTCTTCGGATTAAAATTCTTGGAAAAATATCATATTTTTTCCTGTCTTTTGTTCCCCCGACAATGTTCAGGTTTTCATATTTGCAATAATATTTATCATGTATGATATATTTGTTTATGCAGTTTCCTAACAGAAAAATATCAGGGGTCAGTTTTTTTTTATCTTTATGAAACAAAACTTTTTTTCTGTCCTTGACAACCATTCCTTTAAACAACATTGCAATGTCGCCAAGATTTTCAACATGATCATTATCTATTTTTTCAATAACAGGATCAACAGATTTTGTGATTTTTTTCAGATGTCTCTGTTTTGTGAATAAAAAAGAATTTGTTTCTGTATCTGATAATCCTTTAATAAATTTAAAGATAATGCTTCCTGTCACCGCATCTTCAAAAACCCGGTCCTCAAATCTGACGATGGCCTCAACAGCCCCGTTTTTGTAAATCATATTTGCACAGCCCGAATAGCTTCTTGTGTCAAACAGTCCTTCAGGGACAATAAACGATAAAACAGATTTTTCTTTCATCAGACCGATTGATTTTTCAATAAACAACACAAAAATATTTTTCGAGTTTGCCTTTCTGATACTTATAAATCTATCATTATAAAAAGCCAGATCCTGTGCCCGGGTATTATTTTTCGTCATGTTCAGATACGGCGGATTTCCAATGATCACATCAAACCCGCCATTTTCCATGATTTCAGGGAATGCTTTCTCCCACTGAAACGCTCTTTTTCCGGCCACTTCAGGATCATCTGTGAGTGAATTTCCGCATTTGATATTGCTGTCAAGGGCAGTGAGTTCCGAGCGTCTGTTTGCGGTTTTCAGCCACAGACTGAGTTTTGTGATTTCAACAGATTCAGGATTAAGATCAACCCCATAAAGATTGTTCTTTAAAATATGTTCGTCAAGTTTAAAGACTTCCAATTGTCCTTTTTGCAGTTTGGCAATCTGGTCGTTGACACGCTGTCCTTCTTTGTAAAGATAATCAAATGCCTGGTTAAGAAACGCGCCGCTGCCGCACGCGGGATCAAGCACTCTGATATTTGAAAGGCTTTCTTTGTATAATTGCCAGCATTCAAGATAATTTTTTATATTCCGATTGGATGATCTGATACCGGCTTTCTGTTTGAAATATTTTACAGAGTTAAAATCATCTTCTGTAAGTTCGGGCAGTTTGTCAAATCCGATTTCTTTTTTCCTGTACTCAAGCCAGCCGCCCACAGCCTGCTCCACAATATAGCGGGTGACATATTCCGGGGTGTAATAAATGCCGTCTTTTTTTCTTTTTCCCTTTTTTTTATCAAAGGACTGTCCGGCAATTGAAGATTTTATTTCCTCAATATCGCTTATGCTCTGTTCAAAGATATGACCCAGCACATTGACGTTCAGTTCCGAATGAAAATCATAGTTGGTGATTTCTGCAAGCTCGTCAAAAATATCATCTCCGATAATCAGCTTCCCGTCAAGCATTTCATCATACTCAAAAAGTCCGCCGTTAAATTTATTGATATTGTGAGACGGGCTGCCCTGATCTATTGCCCTGAAAAGGCTTTTCAACTGATCCCATAGGGTGACATTTACAAGCATATTCGGATTCCTGGCCGCGTCCATCATTTTTCTGAAAATCTGTTCCGGCAGCAACCCGAAGTCTTCACAATAACAGATAAAAATGAACCGATCCAAAATTTTCTGAGTTTTTTCCAAGAGTATGAATTCATCAGAATCCGCATTTTTTTCTTTTAAATGCTCATACAGATGAATTCTCAACGTTTTGTATTTTTTATAAAAGGCTTTTGATATCTTCTCCTGTTCCGCCTCATCTGAATTGTAGAGCAGGTCAATGACACTTTCTTTGTCTTTTTCAATGAGGTTTTTTCGTGAAAGGAGATACAGGAATTTTGTCAGCAATGCTTCATCTTCCAGATGCTGAATCAGGAATGATTCATATTCGTTCATGGAAGCGTTTCGATTATAAAGTCTTATCTCTTTGTAATTGCTGACAATGACCCATCTGCATTTTTTGCCGAATTTGCCTGCATACAAAAACGCCTGCTCAACTGGTGTGTAATTGGCACTTTTCCGCTTTTGCCTGGCATCCAGAGGGGTTCTTGCGTCTTTTAATTCAATCACTGCCCTGACATCTTCAGTCTCCGAGGTAAAAAAGCCTAACGCGCCGTCACTTCTCGTGGCATCTGTAATGGTTTTCTTTTCTCTGAACAAATGCCATTCATCCGGGCTTTCATGGATGGATTTGTAATCCAGGATTTTCCCGAAAATGTCAGATAAGAAAGCATCCTGGAGGGAAATTTCATTTTTCCCTTTTAAAATGTTCTCTTGAGACAAGGTCTGCCAGTTTTTTATTTTTGTCTTTATTTCAGAAAGGGAGGAATGCGCTGTCAGATCATCTGTTGAAACCGTATTCAGAATTAAACGGAGTTTTTTTCTGTTAAAAATATGTGTTGTGACTTGTGGCATGTTTTTTCACAATCAGACAAAAACCGGGTTTTTTGGAACAACCCGGTTTCTTAATGAAAATGCTAAACAGACGCTATGTGCAACTTATAATGCCACAAAGGCACGAAGGCGCGAAGGCTCACAAAGGCTCTTTGTGCCCCTTTGTCTCTTGTGGCATTCAAAAAAATGTGCGACTTTATAATGCCACAAAGGCACGAAGGCTCACAAAGGCTCTTTGTGCCCCTTTGTCTCTTTGTGGCATTCAAAAAAATGTGTGACTTTATAATGCCACAAAGGCACGAAGGCGCGAAGGCTCACAAAGGCTCTTTGTGCCCCTTTGTCTCTTTGTGGCATTCAAAAAAATGTGCGACTTTATAATGCCACGAAGGCTCTTTGTGTCCCTTTGAGCCTTCGTGCCTTTGTGGCATTTAAAAAAAAGTTGCATATAGCATTAACCAGGATTTATTCAAGAAATGTGCGACTTTATAATGCCACGAAGGCTTACGAAGGCTCTTTGTGTTCCTTTGAGCCTTCGTGCCTTTGTGGCATTAAAAAAAGTTGCATATAGCATTAACCAGGATTTATTCAAGAATCCAGTAGATATATTTCCTCATAAGATCAAAAGGAATGATGACAACGGACAAGATGAGAACATACAACCATTCCACCGGATACAGCCCGATGGTTCGGAACATATTCCCGCCAAAATAGGTGATCAGCACCTGAATGATAAAAATCATCCCCACCACCTGAAGGAATCCCTTGTTCTGAAAAATATGGTGAAACAGGTTAAATTCTTCCACACGGACATTGAATTTATTAAAATTGTTCAGGAAAACAAACATGGCAAAAAAGGCCGTAAGAAAAGCTTCCTGACTGAATGCGCCGTCTCTCTGGAAAAGAGATCGCATAAAATCGCTTTTCAGAAAAATAATGGAAAGGATGGCAATAAAAATCCCGTTACACAGAATAGAAGACCACATGCTCTTGGTAATGAGTTTTTCCTCTCTGGCTTTGGGTTTTTCTTCCATATGCTTGGGAAGCGGCGGTTCTCCGCTGAATGCCAACGCTGCCAGCGTGTCCATGATCAGGTTCACCCAGAGCAATTGGATCATTGTCAGGGGAAGTTCAAACCCCAGAAACGGCCCCAGAAAAGCGATCATAATCGCGCTGACGTTTACTGTAAGCTGGAACGTGATAAACTTCTGTACGGACCTGTAAATGGTTCTGCCGTAATGAACCGCATTGGCTATGGAATGAATATTATCATCCAGGATGACAATATCAGATGCTTCTTTTGCCACTTCGGTGCCGCTTCCCAGACCAAAACCGATATCCGCGTTGCTCAGGGCCGGACTGTCATTCACACCGTCACCGGTCATGCCCACGACAAGACCAATTTCCTGAGCCAGCTTTACCAGACGGGTTTTATCCTGGGGAAGACATCTGGACACCACCTTGAGATTCGGAAGTATCTTTTTGACTTCCTCATCAGAAAGCTTTGCCATTTCCGCAGATTCTATGGCAATGTCATCATCAGATGTTTTCAGTCCCACATCTTTTGCAATGGCCTTTGCCGTGCCGTGCCGGTCTCCCGTAAGCATGACCACATGAATGCCCGCACCCTGGAGGGTTTCAATGGCAGGTTTGGAATCTTCTCTCAGATCATCACGGATCAGGCTGAAGCCCAGCAGCGCCAGACTGTTTGACAGTTCATCTTCCGCAACCTCTTTTTCCGTGGTTGCCGCGGCAATGATCCGAAATCCGTCATCTGCTTTTTTATCCATCTGATCCGAAAGCGAGGCTTTTGTCTCTTCAGCCAGTTCCTGGATATTTCCGTCCGCATCGTAATAAAAAGAACATTGGGCCAGAATCTTTTCCGCAGCCCCTTTTACAAAGCTTATTTCACTGCTGTCTTTCATCTTCAGACGGGAAGCGGAAAATTTTCGTGTGGAATTAAAAAGAACCTGGGAAATCATCTCCAGTCCGTCTGAGTCATAACCATTTTTGTCAGCTTTGACAAATTTAAGCAAAGCCCTTTCTGTTGTATTGCCGCCCAGAATACGTTCAGCTTCCCTCTCTGCCCCGGGATTGACAACACAGGAGGTGTTTTCCCTGAAGGAGATGTTCAGAAGATGGCTGAGTTTTGAGGGCATTTCATCAAATTTTTTATAAGTATTCAGATGATCTTCGTTGTCTTCGTTTACCGAAAGAAAGCCCACTGCTTCCAACTGTCCCTGGGTAATGGTTCCGGTTTTGTCACTGAAAAGCAGGTTCAGACTTCCTGAGGTTTCGATGCCGAGGAGCTGCCGGACAAGCACGTTTGATTTCAGAAGCTTTTTCATGTTCTGCGCCAGCACGATGGCAATCATCATGGGAAGTCCCTCAGGCACGGCCACAACGATAATGATCACAGCCAGAATCAGTGCGGTCACAACATCTTTTATCACCTGTCCCCACTGGGAAAAGTAGAGTGCGAACTCTCCGGTATGATCCATATAGATCACTTTGAACATAAACGCGACTGCAATAAATGACGCGCCGATATAGCCGAATTTGGCTATGTCATCAGCTAATTTTGCGAGTTTCAGACGAAGCGGCCCGGGTCTTTCTTCAGACACCAGGTCTTTGGCAAGTTTTCCAAAATGGGTTTCATCACCCACCGTCTGAACTTCCATGACTGCCTCACCGTCTTCGACAATGGTGCCGCGATACACCACATGGGGATTTTCCAGATTTGTATCATCTGTATCCCCGGGGGTTTTGGTAACTGCTTCAGGCTCTCCGGTGAGCATTGCCTGGTTGACCTTGATTTTTCCCTGGATCAGTTTTCCATCAGCCGGGATTTTATCCCCTGGCTGCAGAAACACTTTGTCTTCGGCAACAATATCAGCAATTCCGATAAGCCTCAGTTCCGCACCACGAAAGACATTGATAAATATCCTTGAAGCCTCTTCCTGGAGTTTTTGGAAGGTCTGTTCATTCTTAAACTCGGAAGCGGTGGAAACGAGCGTTGCCAACGCCACTGCCACTGCGATTCCGACCCCCTCATACCATTCGGTAAAACCGAGAATTGCAAGCACAATCACAACCACGAGTGCAACCACAAGGATAACGATCATGGGATCTTTAAGATTATCCATGAGTTTGTCCCAGAAGGTTTCCACTTCCTGAACCGTGAGCTGATTTGTGCCGTGCTTACGCCTTGATTCTTCGACTTGCTGGTCCGTAAGCCCCTTGATCTTAATCATTCATTTTCCTCCTCAATAAGTGTTGAATTCATTTGTTTCATATAAAAACAGGCCCCTTTCCGCTAATACTTTGATGTGAGTTCGGAAAGAACGCCAAATGACCATGACATATCAGCTTATTTTGCAGGACAGGGTTTCTTTTTCCGGACGGGGCAACCCTGTCCGGAAAATCCGGCAAAAATGAAATTCCTTGTTAAACGTCATTTATTGATAAGCTGTCTATCAAAATATAATTCACCTGGGCCACAGCAACATGCTTTTCTGTTGCATCATAAAGATCAACTGAAACCGGGCACAAAGTCCGACCTAACTTTATCACTTTTGCTTTTACAGTAACATCGCTGAAACACGGAGCAAGAAACCGTATGTTCATATCCGTGGTCGTCAGCTTGACAAAGGGTCCTGTTTTCGTGAAAATTGCAAAGCAGGCCGTACTGTCGGCAATGGTCATTAACAATCCGCCGTGGAATGATTTAAACACCCCGTCATAGCTTAACTTTCTCTGAACCTTTGTCTCACAATATCCATCAGCAAGAGAAACAATTTCAATTTTTAACGTGTCAACTATCGGAATCTTATTTATCTCAGTAAGTATGTTATTTTTAAGTTCTTGTGATAATTCCATAATTTCTATTCTCCCTTACTCTGCTGCACGGAATGAAACCTTTAACAATTGCCATTTCCTCTCACGGTCTGACCGCTCATACGCTGATATTCGATGATCAAGTCTTTTTCTGTCATTCCTGTGAAAGCAGGAATCCACAGTTTCCGGAAACGCTGCATCATCATCGAGTGATATGAATTCAGGATGAATGTCTCATATTTTGAAGATTGTCAATAGAAAAACCCTGATTATAACGGATTTAAGGGAGGGCCGACCAGACCCTGTAAGGGCGGCATATTTGCAGCAACAGGTTTGCAATCCCCTGCACGCCCCGTGGGGGCGGCATATTTGCAGCTTCTTCGTGACGCGAAGCGTCTGTCCTGCATTCCCACGCGAGGCGTCACTGCCATTAAGTTAAGATAAAATATTAAAAATTTCTTGAGCTTGAATCATAACAGTATAAAATGATCTCCTGAATTCTGACATAAAAAATAATAATATCAGAGAGGAGGGTATCATGTCAAAAAAAATTCAGGCGGTCCAGCTTACAGACACATTCGCAGTTCGGAAGGGAGTCCCGGTATGCGGGTTTCAGACCTTCTGTTTTCTGATGCTCGCGCAGCTGCTTTTCAACCTTTTTTTTCTCCGCTCTCTGATTTGTCAGTTCAGCGGTGTCAGGACGGCCGGATGCTGTCTGTTTTTCAGGTATGATTTTTCCTTTCTGATGCAATATAAATATCTGACGCAATATATGTGCCAATATAGTACAAAAAATAAATTTTGTCTTCCCCAAAAAACAGCGCGACAAAAAAATTAAGGTTTTAATTAAAGCTTTGTGTATCAACGAATTAAATTTCATGCTTCAGAACTGACCCCAATATCCGAAAAAGGCAGTCTTACCGTAAAGGTGCTGCCTTTTCCCAGGTTGCTTTGAACTTCAATCGTGCCGCCATGACCTTCTGCCAGAATTTTGGCAAATGCCAGACCCAGACCAATGCCTTTGGCCCGGCTCGAGAAAAGCGGCTCAAAAATCTTTTCCAGATTCTCTTCAGGGACCCCCTCACCGGTATCTTTAAAAGAGACCACCCTTTCCGTTCCTGAACATTCCGAGCTGATGATGAGTTCTCCTCCCCGGGGCATTGCCTGAATTGCGTTGCAGATAAGATTTCCAAATATCTGCTCGATCTGGTCCGCGTCTGTCATCGTAATGACCCCAGGAGGGCTTTCAGAGAGATGTTTGACAATATTAATATTTCCAGGCATATTCGCACAGGACAGCGATTTCCGGATAACCTCGTTGATATCTGTATGATGCAGGACCGGCTCCTTGAGCCTGGCAAAGCTGAGAATCGTGCTGATGATCTTATCAGAGACCGCCACTTCCCTCTCCATAATTTCAAGAGATGAATTCACCTCTTCTTTTCTCTCTTTGATAACCATGTTGAGAAAATAAATGGCGTTTTTAATTGCCGCCAGAGGATTCCGCAGCTCGTGGGCGATATTGCCAGCCAATTGCCCCAGCGTGACCAGTTTTTCCTGATATACCAACTGATCCTGAGCCTCCCGGAGTTCCTTGGTGCGATCCTCAACCATTTCTTCAAGACGCTCTGAATAGATCTTTATCTCTGTTTCAGCCTGCTTTCGTTTTTCGATTTCACTTTCAAGCACTTTGTTTGCAGAGGCCAGGGCTTCTGTTCGTTTGGCTACGGTCCTTCGCAGCATCATTACCCAGCACAATGCCAGTGCCGCAAGTGCGAGTATGGAAGAAAGCCCGATAAAAAGCATTCTCTGAATCCGCTTTGCTTTTTCCTGCTGCTTCCGAATCGGATCAAAGACAAAATCTCCGGCATCAAATTCGCCTTTTATCACCCCGACATCTTTCAAAAACCCATGCATACGCCGCCAGCGGTTCGGATTCATATGTCCCAGCTGCACAATGGGATACAGCGTGAGTTCACGCACGCCTTTGCTTTGAAACCGATTGAAATCAAGAAAATTTCCCTTGACCATATAAATACGCGGCAGTTCACGGGTGATTTTTTCCGTGATTTTTTCCGGATGCTCCAAGGCATATTTCCAACCTTTCAAGCTTGCATCAATAAACTGTCTGACAGAATCCTGATGGTGTTCAAGCCAGTCCTGGCGCGTGAAAAGCGAATCCCCGTAAAAATCTATGCCATAACTTGACGGACGAAAGGTGATCAGTTTCAGCCCCGCGTGTTCAGCTTCATAAGGAACAGATATTTTGTATCCGGGCATCACATCCACACGCCCCGGAATCAGATGGGTGAATCCGCTTTCATGGGGATACGGCGGCACAAGGGAAATATCTATGCCTTCTGATTTGAGCATGGCCTGAAACTCCACATCAATCAGGTCATTGACCTTCCGGGCCACCCGTAGGCGGGTCAGATCTGCCAGAGAATTCAGTTCTGTTCCTTCTTTGGCATAGAATTCCGCCGCGCTCTGCTGAAAAATCACAGCCAGCACCACCAGGGGATAGCCTTTGTCCTTGCCCATGATAATATCAGCCGCACCCACGCCAAAATCCGCCTCTCCTTTGGCGACCGCTTCCACCGCGCTGAGTATCTTACCGTCAGCTTCAAGGGCGGATCGTATTTCCACATCAAAACCGGCCTGCTCATAATAGCCCTGCCATTTGGCTGCATAATATCCGGCAAACTGAAACTGATGGTCCCAGCGCAGTTGGAGCGTCACTTTTTCCGAGGCATTTGCAACGGTAACAGAAAAGAGAAAGACCCCCCCCACATAAACAAAGCGGATGCCAGAGATCGGGGAGACCATATATTTACATTTGGTAAGCAGCCAGGTTTCCGTAATTTATAAAATAAGTATTTAATGTCAAAGAAAAATGCTATCATCAGACATCTCCTTTTATTTTTTTCTCCAAAGGAAGTTTTACCATAAATGTACTCCCTTTTCCCACTTCGCTCCGTACTTCGATGTCACCACCGTGTCCCTCTGCCAGTGACTTGCTCAACGACAGACCAATGCCGGTTCCCCTGGATTTTGTGGTAAACAGCGGCTCAAAAATTTTATCCAAATGCTCCTCGGCAATGCCTTCTCCTGTGTCCGTGAAAAAAATGATCATCCAATCCGGGGATTGAATTTCTGAGCCGATGATCAGTTTTCCACCTTCAGGCATGGCCTGTACGGCATTTCGGATCAAATTTCTGAATATCTGGCTGAGATGGTCCGCATCCGCCTGAAAATCGGTGGGGATGTCATCTGTTCGGATGATCACTTCAATAGTTTTCGGAACTGAGGTCTGAGCCAGAATTTCCTGAATAAGACTGCTGATGTCTGTTTTTTGAAAGCAAGGCGGTTTTGAACGGGCAAAGCCAAGAAGGCTGTTAATGATCCGCTCAGAGATTCCCACTTCCTTTGCAATGATCCCGACTGTCTCTTTCATCTCCGGCTTTGCATCATCCATGATCATATTGAGAAAATAGACCGCATTCCTGATGGCTCCCAGGGGGTTTCGAAGTTCGTGGGCAATGCCTCCGGACAACTGCCCCAGCATGACCAGCTTTTCCTGTCTGCCCAGTTTGTCCCGGGTCTCTCTGAGGTCTTTTACAGTTTCCTCCAGCAGTTTTTCCGCGTGTTTACGTTCTTCGATTTCATCTTCAAGTTCTTTATTGGCCGAAATCAGGGCCCGGGTTCGTTTTGCCACTGCCTTGCGAAGTAGTATTATCCAGCATAAAGAGAGCAGCGCAACCATGAAAATGGAGAAAAGTCCGGTAAGCAGTATTTTCTGAATTCTGCTTGCTCTCTCCTGCCCCCGTCGCACAGGATCAAAGATAATATCTTCAGAAAATTCGCTTTCAACCACCCCGGCTCTTTTCAGGAAGGTATGCATACGCCGCCATCGGTTCGGATTGACGTGTCCCAGCTGCACAACCGGATACAGAGTGAGTTCCCTTATACCTTTGATCTGAAACTTATTCAGACCAATGAGATTAACTGAAGGAGCCGAACGAGTTAATTCATGAGTAATTCTGTCGGCAACCTCATCAGGATAATCAAGGGCATATTTCCAACCTTCCAGCGTTGCCTTGGCAAAACGTCTGACTGCCTCCTGATTTTCTTTAATCAGCTGTTTACGCGTAAAAAGCGAGTCTCCGTAAAAATCTATGCCATAGCTTGAAGGCCGAAAACTCTTCAGCTTCACTCCCCTGAAGTGTGCGTGATAAGGTACTGAGATTCTATATCCGGGCATCACATCAACACGCCCCTTTAGGAGATGCTCAAGCCCGATTTCATGGGGATAGGGAGGAACAAGTGCGGAGTCTATCCCTTCGGACTGGAGCATGGCCTGAAACTCCACATCAATCAGATCATTGACATTCCGGGCCACGCGCAGACGGGTCAGATCTGCCAGAGAATTCAGTTCTGTTCCTTCCCTGACGTAAAACTCAGCCGCGCTCTGTTGGAAAATCACAGCCAGGACCACCAGCGGATATCCTTTGTCCCTTCCCATGATAATATCAGCCGCACCCACACCGAAATCAGCGTCTCCTTTGGCAACTGCTTCCACCGAGCTGACAATCTGCCCGTCCGGTGTGACAGCAGATTGTATTGCCACATCAAAACCGGCCCGCTCATAATAGCCCTGCCATTTGGCTGCATAATACCCGGCAAATTGAAACTGATGGTCCCAGCGCAGCTGGAGCGTCACTTTTTCCGTGGCATTTACATTTTTAAAAGAAATGAGAATCAGAAAAACGAAGATGATCAGACCGACGAACAGCACATTGAGAGACATCCGAGTTTCAGTGTTCAGACACCGTATGTTTCCCCGAAAAGCCTGAAAACTTTTTTCGAAGTTGCAGAAAAATCCTCTCAAAAGTGTCAGAATTATTTTTTGTATCATAAGAATGTCCTTAAATGGCTCAGGTGGCAACAATCAGGAATTAAGTACCTCATTACAAGTTTTCGATAGCTGCCCGGTGAAGAAACCCGGCTTTTTTCCCCTGAAATGATTCGCCTCCCCTTTCGGAAAACCCCGGGCTTCTCCCCTGTCCTCGGAAAAAGATGTATAAAAATTTTTGCTCAGATATTTAAATTATCGGGCTATCCGGACTGCAAAGCCTGCTTTGCGAAAAGCCTCTGCCGTAGGTATTCTGTCAGATCACTCACAAAGCAGGCTTTGCAGTCCGGAAAATCTTTTTTAGCGTCTGTATCTTTCTTTTTCATTTTAATCCATGGCTTTTTTTTTCTGAATATCTTCAAGCAAGGTAAGAATCTCATCCATATCCAGAGGCTTATACAAAACACCATACGCGCCTTCCTGCAAAGCCTCCTGAACCAGTTCATCAACAGTATAGGCAGTCATCATGATCGCCACAGACTCACTCCTGATATCTCTGATCTTTTTGTAAGTCTCCACGCCATTTATGGGAGTCATCTTGATATCTATAAAAATAATGTCAAAGAATTCTTCCCTGATTTTTTCGAGAGCCTCGGGCCCGTCAGCAGCAGTAGCGACGCTGTAGCCTTTGTGCTTCAGCACAAACGACATGGTCATGCTCAGGCTGGTATTATCATCCACAATCAGAATGCTGGCTTTCTCTCCCATGACAGTTTCCTCCATATCATCTCCAGCTATAGCTTTTAAGCAAAAGATTGTCGGAAGCCGAGGAATTCGTAGGGTCGGGTTCTACCCCATATGCATCAGGCTAAGATTACAACCTACTGTTTTTATTAACTCTGATTTTGCCGGACGGGGTTGCAAACCCCGTCCGGCAGATCACGGATTAATAAAAACAATGAGTTACGATCTTAGCCTGATGCATATGGGGTTCTACCCCCCCACACACACTTTCCGTTTAATTTCAGATAATTATCTTTGATAGGGTAGAACCCCACCCTACGAATTCCTGAAAAACATTGTCTGAAAAACCATAGCTGTTTTTTAAAAAAACTCAATTCTCAATTCTCAATTCTCAATTCTCAATTCTCAATTCCCCAAAGCCCGCCTGATCGTATTCGCTATCTGATTTCTACGGGCAGGCTTTGTTATAAACTCTCGGATTCCCATATCCCGGGCTTTTTCTTTAGTAATCATCTCGCTGAATCCGGTACAAAGGATGATGGGTATATCAGGCCGGATCCGCATCATTTTTCTGGATAATTCCGCACCTGTCATATATGGCATGGTCATATCAGTGATGACAAGATCAAATTTTTCCGGTTGTTCACCGAATGCTTCCAAAGCGTCTCTGCTGTCAGTGAAAGTTGTGACATGATAACCTAACTGCTCCAACATCCGTTTTTCCATCTGAACAATCTTATCCTCATCATCAACAAGCAAAATATGCTCGTGTCCTGTGGAGATAACAGATTCATCGGATGTCGTTTCTGATGTCCGGGTCTCTGAATGAGTGCAGGGCAGATACACATGAAATACGCTGCCTTTGCCGGGTTCGCTGTGAACTGTGATATGCCCTTTATGGCTTTTGACAATCCCATGCACAACAGAGAGTCCTATGCCGGTGCCTTTGCCAGTATCTTTGGTGGTGAAATAGGGATCAAATATCCTTTCCATGACTTCAGGAGACATGCCCTGCCCGCTGTCTTTCACAGTCAGCTTCAGATATGACCCGGAGGCCAGATCATCTTTTAAAGCAATGTCTTGGGAACTGATTTGTTTTTCTTCCAGAGACACCTCCAGAACGCCGTATTTTTCACGCATGGCATGGTAGGCATTGGTGCAGAGGTTCATTATCACCTGATGTATCTGGGTCGAATCGGCAAAAACATAGCCGCATTCTTTGCTGATATTCTGGCGTATCTCAATGGTTGAAGGCAGTGAGGATCTCAGCAGCCTCATTGCTTCCTTGATGACGGGCTGAATTTTAACTGATGTCTTTTTATACTCGGTCCAACGGGTGAGGGTAAGAATCTGTTTCACCAGTTCCTTGGCGCGATTCGCTCCCTTGTACACCTCTTCCAGATCGCTTCGGACAGGGCTATCCTCAGGAAGTGATCCCATTGCCATATCTGTGTAACCAATAACAGGAAAAAGAATGTTATTGAAATCATGGGCAATGCCGCCTGCCAGGGTACCTATGGCCTCCATTTTTTTGGACTGGCGCAGCTGCATTTCAAGATGTTTGCGATTCGTCACATCCATGAGATATCCTTTGATCTCTTTTAATTCAGCCTGCTCATTAAAAACCCCCACAGTGTTTGTAACAATGTGGACAGGCGTGCCATCAGTACGGCGCATTTTTAATTCAAAATGTTCCAGCTTTTTTTCTTTTCTGAGCTGATCCAGAAATACCGTCAGTTCAGAAGGATCAGCATAAAGAGATTCAGTATTTGTATTCATTGCCTCATCAACAGATGAAAACCCGAAGATGTTTACAAATGCGGGGTTGCATGCAATCAGATGTCCTTCCGGGTCCGATATATATGCCCCTGAAAGATTGTCTTCAAAGAACTGACGATAACGTTCCTCGCTTTCCCGCAATGCTGCAAGGGCATTGTTATGTTCTCTCTGCAATTTCTGTTTTTCCATGGCCCTGGCAATAATCGCCAGCAGGTAATCCATATCAATCGGTTTGGTCACATAACTGAAAGCGCCCTTGTGCATTGTCTGAACTGCTGTATCCACCGAAGCATGTCCGGTGATGATCACAGCCTCGGTCTCGGGAGATAATGTCCTGATTTCTTCAAGAACCTCCGTGCCTGACATATCAGGGAGCATCAGGTCTATCAGAGCCAGGTGAAAAAATCTGTCCGATACCATCTCAATCGCTTCTTTTCCGTTGCTGACAGAAATCGGAGCATATCCCTTTGCCTTCAGAATCAGGCTCAGGGTTTCACGAATTCCTGAATTATCATCAATAATAAGAAGGTGTTGTTTATCCATTTGTGCTCTCCTAATATTTGAAACTTGATACTGGAAACTGGAAACTTGATACTGGAAACTTGATACTGGAAACTTGATACTGGAAACTTGATACTGAAAACTTGATACTGGAAACTTGATACTGGAAACTTGATACTGGAAACTTGATACTGGAAACTTGATACTGGAAACTTGATACTGGAAACTTGATACTGGAAACTTGATACTGGAAACTTGATACTGGAAACTTGATACTTGATACTGGAAACTTGATATTTTAAAGTTTAAAGTTTAAACTTGAAACCGGAAACTAACTTTTTTTATATGTTCTGAAAGTTGATGATAAATTAGATTCTTTTATTTTTAACTATTTTCAGTTCGCCGTCAAGCCGATGTTTAGCAAAACTTTTGACAGAATCAAGAGGATCGGGCCACGTCAACTAATTGAAAAATAAAAAAATCATTTAAATAACAGATTTTTTCAGGGGCCATATTGCATTTTTTACTATCAAAAAGGGAGTTATGGAATTTTATCACAACCGGGTCGGACTTTTCACTACAAGGATTTGATATAAAAAAGATTCTGACATATTCATTATAAATCCTTTTACCATGAAAATACATTCGGAAAAGCCGGGTTTTTTTGTCTGTTCCCACCACATATTTTCATGACCGGGGGTGAGAAACCATATGCATCAGGCTAAGACTGCCGGACGGGGTTTGCAACCCCGTCCGAAACGTTTGTTTTCGGGGGTCGGAAAATATTTCGGACGGGGTTGCAAACCCCGTCCGGCAGATCACGGGTTAATAAAAACAATGAGTTACGATCTTAGCCTGATGCATATGGGGTGAGAAACCCGGCTTTGTCATGAGCGTTTCTTATATCAAATCCTCGTAGCAAAGGCAGCCTGCTTTATAAAAAAATGGAATCCCATAACGCTCATTCTGGCGGCAAAAAATGCGACATAGGCCCCAAAACCGCCTATAAATGGAATGATTTTATTTATTTTACAGACAATTATCGTGGTCCGACCCCGATATGCAGAATTTTTATTGCCGAGTGTCAGAATTTATGTTAATTAACATATGTTTTTTCTGAATTTTGTCAGCCAATCCGTCTGAAACACTTTATTTTTTTTATAAAAAACAGCTTATGAAACATAAAATTTCTGCATTGCCTTTAGTGAATTTAACACCTTGCCTGAAAACTTTAATGATAATCCTTTCTGTTCTCCTGGTTTGCCAAGTTTCAGCAAAAGCAGAGATTCTCAGACTCGGGTTTAACATTAAAGATATGACTACGCTGGACCCGCATTTTGCCAATGACTCCCGGAAACGTGCCATCGCGGAAATGGTTTTTAACAGGCTGATCCGTTACAAACCAGGTGATGAAACCGGAACGCTTGAACCTGATCTGGCTGAAAATATCCCCCGGGAACCTGAAATTGCAGATGGCAGACAAGTCTGGACATTTAAGCTGCGAAAAGGGGTGATGTTCCACAAGGGACCGGAAACAGACCCCTATGAAATGACAGCTGATGATGTGGTCTATTCTCTGCAAAAAGCCGCGGAATGGGTAAGCCCGATCTACGCAGGTGACTACAGCGGCATGACCGTGGAAAAAGCAGGTGACTATTCCGTGAAAATTATTTTGGAAAAACCCATGTCCCCCACCCTTTTTATCCCCAGACTGGCAGCCTATCCGGGCGGTTTTATTGTCAGTAAAAAAGCGCTCCTGGCAATGCGTTACGAAGACTTTAAAACCCATCCCGTAGGCACAGGCCCCTTTATGATTGACAAACTCACCCCCAAAAAGAGCCTCAGACTGAGAGCCAATAAAGACTACTTCCGGAGCCGGCCGCTTCTCAGAAGCATTGATATCCGTTTTATTCCCAAACTCAAAACACGGGAGGCAGGTTTAAAAGCAGGTCGTCTGCATATCATTGACGGTGTGTCTGACACTAAATGGATTCGGAAGATGAAACGCCTGGCTGATGTTACCGTTGATCTGCAAGGAATCGGCGAGGCAACCATGCTCCATTTTAATACCTCGGTAAAACCCATGAATGACATGCGGGTTCGCAAAGCCATTGCTTACGCGCTGGACAGAAACGAATTTCTGAACTGTTTTGGCGGTCACCTGCTTGAGAAACTTTATTCTCCTGTGCCTGCGCAACTGACCGGAGGACTGAAACAAGAAAAGGTTAAAGAACTTAAACTGGATTATACAGCGGACCTGGAAAAAGCCATGTCCTTATTGGATAAAACAGAGTATGCCGACGGGTTCTCTCTGGAGCTGGTGACTTCTGAAAGACCAGTTTACCGCAAGTATTATGAATGCCTGAGAGATCAGTTGGAGGAGATAGGGATTGACTGTGATCTTAATGTGCTGGCCCACTCTTCCATGCACACACGGATTCGACAGGGGGAAAATCCCATTGTGATTTACATTGCCTGGCGTCCTGATGCTGATGCGATTCTGACCCGTTTTTTTCACTCTGATTCTGTTGTGCTGACAGGAGCGAAGCCGGACGCTAATTTCTCGCATTATGATAAAACAGACAAATTAATTAACGCGGCCCGGACCGAAATCAGCACAGAAGAACAAAACAGGCTTTGGAAATATGCCCAGATAAAAGTCCTTGATGATATGGCAGCCTATCCGCTTCATTACATAAAGCCGGTTCACGCGCGCAGGAAATATGTTGATTATGGATACGATATTACGCGGATGACACCTTATCCTTATATTACAGAAAAAACCAGAATTGTTAAGTAATTTTCAGCATACATACTGTTTCCGACAGCAGTTTCGAGGAGTGCAAAAATGAAGCGAACGCGGAATTTTTGCAAAAATTCCGCGTTCGCTTCATTTTTGCACTCCTTTTTTATTCTGAAAAGTTTTTGATCTGCTGATACTTAGGGCGATTTCCAAGAATGAACATGCCGGGTCTGTTCTTTTCCGGAAATCGCCTGGCACTTAACGCTTAACACCTAACACTTAACACCTCCTTTGATCTGACAATGAAAATTTATCCCAAAATACTGCTTACCACTTTCCCTCTGGTTCTTTTTCCCCTGTTGCTGGTCGCGGGCATGACCTATTTTTTTTCGCTTAATGCCCTGAACAGCATGGGCGACACCTGGCTGAAAGACAGACTGGCCGAAGTGACAGATATCGCTGAAAAATATAAAGAAGAACTGATCCGGTACGGTATGGACGACTCTGTTCCCCTTGTGCGGGAAGTTCAAAACGACACGCTCGCGAACATGGAATCCGTCAGAATCGGCGAAAACGGTTATGTCTTTGTCATCAGTCAGGGAACCATTATCAAACATTCTGATGCGTCCCTGGTAGGAAGCGACGTGACAAAACAAAAATGGTATGAGAACATCATTAATCAGAACCCGAATCACAGTTCTTCCCCCCCTGCCATCGCGTCCAAAGTGTCATCCGGCATTGCTTATTTGTTATCTGTTCTGAAGATTGAACTGCCTGTGAACATTTCCCACCTCTCTTCCTCGAAGGAGCGGATCCTCTATCCCTCACAACAAGGTGAGAATCATCTGGCAATGTATGAACATTTTCAACACTGGGATTGGTATATCTTCGTTGCAGGCCCGGAAAAAGAGATCTACGGGCAGGTCAGTGAAATAGGAAGCTATGTGCTGATTCTGGCGGTCGCGGTTTTGGTTATTATGGCCCTGGCGCTGATGCGTCTCACCCGGCGTCTCATATCGCCGCTGCGCCTGCTCACAGAGGGGGCAGAGCAGATCAGTAATGAAAATTTGGAGATTTATATTCCCGTGTTTACCCGGGATGAATTTGGCAAGCTCGCGGATGCTTTCAACAAAATGGCCGCCCAGTTGCAGCAGAATCTCAAAGTGTTACGGCACAATGAAGAGCGTTTCCGTTCCCTTATTGAAAATGCTTCGGATATCATCACCATCCTAAACGATGACGGCTTCATACATTATGAGAGTCCCTCTGTTGAACGGGTCCTCGGATATTCAACAGAAACCCTGATGAACAAGCAGATTTACGACTTTATTCATCCGGACGATTTGCCGGAGGTGATGGATGTTTTTACGGAAGTGAACCAGAATCCCGGTATCATACGGGCGGCAGAGTTCCGCTTTCGCCATAAGGACGGTTCCTGGTGTTTTTTTGAATGTGTTGCCAACAAGCCGTTGACTGACGCGGAGTTTATCGGTACCATTGTCAACTGGCGGGAAATTACCGAACGAAAAATAGTTCAGGAGGAATTGGAAAAAGCCAAAGAGCTGGCAGAATCCGCGAACCAGGCCAAAAGCGGATTTTTGGCAAATATGAGCCATGAACTGCGTACCCCGCTGAACGCCATCATCGGCTACAGTGAAATGCTCATGGAGGATGCCGAGGACATGGGGGAGGAGGCCTCTTTGGAAGAGGCCGTTCCAGACCTGGAAAAAATTCACGCGGCAGGAAAGCATCTCCTGGCCCTTATCAATGATATCCTTGATCTGTCAAAGATTGAAGCCGGAAAAATGGATATTTATCTGGAAACCTTTGACGTTCCAAGTCTTATTAAAGACGTGACAAACACCATCCGACCTCTGGTAGAAAAGAATGGCAATACCCTGGAAATCCGCTGCCCCGATGATATCGGGGAAATGCATGCGGATCTCACCAAAATCCGACAGGGACTTTTTAATCTGTTAAGCAATGCCTGCAAATTCACGGATCATGGGACAATTACCGTGACCGTGGCAAGAGAGACCGTGAGTCTGGCTGATATTTCCGAGGCTTCGGAACACATGAGACCTGAAAATTGGTTCATTTTCAGTGTGAGTGACACTGGCATTGGTATGACTGAGGAGCAGATGGGAAAGCTGTTTCAGGCTTTTTCCCAGGCTGATGCTTCAACCACACGCAAGTTCGGCGGCACGGGCCTGGGCCTGCTGATCACCAAACGATTCTGCCAGATGATGGGCGGAGATATCACCGTGGAAAGTGAATATGAAAAGGGAACCACCTTTACCATCCGAATCCCAACAGAAGTTACCGAATCCGAAAATGAACCGGCAGATGTCGCAGCAACCTCTTCGGAAGTGCCGGTCTCGGAAAGAGCGACGACGATCCTGGTGATTGATGATGACCCGAGCGTGTGTGACATGATGTATCGTTTCCTCAGTAAAGAAGGTTTTCGGGTGGAGACCAGTTCAGGCGGCGAGGAGGGGCTTCAGCTGGCCAGGGAGCTGCACCCTGATGCCATCACCCTGGATGTGATGATGCCCAGCATGGATGGCTGGACTGTTCTGACAAGGCTCAAGGCTGATCCCGAACTGGCGGATATTCCGGTAATTATGCTCACCATTATAGATGACAAAAACATGGGCTATGCGCTGGGCGCGTCCGATTATATGGCCAAGCCGGTTGACCGTGATCGTCTTGTTTCTATTCTGCGAAAATACCGAAGCACTGCCCCGCCTTTCCATGTATTGGTGATTGAGGATTCTGATCCCATGCGTAACATGCTTCGGAAGATATTGGAGAAAGAAGGGTGTGCGGTGATTGAGGCGGAGAATGGGCGCGTGGCATTGGAGCGGGTTGCCGAAACCCGGCCCGGTCTGATTTTACTGGACCTTATGATGCCGGAAATGGACGGATTTCAGTTTATAACTGAATTGCGGGCCAATGAGTCCTGGCGATCCATTCCTGTGGTGGTCATTACTGCCAAAGATATCACCCGGGAAGAGCGTCAGCAGTTAAACGGATATGTGCATAAGATTCTTCAGAAAGGCGTTTATACCCGGGAAACGCTGCTCAGAGAAGTGCGTGATCTGATAGCTGCTGGCCGCTCAGGGAAATTAGCTGAAAAGCCATAACTTTCGAATGTCTGATCTTCCTATGCCGTCTGACTTACGGACCACACGATTAAATAAATTTTGAAGGCTGAGGACCAGGCCGTCTAAATTACCTGCTTTCAGCAGATCGAAAAGTTTTCGGCACAAAAGGAGTGCAAAAATAGAGCGAAGCGGTTTTTTGCACCGTGTATTAAAAAAATTCCGGCAGGATGCAAAAAACCGCTTCGCTCTATTTTTGCACTCCGGAAAAGATTTTCGACTTACTGAGTTTTATTTGTCCGAAAAACCGCTTCGCTCTATTTTTGCACTCCGGAAAAGATTTTCGATTTACTGAGTTTTATTTGTCCGAAAAACCGCTTCGCTCTATTTTTGCACTCCGGAAAAGATTTTCGACTTACTGACTTTTATTTGTCCGAAAAACCGCTTCGCTCTATTTTTGCACTCCGGAAAAGATTTTCGACTTACTGACTTTTATTTGTCCGAAAAACCGCTTCGCTCTATTTTTGCACTCCGGAAAAGATTTTCGACTTACTGACTTTTATTTGTCCGAAAAACCGCTTCGCTCTATTTTTGCACTCCGGAAAAGATTTTCGATTTACTGAGTTTTATTTGTCCGAAAAACCGCTTCGCTCTATTTTTGCACTCCGGAAAAGATTTTCGACTTACTGACTTTTATTTGTCCGAAAAACCGCTTCGCTCTATTTTTGCACTCCGGAAAAGATTTTCGACTTACTGAGTTTTATTTGTCCGAAAAACCGCTTCGCTCTATTTTTGCACTCCGGAAAAGATTTTCGACTTACTGAGTTTTATTTGTCCGAAAAACCGCTTCGCTCTATTTTTGCACTCCGGAAAAGATTTTCGATTTACTGAGTTTTATTTGTCCGCTTTCTGTTCCCCCTTCGGCAGGCTCAGGGGCACGGCGTTCCTTCGGCAGGCTCAGGGCACGGCGTTCCCCCGGCAGGCTCAGGGCACGGCGTTCCCCCGGCAGGCTCAGGGCACGGCGTTCCCCCGGCAGGCTCAGGGCACGGCGTTCCCCCGGCAGGCTCAGGGCACGGCGTTCCTTCGGCAGGCTCAGGGGCACGGCGTTCCTTCGGCAGGCTCAGGGGCACGGCGTTCCTTCGGCAGGCTCAGGGCACGGCGTTCCTTCGGCAGGCTCACGCGTTCCCTGAGCTTGTCGAAGGGAAGGGAAGGAAAACTGATTTCTGATGATTTTGCCCGGTTCCCCGACATCTCTCATATATCCGATCCTCAAAATATAACTTTTGTATTACACTTTCCTGTTTTTATCGAAAGAATTCTGACACATTTTTTTTGATATCAGGAGACATGAAAATGTCTGTTGACATAAGGGGAAAGACTGCTTGCGCATCAAAAGATAACTATTTGTTTTTTTATCATTTAAATAAAATATCAGTTATAAATGGAATATTATCAAATTTCTGCTCGAATAATTAAAAAATGAATGATATATAAATTTATGATTTTTTTTCTTGACTAAAAATAAGGAATAATATATACGGTCTTTAACAAATAAATACGGTTCAGTTAATTATGGGAATACAAGAAAGAAAAAAACGGGAAAGAGAAAGAAGGCGGCAACAGATCATGATCGCTGCCAAAAGGGTGTTTTCTGTCAGGGGCTTTAACAGGGCAACCATGGAAGATATTGCCAAAGAAGCGGAACTTAGCCCGGGTACCCTTTATCTTTATTTCAAAAACAAAGATGAACTGTTTTCGTCCCTGTCTATCAGAATCCTTCAATATCTGAATCTGAGACTGGAGCATGTTGTCAATAACGAGAAAGAAATGACTTCTGACCAGAAAATTGAGGCATTAAAGGAAGTCATGTACGATGTTTACGAGTTTGATCCGTTAATTCTTATCAACATGTTTCATCTTCAGTCAAGTGATACGCTTAAAAACTTATCCCCTCAGCTTCTGGCTGACCTTAAAAGCCTGTCTCGCAACTCTCTTGGCCTCATGGCCAGGATATTTGAAGAGGGAATAAAAAAAGGGGATTTTACAGATAAGCATCCGATAGCACTTGCTGATATCGTCTGGGCGATATTTTCGGGCCTTGTTCTCTGGGAAGAAAGCAAACGAATTATTAATGATGATAAAAACTATTTAAAAGAGACCCTTGAAGTTGCATTTGAAATATTCGGAAGGGGAATAAAATCAGAAAGGAATAAAAAATATAACAAATAGGTGTTGGTATCTGAGTGTCCGAAGATTTGAGTCATGAAAGGACTTAAACCTCGGTACTTAACACCTAACACATTAAAAAAATTAAAAACACTTAAACACATTGGTTGTGTTCCAGTTCCGGATATAAGCGATGTAATACCTTAAATCAATTTGGTAAATATCAGAGGATATCCAGATTTGGAACACTCCCGACACTTTTTAAGGAGGACACATGGCAGAGAAAGAAGTTATGGAAACATCCGAGGCTCAGATTGCTGTTCATTGGGGGGAAGAGGAATATTATCATCCTTCTCCGCAGTTTATTGCACAGGCAAACATGACAGATGCGGACATTTATGACCGGTTCAGTCTGGATAATTTTCCTAATTGCTTTAAAGAATATGCGGACCTTTTAGACTGGTACGAATACTGGGACACGATCCTTGACACCAGTGACGCGCCGTGTTGGAAATGGTTTGTGGGCGGAAAAATCAACGCCAGCTACAATTGTGTTGACAGACATCTTGCCAAACACAAAAATAAAACAGCCATTCATTTTGTCCCGGAACTTGAAGAAGAAAAAGTCGAACACGTCACCTATCAGGAACTTTATGTAAGGGTGAACGAGATGGCCGCGCTTCTTCAGGATTTTGCAGGTTTAAAAAAAGGAGACCGGGTCACGCTTCATCTGCCAATGAGTCCGGAACTCCCCATCACCATGCTGGCCTGCGCCCGGCTCGGTGTGATTCACTCCCAGGTATTCGGCGGTTTCAGCGGCAAATCGTGCGCGGACAGAATTGTGGATTCCGGAAGCAATGTTCTGATCACCATGGATGCATACTACCGGGGCGGCAAACTCATTGACCACAAAGAAAAAGCAGATACTGCTTTTGAGGAAGCCAAAAAAGAAGGGCAGACTGTTGACAAGGTATTGATTTGGCAACGCTATCCGGGGAAGGTTTCCGCAGAAACCCCCATGGTTGAGGGCCGTGATTATTTTGTAAATGATGTACTGAAAGACTATTACGGCAAAAGAGTGGACCCGGTTCCCGTGCCGGCCGAAGATCCCCTCTTTCTTATGTACACCAGCGGCACCACGGGAAAACCCAAGGGATGCCAGCACAGCACCGGCGGTTATCTTGCCTATGTGACTGGCACATCAAAATTTGTCCAGGATATTCATCCCGAAGATGTTTACTGGTGCATGGCGGATATCGGATGGATCACCGGCCATTCCTACATTGTCTATGGTCCCCTGTCCTTAGGCGCGTCCACTGTCATTTACGAAGGCGTCCCCACCTATCCGGACGCGGGCCGTTGCTGGCGAATTGCCCAGGACCTTGATGTCAATATTTTCCATACTGCCCCCACCGCCATCCGCGCACTGCGGAAAGTCGGTCCTGATGAACCTGCAAAATACACTTACCACTTCAAACATATGACCACCGTGGGAGAGCCGATTGAGCCTGAAGTCTGGAAATGGTATCACAAAGAGGTCGGAAAAGGTGAGGCCATTATCGTGGATACATGGTGGCAGACAGAAACCGGCGGTTTTCTCTGTAGCACACTGCCGGCACTTACACCCATGAAACCGGGCAGCGCGGGTCCGGGTATGCCGGGTATTCATCCGATCATCTATGATGAAGATGGAAATGAGCTTCCGGCCGGCGCGGGCAAGGCAGGGAATATCTGCATACAAAATCCGTGGCCCGGGGCATTCCAGACCATATGGGGGGACCGGGACCGGTTTGTCACAAATTATTATGAAAGATATTGCAAGAATCCGGACAGCAAGGACTGGCGGGACTGGCCTTATCTTACCGGTGACGCGGCAACACAGGCCGAGGACGGCTATTATCGTATTCTGGGCCGGATTGACGATGTGATCAATGTTTCAGGACACCGTCTGGGAACCAAAGAAATTGAGTCTGCCGCCTTGGTTGTGCCGGAAGTGGCAGAAGCGGCAGTTGTTCCTGTGGCCCATGATATCAAAGGAAA
Organism: Desulfonema magnum; assembly: GCF_017377395.1. GTDB lineage: Bacteria > Desulfobacterota > Desulfobacteria > Desulfobacterales > 4be13 > Desulfonema_C > Desulfonema_C magnum. The sequence continues at coordinate 2,027,431 of NZ_CP061800.1, read as the reverse complement.
AGAACCGGATCTTTATGTTTCTTTGAAACCGGGATTTGAGGCCACTGATGAACTGGCTGCCAAAGTTTCAAAGACGATTGTGGATGAAATCGGAGCCATTGCCAGGCCCAGAAAAGTCTGGCTTGTGTCTGATATGCCAAAAACCCGGTCCGGTAAAATCATGCGCAGGGTACTTGGTGCCATTTCCAACAAAGCGGATGTGGGAGATGTCATGACACTGGCAAATCCTGAGATTGTTGAGGAAATTACGAAGATGGTTCAGGGATAATCATCCGCCTGAAGATTGAGCGATCAGCTATCACATTCATGCAGCTATCAGGATTGTTATGACGGAACAGAGACCCCGTCCGGTAAAAAGGCAATGCGGTTGACCTAAGGCTCCGGAGTGCGAAAAATGTTTTTTCGCAATTGCAAAAATATAATTTTTGCACTCCGGAGCCGCCCGGAACTTTTTCGGTCTGACAGCATTGCCTGCAAAAAGGAGGGGTGACAGATGCGGAAACATATATTTGGTAAACGCTGACTCCTGAAAGCTGATGGCTCATCTTTTCTCATACTTACGACAGGTGTTTTCTTGGCGGTCGGATAGTTATCAGTCCCTCGGGTCTCATTCGGAGATACGGTCCGGCTTATATTTTTGCCTTGTCTTACATCCTCACCTTTCCCACCAGCGGGACTTTTTTTCCAAAAGAACATGACTGTCAGGTAAGAGATACAAGTTTATCATTTTTGATGATAAAAGTACCTGAAAAATGATGGACAGGTACTCAGGGAACTTCAAATAAACGCTCATGAAAAACCCGGGTTTTTCGCCCCCGGTTATGAAAATATTTTCAGATAAAAAACCTGGCTTTTCAATCAGAAAATGTCATGTTCTCCGCGCCTGTCCTGCATGTCGGGTATTTTATTTTTGGTTATGTATCCCTGTTATCACTTAGCGAGTTAAGACTGACCATTGGAAACTCGTCAATCTTAAAATCGGAAATCATCAATAAGGAGGGAACAGGCATGAAAGCAGAAGCGTTATGGATAGCAGGCATTATTATTTTTTCAATACTGTTTACCGCATCATTGGGATGGGGAACTTGGGGGTAAATATAAGTGAAGAATGAATAATGTCGCAGTAGTGGAAACTGATGAAGCGCCAATTGATATTATTATTAAAATTCAAATCCGATCTTGTTTTTTTGATTTCTCAAATTCTCGTTTCTCGTTCCCACGCTTTGCGTGGGAATGCAGCAAGAGGCTTCGCGTCCTGCATAACATCCCATGAAAATTTTTTTCAAATTCTCGTTCCCACGCTTTGCGTGGGAATGCAGCAAAGACGCTTCGCGTCCTGCATAAACACTGATTATAACGGATTTAGAGGAGGGACGACCAAGCCTTGTAAGGGCGGGCATATTTGCAGCAGCAGGCTCACAGCCCCCCCGACAGGCCCAATGCTGTTGACTTCGGCAATTCCGAACAGATCCGGAGTGCAAAAATTATATTTTTGCGCCTGCGAAAAAGCATTTTTCGCACTCCGGAAAAGATACCGGAAAACCCGCTTACGCTTAAGTCAACAGTATTGCCCGACAGGCCCCGTAAGGGCGGTCTATTCGCGGCATGATTTGCCCAAATATGTCGCCCCGCGGGGCTTTGCCTCATATGCATCAGGCTAAGACTGCCGGACGGGGTTTGCAACCCCGTCCGAAACGTTTGTTTTCGGGGGTCGGAAAATATTTCGGACGGGGTTGCAAACCCCGTCCGGCAGATCACGAGTTAATAAAAACAATGAGTTACGATCTTAGCCTGATGCATATGGGGCTTTGCCTGCCTAAATCCGTTATATTCGATCTCGATGTTCAAGTTTTTGCTGTCATTCCGTTCAGCGTGAGCTCAGACTTCGGCAAGCTCAGTCGGACCGTCGGACGGAATGACAGTTTTTTTTGTCCGAATCGGATCAAAAAAACTTGATCATCGAGTTATAATCAGTATAAATAAGTACCTGAGCAAAAGTTCTTATATATTTTTTCCTGCGAACGGCGAAAAAAACCGAGTTTTTCCTGTGAAGGAGAGCGCATAATCCCAGGAAAAACCGTGTTTCTTTTCCAGGGAAATATCAAAAAAATTATGGCCTGGTACTTAACACTCAATGTGCGATACTGGTCCGAGGCATGTATCCTCACTCACCGCGGAGCATCTCGAACTTGAGTTCCCACTCCGGATCGTGGGAACGAAACCATGAAGGAAAACATAAATCTATGGGAATAGCAGGAGATATTGTCATTATTGTGGTGGCCTCGCTAGTCGGCGGCCTGATTGCCCAAAAACTCAGACAGCCCCTGATTCTGGGCTATATTCTGGCCGGAGTGCTGGTCGGCCCTTACACCGGCGGTGTGACGGTTTCCGGAATACATGAAATCGAGCTGCTGGCCGAAATCGGCGTAGCCTTGCTGCTTTTTGCACTGGGCCTGGAATTCTCTTTGAAAAAACTGAAACCCGTGCGCCATGTCGCGCTCATCGGCACGCCCATACAAATCATCCTGACCATTGCTTACGGTTTTGCCATCGGGTGGTGGCTGCTGGAATGGGACTGGATTTCCTCACTCTGGTTAGGTTCGCTGATGTCACTGTCCAGCACCATGGTCATTCTGAAAACACTGATGAACCAGGGATGGATGGGAACGCTCTCCAGCCGGGTGATGATCGGGATGCTGATTGTTCAGGACCTGGCAGTCGTGCCCATGATGATCATTCTGCCCCAGCTGAACAATCCCAAGACCGGTCTTCCGCTTCTGATACCGGCATTTCTGAAAGCCGCCCTGTTTCTGGTGCTGATGATTTTCATCGGCACCCGGCTGCTTCCCCGACTGATGCGTCATATTGCCCAATGGAACTCACGGGAATTATTTATTCTGGCAATCACCGGCATCGGGCTGGGAATCGGCTATGCCACTTACCTGTTCGGACTGTCATTTGCTTTTGGCGCGTTTGTGGCCGGCATGGTTCTGAGCGAGTCTGATTACGGATATCAGGCACTAAGTGACATCATTCCTCTGCGAGACCTTTTCGGACTGCTGTTTTTCGCATCCGTGGGCATGCTCCTGGACCCGGGATTTTTAATCGCCAATCTGGGCAAAGTGCTGGCCATGGTAGTGCTTGTTGCCCTGGGAAAAGGCATTATATTTGCTGTGTTGCCCAAAGCCTTCGGATATGGGAATGTTGTTCCGCTGGCCGTGGGGCTGGGGCTTTTTCAGATCGGAGAATTTTCTTTTGTGCTGGCCAGAATGGGTATTCATACAAAATCCATCGGCCCCGAGGTATATTCCTTAATCCTCACGACAGCTATTATGACCATGATTCTCACGCCTTTTGTCTCCGGACTGACCGCGCCTCTGTACGCATTCCGAAGGCGTCATTTCAGACATGAGCCATTACAGACTGTCAACCTGCCCCGAACAGGACTCCGGGATCATGTGGTTATTGCCGGCGGCGGACGAGTCGGTCAGCATGTGGCAAAGGTTCTGCAAGGGCTGAAACTGGCCTTTGTCATCACAGAATCGGATTACCGTTGCTTTGAAGCATTCAAAGCCGAGGGGCTGCCAGTGATTTACGGAGATGCAAGCCAGACGATTGTTCTGGAAGCAGCGAAAATCAAAACCGCCCGTCTGCTGCTGATCACCGTGCCAGCGATCATTGTCTCACAAACCATTGTCCGACATGCCCGCCAGCTGAATCCGATGCTGAATGTTGTTGCCAGAGCCGAAGGCATAGATCAGATGAAAGCATTGTATGACAGCGGGGTTTACGAAGTGGTGCAGCCAGAATTCGAAGCCGGTCTGGAAATCACCCGGCAGGCATTGCTTCATTTACAGATTCCCGCGCCTGATATCCAGCGATATACCGACGAAATACGGCGGGAATTATACGCGCCGCTTTATGAGACAACCTATGAATACCGGACAATTGCTCAACTTCAAAACGCCGGAAATCTGCTGGAACTGACATGGGTGAAACTGGATTCTGCCAGTTCTCTGAACGGACAGACTATCGGAGAAGCAGACATACGGAGCCGTACCGGTGCCTCTGTTGTGGGGGTGTTGCGTGACGGAACATTTTTTCCCAATCCCGATGCAGAATACCGCTTTGCAGAAGGCGATATAGCCGCAGTGATCGGCTGTTATCAGGAGTGCGGTGCATTTCAGACATTATCCGAATCTGCCGAGAGATGATTCAGAACTGATAGGCGAAAAACTTTTTTCTTGTTTTCTCTTTCTCTTACAAATTGAGATACGGGACGTGAAACGTCCTCTCTGCATTCCCACGCAAAGCGTGGGAACGAGGAGAAAAAAATCGAGGAACTTTCAGAAATTCAGTACAAATCCGCACATAACCCTGAATCCGTCATCCGGATATCCGTGATGGACTTCAAAATCATTGTCAAACAGGTTTTGGAAATGGACAAAAGCTTCGGATGAAAGGGCTTTATAAGTAAACGGCTGAATGATTTTCAGGTCTGCGGAATGGTACGCGTCCAGCTTTTGAGTATTGCTGTTATCCAGACTGCCGTAATGACGGCTGACTGCTCTGAATATGGCCTCGATTTTTGTATCCGCGTCAGGCAGCGAATACTTGAGCGTAAGTTTGAATTTATGGCGGGGCGCATACGTCAGTTCTTTGTCAGTTTCCCTGTTTTCAGTTTTTTGTAAAATATAGCTGATATCTGTGGAAACATTTTCCCATCCCTGGTATTTCAGGGAAAGCTCCGCGCCCTGTCTGTAAGCCTTGTAAATATTTCTCGGGCGGTAAATCATATCTTTATCTCTGTCATAAGCAATCAGGTTCTTGTTATCTGTTCTGAACAGGCTGGCTTCAAAAACTGAGTTTTTCCCGAATTTATGCTCAATCCCAATATCGTATGACCATATGTTTTCTTCGGTTAAGTCCGGGTTCCCCCCGACCTGGTCCATTGATCCGTGAGCAGGCTGATACAACTGGCTGAAACTCGGCACTTTTACAGAATATCCGACATTTGCTTTCAGTAAGCTGTTTTTCCCCGGGGCATAGCTCATTCCCGAAGAAAACGCGGGAAACCATCCAAAGTCATTGGTATAGTCTCCCCGAAGCCCGAAGGTCCCGGTGATGTTGCTGATATCCCGGTCAAACTGGGTATGGAGAGAAAGTTTTTCCCGGTGATGATCCCCGGAAAGAGTATGGTCCACAGCATCTCTTTCAAGGATTCCCCCCACACGGAGCGCGTGCGTGTCATCTTTGGCCCATACACTGTCTCCCTTTATTCCGATTTTGAAAACATCCAATGTGGAGGTGGCACCGGACTGAGAGGTGTCTTCGAGACGCACCGCATCTGTATAAGTTTTAAGAGAAAAATCACCAGTTTCCCCGATAAAACCTTTAAAGCGAAAATCAAGCGAGCCTTTGTCGTATTGCTGCCTGGCATCGGGCGTGGGATTGTCAGTCGGACCTGCTGAACCGTGTTCTGAGTGATAATATCTGCCGTTCAGATCATACTGACTCTGGTTTTCTGTTTTTTTATCCCAGTGAAAGCTGAAATTTCCGGTATCTTTGTCGCTGTTTTCCCGTTTGCCGTCACGATGTCCTCCGCCTGCCGTCAGCATGACAGTGCCCTCAGACCGGGGAATGACATAACTCCCTGCGATGCTTGCATTACCATAAGAACCGCCGTTTATCTTCAGTTGTATGGCATGTTTTTTCTTTTTCTCAGTCTGCGTTTCCTCCAATTCATGCGTGATGATACTGATGGCTCCGGCAGAAGCCCCGGGACCCAGCCACACCGGAACCGGCGGCTTAAATACGGTGACGGATTTCACAATGTCAATGGGAATCGTACTCAGATCAACACTGCCATACTGACTGGTGTTCATGGGTCTGCCGTTGATGAGTACCAGCACGCTGCCCGACCCGGCAGAACCGCGGATTGAAATCCGGGTGCCCATGCCTGTGCCGGACTGGCGCACATCCACTCCCGGCATGGTGTCAATGGCTTCTCCGATATCCATGAAATGGCGTTCCTGTATCTCTTTTCGTTCAAGAATCGTCACCCGCCGGGGATGATTTCTGACGTATTCTTCCAGCTTTTCAGCGGTCACAGTGACAGCTTCCAGTGTATGCGCCTCTGTATCCGGGGAATGATGTTGAGCCGCAGCCGGCAGGGAAAAGCTGGTGCATAAAGACAGACAAATCAGAATACAGAACACGATATTAAAATATTTCATCATAATTTCTCGCTTCTTGTTTGTTAGGGGTACCAGGATCGGGCCACGCCGGCCAATTGAAAAAATCATCAAATTCATAAATAATCCCGGCTAACTGAAAGCTTTCCTGCCCCTTTTTTTTATTTAATTTTATATAGCTGTCCCGGGTCCGATCCTATCACTCCCTTTTTGATAGCAAAAAAAACACGACATAGCCCCTGAAAATGCCTGAAATCGGAACAAGGTTGCTGATTTTTCCATTGGTTGGCGTGGCCCGACCCTCTTAACCCCTCTTTACAAAAAACAAAAAAGGGTTATGGCAATAAAAGCCATAACCCTTTAAATTCAGTGGCGCGCCCGGCAGGATTCGAACCTGCGACCTACGGATTCGTAGTCCGGCACTCTATCCAGCTGAGCTACGGGCGCACAAAAAACACCTCTCTGAAGCATGTTTAAATGCCTTTTACGCTATATTAATCGCAATGTCAATGATAAGTTGAAATATTTTTATAACAATTGCATTAAAATTTATATTTATTTAAATATCAAAAAATTATAATTGGATTTTGAACATTTGAATTTTTTATACTATTTTTTTGAAAAATATTTTTTGATCAAAACGAAAAATATTGATAATGATCAATATCATGGATAAAAATCACATAGAAATGATGAAACTGGCATTAACCGAGGCCCAAAAAGCCGGACAAAAAGAGGAGGTTCCTGTGGGGGCAGTCATTGTTGCTGAAACAGGAAACATCCTTTCTGCGGCCCATAATCAGACCATAACGCGCTCAGACCCTACGGCACATGCGGAAATACTGGCTTTACGTGAAGCCGCCCGGAAAATTCAGAATTACAGGTTATTAAATACAACCTTGTATGTGACGATTGAACCGTGTATGATGTGCATGGGAGCCATTATTCATGCCAGAATATCAGCAGTTGTTTTTGGCGCAAATGATCCCAAATGGGGCAGTGCCGGTTCTTTATATGATTTTTCAAATGACAGCCGGTTAAATCACCGCCTCAGCATCATACCTGGTATATGTGAGGCAGAATGCAGAACACTGATTCAGGATTTTTTCCGGGCAAGACGGAAACTTGAAACTTGATGCTTGAAACTTGATGCTTGAAACTTGAAACTCGAAACTTGAAATTCGAGTATTGAAAATTAAAGTGTAAGGAAAGGAAAGGAGTAACTCGTGTCAAATATTGTTATTGTCGGAACACAATGGGGAGATGAAGGCAAGGGCAAAATTGTGGATCTTCTGGCTGAATTTGCCAATGCTGTTGTACGGTTTCAGGGCGGAAATAATGCCGGTCATACCATGGTTGTCAATGGTGAACAGTTTATCAGCCATCTGGTGCCTTCGGGAATTTTACAGAAAAAAACCTGCTTTATCGGAAACGGGGTGGTGGTTGATCCCGCAGTGCTGGTGGAAGAGCTGGATTATCTGACCGAGAAGGGGACGGCTGCCGGGCCTGATAATCTGAAAATCAGTGAAAGAGCGCATATTATTATGCCTTATCATAAACAGGTTGACCATGCCCGGGAAAAAATGAAAGGGGATAAAAAAATCGGAACCACGGGCCGCGGCATCGGGCCTGCTTATGAAGATAAGGCCACCCGCAGGGGAATACGATTTGTTGAACTGCTGGACCCGGAAGTTTTCAGCGAAAGGGTGAAAACAATCCTGGAGGAAAAAAATTTTTACCTTAAAAATTACCTTTCATCCGAGACCTTGGACGCGGAAGCTATCATTGACGAATACAAAAAATATGGGGAACGGCTTGCCCCTCATGTGACAAATATTTCCGTGACACTTCAGGAAACGCTCAAAGCTGGCGGGCAGATTCTTTTTGAAGGTGCCCAGGGAACTCATCTTGATATTGATCATGGTACTTACCCATATGTCACCTCATCCAACACGGTTTCAGGAAACGCATGTGCGGGAGCAGGCGTAGGCCCGAAAGACATTACAGAGGTCATCGGTATTGTCAAAGCTTACACAACCCGGGTCGGGGCAGGGCCTTTTCCTTCAGAACTTTTTGATGATATCGGTAATAAAATCCAGGAAAAGGGGGCGGAATTCGGAGCCACCACCGGCAGAAGGCGGCGATGCGGATGGCTTGACACTGTTATTTTGAACAATGCAGTACGTCTGAACGGCCTGACAGGCATGGCAGTCACCAAGCTGGATGTCCTAGGCGGTCTGGAATCTCTTAATATCTGCACAGGCTATGAATATGAGGGAGAAATTCTGCATAATTTTCCGGCAAGCCTCAACGTCCTTGGCGCGTGCAAACCGATATACGAAACCCTTCCGGGCTGGTCAGAAGATATTTCAAATGTGCGGAAAAAAGAAGACCTTCCTTATAACACGAGGAAGTATCTCAGTCGTATTGAAGAAATTACAGAGATACCTATATATATTATATCCGTGGGACCGGGAAGAGATGAAACAATTATTGTAACCAATCCATTTTGTTAATTATATTTCCTCTCTCTGCTTCTCTCCCTTTACAGGGAGAGAGCAGGGCAGCCATGATGCGGAGGGATTTTGCCTTGGCGGGACCGGCATTTTATGGGGAAGCTGACTTATACGTTTTAGCTTTTATCCGCTCGTTATCAAGGTCCTGTCCGGTAACTGAATAGGTGTTCCCAATCGCTAAAAGCTTGCAGGCCTTGAAACTCCGAGCAAAGAAAAGAACGGTGACAAATGATTATCGTGAGTGCGTGTCTCATCGGCATAGCGTGCCGTTATGACGGTATGAGCAAAGCCGATGAAAAAGTTATTCAATATATTCAGGATAAACAGTGGATTCCTGTCTGCCCGGAACAGATGGGCGGGCTGCCCACCCCCCGGGAACGGGCTGAGATTGTGGGAAACCGCGTCCTGTCTCTGAGCGGAAAAGATGTGACCGAGGCATTTGAGAAGGGCGCAAAGGAAATTCTGAAACTTACGAAAATGGCCTGTGTGACAGAAGCTGTTCTCAAAGCCATGTCCCCGTCATGCGGCTGCGGAATGGTTTATGACGGCACGTTTTCAGGGATATTGCGGCCCGGTTCCGGAAAAACAGCTCAGATTCTCATGGAAAATGGAATCCGGGTTATTTCGGAAGAAATGCTGTGAATTGAGAATTAAACACCTCCAAACTCAGACGAAAAATTTGAAGGCATGGAGAAAAATTCGCCCTGCTCATGGGACGTTGAGGTCCCTGAATTGCATTTTTATGTCAAAATCCGGGGACGAAAATTGTGGGACCGAGAAAAAATTATGATTGTGGGGAGGAATAGGTGAGGTCTGCCTTTATTGTATCAGCGGAACCTGAAGTTTTCCGTATCATTAAAACTTCTCTGGGTTCAAAATATAGAATAAATAAGTCGTCCGGAAAAGAAGACGCATTGGAAATACTCAGAAAAAAACGTTATGATATTATTTTTATTGATCTTAAAATCCTTAATTCAGGAGGTGACTGCAAAAAGGCACTGAACATTTTTTGGGACCTCTATCCCTCAGTTGAAATTGTGGTCATGTCATCCCAAAACACGATCAGAGAGGCTGTCAGAGCTGTCAAAGCAGGGGCAAGTGACTATCTTACTTATCCTATTGATCCTGCGGAAGTAAGGCTTGTTGTTGAAAATATAAAAGAATCTTTTATTCTGCAGTCGGAGCTTGATTACCTGAGAGACAAATTTTGGAAATCAGATTTTCAGGAAATTGTCCGGACAAAAAATAACGCGATGAAAAAAGTTTTCGATAAGATCAGGTCTGCCGCGCCCACAAAGACAACTGTTCTGCTTACCGGCGAGACAGGCACGGGAAAAGGTGTTTTGGCAAAACTTATCCACTGGCACAGCAACCGGGGAAATGCCCAGTTCATAGGAATCCATTGCGGGGCAATTCCTGAGACGCTTATTGAAAGTGATCTGTTCGGACACGAAAAAGGAGCGTTTACCGGGGCCGTTCGAAAAAAGCCGGGCAAATTTGAAATTGCCAGGGGCGGGACAATTTTCCTGGATGAAATAGGCACCATTTCTCCGTCGGTTCAGATCAAACTTTTACAGGTGCTGCAGGACGGAACACTGTGTCTTGTGGGAGGCGATGAAACCATTGAAACAGATGTGAGAATCATCGCGGCCACAAATGCGGACCTGAAGAAAATGAGCGATGACGGTATGTTCAGAAAAGATCTCTATTATCGCCTGAATGTGTTTCCCATTGAAATTCCGCCACTGAGAGAAAGAACCGAGGATATTTCTTTTCTGGCAGATATTTTTTTAAAAAGGCTGAATAAGTCCTATACAAAGGAAATACACAGTGTTCATTCCCGGGTCTTTCAGGCCTTTGAAAAATATTCTTGGCCCGGGAATATAAGAGAAATGGAGAATCTCATGGAGAGAGCATATATACTTGAAACATCATCTGTGCTTACGCCTGAGAGCTTTCCCACAGAACTCTTTGAAGCCGAACCTTCGGCAGCATTTTTTCCTGTGGATTCTGCGATTCCGCTTGCAGAAGCAAGACGAAAAGCTGTTGAGGATTTTGAACGGCAGTATCTCAAAGATGTCCTGTCCCGTAACAAGGGAAAAATAAATAAATCTGCCGAAGATTCCGGGATAAGCACCCGCCAACTGAATAAACTGATGCAGAAATACAGCCTCAGAAAAGAAGAATTTAAGACTTGAAACTTGAAACTTGAAACTTGTGTGTCAATCCGAAGCCGAGCTAAAGGGCGGAATGATGAGCATGGCCGATTTTTAAATGTGCGGATGGGCTGTTTTCCCATCCACGATCGCTGCCAGTTCTTTTACGAATTCTCTCATCTGTTCTGCCTGAGAACTGAGTTCTTCCGAGGCTGATGCTAATTCTTCGGCATTTCCTGCGTTTTGCTGAACAACCTTTTCAGATGCTGCTATGGCTCTGTTCACCTCTTCAATTCCCTGGGCCTGGTATTTTGAGGTATTTGCAATTTCATCACTCAGTTGTTTTGCCCTGATGAAACCTTCATTGGTTCTGATGACGATTTCAGATCCCTGTCTTATTTTTTCCACGATGGATTCAATCAACTGAGTTGTGTCTCTGACAGCGTCTGCGGAACGGAGGGCAAGATTTCTGACTTCCCCCGCGACGACAGCAAATCCTGACCCGCTCACACCCGAGCGTGCGGCTTCCACTGCCGCGTTTAATGCAAGAAGACTGGTCTGAAAGGCAATTTCATCTATTGTTTTTATAATCTTCGATGTATTCTCACTTGCCTGAAAAATCTCTTTCATTGTGTCTGTCAGTTCGGACATAAGTTTTGCAGATATTTTCATGAGCTTGTCAGACTGTAATGCGTTATCTGAATTACTTTTTGTCATTGCTGATATTTCCTCCGTGGATGCTGAGGTTTCCTCTATGCTGGCTGCCTGTTCCAAAGTTCCTTCCGCCAGAAACTGACTTGATGAAGCGACTTGTGAGGAAGCGGCATTCACCTGTCTGGAAGAATCATTCACACCATCAATCACTTTTCTGAAGGCATAGGCTGTTCTTTTCAATTCTCCGCTGCTTAATTTGTTCAACCCTTTGAAAACATTTTTGAATGACATGACAACAGATTTTATTATATAAAAGCCTGCACCGAGAGGTAATATCAATCCCAGAATGCTTATAAGAATCATATAATTTTTTGAAGTTGAATAGTTTTCATCACTTATGACTCTGTCATTTTCCATATCTTTCAGGTTCCTGTCAACGATATAAACCATGGCAGCTTTGGCTTGGTCAGTCAATTCCCGGGCTTTGCTGCGTGATAATTCAAAAGCTTCCGCATTCCGTCCCGAACGTGTCAGTTTTACAGTCTCATCATGAATTTCCAGATAATTTTTCCAGATGTCTCCGAATTCATCCATCTTCTTCCTGCCTGCATCATCAAGCAATTCACGAAGCCTCCTTAGCCTTTCCTTCATATCATCTTTTATTTTAATGGTGTTTTTCAGATATATTTCCATTTCGTGTTTGCTGTGTGCCAGAATAATATTCTTTTCCGCTCTGGACAACGCTATGATATCCTGACTGATTCTTGCGCCAAGTTTTACTTTTTCAGCGGATACGTCAACGATATGATTGAGACGCTGGTTCATAGCGTCCAATTTATAAATCGCTGTCAGGGAAATAACCAGTCCTGCCAATGTCATAAAGATCAAAATGCTTCCCAGCTTTGCTGCGAGGCTGATATTGTTCATTTGATAAACCCTTTCTCTTATGTGATCTGTGTTAGGCCATCGGAGATCGCTGCCTGTTCAAAGTATATGCAAAAAATATGCCATTTGAAAAGGAGCGTATTTATATGCTTAGGAGCAGTTTTCATACCTTCTCAATATCATGTTTCGATTTTTTTCATTTTGGCACAGATATTGCATCATATTTGGGAAAGAATGTGGAAACTGAAAATCGGAGAGGGATATATGAAAGGGCAGAAAAGCGGACGGACAGGTTACCGTGAAATCACAACAAAAGGCATCGTCATTCCGGCTGAATGGGATGAAAAAGGAAATCCCACTGTAATTGCAGTCGCCACACACGAAGAACAGGAATATCTTATTGATAAAAATGATGAAAAATCAGATGAATTACTGGAAATTTTACATCAGGAGATAGAACTCACAGGCGTGCTTGGAAAGAAAGTAAAAAATCGCAGGACAATCACTGTCAAAAAATATTTTATTCGGAGTTCCGAATAGCGGCCATGAACTGATGATCACAACAAAGCATGAAACATGATCAGCTTTAAATTCCGAGTTTCAAGTTTCATATAAACGGCCATGGACTGTCGCTCACAACGAAAAATGAAAATGAGAGCAGAATTCTCAATTCTCAATTCTCAATTCTCAGGCGGGTGCTTTTCGATCTTCCAAATATGCCAAACGCCATGACAGGCATCCCCGGAAAAGCCATTGAAGAATCCGAGTGTCCCAGCACAATGCTGTCATTGAGAGCAACAATTGTTTCCCGTAGTTTTCCAAACATATTATATACTCTGGCAATGGGCTGATCTTTTTTTACAACATCCCCGGGGGTTGCCATAAATCTGACAATGCCGCTTGAAGAACTGAAAGGTTTGTCGGTGTATGTCAGAATTTTATTTTTAAAAATTTCCGGCAGCGGATAAGCAAAAGGCCGGTCCGCTGATTCTGTCATTTTCAGATATGACAAAATATTCCAAACCGATTTCACTCCGTATTCAATATTTTTTTCATTAACGATGTAAGATTCGCCCAGTTCGAGCGTCAGAGCAGGAATCTTCTTTCTTAGCAGATTGAAAGAAAGGCTTTTATGGAGCGTTTCCGAGTCCCGGATAATTAAGAAACCTGTCTTCTTAATGAACATTCTGGTTTTGTCATATATTTCCTGGCAACAGACTCCGGGATTCGGGTCTATCAGGGCATAAGGTATGGATTTTATCCAGTCATTGTGAAGATCCAGAACAAGAACAGGATCTTTTTCCAGGATTGTGGTCAATATTGTGTCTGCTATCCTCTCCCCCAGGGATCCGTTTTTATCTCCGGGGAAAGAGCGGTTCAGGTCTTCTTTGCTTAATGTGATATGGCGTGTGACATTCTCAAATCCAATAGGGTTCATGAGGGGGAAAGCGTAAACCGCCCCTCGAATCAGGCCGGTTTTTCTTATCTTTTTAAACAGCTCCTGGATAATGACGATACCGCCCACTTCATCGCCGTGCCCGCATGCGGTGAGCCAGACCGAAGGACCCGGATCGCTGCTTTCTGCTGACATAAAAGGCAGGCGTCTCCGGGTCAGGTCGGAACCGGTAAATATTTTAATAAACGAATATTTGATTTTTGCGGATGTGCCAGGCATTTTAGTTCGGCATTCCATTTGCTTCTGTTTTCAAAGCATTACCGTTATATATTAACGAGGAGTCTGTCATTCGCGTTTGTTCGATTCTCTCTTCCCCGGCCTGCAAAATCATCTCCAGCATTTCTGCATATGATATGCCTGCAAACTTTGCCATTTTTGCCAGATGCCCGTCCCAGCACCACCCCGGATTCGGATTCACTTCCAGAAGCCTGGGATTTCCCTCTGCATCCAGCCTCCAGTCCATGCGGGTATAATCTCTGCACTCCAGACGATCCAGCAGTTTCATGCAGCATTCTGTAATATATTTTTCAGTTGCATCCGGCAGGTTTGCCGGAACAGATTTAATTTTGAAATACGGAGAATCCGGGAGCCATTTTGCCTCATAACCGCAGACCCTGGGCAGATCAGGCGGAACTTCCGAATAATCCTCCTCGGTAATGGGGAGAACCGTGTAAGAAGTAAAAGAATTCCCGATAATTCCGACACTCAGATCTTTTCCGGTGAGAAATTCCTCCACCAGAATCGGCTTTTCATATCCGAATTTCTCCCGTATGATTGAAATCGCATTGATCAGGTCTTCGTAGTTCTCTGTCACGCTTTGCTGTGTGATGCCGAAACTGGAATCTCCGAAATTGGGTTTGACAATCACAGGAAAAGAAAACGGCAGGTTGAACATCGTATCCTCCGGTTCGATGAAAAAAGCCTGGGGAACAGGAATGCCCATTTCCTTGGCAATCCCGCGAACCAGAGATTTGTCATAGCAGAAGGCCAGACACTGGGAAGATGATCCTGTGTAGGGAATATTCAGCATATCCAGCAGAGCCGGAATATGAAGCTCCATACGAGGGTCATTATTATATCCTTCGTCACACAGGTTTAAAACAAAAACAGGCTTTTCTGACAGCTTCTGAAGATCCTGAATGACGGTGTTGTGATTTGTCAAATATTTGAAATTATAACCTTTGAGCGTGCGTAGCGCGGACTTGAGCTGGTCAATGGTGTAAAAATCATCATCATCAAAAACAGCACACGGTTTCAGCGGATCTGGTTTGTTCGGATCTCCGAAGAGTACAACAAAATTTTTCCTCTGAGATTTTCTGGCTTTTTTCTTAACCGGTGTCCATTCTTTTCTGACCTGGGCAGTGACAGTGATGCGTTTCTCCATCATCCCCAGATCCTGGTTTCTCACAGAGTCTGTCAGCATTTCACCGTGTATTTCCACATTGCTGAAGCCAGCTTTTTCCAGCAGCGTTATCAGTTCGTCTTTATTATAAAGTCGTTCCGCATAGAACTGATCCGCGATCACACCTTTTGTTATGTCCGTTATCACTTCTCTTGATATAAGACGTTGAGTGCCAGCAGAAAGAGAACGCTCCCGGCAGACAAAATGTTTTCTGTCCACCCATTCCCATGAACGGGCCTGAAAATTTTTCCTGAGATATTCCCCGTCCGTCACGTCAAGAAGCAGTCTTCCCCAGGGAGTGAGAACCCTGAATATCTCCCTCAGCACTCTGTGGTCATCCGAGGCTGCCTCAAAATACCCGAAGCTGTTGCCAAGCACTGTGACAACTTCAAACTTATCCGCAGGATAAGGGAGTTTCCTCACATCCCCTTCTCGAAATCTGACATGCAGGTTCTCTTTTTTGGCAAGGGCTTTGGCTTTCTGAATCAGATACCTGGAACGATCCAATCCTTCGATTTTGAAGCCTCTTTGTGCCAGTTCAAGAACATGACGCCCCTGACCGCAGCATAAATCAAGTATTGTATCTTCAGGCGTAAGTTTCAGAACATTTATAAATGTGTCAGCTTCCCTCCTGGTGATTTTTGTATCTTCCACCACATCCGCATCGGTTTTCAGATAGAGCGCGTTGAATATGTGCCGCCACCATTCCGGGTGAACATAATCCTCAAGAGAGGAAACAGGCCCCAGTGATTTTGAGACAGCTTTGCTGCTTTTAGTTTGTTTTGAAGCTTTTTCAGAAGACTTCTTATGAAAAGCGTCCATTGTTATTTATCCCTGATATTCAGGAAGGTTAAAAGAAAAACCGGGCAGCCTTATGATATCAGAAAGCTGCCCGGGAAAAGGGGGTTGGTTTACACAGATGAACTTCTCAGTCAGGCAGACCGAAAATTTTTCTTAAAAAAAGAGTCCCAATTTTTGATCTGCTGATTTTTAATCCGAGTTCGAATTTTCCTCATCAGCCGGTAATTCCTCATCAGCCGGTAATTCTTCATCAGCCGGGGGGAGTTCATCATCCGGCATTTCTGTTTCCGTCCCGCCTTCAAGCGATCCTTCCTCATCTCCGGAAACCGCTGCCTCGTCACTTGTATTTTCAGCAGTTGCAATGATCACATCTGCTGTTTTTTCATTCGCATAAACTGCGCCGACAAATTGAAACAAACATATTGCGCCAATAAGACACGCAATTATAATCATTCTGTTTTTCATTTTTCTACTCCTTAATTTTGGTTTAACAGTTTTTCTGGTTTTCTGATTCAGTAAACCGCTCCCTGAATTTTATCATAAGCAAAATCCCTGCCAAATAATATTTTTTCAAACTTCAAATTCAAAAATTAAATAAATATTAGATAGTTAAAAAAAAATAATTTTGATCAGACCTGTCTGTGAAATCAGAATCGGAAATCTGATTTCCTATCATCTGTCAAAATCGGAACTCATATGTCCGATTTCGCTAAACACTAGCCCATCCACAAAAATGCAAAAGAAACAAATTGGAATAAGGGATGAAAAAATATGGCGGTGATGTGTAATTTTTTGAGCCTGCTGAACATCTCTGGCATGTATTTTGCTAAATATTCATCTGGCCGGACTTTAATCATTTCAAAACAGAAGGAAACCAAACCATATGAAAAAAAATAAAAATATCAGAAATCATCCCCTGGCGGATTCTCAGACTCCCAAGGCTGTTCTTGAACGTATCGCAGGCTACGACATCGCCCGGGGAGTGGCAATCTTTTTCATGATTATTATAAACTTCAGCTGCGTGTTTTCAGTTACTGAATCTGATCCCCTTTGGCTTTTTCGGATCGTAGAGACATTTGAAGGGAGGGCGGCCGCTACATTTGTTATTCTTGCAGGTGTGGGAATCTCACTTCTTTGCAGACCGGCCCGATTGGCAAATGACAAGGCGGGCATAAGGAACAATCAGAAAATGCTGCTCAGGCGAGCCTTTTTTCTTATTATTACCGGCCTGTCCTTTTGTTATACATGGCCCCCTGACATATTGCATTTTTATGGTATTTATCTGATTATAGCAGTGTTCTTTCTGACTGCTTCTGACCGGCGTTTATTAATGACAGCTTTTTTTTCCGCAATTGTATTTTATGTTCTTTTGTTCTTTTTTGACTACGGGGCAGGCTGGGATGGTGAAACATCTTACTATGCTGACATTTTTACCATTAAGGGAATGATCCGCAATCTGTGTTTCAATGGATTTTACCCGATTTTTCCGTGGACTGTTTTTCTATTTGTCGGTATGTGGCTTGGCAGAAAGGACGCTGGCAATGTTCAATTCCGAAAAAAGATCATATTTGCAAGTCTTTGTATGATTTTTGCAGCGGAATTTGCTTCATTTTATCTGAACCAGGCGTATTCGACTGTTAATAATTTTGAGACAGGTCAGGGAAAAGTCATATCTTACAGCACGGTTCCCGATGAGGTGAGTCTTTGGGCTGACGTAGCTCCTTTTCCGCCAAGTCCTCTGTTCATGATCTCCGGCGGAGCAACAGCCCTGATTGTTATCATGCTGAGTATCATTCTTGCAGAAAAATATCCGACTGCAAAATGGCTCAAACTTTTTGAAACAGCAGGACAGTTGTCACTGACTTTTTATGCGGCTCATGTGCTTCTTGGAATAAATATTTTGGATATGCTCGAATACGGTGAGGAAGAAGGTATTGTTTTCTCTGTCACCTCCGCGCTTGTTTTTTTAACAGGGGCTTTTATGTTCGCGTCTTTCTGGAAAAAAAGATGGAAAAAAGGCCCGCTGGAATGGGTAATGCGCGAGTTTTCAGATTTTCCAGTGCCTTTTAGGAATCTCAGGATAAAGACCTTCGGAGTTTCCAAAACCTCGCGGGTCCGACCGCATTGAGAGAAATATGGCTTTTAAGAAAAAGATTATCCGGAGTGTAAAGCCTGCTTTGCGAGTCATGCCCCGGAAGCCTCCGAATTCCAGAGACTCACAAAGCAAGGTTTGTACTCCGGATGATAAAGAGCTGCTCGAATTAACTAAAACCTTATTCATCCCATTCATCATTATGATGAATTTTTTTGTTGTACTTTTTCTTTCTTTTTCCCTGGAAGCCGTTTCCGGCAGACCGCTTCTTTTTCCTGCATTCCGAACAGCGCGTTGGCTCGTCAAAGCCTTTGGCTGCAAAATAGTTCTGTTCCGAAATACTGAAATTAAACGGCTCGTCACACTGAATGCAATAGATTACCTTGTCTTCCATTTTTTTAATATACTCGTCCTGTTCCATGTCTTTTACCCAATACTTCCAATGTATCATTCACCACCATAAACGCGTCAGGATCCAGTTCCAGAACAAGCGCCTTCATTTTGCTGAGTTCGGTCATGGCAGTGATTGTAAAAATTACTTTTTTTTCTTTTCCGGTAAAAGCCCCCTCCCCTCTGAGAAAAGTCACTCCCCGGCTTTTGGTCTCATTTATGGCTTTTGCAATCATATCCGCATAGTCAGAAATGACAATCAGAGATTTCCTTGCGTTGAAACCGGAAAGAATGGTATCACATACTCTGCAACTGACAAACAGAAATACAATTGAATAGAGAAGCACCTGCACATCGTAAATATAAGCACCTGCTATGAGAACCGAGGTATTGGAAACAAAGCTGATTGAGCCGATCCGGAATCCGAAGTTCTTGTTCAGATAAATGCTGAGTATGTCCAGTCCCCCGGCCGAACCCACGGAACGCAGAATCAGTCCCCATCCGGTGCCGCAGACCACGCCAGCCGAAATCGCCGCAAGCATGGGGTCTCTGATCTCAGGGATCGGCAGGTGAACAGTATTGGCAGCATAAGAGAAAAAAATCATGCCAAACAATGTATATAGCATAAATCTTCGGCTGATATGACCCCATCCCAGAATAATCAGCGGTATGTTCAGCATAAAATAGCTCCATCCGATTTCAATGTGGGAAAACAGATAGTGAACAAGTATGGATATGCCCAAAACTCCCCCGCTCAGAAACCCGTGAGGAACCTGAATGCTGTTTATCCCGATGGCATATACAATACTTCCCAGAGCTATCAGCCCCGCATTTGTCAGAACTGATCTGGCAGACATGAGATGTTTGTGAAATTCTATTCTTTTAGGTAAGGCAATTGCTTCCATATTAATGTAAATCCTTTGCAAATTATTTTTTATATTTTCAGCAGATGGAAAATATCCTTAAATCGCTTCGGGCGGATTGACAAATCCGCCTGAAATGCTTGGGACTTATCAATCCCGATCGAGCAATTCACAGACACTTCCCATCTGCTGACTTTGCCAAACTGTAAGTTTGGCACCGGACAATTTTTTATAGGCAGTTTTGAATGAAAAAATATGTCAGACTTTACCTATAGCAACTTTTATGCCAACCGCTATTTCTTAATTCAAAACTTCGAAACGCTGATATTTTAACAGAACAGGAGAGCGTCAGTATTACCAGAAAAATTTGATTATATTATCTGATATAATTATAAAAAATACAGTCAGGAAATTATCATTCCTGAATGCAGATGACAGTGATATGATAAAAACAAATCTTTTTGGATAATAAAGCACTCATTAATGAGAATTCTGAGTTCTGTTTTAATCAGAAAAGAGGAACTCGGAGTACCATTTTTTCATTTCTTCTGTGAATATCATTCCAAGGAACGGTTATGAGGAGAGTGACAGCCAGACCGGCCTCAGCCACACACGAAAGATGGGAGCATGCGGTTAAGGCTGGAACCGTAAGATGGACAGAGACGGCCGTTAAGGACATCTTAATGAGGCTGCGAAATTTGGTGGTGTTCTAAAACTGGACTTGATCCGATATTTGCTAAATTGATTCAAGGGGTTAAAAAGTTTAAGTCCAGTTTTAGAACACTACCCGAAATTTATTGCAGGAGATTCTCCGCCTTGGTGAGAGAAGTTCGCAAAGCAACACGTCCTCTCAATTTTTCTTCGGAAAGGCGAGGGTGTGCCGGAAAGCGGCAGAACGGACATTCGGGAAATATTCATAAAAAGCTGCAGACTGATATGTCAGGTTACAACTCATAAGGTGTTTGTTCCAGCTTTCATACATGGCGTGAGAGACCTTGCCTCCGTGTGGAAGCGCAGGACTGGCGATTCTCAGAAAACAGACTGCTGACCGGAAATAACGGATATCCTGAACTGCATGACCGGCTTGTCGCCGTCACCGCAGGATATTTCAATATTCCGATTGTTATAAATGATCCTGTTATCTGAGATTCCGAATTTCTCGAAATTGTCTAAAGTGGTTGCAGGGTGGTGAGGCGCAGCGTAACCCGCCGTCATCGTCAGAAATGATGACCTTCTCTGGAAAATGGTGGGTTTCGCTCCGCTTCACCCACCCTACAACTACTCCGATCCCAGATATTCAGAAAGACGGCACGGATTCTCCCCATGAGGCTTCAGTCCCGAAGGGACGGCTGAAAACAGCCCGGCAATTCATTGCTGACACAGATATTTAAATCATAAATATGTTCAGAAGTCAAGCCGCTTTCAGAATTCTCAGGGCGGGCGGACACCGCCACTGTTGGGAAGAAGCATTCCCCGGCATGTCGGCGCACAGGGTTTTTGTCCGTTCTGACCAGATCGCTTCGGACGGAGAAGCTTGTGGAGGGCGGGAATTGCCAATTCGAGGCGCTGACACCGGAGATTCCGAAAACGGCCTCGGAGATGACGGACATTCCCGAACCGCATGACCGGCTCATCAGGATTTAGCCAATGTAGCTTGGGTTAAGGAACGAAACTCGACATTTTTATGGACACCGTAGGTTGGAGTTTCATTCCTCAACCCAACCTACGGAACTGTTGCCTTCGTTTATCACCTCATACCAGAAGCTTTTTGCAATATATAAATGACTTCGCTCAACGTGATTTTTCCATCTCCGTTTATATCTGAATCAAGATAATGAGTATCTGCATCTATACCAACCAGCATCTTCAAACCTAATATGGCATCACCCAAATCAATTTCTCCGACAATATAGGAACTCGGGGCAGTGCCAACTCTATATTCCTGAAAGTTTGTGTAACCGTCCCCGTCGGAATCGCTTTGTGCATCAAAAGGATTAAACGGGTTGAGATTATAGCGAAATTCATAGTCATCCGGCATCCCGTCTCCGTCCGTATCTTCCTGAACCGGATTGGTTCCCAATTCCGATTCTTCCAGATTTGTCAGACCGTCATTATCACTGTCTTCGGAGGCATCGTCAGCACTGTTCAGATTAAGGCCATATTGCGATTCAAACTGGTTTGTCATGCCGTCGTTGTCATCATCATCAGTTACACCCTGCCCGGTTAATGTCACATTGAGTGTCGGCACATCCGGATCATTTGACGGAATGATGAGCGAAGCTGTTTTCATGCCTGTGGATTTTGGTTTAAAAAATACTTTCACAGTACGGCTTTCCCCTGGTGTTATAGTCTGACCGGAGCAGGTGTCATCCTGCATATAAAAATCTGCGCTGGAGACAGAAAGCTGACCAATAGCCAGATCATCGCCTCCGATATTGGAAACGGTAAATATCTGCTGATTCTGCCCGGCACGGACAAGTGCGTTGTAAGCGTTCAGCCTCCCGCCGGTTACAGTTTTGCCCTGTAAGTCAGCAACCGGGTCAACAGAGGAAAGAATCGCTTCTTTTACCTGAGTTGCCGTTAGCCAAGGATATTTTGACCATATCAGGCTCGCAACACCGGAAACATGGGGGGTTGCCATTGAGGTTCCGCTAATGGTACGATATCCATTTGGTATTGTGCTGTAAATGGCCGAGCCCGGAGCTCCGAGATCAACCGATGTTAGTCCATAGTTAGAAAAAGAAGAACGATGGTCATGGCGATCTGTTGATGCAACAGCAATAATATTATCCAAGGTGTAACTGGAGGGATAATGAGGAGAGCTATCATTATCCAAACCATCGTTTCCTGCTGCTGCAATAAAAAGTTGTCCCGCATCGTTCGCTTTTTGAATAGCCTCGTGTAACGATCTGGAATATTCATCTATCCCCCAGCTATTACTGGTAATTTTTGCACCCATCTTTACTGCATACCCTATAGCTCGTACAGCATCCGTCACCCGACCTGCTTTCAGTGCCATTATTTTTGCCGACCAATTGACTCCGGTAATACCAATTCCATTATTTCCGACAGCAGCAATGGTTCCGGCACAATGGGTTCCATGGTAATCACCGTCATAGGGATCACTATCCCCATTTATAAAATCATAGCCATACACATCATCAACGTAATCATTTCCATCATCATCAATACCGTTATCAGGAATTTCACCCGGATTTTTCCACATGTTTGTTGCGAGATCAGGATGATTATAATCTACGCCACTATCAATTACTGCAACAACAACCTCGTTTCCGGTTTCAATTTCCCATGCTTCAGGCGCGTCAATATCCGCATCTGTCTGTCCGCTGGTCTGTCCCGTATTGTTCAAGCCCCAAAGTTCGGAAAAACCAGGATCGTCAGGTGTTGCATTGTTAAGCCGAATAATATAGTTCGGCTCAATGTACTCAACGGCCGGATCGTTCCAGTAGCGTGTCAATACATCCTCAACATCTTCAGGCACTTCCCATACCTCGGCACCAATACTGGGAAGTTCGGCGATTGCAGTGGCATTAAGGCTCTTCTGGATTATGGGACCGCGTGATCTGCGTTTGCCAGGTTTCATTTTGATAATAACCTGATTTTCAATATATTCGCTGGCAATTTGGATAGCGGGTGTCGGTTTTTCAAATTCAGATGAAAACATCTGGGATGTGAGATATTGTGATGATCTGCGTTTTGATGAAGTTTGTACTGGCAGACTTCCAAAATCATGACTTTCCGGTATGACTGATATGACAGGCTGCAAACCGCTGCTCTGTTTTACTTCAACAGTCTGAGGACTGTCGGCTGTATCAGTAGCCGTAATTGTAATTTTGCCAGTTCTGATTTCTCCGGAATTGGCATCATAACTCACAGTAATTATGCCGTCATTTGTGCCGGAAATCGGATCAACTGAAAGCCAGTCCGCATTTTCCGATACTGTCCACTCCATTGTGCCTGTGCCTGTGTTTGCAACAGTAAAGCTTGTTGTTCCGTCTGTTTCAGGAATCTCCTGTAAAGCCGGAGTAACTGATAAGACCGGTTGGAACCCGGAAACCTGCCTTATTTCAACAATCTGAGGACTGTTCACTGCTTCGGGTGCTGTGACGGTAATCTTCCCCACTCTTATATCATCAGTATTCGCATCGTAATTTATTGTAATTGTCCCATCATCTGTGCCGGAACTCGGGTCAATGGAGAACCAGTCAGCATTTCCCGATGCTGTCCATTCCATTGTGCCTGTGCCTGTGTTTGTGATTTCCACTGTGGCTGTGCCGCCTGTTTCGGGCAAGTCACCGGAAGGCGGGATAACAGACAGAATCGGTTGGAATCCGGGAGACTGTCTCAGTTCAACCGTCTGAGGGCTGTTCATTGCTCCGGGAGCCGTAACAGTAATTGTCCCAGTCCTTGCTTTGTCAGGGTTGCTGTCATAATTTACAGTAATCTTCCCGTTATTTGTGCCGGAACTGGGTTCAATGGAGAACCAGTCAGCATTTCCCGATGCTGTCCACTCCATCATAACTGTATCTGTATTCGCAACAGAGAACCTTGTTGTTCCGCCTGTTTCAGAAACTTGCCGGGAAGTCGGAGTGACAGATAAAATTGCCGAACTTCCTGTTGCGAGTGAAAAGTTGATATCCGATGTGGTCTCTCCTGTTTTCACTTCTACTGACGAGGCTTCATCGCATTGAGAGGCTCCATCTTCAATGTTCCACCACTCTCTGAGATAATTCGGCACATTATACGTCCAGGCCAGAAGCTGATATTCACCTTCGGGCAGGGCAACATAATAATCTCCGTTCTCATCGCTGAAACCTGAATTGTACTCATCTTTGCAGTTCGTAAAAGTTCCTATTTCTATATTTGCTATTGGCTGATCATCACTTGAAGTCACTTTTCCAGAAATTATTCCGCCTTCTTCCAAAGAAAAATTGATATTCTCTGTGGTTTCTCCTGTTTTCACATCTACCGGCGCAGCGTTGGGACAGTGAAATGTTCCGTTTCCACCGTTCCATATCTCATTAACGAAATTTCTCGGGGGATTACTGTTTCCGCACGCAACATCAGTGGCGATGAAATGGGAACCTTCAGGAACTGCAAAAGAATAATTTCCGTTTCCATCGGTGACACTGCCTCCCTGCCACACATTTCCGCACTGCCCTCCGGTGCTGGCGTTCACACACACATTCGGAATCGGCTGTCCGTCAGCAGAGGTTACTTTTCCGGAAATTACTCCGCCTTGTTCCAGAGAGAAATTGATATCCGGTGTGGTCTGTCCTGCAATAACATTCACAAGCTTGGCATCATTGGCGTTTGCCACGCCGTCCTCACCGTCCCAGCATTCGTTAACGTAATCCAGCGGCAGACTGCTTTCGCTCCATGAATTATTGGTGCAAACATAGCAACTGCCTTCCGGAACAATGAGACAATAATATCCGTCTTTATCAGTAGTGTACTCTACCCCCCACCAATGGCCTGTTTTGGAAGCATATACATATATATTGGAAACAGCTTGGCCGTCACTTGTGGTTACCCTTCCTGAAATTCTGCCACCGTCTGCCAGTAAAAAATCAATATTCGGAGTAATTTCTCCCTTGACAACGTTTACCGGAACAGATTCACTGCATTTGTATGTGCCTTCTTTCCCGTTCCAGAATTCACCAGCAGAATTCAGTGAGGTATTACTAAGACTGCAACCAACTTCCGTATTAATATAATAATCGCCTTCGGGAACCACAACGGAATAATTGCCATTTTCATCAGTACCGGTTTCAAACCACACGCTTCCGCCGCATTGTGTTTCATTAGCTCCTATATGTGCATTTGGAAGCGGCTGTCCGTTGGCCGTGGTGATTTTCCCTGAAATCCAGCCGCCCTCCTCCAGTGAAAAATTAATATCCGATGTGGTCTGTCCGGCTGCCACGGTCACCGAGTCAGCTCCGTTGCATCCGACTGTCTGGCCCGCTTCGTTCCAGAACTCGTCAACCAGATTTGACGAGGTGTTCCCTCCGCCGCAAGATATATCCGTATTGACAAAATAGATGCCTTCGGGAACAGAAAAGGAATAGATTCCGTTCTCATCCGTCACATTGCCACCCTGCAAGCTGCCGCCACATGAATCTGTCGCATTTACACATATATTGGGAACCGGATCCCCGTCGGCTGTGATTACCTTTCCTGAAATCCTGCCGCCCTCCTCCAGTGAAAAATTAATATCCGATGTGATCTGTCCGGCTGCCACGGTCACCGAGTCAGCTCCGTTGCATCCGACTGTCTGGCCCGCTTCGTTCCAGAACTCGTCAACCAGATTTGACGAGGTGTTCCCTCCGCCGCAAAATATATCTGTATTGACAAAATAGATGCCTTCGGGAACAGAAAAGGAATAGATTCCGTTCTCATCCGTCACATTGCCACCTTGCAACTGGCCACCGCATGAATCTGTCGCATTTACACATATATTGGGAACCGGCTCCCCGTCGGCCGTGATTACCTTTCCTGAAATTCTGCCGCCTTGGTTCAGCGAGAAGTTGATATCCGGTGTGGTCTGTCCTGTTGTGACATTCACAGGCGAGGCTTCTTCAGGAACTGGCACGCCCTCCTCACCGTTCCAGCACTCATTGACGTAGCTGGCTTCCTGAACACATGACGCATTGACACACACATAATAGCTTCCGGGCGGAGCCACGACAAAATAGTCGCCGTTTTCATCCGCACCGTGTCCGCCGACCCTTGCGCCCTCATCATCATAGACATCCACGCTGCATATGTCCTTTAAGGGCCGGTTGTCGGCCGAGACAATACTTCCCTCGATAAAGCCGCCCCGTTCCAGTACGAAATTGATTCCACCGGCAGTCTGTCCCGAAATAACGGACACCAGCTCGCCGCCGTCCAAATTGCCTACCCCGCCGTCGCCAGTCCATGACTTATCCGCATAATTCTGACGAATCTCACATGACGAATCCGTTTGAATTCGATACTTCCCTTCGGGCATTTCGGCAATCAGATACTTCCCGTCTTCATCTGTCTTGGCTCCCCAGCTTCTCTCACTATCAGAAGCATATACGCATACATTCGCAATCGGCTGTCCGTCGACTGCTGTTATTCTTCCTGAAACCCCGCTGCTTTCAGCCAGTGAAAAGTTGATATCCGATGTGGTCTGTCCCGTTTTTGCAGTTATTGGTTCTGCGTCATTGCAGTCAGTTGTTCCCTCTCCGCCGTCCCACCATTCCATGAAATATTCCGGGGCATTATAAGTCCATGCGGTGAGATAATATTCTCCATCGGACACCGTGACAGAGTAATTTCCGTTCTCGTCAGTGAAACATCCATAGTATATGTCTTTAGACACATCGTCACAGTTTGAATAAGCTCCTATTTCAAGATTGGCAATGGGCTGACCGTCTTTTGTGGTCACCTTCCCGGAAATTGTGCCGCCTTCAATCGGTGAAAAGTTGATGTCTGATGTGGTCTGTCCTTTAATTACACTTACTGGTTCAGCTTTATTACATTCACTTGCTCCCTCTCCATTGTTCCACCATTGCCCCAGATAATTTTGAACACCGTTCCATGTTTCCACATAATAAGTACCTTCCGGTACTACGAAAACATAATCCCCGTTTTCATCAGTCTCAGTCATAAAAGGTGAAAAACTCTCACACTCAAAACGTGCGGTCAGCCCCATACCCGCGATTGGCTGACCGTCTTTTGAGGTGACTTTCCCGGAAATTCTGCCGCCTTCAGCCAATGAAAAATTGATATCCGAAGTAATTTTCTCTGAAACAACAGTTACCGCTTTGGCTTGCTCGACATCAAACGTACCGTCTTCACCATTCCATAACTCATTATGAAAGTTCAGATGAATGTTTTCACTGTTGCATAAAACTTCTGTACCAACAAAATAACTCCCCGCCGGAACCTCAAAGGAATAATTTCCGTTCTCATCAGAAGTTCCTCCGCCTTTCCATACGGCTCCGTATTTATCTTCGGAAGCATTCACACATATACTCGGAATTGGCTGTCCGTCGCTTGCGGTTATTTTTCCAGAAATTCCGCTTGTGGATTGCGCCTGTACCGCTGATGTCAAAATTGTCAGCATCAATACTGCAAATGCTAACGCTTCCATCCCTATGCTCGTTGATGATTTTTTGAGCCTGTTCATCACACTGCCTCCTTTTCTGTAACGACTTCAATTAGTTCACCATACGGGATATTTCTAATCAAATAATCAGATTGTGCTGGTTATTTCATAAATCATAAGAAGTCAATGGGGTGAAAAGAGTATTTCAGGGGTGCTAAATGCTACCTAATTTTGTAAGAGCCTATAATTATGAGAGAAGAGAATCAAATTAAAAAGACCGTTTACTAAAAGCAAACGGCTTTTTTTGAAATCAGAGCTGTGGTGATTCCGGATATAATCCGATTTATGATGTTCCTCTGAAATTCAGCCACCCATGCATCTGTCTTCCTCTGAACTGCCGCGTCAATCTGAAGGCTGAAATCCCTCACCCGTTGAATCAGCTTCAGCGGCTCATTACTTTGCCGCTCGGCAATCAGCATCATCCAATCATACTCAGTAGATCGAAAAGTTTCCGGACTGTGTGCGGGCATGGCAGAGAAACCCGGCTTTTTTTCCCCGGACAGAAGGCTCCCCCCGCCGGAAAAAGCCGGGTTTCTCCCCCGTTCGCCGTGTCTGTCCCGCGACAGCCCGAAAACTTTTCGATCTACTGATACTGAAACTCCTTTAACGTCTTTTCCAGCGACAACTGTGTCATGGCATAGTGCATCCATCCGATGGACAACCCGAGCAATCTGTTATAACTTACAAAGGCGGCGGCCATTGAGCCTGATAAACCGGAAATAACAAATTCCAAACACCAATTTCCAAATAAATTCCAAATCTCAATATCCGAATAAGACTGAATTTCCTCCTGCCTTTTGACATACCAGTCAATGTTCTCTCATGCCTTTTTCACGGCCCACTGATAGACAGAAGCGAGAGATTTCGACGGATTGTCCGAATCTCACACAGGGAGATCAACACTGTATGACATATCTGAATCTTGTAATTACAATAATTTATGATCGAATTGTATTGAACAGACTCTGAGGTTTTATTTTATAAGACAAGAAGAGGGGTCAATGGGGTGAAAGGAGTATTTGGGGGACAAAATGCTACCAATTGATAATTGGGCTGAACAAAAATATCTGCCAGTTGGATATACAATTGACGGGGTTTTGCATAAGTTCATTTTCCGAAAAAAATTGAAGGGCTATTATCTGTCGTCCCTGCGGGACTGAAATATACGAGAAATCAACGTCCTGCTTCTTCAATCTCGTAAGCGGGTCTGAACAATTTAAGTCGGTTATCCAACCTTTCATATAATTCATCGAATGTTATGCACAGGATGGGAACAGAATTCAGAACCATCTTGTCTGATCGCCAATTCAGCCTTGACTGAACCTTTTCGCTTATGGCATAAGAACGTCCCACAACCAGAATGCCTGTAATAGGTGACATCCTCGCCGCCGAATCTGACGCTGAAATCCCTGATCGGCCTCTGATCCTCCAATTTATAAAATCAGTCAACCAGTTGGCTTAATCCATGTTCAAACCGGGGAGACCACTCCGTTGTTGCTCTGTTAGCCACCTTTCTGAAAACACTGTCTTTTTTGGCATCTTCAAACTCAACAAAACAATATGCTTTGGAATAAGAATCTCCGACAGCCAGATCTGTTTTAAAATCGCCCCAGATATCAAATTCATAAGCGATTTTATCACACACAGATATATTCGGATTAAAAGAGCCTGTAAATGCGGAAAGATGTTTCCTTTGTCTGAAAAAAGGGAGGATATCGTCTTTTTCACTGATGTCCGACTTCGAATCCAATAAAATTTTCAAGTCATCCATCTCCTTCATACATTTTTTTATATCAAACTCAAGCGTCTCGAAATCCTTCATAAAGATTCCCCGCCGAGTTTGGATGAGGAGAACATTCGTTGAAGCGTATTCTGTTTTACAACCTCCAGGATTGTCAGCTTACCTTCAGAAATCTTTGCTATGGCTCTTAACTGGTCAGAAAGCTTCAACATGGGGTGATGAAAATGTCACAAACCGGGCTGATAATTGCGATCCCATTTTTATTCCGTATTTTTTTTATGACTTAAAAATCAGCCAGTTAAAAAATGCGGGGAACAAAAACGGGATCAGCTTTTTCAGAGTCTTGGAAACATTTTCATCACCCCAGCTTCAACATATATATATTTTCCATATCTGGCAGTTTTATTGCCTTAAACAAGTCAAGCACAGCCCCGGGATCATCTTCATGACGATATAACCTCATGAATTCCTCCTTGTCATTATTCCCGAGCGCCTCAAATGCGATTCTTGACGATTTTGTTAAATGAATCATGTCGGACTCCGTAATTTTAGTTTTCATCAGCAAGCTATTTTCATCTCCGGCCAGGAAAATATCGTCGGGTTGCCGGAGTCATAATGAGTGTAATGATAGCCAGAAAATATGAACTCAATGGAAATCAACGAACCGAGATGAAAAACTCGGGTCATAATAAGTGTAATGATAGCCAGAAAATATGAACAGGTCAAGAACTGTTTTGTAATTGTAACAGCCTGATAACTGACACTATTCAGCCCTGTCCCCACGGGACTAAAAAAAAGGGAAGCCGGGTTCCCGGCAATGAATTGTCGGATTGTTTTTAGTCGTCCTTCCGGGACAAAGGACAAATCCGAAAACACGGATAAAACAGAGCTTGACTTTTTTACAAATGTAATTACAATGTGTTTACTTATGAACGACAGGAGGTCACATAATGAGAGCGCGTATTATAAAAATTGGCAATTCGCAGGGCATCAGAATTCCGAAGCCCTTGCTGGATCAGAGCGGGATAAGCACGGATGTCGAGTTGGAAGTGGAGAAGCATCGGATAATCATTCGCCCGGTCCCGGATGTGAGAGCCGGATGGGACAATGCCTTCAAACAGATGGCTCAGAATGGCGATGATTCCCTTGAAAGCGGTGCGGATGTCATCTCGCATTCATGGGATGAGGATGAATGGGAATGGTAGTCAGCAGATTCGATGTATGTCTTGTCAATCTTGATCCCACTGTCGGGTCCGAGATAAAAAAAGTCAGACCATGTCTGGTCATTTCCCCGGACGAGATGAATCATAATATACGCACGGTAATTGTCGCCCCCATGACCACGGCCGGAAAAAATTACCCCACGCGGGTTCAATGCATGTTCAAAAGAAAAAAGGGACAGATTGTTCTTGATCAGATACGCACTGTTGACAAAACCCGAGTCATTAAAAAGCTCGGCGTTATTGATCTGAAAACTCAGACAGAAGTTATCTCCGTCTTACAGCAGTTATTTTCGTTCTGATATCGGCCGGGGCAGAAGGAGTGTTTGAACGGGACAAAATATCACCTTCAACAATTGACTGATCAAAGTAACAATTTCAATGAATCGTCGGGCTATTATCGGCCGTCCATGCGGGACTTAAAAAAGGGGAATTCGCTTCCCGGCAATGAATTGCAGGGCTATTCTCAGTCGTCCCTCCGGGACTTAAAAAAGGGGGGAATTCGCTTCCCGGCAATGAATTACCGGGCTATTCTCAGTCGTCCCTCCGGGACTTAAAAAAGAGGAGAAATCCGGCTCCCGGCAATGAATTGCAGGGCTATTCTCAGTCGTCCCTCCGGGACTTAAAAAAGGGGGGAATTCGCTTCCCGGCAATAAATTACCGGGCTATTCTCAGTCGTCCCTCCGGGACTTAAAAAAGAGGAGAAATCCGGCTCCCGGCAATGAATTGCAGGGCTATTCTCAGTCGTCCCTCCGGGACTTAAAAAAGGGGGGAATTCGCTTCCCGGCAATGAATTACCGGGCTATTCTCAGTCGTCCCTCCGGGACTTAAAAAAGGGGGGAATTCGCTTCCCGGCAATGAATTACCGGGCTATTCTCAGTCGTCCCTCCGGGACTTAAAAAAGGGGGGAATTCGCTTCCCGGCAATGAATTGCAGGGCTATTTTCAGTCGTCCCTATGGGACTTTAAAAAGGGGAATTCGCTTCCCGGCAATGAATTGCAGGGCTATTCTCAGTCGTCCCTCCGGGACTTAAAAAAGGGGGGAATTCGCCTCCCGGCAATGAATTACCGGGCTATTCTCAGTCGTCCCTCCGGGACTTAAAAAAGGGGAATTCGCTTCCCGGCAATGAATTACCGGGCTATTCTCAGTCGTCCCTCCGGGACTTAAAAAAGGGGGGAATTCGCCCATAGGTGTAAAGTTAAGGATACTTAACTAACCTGCTAACGGTATGATTTCAAAAAATAAATTCACATTTATCAGATTGAAAAGACGGAAAGACAGAGGCATGCCTTTACCCGGCTGCCCGAGTTCCGAGAGGTTTACCTTTACATATTTATAGTTTTCAAGAACTGCTCCGTCGATAAGTACATCAAGGGAGTTTTTTCTGCTTTTCTGCCTCTCTTTCCGGCATGTGTCAGTTATTTTTGCTATCATTTTCCTGACATGTTTTGCCGCTTTGTCAGCAGAATCCGAAAGCAGCACTGTCAGACCGGCTATGTTTCTTCTGAAATATTTCACTGTCTTGTCAATACTTACCTCTTCGCCGAGTATCCGCCATGCCTCTGATCTGGCATTCGAATAACAGTAGGATATGAACATCACAACTATCGCTTTTCCCAATACTTCGCACCTGAGCCTGTCCTCATTGTTTCTTACTTCTGTTTTATGAATGTTCAATACCGATTTAAACTGTTTGAAAAATAATTCCACAGACCATCTGATCGGATAAAATGCAAGGATGGTTCTCACATCCTCCGTTTTCTCAGCAGGAATATTTGTCATCATAAAGTTCCACTCACACAGTCGCAGTGATTCTTTCTTGGGGGTTCTTCCTTTCTTTTTGGCATTCTGACACATTTTTCTCCGTTTTTTGTTTGCAACTTCTTCCGGAACTCTGACTGCGAAAAAGCGTATCTTTATCTTTTTCTCTTTGTTTCCCGTATAACATTCGAATTCAAATATTGTCTCATTGCCGTTCAGCTTTTTCAATATCTCCGAGATTCCGATTCTCTCATATTCTTCCCCTTTCTTTATATACAGACCGATTCCGGAATAATTAAAACGGGATATGAAAAAGGCTTCTTTGTCATCAGTTATTTTCAGCATGTCCGCAATTGAATATCCCAGATCGAAAATAAGCAGATCATCCGCGCTGATCTGATCGCCCAGTGTCTTCGAATAACTCTGATCGTTACACGTTTGTTTTTTTATATCAAACAGCTGAATCACTCCGGTTTTGTAATCATACATTAACTGAACTTTGCAACCCGCAATGTTATATCCCGGAAATGCGGATTTCAGGCCCGGGGGCAGCTCCCATGACGAACTGTCAATAATATTCACTCTGCCGAACTGATTTAATACGTCAATATTGATATTATGTCCGTTTTCAGTCGCCGTTCTGAAAAAAAATGAAAAAACTTCTGTCAGAAAATCAATGGCATACTGATTAAAACGGTCATTTATTCCCGCCCTTGAAATACATTCGGACAGATTTTCCGCTATGGCACCCAGAGTTATTGTGGTCGTTGTCAGCGAACCGAAAGTCAGCGATATGAAAAATTCGAATGCGTCCAATTTCCGTTTTCTCTTTATGAAACCGGTTTTTTCAGCTATTTTTCTGATCTTTCCTTTTTTGAAAAACTTTTTAACTGTTCTGACATCAATTTTAATCTGTTTATTTATCATTGCACAGTCCTCCCAAATATGATCTTATGAGATTGTCGGATATTTTGTTTTTTTCACACAGTCCGGAATATCAGCATGTGCTGAGAGATGCAATGAAAAAGTAATTTGCGACACGGCATTTCTTGCATTTTATTTAAACAACAACCATATGTTATAAAAGGATATTTTTACAATTCAGCAGTTCCTTAACTTTACACCTATGGGAATTCGCCTCCCGGCAATGAATTACCGGGCTATTCTCAGTCGTCCCTCCGGGACTTAAAAAAGAGGAGAAATCCGGCTCCCGGCAATGAATTGCAGGGCTATTCTCAGTCGTCCCTCCGGGACTTAAAAAAGGGGGGAATTCGCTTCCCGGCAATGAATTGCAGGGCTATTCTCAGTCGTCCCTCCGGGACTTAAAAAAGGGGGGAATTCGCTTCCCGGCAATAAATTACCGGGCTATTCTCAGTCGTCCCTCCGGGACTTAAAAAAGGGGGGAATTCGCTTCCCGGCAATAAATTACCGGGCTATTCTCAGTCGTCCCTCCGGGACTTAAAAAAGGGGGGAATTCGCTTCCCGGCAATGAATTGCAGGGCTATTTTCAGTCGTCCCTATGGGACTTTAAAAAGGGGAATTCGCTTCCCGGCAATGAATTACCGGGCTATTCTCAGTCGTCCCTCCGGGACTTAAAAAAGGGGGGAATTCGCCTCCCGGCAATGAATTACCGGGCTATTCTCAGTCGTCCCTCCGGGACTTAAAAAAGGGGGGAATTCGCTTCCCGGCAATGAATTGCAGGGCTATTCTCAGTCGTCCCTCCGGGACTTAAAAAAGGGGGGAATTCGCTTCCCGGCAATAAATTACCGGGCTATTCTCAGTCGTCCCTCCGGGACTTAAAAAAGGGGGGAATTCGCTTCCCGGCAATGAATTACAGGGCTATTCTCAGTCGTCCCTCCGGGACTTAAAAAAGGGGAATTCGCTTCCCGGCAATGAATTACCGGGCTATTCTCAGTCGTCCCTCCGGGACTTAAAAAAGGGGAATTCGCTTCCCGGCAATGAATTGCAGGGCTATTCTCAGTCGTCCCTCCGGGACTTAAAAAAGGGGGGAATTCGCTTCCCGGCAATGAATTGCAGGGCTATTCTCAGTCGTCCCTCCGGGACTTAAAAAAGAGGAGAAATCCGGCTCCCGGCAATGAATTGCAGGGCTATTCTCAGTCGTCCCTCCGGGACTTAAAAAAGAGGAGAAATCCGGCTCCCGGCAATGAATTACCGGGCTATTCTCAGTCGTCCCTCCGGGACTTAAAAAAGGGGAATTCGCTTCCCGGCAATGAATTACCGGGCTATTCTCAGTCGTCCCTCCGGGACTTAAAAAAGGGGGGAATTCGCCTCCCGGCAATGAATTACCGGGCTATTCTCAGTCGTCCCTCCGGGACTTAAAAAAGGGGGGAATTCGCCTCCCGGCAATGAATTACCGGGCTATTCTCAGTCGTCCCTCCGGGACTTAAAAAAGGGGGGAATTCGCTTCCCGGCAATGAATTGCAGGGCTATTCTCAGTCGTCCCTCCGGGACTTAAAAAAGGGGGGAATTCGCTTCCCGGCAATGAATTGCAGGGCTATTCTCAGTCGTCCCTCCGGGACTTAAAAAAGGGGGGAATTCGCTTCCCGGCAATAAATTACCGGGCTATTCTCAGTCGTCCCTCCGGGACTTAAAAAAAAGGAGAAATCCGGCTCCCGGCAATGAATTGCAGGGCTATTTTCGGTCGTCCCTCCGGGACTTAAAAAAAGGGGGGAATTCGCTTCCCGGCAATGAATTGCAGGGCTATTCTCAGTCGTCCCTCCGGGACTTAAAAAAGGGGGGAATTCGCTTCCCGGCAATAAATTACCGGGCTATTCTCAGTCGTCCCTCCGGGACTTAAAAAAAAGGAGAAATCCGGCTCCCGGCAATGAATTGCAGGGCTATTTTCGGTCGTCCCTCCGGGACTTAAAAAAAGGATTCGCTTCGCCAACCGAAATCGCCGCAAGCATGAGAATTCCGAGTTCTGTTTTGATCAGAAAACAGGAACTCTGAGTACCGTTTTTTTATTTCTTCTGTGAATATCATTCCAGGGAACGGTTATAAGCTTACGAAAATCTCCGGCCCCACCTCGCGAAAAGGGAGGACGAGCTTAATAAATGCTTGCCGGCAGTTTTGTTCTGGAATGATTTTTGCATATAATTGCGTTGCGGTCTATTTATATAATCCAGTAGATGGAAAGTATCAGCCCCCCCTTTTTTTTGAAAGGGGCCTGGGAGATGTGAGTGCTTGAGAGGACATCACCCCCGGCCTCCTCTTCAAAGGGGGAGTTTTCATCTGCTGATAATATTAAATTGTTCTGTCACAGATGTTACCGCCTCAATATTTATATTTCAAAATCACTGCATTGCAAAGACTCCCTTGCATTCAACCGGCACTTATGCTAAGAAACCGAAATAATATGATGAGATGAAAGATATCATGAAAGTAGCAGTCATTTACAACCGTGAGAGCCAGAGCGTCATTAACCTGTTTGGCCTTCCCAACAGGGAAAAATATGGTAAAAAGTCCATCAGAAGAATCGTTAACGGCCTCAAAAAATATGGGCATCAGGTGAAAGCCTTTGAGGGCGACAAAGACCTCATTGAAAACCTTGAAAAGTTCATGCCCCGGGTTCTGAAAGGTGAACGTCCGGGCATGGCATTTAATCTGTCTTACGGGATTCAGGGGCAGGCCCGTTATACCCATGTGCCGGGGATCCTGGAGATGATCGGCATTCCCTATGTGGGATCAGGCCCCCTCGCACATTCGCTCGCGCTGGACAAGGTGGTGGCAAAAATGATTTTTGTTCAGAACAACCTGCCAACCCCGAGTTTTGCCGTGATCAATCCGCCGGAGCTGAAATATCCCGGGCTTCCATATCCGCTTATTGTAAAACCCAGAAATGAAGCGGTTTCCATGGGCATACGCGTTGTCTATAATCAGGAAGAGCTTATGGATGCCGTACAGGCGATTTTTGATCTGTTTCAACAGGGGGCGCTCGTGGAGCAGTACATCGAGGGCCGGGAAATTAACGTGGGGATTATCGGAAACAATCCTCCGGAGGCCCTGTCGCCATGTGAGATCGTGATCAGAGGAGAGGGGCCGAACATCTATACCATTGAGGATAAGAAGGGAAACTCGGGCCGTGAGATTGACTGGATATGTCCGGCTCCCATTGGCGAGGAACTGACGCAAAAAGCCCGGGAGATCGCTATCGGTGCTTTTACCGCCCTGGGTTGCAACGATTGTGCGCGGGTGGACATGCGCCTTGACAGGGACGGCAATCTCCATATCCTTGAGATCAACAGCCTTCCCAGTCTCGGAGAACACGGGTCTTATACTATCGCGGCAAAGAACGCGGGACTTGATTTTCCGGCCCTTATCAATCGGCTGGCTGAGGAGGCCAGTGCCCGATACTTTGGCACGCCCACGCCTCCGGAAATCAGGCAGGGAGAGAACAATGCCGAACAAAAGGTGTTTCAATACATCACCCAGCGAAGAGACCTGATTGAAAAGCAGATCAAAGAATGGTGCGCATTATCCAGCCGCACATCTGATCCGGTAGGCAATGCCATGGTAATTAAAAAACTGGATTCAGCACTGCAAGAGTTAAAAATGAGGCCAATAAACCGACTCACCGACACGCGCTCGGTGTGTGCCTGGGAGACGCGTGCCGGAATGGACGGAGGAACACTCATTGTGGGGCATCTGGATGTGCCATTTGATCAGAATATTCACATCCAGTCTTTTCGGCGCGACCCCGAGTGGCTCTATGGCGAAGGGATCGCCATGTCCCGGTCTCCCCTGGTCATGATGCTGTTCGCATTACGCGCATTGCGCCATATTCGTCGTCTGGCCAAACTGCCCCTTGGTGTGCTTTACTATTTTGACGAGGGGCATGACTGCTGTTACAGTGCTAATCTTATCCGGTCTGCCGCATCAGGAGCAAAACGCGTACTGGTGCTTCGGCCTGGAAGTCCTCCGTCCAACATACGAACTCAGCGAAGAGGCCGGCGGAAATATCATCTGATTGTTGAGGGATCGCCTCAGAGAATCGGTGTTCGGCAAAAAACACCCGATGCAGTCAGTTGGTGTATTGACAAGCTGGAGAAGATGATCAGCCTTTCCTCACGCAAAGACCGCCTGGCACTGGCAGTGGTGGACATGAAAACAGAATCCTTTCTGTCCTCTCCGGCACATCGCGTGGCAGTTACATTTGTGATCAGCTATCTGGACCCGAAACTTGCCGATCTCTGCGAAGAAAATGTTCATGCTGTCCTTGCCCATAAAGGAGTCCGATGGTCTCTCAAAAAAATCTCAGAGCGCCCGCCCATGAAGAAAACAAAAGGAAACGACCAGTTGGCAAAAACATTGGACAAAGTGGCCCGAAAATGGGATATTCCTTTGACCGTGGAATCATCGGTTGTGCCCTCGGCCGCGGGTCTGATTCCGGTTAAGGTGCCTGTTATTTGCGGGCTTGGCCCTGTGGCAAGGGATCGTTACACACCGCAGGAAGCAATAAGCCGCATCAGTCTGATTCAGCGGACGCTTCTTCTCACAGAGTTTCTGGCGGAGGAATTGGAGAATCAGTAATCTCGTCAGTCGCAAGTTGTCAGTTGTCAGTCGTAATTTTTTAAAAGTATTCTGATAACTATCTGAAATCACAAATTACTTTCACTCGATAGTCATTTTTTTTCTGTCATTCCTGCGAAAGCAGGAATGACAAGCTTTTTGTTCGAATCAGGTCAGAAAACTTGATCATCGAGTTTCATCTAAAATTATGACAAGAAAAAAAGTTTATACTGATACTGATTTTATTGAGCCGGAGCCATCTGTGGTGCCGGAACCTCAGCGGATTGCCGCATCAGCAGACGGGATGATTGCAACTGCCCATTTTCGGGCAACAGAAATCGGTGCCCAAATTTTGCAACAGGGCGGAAACGCCATTGATGCAGCGGTTGCTGCCGCATTTGCCCTGGGAGTCTGCGAGCCTCAGGCTTCGGGACTGGGGGGCCAGACCATGATGCTCATTCATGTTGAGAGCGAAGGAAGAAGCGTGGCGTTTGACGGTTCTTCACGCGCTCCCAACAGAGCATTAAAAGAACTCTATGCGGAGAAAAAGCCGCGGCTGTTCGGGCATACTGCCTCCACCGTACCGAGCACACCGGCAACATTGGGATATGCTTTGGAACGCTTTGGCACATTAACGCTTGCTCAGATATTAGAGCCGGTGATTGCCTTGGCAGAGGAGGGATATCAGATTACCAAACTTCAGCAAAGGCTTCAGCGCCGGGAGCGCAAAGCCCTTAAAAAGCGGAGCGGCGGGGCTTTTTTTCTGAAAAACGGCGAACGGCCCTTTCCGGTGGGCAGTGTCTTTCAGCAGCCTGTACTCGCCAGAACCTTACAACACCTTGCTGATAAGGGTATTGAAGATTTTTACCTCGGAGAAATCGCTGATATCATCCATCGGGATATGGAAAAGAATCACGGGCTGATCCAAAGGGATGATCTGGCAAAAATACCTTATCCCATTGAGCGCGAGCCGCTTTCATGCCATTTCAGATCCCTGGAAGTTTTCACAATGCCGCCGCCAGGTGCTGGCCAGTCCCTGATCGAGATGTTCAATATTTTACGTAAATTCCCAAAAGAAAAAAGAAATCTTGATACCCCGCGGGGAGCGCTTCTTTTCGCCGAGATCATGCGAAGAGCGCAGTTGGATCGGCGGGACCGTCCCTTTGACCCTAATTTTTATCCCCAGGTTCAGGATCGCAGGATGCTCAACAATGATTATGCCAGGCTGGTGGCTGAACAGATCCGTAAAAGGACAGAGGCAGGCGGTGAGACAACGCACCTCTCTGTCATGGACAAGGCTGGCAACGTTGTTTCTCTCACCCAGTCTGTTGAGCGTGTTTACGGTGCAAAAGTGCTGTGTCCTGAACTCGGTTTCCTGTACAATAATTATATGAGTGCTTTTGAATACGAAGATATTTCACATCCGTATTATCTCAGGCCCAATGCTGTTCCCTGGGCAAGCGTGGCACCGACGATCATATTCCGAAAAAAGAAGCCATGGCTGGCAATCGGGTCACCGGGCAGCGAACGAATCGTTTCCACTATTGTCCAGGTGGTGGTACGGCTGGCAAAACAGTCTCCCTTTGATGCGGTGGCTGCGCCGCGGATACATTGCTCGTTTGACGGCAAGGTTTCTCTTGAGGCCGCTTATTTCCGTGACGACATCCCCCCGCTTCTTAAAAAACACGGGTTTACCATAGATATCCGTGAGCCTTTGTCTTTTTATCTCGGGTGTGTTCAGATGGTGCTCAGGGAGGAAGACTCGTTTATCGGTGTGGCTGATCCCCGAAGAGACGGAGCCGCGGGAGGACCCGCAACATGAGACTCCCGTTTCTTCTGAGCGTTCCTCATGCCGGTCTGAACGTACCTCCGGAAGTAGCAGAC
This sequence comes from Desulfonema magnum, assembly GCF_017377395.1. GTDB lineage: Bacteria > Desulfobacterota > Desulfobacteria > Desulfobacterales > 4be13 > Desulfonema_C > Desulfonema_C magnum. The sequence goes on along the minus strand of NZ_CP061800.1, from coordinate 1,987,729 downwards.
ATAATCATTCTGAGCCAGGATGACATTATCAGAGACGGAGACGAAGGGGCCGCGGAGATTTACCTTCCCATGAAAGAGCAGGTTGACGCGCTGGTTACCACCGAGATCGCCCGGGCCGTTATTGATATGAACCGGGCCGAGGATGACCGCAGAAAGGACGGGGTCGTCAAAACGCACACATGCTGGGATGTTCCCATATACCGGGAGCCGCTTTCGGACAGGCTGGCGGAGCAGTTGCTGGAACGATATCATCGCCCATATCATCAACGCCTTGATAAATATACAGGGAGCGTAATGGTTGGTATTGACTGTCATACCATGGCCGCTTCGGGACCGCCCGGTAGTCCGGATCCGGGAAAAATTCGTCCTTCAGTATGTCTCAGTAACGGACACGGCACATGCCCGGACTCGTGGCTGATTTCCCTGGCTCACATAATTGAAAAAGAACTTGGGGCAAAGGCAGAGATTAACACGCCTTTTAAAGGGGGCTATATCATACGGCACCACTCAGAAAAAATTCCATGGTTTCAGATCGAAGTGTCAAGGGAGCCGTTTATGAGTAATACGGAAAAATTTGAAAGCATACTGGAATCATTAAAAAAATGGTTTGAACACGGTATCTGATAATCATTTGAAAATGATACGGCACTCGAGACAATTTTTTCAGACGATCCAGACATCACCTGGGGTGATGAAAATGTCACAAACCGGGCTGACAATTGCGATCCCATTTTTATTCCGCAAATTTTTTATGACTTAAAAATCAGGCAGTTAAAAAATGAGGGGAACAAAAACGGGATCAGCTTTTTCAGAGCCTTGGAAACATTTTCATCACCCCAGACATCACCTATAGCAACTTTTATGCCAATTGCCATTTCTTATTTCCTGATTATAAAGGATGTTGGGGAGGCCGGTTCAGTCCTGGGGTGATGAAAATGTCACAAACCGGGCTGACAATTGCGATCCCATTTTTATTCCGCAAATTTTTTATGACTTAAAAATCAGGCAGTTAAAAAGTGAGGGGAACAAAAACGGGATCAGCTTTTTCAGAGCCTTGGAAACATTTTCATCACCCCAGTTCAGTCCCCTGAGTTTGTCGAAGGGGGGCGGCTTCGACAGGTTGAGCGAACTGGTCCCAGCCCAAGCGTCAAGCCCGGCCTGCCCGGGTTATAATCCTTCGACAGGTTCAGCGAACGGTCGCGGTTGCCGAAGGGGGATTTCCGTGTATTCTGTGTTTTCCCGGAGCCTCCCCTAACTCCGTTATAATCAGAAATTCCTTCTCATGTTCAATGATACCTAACAGTTATGAAACTCGCTCTGCAAATTTTTTTGAAATTATAATCAGGTGGTTAGAGATTGAATTTATTTCATATGGCTGTTCTGTGACAAATAAAGGGCTGCGAGGTTTTCAAACCTTTTCAGATATTTTATACACCAAAATCGATTTGGTCAGGTAGCAGGCGACTGAGCTGTTGGTGTACGCGATCCCACCCGGGGAGCGCGGAACAAGACGAAAAGAGATAAAATAATACTTAGTTATTAAGCCAACAATGTTGCCTCACGGGGACAGGGGACAAAACCTTACTCACCAAAACCTTTAATCGCCCATAAAAATTATTGACAAGCTTTTTTTTTTTAGTTACATCATAGCTACACTATAACTTTATGCTATACGGGCTATATGTCACATTATAGTTATATCATCGTTCAGTCCTTCTCTGTTAACGGAAGCAGGTAAGCGCGAGCAGATTCGTGTAACGCACTTTGATCATGGCAGGGTGAGGGAAGTGAAGTGTAACTCACCTTTTGTTGAGCCAGGTAATCCCCAAAAACATTTTCTTAAAAAGTTCAGACAGAAACATTAATCACAACGAAAAAAACGGAGGTTCTCATGAAGAAGCTAAAACAAATTTCCGTATCCATTGAGAATTCACCGGGCCGTTTATATGAAGTGACTCAGGCCCTTGGTGAAGCGGGAATTAATCTCAGAGCCCTGAATCTGGTTGACACTGGTTTGTTCGGACAACTACGGCTTCTTGTCTCAGATGTGGCTGGTGCCCGGCGTATTATGATGGAAAAGCAGATGCCCGCCCGTGTGGATGATGTGATTGCCGTTGAAATCGAAGATAAGCCCGGATGTCTCGCAAAAGTACTCAAGCCGCTTACAGATGCCAAAGTAAATGTGCTTTATTCGTATGCTTTTGTAGGATTTTCAGGGGGAAACGCTGTCATGATTTTTCGTTTCAGCGACAATGACAAGGCAGTTGAAATCTTACAAAACAGCGGTATTAGTATATTGGATGCCAAAGCCTTTGGAATTCTTGAAAACGGAAGCTAATTAGGAAGGGAGGGTGTTTAGATGAAAGAAAAAACAGGATTTAATCCCCAGTCATTCGCGGTGATAGGTGCAGGCCCTGTGGGTTGCATTGTGGCAGCTTTCCTCGCAAAAGGCGGATATGATGTGACCCTTTGCGATGTGATTCCCGAACTGATCGAACCCGCGACAACCCCCGGAATCATTCTCGAAGGTGCGGAAAATCTCCAACAGGCTGTCACCCGCACATGCACCAATGTGGATGATCTGGCAGCCAATCCTCCTGATGTGATCATCATCACAGTAAAAGCAACAGCAACACCGCTGATTGCCTCAGCCATTGAAAGCTTTTACAAAGAGGGCATGTATGTGGTGAGCTGGCAAAACGGCATTGACACGGAACTGGATATTGCCAAGATCCTGGGGAAAAAGCCTGTGATGCGGGCAGTCGTGAATTACGGATGCGGCCTTGTGAATCCCGGTCATGTCCGCATACCGTTCCATCATCCCCCCCACTATATCCAGGAACTCGACCCGGAATCAGCACCTGCCACCGAGGCAATTGCAGAAGCATTTACCAAAAGCGGCCTTGCCACCAGTCGTACAGACCAAATTGTTTCCATGGTCTGGCGAAAATCTGTCATGAACGCGTCTACAAATCCCGTATGTGCGGTGACAGACATGACACTGGGAGAAGCCCTCACCGACCCGTTTGTTTCTCAGGCTGTCAGAGGTCTGGTCAAGGAATGTATAAAAGTCGCCAGAGGCAATGAGATATCTCTGGGATGGGATTATTATCCTTATTGTATGGAATATATGATGGGCGGCGGCGCTCACAAGCCTTCCATGGCCTCGGATTTTGCCATGAAACGCAGAACCGAGATTGATTATCTGAGTGGAAAAATCATTGAATATGGGGAACAGGCCGGCATTGAGACCCCGTGCAACACCGCGATCAGAGCTTATGTGAAAGCTTTGGAAGCGAAATTCTAATCAGAAACCGAATTTTGCAAGGAACTGAGTTTTCCGCAAAGACTCAGTTTTTTGCAGCATAAGACTATCAGGAACAACGAATGACATCACAACCGATTTTTGCAGGTATTGATGTGGGAGCGTCGAGAACAAAAGTGGCGATTCTCGACGCTGAGAAAAACTTGATTGGTCACGCGGTGGAGAAGTCCGGAACAGATTTCTCTGCCACGGCAAAAGCCTGTCTTAAAATATCTCTTGAAATGGCAAAGGCTGAGGAAAAGGATATTATCAGAGCGATATCAACCGGATATGGCAGAAAAAATGTCTCCTTTATCACCCAGGAAACCAAAACGGAAATCAGTTGTCATGGAAAGGGATGCTACTCCTATTTTCCCAAAGCCATCACCATCATTGATATCGGAGGCCAGGATAATAAGATCATCAAACTGGATGAGGAGGGAAATCGCTCCGGTTTTAAGATGAATCGAAAATGTGCGGCCGGGACAGGCGCGTTTCTGGAAGAGATGGCCCCGCGTCTTGATATTCCCCTTGAGGAAATGAATGCTTTGGCCGGACAGTCCGAAGATATGGTCAGACTGGGAAGCTTCTGCACGGTGTTCTCAGCCACAGAAGTTTTGGAAAACATAAGAAACGGCAAAAAAGTCCCGGATATTGTAAAAGGTCTTTTCTTTTCAGTCATCCAAAGAGTTCTGGAGATGGATTCGCTGAGTGAGAATGTGGTCATGACAGGAGGTGTGGTGGCTCACAATCCGTTGCTGGTGAAGATGACCGAGGAGATCATTGAGAGAAACATATTGGTTCCTGAATATCCTCAGCTTACCGGGGCCATTGGCGCGGCAATTTACGCGATGTAGCTGTTCCGCAGTATTTTAGTTTTTTTATGTGCGTCATGAAAGACTAAAATAAGGGGGGCCATATATTTTTTGCTGAATCAAATTCATTTTATTTATATACACCAATTAAGTTCTCTTTCTTTTTTTGATTAAATATGCGAATTGGGGGCTGAATTAAATTAACCCTTAATTCGCATTAAAATATATAATGGAGGAAACACTATGGCCGAAGAAAAAAAACCTGTAAGAAAAAAAATAAAAGCCACTGGCGAAATGCAGCGGATCATGGCTGACTATTTTTATGAAATGGATGATGCTGCAAAAACAGGTAAAAAAAAGATAGCCTGGTGTACAAGCGTAGGACCCGCGGAACTGCTGAGGGCCATGGGACTCCTGGTTCATTTTCCTGAAAATCACGGCGCGATGCTGGGGGCCACCCGCATGTCCACGGATTATATACCGGTTGCCAATGCCGCGGGATATTCTCCTGACATCTGTTCATATCTTACCGCGGATGTGGGCGCGTATATGAAAGGCGTGACACCGCTGTCAAAAGCGTATAAAGGCATTGAAAGTGTGCCAAAGCCTGACGTTCTGGTTTATAACACAAATCAGTGCCGGGATGTGCAGGACTGGTTCATGTGGTATGCAAAAGAGTTCAATGTCCCGTGTATCGGTATCCACACCCACAGAGGCGTGGGAGATGTCAAAGAGAGTCATATCACATCTGTTGCCAAACAGATGGAGGCGCTGGTCGAGCCGTTGGAGGAAATTTCAGGCACCAAATTTGACATGGATGCGCTCAGGCATACTGTGTCGCTTTCCCGTGAATGTTCTGATCTGTGGAAAGAAGTGCTGGACACGGCTTCCGCAGTTCCGTCTCCGCTGACATTTTTTGACGGAACCATACACATGGGCCCTGCGGTGGTGCTGAGAGGCACACAGCAGCCTGTTGACTACTACAAGTTGTTACTTGCGGAATTGCAGGAAAGGATCAAAAACAAGGACGGTGCGGTGGAGGATGAGCGTTTCAGACTCTATTGGGACGGTATGCCGGTCTGGGGCAGACTCAGCAACCACTCCAAGCTGTTTTCCGAACTCAGGACAAATGTCCTTGCATCCACTTACTGCAACAGTTGGATATTCACTGCGTTTGACGCGGACGACCCTTTTAACAGCATGGCAAAGGCATACACCGAGCTGTTTATTGTTCGCTCGGACGAGGCCAAGGAAAAATACATAAAGAACATGATGGACTTCTTCAAGGTGGACGGCATCATCTATCACGACGCCAAAACCTGTCCCAACAACTCCAATTGCCGCTACGGCATGCCCCAGCGTCTTGAAAAGGTAACCGGTCTTCCCAGTCTGACCATTAACGGCGATCTCAATGATATGCGGCTCGTGTCCGACGAACAGACCAAAACCAATGTCGAGGCATTCATCGAACAACTGGAGGAAAAAAAATAATGTGATTTGGTGATTGGTGATTGGTGATTGGTGACTGGTGATTTGAAAATATCAAATTTCGAATCACAAATTCCAAATCACAAATCACAAATTCCAAATCATTAACCACAGGAGAACATATCATGTTAGACTCATTATTCAGGCCAAAATCAGTGGCGGTCATCGGCGCATCCACCAGGGAACTCCATATTGGAAATCGGGTCATTAAGAATCTTTTGGATTTTGGGTTTAAAGGGCCGATCTATCCCATCAATCCCAAGGCGGATGAGATTCGGGGGATTAAGGCATACAAGTCTATTATGGATGTCCCGGAGGAGGATGGGGTTGATGTGGTTCACATGGTTATCCCTGCCAAACTTGTTCCTCTGGCTTTTGAAGACTGCGGGAAAAAAGGCGTAAAGAATATTATCATTAATTCGGGCGGATTTTCAGAAATCGGTCCTGCTGGCGAAGCCATCCAAAATGATTTTATGGAACGGGCTAAGAAGTATGGTATCCGGGTGTTGGGTCCCAACTGCCAGGGAATTATTAATTCTGACCCTGATATCAGGGCGTATTGTAATTTTACTTTTACAAAACCGGACCCGGGCCATATTTCCATCACCGCTTTGAGCGGCGGCGTGGCCGAGGTGATCCATCAGGCTTTTGCCCAGATGGGAATTGGCACACGGATATACGCGTCCAATGGAAACGCGTGTGATATTACCATCCCGGAGATTGTGAGATATCTCGGCAATGATGACGGGACCCGGACCATCATATTATATGTGGAGGGTCTCAGGGATGCCGCGACTTTCATGGAAGTCGCCACGGAAGTTGCTGCGAAAAAACCGGTGCTTGCCATGAAAGCGGGCCGTACCGAACTCGGTGCGAAAGCTGCTTCTTCTCATACTGGCGGTCTGGCAAAGGCAGACATTGCCACAGAACTGATCTTCAAAAAGGCCGGTATTCTCGGATTCAGAGATGAGGCCGAACTCTGTCAGGCAGCCGTGGCATTTGCTTCTCAGCCTATCCCGAAAGGGAACAGGGTCGGCATTATCACAAACACAGGCGGTCCTGCGGTCATTGCCACAGATGTGTTCGGAGATAACGGGCTGGAAATACCGCCTCTCAGTGAGAAAGCAATCAGCACGCTCAGGAAAAAAGTATTTCCCGAAGCTTCGGTCAGCAATCCCACGGACCTCCTCGCGACAGGGCTTGCGGAACATTACCGGGCCGCAATGGACATGATGATGGAAGAGGAACAGATTGACAGCATTTTCATCAATTTTGTCACGCCGTTCTTTGTGGATACGGAAAGTATTGCCAAAGAAATCGCCGAGGTGAACAAGCAGAAAAGAAAGCCCATTATCTGCAACCTGATGACAGATCCGAACCAGTGGGGAGGGGTTGTGGAAATACTCAAGGAAGCTGAGGTTCCGTGTTATAATTTTCCGGGAGAAGCGGCAAGGGCATTGTCCGCGCTGGTTAAATATAATGAGATTCGTTCCCGGGAAATTGGCGAGCCCACATGTTTCAATGATGTGGATAAGGCCAAAGCAGCAGGCATTATTGAGAAGGCCAAAGCGCGTGAAATTCTCACAGCGGCCGAGGTTTATGAAATTCTGGAGGCGTACCGTATTCCTGTCGCAGGATGGGGAATGGCTGCTAATGCCGAGGATGCTGAAAAGGTTGCCGGAGATATCGGCTATCCCGTGGTGATCAAAGCGGACTCGGAAACCATCGTGCATAAAAGCGACATGGGCGGCGTTGCAGTGAATCTGGAGGATGGTCTTGCTGTGCGGGCCGCGGTGGAGGACATGGAGCGGAAGCTGAAGGCTGATGACCTGAAATTCTTCATCCAGAAATACATGCCGGGCGGAAAAGAGATCATTATCGGAGCAAAAGCTGAGGAAGGGCTTGGGCATCTGATCATGTTCGGACTCGGGGGGATCTATGTGGAAGTGCTGAAGGATGTGGTCTTCAATCTTACGCCTGTCACGAAGTTTGAGGCCGAAGAGATGCTCTCCTCCATCAAAACCGCAGCGTTATTGGAAGGAGTGAGAGGAGAAAAGGGTGTTGATCGGGCCAGGCTTGTTGAAATCATTCAGCGGCTTTCCCAGCTAGTCACGGATCTGCCTGCGATTCAGGAAATGGATCTTAATCCTGTGATCGCCTATGAAGACAAAGTCTTTGCAGTGGATGCCAGGATAGCAATATAAAATAATTTGCGGGTTGCGGGTCTGTAAAAAAGTGTCAGTGTCTCAGCATCCGCAATTCGCAATTTAAGTACCTGAGCAAAAGTTTTTTATACAGCTTTTTTTCTGTGAGCGGCAGAGAAACCCGGGTTTTTCCTTTATCGGAGAAGCATCATTCCGGAAAAAAAAGCCGGGTTTCTTCCCCTGGCAGATATTAAAAACTTATGGTTAGGTACTTATTTCCCTCCCCATATTCCCATAAGTTGATCCGGCACTGGAACACTACCAAGTGAAGCATTATCAATTATCAATTGTCAATTATCAATTATGTCACCTGGCTCATCACTGCTTCGAATTCCTGAAGATTCTGACATTTCAGGGCCTGCCGGCGCAGCATCTTCAGCACATCCGGATTCTGTATGTCTCTGATCTGCTCCAGTATCCGGGGCTGAACCACGCCGAAGCGTTCGATCAGATCATCAGTGACCATTTCCTGCCAGACCTCCAATATCCCCAGGACTTTGCCTTCCTCTATTCCCAGGGCTTTGCCTTCCTCTATCCCTTTTTCTCTGGCAATCTCAAGAATATCAAACATCTTAATCTCCTCCCAGAACGCTCTCAGACGCTCCTTGTCAATGAGTCTGTTCGACATGACCAGGGTTGCGGCCAGCAGCCTGACCGATATTTTCTTCTCAAGATACAGCTCGTTTTCGAAACGCAGCACCTCTTCCGCCATCACAGCACGGGCCTCCCCGCTCTCCCTGCCGTACAGCGGGAGAAACACAAGTTCGAGCCAGTTGTCAAAAGTCCCGGATCTGACCGCCTCCCGGATTTCTCCGAGCCGTTTCCGTCCGTCCCGTTCCGTGAAATCAATGACAACAGGATCATATCTCCCGCTTTCGGTTATGACCGCCCGGCTTCCCTTCTCCCCGGCCCACACCTCGCCGGATGCCAGAATGATGTCCGTGAGTTTCACGCCCCACTGCTCCGCTCCGAGAAAATGGTACGCTGCGAAACGAAACATGTCCGCTTTTTTCAGATTCCGCTGCTCCTCAACATGATATATTGCGCCTGTGTCATCCCGAAGCATCACATCCACCCGCCCGGCTTTCACTGATATGTCGGCGGGTTCGAAGGCGAACACATCCTCGATGCGGCCCGTCCTCACGCCCAGCACCTCCAGCGTCTCTCCCTTCAGTGCCGCGGCCAGCCACTTCACAATCACGTCATAATTCTGTGCGTATTCTGTTCCGTCTTTGCTTTTCAAAAAAGTTCCTCACCGAGTTGTATGGTCTTATTTTTGCCACAACAAGAATCAGTTATCAATCAGGTTCAGCACCGCTTCAAATTCCTGAATATCCTCACATTTGACGGCCTGCCGGTGCAACATTTTCAGCACCCCCCGATTCTGAACGGCTCCGACCCTCTCCAGTATTTTGGGCTGAACCACCCCGAATCGTTCAATCAGGACATCCGTGACCATTTCCCTCCTGTCCTCCAATATTCCCAGAATTTTCCCCTCCTCTAATCCTTCCTCTCTGGCAATCTCAAAAATATCCAACATTTTGACCTCCTCCCAAAACGCCCTCAGACGCTCTTTGTCAATGAGTTTATTCGACATGACCAGGGTTGCGGCCAGCAGCCTGACCGATATTTTTTGCTCACGATACAGCTCGTTTTCAAAACGCAGCACATCTTCCGCCATCTCGGCACGGGCATCCACGGTCTCCCTGCCGTACAGTGGGAGAAATATCAGTTCGAGCCAGTTCTCAAATGTCCCGGCTCTGACCGCCTCCCGGATTTCTCCGAGCCGTTTCCGTCCGTCCCGTTCCGTGAAGTCAATGACAACAGGATCATATCTGCCGCTTTCGGTTGTGACTGCCCGGCTTCCCTTCTCCCCGGCCCACACCTCGCCGGATGCCAGAATGATGTCCGTGAGTTTCACGCCCCACTGCTCCGCTCCGAGAAAATGATACGCCGCAAAACGGAACATGTCCGCCTTTTTCAGATTCCGCTGCTCCTCAACATGATATATTGCGCCCATCTCATCCCGTAGCATCACATCCACCCGCCCGGCTTTCACTGAGATGTCCGCGGGTTCGAAGGCGAACACCTCCTCGATGCGGCCGGTTTTCACGCCCAGCACCTCCAGCGTTTCTCCCCGAAGTGCCGCCGCCAGCCATTTCACAATCACGTCATAATTCTGAGCATATTCTGTTCCGTCTTTGCTTTTCAAAGAAGTTCCTCACCGAGTTCTGTGGTCTTATTTTTGCCACAACAAGAATCAGTTATCAATCAGGTTCAGCACCGCTTCAAATTCCTGAAGGCTCTGACATTTCAGGGCCTGCCGGTGCAGCATTTTCAGCACATCCGGATTCTGCATGGCTCTGATCTGCTCCAGTATCCGGGGCTGAACCACCCCGAAGCGTTCGATCAGATCATCAGTGACCATTTCCTGCCAGACCTCCAATATCCCCAGGACTCTGCCTTCCTCTATTCCCAGGACTTTGCCTTCCTCTATTCCCAGGGCTTTGCCTTCCTCCATGCCTTCCTCTCTGGCAATCTCAAAAATATCCAACATTTTGACCTCCTCCCAAAACGCCCTCAGACGCTCTTTGTCAATGAGTTTGTTCGACATGACCAGGGTTGCGGCCAGCAGCCTGACCGATATTTTTTGCTCACGATACAGCTCATTTTCAAAACGCAGCACATCTTCCGCCATCTCGGCACGGGCGTCTCCGATCTCCCTGCCGTACAGCGGGAGAAACACAAGTTCGAGCCAGTTGTCAAAAGTCCCGGCTCTGATCGCCTCCCGGATTTCTCCGAGCCGTTTCCGTCCTTCCCGTTCCGTGAAATCAATGACAACAGGATCATATCTCCCGCTTTCGGTTGTGACCGCCCGGCTTCCCTTCTCCCCGGCCCACACCTCGCCGGATGCCAGAATGATGTCCGTAAGTTTCAGGCCCCACTGCTCCGCTCCGAGAAAATGATACGCCGCAAAGCGGAACATGTCCGCCTTTTTCAGATTCCGCTGCTCCTCAACATGATATATTGCGCCCGTGTCGTCCCGAAGCATCACATCCACCCGACCGGCTTTCACTGATATGTCGGCGGGTTCGAATGCGAACACCTCTTCAATGCGGCCTGTCTTCAGCCCAAGCACCTCCAGAGTCTCCCCCCGGAGTGCCGCTGCCAGCCACTTCACAATCACGTCATAATTCTGTGCGTATTCTGTTCCGTCTTTGCTTTTCAAAGAAAATCCTCACCGGTCTGTATGTTTTTGTCAATTATCAATTAAGTCCAGAACCGCCTCGAATTCCTGAAGACTCTGACATTTCATGGCCTGCCGACGCAGCATTTTCAGCACATCAGGATTCTGTACGGCTCTGATCTGTTCCAGTATCCGGGGATGAACCACGCCGAACCGCTCAATCAGGTCTTCTTTGACTGTCTCCCGCCTCTCCTCCAATATTCCCAATATTTTTCCCTTTTCTATTCCCAGAATTTCGCCCTCTTCTCTGGCAATCTCAAAAATATCAAGCATTTTGATCTCCTCCCAGAACGCCCTCAGACGCTCTTTGTCAATGAGTCTGTTCGACATGACCAGGGTTGCGGCCAGCAGCCTGACCGATATTTTTTGCTCACGATACAGCTCGTTTTCAAAACGCAGCACATCTTCCGCCATCTCGGCACGGGCATCTCCGATCTCCCTGCCGTACAGCGGAAGAAATATCAGCTCGAGCCAGTTCTCAAATGTCCCGGCACTGACCCATAGGTGTAAAGTTAAGGATACTTAACTAACCTGCTAACGGTATGATTTCAAAAAATAAATTCACATTTATCAGATTGAAAAGACGGAAAGACAGAGGCATGCCTTTACCCGGCTGCCCGAGTTCCGAGAGGTTTACCTTTACATATTTATAGTTTTCAAGAACTGCTCCGTCGATAAGTACATCAAGGGAGTTTTTTCTGCTTTTCTGCCTCTCTTTCCGGCATGTGTCAGTTATTTTTGCTATCATTTTCCTGACATGTTTTGCCGCTTTGTCAGCAGAATCCGAAAGCAGCACTGTCAGACCGGCTATGTTTCTTCTGAAATATTTCACTGTCTTGTCAATACTTACCTCTTCGCCGAGTATCCGCCATGCCTCTGATCTGGCATTCGAATAACAGTAGGATATGAACATCACAACTATCGCTTTTCCCAATACTTCGCACCTGAGCCTGTCCTCATTGTTTCTTACTTCTGTTTTATGAATGTTCAATACCGATTTAAACTGTTTGAAAAATAATTCCACAGACCATCTGATCGGATAAAATGCAAGGATGGTTCTCACATCCTCCGTTTTCTCAGCAGGAATATTTGTCATCATAAAGTTCCACTCACACAGTCGCAGTGATTCTTTCTTGGGGGTTCTTCCTTTCTTTTTGGCATTCTGACACATTTTTCTCCGTTTTTTGTTTGCAACTTCTTCCGGAACTCTGACTGCGAAAAAGCGTATCTTTATCTTTTTCTCTTTGTTTCCCGTATAACATTCGAATTCAAATATTGTCTCATTGCCGTTCAGCTTTTTCAATATCTCCGAGATTCCGATTCTCTCATATTCTTCCCCTTTCTTTATATACAGACCGATTCCGGAATAATTAAAACGGGATATGAAAAAGGCTTCTTTGTCATCAGTTATTTTCAGCATGTCCGCAATTGAATATCCCAGATCGAAAATAAGCAGATCATCCGCGCTGATCTGATCGCCCAGTGTCTTCGAATAACTCTGATCGTTACACGTTTGTTTTTTTATATCAAACAGCTGAATCACTCCGGTTTTGTAATCATACATTAACTGAACTTTGCAACCCGCAATGTTATATCCCGGAAATGCGGATTTCAGGCCCGGGGGCAGCTCCCATGACGAACTGTCAATAATATTCACTCTGCCGAACTGATTTAATACGTCAATATTGATATTATGTCCGTTTTCAGTCGCCGTTCTGAAAAAAAATGAAAAAACTTCTGTCAGAAAATCAATGGCATACTGATTAAAACGGTCATTTATTCCCGCCCTTGAAATACATTCGGACAGATTTTCCGCTATGGCACCCAGAGTTATTGTGGTCGTTGTCAGCGAACCGAAAGTCAGCGATATGAAAAATTCGAATGCGTCCAATTTCCGTTTTCTCTTTATGAAACCGGTTTTTTCAGCTATTTTTCTGATCTTTCCTTTTTTGAAAAACTTTTTAACTGTTCTGACATCAATTTTAATCTGTTTATTTATCATTGCACAGTCCTCCCAAATATGATCTTATGAGATTGTCGGATATTTTGTTTTTTTCACACAGTCCGGAATATCAGCATGTGCTGAGAGATGCAATGAAAAAGTAATTTGCGACACGGCATTTCTTGCATTTTATTTAAACAACAACCATATGTTATAAAAGGATATTTTTACAATTCAGCAGTTCCTTAACTTTACACCTATGGGCACTGACCGCCTCCCGGATTTCTCCGAGTCGTTTCCGTCCGTCCCGCTCCGTGAAATCAATGACAACGGGATCGTATCTTCCGCTTTTCGTAGTGACCGCCCTGCTGCCTCTGTCCCCGGGCCACACCTCACCGGATGCCAGAATGATGTCCGTGAGCTTCAGGCCCCACTGCTCCGCTCCGAGAAAATGATACGCCGCAAAGCGGAACATGTCCGCCTTTTTCAGATTCCGCTGCTCCTCAACATGATATATTGCGCCCGTGTCGTCCCGAAGCATCACATCCACCCGACCGGCTTTCACTGATATGTCAGCGGGTTCGAAGGCGAACACCTCCTCGATGCGGCCTGTGCTCACGCCCAGCACCTCCAGCGTCTCTCCTTTCAGTGCCGCGGCCAGCCATTTCACAATCACGTCGTAATTCTGTGCGTAATCTTTTCCGTCTTTGCTTTTCAAAAAAATTCCTCACCGGTTTGCCTGCTTTTGTCAATTGTCAATTACCAATTCCATAACAGTTTCGAATTCTTTCAGGCTCTGGCATCTGATCGCCTGATGAAACAGCCCCCTGAGCACATCCGGGTTCCGAAGCGATCTTATTTTTTCCGACACCTTCTCTGATACAGCACCGAATTTTACAATCAGTGCATCCATGAGCATTTCCTGTCTGTCTTCCAATATTCCCAGGATTTTACCCTTCTCCATTCCCAGAATTTCGCCCTTCTCCATTCCTATAATCTCGCCTTCCTCTCTGGCAATTTCAAAAATATCCAACATTTTGACCTCCTCCCAGAACGCCCTCAGGCGGTTTTTGTCAATGAGTCTGTTCGACATGACCAATGTGGCGGCCAGCAGCCTGACCGATATTTTCCTCTCACGATACAGCTCGTTTTCAAAACGCAGCACCTCCTCCGCCATTTCGGAGCGTGCCTCGCCGGTTTCCCTGCCGTACAGCGGGAGAAACACCAGTTCGAGCCAGTTCTCAAAAGTCCCGGCTCTGACCGCCTCCCGGATTTCTCCGAGACGTTTCCGTCCGTCCCGTTCCGTGAAGTCAATGACAACAGGATCGTATCTCCCGCTTTTCGTCGTGACCGCCCTGCTGCCTTTCTCACCAGCCCAAACTTCGCCGGATGCCAGGATGATGTCCGTGAGGTTCACGCCCCACTGCTCCGCTCCGAGAAAATGATACGCTGCAAAGCGGAACATGTCCGCCTTTTTCAGGTTTCGTTGCTCCTCCACATGATAGATTGCGCCCGTGTCGTCCCGCAGCATCACATCCACCCGCCCGGCTTTCACTGATATGTCAGCGGGTTCGAAGGCGAACACCTCCTCGATGCGGCCTGTGCTCACGCCCAGCACTTTGAGCGTCTCCCCCCGCAGTGCCGCGGCCAGCCATTTCACAATCACATCATAATTCTGTGCGTAATCTTTTCCGTCTTTGCTTTTCAAAAAAATTCCTCACCGGTTTGCCTGCTTTTGTCAATTGTCAATTAAGTCCAGAACCGCTTCGAATTCCTGAAGATTCTGACATTTCAGGGCCTGCCGGTGCAGCATTTTCAGCACATCCGGATTCTGTATGGCTCTGATTTGCTCCAATATCCGTGGCAGAACTACGCCGAACCGTTCAATCAGGACATCCGTGACCATTTCCCGCCTGTCCTCCAATATTCCCAGGTTTTTTCCTTTCTCGATCCCTATAATTTCGCCTTTCCCGATCCCTATGATTTCGCCTTCCTCTCTGGCAATTTCAAAAATATCTAACATTTTAACCTCCTCCCAGAACGCTCTCAGACGCTCCTTGTCAATGAGTCTGTTCGACATGACCAGGGTTGCGGCCAGCAGTCTGACCGATATTTTCTTCTCACAATACAGTTCGTTTTCAAAACGCAGCACCTCCTCCGCAATTTCGGAACGGGCCTCGCCGGTCTCCCTGCCGTACAGCGGGAGAAACACCAGTTCGAGCCAGTTCTCAAATGTCCCGGCACTGACCGCCTCTCGGATTTCTCCGAGCCGTTTCCGTCCGTCCCGTTCCGTGAAGTCAATGACAACAGGATCGTATTTCCCGCTTTTCGTCGTGACCGCCCTGCTGCCTTTCTCACCAGCCCAAACTTCGCCGGATGCCAGGATGATGTCCGTGAGGTTCACGCCCCACTGCTCCGCTCCGAGAAAATGGTACGCTGCGAAACGGAAAATGTCCGTTTTTTTCAGATTCCGCTGCTCCTCAACATGATATATTGCGCCTGTGTCGTCCCGCAGCATCACATCCACCCGGCCGGCCTTCACGGATATGTCCGCCGGTTCGAAGGCGAACACCTCCTCTATGCGGCCGGTTTTCAGACCCAGCACCTCCAGGGTCTCTCCCCGAAGTGCCGCGGCCAGCCACTTCACAATCACGTCATAATTCTGTGCGTATGCTGTTCCGTCTTTGCTTTTCAAAAAAATTCTCCCACCAATTTGCGTATTTTGTCAGCTTTTACAATTCAGTCTTGTTATTTTTCTAACAAATATTAGAGTCAGAATCAATAAAAATGTCAAATTGCGTGGCTGCACGGATTAGCGATAAGAAGGGATTTGGTGTTTCATTAACAATATCTTCATCGGAAACAAGAGAGGCTGTCTTCAGTCCCAGAGGGACGACTGAAAATAGCCCGGCAATTTATTGCCGAAATCTGAAAAGTCCGAGGATTTCAACCATCCCTACGGGACTTGGGAAAACGGGGCTATCTGTCCCATCAGTGAATTGCCGGGCTGTTTTCACTCGTCCCTCCGGGACTAAAAATCGCTCCCCTAAATTCTAAATACGCCCGGTGGACATACCCACATATCGGAACGGCGTTTCCGATTAGTAAAAAATATGCTTCTAATCCGAATAACAAAATGCAAAACCTGAGTTATAATGATACCCTCTCAAATATAGACTATTTTTTATATCATTGCATAACAATCTCGAATAACAGAGCTTGTTCCGATCTGATCTGCTGAATTTCAGAAAAAATATTGACAGATTGCTCTCAAAACAAGTATATAAAAATTTCTTTGAACAAGCATTAGCCATTGCTTATCAGTTTAGCTGTGTAGCCCAACAGATTATGAGGTGATTTGAATGACTGGCACAGAATGTCCGAAATGTCATCAGTGGTATTTAAAGGATAGTGATAATTATTGTGGGTATTGTGGTCATCAGCTCATATATATTGAACTGAAACCGGATGAAGTGACTCTGATTTCTCAGATTATTACCCAGAAAAAAACGACTTTCATCAATTCCGGAGGCAAAGATACCCATATCCGGATTTTGTGCAAGGGCCCGAGTCCTGAGTTTGTCCATTTTGAACCAGCAAATGATTTCACTGTCAAAGCAAACTCACAGACTGAGGTTAATATTTCCTTAAATTATGGGGTGTTACCATCTGATTTTACAGAACAGGATTACAGCTTTTTGTGTATTGTGAATAATGATGAACGAAAGGCTTTGAATTTATCTGTAAAAGTAAAAACTGGGCCGAAACCTGTTCTTTTGTCAGAAAAAATTAACTTTGGTGAAATAACAGAGGACGCTGTTGTTCAAAGAAAATTGGAGCTTCAGAATCAGGGGGCTGTTCCGCTGACACTGAAAGCGGTCAAGCCAGAGGGGGGAGCGCATTTACAGGTCGCAAAACATATTAACTTTCCAATCAAAATAAAAATTAATGACACCATCACCATTCCTGTGATATGGGATTCCAATCTTTATAATTCTGCCGCTGTTTCGGATAAAACAGGCTTTCACCTCATCTTTGAAAATTATAAAGAGGATATATGGATTCCTGTAAAGGGGCAGGGGGTTCGGATGGAGCTTACTGCGGACAGGAAAGAAATTGACATTGATCCCTGTCTTTCAAAACAGAACTACACTGAAGATATTGTGGTGACAAACACCGGAGATCTGGATGTCGAGATAAGCGGGATAGAAACAGATGCGGACTGGATTCAGATTATCCAAGAGCATAAGACCTTCACCCTGCTTTCATCGGATTCCGCTGCCAAGTACATTTCCGGCCCGACAATTTTGGGAGCATATAAATTCAAAGCCCTTGTGCGGCCTCATAAATTGCCCAATAAGTCAGAAGGATGGCAGGAGGGGAAAATCTTTGTTTACACAGCCGGCCAGGAATCTGTTTTGGAAATTCCGATCAGGATAAATGTTGTCCAGCCGACAGACTGCCAGGATTACATCGGCATTGATTTCGGAACGACCAACTCCGTAATCGCCATATATGACAATAATGACGATAACACATACGTGGTGGAGGTTACAAAAGACAAAGCCACAGGCAAAACAGATCGTCTGATTCCGAGTGTGTTGCTCTTCGAAGGCGGCCATGACAATTATAAGGTCGGGTGGGAAGCGCAGAATGAGGCGGTTATTTCGCCGGAATTGGCGGTGCGTTCCATCAAAAGGGTGATGGGATATGGCAATGACCGGGAATTTTACGGTAAAAATTTTTCACCGGATGAGCTTGCCGGCTGCATTATCAAAAAACTGATCGAGCTTGCCGAAACCGAATATTACAATATGACCGGTATCTATTATAATATCACCCATGCCATTGTCACCGTTCCTGCCAATTTTTTTGACTTGCAGATACGGGGCATTCTGAAAGCCTGCCAAATAGCAAATCTTGATACAGAAGAAGAACTTGTGCGGGAGATATCCAGAGATTTACAACAGCGAGTTGGAAAAAATGTTCAGGCGGGGATTATCCTAGATGAACCTTCGGCAGCGGCCCTTTTCTACCTGGATGTGTTTTATGATGAACACCCGGAACTGGACGACAAACTGAATAGTCAGAAGGAAGTCAATTTCCTGGTGTTTGATTATGGCGGCGGAACATTGGATGTCTCCGTTGTTCAGGTGGAAGGGCTTTCTAATGGCAGTATTGGTATAAAAGTGCTGGCCAACAAAGGGAATAATATGCTGGGAGGAGACAGTATTGATCTGGCTCTGATGAGGCAACTGCTCGAGGGATGCAAGGCAGAAATTTCCGATTTTGATGAAACGATTATCTCGGATAACTTTAAAAAGCTGGTGGATCGCAGAGAAAAAGAAAAGTGGAGCGATGATGTATGGAAATTTGTATTATCATCAAGATATTATTGGAAAAAGGCAGCAGAAGACATTAAAATGAGCCTTTCAACTGACACGGAAACGTCTTTTGACACTGACCGCCTTATGCTCCCGATATTTTCTATTGAGAACGGCAAAGTGCATGAAATCAGGGGAAAAAAATACAGTCTCACGGTTACACGATATCTGTTCGAGGGGTGGATTGAGGATATTCTTGCAGGCTGTGAGAAGCTCGTCATGGACGCACTTGAGTTTGCCGGAACAGCGTCCGATTCTGTTGATTACCTTATCCATACGGGGCGTTCCAGCCTCACACCAGCTGTTCGTTCCCGTATCAGAAGCAATTTCTCCCATCTGCCGGATGAGAACGACATTCTTGAGGCAGAACATCTGAAAGTCTGTGTGGCCAGGGGGGCGGCCATGTACGGTGCTCAGAAAAGGGCTATCGGCGGAAGTGGGGTGCATCTGATCGCGGAGGGCAGGAAACTGCCGCATAGTTATGGGATAGCCAAACAGGTGGGAACACGGCGTATATTTGATGAGATCATACCACTCGGATCAACATATCCGGCTGAGGATATAAGGCATTATGACGAGAATCAGATTGTCGGCAGGATATTGCATCTGACATTTTTTCAAAACGCTGGTAAAAATAACAAAATTCGTGGAAATCCTGATATCAAAAGAATCGGGGAGATTACCACAAACTTACCTGATGAAAATCGGACATGTGATGTGAGATTTGTCATTGACGCGAATAGAAAATTGGATGTATTCGCAAATGATGAACCTGTAGATATTAAACCGGAACGTCTTGAAGAGGAAGATCGCTGGATTGCTTAACGAAGTTTTCCGATCTGGTGAATTTCAGAAAGATTTTTGTGTGCATCCTTATCTGATCATAGACCTGTCAAGCAGAAATGTTGTCGCGCTGATCGTCACGCCGGAGGGAAGAACTATGCCCTGCGTCCTTAAACGACACGGCATGACGTCACGCTATTTCTCCGCTGATATTTTTTTGGATCCGAAGAAGTCTCAGAAAGGGGATGAATGGCTGGACGAACTGAATGCTGTCATTTCTGAAAATGAGTCTGATATGTTTCTCCGGGATGGAAGATTGGGGTGGCTCAGACCTTATGAAATGTCTGCGGCTGAAATGATAATGCCTGTGAGACATCCGCTGTATGCCCTTTCCTCACATGGCATTACAGAGGAGAGAGAAGAGAGATCAGCCTTTACAGATATGTCGTCGGCATTTTTGGCTTTCCTGTTGTATCCGGTGGTCACTTCTGTTCGTGAAATGAATTTTCATCCGCATGAGTTAAATGTCGTCGTGGCAGGGCCTGCTTATCTGAGTCGTCTGGCTGAGGGGATTTTATATAAGGTTCTGAAGCGGATGGCTTTCCGGCGGGTTGTCATCCTCAATCATGCGGCCGCACTGGCCATGCACTTTCTGAGGCTGCCGTCTGTGCAGAAGATCGGTGTGCTGAATATGGACGAAAACTGTCTGCATGTGACCAGGATGGAAGTCGTGAGGGATGATGAAGATGTAAATGTGGCGCATGTCAGCACTCGTTCTGTAAAAGAACTGGGGTGGGGGGCCGTGAGGAATGAGATTGCCGAGGCTTTTTACAGGGATGGCCTGCTGCTGAATCGGGATGAACAGGTGCAGGTGGACATGGCACTGTCCGGTCTTTTTGGCGGAATGTTTTCAACGAATATCCCCCCTGATCCGGGTCTGCGGATGACTTACAGGCTGCTTGCGGAAAAACTTGGCGGAGAGTTGGGTGAGAGTCTCAGCTATGAGGCATCTGTGAACCTGATGCGTGCCACAGATGAACTGGGGCTAAACGATGCGGACTTTTTTGTTACTTCGGGTTCTTTTTTTATGAGTGGCGGGTTTGAAAACCTGATGCTGAATGCTGTGGGAAAATATCAGCCGGCCCGTGTGCAGCGCATTCTTGCCATGGAGCGCACAGCTTATGGGATTGCGGAGATGCTGAAATGGATCGGGGAGCGTCAGAGCAGGCGCATTACGGTTCAGCATAATTATTCTGTACGAATCGCATCTGAACAGGATTCCAGCATTGAACTGGTGCCCACCGAGGTTATTCTTCCACTGAAAACAGGAAAAAAGAGCTTGTCTGTTAAGCAGATTTTGGGGCTGGATGCGGAGCCTGGCATGGAAAGAGACTTGCTGGTGGTGGATATCTTATGGGGAAATAACCTGATTCCGAGATATAATACAAGCCTGTGTACGTTAAGCTATGATGTCACTGCCGATGATATCCGGGATGACAATATGCTGGAGCTTACCTTTGACCTGAAAGGAACATCCGGCGGGCTGAGGGGCGAGGTTACAGCGGCATTGGGAGGACGAAAGCCCAAGCCACCGAGAAAACTCCATTTTCCTAAATCAAGCGATATGACAGTGTTGAGTGGTTTATAAAATGCTATCCGTCAGATATTTGTTAAAATCATATCAAAAAATTTATGTTCTTCTGACCTGCCTGCTTGGTTTTGCCGTATTACCATTGATCTTTATGAATTCTGCTTATGCAGAAAAAAAACTGAGTTGTGAAGATATAAAAAAGCTTGTTAATAAGGAAGAATTAAAAAGGCGTATTTTAGCTGATGCTGAAATGTTTCCATTAGAGGAAATAGCAGAAGATGATAAAACAGAAGAAAACCAAGAGAACGGCAAATTCTGGACAGAAAAAAACTCTTGTTGTGAGAAAAAACGTGGGTGCGCTTGGGAGTTAGGCGAATTATTAGCTGAAATTATTCGGGAAGAACAGAATAATGATAAAAGCCTTTTAAAAGTACTGACATTTACACATAATACCTTGAAACAGTTTGTAAATGCCAACTTGGCTACTGCATCTGCAACAATTTACAATAAATTTATAGGAACCTTAAAATACAAAACAATATACAATAATAAGAGTTACGAAAGAATAAATAATATAATAGACATAAAAACTTTCGGAAATTTAAGAAGGGATATGTCCCGAAGACGTATGTCCCGTTTAGTTATAGAAAGGTTTTCTGCTTTTGAGAGTCAGATAAGAGAAGCTATAAAAACTCTAAGTTATATTGAAGACATTGTTAACAAAGAAAATTTGCAACAATATATTTTTGAAGATAAACAACTGCCTTTTCTGGCAACACCCGAAAAAGGTAAGATTAAAGAGGCCGTTAAAGAAAAGTGGAATGAAAAAGCCGAAGAATTGGGAAACCTGCTTGCCGAGATTGCTTCGGAAATTGAGAATGAAAATTATCCTCCCAGCCCAAATTTAAAATATTATGAGAGGCTTGATAAGCTGATAGTTCTGACAAATAAAATAATGTTAGAATTGGAGAGAGCAGAATTTTTTGATGCTTACGGTGCAGTTTATCGCAGTTTCATAACAAAAATATCATCAGGCTTTGATAACTATGATAAATTGGCGAAAATAATTCGGAAATCGGAGATAAACGAACGCGGAACATATTGGGCGGAAACTTATAAGGATGCCAAAGTCAGGTTTTTCGAGCTAAGATTTCACATACTATCCATAAAGCTATCTGATGAGACGATGGAGAAAAATGATCAGGAGAACTCTGTTCTTCCGTTTTTTATTGCTTTATGGACTGTCATATTATTTGGATTTGCCATTGAATTATATCTTGTTGATAAAAAACGCAGCAAATTAGAAGAGGAGGTTAAGAAAAATTCACAGATACGGCCTGCTTCTATCGGAGTTGGAAAAATAGAAGAATGGGTAAGAGACTTAAATAAGAAACTACCTCCTACTCTTAAAATTAACCGCCTAAAAGAATGGGTAAAGGATTTAGATGAGGCGATAAGTAAGTTAAAAGAAAAACTTTCAAAAGAGTTTATAACAGAAAAGGCAATTAATGAATTTGAAACTATAAAACAAAGTTTTGCTGAATTTGAAAAGAATGTCAGAGAGTCCTCTTTCCCCGAAGATGATAACGATATCAGAGCCGAGCTTAACAGATTGAAGAATGAGAAGATCAGGGAGTTGCAAATAAATATAAATGATTTGAGAAAATTAATTAGAAAAAAACAACAGCCTATTTCTAATGTCCCCGAACTGCCAAATAAAATAACAGAGGACTTGGAAAAAAAGATTGGGGAAATTCGGAGAGAGTTTGATGACTTAGACCCGATTAAATTAAAACAGGACATCAAGTTAAAAAATAGAATGACTGAAATAATCCGAAAAGAGATTATTAAAATTCTGAAAGATATTAAAGAGCTAAAAAACAAACTCTCTGAGCCTGCCGAAAAAGTATCAGATCCTCCTTACTATGACAGTGAGATTAAGGAACTTCAAAATAAACTCTCCGACTTCCAAAAACAATTCGAAGCTGTTTCCAAGAAGGAAGTTGCTCCGTCCAAAGAATTCATCCTGTCCGCAATCATAGAAATGGAAAGGGGAATGCTGGAGAACAATTGGAGTAGTTTTAAAAAAGAGCATGAGGAAGTTGTTGATTTTGCTAACAGAACAAGGGAATCCGGTGAGATAAGTTTTTATCTGAAGGTATTATCAGAGCGTCTGCCGGAATTTCTTGGCGCTGATCCTGATGACGAGCAGCTTTTTTCATCTTATAATGAAATTGTACTGCAACTGAGGGAGTATTATCCTCAGATGGTCAAACTGCCAATTATTGACAAATATGTGGCAGGAGAGTTGGATACAGAGGAATGGGAAGGGCAAAGAGTTCTCTCCAACCTTCGCATGTGGTCTCAGTTTCTCGCATCCCTACAAAACCCCCGGGAAGTGAAGAGGCTGCTTGATTTCAAACTTGAGAAGTGGATAGGCGGGGAGTTTCTTGAAATTGCGGACAAAGTGCTGGTCAGATACTATGAGACCAAATCCGATCCAATTTTTCTGGAGCAACGGCATATGACTTCTGAAAAACTGCTGCTCAGATATAAATCTGAAGAGAGAATAGGGAGCTTGGAAACGCTTTATCAAACCGTGCTTGAGGTACTTGAAAGAGGAAATGTGAAACCAGTCAAAATCATTCTGGGGAAAACATATTTTGAGAGCACAAGGCATAGTGTCCATTCCACAACAAACAACATTTGTTTCCCCAATGGTATCATTATGGGTATCCACCGAAACGGATTTGAACTGGACGGAAGAGTGATTCAAAAGCCTCAGGTGATTGTGAATAAGCTTAATGGGACTGTGCTAACAGATACACAAAATGATCAGGTTCAGACAGATATGGCTTCAGGTCTGGAACAAGCTGCCCCAAATCGCTCGGATAAAATGAAAAACGATGTCATCTCATCCGCAATCATACAAATGGAGCAAAACATACTGATTGATAAATGGGAGTTTTTTAAATCGGAAAATAGAGAACTGACAGAACTTGCCATGAAAGTCAGTCTGTCCGAAGAGAAAGATTTTTATATTCAAAATATAAGCCCCCTGCCCGGATTGCTCTCTCATAATGAAGAACTTGTCTCACGCTGTAAAAAGATGCTGATTCCGCTGAATGAATATTATCCCTCCTTGTTTATCCTTGCAGCAATAAACGAACAGCAGAGCGATTTTGCATCAAATCCGATAAAAGCAGGGGAACCGGAAAAAGAAATCTCCCGCCTCCGCAACTGGACACATTTGCTGATATCATTGCAGGATTTTGGGAAGGTACAGCAGTTCCTTGATTTTGATATGAAAAAATGGGTGCGTGAATATTTTATTGAGTTTGCAGATACATTTTTATGCGCTTCCCAGGAGAGCCAGGATAAAAAGCACAATAATTTCCCGGGGGAAGCTCATGAGATTATACTCCGCATTCTTTCCACAGGGGAGTTGGAGCCTGTTGAAATTGTTTTGGGGAAAACCTTGTTTGACAAAAAGATACATTCTGCCCGCTCCACCGTATCCCAGAACATGACCCGGGACGGTGTGATTGTGCAGGTTCTCCGAAACGGTTTCCGAGAGGCTCCGGAAGGAAGAATGATTCAGCAACCACAGGTGATATATAACAAGGTTTAATGATAACTGGCAAAGCTTAGAAGGAACGCCAAAATATTTCATATAATTACAAAGAGGTGTATCTTGAAATTATTCCATAAAAATTATGTTGTTTTGGCCTGCGTACTTTGTTTTACAATATTAATATCTAATTTTGCTTATGCGGAAAAAAAACTGACCTGTGAAGATGTAGAAAAGCTTGTTAATAAGGAAGAATTAAAGAGGCGTATTTTAGCTGATGCTGAAATGTTTCCATTGGAGGAAATAGCAGAAAATGATAAAGCCAAAGAGAACAAAGAGAACGAGAAATTTTGGAAAGAAGACAATTCTTGTTGTGAAGAGAGCGTATGCGCCCGGAAGTTAGGCGAATTATTTGCTGAAATTCTTCGGGAAGAAGAGAATAATGATAAAAATCTTTTAAAAGTACTTGAATTCATACATAAGACATTAAAACAATTTGAAGAAGCCAACTTCAAAACTGCACGTACAGCAACCTATAATAATTTCATAAGAATTTTAAGAGAGGATACTGGAAATTATAAAAGAATAGATAAAATAATAGATATAAAAACAAATTTTTGGGAGTTAAAAAGCGATGAACACAAAAAGCTTCTTTTAGATAGGTTTTCTGATTTTGAAAATCAAATAAAAGAAGCTATAAAGAAAGAGGCAAGATATATTGAACACATTGTTAACAAAGGAAATTTACAGCAATATATTTTGGAAGTTAGTGAATTGCCTTTTCCGACAACACCCGAAGAAGCTGGGATTAAGGAAGCCGTTGCTACAAAGTGGAATGAAAAAGGCGGAGAATTGGGAAGTCTGCTTGCCGAGATTGCTTGGGAAATTGAGAAAGAACCTTATTCTCTAGCCCCGGGTTTAAAGTATCACGAAAGACTTGGTAAGCTGATAACTCTGACAGAGAAAATAATGGGAGAATTGGAGTCAGCGGGATTTTCTGATGCTTATTTCGCAGTTTACAATGGTTTTATAACAAAAATGTCAGAAAAGTTTGACACCTATAAGAAACTGTCGAAAATAATTCAGAAAGCTGAGATAAACGAAGGCGGAATCTATTGGGCGAAAGCTTATGAGGATGCCAAAGTCAGATTTCCGGCTCTGAGAGATAAAATCAGACAAGGTCTCGTAAATACCATTCCCCCCAAAACAGGTAATCAGGAGTCAGGCAACTCATCTGAAACACCACCGAAAACTGGAACCACTCAGACAAAGTTGGAGGAAAGTACAGGTGATCATAAAGATATCTCGGTTCGTTTACTTTTTATTGTTTCATTGAGTGTTCTATCCGTTGCAGTTATAATTATATATCTTGTTGATAAAAGACATAAGCGTAATTTTAGTAAACTAGAATGGGAGGTTCGTAGAATGCCAGAGACTATAGAGGCTCGTATACTGATTAAGCGATTAAAAGGTGAGGCAGAAGCCTTGGATAAAAGCATAAACGAATTAAAGACAGAACTTTCAAAAGAATTTATAACAGACAAGGCAATTGATGATTTTGAAACTATAAAAAAAGACTTAAAAAAACTTGAAACAAATGTCATAGAGTTCTCCCTCCCTTCACATGAGAGCTATGTAAAAGAAATATATGATGAGCTGACTAAAAAGATAGGTGAATTGAAGGTACGTAAAAATGGTTTAAGAGAGTTAATTAGACAAAAAAAACAACCGCATTTTCCTAATGCTCCTGAAGTATCGAATATAATAACAGAGGGCTTGGAAAAAAAGATTGGGGAAGCCCAGAAGAAGTTTGAGGAATCAGACCTGAGCCAATTAAAACAGGATGTCGCCAAATTAAAAAGCTTGGAAAGTAAAATTGATGGAATCGAAGAAAATATTGGAAAAATTTGGCGATATATTGAGAAACTTAACAAGAAGTTCTCTGTGCCTGTCAACGTTTCATCTCCTCCCGACAATGACGGCGAAATTAAGGAGCTTCGAAAGGAACTCTCTAAACTCCAGAAACAATCCGAAGCTGTTTCAAATAAGGAGGTCGCTCCGCCTAAAGAATCCATCCTGTCCGCAATCGTAGAAATGGAAAAAGGGATGCTGGAGAGCAGGTGGAACAGCTTTAAGAAAGAGTATGGGGAAGTTGTTGACCTTGCCAACAGAACTAAGGAATCCGGTGAGATAAGTTTTTATTCGGAGGTATTGTCACAGCGTCTCTTGGCTTTGCTTGACGCTGATCCTGATGACGAACAGCTTGTCTCATCTTATAGTGATATCGTGTTGCAACTGAAGGAATATTATCCTCAGATGATTAATCTGCCAATTATTGACAGATATGCGGCAGGAGACCTGGAAACAAAGGAATGGGGAGATCAGAAGGAACTCTCCAACCTTCGCAACTGGTCTCAGTTGCTCACATCCCTGCAAAACCCCCGGGAAGTGAAAAGGCTGCTTGATTTCAAACTTGAGAAATGGATAGGCGGGGAGTTTCTTGAAATTGCTGACAAAGTGCTGCTCAGATACCATGAGACCAAAATTGAGAAAAGAAGCGGGAACTTGCAGGAGCTTTACGACACCGTGCTTGAGGTGCTTGAAAAAGGAAATCTGAAACCGGTCGAAATCATTCTGAAGAAAACGGTTTTTGACAGCACAAAGCATACCGCCCGCTCCACAATAAGTGACACAACCTGGCACAACGGCGTTATTGTGGGTATCCAGCGAAACGGCTTTGAACTGGACGGAAGGGTGATTCAAAAGCCCCAGGTGATTGTCAACAAAGTTTAAAATTCATCAACCCCGCTAATCCAAAAGCTTAAATCTCTCGAAAAACGGAGCTGTCAAGTCGTGATGAACTTTCCGAAAATGGAACCGCTGACCCATGATGAATTTTCCGAATTAAAAAGCTTTTTTATCGGAGAACCAAGAGATCAGACCAAAGTGTGGGTAACGGCTGTAAAAACCCCTCATCTCTCCTTTGAGGCCAGTGGTGCGGCATATCTCAATGATGAACGGACACTGGATTTTGGTTCTGTTCCTGCAATCGGTGACACCAGTGAGCTGCTGACCATTGCAAACCTCGGACAAACTCCTCTCACACTTGCCATAGAAGGCGGCAAAGACTGGCTGAAATACAAATGCCGCTCCCCTCATCTCAGGGCCGGCGGAGACCGGACAGACCTGGAATTATTTTTCCACGGGGAGGAACACGGAGAGGAAATAAAATCCCGGGAACTGACATGCCCCCTCCTGATAAAAGCAAAAACTCCGTCAGGAACAGAAAAAGAATTTCCCCTGCACATAAACATAAAGACCCATACGCATCTGGCTTATGGCAAATTTGATTTTAACGGCAAAGCAGAATCGGACATTCATGATTTCGGCAGTATCAATCCCACGGACAAAGGCGAAATATCTGCGTACCGCCTTTCCATAGAGAACTGCGGAAAAGAGGCATTAAAAGTAAAGTTTGAAGACTGTCCCGAATGGCTGACAGCAGACGTGCTTAATGTGAAAACCTCCCGAAAAGAGACAGCGTTTCAGATCAGCCCCGGGGAGACCGCCATCACCATCATCAGACCGGTTCCCTCCCTCAATTTCCTGGGAACTCACAGCGGGCGTATTATCTGTCGCTCCAATGATGTGCGTAAAAAATATAAAAAACTCGAACTTGAATTTCAATGCGTCCAGGAAATCCAAGACGCTTATATTGTTCCCAAAAAACCGGAATCTATTGAAATCATACCCAACCGGACTTATACCGCAGATATCCCCGTCTCAAACTGGGGAAAGACACCTGCCCAAGTTTCTGTCAAAAGCCAGAGCCAATGGATCACCCTGCCCGAGTCTTTTCAGATACCTGCCATAAAAGGACAAAAACCAGGGGAAAAATCCTTACAAGTGACAATTCGTGCGGATCAGGGTTCAGGCACTGGCAGGCAGACCACAAATCTGGAACTAACGCTTCTGAACGGAAATCAGGAGCCAGTGCATATCCCTGTGGAAACAGACATCATCGGCATTGAATGCGATCCGGAATCGCTTGACTTCGGGACTGTCAATGTAAAAGACACCCCGACCCGGTCAACAACATTCAAAGCCACTGATGACCGGGAACTGTACCTCAAAGCAAAGCCGCTCCCCGGTTTAGAGGAAAATCTTAGTGTCGTCGTGAAAGGGCATACAGTGGAAGCAAAACTGGAAGATGTCCCGCTTTCCGGCAGCAGGCTTGTCACACACGACGGCCCGGGAATTATTGTTCAGGATTCGTCAGGATATGAACAAGAATTTTATGTAAAATTTCAACGGACAGCGCCCAGCTTTGAAGCAGACACACAAGAAATTGACATGGGAGAAATCGTAGGCGGCACCACAGCCAAAGGGCATTTTAATATCTCCAACAAAGGAGACGGCGTTTTAATCGTGGACATGCGATCAGATTCCGACAAGTTACGGCTCAAAGCGCCCCAATCCTTTGATCTTTCACCCGGAAGCGATGCGGACATATACTTTACCCTTAATTCCAGGGAAGACATTGAAACAGAGCAGCAGTTTGGAGGAGAGATAATTATCCGTAACAATGATCCCTCCCGGGATGATGCTCAGAAGATTCCTGTCAGGGCAAAAGTCCTGCGTCCGGAGGGAAAACTTTGCCCGAGTTGTTTCCTGCTGGTTTCTTTGAATCATCCCTATTGTCCGTTATGCGGCACACCTGTAAAAGACGCTGCCCCTGTTTCAGACAAAGGGCTGGCGATATGTCCTAAATGCAAAAGAAAATTTAAACCAGAGAAACCCTTTTGTCCTAAAGACGGAAAGCGTTTGAAACTTTTAAACTGAAGGAGGTGAACTCTTGCGTTGTCCTTATTTGGATTGCAAGGCTGACATTGCAGGCGGCAGGACTCGCTGCCAGAAGTGCGAGCGTCAGTTAAAAATTTGCAGAAAGTGTGCGACATCAAACCGTGTTTTTGCTGTTCACTGCCGGGAATGCGGCACTCCCCTGCCCGATTCAGATGCAGATTGGCCCATGTTCAAACAAAGCGCCCAGGGTCTCGGAGTGAACCGGTTTGTGATCACCAAAAAATTTCCAGAGATCAGACCCGAACATGAAGAAAATTTTCGGCTTCCTGACCGGTGCAAAAGTCTCCTGGTTTATGACAATTATCTGTTTGCCATTTCCCAGGGCGGAGAGGTGAAGGTCGTTGATATCTCCCAAGTTCCGTTTAAGGAACTCACTTCGTTTAATGTGGGCGGAAAAGTGTATTCTGTCCCTGCTCTGAATCATGGCTCGCTCTATATCGGAGCAGAAAAAAGCCTTCAGGCATATTCCCTGGGAAAGCTGTTTTCCGACACCTCCGCAGTTGAGCCTCGCTGGACAGTGCCAGTGAACGCCACGCCCATCCGGTCATTATTACCTGTGGAAAACAGACTCCTTTTTACGCTGGCATATCCGGATCGGCACCATGAAATTTGTATGATCAGTGATATTGAGACAGATCACCCCGGTTCTCCCGCAACACTCCACAGCGGATCACATTTAAGTTCAATGGCTGCTCATTTTACTGCTAAGAACAAAAAAGTTTATTTTTTTTCTGCCAATGGTTCCGAGGAAGTGGAACTGCATTGCATAGATAATATAACAGGCTCAGATGCGGAACTGGTCACTCTGCCCGTCAAAAAAGCACCGTCCAAATTCAGAAAGGTTATTCCCATCGCCATTATCGGGGCAAGCCTATTTGTTGTTTTCAAAAAAGATGAGACCCTTTGCCGTGTGGATGCTGCCACGGGTGAAATTAATGCCTTACTTTGTAAAAACGTACAAGACTTTGTCATGGCCGGTATTACTGAACCGATTGTCAACAACTCAAAAGGGCTGTTCTTTAAAAGAATAAACAGACAGGCAGAATTCCAAAGCGGACAGAAAATCAGGGGCAACCCCCTGGTTTTAAAAGATTTCGCTGTGATCGTGGGAATGGGAGATGGAAATGTCCATTTGTATGATATTCGAAACCCGGAAATGCCTGCGGTGTGGGATGTGTCTGATCACCCAACAGATCAGATAACAGCCCTTGCAGCGTCCCGAAATATCCTTATGGCCGGAAATGACAAAGGGCTTGTAAAAATATGCAGGCTGTGATAAGAATCTTTGCTATTTTTGGCATTCATTTCAAGGGAGTGCAGAAATGAAATTTTCGTTTGGGCCGCCCCGCTCGGCTTGGATTGGTAAATCCAAGCCCGCCCGCCGGATTTGTCAATCCGCCAGGAGCGGAGTGTGGCGGCACGGCTTGAATTGGGAATTCCGAGCCTCCCGTCGGATTTGTCAATCCGCCGGGAGCGTTTGGGCCGCCCCGCTCGGCTTGGATTGACAAATCCAAGCCCGCCGCCGGATTTGTCAATCCGTCGGGAGCAGAGTTAGGCGACAAGGCTTGAATTGGGAATTCCGGGCCCGCCGCCGGATTTGTCAATCCGTCGGGAGCGGAGTTCGGCGGCACGGCAGAAACGAAGATCAAAGCCACAAATTCGAAGGAGTGCTGAAACTCAATGATCAAGTTTTTTTTCTGTCATTCCTGCGAAAGCAGGAATCCACGGCCCCCGGAACCGTGGCATCGGCCCAAAATGGATTCCTGCTTTCGCAGGAATGACAGGTTGTCCGATCAGATAGGATCAAAAAACTTTGATCATCAGGTGAAATGAAATTTTAGCACACACTGAGGTCTCTCGGATATAATATCCGAGAGAGAGATAAGGGATTATTCTCTTAAAGTCGGGGTCGGGAGGCCGACATACAGGAAGTTATAGGATTTGTCTCTTCATGACGGGGGAAGGACGGACGCTCCGGAGGAACATTCTGAGGGAAAGTGAAAAAATGGCGGAAAAAGAAAACACCTCTCCTGTGCGCCCCTGTTCCGCGGGGGCGGAGAAATTCCGCCGAATTCCGTGAGATCGGCGTTTTTCGAAGTTTAATTAAGGTGTGCTGTCGCGGCCTTCGCACAGAGCTTTGCGAAACCGGGGGCGGCGGCGGCCTTCGCACGGAGCTTTGCGACGGTCCGTGCGAAATATTCCGCATCTGAGAGACCCTTTGCCCTCTCCGCATGGCGGTTCAGGGCATGCTGGGCGATGCCCGCGAATGTGAGGCGGATCAGCGATCTGACAGGACTCCGTGACGATCCTTCGACACCGCATGCGTCGTAAAAGAAATTGCACCGTTCCGATGCGCTCCGCTGATTCGCAAGCTCCTTGAATTTAGGTGTGTTCCGGGGAAGCGGAGGAAAGAGCCGTGGATCGTCGTCCGGCTTTATGCGGACAAAGGGGCCGGCCGGGCTGTCCGGGGCGCAGTCCTTTTTCAGCGGGCATTCCTCCTCATGCGTGACATAAACATATTTTCCGTCCCGGTGCGTGCCCCGTTTCACCGGGCATGAGAAGATGTTCACATTTTTATTTTTGTCGAATCCCTGACGCCGCATCGGCATTCCTCCGGGACAGATCGGCGTTCCGTCCTCGCTGAGGCGGACATCTCCGTTCCGGGCCGGGTCGGAATACGCATTTTTGCTGTTTCCCGAAAGAGGAATCACCGGAATGACGTCCTTTTCGGCGAAGTAATTGTAATGGGCATAGGAGTCGTGATGCCCGTCGCCCATGAAATAACTCACATTGATATCCGCGCCGTTCTCCTGTGCGGCTTTTAAGAGGCGGTCGAAGGCTGTGAGAGAAAGCGTGTAATCGCTCTCATTCCCGCCCGGCATGACAATGAGAAGCGGGAAGTCGTGGCCGTTCTCCGTGACGACGAGGTGATAATACCGGTCGCCGAAGACATAACGGTTATGCGCCGCATCGTAGCACCACACCGCTGTCGGAGATGTGTATAACCGGGGGCATTCGCAGTTGTAAATTCCCCCGGAACGGCAGGAGCAGATTGGTTTTCCGTTCGGCGAGGCCGCTGTTTCAAGGACGGATCCGTCGCCGGAAACGGCGAAGTTTTCCAAATGTGTGAGGAGTCCCTCTTCCACGGAAGGAATGATTCCGGCGAAGAAGAGGAGGTCTTCAAGGATTCTGCGAAAGTTGTCGGGACGGGGATTCTCCGCATCGGCGAGAAGCTCTTCGGCCAGCTTCTCCGATTTTGTCTGATGCGGACTGAGATCATCCTCCGCAGCTTT
This sequence comes from Desulfonema magnum, assembly GCF_017377395.1. Classification (GTDB taxonomy): domain Bacteria; phylum Desulfobacterota; class Desulfobacteria; order Desulfobacterales; family 4be13; genus Desulfonema_C; species Desulfonema_C magnum. The sequence continues at coordinate 1,955,244 of NZ_CP061800.1, read as the reverse complement.
TTTCTTTGCCTCCTTCTCAGCCGGGAGACTTCTGACATGCCTCTGTCTGACAGAATCGCTCTCCCGGGTGACATGGTCGCACGGCCGGCGGTAAGGACCGTCAGCGAGACGGTCGAAATAATCATAGTACGTTCCGATTCCCGGCGTATCATCCGGGCCGAAGCCTGCGAGGACAGCCGGAACCGAGGAGGAACGGGTCGCTCCGACCCATTTTGTGACCGAGGATTCTCCCCGGAGTGTCATAAGGAGCAGCGATCTCAGCATGCACACGGGGTCCTTCGGAGTTCTCCGCACCGCCGGAGAATAAATCTCCCCGAGAACCGAAATGACCGGGTCGAGATTAAGCTCCGCCAGGATAAGCAGCTCCCGACGGTAATTTTACATCGTCTTTGCGAATTCGCCATTGTCCTCGAAAAGGACGAGGTGGTTTCCGAGATGTTCGGAATATTCGGTGTGTGTCATCATAATAATGTCTCCTTTCATAATATGTGTCAAAGTTTTTTTGGTTGTCATATCCTGATAACATTTATTACACAAATTATAAAGGGAAAAATTCGGATGCTGTCCGAAATAAGATATGTCTCTTACAAACGGGTTGAAACATTATTTTTGAAAAATGAAAATATCTTTAAAAACAGTATGATAGAATTTCCGAGAAACCTCACACTCCCCCGGGATGCGCTATGCTGAAATGAAATTTTAGCACTCCTTTGGGAAAAGTAAAAATCACAAATTCAAGGAGGGAATAAATATGAAAAGACAGGGCATGCTTTTGGTTTTGTTATGGTGCAGTCTCTTTGTGATTTCAACTGATACGGATGCAAAAATAACGGATAGTGACTATCTTGATATCCGTATTCTGTATGATAATTCCGGCAGCATGCACCCCGGATACCGTCTTGAGGGCGGCACGAGAAGATCACACTTAGGCGTTGGCTTTTTTCACGAATATCCCGAATTCAGGGAATGGCTGAACAAGCTCATTTTTTCCCAGGGGGAACTCAACGGGAAATCCGTGTCCTTAACTGTGTTTACCGAACATGAACTCACCGAAATCCTCCCGCCCACTTCCCGCGAAGATATTAATCATGAAAAAATTGTCCAGGCATTTGAAACGCTGAAACGCGGCGAGCAGTTCAGGTATGGTATGCACACCTACCTCACAGAAAATCTTGAAAAATTTGTAAACGGATTTGAGGGTGTGGTATGGCTCATCACGGATAATATCATTGAACGGGAAGGGACAGATTCTCATCAGGATATCCTTAGCTTTTTCAAAACATTAAGAGACAGATATGAATATAAATCTGTCCATCTTTATAAATATCCTTTTGAGGATGTGGAAAAAGGCCAGGATTCCAACTTGGCGATATACGGCATTCTGGTATCTCCTGATGTTGTTGATACCCATGTCATTGAATATTTTGATGAAAAATTTGTCAAGTTAAAAGAGTTGTTCGCTGGACATGAGCATTTAAAACTAAAAGACCTGTCTGTCAAGCCGCTTGAGTTGCAGGGTGCCATAAAAGTTTTAGTTGATGATAAGAAAAGTAAGGGAGGCTTATTTTTAGAAAGTCAGAAAGTGCGCTTACGCCTTGAAGGAGAAATTCGCAGTAATTTGACTCAGCATACTGTCAGATGCGATGAGGAAGAGTGTGCGAAATATAAAATTGAGGTTGAAGGCCCTTTCACACCTGATGCAAAAGCTAGGAAAGAGTTTGGTGTCAAAAGTATTCGTTCAAGCCGTTTTAGAAAGGTTGAGCGCAATCTGATTAGCGGCCCCATTTCCCCGGGAGAAACCCAGCGGGTAACGAAGATTATCTCTTCAAAAGAACCTATTACCATTTCACTGAACCGTAGCGGCATTGTCGCTTTCATTAAGTCAGCCTTTGGAATGCGAGTCAGGTATAATGGGAAGGTAAGGTTTTCCTTATACAATGTAAAACTGAAACTGGAACGTAGCTATCTCGCGGGAATTTTCGGAATAGATCAGGCATCTTCTGTTTTTGATGTTCAGGATATCAAGGAGATAACCGTAAAGCCCCGTATCGTCAGACAAAAATTTTATTTGGAAACCGGAAGCGGCAAAGGTATCTTTCTGCTTATACTTATGCTTGTGCTATTATTGCCCCTCGGTTTTCTCGTGTGGTTTCTGCTTCAGAAGCAGCAATGCCGAATCAAGGTGGATCAGAAAACAAGCCTTATACCGTTCAGACCTTTTGGCAGCCACAGCGTCACAGATGACGGGAAAATACTGGGAGTCGTCAGGCGGGGTTTTGGAAAGGATTATACTTTCTCGCCCATGAGCGGGGTTGCGGGGCTGACTGTGAAACCTCGTTCTGAGTCCGGGAAGTATGATATTACAATGCAAAACAAAAGTATTGTTTTGTTTATTGAGCCGTTAGGCGGCGGGACTGTAAAGACAGGAGGGAGTCAGACCCCTCCCGCGGAAGGTTCCGGGCCAGGCCCCGGCCCTAGACCAGGCCCCGGCCCACGGCCCGGCCCTGGGCAGAGTCCGTCCCCTCGTCCACCAGGCTCAGGGGGGCCGACTCCGAGTTCTCCCCCACCATCAGGAGGCGGAGGCGGCAGAAAATTCGGAAAGCCGCCGGTCAGATAAAGAAGAAGTGCTAAAATATGCCGTGTGCAACTTTTTTAAAATAAAGCCGACACAAAGAACCACAAAGAGCCTTCGTGGGACTTCGTGCCTTTGTGCCTTCGTGGCTTTATAAGTTGCACACAGCGTTAAAATTACATTTTAGCCCTTCTCAAATAACAGGTATATAGAAGGAGCCGGGAAGTTTTTTTCAAACAAAACAGAAGAAAGGATGGGAATATGAAGCGGTGGATATTTTTCTTTTTTATATTTTATCTTGTGTGTATGGGGACATTTGACATGTCCGATTCCATGCAAAGTTATGTGCTGGCGCAGGGCACAGAAATTTCGGATACAGGCGGGGCCAAGAATTATTTTCTCAGGGGAGGTCTTTTTATTCTCGGCTTTGTCATACTCTGGTTTATTTTCTATAAATTGGTTTATCCCCATGTCCTGCTAAGATATTACTCTCCCGGATATTGCAAAAACCTGTTTTGGTCTATGTTTTTACTTTACAGCATGGCATGGTTATCCATAAGCACTTACCTGATCTTTGAGATAGGATTTCGCTACTACTGGGCCAAATGGGTTTTTGTTTTTTTCGGCGCTATATGGCTTATATGGCTGGCGGTTATTCTGCTGAAAAAAGATACGGCTTATACTTAGAAGGCTTACAGGGTGGCATGTTTTGTCGGAACTACACAGATTGCATTTAGTCAGGATTGATTGATATTTAATAAGGATGGGGTCATCCCGGCTAAATGAAAATCAATTCTTGTTAAATGAAGCAGATGTTTGAAAGTGTTGCCGAGGGCAGCGTTGAGCAACACTTTCAAACATCCGCTTATTACAGCCTTATATATTTTCATATAGCGACGGGGGTTGTTGTGATTCTGAAAAGAATAACGATAATTGCTGTTTTGTTTCCATTGCTGATATCAGCATGTACCAAGAAGCAAATGGGCATATTTGCTGGAATGGCTACCGGTGTCGGAGCAGCTTATCTTGCTACGAAAGACAAAGACAGGGATACTCGGATAAAAGCCATGTTTGGCGGCGCTGTTGCCGGAGCTTTGATAGGCGGTGCGGTAGGTCACTATATGGATCAGTCAGACCAGAAAGAACTTATGATAGCCTTGCAGAGAACTCCGATAAACAAAGTCTCCAATTGGACTAATCCGAAAACTGGTCACAAATTCACCATAAAACCCATCAGCGTTGTTTATAAAGACAAAAAGGGCAGGCGTTATCGTAAGGCAACGCTTTGGGGGCATAAGAAGGGAAATAAAAAACTGGATGTGCATACCGGGGCATTCTATTTCTAAATTTCGCGGCAGGAGTTTCAGAGTGATCAGTATGAAGTCAGTTTGTTTTTTCTTTTTGATGTTGCTTGTTGTCATGTGTGTCAGTTGCTCGCACTTGGATACTTTGGAGGGCAGATTAACCAATGATGTCAATTTCCTCCTCGAAGAAAAACTTCTCGACGGTCAGGTTGCGAGATGGAGCGACCAAGATCAGCCCCATATTGAACGAAATCTGGCTGTTTTTATGACCTGCTCCGAGGAAGGAAAATTATGCCGATATTACTATACCTTAATAGTTGAGAACGGACGTGCAAAGCCAAAGGTATTCGGCATGGCATGTCGTAACTATAAGAATAACTGGGAACCTGTAAATTGGGATAAGAACCAGAATCCTTATCTTCACAAACTGATCCGTTCCCGCTTTTATGAACTTTGCAACCTCAGCCTTGATGCTCCTCCGGTAACTTATGTTTCATCAAAGCCGAAGATTTATTCAAGACCGAAAACTTCGCTGACTTATCCGAGTCCGAAGACTTTGGCTCGTCCAAGTTCGGGTTCTCCAACTTGCCGATTGCCTTCTGTATTGCTGAAAAGTGTCAAAAAAGCTGAAAGAAGACACAATTTACCGTTGAGACAGATGATTGAGAATGAAGCCGAAGAAAAAAATCTGAATCCTGTTCTGGTGCATTCTGTGGTAAAGCAGGAATCAAACTATAACCCTAAAGCTCGTTCTCCTGCGGGGGCTATGGGGCTTATGCAGTTAATGCCCGGTACAGCCGGTGATTTGGGAGTGAATCCTCGTGATCCGTATCAGAATCTTGACGGCGGTACACGCTATTTGCGACAACAGTTAAACAAGCCGGGTATAAAGGGAAATATCGCTTTGGCATTGGCCGCTTATAATGCCGGGTATGGTAAAGTAAAAAAATATGGGTACAGAGTTCCGCCTTATAAGGAAACAAGAAATTATGTAAAAAGGATAATGTCATTTTTTAAATCTCAATAAGAAAGAAAAAAATATAACCCTGCTACCTAAACGAAATTGCTCGGTCATCCGACTCTTGCACTGGTTAGCCGTGGCGTTATATTCTCTGTAATCAAAGGTGGCTTATGAAGAAAGTCAGCATTATTTTAATAATAATATTTATTAGTTGCATAATGCATTTTAATTTACCGCCAAACGACATAAAAGATCACATGAATTTGAAAAAAGATGCCGGCTTTTTTAAAGAGTTGGCTGCAAGTGCTATGCTTTCACAAACTGTTGCAAAATGGCAATATTATAATTTTTTCATTGTAAAATTTGCATATTCTGAACGGCTTGATATGGTAATGGTTGCTTTGCCTTTTTGTAAATGGGCGGTATTGGATAGTAATAACCAATAAATGTGAGGAGGATAATATGACATTTACAGAAACATCCGGCATGTTAAAATTTGTCGGTATTCACAAAGGGCTTTTATCTACGTTATGGAGAAGTTATAAATATCGTAATTTCCTTGCCAAAATTTTATTGCTTATCCCTATTTTGCTGTATTCGGTTGTATGTCTGTTCTTTATCATCTTTTTCACCGGATAGGTCTATAAGTTTTGACATTTCTTTAACAAATTGAAAAAATATGTTATAGAGTCTTCCATAACCAATAACAAATTAATTTTGGAGGGTAAAATGGCATATAAAAATAATAGTGTTGCTGATCAGACAACTTCTTTAATCAATACCGAACTTTTAACAGATATTCTCAGGATTCTCAGCATGCTCGAAAAGGAACTGAACCGGGTGGCAAGAAGGAACTGTCATAATCGGGGGCAATATCCGGAGATATTTTTCCAAACAGAATCCATGCTGAATGGCATACGTTCATGGATAAAAATATACAGGCTGTTATACAATGTACCGATGTTTAACTCTCTGCTGACAGGTTGTCTGAAGGAGCTCAGTCTGTATATCGGTCAGCTGATAGTTTTATGTGTTCCGGTCAGAGGCAAGAAAGGTGTCAGGCGGGCCCGGCTGATTCAGGAACGCAAAAGGCTTGAGAAATCAGTTGAAGATATGTTGAGGAGCATAGAAAAATGTCTGACCAGATCAGAAACGAATGAGACAGAAATTGAATTTAAAACTGAGGAGGCCCTGATAAAGGCATTTGAGAAACATTTTTCCCAAAATCATGAAACAGAAATCAGAGTCTGTGTATCCGGCAGGGGAGATAAAACCTATATTTTCCCCTGGTCTGATAAGACAGGCTATCTTTTTCTTGTCCGAAATAAAAAACGGTTCCGTTCCGAAGTGGTGGACAAACTGGAAAACTATGCCCATGCCACAGGCCACAGACCTGCCTGCAAATGCAGGGGAAAGTACAGGCTGAAAGGTTTTCGCTCATCTGAAAGAAAGCCTGTGACGGAAGGTGGGAAACAACAGAATTTTCCAATCCGGATGGTTGAATGTGCCGACTGCGGCCAGAGATTTTCCTTAATTCCCAGCTTTTTACCCCGTGAAAAACATTTCGGAATTGATATTATCGGACGCATAGTACAAGGGATTGTTCTTTTCGGACAAAGCCTGAGGGGAGCACTTGAAAACTTTAAACTCACCGGCACAGAGATAAAAAGCAGACAGACAATCCTGAACTGGCTCCGGTGGTTCGGGACACTTCATCCTGCAACGATTCTGACCCGTGCGGGCATAAAAGGTTCCAGTTATTTTCAGGAGGATGAGGGATTTGAAAAGGAATCCGGCATGCGTACCTATACGGTGGCAATGGTTGATCCTGAAAATTTTTTAGTGTGGCATTTGGACTATGTGGATCATGTGGATATGGAAACCCTCACGGAATCTTTTGAAAAATTTGTTGAAAGGATTGATTTTAAAATTATCGGGGTGACAAAGGACAGATGGCAGCCTGCCACTGATGCCTTAAAGAGCGTCTGCCACCGTCTGTGGATCGGATTTTGCCATCTTCACTGCCTCGGAAAATTCCGCAGAGCCCTTTCCGAATATAAGAAAGAATCAGGATGCAGTTCAAAAAAAGTCGGAAAGCTTTATAAGGAATTCAGGAATATTTTGGACAGTGCGACATCAGCGGCCAATCTTAAAAGCAAAATCGGTTTTCTCAAAGATGATGCATTCAGTTATCCTCCGGTCCGCAGAATATTGAATCAGGTGATTGAAGACGGTTCCCATTATACCTGTCATAAAAGGAGAAAAGGTATAAAAAGGACAACATCTTTGGCAGACAACTTTTTAAAAATTGTTAAAAGAAAACTAAGACAGTTAGAGAGTTTCAGAGATCAGGAATGCACCGAAACATTATTTCGGGCCATGGCCAATGTAAGGAATTTTGTTCCTTTCATCTCAGGTGCAAAAAATGCACATAAAAGTCCTTTTATATTAGCCCGGGGCCAAACCTTTGAACTGCCATGGACTCAGATTATGAATGTGCATAATGCTTTCTTATTTACCGAAAATGCCGCGTAAATTGATTTGTCAAAACTTATAGACCTATGCGTTTTCACAAATTATCTCCGTGATAGATATCATCCCCTATCTTATCGGCAGAATAGCTGGCAGCATATCGGGAAAAGCAGAAGACATAAGCAGAAAGTACCTGGGATTTTCCGAGTCATTGTTTTATCCGCCCATAGTGTTCCTGCTCAGTATTCTTATTTTGCTTGTTGTTATTCTTCCTAAAACAATAGGAATGATGGAAGATTTATAAATTGTCTTATGAATTTCAAAGCGTGAAATTTGATGAAAAATAATTCCGCCATATTTGAACAAATAAAAAAAATTCAGGTGATATACACCCTGCAACCACTAGCTGACCGCAATGAATTTGACGGGCTGTTCGGATGTAAGACAATTTTTCAAATTGTCTTTCGGACAGCGGATGTAAAACAATTTTTCAAATTGTTTTTCGGACAATTTGAAAAATTGTCCTACATGATTCCGGATTTTTCCCACCCATCATAATCATTGCGGTCAGGAACTACAGGGATTTTATATAAAAAAGGGATTTATAAGAAAAAGATTGAAACACTTTTCTTATATAAAATCCCTGTAATTCCCAGAAGATAAAACACTTTTATAGTAAAGGAGGGAAGAAGATAATGGCAGAAAATTTCGGATCTCTTAAAGTCGGCAAGCTGCCAGATGAACTTTTGGAAGATGCGCCTGTCGGGAAGACTCTGCTGATAGGGCTTGGCGGTACTGGCAAGGAAGTGCTGCTACGGTTTCGGCGGCTGGTTACAGAGCGGTTTGGCAGCCTTGATGCGCTTCCATGCGTACAGTTCCTGCATCTGGATACTGATATGACAGCCAATGCCATGCAACAGTATGACAAAACCATGCAGGATGATCCGCTGTATGAAAAGATCATGTTTCAGCCCATTGAACGAGTAAATCTGACCATCGAGGGCGGTATAAGCAAGTATCTTGGCAATATCAACGCATATTCCCATATCAGGGAGTGGTTTCATACCAAAGGCAAAATTGCGGATCTGGGAGACTTGGGAGAAGGTGCCGGGCAGGTACGCATGGCCAGCCGCCTGGGATTTTACGACAAATACGATGATATCGAAGCGGGCCTTGCCAATGCTGAAAACCGTCTCAGCGCCGAGGGAAATCGTGATGTCATTTCCCAGTTGGGATTTAAGTTTGATCCCAATGTCATGAGCATCTATGTCATTTCATCACTGGCAGGCGGCACAGGCAGCGGCACGTTTCTGGATATGGGATTTCTGGTGAAAACCATGTTTCCCGATTCCACGAGAATAGGCGTTTTCTTTATGCCTGCCTTTTTTGGCGGCTATTCAGGGGCAGGCCGGATGAAGGCCAACGGCTACGCCGCACTGAAGGAGCTTAATCATTATTCTTTCGGTCATTCGTTTGCCGGCAACTGGACAGGCCGTGCCAGCAAGCCGATATTTCCGCCGCCCTTTGACTATACCTATCTTCTGGAAGGAAAAAACGAGGCCAATGAGGCCATCGGGTCTTCCAATGAAGAATATTCCATGTATCAGATGGTGTCTGAAATCATATTCCAGGATTTTTCCGTGGGAGATTTTGCAGGGATGAAACGGGCTATCCGTGTCAATCTGAAGAACTTTATTGACAATGCCTACGTGCATAACTACTGGGATGCCGGCGGAACTGTCGGAGTGCAGGGCGGAAAAGGAAGCGTGAGAGGCGACAGTTATACCACCCGGTTCTGCTCATTCGGCTTGGCAGCCATCTATTTCCCCGTGGAGAAGCTTCACAGGGCCTGCGCCTGTCTCCTGTCAAAGAATATCCTTGATCTGTGGCAGAAGCATGTGGTTGATGACCCGATGGAAATTCTGTTTAAATCTTTTCTGACCCATTCCGATATCAAGTTCGTGCAGGGATATTACACCCGGAGAGACGGTGCCGGCACCATAGAGGGGAGTGATGTGGAAACAGAACTGCTGGTATATAACAAAGAAGCCGGTCAGGACTTTCCAGGGTATCTGTGGAATAAGGTGCTTGATATCCGTACTGAGACAGAAGCCCAGCCAAACGGACAGAAAGCAGCAATGCTCCAGGCACGCCGTGAGGAATTGGAGCAGTTTCTGGCCCGGGCTGACAGTGACAATCCGGATGAATGGGGGCTGGATATTCGCACGATTCAGAGAAATATGGAAAATTACCTCGGAAGGCTGAAACGGGGACTTGAGGAACAGGCCAGTGAATTATCCAACGACCCGCGTTACGGCATTTCCTATGCCCTGTCTTTGCTTCGTGAACTGAAAAAACTGCTGAGAGATGAGAGCTTCAACTATCTTCCGTATTTTGAGGGTGCCATTCCTTACTGGGATGGTGAAATCCAGAATTATATATACCAGTTGGATCAGTTGCAAATGGATATCAGCAAACATGAAAGCCGGTTTCTCTTCCGGGAGGCAGACCTTGCTCGGGACATGGATATTCTTGCCCCGCCCAATGTTCCGGGCGAGGGTGTGCTTTATAATTATCTGCTTGCCAGGGTGATGAAGCAGGTGATGAAACGGGGAAAACTGATCTGCGAAAGGATTGACAAATTTCTGGGTCAGGACAGTTCCAGCGGTGAGGGGCTACTTGCAAAATATCACCAACTGACAGGCGGCATGGATAAGCTCAGGAGCATACTCGATGAGAAGCAAGAATACTTTTCCAGGGAAGAGGAGTCTGCTACGCTGAAGAGTCTCTATCGGGACGGCGATGTAAACGAATGGTATAATATCTGGATGGGGGAACCCGAACAGCATAAACAGAACCTGAAGGAAGTGAGTGACAAGCTGCTGACAAAGATTTTCGGGGTTGACTCTGTGACCGAGGCCCTGAGTCTTATCCAGAGTCAGCCCATTGAAAATATCGAAGACCAGATGCTGGAGGAATGCAGAATTTTCTTTGCCATTAAAAACAGACAGCCTTCAGCCCTGGAAATGCTGATGGATGAGAAAAGGTGTTCCAAACGGGATCGGGAAAACCTGATAGAAACGGCTTACAGACGGGCCAAGGTCTGGTTAAGGCCGAACAACAAGGTCAGTCAGGTTCAGTTTAAGGTAAGACAGCAGCAAAAGCCGTGTATTATCGGTATTGACGAAGAAGACCGGGTGAGATTTAATGAGTTTCAGGGTACGCTGAAGAAAAAAATGGCTACCGGAGACACCCAGCCCCAGTTTAAAAATATTGGCAAAACAAAGAAGGGTTCCATTATTTTTTATAATGAGCTGGGAGGGGCAACTGCCTTTTATCCCTCGTCAGTGACCGAAGTCGGGGGATTAAGTCAGAATTATGAGGATTTTTGCAGAAATCCCAAAGATGTGAGTCCTGATAATCAGGAAGATGTCCACATAGACAAGAATCGCTTTCAATTTGAGGATATTATTCCAAAAACAAGCGACGAGGTTCGCAAATACAGCGAGTCCATCAGGGCCTTTGTGCTGGCGCGTCTGCTGGGATTGCTGAAAGTTCGGGAGATCGTCGCTGATGATCAGACCGTTGTCAATCGCTACAGCTATGAACAGGAAGTGGCTTTTGATACAATGGAAGAAGACCTCGGGGATGAGTTTGCGGCTGTGGATATTCTCTACCGTGATACTCAGCCTGACCATGAAAGCCATCGCAGGAAAATATCTGATCAGGTTGAAAATGTGGTGGAGGAGCTTCGCCGCCGGGGATTGCTGCCGGTCTATCTGCTGCTGATTGAATTTTATCTCAATCATGTATATCCGCCGGTAACAGAGGATGACGAAGCTGCGGGGGTGTCAATTATCCGATACTCTCCATATTACGCGGCACTGGATTTTGAGCGCGGGGAGAGAATTAATAAAGAACTGATTACCACAAAAGAGGAACGGGCAAAGACAGACGCGACATTACAGGAACTTCGGGGCAACAGACCCAAAGGGAATAAGCTGACCTACGAGGAATATGCAAACGCACTGAAACCTTATACAAAGCCGGCGGGAAAATTTGAAGTCATCACTCAGAGCGTTGTCGGCAAAAGGCACAGTTTCCTGGATGCGCTTGTTCTGAACAGAAAACGCGTATTTTCCGTAATTATTCCCAAAACAAGCGAGGAATCCCGGAAATACAGCGAATCCATACGGACCTTTGTGCTGGCGCGGATGCTGGGTCTGTTTAAAATCCGAGAACAGGTCGGGAAAGATCGTCAGACAGTGATAAACCTCTACAGCTACGAAAGAGAGGTGGCCTTTGAAATGACAGAGGAAGACCTGGGAGACGAGGCGGCCGCGATTGAAATACTTTATCAGGATCAGCGGCCCGAGCATGAAACCCATCGCAACCTGCTGTCTGATCAGACAGAAACAGTGGTGGAGGAGCTTCGGCAGCGACATCTGCTGTCTGTGTATCTGTTGCTGATCGAGTTTTACCTTACCCATGTGTATCCGCCGACTGCGGAAGATGATGAAGCAGCCAGCGCACAGGCAGGACGGTTTACCTTTTATCATGCTTTGGAGTTCGAGCGTAGCGAGAGAGTGGAAAAAGAACTGCTTCGCACGGACAAAGAACGTCATCAGGTGGAAACTGCCTTGATAAAACTGCGGAACAAGCCCAAGGCTCAGAAACTGACCTATCAGGAATATGTAAATGCGCTCAGGCCATATACAAAAATGTCAGGTAAATTTCAGGTAATTGATCGGAGCAGCGTGCTCGGAGAAAAACGGAAGTATCCGGATGCGCTCGTTCTGGACAGAAAGCGTATTTTTTCCGGGGCAGAGGATGTACCGGATGAGGAAATGGAGGAAACGCCGGAACCCGGATTCAATATCCCGGAAGCGCAGGGCAAACAGCAACGCAAGCGTCCCTGTCCCGAATGTGGCAAGCCCATTGATATACGTGCTATTTACTGCGTCAATTGTAAGAAAACCATTGCAGAGCATGTTATTTGTCAATATTGTGAGAAAAAGACCCCGAGTGACCAACCCCTGTGCTGGAACTGCGGACGGGAACCCCTGCCGAATGAAGAGACGATTGAATGCCAGCAGTGTTACAGCTTTGAGGGAAAGGCGAGTGAGTTTCCCTGTCCCGAATGCGGCTGGGATCCTTCCCAGCAGGAAGCTGATGCTGCGGCTGCAACGGAAACTGAAACGGATACAAGGAAACCGGAATCATATACTTCGGAACCGGAGGAGGAGCAGCAACAACAGGACGCTGAGAATGCTGAACACAAGGATGAACCGCCGCCGGAGAATGAGTTTGAGAATGCTGAACACAGGGATGAACCGCCGCCGGAGAATGAGTTCGATATTCCTGAAGATAAGGTGGAAAATGAAACAAAGGAGGGTAAGCAAATTAAGTGTCAGTATTGTGATGAGTGGATGACACCGGTGGGATCACGTTGCAGTTTGTGCGGTGGGGAACTGTAAAAGTCAGTCTGAGAAAGACCTCCGAGGACTTCGGCGAAGCTCGGTTAAACCGTTTTGAAAACCTCGGAGGGCTGATGTCCGCTGTCATAATCATTACTGATTCTAACGGATTTTGTTGACAGGACAGCGGTCTGTGTCGCTGGAAGCCCGGCAAAAAGTACAGGGAAACAGGATAAGAAAGGGAAGGCGCATTTTCCTTTTCTTATCCTTCCTCCCTGTACTTTTCCTATACAAAAACAAAAACCCGCCCCGCTCGGTTCGGATTGACAAATCCGAACCGCCGCCGGATTTATTAATCCGCAGGAGCGGGAAGGAAATCTCTATAATTTCCTATACAACGACCATGATTTGACAAAACAATGAAAATTTCTGGTTATAACGCCTTTTGGGGTGGCCCTTATGTGAGAATGTCCGTGTTCCCGAAAGGCGGTGTCCTTCCCTTTCTTATCCTTTTTCCATGTAGTTGCCGGGTGGGAGAACTACAGGGAAAGAGGATAAGAAAGGGAAAAAGCTGACCGGACAGGCAGCTCACGCTCCCCAAAAAGCGTTATAATCAGGAAAATCTTATATTTTTCTTAACACTTAACACCTAACACCTAACACTTTCATATAAAAAACAGGAGAAAAGACAATGAGCAGAGGACAGCCCACAGGGATGGTGAAATTTTTCCTTTTTATGGTTTTTCTGATTGGTATCGGATTAAATACATTTGTAATTTTGGATGCGGAACATTTTCGCTGGATAATTCGTCCGCCAAATGACATCAGCACTGTTGATCTCTCGAAATTTGTGCCGGAGGCGAAGAAAAGCATACTGTTGGTGGTTGCCATTGGTTGTGATAATAAAGCGTGCGGTACCGGAACGGGCTTTGTTATTCAGCCGGGGTATGTTGCCACAAATGCTCATGTGGCGGCCTGCGGCGCTCAATGTAAAAAATTTGCCCTTCAGGACTACAAAGGGATGAAGCATGTGGCAACGCTTGAAGGTATCACCTCCCGTCGGGGAACGGCCGAAGACCTTGCCATATTAAAAATTAATGATACTTCTCTGCCCCCGTTGCAACTGGCTGATTCCGCAGAGTATGAGGTTGATCATGACGGAGATGCAATTTTTACCATAGGCTATCCGCTGCTCGGGATTGCTTCCTCTGCTGACAAGGCATCTGTGTCAGATGAGGGAAGAATTGCCCAGTTCAGCACCGACCATGATATGTTCATTGCCAATGGAATGCAGCCGAATCCCGGGAACAGCGGAGGCCCCGTGTTTCTTGCCAATGAGAAAAAGGTGGTGGGGCTTATCGTTTCAGGTGTCAGAGGTGAAGTTCAGGGGGTTGAAGTGGCGGGTGTCGAATATGTCATCCCCATCAACAGAATGAAGAATTTCTTTCAGCAAATAACGGGTCAGGATTTACCGTAAAGAATAATATCATGAATGGAAATGCTAAAATCAAGGTGGTACTGTTTTTACTTGCCCTCATTGCCCTTGCAATGCTGGCGATTCCGTTTTTCCTGGTTCCTCCGGGAGATTTGATCGTTAAGCTGAGGGATAATGTGTTCAACACCGACCTTTCCGGAAAAGAGATGAGGTTGGATATTGTTTCTTCCGGTCAGAAGTTTTCCAGATCAATTCGTCGGCATAATGAGGAATATGTCGCGGCTGTCAATAGTATTAAAAGCGGTGACACAGAAGTGGAACTTCACATAAAGGGATATGAACCCCATATCGCCAGTGTTCATATCCCCTCTTTGGAATCAGCGGAAATAGAAGCCTCTCTTATCCCCACATTTGGCAGGATAAAAGCATTTGCGATCAATGCCACAAATAAAAAGAAATTGTCGGCGTTTAATGCAAAAATATCCTCAGCAAGTCAAAATGCATCAGGCGGGATCCAGGGGGCTGTCTTATCTGAATTGGAACCGGGAAATCATAAGATCGAATTAGACGCATCCGGCTTCTGCCCTGCAAACAAAGATGTGAAGGTGGAAAAAGGGAAAGTGACAGAAGTGACTTTAACCATGTCTCCTGAATTATCTGGCAATGAACTTGCAAGAGTTATCCTGGAGTGGGGGCTGAATCCGAATGATCTTGATTCTCATCTGTTTTTACCCAAGCACTCATCTCTGAAATCCCGGCATGTCTATTATTCCAATAAGAAAGCCAGCTTCAAAAATGGTTCAAAAGCTGCTGAACTGGATGTTGATGACACAAGTTCTTATGGGCCTGAAACCGTTACCATATCCAATAAGTTAAAGGGGACTTATCAATATGCTATTTATCTCTATGCAGGAAGGGGAACCCTCGGCAGGTCACAGGCAACGGTGGAACTGGTGACCAATGGGTGTGAGAAGCAAAAATTTTCTGTTCCGACCAATTGTAACAAAAAATGGTGGCATGTTTTTAACATAAAATACAATGGGTCAAATATTGAGGTCATCAGGCAGGACAAATGCCGAACTATGGAACAGATGAATTGGAGAACTGGTAAAAAATAGATGAGCCAAAGACAATCCATAAAATGTCCTCATTGTGCTGAGTCCCATCCGATGGGAACTGAGTTTTGCCCGAACACAGGCAAACGTATTAAGAGGAATTTATATAAAAATATTATTATATTATGTGGATTGGCGGCTTTTTTTATCGGAATATCGTTTTATCTAACGCCAGAAGATAAAGACAACAATGGGCCAGTAAAGGTTGAGCCTGAAAAACCTCCCCTTTCTGAAAAAACTCCGGAAGAAAAAGATGTCGGAGCAGATAAGGATAAGATTGATGAGAGAGTGAGATATGCTCAAAAAATATTAAAGAGTGAGCTCTTTCTATATAATGGCAAGGTTGACGGGAAGCTTGATGAAGACACTGAAATAGCCATAAAGAACTTCCAGGGACAAAACCGTTTAAAACGTACCGGATTTATAGATGATGAAACATGGGCGGCGCTGAAAAAGGCCGGAAATTCCCCCCCGGCAATAAATTCCTCCCGGCAATAAATTGCCGGGCTATTTTCGGTCGTCCCTCCGGGACTTGGTTCAGCTAATGGAGGATTAATCATTATGAAAACATGGTCAGATTTTATAAAAATTTTTATAGTTATGCTGGTGTGGATACTGCTGGCTCATCCCGCAACAGCGAGTGAGTATGTTGTCAAGCGGGGAGATAACCTGTGGAGCATTGCTAAAAAGTTCTACAATGATCCTAACAGGTGGCGTGATATTTATGAGGCTAACAGGCATTTGATAATGAAGAAAGGTGCTTTAAAGCTCGGTTGGGTACTAACAATACCAGAAGTGTCAGAGAATAAAATTATGCTGGTCACCGGGAATGAATATGCTCCTTTTACGGATGAAAAATGTCCTGAAGACGGTATGATTACGGAAATGGCAGCGCTGATATTCAAAGAAATGGGATATGATCCGATAATTAAGTTCCGCGACTGGAAAGATGGTTATCAGGCCACAAAAAAAGGAAAGTTTACAGCGACATTTCCTTATGTCAAAGAGCCGGACAGATTGAAAGATTTCTATTTTTCTGACCCTGTACATACCATTCTCACCCGCTGCTTTGTCAGGAAAGATTCATCTGTCGAATATGCTGAGGCAGAAGATTTGAAAGGACTAAGCTGTTGCAAACCAGAAGGCTACAATCTTGATGATGTTCAGGAGTTCTTGGACAAAGGCTTGATAACCCTTAAAAGACCCAAGGATATGCAAACCTGTTTCACCATGTTGAAAGATAAAAAGGTTGATATTGTTCCTATCAATGAGCTTGTGGGATGGAGTGTTGTCCAGGGGCTGTTCAAAACAAAGGAAGATTTTCGCACCCTTGACAAATCCCTGGGGGACAGCACACTGCATTTGATTATATCCAAAACCTATCCCAATGGAAAGTCGCTGATAGAAAAATTCAATCAAAACTTGGATAAACTTAGCCAGGAAGGGGTATTACAAGAAGTTTCAAGAAGGCATCTCCAGTATTATTATAGTAAGGGGATGTAAAACATAATTGGACGCATTAACAACTTGGGGGAGCGATTTTAGTCCCGGAGGGACGGCAGAAAATAGCCCGACAATTCATTGCCGGGGGTGAGGCAGAAAAATAGCCCGGCAATTCATTGCCGGGTGCCGAGGCATTCCCAAAACAATAAATTCTTTTTTAGGAGGATAAACAAATGTTTAAATATTTTATTGGCTTAGGTGTATTATTCATGGTGGCGGCCTGCTCGCTTCCCATACAGACGACAGTCAAAGTTCCACCAGATGTCAAAGATTTCCTCGGAGACCAAATGATCTCTGTAATTGCTGCCCCTGAGCGTGTGGAAAGTTTCCGGGTAAATGCCGAACAAGAAAAAGCCTCATCAGAAGCATTAGCCGGATTTCCCATTTCAAAACAGGGGCCAAATCTTAACGAAGAGCAACTAAAAAAAATCCAGTCATTGATCTTTGATGAGAACAGCTATCATTTCGGCATTGAAAAGTCGTGTAAGTTTCGTCCTGAAGTGGGATTGAAATTTATAAAGGGCGGGGAAGCTGTCGTGATTCTTTTATCATTCTCCTGCGATCTTTGGCTGTTTGCCCAGGGAGATGATGAAAAGATAGAGGATTCCGATCCTGTCAGAGAAGAACTGATCGAACTTGCTTATTCTTTGTTTCCTCTGGCGAAATGAATTTATTGATATTCTTAAATATTCAGGAGCTATTATTATGTTTCATAAAAAATGGAAGGGATTTTATTTATCTCTTGTGATGGTTACATTGATTGCTGTTTTTCCGAATTTGTCTCTCAGTGCCACACTTCATGTTGTGATCGCCGCAGACACCAATGATCGCTCAGTCGGTAAAGGCACTGAGAAAGATTTGCTCAAGGTGACAGAGCTGTATAACTCTGTTTCCAATCATACAGGCATGAGATTAAATCTTGATACTTGCTACGGAAATCGTCTGAATAAAAGCAATGTGCTTAATGCTTTAGACATATTATCCCTTGGGTCGGATGATGTGGCAGTATTTCATTATTCTGGTCATGGTGGTCGTACAAGAAACAAAGAATCGAGATGGCCTTATCTGGCCCTGGATCGGAGGTTGGATTTAGATGATATCGTTTCCAAGCTTCGAGAGAAAAATCCACGTTTCTTTATCGCCATGTCAGATTCATGTAACAGTTACAGCGATTCTATTTTCAGCCAGAATTTTGGTACGGCCAGACCGAAAGCTGAAAACTATCAGAAGCTCTTTTTAAAATACAGAGGTCATATCATTGCATCCGGTTCCGTACCCGGGGAATATTCCTGGACAAGTTCTCAATACGGAGGCAAATTTACCCATGCTTTTCTCACCAGCCTGCACAAAAATCTCGCCACATCTGCTCCAAGCTGGCATACCATTATGGAAAAT
This sequence comes from Desulfonema magnum, assembly GCF_017377395.1. GTDB lineage: Bacteria > Desulfobacterota > Desulfobacteria > Desulfobacterales > 4be13 > Desulfonema_C > Desulfonema_C magnum. The sequence continues at coordinate 1,937,070 of NZ_CP061800.1, read as the reverse complement.
GTTCAGTCTGTCATCCATGTAACAGATAAGCGTGGTAAGCAATGGGAGCAGCATCCCCAGGCTGAGGTGAATGTTACTTCTTTAGGAAAGCGGCCTCAGAAAACTGAGACTTTTCCGCCTGCGGTGGTTTGGATTCCACCTAAATTAAAAATAGAAGGGGGCTTCCCGAGCTGGAATAAAATATTTCCAACCATTGCAAACATTACGCCTCCGAACTGGGATGAAATATTCCCAAATATAAAGATAACTGTTGAGATTTGGAATAACAGATTTCCGCCGGGAATGTCTTCGCCGGATTGGAATAGTGCTGCTCCTTCTGATTCCGGTTTTATCAAAGACCAATCAGGGAAAGATGTAAGAACATTGTATTGAAATCCGTAGTATATTTCTTATCAATTTGCTGCTGGATTTATCCATCCGGCGGGAAGCATCGCTACACGGATTAGGGATAAGAAAAGGATTAAAAGAAAAGTGAAGAAATCCTCTTCTTATCCCTAATCCGTGTAGATAACATGAAACAGCAGATGACCCAAAAACAAACACCTCATCGTATTCGCTGCCCATATTGTTCCGAAGGATTTCACCCGGAAGGAACAGACTTTTGCCCTAACACGGGTAAGCCTTTAAGAAAAAAAACGATTCATCTGGATAGGGAGTCCATATCCAGATTTAGAGCATCTATAAAAAATATTAATAAAATCTGGTGGATTGTTATAGGATGTGTATTGCTGCTGATCTTTATTCCAGGATTTTATATAATTTTTAATGCGAATGATGATTCGTATGATTCAACACCGCCAACAAAAAAAATAAAAGAATCAAGAACAACTATACCTAAGAAAAAAAATAATAAGGCTGTCAATGAATCGGGAATGAGAGAGGACGGTTCCATTAAGATTCCCCACCCTGTTTTCAAAGCTGATGATTCTGTATCAGACAAGCCTGTGGCAGAATTTCTATCGCAACTGGAGCTAGGAGATTGGGCTGTTATTATTGGTTCCTACAATAATGAAGACTTGGCCCGAAAAGAAATTGAAAGAATCAAAGCCCGGTATCCAGAACTCTTTATTTCCTGCTTATCATCTGAATTACATAATCAATATTGTAACGACTATGGAGAGGGAAAATATTTTGACGGAAGGTACTGGCGAATTTATATTGGAGAATTTTATTCAAAAGAGTCGGCTAACTTATTAAAAGAAAAAGCTATCCAGGAAATGGAGATACCCGATGACGTTTTTATCAGATCAATCTTAACGGGGGATTCTGAATACACTGTTATTACTGACAATAAAGATGAAAAAGCAGGATGGGTTTTTATCGGGGCGTATGATAGAAATCATAAGAAAATTTTTGGTAATATAGAAGGATATCCTAAGATAGAAACTGAATATAAATTTACCAGAGAAGACCGAGTATATAATATCAGAAAATCGCCTCCGAGAACTGTAAGGACTTATTATAAAGACTTGAGAAGGATTGATATAATCGGAAGCATCCAAGCAGGAAATCAATTTTTTATTAAAGAAATCAAAGAGTTTTTGCTTGATGAGAATCGGGTTAAGATTTGGGCTGAGATTGAAAAGAGATATTAGAGCTTGCACAGATACTTGGAAATGGAGAGATGCTGTCTTTCAGACATCTCAGAAGGAAGCTTCAGAACACTTGATAATGGGTAATTAAATATGAAAAGGTTAATTTGTTTTATTTGCTATAGTGTTGCGATTTTTATAATCACCGGTGGTCTGGGGGTTTCATCGGCTTTTTGTCAAACAAACCCTCATGCGGAGATAGGTACTGATTTAATCCTCCTTCTTGACAGTTCAAGAAGTATGAGGAATTCTTATCCTGAAAACCTTGAAAAAGAGGCGATAGATTATATTGTTGAATTTCTCAAAAAATATAATATGTCTCAGAAAAATAGGATCAGCATTGTACATTTTGCCTCTGATGTTTACCTCACCCAAAAGTTGACAGGCGTAAATGAAAAAATTGAAAGAAGGCCAAGAAAGGGGTTAGATGTCCAATATACACTTTTTGCTCCTGCGTTTGAATTAGCACATAAGGAATTTATAGAAGCAGACAGTTTTAGCGGGACTCATATTCCTCAAATATTCCTGATTACAGATGGGCAACTTTATCATTCAACCAAAGAGTTTGAGCAATACAGTGAAAATAGGAGCGAAATTGAAAAAGTAAGGCAAAATCTGATAAGAAACAAACTGATTCCTATCATGAGTGAATTCAAAAGGAAAGGATGCGCTGTAAATGTACTATGTATAGAAAGACAGAGAGATAAAATGCAGCGATTGGAAGATGAAAGGGAATGGAAAAAATTTGCACATGACACAGGCGGCTTGTTTTATTCTGTCGGCCGATCGGAATTCAATGCCTTAAAAAATATTGACCTTTCCAGTATTGAAATTAACATGCTGTTTATATTGAGTTTACATAAATTAATCTCATGAAAATGCGTTTGAAACCAGCTTATATTTTAAGAATGCGAATCTGTAGTCAGACACTCGGATTTAAAATTTTTCTTGGCATACGACGGACTTCGTGATATACTGTACAAATATACGGTTCGGAAATATATGTCCGAGCCTCTGACCGCCCTGATTCCGGGTGCCGATATTATAAGGAGGTTCTTATTATGACAACGAAAACCGCTGAGGAACATTTTACCGAAGAAATGCTTCGTGCCGCCGAGGAGTTCGGAAAAATACTCCGCCCGTATTTCCGCCGGATGCCTGATGAGGATATGGAAACCCTTCTTCTCATCAGCATGGCGGTATTTCTCGGAGCGGACAATGTTTACCAGGTTATGCAGGTGCTCGGACTCCCGAAAACCGCCACCTATGACCGTGTTAAAAACGTCAGTGTTTACTGCTGGCGTAAGTTCCTGCAGAATCACCTTTACAGCATCGCTGTTCCTCTCCTGCGGGAGAGGCTCACCATGAGCGATGCCACAAAAAGCCGGGACGGACTGATTATGGCAGTCGATGACTCCGTGATTGCCCGTATTGCCACGGAACTCGGCTATGTATGGAAATGGTGGAGCGGCCAGCTTAAACGCGTGGCGAACGGGCAGAACGTGATCGCTCTGATTCTGGTAATCGGCGACATTATTCTCCCTCTCGACGTGCGGATAGTCTCCAAACAGGGCAGGGGGCTTAAAACCAAGCCTGAGATATATGAGGAGATGCTGAAAGCCGCCGAAGCAAAATTCGAAGCCGCGGGCATTGACATCAGCCGCCTCGGAACTACAGGTGATGCGGCATATTTTTCTCAGGATATCGCGGCATTCTGCCGCGGTGAATGTTCGGAAGAAGCCTCGTCCGAATCGGATGCGTCAGCTACAGACACCGGCCTTGCGAACGAAGATGCCGAATCGTCCGATCCCGCACTCTTACTGACTCTTACCGGAATTTTCCGCGGCAAGGACAACTACGTCTTTGAAATTGACGGAGAAATCCGGAAGGCCGGCCAGTGGCGGAAAAATTTCAAAGATCGTCTTACTCCCGGATGGGGAACAGACGGACAGCCGGTGTATCGAACCGAAGCAGTAAGCGAAACCTTCGGCGAGGTTATTCTCGTCTTCTATATTCCGAAGGGGAAACGGGCGGTCAGCTACCTTATTATAGCAGGACGACCTCTGCGTAGCAGCGAGGCACTGCATGCCTTCGCCTTCCATCATCGCATCGAAGAATTCCGGAAGCTCCTCAAAGACACTCTCGAACTGGGAGCAATGCATCTCCGAGATCGGAAGGGGGCTCATGCCTGCGTCGGCGTCAAAGTCATCGCATACCTCGTCGTCAATATGATGAAGCAGAATCTGAGGAAGCTCCGACGCTTCCGAAATGTGACCATTAACAAGTTAGTCAGACTCTGCCCGAAGTTCGTTGACGTCCGAAAAATTTTCAAAGAGCATTTTCAGAGTATTATTCCCAATAATCACACGTTGGATAAGGCTTTAGCGTGATTTCAGAAAGGTCAAAAATAGTTACGATAACATTTTGTCCAAGATGTTTGATTTGTACTCTATTGAGATGCTTGAACTTTCAGATTCGCATTTTGCCGGAGAGCCGATAAGAATTAAAGCCCGACTTTTTAAGGACACAACAATCATCACAGATCCTTCGATTCGAGTTAAGGCAAGAATTACAGACTATCCTTCAAAATCAGAAAAAAGACAGGATGCCAAAACAATTAAAAGAAGGGGGATGTATATATGGGACTATGACCAGCCTATGGGAGATAAATTCAATATTCAGATGGTTGCTTTTTGGGAGGAAGAAGAGAATGTTCTAACAGAATTCAGGAAAATGATTCTTGTAAAAGAAAGTCCCTCTGTTGATTCTGTTGATTCTGCCATTTCATATAATAAATTTTATATAGCCATTTTTCTTCTTTTAATAATAATAGTGATTTTTTTCTATTTTTCCAAGAAGCTTTTTGATAGTTATGGAGAAATGAAAACACAGCGGGAATTAAAGAAATTAGAAAGAAAAGCATCTGCAGGGCTTGAAGAGGCTGGAAAACATATTGATAATAATCAGATAGGTGAAGGGAAAAAAGCTTTAAAAGAGGTCTTTCAGAAACTAAAAGGAATTTCCAAAGTCCGTCAAGAACAGCAGGATCGAATATTTTCAAATACTTCTGAATTTGCATATGAAAAGTATGAGAAGAGTATAGAAAGAAATCTGAATAGGTATAAATATTTAACTAAAAGAGAATTTAATGATAAAAAGTTTGAGTTAAGAAAAGAATATCTTGTTTCGATATTTAAAGAAGACCCTGAGCTGTTAAGCTTAACTGCTACCCAACATGGTATTGCCAATATGATATTACATTCCATTAAACAGGAAAAAAAATATGAGTCTAATTTTTTTGAAGATATTGCTATTATTATGGATATATTTGAAAAAAACAAACAGGGTTTGATAAATACTTTCAGCCGCATTGAATATGGTCTGAATACTTTGGAAAATAAAGTTGAACATACTGAAATTAAACATAATGTATATAAATCATATATAGAATTGCTGAGAGTGAAAGATGAGAATGTTGATACTGTTCTCAAGAATACAGTGAAGTCAATAAAAGATGTACCTTCATATATTCCTATGTACAAAGAGCTGTTAGATTTGTATTCAAAAGTTTACAATTCGTTTAAGGTTGCTTTTCGGAGTCATGACAGAATGTTTTTGACAAAAATCAGAGAATTTGTCGAACAATGCCCAAACAGGGATAGGGAAAACCGTAATTACAGAATATATAGAAATGTTCTTAAAGCTATCGAGGATAGAATTCAGAAAAATACTACTGTCAAATCAAGAGAAGCAGATATAGGTATTATGCTCTTGGATGAAAAAGAAGTTTTTTATTCGGAAAAGAACGGACACGGCAAGAGTGGACATATAACATTGCCAATTCGTTTGGTAAATAAAGGGGCAAGCCCGGCATGGAATATTGCAATCTGGATAGAGCTTGATAAGGATAGTCATTTTGCTCCATCTGCTTACCATAATATTCTGAGTATATATCCGACACCTGAAATATTACCTGATGCTCAGGAGGATGAATTTGGTAATATAGAAATAAAACGCCCCGGCATAGGTTTGATACCGATAAAACTTTATGCTCGACATGGAAAAATTAATAATAAAAATAGATATATAAAGATAAAGTTAATCAAGTTTTTTATAGACTTTATTGATTATAGTATTGATAAGAATCAGGGAGAGCCGCGTGAATCAAAGCAAGAATTTGAAGATATTGTAGTAAAATTCCTTCCGATAGACGAGATACATAATCCTTACGGCGATAATTTTTGTCTGAAGCTGCTTCCAAAAGTTTTTTGTGATAGAAAAAATTTTGTTGATTTTGTAAAAGAAAAGATGAAAAGCAAATCTAACAACGTATTAAATTTATATGGACTTCCGGGTACCGGGAAAACATCATTTATGTTTAATTTTCAGCAAAAAGAAAAGGAAAACTATATGATAATCATTCTCACTAGAACAGAACGATTAGATACTATTGAGAATTATTCTAAAAAAGTTAAATCTGATAATTATATGCTCTTCTTTTCTGACTCGAGTAAGACTGAAACACTGGATAATCATAATTTCTTAGCTATCTTCAATAGGGAATTAGATCGTAAAATCAAAATGAATAAACCCGTTGTCTTATTTGTTGATGATGTTGATGATCTTATAAAAGATATCTCTGACTGGGGGGGCAAATGGTTAGAAAATTTTTTGAAATCATTACACAACTTACTTAAAAGAAAAGAGAATGTCAATATAGTTGTTTGCGGAAGAAAGAGTTTGAAAGAGATACAAATTGAAGATGATGATAACTGGAAGAATCTTATTAGCATGTCAGGCTCGTCGGATTCAAAGGAATTTACTCCTCTGGATAAAGACGAAGCCCAGGCTTTCTTTAATATAAAATCGAAAGTCAATGGAGAATCTGTTTATACTGAACACGCTATCAAATCCATACTAAGGAAAACAGGAGGAAATCCCCGACTTTTACAGGCGACATGTTATAATTTGATGGAATCGAAAAAGGATTGGAAATATGATCGTCCTTTGGATTTTTGGGATGTAGATGAAATCAGCAACATAATTATACAGAAAGAAAGGGCGTGGTACCTATATGAAATTTGGAATGGGTTTGATGAGGCTGAACAAGCAGTTTTGAAAATATTAGCGAACAGGCTAAAAACAGATGACAAATCAGTAAGATTGATTGAAAGACCATCTTATTTATCAATCAGAGAAGAATTATTAAAAACAGGCTCTCTTAACAAAAATGAATATCCGACAGATGTTATTAAACGCCTAATTTCAAAAGGTATAATTATGAACTTACGGAGTCTGTTAGATTTTCGCATAGGTCTGCTTAGAAAGTGGATAAATGTGAATATCAGTAGATCGAAAACTTCCGACTCATCCAAAAAAGTTCGTAGTTCCGCGTTCAGGCGGTGACTGTAAAATCAGCAGGTTATCTCGGAAGAACAGACCGCCTGAACGCGGAACTACACCACTTTTTAAGTTCGTAACCCCCCTGAGCGGACATAACAGGCTGATTTTACGTATCTGTAACAATCCACAAAGGGGGTCACGAACTTACGAAGTGGTTTTTTTGAAATCATTACACAACTTACTTAAAAGAAAAGAGAATGTCAATATAGTTGTTTGCGGAAGAAAGAGTTTGAAAGAGATACAAATTGAAGATGATGATAACTGGAAGAATCTTATTAGCATGTCAGGCTCGTCGGATTCAAAGGAATTTACTCCTCTGGATAAAGACGAAGCCCAGGCTTTCTTTAATATAAAATCGAAAGTCAATGGAGAATCTGTTTATACTGAACACGCTATCAAATCCATACTAAGGAAAACAGAAGGAAATCCCCGACTTTTACAGGCGACATGTTATAATTTGATGGAATCGAAAAAGGATTGGAAATATGATCGTCCTTTGGATTTTTGGGATGTAGATGAAATCAGCAACATAATTATACAGAAAGAAAGGGCGTGGTACCTATATGAAATTTGGAATGGGTTTGATGAGGCTGAACAAGCAGTTTTGAAAATATTAGCGAACAGGCTAAAAACAGATGACAAATCAGTAAGATTGATTGAAAGACCATCTTATTTATCACCTAAATTGAGCGATTCTGTTAAATGAGCAAAAAAACAGGGGGCTGCGTGACGAAAATTACAGCTCCGAAATATTCGGATGAGATATTTTCGGAAGAGAGGGCGGAAAATGAAGTCTGATTTCGTAAAAACGGTCATTTTTACCGGAAAAACGGGGCCGGACATAGCTTCGGATGTGCTGTTGTGCCGATTTCGGACGCACCTCTCCCCCTGTTCGGCTTATACCTTATTATACGACTGGTATTATGAAACAGTTTTTGCCGTTTCAGCATATGAGAGGAACTGCTCTGTGACAGGCCTCCCATATTTTCCTCAGCTTCAGCCTTCGAAAGACGGCGGAAGTGAGTTTCAGAGTGATCCTGCCGGCATGCGAGACGATTTTTGCCGCAATATCAATAAATTTTCGTCTGACTGTGCCTGCGTAGCTTTCAAGAGGTATGACCGGGGCAAGGATGTCTTCTTTGAAAGCTTCGAACAGAAAGAATGCGACAGGCATCATGTAATACAGGGCGGCATTCGGCGGGAATTTTCTGAAAGGCATCTGTTCGAATCCGAAATCTTTCAGGGAACGGAAAACAAGTTCGGCAGCGCCCCGGCTGTGATACAGGGCGACGATGTTTGCGGGATCTGTCAGGCGGGTCAGCTCTTCCGGCATGTCATCCCCCACCGTGTCGGAGCGGATATTGGTAATAATGACCGTCTCCGCCCTGTCGAAGGGAAGGAGCATCTGACCATCTTTATATACCGGCTGACAGAAGATGAGACGGCGGAACATATTCCATGTTCCGTATATAAAGCCAAAGTCGGCGAATCGCCATCTCTGTTTCCCTTTCTCAAACTCGCCGAAAGCGTTCTCTGCCAGAGATGTCACGACCTTTCCGATGTCTTTGGTAATGCGGCCTCCGAAAGCATAACATATTCCGAGCTTTTCAAATGCCTCGAAATTCTTCTGATCGGAGAAACCGCTGTCACCCGTCAGCACGATGACCGCATCCTCACGATATTCTTTGCGGACGAGATTTACCAGTTCGGTGATGATTTTTATAACAGTTTTCCCGTGGTTGCTGTGGCATTTTCCGCCGCGGAAGACAGCGTCGATGACAAATCTGCCCCATGTCAGCTGAAGCGGCTGAAATCCTGCCGTATTTTTATAGGTCGGCCCGACGCCTTCACGGCCTGCCGCATCGTCATTGTTCATAACCATTGTGTCAATATCAATATATATCACGGCGGGATTCGCAATCCTGAGACGCCATATGAACATTTTTTTCAGAATCTTTCGGAATATCCATGTCTTAAAGATACCGAAGGATCTGAGGAAACGTTTTATTGCGTGCGAAGACGCCATCTTATCCGGCGACTGTTCTATGGTTCCGGCATATCCGGCATCTTTCGCAAGTTCGTCGAACCAGCTTATATGACGGCTTGTGCCGTCGAGGAACCAGCAGAATATCTGTCTGAAGAGGTCTTCGACCGGCAACCCTTTCCTACTTTTCCGAAGGTCACCGAAGTGTCCGATGAGAAGAGAAAATATACCAATGTTGGTAAGATATCGGACAAAGAACGCGAGTCCTCCCCGTCCTGTGATATTGTCGTCTGTTTCTTCAATCTTATCAATGCCCGTTTTCCGAGATACATTTTTCACAGCTGTCTTTCTCCTTTCATGAAAAACAATTAAAAAATTATATTTACAATAAGTTAATTATAGCACACGGTACTCATGAGTAAAGGGAAAAATGAAAATAAAACATAAATCACCTGACGGGTTAAAATATGACAGTTTCTAACATATTTATTTTATTGAATAAGAATCAAATTATTTTTGAAAAATCGCTCAATTCAGGTATCAATCAGAGAAGAATTATTAAAAACAGGCTCTCTTAACAAAAATGAATATCCGACAGATGTTATTAAACGCCTAATTTCAAAAGGTATAATTATGAACTTACGGAGTCTGTTAGATTTTCGCATAGGTCTGCTTAGAAAGTGGATAAATGTGAATATCAGTAGATCGAAAACTTCCGACTCATCCGAAAAAGTTCGTAGTTCCGCGTTCAGGCGGTGACTGTAAAATCAGCAGGTTATCCCGGAAGAACAGACCGCCTGAACGCGGAACTACACCACTTTTTAAGTTCGTAACCCCCCTGAGCGGACATAACAGGCTGATTTTACGTATCTGTAACAATCCACAAAGGGGGTCACGAACTTACGAAGTGGTATACTACTACAACAACTTGTAAATTCGTCCCCCCCTGTTTCAAGATATTTTTCAAAATAAAATTCCTTTACTTTTGGCGAAAATACTGTTAGCTGACGGACAGAATATTCGTGTCGCATTATTAAAATGACTGAGAAATTCCGAAGGAGGTTTCAGATGTTCGCTGAAAACGCCGTGGCAGACAGTTCTGCGGAAGTATTTTGTGAAAGTGTGACGAAAAAGAGGGAAGATACGACATTTCCCATGACGGACAGACAGAGGGATATCCTTGAACAGATGACCCGTCGTACCACATGTGAGAAACGGCTGTGGGAGAGGAGTAATATTATTCTTCTGCATGCGGACGGGATGCCGAAGAGGCGGATAGCGAAGGATATGGGAACTGACATAAAGACAGTGCGCAAATGGTGTGAGAGATGGGAGGATTCCCATCCGGGCCTGAGGAGTGCGGAAGAATCGGAAGAAGAGAAAATGAGCCCTGCCGCGTATGAGAAAAAGATTGCGGGAGTTCTCGGAGATGCTCCGCGTCCGGGCGCTCCGCCCCGTTTCTCGCCGGAACAGGTCGTACACATCGCGGCCATCGCCTGCGAGGTCATCGACAACTCCGACGGACCGGTCAGCGGCAGGACTTATAAGGATATTGCCCGGGAGGCGGTAAGCCGGGAGATTGTGGAAACGATATCTCCGGACAGTGTGGGACGGTTTCTGAGAGAGGCTCAGGTGAAACCGCATAAATCGAGGTACTGGCTGAATGCGAAGTATGATGACGAGGAGCAGTTCGGAGAAGAGGTCATGGCCGTCTGCGACATATATCTGCAGGCGTCCGAACTTCACAAACAGGGGACACATGTGGTCTGCAACGATGAGAAGACGGGCATTCAGGCACTGGAAAGGTGTCACGTCACGCACCCCGCCGAACCCGGCGGAAAACCGCAACGTGTCGAATACAACTACGAACGTCACGGCACGCTCTGCCTGATCGCCAACCTCGAAGTCGCCACCGGCCGGATCATCGCACCGACGATCAGTCCTACAGGAACCGAGGATGATTATGTCAGGCATATCACACAGACGACTGACACCGACCCCGAAGCGAAGTGGATATTCATCACGGACAATCTTAACACTCATCAGTCCGAATCCCTGACGGAACTGATCGCACGGAGATGTCATCCCGACATTTTTCTCGGTATGAAAGGGAAGAGCGGAATACTGAAATCGATGGAAACCCGCAGGGAATTTCTGTCCGATCCTTCGCATCGCATTCATTTTATATACACTCCGAAACACGCGTCCTGGCTGAACCAGGTTGAAATATGGTTCTCTGTTCTTTCCCGACGCCTTATAAGACGGGGAAATTTTTCTTCCACGGAACATCTCCGAATTCGAATGAGAAAATTTATCGACTTTTTCAATGAGACCATGGCCAAACCCTTCAAATGGACTTATACCGGACGTCCTCTGGCAGCTTAAAATTCCTGTTCAGGGGGGGGACGAATTTACAAGTTGTTGTACTACGAATTTTTTCGATCTACTGAATATTCGTTAATGTCCTTATTTTTGGTTAAAAAAATGGAGTTTTGTTAATTTTAAAGCTATGCATACAGGGTTATTAATTATGATCGCCAAAACAATATCGTCTTTTATCATTATCGTATGTATCATTTTTATTTTTTTTAATGAATCTATAGCAAATATTATACAACTTATTGGTAATTATTTGCCAAACTGTACTAAATTATTACGAGATATCCCTAAATTGGGCGAGAATAATAAATTTATAGTATTCGCTAGTTTTTGCTCAATTTTTAGTGCAATTTGGGGAAAGTCATTGTTGTCATTGTTGAGTTTTATGAAATCAAAATATAAGGATCTGTCCTTCGGTCCTATGAACAAATCAAAAAAAGGAGAAATTAAGAAATTACATTCTTCGTCTGGGCATGATTTCGATATTTTGCTATGTTATCAAGATAAAAATAAAGTTGAAGTTGAGAAAATTGAAAAGGATATAAAAGAAGCGGGTTACAAATCATGGAATAAGGATTCTTTGCCAGCCGGAATCATATGGAAGGAGAGACTAAAGGAAGACATTAATAATATCAAATCAGCAGCTCTTTTTGTTGGAGAAGAGGGAGATTGGCCTTGGGTACAAGATAGAGAATTATGGAATCATCTTCAAAAAATTAGTAATATGAATCGTCCGATTATTCCTGTAATTCTTAAATCTTGTAAAAAAGGACATGATGAACCTCCAGCTTTAGTCGAAGGGGCAATAGCTGTTGATTTCAATAAAGACTCTGACCCTATAAAAAGGCTGTTAGAAGGGATCCCGGAGGAAAGTGGGATAGGTGACGAAGAGGATGATGATGATAAAGGTCCATTTCGAGGACCTCTGGTAAGGCATGAGAGCAAACCAACCAAAAGAAGAGAGCGTTTACCAAAAAATCCATACCTTGAGATTGAATCTGTAATAGTGGAATCAAGATTACAGATTTGTATCAAATCAAATCTCGGTATTGAAACATCTGAGACTGAAGTTGACTTGAATCACCATTTTTTTAGCGAATTAGCCAGAGGTATAAGATTTTATCCTGTTTCCGAAGACTGGATAGATTCAGCGAATTTACTTGGTGTTGAATTAATGAAATCTTTAACAGATAAAAGTGAAGATATTGGCAAAGCATACAATACAGCCATGTGCCGGGTTGATGAGAATGAAGATACTGAAAAATTACATTTAATATTCTCAGGTAACAGTGACACGTTGAGCATACCTTGGGAGCTTTGTTCTTTTGATGAAAAACATTACCTTGCAGAAAATTATCCTATATCTCGAAATATTAATTTTACTTCTTCAACTGTAAAAATAAACAATAAGTCGAGATTCCTTTCTTATGATGATTTACATTATTCAGATTTAAACATTTTATTCATTGAGGGAGTTTCAGATGAACGTCAGGTAACAATAGATGATTCAGGCAAACCAAAGGTTTGTGATCTGCCTGAACTAAAACATGTAAACGATGAGATTTCTTTCCTGGAGGAACATTTCCGAGCCCTTAACGAAGCTTCTGACAGAGATAAAAAGATTTATTTCGATAAGGCATCCACACTCGGTGAGTTGGAAGATAAACTGTCTGAAGTTGATTGGCATATTATCCATTATGCAGGTCATGCATTATGCGAGACCAGATGTGGAATAATTATTCATAAAGAGGGTGAATATAAAGAAGCGGATGCCATATATGCTAATGATCTTCCTTCCTTAATTGAAAAAACACATAATACACTTAAATTTGTGTATCTGAGTTGTTGTGAGGGAGCTACAACCTATTCAGAAAAAATTTATTATGACTTTTTATCTTCTAATGAATCAAAATTAGGGGTTATGAAGACTTTGATTGACTGCGGGGTTCCAAGCGTATTGGGCTACAGATGGAAGATAAAAGATGGGATATGTGCCGAATTTGCTAAGGAGTTTTATAAAAATTTATTTCACAATGAGGAAAAATCTAAAGGAAGAACATTGAGACATGCGCTTTTTGACACAAGAAAGAAGATTTTACAGGATAATATGCGTAAAAAGTGTGAGAATCATAATGTATGGACCTCACCTATTCCCATATTAGCTATTCGTGACGAATTCAAATAAATCTATGACTTCAGAGCCTATCGTCAAAATCACAAACCTGTCCAAATCCTTCAACAACTGTCCCTCCTGCAAAATGCCAGTCGTCTCATTAACAAGGGAGAAAGTGAGGATACGGAGAAAATAGCCCTTCAGAAAGGCAGAAAAAATGATTAATATAAAACCGCTTATCAAAAACGAAAATCAATTTGTTCCAAGACCAATAAAAAAAATACTTTTCCTTTTTTTGATTTTCAATCTTATTTCTTTATATTCCGTCTATGCTCAGGATGCTTTATTTCCATCCGTTTTAAGGAATATGTTAAAGCAAAAGCTGATAAAAACAGAAATATCGCATAAAAAAAACTGCGGAGGCATCCTCCTAAATGAGTGTTCAAGATTAGCCCATGAAGAGGCCAGGCAGTCAGCCATAACACAAGGAATTGATAAATTCATTGATTCCCTGCCTGAAGATAATCTGAAAAAATTCAAACTGACCAAAGAGGAAATACGCCCGTATCTCACAGGAACGATAATCGGAACCCCTGAGTTTCTGGATGACGACTGGGTGGGGGATTCTTTCAGACTAAAAATCATCGCAGTTGTCGAAGTTAACGTATCTGATGATTTAAAGCAAAAACTCCTCAGAATCACAGAAGCTGAAACTATTCCCCCAGTTCCTCAAAAAACAGACATAATCCTTCTGCTGGAAGCCACCCGAAACATTGAAAAGGCTCGGCGCATAAACATTAACATATTCCAGGAAAAAGCCTGGAACCCTGCTGATGCCATGTGGCCTGTGTATCAGTTTCTTATAGCCGAGTGTCTTCGCCTGCGAGGCGAGACCGCCCATGCTGCTCAGACATACCGCAAACTGGCAATATGGGCATCGGAAAATCCATATAATGACGGACGGGGAGGATCCAGTCTGGCAGCATTGGCTTTGTGGCGCTGGCTGAAACTTATGGATGAAACAGGAGCAGACTCAAATCAAGTTCACGAATTTTTAAACGTGATGGAAAAGCTCAGAAAGGCCATACTTGTCAAAAACGTATTCAAGTCCCCCTCTTTCACAGAACTGCCCCAGCTTGAGGAAGATTTACTGCGGATCGCCAGCAATATGGCTTGGTCTGCGGGCCTGGAAGATCAAGCAGGTCAGTTGTTCCTGGGTTATCTCAAAATTGCCAGAGATCACGACTTCACCCTCTCAGAAAAGCGCATCCTGAAAAAACTCACAGATTCAGGGCATATCTCACACCAAAGACTGGCTTTCCTCCGTGCCAGCCGATTCAGTTCCCTGGGCAAAGACGAGGAAGCCTGTCAAATCCTTGATGGATTACAAACCGATGCCTCATCCCTGACCCGGGCCAAAGCGCTTTTTGAACAGGCAAAAATCAGACGTAAGTCCAACAAAACCAAAACAAGGGGAGTGGTGGTGGATATTTTGGACAAGGCCATCAGGGAAAGCCCTGATCCTGGCCTGACACAAAAAGCTCTCTATTTACGCTTTAAAACCCTGTTTCGTGAAGGCCCCGGCAGGAACTTATCCCGGGCCAGGCAGGATATTTCCACCATGATACAACAATATCCCACTGGCAAAATGACTGACGATGCGCTTTACTATATGGCACGGCATTATCAGCAGACAAACCAGCCGGACGAGGCCATGGACTACTATCGCCAACTGTGTGATCTCGGAGGACGTACCAACTGGTTTAATTTCTCCCGGTTTCAGCCTGCGCTCATCCTTTACGCCCAGGGAGATTCGGAGAGCCTGCACCAAAGCGAAATTTTCCTGGAGGATTTGCTGTCTGAACGTCCCAACGGCCCCCTGCGATTGGCATCAATGTTCTGGCTTGGCCGGATATATGAAGACGCACGCAGAAAAGAAGATGCCCGCCAGATGTTTGAAACCATTATCATCGAAGCGCCTTATGATTATTATGCAGTGCGTGCCCGTATGCACCTGAATGTCGGACGCAGTGCCGCAGGAAAGATTTGGCCTGATGCGGGAACCAGACGACAGCTTCGATCAGCTTATCAGAAAAGCCGGATGGAAACCACTTTGAACATGGATTCCGTTTATTACCAACGCTTACAAATCGCCCTTGAAAGCGGACTATACACCGCAGCTTTATCGGCAGACTCCTTACTTCGCAAAGCATTCCCCTCCCGCCGCCTACAGAATGTGTCATTGTCAGACATAGACGCATCGGGCCTCATCGCTTACACAGGTCTTATCATGGCCTTACGTCTGGATGCCCGTTCTGCTAATGCTCTGGACAAAAGACTGAACAGCAAGCTTCAAATTGCAGGAGCCGTGGGAAAAAAAGCCGGAGACTGGCCCCTGACGCTGTTTCTGGCGGGCTATAAACCGACTGCCCAGAAGGATGGGCGATTTCTGGCAACAGCCTATCCCATGGCTTACACAGATGCTTTTAAAAAGGCAGGCACAGCCAATTCTGTAAAACCGGAACTCCTTTACAGCGTGGTTAGGGAGGAGAGTCGTTTCTTTCCAGCGGCAATTTCCTCAGCAGGCGCAATGGGACTTTTTCAGTTTCTCCCTTCCACGTTTGGCGGTCTGCTGCAAAGCCACAAGGAACTCAGCTTACGGGGTTCCCCTTCCAAAGAGGCTTTTCTGCTCACTCCTGAATTTTCGCTTGATTTGGGAGGATTCTGGTTCGGCAAAGAGCTAAAGGGAAACCATCAGGGGAATATCCTCTTCAGCATCATGGAGCATCACGCTGGCAGAGGTGCAGTAATGAGCTGGCTTGAGGGATGGAAAGCCTTTAATCGTGAGGATGATGTGGAATATATGGCCGAAACTGTAAGGTATCTTTCCACGCGTATTTTTGTACGAAAAGTGATGCGGAATATGGTAATCGTTAATGCTTCCGGCATGTTTTAACCCTGACAGAGAAATGTCAGACTCAAAAAATAACCAAATCGGAGAACTGAAAAAACAAATGAGCTCAAAACAAACATCTGGTATCCGCTGCCCGCACTGTTCTGAGGGATCTCATCCCGTGGGAACTGAGTTCTGTCCCAACACGGGTAAGCCTCTGAAAAAAAAGTCATCAAAAATTATCGTCGTATCTGCACTGACAGTTGTCTTTGTTGCAGTGGCAGCATTTGTCGCTTTCCAGCATTTTGGATTTGATCCCCGTCAATTTTTTGGAAAGGAAAATGAGCCTGATCCGAAACCTGTTCCTCATACGCAGCCCATTTTTGGAAAAGAAAATGATAAAATCCAGGAGGTTGTTACAGAGTCCCCTGATAAATTTCAGATTGGGGAGCGTGTACGGGTAAAAAAAAGTGTGACAAAACCATGTCAGGGCTGGGGAGAAGCAAAACCAGCAGAAATATATACTGTAATTGAGGCTGGGTTCAGAGATAAATACCTCAAGGTGACATTGCCATCTGGCAGAAAATGGATTGTATGCCCGGAGGATGTGGAAAAAATAGAATAACAACCGGATGCTGACCTCCGAGGAGATAAAAAGCTTGTGCGGACTGTGATACCAATACCAAAAATAAATCTCTTTTTTCTAATCTTCTTTTTTGCGTTTTTCTGTTCTGTTTATGCCCAGGATACTTTGCCCTCTGATTTTAAAGACATACCAAAGCAAAAGCAGATAAAGGTAAAACTGAAGTATGAAAAAAACTGCGAGGATAATCTCCTTAGCGAATGTTCAAAGGCAGCTTATGAGGAGGCGATACGGGCAGCAGTAAAAAAAGGAACAGACAAGTTTGCAGATGATTTCCTGAGCAAAGATAATCCTCTAAAATTAAAACTGACCAAAGACAAGATACGTCCTTATCTTACAGGAACCATAGTGGGAGAGCCTGCGTTTTCGGATGACGACTGGGAGGCAGATTCTTTCAAACTCGAAATCCGTGCTGTTGTGGAAGTCAGAATGTCTGATGATTTAATACAGGAAGTCTGTAAAATCACAGAACCGGAAGGACATGACACCATTCCCCCGACCGGAGAGATTACCAAGATCAGGGACAGTTATATCCAGGGAGATACCATAGCCTATACCATCCGGGCAGATGATAACAGCGCTTTAAAAAAGATGACATTTATGGTAAAAGATTCGTCTGTAAAAAGGACATGGGATATCAATGGCAAATCTGTAACTCACAACGCGTCTTTTTCAACTAAAAACTGGAAACTAGGGAGTTATGCTTATTCCCTTTTAATAGAAGACGGGGCTGGCAATTTAAAAGCGTGCAATGGAAATTTTACCTTAGTCCGAAATGTGAAAGGGACTCTGCAAGGAACATTGAATATTCATTGTGACCCTCCTGCCCGCATATTTATAGACGGGACTGATACAGGAAAAACAACACCTGCTGAGGGTATTAAACTTACCTGTGGAAAGTATCAAATTAAACTCGTAGCCTCTGGTAATCCTGAATATCGAACCCGGGAAGCAGAGGTTGATATAAAGATGAATCAGACCACTCAGTTGATTGTAATTGGGAATAAAACAGTACAAATTAACGATTGAACATGACTCGCTGTGATAAAAAGCTGTTATAAATATGCCGTCCCCACGGGACTTTTCAAACACCCTCCAAGACAAAAATGTATGAGAAATACAATGTCGGTGAGTAAAAATATAATACTGATTTGCATTGTTTTTCTGACAGTGATCTGTATCGGATGTGCTGGCACACAACAAAAGACATGGAGGAAAAAATACACACCATTAATAAAATACGAACCACCTGAGAAGTATATCATACATACTGTCAAAAAAGGAGAAACACTTTCGGAGATAATTACATCATATTGTAATGCTTACAAAAGATATATAAGAACCGTCATAAAAATCAATGGAATTAAGAATGCTGACAGATTGGAACTCGGGCAAAAAATCAAAATTCCAAAAAGCTGGGCTGACAAATCCATAGCGTCATACAGATCCCATTTTCAACGCGGTCTTGCCTTTTTTAAAAAAAAGGATTATCTGGAAGCCAAAAGGGAATTCAAAGCATCCCTTCGATACAAAAAGGACTGTCGAAAATGTTGGAAATATATAAGAAAAAGCGAAAGATTATATAAAGATATCCACTATAGAAAGGGACGTAATTATTTTGAAAAAGAAAAATTTTCCCAAGCTCTCAGAGAATGGGAACTTGTCCAACGTGTTGATCCCAATTACAAAGAGGTGAATAATAATATCAAATGTACAAAGATGATCTTGGAGTCACGATCTGCTAAGAAATGACTTTTATATATGTACTGGACAGTTCACTACCGTACACTTTTTTAACTATTTGATTTTATATTTTAAAACAATCTGAGCAAAAATAAAAATCAGCATAAGTATTTAACTTTAATATATTTCTACAGAAGTAATTAAAATCAGATAAAAAATGTTTTTTGTAAGTAAACATTTCACTGTCGTACACTTTTCTGAGTAACATTAGTAATTGAAATTGACAATAAAAAATCATCGACGAAATAATTTGATGATGATATTGTATCTTATAAAAAACAACCTGTAATACAAGGAGAGTGTTATGAGTGACAACAAAATAAGATACCGGGAGATCAGAAAATCTCTGGAAAAACTTTATCCGACACAGCCGCAGGGGAATCTGGCCCGGCACCTGAACACTCTGGCCGGAATGATCAGCGGTATCGTAGGCAGCAAAAGCACACAGCTCCCTAAAATTGCGGAAAAGGTTCCGGATGGAACCAAAGAGGCAAGCCGGGAAAAAAAATTTAAACGTTGGATTATGAATGATGAAATCGGAATATCCGCATATTTCCTGCCTTTTGCCGTTCAGCTGCTGCTGAGTCTGGGGCTTCCGGAGATTGTCCTGGCAATGGACGGAAGCGCTGCGGGGCGCGGATGTGCCATACTTATAGTGAGTGTGATTTATAAAAAGCGGGCTCTGCCTCTTGCCTGGATTGTGACCGAAGGCGGCAAGGGCCATTTTAAGGAGGAAGACCATATTTGTCTGATTCGGCAGGTTCATGATATGATACCGGAATCCGGAAGACATGTCGTTTTTCTGGGAGACGGCGAGTTCGACGGAACCGGTCTGCAGGAAACTCTCAGCAACTGGGGATGGTGCTATGTATGCCGAACCGCCCCGAATGTGACTTATTATCAGGATGATAATAAATATCAGGTTGATATGGTCGGATGCTTCATGCCTCCCGGATTTTATTCGTCTGTGAAAAATGTTCTGTTCACAGGCAAAAAATACGGACCCGTGACAATAGTCAGGTGGTGGGAGAAAAAAGAACCGATTTTTCTGGTGACAAACATGAAATCGGCAGGAGACGCCTGTGAATATTATTCCAAAAGGTTCCGGATAGAAACATTTTTTTCCGACCAGAAAAGTCGCGGATTCAACATACATTAAAAGTCTGATTATAACGGATTTGGGGGAGGCTGCAATTAATACATTTACAGCATGCCGATTTTATGTAAGTATATATCACAATTTCAACTTTCATAGGAGGTTATTATGCAAAAAAATTTAAAATCGGAACGCTCCCGCCCGAACCGCACAATTTCTCTTCCTTTTGAACAGGATTCTTACAACGGAATTGTGGAAGATGCTTTTCAGTTCAGGCTGTTTGTTGATGAAATGGTGGCAAAGGCGCCTGAACTGTTTCCCCCTGAAATCTTCGAAGGATATCAGATGAAAGACCGTCGTTTTTCGAGCAAACTCCTGATAACCGTACGCCGGATAAAAATCGGAAACCACAGTTATACCATTCACCCGTCCTTTGTAATGCCCTGTATGACAGCCATGACTGACGACGCCGAACCGGTGCTGTTTCTCCGAAAATTCGACATTCCCTTCCGGGCGCTTGCCCGTGTTTTCGGAAAAGATCATATGCACTGGCAGAGAACGGAGCGGTCGCCTGGCCGTAACAGCATTGTCGGCACCACTGTCAGAGATTCTGAAAATCTTCCTGAGCATATCGGGGCGGACGAAAAACACAGCTCGGTTCGGGGCGACAAATGTTACATTGCCACCACAGTGGCCGAAGAATGTGTTCTGGGTGTTTCCGTTGCGAACAACGCGGGAGAGGAGTCTTTGGAAGAAGCTTACGGCGTCTTCGGGGAAGAAGCCCGGGATGTTGATCCCGAATACAGCCCGAAGACCGCCACCACTGACGGGTGGAAAGCCACCCGGAAGGCTCTTCTGAATATTTTCCCGATGATCACTCTGATTCTGTGTTTTCTTCACGTCCTTATCGGTATCCGAAACCGGGCCCGCAAAAAATTCGGTGATGTTTTTCAGGAAGTGTCCTCCAAATTGCGGAACTGTTATGAAGCTCGGAGCAAAGCATCTTTTTCCCAGAGAGTGAGACGGCTTTGCGAATGGGCCCGCAGGACTTCGGTACCTTCCGTAATATATGAGAAAATTGAGAAGATGCATAAGAATCTCGCTTCCTTTTCAGTCGCATATGATTTTCCGGGCGCTTTCAGAACAAGCAATATGCTTGACCGGATGATGCGGAAAATGGACAGGCATCTTTTTAACACACAGTATTTTCACGGTTCTTTATTTTCTGCCGAACTGAGTATTCGCGGGTGGGCGCTTGTTCAAAATTTTGCTCCGTCCAATCCGGTCACTCAGAAAAAATATGACGACGGATTTCAGAGTCCGGCCGAACGACTCAACAAATTTCGATACCATGAGAACTGGCTGCAAAATCTGTTAATTTCAGCCTCTCTGGGCGGGTATCACAACCCTCCCCCAAATCCGTTATAATCAGATAAAAGTCACCTTTCCGACCCCGAACGCCTGAACCGTCTTATGATTGCCGCCTGTCTGGCCTATATCTGGATTGTGTTTCTGGGAACACTGGCCATAAGACAGGGATGGGACAAAATTATCCATCGCACCGACCGATGCGATTTAAGTCTGTTTCAGTTGGGACTGAAACTTCTGAATCATTTTTCAGATCACGATATCCTCATTCCTGTAGCTTTTCAAATTTTTAACCCGACAGAATAAGTCATTAATTATAAATGAATCTCTAATATATAATAAAGATTAAATTTAATTACTTACAAAAGTGTACGGTAGTGAAACTGGACAGTAGAAAGTTCTGCCTAGTAAATTGAGTAATTCAAAAAAAATCGGTGGATTTTTTTGTGAAACTATATTATACGATGTGATCATAATAGCAAAATAAATTCAATTATAAAAGGAGTCTTTATTATGATCAGTATTATTGAATCCGTCATATCGGAATTCCGTAGCTGCTTTTCCCGTGAGGCCGCCTTTTCCTGGTTTTCCATTGTTATTTTCGGTCTCATAATCCGATTTGACCATCACGGAATAAGCAGTATAATCCGTTGGCTTATGCTCGATCCGGCATGTTATGACCCGATGCCGCGCTTTTTCCGGGCTTCCTCGTGGGACTTGGAGGAACTCCTGAATTATTGGATAAAAACATCCGTCAGCCGGCATCCTCTCATCACATTCAACGGACGCCCCCTTCTCATAGGAGACGGCATAAAAATAGCTAAGGAATCGTCGAAGACGCCCGGTGTGAAATCTCTGCGCCAGGATTCGGAGAACAGCGGCAGGGGCGAACATATAAACGGGCATCACTTCGGATATGTCGGCCTCCTTGTCGGAGGCCCCGAAAAATCCTTCTGTCTTCCGCTCTGCGGACAGATTCATGAGGGGGTCGGTGCGAGACGCCATGACATAAAAATCGGAGGAGAACCGACCATGGTGACCCGGATGGCGAATCTTGTCATCCGGACAGCGGAACAGACGGGATTTCCGTGTTATGTGACTCTCGACGCCTACTTTTCCACAGGACCCGCTTTTCTGACCTTCGGGGAAGCCGTCAACGACAACGGCGAACAGTCTGTTCATCTTGTCACCCGTGCGAAGAACAATTATGTGGGATACCTTGTTCCCGAAGACAGTTCGGAGAAGACATTCCGGGAAAAAGACAAGGTGAGCCTCATAAAAGTTTTCGATTTCTCCGAGCGGTTCGGAGAAACAGAAGTGATGATCTCCGGAAACCTCAGAACTGTCAGATATTTTACATGGGATCTTTTGTGGAAACCGGTCGGAGACATCATCCGTTTTGTTTTCATCACCGACGGAGATGACCGTTACATACTTATGTGTTCCGATCTGACACTCCCCGCGGAACAGATTGTCACGATTTATTGTCATCGTCCCAAAGTGGAAAGCATGTTTCGGACGCTGAAGCATCTCATCGGAGGATTCTGCTATCATTTTTGGACGAAAGCTTTTCCCGACGTGGGCAGGGGGAAGGAGATTTATCTTTGTCGTCTCACTGAAACTGAAAGGAAGAGATTTGATCTCACTCTCGAAGCCATTGAACGTTTTGTCAATCTTTCCGGAATAGCCCTCGGACTTCTTCAGTATCTTTCCCTGACCCGGGGTTCCGAGGTTTTGGAAAAATATGACGGATGGCTGAGAACAGCCTCCTCCGACTGTCCCTCGGAGGGCGTTGTACGAAGTGTCATTCAGGCGGAGTTTCTGTCCTCCCTCGGCAAAGTTCCGGCTGACGGAACTTTGCGGATGATACGGGGAAGAGGTCGTGAGACTTCGTCCGACCTTGCCGCATGACGCCATATATATAGGTATGAACATATTACTGTCCGGTTACGAATTACTTAGTTTGCTAGGCAGAACTTTCTACTGTCCAGATATGTACAGCATGTTGAAAAAAATTATGCTTGGAGCAGTAGAAGCCTAATAATTTTGGAGAGGCAAAAAATTTATATGAAATCACTTATCAAAAAAAACAATTTAAGCAGAACTTTTATTACATTGAATCTGATAATAAAAACAGTCTTACTTTTTATGATCGTTGACCTTACATCTTTAGCCTCCGTGTACGCACAGAATATTTCACCATCCGGCTCTACAAAGCAAAGTCTGATAAAAGTATTGGATACTTTAGAGAAACAGCCTATAAAAACAGACGATCTGTTGTATGAAAAAGACTGCGCAAACACCCTTCTTAATAAGTGCTCAAATTTGGCTTATGAAGAGGCAAAGGAACTTGCTATAGAAAATGCTGTTGATAAATTTATTGACTCTTTGACAAAAGACAGTATAAAAAAACTAAAATTAACAAAAAGCAATATACGCCAATATTTAACAGGAACCATGATCGTACCTCCCAAGTTTTGGGATGATGACTGGGCTGGCGATTCTTTTAAACTTAAAATCCGTGCGGTTATAGAGATTAAAGTATCTGATGAGTTAAAACAGAAAATCATAAAAGCAGAAGAATCCGGTGTAGAACCTCCTCAGCAAACGCCAGATGAGCAAAACAAGCTCTTTGCGATTAAAAAATACAACGAAATAATCGAACTTCTCCAAACTGCTAAGTGGCGTAAAGTTTCAACTATCTTATCTGAGAACTTAGAAACTCTGACGGTTTATTTGGAAAGAGGGCAGCAAGAAGATGTGGATAACTTGATTGAATTTTTTAAATACATTGATGATGGCGATGAGTTAACCAGGAGGGAACGCATTGACGAAGCTATAAGAAAATATGATGAAGCAATAAAAAAAGCGAATAGACTGCCATCAAAAATTAAGGTGAGATATTTTGCAGAGGAAAAAAAGAAAGAGCTTTTAAAGAAAAAACCTGATTCGCCGCCAAGAGGAAAAATCAGCAGGATAAAAAAGAGCTATACTCAAGGCGACACTGTCTATTATACAGTTGAAGCAAAAGATGACAAGTCTGTTAGGAAGATGACCTTTAAAGTAAAGAACAAGTCATCAGCCAAAAAAATATGGAAAGCTAAGGGAAAGTCCGTCAGTTACAAATCCTCCTTCTCAACAGATGGCTGGAAACCAGGAAAATATTATTATTCTCTTCTGATAGAAGACAATGCGGACAATTCTAAGGAATACACAGGAAAGTTTGTTTTAGCGAAAAAAGCAAAAAAACAGATAACGGACACGACACCGCCCACAGGAACCATGACCGGAATCAGGAGCAGATATACGGCAGGAGATACCATAGATTACACTCTTGATGCAAATGATGACAACTCCCTCAGAAAGATGAGTTTTAAAGTGGATAATTCATATGTGAAAGAGTCGTGGGATATCAGCGGTCAGCATATTAACCGTGCCTCCTTTTTTTCAACCCGGGGCTGGAGACCGGGAACTTACGCTTATTCTTTTCTCATAGAAGATAACGCCGGTAATACCAAGAGATACAGAGGAAGTTTTGCTCTGACAGCACCAAAATCAGTGGATACAGTTCGTCCGACAGGAAACATCATCGGCATAGAGAGAAGTTATAAAAAAGGAGACGTAGTACATTATACGGTTCAGGGAAAAGACAACAAATCTCTCAGAAGAATGACATTTAAGGTGAATAACATAAAGGAACCATGGGATGTCAGCGGGAAATCTGCCACCCGCATGTCTTTTTTTTCAACCAGCGGATGGAAACCGGGCACGCATTCTTATTCTCTTTTGGTGGAAGACATGGCCGGCAATTCTGAAAAATATCAGGGAAAATTTGTTTTAAAGGGAAAGGGAAAAGCAAAACATAGCGTTACCCGGCCAACTGAACAGCGAACTGAAATCAGGAAGACCTCTCGTGATGTTACCCGGCCAACCGGCGGAATCAGTAAGATCAGAAGAAGTTATGAAGAAGGAGATACAGTATATTATACTGTTCAGGGAAAAGATAACAAGTCGTTGAAAAAAATGACCTTTGCGGTAAAGAATTCATCTGTGAAAAAATCATGGGATGTCAGCGGCTCCTCTGCAACTCACAAATCTTCTTTTTCAACCAAACGCTGGAGACCGGGAACGTATCATTATTCTCTTTCCTTAGCAGATAAGGCGAATAATTCCCAGGAATACAAAGGAAGTTTTGTGATCACGGAAAGACAGTTGCTGCCCCTTGATTTACTGAAAAAACTGAAACAGAGATTTTCAGGAAATTATAATAAATATGTGGAACTCAAAGATCGGGAAAAGCGGGGCGAGAATGTTGATAGACACCTCATCGCAGTGGTTAAAAATATTATCGAAGATCTGAGAGCAATGGATGCCACTTATAAAAAATTTCCCCCGACTCCCCAGATAAAAGAGGGAATTCGCACAACCCGAAGCGCTCTTAAAACAAAGGAAAGAGAACTTCGTGAACTGACTCAATAAAAACTTGCGTATGACATGACACTTTTCAAGAAAAACGGAGATAGAAAATGGACTTGTTCCGTATTCTTTCTTATCAGCGTGATAATTATATCCGGCACAGGTGTTACGGGTAATGCACAGACAGAAACAGGCAGGGCGTCTTCTTATGATATTGAACGAATTAAATTATTAAGCAATCTGCTTAAACTGAGTCTTAAAAGATATGCCCAGCTTCGTCAGGATGAAGCTGAGGGCAAAGATGTCAGAACAGAGGTTGTTCCGCTGTTAGCCAATATTGTTGATCATCTCAGAGAGATTCAGAAAATTCATGAAAAACAAAAAGGAGATGAAAACAGAGTCAAAAAAATCAGACGACTGATTCAAATATATGAGAAAAAGCTTTCTTATTATCAGCAACTTTCGGGTGGATAGCGATAAGGAAAAATTTTTTGCCATATTTTTTCATAATAATCACGCACCAGAGCTACAACAAAGATATGAAAGCTTCAGAGTTTTTCCTGCCACATTACACCTGACGCTTTCATAGAAAGATAATTTTTTTTCTGATTTAACGCCTTTTGAGGAGGCCCTCATATGAACGAAAAAGAAAATATTCGTGTTCCCGAAACGCGATGTTCTTCCTTTGCTTATCCTTTTTTCCTGCGGCCGCCTGGAGAAAAAATTACAGGGAAAAGGGATAAGAAAAGGAAAAAAAGCTGACCTGGTCACTCCCGGAACACTTCACGCTCCTCAAAACGCGTTATAATCAGAATTTTTAAAATTAAAAGGAGGAAACAGCTATGAGGGATGGGAAAAAACAATTTTCCAAATTATTATGTTACACGATTATCCTGGGGGTCATTCTGTCGGGCTGTATGAGCAAACAGGGGATGATGCAGGTTCAAAATGCTGTTGAAGAAGCTGAGAAGCACTTTGAAACGGTGCAGACCCTGAACGCGGAAAGAACATATCCTGATAATTTTGTGACAGCAAGAGACAATCTTTATGAGGCAAAAAAATTTCTGGAAGAAAAGTGGATGGCGAAAAAAGCCCTCCCGGCCGCTGAAAACAGTCTGAGCGCATCCAAAATTATTCTGAAAAGATACTATCTTGACGGAATTGCCAACAAGGCAGCCAAACTCAAACAAACCATTATAGAAAAAGTCGGAGATGATTATGACAGTCCCCTGAAAGATTATCTCCCGGAACTGGATGAGGTTCTGAATTATGCCGAGGAATTGGAAACCGGCCAGCAAATTGCCTCCTTAGATAAGGTGCTTGCAAGTCTTGATGTTTGTATAAAGGTTCAGGATGTGAGCATATCTTATACAAGTGACAGGCTGGAATCAGATGTATCTTTTGATATCGGCAGTTATGATCTGTCTGCCAAAGGTATCCGCACGCTTGAACAAAATTTTCTTAGCAAGATTATTGCAGACAAAGAAAAATATAAAGGCCAGTATCCTGACAGCATCATTACCTTAAAAATCAAAGTGGTGGGCTACACTGACCAAGTCGGTTTTGACGAAAAAAAACCCTTATTCAGGGAACTCTCAGCAGGTATTGAAAATGAACTTCCTCCTAAATATGAGCCAGAAGAACGCAGGCGGTTTTTAAACAGACGGCTTTCAAAATTTCGAGCCAGAGCGATCAGCGAGTATATCAAGCGACGTATTCTGAGGACAGAGAGAAGAGGCTCAAAAGTCAAAGTTGATCCGGAAAGTCTAGGAAAAGGCGAGGCCATACCACCAGGCATCTCCCCGTCAGGTTCCGTGAATGATCCTCAGCGGCGAATTTGTAAAATTTACAGCACCATTAATTATATGGCGAAGTAGATAGATTATTCTCTTCCTCTGACATGAGACTTTAAAACCTCGCCTGCGCAGAGGTTTTTGTACATTTTTTATAAATAAATATTGAAAAACTTATGATCAGATATCAGAGGCCGTAAAAGGAGTGCGGAAATGGAGCCGCTAGGCGGAATTTTCGCACACTGCCGAAATGCGAAAATTCCGCCTAGCGGCTCCATTTCCGCACTCCTCTGATCCGCACCTTAGAGATGTGCAAAAAGGAGTTTGGAATTTCAGATTGTTAAATCGATTTTACTCCCGAATTGCTAACAGAACTTTCTACTGTCCAGTTTATAAATAAATTTAGAAAAACTTATGCTTAGACACTTACTACCGATTTTTCTAATTCCCCCTGAACTCTCAATAAAACCAATGAAAGCCCATACTCCGAAAATCAAAAATCATCTTATGAGACAATTCATTTTTTTTATGTTAATATCTCTGGCTATTGTAACAAACACCCGGGCCTCCTACATCAGCATGGAAACAAGCTTCAGTGTCACAGACAGCGACAAAGGCGTGTTTCTGAAGCTGAGAACTCAGAACAAGGGCGATGAGCCTGCATATGCGGTACAGTTTGAAGCATCCGTGGGCAAGGCTCAGGTCACGGGTCAGACGATTCCCCAACTCAGTGTGAATGAGGAAACAAGCTCTGACTTTCACATCACAGACGCGTTCACGCTTCCGGGGCACTATCCTGTCATTATCAGAACTCATTATCAGGATGCGAACAGCTACCCTTTTTCTTCGATTACCGTGGGGTTTTATGATTATCAGACTCCTGCCATTTCAGACATCTTTATCAAAGCGAAGGGGATTGATATTCCCGGAAACAGCAGGCGCAGGCTGGACTTTACCCTGAGAAACAGCGGCAACACCCGCCAGACCCTCGAACTTGAATTAAATGTGCCCAAGGAACTTGCTGTCAATGATGAGATAAAAAAAATAGACATCGGCCCGAAAACGGAGAAGACAGTCACATTTACGGTGGAAAACTTTTCCGGCCTTGAAAACAGCAGCTACGCAGTCTTCCTTGTTGCCCGATACAAGGACAATGAAAAATATCACAGCACAGCAGGTTCAGCCATTGTGCGTATCAAGGCCCTGTCATCCGGGTTGTCACTCTCCCTGTGGCTCATTATCACCATCATTACAGCAGTGATTTTGATCGCTGCGACACTTTTGCTGCGAAGAAAATGACATCAGATGTCAGGAATAAGTACCTAACCATAAGTTTTTAATATCTGCCCGGGGAAGAAACCCGGCTTTTTTTCCGGAATGATGCTTCTCCGACAAAGGAAAAAGCCGGGTTTCTCTGCCGCTCACAGAAAAAAAGATGTATAAAAAATTTTGATCAGGTACTTATGTCATATCCAATATGAATTTTGCATATGACCGCTATAAGTTTTCAAATATAAACATCTGAAAATTGTTTCAGACAATATAAATTCGTGTATTTTTACATGCAAAAACCATACCAGATAATTACCCGGACATAAATTTTTGCATATTTTCTGTCAGATGCGGATGCGAAAAAACTTATGTCCGGGTACTTCTTACGGCATTTTACCACAAAATTATAAAAAACCACTTGAATATTTTAACGTATTTTATTATATAGATATCATATGACAGGCTGTTCTGACGGCTGCTGAAAAATGTTTATTTGTAAGTACTTGAGCAAAAATTTTTCATACATCTTTTTTCCGCGAACAGCGGAGAAACCCGGCTTTTTCCGTCACGGGCGACGGGTCATTCCGGGAAAAAAGCCGGGTTTCTTCCCCGGGCAGATATTGAAAACTTATGGTTAGGTACTTATTATCAGCAGACCCAAAAAGTCTGATACACTCAAACCGAACACGCTTTGTATTAAAATAATGAAAAATATTTTTGCCATCGGTGATATTCACGGGACATTTGACAAACTTGTCGCTCTTATGGAAAAAATCGAAGTCCAAATTGATTTCGATAATGACCTCCTTGTTTTCATGGGCGATTATATTGACAGAGGCCCGCGCTCTTTTGAAGTTGTGGAGTATCTGATCAATTTAAAAAAACAATGTCAGAATATCATATTTTTAAAAGGCAATCATGAAGATATGCTTGAAAAATATCTTTCAGGGCCTGATAAATATACCTATCTGGTCAACGGGGGGCAACAGACGCTGGAAAGTTATTTGGAACAAAGCAAACCCGGTGCCCCTCCGATTCCGAGTGATCATCTTGATTTTTTCGGATCGCTTGTTCTTTTTTATGAAACAGATGATTACATATTTGTACATGCCGGACTGAGAGAAAATCTCCCCCTTCAGATGCAGAGTCCTGATGATATGCTCTGGATACGCACTGAGTTTATCCAGTCAGATTACGATTTTGGAAAACGGGTTATCTTCGGGCATACTCCTTTTGCCGAACCCTTTGTCACGCCAACCAAAATAGGAATTGACACAGGCGCTGTGTATGGAAATGATCTTACCTGTGTCAAATTGCCTGCCCTTGAATTTTATAGTGTATAATCTTGTGTTAAGTGTTAAGTGTCAGGAAAAAATTTTGAAACTTTCATATTTCGTTGTGACCGCAGGGTCATGAATGTTTAAGAAAAGGAGCTTTCAAGTGAAATCATATTCATTTATCATAGCCATCCTGGTGATAATGTTTGCAGGCGTTGCTTCTGCCCAGCGTATGACAGTAAATGTTTCCATGGCCAATATTCGTTCCGGCCCGGGAACGAATTACGATGTTCTGTGGAAAGTGGAAAAATACCATCCCATTCATGTGATCAAAAAGTCCGGCTCCTGGTATCAGTTTCGTGATTTTGAAGGAGATAAAGGATGGATATCCAAAGACCTTGTCAGAAATTTTGCTTCAGTGATTGTCATAAAAAATAAGTGCAACGTGAGATCAGGCCCCGGAGTCGGAAACAAAATTGTAATGACCGTTGAAAAAGGTGTTCCTTTTAAAGAGACAGAGCGTAAAGGAGAGTGGGTCCGTATCCGGCACTCAGATGGTGAAAAAGGGTGGATACACAAAGCATTGGTTTGGTAACAGAGGATGGGAGAGCAAAGAATCTTCAATCCGCAGACATATCAGAATGAAAAAAGGAAAATAAATGCTTACAACTGAAAAAGGTGATGAAAGCAGGCGAATAGTCGGTATCGGGTCAGCCCTTGTTGATATACTTGTTCATGAAGATGATGAATTTTTGGAAAAAGCAACGGCTTTAAAAGGAGGAATGACTTATGTTGAAGATGAATTCATCGAGCAGGTAATGACACAGGCAAACGGAAAACTCCATGTTGTTCCGGGGGGATCCGCCTGTAATACAATTATCGGCGTGGGAAAACTCGGGGGCGCTGCAAGATTTGTCGGCAAGCTCGGGGAAGACAAAATGGGGAAGCTCTTTGAAAAAGACCTGAGAAACAACAATGTTGAACCCATGCTGT
Source organism: Desulfonema magnum (assembly GCF_017377395.1). GTDB lineage: Bacteria > Desulfobacterota > Desulfobacteria > Desulfobacterales > 4be13 > Desulfonema_C > Desulfonema_C magnum. Next base: position 1,906,105 of record NZ_CP061800.1, on the reverse strand, counting down.
TCACGTCATCTTCTCCCACAGGAAGGGTGCTTTCCATTATTACGCCTGATGCGCAACGCTCCATGCTGACCTATCTTGGCGCGTCAGCAGAAACTCATGTGAATGAAATAACAGAAAAATGTTTTCAGAACACAGCCATTGTCCATATTGAAGGATATCTGCTCTTTAACAAAGATGTGATGCTCGCGGCTTTAAATGCTGCAAAACGTGCGGGCACGCGTGTCTCTCTGGACCTTGCCAGCTTTACGGTTGTTGAATCCTCAAAGGATTTCCTTGAGACCCTGGTGGATGATTTTGTTGATATTCTTATTGCAAATGAGGATGAGGCCCGTGCCTTTACAGGATATGCCGACGAAACAGATGCGCTCGGGGCGCTTTCGGAGAAAGCAGAGATTGCTGTTCTCAAAGTCGGAGAACGGGGAAGCTTTATCTCCCGGGAAGGAAATGTTACGGCGGTGGAACCAAAAGGGGGTGAAACCGCGGACGTTGTTGACACAACCGGGGCAGGAGACCTGTGGGCATCCGGATTTTTGTTCGGACTTGCAAATGACTATCCCATTGACAAATGCGGCGAACTGGGGTCAATGTGCGGTTATGAAGTCTGCCGGGTTATGGGAGCCAACATACCCGAAGCAGGCTGGAAGAGAATCAGAAAATTATTATAAGGATCACCGTGCGAATTGAAGTCTGAGCCGCCTGAAAACTGATCCTGCTCAGTTTGGATTGACACATCCGAACCGTTTCTGCCGGATTTGTCAATAATGTAGGGTGGGTGGAGCGAAGCGGAACCCACCTTATGCGGATGTCCGGTGGGTTCCGCTTCGCTCCACCCACCCTACGTTTTCTGCCGGATTTGTCAATCCGGCAGGAGCATATCAGCACACACCATCAGAAGATGAATCAGGGAAAGCAATTGAATGAAATAATAAAAAGAATGGAGAACCGTGGCAAATTCACAGCCAAAGCCATAGATGAAATAAGCGTAAGGCACGACTTGGGGAAACGTTTCTGTCTGGGATATAGCAACATTCCCCGGGATGACATATCTGAGACAATGAAATGTCCCCGCTGCGGAGGGACATTACACTATTCAATATCCTCTTATGACGGTTGCAGCCGCGGAATGTGCGAAACCAAAGGCTGTCTGAACTGGGCCGAATGAGAAACTTGAAACTTGAGACTTGAAACTTGAAACTTGGAAGTCATCCGGATACAGAATCGAAGCAACAAGCGCTGCCCCGTATCGTTTCCACAGATGTTCCGGACTGAATTTTTCAATGCCTCCGGGCAGTTCCAATGTTATTGTGGGAATTCCCAAAGTCACACCCGCATAGCTTCCCAAAGACCCTGGCATAGCGCCCAGCTTCCGGACAGGCAGATCACAGTATTTTGCGATATGATCAGCCAGTTTTCTTCCGGGTCCGTCATAATCAATACAGGCCAGTGGCTGATGAAGGCTGATAATGCGATTCGGATGGCATTGCCTGATTGCCCGAATGACAGCGCGGGTTTCCGGCTCAGACAGGGCTTTAAGCCCGTGCCGCGTGTTGTTAATACGGTTGGCTGTCGAGAAATTCCGGTTCAAGTCAACTCCCCGTGCATTGTAACGACTGTTGCGCTTTCCCCCGTCCGGATTCACTACAGGTAAAATCATAACCTTTCGCCCCTGAAGCAGTCTCGGATTTTTGTAAAGATAATCAGTGAGCTGCCGAACCAGCGGCGTACCGGATTTTTCATTGCCGTGGAAGGACGCTAAAATAAGAATTGCGTCTTTGCCGTGACCAATGACAATCGCCTCAATGGGCTGTTTCTCATTAGATGCTCCGAGTGTGTATCTCCGGATGGGGAGATGATCATGTTTTCGGACCGTTGTTTTGTCATGGCTTCTTTGGCTGCTGATGATGATTAACGGTTTCAGATGTATTTTACAAACTGTTTTGTCTGATTTTTGATTTGAATGACCGGAATGGGGACCCACTTTGGGTTTGTGACTATTTTTCTGTAAAGTCAGACTGTTTCTCAACGGATCCAGTAAGGATTCTTCTGACGGCAGATGGTTTGCGGGCCTGGGGCAGCCAAGTATGATGATGGCGGCGATGGTGAATAATATGAGGGGGTACGGTTCAGACATTGGAAAATATATCCTGAGTTTATTGAATCTTGTCACATTCATAATCTTTTCTCAGCGAAAATTCAAGTTTTTTAACTTAGGGATTTTCCAAAAAATAAAATACCCAAAAATGTAGAAAATGTAGAAAATGTAGGGTGGGTGGAGCGAAGCGCAACCCACCGACATATGACAAACGGTGGGTTGCGCTTCGCTCCACCCACCCTACATGTCTAAACCTGTTATAATCAGACTTTTTTCAATCAGCGAACTCAGTGTGATCCGTGTTCATCCGCGGTTTTGATCAGTTGTGACCCGTGCCATAAAAAGCCACAAAAGGAGGGCCTGATGATGAAAAATAAAAAATGGTTCAGTTTTATTGTCTGTATGATTGGTGTTATGATTTTTGGTGCCCGTTGTGAGGCTGAAGCTCCCGGAGCGTCTGAAAAATTTGCCAAACTATGTGAACAGATGGTAAAGACTCAGATTGAGGCAAGGGGCGTTAAAAGCAAAATTGTTCTGGATGCGCTGCGAAAAGTGGAACGGCACAAATTTGTTCCTCAGACATATCAGCGACAGGCATATGAAGATCATCCCCTGCCCATCGGAGAGGGACAGACCATATCCCAGCCCTATATTGTCGCGCTCATGACGGAAGTTCTGGATTTGGACAGCACTAAGAAAGTGCTTGAGATCGGCACGGGTTCCGGTTATCAGGCCGCGGTTCTCGCTGAAATATGTCATCAGGTTTATACTATTGAACTTATTGAAGTTCTTGGGAAAAGAGCTGAAAAACTGTTGGCAGATTTAGGCTATGAAAACATCAGGGTCAGAGTGGGGGACGGATACAAAGGATGGAAAGAATACAGCCCGTTTGATGCAATTATTGTGACATGCGCGCCGTCTCATATTCCCCGGCCCTTAAAAGACCAGCTCGCGGAAGGGGGGAAAATGGTGATTCCTGTGGGAGAAACCTTTAATCAGAAATTGGTGCTGCTGGCCAAAAAACAGGGGAAAATAGTGGAGGAGAATATTATCCCTGTGAGATTTGTTCCTATGATGAGACACGACGGAAAAGAATACTGACACGATTTTCATCTGAAATTAGCAGGACAGATTCCCGCTTTGCAACTACTAAGAATCAGCAGATCGAAAAGTTTTCAGGCCCTCGCGGGGCGGAGGGGGAAGAAACCCGGCTTTTCCGGCGGGAGTATGCTTTGTCCGGGGAAAAAAGCCGGGTTTCTCCGCTGCCCCGCGCACAGCTCGGAAAGTTTTCGATCTGGTGGATGTTATACTCGGCAGATTGGAAATATTTTCCGGAATGCGAAAAACCGCTTCGCTCTATTTTCGCACTCCGGATTTTTGATTTTTGCGAAAAACCGCTTCGCTTTATTTTCGCTCTCCGGATTTTTGATTTTTGCGAAAAACCGCTTCGCTTTATTTTCGCTCTCCGGATTTTTGATTTTTGCGAAAAACCGCTTCGCTTTATTTTCGCTCTCCGGATTTTTGATTTTTGCGAAAAAACGCTTCGCTCTATTTTCGCACTCCGGATTTTTGATTTTTGCGAAAAACCGCTTCGCTTTATTTTCGCTCTCCGGATTTGCGGTTTTATGCGAAAAACCGCTTCGCTCTATTTTCGCACTCCGGATTTGCGGTTTTATGCGAAAAACCGCTTCGCTCTATTTTCGCACTCCGGATTTTTGCGGTTTTGCGGATTTATGCGATATCTTTAAAACGGCGTGATTGAAAAATGAATGTTTCACCGGTGATTAAAAATATCCGCAATGTTATGCGGCAGGACAAAGGCGTGAATGGCGATGCCCAGCGTTTGGAGCAGATGGGATGGATGCTGTTTTTAAAAATATCTGATGCCAAAGACGAAGCTTCTGAGGATATGGATGAAACCGGGGATTTTGTTTCTCCCATACCGGAGAAATTCCAATGGCGAAACTGGGCGGCCAATGACAAAGGCATCACGGGCGATGAGCTGATTCATTTTATTGACCGTGAATTGTTCCCGGGGTTACGCGAACTGACTGTTGCCAATGACAAAAGAACGGGGCTGGTTCGGGATGTGTTTCGCGGCAACAACAATTACATGAAAAACGGTCATCTTTTTCGGCAGGTGGTCAATGAGATGAACAAGATTGATTTTCATGCTGCAAAAGATCGCCAGGTGTTCGGGCAGGTGTATGAAAGCATTCTCAGGGAATTGCAGTCCGCGGGGAGTTCTGGCGAGTTTTACACGCCCCGGGCAATCACCGAATTTCTGACCGAAATGGTGAATCCCCGGCCGGGCGAAAAAGTGCTTGACCCGGCTTGCGGAACCGGCGGGTTTTTAACGGCTGCCATTGAACATATCCGCAAAAGCAGTGCGGATAATCTGAAGCAAAGAGAAATGCTCCAAAATTCGGTGTGCGGGATGGAATTAAAACCGCTGCCCCATCTGCTTGCAGTGACAAATCTGATTCTTCATGATATTGAACTGCCTGATATTTCTTATGAAGATGCGTTGCTGCGAAACAAGTCTGTCACAGATAAAGACAGGGCCGAGGTGATTCTTGCCAATCCGCCGTTTGGGGGGAATGTGGATGAGGAAACAGCAGATACATTTCCTTTGTCATTTCGCACCAGGGAATCCGCGGACCTGTTTCTGGTGATGATGGTGAATTATCTGAAACCCGGGGGACGGGCCGCCATTGTTCTGCCGGACGGCTCGCTGACCGGCAACGGTGTCAAAGCCCGTGTGCGTGAGATGTTGCTGAGACACTGTGACTTGCATACCATTGTCCGTCTGCCCAATTCTGTGTTCAGACCTTATGCCACGGTGGCTGCAAATCTGCTGTTTTTTGAACGGAAAAGCAGCCCGGCCCGGGAGCCTGACGAGTTTTCCACCAAAGCGATATGGTTTTATGAGCATTCTTTGCCGGAGGGGATGAAATACTACTCCAAAACCAAACCCATAAGATTGTCGGAGTTTGACGGGGAACGGGAGTGGTGGAACCATCGCACGGAGAGCGAAAAAGCGTGGAAGGTCAGTATTGAGGCGATTATCGTCAGAGCCTGTGAAAATGCTGCCCCGCATTTTCAGAAAGAAACAGAACTGAAAAAACAGGCTCGTAACATTAAAACAAAAATCACCAGGCAAAAGGCTGATCTGAAAAAGCTTGATAAAAAGAAAGATGCGGTGAAAATAAAGCGCGGGCAGGCAGATGTTGATAAATTGGAAAAGCAGTTGCAGGAAACCGAGACAAAGGCCCGCGCTGAAAAAAAGACCGGTGACCGCATTTATTATGCTGCGTTTGATTTGGATTTTAAAAACCCCAATTCAAACAGAGCAAATGAAGAAGTGGCTGATATAAATGATCTGTTGGAGGCATTGGGACAGTCTTTTAAAGAAAGTTCTGAAATTTTACAACAAATTAAGGATACGATAAAAGATTGCGGTGAATTATAACAAAGTAAAATTAAGGGACATTTGCGATATAATTAAAGGTAAGACAGGAATAACAAAGGCCGTTCCGGGTGATTTTCCCATGGTAACATTAGCAGAACAAAGAAAATCACATAATGAATATCAGTTTGATACAAAGGCGGTAATTATTCCTCTGGTTTCATCAACAGGTCATGGCCATGCAAGCATGAAAAGAATTCATTATCAGGAGGGGAAATTTGCATTAGGTTCAATTTTATGCGCATTAGTTCCAAAACAAGATAATGTATATGATCCGGAGTATTTGTATTATATCCTTGACAGTAATAAAGAAAATATTTTTGTCCCCCTGATGAGAGGAATGGCAAATGTCTCATTGCCCATAAACCGGATTAAGGAGGCTGAAATTCATCTGCCGTCATTAGATCATCAGAAGAAACTTGCCAAAATATTTTCTTCTGCCTCAAGGCTTAATAACAAACTGTCTGTTAAAGCAACAGTTCAGAAAGAGCGTGTGAAACAACTCCGCCAAAGCATTTTACAACAGGCAATGCAGGGCAGACTCACGGCCAAGTGGCGCAGACAACATCCTGATGCAGCACCTGCGAAAGTGTTGATAAAACGCATACGAACTGAGAAAGAGCAACTAATAAAAAAAGGGAAAACCAGGCAAAAAAAAGCATTGCCGGAAATTACGGAGGATGAAAAGGCTCTTGATCTGCCAAAGGGGTGGGAGTGGGTTCGGCTGGGGAATCTGACAGGTTTTCAAAATGGCTGTTATTTTAAAAGTGATGAAATGAGAGGTAATGATCTTGGCATTGTAAGAATTGGTGATATTCAGAATGGTGAAATTGTTGAAACAAAGATGAAATTAATATCACAAGCCCTGGCTTCGGAGATCAGACCTGAATATATTATAAACAAGGGGGATATTGTCATAGCAATGTCCGGTGCCACGGCCGGCAAAATCGGACAGAATAAAAATAAAAAACAATACGCGTTAAATCAGCGTGTGGGTAAATTTATCTTTCCCCCGTCAGTAAACCGGGAATATATTTTTAGGTATATCGAATTAAACAGGGACACGTTGCTGACAATATCCAATGGCAGTATTATAGATAATTTAAGTACCGAACAAATCAATAATTTTGTTTTAGCATATCCATCAGAAGAAGAACAAAAGACCATCCTGGAAAAAGTAAATCAGCTGATGTCATGGTGCGATGAGCTGGAGAAAAAAACAAAAGAGCGAGAACTTTTGTATGAACAAATCATGCACGCGGTGGTGAACCAGGCGATTTAGCCGCATAAAATTTATGAAATCTCTTGTTGTTACAAAACAGAAGAGGAGCAAATCATATGTATTTGAAAAGAAAGACCTCACCTTGGACCCAAAAAGGCGGAACCCTCAGTGACAAATCCGCCCGCAAGGAATTCGGACTTACGCAGGAGGAAATTCTCGAAGCAATCAACAGCTGCAAAATACAGCATCGCATGAATTTCATATTCGGCAATCCTTATTTCAGGCTGATCCGCAGTGAGGTGGAAGCGCTTGTAAATGAAAAATATGGCGACAGTTATCTTGAGAAAAAGAAACTCAAAAAAGAATTGGCACAGACAAAAAGCGAATTGAAAAAGCTGAAAACGCGGATTAAATCCCTGGAAGAGAAAAAAGCTGAACTGATGAAAAAGCTCGGAGGGCATCCTTCATTTATCAGTTTACACTTTATAAAAACAAAAGTCGGATATGAATCGGATGTCAGGGGGTGACATAATTTTTTTAACATGGTATATGACACAGGGAAAACGATTTTGCAAACGAAAATCTTTATAACGGAAAGGAGGAATTATGTGCGCACCTGTTGTCATAAAAAATGAAAGTCTGTCAGAGCGGGGAAATATAAAACTGACTCCGAAAAAATTCGTACGGCGCGGTGATCTGTCTCCTGTTACAAGGCTGCATATTGCATGTGCTGCTCTCACGGCAATGGTTACCGGAGCGTGGGGAACAGTGACGGCTCTTTCAAAGCAGTTTATGATTTCCCGCACCTTTGTTTATATGCTGGCAGCGACATTGAAAGAGACGGGTGAGGCCGCTTTCGGATATGATTCCTGTGAGCCGTCTGTGACCGGACAGAGATCGGTATTCAGCCACATACTGTCTCTGAGACTTGAAGGCCGGTGTTCTCTGGAAGCCGTATCAACGATTATGAGGCGTTTCGGTATTGACAACGCATCTGTCGGTTTCATCAGTCAGACTCTGAAATATTTCGGTTCCCTGCTGCCTGACACTCTTAAAACTGACAATGGCGAGATACGGCTGCTCGTTTATCTGAGTGATGAGATATTTTCCAAAAGGGTGCCGATACTGGTCACGGCTGACCCGGTCAGTTCGGCAATACTGAAAATCGGGCTGAACGACACGCGGAAGGCCGAAGACTGGAAGAATCACTGGAACTGCCTGGAAAATAACGGATATATGGCAGTTTATGTGGTCAGTGACGAAGGCAGAGGTCTGTGCAAAGCTCAGAAAGAATCCCTGGCCCATATTTTCAGGCAGCCGGACACTTATCACGCTGTGGCACACCGGCTTGGCAGACGGGTCGGAATCCTTGAAAATGCCGCATACAAAGCCATTGGGAAAGAGGAGGAACGCTGGCGTAAGCTCGATTCCGCCAGAAGTGACGCTGTCATTTCGCGGAGAATCAAAGAATACGAGGAGGCAAAAAGGATTGCCGATGAAAAAATCGAACTGTACGACAACTTCAGTTATCTTTATCTTTCTGTCATAAATGAACTCAGACTGTTCGACAATAACGGCAATCTCAGGGAACGTGAGGAGGCGGAAGCCAATATCGGAGAGGGGCTGAATCTTCTGGAATCACTGGGAAAACCCGACATTGCCAAAGCTGTCGGAAAGGTCCGCCGCACTCTGCCTGACCTGCTCGGGTATTTCGATGTGGCAGCTCCGATTGTCTCAGAACTCAGGGGACTGCCGGTCAGTCAGGAGGCATTGCGGGCGCTTTGTCTGGCATGGCAATGGAGAAAAGAGATGATTAAGGCGAAAACCCCCGAAGCACGGAAGCACTGTGAAATGAACGAGGAATTCTGTCTCGAAACCGCGACAGGTCATCTTCAGGCCGATTATGAATATGTCAGAGAGCAGGTTTACAACGAACTGGACCGAATAGTTCGGAGTTCGTCTCTGGTCGAATGCATAAATTCGATAATCCGTCCCTACCTGAACAGTTCAAAAAACAATATAAATCAGGAGACTCTGAACCTGATCATGTTTTACCATAATCACCGCCGTTACAGGGCTGGTAAGAGAAAAGGCAGGACTCCCTATGAACTTCTGACCGGAAGGAAACAGGAAAAAGACTGGATCGAACTTCTGTTTGATACTGTGGAAAAAACGGATCCGTCTTTTGCGGTCACTGTGAATTCGTAAAAAGGAACCGGTTTTTTCAGAAAAATCCGTTTCCGGCCGCCAATTCACAAAATCGTAATATCATATCACCATAACTGAAGGTTCGTCCGCCAGCCTTCTGACACCGGAAGTGTGCCCGAAAACAAGCTTTTAAAAAGTGTCAACTACTTTTATATTAATATGAAGGATGCCGCTCGGAGAATGAGTTTTTTTCTCTGTTCATTCTTGACAAGATTGCCTTACTCCCCGATTTGAAAACATATTTTCAAAGGAGATATTATCATGCCACAGCCGGAAGAAAAAAAGCTCATTTCCCCTGAAGAATATTTTAAAACAGAGCAACTTGCTGAATATAAAAACGAATATTATCATGGTGAAATTTTCGCTATGACTGGCGCATCTTTTCATCACAACCTTATCGCCGGTAATATTTTCGCCAGTTTGCACAGTTCTCTCCGTAATTCCGACTGTGTTGCCTTTATCGGCGATATGAAAATACAGATTGAGGCGGACAGCCATTACACCTATCCGGACATAAGCGTAGTATGCGGAGACATCGAATTTGTCGGAAACCGGGATGACATTATTGCAAATCCTTTTGTTATCATTGAGATTCTGTCCGAATCAACAAAAAGCTATGACAGAGGGGATAAGTTTAACGCATATCGGAAAATCAGGTCCTTACGGGATTATATTTTGGTGGATCAGTATGCCTGTCATATTGAATATTTTTTCAAAAACAAGGCCGGCCGGTGGGAACTGGATGAATTTGAAAATCCGAATGATTCATTTAAGATTTGGTCTGTCAGTGTTGAATTGTCCTTGGAAGCTATTTATTATCGGGTCAGATTTTAATGAGCGACCGAATGCGGGCTTCAGCAAAAAATACAGCATTCTTTATTTTTCGGTTAACAATTCAAGGGCGTGCTAAAATTTCATTTCAGCACGCGTCCGAGGCTCACTCTCCCGGATCATAAGTACTTAACCTAAGCCGTCGTCTGAAAAGACACGAAGACACAAAGAAACACAAAGGGCTTGTAACAAAATAACCTGAGCAAATTATCAGTTCCGCATTTAATAACAGGATAAATGAGAAATGCGGAAACCGGAAAGCTTATTTTGTTACAGACCCAAAGCGCCTTCGTGAGACTTCGCGCCTTCGTGCCTTCGTGGCATTGCAAAACATTTGATCAGGTACTTAAATATGTCCTCTGAAAAGTTTTGATCTGCTGATGACAGAAGACTCAGAACCTTAAAAATTTTTCAACAACTTCTCCCACAGCTCCCATATTATACGCTGTCTCCTTCAAAGCCAGTACGGAGAACCCGAAAAACAGGATAAACGCTGTCAGGACTGAAACAAAAGTCACGGTCTGACTGAGTATTTTCCCTGCCCCGCTTTGGGGCCGGAATACGACGACATTATAAAATCTTCGATAAATTTCCAGTAAAAAAATCAGTCCGAACCCCACCAGCAGACCCGCGCTCACAGAGAAAATAAATAACCGCTTTACGTTCGGCCACACAGGATGCTGAGGAACGTCGGCCGTATCCAGAATACGGAAACGTCTGGCCCTTGATTTTCTTTCCCTGAGAATGGCAATATCTGTGTCCTGTTTTCTTTTTAACAGCGAATCATAGGACTCCTGAATATCCTTATATTCTTTCTCCAGCACTGCAATTTCCTGTTTCCTTATGGGTGTCTCATCTATCCGCTTCTCGTATTCACTTATTTTATTATGCAGCCCTGAGATGTCAGTCTCAAGCCGCGGGATCGTTTTTCGGACAGACTCATATTGCAGCCTTATTTCTTTAAGCTGATTTTCTTTTGTAAATTTATATTTGGCAGCAGCCAGATCGGTTTTGTTTTCTGGATTTTCAGGAACCGGAACTTCGACCTTTTTTTGTGATTCATTTACAATTTTTGCCTCAAGTTCAGCAATTTTTTCTTTCAGTCTGATCATATCCGGATGTTGCTGTGTATATCGGCTCATAAGCACTTCATACTGCTTCCTGAGCCGCTTTAATGCTGACATATCTGCTGATTCCCGCGGGGGGTCGGGCACCGCCTCGGGAGGCTGCGTCTCAGGCACATAATTTTCCAGTTCCCATTGGATTTCCTCCATCTGGCCCTCAAGCCGGATCTGTCTGATTTTTTCATCTTTAAGGCTTTCCTGCTTTGCATTCAGTTGTCTCCGAAATCCTGCAAGCATGTTCAGATTGGAACCAAGTTGTTCAGGAAGGCTTTTCAAATGCTTTTTACGGTATTCCCCGATGATGTTTCCGAACCCTGTGAGCTGCTTCTCTTTTTCCTTAATTTCCTCCTGAAAAAAATGACTGGCTTCGGCAACCTGCTCCTCCATGATTCTGATGCTTTCACGAATAAAATAAGTTGCCAGAAGGTTCACCGCCTGTGTAATTTTTTCAGGATATTTTCCTTTGAGTGAGATTCTGAAAGAATCTGTTCCGCCTTGGAATTTTGTCATGCTCACAGACAGGTTCTTACGCACCTCGGTAATTTTCTCATGAGGGCGCATCTGTCTGTATTCCGGGGCTGAAAAGAGTCCTGCTTCTTTTACCACCTGTTTAATATACTTGGGGCTTTTTATCTCCTGTGTGATGGTGGTTAATCGTTGTCGGACAAGCAGTTCTGTAATCGGTTGAATATATTCGTCAGATATGGTCTTAGGGTCAGCCAGAATTAATGTGCTTACGCTGTAAATTTTCGGTGTTGCCATTGAAATATACATCCCCGCGATCATGCAGAGACAAAACGGAAGAATGAGAAACCAGCGGCGCTGCCACGTTAAAAAAGGGAGACGGACATGCGGAGGAAAAAACAGGTTTCGTATGAATTCTCCGAACTCGAATTTCGGGACCATTTCTTCATGAAGCCTGTCGAGAAAATTTTCCGGGGCTTTGGCAGCTTCCAGGGAGCCAAGTTCCTTAACTAATGTTCTTAATGAGAAAAATGTTTTCTTACATTTTTCGCACTCCGCAAGATGGGCTTTTAACGCTTTTGTTGTTTGCGTATCCGCGGACCCGTCAATATATTCGGACATCAGTGTTCTGGCCTTGGCGCATTCCATTTTATATCACATTCTTTCTTTTTAATTTTTCTCTGAGCATATCCCTTGCCCTGAAAAGCCCCGACTTTACAGCAATGACTTTTAAAGCGGTAATTTCCGCGATATCCTCGCTCGAGAGTCCCTGGATGTCACGCAGGACAAGCAGAAGCCTTGTATCCGAGGGCAATGAGCTGATTTGTTGCCGGATAGCCTCGGACCGGTCTTTTGTTTCAGAATCGCTTAAAGAATTGTCATCAGATGCTTCTGATGCTTCAATATCATTCAGCAGATTCATTTTCCGCGTGCTGAGTCTTTTGAGTTTGCTGTTGCACACGCTGACCGCAATTTGATAAATAAGTATATAACATTTTGTTTTGAATCTGAAATCTTTTATATCCTCATACAGATTCAGAAATGTTTCCCGGGCGCAGTTTTCTGCTTCGGAATAATCTCCGAACAGATAATAACACATATTAAACACGTTGTCTTTATATTTGAGGACAAGCTTGTCAAATCCGGATTTGTCCCCTTTCTGAAAGGCCCTGACCTGTGCGGCATCCTGATCGGATGAAGCAGTTTCATTTATATTCTTATCCATTGCTCAGGCAAGTATCTTTTTTAAAAAATTATAAAAAGTTCAGAAATCTTTTTTGTCATGGTCTGTCTGACAAATTGAGCATAACAAAATGAACAAATAAGTTCAATAAGTTTTAGCTGCATTAAGAAAATGTTTGACATACAGGACAGTTTTTTTTCTTAATTTTTATATTTTAGCTTAAAATCAGCCTGATAGTATTAAAAAACAGGGTAAACAAAAATACGGCGGTGTTCTGAAGCTGGACATTTTCTGATAACCGGGTTATGTAAATTATTCGGAGTGCCAAACTTTCAGTTTGGCAAGATATACCGATTTCCGGACATCGGAAATATTGCCAAACTCAGCAGATCGAAAAATCTTCGGCACAAAAGGAGTGCAAAAATAGAGCGAAGCGGTTTTTTGCACTCCGGAAAAAAGTTTTGATGTCCGGAAAAAAGTTTCGATCTGATGCAAAAAACCGCTTCGCTTAATTTTTGCACTCCGGAAAAAATTTTCGATGTCCGGAAAAGACTTTCGATCTGATGCAAAAAACCGCTTCGCTTAATTTTTGCACTCCGGAAAAAATTTTCGATGTCCGGAAAAGACTTTCGATCTGATGCAAAAAACCGCTTCGCTCTATTTTTGCACTCCGGAAAAAAGTTTTGATGTCCGGAAAAAATTTTCGATCTGATGCAAAAAACCGCTTCGCTCTATTTTTGCACTCCGGAAAAAAGTTTTGATGTCCGGAAAAAATTTTCGATCTGATGCAAAAAACCGCTTCGCTTAATTTTTGCACTCCGGAAAAAATTTTCGATGTCCGGAAAAGACTTTCGATCTGATGCAAAAAACCGCTTCGCTTAATTTTTGCACTCCGGAAAAAATTTTCGATCTGATGCAAAAAACCGCTTCGCTTAATTTTTGCACTCCGGAAAAAATTTTCGATGTCCGGAAAAGACTTTCGATCTGATGCAAAAAACCGCTTCGCTTAATTTTTGCACTCCGGAAAAAATTTTCGATGTCCGGAAAAGACTTTCGATCTGATGCAAAAAACCGCTTCGCTCTATTTTTGCACTCCGGAAAAAAGTTTTGATGTCCGGAAAAAATTTTCGATCTGATGCAAAAAACCGCTTCGCTTAATTTTTGCACTCCGGAAAAAATTTTCGATGTCCGGAAAAAATTTTCGATCTGCTGAAACTGTAAGCCTGGCATTCCGGAATGATATCCCCGAATTCAGTATATTATCCCCGGAAACACGGTTGAGAACATAAAAAAAGAGAGGAATACATGGAAAATCTTTTTAATGAAAACGCGTTGCAGACATTTGTCAAAAAATACGCTGATTATCCAACAGACTTTGTCCTGCGGGTCTATACCTCCCGCCTCCTCGGTGCTGACAGCAGACTGGTTCTTCATGGCGGCGGTAACACCTCCGTAAAAATGCCCGTTAAAAACATTATGGGCGAAAAAAAACATGTGATTTTTGTCAAAGGCAGCGGCCGGGATATGTCAGTCATTGAGCCGGAGGGCTTTGCCGCTCTGAATTTGGAACCCCTTCGAAAACTCAGAGGTCTTGAATCTCTCTCAGCCGAAGAAATGGATAATCAGTTAAAAATCCATCAGGCCATTGCTTACGCTCCGGATCCGTCTGTTGAATCGCTGCTACATGCTTTTCTTCCGCATAAATACATTGATCACACCCACGCGGACAGCATCCTCGTGCTGACGCATCAGAAACACGCTGAAGATATTCTGAAAGAGGCCCTGGGGAAAAAAATTGCGGTCCTGCCCTATATCATGTCCGGTCTTCCCCTGGCAAAAGCAGTCATTGACAGCTACGAGAAAAATTCAGATATTGACGGAATTGTCATTATAAACCACGGGATATTCACCTTTGCCGAGGATGCCAGAGCATCATATGAGAAAATGATCACTTATGTGACCCGGGCAGAAACATATATCAAAGAGCAGATACAAGGCAGACCATTAATAACGCGTCGCAATGATCTGTCACGTCCTGCAAACGCCGAGTCCGCATTGGCACGATGCGTTCAGGTGATCCGGGGAGCCTGCGCTCATTTGGATGCTGACGGAAAATTGCGCCGGTTTTATGCGGAGACCCGGAGCGATTCTGATCTCATAAATACATCTCTTTCCAAAGAAGCTTTGGAAATATGCCGTTCCGGTGTGCTTACCCCTGACCACGCCATCCGTACAAAGAACACCATAGCATATATTGAATCTGTTCCTGAAGATGACAATGACCTTAAACGCATCGCAGATCATGCGGTGAATACCTTTAAAGAGGATTATCAGCGTTATTTCCGTGATCATGCCGCGACGAACAAAACAGATCAGAGCGATTCGGATCCTTTTCCCCTGCTCTTTTTGGTCGGGGGTCTGGGACTTATTGCCCTGGGAACCACCCGAAATGCGGCGCGTATTGCCGCGGATATTGGTGAACATACCATACATGCCAAACACCGTGCAAACACATTGGGCGCATATGTTCCCATTTCCGAGGATCACATCTTTGATATGGAATACTGGAGCCTTCAGCAGAAAAAACTGAGCAGTTCTCCTCCGCGGCCGCTTCAGGGGCAGGTAGCCATCATCACCGGCGGCGGCGGCGCAATCGGGTTTGGTATTGCAAAACAGTTGCTCGCTGCCGGAGCAGCAGTGGTGATATCCGATATTGACGAAATCCGCCTGGAAACAGCTTATTCCATTCTGACCGAGACCTATGACACCAGCCTGGTGGAGCCGATGGCGTTTGATGTCACGGATTATAAATCTGTGGAAAACGCGTTTGAAGCTGTTGCCTGTAAATTTGGCGGCATTGATATTGTCGTACCAAATGCGGGAATCGCCCATGTTGCAAAGATCGAGGACCTTGAACCTGAAAAACTGGATCAGGTCATTGCTGTCAATCTCAAGGGGACATTTACTGTCATCAAAGCCGCTGTTCCTATTTTCAGAAGACAGGGAACCGGTGGGAATATCGTGGTGATCAGTACAAAAAATGTTTTTGATCCGGGTGCTGCTTTTGGCGCGTACAGTGCCTCCAAAGCAGGAGCGCATCAGCTTGCCAAAATCGCAGCGTTGGAATTGGCAGAAATGGGGGTTCGGGTCAATATGGTCAATCCGGACGCGGTCTTTGGTGATGAAAACGTATGTTCTGGACTGTGGGAACTTGTGGGGCCTGACCGAATGAAATCCCGGGGACTTGATCCGGAAGGCCTGCAGGAGTATTATTGCCAAAGAAGCCTGCTGAAACAACGGGTACTGGCGGAGCATGTCGGTAATGCAGTTGTTTTTTTCGCCAGCGATTTAACGCCGACCACAGGGGCGGCCCTGCCCGTGGACGGCGGAAATGCTGCGGCTTTTCCCAGATAAGGTGTTAGGTGTTAAGAGTGTTAGGTGTTAAGAGTGTTAGGTGTTAGGTGTTAAGAGTGTTAGGTGTTAAGGGTGTTAGGTGTTAAGAGTGTTTGATCTCGTTCCCACGCTTCGCGTGGGAATGCAGCGCGGACGCTTCGCGTCCCGAATCCGTCCGCTGCACAGGATGCTAAACGTCCGAAAGGCATTTCCGCATGAACTATGGGAACGAGGATAAGTTTGAATTTTCCATATAGTGATTTTCTAAGACAGGAGAATAATAAATGGTACTGAAACACATTGCGCTTGTTTGCAGTTCTGAAGAAAACAGCGACAAATTTTATGAAACGCTTTTAGGTTTGGAAAAGAAAAATACGAGAATGGTTCCGAGTCAGCTTTCAAAACAAATTTTCAATTTGGATTCAGAATATAAAATCGTCAATTATGCTGACGACAAAATTCATTTTGAAATTTTTATTGATCATCAGAAACGCTTTGATAATCAAAGAATTGAGCATGTTTGTCTTGAACTCGGTGATGTTGAAGATTTTCTCAGCAGATGCCGGACAATGGAAGTGGAAATTCGCCAAATCCCCAGGGAAGACGGCTCGTTTCTCACATTTGTCACAGATTATGACTGCAACTTATTTGAAATAAAACAGAATTGATAAGTACCTGGACAAAAGTTTTCCGGTATTTTTATCCGAGTCTCATTTAAGCCGGTTCGGGGAATTTTGCTGATACTCCTGCCTGACAATATATGTCCGGGTACTTAATTGATAATTGATAATTGATAATTGATAATTGGGAATTGATAATTGGGAATTGATAATTGGGAATTGATAATTGGGAATTGATAATTGATAATTGATAATTGATAATTGGGAATTGAGTCCGGCCGAAAGTACAGGGAAAAAGGATAAGAAGGGGAAGGCGCATTTTCCTTTTCTTATCTTCTTTCCCTGTACTTTCGGAAATATGACGGATCAGCAAAATCTGTCAGAAACAGAAATAGCTGCAAATATGCCGCCCCCACAGGGCTTGGCCAGTCTCCCCTGAATCCGTTATAATCAGCTTATTTTACGCTGATATTTTTAAAGATGTAAATCAGTTCTTCAATCCCAATTTTGCCGTCATCGTTTACATCCGCATCCATGCAGATAACAGCATATTTTCCTGATAATAGTTTCAGAATCCGTATGGCGTCACGCAGATCAATGATTTCGTTGGCGTCAATGTCGCCTTTTGAACAGCCACGTTCCGGAATCAGGCTGTCTTCATCTGGCTGCACAATGGCGTTTCTGATACCGTCACCAGTTGAATCATAAAAAATGGTCCACTGGTCCAGGAGAAGGTCTTCCACTTCAACACCGGGGTCTGCTGTGACATTAAAAATAATCTGCATATCATGACCAGCGACAATGTCACCGCGCCACTCAATCTGATTTTCATCGCTGTTATAAACAGATACGCCAAAAGGCGATTCCAGGCTGTCAGCCAGATATGTGGTGTTTTCAGGAACAGGATTAATAAAAAGAACATCATCGGCATCCCGGTCCCCGGTGTTGGGAATGACCGCTGTATAGCACAACGTATCCCCGACAGACGCGGTGTTATCAATATCTGCGTCCACCACCTGGATGTTGATTGCGTCAAAAATCGGTCCCGTGTTCACTGTCAGGGTGAACCTCTCGGTCACGGCCTGATTCCCGTCACCTACGGCGATGAGGATAACGGCTGTGCCAGCGCCCGGTGACGGCGTAAGGGTCACACTGCGGTCTCTCCCGGAACCGCCAAAGACAATATTTTCGCTGGATATCCGCATGGGATTCAGGGACTCGCCCACAAGAACAAGTTCCTCAGCAGGTGTTTCCGGAGCGCTCACAGTAAAGGGAATTGGTCCCGCGGGAATTTCATCATCTGTGATCTGATCTTCAATTTCAGAGATGACCGGCGGCCCTTCAAGATCATTCACAGTGATGGTGAAGTGTTTTTGGAATGTGCCGCCTTTTCCCTCATCGGTCTGGACGCGGATGCCATAGGTATTCTGAGTCTCATAATCAAAAGATATCTTTGCCTTGAGCGTATCGCCGCTGATGTAAAATGAATCATTGTCAGTATCGCCTTCCCCGGGAACCAAAGTATAGCCATGGGTGTCTCCGGGATTAGGAATAACCGTGGAAAAAACACCGATCTTTGTGCCTTCCGGCATGTTTTCATCTATTTGGGTGTTGCTCAGGAGGATATCGCTCGGTGCGAGCCTGGGGTCTGCCACGGTGACAGTGAACTGCTTTTCGCATGTAAGGGCATTGCTGTCCGAGGCTCTCACACGAATGGTGTAGCTGCTTTTTGTCTCGTAGTCAAATTCCTCCGCAGTTTTAAGCATGTCCTCCTCAATGGTGAAAGCGGGGTTATCCGCGCTGCCTTCTCCCGCAACTAGGTAAAAAATGTGAGTATCCCCGATATCAGGATCTGCGGCGGAGAACACACCGACCGGGTCCCCGACTGGCTGATCCTCGGTTACGGTGGCATAGCTCAGGAGAATGTCATTACAGGCATACCCGGGGAAAGTTGTGGTCGTTGTGGTCGTTGTTGTCGTGGTCGTTGTTGATGTTGATGTTGATGTTGTTGATGTTGTCGTTGTTTCCAAAACAGTCGTACTCGTAGTTGTTTCCGGAGGAACCGTGGTTGTCGTCACCGGAAGCGTTGTGGTGGTTGTGGTTACGGGCACAGTCGTGGACGTTGAGGTGGAGGTTGAAGTGGTCGTTGTTGTTTCTAATACAGTTGTCGTCGTTGTTTCCGGAATCGTGGTTGTGGTTGTCGTGGTCGTCTCAAAGGCAGTGGTGCTAAAAGACACCATGTCCTTCGACCTTGAGTATCCCACCTCATCGGTGCTGAGTTTTATCGCATAAATAATAAGATTATAGGTGGTATTGGGAGACAGTCCCTCAATCGTGCCTCCGTTCTTGGTGAGCGGAATTTGGACAGAGCCAAGACAATTATCCAGCGTCGGCGGGTTCGGATTGTCGGCCATATTCCAGCAGGCCCCTTTTTCGCTGAAGCCCATCATGTTGGCGTAATTTGCGCTGAAAGTCGCGGTCGTCCCGGTGACTTCCGTCACCTTCAGGTTGCTGCCGACCACAAGCGCCTGAGCCGGGGTGACAAAACTTGTTCCCAATAACAAAATCAAAATAACGGCTAAACTGCTTAATGGTCTTTTTTTCATTTCTTCCTCAAAAAAAAATCTTTGATTCCGGTTAGTTTTTTTAAATTTTTTCGGGCTAAGAGCCTTTCTGTGTTTTTATCTTCTCTCTGAATTAAATTAAAATTTTATTTTATTACAACACAATCGTCAAGTCTTTTCATTGACAATTCATCTGAGATCATTCGACCGAACACGCTCCGAGGTCCGAACCACAGATTTTCACAGATACTCCGTAAATGATCAGAAAACCTTTCTTGACATCAAATTTAACGAGAGATATAAGAGATTACTCAAATCTCAGGTTTGGCTTCCGGCCCTGTGACCCATACAAAGGTTACAAAACAGGGAGGCGACTGAAACAATATTGAATGAATACGGCTCTAACTGGTCCGGATAGCGCGAAGCCCGGGGCGTACACCTGTGGACGTGAGTACCAGTCGGGCTGTTTTTTGTTTTTAAGCCCGCCTCAGATTCTCAGACTCAGATCACAGGAGGTTGATAATGGAAAACAGAATCATTGTTCATATTGAGGGGAAAACAATTGAACGGATCGAATACAGGGGACAGCCTGTGTTCTTACATTCAAAATGACAGACGAACTCCACGGAAGACCTGAAAGCACGGCCAGAAAGGCTTTTCACCGTCACATAGATCAGTTCATTGAACATGAGGATTTCTTTAATGTTCCATATGATGAATGGTCCCAAACTTTGTGCGTCCCTTACATGGACGCACAAAACAGCCGACACGATTTTATAAATTCATTATTGAATCCGGCTACTTAATGCTTATCAAACCCTTTGGGGATGATCTTGCATGGCGGGTACAGCGTGCGCTTGTGAGGTATTATTTTGTCGGAAAAGAGATTACAAACGCTAGGAGTTAAAGCTTGTTCCGCCGTCGCTTACGCCTGAGCATTAAAATAGAATATTACCGGATAAGAGGACATCATGAAAGAAATTTGGATTATCGGTACAGGTCATTTCGGATTACATGCGCTCCGAAAATTGTCAAATAATCATGAGAAAAAACATTTTGTTCTGGTGGATCCGCTCAGAGAGAACCTTCACCAGGGAAGAGGCCCCAATCGCACCCTTGAACAGTCGGACGGGGCAGACTTTTTAAATCAGCATCTCCGTTCTGAAAATGCTCCGGACTGGATCATTCCCGCATTGCCTGTCCATCTGGCCGCGGAGTGGTGTCTGCTTCGGCTGGGGGCGAATCAACTCTGCCGTGTCTCCCTGCCGCATGAAATCCTCCCGCTTCTTCCGAATCCCATCCAAGGGGACTCAGGGGATATTTATGTGAGTCATGCCACATTCAGATGCCCTGACGATTGCGCCGAACCCCGTAATATCTGCACCGTGACCCGGGCCCCCAGGAAACAGAATATGTTTGAACTTCTTGAAAATACAGACCTGCCTTCTTTTGAATCGCTGGTTATTCGAAGTCACCAACTGGGGCCGGGTGTCGGGGGATATCGCCCTGAACAGCTTTTTACACTGCTGAATCAGGTGATAAACGCCAAAGGCAGGGTACTGGTGAGTACGGCCTGCCGCTGTCACGGAGTGGTTACCGGCTTGGAACATTTTAATTGAGAATTGATACTCTGGTTGACAGCCTTTACCATGAAAATCCATTTGAAAAACCCGGGCTTTTGGTCTGTTCTCACCGCATATTTTCATGATCGGAGGTGAAAAACCCGGGTTTTTCCTGAGCGTTTCTTACCATGAAAATTTACTGATTATAACGGACTTAGGGGAGGCCGACCAACACCCTGTAGGTGCGGCATATTTATAGCCGCAGAATAGGACAAGCAGAAGAAATGATATACACCTGTTTGGCAGATATTATGAGGGAAAGGGGCCATTCTGACGGGCAACGTCATAAGACCTCCGAGGTTTTCAAAAATCTCGGAGGTCTTTCTGACTGAAAACAGACTGCTGACAACTGTAAACTGATTAAAGCTGGGATCCGATCATGGCAGCAAGATCAACCATCCGGTTTGAATATCCGGATTCATTGTCATACCATGAAAGGACCTTTACCATGTTGTCAACAACATATGTTGTGGGGCCGTCAACGATTGAAGATAATGCGGAACCGTTAAAGTCGCAAGACACCAGCGGAAGTTCATTGTATCCGAGTATGCCTGAAAGAGGCCCTTCCGAAGCATTTTTAAGCGCCTCATTGACATCAGAAACCGTAATACCTGATTTTTCCACGGTCGCGACAAAATCAACAATAGACACATTAGGGGTGGGAACACGAATGGCAAGACCATTAAGCTTCCCGGATAATTCCGGAAGCACCAGGGAAACCGCCCGGGCCGCCCCTGTGGTCGTGGGAATCATGGACAGGGCCGCAGCCCTTGCCCTGCGAAGGTCTTTGTGGGGAAAATCAAGGAGACGCTGGTCCCCTGTATAAGCATGTACCGTGGTCATCAACCCGCATCGTATGCCGAAATTTTCAAGAAGAACTTTGGCAACAGGCGCAAGGCAGTTTGTGGTACACGAGGCATTGGAAATGATATGGTGGTGTCCGGGGTCATACTGATTGGAGTTGACACCCATGACAATGGTAATATCCGGGTCTTTGGCAGGTGCGGATATTATCACCTTACGAGCGCCGGCAGCCAGATGCTTTGACGCGCTTTCAGCATCCCTGAAAAGACCGGTACATTCTGCGACAATGTCAACTCCCAAATCTTTCCATCCGATTTCTCCGGGATCTTTGACTGAAGTAACGGCAACGGCCTTGCCATCTGCTTCAATGGCATCTTCCTTTGCAGTGACCTCCGCATTCAGTCTGCCATGAACTGAATCATAACTCAGAAGATAGGCCATGGTGGCTGAGTCCATGAGATCATTGATTGCCACAACCTCAACCTCGGGATGACCGAGTGCGGCCCTGAATACCAGCCGTCCGATCCTTCCGAAACCATTTATACCTATTTTTACGCTCATAATTTATCTCCTCATCTGATTTGATTTTCAAGTCTCAATCCTTCGGCTGAACTCCTGTCGAAGCGAAAATCCTCAGTCAAAAATCGAAAATTATTCGCTTCGTTTGTTTCCCTTTAAAATTCCGCTTGCCAGAGAAATGCTTTTTTTGCCGTAAACCTCCAGACATTCGGAAAGTCTGACAAGGTCCATGTTTTTTCGAGAATTGACAGCCTTGACCAGCATAGGAAGGTTTACCCCGGAGATGACTTCCACACGCCCTTCTTGAAGAAATGAATAACTTAAATTGGAAGGAGTTCCTCCGAACATATCCGTCAGAATCAGTATGCCTTTTTTCTGCCTGACCTTTTTGATTCCTTGGGCAATTTTTTCACGCAACTGATCCGCGTTTTCATTTATATTTATCGAAACAGAAATGATGGCTTCAGGCCGTTTGCCAAGTATGAATTCGGAAGCGTCAATCAGCGCATCACCAAGTTGAGCATGTGTAACAATTACTATACCTATCACTTTAAATCCTTAGTTTTAATAGAATAAGCTGCATATACCGGATCGAAGTATGTATAATTTTTTTCAATTTTTTATATATGGAAATTTATAAAATTCGGATCAGAACTACGAGGATTTCAGATAAGAAAAGGATTAAAAAAATCTTTTTTATCATCCTCTTCTTAGGTGGTGTTCTAAAACTGGACTTGATCCGATATTTGCTAAATTGATTCAATGCCTTAAAAAAATTAAGTCCAGTTTTAGAACACTACCCTCTTCTTATATAAATGGTCATGAAAAATCGGATTTTTTCCTCGACCATGAAAAGGTTATAAAAATAAAAAATCGAATTTTTTCAGAATGCATTTTCATGGTAAAATCCTTGTAGTCATTTCTCAATATCCCGGTGCGTAATCTCAACCCTTCTGTTTGGTTTGTCTGTATGCTCAAACACAGCACGTGCAATGGCAACAGAACGATGACGTCCTCCGGTACAGCCCACTCCGATGGTCAGATAAGCCTTTCCCTCTTTTTCATACAAAGGGATTAAATAATCCAGCAAGTCCAGATACTTCTGTAGAAAGATACGAGTCGTGTTACGACTCAGAACATACCGCCTAACCTCCTCTTTTTCTCCGTCCAGTTCTTTTAATTCAGGCACAAAATAAGGGTTTGAAACAAAACGGACATCTATGATCAGATCAGCATCATGCGGAATACCGTACCGGAAACCAAACGACAAAATATTTATTTTCATCAGCGCAAATTTTTTAATTTTTTGCGCAATATCAAGAATAAGCGATTTCAGTTTGTGAACATTATAGCAGGATGTGTCAATAATCTGATCCGCGGATTCCCTGAGATGCCTTAGCTGGTCCCGTTCAATTCGGATGCCGTCTGTGACACTTTTCCCATGTGACAGCGGATGATATCGTCGCGTCTGGCTGTATCGCTGGACCAGAATCTTTTCATCTGCTTCAAGGAACAGAATTTCAAAATTACATCCTTTTTGCCTGAGAGATTCAAATATGGCTTCATATCCGGAAAGAAAACCCTTTTCCCGCAGATCCATCACAAACGCAAGCCCTGTGATTTCAGAATCGCCCTGAATCGGTAATTCCAGAAACTTGGGGAGAAGGGCCACGGGCATATTATCCACACAATAAAACCCCGCGTCCTGAAACGCGGCGATTGCCGTACTCTTACCGGAACCTGAAAGTCCTGTAATAATAAATATTTTTAAGTCGTTCATATCAGTTATCAGCTTGCCTTTTGTTTTGATTTACCCGTCACTGACCACTGAACCCTGTTAAAATGTTTCGTCTTCTTCCCTGATAATGTTGAAAATCTCATCACTGTCAACAGCATTGGACAATCTGTCCTTAAAAGGTTCATTTTTCAGGATTCTTGCAATCCGGGCAAGGAGGTTCAGATGAAGGCCAGTTGAATTCTCCGGTGTGATCATAAGAAAAAAAATATGGGCAGGACGCCCATCCATGGATTCAAAGTCAACACCTTTTCGGCTTAAACCAAACCCCATTGCCAGTGACTCAAGTTCCTTAATTTTACCGTGGGGAATCGCAATTCCGCCGCCGATACCGGTACTCCCGAGCCGCTCTCTTTCCATGAGTACCCGTACAAGGTCATCATGATTTATGTTGGCAATACGGGCCACCGGCATTGCAAGTTCCTCAATAACGCTTTTCTTGTCCCGGGACTTTAAATTGACAAGAACTGCCTCTTTTTGCAAAACATCAAGAATCTTCATATCAGTTGTCAGTTATTCGTTGTCAGTTATCCGCGAGCCGCTCGCAGTCCGCTGATAACTGACAGCTTTTCAGTTGCTGGGCTGAATCAGTCCGTAATGCCCATCATTACGATGATAAAGGACATTCACCCGGTCTGTTTTGGCATTTGTAAATACCAAAAAATTGTCGTCTCCGAGGTCCATCTGCATAACAGCCTCTTCAACATCCATGGGTTTGTATTCGATGTTTTTAACCTTTAGCTGCGTTGTTCCGGCCTCATCCTGCTGAGGCACAATGTCTTCAACAGCCATAACATCCGCCAACTTAGTTTTTCCTCCCCTGCGGTCCCTGGTTTTCTGCTTGTTTTTCTTTATCTGCTTTCCAAGCTTGTCCAGAACCATGTCAATGGATGAATACATGTCATCCGTTTCTTCTTTGCCATTTATGGTCAGCCTGTCACCGCTTATTTTAATTTCGGCAATATGACGAAATTTTTCAACCGAAAGAACCACGCTTGCTTCCGCAGGATTGTCAAGGAACTTGTCAAACCGGTCAAGCTTGCCGCTGACATAAGATTTCAACGTTTCCGAGGGATCAAGATTTTTAAAAGTCACAGATGTCTGCATGTTTTAAACCTCCCTGCTTTTTTTTCGTTTGTTGGATGGAAGTATCTTCAGCATTTCACGATACTTGGCTACTGTTCTGCGTGCGATGTTTATATTTGCCTTTTCCAATATCTTTGAGAGTTTCTCATCACTGTAAGGTTTCTGAGGATCCTCACTGTCAATGATCTGCCTTATCCTTTCCTGAACACTGACAGCCGCTAAGGCCCCGCCGCCTGAAATACAGTTGATCGAACTGTTAAAAAAATATTTCAGTTCAAAAATCCCCTGGGGCGTATAAGCATATTTGTTTGTTGTCACTCTGCTGACGGTTGATTCGTGCATGTCAATATCTTCTGAAACATCTCTGAGTACCATGGGCTTCAGATAGGCGATCCCTTTTTCAAAAAACTCCCGCTGAAACTTCAGTATGCTTTCCATCACCCTGTAAATCGTCTTCTGACGCTGATGAATACTTTTAATCAGCCATGCCGCGGAATTCAGCTTCTCATGCATATAATCCTTTGCGTTTTCCGTAAGTTTTCCGTCCTTGGTGATTGCTTTCTGATAAAAAGAACTGATGCAAAGCTTGGGCATTCCGTCCTCATTCAACGTGATCACAAAATCATCTTCCATTCGATAAACATAAATATCAGGCACAATATATTGGGGTTCCTCATCGCTGAACACACGTCCGGGCATAGGTTCCAGTCCTTTGATGATATTCACGGCAAAAATGACAGATGTCATATCTGTTTTTAAGGCTTTGCATATGGCGTTGTAATTTTTGTTTTCTATATGGCCAAGATGGTTTTTTATAATATCGGTCACAACGGAATCGCCAAACCCCAGATGCCGGGCCTGTATCATAAGGCATTCTGCAAGATCATGGGCACAGACACCGATGGGATCGAAAGTTTGCAACAAAGATAAGACCTGTCCGACTTTTTTACATGAAGCGCCGCTCGTTTTGGCAAGTTCATCCACAGGAACATCCAGATAACCCCTGTTATCGAGGTTCCCGATAATAAGGCTTCCGATATTTTTTTCTTCTTCTGTAGGAGATATCATCAGGAGTTGCCAAAGGAGGTGGTCGCTCAGAGAGTCCTTCTGTGCAATAAAAGACTCAAATTTCGGCGCATCTCTTCCTTCACTTTCAAAAGTGGCTTTTCCGGGAGAATTGTATTCATCAATATAGTTGCTCCAGTCAATATCATCGTTTATTTTTTCTTCAATGGTGACCTCTTTTTCCGAAGGAGCCTTTTCAACTATGATTTCAGATGGTTCCGTCTGATTTTCTTCAACTTCCGCATCGCTGATCTCCAATGCGGGATTTTCTTCCAGTTCCTGGTGTATGGCATCCATCAGTTCCAGTCTGGACAATTGCAGAAGCTTTATCGCCATCTGAAGCTGCGGTGTCATTACCAGTTGCTGGCTTAATTTAAGCTGTTGTTTTAATTCAATTGCCATTTTTTGTTATTTGTCATTTAGTTGTTATAAACAGCGAATGGCCAATGAGCGGCATTACAACCTGAACTCATCCCCTAAATAAATACGCCGGGCAGTCTGGCTTGACGCTATCTTTTCCGGGGACCCGGATTCAATTATTTTTCCGTCACTTAGTATGTATGCGTTATCACACACTCCCAGTGTCTCTCTTACATTATGGTCGGAAATAAGAACCCCGATCTCCCGCTGTCTCAGATGTGCGATAATGTTTTTAATGTCAATGACTGCAAGAGGGTCCACCCCTGCAAATGGTTCGTCCAGAAGAATAAAACACGGATCTGTGGCAAGTGCGCGGGCGATTTCCAGACGTCTGCGTTCCCCCCCTGAAAGCACAGTGGCGTTCTGATCCGCAAGATGTCTGATACCAAGTTCATTCAGCAGCCTGTCCGCGCGATCTTTCTGTTCTGATTTTGAAATGTGTCTTTCATCGCCCAGTTTCACAATTTCAAGAATCGCCATGATATTCTGTTTCACAGTCAGTTTTCTGAAAATCGAAGTTTCCTGGGGAAGATACCCCACGCCTTTGCGTGCCCTCAGATACATAGGGTAGTTCGTGGTGTCTTCATCGTCAAGAAAAACCTGACCTCCGTCCGGTCTCACCATTCCCACAGCCATATAAAACGTCGTGGTCTTACCTGCCCCGTTCGGCCCCAGAAGCCCTGCGACAACCCCGCTTTCAACGTTCAGACTGACAGAATTCACCACCTGCCTTCCATGATAAATTTTGACCAGATTTCTGAGAGATAATGTTGCCATTTTGTGATTTGTGATCTGCTATTATAGCGTTCTGGAAATCTTTGTGTTTGTTTTACAGCTAACATTAAGCGGCGACGAGGGCTTTACTGAGCAACTTCGATTGAGAAGCCGCCCCGCCGTCCGTTGCAATGACTGATTAGAATATTTATTTTTTATATGGCTCAAACCTTCTTCTGTCATAATAAAAACGAATAAAATCACCATCTGAATCTAATATTCCTAACACAACATCTAACGGCTCCAAAAAATAAGGACTCCCGCTACGTGCTTCAGAATCGAAAACTGGTTCATCAAGCAATTCTAAAATTATTACAGGCTGATTCTCTAAGGGAAGCCTTCTGTTTTTTAATCCCTTCTTCCATTTAACAATTTGTCCGACTTCAAAATTATCTTTTTTTAAAAATTTTTTATGCAATACCTTAAGATCGTTGATATAATTTTCATTATAATCAACCTTGTCATCAATTGATTTTTCCTGCGCTATCTGTAATAATGCAGACAGTAGTTTTTCAGCATCAGCTTCATCCACATGGATTTCCTTTTTAATCACTTCTTTTTTCTCTTTAGCCATTTCATCCTCATCTTAGTTAAGGTATTTAGAAGTATATTCTATATCGTTTTTTTCCAAATTGCCGCTAAAAGGCAGATGAACATCTTCTGGCGACGGAGTATCTATAGAACCTTTTATTTTATTCGGCTTGGAGGTATAGATAAGATATCTGATCAGGTCTTCCGCATGTTTTAAAGTCGTGTCTTCGGTGACAGGGGATTTTATAACAAAGCCACGCTTTATCATTAAACCATTTATCTCCACTTCGCTAAATTCTTTTGGATTTTTACCATTGCTAAGAAACTTTTGTATTTTTGTTATAAATTCGTCGTTTGGATCAAATAAAACCAC
This sequence comes from Desulfonema magnum, assembly GCF_017377395.1. Classification (GTDB taxonomy): domain Bacteria; phylum Desulfobacterota; class Desulfobacteria; order Desulfobacterales; family 4be13; genus Desulfonema_C; species Desulfonema_C magnum. The sequence continues at coordinate 1,877,945 of NZ_CP061800.1, read as the reverse complement.
TTTTGAAATTTTAAGTATTTCTTTTTTAGTTAAAACACGTTGAATTATATTTACAACAAATTTCAATGACTCAATATCTTCAGGGAACAAATTTTTGGAAGAAATAATTACATCCCACCTATCGTGAATATTATCTTCCAATTCAAAAAGTGCAAGCAGTTTAACATTGCCTTTTTTCTGGGAAACAATCTTCTCTATCGACTTAAATTTATCAATTATTTTATCCATAATATTATCATCTTAAAGCCTCTATTAATTTTTCGGTTGCATTAATCATATCATTAGTGGTGATTCTGTTTGCTGTGCCTAATGGTCGGTATCGATCTTCCGGTTTCCATTGAGTTACTACCGACCACTCTGAAAGAAATCTGTTTTTTATTTTATCTTCAACTCCTGAAAAAGCCAATAACGTATCTAAATTATGAGTTTTTAATGATTTATAATCTCTGAACTCACTGTTTGAACTTGGAAATCCCATCCATTTTAATGTTCTGCATATTCTTGCTTTTAACGCTAATTCAACAGCATAACCACATAGATATATAGCGGAATCATATCGTCTATTCCTAAACAAAATTTCTGAATCTTTTAAACGAGCTTTGGCAAGTTTTTTAAGTTCTTTTTTCAATATCATGCTAAACAGCAATGCTAAAGGTTAACTGTAAATGAGAAATATTTTACCGATCAGAGGCATAGCGCTCAAAATAAGCATCAGGGCGGAGTTAACGGAAAGCTTCGTAAAAGACCAGCCCGCCCCCCGTCTGCTTCGTTAAGGATTATGCCATGTTAAAAAAGTAATAAGTAAGTAAAGTAATCGCTTGGAAGCACTTCTCACTTATACCATGTCCTTACAAAAAAACTAGGCATAAATATTTGTAATAATAGCGTGGTCTATGGTTTTGCATGGCTATTTTTTTACACTGTGCCTTGTCGAATAACCAATTCAATACACCAAGCACTTTCTTTAAATATTCTGTAGCTGAGATATCTGAGCAGGGCATTTAGTAAAGATGTTATTCTTAAACTTGCCAAACTCCCAAGCTTTCCCTGTAGTGACGACACTTAAACAAATTTTTGACCTTTAAAAGATGCAGCATATATTTCCGCCAAAATCACCAATTACTACTTTATACCATTTTCACCAGGATAAAGCACTGCTTCCACCGGTTTATCGCTGTTGCTTTCAAATTTAATACGACCTTCTGCTCTGTAAAGCGTAATTTTTGATCCTGAAATTGAATTGTTTCCGCTGATCAGTTTTGAACCGGGGCCTGACAGCACAAGAACTTTATCCTTTGTTGTATATACGGCATGCTCTGTTTCTGCAACCTTATTGTCAAACTTTATTTTTACATTCCCCTCTGCCACGATTTTCTCAATGGCCTGCTCACCTGAAACCGGCTTCTGTTTATTCCCTGAAACTGCTTTATAAAAAACCCTGAGTCTGTCAGATGTGATCACCGTGTTTCCCTGGATGGCTCTGACATTTCCTGTGAATTCAGCGTATTTTGCCTCACTGTCAGAAACCAGGGTTTTTGCTGAAATACGAATTTTCCCTTTGTCATTCCCCGGGTCCGCTGCTGTCTCACCAGCATATGTAAAGAATATCGTCAAAAAAATCCATGACATAAATGCCGAGACAAACAAAAACCTGCTGAGTGTTTGTTTACATCGTGATATTCCCACCAAGCGTCCCCTTTACATTGCCCTCAAACACAGTTTTGTTTGTCTTTAAATCAAAAACCATGGAATCAGCCGAAAGATTAAATGCACTTCCTGTGACTTTCACCGGTGCTTGGGAGGAAAGCGTGCGCTGATGATGTTTATAATACAATTTTTCAGTCTGAAGCTCGCAGTCCTTATCCTTTATCACAACATTGCCTGTCACTTCAATATCATTTGAATCTGTTTTTAAAATTCCCTTATTTCCCGTAAGATGAACTTTGTTTTCGGATTTAAGAAAGAATGTCACCGCCAGGTTGTCAAAAACCGCCTGTTTTTTTTCATTGAGATAGCGTACTGAAACCGCCTCCAATATCCATTCCTTTACCCCGTTCCGTGTTGAGGTCTGATGAACATTGCCAATGCTTATGTTTGCGCTGTCCCGGATACCTGAAACAAATGTGTCGGATTTGTTCATTATTCCGCGATAGCCTACAAAAATTGCTGCTGTGCCTCCTAAGACAACAAGAATAAGCACCGCCAGAAACAATTTAAATTTCGGGGTTGAAAAAGCTGCCACAGCGTTCTTTTTTGCCACAGGTCTTTAATCGTTGAAGATTTCCCAGATTCAGCAGAACGAAAATCTCTTCCGGAGTGCAAAAAAACGTTTCGCTCTGTTTTTGCACTCCGGATTTATGAAAATTTTCGAGCTGCTGAGGTTCCAGAAACCTTGGAAATCTTAATTCAGTACTATAAAAAACGTGCCACTGTTTTTTCCCAAAGCCCCCGGGCTTTCAGGATTGCTTCAGACGCTTCCCTGACAGCCCCGGCCCCGCCTTTACGCTCCGTGACCATATCCGCGCCCTCGAGTACAGTATCATGGGCATCGGAAACAGCAATGGAAAGTCCCACGCGCCTCATCATGGAGATATCCAACAGATCATCCCCCATAAACGCGACTTCGGAAGAGCGTGTGCCAGTTTGTTCCAAAACAGCATCCAAGACATCGGCCTTGTCAACCACCCCGTCAAAAATAAGATCAATACCGAGATTTTTGCACCGATGAAGCAGGGCTTCTGAGCGTCTTCCGGTTACAATGCCGACCGTTATTCCTGCTTTCATAAGGAGTCTGATGCCGGCACCGTCCCTGACATTAAACGTCTTGATTTCAGCCCCGGTATCAGTGTAAGTGATACTGCCGTCAGTAAGCACGCCGTCAACATCCAGAAGCAGCAATTTTATCTGTTTCATTTTGGTTGTTATTTCGGAAGCTGTACAGGTCATAGCACCTCTTTAATGGCTTTCAGCTGGGAAAATAATTCATGAAGCATATCCAGCCTTAATGAATTGGGTCCGTCACAAAGGGCCTTGTCAGGTTCTTTGTGAACTTCCAAAAAAATACCGTCCGCGCCTGAGGCAACTGCCGCTCTGGCAAGAATCGGGGCAAATTCCCGCTGCCCGCCGGAACGGGTCCCGGACCCTCCGGGAAGCTGGACACTGTGTGTCGCGTCAAATATGACCGGGTATTCTGTTGCATCCTGCATGATTTTTATACCGCGGAAATCTGCGATCAGATTATTGTATCCGAACATTGTTCCTCTGTCCGTGACCAGAATCCGCTTGTTTCCTGTGGAAGTCACTTTTTCCACCACATTTATCATATCCCACGGCGCGAGAAACTGACCTTTTTTAATATTAACAGGTTTCCCTGTTTTTGCAACAGCTAAAATAAAATCTGTCTGCCGGCATAAAAAAGCAGGAATCTGGATGATGTCCAGCACTTTGGCGGCCGCGTCAATCTCATTTATTCTGTGAACATCTGAAAGTATCTTGACATCAAGTTCTGTCCTGATACGATAAAGAATTTCAAGCCCGGCCTCTGTCCCGGGTCCCCTGTAAGAGCGGATGGATGTCCGATTGGCTTTGTCATAGGATGCCTTGAAAATAAAGGGGATTTCCAGTTTTTGGGTAAGGTCTTTGAGAAATGAGGCGATTTCATAGGTCGTTTCATAATCTTCTATCACACACGGACCTGATATCAGAACAAGGGGAAAACCATGCCCAATCGAAATGTTTTCTATTTTAACAATATTGCTCATAGGTTAACAGTTTGGTTTTGTTGTTTTTTTTGGATTTGTCCGACAAAGCGGGCCAAACAGATGAAGCGCGCCGGACCCGTAACGCGGGTTTAATATAATCCCGATTGCTTAATCTCTCAGACGCTTAAACAATAATCGTTATTTATCGTGTACGCAATTAAAAGTCAAGAAACGAAAACAGGCCTTGATCACCGTTTTTTTAATTGCTATTATTCATTATAAAATCTGACAGCAAAAATGAGAGGATAACCTATTGAAAATTAAAAAGCTAATTATGAGAAATTTTAAATTGTGGTTTGTTATGGCGGTATGTATTTTCGTTATTTTGCCGGCCATCTTTATTTTGTACACAAAATTGGAAGGGGAAAACCCGTCTGTTGAGTCAGACCTCACGTTTTCAGCAATCGGCGTGTCTCAGGAACTTTCTTTTTCGATATCTGATGCCAAAAGCGGCCTGAGGCAAATACAGATGGTTCTTTTGAAAAACGGCAAGGAATTTGTTTTGCTTGAAAAAAACTTTTCATCCGGGGGGATTTTCGGAATCACAAAGGTCACTGAGGACGCTTTCAAAATTCTGGTTGAACCGGGGAAAATGGGAATTACCGATGGCAAAGCAACTTTTCTTATAAGCGCGACCGATCATTCCTGGCGCAGATGGTGGAATGGCAATAAAACACTTATTGAAAAAAAGGTGACAATTGATACAAGACCCCCTCGCATAGATGTTTTAAGCGAGACGCATAACTTCGCGCAGGGCGGATCAGGTCTTGTCATTTACAGGCTGTCCGAACCCTGTCCTGAAAACGGGGTTTATGTGGGGGAAAATTTTTTCCAGGGATATTCGGGCCGGCAGGTCATTGGAAATCCCCATATTTCGGATGTTTTTATGGCCTTTATCGGGCTGAATTATAAACAGAATCCCGGCACAAATATTTTTGTCAGCGCCACGGACCAGGCAGGCAATATCGCTAAAACAAGATTTCCTTATTATATAAAAAAGAAAAATTTCAAAACAGATGTCATTAATATTTCCGACGGATTTCTTACATGGGAAATGCCAAAATTTGACAGCGGGATAGCCAAAAGTCCTCAGATATCTGATCTTGAAGAATTCCTTATGATCAACAACAATCTTCGCGCGGCAAATGCAGCGAAAATGATAGAAATCACGCGGAATACCAGCGGGGTGAAATATTGGAAAGGAACGTTTCTGAGGCTCCCCAAGTCTGCAAGAAAAGCAGGCTTTGCTGATCATCGCGAATACAAATACAAAGAGGATATCATTGATCATCAGGTTCATCTGGGAATAGATTTGGCTTCAATTGCCATGTCACCGGTTCCGGCAGCCAATAGCGGAAAGGTCGTTTTTGTGGGAAAGATAGGAATTTATGGCAAAACAGTAATCATTGACCACGGTTTCGGGCTGTTCAGCACATATTCCCATTTAAGCAGTATCCGGGTGCAAAAAGATCAGATTATATCAAAAGGGGACCCCGTAGGAAAAACAGGAAAAACAGGATTTGCTTTTGGTGATCATCTTCATTTTGGCATGATTGTTCATAACACCTTTGTAAATCCCATTGAATGGTGGGATTCCCACTGGATAAGAGATAATATTTCAAGAAAAATCAAAACAGCCAAATCAAATTTGAACAATAGCTTTTAACTCAATGATCAGGTTTGCTGACCGGGTCCGGACAGAAAAAAAACTGATCATCGAGTTTAAGAAAAAAATTTCGGGGAGGAATGCAAAGTCCGCTTTGTACTTTTCCCCCAATTTTTATCGTTGAATATCTAAAACAAGAGAGTATAACTAATGGAATTTTTAAATAAATTTATTTTAGGTGATTGTGAAAAAGTATTAGAAGGATTGCCTGATGAATCAGTTGATCTGATTTTTACTTCCCCTCCTTATGCCGACCAAAGGAAAAGTATTTATGGCGGTATAAAACCTGATAAATATGTGGAATGGTTTTTACCGAAGGCCAAACAATTCAAGCGTGTTCTTAAACCTGGCGGGTCATTTATTTTAAATATAAAAGAAAGAGTGGTAAATGGCGAAAGACACACATATGTTATTGATTTGATATTAAAAATGAGACAACAAGGCTGGCTGTGGACCGAAGAGTATGTCTGGCATAAAAAGAATTCTTACCCCGGCAAGTGGCCCAACAGATTCAGAGACAACTGGGAGAGGCTTATTCAATTTAATAAACAAAAAAAATTCAAGATGTTTCAGGAAACAGTTATGGTTCCGGTAGGTGACTGGGCGAAAAATCGTCTGGCAAACCTGAGCGAAACCGATAAGATACGGGATGAATCCAAAGTCGGAAGCGGATTCGGAAAGAATGTTTCAAACTGGAAGAATCGTAAAATGGTATATCCGACAAATGTGCTTCATATGGCAACCGAGTGTGCGAATCGCAAGCATAGCGCAGTGTTTCCTGTGACATTGCCTGCCTGGTTTATCAAACTTTTTACAGAACAGGGTGATGTCGTATTGGATCCTTTTGTAGGTTCAGGTACGACAGCGGTAGCTGCCATAGAGCTTGGCAGAAATTATATTGGTATTGATATAAATGCGGAATATATAGAAATATCAAGGAAACGAACTTCTCAAATTCAGATTCGGTTACCCAATGTAGCTGAAAGTCAAACTGAATTTGAAACAATTTTAAACTGAGGAAATAATTGTTATGATGAATATGAACCTTGATGAAGTTAATAAATATGTGAACGAAAATATTGTTGATTTTCATCAGCGCAAAGTAAAATCTCTTGAAGAACTGAGTCTCAAAAAGTTATTAAAAAAAAATCCGTATCTCTTCAAAGCAAAGAATGTGATCACAGCTAATGAATTTATAACAAACCTGTTGGAAGCATTTCTATCATCATCCGAAGAAAAATTATTCGGTGACTTCCTTGAGGGTTTGGCTATTTTTATCGCACAAGAGACTTGCAACGGACATAAATCAACCGCTCCCGGTGTTGATTTGGAATTTTTTCACAAAAATATCCACTATGTTGTCTCTGTCAAATCAGGAACAAACTGGGGTAACAGTTCTCAGCAAAACAGATTGGAGCAGGATTTAAAAAATGCTGTCATCAGAGTAAAACAGGCTGGTCGGGGTGTCAATGTCCAACCTGTTCTGGGTATATGCTATGGGAAAACAAAAACAAACTATGTGAGAGGTTATTTAAAAGTTGTCGGGCAGAATTTTTGGTATCTGATCAGTGAAAATGAAAATTTATATACTGATATTATTGAACCCATAGGCTATAAGGCACAAGAGCATAACAAAGCTTTTCTGCTTGAAAAGGCAAGAGTAATAAACAGATTTACAAAATTATTCATTGAACGATACTGCGATGAAAATGGAAGTATCAACTGGATAAAACTTGTTGAATTTAATAGTGGAAACTACGACTTAGATAAATTTTTACCTTAAAAGAATTAAAGCCGTCCAACCAATTGTTGTAAATGGACGGCGGGGACGGGTTCTCAGCCGAAATTGCTTCAGCAAATCCCCCGCTGCCTCTGAACTCAGTCGTTTAAGATCAGGGGGAAAAGATCAGGGGGAAAATGCTTATCTGACCCCGCGCCTTGGGAGAATGGAATGAAAGAACATAAAATAAACAAGACCTACCAGGAGATCAATGAAAAGATCAGATCTGGTGAAGTGGTTGTGGTGACAGCCGAAGAAATGATTGATATTGTAAAAGACGAGGGCCCGGTTGAGGCCGCGAGGCGTGTTGATGTTGTGACAACAGGGACCTTTGCCCCCATGTGTTCTTCCGGGGCATTCATTAATTTCGGGCATTCTGTTCCGGGGATAAAAGCCTCGGAAGTCTGGCTGAACAATGTGCCCGCATATGGGGGCGTTGCCGCTGTGGATTGTTATCTCGGCGCCACCCAGCCTTGTGAGGATGATCCCTTAAACAAGGTATATCCGGGTGAATTTAACTATGGCGGAGGGCATGTCATCCAGGACCTGCTCGCTGGAAAAAAAATTCATTTAAAGGCAACCGCTTACGGAACCACCTGTTATCCCAACCGCATGATTGAAAAAAAAGTCACGCTGGAAACACTTCCCAGCGCCACGCTCTGCAATCCGAGAAACGGGTATCAGAATTATAACTGCGCCATCAACCTGAACAAAAAAACAGTTTATACCTACATGGGCGCATTAAAACCCAGGGCCGGCAATGCCAATTACTGTTCAGCAGGGCAGTTAAGCCCTTTGTTTAATGATCCGTATTACAAAACCATCGGTCTGGGCACACGGATATTTCTGGGCGGCGGAACCGGATATGTGACATGGCACGGCACCCAGCACAAGCCCTCGGCAGACCGAACAGAAAAAGGCGTTCCTGTCACGCCTGCGGGGACTTTGTTTGTCATGGGCGATTTGAAACAGATGCGCCCCGAATGGCTTGTGGGCGTGAGTATTCAGGGATACGGATGCTCACTTGCCGTGGGGCTGGGGGTTCCCATTCCCATATTAAATGAGGAAATGGCCCAATACACCGCGGTATCAGATGAGGACATATTTACACAGATCATTGATTACGGTCATGATTACGGAAACGGCATTTCAAAAACTTATGGTCAGGTCAGTTATGCTGAACTGAAAAGCGGTTCGATAAAACTCAATGGCGAAGATGTGCCCACGGTTCCCCTTTCCAGCATGGTAAAGGCCCGTGAGATCGCTGATATACTGAAAAAACAGATTTCCGAAGGGACATTTTTGCTGGGAGAACCTCAGTTTACGCTTCCGGTTTAATTGGTCTGATGATTTTTCAGATGGTGTTCCAAAATTGGGCATAATCCGATAGTTGCCATATTCAGCAGATCGAAAAGTTTTCGGACTGTAGCGGGGCAGACATGACGGACGGGGGGAAATCCGGGTTTTTCCGGCCGGGGAGACACTTCGTCCGGGAAAAAAAGCTGGGTTTTTCCGCTGTTCCGCACACAGCCCGGAAACTTTTCGATCTGCTGATATTGATTCAATGTGTTACAGCGTTTGTATCCGGTTTTGGAACACTGGCCAAATTTTACAGGAGGATATAAGCATGATTTACAGCTTCAAAGCAGAACAGACAGACGCAGGTTTGAATTTTGACATTTGCCTTGATAAAAATAAGAGAACGTACTGCTTTATCGGAGAAAACGGAGCTGGCAAGACAAATCTGCTTGAGAACCTGGCAAGGACGCTGATTTATTGTCATTCAATGTTTAATGAAAAAAAAGGTCATCTGAAATACGCAGCATTTTTTTTTGAAACCTATATTATTGATAAAATAAAAGATTTTAAATTAGATTTGCCCCTGAATATTTCTCTGAATGAAAATAAAATAAAAGACAGAGACAAAGATAAATTCAGATTTGCCATTTTTGAATATATTAAAAATACAAGTTTTGTTATTGACAAGCCAATTGTCTTCATCGGCGCAAAAAACAGGGGCTACACAAACAACATTGACAGAGAGCATGTCAGAATTCTGGGCAATTCATACGACCGTTTTTTAGAAGCCTTTTACAGAAGTTTTAATTATATGTCCGGCAAATCAGTCGGAGAAACAGAAATTGCGGACTGGTTCAGTTCAAGACTTATTATAAATCCGAATTTCGTTCTCCAGCATCAGAACAAAATGTCTGAGATTGTGAATCTTTTGATACTGATACAGGAACTGGAGCCTGCCTTACAAAATTTGGTTGTGAAAAAGAACGGCCAAACAAATGTTGATATTTTGTTTAACGAGGGAGAATTACTTTTTAATAAAATTCCGATAGACAAACTTGCAACCGGTTATGTTGCCATTATTAAAATATTTCAAGAGATTATAGCTGGTTACGGCGGATGGACAGGTCTTATTGATCCTTCAGCCGATTTAAGCAATGTCGAAGGGCTTGTCTTTATTGATGAAATTGATTCACATCTTCACCTAAAATGGCAATACAGAATTATTCCGCTTTTAAAAACGTTTTTTCCAAAAACGACTTTTTACATTGCCACGCATTCTCCGGCCATTGTTTCCGCAACAGAGCAGGGAGAGGCGTATGAATTAAAAAGACAGGGGAATAATGTTACCGCAGAAAAATTGGGGAATCCGAGGGAATGGTATCTGGCTGATGTGTTCTCCCAGGCTTTTCATGTGGATTTTGATGCTGTTCAGGCAGAACCGGAGGAGGGAATCCCGGGTCTGACTGAGATGCTGAAAGATTTCAGCGTGATGGTAAAAGACCATATCAACAAAGAGCAGAATCTGAAGCAGGAGATTGAAGAGTTGTATCAAAAGATTCTCCCGAGTCTGGCAGCGGATGATCCCCGGCGTCGGTCTCTTGATTCTTTAAAGAGTCTTGTGAAATGAAAAAAATAGAACGCCTATCTCCCCCTGACTGCCTGGATAATGATATAAAAACGTCGAGGAACAGAAAAATAAGGTTCTATGAGAATCTGAAAGATAAATACGGCGATATCCGTCCCCGTTGGAATACGACCTGTAAGGATGAGGACGGAATATCAAGGATCAGAAAACAACTGTCAGAAATGTCAGACGGCTGTTGCGGCTATTGCGGAGATAAACTGACAACCATGTCCTCGGAACTTTTGGAATGGGAAGGAGATATTGAAACACTGAAGCGGCTGGAAAAGAAATTAACATCGCTTAAAGAGATAAGTTTTGAATATGAATGATTATATTTCAAGAATCGAAAGATTGATCCAATCATGCTTCAGCATAAGCGGGTATCAGTTGAACACAGACAGGGGCAGGCTCGAATGACAGCGCGTGCCGCTGACACTGCGGAAACTACAGGAAAGGGAAGGTGTTTTTTTCCTTTTCTTATCCTCTTTCCTTGTACTTTCGGAAGCATAACGAAACAACAAAATCCGTCAGAATCAGCAACAGCTAAAACAGCAATTAACAATAAATTCAGCATATTAAAACTTTTTTTTTAAGGAACAGCTAAGATGCCTGACACCATACGAACATTCATAGCAATTGAGCTTCCCTCCGACATCACCGCTCATATCAGCGATGTTCAGAAGCGCCTTAAAACTTTCGGATTTAAAATGAGATGGGTTCGTCCTGAAAATATTCATCTGACCCTTAAATTTTTAGGTGATATTAACAAAGCTGATATAGAAAAAGTGGGGAATGCCATGACTCACGCCGTAAAAGAATGTACGCCTTTATCTCTTGCCGCAAAAGGAATCGGCGTGTTTCCGGGCATTAAACGCGCCCGGGTCATATGGACGGGGCTTAAAGGTGATATTCATCCGCTCATTGAATTGCAAAAGAACCTTGAAGGAAATTTGGAAGGAATCGGTTTTCCCAAAGAAAAGCGGCCCTTTAAAGGACATCTCACCCTTGCCCGGGCAAAGGGAAACATGGATCCCCAAAAACTTCTTGACGCAATAAATGAAATCGGGAATTCTGAGTCGGAAACATTTTTTGCAGATAAAGTTATTCTGTTTAAAAGCGAACTGAAACCCACAGGAGCTGTTTACACAAAACTCATGAGCGCAGATTTTATGACAAGTCCGTAGGTATTTGGTGATATACGAGTCATTGTTCAATAGAGGACATGGCCAAATCACAAACCACAAATTACAAATTAAAAATTACTAAATCACGCAGGAGGATGGAATGAGCGTTTCATCGGACAAAAACAAGGCGGTGGAAACCGCCATGATGCAAATTGAACGACAATTCGGCAAGGGATCCATTATGAAACTGGGAAGCAAACCCATTGTCGAAGTTTCCATAATACCCACAGGCTCTCTTGCGCTTGACAAGGCCCTGGGCATCGGCGGAATTCCCAGAGGGAGAGTGACGGAAATTTTCGGACCTGAGGCATCCGGCAAGACAACCCTCGCGTTACATGCGGTTGCCCAGGCCCAGCAGCAAGGCGGCATAGCCGCTTTTATTGATGCCGAACACGCGCTGGACACAGTATATGCTAAAAGACTGGGGGTGAACTGCGATGAGCTGCTCATCTCCCAGCCGGATACCGGAGAGCAGGCCCTTGAAATAGCGGAAATGCTGGTAAGAAGCGGTGCCATAGATGTGTTGGTGGTAGATTCGGTCGCGGCCCTCGTTCCCAGGGCGGAAATCGAAGGGGAGATGGGAGACGCGCACATGGGCCTTCAGGCCAGACTCATGTCCCAGGCATTAAGAAAGCTGACCGGAACCATCGGCAAAACCATGACCGCCATGATCTTTATTAACCAGATTCGTATGAAGATCGGCATTGTGTTCGGCTCTCCCGAAACCACGACCGGCGGAAATGCCCTCAAGTTCTATTCTTCTGTCAGGCTTGAGATCCGAGGAAAAGGCGCCATCAAAGACGGGCAGGAAATTGTCGGAAACCGGACAAAGGTTCGAGTGGTTAAAAATAAGATGGCACCGCCTTTTAAGGAAGCTGAATTCGATATTACCTATGGTGAAGGAATATCAAAAACTGGCGACCTTCTCGACATGGGTGTTGAAATGGGAGTGATTGACAAAAGCGGTTCCTGGTACTCGTATGAAAAGGAACGCATCGGCCAGGGACGTGAAAATATAAAGAAGTACCTCCAGGAACATCCTGAAACTTACGATGCCATCCTTCTCAAAGTCAGAGAGACAATGGATATCTCCAAGACAGAAGAAAAAGCGGAACAAAAACCGCTGTCAGCAACAGAACAAAAAACGGATTTTGACAATTCATCAGATGATGAAACCGAAGCATAAAAAATAAGTGTTTGGTGTTTGGTATTGGCTGAACACCGAACACCGAACACCAAACGGAGTAATCAATGACAGGCAACGAGATACGCAAAAAATTCCTTAAATATTTTAAAAAATATGACCATCAGATTGTAAGAAGCTCATCCCTTGTTCCCCAGGATGATCCCACGCTGCTGTTTACCAATGCGGGAATGGTTCAGTTCAAACGCACCTTTTTAGGAGAGGAAAAGAGAAACTATGTCAGGGCCGCAACTTCTCAGAAATGTGTAAGAGCCGGAGGAAAACATAATGATTTGGAAAATGTGGGTTATACGGCCAGACATCATACCTTTTTCGAGATGCTGGGCAATTTTTCCTTTGGAGATTACTTCAAAGAAAAAGCCATTGAATTTGCCTGGGACCTGCTGACAAACGGATATGCTCTGCCAGTGGAGAAACTCTGGGTATCCATCTATCTTGATGATGACGAGGCATATGATCTCTGGCGCAAAGTTACCGGTATTCCCGAAGATCGGATTGTGCGTTTCGGAGAAAAAGATAATTTCTGGTCCATGGGAGACACGGGGCCATGCGGGCCGTGTTCCGAGATACATATTGACCGGGGCGAAAAATTCGGATGCGGCAGGCCCGACTGCAAAATCGGATGTGAATGCGACCGATATCTTGAGATATGGAATCTGGTTTTCATGCAGTACAACCGGGATGCTTCAGGAAAAATGGAGCCGCTTCCCAAACCCAGCATTGACACCGGAATGGGGCTTGAGCGCATTGTCTCGATTATTCAGAATGCGCCCACAAATTATGACACGGATCTGATGATGCCGATCATTCATAAAGTCGAGAATCTTTCTGAAAAAAAATTGGGAGAATCCTCAGACCTCGACATTGCCATGAAAGTCATCGCGGACCACAGCCGGTCGGCCGCGTTTCTTATCGGGGATGGTGTGCTTCCGTCTAACGAAGGCCGGGGATATGTGCTGCGCCGTATCATGCGAAGGGCGATCCGCTACGGCCGCAACATCGGCCTGACAAAGCCGTTTCTGTCTGAGACCGCAGGCGTTGTCTTTGATATCATGAAATCCGCGTATCCTGATCTGTCAGAAGCAGAGGCATTTATCACCAATGTGATCAGAAATGAGGAAAACCGTTTTTCAGAAACCCTGGATACCGGTCTCAGACTCTTAAACGATACCCTTTCGGATGTGAAGGCAAAAGGCCAGACAGAAGTCCCGGGCGATGTCATATTCAAGTTGTATGACACTTACGGATTTCCGGTGGATATTGTTCGGGACGTGGTCCGGGATGAAAAAATGACCCTTGATATGAACGGGTTTGACGAGAACATGAATAAGCAGCGTGAGATGTCCAGGTCCGTGGCAACATTTTCCAAGACCAGTGATGCTTACAAAAACCTTTCGGCCCGGGGAATAAAACCTGAATTCGTGGGGTATGACAGGATATCGTGTGATTCAAAAGTGCTTGTTCTGGTGGCAGACGACAAAGAGGTTCAGGAAGCTTCTGCCGGAAATGCGATTGCCCTGGTCACGGAAAAAACGCCTTTTTATGGCGAAGCCGGAGGACAGGCCGGAGATACCGGGAAGATTACCGCGGAAAATTTTGAAATGACGGTCTCAGAGACCATAAAGGACCCCACGGGGCTGATTATCCACAAGGGAAAAGTCGTTTCCGGCAGTGTTAAGAAGGAAGACACTGTGACACTTACTGTTGACAGTGTATCTCGTGACGCGATTGCCTGTAATCACACGGCCACTCATATCCTCCATTCTGCCCTGCGCGAAGTTTTGGGAGATCATGTAAAACAGGCGGGGTCGCTCGTTGCCGCGGACAGGCTCCGCTTTGACTTTACGCATTTTTCCCTGGTGGATACGGAATCGCTGAACAAAATCGAAACCCTTGTCAATGAACATATACGGAAAAACGTGCCGGTTCATAAAGAAGAAATGGGAGCAGAAGAGGCGTTCAAATCAGGGGCCACAGCGCTGTTTGAGGAAAAATACGGTGATCGGGTCCGGGTGATTTCCCTGGCCGATTTCAGCAAGGAACTGTGCGGCGGAACCCATACAAAAAACACAGGGAATATCGGTCTGTTTAAGATCGTGGGAGAATCCAGCGTGGCTTCCGGAGTGAGAAGAATTGAGGCCCTGACCGGTGACGCTGCCCTGGCGCATACCCAGAAGACTTCGGGTATTGTCCAGGAGGCAGCCAATCTTCTTAAAGAAAAGCCGGAAATACTTGTGCAGCGGATTGAAAAAACCCTGGCGGCTCACAAGGCCCTTGAGAAAGAAGTGGAGAAACTCAAAGCAAAAATGGCATCTGCATCCGCGGATCAGTTTGAAGATGATATTAAAACCATAAACAGTGTAAAGGTTGTCGCGAAGAAAGTGTCTGTTGACAATCCGGGCGCACTGAGGGATTTGGCGGACAAATTCAAAGATAAGATCAGTTCGGGGGTTGTTGTCCTAGGCAGCGTCGCAGGGAATAAAGTACTTCTCATTGCCGTGGTGACAAAGGACCTTACGAAAAAATTTCATGCGGGAAATATTGTAAAACAGGTGGCCTCGGTCGTTGGCGGCGGCGGCGGCGGGCGGCCCGATATGGCACAGGCAGGCGGAACAAAGCCTGAGAAATTAAATGAAGCCCTTGAAAAGGTGTATGAATTGGTAGCCTGAGATCAACCCTCATAGTCATTCCGGAATGCAGGAATGTAGGGTGGGTGGAGCGAAGCGCAACCCACCCTACATGTCTCAGTTATTCCGGACGATTTTTTTGCCCAGCCTGCTACGCTTTTGCAATCAGATTTTTCAAATACGAAAGCCTTTCCCATGAGAACTTTTCATGAGAACAGGGAAATATTGCATTATTGGTAAATACGGGGTCGGATTCGATATCATAGCGGGAAGAAGCAACAGCCTGTTGCCACAATGCTGTATGAGGAATGGGTGTATAATGTGCGATTATCGGGGTCACACCGCTTTGTCTGACAATTCTGACAGATGCCTCAACAGAACCCGGGGACTGATACGGAAGCCCCGCAAGCAGATATGCTCCCATCTGATTTTGCGTAAACCCGGCTTGTTTCAGACAGGAAATTGCCTGAATGAATTCTTCTTCTGTCACTTTTCTGTCCCACTTGTTTCTCTCCTCAAACGCTGTTGTTTCAAGCCCCAGGCGCAATGTTTCAAATCCCGCCTGAAACATTAACTCCGCGGTTTGTTTTGAAATGTTGCGAATATGAACCGCATTGGGTGTGTGAAACCGAATATTCAAATCCGATTTTATGATGTTTTCAAACATGGGAATCGCGTGTTCTTCCGCATTCACTAACAGCGCGTCATCATAAAACACAAAATCGCTCACCGCATATTTTTTGTGCCAGTAAATGATTTCCTCCACCACCTGCAACGGATCACGCCGCATTCTCTTAGGATTCAGAAAATGCGAGGCGCAGTATGCACAGGAGAAGGGACATCCCCTTGAAGTGAGTATGGGAACATACCCGATTTTTCGCTGTAAATCAAGTGCCGGATAAGGATAGGCATCAAGATTCTCAGGATCAAATTTGAGATTTACTGAAAAACCTGTATAAGCTTCCACGAGCCTGAGAATATCCTCCTCAGCCGCTCCGGTGACGACTTCATCCGCGCCTGAATGCCTGACCGCATGATCGCGGCAAAGTGTGGCATATATTCCCCCGAGAATAATTGGTATGTCAGGAAAAACCTCTCTGATAATTCTTATGGTTTCCCGGACCCCGGGATACCAGTAGGTCATCAGTGAGGTCACAAGAATGAGATTCGGCTTTGGTATATTTAAAAGGTCCTCCCTGAACCATTCCTCTCTGATACCATATCTGGAAAAATTTCGCGAGACATCCTCAAGCCCGTCAGGTTTCGGAATCCGGGTTTTAAGATAAGGTCCCCGTCCGCCTCTGGCATAAGGATTGCTGTCATGGGCCCTGGGATGAAACCGGTCAAGACAATCCATATAAGTAACGCAAACCCCGTGTTCTCTGAGAACTGCTGCGAGCGTTAAAATTCCCATGGGCTTTGCCCAGAAATCATAAGCCGCGAAATCGTGTATCCATGGGTTTACAAGGAGAATGTTCGGAATATCGTGTTTTACACTGTCTCTCTGTGTCCTGATACAGTTTTTCTCATTCCCGGAACATTGCGTTAGGCAACCTGTCTGTTTTTCTGAACAAACCTCGTAATTTTGGATTTTTTTTTCATACGCCTGTGTATTCATAATACTTCCTTACAGTGCCAAGACTTTTTTCAATCTCAGCTTATGCCGCTTCACCAAAACAGAATCTCTCTGATAGTCTTCAACAGTGTAAGGCATAGTTACGCTTAGGGATTTCCCCAAAAATAAAATACCCGGAAATGTGTGGTGGGTTCCGCTTCGCTCCACCCACCCTACATTTTTTGCTGATTATAACGGATTTAGGGGAGGGCCGACCAGGCCCTGTAAGGGCGGCATATTTGCGGGTGTGCCCCGGCTTTTACACAGGAACAGGTTTTATGTGTAAAAGGCGGGACGCATCCGTTTTTTTGCCACGAAGGCACGAAGGCGCAAAGTCTCACAAAGTCTCACAAAGTCTCTTTGTGCTTCCTTTGTGTCTTTGTGGCTGATTTTTTTGGATAAAAGGCGGGACACATCCGTTTTTTTGCCACGAAGGCACGAAGGCGCGAAGTCTCACGAAGTCTCTTTGTGCCTCCTTTGTGTCTTTGTGCCTTTGTGGCTGATTTTTTCGGATGTGTGAAAGGCGGGACACACCCATATTTGCAGCATTGGCCGGCCTCCCCTGAATCCGTTATAATCAGATTTTTTGTATCGGGTATATTGTTTATTTCAAGTTCCCTTTCCCTAAAAAATTTGAAAGCCTTCTGCTCCGCCATCTGAACATATAAGAACAGTTTTCTTTTTATGTCTGACTGCCAGATTTATTTCTGCTGCCTCAGCTCTTTCAGACAAGCTTCAATTTCCTCAGGCGTCAGACGCTCTTTCACAGATTTCAGCAAGTCATTCTTGGAAAGCCC
Source organism: Desulfonema magnum (assembly GCF_017377395.1). Classification (GTDB taxonomy): domain Bacteria; phylum Desulfobacterota; class Desulfobacteria; order Desulfobacterales; family 4be13; genus Desulfonema_C; species Desulfonema_C magnum. The sequence continues at coordinate 1,860,388 of NZ_CP061800.1, read as the reverse complement.
TTTCAGCAAGTCATTCTTGGAAAGCCTTTTCAGCAAATCCTCGGAGGACAGCCCTTTCAGACGCTCCTCCGGGGGCAGTTTGTGCATATGTTCCAGCAAATAGTCCCTTCTGTAATCTTCCATTGTGTAAGGCATAACGGCCAATCCTTCCAAGTTATACTTTATAAAGACCTTATTTATCAACATCCGATCATAAAAATCTTCCCTTCCTTGTGTCTGACTATCAGACTTGTCTCCGCTGCCTCAGCTCCTTCAGATAAGCCTCAATTTCCTCCAGCGTCAGACGCTCTTTCAAAAATTTGAGCAAATCTTTATTGGACAGCCCTTTCAGACGCTCCTCCGGGGGCAGTTTGTGCATATGTTCCAGCAAATAGTCCCTTCTGTAATCTTCCATTGTGTAAGGCATGACGGCCACTCCTTCTATGTTATATTTTACAAATAGCTGATTTATCAGCGTACTCATCTCATGCAGACGCTCGCGGTAATGTGCCGCGGCATACCGTATTTTTCCGGCTGTCCCGCTGAACAGCAACCACAGCGAGTTTCTCTCCACTTTCGGAATCCGGCTGAGTACGATGATCCTCACCTTGCGGGAACCCCATCTGACTTCATACACCCCTTGGCTGAGAAATCTGAAAGGCACCTGATCTGCCAGATTTCTCGGATACATCGTGGTGACAGCATACAGCCGGAAGTCCCTGACCGGCAACAGTTCATTCAGGGACGGACTGATCTGCTTCCGGTAGTTGACATAATGTCCTGTGAGTTCGTCAAGGGCCCAACTGTTCAGAGACTCCTGATGTGATTTGTAGGTCAGAAGGTTATGTGACGCCAGATTTTTAAGACCGTCAGGAAGCTCATCCGGCGGCTTCCCTGCCTTTTTTTCAATAATCACAACATCCAGAAGCTGCTGCTTCAGAGAAAGATCCTTCTCCAGTTCCACCGTGTAGTCCGTGCCCGTGAAATAATCGGTCAGACTCAGTCCGAACAGGCGATGCCATCCGATCATAAAAAACGGTTTCCTTTCTTTTTTTAACTATTAAAATATCATGCCGGTATCATACGAGTCAATATCAAAGAATGCAGATTTTCTGATTATAACTTTGTTATAATCAGGAATTTTTAACTGTTTGAAAATTTGTTCTTTACAGACTCAGGTAAAAACATGAGCATTAAATGTGATGATTTTTAGCTTTATATACCAGAAGTTGACAGATATCGCAATAAAGAATACAAGAAAGACAATAATCGCTTTCTATTGAATGACATAGCGTCATCCCGTCGTTTATTTTTAGTATATTACTTTATAAATCAGAAGGTTAGTCAGGATATGCTCTGCCTCATGTATCCCATGCCCATAATAAAATCTACAATGGTTGTAAAATTCTTTTTAATCTGATAACAGAGTCATCGTCGTTCAGTAACAAGTTTTCTTTAGCCAGACTTGGCAGATCACAAGTTTTCATAATATGTTCGATCTCCTGAAACTAAAAAAATAGGATTTGGAAGACTATGATCATGAAATGGACAATCGGAAGAAAAATGTCTCTGATCGGCGTCATGATCTTTATGGCGCTGGCCATTCCTGCAAGTAATGCCTATCTCACCAACAGAGCGATTCAATACGCCTCGGCACAGGCATCTGTGCGGAATGAACAGTTGGAACTGATCAAAAAATTAAACGCGGCCCACCTGAACCTGATGTCATCCGCGACAGACGCCATTATTGCCAAAAGCGAGGGCGATATAGACACGGAAAGAATGAGATCAATAAACGCAAATGTAAAATTTTTTGAGAATAATTTCAAGAAGCTGGAAGAAATAGCAGATACCGGGGAAGAAAAGCAGCTGGTCAGCACTATCCGGGATGTGTTTCCCAAGCTGTCGGAGGGCATAAAAACCGATCTGGTAAAGCTGATCAGGGAGAGTACTGCCAAATTGCAGGAGATCAAAACAAATTTTATCAGAACAGATGCCAGACTTTATTCAGAGGGGGAGCAGATCGAGAATGATTTGGCAAAACTGTTTGCTGCTGTGCAAAGAGAACGGGAAGAAGCCACATACGACGCGACCTTGCGAATTCAGCAAATTGATCTGATAAACAAGCTGATGCGGTTGCACTCAGATATGATTTTGTCCGCAAAGAACGCCATTATTGACAAAAGGAACGGAAAAGTAAACAGCAGACGGGCCGAGGTTATCCGGGAAAGTGTGAAATTTGTAATGAACAATCTGGACAATCTTGTTGATATTGTTGACACGCCTTATACCAAAGCTGAAAAGGAAGTGGCAGAGCATTTTTGTTATATGTTTCCCAAACTCGCAAAACGCATTCACTCTGATCTTGCAGAACTGACAGAGAATCATCCTGACGAACCGGAGCTTATTCAGATAAACGACGTGCTTGACATGTACAGCCATCGGATAGCAGATGATTTGGCAAAAATTTTCCATTTTGTAAGGACAGGGCAAAGCGAGGCCACGGATCTGGAACTTCTTCAGAATGACAAATTTACGACAATAAATCAGATGATGCGGGCGCATTCCGAACTGATGATCACCTCAATGCGGGCACTGACTTACAGAAACGAGGGCAGGATAACCGAGGAGCGCATGGAGATCATTGACAGAAATGTGGCATTTATAACGGAAAATCTGGACAGTCTGATTAACATGGCCGCCACGGATGATGAGGATATCGCTGCTCAGAATACGATTGTTATGTTTCCGAAACTGGCCAGGGGGATCCGTTCTGACCTTAAACAACTGATTGAGGAAAGCGCGCTTGAGATTAAAAATATTGAAACGGATTTTATCAGGATGAAACACGCACTGGACCATTACGGCAGCCAGACAAGAGATGCGCTGGTAAAGATGCTCGTTTCTGTCCAGAGAAAACAGAAACACGCGGCAGAGGCCTCGGCAAGGCAGATATCCCGGTCCACACTGCTCGGGTTCCTGACCTTTTTTGTGACACTGGCGCTTATTGTTCCGGTCTTTTTTCTGATCCGCCGGTCCATTGTCATCCCCTTGCATCGCCTGAAAGAGAGTTCGGACCGTCTCGCACAGGGAAATCTGAATCAGGAAATTGATATCCGCCAAAATGATGAACTGGGAAGTCTTGCAAGAAGTTTTGAATATATGCGGAATTCGGTTCGTGAGAAGATTATCCAGTTACAAGTAAAACAGGCCTCATTGAAAAAAGCAGAGGAAAAATACCGCAGCATTTTTGAGAACGCTGTCGAGGGCATCTTCCAGACCACGCCTGACGGGCTTTTTATCAGTGCGAATCCGGCCCAGGCCAGGATCATGGGTTACAATTCTCCGGATGAAGTGATTTTGTCTGAATTCGGCCTTGTGACAGAATGCCATATCCGTCCGGGGGGCAATGACGAGCCTTTCAGCGGAATTCTCTGTAAGACAGATCAGATCATCGGATTTGAAACGCAATACCGTCGCAGGGACCGCAGCATGATCTGGGTGTCTGTCACTGCCCGGACAGCCCGGGACAGTGACGGCAGCGTGCTTTACTATGAAGGCTCAATGTTGGATATTACAGAACGAAAGGAAAAAGAAAAAGCAGAAAGAGCGCGTGAAGCTGCGGAAGCAGTGAACAGAAAGATCATGGAGAGTATCCGGTATGCAAAAATGATACAGGCGTCCCTGCTGCCCAGCCCGGAAAAACTGAAAATTTATCTCCCTGACAGCTTTTTTATCTGGATGCCCAGGGATATCGTGAGCGGAGATATTTTGTTTACAGACTCTTTTGAGGGCGGTTTTGTTGTCGCTGTGATTGACTGCACCGGACATGGCGTTCCTGGCGCGTTTATGACCATGATCGCATCGTCCGGTCTGAGGAGGATTATAAGAGATGAAGGATGCAGCGATCCCGGGGAAATCCTGAAACGACTGAATTTCTTCGTCAAGACATCGCTTCATCAGGACACGGAATATGCCCTTTCCGACGATGGCCTGGACGCGGCCATTGTCAGTATTCAGTCATCAGAAAACAAAAAACTGACATCTGAAAAACTGACAACTGACAACTGCCTGCTGACAACGGGTGATTGCCTGATGACTTTCGCGGGCGCGAGGCTGCCGCTGATCTGTATTCATAATCATAAGGTGACAACCATAAAAGGAGACCGTCAGAGTATCGGTTACAAACGATCTGATCTGAATTTCAATTTTAGCAACCATACCATCATGATTGAAAAGGGCATGTGTTTTTATATGTTTACCGACGGGTTTACAGATCAGCTTGGCGAAAATGAGGAGCGTCGGTTCGGGTCCCGGCGATTCAGAGAACTGCTGAACGAAAACAGCAGAAAACCTTTTGACGAACAGCGGAACGCATTGCTCCGGGCCTTCAATGTTTACAAGGGGGAGAATGAGAGGCAGGACGACGTCACGGTGGTCGGTTTTGGTTTTGATAATAAATAATGCCCCAGGTGATAAGCGGTTACAATCTTTGTAGGGTGGGTGGAGCGAAGCGGAACCCACCATTTACCGAATTTCGGTGGGTTCCGCTTCGCTCCACCCACCCTACAGCTATCTTTACAGGTCGAAAATTTTTGATCAGGTATTTATTTGAACCCCATGATTCTCCTGTCCTGCTTTCATTCAACATCTGCCGTATCAGGGAATCCCTCTTTCAAAATAGACTTTATTGGAAATAAGCATCAGCGCCCGAAAGCGGACATCCGGAGTGCCGAACTTGCAGTTTGGCAAGGTGTGTCTCCGCCGGAGGAATCCCGGAACAACATCATCATCGCCAAACTGCAAGTTCGGCACTCCGGATGATGAATAGCGCCAAACTGCAAGTTTGGCACTCCGGATGTCCGGCCGCTTATTTCCGATAATGTCTATTAGATAAATGAACGCCTCATCCGCGGTGTTTGTGTCGGGAAAGCGTTTCCGGACGAGACGGTTTAAAAGATCATAGTGGCTGAAGACCTGTTTTTTCCAATAATCAGACATAACATATCTCCGCTTCTGAATATCTTATTATTCCAAAGAGATGACTCATTCGGATTTTCCTGAAACAACCTGCAACGCGTAAATCGCATGTTCCAATCCTATGCTTATATCGCTTGTGATTGCTCCGGAAACACAGCGCAATGCGTAAATCACTTCTTCTATACCGATTTTGCCGTCATCGTTTATCTCAAAGTAGAGATTCCTCTTTCCCGAAGCCATGGCCAAGGCGCAAATCACGTCATCCAGATATGCGCCATCCGGATCACATTGGATGGCTCCGGAAAGGCACAACAACGCATGAATCGCTTCTTCATGCCCTGCCTCGCCGTCATCATTTACATCACAGATCACAGAAACTTTAATGCGCTGACAAAAGGTGTCATTCACATAAAATCCTCCGGCTGAGGATGATTTGAATGTTTCAAATGAAATCATGGACGCGTCAAAGCATTTTCCGACCACATCAAAATTGATAAATACCACCTCTCCGCTGCCTGTAACAACATTCTCCCATGCGGAAATGACAATCGTGATTTCTCCCTCGGTATTCATATTGTCCGTGTTCTGATAGCCTTTGCCTTCCAAGATGCCACCTGTCAGCTCCGTGCCTGTGGCCAGAAGCACATTTTGATTAAATTTAACTTTGATATCAACAGATTCAATCTGAGTGCTTTGCTCCAGAGCAACAGGAATTCTCAGTTTTCCCCCCTGAACCGCATTGATCTCACATGCGTATGCAGACAAAACAGAAACACTCACCGCCATAAACAAACTGGTCAGAAATACTGCTAAAATTTTAAAATTGTGTTTAAACATACTATTCCCCTCGTTTTTTGGTTATGTTTGTAAGAAGTACAAGGAAGTCAGATAAGAAAAGGAAAAAAAGACAAACCCATCTCCTTCTTATCTGACTTCTCTATAGTTTTGCCCTTGAAGATAGTACAAGGAAGTCAGATAAGAAAAGGAAAAAAAGACAAACCCATCTCCTTCTTATCTGACTTCTCTATAGTTTTGCCCTTGAAGATAGTACAAGGAAGTCAGATAAGAAAAGGAAAAAAAGACAAACCCATCTCCCTCTTATCTGACTTCCCTATAGTTTTGCCTTTGCAGATTACACAGATGAAAACGAATCAGTGTCATCCTTTTCATCTGTTTCAATCCGTGGTTCAAACTCCCTATCACAAATTCAGAGAATATTGAAACACAAAATTTTTTTTATCCCCTCTCATTATTTGCAGACGGACAGTTATCAAAAAATTGTCGCAAAAAATAAAAAAAATGTATATCATAAAAAATGGCTTTTTGGCCTTTATTCAATTATCAGACTGAATAAGGAGTATTTTTTATGAATTGCAATGAACTTATTGAAATAATTAGCAAAGGTGAAGATTCCTCTCATCAGTTCAAAGAAAAGATAAAAAGCATTGATCTTCTTGCTGTTGAAATAAGCGCATTTGCCAACAGTGAGGGCGGGATATTAATTGCAGGGGTTTCGGACAAGGGTGACTTAGCAGGCTTGGACACAGAGGAAATCAGAAAATTGAATCAGTGGATATCCAACGCGACATCATCAAAAATTGATCCGCCGCTTTTTGTCCGTACAGAAATTCTTTTGTGTGAGGGGAAAAGAATATTAATTATTTACACCCCAAGGGGGTTGTACAAACCATATGCCGTGAACAAGGCAGAGTTCTGGGTTAAAAACGGGGCAGACAAACGCAGGGCAACAAGAGAAGAACTGTTCAGACTGATGCAGTCTTTCCGTAATATTTTTGCTGACGAACTTGAGACAGATGCTTCTATGGCTGATTTTGATTATGATTATTTTGAAAGATATTATAAAAATTATTATGAGGAAGAGGTGGCCATATCAGGTGTTAATGTTGAAAAACTCCTGAAGAATTTGAAGCTTGCAGGAGAAAGGAACCTCACGCTTGCCGGACTTCTTGTTTTTGGAAAATATCCTGAACAACGGATTCCTTATTTTTCAATCAAGGCCACGTATTTTGATGGCTCAGATGTCTCGGTCGAATATTTCAGGGATAAACAGGAAATCCGAGGAAAGCTTGCGGAGCAGTTCACCGAGGGAGTATCTTTTATCAAGAGAAATCTTCACAGAGTTCAGAAAGATAATGAATTCAACGCACCCGGAGAATTGGAGATTCCTGAATCTGCTTTTGCGGAAGCCGTGTCCAACGCCATCATACACAGGGATTATTTTATCAGCGCGCCGATATTCATTCATCTTTTCACAGAGAGACTTGAACTTATCAGTCCCGGAACCCTTCCCAACACACTGACCGAAGAAAATATAAGATTCGGCGTTCATGTTGAAAGAAATCCGACCCTTCTCTCCATGCTGGAGAAGGACAGAAAATTTCGCTATTCAGGGAGAGGCAGCGGAATTCCCCGGATCATAAGAGTTTGCAGAGAGACTGGCGTGGATGTCAGGTTTGTCAATGATATATCCGAGCATCGGTTTAAAGTTGTATTTGGAAGAAATCACATCAGATAAAAAACAGCAAATTAATAATTATGGTTCAGACAAATTTTCCAATTTTTGTAATTGATACATTTTAACGGTCATGCTATTATTTAATTCTGAATGCGTATCGCTCCGGAGTGCCAAACTTACAGTTTGGCAAGTGCCCCCGATTTCCGGGCATCGGAAATATTGCCAAACTGCAAGTTTGGCACTCCGGATAATCTGAAAACTGAAACGGAGAAAAATATCATGGCCCACGCGACAACAGCACGGCTCACACCGGATAGCCCGTGGCCCGCTCAGGGCGAATGGTCTTATGAAGATTACCTGAACCTGCCGGATAACGGCTGTCGCTACGAAATTATTGAGGGGGTACTTTATGTGACAAATGCACCGGATATTGATCATCAGTTTATTGTGGTTAAAATTGTTTCTCAAATAGAACAATTTGTAGCTGGGAACAAACTTGGTTATGTGCTGACAGCGCCTTTTGAAGTCCATCTTTCAGAAAAAAGTCGTCCGGTTCAGCCGGATGTGCTTTTTATCACGTCGGAAAGATGGCCGGGTTCCGGTGCAAAATACTTTGAAGGTGCGCCCGATCTTGTGGCTGAGGTTTTGTCTCCCTCAAGCCGTCGCACTGATCAGGTGATCAAGTTCATAGCGTATGAACAGGCAAAAGTTCCGGAGTATTGGATCGCTGACCCGAAAACCCGCTCTGTGCAGGTCTTTGCGCTTGACGGAGAAGAATATGCTTTGTCAGGCGAGTTTGCAGGAGAAGAGGTGATTGAATCCAGGATTCTGACGGGGTTGAAAATTGTTACGGCTTCGCTCTTTATTTCGTCATAGGTACGTCCAGGCTTCGGTGTGAACTCAGTCCGAACAGGTGCTTTCGCTTTCACCCCGGGGGGATTGATATCCTGGCTTTTGTGGCAAAATTAAAATACCGGGGATAAAAAAATGAAAACTGTGACAATACCGGAAAATGAGTATTTGCAAATGCAACAGACAATAACGGATTTAAATGAATAAAAAACAAAGAAGGACATTGGAAAAAATTTTTGATAATCCGGTTCAGTCAAATATCGAGTGGAACGATATTGAAAAAATGCTCATTGCACTGGGGGCTGAAATCAGCGAAGGCAGAGGATCAAGAATCCGTATTGCTCTTAACAATGTCAGAGCCGTATTTCACCGCCCTCATCCGAGAAAAGAAACCGATAAAGGAGCAGTTGTTTCCATGCGTCGCTTCCTTACAGAAGCAGGAATTACACTATGAAATATAAAGAATATATTGCAAAAGTCGAGTATGATGATGAAGCGGATATTTTTCACGGTGATGTTATAAATATCCGTGATGTCATAACTTTTCAAGGCAAATCGGTCGAAGAATTAAAAGAGGCTTTTATTGATTCAGTTGAGGATTATATTGAATTTTGCTCGGAAAGAGGAGAAGAGCCTGACAAACCGTTTAGCGGAAGCTTTACAATTAATCTGCCGCCTGATCTTCATAAAAAAATTGTTCTTGCAATTGAAAAGTCAGATAAAAATTTAGATAATTGGGTTAAAGATGTCTTTGAAAATGCGGTAAGCAGCCATTAAAGAATATTCGGGGCACACGCATTTCCCCATTGAAGCATCAGCAGATCGAAGACTTTTCGAGACAAAAGGAGTTCAAAAATGAGGCGAACGCGGAATTTTTGCAAAAACTTTCGCTGATTGTAACGGATTTTGGGGAGGCCCGGGGTTTTTTCCGCGGTATCGGGCAATATGACAGCGGACAGGAGGATGAGACGGATGTCCCGGCCCGGAATATCCGGTAAATCCTTAAATCCGATGTCATATTCGCGGGCCTCCCCCGAATCCGTTATAATCAGAACTTTCGCTACAGGGATTTCATATAAGAAAGGGATTCATAAGAAGCGGATTGAATCCCTTTCTTATCCTCCTCTTCGTTAAGTAGCTAACCATAAGTTTTCGATATTTGTCCGGGGAGGAAACCCGGCTTTTTTTCCGGAATGACCCGCCGTCCGCGGAGGAAAAAGCCGGGTTTCTTTGCCATTCAGAAAAAAAATGTATGAAAAACTTTTGCTCAGGTACTTATATGAAATCGCTTGTAGCGAAAAGATTGCAGAGACAACCACAAGATTGCCCCTGCAAAGGTTTGTTTTAATGGGTTACGACAATGTCTGATTCGCCATCAGCGATGTTGAGACTGATTTTCTGGCAAATCTTCTCCTTTACCTGAAAGCCTCCGAATGCCGCTTTTTCGTTGCACTCGAATTTCTCAAGCGACACGGCCGATGTGCTCCCGGACTGCCCGGTTACGTCAAAGCTGAGGAACACGGTCTCTCCGCTGCCGGTGAATGTCCCGTCAGCCGCGGAGATGACGAGCGTGACCTCGCCGTGTTCCGTGCCGGTGAGCAGGGCGTATCCTTCGTATTCCAGTATGCCGCCTGCCAGTGCCGCACCGGTGAGATCAAGCACATCCGCATCATAAGTGAGTTTTATGTCAATGCCTTCGATGGCAGTGTCCTGATTCAGCACAACGGGAATCGTCAGCACGGAACCCGGAACTGCCTCAGCTTGGCACACGGAACGTGCCCGCCGCTTTGTTCTGACCGGTTCTTCTGACCAGTTGCCTGTCACATCGCCGAGTCTTATGGCGATGAAATCCTGGTCTGTTTTGTCCGAATTCAGCGGAGAATAGGTTCTTTCGGAGGTGTAAGCGATGGGGGGCCACCCGTCACAACTGCTGATCGAACTGGCAGGCACAAATACCCAATGATTATCATCATCGTTGAGATAGCTGATCTTGCCTGCTGTGTATCTTGCGACTCTTGATGCGTCCAGTCCGGTGATTTGGCCGTCTCCGTCCACATCGGCTGCGATTTTCTGGTAGCAATCAAGCGGCATCATTCCTGCCGCATGTTTCAGGATTCTTGAGGCGTCCATGCCGCTGAGACCGCCGAACTGGTCGTTTTTATAGGCTGTGACAGTATAATGTCCTTCTGCAAGACAGGAAAAATCGTAAGTTCCGTTTTCCTCTGTGGACAGGGAAAGAGAGTCTTGTCCGTCAAGTTCCATGAATACGTTGGACACAGGAGAAGCAGTGTTGTAGTAAGCAATGTTTCCTGAAATTTTATAACCGCAGAAAGGTTTCCCGATTGTAACCGAACCGAGTTTTGCATCTACTTTTTTTTCGTTGAACTGAGCTTTTGCGAATGTCAGTTTTGTCATGGTCGCTTCATCACCAACCATGTAAAAATTGAGATATGCAACAATTCCGCTGCCCGTGAACGTATTTCCGTTAGCGAAAATTGATACAGTAATCTTTCCTCCATCATCTACCTGATAAGTGATACCATAATTTTTGCCGTCCAGTATGCCGCGTGCCAGTGTTGCATCTGTGGCAACTAAAACCGCATTGCTGAATTCGACCTTTACATCAACAGCTTCAATGGCTTCGTTATTCTTGTTGTTTAATTTCAGAGGGACGGAAATTGTCTTACCCTCCTCTGCCTCCATATCAGGTAGTTCCAATATTCCGCCTGGGGGCGGCGGGGGATCATTGGGGTCTTTGGGATCGGTCGCGTGATCATGCTCCCATTTCTCGGTGTATCCGTCGCCGTCATAATCGTCTGTTCCGGTTCTGTCAAGCGTTCCAAAATGTTCGATTTCCCAAGCATCCAGCATACCGTCACAGTCAGTATCACTATCGGTGGGAATACAGGAGGTATCCGTCGGTTTAAACATAGCCTCATTGCTTGCCGCAGTTTGAATATCATCTTTAAAATCCAAAAGAGTCAAAGTTGAAATCGCATCTTTTTTTACAGTGAATTTCATTTTCAGAAACAGACCATTTGCACCGATATGCACGGGTGTTCCGAACATTGCGCCGTTCACTTTCACTTTGCCAGGTTCTGTGATCTGTCCTTCAACAAGACTGAAATTTTGTACCAGGGTTCCGGCTTTGTCAGCTTCCACAAATTCCAACACATCTTTGTCAAACTGGAATGTGAAACCAAAGGCATCTATATCCAGGCCAGTGCCAATGTTGCTGATATTCACCGGAACAACGACCGTGTCTCCTGTTTTTCCCTGCACATCAGCCGGAGAAATTTCAAAAGCTCCGGGCAATGTGGGAGTACCTGTGGCACTGCCTGTGGTCGCAGTTGCAATGTCATCTTTGAAATCAGAGAGAGACAAAGCTGAGTTTTTGCTTGCGCCTGATTTTACATTGAATTTCATTTTCAGGAAAAGACCGTCAGCGTCAATATGCACGGGGGTTCCGAACAATGCGCCGTTCACCTTCACCTTGCCGGGTTCTGTTTCCTGTCCTGCCACAAGGCTGAAACTCTGAGCCAGTGTTCCGAGTTTGTCAACGTCGTCAAAGGTCAGCACATCTTTGTCAAAGGTAAGTGTGAAACCAAAGGCATCCACATCCAACCCTCCGCCGACATTACTGATTTTAATCGGCACAACAACAGAACTTCCGGGGCTTCCTGACACGTCCTCGGGAGAAATGTCATAGGCCCATGCCGGTCCTGTGAAAAGCAGAAATATAAGCGCAAAAACAATTGTGTACGTTTTTTTCATTTTCATGTCCTCCGTATTCCTTAATTATAAGGTTTGAGCTTCCTTTGCTCTTAATATGATTCCCAGAAAATCTCTATCGCGTCCTGCGCTGTCACTTCGCCATCCTCATTGAAGTCCGCACGGCACAGTTCATCATCTGTCCACGAAGCCTCAAGAGAAAGGTGAAACGCTTCTACTGCATCCTGAGGGGTGATCTCATCATCTCCGGTGACATCGCCTTTCATGCAATCAGGCTGGCTATCCGGATCATTCGGGTCATTCGGGTCAGATGGGATACCGTATTCCTCTTTGTCGGTATAGCCGTCATTGTCGGTGTCTTCGCTTCCATCGTGTGAAAGACCGCCAAAATGTTCGATTTCCCAGCAGTCATCCATTCCGTCTTCATCTGAATCACCGTTGCATGAAGGATCAGGTGGGATAGGAGGCTGTGTGCCAGGACGCCCTGATGTGTTCAGATATACCTTGTTCGCCTGACCACTGTAATTAACGACAAAAGCATCCAGATCGGAATCTCCGTCCAAATCTCCTAATGCAACACCATAGCTGCGTCCGCTGGTACTACCAAGTGCGAGTCCGCTATCCATAAAGGTTCCGTAACCATTGTTCAACCAGACTCTGTTTGACCCGCCATAGTAATAATTGGCAACAAAAGCATCAAAGTCACCATCTCCGTCCACATCCCCTAACGCGATATCAGTAGTTTGCGAATTGCCAAGAGACAACATGCTGTCCGTAAAGCCGCCATGTCCGTTGTTGAGCCAGACTTTATTTGGCTTGCCATAATAACCATTACCGACAAAAGCATCCAAAACGCCGTCATCGTCCACATCCCCCAATGCAACTGCTTGGCTATAAGCACTACTAAGAGAATAGCCGCTGTCTGTAAAATTGCCATCGCCGTCATTCAGCCATATTTTATTTGCCTGCCCCCAGTTAGCAATAAAGGCATCCAAATCACCATCTCCGTCCACATCCCCTAAAGCAACGTCACGACTATTTGAATTACCAAGAGACTGATCGCTGTCAATAAAGTCGCCGTATCCTCCGAAATTCAGCCACACTTTATTTCCCTGACCATAATTCGCCACAAAAGCATCAAGAGCGCCGTCTCCGTCCAAATCTCCCAAAGCCACATTCCTGCTATCGAAATTGCCAAGGGTTTGCAAACTGTCTTCAAAACTGCCCCGGCCATTGTTGAGCCATACCTTATTTTTTCCATTATTAGCGATAAAAGCGTCAAGGGACCCGTCTCCGTCCAAATCTCCCAGGGCAACCGCACGGCTATTTGCGTTGCCGAATTCCCGGGTGCTGTCTTTAAAAGTGCCGTCACCGAGATTCAGCCATACCTTATTAGGCGCATTGTTGGCAACAAAGGCATCAAGGTGGCCGTTTCCGTTGAGATCGCCCAATGCGACATCCTGGCTATACTTATTGCCAAGAGCCTGGCCGCTATCAATAAAAAGAGCCTCCCCAAGAGCATGAGTACTGCCTGCCATAAGCATGACAAGCAATACACCTGTCATCGCTGTCATACGTTTCCAACCGGACTGATTCATAAAAAGTTTCATACGTTTCTCTCCTTTTTCGGATCATAATCTGTCACATTTTCATTTAATAAAATAAAACCCTGCCATCAATTCTCTCTCTCAGACATAAAATTTTTGTTATCACCTCCCCCATGTTTTAATAATATGCTTTAGAAAATATTTTCTTATACACACGGGCATTTTTTTAAAAAATTTTTGAGAAAAAAATATTAATATATTTTTTATGACTATAATTCAGTAAGTTACCATTAAATTCTCTGCTGCCTACAAATGCGTCTGCTTTAGCGCAAATCACAATTTAGTTTGTAGTTCCGCCTTTAGGCGGTGTGACACCGCCTAAAGGCGGAACTACAAACATATATATTCATTCTTGGAAATCGCCTTAATTAAAATTTATTGATATAAGCAGATAATTATGTTAATTTTAAACCAAAGCTGGAAACTGATTCCGGTGCTTTTACTGAGAAACCATAGAAAAATTTCTGATTTTATTTTATAAAATTTATCAGGAGAATTCTGAAAATGCCAACAACAATTATAAAGCATATCCGGGGTACGGACATTCCTCTCCAATGGGCGGAAAAGATAAAAGAAAATTTGGCGCAGTCTTTTACTGTGACGATAGTACCTGATGGGAAACCGTCTGAAATATCTTCCAGAACTGAAAGAAATCGTATTTTCGATTTGCTGGAAGGAACTTCGGGCACTGAGATTTCAGAAGACTGGATTGATCTGTTAAAATCATCTCGGACTGTGTCTCCTTTAAAATCAAATTTTAAGTAATGGTTAAACTGAGATGGATTATTTACTTGATACCAATCACTGTATATACCTGATAAACGGTCTGGATAAAAAAGACTCACAACGTTCGAAAGAAGAAAAAAAGGCTACTGAAGCTGTCCGAGGAATTGAAGCTGATATTTTTATGTCTGAAGTAACACTGGGAGAATTATATTTCGGTGCGGCAAATTCAGGCCGGAAAGAATATAATTTTGCCCGGATAGCACTTTTTAAGAAGGCAGTTGTTCCTATTCCGATTGATGAGGATATTTGGAGATTGTTTGGTAATACCAAGGCAATGCTTCGGAAACAAGGCAAAGCGATTTCAGACTTAGACCTCCTCGTTGCCTGTACTGCCAAAGTATGCGGTCTTGTTTTGGTTACAAATGACAGGGACTTTGATGTCTTGCCCGATGCTTTCCAAAAAGAAAACTGGGTATGAACTGAATTCTTATGAAGCAGGGGGCCGGGTTTCGCTGCTTAATTTTATGAAAAGCCCTGGCATGAATGCCAGGGCTGGCCGCGAAAGCGTTCGACTGAACTCACGCCCAAGTCAGGCTGAAGTTAGCTAAAATCAGTAGATCGAAAACTTTTCGGGATAAAAGGAGTGCAAAAATGAAGCGAACGCGGAATTTTTGCAAAAATTCCGCGTTCGCTTCATTTTTGCACTCCTCGTAATTGATTTGGAAACAGTAGGTTATAAATTCTTTTCGATCTACTGAAAATCTATTCTCCGAGTGAAAGCGAAACAAGACCTTGAAATAAGAGGATAAGAATAAATGAAAACAGATGCGTTATTTTACAAGCTGTTCCGATTTGATCCTCGGAGCCTGCTCCGACTGGTGCAGTTGCAAATTGCGGGCCAGTATGTCTTTGAAAGTATCACTGTGAAAACTACGGAAAAACGTTTTGACGGTTTTCTGAGGCCAAAGGACGGTGACGGCCCGTATATTTTTCTTGAGATTCAGGGCTATGATGATCCGGCCATCTACTGGCGGCTTTTCCGGGAAATAGCCACATGGTACGAAGCCAGCGGGAGCAGGACACCGTTCATTGCGATTGTCCTTTTTCTTGATGAGGAATACGATCCCGGAATCCCCATGCTGTCATGCACGCCTCCCTGCCAGCTGATTCGGAAAAATCTGGCTGACTGTTTTGAGGCAATAGGGGACAAAGCAGGCGCACTGACTGTGCTGAAGCCTCTGACTCTTTCCGGCAAAAAGGAGGATCAGAAGAAACTTCAGGAGCTTGTTCCCCGCTGGGAAGAGGAAATCCGCTCGCTGAAACTGCCGGAGCATGAGACAAAAGAACTTTCAGAGTTGCTGATTTATACTGTTCTTCAACGTTTTCCAAAACTTACTTTAAAGGAGGTACAGAAAATGATACAACTGACTCCCCTTGACCAGACGGTTGCGGCTCAGGAGCTTATCCAAATAGCTGAAAAAAAAGGTGAAAAAAAAGGTGAAAAAAAAAGAAGTAAAGAGACAGCCCGGATTCTGCTTTCAATGGGAAAGCTTACCGTAAAAGAGATATCCCGGGCAAGCGGACTGAGCGTGAAGGAAGTTGAGACGCTTCGGGATTCTCAGACAAAATAAATATCAGGCTCAGGCTCAGAACTACAGGGAAAACAGATAAGAAAAGGAAAATGCCCGTTCCCGTTTGGAAAAAAACTTTAACAATCCAGTCAACAATCTCATTAACAATCTCGTTCCCACGCTTTGCGTGGGAATGCAGGGCAGACGCTTCGCGTCCTGACATCTCGTGCTTGTTGTCCGGAAGGCATATCTACGCAACGTATGGGAACGAGAAACAGATATTTAATCCTGCCAATTTTGTAATCTTTTAATCAGGGTTCGGGCAACATGAAAACATAAGTTCAGTAAGCCGGACAGATGATCCGGAAAGAAATGCCACAGAATAGCGGGGGCAGAATCTGGGAAGAGGCCAGATATGCGCTTGGTCTTTGATAAAAATGCTTTTGAAGATTTGGGCATGGTGGATGAGTACGGACCCTGAAATAAGAGGATAAGAATAAATGAAAACAGATGCGTTATTTTACAAGCTGTTCCGATTTGACCCCCGGAGCCTGCTCCAACTGGTTCAGTTGAAAATTGTGGGACAGTATGTCTTTGAAAGTATCACTGTGAAAACTACGGAAAAGCGTTTTGACGGTTTTCTGAGACGCAGGGACGGTGACGGCCCGTATATTTTTCTTGAGATTCAGGGCTATGATGATCCGGCCATCTACTGGCGGCTTTTCCGGGAGATCGCCACATGGTACGAAGGCAGCGGGAGCAGGACACCGTTCATTGCGATTGTCCTCTTTCTGGATGAGGAATATGATCCCGGAATCCCCATGCTGTCATGCACGCCTCCGTGTCAGATGATTCGGAAAAATCTGGCTGACTGTTTTGAGGCAATAGGGGACAAAGCAGGCGCACTGACTGTGCTGAAACCCCTGACTCTTTCCGGCAAAAAGGAGGATCAGAAGAAACTTCAGGAGCTTGTTCCCCGCTGGGAACAGGAAATCCGCTCTCTGAAGCTGCCCGGACACGAGACAAAAGAACTCTCAGAGCTGCTGATTTATACTGTTCTTCAACGTTTTCCAAAACTTACTTTAAAGGAGGTACAGAAAATGATACAACTGACTCCCCTTGACCAGACGGTTGCCGGCCAGGAGCTTATCCAACTAGCTGAAAAAAAAGGTGAGAAAAAAGGTGAGAAAAAAGGTGAGAAAAAAAGAAGTAAAGAAACGGCCCGGATTCTGCTTTCAATGGGAAAGCTTACTGTAAAAGAGATATCCCGGGCAAGCGGACTGAGCGTGAAGGAAGTCGAGAGGCTTCGGGATTCTCAGACAAAATAAATATCAGCTCGCCTTTTCAGGAAAGGAGGTACAGAAAATGATACAACTGACTCCCTTTGACCAGACAGCGAATATGCCGCCCCCACGAGGCTTGGCTGGTCATCCCCTAAATCCGTTATAATCAGATTAAATATTCATGAAAAGAAGCCGGTTTTTTCACCTCCGGAGATGAAAAAAATCCGCTTAAAAAACCCGGCTTCTCAGTTATATTCATGAAAAGAAGCCGGTTTTTTCACCTCCGGAGATGAAAAAAATCCGCTTAAAAAACCCGGCTTCTCAGTTATATTCATGAAAAGAAGCCGGGTTTTTCACCTCCGGAGATGAAAAAAATCCGCTTAAAAAACCCGGCTTCTCAGTTATACTTTCATGGTAAAGGGTTAGGGGATTTGACCGTATGTGTAAAAGCTGGGATTCCTCCATATTTTTCAAACATAAAAATGCCATTTCCCTTTTATCGTCGGTGTCCGCAAAGATTTCTCAAGCTCTCGCAGAAAACGCTTTCTCGGTATCTCTCTTGCCCCGAACCGCAGCAGATGATCCGTTGTCACCTGGCAGTCTATCATATCAAATGACAATGCCTCAAGATATTTGACAAGCCTGACAAACGCCACTTTTGAGGCATTGCTGACACGGGCAAACATTGATTCTCCGAAAAAACATTTTCCCAGGGAGACACCGTACAATCCGCCAGCCAGCTCTCCGCCATACCACGCTTCAACAGAATGAGCAAAGCCGGATTCATGGAGTTTGCAGTAAGCCTCAATCATCCCGTCAACAATCCAGGTTCCCTCGCCTTTCTGTTTTCTCAGTTCCGCACACGCGGTGATGACCTCGGGAAAAGCCAGATCCATTGTCACATGAAAATCACCTTTTCGGATCGTTCTTTTCAGCCTTTTTGAAACCCGGATTTCCCGGGGATACAGCACAAGACGGGGATCAGGCGACCACCATATGAGCGGTTCATCGTCTGAGTACCACGGAAAAATTCCCATTCGATAGGCAAGGATCAGACGCTTCTCGCTCAGATCACCGCCAATGGCCAGCAAACCGTCTTTTTCAGCCAGATGGGGCGGAGGAAATCCTATTTTATCAGATAAAAGAAAAACAGTCATAAAAGGTGTCAGGTGTTAAGTGTTAGGTGTTAGGTGTTAAGTGTTAGGTGTTAAATGTTAAGTGTTAAGTGTTAGGTGTTAGGTGTTAGGTGTTAAATGTTAAGTGTTAAGTGTTAGGTGTTAGGTGGGGTGATGAAAATGTTTCCAAGGCTCTGAAAAAGCTGATCCCGTTTTTGTTCCCCGCATTTTTTAACCGCCTGATTTTTAAGTCATAAAAAATTTGCGGAATAAAAATGGGATCGCAATTGTCAGCCCGGTTTGTGACATTTTCATCACCCCAGGTGTTAGGTGTTAGGTGTTAGGAAAAATTTTGAAATGTTCATGTTTTGTTCTGACTCCGGGGACATGACCGTTTAGGCGATTTTCGGCTTTTTTCAGTTCGCGGTTCAGCGTTCAGACGGTCTCGCACATCGCCTAAAGGCGGAACTATGTATTCGCCTTATATTGAAAAACAGACATAATGTTGTAACAAATCAGGAGTCAGGATCAGCAAGAACAATCAAAAAAACTGCTGGTTGTCAGTTGCCCGGTTTCTGGCGGCAACTGGCAACCAGCCATCAAAAGATAAGTAGCAGACCATAAGTTTTTTGATATCTTCCCGGAAAAGAAACCCGGGTTTTTTCCGGGATGATACACTCTCCTTTGCAGGAAAAAGCCGGGGTTTCTCCGCCGTTCGAAGGAAAACTCAATTCTCAGGGATTTGCGTCAATATTCAGCAGATGTCCCATTTTCAATTTTTTGCATTCAAGGTAGCACTGATTGAACTCATTCGGCGGGATTTCAATGGGAACTTGTTCCACAACGCTGAGACCGTATCCCTCAAGCCCTACCATTTTTTTTGGATTGTTTGTCATAAGCCGCATTTTTTTAACGCCCACGGCAGCCAAAATCTGAGCGCCGATGCCGTAATCTCTCAAATCGTCTTTGAATCCGAGCTCTACATTCGCCTCAACCGTGTCAAGACCCTGATCCTGCAATGCATAAGCTTTCAGCTTGTTCACAAGACCGATACCCCGTCCTTCCTGTCGGAGATAAACAAGCACACCGGATCCTTCCTTATCCATCATATCCATTGCCTTATGTAGCTGATCGCCGCAGTCACATCGCATTGAAGTGAAGATGTCTCCTGTCATACATTCGGAATGGACGCGGACAAGCACTGGTTTCTCCGGGTCAATTTCACCTTTGATCAGAACGATATGGAGCAGATTATCCAAATCGCTCTCATAGACACGAATTTTAAAATCCCCGGCGT
Source organism: Desulfonema magnum (assembly GCF_017377395.1). GTDB lineage: Bacteria > Desulfobacterota > Desulfobacteria > Desulfobacterales > 4be13 > Desulfonema_C > Desulfonema_C magnum. Next base: position 1,840,770 of record NZ_CP061800.1, on the reverse strand, counting down.
GTGCCGTGGGAATACTAATTTCCGGGGCAGACTGATACACAAACGACTCGGTACGCATCCGGTATTCAATCATATCCGCAATGGTACAGATGCCAATACCATGTTCCTCACTGAATTTCTCAAGTGACGGCATTCTGGCCATTGTCCCGTCATCGTCCATGATTTCACAAATCACACCCGAGGGGTTCAGACCGGCAAGACGTGCAAGATCCACAGACCCTTCTGTCTGGCCTGCCCGTACCATGACCCCTCCGTTTCTTGCCCTTAAAGGAAAAATATGTCCTGGTCTGACAAGATCGCCTGGTTTGGCATCGTCAGCCACGGCTGTAAGAATTGTGGTGGAACGGTCTGCTGCTGATATTCCTGTTGTCACGCCTTTCCTTGCTTCCACGGATACCGTAAATCCCGTATGAAACTGTGACGTGTTCTTTTCAACCATCAGCGGAAGTTCGAGAGAATCAATCTTCTCCCCTGTCATGGAAAGACAGATAAGCCCCCGTCCATATTTTGCCATAAAATTAATGGCCTCAGGCGTAACCTTTTCAGCGGCCATCGTGAGATCGCCTTCATTTTCACGATCTTCATCATCCACCAGGATGACCATGCGGCCGTCCCTGATTTCTTTAATCGCTTCTTCAATTGTAATCAGTGGCATTGTTTTTTTATTTTATCTCCTTTAGAATTAAATAGTTGAACTGTGTACAAAACAAAAACCCGGGTTTCCTTGCCGCTCATCTTTTTTACAAGAACCCGTTTTTTGCTAAAAACGCCATGTCAACAGATGATTGCCCGGTTTCTTTTTTTCCTGTGACAAATTGTTCAACATATTTTCCGATCATGTCAGTTTCGATATTGACAGGATCGCCGATTTTTTTAAAGCCAATGGTGGTCAGCTTGGCGGTATGCGGGATGATACTTACGCTGAAGCTGTAGGGGTCACAGTCGTTAATCGTCAGACTGATACCATCCACCGCGACCGAGCCTTTTTTTATCATATAGCGGGAAAGAGATTCAGACACTCCGATGGTGATAATAATGGCGTTGTCTGTGATTTTGCGATGTTTGAGAATACCTGTGCCGTCAATATGTCCTGAAACAAGATGACCATCCAGACGGTCAGAAAGACGGAGTGCGCGCTCAAGATTGACACGGTCCCCGACCTTTGCTTTGCCAAAAGTTGTCATCCCGAGAGTTTCAGGTGACACATCTGCTTTGAACTGTTTCCCCTCAAGCGTCACCGCTGTCAGACAAGCCCCGCTCACAGCAATGCTGTCACCGATTTTTGTATTGTCAAGAATAAAATCAGCCTCTAAAGACAGACGCCTGCTCTGACCGGAGGACTGTATGCTTGTTATGGTTCCCAGCCCCTCAATAATTCCTGTAAACATGAATACCCCCGTCTGGGAATTGATAATTATCAATTATCAATTATCAATTATCAATTATCTATATACCCTTCTATCATAATATCATCACCGAATCGCCGAACATTAATATTTTTCACGGGTGCGGAATCGCTCATCAGATCGGGGCCCGGACCTTTACATACGGGGATGCCGTCGTCTCCGCCCAGAATTTTGGGGGCATAGAAAAAGTTGATTTTGTCAATAATTCCCGCTTTCATCGCGGATGCAATTACGTTGCCGCCTCCTTCTATAAGGAGACTTGTGACCCCCATTGCTCCCAGTCTGTCCATTAACAAGTCAAGATCAATCACCCCGTTTTTAAGAGGGGATTCAACCACCCGGACATTTTTGTTTTTTTCGATTCCGGCTCTTTTGTCTGCTGAAACAGAATCACCAGTTATAATAAGTGTATCCGCATCAGAATCAGACCGCAACATCTTTGCGTTCTGAGGAATGGAAAGATGGGTATCCAAAATGATTCTTGTGGGATCACTCCCCTTCATATCATCCAAACGGGTTGTCAGACTCGGATCATCGTTTTTTACCGTGCCAATACCGACCATGATGGCATCTGTTGCATGGCGAAGCCTGTGTACGAACTTTCTGGACGCTTCTCCTGAAACCCATTTGGAATCTCCGGTTCTGGCGGCGATACGCCCGTCCAAAGTCATTGCACATTTTAAAAGCACAAATGGCCGCTTTGTCCTGATATATTTTATAAAAACTTCGTTCAGTTTTTTGGCTTCATCTTCACATATCCCCGATATCACATCCACGCCATGGCTTTTTAAATAATCATTTCCCCCCCCTGTCACATCGGGGTTGGGATCATTCATGGCAACCACGACCTGCCTTATCCCGGCTCCGAGAATTTTTTCCGTACAGGGCGGGGTGCGTCCGGTATGATTGCAAGGTTCAAGGGTCACATAAAGAACCGCTCCCTTTGCAGCACTGCCCGCATCATCAATGGCGTTGACTTCCGCATGGGCCTTTCCCACGGCCTCATGATATCCCTTTCCTATAACAATATTGTCCTTTACAACTACGGCCCCGACCATGGGATTGGGAGATGTGAATCCCTCTCCTTTTGCAGCAAGGTTGAGCGCCATTTTCATAAAATCTTTGTGAGTTTTCATTTGTGATCTGCCATTTGTGATTGGTGATTTTTATTCTTTGTTTGAAAGACTTTTCAATTCTGAAACAAAATCATTTACATCTTTGAATTCTCTGTAAACTGATGCAAACCTTACATATGCAATACCGTCTATTTCATGGAGTTTTTCCATTGCTTTTTCACCGATGGCGGAGGAAGGGATTTCTTTCTCACCAGTTTCTCTGAGATCACGTTCCAATTCGTCAAGGAATTCTTCAATGACGTTCATGCTGATATTCCGTTTTTCACAGGCTCTCTGAATACCTGAACGGACCTTGTCACGGCTGAAAAGCTCCCTGCGTCCGTCTTTTTTAATAATCATGATAGGGATTTCTTCAAGGCGTTCATATGTTGTAAATCGCCTGCTGCATACAAGACATTCCCTGCGTCTGCGAATGGCATTCCTCTCTTTGTTCAGTCTGGAGTCAACGACCTTGTTATCAATTTCTCCACAAAACGGACATTTCATAAATTCTCCCCCCTGCTCTCCAGGTACTCAGCGTCTCAACACCTTTTCGGGGTCAAAGATCATTGGTGGTCATTGATTGCATCATGGCATGCAGCAGGTGGTTTACAGCTATAAAGCGTATCATACTTAACACGTCTCAAATCAAAGCTCATTATGGTTTACAAATAGTCAGCAGCTTGAAAAAATTCACAGTTCCGGGTTCGGGCGATGTCACATCGCCTGAACCCGGAACTGTGAAGTGAAAAATATTTTTTTTCCGGAAATCGACCTTTTAAATGCCCGATCAAAAGTTTTTTATAAGTACTTCATCAAATATTTTGTGCCATTTTTATTGAAGCTGATATTTGTTAGTTCAACATTTCACATTATAATTTAGGTACAAAAGTTTTGCTGAGATACTTACATGTTTTCTTCTGCGAACTGCGGAGAAACTCGAAATTTTCCGTCACGGACCGCGGATCATTCCGGGAAAAAACCGGGTTTGTTTCCCGTTCAGATATCGCCTAACATATGGTTAGACACTTGGTTTATTTATCTGTAACTGCCTTACATTTATTAAGTGTACTGACAGGTGTCACTCCGAAAAAATCCGAACCTGTTTTTATAACTCAGGCTGAACAATCTTCCGTCGTCCGGACGCATCAGCCCCAAGCCCTCCGGTTTCTCTCCGGGTGACTCGGAAAAATTTTCCCGAATCTGGCAATATCGCCGGAAACTCAGCCGAACAGGGGCTTCAACAGCCTGTGCTGTTTTGGCTGTCCGTATTTGTTCAGAACGGACCTTATGACGGATCATTGATAAATAGGAAAAGCTTCGCAGATTTCGTGAACTTTCCCTCTTACACGCTCTGTCACACGGTTGTCATTCATATTTTTCAGCACATCAACAATCAGTTTTGCGATAACTGCCATTTCCGGCGGTTTCATACCTCTTGTGGTGACCGCGGGCGTGCCGATGCGGATACCGCTTGTTATAAAGGGCTTTTGTGTGTCATAAGGAATGGAATTTTTGTTGACAGTGATACCTGCGCGTCCCAAAGCTTCTTCTGCGTCTTTCCCTGTAACGCCAAGCCTTCTCAGGTCTGCAAGCATCATGTGATTATCTGTGCCGCCTGATACCAGTGTTATGTCTTCTTCTGTCAGATGTTTTGCAAATGTTTTTGCATTTTTAAGAATATCTGTCTGGTAGTTTCTGAAAGACTCACCAAGCGCCTCTTTAAATGAAAGGGCCTTTGCTGCAATAACATGCATGAGCGGTCCCCCTTGTATTCCGGGAAATATCTGGCTGCTCAGTTTTTTTGCATGCTCTGCTTTTGAAAGAATCAGCCCCCCGCGCGGACCTCTCAGGGTTTTATGGGTGGTAGAGGTGACAACATCCGCAAACAGCACCGGGGAAGGATGAACACCGGCTGCCACCAGACCGGCAATATGGGCCATATCAACCATTAAATAAGCTCCCGCTGATTTGGCAATTTGCCCGAAGGCCTCAAAATCAATAATACGCGGATAAGCGCTGGCACCTGTGACAATCATTCTCGGCTTATGTTTTTCAGCAAGACGGGCCACTTCTTCATAATCAATAACACCGGTATCTTCTCTGACCCCGTAGTGAACGAAATTGAAAAGTTTTCCTGAGAAGCTCGCGGGGCTTCCGTGTGTCAGATGACCGCCATGGGACAGATTCATGCCGAGAACAGTATCCCCTGGTTCCAAAAGCGCAAAGTAAACAGCCATATTGGCCTGGGATCCCGAATGAGGCTGAACATTGACATACTCCGCGTTGAAAAGTTCTTTTGCCCTGGCAATGGCCAGTTTTTCAGCAACATCAACATATTCGCATCCGCCGTAATACCGCTTATCCGGATACCCCTCCGCGTATTTGTTGGTCAGCACACTTCCCTGAACTGCCATAACTGCCCGACTGGCAATGTTTTCCGAAGCGATAAGCTCCAAGGTGCTTTTCTGTCTGTTAAGTTCGTTAGCAATAACTTCCGCGATATCGGGGTCTGTATTTTCAATAAATTTCAAGTCCAACGATTCTTCCTTTTTGTAGTTGTATAGGAAATTATAAAATTCAGACTTCCGATGTCTCTGAAACTTCGGAAGCCCTGCTTTGTTTTTAATTTATAATCAGTGGCGGCCCATACTGTCAAATTTTTCCAACCGTGCCTGGTGTCGTCCTCCCTCAAACGGTGTCTCAAGCCAGGTATCCACGATTTTCATGGCAAGTATATCTCCGATCACCCGGGCACCCATGACCAGTATATTTGCGTTGTTGTGCTGTTTGCTCATCATAGCGGAAAAAAGATCATTGCACAGCGCCGCCCTGACATGGGAAAATTTATTGGCAACCATGGACATGCCTATTCCGGTGCCGCAGAGAAGAATTCCCCGCTCAAATCTGCCAGTTGAGACAGCATCCGAAACCTTGATTCCGAAATCCGGATAATCAACAGAGTCTTCGCCATAAGTACCGGCATCCTCAACAGATATACCGTATTTTTCAGTAAGATATGATTTTATTTTTTCCTTCAGCCAGTATGCGGCATGATCACTCCCGATAATAACAGGTGCTTTGTTTTCGCTCATTATTTTGTTCCTGATTTAAAATTCAATCTGTTATGGATTTTCAAAAACGGATTTTATTGTAACCAACTGGTTAAATATTTATTTCAAACAATGCCAATCAATTTTTCTGAAGTTAAAAAAGTATAACCTATGATCTTTATATGTATATTTATATAAACGCAAGAAAAAATTTACCATTTACAAAAAACTGGCCTTTTTTTAAATCTGAAAAATACCTTACCGTAGAAATTTCAGAGGATGACGCGTTTCGGTGTGAAGTGATTTGACGGGACTGATTCAAATTCAAATTTGGTCGTTACGGGAATTCCTAAAAAAATACAGATAATATCAGCAGATCGAAAATTTTTGTTACGCCTGGTTCGGATGATCAGATCCGGCAGGAGCGTTTTCGATCTGCCGGATATGTATCAGACACAAGGTCACGTCTGCAAACTGTCTCTGAATATGGGACTGAGATCAGACGATTCCCAGATTTTCTCCTCAGACTGAGGAGGCAGGTCAGATGCCTCATCCCCCTGACGGGGCGCACGACGGAGCCTTAAATCCCCCGGCCCCTGTGGGAATGCCATGAGGTCTGAAACATGCCGCGGACATAAGTTTTTCAACATTTTCATTTTGGCATTTGGGGCATTTGGGAGCCGGGTCGTTGGCTGATAAGATCAGTTCTTCAAACTGATGATTGCATTTTTTACATAAATATTCAAATATGGGCATGATGATCCGTATTCCTTTCACTTCGATTATAATAAACGCTCATGAAAAAGCCGGGTTTTTCGCCCCGGTCATAAAAATATTTTCAGATAAAAAAAACCGGGTGTTCAACATTTATTTTCACGGTAAAGAACACTGCCCCCTCCTGATCGGTTCGGACGGGCCAATCCGACCCCTTCCCAGCCGGAGATTTGCCCATCGGCCGGGGACAGAGAGGGAATTTTATAAGTTCCTGTATAAAAAAACAGCCTGATTCCTCCTCTTCCCGCTACAAGGATTTCATATAAGAAGAGGATGACAAAAAGGGGATAATATCCTTTTCTTATATGAAATCCTTGTAGCAAAAGCAGAAGCAACTTTTATAATTTCCTTAATAATAAAAAAATAATAATGGAACATGATAAGTCAAGATTCAGCAAAAATAGCCCGGCAATAAATTGCCGAGCTATTTTCAAAACCTTCTGTCGAGCTAAAATGACTTTTCCCAACTGATAAATGCGGTGTCCTTGTGCTGTCAAGGATTTCAGGTTTAATAATAACTGCGTTCCTGAATTCGCCGTCGGACAATCTTTTTAAATCCAATTATCAAGCATAAGTTCAGGTATTCGAATAAATTCTTTAGTATTATTAGTAATCAGGGTCAGTTTACATGAAATAGCCTGGGCAGCAATTTGCATGTCATAGGGTCCTATGACTGTTCCTTTCTTCTCTAAATATGCTCTTATCATGCCAAATACTTCTGCATCGGAATCATTGAAGCTGAGAATGTCAAAGCAGGAGACAAATTCCACAAGTGCATTTCTGTTTTTTTCTCTGTTTGTACTTTTTGACACCCCGTACTCCAATTCTCCGACAGAGATGGAAGACAGCTTAATGTCATTAGGGTTGAGAGTTTTTATTTTTTCAACAACAGAAGCAGGTTTTTTATTTATGATATAAATACAGATGTTTGTATCTAACAGATACATTATAATCCGTCTCTTTCCTGCATAGCCGGCTGATTTCTTCCCTCCTGCATAAAATCTTCGGTAAATTCATTCAGACTGTGTTCAAATGCTTCCCACGGGTTACTTTTGGGAAACAGAATGATAGTGTTTCCTATTTTCTGAATAAATAATTCCTTTTCACTTACCTGATACTCCTTTGGCAATCTTACAGCCTGACTGTTTCCGCTTATAAAAACTTTTGAACTTAACATTTTAAAAACCTCCTTCAGAAAGAATATCTTACCTGTTTTTCAAAAGACTGAAAACGGCAAACTCCGAGATCATCGGACAGCTTTTCAGTATCACGGCAGGAAAAAGAATTGATTATATCTTCTGTATATTGCAGGAGATATTATAATATGTCAAGCATAATATGAAGCATAAGACCCGGCCGTCTAAAAGAGGAATGCCAAAACAGTAAGTCTGTTCATACCGTATTTCTGAAAGAAAGTAAAGTGTAAAGTAACAGGGCAACGATGGATATCCTTTACCGGACGGGATTTGAAAAACAGTCCCGCAGAACTGGTGAAACATCTGCTTATATATACTTTAAAAAAGTTTTATCTTTAAGACCTGTTATCATTTTAAGATGAATTTCATACATTAAATCTGTCACAAGATTTTTATACTTCACATAAACTTCCTGAGTGACTTTTTCCTCGGAAGAAATGTCGCCCCCATGAGCGACTCCGTTTCTATATCTTAAAAAGGTTGCGAGACATTCCTTTAAGTTTGGATTCGGCGGATAAGTCTAAAAGTGTTGACCTTTCAATAAAATTAGCAGGTTATTTGCTTTAATATCAGGGGAATCCTGCCAAAATACAGGTGTAAATAAAATCTGTTTAAATTTCAGACTGTTAATCTAAAAAGTCAGCACTTATAGACTTATCCGCAGCTAAATATTTTATCTGTTATTTATCTGCAAGGATTAGTGACAAGCAGTGTTTTTTTGCCATACATCCTTCTCTCAGCCGGACATACTATTTTATCTTTAACTCTTACAGATAGTTACAGTAATAAACAATGACTCCGTCAAATAATATATACAGATCAGGCTGTCAACATTTTTTCAGAAATATCTCACAGTAAATCAAACAGATTACAGAAAGGACGGCACGGATGATCTTTGATCTCAGAGTGCTTACCTTCGGCAAGCTAATTGCTTCGGGTCGCTCTTAAAAAAAACTTCTGCAAAGCGAATACCTCACCGCAATGATTATGAAGGTCAGACCGCCGAAGACCTCCGAAGTTTTCAAAACCCCGGAGGTCTTTCACCCACCAGAATCAGTGCGGTCAGGCACTAAAATGACTTTTCCCCAACAGACAAATGTGATGTCCTGATCTTTTCTGTTAAAAATCTTCAAAATCATCATCATCCATTGGGATAATCTGATCGGGCCTGACTTCTTTTTTATTGTAAAGCATCATTTGTTCAGGGACAGGCGGTTCCGGTCTTTCTGTGGGAAAGTGGTTAATGACAGGTCTTTCCAATTCCCTGGAATCATTATGAAGGATCCTTCTTTCAATATCCTCGCCAAGCAAATAAAAAATCAGTTCATCCACATATTCTCTCATATCTTCGACCCGGGTATTCATCTCCTCGGAGGCTGAAGCTGATTCCTCGGCATTTGCGGCATTCTGCTGGATGGTCTGATCCATTTGGGACACGGATCTGTTTACCTGTTCAATTCCCTGGGCCTGTTCGTTGGAAGTGCCGGCAATCTCACTGACCAGTTCACCCACCTGTATCGTACTTGTGGCAACGGATGTAAAATGTTCATTGGTTTTGACCACGAGTTCCGATCCTTCCTTGATTCGCTTTACTGTCCCCTCAATCAGTTCGGAAGTGTTCCTGGCTGCTTCGGCCGCCCGCATTGCCAAATTTCTGACTTCCTCGGCAACCACGGCAAATCCGGCCCCGGCTTCCCCGGCACGAGCGGCTTCAACGGCCGCGTTCAGTGCCAGCAAATTGGTCTGAAATGCGATTTCATCAATTGTCTTTATGATTTTAGAAGTTTCCTCGCTGGCTTTGGAAATGTCTTCCATTGATGCTGTCAGTTCGACCATGGACTCATTTGCTGTTTTGACAATTTGTTTTGAATCATTCATGAGATGATCCGCCTGATTGGCATTGTCCGCGTTCTGTTTTGTCATTGAGGACATTTCTTCCAAAGATGAGGATGTCTCTTCTATGGACGATGCCTGATCAGAAGTACGTTCTGCTAATTGCTGGCTGCCGGATGATAATTCACCGGATGCGGAAGCGATCAGCTCGGATGATTCTGTGATCCCCTCAATAACATGTCTGAGAGATCTGATAAACCTGCCGCTGAAAAAAACGCTGATAATCAGAGCAATAATAAAGAGTATCCCCGAGGCTCCGGTCATCATATGCAGTTCACCCATGATCCTTTTTCCGATTTCGGTTTTATGCAATTCCCCGGCCCGATCCGAGTCATCTTTTCTGTTTTCGACCATCGTTTCAGCGTATTCAGACCAGTTATAAGTTTCAATCGCTGATTTGACACGAACAGTCGTAACAACACCGAGGATGGTCAGTAGCAGCACAGGCAGACAACATCCCAAAATCATCTTTGTCCTTAATTTCATTGTTATTCCCCCCCATATTAATTTTTCAGCAATGAAAGCTAAATAACACTCCCCTGCCTCATACCATTTCTGGAAAAGCAGGGACGACAGGCATGAATAATTAAACCTGATTATCAGGAAACATAGTGAAAAAAAATGAAGCTAGCAAGGAAAAATATCACATTCGCATTTCTTTTCAGATATGACACCAAGATTAATCTATTGATATTCAAAATATTTTATTACGATGAGTTGTTCCTCTTTTTTATTTACGGACAAAAAGCGGATTTTTTTCCGGTCTTATGATATTTTTGTTGCTTCTTTGTATTTGCGTACCTGCTCGGCAATAATGGAAACCAGAGCGGGGTTGTCCAGATTTTCTTCAATAAGACGCTCAAAAGCACTTCCGATGACCACTCCTTCCGCAGCAGATGCCACGGCAGCGACATCCTCGGCAGTGGAAATCCCGAACCCTACGCAGATGGGGAGCTGAGAGACAGAACGAAGTGTTTGCGTATGCCGGGCAATATCGCTTGTATCCAGTCCGTCACTTCCTGTCACTCCGGTTTTGGAAACCAGATACAGGAAACCGGAAGCAGATTCCGCAATTTTTTTCATGCGTTCCAACGGCGTAGTCGGGGCAATCAGACGGATAAGAGACAGGGCATCTCCTGACCAGCAGTCTGTCATTTCATCTGATTCTTCCGGGGGAAGGTCCACCACCAGCACCCCGTCGGCCCCGGCCGCCTCGGCATCCCGGTAAAACGCCTCATTTCCATAGGCATGGATGGGATTATAATAACTGAAAAGGATAATCGGCTTTTCCGTTTTTGCCCGGATTTTGGCAGTCATTTCCAAAACAGCCGGCAGATTGACCCCTTTTGCAATGGCTCTGCCGGAGGAGCGTTGAATCACAGGCCCGTCAGCCGTGGGATCGGAGAACGGAACACCAAGTTCCAGAATATCCACACCCGCCTCACACATGGCAGTGATAAGGCTCAGAGAATCGGAAATATTCGGGTCTCCCGCGGTTACAAAACCCACCAGAGCTTTTTCCCTTTTTTGTTTCAGACTTTCAAATGTTTCAGCAATACGATTCATTATGATTGTACCCCATAATTTTATTTCAAATTTCAAATTTCAAATTTCAAATTTCAAATTTCAAATTTCAAATTTCAAATTTCAAGTTTCAAATTTCAAGTTTCAAGTTTCAAATTTCAAATTTCAAATTTTGAGTAATAATGTCAAGGTCTTTATCCCCTCTTCCGGAGAGGTTTACCACGATAATTTCATCTTTGGGTTTTTCCCGAGCTTCGATCATGGCCTGGGCAATGGCATGTGAACTTTCCAGAGCCGGAATGATTCCCTCCAGGGAACACAAGGTCTGAAACGCGTCTAATGCCTGCTTATCCTCTATGGACTCGTAACGAACCCTTTTCAAATCTTTTAATAAGGAATGTTCCGGACCGACTCCGGGGTAATCCAGTCCGGCTGAAATGGAATGAGCTTCCTGAATCTGTCCGTGTTCATCCTGAAGCACATAAGATTTTGAACCATGCAGCACGCCCACGGAACCCGCTCCCAGGGTGGCGGCATGTTTTCCTGTTTCAATGCCCTTTCCGGCTGCTTCCACGCCTACGATTTCCACAGGATCATTTATAAAAGGAAAAAAAAGTCCCATGGCATTACTTCCGCCTCCCACACAGGCAATGAGCATATTGGGAAGATTTCCGATTTCTTCCAAAATCTGTTCCCGTGTTTCCTTACCGATTACGGTTTGGAAATCACGAACCATGATGGGATAGGGATGAGGTCCGGCAACGCTGCCAATGACATAAAAGGTATCATGAACTGCCCCGACCCAGTAACGCATGGCCTCATTCATTGCATCCTTCAAAGTTCCGGTTCCGGAAGCAACAGGAACCACTTCCGCACCCAGAAGCCTCATGCGACGGACATTGGGAGCCTGTCTTTCAATATCTTCTGTTCCCATAAACACGCGGCATTCCATTCCGAAAAGAGCGGCCACTGTCGCGGTGGCAACGCCGTGCTGACCTGCCCCGGTTTCTGCGATAACCTTCTTTTTCCCCATCCAACGGGCCAGAAGCGCCTGTCCCAGCGTGTTGTTAATTTTATGTGCGCCCGTATGCGCCAAGTCTTCCCGCTTGAGATAAACCGCAGCCCCTCCGAGGTGGTTACTCAGTCTTTTTGCATGAAAAAGCGGCGTGGAACGGCCCACATAATGATGCAGCAAATCATGAAATTCGTATTGGAAACCAGGATCATTGGCAATGTCATGGTAGGCTTTTTCCAGTTCCAACAATGCTGGCATAAGGGTTTCAGCAACATAACGTCCCCCATAAGGGCCGAAATGGCCTCTTGAATCGGGGTACTTTTCTGGTTCAAAAGTATTCATTAAATAATCTCCTCTGTAAATCGAAACTTGAAACTTGAAACTCGAAACTCGAATTTTCAAGTTTCGAGTTTCAAGTTTCAAGCATCAAGTTTCAAGTTTCAAGTTTCGAGTTTCGAGTTTCGAGTTTCAAGTTTCAAGTTTCAAGTTTCATTAAAATATCTTCCTCGTTTTTTTACGGGGGTGATATTGGGAAATCGCATTTATAAATGATTTTGCTTTAAGGATATCTTTGCGCCCCGGAGCCGACTCCACCCCGGAACTGACATCCACCGCATCCGGCAGGCTGGCGCTGACAGCATCCAAGACATTATCCGGCTCAAGCCCTCCTGCAAGGATGAAAGGATATTTTTCCCCAAACCCGTAGGCTTTTTCCCAGTTCCATTTCATTGCATTTCCCCCTGGAAGCGCCCCTTTTCCACATTCCAGCAAAAATGCGGATGCGTCATATTTTGAAGCGTCTTCCAAACACGGGCTGTTTTCTGTAAACAGGGCCTTGATCACCAAAAGATTTTCATTGCGAAGACGGCTGACCAGTTCGGGGGATTCCCGACCATGTAGCTGAACAGCTTTCAGGCTGCATTTTTCTGCCTTTCGCATGATATTTGAAAACGTTTCGTTGACAAATACCCCCACGGTCTTTACTTCCGGGGGCAGGGCCGCGGAGATTTCCCTTGCCTGGTCTTCGGTCACATTTCTCGGACTTTTGGAATAAAAAACGCATCCGATGGCATTTGCTCCGAGGGCTGCACATTTCAATGCCTCCTCAGTATTTGTCAATCCGCATATTTTAATCTGGGGTCTGTTTTGTGATTTGTGATTTGTCATTTGTGATTCGTGATTTGTGATTTGTGATTCGTCATCAGGATGGCAACTTTTCAAAAGGAGAAAACCAATGAGAGGATGTTTTTAATTCTTTTTGAATACTCAAACAGCATAAAAAAAAGTCACCTATTGATAGCCACTCGGTTCGGTTCGGATTGGCAAATCCGAGCCATCTCCGTCAGATTTGTCAGTTCCTCGGGAGCAGAATGTGGCGACTGGCCGAAACAAAGCTCAGGACCAAAAACTCCGCGCTTTTATGTTGTCTCATCGTATTGATATCTCACTGTTTATTAAAAAATATCATACGATGAATTCTTTTAATTCTGACCAAGCCGGATAGATTTGGTACAACTGGTTCAGCGCTTTGAAATTATTTTCCGTTCTGTAAATATTAAATTCGATGATTAATTTATATTTTTCTGATTCTTCCAAATTTCTGTATTTTTCTGATTCATATAGGCTATTAAAAGAAATAAAGACACTTGGCCTGATTTTTTTATAACTATCAAACAAAATATACCATATTTCTGAAGAATCAAATACTTGTTTCGGCATGTAAAACCAGTCGGAAGATCTGAACTCAAATTCTGAATATGTGTCTGAGATTGATTTCCATTCATTAATATAATTCTGACAGTCAGATAATGCACCGTAACAACGCGCTCTTGCCTTACAAGATTCTGCATTCTGAGTGTGTTCCAATAATGACAAAGCTTTTTTGAACTCAGACATTGCTAACAGCTCATCAGCCTGCCATATGATATCTGACGGTTTAAAAAGCGGTTCTGTTTTTTGTACTAAATCTTTATTAATAATCTTCTGATCTGACAAGGCATATTGGTCTTTTGGATCAAGCGTCACAGCTATGGAAATTAACTCTGCTGCTTTTTTATAATTCCCCATGGTCTGGCACATTCCCGCCATTTCACGATATGCGGCGGCAAATTCATTGTCATATTCAATGGCTTTGGAATATGCTCCGGCCGCGGCCAGCGGTGCCTCATTAAAATCATATATATCCCCCAGAACATAAAAGCAGTCAGCAATAAAAAAATTTTCATATGAACAGGAATTCCGGGCAATTTCAATATAGGGAATAAAGACATCTCTTAACCATTTAAAGCCATTGCCATGAGCCCATCCGACACCGTTTTCACTGGCCTGTCTGAGGGTTTTATATATTTCCAGTTGACTTACATTCTTCATTGATTTTTTTCCAGAAAATTTGACAGTTGTCAGCCAGATGGTAAAAGGAAATTGTCGCTTTTATAATTCAACTGATATCTGTTCTGTTTCCAACCCCTGAAAATTCCGTCAGAACACTTAATATCTGACACCTGACATATCAGAAAGGATATTTTTTATTAAAACTATTGGGAATATCAAACATTTTTACAGAAAAGTCAAAGAAAAAATCCGGGCATGATGATTTAGTCTGCTGCGGCTGATTTATTTAAGAGCGGTTCAGAGACAGCCCTTTTCTGCCTGATGAGCCAGACAAAGCTGACACCGGATATTAAAAACTTGACTTATATGCACTAAAAATCTATTAACCCTTAACAGTCTTGTCGGCCACAACAAAACATGAACTTTCAGGTAAAACTGAGGTTTGCCTCGGATATTTTAACTTTAGGAGAATATTATGAATAATAACGGATTATTATTCGGCATCCTATGTTTTATCGGAGCTGCCGTTGTAATGACATTTGTAGGAAATTTTATTGCCCCGAAAATAGGGAATATTGCTGCTTCCTACTATACCCAAAAAACGTCGGACATCAAACAGACAGGCACAGAAAAGACAGCGGTCCCCCGGCAAACGGAAGAAGCTGTAAAAGAGCCTGTGGAAAAAACAGACCTGGAAAAAAAGAAAGCGGCTGTCAAATCTGAATCAGATACGGTCACAGAAAACACATCTGATGAAATGGTCAGAGCGGAACCTGAATCTGTCACTCCGGACATGAAAGAGGCTGTCCCGGAAGAGATGGCTGATTCAGCTAAGGCAAACTCTGCGGAACTCATTGAAAAAGAGGTTGGAACTGTTATTTCATATGGTAAAGAAGAGGCATCGGAAGATGCTGCCGGTTCGGGCCAATTGGAAGCCGTAAAAAAAAAAATCGCGCAAGTCACCGAACAGGAAGCTGAAACTGTCACTTCGGATGTAAAAAAAGCGTTTACAGAACTCGTTGAAAAAAAAGAAGAGGCTGCTGAAGTCGTTGAAAAGGAAACTGAAACCGTCACCCGGGACGTGAAAGACGCGGTTGCGGAGGTGGTCGAAAAGGAAACTGAAGCAGTCACCTCGGACATGAAAGAGGTGGCTGCGGAGGCAGTCGAAAAGAAAACTGAAACCGTCACCCGGGACATGAAAGAAGCGGTTACGGAACTTGTTGAAAAAAAAGAAGAGGCTGCGGAAGTTGTTGTAACAGAGGCTGAGACTGCCACCCCGGATATAAAAACAACAGAGCCGGAAAAGGCTGCTGATTCGGATCAGCCCGAAGAAATAAAAGAAGATATAGCGGAAAAACCCGCTGAAGCTGAAAAAGATAAGAAAATTGTAAAAACAGCAGAGGATGTTTCAAAAATAACAACGTCTCTGAAAAACGGAGAAAGTGCTGACTTGGGAGATGGCCGTATCGCCTACAAAGTAAAAGGTGGCGATACTTTTTCCAAAATCTGTCAAAAAGTACTTGGAACCAGTTTGACTTGGAAAGAAGAGGCTGAAAAAATGGGCATAGATCATCGAAGGATCTTTCCCGGCAAAGTTTTAATTTTTGAAACAGAAGGTGAGTGAGCAGTTGTCACTCGGTGATCAAGTTTTTCTCTGTCATTCCTGCGAAAGCAGGAATCCATTGCTTCCGGATTCGTAAGGCTGGCAAAAATCGGATTCCTGCTTTCGCAGGAATGACAGGCTGTTCAGTCGGTTCAGGACAAAAAATTTGGTCATCAAGTGGCAGCTTTCGGTTATAAGAGGTAAATTCGGGTGATATGTTCAGATGAAAAAAGAACCGCCTGAAACAAAGAAAAATATAAGGAAGACGAGACATTAATCTTGAAACAACTCGTGCATTAAGCAAGGAACAAAAAAGAAAGTTGAAATTCAGAGCATATTATAAAACAGATACATGAAAATCCGCCGAATTTTCGAGTTTCGAGTTTCGAGTTTTGAGTTTCGAGTTTCAAGTTTCAAGTTTCGAGTTTCGAGTTTCAAGTTTCAAGTTTCGAGTTTCAAGTTTCAAACGACAGAGGAGTAATGATATGACCAGAGTGGGTGTGGTTGGCGCGACCGGATATGCAGGTGCCGAACTTGTTCGGATTCTTTCCGGTCATCCTGATGTGGAACTGACAATCCTGACGTCCCGCCAGTATGCAGAGGTTCCGTTTGCCAAAGTTTATCCGTCAATGGCGGGTGTTGTTGATCTTGCCTGCAAGGCATATTCCCCGGACCAAGTTTGTGACATGACTGATATCGTGTTCACTGCTCTTCCTCACAAAGTTCCCATGGAAATTGTGCCTGAGCTTGTCCGAAGGGGAAAGAAGGTTGTGGATTTGTCTGCTGATTTCAGGTTCAGTGATGTGTCAAAATATGAATCCTTTTATCAGCCCCATGCGGCAAAGGATTTAAATGAAAAAGCAGTTTACGGACTTTGCGAGGTCTATTTTGATCAAATAAAAGATGCTGCTGTGATCGGCAATCCCGGATGTTATCCCACCAGTATGCTGTTACCTCTTATCCCTCTGTTAAAAAAAGGGTTTTTAGATACCCGTACCATTATTGCAGATTCAAAATCAGGGGTCAGCGGGGCCGGCCGGTCTCTGTCGCTGACCGCCCATTTTTGTGAGGTTCATGAATCATTCAAGGCTTATAAAGTTGCCGAACACCGCCACAGTCCTGAAATGGAAGAAGTGTTGAGCCGTGAAGCAGGGACGCAGGTAAACATCACTTTTGTTCCCCATCTTGTCCCCATGATCCGGGGCATGCTGACAACCACATATGCAAGCCTTGCCCGGAAAGCCAGTGCCGAAGATATTCGGAATTGCCTTGCCGATTTTTATTCGGGTCGTCCTTTTGTGCGTTTATGCGCTGACAACAGCGTGCCGGATACCCTGCATGTCCGGGGAACAAATTATTGCGATATCGGGTTCAAAGTGGATGAACGGAATAACCGTGTGGTCCTGATTTCGGCAATTGACAACTTGGTAAAGGGGGCCGCGGGCCAGGCAGTTCAGAATATGAATATCATGCTCGGACTGAATGAAACCGCAGGGCTTACCGGTGTTCCTTTTCCGATTTAGTATCTTTGTGTCTTCGTGGCACTGACAATGCCACAAAGACACGAAGACACGAAGGGACACAAAGAAACTCAAAGAAAACCTTCGTGAGACTTCGTGCCTTTGTGCCTTCGTGGCATTATCTGTGTCTTAGCGGCACTGACAATGCCACAAAGACACGAAGGGACACAAAGAAACCTTCGTGGGACTTCGTGCCTTTGTGCCTTCGTGGCATTATCTGTGTCTTAGCGGCACTGACAATGCCACAAAGACACGAAGGGACACAAAGAAACCTTCGTGGGACTTCGTGCCTTTGTGCCTTCGTGGCATTATCTGTGTCTCCGTGGCACTGACAATGCCACAAAGACACGAAGACACAAAGGGACACAAAGAAACTCAAAAAAACCTTCGTGAGACTTCGTGCCTTTGTGCCTTCGTGGCATTATAAGTTGCACATCATGTGAATTTAGCATTTTAACGAATTGGCATCATGGCTTTATTTAATTTTAAAAAGCCTATTTTTGAAACTTAAAATCTATAACAACTTTTTTTTGAAAGGAGATTGAACATGTCAGCAGAGCTTATCAAGGGAACAGTTATCCGAGAGGAAATTCTTGAGGAAATCACACAGGAAGTCGCTGAAATTAAGGAAAAACACGGCGTTGTTCCTGGTCTTGTGACGATTCTGGTTGGTGAAAATCCTGCTTCCATCTCTTATGTGACGCTGAAGATTAAAACCGCCCATCGGGTCGGGTTTAATGAAATTCAGGACAGCCAGTCACCAGACATTTCCGAAGAAGATCTTCTGGCCCTGATTGATAAGTATAACAATGATGATTCCATCAATGGTATTCTTGTTCAGTTGCCGCTTCCCAAGCATATTGATGAGAAGAAAGTGCTGAATGCCATTGATCCTGACAAGGATGTGGACGGGTTCCATCCGGTAAATGTTGGCCGTCTCATGATCGGCGGAGATGAAGTAAAATTTCCGCCTTGTACTCCCGCGGGCATCCAGGAAATGATCGTGCGTGCCGGTGTTGAGACCAGCGGAGCCGAGGTTGTTGTTGTGGGACGTTCCAATATTGTTGGAAAACCCATTGCAAATATGATGGTCCAGAAAGGCCCCGGTGCCAACTCAACCGTGACCATCGTTCATACCCGCACAAAAGACCTGGCCGCACATTGCAAGCGTGCGGACATTCTGATCGTTGCCGCAGGTGTGCCGGATCTGGTAAAACCGGAATGGATCAAACCGGGTGCATGTGTCATTGATGTCGGTGTCAACCGTGTGGGAGAAAAGATCAGTGAAAAAACAGGCAAAAAGATTGCAATTCTCAAGGGCGATGTGGATTTTGACGCGGCTAAGGAGATTGCAGGTTACATCACGCCTGTTCCCGGCGGCGTTGGCCCTATGACCATCACCATGCTGATGAAAAACACCCTGAAATCCCTTAAATTCAAAATGGGAATTTAATAATAATAGGTTTTAATACAAGGGGAAATTTTATATTTCCCCTTTTTGTTTACAGGGCAAAAAAGATGGGAAACAAGAAACCCGGCTTTTTTCGGCAGGGGAAATTGTCCCTGTCCGGGGAAAAAGCCGGGTTTCTTTTTGCGCCGCAAGTTTTTGTCCTGTACACAGAAAAACGCTACTATTCAGTGCGGCTTTCAAGTAAAAAGTTCCGATATTGAATATGCGGCAGTTGCTACTTCTAATCAGTTAGAAAGTTTACCTTTTACACTTTTTCAAAGTATTGACCTTAAAGCATTAAGCGGTATGGTTGGTGCCATTTTTGCAATGAATCTTTCAAAACAGGTTGACGCAATAGTAAACCCCATAGAAAAGGGACATCCTGATATTATTCCAAAGTCTGGTGAAAATGCTTCGGAAGAAGAGCTTAGAAATTATTCCGAAGGCTTGGAAATAAAATGCACTGTTGGAAATGTTTCAAAAGGAAGTGAATTAAAAACCGGACAGCAAAGAGTCAGTCATCTTAGCGGAATAACATGGCAGGCACATCACAGAGAAGTAAAAGCATTGATGGGGTTAGTGACAGATTTCTCCGGAAGTAAAATAGGTGACAAATATTTTCCTTCCATTTCAGGTATATTTTTTGCGGATAATTTAAAAATTGATGATTGGGGCGCAATAAGCGGAACTACCGGGCGGAATACCAAAGTTACAGGAATGAAATCGTCAGGCAAAAAGAAAATGGGCAAAGGATGGATATTGCTCCTCAATCAATCCTCCTATATTTCCCGTTATCAGAAAATCCTATCTATTCCTGCATGACAACTTTAACCATACAGAATATTTTAGGAAAATCAATGTTTTATTACTATGGAAAAAAAACAGCTTGCCAAACATTACCCTGCTCCTCATTTTGATGTAATTATAGAACCTTTTGCAGGTTCTGCTGCTTATTCGCTGTATAAAAATAATTGGGAAAAGAAGATTATTTTAATTGAAAAAGATGAAAAAGTTTATAAAATTTGGAAATGGCTTATTGAAGAGGCCACCACTGATGATATAAATAAATTGCCTGATCTGAAAATTGGTGATAAGACTTCTGAATTTCTACATATAGTTCATGCGGCGACTAAGATGGCGTTTCACTTTAAGACAATCAAGGTCACACCTGTTTTAGCAAGAAATTGGGAGATCAGTAAAAGGGTATTTGCTTCCAATCTTTATAAGGTTAAACATTGGAAAATAATTTGTGGTGATTATTCAGATGCTCCTGATATTGAAGCAACTTGGTTTATTGATCCTCCATATAAAGGTCCTTCTGGCATGGGATACCGCCACAGCAGTGCCAAATTAGATTATAACCGGTTAGCGCACTGGACACATCAGAGAAAGGGGGAAGTAATCTTTTGCGAAGGTGAATGTGCTGACTATCTTCCATTCAGACCTCTAGCAGATTTAAAAGGGACACCTCAAAATGACTGACCTGCTCAGAAAACTCAATGCCAAACTTCGTGGATATTACAATTACTACGGAGTCATTGGGAATTTTGAAAGTCTGTCAGACTTCTTCTGGCACGCCATGAAAATATTGTTCAAATGGCTCAGCCGGAGAAGTCAGCGGAAGAGTTACAATTGGAAGGGATTCAACGAACTGCTGAAATTCTTCGGCATTGAAAGACCACGCATCACAGAGAAAAGGAAACAAATTCAGTTTTCATTGTTCGACGCATGGCAGAGCGCCTGAGCGAGTAGTTCTGACCTGGTTTCTTCCAGCAGGACATCCCGCTCCGGTCCTGAGACAGTCAGAGGTTCCATATTTTCAAGCCCGGCAGAAACCGATTCTTCCAGAAGATCGAATGTTAAACCCATACGTTCGTACCTTTTTTTCCGTACAGTCAGAAGATGATTGCAGGCGATTTTGTAAACCCATGAACTGAAAGCACTTTCTTCACGAAAGTCACTTAAATGAGTTATCACCTTGATCAGAATCTCCTGCGTCTCATCTTCTGCATCTTCTTGGTGACCGAGCATCCGCAATGCCAAACCGTAAATTTTCTCCTGAATACCACAGACAACCTCTTCGAGTGCATGCAGATTCCCATCTTTTGCCTGCCTGACGTATTGTTCCAAATTTGAATCCATTTAATAAATCCTTCAATAAGTGTGTTTTTCTATTTAGACTCATATATTTAAAAAGTGTGACAAAAAAAATAAAAAAAATCCTGATTATACCGGATTTTGGGGAGGCGCAATTTTAGCTATATAGATTTTGATGTATAATTTTTTTAAATAATTTTCCAAAATCAAAAAATAAAAAGTCACTGTCTACTTACAAGACTATATTTTATAATACTGATATTTTACCTATAAAATCAGGTTGCTATAATTAAAATCCGATAAGATTCATTATGTTACCTTTTTTGCCTATAGTACTCGGATTTGGTTTTTATTGGCATAAAATTTGCCTTTTCAGTCTGAAGGGTAATTTTGCTGATGATCTGACAGTTTTTCAATCCGAAATCCGAACATTATTTGCTAAGGAATCGGTATTAAATAACTTTCCCATTTTAATTTATTGGAATTGCACGATAATTCCATTTGGGTAAAATTTTGTCGAATACAATTCGCATTTCTGATTTAAAAGTTTCAGCAACTTTTCGACCGGTTTCATAGACTTTATCAATAACATGGACAAAGACTTTTAAACCTTTTTTGGTATGTGTTTTGGCTATCAGATCAGTCACCACCTCCAAACTTGAAAAGATTACTCCCTGACACGCACGAGTAATATGAGGAAACAGGCGATGTTCGATCGGATTAAATTTGGAACAATAGGGCGGGTAATGAGCGATTCGGATTTCAATCCCGATTTCATCCGCCAGAATTTGTAAATCTTGTTTGAAAAGGTAATGTCGGGAACTGTTGCTGCCGCCACCATCGCACAATATCAAAACTGACGTGGCATTTGGATATATTCGGCAACCGTAACCATACCACCAATGACGGAAACTGTCACAGGCAAATTCACTGGTATCATGACTTGTTCCCACCTGAACATACCCGATATTGAGTCGCAGGTCATAAAAACAATGCGGAATTATGACACCTTCGGCAAAACTTGTAAAATCATGATCGAAAACTTGCAATTCCTCCAGCGTATATAGTCGGCCTTTCCTGTAAAAATTTCCAAGATATTCTTTTTTCTTGGTATCCATGCTGATAACGGGATTACCGGCCTTCCGGTATTCTGATCTGAGTTTCAAAATATTGTCAAACTGAGCGTCGCGATCTGGTACGTTTTTTTTCATAGGTTTGCGTTTCTGAGCTTTACGCAACCGATAGTCATGCTTTTTGAGCAATTGACGGACAATGTTACGACTCACTTTTACTCCGTATTTTTTTTCCAGAGCCTCCGCGATTTCCCACTCCCTCAGATTTGTCCATCGTACCTTTTCATCCATCGGATCTCCTGCTGTATGCTCACGCACCACATTCAAAAACTGCTCGTCTATTTCAGGGTGCTCAGTCAGATACTGTTTGCGTCCGCCACCTTTTTTACGTATTTCAGAAGATTCAGCAGGAGATTTTCCAATTTGTTTTGCTACGATGTGTCCGGGCAGGCCGCTTACTTCGATCGCTCCTTTGCGCACAGTCCGCCTGCTGCAACCCAAGACTTTGGCAATATAATTTTGTCCGCCATGTCCCAATTTCAAAGCTTCAATACCGGCATATCGCCGGCGGTCTTTTTCATTCAGACTCTCATAGTATCGCCGCATGATTTCTTCTACTTCTAAGGAATAGGGTTGCATAATAATCTCCTTTTGATAAAGTGATTTTGAAATACACTTTACAGGATTACGCAATTTTTTAACATATAAAAATCAAAATGGGCATATTATTTCATGCTCATTCCTAAAAAATTGTTTAGCAAAAACTGTGCCTATAAAAACCAAAAACCGAGTACTATAGATTATAAAAGGAAAAAACCAATATATTTTTTACTTATTCTTGAAATTGTGTAAAAACACGCTATAATAAAAAAGTCGCCCAACCCGACGCTGATTGTGTCAAGTTAAATCCGGATCGTTGGAATTGAACGAAAGTTCATGAAATTCGATAACGTTGTCCAGCGGGTGGGTGGTGTTCTAAAACTGGACTTGTTCCGATATTTGCCAAATTGATTCAGAGGCTTAAAAAGTTTAGCTCCACTTTTAGAACATTACCATTATGTTTAGATTTGAAATGATGACGAGTTGGCTTGTAAGTATTATTGACAATCTGAAGTATCCCGGCAACGAACACGATATTCCCTGTGAAGAGGGTAATGACTGGTTTTTCTGGCGTAAGACAGATAACTTGTTTTACAGAAATGCCAAGGAGAGAGATTTGGTTATATTGATTACTCGTCCGGATATTGACGACGAAGAACCTCAATGGGTTTATAGGCACTATACGATAAAAGAAGTTATTGAGGACGAGGATGCCAAATGCAAGACTTATAACTATGATGAGGCATCTCACAATGAGGCATTAAGCTGGCAAGCCTTTCTCAAAATTGCAGAACAGGCTGGTTTGCCGAATTTTGGGAGTGGTTTGGGGACTTGCAGAAAACTTTCGCCGAAGCAGTCAAAATTGCTTTTTGAATTATGGAATGAGTAAGGTTTGGAAAAGGTCGAATTCCACACCTATGAAGAAGTTTGAAATAATAAAAAAAAACGGTATATCAATGAAGCGGACGGCGGGGGCTTGAACTCAGTTGAGAGTCTCAGCGAAATCCCTTGCCGCCGCTGGATTCAATCGTTGTTTGTTCTAAAAACAAACAAATATCGCACCCGGAATGTTGGCATTTATCCGGTATGAGGTCGGTACCATGCAAGATGTGATGAGTAAAAACGAAATAGTATACGGGATAAGAAGGCTGAATGTAATTGAGCGGCTTAATATCATAACAGATATCTGGGATGAGATAAAAGAGTCGCAGGAGCTGGAGATCGTTTCGGAGGATGACAAGAGACTTCTTCTGAGCAGACTGGCAAATTACAGGGCAAATCCCGAGTCGGCGACAGAGTGGGCGGAACTGAGACAGGAGGTTCATGACAGATATGCTGAGAAAAGTTAAGTTTGCCGGTGAGGCATCCGGCGAGTTTCGGGAATCCGTCGAATGGTATGAGTCAAGGGCAAAGGGGCTCGGTCTGAGATTCACAGACGAAATAGACAGCACTGTCGAGAGAATAAGGCTCAATCCCGACATGTACAT
Organism: Desulfonema magnum; assembly: GCF_017377395.1. Classification (GTDB taxonomy): domain Bacteria; phylum Desulfobacterota; class Desulfobacteria; order Desulfobacterales; family 4be13; genus Desulfonema_C; species Desulfonema_C magnum. The sequence goes on along the minus strand of NZ_CP061800.1, from coordinate 1,816,633 downwards.
GAAGATCGCCGGAAACATAAGAAGAATACAGGTGAACAGATTTCCGTATTCGGTGTTTTACACAACGGAAGATGACACTCTCGTCATCCTTCGTATATTTCACAACAAAAGAAAACCTGTCGAATGGTAGGGCATAACCCGGTGTTGCTCGTGTCAAGTTAAATCCAGACCGTTGGAATAGGGTCTGACCCTTGAAATTCGGTAAAGTTACCCAGTGGGTGATCGGGGAAATACAGACAGAAATACACATCCCCTGCAGGGCTTGCCCTGATGTCGGATTGAAAAGGTCTTATTAACCTGTCCCCCCTGCGAAGCATGCCTCAGCATCGGGGACTAAATGAAAATCCCACCCTGCCAAAGTATGGCCGACAGGTAGGCAGCCAACCTCACAGGCAAACCTGGTAACAGGAGTCTGAAGCTGAGGAAGGCAGGAATGCAGGCTTTGTATTGAGCCCTGGGGTGATGAAAATGTCACAAACCGGGCTGACAATTGCGATCCCATTTTTATTCCGCAAATTTTTTATGACTTAAAAATCAGGAAGTTAAAAAATGAGGGGAACAAAAACGGGATCAGCTTTTTCAGAGCCTTGGAAACATTTTCATCACCCCAATTGAGCCCCGAAATGGGTATAGTCGTGGACATAAGGATAAACCTCCGGGAAACCGGGGGGAAAAGCCGACGTTGTTCAACGAACGGAAGGCAGCAGTCCCGAATGCGACAAACACGGCGAGTGTTCGGGACACCACCGGGGTCTGAGACCGGGGCATGTGTTCACGGGGGTAGCCTGGGAACTTGAGAGAGCCGGTCGTTTCCTTGTAAAACAAATCCGGTCAGGGGCGCCGGTCAGCCGATGAGGCGGAGTCCCGGCGTCGGAAGGGGTTGCCCTGACCCGACCGGCGAGCGAAAGAAAAGAGGCGAACAGGGTATCAGGTGAGGAAAGAGAAAATCGAACGAACCTGAGATGAACGGTCGGCAGTCTTAGCTGAACATAGTACCGAGGGACGGAAATAATTTTTTGCCGACCGGGAAGGTGGGGAAGTGACGCCCAAGCGACCCACCGAAGGGAAGGTGAGGCCGGGCATGACGATCCGATGAGGGGAACTACGGGAGGCACACTGAGGCCGGAAACCGTGTCACCTGACTTCGGAGGAGTGTGTGAGGCAGGCGGAAGCCTGCGGGCAGCAAAAGTTATGCGCCGGACGGGGTCGTGCCTGTCCGGTCTTCGGAGGGGTCAAACCTCCGTCGCCGAGGAACCGGATGAGGGAAATCTTCACGTCCGGATCTGTGGGGGGTGCGTCTGGTAACAGGCACATCTACCCGGAACCGGACAGTCCGTTTCTGACAGGGAAATTAACAGAGTTTGCAAACAAGACAGGTCAGGTGAATATGATCATGATGAGAACTGCAATTTTTTTGCGACCTTGTCTGAAACGGTCCGGACGGGGTTGCAGTCCGGTCATGCAAAGGTTCAGGTTGCAAACACGGTCCTGTAAAACGTGAAGTTCATGTGGCCAAGGAATGCCAAACTGTAAGTTTGGCACTCCTTTTTAATTATGGTTCAACAGTAATTCGGATTTTCGGACAGATCCTGCCGTTTATATCAAAACCGCCATAAGCAGAGACCTCATTACATCTGAATTCCGCCAGTGACAGCACAGAGGTGCTTTCAACTTCCCCGACAACTTCAAAGCTTATGAACACCACTTCTCCGCTGCCCGTAAACACATCTCCGTAGGCCGGAATGACAAGCCTGATCTCACCATCGGCATTTACGCTTGTCTGTAATCCGTAACCTTTGTTTTCCAGTATTCCGCCCGATAATGTCATCTCCTTAGGAACAAGCGCGTCCGCGTCAAATATCACTGTTATATCTGTCCCTTCAATGGCGGTATTCTGTTTCAGGACAATCGGAATCGTCAGCACAGATCCCTGAGCCGCGTTCATTTTGCGCACTGACGAAATTCTTTTTGAATATGTCCGCTTCTTTCCTGCCGGCTCCCAGTTTCCTGTCACATCTCCCAGCCTTATGGCAATAAAATTCTCATTTTCTCTGGCTGAATCGAGCGGAGAATATTCTCTGGTGGACACATAAGAAATTAATGACAGATCATCGCCAGCCGGATCAGGTACAAATACCCAGTGAGTTCCCTCGGGATTTAAAGTGTCTATAATTCCCGCGGCATATCTTGCCACTCTTGAGGCGTCTGTCGCGCTGATTTCTCCGTTCATTGTCACATCGGCCGCAATCATCTGATAATCATTAAACTCTATGAAGTCGGAAACATACCTTGCTATTCTCGAGGCATCTTTTGAACTTAATCCCTCAAGATCATCCGTTTTGGAAGGTGTGGAGATATAATCTCCCAGGGGAACATCGGAAAAAAGGTAAGCCCCGTCCGCGCCTGTTATTTGTGTGGCAGTAAAACCAGTATCCTCAGGTTCCTCATCCCCGGGTTCCTCGTCCCCGGGTTCCTCATCCCCGGGTTCCTCGTCAGCCGCGCCGGCATCTTCAAGTATCATCTGCACATTGCGAACAAACTGGTTTTCCGAATCTGTATAATAACCAATTTTTCCTGAAATATTAAAAAAAGCATTCAGGATTTCAACTGAACCGTTATCCGCGTTCACATCGGTTTCATTGATCAGAGCTTTTGTAAATGTCAATGCGGAACTGCTCGGAGCTTCACCTATGGCATCAAATGTAAGATACGCTGCCTCCCCCTCGTCTGAGAACAAGTCTCCGATGGCATAAATTGAAACAACAAGCTTTCCTTCTTCCGGCTCGGAATACAGGCCATAATTTGCACTTTCCAATACTCCGTCTGCCAGTGTGATCCCTGTGAAGCTGAGGACTTCCGGATCAAATTCAATCTCAGCGTCAATGCCTTCAATGCTCGCATTGCCGATGTTGGTCAGGGTCAAAGGGAGGGTGACAGGGTAAGTCGGATAAACTTTCACGTCAGCAGTCAGGGCCAGGGACGGCGGTACCAGTTGGACAATTGAGACAGCGCCGTTTGTCGTATCCACAGAAGTCAGTCCCATATCGCTCTTGGTAAATCTCAGCGCCGTGGTATTTCCCACATCTCCGAGCGCATGAAATTCAAGGTAAGCGATAATGCCCTCACCCGTGAAGACCTCCTCACCCGCGGAAATTGTAAAAATAATCTTTCCTTGTTCTTTCTGATATGAAACGTCATATTCCTGCTCTTCCAGCACGCTGTCCTTTAATATGACTCGTACTGCCTCCAACACAGCAGCATCAAACTCAACTTCCACTTCAAGCCCCTCAACAGGTATGATGCCGGTATTCACAAGGGTCAGAGGAACGATCACCGTATAATCCGGATAAACAACCGCGTCAGATGGCAGTTCCAGAGACGGCATTTGCCATTCGGGTTTCCTGTGAAGGCTGAAACTGTTCTGCCCGAATTTGGGCCAGGACGAGTCCGCATACGCCCCCATGGCCGAGGCATAATCATTGAAATTCCAGGGGGAATCCCCTTCGATTGCGTAAAGACTTCTGTCAGCGCTTCCCACATAGACCGTGCCGTCACTCCCGATGGCGGGCATGGTCCACAGCTCGCCATTTGTTTCGTAGGTCCACCGGACGGTTCCTTCAGCATCCAGGGCATACAGAAAATTGTCATTGCTGCCCACATAAATGGTTCCGTCAGCCCCTATGGCCGGAGAAGACCATATCTCGCCGCCAGTTTCATATTGCCATTTAAGGTCTCCGAAAGAGGTTATGGCATATAAGGCATTATCGTAACTTCCCACATAAACCACGCCGTCGGTCCCTATGGTGGGAGAAGACCATATTTCAGCCCCGGTTTCATATCGCCATTTGGGGGTTCCGCTGGGCCACAACGCGTACAGGTAATTATCATGGCTTCCCACATAGATGGTCCCGTCAATTGCCACAGCAGGAGAAGACACAATCCATCCCGCGGTTTGGTATTTCCATTTAAGGAACCCTTCAGCATCTATGGCATAGAGACGATCATCCAGATTTCCGACATAAACGGTTCCGTCAGCGCCTATGGCAGGTGAGGAGGCAATCCATCCGTTTGTGGGATAGACCCATTTCGGGGTTCCGTCAGGGTTCATGGCATAGAGATAGCCATCCAGGTCCGCCACATAAACCGTGCCATCAGCCGCTATGGCCGGGGAAGCGTATATTTTTCCGTTTGCCTCATAGTTCCATTTAAGGGTTCCGTCGGAATTGAAGGCATACAGAAAGTTGTCATAACTTCCTATATAAACCGTACCGTCAGCACCCACTGCCGGAGAAGAATATATCCTGTCATTGGTCTGATAGCTCCATTTGAGTGAACCATTGGGATTTATGGCATAAACATAATTATCATAGTTTCCTGTGTAAAGCGTGCCATCTCCGCCTATGGCGGGAGAGGAGCTTACAGAACCGCCTGTCTGATAACGCCAGAGAATATCCCCGGGATCCGCCCATACCACGGGGGCGGTCAGCACTGCGGCCATAAACACAACACTCAAAAACAGTTTCAGAATTTTTAATCTGTGTTCAGACATATCTTTCTTACCTCCTTAAATTGAAATAGTTAAAAAATTATGGTTGCAAATTGAACTGATTAAGCATAAAATCAGGAAAATTGTCAGGCAGCTATCTCCGGAAAATCAATTTTTCAGCGTTCTCATACTTAAATACATAACGGAACGCTTTTTCTTACATATTTTGATTTAAATTTTATTTCATGTTGTTATTTCATAGAACAGTGAAAAAAGTCAATAGGGCGGAAAGAGTATTTTCGGGTAAGAAAAATCTGCCTTTGATATTTTCGAATCAAGAAGCCCTGTAAGGGCGGCATATTTGTAGCGGCATATTTGTAGCCTCCCGACAAGTGCGGTGGGTTACGCTTCGCTTCACCCACCCTACATCGGGTATTTTATTTTTGGGGAAATCCTTAAAAAGATTCTCCGGAATGCCAAACTGTAAGTTTGGCACTCCGGAGTGACAACGCTCCCTTTTATCAATATGTCAGCACCATTCCCCCGTCCAGCAGGAGATCACCGCCAATAAGATATTTGGCAAAGCAGGAGAAGCCGTAAATAAAGGTATTCGCAACCTCGACAGGAGACATCATCTCCTTAATGCGGGATTTGCCCATCATGGCATCCCTTACCACTTCTTCAGGCGTTATCCCCCGCTGTTCCGCCTGGGCCGGAACTTGGTTCAATGCCAGGGGGGTTTTGACAAAGCCCGTGCTGACAGTGAAAGAGCGAATTTTTCCCTGTCCTTCGGCTGAGATGGACTGACTGAGTGCTCTGAGACCGAATTTTGTGATATTATAAACAGGTTTGTTAACTGTGCAGATGTGCGCGTGAACCGAGGCCATGTTGCCGATCACACCAATTCCGTCATGGCTTTTTTTCATATGGGGAAGGGTCAGTTTGGAAAGATAGAAAGGGGTACGAAGCATAAGTCGCTGCATGAGGTCATATTTTTCCATGGGAAAATTTTCCACGGAATCAATATGCTGAATTCCCGCAATATTGGCCAGATATTTGATGCTTCCCAGTTTTGCGGCTTCTGAAACAGCCTGCTCGATATCTTCATCCTTGCAAAGATCCGTTCTGACGAAGACCATGTCTCCGCCCATTTCCCGGGCCATTTCCCGGGTTTTTTCCCCTTGTTCCTCATCAATATCCAGCCCCACGGTGGTTAATCTGTTGGCTGCCGCGACAATGGCGGTTGCCCTGCCGATACCGCTTCCCGAACCTGTGACAATGCAGACATTGTTCGGGTTAAAATTTTCATCCTGAAGGATCAGTATATCTTCATGCTGAATCTTCGGTTCTCTGATTTTCATGGGTTATCCTCCTTTTTTATTGCGTATCGTACATATACTTTTTCTGTCGGACGGGGGGAACCCGTTCCGGCAAATACAGAGATAAAATTTTGATATTACAAAGATATTCGAAATATTTAAGCTTCCGAATGTCTGAAATACGCGTCTCATGCTTTGGCTCATTTCAGCAGATCGAAAAATTTTGCTCTTCGGATTCAGGCGATTTCTAAGAGCCTGTTTGAAAAGTAGGGAATATGAGCAGTCATAAGAGACAATGATCATAACTACCTGAACAAAAATTTTTTATATTTGCCCGGGAAAAAACCCGGCTTTTTTCCCGGAATGACCCGCTGCCCGTGAAGGAAAAAGCCGGGTTTCTCCGCATTTCGAAGAAAAAAAGACATATAAAAAATTTTTGCACAGGTACTTATCTCCGTGTCACGGTCGGATTTTTTTCAGGACACGTCTTTTAAAACAGGTGTCAGGAACGGTGTCAGCCCCCTTTCCGGCTTCCCGGGCCGCGTTCGGAATTGCTTTTCGGACAGGCTCCCGGTGTCTTCGCTGCCAAAAAACAGCCACAAAGGCACCGGGACCCAAAAAGACTTTGTGAACCTTCGTGACTTTGCGTCTTCGCTGCCAAAAAACAGCCACAAAGGCACCGGGACCCAAAAAAACTTTGTGAACCTTCGTGACTTTGCGTCTTCGTGGCAAAAAACAGCCACAAAGGCACCGGGACCCAAAGAGACTTTGTGAACCTTTGTGCCTTCGTGGCAAAAAACAGCCACAAAGGCACCGGGACCCAAAGAGACTTCGTGAACCTTCGTACCTTTGTGTCTTCGTGGTAAAAAACAGCTACTTATGATTACTCATATTCTTTACTTTTCAAACATGCTCTAAGAATGAACATATCCATTTGTTCGGAAATCGCCTTATGAAAATTTGCGACTTACCGCATCTGTCTGACAACCGCGTCTCTGAGATAGCGAAAGACCTCTGTTCCTTCCTTTGAAGCTTTTTCCTTTCCCATGGCAACCTTGTGGACAAATTCTGTTTTTTCCTTGTCCAAGGTGCTGATCTGATCATCAATCAGCTTGATAACATTATGGATAATGCTGTAAATCACAAGGGGGCCGAACCGCTTTTCTCCGCCGTCCTTTTGGGTCAGCACACCGATAATTTTGTAATTGCTCATGCGAAAAGCTTTGGGCGGCGGGGCATATTTCAGCAGTTCCGCAAAAAGGGAGAGGCTTTCGATGACGCCGTCTGTGTATCCGCCTTCCAGGGAAGCCTGACCGTCTTTTTCAATCGCGTCAATATCAGATTCGTCAAAAGAGAGATCAAGCATATCAGTACATTCTTTTTGGATGGTTTTGACAGAGTCTTCTTTTTTGCTGATAATCACGTCACTGTCACTCAATATTCTGATAACATTTCGAATACTGATCATCTCCTTGACAGTGGGGCTTTTTCGCAATGCGATATCTTCCGCGGTGGTGGTATAAATCGCCAGTTCATTATCAAGAACCAGAATATTATTTTCGCGCGGGTCTGTTTCAAGAACGTAAAGATCATTATCCCGTTCTTTTCTGAACTTACGCGGCCCCATCTCAAGAAGGTGACGCACCGTTTCCTTGTCAATCCTGCGGCCGCTGTCAGGCGTTCCGAGAGAACCCGTCACTTTTTTTGCTAGTTTATCAATCTCAATTTTTTTTAAAAGATTTTCTTTAAAAGACATAACGCCACCCTCCGTGTCTGTTGTTTATGTTTCCGCAGGAAGCATGTCCGCGACGTGCCTCCCTGTGACTAAAAAAGTGCGTCCACGAATTGTGCAGGATCAAATTCCTGCAAATCTTCGATTTGTTCCCCGATACCGATATACTTCAACGGAATATTCAGGGTGTTGCAAATACTGACCACGATCCCCCCTCTCGCGGTGCCGTCCAGCTTTGTCAGGGCGATGCCTGTGACACCCAGCGCGTCATTGAACATTTGGGCCTGGGACAGGGCATTCTGGCCCGTTGTGGCATCAAGCACCAGCAGAACTTCATGGGGGGCATCCGGAATTGTTTTTGTCATGGCCCGTCTGATTTTTTTCAGTTCTTCCATCAGGTTGACCTTTGTATGAAGTCTCCCCGCGGTATCTACAAACACAATATCTTTGCCTCTGGCTGTGGCAGCTTCGACACTGTCATAAGCAACAGCGGCCGGGTCCGCGTTTTCTCTGTGCTTTACAATGTCGGCTCCGGCTCTGTCCGCCCATATGGTCAGTTGTTCAACAGCAGCCGCCCGAAAGGTATCCGCGGCCGCAATCAGCACTTTTTTATCTTCAGCCGCTGCTTTTGCCGCAAGCTTTCCGATGGTGGTGGTTTTTCCGACGCCGTTGACCCCGACAACCATGACAATATGAGGTTTTGCGGAAATTTTTTCCTGAGTGGGAGATGGTGTGTTAAAAAGGGAAATTATTTCTTGTCTCAGTGCTGTCTTTAATTGATTTGCATTTGATATTTTGGAAGATTTTTTTGACAGGTTTTCCATAAGTTCCATGGTTGTCTGAATACCGATATCCGAGGTTATCAGACGCTCTTCAATTTCCTCTAACAGCTCTTCTGTTTTTTTATTGCTCGTAAAAAGGTCATCAATGTCAGTTGTAAGAATCTCACGAGTTTTAGATAACCCATTTCTTAAACGATGAATAAAACCTGGCCCGGATTCCGGCTGGGAATCAGATGACGCTTCTGTTTCTTTTTTTTGGGATTCATAGAGCGAAACATCTATTGCGACAGTTTGCTCATGATTATCAGGTACTTCAAGTTCTGATGCCTGAATGACTTCCTGTTCGGATGCCTGAACAGCGTCTTGCTGAGGCGATATGTCTTCCTTCTTCTTCTTTTTCTTTTTATTTTTTTTGAACCAACCCATTATTTTCTCCTATTTTTTTAATAGTTACTGAACCAATTTCAAAAATTCGTTTTCTTTCGCAGATCATCCGGAACGATGATGACTCGTCAGCAAAACGAACCGGATCAGGAGCGTTTTCTTAATTCACTAAATGATTATAGCGATTTTTCAACTGGTTTGCAATATTTTCCCATTCTATTTATAATTTATTGAAAATATAATTTAATATCAGCAGATCGGAATTTTTCACAAAACGTCCTGAAAGGACTTTTTGCCGGATGTTGCCGCACGGGAGTGAAGCCCATATGCATCAGGCTAAGACTGCCGGACGGGGTTTGCAACCCCGTCCGAAACGTTTGTTTTCGGGGGTCGGAAAATATTTCGGACGGGGTTGCAAACCCCGTCCGGCAGATCACAGGTTAATAAAAACAATGAGTTACGATCTTAGCCTGATGCATATGGAGTGAAGCCCCGGCTTTTTTTCATTACCGAAAAAAATTAAAACTTTTCTGATTATAACGGATTCAGGGGAGGGCGCGGTATGCTGAAACTATCATGTCACAGGACGCCGTCCTCCCCGGATGTCATTCAGGGGAAAACCCGCGCGATGTGGGACCTGCAATAAATGCCACAAAGGCACGAAGGCGCGAAGTCTCACGAAGGCTCTCTGTGCTTCTTTGTGTCTTCGTGTCTTTGTGGCATTGAAGCCCCGCGGGGGCGGCATGTTTGCAGCATGCAAATATGCCGTGGCGGCCTCCCCTGAATCCGTTATAATCAGAAACTTTTTTAAAAACCGTCCTGAAATTCATTTTCGGGTTTCATATTGATTTTTACTGTCCGATATGATAATTATTCCTAAAAATAAACCAATCCACTCATAACTGATTGAGAAAAAAACAAAGCCTGAAATCTCCTTCTCCCTCGCTACAGGGATTTTGTATAAGAAGGGGATTGTAATCCTTTTCTTATGAATCCTCTTCTTATATAAAATCCCTGTAGCGAGAGAGGGGGCGGGAAGCAAGGCAGATTTCAAAATTTTCCATACAATCAGCAGATGGAAAATCCCTCCTGACTTCGGCATGAGTTCGTTTCGACAAGCTCAACGAGCGGCGTTTCGACAAGCTCAACGAGCGGCGTTTCGACAAGCTTAACGAGCGGCGTTTCGGCCCGCACCCTGAGCCTGTCGAAGGGGAAATTCCATCTGCTGACAATAGAAAAGCAGACGGACACATCATAATGAAATTATCTTCTGTACAAAAACAGGCAATCGAATTTAACGGCGCTCCCACGCTGGTTGTAAGCGGAGCAGGATCAGGAAAAACAACCGTATTGACAAACAAAGTCGTCAGTCTCATCCGAAACGGCTATGATTCCAAACGAATATTAGCCATCACTTTCACAAACAAGGCCGCGGATGAAATGAAATCCAGGCTGGTTGAATTAACAGGACTGCCCTTAAACCAATTTCCGTGGGTGCGGACCTTTCACTCGGCAGCTTTCAGAATACTCAGACAGCATTGCCCTCTCCTGGGATATAAGATACCTCTCCAAATTTACGCGACATACCAGCAGGAAAAGACAATGAAAGAGATTATCGCGGAAATGAATTACGACAAGAAATATGTCGGGGCCGTGACAGCGCATATCTCAAAAGCAAAAAATTCCGGTAATCCCACAGCGTATTTTGACCGGAAACCCCGTGTTTCCCATAATATTCTGCTGGCTGAAGTGTTTAATGTTTATGAAAAAAGATTGTATTCCGCAAATGCCGTGGATTTTGACAATATTCTGCTCAAGACCCGTGATCTGCTCAGGGATCATAAGGATGTCCGGGAGTCTTATCAGAATCTTTTTCAGTATGTTCTGTGTGATGAATTTCAGGATACAAACCCGCTTCAGGCCCTGCTGACCGATCTTTGGGTAAAAAACGGAAATCTTTTCTGCGTGGGAGATGACTGGCAGAGTATTTACCGCTTCAGAGGAAGCGACATAGATCAGTTTCTTTCATTTCCGAAAAAATACAAGAACGCCAAAATATTCCGGCTGGAGCAGAACTATCGTTCTGCAAATGAAATTGTCCAGACAGCAAACGAGCTGATCGGACATAACACCCATAAAATGGAAAAAAAATGCTTTTCTGAAAAACACGGGGGCATTGTGAAGCTTCACAAATTTTCTGATGAGGAAACAGAAGCAAGATGGGTGGGAAGAAAGATCATATCCCTTTGTGATATGGGGATTCCTTCTGAGAGAATCGCGGTGCTGTACCGGACCAAATTTTGTTCCCTGTCTTTTGAAAAGGCTTTCAGATTCCTGGAGATTCCGTATCAGATGATGGGGTCCAAAGGATTTTTTGAACGAAAAGAAATACTTGATATGAATTCTTATCTCAAAGCCTCTGTTTTTCAAAAGGATAATGTCTCATTTGAGCGCATCATCAATCTTCCCAAACGGGGAATTGGTGAGAAAACCATCAGAAAAATAGCTGACATACGGACTGATGGCATGAGTCTTCAGGATGCTGTGCGGAAAGTGCTTTCCGAAAGGGTGATGAGCAAAAAAATTCATAACGCGCTCAGTCAGTTAATTGAAGCCCTTGATGAAATCAGGGAAAAGAAACCGGATGACGCGATCCGTGAAATTTTGTCCAGGTTTAACTATATGGATTATCTTGAAAAATATTCAAAATCCAATTCAACAGATTTTATTTCAAGAAAAGAAAACATGGATGAACTGCTTCATTCGGCCTCAAAAAAACAAACCATCCTTGAATTCCTGGAAGAAGCGGACCTGATTCAGGAAGATAAGGATGACGACGACGACGATCAAAGCGAAAAGCCCGGTGTGAAACTTTCAACAATACATGCCAGCAAGGGATTGGAATATTACGTTGTGTTTGTCGTGGGCTGCGAGGAAGACCTTTTCCCGCACTGGAGATCAAAGAATTCTGACATCGAACTTGAGGAAGAAAGACGCCTGATGTATGTTGCCATCACCCGAGCGGAAAAATATCTGTTTATCAGTTGCGCGGCTTACAGAAGAGGGGAATCCAATCGGAAAAGCCGATTTTGGTATGAAATTGAAGATTCGCTAACGATATAATCGGAAAAACGCTTTGTTATCATTCCGGATACTTATTTTAAGCAAATATCGTGCCTCAGATAGTGTTTTTCCGTTTTTTAGCCGTTTTTTTCCAAATTTACCAACAAATATTTTGACAAAAGCAATACATAAATGAAATACAAAAAGCTCATTTTTGACTTTTGTTCTTATAAAAGAAATTATAAAAACAGGGCGCGGGTGTAAGAAAAAGGATTTTCAGGTGTATCTTGAGTTAGGTTAAAGTGAGCCGGAACAACGGTTTTAAAAAGTTATTTTTTTCTTTAAAAGCAATGGGTTCAAAAAATAGCCAACCCGTTAGCCAACATTAAAACAAAGGGGGGCAAAGGAATGAAAAAGTTTTTAATTGTGATGTGGATAACATTGTTGTTTTTCGGGCTGGCCGGTAGTTCCGCGGCCTTTTTTATTAATTTTGAAGATGGGAAAAACGGCAATCCTGTCAACAATATTGAGGGGGTCTCTTTTAAAAATTTCAGCGGATTTAATGCCATGTACGGTGACAGCAGAACCGGGAAATATAACACCTATTCGGATGATCTGAAGCTTTCTTACGGAGATGCTTTTTTTCACCATAATGGAAATTTCTGGCTGTGGGCCGGTACCAATGCAGATGCCAGGGGCGTTATTGTTGACTTTACAAGCAACAACGGGACCTGGTTCAAAACTGGCTACAGCACCTATGGCGATTTTATTCTTGAGGCGCATCTGACCAACGGCAGGACAGTGACCGTGTCCGGGCCGACAAATATATATAGTTCAATGAAATATCTGACCGTCAACGCGCCGGCCGGAGCCTATATTGATTATGTTGTCTTGAAGGGTGAAAAAGGGAATGTCTGGCTTGCCGATGATATGAGCGGCGATACCACAGGCGTGGGTTCGGATGAACCGCCGCCTCCGCCTGCCCCGGGTTCGGATGATGACAATGACGGGATGCCTTATGCCTGGGAAGTCGCTAACGGGCTGAACCCTTCTGCAAATGATGCTGCCGGGGATCCGGACGGTGACGGCGTGTCAAATTTGAATGAATATAAAAAAGGAACAAATCCCAAAAAAGCTGATACAGACGGTGACGGGATTCCGGACGGCTGGGAGATTTCAAAGGGCCTGAATCCCTCTGTGAATGACGGTGCCGCGGACTCAGACAGGGACGGGCTGTCCAATTTGTCAGAATACCAAAAAGGGACAAATCCGAACAAGGCTGACACGGACGGTGACGGGATCCCGGACGGCTGGGAAATTGCCTACGGCCTGAATCCCTCTGTGAATGACGGTGGTACGGACTCAGACGGGGACGGACTGTCCAATTTGTCAGAATACCAAAAAGGGACAAATCCGAAAAAAGCCGATACAGACAGTGACGGGATCCCGGACGGCTGGGAAATTGCCTACGGCCTGAATCCGGGGGCAAATGACGCGTCAGGAGACCCGGACGGAGATGAGGTTTCAAACCTGGATGAATACATAAACGGCACTGACCCGACAATTATTCCGGGTGAATTCAAAGTGGGAGAGAATGGTATTGTCAAGGCGGACTGGCTGTATGACGGCGGGAGTTATGAAGGGGAATTTGCCATATTCAGTTTTTCAGGGATGAAAGATTTCATCGCAAACCCGGAGGAATTTATAAAAGAAGCCGTAAGACGGGCATTGTCAAACAGCACCGAGGGCTATGTTGTATTGTCAGATATGAAAGAAGGCGCACGGTTCAGCGGTTCGCTCGGGGAGTCAGTAAATTGGAACAAAGGTCCTTATAAGGGGGTAAAGAGCTTCCAAATGCGGCCCGGGGATACCTTTGCAATGATACTGACACCGAATTCCACATTGGAATCGCTTGCTGAAAACCCCTTAACAACAGATGTGAACAAGCGTCCGCTGTTTTCAATTGTATTATCGAATTTGGATTATGGAATGCATGTGGGTCAGATAGCGGATGTCAATGGTCTGGGGACTGCTTTTGCCTATGAAGATCAGGACTTTGTCAAAAGTGACACAGATTACAATGATATTATTGTGCAGATCACCGGCGCGACAGCAGATGTTCCGCCTCTGGATTCGCTGTCAGGGAATGACGAACCTGCTGCCAGGAAAAAGCGGGACAGGAGAGATGATCCGAAATCGCCTGTGCTTTTTGATATTCCGCCGGCTCCCAGGTGGCATGATTGGAGAATATCAGAGGATTTGGGACAGCAGATCGTTGAACATATTGAATCACCGTCTGTGCAGCCTGAAACTTTTTGGATGTCCTTTATCGTTGAAGGCCCGGCAGATATGATTGTGTATGATCCCAAAGAAAGAGAGTGTGGTAAAGAAGGCGGATATATCCCGGGCGCTGCTTTTGAAACGGATGAAAACGGGGGGCATATATTTTCTTTGCCTGTACTGGAAACAGGTAATTATCGTCTTGTGCTGCGCGGTAAGGAAAGCGGTTTTTGCCGTGTCACGGTAAAGGGTTATCAGGGAGACACTGAAATTTCATCAGAAACAAAAGAAATCGAAATTCAGGCGCATCAGGCGCATAAATGTGATGTTATTGTGTCTTCATTTACTGATGATCTGATATTCACGTTTGAAGAGATAATGAGCAGCAATCTTTTTTATGATTTTAATGGTGATGGAAAGATTGATGACAATGATATTATGAAGGTTTCTTCAAGATGGAATGTCACTGAAGAGAGTCAGGAATATGATCCTTTTTATGACGTGGATGATGACGGTTATATCGGAATTATTGATATCATGCCTGTGGTAAACAGCATGTCCGCTCAGTGATAACTCGTGAATACTTTCAGATGTTTTTAAAAAAGCTGCCTTACGGCAGCTTTTTTTGTTAGGGTCTCAGGTCTCAGGAAGCTTTCATGATTATTCTGATACCTGATTATCAAGAGATAAGGGATTTCCCAAAAAATAAAATCCCCGGAATGTAGGAATGTAGGGTGGGTGGAGCGAAGCGCAACCCACCGACAGCAGACAGACGGTGGGTTGCGCTTCGCTCCACCCACCCTACATGTCTGATACTTGATCATCGAGTGATACGTCATGTTTTTTCAAAAAAACTTATCTTTTTTCCATACCAGAGGTGAAGTTTTATAAAAGCTGTTTATATTTATATGAAAGTGTTAAGTGTTAGGTGTTAGGTGTTAGGTGTTAGGTGTTAGGTGTTAAGTGTTAGGAAAAACTATAAAACTTTCATGGTTCGTTGTGACCGAAGGTCATGTCTGTTTATATGAAAGTGTTTAGGTGTTAGGTGGTGTTAGGTGTTAGGTGTTAGGTGTTACGAAAAATTGTAAAACTTTAATTATTCTTTGTGACCGCGGGCTTGGGAGTTTGTATGAAAGTCATTTGTGATTTGCCACGGCTTTCATCGTTCGTTGTGACCCGCCAGGTTGCCCGTTTATATGAAAGTGACTAAAGTTAATAAAGTGACTGAAGTTAAAAGTTCTTTCATGTTTCGTTGTGAGCGGACCGCTCATGGCCGTTTATATGACAGCCATTGACATTTATACTCAACGAAATTTTTTCACCTAACACCTAACACCTAACACCTAACACCTAACACCACCTAACACCCAACACCTAACACCTTTTAATAAAATTAATTTAAAGGAAAATATTATGCCGATATATGAATTTAAATGCTCGAAATGCGAGGAATTTTTTGAACTGCTTATTATGAATACTGATGAGGAGGTTGAACTCAGATGTCCCAAATGTAAGTCCGAAGATTTTGAACGGGTTCTCAGTACCACTAACTATGCCATGGGATCCGGGGGAAGTCCGTCCGGGATGACATCCCAGACAAGAACATGTTCAAGCGGCTCATGCACCACTTATGATATCCCCGGACCTGGCCGTTAAAATTTGTTTTGAATATTCCCCTTTATTGTATTTTATACCATGATGTCAGTGTGATTATTCTTTTTTAATAACAGGGATCTACAATGATGCAGCTTCACAACCAGGAAAAGAAACAGTTTAAAAAGCTTTTCAAGCAGGAGCATATTGATGATTTTGAAGACAGATTCAAGGTGCTTGAGGTTTTTCTTCAGGCCGAACGCCATATGACGGATAAGGATCTGATTCAGCTGCTTGAAGAATACGGATATAAATCAGATCCCGACTTTGTCAGAGACACGCTCCGGATGATGTGTCAGTTCGGTTTTGCTCAGACAAACCAGTTTGATAACGGAGTGGTGTGGTATGAACATAGGCATCTGGGCCAGCACCATGACCATATGATTTGTACAAAATGTAGAAAAATCATAGAATTCAAGGAGGATCAGCTCGAAAATCTTCAGGTGCAGGTTGCCGCGGTTCATGGATTTCATATGCTTCAGCACAAGATGGAGATATATGGGATCTGTTCCGAATGTCTTAAGAAGCGGGAACAACTGATATCCCTTGTGACAGCCAAACAGGGGGAACGATTGGTTATAAAAGAGTTTATCGGAGGCTCTGCTTCCCAGATGCGTTTATTGTCTATGGGGCTGAGAATCGGGGATGAAATAGAAGTTGTCACTAATTTTAACAAAGGGCAATTGGTGATCGCCCTAGATTATAACCGTCTTGCCCTAGGTCGGGGACTGGCACAAAAAATATTGGTCCAGCCAAGTAATAATTGAGAATGGAGAATGGAGAATTGGAAATTGAAAATCAGAGTTGTTCCTTAATACGTTATGAGTCAGAAACAAATATAGCCGCGTAAGTCAGGTTAAGGAACAAAAATCCGAGAGCGATGATCGTCGCTCATTTTGACGGATCACATGAAAATTTCGGGTTTCTCAACCCACCTATGCTTTCAATTCTCAATTTTCAATTCTCAATTTTCAATTCTTCATTCAACCAGGAGAATTCATAATCATGTCATCTTTTAAACCTGCCTATGTGGAAACCTTTGAAAAAGGGTTGCTTAAAAAAAAGATAAAACACGCTTTTGAAATTTTAAGTTCCTGCGCACTCTGCCCCAGATTATGCGGGGTTGACCGTGTTTCCGGCGAAGTCGGCGTGTGCAGGACAGGTGAAAACGCCTGGGTGTCAAGCTATACGCCCCACTTCGGGGAAGAGGCCCCGCTGGTCGGCTCCCACGGCTCCGGAACGATATTTTTTACCCACTGTAATTTGCTGTGTAATTTTTGTCAGAATTATGACATCAGCCATGAGGGGTACGGCGAGGAAGTCTCTCATGAGCGTATTGCCGAGATGATGCTTTCCCTGCAAGGAGAAGGCTGTCATAATATCAATTTTGTTACTCCGTCCCATGTTGTCCCCCAGATTCTTTCGGCTGTCGAACTTGCTGTAAAAAAAGGACTTTCTGTTCCGATGGTTTATAACACCGGTGCCTATGACCGTGTTGAAACTCTGAAACTGCTTGAAGGGGTTTTTGATATTTATATGCCTGATTTTAAATTCTGGGATTCTCAAATTGCCGAAAAAACCTGCAAGGCCGGAGATTACCCGGAGGTTGCGCGTGATGCGCTGACGGAAATGCACCGTCAGGTCGGGGACCTGGTCACAGATGAATCCGGTATTGCCACGCGGGGACTTCTGGTACGGCATCTTGTTCTGCCTCACAATCTCGCAGGCACACGCGACGTGATGCGATTTATTGCAAATGAAATTTCACCGAACACCTATGTAAATATCATGCCCCAGTACAGGCCGTGCGGCAAAGCTGCTGAAATTAAAGAACTTGCAGGTTTTCCTTCAAGAACAGAATATGAAATGGCGTTGGACGCGGCAAAAGAAGAGGGAATTACACGGCTCGACAGTCAGCGGCGTGTGTTTATGCTATGCTGATATTTGTAATAACGTGAATGAACCTGTCTAATTCCTGTTTTAAATCATCAATAAGCGCACGAACACCGTCCAAGTCGCCTTTCTTTCCGGCAAGTTCCATTTCATATGCGATATCCCTAAGCGCGTATGCCGAGATATTCGAACACATTCCCTTGATATTGTGCGCCTGTAATGTGACCAGCTCAGGATCATTTTTATCCAGAACAGCCTTTAATTCTTCAATTTCCACCGGCATTCTTTGCACAAACATTTTTGAAAATTTTTTACAAAGCGTCTCATCCCCTCCCATTCGGTTTAACAGCTCTTCCTTGTTAAAACATTCAGAATCCGCAAACTGCGAATTCTCAGTTGCCACCTGATCTTTTTCTGATAATTGTTCGCTGCCCGCTGATGGCTTAGAAATAATAGCTGAAAAATGCGAATGCATACCTGATAACTGTTTTTCCACAGCGGAAAGAAGCTCATCAGGATCGATTGGTTTGGATATATAATCATTCATACCCGCTTCAAGACAGCGTTCCCGGTCTCCTTTCATGACATTGGCAGTCATGGCAATGATGGGTATATTTCGAGCTTCGAGTTCTGAATTTCGAATCTTTTTCGTGGCTTCAATACCGTCCATTTCAGGCATCTGAATATCCATCAGAACAAGATCATAAGATGTTGTCCGGATAGCCTTAATGGCCTCAGTGCCGTTGCTGGCAAGGTCCGCAGATAACCCGAGTTTTTTCATCATTGCCAGAGCGACCTTCTGATTCAGCCGATTATCCTCCACAAGAAGAATACGGATATTTGTTGAAACTTGAAACTTGAAACTTGAAACTTGGTTATCCGCTTCCGAGTTCCGAGTTTCAACCTCCGAGTTTCGAGTTTCGAGTTTCAAGTTTCGAGTTTCGAGTTTCAAGTCCCGAGTTTCGAGTTTCAAGTTTCGAGTTTCAAGTTTCAAGTTTCGAGTTTCAACTTCCGAATATCCGAAAATTGCCGTAAACCAGAACGTGCTTCCCTTTCCTTCCTGACTTTCAACACCGATTTCTCCGCCCATCATCTCCGCCAATTGCTTTGAAATAGCCAGCCCCAAACCTGTTCCGCCATATCTGCGGGTTGTTGAGGCATCCACCTGGGAAAAGGATTTAAACAGACGATTCACGCGGTCTTTGGGGATACCAAGACCGGTGTCGGTCACAGCAAAACGGAGCATGCTGTGGACATCGCCGGATTTTTCCACAGAAACATGAATCCTCACTTCCCCTTTTTGGGTGAATTTAATCGCATTATTTGTAAGATTGAGCAGAATCTGCCGAAGTCGTACCGGGTCTCCCCGGAGAAAGGGATAAATATCACCGTCAATGTGGCTCGTCAGCCCTATTCCTTTCTCATTCGCTTTTATGGCCAATATATTAATGATATCACTGATGATATCTGTGATATTGAAATCAAGAATCTCCAGTTCTGTTTTTCCGGCTTCGATTTTGGAAAAATCAAGGATGTCACTGATGAGAGAAAGCAGGATATCCGAGGAGGATCGTGCAGTTTCAGCATACTCCCGCTGTTCCGAAGTCAGTTTCGTCCTGAGCAAAAGTCCTGTCATCCCGATAATGGCATTCATGGGCGTGCGGATTTCATGACTCATATTGGCCAGAAATTCACTCTTGGAAAGGGTCGCGGCCTCGGCTGTCTCTTTGGCTCTCAGGAGTTCAGTTTCAGCCTGTTTGCGTCCGTCAATGTCAATGACGATTCCGATGACAGACTCAATATTTCCATGAATATCATAAATAGGTGAAACTGAAAAATTTACCCAGAAAACACTTCCGTCTTTACGAACATACCTTTTCTCGACTTCATATTGTCTGATTTTTCCTTTGATCAGTTTTTGCAAAAGATTTTTGCTTTTTTCAACATCTTCGATGTAAGTAACATCTGTATATTTGAACTGATAGATTTTTTCCTTTGCATATCCGAGCATGTCTGCCCATTTGTCATTTATATAAAAATATTGTCCCTGAAGATCAATAATAGCAATCCCTACGACAACATTGTCAAAAATAGCTCGCAGCTTTGCTTCACTTTCCCGCATCGATTTTTCTGCGATCTTTCGTTCCGTGACATCCAGATACGCGTATAAACGACCTGCGGTTTTGTCTCCGATTCTGAAAGGTCGTGCATGGCACTCAATAATTCTGCCGTCTTTCATCTCAAACGTATCATAGGCATCTGTGTCCAAGTCATCTAACAATTCCCTGATACGGCCGGCAAATATCCGGGGGTCTTTTACCTGCTCCGTCACCAGCCTGAAACGTTCCCGAGGCTCAGGAATTTCAGCCCATTCTTCAGAAAGCCCCCACATTTCAATAAACTTCCGATTGAAGGTGAACAGGTTTTTATCTCTGTCAATCACCACAATGGCCTCGGCAGTTGATTCAATGGTTGCACGTAACAATGAATGCGATTTTTTGATTTCCTCTTCCGCGTGTACTCGTTCAGTGGTATCTCTGACAACAGATAATAAATGCGGTGTGCCTTTGTAATCAAATATCGTTCCGTGGATTTCCACATTGAACAAAGTTCCGTCTTTACGCACATCTACTGAGCTGACAGGAAATAAATCCGCCAACTGCTCAGGATCACTGTTTCTGAATTGTTCAAAAATGTAATGATAATCAGGATGAACAGTCTCTCTGCTGGTCAGCCGAGTCAGCTCTTCCTGAGAATAGCCATACATCCGGCATGCAGCGGGGTTGGCGTCAGCAATATTGCCATTGAGATCAAAAATAAGAATCGCATCCGCACTGGAATTGAATATGTCATGATAGCGGTCCTCGCTCTCTTTCAGCGCTTTCTGAGCCTGGGCCTGTTCAGTGATATCCGTTGAAACGCCCACCATTCCTGTGGGCTGTCCGTTCGCATCATGGATGACCCATGATCTTAATTCCAATATGAGTTTCATACCGCCTCTGACGTAGCTCACCACTGTTCCCTTCCAGGCTCCGTCTGCCAGGGTTTTATCAATTACTTCCTGAACAAAGGCACTTCGTCCGGGATATTCTCCCAAAACCTGAATTGTCTGTCCCATCAGCGATTCACGGGGGAGACTGATTGATCGGACAGCCGCTTCATTGACATAGGTGATCCGTCCTTCCAGGTCGGTTGCCACGATAATGTCTTTTATCTGCTCCATGAGAACAGCCTGAAAACGCAATTTTTCTTCTGCCTGCCTGCGCTCATTAATTTCCCGATGAAGCCGTCGGTTGAAAACGATGAGGATAACAAGCCCCAGGGCGGTCAGGAAACTCACAGAAAGGGTCACTCCGAGAGCTTGGCGGATCTGCGCTGAGTCCGGAGCAGGATTCGGATCGTAAATAAACCCGTCCAGGGACTGCCCCGATTTTTCAAGCATTCCCAGCCGGGCAAAGGTATCTGCAATATGACGCCAGCGTCCCGGGTTCATGAATCCCGTTTCAATAAGCTCCGGCAGTATCAGTTCACGCATTTTTTCAGCTTCAAAACGCAGATGGTCCCGTGTCTTGCGTGAGTTGTATTTACTCAGAATGATGTCAATGATTTCTTCAGGATGTTTCATGGCATATTCCCAGCCCCTGAGGCTGGCTTCCCGGAATGCCTTCACACGCTCCGGGTATTCCCTGAGTTCCTGTTCTGATGTGAACAAACAGTCTCCGTAAAAATCAATCCCATAACTCAGAGGGCGAATAATTGAAAAGGGAACCCCTTTTTGTTCCAGATAATAAGGCTCATTTGTTATGTAGGCACTTAATGCGCCAATGGTTTCATTGAAATAATCATCAGCGCTGACACTGCCATCAAGGACGTGTATCTGATCCAGGGAAACCCCTTCATTGAGAAAAACTGCATGAAGTTCCGCGTCCCGGTCTTGTTTTGTCATTTTCACCTGTCTGCCGATCAAATCCTGAGGCGTGGCAATTTCGGAATCTTTCCGTGTCAACAGAACCAGCGGCGAATGCTGGAATATTGCAGCGAGGACCACCAAAGGTTTTCCACGAAGCCGATGCAGTACGATTTCGCTGTTTGTCACGCCATACTCCGCACAGCAATTCAGCACCTCATCTATGGTGTCTATCTCGTAACCGCCTTCCTGCAATGTCACTTCGAGTCCTGCTTCCCGATAGAACCCTTTTTCCAGAGCAGCATAATAGCCCGCGAACTGAAACTGGTGAAACCATCTCAGTTGAAGAACAACGGACCTGGCGCTCGGAGGAATAAGTACTGTTTTTTTTGAATTTAGCGGCTCTTCTGCCATGGCGGCTGTATTTATGGAAAAGCATAAGCATATGGCAAAACCATATGGAATAATAGCTGAGAAATATTTAAGAATACGAACGGCGGTGATTTTCATTTTATATCTCTTTTCTTCAAATTCCCTGATATGGGAAGTTATAAAATTAAAGGTTCCCAAATCCCAAATCCCGATTCTCAAATTCCAATTCTCAATTCTCAATTCTCAATTTTTTTCAACAGATTCGTGCGATTATTGCGAGCTTCATTATTGTCCGGGTCCAGCCTAATGGCTGTATTATAATCGCTTAACGCTTTGGCGAACTTCCCCATCTGATACCAGACATTTCCCCGATTATTGTAGGCCCCGCTATATGTCGGATCTGACTGAATGGCCCGGTTATAGCTTGTTATGGCGCTGCCCCATTTCCCCATCTGATACCACACATTTCCCTGATTATTATAAGCGCGGCTGTGTTTCGGGTTTAACGCAATGGCCTGATTGTAGTCTGCCAGAGCATTGTCGAACTTACGCATTTCATACCAGATATTCCCCCGGTTATTATAAGTCTCACTGTGTTTCGTGTCCAGGGCAATGGCCTGATCATAGTCTGCCAAGGCCCTGTGCAGCTTTCTTTTTTTATACCATACTGTTCCCCGGTTATAATACGCTCTGCTGTGTTTCGGATTTAACTGAACCGCCTTGGTCAGATACGTTATTTTTCTGTCCGCATCTGTGAGAAAATTTCCCAGCATATAACACGCGGTTGCCATGGATTCGCTCTCACTGAGATTTTTCAGATACACACCCGAGCGGATTGAATTTTCGGAAATATCAAATGAACGTCTCATAAAATCGTCACTGACGGCCGCGCCGGAGGTGGTCTCCCAATTGACATGTCTTCCGGGATGCAGTCTCCATCTGATGAACACATGGGAAGGCGCAAGAACCATATTTACAGGCAACCCCAGCGCGTCGGCAATTCCCAGGTAAAGGAAAGAAAATGTCTTGCACTCTCCAAAGTAAAAATTTTCATGGATATGTTTTAATGCGTGCTGTTTATGTTTGTCACTGGCGAGAATGATTCTTTTCAGTGTGGCGTTATCTCTGATATCCGCGCCTGAATTGTTGGGATCAGATTTTCTGATATATTGAATTGTCTGCTTGTCCAGCCTGCGGGGCTTCAGGGCTTCTGAAAGGAGGCGTATTCTTCCGTCATAAAGAAAATTTTTTTCTAAAAGCAGATGGTCAACGGCCTTTAACGTTTTAATGGCTTCATCTGCTGAGTAAGACTGTTTAATTTTAATCCGCTGCCGTGCCTCATCAATAATTTCATCAAGAAGCGCATCATTTGGTCTGATCCCCAGATCCGATTCTAATTCCAATACATGATGGGCAATTGTGCGATACTTTGAACCATAGGCAGACGCAGGACAGGACGTGAAAAATGGAAAAATCACCAAAGAAATAAACACCATCCGGGAACAGCGGAACAAAGCAGAGGATATGACTGTGACAGCCTTTAATTTTAACACGCGTTCCCTCCTTTTTCGCATAAGACCTGCGAGGTTTTCAAAACGTCTCAGGTCTGATTAGACAAACGCTCACGTTGTTATCATCTTTCCATTGAAGCAGTTGGTTCACCAGTACTGGCGAGTGTGTATTGACAATGACTTGGCGGAGCGGCATGTCCGTATCTTTTTGATCTCGTTCCCACGCTTCGCGTGGGAACGCAGCGGGGACGCTTCGCGTCCGGAATCCGCCTGTCATAGGACGCGAAGCGTCCGGAAGACATTCCCACGCTTCGCGTGGAAACGAGATAAAATTTTATTCTCGGTCTGAACTGTATGAGTGAAAACTCTTTTCCCAGCAGATTCTCATCGCAGAAGGAGCAATGGTGCCGGGTCATTCTGACCAGCTCAGATAAGAGTTTGTTCCTGTCTCCAGAAGATAGCTCTCCCCATTCTCCATGATCTTTGAACCAAGCCGGAGCCGGTCTTCTTTGTATTTTTTTCACGGTTCAAGCTCTCTTTCTTTCCACCCTGGCAACCCCATCTGTATTGAAAAAAAGCTGATTATAAGGGATTCAGGGGAGGCTGGCAAAGCCCCGGAGGGGCGGCATATTTGTAGTATTTTAATCGGATACTTAAGAGACCCCCTGTTTGTTGAGACAGCATTTTTTGTATTTCTTTCCGCTTCCACAGGGACAGGGTTTGTTTCTGCCAATTTTTTGGCCTTTCGTTTCTTGCTGAATTCGATCTTTCACTCTTTGCTGAGTTCGGTCTTTCTTTCTCATCTGAATTCGATCTTTCGCTTCCTGCCGAATTTTGATTTGTTCCAGTATGGGGCCCAGACTTTTTTGCAGCGGGGTTAACGGCCGGGGTTCGGAACGCTGTTTCCTCACACCGAACTCGATCTCAATATCTTCCAAATCTCCTGCAACCATCAGATCCACGCTGTCGCTGTCAAACGCCTGTTTAATAAGAGGCAGCAGCTTCATCGCCCTGAGGTCAGTGAGACAGCTGATTAAAAAGGCATTTAATGTCGGATTGTTATCCCGGAAACGCTCCAAGTGCTTTCCGAGGGCCTCCAGACACTGCTCTCTGACCTCGGGAAAGGCATTTCCTATTCGTTTCAGGCTGCGGCCTGCTGCTATGCGGGGAAAAGTTCCGTGGGAATCTTCTGCCAAATAGCGGACAAGTGCGGGAACGGCTTTCTGTCCTATCATCTGAAAAACAATCGGGAGTTCCTCTCTGGCCCAGTCCGCGTCATCAGGCTCATGGAGCAGGGACATCAGCGGCTCAGTTGCCTCCTCTGCGTGAAGCTGTCCCAGGGCTCGCCAGGCGTGAACGGGAGCCCAGACCTCCGAACTGTCGCAACCTGCCCAGTTGAGCGTTTTATCTGTTGCCATCCTGATCAGTTCCGGAATATGCTCACTTGTGAAACCGAATTCCGACAGATAATCCGGCCATTTCATAAAACTGCGACAATCTCCGTATTTCAGCAGTTTTGCTGTGGGATATGTGTAAGCTGGGGTCATAATAATCTCTCATGGTTTGTTGGTTTCAGTATTTTTTTTTCTACAAGGATTATCTATAAGAAAGGGATTGTTTTCCGTCATTGCCGGGCCGAGTTTCCAACACTGTTTCGTAGAAAAAATCCCTCTTCTTATAGACAATCCCTGTAGCGAGAACAAAAATTATCAATCCTTATCAAATGCAATCCGTGAACTTATCAACCATTCGCCAATGCTTCAAGTTTATGGAGCCATTCCCGAAAATGCGGACATTTTTTCCATAACGCCTCTATTCCGATTTCACGGGCTATCCGGGGTCCCGCAGAAGGCTTCCTGCCTTTGTATTCGGGAAGCTCTTTTATTATCCGCTTTGAAGGAGCCGTATCAGGTCCGTCATCAATCAGTTCCGGAGAGGCAAATTCCGAACACATCTTCACAAGATTCCTGACGGCCTTATCCCGGTCAACGAACTCCGTCTCAAACTTTGACGGATCAGAAAGAATCAGAGCCTCGAACTCATGCAGTTGGATATAAGGGATAAAACGATAATCGCCGATATTTTCCCTGAAAGCTCTCTCTATCTCAGAAACCCGCTCGTAAGGACTTTTATATTTCATCGCCTCTGCAAACCGGGGAAAATCTTCTGGAAGACGAAACAGATCGAACATGGTGGTAAAACAGGCATCTCTGTTCCGGTCTTCCCTCATCCAGCGCATAATATCCCTTCTCACCCGGCCATAATCAATCACGCCGCCCCGATAAATCCGGCCTGAACTACGGCTTGTCTCCACACATCGGACATCAGTGACAATATTGAACATACCGAGATAATCTCTCAGCACCCTTTTGACAAAAGCCTCCTCGGTCTGACCTTCGACAATGATATGCAATCGGATCATTTAAGGCCTCCCCCCGATGACGTTTTTTTCCCAAAGTTCGGCCAGCGAATACTCATCAAGCCAGTCCTCCAGTTCAGCAGGATCAAGCCGCGTGAACACCGATTCCCTCCCGGGCCGATCCGCCACAATGATATCTTCCGGGCCGAAAAGATCAATGAACGTCACGGACTGGGTCGCCAATATGATCTGCGTATGAACGGAGACGCTTTTTATCAGCCCTGCAACAATTGTCATCGCATAAGGATGCAGCCCGAGTTCAGGCTCATCCAATATCATTACCGAAGGCAGCCCCGGTTCCGGCTGCAACAGGAGAGATATCAGAGCCATGATCCGCAACATCCCGTCAGATGCCTGATGCGGGCCGAAAAGGAGATCAGAATTTTGCTCCTTCCACTGAAGCATCACATGGCCGTTGTCCGGTTCCAGGACAAACTCATCAAAAAAAGGCGCAATCTCCCGGATTGTCCCGACAATTCTGCGGTAATATTTTGGTTCGGAACAGCCAAGCCTTCTGAGGAAAGGGGCCAGATTCGCGCCGTCCGTCTTCAGCTCCCATCCGTCTTCGACACGCCACCGCTGCCGGATACGGGCAGTGTCCCCGGTATGATGAAACTGGTATGCCCTGCAACGGTTTAAGAGATGTCGGAGATTCACGGCAGCCTCTGATTCATCCAGAAGCAGACCTGATTCCCGATGACCCGGGCCCGGAGATATCCATGACACCTCATTTACAGAGTCCCGCCCGGAGAACCGATATTTCTCATCCGCAAAAATCAGGGTATCCGGGCCTGCGTGAGCCAATTCCATCTCATAATCATAAATGCCCGCGTCCGTCTTAAATCTCAGCTTCCCCTTCATTCGAGATGTCACCTCAGTCCCCTCGTAAAGCAGGCTGTGTCCGCCGCCATATTTTCCGACAAACAATTGCAGGTTCCCGAGTGAGTCCGTCATCTGGTTCAGCATTTTGAAAAAAGAGACAAAATTCGATTTCCCCGCACCGTTCGCACCGATAAGGATATTTATCGGCCCCAGGGCCAGATCATTCAATGCACGAATTGATTTGAATCCCCGGACATCAAGCCTGATCAGTTTGTTCATGTCTCATACCTCCCGGCTCTCTGGTTCTGCCCCGTCAGGCAATACATCTGAAATCCTTCACACGGCCAAATTGGCGGATGATGTATCGCAGCTTATGACTGGGGACGTCGTTCACTGTTTTTTATAAATAAATATTGAAAAACTTATGGTTAGATTCGTAATTAGATGCCTCGCAAAAAGGAGTGCGGAAATGGAGCCGCTAGGCGGAATTTTCGCATTTCACCAGCATGCGAAAATTCCGCCTAGCGGCTCCATTTCCGCACTCCTCCCGCAGTCTCGCTGATCCTTTTCTTATACAGCATCCTTGTAGCGGACGGCGGCCATTATAATTCTGTAAGTTTATACAGGACAGACTATCCAAAGTGGTATCCCAATGCGTCCCGGACGACAAGCGGAATCAGGACGCGAAGCGTGGGAACGAGATCAACTTACAGACATCGCAAACGGTGGGTTTCGCTTCGCTGCACCCACCCTACATTCTTTCCGATGTCTTCAAACCGGGCCTTTCTGCCAAACTGTAAGTTTGGCACTCCTTTCCCTGCTAAGTACCTCACCAAAAGTTTTTTATATTTTTTTATAAATCTCATTGCCTGTTGTTTGCTTATTCTCAGCTTGGAAAATACTAAAAACTTTTGCACAGGTACTTATTTAATTAACTTCCGTGTTTCCAGTGCAGATTCTGCTGTTTTTTTAATTGTATTCACAAGCGTTGGAAAATAATGACTCGTGCATATGATAAACTGGGTGAAAAACGCATTCAGATAATAGCGGTCTGCTGTAATAAGCGATTCAATAATGGTAAACGGAAGGTTAAACCGGGTTTCGTAATAACTGGCTTTCTTTCGCTCAATCACCATGGCCTTGTCACTTCTTTGAAGCCCTTTCAGTCGGGAGACTTCACTTATACACTGAAATTCAAAATCCCGGGTGTAATCCAGATACATCACCAGACAGGGGGACTCAGTGGCAATCTCCCTGATTTCGGAACATGCCTGTATCTGTTCCGAGGTTGTGTCCTTATTCAGCACAAATAATTGTGAATTTGTAAGGAAAACAGGGCAGAACAGAAAAGGGATGTTTTTATCAGGCTGAACCTCAATATAAGACAGCACATTTTCTGTCAGGAGCCGGGGAAGGGCATATTGCAGTTGTGAAAGGCCGTGCCTGAACGCGGACTCATCCGCATCGCCCTTTACCATATCTATTTCAAGCCCTTTCTGACAAATCGGCATGTCCGCATCAAAGGCAACGGCCGCGTCGGATTCAATGACATATGAGGAAAACTTGTCAATCACCCGAAGGGTGTTTCCCAATGTGACCGGAGAAAAATCCGGTTTATTCAGATCAGGAAGGAAGAGCCAGGTCGCGTCCGAGTGCCTTTGTCTGCATTCGACCAGCAGTTCTACCTGTGCGGTAATGCCGTCTGAATCAGAAAAAGGAGGGTATGCTTTGGCGTGCAAGTCAACAGAGATATCTTTGACAAACCTGGAATCCCCCTGGTCATATTTATAATTTGAATGAACAGTAAAACCATTTGTTGTCAGTATTTTTGCCGCTTCCAATTCCAAGGGCATACCTGACGACAGCAATGCATTCTTCCATTTCATATTATCAGTCAACTGTCATTTACTCCTATATTTCTGATTCTGGCTGGCTAATTTGACGGGCATGTCACTCACGCATCTTTGGGAAATACGAAACTTTCATATTTCCGCTTTTCGCATCAGAAGCCCCAAATCCTCATCCGTCATTTTCTGAATTTCTTTAATATCCGCATCTGTCAGATGTCTGAACCTGCCCTGTGCTTTCAAATAATCTTCCACCGGACGGTCCCCCTTGTAGTTGAGGCTGTATTTTACGCCGTGTTCCACTTCATACAAGGGAAAAAAATTGGACTGAACCGCGAGTCTGGCGATCTTAACGGACATTTCAGATGAAACACGCCAGCCCGAAGGACAGGTTGCAAAAACATGAATGAACCTGGTCCCGCCTTTCATTTCCTTTGCTTTTTGAAATTTCTGTATCATATCCTCGGGGAAGGCTATGCTGGCCGTGGCCGCATAAGGAATACGATGGGCAGCCAGGGCTTCCACAATATTTTTCTTCCGTGTCTGTTTCCAGTCCTGCCCCGGGGTTGTGGTGGTCCGGGCACCATAAGGGGTGGATGAACTGCGCTGGACACCCGTGTTCATGTAAGCTTCATTGTCATAGCACACATAGATAAAATCTTCGTTTCGCTCCGCAGCCCCGCTGAGAGACTGTAATCCGATATCAAACGTGCCGCCGTCACCTGCCCAGGCCACCACTGTGGTTTCCGTATCGTTTTTCATGTCCAGCGCGGCCCTGACCCCGCTGGACGCGGCCCCCGCAGTTTCAAACGCGGTATGCAGAATGGGCACTTTCAAAGCGGTCTGAGGGTGAGGCCCTGCAATAATGGCCCAGCAGCAGGCAGGAATTACCATTATGGTTTTATCCCCCAGGCCTTTCAGAGCAAATTTCATGGCAATGGTCGCACCGCATCCGGGACATCCGACATGCCCCGGATACATATAATCCGTGTCCGGTATGTTGAATTGTGTCATGGTTTGGTCATCTCCTTCATATTATAATTTTAATCTGGTAATTCCTGCCAAACACCGTCAATGAGAAATTGGCAGGGTTTATACTGATTTTTATAAGACATCTTGGGATTATCCTTTATCCAAAAACCGAGGTGGAGCCATCTTTTTTGCAATGCCTTGCAAAGCTCGGCTTCTTTTAACAAAGAAAAAACGCCCGGGCTTCGGAATGAACAATCAGGATCAAATGCAAAATAAACGCTGCTTAATGAATTGGATAAAATATCTGTCCAACCGATCCCTATCAGTTGTTTTCCCGCATAATACCGCATCATCTCTGTGGGAACCGACGACTCAATTAAAAATCGTATGTAATCTTCCTCTGTTTCAACAGTTCCGTGTCTTTGGTCGCAATATTTGCGATATAACAGAAATCCCTCCTGATCAAAACAGACTGCATGGCGAATTATTTTTACATCGCTGTTTTTTCTGAGAATTCTTCTCTGAGATTTGGATGGTCTGAAGTTTTGAACGTCAACTCTGACAGGGATACAGGAATCGCAATTTGGGCAAAGATTTTTATAAAAATAAAAACCATTGCGACGAAATCCTGAACTGATGATTGTTTCGTAAACTCCGGGGTGCATGGTCTCAGTTGAAAAAGCATGGGTAATACTCTGACGAGATGAGAAATACGGACATTTCCCACGGGAAATAAAGCTGTTTACCTGATCCAATTTAATTGAAGAACCACTGAGTTTTGTTTTTTTTTTATTGGGTAAACATTTTCCCTTGTCTTTGCTGCCGGAAAGCATGTTCTTTCTCCTTAATGATAACAGAACCCCTGCAATATTTGACTGAGGCGGGGCCAGGCTGTTTTCAGCCTGAAAACGCATTGTTTTTTGTGTGAACAGCGGAATCCCCCGGTATCAGCCGGGGGATTGTTCCTCTGGATTTTCGGACGCCTGATTTTAATTTTTTAAATTTATCAATGTCGCGGAATATTGTAAAGTCCAAATGTGTTATTTCCCCTGATTATTTAGGGGAAGAGGTGTATTTACCTGTTTGAATTGTTGGTAAAACAGAATTGGAAAATTAAAATTTGACTGATTCTGACGGATTTTGTTTATGTTTTATCTGACTGAACAAGGAAAAAGTATAAGAAAAGGAAGCGGGCGAGCGCGCTTCCCAAAGTGATGTAAAAATTTCAAACATCTGAAATAATTTAAAATAGCATTTCAGCAAAATTTTTATCCGTCTCAGTTGTTTCAGAAGGTCATATAATTTCAGCAGTCCGGGTCGTCACTTCGGAAACGCGCTCTCCGCATATGCCGTTCCGGGTCAGGCCGTGTCTCTGGCAGGGCATTTTCCCTTTTTTATACTTTTTCCCTGTAGTTCCGGGAAGATAAAAATATCAACAAAATCCGTTAAAACCAGGGGATTGAATCCGTTTCTTATATGAAATCCCTGTAGCGGGGCGGAAGGATGCGGGGGCCGGGCTTTTTCGCTACAGGGATTCTGTATAAGAAGGGAATTCAATCCTTTTCTTATAAATCCTGTTTCTTATATGAAATCCATGTGGCGGGCGGTGCGGGAGGATGCGGGGGCCGGGCTTTTTCGCCACAAGGATTCTGTATAAGAAGGGTTATTCAATCCTTTTCTTATATGAAATCCATGTGGGGGGCGGTGCGGGAGCCATGGGATCGGAACCGGGCCGGTCCGCCGGGCATTAAACCGGGAGGCTTTTCAGCTTTGAGAGAATCCTATGACACCCTTTTTGACGGCAAAAAATGCGATATAGCCCCTGAAAACGCCTGCATTTTGAACAATTTTATTGGTTTTCCAATTACGACCCCAATGTACCCCCCAATGCAATATCGCTGACTTCCCCACGTCAGGAACCTGTCTCCGGATAGAATCACTAACTGGAATATCACGTCGTTGTGCCTTGGGAAATTTTATAATCACGCTTGACGTGAATCACGGGATAAGTTATTATCCGCAAATAAGTACCTAACCATAAGTCTTCGATATTCGCACGGGAAAGAAACCCGGCTTTTTTCCCGGAATGAGCCGCCGCCCGTAAAGGAAAAAGCCGGGTTTCTCCGCCGTTCACAGAAAAAAATATGTATAAAAAACTTTTGATCAGGTACTTATGATAAAATCATTTAAGTGCAAATACACCAAATCGCTTTCAAATGGCCAAAACCTAAGGCAATTCTCAGAAATCGCCAAAGTTGCGCGGCGCAAACTCAGACAGCTTGAAATTGCCGTCCGACTTAATGATCTGCGAGTACCGCCTATGAATCATCCTGAGGCACTTAAAGGTGATCGTGCTGGTCAATACAGTATTCGTATCAATGATCAGTGGCGTATCTGCTTTCATTGGAACGACTCGTATGCAGAAAATATTGAAATCGTTGATTATCACTGAGGAGTCAGTCATAAACAAGCTTGATCCTGTTACACCCGGCGAGATACTTTCGGAGGAATTCTTAAAACCTATGGGACTCAGTCAGTATCGTTTGGCAAAGGAAATCGGGTGGTGTTCTAAAACTGGACTTGTTCCGATATTTGCCAAATTGATTCAGAGGGTTAAAAAATTTAGCTCCACTTTTAGAACATTACCGGAAATCGGAGTTCCGGCCCAGCGCATAAGTGAAATTGTCGCAGGTAAGCGTGGGATAACCGCTGATACGGATTTAAGACTGTGTCGGTTTTTCGGAATGTCAAACGGCTACTGATTACGCGCCCAGGTTGCCCGCGATATTGAAGTTGCAGAGCGGAATATTGGCCCGGAACTAAAGATGATTAAGCCTTGGTCTGAGTGTGCGGCACAACCAGGCTAATGCATCGAAGGCTGGAAGTTATTGGGCGGGTTATCGGGGCATGCTGAAAATCAGGTGAGACAAGCTTGAAAAAAGGCGTTTTCAGGGTCGGTATCGCGCTTTTCGGCATCAAAAAGGGCGTTATGGGATTCTGTTTCCTGAAAAGCCCTGCATACAGGTTTTCCTTCCGGATATGGTGTTACAAATCCGGCAGGGGCCTCAGCCCCAGATGAACCAGAAGCTCGTCGAATTCCTTGCGGGATGACCAGAGAATGCCGTTCTCCTGGGCAAATTTCCTGGCCGGTCCGCTCAGCCCGTCATGTGCGAAAATCCATAAGCGGATCACCCGGGGATTCATATCCTTCCTGACGATATCGGCCTGGGCCGTGAGTTCCCTCAGAACGCGGACACCGATCTTGCCGCCCGTGACCCATTTGCTCTGACACACCCACTTCTCAGACCCGGCCGCCCCGAGCAGATCAATCTCCCTTCCCTTTCCCGAGCCGATACGCATCCGATGGCGGACGTAGAAGAACCGCCAGGGCATCTCCACGTCCTCCGGGCTGTTGAAAAATCTCCCCGGCAAAGTTCTGTTCTGACTGTCCAGGAGGATCTGGCTCATATGAACCTCGGCCAGGTATCCCTTGTATTCGCTGATTCTCCGCCTGTAGGTTCCGTATTCCTCCACCAGTTCCTCCTGCACCCGCCGCTGCTCATGCCCTTCGACCTCTATCCGTCCCCAGACCCTGAGAAACTCCAGAAGGATCGGGTCCTTCACCCTTCGGAACCAGTCCCCCATCTCCAGATATTCCAGCAGGTCTCCCCGGGACAATCTGATCAGCACATCCCTGATGGTTTCAAGGGGCACGTCCGTGCCTTCCCGCCTCTTCACCTCTTCCCGGATCCGTTCCAGGTTCAGACGGTTCTTCTTATCTTTCTCCTCGTTCTCCTCCAAAGCGGAAAGATAGAGAATCCACTTGGTGATCTTATGGTCGTTGATGCGTTCGATCCAGCGGGTGACCTGATCGTTCAGCTCACCCCATATGAAGCCGGAGGTGACATCCACGGCAAGAATTTTGTTCAGGGTTTTCTCATCGGAGACGGGTTCCCGCAGTTTCGCGGCCTGTCTGACAACCGCGTTGATGTAAAACGGGTTCCCGCCGCATCGTTCCGCCACCACCGGGGCCATCACTCCGGAAATTTCGGCTTTATGATATCGTGCGGCATTTGAGGCAAGCTCCTTTCCCCAGTAACCGGACATCGCCTCAATGGTCTCGGCGTCGAACCGTCCGAACAGGGAACCCCTGCCGATGATCTCCTTTGTCAGAATGCTCATGGCCGAACCGGTGACAAAATGCGGACATGTGGGAGACTCGACCGCCTCCTGCATGAATCCCGCGATGTCGAAACCATACTGGGGGAGCCGGGTGTTCTGGAACTCGTCCAGAAACATCACGATGGTGGAATCGTCTATGTCCGATATCCTGCGGGGGGTCTCCAGCGCGGTCTTTTGCGGCAGCGTGACCCCCGATGCCACGGCCCTGTACTTCCTGATCATCAGGTCAAGCGTTCTGGTGAAGGGAAACGCCGACCTGACCTCTTCCACCAGCGAGATCAGCTCCTCCCCCTGGGGGCTGTCACGCACCAGATCCGGCCTGCCCGTTCGGAATCCCACATAATGGCGAACAAAGTTCTCCAAATAGTGCGCCGCGAACTCCTTTTTTTCCATGGGGGCATCCGGAAAGCTGTAATAGACCGGCACAACCGCTTTCGGGTCCTGCGGGTCCTGCCCGAAAAAGAGCCGGTTGACCACCCGCTTGAATATTTCGGTCTTTCCCATGCGGCGCTGGCCGAGCAGGACCGTGGACATGGTCCGCCGTTTTGCCGCGGCAAGCGCGGCATTGTGGAAGTATTCCAGAAACTCCTCCCGGTCCGTATAGACCTCTTCCGGCACGATGGGTCTGATGATCCATCTGCTGTTTTTCGTATTCATTCCTCCTCCTCCCCAGTCGTGAAGGTGCTGGCGCTGAAAGGGTGGCGAAACTGGCGGCAAATGCTCGGATAAGTACCCGATCAGAAGTCATCCGGAGTGCAAAAATTGAGCGCAGCGGTTTTTTGCATCTTTTCAGAAGTCATCCGGAGTGCAAAAA
Organism: Desulfonema magnum; assembly: GCF_017377395.1. Classification (GTDB taxonomy): domain Bacteria; phylum Desulfobacterota; class Desulfobacteria; order Desulfobacterales; family 4be13; genus Desulfonema_C; species Desulfonema_C magnum. The sequence goes on along the minus strand of NZ_CP061800.1, from coordinate 1,782,195 downwards.
TTGAGCGCAGCGGTTTTTTGCATCTTTTCAGAAGTCATCCGGAGTGCAAAAATTGAGCGCAGCGGTTTTTTGCATCTTTTCAGAAGTCATCCGGAGTGCAAAAATTGAGCGCAGCGGTTTTTTGCATCTTTTCAGAAGTCATCCGGAGTGCAAAAATTGAGCGCAGCGGTTTTTTGCATCTTTTCCGCCAGAAAATTTATGGTCGGATATTTAAATTCCAATATTAAAATTTATATGATACCATATAAATCCTATGGAATCCAGATATTTTTGCAAGGCATGGGAAAACAGTCCCACCGACGCGGGGCACTGGTTCAGTTCAACCTCCCGGACCGGCCGATCCGGAGTGCAAAGCTTCGCTTTGTGTGTCCCCTCGCGGCCGCTGTCCCGGACCCGCACAAAGCGAAGCTTTGCACTCCGGGGCGGGACTCCCATGGAACTGAACCAGTGCCCATGCAGGAAAAATGATGGGAATTATTTTTTTCTTGACAAGCCGCAAAGTTCATCAGCCATTAATCAGATGACAGTCAGTTCGTTCAGGATGTGCGAGAAAGCAGAAAAAATTTTTCATTCTGAAATGGTTTGTCATGTTCTGACGGATGCTGCTCAATCCGGCGATTTTTCTTTTTCATAAAAATTTCGTCTGAGATGCAAAAAAAGACTTGACTGACTTATTTGTTTGCCATATATGAGAGGACACTCAATTTGGAGGTTCCGAAAACAAAGGATATGTTGATGAGTTTCGCTGCCGATATTTTAAAGAGAAAACTTGACTTTCCTGAAAAATCAGACAATTGTCTGTCTGCAAGGTTGTCTGCAACCTGACGATTGTTGAACCATCGCCGGTGGATGATAAAGGAGACAATGATGAGTTTGAAACTGACTCCCTTAAATTTCAAAGAACATTATGAAGTAATAGGAAACGGAATTGTACGGCTGAAAGGTTTTCGCATCGGAATCGAACATATTGTACGAAGCTATCATGAAGGTTATTCTCCCGAACAAATCACTCAGGAATTTCCGGGAGTGAGTCTCGAAACCGTGTATGCCACTCTGACATATTATTTGCACAATAAGAAAGAAGTTGATGATTATATGAATCAACTGACATCATGGACAGAACAGCAGATGGAAAAGGATGATGAAAAAGAACCTTTGCCTGTGGTTCGGCGGCTCCGTAGATTAAAAGAGAAAAACGCCTGATGAAAATAAGTTATTTGTTGGATGAAAACCTTTCACCGCGTGTCAAAGTTGCAATATTGCGTTATGACAAGGAGATTGATGTGCTGCGTGTCGGTGATGAGAATGCGCCGTCATTAGGGACTTCCGATCCTGATATTCTTCTGTTTCCTGAAAGAAACAAACGCACACTTGTCACAGACAACCGTGCGACGATGCCGGACCATACATATGCACATTTGGCATCAGGCGGCCGTCATTGGGGAATTCTGGAAGTCCGTCCCAAAACATCTGTCAAAGAACTTATTGATGCGCTTTGTCTGCTTTGGGAAGCGAGTGAAGCTGAAGAATGGATTGATCAGATTCAATGGATACCATTTTAGCATGCTGAAAATCAGGTGAAACAAGCCTGAAAACAGGCGTTTTCAGGGATTGGCAAACACCCAAGGATGAAGCCCTGGACCCGAAAATGACCTATGGATGCACCAGATGTGATGCAAAGCAGCAAGTTTCGTCTGATATGTAAAAAAACACTTGACAGACCGAATATGAGAGGACACTCAATTTGGAGGTTCCGAAAATAAAGGATATGTTGATGAGTTTCGCTGCCGATATTTTAAAGAAAAAACTTGACTTTCCTGAAAAAGCAGATAATTGTCTGTCTGTCTGTCTGTCTGTCTGTCTGTCTGTCTGTCTGTCTGTCTGTCTGTCGAGAGGTGTGCCCTCCGCTCTGTAAAATTCGGCAAAGCCTTTTTTGTTATCATACGCCGGTCGTTCTCCGCCATTGCGAAATATGGAGAGCGCCCGGCGTTTTTGTTTTTTCAGCCCGTCATAAAGAAAATGGGTCTCTTCCGGGGTTCTGGCACGGGATTTGGTATCTTTATTATCGCATTTGGGGAGATATGACGATTTTGTAACTTGCAACCCCTCGGTTTTATAAGCAAAAGCAGGCTGACCAGGGGGATCAGGGTTGCTTGACGAAACTGTGAAGTTCTCCTTGAACAACCAGTGTGGTTCGGATGTGAAGTTCACAATGGAAATGACGAATCTGTCCGGAACGAAGAATGACACGGTGCCAGTGGGACAGACCAAGGAATACACATACACCAAATCAGGCGGGGGGACTAAAATTGAACTGTCGGTATTGATTAGAAACGCAAGCACCGATGGCAAGGTACTTGCGAGTACTTTGGACCAGCCGGACAGCAATACCCTGCCACAGGTAACATTTCTTCCATGGGAAGACGACCTGCCAGTCAAGGCGTCCTTAATGAAGCAAAGCAACTATGTATGGGGGGTCGCTCTGGGGGCAGTATAACATTCACAAAAAAAGGAGGTGATTTAAAAGATGATTAATTCCAGAACTGTTACAAAAGGTCAGGTCAAAGTCAAGAAATAACTGACCGATGACCGGTTAGGCGGATATCCTTATGCGGATATCCGTCTTTCTTTCCAAATATTTGAATGCAATGAGGCTCCCATGTACACCATGTACGACTCCCGTTCACAAACAGATATTTATGACATATTGTATCGGAACCATTATGAAAGACAGGTCTCTCTGTTTGACCGTCTGATCAGGAAACACAATCCTCCCGGGAACAGACTGCTTGATATGTGCTGCGGCACCGGCACCCATCTGAACATCTATAAAGAGTTGGGCTATGATGTGACAGGAGTTGATCTGAGTGAGGCAATGCTTGACAAAGCAAAAAAAAATGCCCCTTCCGTTACCCTTATCCGGGGAGACATGAGATCATTTGTGCCTGAAAAAAAATTTGATGTGATCACATGCAGCTCTTTTTCGATCATGGAGAACACAAACTTTGACGATCTGACTGCGACTTTCATTAATTTCTTTAAGGAATCGGTATTAAATAACTTTCCCATTTTAATTTATTGGAATTGCACGATAATTCCATTTGGGTAAAATTTTGTCGAATACAATTCGCATTTCTGATTTAAAAGTTTCAGCAACTTTTCGACCGGTTTCATAGACTTTATCAATAACATGGACAAAGACTTTTAAACCTTTTTTGGTATGTGTTTTGGCTATCAGATCAGTCACCACCTCCAAACTTGAAAAGATTACTCCCTGACACGCACGAGTAATATGAGGAAACAGGCGATGTTCGATCGGATTAAATTTGGAACAATAGGGCGGGTAATGAGCGATTCGGATTTCAATCCCGATTTCATCCGCCAGAATTTGTAAATCTTGTTTGAAAAGGTAATGTCGGGAACTGTTGCTGCCGCCACCATCGCACAATATCAAAACTGACGTGGCATTTGGATATATTCGGCAACCGTAACCATACCACCAATGACGGAAACTGTCACAGGCAAATTCACTGGTATCATGACTTGTTCCCACCTGAACATACCCGATATTGAGTCGCAGGTCATAAAAACAATGCGGAATTATGACACCTTCGGCAAAACTTGTAAAATCATGATCGAAAACTTGCAATTCCTCCAGCGTATATAGTCGGCCTTTCCTGTAAAAATTTCCAAGATATTCTTTTTTCTTGGTATCCATGCTGATAACGGGATTACCGGCCTTCCGGTATTCTGATCTGAGTTTCAAAATATTGTCAAACTGAGCGTCGCGATCTGGTACGTTTTTTTTCATAGGTTTGCGTTTCTGAGCTTTACGCAACCGATAGTCATGCTTTTTGAGCAATTGACGGACAATGTTACGACTCACTTTTACTCCGTATTTTTTTTCCAGAGCCTCCGCGATTTCCCACTCCCTCAGATTTGTCCATCGTACCTTTTCATCCATCGGATCTCCTGCTGTATGCTCACGCACCACATTCAAAAACTGCTCGTCTATTTCAGGGTGCTCAGTCAGATACTGTTTGCGTCCGCCACCTTTTTTACGTATTTCAGAAGATTCAGCAGGAGATTTTCCAATTTGTTTTGCTACGATGTGTCCGGGCAGGCCGCTTACTTCGATCGCTCCTTTGCGCACAGTCCGCCTGCTGCAACCCAAGACTTTGGCAATATAATTTTGTCCGCCATGTCCCAATTTCAAAGCTTCAATACCGGCATATCGCCGGCGGTCTTTTTCATTCAGACTCTCATAGTATCGCCGCATGATTTCTTCTACTTCTAAGGAATAGGGTTGCATAATAATCTCCTTTTGATAAAGTGATTTTGAAATACACTTTACAGGATTACGCAATTTTTTAACATATAAAAATCAAAATGGGCATATTATTTCATGCTCATTCCTAAGATGCTCCGAAAAAGCGGTGTTCTGGTCTTTGATATTTTGGACAAGAAAGCCGGTTCCCTGCGTGCGGAGGACGAAGACCAGGACCAGATAAGCATTGATGCGGATTCCCCTTTGTTTTCCGAGTACGGAGATGAATTTGATCTTAATTATGAGGTTCAGTACAATTACGATGAGACCAGGGATCTTTTCATTGCGTCTGTGAATCTGCACATAGAAGCTCAGAGCGGTGCCACGGAAATCAAGGAAAACATAGATATGGGCGCTTTTTCAATTGATAAAATCATCACTCAGTTGGAAGATATCGGTTTTGATGTGGCAGCATTTGCATTTTCAACAAGCACATCCGACCCTGTCAGAAAACGGACACCCGATGAGACAGAGGCGGTCATTGTTGCCAGAAAATGCTGATCTACAACTTGGGGGAGTCCCGAAGGGACGACTGAGAATAGCCCGGCAATTCATTGCCGGAGCCGGGGTGGATATCCCCCGTTTTCAGTCCCGTAGGGACGCCTGAAAATAGAAAATGGATTCGCATCATTTTTTTTGAGTCCCGTAGGGACGACTGAAGTATCATCAGTCGTCCCTACGGGACTCTTTCTGTGATCCGGAAATATTCACCCGGCAATGAATTGCCGGGCTATTTTCAACCGTCCCTACGGGACTCTTTCTGTGATCCGGAAATACTCACCCGGCAATGAATTGCCGGGCTATTTTCAACCGTCCCTACGGGACTTTCTCTGTGATCCGGAAATACTCACCCTAGAATTTGTCAGTCAGGAGGTATGACAGTAAAAAGCGCATGAAAATGAATATAATTTTATATCAGATAGTTGTGTATAAACATCTGATATTATATTATAAATTAGTAACCATTTTAAATTATTTAATATAAAATTAAATTTATTTAAAAAAAATCCACCGAATAGTGAGTTCTTATGAGCAGATATGAGCAGAAAAGATGTGTTCTGATATCAACACCAATGGCGGGTTATATATGTCCTGCCGGAATACTGTCAATTTCAAGCTTTCTTGAAGCCAACGGATATCCCACAGAGATCGTTCCTCTGGCATATTATCTGAACTATAAAAAAGACTGGGATTTGCAAGATATCAGATCAATCCTGGAAGATTTCATCCGTAAGAATGAGCCGGTTCTGGTCGGGGTCAGCAATCAGATCACCCCCGATTATCCGACCTGCATAGAGATTCTGAAAATCTGCAAAGAGGTGAATGAGTCGGTGATCACCGTGATCGGAGGGGTGCATGTCACTTTTCAGGACACAGACTGCATGAGATCGCGTTTTGTGGATATCGTTGTTCGCGGAGAAGGGGAATGGACCATGCTGGATCTGATCTCCGCACTTGAAAATGGGAGGGACCTGCATGATGTCAAAGGCATCACATTCAGGGAAAATGGCAGGATCATCCGCACACCGGACCGCCCTCTCGGAAATCTGAACGAACTTCCTTCCCCGAATTATGAACTGCTTCCTTTCGAGTTTGTTCAGAAATCAACGAATAGCGGCATGATGAGCCGGGGCTGTGCATTTCATTGCGCGTTCTGCGCGGAAGGGGCTTTTTGGAAAAAGTACCGGAAGTTTCCGGTCACCCGTATTATTGAGGAGATGGAGATATTGGACCGGGTTTACAAAAACCCCATGGTCGGACTCTCGGACAGCATGGTGTATCCCGGATCGGAACAGCTCTCGGAATTCTGCAGAGAAGTTCAAAAGAGAAAGCTGAGGCTGCGCCCGGAATTTGCCGTATTATCAAGGGTGGATACCATCAGCGAACAAGGACTGAAAGAGATGAAAAACATCCATATTCAATGCGTGGCTATGGGTATTGAAAGTGGGTCTCCCAATGTCTTGAAAATGATGAATAAAAAGATCAGCCCTGATCAGATCATCCCTGCCTGCACCAAACTCAGGGAACATGGTCTGGATGTGAGAACCTACTGGATTATCGGACATCCCGGGGATAACTTGGCAGAAGCGGAATATTCTCTGGAACTGTTACAATATCTCCTGAATGAGGATCTGATTCAGGAGGCATCAGTGGATATGTTTTCCCCGGTTCCCGGAACCCGCTTTTTTGAACAACCGGGAAAATACGGTATTGAGATATTATTGGAAGACTGGTCAGAGTGGTTTATACCCGACAAACCCATTTGTCGGTTAAAGGATTTCTCTGAAAAAGATATTCTTGCCACCTTTCACAAGGCTTGCGATATCGTAAAGCGCGCAGGTGCTGCGAAGACAAGATATGACAAGGAAGCGATTGACAGATATGCGATGTTATAAATTGCGCTTCTGTAAACACGCGAAAATTCAAAGAAGAGCCCATTATGTTCATAGAAATTTGTCTTTTTTCATTCGTTCTTTATGAAGGCTCGGTGATAATCGAAAAGCTCCGGGAAAAGCTGAAAGAGAAAACCGAGTCTGATGCGGCTGACACCCCGGATGCAAAAAAAGATGCAGAAAAGCTTCCGAGTCTTTCCGAATTGGAAACAACCTATCAGCTCTTCATAAAAAACAAAGTTGACCCGATCTTCGGCAATACGCGTGACCGGCAACTGAAATCACTCTCTTCTGCCCAGAATCTTTCAGAACAGGAAAAAAAGCTGAACCGGCACCTTGGGGTAGCATGTGCGAACATGGGTTTGGCTCTCGTCGCCCAGATATTTTATCCCCCGCTTTTGCTTGCCACCCTTCCGGGCATTGCATGTTATTTAATAGATCGCTATAATGATGCTTATCAGTCCCTTGTCAGAAAGCGACGGGTGGGAATAGCCGCGCTGGACAGTGTCGGTGTGACATGGATGGTGCTTGCAGGATATTTTTTTGTAAACCCGATGACCATTTTTCTAGCCATGATATCCCGAAAACTTCTCCTCCAGACAAAAGACTGCTCTCAGAAAAAACTCATTGATGTATTCAGCCGGCATTCCGGTTCTGTGTGGGTACTGAAAGACGGCACCGAGACGGAGATACCCTTTGAACAACTGGGGCCCGGGGACATAGCGGTGGTGAATGCCGGTGAAATCATTCCGGCAGACGGTACCGTTGAAAAAGGGACGGGTTTTGTGGGTCAGCAGGCACTGACCGGCGAATCCGTGCCCGCGGAGAAAAGAACCGGCGATCAGGTGTTTGCCACGACCCTGTTGCTGTCCGGAAGCATTCACATACGGGTGGAGAAGTCAGGACAGGAAACGGCCGCGGCAAAGATCGGGGAAATTCTCAACCGCACCATCGCGCACAAGACCGTTTCCGAATCAAAAGCAGAGAAGATTGTTGATCAGTTCGTCCCTCCGACCCTCGGTCTGAGCGGGCTGGCGTATCTGCTTGTGGGAACCCGCGGTGCTGTGGCAATTCTGTTCGATTGCATCGGAGCCAACATGAGAGTCATCGGCCCTCTGAGCACCCTGAATTTTCTCAATACCGCGTCCCGGGGCGGTATTCTTGTCAAAGACGGTCATGCGCTGGAAAAACTGACTGAGGCAGATGCTTATGTGTTTGACAAAACAGGGACCCTGACGCTGGATCAGCCTTTCGTGAAAAAGATTCATTCGCTTAACGGACTCTCCGAGGATAGGGTTCTCACCTATGCCGCGGCCGCCGAACACCGGCAGACCCATCCGGTTGCCAAAGCCATTCTGTCAGCCGCCCGAAGCAGGAACCTGAGCCTGCCGGATCCCGGAGATCGTTTTTATGAAATCGGCTACGGCATCCGAGTGAGCCTGGGGGATCAGATCATCAGGGTCGGGAGCCGGCATTTCATGGAAGCAGAGGATATTCCGGTCCCGGATGAGATCAAAGCCCTTGAGAGAGAATGCGGCGCCCGGGGATGCTCTCTGGTCATGCTCTCGGCTGACAAAGAACTGGCAGGCGCAATCGAGCTTCATCCGACAACGCGGCCCGAGGCAAAGCAGGTGATCCGCAGGCTCCGGCAGCAGAACATAAAAACATACATCATTTCGGGAGACCGGGAAGCCCCGACCCGGGCCCTGGCCCAGGAGTTGGAGATTGACGAATGGTTTGCCGAGACACTGCCGGGACAGAAATCGGAAATTGTGGAACAGTTGCAGCGGGAAGGCAAAACCGTGTGTTTTGTGGGCGACGGCATCAATGATTCCGTGGCGCTGAAAAAAGCGGATGTGTCCGTGTCCCTGCGCGGCGCGTCAACTGCCGCGATTGATGCGGCCCAGATTGTTCTCATGGATGAAAACCTGGGCGGTCTCATCCGAATTTCGGACATGTCCCGGAAGTTTGACAAGAATCAGAAAACCAATCTGATAATATCGCTGGTTCCCAACATCATCTGCACGGGCGGCGTGTTTCTGCTTCATTTCGGCATTTACGCTGCCATGATCTTTTATTACAGCGGACTGACGCTCGGGATCGCAAACTCGATCCGCTCTCTGCCGGAGGAGGATCTGATTATAACGGATTCCGGGATGGAGCGGAAAAATGACATCGGATAAAAGGATGAAACGGATATCCGGAACCTGGAATATGACATCGGATAAGAGGATGAAACGGATATATCCGGCAGATCCGGGAATATCCGGTTAATCCCGGAATCCGTTGTCATATTGACCAGCCTCCGGAGTTTAGGTGATTTCCAGAAATAAATATACCGGTAAATGCGGTAAATTCCTCCCCCCTTTTTCAGCGGGTTACGCCGTAAATCCCTTCCGCCCCCTTTAAAAAAGGGGGAGAACCGTTTCGCATCTGTGGTACAAAAATTTCTGATCGAATTTCATGTGTCACCCGTTCGCTCGGCTTGGATTGACAAATCCAAGCCGCCGGATTTGGCAATCCGGCGGGAGAATAAAGGGGACGAATTTACAAAGTGTTTCTTTGGCAGTGATTTCTAAGCAGATCACTGCAACTTTGGCACTCTGTAGGATTCGATTCAGGCATTTTTCGGAAATTATCTCTTTACAATCTGTGAAATCTATATTAATATCTTAATTTATTTTATGAATATAAAATATACGAGGTCAGAATGAATAATAAACGCTCATGAAAAAGCCGGGTTTTTCGCCCCCGGTCATGAAAATGTTTTCAGATAAAAAACCCGGCTTTTCAGAATGTATTTTCACGGTAAAAAATTATTACCAAAAATAAAATCCGTCATCACCTCGGATTATCCCTCATCTGAAATCATTCTTTACGGCTCCCGATCCAGAGGGCAGGAAGATGCTTTTTCCGACTGGGATATTCTTGTCGTGACAGAGGAAAACCTGACCCAGAACGAAAAAATAGAGATTCACAACAAGATATTCGAAATAGAGCTGGAAACCGGTGAAATCATCAGCGCGGTCATTCACACGAGAGATGAATGGAACCGGCCGCTAATGCAGCTGACACCCTTTTATCAGAATGTCATCAATGAAGGCATTCCGATATGACACATTCTCAGGATGATCTGATAAGATATCGTCCGGACAGAGCAAAAGAGGCTTTGGAAGAAGCCCAGGTCATGGCAAATACGGACCACTGGAAAACCTGTATAAACCGCCTGTATTATGCGTGTTTTTACGCTGTAAGCGCATTGTTGTTAAAAAACGGGTTTTCCTTATCAAAACATACCGGCGTACAAGCTTATTTCAACAGAGAGTTTGTTGTAACCGGGATTATCCCCAAAGAATACGGCAGATTATATAATCTTCTTTTCAAACACAGACAGCAAAGCGATTACGAGGATTTCTTCAGCGTTGACGAAGACATTGTCAAACAATGGATGAGACAATCAGAAGCGTTCGTTGAAATTATCATCAGAACCATCTGACAGTTTAACAAACACGAATTGCCACGCATTATCCATACCTATCAGAACCATCATCTGGACAGTACCCGACGGATGAGGTATGTTCCCCTTCTGGTCATGCCTTCATTCCATTCAATTCTGGTGGAACTTTCGGCACCTCCCGAACATTCTCTTTGTGCATTTCAATGATCTGCTGAAAAAACTGGAAAATGAAATACGGAAAAAATATCTGGCCAGATAAGGATACATGGCGATTTGCCTTTTCGTGCCGGGATCAATCCCTTAACAGAAGACAATGACGATCTCCTGCTTCCCAATGAGATACGGCAAGCTGCCGCAGATGAATTCTGAGAACAAGAAATTACTTTGAAAAACAGGAGGATATATGTAATATTCAATTACCATTCCTGATACGATAGCAACTCAATTAGAAAAAAGGTCAGCAGATGTCTCCCAGCAATTCAGAGAGGCATTGGCCATCTGGAAATATCGTACTCGCGAACTCACAGCCTTTCAGGTCGGAGAACTGCTCGGGCATACTTCCCGGTGGGAGACGGATGCTTTTCTCAAGAAGCATCATTGTTACGGATACACAGAGGAGGATTTCGAGCAGGATGGGAAAACACTTGACAAGTTGTTTGAAGAGGCTCTTGGATGAAAGTTATAGCGGATACATCGGTACTTAATTATCTCACGCTTATTGACGCAATACGCGTGCTGCCGTATCTGTTTGGAAAAATAATCATTCAATCCTTTTCTTATATCTCGATGTTCAAGTTTTCTGACCCGGTTCGGACAAAAAGCCTGTCATTCCTGCGAAAGCAGGAATCCATTTCAGAGCGGTGCCACGCTTCCGGGAGCAGTGGATTCCTGCTTTCGCAGGAATGACAGAAAAAAACTTGAACATCGAGTATATGAAATCCCTGTGGCGGGCGGACGGCTCGCGCTGCCGAACACGTCCGAGATTTTGAACACCTCGGTTTCTAAATCTGATTTTTATTAAAATACACCACTGTTGTTGCGATGTCGTCTTTTATATCCACAGCAAAGTTCTCATAAACAAGAATCTTTTTACCGGAAATGGCAGTAAACATCCGGTCCGGCTGCCCGTACATTGAAACTATATCTGCCTGGCTGTTTTGTTCTTTTACAGCGCTTTCCACCAGTTCCACTTCGCCCTCCAGGACCAGAACCCGGAAGTCCTTTCCCGAATAAAAATCACCGGAAACCTTTTCCAGCTTAAAAGAGTGTTTGGGAATGTTCGCGAGTTGCTTCTCTGATGTCTCATCAAATGCGCCAAGACTCACACGCATATTTTTCCCGAATCCCCGAGCCTGAACTTTGGGAGCCTCTGACACAGCAAGTCCTATCCTCTCCCTTATTCTGTGGGCATAGATACCCGCAGGCTCCAAATTCAGAAATGTTTTCCATAGGTTTTCAGGTTCCGTGTTTTCTCCGAGTTCTGTCAGAATACGCGCCAAATTGTAGTAAGCATCAGGAAAATTCTCATGCTCGCGGACCAGTTTTCTCAAACTGTCAACGGATTCCTCTGCCATTAAATTTTTCAACACCTCCCGCCGATTCTCAGACATCTTCACACCGGAGGAGGCGTTCAGCGCGTCCAGGTATCTGGCGACCGCGAGATTATTCAGACCCGAGGGATCATCTTTTTTAAGCTTTAAGGCCTCCTCCAGAAATCCTATGGCTTTGGAATATTCTCCCTTGATAATAAGGGCGGATGAGAGATTCACACGGGCAGGCACATAAAGGCTGTCTTTTTGGCAGGCATATTCAAAATTTCGTATGGCCTTCCGAATCTCCTGCCTGAACTTCTTTTCCGAATCACGGGTTTTTCTGAATTTTTTTGCTCTTGTCTCCGTATCCAAAAGGGTTGAAAGCTTATATTGATATGCTTTTTCCCGGTCAAATTTGCTCAACGCCTTTATCGCCATCTGATAATGAATCAGCCCGATATTATTAAAAACCTCCCGGCAGGGGAATTTTTTTTGAAACGCCTCCAGAAATCGCAGCGCGTCATGATACATTCCCAGCTGATACAGGCGCACACCGATGTCAAATAAGATCAGATCATTGTTTACAGATTTCATATAGGAAAGCAGAAACGCTGCCCGCTCCTCAGGCTCAGGATGGTCCTTATCCGTGTACGCGACTTTTCCGGTAATCTGATTCACCCATTCCTGAAAAAAATTCTTTCCTTTGGTATCCACAATGGCTTTGGGATCATACCCGGCCATGGACGCATACAAAAGTCCGTACTCATCCGCCTGCAACTCCTTATTTTTTCTGATCTCCCGGGTGTATGCCGTATCTTTGCCCTCCCCGGGGCCGGCAAGGCACCTGAGAATTTCCTGAACTGCCCTTTCATCAGAACCAAATTTCCTCACGGTTTCAAATGCCATCCATTCCCAGAAGTCATCTTTTGCCAGATGCGCCATTTCATGACCGAGGATAAAGGCCAGACGGGCATCTCCGGTTGCCTGGTTTACTCCCTGATAACAAATCTCCAGTGCTTTCTGCGTGAGGATGATGGTTCCGTGTTCCAGACACATGGCCCAGGGATCATCTGCTTCCTTGATAATCATCAGATTTGGGAGACGGCTGGCCCGCTTGTCGGCTGCTGACAGGACCCGTTCAAACACGGTTTTTGCTTTTGAAAGATTTGGATGGGATTTTAATTCGCCATACATCTCAAGCAGCCAGGTGATGTGTTCTTTCTGCTCTGAAAGGGGTGAGGCGGGTGTCGCTGTTTCCGGAGAGGCAAAAGCGAGACCTGACGGGGGATGTTTTTTTTTATCTGCTCCGCTGCTCTCAGGAGCGATCCGGGCCGGAGCTTCCTTACACTGATCGCTTCGGTCGTCTGAGAGAATTTCCCGATGACCGCATCCTGATATTATCATCATAAAAAACCCGAGAAAAAACAGAGTCGTCAATGTCAGTTTTTTCATTGCTCATTCCTTTCTTTCAAATGTGACAAAAGTTGGCATCAGACCTGCGAGGTTTTCAAAACCTCGCAGGTCTTCTTGTACCGAAATAATTTTTTCATAACCCTGCCTATTCCTTTTCACGCTGGGGAATATGGCGGGGACTCAGATATTTGATAAGATGCTCTGTCTGAAAGGCAATTGCCTGACGTTTTTTTTTACCGGGAAAAGTGCCTTCGGGAGTTTTCAAGTCAGATTCGATACGTGCCAGGACTTTTTCTATAATTTTGTCAGCTCTTTTATCCTTGAATGTATCAGGGAGGTTGTAAAAGGCTTTCCGCATCTCACCCAAAATTTTCCGTTGCTTTTCCCAAAACTCATGGGGAATCTCCTCATCTGACAGGGAAACTGCCTGCACAAGAAAGCACCACCGGCCCAGGGAATAATAAACAGCCCAGGGCGTATCTGGCCACTCATCTTCTTCCATATGATCTCCGCTGCCTTGCCAGCCCGGGGAGAAGAACTCAGGCAGGGTCAGTGCTTTTTCTCCTTTTGTCATGGCCTGACTGCCCTGCCACAGGCCGGCTCCGAAAGCCCGGTTTGCAGGCGCATACCGGTCTGAAGAAGCAAAGCCATAATATCTGCCTGGCTCCTGCCATGGAAGAACAGGGCGTTTTCTAAGATCATCCGGGCTGAATCGTATGTTTTCAATGAATGCTGTTTCATACGATTTGCTGATAAGTCTTGGCAAAGATGGAAAAATATGAAAAACAATAATTCCGCTGACTGTTGCCACACAAAGCCCGGATACAAGGAGTTTTCTGAATCTGAAAACCCAATTTTTCAATCGGTCTGAGAGACACGGGGTATCGAGCCAGCTCAGGAACGCATTCTCTGAGGCTTCTTCAATCAGCCTTATCCGAAGCAATTCCCGGGCGCACTCCCCGCAAAATAAAATATGATTTCTTACGGCCTTGGCCGCATTATGGTCAAGGACATCTAAAACATAATCATAAAGCATGTCTTCTGTGGGATGAGGACCCGCCTCAGCTTCTTTTTTCAATGACTTATAGTTATCTGACTGCGCTTCCTGCTCTAAAAACTCTAGAAAATCGTCATCTGTTTCCAACCAGTCTTTTAAATCTGTCCTGTTTTCTTTCATGTCGGCGCTCCTTGTGTTGTGGTAACCTCTTTAATAAGTACCTAACCATAAGTTTTCAATATCTGTCCGGGAAAGAAACCCGGGTTTTTTTTCCGGAATGATTCGCCTCCTCTGACGAAAAAAGCCGGGTTTCTCGGCCGATCACAGAAAAAAATGTATAAAAAATTTTTGCTCAGGTACTTATATATAATGTCAGATTCGAGCTTCAGAAGACATTTTTTTTTGAAATTTTCTGATTTCAGAAATATCTCGTTGAATTGTCTTCGCGGCCACGCTGTTTTGTTTTGCAAGGGTCTTCTGAGCTTTTTTCATTGGAACGCCCTCAGAAAGCAAATGCAAAAGACTTATAAAAACTTCATATTGCCGTTGATATTTTGCCCGCTGCTTGGTCTCTGGCGATGCCGTGTCAATTCTCATGCACAGCGCATGTTTTATCATTAACAGCGGATCATTTTTCTTTTCCAGGATTGTTTCAGGGGTTTCATCATTATATTGAAACTTATCTGATAGGTGGGCATTGTTTTTCTGATCATCATGGCCATATCCGTTTATTGATATGAATATACCGAGCTTCTGACTATATTTTTCACAGGTGCCATCTGTTTTTTTTCTTTGTTTTCCGTTTTTTGGACATATATATGGTTCTGATTCGGGAAAATATTTGCAGGTTCCGCATTGGTTCACCCTCGGCAGCCACCCTTTTTTAATCAGATAGCCCTTGATCTCCCTGTAAACTGTCTTGTGCATGTAGTTACGCCAGGCAATTATGGTAAATTCTTCTTTCAGATGATATGTTTTCAGACGAGTGACAATGTCTTTAATGTCAATATCTATGACTTCGCTGATATGAAGGGAGGGATATTTCAGCCTGAATGTATTTGTAATTTTTGTTACAGTGTCGTACATCATTGTAAAGGGTTCGCCCCGGCATTTTTCCCAGAATTCATTCATGCGATGTTTTCTGAGCAACCGACATTGAGTAGTGGATCGTTCATAATTGTTACAGGAACATCCGGCAAAGCGTTTGTTTATTCCCCCGCAAAGCCGCCGAATCAGATTGTTTTGCTTTTTTTGTGACATGGCGATATCCGATTTGATATTCAGGCAGTTAATGAGAAAGGTTTCCAAGTGCGAGTTTTTTTTATCGGAAATCTTTGTTATTTTTTACCGTGAAAATACATTCTGAAAACCCGGGTTTTTTATCTGAAAATATTTTCATAACTGGGAGCGAAAAACCCGGGTTTTTCATGAGCGTTAACAAAGAAACCCGGGTTTTTTTCCCGGAAAAAGTTTCTCCCCGGCCGGAAAAAGCCGGGTTTCTCCCCCTGCCCGGGGAATAACAAAGAAACCCGGGTTTTTTTCCCGGAAAAAGTTTCTCCCCGGCCGGAAAAAGCCGGGTTTCTCCCCCTGCCCGGGGAATAACAAAGAAACCCGGGGTTTTTTCCCGAAAAAAATTTCTCCCCGGCCGAAAAAAGCCGGGTTTCTCCCCCTGCCCGGGGAATAACAAAGAAACCCGGGGTTTTTTCCCGGAAAAAGTTTCTCCCCGGCCGGAAAAAGCCGGGTTTCTCCCCCTGCCCGTCGTGTCCGCCCCGCGACAGCCTGAAAATTTTTCGATCTGCTTATTCTGTAATATTAACAGTATTTTATTTAGCGGACTATTCATTAGCGGTTCAGTCCTTGTTAAGAAACCCTGTCGTTTTGTTCTTAACAAGTATGCACCGGATTTACAAGACAATTTATATGAAAGTGTTGGGTGTTGGGTGTTAGGTGTTAGGTATTGGGTGTTGGGGTTGGGTGTTGGGTGTTAAGTGTTAGGTGTTAGGTGTTAGGTGTTAGGTGTTAGGTGTTAGGAAAAACGATAACGCTTCCTGATTATAACGGATTTAGGGGAGGCCGGGAAAGCCCCATATGCATCAGGCTAAGATCGTAACTCATTGTTTTTATTAACCTGTGATCTGCCGGACGGGGTTTGCAACCCCGTCCGAAACGTTTGCGGGCGGCGATCCGGAAAATATTCCGGACGGGGTTGCAAACCCCGTCCGGCAAAAATATGAGAAACATATATTATTTCAGATGGTTAACAGCACAGCAGAAGATGTGAGTGTTAAGGAAAATCTCGGATACGAGGCGGTGACGGGAATTATCAGCCGTCGGATTAATGCCGAAGTAAAGTGGGACGAAATAAGGAGAATCGATATCATAGGAACTGATGAGATTTCTCTGAAAAAGGGTCATAAGGACTTTGTGACGATTGTGACATCGCTCACAGAAGGAGAAACAGTAATATTGGCAGTTCTCCGAGACCGTAAAAAGGAAACCGTGAGGAAATTTCTGAAAACGATTCCGAAAAGGCTGAGGAAGACGATCAGGGGAGTATGCTCGGACATGTACGAGGGTTTTATCAATGCGGCGAAGGAGGTTTTCGGAAAAAGAATGAGAATCATAGCAGACCGTTTTCATGTCGCGAAGTTGTACCGAAAAGACTTTGAGGGACTTCGCAAAAAGGAGATGAGGCGTCTGAAAAAGGAATTGTCGGAAAAAGAATACGGGAAATTAAAAGGAGCAATGTGGGCATTGCGGAAAAAAAAGGAGAAACTGAGCGATGAGGAAAAGGAAGTTCTGAAACGTCTGTTCGGACATTCTCCCGTCTTGGAACTCGCTTACGATTTCTGTAAGGAACTCACGGATATTTTCGAAGAGGATATTTCAAAGAGCGAAGCGAAGCGAAAAATCAGGATATGGAAAATACGGGTCGGAGCGAGCGGGCTTGACTGTTTTGATAACTTTCTTAAAACATTAAAAAAACGTAATAATGAGATAATAAATTATTTTACTGACCGACAGACAGGCGGCTTCGCGGAAGGACTGAATAATAAAATAAAAGTGATAAAACGGCGGTGTTACGGTATTACGAATATTGAAAATCTCTTCCGAAGAATATTTCTCGATCTGAAAGGATATTCTTTGTTTGCCTAATAATAATGAGAACAATGAAAATGAATTGTCAAAGAGCTGCTAAATACGGTAACTGACTATTTTATATTATAAAAAGCTTTAACACGAATTACCAGAGAGCCTATATTTTCAGCCAGAATTATCAGCGAAGCCCCCTGAATCGGCTTACCGGAAAACTTTTGTCCGGGTACTTAACTATTCAGTTTTAATAATAACAGGCAGACATTATGTAATCTTTAAAAATCTGATGCGATTGCCCTGGGGAGGGCACTTTTTTTCATTGACAACATCTTAGATTCGCTATAAACATTAATCGTTAATCCGGCATTAAGGAGGAAATTCTTATGAACAAAAAATGATTGGAATGTGCCTCTCTTTTCAGCATCGATCCCAATTATTCTCCCGAAACCGTAAATACCGACGGATGGAAAGCCACCGTAAACGGATAGGAAAACCTTTTTCCGTCTGTCACGCTGATTCTGTGCTTCCTTTATATGTTCATCAGCATCCGGAACTGGACAAAAAAGAAATTCGGAGAAATTTATCAAGAGGTCGTCACAGGGCTGTGGGAGTGCTACGGGGCCGTGAGTAGAACGTATTTTTCACAGAGAGTGAGATGTTTCACCGAATGGGCGGAGAAAATCTCTCTCCTTTCCGTCATCGCTGACAAAATCGTCAGAATACGAAAGAATATTAATGCTTTTTCAATAAGATAGGCTTTCCCGGGTGCGGAATGTCTATTAGGGAGAATCGAATGCTCTTACATAGTAACCCTGTTGTCATTGTGGGAGGCGGTGCAGCGGGGGTAAGTTGTGCCCTGTCAGCGGCTGCACAAGGCATGAATGTCATGTTGCTGGAGAAAACTACAGAAGTTGGCGGCACGGTGACCCGGTCACTGATTCATACCTTGGGCGGTTTGTTTGATGACCAGGGTAATTTTCTCAATACCGGTTTACCGGTAGAACTCACAAAACGGCTAAGTCGTGCCTGTCCGCACACACGCAAACGACGTATCGGCAAAACTTGGGTTTTAGATGTTAATCCGGTAGTTTACACAAATGTAATTACAGACTGGATCAAAGCGACGCCTAATATTGATGTCAGTTACCGGGTAAATATCATCAATGTTTCTGTTCATGCGGAACAGATTGAACAAGTCAGTGTCACCTGTAACGGCAAATCCCGCACGTTACGACCCTGTGCGCTGGTTGATACGACAGGCAATGCCAGTATTGTCCGGCATATTGATACAGAATTAGTTGCCAACGGCATGGCTTTGGGAGGCTTCATCGTGCAACTTCGGGGCATTGCCTCCGATGCACTCCGGTTTCCCAAAGGTGTTGCCCTGTTAAGAGAAATCCGCAAGGCAGTGAATGATCATAAATTACCACCAGAGTGTTCGACCCTGTGGCTGGACACAGGAGTTTATCCCGATGAGGTTTATGTGAAATTCAACGTAATGCCAGAAGATTATGACACAGCCCATATGAGGTGTGTCGCCAAACGGCTGCTGAACTTCCTTCATGCATTACCAGGTTTTGGCAGAGCATTTATAAATAGGCACGGCCAGATAGGTACCCGTGATGCCGGGCGAATCAAAGGGGAGTATTGTCTGACGGAAACAGATATTAAGATGGGCAGACGGTTTGCTGATGTTGCCTGTCGAGCCTGTTGGCCAATCGAACACTGGCATCCCCAAAAGGGAATAACCTTGGAATACCTGCCGGAAGGCCATTATTATGACATTCCGTTGAGTAGTATGCAGGTATCAGGGTTCACAAACCTGTGGGCAGCCGGAAAATGCCTTTCCGCAACGCCACGTGCCCAAGCCTCAGCCCGCGTTGTCGGCGCTTGCTGGGCAATGGGTGAAGCTATTGGCAAAAACATTTTGGGGTATTAAATTAGATGAAACTGAATCTGGCAGAATGCTTTTTTCAAAAAGCGGAACAACAAGCTGATCATCCGCTCATATTGGGTCCGGGTGCAGAGGACCGGACAAGTTATTCCGAATTTCGTGAAGAGATTCGATTGCTGGCAAAACGACTCAGAGATGCGGGGGTTGGCAGGGGTAGCAATATTGGGTTGCATTATCGGGGCGGACGTGATTATATTGCCTTTGTATATGCCATTTGGAACTGCGGTGCATGTGTCACACCGTTGCCGCTTGAGTTGACGGTCCCGGAAAAACGACAAATATTCCAACATATCCATATGGATGGTGTCATATCCGGTGCAAATATTCTGGATCAGATCAGAGCGTCTGTCCGACCGGCCATCTTATCCCTCACGCGTCAAGCTGTCTTTGCCAAGGTTGATACAGTCTGCGAAGCACCTTCCCACTTGGCTGACATCAACCCTGCGTTTATCCGCTTTACGTCTGGCACAACTGGTGATGCAAAGGGCGTGGTTTTATCTCATAGGTCCATTTATGAACGTATCCATGCGGCCAATCAAGTCTTACAGATCAGTGAAAATGATCGTATCCTGTGGTTGCTGTCCATGGACTACCATTTTGCGGTCTCCATAGTAGCCTATCTGATGTTCGGTGCCGGCATCATTCTGCCAAAAAACAGTTTCGGCGTAACGTTGCTCACAGCGGCTTCGGACCACAGGGCTACGTTTATATATGGTTCTCCGATCCATTATAGCCTGATGACTCAGGATGACACCGGCGCACTTTTACCACCTGAATTGCGCCTTGCAATCGTAACTACTACAGCCCTGCGTTCAGAAATCGCCGATGCTTTCTATAAACGATTTGGGCGTATCCTCAATGAAACCTACGGCATCATCGAACTTGGCCTGCCTGCAATTAATGTGAGCCATTTGAAAGAAAAACAGGGTTCTGTCGGCAGGATGGTGCCTGGCTATGAGCTGCGGCTTGACTGTCTACAGGGCCAAGAGCAGGGAGAAATCACCATCAGGGGAAAAGGGGTGTTGGATGCGTATTATTTCCCTTGGCAATCCCGTGATGCCATCCTCCGGCAAAATGACGGTTGGTTCAGAACGGGAGACATCGGCAGACTGGATGCGGATGGATTTCTTTATATTGTCGGCCGTATCAAAGAAATGATCAGTATCGGCGGTCTGAAATTTTTTCCGGAAGAGGTGGAATCCGTGTTGGAGAACCATCCTGCTATCCATGCAGCCTGTGTGTTCGCTGTTCAGGAAAGGCAATGGGGAATGTCAGCTATGGCATATCTGGTGCTGGCCGAAGGGAGAGCTACGCCAGATGATAACGAGTTAATCGCTTACTGTAAGAAATATCTGACCCGTCACAAAATACCCGGGCGGTTCCAATGGGTTGACCATTTGACCTACACTGCAAGCGGAAAAAAGAACCGCAACCCGGAAAAATGATGCCATTCTTGAACGAAGCTGGTACAAGCGAACAGGGGGGACGAATTTACAAGTTGCTGCATTATGCATGAACGCATAACTGTTTCAAAAATCACAATTATCTCAGATAATAACTGCCCATCGCGTAGCTCTGCCGCTTGATTGTCTTTGAATTGTCCGACAAGCAAAATATTAGTCTATGGAATCTGGAAAATTACATCACCTTTAAAATGAGAGTAATCATGGAAATACAGGAAACTTTGTGGAACTATATTATCAACGAAACGCTTGGTGGTCGCTTACCAGAAGGTTTTGATGGTGACTATGACCTGATTGACTCAGGTACGCTTGACTCATTCAAAATGATGAATTTGATCATCTACTTTGAACAACACTATCAGGTTGAATTTGGTATTAACGACATCGTGCCCAAACATTTCAAATCGGTCAATGCATTGGTGGCATTTCTGAGGAATAAGTTGGGATGAGGTGCCATCAAGTTGGCTGACATTTATGATACATTTTTTTTGGCTGACATTTATGATACATTTTTTCATCTTCAGCGAGATCGGACTTCCTGGCTTTCCCGATACTTTGCAGCACTTGACGGGATTTCAAATCATCATTAGTTATAGATGTTCAGAAAAATAATTTCAGTAAATCAGAATTTGAGTTCCTTCCGTTTCAAATAGTTACAAAGGGTATTTTGTGAAATTTAATTTCTGAAAATCTATAGAATATCACCGAGGATACCTCCCGATTTTTAAACAAAATATGGGCTGATTTTCCTAAAAAATCCCATTGAACTTCCGCAGTTTGTGAGAAATACATTTATGGAATTTTTCAGATTTATGGCAGAAAAGTCCCTGCAGCAAGCCGCGTTTATCCTGATTATGTCGGTCATCCAAGGTGTGATGGCGGGGTTATTTCCGGGGCTGATCATATACGCGGCCGCGGACATCGTCGCGGGACAGGGCTATATGATCTGGGTATTTCTGCTGATCGGAAGCATCGCTATCCAGATTCTCACATATCAGATCGCTGAATCCCGGACCGCTGTTCTGACGGAACAGGCTCTTGAAGAACTGATCCTTGGAATTGTCGACACCCTTCGCCGGGATGAGCTTCCTGAGTTCGAGCGCCGGAACCATGCCGAGATTCATCTGAGCCTGGGAGAGGCCCGAGCCATAGCCGAAGCCGCACTTCAGAGTGTCAGGAGTTTTCAAAGCCTGGTCACTTTATTCATCCTCTGGCTGTATATATTCAGTCTCTCCATGTCCGCGGGGATACTTTTCCTTATGCTCTGCGGGCTGATTCTGCTAATTAACGAAGCCTCCCGGGAAATAGGCAGGGATCTGTTTCTGAAAATTGCCGGAGCCGAAAAACGCCTATTCGATGTGTTCGGTCATTTTCTGAACGGATTCAGAGAAATTCGGATCAACTATTTGAAAAATGAGGATATATTTGTCAATTATCTTGTACCGTTTATCCGAAAAATAAAGCAACTGCGGTACAGGACCGTCTATGTCCAGACTGATTTTATGGTATGTATGAACACTGCTTTTTCTTTTCTTGTCGGCACTGTTGCGTTTTTTCTCTCCTCATCTGGCGGATCCGAAGTAATTGTGCAACTGCTGATCTGTACATTATACACGGTCAAACCGTCCTGGACAATCGTTGTTGCTGTTCCTGGAATCACCAGAGGACAGGCATCCCTGGATCGTCTGAGGCAATTTGCTCCTGCTGATCGCCATATTCGGCAGTCTGACAGTTACGTCTGTGATCCTCGGGAGGACAGCTCCCGATCCTTTGAAACCCTCACTCTGGAAAATATTGTTTTTATCTATTACGAAGCTGACGGAGCAGCAGGCTTTTCAGCCGGTCCCTTTTCACTGACTGTCAGAGCGGGGGAAATCGTTTTCCTTGCAGGTGGTAACGGCAGCGGCAAGTCCACCTTTGTAAAAATACTCACAGGACTTTATCCTCCCGCATCCGGGAGGGCGGTGATTAACGGAAACGAAGCATCTCTGTCCGATCACAGATATCTCTTTTCAGCGGTCTTCAGTGATTTTCACCTGTTTGACGCGCTTTACGGGATTGAGGAACCTGATGAACGGCAGATCCGGGAACTTCTCGCTATGATGGGGCTCACGCGCAAGACCAGGTATGCGGACGGCCGGTTCACCACAACGGACTTGTCCGCGGGGCAACGGCGACGTCTGGCTTTGATGGTTGCCTTACAGGAGGACAGAGCTGTTTATGTGTTTGACGAATGGGCCGCGGACCAGGACCCGGATTTCCGGCGATGGTTCTATGAGGAACTGTTACCCTCTCTGAAGAAACAGGGAAAAACCGTGATTGCCGTGACCCATGACGACGGATATTACCACCTGGCTGACCGCCTGCTCATCATAAAGGACGGGAAAATATCAGAGGACCAGCATTCTGGAAAAGAACCGAAAAGGAAGGGCTCTGATCCCGTGTCCTGTGTCTGCGGATCAAGGTATGAAGAAGAACGCGTAAGGCACGACCCGGCCGATGCTGATAATACGTCAGAATCACATGATCTGGATACACGCCCGTTCCATAGCTTACAGATCAGGTCCGTCGCTGTAAAACTGGGATGTCTGGCTCTGGCTGACGGGGCCGTATCTGCTCTCATAATAGACATCCTGTTCAGAGCGATCAGTCTGCCTTCTGGATATTCCGATATCAGGCTGATTTTCCTTTTCGCTCTCGTGATGCTGGCCGACTTTTACATAACCCGCTACTTTAACCTGACGGTAGCGGAGACAATCGAAGCATTCAGCGAAGGCTTCAGAATCGGAATTATTGACCGGATTCGTAAGATCGGGCTGATCTCTTTCGAGGCTGCGGGCGCAGGCCCGGTATTCACATCTCTGACCACGGATATCAATTCCATGAGCGACGCGTCTTTCAGACTGGCCGTGGTCATAAGAACTTCGGTCAAAACCGCGATCCTGACCGCGTATTTCGCGTTCCTGTCCTTTCCCGCGTTTATGACTGAAATGTTCGTCATCGGGGGGATAGCGATAGTCTATGTATGGAATCAGTACCGCATCCGGGATATCACGGAACAGCTCCGGGAGAGGGAGATCGCTTTTTATAATGCGGTATCTCATCTGATCCTCGGGTTCAAGGAACTCCGCCTGAATGCCCGAAAGAACGACGCGTTCTTTCGTCAGTCCCTGACAAGTCTTTGTTCCGACCTGCGGTCACTGAGGCTGAAATCGGCCCGATACATGATGACTAATACCGTGCTTGTTTATGTGGCGTGGACCGTGCTCATGGGAATGCTTCCTCTCCTGTTCCCGTTTGTCAGCATTTCGCCCGGTGACTTGTTTCAATGCATCGGGATTCTCTGCTTTCTTCCTATCAATGTATTCGTGTTGGCCCTTCCTACGGTTCTCATAGCCCTCACATCATTTTGGCGGTTGCAGAGGACGGAGCGTATCCTGGAGACGGCCGAACAGGACATAGTTTCCCAAGCTCCCGCGGCCGAACGGGAAACCTTCCGGGAACTCTGCTGTCAGGATATTGTCTTTCGATATCAGGACAGGCAGGGCGATCATCAGTTTTTCGTGGGACCGCTGAATCTAAGCTTCCGGGCAGGAGAGATTATTTTTCTTACCGGCGGCAACGGCAGCGGAAAATCCACGCTGGTGAAGCTGGTCACAGGACTCTATTCCCCCTCCGCCGGGCAGCTGCTGCTGAACGGACAGGTCACGGACATCCGCAGGCATCGGTATCTTTTCTCTGTCATATTCAGCGATTTTCACCTGTTCGACCGGCTGTACGGCATTCCGGCTCCTGATGAAAAAAAGGTGAACGGACTGATCCGTCGCATGGGAATAGCGGAGAAAGTGAGATTTGAACACGGAAAATTCACCACCACCGATCTCTCAGCCGGTCAGAGGAAACGGCTGGCTCTGGTCGCAGCCATCATGGAAGACCGCCCCGTTTATCTGTTTGACGAATGGGCAGCCGAGCAGGACCCGCAGTTCAGAGCATATTTCTATGAAACTTTGCTGCCGGAATTCAGGGATCAGGGAAAGGCCGTGATCGCGGTCACACACCATGACCAGTATTTTCATATAGCGGACCGCGTTGTGAGGATGGATTATGGACAAGCTGCCGAGGTAACGCTTCGATAAATTTGGCTGTATCCGAGTTTCCGAAAAGAAATTACTTGACTTCTGCAATATTTTTAAGTTCCAATAAAGAAAGGTTTATCTCCTTAATGAATTCTTCCGCTCTCTGTTCTGAAGTTAAAACATTTAATACAATTTTTTCTTTAGATATCGTATAATTAATAGAATAACCATGCGCTGTTACAAAAGGAGAACACGAAATATATCTTGGGCCCAAACTGGTAGTACATACAATCGGCTGACAAAAAATGTTTTTATAGGCATTATCTTGGAACATATCAATAGCTAAACCTTGATAAAGTGCCAAAGTACGGAGGGCAAAAAGGTGGAAACGGATATAATTTCCTTGCTTACAATTAAGAATATTCTGATAGTGGGCATTCACAGCACGCTTTAGATATGAGTAGCGTATTTCATTTGAGTCTGCCTCTGAGATGGTTTTTATAAATTTTACGGACTCATCAGTAACAGTTAAAAATGTTTCAAAACGTCCGTATTGAAAATTCCTAGTGCCAACAACCTCGGAAATAGAACCAATATGACCATGCAAGCGGATATAAGCCAGTTGAATGGCTAACTGAAAAAAAGCATCAGAGTCCAGACCATGAGATTCAACCCAATCACTCCCAAATTCTTTGAATTCTAATACCATAAGTTCGTGTCTGGCATTTAAAGACTCTAGTGCTATTGATGCCCGATCAATTTCTTTAAGAACTTTTTGGTTTAACTCCCATTGCAACTTCTTCGGAGGGTCGCATGTAGTCACAACTTGTTTATAGCCTTGAATTTTTCTGTTAACTTCACGAAAGAATTTCACTTTCAGATAACCGTCAAATCCTGTGTGCTCCATGTTAAAACTCCAACAATTATTTGGAGTAAAAATTAGCTGTATCGGTTTGTCAAACCAACGATTCTGAAATCCATAAAAGCCATTTTTCAACTCTTCCTCTAAGCTGTAAGGAAATGTTTCATCCAAACAAATAACAAACAAAGCCTTATCTATTAATTCTAATGACCGTTTATTCTTTTTGGAAACAGAAGCCATATAAAAACGGATGATTGCCCAATCCGTTCGGTTCATACCCGTTAGTACACCCACAGGAGGGCCAAAAGGTACATCTTTAATAATCCATTTTATTTTTTGTTCAATTTCTCTGACTACCGATATTTTACCCTCCTTTATTAAAGGTAATGTGTAAAAAACATTTCGATAAATGACTATAGCATGTACTGAATTATTGTGAACTTGGAAAATATCACGTTTTATGCATGGAATCCTTGTACTTCCAAACATTTTATCGTATTGAAACATACACATTCCATACAGATGACCTTTGTCTTTTCCAATTTCGATATCCGGAGAAAGTTCGCGATTTTTGATGTTCATGTAAAATATAAGTGTGTTATGAACTATATTAGCAACAAAATGTGGAAAAGTCAGATTCGAGTATTCAGAAATTGGTTCTGCCAGTGTCACAGGATTTCTATTAACCGGAAGAGGCGATCTGTTTTCCAGATAATTATCTTCCATAAACGCATGTAAATAACTGGTGTTAGTCGAAAGGTCTATCATTTTCAATTGGTTCTGGAGTTGTTTTCCGACCCCCTGATGAAAATCCATTACCGCCTTACGAGTAATAATGAACTCAGATTCAGTTAGTAATGGTCTTACCATATTAAGATAACCTTCGCATGTTTTTTTAAGTGACGGCAAAGGAAGCTTCGGAAGAGTTTCTTGAAATCTGAACATATTATGTTGAATAGACATTTCTTATAATGTTTTGCCTTTAAATCAATTGTGATATTATCACGAACGAACAGAAGGATTTCACAGCCGCTTTTCGGAACTGTTCCCTCTCGAAATCTCGTCGGGATATCTTATCCAAAAGGCGTTATAATTAGTAATTTTCAACCCCCCTCTTAGGAGTTCTCAAAAATTCACAATTCGTGCCAGTGAAGTCGGATCTAAACTAAGACTACCCACCATCACACCATTGATTTCCGGTTGTGCCATAATTCCCTTTATATTGCTATGTGTTACAGAACCGCCATAGATTATGGGTATGTCCTTTTTACCTAATTGCTTACGGATCCAAGCAATTATTCGATTCGCTTCGGAAGGTTTGCAACTCTCTCCTGTTCCAATTGCCCAGATTGATTCATAACCAATTATCAAGTTGTTTAAATCCACATCTGACAACGCATTGCTTAACTGGGTGTCAATAATTTTTTCCGTTTCATCCGCATTGCGTTGTTCTTGGGTTTCTCCCACACAGAGAATGGGGGTTATAGCATGACGTTGAGCCGCTTTTAGGCGGAGGTTTGTCATTTTATCATATGGATTTTGTTCGCAGCGGAGGCGTTCATAATGATTAACAATTACGTATTTTACATCCAACTCTCCTAACATCAAACCCGAAATTGAGCCGGTATAAGAGCCATAATCATCCCAATGAATATTTTGGGCGCCCAGCCGTACTTTGGTGCCATACAGATGTTTGGAAATAACCCCCAACGAAGTAAACGGAGGGAACAAAATAACTTCACGATCATGGTCTTTTTTAATCTCATTTAAAAAAAAATTTAAAAACTCCAAGGATTCTGTTTGAGTTTTATGCATTTTCCAGTTAGCAACTATCAGTTTTTTTCCATTTTTCACTTTAGACGACTACTCCTTACTCAGTATTACTCGTATTACGCCGATGTATGGCTCTCCGTCAATTACAATTCAGAATCGCATATCGCAGTTTTTCTGAAACAGTCGGAGATACAGCAAGAAATATAGGAATAGGCTTCAAATTCGGTTGGTAGCAGATGTATTGCGCCACCCCGGATAGACATTTGATGCCAGCTTCAGTTGCGATATGTGAAATCGGACCTACATCATAAATCATCGTATTGGCAGCATGAAAAGCTAATGCTTTGCCCTTTAATACACGCAGAACGCTATAGGTAGCACAATAATAGAAGGCGGGCTGGTAGCCAATCATCTTCTTTTGAGCATTTTGATAAGTTTTAGAACAAAAAACTATTTCTTTTTCCGAGGGATTTGGTCTGGGGATAACCATTTTATTTCCATTACAACAGACTCCTTCTCCCTTAGCAGCATAATAACTTTCTTTGTAAGCGGGAAAAATCACTAATGCCTCAACAAATTGGTTATTCTGCATCAACCCGACAGAAATACTATACTCTTTTTTTCCTTTCAAAAAATTTGTGGTTCCATCTATAGGATCAATTATCCATGTAAAATCTGATGGCTTGCATAGATGCAGTTGTTCACCTTCTTCGTATAGAATACGATGGTCAGGATATTTTCTTTCAATAATTGCTATTAGTTCCTTTTGTATGACCAAATCAACAGAACTAACTGACGAACCATCAGATTTTGTCCAAAATAAAGGAGTCCTCTCCGGTATGTTATTTATTACCAGTTCCTCCATCCGTTTTTGTAAACTTTTAAGATAATAATGCATCTGAAACTTCTAACGACCCCCGCAGTAAGCTGCTGAAAATTAAATCATATTCTCCCCGCCATCAACAATAAATTTTTGTCCGTTAATATAAGCACCTTCTTCGGAAATAATAAAGGCTACCAACGATGCGATATCTTTCGGATCTCCAAGTCGTTTCAAAGGGATATCCCTTTTTGATATCTCATATTCTTCTCTGGTGTCTAATTTGAACCGTTCACGGGTTTCTTCTGTTCGAGTAAAGCCCGGGATAACAGAATTAACACGAATATCAGGAGCCAGTTCTTTAGCCAGACAGCGGGTCATAACTAACAAGCCGGCTTTAGAGGAACAGTAGTTCACGCCATTTTTTCTGCCTGTAATCGCAGTAGTTGATCCGATATTGATGATATTTCCGTGCAACTTTTTTGCTTTAATTAAAACAGATACTTCCCGAGAAACCAAAAAAGCTCCTTTAAGATTGGTATCAACCACACGATCCCAATCATCTTCAGTCATTTCTAAAAAAGGCTTATCAATATTGATTCCGGCATTGTTTACCAGAACATCAATCCTGCCGAAAACAGTATTAATATGTTCCACCATTTTGGATACTTCAACTGAATTACTTACATCAGCACGGACTGAGATGGCTGTTCCGGACATACTTTTAATTTCTGTTACCGTATTTTCAGCACTTTTATGGTCCTGGCAATAATTAACAGCAACACTGTAACCCAGAGATGCCAGTTTCAAGCAAATACCACGTCCGATGCCTCTCCCGCCGCCTGTTATCAAAGCTGTTTTATTTTCAGTCATTATGACTCCTTTGAACAGATTTTTACTAGTCAGTTTATTACAGAGCTTTAAGTCAATCCGGAGTGTACGAACTTAGGGAACTCCAAATAAATAATATACCGCATTCAGATGCAGGTGGGTTTCGCTGCGCTCCACCCACCCTACATTTTCGGGTATGTTAATTTTTGGGAAACCCCTTTGTACTTCGGGACAATATCTTTGTCAAAGCTATAGAGAGTCAAGTTTTTGTTTCAAAACTAACGGATCATCTCTTTCAGGATTAACCCAAGCATCAGGTTCATATAGTTCGGTTGATTTATCTTTGCCTTTTCCGCAAGAAAGCATCATAATCGTCTGGTTTGGCTGAAAATGACCTTTTTCTGCGAGGCTGACCAAACCGGCAAATCCGATAAGATTAGATAACTCTAAATCGGTCCTAAGTCCCAGTTTTCTATTCTTAAAAGCATCTAAAAGGGGTTGTGATTTTTCTTTTACATAATCGGGATCAACATGAGTAATCAGACCGTCAGACTCTTGAAGGCAATTGTAAAGATCAGGATAATTATTTACAGGATTAGTAGAATTTAAAGTTGGTTCAAACAGGTCATCAGTAAAGGTTTTTGGCAAATCGTTTTGGGTAAGGATAGTTCTTCCGCTATTGTAAGCACGGGACATAACGCTCATTTCACTAGCTTGGATGCAGATGATACGGGGGATATCTTCCTGACGTTCCAAACCGAATTTAACTAAATTTTTATGCCCGCGCAGAAAACCAATAGGCCCCATGCCGCTGGCGATAGTCTGCAAAAAAAAGTCGCATTTTGGTAATTTACGGAACTGTTCATAGGCTACAGTTGCGTATGCTTCAGTGCGGTCGTGCAGAGGAGCTAAAGACGTCAATCCGTTGACTTTGGCAAACTGTTTTGCATAAGGGCTGATTTTCGGATAATGATCGTCAACATAAATAATATAGTTATTCCTATTTTTTCTGATGTGCCTGGTGTTTTTATAATGACAGGTACCAGGCATAAAAAAATAAGTTGTCAGGCCCAGTTGAGCCGCATAATTGGTATAAGCCCGACCTGTATTTCCGGTGGAATAAAATACCAAATTGTTCAACCCCAATTCTTGGCACCTGCTAATTATAAGAGAGGCTTCCCTGTCCTTGAACGTACCTGTCGGATTTTTTTCGCTATCCATAAGAAGATAAAGCTTTGCACCGTTAATAACAGAGCTTAATTCTTCAAATTCTATTAATTCACTGGCTCCTTCTCCCAAAGAAACGATGTTGTTTCTGTCCTGCAGAGGCAGCAGATCAAAGTCCTGCCAAATGCTGTTATATTCTTCATATATCTTTCCATTGTATATCCCGTCAAAAATATGCTCTAATCTGCTCCCGCTTTCTTTGCCTGCTGCAACCATTTCATCCAATCCATATTCTTCCTTATAACCAGGATTCGTTCCTTTTTGAAAAGCTCTGATAGTGTTCCCTGTTGCAGATATTTTTTCAAACATAACAGCTAACCTCCAAGAAATTAAAAGTTTTTAAATAATTAAAAAAATTACAAATTAAAAAATTACAAATTAGCTGACTTTTATTCTTAAAGCCAAAAAGGGGCCTTATGGACAACAAACACATTCCACAGATTCCGAGTAGGGTATAATTCTATCCGCTGCGCTCCCATCTCAAGAAATAAGTCAGTGCATGCCCCCATTTTGAAGGTATTCAGATAATCCCTATGATCTTTGCAAGGATCCAGGAAGTCAACAATCATACCTTTTGTCGAAAGCTCCCATGCTTTCTTTATTAAAACTTCCGGCATTGGTATGCTCGCGGTTATCGCAATCAGAAATACCCAGTCATATTTATCAGTTATATCTGTGAGATTCGCACACTCAAAACTCAGATCCGGATAAGACTGACGGGCTTCCTCCACAGATTGGGATACAAGATCAATTCCCTTGTAAACACAGGGCGGCATAAACGGAACAATCGCTCCGATGCCGCAACCTACGTCAAGTACGGAATCATCGGGTCTTATGATCTGATGTAGAATTTTGGAGGAGTGGGCAAGTCTTGCGGAATGTGCCGATAGAAAAGCCCTTTGGAACTCGGCCCATAAGTTTCCATACGTTTGCTGTATGCAGATTTAACCTCATCCCATGTATGAATCATCTTGCCGTCCATAATGACTTGTTTATTTTCTCTTATATCCATAACGCAAATCCTATTTTATCAAATAATTAAGTAGGGTGAAGCCTCTGCTACCTTCGGAACGGATTGCAATTTCCATAACCGGCCCGAATCCATCCTATTCCGCTGTTCATCTGTCAGATCGGCGGAATAAGGTTTCCGGTTCATCTGAAAATCTCCTTTCACTGCTTCGGAATTAAAATCGGTCCCCTTTTTAACACAAAATTTTTCAGTTGTACATCACAATAATTTACTTGTATTACTTTTCAAACACCTTCTACTCAGACTGTTTTGTCAGCTATCAATAACTGTTCGATATTTATACAATTTATCATAAAAAGGAATACATTGTTCAAAGATTTGCATCAATTCATAGGACAAATCAACCTCTCTCTCTTCATAGGGCATAAATCCGGTTGAACTGGCAATCGTTGTGTACCAGGCAGTAGGAGGTAAATCGCCGGTCCATAACCAGGGAAATGGAGAAATACTGTCTTTGTTTGTCTCTAACCCTGCGTTCCAAGTCATCATTTTTTTAGAAAAAGCAACACCCAGTTTATCACATATTAAACGCAAATAACCTTCAGGATTTTTTATCAGATCTGTAGAATCAACAACTAAAGGAGTTGACCGTGTTATATGTTCAACTTTTTTAAAAAAATCATAAAGTGCTTTCATACCGATTTCCTCACCAGATAAAATTTGGCATGCTTTAATATAGGACGAAATGATTTCCTTGGGATTTCTGATTAAAAATAAATTAGTCATAGATTTCAGCCAATTGTTATCATAATCGAGTAGAACATGTTTTGCCATTTGCTTCTGAAATGAAAAAGTTTTACCTTCGGGTAAATCACCTGTCATTTTTTGAAGCACTTTCTGATAATCTGTTTCTCTTTTAGCAATTACTAATTCACGGTTAGGGTGATTGACATTGTTTTTTAATAAATAATGTGCATAAAGAGGCTCATCATAAACAATACATTCTTCTAACTGACTGAATGAAAGTGCAAGTAATGTAGAGCGAGTTCTTGGGCAAGTCCACAATGCTATATGTTGATTTTTTGTCATTAGTAAATCCGTGAAGTCAGCATTCCTGTTGCATTCATTTTTTTAGCGATCCTTTTTCCTTAATTACAAAGTCAAATATTGAGTACCTGCCCCTATTGTTCTTGAGCGCGCTTCCAGACAGATTTTGAAACCTCCCAGTGTTGTTTTCTACCCTCTGGGAATACCAGTAATATCTATACTCCATCGATTAAGTCGGCCAGTCTGACAACCTGCCACATCAGTGACATTAAGTAACCATCTGCCCTGAGAAGCAGTGTTACGAAGTGACTGGAGATTTTGGAAATCTTTTGTACTCCAAGTTTTAATGAGCCGGTCGCCGAATCCATATTGACGGTCTTGAATTCCATAAACGGATCCAGACGGCGTAATCAATCTTAACTGCAAATCAGATATCCGTGGGTGTGTGATATCTACTGTTATATTAATATCATGGATAATCCAATCAGTGTCAATTTGGATAGAACTCAATATGCCTGATAAATTATTATCAGGTATGTAAAGCGGCTGATTCATTTCCACGATCAGGGAATCTATAACATCAATTTCCAAACTCCAACTCAGGAGTGTACCAGCATTACCAAAAACAAAGTCATGGATAGATAGTCCCCAATTACCGAAAATATCCAATCCTTTTAATGACCCTAAAAGAAGAACTTCCTTAATTGTGTAAGTCTTTTTTAGATTGGTCTGGAAGGCTCCAGTTCGGTTATGGAGGATAATTGGGCGATTAGGATATGGAGGAACAAGCTGTACAGCCAGATCGCTAATACAAGGGTGTTCAATATCAACACTGACTCGGAGTTCGTTCATTTTTATCCTGTCCGGTATACATATAGTGCTAATAATCCCATAATTATTATAATCAGGAATTACTATTGACTGTAGATTAGCATATTTCTTGTCAAATTTAGGTTCACGGCTCCTGTTAAGTGCCTCATGTACAGCATTACGAGCGTCAACTCTACCATGTCCGAACCAGCGGCTCCAGGTTCCATCCGCAGACCCAATATCTCTGAATTCGCCTCCTTGAAAGGGTGGTTTGCTTACCGGAGAAACATCCCAACTTGTATCCGGATCTTGGGGAATGGGAGGCGTTCTTTGATACCCCTGGAAATTTAAGTCTTTATTTGCAGTGCGTTTAAGAATGGAAATAACCTCCGACGCACGAAGATCTGGGTTAGCTGAGATAACAAGAGCAGCAATTCCTGCCGTTAATGGCGTGGCGCTTGAGGTGCCACCAAAACAGTCCTGTTCCGAAAACATATTCGTTCCAGTAGTTGTAGTTATACCCAGACCAGGCACCCTCATACGATTATAAGTGTGCAAATTGTTACTGGGAGCGCAAATATCAATACCGTCTCCGTAATTGGAGTAATGGCTCCGCTGTGCATTGCTAGCTACGGCAGCAACCAACATTACACCATGATTATCAGCAAATGCCCTCCTGAATACACGAGCTTTATTTACTATCCATCTTCCATATTTATCAGAGTCTGCGGAAATTGGGACATTAATAGAGGTGACTTCATTAACAGGCATATTTTCGTTACCTGCTGCCCAAAGGAAGACGATGCCTTTTCCACGCCGTCCTCCGGATTGAGATAGAAAGCCTATTTTTTCATTGACCATTAGTGAGTAGGATCTCTGAGCGGTGCGGGATCCCCAGGAGTTTGATAGGATATCTACCTTGTCTGCAATATAGTTTAAGGCTGTAAGTAATTTGTCATCACTGATAGCCAATCCCCCCATCGAGACATTTTCCCATTTAATGGGTAGCAATCGACACCCAGGGGCAGCACCGACTGTAAGCATAGCATCAGCTTCGGCCGCAGACACACCAGCGCAGGCTGTACCATGATTATGACCTCTTTCATACATATTATTTGGATTAGCAGCATACATTTGATTTGTATACAGTATGTTTTTGCTAAAGTACCCCCATCCGGCAAACTTACCTGATGAATTAAAATCAGAGTGATTCATTAGGCAACCGTCATCTGTTATCCCTATTACAACATCACGACTTCCATAACTCTGTAGTAGTTGCCAGGCATCTTCACAACGTGAAGATGATCTTGGATCAAACTCTTGATGATAGAAATGTGTGTGGAGGTGCCATTGCCTATTGTATGAGGGGTCAGCAGGCATATGCATCAGGCTAAGATTACAACCTACTGTTTTTATTAACTCTGATTTTGCCGGACGGGGTTTGCAACCCCGTCCGGAATATTTTCCGGATCGCCGCCCGCAAACGTTTCGGACGGGGTTGCAAACCCCGTCCGGCAGCCGTCCCGCATTCTTAGCCTGATGCATATGGGGTCAGCAGGGGGTGTAAACGCATATTGTTGGATCTGATGGTTTAGAGAATTTTCAGATAGTTCCACAAGGGATTCATTTTCTGTCAAAGTAACAATAAGCTTTACAGGATTCATACCTGTGGCATTGGTAAGTTGAAAAAGATAATCTCTATCAGAATACTTTTCCAAAAAAATAAGACCATATCGTCCTGTGAATTCTGAAACCCTGTCAAATGATATATTCGGATCTTTGAACCTCACAAATATTCGATCAGTGATTAAATATTTATCACCAGACTCCTCTGATTCATAGTCGTGGTGACAAGGTGCTTTTGCACGACATTGTTGCATAAGGTTTTCCAGCTCCTCTGGTCTGCATATGACACGAGAGGATGATGAAGAAAGCTGTTCTGAGTTTTGGATGCCTATTGATCCTAAATCTTGTGGCAATATACGTGCAACAAATTTGTCAGGACTTTTGATTAAATTAATTCGTTGGCCACTTCGATAGGTATATACTGTTTTACTGTTCATTATTACCTCCTAAAATTTCTGTTTGCACAACCTCTTCAAATTTATTACTTATTTTTATAAGAAAGCCGTGCTCCTAAAATAGAGCTTTTAACAAAATGTTTGCTGCTCCGGAGTGCCGAACTTACAGTTCTCCCTCAGAAAAACACATGAATTTAAAAAAACTGAGAAGACTCGGACCTTTGCCTTCACTGAAATACAAAAAATGCCGCTCAGAGATGCATGAATACAGTTTATACCCCTCTTTGTCAATCAAAAAAATCTGATTATAACGTCTTTTTGTGAACAATAATTTCAGCAGGTTATATTCTGATATACAGTCAGGCGAAACCACCGCTGATACATAAAGCTGCCGAATACCGGCATATTTCCGGTTCGGACTGCTCCGGTCAGCCGCGGAACGCGTCGTAATCCCGTCCGAAATGTCGGGCGAAATGTCAGTCCGTCCCTGACCGGCTTTTTTTTTAATCAGTTTAAGAGGTCAGGCCCTCCCCAAAAGGCGTTATAATCAGAAAAAAATTTACTCACCGGGAGTAATTACCAAAGAAGATATGTGTTGTCAAGTCAAGAGATTTTAAAAATCAGGGTAATTGCATGAAAATTTTAAATTATTATAAGTTGTTCTGATTTTATTAAGAAAAGCTCCCGTTAATAATTTCCAGGTCGGACTGAAAAATCTGTCGGCGGCAAACTTTCAGTCCGAATTAAAAAACCTTAACCGATTTCAGAAAGTTGGTCGGTAAAAATGAAAATATGAAAATCGGGGTTGCATATTCCGGCAATCCGGGATATGTTTTTTATTTTTAACTTCTCAGCGAGGAAATCGGAGAAATTCCGGGATTTGTCAGAGGATGAGAAATGAGCAGGGTGATGATATGGATGTTGGGACTGGTTGTGGGTTTTGCGGTTATGCCGGATATGTCGGCGGAAGCGAGACTGACGTTGGCGGAACAGGGGGTGCGGACGGGCGGATCCTCCTCAGACGGCACACAGGGAAAATCACAGAGCAGGCCGGGGCGGAGTGCCGGGGTTTCGGGACGTCAGGCTGTTCCGAAGCCTGACGGAAACCCCGTTGGCGAGCCGGGAGGATCGGGCCGAAAGCGAAAACGCCGAAAGCCGGGGAAGTCCCGTGAATCCCGCTCCCGCAAACCGGGAACACGGAAAAAATCTCGCAAACTGAAGGCCGCGCGAAAAAAATTTCGCAAAGGTCTGCAAAAAATGAGACCGGCTGTGGTCGGCAGACATTTTTTTCAGCCTGAATGTATTTGTAATTTTTGTTACAGTGTCGTACATCATTGTAAAGGGTTCGCCCCGGCATTTTTCCCAGAATTCATTCATGCGATGTTTTCTGAGCAACCGACATTGAGTAGTGGATCGTTCATAATTGTTACAGGAACGTCCGGCAAAGCGTTTGTTTAGTCCCCCGCAAAGCCGCCGAATCAGATTGTTTTGCTTTTTTTGTGACATGGCGATATCCGATTTATATTCAGACAGTTAATGAGAAAGATTTCCAGGTGCAACTCAGCAGGGTGTTATTTGGCGGGCTGTTCATTAGCGGTTCAGTCCTTGCTAAAAAACCCTGTAATTTTGTTCCTAACAAGTATGCACTAGATTTACAAGACAATTTGAAAGCTGCTACAAATATGCCGCCCCTACGGGGCTTTCCCAGCCTCCCTTAAATCCGTTATCATCAGAAAAAATATATTTTTGAAAAAAACAATAAAAAAATGTCCTCAGTCATCTCTTTCTGACTTTTATATATTCAAAAGGAAAAAATCGAAAAGTCAATAAGGAAGATGATTA
The DNA here is from genome assembly GCF_017377395.1 of Desulfonema magnum. Classification (GTDB taxonomy): domain Bacteria; phylum Desulfobacterota; class Desulfobacteria; order Desulfobacterales; family 4be13; genus Desulfonema_C; species Desulfonema_C magnum. The sequence goes on along the minus strand of NZ_CP061800.1, from coordinate 1,745,284 downwards.
TGAAGACCCTCAGAAGAAAACTTGTAATCTGTTTCTGTATTGCCCGCGCAGCAATGTCTTTTTCAGACACTCAGGCGTGGGCAATCGGATTGAATTTCACTCCGTCTGCTTTGGCAATTGAGAATAGCGGTGAGTCTGTTGATCTGGATATTATTATCTCAGGTCTGGAAAATGATGTTCAGCGGTATTCTTTCAGAAACCTGTCTGCGTTTGAGTTCGGTGTTCATTATGACACCAGCGATTTTGGCGATTATCTGCCGGAGAGCGGGTTATGTGATATTCTGTATGATACAGATGGGTGGCCCTCGGATAACAAAAAAAGGGCAAATCTGTCAAAGTTTTCCTGTCACTGGGATATGGGGATTTGCCCGTCATCAGAAACTTTTGCGCTGGCTACGGTGTCATTTATGGGAAATGGTCTGGAAAAGGATGACTTGTCTTTTTCAATCCCCGGAAAAAATGATTCGTGTAATTCCTTTTGCGTGAGTTTGGGAAATGGACATGACCCGGGGAATCATTCCGAATCTGCCAAAATGTTCCTTCTTGGCTGCGGTCTGATCGGGCTGGCAAGGCTTGGGGGTAAGAGGGTCTCGGGTAAGGGGAGCGGGCCACACTGACTAATTGAAAATTATGAGAAATTAATTGAAAAACAAGTGTTTTCAGGGGCTATATCACATTTTTTGCTTATTCGACCGGAATCAGAGGTCATATCTGAAAAAAACCTGTGTTATGGACTTTTCCAATCATAATAATAACAATGGTGGTGATATTTTTTCTTATAATAATAGTTATGAGGTTTTTCCTTAAAATTGCTTTTTTTGTGAAAAAAAATTTTCAAAAACGTGAAAATCAGGGGCTTTTTTCGATGCTTCGCAGGTTCGGAAACTGCTGATTTTTATGTTTTATCTTATGATTTTAGCAGTTTTGGGGTGCAAAAAGTTAGTTTATTTTGTTTTATATCAGTTTGTTACAAACTTTTCGCCTCAAATTTGCCAAAATTCAAAAATTATGAAAATGAAAATACCTTACTATTTTTTCTTATTATTATCAGAGGCTTGCACGAGAAAGACCGGCGACACCCGGACAAAGGGAGGGGGTCAGGCCAGTGCCCCGTTAATGTAGGGGATCGCCATCTCCAGAAGCGACAACATCGGATTCCCGCTGAAGATGTCAGGCCAGTGCCCCGTTAATGTAGGGGATCGCCATTTAAACTATGTGACGATATCCATGTTAGTTTGTCAGGCCAGTGCCCCGTTAATGTAGGGGATCGCCATACGGTGTATCTCCCCATAACACCTTGATTAGATTGTCAGGCCAGTGCCCCGTTAATGTAGGGGATCGCCATCCTGACCATAGGCCTGGGGTACAACGCCATCCACAAAGTCAGGCCAGTGCCCCGTTAATGTAGGGGATCGCCATCCAATTGATAATTGACAATTGATAATTGATAATTGTCAGACTTCGGTTCGGATGGTAAATTCAGTCCCGGACGGACAATTAAAAAAAAGCCCGGCAATTCATTGCCGGGTTTTTTTTATTCAGAAACGGGTTCAGTAATTTTAGTCCCGGAGGGACGGCAGAGAATAGCCCGGCAATTCATTGCCGGGGTTCGGGGTCGGATGGCAATCTCAGTCCCGGAGGGACGGCAGAGAATAGCCCGGCAATTCATTGCCGGGGTTCGGGGTCGGATGGCAATCTCAGTCCCGGAGGGACGGCAGATAATTTTTTGCTACAGGGATTTGCTATAAGAAAGGATTGAAATGTATTGATTACAAATTCTTTTCCTGATTATAACAGATTCAGGGGATGCCGACAAAGCCCCGGAGGGGCGGCATATTTGTAGCAAATTATGCTGCGAATATGCCTGGCGGGGGGCTGCGAAGCTGCTGCTTCAGTTCGGGGTGATAAGTTTCAGTCCCGGAGGGACGGCAGAAAATAGCCCGGCAATTTATTGCCGGGTTTTTTTATTCGGAAAACGGATTTAGTTGCGGAGGGACGGCAAATAACTTTTCGCTACAAGGATTTTTTATAAGGCAGGTTCGCAGGCCCCCTGACAATGCTGCAAATATGCCGCCCCTGCGGGGCGTTGCCTGCCCGAAATGATGAATCCCACTCAATTTTTTTCTTGACATCCCCCTTCAATTTAACTATTTAGCCAATAAATAAATTCTCAGGGCGGGGTGAAATTCCCCACCGGCGGTGATTTTGCTATCATGCAGAAAAGCCCGCGAGCGCCTGTTTCTTTAAAAAAAACAGGGTCAGCAGATCCGGTGCGAATCCGGGGCCGACGGTTACAGTCCGGATGGGAGAGAATCGTTAAGCAATCCAAATGTTTCAGTTCCCACTTTTGGGCGCTGGTCAGCGTACAGTTGCGCCATTGCGACATTCCGAATTTTGCAGCATAGTCCTGGGCATTTTCGGTCTGACGCAATCAGAGCGTATTTGCGCTGAAATGCGCCAAGTGCGGTCTCCATCTCATCTATCCACCCTGATATTATCATATTAACAATCAATTAATATAAGGGAGTGTTATGATGAATCCATTTCTGCTTTCTCGTTTTGGTAATTCAAATGAACGCGTCAAAAGAGCCATTGATGATCTCAGCCAGGGCAAGGGGGTTCTGCTTGCTGATGATGAAGATCGTGAAAATGAAGGAGACCTTATTTTTCCTGCCGAAACCATCTCAGTTCCTCAGATGGCAATGCTCATCAGAGAGTGCAGCGGCATTGTGTGCCTGTGCCTGACTGATGAAAAGATACGTGAGCTTGGCCTGCCCCAGATGGTGAAAAATAATACAAGCTGTAACCAGACAGCTTTCACTATCTCAATAGAAGCCCGTTATGGTGTCACAACAGGGGTGTCTGCCGCAGACCGTGTCACCACAATCAGAACCGCGGTTGCGGAAAACTGCAAACCGGACGACCTCAACAGACCGGGGCATGTTTTTCCGCTCCGGGCAAGACCCGGGGGCGTATTTGCGAGGCGGGGACATACCGAAGGTACTGTTGATCTTATGCAGCTTGCGGGATTCGGTCCTGCGGGGGTGTTATGCGAACTGACCAACAAAGACGGTTCCATGGCCCGTTTGCCGGAAATCGTTGCCTTTGCGGAGCAGCATGATTTCACTGTGCTTACGATTGAAGACATTGCGGCGTACAGGTCACAGCTTTTGGATAAGACAGCGTAAATTTGTTTTTCAGAAGGCAGGTTTTTTATCTGTTCGTGTTTAAAGGGGGGGCAAGGCGCATATGCATCAGGCTAAGATCGTAACTCATTGTTTTTATTAACCCGTGATCTGCCGGACGGGGTTTGCAACCCCGTCCGAAATATTTTCCGACCCCCGAAAACAAACGTTTCGGACGGGGTTGCAAACCCCGTCCGGCAGTCTTAGCCTGATGCATATGGGGCAAGGCGATTTCCCCAAAAATAAAATACCCGGAAATGTGCGGTGGGTTCCGCTTCGCTCCACCCACCCTACGTTTTTGTATCGGGTATTTTATTTATTTCGATTTCCCTAAGTAAAATCACGTCTCGATCAGATGATTCCGAATGGCAAAACGTGACAATTCAGCATTGTTCCGCAGATTGAGTTTCTTTAGCAGTCTGAATCGGTAGGTATCCACAGTTTTGACGCTGATATGGTAAGCTTCCGCGATCTCCCGATTGGTATGCCCCATGGCCAGACGCCTCAGCACCTGAAGCTCTCTCGTTGAAAGAGAATCCAATGCTGAACGCCCGCTGACCCCTCTGGCGACGCGCAGCGCCAGCAATTCGGCTGCCTCATCCGTGAGGTAGCGACACCCCGCATATACTTTTCCTATGGCTTTCACCAGTTGCTCCGGTGCTGATTTTTTAGTGATATACCCCATGGCTCCCGCCTCAAAAGCCCGAACCACATACTGTTCCTCTTCATGCATGGTCAGAATAAGAATCGGCAGTTCCGGGTAATAAGAGTGAAGCTGATTAATGACCTCCAGCCCGTCCATGCCCGGCATGGAAATATCAACAACAGCCACATCCGGCAATGACTTACGGGCCTGCTGAATCGCCTCTTTGCCATCGGCCGCTTCCGCAATAACCTCGATATCGTCGCTTTCCTCCACAATACGACGAAGCCCGGCCCGGACAATACTGTGATCATCTGCCAGCAAAACCTTAATCATTGCATTCCCCTCCGATTTCAATTTTCAATTTTCAATTCTCAATTCTCAATTTTCAATTTTCAATTCTCAATTCTCAATTCTCAATTCTCAATTCTCACCCTGAGATAGACCCGTGTTCCCTCACCTGGCATGGAATGAACCTCGAGGATTCCTCCGACAAGACCGGAGCGTTCACGCATTCCGGCCACTCCCAGCCCCTCGGCTTCTGCTAATTTCGAAGTGTCAAAACCATTGCCGTCATCGCTCACCGTGAGTGTCAATATCCCTTCTTCTGCTTTCAGAAGCACATCCGCACGGCTGGCGGACGCGTGTCGTGCCACATTGGTCAGGCTTTCCTGAGCGATCCGATAAGCTGCGGTGGCGACCGCGTCATTGATCACGGGTACGTTAAAGCATTCAAAAATACATGTAATTTCAGTACGTCTTTCAAAATCGGCAGTAAACCATTCCAACGCGTCAACAAGTCCCAGGTCATCAAGCACCCCCGGACGCAGACGGATGGCGATGCTTCTCACATCTTCAATGGTTTTATCTATCAGACTGCACATTGTGAGCGCACGTTCCGCGGCTTTGGGATCGGTCTCATTCATGCGTTTCATTATCCACACCGAATCCATGCGAAGGGCAGTGAGAATCTGCCCCAGTTCGTCATGCAGTTCACGGGCAATGGCGGAGCGTTCTTTTTCCTGATTGGCGATAATGCTGCCGGAAAGACGCCTGAGCTGATCCTGGGCTTTTTTGGCCTCGGTAATATCTGTTGAAATTGACCCCACACCGCTGGCCGTATCTGAGTCATCATAAATCGGAAATTTCACAGAGAGATAAGTATGAACACCGTCATTTTGAGGAATGCGCTCCTCAGCCTGACAAGACTGCCCCTCTGAGATCACTTGCTGATCACTGCTCCGGAACAGATCGGCAATTTCCTTCGGATGAATTTCATGATCAGTTTTTCCCCGAATATCTTCATTTTTTACGTCAAACAATGCCTCATAACGGGAATTGACCAGAAGGTAACGTCCTTTCCTGTCTTTGATACAGACCACATCCGGCGTATATTTGAGAATGCTCGTAATTTCCTGAGTCCTTTTTTTTACCTGACGCTCAAGGTTTCTGGAATAGCGGCTGAGTTCCTCTTTGGCCTTTTTCAGAGCTTCTTCGGCCTGTTTTCTTTCGGTCACGTCAATGGATACGGCCAGAGACCGTATGATATTTCCGTTTTCATCCCGTTCACCAAATGCGGAGAGGACAACATCTATCCTCTCACCATTTTTTTTAACAAACTGATATGAGACATCTTTACAGTAACCTGTCTTAAAAAATTCATGAACAACCACATGTTCGGCGTACTGACGCGAACCTTCCGCTAAAAAATCAGTAAGCCTTTGTCCGACCACTTCCTCACGTTCATAACCGAGAACATCAAGCCAGTTGTCACTCACACTCACCAGACGTCCCTTCTTGTTTATTGAATGGAGCATGGCAGGCGTATTATGATAGACAGCCCGATATCGTTCCTCGCTTTCCCGCAACGCCTTCTCAACTCGTTTTCGACGGATGATCTCATTGCTTGCCTTTCGGAACAGAATAAAAACAGCTATTCCCACAAACACGCACAGGATAAGAACGATTTTTCCTGTAATTTCCATCATCGGATCAGAGACCCTTTTGGAAATGGTGTTAAGGTTTTGCAGATGAACGAGGTTCCATCCCGGATAATTATCCAGCGGTGACCGGTGCATCAGATATCCATTTCCTGACCTGTCCGTGACATATTTTTCGTTCTTTATTTCCAGACCGCTCCATTGCCACGGGCCCTTGCCAAATTGCAGTGAATCGGTGAGTTGCGAGATTTCCTCGGTGGAAAGTTTCTGTAACAGATGATAAAGCCACTCTGTGCGGCTGGAAATGAAAATAAGCCCATGCGGATCTGTGACTAAAACAATCTCCTCATCATCCAGGCTTAATCTTTTCTCAATAAATTCAACAGACGCCTTAATGACGATAACGCCCAGGGGACGGACTTGCGCTTCTTCATAAACCGGATGACTGTAATATGCGCCTCGTTTTCCCGAGGCCGTGCCCATTGCCAGATACGTGGCGGAGGCTCCCCGGACAGCCTGCTGAAAATAGGGGCGAAAAGCGAAATTCTGTTCCATAAAGCTGTCCGGGTTCTTTCGATTACTGGAGGCCACAGTTGTTCCCTCGCGATTCAGCAGGTAACAAACATCTGCATCGAGCGTGGCCTTAAAATGATCAAGCGTGACATTTGCTGCTGCCAGAGAATCATCCGCGGGATCGGTCAGAACCTCACGAAGCGATTTCATCCCGGCCAATGTTTTTACTGGTTTTATATTTTCCGAAAGAAATGAAGACAGATTTTTTTTTATCATTTCCACACGGGTGACAGCCTGTCTCTCTGCCCCTTTAAAAGCTGCCTGTTTTAATGAGGAATAATAAAAATATCCGCCAGTGGAAGCAGACAAAAAAGCCAGCAAAGAAAGCACCAGCAAAATTAAGCGGAGTCTCATGGGCTATTTTCTCCAAAAAAGATTTCACTTGTTTTCAGGGCGCACACTCAGCAGCGGAACCGGACAGCAGCGAAACATTTTTTCAGCGACAGGCCCGAAAAGAACACCTGCAAGATCACTCCGCCCCTTCCGACCCATAACCATGATATTCGGTTCCTCCTCCTCCACTGCCCGGATGAGTTCCTGAAATGGCACACCGGTTTTGAAAATTTTTTTAACAGAAAGGTTCTCTGGGGATGTTGCTTTGATCAGTTTTTCGATCTCCCGGGTTCGTTCCTCCTTTACCCGTTTCACATATTCCTCCGCACTTTTTTCCACATATGTCTCAATACTTCTGTCAAATTGTCCCTCTGCGACTTTGAGGATTATATCTATATCTCTCTGATTGATCACATTTACGATAATCAGTTCAGCCTGGAGTTTTTCGGCCAAATGAGCGGCATATTCCAGGGTCTCTTTTGAATACTTGGAAAGGTCGCACGCGACCATGATTTTAGTGATTGCTTTCATTTCTCTTCTCCGTTACGGGGTATGAGGCGAAACAAACCGGGCCGAGGCCATATCCGGAGGCCATATTGTTTCAAATTTGCCGTTAATAATTTGCAAAACCAGTGTATTGACACTGTTTTGTCTCTCAAAATCATCATATGAGTAAAATTTGACCGGCCCGAACGGGGTCTTCATAAATGTATGATTCAACGCTTCCCTGATGTGTTTCGGGCTGAAGGTTTTTGCCCGTTTCAGAGCGTCCGAAGCCACAAACAGGGCCGAATACGCTTCTGCGCCGTGATAGTCCGGTGATCTGGTGTGACGCCCGGTGTACTGAGTGTAATATTCCTTTGCTCCGGGATAGGCCGCATGCCAGGACCATAAGGCTGCTGTGAGCATGTTGTTCGCGGAATCCCCTGCTCTTCTGACAAATTCCTCCAGTGTAAAACCGCCGGCTCCGCCGCACAGCAGTGAACTGATATTCAATCCGCGAATCGCTTTGACAAGGCCCACGGCATCTTCAAGGTAAGAGACCATATAAATCACATCAGGAGGCTCTTCTGTCAAAGGCGCGACCAATGAACGGAAATAGGTCGGGCTTATCTTTGTCTTATCATAATCAAAATGCGCGCGTATCTCAATGACCTGATCTTGGCAAAACTCAATCATTCTGAGCGCGCCGTCCGTTCCGAACATACTGTTCTCATAAATAATGGCCATGGATTTTGGTTTGAAATTTTTAATCCAGAAATCCTCCAGCCCTTTTGTATATTCACTGATGGGAGGATTCAGTCTGTAAATATTCTTCCAACCCTTCTGGGATATCTTGTCAGCAGAAGCGGTGCAGATAAGAAACGGCACATCTTTTTTTTCCGCCATTTTTGCCATGCGGTAAGTCCGGTCGCTTTGGTAGCCTCCCACCAGCATAACGGATTTGGAAGAAGGAACCAGTTTGCTGAAAACATGCTCTGTCGAAGCCTCGCCTCCGTCATCGGCAAACACGATCTCCAGAGGGCGGCCATTGATCCCTCCGGTTTTGTTGACAGATTCCGCAGCCATTTCAAAAGAATTCTTCATTATAATGCCAAATTCTTTCAGATTGCCGGACAATGGCAGCGGAACCCCGATAACAAGCGGTTCCTGTGAAGCTTCGGCATGGCAGAATCCCCCGGCAAAAATCACAAGGGCCAGGACTATAATTTTTTTTAATCTGTTTCTCATTTTTTTCTCCTCATTACCAATGAACAGTTAAGTAAGTACCTGAGCAAAAGTTTTTTCTGCGAGATGCGGAGAAACCCGGGTTTTTCCTTTACGAGACGCATCATTCCGGTAAAAAAAGCCGGGTTTCTTTCCCGATAAAAGCCGGGTTTCTTCCCCGCATCGCAACTTTTTGTCCTGTGTATTGCATCTTTATTATAAGCAAATATCGGAAAACTTATTATTATGTACTTATCAGCATCGTTTGCTTATTAATGAGTTAATGTGCGCCTGTTCCCATATGCTTTGCCCATTCAGGGAAAATATTGGGGTCAATGGAGAATATCGCGGTTCCGATGATATAGAACAACGCGGTAATTACAAACACACCGATGATATTGATAAATATTCCCACTTTTGCCATTTCCGCTATTTTAATGCGCCCGCTGCCAAAGACAATTGCATTGGGCGGCGTGGCAACCGGCATCATAAAAGCGCAGGACGCTGAAAGTGTCGCCGGGATCATCAGCATCAGCGGATTTGTCTTCATGGCAAAAGCTACGGAGGCCAAAATCGGGAGAATCATTTCTGTGGTCGCGGTGTTTGATGTCAGTTCGGTTAAAAAAGTAAGACTAAAGCAAAGAATGAGGATCATGAGAATGGGAGACATGCCGGCAAGCCCTGAAAATTTATTACCGATCAGTGTTGAAAGTCCGGTAACCTGAAATCCCTTTGCCAGTGCAAACCCGCCCCCAAAAAGAAGCACGATGTTCCAGGGAAGATTTCTGATCACATCAGGCCCCATGACTGTGGGCGATTCAGCATCTCTGCTCCGGGTCGGAATCAGAAACAGAATCATCGCCATAAACAAGGCCACAGTTCCGTCATCAATCAGTCTGGGATAAGGCATCAGTTCGGACCATCCGGGTATGGAGAAAAATCCGAGATTCAATTTCTTTCTGAACACCCATAAAAAAGCAGTGAGAAAAAAGATAATGAGTACAGATTTTTCCTCAAAACTCATGGAACCCAGATCATCATATTCTTTATCCACGATGGATTTGTCAACAGTGATGTGGGCCGGGACACGGAAAAATATTTTTGTGAGCATAACCCAGACGATTCCCAGCATAACCGCGCACAATGGCAGACCCATAATAAACCAGGTCCCAAACGCAATAGGCTGGGCTTCCGGAAATGTTATTTCAAATATTCGTGCAAAGGAAAGATTCGGGGGCGTTCCCACGAGTGTGGCAACACCTCCCAGGGAACACGCGTAAGCAATGCCAAGCATCAGACCCACTGTGAATTTATGTGTCTCCTCAGCACTAAATTTGGCCTCCATCTGAGATATGATTGCCATGCCAATGGGAACCATCATGATGGCGGTGGCTGTGTTGGATATCCACATGGACAGGAATGCCGCGGCCACCATGAAGCCCAGCACAATTCGCGAGGGACCTCCGCCGATGAGGCGTATGATAAAAAGTGCGATTCGTTTATGCAGGTTCCATTTTTCCATTGTCAGCGCGATCATGAAACCGCCCATGAACAGAAAAATCGTGCTGTTGATATAGATGGGAGCAGTGGATTTTCCATTTAAAATTCCCAGCAAAGGATAGAGAAGCATTGGCAGCAACGCAGTGGCAAAGAGAGGAATCGCGTCTGTGATCCACCAGACAGCCATGAGGGTCGCCACAGCAGCCATTCGGGTAACGATAGGTTTTCCCGGATCCAGATCAAACAGCAACATCACAAAAAACAGTAATAGTCCCAGGCAGAGACCTGCTTTTTGAGAAAAACTCTTGCCCTGTCCTGATTTTTCTTCGTGCATAACACTCCTCCTTTTATAGGGTTGGGTTCATTCGGGGTTATATGATATCCCCTTCAGCTTTTCCTTGTAAAATATGTGAAAGGAGAAAAAGTGTCAATTAGACGATTTCTGATTTTGTTGTCAGATTTTTTCTTACATTCAGTAGATCTAAAAGTTTCCGGACTGTGTGCGGCATGGCAGAGAAACCCGGCTTTTTTTCCCCGGACAGAAGGCTCCCCCCGCCGGAAAAAGCCGGGTTTCTCCCCCGTTCGCCGTGTCTGTCCCGCGACAGTCCGAAAACTTTTCGATCTACTGACATTTTCAAAAAAGGAGTGCCAAACTTGCAGTTTGGCAGGGGAGGCAGAGGAGGTAGTTTGGCGAAGGGGAACTGAGGTCTTGCCAAACTGTAAGTTTGGCACTCCGGAGTTTTGTTTCCGAATATTGTCTGCTGCCAAACTGTAAGTTTGGCACTCCGGAGTTTTGTTTCCGAATATTGTCTGCTGCCAAACTGAAAGTTTGGCACTCCGGAGTTTTGTTCCTGATATTGTCTGTAGATCGAAAAAGTTTTCAGAGCCCCGCGGGGCAAGGGCGGACGGGGAAGAAACCCTGCTTTTTCCTGCGGGGGAGTATTTCGTCCGGGAAAACAGCCGAATTTCTCTGTTGTTTTGCGCGCAGCCCGGAAACTTTTCGATCTGCTGATTGTCTGTTGTGAATGTCAGGGCGTTGTTTTTTAATTCTCAATCCTTGGTTTTCCTTGTGGTGCGAAAAACAGCAGCCACAAATAGCACAGTGCTGACCCCTGCGCCCACCGATGCCTCAGTAAAAGCCACATCAACGGCTCCCATTATGGCCCAGAGCAGGCACATCATGAAACTGTACGCGCCGAAGAGAATACTGGCTCCTAAAAGGTCTCTGACACTTATCGCACCGATTCCGCAGATGACGACAAATGTAAGAATAACAATATCCAGTTGCCAAATCATGCCTTATTCCTTTGTCCATGGTTCAAGCCCGGCTCTCACGCCCGCGTCAACAATGGCATGGGTGGCTGTGGGGCTTGTGATAAAAACAAATACAACGATCAGGATAATTTTCAGGCTGGTGAGTACGGACGCAACGCAAAAATCATGAAGCGAGTATAACGCCATGGCCAACATCGTCATCAGAAGCCCCATGGTATCAAGCTTTCCGGCGGGGTGAAGGCGGGAATAAAAATCCGGAAAACGAATAATGCCGACAGCTCCGCCGAAAAAAAAAATCAGACCGCATATTAAAAATATGGTGACAATGATATTCATCTACTTTGTCTCCTGTTCATCATATAACCCCTTTCTTTTCTGAAAATATCTTGAGGCCGCGAGCACAGCGATAAAATTCAGCATGGCATATGCAAGGGCAATATCAACAAACATATCCACTTTTTCGTAGATCAGCCCGATGAGAATCAGCAGAACAGTTGTTTTGCTTCCGATGGCGTTCACACCGATCAGACGATCCAGAACAGTGGGACCCAGGACCGCTCTGTATAACGAGAGGGCCATTATGACAGCCAAAAATAAACCGGAATATAGAAATACATTATCCATTATTCATCAAAGACTTCAGCAATCCTTGCCTCCATTATCCAGGGCAGTGTTTTCCCGGATTCAATATCAATCACATGGAATGTGACATCTCCGTAAATTGAGATATATACGGTGATAGTTCCGGGAGTAAGCGTTATGGAATTGGCAAGCGTAACAAGTGACATGTCACTTGTAAGCCTGCTTTTGAATTTCATGATTCTGGGATCAATCACATCCATCATCCTCGGATGAAACACCAGATACATCACATGGATATTCGCGATAAACACCTGATACAGCAGCCAGGGAATATATCTTATAAATCGGAACCACAGGCCCGGCATCTTTTTCAATTGGGGAGAAGGTAAAAGCAGGTCAGCCGAAAAAAATGAGACAATGAAGCAGGAAATAATACCCAGGGAAATATGAAACAGATCAGGCCTGCCTGAAAGGACCAGCCATAAGCCGAACATAATAAAAAAAGTAATAAAAAAAGATGCGGAAAATCGTTTCTGCCGGGGAGATGCGAGTTTCATATCAGAGGAATGAGGTTGTCCCTGATGATAATTTTCTTGTTCTGTGACAGCCAATTAATTTCCCTCCCATCTGGTTGAAATGACTTGCCTCAGCTCTGATTTTCAGTCGCAGACAGATGCTGAGGTCTGAATCTTAACTATCAACTCATCATCTTATGATTTCAAATAATATCAGTAGAGCAAAAAGTTTTCGGGCTGCGGAATATTCAAATATGCAAAAAACCGCTTCGCTTTATTTTTGCACTCCGGAAAAAAAATTAGGGCTGCGGAATATTCAAATATGCAAAAAACCGCTTCGCTTTATTTTTGCACTCCGGAAAAAAAATTAGGGCTGCGGAATATTCAAATATGCAAAAAACCGCTTCGCTTTATTTTTGCACTCCGGAAAAAAAATTAGGGCTGCGGAATATTCAAATATGCAAAAAACCGCTTCGCTTTATTTTTGCACTCCGGAAAAAAAATTAGGGCTGCGGAATATTCAAATATGCAAAAAACCGCTTCGCTTTATTTTTGCACTCCGGAAAAAAAATTAGGGCTGCGGAATATTCAAATATGCAAAAAACCGCTTCGCTTTATTTTTGCACTCCGGAAAAAAAATTAGGGCTGCGGAATATTCAAATATGCAAAAAAACCGCTTCGCTTTATTTTTGCACTCCGGAAAAAAAAATTAGGGCTGCGGAATATTCAAATATGCAAAAAACCGCTTCGCTTTATTTTTGCACTCCGAAAAAAAAAAATTAGGGCTGCGGAATATTCAAATATGCAAAAAACCGCTTCGCTTTATTTTTGCACTCCGGAAAAAAAATTAGGGCTGCGGAATATTCAAATATGCAAAAAACCGCTTCGCTTTATTTTTGCACTCCGGAAAAAAAATTAGGGCTGCGGAATATTCAAATATGCAAAAAACCGCTTCGCTTTATTTTTGCACTCCGAAAAAAAAAAAATTAGGGCTGCGGAATATTCAAATATGCAAAAAACCGCTTCGCTTTATTTTTGCACTCCGGAAAAAAAAAAATCGAAGTGCTGGATGTTCAACATGCTAATCATCTTCTGTTAATTTGCATACCTGATTTGCAGCTTTTTCAATTGTCAGTCTGCCCATGTTAAGTACTATGTGGTAAAGATATGGCTGATCATAGTCTTCTTTGTGAAAATAACGATACAGATTTTTTCTTCGCTTACCGTGTTTATCCACAATAAGAGCAGCTTGTCTGGAGGAAAGCTCATAATGCTCCTCCATAAATTTTACCCGATGATCTAAATCAGCAATAAGGAGTACATGCCAGACATCTTCATAATCCTTTAAAATATATTGGCCGCCCCTGCCGATAATCACACAGTCTCCTTCATGGGCAAGCTCTTTTATGATTTCATGAAGCAGGTCAACATAGATATGTCCGTCAATATATCCCCGTTTATGTTCCCCGATCCGTTCCAAATAGTTCTTTCGAAACGGTCCCAGACCGGAAATATATTTCAGCAGGCGTCCCCCGGCTTCCTTTTCAACAGATTTTACCCAGTTGGGTGAAACCCTTGCTTTTTGCGCTACCTTTTCAATGATATCTTCATCAACTAAGGAATATCCTAATTTTTCGGCAACAAGTGTCCCTAAAGTTCTGCCGCCGGCACCAAATTGTCTGGAAATCGTGATAACTGACATAGAACATCCTATGGGAATGTTATGATTTTTTTAAAAAATATTCTTAGAAACCGGGCTATTGTGAAAAACCCGGCTTCTATTTTCCGGAAATATTTTTTTTCAGGTCTGTAAGTTGTTTTCAATCCTTAAAAGGATGGAGGCTGCCCTGATTACCAACAGCTCATAATATTTTCACCCATATTTTTCGCAGCTTCATCCTGAAACTGATGAAAGCGATAGCCAACCACTCTGACCAGGTATGACATAATTAAAAATCCCAGCCAGGGATCTTTTGCAAAAAGCTTGGTAAGATTTGTTTTTCCTATTTTTATGACTTTGCAATCCCTGGCGCAGTAACCTGAAAGCCTCATTTTATGCGGCGGTACAAAACACGACCATCCCAGTATCTTTGCTACGGAGTCCCGAGCTGATACGGCAGAAACAGTGTAATCATCCGAAGTGGGGCGGGATCCCGGCATTTCAAAACGCAAATCAACCCGTCCCTCAGTTACAATCCAAAGATGGGTCGCGTCTTCTCCTTCAGCAAAGAGCCTGTCCCCGCGCTTATATTCCTTTTCCTCGCAGTTTTCCTGAACAGCAGTGAGCTGGTCGTCATTCAGACCTTCAAAAATATCAAGCTTTTCAAGTAAATCAAGACTGATCATAGATAAATCACCTCCTAGTTTTTTTGATCCACAGCGAAAAACCATTAACCTATTTAATGACAGAATGCAAACATTTTTTTAAGGTGTCAGGTGTCAGGGTGTTAGGGTGTTAGGTGTTAGGGTGTTAGGTGTTAGGTGTTAGGTGGTAAGTTTTAAGTTTTAAGTTTTAAGTTTTAAGTGTTAAGTGTTCGGAACTTACAGAGTTATTTCTTCTTAGCACCTAACACCTCTTGACACACAACTGCCTTTGCTCTATGTTCTCTGTTTGAAAAAAAGCCGATCAAGACAGTTGCTTCTTTATGCGACAACAGCGGCCCTGATGTCACAGCAAAAAAATGGAATTTTAATAATTTTTCCTAACACCTAACACCTAACACCTAACACCTAACACCTAACACCTAACACCTAACACTTAAAACTTAACACCTAACACCTAACACCTAAATGAAATATTTACCTATCAATCAAAATTTGTTTGTTCAAAACAGGGAACGGTTTGTGAAGCATCTCAAACCAAATTCCATTGCTGTGTTCAATTCCAATGATATTATGCCCACCAATGCGGACGGAACACAGTCATTTATTCAAAATACCGATATGTTTTATCTGAGCGGGACAGACCAGGAAGAGAGTATTTTGCTCATCTGTCCGGATGCCAGGGAAGAAAAACATAAGGAAATTCTGTTTGTCAGAGAGACAAATGAGCATCTTGCCATATGGGAGGGGCATAAACTCACCAAAGAAGAAGCCAGCGATATCTCAGGAATTCTGACGGTGCATTGGACTTCGGAATTTAATAATATTTTCAGGTCATTGGTCTTTGAGATGGATCATATTTACCTGAATACCAATGAACATTCCCGGGCAGATATGGTTGTGGAGACAAGGGACACCCGCTTTCTGAAATGGTGTATGGCTGCGTTTCCTTTACATAAATATGAAAGGCTGGCACCGATTATGCATGATCTGCGTGCCATTAAATCTCCCATTGAAATACAATTGATAAAACAGGCTTGTGACATTACGGAAAAAACATTCCGACGACTGCTTCGTTTTATCAGGCCCGGGGTATGGGAATATGAAATAGAAGCAGAGATTTATCATGAATTTCTGAAAAGCCGTTCAAGGGGGCCGGCTTATGAATCCATTGTCGCCTCGGGAGCGAATTCCTGTGTGCTGCATTATATAAAAAATAATCAGCGGTGCAGAAATGGTGATATTTTGCTAATGGATTTTGGCGCGGAATATGCAAATTATGCTTCTGACCTCACCCGCACCATTCCGGTGAACGGCCGTTTCAGCAAACGTCAGAAAGAAGTTTATAACGCGGTCTTACGAGTGCAAAAAGCTGCAATAAAATTGCTCAGACCAGGAAACACACTTGAGGAATATAACAAAGAAGTCGGCAAAATAATGGAAAAAGAGCTGATTGGTCTGGGAGTGCTGGATGCTAAGGCGGTGAAAGCGCAGGATAAGGAAAAACCGCTTTATAAAAAATATTTCATGCACGGAACCTCCCATCATCTGGGATTGGATGTGCATGATGTCGGAAACAGATACCGAAAATTTGAGGCGGGAATGGTCTTCACCTGCGAGCCGGGCATTTACATCAGGGATGAGGCCATTGGCGTCAGAATTGAAAATGACATTTTAATAACTGACGGTGAGCCGGTTGATCTGACGGGAAATGTTCCGGCAGAGGCAGAGGAAATTGAGATGCTGATGAGGGGATGATGAATATATTCTCCAACTTGAAACTCGGAACATTTAGGAATCTCCCAAAAAATAATCTGCCCGAAATGTAGAAATGTAGGGTGGGTTCCGCTTCGCTGCACCCACCCTACATTTTCCTGAACCGGGTATATTATTTATTTCGAGTTCCCTTACATATGTGCATAAAAAAATCCGCAGATCCCCGAATTTTAAGTTTCAAGTTTCAACCCGATAATAAATGGTTTCCAGAGGCAGATCAACATCAACAGAGCGGATGTTAAACGAGTCCTCCAATGTTTCAAATTCATCGAGTTCCCACCTGCCCGCCTTGTTTTTGAAGAAATATTCGACATGGCACGCATACTGATCCACCAAGATATAATCCCGCAATGACCTGATTTTGCGATATGCCTTAAATTTATCTCCCCTGTCGTAACTTTGCGTGGATTCGGACAGCACCTCGATAATTACCACAGGATTCGTGATAATGTCATCCCGATTTCCGAGAAACTCGATATCTCCGCACACAACGCTCACGTCAGGATACACATAATGTCTGGCTTCATCAGCCTGAATTTTCATATCACTGGCAAAGACAAAACATGATGAATCCCGGAGTGCGCTGTGCAGTCTTGTTGCAAGATTCATCGCAATTAGATTATGATTAAAGGAGGCCCCGGTCATGGCGAAGATTTCACCATGATAATATTCGCTTTTGTATTGGGCTGCTTCTTCCACTGCAAAATATTCTTCGGGGGAAATAAGCTCTTTTTCCTCTGCCTGTGCCATGATAAAACCTCCTCACCTGAAACTTGAACTGGAAATCCCGAGGTCCGGGGGATTTTCTTACAGACGTATGCCACTGTTCCGAGCTTCAAATTTCAAATCTCATTTATGACCCGATAATAGATGGTTGCCAAAGACAAATCAACATCAAGGGACTGAATTTTAAATGACTCTTCCAATGTTTCAAATTCATCGAGTTCCCACCTGCCCGCCTTATTTTTGAAGAAATATTCGACATGGCACGCATACTGATCCACCAAGATATAATCCCGCAATGACCTGATTTTGCGATATGCCTTAAATTTATCTCCCCTGTCGTAACTTTGCGTGGACCGGGACAGAATTTCAAAAATAACAACGGGGTTTGCAATAATGTCATCCCGGTCCCCGACAAATTCGATATTTCCGCACACAACGCTCACGTCAGGATATACATAATGTCTGGCTTCATCAACTTGAACTTTCATATCGCCAGTGTAAGTCATGCAGTCAGAGTGGCTGAGGGAACCGTGCAAGCTGGCCATGATATTTACAGCAATGATGTTGTGATTGTGAGATGCACCGGTCATGGCGAAGATTTCACCATGATAGTATTCGCTTTTGTGTTCGACAGCTTCTTCCATTGCAAAATATTCTTCGGGGGTAATAAGCTCTTTTTTCTCGGCCTGTGCCATGACAAAACCTCCTGATCCGGATAAACTGGCAAATAACAATTTCCAAATCAATCCGGAATTCCAAATTCTAAATTTTTCAATCTGCTGATACTGTTTGCTGGCATAAATTGGGCTTTCCGAAATACCTCCTATATTCCTGCAATTCATCTGTCCGAACCCTGATTAAAATATTAAGATGTTTCCATGATTGAAGGTCAATCGGTGAGCCAGCATAGCAGTTTTGCTCAAATCCCGTCTGACAAAAATTTTAGCACTTCGGAGCCGATGCCTGTGCGACAAATCTGATTCTGAGACCGGCAAATATTTCGGAGAGATCAGACAATCTGATTTTCCGACCTTCTTTTGTTTCTGAATGGCTGACTCTCCTCTGAGCTTCGGCCACATTCTCCAGGGCCATCAGAAAGACTTCGTCTGAGCCCTCGTCAAGAGCGGCATTGAGATATGCAGCGGCCTCATCCGGATCGGTCAGCGACTTCAGGAGTTTCTCCTGATATGATTTTGAAATCTTATTCATTTTTCCTCCTTTTGTAATCCCGCCAGTATGTCTTGGCTTTCCGAATATCTCTGGCTTGGGATTTTTTTGTTCCGCCGCAGAGCAATATGATTAGAATATCGCTATCCTGTCCCAGATAAATGCGATAACCGGGGCCGAAATGAACACGCAGTTCATAGACACCGTTACCCACAGATTCGCAGTCCCCCAAATTGCCGAGTCTGAGACGATCAAGTCGGATACGGATAACCGCTCTGGCTTTTCTGTCTTTCAATGCGTCAAGCCAGTCTCCGAACGGGGAATTATTTTGCTCAGTGAGATATTCCCTGAGTTCCTTGGGTTTTATTTCCACACTGTTATCTCTTATAATTACCCGATATAATTATCCGAAGCCCTAAAATAAAATTTTAGCACTGTTTTTGTTGTTTGTCCAGTCATAGCCTGTCAGCCTTCTCAATACCTGATGATGAATTTCCTATATTCCTGCAATTCATCTGTCCGAACTCTGATTAAAGGATCAGAGGATTTCCGTGATTGAAGAACAATTTGAAACAAATGCTTAAACACTTGTAATCCTTCAATTTTTTTATTAAACGGTGTTTGCGGACTTCAGCAGCACTATTCGTCTGAAAGGCAAAAAGTCCGGCGATGATAATATGATTCTAATATTTCTCAAAATTTGAATCATCTATCTCATCTGTTTTCATATCTAACTTAATTGTGTTGTTTACCTTACCATCAGTTTTTAGTTCCTGAAATTTATTTTCTGTTTTCTTTTCAGATTGTTCGATAATCGCTTTGATTTTTTTAATATCTTCGGTTTTCAGAAGTTCATCCTCCTGTTTTTCCTCAGTCTTATCCTCTTTCTGTTCAGTTCTGAAATACTCGATACTGTCCTGAAGTTTTTTCACATAAACATCTGTCAGTTGCCGAGCGCCTGATGCCAATTCAACGGATGTCGAAGCAAGCTCCTCTGATGCCTGTGCATTACCCTGAATCACCATGTCCAACTGCTGAATTGCCTTATTGATCTGACCCGCGCCCCCGTCCTGTTCTGCGCTTGCCATGCTTATTTCCTGAATAAGCTCTGTGGTTTTCCTGCTGTTTATTACAATCTGATTCAGTATGCTGCTTGCATTTTCTGCAATTTCAACACTGGAAGAGGCCAGCGTGCCGATTTCTTTTGCTGCTTTCCTGCTCCGATCTGACAGTTTGCGTACTTCCATTGCCACAATGGCAAAACCTTTTCCGTATTCTCCGGCCCTTGCCGCTTCAATCGCGGCATTCAGTGCCAGCATATTTGTCTCCCGGGAGATGTCTTCAATAAGTGACACCTTTTCTGAAATTTCCTTCATGGCAGTCAGGGTATTATCTACGGATTCTTTGCCTTTGTAAGCATCTTCCGCAGCTTTCTGTGAAATCTTTCTTGTTTCTGACGCATTTTCAGCATTCTGCCTGATGCTGGACGCCATCTGCTCCATTGATGCGGATATCTCTTCAGCAGAAGCTGCCTGCTGAGACGTGGCCTGAGAAAGTTCTTCAGCCCCGCTGCTCAGGTGATTGCTCATTTCGGAAACATGGAGTGAAGAATTCCTGACCCCCCGGGCAACTGTTTTTACATCAGTGATTATTTTTCCTATCTGACGAGTCATTTTCTGCAAAGATTCAAGTAACCGTCCGATTTCATCCCTGGCAGACACCTCAATATCGTTTGTGAGATTTCCCCGGGCTATCTGATCAGCAATATTCACGCCTTTCAGCAAAGGGTTTAGGATGATGCCGCGGGTTAATCGGAAGATAAGATAGGAGATAAAGATAAGTGTTACGAAAAACCCCAGGATAATTATAACAGATAAGGTATATACTTGTGCTAAAATTGAATGATAAGGAACAAGTTGCACATAATACCAGTCCACGGCCTCCATATATGCAAAAGTGATCATATAGTTCGTATTATCAATGGTAATTTCGGAAGAGATCACCTTCTCATCTCTCCTGACATTGTTTTTTATCTCATTGATCAGGAACATATCCTCACGCCCCTTATAATCAAATGTTTCCGGGGAATTTTCCATAAACTTTTGGTATTCAGGATGATAAATAACAGTGCCTTGTGATGTGATGATGATATGCTGACTGCCAGAAACACTTTTCTGAAATTCGGAAATCGTTGTTAAAAGAGTGTTCAGCACCACATCATGCCCAACGGATCCCAGAAATTCATTTCCTTTATAAATGGGGCTTGCATTACTGATCATCCAGTATTTCAATAAAGGATCATAATAGACAGAAGACCAGACACTTTGCCGCCCGGGATTGTTCTGAGGAATAACCATATGAAACCATTCCTGCTCAAGAAAATTGAAATCAGGATGAATGTTTGCAGGCCAGTTTTTGTCATCTATAATGATCATCTGTTCAGGCATCACAACATAAGTGTCTAAAAATCTCAGAGAGGCTGCCTTCTGATGAATACTGATTTTATGCTCTGTGGCCATGATCATCCGTCTGACCCGGTCGTCAAATTTTCCGATGTTGCTGACAAAAACACCGTAAGTGTCATTTCTTTCATACGTTGTTCGTACAGCACCATCTTTGTCAACATAGTATTTGTTTGAAAAATACGCATTCCAGTCGCCCGCATCCGTCTGATCATACCATGTCACAATTTCTTTGGCGAGGTACTGGCCATCTCGCATGGAATCCTCAAATATTTGTTCCAGGCTATTGGCATAGCTTTCAATAATACTGTTGAAAAGGTCCTTTGAATCGCTTATTTTTGATTTCGACAGATAACTGGTTGTGGCGATTAAAAGCAGGATACCAAAAGCTGTAAAAATAAAAACAACAGAAGAGATAAATTTAAATGATACAGAAGCATTGTAAGATTTTAAAAACATGGTATGTCCCTTGTTATATAGGCAATTATGAAAATTTGCTGCAATTACAGGGAAATCAGATAAGAAAGGAAAAAATTCCCCTTCTTATCTGACATTTCTGCGGGTTTGCGCTGATATAGTTTGTTATTACTCGATAATCAACTTTTTTTGTCATTCCTGCGAAAGCAGGAATCCATTTTTGGCCGATGTCACAGTTCCGGCTCTGTGGATTCCTGCTTTCGCAGGAATGACAGGCTGTCCGGTCGGATCAGATCTGAAAACCTGATTATCGAGTATTAAATTCTATTTAATCTTATGCTGAAATGTTCCCCTTGTTTTTCCACCTTTACCCCGAACATTTTTATTGTTTCCGTAAGGGGGCGGCCCAACAGAAAATCCATTATTTGAGGATCAGTCCCGCTTTTTTCAACAATCAGAGACCGAATGTGAGCATCATATTGGATAATTTCAAGAAGATTTTCAAATGCATCATTTTTTTTATCCCCGTCCAACCCTTTCACAAGATATCCGATTTTTTCATAATCACATCGGGACTGATGATCCTGAATCAGACCCCACAGCCCTTCAATATCAGACAGAATATCTTTCCGAGTCAGCCGGTTTTCTGTATAAATTTGTTCGATTTCCCGCGTGTCCCAGCATTTCAGAACCCTGCATTCAAGGGGTCTGTTTTCATAAATGGTACAGTTATTTTCTTTTTCATCAAAAAACATACATGCCCATGAATCTTTCCGGCCCTTTATCTTAATGATATCCGATGGGACCGGCACAAGACCTCCTCTGACATTCTCATAGGCCATCTCACCTTTTCTGATGGTATATAAATGCTTTAATAAAATAATCCCTTTTTCAATCATTATGTAGTCTTCATGATGAAAACAGGGGCCTCCTTTTTTACAGCAGGTACCGCAGCGAATGCACTCTGACCTCGGAATATCCGGTTGTATTTTTTTCATCAGGATTCATCCGAAGGAGAGTTTTTTTTATTTTTGTGATCCTGATACGCGATGAGCTTTGCTTTCAGTTTTGCTTTTCGTTCATCTCGGTCTTCATAGTCATTATCATAATAATCATCATCGTCATTGTCATCATCATCATAATAGTAATCATCCTCCTCACCATAATAGGAACTATTTTGTGCCGGTCTTAAATGAAATCTGACGAGCATGATAAGGACAAGCCCGGCAAGCCATGTCTTAAATGACATAGATATTCCATAGTTAAAAAGAGTGTTCACTGCCCAGATAAGCAGGATGGGGCTGATAAGATATGCGATAACATTAAGCAGAGACGCGATAATATCAGCGATGTGAAACTCGGTTTCATTAAAATCCATAATTTGCTCCTTAAATTTATTTTTTAACCAATAAGATAACAAAATTGTCGTAAATAGCAACTTAATTTTTATTATCTGTGATCAGGGTGACTCCGGCAACAGTAAAAATCTTGTCTTACAGATATTTTAATGATATACACATTTTTTTTGCACCTAAATTCCTTAACAGACTTTGTCGGAAACAGGTGTCAGCAACTGAAACCGGAAACAAGGAGTGCCAAACCGCAAGTTTGGCACTCCGGATAAAACATTGTCAAACTGCAAGTTCGGATGCTTGGCTGCTTAGGCGATTTTTGGAAAAGAACAGACCGGCTTTTTCAGTTCGTAGTTCCGCCTTTAGGCGGTGCGACACCGCCTAAAGGCGGAACTACGAACTACGGAACTGCGAACTGGTCTGTTTATTCCTGGAAATCGCCTTATTTCCGATAATGTCTGATTTATAACTCAACACAATTAAACGAACTTTTTTTAAGTTCAAACATAAAACGGATTGGAAATTATGCAAGAAATACGTTTTCACGGCCGTGGCGGACAGGGGACGGTGGTGGCATCTGTTGTTTTGGCAAAGGCTTTTTTCAAGGCAGGTTATCATGTGCAGACCTTTCCGGTCTTCGGAGTGGAAAGAAGGGGCGCTCCTGTGGAAGCCTATCTCAGACTGGACGCTGATAAAAAAATCCTGATCCGAAGCAATGTTTATACCCCGGATCATGTTGTGGTGCAGGATATCAAACTGCTTCAAAATGTGGATGTGACCAAAGGGCTGAAACCCGGAGGCTGGATTCTGCTCAATGCTCCGGGCATTCCTGAACATCCGGAACGGTTTTCAGAATACCGTCTGGCTGTTGTGGACGCCGGGAAAATTGCCATCGGGCATAAGTTGGGCACACGGACCCAGCCCATCATCAACACAGCCATGATCGGGGCTTTTGCACGGATTATGGAGATGCCGCCTATGGAGGCCATTGCAGAGGCCATTGAAAAAGAAATTCCTGTCAAACCGCGGCAAAATATTCTCGCGGCAAAACAGGCTTATGAAGAAGTACAGATGATTGAAAATCAGGGCTGAGTCCCATTGCCCCCCAAATCATAACTTTTCAATTTTCAATTTTCAATTGGAAAGGAAACATAATGATAGCAAAACAAAAATTTTTTGAAGAAGTACCATTATCCATATCACGTTCCAAGATTTCCACAGAAGTCAATAAAACAGGATCGTGGCGTTTTATGCGGCCGGTATATGACGAAAAAACCGCACCGTGCAGCGTGGGTTGTCCGGCCGGGGAAGACATTGCCCGTATCGAAATGCTGGCATCCCGGAAAATGTTCAGAGAGGCTTATGAAACCATCTTAAAGGAAAATCCTTTTCCTGCTGTATGCGGCCGGGTCTGTTTTCACCCGTGCGAAAATTTTTGTAACCGGGCAGCATTTGACCAACCTGTTGCCATTCCTCATATTGAGCGGTTTGTCGGTGACACGGCCATTGCAGCGGAATATCTTGTTCCCAGGACGCCCCGGGTCGGAAGCTTTGCCAATCGCAAACGAGTGGCCGTGGCAGGGGCAGGCCCCGCGGGGCTTGCAGCAGCCTATTTTCTGACCCGTCTGGGATATGTCTGCGATGTGTTTGAATCTGAGAACGAACCCGGAGGCGTCCTGCGCTGGGGAATCCCCGCTTATCGTCTGCCGGAGGATGTCTTAAAAAATGAAATTAACAGAATTGTCAGCCTGGGGGTTACAATCTATTGTAAACAGCCCGTGAATCAGGACTTTTTGGAACAAGCAAAAGGCAGATATGACGCGGTTTTCATGGGATGCGGTTACGGGCGTTCCCTTGAGATGAAAATTCCCGGAGAGGCCATGGCCCATGACGGGCTTAAATTTCTCCATGACACCCGAAAAGGACAGGCCGCGTGCTTCCACGGAACCTCAGCCGTGATCGGCGGCGGAAACACGGCCATTGACGTGGCCCGCACACTGATCCGCATGGGATCAAAACCCATTTTGGTCTATCGCCGCCGCAGACAGGACATGCCCGCGTTTGAGCATGAGGTGGAAATGGCGCTGAAGGAAGGGGTCAGATTAAAGGAGCTGGCTGCTCCCATGCGTATGAAGGCAAATATGGGGGACATTGTTCTTATGTTGCAGAAAATGAAACCCGTTGAATCGGACACAGGCGGCAGGGCACAGGTGGTTCCGGATGGCGAAAACACAATGAGCATAAAGGTTGAACAGGTGTTCACGGCCATTGGCGCGGAACCCGGAAGAAACTGGTATGTGCCCCCGAAAAAACAGGACAATATCCTGAATCTGAGCCATTGTGCATTTCTGGAAGATGATTTGCCAATGGTTTTCGGAGGAGATCTGACCAATCCCATAAAGAGCGTTACAGACGCGATTGCTTCGGGCAAACAGGCGGCCATGGTTCTGGACACATTTTTTCAAAGGGGCCGGGACGCGATTGAGGAAAGACTTGCCGCATGCCGGGTGGGAAACGGCGATGCTCTCTCCATGGAAATTTATACAGAAGGGGAGCGTAAAAACAGAAATTCCCATGTGGTTTCATTTGAGGAGATCAACACGGATTATTTTTCCCGTGCGGATCGGGAGATTCCGCCATTGCTTTCCCCGGATGAAAGTGCTGCTTCTTTTTCCGAAATTGAAGGCACTTTTGCAGAGGATTCGCTCGAAAAAGAATCCCAGCGATGTTTCAACTGCGGTATTTGTAATGACTGCGATAACTGCCGCCTGTTTTGCGGTGAAGTCGCAGTGTCATCTGATGGCGGCGAACGACGTGTCAATATGGATTACTGCAAGGGCTGCGGTATCTGCGTGGTGGAATGTCCGCGCAACGCCATGACGCTGGAGGAGGAAAAAATATGAGAGAGGTTTTGGAAGGGAGTCACGCTGTATCCGAAGCAGTGCGGCTCGCAAAAGTTCAGGTGATGTCTGCTTATCCCATTACGCCCCAGACCCATATTGTGGAGGCGCTGTCGGAATTTTGCGAAGACGGGACCATGGATGCCCGGTTTATCTGTGTGGAAAGCGAACATTCGGCCATGGCGGCAGTGGTCGGCGCGTCCACCTGCGGTGTTCGGACCTTTACGGCCACGTCTTCCCACGGCCTGGCCCTGATGCACGAGATGCTGCACTGGGCTTCGGCCGCCCGGCTGCCCATTGTCATGGCAGAGGTCAACCGCGCGCTCGGTCCCGGGTGGAATATCTGGATGGATCAGACAGACAGCCTTGCCCAGCGGGATACCGGGTGGATACAGCTTTACTGTGAAAATGGTCAGGATGTTCTGGACACCACACTTCAGGCATTCAGGCTCGCGGAAATGGTGAACCTGCCGGTCATGGTGGTTCTGGACGCGTTTTTTCTTTCGCATACTTATGAAGATATTGACGTGCCTGATCAGAAAGCGGTTGACCGTTTTCTTCCTCCGCTTTCGCCCCGCATTCAATTAAGCACGCAAAATCCCTGTGCCATAGGGCAAATGTCGCCGCCCGCGTTTTACACGGAGAATCGCCACAGTATCCAGGCAGCAATGGAACAGGTACAGGGCCGGTTTGAAAACATTCAGGAGGAATTTGAGCCCGTGTTCGGGCGGAAATACGCGCCACTGGAGGCCATTGAATGTGAAGACGCGGACGTCATCATGGTCATGGCCGGGACAGCCGCAAGCACCTGCCGCGAGGTGATTTCCGATCTCCGATCACAGGGAGAAAAAGTCGGACTGCTCAAACTCAAGATGTTTCGTCCTTTTCCCACAATGCTGATACGGAAGATTCTGGGCGACACTCAGAAGGTCGCTGTTGTTGACAGAAATTTCTCTTTTGGCGTGAGCGGCATTTTTGCCCAGGAAATAAAGGCGGCCTTGTGCAATCATGACAACCATCCGCCTGTGTTCGGCTACATCGCAGGGCTTGGCGGGCGAGATGTTACGCCGGATATACTTAAACAGGTTTATCATATGACCAAAACCGCTTCTTTCCCAAAGGAAGACGGGGTCTGGATTGATCTTAATAATTAACGCATTTTTAATACATCTGCTGCCTTACTGCCATAATTCTGACAGGTGACATCAGACCTCCGAGGTTTTCAAAACCTCGGAGGTCTCCGGCGGTCAGGACTCATCTTTATAAATATCATAAGGTTATGGAAATCAGTTTATTCTTTAAGGGATTTATTATTGGTATTTCCATTGCCGCACCTGTGGGACCGATTGGTCTGCTGTGTATTCAGCGAACCCTGGCACGCGGAAATGTCTGTGGCCTGGTTTCCGGGCTTGGGGCTGCAAGTGCTGACGCGGTTTATAGTTTTATTGCCGCGTTCGGACTGACATTTATCTCAAATTTTCTGATTGAGCAGAGCGTGTGGTTTGGCCTGGTCGGCGGAGCTTTTCTCTGTTGGCTGGGCATCCGTGCTTTCCTTACAAAGCCCGCGGAGCAAATCATTTCTGAGTACGATAATAACCATGTCGGCGTATATGGGACAACTTTTTTCCTTACCCTTACAAATCCTATGACGATTCTTTCTTTTGCTTCGATATTCGCGGGTCTGGGAATGGTGAACACGGATACTCATTATGCGTCAGCCGGTCTGATGGTTATCGGTGTCTTTATGGGCTCCGGGCTTTGGTGGTTTATCCTGAGCCGTTTCACCAGTATGTTTCGTAAAAAACTCACCTCCGAAAAACTGGTCTGGGTGAACAGAATTTCAGGTATCATCATAATAATATTTGGTTTGTATGCGCTTTTGAGCATCAAAACGCCCTGAATGGACATAAGTACCCGATCAAAAGTTTTTTATACATCTTTTTTTCCGTAAACCGCGGAGAAACCCGACTTTTTCCTTCAACGGAGGCGGATCATTCCGGAAAAAAAGCCGGGTTTCTTTCCCTGGCAAATATCGAAAACTTATGGTTAGGTACTTATTATTACAGCCCGGGGTAATGGCCCCGAGTTATATATAAAAATTCAAAAATGAAAAACAATATTCTCAGATCAGTCATTGCTGTCTTTTTATGGGCAGGCATTGCTGTGCCGGGCATCGCCCAGATCACTTTGGACGGAACCCTCGGAACAGCAGGAAAATCGAATTTGCCAGGCCCGAATTATGAAATTAAGGAAGCATTCGGCAGAAAAGCCGGGGCAAATCTGTTTCACAGTTTTGAGCAATTCAACATCAGCACAAATGAAAGTGCGACATTCACCGGTTCGGATTCAGTTCGGAACATCATCAGCCGCGTCACCGGAGGGGATGTCTCACGGATTGACGGAATTTTAGGTTCTGCCATTCCGGGCGCGGATTTATACTTGCTGAATCCCTCCGGCGTGATGTTCGGACCTGACGCTGTTTTGAATGTGAGCGGTTCGTTTCATGTCAGCACGGCCGATTATCTGCGAATGGGAGAAAATGAACAATTTTTTGCCATGCCTCAGAACAATGAAGTGATGTCTGTATCACCGCCAAAGGCTTTTGGTTTCTTAGATGGTGACATCGCGGCAATCACTTTTGACGGCGAGGAGAAAATTACAGAATATCCCACAGGTCTCCATGTTCCCGAAGGTGAAAGCATATCCCTTATCGGCGGAAACATTGAAATAAAGCGAGGGACATCTTACGAATCGCCCGTGATTGACGAGCGGGGAATGCTTGTTGCGGATCATAACGGCAATATGACCCATATTGCCGCTGACGGAGGGTTCGCAGAGGTTAATGAGAGCGGTGACATCATATTCTTTAATTCTCAGGGAGAGCTTCTTCTTGTAAGTCCCGGCTCAACAGGGCCGCTTTATCCTGTAACCGAGCGTATCCCTTCCGGATTTCTCCATGCTCCCGGCGGACAAATCAGCATTGCTGCCGTGGCTTCGGCAGGCGAAGTCATTCCCACAAATTCCGGTGCGGATGTATCTTCATGTAACGAGCTGGGAAATATCACTATTGAGAAAGCCCTTATTGATTCCAGCGGCTTGGAAGGGGGAGATGTTTTTATCCGGTGCGGGCAATTTTTTCTTGATGACGGCGCTGTTTATTCTCACGGGCTTATGGGTAATGCCGGAGATATTGTTATAGAGACAGAGACATTGGCATTAAAAAACGGCGCATTGATGGAAGCTTTCACATACGGGAGCGGAACTGGCGGAAACATAACCCTCCGGGCTTCCGAATCCGTCAGTTTTTCAGGCCATGACGATGATTTTCCCAGCAGAGTTTCTGTGGTGTCTTATTCAGAATCGCCTGATGCCGGAGACGCGGGAACGGTCTCCGTCACAACCAAAAATCTCTCCATGAATGACCGCGCACAGATTGCCAGCGCGACAAATGGCGGCGGAAGCGGCGGCGATGTGAATATTCACGCATCTGAATCCGTCACGCTTTCGGGAGGCAGTATTGTTCCCCGTTCCTCTGGTAAATATCTCACCAGCAAAGCCGGAAATGTGTTTATTGAAACAAAGAACTTGTCATTAAACAGCGGCGCGTGGATCGGCAGTTACACCGAAGGCCAGGGAAAAGGCGGAGATGTGACAATTTACGCCTCCGAATCTGTTCATCTTTCAGGGAAGAATGAAGCAGGAAATCCCAGCGTCATCGCTGTGGCATCACTGGGCAAGGAAGATAACGCGGGGGATGCGGGAGTGATTTCCATGGAAAGCCAAAACCTGACAATTTCCGAGGACGGCATCATCTCAACCAAAGCTGAAAACGGAGGCGGCGGTAAAATAGCAATAAACACCGTTGAAAGCATCCGTCTCTCCAATGGAAACATCACCACCAGCGTCAAAGGCGGGGCAGATGACGCGGGCGATATCAACATCGCTGATCCCGCGTTTATGACGCTGAATCACAGCAACATCCACGCCAAAGCATATGAAGGAAAAGGCGGCAGCATCCGTATCACCGCGGATCATTTTATTCAGTCCTCGGACACGATATTAGACGCGTCCTCGGAATTTGGCATTGACGGCTCAGTGAGAATCGAATCACCGGAAGCGGATATCAGCAGCGGTCTGACCGTTCTGCCGTCTGATTTTACGGACGCGGCAACGTGGATGAAACCCCCCTGTATGCAGCGATCAGGAGAAGAGGTTGGCAGATTTGTCATCGCGGCCCGGGACGGCATTCCCAGTTCTCCTGATGATTTCCTGGCAAGTCCGCCATTTGCTTTTGAAGGCATGGATTCCAATGAATTCTGGCGGAAAGGCGAGTTTGAAAATATCGTGCGTTCCGAGAATGAACCGTTCTCTTTTTCAGATGAGGAGCCAGATGCCTCTCTGCATTCGCTGTTATATCGGGTAAAGGCTTATCAGGCAATCGGGCATTATCAGAATGCATTGTCTCTTCTTGCGAAGTCGCTGCCTGTTATTAAGAAAAGCCGCGTCCCTTCTCACAAAGCCTTATTTTTCAGCATACTCGGGGATCATTATCTTTGTCTCGGAAATACGGAAGAAGCAAAGAATTATATAGAGAAAGCCGTGAAAACGGCTCGCATGGCGAAAAATCCTCATATTCTGGCAAGCGTTTTAAACAACAAGGGAAATTTTCTTGCGGTTCGCGGAGAGTATCAGGAGGCCATGATGGTTTATGAGGAAAGCCTTGAACAAATTGAATCTTCGGACAATGACAGCCTGAAATCAAAGCTTTTGCTCAACATGCTTCGTGTGAGAGTTCTGAACCGGGACCCGGAAGATATCATCACAAAGTTGAATCATGCGCTGCTGCAAATCAGGAGGCTGCCGGATTCTCATGACAAAGCAGCGGATTTGATTTCATTAAGCCTGCTGATTCAAAAAATCCGTGAGAACCCCCCTGTCCCCCGCGTCATCGAGATTGCATCGGACGCGTTAAACGAGGCAAAGCAGATCGCCGAACTCCTGAAAGACAGCCGCATGGCATCTTATGCCAACGGATATTTGGGGCAATTGTATGAAACAGAGGAGAATTATTCTGAGGCGATCACGCTGACCCGCCGCGCCATATTTTTTGCTCAACACACGGATTCTCCTGAATTGCTGTATCTCTGGCAGTGGCAGTCGGGGAGAGTCTTCAGGGCTGTGGGAGATATTGATAACGCAATTGAGGCTTATAAAAATGCCACAGAGACGCTCACGCCTGTTCGCGGGGAATTCTTTACAGGATTTCGTGACACCCGGGGGATATTTTACGAAAAAGTCAAACCGGTTTATCTCGGACTTGCAGATTTGCTGCTGAAACAGGCGGAGACTTCCCCGGCATCTGGGGAGAAGCTGAAAAAGGCCAGGGACACCATGGAGCTTTTAAAAAGAGCCGAATTGCAGGATTTTTATCAGGACGAATGCGTGACAGCAATGGAGAAAAAAAGGACCGTCATGGATCGCACCCCCCCTCATACCGCCCTGGTTTATCCGATTCCCTTGCCGGATCGGCTGGCGTTATTACTGACGCTGCCCGACGTTATAAAACAGTTTAATGTTTCTGTTGATTCCGAAGGTATGAGAAGATGGGCAACGCAAAATAATGTTTCAGATGATTCCGAGAAACTCAGGCAATGGGCAGGGCGGTTTCGAAAACGGCTGGAAAAGCGTTCCCGGCGATTCAAACCGTATGCAAAAGACCTTTATAACTGGCTGATACGTCCCATTGAAGACGAACTGATGGCCCGGGAAATTGATACGCTGATTATCGTGCCGGACGGCGCACTCCGTGTGATACCGTTTTCAGCCCTGCACGACGGGGAGCGTTTCCTGATTGAGAAATATGCGCTGGCAACCATTCCCGGTGTCACGCTTGTTGGTCCCGGGCAGGCAGATTTGAAAAATACTCGGATTCTCTTTAACGGACTTTCCCAGGAAGCTGCCCCGCGTTTACCCGGAGTCAGAGAATCATGGGAAAATATACAGGAAATAATGGGAAACTGCACAGGGCTGCTGGACAGGGAGTTTACCATTGATAATCTCACACGGGAATTCAGAACCAATGAATATGCGGTTGTGATTATGGCGACACACGGGGTATTCGGCGGCACGCCAAAGGATACTTATCTGGAGACGTATAACGGCAGGCTGACAATGGATGGGCTTGAGAAGCTTATTGGTTACGGGAGATTCCGGGAACAGCCCGTGCAGTTGCTCACGCTGAACGCGTGCCAGACCGCTCTCGGTAATGAGCGGGCAGCATTGGGTCTTGCAGGTGTTGCAGTAAAAGCCGGGGCGAGAAGCGCAGTTGCCACGCTGTGGTCTGTGGCGGATAAGGCAGCGTGCGAAATGATCACGGAGTTTTACCGGAACCTCAGAACGCGGAATATCTCAAAAGCCAAAGCATTGCAAAATGCCCAGAAAAAATTCATCTCCGGTTCTCGCTACCGACACCCGGGCTATTGGTCCCCGTTTCTCCTCATTGGCAATTGGAAGTAATAATTGAGAATTGAGAATTGAGAATTGAGAATTGAAAAAACCTCAGCGATCTCATTCCCACGCTTCGCGTGGGGATGCAGAAGGGACGCTTCGCGTCCCGAATCCGTACATCATCCAGGAAACTGAAAATTCGAAACTAAAAGCCGAAGGCTAAAAGCTAAAAACTTGAAACTGGATCTGACTCAGATATTTTCCTCCTGTTCTGGAAAAAAGTTTCTGTCCAATATCTGATCGAAGGGAAAAGGACAGGTTTTGGGGAAATGCTTCTTATCAATTCCCGTCTCATCTTCAGCGCTTAATTTAGCTTTCTCATAAGCTTTGTTTATCTTCTTTTCAATTTCATAGCGCAGGCTCGGACTGTCTTCAATAAATTCTTCGATATCAATACGCTGGGTCAGTATGGTATTTTTCCGGTAGTGTTCTAAAACTGGACTTAAACTTTTTAACCCATTGAATCAATTTGGCAAATATCGGGGCAAGTCCAGTTTTAGAACACCACCAAATTTTTCCAGCTTCTTGACCTTTTCACTGCTTGAAATCTCCATTTCAGAAGATGGGCAAGCAAAACAGTCAGGCGGCTTACCAGTTCTCTCTTCTCGCTTCTGCCCATGGCTTCGAGTTCCTCCGCAATGTGTTCAGCGTCAATTTCTGAGAATTTTTTCTCACGAAGCAAACTGGCATTTTTCATCAGCCAGAAATAGAAATCTTTTTCATATTCGATAGTCACATCCATAAGCTTTTCCCATGTCTCTTTCTGCTGGGTCAATTCTGAAAATTTCCAGAACAGACCCGGGCTGCTTACCGGGTTTTTAAAGCATAGTGGAAACCTTTTTCGCCATTTTCAGACATGAATTGGCGCAGGGGGTGTTTCCCTGGACATCCCGTTTCTCAATGTCCTTTCTTGTCACCATTTCAGTAAAACCAACGGTAATCAGTTCATCCGTGTCCATGTGTTCTCTCAGATTGACCTTTGCAGGCAGGTTTTTATCGGCTTTAAGCTGTCTGGCGGTTCTGTTATAAAGTCCTCTGTAAGTGTTGTTCGTGCATTTTGCAAAATTAAACGGGCCATGTACGCCGTGTTTCTTCAGCGTGCCGGTCAGTTTGTTTCGGTGAACTGTGCTGAGGGCTTTCTGAGCCAGCCATTCCTGGTTTTCAGTCGAGGCCTTTTCCAGAATTTCATCGGCAAGGGTGATGTCACCTGTCCGATAGCGCATGTAAACTTCGTTCACATGAAGGTGAAGCTCAGGGGACAGATACTTTGCATAGGCCAGAGCAATTTGCCAGTGTGCAAAAGTACCTAATCTTCCACGAGATTTCAACAAACTGTGGGATATTTTAACAATTTGTTTTTCAAGAGCTTTGATGAATGCTTTCGTTCCCGGTAGCTTTAGCCATTGAGCAGGAGCTCTGTTTTTATCCCCTCCGGCCGCCTTCCAAAGATCAGTCAATGAGATCATTTCATTGTCATGATCTTCTCGGATATCCACCCCGTCAAATGACAACGCTTGATTTTTGTTTCCCGTTTGTGGTAATGCCTTTTTAATCATGATCAAACCTCCTTTGTCCTTTAGGTTTGGTTAATGATCAGGGCCGTAGCGGATGTTACTCCCATCCCTCGGCCCGCTTCTTACAGAGTTAAAAGCATTTATAACAGGTTATCCGGATAAAAGCAATCTCGATTTTACCCTTAACGAACTGCCAGGCTATCCTCAGATTGGCTCATAGCCTGTTATCCTGAAACCATCACATCAAACCTGCCGCAGACATCTCTGATAACCGTCCATAATTCTTTGTTCTTATTTCCAAAAAGATGAATTCTTGAAGACTTGTTCTCAAAAAACACACTGTAAGCCAAAACCTGCCCCAATGCGCCTTTCCAGTCCTTGGCATTTTTTACTTCGATGATTTGTTTGGGAGTTACGATATCCACATATCCGGCATCCGTCTTCACTTCGGCTTTTACCTGGTTCTCACCAAACTTTCTCCTTAACTGGCTTATAAGCTCCTTCTTTATTTCAGCTTCTTTTTGCTTTGTATTTCTCCCGAATTTCAAGTAACGCTTGTATTCTTCAGCAACTTTTTTATGCGCCCATGTTCCGGCCCTTCCGCGAGCCAGTGTCAAATACTGCCTGTTATATTTATGAATATACGTTCCTTCATTCAACAAGTCCCTGATGAAGAATTTTGCCCTCGGCAGATTTAGCCATTGAGCAGGAGCTTGGTTTTTGCTTCCCTTAGCTGCCTTCCAGATATCAGTCAGCGAGACCATGCCCAGTTCCTTATCTTCCCGAATTTCCATTCCGTTGAATGACAAAGCTTGATTTTCGTCTTTCGTTTGTGGTAATGACTTTTCAGTCATAAATCAAACCTCCTTCTGCTTTAGGTTTGGTTAATGATCAGGGTCGTCGGATGTTGGCCCATCCCGCGGCCCGCTTCTTATAAAATTAAAAGCGTTTATAACAGGTTATCCGGATAAAAGCAAGTTTTAAGATCAGGATATTGTGCCCTGTTTGTGCTGTCATAAGCATCCTCTTTCAGTTTATCCAATCTTCGGCAAAATACGGATTTGCCCTGTAGCTTGCCAGCCTGTTCAGCAGGACTTTCTCTTCTTCATCTGATATTAGCTCCAGTTCCTTTGATTCTTTTATTTCATCCCAGATATCTGTTATTTTTTCATATTGTCCGAATCCAGCTTAAAGGATTAAAAGATTGTCAGGATTAACCATCTGTTTTGACAGGAAGACCTGAATCATGAAAATCCCCGAATCCTTTAATCAGGGTTCGGACAGAAGAATTATTTTCAAACCATGTCCGTCCATCTACATGGATTAGTGATAAGCAAGGATTTACACAAGCCCATTTTTTAATCCTTGTTTATTAATCCGTGCAGATGACAAATTTTTGAAGCATGTCCGTCTGAAAAAAGTACAAGGAAAGGGGATAAGAAGGGGAAGTTTTTTCCCTTTCTTATCCTATTTTCTTGTAATTGTTGAGGAATACAAATAAAAAACAATTTTTTTAATTTTTTTCCGACAATTTTTTGAAGCATGTCCGTCTGTACATGTACAAGGAAGTCAGATAAGAAAAGGAAGTTTTTTTCCTTTTCTTATCTCCTTTCCCTGTACTTATTTCCGACAATTTTTTGAAGCATGTCCGTCTGCACATGTACAAGGAAGTCAGATAAGAAAAGGAAGTTTTTTTTCTTTTCTTATATCCTTTCCCTGTACTTATTTCCGACAATTTTTTAAACCATGTCGATCAAAAAAAGTACAAGGAAAAAGGATAAGAAAGGGAAGTTTTTTTCCCTTTCTTATCCCCTTTCCCTGTTCTTTTTTCCGATAAATAAAAGACAGAAAGGAGGTGATCACCAAAAAATGATTTATGTATTCAAACCAGATCTGAGGCGAAGTTTCACAATGTTAAACAGTAATTAAAAGGTTAAAGGAGAGTTTGTCATGAAAAAATTTTTTGAGAGCATAGGGCTGGCGAAGCTGGCTCTGGCAATGGTGATGACTGTGATGTTTCAGTTCACGGGGGAGGCCGCTGCCAGAGAGACCATTTTTATTGACGGCAAGGAGTGCGCCAAGGGCGAGGTGATTGTAGAACTGGACATTTCGGCGGCTGACCCGGATGATCTGAGGGCGCTGAAGAAGGAGCTGGGCGTTGAGAATGTGATCGACCTTCAAAACGCTGATGCCCGGCTGATATGGGGAAGCCCGAGCTGGCGGACGCAGTTGTGGCTGCTGACCGGGTCGGTGTCGTATGCCACCGGCGTGACCCGCCCGTATATCAGCTATATTGAGCCGAATTACCGGATTTATTCCATAGATGCGGATCCGAACCGGTGGGGCCTGAACAACACGGGACAGACCGGCGGAACTGCCGATGCAGATATTGACGCCCCCGAAGCATGGGCATTCGCAGAGGGAAAAATGCTGAAAGATGTCATCGTGGCGGTTATTGACTCCGGCGTGGATTATATGCACCCGGTATTGAAGGACAAGATGTGGGAGAACCCGAAACCGGGAGACAAAAACGATGTCCATGGCTACAATTTTGTAAGCGATGACGGGGACCCGTCCGATGATCTGGGCCATGGCACGCATGTGGCCGGAACCATTGTGTCCGTGTGTCCGTCTGCGAAGATCATGGCGCTGAAGTTTATGGATGCGGACGGGTTCGGTTTCACTTCGGATGCCATCAGAGCCTTGTATTATGCTATGGAAAAAGGGGCAAAGATCGTAAACAACAGTTGGGAAGGCAGGGACTCGCAGGCACTGCGGAAGGTGATGACCAAAGCACAGCAGAGAGGAAAACTGATGGTTGCGGGAGCCGGAAATTCCGGGAGCGACAACGACGCAGCCCCGCATTATCCGTCCGGTTATGATCTGGACAACATTATTTCCGTTGCCGCAACGGATCATAATGATGATCTGGCGGTTTTCTCAAACTACGGGGCGGGTTCGGTTGATCTGGCTGCCCCGGGGGAGAAGATTTACAG
This sequence comes from Desulfonema magnum, assembly GCF_017377395.1. Taxonomy (GTDB): domain Bacteria; phylum Desulfobacterota; class Desulfobacteria; order Desulfobacterales; family 4be13; genus Desulfonema_C; species Desulfonema_C magnum. The sequence continues at coordinate 1,708,892 of NZ_CP061800.1, read as the reverse complement.
CACAATGCCCGGCGGTGGTTTCGAATACAAAGACGGAACTTCCATGGCTGCGGCGCATGTTTCTGGTGTGGCGGCTCTGGTCTGGGCTTTGGAGCCAGAGATGAGATATTCGCAGGTGAAACAGAGACTCCGGTATTCCGTTGATCCTGTTTCTGTATTGGATGAGAAAGTTGTGATGGATGGGAGGCTGAATGCGTATAAATCTCTCAGAGATTTCACATCCATACCTATGACTTTCGATAACTGGAACAAGCTGAACAGTGGAAATTGGGAGGAAACAGCGGAAGGGATTAAAATTTATGGTTCAGCTTACCGCGGATGTGGTACATTTATCCATAGTGAAACGATATATAACTTTAAGGACTCTGAAACTCTCATTAAATGGAAGCCGGACAGCACTCGTTATGCCTGTTTTGCGGTTCGTCTGCATGATGTGGTAACGACCTATCCGTTTACAACTCACCACTCTTGGTCAGGCTCAATTGTAGTATCAAGTGATGTCTGGTATTATTCGAGAATTAAAGTCAATTCTGACAAAACCTATGTGATGGTCACTTCCGAAGATGACTATGATATCAGCGGTGGAAATGTTATAAGATGGGATGCTGGAACACTGAGTGACGAAGCATGGAATACTGCGAAAAAAACTTCTCTCAGAGCAGGTTTTTTTGATAACTATCAAGGTACTGGCGTTTATATGATAATCGGAGAAGTAAAAACAAATGCTGTGCCCGTAGAAATCGAATGGACAGACAGCGCATTCTATAATTTTGAATCAAGTTCAGAAATTCCGCCAGAGTTCGGATTTGAGGATGGGTGGGCAATAGACGATAGTGGCTATGAATCTTCAAAAGCTCTTTACATGTTTGCTAATCAATCCTCCTCTCTGACCCTTGATGCGACAGATGCCGTTCTTATTTCTTTCAGGGCTAAATACTCTGCGGCAAGTGAGTATGATTATTTCAGGTTTTCCATTGATGGCAGATCTGCAACTGGCATATCGCGGACTGGAGTATGGAGCGATACGCTTACTTTTGTGGTTCCTGACGGCGCTAAAACTTTTGAATGGAGATATTCGGAAGACACCAGATACAGTGGTCAAAGCAATGGCTCATCTGTTTGGATAGATGATATAGAGATAAAATGGAACACAGGTGATTCAGACGGAGACGGCCTGCCCGATGCCTGGGAACAAAAATATTTTGGCGACATCATCACAAGTGACGGAACAGGCGACTACGACAATGACGGCCTGACAGATTCACAGGAATACTCTCTTGGAACCGATCCGACAAATACGGACACGGATGACGACGGCTGGACAGATTTTCAGGAATACAAAATGTTCACCGACCCGAATGATCCGAATGACCATCCGAATCCTCCTTTGGATCCCGGTGTAATCGAAGTCTGTTCCGGTGTCACGGTTTCCGTACCTCTTGTGTTGAGCAATGTGGAAAACATCGGCATTGAGGGCGTTGATGTGAAAGTAAAGTTTGACGAAAACGTGTTGGTCGCCACCGGAGCAACATTATCAGGCAGCGTGCTGGAAGGCAAAGGCTATGAAATCACCTCCCAGGTCAGAGACGGAGGCGAGATAACAGCCACGGTTTTTGCCAACGGAGACCTCTTTCCCGGCAGCGGAATCGTTATGAATCTTGAGTTTTATGTTGTCGGAGAATTGGGCGATACAGCAGAACTCACACTGGCACGGGCAAAGCTCAACGAGTCTGACATAAGCGCAGAAGTTGGTTCGGTTGAGGTTGTGGAATGTCCTCCATATTATGAAATTTCAGGGACAGTTCGTTATTACAGTGATGATGCACTCATTTCCAATGTTCTCATGGAGCTTGACGGCGCAAAATCCGATTCCGTAACCACCGGAACAGAGGGGGAATACAGCTTTTCCGTTTCCCGTGAACCTGCGGATTATACTGTCACAGCGTATAAAAACGACCATTTCGGCGGTCTGGGAGGCGTGGACGCATCCAGGATTGCCCGATACGCCGCGGGATTCTCTGACGTGGAATTTGACTGCTACCAGATGGTTGCGGCCGACGTGAACGGAGACGGCGAAATCACCGGGCTGGATGCTTCGAGAGTGGCGAGATACGTGGCAGGCAAAATTAATTATCTCAATGAAGAAGATACCCATTGGGTGTTTGTGCCGACCCCGGACACGCCCACGATGGCGGGTATCTGCCATGACTGGCCGCCAATTGCTTACACCTCCGAAAGAACCTATTCTCCGCTGAATTCGGACAAAACAGGCCAGGATTTCATGGCTGTCAGGCTCGGAGATGTGACAGGCAACTGGTCAGATGAACCGGTCAGAACAAAGCGGCGGGCACGTTCCGGGTGCGAAGCTGAGGCAGTTCCGGGTTCCGTGCTGACAATTCCGGTTGTGCTGAGTCAGGACATGGCCATTGAGGGCATTGACATAAAACTCACTTATGATGCGGATGTGCTTGAACTCACCGGTGCGACATTGGCAGGCGGCATACTGGAATACGAAGGATACGCCCTGCTCACCGGCACAGAAGACGGCGAGGCCACGCTCGTCATCTCTGCCGCCGACAGGACATTCACCGGCAGCGGTGAGACCGTGTTCCTCAGCTTTGACGTAATCGGGAAATCCGGGAACACATCGGCCGTGTCGCTCACCAAATTTGAGTGCAATGAGGAGGCGGCAGTCGGTGGATTTCAGTTAAGGGACAGGGTTTGCCAGGAAATCAGACTGAATGTGGATGATGGCGGATCGGATAACGTAACCCATTAAATCAATCCCGCAGGGGCAACCTTGTGGTTGCCCCTGCAACTTTTCGCTACAAGGATTTCATATAAGAAGAGGATTATAAGAAGGGGATTATAAATCCTTTTCTTATACGAAATCCTTGTAGTGTCCGACCAAATAAATTATGAGGGGTAGAGCCGCTTCAGTTTGACCCGGGCATCCGCGTTAGTGAAACGCCATGTGATTTTTTCGGATTTCTCGTTCCGCTCCTTTTCCCAGGCGGAGATTTCTCTCCTCAGGGTCTCCTCATCGGCGATGCTTCTGTCCGGGCACTGGCCGGACAGCACGGATATCTCTATTTCCTAAGTACAGGACAAAAATTTCATTTTGGATTCTCGGAGACGCTTCGGTAAGGATAAATTAGGCGATGCCGGCTTTCCGGAGCATACGCAGATAAATGAGATATTGTCCCGCGGCCCGTTGCAAATCCCGAACAGCGGAACGTCCCACAAAGCTTTTCACTTCGACAACAATTTTTTAAGGCTTTTTTCAGCATTTATCAGCCGCTCCGCACCCAGATCGGCGATGACACGGATTTCACGGATTAATCTGTGAAATCCGTGTCATCTCTTTCATCCGTGGTTCAGAGGGGCGAATCAGGCAGATTTTCAACCTTTTGATAATACGGCTCAATCACAACCCGCTCTCCATCTGTTGAGACACTTATTGCCCCGCTCTCATCAGTGCGGAAAATCTGGTATCCTCGTTCCTCATACTTCTTTATCACCGAAGGATGCGGAAGATGAAACCTGTTATTCCATCCTGCGGACACGATAACATACTCAGGATTCACTGCATCAAGAAACGCGTCGGTGCTTGAAGTTTTGCTGCCGTGATGCGGTGCAACAAGGACAGTGCTTTTTAATTTGTCTCCTGCCATCTCAACAAGCTCCTGCTCCGCTTCAGCCTCAATATCTCCGGGAAACAGAAATGACACCGATTCAAAAGTCACTTTTACAACAACTGAAGTATTGTTAGGTTTTTTTCGCCACGGCTCTTTTTCCTGCTTTTCAATAAAATCCTCTGGCGGATAAAGTACCACCGCACATCCGCGTTTTATCTCGTGTTCACCAATGATATCTTTGAATTCAGGAGTATAAATTCCGTTCTCCTGGATAAGTTCCAGAAATCTGAAGTAGTTCGTTTCATCGCATTCATTATTATTCTTCCAAACGCTTCTGACGTTGAAATGGTCTACAATGTATAAAAGCCCGTTCAGATGGTCGCTGTCAGAATGGGAAAGCACTATGGTATCAATTGTCTTGATTCTTTTTTTTAATAAAAGAGGAGCAAGGATTCTTTCTCCCACATCAAAAACCGAACCTTCAGGAAAACCGCCTCCGTCAAAAAGAAAACATTCGCCGCCCGGAGTTTCCACAAGGGCGGAACTTCCCTGACCCACATCAATCACCGTCACCCTCAGATCATCATGCCAAAACCTCTGATTCAGCCAGTAATACGCATCGCCAATGAAAACAAATATGAGGATGGCAGCAATCGATGTTGCCCGTTTCCGTGCAAATCTGTTTTTTTCATCAGACGCCTCCGGCCGGATGCTTATTCTGTTCAGAATTGCCCATGCCAATATATAAAAAGCAAATATCTCAAAATAAGTGGGCGTTACTATTTCAAGGGTGTTTTTCAGCACAAATGCGCTGATATGAATACAGACCGATGCTGCCTGGGCGCTGAACAAATATAATAAAACAGAAAGCAGCCCTAAGGGGATGACAACAAATCCGATAACAGGAACAAAAACAAAATTCGCAAAAAGACCCACCAGTGTGACATTCTGGTAGTAGAGCATGATAAAGGGTAACGTGCCGATAATAGTAAAAAGCGAAACCAGGAAAGCGGAAAACAGTTTCCCTCCCCGGCAGTCCTTCGGTATTTTAGACTGTCCATATATAATTGAAAGAACAGCTGAAAATGATAGCTGAAAAGAAACTGAGAACAGAGAAGGCGTGTCAGCGATAAGGATAACCATGGCCGCGATCCCCAACGTGTTTATGGGATCATGCTTATTTTCAATCAGGATTGCCACCAGATAAACCACAGTCATAATGACAGCTCTCTGGGTCGCGCCCGAAGCGGACATATCAGCAAGAAAGCCATATGCAAGTATTGGGAACAGGGAAAAAAACGCCGCGCCTTTTATGGGCCATCCGTCCCAAAAGGAGAACTGAAAATAGGAAAGCAGCCATTGGAAAAAAATAAATGCAAGCCCTGCAATAATGCCGATGTGAAGCCCTGAAATGGCAAGAAGATGAGCAATCCCCGCCCGGCTGAAATCCTCCCTGAGAGATTGTGAGATTTCGCCTTTATCTCCTATGATCATGGCTTTCAGAATGCCGATGTGCTTTCCTGGCTTTGTTTCATCTATCAGCGCGGAAATTTTGCCCCGGAAATCTTCCAACCTTCCTTTTTCCGGACCTTTTTCTAATATATCAATCCCGTAGCTTTCATGAACATAAGCTGTTGCCCAGACGCGTTTGAAAGCCATGTATCTCTCATAGTCAAATCCTCCGGGATTGCCAAAATTTCTGATGGATTTGACCATGGCGACAAAAGAAATTTTGTCCCCTCTGGAAAGCTCAGGTACATTCCCCGATGTGCTGACACGAATTTTTCCCGTAACAGGTGTACGGTTGCTGCCAAGGGTTTCAACTTCTAAATTAAATTTCAGCCGGTTTTCGGATTTTATGGGTTTCTCATCAATAACACCTATAATTAACCACTTATATTTGTCAGTAAAATTTATGACATGATTGGGGGGAAACCGGGGAGATGCAAAGGGTTGTACGGAAAAATATCCCCAAGCAAAACAGAAGAGGACGAGCCAAAGAAAAGCAGGTTTTTTCTGTATGAGCCAGCGAACAATAAAACTGACACATATCAAAATAACGAACCCGGTCAGAATTCTGTGGTCTGGAAAGGCAGATCCGGAAAGGATGCCAACTATCAGGGCAAGCAGAAGATAAATCACAGGACGGGGACGAAATTTATCCATTGTTGATTATTTATCAGTTGTCATTCTTTCCATTATAAATACAGAAAGCATTCATCATATCGGACCGGCAAAGCCCGTCCGCCGTGTGTGCGGGAAATGGGAGAAACCCGGATTTTTTCCCGGACGAAATGTTCCCAGGCCCGAAAAGCCGGGTTCCTTAACCCTCCGCCATATGTTCGGAAAATGGGAGAAACCCGGATTTTTTCCCCGGACGAATCCCTGTAGCGAAAGAAAAGCATCAGGCGATTTGTTCCTGAACATCCGTGCTGTTATTTGTTTTTCATTCCGCAGAGACCCGACGGATCGAGGCCCCAAGCCGGGCAAACTTTTTTTCAATGGCCTCATACCCGCGATCCAGATGATACACCCGTCTGACTTCGGTTTTACCCTGGGCCACAAGCCCGGCCAGAATCAGAGACGCACTTGCTCTGAGATCCGTGGCCATCACAGGCGCACCGGACAGCATGGGAACCCCTTTTATGACGGCTGAATTACCGGATATGATAATATCCGCGCCAATCCGTTTTAATTCGCTGACATGGATAAAACGGTTCTCAAATATGGTTTCGGAAATAATGCTGAGACCCTTTGCCACAGACATGAGAACCATGAACTGTGCCTGCATATCAGTGGGAAATCCCGGATAAGGCAGAGTTTTCACATCCACACTCTCAATTCTGTCTGTTCCTCGTACCCGTATGCTTTTCTCCTCAACTTCGATGTCTGTACCGGTGAGCTTCAGCTTGTTTATAAGGCTTCTCATATGATTCGGTTCACAATCCGAAATCGTCACATCCCCCCGGGTCAGTGCGGACGCAATCATAAATGTTCCCGCTTCAATCCGGTCAGGTATGATGGAAACCGTTACAGGATGCAGCGACGGCACGCCGTTTATGGTGATGACTGAATTACCGGCCCCCTGTATGTCCGCGCCCATTTTATTCAGGACATCGGCAAGCGCGATCACCTCAGGTTCGCGTGCCGCATTACGAAACACCGTGACACCTTCGGCCAGCACAGCGGCCATCATCAGATTTTCAGTGCCGGTCACTGTCGGCACATCAAAATAGATGTCATTTCCCCTGAGACGATCCGCAGTGGCTTCAACATACCCATGCTTCAGCTCAATACTGGCTCCGAGCTGGGAAAGTCCTTTCAGATGCAAATTAATGGGCCGTGCGCCAATAGCGCACCCCCCGGGCAGAGATACCCTGGCCTTTTTAAGTCTGGCAAGAAGAGGACCCAGAACCAGGACCGACGCCCGCATTTTCCGTACCAGATCATAAGGGGCCTCGGATTTGCAAAGGCCCCCCGCGTCAATCCGAACTGTGTTTCCATGGGTTTCAGTTTTTGCCCCGATATCCGAAAGCAGATGTCTGATACTTTGTATATCTTTAAGATTCGGGACATTGTGATAGGTGTTCCATCCGTCTGCAAGGAGAGAAGAGACAAGTATGGGCAGGGCCGCATTTTTCGCGCCGCTGATCTTTACTTCTCCTTTAAGAACAGAACCTCCCTCTATGACAATTTTATCCATTTATGTTTTGCTTTCTGTATGACAGACCTCCGAATTTTCGCAAACTTCGGACAGTCCGCGTCTGAGACTGTTTATGATAAAAAATCAGAATTCGGATTCCGCCCTGATCTGGGAGAGAAGTCCTGAAACCACTCTTTTTGTTTCATCTGAAGAAAGAACTTTTTCCAACAGTTCGGTAAACTCTCCTTCTGTGTTGCATTCGTCGCTCATATCATTTACAAAATCTTTAAGCGTCACAGGATACAATGTTATTTCATAACGAATCATGAGAATCCTGAAGACATAATTATCAAGGGCAGGGGCTAAAATATCAAAAAAATAAGTAAAAGATTTTGAATTTTCATCTTGTATTTTTCGGACACGCCCCTGCAGAATATCTCCTGTCATCTCTCCGAGAAGCTCTGCTTGTTCACGAAGAATCATATAAGGTGTACGGATTTCACCTGCCTGGGGCAATTCTCCCCACAAATTTTTTACAGGCATTTTTTATACCTTCTGAATGTTGTTCTTGTTTTAAAATTCTGTAATAATTTAGAGAATTTTTTTATAATTTATTATTTTTTATACTCGATAATCAAATTTTTTTCTGTCATTCCGTTCGACTGATCTCACGCCGAACGGAATGACAGAAAAAACTTGAACATCGAGTAATAAGAATATCTTTATTTTTTTTTCCTGAATCATCCGCTCTTACCAAAATAAAAAAGCTCTTCACCAGGAAATATGCCGGAATCAAGAGCAAAACGTATCCTTTCTAAAAAACCATTATAACCAAGAACTATTGGCCCGTCCCATTCTTGTGAAACAAAGACAGTGCTGTCAACAGTGAGATCATGACCAGAATTCTGCTCCGCTAACAGACTAATATCTATACGATGTAATGAGTCTGAAATTTTACCCAGTCTGGTACTTATCGGGAAAGATTGAATTGGCTCACCAATCTCTTCTTCTATAATCGCAGCAATGTCTCCTCCGATCACTGACCACGAAGCCCCGGTATCCAAAAGTGCGTAATCTTCTGCCCCCTCCAAGCTTCCTATCCGACATTTTACAGCAACTGAAAGAGGATATGAGCCTATCTTATGACCCACTAAAAACGATGCACAACCACTATTCCATACCTGATTGTTTTTCTTATTTTGTATTAACAATTGTTTCATTTTTTAATTTTCAACGCGAAAAAATGTCGTACCAATCAGTTTACCGGATTCTTTCAGAGAGAAATGAAGTTTTACACGACTTTCATGACTGCCGAGTAAAGAACCTTGCTTTAATGCTACCCATTTTCCCTTATATTTAGAAGAATTATTTTTAAGCCATAAAGCATCTTCTTTGACACTCCCGCCTGTTGCAGACTTTTCTATTTTCACTTTTGGTTCAGCTAATACTCTTCGCCAATTGTCTAATTTTCTTGAAATCCCGGGTTGTATTTTTGACAATAGTTTACGTGCTTCGGAAATACGATTGGCTTCGGTCAAATTTTTTGCCTGTTCTAAAATTAAGTTCTCATCAATTAACTTTTCGTTACTTGTTATAGCGGAGAAATTTGCTATTTCCGAAAAGTAAAATTCCCTAAAATATAACTCTTGACAATCCTGCACAGGTAGTGATGAATGAGATCCGGTGTCCTGATATTCGGGGAACTGAACGAGATTCATCATTAGCTTTGCAGGACTATTTAACTCTTTAATATCTCTGAGAGACTGATAAATTTGAGGATTATCTGTATGCGAAGAGAAATCATATATAAGTTCTTCTTTCAATTCTGTGTCAAATTGATTCATCAAGGTTTTACAAGATACGATTGCAACAATCTCACTTTCCCGAAATGGCTTAATATTGGTTTCTGTGTCAAAATTCATTTTATGTCACCATAAACAGAAATTTCATTGGCTAAAGCTATTAATTCATCGAAAAGTTTTAAGAGTTCTTCCTCTGAGAATTCACCTGAGAATTCCTGTGAGGTATTAATATCTATTTCCAATCTGCATGCACTTGAGCCATTATAAGAAGACACAGAGGACGCTGTTCTATCATTAGAATCTAATTGAAAATGAAGAGTTCGAAGTGTTACTACTGACCACTTGGAAAGGCGATTTACAGACAGGTGATCAACATAATCAGACTGGCGAGGACGATTTATCTGATATAAAAAATCTGAAGAACTGACCGGATCTAGCTGAATGTGAGTCAGATACTGTGACATCCTGTTGTATCCCTCTTCCTTGTTTTCAACGGGTTGTAATAAAATTGCCCCAAAAGCCAGCCGATTTACAGGCGTACAAATTCTTAACCAGTCCTTTATTAATTTATAGAAATTATTTCCAATTTTATTGAACTGATCAATAATGGGCAGTTCTTTGTCCTTATTAAGGTCAGCAGCAGTATATAGCCAATCCGTTCTGGGGACAGTAATATTTAATATTAATTTTCCCTTCTCAAATGCCCCTTCATCTCTGTAAATTTTTTCTTTTGGACGAGAAAGTCTCTTCTCTGGTGGTTCCTTCGGCATAAGCTTTTCCCACCATTCAGTTTCAATAACCGAAGTATCTGCTGAGAAGGCAGTGACCCTTAACATTTCAACATACCAGATTTTATTATTTTTCATCATAATTTAACTCCATAAATAAGAAATGGCAAAATCTGATCCTATTCCTTGACATAAAAAAATAATACAGAGATAAATCCCAAACAGCAACTTAAAATTCAGATATGATTATTCAATCTGTTTTGCTTCCCCATAAAACATCAGCAAATAAGAATTCTCCCCTGTCTGTTCTTTCAACCGTCTGTTAAGATTTAATTTTATGTCAGTCTTCAGTGTTCCAACAATACTGCGAAACTCCTGTTTCTCCCCTCCTCTTTGGCCCGGTACAGGCATTGGTCGGCCGCGGCGATCAGGGATTCCATGGTGACCCGGGTTCCTTTTTCTGAAGGAAAAACACATGCCACTCCGAAACTGGCTGTAATTTTTATTTTTTCTTTTCCATGCGAAACTGATATTCTGGAAATCAGATGGCGGTATCTTTCAGCGACTTTACAGGCTCCGCTCAGTTTGGTTTCAGGGAGAACAATAAGAAATTCTTCGCCGCCATATCTTACGACCCAGTCCAACCCTTTTCGGACAGATTGCCTGATGTATCTGGCAAATGTTTCTAAAACCCGGTCCCCGGCCTGATGTCCGTAACAATCATTGACTTTTTTAAAGTGATCTATATCACAAATAATCACGGATAACGGATGGCTGTACCTGATGGCTCTTTTAATGGCCAATGGCAGGTTTTCGTTCAGATATCTCCGGTTATATGTTTTGGTGAGCGGATCCGTAATGGATAAAATCGCAATCTCCTCACTATGTTTCCGAAGGGAATATTCAAGCCTTATGATCCGCTTTGCCGTATTCAGCCGGGCAGCCAACTCCGCCTCATGCACCGGTTTGATGAGATAGTCATCCGCACCGGCCTCCAGTCCTGAAATAATATCTTTTTTGGAGGCTTTGGTTGTTAAAAGAATGATATAAACATATCCTGCAAATTCTTGTTTTCTTACAGCCTGACAAAATTCAAAACCATCCATTTCAGGCATGATCCAATCGGTGATAACGATAGGAAAGCATTTCTTTTTCAACAGGTTCAGACCTTCCATGCCATTAGAAGCCATAGTAATTCGATATCCCTGTTGCTCAAGAATGATTTTCAAGTGCAATGCCTGGGTTTTACTGTCTTCGACAATAAGAATATCAATATTTTCATTCATAGGGCTATGGCTAAAATAAATCACTAATAACTCATCCTCAATTTTACCCTTATGATTCTTCCGGTTCAGCTGTCGCTGACTGGATGAGATGCTCCTGAACATTCTGAAAGCAGGGAGGCTGCCCCGTCAATTTAAATGATTTTGACCAATTTAAATCATTCTGTCCGCGGTGATCCGGAAAACATCCCGAACGGGGTTGCATACCCCGTCCGGCTAAAAAAAACCGTCCGGCTAAAAAAAAAGAATTAACGGAAAGCAGAACCCCATCAGTTTTTTTTACGAACTGAAGGGGTCAATATACGGCGATTCCCGGACAGAACGATTTACAAAAATCGGATTAAAAATCAGAATTTGTCATAGGCAATCATTTCCGGTTCAACCCCGAGATCATCCAGCATTTTAATAATTGAATCAAGCATCGGCGGGGGACCGCAGAGATAATATTCGATCTCAGCAGGGTCCTTATGCTCACTGAGATAATAATCATAAAGGCACTGATGGACAAATCCTGTCATGCCATCCCAGTTATCTTCCGGCTGAGGATCAGAAAGGGAAACATAGTAGGAAAAATTTTCGTTATTCTGATCAAGTTCCCTGAATTCCTCATCATAGAACATTTCCGCCTTTGATCTCGCACCATACCAGAAAGACATTTTACGCTTTGTTTTTATATCCAGCAACTGGTTTAATATCTGGCTCCGCATGGGAGCCATGCCCGCGCCGCCGCCGACAAAACACATTTCCTGGTCTGTCTCTTTTACAAAAAATTCACCATATGCCCCGCTCAATGTAACCTTGTCGCCTTCTTTCAGATTAAAAACGTATGAAGACCCCACCCCGGGAGGCGCTTCCGAGGCACTCGGAGGCGGTGTGGCAATTCGTATGGTAAATTTCAGAATTCCCTTTTCAGAGGGCGGATTTGCCAAAGAATATGCTCTGAATACTGCTTCTTCTGATCTGGCCTTTAATCCCCACAAATTAAACCTGTCCCAGGCCGGTCTGAACTTGTCCTCAACTCTGAAATCCGAAAAAGAAGCCTCATATTCCGGAATGTCAATCTGCATGTAAGCCCCGGCATTAAATTCGACTTTTTCATCAGGATCGAGTTTTAACACAAGTTCTTTGATAAATGTTGCAACATTCTTGTTTGAAGCAACAGTGGCATGGTATTTTTTTATGCTGAATATCTCATCAGGAATACGGATGTTCATATCCTGTCTGACCTTTAGCTGGCAGGCAAGACGGACATTTTCCCTTTTTTCCTTTCTGCTTAAATGGGGCAGTTCCGTAGGCAGAATACCGCCGCCGCCTTGTTTTACAACACATTTGCATGTTCCGCAGGAACCGCCGCCCCCGCAGGCCGAAGGAAGCAATATTTTATTGCTGAGAAGCGCGGACAGCAAAGTTCCCCCCCCTGGAACTTTGATGCTTTTTTCCTCATTATCATTGATAAGAATCGTGCAGTCTCCTTTTTTTACCACCTTTGATTCAACCAGCAAAAGCATTGCCAGAAGAATAAATATCACGGATGAAAAAACAGTTGTGCTGATAATGTAAATCATTTCAAATCCCCTTTTTTTTCAGATGTCAGATAACAACTGACAGCTGATCAGAGCGTTATTCCTGAAAAAAGCATAAATGACATGGCCATCAGGCCCGTGACAATCATGGTGATACCGAAGCCTTCAAGACCTTCCGGGACATCAGCATATCTGAGTTTTTTTCTTATGGCTGCCATTGACACAATGGCAAGCATCCAGCCAGTTCCCGAACTGATGCCGAAAACAAGTGACTCTGTAAATGTATAATTTCGTTCCACCATGAATAATGATGTTCCAAGTATGGCGCAGTTGACCGCTATTAGCGGAAGAAAGACTCCCAATGCAGTGTATAATGCAGGGGAAAACCGGTCAATCACCATTTCCACGATCTGCACCATGGCGGCAATGACGGCAATAAAGATGATAAATTTCAGAAAACTGATATCCGCAGCAGGCAGACCTGCCCATGACAGGGCACCCGGGGCCAGCAGATAATGATAGATAATCCAGTTTGTCGGCGTGGTAATGGCAAGCACAAAAATTACGGCAAATCCGAGACCGGTGGCTGTTTCCATTTTTTTTGAAACCGCAAGAAATGAACACATCCCCAGGAAATAGGCCAGCAGGATATTTCCGACAAAGACAGAATTCAGGGCAATACTCAGCAAATTTTCCATATTTGATTTATCCTTTCAGAATCATAATCACCGTTCGAAAATCCCCCTGACCCGTTCCTGCGGGATTGGCAAATCTGAGGGAAATGCTTCAAAATAGCCAATTCAAAGCGGCCGGGACCGGGATTTCCAACGAATTTTCGATTGGGTAATAATTTGAGAATTGGGCGGCTGTCTTTTTCTAATTTTTTTATATTATATCAGAAAAAATGAATTTTATCAAGATGCAAAATGTAATTGAACTGATTAAAACTTTTTCTCCGATTAAATTCCGAAGGCTGATCATATAATTACACCCTGAAAAGTCCCGTAGGGACGGCATATTTATAGTATTTAAAAGTCGTTAGCAAACAAGGATTATTATCTGCCGGACGGGGTTTGCAACCCCGTCCGAAATATTTTCCGACCCCCGAAAACAAACGTTTCGGACGGGGTTGCAAACCCCGTCCGGCAGTCAAGTCCCGTAGGGACGGCATATTTATAGTATTTAAAAATCGTTAGCAAACAGGAATTATTGAAGATGCTGACCTTGAGGCAGGGAAAGATCAAATCATTATTCGCCCTGCTTCAAATCCGAGGGCTGGGTGGGATATTGCTTTCAAAGAAATGGCTGAAAAAATATTAGGCTATGGGGTATGGGGCTATGGGATCGGGCCATGCTAATTAATTGAAAAATTATTAAATTCAATTCAATTGCAAACATTTTCAGGGGCTATCTTTAGGCTGTCTAAATCAGTTAATTTTCCTTATCCGCTTTCTGACCTGCCCCGATCTGCCCTTTGACAAGCTCAGGGCACTGCGGCTCAGGGGCACTGCGGCCCGGGATACTGCGGCCCGGGATACTGCGGCCCGGGACACTGCACAATACTGTTGACTTAATAGCAGGCGAATTTCTCCGGAGTGCGAAAAATGCTTTTTCGCAATTGCAAAAATAAAATTTTTGCACTCCGGATCCGCCCGGAATTTCTTAAGTCAACAGCATTGGGGACACTGCGGCTCAGGGCACGGCTGACATGCGTTCCCTGAGCTTGTCGAAGGGAACAGATACGAACAGAAAATAATGGCAAAAAGTGGCATTTTTAGACGGCTTAGGCTATATCGCACTTTTCACCATAAAAACGGGCGTTATGGGATTCTGTTGCTTTAGGAAGCTGAAAAGCCCTGGCATACGCTTTGCCTCCCCCTATCGCTCTTTCTGACCCCGGAAAGATGCTTATTAGAAAAACCCTGGCATACGCTTTTCCTCCCATATCGCTCTTTCTGACCTCGAAAAGATGATTATTGGCACAATTTGCAGCCAAAACAAGCAAGTAATTTATTTAATATTATTCGGTTAGCACGGCCCGACCCAACACCCGCTCTGCCTCATTTTCCGATCACCCACTGGGTAACATCATCGAATTTCAAGAGCTTACGCCCGATCTCAACAATCTGGATTTAGCTTGGCACGAGCATCGCCAGGTTATATTTTTATGTCTCATTATTTTTCGACGAGTATTAATTCTATACGCTCCTTGTTTCCTCTCATCCTAATCGTGTGTATAGCCACCCGAATACGCTCTCCCTGCATAAAACGTGTGGGAAAATCGCTGACAAGCGTGGATTTGTCAAGAATTCCTGTTCCTAATTGTAATGATACGGTAACTCCTTCCTGCGGACGAATCTCTTTCACAACTCCTTTGACAATACGGAGTTGTCTGTCGGGGATTATTATTGACCGGCGGCCCGTTTTAATCACTTGTTTGTCGGAGGTTATTGACCGATGGCCTGTTTTAACCTGTTCAGTCGCTTCTGCATGATCCTCACTTGTCAGCGCATCTTCTGAATTTATCATCTCTGAAAGGCGCAGTATTTCTTCTTTGGCCTGACTGACAAATGAGCGGGCTTTTTCTGTGACAGCCTGCTGGTAAGGTCGGTACATGCTCTGATGAGTCAGGATATGATACCACAGAACCCCATGGCTGGCAACAATCATCCAAAAGACTATCTGATACTTTGTCTTCCGCGATTTATGACGATAACATAGCTGAGCAAGTAACGCGCCCGGCCATCCGCCCAACATCTCGAAGATATGCAGTCTGCGTTCAGGAGTGCGCCATGTCCCTAATCGTGCGGCACGCTTGTCCCGGCTATATGCCCGTATCGTGAGGAGGCTCATTGCCGCGTAGATCGCAAGCGGGTGAAAAGGAAGTTTTTGCTGAAGGACAAAATACACATAGATTCCGAAGAGAAGGGTGATACCGGGCCAGATGATGGTAAAATAAGACCAGGCAATCCCTTCAATTTTTGCAGAACGTGCGTAATGCTGCCGCTTTTCATCAACGCCAACCTCATACGTCAGCACATCATTGACTTTGGGGCGACGCTGATGATGGGGTAACGATTTCACATGGAGAAAAATATCTTCTTTATTGTTACAGGGACGAATAAACCCGTAACCTTTGTCATTATTCCAACTTATAAGCGTTCCTTTATCTCTCTCCATTCCCTTTCCCCGCTTTCGTGTCCTGTCATAGCCATGCTGCCCTCCGGTATCCCAATTTTTCGGGGAATCAGAGAAAATTCAGGGGACACAATACTTATTTATTCGATTTCAACTTTCTGCCCGGCTTTTCGGGTGACAACTTCCGATTTAATATCGTTTCCGGGCAGGCGTACACAGCAATTATTTCTTTGTCAAAAAAATAAGTATTGTGTCCCCCGAATTCACGGCTCAGGCATTTGGTCGGCTATGCGGAGAGTTCCGGGGGGTTCCGAGGACACCTTACTTTTTTTGCATTGGCCATTGTCAATAATTAAGTAAGGTGTGGAACTCTCCGCGACATGATTTAGTCCCTCTCAATACAATTATCAGTTCTTGATATATCAGGTTGTGAAATTGTTTTTTTTAATATTTTTCCACAAAAATTATTTAAACTTTCATTGGCTTGCATTGCCCGGATAGCAAGTGCCTTATGCAAATCACTGTCAATTCGCAGTTGGAATTTGCCGGAAAATTTTTTTGCAATAATGCTCGGAGGTAAAGGAATATTGTCTTCCTCATAAATTTCGATCCATTCTTCAACTATCTGACATAATTCGTGATAAACTTCCTCTTCGTTGTCACCATGACAACATTTGCCAATCCAGCCAGGAATTGAACCGACATAGCATTGATCTTCATCCGACCATTCAACAATTTTCAGATAATGGTCTTTCTTTTTCATTTTTCAGACCTCTTTATTTTTATCTCAACTTCTTTTTCCTGATAATGTTTTGCGTCATCTCCAAGTTTGCCGGAAACCGTGATGGCGATTCCTTTGGGATGAATAAAATTACGATGGCTGCCCTTCCCGCGTCGAATAACAAATCCTGCTTTTTCAAGGTCCTTGATAAGTTGTCTGATTTTTCGTGGCATACTAAATATAATATCATTGTAATACAAAAAAATCAAAAAGAAATTCGGGAGACACAAGAAATGGGGGCTATAGGCAGGTATGGGGTCTGGCCATGCTAATCATTTGAAAAATCAGTAAAATCAATCCGATTACAGGCGTTTTCAGGGGCTATGTCTCACTTTTCATCATAAAAACAGGCGTTATGGGATTCTGTTTCCTCACGAAGCTGAAAAGTTCTGCCATACGCTTTTTCTCCCATATCGCTCTTTCTGACCCCCAAAAAGCGATCATAGGGCTGTTTTCAGATCAGAATTCAGACATAATTCTTTTTATCACAGGCGGTTAGCGTGGCCCAACCCGCCTGGGCGACGCCTGAGTTTTCAGGTTAAACAACAACCGGCAACTGAAAGATAGCAACTTGAATATCGGCTGGCTGAATTACTACTGAAAAAAAAAGCATTTTAGAGGCGGTGGTTTTAACCACTGCCTTGCTTCAAAGCTGGACTAAGACGAACGGGCGCATTCCCAAAAAGTAGGAAATATTTCAATTTCAGATTTTATAAAATTTAACCTATTGAATTTATTAGATGGCTAATTTTAACTCAAAAAATTTGATACTAATAAAATCAAACAGTTATGTTTCGACCTACTTTTTCGGAATACACCAAACGAACTGTCGGAGTAATGAAAAAAGTTCTTAAAATCACGTTAGTAGTTATCTCATCAAATTTAATAGAAAAAATAGCTTTTTGGGTTAGGGCGATTATACATTTCCATTAAGTAATTTTGCCTTTTGGCTATTAAATTCTTCTTCATTAATAATTCCTTTTTCTTTTAATTCTGCCAATTTTTCAAGTTGCTGTGCAATATTTTCATATTCTGAGGATTTTACTCTCTGCCTTGATTCTAATTTACCAAGATCATTGATACAGTAATTTATATAAAATATGCTGAATATAAATGTATAAAAACCATTCATTGGAAATTCCATTTTGAACTTATTCAACACATAATTCTGAAGGCAGGTCTTCATTTTAAAGGCGCAGACTATATACAAAACGGTGCTAGCAATAGAAAGTATTCCCCCTATTATCATAAGTGCTTGGTCATAACTACTCCCGAATAGAGAACCTAAGCCGACACATACAGCAATCCAAATTACAAATGTATCATTGATAGTTTTTGTTTCAGTAATTTCATCTATTATCGAATAATTTCGATATAACCAAAGAATTGTGTATATCCCTCCTGTTGCAAATGTAAGAAGAACCATATTAAGTGTTTTTGTATCAATTCTGTCTTTGAGGTCAGTTAATGAAGACATTATATCTCCTTTCCAATTTAATAGAATTATTTAAAAAATATTTTTAAAACAATACGTTGGGCCGTTTTTATAACATACTGTTTTTATTAGATTCGATGGTTTTAACTTCAAAAACTAAAATATTTTAATTTCAGTAAGTTAGTTTTTGGCAAACCTTGATTTTCAAAAAGTGTCCGAACCTCCGAACCATTACTAAGATATACTAATGATTCTTATAAAACAGAGTAGTTATCTATCAGCCCCCTATTTTACCAACTTGTTTCCATCAATTTTTGGTATATTGTTTTCTCAAAACGCATTTTATATATTTTGTTTTATGGGTGACCTCCTTTTCATTTTTTGTTGTGCTAACGCAGAGTTCATCGGCGGGCGGGGTTCTCCGATGCGTTTCATTGCCGATGCGCCCCGCCCGTCCGCAGCAACACCGGGTTAGCGTTTATATTCCATGAGATATTGGAACATTTTTTCTATCACCTCTGCCTTTCTGGTTGTTCGATAAAACTCAATCGGATTTACAAGGAGAGCTGTTACTGCTTCTCTATGCAATCTGTCAAAATCTTCCCTCTTTGCTTGTGTTCGTGACATTCTGAATTTCACAGTGCTTCCGGTGCCTGATTCGGATGTTGCTTTCCTGTTCCTTTATTTCGCTTTCCGGGTGTCTTCAGTTCCCTGATAATGTCTTACCTGACCAATTAGATTTATGGATAAAAGCCCGCAAACCGACGAATGGAGCGATTCCGTGATCCGTGTCAATGGCGGACAAATGCTTCATTTTTGGCTGAGAGTTTTGACCTGCGGAGCAAAGCTTGTCATTCTTTTCATCCGCAATTTCATGTGACAGATTATTGAAGAATACAGAAGGGGTCTGATAAAGAAGGGCGGCAAAACCGGCTTCGGATAAGGACAGAACATGCCTGACGGCTCTGATTATCCCTGCGCCGGCATTGCCAACTGATCTGGCAACAGTTCGCCATTCATTTTTTGGCACGCTGACAGTATCAGAAGTGTTTCCGACAAGGTTCATAATGATGATCCTTCAGGGAATATCCCTCGGACGGGAAAAATATTAATGCTGAAATTGTTCAGAATTTAAGGTATCTCCTTAGTTCATTTCACTGCTGATGTCAAGTTTAAAGTAGTGCTTAAAAATTTTATTCAAAAAAATATTATTTTTATTTCAAATGGTTGTGTTTATAAAAAAACTATTGGAGAATCAGGGAAGAATTGATAAATTTGACGGGAGCAAGTAATTTGATTTACTTATGCTGATAGCAATTCCTGTTACTGTTAATGATCTGTGTACAGGACAAAAAAAGATAAGCGCCAAAGAAACCCGGCTTTTTCCGTCAGTGGAAAGCGCCTCATCCGGGGAAAAAAGCCGGGTTTCTTCCCCGCGTCGCAACTTTTTGTCCTGTACACAGGTCAATGATATATAAAAGGGATGATAAATTGCAACCAGACGCTCATCAGAAACGCTCCGATGATATTGAGGAGAAATCCTGAAACCAGCATCATGCGAAAGGAAGTTCCCTTCATCTCTCCGAAAGCCAGGGCATTGCAGGGCGTTGCCACGGGGGTCATAAAAGCGCATGTGGAGGCGATGGAAACAGCAATCATGAGAATAAGCGGAGGGATATTGTGAGCTGTGGAAATAAAATAGGTGATGGAAAAGAACGCCGTTGAAACAAGCGTGTTGCTAAGAAATTCAGTAAGGAGAATCACAGTCATAATGGTAAAAAGGATAATGAGAAAACCGGGTGTGTCCGGCCGAATGACGCTCGAAAACAGATCTGAAATCTGCTTGTCTATTTGAAAAAAACGAACAACAGAAATGACCACGGCCAGCAGGCATAAAAAGAGAATTCCCCGTCTGGGAAAGCCTGTGAAAATATCTTTTGGCCGCAAAAGCGGTTTGCCAGACACGCCAAAATGTCTGACAAACACAAGATAAAGAAAAAGAGTAAAAAAACAGATGCACGCAGGCAGATCAACAGCGTCAAACCCGGGAATAAATTCTTTTAAAACAGATTCCATAATCCAGAAACCAAGAAACAGGACGAATATCAGCAGCCCTGATCTCTGTTCCAATGAGAGATTCTTATGATCTTCCATGCCATTCAATGTCACGGACATCTTTTGTGCTTTCCGAGGCACGGCCAGCATTGCCACCATGGCCCATGCTGCCGCGACAAAGAGTGCGACCAGAGGCACAGACCATACAAACCAGTTAAAAAAACCGATTTGCTCCCGTCCGGGCACTTCGTATAAATCCAAAGCTCCGATCAGCAATAAATTCGCCGGGCTTCCGATAAGCGAACCCATGCCACCGATATTTGCGCCGTAAATAGTTGACAGGGTCAGGGCGGTGGTGATGCGGTGTTCACCTGCCTGCAAAGCAATATCCTGATCAATGGTTTTCAGAATGGGCAGTAAAATAAGCACAGTGACGGCATTGGGAATAAAAAAAGAAAGAAGGGCCGCCGCCCCTATGATATAAAGGCATAAGCGGTTAATGCTGCCCTGACTTCGCTGCAGGCTTCGGAACACAAACACATCTGTCAGCTTTGTGATCACAAAGAGCCGATAAATAAAATAACCGTTTGCAAATAACAGAATGAGGGGAAGTCGTAAACACAGCCAGTCATAAAAATTGATATTATTTTCCATTTTCAGATCACAGGTCACACAACAAATTTTGCAATTTTTTCTTTGTTTGGCAAGCCTTCGGACACATCTATGGCAATTTCCAGACAGACTCCGGGAAGAGGAATTTCTTTTCCCTGTCTGATCATCATTTCAAATGCCGTCTGTCTGACATTTTCCAATTCTTCAAGCGTTTCTGTCGCAGATTCCCGGACTGATTTCTAATCGCCGACGCTCAGAACCTCCTCCGGCGTGTCGGCGGTGAGCAGGCGGATGCTCCATGTCTCAACGGATTCCGGATCGGCCTGCTCAATTTTTTCCCTTGCCCACCGGGGGAAGTTTCCCGAAGCGGGCTTCCATCAGCCGGAGAAGGAGTCTGATCTCTTCCTGGCTGATGTATTTGTCAATAAAAGTCTGCATAATGTCCTCTCCTATCGAAGATTGTTCCACAATTTCCCTGATATCGTTCTCATCGAATTTTTCCGTTGCCCGGACCACATAGCGGAGCAGCACTTCGAGTATTTCGAAAGCCGTTCTCCGGTCGGCGACGGCATGAAACAGCGAAAGTATTTGGGGCAGCTTTTCCCGCAGGTCGGGCCGGAAAACGTATTTGGCGACGAGAAGCACGATTCTGCCCAGCACATCCCCTCTGATTTTATCATCCGGAAGATGCGAGATGTCGCAGAGCTTGTAGCGGAATTCCGGAACGTATTTTTTCAGAAGCCTATCGTTGCTTTGCTCCACTATGGTCTGAAATTTCCGGGAGACCGTCCATCTGCTTTTTCCGTGATACAGGAGCATCGAAAAGGTCGGCGGGACTTTTCGGGCCTTGGGATGCTTTTTGACGTATTGCTCCCATATCCTCACCTTGTAACGCAGTATCTGCAACGCCTCCGGATTCTCCCTGTAGCTCTTGTGCTCAAAGAGAAGGTAAATGTAAAGATCGGTGTTCCGGAAACGGGCCGTGTAAAGAATGTCCGAAAAATGCTCCCTCAGTTCCCTGTCAATGAAGCTGTCCTTGATGATGTTCAGCGTTCTCATATCAAGATTGCTCAACAATGATTTCGGGAGATAATGCCTCAGAAAGCTTTTCGCAATCTCCTGCCGGGTGAAGGTCTCCTGAAAAAATTTGTCGTGAATGTTGGTTATCTGTCTCATGCTATTTCCTGATGCGGCCTTTTGTTATCAGCCTCATGGCTTCCGCACTGATCTGCCCCGCATCAACCTGCCCGGCAAGCTCGGTCTCATCAAAGCATCCCTCGAAAGCTTCAAAAGACGCTCTCAGCAGGGCCATTTCCCAGGCATCTTCGATGACTTCTTCCAATTCATTCTCCTTCAGATAATATCCCCCCGCCTTTCTGCGTTTGTTGACATAATTAATCCGATAGACCGAGTTTTTGATCGAGGCATCCCATGACCGGGTCGTGCGTTTTTCAGCATGTTTTTTTATCAGATGAATCAGAAGTATCTCGGCATAGCTGAAAATTTTGCTGATTTTGTCGTCCCTGCTCATCTCCTCCATCTCCCCGATCAGGTTCAGTGCCTCGGCATAATTCCCCTGCGTTATATATGTTTTCAATTCGAGCAGCTCTTCCATACAATATCTCTCCTTACTTTTTGGTGAATATGACATTCATTTTTAGTGTTTACCATTGTGCCAAAAATAAATCAATCCCCAAAATACAAGTGCCTGAGTTACCTTGAAAATACGGTTTTTGACTCTGCATGACAGGGCAATTAGCCCCCCCCTGAAATACTCCATTCACCTGGGGTGATGAAAATGTCACAAACCGGGCTGACAATTGCGATCCCATTTTTATTCCGCAAATTTTTTATGACTTAAAAATCAGGCGGTTAAAAAATGCGGGGAACAAAAACGGGATCAGCTTTTTCAGAGCCTTGGAAACATTTTCATCACCCCACCATTCACCCCATTGACCGGTTCTTTTGTTTTGTGAAATAAGCGGGGAAAATTTGGTTCTGCAAAACCGAATTTTTGGAATAAACTGAAATTCGGACATAAAAGGAAGAAACGGAGATGAGGAAAAAGATGTTTCTGTCAGTTGCTTTTTGGGGCGATTTTAAAGAGTGTCCCGTGTCCGAGTCAGACCAGGATATCTGACATCGGAAGCCATGTCGAGGATAAATATCCGTCGGCTGAAAGCGAAAGTGCCCTGAAGCGTGCTGAGTCGTCAGGCGGCCCGCCCCCTCTGACTCTCAAAACTGATTCCAAATCCGGAGAATCTCCACACGCGAAAATTCCTATGTGCATACAATATGAAATCCTTTTTCTCTGATGTCTCTGACTGCCTCATCCGTGTTCAGGGCAATTTTTTTCTCTCCGGGTCTGATGCTGATTTTTTTTTCAAAGTCCAAAGCACCGGCGGCCCGCATCACTTCGTCAGGCAGAAAGTCAGGTGACTTGTCTGACGGAATAAAAACATACATCCTTTCTGTGGGGCTGGGAATTTTTCTGGCCTTGTATATGTCCACCTTCATTGTCATATCCTCATTCTTTGGTTCAGACGGTTTCAAAATCCTGAAAATAAAGACGCTTAACATATCCATAAGTGTTTGGCGCCGGTGATGTGACAGGAATCCATGTTAATATATGAGTAAACATTGTGCAAAGATTATGATCGTGCTGTTCGGAGAATGCCCAGTTATGTTCCGGCGGAATATCCGGGATACGGAAATCCGGAAACGCATTTATCCGCCAGACAACCCCTTTGCCCAGAACAATGATCATTTCAACCAGCTCGTCAGGGGCCGCACCGAGTTTCTGAGTGATTTCAGGCAGCCATCCCGCTATTGTCGGCATTTTTGCAGAACTGTCATAAGCCACGACATATGATATAACAGATTCCGACCGGCCCGGTGAGCGTTCGGAATACGAGCGTGTCAAAGACTTGTGGACTCTGCTTGCGCTACATGCCTGTTCAAGGTCTTTAAACTTCAATACGGATTTGGTTTCAATGGTTGCCATGACACCCTCCGCAAGAAATGCGGCGTTATTCGCCGAATACATAATCTTCGGCATATCCCGTCTGTAAATCACCAGGTCAACCTGGGGCCGGTAACTTCCCCTGGGAGGTTTCGGTCTGGAATTTTCATCAATTATCTCTCCCTGACCGATTTCCAAAATTGTAGGAAGGTGGCTTTCAAGGAATTCCTGAATGAACCATTCCCGAGGCCCGCCACGAAGGTTGGGATGACCGGCATTCTGGGCAGCGGCGCTCTGAGCCGCCAACACCTGTTCAATTGCATTAATATGGGACACAAACATTACGGATTATCTCCTGATCTGACGTGCTTTTTTCCTAATTTTTACTGTGAACACAATTCATTTTTAGTGTTTACCATTGCGGCAAAAATAAATCAATCCCCAAATTATAACTTACCGACTTACCTTCAAAATACGATTTTTCCCCAGCATGGCAGGGCAATCTGCCCCCCCTGAAATACTCCCTCCGCCCCATTGACCGGTTCTTTTGTTTTGTGGAATAAGCAGGGAAAATTTGGCTCGGCAAAACCGAGCTTTTGGAAAAAACTAAAATCAGACACAAAAGGAGAAACGGACATGAGGAAAATGATGTTTTTGTCGGTTGTTTTTGTATTGGCGGCTTTGACGGATAGCGAATTTGCGGATCAGTCCGACGGGGGAAGATTACACGAGTGCTGAGGAAACGGCAGATAAGGCATTGTTTGTTTTTTTGACAACAGTATCTCCCCCGGTACGGACATTTTTGCCGGGCTTGGAGAAAAAATTTTTTTTATGCCCACACTCAGTGATCAGGCAACTTTTTTATTTTCACAGATTTCTCTCTCAAAGAATCTGCGGGCTGTCTTTTTCTCCATCTCCTGGTAGTGTCTTATCAGCCTCATAGTGTCATGATCGTGCTTTTCTGATATTTTGTGTCTGACTTCTCTGATACGTTCGACAATCGGATCATTTCGCATTTGTTCATCCTCCCCATAAGAGTTCCGCCGGTGTTGTCAGTGTCGGAACAAACAGCCCCAGCAGAGTGTTTATTCTTCTTATCTGGTCAAATTTGTTGGCATTGGCCAGATGTTTGCAGTTCCATGTCAGCAAAAAATGGCAGCAATGAAAAGATGCCGCCGCCAGATGGAGAGCGTCGCCTTTGGGATCGGCGGGCATGAGTTTCCGGTCAATATATGTATCCACGATATCTGCAAGTTCTGTGGGAATCCTCAAATTAGGGACATCCGAAAGCAGCCCGACCACCCTGTCCTTGTTCGGATAATCTCCGTTCTCCAATTCCTCAATCACAGCCAGACTTGTTACAAGCTGATAGGCATGACGCTCTCTGTCCCACCATTCTCTGGTCCAGTTCCTTCTGGCAATCATTTCCGGTTCGGTTCTGATTTCATAGTAAAAACTGGGAATAGTTGTTTCAACTATAAACAATTTTTTTCATAAAATCAACCATACTTTTTTAATTGCAAATTATTTTTTTAATTATAAATGGTTTTGGGTTAATATAAGGGGGATGATCAATAAAAAAATAAAGAATAAATGGAATTCTTCATTTGTCAGACTGTTCGCTCAGATTGCAAATGCGCCAATATTCATCTGCATTGTTTGCCATTACGCTGAAAATAAATCAACCTCAAAATCTAAACCTCTGACCGGTTCTTTTGTTTTGTGAAATAAGCAGGGAAAATTTGGTTTGGCAAAACCGAGCTTTTGGAACAAACTGAAATCACGCATAAAAAGGGAGACAGAAATGAGGAAAATCAGTCCGGTTCAGCAGGTTTGCTCCGCTTTCAGGCTGCCCGGTTCGCCGAATCAGAGAATCGCTTCCAGACTGCTTAGGAGGAATTCCTCACAAACGGAGTTTCGTCATAAAATGATATCCGATTCCCACGGATTAAGCACAGGCACTCCGCTGTTTTCAATATCCGAGGTGTTTCTTGTCACGAGTGTCATCCCGTGAAAGATGGCTGTTGCCGCAATCAGACTGTCAATCGCAGGCATTTTTCTTCCCTCTTTTTCAGTTTTGCCCTGAATCTCTCCCCATATTCCTGCTATTTCCTCAGTAATGTTCAGAATTCTTTTTTCAAATCTCCGGCGCAGATCGTTTTCCATCCATAAGCGAATATCGTTTTTCTTTTTTGATTCGGGAAGCTTGCTGATTCCTTTGTAAATTTCACCGATGGTCAGAACGCTCAGATACAATGTTCTTTCATCTCTGCCTTCCACCCAGTCCGTGACCTGCTGTTTCGGAAAGGGCCTTATCATTTCCGAAATGACGCAGGTGTCCAGCAAATATTTCAAAATTCCACCTCCCTCGAAGGTTCCCTGTCTCTTTCCAAATCCAGTTCAGTCCCGAAGAGCGGCGAATTTCTGAAGAACTCTGTCAGGTTTGTCCGGGGATGATCTCCTGAAAAAGTTTCAAAAGAGTCTGAATGCTCATCCTCCCTCAGAACAACGAATCTCTTCTCATGCACCCTAATGATCAGGGGTTCATAATTTACCTCATTCAACAGCCTGACAAGTTCGGAAGTCAGTTGTCTTTCAACAATGGTTTTCATTTTTCTCTCCTCTCACAGAATCTTTCTGTCTTTTCTCTTATTGCCACGGATATTTTTCCCTGATGAGATATCTGACAGGCAGGGTGACAAAAACATATTTCCATATTCATAGCCAGTTTTATTAATGACTCTGGTGAACACTTCGGCTGTCTGTCAGAAATATTCACTATTTTCATTTTTACTGTTTACCATTGTGCCAAAAATAAATCAATCCCAAAATCCTAACTGACTGACTTACCTGTCAAATACGGTTTTTTCCCCGCATGACAGGGCAATCCGCCCCCCTGAAATACACTCTTCACCCCATTGACCGGCTCTTTTGTTTTGTGGAATAAGCAGGGAAAATTTAGTTTGGCAAAACCTAACTTTCAGAAGAACTCAAATCAGATATAAAAGGGGAAACGGACATGAAAAGAGTAATATTTTTCTCGGTTGTTTTTATATTTGCGGTTTTAACAAGTATATGCATGGCTGAAACAATTCATGTGGATCATTCCGGCGGGGGGGATTACACAAGTATTCAGGAAGCGATAGATGCGGCAATTTCGGATAGCGATGTCATTTTAGTTGCCCAGGGCATATACGATGAAAATATTGTGATAAATGGAAAAACAGTTAATTTGTCAGGCGGATATGAAAGTGCCGGATGGACTCGCGACATAAAAGCCCATAAGACAGTTATTGATGGCGGCGGCAGATCAACAGTGGTTCGTATTCAAAATTCCTCAACTATGATTGAGGGATTTACCATCCAAAATGGTCAGGCAGAAAATGAGGGGGGCGGCGGTCTTGACTCTTCCGAAGGAAGTTTTCTGGAAATAAAAGACTGCATAATAGAGAATAACAATGCCATAGGAGAAAATGAGTGGGGTGGCGGAGGTATTCTTATGGGAGATGGCAAAATTCTGAATTGTATTGTGAGGAACAACCATTCTCCCGGAGGGGCAAGCGGTATCAGAGCAGGAGATGGTGATATACTGATACAGAACACGCTCATCGCCGACAATACCGGACAAGCTGCTTTTCATTGTAACGATTCAACCGGAAAAATCATAAACTGCACTATTACTGGGAATACCGGAGGCGGATTTGGACTTTTTCAATCACAAGTTTCTGTGTTAAATTGTATTGAATGGAACAATAGCAGGAATAACTGGGGAAACCTTGAGAGCATCACTTATTCTCTTATTGAAGGAGGGAACGCCGCTACAGGAAACATCAGCCAAAATCCGTTATTTGCTGACCCGGAAACGGGTAATTATTATCTTCAGACAGGCTCGCCCTGTATTGATGCCGGTAATCCGTCTGCTGAGTACAATGACACGGACGGAACAAGAAACGACATGGGTGCATATGGCGGTTCCGGAGGGGAAAGCTATGCCTATGAGGATGGGCCGCCATCTGTTGAAAATGTTCTGATAACTCCCGCCTTTGCTTTTCCGGGTAGTACCGTTGTCATTACCGCTGATGTTCAGGATGCGGTCTCAAATGTCAGTTCTGTAAAAGCAGACATTGAAAGACCGGATGAGGCGGTGATTGCCAGTATCAATCTTTATGATGACGGATCACACAATGACGGCACTGCGGGAGATGGTATTTACGGCAACTCCTGGACAACGCCTTCGGGAGAATATGACTATTATATTGACATCACTGCTTCGGATAACCGGTCTCATATAGCCACCTACAACAATATTGGAAAATTTTCCACCCAGATTATTTATGATGATTTTGAGACTGCCCCGATTGATACGTCAAAATGGCATGAATCTGAACAGGTCAGGGAAATTGCAAATGGGAAACTTCGTTTAAACATTCAGGGGGACGGTCAGAAATCTTCCATGAATGTATATCTGGTAAATGATGATACGCGTTATTATGAGGCAAAAGTTCTTGTTGAAAACGGCAGTTATGTGTCTGCCGGAGCTATGGGCGTGGTGGGTTTGTCAGGCTATTTTTATAATGACACCAGGGGGCCGGGCAGTGGTCAGGATTATAATGAGCAAGAAGGAGATGTCTGGCTTGATATTCGTATTGTAGTGGATGAAAATGGTATTTTGAAAGCAAAGGCTTCTGCCAGCCGGTCAGATAATGCGGACAACTCTTTGGAAACAGAATTTTTTGAGGAATATTTCTCTTCCCCTGTGAGTGTTGATACGGAATATGTTCTCTCTGTCGAGGTGACGAGTTCGGAGATTATTTTCAAATGCAATGATGAGAGTTTGAAACATACTCTGACCACACCGGTTTATGATGCTTACACGAAAGATAAAAGAATTCTGTCCAGAGTATATGCGGATTCTGGCGAATTGGGCTATGTGAAAGCGACAATTGACGATGTGCGTATCAGCAAAGGGGGAGAGCCTTATGATGATTTTGAGACAGCCATGATTGATCCTGCAAAATGGCAGGCACTTGAAAAGGTCACGGAGGTTTCAGACGGCAAACTTTGTCTGAGCATACGGGGTTCTGATGAGGAAGCCAGCACGACCGTACATCAGGCGGGTGATTATACATCTTATCTTGAGGCAAAGGTTCTCATTGAAAGCGGAAGTCAGGTGTCTGCCGGGGCCACGGCCATTAGCAGGATCGGAGGCTATTTTTATAATGACACCCGGGGCCCCGGAAGCGGTCTGGATTACAACAGATATGAGGGGGATGTATGGGTGAACAACTATATCATGCTTGATGAAAATAATAATTTGAAAGCAACGGCTGCTGCTTTCAGATTTGATACGGCTGACGGGTCTGGCACAACAGACTTGTTTGAGCAGGATTTTTCAACGCCCATCCTTTTTGATAAGGAAGATATTCTTTCCATCGAACTTTCTGATACAGAGCTTATCTTTAAGTGCAATGATGAAACAATAATTTATTCCCTGACCACTCCGATTTATGAGGCTTATGGCAGAGATAGCAGAGTCCTCACTTCCAGATTGTATGCAGATCAGGGCGAATCCGGGTATATAAAAGCGTGGTTTGATGATGTGCGTGTTACCAAAGAGCCAATCATATATATGTTTACAAAATCCATTTTACCAGAATTCGGCGGAATAATTTTGGCTTCACCTGACAAGGCTTCCTATGATGCAGGAGAATCTGTAATGCTTACAGCCACTTCTGCCGAGTGCTACGAATTTACCGGATGGTCAGGCGATTGTTTGGGTAGCAATCCTGTCTGCACCCTCACAATGAATTCGGACAAGTCAGTTGCTGCGAACTTTGCCATCGTAGCATATACCCTTGACATCACAGCCCTCAACGGGACTGTTACCAGAACCCCTGAGAAAACCTCTTATGAATGCGGAGAGAGCGTAACACTGACAGCCGCTCCGAATTCAGGTTATCGTTTCATACGCTGGGAAGGAAATGCGTCAGGAACAGAAACCTCCGTCACCATTGCCATAAATGGCAACAGTAGCATAACGGCAATATTTGAGCAGATTTCCACATACACGCTTGATAAATCCGTTTTACCAGTATCCGGAGGAACGATTTCAGCATCGCCTGATAAGGCTTCTTATGAGCCAGGAGAATCTGTGACACTTACTGTCGTTCCTGATGAATGCTACGAATTTGGCGGATGGTCAGGTGATTGTTCAGGTGGCGGTCTTGTCTGCACACTCACAATGGATGCTGACAAATCGGTGACTGCGAAATTTGACATTAAAACGTATTCACTTAACATCACCGCCGTTAATGGAACTGTTACCAGAACCCCCGATAAGACATCCTATGAATGCGGCAGCACCGTAACATTGAGCGCCATTCCCAATTCAAATTATAAATTTGATCATTGGGAAGGTTATCTCACCGGAAATCAGAAATCCACCATAATCACCATAAGTCAGGATATAAGAATTACAGCAGTGTTTGTGCCAATTTATATCATTTCAGGACATATTCGTTATCCCAACAATCTTGGCGAAATCGGTGGAGTCAGCTTAATTTTTAGTAATGGTGGCGGTTCTGCCACTACGAACGATTCAGGATTTTACAGACATTCTGTTAAACATGGATGGGCAGGCATAGTTACGCCAAATAAGGGAGGCTATTCATTCAGTCCCTCTTATCAAATTGACCTTTCCAGTATTGAAATTAACATGCTGTTTATATTGAGTTTACATAAATTAATCTCATGAAAATGCGTTTGAAACCAGCTTATATTTTAAGAATGCGAATCTGTAGTCAGACACTCGGATTTAAAATTTTTCTTGGCATACGACGGACTTCGTGATATACTGTACAAATATACGGTTCGGAAATATATGTCCGAGCCTCTGACCGCCCTGATTCCGGGTGCCGATATTATAAGGAGGTTCTTATTATGACAACGAAAACCGCTGAGGAACATTTTACCGAAGAAATGCTTCGTGCCGCCGAGGAGTTCGGAAAAATACTCCGCCCGTATTTCCGCCGGATGCCTGATGAGGATATGGAAACCCTTCTTCTCATCAGCATGGCGGTATTTCTCGGAGCGGACAATGTTTACCAGGTTATGCAGGTGCTCGGACTCCCGAAAACCGCCACCTATGACCGTGTTAAAAACGTCAGTGTTTACTGCTGGCGTAAGTTCCTGCAGAATCACCTTTACAGCATCGCTGTTCCTCTCCTGCGGGAGAGGCTCACCATGAGCGATGCCACAAAAAGCCGGGACGGACTGATTATGGCAGTCGATGACTCCGTGATTGCCCGTATTGCCACGGAACTCGGCTATGTATGGAAATGGTGGAGCGGCCAGCTTAAACGCGTGGCGAACGGGCAGAACGTGATCGCTCTGATTCTGGTAATCGGCGACATTATTCTCCCTCTCGACGTGCGGATAGTCTCCAAACAGGGCAGGGGGCTTAAAACCAAGCCTGAGATATATGAGGAGATGCTGAAAGCCGCCGAAGCAAAATTCGAAGCCGCGGGCATTGACATCAGCCGCCTCGGAACTACAGGTGATGCGGCATATTTT
Source organism: Desulfonema magnum (assembly GCF_017377395.1). GTDB lineage: Bacteria > Desulfobacterota > Desulfobacteria > Desulfobacterales > 4be13 > Desulfonema_C > Desulfonema_C magnum. The sequence goes on along the minus strand of NZ_CP061800.1, from coordinate 1,677,720 downwards.
TCTCAGGATATCGCGGCATTCTGCCGCGGTGAATGTTCGGAAGAAGCCTCGTCCGAATCGGATGCGTCAGCTACAGACACCGGCCTTGCGAACGAAGATGCCGAATCGTCCGATCCCGCACTCTTACTGACTCTTACCGGAATTTTCCGCGGCAAGGACAACTACGTCTTTGAAATTGACGGAGAAATCCGGAAGGCCGGCCAGTGGCGGAAAAATTTCAAAGATCGTCTTACTCCCGGATGGGGAACAGACGGACAGCCGGTGTATCGAACCGAAGCAGTAAGCGAAACCTTCGGCGAGGTTATTCTCGTCTTCTATATTCCGAAGGGGAAACGGGCGGTCAGCTACCTTATTATAGCAGGACGACCTCTGCGTAGCAGCGAGGCACTGCATGCCTTCGCCTTCCATCATCGCATCGAAGAATTCCGGAAGCTCCTCAAAGACACTCTCGAACTGGGAGCAATGCATCTCCGAGATCGGAAGGGGGCTCATGCCTGCGTCGGCGTCAAAGTCATCGCATACCTCGTCGTCAATATGATGAAGCAGAATCTGAGGAAGCTCCGACGCTTCCGAAATGTGACCATTAACAAGTTAGTCAGACTCTGCCCGAAGTTCGTTGACGTCCGAAAAATTTTCAAAGAGCATTTTCAGAGTATTATTCCCAATAATCACACGTTGGATAAGGCTTTAGCGTGATTTCAGAAAGGTCAATCAAACTTATCCACAGGTGGTTTCAAATTATCCTGACCAAGACTATACGGGGACAAAAATAGCTCTTAACTATGTTATTTCAGGCTACATAAAAGACTCAAATAACAATGGCATAGATCAAGTTACAGTAAATTTTGATAATTATGGAGGGAGAGCTGTTACAGATCATTCGGGTTTTTATAGCAAGTCAGTTAATGCCGGATGGACGGGAATGGCCACTCCCGATAAAGGCGAATATGTTTTTGATCCTCCTAGCCGTTCTTACAATAACATAGTTTCGGATTACACCAGCCAAAATTATACAGGGACAACAATATTAACTCCAGATATTGACATCAGTCCGAAATCGTTGATATTCAGCAGACCTAAATCTGAAACAAATGTTCAGGATACTGAGGGAGAAAGTGTCTCGTCCGCTGATACTTCAGCAAGTCGAAAGAGAGAAGTCAGAGCTTCATCCCAACCAGCGCATTATGAAACAGGTTTGATTATACCAGATGAGGTCAAGGCACATTGGAAGACACATATGCCCTCACGAAAATACCGCTCAAGAAAAAATTTACCAGCTTCCAAAGACTGGAGCATCTATGACAGCCCTGTGAAAAATCAGAAAAATTGCGGTTCCTGCTGGGCTTTTGCAGCGGTTGCTCTGGTTGAAAATCTTGGAAATCAGGCAAATCTTTTTGTGGAGCAAAATCTTTCAGAACAGGTCATTGTTTCCTGTCTGTATCAAGACCAGAGCTTCGGACGGGGGTGTGAAGGTGGATGGTATTGGGACGCATTTAATTATATTCGGATAGAGGGAATTCCGCCGGAAACCTGCTATCCTTATAATGCGTCGGATGAAGATTGCGAGGGTAAATGTTCTGAACCGGATTTTGTGGAAAAAATAACTCAATTCTCTCCGCCGTGCAGTCTGTGGGGAGAAAGACATAGTGTGGACGATCTGAGGGGAGCGTTGCAAGACGGGCCGCTTTGTGTCTCCATGTATGTTCCTGATGATTTTTTTAGTTATACCAGTGGAATATATGATTATACCGGAGGAGATTATGGATTCGGACATGCGGTTCTCCTCGTGGGATATGATGATGAACAACAGTGTTTCAGGGCAAAAAACAGTTGGGGAGAAGGCTGGGGAGAACGCGGTTATTTTCGTATTGCTTATAATGATGTTACCGATAACGTAAAATTCGGTTGTTATGCCGGAACAGCTTCAGGAATCTATCTGGAAGGTAAATCAGAGGAGATCATAATCAAAAATACGGGTACCGACGACTTGGTTATAAATAATATTTCATGTGATAAAACCTGGCTGGAAATTTCACCTCAGACACTTCCGACGATTTTGCCTGACGGACAGGAAACAATAAGCGTATCCGTAGCAGATTGGAATGATGTTCCTTTCCCGGATGATATGGCGACAATAACCATATCTTCAAATGATTCTGACGAACCATCTGTTTTTGTGGAAGTGAAGGCAATCATTCCTCCGACAATAGCAAGACCCATGTTAATGATCTCACCGCCATTTCAAGAGGGGATTTCCGTAACAGAGGATAAGATAAATATTAACATTTCCGGAACAAGCGGTAATATAGAACTTGATGTTTCTAACGGAAATGATGGTTCGATGAGTTGGACCGCGACCACGGATGACCCCTGGTTAAACATTGTAAGCGGAAATTCAGGAGATGACAATGGCACAATAACAATTTATTATGAATCAAATCTTGGTGATGCAAGAACAGGAACAATTAGCATTTCATCTCCTGAAGCGGAGAACGGCCTCCAAGCTGTTGAACTGACTCAGGCTGCTGTCGTCGGGGCAGATATTGATGATAGCGGAAGTATTGATCTGCGCGATGCCATATTGGTCTTGAAAACCTTAGCTGGAATGAATGAAGATGATATCTATGTTGATGCGGATGTGAACGGTGATAGAAGAATTGGTATAGAAGAGGCTGTTTATGTCTTGCAGAGTGTGAGTGAGTTGACTGAGGAGGATGATCCGGCCATGTAAATGTGGCGGGCATTGCCACTTTTTATCCATCCTGCATGGCTATTATTCTCACATCGACTTATGAAAGAAAGCCCTGCAATTCATTGCCGGGCTTTTTTTGTCTTTTTCCTCCGAACGGATTGTACTCCTTCATACGGGGCAGCATCTACATGGATTAGTGATAAGCAAGGATTTATAAAATTCTGTCGCCAGCAGTCCTCGCTTATCACTAATCCGTGAAGATGGTGGGGAAATCCAGAGCCCTTCTGGCTGGTCATCCGCTGGCTGATTTTTGCAGGCGGACTCGCCCTGCATGAACGCAGGCGATCCGGCCACGACTACGGATGATATCGGCGCAACCGATCTGGCGGGGAAACCGAGAATCCGGGAAGATGTCATTGATATCGGAGCTTATGAATATCAGGAATAAGGCACGTTCAACATAACTTTAGTCCTTCAGGGACTTGTAAAAAAAAGCCCCGCAATTTGTCGCCGGGCTTTTTTTGTTGCCACACGAATTGTGTCCCGCTACACGGATTAGCGATAAGCAAGGATTATTGCACCCCTGCCGCATATAATCCTTGCTTATCACTAATCCATGTAGATGGGGATCGGCATTTGTTTCGCTACAAGGATTTTGTATAAAAAGAGGATGATAAGAATGCGGATTTCAATCCTTTTCTTATATGAAATCCTTGTAGCGGAATTGGAGAGCCGATAATTCCCGCTTATAACCAATTCGTGGGGAAAAGAAGATTAAGACATGAAGGAGGTGATAACAGCATTCAGTCAGAGCATGTCTGAAAAGTCCCGTAGGGGCGGCATATCCGGCTTGGAAACACGGAGGGATGTCATTGCTACAAACATGCCGTCCCCACGAGACTTGGGAACATGGGACATCTCGTCCCTACTCTCAGGTTTGCGTTTTTCTTGTAATTTTTAGTCAAATGAACAAAGGAGATTTTTTAACATGAAGAACTATCTGGTGTCCTTATTTTCAGCATTATTCGTTGTGAGTGTTGCAGGTGTCGCAAATGCCTCGTCGGTTTTTGTGGATTTTGAAACTGGAAAAGCACCGATTTATGACATGAGCGATTCCCGCTACGGCGCATCTCAGATAACAGCCGATCCCCTGAATCCGGGCAACAATGTCCTCTCGGTCTATGGGACTGAGACCGCACATTATATGCTTGCTGCGGATTTTGATTCTCCCATGTCATGGGTGGGATTTGATCTGTCAATGGACTTTCTTGCCACAAGTGACAGTTACCATCCTTTCTTTGGTCTGGTCGGTGAAGGCGGGGAATATTCGATGGGAACTTATGTTCATGGCAACCCTTCCGCATCTTCGGATCCGGTAATGGCGTTCAAGCAAAAGTTACAGGGCAACAAGACCGCAGTCACAGTTCCTCTCACAACTGACGATCCCACAGATGAATGGTGGCGGCTTCATATGTGGCATGACACGGATGATGATCAGATAAAATTTGAGATTCGGCTTTCTGATGACACCGTTCTCAGCACATCGTCCTTTACGCCGGACACAGACCTTTACGCATTGACCGGCATTGACCAGCTTCTCCTCGGAATTGAGGAAACTGAGATGCAATATATTGACAATGTGAGACTCACCTCATCCTCGACTCCTGTTCCCGTACCTGCCAGCATATTTTTTCTCGGATCCGGTCTTATTGGCATAATGGGAATCAGACGAAAATTAAAGAAAAGTAATGTCATTGCAGGCCGTGCGGGGCGGGCGTGAAAAATGCCTGCATTGTCTGAACTCTGATTAAAGGATGAAAGGATTTGTATGATTGATTCCCAAATCCTGGCAATTTTTTGGTATCTATATGGATTAACGATAAACAAGGATTATTGCACTCTGTTGCCTGTAATCCTTGCTTATCACCAATCCGTGTAGATGAAGGAGGAAACAATTAATTTTAAAAGGAGGAATTTATGAAACTGTATTGGGTGTGGCTACTTTGGGACGACGAAGTATATGAATAATACTAATATATTGTCTTGACTTGCAGGCATATCATTGCTATGTTCCGTTGAGATAACTTTTTATGTATCTCATGGAATCGCTATGTTCAGGTCATATGTCAGAGAAGCATTTGTAAGTGCGGAAGAAAAATTTCTTCAGTTGACTGAACTGCTTGGCAGCAGTGAGGCAGGTAAAATGATGCTGAGTGAGGTTGAATCGACAATAAACGGTGAAGGTCGGGAACTGTTGCGACTTTTGCTGCAAGGTCATGTGGATGACCGGGGAATCTGTGACATCGGAAAATCCGTCGTCGGTTCGGACGGAGTTGTGAGAAGCCACAAAAGAATCAGAGAACGTGAGATAAAAACATTGTTCGGGGCAGTCAGAATAAGACGGATGGGATATTCTGTCCGTGGTGCGGACAGTCTGTTTCCGAAGGACGGTTTTCTGAACCTGCCGAAAATCTCCTATTCTTTCTGCTTGCAGAAGCTTATTACGGAAGAGGCGGTCAGAGGCTCTTTTGAGGAGGGCATGAAAAGTATCAGAAGGATGACAGGTATCACGATACCGAAACGTCAGGCTGAGAAAATTGTGTTGTCCGTGTCAGGTGATTTTCACAACTTTTATGAACAGAAAGAATATGATATGCGAAATATGCATGACTGTCCTTTGCTGATTCTGACCATGGACGGCAAAGGCATAGCTATGAGAAAGGAGTCGCTGAGGAAGGAGACAGAGAAAAGGGCGAAAGCGAATCGGCATGATATGAAACGAAGATTGTCTCCGGGAGAGAAAAAGAATTCCAAAAGAATGGCCGCTGTGGCCTCGGTTTACCTGACAGATCGGTTCGTGAGGTCCCCGGGAGATATTATCGGAGAATTGTCCGGGAAAACAGCCGGGACAGGGAAAAAACGTCCGAAGCCTTTTGAAAAAAGGGTATGGGCAAGTGCGGAACATTCCTTCGGAACAGTGGTCAGCGAGATGTTTGACGAGGCGGTGAGCAAAGACCCTTACAGAGAGAAGGAATGGGTCGCATTGGTTGACGGGGACAGGAAACAGATCATATATCTGTCCCGTGAGGCGGAAAAGCATGGGGTCGGAATAACGATAATCTGTGATTTTATCCATATGTTGGAATACTTGTGGGAGGCAGGCGGCACGTTTTTCACTGAGTATGAAAAACGTGAGGAATGGGTCAGAGAACGACTGGCAGGAGTGCTTCGGGGAAAGCCGGGTCTGACCGCTGGCGGAATGAGACGGTCGGCAACAAACAGAGGTCTGAATCAGAGTGAGAGGAAGGCTGTTGACAAATGCGCCCGTTATATTACAACTCTGGCATCCCATATGAGATATGACGAATACCTGAGGAAAGGCTATCCCATAGCCACGGGAGTCATAGAAGGCGCATGCCGATATCTTGTGAAGGACAGAATGGGCATCACAGGTGCCAGATGGGGTCTGAAAGGTGCCGAGGCCGTTTTGAAACTGCGTTCTCTGAAAGTCAGCGGAGAATTTGAGGATTATTGGAAATTTTATGAGAGACAGGAATTTAGCAGAAATCATTATGAAAAATATGCAGAACCTGAATTTTTAATGCATATTGTCACCTGATATTCCGTCGTCCTAAAGTAGCCACACCCAACTGTATTCTGTATTTTTGGTATTTCTTTTGACTTGTTTGCTGATTGGCGGAAGTTTGAATGCCGGTCTCCTCGGCGATGTCAACTACGACGGAAAGATTGATGTCACCGAAGCTGTCAATGCCTTGCGAATAGCAACCGGTGACAGTTCCTTGTCACCTGATTCGTATGTGATTATCCAGAGAGGGGAATGGCAGACGAAGGAGAATTACAGCGAGTATGACGTGGTTCAATACAAAGGAGTAAGCTATATCTGCATAGCCGATCATATCTCGTCGGGAAAAAACAAACCGCCAAAGGGAGAGACTTGGAGTATTTTCAATGAGACTCTGCCTCCTGCCCATGAATGGGAGGATACATCTCTTAAATTTCAGAATCCGGACGGAACCTGGGGCGAACTCGTAAACCTGAAAGGGGATACAGGAGATGCCGGTATCCAAGGGCCGAAAGGTGAGCCGGGTGACAAAGGTGAACTGGGAGATACGGGACTTCAGGGGGAAAAAGGCGATAAAGGCGATCAGGGGGTTGCCGGTATCCAGGGGCCAAAAGGTGACACAGGGCCACAGGGGATTCAAGGGTCAAAAGGCGACAAGGGTGATCGGGGAGCCACCGGGCCTCAGGGACCGAAAGGTAATCGTGGAGCCACCGGGCCGCAGGGACCCCAGGGGCCAAAAGGCGATAAAGGCGATCCTGGAGACCCAGGGGCTCCTCATGAATGGGCAGAAACATCTCTGAAATTTCAGAACCCGGACGGAACCTGGGGCGATTTGGTAAACCTGAAAGGGGATAAAGGAGAAGCCGGTATTCAAGGGCCGAAAGGCGACAAGGGTGACAAAGGTGATTCGGGAGCTACGGGACCTCAGGGGGAAAAAGGCGAAAAGGGCGATCCGGGAGTTGCCGGACCGCAGGGGCCGAAAGGTGATACAGGACTGCAAGGAGTTCAGGGGCCAAAAGGCGACAAAGGTGATCCGGGCATTGCCGGAGCCACCGGCCCGCAGGGAATCCAGGGGGAAAAAGGCGATAAGGGAGAGCCGGGTATTGCCGGAGCCACCGGCCCACAGGGACCGAAAGGTGAAACAGGTTCCCCGCCTGCTCACGAATGGGCAGAAACATCTCTGAAATTTCAGAATCCGGACGGAACTTGGGGCGATCTCGTAAGCCTGAAAGGGGATACAGGAGTCGCCGGTATCCAAGGACAGAAAGGCGATCCGGGTGACAAAGGTGAGCCGGGAGCTACTGGGCCTCAGGGACCTCAAGGCGAGAAAGGTGATCCGGGGATTGCCGGAGCCATCGGGCCACAGGGACTACAGGGACCTGCGGGACCGAAAGGCGATACGGGAGACACAGGGCCGCAGGGTCCCAAAGGAGACACAGGCTCTCTGCCTGCTCACGAATGGGCAGATACAACATCTCTGAAATTTCAGAATCCGGACGGAACTTGGGGCGATTTGGTAAATCTGAAAGGGGATACAGGAGAAACCGGTATCCAGGGGCCCAAAGGCGATCCGGGTGACAAAGGTGATTCGGGAGCTACGGGACCTCAGGGAGAAAAAGGCGATAAAGGCGATCCGGGAGTCGCCGGACCGCAGGGGCCGAAAGGTGATATAGGACTGCAAGGAGTTCAGGGGCCAAAAGGCGATAAGGGTGATCCGGGCATTGCCGGAGCCACCGGACCGCAGGGGCCGAAAGGTGAAACAGGTTCCCCGTCTGCTCATGAATGGGCGGACACATCTCTGAAATTTGAGAATCCGGACGGAACATGGGGCGATTTGGTAAATCTGAAAGGCGAAAAAGGCGACACCGGAGCTTCCCCTTTTGTCTCAGATGGCAGTGATGTCTATTATACAGACGGCAATATGGGGATTGGCACAGCCACTCCGACAGAAATGCTCGATATAAACGGGCCTGTTTTGCTGGGACAGACTACCGAACCGAGTCTGACAACCGACCGCCTGTATAATTTGAACGGCGAACTTTACTGGAATGGCTTAATATTGGGAATGCTTACCACAGAAGAAGACCCGATATTCTCCGCCAGCCCTGCAAAAAATATTACAGCAGATGAGATTAGCAACTGGAATACCGCTTACGGATGGGGCAGCCATGCCGATGTCGGATATTTGTCAGGGACGGATACCAGAATATCCAATTGGGACACCGCTTACAGTTGGGGCGATCATGCCGAGGGAGGATACTTGTCTGCATTGGATCCCAGAATATCCAAATGGGATATCGCTTACGGATGGGGCAGCCATGCCGATGTCGGATATTTGTCAGGGACGGATACCAGAATATCCAATTGGGACACTGCTCACGGATGGGGCGATCATGCCGAGGGAGGATACTTGTCTGCCTCGGATTCCAGAATATCCAAATGGGATATCGCTTACGGATGGGGCAACCATGCTGATGCCGGATATTTGTCAGGGACGGACAGCAGAATACCCAACTGGGATGCCGCTCACGGATGGGGCAATCATGCCGATGCCGGATATTTAAAAGGCTACACTGAGACAGATCCTAGCGTCAATATGGGAACTAATGATTATTATGTGCCAAGATGGAGCGGTTCAGCTTTGATAAAAGGATCAATTCATGACTACAATGGTAAGGTTGACATCACCGGGGCAGCAGTGTTTTTCCGAAATATATTCTTTGATGATTATGACAGAGAAGAAGGTCTTGACCCTCCACGAATAATTTCACGCGATGGCAATACGATGTTTTATAAGGGGGCTGTTGTTGTTGGTGCTTACAACGATTATGATGCTGATCCCAACGGTGTGGATAACATAGGAGAAGGTAATTTAATAGTGAAACACAGGATCGGCATCGGTACGAGCAGTCCAGAAGGACGCTTTTACACTTACGATCCAGGTAGTTCTTCTCCGATAAAAGCCATGACAATTAAAATAGGCACATTTGGCAATCTCACTAATGCGAAAAATAGTTACTACTTTCTTGCATATGATCAAAGTACAAGTGGCTCAAGATTCCTTATCAGAGGTGATGGCAATGTGGGTATCGGTACAGAATCGCCAAATTATAAATTGCATGTAAATGGCACTACATATTGTTCATCAGGCACTTGGTCGGGTTCCGATGCCCGCTGGAAAAAAGACATCACTCCGCTTCAGAATTCTCTGGAAAAAGTATCCCAGTTGCAAGGTGTCAGCTATGACTGGAGAACCGAAGAATATCCTGACAAGGGCTTTACCGAGGACAGACAGATCGGGCTTATCGCCCAGGAAGTTGAACCCGTTGTTCCCGAAGTCGTCAACACCGATGATGAAGGCTACAAATCTGTGTCGTATGGGAAACTGATACCGGTGCTTGTTGAGGCCATCAAGGAACTCAAAACGGAGAATGAGGCTTTGAAAGCAAGGATAGAGGCATTGGAGAATAAGTGATCCATCCGCATGCATTATGCGTCCATCTACACGGGTTTATGGTTTATCTACACGGATTGTGGCTAAGAAAGGATTTGTCCGGTCTGATTTCCCGTAATCCTTGCTTACACATAATCCGTGTAGATGAGAGAAGGGCGGGGCGTTTGTCTCGCTACAAGGATTTCATATAAGAATCTGAAAAGTCCCGTAAGGGCGGCATATTTGTAGCGTAAGAGAACCCGCCCCTTTCCGAGTCCCGTGGCGTGGGGACGGCATATTTACAACGCTGGATATGCCGTCCCCACGGGACCCGGAAACACGGGGGATGCCATTGCTACAAATATGCCGTCCCCACGGGACTTGGGAACACGGAGGCGGAGCAGGCGTGAAAAATGCCCGCATTGTCCGAGCCCTGATTAAAGAATGAAAGGATTTGCATGATGAATGCCCGAATTTGTCTGCACGGATTATGCGTCCATCTGCATGGGTTGTGGTTTATCTACACGGATTTCGGTTTATCTACACGGATTATGGTTTATCTACACGGATTATGGTTAAGCAGGGATTATTTGGGCTAATTTCCCGTAATCCTTGCTTACACATAATCCGTGTAGATGAGGCGCATAATCCTTATTTTATCACCAACCCGTGTAGGCGGAGGATTCAGATCAGGCAATCGCAAAAAGTAATTGACATGTCAGAGATGAAATAATATCTTGTTATTGGAAACAAGGCAATATTTATCTGATTGATAAATATCAGAATATTCAGTCAATTAGTTGTAAGAATCAAGGGAACAAAAAAATGAATATCGAAGAATATTTCGATCATATCGCCCCGAATGATATTCGTATCAGAGGCACACGGGTGGGGATCGAGTCCGTGCTTTATGAGTTCATTCACCGGGAACAGCCTCCGGAAGCCATCGTGAGACGCTTTCCGTCAGTCACGCTGGAGCAGGTTTATGCGACGATCCTTTATTATCTTCACAATAAGGAGATGATCGAGGCATATCTGGCGGAATGGCTGGCTTATGGTCAGCATAAGAGGGCGCAGCAGGCAGAAAACCCTCCTCCGGTTGTCGCCCGTCTGCGAGCTCTCAAACAAAAACAACAGCAAGCTTTGGCGATTTTATAAATGAAATAATTGTCTGACAAAGAAGTGCTGGAAGAAGTCACCACGAAGAAATGAAGGAGTCAGCCATGGACTGGAAAGAGCTGGCCGTCACATCGCATTATCAGACCGCCGTGGCGGTGAGACAGGCATTATTGGAAGGAAATATGGAAGACGCACAGACCGGTATCAAGGAGCTGACAGAGGCATTGGGACGTTCTGAAAAAAGAGTTCTGAGGAGCCAGATGATTCGCCTGATGATGCACATCATCAAATGGAGGACGGAACCGCAGCGCCGCTCACGAAGCTGGCTTGCGACAATTGAAAACGCCCGTGTGGAAATTGATGCGATTCTGGAAGACGAGCCGAGCCTGAAACGCCGCATACCGGAACTGTGGGAGAAATCTTTCAGATCGGCGCTCCGGCTTGCGGAAAAGGAGACCGGCATCAGATCATACATAAAGGGACTCTCAGAGGAGGAGGTTTTTGAGGAGGAATATTCGCTCTCCGACCTGTAAGACGGAGTCAGTATTTTCTCTCGCCACGAGGAATATACACCACATCTGCACGGATTATGGTTTATCTACACGGATTATGGTTAAGAATGGATTACTTTGTCCCGGCCGCCCGTAATCCTTTCTTAGCCACAATCCATGTAGATATATAAGAAGAGGATTATAAGAAGGCGGATTTCAATCCTTTTCTTATATGAAATCCATGTGGCGAGGAGAGGATGAAAGCCCGAATCCTGCCAATCCTTACATCCTTTAATCAGGGTTCGGGCAACGGGGGCACGGATTGCGGTTTATCTGCACGGATTGTGGTTTATCTACATGGATTATGGTTCATCTACACGGATTATGGTTAAGAAAGGATTACATTCAACCAGAGCAAAATAATCCTTTCTTAACCACAATCCGTGTAGATAAGCGGGTGGCAATGATAAAAAATGATTGATCTTCCCTGAATAACATGAGATAATATATCACTAGAATCACTCTTACAATTTTCAGATCAATCATAAAAATCAAAGGAGAGATGAGCATGTCATCATCCGTTCAAATCAATATTCCTAACGAACTGGCGGCAAGGCTGAACCGTCTGGAATTTCAGATTCCCCAAATTATCGAACTGGGATTACGGGAATTCAATGCCTCCGCACAGGCCGGATACAAAGGCTGCGCCGATATCCTGGAATTGCTGGCTGACCTGCCAGAACCGGAGAAAATAATCGAACTGCGTCCCTCCGAACATTTGCAGCGTCGGATCAGCCAGTTGCTTGAAAAAAACCGCACCGAGGGACTCACAGAGGCGGAGGAACAGGAATGGGAACACTATCAGTATCTGGAACATCTGGTACGCATTGCAAAAGCCAAAGCCTTGCTGAAACTCAGAAAGTGTGGGCAATAAATGGGAACTTATATTTCTGCCAGTCTAAGACGCATGGTTTATGAGCGGGCAGGAGGCTGCTGTGAGTATTGCCTGATTCCTGAAACCACTGTTTTGGCGGCGCATGAGATTGACCACATCATTGCACAGAAACATGGCGGACTGACCGAGGCTGACAATCTTGCACTTTCATGCGCCATCTGCAACAAACACAAAGGCAGTGATCTGGCTTCACTGGATCCGGTCACAGGGGAAATCGTTGCCTTGTATCATCCCCGCAGAGAACGCTGGTCAGATCATTTTGAATTGAAAGAAGGTCGTCTGATACCGCTGACACCGACAGGAAGGGTCACTATAAAATTATTGCAGCTCAACAATCCTTATCGGATTCAGGAACGGAGTTTGCTCATTCGGAGCGGAATATTCCCTAATCTGAAAAGACATTGAACATAAAAAAATTATGAAAGCGAAATTTATGATGCCCGCACCACTGACAGATTGAGATATCTTTCAGAATTTATTAAGGAGATTTTCCATGAAAAACAAAGCTGACTGGACAATGGAAATATTAAAAAGTCTCAGAAATCTGCCCTTTGTATGGGACTTGGAGATTATAAAGCCTCCTGACGATGTTGAGGCGGATCTGGGTGTTATAAAGTGCGGGGTGTGCCGGCGATATCGTAGCGACATCCGGTTACAAGTCCTTGGTGCATTGCATCTGTTGAAGGCCGTAGCCTCCGCCTTCTCAGTGCAAATTCGCCGGAAGAATTTCTGGCAGAGGGCGGCAGAGGAAAATAAGAACATCCCGGCAGTTGCACGGGTTGGTGGCAAGTAGGAATTTTTGCATTCTGGTTGTATGTAATTCCCTGTCTGCTTTTCTCTGTAGGGATTTCAGATAAGAAGAGGATGATAAGAAGCCGGATTTCAATCCTTTTCTTATGAATCCCTGTTCTTATATGAAATCCTTGTAGCGATGTAAAAAAATGATTGATATGCCACGGGCAACATGAAATAGTAAATGACACTTTCAGGCACTGATGAAAAGGATTTGCGGGATTTTCTCCGGCAGGCGGAAGGCTAGTTGGATATGACACAGTTTACCTGTGAGGATGTTTTTGGAGAATCACTCGGAATTGTTTCGGAAATTATGGAAAAAATTCATGCGGGGACAAAACTGGTATCTGATTCTGACAAAATATCTGTGGAGAAGGACAGGGGAACGCCTGACATTATTTCAAACACAAGCTGCCTGATCGCATTGGACAACATTGGGATGTTGTCCGTTTTCAAAATTTTCCGGATAATAAAGTTGCCGAGATGAAAATTCATAAAATTATCAGAGCAATTGAAACCAATTGTGTGAACATAACGCTTCATGCAAGAAAAGAGGCAAAAGATGACTCACTCAGGCTGGACGATATTTTCTTTTCAACCTGTCATGGTGAAATCATTGAAGATTACCCTGATGATTTCCCATATCCGAGCTGTCTGATATATGGCAGATCATCTTCGGACGATCCGGTTCACAGCGTATGGGCATATGACTCTGAAAACGAAATTGCCGTGCTGATCACTGTGTATCGTCCTGATCCTGAGCGATGGACTCACTGGAAAGAAAGGAAAGACACATGAAATACATAAAAAAATGTCCCCATTGCGGCGGGGAAGTCACTGAAAAAACAGTTACGGAAGTGGTTTACGGAGGTGTTCATACAGCCTTTCTCACCGTGAGAGCCGGTGTGTGTCACCGCTGCGGGGAAAGATTATATACACCTGACACAATAAGACAGTTTGAGAAAATAGAGTCACAACTTGAATGTCAGGAAATTGCTGATTTTCAGCCTGTTGGAAAATCTTTCCAGATTGTGTTATCTGCATAAATAAGAGGTTTCACGATATCAGAAAGCAGATGATCATGGAAGAGGTTGTCATCCGAATTTGTCAGCAGGAAATCAATATATTATGCAACTTATTGATATTACAAATTCAATAAGGGATAATCGGATAAAGATAACAGCTACGCTGATGAAGAAGCTGAATCTGACAATTTGTCATCTGATGAAATTTTTTTCAGTGTTTTCCAGGGAGAGATCATTGAGGACTATCCCAATGACAGACCATATCCCAGTTGTCTTGTTTATGGAAACACGTCCGACGGTTCTCCTGTTCACAGTGTATGGGGATATAATCCGGAAAATCAGTGGGCGGTTCTGATCACTGTTTACCGGCCTGGTCCGAATCGCTGGACAGACTGGTGTCAGAGGAGATAGATATGAAACCGTTTGAGAAGTGTCCCGTCTGTAACGGAGAACTTATTGAAAAAGAAGTTGAGAAATTGCTTCGGGGCGGAATTCACACCGCGGTCGTCAGTGTCCGTGCCGAAGTCTGCCTCCGTTGCGGTGAGAGGCTTTATTCCCAGGAAACTGTGAGACAGTTTGAACAAATCCGGGACAAACTGAAGCGTCAGGATATCTCGGAGTTTGAGCCGCTGGGAAAGACTTTCAGGGTGAATACGATCTGCGGAATGGGGAGTACAATGGCATAATTACAGATGGCAACTCAGAACCGGGTTTTAACATCCGAAAAAGAAGGGGGAAAAGCAAAATGAGAGTCGAGGCAGTAAGGAAGGAGGGCGGTTTTTTCATTCCCATAAATGATGAGTTAAAAGCCGTCGCCCATGACAGAATTTTTTTGGACATGGAGATCGTCAGGCCGGTCAGGGAGGAATGGCCTGATTTCTTTAACAGAGCAGTGTCCATTTTTGGAAAGCCTTCCGGAAAAAAGGCGAGTGAGTGCGTCGCAGAAAATCGGAAGGAGAGATCTTGATCAGATTCGAAAAAGGTTCAGACAACATTTTCAAATATCTGGGTCTGAAGAATCCGGATGAAAGGCTTGCAAAAGCCAAGACAGCTTCAATGATTTATGACATTATTGAAGATCGCAAACTGACCCGGAAAGAGGCCGGACATATTTTGGGGATTACCCTGACCGAAATATCAGATATCATAAACGGCAGACTTGACGATTTTTCAATGGAGCAGATGTTTTCTTTTCTGCGTGCTTTGGATCAGGATATTGATATAATCGTGCGTCCCAAAGAACAAAATAAGGCACGTCTCAGCCTTTCTTATGCAGGGCCGAGGCCGTGCGCCGGGATCTGAGGAATTCGCTGTCGTCATAAAAAAGACGAGGGAGGACATAATGCAGTCTCTTATCATTGAAATACCACAAGAAATCGTCTCACAGATAAAGCTCCCGCCAAAGCGGGCAAAACAGATGATCATGGAGGAGCTTGTCATCCGACTTTATCAGCAGGGAATAATCACATCCGCACAAGGAAGCCGACTGCTCAGTATGGACAAACCACGCTTTGAGCGTTTTCTGGCGGAAAATGAGATTCCAATTCACGGTGAACCTGACGAAGTGGACATAGATATAAAAAATATGGAGGAGATAATCAATGGCACAATTAACACTTAATCTTCCGGACAGTCTGGTCGAACATGCCGGATACCTTGGCCGGGCCACGCACAGAGATGCCTCGGTCGTTCTGGCTGACACGCTGGAAATGATGTGGCCCGCATGGGAGGACATGCTGAGTTCCGACCCTTTTCCGCCCGTGACGGGTCTTTCCGATGTGGAAGTTCTTGAACTGGCGGATATCAAAATGGATCCGGTTCAGAATGAGCGGCTGGGCGAACTTCAGTCACGGGGAAAGACATCGGGACTGACACCGGGCGAACAATTCGAACTTCTGACGCTCATCCATCTTTATCAGATCGGCCAGATTCGTAAATCCGAGGGGCTTGCCGAGGCTGTGCGCCGGGGTCTGAGGGAGCCGCTGCCGTCATGACTGTCACCGAATATGTTCGCATGCTGGTGAGAAAGCGTGCGAAAAATCGTTGTGAATATTGTCTCTGTCATCAGGATTATGTCATGGGAAGACTTCAGATTGACCATGTCCGTCCCATTGCCAAAGGCGGAGCAGATACCGAGAACAATCTGTGCCTGGCCTGTGAATTATGCAATCAGCACAAATGGACAAAGACAGAGGAGACCGATCCTCAGACCGGAGAACGTGTGTCCCTGTTCAATCCCCGGACACAGAATTGGAAAAAGCATTTTGCCTGGAGTGAGGACGGAACAAAAATCATAGGACTGACGGCCTGTGGCAGAGCCACAGTCAGCGCGCTCAAATTAAATAACACCCTGGCTGTTATCGTCCGCCGGAACTGGGTTTGTGCGGGATGGCATCCGCCGGAATAAGATGGAGGAGGCATTCGTTTTTACGGATGGGCGATAACCAGACCCCTTGGATATCATCATATAAAAAAGGAAAATATATGAACAGAATCACAAATATTGTCGGAAGAGAAAACAAAATCTGCGAACTGGCCATTCGCCAACTCGGGGACAAGTGCGCCGTATTTGAAAAAAGGTATGATCTGTCATCAGATGAGTTTTACGATCTCTGGCAGCGGGGAAAAATGGAAGATGAGACAGATTTTTTTGAGTGGAAGGCCCTGATTGAGGGAATAAATGAATGGAAACAAACCAGGGAGGAATTGAAAAAACTTGCAATCGCCTGATATTCATTTTGAATCTGTTGAAAAAAACATTTCCGAAAATCCTCTGGTAATTTTCCATGAACTTCGGAGAAATCATACAAGCCCTTCAACAGCTTATATAAAAGGAGAAATCCTGTTTGCGGATGGTACAGTTCTTGCTGTTTTTCAGCATGTTCACATAAGTGAGACCGGAACACTCATTACAGATTACCGGTATCACTGCATGGATGCTGAAAAAGAGATGATCTTTCGATATGACAATGCACCGCATCATTGTGAAATTGACACTTATCCGCATCACAAGCATATTTCAGACAAAATATACGCTTGCGACATGCCGGATTTGAAAGATGTTATGGATGAAATAACAGCCTTTGTAATTGAAAACATGATATAATTTTTTATCGGCAGAATTTAAGAAACTGTTAAAAGAGGAAAAATCAGCGGATATGAATGAAAGGAAGAATGAGGTGTGAAATGAAAAAGATGTCCGGATTGAAAAGATCAGGTCTGTTATGCCTGCTGGTAATATATAATATTTTACTTCCAGTATATTCTCATGCCGAGGACGGCATCTGCGCCCGCGTGAAAATCGAAATCCGTCAGGAAATGACCTTGGAACGGCAGGCATTTGAGGCGCACATGCGGATCAACAACGGACTCACAAACATCACACTGGACGGGGTCGGCGTGGATGTCACCTTCTCCGATGAAAACGGAAACAGCGTCATCGCAAGTTCCGACCCCGATGACACTCACGCCCTGTTTTTCATCCGCACCGATTCCATGGAAAACATCGAGGCTGTTGACGGAACCGGAACCGTGCATCCTGATTCCTCTGCCGACATCCGCTGGCTCATCATCCCCGCACCCGGGGCATCCGACGGGCTGGAACAGGGAACGCTTTACTATGTCGGCGCGACACTCACTTATTTCATCAACCGCGAGGAACACACCACGGAAGTCAGCCCTGACTACATCTTTGTAAAGCCCATGCCCGAAATCACGCTCGATTATTTTCTCCCCGAGGATGTTTACGGAGATGACGCATTTACCAATGAGATCGAACCCATTGTCCCCTTTCCGCTTGGTGTGCGGGTGACAAACAACGGCTCTGGCACGGCGAAAAATCTGAAAATCGAATCTGCCCAGCCTGAAATCGTTGAGAACGAACAGGGCCTGCTCATCGGCTTTGAGATCGAAGGTAGCGAGGTGAACGGAGAAACCGCCACCCCGAGCCTTCTCGCAGATTTCGGAGACATTGCCCCGAACACCTGCGGCACGGCAAGCTGGATTATGACCTGCTCCCTTTCAGGAAAATTCGTGGAATTCACCGCGGACATTTCCCATTCGGACGAACTCGGGGGCGAGATCACCTCGCTGATTGACGGAACGCCCCGCACCCATTTTCTCGTGAAAGATGTTCTGACCGATCTCCCCGGACGGGATTCGGTAAAAGATTTTCTCGCCAAATACGGACAGGGCTACAAAGTGTATGAGTCGGACAATGTTGACATCGAAGTCACGGATCAGTCCGCAGCTTCAACGCTCACAGGCTCGGGAACCACTTACACACTTTCAACCCCTGTGAATTTCGGATTTATGTATGTGAAACTCTCCGATCCGCACCGCGGGAGAAAAATCATCAGAGAAGTGACACGCTCTGATGGAAAGACAATCAGACCGGAGAACGCCTGGCTATCCAAAACCCGTGATGAGAACAACAACTGGCTGTATTTCATCAGCCTGTTTGATGCGGACACCACTGATTCATATACAGTGATATTTGATGATCCCTCGGCCGGGCCTCAGCCGCCTGTGCTTCAGTTCATCCCGGATCGCACAAGAGATGAGGAACAGCAGCTCGGTTTTATCGTGGAAGCCAGCGACCCCAACGGAACCATTCCGGAATTTTCCGCATCCCCGCTTCCCGTGGGTGCAAAATTCACCGACAAAGGCGACGGAACCGCCGCTTTTGACTGGACACCGGCCATGGGACAGGCAGGTGTTTATCCTATCAGCTTTACCGCATCTGATGGCGAACTGAAAGCTATCCGGAGCGCTGTCATCACCATTACCGGCTCGGACAGCGACAGCGACGGAATGGCGGATTACTGGGAAATGAAGTATTTTGGAAGTCTTGACCAGGACGGAACCGGCGATGCCGACGGAGACGGTTTTTCAAACCTTGACGAATACCTCAACAGAACTGATCCGATTTTTTCAGACGAAGTGATTCCCGGGGATATCAGTCATGACGGACATATCAGTCTCCAAGACGCTATTCTTGGTCTCCGCACCATCAGCGGAATTACACCGGTCACATCCGTCCATAAATCAGCAGATGTAAATGGCGACAGCAAAATCGGCATGGAAGAAGTGATTTATGCCTTGCAAACTGTCTGCGGCTTTTGTAACGAAATTGTTTCAGAGTGAATCCGGGATTTCAGGGTCGTTACAACTTCACTGTTGTTCTGCATAAACGAAGGCGATTTGACCACGACCATGGATGATATCGGCGCAACCCGTCTGGCGGGAAAACCGAGAATCCGGGGATTTCTTATTGATATCGGAGCTTACGAATATCAGGAATACATCTCAGTCAGCATATTCTTCGTCCCTCGGAACTTATGAAAAAGCTCGGCAGTTCATTGCCGGGCTTTTTTTGTCGTTTCCTTTTGCCACATGAATTTATGTGTAAGCAGGGTTTTTTGTTTTTGCGTTTAGCCTGTTGCCCATAATCCTTTCTTACAGGTAATCCGTGCAGATGGAGAGGAACCCGGATCAGACAATCGCAAAAATCAATTGACACGTCAGAGACAAGATGAAATAATAAATTATTATGGAAAACAAGATATAATCAGAAAGAATTTTCAGAGGAGGTGGTGTCTGAGAAGGAATATTCGCTCTGAGAGATCTAAAACAGAGTCAGTATTTTCTCTCACCAAACGGATTCCCGATAATATAACAATTAGGATAAAAAAATTGAAAATATTACTTCATGTCTGTTGTGCGCCCTGTTCCATTTATCCCATCAGACTCCTTCGTGAAGAAGGTTTTGATCTCATGGGATTTTTTTACAAGCACAACATTCATCCATACACAGAATGTTTAAAGCGACAAGAAACCTTGGAGATGTATGCGGAAACAGAAAATTTCCGTGTGATTTATCAGGATGGGTACGAACTGGAGGAATTCATCCGGAATGTCGTATTCAGAGAATCGAACCGGTGTGCATACTGCTACCATGACCGTCTCAGATCAACCGCGCTCATGGCAAAGCGGGGAAAATTTGATTATTTTACAACAACCCTTTTATACAGCAAATTCCAAAAACATGAAATGATAAAAGAGATCGGAGAATCCCTGGGCAAAAAAATCGGTGTCCGATTTCTCTATCGGGATTTCCGTGCCGGATGGAAACAAGGGATCGAAGAGTCAAAGCGTCTCGGAATGTACCGCCAGCAATACTGCGGCTGTATTTACAGCGAAAAACAAAGATTTTTTAAATAAAAGTGCCTGAGTGTCTGAATTGTCAGATGCCTATATACTCATATATTTATTATGTTCAGCAATTTCATATATTTCATCATTGTACTTCTCATATACACGACATATCAGCCTACAGAAGAGACCAATTTTTCTCTTGGTGAAACATGCATATTTTTTATTGCGTTTATTGTTGCCTTTGCCTCTTTTTGCCGGTTGCAGTTTCACAAACTTGAAAAGCGGATTTTAAGGGAGAATTTTGTTTATCTTGATCATCAGTTCAGTGTGACATTAAGCCGACAGTTTATAATGAGTATCATGCTGTTCGCCATAGATATCTATGGGCTGAATCTCCCGTCATTTTTTATACCCATTCCTTTTTTCTCTGTTGCTCCGACAATTCAGGCACTCATCTTTCTTTTGCTGTTTACGTTTTATCTTGCAATCGTATGGGGCTGTGCATACGATGTTTATCAGAAACTCTACCCCGCGGATATCTCCAGACGCTCATATATTCAGGCAAATATTTCTCTTGCCGTTCCCGTGCTTCTCCCCTGGTTCCTGCTCTCCATATTTACTGATCTCATTAAGGTTCTGCCTTATGCCCCCCTGAGAATTTTTTTTTCCACTACAGAAGGGGAAGTACTCTGTTTCCTTGTTTTTCTTTTTCTTGTCGTCATCATCGGACCGGATCTGGTCAGACGATTTTGGCGATGCAAACCGCTTAAACCCGGATACCACAGAAAGCGAATTGAAAACCTGTGCAGAAAAGCAGGTCTGGAATATGCGAATATTCTTTACTGGCCTATGTTCGGGGGGGGATGATTACGGCCGCTGTCATGGGGCTGGTAAAAAAATTTCGCTACATTCTTGTTACCGAGGGGCTTCTCCGTTTGCTTAATACTGAGGAGATAGAAGCTGTTATTGCCCATGAAATCGGACATGTAAAAAGAAAACATCTTGTATTTTATCTGTTTTTCTTTACGGGCTACATGCTCCTGTCATATGCCACGTTTGACCTGATTATATATTTCATTATTTACAGCAAACCGGTCTTTGTTTTTATCAGTCGTTCAGGTCTTAACGAGGCAATGGTCATTTCCGCGGCATTCAACCTTGTCGTCATTCTGATGTTTATCGTCTATTTTCGTTATGTCTTCGGCTATTTTATGCGTAACTTCGAACGCCAGGCAGATGCATATGTCTATGTCCTTTTCGAGAGCGCGGCCCCCCTGATTTCCACATTTGAAAAAATCACTCTGACCAGCGGACAGTCCCCTGACAAGCCCAACTGGCATCATTTCAGTATTACAGAACGGGTCGAATATCTGAAAAAATGCGAAGATGATAAAACATGGATCACCCGCCATGATCAGAAAATAAAAAAGAGCATAGCGATTTATCTTGTGGGAATGATTCTGACAGGAGGACTCGGATATCATCTGAATTTCGGTGAAACCGGCAAAAAACTGAACAACCATTTTTTTGAGACAGCCATCCAAAGGGAGATTCAAATAAATCCAAACAAATCAAATCTTTATAGAATATTAGGAAATATTAACTATCGCAATAAAAATTATGAGGAAACCATCACAGCATATGAAAAAGCAATATCACTTAAACCGGATGACCCTCATGTGCTGAATAATCTCGCGTGGCTTTATGCCACCTGCGAGGATAAAAAATTTCGCGACCCGGAAAAAGCCCTGATGCTTGCCCAAAAAGCAGCAGAACTCATGGAAGCTCCGCATATATTGGATACGCTGGCTGAAAGCTATTATATGAACGGTCTGTTTGAAAAAGCTGTTTCCACGGAAACACGCGCGCTCAGACTGATTAAAAAAGATCGTTCCCATTATGAAACACAACTGGAGAAATTTACCAAAGCAGCAAAAGAAAATAAAAATGCCTCGCCCCCTATTGAATACAAACCCTTTTCACCTGCTCAAGGTCGGTGAAGCCTTTAAAAATTTTTGCAACACCGTCCTGCTTGAGTGTTCTCATACCGTCATATATGGCCTGATCCTGCATCTCCTTTACCCTGGCCTGGGTCTGAATCAGTTTCTTTTGGTCATCTGTGGCGATCATCAGCTCATGGATGCCCATTCTGCCCCGATATCCCGTACCATTACATTTCTCACATCCGCCATCTTTTGCCCTGAACAGAGTGAAGTCATCTGAATATGTCGCGAGCTGATCCTTTTCAAACATTTCCTCTCCATATTCCCGTATCAGTTTGTCAAACTCGTCTTTTGAAGGATGAAACCTTTCTTTACAATCCTTGCAGAGGGTACGAACCAGACGCTGGGCAAGAATTCCCAGCACAGCATCCGCAAAGTTAAAGGGATCCATTCCCATGTCAAGAAGACGGACAACACTCTCGGGCGCACTGTTGGTATGAAGGGTTGAGAATACCAAGTGACCGGTCAGTGAGGCTTCGATGCCAATGGACGTTGTTTCCTTGTCACGCATTTCACCCACCATAATCACGTCAGGGTCTGCCCGGAGAAATGCACGCATTGCCGCGGCAAAGTTAAATCCGATCTTGGGCTGCACCTGAACCTGTCTCAGACCAGCCTGGGTGATTTCCACAGGGTCTTCAGCCGTCCAGATTTTCGTTTCAACTTTGTTGATATACTTGAGTGCGGAATGGAGCGTTGTTGTCTTACCGGAACCTGTGGGGCCGCAGACAAAGATGATTCCGTAAGGTTTTGTGATGATATCAAGAAAGTTTTCCAAATTCCGTTCTGAAAATCCCATTTTCTGAATCGGCATGGGTTCGCCTGCTGCAAGAAGACGCATGACAACATCTTCCATTCCTCCCTGGGTCGGAATGGTTGCCACACGGAGTTCAATATCGTTATCCCTGCCCGGAGCATATCTTTTGAACTGGATTTTACCATCCTGGGGCTTGCGGCGTTCCGCAATGTCAAGATTGCACATGATTTTAATACGAGATACAAGCGCGGCTCTGTAACTGTACGGAATTTTCATATTGTATTCCTGACAGGCCCCGTCTATCCTTATTCTCACCCTGACATCCTGTTTTCCGGGATACGGCTCCACATGAATATCGGACGCGTTTTTTTCCCTCGCGTCAATGATGATTTTATTGACAAGCTTAACGACCGCGCTGCTGTCTTCAGATACAAGATCACTATCATGTTCGGCAACAGCGTCCTCATCTTCCTCATCCAACCCTTTGAGCAATTCATCTGAGAGCTTGTCCGGGTCTATTTCTATAATATCCTGCTTTTTCTTTTTGCCCGTAAAAAGATCAATAAATTCAGAAACATCTTCTTTTAATGCAACACAGAATTCAACCGGGTTCTTGGGAAAAACCGTCTTTATCCCGTTAATTTTCTGGAAATTTTGCGGATCATCCACGGCAACGACGATTTTATCCCCCTCGCTTCGCAGGGGAATCCATACGTTTTTCCGCAAGAAGGGTACTTTCAGACCTTTGAGAAGATTTTTCGGGATCGGTGTGTTCTCATCATATTCTGCAAAAGGAACATTATAATATTTTGCGAGGGATTTGCCTAACTCCTTTTTGGGGATTTTAAGCGTTTTTAATAAGAATGTTTCAACAGGTTCCTGTTTCCTACCCGCGTCAGCTATTGCTTTTTTGAGTTCTGTCGGGGTCAGAAGATGTTTTTGGAGCAGATAGTTAAATTTGCTGTCAGCCTGCCTTGCTGCCCGTCTTTTGTTATACAGACCGATTCCGATCATTCTGGCCAGTTCTGCGGCAATCTTCTCATCCGTCGCGGTATATGCCTTGCCGTCTTTCCGATTCATGACCTGCATTGCGCCCATCAGATACTTCTGGAAAAAAATCGGAACAGCAAGAACCTGCTTTGTGACAAAACCTGTTTTCTTATCCCAGGTGTCATCAAATCTCAATTCAGGATCAATGGCAGCGAGTTCTTTTCTGTCATGAACATTTCTGACATTTACGATTCTCTGCTTGTGGGCGGCATACCCGGCGATACTGCGCGGCGATACGCTGATTCGTATCTCTTTTATCTCTTTGCCGGACATGATTCTTGAAATCAGTTCCCGCGTTTCTCCGTCGAGTACATAGATCGTAATCCTTTCTGATTTGAATAAAGCAATAAATTCATCTATCAGACTAATTAAGATTTCATTCAGATTTTTAGCCGCGTATATCTTATTACCAATTTTCTGAAGTTTTAATCTTAACGCTACATCGTCCGGCCTGGCTTTTCTGACACGTTGCGGATCAGTCACTTTGAGATGGGTGACTGTTGTTTTGGGCTTTGGCGACAAAACTGCCATTTATACCTCCTGATTAATTTATCCTGGCTTACATGAACATATATGCCTTTAGCCTTGATATGCCTGAATTTCCGGCCCTGGAGTGTGTTTTTTAAACAAAAAAAGTAATGCCTGAATAACATTTCTCTCTTTGCCAGATGAGACCTCCGAACCTTCTGAAAATACGGGAACTCCCCCGATAAATATCCCGGAAGAGATGTGGAGATGTCCCCCTTGCTGAGGGGCATAAGGGAGGTCAGCAGGGGGAATTTAATTACTGAGCAATCTCTTCGGAAGTCTTAAAAAGCAAGTTATTCATATTTCAGTTTCACTCGTGATGAATAAAATCAGTGCCTGATATACGGGGGATTGAACAGGATTCATCACTATCTCTGTGGGAGTGAGATTTTTAATATTATTTAAAAGGCTTATCATTCTGAAGGTTGCATATCAGTCCTGGTTTTGGTGTTTCAGCTTCTGATAGTTGTCATAAATTTTTTTTGATCCCCCGCCTATCAGTATTATGCCCATCAGATAAAAACAAAAATGTACAATCATCGGAGAAAATTGTCCGACTTTTTCCATTTGGGAAATCCTCTCCGGCCACCAAAGAAATACACAAAATATTCCCAAACCTGACAGAACAAGTGAAATTCCCCACGCCAGTTGAAAAATTATTTTCGGGGCCATGCCCTTTTTGTTATTTGTCATTTGTCATTTTCTGAGTGTCTGAGTGTTTAATTAAATACCTAAAAAAACGCCTTATTCCTCTTTTTACTACAAGGATTTTGTATAAGAAGAGGATGACAGAAAGGGGGATATGATCCCTTTCTTATGAATTCCGTTTCTTATATGAAATCCCCGTAGCGGGGAACTCCGATACAGTCTCAAAAACCTGACTAAAACCTCCGAGGTTTTTAAAACCTCGGAGGTCTGGGTTGTGGTGAATGATTTTCAGGCTCCGGACGTTATCATTTTCTATATAAAAAATTCGTTAAACTTTTCCATGTTAAACACTCAGACATTAAATCTGCTTAACTGTCGAGCGTCCCTTTGAAATTCGCTTTTCGTTTTTCGAGAAAAGCTGTTGTTCCTTCCTTTGCATCCTGGCTCGCCATGCAAAGGCCAAAAGCATCGCTCTCTATGTTAAGGCCCGTTAAAAGATCAACATTCATGCCGTTGTTGATGGTCTGTTTTGCAGCACGGAGGGAAACTTTCCCCTTTAAGGCTATATTTTTTGCTGTTTTGAGTACTTCCTCCATGAGTGACTCCGAAGCGCATACCTTATTTACCATGCCGATTTCCCGGGCCTCGGCTGCGGAAATTATTTTTCCGGTAAATATCATTTCCTTGGCAATCCCCATGCCGACTAACCGCGGTAATCTCTGGGTACCGCCAAACCCGGGAATAATTCCCAGGGTGATTTCCGGCAGTCCGAAGTTCGCATTTTCAGACGCATAGATAAAATCACATGCCAGTGCCATCTCGCTCCCGCCGCCCAGGGCAAAGCCGTTCACCGCGGCGATGGCGGGTATGGACAATTCTTGCAGTTTACTAATACTGTCCCGGCCTTTTTTAGAAAATCGCTTTGCCTGAAGTGCATTAAATGTCGCAAGTTCCGAAATATCAGCGCCTGCGACAAATGATTTTTCCCCTGATCCTGTAAGAATCAGAACCCTTATGTCCTCGTTTCCCGAAATTTCATCAAGGGCCTGTGAAAATTCCGTCAGCAGGCTGTCGTTTAAAGCGTTTAAAGCCTTGGGTCTGTTGAACGTAATGGTTGCAATTCCATCTTCAACCTGAAAAATAATATTTTCGTATGCCATTTTTCCTCCGTTTGTTTATTTTTGAATCATATGCCTTCATACAGAGGGCAATATTTCATATCTGTATCATTCGATACATCAATCTCTCGTAATTAAGCCCCTGTCCGTAAATTTTCCGGCATGACTTACTGAGCCTAATTTTTTGGTCAGATTTTATGAGGCATTCCTGATTTTTTATCAATGACAAATGTAATCATTTTTGTCAAATGCTTAGGGATTTCCCAATAAATAATCTGCCCAACCCTGCAAAAAATTCGTTTCTTTGCCTTGTTCCATTGTTGCAGTCCGGATATATGGAATTTGTTAATTTGAAGAATTTTCCTTAGTGTCTGAAGATCCCGCGTTGCTTCAGACTAATTTCCACATACTGCTCTGACGTAGTAATACGCGCTGAAATCCTGCCATGCGACAAATCCCATGTCAACACTGACATACCATGCTGCCACATAAGAACGGGTGTCCGCGCTCCACAGCCATTTCTGCGTGTTGTCAAATATCGGTTCAACGCAGAAATCCCTGTCCCGCAGAGGTTCCGTGAGCAGGGACATCAGTTCGTCAACTGTGGGAAGCCGCCAGTTATCATGTCCTGCAAAACAGGCTTTGTTCAATTTATCAATATAAACACGGGCATGATTCCATGTCACAGGATAATCTGTCCCGGACTGCTGCCATATGAGACCGGTTGCGCTGTCTGTGATCGTGTCATCAGTGTTCACCCTGAAATCATTTTGCATATAGCATAAGGGACGCCACAGCTTGTCTGTGGAAAACAGCTTCGGGGCTTCCTGCGGACTCACTTTGACGTGCTGACTTCTGAGCTTGCCTGACATTTTCGGAGGTTTAGTTTCAGAAGTTTGAAATTCAGGGACGGGCGGAAGACTGCAAATTTTTTCTTTTCTGATCTCCCGGGCCGCCTGAAGCGCATCCAGTTCTTTCAGCATGGCGTTTGCACTGACAAATCTGTCTTTGCTTTTCCTGGCAATGGCTTTTTTTATGAAAACATCCCAGGCTTCGTCCAGATCAGGGCTGATATCTCCCAGGACAGCAAGCGGTTCTGTGGGAAGGGTTCCGGTAAGCATCCGGTAAAGGGTGACACCGACCGGATAAATATCTGCGCTGAAATCTGCCTGGTCCGGGTTGATTTCTTGTTCAGGCGCAGCATACCAGGGGGAACCGACTTTCAGGTTGGAGGGACCCGGAAATGCTTCTCCTCTGAGTTTGGACAAGCCAAAATCACAAATTTTTACTGTGTCATAGTCTGTCACCAAAATATTAAAGGGTTTGATATCTCGGTGAACAATGCCTGCATGATGGAGACAGGCAAGCCCCAGAAGCATCTGACGGGTATAATGGATGGCCTTGTCTGTTTTGATCATGCGGGACGGCATCTCAGTTTTGTAAGTTTCTCCGATCATGGTGCCAAGATTATTGCAGTAGTAATCCATGATATAAAAAAGTTTTCCGTCTGCTTCGTCAAAATCCAGGATTTGCACAATATTCGGGTGTCTCAGATATGCCATGTTGACTGCTTCGGAAATAAAGAGGTCCCGTATTTTTTCGGGTCCCATGATGTTCACAAGAACCGGATTCGGTTCAAGCCGTTTCAACGCGGCAATTTTGCCGATGACCGGCACTTCCACCTTGTAAATTTTCCCCATGCCGCCCCTGCCAAGCAGCCCGCGTATTTTATATTTACCGATTTTTTTCATAAGTTGTCATGTCCCGGTTTTTTCACCAAAGCCGGTTGGCGTGAGCTTTGGGAAGACCTGCTTTGAAAATTTTATTAACAACCGTGGCAATGTCGTAAGGAATATATTTTACTTCGATATGGTAATTCAATGTATCCCATATCACATATTTTGAATTATTATCCCCGTCTCTTGGCTGTCCTACGCTGCCCACGTTTATAATATATTTTTTTTCATCATAAAGGAATGTTATCCCTTTGTGCATCGGTGTCCGGGTAATTGCCTTTTCGTCCGGATGGCTAATGGCTCGTCTGTCAAAACCAATGATTTCCAATTCATGTGTATGCCCGATAAAACAGATTTCTTCTTTCATCTGTTCAAAAACTTCCTGAAGCTTCTCCTCCGAAACATGAAATAAATAGGTCGTGGGCGAGTCGGGCGGAAACCCGTGTACAAAGCGATATTTTTTACAGAGTATGTATGGCTTCATACCGCAAATGAAGTTGATAGAGTCATTTGACAGCATGGAAATTGTTTTTTGCAAAGATTTACGGGCAATTGGGTTAAACCATTCCAGATGTCTCCGATCTGCTACAACCAGTTCATGGTTTCCCATAACAGAAGGGATCTTACGTTTACGGATAAGCCTCACCACACCCTCGGGTTCAGGCCCGTATCCGATGTTATCTCCCAAGCTGATAATCGCATCAACATTCGACCTGTCAATATCAGCTAATACCTCTCTGAATGCGTCCAGGTTGCCGTGGATATCGGAAATAACAGCAATTTTCATAATTTGAAATTTGAAACTTGAAACTTAAAACTTGAAACTCGATAGTTGCAGGCTATGCTGTTTTCAGTTTCCAATATTTTATGTTTGAAGTTTCAACCCTTTACTGGAAAAAATAAGATAAAGAAAAACAGTATAGCAAAAAATTGCGCAAATGGCAAAGAAACGAAAATAGATTCCCATGGGCGCAAGCACCAGCACTGTAATCCAATGAAATATAATAACGCTGTTTGAATGAAGACGTATTGGAAAATCCCGATGCCTGCATATGACAGCAAGACCGCTCAGATTCCATCCGTATAACGAAGCAAATGAATGCAATTTTAAAAGTAACTCTGACGTATCTCCGGCATAATATTCGGGGAAAAATTCCAATATAATGTAAAGTATTCCGGTTACTGATGTGAACAGGAGAAACCCCATACCTGATGCTAAAAAGTTCTTCTGTTGGATATTCACCCCGAGTCCGCAAAACAGATAAAAAATCATGATAACAGTAAGAAAAAGAATTGTCGTAACAACAAGTTGCAAAACAAGTTTTTCAAAGAGTATAAAAAGAAAAAATATGATGACCCCGAGGTTTATGCTCCAGAAGCCCGCGTTCTTTAAAAATGCGGAATGCGGGGCGCGAAATACAGTGTGAAGCTTTTTAAACTTTGAGTTTTGAATTTTAAATTCTGTCCTGTCTCTCATAAATGAAAACATCACTGACATTGTAATCAGAGAGAGCGGAAAAGAAAATCCGAGAAAAAATGTGTCAAGCTTCAGCTTGGGAAAGGATATTATTCCCAGATAATTGTTATTCAGAATTACCAGACATGAAATTACCAGACCAATGGAAAGACAAAGAAGGGATGCCTGATGAAATTTTTCAGAAACCGGTACAGATGATTTGAAAAAATCAACCGGAAAGAATGTAAATTTTTTTACTCTTACTGTTTCCACAACAAATGCAAGGCCAAGAGACATCAGCATAGCGGGTATATAGTGTTCAAAAAACGCCAGGATTGCGTAAATGACTGCCAATAAGCAAAAAAGAATCACCTTTTTGGATGCTTTTTTCTGATTTTCGGTGAAATAAAGAACAATGGTCCCCCCGCTGCATAAATTAAAAAGAAATATATGAAGACGCTCAAAATTATGTGTTACTCCCTCCGGAACAAAAAGATGTAAAAAACCGAAAAACAGCGCGGATGACATCAATATCATTAAAACTGACCTGAATCTGATACTCATTTATATTCCTAATTCTCAATTCTTAATTTTCAATTCCTATCTATAACTTGCCAAGAAGATGTGAAATCGTTCCTTCAATATTCGGATTACGAAATCTGTATCCTGTTTTCAGAAGTTTTTCTGGTTTAACCCGCGTGCTTGAGAGAAGAATTTCTTTGCCCATCTCTCCGAAGGCAATTTTTATGGCTGTCTCAGGTATTGAAAACGGGGTCCGGCGTGAAACAGCTTTTCCCAGGGTTTCTGTAAACTCAAGATTTGTTACGGGATTGGGTGAGACCACATTCACCGGCCCTTCCAAGTTTTCGTTTATTATTGAATGGTAAATAGCTCCGATAACATCATCCGCCTCAATCCAACTCATAAATTGTCTGCCAGTACCGATTTTGCCCCCGATCCCTATCTGAAAAGGTGGCAAAAGTTTTGCAAAAGCTCCCCCGGCAGGTGTCAGCGAAATTCCGATTCGCAGAAAAACCACCCGGATCCCCTTTTCAATGGCAGGGGCAGCCGCCTGCTCCCATTCATGACACACCCTGGAAATAAAATCATCGCCAGGGCCGTCTTTTTCTGTAAGCATCCTGTCCCCCCGGTTTCCATAGTATCCGATGGCTGAGGCGCACACCAGCACGCGGGGCCGCGGGTCAAGTTCTGCCACTTTTCTGGCAATCAGGGCGGTTCCTTTTGTCCGGCTCTCAAGGATTCTTTTCTTTTTCTTCTCTGTCCATCTCCCCTGACCAATATTTTCACCCGCGAGATGGACCACCGTATCAATTCCGCCAAGTTCATTCAGATCAAGATGACCGGAAACAGGGTTCCAGTAAATCTCTTCTTTTTCCGGGACAGGTTTTCTTCTGACAAGACCGACCACCCGATGTCCCCCGGTTGTCAGAAACGGAACAAGCGCAGACCCCAAAATGCCGCTTGCCCCTGAAACCAAAACATTCAGAGGTGATTTACCTGTCATTGGCAAATGAGCAGCGATATCCCGGGCAAGTGTGGTATGACGATAATTAAAAATTCTTTCAAGTTTATTTCGAACATTATGGCCTGCAAAAAAATTTCCAAAAGGGTGAAACCTGAGGGCATAGTCAATGCGGTCTTCAAGAAAACAGGCACAGGGGCCGTCAGGCTCAAATTTGTGAGTATGAATCCACTGAGCCAGAGGACCTTTTACCTGTCTGTCTCTGAACAGGCGGTTTTCTTTATACTCTGTATGTTCTGCAATCCATTTAAAAGGAACAGGCCCTGCTTTCATTTTCAGAACCACCTTGGCACCTTTCCGGATTCCGCCTTTTCTTTCCATGACACAGACGGGATCCCAGGGAGGACTCAGCCTTTCAAGCGCGCCTGGCCGTGAATGCCACTTGAAAACGGTTTCAACCGGGGCAGTTATACGTGAGCGTTTTATAAAAATCTCTTTTTTCATAGTGTTTCTGATACCCGGATTATTTTTGGGGATTTTCTTTTTTCAAAGGCTCAAATTTGTAATTTTACCACAAAAAATAAAAATAGCAAATTTTTTTAGTGCATTCAACTAAAATTTTCATATCAGTCAGCAGATCGAAAAGTTGAATAAATCCGAGTTGGTTTCCCCGCGGAGGGCATTTTCTGACCCGTTGATAATCTTGTAATAAAATGTTTCATATTTTATCAATTTTTATATAACCTGACGAAATATGAAAAAGACCTTGCTCAAATCCTCAGCTTATGGTTTGCTTTATGGAACTCATTGGTATATTAATAAATCTGTTTTTTCGTTTATGTTAGAAAATGATAAAAATTTCCTGATTATAACGGATTCAGGGGAGGGCCGACCAAGCCCCGTAAGGGTGGCATATTTGTAGCATCCGGAGTGCGAAAAATGCTTTGCCGGAGTGCGAAAAATGCTTTTTCGCAGGCGCAAAAATAAAATTTTTGCACTCCGGATCTGTTCGGAACTGCCTGATTCTATAAATATGCCGCCCTTACAGGGCTTTTTACCGGTCTTCCCTAAATCCGTTATAATCAGAAAATTTCCCTCTGTCCGCTCCTGCCAGATTGGGGAATCCGCCAAAGCCGGGGTCTGGTTTGTCAATTTGAAACAGACACAAAAAAGGAAAATCGGTTCTTTGCTATTTTTATATACCATGAATATACTGAATTTATACAAAGAGTTTGTTTTCTGGGTCAAAGATGAAATTTTTGAATACCAATAACAGTCACGACCCCGTACCCATAAACGGGCATGAACTGCCAGTCACAACGAACGATAAAAGCCGTGGCAAATTGCAAATAACAAGAGACAAATCAATGATCCCCGATCACAACGAAGTATGAAAGTGATGCCGGAATTTTATCAATTATCTCTTTCATATAAACTTGAAACTTTTTTAACTCTCTGCTATGAAGGGTTTATGTCAGCACTCTGTTCATCGGGCGATGCAGAATCTGCGTCAACAGTTGCCAGGTTTCAGATTAATAAAAAATAAAAAATTGGCATTCAGGTATTCAGGTGCCAGGAGTCTGAGACGTTTGGAAATAAGGACCCGGATCGGCCGGAGTGTATGGTCCGGTTTTTCCATGCACTCGGATTTCAAAAGGTTTTGTGCTTATTCGTTATGGCTTCTGAGTCGTTACAAGATCAGATTTCTATTTTTAAATTATAAGTGCCTTGATAAAAGTTTTTACATATTTTCAATAAGATACGGATGTAAAAAAACTTATGTCCGGCTGCTTAACTTGGAAATTATATGCTACTTCTTATTCTTTATGTTTCAATAGCCTTGATATTTTCTTTTTTTTGCTCAATTGCCGAAGCGGTTCTGCTGAGTGTGACCTCGCCTTATATTGCATCACTGGAACAAAAGGGAAAGCGAACCGGCAAACTGCTGCGCAAGCTTAAAGATGATGTGAATCGCCCTTTGGCGGCAATCCTTACGCTGAACACCATCGCACACACTTTTGGTGCAGCCGGTGTGGGGGCGGAAGCGGCTGTGATTTTTGGCAATGAGTACATCGGTGTCATATCTGCCGTCATGACTTTGTCTATCCTGATTTTTTCTGAAATTATTCCCAAAACACTTGGTGCAAGCTACTGGCGTCAGCTTGCGCCGGTAGTGGCGACGTTTCTCAGATATTTGGTGTGGATATTATTCCCACTTGTTTTTCTTTCCCAGACACTGACAAAGAGGCTTTCAAAATCCTCTGAATTAAAAGGGTTCAGCCGGGAAGAATTCGCAGCCATGGCGGATCTCGGAGCCAGGGAGGGGCAACTTGCGGTAAAAGAATCTCGTATTTTAAAGAATCTTTTTCGTCTCAGTTCAACAAAAATTAAAAGTATTATGACCCCGCGCACGGTAGTCTTTGCATTGCAGCAGAACATCAGCATTGACAATTTTTTTGAACAGCACTATCAGACCCCTTTTTCTCGTATTCCGATTTACAACCGGGACCGTGACGACATTACCGGCTTTGTCCTGAAAGATGATATCCTTCTGGCTCAGGCCCGGGATATGCACAATTCGCAACTTCACGAGTTTAAGCGGGATATAAAGGCGGTTCCCAGCACAGACTCGGTTTCCGAACTGTTCGAGTTTCTGCTTGACCGCCGGGAGCATATTGTGCTGGTCGTGGATGAATACGGCGGCATGGAAGGGATTGTCACGTTGGAAGACGTGGTCGAAACCCTGCTGGGGCTGGAGATCGTTGATGAAGCGGACAAGACTGTTGATATGCAGGCGCTGGCTCGTGCATTATGGGAAAAGCGGGCGCGGAATATCGGACTGATTGCAGATGAGGTAAACCAGACGAGCGGCGGTGAGGCAATTAAGCCTGTTGAGAACGCAGAGATATCCGACGAGCGCAGTGAGGCAGATGCACCTGCTGAGAACACAGAGATATCCGAGCGCAATGAACCGTCTGAGAATGCTGATGTAAATCAAGCTATTGAAAAGTAAATACTGTCAGATCATTTGCCAGACAGGGGTTGCAAATCCTGTCTGGCAAAAAATCCTGTCGCAAATTTCAAATCTGCTGATAATTGAATACTGAAAAAAATTTCAGACCGCTTTTATCTGACCATATTGTGCGGAAAGCGGATTCATATCTGTTCCCCGGGCACAGCCAATCAGATATCCCTTTTCAGGCTGCAAATTTCCGTTCAGCGAGATTTGAAACGGGAACACCCCTTTCATTTCATCATCAACAGGAATATATGCCCGAAATATTTTTAGCCCTGAAAAAAGCCCGTTTTTAACATCTATCTCCTGCATGGCTTCCTTTCTGCCATTATCAAAAACAACGGCCGCGCTCTGACATTCTCCGTAAACTGCCGCGTCAACAAGAAAGTCTTCACCTTCAAAACGCAGTTGTTTTGAACCCTCCCCCATCACAGGATGCGTTGCGATAATGCGAGGTGTCCCGGGATCGAACCATTGAACCTGTTTATGAAAAGCATCTCTTTCTTTCTTCTGAACAAGGAATTTTATTAAATCAACTGCCCGGGATGCAATATTGCTGTATTCTTTCTGTGAATCCTCATCTGTTTCATCAAGGAGTTCTTCTATGGTTACAGGCGCGCGGGCTGTCCAGAAACCCGCATGTCCCGGCATGTTGATAATACCCTCATCGCCCGAGCCGAACAGATTTGACATCATTATCACAGCATCTCTTCCGTTTGAATCTGTCACAGAGTTCAGCACTGAACAAAGAAGATCGCTGCCTAATGTATCCAAATCCGCTTGTTGGGCAAGGTCGTCAGTCAGATAATCCTGCTGAACAAGCCAGTTGATGACCTTCTGCTTTTGTTCATCATTTTTAAAATAATATTTTTTTTTGGCCCACTTTTCTTTCCCTTCCCACCATCCCCGAATTGTGATTGTATCATGAGTTGAAAAACACACATGGGAATTTGGGGTAATACGGTCAAACCAAAAAGCAGTATGATCTCCTATAAAATGCTGGTACCCGAAAAACAGCGGCTTAAATTCAGTTGCCCCGAGTTCATTCAGCGAGCGGGTGATTTGTTCGGGAACAACCCCCAGATTCTCAAAAATCAATGATTTCCCCTGTTCCTGTGCATATTGCATAAACTGAGATATGATTTCCTCTCCCAATCCCATATTAAAAAAACCGACGCGGATACTGTCAGAAGGTGACAAAAACATTTCTTTTTCTTTTATAATTTTTTCCAGATAATCCGTATCCGTGAATTGGTTCGGGCTGAGAAGCGTATAAAGCAACTTTTGCCCATGTTCCGAAGAATCCTGGCTGTACCAGCCGCACTGGGAATGTTCATACGCTCTCTGATCTGTCTGCTTACGTGCGGCAAAGATCACATGGGCATGCTTCAGATCGCCGGATTCATCAAACAACCGAGACACCGCCTCGGGAGGAAATGTCTCTTTAATCCCTTTTTTGATAAGCGTATATATTTGTGTTCTTTTTTCTTTTCTAGGAAGATCACCTTTAAAGACCTTGTCTGTCTCGTTCCATATTCCCATCTTTTCCAGCGTCATTTCCCAATTGCTGTCTTCGGTCATATAATACAGCCGATAATATCCCAATAAATGATCAATCCTTAACAGATCGGAAAACTGTAAAAAAAACAACAGCCTCTCAAGCAGCAGAGATTTTGAGGCCGGATGTTGAATATCCGGAAGATAAAACTGCCAATGCTGCGGGATATCAAGCTGGTGAGGCGGGGCACCTTGTGTGTATTCCCTTTTAAGAGTACGGGGATCCATCAGAAATGCCTCTGGATTGCACCAGATATCTGCATTGCCAAAGGCATAAGGCTGATCAAGCATAAGATCAACTTTGAATTCCCCTTTGCCGGCCTTGGTTCTGATAAATTTGAACTGCGCTGTCAGCATCCATTGTAAAAATGCCTCAAACAATATCTCCTGCTTATGTTTTTGCTTTAAATCCTGAATCACTTTGGGGACGCGCAATGCAATTTCCCGGGGCCAGAAACGAAAATCATCTGTTTTGAATTCCTTTGCCAGAATAAAAAATAAAAGATGATCTGCCAGCCACTGATTTGAGATACAGTATTTTTTAAACTCCCGTGTTTTAATGCTTCCTCGGGTGACATCCGGATCACTGACCGGATTTGCCAGGAAGTCAGCGATCTTAGGACCTTCTTGTTTTAATTCATATTTTTTAAATTTTCCGAATACCGACCTGAACACTTTATATTTACATTCACCAGCCTTCCGATTTTCAGACTTTTTATTACGCCTCAGAAGAGCGGCTTCTTCATTGAGAGAGGATAGAAGCGAGCATATTTCCGGACAAAAACAAGCATCTTTTTTCCCAAAACCTAAGTCATCCAGCATCATATTCAATCCGATATATACAGGGTCGAAAACATAAGCGCTCGCGTTGGCATAGGGACAGTTATCATAAAGCGGGATATTCAGCGGTAATAATGAAAGTACGGAGATATGTGTTTTTTTTGCAAACGCAATGACTTTTAACAACACATCCAGATCGCCGATGCCGCTGTCATGCTGACTCCTCCAGTATGACAGCGGCGCAAATAATCCCATTGAACGAATACCTAAAAATGCTTTGGATGCTTTTTCAATAAAAAACTTTTTCATAAAATGATCTTTTTCCTTCTGGTTTCAGCCGCCGTCAGCAGTCTTTTTAGGGATTTTTCCAAAAATAAAATACCCGGAAATGTGGAAATGTAGGGTGGAGCGAAGCGGAACCCACCGCACTCTGGTTTCAGCCGTCGTCAGCAGTCCTTTTAGGGATTTTTCCAAAAATAAAATACCCGGAAATGTGGAAATGTAGGGTGGGTGGAGCGAAGCGGAACCCACCGCACTCTGGTTTCAGCCGTCGTCAGCAGTCCTTTTAGGGATTTTTCCAAAAATAAAATACCCGGAAATGTGGAAATGTAGGGTGGGTGGAGCGAAGCGAAACCCACCGCACTCTTTTTCACAGTTTCGGAAAACATTCAAGACCATCCATTTTTCTTCCGGAGTTAAAGCTTTTCCTTGTTTGCGCATAATTATTATGATAGCAGAATTAAACTGTTGCTGTCAAAAAAATTAGTCCCATTTATGGTGTGCCCTACAATAGTTTCATTTTCATAGTCCGCCTGATTTCTGAGCGTCTGCATATCCGGCAGATATGATTTCACTTTGACAGGACAAACCTTTTGTTTTATGAATTTGTCCCGGTCTTCCAATTTTTTCGGAAGAACCATATTCAGTAGATCGAAAAGTTTTCGGGCTGTCGCGGGACAGACACGGCGAACGGGGGAGAAACCCCATATGCATCAGGCTAAGATTACAACCTACTGTTTTTATTAACTCTGATTTTGCCGGACGGGGTTTGCAACCCCGTCCGGAATATTTTCCGGATCGCCGCCCGCAAACGTTTCGGACGGGGTTGCAAACCCCGTCCGGCAGCCGTCCCGCATTCTTAGCCTGATGCATATGGGGAGAAACCCGGCTTTTTCCGGCGGGGGGAGCCTTCTGTCCGGGGAAAAAAAGCCGGGTTTCTCTGCCGCACCGCACACAGTCCGGAAACTTTTCGATCTACTGATATTTTGAAAAAGCGCAGTTTATGCCAGCGGACAGTATGACACCTGACAGTCGTCCAAGGTCTGAGTCATATTTTGTTTAATTTCTATTTTAAATAGCTATCTTCAATTTTCTGAACTACGCCTTCCTTTTTCAATTTACTCAGAGCCTGACTGAATTTCTCTGACAATAACCTGCCCCTCTCACCTATGGCTTTGGAAAAGGCTACATATGACGATACTTGGGATATGATATATGTTGTCTCGATCTTATCAGCAAGTCCGAGCTTTTTGATGAAAAATCTGAAAGGAGCCTCGACAGCCACAGCTACATCCATACGTTCGTGTAAAAGTTTTTTCACCTGCATATGTATATTTTTGGAATAGTCCTTTTTCAAACCCTGATAAGAGTCAAATTCTGTTCCGTAGGAATAGCCTTGGTTCACCCCTACGACTTTACCTTTCAGGCCATCAAGTTTTTCCAGTTTCATCCCCCTTTTCTTCAGAGAAAAAACTGCGATCTTCTTAACCGTCATCGGCTCTTCAGGAAAATACAGAAATTTGGTTCGCTCTTCGGTGCGGATCGGAGGAAAAATGGCATCTGCTTTTCCTTTTTTCATGTACCTCACACACCGCTTCCAAGGATATTGATGGAATTCAGCTTCGGCATTAACTCTTTTACAGGCTTCTCGTATGATTTCCACATAAATACCTCTGAGTTGATCATTTTCTTTATACATATTAGGAGGTATATCTTTTTCCAGAGTGACAAAAATGATATTTTCAGCTGAAACATCAGACGATGAAAACAAAGCTGAGATAATTAAGGCTGTAATAAACTTTTTTTTCATATAGCTTTTCCCTATATCAGTTTGAGATTTTCAGATTAAAATGCATGACCCTTTCATAGTTATTTTCTTTCTCTGAATTATAGAGGGACAGCCAGAACAGCAAAATTACCATGACACTTTCATATAACGGCTATGATCTGCCGCTCATAAAAAAGCATGAAAGTATTTTAACTTCAGGCACTTCAGGCACTTTAGCTCACTTCAGGCATTTCAGGCACTTATAATTATTTCCTTTCCCCGAAAATGGCCGTTCCGATGCGCACAAGGGTTGCGCCTTCTTCAATGGCAGTCTCAAAATCACCGGTCATGCCCATGGAAAGCTCATCCATTGCCACATTGGGAATGGCTTCCTTTCTGATTTCATCACGCAGTTCCCTGAGCGTTGAGAAAAAAGGGCGCACTTTTTCAGGCTCATTATAAAACGGAGGAATGATCATCAGTCCTCTGACAGCCAGATTTTCAAGCTGGCTGATGTCTTCAGTCAGCTTTTTCAGTTCCTTCACAGAAGCACCTGATTTTGAAGCTTCCTCGCCGATATTGACCTGTATCAGTATCTCCTGAATCTTATTTATCTTGCCTGCCTGTTTGTTCAGCTCACGGGCAAGTTTGAGCGTGTCAACAGAATGAATGAGATCAAACAATTTTACAACGTATTTTGCCTTGTTGGTCTGAAGATGGCCGATAAAATGCCACGACACAGGATATGACGACAGCGCTTCGATTTTTTCCCGGGCCTCCTGAATATAATTTTCTCCGAAGATGGCAGCCCCCCCGTCAATGGCTTCCCTGACCTTATCCGCAGACATGGTTTTGCTCACCGCCACAAGACGGACCGTTTCGGGATTCCTTCCACATTTATCGGCAACCTGTCTGATGCGATCTTTTACACTTTCCAGTCTTTCCTTCAAATCCTCCCCCTTTTTTGAAGTGAGAAAAGAGAAAAGAGAAGTCAAAAAGATCAATTCTCAATTCTCAATTCTCAATTCTCAATTCTCAATTCTCAATTCTCTCATTTTTTACAGACATCATCAACAGTTAATGTAAATTTACAGGATGACGAAGTTTCCCACAGATGTTTATCCATGGGGCCGCTGCATCCGGCATCTTCTAAAAGTCCCCGCTTGCCGTCTTTTGTGCAGACAAGGACAATGGCGTGTCTGTTTTTCTGAGACACTTTGACGGTATATTCCTTGAATGGCTCAAGAAGTCTCGGATCATGCTTGGTTGCCAGTTTCAGCAGTTCCTGATCGCTGATACCTTTGGGCGGCTTTTTATAACGCACGGTTGATTCCACGGCTGAGGCAAGTTTTGTCAGGGATGAAGCCAGCTTATTCATCACCTTTTTGTCAGGTTTATCTTTTTTTCCGCAGCCTATGGAAACCGCGAGCATCAGTGCCAGAACAACAACAAGTATTTTTTTCATTTTTATTCCTCCCAAAAAACCAGTTGGTCATCTTCATCTCTGCCAGTGTCAAGATTCCAATTGCCGATCTGCTCAAAGCATTCGTCATCACCTTCCAGAACACCTCGGGCCACCAGCGACCATACCCCCTCAACATTACTGATGGCCTTGTCAAAAAGGTCGTCAAAGTGCATCGGTCCCTCCGGGGTCTCCAAATCCTCAACATACTGCATATCCACTTCATCCTTGAGCGGATAAACCAGACCATGACCCGAAGCCACATGGCGGGCAAGGGGCAGGAGCATATCTCCGCTTCCGGCAATGTCTCCGACAATCTGCCTGAAACGGAGGTGCCACTTGCTGATATCAGGCGGGTTTGCTTCAAATTCATCAGGATAGACATCCCGCAGCATATTCTCCCAAAGGTTCAGAACATCCGGATCAAGCTGATCAGGGTCATCAGGGTCACTGCATATTCCGATGCCGGAATCCAGATGGTCGGCAAGTCCGATGTCCCCCAGGTTCAGACGCTGAAAAATATAGACATCCTGATTCATTTCACAAATTCGGTGGCCGGACTTATTTTCATGGTAAGGCCCGACGATTCCCTCAACAACAGGATGTATGGTCACATCCGTTGCGACATGGGCAGAATATCCCAGCAGAAAGGCAAGTCCTTTTTGCTGCGCCTCACTCTCTGTTTCACGAAGATGACGAATCCCCGCATGAATCATTTCACCCGTTCGGGTGTAGTGCATGGCATCGGCCCATTCAGCGGCTTCGGGAGTTTCAAGAGCGAGGTAGGGATAGTCAGGGGCCACAGCCCCTAATTCACAAAATTTGAAGTAATCCAGTATGGCTATGATGGCATCTTCCGGGAATCCCGGGATGGCCTCAAGCCGCATGGGTTCCTTCATTTCGTTTTCCAGCGTAATGTGGGTGTAAGCACCGGACATAACACTTGCTCCTTTCTGTTAAGGGTTAAAAAAAGTCTGCAAAAATTACAAGGAACTGGGATAAGAAAAGGAAAAAAATTTTCTTATCTCTGACTTGTCGCTTTTTTCTACATAGAAATTTAAATAAATACATCACATTATGGTAAGAAAAAAATCACATTTGGGAATAGAAAATCCCTTTTACTGTCAGAAATCCCTGTGGTTTTGTTATTCTTTCCAGGCATCAGGCGGAAACGGATACAAATCCCATTTTTCAAAAATTTTTTTTAATTCACCGGAGTTAACTAATTTCATTATCCTTTTATCATAAATTTCAATGAGTTTTTCTGATCTTTCGGATTTTGAAAAAGCCATATACATCTTCTCTCCCCAGAGAGGTTCTATTCCAAAGGGGGTGAAATCAATATTGTTTTTTCTGATATAATACTCTATTCCAGCAAGCGCATCCATAAGAACCTCAGTTTTATCTTTCTTTAGCATGTCCCATGCCTGACCATGCGTGTCAACTTCACTCCATTTTAATTTTATTCCTCTGATATTCGGATTTTTATGAAAGTCATATCCGTGAATCCATATTGCCTGCCTGCCTCCGAGTGTTTCCAAGCCTCTCCACTCCCCTATTTTACTTTTTTTAAAAACAGCGACCGTGTATTCTATAACCATAGGATATTTAGGCGCAAGCATTTCTTTGCCGATATTTTGCACAGCCACACTTAGCATGGCATCGGCTTTGCCTGAGCCTACCATTGTCTCGGCATGTTCCCAGGGAACAATTTCGTGTTTCATTTTTATACCGACAGGTTCATACACTTTACGGACAATATCAAAAAAAAGTCCTGTTCCGTCTTTGTTTGTGAAGCCTTCCCATGACGGTGTGACAACATGAATTATTTTAATATCTTGTCCAAATGCGAAAGCAGATAAAGATAATGTCAGAAATAATATGAATCCTGTTTTGGAAAAAATGCTCATGCTTCCCTCCTTTGGTTGAAGTTTGTGCCTGTTATCTGGAAGTGGCTCAGACATTAAACTGAAAATAGTTGTCCCAAATATAATCCAATCGTTCCAAAGCCATATCCAGAGAGACGGCCTGAAAGATATCTTCCCCTTTTTCATCTTGCCCGATGACCTTGCAAAG
Organism: Desulfonema magnum; assembly: GCF_017377395.1. Lineage (GTDB taxonomy): Bacteria > Desulfobacterota > Desulfobacteria > Desulfobacterales > 4be13 > Desulfonema_C > Desulfonema_C magnum. Next base: position 1,635,757 of record NZ_CP061800.1, on the reverse strand, counting down.
AGCGAGTTCTTTTAGTTTACGCAACGCGTCTTTTATCTCAAAGTCAACCCGGACATCGTGCGTGTTTTCAAACCACGCTTCAATAACATTATCCAAAGCCGATTCAGTCAGACCGTTTCCGTCCCGGAGCAGGAAATAATAACTTAGCACAGCTTCCTTACATTCCTCTTCTTCTGCCGCATCAATGATATGATGAAACACCCCCGCGTTGTTGCCCAGGTTTTTAAAATAAAGATTATCTCCCAGGGTTTTCATAAATCGGATTTTACGGTTTTTGTAATTGTTCCATTGCTTCAGGACAAATCCGCCAAGAGCCGCCAAAGCGCTCACGCCTGCGATCATTCCGGATATTTCAGCAGGACGGAGCGGGGGAATATCCCCTCCGGTGATGAAAGAACTGATCATGAACCAGAGTACCGAAGCCATGGCAATAAGACCGGCACTGGTTTTAAGGAAGACTGCGATGCCGCCGCCAATGGCTGTTCCGCCCATCAGCAGCATATCTTTCAATTTCATCCGCACCTGCGTATTGGGAAAAAGCATTTCTATGTCAGCCTTGGGGATGTTTTTGAAAAGCTTTATAATCATGCTTTCCGGCTCAAAATGGAGGTCTTTTCGCTTTTTTGCTTCAAAATAGGCTGCATCTTTGAATTTTATAAGCATTGCCACCCGTTCAAAGATGGGAATATCCACTTCCATTTTTTTTACAAACCATTTCTTAAAGGTGACTTTTTTGGACTTTATTCCCCGCCAGAAGATGAGCCGGCTGTCAAAGTCATCAAAATCCACAAGCAGGCTGATTTGGAAAAGGGATTCTTTTTCAATGGCATATGCCAGGTCTTCTTCGGTAATCTCTTCATAATTGGCGTCATTTAAGATTGCTTTGAAATTTTCTATGAGATTATTTTCTGATTTCCTGATATCTTCCGGTGAATAGTTACGCATCGTCCGGGTGTCCTTATCAGGATTAAACGGATAATAATTTTCTTTGAGAAGCTCTGATTTCTTATGAAATTCAAAATGATAAATGCTCTCTAAAATTTTACAGACAGAGAGAAACTTTTCCTGTTCCGCGTGATCAAATGTTCCCTCTTCACAGGCCAAAGTGATAATTTCTGATTTCCGAAAAGGAATAAACCGTTCTCTGTTTTCGTATTCAGCCATTTTTCTGATTTTCCTGATTTTTAAACAAGTACCTAATCATAAGTTTTTCGATGGTTACCCGGTGAGGAAACCCGGCTTTTTTCCCGGAATGAATTTCTTCTCCTGAAAGAAAAAAGCCGGGTTTCTTTGCCGCTCATAGAAAAAAACATATATAAAAACTTTTGCTCAGGTACTTAAATATACAGATACTCTGAAACCTGAACTGTGGCAGGAGTTGGCCCCTTTTTTCAGCAGAGTACACGTTTTTTATTAAAAAACACTCTGATAAAACCGTGTTCGTTATCTTCTTCTTTTTTAGTTACATACCAGCCATTTTTAATGTAAAAGTGAATCGCCTGATGATTTCCTTCAAAGGTTTCAAGTCTGATGACCGAATTGCCTTTAGGAATCGGTATTAAATAACTTTCCCATTTTAATTTATTGGAATTGCACGATAATTCCATTTGGGTAAAATTTTGTCGAATACAATTCGCATTTCTGATTTAAAAGTTTCAGCAACTTTTCGACCGGTTTCATAGACTTTATCAATAACATGGACAAAGACTTTTAAACCTTTTTTGGTATGTGTTTTGGCTATCAGATCAGTCACCACCTCCAAACTTGAAAAGATTACTCCCTGACACGCACGAGTAATATGAGGAAACAGGCGATGTTCGATCGGATTAAATTTGGAACAATAGGGCGGGTAATGAGCGATTCGGATTTCAATCCCGATTTCATCCGCCAGAATTTGTAAATCTTGTTTGAAAAGGTAATGTCGGGAACTGTTGCTGCCGCCACCATCGCACAATATCAAAACTGACGTGGCATTTGGATATATTCGGCAACCGTAACCATACCACCAATGACGGAAACTGTCACAGGCAAATTCACTGGTATCATGACTTGTTCCCACCTGAACATACCCGATATTGAGTCGCAGGTCATAAAAACAATGCGGAATTATGACACCTTCGGCAAAACTTGTAAAATCATGATCGAAAACTTGCAATTCCTCCAGCGTATATAGTCGGCCTTTCCTGTAAAAATTTCCAAGATATTCTTTTTTCTTGGTATCCATGCTGATAACGGGATTACCGGCCTTCCGGTATTCTGATCTGAGTTTCAAAATATTGTCAAACTGAGCGTCGCGATCTGGTACGTTTTTTTTCATAGGTTTGCGTTTCTGAGCTTTACGCAACCGATAGTCATGCTTTTTGAGCAATTGACGGACAATGTTACGACTCACTTTTACTCCGTATTTTTTTTCCAGAGCCTCCGCGATTTCCCACTCCCTCAGATTTGTCCATCGTACCTTTTCATCCATCGGATCTCCTGCTGTATGCTCACGCACCACATTCAAAAACTGCTCGTCTATTTCAGGGTGCTCAGTCAGATACTGTTTGCGTCCGCCACCTTTTTTACGTATTTCAGAAGATTCAGCAGGAGATTTTCCAATTTGTTTTGCTACGATGTGTCCGGGCAGGCCGCTTACTTCGATCGCTCCTTTGCGCACAGTCCGCCTGCTGCAACCCAAGACTTTGGCAATATAATTTTGTCCGCCATGTCCCAATTTCAAAGCTTCAATACCGGCATATCGCCGGCGGTCTTTTTCATTCAGACTCTCATAGTATCGCCGCATGATTTCTTCTACTTCTAAGGAATAGGGTTGCATAATAATCTCCTTTTGATAAAGTGATTTTGAAATACACTTTACAGGATTACGCAATTTTTTAACATATAAAAATCAAAATGGGCATATTATTTCATGCTCATTCCTTAATGAATAACTGATTCTCAGAATAAGCAAGAAGTTGTGAACCAATGCCCATACGATGGAGGTCAACATCAACCATCATAAGATGTATAAGGTCTTTGAAATAGATGGTGAAGGCGACTATTGAATTATCTTTCAGCAGTACGTCACAATTTTCAATATACTTTCGGAGTTCATTGTCTGACTCACCGCTGTTAATAAACCAATCAACGCTGTCATCTCCTAAAAACGAGCGATAGCACTTGTCTATGGTTCGTCTTGCGGTTTCCTGCATTTTGGGAAGGTCAGCGATTTTTGCTTTCCTGATCTGAATTGTATTCATGCAGCTCCTTTTTGAACGCACCATAACTACCCGTCCTGACGAACCAGTTTCTTATGCTGTTTTTATTACCTTATAAGTTATCTGAATAAAACCGAATTCATAGGTTTTTGTCTCTGTGTGTCTGAGCTGTATATCTTTTTCCAAATCACCAAACAGACGTTTACCCTTACCCAAAAGAGTGGGAATAACGGTAATTGTCATATCGTCAATAAGGTTTGCGGCCAAAAACCGCTGAATTGTGATGCCGCCATCTATGTAAATGCGTTTTAAGCCTTCCTGGGATAAACGCTTATACAATTCTTGCGGAGATTCAGATGAATGTCTGACTGTTTCTTTTAAGCTGGCTGGTATGCTGATACTTTTTTTACTGCTCAGAACAATTACAGGCTTGTTTTCATATGGCCATTGGCCCAAAGATAATACTTTTTCATAAGTATTTCGACCCATAACCAAAGCATCAACAGACGCCATAAAAGAGAAAAAACCACAATCCTCACCTTCCGGAACTGTTGCGTTGGCAGCATCTAACCAGTCAAGGGCATCATCTTCTCTTGCAATGAAACCATCAAGACTGGCTGCTATAAATACGGATGTTGTTAAGCTCATTGATGTTCCTTTTTGAATACATAACCTCTGGTTATGCCTATTTTTGAACAGACGCCGACATGACTTTAAAACTCGTCATTTTTTTTCTCAATAACTATTTTTCTTTTTTCAATTTCTTCAATAAAAATCTTACTCCCAAAATGTTCGCCCGTCAGGCATTTCCGGCGGATTTGTCAATCCGCCGGGACCGGTTCCGGGTCATTTTTGATCTGCTGACTCTTACTGATAAAAGGAGGGCATAACAAATTATTAAGCCCTGATTTTAACCCTCAACCTCCAAAACCACGACCCCTTCCTTTATAAGAATTTCAATTACTTCACAAACAGGAAGTCCCACAACATTTGTGTAAGAGCCGTTAATGCTTTTCACAAGAAATGTGCCAAGTCCCTGTATGGCATAGGCCCCGGCTTTGTCAAAAGGCTCTTTGGTACGGATGTACCATTCGATTTCATCATCTGTCAGGTCTTTAAAAAGGACTTCGGTCTTAACGCTTTCTGAAAAATACCGATTTTTTGATTTGCAACATATGGAATACCCTGTAAAGACACAGTGAGTCTGGCCGCTGAGACGCTTTAACATGGTTCGGGCTTCGGCCCTTGAACCGGGCTTGCCAAGGATGGTGTCGCCAATCAGAACAATGGTATCTGCCCCGATCACCCAACTGTCAGGATATTTTTCTGACAGTTCCCCGGCTTTGGCCTCTGCCAAAATTTTTACATATGTTTCAGGCGAGCTCAGGGGAACGGAACTTTCATCAAAACTGCCGGGCATAACAGAAAATGAAAGCCCTGCCTGCTCCAGCAAATAACGGCGCCGGGGGATTTGGAAGCAAGGATTAAAATCGGATCATCGGATGTTTTTTGTAATTTTTGCATGGGGATTTATTATCAGATGAAATGCGGTTTGACAAGCATCAAGGATGGAAATAAAAAAATAATGACATTAAAATAGAAAAAAAATCGTGTATGATCTTGACAATTATATTTATAAGAGGTAAAAAGCAACTCATTGTTATTCAGATGCCTGGGTGGTGGAATAGGTAGACACAAGGGACTTAAAATCCCTTGATCCTTAGTGGTCGTGCGAGTTCGATTCTCGCCCCAGGCACCATGCTGATAAATTAAGAAGTCGTTCAGTCAAGCCCCGGCCTGTAGTGAAAGCATTCACATAAAGGTTCGGGGCTTTTTTTGTTTTTCAGACCGGCATCGGACAAACGAGTTTTCTGTTTCCCGCTGCTCCTGTTTGACCCAAATGAAAGTATGTGGTAAAAGGATTTTGTTTGCATACAGAGATCACAGGATGATATTTAGAGGCAGAGGAATTTGAGAAGCTGGCGGCGGACAATCCACTGGCTGCCGCGTATCTGCCTCTGACAGACTACCCCAAAAAAGAACGCCCGGTGATAAAAGCCAAGGCGATAAAAGGAATAGCAAAGATGCCTCAGGGCCGGAAACGGGCAACCCTCTTTTCACTGATTCAGGAAAGCTTGAAATTGACCGGGGCGGAGGAAAAACGATTTCAGAAAATTGTTCAGACCGACCCGCTTTATCAGGAGGCAAAAATGTTACAGTCCATTGAAGAAGTCGGATATGAAAGAGGCCTTGAGCAAGGCTTAAAAACGACTGCAAAGAATTTGCTGAAGACCGGAAAACTGACAAAACAGGAAATTGCAGAGGTCACGGGGCTGAAACTCAGCGAAGTCAGGGAACTGGCGAAAGTTTTAAATTTGAATAACCAGACAAACCCGGGTGATAAAAAGGCGTTACATTAAGGCACTGCGGGCCAAAAACGGGCAACATTTTTTTCGCTGATTCAGGAAAGCATCAAATTAAGTTACTTGGGCAAAAGTTTTTTATACATCTGTTTCCCCGGACGGCCGAGAAACCCCATATGCATCAGGCTAAGATCGTAACTCATTGTTTTTATTAACCTGTGATCTGCCGGACGGAGTTTGCAACCCCGTCCGAAATATTTTCCGACCCCCGAAAACAAACGTTTCGGACGGGGTTGCAAACCCCGTCCGGCAGTCTTAGCCTGATGCATATGCCGAGAAACCCGGCTTTTCCCCCACGCACGGCGGGTTGTTCCGGGAAAAAAGCCGGGTTTCTTTTCCGGCCGGGGAGAAAGAAAAACGATTTCAGGCTCCGGATATCCCCTCCCTGCGAGACTCGGGAGGCAGCGTGATGCAAATGGGGCTGATCACCTGGCCAGATAATGACAAGGAAAGAGGATAAGAAAGGGAAACACTCTTCCCCTTCTTATCCTCTTTCCCTGTAAATTTGGAATGTTAAATTTGTTATTTCCGGTTTATCCGGATTAGGACACAGTAAACAGAAAGATATTTTTTATGGATTTTATACCTTCAAACTTGGAACCGACAGAACAAACTGAACCAGCCTGGTGGTTTGCTTTTTCTAAACATAAACTTCTGGTTGAGCAGGCTGACGAAACAGTGGCTGTTCCATGGATCAGAGACCTGGCAGAATTCAATCTGGAGCCGATACGCAAACAATATCTCGGAACATTGAACGGACATCCCTGCTATTCCGCGGAGCTGCCAGATGGTGCGCCTGAGCCTGATGGAATGTCTTTTCTGGGCTTGCGGAGACTGTTCGGATTAATGGAGGAGACTTTTTACAAAATTGCCGGACTCGGGTTTGAGATTGTAAAATGGGACCAGACGCATCAGTATTGCAGCCGTTGCGGTGCTTCCACTGAAAAAAAGCATGATGAGCGGGCTAAAATTTGTCCTGAATGCGGTCTTGTGAACTATCCCCGTATCTCACCTGCCATTATCGTCGCCATAACAAAAAATGACCAGATACTCCTTGCCCGGGCAAACCATTTTCCCACCAAATTATACAGTGTGATTGCCGGTTATGTGGAATTAGGGGAGTCCCTTGAGGAATGCGTCAGGAGGGAGATCAGGGAAGAAGTCGGCATTGAAGTGAAGAATATACGCTACTTTGGCAGCCAGTCCTGGCCATATACAAATTCCATGATGATCGGATTCACATCAGAGTATGCCAGTGGTGAAATCAGAGTTGATGAAGTTGAAATCGCAGACGCAGGCTGGTTTGACGCTGATAATCTCCCGCGTCTGCCAGGGTGGGGCAGTATTGCCAAACAACTGATTGACTGGTTTCTTGAAAGCAGGTAGCATCTGGCCGGACTGCTGCACGACCAATTTTTTCCGGAGTGCAAAAATAGAGCGAAGCGGTTTTTTGCAAGCTGTTGACTCAGATTTTTTCCGGAGTGCAAAAATAGAGCGAAGCGGTTTTTTGCACGGTGTTGACTCAGATTTTTTTCCGGAGTGCAAAAATAGAGCGAAGCGGTTTTTTGCAAGCTGTTGACTCAGATTTTTTTCCGGAGTGCAAAAATAGAGCGAAGCGGTTTTTTGCAAGCTGTTGACTCAGATTTTTTTCCGGAGTGCAAAAATAGAGCGAAGCGGTTTTTTGCAAGCTGTTGACTCAGATTTTTTTCCGGAGTGCAAAAATAGAGCGAAGCGGTTTTTTGCAAGCTGTTGACTCAGATTTTTTTCCGGAGTGCAAAAATAGAGCGAAGCGGTTTTTTGCACGGTGTTGACTCAGATTTTTTTCCGGAGTGCAAAAATAGAGCGAAGCGGTTTTTTGCAAGCTGTTGACTCAGATTTTTTCCGGAGTGCAAAAATAGAGCGAAGCGGTTTTTTGCAAGCTGTTGACTCAGATTTTTTTCCGGAGTGCAAAAATAGAGCGAAGCGGTTTTTTGCACACAGGGAATGCAAAAAACCGCTTCGCTCTATTTTTGCACTCCTTTTTTTCCGAAGACTTTTCGATTTTCTGCAAAAAACCGCTTCGCTCTATTTTTGCACTCCTTTTTTTCCGAAGACTTTTCGATTTTCTGCAAAAAACCGCTTCGCTCTATTTTTGCACTCCTTTTTTTCCGAAGACTTTTCGATTTTCTGCAAAAAACCGCTTCGCTCTATTTTTGCACTCCTTTTTTTCCGAAGACTTTTCGATTTTCTGCAAAAAACCGCTTCGCTCTATTTTTGCACTCCTTTTTTTCCCGAAGACTTTTCGATTTTCTGCAAAAAACCGCTTCGCTCTATTTTTGCACTCCTTTTTTTCCCGAAAACTTTTCGATTTTCTGCAAAAAACCGCTTCGCTCTATTTTTGCACTCCTTTTTTTCCCGAAGACTTTTCGATTTTCTGCAAAAAACCGCTTCGCTCTATTTTTGCACTCCTTTTTTTCCCGAAGACTTTTCGATTTTCTGCAAAAAACCGCTTCGCTCTATTTTTGCACTCCTTTTTTTCCGAAGACTTTTCGATTTTCTGCAAAAAACCGCTTCGCTCTATTTTTGCACTCCTTTTTTTCCCGAAAACTTTTCGATCTGCTGATGGTTACGGGTTTTAAGTTTCAACTCTTCGGATAACGCTCTTTCAAAGTTTTCAAAATATCTTCAGAAAGATTCTGAGACGCGAGCCCGCCGCTTTCCAATTTTTTTATCGAAAAAGCAACAGATTCACCTGTTTCCGTATTAATAAGCCGCATTAGGACAAAAGATTCAAAAAAGGTTCTGTCAGTTTCAATGAACAGAATGAGTTTTGCGTTCAGCAGTTTGGGCTGCAATTTCCTGCCCATGGGAACCAGGGGAGACAAGGCCAGATTTAATTCTTCCAGTACGATATGGAACTGCTTTCGTTCCAGCAATTTAATATGCGGGTATTTATTTTTTATTTCTTTTGCGATGGCAGAGGAAATAAAACCTTCTTTTCCTTGGGAATATGCACTTTTTACTGAATCATATACGATTGCAAGGGTCAGAGGCAATTCATCAGAAGAGAATTCATCAGGGGAAGGACTCGGAGTTATTTCTCTGAATTTCTCAATCAGATGACAGATTCGCTCCTGTTTTTTCCCTGTTTCCTCCGCCATAAATCTCGTTCTCTCAAGCCGGAGCGATTCAGTTATGCTGACATAGCTTAAAAATCCTCCGAATACCAGAAAAATGCAGGCAAAAAAAGCAATCAGCCAGTTCCTCACCTTCTTTTGCTTATGCTCATCGGCCGGCCCGTATCTTTTCGCATCTTCTGGTTTTGGTATTTTTTTTGAAGTCCCGGAAGTTCTCAGCTTTCTGCTGTTATCCCGCGGGGCCGGAATAACAGATGACTCGAATTCTACCGGCTCTTCTGCTTCCTCATTCTGACCAAAATAGCTGAATCTCGGATCTCCGTACAAAAGATAACTTGCCCAGGCAATGGAATCTGCCCCGTATTCTTCTATCAGTGTCAGTCTGGCTTTTTTTATGGCCTCCCCCACGGTGTCACCGGCGAGCAGGTGTTTATAAAATTCAAGCGCAAAATGACTGCTCGGCTCATCCATTATCTCCCAGAACGTCCCCACATAATGCCTCACCCCCGCGAACAAAAAGGCATTGGCAAGCCCGAAAGAACCATTTTTATCTCCCTTTCCCTGACCCGAATCTGAGAACGGGGATAGTTCTTCTTTCCATTCCCATTCTTCGGTACGGGCAGACTGACAGGCATTGGAAAAAACAAGGGCCGGCATTGGCGCGCCGCCGGCCATTTTATGAATCTTATCCGCCTTGAAGACACCGTCTGTGAGTTTCCATCCGCTCACTCCGGGGTCATGCGGATTATAATCCGCATGTCCCGCGAAGTGAACAAAATCGTAATCTTTGATTTTTAATTTGATGCGATCCGGTCTGATGTCGGAATCAAGAGAAGGATTTACCACCATCTCCTCCTGATTCATTTGGTTCGTATAGCGGAATATCTTCATGCCTTCTGAAAGGGCACTGGGGAGATCGCCACCGGGATTCGCCAATATCCACATCTCCAACGGGCCTGAGAGCTTCCGATGACTGTTCTCGGTGACTTTCTGCCGGGTTTTGACATATCTGCCCATGTTGAATCGCTGACAAAGAAAATCATCGCCGATATAGAGCAGTTCCCACGGAATATGAACCAGATGATCATCAAGGCTTAAAATCAGATAATCAGCAGTGCTTATTTCAAGATATTCTTTAATACGCGGTGTCAGCAAATCGTCAGACAGCATCCGGCCCACGGCTTTGAGATTCTCCCCCGCGTCAGAAACTTCTCCTCCTTTTCTGCTTTTTCTGTTCAGGGTTTCCACCATTTTACGGCAATGTTTCTCAACATTTTCCATGGATGCGGATACTTCTTCATAAGTCCACAGGGGACGATCCGGAACATGAATGCCGATCTTCAGGAAATCCTTATCCAAAGTCGCTTCAAGATAGATTGTCTTTTTCATACAGCCCATCCTCACTGATTTCAAAAAAGCAGCTTCCCTTTTCAAAGCCGTTCTGCTCTAAAATTAACTGATAGGATCCGGGAGGGATGTCCTCAAAGCGCACAAAATCATTTCTCAGGTTACGCGCGAAAACTTTCCAGCGGTCCTTTATCAATGTGAGGCTGATATTCTTTCCGTTTTTACCGTCATTAACGACTTTCACTTTTATCGTGGCTTTGTCATTTTCCAACTCTTCGATATAAACCTCTGTTTCCAGATCATCAATTTTCCTTGTTAAACAAATATCATCCGGGGATGATACCGCATGTGACCGAACCGGGGCATACGCGGACACGGGTTGTCGGAATAAATTCGCTACAAATACGGCAATCCGTCTGTAAAAACTGGTGATCAAATCCCGGGACGATCTCCTAAGCTCATAAAATAATCCTGAATGCAGCGGAGGTTCCCGAACAATCTCCGGAAGGCTCAGATGTTTCAGAAAATGTCGGGCAACCTCCTCTGATGCTGGTTTCCATTCAGCCAAGTTCCTATTTTTCATGATACTGCTCGCACTCGCAAATTTTTCAAGACATGTATGACATTCTGCGAGATGCGCCATCATTCGGACCTTGTCCTCATCAGAAAGACTGCCCTCAAAATAGCTCGCAAGCATATCAAAATCTATACATGGTGTTGCCATAGTCCTCTTCCTCCTCTCTCTTTATATATTATACACTACAACACCAATTTTTATACATAAAAAGAAATTTGAAACTTGAAATTTGAAACTCGGAACTCGGAACTCGGAATTCGGTTATCTGTTTTCTAATTTCTGATTTCCATTATCAAATTTTTTAGTCTCTTTTTTGCCCTGGATACAATGGTAGAGGCGGTTCCATAAGATTTATCCATTGAAGCGGCAATTTCTTTTAATGAACGACATTCCAAAAAATGCAGTCTTAAAACTTCCTTATCACGCGGAGACAGCTTTTCCATTGCCCCCATAACCAATCTCAGTTCCTCTCTGGCATCCAGCCTTTCTTCTTCATCCTGTGTCAGTGCTTCTTTGAGTTCCTCAATGGGCATTTGAAAATTCTTTTTTCTCAGGTCAAGCAGTCCTTTTTTCTTGATTTCATTCAGGGTTGTCTGGTTTGCAATCAGCTTGATCCATCCTGAAAGACTGAGCCCTTTTCTGTGATCATACTGTCTCAGCCTGCGATAATCATTTTTAAAAATCTGAAGAAAGACTTCGGTACGCAGATCATCCAGGTCCTCATTGGTATAAGGCACTTTATGAAAAGTTAATGTTTCCCGAACCGTAAAATAAACCAGGTTCCAATATTCCTGAACGAGTTTGTCTGCTTTACCATAGCGTCTGAATTCATTCAGAATTTTCTGTTCTTTTTCCTGTTTCTTTTTTTTCATCGGGTTATGACCCTGTCTCCTGCTCTGATTTCAACATCCTGATCGCTTATAACCACAGTATCATCTTTTCCCATGCTCGCGTCAGTAATAATATCGGTATCAGAACCAAAGCGTCTGCCTGTGGCAGAATTGCGTGCTGGCGTTTTTTCACGATATATGATCACCGGCCATCCTTCTGTTACTTTGGGTGCTGTTTCCGAATCAGAATCCGGAAATGAGTCACCCGGGGACATTGCTTTTAAGCCGGACTTTGGGAACGGTAGGAAAAATTTTTTTTTGTCCGTGATAATGCCATCTGTCAGAGGAAACGCCCTGTGAAATTTTTCAGAGAGTTTTTCTGCCATGGATTTTAATGCGGCACGGTCTTTGGATTCGTCATAGACATCTTTGACTGCCAATATCTCGGATGTTCTGATGTCAATAAGGCGTGCGATAACTTCAATTCCGTTTCCGTCCTCAGATGTGTCAGCCAAAAGCAGAGAATGGGGCATTTTCAAATTTTCCTGATGATATTCAGAGCGTTCAGGCGGGGTTCCGGGAGCATGCGGCACTTGGGATGTCTGAGGCACCGTATCCAGCTCATACTCCTGGAAAATCATTTTCAACTGCTCATGTTCCATCACCTGAAAACGGCTCCGGCTTCTGAAACTCATGAATAAAAAATGCTGAAACCAGGCCCGCTTTTCTTTTCCCATGACCTGGGAACGATTCCAAAACACAGGAAAACTGAAGAAAAATCGCTGAAAGCTGTCTGTTTCCCTGGTCCGTTCAAAGTCATCGAACGGATACATTTTGACTGCATAGCGGTATTTTGATTGTAGTACACTGGGAATCTTTCGTGTAATGAATATTTTTTTTGTGCCTGTCCTGCCGGACGCATCCGTTGCCCTGATGGTCACCATATTTTTCCCCAACCCCAGACCCACGGACTGATTGAAAGAAACTTGAAACTTGAAACTTGAAACTTGGTCATTGGATTTCCAGTTTCCAGTTTCCAGTTTCCAGTTTCCAGTTTCCAGTTTCCAGTTTCCAGTTTCCAGTTTCCAGTTTCCAGCTTCCAGTTTCCAGTTTCCAGTTTCCAGTTTCCAGTTTCCAGTTTCCGGTTTCCAGTTTTCCACCTGTATGCTCAGTTCTCTGATATTGCTTCTGCTTTCTGCCTGTCCTTCAATATCAACATTTTTTTTGAAAACAGTCGCCTGATCCGGCCATCCTTTCAGCATGATCTCCGGTCTGTCTTTGTCCTTTGAAAATGAATGCAGACGGGAATCTCTTATGCCGTTCTGGGCAAGCAGCATCGGAGACTTGTTTTCCGCATTTGTGTATGCTGTTATTGCCGCCTTTGTTTCATTTCCCAATCTGTCCCTGGCCACAAGGATTGCATCTGTTGTGCCGGATTTCAGGAATACTGTAAAAGATCCGTCTGTCTTTCTCGGAATATCTTCATGGCTTCCGTGAGTTTCTGTAAAAAAAGAACTTATCCCGGATTCATCAAGGACACGCCCTTGTATCTTACCGGCACGGAACGATTCTATAAGAATGACCGGGCCGGACCTGTCAACATGAAGAATAATAGCGCATTGTTCTTCACCGCCCAGAAGATTTCGGGCAGTAATATTAATTTTATGTGTGCCCTGATTTAAGGTGAGTTCTTCCCTGAACGTCACCCGCTGTTCAGATGCTTCCATGAAAACGGGTTTGCCTGACAGCATAATTTCCGAAACATATTGTTTATCTTCTGCTGTTCCTGAGATAATGACCGGATCATCCCGGATCCATCTTTCATCACATCCTCCCCGCGGTTTCTGCAATGCCCTGTTTTCCTCTGCTTCTGCTGCCTCAGTCTGGGAATTCCTCTCTGGTTCCTGTACTCCGTCCTGAGAATTCCCCGAGGCTTCGATCTGACTCTCTGGTTCAGATGTTCCGAAACGGGTTTCTCCCTCATCTTCTGGTTTACACGCTTCAGCGTGGGAACAAGGGGGAGATATTATGAAAATCGAGGGGGTACCCGGTTCCAATTCTTTTTGCTGCATGATACGCATGCGTACTTTGTCCAAATAAAAATTGGCCCTTGCAGACGCTTCCTGTTCAATGGAAAATTCCAGTTCGGGTTTGGCAGCTTCATAGTCTCCCATGAAATAATAAGCAATGCCGGTTTCCCGATGGGGAAAATAATCCATGAAATGCATTCCGTAGGTATTGGCCCATCTCTTTTCTCCGGGCCGCCTTTTTATTGCTTGCTTCAGCTCGGAAATCGTTTCAGGATAACATTTTCCTTCCATACAGGACAGCGCGCGCTTGTAATAATCATACCATTGTCCTGTAAACCTTTCAGCGGTTTTGCAATAGTTCTTTTCGTTCTTTTTACAGACAGGACCCGAGGGCACTGCACAGCCCCATAACAGCATCAGAGCCGTCAAGATAAAAAAACATAATATATTTCTGATTATCCCTGTATTAAATTTCAACTTTTCCATCCTTTTTAATAACCAAATACATAAGAAAAGTAATTTTTAATACACATATGTTTTTTAAAAAAAATAACTTTGGTTTTTATACATTATAACAACTTGAAATGATATATTATTTTTAAAAAGGGAAAGGGAGAAATTTGCCGGACGGGGTTTTCTGCCGGACGGGGTTTGCAACCCCGTCCGAAACATTGTTCTGCCGGACGGGGTTTGCAACCCCGTCCGAAACATTGATCAGCGGTGATCCGGAAAATATCTCGCACGGGGTTGCAAACCCCGTGCGGCATCTTTATTTTCTGCCGGACGGGGTTTGCAACCCCGTCCGAAACATTGATCAGCGGTGATCCGGAAAATATCTCGCACGGGGTTGCAAACCCCGTGCGGCATCTTTAGCCTGATGATTCTGCCGTGCGGCATCTTTAGCCTGATGCGTATGGATTTGCCAACCCCGTCCAAAATGTTGCAATGCAATGTGTTGCAACAGGCCATGGATTGCCATTGTTAAATTTTTCTGACTGTATTTTCTATATGTTCAGTAAGCTTTTTTAATATTTCTCTGGCCCCGTCAAAATTGTAATCATTAATCATCTGCTCTAAATTTTCCATCTCTGCTTTAATGTCCTCGGAGATGAAATATGCCTCATTAAGCGCGGAAAAAAGATCCAGGAGCTGATGTTCTGACTCCACCGGGTCAAAATTCTGAAGCCCCTTGTCAAGCTTTTCAAATATCTCGGTAAAATTTGACGACTCATAAATATTATTATTATTTTCAGAAAGTTCAGCAGTATAATTTTCATTAGCTGTTAAGATGAGAAGACTTTCCATTATCTGTATAAAAGCATATTCCACGAAAATCAGCCTGTTCAGTATAATATCTTCGTTTTCACTTTCACACACTTGTTCCAAAGCTTTTGCGGCCGTTTCAAGGTCTGTTGCTGAAAGATTGCCGGCCGCCCCTTTCAGCGCATGAGCCTTTATTTGGGCCATTCTGAACGCCTTTTTTTTGATAAGGTATTGAAACTCAAAAACAAACTTTTTTTCAATCTTACAGAAATCTTTGAGAATATCAACATACACTTTCCATGATCCTCCGACCCGCCTGATACCTTCCTCAATATCCAGACCCGGCACTCCTGACATGCGGCGGGGGGAAGATGGAACAGGAGGGTCCGATTTATCATTATCCTGTATTCGTGAAATATTTCTTTTCAGCACCGCAAACAATTTCTTATGGTCAATGGGCTTGGCGATGTAATCATTCATTCCGGCTTCAAGGCATTTTTCCCGGTCACCGGACATGGCGTGGGCGGTCATGGCAATGATGGGGGTTTTTTGAAACTGGAAACTGGAAACTGGAAACTGGCTCCGAGTTTCCGGTTCCGAGTGCCGAGTGCCGAGTGCCGAGTTTCGAGTTTCCAGTTCCGAGTTCCGAGTTTCAAGTTTCCAGTTTCCAGTTTCAAGTTTCCAGTTTCCAGTTTCAAGTTTCCAGTTTCCAGTTTCAAGTTCCCGAATGGCTTTAGTTGCTTCAATTCCGTCCATATTGGGCATTTGGACATCCATAAAAACCGCGTCGTAATTTTTTCTTTGTATTGCTTTTATGGCTTCAAGGCCGTCTGTTGCTGTATCTACTGAAATGCCTGCCTTTTCCATAATTTCAGTGGCAACCCTTCGGTTAATCGGGTGATCTTCGACAAGCAGCACGCGGACATCCGAAAACGCTTCGGAACAGACAATATCAGCATTATTTTTTGGGGAAGCAATGCTTTTATATCCGAATATCTCCAAGATCGTGTTAAAAAGCAATGACTCATGAATCGGTTTGATGAGATAGCTTTCAATGCCGACCTCCTTGACGCGGCGGATATCTTTTTCCCGGATATAGCCGCTGATGATAATAATTGGCGGTGCCTTGACACGGTTGTCATTTTTTATTATTTGCGATGCTGTGATGCCGTCCATGCCGGATAATTTAAAATCCATGAGAATCAGATCAAAAAAATTCCCTTTTTTGTATTCTTTGTTCCTTTCTTCATAAATCACCAAAGCTGCTTCGGCCGAACGGGCTGTCACCGTCCGACACCCAAAAGATTCAAGGAACTGTCCTATAACAGACAATACCGTTACATTATCCTCGACCACAAGGACATTAAGGTTTTTCAATTTCTCTGTGTCGTCCTGGCCCCGGGTTTCAGCTTCTCCTTGTTTGAGATACCCGTTCCAGGAGCCGGAGGATGTGATCTCAGAAGGGACAGGTTCGAATTTTACCGTAAAATAAAAGGAACTGCCCACGCCTGGTTTGCTTTCCACCCAAATATCGCCGCCCATCATGTTCACAATTTTCTTACAGATGGCCAGTCCCAGACCTGTGCCGCCATATTTTCTGGTGACCGAGCCGTCTGCCTGTATAAAGGCATCAAAAAGTTTTTCCTGAGCTTCCGGCTCAATACCAATACCGGTATCCCGGACACAAAAAAACAATGCGCCGTTATCCGTTGTCACCTCGGAATTGTCAGCCAGGTCCGAACACTTATCCGAATAGTCCGTTATTGACAACTGTCCGGTGTTCCCTGAAAACGGATGGCTGGCCACTGAACACCGAATACATATCTCGCCGTTATCTGTGAATTTGAACGCGTTGGCAACCAGATTTGTAAGCACCTGCCGAATGCGGAAGGGATCCGAAATGATCAGTCTGGGCACGTGGGAAGCAATATCCACAATCAGTTCAGTGTTTTTTTCGGATATTTTTTCAAAGAAAATATCACAGACTTCTCTCACAAGTTCTCTCAGTGAAAACGGCACGTTCTCTATATCAAGTTTGCCCGCCTCAATTTTGGAGAAATCAAGAATATCATTGATAAGTCCCAGAAGCGATCTGGCAGACGTGCGGATGATATTCAGATATTCCCGCTGTTTGCGGTGAGGATCAACACTTATGGCGAGATCGCAGGTGGCAATGATGGCATTCATGGGGGTGCGTATCTCATGGCTCATGTTCGCGAGAAATTCGCTTTTGGCAATATTGGCCGCCTCCGCTTCCCGTGCCAGTTCATGAGCCTGTTTCACCGCTTCTCCGAGGTGGCGGTTGGCAATCTCCAACTGTGCGGTGCGTCTGACCACCCGCCGCTCCAGATCCTCATTCAGCCTGTGAAGCGACTCCTCGGCCTCCTTGTGATGAATCATCCGCCACATACCTTCCATCATCAGTGTGATCTGACGGACATCGGATTCGTCGTATTCGTCCGCCTTGTTTCCCACCAACGCGAGAAGTGCGATTCGCTCCCCTTCGAACAAAGGAACACTCATATAACGGATTATCGGAATATGATTTTCCGGATACCCTTTTTTAAGCGGGTCCGGGGCGGCATAATCATTGATAATAACAGGTCGGCGCTGTCTTATCCCTTCTGCCCACAACCCTGCCTTTTCCACAGGATAAACCATGGTTTTTTTGCTTTCCGGGCATTGTTCCCTGACCTTTTTCGAGCAGGACGATATGATGAAAACCGTTTCGTCCTTGTTTATGAACGCGATATAGCCGATTTCGCTTTTCGTGAGCTGCACTGCTTTTTCAATTGCAAAATCCCTGATCGCCTCCAGAGAGGCATCTGTCATCCGGCTGAGTTCCAACAGGGCCTCAAGACGGGATTCGTCAAGGCGCAAGGACTCCTCTGCTTTCTTTCGCACTGTAATATCTGTCGCGATCATAACCATGCAGTCTTCATCAGCCAGCCTTATGTACCGTGCTGAAATGAGAACATTCAGAACAGTGCTGTCTTTTCTTCTGGCCCGGACTTCGAAGTATTTTATCTCTTGTTTTTCTCTGACCTTGCCAACAATATGCTCCATATCTTCCTGATTTACAAAAAATTTCAGTTCAAGAAGGGTCTTACACAGCGCCTCTTCTCCGGAATAACCGAATATTTTACAAAATGCCTCGTTCACCTGAACCAGATGGCCATCTTGGGTTCTGACGATGATGATCGAGTCAGGAGCGGCTTCCAATATGTGCTGATATCGTTCCTCACTTGCATGAAACTCTTCACTCAGATGACGGACAGATTTTTGCGCCTGATTGTAGCGTTTCGCGTTTTCAATAGCAATGGCCGCGTGGTCCGCGAGGATGGTGAAAAAAAGCTGATCGGTTTCGTTAAAATCAGGGAGCTGATACCCGGAATCCACATATAAGATACCCACCAGCCTGTCACCGAAAAGCAAAGGAGAACACATCACAGACTGAAGTTCAAGCGATATAATACTGTGAGAAAGCGTCTTTTCGTCATCTCCGGGGCTTAGGATAAATACATTTTCCCTGTTTTGAATGGCTCGCCGGACAGTTGAGTGGGAAAACATGGAACTTCTGATGCCCTCCCGGGCCAGAGGAATGTTGTAAACCACACTGGTATCTGTCAGGACTTCTCCTTCCTCACTGGTCAGAGCGATAAATCCCCGTTCTGCCTTCACCAGTTTAACCACTTCTCTGAGTACAATGTTCAGGATGTTCTCCAGGCTGTCCAGAGAAATAATGCGATTGGTGACCGCTTTTAACCGTAAAAAATCCTTTTTACTGAGAGCATTCCATATATGGTTCAGGAATTCAGCAATTCTTTTATCTGCGTCATTTTCATTCAGATAAAGCAAAGTCACTTCGGTGGACAAGTTGATTTCATCTCCGGACATCAGTTTCCTTTTTTTTACTTGTTCGCCGTTGACAAATACATGATTTGCGGAATCTTTGTCAATAATATGATAGCTGTCTCCTTCTTTGATGAGCATAGCATGGAGGCGAGATACTTTATTGGCACAGAAGACAATATTGTTTTCCGCCCCTCTCCCCAGGCTATATTCATTCTTTTTCAGGGAAATTTGTCTGACGATTTTATCGCTCTCTATTTGAATTAAACGGTTCATCGGCAATATCCTTTTTGGAATTGAATATTGAGAATTTTTTTCAATCTTCGGTCTTCAATATTTCTGGTTCGGTCTCTTCCAATCCCACGTCACTGACTTTGTTTTTTGTATCGGGGCACGTCTTTTTCACCTGTTTCTCTAATTCGGATATGATCTCCTCTTCTGACCGGGTGAGGGATCCGGTGATTTCTTCAGCTATCGTTTGCGTTAATGTGGCAGTGTCCCCTTCAACCACTGTTTGCGGTAATGCGGCAGTGTCTGCGTCAGTATTCTTCCGAGGCCCTGTATCGTGTTTTTTCCGAGTAAGCGGTTCCAGCATGGTCATGACCCGGGCTGCCTGATATTTGTTATTAAGAGAAAGGAAAATATCTCTGGCGAGGATGAATCGTTTTTCAGCTTCCTCACGATTATTTTGCTCAAGATGCAGCCTGCCCCGTAATTTTTGGATGAATCCTTTCTGAAGCGGGTTATCCAGCATCTCTGCCAGACGAAGGCTTTGAACCAGAGAGGTTTCAGCCAGGGGATAATCCCCTTGTCTCATCGCCAGTTCCGCGTTTAATTGCAGGAACTGAAGCTGATACAGCGGGTTTTCATAAAGCCCTTTTTTCGCGAGCTGTGAGCCTTTTTCTATATACTCCCTGGCCTTGTCAGTCGCACCGGTTGCAAGACAGGTACAGGCCAGATAAATAAATCCTTCAAGATAGGAATTATCCCGGGTCTCTTCTTCCCGTCGGAGAAACGCTTTAAGATTCTGCTCGGCTTCTTCGTAATTCTTCCGGCTTAAACACAACATCCCCTGAAACAAATAGGACAGCCTTACCTGATAGGGATCAGGACTGGCGCTGACCTTTTCAATATGATTCTCCAGTTGTGAGAACTCGCCGTAATGAAGCGCGCCGTAGAGATAAGAATGTGAAATCCAACATTCAAACCAGAAGACTTTCCCCATTTCCCGGGATAATTGCGAGGCCAGCTGTGTCCAGGTCAGCAAATCTGCCCATCGTCCCGTGAACGCTGCCCTGGCAGTTACGGCGGTCAGGGTGTGCCAGTAAATGGTTTTGTCTGATTTGCCCTGGGTCATCAGTTCACGGATTTTTTCAACATTCGCCATATCCACGGGTCTGCCAAGATAGGCTCTGGCTTTGTCCCGCCAGAACAAGGCCCAGGAATACGCGGGCCAGACATCGGCAGGCAACGTGTCAGAATGCTTTTCAAAGATGCTGATGGCTTTGACCGCGTGATCAAAGCAATTATTCTGATAGCCCTGATACCAATCCACAAGGCAGACCCCTGCCCCGTAAAGTATGGCCCACGGAATTGTGCCTTCCTGAACCTCGCAGGTTCGGATAATCTCAGGGATTTTACACCGGGCAGCGTCGTAATTACCGGTAATGCTGCTGGTGACGATGTATGAGAGGGACAGGCTGAAAACCTTTTCCATATCCTGGTTCTGCGTATGGAAATCAATGGCTTTTTGCAGCCATCGGAGACACGTGGCCGCGTCAATCCAGGCCGCGCTGCTGAACTGAGCCGCTTTTTCGTAAATTTCCAGCAACAGGGCATCCTGCCCTTGGGTCAGCGTACCGGAGTTTTCTTCCAGAAAGCGGGCCGCATTCCGATAATGAGCAAATGCCTCCCATTCTGCTTTATTTTCCTCTGCTGCTTTGGCAGCCTGAACAGAATATTCAATGGCCTTGTTTTTATCGTGCGCGGCCACAAAATGTCTGGCAATGGTGGGAATGAGTTCCTGATGCGTTTCTCCTACTTTTGTTTCGAGAAATGTTGCTGTCTTCAGATGATAATCTGTTTTTTGTTCCTCTGTCAGACGCCCGTAAAGCGCGGCACGTATGTTGTCATGGCCGAACTGATAATGCGCGTTTGTCTTTATGATAATCTGGTGGCGCATTAACGCATCAATCCCGTGGAAAAATCGCTTCTCCTCGTATTCTGAGACAACCTGCCAGCTTTCTAAATTAAGTTCGTATCCGAGAACTGAGGCCGCGTCGGCCAGGGCTCTTGTTTCAATATCTTGACCTTTCTGAAATCACGCTAAAGCCTTATCCAACGTGTGATTATTGGGAATAATACTCTGAAAATGCTCTTTGAAAATTTTTCGGACGTCAACGAACTTCGGGCAGAGTCTGACTAACTTGTTAATGGTCACATTTCGGAAGCGTCGGAGCTTCCTCAGATTCTGCTTCATCATATTGACGACGAGGTATGCGATGACTTTGACGCCGACGCAGGCATGAGCCCCCTTCCGATCTCGGAGATGCATTGCTCCCAGTTCGAGAGTGTCTTTGAGGAGCTTCCGGAATTCTTCGATGCGATGATGGAAGGCGAAGGCATGCAGTGCCTCGCTGCTACGCAGAGGTCGTCCTGCTATAATAAGGTAGCTGACCGCCCGTTTCCCCTTCGGAATATAGAAGACGAGAATAACCTCGCCGAAGGTTTCGCTTACTGCTTCGGTTCGATACACCGGCTGTCCGTCTGTTCCCCATCCGGGAGTAAGACGATCTTTGAAATTTTTCCGCCACTGGCCGGCCTTCCGGATTTCTCCGTCAATTTCAAAGACGTAGTTGTCCTTGCCGCGGAAAATTCCGGTAAGAGTCAGTAAGAGTGCGGGATCGGACGATTCGGCATCTTCGTTCGCAAGGCCGGTGTCTGTAGCTGACGCATCCGATTCGGACGAGGCTTCTTCCGAACATTCACCGCGGCAGAATGCCGCGATATCCTGAGAAAAATATGCCGCATCACCTGTAGTTCCGAGGCGGCTGATGTCAATGCCCGCGGCTTCGAATTTTGCTTCGGCGGCTTTCAGCATCTCCTCATATATCTCAGGCTTGGTTTTAAGCCCCCTGCCCTGTTTGGAGACTATCCGCACGTCGAGAGGGAGAATAATGTCGCCGATTACCAGAATCAGAGCGATCACGTTCTGCCCGTTCGCCACGCGTTTAAGCTGGCCGCTCCACCATTTCCATACATAGCCGAGTTCCGTGGCAATACGGGCAATCACGGAGTCATCGACTGCCATAATCAGTCCGTCCCGGCTTTTTGTGGCATCGCTCATGGTGAGCCTCTCCCGCAGGAGAGGAACAGCGATGCTGTAAAGGTGATTCTGCAGGAACTTACGCCAGCAGTAAACACTGACGTTTTTAACACGGTCATAGGTGGCGGTTTTCGGGAGTCCGAGCACCTGCATAACCTGGTAAACATTGTCCGCTCCGAGAAATACCGCCATGCTGATGAGAAGAAGGGTTTCCATATCCTCATCAGGCATCCGGCGGAAATACGGGCGGAGTATTTTTCCGAACTCCTCGGCGGCACGAAGCATTTCTTCGGTAAAATGTTCCTCAGCGGTTTTCGTTGTCATAATAAGAACCTCCTTATAATATCGGCACCCGGAATCAGGGCGGTCAGAGGCTCGGACATATATTTCCGAACCGTATATTTGTACAGTATATCACGAAGTCCGTCGTATGCCAAGAAAAATTTTAAATCCGAGTGTCTGACTACAGATTCGCATTCTTAAAATATAAGCTGGTTTCAAACGCATTTTCATGAGATTAATTTATGTAAACTCAATATAAACAGCATGTTAATTTCAATACTGGAAAGGTCAAATATCCAGTTTATTTGTCCTGAGAATCAGACGTTCCTCCAATTTTGCAGGTAAGGACAGGGTATCAGGATTCACCGGCTCTGTCCACTGATTCCCGGATTTTGTCAGATGCCCCTGGGTGATCATGTATCTCAGAAACTCAATCAGATCAAAAACATTGCCCCCGCAGTTTCTGAAGCAGTACGCGGAAAACTCCTCAGAAACAGCAGACGGACTGAGCAGGTTTTCAATTAATGTGCGGACCTGATCGCGGTCCAGGGGCGAAAGTTCCAAGTAATCGCTGAGGGACTCCTCATGCGTATGCCACAGCGGGGAGGTTTTCTCAACCTCGTCATTTCTGAAACTGGCGACAATGAGCATCCTGAATTTTTCTTTACCGCGGATCAGTTCGTTCAGCACCTGAAGGCTCATCAGGTCCATCCAGTGCAGATCATCGAGGAACAAAACCAGAGGGGCAGTATGGGTCACGGAAGCTATCCGGAGTGAAACTTGAAACTTGAAACTTGAAACTTGGTCCGGGTTTTGCGTTTTGAAATTCAGATTTTCATCCTGCTCGTCGGAAAGGGGAATGAGATGCTGCATAAGGGCATTCATCCAGCCATAGATATGGTTTCCCGCGACCTGGCTGTTAATATACAATGATCGGATACCTTCCAGTTCCGTGAGAATTTTCATTTCATTGAGGAGCCTTGTTTTTCCCATACCGGCCGGCCCGCCAATGAACAATGACGCGCTTTGTCCGTTTTGGAATTGTCTGAGACTGAATTTAAAGGTCCTTATTTCTTCCAGCCGTCCCACAAGTTTGCTGCTGTACAGGTAGCCTTGTTTCAGTTCTGATGTTTCAATAACTTCTTTTTTTCCGGCCAGATACTGCAAATCTTCCAATACTTCTGAACAATCCCGATACCGGCGATCCTTGTCTTTCTCCAGGAGTTTCATGATCATTGCACTGACTGACACAGGGATATCCGGGCGAATATTCTCCGGTTCAGGAGGAACCTGTTTCAGATGCCCCTGCAATATTTCTTTTTTACTTCCGGTAAAAGGACGCTGTCCTGTCAGAAGTTCATATCCGATAATTCCCAGCGAGTAAAGATCCGTACCTTCATCAATAATACCGCCCAGAATGACCTCCGGTGCCATATAATAATAAGTGCCTGAGACGTTGCCTGATGCCAATATGCCGAGCTGACTCATCAGCCCGTAATCCAGCAATTTCACAGAACCGTCATCCAGACGTTTGATATTGTCGGGTTTAAGGTCACGATGCACATATAAACGCGAGTGAATATACGCGAGAACCTGGCATATCTGAATGAGCATATCAACGACCTGCTCAACAGAGAGGTCAGATAACTCGGAAAGATTCTTGCCGGAGACAAATTCCATGGTGATTATGGGAATATTTTCCTGACTCATTCCGAATTCAAACACCCGCACAATGTTCGGATGCCGGAATTCTGACATAATACGAAACTCATTTTTGAATCCGAGTATGGCAGCAGGTGATTCTGTATGACGCAGGCTCATCTCTTTCAGCGCAAGGTTTTCGCCCCTCACCGCATCATAGACCTTATAAACACTTCCCATCCCGCCATGACCAATCTCCTCCAAAATTTCATATCGTTTCCCAAAAGGGGAGGCTTGGTATTTTTTCATGTGATTTATCTCCCATGTAAGTACCTGACCAAAATTTTTGTTGTCACTCGATGCTCAAGTTTTTTTCTGTCATTCCTGCGAAAGCAGGAATCCACTGCTCCCGGAATCGCCGTATATGCCCAAAATGGATTCCTGCTTTCGCAGGAATGACAGGCTTTTTAGTCGAACCGGGTCAAAAAACTTGAACATCGAGTGTCACAGACCTCCGATGTTTTGAAAACCTCGGAGGCCTTATATCCGATCAATCTCACTTATGCGGGGCGGGCAAAGCGCATTTGCCGGTCGGCAGGGATTCATTTTTTGCGCGTTGCCCCCCTGCCATAGCAGGCATTACTCTTTCCTTGCCGAGAGAATTTCCTTTTCAGATCGCCAGGAATCAGGACCCTTGATTTCAATCAGTTCCTTGTAAACAGGGAAGGGATAATCAGGATCGTCAGCCACCACCCCTAAGTAGGACGAACAACTGAGCTGGTTATCAATCTTTCGGAAAAAAAGTTTCCCCCGTGTTGTATCCACGGTTAATCCTGTCAAAGCATTCTTTACCATTTCACTGTCAATATCACCGGCTTTTTCAATCCCCTGTTTCAATATATAAACAGCGTCATATTCCATTACAGCCCAGTCACTGGGATAACGATTATACACAGCCCGGAAGCTTTTCACAAAATTCTTCATCATGGGGACATCTGTATGCGCAAAAAACGGGGCGCGGCAAAGTCCGATCATGTCCCGGGGAATTGTGTCCGCCTGGCTGATAAGTTCGGACACACTGATCAGTGAACCGGGGTAGGGAATTTTTTTGAAAAAGTTAAGCGTCTTGGCTGCATTCATCCAGACCATGTTATCCCGGGAGGCCAGGGACCCATAGACAAAATCGGGTTTCAGAGACATGATCTCCGTGATATAGGAGGCAAACTGATTCTCTCCCGGACGGGGCCATAATTTTTTTATTAATTTCAAGTCAGGCGCGACTTTTTTCAAGTGACGAACAAAATTCATCTGGGTTGTTTTTCCCCACTCATAATCCGAGGCAATAGTCACATATTTTTTCCACTCTTTTTCTTTGGCCAGACGGGCCACACCCAGGGCCACCGCATTGGCCTGCATAAAACTGTTGGGAACCACTGAGAATGTATAAGGGCTGAAATCCTTCAGAGTGATATTTTCCGAATTGCTGATCGCGGCAATGTGAAGAATTCCATGCTCCTTTGCCACAGGCTTGATGGCCATGGCACAATCGCTGGAATATGTTCCGAGAACACACCGGACATTGTTGTAAAAAATCATGGCTTTTGTCTCCCGGACAGCCGCATCCGGCTTTGTGCCGGTATTGCGGATAAAAAGCTTTATGGGATATTTTCCCATAAAGCCCCCTCTGGCATTGATCTCTTCAACAGCGAGCTGGATCGCGTCAATGCCGTCTTTACTGTAAAATGCTCCGGTACCGGTGAGGGGAAGGGCCACTCCCAGATGATAAAAATCTTCAGCATGAACCTCGTTGCTGATGAAGCATATGTTGAAAAAAATGCAAGTGATAATCAGAGCAGTGAAAACTTTTGTTAAATTTTTCATCTTTATCCCTCCTTTTGAACCAGGTTAAATGTTAGCAACTCCAAATCTTCCTGAAAATCTTCTCCGTATTCCAGATTGTCTTCGTCTTCCGCGTCATAAATCCAGTTTACAGAGATGCTTTTGCCTTTTCTTACTGCCTCTTCCAGCATTGTAAAAAAGTCCAGCAATGTTTTTGAAGAACTGCTGTTAAAATAAGTGAGATCAATGTTCACGGTGCATTTTTTGTCATCTA
The DNA here is from genome assembly GCF_017377395.1 of Desulfonema magnum. Lineage (GTDB taxonomy): Bacteria > Desulfobacterota > Desulfobacteria > Desulfobacterales > 4be13 > Desulfonema_C > Desulfonema_C magnum. Next base: position 1,609,758 of record NZ_CP061800.1, on the reverse strand, counting down.
GCTGTTCAAGATATTCCTCCAGCCAGGAAAAAACAGGGGTGTAATATTCGGAAATGTCCGCGGGGTAGGACCTCCCTCTGATTTCAAGGAGATTGTTTTGGCAGTCAAAAAATATGTCAGGAGTGCGCTTTGTGGCTTCAATCCTCAGTTGGTCCATTTTTACCTCCGTTTAACTCAACTAACTCTTTTTAGATGAAATATGAGTTGTTCTCATCAATTTTATTAAAAAACTCAAATGTAACTGCCTGCCAGTGATGCAGAGCAGGCAAAGCATATTCTCCGGTCAGCAGGAGATTCATTTATTTGCATTTTACCTGCTCTGTATCGCTGATAATTCCGAACCTGACCCGCTGAATTTCCCCATCCAGCGGGAGTATTTTCGATTATAGGCAGATCGAAAAGTCAGGAAAAACGAACTTGCCGCTGTTCGGTTCAGAATGACAAATCCGAACCAAACCTGCCCGGACTTCCCAGTCCTTCGGAAATTTTTTCAATTATCCTAAATTATATATCGTATTCACCTAATTCAGACTTTTCAACAAAAAAATTTTCATTTTATAAAACTCGATAACCAGGTTTTTGATCCGGATCGAATAAAAAGCCTGTCATTTCGTTTGACTGGGGCTTCGGTGAACTCACGCCGAAGCTTCTGATCGAAGGCTCACGCCGAACGGAATGACGAAAAAACTTGATTATCGAGTAAGGGAACTCGAAATAAACAATATACCGATACAAAAAATGTAGGGTGGGTGGAGCGAAGCGCAACCCACCGCACTTGATTATCGAGTAAGGGAACTCGAAATAAATAATATACCGATACAAAAAATGTAGGGTGGGTGGAGCGAAGCGCAACCCACCTTGTGCGGTGGGTTGCGCTTCGCTCCACCCACCCTACACCGGGTATTTTATTTTTGGGGAAATCCCTAAAAAGAAATTCATTTTTATTAGCAAAGGATTTCCAGACTTTTTTTGCTTTGCCTCTTTATATACGCTGTGTTATATTGCGATACTTCGGATATTTTTTGCAATCTGTTCGGAATCTCCGGCGCATGCAAACCCGCATTGACAAACTGCAAGTTTGTCACTCCGGATAAGGGGACGCGATTTGTTTCAATCCATATATAATAAGAGATACAACTATATGAAAACAAAGCATAATATTAACTGTTTAATCCTGTTCCTGGCGGTCTTCTTTTTTCCTTTCCATCAGGGGTATTCAATGGACATAAAAAAGATTTCAGAAAACTGTTCAAAAACTGTGGTTCTTATAAAAACAGACAAAGGAACCGGAACCGGGTTTTTTATTAATGCTTATGGCACAATTGCAACTTGTTATCATGTGATTCAGAACGCGAATGCGATCAACGTGAGATGGAAGAACAGGCTGACACATGCTGAGGTGATTTACATTGAGAAGAAACACGATCAGGCGCTGTTGAACATATTTGAAAAAAATACGCCTTATGTACAGATTCAAAAGCATATTGCAGAACGTGTTTCCGACAAACAACTTGTAGATCCTTCGGATGCTGTGGTTGTTATGGGCTATCCTTTCGCATCAGAAAAAGTTAAGATAAGTAACGGAAAAATAAATGATATCTATTATAAATACGAAGGAAATCTCCCATTGTCAGGTGTGCTTGAAAATGTAACATATAAGACAGACCTTGTCCTTCATCCCGGAAATTCAGGCAGCCCGGTGTTTGACACCTACGGAATCGTTATTGGTATGGCATCCGCAAAAGTTGACACAAGCAAAATTTCTTCACTTTCTCCTAAGCAGGAGAAGGATAAAAAAGTATCGGGAATGAGCTTCATCAACTCCCTGGATAAACTTTTGTCTCAGAACAGACTCCTGTTTCAGGCGAATTTTGAAAAAAAAAAGACGGTGCTTTACAAAGAACTTGAAGCCTGCCTTGAGCATACAAATCCTTACTATTTCAGATATTCAGATTGTTTTTCAGACACATCAGGCTCATTTTATTACGAATGTCCTCATAAATCCTGCGGAATGGCTGAATATAACGATATATTCAGTGGCAGTTTTTTTGACATACCGCTGTATGATTCCTGCAAGCCTACGATTATTCCTCGTCATTTTTTACCCCACCCCCATTCTGAAAAACTTTATCTGTTCTTACAGAAAATTGCAAGCAACGCTGAACTGAAAAAATTCATTACAGACAGAGGGTTAACATTAAAAAATGATTGAAGTTTTCGTTTATATATGGTAGGTTATAATTAAAAAACCGCGCTGATGATGACACAATCATGTGTAATTCTTTTATCACTCGATGATCAGGTTTTTTTTTCGGTTAGCTGAATTTAGTGACACTCAATGATCAAGGTTTTTGACCGGATTTGAACAAACAGCCTGTTATTTCGTTCGACGGCTCTCCCGATTCTGCAAGAACAAAGAACGGGGTGAAACCTGCGAAAGCAGGGAACTGTTTTCTATAGATTTTACGAATCCGGAGGCAGTGGATTCCTGCTTTCGCAGGAATGACAGAAAAAAACTTGAATATCGAGTTTGCAAGAACAAAGAACGGGATGAAACCTGCGAAAGCAGGGAACTGTTTTCTATAGATTTTACGAATCCGGAGGCAGTGGATTCCTGCTTTCGCAGGAATGACAGAAAAAAACTTGAATATCGAGTCTGCAAGAACAAAGAACGGGATGAAACCTGCGAAAGCAGGGAACTGTTTTCTATAGATTTTACGAATCCGGAGGCAGTGGATTCCTGCTTTCGCAGGAATGACAGAAAAAAACCGGATCATCGAGTATTATTCTCTTCTTATACAGAATCCTTGTAAATGAGGCATGTTTCATAATTTCCTATGCAAAAACAGAGAATCTGATGACCAATTATCATTTTCCGGACAAAAATAAAAAAAATGACTGAAATGAGCAATGAAAATCAAAAATTCAAAATATTAATTGTTGATGACGCGCCGATTAATATGCAATTTGCAGCGTGTATTTTAGAAAGAGAAGGATATCATCTGATGTTTGCCTGGGACGGCGAAACAGCCCTTGACTTGGTGAAATCCGACAGGTTTGATCTGATTCTTCTGGATATAATTATGCCGGGGATCAACGGATTTGAAGTCTGTCGGCGATTAAAGAAAAATGATGCAACCCGGGATATTCCTATTCTGTTTCTCACCTCAATGACAGAGACCGAAAGTCTTGTAAAAGGTTTTGAGATCGGCGCGATGGATTATGTGACCAAACCTTTTAATGAAGCAGAATTAGTCGCCAGGGTCAAAACCCATTTGGAATTAAACCGGTCAAAACAGGAACTGAAAAAAACAAATGAGAAACTGATTCGGGAAATCGCAGAACGCAGGCAGGCTGAAACACAGTATCGGAATATGTATGAAAACGCCGTCCAGGGGATGTTTCAAAGCACGCTGTCGGGAAAAATTCTCAGCGCCAATCCCTCCTATGTCCGCATTATGGGCTGCAGCCTGCCTGAAGAAATTCTCACAAATGAAGATATAAGCAAAGAATTTTATTATAATCCCGAAGACCGTGAGAAGATGATCGCATCCCTGAAAAAGAAAAAAATATTAACGAATTATGAATTGAGAATCAGGCGTAAAGACGGAACACCGGCATGGCTTTTGCTCAATGTTCGCCTGGCCACAGATGACAAAGGCGAACCTTTTATGGAGGGGATTGTGACAGACAATACTGCCAGAAAGCTGGCAGAGGAAGAACTCCGACACAGTGAAATGACGTTTCGCTATCTGGCCGTGCATGATAATCTGACAGGTCTTTATAACACCCGATATCTTTACCAGGTTCTGCCTGAACTCATCCGAACCAGCGTGTCAGACAACACACCGCTTTCCCTGATTTTTATGGATATAGATAATTTCAAACACACGGTGGACACTTATGGTCATCTCAATGGCAGCCAGGCGCTTCAGGAGGTGGCGGAAACCATTCGGGAAACCCTTACGGAACCTGCTTACGGCGTGGCTTACGGCGGCGATGAATTTGTGGTTGTTTTGCCCGGATTTGACAAAAAACAGGCCATAGAAAAAGCCGAAGAAATCCGCGCCCGGATGCGAGAGACCGTTTATCTCTCAAACCGGGGCCATCATGTGAAGCTTCGGGCAAGCTGCGGAGTTTCAGCCTATCCGGACGATGCCGATGATATGACCCGTCTGCTCAGACTGGCGGACAAGGCCATGTTCAATATCAAAAAAAAAGGGAAAGATGCTGTGTGCGGATGTGAGGAAGTGGTCTGACAATTCAGCATATGAGCAGTTGTCATAACAGGCAACTTAACGGATTAAAAAAACATGAAAAACTATAGCATCTTAATAAATAAGGAAACATATGAAAAGGTAATATCTTATATTAAAGCGATTGAAGCCGGAACCTGTGCGGGAAGATATTTGCAGGAAAAACTGAAGGATAAGAATGTGTTTCAAATAAGTCCTGTGGAATTTATTGAATTGCTTATCAGCACCAAACATCCCCAGATTTTTGCAGAGAGTGCTGTCTGCGGTGACGGGACGGACTGGAATCAGGATGAGCTTTCGATATTAGGTGACATTAATATCGCTGTATTGGTGACGGTGTTTGACAATGCCGGACATTATCATCCTGAAGTGCATAAGGCTCCGTTTAAGGCGACACTTCTTTTTATTCCGGGCGCATTATTACGGAACGGTAAAAACAATGTCCCTGCTGACTGGCAGGAGGTTACAAGAAATGGGAAAATAAACCCGGAAACATATTATCAGCTCTGTGAAAGAAGATTATTACCATCATTCATATATGCAAACAAGATTGCAAAGAACAAAGGCAAAATGGCATTTATAACTGTTCCGGGTCTTGGCTGCGGTCACTTTGCAGGAAAGTTCAGAGGCCGGCTGGGCCGTGAGCTTAAAAACACACTGATAAGTTTTTTGGAAAATCATGGTGCCGACCTTCCAAATATTAAAGCGGTGTATTACGATCCCTATCGGGAATGCGAAAACGAAAGATATGAGATAAATGGGACAGTTTTTCTTGTCAGGCCCTTAACCAAAGGAAATGAAAACAAACATCAGCTATGCAAACCAAAAAATTATGAGGAAGAAGATGATGAATTCGCTGATTGTGAACTTTTCAGTTTCGTGGCCTGGGACCATGTGTCATGGCCTGGTAATGATTTCTACGCAGGTTACAGAGCGACGGACGACGGAGTAAAAGCTGCGGCTACGAATTCAATGGCGGTAATGACGGGTGTCGAGGGGAAATATGATATTTCAACAAATCAATATAATCCGCCAGCAGAATATAAAAACTGGCAACAAGTAATATTGAAAAACAAGGTTCAGATAGAAGTGAAAAACAGTCTCTTAATTTTATAGTATCAGTAGCTCGAAAAAATGCTAAAAATATGCCGCCCTTACAGGGCTTGGCCGGCCTTCCTCCAAATCCGTTATAATCAGGTTTTTTTATCATCCTTCATTTGTCAGTTCATACGTTGTTGTGGAACAATTTTACAGATATGCCCCACATGCTTTTGGGTAATTTATAGTTATAAAGAGTCATTATAAGTCTTTCAGATAATATAAAAAAAATATTGACTTCAAAATGATTAAAAATTACATTAAGAAGATATCTTATCCTTGCCGGGAAAAGATTCCGATATATGCTCCTCAGAAGTATTCTGAGCAATGGCTTTATGGGTCTGTTTTAATATATTTTTCAATAAAAATAAGGAGGAAAAAGTGACATTCAGAATGAGAACAACAGGTTTTATAATGATTGCGTTTATCGCATCAGCGTGTCTGTTTGCCGGCGCGGCAGAGGCAGAACCCCAAGGTAAACTGACCATGTTTCACGCAGGCAGCCTGACCGTGCCGTTTGCGGCCATGGAAAAAGCATTTGAGGCGAAATATCCGGGTGTGGACCTTCAGCGCGAACCGAGCGGCAGTTCAAAGGCAGCCCGTAAGGTGAGTGATCTGAAAAAGCCCTGTGATATCATGGCCTCAGCCGATTACAAGGTGATTGACAAGCTCCTGATTCCCAATTATGCGAACTGGAACATCCGCTTCGCTACCAACCAGCTCGTACTCTGTCACACGGACAAGAGTAAATATGCCAAGGAAATCAGTGCGGATAACTGGTACAAGATTCTTGAGAGAAAAGGAGTCGTATGGGGACATTCGGATCCAAATCTCGATCCGTGCGGCTACCGGTCACTGATGGTCATTCAACTGGCTGAAAAACATTATAAAACCCCCGGACTTTATGACAAACTGCTCGCGAACCGGCCCATGGAAAATGTTCGCCCCAAATCTGTTGAACTGGTTTCCCTGCTCCAGACCGGTAACATGGACTATGCCTGGGAATATCTTTCCGTGGCCGTTCAGCACGGCCTCAGATATGTGATGCTTCCTGATCAGATCAATCTCGGGAATTATAAATATGACAACCTGTATGCCGAGGCCGAGGTTCGCGTGACCGGAAAAAAACCAGGCACATTTATGAACATCAGAGGAAAATCCTGCACCTACGGCGTGACCCTGCTCAAAGATGCGCCCAACCCGGACGCGGCCCTTGCGTTCTTGGCCTATATGCTGGATCCGGAAGGCGGACTGAAAGTGCTGAAAGACATGGGGCAGCCCCCTTTTGTGCCCTGTCGCGTGCCCACGGCAGCCATGAAGGCCACACTTCCGACCCCCCTGCAATCTTTGGTTGAAGTGAAGAATTGATTCCGAAAACTGCGAAAAAAAGGGAACCATTCTTCTGGTTTACTGTTTCGTGCGGCATTGTGGTGATGGTCTTTATCCTGCTGCCGCTGATCGAATTGGTGACGGGTCCGTCTCTGTCCATGCTCGGAGAGACTTTAAATGACCCGGACGTGATGCGTTCTGTCGGGCTGAGTATTTACACAGCAGGAGCGGCCGCGCTGATCTCCTTTTTTTTCGGAACCCCTCTGGCCTATCTGCTGGCCCGGACAAACTTCAGGGGAAAGCGGCTTTTGGAGAGCATCATTGATCTCCCCATCGTGATCCCCCATCCAGTGGTGGGAATCGCGTTCCTCAGTGTTGCAGGAAAAAACCATTTGATCGGACAAATCATGTATGAACTTGGTATACGGCTCATGGGCAGCGTCACAGGGATCATCACAGTTCTCACTTTTGTCGGGCTGCCCTTTTATATCAATACGGTCAGGGACGGTTTCGAGGCGGTCTCCCCCAGGCTCGAAAATGTGTCCCGCAGCTTGGGGGCATCCATGTTCGGAACCTTTTTCCGGGTGACATTTCCCCTGGCATGGCGAACCATGGTTATCGGCTTTATCATGTGCGGTGCCAGGGCGATCAGCGAGTTCGGTGCCGTGGTCATTGTGGCCTATCACCCCATGACCGCGCCAGTGATGATCTATGAACGCTTTGAGGGCTACGGACTGAAATACTCTCAGCCGGTTGCGGTCTGGCTTGTGACGATATGCCTGTTGCTGTTTTTCGTACTCCGCATGCTCACCCTGTCAAAAACTGAAACAGCATGATCACGCTAAAAAATCTCCACGTCCGATTATCGGAATTTTTTCTGGACAATATCAGTCTGGATATTTCAGAAGGCGAGTTTTTTGTTCTCATGGGGCCTACGGGTTCGGGAAAGACGGTTTTGCTTGAGGCCATTGCCGGGCTGATACCTGTCACCCGGGGACAAATTTTTATTCAGGAAAAAGAAGTCACCGGGCTGCCCCCTGAAAAAAGAGGCATCGGCATTGTTTATCAGGACCAGGCCCTTTTTCCTCATCTGACAGTCCGCAAAAACATTGCTTACGGTCTGCGATATCACCGGATCAGCGGAGAAATCGCGGTTGAGAGAATTGACAGACTGGTATCTTTGCTGAATCTTTCCCACCTTCTGGATCGGCTTCCGGGCAATCTGAGCGGGGGAGAAAAGCAAAGAGTGGCATTGGCGCGGGCACTGGCAGTCCGGCCCGAGGTCCTTCTTCTTGACGAGCCGCTTTCCGCACTGGACCCCAACTTCAGGGAAGAGGTTCGTAATGCCCTGAAGTCGCTCCATCGGAATACAGGGACCACCTTTATGATGGTGACCCATGATTTTGTTGATGCCCTGTCTCTGGGTGACAGGGCCGCGGTAATCAACAATGGTCATATTGAACAGGCAGGCCCGGTTGATGACATTTTTCAAAAGCCCATGTCCGCGTTTGTAGCGAATTTTGTGGGCATGAAAAACCTTTTCAAGGCCCGGTTTGAAGGAACAAAAACGTCCCTGGGCGATCTGGAAATTGAACTGGGAAGAAAGCCGGACAACGGACAGGGGCATATTGCCATCAGACCCGAAGATATCCTTATCACCAGAGACGCCTTTTCTTCAACCGTCCGAAATATGTTCAAAGGAAAGGTTGCCGGCGTGTTTGCCCAGGGTTTTACTTATGAAGTTCATATCCGTGCCGGGGAGACTGTTTTCAAATCCCTGATAACCCAAAAAGCCCTGTCTGAGTTGGCAATTCAGGAAGGGGAAGCGGTTTCCATCTCATTTCCTGCAAGGGCCATTCATAATTTCTGAGGTACTCAGGATAAAGTAAAACGGAATTTGCAAGGAGGTCTCTCATCGCTTTCTGACATCAGGGATGTTATATCGGGCCATGAACTGCTGGTCACAACGAACCGTGCAACCCGGGGACAAATCACAAATCACAAATCGCAAATCACAAATCACAAATCGCAAATCACAAATCGCAAATCACAAATCACAAACTTCAGACCTGAGAACAAACAAAACAAGGGCCTGTCATCAGCAACAAGCCCTTGCCCACGCGAAACAATATGATCGGGAGACTATTCAGCTACATATCTGTGTCACTGTTTTCATGCTCTGCCGCATGAGACTGAATTTTTTCGACAATCTCAGCCGCCTGCTCCTCTGTAATTATCCCGCATCCTGCTGCCTTTTCCGCCAGGGTTATGGTTTTCCCATCCATAACGCTTCTGAAGGTTTCCGGATCAATTTCATATGCTTCCAGTAAGGCCCTCGGATGCTGTTCTTTTAGTTTCTCCATGACAGTTTCAATGGCCTCTCCTGTCATTTCAGAAATCGCTTCTGCCAGCATGTTGTCATGCAAATATCTTCCCAGAAGTTTGCCAGCATTATCTTTATGGGGCCGGCGGAGAGGCTGAAATCCCTGCTGATTTCCGGTAGTATCCTCATTATGAAAGGGGCGGGGGGGCCGGACTTTCTGCTGCTGATCTGTGATGGTCGCCTCGTCCGCGAATGCCATTCCCGATATAGCCATACCAATAACAACCAGAACTGATATAATCATTTTTTTAATCATTTTTCATACCCTCCTTTAAAACTGATGTTGTTTTTTCAGATTTGTTCGAAAACAATGTTCTGACCTTCCGATCATAAAGTTGTCTTTCAGATAACAGGCCGTTGTGAAGAAAATATGAAGAAACTATGTGAAGAATGTGTAAACACGAATGAGGGTTCCGTTGTCAGTGGTCCGAAAGCTGAAACTCGATAATCAAGTTTTTTTGATCCGATTCAAACAAAAAGTCTGTCATTCCTGCGAAAGCAGGAATGACAAAAAAACTTGATTATTGAGTGAAAACTGATGGCTCGTTCCGGATAAAAATAAACGCTCATGAAAAAGCCGGGTTTTTCGCCCACGGTCATCCCGGTCATAAAAATATTTTCAGATAAAAAACCCGGGTTTTCAAAATGTATTTTCACGGTAAAAAAAAATTAAAATTTTGTTTGCTTTTTTTGAAAGCTGCTATTATAAGGTTATAAAAAGCTCATAGGGAATATTGTTATCTGAAAACAGGGAGTCTGGATTTTAAGGTTTTCCGAGAAAAAACGCTGATTCCAACTGAAAAATAGTATTTTCCGAATTTCAGAATGTTGTGGAAGCAGAATCGGGAACTCTGGTTGCTAACAGATATTAAAAAGTTAAGCCTTTTAAAAAATTAGTTTTTATTTCATCAAAAATGAGTATTTTTAAAAAAAAGTATTTTTTTTTAAATTTCTGTTGACAAAAAAAAATAATCTTACTATATAGTCTTTTTTTAAACGGGCCGTTAACTCAGTCGGTAGAGTATCTGCCTTTTAAGCAGAGAGTCGCTGGTTCGAGCCCAGCACGGCCCGCCAATAAATTGTACGTCCCCATCGTCTAGCCCGGTCCAGGACACCGGCCTTTCACGCCGGCGACAGGGGTTCAAATCCCCTTGGGGACGCCACAATTATTACAGAACCAAGATTTATACATCTTTATCACTCCTTATTTTCCTATCTGAATCAATTAAATTGGATGAACTGTTCAAAGAACAGGGTAATATCTCGCTGACATTCATACTATAAAAAGCACTTAATTTGATTATATCTGAGAGACGGGAAGGTTCTTTTGGCTCAGGAAAAAGGGATATTCAGATTTTGATAAGTCTGTTCATTTCAACCCTCTCAGAATCTCTCTCAAAATGAATCGCTCAAAATGGTTTTTCCATCCTGTTTTTGTCTTTATATTTTCTATATTGGCTCTGGGTCTGTCTCTGTTTTTGTATATTTATTGGTATATGGAAGTCAGTACGGGGCTGGAGGCGGTGGTGCGAAAATTCAACATCGCGCCTGATCAGGTTTTGGAATCTGAGACCTGGGTTGTGATTATGGTTCTTTCGATTCTGGTGGGGATCATTCTGGCAGGGATATTTACGATCTTTGTTTATCATCAGAAAACATTACAACTGTATCGGCTCCAACATAATTTTATCAATAATTTTACCCATGAACTGAAAACCCCTGTCACCTCCCTGAAACTGTATTTGGAAACATTTTTGAAATACGAACTTCCCCGGGAGGAACAATCCAAATATATTCACTACATGATTCAGGACGCGAGGCGACTTTCAGATAATATCAATCGCATTCTGAACCTTGCCAGAATTGAAAGCAAGAGCTATAATGGTGATTTCATAGTAGCGGATCTTGTTAAGATTGCTAAACAATTCTATGCGGGCAACAGCCATCTTTTCCAGAATTGTGAAATCAGTATCCTTAATGCTTCGGGGGAGTCTTTTTTATATCCTGTCAATACCTCCTTGTTTGAAATGCTTCTGATCAATCTGCTGACAAACGCCATAAAGTATAATAAATCCGAGTTACCCAGAATTACTATCAGGTTTGAAAGACAAAAACGCCAACTCTTTATCCATTTTGAAGATAACGGTATCGGAATTGAAAAATCCCATATCAAAAAAATTTTCAGAAAATTTTATCAGGTTGGCCGGGCAGATGATATGTCAGCCAAAGGCAGCGGGCTTGGCCTTTATCTGGTGCAGAGCATCGCCCGGATTCATAAGGGCAAAGTCGTTGCCAAAAGTAACGGGATTGGAAAAGGAACTGTTTTTACTCTGATTCTCCCTTTATATGAAAGTGTTAGGTGTTAAGTGTTAAGTGTCAGGAAAAACTGCAAAACTTTCATACTTCGTTGTGACCGGCAGATCATGGCCGTTTATATGAAAGTGTCTGAAGTGACTGAAGTTAATAAAGTGCCGGATCCCGCGGAAACAAGCCTTGCCGAACTGCAAGTTTGGCACTCCCAGTTTTTGGTTTCGAGTGCTGATTTTTATTTTCAATAACCGTCTGTTCATTTGACAGATAACAAGCTAACAAATAACAGATGACAAAAATGAAAAATTCAGAAAAAAAACGTATTCTGGTCGTTGAAGATGAGGAACATATTGCAGAAGGTCTGAAATTAAACTTGTCGTTTCAGGGATATGAAGTACTCCTTGCATTTGACGGCGCTTCGGCTCTCCAAAAATGGAAAGAATGGCGTCCGAATCTGATTGTATTGGATATCATGCTTCCTGTTATTGACGGCTTATCCGTACTTCGGAGTATCCGTCTTGAGGATGAACGGATTCCGATTCTGATCCTTTCTGCCAAAGGGGATTCCCGCGATAAGGTGAAAGGGCTTTCTTATGGCGTGGATGATTATCTTTCAAAGCCCTTTAATCTTGAAGAATTTTTGCTAAGGGTCGAGCGTCTTCTGACGCATGTGTCCTGGTATAGTAATGCCAGTGATTCTGACAATGTTTCTTTATTGCCGCAAACCTATACATTCGGGAGCAACAAGATTGATTTTCATACATCCACTGCCTGTTGCAAACTCGGAAAAATCTGTCTGACCGAGCAGGAAGCCAAACTTTTGAAGCTTTTTATTGCCAACCGGGGCAAACCGCTTTCGCGAAGCAAGCTTTTGGAAATCGGCTGGGGATATACCGGAAAGACAACAACCCGAACTGTTGACAATTTTATTGTGCGGCTTCGGAAATACTTTGAGGATAACCCCAAAAAACCTGTTTATTTCAAAAGTCTCCGGTCCGTGGGTTATGTGTTTGATCATGATTCGGACGGATTTTGAAAACTTTAGTATTGGGTGTCAGATATTAGGAAAAAAATTATAAAATTTTCGACCTGTGCAGTTAAGCATAACTAAAGGTAGCTGTAGGGTGGGTGGAGCGAAGCGGAACCCACCCTACAGAAATTGTAACCGCACAGGTCGAAATTTTTATGCTTTATTCTGGCCTCATGATCATAAGTGTCATAGAAATTACCAGGGGCTGTTTTGAAAAAAAATTATAACTATCTGTAATTAAAAGCATCTGAAAAACTAAACCCATTCATCAATATTTTTCTTTTCTTTTTTTTTAAAATATAATATAAACTATCTGGTTTTACTCTGAAGTGATCGTTTGTCCTACCAGAGCATCGGTCTGAAACCTGGGACCATGATAGAAATTTTTTTAGTTTTTTTAGTTAGAAGGAGGCTGTATTATGGCAGAAGGGAAAGTGAAATGGTTTAGTAACAAAAAGGGTTTTGGCTTTATTGAACAAACCAATGGTGAGGAAGATGTTTTTGTTCATCATTCTTCCATTAACATGCCTGGCTTCAGAACCCTTGCAGAAGGTGACAGCGTGACTTTTGAGGTGGAAAGAGGTGAGCGGGGACCCGCCGCAAGAAACGTCAGTAAGATTTAACTTACGACGATTACGGTTATGAGGGGCATCTTGTCAAGATAAGGCGGGATGCCTTTTTTGTTTGAATTCGATATAAAAACCGAATAATTAAAAATCTGACACTTAACGAGTCCCATAAGAACGGTATATGTTATAGCATGAAAATATTATCTGTCTGCGTCGCACCAGATATGCCGTCTTTGGAGGAGACTACTACAAACATCCTGTGCCCGCGGGACTTTTCAAACACGCTATGACATTTTTTCATGTAAACAGCTATGACCTGCCGCTCACAATAAATAATGACATTTTTCATGCTTCGTTTTGACCGGCAGGTCATGCCCGTTTATCTGAAAAACGATATCATAACATTATGGCAGTGAATTGTGAGTATTAATTTTAACAGAATGGTATAGTTATGATAATATATATTTTAATCTTTCGTATTTCATACAAATGGTCACGTTGTATTTTTTTACTTTTCTTGCTGAATATATGTATTCCAGGTGCGCTGCCGCTGATTTGCCGGGCAGATGACCTTGAACCGAACAATGAGTCTGTGGTTGATTTTACTGAGTTTAGTTTGGAAGAACTGAAAAATGTTGAAATCATCTCAGTATCGAAAAAGCTGGAAAAACTTTCTGAGGTATCTGCCGCGGTTTATGTGATCACTCAGGAGGATATCCGCCGTTCCGGTGCCACCAATATTCCGGATGCCCTGCGCCTGGCACCGGGAGTACAAGTCGCACGCAACGGCCCCACAGAGTGGGCTGTCACCATACGCTGCTTAAATGAAGAGTTTTCTGAAAATCTTCTCGTGCTGATTGACGGGCGCAGTGTCTATTCACCTGTTTTCTCAGGTGTGCATTGGGATGTTCAGGACACTGTATTGGAAGATATTGAACGTATCGAAGTCATCCGCGGGCCGGGAGCAGCCATCTGGGGCGCAAACGCGGTTAACGGGGTCATCAATATTATCACCAAAAGCACAAAAGACACTCAGGATGGCCAATTTCTTGTCCTGGGCGGTACTGAAGAAGAAAGCGGAAGCATCCGTTATGGAGGGAACCTGGGCAATGATACCTATTACCGGACTTATGTGAAATATTTCGGCCGGGAACGATTCTCCAAAGACAACAGAGGGGGGAACTCGGATGACAATTGGCGTTCGGTGAGAGGGGGCTTTCGGATTGACCGGGAACCGGAAACAGCAATGGCTTCAAATTCCCTGACCCTTCAGGGCGAAGCATATGCAAACCGTTATGATACAAAAATTGACCGATTCTCACTGACTCCGCCCTATTACACCCGGGAGAATGATACTTCCGAGGCTGCCGGCGGCCACCTCCTGGGCAGATGGCAACATACATTTTCAGAGACATCGGATACAGAACTGCAACTGTATTATGACCACACAAAGAAAGATTATGATATTAGCAGTGCCTACATTGACACCGTTGACCTTGATTTCAGACATAAGTTTAATTTTTCTCAGCACGAAATTGTCTGGGGCCTGGGATATCGTTTTATTACGGATGAGTTTTCCATTAAAAACGGGCACATTCAGGATTTCCAAATTGACATGGAACCGTTAAAGCTTGATCAGCATGTATATAGCGCTTTTGTTCAGGATAAAGTTCAGCTCATCCCGGAGCGTCTGAACCTGACCATTGGCTCGAAATTTGAATATAATGATTACATGGGATTTGAGGTACAGCCCAGTATTCGGCTTTTATGGATACCTGGTAAACAGCATGCGTTATGGGGAGCAATCTCCCGGGCAGTCAGAACGCCATCCAGGATCGAACAGGGGTTAAGGGAAATTGTGGGCATAGCGCCCTCAGGTTCCTTCATAAAAGAATCGGCTTCTGACACGTCATATTCCAAAAGCCCGGCCGTGTTTATGTTTCTGGGGAATGATGAACTGAGTTCCGAAACCCTCATGGCTTATGAAGTTGGCTATCGCCTGGAGCCGACAAACACTCTGCGGCTGGATATGACAGCCTTTTACTATAACTACGATAAACTGATTATGCTTGATTTTGATGAGCTGTACTTGGAAACAGCTCCCTTCCCGCATTACATCATTCCTTACAGATATAAAAATTCTATGGAGGGCGAAGCGCACGGAACAGAGGTGGCCGCGGACTGGCATCCCCTTCGGCAGTGGCGGATGAAAGCTTCATACAGCTATCTGAAAACCAGACTCCTTCATAATGATGATCTCATCACGGACGATTTTGAGGGAGATATTGAGGAAAAAAGCAATCCCGGGAGCCAGTTTTCCCTGCGTTCCTCCCTGGATATTACGGATCAGCTTGAGCTTGACGCATGGCTCCGCTATGTGGATACCCTTTCTGAAAAAAATGTGGACAGCTATACAACGCTGGATGTCCGGCTGGCCTGGAAACCAATGGAAAATCTTGAACTGTCAGTGGTGGGACAGAACCTTCTTGACGGACAGCATCAGGAGTTTTCCCCCTTCGAGGTTGAACGCAGCGTCTATTTCAGACTGTCATGGCGTTTTTAGGAGATATACTCAATGCACAATAAGTTTCAAAAAGGTGAATTGTTCAGAATATTCTTCCGGATGCCGGTCATAATAATCTTATGTCTTATGGTGTTTACTGTTTTCCAGACTCACGCGCAGGAACGAGGCCGCCCTCCGAAAACAGAACGATCCGATCAGCATATCCGGTCACGATCTCTTCCGAAATCAGAGCCGGACCGCTTTTGTCGTATGAAACACTCCTCTCATTCCCATGGAAAATTTGTATTAGGAAATGAATACCACGTTAAGGCAGGTTTTATCTATAATTTCATAAAGTTTACCAAATGGCCCCGGAAAACCTTTCAAAACAGCACCAGCCCTTTTGCCCTTTGTATCGCATCAGACAGTTTTTTTAATGATATAATTTCCTCTCTCGGACTTAAAATTCCCGGATGCAGTGAAAATGAGGCGTTTCGTATCTTAGGCGGTAAAAATGTCCGAGGCAGGAAACTGGATATAAAAGAATGTAATAATGACAAAGATATCCAAGGCTGCCATGTCCTTTTTATATGTTCCGAGAATAAAGAATTTATTCTGGATGTCTTAAATACGGCAAAGAATCAGAATATACTGACCATAGGGGAATTTCAAGGATTTGAACGGATGGGCGGAATCATTAATTTTTTTACAGAAAAAAATCGTCTTCGTTTTCGAATCAATATTGACGCGGCAAACCGGGCCGGACTCAAGCTGAGATCCCAGCTGCTGATGTCAGCGGAAATTTTCAGAGAGGAGCGTGAATAACATGAGAATATTAAAAAATCTTTCTTTTCAACGCAAACTTATACTCATCATCATGCTCACCAGCGGCGTGACCCTGCTCCTGGCCTCTGTGGCCTTTGTCGTTAAGGATGTTGTATTATATCGCCATTCTCTGGTATATAGCCTTTCCAGTATGACACAGGTGATAGGGATGAACAGCCAGGGGACACTGGTCTTTAATGATCAATATACAGCGGAAAAAAATCTGACAGCGTTACGCACCATGCCTTATGTTTTCTCTGCCTGTATTTATGACAGAGAGGGAGAGGTTTTTGCCACCTATTTTCGGGATGATGTGGCACCGGATATCTCACCGCCTGAATATCAGGAGTCTGGTCATTATTTTAAAAATTTTGAACATAAAGAATATCTGTTTCTGTTTGAGCCAATCCGTCTTGAGGATGAGACCATCGGAACGGTTTTCATCCAATATGATCTCGGAGAGATGCTTTTTAAGATGAAAGAGGCCGGCGTTATCTTTGTGGTCATCATGCTGGTGGCTATGTTCGTGGCATTTATGCTCTCAAACATGCTCCAGCGTGTGATTTCCGAACCGATTTTAAAACTGATCGAAACCGCAAAAATTATTTCAAAAGAAAAAGATTATTCAGTCCGTGCCGAGTGCAACTGCTATCGGGATGAGATCGGCATCCTCGTTAACGGATTCAATGAAATGCTGGCCGAGATTCAGTCACAGGAACGTGAACTGAGACAACATCGGGAAAATGAACTGAAACAGCATCAGGAATACCTTCACAGGTGAAAGAAAGAAGTGCGCAGCCGTGTTGCTGAACTGGAAGACACAAACAACGAATTACTCCGAGCCAAAGAGACTGCTGAAACTGCGAACCGTGCCAAAAGCGAGTTTCTGGCCAATATGTCTCACGAAATTCGGACTCCCATGAATGCCGTGTTAGGCTTCACAGATTTGCTTTATTCTCTTGTTACGGATCAGAAACAGAAAAGTTATCTTGAATCCATCCGATCCAGCGGAAAAAGTCTGCTCACGCTGATTAATGATATTCTTGATCTTTCTAAGATTGAAGCCGGCAGAATGGAACTTCAGTACGAGCCGGTTAATCTCTATTCTATTATTAATGAAATCAAACACATTTTTTCTCTGAAAATTTCTGAAAAAGGTCTTCAGTTTATTGTGGATATTGCCAAAGACATTCCTCAGAGCCTGTTTTTGGATGAAGTGCGTTTAAGGCAGATATTATTTAATTTGTTCGGCAACACTGTCAAATTTACCGAAAAAGGATATATCAAACTCTCTGCTAAAAAAATCTGTGCAGAAAAGGATGATAAGAACCGTGTTGACTTACTTATGTCGGTTGAGGATACTGGCATCGGCATTGCCCCGGAATATAAGGAGACAATATTTGACGCATTCAAACAGCAGGACTGCCAGAGTACGAAACGGTATGGCGGAACCGGGCTGGGGCTGGCAATTACAAAGCGGCTGGTGGAGATGATGGGCGGAAACATTTCTGTGAAAAGCGAAGTGGGCAAAGGGAGTGTTTTTGAAATCGTTCTGCATAATGTATCTGTTTCCGCAACGCCTGCCAAATCTAAGACAGAGGAAACCTTTGACTATGAAAATCTTTTATTTGAAGAGGCCGCAGTTCTGATTGTTGACGATATTGAAACCAATCGTGAATTGGTAAAAGAATTTTTATATGATACAAATATTATCACCCTTGAAGCTGAGGACGGAGAAAAAGCCGTCATGCTCACCAAACAATATAAACCCGATGTTATTCTGATGGACATAAGAATGCCCGGTATGGACGGATATGAAGCCACAAAATGGATCAAGGAGGATGAGGACATAAAGCATATACCTGTCATTGCCCTGACTGCTTCCGGCATGAAAGAGGATAAAGAAAAAATCATGCGCACCAAATTTAACGGGTTTCTGATCAAACCTGTCAACCGGTCGGATCTGTTCCGGGAGTTGTCACGTTATCTCAGGCATTCAAAAAAAGAAGCCATTGGAAAAGAATCCGAAACATCGGGAAAACAAGGCGGAAAAGAAGAATTTTCTCCTGATACATTGGAGAAACTACCTGAAATAATTGACAGATTGGAAAATGAATTTACGCCGTTATGGGAATCTGTCCGCAAAAATAACAGTATTGCTGATATTCGGGATTTTGGTGACAAAATGAAAGTCTTTGGTGAGGAATATTCGCTGAAAAGCTTTCAAAAATTCAGTGATGATCTGATTTTGCAGGTAAAAATGTTTGATATTGAGAACATAGATGTAACCCTGAAATCCTATACGGAGATCGTTGAAAAGATCAGAATGTTAAGTGGATGAGTGCCTGAATCCTGTATTCGTCAGACACTTCAACATTCTCGGAAGGGGGCGTATTTGCGATTTGGGAAATTATTTCAAACCAAACCACAGAGGCGTACTGAAATGAAATCTTGGCATGAATTTTGCCTTACGGCCTCTGAAAAAATGTGCTGAAAATTTATTTCACTTCCCTAAGCTGTGAATGCACTCTTGAAAGGATAATCCTTATGGACAATAATGACGACAGAAACTTCAAAATTCTGATTGTGGATGATGTTCCCAAAAACATCCAACTGGCAGGGAGTATTTTGCAGAAACAGAATTATAATATTTTTTTTGCCAATAACGGGGCCACCGCGCTGACGCTTTCCCAGGCCAATGATTTTGATTTAATTCTCCTGGATATCATGATGCCGGAAATGGACGGATTTGAGGTGTGTGAGCGATTGAAAAAGGATGCCAGAAGCAAAAACGTGCCCATTATCTTCCTCACGGCAAAGAGTGATAGTGAAAGCACGATAAAAGGGTTTGACACAGGGGCCGTGGATTATGTGACCAAACCGTTTAATGAAAAAGAATTGTTAGCCAGAGTAAAGACGCATTTGGCGTTAAGACGCAGTCAGCAAAATCTGCGGGAAGCCAACGCCACAAAGGATAAATTTTTTTCCATTATTGCCCATGATCTGAAAAATCCGTTTAATGCGTTGGTGGGGTTGTCAAAATTATTGCTTAACAAATATGAGGAATTTGAGGAAGAGAAGAAGAAAGAACTCATTGAAATGATTTACCAGTCTTCTGACCATGGGTATAAGCTGTTGGAAAACCTGTTAAACTGGTCAAGAATGCAGATGGGGAAGATTGAGTGGAAACCCGGAAATATTGATTTATATACACACGCTTTTGAAAATGTCTCTTTGCTCAAAGCCGCTGCGCAGAATAAAAAAATTCATCTGATTTCGGAGATTGAGAAGGACACAATGGTTTATGCGGATCCCAATATGGTGACAATGGTGATCCGAAATTTGGTGTCAAATGCTGTCAAATTCACCCGGGAAGGCGGAGAGGTCAGGCTCATGTCTGAAACTGACGGAAATTATGAACAAGTAACAGTCTCCGACACGGGGCTTGGGATAACCGAGGAAAGCATCGGAAGAATTTTCAGAACAGATGTTCACCATTCCACTCTCGGAACAGCAAATGAACAGGGAACTGGTCTGGGACTTATACTCTGTAAGGAATTTATGGAGAGAAACGCTGGTAAAATATGGATTGAGAGCGAATTCGGGAAAGGGAGTGATTTTAAGTTTACCTTGCCTAAAACCGGGTTGAAACTTGATGCTTGATATTTGATATCTGATGCTGGAAAAAATGATGAATATTTTAATTGCTCCGGACTCATTCAAAGGAAGTCTTACTGCCAGACAGTTTTGCGATATTGCCGAGACAGCAATTATTTCTGTGTTCCCGGACGCGGCTGTTACGAAAATGCCATTGGCTGACGGGGGCGAAGGCACTGTTGCGTCATTAGTACTGAACACCGGCGGTGAGATAAGACATAAAACCGTTACCGGCCCTTTGGGAAAACCGGTGAAAGCCCATTTTGGCATCCTGGGAGATAAAAAAACAGCAGTTATTGAGATGGCAAGCGCTTCAGGGTTGCCCCTGGTTCCTGATAAAGAAAAAAATCCTTTACGAACAACAAGTTACGGGACAGGTGAACTGATCAGAGAGGCATTGGACATGGGATGCGCCACCATTATTATGGGGATTGGCGGCAGTGCCACAAATGACGGCGGAGCAGGTGCTGTTCAGGCCCTGGGCTTTGGCCTGCTGGATGCAAGAGGAAATCCGATTCTCCGCGGTGCAGAGGGTTTGCTGGAATTTTCATCTGTTGACCTAACTTCAAAGGATCCGAGAACAGATCATACAAAATTTTTGGTGGCCTGTGATGTGGATAATCCTCTGCTTGGCGATACGGGCGCGACTTACACATATGGTCCCCAGAAAGGTGCAACCCGGGAAATGCTGCCGATTCTGGAACGCGCATTAACCCGCTTTAATGCGGTGATTGAAAAAACGCTGCATAAAAATGTCGCAGATAACCCGGGAGCAGGCGCTGCAGGAGGGCTGGGGGCCGGGCTGATGGCGTTTCTGGACGCGGAACTGAAACCCGGGTTTGATATTGTCGCAGAGGCCATCGGATTGGAAAGGCTTTTTGAAAAACAAAAATTTGATCTTGTAATCACCGGAGAGGGCGAGATCAATTATCAGACTGTTCATGGAAAGCTCCCCGCGGGCATTGCAAAACTGGCGAAGAAATATAATGTCCCGGTATTTGCAATTGTCGGGGCAATCGGTAAGGGGGCGGAACAGGTGCATGATTGCGGAATTGACAGCATGATCAGCATGGTGAATCGTCCCATGGATTTGAACATGGCGATACAGGAGGCAGAAGGTCTTCTGTTTCAGGTGACAGAACAGCTTATGCGGGTGATCAGGGCGGCAAAACATTATCTCTGAATTTACTTGTCCTTATTGCCCGGTCTGACTGTTTCGTGCTGAAAGCGTATCATTTTTTGGGGTGTGTTCCACCTTTTATC
This sequence comes from Desulfonema magnum, assembly GCF_017377395.1. Taxonomy (GTDB): domain Bacteria; phylum Desulfobacterota; class Desulfobacteria; order Desulfobacterales; family 4be13; genus Desulfonema_C; species Desulfonema_C magnum. The sequence continues at coordinate 1,588,535 of NZ_CP061800.1, read as the reverse complement.
CGAAAAAAATCAGCCACAAAGACACAAAGACACAAAGGAACCACAAAGAAACTTCGTGAAACTTCGTGCCTTCGTGGCAAAAAAAACGGGTGGGTCCCGCCTTTTATCCGAAAAAATCAGCCACAGAGACACAGAGGAACCGCAAAGAGACTTCGTGAGACTTCGTGTCTTCGTGTCTTCGTGGCAAAAAAAACGGGTGGGTCCCGCCTTTTATCCGAAAAAATCACCCACAGAAACTTCGTGAAACTTCGTGTCTTCGTGCCTTCGTGGCAAAAAAACGGGTGGGGCCCGCACAGAAAATTAGTCAGTAAATTCAGCCAGCCGGAAAAAAACCTGACCATCGAATTAATGCGAAAAAATTTTTGTGCATTTTCAAATATTGTAACCTATAGTATTATACTGTTTTAATATAATAAAAGTTCTAAAAGCAATTACCGGAGAGCCAAAAATTCTCTCTTGGCACTTGACATGAGGCATCATTTCATATAATCAATTCTAAACAACTATCTTTCGGGGAACTAGCCAGCAAGGGACTTCGACGTTCACAATTCCTGTCATTCCGGGCTAAAAATGACAGGAATCGGCAGGATTCCCATCTTTTCTGACCCGGAATCCGCCGCCTCCCCAAAAGGCTCTGTAATCAATATATTGTAAGCAGTATGGCGTATATTTTGCATAACAGTTCCATACACCGGGGTTTCAATTTCCAAGTCTCAGGTTTCAGTATTTTTCATTTGTCTGTTTACACTCGCAAGGGGTTAAGTACGATGATGAAGGAAAACAAGACGACCGGAATCCCGCGTTCATCATTAATGGCCGAAAAATGCAGAGAGTGTGTCAGATCAGGCGATTTCCAAGAACGAGCCCGTTCGTAGTTCCGCCTTTAGGCGGTCTCTGTGAAATCAGAGACTTGCACCAGCATGACAGACCGCCTAAAGGCGGAACTACGAACTGAAAAAGCCAGTATTTTCTTTTCCGGAAATCGCCTCAGTGATGTGGATTTGATCTGCGGGCTTTGTTTGAGAAGGATATGAGGAATATCCGGAACCTGACGGGCGTGCGGCCGTCAAAAAAAGAGTACACTGATTTATTATGGTCTTTATGCGCTTTATTTTCAGTTTCCCATTGTTCCCGGCGATTGGCCTGACCATCTTGTTCCCTGTCATTGCACTCGGGGCAAATCATGCCTCAAAAGAGATTTGCCTTGAAACCCGCACACTGCCTCAGTCTCCGAATCCGTCCTCCCGGGATGTGAGTCAGGAGGCTCACACTCAGGCTGAAGCAACCATTGCAAATGTGAGTCAGGAGGCTCGCACTGAAATTGAACTGACCATTGCCGATGTGAGTCGGAAAGCCCTTGGCAACAACCTGGACCTCAGAATTGAGAAATTCGCCCCCCGGATTTCAGAAGAGCAGGTAAGAGCGGCCGAAGCAGATTTTGATCCGGATATGAGTTTCGGGGGAACACTGACGAGAACTTACGCAGATACCGACTTGTCCGAGATTGACTCACGGGGCGAGGAGATGAGCGCGGCCATTGGAAAACGATTCTCATCCGGTATTCAGACCTCGGTGGGGGTCTCCGCGTCAAAATCCAAAACCGATGTGAACACGGTTGGGGAAACCGACGAATACGCAACATCTGCAAACCTGACCCTGACCCTGCCGCTCCTGAAAAACAGGGGCAGGGAAGTGAATACCCGGAACATCTCCCTGAGCCGCAACAATCATAAAATAGCGGAACTGACGCTGAGACAGACGGCCATTGACACGATCTCACAGGCCCAGATTCTTTATTGGAATCTTTACAAGGCCCAACAGGAACTGGACGTTCAGAAAAAATCCCTTGAACTGGCAAAAAAGTTTTCAGAACTCAGCAGAGGCAGAGCAAAAATCGGGCATATCGCGTCCATTGACACGCTCCAGGCCGATGCCGAAGTCGCAGCCAGAGAGGAATGGGTCATTATCGCGGAAAACGATGTGAGAAACCGGCGCAGAAGCCTGCTTTATTTCATCCTCGGGCGTTGCGAAACTGGCATCACAGTAAAACTTCTTCAAAAACCGACTTATGAAAAAGCCGTTTTCGATGAAAACCGTCTCTTCCTCTCTGCCCTTGAAAACAGAACCGATTATCTGATTGCAAAGCTGGACATCAAAAACGCGGAAACCAATGTGGTCTATGCCAAAAATCAGACGCTTCCCACTGGCGATCTCAGCGCGACCCTGAGCGTAAACGGCTTGGGGGAATCGTGGGGCAAAGCATACGAAAACGCAGGGTCCGGTGAGGATTATTCCGGAAGCCTGGGCATCAGCCTGGAATTCCCCTGGGGGATGAAAAAAGACAAGGCCGCTCATCAGATAGCCCTGTATGAAAACCGCAGGTCACGGACCCGGCTGTTTCAGGCAGAACAGAATATCCTCTCAGATGTCCGAACCGCGCTGGACAATCTTACAGAAGCGGATAAGCGATATCACACGACAACCCTGTCAAAACAGCTCGCTGAGAAAAAACTCTCCGCGGAGGAAAGGAAATTCGGACTCGGGCTTTCCACAAGCTACAATGTGCTGCTGTATCAGAGAGACCTCACTGACGCGGCAGTGAGAACCATCAGCGCTGTCATTGACTATCAGCTGGCGCTGATCCATCTGGACAGAGTGACCGGCATGACATTGGAAAGACACGCCATCGGGGCAGAAGAATTCTAAAGACCAAAGAATCAGCAGATTGAAAAAGCTCGCAGTTCCGCCTTGAGGCGGTCTGTCATGCTGGTGCAACTCTCTGATTTCACAGAGACCGCCTGAAGGCGGAACTACGAACTGTACCTTATTTCACAGAGACCGCCTGAAGGCGGAACTACGAACTGTACCTTATTTCACAGAGACCGCCTGAAGGCGGAACTACGAACTGGACCTTATTTCACAGAGACCGCCTGAAGGCGGAACTACGAACTGGACCTGATTTTTCAGTCGTTTTCGATCTGCTCATAATTCTTAACATTTGTCAGCAAAAACGCTTATGTCTCGTTTCCCTTTTTACAAACAGTTGGATGCAATGGACTGCGGCCCCTCCTGTCTGCGGATGATTGCGAAACATTATGGCAAAACCTATTCCCTGCAGACCCTTCGGGACAGATGTTTTATCACACGGCTGGGTGTCTCTCTGCTGGGAATCAGTGACGCTGCCGAATCTCTGGGAATGCGCTCCACAGGGGTGATCGCGGATTTTGAATCGCTGGAAAGCGAAGTCCCCCTGCCCTGCATTGCCCACTGGAAACAGCAGCATTTTGTTGTTGTTTATAAAATAAAAAAAGGCTGGGTGCATGTCGCTGATCCGGGCCATGGGCTTGTGAAATACACCCGGGAGGAATTTTCAGCAGGCTGGCTCAATACAAACGAACGCGGTGACATAAGAAACGATCCGGTCATTTCAAGACTGCTGGAAATGAACATGGGCCAGGCTGAACGGATCCGGGAACTGGAGGAAGAGATCGCCCGGCTCAGGGGCGATCCGTGTCCTCAGATGGTTGAAGACGGGCTGATTTCCGAGGATGACATTCAGGAAGAGGATGATGAGGAGGCAGCGGTTGTCGCGGAAAGCGGCGAAGGCATTCTCCTGATCCTCGAACCTGCCCCGATTTTCTATGAATCCGAAGATGAGGCCACAGACAAGACGCATCTGTCCTTCCTGTTTTCCTATCTCACGCCTTATAAAAAATTCCTCGTGCAGCTTTTCCTGGGAATGCTGACGGGGAGCATGCTCCAACTGATTCTTCCGTTTCTCACCCAGGCCGTTGTTGATTACGGAATCCATCGTCAGAACCTCAATTTCATTCTTCTGGTGCTGATTGCCCAGTTTGCGCTGTTTGTCAGCTACTCATCCGTGGAGTTTATTCGCGGGTGGATCCTGCTGCATGTCAGCACCCGCGTCAATATTTCCCTGATCTCTGATTTTCTGATCAAAATGATGAAACTGCCCATCAGTTTTTTTGATACCAAAATGATCGGGGACATCATGCAGCGGATCGGGGATCATGAACGCATCGAGTCCTTTCTGACCACCTCCACCCTGAACATCATGTTCTCCATGATCAACATGGTGGTCTTCGGATTTGTGCTGATGCTTTATAACCTCAAGGTCTTTTTCATATTTTTCATAGGCAGCGCATTCTATATGCTCTGGATTTATCTGTTCATGAAAAAACGCCGGGAACTGGATATGCGGCATTTTGCCCAGATGTCGAGCAATCAGAGCAATCTGATCCAACTGATCACAGGCATGCAGGAGATACGGCTGAACAACTGCGAAAAACAGAAACGGTGGGAATGGGAGAACATCCAGGCAAAATTGTTCAAAATAAATGTCAAATCATTGGCCCTGGAGCAGTATCAGGGGCTTGGTGCGATGTTTATCAATGAGAGCAAGAACATTCTCATTACCTTTTTTGTGGCGAAATCCGTCATGGACGGAGACATGACACTGGGGATGATGCTGGCTGTGCAGTATATCATCGGACAGTTGAGCGGTCCTATCGAACAAATGGCCACTTTTCTTCGTATTGCCCAGGATGCCAAAATCAGCATGGAGCGCCTCGGTGAGATCCATCTGAAAGAGGATGAGGAATCGCCGGATCAGAAGAAGATTACCCTTCTTCCCAAAGACAAAAGCATCACGGTTTCAAACCTCTTCTTTCAGTACGAGGGACCGGAATCCGAGTATGTTTTGGAAAACCTGAGCCTGCACATCCCTGAAAAAAAAGTCACGGCCATCGTGGGAATGAGCGGAAGCGGAAAGACCACGCTGATCAAGTTGCTGCTTGGTTTTTATCCGGTACTCAGAGGGGAGGTAAAGCTCGGGGAATATGCTTTGGATAATCTCAGTATGCGGATGTGGCGGGGAAAATGCGGGGTGGTGATGCAGGAGGGGTTCATTTTTTCCGACACCATTGCAAAGAATATCGCCATAACAGATGAAATCGTTGACCAGGAAAAACTGCTTCATGCGGCAGAAGTGGCAAATATTCGGGACTTTGTAGAAAATGAACTGCCCATGGGCTATCAGACAAAGATCGGCAGTGAAGGACAGGGACTCAGCCAGGGGCAAAAACAGCGCATCCTCATTGCCCGGTCCGTGTATAAGGACCCGGAATATCTGTTTTTTGACGAGGCCACCAACGCGCTGGACGCGAACAATGAAAAGGTGATCATGGAGAAGCTGGAACAGTTCTTCAGAGGCAGAACCGTGATCGTCGTGGCCCACCGTCTCAGCACGGTGAAGAATGCGGATCAGATTGTGGTTCTGGACAAGGGGAGGATCGTCGAACTCGGAACGCATAAGGAACTGACTGAGATGAAAGGCAGCTATTATCATCTTGTGAAGAATCAGTTGGAATTGGGAAACTAGGTGCCATGCCTCATGAGAATTTTGAATTAAGAAGCGAACTGGTACAGGATATCATCGGCTACATCCCCCATTGGATCACCCGATGGGGGATCACGGTCATCTTTATGATCCTTGTGCTTCTGCTGGTCGGAAGCTGGATTTTCAGATATCCGGATGTGATTTCATCTGTTGTTGTCGTGACCACCCGGCATCCGCCCGCGGCCGTGGTGCCCAAGACAGGCGGGAAGATCGAGCATCTTTTTGTGGAGGATCGTCAGCATGTCCGCAGCAATGATATGCTTTCGGTCATCAGCAGTCCTGCGGATTACCATCATGTCATGGAACTGAAGCAACAGCTGGACGAGTTCGGAGGATTTGTCTCAGGCCCGGATGCGCCTGAATTTATAAAGTTTCGGGAAGATTACAAATTGGGAGAACTGCAAACCGCCTATATCAGCTTTCTGAGACAGTATGCGGATTATCGGCTTTTTCTGGAACTCGGTTATCATCACAAAAAGATAAACAGCATAGAAGCACAGATCGAAAAACATGGGCGATTATACCAACAGGCGCAGAACCAGCTGGAACTGCTGAAACAGCAGTTCAGACTGAGCCGAAATCAGTATGACCGGTATTCTCTTGAGGAGAACAAGGATTTCATTGCCCAGCGGGACATCGAAAGTCTGAAAAGTTCGCTGCTTCAGCAGAGACATTCCATCAAGGGCGCTGAATCGAGTCTGGAGAATATAAAGATTCAGATATCGGAACTTGAGAAATCAGTGCTGGATCTGAATCTGCAATATCAGGAACAAAAAGGGCGCCTGGAAGCAGAGGGGAATCGGGCTTATGATGCTCTGATCAGTCAGATCAAGACATGGGAGCATCAGTATGTGCTGACTTCTCCCATAGACGGAACCGTGACTTTCACGACATACTGGAGCGTGAACCAGAATGCAAGGGCCGGAGAGGCCGTGATGACGGTGGTGCCTGACGCGGGTTTGGAAATTATTGGAAAAGTCACTCTGCCGGTTCAGGGTGCGGGCAAGGTGAAATCCGGACAAAAGGTGATCATCAAGCTTGCGAACTATCCTCACGAGGAATACGGCACGGTCAGAGGAAAGGTCAGACAGATATCTCTTATACCGGAGAAGGATCATTATATTGCGGAAGTGGGCTTTCCCAAGGGACTGCGGAGCAGTTATGGGAAAACATTGCCTTTTAACCAGGAAATGCAGGGAACAGCAGAGATCGTTACTGAGGATATCCGGCTGCTGGAAAGAATCCTGGGGCCTGTGAAATCACTTTTGAAAAGGAATGTTCAATAGGTGTTAGGTGTTAGGTGTTAAGTGTTAAACCCGCCAGATAGAAAATCTGGGCGGTGTTCCAGTTCCGGATATAAACTTTGGGCTTTGATTTTCGTTTGGTTCTTATGTCCGAACCAGGATTCATAAAATTAAGGGAGTGGCAGAAATTATTTGCTGTAACCTATTATAATATTTTGATTTTATATATCATGGCTCAGACGGATGTCTTAAAAATCTGGGAGGAGCAATTTTTAGTCCCGGAGGGACCAGTGAAAATAGCCCGGCAATTCATTGCCGGGTTTTCTGAATTACCTGCTTCTGAGTTTCCGAACATCACCCACACGGATGGTTATATTTTTTGAATCAAAATATTCCAACAGTGGGATCAGATATTTACGTGACACACTGGCAATGGTTTTAAAATCCGGTGTTGTCATTTCCTCATGCGCCAGGAAAAAATCTGTGACTTTCGTTTTCAACTCATTGATTGCGTCTGTGTGAAAATACAGGTCTTCTTTTGCCTTGATGATCTTTCCCTCCCCCACAAGAATCATCAGCACATCCTTGGCCCGTACCGCATCAAGACTTAAAGTTTTGCCCAGTTCTTTGAAATAGGGAGGGGTCAGCCCGCCTTTCACATAAGCCTCCAGGATTTTCTCTTTGACATCCGCCTGATCAACCCCCAGGGAGACCTCGTGGGTTGAAAGCCGAATGATGTCTTCCTCAGGAACAATCTCTTTGTCTTTTATCATCTGATTCAGCATCAGGTTCAGAAGCTTCGGACCCACCACCGCGGGAAATTTGGACTTGAGTTCCTCTTTTGACATGCCGACTTTCAGGGGATTGGTCTTATGATACCCGTCAAGATAATTATGAATCTCTTTTTTCAGTTTTTCAAAGCTGTTATGATGGATACAAATTTGTTTTTCCTTGTCCGTCCGAATCACGGTTCTTTTGGACAAAAGCTCCTGCAAGGTTTTGTCCAACTGTTTTTCAGGCAGATTTGTCATGATTTTCAGTTCGGAAAAAGAAACTCCCTTATAACCGGAATGGTCAATGTGATAGGCAATGATCTCCTCTGGCGGGCTGTCAACAAGCTGTTGCAGTCCTTCAATAACTTCGGGTCTGAACCGCTTATGTTTCGGGGGAATCGGGTTGATAATATGTCCGCCGCCAATGGTGCGTACCGGGGAATAGCTGCGAATGACAAATTTATCATCTTTGACAACTGCGACAGGGGTATCCAGCCGGAGCTGGGCCACAAGTGTCTCCCCTGGCTCCAGTTCCTCTCGGTCAATTAATATGAGGTTGCCCAGCACTTCGCTGGTTCCCGCGTGAAATCTCACACGGGTCCGGTTTTTTATGGCTTTTTTGTTGCTGGGAAGGAAATGGAGCGACATATCAAGCATGTAACTGGGAATTAAGGCATCCGGATTGGACAGGACTTCCCCCCGGGTGACAGCGGTTTTTTCAAGTCCCTGGAAATTAATGGCTGTCCGCATCCCGGCTTCTGCTTCATTCACACTCTGATTATGCACCTGAAGCCCCCGGACTTTTGAGGTAATGCAGGAAGGATATATCATAATGGTGTCGCCCACCCTGACCCGCCCTGAAATCAGGGTTCCGGTAATCACCGTGCCAAATCCCTTCATGGTGAATACCCGGTCAACAGGAAGGCGGAACAATCCTGTGGAAGAGCGTGTGGGAATCATGGCGCTCATGTCGTCCAGGATGTTGACAAATTCCGATATCCCTTCACCAGTGGCAGATGACACCGGCACAACAGGCTTGTCTTCCAGGAAGGTTCCCTCAACAAAGCTGCTGATATCCTCTTGCACCAGTTCCAGCCACTCTTCATCCACAAGATCGGTTTTGGTCAGGACCACAAGACCATGCTTCACGCCTAAAAGGTTGCATATTTCCATATGTTCCCGTGTCTGGGGCATCACACCTTCGTCAGCCGCAATCACCATTGCGACAAGATCAATTCCGCTGGCACCTGCGACCATGTTTTTTACAAATTTTTCATGACCCGGAACATCCACAATGCCAAGATGCTGTCCCCCCGGAAGGTCCAAAGATGCAAAACCGAGTTCAATGGTGATGCCGCGCTGTTGTTCTTCTTTTAATCTGTCTGTGTTGGTACCGGTCACTGCTTTGATAAGACTTGTTTTTCCATGATCAATGTGTCCGGCTGTTCCAAGAATAATCTGTTTCAATGGTAAGGCCCCCTATTTTGTTATTTGTCTGTTTGTTTATTTTTTCTCCAGGATTCAAGGGCATACGCCATTCCCACCATGAAAATGCCAAGGCCCGCCACATAAACGGGATTGACTTGGGGATAAAAAAAACGTGTCAGGATAACCGCAAAAACAGCGCCAAGGATGGCCCTCATTATAAAAATATAAAATTTGTTCACAAGAATAATCCTATTAAATCTGTATGTTAATTTAGTTAATACACAATATAATATAAGGCAAAAAGGGTCAACAATAAATATTTTTTAAAAAAAATAAAAAAAGACTTGAAATGTGAAAAATAGTCTGATAGGAGTATGTTCTTACATGGTGGGTGTAGCTCAGTTTGGGTAGAGCTCCGGATTGTGGCTCCGGTGGTCGAGGGTTCAAGTCCCTTCACTCACCCCATTTTATTTTGCGCCCGTAGCTCAGCTGGATAGAGCGCCGGACTTCGAATCCGTAGGCCGGGGGTTCGAATCCCTCCGGGCGTGCCAAAGAGAAATCAAGGGTTATGGTTCATACCATAACCCTTTTTTTATTTCTCTCATCATTTTCCTGTCATTTGTTTTAACAACCCGATTTTCAATTCTTTGCCGGACGGGGTGTCTTTGCCGGACGGGGTTTGCAACCCCGTCCGAAATATTCTGTCTTCCTCCCCCGTGAAAAATTGGCTCCGATTTCAGATATCTGCCTGCGATTTTCCGTTTTTACAAATCTCCGGGCGGGCATTCCCGAAAAAACAGCGGTTTCCGAAGAAACAAATATTTCCAATATTCAGTTCGCAGTTGCCCGAAATGGACAGAATTTCTATTTTTATAAATTAATAATTTCAGGATGTTATTTATCATATAAATCCACCGTCATAATCAGTCATTTCTTTTTTAAGCTTCTGTATCTGCCATACATAATCCGCCATTATTTCAGACACACAGCAGATTGTAAAAAAAAACGATAGTTGTTTTAATTTTTTCACATTTGACAATATAAGCTGTTATGTGCAACTTAGAAGAATCACGCTGGAAAATTGAATCATATGCCAAAACAATATACAAGCAGAGAGTTGATAAAACTTGTAAAACAATATGGCTGGAACCCGGTGAGTGCCAGACGCGACCATCACAATTTCAAACATGATGAAAGCCGCTTCATAGTGACAATTATTCATCCGCAAAAAGATGTTCCTGTCGGACGCTCGGCAGACACCATGAAAAAAATTAAATTGGAGAAAAAATGATGCGTTACCTTATCGTACTGGAACCAACCGAGTCAGGTTTCGCAGTTCAGGTTCCCGACCTCGCGATCATCACATTTGGAAAAACTGTCGAAGATGCCAGGCATGTAGCGGCCGAAGCTGTGAAAATCAACCTTGAAGCCTATCGGGAAGCAGGCATGGCCGTACCGGAAAAAGAGCCGCTACAGAAGCATCTTGAGAATCCGGATTTTGCCGAATTACTGTTTGCTTTTGTAGAGGTGAGCAAATCTGCAACGCCCATTGCAGCGTGAAAAACGGCTCATTTGAATCGCCAGTATGAGACATGACCTCAACAGGATGAAAATATGGAATAGATGCTCAATAAAATGCGGGCAGGGTTCTGACAAAGCTGTGATACCAATTCACTATTGAAATAAAGTATTGAAAAAGTACAATTATCTGCAACAGAACAAAATAAAGCTTTTGTATAGTATGATTTCAAAACTCAAACGGTATGATTTATGTTTCCCCGGAAATCTGCCGTGATCTTATTATCGAAGCTGCCGGAAGCGGAACCATTCCGAACCGGCTTGTCAGTGCAAAACTGGGCGGGTCGGAGAGAGTTGGATAACAAAAACATGCTGTTACACCATAGCAACAGCAGGGTGGACGAAGTGCAAAGAAGCGTCAGCAACCAGCTAAAACAATCAGATATCCATGAATAAAAAACAACAGAAAACACTTTGAAAAGTCTTTGAGAGACCTGTGCGTGCGGACATCGGATGGAATGAGGTGAAATCCCTTCTGACTGCATGCGGGGCCGAAATATGTGAAGGCAGGGGGTCGAGAGTCCGTGTGGTTCTGGACAGACGGGTTCTTAACCTGCACAGCCCGCATCCGGGAAAGGAACTGAAAAAATATGCTACGGAACTCGTCAGGGACTTTTTGGAAGCTTCAGGAGTCACACCCGATGAATAACATTCTGAAATACAAAAACTACACAGGCAGTGTCATCTTTGATCCCGATGACAGAATCTTTCACGGCCGGGTCCTGGGAATCGGAGACATGATCGGCTTCGAGGGAACAAGCGTGGGAGAACTTGAGGAGGACTTTCGGAACGCCGTGGATGACTATCTTGAGACCTGCCGGGAAATAGGCAAAACACCGGAACAGCCTCCAAAAAAAATATAGAAAAATAATGCGTTATCTTATTGTACTGAAACCGACCGAGTTTACCAAATGTAATAATCAATTGACTTTGCATAATTTTATGGGTATATATGGGTATATTTATGGGTGTAAACAGAACGTATTATGAAACAACCCCTTATCAATATTACAAAAAGTATGCTGAGGCATATTGCCGGGACAGACGAGTTCAAGGGAAGCTGGCAGGCTGCGGGCAGTCTCCCGCGGGAACGGCTTAACGCTTTAAAGAGAGTCGCAACAGTGGAGTCTGTGGGTTCATCCACCAGAATAGAAGGTGCGAAACTTACTGATGGGGAAGTAGAAAATCTTCTGTCCGGTCTTGAAATCAGACCCCTCAGTTCCCGTGACGAACAGGAGGTGGCCGGATATGCCGATGCGGTGAACATCATTTGCGAGTCTTATGAGGCGATACCGTTTACAGAGAACTATATCAGACAGTTGCATAAAATACTGCTCGGACACAGTTCAAAGGATATCCGGCACCGGGGGGAATATAAGAAAATTCCGAACAGTATCGAGGTTATTTTGCCGGATGGCAGACCGCGGACTGTTTTTGAGACAACTTCGCCCTTTGACACGCCCGGAGAGATGAAATCACTGGTTGAGTGGACAAACAGCGAGTTTGAAAAAAAAGAGCTTCATCCCTTGCTGATTATCGGGATATTTGCCGTGCATTTTTTGGCAATCCATCCCTTTCAGGACGGAAACGGAAGGCTGTCACGGCTTCTGACCACGCTGCTTTTGTTAAAAAGCGGTTATGCGTATGTTCCCTACAGTTCCCTGGAGAGCGTCATCGAAAAAAACAAGGAGGAGTATTATCTGGCGTTAAGAAAAACACAGGGGACGCTCAGATCCGAAAATGCGGATTATGAACCCTGGCTGGAATTTTTTCTTTTATCGCTGAAAATCCAGGCGGACCTGCTGGCTGAAAAAACCGCCCGTGAAAGAATGGCGGTCTCTCTTCCCGAACTTTCCGAACAGATCATCAGGCTGGTAAAAGCCCATGAAAGACTGGCAATTTCAGATATTGAAGCCATGACAGGTGCGAACCGGAACACGATCAAGGTCAGGCTGCGTGAGCTTGTCAGAGACAGGTATCTGGAAAAGCATGGAAGGGGGAAGGGGACTCGGTACACAGTGGGGACCGGGGCAAAGTGAGTCTGAGCCAGGTCTGGGGGTCATTGTTACATAAGACAATAACGGATATCTCTTATTTCAAGGAAAAATTTTGCCGGACGGGCTTTGCAACTCCGTCCGAAATATTCTGCCTCTCTTCCCGTTAGTGTCAGGGAGATTTCGGAGATTGCTGACAGAAAAGAAGGAAGCCGCAGAAACGCGGCAGACTGTGATATTGAAAAAAGATCGTTATGCGTACCGGGTGATCTGGTCGGAAGAAGACAGGGCATAGTTTTTTTAGCATTAGCACAGATGTTTCCAAATGCGCAAACCAGGTATCTTTTTGAAATGCGAATCATATGTGATAACAACAGAATCCGTCTCAATGGCATGTGACGCAATCCAAATATCGTTGATCGGTAACGGCGTTCCTGCTTTTTTCAATGTGTCTCTGAGCATGCCGAAGATATTCGCTGTCTTATCACTCCCGTTCAGTACGCTGACTGTCGGCTTTCGAATAAACTTATCGAGGAGCTTCCTGTTTTCCTGTTCTTTGCTGCCGCCTCTGAATCCCGCAAAAAGTTCGCCCAAAACGAATATTGAGAAATATACAATTTGAGCCTTTGCCAGTACGTCCAGGACATTTTCATCTCCGCCCATAAAGCGGCTATAAGCATTTGTATCAAGAAGGATTTGTTTCAAGACCAGTCCTCCGAATCAATTTTGTCAAAATCTCTGACTGAATGATCAAACTCACGCATGTCATCCGCTGACCAGACACCGAAAAGGTCAAGAAAATCTTCCCTGTGATCATCCTCATTTGTTTGTCCGAGAGCGAGGGATTCTCTAAGAAGTTTCTTTATTGTCTCATTGAGTGTCATTCCTTCTTTTTCCGCTTTCTCACGGATAACTTTTTCCACATGATCATCAATATCATAAATTGTTACGGTTTTCATGTTCGCCTCCTTTGATCTGTAAAAAAAAACTTAAAAAGCAACCTCTCGCAATCTCTTTTAATCCGTCTGTATTTCTTTTTCAGTATTTTCAGAGTCCTGAGAAATGTTTCGGTCAGATGCACATCATATTTCATCCCAGACTTCCCTCCAATGTCTGGTTCTGCCCGATCTGATATCTTCCAGACCGCTTCTGACCAGCTTTGCAAATTCCGGTGACTGGGAAAGCAGTTCTGTCTCGCTCTGATATCCGATTTCCTCCAAAACGGAGAGGAATTTTTTATATTCCTCTATCGGAATGATAACTGCCACAGGACTGCCTTTTTTATCAAAAATATATTGTTCGTCAGCTATATGAGGCATTGTAAATCTTCCTTTTTTATATAACCTGATGAGCAGGTTTTCAAAATTTGAAAAATCTGACTTTTCAGTTATGTTCTGACTCTGTGTTCGGAATGCATCCGGTCTGTTTCCTTTTTAAAGCAATGTCGCACGTAACATAAGCAATCAGAAGCAGAGTCTCCCCAAGTCCGCTATAATCAGAAATGTTTTTATAAATGATACCATCAACATAAACGAGTGTCAAATATCATCTGTATGGATTATCTGTGACAAAAAAATATATTTTTTTCTGATTATAACGAATTCAGGGGCGACCAAGCCCTGTAAGTGTCGGCATATTTGCAGTAAGTTTGCAGGTGTCTGCCAAGTCCCGCAGGGGTGTTACCGGCCCTGCATGATGAATGCTCTAATTTATGTTTCCCCGGAAATCCGCAGTGATCTTATTATCGAAGCTGCCAGAAGCGGAACGAAACCACTCTGAACTGGCTTGTCAGTGCAAAGCTGGGCGGTTCGGAGAGAGTTGGATAAAAAATACTGATTATAAAGGATTTAGGGGAGGCCGACCAAGCCCCGTGGGGGCGGCATATTTGTAGCAGCAGATTTGCAGGCCCCCACGGGGCTTTCCCGGCCCGGCATGATTTGCTACAAATATGCCGCCCCTACGGGGCTTTCCCGGCCTCCCCTAAATCCGTTATAATCAGCAATTTTTTATTCATGCGGCTCTTCTTTTTCCATTTTATTCACAATGTCAACGGTTTTCACGGACACGACACAGACCCGCTTTAAGAGGTCAATGACCGTGTCCTTGTAATCCGCAAATCTGTAAGTGTTGAATTTCTCCGCAATGGTTTTATCCCTGGGTTTTTTCTCTTTGTGCTGGTCAAGTATCCAGTGGAGTGCGGAACGGTTCCCGAGTTTGTACTCCCACGCTTTGGCGGGAATTCCTGTTATGGTCGTGTTCTCATCCAGGATGATTTTCCCTTTTTCGGGGATTGCCCGGAGTTTGGGTTTGGGCGTTTCTTTGTGAGCGGTTTCATGAATTTTCAGATGATAAGGCTTTGCTTCCTCATAACTGATATGCAAATCCATTAATGCCTTGCCCCATTTCACCCACTTCCTGAAATCTTTGTAAAACGGCACACGGGGAAATTCCCGCTTCAGGTTGATTTCATATTTCCGGCGGTATGCGGGGTTGTGCAGCACCGCATAAGTGTAATGAAAAATGTCTTCTTTGGTGATGCGCTTATTTTGGTAATGCTTGGTGAACTGTTGCAGGCCCCAGTCGGTGATGTTATCAACGCGGGATCTGTCGGATTCGTAGCGATAGAGGGGGAGGCACTGGGTACTTCCGCCGCCAACCAATAAACTACCTAACTGAATAATCGTATCTGTTGCTAAATGAATTATTTCATTCGAACCGATATTAAATGAGATAAACTTGTTTTCATTGCCAAAATCAAAAAGATTAAACCATTGATAAGTCATTCCGTTAAAATGTTTATCAAAATAAAAAAACTTTTTGCTGAAAGGACGATAAACGGATCGGATGATTTTTTCTTTTTCAAATTTTTTCTTAATGCCTCTGGTCAGATATTTTGTCAGTTCCCTGTCCCATTTGATAGAATTTCTGTCTTCAAAATCGGGATTTTTTAAAGTTTGCTGGTAAATTTTTACAAAATGGCTAATTTTGTTTATCAAAGCAGTTTCTGAAAAATCATAAACCCAATCATCCCTTTGGGATTTTATGCCAGAAGAAAATAACTGAAAAACCGCTTCTTCACTTCTTCCGACTTTTACGTCTTTGTCCATTAACGGAATAAGTTCATCAAAATCATTATCTGTGATGTCCAACCAGTTGTTGTGCTTGTCCGGCTTAATCCTCTGAAAAGGAATACTGCTGATCTTATTCCCTCTGAACCATTCCAGCTTTTCACGTTTCAACATCTCATCTGTCAGGGTGAAATAGTGAATTCCGACTTTCTTTTTTTTGTTCTCAGTTGTTTTTACCAGAAACATAACAGCAACGCCGGTCTGAATCCCGAAAACATTATTTTTTGTACCGGAAATTTTGGGATTTTTACGAACATCGCTTTGGGTATCCACGATATAAATATCATCAAATTCTTTTGCAATGGTCTTACGGAATCCGTCAAAAGTACGGCTGTCAATGTAACTGCGGTTTGTTATAAAAGCAACGACCCCGTTTTCATCAATCCGCTCGCCTGCCCAGCGAAAAAAGCGTGTGTACATATCATAGACAACAATCTGATTCTGTGCGGTTCCGTGTCTGATATAAGTCTCCTTAATCCGCTCATCCACTTTTTTATATTTTTTGTTGGGATTAAAATCATTGTAAAGCTGCTGCTTGGCATTATACGGCGGATTCCCGATGATCACCGAAATTTTCCGCTCATTCTGCTTTTTAATGCGCTCAAGATTTTCCGCACTCAGCCCGAAGCCTTCAAGAGAATATTGCTTTCCCTCGTATGAAAACCCCAGATTGTCCAGCGTGTCAACAAATACAATATTTTCAAAAGGTTCATACTGTCCCATTTTCTGCTGATAAGTGTATTCAATATTCAGATTGGCGATATAGTACGGCAGGATTGCCAATTCATTGGCGTGCATCTCATTTTTGTATTTGTATTCAAGATACTGAGGCGGAAGATATTCAACAAGCTCGGTGATGAATGTTCCAGTTCCGGTTGCCGGATCAAGGATTTCCACATTTTTGTCACCAAGGGATTTCCCAAAATGCTTCTCCAAAAGAAAATCCGTGCTTTCGATCATGAACCGGACAATCTCACCAGGCGTATAGACAATCCCGAGCCTGTCCGCACCTTTGGGATTGTAAGCCTTGTAGAAATTTTCATAAATCACCTTCAGAAATTTCTGTTTCTCATGATGATTGTCAATCCTTGCGGCCTCGGCCCTGATGGCCCGGTAATAGCTGTCAATGCCCGACAGCGTGTTCCGGCGCTGCGGGCCAATGAAGAAAGTGTTCACAACCGCCTCCAGCTCCTTTGCGATGCTGTTCTCACGGTGAAAATGGCTCTCCCCGAAAACCGTGTCAAATATCTCAGCCGTGAGAATGTGCTGAATCAGCATCTCCTGTATGTCAAAAGCTGTGATGTCAGGATTGATGCTTTCCCTGCAAAGTTCCTGAAAATCGGCATTGGCCCGCTTAAACGCTTTGTTTGTCTTCCCCTGTTCGGAAATCATGGCGCGCAGCGCCTCAATGATATCAGGAATATCCTCCCCGAATTTTTCCACAGCAAGATGAAATTCCTTTATCTCCGGCCGTTCATAACTGACAAATTCCGTGAGCAGCGCATGAAGGGCATTCGCATCTTCCATCCTGTGCCGCATGATCCGGCTTCCCTGCTGTATCAGGACAATATCTTCTGAATTCTCAAAAATAATGTTGAATTTTGGATATCCGATTTCAAATTTTTTCTCTATTTCCTCATCAAGATTGTCTTTCGGGTCCTTGCTCTCCCAATGTCCCCAGTCCAGTTGCAAAGCATCTTTGACAGTTCCGTCCGGTCTTTTCTGTGAACTCTTCAGCGCAAGCTCGTCAACCAGAACCAGATTTTTCGGCATACAATATTCTTCCAGAAGATTGGCAAACGCACGGCGTATGGAACTTTCATTCTGTGTCCCGCCGAATCGCTTATACTGATCAAGTTTGTTATAATAGTGATTTATAGCCTGCATTGACATAATTCACGACCTTTCCCGAAGCATTTCAAAATGGTTTGCGGGGTTGATATCAGAAGAGGGGTTTTGCCCGGGCAGCATGGATAACCTCCTTATTTCCGGTTTATAATCCGCCCAAAAACATAACGGACTATATCTCTTATTTCAAGGAAAAAATTTCTGATGTGCCTGCATGTCATATTTTCGGAAACCTCGCAGGTCTGATGCCGGAAAACTTTTGTCCGGGTACTTACAAGCTAAAAATTGTACAATATTGTTGAGTTGTGTACAGGACAAAAAAGATGATCGCAAAAAAAAAAACGGCTTTTTCCGAGAGGGAAAAAGCCGGGTTTCCTCACTGCGCCGGACGGGTTTGCAGCCTCTGCAATGCTTCTGAAAAAGTGAAGAGGATTGCATGACCTTTATCTGTTACCTTTTCTATTCATATCCAATATCCCTTGGCTCTGTGAGCAGGTGAATGCCGTCAAGAATTTGACGGACACGCCTGCTGGAAAGCGTGCCGATCCTTTCCGTCAGGTCTCTTTTGTCGATAGTGAATATCTGAGACACATTGACAACACTCTGCTTGGGAAGATTTGCCTCACCCTTTTCCAAAAGCATGTTCCCCGGTGCCTGGGCACGTCTGATATTGGAAGTAAGCACACACACCACGACGGTGTTTATACGGCTCTGATTAAATATATCATTCTGAATGACCACATGGGGATGACGATAGGCTGGCTCAGACCCGAACGGCTCGCCCATGTCAATCCAGAACACATCTCCCTGCCTGATCACCATTGTGCATTTTTCCCAATAAATCGCCTGTGATAACGTCGCATGTCCTGCTGAAGTCTCAATTCCTCGGCATTCGGCAAATCATCATATGCCGCGTTGAGAGATTCAAGCAGGCGATCATTTTCATGGCGCATTTCCGAAAGTTTTTCTGATGACCTGGGCAGACAATACAGGGTTCGTTCTGCCCTGATTTCAGCGATCCATCTTGCAGCCAGCCGTTCCTGCTCTGGCTGAGGCAGAGAAGATACCAAGTCAAATGCTTTCTTTAAAAGTGTTGTCATGCTGCCCTCCTGTGGCAGAATTTTCACAAGTTGCCTCCCCGGCGACGATTTTGGTTTCAGCCATAAACCAGCAATGGGGAAAAAGCATTCCCAAAGATCAGATTCCCATTATAAGACATAATCAATAGTTGTCTGACCAAATAAATTTTGAAGGGTGAAGACCTCCGAGGTTTCGGAAACCTCGGAGGTCTGACATTCGGGGAATTCGGTGTCGGATTTCTGAACTTTCCATATATTGACAATAATAAAGTGAAATGAATCGGGTTTCAAGTAAAAAATTTTTCTAAAGACAAATTACAAATAAATTACAAACGGGTCAAAATCTGAGATTTGGTCATTGAAGTTTGGTATTTGTTTGGAATTTGGTATTTCCGGATTACTCGGGTTAGGTCTCAGAAAAAACTACGAAACTTTGGCATTCTTCACGAATTGTAAATAACCACTTGAAATTATTAATGCCAACCCCATTGAAATGAAGGATGCCGAAACTTTCATGTTTTGTTGTGACCGCAGGAGCATGACTATGATAAATTTAAACGCAAGTTTTGTGCCAATAATCTAAACGCTTTAATTCAAATCAGTTATGCTTTTAAGAAATATTCTGATTTAACCCATTTCCGGAAGTATAATGAATTTAAAGCGTCAGGCGTGCCAAAGAGAAATTAATGGTTATGGTTTATATTATATATTTTTTTATTTCTGCCACCATTTTTCTGCCATTTTCCTTAACAAACTGATTTTCCATCCTAAAAAAAGACTTATAGCTTTACTGACCCTGACCCTTGACCTTGGCCCCTGACCCCTGCCCCCCAAAACTTTTCACTTTGATTTTAAATCTGCTTGATAAGAATCCCTAGTTCTGATACACAGGTTATAATTATCTGTTTCATCCGTGATACAGGGGGATGAATAAAGAAAAAACTGCCAGTTTTGTATTGCGGCAGATGATGTTCTTTATGCTTCCCCCTGCCATTTTAAGTGGCTGAAACAATGACCAGGAGTTCATATTCAAAAAATCTGTGGATAAATTTTTGTATTCAGCAGATCAAATCAGAAGTTTTCAATCTGCTGATATTCGCTAATTATCCGTTTTATAAAAATATTTACCATACAAATAATGATGATCTCATAAAAAGTACTGTATTTTCCCTTCCCTGTGTCCTGTCGGCCGGAATGGGAATAACAAAGAATTCATCAATAAAAGTCATGAGCGGGGAACACAACGAAGCCTGAAAGTTTCAGAATTTTTCCTAACACTTAACACCTAACACCTAACACCTTCATATATTAAAGATGGGAAAAAAGAAAAAGAAAAAAAAAGATAAAAAAAAGGGGCAGCAGCAACTCCAGAATCTGACGACTGATCAGCTTATTCTGAGGGGAAAGCAGAGTCTTGATGCAAAGAAGCCCCGGGATGCCATCAGTTTTTTTAAGCTTGCCATTAAAAAACAGGGGGTGTCCGATGACATAAATACATTCCTTTTCCGGGCATATCTTCTGCGGGAAAGCCAGTTGCGCAAAAAAAATCTGACCGTTGAAGCTGACATGGTCAAAAAGCAGGCCCAGGAATACATGCCCTGGGTTGACCAGTTGTCCGAAGCAGATATGTTTGCGTACATTTCCACATGCTCAAACAAGGAAGCCATTGATATTTATGCCGGATATCTGTCAGCAAACAAAAGGTCTGCCAGGGCGGAACAGTTTCTTGCCAACCGGCTTTTTAAAAGCGAAAGATGGGAACTGTCAGACAAACTGGATGAATCTCTTCCTCTCAGACGTGACATCGCGCCTGTACGGAAAGCCATTCCCCTGATGGACGCGGCCAAATGGGAAGAGGCCCTTGACGTACTCGCTTCCATATCAAGAACCTCTCCGTTTGCGCCGGTCCGTATGTTTTGCCGTGCCATGGTTTCTTTTTATAATGAAGATGATGCGGATATGTCCAGAGCGCTTTCCATGATTCCGGATGATTTCCCTCTCAGCACTGTTGTGGAAAATTTGAAAAATACAGTGGGAAACGGAAACAAAACCTCAAAAGCCGAACCCCGGCTTCAGTGCCTGTGGGATGGCCCCGTAAACATAGAAACGGATATCAAAGACCTTTTATATGATCTTGAACACAGGCGGTTTCGCCAGGCAGAATCTTCTCTTAGCGATCTGGCAGAAGCGGTCTATCCTCAGGAACCGACCGCGGTGCTTTCGTTTATGCTGGAATCAATCTGGAACATGGTCCTGCAATATAAAATCGAAGAATATGATTTTCACAAGATGGTGTCAGACCTGCTGCCCCCGTCCCAGGCTGAACTGCTTCTGACAAAAACAAGATTTCTCGATTTTAAGACCCCTTTTACCACCGCGGGGCAGTATCTCTCCCTTTTGGAAAACGAATTTCCTGATGCCCGCAGAAGAAAAATTGCACATGCGTTTATTCTGTTATATATTGTCGAGGCAATCCGTAAAAGCAAATTTAACACTGCAAAAGACAAAAGAGGTGTTCAGAAATACAAAAAACTTCTGGGCATAAAAAGTAAGACCAAAGACGCTGAGACAATGCTGATGGACATGACAACAGAAGGGATCAGGCTTGATCCGAAGAACCGAAAGGGATATGAACTTCTTGTGACATTGTCCCGGGCATCAAGGCCCGCGAAAAATGCAGTGGAAGCGTCCCTCACCGACATGCTCTCGCATTTTGCTGACGACCCCTGGCCCTGTCTGGAGCTTGCCTCTGTTTTTTATGAAAAAAATGCTTTCAGAAAAGCTGAGAACATCCTGAAAGAGGCCATGATACGAGCGCCTCATGACAGCCGGGTCATTGACCGTCATGCCATTGCCCTGCTGATATCCGCGGAAAAAAATATTCAGCGGAAAAAATTCCATCTTGTTGAAAGGGATATTGGAAAAGCCGAAGAACTTATGAGCAAAAAGGTTGCCCCGTTTATCATTGAGAAACGGATCATTTTTCAGATCGCGAGCAACCAGCCTCTTGAACCGGGTCCCCTGTCTGAAAAAAAAGGAAAACAAGTTCCAAAGGAGAAAGGTGCCCAGCTTTCCCTGTTTAAAGATCGGAAAGCCTTAAACCGGATTGTCGAGAATGAACTTGCGCGGCTTTCCCTGTTTGAGCAACTGAGGATTCTGGCTGTTCTTATCGGGGATATTAAACGCCGCACCTTGGATGAGAAGAAATCCGTATTAAAAGAGATTGAAAAAATCTTTGACAAAGCATCAAAAAAAATAAAAGAACTTCCGTCATCTGAGATCATAAGGCTTCTTACACCGTTGAACAAGGAATATTCGTCGTTATTTCCCTCTCTGGAAATTGCCCCGATTTTCCTGAAAAAACATAAAGATATCCTCAAAAATGTGGAGGATTCGGAAATATTCTCTCTTTATGATCTTATTTTTGAGAAAACCTGGTTCGGACTGATCCAAAAAGACATAAAGCAAAGAATAAGGAAGGCTAAAAAGAAAGATCGTCTTTTGTTGGATTTCTATTTGGTGACGATACAGCATATCAAAGGAGAAAAGCTGGACCCTGATCTTTTTTTCGATATTATTGATGAGGCTCCCCCGGGACCCATGCGGGATGAACTTCGGACAGCATCCCGGCGGCTTTCAAAACATGCCTCGGGCGTTTTGAAGAAAGCCCTGGAAATGTTTGAGTTCGATATCCTGGATGAATTGCCTTTTTTTGATAATCCTTTTCACGATCCGTTTGATGATTTCTTTGATGATGATGATGTTTTGCCTGAGAGAAGTCTTGAAAGAGAACTTGACAATCTTCTTGACCAACTCGATCTGATAGAGTCGGATTTTGATTTGTCAGATGAAGAAGCCATTCCGGATGAAATAACAAATGATCTCCTGAACGGGTGCGAGTCATTTGTGGACAGCCTGGAACTTCGCGGGGCACCTGATTTCGTTATCATGGGGTTAAGAGAAATCCTTCGCTCGGATCCGAAAGTCCGGCGTGATTTTGACATGATGACGAAAATTATTATGCAGACAGGAGGAGCATCCCGGCTTTCCCGTGAAGCACGGGTTCTTTTGCTGGGAAAGCGGAAAAGAAAATAATTGATAATTGATAATTGATAATTGATAATGTTTCGGCGCAATTATCAATTATCAATTATCAAAGGGAGGCTGTTATGCTGACACACTATCTTACGCTTGGGCTTTCATTAGATGCTTCGGATGAGGATATTCGAAACAGTTATCTTCAACTGGTGAAAAAATATACACCAGAAAAAGAACCGGAACGGTTTCGACAGGTCACCGAGGCATACGAAGCGATTAAAGATGAACGTAATCGGATCATGGGTAAAATCTTTGGCGGTTTGGCAGCCCGGGATTATGCGGACGCGCTTGTTTCTCTGGGAAAGGCTAAGGAAATCAGACGGCGGCGTGTGGGATTAAAAGAACTGTTCCAAGCAGAAAAGAAGGGAGGATGATGGAATGTATCTGTTGTTCACGGTTATTGAATGGTGCAGGAGGTTTTACAGACAAGTTTCAGTTGACTTTATGCGGTGGAATATCCGTTTTTTCTCAAGAAAAATGCAAAAAAGATTAAATGGATATCAGTATCAGAATCTGCCGGATTGGAAGCTCAAGGCTTTGGAAGATTTCAAGTTTTGGCTTGAAGATATTCCGAATACACGGCCGGCAGGTGAGAACGCCGACATGGATTCATGCGATCTTTACACCCTTTTATCCGAGTTTTCCGCATTAAGACAGGAAATCAGAATCCAGAACAGGGAGCAGAACAAAGCCGTGGAAACACTTAATTCTTTTATTGGCACATACCAGGAAATCTGGCAGGTCTTTAAAGATCGGTCCGAGGATATTTCAGAACTTGAGGAACGGATACGACAGAGCAGCGAGAAAAGGGCGATTATCCCTTTTCTGAATGTTCGGGATACACTGGTTCGGGGGCTTAAGGCGGGTAAGGAACTGGCTGATGCCACTGAGGAACTGGCTAAGTCAAAGGGGCTTTTCAGGTCTGTTCCCAAAGGAATGGACGAAATTACCGCGGGTATGGAGGGGATTATTGAAGGATATGAGATGGCAATAAGACGCTTTGACCGGGCACTTGAGTTGGCAAACATCTATCCGGTGGATACCGTAGGAGAGCCTTTTGATCCTAAGACAATGAAGGCCGTGGGCAAGCAGTCCGATCCTGAGACTGAGGAGGGCCTTGTGATAGAAGAACAACTGAGCGGATTTGTTCGTGATGATGAAATTATCAGAACCGCAGAAGTTATTGTAAACACATAGTTAAGCAGTGACTGTCTGAATATTCTGAGAAATCGCCTTTCAGATATTCAGCGGACGAATTAAAATAAACAATGTAAGTGGAGAGATGTATGGAACCGATAGTAGGTATAGACCTCGGAACCACAAATTCCGAGGTCGCTTTTATTATTGATGGAAATGCGGATGTTCTGAAAATAAAGGATGATGGCATTGTACCTTCCTGCGTGGGAATTGATAATGATGAAAAAATTATTGTGGGAACCGAGGCCAGAAATCAGGCTGCCATCGCGCCGGGTCGCACGGTCCTTTCAGTAAAACGCCTGATGGGAACGGATGAGAAGCTTTCCATGGGAGATGCCACTTACCTGCCTCAGGAAATTTCAGCATTCATCTTGAAAGCATTAAAAGATCGGGCGGAAACGGTATTGGAGAAGCCCGTCTCAAAGGCTGTCATTACCGTGCCTGCTTATTTTACAGATGCGCAAAGACAGGCCACAAGAGAAGCCGGACAAATTGCCGGACTTGAGGTGGCTCGTATTATAAACGAACCCACAGCCGCGGCCCTTGCTTATGAAAGCACCCGTTCGGAAACTCAGCGGATTCTTATTTTCGATCTCGGGGGCGGAACTTTTGACGTGTCCATTGTTAAGATCGAGAACGGAGTTGTGGAGGTTCTTTCAAGTACCGGGGATAATCATCTTGGCGGAGATGACTTTGACCAGGATATAGTGGAGCTGCTTGTTGACCATATTCAAAATGAATTAAATCTCTCTGTGACGGATCAGCCCATGATCATGGCGAGGCTGAAACGGGCCGCGGAGGACGCAAAGATTACGCTTTCTTCCGAGCCTTACGCCAAAATAGAAGAAGACCATATCGGAAAAAAAGCATGGAAGGATATCCATCTTTCTTATGAGCTTTCCCGTCTGGATTTTGAAGAGATGATCGAGGAAGACCTGGAAAGGACAATGGTTTCTGTAAACCAGGCGTTAAAAGACGCTGCCTTGCTGCCATCTGCCATTGATAAGATCATCCTGGTGGGCGGTTCCACGAGAATTCCGAGAATATCAGAGATGCTGGAGGAAAAATTCGGTCGTCTGCCCCACAGCGAGATTGATCCTGATCTTTGTGTGGCCCTGGGTGCTGCCATTCAGGCGGGCAGAGAAATGGGGTTTGACTCCACAAGTGTTCTGCTGGATATAACACCTTATACTTTTGGCACATCTGCCATCGGAGAGTTGGACGGTGCGCCGTGCATGACCCGGTTTGTTCCCCTTATCCGCCGCAATACCAAACTGCCCACAGCCAAAACTGAGGCATTCTATACCCTGTATGACGGTCAGGAAGCTGTGGAGATAAAGGTGTATCAGGGAGAAGAACCCAATGCCCTGGATGACATCGAGATCGGCAAATATAAGTTCAAGCTGACACCAAAATCGCAGGAAGGAAGCGTCATTCTTCTTAATTATGATTTGGATCTGAACGGCATCTTGAAAATTGAGGCCATTGAGAAGGCATCCGGCAGAAATATCAATGCGGTGATTGAAAATGCCTTTGCTCAGTTTACAGATGAGGAAATGGCTGAGTCCAAAAAGCGAATTGATGAAATGTGGGGCGAGACAACCGGACCTGAAGATGCTGCCGGGGCAGAAGAAAAGACAGATGAAGGTGAATTGCCTCCTGAACTGGCCGGGATCATGCGCAAGGCCGAGTCTCAGCTTGAGTCAGCTTCCGAGGAAGACCGTGATGAAATGATCAATCTTATGGAAGATATGCGGGATGCTGTAAAAGAAGGCAGGCTTGATGACGCGGCAGAATTCGGAAAAGAACTGGAGGAAATTCTGTTTTATCTCGGATAGCTACATGGATTGTATATAAGAAGAGGATTATCAGAATTGTCCGAACCTTGATTAATTGTCCAACCCTGATTAATTGTCCGAACCTTGATGAAAGGATTAAAAGATTTTCAGGATTAAATCTGCTTTCAATTTTTTCAATCATGAAAATCCCTCAATCCTTTACCATGAAAATATAACTGAGAAGCCGGGTTTTTTAAGCGGGTCTTTTTTCATCTCCGGGGGTGAAAAACCCGGCTTCTTTTCATGAATTTTTAATCAGGGTTCAGACAAAGGAGCCTGATTTCTATGGAACGATGTCCCACCTGTAATGCCAAATATACTGGAAAGCGAATCTGTCACCGATGTAAGAGCGATCTGGGACTTTTGCTTGATACTGAACAGGAGGCCGGAGAATATTTGGAAAAAGCCATGTCCGCTTTTGCTGAAAAAGACTTTAATCAGATGTTTCTCCACGCAAAGCGAGCCTGTGCCTTACAGCGAACCCCGGAGGCTGCCAGAGTTTTGGCGTGCGCTTCGCTGCTTGTAAACAAATTTGACATGGCGATGAATCATTGGTCATTTGCCAGCCATCATGACAAATGACAAAAGAGCAAAGGATATTCAGCAATGCTTTTAAACCAGCTTATGGAAATATTGAAAAGCCTGAAACACGAGGTTCGCCGGAAATACAAAGCCGAACTCAGGGGCGTTTTCGGTTCTCACGCCAGAGAGGAAGCCGGTGAACACAGTGATATTGACATATTGGTAGAATTCGAAGAGGGCGCAACGCTGTTCGATCTGTCCGAGATGGGGGATTTTCTTGAGGAAAAATTGCAGCATAAAGTGGATCTGGTTTGTCAGAGTACCGTGAGGGAAGAAATCAGACCATATATATACAATGATTTGGTATCATTATGAAACGGGAGGATATTCGTCCCGGCAATAAATTGCCGGGCTATTTTCAGTCGTCCCTTCAGGACTGAAATTACTCCCCCCAAGTTATAAATACACCCGATATACTCCGTCAAATTTAGAGTTTTGTCTGAATCGTTAGTCTTATGGAAAAATTATTTATAACGATACTATCCTTACTTCTCATTTCTTCATCTGGAAAAGCTGATACTATTTTTTTAAAAAATGGAAGGAAGATTGAAGCAGAAAGGGTTTGGAAAGAAGATAATCAAATTAAATGCGATGTTTATGGCGCAATCGTGGGGTATCCGAAAGAGAATGTTGATCGGATTGAACTGTCTGAAACAAATTGGCATAATAACGATTTTAAATTTGATATATGGACATTTGGTATGTCTGTTGAAAAAGTTATTGAAGTGGCAGAAAGGAATGACGTTCCATTGGAAAAACCAGGTGTTTTTTCAGGCAATAAGCACTTTCGTCGTTCAGTTAAAAAATTTGCTAAAACAGCAACAAAGTTCCGTTACAGAGATTGCCTATTAGGAAAAAGAGCTACAATATATTTATCTTTTACTCCGACGAGTAAAAAACTTTTTGCCATCTCAATACGCTGGTTAGGGCTAACAGGTGTTAAAAAATCTGACTTCAAAAATGAAATTGAGTCTGTAATTATAAAGAAATATGGTAAACAAAAGAAAAAAGAAAAAGAGATTTTTTATGATACAATCTGTTGGTTAACTGAGGATAAAAATGAAATTTCAGTAAAAATAGGCAATGCTAGCATACAATTAAATTATATTGAGAAAACAATTGAAAAAATGGGACAGAAAGAAATGAAAGATATCCAAGAGCGTAAAAAAAAAAATTACCGAATGAAAGATGGAGATAAATTCTGAATGAAACATATTGATCTTCAGACAGACATTGGCAAAATAAAGCTGAAAAATCCTGTAATAACAGCCTCAGGCACATTCGGATATGGCCGTGAGTTTGAAGAACTCATTGATCTGAATCGTCTCGGAGCAATTATTGTAAAAGGTTTATCTCTGAAGCCTGCTAAGGGAAACCCGCCCCCGAGGATTGTTGAAACCTCCTGCGGCATGTTGAATGCGATTGGCCTTGAAAATATCGGTATTGAAGCCTTTATAAAACAAAAGCTTCCGTTTCTGGAGCAGCTTTCAACGCCCACGCTGGTAAACATTTACGGGAAAAGTGTTGAGGAATATGCGGACCTGGCCGCTCGTATTGATGAGGTTGAAGGCATCGCAGGCATTGAAATCAACATTTCATGCCCCAATGTGAAAACCGGCGGAATTGCCTTTGGCGTGGATCCCGAATCTGCTGCCGAGGTGGTCCGCGCGGTGAGAACCAGAACAACCAAACCGCTCATGGTCAAGCTTTCGCCCAATGTGACCGACATCACGGAAATCGCCCGTAGCGCCGAGGACGCGGGAGCAGATTCCCTGTCTCTGATCAACACCATCACCGGCATGGCGATTGACATTGAAACCCGGCACCCAAAGCTCGCCAATATCACAGGGGGGCTTTCCGGCCCTGCCATCAAACCGGTTGCCTTGCGGATGGTCTGGCAGGTTGCTCAGACAGTGAAAATTCCCGTGATCGGCATCGGAGGAATTATGAAAGCGGAAGATGCACTGGAATTTCTCATTGCCGGTGCTGTGGCCGTTCAGGTCGGCACAGCCAATTTTGTAAACCCCTGCTCGACCATTGAAATCACAGAGGGCATAGAAGCATTTCTCGCGGAAAGGAAAATTTCCAGCGTAAGGGATATTATTGGGACACTGGAGGTTTAATTCGTTTTCTGTGAACAGCGGAAAAACCCGGGGGTTTTCTTCAGTGGCCGCGGATCATTCCGGGGAAAAATCCGGATTTTTTTCCCCGGACAAACATTGAAAATTTATGATCAGGTACTTATCTCAAAATATACGGGCTGTTGGCGAATCAAATTCCTCTTCTCATCGCTATCTTTAATTAACACATTTTTATATCTTTTACCGTGAAAATACATTTCGAAAACCCGGGTTTTTTATCTGAAAATATTTTTATGACCGGAGGCGAAAAACCCGGCTTTTTTATGAGCGTTTATACAACATATTCAGCAACTCACATCTCGGAACCTTATTTTGAGAGGCATCATCTCGGAACTTCCGGAAATTCGGGGCGGATTCCCGGTACCGAATATGCCGAATTCGGGGGGACGGACATCCCCTGAAAAACAGAATTATCCTCGTGTGATCCTGCTTTCAACAGGTTACTCCTCTCCCCAAAAGACATTATCATCAGATATATATTTTTAACAAACCATTTTAAAATATTAAGAAAAAAACCATGAGTAAAAAAACAGGTGAACCCCTGTCTCAGTTATTGGAACGAAAAAAGCGCCTGCCTGTTCAGGATGCGTTGTCCATTCAGGCAGATTTATTAAAGCAACTGAACGCGGTGCAGGAAGGTTTTCAGACTGCTCCCTGGAACCGGGAACTCAGAGAATACGGCAATGTGACGCCTGATCATATTTTAATTGCTTATGACGGAGACACCCCAAAGGCAGTATTGGAACCGATAAAAAATGAGGTGTCTGATTCTCAAATTCATTTGGCTCCTGAATGTTTCTGGGAGGTTTATCTCCCTGCCAGTGATGTGTTTTCAGCAGGAATCATTTTGTATCGCATGATTACGGGCCGATCTCCCTGGGAGTATGATTTTGACAATCTGTCTGACGGCCCTGAAGATATTGCAACACGGATATTTGCAGCACGAAAAACCCGGCCCCGGAGACCGTCATTTTATAATGACAGGTGTGACGACTATTTAGATGAAATTATCTTAAAAGCGATTTCAACAGATATCGAACTCAGGTATAAAACAGCCGGGGAATTTTTATCCGCATTAACCTCTGAAAAAAAAGCGACAGATACGGACAAGCATTCCGCATCCATGACATTAAAGGAAAAACTGCCTGAAATGGAGAAAAAAGAGGGCAAAGGCTTTGATGAGGTTGCCGGGATGGCAGAGATAAAAGAGATGTTTTATCATGATATTATTCTCCCTCTGAACGACAGAAAACTTTATGAAGAATATAAAGTCACAGTGCCCAACGGAATGCTTTTATATGGTCCCCCGGGGTGCGGCAAAACTTTTATCTCCCAAAAATTTGCAGAGGAGATAGATTATCATTTTGTTCAGGTGAAACCTTCGGACCTCGCCAGTATTTATGTCCACGGGACACAGGAAAAAATCGGAGAATTGTTCAAAGCGGCCAGAGAAAAATCCCCGAGTATTATTTTTATTGACGAGGTGGATGCGATACTGCCCAGCAGACAGGGGAATTTATACCATAGCTACGCATCAGAGGTAAATGAATTTTTAGCCCAGATGACCGAATGCCACGAACACGGCATCTTTATCATTGCAGCCACCAACTGCCCTGAAAAGATTGATCCTGCAATACTGAGGACCGGGAGAATGGACAAGGTGTTTTATATCGAACCGCCTGACTCTGATGCAAGAGCGGAGATGTTCAAGCTTTACCTGGAGGGGCGTCCGGTTGATTCGGATATTGATATTAAACAACTGGCAGAGTTGTCGGAGAACTATGTATCGAGCGATATAAAATTTATGGTGAATGAGGCGTCAAGAAATGCCTTAAAAGAGAGGGTTAAAATAAGCCAGAAACATCTTGAAGACGTGATAAAAAAGACATCGCCCTCGGTCTCTGAAAATCAGCTCAGGAAATACGAGGCATTTAAAAACACCCGGGTTTTTGTGTAAGCTGGCTATGAAAAAAACTGCTTGACATATTTGAACCTTGTATGGCATTTTTTATTAAGTACCTAACCATAAGTTTTCGATATTTGCCCGGGGAAGAAACCCGGCTTTTTTTCCGGAATGATTCACTGACCCTGAAGGAGAAAGGCGGGTTTCTCCGAGGTTCGCAGAAAAAAAATGTATGAAAAACTTTTGATCGGGTACTTATATGGGAAATTATAGCCGCCTCCCTTTATTTTCGCTACAAGGGTTTTGTATAAGAAGCAATGTAGGGTGGGTGGAGCGAAGCGGAACCCACCGAAATTCAAAAAACGGTGGGTTCCGCTTCGCTCCACCCACCCTACAAAAAATTGTAACCGCACAGGTTGAAAAATTGTCCGGGAGTGACAGATATTTTCTTAAAACATCTGAGATGGGAGAATATGCAAAATGAACCGTATGATATTTTTTATACTGGCAAGCGTGTTAAGCCTTTCTTTTTTTACCTTCACAGAAGCCACTGCCGAGGAAAAGATATGGGTTTCTTCAACAAATGCCAAACTCAAGGCAGATCACTCCGCTGCCTCTGAAACAGTTACCCGTGTGGCTGTGGGATCGGAGCTGCTGGTTCTGTCATTTGAAAACCGGTGGTACCACGTTTCCACGGTATCAGGGAAAAAGGGCTGGATATATCGCGGCAAAGTTTCAAACCATCCGCCTGATATTCAGGAACAAAAAAAAGAGAATGCCCTGGGTGAGGCATTTGGCGATCTGGGGGGCAGCAGTATCCGGGCAGATGCGGCTGATGGTTCAAGAAGTATTCGCGGCCTGTCTGCGGAGGCAAAAGAATATGCACGAAAAAGCGGAAAACTGACACCATCTGAAAAGGCCCTGGACGCTGTTCTCTCCTCACAAATAAGCAATAATCAGATAGAGCATTTTCTCAAAGCAGGCAGAATTGGAGAATACGCGGAATGAAAATACAAAAACAAACAGACAGGAAACACTGCTTTAAAAAGGAACGCCGAAATTTTCTCAAGTTTGCAGGAAGCGTTCTGGGTATTCTGATGACGAGTCCCGGATGTTTTGCTGAGACTGTTAAGACGATTTCTCCTCAGGACAAGCCGGAAAAATTACAGAAAGCGGCAAAAATGGCGAGGGGGGCGGGCGATATTGTGGCAAGTTCCACGGAACTGGATTATGACTCGGAGTTTGCCATCGGAGAAAAGCTTGCTCTCGAAGGATTCCGCAGATATGGCCTTCCGGTAGAAGATCAGGCAATTCAGAAATATGTCAACTTAGTCGGAAACGCTGTGGCCCGTAACGCGAATCGTCCGGGAATCCCGTATCATTTTGTTCTTGTACAAAGCCCGCTTTATAATGCTTTCTCATGTCCCGGAGGCATTATTTTCATAAGTTCGGCAATGATGAAATCCATGAGGGACGAATCCCAGCTTGCCGGGGTGCTTGCCCATGAAGTCTCCCATGTGGGTCACAAACACGCGCTTCAGTCTGTCAGAGGGGCAAAGTTCTTTGAAGGAGTGGACAAAATCACCCGTGTGATGATGAAAGACAAACAGAGAGAAAAGGCTTTTCAGGAAATGATACGCAGCCTTCAGACCATCCTTTTTGATCAGGGGCTGGACAAGAATATGGAATTTGAGGCGGACCTGTCAGGTATGGAAGCCGCGTATCGGACAGGCTATGATCCCGCAGGATTCATAAACGTGCTGAGCATGCTTCAGATAAAGAAAGACACCGCACAGAAGAGCGGATCATGGTTTTTAACCCATCCGCCTCTGAATGTCAGAATTGAAAAATGCCGGGATAAAATGAAAGATTATCCTGATGCGCGGGACCTTGCCAGAGTTAAAAGAAGATTTCTTTCTTATCAGAGGCGGCTTTAATTTTCAGTTCGTAGTTCCGCCTTTAGGCGGTGTCACACCGCCTAAAGGCGGAACTACGAACCGGCGGTGTCACACCGCCTAAAGGCGGAACTACGAACCGGCGGTGTCACACCGCCTAAAGGCGGAACTACGAACCGGGTTATAATCGCCTTAAATGCTGACATGCTCAAGCCGAATATTTCTTCTGAGCATCTCTTTTGCAGTTTTTCCAAACTGCTCTGTCACATCTGACACAAAAAATCGGGATTCCCCTGTTTTGCTTAACAGATGATCTGTTTCAGGATGCTGTTCCAGAAAATTTTTTACCTTCTCTGCAACGGTTTCGGAAGAATCTATGATGCTGACCCGTTTTCCGATTTTTCTCTGAATGATCTTTTTTAAAATGGGATAATGGGTGCAACCCAGGATGAGCGTGTCAATCTGTCTGACTTTCAGCGGATACAGATATTTTTTGACAATCATTCTGGTCTCAGGTTTTTTAAGCCAGCCTTCTTCCACCAACGGAACAAGAAGGGGACACGGGGCTGACCAGACCTTTGCCTCGGGATTCAGGGCTCTGATTTTTTTTTCATAGACTCCGCTGCTGATTGTGGTGCGGGTTCCGATAACGCCGATCCTGTTTTTTTTTGATGTCCTGAGTGAAAGTTCTGCTGCGGGAGTGATCACTTCGAACACCGGAACATCAAATTTTTCAGTCACGCGGTCGGTGGCAACACTTGATGCTGTGTTGCACGCCATGACAATAAGCTTTGCAGATTTGCTTAACAGAAAATCAGTATTGCGAAGCGCATAGGTGATAACGGTTTCAGGGCTTTTACTCCCATAAGGCGTGTGAGCAGTGTCGCCAAAATAAATCATGTCATAACCGGGAAGCTGCTCCGTTAATGCCCGCACAACTGTAAGACCGCCTATTCCAGAATCAAATATTCCAATCATAGAAAAAATGTGTTAGGTGTTAAGTGTTAGGTGTTAGGTGTTAGGTGTCAGGTGTCAGCTTTTACGAGGTTATTCAAGTTTTATTTTTTTTTAATAAGATAACAAGTTAAAGGAGTATTCAATGAATCAGGGAACATCATCCATAAACCAGAACATTTTTAAGATCGGTCTTTCTGTGGAGACGATTTCAGTTTATCTGCTGTGTTGCGGCCTTTCTGATTCCGGCACAAGTATTTCCACGAAGAATCTGCTTGAAATATGGAACAGTACCAACGAAGCATTAATGAAAAGTCTTGAAGACCTCGAACAAAAAAATATTCTCTTCATGACCCTTTCGGATCAGGAAGGAAAGAATATCTATCAGCTCACCGATTCAAAGGAGTGGAAGGTTTAATTCCTTTCTCACGCATTCTTCAACAATCTTGTCAGGCACGTCTGTTCGAATACCGGGGCATGATGCTGCCATAATACGCCAGTTGTTTATATCGGTCAGCACGCTTTTTATGAAAGGCCATGCCCTGCACATTCGGGGTTTCACCGGGTGAATCGTGCATACCTCGTCCCAGAAGACACAGTAACCGTTTTGGGCCTGGGCCAGAACGGGTTTGCCGCCGGACATCTGGCAGTAATCCGACACAAAATGTTCAGGGGTTGTTTTGATATAAGCGGCAATGGCTTCAATATCTTCCTCAGTTACAAACGTTCCCCCGTATCCTTTGCAACATTCTCCGCATTTTTGACAATTAAAAATATCTGAAGGTTTCATTTCCACATAAAAAGACTTCCAAAGTTTCTGAAACTTAGGAAGTCTGAGTTTTGAGTGATTGATAATTGGTGACTGGTTATCATCTGATTTTCAGTTACCAGTTGAATATCTTTCATAAAAAGACAAAATTTCGAAAGTCCGACGTTTTGAAGATTCATGAAATTGTTTGTCATTCGATAACCAAGTTTTCAGATCGGATCAGATCCGATCTGGCCGGACAGCCTGCCATTATTCTGTCATTCCTGCGAAAGCAGGAATCTGTTTTTTGCATGGTTCCGGGGCTGTGGATTCCTGCTTTCGCAGGAATGACAAAAAAAAACTTGATTATCTAGCGTCAGACATCGTATCTGGTTTCCATGGCTCTTTTCAAAGTCACCTGATCCACATATTTCAGATCTCCCCCGATGGGCACGCCAGAGGCGATTCTCGTGACTTTGACCGGATAATTTCGGAGACATTCCCCAATATATGAAGCAGTTGCCTCTCCTTCCACATTCGTGCCTGTGGCCAGTACAATCTCCCGGATATGCCCCTGTTCCACTCTTGCGATAAGCTCCTTAATCCTGATATTGTCAGGACCGATACCGTCCATGGGAGACAATACACCCTGAAGAATATGATATAAACCATTAAAAGAACCTGATCTTTCAATGGCAACCATTTCCGCGGGCTGTTCCACCACACACAGGGTGGCGGAATCCCTTTCAGGGTTTGCACAGATATCGCAAATATCCGTGTCGCTCAGTGCAAAACATAAGGAACAGAGCCTTACTTTTTCCTTGAGTTCCAATATGCTGCGGGACAGATTTTCCGCTTCCCTGCGCGGGGCGCGAAGAATGTGCATTGCAAGACGTTCCGCAGTCTTCTCTCCGATGCCGGGAAGTTTGGAAAACGCTTTAATCAGATTCAGAACAGATGATGGATAGTGACTCATAATTAATTGAGAATTGAGAATTGAAAATATGAGGTGCTTTTTTACAAA
Source organism: Desulfonema magnum (assembly GCF_017377395.1). Classification (GTDB taxonomy): domain Bacteria; phylum Desulfobacterota; class Desulfobacteria; order Desulfobacterales; family 4be13; genus Desulfonema_C; species Desulfonema_C magnum. The sequence goes on along the minus strand of NZ_CP061800.1, from coordinate 1,553,664 downwards.
CCTTCAATCCTCAATCCTCAGTCGAAAATCAAAAATCAAAAATGCTCAGTTACATTAATCCCGGTATGCTCATACCACCGGTAAGTTTGCCCATTTCCCCTGAAACCATTTCCTGAGCTTTTCCCAATGCTTCATTTACTGCCGCGATGATCAGATCCTGAAGCATATCCACATCCTCCGGATCAACGACTTCTTTTTCAATCTCAATGGATACAACCTGCTGTTTGCCGTTTGCCACAACTCTGACCATACCGCCTCCGGCAGATGTTTCAACGGTCTTTTCAGCTAATTCTTCCTGGAGTTTAAGCATCTTGGACTGAAGCTTCTGGGCCTGCTTCATTATGTTTCCCATGCCGCCTTTCATACCACAACCTCCTTAATAAAATTGTCAGACAGAGACTGACTTTTGCAGAACTGTTTCAGCCAAAGCCATTGGAAAAACCAGTCTCTGACTCATTGCAAAATCTTAACATCTATCACCCTGCCGCCGAAAATTTCCAATGTGTCAGCGACCAGGGGATGGTCCAAAGCCTCCTGTCTCAAACGATCTGCCTGGCTTCTTTTCTGCTGCCTGTCATTTTTCTGTTGCTCTTTGGCATTTATAACAAATTCCATGTGTCTTTGAAAAAAGCTGTTACAGACCTTTTTTATGATAGCCAGGTTTTCATCGCGGCGTATCCGCTTATCTATATTAAAACCGTTGTTACGGACTTCTATTTCCAGAGCCTGATCTGTCAGGTTCTTCAAGGTGCATTTTTTCAAATATGAGCCAAGAGAACCATTTTTTTCTGAAATAATACCAAGGAGTTTTTTCCAAGTTTCTTCAGGGGAATCCCCGGGATTAAAAGAAACTGTAACAGGGAGTTCCTCAGGCTCGGGTATGTCCGGTTCGCTGATGTTTCCTGGCGCATCGCTCCGAATGAATGCTTCCTGCGGCGGTGCTTTCCTGACATCAGGGGTCACCGGTGCGGATTCAGTCGCCGAGGGAGGAGGAACACTCCGGGCTGATGTTCCCTGTAATACATTCCTGTTATCGGGGATATCATGTCCGGATTCAATATCACTATAAGCCGCGGGATTTTCATAAATACCTTTTTTCAGATTATCCAGCTTTTCAATGAGCATGTCAATGGATAAGACCGGTTTTGCCTGAAACATTCTGATAAATGCCATTTCAAGCGCGAGTTTGGGCTGGGCTGAAAATTGTATTACAGATTCTTCTTTGAACAGAATATCCAACAGTTGGCTCAGATGGGCTTCGGAAACGCTTTTTACCTGGTCAGCCATGAGATTGGTCTCATGGACCGGCAGATCAACCAGTTTATTTATTTTTTTACCGAGTTTGACAACCAGCAGATTTCTGAAGTGTTCAATAATATCTGAATAAAGTTCTTTTACATTATGACCGTGGTTGTAAATTTCATCTATAATATCAAGAACCTGAAGAATGTTTCCGCTTAAAATGCCTGCGGAAATATCAAATAATATTTTTCGGTCTATAATGCCCAGTATGTCCAGAACTTGCTCATGGGTGATTGTTCCTTCGGCACAGGTCATGACCTGATCAAGAAGACTCAGGGCATCTCTCATACTTCCGCCGGCTTCCCGTGCAATAAGCGTCAGGCTCTCCTCGGCAATGTCAGTTCCCTCCTGCTGACAGAGTGACAGCATGTGCTTTGACACAGATTCGATATCTATCCGTCTCAGATCATGGCGCTGACACCGGGAGAGAATTGTTATGGGAATCTTGTGAGGTTCTGTTGTGGCAAAAAGGAACATCACATGGGCAGGTGGCTCCTCAAGCGTCTTTAAAAGCGCGTTAAAGGCCGCGATACTGAGCATGTGGACTTCGTCAATGATGTAGATTTTATAGGGACTGTGCGCGGGCATGTATTTGACATTTTCACGCAGTTCCCTGATCTGATCCACACCATTGTTTGACGCGCCGTCTATCTCAAACACATCCGCAGCGTTTCCTGATGTGATCTCCTTACAGGACTGGCATTTATTGCATGGCGTCGCTGTGGGGCCTTCCTGGCAATTCATGGCTTTTGCCAGAACGCGGGCAATTGTTGTTTTCCCCGTTCCCCTTGGTCCGGAAAACAGAAGCGCATGGGCAACACGGCCCGATGAAATAGCGTTGGTGAGGGTCTGAGTTACATGCTCCTGTTTTACAACCTGATCAAAAGTCTGGGGACGGTACTTCCGTGCAAGAACGAGATAGGACATGGTCAGTTAATCAGCTATCAGTTAGCAGCTATCCTCTCAGTTGATCACTGATCACTGATAACTGTTTACTGTGAATGGCGGAGAGAGAGGGATTCGAACCCTCGGTACCGCTTTTGGCAGTACACACGATTTCCAGTCGTGCTCCTTCAGCCAGCTCGGACATCTCTCCGTAAAAAATAAAGCGGGTCAGCCTGCAAGTTTGTGGCGGAGAGGGTGGGATTCGAACCCACGATCCCGCTTGTGGCAGGATACCGCTTTTCGAGAGCGGGGCCTTCAGCCGCTCGGCCACCTCTCCATATTTTCAACCCCGGTCTGCAAAAGCATCACAGGGTGATTTTTTATAAATATGACCTTTGATTGATTTTGTCAAGAAAATATGGGCTGCAATTCATGGCTTTCGATATCAAAAAAAATAATAATACCTTTCTTAATTCAATATGTCAACAGTTTTCTTTATTTCAAATTCATAATTCATGATTTTCAGTTATCGTGAGGGGTTCTGTTCCCATATGTATCGGGCTTGCCCCTTCGACAAGCTCAGGGATCGGGTAGCCCTGTAAGGGCGGCATATTTGTAGAGACTCGCCAAGCCCCCGTAGGGGCGGCATATTTGTAGCATGCCCGGCATGATAACTGCTATAAATATGCCGCCCCCGCGGGGCGTTGCCGGCCTCCCCTAAATCCGTTATAATCGGAAATTATAATTTATATAGATGCCCATTAATTTAAAAAATCATTGCATTAACAGACTATTTTATTTAGAAAGAAAATTCCTCAGCCCAATAAAAAATGACACTGGAATTTGAAACAAAACAGAATAATTGAAAATTACGGTAGTTAAGCAATAGGAGGCCTATGTCCCTTAATGTATATAGATGCCCGGTTTGCGGATACTTACATATCGGATAAGATGAAGTTTTGCCCTGCCAACATCTGATATAAACCATCACATACTGAAATTAAATGAAAATTCTTCTTTTAAGCCGCTATGAGTCTTTAGGTTCGAGAAGCCGAATCCGATCCTATCAATATCTCCCGTATCTGAGTGCGGAAGGTCTGGATGTTACGCCGGCTCCGTTGTTGGGGAATGATTATATCAGGGACCTTTACGCAGGGAGGAACAAAGATTTCAAGGCCATTATCCGGGCATATTTTCGCCGCCTGGGTTATCTGCTGAAGAGCCGCAGTTTTGATCTCTTATGGATAGAAAACGAGGTATTGCCGTTGCTGCCATCATGGTGCGAAACCCTGCTTTCTTTCGCGGGCATTCCATATGTGGTGGATTATGATGACGCTGTTTTTCATCAGTATGATATGCATTCCAATGGCATCATGCGAACATTGCTGGGAAAAAAAATAGATACCATTATGCGAAACGCTTCTCTGGTAATCGTTGGCAATAATTATTTGGAGAAGCGGGCGCGGCAGGCAGGTGCAAAAAAGGTGGAATGTCTCCCCTCTGTGATTGATTTGAAGCGATATCATAAAAAGCCGAAGTCTGACAAGTCTGTTTTTACCATCGGATGGATTGGCTGTCCCGTCACTGCTGAATATCTCCGTCTTGTTCGGCCTGCTCTCACAGAAATATGCAGAAATAACAGCGCACGCCTTGTTTTCGTGGGTTCCGGTGAGATCAGGGAATATAAAGAAGATATCGTGGAAATTCGCCCGTGGACCGAAGAAACCGAGGTCAGAGATATTCAGGAGTTTGATGTGGGGATCATGCCGCTGCCGGATACGCCCTGGACCCGTGGAAAATGCGGTTACAAGCTGATTCAGTATATGGCGTGTTCTCTCCCCGTTATCGCATCTCCGGTGGGAATCAACCGGGAAATTGTCGAACACGGTATAAACGGCTTTTTAGCCAGTGATACAACCAGTTGGGTGGAGGCGTTAAAGATTCTCAAGAAGAATCACAAGTTAAGAAAGCAAATGGGGAAGGCGGGGTGTGTCAAAGTCGAGAAAGCGTATTGTATTCAAGTCACAGCGCCTCGTCTGCTGTCATTAATACGGAGTATCGGGTGTTAGGTGTTATGGTGTTAGGTGTTAGGTGTTAGGTGTTATGGTGTTAGGTGTTAGGAAATATTGTAAAATATTCATCGTTTGTCGTAGTCGCAGACTTATGATCATTTAAGTGTTACAAACACCTAACACTTAACACCTAACACCTGACACTTTCACAGACAAACAACTATGCGAAAAAAAATATTTCTGATTTCCCGTTGTGCCTGGACATTGTATAATTTTCGTGCCGGGCTGATGCGAAATTTAAAAACAAAAAATTACACAGTGGTTGGCGGCGGTGATTCAGATGACGGCTTCGGAGATAAAATTGAGGCCATGGGCGTGCCCTTTAAATCTCTGCCAGTATCAAAAAAAGCGATCAGTCCCTTTGCAGATATCCTTTTATTTTTAACGCTGTTCAAATGGTATCGTTATGAGAAGCCCGACATTGTTCATCATTTTACGATCAAACCGGTTATTTACGGCAGTCTTGCTGCTCGTCTGGCCCGTGTTCCCAGAATCATCAACACAGTTACAGGACTCGGATTTGTCTTTTCAGAAAAAAAAGTCACACTTCTCAGGTATCTCGTAAAATGGCTATATCGTCTGGCTCTCAGGGGATCGCATTTCACCTTTTTTCTTAATCAGGATGACCTTAATTTTTTTCTGTCCCAGGGTCTGGCGAATGCTCAAAAAACGGGCCTTTTGCCGGGTGAAGGCGTTGACTGCCAATTTTTCTCGCCTGAGTTTGTCTCCGACTCTGTATCGGAAAAACCGATCACCTTTCTGATGGTTTCACGGATGCTGAGAGACAAGGGCGTTTTCGAGTTCGTGGAAGCGGCCCGTCTGGTAAAAGATCAGTTTTCAAAGGTTCAGTTTCAGTTGTTAGGGGGTCGGGATGAACGCAATCCCAATGTTATTTCCCAAAAGGACCTTGACCTCTGGCACTCGGAAGGCGTTGTCGCATGGCTGGGAGAACTCGCTGATGTGCGTCCTGTGATAACAAAAGCTGATGTCGTCGTGCTGCCTTCCTTTTATGGAGAAGGCGTCCCCAGAGTATTGTTGGAAGCCGCGGCAATGGGCAAACCGGTCATCACAACCGATGCTGTGGGATGTCGTGAAGTGGTGGATGACGGTGTAAACGGCTTTCTTGTGCCGGTAAAAAATGCTGACGCATTGGCACAGGCCATGACACGAATGATTGAAGATGCGGAAATGCGGAGAACTATGGGCATTGCCGGGCGGAAAAAAGCAGAGCAGGCGTTTGATGAACGCATTGTCATTGAAAAAATTCTTGGAACATACTAAAATTACTGAGGTGTTTAAATGAGTAACAAGATGATGTCAAAAATTCAGAAGCTGCAAGAAAAAGGAGTTAAGATTCCCAATCCTCATAGCATTGAAATCGGTGAGGATGTTGATATCGAGAGAATTTCCGGCCGCGGTGTTACCATTTATTCGGGGTGCAAGATTTACGGAAGTTCCACGCTGATTCTTCAGGGGGCGAACTTGGGATACGAGGCCCCGGTCACGGTTGATAATTGCCAGATCGGGCCGGAGGTTTCGCTGAAAGGCGGATTTTTCAAACAAGCGGTCTTTCTCAGAAAAGCAGGCATGGGGTCCGGCGCTCATGTGAGAGAGGGAACGATTTTGGAGGAAGACGCGAGCGGCGCTCATACAGTGGGGCTGAAGCAGACCATACTTTTTCCTTTTGTCACCCTGGGCAGTCTGATTAATTTTTGCGATTGCTTTATGTCGGGCGGAACAAGCCGGAAAGATCACAGCGAGGTCGGCAGCGCATATATTCACTTTAACTACACCCCCAATCAGGACAAAGCCACACCGTCACTTATCGGCGATGTGCCCAACGGGGTGATGTTGAACCAGAGACCCATATTCTTAGGAGGACAGGGCGGACTTGTGGGGCCGTGCCGTCTGGCCTTTGGCACGGTCATCGCGGCCGGTTCGATATGCAGAAAAGACGAATTAAGACCGGATCGCATGATCTTTGAGGGCGGCAGGAGCGGAAACATTCCGTTTAAGGCTGGTGTGTATCTGGGGATCAGGAGAATCATGACAAATAATATTATCTATATTGCCAATCTGATGGCGCTGAGGCAGTGGTATCAGCATGTCCGCTCACAGTTTGTTTCCGAGGAGTTTCCGGAGACGCTTTTGGATGGTCTGAAAGAAAAACTGAATATGGCGACTGAGGAAAGAATCAGACGGCTGAAGGCGTTTTGTCAGCAACAAAAAGGCGGGTTTGGTGACAGATGGCCGGAAATGGAAGACTTTCTCAGAGCAAAGGAAAAGGAAGCGGGAGATACGGGTCTGCGAGATTCTTTTTTGGAGAAGATACATACCAATATCAGCAGCTCGGGCAAGGACTACATTTCTGTAATAAAAACGCTTGAGAAAAACGATGCGGAACTCGGGGCCAAATGGCTTCAGGGGATTGTTGACCGTATCACTTCTTGTTTTGCGAATTGACCTGAACGATTCGAAAGGTGGGCATGAAGATATCCGCCTTTACCCCGATTTTCATCATTCGTTGTAACCAGCAGGTCATGCCCGTTTATGGACAGGTACTTATTTCCCATCGCTAGGAAGCATTCATTGTTTTTTATGAAAACTGACAATTTATTTTGGGTAGTGCTGAACAAGTAATGATGGACAAAATTGAGTCTGACAATTTGCGAAATGACGGGTCAGATTTATCATCATTACTTATTCAGGCTACCTTATCTTGGACACCCACAGAGGAATACGCTGTTTTCTTTGGGTTAGTCAGAAGCTGCTCCCCTGTATTTACCTCCATTATTACATTCGACTCATTTTCGAGAATCTGAGTTTACCCTCCTTTTGCACTCGGAACGGTCCGTTCTGGCAAAACAGAAACGGCCCTCGCACAACTCTTTCGCTGATTTTTTTAAAAAATAACCATATCATTTTTTTTAGAATCATTAGAAAATTTGGCAATAACTGTCCGGATAACTGTGTCCGGAAGCAGTCTGGAAAAAAATGAGCGTGCGGCATTTTCATCAAAAGAAGCTTTTTTCAGCCAGAGGTACCGAGGTTCCGAGACAGCCTCACTTGTCAGCAAGGTATAGCGATATCGCTATACCTTTAATCCCCTGATAAACCATCATAAAATTGTGACATGTGAATTTGTCAGCGGATTCAGGCTGAAATTTTTTTTGAAGATCCGCCAGAGAAAGCCGTAAGGAATTATAAGGGGACTCACACGGACACGGACTCAGGTTGTCAGCAAGGTATAGCGATATCGCTATACCTTTAAATGATTGAAAAAGCTTGATAAAATTCTGATCATTGAACTTATCATCAGATTTGGCTAAAATTTTTTTAAAAATATGTGAGACAGAGCCGTAATGAAAAAATAAAAAGCGTTATCGGCACAGTCTCAGATTGTCAGCAAGGTATAGCGATATCGCTATACCTTTAATCCCCTGATAAACAATCATAAAATTGTGATATGTGAATTTGTCAGCTGATTCAGGTTGAAAATTTTTTTGAAGATTCGCCAGACAGAGCCGTAAGGAAAAAATAAAAAGCGTTATCGGCACAGTCTCAGATTGTCAGCAAGGTATAGCGATATCGCTATACCTTTAAATGATTGAAAAAGCTTGATAAAATTCTGATCATTGAACTTATCATCAGATTTGGCTGAAATTTTTTTTGAAGATTCGCCAGACAGAGCCGTAAGGAATTATAAGGGGACTCACACGGACACGGATTCAGGTTATCAGCAAGGTATAGCGATATCGCTATACCTTTAAAGGATTGAAAAAGCTTGATAAAATTCTGATCATTGAACTTATCATCAGATTTGGCTGAAATTTTTTTTGAAGATTCGCCAGACAGAGCCGTAAGGAATTATAAGGGGACTCACACGGACACGGACTCAGGTTGTCAGCAAGGTATAGCGATATCGCTATACCTTTAATCCCCTGATAAACCATCATAAAATTTTGATATCTGAATTTGTCAGCGGATTCAGCTTGAAATTTTTTTTGAATATCCGCCAAAGAAAGCCGTAAGGAATTATAAGGGTACTCACACGGACACGGACTCAGGTTGTCAGCAAGGTATAGCGATATCGCTATACCTTTAAAGGATTGAAAAAGCTTGATAAAATTCTGATCATTGAACTTATCATCAGATTTGGCTGAAATTTTTTTTGAAGATTCGCCAGAGAAAGCCGTAAGGAATTATAAGGGGACTCACACGGACACGGACTCAGGTTGTCAGCAAGGTATAGCGATATCGCTATACCTTTAAAGGATTGAAAAAGCTTGATAAAATTCTGATCATTGAACTTATCATCAGATTTGGCTGAAATTTTTTTTGAAGATTCGCCAGACAGAGCCATAAGAAAAAATTAAAAGGCGCTATCGGTACAGTCTCAGTTGTCAGCAAGGTATAGCGATATCGCTATACCTTTAATCCCCTGATAAACCATCATAAAATTCAGATATGTGAATTTGTCAGCTGGTTTAGGTTGAAATTTTTTTTGAAGATTCGTCAGAGAAAGCCGTAAGGAGAAATAAGAGGCGGAAACCGCATTATCTCAGTTGTCAGCAAGGTATAGCGATATCGCTATACCTTTAATCCACTGATAAACAATCATAAAATTGTGATATGTGAATTTGTCAGCTGATTCAGGTTGAAATTTTTTTTGAAGATTCGTCAGACAAAGCCATAAGAAAAAATTAAAAGGCGATATCGGTACAGTCTCAGTTGTCAGCAAGGTATAGCGATATCGCTATACCTTTAATCCCCTGATAAACAATCATAAAATTGTGATATGTGAATTTGTCAGCTGATTTAGGTTGAAATTTTTTTTGAAGATTCGTCAGAGAAAGCCGTAAGGAATTATAAGGGGACTCACACGGACACGGACTCAGGTTGTCAGCAAGGTATAGCGATATCGCTATACCTTTAAAGGATTGAAAAAGCTTGATAAAATTCTGATCATTGAACTTATCATCAGATTTGGCTGAAATTTTTTTTGAAGATTCGCCAGAGAAAGCCGTAAGGAATTATAAGGGGACTCACACGGACACGGACTCAGGTTGTCAGCAAGGTATAGCGATATCGCTATACCTTTAAAGGATTGAAAAAGCTTGATAAAATTCTGATCATTGAACTTATCATCAGATTTGGCTGAAATTTTTTTTGAAGATTCGCCAGAGAAAGCCGTAAGGAATTATAAGGGGACTCACACGGACACGGACTCAGGTTGTCAGCAAGGTATAGCGATATCGCTATACCTTTAATCCCCTGATAAACCATCATAAAATTGTGGTATGTGAATTTGTCAGCGGATTCAGGTTGAAATTTTTTTTGAAGATCCGCCAGAGAAAGTCGTAAGGAATTATAAGGGTACTCACACGGACACGGACTCAGGTTGTCAGCAAGGTATAGCGATATCGCTATACCTTTAATCCCCTGATAAACCATCATAAAATTGTGATATGTGAATTTGTCAGCGGATTCAGCTTGAAATTTTTTTTGAAGATTCGTCAGACAAAGCCATAAGAAAAAATTAAAAGACGCTATCGGTACAGTCTCAGTTGTCAGCAAGGTATAGCGATATCGCTATACCTTTAATCCCCTGATAAACCATCATAAAATTGTGGTATGTGAATTTGTCAGCGGATTCAGGCTGAAATTTTTTTTGAAGATTCGTCAGAGAAAGCCGTAAGGAATTATAAGGGGACTCACACGGACACGGACTCAGATTGTCAGCAAGGTATAGCGATATCGCTATACCTTTAATCCCCTGATAAACCATCATAAAATTGTGGTATGTGAATTTGTCAGATGATTTAGGTTGAAATTTTTTTTGAAGATTCGTCAGACAAAGCCATAAGAAAAAATTAAAAGGCGATATCGGTACAGTCTCAGTTGTCAGCAAGGTATAGCGATATCGCTATACCTTTAATCCCCTGATAAACCATCATAAAATTGTGATATGTGAATTTGTCAGCTGATTCAGGTTGAAATTTTTTTTGAAGATTCGTCAGACAGAGCCGTAAGGAGAAATAAGAGGCGGAAACCGCATTGTCTCAGTTGTCAGCAAGGTATAGCGATATCGCTATACCTTTAATCCCCTGATAAACCATCATAAAATTTTGATATCTGAATTTGTCAGCGGATTCAGGTTGAAATTTTTTTTGAAGATTCGTCAGAGAAAGCCGTAAGGAATTATAAGGGGACTCACACGGACACGGACTCAGGTTGTCAGCAAGGTATAGCGATATCGCTATACCTTTAAAGGATTGAAAAAGCTTGATAAAATTCTGATCATTGAACTTATCATCAGATTTGGCTGAAATTTTTTTTGAAGATTCGCCAGACAGAGCCGTAAGGAATTATAAGGGTACTCACACGGACACGGACTCAGGTTGTCAGCAAGGTATAGCGATATCGCTATACCTTTAATCCATTGAAAAACAATCATAAAATTGTGGTATGTGAATTTGTCAGCTGATTCAGGTTGAAATTTTTTTTGAAGATTCGTCAGAGAAAGCCGTAAGGAATTATAAGGGGACTCACACGGACACGGACTCAGATTGTCAGCAAGGTATAGCGATATCGCTATACCTTTAATCCCCTGATAAACCATCATAAAATTGTGGTATGTGAATTTGTCAGATGATTCAGGTTGAAATTTTTTTTGAAGATTCGTCAGACAAAGCCATAAGAAAAAATTAAAAGGCGATATCGGTACAGTCTCAGTTGTCAGCAAGGTATAGCGATATCGCTATACCTTTAATCCCCTGATAAACAATCATAAAATTGTGATATGTGAATTTGTCAGCTGATTTAGGTTGAAATTTTTTTTGAAGATTCGTCAGAGAAAGCCGTAAGGAATTATAAGGGGACTCACACGGACACGGACTCAGGTTGTCAGCAAGGTATAGCGATATCGCTATACCTTTAAAGGATTGAAAAAGCTTGATAAAATTCTGATCATTGAACTTATCATCAGATTTGGCTGAAATTTTTTTTGAAGATTCGCCAGAGAAAGCCGTAAGGAATTATAAGGGGACTCACACGGACACGGACTCAGGTTGTCAGCAAGGTATAGCGATATCGCTATACCTTTAATCCCCTGATAAACCATCATAAAATTGTGATATGTGAATTTGTCAGCTGATTTAGGTTGAAATTTTTTTTGAAAATTCGTCAGACAGAGCCGTAAGGAATTATAAGGGGACTCACACGGACACGGATTCAGGTTGTCAGCAGGGTATAGCGATATCGCTATACCTTTAATCCCCTGATAAACCATCATAAAATTGTGGTATGTGAATTTGTCAGCGGATTCAGGTTGAAATTTTTTTTGAAGATCCGCCAGAGAAAGTCGTAAGGAATTATAAGGGTACTCACACGGACACGGACTCAGGTTGTCAGCAAGGTATAGCGATATCGCTATACCTTTAATCCCCTGATAAACCATCATAAAATTGTGATATGTGAATTTGTCAGCGGATTCAGCTTGAAATTTTGACAGAGCCGTAAGGAGAAATAAGAGGCGGCACGGGGACCGGCTCAGATTGTCAGCAAGGTATAGCGATATCGCTATACCTTTAACAAATTGAAAAAACATCATAAAATAATTAACAGTGAACTTGTCAGCAGACGTGGCTTATAAATTTTTTCAACATATGACAGACCGGATCTGTCAGCAAAATAAGGAGGTGCGATATGCACGAAAATCAGGTTCAGGCTGAAACAGTTGATTTCTATGGTAATGAATTAATCACTGTTTTGTACAGGGATAGTGAATATGTCGCTATGAAACCGATTGTCGAGGGGATGGGTTTATCCTGGCCGAGTCAGCAGATCAAGATCAAGACATCACAAAGGTATCACGCTATCCTGGTTCCTTTGCTGACAAACGGGGGAATTCAGGATATGCTCTGTATGCCGCTTACCAAGCTGAACGGGTGGCTGTTTTCAATCAGTCCTGAAAAGGTCGGACCGGAAATGCGGCTAATGGTCGAGCTTTATCAGGAGGAATGTTTTATTGTGCTGTATAATTACTGGTACCGGGGAAACGCACTCAATCCGAGGACGAATAAGGAATATCAGCAGATAACCATTGCCACTATTCTGTCAGAGACCCGGTCAGCCGCGGAACTTTACAGAATACTTGCGCATGAGGACGGACAGGCAAGACATTTCATCTGCGAAATCATCAAAGCGATCTATGGCATAGACTGCCTCAGTCTGTTGTTTTCTGAGATAATTAATGACCCCCCGGCAACATATGGAAAAGAAACCCGTCCGGTGAAATATGAAGAAGAACCTCCTCTGCCTGATAAAAAAGAAATTTATCTGACCCCCACAGAACTCGGCAGACGTTTAGGGCTTTCTCCTCAACGGACCAATATGCTTTTGGAAAAGCGCGGAATCATCGAATCTTACCGAAATAAACAGAATCACCTGCGTTGGAGACCCACAAAAAAAGGCAGACCTTATGTTATGCCGGAACACATAAAAAAGAAGCCTGATGGTTCACGTCGTCAGTGTCTCATGTTTTCGGAAGCTGTCATAGAAATCATTACCCAGAAAAAGGATTGAAACCAGTTTGACATCTTTTATATCATTGCGGGGAAGGACGGAACGCAATGCGGCTCCCCATCCCTGCAATATTATTTTAGCAAATATCTAAGCAAAAAACATGCCAATTTTTATAATCTTCCGTTTTTTTCCTGTTTTTTCCCCAATTTTGCCAGTAAAAGTTTTGACAAAAGCCATATATCAATGAGATATAAAGCGCAAAAAGGGTAAGAATGACATTTTAAAAGATAACCAGGTTCTATTCAGGGAGGTGATGGCAGAAGAAAAAATAAAAATGTAAAAATTTAATAAATGAATTTAACTGCAATCAATTGTGAAAAAAAAGGAGGCAACACCAATGAAAAAATTGACCATACTGATCTTTACCTTAGCTTTTATATTCGGCGGAACAGCTTACGCTGATGAAAATGTGATGTGCGCTCAGGTCATCACCTTCGGACAGAACCCGGAAACCCTTGAATGGGAAATGTTTCCCACGCCCTGCGATGTTCCTGAAGGATGGGAAACTTCCATAAGCAGACCGATTGATGAGGAAATCAATCCCGGTTATGACGGAACTGGCAAAGGAATCGAAGGGGATATTATGCCGCTCATCACACCTTATACCCCTGATGGTCAGCTCCTCCCCGAACCTTACATCGCTCCGTTTACTGAAACAAAAACCGCTGATTACACCCTGACAGAAGATGACAACGGCAGCACGCTTACGCTGAAAACAGGCGAGACTGTCCGCGTGATTTTGGAAAGCAATCCCACCACAGGATACAACTGGGCTGTCAAAGCATTGGATCAGGATATACTGGAAAACACCTATAACAGCTATGCTTCTGATTGCTCTGACGAGGAGGTCGCGGGCTGCGGCGGAAAAGAGGAAATGAATTTCATGGCCATTGCTGCCGGAGAGACAACACTTGAATTGCTGTATTATCGTCCCTGGGAAGAAGAAAGTTCAGCCATTAACACTTTTACGCTGAAGACGACTGTTTCTGGCGATCCCGTCAGCAGGGATGAAATTATTATTCCGGATGACGACATTTCCGAATCTGGCGATGTTGCCCGGCCCGAGACGATAGGCATAGTACCAGTTCCGAACTACACTTTCACAGATGCTGATGATGGAAATGCGGTATCTATGGGAAAAGGCGAGTCCCTCCGTATCGCTTTGGAAAGCAATCCCACCACAGGATATAAATGGAATGTGAAAGTATCAGAACAGGATATCTTAAAGAATAGAGGCAATGATTATACATCCGAGTGCGAGGACGATGTGATGGGTTGTGGCGGAAAAGAAGCCTGGGATTTCATGGCAGTCGCTCCTGGCACGGCAACTCTCGAAATGCTGTATTATCGCGGCTGGGAAGGGGAAAGTTCAGCCACTAAAACCTTTACCCTGAATGTGTCTGTTTCTGAGACTGCGACAGATACAGAGCTTATTGGCAGACCCACTGACGAGGACCCTGTGGATATTATTCCGATAATGGCTCCGGTTTCTTCTTCTGGTGATTGCAATGGTGACGGTGTCATAGACAGGGAAGATGTAAGGGAAAAAAGAAAAGAGAATGATAAGACCTTTAAAATCTGGAAAAAAGAATGCTGGAAAGCGGAAAAAGCGTGTGGTGATTATAATGGCGACGGCGTGACAGATAAAAAGGATTTGAAAGAAAAGAAAGCGGATTTGGACAGAAGTTTGAAAACCTGGAAAAAAGAACGCTGGGACCCGGAAATGAAGCTGCAATTTTCCCGGGCAAACAACCTTGCCAAAAAAGCTCAAGTCAGCGAGTGCGGCGGTTTTGACGCTGAAGAGAAAGAAGCTGTTTTTGCTACCCGAGACGCGAATTGCAGAGGTGAAAAGCTTACCTGGAAATATAATGAGGCATCACAAACAGTCACATTTCTGAATGAAAATGTCTGGCTCAACTGTTGTGGAGAACGCTCTGCCACCGTATCACTGAATGAGAACACCGGTGTTTATCAAATATATGAAACAGATAATCCTGAAGATGTCGGCAGATGCAGATGTATGTGTTTCTTTGATTTTCAGGTGAAATTGCCTGACATTACTTCGGAAACAATCAGAGTGAAGGTTTCCCGCTTTATTTCTGACAGTGAAAAACCCATGTCTGTTGTGTGGAAGGGCGAGCTGAATCTGAGCAAAGGCAGCGGAGAGACAGTTATTCAGGAGAATGTCGGCTGGTGCGCTGACGAGCCGACCTGCGGGGAGAAAGAAATTTGTGGAAACGGTGCTGATGATAACTGTGACGGTCTGGTTGACGAAGGCTGCGGTGAGCCGTGCGGCGGCATTGAAGGACTGGTTTGTCCTGATGGGCAGTTTTGTCTGTACCCCCAGGATACCTGTAACTGGGCTGACAACATGGGCGTTTGCACAACTGTACCCGAAGCCTGTATTGAATTATATGCCCCAGTGTGCGGCTGTGACGGCAAAACCTACGCCAATGACTGTTTCATGATGATGGCCGGGCAATCCAAAGACCATGATGGCGAATGTGAATAAACTGTAAACATATCTCCCCCTCAGCCTCGTCCCTGTCCCTTTTCGGGACGGGGCTTTTTTTTTCGAATCAGGCCGCATCGATAATATTTTTTCTGAACCACTTGAAATTTCCATTGAAAAAAATGATTTAATCATATAAAAAAACAAGCATTGATCTTTATTTTGGCTTGTTTGTAGCGATCAGATATAAAGACAGGAAAAACCGGGCGCAAAATTACAGGGAAAGCAGATAAAAAAGGAATACGCTCTTTCCCGTTCTTATCCGTTTTCGTAATGCCTGACCAAATAAGTTTGATGGGCGGTAAGTCGGGCGTCAAACCTGCGAGATTTTCAAAACCTCGCAGGTCTTCACCCATTGACTGTCAGTAGAATCCGTCATAATAATAAAAAGAACAATAAGTTAATCCTGTTAATCTCTTCATCCTTTAATCAGGGTTCGGACAGTATAAAAACGTATGAAAAAAGGAGGACAAAAAAGAAATGCCGACATCTTCCGAACCTGGATCACCCTGATGTTTTTGCTTCTGGCAGCAGGTTTGGAAGGACTGATGGCTGTCTATTGGACGGAAGTGCTGGAACCCCAGCTGATGACCAAGGCGGAAGTCACTGCAAGGGCTTTGGCGCAATCCCATGTTCATGCCATTGTTGACGCACTGACGGAAGAAAGCAGAGACAGCAAACAGATCATAAAAGATATGGACAATGCCATTAACCGGATACTCCTCCTCACAGACCCCGACACGGACAGTCCTTTCATATTGGGCGTCGAAACAGAGTGGGATTACAGCGTGGTCAATGTCAGCGAAGGAGCGCTTGATCTGAAAAGGGGGATGGTCACCGGCACTGATTATTTTGTGAGTGAGATTCCGCTTTATTCCAAATTCACAAAGGAACTGCTGGGTATTGCCAGACTACACAACAGCCCGGAATTTTTCCGTCATTTCAAAGCAGATGTGAGATTCATGTTTTTTGTGGGGGCAGGGGTCGGGCTTGCGCTTCTGATGCTGACCTGGGGGGTTGTGTTCAATCTGCTGACCAGAGTAAGGCAGGCAGAGAAAAAACTTCAGGAAAAACAGGCCCAGATTATACACACTGGCAGACTTACCGCCATGGGAGAAATGGCTACGGGAATTGCCCATGAGATCAATCAGCCCCTGGCGATCATCCGTATTGCGGCCGACGGACTGAACGCCTATTTTAAACGGAAAGGCATGGAAGGCATGGAGGTTAAAGCTGCCCGGAAAATCATTGAACAAGTGAAACGTGCAGCCGCTATTATTGATAATATGCGCTCCTTTGCCCGGGCCGGTTCTGATATCTCGGAAGTTGTGAATCTTTCAGACCCGATCAATCGGGCGTTGTCCTTCTTCAAAGAACAATTCCGCATACATGAAATCCTTCTCACTGTCTCCTTGTCGGAAAACCTGCCCGGAGTTAAGGTAAATCCCCAGAAATTTGAACAGATTGTGGTCAATTTTCTTTCCAATGCCCGGTATGCTGTGGAAAAAAAAGGAGAGAATGCGGGGCAGGATTATCAGAAAGCCGTGGCCGTGCGCCTCTTTCATGATTCGGAAAAAGATGCTGTTGTGTTTGAGGTGGAGGATAATGGTATTGGTATGAACACCGAGGTATCGGAACGTTGCATGGAGCCTTTTTATACCACTAAAGGGGTGGGAGAAGGAACAGGTCTCGGGCTTTCCATCATTCACGGAATTGTGAGAGAGTTTAAAATGGATATTGAAGCGGACAGTATCGAAGGGAAGGGGAGTACATTTCGTGTCAGAATTCAAACAACAGAAAGCCGGGAGATCAATCTCCCCCGGTTATAGTGATATCTGATCTCTGATAAATTCCGGTCTCACTTTCATGCTTCGTTGTGAGTGGCCGGTCATGCCCGTTTATAAAAACTCTGTTCCTAAACCATTTCTAACACGCACGCCATGCCAATTCCGCCACCTCCGCAAAGGGTGGCAAGGCCCAGGGTCTTTCCTCTTTTTTTCATCGCATGGATCAGTGTTACCATTATTCTGGCACCGGTTGCCCCCACAGGATGCCCCAGGCCGATTCCCGACCCGTTGACATTGATAATTTCTCGATTTAATCCGAGTTCCTTTTCGCATCCGACATACTGGGCAGCAAATGCCTCATTGATCTCGATCAGTTCAAAGTCTTCCATTTTAAAGCTGCTTTTTTCCAGTAAATTTTTTACCGCGGGCACAGGGGAAAGCCCCATCACAGAGGGATGACATGCGCCTTTGCCAATGGCTCTGATCTTTGCGAGGGGTGTGATGCCGAGTTCTTTTGCTTTTTCAGCGGACAGGATGACCATTCCCGCTGCACCATCATTAATACCGCTTGAGTTTCCGGCTGTCACTTTTCCGATTTTTGGCAGAAACGCAGGCGGAAGCTTTTGCAACTGCTCCGGCGTAATCCCGGGCCGGAAATGCTCATCTTTGTCAAAAATCAGAGGTGATTTTTTCCGCCTCGGTATCTCCACAGGCACAATCTCCTCTTTAAATGAACCGTCATTGGTTGCTCTTTCCACATTGTTATGACTCCTCAGCGCGACCTCGTCCATTTCTTCCCTGGAAATATTCAGATGTTGCGCCACAAATTCCGCGGTATGCCCCATCAGATACGGTTTTCCCTTGAAAAAACTCAGCGGAGCTTCATCTGCATTGACTGGCCCATCCTCAGGATGCGGTAAGGACTGAGACCCGCAGTAAAGCGCATGGATCATCGCATCTGCAAACACCTGATCCTGCAACCGGCAGCCCCATCTGGCATTTGCCACGGTGTAAGGCACGCCGGACATATGTTCAGCTCCGCCCGCGAGAATGACATCCGCCATACCTGCCTGAATCATTGCCATGCCGGAAACAACAGCTTCCATACCGGATATACATACCCGGTTTACAGTTACGGCAGTGACAAAATCAGGAATGTCTGCCAAAAGCCCGCCCACACGGGCGACATTCATAAAATCAGTCGGCTCAAGACAGCATCCGTAGCGAATATCATCAATAATCGCAGGATCAATACCTGCTCTTTTCACAGCTTCCCTCATGGTGATACTTGCTATGGTCGCGACATTACTGTCGCGTAAACTTCCGCCGAAAGTACCGATAGCTGTTCGGCAAGCCGAAGCAATGACAACCTCCTTCATCTTCATCTCCTTAGTTCAAGTTTCGAGTTTCAAGTTTCGAGTTTCGAGTTTCAAGTTTCGAGTTTCGAGTTTCAAGTTTCGAGTTTCAAGTTTCGAGTTTCAAGTTTCAAGTTTCAAGTTTCGAGTTTCAAGTTTCAAGTTTCAAGTTTCAAGTTTCAAGTTTCAAGTTTCAAGTTTCGAGTTTCAAGTTTCAAGTTTCAAGTTTCAAGTTTCGAGTTTCAAGTTTCGAGTTTCGAGTTTCAAGTTTCGAGTTTCAAGTTTCAAGTTCCACAATCCATCAGAACAAACTCGACTCGGCGGTCAATCGCGTCACGTCCGTCATCTGTTCCGGTTCCTACAATATTTTCTCTGAAGCCTTTGCCAATGGCACTGGAGCGTTGCATTATTTCCGGAAAATCAGGTTGTAAGAGTTCCTGAATTCTGTATGCGCGTTCCATGGAGAGTTTGTCGTTATATCTTTCTGCCCCTGTGCGGCTGCAATGACCGACAATTCGGAGGCAGTAGGAACTGCGGTTAAAATACTTTCCAAGCTGGCGAAGCCACATAGCATACTGTTTTTTTAATTCCGGATCTTTCCAAAATTCCACGGAGTTCACATCAAACAGGAACTTAAGGGTGAGTACTTTATTTTTTTCCACACTGATGGACAGAAGTTTGGTAAAAGCCGCTTCAGCCAGTTTCATTTGATTCAGTCTGCGATAAGTGTTGTATAACCCCGCATAAGTTTTCATGAGCTGTCCGTCAGGACGTTCCGCCACTTTTTTCAAAAGGGCCAGTGCTGGTTCATAATCTGATTTTCCATAAGCGGTTTCCGCTTCTGTAAGCATGGCAAGTGTTTCCAGGGAATCATAATATGCTTTATCAGCAAGCGATCCGACCGGGCTGGTAGCGGTCTGAACAGAACCCTCCAAAGGAGGATCCTTGATATACATAGGACTGTCTCTGTAAAATAATGTAGAGGTGTAGTCCAGGTCCTCTGTCATCTGAACATCTGAACGTCCGATGATTTTTCCTGTCTCCAAATTTACCACGGACGCGGAAACCTGATAATATCCCCCTGATAATCCGCCAAGTTTATTTGAGATATGGCGGATGGCTCCGTTCATGGCATAGTCTGCCTCGCGCAGATTTTCAGATGTCAGTCTGACGAAGTGAAGGCCCTTAAAATTTTCTCTGCCTTCCTGAATAATAATTTTCTCGATTTCCTTGCTGGCTCTGATTACTTCGCCATTATCCGCATTAACAAAAGGATCAATCACGATGGTTGTATCCTGACTGAATAATGCTCCCCGATCTGATTTCACCTGTGTCATTAATTTATGGGCTACCGACTGAATCGCTGCTTTGAATGTCATGGGACGGGGGTTGAAAAGATTCTGAAACATTGCACAGGAAGACAGCAGGGCAAGGAATAAGATAACACATATTAATCTGGCGAATTGTTTAACAAGAGGCATATTGATTTTTTTGCTCCTTTCTATGGGAATTGAGACATACTTATTTTTCACTTCTCATACATAGCCTCATCAGGTGTATTTACAGTTCTGTATTTTTCATCCTGAATATTCATCTGCATTTCTTAGGCTGACAAACTAAATGCCTGCGATGAACTGTAGCAAATAAATCACGTCATCCAAGCCGATTTTTTTTATCTCCGTTTGCGTCTGAATCGTCATAGTTTATACCATCTTTACCCATGCCTGCCAGCATTTTCAGGGCAAGTATGACATTACGCAACTCGTCACCCGTCAAATATTGGATGCTGATAATATTGCCATCAGCATCATATTGATATCGGACTGAATGCCCCTCTTCATAAGTCACTGATCTCAGGCGGTTCAGGCCGTCGTAAGTATAAATTGCCGCGTGCAATGGCAGAACCGCAAAAGCTGTGATAAGAAAGAAAAGCATTGGGAAAATCAAATTTTTTCCTCTCATAAGCAACTCCTTTCATGAATTTTTTCGGTTTGATCTCAGTGCATTATTTATCCGACTTTTTCTACTCCAAAATATTTTTCCGCAGATATTCGTGTGTGTCTGCACATATCATTCATTTATACGAGTTTTTCCGTTCATCTGCATGAATTGAGGATAAGAAAAGGATTGCTTCGCCACCCGACCGGAAATCCCTTCTTACACATAATCCATGCAGACGGGCGGCGAAAATCTGCGATTCAGATTCTCAGTCTCGTTGCTGCCGTTCAGGCATCACGCCGCTATGGGCGCATATACGGAAACCGTGTCAGAGATATCTGTCCGCACAGATTTTGTCCTCGCAAAAACAACGGCCTTCTCCTCAGATGATCATTTTGCTCTGTTTATAAATTTCAAATCTTTTTATTCTCTGAGAAGCACTCTGAATCCGGCCTGTCGGAAGTGTTCGTCCGTTGTCAGGGCATCGGTGATTTTTCGTTCCCGCATCACCACAAATGATATGCAGTCAACAATTCCCCAGGTCTTGTCCTGCCGTTTGCGGAAGAGATCGAATCCCCGCATGTAAAGTGATTCCGTCAGCGGCGCAATTCCCACATTCGGGTCGGCTTCCAAAGCATCCAGAAGTGCAACTGCCGATGACCGGTAAGGAAGGGCGGACAGGGCATTTCCGATTTCCAGCATGACAGGACGCGTGGTGATCAGCTTCGTCTTCTCCGCCTCCAGCTTTTCGGCAAGTTCGAGTGCCTTTCTGTGGAAACGATCTCTTTTAGAAGACAGGGCAATCGCATAGGACGTATCAAGAAATATCTCCGGCATCATCCGGTCCTCTTGTCGCCATAGAGATATTCATCCAGTTTTGCAGACCAGTCCTCGGGCCCGTCCAGTTCAAGAGAGCGGGCGACTTTCAGAAAGGATGCCGGTTGTTCGCTCTCCGTGGTCATCACAGAAATTTTGACCCTGGTGTCAGGTCTCAGAAAAAGCGGTTCCACAGGAAGAAACGCTTTTCCGTCATATATGGCTTCAATCATCAAATTCATTGTTTTTCTCCTGTTTTCTTTATATCCTACCATCCTGTAAAATAAATCCGCATGTTGCTATGTGCTGCTTCGCCTTGTGCCTATGGATGGAGTGGGTGTCCTCATCCGGACGGATAAGGGTTAAGAAAAGGATTACTTCGACACCCGATCAGAAATTCCTTTTTACAGATGACCCATGTGGAAAATCGCTTCAAAAGCATCTGTCGTCAACACTTCTGTTTTAGGGAATGCGATTTTTCCAACACCCTGAAATGCCTGTCATTTGATACCAGATAATGGGCATTGGCACTGACCGCACAGTCTGCAAATTTGTTGTCATCCGGGTCTGCGCTGATCAGATTCCAATGATAATAAACTGTCTGTCTGTGAACATTCGGAAGCTTCAGCAATGCCCCAAGCACATTCCCGGCTACGAACTCATTGTACTTTGATGCGATGATCTCCTCTTATTCCGCCAAAATCTCATTGGTGAGATACATCTCAAACGCCCCGTTCAGGATTTTCTGAAATACCCAATGATACTTTGATCTTGAAGAGACAGATACCAGCAGGATGTTCGTATCGAGAACGATTCTGAGATTACTCATTCAGCCATCTCTCCATATCCCGGTCACTCAGATTTCTTTCATCCCAGAGCCGATCCGCCTCCCGCACGGCTTTGTCTGCGCAAAATTTTGCCAATATTATTTTCAGTTCCTTCAGTTCGTCTTCATCCAGATTTGTCGAATATAATTCCAGAATCTCCATCTGAAGGTTGCTCAGGGGTGTTTGCAGCATTTTGATATCCCCTTTCTTTTCCTTGTTGATAACGATAAAAATGGCTCAGATCGCCCTGTGCCTCTGCACGAATTGCCCTCATCTACACGGATTATGGATAAGAAAAGGCTTGCTTCGCCACCCGACCGGAAATCCTTGCTTAACCACAATCCATGTAGATTCACACGGATTATGGATAAGAAAAGGATTACTTTGCCACCCGGCCTGAAATCCTTGCTTAACCACAATCCATGTAGATGATCCACACGATTATGGATAAGAAACTTCCATGAAAACAGCTTTTCACTCCTGATGATGAAAATCTATTTTCATGGTAAAAGGATTATTTCGCCACCCGGCCGGAACCCCTTCTCTTACAAATAACCCCATGCAGATGAGCAGCGGCAATTTGTCAGATGCTTCCCAAATCTATCCACACCGGAGTTACAGTTGTGATATTTTTGAAATGCGGATCCGTCGAAACAAAGCATTTGCATTTGTGACGGAGCGCAAAGGAGACATGAAGGGCATCCATGCCTTTCAGGTTTTCCGTCTGCGCCACCATCAGGGCATCTTTGAAAATGTCAGGAAAATTCTCCAGCAGTCTGAGCTGTCCAAAGAGTTTATGGTAAACTCTGATTATTTCGTTGTTGTTCTCTCTGTATGGCTTTACCAGAACTTCAAGCAGCACCGCTTCGGAAATGCATAATGAATACTCTGAATTTCCAAGTTCTTTTAAGGCATTTCCAATGGCCTTTCTGTATGCTGGCAAACCTTCGATGCGGGTTATCCACACAGAGGAATCCGTATATGCGAGTTTCATTCCGTCTCCCTGAAGGCTCTCAGATCAGCAAGAATTTTGTCATGGCTTCTGCGGGGAAAATTAAGCATGTCAGCCTCCTCCAGTATCTCTGATATTTTTTGCCAATCCGAGGACTCGGAGGATACGGCCCTGTCTATGGAAATAAGCACACGCTTTCCCCATAATGACTTGGGGATTTCGGCATTCAGTGTGCCGTCTTCATTCACCTGTGCGTGTAAAATCATAGTCTTTATCTCCCTTTTTTTCAGTTCTTATCTGATTATGACCAAGAAAAGGATTGTTTCGCCACCCGGTCGGAAATTCCTTTCTTACACACAATCCGTGCGGATGAGCATCGGCAACCTTCGGTTCGGGTTTGCCCTGTCCGGAGTGTCAGTTTTCATTCAGCAAAGCAGACCAGTTCACTTTTATTTCAGGCACCAGTTGAATTTCAAGCGTCGAAGTCTCGGTGCCGAACTGAAATTTTCCTCTGAGTCCTCTGTTTCCCTTTTCTGACAAGGGGGTCAGGGAGACGGCTCCTTCCTGACAGACCGTCTGGATTTCCCGCCCGCTGACCATGAGCGTGGTCTGAATCGATCTGTCGAACAGGCTGAATGAGAATCTCAGGGTGATGCCGTTGGCATCCGTTACTTCGTAACACCAGAACCCGTCTTCCGGTGACGCTTCCGAGGGTTCCTGCTCAAATATCTCAGACATGATGTGTTCATCCGGGATTGAAAATTCCTCATATTTTTGTGTCATTATTTTCTGTAATGCCTCCGAAATGAGGAGGTGCCAATCTCTTTCATATCTTCGTAAATCGTATAAACAAGTCTGTCTTCCCGGCTGACTCTCCTGCTGTAAACTTCTTTGTCAAAGTATTTCAGGCGTTCCGGCTTTCCGGTTCCCTCTCTCGGATGCTCCATAATTTCCCGGACAAGATCGAAGCATTTGCAATAATTTTTTCTGTCGTTTTTCCTCAGCCAGTCCAAATCCGTATTTGCATTCTTCAGGATATTGATTTTATAAGTCATAAAATGCCTCATCAGGATTTATAGCATCCGGTTTTATGCCCCGGTCCCTGGCTTTGTGCCCTTCAAGCAGGGCTTTCAGTGATGTCTCATCATGGAGAAGTTTCAGCGTCTCCTGAATGTTTTCCCATTCGATCTGGTCAATCATCACGACAGAACCGACATCGGAAACAATAAGAGTTTCTTCGCAGTTTTTCAAAGTGCTATTAATCAGTTGAGGTAAGCTGAGTGCAGCTTTTTCAATATTGACAGAAATCATAATACCTCCTCCTTATATGTACATGATCAGCGGATGGCAGACGAACTTCTACACGGATTATAGATAAGAAAAGGATTGCTCCGCCACCCGACCCGAAATCCCTGCTTAACCATAATCCATGTAGATATACACGGATTATGGATAAGAAAAGGATTAATTCGCCACCTGATCTTAAATCCCTCTCTTAACCAAAATTTTATGCCGGGAAAAAACCAAATTGGATTATAATAATACAAAATTATCTGTTGAATTCCACTCCCAGAGACATCTCCGTAAGGTCTTCAGTCTTTTTATTTTTTGAGGAACCCGAGGCAGGTAGCCGGGTATCCGCTTTTACAGGCTGAGGCGAGGATTTTACAGGACGTTCTTTTTTTGGTGCGGCAATCTCTTTTCTGAGTTCGGCAAGGGCTGATGATTCAGGGTTCACCATTTCCAAACTCGCCAAATACGCACGGAATTTTTTCATATTCTTTCTGCGAAGGGCTTTTCTCGCCCACAGCACATACTGCATTTCAATGTTTTGCAATCCTGCCAAAGCTTCCGTATTATCAGGATCATCTCTGAGTACTTCCTGGTAACATTCCAAAGCAGTGCCGCTTTTCCCGCTGGTCAGGCGTTTTGCTTTAAGATGGTTCTGGCATTCTGACAGAAGCGCGGCAATCTGAGTTTTATCGGTTTCAGTTTCCGCAGTAGTACTGACGCTTTCGGTTTCCGCAATATGAGTTTGAACGGGTTCCTGTATCTCCGTATGCGTTTCCGGCTGATTCTGTTTTTCCAGTTTTGCTATTTCCTGTCTGAGTTCGGCCAGACCGGACGAGTCAGGGTTCACTCTGTCCAAACCTGCCAAATATTCACGGACTTTTTTAAAATTCTTATTGCGGAACGCGTCTTTTGCCCATAAGATATACTTCATCTCTATTTTCTGCAAACCTGCCATTGCTTCGGTATTATTCGGATCATGTGTAAGTACTGACCGGTAACACTCCAGGGCAGTCCCCCCGTTGCCTGTGGTCAGACGATTGGCTTTCAGATGTTGCTGGCACTGACTCAGCATATCGCTGATCCGGGAAGCTGTTTCTTCGTCGTCTGAAGTGGTTTTAAGACTTTTTCGGAGCAGCTGCATGAAATTGATCTTTTTTTCCGACGAAGCTCCGGGACTTTCATTTTTTGATTTAACATCAATATGATATTTCCCAACAGCAATGACGAGCGCACAAATAAAAGCAATGCCAAAGATCAGTCGAATGCTTTTTTTCTTCTTTTTCTTTACAACACCAAAAATGGCAGATTCAGATGGCAGAATTTTAGGAGAAGGTGAAACCGAACCCGGGGGAGCCGATTGCACATACTGTTTTAATTTTTCCAAACAGGAGTCACAGTCTTTGCCGAGGATTTCCTTATCTGTTTTGGAAATATTTTCAAAATCAATATCAATATGGCAGTAAAGTTCAGAACCGTTTTCTTCAACTTGAAACCAGGAGAGTTTTTTCGCATTTGGAAATACCCTGATAAGATAGCTATGGTCATTCTCAGTGAGATAATATCTTTGTTTGCCCATAAAAAAAATCTCCTCTGAAACTTGAAACGTAAAACGTGAAACAAGGAGTGCCAAACTTACAGTTTGGCAAGGCGTGTCTCCGCCAAAGATATCCGGGGACAGTGCCAAACTGTAAGTTTGGCACTCCGGAAGTTTATTTCCAAAATACAAAAAAATAGTGAATTTGATCCGGAATTGTCAAGAGCAATTTAAAACTATCCCCCGATGGCGGACATCTGACCTGAAACCCCGGAAGAATGCCGGGCTCTTACATGATGTTCAAATGGTTTGTGTCTGACAGCCTCCAGGAAGATATCAGCCAGTTCGCTGTCAGAACATCCTTTCCTGAGCGGCCCTTTAATGTCGTCCTCTTTATCCGACAAAAGACAGGCTCTCAGATGACCGTTTGCTGTCAGTCTTAATCTGTTGCATTTGTAACAGAAATGATGACTTAAAGGACGTATAAGCCCGATTTCTCCTTTGGCCCCCTCAAATTGATACCGATCTGCGGGACCGTCATTTATCCCATTTTCAACGGGGTTTAATATGCCCAGCACGCTGATACGTTTCATAATATCCGGAGCAAGAAGTTCAAGGTCCTGATTGATGCCTTCCAATTTCTGATTTCCAATAGGCATATACTCGATAAATCGTATATGAAAAGGGTATGAAAAAGATAATTTGGCAAGCTCTGTTAATTCATCATCATTGATTCCGTTGAGAACCACGACATTAATTTTTATGGGATCAAAGCCCATTTCGTGCGCTGACATTATCCCTTCCCAGACTTTGTCAAAGTTGTCCCGGCCTGTTATTTCTTTAAATCTTAGCCTGTTTAAGGTATCCATACTGATGTTTAATCTCTTTATACCGGCGGATCTGATTTTTTCGAGATTGTCTTTAAGAAAAACACCGTTAGTTGTAAGAGATATATCTGAAATTCCTTCAATTCTGCCTAATTCTTTCAGAAAACTGTAAATTCCTTTTCTGACAAGCGGTTCTCCTCCGGTTATCCTGACTTTGGAAATGCCGAGGCGCACCCCTGTCCGAATAATTCTCAGGATTTCTTCATAAGTTAAAATATCTTCATGGGGCAGAGGAAGAGGATTATGGGGAGAACAATATATACATCGCAGGTTACATCGGTCTGTAACGGATACGCGAAGGTAATTAAGATTCCGGTTGTATCTGTCTGTTAAACTCATTGATGATTGGTCCTTAATGATTGGTTTTTCGTGATTAGTGACTGGTGACCTGTGATTTGGTAATTGGTCATTTGTGGCTGACTATTGATATGTTGTCATTGGTCAGACCTAATGACCAATTACAAATCACCAATCACCAATTACAAATCACTATTGCAGAAATCGCTCTATTTTAGCTTTTTCTTTCAGTTTTTCACTATATGAAGTTACTTCATTCAGCTTTTTTTCCTGCCTGAGATATTGCCCGAGTCTGTCTTTGACATCATTATAAGCGGTTATTGTTTCAGCTTTTTTATCGGTAACTTTAATCAGATGATATCCGAACTGGGTCTCAACAATGTCGCTCATTTCTCCTGTTTTTAAGGCAAAAGCAGCGTCTTCAAATGGTTTGACCATCTGTCCATGCCCGAAATAGCCGAGGTCTCCGCCTTTTTTTTTGCTGGGGCATTCTGAAGATGCT
Source organism: Desulfonema magnum (assembly GCF_017377395.1). Classification (GTDB taxonomy): domain Bacteria; phylum Desulfobacterota; class Desulfobacteria; order Desulfobacterales; family 4be13; genus Desulfonema_C; species Desulfonema_C magnum. Next base: position 1,526,119 of record NZ_CP061800.1, on the reverse strand, counting down.
TTGGCAAGTTCAGCAAAGTCTTCCCCTTTTTTCAGCTTTTGCTGAATCTCTCCAAGCTTTTTAAGTGCCTCAGCTTTCTTGGGTTCATCGCCCTTGGGGTCAGTCTTGATCAGAATATGGCTGGCTCTTACTTTTTCAGACTCTTTAAAAAGCTCAGGGTGGGCATCATAGTAAGTTTTTATTTCCTCATCCGATACCGTAAGTTTTTCACCAAATTGTTTGTCAATGAATTGTTGAACCAGCATCCGTTGCCTGATATTGGATTTTATGATCTCTTCGGAGAGATTCATTTTTTTCATTACGTCTCTGAACTGGGCTTCATCAGGGATTTGCTTCTTCCAATTTCCAAATTGCTCATCTATGGCAGCAGCTTCAATTTTGATCCCGCTTTTTTCAGCTTCCTGGTAAAGCAGCTCCCGATGAATAAGGCTTTCGAGGATATTCTTTTTCATTTCGGAAACCATGGAATCATCAATTTTTTTCCCTTGCATGAGAATCCGCTGTCGGACTGAATCTATTTCTCTGTCAAAATCCTGTTGGCTGATTGCCACACCGTTCACCATCGCTATTTTATCGTCCGAAGGCTGCTTTTTTTCCGCTGCTGCGGCCTTATCGGCCGAGGGCTTCTTTTCCACGGCTGCGGCCTTATCGGCCGGAGCTTCTTTTTCTTCTGCCATTACTGGCAAAGAAAAGCACACCAGCGTCAGGAATGTCACAACTGCCCAAAAACACCTTCCCAATTTTACACACATTTTGATTTTTCTCCTTAGATTAATTATGAGTTATGGTACAATCAGTAGATCGAAAAGTTTTCAGGCTGTCACAGGGCGGACGGGGGAGAAACCCGGCTTTTTCCGGCGGGAAAGCGTCCCGTCCTGAAAAAAAAGCCGGGTTTCTTTGCTGTCCCGCACACAATCCGGAAACTTTTTGATCTACTGACAATACGCTGTCGGACGAGGTTTGCAAGCCGTCACTCTGCCCTCATGCAGAATAACTGAGCTTGTCGGTGATATTGCCCGATGTTAAAATCCCAGAGCCTGGCCCACCAGAATCACAGAGATATCGGTCAGCATCGGCTTACGGTGAAGGATGGCTGTCACACGGCAGATTCGCTGGGGAACATTGCAATCACTGCAAATACCGGTTTCCGCGCAGGGGGTTTCCATTCCGAGGCTTTTGGCTCTCATGGGCGCTGCAATCTCACGGACTCTTCTGAGGGCGGAATCAATATCCTGGGTAACTTTGTTCATTCCCGCGACAATAACAACCTTCTTCGGTCCGAAGGTCATGGCGTTGGTCCGGTTCCCGATACCGTCCACATTGACAATTTCACCTGTGGCGGAAATGGCGTTGGCGCTGCAAAAAAAGCAGTCACAGCGTCCCTGGTCAAGTCGGATATCCAGATCATCCTCTCTGGTGAGGTCAGACTGCCAGTGGTCATAAATCGTCTTGCCTCTGCTTCGAAGTGCCTCAATGATTCCCAACGCTCTGGTGGTATCTGATCCGCCAAAACCAAAACTCTCATAATCTGATACCATATCCAGTATCATTGAGCAAGCTTGTTCCGACGATGAAACAAAATTAGCCTCAAACCCGTGTTTTGTCAAATTCCTGACACATTTTTCAGCTAACTTCTGCCACAGCCAGGCATGATGCGTATCCTTCATTTTCACCTTTCCTGATTCAGCCAGTTTTTGCCGTAATGATGTAACTTTCATCTTTCGTTATCCGGCAAGTTATTAAATGTTTGAAAAGTCCCGTCAGGACGGCATATTTGTAGCATCAGGCGGCCTTTGCCTTCATCTCCTGTATCATATCATTGTAAAACGTGATCACCTCTCTCCGGTTCAGCATCCCGATAAGAATGCCGCGATCATCATCTCTTGCCACAGGAAGGCTGTCTATGTTCTTTATGGTGAATTTTTGAAGCACGGAATTCAGATCATCCGAGGGCGTGGTCACAATAATCTCAGATGTACAGATATCCTTCATCCGTATGAGGTCCTCAATGCCGGTGGCAAAAAGCACACTCCTGATATCTGTGCTGGAGAATATGCCGATCAGTCTTTTATGCTCATCCATCACAGGGAAATAATGCTGCTTTGTCTTGGAAAAATAACCCTTAAACTCATGAAATGACATATCCTGAGGAATAAGCTCCACTTTTTTCACAAGACCCATCAGATCTCTGACCTTGATGGCCTGCAAGATATCCACAAAAAATTCTCCTGCATGGGCAGGGGAATCAATTCTGCTTTTAACCTGCTTAACATAAATGGTCCATCGCTGTGATGCCAGATAAGCAACGGAACATACGAGAAGACTCGGCAAGAGCAGATGATAAGAGTTGGTCATTTCGCTGACAAATATAATTGTTGAAATAGGTGTATTTGAAACCGCTGTAAAAAATCCTGCCATCCCCACAATAACAAAAGCGCCCGGTTCAGTGACAACGCCCGGCATGATCTGGTGGAATATTTTTCCGACCACGCCGCCCATTGCGCCTCCGATGACCACGGACGGACCGAACACACCGCCGCTCCCTCCGGATCCGATGGAAAAAGAAGTGGTCATTACTTTTCCAATGGCAAGAGAGAGCAGAAACGGAATGGTCAGAACGCTTATGAGGATTTTCGGATCAAGGGCCTGCTGCACATAACCATAACCAAAGGCCAGGGTATGAGGCAAAAAGAACCCCATGATGCCGGTACAGAGTCCTCCGATAGCGGGCTTGATATGATTCGGCACATTTACGGATTTGAAAATCCGAGTCACGCCGTAAAAGGCTTTGATGTAAAAAACCCCTGTTGCGACGAGAACAAAGGCAAGAACAAGGTAAGGACCTAATTCCAAAGGATTGCGGAACTGAAAATCAGGGGCCTCGAACAAGGACCCCCAGCCGAAAACAAGGCAAAACAGACAATATGCCACCACTGAGGAAATTCCCGCGGGAATGATTACTTCGGATTCAAATTCAGGGTCTTTGTACAATACTTCCGCGGCAAAAAGAGCACCTGCCAGCGGCGCTCTGAAAATACTGCCGACACCTGCCCCGATGCCCGCAGCCATCATAATCCTGCGTTCCCGGTCAGACAGTTTCAGGGTAGTCGCGAGAAAAGATCCGAACCCTGCACCGATCTGAGCAATGGGACCTTCTCTTCCCCCTGAACCGCCTGTTGTGAGCGTAATGGAAGAGGCAATGGTTTTAACGATAGGGACAGCGCTCCGTATGAATCCCCCTTTTCTGTGATACGCGTCAATGGCAGCATCCGTGCCGTGTCCCTCTGCCTCGGGCGCAAAAGTGTAAACCAGCCATCCGCTCACAAGGCCGCCCAGTGCGGGCAGAAACAGCAATACCCAGTGATTAAACAATGTGGTTGTGGGAGGAATCAGATGATGTTCTCCCGCAGGGGCGGGCGGGCGATATCCGGCCATCATGTCCATAAAATAATGAACACCGAGTTGGCAAAGATAATGGAAAATTACAGAACCCAGACCCGCTATGATGCCTATGATAAGAAAATAAAAAGCCCATTTGCCCGCGTGAGTATATAATTCCTTACGAAACGTAAGTCGTTTAAACTTTTTTTTAAAAAAAGAGAGCATAAAGCTTGTTTCACCGTTTAGAATACAACTGTTTTTAATTTTTTTTTATAGCTGCCTATTCTGTTTGTTGGTCACATTATCGTTTTTGACTAAGTCCGAACCAATTCAACGTATAAAACCGCCTGAGCCTGCAAAACAAATTTAAGCCTCCAATTCTTTAGCCCCTTTATAAATAGACTCAAACAAGGCTTCAATATTTTCCTCGTCAACAGAAGAAAAAGCCACTCTCAGATCTGTTTTGCCGATGGAAATCAGACCCACTTTGTATTTGTCCAGAAGATACGAACGCAGTTCCTCAGCATCCGCGGTTTTGAGTTTAAGACACATGAAATAGCCTGAATTAAAGGGATAAATTTCCCATACATCATTATACTTGGGGTTAGCCAGAACCTCCTTGACCCGGAGCGCTCTTTTTCTCAGGATGTCTATTTTTTCTTCCCGCTCTTTTTGAATATTGGGAGATTTCAATGCCTTGAAAACAAGGGATTGCCCCAGATGGCTGGCATTTGAAACAGAGCCTCTGATATTACCTGCGGTCTTTCTTTCCAGAGCGTCGTAAAAAATCGCATGATCACCTTCTATGACTGTGCCGTAGGTGACAAATCCTACCCGGAGACCCCATACAAACAACTCTTTGGTCGCGCCGTCCAGTTTAACTGCCAGCAGTCGGGGATGGCAGTCGCACAATCGGGAAAAAAGCGATTCTTTCATGGGTTCGTCTTCATAACGAAGCCCGAAATAAGCGTCATCAGTTACCGCAATGATATTGGTTCCTTCCTCGGCCACCTTGGTTAATATTTCGGCAATACGTTTGCCTTCTTCATCGGTTACAGTATAACCTGTCGGATTATTAGGAAAGTTTAGAAAAACAACAACCTTGTAATTATTTTCAGCTTCCTGTCTGACAACAGCTTCAAACCCGTCAAGATTAAATCCTCCTCCTTCGGCAAACAGAGGATAATTACGAATTTCAGCATCTCCTCTCACAGACAAGATAAGATAGTTGTTTCCCCACATTTTATCCGGGAAAATAAGGACGTCATCCGGGTCAACAAACATATCTGCGAACACGCTGACGCCGTGCGTTATCCCATTGGTGACCACCGGCAGACTGACAGATTTGCCTTTTAAAGAGGGATTTTTTTCGTACATGGATTCTTTCCACATCTCTCTTAAAGCAAAAATCCCAAAGGAAGGCGCATACGTGAGAGAATCACTGGGCCGAATTTCATTGATGTAAGACATGACCGAGGGGAGACACATGGTATGGAGACCCTCTGTGGCAATTCCGATGGTGGCGTTGAACTTATCATACGCTTTTTGCCTGGCCTCAGCGGATTGCGTGAGAATTCCTTTGGGGAAATAAAGTCTTCTGCCAGTTTTGGAAAACATTTCCATCAGATGAGGATTACCGTTTTTGATAATTGCATTTAATTCTTGTGCAATCGGATTTATTCTCATTTTATTCCTTTCTTTTGGTAATTGGGAATTGGTAATTGGGGATTGGGGATTAGTAATTAGTAATTGGTTATTGGAGATTAGAGATTAGTTACAAATTCCAAATCACAAATTCCAAATCACTATTCTTCTCTATCGAGTCCGAAAGCCGTATGAAGCACACGAACAGCAAGTTCTGCTTTTTTTTCTTCGACCACGCAGGATATTCGGATTTCCGATGTGCTGATCATTGTAATATTGATATTTTCAGCAGCCAGACAATCAAACATTTTTAAGGCCACGCCGGAGTGACTCTTCATTCCGATGCCAGTGACAGATACTTTTGCAATATTTTCATCTCCCAGTACCTGTTCCGCACCGATTTGTTCGGCGACCTTTCTTTCTATATCCAGTGCTTTTTTAAATTCTGTTTTCGGAACAGTGAAGGTCAGGTCCGTCTGCCCTTCCGCGCGGGTATTCTGAATGATCATATCCACATTAATCTTGGCATCGGCAATGGGAGAAAATATTTTTGCTGCAATTCCCGGCTGATCCGGAACCTTTTTCAAGGTTATTCGTGCTTCATTTTTACTGTAAGTGATTCCGGATACAACCGGACGTTCCATGTCATGGTCTCCGTTGATTACCATGGTTCCCTCCTCTTCATTGAATGATGATCTTACATACACGGTAACATTGTGTTTTAATGCAAATTCAACCGACCGGATATGCAGGACTTTGGCCCCCAGACTTGCCATTTCAAGCATTTCCTCACAGGAAATTTTGTCAAGCTTTCTTGCCTTGCTGCATACATTGGGGTCCGCGGTATAGACGCCGTCAACATCCGTATAAATTTCACAGACATTTGCTTTCAGGGCAGCGGCGATTGCCACGGCAGATGTGTCAGAACCGCCTCTTCCGAGGGTGGTAATGTTCCCTTCCGCATCAGTTCCCTGAAATCCTGCGACAACAACAATGTTACGCTTTTCAAGCATCTCTTTTATGCGACTGGCTCCGATGTCCAGAATACGGGCGTTGCTGTAGTTATGGTCCGTGACAACTTCCGCCTGATACCCAAGCAGGGATACGGCAGGATAATTCATGGACTTCAATGTCATGGCCAGGAGAGCGGCAGTTGTCTGCTCCCCTGTGGCGAGCAGGACATCAAGTTCACGCCTGTCAGGAGAATCTGCCATCTGGCCTGCCAGATGAATCAGGCTGTCGGTAACTCCTGCCATTGCTGAAAGGATGACAACCATATCATTTCCCTGGTCGAAATTTTTAGCAACACGTTTCGCGACATTGCGAATTCGTTCCGGATTGGCAACTGACGTGCCGCCAAATTTTTGTACAATTATAGCCATGTTTTCTCCTTAAAATTCAAGTGGGCAATAGATTGCCAAGCTATTATCGAACACTTATATAGTCGAAAAAATATCATTTACAGAGAACCTTTTTTACAAAATGAATTATCGAATTTTCAAATACTCTGAGTTATGTTTTTTTTATCCCTGATATTGCATAAATTTTTTCTTGTAATAGTTTAAAGAAGAAATTGCAACATAAAAAAACAGTTACAGATTTATATGTATATTTGCATGATATGATTTGTCATACATAATAATTGCAACGAAGAAAAAAAGTCTGAGTTGCGGGATATTTCCCTCCCCTGTTTTTCACTACAAGAATTTTGTGTAAGAAGAGGATGATAAAAAGGGAAGATATGATCCTTTACCATGAAAATATTTTCATGAGCGGGGGAAAAACTGGCTTTTTTATGAGCATTTCTTCCTATGCATCCCGTTTTTTTGTATTAACTCCCGGTGGCAACGACAAATTTGTAAGTGCCTGAGCAAAAGTTTTTTATATTTGCCCGGGAAGAAACCCGGCTTTTTTCCCCGGAATGATCCGCCGCCCCTGAAGGAAAAGCCCGGGTTTCTCCGCGTTCGCAGAAAAAAGATTATATAAAAAACTTTTGCACAGGTACTTAATTTCCCCTTTTTTAAAAAAAGGACCGTGAGCGAGACTGTAAAAATCTGCCGGCTACAGGTTCTTTTTTAAGAAGATGACCCACGGGGAAAATAAGACAGAAAAGAACAGGATTGGTAATAAAAAAAACCCCGCCTTCGAACCGGACGGGGTTTTTTAAGATCATGAGCGGGACTACTTCGCCCCTCGTTTAGATGCCTTGAGCGGATTGATCTTTTTCTGAGTTGAGGCAGTAGCCGAACTCACATGAGATGCCAGGTTACAGTTTCCGTTTTTCCATTTCAGTGCAGGTTCAGGACTGGCTGAACAGAACCATGCGGATGAAAATTCAATCCTGCGATTACAGCCGTTGCATTGCTCCACGGCCTCATGGCAAATCCCACCATTGTAAGAACAGCCTTTCGCAGTCATAAAAGGACATTCCTGACCTTTTCTTACTGTTGTACAAACCATTGGAATCACCCCCCTTTTTGTTGCTAATAAATTTAAAAAAGATGAAAATTTGTTTTCCCCCTTTTTTAATGAAAAAAAATAATCAGGTAAATATGGCTTGTCAACCCAAAATTTAAATCTTTAAATCAGATAAGATTCAAACAATAAAAAAATCCTGAATATCCTTCATTAATCTCGTTCCCACGCTTCGCGTGGGAATGCAGCGCGGACGCTTCGCGTCCCGAATCCGTCTGACACGGGAGCAAGTCCGCACGTCGCAGGACGCGAAGCCTCCGAAAGGCATTCCCACGCAAAGCGTGGGAACGAGGTATGTGTGTGAACTTTCCATCTGCTGATTCTGAAAAAATCGGATTTTTTACTTTTATGACATTTTCATGACCGGGGGTGAAAAAATCGGATTTTTCATGACCTTTGAATGTGGCATGTTTTGTTCTGAATCAGAAAAATTCAAGTAACTCTGATGAGATTTTTTCGATGAGAAATTGTCATAAAAAAATTATAAAATTTGTAAGTTAATTATCAGCAGATCAAAAACATTTTGGGCGGCCCTGCACAAGCACTGATGAATGAGATTCCGTGTCCTGATATTCGGTGACTGAACGGGATTCATCACTGCCTTTGCAGGACTGCTGCCCGACCAAATAAGTTCCGAGGGGTGCAATTCGGAAAAAACGGACGAATGAGAATCATGCGGGACAGTTTTTCAAACTGTCCGAAAAACAATTTGAAAAATTGTCTTACATATCCAGTAGCCCGTCAGCATTTATTTGGTTGAGTACTACCACATTTGGTAACAGTTTTGAAAGAGCGCGTTTATAAGAATACCGGGGAATAATGCCTGGGGGCCGTCGGATGATGTTGTATTTCAATCAGCCGGCGTGTGTCAGGTGCCGCCTCAGCAGGTGACAACTTGAGTTATATAATATTTTTGATAAAATTTTTTGTAGAAATATCAAACCCGGGTATGGATACTTTACCATTTTTTTTATTGCATTTGCTGATTTCAAATTGTAAGTTTATACTTCATATAAGGTATGCAGAGATTTATACCTATTGATATTGTTGGATATGAAGCAAGTACCTGAGCAGAAGTTTTTATATATCTTTTCCTGCGGGCGGCGGAGAACTCCGGGGATTTTCAGCGAGGAAGGGAGCATGATCCGGGGAAAATCCGGGTTTCTTTTCCGGGCAGATATCAAAAAACTTATGGTCTGATACTTATTTGGCAGGGGTGATATTCTAAGTTGTTTCTGATTGTGTCAGGTAATTTTAAAAATTTTTTCCGGAGGTAGAGAATGATCAGTTTGAAAAGAATTCTTTTTTTGCTTTTTCTGTTTTTGCTTATTACTGTTTTTGGCTGTAAATCCGATGAAAAAAAGAAAGAAACCTACCTTGAAAAAGGTAATGCCTATTTTGAAAAAGGGGAGTATAAAAATGCGGAAATTGAACTTAGGAAGGCGCTGCAGATTGACCCCAAATACACTAAAGCTCGGATAAAACTTGGTGAGACCTATCTGAAGCTTGCAAAAGCCGAAGAAACTTTCAGCGAATATTCAAGGGCTGAAAGCCTTGCCCCGGACAACGCAGATGTCAAATTTAAGCTTGCAACGTTTTATTTTCTTGCCAGACAATTTGAGGAAGCAAGAAAACGAGTTGATTTTGTTCTGAATAAGGAGCCCAACAATGTTGATGCCCTGCTTTTGTCCGCGGGAATATGGGAGCAGGCTCAGAAATTTTCTCAGGCTGAAGCTGATTTAAAAAAGGTTTTGACTATTGACAGTAAGCAGCCGCGCGTTTATCCGAACCTGGCCCGCGTGCTGGAACGTCAGGAAAAATTTGACGAAGCTGAAAAAATTTTGAAGGAAATCGTTGAACGTGACGCCAAAGACGTAAAATCCCGCCTTGCTCTTTTCAATTTTTATATCAACAGAAAAAATATTGACCAGGCTGAAGCGGAGTTAAAAAAAGCCGTTGAGATGAATCCGAAAAACGGAAATCTTCAGACTGTTCTTGGCAACTTTCACTTTATGCGGAAACAAACAGATAAGGCAGAGGCCGCATATCTGAAGGCCATTGAAATTGAACCTGAAAACATAAAATTTTATATGGTTGCAGCCAGATTTTACGAAGTTGTCGGTAAAAAAGATAAATGCCTGCCCATGTATCAGAAGGCTCTGGAACTCAAACCTGATAATATCGGGGTCATACATTCACTCGCCAGATTTTACTTTAAAGACAAGAAACCGGATGAGGCTGAAAAATATATTGCAGAGGTTTTGAAAAAAAGCCCGGGCTATTTCCCGACCCGGCTGCTTAAAGGAGAACTTCTTGTTGTCAAGCGCGAGTTTGAGGAAGCTGTCAAATTACTTGAGGAACTGGTCAAAGATGATCCTAAGGCTGAACGCGCACATTATTTTAAAGGGGTCGCTCATTTCGGCACAAACCAGTTAAGAGAAGCAAAGACGTCTCTGACAGAGGCTGTCAAATTACAGCCAAGATATGTAAAGGCAAAACTCATGCTGGCCGATATTTATCTCCGCGAACGAAATCTCGATCTGGCTGAAAATGAAAGTAAGAGCATTCTTGCAATGTCACCTGAAAATTATCAGGCAGCCATGACCCTTGCCAATACTTATCTGTATAAGAAAGAATACAAGAAGGCAGAGACGATGTTCAACTCACTGATCAAACTGGAACCTGATAATCCCGCGGGCTATTACCGTCTCGGACTTTTATATCGTCAGCAGAAAAACTACGATTCTGCCATGTCAAATTTTGAAAAAGCCATGTCTTTTAATCCCAAACTGATGGACGTTTTTACCAATATTATCTTGTTGCACGCCTCAAAAAAAGAGTTTAATACGGCCGTTAAAAAGTGTGACAGGCAGATGAAAAAGGTGAAAGAATCTTCCGCGGCGTTGGCAATCATCGAAAATTTAAAAGGCGGGCTTTATCTTGCCCAGGGCAAAACAAAGAAAGCTGAAAAATCTTTCAAAGCAGTTCTGAAACACAATCCGGATTCCATCCGTGCTTACTATGCACTGGCGGAAATTTACCTTAAAGATAAAAAAGAGGATGAGGCTATTGCTCAGTATGAGGCTATTCTTAAGAGAGTGCCGGACCGGGCAAATCCCCACATGCTTATCGGTACGATTTACGAGATGCAGAAAAAGTTTGATCTTGCAGAAAAACATTACAGAAAAGCGCTTGAAATTGACCCCGGATTTGCACCGGCTGCCAACAACCTCGCCTATCTGCTTGCTGAACACAAAGGAGACCTTTCTGTTGCTCAGACCCTTGCCCGGGATGCACAAGCCAAGCTTCCCAATGATCCCGGGGTGATGGATACGCTTGGATGGATTTATTATAAAAAAGAGATGTACGACAATGCGATAATGCAATTTGAGGGCAGCCTGAAAAAACTCCCTAAAAATCCCATCGTACATTATCATCTTGGTTTGGCGTATTATAAAAAAGGAAAGACAGACCGCGCAAAAGAAGAACTGCAAGCAGCCCTTGATCTGGATAAAAACTTTGACGGCGCGGACGAGGCAAAACGGATATTGTCCGAATTGTAAACTTGATGTTTTGGTGTTTAGTGTTTAATATTTAATACTGACAATTATTAAACACTGAACACCAGACACCGGACAACAGACACCAATGAAATTTTTTTCGTTTAAAATATTTATCTTATGTATTCTTTTACCGCCGGTTCTTTATATATTTTCAATACAATACACAGAGAACCATCTCAGGCACAGGTATGCAGACGAGATTGAAGAAATTTATATCGGCGACACAGGCCATCTGTTTGACGGAAGTCTCAGGCTGAAAGATGCCATTGAGAAAAATATTGATCTCTATATTCAGAGCAAGCCCCTGATATCATGGGGTGTAAACTTAAATGTAACTGTCATTACAAAACGAGGTAAAATTTTATATCCGCCAGTTTTTGAAGAAGAATTTTCAGATCCTCTGCGGCCTCCGGATCTCATGGAAATCGCTGCGGATAATTACAGGCTTATGAATGAAGGTCCCGAGGTTGTCATTGACCTGAAGATCGGTCATAATACGCTGTTTTCGAATGTAATCCTCTTTTCTTATATCCTGATCGTTCTGCTTGTGCTTTATTTTTATTACAGGGCAGGTGTCCGAAAGCTCAGACAGGCAGAATCGGAGAAGGCCAGGGAAATAGACCGGCTCCTTGAACAGGAGAAAAATCATTTTGAAACATTAAAATCCCTGGAGCGGGAGCGCGAAAAACTGAGTTCTGAATCCGCACGAATAAAAAAAACGCTTGAAAATGAGAAGGTCAAGGCCAGCCGGAATGAAGATGAGATGATAGAAGAAATTGTCGCGCTTGAGGAAAAATTCAAAAAAAATCTTGCGCTCCAGAATGAGCAGCAGGAGGAAATCAACACCTTAAAAGAAGAAATAAAACGCCTTGAAAAAGGCGGGCGTAAAGAAAGCAAGCCAAAAATAAAGGACTCGGATGCCAAGCGATTCAGAGCGCTTTACAAAAATTTGTCCATTAATGAAAGGGCTATCAGCGGCTTTGCCGGGCTTTCAGATGACTTGAAAATAAAAGGTGAGGAGATCATTCACCAACTGAACGAAAACCCTGATATCGTGACAATTAAAAGAAAAGTGTTCGGAAAAAAAAGCCGGCATACCATTCTGGAGGTGATATTCGGATATAAGGGACGCCTTTATTTCAGCAGATCAAAAGATAACAAGATTGAGGTGCTTACCATCGGCACTAAAAACAGCCAGACAAAAGACCTTGAATTCTTAGATAACCTTACGCTTAAATAATTTCTCATATCAATTTCGAAAACCAATCCCTGCCTCAGATCTGTTTCTGATTTTTGGTGACTTTTATTTTATCCAAAAAGCAGCTCACACTTTTTGAAGGCGTGTTGAAATGAAATTTCAGCGCAGCCCGGGAAATTCTCTCTCGAATTGTCAGGCGAAGAAATAATGAGAATACTAAAAAGGTGTTACAGCAATGGGAAATAAATCTAAAAAATTTGCAGATATCCTTTTTCCTATATAAAGATGAAGAAGTTCAGATTTTAGATATTCCGCCGGAAAAAAGGCAAATACATACTGAAACATATGATTTTAATGTGGAAACACTTGTAAAAAATTTTGAAGATGAGGATATTTTTATTCCAAGTTTTCAAAAAATTGGACTTTGGACAAACAAATTTGCTTTAAAACAATTGTCTAAAATAATTACATTATTTTTAATTGTCATTAAATGCAAATAATATCAAACGGTTATAGCTATTTTTCTGTATTTAGCTATAATGGTCTGATTTTATTGAAATATATTTATTCGGGAGTTTGGGAAAATCAGCAGTTGCTCAAACTCCCAAATAAATAATTAACAAAAATATCAATATGATAGAATGACAAATAATATTTTATAATTATTTTAAATAGTTAATGTCTTATATTATTAAATCAGTGTGATATATAACATTTTCATTTTGGGTTGATATTTTGTCCAAAGTCCAAAAAGAAAGTATGTAATGTCCGCTTCCTGTAGTCTGTCTGACACAAACAAGTGACGAAAAGCCGGCAGTCACAGATGGAAATCAGCGATTAAATTCTTTACGTTTATTTTTGGACTTTGGACAAACAAATTTGCTTTAAAACAATTGTCTAAAATAATTACATTATTTTTAATTGTCATTAAATGCAAATAATATCAAACGGTTATAGCTATTTTTCTGTATTTAGCTATAATAGTCTGATTTTATTGAAATATATTTATTCGGGAGTTTGGGAAAATCAGCAGTTGCTCAAACTCCCAAATAAATAATTAACAAAAATATCAATATGATAGAATGATAAATAATATTTTATAATTATTTTAAATAGTTAATGTTTTATATTATTAAATCAGTGTGATATATAACATTTTCATTTTGGGTTGATATTTCGTCCAAAGTCCAATTATTTATAAAGAATGATTTCCTTTTAAGAAGTTTGTCAGTATATCCTGAATTGGAGCTTTGCTTTTCAAATTTTCTGATGCTTCGGACCGGAGCATTTTATTACCTGTCTTGTTCATAAGGAACGCCGTCCGTCGCTGGTGCGGCACAATCATTATCAACGAAAGGTATCATACTGGGGTGATGAAAATGTCACAAACCGGGCTGACAATTGCGATCCCATTTTTATTCCGTATTTTTTTTATGACTTAAAAATCAGCCAGTTAAAAAATGCGGGGAACAAAAATGGGATCAGCTTTTTCAGAGCCTTGGAAACATTTTCATCACCCCAGCATCATACCGAGAATTTGGTAAGGCACACGACCCCCTGAAATTTGCAATTTGATCTGCAATGCGTCAGCAAACCCAAAGACCAATGCCCCACCAAATACGCCAAACAGATTCCATTTCCCCAAAATCATAGCACCAGGGGCCATAAAGCCCCTGCCCTTGTCATCAAGTTATCAAAATGCCCAGGCTCTCCGCGGAAAAATCATGCTCCGTCCGAGTCATCAATCATGCGGCCTGCGATGATATCCTTCTGCTGATCTTCAGCAATATTAGCTGATTTTTTAAACAGTATCACCATAATTTTCTTGAATCATTATTATTTTTTTTAAGATCAGGTGAATTTTATAAAACTTGTTGCACAGATATTTTTTCATAGTATATATAATAAATTGTTTATAGATTTGTGTCATCATTATAAATATCTGATTATATTTGAATAATCTGCACTGGAATTCTTTTTTGCAAATATCTGACAGGGTGTCTGGTGTTCAGTGGTCGGTGTCAGGAAAAAATTAAGTACCTGAGCAAAAGTTTTTTATATATTTTTTTTCTGCGGGCAGCGGAGAAACCCGGCTTTTTCCTTTGTCGGAGATGCGTCATTCCGGAAAAAAAGCCGGGTTTCTTTCTCGGGCGAATATTAAAAACTTATGATTAGGTACTTATAAAACTTTCATCATTCATTATGACGGGCTTTTACCATGAAAATACTGTCTGAAACCCCGGGTTTTTTATCTGTTCTGACTGAAAATATTTTCATAACCGGGGAGTGAAAAAACCAGCTTTTTCATGAGCGTTTATATGAAAGTGTCAGGTGTTAAGTGTTAAGTGTTAGGAAAAACTGTAAAACTTTCATGTTTCGCTGTGAGCGGACCGCTCATGGCCGTTTATATGAAAGTGTCAGGTGTTAAGTGTTAAGTGTTAAGTGTTAGGAAAAACTGTAAAACTTTCATCATTCGTTGTGACCGGCAGTTCATGGCCGTTTATATGAAAGTGTCAGGTGTCAGGTGTTAAGTGTTAAGTGTTAAGTGTTAAGTGTCAGGAAGAACTACAAAACTTTCATCGTTCGTTGTGACCGGCAGTTCATGGGAGTTTATATGAAAGTGTCAGGTGTCAGGTGTCAGGTGTTTAGTGTTAGGTGTTAAGTGTTAGGTGTTAGGAAAAAATATAAAATTTTCATCGTTCGTTGTGACCGGCAGCTCATGGCCGTTTATATGAAAGTGTCCGAAGTGACTGAAGTTAATAAAGTGACTGAAGTTAAAAGTTCTTTCATGTTTCGTTGTGAGCGGACCGCTCATGGCCGTTTATATGAATAAATCCTTGAAAAAAATTATTATTGGCGGGATAATCCTGCTGATTATGGTCACATTCTTTCAAATAGGGAGGTATGACACTATGGTTGCCAAAAATACGTCAAAGGTTATAAAACTCCCTGAATCCCGATATGACAGCGACGTGTCCGTGGAAAGAGCATTACATGAAAGGCGGTCCGTCAGAACTTACGGTGAGAGGGCTGTCACGCTCGCTGAAATTTCTCAGTTGCTCTGGGCTGCCCAGGGAATGACACACGCGGAGGGATTCAGAACCGCACCTTCGGCGGGTGCGCTTTACCCCCTTGAGATCTATGTTGCAGTAGGAAAAGCAGATAAGCCTGACGCGGGTATTTACAAATACAAACCTCACACACATGAACTGATAAAGACCGCAGAAGGTGATAAAAGAGCGGCACTCTGCCGTGCCGCATTAGGTCAGAGTGCCATAAAAAAGGCCCCTGTTGTTCTGGTATTTTGCGCGGTTTATGAGCGGACAACGAGAAAATATGGCGAGCGGGGCATAAGATATGTCCACATAGAGGTGGGACATGCGGCCCAGAATGTCTTTTTACAGGCAGTTTCATCAGGGCTTTGTACTGTCCCTGTCGGCGCTTTTGATGACAATGATTTGAAAAAAATAATGAATCTTGATGCGAACGAACATCCTCTTTATATCATGCCGGTCGGACCAGCAAATGAATAATTCAGATCTTTATTCAGCCTTTCAACGAATACAGAGGCGAAAATAAAACAGAATATAGATGTTGAGCAGCTTTGGCTTTAAAAGTGAAGATGGGCGGATATCTGGCTTGGAGACCGGAAATGAAAGATGAAGACAAAGACAAAACACAGCTTATCGCTGAATTAAAAGAATTGCGCCAGCGGGTGGTCGTGTTGGAAGTGGAAGAGTACAGAGTTGCATTTGAACATTCAAAAGATGCAATTATATGGGTCGAAACTGAGCGGGGACTGATCATTAACTGCAACAAATCAGCAGAATTGCTTTTTGAAAAGACACGGGAGGAGATTGTCGGATATCTTCAATTAACGCTTCATCCGCCTGAAAAAGCTGAATATTATGTCAGAACATTTAAGATTCAGACAGAGAGAAAATATAATTTCGGTTATGAACAGAACTATGGATTTGCCTATGAAGGAGAAGTGATAACCCGATCAAAAAAAATTATACCTGTTTATATCACCGCTTCTGTGACAATGGCCGGAAACAAACGGATCATTCAGCAGACGTTTCATGAGATTTCCAGATACAAACGAATAGAAAATGTGCTGAAAAAGACGCTGACGTTTGCAGAGGGCCTGATTGATTCGGTTCCGTATATGATCTTTTGTAAAGACAAGAAAGGCGTTTACCTGGGATGCAATACCGCGTTTGCGGAATTTGCGGGAGTTCATAAGAACAAAATTATCGGAAAAACGGATTTGGACATTTTTCCGGAAAAAATAGGCGAACGCTTCCGTAAACAGGATGAAGAGGTTCTCACTAAAATTGAACAAAAATTCAGCGAAGAATGGGTCACAAATTCGGAAAACAGAAAAATCCTGCTGCATACGCTCAGAACCATTTACTACGGACATGATGACAAGATTATGGGTATCATCGGAATCACCCGGGACATTACCGAAGAAAAGCAAAATCTGGAAGCTTTCAAAAAAGCTGAATCTGCCAAACGACAGCAGATAATGGATGCGGTAAAACAGACCAATAAAAATTTTACGGTCGTAAAAGAACAGCTCAGTCAGCAGAATATCAAGTTAAATGAAACTCTCCAGGAAGTCGAGGAAGCAAAACACCAGCTAAAGCTGAAAAATACTGAGTCAAACGAAAGTCTCCGCCAAGCTGAGGAAGCAAAGAAACAGCTTAATCTCAAAAATATTGAACTGAACAAAACCCTCCGGGAAGCTGAGGAAGCCAAAAAACAGCTTCATCTCAAAAATGACAAGTTAAATGAAATGCTTGTACAGATCAAGGAAGCAAAAAAACAGGTTAATTTAAAAAATAATGAGTTAAATGAGGCGCTTCAAGAAGCCGAAGAGACAAAAAAACAGCTCAATCTCAAGAACAGTGAGATCAACCAGACCCTTGAGCAGGTCGAGGAAGCGAATCAGAAGATAATGAGCAGCATCCGGTATGCCAAAGTCATACAAAGCTCTTTGCTGCCGAATTTGGACGGAACGAGTATTTATCTCCCGGACAGCTTTGTGATCTGGATGCCCAGGGATGTTGTGGGCGGAGATATCTTTTTTAAGGATTCTTTTGAGAGCGGCTTTGTGATTGCAGTGATTGACTGCACGGGGCACGGCATTCCCGGCGCGTTTATGACCATGATCGCGTCTTCCGGCCTGAGAAGAATCATAAAGGATGAAGGGTGTCGGAATCCTGCCCAGATACTGAAAGAACTGAATTTCATCGTCAAGACATCACTTCAGCAGGATAAAAAGGACGCACCTTCTGACGACGGCCTGGATGCCGCCATATGTTTTGTGTCTGACCTCAGATGGCCCGGCGCGCCCGAACCTTACTATTTTGCCCTTACGTTTGCGGGCGCAAGACTGCCCCTGTACTATGTTCACAATGATGAGGTAAAGGTCATCAAGGGAGACAGGCAAAGCATTGGCTATAAAAAATCCGATCTGAAATTCAATTTCACCAATCATACGATTCGGCTTGAAAAAGGGATGTCTTTTTATATGGCAACAGACGGATTTACAGATCAGGTCGGGGGAAAAAAGAGGCGAAGGTTCGGCACCAGCCGATTTAAAAAATTGCTGAAAGAAAACGTGCGTCTCCCTTTTGAGGAACAACGGGAAGTATTTATTCAGACGTTTGAAGAATTCAGGGGGGATAATGAAAGGCGGGATGATCTGACAATGGTGGGATTCGCTTTTAAACAGTTAAGAAAAAAACCATGACTTAGGAATGATTCTGATTCAGAGGCAAAATCCTCTTTTTCTGGCCCATTCTGTTCCCACGCTATTTCCCAGTTCATACGCTTTCTGAAAATCGCTGCATGCACGCTCAAAATCATCTAAATCCGCATAGATGTATCCCCGGTAAATATAAGCCAGAGAATAATTTGGATCCAGATGAACAGCCTGGGTAAAATCCTTTATGGCCCGCTTATAATTTCCTGTGTTGTTATAAGCGACACCCCGATTGTAGTAGGCATTTGCATGGTTCGGTCTGAGACGGATAGCCTTGGTAAAAGATTTTATGGCCTGGCGATGTTTATTGGCTTCACCATAAGCAATCCCCTGTCTGAAATAAACACTAACTTTATCTGCTTCATCTGTATCTTGGGAAGGGGCTGAGGTTTCTTCCTCTGGTTCATTATCAGATTTATGTTTTGTCGTCTTATAACATCCCGGATTTTCGGATAAAAAAGATAATACATTTGTATAAGCCGCGTTGATTTCCTTTAATTTTTTTTCGGCTTTTTGTTTCAGCCGGGGATTTTTGGAAGTGACACGGTCCGGATGCCAGATAAAGACCAAATCTTTATGTGCTTTTTTTACTTCTTCGGAAGAAGCCCCCATATTAATTTCAAGTATTTCAAAACATCGCCGAATGTTCATTTTTACAGATCAACCTGTTAATAAAAAAAAGAGAAGTGAGAATTTTTGATCTCATTTTTATGTTTCGTTGTAAGATTATCCGGAGTGCCAAACTTGCAGTTTGGCAGAAAAGTCCCGGTCTGGCGGATATCGGAGAGATTGCCAAACTGCAAGTTTGGCACTCCGGCGCAACAGACATTTTCTTTGTTTTCCTCGTTCCCATGGTTTGCGTCACTGCCATTAAGTTAAGACTCATCCGGGGTGGCAAAAAGAGTTTCCGGCAGGGATGCGAAAAATAATTTTCGCACTCCGGAAGCTTAACTTAATGGCAGGGATGCGAAAAATAATTTTCGCACTCCGGAAGCTTAACTTAATGGCAGGGATGCGAAAAATAATTTTCGCACTCCGGAAGCTTAACTTAATGGCAGTGACGCTTTGCGTGGGAATGCAGAGGGGACGCTTCGCGTCCCGTACAAATCCGAACAGAGAAGCTTGTCAGAGGCATGCTTTCCTCATTCGACGTTATAAACATCTCGGAATTCTCGTTCCCATGCTTTGCGTGGGAATGCAGAGGGAACGCTTCGCGTCCCGTACAAATCCGGACAGAGAAGCTTGTCAGAAGCATGTTTTCCTCACTCGACGTTATAAACATCTCGGAATAGCGTTCCCACGCCAAAGCATGGGAACGAGATCATAAAGTCATCAGTATTCTGCTTGATGCAGGAACATAAACGGAAACAAAGCTACTCCGTTGCAGCTTTCTGACAGGCTTCATCCATACGGGCTTCGACATACCGGATTAACACCTCATCCCGTTCTTCAAGATCGAAACACACAGCATCTTCGCCGAGCAGTCCCTCCGGTACAAAGTCGCCTTTTTCTTCCGGGTCTGCAATCATCTCACCATAAAAACAGATTGAAAGCCATCGGGGATCATCTTCAATGACATCAACCATAACAAAAAGGTCCTTTTTTTTCTGAGATGCATGAACAGCTCTGAGAGAATAGGTGAGACCGGGGCGCTGCATGAAGTCGAGAGTGACACCTTCTTTTCTACTCAGGTATTCCCTGAAATGCAAAAATACTTCTTTGTTCTTTTCAGGGGTTTCTTTCCATTCTTCAATAAACGCGTTCAGTTCCTGCTCAGTTTCTTTTTTCATATTCAACTCCTTACATTCTGTATCATAATTTTTTATATGTTAAACAGCAGTGATAAGGCAGTGCTGAGGTTACATACTGAGTTCGTAGTTCCGCCTTTAGGCGGTGTGACACCGCCTAAAGGCGGAACTACGAACTGAAGGTATATTCTTTTCCGGAAATCACCTTAGGCGATTTCCAAGAATAAACGCTCATGAAAAAGCCGGGTTTTTCACCCCCGGTTATGAAAATATTTTCAGATAAAAAACCCGGGTTTTCAAAATGTATTTTCACGGTAAAAATACCGGGGCTTCCTTCAGTTCGCCGAAAATTCAGCTTGTGCTTAATTTTGAAAAACTGTCCGAGCCATTGTCAGATATTGACAACTTTTAAAAGGCTCATCAGATAAGGCTACTCTGAAAATAACAGTTTCACCCAGCTTAAAGCTGCAATTCCCTGAGCTGCCGCCACAATATAAAGCGGTATAAAGGCTATCGTATATCGCTTTTTACGTTTCATCCAGTTTTTTGTCATTTTTGACAATGTTAAATAATAAATCCAGTCCGAGTCTTTTTCAATACCCGAATAGGAAATCACAGCCACTGTCAAAGCCAGAATAAAAACCAAAGTCTTTTCAATGAGTAACCCTTTGAGCGGACCGAAACTCTCCATCATATATTTCATAAGGGGATTACCTTCCAAAAAAACATCCCCCTGAATACCTTTTAATGTAAAGCAGACATCCAAGCCTGCAAAGAGAATATAAGCTGCAATACCCATTAACAGATGCCTGGTCAGTCTTTTATTAACTAATTCCATAGATACGTTTTCATAATGAATTGTTTTCCGAGTATTAATGTCTGAATTCGGCGTGTATCTGTATCATAATAATAGATATGTAGGGTGACCCACCGAAATTCAGTAAACTATTAAGTTTAAGTTTCATAAAAGGGTAAGTCAAGACGTTTTTTTGATGAAAGAACAAAATTACAGGGAAGTCGGATAAGAACAGAATTTTTTCTTCCGCTTCTTATCCGAATTTCTTGTCATTTTCACCCGGGGCCTCCCCGGACAGCTGCCAGCCATGGACCCAGTCTCTTACATTTTCTTTCTGAACCACTCTGTCACCGCACAGCCTGCCAGAAACAGCATCATGAATACCGAAATAATCAGAGCCTCAGGAGACAGGGCTGCCCCCCCTTCAGCCGAAGCACTGATAAAACAACTGCTGTCACTGTCTCCGCCGTTACTGCTGCTTTTTTTGGCACTGCCAGGTCCTGACGGATCTGTAATGAAGCCGTTTTTTATGCCGTCAGCATCACCAAACCCGCCGTCTTTCAGTTCCAGTGTGACGGATTTTCTGTCCTTGCTGAACACCGCATGCGCCGAATAATTCTGCCAGCCGTTTACAGAATCGTATTTATACCACCCGGTATCATATGACACTGCCTCGGAAAGATAAACCGTCACCTTGGCTGTCTCATCGGGATTCCCGAGTTTTATTTTAAAACTGATGAGTCCCAGCGGCATATCTTCCGGCCGGTTCACCATGTCAGAAATACTATCCGGGGACACAGACTTCACGGACTCAATGGAAACAACATTTACAGACCCGCTGATTCCCATATGCCAGTCTCCTGCCTCGGCTTTAACCGACTTGATATCATTCTGGGCGCTGTCAGGTGTTCCGTCCTGGTTCAAATCAACGGTGTCATCAGCTTCCTGATCATCCGGCACACCGTCTGCATTTACATCATTTTCGGTTGCAAGGGTTGTGAATGAATAGATTGCTGACCATTCAGAAGCAGTGTCCTTGTCATTGTAAAATCGGACTCTCCAATAGTATGTCCTGCCCTCATCCAAAACCGATTCCGGAGCCGTCAGTGACGTGACATGAGAATCACTTGTCTTTTCAAAAACAAGAGCGGAGAAATCAGGTGATTCGCTGATCTGCCACAGGGTCCTGTCATGGACATAACCCGGTGCGGACAAGGCTTTTACTCGGAGTTCAGGTGTTAATGTCACATTTGCCTGAGCATCATTCGGCAGAGAAAGATCAGGCTTATAAATGCCCGGGCTTACTGTCACCGTGACTGAATCAGTGTCAGTATCGCCGTCATTATCCGTTGCTTTGAAAACAACCGTATAAATTCCCGCGGCCGAGAACGTCACATTCCCCGGAACTTTGAAATCAGAATTTTCCGCGCCGCCGCCAAAATCCCAGGAATAAATAAATGGCCCGTTCCCGTTCGTAACTTCTCCCTCAAAATAAACTGAGCCGCCCTCATTAATGGTTATGTCCGAAGCCGGAGATATTATTGAAGCCGAGGGAATGGTATCGCCTGAAGCTTTGTTGACCGTGACCAGGACAGACGCGTTGCTCGTATCGCCGTCATTGTCCGTTACTGCAAAGGTGACAGTATAATTCCCCGCAGAGGAGAATGTCACATTCCCCGGAACTTTGAGATCAGCATTTTCCGCGCCGCCGCCAAAATCCCAGAAATAAATAAATGGCCCGTTCCCGTTCGTCACTTCTCCCTCAAAATAAACTGAGCCGCCCTCATTAATGGTCATCTCCGAAGTCGGAGATGTTATTGAGGCTGTCAGAGCAGTATCATCTGAGACTTCGTTGACAGTGACCTGAACAGACGCGCTGCTCGTATCTCCGTCATTGTCCTTTACTGTAAATGTGACAGTATAAACTCCCGTAGTGGAGAAGGTCATGCCTCCGGGAACTTTTGTGACAGAATTCACAGCGCCGCCGCCAAAATCCCAGGAATAGATAAACGGCTCATTCCCGTTCACAACCGCTCCCTCAAAATAAACCGAGTCCCCTTCACTGATGACGCTGTCCGAATCCGGAGAGGTTATTGAAGCTGTCAGGGGAGTCTCGTCTGAAACTTTGTTGACCGTGACCTGAACAGACGCGCTGTTCGTATCGCCGTTATTGTCTGTTACAGTGAAAGTGACGGTGTAAACGCCCGCTGCGGAGAAGATCACGTTTCCGGGAATGTCTGAGACAGAATCCACAGCGCCGCCGCCAAAATCCCAGGAATAGATAAACGGCCCGTTCCCGTTCACAACCGCTCCCTCAAAATAAACCGAGTCTCCTTCACTGATGACCGTATCTGAAGCCGGAGACGGTATTGATGCTGTCGGAACCGTGTCCGCGGCAGCTTCATTTACCGTTACCGTGACAGAGGTTCTGCTGGTATCCCCGTCATTGTCTGTTACCGTGAATGTGATACTGTAAACGCCGGAATAGAGGAATGTCACATATCCCGGAGTTTGAAAGTCGGAATTCACAGCGCCGCCGCCAAAATCCCAGAAATAAGTAAACGGCGCGTTCCCATTTGTAACATATCCCTCAAAATAAAGCGAATCCCCTTCATTGATGATCCTGTCCCAAGCCGGAGACGCTATTGACGCAAGCGGCGCGGTATTGACCACCGCTTTTTTTACTGTTATTTTTACTGAGTCACTGCTTGTATCTCCGTCATTATCCGTTGCGCTGAAAGTGACAGCATAAACGCCCGCGGTGGCAAAAGTCACATGTCCGGGAACTTCGAGATCAGCATTTTCCGCCCCGCCGCCAAAATCCCACAAATAGACCAATGGTGCATTTCCATTGGTGACAGTCCCCTCGAAATGAACAGCTTCGCCCTCACTGATAGTCATGTCCGAACCCGGAGAGGTGATTGATGCCGCGGGTTCGGTATCCGCGGCCACTGTTATTTTTACCGAGTCACTGCTTGTATCTCCGTCATTATCCGTTACGCTGAAGGTGACAGCATAAACGCCCGCGGTGGCAAAGGTCACATCGCCGGGAACTTCGAGATCAGCATTCTCAGCACCGCCGCCAAAATCCCATAAATAGCTGAATGGCGCATTTCCATTGGTGACACTCCCCTCGAATTTGACCGCGTCGCCCTCATTGATGGTCATATCTGAATCCGGTGACACCACTGACGCGGCAGGTTCAGTATCAACCGGCTCTTCGACGACTGTGATGGTTACGGATGCGCTGCTCATGTCTGAGTCATTATCTGTTACTTTAAAAACAACGGTATAAACTCCCGGATTTTGAAAGCTGGTATTTCCCGGATTTTTCCAATTGGAGTTTACAGCGCCGCCGTCAAAATCCCAGGAATAGCTAAACGGCCCGTTTCCATTTGTAACGTCCCCCATAAAATAAACAGAGTCGCCCTTATTGATGGTCACGTCTTCGGAAGGAGAGATGACGGATGCGACAGGTTCGGTATCCGCATATACGGTTATGATTACGGATGCGCTGCCTGTGTCTCCGTGTCTGTCCGTTACTGTGAAAGTGACGGTATAAACCCCTGTCGTGAAAAAGGCCACATATCCGGGAACTTTTTCCTCGGAATTCACAGCGCCGCCGTCAAAATCCCAGGAATAGGTCAACGGGGATTCGCCATTTGTGACATCGCCTTGAAAATAAACGGACTCTCCCTGATTAACAGCCATATCCCAAGCCGGAGACGTTATTGACACAACAGGTTCGGTATCGGGCCTGTTTACCGTGACCGTCGCTGTCTCCGTGTCACTGCCTCCGGGCCCGCTCACTGTCAGTGAAACCGTGTATGTTCCTATCTCGGGATAAGTATGAGCCGGGGGATTTTCCTTGGTGCTTACTGCTCCGTCACCAAACTCCCATACCCATAACGTAATATCGCCCAGGGATTCATTTGCGAATTGCACGGCCAGCGGTGTTTCTTTGCTTTCCTCGGTGCTGAACTTAGCGGTGGGCGGCGGTTCGCTGACCTTTATGTGACCTGTTTTTATTTTGGTATCTTCTTCTCCGAGTCCGCTGACAGTCAGAGAAACCGTGTATGTTCCTGCCTCAGAATAAATGTGTTCGGCAGATTGGAGAATGCTGGTGGTACCGTCCCCGAAATCCCATAACCATTCGCTCACCTCCCCTGCGGACCGGTCCGTGAATTGCACAGTCAGCGGTGCGTCTCCGGCAACAGGTTCGGCTCTGAATTTGGCCGTCAGCGGAAACTCGGAAGTCAGTTTTATATTCACCTCGGCAGTTCTGTCCCGCGGGACAAAAACAGCTTCCGTATCTGTCAGAAATCTTTCCGCTTCCGCTGTCAAAATGAACAAAAAATCGGATTCACAGGGCAGATAATATTTTCCATCGGCATCTGTTATTGTCTTACAGTGCATATGCCCGTTATCATCTGTCAGTGTCAGAAATGTTGTCACATAAGAGGGCGTGACCTTTCCGTAAACAAGTCCGGTGAACACACGTTCGGGCAGGGTCACTTTCAGCTCGTATTCTGTTTCTTCATAAGATGTCTGAGAGCCCTGAGCATCAGGATCGCAAAGGGTAATTCTCGCGTAATAAACACCGTCCGAAGGACAGTCAAATTCAGCCGACTCAGCCTCGGCCCTTATGATAAGGGTCTGTGCATCTGTGTCATAAATCTCAATAATTGTGCAGCAGTTCTCGCTGATACATTCTGCGGTAATCTTGTATGTTTCCCCGTTCAGCGCATAGAACTTTACCCAGTCTTCATCGCTGACAATATGAAAATTATGAAGCTGGTACCATTTATATGCCGGGTTCTGCTGACTGGGCAGGTGTTCATTGCTGATGGCGATGAGAGCGGCGCTTTCCCGGGTGTCGTCAGATTCATACTGATCCGGGGCAGTCGGAGGTTTCACTGTTATTGTAACTGAATCGCTGGCTGTTTCTCCGTGTTTATCGGTAACAGTAAAAGTAACAGTATAATTTCCCTCAGTTCCGAATGTGACCGGTCCGGGAGTTTCCGAATCAGAATCCGAAGCCGCACCGTCAAAATGCCATGAATATGTGAACGGTGCGTCGCCATTCGCAGCAAGCCCTTTAAAATTAAGTGACTCGCCTTCATAGAGCGTTTTATCTGAATCTGGGGATGTTATTGAGGCGGTGAGCGCGGCTTCAACTGTGATTGTCACTGATGCTTCGGACCTGTCTCCGTCATGATCAGTGGCGGTAAAGGTGACAATATAAACCCCTGCTGTTTGGAAAAATACATTCCCGGGGTCTTCTACATCCGAGTTGACAGCGCCGCCGTCAAAATCCCATAAATAGGCCAGCGGCGCATTTCCTTGTGTCACGGTTCCCTGAAAATTAAGTGAAGTGCCTTCTTTAATGGTCATGTCCGAAGACGGAGAGGTGATGACCGTGTCCGGTTGGGTATCAGGGATGACTGTCACCGTCACAAAGGTATTGCCCGTATCCCCGTCATTGTCAGCAGCAGTAAAAGTGACCGTGTAAACGCCGGGGGTTTCAAAAACCACATTTCCGGGGATTTTCAAGTCAGAATTGACAGCACCGCCACCAAAATCCCATAAATAAGTGAGCGGTGCATTTCCCTCAGCAACACTTCCTTGAAAATAAATCCAATCTCCCTCATTAATGGTGGCATCTGAATACGGAGATGTGATGGACACGAGCGGTTCGGTATCAGGAGGCAGAGGGACGAGGGTTATATTCACTTCGGTCCCCTCATATCCTTTGGCAACAACCTCCCGGGTATGGGGTTCATATCCTTCTGCCTGAGCTGTCAGGGTAAATGTCGAACCGGAAACAGGTCTGGGGGTGTGGAGCATATAATAATATCCGTCTGAATTTGTCATGGTTTTACGCTGTATCTCTTCGGTATCGTCCGACAGCGTTAAAAATGCCGCCGCGTCAGAGGGCGTTATTTGTCCGTAAATAACCCCGGCGCACAGGCACGCGGGGGTGGTCAGCTGGAGTTCATATTCTGTTCCCTCTCCGTAAAACGCGTCACATCCTTCCGCACTTGGATCGCACAGGGTGATCCGGGCATAATAAAAGCCTTCAAAAGTACATTCCCATTCCACATATTCAGGGGAATCCCCGGGACCGGAATAGTCATCTGCCTGTTTTAGCAGTGTTTGTCCGTCTATGTCATACAGTTCAATCACTGTGTCGCAGTTTTCACCGATACATTTGGCGACAATTTTATATGTTTCGCCTTTGAGCGCATAAAATTTGACCCAGTCTTCATCATTGACGTTGTAAAAATTACGGGACTGAAACCAGTCATAGCCCGGGATATGCTGAGTGAACGGATTCTGATTGTTGAGCGGGATGATCTTGGCGATTTCCCATGTATTGTCGGGTTCGTACTTATCCGGCAAAGCCCACAGACTTGTTGGCGCGAACACGGAAAAACACATCAGCGTTACCCAGCAAACAAAGAAAATTTTCACCACGGTTAAATAGGTATTCATTTTTATTTCCATTATGGTTCTCCTTTACCGTGAAAATACATTTTGAAAAGCCGGGTTTTTTATTTGAAAATATTTTCATAATCGGGGGCGAAAAAACCCGGCTTTTTCATGAGCGTTTATTTTAAATGATTCATATTCATCAGATCAAAAATTCCGCATCAGACCTGCAAATCCTCGTTTCCATGTTTCGCTTTTATGACGCGAAACATCTCGGAACTGCGCTTCCGCGCCAAAGCATAAAAACGATATAAGATTCTGATCTGTTTTTGCATTTTGTTTTTTTAAAATTTCAGCAGATCGAAAAGTTTTCGGGGTGTCACAAGGCGGACACGGCGAACGGGGGAGAAACCCGGCTTTTTCCGGCGGGGAAGATCGCCTCGTCCTGAAAAAAAGCCGGGTTTCTTTGCGCACAGCGCACAGTCCGGAAACATTTCAATCTGCTGAATTCTTTGTTTTTAAACTGTTACCACTTATCGTCTATCAGCTCAAGCAGAACCCCGTTCACCTTCTTAGGATGTATAAAGGCAAATTCGCAGTCACGGAAAGGTCTGACACCGCCGATAAAAGGATAATCTTTTTCTTTTAATTCGGCCACAGATTCACGGGTGTTATCCACATTGAAGCTGACGACCATCACGCCCTCACCCTGTTTCTCGATAAACTTGGCCACCTTTCCGTCCGGCGAGGTGGATTCCATCAGTTCAAAGCCCACTTGGCCCACCATGTATCTTGCCACCTTGATTTTTTCAGGCGCATCAATATACTCGTCATCTGGTCCGGATTTCCCCAATATGGGTTCCCAAATTTTTCGGGCATCATCTATGCTCCTGACAGCAATACATATATGATCAACTTTGTTTACTTTCATCATTATCTCCTTAAGTTAAAGGAAAAGCTAAGGGTTAAAGAGAGGTCGGACGCCCCCGATAATGCCCGATCAAATCTCCCATTCGACAATATGATCTGTCAGTTGCTCGGGATGAACATATTTCTCGGAGATCACTTTATCGCGTATCGAAATACCGGCCTCATGAACGGTCTGATCACTGCCGGAGCGTAGCGGATGCCACCACGGCAGTTCCTTACCCTCGGCCAGAAGACGATAGGCGCAGGTTTTTGGCAGCCAACGAATCTCTTTTACCTTAGCCGGCTCCAATATCATACAAGTCGGTACCAGCAGGGTCCGGTTCTGATAAGATTTGCAGCGGCATTTTTTTATATCCAACAGAAAGCAGGCAACATCGGTATAAAAAACCTCGCCTGTATCCATGTCCTCCAATTTTCGCAAACAGCACAGCCCGCAGCCGTCGCATAATGATTCCCACTCCTCATGAGTCATCTGTGAGAGGGATTTTGTTTTCCAAAAAGGTTCCTGAAACTCAGACATAAAGACATCCTTTGTAACAATCACTCGAAGCGCAAATTTTTTTGTAAAAGAAACCTATAGCGAAAAAAATTTGGGAAAGCAAATTTTTTTGTCATTGTGGCTGAAGCTGTTGCAAATATCCCGTGCCTACGGATTTTTTGCAAACACGGACATAATATGGGCAGAAAAAATCCCCCTTTACAATGTCTGTAAAAAAGAGTAATAGTTGTAGAATTGAAAAATATCTCTTCATCTCACATCATCCCGAAAGAAACAATGACACTCAACATTAAAACCAAGATACTTCTGAATGGTGTGCTGTCAGTTGTCATATCCATCATGTTGGTGACAGCCATTATCTTTTTTTTACTGTGGGAGCAGAGCGAAAAACGGGCACAGCAGGAAATTTGCCATGCTGCCAAAGTGATCCGTCTCCATATCCGGGAAATGGAATCCGTTATGAAAGAGACCGCCATCAGGATCAGTAATAATCAGGAATACGCGAACAAAGCAAATTTTATCCAGGAAAATAAGGGTAACAAATCCCTGGCAGAGATGCTGGACGGAGAAAAAAGGGAACTGACAATATCGCTGTATGAAGTGGCAATGGCCAGCCGCATTCCCATGCTGGTTCTTTACAATGCTGCCGGCAAACGCATGTGCGCTGTCAGTCTGGAAAGCCATCAGGCCCGCCTGAGTTATCTGTCAGATCATGACGAAGGACATTTATGGGAGGCTGTTGTTCCTCCTGGTGTTCCTCCCCGGACCGAACAATGGCAGAAAAAAAACAGGCTTCGGCAAACCTTTTTGAAACACAGACTCCCCCTGCCGGAAACTCCGAACACGAGTATTGAAGAACGAGACAATTGCCTCCGAGTGACAGCCGTGTCACCTCTCCGGGTCAGCATTTTGAATCCTGATACGCTGAAACTGGAACTCGTTCAAAACGGACTGGTACAAGTCTCTCGCCGCCTGGATGCTCCTTTTATCCGCAGCCTGTCAGATATGACAGACAAAGAAATCAATCTTTTCCTGGGAATAAATTTGAATGTGGGAACGTTAAGCTCATACACTTCTCTGGAAAAAGAATATCTTTTGAATCATAAGACTTCCCAAATTTCCGAGTCTCCTCAGCTCGCCGGCCAAGTATCTGTTGTTTCAGAACGCCCGGATTCATCCCATATGATTGATACAAAAAAAATCATATACAAAGAACGCCGTGTCAGCGAAGGAAATTTTTTTGAGGGACTTGTCGCTGTTCTGATAAAAGATCGTGTTATCGGAGCATTCAGTGTGCTGCTGTCACAAGAGGAAACTCGGAAGGCCCGGCAACAGATCATCAGAATGCTTTTTTTTGTTGCAATGATAAGTATCCTCATTGTCACGCCCCTTACATGGTTTTTAGCGATAAAAGAGATTATTGAGCGGGAACAGATGCAAAAAGAACTGGCCAGACATCGGGATCATCTTGAAGAACTGGTGGAAGAGCGTACAGCGGAACTGGCCTCTGCCAATGAACAACTGGACCAAAAAAATAGCGACCTTAACAAGACCCTTGAAAAAGTTGAGGAAGCCAACAGGGAAATTACGGAGAGTATCACATATGCCAGAACCATACAGCGGTCTCTGCTTGCCCCTTTGGAAACAGTGAAATCCTGTCTGCCTGACAGCTTTTTTATCTGGAAGCCCTGCGAAATTGTCAGCGGAGATATTTATCATATTGACAGATTTGAAGACGGCGTTCTTATCTCAGTGATTGACTGCACCGGACATGGCGTACCCGGAGCATTCATGACCATGCTTGTTTTTTCCGCTATCAGAAGAATCACGAGGACTGAGAAATGCCATGACCCCGCGGAAATTCTGAACCGTCTGAATTATATTATTAAAAAAACACTTCAGCAGGACACAGAACATGCGCTTTCCAATGATGGCCTGGATGCTGCCATATGCTTTGTTCAGTTGTCAGAGAAAGAACAATTGGTAACAAACAACGCCTCGGTGATTTTTGCAGGGGCAAAATTGCCGCTGATTTACATTCAGAATGAGGAATTAAAAGTCATCAGAGGCGACAGGCAGAGCCTGGGCTATAAAAATTCTGACCTGAATTTTAAATTCACCAATCATAGGATTCCCATTGAAAAAGGGATGTCCTTTTATATGTATAGCGACGGCTTCACAGATCAGCTTGGCGGGAAAAAAGGGCTTCGTTTCGGCAACAGTCGTTTAAAAAAACTTCTGAAGGAAAATGTGCATCTGCCATTTGAAACACAGCGGGAAATACTCATTCATGTTTTTAATGAATGGCTAGAACACGGGGAATATGAAAGGCAGGACGATGTAACGGTCGCGGGATTCGGATTTCCTCGGTAGCGTGTAGGGTGGGTGAAGCGAAGCGCAACCCACAGCAGAAGGTGGGTTGCGCTTCGCTTCACCCACCCTACGTTTTTTGTATCGGGTATATTGTTTACCGTGAAAATACATTTTGAAAAGCCGGGTTTTTTATCTGAAAATATTTTCATAACCGGGGGTGAAAAACCCGGCTTTTTCATGAGCGTTTATTTCGAGTTCCCTAATAGTTCCTGAAAACATTTTTAATCAGATATATTTTATATATTTTACAATCAGTTAGCCTGATCAGGATATTTATTGCTGTACTTAACTGGTATTAAAACAGTTGATAATTTTTTTTTATTCGTGTATGTGAAATCAATATTTCAGACAATTTTTATAATTTACTGTTTTTTTATAAGCGTGTCATATTTCGCTATTGGAAATTTAAATTACATAATTCAAATAGGTTAAGGTTGTGGATAGTCTTGGTTTCCCCAAATTGTCCCGATAGAATTCACAGAATGAAACCAAAAAGCTCGTGCCGCTTTAAAGGCCGCGAATACATATGGTTGGGAACGTATCCGATTTCCCCATATAAATTTGTATCAGCTAAATGAAGCAGGTTCATCAGGGAGGGAAACAAGGTATATGGAAGACATCAAAAAAGGAGGTATAGTATCAGTATAATAATATCACCAGGAGTGAATGGTAATGGTGAAGGGGGATTATCAAAGAATAATCCGCCATTGTATCAAAGGAGAAGAAAAATTTATGGAACATAAGAAAACGGAGCCGGAAAACAGTGAAACTATCCTCAGGGTCGAAGATGTATGGAAAATTTTCGGCAAGGACACGGATGTCCGTAATCTTCTTAGTTCTGACATACGCAATGCCTCAAAAGAGGAGATAAACAAAACCCGCTGTGTGCTGGGACTCCGGAATATTTCATTTAATGTCAGACGGGGTGAATTCTTTGTGATTATGGGACTTTCCGGCAGCGGGAAATCCACACTGATCCGATGCCTGATTCGTCTCATTAATCCTTCAGCGGGAAAGATTATTGTCAATAATGAGGATATCTGTGCTTTTGATAAAGAGCAGCTCATGAATTTTCGCCGTTATACCACTGCCATGGTATTTCAGCATTTCGGACTGCTGCCGCATTACACGGTATTAGATAATGTTGCCTATGGGCTGAAAGTCCGAGGCATGTCCAAAGAAGATCGCTATGAACGGGCACGGGAGGCAATTGAAACGGTGGGACTTAAAGAATGGGAAGACTACTTGCCGTCCTCTCTCAGCGGCGGAATGCAGCAGCGGGTCGGCATGGCAAGAGCATTGGCGCAGGAACCGGAGATTCTGCTGCTTGATGAGCCGTTCAGCGGTCTGGATCCCCTGATTCGGCGTCAGATGCAGGACGAACTGGTGGATCTTCAGGTCAGCTTACAGAAAACCATGATATTTGTTACCCATGATTTGGATGAGGCATTAAAATTCGGAGATCGGATCGCCATCATGAAAGACGGGGAGATCATTCAGTTGGGAACTCCTGAAGAGATTATTGCCACACCGGAAAATGATTATGTAAGAGATTTTGTACAAGATGCCTCCCCTGCAAAAGTACTGACTTCAGGACAGATTATGAAAGAACCGGATTTGCTGATCCATGAATGGCAGGGACCTCAGGCAACCCGTCATATGTTCCGATCCGCTAAAGATGAGTTTGCATTTTTTATAAAAAGAAATCGTGAATTTGTTGGGATAATAACACGCAATGATGTGAGGGAACTCGCAAGAAAAAAACAGGGCGCGCTTCACGATATTCTCATCACTGATGTGCCTGTGTGCGGGCCGGATACGATTGTCGAAGAACTGTTTCCCCTTGCGACCTCGAGTCCTTATCCCATCACGGTTATTGATGAGAATAAAAAATTCATGGGGATAATTTACAATCACACAATCATTGACAGCATGTATCAGGATACAGAGGTAGAATAATGTTTGAATTTCCGAAACAATGGGATATTCCGCTGGCAGATTGGATTGATCGCCTGATGGATTGGGTTTTGACAGAATTTGCTGATTTTTTTGATGCAATAGGTATCATACTTCTCAAGGTGCTCCTCTCATTGGAAAATTTTTTTCTGTGGTTGCCTTGGTTCCTGGTGCTGATTCTTGTAGGCATTCTCGCATGGCGGGCCATGGGGCGATGGTGGTACGGATTTATCATTCCCGGGCTTTTTTTCATTATCGGATGCTTTGGTTACTGGGATATGGCAATGATGACGCTGGCGATTGTCGCGGCAGCGGTTATTATCTCGCTGATTATAGGAATTCCCACGGGAATTGTCATGGCACGGAGCAATTTGGCAGAGAATCTGATCCGACCTGTTTTGGATGCCATGCAGACAATGCCCAGTTTTGTTTATCTGATTCCTGCGCTGATGCTGTTCGGACTGGGAAAAGTTCCCGCTGTCTTTGCCACTATTATTTATGCTGTGCCGCCGGTTATTCGTCTTACAAATGTGGGAATACGGGGGGTTCCTGAAAGTGTGATAGAGGCTGCCGAAGCTTTTGGTTCAAATCCCCGGCAGATTCTTTTTAATGTCCAGCTGCCCCTTGCTTTTCCGTCAATTATGGTGGGCGTGAATCAGACCACCATGATGGCGCTGGCAATGGTCGTGGTCGCATCTATGATCGGTGCGCGTACTTTGGGATTGGAAGTGCTGCTGGCAATTAACCGGATTGAAATCGGAAGAGGTTTTGAAGCGGGTCTGAGCATTGTGCTGCTTGCCATTATCATTGACCGGATTACTCACGGATTTGCAGTAAAGCAACAGAAATCATATAAGATATAGCCAAAGCAAATTAACAAGACAGGACAGCGAGGGCTGCCATTTTTTATCACTTATTTTAAACCAGGTCGCCTCCCCTTCGACAGGCTCAGGGAACGACATGGTCCCTGAGCCTGTCGCGTTCCCTGAGCTTGTCGAAGGGAGATAAATAATCGCAAAAAGTGGAATTCTCAGACAGCTTAATTTTAAGCAAAGGAGGTTGTATAAAAATAAAAAATTAACTGATGACTACTCGGCATCAGAAGAAAAGCCCCTGCTGATGTCCGTAAAAAGAAAAAACACGGGAAATCGTTAATGGGACGGGTTTTCAAATTCTTCATTTGAAAACAAAATAAAAAAAACGCAACTATCCTTATACAAAGGAAAAATGGTATTATGAAAAACAAAGGGAAACAAACCGTTATTCGAATTTCGTTTGTCAGTATGATTGTATGTTTGATATTGCTGTTTTCTGTAAGCATGGCTGCTGCCAAAACAAAGATCGTTATCGGAGACCTTGCCTTTGACAGTGCATATGTTAATGATCGGATTGTAAAATTTATCGCTGAAAAAGGTATGGGATACGAAGTGGAGCTTATGCCCGGAGATTCAATTATGCTCATAGCAGGTCTCCGCAAGGGAGATGTGGATGTGATTATGGAAGTCTGGGTGGAGAATAATCAGAAAATTTATGACCAGGGCATAGCAGAAGGTGCTTTTATTGATCTGGGGTCCAATTTTTCAGACAGTTGGCAGGGTTTTCTGGTTCCCACTTACATTATCAAAGGGGATCCTGAACGCGGCATCAAACCTGTTGCCCCGGATCTGAAGTCCGTTTATGATATGGCAAAATACTGGAAAGTCTTTAAAGACCCTGAAGATCCGTCCAAAGGGCGATTCTACAGTTGTATTCCGGGTTGGGGATGTGAAAAAGTCAACAGGGCAAAATTCAAAGCTTACGGGCTTGACAAACACTATAATCTTTTTCTGCCCGGGTCGGATGCTGCTCTGAGCGGTTCCATGGCCGGCGCGTATAAAAAAGGAAAGCCCTGGTTCGGATATTACTGGGCACCGACCTGGCCCCTGGGAGAATTTGATATGACACCGCTTGAAGAGCCGGCATTTGATGAAAAGGTCTGGAATGAAACCAAAGGATGTGCCTATCCTGCTGTAAAGGTGAATATTGCGGTTCACAAGGCAGTGCCTGAGAAAGCGCCTGATCTGGTTGAATTTCTCAAAAAATATGAGACCACTCAGGAAATATGTAACAAATTCCTTTCTTACATGAAGAACAGCAATGCCAAGGCTGAAGATGCTGCAATCTGGTTTTTGAAAAATTATGAGACATTGTGGACCCAATGGGTATCTGAAGATGTGGCGAAAAAAGTCAAAGCTGCTTTAAAGTAAACAAATAGCTGTGATGAACAATATCAGCGGTATTACAGCCTGGTTCGAACAGATCTGAATGCTGTTCGAACCGGGCCTGTCCGGGCCTGTGCCGGGACATATCTGTCCTCCCGGAAACCGCCTTTTCCGGGAGGATTGGCCCGATTCCCCCGCAAAAACATTTCCGTATGTAATGTTGGTCAGGTGTTTCTGTTCGTATGCAATGACCGACTCTTCCTCTGATTCGCCATATCCCAAGGGAAGTTGTTTCCGGTTTTTTGAAAAAATTTCGACCTGTGCGTTTAAATATAGCTATTTGAAATTAAAGAGAGATGTAGGGTGGGTGGAGCGAAGCGGAACCCACCGTTTACTGAATTTCGGTGGGTTCCGCTTCGCTCCACCCACCCTACAAAAATTGTAACCGCACAGGTCGAAAAATTTTGTTTTCACATTTTACCGAAGTGCATCATTCTGAAGTTAAAAATTTTACGCACCGCGGACAGGAACAGTATGGGGTGATGAAAATGTTTCCAAGGCTCTGAAAAAGCTGATCCCGTTTTTGTTCCCCTCATTTTTTAACTGCCTGATTTTTAAGTCATAAAAAATTTGCGGAATAAAAATGGGATCGCAATTGTCAGCCCGGTTTGTGACATTTTCATCACCCCAGGAACAGTATGAGCGGCATATATGCGGCGGATGCGGACACAGACAGAAAGGCCAGGTTTGAAGCGATTTTTATCTTGCAGAAAATGACAGAATGATGATACGCATTAGCTATGCAGAAAGTCAGCAATCTCTTTGATTTCGCTCCCACACTTTGCCTCACTGCCATCATAATTAAAGATCATTCAAAGTGGCAAAAACAGTTTCCGGTGAGGGAGGCGAATTACTGACAGAGATCGGAAAAACCTGATCATCAGGTTGTACGGATTCATAGGAGAAAGATATGGAAGCATTACAGCCATTATCCCAAAATGACTGGGAAGCCCCTGATCCGCAGGATATCAGTCATATTGTCACAGAGGATTCCGTAAACAACTGGGAGGCTCCCGAACCGCCGGATATCAGTCATATCATTACGGAGGATGACACACCCGTGGACAACTTGTTTTCTGAAAAACAGCAACGTCTTCTCACGGAATCGCTGAACAGTTCGTGGAACCCGGGCAGACACTTTCTGACCTCGGCCAATGTGGGGATTTTTCACGCCACCAAAACACCGCCAATTGTGCCGGATATTTTTCTGAGTCTGGATGTTCAGGTGGCAGATGACCTGTGGGATAAGAAGAACCGCTCCTATTTTCTGTGGGAATTCGGAAAGCCGCCGGAGGTCGCTGTCGAAATTGTATCAAATACCAAAGGCGGGGAAACCAACATAAAATTTCAAAAATATGCTCAGATCGGGGTGTGGTATTACATTATTTTCGATCCGCAGCAGCTGATTCAGAAAGACGCGTTACGGATTTACGAACTGCTGGCAGGACAGTATGTCCCAAAAGCAGATCGCCGACTCACGCATATCGGGCTTGAAATGACGCTGTGGGAAGGGGAGTTCGAGGAAAAGCACGGGCTATGGCTGCGATGGTGTGACAAAGAGGGAAACCTTATTCAGACCGGGGCAGAGAGAGCCAAAGCTGAAAGACAGCGTGCCGAAGCTGAAAGACAACGTGCCGAAGCTGCTGAAAACCAGCTAATTTCGGAAAAACAGCGTGCGGAACGTCTGGCAGCAAAACTCCGATCTTTGGGGATTGATCCGGAAAATCCTGAACTCTGAGCATCGGATTTACTCATCCGACAGGAGCATTATAAATAAGCCAAGTACCTGTCCATAAATTTTCAGGTATAAAGCCGCCATCAGACCTGCGAGGTTTTCAAAACCTCGCAGGTCTTCGGATACCGAAAAATTTTGGTTGGTTACTTACTTAAAATGTATGACCAAATAAATTCTGACAGGTTGTCCGGATGTAAGACAATTTTTCAAATTGTTTTTTATTGTTGCATGAAAGATTTATAATACCGGTAAGTTATTACCGAGAACATATGAACACAGGGAAGATATGATGAAACTTCATGAAAAGGCGATCATGCCAAAAGGTTTTAAATGTGCCAGTAAAAATTGCGGGCTTAAAGACAAGGGGAACGACCTGTCTGTTTTTTATTCGGAAGTCAGAGCAAACGCGGCCGGGATTTTTACGAAAAATAAATTTCCAGGATGTCCGGTGATTCTGGGAAGGGAAATTATTAAAAACGGGTTGTTACGGGCCATTATCGTAAACAGCAAGGTCAGTAATGTCGGAACCGGCAGACAAGGCATTGAAAACGCTCGGAGAATGGCGATTGCAGTTTCCAAAGAATTCAGTGTTCCGCAGAATGAAGTGATAATGAGTTCAACCGGTGTTATTGCAAAGCCGTTGCCCATAGAACAAATTGAGAAAGGCGTAAAGGGTATTTCCAAACTGTTAAATGATGATCCCATTGCAGGCGCTGAAGGAATTATGACAACAGACACCTATCCCAAGGCCCTGTCTGTGTCGGTTGATGACGCGGTGATAACCATTATCGGAAAAGGTGCAGGCATGATAGAACCGAACATGGCGACCATGCTGGTTTATATTTTAACAGATGCTGAGATGGAAACGCCTGTGTTAGATGATATGCTTCGCAAAGCTGCTGACAAATCATTCAATATGTTATCTGTGGACACAGACACCAGCACCTCGGACACTTGCCTTATCATGGCAAACGGCCTGGCCGGGAAAGTGGATGAAAAACGCTTTTCAGAAACATTACAGTTTGCCTGCATTGAAATGACAAAAATGCTTGCCAGAGACGGAGAAGGTGCCACCAAACTGCTTTTGGCGAATATACTTGGTGCCAAAACAGAAGACGAAGCAAAATTTATTGCCAAGGCAATTATCAATTCACCGCTTGTGAAAACCATGGCATATGGGGCTGATCCCAATATTGGCAGAATTCTCATGGCAATCGGGAAATGTACGGCCTGTGAAATTCAGCCTGAAAAAATAGAAATTAAAGTGAACAACAAACTCATTTACTTAAATGAAGCCAGAGTTGATTTTGACGAGGCTGAAGTGAGAAAGCTGTTAAGCGGTGATTATGTTGAAATCACAGCAAACCTGAATGTCGGCACGGGACAGGCCACGGCTTACGGCTGCGATCTGACCGAAGGTTATATAGAGGAAAACGCAGCGTATTATTCTTCCTGATAGTTATTCAGAACGTAGGGTGGGTGGAGCGAAGCGCAACCCACCGCACAAGGTGGGTTGCGCTTCGCTCCACCCACCCTACATTTTTGTATCGGGTATGTTATTTATTTCGAGTTGCCTTATTGAGTGATAGTTATTCAGCGAACCAAGACAAGGAGTGCGAAAATAAAATTTTCGCACTCCTTTTTGACAAATATGGAGAATAAAATTATAAGGAAATTGTTTAAGACAATACCAGTAAGAATTATTCTTCCTGTGGTGCTGACAGTACTTCTGTTTGTCATGACCATTTTTTTGCTGATACTCCCGCTCGTGGAAGCTAAACTCACCGAAGGAAAGCGTGAGGTTATTCGCGAACTGACAGAAGTAGCGTGGAGTTCTCTGAATGTTTATGCGGAAAAGGAAAAAAACGGTCAGCTCACCCTCGGGGAAGCCCAGGCATCGGCCATTGAACATCTTCGCAGCCTGCGTTACGGGCCGGAATTAAAAGATTATTTCTGGATTAATGACATGCACCCCCGCATCATCATGCACCCTTACCGGCCTGATCTGGAAGGAAAGAATATTTCCAATTTTGCAGATCCGAGCGGAAAGCGGCTGTTCGTCGAATTTGTCAAAACCGTAAGCGCGTATGGGGCCGGATATGTGAATTATCAATGGCAATGGAAAGACGATCCCAGCCGGATTGTCCCGAAAATTTCCTTTGTAAAAGGCTTTGAACCCTGGGGCTGGATCGTGGGTACCGGGATATATGTGGAAGATGTTCGCAATGAAATTGCTACCATCACCCGGCATCTGACCCTGATGTGTCTGGGAATACTCGTCATCATCATGGCGCTTTCTTCGTATATTATCTGGCGGAGTGTGATGGTGAAAACAGAGAAAAAGCGGGCCGAAGAACAGGCCAGGCTGCGTCAGGAGCAACTCTTCCATGCCGCCAAAATGGTCTCACTGGGAACCCTGGTCTCAGGCGTGGCACATGAGATTAACAATCCTATCACATCTGTCATGCTGAACACGCCGACCCTTCAGAAAGTATGGGATTCTGTTTTGCCCATCCTGGACGAACACTGCCGGACAAAGGGGGAGTTCCGTGTGGGAAATATGGATTACACCCGGATTCGGGAGCGGATCCCTTTTCTGTTGTCGAGCATTGAGGACGGTGTCAGGCGGGTCAAAGAGATTGTCACTGATCTCAAGGACTTTGCTCGGGATAAGCCGGCTGAAATGTCCGACGTGATTCATGTCAATGATGTCACCCAAAAGGCCATCGGGCTTGTGTCCAACCTGATCAAAAAATCCACTGATAATTTTTCAACCCATTATACGGCAGATCTGCCCGCGTTCAGAGGCAATGCCCAGCGGATAGAACAGGTTGTCATCAATTTGCTGGTGAACGCCTGCCAGTCCCTGCGGGACAGCCAGGGGGCAATCAGCGTATCCACAGGATATGATGCTGAATCCGAGTGTGTATTTATCCATATCCGGGATGAGGGAACCGGCATTCCGCAGGATGTGATTCAGAGAATCACAGACCCTTTTTTTACCACCAAACGGGACAGCGGCGGCACGGGTCTGGGACTGGCTATTTCGGAAAGGATTATGCAGGACCACTGCGGAACACTGGAATTTATTTCTGCATCGGGAAAGGGAACAACTGTCAGGGCATGCTTTCCGGAATTGAGAATTGAGA
Organism: Desulfonema magnum; assembly: GCF_017377395.1. Taxonomy (GTDB): domain Bacteria; phylum Desulfobacterota; class Desulfobacteria; order Desulfobacterales; family 4be13; genus Desulfonema_C; species Desulfonema_C magnum. Next base: position 1,486,206 of record NZ_CP061800.1, on the reverse strand, counting down.
ATTGAGAATTGAGAATTGGAAATTTGCTATATATCGAAAAAAAGGAAGCACGGAGGGAGTACAATGAGTGATATGCTGAATCCGTCGCATCCCATTATGATTGTGGATGATGAAGAGGCGATTCTCCTGGCCATTGACACCACTTTGCAGATGGCCGGTTTCAACAATATTATCACCTGTCAGGACAGCAGGCGCGTCATGGATATTCTTTCCGGACAGGCAATTGACGTTATGCTTCTGGACCTGAATATGCCCTATATTGACGGGGAAAGATTGCTGGACACAGTCACCCGGGAGATTCCGGATGTTCCGATCATTATTGTCACCGGGGCAATGGATGTGGAAACGGCTGTTCGGTGTATCAAATCCGGGGCATTTGACTATATTGTCAAGCCTGTGGAAGAAGACCGGCTGATCACGGCTATCAACCGCGCCATCTCTTTTCAGGAACTGAAACGTGAGAACCTCGCGCTCAAACAGCATATTCTGGCGGACACACTGGAAAAGCCCGAAGCTTTCAGGGATATTATCACCAACAATAAGAAAATGCTGCTCATTTTTCAATATATCGAGTCCATCGCTCGCACATCTCAGCCCGTACTGATCAGGGGGGAGACCGGCGTGGGAAAGGAGCTGATTGCCAATACCCTGCATACCCTCAGCGGTCTTAAAGGGAATTTTATTGCCGTGAATGTGGCCGGACTTGATGACAATGTTTTCTCAGATACCCTTTTCGGGCATGTCAGAGGGGCGTTTACCGGGGCGGAACGGGTACGGAGCGGGCTGATTGAACAGGCGGCCGGTGGCACTTTGTTTATGGATGAAATCGGAGACCTGAATCATGCGTCACAGGTAAAGCTGCTCCGGCTTCTTCAGGAAGGCGAATATCTGCCCCTGGGTCAGGATGAGCCTAAACAGACAAATGCCCGGATTGTGGCCGCCACCAATCAGAATCTTGCGGAACTTCAGAAGGCTGGTAAATTTCGCAAAGACCTGAATTACAGGCTCCGTACCCATCGCATTTATATCCCGCCGCTGCGTGAGCGCCTGGATGATATTCCGCTGCTCGCGGATCACTTTCTGGATGAGGCCGCGCACAGTCTGAAAAAGAAAAAGCCGACCCCGCCAAAGGAATTGTTCACGTTGCTTAAAAATTATGCTTTTCCCGGAAATATCAGAGAATTAAAATCCATGATCTTTGATGCTGTAAGCAGACACAAATCCGGCATACTTTCTCTGGAGGTGTTCAGATTCCACATTGGCCCGGAACACACTTCTGAAAACCCTTCTTGCGGGGAACAGAACGCGGATGACGCGTCGCCGGTCATATTTTCAGGTAAGCGGCTGCCCACCATAAAGGAGGCCACGGAACTGGTCGTGGCCGAAGCCATGAAACGGGCAGACGGGAATCAGTCTGTTGCTGCCAAAATGCTGGGGATATCACAGCAGGCACTGAGCAAAAGGCTAAAAAAAAGGGGGCAGAACTCAGGATAATATCTTAATTTATCACTCGATGATCAAATTTTTTTCTGTCATTCCTGCGAAAGCAGGAATCCACCGCTCCCGGAATCGCGGCATCGGTAAAAAACGGATTCCTGCTTTCACAGGCTTCGGCGAAATCAGACTTCGACAACAAGCTCAGTCGGGTCGTCCGAACGAAATGACAAGCTGTCCGACCGGATCGGATCAGAAAACTTGATTATCAAGTATCAGCATCTGTCAGGTTTTAAACTTGAAATCAGTCATTTACAAACATATCCGTAAATTTCGGATATGTCTCCCTGTTGTCCGCGGGTTTTTTTTGTGTCTTATTCTCATAAATATCTTCCGAATATTTTCGTATCTCTGTATCGTTCAGGGATATTCATTCCGAGGGGGCCGGATGAATGGTCTTTCCAAAAGGCATTATAATCATAATTTTTTTTATTTTTTATTGACATGCCTTTTAATAAGCAGTATTTTGAGACATTCAAGGTGCTGTCATAGCTTAATAGGGAATCCCGTGAAAATCGGGAACGGACCCGCCGCTGTTATCAGGGACGAACGCCACATAATACCACTATTCAATTATTCGGATGGGAAGGTGTGGCAAATAGGATGATCTGAAAGTCAGAAGACCTGCCTGAAAAAAACGTCTGATCTTCGCGGAACGTTGACAGACACTGAGATTTCGAGGATAAAAAAGGGGCATCCCGGATCGAATTTTATTCGACTCGGGATTTTTTTTGTATTCAGACTATCACCATTAACTATCTGAAAAAATTATATATTTTATTATGCGTGGCAGGCTGAATTTTTTTATGAGAAAAGGAGAATGAGTAATATGTTGAAACACCTTTGGTTAACCGGTATCTTCTCCGCTTTTTCCGTATTTGGAATAAAGACAGGACTCGGACTGAGTGCTCAGATATACAACCGGGAGATATCGCTTGAAAAAAAACTGCTTTTTTCAGTAGCAGTGCTTGATAAAATTCCGGTTTCACTTTCATGCTTCGTTGTGATCGCAAATCATGACCGTTTATAGGAGAGTCATTTGTGATTTGTGATTTATTTGTAATTTGCAATTTAAGTATCTGGCAAAAGTTTTTGTACATTTTTTTTATATACAGGACAACAAGTTGCGGCACAGGAAGAAACCCGGCTTTTTTTATCCGGACAGGGCGCCTTCCCCGCCGGAAAAAGCCGGGTTTCTTTGCGGCCTCTCTTTTTATAAGCAAATGTCGGAAAATTTATGGTTCGGTACTTATTTATGATTTGCGATTTGTGATTAAAAAAGGGCATCTTCGGATCAGAGGGTCTGGAGGTGACAAAATTTTTTTAGAAAAAGGAGATAGAGATTATTTATGAAAAGATGTATTGTCCCAATTCTGCTGGTGTTTTTTCTGGTAAGCAACGCGATTGCTCAGGATGAGAAAACAGATGTCCATAAACTGGATCAAATTGTGGTGACTGCCACAACTCAGTCAAAAATGCTGGACACTCCGGCAAGTATTTCCATCATAACGGCTGAGGAATTGGAGGAGACAGGGGCTAAGGATATTGTTGAGGCACTCAGGAAAATTCCCGGGGTGGATGACACAAGCTCAAAAAATTCTGCCATCACCATACGAGGCACAAGGAGTTCCATGGCAGGAGGGCCTGTGATACTTATAGACGGCGTTCCTCAGAAGATCGGTGATTACAGATATGACGAATTCAGCTTCATACCAGTTTTCCAGATTGAGCGCATCGAGGTGCTGCGCTCCGCGGGAATCGCTTACGGACCAGGTGCCGCAAGAGGCGTTATCAACGTGATTACAAAAAAGGGTAGAAAAGATAAGCCCCTGAGCTTTGACGGGTCCCTTTCATACGGTTCATGGAACACTCATGACGAATATGTCGGACTTTCAGGACGATCAGACCAGTGGGACTATTTTCTCAACGCCTCAAACTACAGTACAGATGGATATGAAGATGAAGAAACCGACCGAGTATCGGGTCTTTTGAAACTCGGGTTCAATGTCTCGGATCAGACCCGTATCGGGATTCGCGGCAATATCATTCAGAAAGACAGCAAATCTGTTTACGGATTTGTTAAAAAAGACTGGCATTTGGAGCATTACAGGGAAGATATCCATTTCCCTGTCAGTGAAACAGACCCCACCATGTGGTGGCACACGGAAAAGGATCAGGATGACACAAATGTTGCCCTTGAGCTTTCCCACAGGAGTGAAAAAACCTTTATAAATTCCGCGCTGTCATGGACCGGCTATGAAGAAGACTTTAAGGATCTGCATTATCTGTATGTGAAACCCAAGAATGTGTATCATGACGACAAGGAGCAGGACGCATATACATTCACCTTTTCCGGGGGCTATAACGCGGAGTTCGGAGGTATCTGCTACACCCCCTCTTTCGGTATCACTTTTGAAGACTTGGCGTTTGATCAGACAAGGATTTATCCGAATAACCCTGACAAAAACACGGCTAAGTATAATTTTGAAATTGATGAGACCCATTACGGCATGTTCTGGGATAATGATTTTCTTTTCGGAGATCATTGGGGCATGAGGATAGGCGGACGATGGGATAAGGCCGAGATCAAACTCAGGGACAAGGTTCCGACCGAGGTTGATCAGGATGACAGCATGTTCAGTTGGCTTGTCGCACCGTCTTATCATCTCAGCAAAAGAGCAAATATCTATGCGTCCGCAGGCAGAAATTACTGGTTTCCCACACCGCGATATTATGCATGGGCAGCGGAAAAGGGCGGTGAGCTGAACCGTCCCGAAGACCTGAAACCCGAGGAATCCATGACCTATGAACTGGGATACAAGCATCTGATCAGCAAAGCTTTCAATATTCGCATGACCACATATTTCACAGATTATAAGGACAAGTTTTCAAGCATTTATGACCATTCCAACAATAAATCCCTGGGTCAGAAAAATGTTGGCGAAGCAGAAGCAAAAGGGATTGAACTGGAGATAGATGGTCGTGTTTCTTCGTTCTTTGGGTATCGCTTTGCCGGCACATATCAGAATATCGAGTGGAAATCAGGGGAGATGCGTGTGTATGAACATCCGTCAAATGACAGAGTTTTCAAGGATTTGGAGGGATATGATATCTACGGCATTCCTGAATACAGCGGCGTATTCGGATTTGATCTTTATCCGCTGGACGGACTGAAATGCAGTGCGGATATAAACTATACTGGAAAGAAATATGTGGATTATACGAATACTATAGAATATGATGCAAAAACCACGGTTGACGTTAATATCTCTTACCGTATGAAAAACTGGAAATTCTGGTTTCTCGGCAAAAACATCTTTGATGAGGAGGTCGAACGCGTGAGCAACTCCACCGGCAAACTCACCGGAGCTGACGGTGAATATGATAATGCTTATTATATTCAGGACGGGGCTTATTTTGAGGCGGGTGTGAGTTATCATTTCTGATTTTAAGTCATAAATGAAATTTTAGCACCTTTTAACGCCCGCTGTCCTCTGAAAAAATGTGCTAAAATTTCATTTCACCACTCCAATGTCCGCCCCCAATTTTTTCTATTTTTCCAATTTTGCTACTATTCAAGGTTTGTTTTCAAATATTTAACCCTGCTTCCCGATTTTTCCTGCTCTGTGTGTAGTTGATTATAGTCTCGGCTCAGGCACAAGACGAAGCACTTCAGATTAAGCTTGCACTCCTGCCGAGTTTGTCAGAGGGGATCTGCTTCCATTTACCACGGCCGTCAGTTCTTCGTAAAGTTTCATCATTTCTTTCCCGGATCCGGACAGCTTAACCAATTCGAGTTCTTCCTCCAGAGAATCCCTGAAGTTCACTTGTGATTTGTAAAGGAGGGAATCAACGGATGCAATGGGCAACCCATTTTTCCACAGCAACCAGGTGATGCTACAAATCATCTTTGAATCTGTCTTAAAATATTCTATTATACGCCTGACCGGGTTTTCAATATCCTTCTTGTTAAATAGCAAAGGGACAACAGCAATGCACTGATTCAGCAGCATAAGAGAAGATGAATTCACATCAATCCTTTTCATTGACCATAAATGATAGGCTGAATCGAAAAGGCCAAACCAGAGCGATTTTGCCGAATCTGAATCCATGCTCTCTTCAGGATTGTCAACTGTCCATAGAATTGCTCCTGTGCCGACACGAATCAGCAATTGGCTCGGATAACACGCTGCCATGTCATTTGACGGCATTTGATGGAGTACTCTGTTGCGCTGATGTTGCAACGACTTCCAGGCTTTTGAGAATTCCTTCACGGGTTCCTGCGTCTGAGCCAAAATCCGACCGATATTATAGGATATCCAATTCAAGGCGCCTGGCAAATGAGGATTGCAGATATAGTCAATAAAAGGGTCTCGCTTCTTTATCAGGTCTGTGAACCAATTCCAAAGTTTCTGAGTTTGTGGTGATTGTTCTCCTGAGTCATCCGCTCCATATTTATTGTCTCGGATTGACAGCGATTCTTCTATCAGCACGGCACTCAGATAATATTGCATACTGTTGTCTTGAAGAACAGGAAGTCCTTGTTTCAGGAGATGATTGATTTCGGAATCATCTTCTTTGCCATGTCCGAAACTCTCTTCTTCAAGTTTCCAGATATTTTGCATCAGTTCCAACATATTACATTTTTCAGCCAGCTTTTCAGCAAGAATGTCAATCGCACGTTCTGTGAGAGACCATTCTCTTTCCTCGCCTCTCTCATGCTCTCGGACCAGTTCTCCGACATGCTGACGGACGAGCAAGGCAATGAAGCCCGCAGATATGATCTTACCGTCTGGTCTTTCGAGAACCGATTCAAAGACATGATCAAACCATTCGGGGATTTCCCGTTCTTCCAAGTCTTTCAGGCTGTCAGGATCCTTTTTACTGAGAACTTTAAAAACTTTTTCCGCAAACCTGAACGCGGCCATCACCCCATAAAGCGCTGCTGTTTTTCTTTGCTCCGCCCATTTGCCGCGCTCATCAAAAACCGGAGAAGACTCCCTGATCAGCTTCAAAATGGACTGATGATCCTGCTCCAGTTCAGAATGCATAAGGGCGAGTTTTTTGATACGCGGAAGCGGAAGGTTTTCCAAGGCTTCAACCCATGCCTCAAAATCAAGCTTGTGCAATATTTCAAGCTTTATAAAGGGAATGAACTTATCATCATAAAAACCAGGTTGAGAATCCCAAACATAAAAGGGATTACCCATTTTCTGCCATTCAGCCTTTTCAAATTTTATTTCGGCTTGATCTGTGGGATCATTCAGGTTGAAGTAAGCGGATATTTCTGTTGATACATCAGACAACAAGGCAATCCATTCTTCTCTTGCTTTACCATGTTTAAACACGGCTTCTTCAAAATTTTTTTCAAAAGACGGCCAGAACTGACCGACGACTTCAAAGCATGAAAACGCCAGTTCCATTTGAGCCGGGTCAGATTCATTTTTCGCAAGTTCAAGTGCGATAACTCTGCCGAAAAGACACCCGGCCGCGTCCTTCTCTGTCCCATCCGATCTGTCAGGTTCCTGGAGCATATCAATTATGGCTTCACGTAGTTCCGGACGAATGGATAATATATAGTCTTTAAAAAAATCTGAAGAATTCTTCATTGTCTGAATAAACAATGGTTCCTGATAAACAGCATCCGAGATATGATTCGGCAAAGATGTGGCTAACGAACCGAATTCTCCGGCTGCATACTTTCTCCACCATTCGGCAATCGCTTCTTCCAGAGCATCTTTGTCTGATATTCCGTTAATATAGTCCTCTGCCTGTTTCGCTCGTTTATTTTGGTGAATCAGAAATTTATTTGCTGATTTGAGATATTCATCAATCATTTTTTTCATCTCCTGATAGGTTCACAACCTAATCTAATCCATAATTTCGTAAAGAAATCTCCGGCATTTGTATCCCCCGCATTCCACCCCAGGCTTACCGCGTTCAAAGCCGCATCACGTCCGCCAACATCTGATCCGAAATGCCACAGCACATTGTCCACAATGGCGAAGCGGTCATGGATAAGGGAGGACATCCGTTTATTCACCAAATTTGTACAAATCGCTATTGGAAGACTTTCCGCCACTGCCTTATGGTCTTTGCGGGCATTTTTTAATCTTTTCACTTCATCTTCGGCTGTTGCTCTCTTGGAACCGCCCGGCATGGCAATTATTTTTATGTCTTCGACATTTGAAACTGCGACGGCTTCACAAATCGTATCAATCCCATTCTGTCCGCTCGGCTTTTTCTTCTGAAGAAAATTTTTGTCAATGATCCACAGACGACTTTCTGCTTTTCTGATCGCTTCAAGGAATGGAACAAGTTGCTCATTTGCCTCATAAGACGAATGCTTTTCCAGATCGTTTAATTCGGGAAAAGTTGGCAAACAGCCATCTGGCGACGGCCAGGCAATTGTTGCGCCCTGCCCTGTTTTTGCCCTGCTCAGATCGCTGATGTCCTTAATCCATTTGCTTCGTTTCGCCATCTGCCCGCTCTCCGCCCTCAATCCATTTTTGCAGTTCCTCGGATTCCTTCCATAGTGTTTCAAGTGTGTTGCGGACCGGACCCGGATCAGGAAATCTGATAGCAGCGGTCAGTCTGCGGCCAAGCTTGTTTAAAGAGCTGCCGATTAACCAGACCTGATTGTCCACAGCGAGAAACCTGTCGTGTGCATCTGGTTTTTTTCCGGTCATCACTTTGATTGCTATCTTATTTGTCTCTGCCCGAGTTTGCCCTGAAAACTCCCGACAGAATTGATCAAAAATCTTTGCGAATTCTTTGGGGCCAAACTTGTCCTTTGATAATCTTAATAAATTGAGAAGCCTTTTAAAATAACGGTTTTGGTTTTCTGAAGATGAATCCTGGATATGCTGCTCATGGGCAAGTAGTTTGAAACCCTTGGCCGAAGTCAGAATCTGAACCAAAACAGACGGATCATGAGGAGCCAGTCCGAATCGGATCAGCTCGTGAAGCGTTGTGAAATAAGGATCAACAATAAGCACTCGTTTTTTGGCAGGTCTGATAATTCCCTTGACAAAACCTTCAGCTTCATTTGTCTGATCTCTGAATAAGTGCTGGTCCAAACGCGTTGCTTCCGAACGGCGTTGTCTCATCTTCTGAGACGCTATTATGACTTTAAGCGCTGGAGGAAGCGGCTGATTTGATCCGATGGTGCTTGAACCGACAGGATGTATCAAATCTGTTTCATATTCGGCAGAGGATCCTTTGTTTTCGTCTTCAAGAATTATTTTCCTCGTGGCACCCCGAATGCTTATGTTTGATCTGATTGATCTGATGAAGGTCATGGGTTTGTCCCAAAAAAGTACGCCTCGGTGCGGACAAGTTACGGAGATATCCATCTTGTATATTTCATGACCAAAATCAATCTTTAATTTAGGGGAGGACAGGTCAAATGTTCTGATGTTCACTGCCCCTGTGGGACGGATATCCCGAACAGTGAGTTTCAAATTCTTAACCGTTTGGCTTGGCCAAAGGTAAAAATTAAGAAGTGCTGATTCAAAGTTCTCCTTATTCTGACTTGGTATTCCCTTTATGTCAACATCACGAAAAATCGGATTCGGAGCGATCAGATGTATTGAACCGAGCAATTCGGGGTAGTCTTTGAAATTAAAAAAAAGATGGTCAGACAACCATTTCAACGCCTTATCTTTTTGTTTAGGATTCCACAAAGAATTGGTAAATTCGTCTTGAATCGGGATGAGATGATGCAATCTCGGGCAGCAATGCCAGTCAGCCAAAAATGGAACAGTTTGCAAATCTGATTCAATGACAGTCGTCAGGTTGGGCCATGCAGGCTCCTCGGACAGTGAGGCTAGTTTGTATTTTCTCGGGTTATTACACTTTAATTCCAAAGCTAGCCCTTGACGACAATCCTTATACCATTTGATTGCCTCATCTGCGGAAACCTGAAATCGTTGCAAACCTATTGAGTAATTGCCCAAATTTTCGTAGATGGGAGCAGTCTCCGATGGTAGTGCAATACCTTTGGGGAACAATTCGACCATGCCAAAAATAAGGAATCCCTCGCTTACAGATTTGTCCCAGTTCCATGCCAAATGAATGAGAGCTTGATCATAATCCCTCTCCATGTTTTTTTGGGGATCAACGACCATGTTCACTTTTGAAATAGGCATTTTCAAATTCCTTTCGCCATGATAGCTTATTTGATTCAGTGTATTACATTGATAAATTGTGTGACGGCCTCGCTGTAACTTCAGGTGTATCCAACACCTTTTGCACAGAGGCCGGCAAAGTTCGAATAAATTATATCGGCTTACCATACATGCTTTTTTAAGGCTTGAAGTTTTCAGTTTAAAATACCGGATACAAATTGATTCGAAGTCAAAACTTTTACTATAGTAAGGATGCTGTGAGAGCTTATTTGGCAAATTTTGTTTATGCTTTTTTAGTCAACTGAATAACTCCTAACATTTACAGAGTGTTATAGTTTTATAAAAAATTTTATTTACGGTCTTGAATTACACTCACATTACAATGAAAAATGTTTTTTTGCAAACCGATTATGAACAGGTCTGTTTTTTTAAGTCAGGATTAATGACCTTTCCAAAAGGCATTATAGTCATAATTTTTTTTATTTCTTGTTGACACACCCCTCAACAAGAAGTATGTTTAAAACATTCAAGGCGCTATCATAGCTTAATAGGGAATCCCGTTAAAATCGGGAACGGACCCGCCGCTGTTATCAGGGACGAACGCCGCAGAATGCCACTATTCAATTATTCGGATGGGAAGGTGCGGCAAATAGGATGATCTGAGAGTCAGAAGACCTGCCTGAAAAAAACGTCTGATCTTCGCGGAACGTTGACAGACACTGAGATTTCGAGGATAAAAAAGGGGCATCCCGAATCGAATTTATTTCGATTCGGGATTTTTTTTTGGGCATCTGTTTTGGCATCTGCTTTGCTATCTACATGGATTAGTGATAAGCAAGGATTTTTTCAGATACTCTCAATCCTTGCTTATCACTAATCCATGTAGATGATACGGCAGATGACACAGCAGATAACACACTCACAATAAAAAATATGAAACAACAAAATATAATTTTATTTCTGATCATTGCTTTTATTTTCGCAAATACGGCCAACGGTTTTGCTCAGACTGACGGCAAACCCGTAACTTTGGATGCAGTGGTCGTGACCGCTGAAAAAGCAGATGCTGATTTCCAGACCGGTGATGTGGATACAGAACAAATCTCCGGGTTTTCCTCTGTCATTAAGAGAGAAGAATTTGAGGGAAAAATGGAAGACCTGTCTGAAATCATTGAAAAAGAAGCTGGTGTTCAAATCCATCAGTCCGGCGGGCTGGGCAGTTTTTCCACCGTATCTTTACGCGGCTCTTCCAGTGAGCAGGTGGTCATTTATATGGACGGGGTTCCGCTTAATGAGGCTTCCGGCGGAGGAGTAAATCTGTCAAATATTTCCCTTTCAGATATTGCGTCTCTTGAAATTTATCGGGGTATAACTCCTGTCAATTTTGGCAAATCCTCCGTGGGCGGCGTGATCAATATCAAAACCCTGCGGGCGGAAAAAGGCTTGCACGCCAGCGCAGGCGGGGGATACGGCTCATTCAATGCCCGCAGCCTCAGCGCATTTGTCAATCATAAACCTGATAAATGGGACTATCTGATCTCAGCAGATTATCTTGATGCAGATAATGATTTTGAATTCCTGAATGACAACGGCACAGAACTGAATCCGTTGGACGACAGGTGGGAAGACAGAAACAATGCAGAGTTTGATCAGAAAAATATTCTTGGCAAACTGGGCTATGATTTCACAAAACATGTCCGGGCCGATTTTCACTATCAGTGGTTTTCAAAGAATCAGGGCCTGCCGAACTGGAGAAACAGCGAGAAAGTAGATACATCCCTCGACACCGAGAGAAATATCAGCACATTGAAACTCACTGCAAATGATTTAGGCTCGCATCATCTGAACACAAGCACCCGGTTCAGTTTTTTCCGTGAGGAGGAGATATATGATGACAGAGGCAACTATATCGGGCTTTCAGGGGATCAGCACAACAAATACATCACCACCCGTTACGAGGCGAATTTCTTTCTTGAATGGCTCACGGAATTCAACAGCGTCAGTCTCTTGCTGGATGAACAGCATGAAATCTATGAATCTGAAAATATGCTCGGCAAAGAGAAGACAGATGACAAATCCAGAGATACATTTTCCATCGGACTTCAGGACAGCGTGTTTCTGTTTCAGGACAAGCTGATGCTCACCCCCGGGATCCGTTGCATGTTTCTCAAAGATGACTCAGAAGATGATGAGACCTCAAGGGATGAGACTTATTTCATGCCCCAGTTTGGTCTCAGGTATCGTCCCATGCAATGGCTCACTTTCAAAACCAATGTGGCAAAATATGTCCGGGAACCCTCTTTTTTTGAACTGTTCGGGGATCGGGGCTTTTTCTACGGAAATGAGGATTTAAAAGCTGAAAAAGGAATCAATTTTGATGCGGGCGCTGAAATAACCCGGAAGACATCTCACGACTGGCTGAAACGCTTTTCTCTGAACCTGGTTTATTTCAGAAGTGATGTGGATGATCTGATTACTCGTATTTATACTACCCAAGGATATGGCAGATCTGAAAATGTTTCAAGTTCCTGCATACAAGGCATTGAGGCGGGAATCAAGCTTGATTTCTTTGACATCTTCCGGCTGATTGCAAATGCCACATGGCAGGATACGGAAAATGAGAGTGAAAAAAAAGACGCTGACGGGAAAAAATTACCAGGCCGGTTTGAAGAATCTTATTTGACGAGACTCGAAGCAAAATATAAAGCGTTAAAGCTGCATACCGAATATATCGTGGAAAAAGACGGCTATTACTATGATACGCCAAATCTGTTAAAAGCGGAAGATAAAGAAGAGATCAACGCGGGAATATCCTGGCTTTTTAAATCGTTTTTGCTGACGTTTGAGGCAAAAAATTTAGGAGATGATCATTACGAAGATTTTAATGGCTATCCATTGCCTGGAAGGTCTTATTTTGTTTCAATAAAATATAATTATTAAAGCTTTGAAAGGAGATTTTATGAAAAATTGGCTATTGATTTTCTGTGGATGCAAAAAACCGCTTCGCTCTATTTTTGCACTCCGGAAAGAATTTTCGATTGCGGTTCTGTCGCTGTTGGCGATTCTCGGTCTTGTGTTCATGAATGTTCAGCCCGCGTGGTCAGCAGTGACACAGACCGCTGTTGTTGTCACCACCGCGTCAGACTATACCAGCGGCGCACATGCGGTGGTAACGGTTGATCCGGTCGGGGGGCCCCGGGCCGCTCAGATTAACCTTGTTCCCACAAAATCAGACCTCAGCATCGCGGCTTATGGAAATCATTTTTACCGCATCGGACGATATCAGATGGATCATATAACAAAATTTGACATCAATGCTCCGGATACAGCCATTTGGCAATTTTCCGTGCTAAGTCCTGATACGGAAAGCGCAAACCCCCATGATATGATTTTTGTCAGCGAAGAAAAAGCGTATGTGCTTCGCTACGGTACAGCCAACGCATGGATTATTAATCCTTCTGCGACCACAGAAGATGAATTTAAAATCGGGGAACTTGATCTCAGTGCTTACGATGACGGAGACGGAGTTCCTGAAATGCACAGCGGCACCATTGCGGACGGAAAGCTTTTTATCACCTTTCAGCGTCAGGACAGAAGCGGCGGCTACGGCAACTGGATTTTAAATGACGCGTGGATGGCGGTCATTGATACAGAGACAGACACAGAAATCACTACAGGATTCGGGAATGACACAATGCACGGCATACCGCTTCCCGCGAAAAATCCCCAGTCCATCCGATATCTGGAAGAAAACAATACCATTTATGTGCAATGTGCCGGAGACTTAATGGATGCCGTATATTCGGGCGGCATTGTCAGTATCAATCCTGCGACTTATGAGACTTCCCTGCTGATAGATGACGGTGATGAGGATAATCATCCTTATGGGAACATCGCAGGCATGGCCGTTGTCTCACCCACCAAAGGATATTTTGTGGGATACGCGGGATGGGGAGATAATTCGCTTTATACCTTTGATCCTTCCACCGGAAATGTGGAAGACCTTTCTATCGAATATCTTAACAATAAAAATCTCGCGGGTATGGAAACGGGCGCGTACATTGATAAAAACGGAATGCTGTGGGTCTGCAACGCCACAGATGGCGAACTCGTTATCATTAACACAGCAGATGATTCTGTTGATGAAAAAATATCCACAGAGCTGAATCCGCAAAAAGTCGTATTTATAACAGAACATGTAAATCTGCCGCCGAATAAGCCAGTACTTGCTTCGCCGGATGAGAGTTCTGAGGAAGTCTCTCTGACACCCGAGCTCCGAACCGGGGAATTTTCTGATCCGGATGCCGGGGACACCCATACCAACACACAATGGCAGATCAGCACGGCCCCGGATTTTTCATCAATCGTTCTGGATGTGACAGACGCGTCCAATCTTACGTCACTTCCGGTAGGCGGGGCTGTATTAGAGGAAAACACGACATATTACTGGAGAACCGCATTTTATGACGGTCAGAATGCGGCATCAGAATGGTCAGACAGCTATGCTTTTGAAACCGGCAGCGCACCGGATGAAAATCTGGCACCGAATAAGCCGGAACTTTCCTCGCCTGATAAGGATTCAAAGGAAGTGTCCCTGACACCGGAACTTCAAACCGAGGCATTTTCTGATCCGGATGAAGGGGATACCCATAGCAGCACACAATGGCAGATCAGCACGGACCCGGATTTTTCATCAACCGTTCTGGACGTGACAGATGATTCCAATCTTACATCATTGAAGGTGGAGAGTTCGGTGTTGGAGAAAAACACGACATATTATTGGAGAGTCGCATTCTACGACAGTCAGAATCTCGTATCAGAATGGTCAGAAGCTTATGCTTTTGAAACCGGTTCTGATGACGATGACGACAGCAGCGGCGGCACTTGTTTTATCAGTGCGACCACTGACGGGAGCCATGATTTTATGCAAAAGGCAGGCGTATTCTCACTGCTTTTCTTTGGCTCTCTGATGGCATGTTTTATTTTAAGACGTTACTCAGGAAAATAAGAGAAAATATATAGCCCGGCAATGAATTGCCGGGCTGTCCTCAGCCGTCCCGGCGGGACTTAGCTGCCAGAGATATGAAGAAAGGGGGAGTGAATTCACTCGTATGAAAAAAATATTCGTAATTCTCATTTTCACTTTATGGAGTACCACTGCTGTATTTTCTTATCCGATCACTTTTAAAGATACTGAGGGAGCCCCGTTCCGTGTTGAAAAAAGACCGGAACGCGTTGTTTCCCTGGTCCCGGGAATAACAGAAATTATTTTCAAAATCGGAGCAGGGGATGCTGTCAGAGCCGTAACGTATCATGACACTTATCCACCTGAAATTTCAAAGAAAAAAATCGTGGGCGGATTCTTTTCCCCTTCCTTGGAAAAGATAGAAAAAATACAGCCTGATATTATTTTTATTTCCGACATTCATAAAAAAGTAAAACAAAACTTTAAAGATAAATGTCAGGTGATCACGCTCCGTGCAAAATCTGTTTCTGATAATTATCAGAATATCCTTTTATTAGGGAAAATTTTTGAGAGGCCAGAGGAAGCCGCCCAGATTGTCCGTGAGATAAAAACGTATCTTGAAACCATTGCGCTCAAGATAAAAAAAATACCTGAATCTGAAAGAAAAAGAGTCATCCGGCTCATGGGCAGGGACCAGGTGATGACCCCGGGGGATGATTCATTTCAGAATGAATATATCAGACTTGCCGGCGGAATTCCTCCGAAACTGAACAAAAACGGACAAATTGTTACGATTACCAAAGAAGAATGGATAAATTTTAATCCGCAGGTCATCTATGGATGCGGCGGCGACAGAGAAACCGCCAAAGTGTTCTTCAGTCAGCCCGGATGGAAGGACGTTGACGCGGTAAAAAATGGTAAGATATTCTACTTTCCCTGTGAACTGACATGCAGAGCATCAACCCGCGCGGGATATTTTGTTTCCTGCCTGGCCTCGCTCATCTATGAAGAGGAATTTGAAAACAAAGAAAATCAGGTCATTGAAGATCATGTTGCCAAATCTGTTCCGCTTCGTCCGAATTTGGATTATATTAAAAATATTCAGATAGTCCATAACTATCTTTTTGATTTTATTCACAAGACGCTGGTTATCGAATTAAATGCGCCCATGTCAGTGGTCTCCACCCTGGAAGGATACCGGCAGGGAATAAAATTTGTAGGCAACAGTTATTCACCGCCCCAGGTATGGGGGATCTATCATAAAATCGGGTTGGAAGCGTCCAGAGAACGCTTATATAACGTATTACAAAAAACTGAAAAAAACACCAGTTTTCTCTTTACCGGGGCAGACATGGACAATCTGTCCGTAAAAAAACAGAATTTCAAAGACATGGAAGTTTACGCGCTGGTCACCGCGGGAGTGAAATCCAACGCGGTCAGAATGTCAAAAGACACCGGGAATTTCTACGAACCCGGAACCATCAACATGATTCTCCTCAGCAATATGAAGCTGACAAAGCGAGCCATGACCCGCGCCATAATTTCCGCGACCGAGGCAAAAACAGCGGCCCTGAATGACATGGATATCAGAAGCACCTATACATCTTTGGTGAATCAGGCCACGGGAACCGGGACAGATAATATCATTGTTGTGGAAGGGACCGGAACACCCATTGAAAATGCCGGAGGGCATTCAAAGATGGGAGAGCTGATTGGCAAAGCCGTATATGAGGCCGTTCAGGAAGCGGTTTACAAGCAAAACGGACTGATTAAAAAACGGGATATTTTTAAGCGTCTGAAAGATCGGAAGATATCTCTGTCCGGTCTGATTACCGAGTGCAAATGCGACGCTGACAAAAGCGAGATGGCTGCCGCATTGGAAGCCATCCTTCTTGATCAGCGTTATGCCAGTTTCCTTGAAGCTGCTTTTGCCATCAGTGATCATTATGAGCAAGGGCTGATTGAAGACCTGAGCTTTTTTAAAGCCTGGTGTGATCTGGTGAGAGAGGAGATTGCCGGTCCTCAGCCAGAGAAAACACAGAATCCTGTATCTCTTGAAAGCCTTCCTGATGTTTTGAAAATGGCGTTTGATTCGATCCTGAACGGGATGTATGCGAATCCGAACTAAGTGATCAGCTATCAGGCTTTCACCCGATGACCGGAATTTTTTTTCTGTCATTCCTGCGAAAGCAGGAATCCACTGCTCTCGAAACCGGGACATCGGCTAAAAACAGGATTCTTATATTTGCCACAAAGGCGCAAAGGCACAAAGTCTCACGAAGTTTCTTTGTGTTTTCTTCGTGTCTTCGTGTCTTTGTGGCTAAGGCAACAGAATTCTTATATTTGCCACAAAGGCACAAAGTCACAAAGTCTCACGAAGTTTCTTTGTGTTTTCTTCGTGTCTTCGTGTCTTTGTGGCTAAGGCAACAGAATTCTTATATTTGCCACAAAGGCACAAAGTCACAAAGTCTCACGAAGTTTCTTTGTGTTTTCTTCGTGTCTTCGTGTCTTTGTGGCTAAGGCAACAGAATTCTTATATTTGCCACAAAGGCACAAAGTCACAAAGTCTCACGAAGTTTCTTTGTGTTTTCTTCGTGTCTTCGTGTCTTTGTGGCTAAGGCAACAGAATTCTTATATTTGCCACAAAGGCACAAAGTCTCACGAAGTTTCTTTGTGTTTTCTTTGTGGCAAAGGCAACAGGATTCTTATATTTGCCACAAAGGCACAAAGTCTCACGAAGTTTTTTTGTGTTTTCTTCGTGTCTTCGTGTCTTTGTGGCAAAGGCAACAGGATTCTTATATTTGCCACAAAGGCACAAAGTCTCACGAAGTTTCTTTGTGTTTTCTTCGTGTCTTCGTGTCTTTGTGGCAAAGGCAACAGGATTCTTATATTTGCCACAAAGGCACAAAGTCTCACGAAGTTTCTTTGTGTTTTCTTCGTGTCTTCGTGTCTTTGTGGCTAAGGCGGCGGGTCGGATCACATAAGATTGTTGTTTATTCCGCCCGGACATTATTTATGGGATTCAGCACTTAGGTAAGAAATAATGATAACCTACAGATTATTCGTTATATTTTTTATTATTCCCGCTTTTTTTTTCTGCACGGCGGAAGCGCAATCTGCCAGCAGAAAAGTGACAGACCAGGCGGGACGAGAGATCACCCTGTCGGATGACCCGCAACGAATTGTGTCACTGGCACCGAGTGTCACGGAAATTATTTTCGCCATCGGACGGCAGGATCGTTTAAAAGGCGTGACCCGGTTTAGCGATTTCCCGCCCGAAGCAAAGAAACTGCCCCGGGTAGGCTCTTACACCCAGTTGCAACTGGAAAAAATTCTGGCTTTGAAACCAGATATTTGTATTGGTGTCAGAGACGGGAATCCTCAGATAATAATTCATAACCTTGAGGTATTAAATGTTCCTGTTTATTTGGTGGACCCCGGAAATCTGGATGAAGTGATGAAAACCATTTTGGAACTCGGGACCCTGCTGAACGCTGACGACGCGGCAAAGGCTGTGGTTGATGACATGGAAACCCGAATCACTCGGATAAAGTCTCTTGTTGCAAAAGCCCCTTACCGTCCTCGTGTTTTTTTTCAAATTGGAATTATCCCCATTGTTGCAGTGGGAACCGGTACATTTATTCATGAGCTTATCACATCTGCCGGAGGAAAAAATCTTTCAGAAGGTCCCACGCTTTATCCCCGGTTGAACCGCGAGCAGGTTTTGGCACTGTCACCGGAGGTCTTTATCATCACCTCTATGGCCAGAGGCGGAATATTTGAGGAGGTAAAAGCCGAATGGAGCCGTTGGACAACCATGCCTGCCATACGGGATAAGCGTATTTTTATTGTGGATTCCAATTTGTTTGACCGTCCCACGCCCCGGCTGGCAGACGGGCTTGAATTGCTGTTCCGGCGGATTCATCCTGAACTTATTGATGAATACGAGGCCATTGGAAAGGGGATAAAGAAAAAAACAGTAAATTGTCAAAAAAAGCCTTTTGGGGGTTGAAATTTTTTTCAGGTGTGTTAAAGACAGTTTTAACTTAAGCCACGAAGGCTTTCTGACGATTTTTTTGTTAAGAAACCCTCGTGGTTTTTTTATTGCATAGGAAATTATAAAATAACTTACTGTAATAACTAAAAGGATTGTTTATAAGCAGGAATTCGGAAGTTGCGCTGATCTGTCTGCACGTCTGTTTCAAAATTCCCCGAATTTCAAAACAGATCCATTCTTGCTTATCACAGATTGTATTTAACGTGGATTGCTTAGTATCTCAACAGTGAAAAGTTCAAAATTCAAAGTCAGAAGTTGTTCCGCAACCTTTTGAAATCACAGGGCGGCATATGCCGCCTCGGAAAATGCCGATACTATTAATTTCAGGAGGTTATGAGAATTTACGACTGTCGAATTAGTATTTAAAAGAGGACTAAATATAACGAATTCAGGGGAGGCTGGCAAAGCCCCCGCGGGGCGGCATATTTGTAGCGTTCATCATGCCGGGCCGGCAAAGCCCCGGCGGGGCGGCATATTTGTAGCATGATTTACTACAAATATGCCGCCCCTACAGGGCTTGGTCGGCCCTCCCCTGAATCCGTTATAATCAGGAAAAACTTATGGGCTGGTACTTAAATATAATCTGTGTCGTGCTGAAATCATAACTGACCTGCATTTACAGGTTACAATGCTGCTTTGTCAAAAGGAAAATTTTAATGAAAATCAGACTCATCTTCTTTTTGTGTTTTTTCTTATCAGCAGGCTGGTCTCTGTGTGCCTTCTCAGACACACCACCAACTGATTTGCAGAAAAAAATAGAAAATGCCATCAGACAGGGACAGGCATCTCAGTCAAAAGCAGAGGCATGGACAAAACAAAGAGAAACATATCTGAATGAAATCCGGGAACTTAAAAACCGGAAACGATGGTTAGGTCATCAGCAGAACAAATATCAGATATATATTCAAAAACAGCAGGAAACCCTTGCTGAACTGGAAAGAAAAAAAAAGGAGACTGAAAAGATAAAAATGTCTTTGGAGCCTTTTTTGGATGAATTGTTCACGCGTCTTGAAGAATCTGTGAAAAAAGACCTTCCCTTTCTTTCTGAAGAACGACAGAAAAGACTTCAGTTTTTAAAAGATTCTCTTGATAACTATCATCTCGGACTTGATGAAAAAACAAGAAGGGTTCTTGAAGCACTTCAGGTGGAAGCGGGCTATGGCGGAACGGTTGAAAAAACAGAGGGGACAATCCCTTTGGAAAACAGGTCTGCCCAGGTAAATATTTTCCGGCTGGGGCGCGTGGCGATGTTTTACCAGTCTCTGGACGGAAAACACGCGGGCTGGTTTGATCGTGAAAAAAGACAATGGAAACCCCTGCCGGACAAATATGCCAGGGAGATTTCCCGCGCGCTGGAAATTGCCGAAAAGAAACGAACCCCGGAACTTCTGGACCTTCCCATCGGAAGCCCTGAGCCATAAAGACAATTCACAAGGAGTGCCAAACTTACAGTTTGGCAAGTGTTTCTATAGGCATGTTTTGCCGGACGGGGTTGTAAACGCCTTTACCATGAAAATATAACTGAGAAGCTGTTTTTTTAAGCGGGTCTTTTTCATCTCCGGGGGAAAAACCCGGCTTCTTTTCATAATATTTAATCATTGTTAAAAAAATGCCAAACTGCAAGTTTGGCACTCCTTTAAGTTGGAAGCTGAAAAATGATGAAACTCGTTTTTATATCAATATGCTCAATTATTATAATATCGCATCACGCGGATGCGAACACCTGGGGTCAGGCCGTGGCTCAGATCAGTCAGGAGATAAAAGAAACACAGAAAGACATTGAGACCACCCGGAAAATGATCCAGGGTGAGCAAAGCCGATTAAAAAGAGAACTGTCCGAACTCAGGAAGGAAACGGATCAGAAGGAGAAAAGTCTTCAGACATTAAAAGACCAGTTGGAAGAATATCTTCAGACTGAGGAAAAACTCCACAGCGAAATTGAGGAAGAAGAGGAAAAAATCAAGACCTTGGAAGAAATTCTGAGAACCATTGCAAAGGATGTGACTCAGATCATTGAGGGAAGCCTCCTGACCGCTGAAAATCCTTCCTGGAAGGAGCAGCTTGCTCCGCTGACGGACCCCGGGCGATTTCCGGGCATGACAGATATTGAAAATCTCGCGGGTGTGCTTTTTGAAGAAATAGAAGCAGGCAGAGAAATCCGCAAATACCCTGGAACATTTATAGACAGTCAGGGAGCAGAGGTCTCCGGGACCATCCTCAGAGTGGGAAAATTCACAGCCTGCTATCAGCAGGGCGATGATGTCGGTTATCTCCGAGCTGACAAAAATCTGGGCAAACTGGTTGCTATTCCGGGAACTCCCCCTCGGACCGTCCGCCGCGGCATTGAAGAATATGTTTCCGGAGAAACCGATCATCTCCCGCTGGATCTGTCCGGCGGTGTTATTGCCGAACAAGTGAACCGGAACTCAGAATTACGGGAATGGATAGAAGCGGGCGGGCTTCTGGTCTGGCCGATTCTTGTTATCGCCCTATTTGCCATTCTCCTCTCTTTGGAACGCCTGTATTCTTTGGGACGCATTCCCACAAAAACAGATAAAATCATGGATCGCCTGCGTGATCTTGCGTCAGAAGAAAACTGGGAAGCCTGTATGGAACTGTGCCATAAAAACAGCAGAATTCCTACTTGTAATGTTCTGAAAACCGGCATGGAATATCTCGGTGCTGCCAAAGAAGTGCTGGAAAACGCGCTGGAGGAAGCCATTTTAAGAGAACTTCCGCGTCTGGAACGTTTTCTCACGACCCTCGGCGTGCTGGCTGCCATTGCCCCGCTCCTGGGGCTTTTAGGAACCGTTACCGGCATGATTCATACATTTCAGGGAATCACGGTGTTCGGAACCAGTGACCCCCGGATGATGTCCGGCGGCATATCAGAAGCCTTGGTGACAACACAACTGGGACTTGCCGTGGCCATTCCCATCATGATCGTTCATCACTTTTTTGACCGCCGAGCTGAGAAAATCATCGGTGATATGGAAGAAAAGGGAACCGCTCTGATAACGTTTGTATTGAAAAATGGCGAGGGGCGAGGGGCGAGGGGCGAAAGGTCAGGGGCGGGGGGTGAGTGAGAAATGGATTTTTTTAATTTGTCAAACTTTGATTCTCAGTTCAGAGCGGCCGCTGAATATCTGAATCAGGGCGGCTATGTTATCTATCCGCTGATTGGGGTCTCAGTCTGGATGTGGTATCTTATTATAAAAAAACTGTGTGCAATAGCCCATTGGCGAAAACAGATGAGACGCGTCTCATCTTCTCGCTCCGTTTCCGAAAGAACCGGAATTCATGGTGTTTACAAAATATTAACTGAATGTGAAGGTCCTGAACATTTTGATCCTGATTTTGATAAAAAGATTATGGATTCCCTTGTACAACGGCGTCAGAATGAATTGGAAAGCCATATTCAGACTATTTTTGTACTGGCATCGGTCGCGCCGCTTTTAGGGCTTTTGGGAACCGTGACAGGAATGATCTCCACTTTTGAGGCCATCTCCCGCTTTGGCACGGCAAATGCCAGGGCATTCGCCGCCGGCATATCAGAAGCCCTGGTGACAACTCAGATGGGACTGATCGTGGCAGTACCAGGACTCTTCATGGGGCATATGATCCGAAAACGCACGGATAATATTCAACTGCGAATGGAACGGTGGAAATTGAGAATTGAGAATTATGAATTGAGAATTGAGAATTGAGAATCATTAGATCGAAAAGAATTTTCAACATACTGTTTTTAAGGCAACTTCGAGGAGTGCAAAAATGAAGCGAACGCGGAATTTTTGCAAAAATTCCGCGTTCGCTTCATTTTTGCACTCCTTTTGTCCTGGAAACTTTTCGATCTACTGAGAATTGGAAATTGAGAATTGAGAATTGAGAATTATGATTTGTAATTTGTGATGAGGTATTGAGAATGAACAGTATTCGTATGAGCCGCCATCGGCGTTCAAAAGGTGTGGAAATCAATATGGCACCGCTGATAGATATGATTTTTATTCTGCTGATTTTCTTTATAGTGACAACAAGTTTTGTGAAAGAGAGCAGTGTGGATATTCAACGGCCCGCAGCTAAAAGTGCCGCACCAAAGGAGAAAGTTCATCTGATGGTGGAGATCACACAGGACGGAATCGTTTTGATTGAGGGGAGAGCTACGGATATTCGCTCAATCCGCTCACGAATGAAGCGGTTCCTTGTGGAAACGCCCGGAGGCTCCGTTATCATTGTCGCGGATAAAAGGAGCAGTACTGGCATTGTCATTCAGGCGCTGGACGAATGCCGGCTTGCCGGGGTTGAAAACATCAGCGTTGCAGCGAGGAAACCATGACTATGATAAATGAAATCATTAAAGGACGTTTTTTTTTCGTTGTGTTGGCCGTTCTGGTGAACGGACTGATTCTGATGATGATCCCTCAGCTTTCCCATCAAGAGAATTATCAGCATTCAAAACCTTTTTTTAATGCCATCTTTGTGACAAAATATGAACCGCCTCCGCCGCCCCCGCTTCATCCGAAAAGGGAACGCCCCAGGCCCGAAGAAAAAAAGCCTGAGACGCTGCCCAAGGTTTCTCTGAAACAAAGAAAAGTGCATACTCAGCCTCCCCGGATGAATTTTGAAGTGCCTGATGTGAGTTTTGAAATTAACCCGACACTTAAAACAGGCATGGCCATTGCGCCGCCGCCTGTTGAACAGAAACCTGAGCCTGTGGTTCAGCAGGCACCGTCACAGCCCGTTCCGGTGACGCGGTCCGTTCCTTCTGAATTTGGCATGGATGAAGTGGATGAGAAACCTCGTGTTTTGCAAAAAGTTGAACCGGTATATCCTTACCGGGCAAGGCGGCGGGATATAAAAGGAATGGTCACGGTGAAATTTCTTGTGTCTGTTAGCGGCGATGTGACAAAACCGTCTGTTGTGGAGGCAAAGCCCAGGGGGGTTTTTGAACAGAGCGTTTTGGAGGCTATTCGAAGATGGCGTTTCAAGCCTGGCTATTTTCAGGGAAAAGCTGTGCCGACATGGGTGATTTTGCCCATACAATTTAATCTGAATAGTTAAAACAGAGGCGTCATGTATCAAATTCTGCTGATGATATTCCTGTTGAGCCAGGTTTTATTTCCGACACATGGGTTTGCCGAAACAGAGACCGCTTCGCTGACCAAAGAGGAACAAAAAGCTTTGTATGAGGCACAGGAGGCAATAAAAGGAAAAGCATTTCAAAAAGCCAGCCGTCTGCTCACAGAACATCTCCGAAAATATCCGGATAAACCGAATCCCCTTGTATTTTACGCTTTGGGAAATGCGTGGTACCTGGGCAAAAATCTGAATAAGGCGTTTAAAGCGTATGAACAGGGCTTCACGCGCTATCCGTCCTCATATTTGCTTTGTACAAACCTTGGTGCGGTTTCGTATGAGCTTGAAAAATACCATAAAGCAGGAGAATTATTTGAAAAAGCTTATAAACTCAGCAAATCTCCTCAAAAGGAAATGCTTTATCAGGCGGGGACCGCTTATTATCAGGCAAAGGCATTTCAAAAAGCAAAATCCGTTCTTCGCCGTCTGCACCGCGCCAGCGGTTCCTCGAAAAAATCCTGGATTCAGCTCCTGATTCATGTGTGCCTGGAACTGAAGGATTGGAAAGAAGCGGAAAATACGCTTCTGAATTTTCTGAACCGAAACCCCGAAGATACAGAATACTGGAAATTACTTTCACAAGTCCGATTCCGCCGAAATGATTACCGAGGCGCTGCGAGCGCGCTTGAGATTATTTACGGAATCACTCCGCCCACGTCAAAAGAATCGGAAGAACTGGCGAATCTCTATCTTCATCTGAATTTTCCTCTGAAGGCAATTCAGCATCTTGAAAAGGCTTATGGTCCTTCTCCGACACCGAAACAATGTGACAAAATATCCAAAATTTATGTTCAGGCCCGGCGCACGGATCAGGCGATCCGTTATCTGGATATGGCGATAAAACAGGAATATTCCTCAGCCCGTTTGCTGGAGAAAGGAAAACTCTGCTACGAACAGGCACGCTGGAATGAGGCCATAAAAGCTCTCAGCGCCTGTGTTCAGAAGAATCCCCGAGAGGAACTTGCTCATCTTCTTATAGGATATTGCGCCCTGGAAAAGGAAAATTTTGACTTGGCCCGAAAAGCTTTTCTCAAAGCATCAAAAGGAAAAAAATACCGGCACCAGGCCCTGGTCGCCCTCAAAGTGCTGAATGCCGGTAATGCTGAATAGAATTATCCTCCGGAAATAGCCGCTACAAATATGCCGCCCTTACAGGGCTTGGCCGCTCGGGGTCTGCAATCCTGCCGCCTACAAATATGCCGCCCTTGCGGGGCCTGGCCGGGCCTGCAATCCTGCTCCTATCCTCTTGAAATCACTTTATGAAAAGAACTTGACAAAATTTCAGACAGAATATATGCTTACACAATAGCTTGTTTTGTAGGGATTTAGCGCGTCAGCCTTTGCCGGATGCTGTCTGTCCGGCAAAGGCATTTTTTTCAAAAAAATTGCGGAGCCATAAAAATGATGATATGTGCCAAATGTCGGATGAAATACACGGTAACATACTTTTATCGTGATGCCTTTGATGAATTTGAGTATGACAGTCCCTATTTTCCGCCAATCCGCTGCTTAGTTAATTTTTATGGCACGCTGTATCCCCAGGCGGTCTCATCTTGTTGCCCCGAATGCGGCGGAGAAATTCAGAACAATGAAGACGAATAAACTGCTCTGTCAGAAAGTTGCGTCAGGCTGAGACAAGAGCTGCTTTATGATAATTGGGCATCTCAGACTGGTCCGAATGATGGGTAGCGAACCGGATAATCACACAGAGGTAAAAAAAATATGAAAGAACAGCTTCAGAAACATTTTGGCAAAGATGGTTGTGAAATCATTGAGGTGCCGGGCGGATTTTTAGTTACTGTCTGGCAACCGGGAAAAAGATGGAAAACGAGTGAGGAAGATGAAAGTGAGTGTTTTATGCTACGCCTTACGGAAACCTTTTACCCGAATACCGTATTCATTCCCACCCCCATGAATAAGACCAAATCAGAAAGTTGAACCTCTGTTAAAATTTCTAAGACCTCTTACCAATCTGAGGACTAAAAAGACACTGAGTATTTGACATGACGAGAAGAATATCTGAAACAAAGTAACTGCTTGGCAGGAACGATATGAGACTGATCCCCGGCCAAGCCTGGTCCGCGGCTTTCTCATAAAATGTCAGTAGCTGTAGGGTGGGTGGAGCGAAGCGGAACCCACCGAAATTCAGAGTAAACGGTGGGTTGCGCTTCGCTCCACCCACCCTGCAAAAATTGAACCGCACAGGTTGAAAAAATTCGAAGTGCTGCCCTCAGGCGGTCTCCCTGAAATCAGATGCATGACTGACAAGGCAGACCGCCTGGGGGCGGAACTTCGGACTTCTTTCATCTCGTGACTGTTTATCTGAAAAACGATAATATTCTGTCAGTTCATGCTGTTGACAATATCTTCGGGAATGTCGGCATTGGTATAGACTTTCTGCACATCTTCGCAGTCATCAAGGGCTTCCATCAGCCGAATCATCTGCTCGGCTTCTTTGCCTTCAAGATTTGTGACGGTCTGTGGAAGCATGGTTACTTCTGCTTCAAGATAAGGAATGGAGGCATTGTCAATTGCTTCCTTCACAGCTTCAAAGTCTTCGGGAGCGGTGATGACTTCAAAATTTTCCCCATCCTCCCGAACATCTTCTGCTCCCGCGTCAATGGCAGTTTCCATGAGCGCATCTTCTTCAACTGCTTTTTTTTCAATATTGATATAGCCCTTCTTATCGAACATCCAGGCCACACACCCGTTTTCCCCGAGGTTCCCCCCTCTTTTATTAAAAATATGGCGAATATCCGCAACTGCCCGGTTTTTATTGTCAGTAAGAGATTCAAGAAAAATTGCAGCGCCTCCGGGACCATATCCTTCATAAGTGCTTTCTTCGTAATTCACGCCCTCAAGCTCGCCAGTTCCTTTTTTAATGGCCCGTTCAATATTATCTTTGGGCATATTTTCAGCCTTTGCCGCCAGAA
This sequence comes from Desulfonema magnum, assembly GCF_017377395.1. Taxonomy (GTDB): domain Bacteria; phylum Desulfobacterota; class Desulfobacteria; order Desulfobacterales; family 4be13; genus Desulfonema_C; species Desulfonema_C magnum. Next base: position 1,459,494 of record NZ_CP061800.1, on the reverse strand, counting down.
CCGCGGTTCTCAGCCTCGGATTTGTGTTGATGTCACCGCTGCCGCCCATGCGTGCCGCAACCGTAATTTCTTTGATGAGTTTGGTGAAAATCTTGCCCCGTTTGGCATCTGCCGCGCCCTTTTTATGTTTTATAGTTGACCATTTGCTATGACCTGACATAATTTTTCTCCTTTGTAAATCAAAACTTGAAACTTGAAACTTAAAACTTGAAACTCGAAACTTGAAACTTGAAATTCGGCGTTTTTCCATATACGCCTAAGTCACTGTTCCGAGTTTCAAGTTTCATCTCTAAGTTTTCCAATCCCTATAATGTAGATTTCTTTGCTCGCCTTTCGGCTGCTCTGAGGTTTAAAAATTTTGTGTTTTTTAAAAGCTGCTTTTACCGAATCTGAAAACTCCTTAAATCCGTCTCCCTGAAAAATCTTGCAGACAAAGGAACCGCCCGGTCTCAGTACGTTTTGGGCAATGGAGAGCGCTGCTTCACAAAGGTTAAAAGACCTGGCTGTATCCACATGCTTAATTCCTGTTGTCGCCGGAGCCATGTCGCTCATCACCACATTGAAATTATTTCCGATAACAGACTGAATCTCCTCGGAAAGTGCATCACCGGTGTAAACGCTGACATGGGCCGGAACCTGAACCGAGACAGGCTTCAGATCAATGCCCACGACTTCTCCCTTTTTTCCTGTGACTTCTGCCGCATACAAAAGCCATGATCCGGGAAAACACCCCAGATCAAGAACCTTGTCTCCTTTTCTGATGAGATTGTTTCTGCGCTGAATTTCCTGAAGTTTATAAACAGACCTTGCAGGAAATTTTTCTTTTTTTGCCTTACGTGAATAATGATCTTCCCACTGGTTACGTTTTGACATTTTTATATTTCATATGATTAAATGGTTTTCAAGTTAATTCATTGAGCATATCACCCATCTTGGCAATGAATTGCCGGACTGTTTTCAGCGGTCCCTCCGGGGCTGGCTGACTTGGGTGATTTTCGGAAAAAAACATACAGTTCGTAGTTCCGCCTTTAGGCGGTGTGACACCGCCTAAAGGCGGAACTACGAACTGGTACGCCTCAGAACAACTCCTCTATTGCTTCTGACACCGTTTTAATCCCCACAACTTCGATGCCGTCTTTTATTCCTGTCATACGCTTCAGGTTGCTTGCCGGTATGAAACATTTTGTAAATCCCATTTTTTTCACTTCAGCCACCCGGGTCTCAACATGGGCAATGGCTCTGACTTCACCTGTCAGACCGACTTCACCCAGTATGACATTGTTATCCCGGATTGGCCGGTCCAAAAAGCTGGACGCAATCGCAGAAACAATTCCCATGTCAACAGCAGGCTCATCCACCTTGACGCCTCCCGCGACATTCATAAAGATATCATGGCCCATAAGGTGCATTCCCAATTTTTTTTCCATGACAGCAGCAAGCAGCGCCACCCGGTTATGATCAAGCCCCAGGATTGTTCTGCGAGGTGTCCCGAAATTCGTGCTGCTGGCAAGGGCCTGGAGTTCAACCAGAATGGGCCGTGTTCCTTCCATGCTTGCGGTGACAACGGAACCCGGGGCGCTGGAAGGACGTTCGGAAAGAAAAACCGCGGACGGATTCACCACCTCTTCCAGCCCTTTTTCCTTCATTTCAAACACCCCGATTTCATTGGTTGATCCGAACCGGTTTTTTACAGCCCTGAGGATTCTGAACACATGGCTCCGGTCTCCCTCAAAATAAAGCACTGTATCCACCATATGCTCCAAAAGTCTTGGCCCGGCAATGGCACCTTCTTTTGTAACATGTCCCACCAAAAAAGTGGAAATATTTGTTTTTTTTGCCATGAGCATCAGCCGCATGGCAGATTCCCGAACCTGGCTCACGCTGCCGGGAGCGGAAGACAGATCACCGTTGAACATGGTCTGGATGGAATCAATGACCAGAACATCCGGTTTCACATCGTCAGCCATGGACAGGATGAGTTCCATATCCACTTCCGAAACCACCAGCATATCCGGGGACAACGTGCCCAGACGGTTACTTCTCAGCCGTATCTGCCGGATGGATTCCTCCCCGGAAACATAAAGCACTTTATATCCGCCCATGGCAAGGCCGTAAAGCGCCTGAAGCATGAGCGTGGATTTGCCGATTCCCGGATCTCCCCCGATCAGGACAAGGGTCCCGGAAACCAGCCCCCCTCCCAGAACCCGGTCAAATTCTTTGATACCGGTCAGGATACGTTCTTCATGATCAAGCTTAATGGAATCTATGGGAACCGGTTTTGTTCTGAGGGAAGATGCGCCTCGCATGTTTCCTTTAGACGATTTTGGTGCCCGGGTCTCTTCCACAAAAGTGTCCCACCTGCCGCAGTCAGGACATTTTCCCAGCCATTTGGCGGTCTGATACCCGCATGTCTGACAGCTAAAAATTGTTTTTAAATCTTTTTTCATTAAGATCAGATGACCTGATGGTTTAAATTTCGTTATTGTTTGACAAACACATCCTTAACATGTCATTTAATTGGTATCAAGCAAAGCTGAAAAATAATTTCAGCCCATGGGACAGCATATTTCCCCAAAGACCTATAAAACGGAGTCTATTAAAAATGTTACATATCAGACAACTTTGGATTGAGCCGATCATTTTTTTTAGCTGTTTACTGATTTTTATTTCTTGTTCACGAGTTCAGGTGGCTGCATCAGCAGATAATAAAAATGATTATTATTTTAAATCCCTGCAGGCAAAGCTGATAAGCGACGGCTTTGACAAAGCCAGAATAAAAAAACTTTATAGTGAACCCCGGGTAAGTTTCAATACCAAAGGTGTTTCCTCGTATTTTGTCCATAGCGAAAGCAAATTAAATTATGGCCAGTTTCTAAAAAAGTCTCCCATCAGAAAAGCTCGGAGATATATGAAAATCCATAAGACGGATCTGACCGCGGCTGAAAAGGCTTACGGGGTGAACAGGAGAATTATTACGGCCATCATGCTGGTTGAAACCAGGCTGGGAACATATACAGGAAAAAGCTCTGTATTTAACATTCTTTCAACCATGGCAGCGTTGGAATCTCCCAAAGTTAAAGCGATATTATGGAAAAAAATTTCAAATTCGACCCATCTCACAAATGAAGATTTTGAAAAAAAGGCGGAAAAAAAGTCAGGATGGGCTTATGACGAGCTAAAGGCTTTCCTGAAATACACTGCCGGAGAAAAAATCAATCCTTTGGATATTTACGGCTCATATGCGGGAGCCATGGGAATCTGTCAGTTTATGCCAAGCAATATTCTTACGCTTGCCAGAGACGGAAACAATGACGGACGCATTAACCTTTTTAACCATGCAGATGCCATTATGAGCATTGCCAGCTATCTGAATTACTATGGCTGGTATCCCGGAATTGACAGCAAAAAAGCGTATGAGGTCGTCTATGAATATAATCATAGTCAATATTATGTAAATACAATTTTAAAAATTGCCGAACTGTTGAAAGGTCAGTCATGAACACAGTCACGATCACGATCATAGGCATTGGCGTTCTGTTTTTTTTAATGACGTGCTGGGCCATCTTAGATATTGCCAAGAAAGATTTTGGAAAGTTTGAAAAAAAACTCCTTTGGGGATTTGTCGCAGCCTCGCTGCCGTTCATCGGGGTGATCATCTATATTGTTTTCGGGTACCGAAAAGGGCAGAAATCTGAAACATAGGAATGAGCATGAAATAATATGCCCATTTTGATTTTTATATGTTAAAAAATTGCGTAATCCTGTAAAGTGTATTTCAAAATCACTTTATCAAAAGGAGATTATTATGCAACCCTATTCCTTAGAAGTAGAAGAAATCATGCGGCGATACTATGAGAGTCTGAATGAAAAAGACCGCCGGCGATATGCCGGTATTGAAGCTTTGAAATTGGGACATGGCGGACAAAATTATATTGCCAAAGTCTTGGGTTGCAGCAGGCGGACTGTGCGCAAAGGAGCGATCGAAGTAAGCGGCCTGCCCGGACACATCGTAGCAAAACAAATTGGAAAATCTCCTGCTGAATCTTCTGAAATACGTAAAAAAGGTGGCGGACGCAAACAGTATCTGACTGAGCACCCTGAAATAGACGAGCAGTTTTTGAATGTGGTGCGTGAGCATACAGCAGGAGATCCGATGGATGAAAAGGTACGATGGACAAATCTGAGGGAGTGGGAAATCGCGGAGGCTCTGGAAAAAAAATACGGAGTAAAAGTGAGTCGTAACATTGTCCGTCAATTGCTCAAAAAGCATGACTATCGGTTGCGTAAAGCTCAGAAACGCAAACCTATGAAAAAAAACGTACCAGATCGCGACGCTCAGTTTGACAATATTTTGAAACTCAGATCAGAATACCGGAAGGCCGGTAATCCCGTTATCAGCATGGATACCAAGAAAAAAGAATATCTTGGAAATTTTTACAGGAAAGGCCGACTATATACGCTGGAGGAATTGCAAGTTTTCGATCATGATTTTACAAGTTTTGCCGAAGGTGTCATAATTCCGCATTGTTTTTATGACCTGCGACTCAATATCGGGTATGTTCAGGTGGGAACAAGTCATGATACCAGTGAATTTGCCTGTGACAGTTTCCGTCATTGGTGGTATGGTTACGGTTGCCGAATATATCCAAATGCCACGTCAGTTTTGATATTGTGCGATGGTGGCGGCAGCAACAGTTCCCGACATTACCTTTTCAAACAAGATTTACAAATTCTGGCGGATGAAATCGGGATTGAAATCCGAATCGCTCATTACCCGCCCTATTGTTCCAAATTTAATCCGATCGAACATCGCCTGTTTCCTCATATTACTCGTGCGTGTCAGGGAGTAATCTTTTCAAGTTTGGAGGTGGTGACTGATCTGATAGCCAAAACACATACCAAAAAAGGTTTAAAAGTCTTTGTCCATGTTATTGATAAAGTCTATGAAACCGGTCGAAAAGTTGCTGAAACTTTTAAATCAGAAATGCGAATTGTATTCGACAAAATTTTACCCAAATGGAATTATCGTGCAATTCCAATAAATTAAAATGGGAAAGTTATTTAATACCGATTCCATAATGAAAAGTCATAATAGAAACCGTGTGCCGAAAAGCAGGAGAAATTGTCATTTTCAACAGCTCTGATTCTTAACGCCGGGGGATTCTTTTTATGGTGTCAAAGTCAGCAGATCGCCCTTCCAGGGCTTTTTCCTAAAGTTTTCCATCTGCTGAAAATAGTTTGTTAAAGATTTCGAATTTGAAAATTTGATCTCGTTACGATGTTCCGGCCTCGTAAGGGATAAATTTCAGCGATGCTTGACAAATCCTCAGAAAGCACATAATATAAAAATATACAGATACTGACAAGGATTTCGAAAACTTATGAGGTGCGAACAGATTCATACATGGCAAAATCACCAAAAACCCGATGGCATCGTCTGCTTGGCAAGTTGCTTGAAGTGCTTTTAGTTCCGGTGGGGATTGAGGTTCATACGGAATTTCCTGTGATGGCAAATCCGCCGGAAGCAGATATTTTGCTGTTAAGAAGATATCAGACAAAATGGTCAGAGGCGCAGTTGAAACGCCTGCCTGACGGTCTGAGGGACAGCAACGCCGGACACATCCTTCTTGAATTCAAATACACTGAATCGGTCAGTCTGACTTCGTTCCTTCAAGCCATAGGGTATGATTTTTTTTACAAACGCTCCAGAGGTCTGACAGATCATCAGGCACAGACGTTTCTGCTCAGTGCGAAAACAGTCAGAAAAATCACGCTGGACAGGTTCGGCTATTTGCCGACAGACAAGGCCGGTGTGTATCGAAGTGAAAATCCTCTGCTGACGTCGGTCCCTCTGCTGAACCTGAACGAGCTTTCAAATCAGCCGCAGAATGCCTATGTCAAATGCTTTGCAAGCCGTGCAAAGGAGAAGCAGGCCGCTTTCAACGCATTGAAAAAACAGAATGATATGAGTTGTTTTTCCACAAAGCTCGCTTGGTTCCTCCAAGGCTTGTGGAATCACTGGTTTATAAAAGGAGGATACGAAATGAAAACCGAACTGACTCCCGAACAGGTCACCGAGATGGGGAAAATGTGGGGGGATGTTTTCCTTTCCACTCTGTCCCCCGAAGAACGTCTGGCCGGTCTCAGACCCGAAGAACGTCTGGCCGGTCTCAGACCCGAAGAACGTCTGGCCGGTCTCTCTGCGGAGGAAATCGAAAAATACCTGCGTAAACTTAAAAAAAAGACAGAGAAGAAAAGAAAATGAACTGACTCCCGAACAGATCACTGCGACAGGTAAAATGTGGGGGACGAGGCTGGTCCGGCGTTTTTCGATCTGCTGATTATCGTTAATAAGCAAAAATATGACTTTCATAATTTTCAAGCGCGATGTATATCCCGGGATGAGACGCTTCCTGAACAGAACGAAGATAAGTCTGGCTGTTTAACAAATCAGCCAATTCAAACGAATCAGAACAGCCTTTCACATCCGGTTTTATGCGGCAGGTGGAAACAGCGTCCGCATAGTTGATAACAACAAGTCGTTTCTCTGTTTTGTATTTCCATGCCCAGGCCAGTATGTTTTCATAACCAGCGTCGCCATCCCATCCCGGCATCACTTCCAAAAGAGACCATTCTCCTTTTTTAAAAACCTCATGACAGGTGATGTGCAACAGGTTTTCATAAAAATCAGAAATACGTTTATTTACCGGTTCAGCAGGCTCTCTGCCCAGTTGGACAGGCAGGCGAATTTTTTTTCCTTCAAACTGTCCGTCGTGATAAAAGCGCATTCCCTGCAACGTGCTGATAATAACAGCCGCAGCTTTTGATCTTTGCTCGCCAAAAGCCGTCACTGCCCTTTCCTCGTCGTGATTTTCAATAAAGCGTATGGATTTCTGCTGAAAATTCCTCTCTGCCAATAAATGTTCCCTGATATCTTTCACATATCCGATTCTGAGACGGTCTGTCAATTTCTTGTCATAAGTAAAATCAAATCCCAGCTGCTGAAGTTCCCATTCCTTATCCCAATAAATTTCCCCGATAAAAATAAACTCAGGACTTACTGCTTTTACGGATTCAATAGCCACTTTCCAGAATTCATCTTCGGGAGGTTTTTCCCCTGTCTCAGAAAGCACGCCTGCCCATGTGTCTTTAAACACATTGTTCAGATCCAGCATTGCCACATCACATCTCACGCCGTCGCATAACCGGGTCAGACGGGTGAGGGTCCTGATCATGAATTCCCGCGCGTCCGGGTTAAAATAATTGACCTGGATGGTATCTTCCCATGCCGGAAAAAACGGGTCCCGCCCATGGGCAAAAAATCTGTCAGCATTTTCAAGGGGTTTATAAAATGTATGCGGATCACGGATAAAAAAATCAGAACTGACCTCAAGAAAAACATAAGGATCTGTCTGAATCAGAGCGCTGTCCGCACTGAAATGATTGGGCACAAAATCAAGAATCAGCTTCATGCCGAGACGATTCAGCACCGATCTGACATGCTGAAGACTATCCTCGGTTCCCAGTCTGGGATTTATTTCATATCGGTCAATGGCATAAGGTGAGCCAATAACATCCTTATTTTGAAAATCCTTTAACGCCTCACTGAAGCTGTCCTTAATGGCCCCTTCCTGAAAGCAATATTTTTCAATGGTGCTTTCACATATTTTCCAGACCCCCATGAGCCAGACATAATCTGTTCCTTTTTCTGCCAGACTTTCCCAATATGAATCAGGGACATCCTCAAGGCTCGCATTTTTGTCTTTGGTATCAAATCTTCTCAGCCAGACCCTTGTGTTTATTTGGTAAAGACTAGGATTCATTATCATGCGGTTTTCCTTAACATTGTTCTGAAACACGCGGTTAATATTCAATGTCTTCCTTCTAACGAAACTCAGGCTTGAACTGCAATTCTCCCCCAAACTCATTTCCCTTCAAAATTCCATCATGAAGCTCGCTCCCCCTGATTCGGAGTCTGAGAGAAACACTTTTCCGCCGTATTCCTCAAGAATTATCCAGCCAATGTAAAGCCTGAGATCGGTTCCTCTGTCTTCAGATTTTGTGGAGGAAAAGGGAGCAAAACCGGTTTCCGAAAATTCATGACACATCAATCTCCAGGCTGTTTCTGATAGCTTCATCAACCTGACGCATCAAATCCGAAGACAGCTTGGTTAACACCGGTACCACCAAACGCTTTTTGTCAATTGTCCGAATTTGAGACAGATTGACGATGGAATCCTTAGCTAATCCTTCATCCTTTTTTACTGCAACGCAAATGGGGTAAGAAGCTTTTTTAGCTGAATATCCTGTGATAACCGCTACAATGGTTGTTGGTGAACAGAGATTGCCGATATCGTTTTGAATGATAAGGACCGGCCGTGTTTTTCCGGTTTCACTGCCGATTACAGGATCAAGTTTCGCCAGATAGATTTCACCCCGATTCACTTTTAAAATATTCATAATCCGTCCCTAATCATATGTTTTCAGCGTCGGAATATTCGAATTCCTTACATATTCGGAGATTTTCGTCCGCAAGGTCAAGATAGGCATTTTTCATTTTTTCTTCAAATTTTTGTTTTTCCATATCCGCCAACTTCGCCTCTATAGATTCCTGAACAAGTATTGAAATCGTTTTTCCTTCTGTTTTGCTTAATTGAGAAAGTCTGGACTTCAAACCAGTCGGAATGAGGACATTAAGTCTGGCTTTTGGGGCAGATATATTTTGATACATGAATTCACCTCCGAGATAATCATTTATAATCAGTAGATGGGAAATGCCCCGAACCGCTTCCGGGGGATTGGCAAATCAGCGGGAAGTGACCGGGATTTGCCAATCCCGGACGGGCATTTCCGAAGTGACCGGGATTTGCCAATCCCGGACGAGCATTTCCGGAAATGTCCGGGATTTGCCAATCCCGGACGAGCATTTCGGAGTACTTTCCATCTACTGATAATGTACAAGATATAATACTCGATGTTTTCAGAAGGCTGTCCCCCTTCTAAATCCTTTATAATCACTATTAATACGCTTATTTTAACGAAACTCAAGCCTGAACTGCAATTCTCCCCCAAACGCGCCTTTGCTGTCCTGGAATCCGGTGATCAGCATATTCTCAAGGAATTTGTACTCTGCAATGGCGCGCTGGACCATCTCTCCTTTTTTTGATTCCACAGCGTATTTCACTGTCATCCGCCGGGAAAGTTCTTTGCCAATGGTCACGGTGACATCATCTGTCTCTTTGCCCTCGGTTCCGCCATTTTCCTGAAACGCCACTTCCAGAATATCTAAGCCCGCGGCTTTTTTGATATCATCCCCGAAAGTTTCTTCAATCACGTCAGCAATCATCTGGGCAGGGACCTGGGAGGTTCCGCCCTCTCCTTTGTTGAATTCCTGTGTTGTCTTGCCAAGCAAAAGCAGTGACAATATATCTCCGTCTTCCTCAGACGGATCAGAGGTCAGTTTGAAACTGAGCTGATCCGGCGTGCCTGAGACTGCCAAAGATATTGTCCAGTCTCTGACTTTGACATCACTTTCCACGTCAATGGTGGGTTCAATTTTATATGGGTTCAGAAAATCAATCACGCCTTTTTTCACCTCAAAATTTTTCTTCTGATAGGTGATCATGCCTGATTCTATTTCTGCCCGGCCGCTGATGAGCGGGCGATTCATTTTTCCGTAGATGCGGAGATCAGGGTTCACGTCCAGATATGCGAGATTATTCTGGACAATAAAAGGATTCCGGCGTTTCACAGAAATGTCAAGACTCATATTTTTAAGAAAAGGCTGTTTGGATTCCGGATCCCGGGGCGCGGTTTCCCGTTTCTTCTTTCCCACGCCTTTCAGACCATCAAGGAGACTCAGGTTCACATCTTTATAGTATGTTCCCTCAAGAATGACCGCTTCTCCTGTAATAGCAGATTTTTCCGGTGTTCCGCTGGCTTGCAATTTGGCGTTTAAAAGCATGTCCAACATATCAGGAACTTTCAGAGGAAGCGCATTTGCATTGAGCTTCACATCCACTTTTGCAGGCTGAAATTTTTTAAGAGCAATGGTGCCTGCCAGATCAAACTGACCTGTATCCAACTGCCCCTTAACATCACTGATGGTGATGGCCCGGGGTGTGATTCGGATTTCACCATTCAGATCATGCAACTCCTGTAAAAGACCGGGAACGGTCATGCCCACCTTTTTTAATGTGATTTTTCCCCGGATATTCGGTTTGGACGGGGTTCCTTTCAGATTGGCGGCAATGGTGGCATTCCCTTTGATGTCAGGAACTGCTCCGGTAAAAAGATTGGCAACCTGCAACGGGATGTTTCCGTTCAGGCGAAGATCAAAAGGCCCTTTGAGCTTACCTTTTCCGTCAATATTCATATATCCCTGTCTGAGAAGACGGAGACGGGAACCGGGAATCGAAAATTTTTCACCTTCCAAAGAAGCTTTAACGTCTTTGGAATAAACCACTTGTTTCTTTTTCAAAAAAAGTTCCAGTTTTGAAAAATCCACAGAAGCCCGGATATTATCTGCGGCATTTGCATTTCCGCTGGCTTGGATTTTTCCGGTCAGGGTTCCGTTCAAATCCTCCTGTTCCCCAAGTTTGAAGTAGGGCGTGAGGTCGGTTTTATCAAACAGAACAGTGGCTGAAAAATCCTTTTTTTGCAGATGAAAAGAGCCGTCAATATCAAAATTCAGTTTTCCCGAGACCCGGGCCAGGTGATCCCTGATCGCCAGATGAACCTGAAAATCATCCATTGGCTTTTCTTTGAAGCGGAGATTCTTCAGCGCGATATCTCCCTCGACCCGGGGATTTTCAAATGTGCCGTTTCCTGAAATATCTAAAAAAATTTTTCCCTTTGCAATGTCCTGCTCCCGAACTTTGTCAATATTTTTCAAGGAAATGCCTTTGGATTTCAGATTCATCTGATAGGCTTTCTCAGCAAGAGAAACCCATCCGGTTCCCTCAATGGTCTCTTTTGGCGTTACCGCTATCTCAAGTGAATTAATACTGATTTTTTGGCCGTCAAGTTCGGACAGCAGCCTGATTCCCCTGAGTTTCTGTGCGCCAAGATCAATTTTTTTCCCTTCAAGATTCACCATTCCTGTAAGGTGTTTCACGCTTCCTCCCAAGTCAGCCGTAAGAGAAACATGATCCAGCCCCATATTGTTGAACCCCAGTTTTTTACCCTGCAAAGCAAGCGTCGCGTCCAATGTGCTGAGATTTCCTTTAAGGTCTAATTTCCCATCTATGACACCATCGGCAATGGCTTTCTTTAAGAAGTCCCCGGATTCAATGTTGCGAAGCACAAGGGAGAAATCCGAAGGGAATGCGGAATCAACCTTAAAAGACCCTTTTTTGAAAATCCGAACCCAGCCCTTGCCTTGCAAAGAAGAACCCTGATTTTTAAGACTGAGCTGAGACACCTGCAATATTCCGGCCTGATTCAACCCAGCATCCACATTGACATTCCCAATGGTAATATCCTGAAATCGGAGCTGTTTTCCCTGTAAGGCGCAGTCAACAGCCGGAGAACTGAGATTTCCCTTAATGCTTAATTTTCCATCTATCGTGCCATCAGCAATGGCTTTCTTTAAAAAATCTTTGGTTTCAATATTACGAAGCGTAAGAGAAAAGTCTGAAGGAAAAGCGGAGTCAACTGTCAGGGAATTTTTTTTGAAAATCTGAACTGTGCCGCTGCCCCGGAGAACTGACCCCTGATTTTCAAGATCAAGTTGTGAAACCTGCAATATTCCCGACTGTTCCAGCACAGCATCCAGTTTGACATTTCCGATGGTAATATCCTGAAATCGGAGTTTCTTTCCTTGTAATGCACAGTCAAAAGCAGGTTGGCTAACCGAGCCGGAAACATGGCTTTTCAGTGCGAGTGTGCCATACACATTTTTTACACCGAGCGGTGTCAGACCCGCTGCGAGATTTGGCGCGTCCAATGTGAGATTTGCCGCGATGTCTTTGGAAGTCAGATGAAATGTGCCGTCTGTCCGGAGTCTGATGTCACCTGCCTGCGCGTCAAGTTCCTTAACGGTTGCAAGGCCCTTATCAAGATTGGCTTTGGTGTTTAAACGCACATCAATGGGGGCAGCAATCTTATCAGCACTGATTTGTTTTGCAAGAAGGTTCAGGGCAAGTCTTGCTGAAAGGGTTTTAGGAGAAATGCCCTGTCCGTGAACAGAAATATCAGCATTTACGGTCCCTCTTATCTTGTCTTTTACAGCCGTCAGTTCTGCGAGATTTATCTTATTTTGTTTCAGGGAAAGTTTATAAGCTATGGCTTCCAAATCTCTTTCCCGGGAAAGAAAACCTTTGGCAAATGCCTGTTGCAAATCTGCTTCGCCCTGAAGATTGAGGTCGCCGGACGCGGCTTCTGCTTTTAAATTATAGATGGTTAATTTTCTATCTGCCAGATAGGCGTCAAGGTCAATCCGGTCAATCTGATTTCCGGCAAGATTGCCGCCGCCGTAATCAAGGCGGAGCGTGAGTTCGGGATTGTTCACCATGCCTTTGGCCGTGAGATGAAGTTCGGCATTCCCTGTCAGTTCCGGTTTCATTCGAAGGCTTTTCCGGATTTCAGGCAGGGACGCGGCAAGGTCAAGGCTGAGGTCCAGAAAAGGTTCGTTAAACACATTGTTCACATTTCCGGAAAGCGCAAGTGTGGTCCTGTCGCTGACCCCGAGCTTGACAACAAACGGATCAAGCCTGCCTTCGCTGATAGCAGTTTCTATTCGGAGATGATCCGCCCGGGTCTGAATCTTGGGACTGTCAATCTCTGCGTTGGTGATTTGAACGCTGAGATGTCCTGACTGCTTCAGAAAATCTCCATTTCCGGTGATATCAAACTGTTGCACCGCAGCATTTAAATTCTGGGCATCAGCCTGGTAACGGACAGACCCGTTTTCAAGTTTCAGGGAACTGACCACAATGTTGACAGGCAGCCCCCGAGGCTTTTCTTTTTTCTTTTCTTTTTCAGGCTTGGAAGGGGGAAACGCCTCTGTCAGATTGAGTTTGCCATCTTTGTCTTTTCGAAGCCGCGCCCAGGGTTTTTCCAATGTCAGGTCTTCAACGGTCAGGTTCTTTTGAAAGAGCGTGAGCCAGGAAAGATTGATAAAAAGACGGTCAAAGCCTGCAAGTTTCTCATCAGACGGGCCTCTGAGCAGCACATTTTTCAGTTCAAACTTGCCTTTCACCAAAGAAAAACGGAATTTTTCCCAGGAAATCGTACCAGGTATGGCTTTGTTGACTTTGGTCTGAATGTGGCGTTGAGCGTGATCAGTTTCCAGATAAAAAAGCAGCGCAACAGGCACAAGGATCATCAGCCCCAGCAAAATTCCCACGCCAATCAAAATGAGTTTGGTTTTTTTTGTCATTGTTATTTTCATAAAATCATCTCTGGCCCGGGAGTGAGCTGCCAGGCGGTTATCATTATCCGAAGTGCCAAACTTGCAGTTTGGCAATGGCTCTCCTGAGTGACAGCCATTTTTTTAAAAAGAATATCATTTTTTGGAAAAAATAACAAAGAAAAATTTCAAAAAGCAATAACCCCCCTCTCGTTCCCAGGCTCTGCCTGGGAACGAGATTCTTTTTTTAAATACCTGATTTGATAAATTAAAACCATAAGAGCCGCTTGTCTGAAAAATTACCTTGCGTTTCTTTATCTTCCCGTATATTTTAACAAATTAAACTTTTCATAAGCTATTTTTCAAAACGATTTGTGAATTTCGTTCTCCACGTTTCCGCGTGGAAACGCATAACATGGGAAAGGAGCCATACCTTGAGACGCAATATTGAAAAGGCAACAATGATTTTAATCATCATGTTTAGCATCTTTTTAACCCCTCTTCCGATACTGGCTACGGATGTGGGCGGTATTATTGACGCTGATGTCATCTGGACATCGGATAAGAGTCCGTACAATGTAACCGGAAATATCCTGATAAAAGAGAACGTGAAACTGGAAATCGAGCCCGGGGTGATCATCAGATTTAAAACGGTTCCCATTGAATCTTTTGGATATTATATCAGAGTTGACGGAACATTGACCGCCAGGGGAAATGCAGAGAATCCCATCATTTTCACAGCGGAAAATATTGATCATCCCTGGGGGTTTATCGCTTTTACAGATACAAGCACGGACTGGGATGAAACGGCCTCGGGAGGATGTGTTCTCAGCCATTGTATTGTTGAATATGGCGGTAATTCTCAGGACAGCGCTTCTGTTCTCTGTGTCTCAGCATCTCCTTTAATAAAAAACAATATCATAAGGCACAATATCGGCGACGGTATCCGCTCCGCCGGCGGATTTCAAAAAATTATAAGCAACCTGATTCATAATAACAGAACCGGGATAAATATCTCATGCCAAGGCGCTCTGATAGAAGACAATTATATAACAGACAACAACCAGGGAATATATTTAGGTTCAAGTACATACCAAATTGAGATAAAAAACAATACCATTATCAGTTCCTCTTCGGAAGTTTACGGGAACTGTATGAGTATCAATTTACATTACAATTCTGATGCATCGGCCAATCAGACAGCAGCTGAAGCTGCGACAGAGGCAGAAGCGGCTGTCACAGCGGCAGAAGCGGCTATAGAAGCGGCTGATCAGGCAAAAGCGGCTATAGCTGAAGCGGCTGATGATGAGGCATACTGGGCCGCGGTGGCAGCCTCGTCAGAAGCATCTGCCAATGCATCAGCAGCCGCAGCCGCAGCGAATAAGGCGATTCAGGCGGCCAATGCAGCGGCAGAAGCGGCAGCAGACGCGGCCGGTAAAATGACAGCAAAGATATCAGTTTATAAAAATCATATTCAGACCAGTGGCGGCAATGCCATTGCAATTGCAGAACACACCCCCAATGCAAATTATGAACTCAGTTTCACGGAGAACAATATTGAAAATGCTGAGGGCAATTTATCTGTCTATGTGTATGACTGGAAGGATGAAAATCCCCAGCCTCTTGATATGAGCAATAATTGGTGGGGAACAACCGAGACCCGCGAAATTGATGATCTGATATTTGATTTTAATAATAATTTTTATTTTCCCCAAGTGCAATATCAGCCCCTTGCAACGGAAGCAATTCCGGATACAGGCTCGGACATATCCTATTCTGAAACTGATGAGGGGCCGGATTCTCAGTGGGTAATCAGTGAGGATACCATATGGACCGCACAGGAAAATCCCCATATAATAACAGGAAATGTTTTGGTAAAGGAAAACGTAACATTGGAGATCGAACCCGGTGTTGTTGTTCAATTCAAAACAGACCCGATTCCCTCTGTGGGATATTATATCCGGGTTGACGGCATATTATTCGCACGGGGGAATGAGGATAACCCGATTCTTTTTACCACCGAAGACGCCAGTCATGCCTGGGGATGTATTGCGTTTACAGATACAAGTGCAGACTGGGATGAAGCATCCTCAGCCGGGTCTGTTCTCAGTCACTGTATCATTGAATATGCCGGAAACACTCAGACCGAGGGGGCTTTGGATTTCGGCAGCGCGGCAATCAGATGTTTTTCCGCATCTCCGTTAATTGAAAATAACATTATAAGACACAGCGCGGGAGATGGTATTCGGGCGTATGGCGGATTTCAGAAAATAATAAGCAACCTTATCCATGACAACGCCAATTTCGCCATAAATATCTCATCCCAGGGGCGGGTGGAAAATAACTATATAACAAATAACGGGCTGGGCATATATCTGAGTTCGGGCCAAGGGAAGATTGAAATAAAAAACAACACGATTGAAAGCGATTCACCGGAATTCTACGGCAGTTGCCTCAGTATAAATTTATATCGTCATGATAATGCGTCAGAGATACGGATTTATAGAAATCTTATGCAAAGCAGGGCCGGCAACGCCATTGCAATCACAGAACAGAATATGAATGCGAATTATGAACTCAGTCTCACGGAGAACAACATCGAAAATGCCGAAGGGAATCTGGCTGTCTATCTGTATAACTGGAAAACTGAAAATCCGGAGTCCCTTGATATGACAAATAACTGGTGGGGCTCAACCGAGATAAACAACATCAGCCAGATGATATATGATTCTAAAAATGATTTTTATTTGCCCCAAGTGAAATATCAGCCCATGGCCACGGAAGACATTTCAGGCACAGGCTCGGATATATCGTATGCTGAAACCGATGAGGACCCGGATTCTCCGTGGGTGATAAGCGAGGATACCGTATGGACAGCAGAGGAAAATCCGCATATGATAACAGGAAATGTCTGGATAAGGGAAAATGTCACTTTGGAAATCAAACCGGGCGCGGAAGTTAAGTTTAAAACGGCCCCTGTCCCGTCCGTGGGATATTATATCAAGGTTGACGGAACATTAAACGCACATGGCACCGAAGACAACCCCATCCTTTTTACTGCCGAGGAACCTGAATCTCCCTGGGGGTGTATTGCATTCAGAGATACAAGCACAGACTGGGATGAAGCATCCTCAGCCGGGTCTGTTCTCAGTCACTGTATCATTGAATATGCCGGGAACACTCAGACCGAGGGGGCTTTGGAATTTGGCAGCGCCGCGGTCAGATGTTTTTCCGCATCTCCGTTAATTGAAAATAATCTCATACGATACAGCGCAGGCGATGGGATCGTGACCTACGGCGGATTTCAAAAAATTATGAGCAATCGAATTCATAATAGCAATCATGCAATAATTCTCCTGCCAGACGCATCTTCTTCTCAGACCGGAACCTGGGAAGAAACTGAATCCTCGGTCATAGCGAATAATTATTTGATGAATAACGCCCAGGGCATATATCTGAGATCCATAAACGGGAAAAAGATCGAAGTAAGAAACAATACCATCATAAGTGCTTCCCCTGAAATTTACGGCAGTTGTATCAGCGTGAATTTATTCCCCCATGCTGAGGCATCGAAAATAGAGATTTACAAAAATCAGATTCAAAGCCACGCCGGGAATGCCATCGCCATCACGGAGGGCGAGCCTGATGCAAATTATGAACTCAGTCTCACGGAGAATACTATTGAGAATTCTGAGGGAAATTTGTCTGTTTATCTGTATAACTGGCAGACTGAAAATCCGGGGATAGTCAATATGGCGGATAATTGGTGGGGCACAACCCAGCCCGAGGAAATTGACCTGATGATATATGATTCCAAGAATGATTTTTATCTGCCCCGGATAAGCTATCATCCCATTGCGGCAGAAGAAATCTCAGACACAGGCTCAGACCTGTCTTATCCTCCCATAGCCAATGCAGGAGCGGATCAGCCCTCTGATTCTGGTCAGCCCATTGACTGGGATACATCAGTAACTTTGGACGGTTCCGATACTTTTGACCCTGATGATACGATGTCTTATCAGTGGACTCAGACCGGCGGGCCTCAGATTACACTGAATGACTCGGCCAGTGTAAACCCGGGTTTTGTCGCACCGCCTGTGGATCCGGATGAGAATGTGCTGACATTTCAACTGATCGTGAGAGATACGCTCGGGTTTTACGATACAGATGAGGTGAGTGTAACAATCAATGAAGTTGGCAAAAATGTGGAGCAGGACAAGGGGCAATGCTTCATCACAAGTTCAGCCGGAGGATTTTCTTCTGGCTCCGTATCTGTGCCGGCGTTCATTTTGTTCAGCATTATGATCGTTTTTTCAGGTGTGCATAAGGAGATGATCATAAGTTTATCAAAATTACAGGGAAGCCAGATAAGAAAAGGAAAAAAAAATATGCAACAACTCATTGCTTTTATTTTCATTCTGGGCAGTTTGTTTTTTTTATCTTCATCAGCGATTGCAGCGGGATATCTTTCCGGAGGTGTCGGGGCAGGGGGAAGCGCGGGGGATATCGCTTTTACTTTGGAGGGAGGCGCGACAGAGGTTGAAATCGGCAACAAGACTTATCTTATCGCCGGAGGAATTCCCATCATAGCTCACGGATATGATGTTGAATTTGATACAGATCAGCCATGTCCTCATGGGGGAGAATGTGTCGGAGCAGGTGATGGAAACGAAGGCACGGAACTGGGGCTTTTTGCCAAAACTGGTATTGAATCCATATATCCGGGAATGTATTTATCTGTGCTTCTTGGTGTTACCAGAGTAACCGAAATCGAAATCTCCCGAAAAGATTTCTCTAATGACAAAGCACGGTACTATAAAGAGTCATCGGAAAAGAAAAACTATGCGCTTTACGGCGTGGGAGTCAGTTATTTTAAAGAAGTATTGGATGAATGGCAGCTCTGTTTTCAGCTTGATCTTGATAACAGAAGAGGAATAACTGCCGGTATCGGATTTTATTGGTAATAATCAGAATTCCGGCGGGGGAGACGTCCCGTCCGGGAAAAAAAGCCGGGTTTCTCTGCTATCCCGCTTTTGCCGGACGGGGTTTGCAACCCCGTCCGGAATATTTTCCGACCCCCGAAAACAAACGTTTCGGACGGGGTTGCAAACCCCGTCCGGCAGTCTTAGCCTGATGCATATGGGGAAGACGCCCCGTCCGGGAAAAAAAGCCGGGTTTCTCTGCTATCCCGCGCACAGTCCGGAAACTTTTCGATCTACTGAAAGTAGTGTCCGACCAAATAAATTCTGACGGGCTGCTGAGATGTAAGACAATTTTTCAAATTGTTTTTCGGACACTTTGAAAAATTGTCCTGCATGATTTCCATGCGTCCGGTTTTTCCGAATTTCACCCGTCAGAACTTATTTGGTCAGATAATAGATAAATCAGACAGCCTAATAATGAATCAAAAAAACATAACCCGGGGTGTTGCCCCGGGTTATATAAAAAATTTTCAGTTTCAAATTTCAGTTTTTAGGTTTCATTAAATCGCTCCAGAGCGGATACGCCTTCGGGAATGCTTTCAGGAGCTTTGGTCGTAAGTGATATCAGAGCACTTGCAATCAGCAGGACAGCGGACATGATATAAGCTATTTCAGGTGTTCCGGTCTTCGCTACGAACGTCTGGGCAACTCTCGGGAAGACAAAGCCGCCGACTCCCCATGCTGAAAAAACCAGTCCGTAATTCACGCCGAAATTTTTCAGCCCGAAATAGTCTTTTGTGGCAGAAGGAAACAAGGAAAGGTTGGTTCCGTAATTAAATCCGATCAGCGTGGCAGCTAAGACAAGCAGATATACCTGAGTTTCACCGATAAATAACAGAGAAAAAATCACAACAGACTGGAAGCTCATCATAATCAGCAACGTGCGGGTCCGGCCGATCTTATCAGAAATTATACCGGCGATAATCCGTCCGCCTGCATTACCGACCGCCATAAGCGCAACCACGATCCAGGCATATTCTCCCATACTTTTTTTCGCCATTCCGGCCACGCCGCCGATAATAATCAGTGCTGCACCGGCCCCTACGAAATACATAAACCATAATTTATAAAATGTTCCTGTCCGTATCATCTGGCCCGGAGAAAAATTTTCGGTCTTTTTTACGGTTGTCGGAGCAGATGTCCCTGCTTTTGGCTTTGTTTCTTCGGGCGTATAACCTTCAGGCGGATTGACTAAGAACATGGACAGAAAACAGACGACCACGAGAAAAGCTGCTCCAAAAATCAGCATGGACTGATTCAGCCCGAATTTAATAATAAGAAAATTCGCCAGCGGCGCAATATAAACCGAGGCCAGACCAAATCCTGCGACCACGATACCCGCGATCATACCGGTTTTGGAAGGCGGAAACCATTTTATAGCCGGGGGAGTTGCAGATGCGTAACCAAACCCCAGTCCCATGCCGGTCAGTATGCCGAATCCCAGAATCCAACTCGTCAGGTTGCTGAACTGTGAAATCACAATCAGACCCGCGCCAGTCAGGATTCCGCCGATGATGGCGGTAATTCTCGGACTGAGTTTGTCCTGTAGCCGTCCCGCGAAGATCATTGTAAAAGCAAAAACCAGGCAGCAGACTGCGTAAGGATCGTTGAGGGAAGCAATGTCCCAGTTAAAACGGCCATCTCCGGCAGTAATAGATTCTTTGATTGCCTGTTTAAAAATACTCCAAGTGTAAAGGATTCCCAGTGCAAGGTTAATTCCCAGTCCCGCCAAAGTTACGCTCCAGCCTTTGTTTTTGATCTCTTTCATGTTTTCTCCTTAATAAGTTAATGAGTTATGATTGTCATTTTAAAAAAATATAGTTGAAATCCGATTACAAACGTAGCCGATCAGCCAGTGTCAGCCGAAACGATGCTCATAGCTTTGTGATCCCATAAAATTTTGTTCCTTTTGTGATCGGTCCTGGTAAAATCGTTTATTTGATCGCTCCGAGATGAGATATTTGCTTTGGGATATTCCTTGCTGTATTTTATGCCTCATCTCCGTCATTGCTCCTTGAAAAATTCTCTATGTTTATTTTATCAGATTATAATAAATGAATCTCATTCATTTTGTGATAACAAACCACCTTTTCTATAGAATATAAGCAATTAGTATGCCATGCAAAGAATAAATAGTATAACCTGCTAAAATAAAAAAATATTTTTTTCTAAATAAGAAAAAGAAGCGGTAATTGTATGCCTACAATTTAAGTTGTAAAACATTCCAAATTTAACTTAATAAAGTATAAGAATGAAAGAAGGGAAAAATGATTACAACTTAGATTGTGAATACAATTTAAGTTGTAGGGAGGGGGGGATGAAACTTGAAACTTGAAACTCGAAACTGTATCAGAGCTTCGGACAATTTTTTGTATGCCGACTTAGGGCGGTTGTTCCGAGTTGTATTATTCAATCTACGACACCACCCTCTGATTATCGGACATCCGGACTTTCAAAAAAAAAGAGCGCAAGATAAGTAAACCTTGCGCTCCTTTGAAAAGTTCTGAAAAACTACAGAACGGATCATCAATAAATTAGTACATCATACCACCGACATAAACACCTGCTCCCACGAAAATGTCCTGATTGGGAACTCTGTAGATATAAGTAAGTTTTTTCCAGGGTGTGTTCTTACCGGGTTTGGGCCACATGTACTCAACCCATCCGTGTCCTACCTTTCTGGCAAGGTTGACAAAATGAACAAACAGAGCCTTATCTGTGGGATCTGTCATCAGAAAAAGATGTTCCTGCTTTGTCAGTTCCGGCTTTATAGGATGGGCCAGCATCTTGCCATCCAAATTCATCATAAACACATAAGAATCTTTCCATACAAAAGGGCCTTCGGGGTCGCCGATGACTTTTACAGCTTTTTCCAGTCCTTTAGAATTAATCAGTGCCGCGGCCTCATGGCACTTCACCACACATTCATCTTTTGTCGCTGATTGTCCGGCAATCGCATTTGTCGCAAAAAAAAGAATTATCAATACGGCTGAAATAATATGAAATTTTTTCATAATATACCCTCCTCAGATTGTTTAGATTCATTGGCTTTTAGGGGTGCTGAAGTAACCGAGGCTGACCCGCTATCTGTCCTTACTTGAGCCAGGGTTTGCCGACCGGAAGAATGTCTCTCCCGAAAACCTGGGCAAAGATGACATGAGCCATCATGTACCATGCGGCAGCCGCACACAGCATCAGCTCGTAACCCGCGACTTTGGTTAATGCCGGAAAACCAAAATGAGCCAGATCCAGCAGTATAAATCCGATGATCAGAAGCGTAAACGTTATTGCCATTGCGCCATGAATCTTCATGGCAGGAATCCACATGATGATCGAGTAAAGGGTCCAGACCACCAGGAACCATCCGACATCTGTTGTGCTGGAATGGTAAATATTAAAGTGGTTCAAAATGAAAATTACTCCCAAGGCTATCCAGAACGATCCGTAGGACACAAATGCGCTGTAACCGAAGTTGTTGCCGCATTTAAATTCCTGGAAACCGGCGATCATCTGCGCCAGCCCTCCGAATACAAATGCCAGTGCCACGATAGGACCCACACCGCACCACCCGACATTATGAAACTGTAGGATCATGGTCGTAAGACCAAAGCCTGCTAACCCGACAACTGCCGGATTCCCGTTTTCTGTACCTCCGTTTGACATAAACAACCCTCCTTTAAAAGATTAAAATTATTTTTAAATTAAACAGATTATATGTCTGATATTCTGATGTTATTTTTTTGACATAAAAATTGATTTGCTAAAAAATGTTTCTTCCTGCTATTTTAAAAATTAATTACGTTTATTTTATTAAGCCGTATTAAATGAATTTAATTCATTCATCAATGACAAAGATATAATTATAAGCAAAGAATGTGCCACACTAAAAAATAATAAAATAGCCTATTGAAACAAAAGAAATTTTTTACAGACAGAGAAGAGAATGGAAACAGAAAGAGATTTACAACTTAAGTTGTAAAAAAATCGGATATAATGATATAACCTACAAGAATTAAAAAAAATTGAAATGATTACAATATTGATTGTATTTACAACTTAAGTTGTGTAGGTATTTGGTAGAAAAAACAAAGAGCCTGTTTCCTTATTTATCGTTACAAGGATTTTGTATAAGAAGGGGGATGATAAGAAAAGAATTCAATCTTTTTACCATGTAAATCCATTTTGAAAACCCGGGTTTTTTGTCTGTTTTGACCATGTATTTTCATGACCGGGTGAAAAACCCGGCTTTTTCATGAGCGTTTCTTATATGAAATCCTTGTACCGAAATAAACAACTATGTCTCCCACAAAGCATCACGCAGGCCTGAGGCCCGCTCAATACGGCGCGAAACAGCGTCACGAAAAACACGCTCGGTTCCCCATACCTCGGCATTCTCCTTGGCACGGGTAATCCCCGTGTAAATAAGTTCCCTTGTCAATACCGGAGAATCTTTGTTCGGAAGGAGCAGCAGGACCTTGTCAAATTCTGATCCCTGGCTTTTATGCACAGTCATGGCGTATACGGTTTCATGTTCAGGCAGTCTGAACGGATGTAATTTTCTGAGCGTTCCCTCAGTGTCAGGAAAAAAAACCTTTGCTTCACCGTTCGCGTCCGCATCAGGCAGGGTGATTCCGATATCGCCATTGAACAACCGGAGATGATAATCATTTCGGGTAATCATCACCGGACGCCCTTTATACCACGTTCTGTATGGCTGTATGAGATTGGCTTGTCTGAGAATCCACTCCACATAAATATTCACGGCAGCAACACCGTAACGCCCCTGTCTGATCGCGCACAGAATCCGAAACCGGTCAAACAATTCAAACATTTTCAAGGGATCATCAATCGCCTTTAAATAACTCTGAAATCCCTGAATGACCGTATCTTTTATATCCCGGGGCAACGCATCGGGCCGCGGAAGTGTTTTCCAGCAAATATCGCCGTATTCCCCCTTTTTCATATGGGTTAACGCAGCTTCCGCATCTCCTGAATTCACCGCATGACTGACCGCACCGATACCGCTATTTTTATCAAAGCGATAGCTCTTATGCAATTGAACAACGGAGTTACTCATCTCCGAGCGGTTCCGACGAGGTGTGGCAGGTTCTGCATTATCATCTGAAGGAACACGAATTGCATGTCCGGTAATTTGCCTGAAGTCCTCGCAGAATTTTTCAGAGAAGCTGTGAATATTTCCCGTGTCACAGATATCCCCAAGCACGGCCCCCGCCTCCACCGAAGCCAACTGATCTTTATCCCCCAGAAGAATCAGCCGCGTCCGGGGGGAAAGCGACTGGACAAGTTTGGACATCAGGGCCATGTCCACCATGGAGGCTTCGTCTATCACGACAACATCCGCAGATAACGGATTGCCGGCATTATGACGAAAATAAGGCGATCCGGGAACACTCCCGAGGAGCCGGTGTATGGTTGACGCATCCTCCGGAATTGCCTCTCTGACTCCCTCATAAGGCTTTTTATTTTTCTCACGAAGAATGGATTCCTGCAACCTCGCGGCCGCTTTCCCAGTGGGAGCTGCAAGGGCAATGCTCTGCTTGCGGTTCTGTTCCAATACCAAGGCCAGTATTTTCGTAACCGTTGTGGTCTTACCGGTTCCCGGGCCTCCTGAAATAACACAGAAATTTTTCATCAGTGCGGTAAATGCAGCGACCTTCTGCCAGTCAGTTTCATCTGTCTGATTTGCGGGAAAAAGCCGTTCCAGCCCCTTTTTCAGCACTGCCATGTCAATATCTTCGGCCTGTTCTGTGGTTCGTGTTTTAATCAGAGCCGCGAGTTTATCCTGATATTCCCAGTAACGGTAAAGATAGACCCGGGATTTATCATCCAGAATCATGGGCTTGTATTGACCCGGGTTTCCCACTGCGGAGCTTTTTCTGAGTTTTCCGAGCCAGTCCTCCAAATCAGGATACGAAAAGGGGATATCCAAGTTCTTCTTAACAGATGAAAGATCAAGGCAGATATGTCCCTTTTGTTTATGATGGCTTACCAGGGCCGCGGCCAGAGCAATTTTGTCAACATCTTTTTTCGCAAGTTTCGCCATAAATCTGGCAAAATGGATATCCAGAGGAGAAAATACTCCGCTGTCGCAGATTTGTGTTATCATGTCTTTTTTCATAAATTATTCACTAACACTCGATAATCAGGTTTTTGACCCGGATCGGACAAAGAACCTGTTAAGTATCCAACCATAAGTTTTCGATATTTGTCCGGGGAAGAAACCCGGCTTTTTTTTCCAGAATGGCCCGCCGTCCGTGGAGGAAAAAGCCGGGTTTCTCTGCTGCAAAAAAAGCTGATTATCGAGTCAAAGGTCCTATCAGGTTTTTACATAATTCATTTATCAATGGTTCCGGAGGCCTGTCCCGGTATATTCCCAAATCCGGGCGATTCGGTTCTGTTCCCCGCAAAAATATATAATAGACACCTCCGAAATCTTCTTCATAGCTGTAGCCCGGGTGTCGTGCAAACAAATACCGATGCAGGGCAAGTGTGTAAATGTGATACTGAAGGATGTAAAAATTCTCCTTCATTGCCTGAAGCATTGTCGCCTGGTTATAATCTTCAGCCCCGGGGCCGAGGAAATTTGATTTCCAGTCCACAAGATAGAATTTGCCTTGAAATTGAAAAATCATATCCACAAAGCCTCTCATAAATCCTTTGACAGATGCGAAATCCAATTGTTCAATATAACTGGGAAAATCCTCTGAAAAATCACCCACAGCGTATTTCTCAAATATTTGTTTCAAGCGTTTCGGTGATATCCGATTTAAAGAAAAGTAAAATTCCAATTCGTTGAGCCGGTCCTCATTCCGAATTTGTGACAACTTGAAATCCTTACAGGTCTCATCAAGGTTCACGGAAAGTGTCTTTTGGATCATGTCATAAATCGTGTCCCGCCATTTGAGATCAAAATCATATGCAATGAGTTTTTCCTCAATCATATCCTTCACTACGGACATATCCGTTTCAGTAAAATCCAGATGCTCAAATATCTCATGCATAAATGTGCCCGGCCTTGGCCCTTTTGGAAAAGAGAAAATATTCAGAAGGTCTTCCTGAACCCGCGTATCCTCCGAATCCGCATAGTCATAATGAATGGCCTGAGCGTCATGATCCGCCAACTCTGCTCCGTGTGTCCGCCCCGATGTCAGAGACGAAAAACTCGACACGCGGAAGTCACGATGAATCTTACTTTGAAATTTGGGACAGCCGAGTTTGTCCCCACTCCAAGTGCGTGAATACGGTTCTCCGGGTTCGTCGGGCATCTCAGAAAGGCTGATGGTTCTGTCCGACTTGTCCTGAATCGCTTTCAGATCTGCCAAAATGTTCGCATCGTCTAATGACTTAAATTTGTCAGCGGTCGCGCTGACAATATCCTCCGCAGCATCCGGATGATGAAAAAGATAAGCCGGTGCAGATGTCTCTGCTGTATTGAAACGCCCCCATACAAGATAACACCGGTTCTTTGCACGGGTCATCGCCACATAGAGAAGCCGCAGATTTTCCGCAAGCAGTTCCCGCTCGGCAAAGACCTGGTTTTTTTCTGTATCTTCTGAACCCATGTCAAGAGTCAGTTTTCGATCATCATTCTCATCATGAAACAGGAACGACTTGCTTTTGTTGCTGATTTTAGAACCGCCATATATAAAAGGACAAAATACAACAGAATATTCCAGTCCTTTGCTCTTGTGGATGGTGACAAGCTTCACCGCGTTGTCATCGCTTTCCAGGCGGAGCTGATATTGTTCGGCCCCCGGAATATCCGTGTCTCTTGTCTCCGTGTCTCTTTGCTCCGAAAGCCATTTGACAAGCCATGCCATGCCCAGTTTTTTTTCAACAGCGGTCTGATGAAGAATTTCCGCAAGGTGCAGAAGGTTCGTATTACGGCGTTCCCCGTCAGGCAAAGCCATGAGCCGTGGCAATATGTCCTGTTTGGATATAACTTGCCTGAACATCTGAATAAAACCGGATTTGTTCCATATATCATGGTATTCCCTGAACCTTACGAGCCATTCTTCCCATTGGGTCTCATCTTTTGTCATCTCATCCAGTTCTTCTCCGCTCACTCCCATCATGTCGGTTGCAAGGGCCCTTCTGAGGAATCTCTCACTGTTGGGCTGGACAATGCCTGCAAGCACTCTTTCCATCTCAAGGGCTTCATGGGAATCAAAAATATTGCTGTCACTGTGGAGAACACTGGGGATTTTGTAGGCCATAAGCGCTTTCTGCATTAACTTGGCTTCTCTGTGCTGGCGTACTAAAACAGCGATATCGCCTTCCCTGAGACGCGCTTCCCCCAGGGATATTTCATTGTTTCGGTCGAGGAGTCGTGAGATTTCGGCCGCGACAGCATTGGAAATCAGTTTTTCCGCCTGGCCTTTGGTCATGGGCTTTCCAGTTCCTGCATTTACAAACCATAACTGCAAAGGCGGCTCGGATTCTCCCTTGTGTTTTAAAAATACAGGGTCTGGTTTTTTCGCGGCACCAACCCGGTTAAAGTTAATCTCATTGTAAACAAACGCATTATCAGAATGTTCAAAAATGGTATTCACCGCGGAAATCAGACAGGGTTCGGAACGCCAGTTCTCCCCGAGGGTGTGCCTGAACTCCGCATGAGCTGCCGCATTCATATAAGCAAAAATATCCGCTCCTCGGAATCCGTATATGGCCTGTTTGGGATCACCAATGAGAAAAAGAATATTATCTTTTGTGTCAAAAAGGCTTTTAAAAATATCATACTGAATCACATCCGTATCCTGAAATTCGTCAATGAGCGCGGCCCTGAACCTGTTTCTTATATTCTCTTTAAGCGGTTCTCCGCCCTTCTGAATGGCTCTTTGCAGGTTAAAAAGAAGATCATCAAACGAGAGAATGTTTCGGATTTCCTTTCTCTTCCGAAGTTCATCTTTTACATATTGGAAGAGTTCGATTTTCAGACGCAGAAGACGCTGCTCAAAAATTTTTGTCAGTTTTTCCTGTTTGTCTTTCAGGGCTTCGCACAAGTCAAAAAAAGGATGAACCGGCGCTGTGTGATTTTTATTCGTGGCTTTCTGCAAGCCTGAAGAAGTAAACCTTTCAAATTCCTTAAAACTCACAGGATTATTGTTTCCCATGGCCATATAGTCATCCATGCTTGGGAACCATTTTGGAATACTCTTTTTTTTATTGTAAGTGCTACGGTTCAGGCCCTTGTCCGTGTCAAAGATATTCCGAATTTCTGTCTTTACAGATGACCATGCGTCCTGAGCCGGGCCAAAGCAGGCTTTGTATTGGTTTTCTTCCTCAGCAGCGTCAGGCATATCCGGCTGAGGAATTATTTTCAAATCCGGATGCGCGATCTTATTACCCAGAAAAGCGAGGAGCTTCTCTGGGGTTATTTTTTTATCCAGGATATAATTGATAAACATCCGGGATTCATTATAGAAATGTTTTCGCCAGAAATCCTCGACAATTTCCCGCTTGAGATTTTCCTGATCCGCCACCAGCTCGCTGTCAAAGAGGCTGCCGCTTTCAAAAGCATTGTCATGGAGCATTCGCTTGCAGAAGCCGTGTATGGTAAATATCGCGGCTTCGTCAAAATCCCGGATGGCTTGTTCTATGCGTCTGATTCCGCTTTTGAGATTATCAGCTTTCTGAATAAGTGTGTTCAGAACATTATCTTCACTTTGTCCTTTGGAAAACGCGTCCAAGGCATCACGAAGCCGGGTGCGAATCCTGTCTTTCAGCTCCTCAGTGGCTGCCTGGGTAAACGTTACCACGAGAATCTGGTCCACGGAAAGATGCTTTTCGAGAATCAGACGGAGAAAAAGTCCGGTAATCGTATAAGTTTTTCCTGTTCCTGCGCTGGCCTCAATGAGATTTGTTCCCTCAAGTTTGTTTTCTGACAGATTAAATTTTTGCATTTTTTACATCCTGAAAAAAGCCATTCCGGAGTGCCAAACTCAGCAGATCGAAAAGTTTTCGGGCTGTCACAGAGCAGACACGGGACGGGGAAGAAACCCGGCTTTTTCCGGCGGGCGAGAGCGCCTCGTCCTGGAAAAAAGCCGGGTTTCTTTGTTGCACTGCGCACAGTCCGGAAACTTTTCGAGCTGCTGAAACTGTAAGTCTGGCACTCCGGATGGTCGTCTAAGGTGTCCTCAGCAAACGGAAACCAATATCATCGTTGCGGTAATCAGGCGCGCCATAATGACGATTCACTGAGCGACAGTAATCTTCATCATCAAACCAGATCCCGCCTCTGATTACCCGGGTCGAACCTGCTGACGGTCCCCCGGGATTCCTCACCGAATCTGATGAATAGCTTTCATACCAATCTTCGCACCACTCCCACACATTGCCGCTCATATGATAAAGTCCTGAGTTGTTGGCGGCTTTCGTTTCCGCCAAATGGGGTTCGCCTCCGCTGTTGTTGTCATACCATCCCAGTTTGCTGAGATCATCTCCTCCACAATATTTCTCATGTTTTCCGAGACCCCGGCAGGCATATTCCCATTCTGCCTCAGTCGGCAGGCGAAACTTATATTGTCCGGAATTCTCGGTATTGAGTTTTTGGATAAAATCCTTAACATCATTCCATGACACTTGTTCCACAGGATAATTATCGCCTTTTTTGAAAGAGGAAGGGTTATTTTTCATCATCTGTTCCCATTGGGCCTGAGTCACTTCATATTTCCCCATCCAGAATCCGTTCACACAGACGTTATGGACAGGTTCTTCGTCTTTGTCGCATTGACCGGCCCATGATCCGCAGCCCATCTGATAACATCCTTCCGGGACCCACACAAACGCCATGCCGGTTACAGGGTCTTTCCATACTTCCCCCGCCTCCGGTTTCATTTCCATTGTCTGACCTGGCGATATTTCCGCACTCAATCCGTGTCTTGCGTTTTGTGACTGAGGAATTACCGCATTCCTGTGAGCAGACCCATCCGAAGATGCAATATCTTTCTGAGGAAGTTTAAAGTAAAACGCCCCTTCCAGTGACGTGGATTCCCACGGAATCTGCCTTCCGTTTGTCCGGGTTCTCACTGCTTTCCGAACCCTGTTAAACATATCTACGAGCCTCAGCTCCGGTGTCTGTATCTGCCGGATGAGTTCGGAGGTGTAAATACCGTTTTTTCCGGGCCCGTCGCTGGCTGTTTTTCCCGGAGCGGTCGCATAAGCAATAATGATTCCGGTCGGTGCGTCCATATAAGCCAGCCCCTGTCCCGCACTGCTGCGAAAACTGCGGGCAAACGGATTGTCACGGCATGCGTCGAGAATGACAATGTTCAGCCGGGTCCTGGAATTTTCCATCTCAGCCAAAATAATCCCCGCGTCCACTGCCTTATATTTCACCTCATTTTCATGGCGGATATTTGATTCAACTGGAATCAGATAATTCTTTCCATCTAACTGAACCCCGTGTCCCGCATAGTAAAAAAGACCGACCCCCCGGCCCCTGAGCAGTTTTTCTCCAAAGGCAACAATAGCAGCATTCATCTCCTGCCAGTTGAGATTTTCCTTTTTTATCATCTCAAATCCCAATTTTTCAAGGATTTCAGACATGGCTCTGGCATCATTGACAGAATTTTAGGCAGCGGCGAAGATTTGTAATCGCCGTTTCCGATGACAAGCGCCACACGCTGCTCAGATTGCATTTCTGTCAGATCGTTTTTCATGATCTGCTTTTCTGCAAAACTAATACATGAAAAAAATATGCTGAAGCAACAAAAATTAACAATTTTTATGAGAACTGAGCCTTTTTTCATCCTGGCCGTCCTTTGTTGTTGTATATTCGATGATCAAGTTTTTTGACCGGGTTCGAATAACAGAAAAAAAACTTGATCTTCGAGTGTATAAAACCGTTGCGCTCTATTTTCGCACTCCGGATTTGATTTGCGGTTTATGCGAAAAACCGCTTCGCTCTATTTTCGCACTCCGGATTTGTGTGATTGATGCGAAAAACCGCTTCGCTCTATTTTCGCACTCCGGATTTGTGTGATTGATGCGAAAAACCGCTTCGCTCTATTTTCGCACTCCGGATTTGTGTTTATGCGAAAAATCGCTTTGCTCTATTTTCGCACTCCGGATTTGTGGTGAAACGAACTCATGGCTAATAGTATCAGAATCTTAAAATTACGCCAAGCTGAAAAGCAATTCCTGAAATATCCAGGGCCTCATTGTTTAAGGATATGCCGGGCGATTCCACATCAAAAGAGGCGCTTACATAATCCAAAGAAGCTGAGATGGAAAATGCCTTGGATCCTATGGTGAGGCCCAATCCGCCGATAAATCCGGTATCGTCTGAAAGAGAGATATTCGCGTCTCCGTCCCAGCTCGGATCATATTTCACGATGGTAATATGAGGCCCGGCCGTAAGTTCTTCCCTGTTGATTTTAAAACGAAGGGCCGCATCAGCCAGGAACAGGGTTGAAGTAAACGCGTTGTTGTACTGATATCCGAGACCGCCGGTCAGATCAATAATAACCGCCGGGGTGTTAATCCCTACGCCCGCTGTCAGCGTCGCCAGATTACTCAGATAGCCCTCCACCTCTCCTATTGTCTCACCATCACTGACCCGGAATCCTTCGGCATCAGGGCTGTAAAGAAAAATTCCCGGAGTAATACCGACCACAAGATTGACTTCTGCAAAACCCGGACCGGGGATAATATTTATAAACAATGCGATGCAGATCACCAGCAACGTTCTTGACATTACGTTAATTTCCTTTCATAAAAAAACATAAGGGCGGTTTTGAACCGCCCTTACATAAATTCCGGAGTGCCAAACTTACAGTTTGGCAATATTTCCGATGCCTGGAAAAAAGGCGATTTCGAACCGCCCTTACATAAATTCCGGAGTGCCAAACTTGCAGTTTGGCAACATTTCCGATGTCTTTGCCAAACTGCAAGTTTGGCACTCCGGATCAGTTTACAGATTGATCGTTGTCATTTCCTCCAGGGTCTTATCATAAGATAACTTTTCAATCTTATCGTGGACTCCGGCCGCGTCAATCACCAGAACAAGGTATTCGCTTAACGTGCGCAGACTCTGCTGAACCTTCTCTTTCATCTCAAAGGCTTCCTTGGACATCTTCTGCGTCTCCTTTTCCAGCTTTTCCCGCTCCTGTCGGATAAGGTCCGTCAGCGATTCTTTCAACTTGCCAGTATCGGTTTCAAACTTGCCGCGTATGTCTTTAAGCTCATCTTCAGCGCTCTTTCTTTCCTTTTTCATGGAATCCACAAGCTCATTACGAAGCCCTCTTCCCTGCTCATCAATCGTGCGCTTTGTCCGCTGAATTTCATCATCAATCTTTGTGCTTATGGTTTTGACCCGGCGTTCAACTTCATTATTTACCTCCTTCTTTGCTTCCAGAAGCTTGTTATCCATCTCCTCTTTGGCTTCCAGAAGATCATCACTCAGCGTGAGCTGTTTGTTCTGAAGCGCGGCCACCATCTTTTTCATGCGCTCAATCACATCTTTCATGGGCTGGATTTCCATGTCAAGATATTCTTTGGCAAAGGTATATTCGTCTGTCTGCTTTAACTGTCCGACCAAGTTGCCGTGAACGAGCTGATCAAATTGAAGTTCCAGCTTCTGAATCAGCAGGTCGAGCTGTCCTGCGGTCATCCGGGTGGCATTCAGATGTTGCAACAGCGCACTGGCAAACTTTGAATCTTCAGACAGATTTTTTTCATCATTTTTTGTTTCACCCGCTGCTTTCTGGGGCTTTTCCTCTTGCGGTGCCTCTTTTTTTTCGGCCATTGTTTGCTCCTTCCTTATTTGATCATCATTATCAGTTAATTCAGTTTCTTGTTCAGAAACATCGCCTTCCGCGGGGTCTGGTGCATCCGGCTCAGGATATTTTGCTTTTATACGCTGAATCTTTTCAAATTCTTCCTTTGAATGCACTATTTTTATTTCATCGCCCATATTCTTTTCTCCGCAGATAGTTTGGCAGAAATTCTCATTCGCCCATTTTTCTTTGTTCCAGAATTTTAGGATCCATGGACCTCACCGCTGCAACGATTCCTTCTTTATCTTCAAACTCGGAAGCCGCATGATATGCCGCTTCAGCATGGTCATAATCGCCAATCTGAACCAAGTACCAGACATTATTCCTGTCTCCGGTATCCTGCATTTTCAAAACAGAGGCTTCTCCCCATCCTTTTGCTGTCAGATCGCTGACCATATTCAGGGCTTTGGTTTTTGATACAAAAGATTCAACTTCAACGGAAAAGCGTGTGTCCGAAGGCGGGGCATCTTCAGTTTTCTGCTCGTCTTTTTTCTGATCATCTGAGGCGGACCGGGTCTCTTTTGTATCTGCTTTGCTATCTTTATCCGCAAGCTCCTCCTGACCGGCCTCTCCCTGTTCCCCGGATGTTGATCCGGGGCTCCGAATGGCCTGAGCAGGCTGGCGGGCTTTTGACATCACAGCCGCCTGTTTGGATGCCACAAGACCCTTTGCCCTGCCCGCGGCCGACTGAGGTGTCATGGGAACTGCGCTGCCACTGCCCCCCATATTCTGATTTTTCGCTGTAGCGGCGTGATTTGCCGAACCTGATGCGCGCATCATCATTCCGGAGAGCATCCCGGCCAGAAAGATCAGAATGATCAGAGCCACACACGCTATCACCAGCAAAGCGATTTGTTTTTTATTCAAAGAAAGGTCAAAACTCATTGTATTAAAAACTCTCGATCCGGAGTGCCAAACTTACAGTTTGGCACTCCGGAGCAATTTATCGTTCAGCCACCTGTCCTGAAACCCCATTGGCTTTCAGTCTGCGGATCTGCTTTTCAGCTTCTTTTTTGGTTTTATAAACGCCTACAAACAATTTGAAATCCTCATCCTCCGCCCCTTTCATAAAATAAGGGGAATATCCCAATCTCTCAAGACGTTGAAATTTCGGCGTTTTATTATCATCAGAAGAAAAACTGCCTATGAAATTGGAATAAGGCATTTTCCTTACCAGAGAATCGGAACGACGGGACGCTTTCTTAATACGTTTTTCATATTGCTTTCTTGCTGTTTCAGCCGCTTCTCTGCTCTTGTATCGTCCCATATAAGATATCCACCATTTTCCTCTTCTCCCCAGATACGGAGATACGCCATGACGCTCAAAACGGAGGCGTCCTTCCTGTGCGGATTTTCTTGAACGATAGCTTGCCAGTTGGATAGTGTAAGGATGCGGTGACTCATCTTCAGAAGAAGGAAAATGATTTAGAATTTCCCGAAGACTTCGAAGCGAGACCCCTTTTTTTATCACGTTCCACCCAGGCTCATCCTCTTTGTAAGTGACTTCCGCCCGCGTCCGCTTTTCGTCATCTTTGAGCCGGGAGACAAGCTGATATGCCTTTTGTGAATCTTTCTCATCGTAATTTAACAATATGGCAAACCATTTCTGTTTCCTGAAATCCTGTGCCGGATAAATAACTGGTTTATATCTGATGTACTCTGTTTTCTTCAGGTGTGCAAGCAGTTTTCCGGCTTTTTCCTCACCTTTTTTTTCTTCCAAAAACGCATCAGCAAGGATCGTAAGGGGCAATTTTTTTGATACGCTGGCAACCACTGCTGTTATCATGGTTTCCTTGCGGTTAAACTCAGAAACCGCCTGAGACGCGTCCTCCAGATTTTTGTAGTTGCCGATCAGTATATTATACCATTTTTGCCCTTTTGATAATGCCAGATAAATCGGTTGCGGATGATAGCCTTTCTGCCTGAGCTGACTATGGTATTTCTCAGCTTCTGCTTTGCTCGGAAAAGAACCGGCCAAAACCGTGAAAGAGAGTTTCCTTAATGGTCTGTCGTCACTGGTTTTGAAAACCGGATACGGTTTTTCCTCAACAATTTGAAGAAAGGGATTTTGGAATTCGGGAGATCGGGTCGTTGGTCGGAAATCTCTCTGGGTGAGGATTATTTTCTCCTTCGGAGGAAAATTCTCATCACGGACTTGCTGAATCGGCTGATTCAGATAAGTTTCTGCTATGGCAGATGAGATGTAAGATATGGATGAGCCAGATGATTTTTCATGCCTTTCTTCAGATGCCGATGCCTGATTAAAATTCATGGGAAGAGGGAGCGTAAGCCCGATAATGTATCCGGCAAAGAAGACCAGGGTTGCCAGGGAAGTGCAACTCATGAACAGCAGTCTCATTTTGTTTTTATTAAAAGAGAAGTTGTAACGCATAGCATTTTGTTCTCGGCACTGTATATATCAATGATTCTAAAGCATTGAAATGTCAATCGCACTCTGATCGCTTCTTCTGCCCGATGATCAGATTTTCTGACCCGGTTCGGATAAAAACCCAGTCATTCCGTTCGACTGAGCTCACGCCGAAGCCTGCGAAAGCAGGAATCCATTTTTTCAGGAAGTGGCGGACAACCCGGAAAAACTTTTTTTCACCGGTGCGGCGTTTTCGGGAGCAGTGGATTCCTGCTTTCGCAGGAATGACAAAAAAAAAGACTTGATCATTGAGTTCTGTTATTTCTGACACGCCTTAATTTTGGCGTAAACAGCTTCCAGCAATTGTCTGCCAACCGTGTCTGCAAATTTTTCATGAATGGGTTTTGTGGCATTTTCAAAGGCTTTTCTTTCCTCAGCAGTTAAACGAATGATCTCCGTTCCGGAATCTGCTATTATTTTAATGCAGTCATTTTCCGTGCTTGCTGTAACTTCCCGTTCATAATGACCTGCTTTTAACGCAGCCTGTTTGATGATATTCTGCTGAACTGTATCCAGGCTGTCCCAAAAAGATTTGCCAAGTAAAAACGCATACCCGAGATATCCGTGATAACTCAGCGTCATATGGGACTGAACTTCATAGAATTTCATTTTGGTAATCGAAACAAGAGGATTTTCCTGTCCATTAAAAATTTTCAGTTTCAATGCCTTATACACCTCTGAAAAATCCATCGGGCGGGCTTTGGCTCCCATAATTTCAAACTGTTCCATAAGTATCGGGCTGTCCATCACCCGTATTTTTAACCCTTTGTAATCCTCAGGCTTCCTTATGGGTCTGTCAGCAGTGAGCTGTTTAAATCCGCTTTCCCAGAAAACCAGACCTTTTAATCCGATTTCTTCCAGACCCGCCAAAATTTTCTCTCCCACCTCGCTGTCCAGTACAAAATAACAAATCTCTTTGGATGGGAAAAGAAAAGGAAGGTCAGCAATCTGCAAACTCTTATCAAAACGGCTTAATTTGGCTGTGGGAACCAGGCTCGCCTGAATAATACCTCTTCTTAAAAGTTCCACGGTTTTCTGATCTGTCCCAATTTTCCCTTTCGGGTAAATCTTCACTTTTATGTCGCCAGATGATTCACGGCTTACAATTTCACCAAATTTTATCATCCCCAGGTGCTGGGGAGAATCTTCAGGCAAATCATGACTTATGTTAAGAACAATCGCTTCTCCGCCTGTTGCCGTCAGACACGGCATGAGCAGCACGCCTGCAAAAAAATAAAATATTATTTTCAAATTGTTATCCTCCTTAATTTTTTAGTGTTATATAAATCATGCAGAGGGGCGTTATGCTCCCCCTCTGAATTTCATTTTCTTACAACCTGATAATTTCTTTTATCAGGTAAAATTTTACCAGCCATACAGAGCTTTTAACATAAAGTTTATCATGCGGAGAAATCGGATTTTTTGAAAAAATCCGATTTCTTTCGGACAATGTTTTTGTTAAAAGCTACTATAATAGGCCGGGCAGAGGGAGAAAAGCAGATATTTGTACTTGATGGAAGCCCCTGCCCTCCGCCTCTGCTCCGGCGATGGTACAAGCCGCTGTTTTAACCCGTTTTAATTTATGGTTTATAGAAAACTAAAGTGATCTCATAAAGGCAACCAGATCCTTTTTCTCCTTTTCAGTCAGCCTGAGTTCCTGGATCAGATTAAAAAACTCCACAGTGTCTTCCAGCGTGAGCAGGCGTCCGTCATGCAAATATGGAGGAGAATCCTTAATTCCGCGAAGCGGAAAGGTCTTTATGGGTCCGTCAGCCGAAGCCATGCGGCCGTTAATCATCCGGGGTTTGAAGAATCGCTCTGCTTTCAGATTGTGCATCAGGTTATCCGTGTAATAAGGCGCGGGATGACACACAGCGCAATTGGCTTTGCCAAAGAAAACCTCCTGGCCTCTGAGTTCGGATTCCGTAGCTTTTTTAGGATTCAGCTTGCCATAAATATTCAGCTTGGGAGCGGGCGGAAAATCCAGTATGGATTGAAATTCAGCCATAAAATGGACCTGGCTTCCTCGTTCCAGAATATTGATGCCTTTTTTCGTCGCTATGACCGGATCTCCGTCAAAATAAGCGGCTCTCTGTTCAAATTCGGTAAAATCCTCAATACTTTTCAAAGCCCGCTGGGACCCGAACAGACGCTGAATGTTCACCCCGCGTAACGGAGGAATATCCAAACGATGCCGGAGTTCCTGAGGACGAATATCACCCACAAGGTGTGTGGCACCGTTTGAATGTCCGTTCGCATGACAGTCAAAACAGGTGACGCCTCTGCTGGGAAGCTCTGAACGACGATCTTCGGTCTGATTGAACTGCTGCTGGGGGAAAGGTGTGACAAGCAGCCGGAGCCCCTCCAACTGCTTGGGATTCAGAATACCGTTGAACAGTTCATAATAGTTCATAATGGTGACGAGTTTTCCCTGAGATACATCCCCGAGGTCAGTCCTCGTAGTCAGATAGATGGGCGGAGGAAACTCAGGCAGGAAATGATCCGGCAGGTCAAAGTCCAGATCAAACCGGGTAAGGTCCCGTCCCTCCTGTTTCTTAATTTCATCAATATGAAACTGGGGAAAGACCATCCCGCCCTCCGGGTGGTTCGGATGAGGCAGCGGAAAAAATCCTCCGGGCCAGAGGTCCTTCTCACGAATCTGATCCGGAGTCATGTCGGCAAGCTTTGCCCAGGTCATGCCGCTGGGAAGCTTTACGCGGACACCTTCCTGAACAGCCTTCTTTCCTCCTGACATCATTACCTTCTTGGCCGGGCGGTTGCTCAGGTCATATCGTTCATTGAGCAGGTCCATCTGCTGTTTCATCACTCCCGGTTTCGCAACTTTCATCCGCTTCATCGTGTCCTGGAACGATTCCTTAACGACAACGGGCGAATAACTGGTTTTTGAAGCCTCCTGAGCATAAGCCATGCCCAGTACTGCTGCCAGAAATACAAGAATGATCAGCAGGCCTCCTGTTTGTCTTCTTGTTTCACTTTTCATTTCTACCTCCTCCTTTTTATGTGGTAAAACAGCGACTGCTAAAAAAAATTAATATCAATCATGTTTTACCAGACAAAAACAACGTCTGATAAACGCTTTGGCATTACGAAAAATGAATCAGGTTTCTCAACTGTCCCAGCCCCTTTGATCACAAAGATATCCAACACGGCAAGCGTGTGTATGTCTTTGAACACCTTATCTTTTTTCTGATTATACCGGATTCAGGGGAGCCCGGTCAGCATGATATGACAGCGGATTTCAGGATTAACCGGATTTCCGTCCGCCTGTCCGATGTCATGTTCCCGGTCCGGTGCCGGACGGACATATCCGTTTCATCCTCCTGTCCGCTGTCATATTCCCGAGCCTCCCCGAAATCCGTTATGATCAGTATTTTTTTTATACACTACGGCGTTTTCCTTTCCAAGTTCGTATTTGGCAAAAGTTTGTTCCATTTTGTTCTGCCAACAGAAATTTTTTTGCCTTTATCTGAAAAAATAAGCAAATTGCCCTCGTATCCATTGATATGCTTGTCAATGGTATGTATGATAATATCTCCGAAAAGTAGCAATGTATTGCCGTCACAACGCAAAGGACGCTCGTCAATATATCGGATAACATGCAGAACCTCAAGATTTTTATTAAGTATGACAATCTTGTTCAGTCCTCTTGGGGCCGCCATGTCAGGAATAATCTCCCGAACATCAAGAACATAAAGCACCTCACCTTCCATATGCAGATTGCCAATATGACTGAAATGCGTTAATACAAGCTCCGCCGGATTGATCACTTCCGATCTTTTTAATGCCTCATAGAAAATATGTCTTTCCTGGCCTAATTTCGGGATGTCCGAGGCGGAACATATGAGGAAACAGATAATTATTAACGGACTTAAAGCACAAGCTGTTCTTTTACATTTCATTTTAAACAGGTTCAGCAGATCGAAAAGTTTTCGGGCTGTCACAGGGCGGACACGGCGGACGGGGGAGAAACCCGGCTTTTTCCGGAGGAGGATCGCCCCGTCCTGGAAAAAAGCCGGGTTTCTTTGCTGTCACGCGCACAGTCCGAAAACTTTTCGATCTGCTGAGGTTCATTTTTATTCATAAATGTCACCGCTGTAAAATAAAAGTGTTTTATCCGTGTTTAATGTTTTTTCATCAAAAGAAATCATAAAATTGGTTTTGTCTCCGGCGCTTTGACAAGATATTTGTATCTTATTGTCATTTAGGAAAGTTACCTGCCGGGGGACAGGGTATGAATAACTTTGAAATATTATTTTCTCTTTTGGTAAGAAAGTTCCTGTCTCCTGTAACAGGATTCTGTATTCATAATCTGTGGTGGCACCGCAATTTTTCTGTATGATAAAAAGCTGATACTGGTCATTACCCGATACGGAACGGGAGATAATTTCCTCGTTACATAAATCTCTGCTGAAAAAGAAGAGGAAGAGTGAGCAAAGCAATACGAGTATGAAAAAGCTGTTTATCACATATTTTATCTTATTGCCAATATTTATCTGAATGAGGAAGATGAAGCAAAGCAGAATGAACATAAAAATTACCGATGTCATTTCGCCAATCCGGTTAAACAGGGCATAGTTTTGCCAATTTATTTTAGCGATGATGACTGTTGTCATCAGAAGCACTGACAAAATAACACATCCGATATTGGCTGCTTTTTTTTTTCATCATGTTGATTCAGGCTTGTTTCGTTTTGAGTTTTGATGAATATTTTCGAACCGAGTCAAGGATATTTTTAGTCGTCACTTTTGTCTTAAACCCTTTCCATAACTCAAATCCGATTTTGATAGCTTGCTGATCGTGAGGATCATCAAATGCAGCGAGAAAATCAGCATCTCCAATTTCCTCCAATCTTCTTTTCCAATATCCTGGCGGATTCGTGTCAGCAAGCTTTTGTGCGAAACCTGCTCCTGACAGCAGCACCCACTCAGTAAAACCTGCTGCCAGGCCAATATATCCGTAGTGGATATTTGACCATATATCAAAGCTGTACAGCAGACGTTCAGGATAATCACAGGAACCATTCTCCATATTTCCCCTTTATCGCTTTTTTGTGGTCCCAGGGGCCTCCGCCTTTTACTTTCTCATACCATCGCCAATACGCCTGGATTATATCTGTTTGAATTTTGAAGGGGATCAGGTTGTCCCACTGCCAAACCTTCAGATTGTCACGAATATACGCTACATCTGTTCCTTTTTCATTTTTGATCATGTCCTTATGAATAAACAAAATCACATCATTAATATTGGAGAACTTTTCAGCGAGATAGGATTTTTCATCAATGGCGATCCTCATGTTACCGGCCGCGAGCAGACGGGCAATTTCCTCAAAAATTTCATGGTCTCTCAAGGCAGAAGGATTCAGGCTCATCATCATTTGTCTGCCAAGGATATCCCGAAACACCGCGATATGACGATCATCTGTGAACTGTAACAAAAAACTGTACGCGGAAAACTGATCTGAGAACTTTTTAGGAATATAGCCTTTTCCCACAGTTTCACATTTATCTGTGATTTCAAATTTCTGAGTGCCTTTGTAAAGGATTCTTCGCATTGTAATGCTCTTTCTGTCATTATTTCGCTTTTTCCGTCAAAGCATCAGCAGGATGGGTGTATTTGTCTGAAAGATAATCCTCGTGAGAAATGGCTTTAAGCTCTCCGGGACCGATTTTCAGGGGTGGCAGTCCTTTTTGAATGATGTGATCGGAAATCTCACGGAGCCTGTCGTCCTCATCTTCCCGGATGGTTCCGTGTGCCAAGTCCACTTTCACGCCAATGGCTTCACGATTTTTAGCAAAGGTGAAAATATATCCGTGTTTGTCAGGAATCCAGTTTTTTATGGCTGATGCCTGGGTTTTCATGGCGTTTCCTTGAATTGTTGTGTTGGGTTTCGTTCCTCAGCCCAACCTGGTTTTTAAGATCAGTCTATCAATACATAAACAAATCCATATGGTTTGTTGCCCAAATTTCCGCTCCCCCCGGGGTGTTTGTTGAAGGCTTGCCGATAGGTTGACAGTTTTCCCCTGAGATCATTAATCAGCTTTCGTTCCATGTTGCGGATTGTTTCTGGTTTTCCCGCATAAATCACAAACATCTTTGCCCAAAAATTGTCTGCAATGGTCAGCAGCACCTGTCTGAACCTCGGCACTGATGACGGTATTTCTTCTTCGTTGATAATGGTTTCTCCTCTGTGCCCGTATTTGCGGGCCGTGGGATCCGTGGAAATTCCCACATAATAGTTAAAGCCCAGTTCCTTTACAAGTGTTGCCGGGTTATCAAAATCCATTGCCAACTGACGATCCCGTTTTAAGTGATCAAGAATCATGGCTTCTCCGGGAGTTACGGGATTACCATCCAACCCGAGTATTTTATACAAATTTTTTATGCCAAGGTTTTCCTGATCTTTGGCAGTTTTTTTCCAGAATTCAGACGGTGTAAAACTATCTGCCTTTATAATTCTGCCCTGAGCATCCAGGCAATACGATTGCATTTTGCTATCCTCCCTGATTTTTCCGATGTTCGCATACTTCCTGCCAGTTCATTTAAGCAGCCCGGATTGAAAAATGAAATCCAAGTCTGCCGGATTAAAGGATACTTTGAACTTTTTCCGCACTCATGCTGCACGCTGATTTACATTTTTTGTTGCCATAAAGGGCTTCACCTTCAATTTTCTCTTTGGACAGCACCTCGGAAAGTCCCACAGCCAACAGCTCTTTGATGTTCAATGTTTCCCGAACATTGGCTTTTACAGGCAGTCCTTTTTGCTGCCTGACTTCTTTGGCTGTGCCCCCGAGGATAGGCTCGTAAACAACATTGGTGCAATCCGCATAGCCCCGCCCTCTGACATCATGTTCTTTCAGCGTGCCTGTGAACTGATTCCGGGCAATTTTGCCAATAGTGCGCACAGCAAGCCACTCCTGATCTTCGGAGCTGGCCTTGTCCGCTATCTCATCAGCAAGGGTGACATCGCCGGAACGGTACCGCATATACACTTCGTTGACGTGCATATGCAGCTCATGGGAAAGGTATTTGGCGTAGGCCAGAGCGATTTGCCAGTGGGCATAAGTGCCGCCGTTTCTGCCACGTGTTGTTTTACTGATAATTCCGAAATGATTGTATCCCGTTGACAGGTTTTGCTTAGAACAAAAAAGGCAAATGAAAATGCTCACGAATAATATTTCCGAAGCCTTTGCGCCTGCCGGATTCAGA
The DNA here is from genome assembly GCF_017377395.1 of Desulfonema magnum. Taxonomy (GTDB): domain Bacteria; phylum Desulfobacterota; class Desulfobacteria; order Desulfobacterales; family 4be13; genus Desulfonema_C; species Desulfonema_C magnum. Next base: position 1,417,707 of record NZ_CP061800.1, on the reverse strand, counting down.
TTTTTCCGCATACCCGGAATTCTGAATAATGTTCCGGGATATTCGGAAAAATTGACTGATTACCATTTAAAGATTATCTTAGATAAAAACTGTCATACAAAAACAAAAGGAGGATAATCTTATGTCGGATTTAAATAAAGAATTAAAATGGTTCTTTGTCATATTCAGCAGAGAGTTCCGTCAGGATAAACGCATTGCCTTTGAAACTCTCATGTTTCTGGCGACAGCTCATTTTTTCGGGTTTTACAATCCGAAACAGCTTGCCGATTTTCTGGACATTCCCCATCAGGGCCTTTACAGAGCCATAGAAGGGTGGAGCATTTACTATCTCAGAGAAATGCTTGTCCGTTTTATGGTAAGGCAGGCTGCCGAGGAACTCGGGCCTCTCTTGGAAAAAAGTGATGCGACCATATCCCGGGCCGGTATAACTCTGACATTTGACAACAGCGTGATCGAGCGTCTGGGAAAACTGCTCCGCTGCACATGGAGCTGGTACAGCGGCCGTTGCAAAAAAGTGGTCAGCGGCAACGATCTGATGGGAATTGTGATGACGATCGGCGGCATTGCCTTTCCTCTGCATCTGCTTTTCTGTTCCAAACAGGGTCGGGCCAACACTGACAAGCCGGCTCTTCTGATCTCCATGCTGACACGGCTTAAAGAGGAATTTTCCAGGGAAGGTATTGATCTGACCGCCTTCCCCCTCACTTTTGACTCATGGTTCGCATCCGACGATCTGAAAAAGCGGCTCCGCGCCCTGGGATTTGAAAAAATTATCATCGCGGGCAAGGGCAATTATACTTTTACAATCGGCAAGGCAAAACAGAAAGCCTCTTCATGGAAAAAAACACTCGGACTGATCAGAGATCAGTGGGGAATCGATGTTCCCTCCCTGAGAACCGCTGCTTTCAGCCCGACCTTCGGGTGTGTCATTCTTTTCTTTTTCCGAAAAAGCTCCACGCGTACTTATTATCTCATGGATTTCAGCCCGGTTCCCCTGCGCGGCGCTGAAATCTGGCATATATGGAAGCAGCACCATATTATCGAGTGTTTCTGGAAAATCCTCAAGTCGGTACTCGGGATAAAGGCCATGCGCCTTCAGGGTGACGGCCTGCATGCGGCCCTGTTAATAAAGGTAATCGCATATATACTTGCGACAAGGCTCAGTATGAGGAAGCCCTTTTTGAAAATGTCCGTCACGGAGATCATGCGAAAAATCAGAAGGGAATGCGATCTCGAAGCTATTCTCCGTAACCATTTCTGTCTTCCCATTTTAAACACATAACGAGTTATTACAATATGCCTTGTTTTAAATTACCGGCCGGACATAATCTCTCAGTTTCTCTGATGAGCCCGGAATATTATTTAAAATTCCGAGTGTGCGAAAAAAGCAGAGGCCGGCAGGAACAAAGGTTTCGGAAACATTATTCGTGAACATTTTCATTTGCAGTTTTTTCCTAATATTACAGTATCAAAGAAATAAAAGCATTTCGGAATTATCAGTTTTATAAATGTTACCTGAAGTAACATTTAACTTTTTAGCCACAGAATTGATAAATTCATGGCCGCCTCTTAATTTCCAAAATCTTGGATCAAGCTTACCTTCAATTTTTCCCGAAGATTTCCAAAGATCGGTTAAACAAATCAGCCCGTCTTTTGATCGGATATGCTGGCCGTTAAAATCCATTGATAACTCTGTCACTTTTTCTCTGCTTTTCATTATATTTTTTTCTCCTTACAGGTCGGGGTTAAAGAACACATTCGCTTTTCCAGGTAATCCTTTTTAATGCCTGAGTTCTTTGGTTGAGCCTCCGAGGATGGGTTTGTAAACAGCATTGGTGCAATCCGCATAGCCCCGGCCTCTGACATCATGTTCTTTCAGCGTGCCTGTGAACTGATTCCGGGCAATTTTGCCGATGGTGCGCACTGCAAGCCACTCCTGATCTTCGGAGCTGGCCTTGTCCGCTATCTCATCGGCAAGGGTGACATCCCCGGAACGGTACCGCATATACACTTCGTTGACGTGCATACGCAGCTCATGGGAAAGGTATTTGGCGTAGGCCAGAGCGATTTGCCAGTGGGCATACGTTCCGCCGTTCTTACCGCGTTTTGTTTTGTAAATGTTAGCAGGGCTAACATTCAATTTTTTCGCAACAGAATCAATAAATTGTTCACCAGTATATTTTTTCCATAATCTTGGATCAAGTTTGCCCTTAGGCTTACCAGATGCTTTCCAAAGATCGGTGAGACAAATCAGTCCCTCTTTTGGTCGGATATGCTGACCGTTAAAATCCATTGATAACTCTGTCACTTTTTCTCCGCTTTTCATTATATTTTTTCCTCCTTGCAGGTTGGGCTTGAAAAACACATTCGCTTTTACAGATAATTCTTGTTACGGCCTGGTTCTTTGGCTATCCCGCCGAGGATAGGCTCGTAAACAGCATTGGTGCAATCCGCATAGCCTCGGCATATACACCTTGTTGACATGCATATGCAACTAGTGGGAAAGGTATTTTGCATAGGCCAGAGCGATTTGCCAGTGGCAAATGTGGAAACGTAACGGCCACGGGTGGTTTTATAAATGTGCCCTACGGGCACATTTAACTTTTCATTGACAGAATCAATAAATTCTTGTCCTACCTTTCTTTTCCATTGTCGAAGGTCTTTATTTGATTCGCTTCCTACAGCTTTCCAAAAATCGGTGAGATAAATCAGTTATTGTAGGTTGGGTTGAAGAACGAAACCCAACGCACAGATGGCAAATAAAAGTTCCGTCTTTTATTTCAGCTCTGCGGCGTCGCATAATTTATCGGGAAGTTGGGTTTCCTTCCTCAGTTCAACCTGCTCAATTAGCTTATCAATCGCCCTGAAAAATACCATTGACCTGCCTGAAAACGGCTGCTGTTTGCTTCAATCCATTCCGCATATTTTGCAATGGCTTGTTTCCGCTGCACGACAAACATATCTGTTTCAAAGGGGAAATCAATATCATAACGTATGACCAGTTCCTCATAAGCAAACTGCCTTACCTGGCGTATGCTCTTTTCAGATTTCAGATTTTCGAGCAGGCAGGCTGGTGAATAAGGTTTGCCATTGCGATAGCGGATTCCGGGGCTGAAGCGGGATTTGTTTTCTGTCCACCAGTCGTGCCAGTCTTCTGGTTTTTGTGAAACACGGGTGATGGTGGTTCCGGATTCCTCACCCGGGGGATAGAGGCTTTCTCCTTTTTTCAATTTCTCAAGTTCTTCTTCAAACAACTCGTCTTCGTCAATGTCTTCGGGAATGAAAACTTCCTCGTAAAGTGCTGCTCCGGTGATAAGGTTCATGGCCAATGCAGCAGATTCGGCAAGTTCGGTGTTGCCAATATGATAAAGAAGTGTGTCCATTGCTGAAATATCTCCGAGCAGGCCAAGTGATATCAGGCAGTCAACGCTGACGTTGCCACCAGATGCGATTCGGAGCAGAACAGATATGGCTGACGAACCGCCGCCAAGCCCAAGTGGTAAAAGCGGCCAATTCTCTGTTTCGGCATAACGCAGGCATTCGTTTATGGTTTGTGGTTCGCCAATCCTCAGAGCTGCGAGTGCGGCAACAGAGCAGATGGCTTCATCTTTGTGTTGAACATAATTCAAAAGCAGGTCAATGGCGTTCGGATCCCGAACACGACCGATGGCCCAAAAAAGCACGGGCAATGAATCTGAACTTTTCGGGCGCAACGCAACATGAAACAGTTCTCTTTTCGCAGGTAATCGTTGATAACCGATAAGTCTAGCCACAATGGGGACAAGTTTCTGATCACCTTCCGAGAGCATCCGAATAAATTCATTTTGCCAATTCACCGGTAATTCATGATTGAGGGCATCGCTGACTGCTTGGACACGTTCTTCATCTTCGGCATCCAATTCCTCTAAGACTTCCTGAACCAAATCCAAGCGATTTTGGCGACAGAACACCCGAATTGCGGCGTGGAGTTCGCCAAAGTCGCCTTCGATTACCTGCTGTTTGCAAACTTCAAGGGCTAAGTCTTCTCCTACAAGCAATCCATCAATATGGGCTTCAAAACGATTTTCAAAGTCTTCGAGGTCCAACCAAGTAATTTCAGGGTCATCCAATAAGGTAAGACGCTGTTCATAGAGGAAGGAAACCTCTTCGAAATGATCAAGGTAAAGAGTAATGGCGAATTTTTTTTGATTTTTTGTGATTGATTGCATATTGTTATAATTATAATAAATTTTCATATATTCATCCATTTGTAATAACAAAAATGGATGTCTATTAAGCTCTGTAGAAGGTTTTAAAGCGATCACCTACGGGGTAACATCAACCGAATATCATGGGCCTACCCCGATTCCTTCAATTTGGATTTATTTTGGCACGAGCATGACAGGGTTATTTTTTCGTTCAAACCAAGGCGTTTAACTCACCTTTTGTTTCAACAAACTATTTCTTTAATTAAATCTGTTGCTTCACTTGCTTACCCAATCACAGAAAAAAATATTGTCCGTGTGCATTTGATTTGTTGTTATGCAATTCGTGGTTCGCTCTATTCATTAAAAGTCATCCTCATCATAATTTTCTGTTTTTACGATTAATACACCCTTAAGATTCATATTCATAAGTTTTTTAGCTACTTTTTCATGAATCACCAACACAGTCGGCCCACAAAACAAACGAAAGCAGAGCAAATCCTGTGCTTTATTTTTATCAATCACAGTCGAGTGGAAGGTGTATTCATCTTCCATCTCCGACTGTTCACGATCTATAGCGTCGACTAACCCAATAAAATTTATAGCGAAATAATTACTCCATTCTTCATCCGTATTTTCTTCTTTGACACTTATTTGATACACATCAATATTATCGACACCAAGATTAGTGAATGCAGTAAGTAAACGCTTAGACATAACAGGAACAGATGAATCGAAAAAATCAGGCATTTCCTTACCTGACCCCATACAAGGTTTCACATAAAAAGTATCCTTAGGGAATGGTTCCGAAAACCTAACGCCATTAATCCATAGTCTTTTTCCTGACTCCTCGGAATGACCTAAGAAATTCATGGTTGTAACGTCATCCAAATCCTGTGTTATGAAATAGTACATCGCTACCTTTCCTCCTTTGCGTATACATAGCTCATTGATGACACATAATAGCCTTTCCATCCTTTTACGTTAGATCTGATTTTAGAAGAAATCCCATCCAATCGTTTCAAGACCTCTCTTCCTATTTCACCTTTATCATCAGGCTCACATACTGTTTTATCTTTAGACAACTTCGCTTCTATATCACGAAGCAATTTATTAACCTTCTCCTCATAATTAGTATCATTGTGCGATATATCATCAGTATCATTGATTAGTTTCTTAGCAGTCTCAAAACTCCAGTCATGGTGACCTACATGCCATTGAGAACCAAATGCGCTTGTGGAAGGAAGGCTATCTACATGCCGCATTACTTCAAATGCTACTTCTTTCTTATCTACAGGCACCAACTCTCCGTACTGATATCCCTGAAGGTAGTAACTATTTTCATTTAGTTGACCAACAGTTGGCAACGACAATCCATTATTTTTGTTATTAACATCGTAACCCACTTCATCAGCCATTTGACTCAAACGATGGAATTTCGCAAGGCATTGCATTGCAGGTATGAGGTGATGTGCTGCTGTCGCGTAATAGGCAATATCTTGATGCTGTGGAATGGTCTTACAACCTAAATTACTCGGTATACTAGACAACTCTCCATTACCTTCTTTTTTTTCTTTTGTGGTATCTTTATGTTTTTTTTTGTTGCAGATTGGACACTTATCTTCATCAACAGCAGGAAGACCAAGACTGATTTTTTCTCCTGATTCAGACATTTTACATACCTCCTATTACAAAACAAATGGGAACTAACATTTTAAAAAGTACCTTATAATAATAGTTGGGCAAAAAAAATAAATCAAATAATTTCAATAGGTCATGAAATCAAAATATAAAACTGTTTATAATAATTTCAGACAGTTACGACCTTTAACCTGTTGAATCAAAAAATTACCGAACCATTGTTATAACAATTTGGACTTTTGGACAAATAATTTGCCAATCACTTTAATATATTGAAAATTCATTGTTTACAGAATCAAAAACAAAAAACTTGATCATCGAGTAATACGGTTTTCCATAAATCATTTAGGATCACAATATGAGATTAGTGCTGTTTTTGGATTTAACCTGTTTATCCCATAATATTTTTTTTATTATGAAATAACGGATCACCCAACCTGCAAACATTCTTCCCCTCAAACTTAACATCAAAAGAGTACATCATAAACTCGGCTTCCCCTTTGATCTTACCGCTTATAATCCCCCCGCCGGCTGTGCCAGCTTCATCCCCCGTAGTCGTTGAATATTTTGCCCCCTTTACCATGGGCATTTTTCCATCGGTTTTAACCTTCTTTGGTCCCTTTGATGTATCGGATGATTTGCCGATATTCGGGTAGGGAATCGGGACTGGCCCGCCCGGAGTCGGTGTTTTACAAACATCAGGAAATACCGGACTCATCCCGCCGCTTCCTTTATGAGCAATGCCTCGTGAATTTACAAAGGTCGTCTGAGCCATATTTTTTCTCCTTAAAATAATGCCATAGTCAATGCTGCTCTGGTTCCGTAATCTGAAGAACACCAGATCAGACAGGGGCTTTCTATATAGTTCTTCTTCATGCCTATTGCTGACAGCCCTGTCATCAAAGGGCCAAGGGCAGCACCGGTATCTCCAAAACAATCTATGGGATGTTCAAGCCTGAATTCCTCTTCAAAATAGCTTTTACTTCGCAAATAAGCAACGCCCCATTCTTTTGCTCCGAAATTTTCACCATTCAACCCGGCAAACACGGAACGGATATTCCCAAGAGATGTATCAGAAGAATCAAAAGCAGCTTGAAACGCTTCTGACAGTCCGTTCCCCTGGTAAATTTCCTCACTATAAAGATGACCGCTCTCGTATCCGACACCAACCGCCTGAATCTGAACGACAGGGTTTTCCCCTGATTTTTCAGCCACATCAGGGGAACTGAGCAGCAAAAAACCTGCGCCTTCTCCGGGTATGAATCCGTCCATGACAAAATTTCCCAAAATACGGTTTTCCATATCAAGCGTTCCCAGCAGATAAAGGTCTAAATAGGTGTCAACTCCGCCAACAATAACATGCTGATGATCGCCTGAACTTAGAACCTGCATAGCCTTCTGAATCGCTGCCAAACCTGACGCACGACCCAGCGGGAAAAGTTCGCTTTCACCGACATTAAAGCGGAAACCCGTTTGCATACCGAGGTACTTGATAAATTCGTCATCAACCACTTTCGGACGATCCTGAAGTGGTTCGGGAACACCCAGGTAAATCGGGATTTTTTCAATATCCCGCGTATCTGCCAAAACTTCCTCAAGCGCCGGGGCCGCAAGCCGCAGCATTCGCAACTGTCTGGCAGTAAGCCCGACAATCTGATCAATCTCCGGTTTGACAGGCGGCAAGACTTCATCCGGTAAAATTGACATGACAAAAGGATCAAAATGCTTATCACAAATGCTTGTCTCGGAAAAACGTGAAATGCCGGCCCGAACTGAAGCTGCTGTTTGTTTTGCTCCAATGCCAACAGCAGTCATCATGCCAATTCCCGAAATAATTGTCCCTTTTTCTGCCATCAGTTATCTTTTCCTCCCTTCCAGATCAAGATGCTGCAAAGCCACATCAATTTGCTCCACTTTAAGTGCGCTTTTGTCACACGCCACTGCTCCCCGCCAAATCATAAAGAAGCGAGACTGATCCGGCTCAAACAAAACAGTTTCCATGTTCAGTGGCGGCGTTTCCGTGCTACCGGCAATCCGAACATTTGCAACCAGGCCACATGAGGGGAGTTTGAAATTCAAAGGCCCATGCGGAGACACATTTATCAACGCAACAGGTTCGCCACCCTGTAAATAGCTCTTGCAAATGAGGTCAGGATGGGCAGCATTGAAAAAACAGGGGTTAAAATCTTTGGGCAAATACGGCGCAGATGTTTTTTGCCAAATTTCATCATAAGTCCCGGCAAACAGCTTTCTGGGTTCCCATGATCCGGCAATGTAACCAAAGCCTGCCGGGGGAGGCTGATCTTTGGGCTGCGAGATCAACGAGGCCGGGGCTTCCAAATTTGGAAGAAATAACCCTTTTATTTCCTTTTCTTTTCTTTTTCCAACAAATCCGCTGCCAACAGGGTTAAGACTTTCAAATAAGATTTTCCCCTTTTCCGCATTTATCTCATGAAAACCGCCGAAGGCTCGTTCATAGATCAGAGGCATCATTTCAAAAGGTTCCGGAGGTGTCATTCGAAGTGACAAAAGGCCGCTTTCCCATTGCCGGTTGCCGAAAACACGCACAGTCTTATTCTGGTCAGCAACGGAAAGGGTCACATCAAGCTGTTTTACAAGCTGTCTGTCAGGAGCCTGGGCATGCCCAATCAGAACGATATCGGTGGAGGGTTTTATTAAATGGAGTTCGGCCGCGTACTTCAGACTTGACTGACCAGGTTCGCCCCAATACTCATCAGCATAGACCATGGGAATCTGCTCATCATCCACAGTCAGGGTTTTTCCAATTTTAAAAGTTGCTTTGACAGTGACATAGAGGGTGTCCACCCCATGTTCATCAGGGAAAAGCGCAATTTCAACCTCGAAAGGAGTCTCATTTTTCAATTGTAACATCAGATATTCTCCGATCCATAAGGATTTCCCAATAAATAATTTATCCCTGCCGAACCTTGGTGCAAAAAACCGTTCCGCTCCGTTCCTCCGCTCCACTCAATTTTTGCACTCCGAATAAGAAGTCTCGTTTTTCAATTGGACTTCCCTAAAAGGCTCCTTTGATCCTTTGCTAATTAATGCTGACACCCGCCCCTTTGATCTTATTCATGCCTTTTGCACGGCTTAACAAACTGGTACCACGCACAATGATTTTACCTTGCTTATTAATAAGAATCATGCCCTCACCACATTTGAGTCGTATTTCGTCATCGGCCTCAATAATGATTCTTTTGTCATTTATTTTTACATCTTGTGCTTTCAAAGGCAATTCAATCTCAACTTTATCATCAGGATAATTTAAAGTCTCACTTGTATTCACCGGAGGTGTATAAACTTCGATTAATCCTGTGATATATCCGTATTCCTGACCGGAATCCAAAACAAACAGAACCGAATCACCGATATTGAGTCGGGGCAATGGCCCCTGGGCTGTACGAATGAAATAGCAGGGCAAAAGAAATTCCGATTCTTCTGCCTCCACCAATATCATGCCGTCACTCTCAAATCCGGCAATCATACCCTTTTGAATGGCAAGCTCATTCGTTAATAATGTGTCAACGTTAAACATTTCAAATTTCTCCTTGAAAACCTTGAAAATTAATTTCCAGCAATCTTAGAGCCTTTGATTTTGATGTCGCCCGAGGCTTTAAAATTGAATTTCTTCCCCTTGATTTGAATGTCACCATTTTTCTTGAGTGTGATACTGGCCTTCCCTGCGTTCAGCACAATCTTTTTGTCACTGAAAATATTGATTTCATCGGCAGCATGTACGTTTAACTTTTTTCCAACATCCAGGCTTGTATTCTTACCAACCTTGACTGATGCATTTGAACCGATACTAGCAGAAAGGTCTTTTCCAATTGATGAATCTGCATTATCCCCAATGGATTCAGAGAGACTTTTTCCTACTGATAAATTTGCATTTTTCCCAATGGACTCAGAGAGATTTTTTCCTATTGAAATCGTTTCATTTTTACCTATGCTGATGCTGGCATTATCTCCAATGGACTCGGTATGATTTTTACCAACATCAATTGATTTGTTTTTCCCAACAGATTCACTCTGATTCACCCCCACACTTTTTGTGCGATTATTTCCCACTGACAAAGTTTCATCATGTCCCACGGTCCGATTTTTATCATTTTCAATAACAATGGTCCAATCCTTCTGACCGTGCAGGAAAATCTCCTCCGAGCCTTTCTTATCCTCAAACCGAATCTCATTGAAACCGCCGCCGCCAAGAGACGAATCTGTTTTCATGGTACTTTTTGTCTTCTCTCCCGGCAGAGCATACGGCACAACCTGCGACGCATTATAAACCGTCCCCGTGATAATAGGCTGATCTGGGTCGCCCTCCAGGAAGCTGACAATGACTTCCATGCCGATCCGAGGAATAAATATGGTTCCCCAGTTCTTCCCGGCCCACATCTGCGCCACCCGGACCCAGCAGGAAGTGTTCTCATCCCGCTGGCCTTCCTCATCCCAGTGGAACTGCACCTTGACCCTGCCGTATTCATCAGGCCAGATTTCCTCGCCAGCCGGGCCTGTCACAATGGCGGTCTGCGTGCCAACGACCTTGGGCTTTTTCGTGATCAAAGGCGGACGAAACGGCACATCCCCAGGAAACGCCTCAAACACATTGGCATAACCGTCCTGATCCGCCCGGATGAACACATCCCGCAGGATATATGTCACATTCATATCATCCCGGTCATGCTCCGTCAGATCAAATTTGTATCCGGCAATAAATGCCCGGCAGAATCCTTGCCCCCGGAGAAGCTTCTGCGGCAATTCATATGCCTCAATCCGCTTATTGATAATCGCTTCTCCGTCACCGGTTGTGCCGAATTTTCCCGGATAATCATAAATTCTGAAACCGCCCGATTCTTTCCCATCCACGCTGCTCAGAAGATCGGTGTCCGGCGTTTCAAAATTAAAATCCTCTGACGCGTATTTATTGGGGATCATCTGCTGCTCAAGGCTGCACCGGTCAATGAGCGTATCATCGGAACGATCCTCATGGGCAACGGGTCGCATCCGGGCAGCGTCCAGTCCCGGGCAGGGCTGATGAGCATCCGCATCATCCGCCAGAATCAGCATATGTTTGTCCTCGGTATGCTCGAAAAAATAAAAAATCCCCTCCTCCTCCATGAGCCGGGACACAAACGCATAAGCGGTTTCCTGGTACTGAACACAATAGACCCGGGGATTATATGTCCCCGTGGTTCTGTCATCAAAGTCCGTGAGTCCGAAAGCCGAGAACACATCCGCAATAATATCCGGCACGGTCATATTCTGGAATATCTTGCTGTTGGCGGTCAGGGTCAGTTGCCAGAACCACGGACGAATTTCAGCGTAATACGTGGTAATGTTCCCGTCATAGCCCGCTTGGATAAAGCGGCATACAACACCATTGATATAGCGTTTGGTTCCGTTATACTGCTCAATCGTCACGGTAATCTTCTGTCCCACGATCTGGGTAAAGTCAACAGCGTTGTCATCAGTCCTCAGTTTGAGTCGGTAGTGGAACAGCCCGGACAGATGCTCCTCGCCCTCAATCTCCGCAAGCATGAATTTTCGTGCCTCTCCGTCCAACGGAGTTGTCACACAGAGATAGACTTTTTCATTTGCCGATTCTGTCATTTTTAAACCCCTTTCCCGGCCCAATCTGCAAGACTCAAATCATACACCGGAACGGCTATGGTTCTCACAGGTTCAAATACATTGTTTACAGATATCACTTTTTTCAATTTACAGATCCTTCTTCACCCTGATTTTCAAATTTCAAGGTTCGTCTGCTATCGGATCAAAATGATATGCAAACCCTCCGGATTCATCAAGATCAACGTGAATGCCGATACAGATTTCTCCCACTGCCATGCGCCGGAGGAGTTCTCCTGAAAGTTCAGGCAGCATGGTGTGTGTCAGGAGATGATCCACGTTGCGTGCGCCAGTGTCCACCTCCATGCACCGTGCGCCGATGGCCGCGACAAGTTCCTCACTGTAAGTAAATTCTGTCCGGTGATTCTCAAGAAATCTTTGGCGGATTCTGTCTAACTTCAGCCTCACGATTTTGCGAATGACTTCATCTGTCAGCGGATAATACGGCACAACCACCAGCCGCCCCAGGAAAGCAGGTTTGAATCGCTGCAAAAGGTCGGGCCATACCAGTTTCACCAGTGTTTCCGCGTCTGGCATATTGTTGAAATCATGACATGCCTCCAAAATCGTGTCCGTGCCGATATTGGAGGTGAGCAGAATAATCGTGTTTTTGAAGTCCACGGATAATCCTTCGGAATCCTCCAGTGTCCCCTTGTCAAAGACCTGATAAAATAACTCCATGACATCCGGGTGCGCCTTTTCCACCTCATCCAAAAGGACTGCGCTGTAGGGTTTGCGCCGGACTGCCTCGGTCAGCACGCCGCCCTGTCCGTAGCCCACATAACCCGGGGGAGAGCCTTTCAGCCCGGATACGGTATAAGGCTCCTGGTATTCGGACATATTCAGCGTCACCATATTCTCCTCTCCGCCGTAAAGCAGATCCGCAAGGGTCAGGGCGGTTTCTGTCTTTCCAATGCCGCTTGAACCGATCAGGAGAAACACGCCCGCGGGTTTGCCCGGATCATCCAGGTTTGCCCGGAATGTGCGAATCCGCCGGCAGATGGTGTCCAATGCCTGGGACTGTCCGATAATCCGCTCCTCCATGTTTTCCTTGAGATGAAGAATCCCCTCTATCTCGTTTGTCAGCATCTTGCCCACGGGAATGCCTGTCCAGTTGGAGATGACAGTGGCAATGATCCCGGAATCCACACAAATGTGAATCATGGGATCAGCCTGTTGCAACATTTCCAGTTCTTGTCTCAGTTTGATGCGTTCCTCGCTTAGTTGTTCAAGTGATATCTCCGAGATTTCCGAGACTGAGACCTCCGAGGTTTCCGAGACTGAGACCTCCGAGGTTTTAGAAACCTCGGAGGTCTGTTTCAACTCGGAGGTCTTTTCTAAATTTTTCTGAATTTCAATCAACCGTTCCACCAGTCTGAGTTCATCTTTCCAACGTGCTTCGAGTTCCTCACCTCTCTTTTTTAATGCTTCCAATTCACCTGACAATTCCTCTGTCCGTGCAGCATGATTCCGGCCTGAAGCCTGCTCCCGCTTCAGAATGACAAGCTCCAATTCTGCCTGTTTTTTTCGATAATATATATATTCAATCTGAGGCGGCGTGCTGTTCTGAACGATGGCAACACGCGCACAAGCGGTATCCAGAACACTGATGGCCTTGTCCGGCAAATGTCTTCCTGAAATATAGCGTTTGGATAGCCGAACCGCATCCTGCACCGCCTCATCCAGAATAATGACGCTATGATGGGCTTCAAGATTAAACACCAGTCCTCGGAGCATCTCAACAGCCTCCTCCTCAGTCGGCTCATCCACCTTGACCACCTGAAATCGCCGCGTCAGCGCCGGATCTTTTTCAAAATATTTCTTATATTCACCCCAGGTTGTCGCTGCAATGGTGCGGAGTTCTCCCCGAGCCAATGCCGGTTTGAGCAAATTGGCAGCGTCTCCCATGCCTGCGGGACCGCCCGCGCCGATCATGGTATGCGCCTCGTCAATAAAGAGAATGATGGGGCGGGGAGAAGTTTTCACCTCCTCAATAACGGATTTCAGGCGTTTTTCAAATTCTCCTTTTATCCCTGCCCCTGCCTGGAGAAGCCCCAGATCAAGAATACGCACAGAAACATTTCTGAGGGGCGGCGGCACATCTCCTTTGACGATGCGGGTTGCAAACCCCTCGACAATGGCTGTTTTTCCCACACCTGCCTCGCCGGTGAGAATGGGATTATTCTGCCGTCTCCGGGTCAGAATATCAATAATCTGGCGAATCTCCATGTCACGGCCCTGAATGGGGTCCACCAGACCGCTTCTGACTCGTCCTGTGAGGTCAATGGTGTACTGATTCAAGTTGGGGGTTTTGGTGAGTGGTGAGGGGCGAGTGGCGAGTGGTGAGTGGTCAGTGGTCAGTGGCGAGTGGTCAGTGGCGAGTGGTGATTCGAATTTCGAGTTTCCAGTTTCGAGTTTCGAGTTTCGAGTTTCCTCACCTGAAAAGCGGATGATTTCACGGATATCATTTTTGATGGCATCTTTCGGAATCCGCTTGAGCGAGGGGGAGGTCTCGAACAGCATTGCCCGAAGTGCGTCATCTTCCAGAAGGGCAAGAAGAATGGCTCCGGTTCTTACCGTATCGGAGTCAAAACGGAGTGAAGCTATCATCCAGGCTTGTTCAAGGATTCGGAGAATGTGCTGAGAAAGCGCGGGCGTGCGGCTATTGCCTCGTCTGAATTTCTCAATTGAGAGGGTCAGTTCCTTATTGACATCCTCAGAACTGACCTCATAATAACGCAACACTCTTTGTATGTCCGCATCGGGGATATCCAGCAGTGTCATCAGCAGATGCTCGATCTCCACATTATAATTGGTATAGGAGACACACAACTGAGCTGCCTTCTCAAGTCCTTTCCGACAGGTCACATTCAGTTTTGCAATGAGTGTTTGCAGGTCAAGGCTCATGTTTACTCTCCTTCAATTCCGCTTTTGCGATATTAAGCTTTTTTAAAAATGGGTCTTTTCTGAAGTTTTTAAACCAGTTTTTTACGATGAAATAGCCACCAAATCTTAATGCATAATTTCTGAAGTATTTTCTGTGCCATATATTAAAAGCCGATATGATATATCTGACTCTGCCGACAATGATTGTAAACGCGGACGTAAACACAATCATCGGAAAATTAATCAGTATGTTTTTCACGATTTTCCAAAAATTGCTGAAATGATAAAATCTGTACATCAGATCTCCGACAATTTGCTGCATTTCTTCCGGTTCAGCGCCATCGTCGGGCATAAAAAGCGGGTATTGTCCGTCATAATATTCCCAACCTAATTGTTCAGTCGTAAATATTCGATTTTCCTGTAGCAATCGTTTTCTTAATTCCGTGCCGGGCAGGGGGATTGTCAGTAGCACCTGAAGCGTATCAATTTTCGATTTTTTGATAAACTCTCTGAAATATTTTGCTTTTTCAGTTAGCGGGATAACCTTGTGTGAAGCGTCAGGTTTTCTGGGATAGCCAAAAATGAACATGCCATGAATAAAAAAGCCGTATTTATGAAATGTGTTTGTCCAATTTACCAGATCTTTTGACAAATATCCTTTTCTCATGGCAATTAATTCTTCGTCAATGGGAGATTCATATCCGATACAGACATTATTGATATTTGCCTGTCTCATCGCTTCCAATAAGGCCGGATATCTGGCATCGGTGATTCTTACCTGAACCGTTATTTTAAGTTTTATGTTGTATTTTCTCTGATATTCTGTCAGTAATTTACAAAATTCAATGGCTTCTTCCCGATTTGACGCAAAATGGTCGCTTGCCTCAAAAAATTTACGAGCACCGCGAGTTTCAACAAGATACCGAATTTGTTTCATCATATTCTCCGGCGAAGCGGATCTGGCTTTATCTTTGACAGTGCAGAATTCACAGTTGAAATTACAGCCTCTTGTCCGAGTAATCGGATACATTTTTATTTTTGCATATCGCATCAGATTAAAATCAGGCAAAGGCAGCATGTCAAAATCATGAATCAGCGGTCTTTTCTCTGTTTTATACATGCTCCCGTCTTTTAAGAATGCAATGCCCCGAATCTCGGACAAATCCTGGTTCTTTTCCCATGCTGAGAGCAATTCCTTAATCGTTATTTCACCTTCTCGCAACACCACCACATCAATATCATGATCCAATGCCTCTTCAATTAATGCCTCAACATGCTTTCCGCCGGCCACGGTTTTTACACCGGAGGTTTTATAAAATTTTGCAAGTTCATAAATTCTTGGGACAGTTGATGAAATTGACGCGTAAAAACCGACCACGTCGGCCGGTCTTTCTTTTTGAAGCTGATCATGATCCAGCAAATTATGTTCATCTCTGGGCCAAAACCTGCCGTGGCAATTATTCTCATCAATGACTTCAACCTCCCATTTGTCCAACTTGTTTGCGTTTGTTGCCACATAAATTGGCCCCACAGAAGTTGTGCGAGTTGCCAGGGAGGTGTAGATATTGAAATTCGGGAAGGCAGGTACAACTATCCTGAAATAAAATTTTTTTTTGTTTATCATGAGAGAACCTCCTCTGTTATCTCTCTTGTGAAATGTAACTGTTGGCAGGCTGGGAAAAGCTCGGAGTTCCGTCTTCAGGCTGTTCCTATTAAATCAGTCAGTTATCCCGAAAAACGGACAGTCTGAACGCGGAACTCCGAACTTTTTCAACTTACTGATTATTTCCAGTTGATCACTTGTCTGTCAATGGCAAGCCAGAATAAATCCACTCAATTTTATAAAGATCTTTCCGCCGACTGTCGAGATTTCGAACGCTGCCGTGTTTTCGGAGTTCCTTTAATAAATCCAAATCAATGTCCGCTATAAGTGTCATTTCTGTATTCGGCGTCGTCTCAGCAGCAACAGCATCATGGGGAAAAGCAAAATCCGACGGGGTAAAGATGGCAGACTGGGAATACTGGATATCCATATTTTTCACCTTTGGCAAGTTGCCGACACTTCCGGATATGGCAACATAACACTCGTTTTCAATCGCACGCGCCTGGGCACATCTTCGAATTCGGAGATAACCGTTCTGGGTATCTGTCCAGAACGGAACCAGTAAAATTTTCATTCCCTTGTCCGCCAGCATCCGGGACAACTCTGGAAATTCGACATCATAGCAAATCAGTATGCCGATTTTTCCGATATCCGTATCAAATATTTTTAACTCCTGTCCTCCTCTGAGTCCCCAGTATTCTTTCTCATCCGGCGTAATATGCAGTTTGTACTGAGCATCCCATGTGCCATCACGCCGACACAAAAACGACACATTATAGAGCTTGTTGTTTATGCTCTTAGGCAGGCTTCCGGCAACAATATTGATATTGCAATTCACAGCCATTTGCAGCATTTCATTTCTCAGCCGCTCAGTATATTCCGCCAGATGCCGCATGGCCTGGGGCGGGTCTTCCTGATTATACCGGGACAAAAGAGGCGCGTTAAAAAGTTCCGGAAACAATATCAGATCAGCGTGATATCCGGATACAGTATCCACAAAGAACTCCACTTGCTGGAGAAGTTCTTCCAGGGATTGAAACTGCCGCATCTGCCATTGTGCAATACCGATGCGGACATTTGATTTTCTCCCCCAGACATGTTTTTTTCTTGTCTGATAGAAAATATTATCCCACACCAGGAAAACCGCATGGCTTTTGGATGCCTTGTCTTCCGGAATGTAGTTTCTGATTGCACGCTTGGGATGAAAGTCATTCGCCAGTTGAAATGTTAATACCTTATCCACAATCTCCCGGTTTTTTACTTTCTGAATATATTCACCAGGACTCATCTCCTTGTGATATTTGGAATATCCGGGTATGCGTCCGCCCACAAGAATTCCCTTCAGATTCAGTTTTTCGCATAATTCTTTTCTTGCATCATAAAGGCGTCTTCCCAGCCGCATGCCCTGATAATCCTTGCGGATGAACATATCTATGCCATACAGATAATCACCTTCATTATCGTGACTTTCGAATCTGCCATCCGATACAATATCCTCATAAGAATGATCACGTTCCAGGCTGGAATAATCAATGATGAGCGTCAGCGCTACAGCGACAACGTTTCCCCTGTCTTCGATACAAATCTGTCCTTCAGGAAAAAGCGATAA
This sequence comes from Desulfonema magnum, assembly GCF_017377395.1. Taxonomy (GTDB): domain Bacteria; phylum Desulfobacterota; class Desulfobacteria; order Desulfobacterales; family 4be13; genus Desulfonema_C; species Desulfonema_C magnum. Next base: position 1,400,132 of record NZ_CP061800.1, on the reverse strand, counting down.
CAGCGTTGAAAATTCTCCTTTGGTCCATGCGCCGCCCATTCCTGCATAAGACACCTCCATTATGCTTCTGATCTCATTGTAGTCCGAGTGCTGAAGATTCCTGGTTTTAAGCTTATGAGTTAAAATATTTTTTTCCATTTTTTCCTTATAGCCTCAATGACATGCCTTGAACTGATCAGATGCTTCCCGGAATATACCCACCGTCCCTAACCTACTGCGAATCTTGTAAATTTACGTTTATAAGGTGAATGAAAACCAATAACAATATCCTTTTCCGGTATTCCTGACTTTACAAGCTCATCTGCTATCTCGACTTCTGTTCCGTTATGCTGTATCCAGACTTTTCCGTTTTTAAGGTCTATGTGCAAAATGCATCCGTATATCCATGAATCATTGTTCCAGCCCACATTGACGAGCTGATAATGATCTCTTTCCATATCAAAAATCATCTGCCCTTCAACATTTTTCGGAAGCGGCCTTTCCGCTGCGTAGCGTCTGATTATTTCCTGAATATTTCTGCGATATTTTTCTATATCTCCCATTTCACAATCTCCTCCTTTTCCGGATCATAGACTGCAATTTCCATCCGATATTCTCTGACAGCGGACTGAACAAACTGTATTTTAAAAAATGTTTCGTATGTATCTTTCGGAACGGCAAGATATAAAACACGATCTGGCTCCTGATTTTGCAAAGCAAGGCGGTAATTCATATACTGTCCGAGCGCCCTGTGAAATTCTGAGATAGCGGATGCGGCGATAAAACTTTTAATCTCCACCGCTATTTTCTGTCCCTCTTTTTCTGCTCCGATTATTTTCTCAGCGGCCAAATCAATATAAAATTCTATTCCGAGGCTACGGATAAAAAGCGGGTCATCGGTGATTATCCATTCTTCTTTTTCAAGTGCGTTTCTGACAACATCATGAAAAATATCTTTTGCGGTCATTTCTTTTAACTTTCAGAAAGTTGTGTTTAATTTCGGATTCCGTAATTTTTTTGCCTGTTCTGTTCCAGGGTATTTCCCTTTTGCCAACCCTCTGAATCTGATGATATTCTTTGCCTCATTCATTTTTATCCCTGATTTGCCTTCGCTGTTCAGCCAGGATTTGACAGTCCCATTTACAGGAGAAGGATGCGTAAGATGAACCCACAGGATATGTCCGGTTCCGTATGCCACTATGTTAAATTCTTCAAACTCATCCGGATACAGCGACTTCACAGTATTTTTACAATGTTTAATATACGGGTCTGCTGTTCCGAGCATTAGGACAAGCCTGACCGACGAGGAGATATCCGCAAGAAAAGTATTTGCACAGATTTTTATGAGTTCCGGTATTTCCGAGAATGATTTGTTGATCAGGGTTCCTGATGTCGCATAAGCTGATTTCTTTTTATCATATCTTGCAAGACTGCATCTTATCAGCGAACCAAAAGCGAAAGTTCTTTCAGAATCTCCGATTTTGTCATCAACATTTTCCGATTCTTTCAGTATGCCGACACATCTGAGTATGTTTGTCAAATTCTCCCTTGACCGTTTTCCGCCAAAAGGAACATCTTCAAACTTACCATTTTCATAAATATTTGCCTGAGTGGCTCCTTTTGAGAAGCCCAACACGATGATTTCAGGCTCGGAACTTCCCCATGCTCCGGGATTATTTCGCATTCGCCAATTCCCGATTTTTATCTGCTGTTCGCCATTCGGGAAACATTTGTTACATGAAATCCGCCCATGTTTCGGAAATACGGTTTTTATCATGTTTCAGTTTCTTTCTCCTATCTTAACTGACAAATTCTCTTATGCTGATGATCTGATCATATGCCCGAATATTCCAATAATCTTCTTTGGATTTTTTATATAATAATCTTAAATATCTATGTAAGCTGTATCTTCCTCCAGTTTTAAAAATTTCCAGGCATGTCCGGTTGTAACTGCGCCATATATACATGGAAGCGCATTGCCTTCCCGCTCGTTATAAATTTTTGCGGCGATCATTTCCGCAACACACTGTCCCAGTCCGCTGACAATTTTTTCATTTTTTGCTTCAACCACTGCCAGCACAGGGATATCTAAAAACAATTGTTCTGGTGACTTGCTTATGATAAGTAGCTGGCCAAAAGTTTTCCGGGATTTCCTGCCATAAGCAGCACGACATGCACCACATGTCCTTCCGGGCGGAACTGAAAAAAAGGGACTTTTTTTCAGTTCCGACCCGAAATCCACTGATACCTGAAAATTTATGGCCGGGTACTTAAAGTCACAAAATCCGTTTAATCCTTTTTCTTTATCCACCGTAAAATCTATGCCGGAAAAAAAGCTGACGTTAAACTGGTTTTTTATCTCCAGTAAGAGATTAATGATGATGAGTTCGGAACAGGCTTTTTCCTTACCGATTGCCAGGGCCAGGAGAACATTTTGTTTTAAAATCGTTGATAAAAACTCGCTGATCTCCGCTTCTTTAATCTCTGAAAACAAATCTTCATTTTCCACCAATAAGTTAAAGGAGCAGATTTTTTCTTGTTCTATTCATCTTGTTTCAATTTTTAATTTTATTCTAAAGACAGCATTGACGAATTATGCTGCTCTTTTTTTCTCACGTCAGAATGCAGATATGTTTTTAGGTACTCGGATTAAACTCATTATTCCAGTTTTTGATGTATGAACTTCAGACAATTTGTGTATGATGCTTATGTTGGGATAATGAGTTTTTTCTGAGTACCTTATAACCGGCAGACTGGTAATTCCGCATGAATAAAAAGCGGGCGAAATCCAATACTTCTTTTGCAGCGTCATCAGGCAGACCCGCAACCAGCGCCGAAGTCTGCTCCGCAATCGGAATCCATTGCCGGGTCTCAGCCCGCCATACAACGATAAAATGTTTTGCATGCAAGGCTGAGAAATCAAGGGTCTCTCCGTTCTCGTCGGTGAATTCGATTTCATAAACATCATTGCCGTGACAATGAACAACCGCACCCCGCACCCCGGCACGCAGATTTTTTTCCGGGATGTCCGTGACAAGTTCGATTATGTCTCCTATATCCGGTATCATATTTTTTTCCTTACATAAAGTGTTACGAGATGAGCTTCCCTGCTTTCGGGAACTGTGATCCATCCTGTTCTTATGACGGCATGCCGGCCTTCTGTTCCTTTGACGGGAATATCTGCTGTATAACGTTTTCCGAATCTGTCCTCGCTATGGAAAGTAATCTCGGCCTTCATGGCTCCGCCTTCAAGCTGACGAATCAGATCCCTGTAGTTTTCTTTTGTAAACCCGAGCAGCTTCTCAAAAAGAACAGCTTTATGTCTTCCATGCGGAGAATCGGGATCAAGCACATAATGTGTTAGTTTACGGGGATCAATACGGATGCTGTCAGCAATATCTGCCAGTTTCAAAATCTGTGTTCCTTTTTTTCCAAATCATGGTTTTTGTTTTTCTTAATTAAATTTATAAAAAATAACATATTATCAGAATAATTCGGGATTATGCTGAAAAGTGAGAGCTTTTTTCAATCCGGCTTCAGAGACAAAATTCCTTCGGAATCAAAGAACTTGGCGAACTGAAAGAATATTCTTTTTGGCTTTGTTCGGATTCCATTCGAATTTCAGTGACATGTTCTTGAACCATTTTCAATTTTTAAGCATTTTATTCAGTCAGATTATATTCTCAAAAACGAAGTTCATCAGATATCAGCCAGTTCTCACAGCAGGGATACCTGCTGCTCCAGTTCGTCGTCATTAAGGGCATCGTCAGGAATTCCTCTGTCCCACAGCGGTTCAAGAAAACCTCAGCGGCCTGTTTTCAATATTTCCCCGCACTCCCCGATTGTGAGCCGCCCGTTCAGGTACTCTCATATTACAAGTCCCCGTCTTACCTCATATATCTATATACCTCGTCACGCCCTCTGCTTTTCCCATAGAAACATGTTTTTTTGTGAGAAAAGCTTCACCTGATCATATTCTCTCGCTCTCATCCTCAAGCTGAGGAGAAAGCCTTACCCGCTCATATTCCGTATCAGAACCGCCACGCTTCAGCCATGAAGTCCAACTCAGTCGTGGCCCGTCTGCTTTTCCCAGCCCAGCCTCAACTTTCTCGTCCTTTTTTAAAATCAGGAGAAAATCATAATCAAGTTCGTCTGTTCCAATATAAAACCGGGTAAATTCGCAAAGCGGAACATAAGCGGAGCCCGTCGGCAAAAAATCAAGAAACTGCTCATATGTGAGCGGCCCGATCATCAGTTCAAATTTTCCCTGCTGATCCCATACGCGGGAACCCAGCACCGCATCCTGTCCCAGCGTCCGGTTTTGCCCGGAAGCTCCGAGCCGGGTAATCTCATCTTCTTCGATATGAATCCACCTGCCGCATAACTGATTCCCTCTCACCATCACCTTAAAATAATCCGAGAGAACAGATTCAAGCCCGGTCATGGAACGGGGCTGCTGGTTCAGGAGTTCCGTATAAAACAGCAGCGCACGATCCGGCAGCCCCATTCTTCCTCTGAGGCTCTTCATCCCCATCCCCATGAGAGAGAAAAAATACCGGGAAAAATGGCTTTGTTCCGGTGCCTTGAAATCAAAACCAATGCGGTAAATCTTCCGCACCCGGTACATCAGAGAAATCAGCCTGTGGTTGAAAATATCGAGAAAATCTCTTAACGCGGTATCTTTGCGCCATGCCCGCTCAAGAATCAGTTCTGTATAAGGAGCAGGCAAGGGTCCCAGCCCCCCTGCAAGCCCCATAAAATTCACGGTCATCTGTGCGGGTTTTCCATTTGCACGGATAATTTCATCAATCTCACTGGCCGGGAAGTCAAACCCCACCTTTGATTTAAATCGGACAGACTCTTTTCCAGGTTCTGCCCCCTCTCCCAAAGGTTTTTTCGGATATCCCGGAGATACCTCAGAATACATCGCCTCCAGCAGCCTCGCTGCCTGATAAAAATCAAAACGATATCCTTTGTCAAAGAGCAGTTCTTCTAAAGAAACATCTGTTCCCCAACCATGGGTTCCCATCTTTTCCAAATTCCTTTATGTTTTTGACTTTTTATGATCAGTTGGGTAAAAGAATTCACAGACGCATAAAGCGGGAAAAAGCTGTTCAGCACAGCACCGAAAAGAAACGCGCTGCTCCCTCCCTCGTATTCCCCTTCATTGAATATCATGGTGATCTCCGTACCTCGGCAGAAGCCTCTCCACGCATCCGGCCCAAAACGCCTTACGATTTTCTTACACGACATTTCCCTTATGCCCGCACCCTGTTTACATGCGTCCATGCGCTCTGAAAGATCATAAAGCCGAATGATTTCTTTCAGTGATTCCAAACTCTCGTCCGAGTCGCTCAGAGACAGATAGTTCAGTGAAAGATGCGAAATCAGCCGCCACAGGGTCGCGCCCTCCAGAGGCGGATCAATTTGCCGTGTGGGTTTGTCAAGAGTAAAAATACGTGAAACAGGGACAGACCTTTCAATCTGAAGCAGCGCGCCTGTGGGAAGGTCTTCCGCGAGATTCCGATTTGTACAAAGCGTATGCGCGTAAACTGTGGAGGCCGGCGGAAGTCCGGGATTGAAATCCAAGTCAACAAAGGAGATAACCATCCGGGTTCCGAATATGTCTTTCCTGATCTCAGGTTCGCGTCTGGCGAACCAGAATGCCTTATTCTCTTTTTTCTCCATCTGGTGATTAAAGGAAAAAAACGGCTCTATCGCACCGGATTTATCTCTGGAATCAGTGGTCTCGGAAACAGAAAGCACAGAATGAATCTCAGTGGTCTTTTCCCGTCGTTTGTCAGGAACAAGCGGATATTCCACTCGCTGCTGATCCAGCCGGATGGGGTCTGTTGTCTTATGAAAGAGATTGATAATCGGAGTACAGCCCAGACAGAAGGTGTTTTTGTCAATGGTCAGACGCCTGGCCCTGGGCTGATCTGTCATAATCAGAATGTCGAAATAATCGCCCGCGGACGGGAGATAAGAAGTATTGTTCTCCCCGCGTTGTCCTTTCTGAAAATCAAGATCAAAAAAGAGGTATTTTTCCGGAAAAGTGAAATATTCATGAAGCAGACGGTATCCAGCGTGGGCATTTGGAGGATAAGGAAGCACGTCCTCCTCCGGCCTGAATCCCACGGGCAGAATGGCATTCTTCGTCAGAAAGACAGGGGGGCTTGTATCTTCCTCCGGGGCTAGGACCGCAACGTCAATGACATTGCCGAAAAGCAGCTCATACAGGTCATTTACCAGCATTCGCTCGCCATTGAGATAAAAACGAAGATGCGGAATTGCCAGATCATCAAAAGAACCTGTCTGGCTTTTAATTCTCAGCCGCAGCACGGTGAACACATTGGAGGGCATAAACTCATATTTATCCGGAGCTTCAAACTCAGCCTCCGTGACCTCCACAGGCCAGAGGTCAATCGGATAGCATGTCCTGAAACGGCAAATATGCCCCTGTTCGGTTTGGGTGAACAACGGTGTGTGTTTCTCCACGGAATATCTTGAGGTGAGTTTTAACTGGCCCGGATCCACCTCAAACCGGGCAACTGTCATGCAAGGGACAGGATTCAGGAACTGAGGATAGAGTACACCGAGGAGCGCGGTGGAGAGCCGGGGAAATTCGCTTTCAAGATTGTATTGTATCCTGGCAGTTAAAAAGGCAAAGGATTCAATAAGCCGTTCAATGTGCGGGTCAGGGCTTCGGTCAGTCCCCATTTCCAATCTGCCTGCCACCTTGGGATACTGTTCCGCGAATTCCGCCCCCATTTTACGCAGGTAGGTCAGTTCTTGCTGATAATACTCAAGCATATGGCTTTTGTTGTTTCCGTTCATGGTTCAGTCCGCACCTCCTGCACAATTCCTTTTATTTTTGTTCATAAACCCTTCTTGCCTCGGAGTTTTTCTGGAGAATCGTTGAAAAGGAAACAGATTCTCTCATTGTGTCCACAACAACAACAGCCTTAACAACGACCTCAATAACGATCTGGAGGGTTTTTTCATTTACGATGACCGGCTCCACCCCGACCCTTACATTCTGAAGCCTCGGTTCAAAGGCTGATATGGCTCGTGTAAGCCTTTTTGCCAGACGCTGCTGATCAACAGCACTTGTTGTGGTATATGAACTGAAATCCGGTACGCCGTAATCTGTCACTGTCAGGGCCTTTCTGTCAAACAGACTGCCCGGAATGGGCGTGCGTGTATTGAGCAGCCACTCCAAATCCCGGCGTATCGAAGCCTTTAACTGGTTTTTGTTCAGGGTTCGCAAAGGAATGGCTTCCCGCTCTGATTCAGGATGCTCATCCACCAGCCGGTCAATGAGGGATGCTCTGCTTTTAAATGCGGTTTTCGGGCCAGTCATAGAACTTCACCTTTCCACAATCCGGAGTGCAAAAATTTTATTTTTGCAACTGCATAAAACTTCGCCTTTCCACAATCCGGAGTGCGAAAATTTTATGTTTGCAACTGCGAAAATAAAATTTTCGCACTCCGGATAAAGCCACTTCCTTTGCGCCTTCGGATAAGTATAAATTTATTGTCGGAAAGCCTCCCCTGCCCGTGCCTGCAAATCGTTCAGAGGAGGCTCCGAGGCAAATTCATCAACCAACTTCATTGGTCGTCAGATCATGGGAAACGGGCTGCACGCCCTGGGGATTTCCCTCGTTATCATACTGGATATAATTGTATGTCACTTTTCCGTATGACAGGGAAAGATTTTCCATGGGAACATCACCCCCGCCCCCTGATATGTTATAATTGGAAATAATAACCTTTTCCATATCAATCTGGAGATACTTGACCGGGTTGTTATTTCCGTCTGACCGATAGCACTCGATATGCGCCTCTGCAAGCTGCTTGCCGGACCAGACCTTGTTCAGAATCTGATCCGTGGCCTTATCCAGATACTTGGTCACGCTGACATCCGAATGGTTGCACATTTCCGTGGTGGAACCGGAAGACGCCCTTACAGGGGTCGTCGGCTGAGTGAAACCATGAGACCACGAAAGGATTTCAATCCATCCTTCACCCGCGTGAACCGCGTCGGTACTCTCACCATCTATTGTGTCCAATTTTAATAGCATGTTACTGGCCATTTTTCTTTTCCTTTCCCTTGTCAAAGTTTTTTACTAATATAACTTTTAAGAAAAGATTTCTCACTCCGGAGTGCCAAACTTACAGTTTGGCAATATTTCCGACAGCCGAAAAGCGGCGGGATCTGCCAAACTGTAAGTTTGGCACTCCGGATAATTCTTTTCTTAAAACTTCTATGTCTGTCAGATTTTAACGCGTTAATAATATGTCAGACCTCACCTCCTTTTAATGATCAGAAACAAAACCTTTTATTTCCTTGTCTTAGCGAGCCGGCGGCGGCAACTCAGCCACCAGGCGAATGGATGCTGTCAGCTCTTCCAACTGAAAATGAGGTCTCAGATAAACAACAGCGTTGTAGCACCCGGGTTTTCCGGGAATCTCAGTCACATCCACCCGGGCTTCCCGCAACGGATATTTTGCTTTAAGTTCCTGTCCCGCGTCATCCTTTGCCAGAACATAATTCATAATCCACCGGTTCAGATAGGTTTCAACATTCTCCGCAGTCATAAAAGCCCCGACCTTGTCCCGCATAATCACCTTGAGATAATGCGCAAACCGTGAGGAGGCAAGAATGTAGGGAAGGATTGCTGAAATTCTGGCATTGGCATTGGCTTCAGGCGTATCATAAACTTTGGGCTTCTGGGTGGTCTGTCCGCCGAAAAACGCTGCATAATCCGTGCCTTTGCAATGAACCAGCGTGATAAATCCCAGATCATTCAGCTCTTTTTCCCGCCGATCCGTGACAGCGATCTCCGTGGGACATTTCAGGGCAATATCGCCCTCGTCTGTGGAAAAGGTGTGCGTGGGCAGTCCTTGTACCAGTCCGCCGCCTTCCACACCCCGTATGGCAGCACACCATTTATATTTTGCAAATGCTTCGGTAATTCTCTGTCCCAGGGCATATGCTGAGTTTCCCCAGAGATATTTCTTATGATCCCTGCCGTCAACATCCTCCTCAAAATTAAGTCCTTCCACAGGAATTGTTTCCGCACCATATGGCAGACGCATCAGAATATGGGGCAATGTCAGGGTGACATAACGGGAATCTTCGCTGTCCCTGAAAGACCTCCATTTGATCAGTTCCAGACTCTCGAATATTTTAGACAGGTCCCTGGGCGTGCCCAGCTCTGTAAAACCATCCATATCAAAGAGCTTGGGACTGGCCGCGGCAATAAAAGGCGCATGGGCTGCGGCCGAAACATTGGATATTTTTTCGAGCAGCGCCATGTCCTGGGGATGGCGTCCGAATTCAAAATCCCCGAGCAGGAGCGTGTAAGGATCCCCTCCGAATGTTCCGTACTCCTCCTCATAAAGCTTTTTGAACAACTGACTCTGATCAAACTCAACCGCCTTTTCCAGATCAACCAACAACTCTTTTTTCGTGACATTCAAAAGGCGCAGCTTGAGTTTGGTGCTGGTCTCTGTGTTCATTACCAGGTAATTCAGCCCTCTCCATGAAGCCTCGAGCGTCTGAAATTCTTCATCATGCAGGATTTCATTCAGCTGATCGGTCAGAAGCTGGTCAATCTGGGCAATGCGCTGGTTGATCATGGCCACGGTGTCTTCCTTGGGAGTCATCTCTTTTTCAAGAATCTGCGTAACAAATTCACCGATAAGATCACGAGCGTAAGGTGTCTGAGACTCATCACGGGCTAATTTGCCCTGCTTGATAATTTTATCAAGCAGGCTTACTTCCTGTTCTTCCGCCGGACTTTCAGCGGTTTCCTGTTCCTCTGCGACGTTTTCGGGAGTTTCTTCTTGTTCTCTTTCTTCATCAGCCATTTTCTTTATCCTCCTCAACCGTTGCAAGATTCTTTAATTTTTCCAAATCCTCAGTCTTATCCACCACCTCCTGAAGAAGTTTTTCCAAATCCTCGTTCCCATCCAGCTTGGTGAGAAGGTCTGACAGACGCTGCCTTGCCTCATAAAGCTTTCTGAGGGGCTCAACCTGTTTCAGGACGTTTACCGGGTTAAAATCCTCCATATTTTTGAACTGCAACTGAACCTTGAGCGCGCTGTCGTCATTTTTCAGCTTATTGGCGACTCTCAGATCAACCCGGGGATTGATCCCTTTCAAAACCTCATTGAAATTGTCCCGGTCAATTTGTACAAATTTTCTGTCTTTCAGCTTGGGCAGAGGCTTTCCCTTGTCTTGTTCCGCGTTTCCGTCCTTATCAAATACCAGTTTTCCTTCCTGGTCACGTCTGGGTACATCTGTTTCTGGTTTCCCTGACAAATCAGCCATGATGCCGCCGACAAAGGGAAGTTCTTTCATGACAATGGCATCTCCGATCTCCACATCATAGGTGATCTGCACCCTGGGAGGACGGACACGATCCAGTTTGTGTTGTGTGCTTTCTGTCATAATCTCCTCCGTAAAGCTTATGAACCTGAGGTTTTAAAAAAAATTGGTGGTGTTCTAAAACTGGACTTGTTCCGATATTTGCCAAATTGATTCAGAGGGTTAAAAAATTTAGCTCCACTTTTAGAACATTACCAAAAAATTCTAATATCCCATAATCAAAATTTTTGTTATTGCTTCTCATTAAGGGCAAACTACGACCAAATTCAATTTTCAAGCTTTTCCGGAGTGCCGAACTTACAGTTTGGCAATATTTCTAATACCCGAAAACCTGCCAAACTGTAAGTTTGGCACTCCGGACAATTTTTTTATTAAACGGTCATGACCAATCCATTCACAACAAAGCATAAAAATGAGACCAGAATTTTTCATTTCTCTCTTCTCACTTTTTTTAACTTGAAATTCCTGCCTTCATATACTCGTACAGGATTGCCTCTCTCAAGTGAATTGTGGCACTGCCAGCGTTCCTGCTGCGTTTTTAATGCTGTGACTTCGACTTCCTGCTCCAGTCTCCTGCAAACGCGTGTGAGAGCCAGCTTTCGATTAAAGTGCTGAGATCGTTCTTCCTGAGCCACAGCACTTATTCCCGTTTGTATATGGGTGACACGAACTGCTGTTTCTGTTTTATTCACATGCTGTCCTCCGGGACCCGATGCTCTCATCCTTTCAATTTTGAAATCCTTTTTGTGAAAAAGTGCGTCCTCTGTCGGCTGAAGTGACGTCACTCCGACAAACCAGTTTTTTCGCTTGTGCTTTGGCCGAAATACGCTTCTTCCAATCCATTGAATGGTTCCTTCCCATTCTGAAATGAATTTCGTAATCTCATTTTCTCCTTCAATTGCGATTAAAGCTGATCTGAGGGTATGTTGTCTGATTCCGGGAATTGTTTCGAGAATATGGGGTTTATATGCTCTCTGTTTGGCCTCGGAAACTATTTTTTCGGCAACCTGAGCAACCACCCGGCAGCATTCCTCCGGGCCCCGCCCCGATGTAATTTGTAACCAGCAAATCATGATGTTTTTCTGAAGTTATATTAAGGTGTCAGGTGTTTTTGATTCTGAGTTATTCAAAACATAGCTCCGCATCTTAAATTACACACAAAAAAATTGAATCTGTTGTAATTTATTTTTTCATATCGAATTTAAGCCGTATGTTTTAATCTCAGTATTGCTTCACGCCAGCCAAAAAAACAGCCGGGCTACCTTTCTGAATCAAGGCAACCCGGCTGTCTCCGTAAGACCCGTGGCTTTCCGTCCCCGTCTCACGACAGGTTTGGCTTTTACAATATGTTTAAGATAGTTATAGTTAAAAAATTGCCTTTTGTAAAGAAGAAATATGCAGTATTTCGGCTGATTTTGAATTGGCCCGCCATCCTGATTCCCGGGCATATTTTGTGATTTGTTTGTCATTTGCTTTTTGGAAATTGTAATTTAAGTCCCTGTCCATAAATTTTCCGGCATTTTTTTGATCCGGAGTGCTAAAATTTTATTTTAGCACTCCGGAGAAAATACCAAAAAATTTTGTATGGGTACTTATGTGCCTGCCGGCGTTGATTTCCTGACAAAAGACATGAATTTTATGATTAAATTATTAAAATTTTACACCTCAGTCTGATCAGGATCAATTCCGGCTTTCTCTAATAATAGCCGCATTTGTTGTATCTTTTCCTTTTCCTTCCGAGCTTTTTCCTTTTCCTTCTGAGCTTTTTCCTTTTCCTTCTGAGCTTTTTCCTTTTCCTTCTGAACCTCTTTTATGGCTTTTTCCTTTTCTTTCTGAGCCTCTTTTATGGCTTTTTCTTTTTCTTTCTGAACTTTTGCTATGGCCTTTTGAGCCTTTTCCTTTTCTTTCAGAGCATTTTTTATGGCATTTTCCTTTTCTCTGCGAGCTTCATTCATAGCCTGCACAGCCTTTTCAACCTCCTCCTTCCAAGTCGCTATTTCGGAAAGAGCGGCCAGACGGCTCTGATAAAGGTGATAGTTTTTCTGGTTTTCTGAAAAATCTTTTATAACACTCATCGCTTCCCTCATTTCCTCGGTGTCCAGTATATCCGGCAATACCCCGGGATCCGTGTTTTTGCCTTCTTTGAAAAAATACAGCCACCGGTCCTTTTCAGTATGGCCGGCGAGGCTCTCCTGCCATTTGGGCAGTTGCAGCACATGTATGCCGAAGTGGTCACTCAGCATAATCTCATGTTCGGAATTCCAGGCCAGAAAAGGGATATGGCAGTCATCAATCTCCGGAAACAGATTGCCAGTCAGTATCCATATCGAGATCACCGGTGTCAGAAGAGAAAAGCTGTCACCTTTGCCAATAAGTGAGTGATAAACCGTGCTCCATGTATAAAGCATTCTGGACGGGAGATTGGTATGAACTGAAATCTGCACCTCAATCTGATAGGTGCTGTCAGTTTCGTCTTTTGCCCTGATATCCACAATACTCAGCTTATCAGTTTCAAATTCCCGCTCATTGTAAGGGTTCATAATGACCACTTCCGTGATCCTCGAGTCATTTTCTTTTTCCAGCACCGCGTTAAGAAAATGAATCAGCAGATTTTTATGTTTCTCACTCCCGAGGACCGCTTTGAAAACGCAGTCAACAGTCGGATCAATCCTGTGTCTCACAATTTTTTCGCCTTTCCCAGTTTGCCATTCCGATGAAATGATAATCGTGACTATCCTTAATCACTCTTCAGGCTGCGTACTGCCTGAAACAAACCTGATCTATATGATATAATTCAGATAATACTTTTTTATGCTGTTCCGGTCAATAGTTATATAAAATTGAGAATTGAGAAATTTCAGTCTCATTTTCATAGGTTGTTATGACTGGCAGATCATAGCCGTTTATATGAAAGTGTCAGGTGTCAGGTGTTAAGTGTCAGGAAAAACTGTAAAACTTTCATCCTTCGTTGTGACCGGCAGATCATGGCCGTTTATATGAATCGGGAACCTCGGGATATGACAGTTTGTCTTATTACTTTTTCATGATGATTTTCTGACCTTGTAAGTAATTAAAGGCCTTAAGGTCGCCACAATGGTAATGATCCCTGCCTCAAGCATATCATTTATGACAGTATCAATATTTTTATATGCCTGGGGCGCTTCTTCAAACAATAATTTTTTATCCTCGCATATCACATATCCGCCTAAATCCGTTTTCAGGAATGAATCCGCATTATAACGGGATTTCAATCGCGCTTTTGTAGTGCTTCGGTTCCATTTCCGTCCTGCTCCGTGGGGCAATGACCAGGCATTTTGGCGCTGATCTCCTATGGGAGAGACAAGATAACTGAGTGATCCCCGGGTCCCGGGAATGACGACACAGCCGCAGTCAGAAGGGGCAGCCCCCTTGCGATGCAGCCATAATTCTTCGTGTGATTCAATTTTGGAAATAGCATTATGAAAAATATCCAGCACGCTTTCACATTCGCCACCCAGTTTTTCGGACATTCTGTGGGCAATTAATGCCCGGCTTGCAGCAGCCCATTTCAAAGCATAATCATGTCTCTCAAGATAGTCTTTTGCTTCATTTGTATCAGACTGCAAGCCCTGTGCCCTGTGCTCTTCTGCGAAGCTTCTGAACAAAGCATCTCCGATATCCCGTGATCCGCTGTGAATAACCATCATTAAGAGCTTTTTATCGAGTTGCAGCTCATCGCAAATATTCTGGTCATATATTTTCTCAATGGCCTGTAATTCTGCAAAATGATTGCCGCTGCCAATGGTTCCGAGGGCATGGTCTGAATCAGAAGATTCAAGTCCATGGGCTGATAACCATTCTGTCCTGTCACCGGCCCAGGGTTTCTCCAGCTCTGAGAGTTTTTTTATCCATTTGTCACGCTTGAATTTTCGCTTTTTGAGATTTGTTTTCCAGAGTCCGATTCCGCATCCCACATCATTTCCTATAAGATGAGGATAAATAATTTTTTTGCTGACAAATGCCGCTCCCACAGGCGTTCCTCGGCCGGGGTGAATGTCCGGAAGGCCAATTGCTTTAAGGATTCCAGGGAGCTGGGCAGTTTTTTCCAGTTGTTTTAAAGCCTCTCCTTCAATCCAGTTATCTTTTGAAGCAATGACTTTAATTTTATCTTTATTAACGAGAGGTTCAGTTTCGCTATTATTCATTCTGTTTCCTTACTGAGTCTTGTTTCTGTCGTATTTATTTCAAGTCCTCATTAAAATTCATCTTTTCCCAGCTTATCAAGGAAATGATAAAGCTCCGGCAGGAGATTTCTGTCAAAACGAAACTGAGCAGCTGTTTGGGGAAGCTTATAAGTACCTGAGCAAAAGTTTTTTATATTACTTTTTTTCTGCGAGCGTCGGAGAAACCCGGCTTTTTCCTTTATCGGAGACGCATCATTCCGGAAAAAAGCCGGGTTTCTTCCCCGGGCAGATATTAAAAATTTATGGTTAGGTATTTATTCCGTGCTGCCAATAAATTGCAGGGCTATTCTCCTGTCCCTCCGGGACTGAAACCACTCCTCCAATTTGCAATTACGCCCCTCCTTGCAAACAGTGAGAAGCTGAATTGATAATTAACCAATTGATTTCATATCGTTGCTGACCAGTTTTGCACCACCCGCCTTTGTTTCAAAGTATGGGGAATCGTTTCTCTTTCATATCCTGTTCCCTGTTTCAGATGATCAAGTCTGCTCAGGGCTTCGCCACTGCTCAGTCCGTGTTGCACCAGATAACAGCCCGCGATCATCCCTGTCCGTCCGACACCTGCGAAGCAATGAATATAAACCTTATGTCCCTTTGCCAGGGCAGAATCAATAAGGTTTATAATCTGTCGTATTTTTTCCGGTTCCGCTGTCTTAAAATCCTGAATCGGAATCCTGTGATGTTCGACTGAAACCCTAAGAGCGTCGGCCTCCTCATGCAGCAGCGTTTCATAAGATTTCAGCCTTTTTTCTCCCTTTTCCGTAAAATTCATGAAAAAAGTGATGCTGTTTTCAAGCAGGCAACGTAACATGGCTCTGCATTTTTTCATGCTTTGTGGCGGATATTCTCCTGCCAACACTTTGCCCGGTATTACCCAATAAGAGTCATAAAGCGGCACATCCTGTTGTTTTTTCATATCACAAACGCTCTGATTTCAGAAAATATAACTTGGATTATGTTAAAAAAATTCAGTAGTTAAAATATATATACTCTCGTTATGTCAGAATCTTACAGCCTGCTGTTATTTATAAAAGCTGTCTGAACCGGGGTGTCTAAATCAGCTAATTTTCTTTGACCGCTTTTCGAATTTGTCCTCCGACAGACCCGGGGCACGGCCGCGGGTCGTTCGCCGAACTTGTCGGAGCGAACCCCCGGGGAACAAAAAACCGGGTAAAAAATAATGGTAAAAAATGGCATTTTTAGACACCCCAGATTATGACCATTTAAGTAAGTACCCGATCAAGAGTTTTTTTATACATCTTTTTTTCCGTGAACAGCGGAGAAATCCGGCTTTTTCCCTCACCGGAGGCGGATCATTCCGGGAAAAAGCCGGGTTTCTTTCCCTGGCAAATATCGAAAACTTATGGTTAGGTACTTAGGGATTCCCCAAAAAATAGAATACCCGAAATGCAGGGTGGGCGAGACAGGTGGCTCCGGCGGGCATGACGTTATCTCCGGATTTGGGACATCACCAATGTTTTTCTTTTTTCTTCAGGACGGAAGGGTGTCATTATTAGTAGGAGTTACACAAAAATTCAGTTTATAATTTATCACCCCACGCAGCCTAAGCTCGGATCCTGAGCAGCAACTCCCCTGCGTTTTCGTTTCTTTTTTTTTACCTGACACAACAATGTTTTATAAACTGGAAAACCTGATATTTCATCAAACTGTTCAAAATCTGTCAGGATATTGACATTTGCCTGTTTCCATTCATCTGTGCCTATGGGACCGCCGCCGCCTACCGGTGCATAGACAAAGCCTTGCATAATCTTATCTGTAACATAAGCCCTCATCGTGACCGAGCCGCGGGCTGTTTTGATGGCGACCGTATCCCCCATTTCTATACCACGATCTTTGGCATCTGATTCATTTATTTCAACCGCAGGATACGGATATTTTTCAATAAAACTGGGGATGGCCCGCAAACAGGACTTCATATCCGGTTTAAACGGACCTGTTCCCAAAACCAATGGATATCTTTTAAACAATTTGGGATTGCTCACAGATGTCTCATCAGATTCCTTATATTTTGGAAGGCCGTCATATCCGTATTTCTCCAGCACAGTGGATTTAATCTCAAATTTGCCTGACGGTGTTTCAAAACCTGGTTTGCCATCACTTCGCAACAGGCCTTTTTCCCATTTCCGATATTCCATCTCTGTATCACAGTTTTTAAGCACATTTTTATCAGCCTTCATCAGTTCTTCAACAGTAAAGCCTGAGCCACTCAGTATATATTCAAGCAGCTCTTCCTGATTTTGCGGATACAGGTGCCCGTATCCGAGACGTTTGGCGAGTTCCGCCAGAATATGATAACTGGGCCTGCCCTCGCCGACCGGTTCGATCATCTTTTCCCTCAGTCTTAATGAGCAGCCATAATAACAATAGGACTCCTGCTCAAATGCGGTTGTTGCCGGTAATACGATATCTGCATACGCCGCGTCCTGGGTAAGCTGTAAATCTGTTGTTACCAAAAATTCCAATTCCCGTAGTGCTTTTCGCCAAAGATTCGGATTGGGCCAGGAGGTTATCAATGATGCCCCTAACACGAACAACGACCTGATTTTGTAAGGTAAGCCATCTATAACAGATTTTGGTAAAAGAGAGGCATGGGGTTCTCCGCCGCAATACAGCGCATAAACAGGAAACTTATCCTTACCAATTGATTTGTCAAACCCCGGGGTTTTAATTTGCCTGCTCGTGGCTAAGGGAATGGTATTTTCCCTTCTCAGAAAACAACGCCCCCCTTCCACATCCAACTGCCCGGCCAAAGCCCATAATACCATCACAGCCCGTATGTTTTGGACGCCGCTTTTGGTATATTCCAAACCTGTGTACATGATATATGACGCGCCTTCGGCATCAGCGATGCTTTCTGCCAGACGTTCAATGGTGTTTTCATCTATTCCTGTCAGTTCCGACACATATTCCGGCGTAAAATCTTTTACATAGTCTGAGAATTCATCAAAGCCCAAAGTCCAGTCTTCAACAAATTCCTCATCATAGAGATTGTCTCTTATGAGAATATGACACAAACCCAGCGCCAATGCCCCGTCTGATCCGGGTCTGATGGTGATCCATTCGCTACCTTCCAACTCGGCCGCTTTTGTTTTTCTGGGATCTATGACAATGATTTCAGCCCCTTCCTCAGAAGCTTTTTTTAACCGTTCAAACATCTCCGGCGGCGTGGAAGTAGAAGGATCTGTGCCCCATACCAGTATCAGATCAGAATTATCAACATCTGAAAACATGTCTATGTGCAGACATCCCATTGTGAGCTTGGGTGCCAAAACCCCTAATGATGTGTAACAGGGCGCGCCCACGCCAAATGTATTGGGAGAACCAAAAGGAAACAATACACTGGAGGCCAGATAAATTTCTGATCCTTTTAATTTATAGATGTCTTTGAAAGCCCTTTCATATGAGCCAGTGCCTGCATAAAAGCCAACGGTTTCGGGTCCGTATTTTTCCTTTAATTCGTTAAACTTGCTTACAATGATATCAAACGCCTCATCCCAGGAAATCCTTTCAAATTCATGGGTTCCTTTGGGACCGACTCGCTTTAACGGATGTTTTAATCTCCTTTCAGAATAAATAACTTCCTTTGCGCTGTCTGCAATAGGGCATAAAATACTGCCAACAGGCGCATCAGGATCCGGTTCCAACCGGTCTATTTTACCTTGTTCATCAAAATGTACGACAACACCACAGCCCGGACTATGAAAACAGAGACCGCAAATACCATACTTCTTACTCAAAATTAATGCCTCCTAAAAACTATCTGAAAGTTCGTAGTTCCGCCTTTAGGCTGTTTTTGTGGAATGAGTGTCATCTCCACGAAACAGACCGCCTAAAGGCGGAACTACGAACTTTTTTAATCTGCTGATTTTATTTTCTGGTGCCAACAATAAACTGCGAATTAATATGCTCCCACAAATTTTCGGTTTTTCGTATTTTCCAGGACACATTTCCCTTGTCTGCAATTTCCAAAGGCGGATCAAATATCCCTTCTTCGCCTGAAAAAATTTTGCTGATATTGTCAATGCCGCGGCCTTTGTACTTGCCGTGTGGCGTTCCGCCTAACCAAAGTTCGGAAGCTGACACGGTTTCATCCCAGGAAAAAGGATCAGAAAATACGAGCATGGAATTTTCCTCATTTAACACCCTGTTCATATCAGCTAAATGCCGGATGGGAGAAGGAACTTTTTCTAATATGTTGATTGACGTGACTGTTGAAAAACTGCTTTTTGGAAACGGAAGCGCAAGGGCATCGGCTACGATAAAATCAATTCTGTCGTAATTCCAAGAAGCATCAAAATCACAGGAGCGTTTTTCAGTAATAAACCCTTCGATAATCAAATCAAAATCTAATCGTTTCTGGTTTAACAGTTCCCGTGCTTTTGTAACAAAAGATACAGATGAATCAATCCCGATGACATGAGAATGTGTTTTGCTCAGTTCAAAGGACAGCCTTCCCACAGAACAGCCTATGTCAAGGGCATAGCCATCTGTTTCTCTGAAATATGAAGACCATACCTTATAAGCATCTGTTGCATCGGGGTCATTAAATAATTCAGAAAAATGGCTCCATAAATACGAAGATAACATGCTCTGGGAATTATATCCGGATTTGTCTGACATCAGCGACATTGACTTTTCAGGTAAAATGACAGCAACTCCCTTGTTTATGGGATAACATCTTCCGCAGGCAGTACATCTGAGTTCGCCTTCCATTACATCATCGGACAATTCTTCTTTTATATCCAAGTCTAACGGAGCTTGATTATTTAAACATTCCGGACATGAAAGTTTTTCCTTTAACCATTTTTTCATCTTTATTTTAACGCCTTTCCTTAGATTTTATAAACATATTACTCGATAATCAAGTTTTTTGATCTGATCTGGTCCGGCCGGAGCGCCTGTCATTCCTGCGAAAGCAGGAATCCACTGCTTCCGGAAGCGTGTCACTGGCCAAAAACAGATTTCTGCTTTCACAGACTTCGGTGTGACGCCACACTTCGACGGGTTCAAATGGGTCGTTGAACGGAATGTCGAGCTTTTTGTCCGAACCAAGTCAGAAAACCTGATCATCAAGTATCATATTTATTCAGAGTATTCCAGATTTTATATGCGGAACCGAAGCACTGTCAAACCAACTTTTATTTTTCTCTGATAATAATGTTGACAATTCTATATTTTTTCATTATTTTTTTCATATTTATGGAAAAATTGTGAATGAATCACAATATTATATTTCATTTTAACAATAAATGGTATTACAGGCAGGCGACATAAATGCTAATTGAATTTACAGTTGGAAATTATCTTTCTTTTAGAAAAACCAATACGTTTAGTATGGTAGGTTCAAATTCAACTAAAGAACATGAAGAAACAAATACGTTTACTGATCCTGGCAATAGATTAAAATTCTTAAAAGTTTCAGAAATCTACGGCGCTAACGGAAGTGGAAAAAGTAATCTCATTTCTTCTCTGTCATTTATGAAGAGATTTATTTTAAATTCTTTCAGGGATGCTCTGATAGAGGAAAATGAAAGAAAAATACAAATAGATAAATTTCTTTTAAATGCTGAAAATGAAGATGAACCTTCATTATTTGAAATTGTTTTTATATATCAGGGAAAAAGATACAGATACGGTTTTGAGATTGACGAAAAGAAAATACACAGCGAATGGTTATTTTTTGTAAATACAACAAAAGAAATTCAACTTTTTATAAGAAATGGTCAGGAAATATCATATAATCTCAGATCATTTAAAGAAGCCAAAGGTTTAAGAGAAAAAACCCGGGAAAATGTTTTGTTCTTGTCAGTTGCTGCACAATTTGACGGAAAAAAATCTAATAACATATTAGAATGGTTTAAAAAATTAAAAATCATATCTGGTTTGGATGACAGAAGTTATAAAGACTATACAACAAACAAAATAGATCAGGATGAAAAATTTAAATCATGGATTGGAACATTTGTAAAATTCTTAGAAATTGAAGAGATATCAACTGAGAAGGGAGCGTTGCCCTCATCAAATGCTAACAACTTGCCTGAAAATTTAATCGCTCTTCATATTCTAAAAGAAGCCAGAACAGCAAATAAGATTTCAACTTGGCACAACAAATTTGATAATTCTAACAAAATTATTGATAAGATTCCATTTGATTTTGATACACAGGAATCTGAAGGGTCTAAGAAATTAATAAGTCTTTTAGGTCCCTTATATGATGTTCTTCAAAACGGATTAATTTTAGTTGCGGATGAACTTGACTCAAGATTTCATCCCTTACTTACAATTAAAATAATTGAATTTTTTCATACACACAATCCTCAGAATGCTCAGTTGATTTTTGCCTCTCATGATACGAACCTGTTAAAAAAGGAGTTGTTCAGAAGAGATCAGATATGGTTTACCGAAAAAAATGAATATGGTGAGACAGACTTGTATTCTTTGGTGGAGTACAGAAATTTTCATGTAAGAAAAGATGCTTCATTCGATAAAAACTATTTAGCTGGCAAATATGGCGCAATTCCTTTTTTTGGAGATATTGATAATATTTTGGATTTGATATATGGCAAAAAAAAAGAATAATCCTCGGTTAAAAGTTAGAACAGATCGCTCTTTTCAAAAAAAATCAAATTGTCGTGATGAACGTGTCGCTATCGTTGATATAGACAAAATAACTTTTAGTTTTAAAGATGTTATCAGTAATCACCCAAAAGGGAATATGCAATCTTTTGAATCATGGCAAAAAGACAAAATATTATCAAAGCTATTAGAAAAACTAAGATATTTAAGTGAGTTGACAATTCAGGAAGCAAAACAACAAGGATTTATTACAGAATATAATAAATTTCCAGACAATACGGATTTCAAATGCCCAAAACAATTTAAAGACGGAGCAAGGTGGAGTGTGATAAAAAAAATTACAGGCCAAAAGACCAGAATCGTAAGGCATATTGTTGATAACATATTTTACATCGTGTTCCTTGATAAAGATCATCAATTTTGGAAAACGAAAAAGAAACACACATGAATTTATTTAAAAATCCAATATACACAATAACTTATTAACCTTTCGGGCGATATTCGTTAGCCTGGCTTGCTGCATTATGCGAATTTCTCTTTCATAGATTTTTTATAAACATACTCAGGATCCAGATCAGCCCCGCAATCCCATTGGATGGTATCGAAGGAAACACGCACACGTCTGAAGACTTCATCGTCCCTGATCCTCCGGAATATCCCGAAATCAAGTATCGGTTTTATATCGAGCTTACCTTTCTCGCCATTGTCAAAAGAAATGGAAAGAATATAATCATCACACGGAGTGACTTCTTTTACTGAAGGATACATGGTTCTTACTCCTTACCTAAGCGGTTGAATTCTGAACGGTTCTTCTCCGTTCATAACAAGTTGCCAATTAGCTGCTAATTCTTCCTG
The DNA here is from genome assembly GCF_017377395.1 of Desulfonema magnum. Taxonomy (GTDB): domain Bacteria; phylum Desulfobacterota; class Desulfobacteria; order Desulfobacterales; family 4be13; genus Desulfonema_C; species Desulfonema_C magnum. The sequence continues at coordinate 1,378,082 of NZ_CP061800.1, read as the reverse complement.
ATGTAATTCAGCCCATGCCAGCACCAGTTTTCTCAATCCAACCCATTACAATTAAGCGGGGGATTAGCCTGTTATTATTACTGCCCCTCTCTGCTTTTCCAAGCAATTTCAAATAATACCTCCCGCAAAACCGGTTCGGAGCTATCTTCCACTTCTTCAGAGACGTGTTTATGATGAGGATATGTGGATATTTCTCTGTGATGAGGCGCATTGTCGTAGCGGAAAATCAGTTCATTTTTCTCATTCATATACTGATAACGATATTTTATTTTACCTTTCACATCAGTATCTCTGACCTCCGTGAAATCAAGCCTCGAATTGTCTTCAAAAACAACTTTTCCGCTGACAAATCCCTGTTTGAAATTATACACTTTTTTTGTGAGCGTGTATGACCGAATGTTGCGGAACTCCTGAAGTGTTTTCTCAAGTTGTGCAAAATATGTTTCTATCATTCCAGTTCTTTCAGTTTCCGCATATTTTCATGCAACATTTCATATAACCCTGCCCATATGACAAAATCTTCCTCATCGCCAAGATTCCCCTGTCCGAACCGGCTGTAAAATTTTTCGGATGACATTTTGTATTTGTCTTCATACGCTCTGATATCCAGCCGGATGCTGAGAATGCTTTTTTTCAGTTCCGATATTTGATAAGCAATAATGTTTTGTGCAAATATCTCCTGGTCATTTATGTTTTTCAGAATTGTCATTAAGCGGTTTTCCGTCTCCCGGGTGATCTTCAGTTCTAAATTCAAGATAACCTCCTGTTATTATGTTCTGGTTGGATTTGGGAACGAAACCCGGCACTTTCGTACTCGTCGGTGTTGGGTTTCGTTCCTCAGCCCAACCCGCTACCGCCTGCTTTGGCAGAGATCGCTTTCATGGTTGTTTCTTTCGCCGGGACCACCATGTTCTGACCTCATAATTTCGGACAGTCACCTCCGATTCTTCAAATATTTTTATTCAATACGATATCTTTATGCAGTCAGGTGATCATTTATAATTTCTTCCAAAACTTCTCTCAGATTGGGAATTTCGGCCCGGACAACCTGCTCTCCGATATGTTTATGATCTGTGAAACCAAGGGAAGGCTTATGGTCGGCATTGTCGTAGCGAAAAATCAGACCGCCGTCCCGATCCTGATAATGGAAAGAATAAGTCCTTTTCTGATTTTATAACGCAGATCAACGTATTCTCTGAAAAAAAGTTTCGAATTGTCAGAAAATAACAGCACACCTTTTATCAGACCGATTTTTTTTGTTCTGAAATCGGTAGTGAGCCCGGAGGACAGGATCAGACCTGTTTCTGTCAGTTCGCCGACTGTCTCCGTAATCTCATACAGATATTCGCTGAGTAACATATTCCGCTTCTTTCAGTGTGTTAAGTTCTTCGGCAATCTTCCGCCTTATTTTTATCTCTCCCATCCAACTGACATACTCGTCATCTCCGCCGTCCAGATCCTCCGCCGTATATTCTTTGACAAATATATCAGAAGATATCTGATACTTGTCTTCAAACTTTCTGATTTCTCTGTCGGTTCTGTCCAATCCTATTTCCAACCTTTTTATCTCAGAACAGACTGCTGATCTGATAAGTGACTCAGCATCTTCAAAATTGGATTTTATTTCAAGTCTTATCATAATTTTTTCTCCATTTTCAGGGGCTGATGAAAAGCTCACTGCCATCTGGCACGCTTGGAAATTTTTACGTGTTCAGCCTTTATTGCTTTAACGATATCCTCTTTTTTCATTTCCAGGTATTCACCACACTCCCGTCCTCCGGGAGCCGCATGTACAAATTTTCCCGCATACGATCCAAGCAGCCATGCAGGTTGGGTTGAGGAACGAAACCCGGCACTTTCGTACTCGTCGGTGTTGGGTTTCGTTCCTCAACCCAACCTACGGAACTCATTTCTCCGCCACCTTCAACCCAAGCAGTTTAAATATCTGTTGCAGGTCATGTTCGTCATTCACGAGTTCCCGGAGGAGTTCTGTCAGCGTCATGTTTCCCCATGAGACAGCCCGTTTTACAAGATAAGGCGTGGGGCTGTGAGGTTCATGGATGAGGAGATAATCCGCTGCCATGGAAAGCATTCTGTACGCATCAGCACGGTTGCGGATGGCTGAAGGAACGGCTGCCTGTTTTCCATCTGCATCTTGTTCCGTGTGAATTTCCATATCTTCTGAATCAAGGGAAATATCCGATTCAGTAATATCCGAAGGCTTTTCCCCCAGAAATTTATCTGCCAGACGCTGAATTCCCTCAAGCGTATCTTTGAATTCATTCAGGGAAGGAGCCTCCTTGCCGCATCGCTCCTCCAAAAAACGCTCCAAAGTGGTGAGAAGGGATAAACAATCATTTAATTCCTTGAATTGTCTGGCGTAAAAACTTCCTGAAGTCAGAGAGACGCTTCCCAAAAATTGTTCACGGGAAACTCTTGGCATGGCTCTTTTCGGTGCGGTCTCACCTTTTCCTCCGTTCAGTTTTTCCCAAATCCCCGTGCTTTCCCAATCGGCAAACGTATATGACGGAGAATCCTCTGAATGCGGCATGGTCATGGGCTTAAATTTCAGCTTAAGAGAAAGGGTTTTGTTCATCCAGATGAAAGGAGAAAGCCGCCACTCCAGATCATCCCCCACGATTTCAGGATGAATGGTGTCCCAAAATTTCTCACAAAGCCCCACCATCAGCCGCAGCCCTTCTCTCACTCCTGCAAATCCGTACAAATGCAAAAAAGCTTCCAGGAGCCAGGCAGCAAGTTGCAGGTCTTTTGACCGGGTTTCCAAAGCGTTAAAACAGATATCCTTGACTGAGTTCCAATCTGCTTTTTTCAATTCCTTAGGTTCATGAATTTCCCGGGAAAGGATGGGATCATCTTCTCGGCGGGCATCCTTAATCTTATCATAAGTGCCCTCATAGCGGAGGTTTTCTCCGGACGGTTCAGCCTCCGAAATAGGATGAAGCAGCCGTTCTATCTCCAGATACAAGGCATCCTTGTCACCGGACTCGGACAATACAGATTCTTTTGAATAAGTGTTCATGGTTTGTTGGTGTATTGGGGTGTTAGGTGTTAGGTGTTAGGGTGTTAAGTGTTAGGTGTTAGGGTGTTAAGTGTTAGGTGTTAGGTGTTAGGTGTTAGGGTGTTAGGTGTTAGGTGTTAGGTGTTAGGTGTTAAAGTTATTACTCGATGTTCAAGTTTTTTTCTGTCATTCCTGCGAAAGCAGGAATCCGCTGCTCCCGGAAGCGTGGCACCGCTCCGAAACGGATTCCTGCTTTCGCAGGAATGACAGGCTTTTTGTCCAAACCGGGTCAGAAAACTTGAACATCGAGTATTATTTATATATCCGTTGTCTCCGCCTGGATATCCTCAATGGCCAGACCGGTGGCCCGGGCAATCTGCTCCAAGCTCAGTCCCATTTTCAGAAGATTTTTGGCAGTTTCCATTGCTTTCAGCTTTGCTCCTTTTTCAATGCCTATCTTCTCACTCTCTGCAAATTTTTCTTCCTGCAACTGTTCCTTTGCATACTCGTCGAACATCACGGCCCGCTCGGCCGGTGACACGGAATCCTTTTCAATATGATCAAAAATTTTAAGTATCTCAGCCTGCTGATAAACTGTCTCGTCAACCTCCTCGTCCAATGTGTCCTGAATGGCGAGCAGCCAGGACCGGAATGGCTCCGGGGTTTCGTCATCCACATATTTCGGACACAGGTATATCACCTTATGTCTTATCTCACCCAGCGGATTTCCCTTCCGATCCCTGGGATCAAAATCGGTGACAGCCATGTCTGTCTTATGTTTGTCTCCCGAAGTCAGCACCACTATCGTAAACACGGTCATCCCGGGCCGGTAGTTCCTAGCATTGGCAACCTGTTCCAGAATGGCCGCCATATGATAATGCATGAACCGGTCATAATGATCCGGGTAGCGTTCGTGCTGAATGTCAACCACCACATGGTTTTTTAAATCCTGGGCAAACAGGTCGAAACGGGATTTTATGTAACCCACGGGCGGATCAAACTCCTTTTCCGTCTCAACCCGGTCAATTTCAATATTGATCCCCGCGATATCCCGCACAAACGCCGTAAATATCTCCGGGTCACAGAAGGCTTTTTTGAATATGACGCCGTATCGAAGCGAGGCCACTTTTTTCATTTTAACTCTCCTTGACAATTTCAGATTTACAATTTTTGTCCATTAAGATGCAATCGTAAATCGCCCCAATTTTCCATAACGATAAAAATCCGGATATGCTTTATCTGTGTACAGGACAAAAAAGAGGGAGGCAAAGAAACCCGGCTTTTTTCCGGAGAAAAAGCCGGGTTTCTTCCCCGCACAAAAAATTCTCTGATTATAACGGATTTGGGGGAGGCTGGCCAAGCCCCAAAGGGGCGGCATATTTCTGGTAATTCATCATCCCGGGCCGGTCAAGCCCCGTAGGGGCGGCATATTTGTAGCATTCATCATGCCGGGCCGTTCAAGCCCCGTGGGGGCGGCATATTTGTGGCATTCATCATGCCGGGCCGTTCAAGCCCCGTAGGGGCGGCATATTCGCCTGGTTGCTACAAATATGCCGCCCCCACGGGGCTTGGCGGGGGCTTGCAAACCTGCTGCTACAAATATGCCGCCCCCACGGGGCTTGACCGGCCTCCCCCAAATCCGTTATAATCAGAAAATTCTTTTTTTTATTTCTCTTTAGGGGAAGCGTTCTCTGTTGCATCCGGAAGGGATTCGGGTATGGGCAGTTTTAACTCTGTATAATTGCCAGAACTCCATTTTAATTCAGGGGCTTGTCTGGGAAAATACGGCATTTTCAGAACCTTCTTTGCCTTATCCGAAGTTGAAACGACCAGACGAATGAAGACTTTGGCCTGAGATTTTCCGTTCTTCTCACTCTCGCTTCCTGCCCGCACCGTGTCAATCACAAATTCAAGGGTGTGAGGCTCTGTATCTTTCAGGGAAAAGGCGCAGGTTCTCAGGAAATGTATCAGAGACCATTGTGTATTAAATTCATATTTCACGGTTCTGTTCTCTGTTATTTTCCCTTCCGCGGGCTGTCTTGCAAAATAGGGATAATCCATAGCATTTTTCGCCCAGCGGAACGAAAGGGACACCGGATCGCCAAATTGCCAGCGTCCTGCGAGTTTCTCATCGCCGTATCGGAACACCTGACTGCCTACTGTCAGGTTCCAGTCAATAATGGTGTTTGCCATGAATTCATTTGCCTGATTCACACGAAATCTGACATTAAAATCCAATACAGGAATTTCCTGTTTTACCTCTTCCCCTTCTGCTTTTCCGGCCTCCAGATATGACACAAAAAACTCTCTGACTTTTTCCATCTGATCCAGAAACGCAAAAGTCTGATCACCTGAAATTCCGAACTGTTTATTGAGCCTGAGAACATCTTTGAGTGTGGCCGCGTCTTCATCAAACAGACTGTAGAAATCACGGATACTTTCAGGATTTGCCTCGGAAAAAACCGCCTGTCCCTTTATCTCGGAAAAAGGAAATCTGCCTTTCAGTTCCCTGTCAAAAAAATCCCTGATCTCGGCGTATTCTGTGATAATCCGAGATGCTGCGAATTCCTGACACCGCTCGTAAAGTTTCCTCCTCAGGTCATTTCTTCTTTGCAAAAATATATCTGACGAGCGTTCATTTAAATCTTTCTGAGATATTTTTTTGAAATAATTCGTTTCATTGATATCGTTCATATCAAAGAGAATGAATTTTTCCAAAACAGTGACCGAATTGGCGGGTTTCTTATTTTCATAATCCTCAAGTGCTGACAAAATCCGCTTCCACTTAAAAAGCACCTGTTCCTGCTCGCTTTTTCCATTGGAAAAAAGTTTTCCTCTCCCCGGATTCGCACGGACATGCGCCTGATTTCGGCGGGCGTGAAACGTGATGAGCGGTTCGGCATATTCATAAGCCAGATGCCGAATTCGTTCCCGCTGAAGCCTGAGGTGGTATTCCAGCTCTTTTTCATCAACCACGTCATAAGCGGCCAGGGAAGGGGTTTCCTGACCATTCCACCAAGAGAAATCCTCCCCCCTGATGCGGTAAATATTCTCATGGCTCAGAAAATCATCAACTCGCTCAAGCAAAGCAAAGGACTGCCCGGAAAGAATATTTAACAATTCTTTCTCAGCGTCCGCAAGCCCCAGTTTGCGAAAATAAAACAACAGGCGGTTAAAAAATTTCTCTGCTTCTTTAAAATTTCTTATTTCCAGGAAAATATTTGTTTCATCAAGCTGATCATCAAAAGTCTCTCTTGGGCGGTTCCCCAGTCCGTCAGACACCGGCTCAAGACGCCGGGCCTGTGCGATCATATCCCGCACCTTGCGTTCCAGATTGCTTTTTGCCGTATCACTGATGATGGTTTTTTGCAAGCCTGTTGAAGCGATTCTCCCCCCTCTTTTTTTCATATAGTTTTCATATGGCTCAAAAATCCTCACAGCTTCGTCAAGAATATCCGTGTTCCAACTGCTGAACCGGGTTCCCGGGGGAAGCTGTCCGATACGCTGCCCCCGGACCGGCTCCATGACCATAAAGGGCTGTTTTAAGAGCGTCTCAAGATCAGCCTTCAATGCAAGCGTGCTTGGAGAGAGTGCCATCACAAGCTCTCCGTCCTTTACTTTCAGCAGCGGCCCTGTCAGCACACTCTCTTTTATTTTCAGCGTGTTTTTAAATCTCCGAAAAGCGGATTCTCCGGCTCTCTGGACTTCCAACCGCAAGTCAGGACCGAAAAAGTGGGATTTTTCAATCCTGGAAAGGATGTTATCATAGGATTCTCCGAGATTAAATGTATCACTGGATATCCAGGCAAACCTTTCACTGGCGAGGTTTTCCTCTGTTCGGGAAATGGTTTCCAGAACATCCCGGATCAGCAGGCCATCACGGTCGGAACTCCGGGTTTTCTGTGCAAAAATATTCAGTTTGTCTGCCAACTCCTGCAATAATAACGCCTCGGTGATTCTGCCAGCCTGAAACAGACGCTCATACAATTTTTCGGTCAGGCTCTCCAGTTTCTCTGATCCGGCTTTTATTTTGAAAATGCCATATTGAAACACCGGATATTCGGTTTCATCAGAAACATCGCTGTAGGTCCGGATATTTTTGTCAAACCCCCTGGGCAGGCTGTTTCCGAACAGATAATTCACCACAAGATTGAGCTTGTTTAAATCTTTGGTCTTACAAAAATCATTGTACAGATCCGCATGTTCCTGGAGCTTGGTAACATCTCTGACAAACCTGTAAAGATCAGTGAACTCAGGCTTGCAAAGTTCAATAAACGGCGTTGTTTTTTCTATGAAAACCATGTCCTCATCGGTCCTGATCTGAGGAGACATATGATTGGTTTTGAAAAAAATTGTTTCAGCCTTTTCTTTCAATTTTTTAAAAATCACTTTTAAAATGATCTCGTTGTATGCCTTGAGCATGGACTGTCTGATCTCTTTATGAACGTCACTGAACCATGACGGAGGAATGAAAACATACCTTAATGTTCTGAGATTTTTCATACTGTCAAACAGGTTCTGCGCGCTTTTTTCAAAATTCAGTTCTTCAAACGCTTTGGAAGCCTCAAAATCCTCTCTTATCTGGGTAAAGCCAGGGAGGATATTATTTTTATCTCTCAGAAGATGGCGATATGCATCCCACAGCCCCAGTCCTCCCACAACAGCAATCACCACAGCAACTGCCAGGGCAGCACGGACTTTCCGATTTCTTGAAATCAGCTCTCTTTCAAGGGGCCAAGCGAGCCTGAATTCCGAAAAAATCTTCTTTTCAAACAGATCCTTTACAAACAGGGGAGATAAAGCGGTTCCGCTCGCTTCTGTTCCGCCATGTCCGCAAAAATAAAGACCTCGGAAAATAAATGATTCGTCATGATACACGCTCTTTTTAAAAAGAGAATTCAAATAAATGCGAATAGGTTTCGTAAGTAACTGGAAATGAATAGGAAAAGAAAAAAGTGCATCGCTCTCCCGCACATCTGTCATGTTGCTGAAAATTTCAAATTGTGTTCGGAAAAGGGTGCTGTGAATACTTTGAAATGCCTCGTCCGCCCAGTCAGGAGAATAAGCCGCATCTGTTTTATAGGGACTGGACCAGCCAAAGATATTATGAGTCATCTGTTTCGGAAGCTGGTGACAGAAGTTTTGAAAGCCATTCACAAGATCGCACTTTGTAATAAGGACATATACCGGGAGATGAATACCGAGAATTTTCTGGGCCTGTCGGAGTTTTTCGTAGAGAAGTTCAGCTTTTTCTTCGAATTTGCCCGGGTCGGTACGGATGAGATTTTCACAGGAAATGGCAAGAACAATACCATCTGTGGGGCGGCGGGGGCGATATTTCTGAAGCAGTCTCAGCAGATAGGGCCATGCGCCAGTATCAGGGCTTTCCAGAGATTCTCGAAAAACAAGGGTTCCGGCCACATCAAGGACAAGGCCGTTGTCAGAAAAATGCCATTCACAGAGATTCTTTGTCTTGTAAGGTCCCTCAGCAGGTATGGCCGACGTTGCTGACTGAGGCTCGATCCACCGGAGCGCAGTTGTTTTGCCTGCTCCGGCCTCGCCAATCATCAGGAACCAGGGAATATCATAGCGGTAATTTTTACCCGAGACCTTGTCTCTGAGGTATTTTATGTTTCTGGCAAAGGATAATCTGAGTTTCCGTTTTGAGAATCCATATTTTTCAGGAGGGCCTTTCTCCGGTTTTTGCAGATCATCTGTTTTCGCAAAAGGAATTTTGTCAGGGGGCTGAGGCGAGGCTTCTTTTTTGGCGGATCGGAAAATAAAAAAAATGAATATCAGGATAAGCAGGATAAGGAGGATAATCCCTATGAGGAGGTGGGTCGGTGTGGGGGAATGTATGGCTGCCCATAATGATCTTCTATAGACAAAAAGGAGACTTGCGATAATTCCTCCCAGGAGATAAAGCAATATACGTTTTATTGTTCCCATATTTTACTCATCCAAGTCTTTATCTGAGGAGTTGATGCTGACGGATTTTGTTGACAGGCAGGATCCGAACGACAGGGGGCTGTGCCAATGACGGGGCAGACGGCCTGTTGTATAAGTACCTAACCATAAATTTTCGATATTTGTCCGGGGGAAGAAACCCGGCTTTTTTCCCGGAATGATTCGCCGCCCCTGAATGAAAAAGCCGGGTTTCTCCGCGGTTCGCAGAAAAAAAGATGTATAAAAAACTTTTGATCGGGTACTTATAACACTTGATAATCAAAATTTTTTGACCTGGTTCGAACAAAAAGTTTGTCATTCCTGCGAAAGCAGGAATGACAGAAAAAAATTTGATTATCGAGTAACAAATAACAGGGACAGCAGATAAGAACGGGAATATGTTTTTTTCCTTTTCTTATCCACTTTCCCTGTACTTATGCGAAAATAAAATTTTTGCGCTCCTTTATCTCAGAATATCTTCTGCAATGTCAATCAGGTCCTCGGTCAGATCAGTCCATATTCCATAAGAGATAATTAAAAATAAGATAATTAACAGAACAATCAGCCCGATCCACCATTTCAGATAGGGAAGTTTTTTCCCTTCTGCCTGACTCAGTATATGGGCATAAGTGTCCGGGAAAAGCTTCCGGGATTCAGCAAGAAGATCAGGGTCTTTTTGAAAAATAAAGGCAAAGAGCTGCCTGCGGTAATTTGCAATCTGCCCCCCGTCATCCTTGTCCCTGAATTTCCCCCTGAATCCCAGGGAAATCGCCAGAAAATAAACTGCTGCTATTTCCATATATCCGGGATCACGATCTTTCAGGAGTTTCTCAAGATTTCGGAAAAAAATTTCACCCGCGGTGTAAGTGCCGAAAAGTTTGAATTCCAGCAAGTCGGATTTCCAATTTTCCCTTCCGTCCCAGTCAATATGAAGGAAAATATCATCCGCCAGAGCCGCCATAACATACTGAGCTTCCTTGTAAAAAGTTACGCCGTATTCTCCGCCGTGCCTGCGGGCCTCAAGCACCTGCCGGTCCAAAAGGTTCAGAAGCGTCATATGGATCGGATGGATGGTCTCCGTTTCAGATGACATAGCTCCGCCTCCTGCCATCAATGAGCGTTTGGCATATGACTCGGCTATCTTTTTCTGAACAATGACTTCGCTGTAAAATTCGTAAAACTGTCTGAGGAAAAATGAATTTTCCAATTCCGAGCGATCTGTCACGATTTGTTTCTCACATACAATATGATTTCAGAAGGCGCACGCTCTTCCCTAAAATCAGAAGGGTTGAATATTTGCAATATTTCATCAGGCTCAATAAAAGTCCGTTCCTTGTCCGCATTTGTTTTTTTAACGGAAAAAAGAATAACACCTTTGACCGGAACAAGTTCTCCGTCACGTTCAATTTTATTTCTTTCAGCCCCCAGCACCCGGGTGCTTTTCATCTCTTCAATTTTTACAACAGATCCGATCAGGCTTTCCTCTATCCAGTTCACCAGATCATTTTCCGCGATTCCGGGGCCTCCCCTCACACCGATGACAAGTTCATCTTCATGAATCCACTCATGTTTGAGTTTAAGGCTGAAAACCCCTTTTTCAACATCAAATGAAATCGCGGTATGAGATTCAAGTATCCCCTCATCAATCATTCGGAAAATAAATTCTTTTGCAGGTTCATAAGTGGCCCGGAGGTCATTGTGATCATATTTGGGCAAAACAGGCGGTATCAGACTGGTTCCCAGGGAAGCCAGGCTTCCCACCAGCATACACAATGACAGGTAGAGGGGATAAGGATGTGATTTTCCTGTGTTTAAAACCGCTTCAAAATGAGGCAGGGCGGAAACAAGGCTCCGAATCAGCAGTTTTGTTTCAAGAATGCTGGCCCCCTGAACCATTGAGGCGGAAGCATTTATTTTTTCAGATAAGAAAACAGATTTCTCTCTCAGCCTCCGGGCCACTGAACTGCAAATCTCTCCCACCGGCGAATTCAAGGGCACTGTCAGGGCCGGTGTGATAAAATCCGTCAGAGAGATGAAAATTTCGTTTTTGTAGATTATTTTCAACAGGGGGAATGTGGTGTATTTTTGCGAAGGGATTTCAGAATCTTTCTCAGTTATCAAAAGGCTCAGGATAGGCTTCAGACGAGGAATGGGGGGGCCCTGGTCTCCGGTATTTTCATCCGGAACCGCATCACCTTCCGCAGAGTGAAACCGGGGCAAAGTGCCCTTTGTATGCGCTATACCGATTTTTTTTACAGGCACACTCAGATGCACGGTCAGCGGCTTCTGTTTCATTTTTTCAGCATAAGGCGTTAAATCTGTTTCCAGATTTTCTTCATCCTCAGAATGATGGCTCACCACAAGACCGTCCGGCATGACAGCCTCCAGTTCCAGAATCCGAAGGGTGCCGTCAATAAGAAGCGTCTCATCCACTTTTAATTTTTTGATTCCCCAGTGAAAAGGGACAGTGGTTGCAAGGTGATAGTGCAGGAGTTCTTCCTGGCGGAGAGATAACTGTTGAAAATGCTGCGGAGCGAGCAACATGCCTTCATGCCATTGGATCGCCGCAGGCAATTTATGAGCATCAGTCATAACAAAGACACCTCGGAAAAATTGAGAATTGAGAATTGAGAATTGCTAATTAATGAGCAAATTAAGCGGTAAAAAAAAGCGGACTGAAACGGAGTTTTTTTGTCCTCATCAATGGCGGGTCAGGCAACATTGATTTTATATTCTCTTAAAATCTCAATCCATTTATCAATATGGAATGTAGTCAGGATATAATAACGATTAATTTTAGTGTGTTCAGTTTTTTTGACAATATCGAATATCAGATACTTGTCAATAGGAATATTATGTTTTATTTCAACAACTTCAAATGGCTCATCGTTATCACCGTAAATTTCGATATCTCCGAATCCATGTTTGTCGGAAGATGTATGAACTTGCAAAGGTAACAATTTTTTATTTTCGTATCTTTTTGAATTAGGAATGAGTATTTCATAAATAGAATAAATTGCTATGACAGGCAAACGTGAACTTAATTTTTCAGTAAAATGCTTTTTCAGCATTTCAATTATCAGATTAATATTTAAAATCCCCAAATTCGTGATTTGTTCCCTTGCTGATTGAAAAATCAGGTCATCTCTGCTTGAAAGTTCTTTTAACTTAGAAAAAAGATAGCGGAGATATTCCTTCGGATCAGCATTCCCAACTTCAACCTGTTCAAAAATATTCAGAAAACTTTCTTTGAGTTTTTTGTTTCGTATTTTTAACTTCTTACCTTCATTGCCATTCCATCTGATTCGTTCCCTGGTTGCCAAGGTCAAAAATGCGCTTTCTTTATTCGCATATTTGGGAAAGTAATTTTTGAAAAACGGAGTTGTAAACTTGGTGTCCAAAACTCGTGCTGAATAGCCATTTTTAAAATCCGTCCGATGCAAACGGATATCCTGACCAGGGTCTGATATTTTTTTGACCAGACTTGTTGCCAATGCAGAAACTATGGATTTGTTTCCTTCGATTTTCTCTATCAGAAAATCCACGTCCCTTCGGATAACCGCATCAAATTCCTCCCATCTGTTTTCGGATACTATTTTACGAGCTTCCATGTATGCCTGTTCCAATATCTCTTTCTCATTCATATAAACTCCCATGTCCTGCGGACACAACGAATGATGAAAGTTTATAGTTTTTCCTAACATTTAACACTTAACACCTAACACTTTCATATAAACGGCCATGTCCTGACGGTCACAACGAAGTATGAAAGTTTTGAAGTTTTTCCTAACACTTAACACTTAACACCTGACACTTTCATATAAACAGTTCTTGCTGATAATTACTTTTTTTCAAGCGATTATTTGCCAGTTCCACATATTCGGGATTTATGTCTATGCCGATATAATGTCTGTCAAGATTTTTAGCTGCCAAGCTGGTTGTTCCGCTTCCATTGAAAGGATCCAAAACAATATCACCCGGCTTTGAGAGCAGGCGAATCAGTTCCTGAACAATGTAAAGCGGATAAACTGCCGGATGTCTGTTGTCCTTGGTGATTTCCACAGGGCTTTCAATAACATCTCTTTTCAGCCTGTCTCCTTTTATCCTTATAATTGTAAAACCGTTATTGACAATCTGGTTATTTCTTCCCCCTGCCTGTCCGCCGTAAGCGAGTTTGTGTATTCCCCTTATTTTCATTCTAAAACTGCTGATCTCACCCGCATGAACCGCTTCGATGGCTCTCCTCAGTTCTCTCCTCGCATTCTTTTTTTCATTCTCAGACAAATCAGATTCGTCAATCAGTTCGAAATATTTTTTACCCAACTTATCCGAAGGTCTGCTGTTCCGGCTTCTGTTCAGATCATCAAGATGCTTCAGATAGTTGCTCAGATCAAAATGATATTCTTTTGATTTTGCAAAGACAAAAAAAGGTTCGGTTGACTGTATCAATTTACGTTTGTCCTGCCGGGGTGTCGGGTTGAGTTTTATCCATTTTATGTCATTGACAAGAAAAACTTTTTGGCTCTCTGTCGCTTTTATGGCAAACCGGTACGGAATCAGACGTAGCCCGCCTTGTGAATATTTGTCGCCGATATTATAGACTATCGTTCCTGTTGTCTTGGTCACTCTGACACTTTCAAAAAATACGGCTAAGAGATTGTCCAAATATTCTTTTTCCGTGCTTTCGTTTCCAATACCCGAATTTCCGTTTCCATAATCTCTTTGTTGAAAATACGGTGGGGACGTAATGACCAGATCAACCGAATTATCTCTGACTTTTTTTAATACTTGCAGACTGTCGCCTAATATTATCTTATCGTTATATTGTTCCATTGGACATTTTGTTTCTCAGTGTTGCATAATAAAAGGTTAGGAATTAACAAAGGGGGGGAGACATTTTTTATAACTTATTTTCAATTGTCAAAGAAGTTATTCAATTTTCAACATAGAAATCCTCTTCTAAAAGACGAACTGTTATGTCTTTAAAAGGATCAACTCGGTTCCGATGGGCCCCGGGAGTTAAATAATCAGCAAAAATCAGCGACCCCTCCGCTGCTGCTTTGAGAGGTAATTCCTGAACCGGGATGTTCTGTCCGGGGACCCATTCCCAGCTCCAGCAGTCCAAGCTGATCCCTTCAGGATTATCCCGTTTAATTTGTTCCCGTTTTTCAAACCATTCTTTTGCAGGCATTTCAAGGAGTTTTTCCAGAAGTTTCTCATCGTAAATGAAAACCAAATCCAGAGCTATGGGGCTGTTTCTATTTGCTTTTTCAGAAATATTGACTGTGAAATGTAATTTTCCTCCTAATAGCGATCTGGTACGGATGCCGATACCGCAGGAGAAAAGTGTCCCCGCCATGATCAGAAACAGAAATAACGATATGATGATATGAACGGAAGCAATATGATTTTTGACAACCTTATGAAAATTCATCATAAAAAAAGTCATTTATAAAAAAAGCAACTCATTAATTTAAATGTTAATATAGTCTGTATGGAAAAAAAAAAGCAAGTATAAAATGAGATTTTTTACTTTCCCCCAAAAAGGTATTCGGATAACTTCTTAAAAAAATTGCTAAAAATGCCTTGTTCCTCGCGATCTTTCCGGGTTTGAATTTTTACTCCCGAAACTGTCCGCCTCTCTTTCTCAAAACGACTACTGTGTTCAACAGGGTCAATGATTAACAACGGATAAAGGATTTTTATAAAATAATGATTCTGAGTGGTTTCATCGGTTTTATTAGCATAAATATCAGTGTCACCTTTGCTGACGCGGGTTTTTTTTTGAGAAAATAAAACCGTGTATTTTTTTCCTTCATAGATAATTTCCCTGTCTTTGAACTGATACATATACGCACCCGGATCATCTGTGACAGGATCATATTTTGATATTTTATTAAAAGGTATTAATCTTTCTTTATTCTCAGAAGGGGGTTCAAACTGAATGTACAATTTATTCAATTCATCCCCGTCTGTTTTGCGGCATATCCCGGGGGTGTGTTTCGGAATCTTAATTTCCATAATTTTTCTGTTCTTTTCAACACGAATCTTACGGCTGTCACTTGTGATAATTTTTTCTTCAGATTCAACACCCCGCTGAAGCAATATTTGCTGGCTGATATAAAACTGTATGTTTGGCAAATAATTTTTAAATTCTTTGCCCTGTTCATAAGTAAACGGGACAAATGATCTGCATCCTGCAACCAGCATAAAAACAAAAACAATAAACAGAAAACGAGAAGGGTTCATCATCAGCCTCCTTTGGTTTTAAATCTCGTGCTGCCAAGCAGTCAAAGCGATACGATCACGACTGAAATGTTATGAAACTCGATGATCTGGTTTGGACAAAAAACCTGTCATTCCGTTCGATGAACTGAAGAGGATATCCGGCTGTCACATCCCGGGTTTCCCTCGAAAAGGGGAGGCAGATTGTCCTATTTCGCCGGGGAGCCGGTTCTGATGTCTTTTTTTATCCATCGGAAATTCCTCCTTAAAAATAAGTTATTATATTTTACAACAAGGGTGAAGGGCCTGTCAATGCAATAAGGGAGCCTCCCCTAAATCCGTTATAATCAGCTTTTTTTTTATGAACCCATGTACATGGCACTGGTTCCGTTCAATGGGAAAGCTCGTAAAAACAGATGGTTATATGAACAGACCAAAAGTCGGCCAAACTGCTGTTTTTTCAAACAAATTCGATAAATTTCCCTGAAAAATCCCATTGAACGGAACCAGTGCCATGTACTTGAGTTTTCAAAAAATAGCTTACCATTTTTTTAAGTGTATGGCATGATATTTGCGTCGGTTGTTTAACTTTTCAAAATAGTCTGATAAAAAATAATACTGGATTCTGACTGGCAAATATGATAAAAAATATTACTTTTAATTTTATCTGAGTCAGGCAATTCTTATCGGCAAAATCTTCCAACAGTCTGATAAGTATCCGCTCAGGAATTTTTTAATCTTTCCGAGTCGCTGACAGCCTGAAAATTAAGGATGCGATTTCTGAAAAAGATTAAAAAATTCCTGTATGGGTGCTTATAATTCGGATTTGTCAGTTTTACGGTTGTCAGTCACCCGGGGAAGAAATGCCGGAAACTGCTGTCACCTTGATGTGAATGAGAAGCACATCCGGGTCAGAGAACCGCTCTGTTCGGATATGACAAATTACCGAGGTCACAATGAAAATTCCATGTGTCTTCCTCCTCCGTCTCGGAAACTATGAGCAAAGCACTGCCGGAGAATTGTCAAAGGATTCATCAACGATTCCTTCAGCAGTCCGTCGTGAACAGTATGAGAATCCGAAGGCTTTCATAGAAAAAATTCAGAATGATGAGGAGTTTGTCAAAAAATGGCCCGAGGTTGAAAAGAAAAACATTTTCAGAAAACGAAAGGTTCGTAACGATCTGATTAAACTAAATTAATTCGATGCGGAAGAGACGGATTCGGCAGCTTAAAGCAAAAAGCATGCCAAAACATTCATTTGTCAAAGAACTATTTTTCGAAAACTCAAGTATATGATGCAAAAAAAATTAAATGATTTGATTGTGGCGGTGTTGCTTGCAACTGCGCTCTTTTTTCAGGGAGCAGCGCATGCTCAGGTAATTTTAGGGCAATCATGTGCAATATCCGGCCCCACCTCTTTTCTGGGATTGGAAATGAACCGGGGGGCAAAGGCTTATTTTGATAAAAATGACAGTGAGATCACGCTAAAGCTTCTGGATGATAAATATGAGCCTGCAAAATGTATTGAAAATACCAACAAATTTTTGAAGAACGGTGTTACAGCATTGTTTGGCTATGTGGGAACGCCGACTTCCAAAGCCGCGGTTCCTCTGGCAATGGCGAAAAAAACGATTTTTTTTGGCGCATTTACCGGTGCGGATTTTTTAAGCAATCACGCGGTCAGCCCTTATGCCTTCAGTTTCAGAGCAAGTTATGACGCGGAAATTGAAAATATGGTAAAACATTTAAAGGAAGACCTGGGTATCACCAAAATAGCATTGTTTGTTCAAAGAGACGCTTTCGGACTGGCCGGGGTAAAAGGCACTGTCAAAGCGGTTGAAAAAATCGGAAACATGGAAATTATACCGCGGGTTCCTGATATCCCCAAACCTCGCGCTTTGAAACAAAAATGGGATGCTTTTTGGAATGCTGTGCCGAATTATAAAAGAAATACCATTGCAGTGGGTCGGGATGCGAGAAAGATATCAGGAAATAAAAATATTGAAGCGGTCATTCTGGTGGGGGCTTACCGACCCTGTGCCGCGGCAATAAATCTCTGGAAGAAATTGAATTTTGACGCTGTTTTTATAAATATTTCTTTTGTCGGCAGTAAAAGGCTGGCGGAAACTTTGGAAGATAATGTAAAAAATGTATTTATCAGCCAAGTTGTTCCGGATCCCTGGAATTCAGGTATTCCCATTATCAGAGAATATCAGGAAGCCATGGGAGATAATTATGGTTTTGTCAGTCTTGAGGGTTACATTGCGGCAAAAATTATACATAAGGCCATAGCGGATGCTGGCGATTCTGTCAGTTCCGAAAGCCTCAGAAAAAAGCTGGAAGCAATGGCCGGGTATGATGTCGGAGGAATGAAAATATCCTTCGGCCCCGGAGACCACCGGGGGTCGGATTCTGTTTATATGACCCAGATTGAAAATCCTGGGAAAAAATCATTCAGGATTAAATATGTGAGTAAGCTTACTAAAGAATAACATATTATATTTTCTCTACAAGGATTTTATATTTGGACTTTGGACAAACAAATTTGCTTTAAAACAATTGTCTAAAATAATTACATTATTTTTAATTGTCATTAAATGCAAATAATATCAAATGGTTATAGCTATTTTTCTGTATTTAGATATAATGTTCTGATTTTATTGAAATATATTTATTCGGGAGTTTGGGAAAATCAGCAGTTGTTCAAACTCCCAAATAAATAATTAACAAAAATATCAATATAATAGAATGATAAATAATATTTTAAATAGTTAATGTTTTATGTTATTAAATCAGTGTGATATATAACATTTTCATTTTGGGTTGATATTTTGTCCAAAGTCCAATTTATATAAGAAATGGGATTTAACCCTTTTACCATGAAAATACATTCGGAAAAGCCGGGTTTTTTTGTCTGTTCCCACCGCATATTTTCATGACCGGGGGTGAAAAACCCGGCTTTTTTATGAGCGTTTCTTATGAATCCCTCTTCTTATATAAAATCCTTGTAGGGAAAGAGAGAACAAGCAGCAACCGGCAACCTTAGCCTGATGTATATGGGTTTGCCAACCCCGTCCGGTAAAAAAAAGAAACTGGCAGGGTGGACAACGCGCGAAGAACTCAGGCCGGACACACCGTTGAAAGCGATTTGTCCGCCCCGCATGGCTAACTTATTGCTCTGTATTCAACATGATACGATCAATTATAATTTTCAAACTTTTTTGCCAAGGCCTGGTGGTTATTCCGAAATTTTTTTGAATCCGTCCGCAGTCAAGGGCGGAGAAAGGCGGTCTTTTTGCCGCTGTGGGATATTCGGCAGTGGTAACGGGTTCCACACGGGTTGTCTGAATTTCCCCATATGGTTTTGCCAGTTCAAATATCATTTCTGTAAAACCGTGCCAGGAGGTCACGCCTTTGCCGCAATAATGGTAAGTTCCCCATGACGGGGCAATTTTTCCGGCATCTTTCAGAACCCCTCTGGCAATACTTAAAGCAGCATCCGCCAAGTTTGCCGCGCTGGTCGGAGAACCGTACTGGTCCGCCACCACCCTGATGACCTCTTTTTCTTTCCCAAGCCTGAGCATGGTTTTTACAAAATTCTGACCGTGCGCGCCATAAAGCCACGCGGTTCGCAATATGATATGTGCCTCTGTCTGAGACCTTACCGCGTCTTCTCCTGCGGCTTTGCTTTTACCATAGACGCTCAGAGGGGAAACAGGATCTGTTTCAGAATATGGGGTTCCTTTTTTTCCGTCAAAAACAAAATCCGTTGAAATATGGATCAGGGGAATATTCATTTTTGCACAGGATGCGGCAAGATTGGCCGGGCCGTCCCTGTTCACTGCAAAGGCAAGCGTTTGCTCTGTTTCAGCCCTGTCAACCGCAGTATAGGCCGCTGCGTTAATCACAAGAGCGGGGCAAGTGTTTGAAAGTGTGTTTTCAACCTGAGCGATATCAGTGATATCTGTTTCAGGAAGGTCCGCTCCGATAATTTCAAAATCAAAGCGATCTCCCTGCCTTGAAAGTTCCCACCCAAGTTGTCCTTCGGATCCGGTTACAAGAATTTTCATCTTAGTCCTCCGGGGAAAAAAGTTGTTCAGGAAGCAGGTCAGAAAGATGCGGATATTTCCTATCCTTATCTGAAATGACCGGGTTTTTTACGGGCCAGTCAATACCAATATCAGGATCAGACCATAAAATACCTCCTTCATCATCAGGCTGATAAACATCCGAGCATTTATATAAAAAATGGGCGATCTCACTGAGTACGCAGAAACCATGAGCAAATCCCTCCGGTATGAACAACTGCCGTTTGTTCTGCTCTGACAGATGAATGCCTGTCCATTTTCCGAATGTGGGCGAACCGGGCCGGATGTCAACCGCCACATCAAATATCTCACCAGTAATCGCCTGGACAAGTTTTGCCTGGGGCCGTGTGACCTGAAAATGCAGTCCTCTCAGCGTTCCCCGCGCGGAAAAGGACAGATTATCCTGAACAAAAGTGTGATTTATACCGAACTCGGAATATCTGTGCTGCTGATAGGTTTCCATGAAAAAGCCCCGGTTATCCTTAAAAACCTTAGGCTCGATGACAAGGATGCCTTCAATTGATGTTGTAATAATATTCATGGTGTTAGTTTACGCTATATGCCACAAATAATGCCACAAAGGCACAAAGGCACAAAGGCTCACGAAGGCGATTTGTGTGCCTTTGTGCCTTTGTGCCTTTGTGCCTTTGTGGCATTCATCTGTCCGTTATTTTCTTCAGTTAAAAAAAAGTTGCACATGGTGTTAGTTTATAAAAACGGAAGGTAGGAATAACTGTGGAAACAACAAATTGCAAACATATTCTCGTTCCAGGCTCTGCCTGAGAACGAGTTTAATACTGATGATGAATCATGTTGATAAGATACTGTCCGTAACTGTTTTGTAAAAAAGGCTGGGCCAGATTTTCCACCCGGGCCGCGTCAATATAGCCTTTTCGATAAGCAATCTCTTCAATGCACGCGACTTTAAGTCCCTGCCTGTTTTCAATGGCCTCAATAAAAGCAGATGCCTGCATCAGTGTTTCATGCGTTCCGGTATCAAGCCAGGCAATGCCTCTGCCAAGTCTTTCCACCCGGAGTTTTCCCATCTTCAGATAGACTGTATTGACATCAGTAATTTCAAGCTCTCCCCTTGACGAAGGCTTCAGCGCCGCTGCAATATCAAGAACCTGATTGTCATAAAAATACAAACCCGTTACTGCATAGTTGGATTTGGGGTTTTCAGGTTTTTCTTCGATGTCGGCAGCATTGCCTGATTCATCAAAACTCACAACTCCGTAACGCTGAGGGTCTTTTACCCAGTATCCGAAAACGGTCGCGCCCCTGTTCTCTGTTTTTGCCTGATTCAGTTGTCCGGTAAGGCCGTAACCATAGAATATATTATCTCCCAGTATCAGACAGACATCACCATTTCCGACAAACTCCCGTCCGATAATAAATGCCTGGGCAAGTCCTTCGGGACGGGGCTGTTCCGCGTACTCAAAAGAAATTCCCCATTGTGAGCCGTCCCCCAAAAGTTTTTTGAAAAGCGGGAGATCATGCGGTGTTGAAATAACAAGAATTTCCTGTATTCCTGCCAGCATCAGCACAGAAAGCGGATAGAATACCATGGGTTTGTCATAAACCGGAAGCAGTTGTTTGCTGACCACCCGGGTAATGGGATAAAGCCGTGTGCCTGATCCGCCTGCAAGTATGATGCCTTTCATGGGGTATCCTTTTTTTGAAACTTGAAATTTGAATTCACCGGCACTGTGCAAGATGTAACGCTTTTTCTGAAACTGAGGCATCAGGAACAATGTCTATGGTGTTTACCTGAAATCTGTTTTTAAGGATTTCAATGTTTTTATTTTTCAATCCTCTCATTTCGGAAATATTTCGCGGATGCACTTTTATGGAAATCGCTTCATACGGACCATTTCCCAAGTCTGATATTGATGAGACAGCCATGTCGAGAAATATTTCTGAGTGAACAAGGTGTCCGAAAGCAGGATGATAAGGTCCTGCCAGAATTTTCGCTCCTTTTTCAAGGTCCTCTGATACCTGAAGTCCCATGCGTATGACCGGAATCTTTTTTTCCCTGAATAAGAGGTAAATCTTTTTCACAAGGGTGACACATTCCTCAAGGGACATAGGGGAATATTTCCCGCTGTTGTACAATTGGGCGAGCATACTTTTTTCAAGAACCAGCGTGGGATAAATTCTTACAAAATCAGGCGAAAGTCCGGCAATGCCGCGAGCAGTGTCAAGGGTCTTGGTTTCATCATCTCCTGGCAGGCCGGTCATCATCTGTATGCCGAGTTCGTAATTTCGTTCTCTTAGCAGATAAGCTGCTTTTTCTGTATCCGTTGCTGTGTGGCCGCGGTGCGCCATTCTCAGGACCTGGTTATCCATGGACTGGGCCCCGATTTCAATGGTGGCAACGGGAAAATCTTTTATCATATCAAGACGTTTATCATTTATGGTATCCGGGCGGGTTGAAAATCGGATGCTGTCAGCCTTTCCCTCGTGTACAAACCAGGCAGCTTCCTGAAGCAGCATTTCCATATCTTTTCTGTTGATTCCCAGAAAATTTCCACCATAGAATGCGATTTGAACTGTTTTCCTGTGCGCTCCCTTGTAATTCAGAAATCCGTTGATTAATAAGCGGAGATGTTCCGGAGAAATAATCTCCCGTTTCACGTTGGTTACCGCTGTCTGGTTGCAGAAAATGCACTGATGAGGACATCCCACATGAGGGATAAAAACAGGAATGACAAACGGTTTCTCAGATGGTTTCATACGTTATTCCAGTTCCAGAGTCTCAATCGCTCTTCTTGCGGCATCTTGTTCCGCCATTTTTTTACTTTTCCCAACACCTTTAATAGAAAACTCACCCACATTTATTTGCACAATAAAAGTCTTATCATGATCAGGTCCGCTTTCCTGTATCACTTTGTAAAAAGGTGTCACTCTCTGAGAGACCTGAACAATTTCCTGAAGTTGGCTTTTGTAATCATAATTTGAAGCCGAGGTCCCGATAGAAGGAAGCAGTGTTGAGAAATGATTTTTAATAAATTTGAATGCCGCGTCAAAACCGCCGTCCAAATAGACAGCCGCGATAACGGCTTCAAAGGTATCGGCCAGTATGGATTTTTTTTTCCGCCCGTCTGTCTGAATTTCTCCCTTGCCGAGTTTTACATAAGAACCAAGGTCAATCATTTTTGCGATTTTTGCCAATTGATATTCATTCACCAGGCTGGCACGCATTCTGGACAGATCTCCCTCAGGCAGATCCGGATAATTCTGCATGAGAAGATGTCCCACAACAAGGCTTAAAACCGCATCGCCCAAAAATTCAAGTCGCTCATTGTCCCGCAGATCCGTCGCAATTTGTTCATTAACATAAGAGCTGTGGCGGCACGCCTCATCCAAAAAAAATTTATTCTTAAATTTATATAGAAGTTTTTCTTCTAATTCTGAAATCTCCATGTTGTCAGTTGTCAGTTGTCAGTTATCAGTTATCAGTTAAATACCCGGGCAAAAATTTTTCGCTATTTTTTCCGGAATGCTGAAACAAAACTTGGGTACTCCGGATCAGAAAAATGCTGGAAAATTTATGGACAGATACTTATCAGCAGCCAGCAGTAGCCAAAGGTTACTGATCACTGGTAATTGATAAAACTAATTTTTCATATAAGGCGTATGGCACAAAAAAATCCCCTCTGCCTGATCCCATTTTTATGTCCGGCTTTACAGCACCGTGAAAATCCGTCCCTCCTGTCAGCAGCAGGCCGTAGCGGCTGGCAATTTCAGAATAAAGGACGATATGACCGGGCGAATGTTCCGGATAATAGACCTCAATTCCTTTAAGTCCCATTGGTTTTAAAATGCGGATCAGATCTTCAAGCGGCTTACCGTCAAGGGGGTTCAGGAGTATCGGATGGGCAAGAACAGGAACGCCCCCGGCTCCGAGTATGACCTCAATTGCCTGACTGCAATCTATTCGATATTTATCAACATACGCGGGTTTGCCGTTCGCCAGATATCTGTCAAATGCTTCATTGACAGATTTGACAATCCCTTTTTTTATCATTGCCCGGGCAATATGAGGTCTGCCAACCTGACCTTCTCCGAAGTTCTCCAGCACCTCGTTTAAAGAAAGAGAAATTCCCAGATGATTCAGACGTTCTATAATTTGGGGATTTCGGTTTTTTCTCGCTTTCTGAAGAACATCAAGGGTCTGATTTAAAACAGGATCATCCAGACGTATCCCATAGCCCAGTATATGAAAGCTTCCGGTACAGGGATAAGAAGGGGGAGATGCCGCACTTATCTCAATACCGGTTAAAAACTTAATCGAAGGGGGAATTCCGATAGAAATGGCCTCTTTTGAACCGGCAATCGTATCATGATCTGTGATGGCAATCGCCCCGAGTTTAAATTTCTGAGCCATGACAAGTATTTCAGATGGAGAAAGTGTGCCATCCGAAGCATCGGAGTGAACATGAAGGTCAATCCTTACAGATTTATTACAAGCCAAGGGCCCTCTCTTTAGCCTCCTCTTTGGTTTTACACTCGATACACTGGGTTGTAACAGGTCTGGCTTTAAGCCGTTCTATGCCGATGTCTTCGCCGCATTTGTCACAAATCCCGAATGTGTCATCTTCAATGCGCGCAAGGGCTTTTTTAATTTTTTTAATGAGTTTATGCTCTCTGTCTCTTATCCTGAGCATAAAATTCCGATCCGACTCAAGGGAAGCGCGGTCTGTAGGATCCGGAAAATTTTCTTTTTGAACAGTCATGCCCGACACAGTATCTCCTGCCTGGTCCAACAGATCTTCCATCTGTTTAATCAGAAGGGCTTTAAAATATTCCTTATCTTTTTTCTTCATGGTCAAACCTCTGAAATGCACCATTATTATAAATTTAAAAAAGATTAAATATGACATGATTTAATTTTTATGTAAATAAAAAAATATCATATCTGTCACGTTCAAATGAAGATTTGTCTTAATATTATTTAAAATAAAGCAGTTACAAAAAAGCAATTCTGAAGATAAATTAAATTAGGGCGCATTCCCATTTTCCCGGTATATTATGTAAGTAACTGATTTAACTGATTTGATTAAAACGATTATAAAACTGAATCTTTATAAACCAGATACTTACAGCGCTGACCGGTAAATGGAAACGCGCCCTTACATCATGATATTTTTAAATGTTTCAATTCTCAATGGTTCGGACGGTTTTTGAAAATTAGAGGAACTTTTAACTGTAACCTATTGAAATTAAATGGTTTAAAGCTTTGAAATCAAAATCTCCAGATATTGTAAAAATATGTTATAAAATATGTCCGAGCCACTGAATTCTGATATTAAAAAAAGGATTCAGTTTTCCTGTAAAAAAATACTTGTCAAAATGCGGGTGCTTCAAAACGTGCGGAGACAACACAGAGAAATTGTTTTTCTGAGATAACGTGAGCTTTTGGTTATTACTTTTAATCTTGAGATGATATCCCAGTTCCCAATGATTTTTAGGTTATGTCATAAAACAGGAAGCTGCGTCAATGGGGCAAAGAGAGTATTCAGAGGTAGTAATTTCCTACTTGGGTCGGGGAATGTCAGATTTGCAGGACGTTGCCGGACGGGGGGCAACCCATATGCATCAGGCTAAGGATTTTTATGATTCCGGAACGCCCGAAAATAAAGGTTTTGCCTTTCGGCCGTCGCCCGGTCAGTTTCAATAAAATCAGAATGTCATATCCTTAGCTTGGTGCGTATGGGGTTGCAACCCCGTTCGGCAAAAGGCAAAAAAAGAACATCAGACCTGCGGGATTTTCAAAACCTTGAAGGTCTTTTGGAAAACTATTTGGCACGTTTTGCTGTAAACATTGAACGGTCCCCCATATGAAATTTAATTTTCCCCTCAATAATATCTTTTTCTTTCATCTTAACCCAGCCGCTGCCAGAAGCAGTGTCCATTTCATCATTGCCTTCCCATGTGAATTCAAGTTTTTCATCTTCTTTTATGAATTCACCGTCAATATATCCGGTGACTAATCCGAACTGGAAATTTCCGTTGCCCTTTTTATTGATTTTAATATAGGCCTGTACTTCCATATTAAAATAACTTTCATCCCACATTTCCATTTCAACAATATGCCATGTACCAGCAAATTTCATATCTTCCCCCTTTGTTGTTCATTTTCAGCAGATGGAAAATTTTCATAAAGCCGGAGTGCAAAAATTAAGCGAAGCGGTTTTTTGCAGAAAGCCGGAGTGCAAAAATTAAGCGAAGCGGTTTTTTGCAGAAAGCCGGAGTGCAAAAATTAAGCGAAGCGGTTTTTTGCAGAAAGCCGGAGTGCAAAAATTAAGCGAAGCGGTTTTTTGCAGAAAGCCGGAGTGCAAAAATAAAGCGAAGCGGTTTTTTGCAGAAAGCCGGAGTGCAAAAATTAAGCGAAGCGGTTTTTTGCAGAAAGCCGGAGTGCAAAAATTAAGCGAAGCGGTTTTTTGCAGAAAGCCGGAGTGCAAAAATAAAGCGAAGCGGTTTTTTGCAGAAAGCCGGAGTGCAAAAATTAAGCGAAGCGGTTTTTTGCAGAAAGCCGGAGTGCAAAAATAAAGCGAAGCGGTTTTTTGCAGAAAGCCGGAGTGCAAAAATTAAGCGAAGCGGTTTTTTGCAGAAAGCCGGAGTGCAAAAATTAAGCGAAGCGGTTTTTTGCAGAAAGCCGGAGTGCAAAAATTAAGCGAAGCGGTTTTTTGCAGAAAGCCGGAGTGCAAAAATAAAGCGAAGCGGTTTTTTGCAGAAAGCCGGAGTGCAAAAATAAAGCGAAGCGGTTTTTTGCAGAAAGCCGGAGTGCAAAAATAAAGCGAAGCGGTTTTTTGCAGAAAGCCGGAGTGCAAAAATAAAGCGAAGCGGTTTTTTGCAGAAAGCCGGAGTGCAAAAATAAAGCGAAGCGGTTTTTTGCAGAAAGCCGGAGTGCAAAAATAAAGCGAAGCGGTTTTTTGTACCGGACATTCATTCGGATGATTCCGACAGGATGCAAAAAACCGCTTCGCTCTATTTTTGCACTCCGGAAAAAGTTTTTGACCTACTGATTTTTCATTTTTTTCGTCTGATCCTGCACAAAAGTCCTTTGAGATTGGGTGTGCCGAATTCTTTTCCCAATGTTTTTACAGAGGTAAGCATATTAAAGTTGGCACTTTTCCATTCATACTGAGTTTCGCTTTTTCCTTCGGGAAACCACCATCCGTAAGCCGCGAAAACCACCCCTGGCTGAATCTTTTCAGTGAGATGTGCAAACTGGGTGATGGAACCGGACCGGGTTTCAATAACCAATTCATCCCCTTCAGCGACACCGTATTCAGCGGCTGTTTCAGGATGAATTTCCGTGACAGGCCGGGGACTGTGTTTTCTTAATTTTTCCACCCATCTGTAAGACGAATGAAGATAATACCGGTCTTTGGAACTGGTAAGTATCAGCGGATATTCAGGATCATCTGCCTCCGGAGGCCCGGTAAATCGGGGCAGGGGAGACAGATTGAATTTTTCAGCCCGGCTGAGACGTAATTCTGCTTTGCCTGTGGGGGTTTTAAAACCTGAAGCCTCATATTTTTTGAACCGGTCTTCGCCCTTCAGATATCCCTGTTCAACAAACTGCTCATAATTCAGTCCGGCCGGTTTCAGAAGCATGTCCAGAAAGCCTTCGTAATCTTCATGCCAGTATTCCCCGGAAGTGAGATTTTTTCCCAGTTCATTTAGTATTTTCATATCAGGCCAGCATTCTTCCGGCGGATCAACCACTTTGGGACGGGCCAGAATATGCCCATGTCCGAGGCCGTAGTGACCAATATCATTGAATTCAAAATGTGTTGCCGCGGGCAATACAATGTCCGCAAGAGAGGCCGTGGGAGTCATAAAAATGTCGGACACGGCAAAAAAATCAAGGCTCATTAATGCGTCAAAGGTGCTGGGGCTTTCTGTGTAACCCATCAGGGGATTGGCACATTGAATGTAAGCTCCCCGCACCGGATAGGGGAATCCCTCAAGCACAGCTTTTTTGAAAAAAGCAGGAGGAACCGTCATAAATCTGGGAATGGTGTGATGGTGTGCGTGAATCATTTCCTTTCGTTTTGAAGGGATCAGATCTGCTCTTACAAAGGGCCCGAGACCGAGAATGCGGGGTTCGTTTGCCTGAATATTGCCTCCGGGAACATCAAGGTTTCCGCATATGGCCATGAGACAGACAAGCGCGCGGGATGTATCAAAAGTGTTGATGTTCTGCTCAATGGGATTTCCCCACTGAATCGCTGCCGGATGGGAGGCAGCGTAATACCTCGCGCTCTCCCGGATAAGATCGGCGGGAACCCAGGTGGCCTGGGACATCTTTTCCGGTGTGTAATCTTTGACATGGGTTGCAAGTTCTTCAAAACCGTGGGTCCAATTTTCAACAAACGCCTTATCATACAGCCCTTCTTCAATGATGACGTTCAGAAAGGCCAGAGCCAGGGCATTGTCTGTGCCGGGCTTTATCTGAAGCCAGAATTTGGCTTTTTTGGCAAGGTCTGTTTTTTTCGGATCCACAACAATCAGTTCGGTTCCCTGTTTTATCTGATTTAACAGCAGGCTGCATATCTCTCCTTCTTCATTGGTTCCGGTGACATTGCTTCCCCATAAGATCACTGTCTTGCTCTGATGATGGAAATCCGCCACAGGATAAAACCCGCAGGTGTGCATTCCGCTGACTTCACGGGGCGCGTGGCAGACATCCTGAACCGCAACCAGATTGGGGGAACCAAAAAGGTTTGCCAGGCGGATCAGGACAAAATGTTCCAGTCCTTTGGGCATTCCCTGGCAAAATGCCACTGATTTTGCCCCGTATCCTTCTCTGATTTTGGAGAGATTTTCAGAGATGGTCTGAATGGCTTCAGGCCACGATATTCTCTCCCAGTTTCCCTCCCCGCGTTTTCCCTTCCTTTTCAAAGGATGCCTGAGACGGGAGGGATGAGTAAGGCGATCCGGAGATGCCAGTGCTTTTGGGCACACATAGCCTTTGTTTAAATAACCATCCGGGTCTCCTTTGACCTGAACAATTTTGTTGTCTTTGACACCGACCAGCAGGGCACAGCCGCCATGATCCATTCTGGCACAGTGGGTCTTTATCCAGTGAATTTTTTCTGTCATTTGATTTGCCTCATTATTTACTCGTCAGTTGTCAGTGGCAAGGCATTGGACAATTTCTCGCCCTGATATTTCCGACAGCCTTGTTAGGACACTTCCTGTTATTTTCCGATATTTATATTATCCTGTTGACAAATATCTTTCCAGAGCTTCCGTCACTACTTTATTGAGGTTGATTTCCTTTTCCTTGGCAAATAACACAGCCTTACGATGCAGATCGCTTCCGGTTCTGACATTAAAACTCCCCTTGAATGGTTGCTCCGGCTCTGTTCCCTCCTCTTTGCAAAGTTCCAAATAATCATCCACGGCTTCCTTGAAAGCTTTACGCAATCCCTCGACATCTACCCCTTCGTAGCTGACCAAATTTTGAATAAATTCGATCTTACCGTGAAAAACACGATCTTCATCGCTGTAATGAACGGAACCATGATACCCCTTATATGTTATCATATCTTTCATAACATGCTCTCCCGTTCTAAAATATTTAGAATGTCATTGATTATATACATTTTAAGAATATTATCAGGATGTGGTTTATGGAGCCTAATGGGATATCTATATGAAATGTAATCATTTTTTCAGAAAAGGAGAATAGTAATAAGCAAAAAGCTTGGTTAAACGGCTTTATAGCGTAAGTTCGCCATGTTGATTTATGTACAAGTCCAAGGCATAGTCCAACAATTCTTGAATCTCCTGATTATCTTTACAGATTGCCTTAAACAGAATTTCTTTAATATTTTTCCATGTCCACCAAGCTGTGAGCGTATATTCCTCATCTTCTTTGAATTGATTTTCAATGTTTTCAAACTGACCATTCGTTTAATAAAAACAAACTTTTGTTAATTTTATATCAAACAAAAACGGAGAGTTGTAAGTGTCTCTCTGTGATTTCGGAATATTATCACTGATCTGTCCGGGTGACAAAGGAGCCTTTGCTGATTTTTCAGCCGATTTTTTATGTAAATAACATAAAGGAGGCCGGATTTCAATATCTTCTGAAAAAAACTTGGAATTTTTTTCTCTGTATGGTATCCGGATGGCATCTTCCGAAACAGGAGGGGATGAAAAATGAATAAGATATTTGTACTGATATCGGCAGCGATGCTGATACTGATGTCACAGCACGGCTTTCTCATAAAAATATAAGCTGCAATTTAAAAAAGTTAAAAAATTACTCATTTTAAAACTGAGGTGTAAATAACCGGGGCGGAGATGACATTCTTATATGAAATTTATTTTGTGAAGCATATCTTCGAATTTATCTGTACAGTCAGTGAATTTTTCGACAGCGGCCTGAAAGTTGGAAATTCCCGCTTTGCGAAATATTCTGATCGCCAATGTACGCAGACTTCCCATGACCTGAGCCTGATTTCCGTTTCCGGTTTTCACCCTGTCCTCCTGAAAACTCAAGTCTCCGACCCGGTTGTCCGATTCAACGCCCCAATGTTTCCTGACCGCTGTCAGAAAATCATTCAAGTTTCGCCCTCCTAAGCGGCGTGAAGTCTGTCAGTGCATCAGTGAGAGCTTCGATGCAGGACTGAAAATCATCCTCAGTTTCAAAAAGATCAGAAACAGTTTCAAAACTGATAAGAAAAAGATCATGAAAAAAATCCCGGAGCCTCTGAGAATAGCTGATAACGGCATACTCGTCAGCCAGATATCCGATCCTCCCAAAGTCACACACAACTATTGACGGAACTCCGATGGTTGTGTATCAAGAAAGTTTCCGGTTTGAATTCATATCACTCAAACAGGGCAACACTTGGAATCAGTATTAAATTTAGGAGAATGTTATGGAATGCAAAAAAGAGCAGAATCTTGAGTCATGTAACTGTAGCTATGAACCTTGTTCACGTAAGGGAATTTGCTGTGAGTGTATAAGTTATCATCTGAAAAGCCGGCAACTTCCCGGTTGTTGCTTTCCGGATGACGCGGAGCGGACCTACGACCGATCTTTTGAACATTTTGCAAAGCTGGTTATGGAAAAAAAGGTGTGAATCTTTGTTGTACAAAATTTCTGAATGACCATTTAAACGAAACCCGCTGACAGATTCAAACGAAGGCGGGCAGAGAACCCCGGGTTTTTCCGGCGGGAAAAGCCACCTCATCCGGGGAAAAAACCCGGGTTTCTCAGCTGTCCCGCAACAACCCGGAAACATTTCGAGCTGCTGAGATTTGCATAGCGGATTTCGTTCTGTTACTCGATAATCAAGTTTTCTGGTCCGGCCTGGCCCGGACAGGCTGTCATTCTGTCCGACAGCCCGACTGGGCCGGCCGAACGCTGAACTCCCGCCAAAGCCTACGAAAAGCAGGTCTGATAAAAAAATATCACGGTTCCGGGGCTGTGGATTCCTGCTTTCGCAGGAATGACAAAAAAACTTGATTATCGAGTGTCACCAATAACAGCCCATGGACAAATCTCTAACTCGGGTTTTCATAAAAAATATAATTTGTTGAATAATCACTGAATTCAAAATATACTTTTTTCTCTCCCTTATCCACCTGATAGTTTAAATTTTCATCAATATACCCATAGCCATAGCGATAGGGCCGGGTCTGCGCCTCAGAAGTTCCGTAAGCAGTGGAAAGCTTATCAATTCTGATAAATCGCTTCATAATCTTATCACCGGCATAAACATCAAGAACACCGTTTGTTCCTGTCCAATTTTGAAATGACCGGCTTAATTTGTTTTGCGATTCCTGAGTGCATCCTATTGTAAATACAAATAACGAAAACAAAATAAATGCAATATGCTTCATATTTCACCTCCTCACATCGTGATTTCTCAAAAAAAATATATATACAGAATTATTATAATAATTAAAATGTAAAATAAAATCAAGAGATATTCTGATATTTTTCCCCCTTTATAACAAACTGGAATGCAGTTCGGAAGAGGGAAGTTCAGCTAATTTAGCTTGACACATAACAGCCTTTTAACTATTATTAAAATTTATGAAAATGGATGGTTATCATCAATATGCAAAACAGTTGGGATTTTTATCCGCACCACCGGAAGCTTCCGGAAACCGCCCCTCAGCTTATTTCAGAAATAAGAATGGCAACCCCCGTTCCTTATTTTATATAAAGTATTCCTATGAATATCATCTGTCATAAACAAACATTGATTTGCTTCATGGTTCTGGTGATTTTGGAATATAGCGGTATAGCTCTTTTTGCCAATGTTCAGCTCGGAAATGCTGCCCAAGACAGCGCAGTAATCACCATTAAAGTAGAGAAAAATCAAAGTATCCGGGATATATCCGAAAAATACCTCGGGAATCCCGATCTGTGGGAAGATGTACTCCTTGCCAACGACCTGAACCGGAGTGAAGCAGATAAGGTTCACCCCGGAATGATGCTTCATATTCCTGTCAGAGCCATATCCCTGGCGCATAGTGAACTGAAAAACTCAAAAATTTTAATTGGGCAGGCAACCCGAAACGGCGCGAAACTCTTTGCCCCTGACATCATTGCCAAGGCAATTGATCTCAGAGACGCTGCCCTTGAAAAGCGAACGGCCGGAGAATGGGCCCGATGCACAAAATTGGCAAAAGCCTCGGCAGCAGAGGCAAAAAAGGCGCTGAACATCAGCATTGAGAATCAGGATGTGCAGGCCGAAGCAATGGTGGAGTATCAGCAGGGCAATGTCCAACGTCGAAAGCCCTCCGACAATCTGTGGAAAGATGTCTCTCGGCGTGATATTCTTATGGAAGGTGAAAAAGTTCGGACTTTGTCCGCATCCTATGCGGAAATTCTTTTTCGGGACGACAGCCGCCTGCAACTGAAAGAAAATGCTCAGGCACTTATCCGTAAAATGCGGGAGAATCCTCTCGAAGACACACAGCAAACAAAGGTCAATCTGATTGAAGGCGATGTGTTCGCGCTGCTTTCGGGCGGTAAAAAGGACAGCCGATTTAATCTGGATATCGAAGGCATTGCAATGAATATCGAATCCAGACAGTTCAGGGTGGGCCGCGGCAAAAAAGAGACCCGGATTGCCAACTACGATAAGGGCAAACTTGAAATTGAGGCCAAAGGAAAAAAAGTGGTACTCAAGGAAAACCAGGGATCTGTGGTTCCTCATAATCAGGAACCATCCGCGCCAAAGGAACTGCTCCCCAGCCCCGGGCTGCTTAAACCAGCAGACGGGGATGAACGATTTGATCTCAGAACAGCCCTGACTTGGGAAAAAGTAAACGGGGCCGAAAGCTATCTGCTGGAATTATCCTATAACGCATCCTTCTCAGAAATTATCTGGGAGGAAATGATTCGCTGTACCGCAGAAGGTTCCGTGAGTCACATTAAAGGAATGTTTCCCGGTCATCTGGGAGCCGGGACATTTTATTGGCGAGTCAGCGCGGTTTCTCCGGATAAATTGCCGGGACGTCCCAGCAAAGCCAGATTCTTTCGCATCATAAAGGATGATACTCCGCCGTTTCTTGTCATTCTCACCCCCGAAGACGGGGCAGTTTTTTCAGAAACCACATTGGAAATATCTGGCAATGTTGAAGACGGGGCAGCAGTGACCATCCAGAATCAGCCGGCTGATGTCACTCACGGAGGGAAATACCGGTTCCGATATGAATTATCCGAAGGAGAAAACAGCATTATTGTCAAAGCCGCTGACCGGGCTGGAAACATTTCTGAATTGAAACGTACTGTCACTTTTGTTTCAGGGAGTAAAATTAATCTGACATTTGATGCTTCGCTGCATCAGATCGCTCATAACCATTTTCTGGCAAGGCATCCCGGATGGTTCATGCTGGCCGGGAAAACATATCCTCATGCGCTTGTAACTGTCAGGAATTCAGACCGGCCGGATACAATCAGACCGAAATCAGAGAATGTCAGAAAGAATCCTCTGATTCATAATTTTTCCACAACGGCTCAGGCAGATGCCCAGGGCCGTTTTCAAATGAATTTACGGATCACAGGACAGAAAGAGGAATTTGTCATTGAAGTCTCCTCAGCAACCGGGGAAGTTCTGAAAGACCGTTTTACCGTTGAAACGGACACCGAGGCACCGGTCATACACCTGACCGATGAAATCCCTTCTGCCACCATCAAAAAAAAATTATCCATATCCGGAACAGTTCAGGGGGCAGTAAGCCTGGAACTTGAAACTGGAAACTTGAAACTCGGAACTGGAAACTGGAAACTTGAAACTGGAAACTTGAAACTTGAAACTCGAAACTGGAAACTTGAAACTCGAAACTTGAAACTTGAAACTCGGAACTCGGAACTTGAAACTCGGAACTCGGAACTTGAAACTCGGAACTCGGAACTTGAAACTCGGAACTCGGAACTCCGACATCAAGTTTCAAGTTTCAAGTTTCAAGTTTCAATTTCCAAGGGCATAAATCTCCTGCGCTTTGTGGCACGCGACCGAGTGGGAAATGTCAGTCTGCTGGAAAAAACAGTTCTGTCTGATACAGAGGCTCCTGAATTTATTCTTTGGGGGGCTTTGCCGCGCAAGGTCAGGGGCGGGGAAAAAGTAAGACTGAGGGTTCGGGCAAGAGATGCAGCGGGCCTTGTCAGAACAGCTCCTTTTACTGTGACAATCGGAGAATACACTCATAGCGGATATATGATGCGTTCCTCATCCCCTTCTCTGAGGGACAGAGGGGACGTTGGAGAATACATCGCATGGTTTCGTGTTCCGGAAAAAATTAAAGGCAAGGTAAAGCTTAAAAGCATTACATTATCCGATTATCTTGGTAACACCGAGGAATATCATTTTTAGTTTTTCACGAAACTTTTTTGATACCAGACACTCACATACTCAGACAGTTAAATGCCAATCGCCAATCACAAATCACAAATCACAGATCACAACCTAGCATTTTTGTTTATTATTTTTCTAATTCTGGAACTCTCGGTTCCTTCCCGTGTCCCGGCATATGAATCAGCTTATCTGATCACATATGGGGCAGATGCCAAAACCATTGAGGGGGATAACGATTTTTTACAGGTAATTTTTATCCGAATCCCCGAGCATTTGAAAAACAGCGTCTATATCCGTATTTTTGATGCTGACTGCGGAGGTCGTCTGGATGATCTGTATTCAGGACAATGGGACACCCGCACCCGGTTTCGGATTTTCGGAGGAAAGGGCGCGTGGTCAGACCCGGGTCTGAAGTCCCCTTTTCCGGCCAAATCAGATTTGTCTTCCGGTGTTCTCATGGCTGACGAGGAATTTGGAAAAGACCCTTTCCGGGATTATCAGTGGCATACATTTGCACAGCTTCATCCGGAAGAAGGTGAAAAGGTTGGCGAATTCCGATATTTCAGAATTGTTGTTGAGGGCAAAAGCGGCGATGACGGCAATTGCTACCAGATTGCCGTGAGCCGGGAATCTCAGCGGAATGTTTCGGCCAAAGGTGTTGAGACGTTCAATTTTACACCCACACTCCGGCTCCCGAAACAGGAGCGTTTTGCGGAAATGCGCTTTTTTGTACCCAGAGATAAGCGTGAGATCGTCGTACACAATTTTGACCTGCCAGGTTCCGTTGTCGGCGTGAACACAGCTTTTCGGGCGAATCTGCCAGTTACCGCGGCAGGCCAGGATAAATGGGAGAAAAGTTCTGTTTTGCTGGATGAGAACGAAACTGGCCGCGCTGTTGCCGTCCGATTTGAGGACGGAGAGGAGATTCCCAATGACGGGACTTTCTATGTCACCGACAAACAAGGGAATCTGCTCCCGGTGGAGATTCCTGTTTACCTGCAAAAACCCAATTTGCTGCCTGAACCTCAGATTCATATTGAACTGCTCTCAGACTGTAATCCGGTTCTCTTTGACGGTTCCCGCAGCACTGATCCGGAAGGAGATTCACTCCGTTTTTTCTGGGAGTTTGGCGACGGAACAACTGGCAAAGGGGTTCGGGTGACGCATCATTATGACGCTCCTGGCCGATATGAGGCGAGTGTGATTGTTGAAGATGCGTCCGGCCAGGTTACCAACAGCGTGCTTGAGAAATTTGTGGTGACGATCAATCATCCGCCAGAACCCGACGCAGGTCCGGATCGCATCGCTGCCCCGCGTGAAAAAATAGAATTTGACGGATCCGGGTCTGCTGATCCTGACGGAGAAGTGGTAACATATTATTGGGATTTTGGCGACGGGACCAAGGCTCAGGGGGCAAATGTTCAGCATCGTTTCAGACAGCCCGATCTCTATGTTGTCACGCTGCGGGTGGAGGATGATTCGGGAAGCCCGTGCAAATCTGCCACAGATCAGTGTGAGGTTTTCATCAATGCCCCGCCTGTGGTTGATATTGGCGAAGACCGGATTGCCTCGGCAGGCGAGGAACTCCGGTTCAGCGGTGCCAACAGCGGTGACAGCGACGGAGACATCATATCTTATGAATGGAACCTGGGTGACGGCACTGAAAAGACAGGTGCTGATATTGCCCACTCGTATGAGACACCCGGGATTTACAAAGTGACATTGAAGGTTACGGACAATTCCGGGGTAAAAAACCGATCTGCCTCGGATACACTGAACGTTTTTGTCAATGATCCGCCAATCGCAGATGCGGGCGACACTTACAGGGCTGCTGTGGGAGAGGAGGTGCTTCTCGATGGTTCCGGCTCTTCTGATCGTGACGGACAACTTATTGAATTCAAGTGGGATTTCGGTGACGGAACACAGGAGACTGAAAATTGCGAAGTCAGACTTGAAACATGCGGAAAAATCTCCCATCGCTATGACAACCCCGGACGGTATCAGGTGACATTGACTGTGAAAGATGATTCCGGGTCTTCTTCGGACACGGATCAGGATAACGCGCTGGTCATTGTCAACGCTCCTCCGGCTGCCAATGCAGGGCCTGATCAGTGGGTCACAAGCAGCGAGGTGCAGTTTGACGGAACAGGATCTGCTGACCCGGACGGGGATATTATTCAATATTCATGGGATTTTGGCGATGGCTCAACCGGGACAGGACCTTCACCGGTTCATGTGTATAAAACCCCGGGGGTTTATAGGGTTCGCCTGACCATCAGGGATGATTCAGCCACTTCGACAGATCGCAGTTCCGATGAAATGACGGTCACGGTGAATCATCTGCCTTTTGCGGACGCGGGGCCTGATCAAGTTGGCGTACCAGGACAGCCCATATATCTCGACGCGTCCGCTTCTGTTGATCCGGATGGAGACATCAGCGCGTTTGAATGGATTTTCGGAGATGGAGGAAATTCGAAACTCGAAACTCGAAATTCGAAACTCAGGAAGGTCTCTCATATTTATGCAAAACCTGGCCGATATAAGGCATTGCTGACGGTCTATGATAATTCAGGGCATGCCGCGGCGATAAATTTTGACGAGGTGACGATTGTGATCAACGAGCCGCCTGTGGCCATTGTCAGTTACCGATTCTCAGGTAAAGATGCTCAGGCATCAGAGCTTGCTGTCGCACCTGGCGATACGGTTCAGTTTGACGGAACCCGTTCTTATGATCCGGATGGGAAGCTCGTCTCCTATCAATGGGAGATATTTGGAAACTCGGAACTTGGAACTGAAAACTCGGAACCGGTTTTTAATTTTCAATTTCCGAGGCCGGGTGTTTATACGGTGGTGCTTACTGTTGCTGATGACAGCCGTGTGGAAAATTCCATGTCTCAGGATGAGATGCTTATCCGGGTCAATCACCCGCCTGTGGCAAATGCAGGCAAAGACATTCATACCAATGAAAGGACGGTGTTTTTGGATGCCTCCGCGTCCACAGATGCGGATGGCGATTCGTTAATTTATACATGGGATTTCGGAGATAAAACACCCGCTGAGAAAGGTGAGAAGGTTTTTCATACATATGCCAAAGGAGGAAATTATCCAGTGATCCTGACAGCGGATGACGGAACCGGCGTGAAAAATGCACGGGCAACATCCTCGATCCGGGTAAAAATCAACAAACCTCCTGTGGCCGACGCGGGAGGGGATAAAACCGTTTGCGCCGGAAAAATTGTAATCTTTGACGGAGTGGCATCTGCTGATCCGGAGAAAGGATTGCTGAAATATCATTGGGACTTCGGAGACGGTGAAACAGCAGAAGGTGTGAACCCCACCAAAATCTATAACAAAGGCGGCGTCTATGCGGTCACTCTCACGGTAACAGATGATTCAGGATTGCCAGGAGGCAACATGGGGGCTGATCAGATTACGGTAAAGGTGATTGAGTCCCCTGTGGCAAATGCGGGGCCGGATCAGACCGCGTGCGCGGGAACCATTGTCCGATTTGATGGCACAAAATCAAAAGACCTGGACGGATTTATAGATAATTTTCAATGGAACTTCGGTGATGATACAGTGGGAGGCGGTCCCAGTCCTATTCATGTTTACACCAAAGCTGGTGTTTACCGGGTCAGGCTCACCGTGACCGGAGATTATACAGGAGATTGTGATAATACTGATGACGATGAAATGATGGTCACGATTCATGAAGCTCCCATAGCAGAAATCACCTGTCCCTCAGCAGCAGAACCCCAAAAACCGGTTTTATTCGGGGGCGAGGGGGGAGAGGGAAGAGTTAAGGGGGAAAAGGCGGAAGCCAGGGGGGATGCCCACGCCTCTCTCCCCAAGCCCCACGCCCCAATAATCACAAATTGGAACTGGGATTTCGGAGACGGGGCCAAAGGTGAGGGAGAACAGGCAGAACACACTTACGCCAAGTCAGGAGAATATATTGTCACGCTGACGGTTACGTCGGATTCTGACACGGATTGCAACACATCTTCCAAACAGAAACGGATAAACATTAATGAACCGCCGGTTGCTGTGGCAGGTGAGGATCGTCTGGTCGGTGTAAATCAGGTTATCACTTTTGACGGTGCTTCATCAACAGATCAGGACGGTGTCATCTCCGCTTATGACTGGGACTTTGGCGATGGAAACACGGCCGCAGGTGTCCGGATCAGGCATCAGTACGAAGCGGCCGGGCGATATGACGTTTCATTAAAAGTCACGGACAATACAGATCTCGGCA
The DNA here is from genome assembly GCF_017377395.1 of Desulfonema magnum. Lineage (GTDB taxonomy): Bacteria > Desulfobacterota > Desulfobacteria > Desulfobacterales > 4be13 > Desulfonema_C > Desulfonema_C magnum. The sequence continues at coordinate 1,339,706 of NZ_CP061800.1, read as the reverse complement.
ATAACAGTCACACAGATACCCTGAGTGTAACCGTAAACGAAAGTCCAGTTTCAGTTATCTCGAAATTTGAAACTCGAAACTCGCAATTCGAAACTCCAGATCCCAGTTTCAAGTTTCAAGTTTCAAGTTTCAAGTTTTCAGCATGCCCTGGCGAGGAGGTGATGCTAAGTGGCAGAGATTCTTCTGATTCGGACGGAGAGATTGTCCGTTATACTTGGAACTTTGGTGATGGAAGCCCCTCGGAAGAAGGGACGGAGGTACGTCATAGCTGGAGGTTTACCGGATGTTATGTGATTGTTCTGGAGGTTGATGACGGAAGGGGCGTGAGTAACAGCCGATCACAAACTTCGGCTATTATCGTTGTGAATGAACCGCCGATTGCCGACGCGGGGGCATATCGGATTGTATCCCCGGGAGAAGATGTCCTGTTCGAGGTATCTGCAAGGGACTGGGACGGTTCTGTTGTTTCTTTTCAATGGGATTTCGGAGATGCTGATGTTTCGGAGAAGATCGAAGTTCAAAATTCAAAATTCGAAAAGGTAAGCCATAAGTATGAAACTCCCGGGGAATACCAGGCCCGGGTGACGGTGTATGATGATTCCGGTTCCAAATGTAATTTTGCGGAAGATGTGGTGAAGATTCGGGTGAACGCTCCGCCTGTTGCTGATGCCGGGGGGAATCGTGAAGGATTTGTCGGCGGCGCGCATGATGCGCTTATCTTCGACGCCACCGGCTCTCATGATGCTGACGGCGATCCGCTTACTTTTTATTGGGATTTCGGGGATGGTGAAGACGCACACGGGGCAAAAGTCGTGCATGGTTTCAAAGAACCGGGAGAGTATAAGGTCAGATTGCGTGCGGATGACGGAACTGGCGTAACCTCGGGCGCGGATTGGGATGAGATTACAGTTCTGATGAAAGAGCGAAAATAGAGCGTTAAGTATCTGAGCAAAAGTTTTTCTGATGATAACGGATTCAGGGGAGGGCCGAACAAGCCCTGTAAGGGCGGCATTTTTGTAGCAGTTCCGGAGTGCGAAAAATGCTTTTTCGCAATTGCAAAAATATAATTTTTGCACTCCGGATCCGCCCGGAACTTCTTTAGTCAGCAGCATTGCGCCAGACCTCGCAGGGGCGGCATTTTTGCAGGGTTGATTATCAGGAAATAAGGATTTATTGAAGTTTTCATTCTGTTATGTTATTCAGTCAGAAATTCACGGAAAAAATTAAGAAAATTCCATCTGTATTAAGCAGATGAAGAGTAATTCAGGAGGATTCTTATGAAATGTTTTGTATTGGTTCTTGTGACAGCGGCTGTTTTGTTTTTCTCTGCTTTTTGTGAAGCCCAGCAAAGCGATGAGGATATAGTCCTTGCAAAAGAAAGTGAGGTGTATTGTATCTCAACCGCGTCGGTCAGGGCAACGCCCGAACTTATTGTGAAGAAAATTAATGCGGCCGCTCAGTTATTGGAAAAAGAGGGAAAACAAGCTTTTAGAAAATTCAAAGGCAAAAACAGTCCGTTTTTGTTTGCCGGGACTTATATTTGGATAAACAACATGAATTCAATTATGCTGATGCACCCCATCAAACCCGGTCTCATTGGAACATCACTGATCGCTCTGAAAGATAAAGACGGCAGGCGTTTTTTTGTTGAAATGATTGATATTGTCAAAACAAAAGGCCAGGGCTGGATTAAATATACCTGGCCCAAGCCCGGAGAAACAGGCCGTTCGCATAAACTCGCTTTTGTCAAAAAAGCCATGTGCGATGGCGAACCGGTAATGATCGGGGCAGGCACTTATGATATCCCTGAAAAAGAGATGAATAAGCTTGTTTTGAAATAATGAAGTATCTAACCACTTGATATTCATTTTTTTTCATTTCTGCGAAAGCAGGAATCCGCGGCTCCCGGAACGCTGCATCAGCCAAAAACGGATACCTGCTTTCGCAGGCTTAGGCGTGAGTGTCCGACTGAGTTCACGCCTAAGTCTCAGTCGAACGGAATGACAAGCTTTTTGCTCAAATCGGGTCAGAAAACTTGATCATCGGATAACCATAAGTTTCCGATAGTCAGTAGATCGAAAAGTTTCCTGACTGTGTGCGGTATGGCAAAGAAACCCGGCTTTTTTTCCCGGACAGAAGACTCCCCCGCCGGAAAAAGCCGGGTTTCTCCCCCGCTCGCCGTGTCTGTCCCGCGACAGCCCGAAAACTTTTCGATCTACTGATAGTTGCTTATCAAGTATAAACAACTTTTGACCAGGTACTCAGATATCCGGGCATAAATTTTTGTACATCCGCATTTTAATAGGAAATATGCAAAAAATTTTGTGCTGGTACTTAATTCTCATTTGTTTCCATTTTTTCATTTGTTTTAATTTTTTCTTCAACCCTCTTTAAAAATAAGAATATATCATATTATGAACAGATTCAGTATCAAACTTAAATTAATCGCATATGGCCTGTCCGCCCTCATGCTGATATTTATACTCATTGCTGTCACAGCTTTGTTTTTTGGAAATATTGAAAAAGCGAATCAGTTTAAATCATCTGCCATACAACTGGCGGAATTAACGGTAAGAGAACATGCCGTGGCAAAAGCCTTTCTCAAATATTATGATCCGTTTTACATAGAGGAATTTGAAAAAATTAAGATTAAAGGGGAATCTCTGATTACTGATTTGCTCAGTCAGAGACATGAGATGAAAGATCAGTTGGACGCGTTGAAGTCATTTACAGAAAGCTACAACCGTCAGTTTGCACAGCTTGTTGATAACAGTGTGAAGAGGAAAAGTGTTGACGAGGATATTTCAGAAGCACTGCGTTTTTCTGACAAGTCCCTCTCGTCAATTATCAGGATCATTGAGGCAAAAGAGGCTGATATTCAGGTCAATGGTGAATCGCTTTCTGCATTGGAAGCTGAATTTTTGAATCTCGCACGAGACGGAAAGATTCTTTTCCTGAGCTTACAGAACATGCAGCAAAGTTACTTGCAGACCGATAATATCAAATTTCGAAATCAATTTGAAGAAATCAGTAAGACAAGCAAATTTCTGTTTGCCGCGTTCAAACACTTTTCCGATTCTCTGGGAATTGAAATATTCAAACAATCCAGTGAGGAATTTCATCATTCAATAACAGATTATTTATCTGCTTCCGAGCGTTTATTTGGTTTGCTGGATAACGAAAAAAATCTTGTCCGGGGCCTCGACACCGAGGAAACAAGTATTTCAGCGATAATAAAGTTACTTAAAAAAGATTCTGAAAAAAAACTTGCAAAATCAAAATTAACAGCAACATTTATTATCCTGTTTATGCTTATTGCCGGGATCACCCAGTTTGTGGTGCTTTCATTTTTGTTAATCCGTTCCATTTCAACGCAAATACAATCATTAATGCTCAATATGGATGAAATAGGCCAGGGGAATTTTGCGTTTGATGCTGCGATTTCAGGAAAAGATGAAATTGCTCAGATTGGCAGAAAGATGAATGAAACTGTGGCAAAGTTAAGCATAATCATCGGAAACATTATTCACACTTCAAATGTATTGTCAGAATCGGTGTCCACACAGGTGGAATTTTTGGAGCAGGCTTCGTGTGATCTGGATCAAATATTTAATATGACGCAGGAGTCCGCGGCCATTGCAAATGATGCGAACAAACGCATGAAAAAAGCAAATCAGGTCGTCATTACGGTAAATGATGCAATGAACAGCCTTATGGGTTCCATGAATGAAATTTCAGTTGCAAATGAGGAAACAACACAGATTGTCAAAACCATTGATGCCATTGCATTTCAAACAAATCTTCTGGCGCTGAACGCGGCTGTCGAAGCAGCCAGAGCCGGTGATCTTGGTGACGGATTTTCAGTGGTTGCGAACGAGGTCAGGAATCTGTCTGTCCGCTCAACCAACGCCGCGGGAAATGCTGCAAATCTTATTGAAGATACGACAACAAAAATCAGACATGGTTATGATCTGCTTAATCATACCAATAAAAGCAGTGAAAAGCTGACGATTTACGCTGCGGAGTCCGCGGATATGGTGAACAGAATTTCTGAAATATCCAATGAAAAAGATAAAAAAATTAAAGAGATTAACCGCGCCATTCATGAAATAAAATCCATATCCCGACAGAATGCGGAAGAAAGTCAGGAACTGGCATCCTCTATGAAAATCTTCAAAATCAGTCATACTCAGTAGATCGAAAAGTTTCCGGACTATGAGCGGTGCGGCAAAGAAACCCGGCTTTTTTTTCAGGACGGGACGCTCTCCCCCGCTGGAAAAAGCCGGGTTTCTCCCCCGTCCGCCGTGTCTGCCCGGTGACAGCCCGAAAACTTTTCGATCTACTGATACTCACTAAATCTGCAATGTTCTCCGGAGTGCAAAAATAAAGCGAAGCGTTTTTTTGCATCTTACCACTCAGATCATCCTAAAAATTATTGATCAATCTGAAAAGATTGTGTATAATAAAAATTCGGTAAGTTATGTCATCTTATCAATTTTTCAAGGAGGCCATGAAAATGAAAATAATCGGTTTTATTATCGTGCTGTTGTGCGGCAGTCTGCTGATTTACGGCACAATTGATTTTCCCGGGTTTGGCGACCCGGACGCTCCGGCCAGCACCTATCTCTCCCCCCGTTATGTTGAAAACACCATGGCGGAAACATCTGTCCCCAACATTGTCACAGCAGTGCTTGCTGATTATCGGGGATATGACACCATGTTTGAAACCACTGTTGTGTTTTCCGCTGCCATTGCCTGTTTCTTTCTGCTTCGGGTTTTTAAAAGACGTGAAAACGATGAGGTCAGGCATTACCGCCACATTCCCACCGGCATCACACTCCGCATTGAAAAGGGTGGAAAAATACCTGAGGAATCGGCGGATTTTCAGCGGATAGATTCCGAATGGGTCCCCCATGACATGATTGTAAATACCACCAGCCGCCTGATCATACCGTTTATTCAACTCTTTGCCCTCTATGTCATCGCCCACGGACACCACAGCCCCGGAGGCGGATTCCAGGGCGGTGTCATACTGGGAGCGGCCTTTATTTTGTTTGCTGTTTCCCGTAATCTCAGGGCAAGCATTCGGCGGATGGGGGAAAAAGTCAGCGCAATCCTTTGTGCGGCAGGCGTATTTCTCTACGCGGGAACAGGTTTTCTCTGCTATCTTTTAGGCGGAAACTTTTTAGACTACAGCGCACTTACCGGCATATTGGGTGTTGATCCGGTTACAGCCCATTCTCACGGCATCCTGATTGTCGAAATCGGTGTGGGGATCTCCGTAATGGCTGCCATGATATGGATATACTATAATCTCTCCTCCGTAGGAAAACATGACGAAGGACTTTAAAATTGAGAATTGAGAATTGAAAATTGGATGGGAGCGTCCAAGTTTCAAGTTTCAAGTTTCAAGTTTCAAAAGACAAAAATGGATGAATTTATTACAATCGTTATTTCAAGGTATAATTACTGGGCTTACGTCATTCTGATGATGATCGGCATGTATGCCATGATCACCAAGAACAATCTTGTGAAGAAGATTATCGGAATGAATATTTTTCAAACGGCTATCATCCTTTTTTATATTTCCGTGGCTGCAAAGAAAGGCGGAACCATTCCCATTATTTCCCATGGGCATAATGGGGGGGATCACGCTGTTCATGCGATGGATTTCATCAATCCGCTGCCGCATGTGCTGATGCTTACGGCTATTGTGGTGTCTGTGGCCACTTTGGGAGTGGCCCTGGCTTTGGCGATAAAGATTTATCGTCAGTACGGAACTCTTGAGGAGGATGAGATAAACGCACAACTAAGGGAAACTCCACAGTAAAAAGTTAAAAATTAAAAGTTGAAAGTTTTTCCATAAGTACACGCAATGTGCAACTTCTTTCAACTGAGGGGAACACGGACACACATATAATGCCACAAAGGCACGAAGACACAAAGGAACACAAAGAAAGATCCTGTGCCTCTGTGTCTTCGTGGCTTTTTTCAACCGAAGCACGGCCGGACAATGCCGCGAAGGCGCAAAGACACGGAGACACACCGGGAGATGCTTCGCCGGACTTCGTGCCTTTGTGTCTTCGTGGCATTAATAAGTTGCATATCACGTTAAGTAGATGAGCAAAAGTTTTTATATTTTTTTCTGTGAAAAACGAAGAAACTCGGGTTTTTCTTCGGAGAAGGGAACGTCATACGGGAAAAACCCGGGTTTCTTACCGGGTAAATATTGAAAAATTTATGGTTAGGTACTTAACATTCTGGATTTCCGGGGCGGCATATGCTGCTCCGGAAAACGCTGGTGATACTGATCTCAGATACTATGGAAACTTACAACTGTTGAGGGAGAAAAAATGAGCGAACACTTTCCAGCATTGATTATTATTGTGCCGCTGCTTGCGGCGTTTCTGATTGCTGTCGCGGGATGGGTGAACAAAAGATTATGTTTCCCCATTGCGGCGGCTTCGCTTTGCGTATCTCTTTACTCTGCTGTCAGATTGCTTGGCATTGTCCTGGAAAGCGGCATGGTGGAGTATCAGTTGGGGGGATGGCCTCCGCCGTGGGGGATCGCATATAATGTTGATCATTTAAACGGGCTTGTTCTTGTTGTGATTTCTGCTGTGGCGCTTCTGAATCTTGTCGCCAATAAAAAGAGTATTGCACAGGAGTTCCCGGAAAAAATCGGCCCGTTTTATACGCTGTACATTCTGTTTGTGACGGGTCTGACCGGCATGGTTGTCACGGGAGATGCTTTTAATCTGTATGTGCTTCTGGAGATTGCGTCCCTGACTGGCTATGCCCTGATCGGTATTGGAAAAGATCGTGCCCCGCTGGCAAGTCTGAATTATTTGTTCATGGGGACAATTGGCGCAAGTCTTTATTTGCTGGGGGTGGGATATCTTTATCTTGTTACTGGCTCGCTGAATATGGCGGATCTCGCTGCCCTGCTTCCTCAGATTTATGATTCAAAAGTGGTTCTGCTGGCCTTTGTTTTCTGTCTCACGGGGCTTTTTGTGAAAATGGCTTTTTTTCCGCTACATGCTTGGCTGCCTAATGCGTATTCATACAGCCCCTCCTGTGCCAGCAGCCTGATTGCGCCGCTGACCACCAAGGTGATGATCTATGTCATGATCCGGATTGTCTTGTCTGTTTTCACGCCGGAATTTTCCTTTGCCAGTCTGAAGATAAGCAATGCCATTGTCTGGCTTGCTGTATTTGCGATTATCATGGGGTCTTTGTTTGCGCTTTCCCAGAAAAGCCTGAAAAAGATGCTTTCTTATGTGGTCATTGCCGAGGTCGGCTATATGGTCGGGGGCTTCTGGCTGGGAAACCGTCCGGGAATGACAGGGGCAATTCTGCATATTGTCAATGATGCCATGATGACGTTGTGCGTGTTTCTTGCGGCAGGAACGATTTTATACAAAACAAAAGGGGATTCTTTTGATGATCTGAAGGGATTGTTCAAAAAAATGCCTTTTTCCATGACAGCGTTTGTCATCGGGGCGTTGTCAATTATCGGTGTGCCGCCGACGTGCGGGTTTTTCAGCAAGTGGTATCTGATTTCAGGAGGGATTGCTGCCGGGCATTATGGGTTTGTGGCGGCGCTGCTGTTCAGCAGCCTTGCCAATGTGGTGCTGTTTTTCAGGCTCATCGAGATTTGTTATTATGAACCTTTTGCCGATCATCATCACGAAAAAGAGGAATCATCATTGGACGAGGCTCCTGCCACTATGCTGATTCCGCTTCTGATGACTGCGATTCTGCTCATCGTTCTGGGTATATATTCGGGCGAACTTGTCACGAATGTTATTGAGTTTGCCATACCGGGGGGAATAACCTGATATTCGGTTGACCGTTCCCAACAATCTGGCAGATGGAGCGGTGTCCTTCGGCACCGCTCATTCTCATCTTTAATTCCGGAGGTATGTTTCCGGATTCTTTTATCGGTGGAAATCTGGTGTATAATCCTGTGTGATTTTTGGAAACACGCTTTTGAAAAGCGGATACGGAAATGCCATCTGGATTAGACACCTTATTTATTACAGGATTCGGTTTGGGATGGACACCGTTTTTGGTGTCTAATATTAGTTATATTCTTCAAATAAGGAGGTAACGTATTGAGTGAAAGGCTAAAACTATTATTGAGGATTTTCAGTTTACTCATTCTGTGTTTCCCTCACAGTATCGGAGCATCTGACGGAGATGTCAACGGATCCGGGAACACAGACCTGAGTGATGTTGTCACCGCACTTCAGATATGTGCGGGTATGAACCTAGACGCAAGCCCGGAATCCGGCGAAAAAATCGGTCTGAAAGATGCCATATTCGCTTTGCAGGTTGTGGCGGGTCTGAGAATACTGCCCGGAAATCCCGGAGGTTTGGGAATACCTGATGACTATGAACAAACGCTGATAAGCTTCAGAGATTCTTTTCCCAGCATGGGAGATTATGAAAGTTTCGTCATTCAACTGCCCGAAATTTTCGACTGGCGGGACAAAGGAGTTGTGACACGGGCAAAGGATCAGAGGTATATTGTCACACCGCCAGATGATCAGGGACGCTGCGGAAGCTGCTGGGCTTTCGGCGCTGTGGGTGCTTTTGAATCGAAAATAATGATGGCGGGAGGTGCAGAATACGATCTCTCGGAGCAGCAACAAATATCCTGTAACAGAAACAACCAGTACGGATGTTGCGGCGGATATGTCAACGCTGCTCTCTTCTGGCGGTACAGAGGACCTGTCAGAGAAAGCTGTAGCGGCTACGGTGATTATAATACAGGGGATTCCTGCGGTTGCAGATTTGCTCCTCCCTATATTCACTGTGCGGAAGTTTTTTGTGACACTTTGGAGTCATGCGATGAACTGCCTTACCGAACTGACAGATATTATTCTGTGGATACAACTGACATAAATGAGATAAAGCTTTCCCTCAGCGAAGACGGTCCCTCTCCTTTGGGGTTTGACACATACACTGATTTTCAAAATTTCTGGAATACAGGTTCTCCTGGGGAAGTTTACAGGCATTCGGACGGTTCCCGCAGCGGCGGTCATATAGTCCTGCTTATCGGATGGGACGACGGCAAACAGGCATGGCTTTGCAAAAACAGTTGGGGAGAAAGAGGTCCCAACAATGACGGCACTGTCTGGATTGCCTATTCTGGTCATATAACTGACCTGCGTTTCGTTATGGCAAATTTCACGATAAAAAACACGGCTTCTGTTACAACCACGACAACCAGCACAACAACCACATCGAGTACTTCAAGTTCGACAACCTCAACAAGTACCACGATTGTCCTGACAACCACGACAAGCATTGCCCCGACAACTACGACAAGTTTTGTTCCGACTACGACAACCACAATTCCCATACCTGACGGACTCATGTGGAACTATGGGAATTGGAATGAAAAAAATTGGAATTAATTCAAGGAGATTATTATGAGGTTTCAAATCGATTTCAAGGTTCTTTTTTTTCTGATCGCCATTCTGCTTTGTGCGAGTTTGGCAACTGCACAGGATGTCACAAAACCATATACTTTTTCCCCAAATACCCCTGCTTCCGCTGCTGAAGTCAATGCCAATTTTGACGTGCTGTACGAGCAAATTAATAAACTAACTGATAAATTGGGAAGTGCTATAGTTCAGGTAGTCAGTTTTCAGAGAAACGACGCACCTTGTAGCAATGTTGTAATACGAACAGACGATACTATTCCGCAGAAAGAAGAAGGAACTGAGTTTTTATCTGTTACAATCACGCCTAAATCCGCTGATAGCAAACTTTTAATTGATGTAAATGCTTTTGGATCTGTCGATGGTGGTCTGAATATTACAACTGCTTTATTCAAAGATTCCGATCCAAATGCTTTAGCAGCTATATCCGTCACAGCCCCGGGTAATGACTACAGAGTTCCTATTCTGCTGTCACATCACATGACTGCCGGAACCGTTTCTCCGATTACTTTCAAAGTAAGAATTGGTGAAAGTCAGGGGTATCACTTTACTTTAAATGGTATGGGTTGCAATAAACTCTATGGTGGTGTGGCGGCATCATCAATTCGAGTTATGGAAATCGAAAATTAAGAGATTTGAAGACAAAAGAATATAACCCCGAGATGATCGTGCCAAGATAAATTCAGTTCTGTAGGTTGGGTTGAGGAACGAAACCCAACGCCAACGATCATCTCCCAACTGACGGATCACGAAAGTGCCGGGTTTCGTTCCTCAGCCCGGCCCGCATGACTTTTATCATCGAAATTTGGTGTATAATCCGGCGTAATTTTTGGAAATCCATTTCTGAGAAGCGGATACGGAGCTGCCATCTGGATTAGTCACCTTTTTATTGCAGGATATGGTCTGGGCCAGACACTGTTTTTTGTGTCTTACACTAACTATATGCATTAAAATCAATAAATTATAAAAAACATTGGGAAGAAATACTATGTTACAATGGAAACGTGCTAATGAGCTATCAAAAGATCTGAGTATTGTTAATATTCAGGCTTTCCGAAAAGAGACATACCGAAGGCTATCTGACAATTTTTTCAGTGATGCTGTGAACATAAACCGACATCTTTGTCAGGTTTTACAATCTCTCCCTGAAACTGGCAGCTTTCCTTCCGGGCAGAAGAGAAATTCTCAAAGTATTTTTAACCGTAACGGATATATGAATTTATACCGATGGTGTGTGACAGATAATCCCCGTTTTGCAGGGGCAAACGGAGCGGCGACCGCATTATGGGAATTTTTATTTGGCGATTTGCCGCGTCAGTTAGCTGAGGCTGGCGGGAATGACGGGAATGATATTATTACAGAGGAAAAAGTGTGGAATGACTGGTATGCAGGCATTTCTTAAAAATGATCAAACAACAATATTGTAGTTCTGTCTGTTGGTTTGAGGAACGAAACCCAACGCCAACAATCATCTCCCAACTGACAGCTCATGAAAGTGTCGGGTTTCGTTTCTCATCCCGCCCTGCATGACTTGTGTATATTCGGGCGAGCTTGTGACGAGTGTTATTGAGTTTGCCATATCGGGGCAAATAATTTAATATCAGTAATACCAATGGGATATCTATTATGAAAATACCAAAGAAGATAGAAGACCTAGAAAAATTGATTAAGGCTGGAATTCCAGAGAGTTTATACTTAGATTTTAAGGCAAGTCCGGCTCTTTCAAAAAAGAAATTGAATGAAATTTGCAAAGATGTATCTTCTTTTGCCAATTCAGATGGAGGAGTGCTAGTTTATGGAATTTTAGAAAAAGATGATTTGCCGTATGAATTAGATAATGGGGTAGATACCAAGACAATCAACAGAGAGTGGATTGATCAAATCCTCTCAACCCATATAATTCCGACTATTGAAGGCATTGAAGTTAATGAAATTAAAAAATCAAACCAACATTCATATTTTGTGGTTAGTATTCCCAAAAGTTTTCGTGGACCGCATCAATCAGCAGACAAAAAATATTACAAACGTTTTAACTTTATATCTGTCCCAATGGAACATTATGAGATAGAAGATGTAAGAAACAGGAGGAGTTTATTACCACAGTTAGTTAATTTCGATGTTGATTTTGACGGTCACTTAATCCGATTAAAAATAGAGAACATTGGGAATGATGTTGCCCACGAAGTAAAATTTGAATTCCCTAAAGATTTTAAGTGGTATAGAGGAGAACTTCCAAATGCTCTAAAAAATGGCATTAAATTTTTTCCTCCCGGTAGAAAGATAATCTATACACTGGGATCAAGTTCTTCGATTTTGGGAGAGAATTCCAAATATGATACCTCCTTTGATGTTGCAATATCGTATTTTCATCCATTCAGTGAAAGTAAAGTTCAAGAAATTGTTCACATCGATTTTCTCGATTATTTTGATAGTACTGTAGAGAGGAACCCTTTAGTTAAAATTTCCCAATCTATAGAAGTACTTGCAGACATCCAAACAGAGCTAAATAAAATTAACGCTTCCATTAAAAAATTTAATGCTATTTCTGGAGCAACAGGCATTGATGTATCTTTACGAACCTTAAAAAATTTGCGTCATATTTTCACTGGAAGTTCCGATTTCGAACCCATAGATATTAGATACTATGATTATAATGTAATACAAGAAGTATTAAACATTGATTTTGAAATGGCTTCTAAAATCTATGACCATTTTCACTATAATCCTGAAAATACTCCTCTGGAAGAAATCGAAGGGATTACCGATGAATTACTTGAAAAGATTAAGAAATTAACCAAGCAAATATAACTTTTCGCTACAGTTCTGTAGGTTAGGCTGAGGAACGAAACCCAACACCAACAATCATTTCCCAACTGACGGATCACGAAAGTGTCGGGTTTCGTTTCTCAGCCTGGCCTGTATGGCTCTGTGCCGGGCGATTCGTTGCATATTGATTTTTTGATTTAAATTAAGAGAGTTATTGTTTAGCTAAATTGGGAAATGTTTTAAAAACGAGGTTGCAAAAATGCAAATATCAAACCCCGTAACAACTCCGTTTCAAATTCTTAAAGCTATTGAAAATCTCACTGATGCAGAGAAAGAGACGCTTGCCATAATGGCGGATGAAAAGCTTTCAGAAGAACTGATGAAAAGGAGAAAACAGGCAATTTCTGAGATGAAAAAAGGTGAACTTATTTCAGAAGAGGAGCTTTTTGGCTGCCGAAGCTGGCTGGTTTACTAGCGCAGAAAGCTGAAGTTGAAAACATTATTCAAAAAAAGAAATGATCTTTCATTATGCCTGTCGTATTCAGATACAAAGGATACAGATTCTTTTTCTATTCAAATGAGGGAGAACCTTTGGAACCTCTCCGCATACACGTTCGCAAAGGAGAATCTGTCGCAAAATTTTGGGTGCATCCTCAGATAAGCGTTGCTGAATCATACGGAATAAAATCCTCGGAACTCCGAACTCTGATGAAGGTGATCACAGAAAACAGAGAGCTTATAGAAAGGTGTTGGAATGAATACTTTGACCTTTAATCCATTGGCAGAAAAACTTTCGTTTGATGCTGATAACATGTGGGTGGAACTAAGAGACGGACGGAAGCTGAGTGTTCCGCTGGCTTATTTTCCCAGACTTCTCAGGGCAGAGAAAAAACAGCTTGAGAATTATATCATCAGTGGTGGGGGAAGCGGATTGCACTGGGATGAATTAGATGAAGACATATCTGTCAAATCACTTCTCTTGGGAATTGGAGATCGTACACGATATGCTACTCAGTTTCATAAAAAAGTATCATGAAGAATAATTTTGATCGGGGTCATTGGGGACCTGTCTATGATAACTGACTAACATTAAATAAATTAACTGTTTGTTTTGGCTTTAAAATGTGCCTATAATCATCTTTTCGGGGCCAAAAAGAGCAATATGGTTCTGTAGGTTGGGCTGAGGAACGAAACCCAACGCCAACAATCATTTCCCAACTGACGGATTACGAAAATGTCAGGTTTCGTTCCTCAGCCCGGCCTCACTGCCATTAAGTTAAGGAGCATCCGAAGTGACAAAAACAGTTTCCGGCGAGGGTGCGAAAAATAATTTTCGCACTCCGGAAGCTTAACTTAATGGCAGTGCAGCCCGGCCTGCATGACTCAGCCCAGCCTACATGACTCTCAGACCTGCAACCTAAAGAAAATGCTGCGCTTTTAATTTTTATTATCGCAATAAACTTATTCTTGACATTGTACTAAAAATGGTACAAATATAAATTTATGAAAACTGATGAAGAAAAAATAAAAGGGCAGCAATTACGAATTAAGTTTTACCAAAATGACCTTGGAAAAGAGCCTGTCAAAGATTGGCTGAAAACATTACAAAAGGATGCGAGAAAAGCTGTCGGTAAAGATATGATGACGGTTCAATACGGATGGCCGATAGGAATGCCGGTTGTAAGGGCTTTGTCAGGTTATAAAAAACTGTGGGAAGTGAGAACAGAATTAAAAGGCGGCATAGCCCGTATTATGTTCACCATTTATAAAGATGTTATCGTTCTGTTACACGGAATAATCAAAAAATCTCAAAAAACACCTAAAAAAGATATTGATATTGCTGAAAAAAGAAAAAAATCTTTCCTGAAAAATCAAAAAAACTAAGATGATCGTATCTGATCTTTTTTTTCAGCAGATTAAATATGAAAAAGGGATAGAAGATGAGTAAGACACACAATAATATTGGCAGTGATTTTGAAGCGTTTTTAGAAGAAGAAGGTATTCTTGCCGAGTGTCAGACAGAAGCAATAAAAAGAGTTTTGGCATTCCAGATCGAACAGGCAATGAAAAAACAAGGTCTGACTAAAAGTGCAATGGCTAAGAAAATGAGTACCAGCAGGAGTTCTTTGGACAGACTCCTTTCACCTGGAAAATCAGTAACTTTAAACACTATTTCTCAAGCTGCGTCAGCTCTTGGCGGAAGACTTGAAATGAATTTGATCCTCCCTGAATCAGGTTAAATTTTTTATGGTATGAATCTTCTGATTTTTTTTGGGCCGCCATTGGCGGTTATTTCATGATAACTGACTGATATTAAATAAATTAACCGTTTATTTTGGCTGTAAGATGTGCCTATGTTGCTCTTTTCGGGGCCAAAAAGAGCGATACAGTTCTGTAGGTTGGGTTGAGGAACGAAACCCAACGCCAACGATCATTTCCCAACTTACGGATTACGAAAATGTCAGGTTTCGTTCCTCAGCCCGGCTGCATGAGTCTGTGCCGGGGTGCTTTGTTGTGTATTAATTTTTGATTTAAATTAAGATAGTTCTGTAGGTTGGGTTGAGGAACGAAACCCAACACCAACAATCATTTCCCAACTGACGGATCACGAAAGTGCCGGGTTTCGTTCCTCAGCCCGGCCCGCATGACTGAGACACTTGAAAGATGAAAATGAAATGTTGAAGAGACAAGGCTGCTGATGTGCAAAAAAACTTGTAAAATGCCGAACAAACCGAAGCAGGATGACACCAATTTTCATATATCCGTAAAAATTGGTTGTCATTCCGGCGTAGGAGACTGAAGGAGGTATGATATGTTACTGGCTGAATTGGAAAGGAAATTCATAAGACCGCTCCCGGTGTCGGACAAATTGCAGCTCATTGCGGACATAACGAAGATGCTGCAACAGGAGGAGGAACATCCTGAAAAATATTTTGAGAGAGGAGTCAGCTATCCGGTCATGACACCGACAGTCACGCCGGATGACACTTCATATAAAGCTGCCTTTCAGCTTCAGCAGCTTTGGGAGGAGAATGACAACACATGAAATAAGTACCTAACCATAAGTTTTTAATATCTTCCCGAAGAAGAAACCCGGCTTTTTTTTCCGGAATGATGCTTCTCCGACAAAGGAAAAAGCCGGGTTTCTCCGCCGCTCACAGAGAAAAAGGTGTATAAAAAATTTTTGATCAGGTACTTATCAGTACACCCGTTCTCCGGCATTTCCCCACCTGCGCGGGGGAATGCCTTTCATAGAAATCGCTCTTTATCACGGAGGGCATAAGATCACCGTTCCCGCTCTGGTGGATTCCGGAGCGGCGATGTCCGTCCTGCCGTATGACACAGGCTTGGAATTAGGGCTGGTATGGGAGGAGCAGACGGTTCCGGTTGATGTCGGGGGAGTTCTGAAAGACACTTGGTAAATCAGCCGTCTAAAACACTTATAATATTCTCAAGGAGTTCATCACTGGCTGTAATTCCATAATTTTTTGTGTATGTCACCCCATCATCTTCCTCCCGGTGTGACTGACAGATTTCTCCATGACAGGGCGAAATAAACAGATTTGATATTTCGGCCATATCCAGATCAAGCACAGAATCTCCTGCGGATATAATCTTTGTTGTCAGTCCTTCCTGTTCCGCAAGATGTGCGACAGCATCCCTTTTGTTCACGCAGTTGGGAATAAAATATAATTTTCTGCCATGCAGAGCGATTCTCCAATTATTTTCCTCAAGATATTCAGAATAGCCACAAACTTCATCTTTCGGAACCTGCGCCGTGTGAACCACGCAATAGAAAAATAATTCATCTGCCACTCTGGACATCTTTACCCACTGATCTGATTTTATCTTTTCAAATTCGTTGAGCGCATCTCCGATAGACAGGCATTCGTTTTCAATTTTGCCTTTTATGAGTTCATGCCATGCCATATCTGCCTTTCCCTGCATTAAAATATTCCCGCCATTGCCGGTGACAGCGTATTTAGGCATGATATCTTTGCAAATGACATCAATCCTGGAATACTGCTCTGTTGTGCGTGTCGTAACCGGCACAAACATTGCTCTTTCAGATACTTGTTTTAACAGGTGAATGGTTTTCTCGGTGATATAGGTGATGACCTCACCGTTTTTTGTTTCAGCCACGCGTATTTCATCAGGCTGCTCCTCTGAGGCGTCTATCATTTTTTGTGAATAAATCAGGGTTCTGTCCAAATCACTCGCAAACATCATCATTATTTTTTCTCCAACGGCTTAATAATTCCGCAGCATTGGTATGCTGAAAGTGCGTAAGTTTCAACAGGAATGTTTTTCTCTTTGGCAAGCTGCAAGATGTGTTCCAAATGGTTCGCACCGGGACGGACAAGGATTTTCCAGGGAATTCTCCTGAGCAGAACCCGTGTTGTTTCCCCGATTCCGGGTTTTACAAAATGAACATTTTCTATGCCAAAGTCTTTCTGAATTTTCTCCACATCTTTCATTCCTCTCCAGGATATCTCGGTCCTCGTGTTTAATGCCTGCGGGAGAAGATCAAGCACTGTTGCTGTGACGGAGGGAAATTTCTCTGTTATGGAATCTGTGAACAGATTGGACACATCATCCTTTATGAGTTCCTTATAAAACCGGACCCCGTGAAAATCATTTTCTCCGATTAAGTCAGCCCTGTGAATTGTGCGGCTGACAAGACCGGACACGGTGGAATTGAGACATGCGCTCGGAATCATAAAATCATCTCTGGTTCCGAACAAGCTCACGCAATACCCGGGATCGGCAATGACTGCCATGTCACTGCTGAGAGGAAGGCCCCATTTTTTCTCAAAGGCCGCACACGCCTGATGCAGTTCCTTTGTAATTGATCCCTTGCCAG
Source organism: Desulfonema magnum (assembly GCF_017377395.1). Taxonomy (GTDB): domain Bacteria; phylum Desulfobacterota; class Desulfobacteria; order Desulfobacterales; family 4be13; genus Desulfonema_C; species Desulfonema_C magnum. Next base: position 1,322,624 of record NZ_CP061800.1, on the reverse strand, counting down.
TCCAGCCGTCTATAAATTGGATTTCCAAACCCGGATGGTTTTGAAGAATATACCGAATGGCGTTTTCATCAATTCCTTTTCCCCTGATAATGGAGATGCTGTAATGAGGAAGATCAATGTCGTATCTGTGTTTCAAATATCGGCGGATTAGTATCCCCGCGGGCGTGCCGGCTCTTGCCAGAGATACAAGCACAATGTTCCGCCCTCTTTTTTTTATGATCTTTTCCGCAACCAGACCCGATGCTATGGCGATCTTCTCATCATACTTTTTCAGGGAATCATGAAATATTTCCATATATTCGTCAGAGGGCCGGTATTCTATGGGAAGCATCTCCGAATAATGCACCCCCGACTGAATGGCCTTTTCCCGCTCCTCATTTCCCTGCTCTCTGATCAGATTGCCAACATCCTTTAAGAGAAACACAACATCTTCCCGCGGATAGCTTCCGAGATATCCGGGATCCGGAAGTGAATCTTTGTTTCTCGAACAGGTTATGATAAATATTTTCTCGGCCCCTGATTTTTTCAACTGTTCAATCAACGGCTCCAGCCTTTCTTTTTTTATTTCCCTTTCAAAGAAGATATAAATTTCGCCATAATGTCCATATGGAATATTATAAAAATAATTCGTTATATTGGCATCCTCAGGGCTTTTAAAGACAAACGCGTTTTTTGCGCCATATCCGTCCGTATTATTCGGCCAGATGGGACTTCGTGTTGTTGACTGATATGAAATCCCTTCTCCCATGAATGAGGCAATTTTCATGGGGATATACATGAATTCTCCGGTTCCCATGCAAAGCGTTTTTTTGCTGTTTCGGAATCTTTTCAGATATAAACCGGCCTGTCTGAGCTGCTCACGCATTACTGTATTCTCCTCCGATTGAATGCCGAAACGCCCCGTCCCTTTTATATAGGGGCTTGTATTTTTATCTCCGTTACTGTCTGTGGAGGAACATAATACAAATTGGCTGAAAAACGAGTCCAAACTCAGATGTTCGACCTCTGCCGGAAAAGCCCCGGCAGTATTCATAGCGATGCTGTTCATTGGGCAGGATTCTTTTAACGCATCTGATATCCGGAGAGGTAATTTATTGTGAGAGGTTCTGTTTACCTCCATCGTGCCGGCCAGAAGTGAAACTGTCTGAATTTCAGCATCCAACGTCTTTTCTTTTTCATCAAACAACGCCCTGTGTTCAGTTGTTCTCCAGTCCAATATGGAAAGCACAGAATATGCTCTTCTCGGATGAATGCGATGAATCGCTTCTATGATGTTTAAGGCGGTCTTTCCTGTTGTTATTTCATCATCCACGATCACGACCGGACAGTCAGATTCCAGCATATCAAATCCCAGAGGATATATTCTGTGCGATGTGGCGTGAGAATGCTCTTCCTCAAATGCAATTTTGTTTTTTGCTTCCGTAATATTTTCTCTCGTGGTATGAATGTAAAAGGCATTGTCTGAAAAACTTTCAAACACAGCATGTCCCAGAGCGGTAGCTGTTTCAGCAAATCCTATAAACAAAGTCGGCTGTGTCATCGGAAACAAATTTTCTTTTATTTTACGACAGGTTTCCTCCAAACCTTTGCCAGTTTTCAAAACAGAAAGAATATCTCTCGTCTGCGGAAGCTGAGTCTTACAGCTTTCTTCATAATATCTGGCTGCAAGGGCCATGCCGTTCAGTATTGCCAGATTCGGGTTTACCGGTATATGCTTACCCAATACGTTACTGACAAACAAAAAGCTTCTTTTTTTATTTTTCCGGGCAGCCATGGTAAATAATTTTTCGGGCGGAATGTCATAGGGATTATTGCTAATTTTAACTGTTACTTCAAGTTTGTCTGAAATATGATATTGCAGCATAAATTTTGTCCGTTAATGAAATTAAATTTCTGAAAATCCATATCAGGCCGCGACGCGGGGCAATCACAGATTTAAACTTTTGACCTTTCCAGTATTGAAATTAACATGCTGTTTATATTGAGTTTACATAAATTAATCTCATGAAAATGCGTTTGAAACCAGCTTATATTTTAAGAATGCGAATCTGTAGTCAGACACTCGGATTTAAAATTTTTCTTGGCATACGACGGACTTCGTGATATACTGTACAAATATACGGTTCGGAAATATATGTCCGAGCCTCTGACCGCCCTGATTCCGGGTGCCGATATTATAAGGAGGTTCTTATTATGACAACGAAAACCGCTGAGGAACATTTTACCGAAGAAATGCTTCGTGCCGCCGAGGAGTTCGGAAAAATACTCCGCCCGTATTTCCGCCGGATGCCTGATGAGGATATGGAAACCCTTCTTCTCATCAGCATGGCGGTATTTCTCGGAGCGGACAATGTTTACCAGGTTATGCAGGTGCTCGGACTCCCGAAAACCGCCACCTATGACCGTGTTAAAAACGTCAGTGTTTACTGCTGGCGTAAGTTCCTGCAGAATCACCTTTACAGCATCGCTGTTCCTCTCCTGCGGGAGAGGCTCACCATGAGCGATGCCACAAAAAGCCGGGACGGACTGATTATGGCAGTCGATGACTCCGTGATTGCCCGTATTGCCACGGAACTCGGCTATGTATGGAAATGGTGGAGCGGCCAGCTTAAACGCGTGGCGAACGGGCAGAACGTGATCGCTCTGATTCTGGTAATCGGCGACATTATTCTCCCTCTCGACGTGCGGATAGTCTCCAAACAGGGCAGGGGGCTTAAAACCAAGCCTGAGATATATGAGGAGATGCTGAAAGCCGCCGAAGCAAAATTCGAAGCCGCGGGCATTGACATCAGCCGCCTCGGAACTACAGGTGATGCGGCATATTTTTCTCAGGATATCGCGGCATTCTGCCGCGGTGAATGTTCGGAAGAAGCCTCGTCCGAATCGGATGCGTCAGCTACAGACACCGGCCTTGCGAACGAAGATGCCGAATCGTCCGATCCCGCACTCTTACTGACTCTTACCGGAATTTTCCGCGGCAAGGACAACTACGTCTTTGAAATTGACGGAGAAATCCGGAAGGCCGGCCAGTGGCGGAAAAATTTCAAAGATCGTCTTACTCCCGGATGGGGAACAGACGGACAGCCGGTGTATCGAACCGAAGCAGTAAGCGAAACCTTCGGCGAGGTTATTCTCGTCTTCTATATTCCGAAGGGGAAACGGGCGGTCAGCTACCTTATTATAGCAGGACGACCTCTGCGTAGCAGCGAGGCACTGCATGCCTTCGCCTTCCATCATCGCATCGAAGAATTCCGGAAGCTCCTCAAAGACACTCTCGAACTGGGAGCAATGCATCTCCGAGATCGGAAGGGGGCTCATGCCTGCGTCGGCGTCAAAGTCATCGCATACCTCGTCGTCAATATGATGAAGCAGAATCTGAGGAAGCTCCGACGCTTCCGAAATGTGACCATTAACAAGTTAGTCAGACTCTGCCCGAAGTTCGTTGACGTCCGAAAAATTTTCAAAGAGCATTTTCAGAGTATTATTCCCAATAATCACACGTTGGATAAGGCTTTAGCGTGATTTCAGAAAGGTCAAAACTTCATTTTCTGATGCTGAAGGATTTTGTTGATCCTGGTGTTCAAAAAAGTACAGGGAAAATAGATAAGAAAAGGAAAAAAAGCTTGTTCTTGTTCTTATTCCTTGCACCTGTAGTTGTCACGCTTTGTCGGACGGGGTTGTAAATCCTGTTCTGTAAACCACCTCGTCCACTGATTAATTTATATAACATTGATATGTAAGCGTCAACTGCAATCCCCTTGTTATCAATCTGTCAATCTTCCAAACAACGCTTGTTTTGGATTTGACACTCTGACCGCTTTTCGTTTATATGGAAGTATCAGGTGCTAAGAAAAAATTTTAAACTTTCATATTCAGTAGATCAAAAATTTTTTCTGATTATAACGGATTTAGGGGAGGGCCGACCAAACCCTGTAAGAGCGGCATATTTGTAGCAGCAGGTTTGCAGCCCCCCCAAGCCCCGTGAGGGCGGCATATTTGTAGTAAATCATGTCTCGAATATGCCGCCCCCACGGGGCTTTCCCGGCCCGGCATGATTTGCTACAAATATGCCGCCCCTATGGGGCTTTCCCGGCCTCCCCTAAATCCCTTATAATCAGAATCCGTTATAATCAGAAAATTGCGATCCGCTAATATTTTGTTGTTACCGACAGTAAGAACTGAAAACTGATCGCTCATCTTGAAAGCTTTCCTGAGATTCACTACCGTACACTTTTTTTAACTATTTTAAATTATTATATAAAGACGACCATAGTTGGTTTGAAATTTAAATAACTGTTTGTTTTTTAAATTTTTTTAAAATTCACCATCGGCTGTTTTTTCTGAGTAAATATTACTCATCTGAGATTATGACACAAAAAAATCTTAACAGAAAAATATAATAATGGTATGACAGCTTTCAGAAAATAACAGATAACAGGGAGGCTGTCATGAGCGACAATGTGAACAGATATCGTGAGATCAGAAAGGCTTTGGACAATATGTATCCGAAACAGCCGAAGGGAAACGAGGCCCGGCGCCTGAACACGCTGGCCGCGATAATCAGCGGCATCACGGGGAGCGGGAGCTGCCAGCTTCCGAAAATTGCAGGCAAAGTTCCGGATGAGAACGCCGCGCCGGCGAGTGTGGAAAAGCGTATAAAACGTTGGATTTCCAATGACAGCATTGAATCTGAAACATTTTTTCTGCCGTTCGCACAGGCGCTGCTGATCAGTCTGGGACTTTCCGAAATTGTGCTGGCAATGGACGGAAGCACGGTCGGCCGGGGATGCGTAACCCTGATGATCAGTGTGATTTATAAAAAACGTGCCCTGCCCCTTGCTTACACGGTGGTCAGAGGTAAGAAAGGTCATTTCCCGGAAGAAAGCCATGTCGGACTGGTCGGGGAGGTTGCCAACGTGATACCGGAATCCGCGCAGAAGGTTATTTTTCTTGGTGACGGAGAGTTCGACGGTGTCGGTTTGCAAAAAAATCTGGCCGAACGGGGATGGCTGTATGTGTGCCGAACGGCATATAATACCAAAATTTTTTGGGACGGAGAGGAGCATCGTCTTAATGTTCTCGGTGTGTTCACGGTTCCGGACAGCTATCGGTACATACGCAATGTTTTGTTCACAAATAAAAAATACGGACCGGTGACGGTTGTCGTCTGGTGGGCGAAAGGAAATAAGGAACCGATATATCTGGTTACGAATATGAGATCGCCCTGGGAAGCCTGCCAATATTATTCCAAACGGTTTCGTATCGAAACATTTTTTTCCGACCAGAAAAGCCGGGGGTTTAATATTCATAAAAGTCATATTTCCGACCCTGACCGGTTGCGCCGCCTTATGATCGGAGCGTGTCTTGCCTACATCTGGATTGTGTTCCTGGGAACACTGGCAACGGAACAGGGCTGGGACAGAATTATTCACCGTGCCGACCGATGTGATCTGAGTCTCTTTCAATTAGGTCTGAGCCTGTTGGAATATTTTTTAAATTACGACATACCTGTTCCGGTTGCCTTTCAAATGTTCAATCCGACTCTCTAGTCATCAATCATAAACGGAACCTGTGTCACATACAATTTATAAAATAAAATCAGATTATTATAAAAAGTGTACGGTAGTGAATCCTGAGAGGGAGATTTTAACTATGCCCATACTTTCAAATCTATGGAACAGGCTGATTCACCATATAGCAAAATACATACCCGGCGGCCTCGCAAATTTATATATCCGGCTGAGAATGCAGGAGAAAGCGGCCACGTTAATCAAAGCCAAGTTTGAGAAACTGGCTCCGCTGGAAGCTCGTATTGCAATGAATAACTATGAAGCAATAAAATGGGATATGCCCGGGGCCTGCAAATTCCTCATGGGATTAAAACCTGAGATCGCAGTTGCTATCCTTAATCAATGGTACAATAACGAAAAATTCAGCAACATTGCTTTCCGATCAGGTGTTCTGCTGAACATGATGCTGACAATGCCTGCCCAGACTTTTTTTAACCTTGAAGAAGATGCATTAAAGGAAAAACTTACCAAAATCATTACGCTGGTTGCAGATACAAATAAGCCGCTTCTTAAAGAAAGATTTGAAACCGGGCCTGTTGATCCCTCTCTCAAAATTCTGGAACTTGTGGCATCGCCTCCTGCCATCATTCCCTTTCTGTTAAATGACATAGCGGACCTGTGTCCTTTTTTTCTGGTTCAGCTTGAAAATAAAAATCCTGACCGGTTCAACTTTTTGTTTGAAAAATTTCCTGTTAATAAATCCAGAGAGATAAAGAAAAAAATGGGAGATATGAAAATGAACAAGTTAGAGAAAGAGGCGAAAAAGGGAGAGCTGAAGACAAAAGCGGAAGCGCTTGAAGATAAAAAGCTGGAGAAGGACTTAAAGATCAGTGTTGCAAAGAAAGAGGAAAGTATCGGAAACCTGGCTGATAAGATAAGTGACTTTCTGGGGATGTATATTCCGCCTGAGAGTAACAAGCCTGAATCTTCTGATGAAAGTCCGCAGGCTTCCGACGCATAAGCCGGACAGACACCATTTTGAAGTATCCCGCCAGTGTCAGTATAAAAATCGCTTTGTTATCCGGGGAGGCTCTCTGATCCCCCAAAAATATAGTTCAATGAGAATGCCTAACACGCCCCCGACAAATAAAAAAATTTTCATAATAACTGCTGAACAACTGATTGCCCAGCCCAGAAAGGCAAACAGGCACATGCACATTCCTCCTGATAAAATTGCCGGAAGAGCAACTCTTATCAAAAAAATCGCCAGACCCAATCCCACATAATAATACAGAGTAATAGCGAGTACTATTAAAAGAGCGAAAAAGATGCAGGCCCCGACAAACATAAGAACAGGTTCCGAGATAGTGTACATATTCAACCTCAATGAAACAGTTAGTTGTTTTTATCTCTGAAATTAATTTATAATACTGCTATTATAGGCTAATCAGACAAATGCTATAAGAATGACAATACTCATTGTTTTGAATTGATTCACTTTTTATTTTACTCATTTCATAAAACAGAGAAAATTGTCAATGGGGTAAAAGGAGTATTCTGAGGGGGCAAAATGCTACTTTTATATCAGTAGTTTTTATACATATGGAAAAAAAGTTCTTGTTATGAAAACATTTATAGGCTATTTAAGTACTTGGACAAAAGTTTTCCGGTATTTTTATCCGAGTCTCATTTAAGCCGGTTCGGGGAATTTTGCTGATAATTCTGCCTGAAAATATATGTCCGGGTACTTATAATGTGAAATCTGGCTTTAATAATGCGGTTTTAGCGGATTGAAAATTTAGCATTTACAGGAATTAAAAGGAGGATTTTTATGAAAACATGGAAATGTACGGTATGCGGCTATATTCAAAGAAGTGAAGAACCCCCTGAAAAATGCCCTGTGTGCGGGGTGGACCGAAGTATGTTCATAGAAATATTTTCGGAAAGCGCGGGAGAGCCTGAACCCAAATCAGCCATATCAGAACCCGAGTCTTTGAAAACATGGGAATGCACGGTATGCGCTTATACTGAAACAGGCAATACCCCGCCTGATGAATGCCCTGTTTGCGGATCAGACCGAAGCAAATTTGAAGAAACATTGCAGGAAAGCGATGAGCAGCCTGAACCAGAATCGGCTTCCATAAAAGAAAAACCAGATGTGGCGGACTCGGCTTCGGCAGAAATGAAACCGGATACTCAGGAAAAACCGGAACCCGCTGAACCAGAATCGGCTCCGGCAGAAATAAAAGCAGATACTCAGGAACCGGTTAAGCAAACTGGCAAACCAATCTATCTGAATATTTATGATAAAATTACCGGACTCATGACCAAATATCATATCCACCCGATCTCCGTTCACACGCCCAACGGCGTTCTCCCTGCTGCCGTGATTTTTGTTTTTCTGGCGGTTATCTTCCAGGCTGCCAGCTTCGGAGAAGCAGCTTTTTATAACCTGGTATTTGTCCTGCTTTCGATGCCGCTGGTCCTTTTTTCCGGTTATAATGACTGGAAAAGGATTTACGGAGGAAATCTGACCTCTGTGTTTTATACAAAAATGGTCTGCGGAGGCGTGGTGTTCTTTACATCGCTCATACTTGTCATTTGGTATATTATCAACCCTGATGTGGTAACAACCGGAAGCCGATGGGCATTCCTTTTTATCCACCTGATCATGCTGGCAGCAGCAGGTATTGCAGGGCATCTGGGCGGAAAACTGGTATTTGCGCACCGGGAGAATTGAAAATTGAAAATTAAAAAGAGGGATTTGGGAACTGAAAACTTCTACTATCAGATAATTTTCAATCCTTATTTTTTAGCCACAGCTTTATAAAAATAAGTAGCTAACCATAAGTTTTTAATATCTGCACAGAGAAGAAACCCGGCTTTTTTTTCGGAATGACGCGTCTCCGATAAAGGAAAAAGCCGGGTTTCTCCGCCGCTCGTGGAACATTTGAACTGACACCTGATTTGCAATATCCTGACAAGTCATAATATATTGATTGATAAAATTAATCGGATTTTTCAAATACCGACGATCTGACCATCTTATGGAATTTCAGGGTGGTGTTCTAAAACTGGACTTGATCCGATATTTGCTAAATTGATTCAAGGGGTTAAAAAGTTTAAGTCCAGTTTTAGAACACTACCGAATTTCAGAGCCGAAAATCAAAATCAGCAAATCTTTAACTGACTGAAATTATACTTTATATTTTTATGGGAAGGCCGTGATTCCTTTATTGTGGTTTTTTTGGGGCGTTTCTTGCCTCCGTCTGACGGCAACGGTTCCTCGTTATCAACGCCATTCCAGAGAGCAGCAGGATGAGAAAGCGTATAAGTCGGTATTTTTCTGTCTGGTTGTCTGACTGGAAATCGAAGTTTGGCACCCTCGATATAGTCTTTTTCCAATTCAACACATACCCACTTACGTTTTAATTTTTCAGCGGCTTCTCCGGTTACGCAGGAACCGCCGAACGGATCAAGAACAAAGTCGCCTTTGTCTGACAGCATACGAATAAAATACTCCGGAAGATCTACCGGAAATCTTGCAGGATGGGGCTTTATTCCGATTTCTTTGCACCTGACCAAATACGATGAATTACTTTCGGTGTTGGCAATTGCTATCAGGTTGGGCGGAATTGACGCACCATTATCGTTGGAGAATTTATCACTGATATCATGCCCGCTTGGTCGCAGTTTGGCTTTATACCCATTTTTAAGCAGTCCTTTCATTGAATCACTGTAAGGTACAAGCACTCTCCGGTTGCTGGCCTTTGGCCAAGGGGTTTTTGACAGCCACCACACGCAATTTATCGCATCTTTGACCCGGATGCGGCGTACATTAACCCATTCCGCAGGCGCAGGAAGTTTTGACGGATTCCACCAGAAGAACTCCTGTGCCAAATGGAACCCGTATTCACGACATAGCATTATCATCAATTCATAATGATAAAGTGATCTTGTTGGTTGTCCGGGTATCCACGCACCGCCAATGTCTATGACAAGGGAGCCATCATGTTTTAAGATTCTCCTGAATTGCTCTGCAAATGGCCGAAACCAATCTAAATATTCATGAGCATCAGCATTTCCGTAGTCTTTTTTTCTCACAAGTCCGAAAGGCGGCGAAGTCATAATCAAATTTACTTCGCCATCTTTTAAGGTGGGCATGTAACGCAATGCGTCAGCATGACAGATGCTGCCAAATTTAGTCTTAAAAATTTTTTTCATGTATAGTACTTAGATTTAGGTATGTCCCGGCATGATTTTTGCATGGGAAGGTTGTCCCGGAAAAAAAGCCGTTTCCGGGCCTGAAAATTTCATTCGTCCGTTCGGAATCCCGGAGGCCGCCTCTGTATGCAACTTTCGTGCCAGGACATACCTAAATCTAAATACTATATAACAGAATAGTTTCTGTTTCTGATGGCTGTCGCATAAGTTAAGCGGCACAAAGGACGGATCAGGGATTTTCTCCTCAGTTTAAGAACCCGCAGTCCTTTATGCCCGTTTTTGGGCAGATGCACCGTTTACTTGGCCCCACGGGCCCGAATATGAGGCAATCTTTCTGATTTTTATCATAAAAACTGATTCAAAAGATTAAAATGAAAAGTAACATGGCTTTTACGGGAAATCAAGATAAAAAACATAATCCCCGTAAGCAGCCGAAAAAGGGCATGTGAGTTTAGTCGGCCTGAATCTCGTTTAACCCTTAAAAAACGTAAACAATTGTCACACCGCGTGTTTCAAACTGCGACAGTTCTTTAATCTGCTTATTTTATTTATTTATTTTTTATCCATCCATTCTTTTTCCCATTCAGGGTGTAACGAATTTTTTCATATTCAAATTACCCCGAGAGACACGCTTTCAAACGAAACCACAAAAAAAATTATAAAAAATAAAATAATTTAAATGGTTAGATGCTGAGATAACTGAAGCTTTTCTTTTCTGGCACTTTTTTTGCATATATAAAATATCAGATACTGAATATCGCCAGTATCTGATATCAGACTACAAGAAAGGAGGTCCCGATATGAAAGAAAAGGTAGCGAAAACCAAAAAGAACAGGGTGATGGGATTTCAGGTGCTGGAGAATGAATGTATCTGGATGAAGGCAGGTGTCGTAAATTTCCGAACCTGTGATAATGCCTATGATTGCAATAATTGTATGTTTGACAAGGCAATGCAGCGTGCCATGGCATCTGACACGAGCAAGAAAAAACCAGGCTGGGTTGATCTGCTGAGAGAGAAGTATGACGGCGCGTCACGGCCCTGTCGCCATGTGCTGACGGGCCGCATAGACACACCGAAAATATGCGTTTCAAATTATGAGTGTCAGCATTGTGCTTTTGATCAGATGCTGGACCAGGAAGATACGGTCCCGATGGCAAACACTGCTCCTGAATATAAGAACGCATCCGGTTATCGGGTGGCAGACGGGTATTATTATCATATGGGTCATAGCTGGGCCAGGGTCGAACATGGGGGACGCATTCGGATCGGATTTGATGATTTCATGGTCAGGCTTTTCGGGACAGCCCAGATATTGGATACGCCGCCGCTGGGAGCCACCCTGGAACAAAACCAGGTGGGATGGACATTTGCCCGGGACAATCATAAAGCCGCGGTATTGTCTCCTGTCTCAGGTACTGTGGTCACAGTGAACCATAAGGCAAAGGATCATCCTGAACTTATCCATGAAGACCCGTATCAGGAGGGGTGGCTCTTTATCCTGGAGCCTGAATTTTCAAAAAAGAATCTGAAAAAGCTCTATTTCGGGGAAGATGCGCTGAACTGGATGGAACAGGAAAGCCGTCATCTGATGAGGCTCATGGGACCGGAATATGAACATCTCGAAGCCACCGGTGGTGAGCCGGTAGATGATTTTTTCGGATATTATCCGGAAATCGGATGGAATACGCTGGTTCAGACCTTTCTCCGAACCGCGAGGGTGTCTTAGATGCTTCAAAGATGCCGTTCCCGGGGGGACTCGGAAACACAGGGCATGTCTCGTGCAGCTTCTCCGATCCTCCCTCTGTCCCTCAGGTACGCACGCGTGAAAAAGCGCTTTCAAGATATGCGGAACAGTACTTGCAAAAATACAGAGGGGTATTGTCCAGTTCTTCAAGTCCTTTGGAGAAGTGCATAAGACATTTGATATCCCTGCAATGCTCAAGATGGCAAAGATGGCCGAATTCATGAAGTGCCACCTTTGCGGCCCTTTCCAAATTCTTCTCCAGTCTGAACAGGGAAATAATCGCGTATTTGCCGCCCAGCCTTGCTTCGCCAAAAACATGGGTAAAAAGGGGAACAAAAAGGTCAACATCAAAAACGCCGATCACCTTGTCATAACTGTCGAAATGCTCGGACTCAAAGGCTTTGATAATCAGCGCCGCGTTGTATTGACACCGCCGTTTGTCAAAGGCATATTCAGGGTGTTCCAGACGCGGCAGAATATCTGCGGAAAGGTTGAGATAACCGAGAAAATGGGATGCAATGACTTTCGGAGCGATCTCAGGAACCTCTCCCACGGGGACAACCCCGACGCGGATGTTTACAGGCTTCATAAGGCTGTGGCAGTTGCTGACCGGTTGGGGATTCTCATTTTGTCCTTTGCAAATTGTACCGTCTGATCATTCTGTGCAGGGTTGCCCGGCTGATATTCAGAATTTCGGATGACTTGGTGATATTCCAGTCATACTCTGAAAGTATGTGGCAAACATATTCCTTCTCCATATCACGCAGGGACCGCGGCTGCTTCAGCAGGGGATCCGACACGGGCCTGAGGAAAGAAAAATCCTCGGTTTTAAGTGTCCGGGACTTTGAAAGCACCACTGCTCTTTCAACAGCATTTTCCAGTTCCCTGACATTTCCGGGCCAGTCGTATGATTTCAGATGTTCCATGGCATCACGGGTGACATGATCCACATGCCGGGTTGTCTCATGACTGTATTTATCCAGGAAATGCTGAATCAGGAGAGGAATATCTTCCTTTCTTTTTCTCAAAGGGGGGAGGTGAATTGTAATCACATTGATACGGTAGAAAAAATCTTCTCTGAACGTTCCTTCTCTCATCTCTTTGTCAAGGTCCCGCCGGGTTGCGGAAATGAGACGGAACTCCACATCAACGGGACGGGTTTCTCCGACCCTGATGATTTGCTTCTCTTCCAGAACACGCAGGAGATCAACCTGCATTTTTGGGCTGATATCTCCGATTTCATCCAAAAAAAGCGTTCCCCCGGAAACAACTTCCAAAAACCCTTTGCGGGAGTGACTGGCACCGGTAAACGCGCCTTTCTGATACCCGAACAACTCACTTTCCAGAAGACTGTCCGGTAGTGCGCCGCAGTTGATCGCAATAAAAGGAAAATGGTTCCGATAGCTCTTGGCGTGGATCGCCTTTGCCACCAGCTCTTTACCGGTTCCTGTTTCTCCTAAAATCAGAATAGACGCGTCGCTTTCTGCAACCTCTGTAATCAGTCTGAAGATATTCCTCATTTCAGGGGACTGCCCGATAATGTTGTCAAAACGGGTGACTTCTTCCAATTGTCCTTTGAGATATCTGTATTCGGACGCCAGCTTCTTATGCTGAATAATTTTCTCCATCACAAGGGAGAGCTGATCCGGCTTAAAGGGTTTGAGCAGATAGTCGCTGGCTCCCATTTTCATGGCCTCGATGGCCGTCTCAACAGAGCCGTATGCTGTAATGATAATCACCGTTGTATCCGGATATTCCTCCTTAACCTTTTCCAGTAATTCAATGCCGTTCATTCCGGGCATCTTCATATCAACAAACAGAATATCAAAGGGGAATTTCTCCAGCTTTTCCAGGGCCTCGGACCCTGATGAAGCCGTGTCGGTCACATGCCCGGCCTTTTCAAACCAGTAAAAAAGGGATTCCCGGACGATCATTTCATCATCCACAATCATGACGCTCATTTTCTGGTCCATGGCTCTCCTTTGTTTGGTCAGCAGTTGCAACTGACAAGCGACAAAATTACAGCTTCGGAAATGTCAGAACAAAACAAGTTCCTTTTCCTTGCCGGCTCTTCACTTGAATATCTCCTTCATGATTTTTTACCATGCCGTAAACAATGGACAATCCGAGACCTGTGCCTTTTCCTTCTTCCTTGGTGGTAAAAAAAGGGTCAAAGATGTGTTCAAGGTCCTCGTCAGAAATTCCGTAACCGGTATCCCGGATTTCTATTCGGAAATTTTTTGACACATTGTCCTGTTCCGAAACAATGAGGAGTTCTCCTCCCCCGGGCATGGCCTCAATCGCGTTAAAAATAAGATTGAGAAAGCATTGTTGCAACTGATTGGAGTCTCCCATTACCACTAAGGGCCGGGAGGACAGTTTTGTTTCCAGACGGATATCCGTAAGCTCCATTTTATGACGGGTCAGTGAAATCACCGCGTTCAGAACGTCATTGATATCCACCTCTGCATAATCAATGGGCGATTCCCTGGAAAAGGAAAGAAGACCGGAAACAATTTGCCCACAGCGTTCCAATTCCCCGGACATCAGAGAAACATATTTTTTAAATTTTTCCAAATCCTCTTTTCCCGGGTCCCCTTCTTCCAAAATCGTGTGCATGAGATGGCTGAAAGTCAGCAGTCCCTGAATCGGATTGTTTATCTCATGAACACAGCTCGCCACCAGTTTGCCCAGGGAAATCATCCGATCTTCCTGGATCAGCTTTTTCATATCCGTCTCCATTCGCCTTATGCGTTCTTCGCATCGGAATGAGAATTCTTTTGTGATATCTCTCCACAATTCAATGATTCGTACAATTGTGTCATTCTGATCCCTTATGGGATAGGTGGCAATATTGAAGTAACGTGTCTCATCTGTCGAAGTGTGATACTCGTGGATGATATGAGCAGATCTGCCGGTTCTCAGGGTTTTCACCAAGGGGCATTCAAACCCTGTCTGCGAAGGCGTGCAAGGCATATTATATCCCCCGATAATCTCATGACAGGGTTTTCCCACCACCTCGGCCTTGGATTTTTTTACTGCCTTGAGATAGGTTTTGTTTGCGTCAACAATGGTAAAATCTGTGTTCAGAACCACGATTCCCAGATTGACCTGCTGAAAAAGAATGTCATAAGACCCTTTTTCAAGGAGCATTTGCTGTTCTGGCATAATTAATCCGTTAGTTTAGCTTTTCATGTCTTAATCATTTGAACTGTTCTCATACATTAGTATGAATAGTATATTTTATCACAAATAGCAAGAGAAAATTTTTTCACGGAGTTCTTTCGGAATCGGACCTGTGTATTCTTTTTTCCGTTTGCCGGACGGGGTTTTTGTTTGCCGGACGGGGTTTGCAACCCCGTCCGAAACGTTTCCTCAAATGCCGGACGGGGTTTGCAACCCCGTCCGAAACGTTTCCTCAAATGCCGGACGGGGTTTGCAACCCCGTCCGAAACGTTTCCTCAAATGCCGGACGGGGTTTGCAACCCCATCCGAAACGTTTCCTCAAATGCCGGACGGGGTTTGCAACCCCATCCGAAATGTTTCGAATGCCGGAAATGCCGGACAGGGTTTTGCAGGATGGGGTTTGCAACCCCATCCGAAACGTTTCCTCAAATGCCGGACGGGGTTTGCAACCCCATCCGAAACGTTTCCTCAAATGCCGGACGGGGTTTGCAACCCCATCCGAAACGTTTCCTCAAATGCCGGACGGGGTTTGCAACCCCATCCGAAACGTTTCCTCAAACGCCGGACGGGGTTTGCAACCCCGTCCGAAACGTTTCGAATGCCGGAAATGCCGGACAGGATTTTGCCGGATGGGGTTTGTAACTTCGTCCGAAATGTTTAGAGACAGTAGTCCGATAAAATATTTCAGACGGGATTGCAAACCTTATTTTATAAAATAAAAAACAATTAGTTATAATTTCAGCCCAATATATATGAGGAGAAAGCTCCGGGTTTTTTGTTTGAAAAATTCCTCTTGACAAAATATCTGGTATCAGGTATTTCTATACAAATGATATTTTAAAGGTGTTTGGAATACTTAATAGGAAATCCTGTGAGAATCAGGAGCGGTCCCGCCGCTGTGACCGGGGACGAAACCCGCAAAATGCCACTGTCCGGCCTGAATCGGATGGGAAGGCGCGGGCTTAGGATGAGCCGGAAGTCAGAAGACCTGCCTTGAAAAAATCAGCAACGCTTTCTGCGCGGATACAGAATGGTTGCGTTTTCAGCTCCGTTCCCCGGGCAATATCCGGGAGCGGAGATATATAAGCAAGGGTCAAGCAAACTGGGTGCAGCCCTTCAGGCTATTATAGCTTGAAGGGCTTTTTTTATTTGTTATTAATATTAAGAGGTTACGGATGGATTTCTCCGTTTGCCACTGAATTTTTCTTGAACTTTTATGAAATATTCTCAGAATGATCTGATCGCCTGCTTGGAATCCCTGATTGTCAGGGATGACATCTGTCATACACTTTTTCTGGCATTGCAACATAAGTACGACACTGTGTGGAGGTGAAGAAAGACCCCGAGGGAAAATCCCCCGGCGCGTTGCTGTTTTCGGTTCGGGACACGGGAATCGGCATTCCCCCGGAGAAAAAAAGCTGATTTTTGACAGCTTCACCCAGGCAGATGCGTCCACAACCCGTGAATATGGCAACCGGCCTGGGGCTAACCATCTCAAAACGCATTGTGGACCTCATGGGGGGGCAAATATGGGCGAAAAGCAAAGTCGGAGAGAGAGCTGTTTTCTGCTTCACCGCAACACCCGGCTTTTTTCCGCTGGGAGAAGGAACTGATGCTGTGAGAAAAATCCAGGTTTCTTCCCCGGGCAAATATCGAAAACTTATCGTTAAGTACAGATTTTAAGAAAAAGATTACCCGGAGTGCGAAAACAGAGCGCAGCGGTTTTTCGAACACAACACATCGGAGAAAAGATGAAAAAAATTATCATAGTTACAATGGGATGCTTATGGATATTATGCTTGGGACATGCTTCTGCCGGGCAGTCGAGAATTTTTACTGATCTTTCCGGAGAACAGTTTGAGATTACCAAACCGTTTAAACGGATTATCTCGCTTTACGCGGCTCATAGCGAAAATCTTTTTGATTTGGGACTGGATAAGGAGATTATCGGGGTCACGCCTTATGAGGTTTATCCGCCCAGAGCCTTGAAAAAACCGGTGTTCAGTTATAAAGACGATCCGGAAAAGATTATTTCAGCCCGGCCGGATCTGGTGCTGATCCGCCCAATGATTGCCAAAAAATATGCGGAGTTTGTGCGAAACCTGAAAGACGCGGGCATTTCGGTCATCTCCATTCAGCCCGTGGGCATTGACGATCTGTATGAATATTGGCGGACCCTGGGAGTTCTCATCGGACGTGAGGAAAAGGCCGAGGATATGATCCAAAGTTTCCAAAAGGGCATCCGGAACATCCGAATCTTAGCGCACACCATTCCCAATACAAAACGCAAGCGGGTTTATTTTGAGGCCACCCATCGCAAGATGAGGACGTTCACCCCGACATCCATGCAGCTCTTTGTACTCACCATGGCCGGCGGAATTAATGTGAGCAACGATGCCGAGGCCCTGCAAAGAAGCAATATAGCGGCTTATGGAAAGCATCGGGTTCTCTCACTGGCAGATGAGATTGATGTGTATCTGGCTCAGAAAGGAAAGATGAACCGCATCTCCGCGGAACTGATTAAGAACGAGCCGGGATTCGAGCATGTCAAAGCTGTGAGAGAAGACCAGGTCTTTATTATTGAGGAACATTTGGTCTCCCGCCCGACACTGAGACTGGCACAGGGTGCGGTCAGAATCGGCGGTTTTCTGTATCCGGAGATATTCACCCCGGAGATATGGCAGGGTATTGTCCGTATCATGTCCGCCTCCGGCCTTCCGCAATATTGTCAGCATTCCGAGGGATGAGAAAGGCAAAGAGAAGATGAAAATGGCAAGCCGTTTTTCACTATTTTATAAAAGCATTCCTGCAAAACTGTTCCTGATGAATGCGCTGACCTGCACGGTCTTTATTCTCATCGAGGGCACAGTCTTTTTTTCCTTTCCCTATGTGGAAAAGGAACTGACCCGCATTTTCTCCGGGGAGATACAGCAGGTGATCGGAAACTCGGTTCTGGGCAGAGAACTGACGCGGGTGATTGCGGATACCAATTTTCTGATGAGCCGCTTCTATGGCAGAGAGGATATTCTCAGCGCCGAAGGAGAGCGTCTCCGCGGCGAGATCGCCGCGATCATGGCCGGGGATCATCATGCCCGCATAAAATCATCTCTCGGTCTCTATGAGGAGAAAGTCAGGAATCTCCTTGGGCAGTGCGAACAGATCAATCAGGCCCGAAGGGATATCGAAGCCGCGGATCAGAAAATCAGCACGCTACTCGCTGAAGTGAATGACATTGTTTCCAAAAAGATAAGAGATAAGATCATTGAAGGAAAAGACGCGTCCGTGATGGAACAGCTCACCTTTATGATCTCGGGATACCGGGAGATTCTGCCGCAGATAGCGATTTATTTCGCGAAAGCAGATCTGAGACATTTTGAGTCGCCCATGGAACAGAAAGCCGCGCATCCCATGCTCGCACTGACAGATGATCTCCGTCTGAGGCTTCGCACGCTGACCTCTCCGGATCCGGATATTCTCAGCCACGGAAAGCAGATCAGGGCTGAAGTGGATCATTACAGGGAACTTATCTTGGAATTTCATTTTAAGGGCAGGACATTGGGGGTGGCGATCAAAGAGATGAATCAGGCGAAAGAAACCCTGCTGGTAATAATGTCAGAAATGGAGGCGGATATCGCCCGTTCAGCCAGACAGGGAGAGCAGACCCTGAAAGATCGGATTGCCGGAGGTATCCTGAAAATAAGCCTGTTCACGCTTCTGGTGATGCTGACGGTAACGGTGTTTACTTATCTGTTGAGCCGGGCCGTCACCAAATCTGTTCGGGGTGTCATTCGCGGGCTTGAACACTCTTCCGGCGGGGTGATAACGGCTGCAGGCCATGTCTCATCCTCCAGCCAGGGGCTTTCCCAGGGGACATCGGAACAGGCAGCGTTTCTCCAACAAACCTCTGCCGCGCTTGAGCAGATGAATGAGAAAGTTCGGCAGAACGCGGATAACGCAGTTCAGTCCTGGGGGCTTGCCAATCACGCCGTGAAAAACATTGAATCCGCGAACATGTCCATGACGCGGCTGTTGCAATTTATGGAGGATATCACGACAGCCACACGTAAGATTCAGACGATCATAAAGCTTATTGACGAGTTATCCTTTCAGACCAATTTGGTGGCTTTGAACGCTTCCATTGAATCCGCAAGGGCCGGCGAGGCGGGTGCCGGTTTTTCCATTGTCGCGGACGAAGTGCGAAATCTTGCAGTCCGCTCCTCGGAGGCATTATGCGAGACCAGTGATATTATTGAAGAGACCGTGGGGAAAGTGACGGACGGGGCAAAGATCGTTTCAGAGGTGAATGAGACATTCAGCGTCATGGAACTGGACACTCTCAGAATCGGCAAAATGGTCAAAGCGGTAGCGAATGACTCTGATGAACAAGCCATGGGGATCAGTGAGATTAACCGGGCCGTGGGTGAAGTGGACAAAGTGATTCAGAATCTCGCTGCCGGCGGTGAGCAACTGGCCGGAACCGCGCAAGAAATGAAAACTTATGCTGGTTCCATGAACAGCTTTGTCCTGGCCCTGACAAAGCTGTTGGGAAAAACATGATGTCATACAAAGCTCTGCTGGAAAACGCCCTGATTATAACGGATTTAGGGGAGGGCACAACTTCCTGAAATTATTAAATGACAAAACAGGAAATTTGTCCGTGCCGGGGTTCCGGAAACCGAAACTCCGGGATATTTGCCCCTTCGGAAACCGCCGTCTTCCGGGAAAGTCCGTCCGGCTCTCTGTAAAAACGGAAAGTTGCGGCCGGTCTCCCGAAATCGGAGGCTCCCCTAAATCCGTTATAATCAGCCGCTTTTCACACATCCGAAAAAATCAGCCACAAAGACACAGAGAAACTTCGTGAAACTTTGTGCCTTCGTGTCTTCGTGGCAAAAAAAATGGCCGGTTCCGCTTTTCACACATCCGAAAAAATCAGCCGCAAAGACACAGAGAAACTTCGTGAAACTTTGTGCCTGCGTGTCTTCGTGGCAAAAAAATGGCCGGTTCCGCTTTTTACACATCCGAAAAAATCAGCCACAAAGACACAGAGAAACTTCGTGAAACTTTGTGCCTGCGTGTCTTCGTGGCAAAAAAATGGCCGGTTCCGCTTTTCACACATCCGAAAAAATCAGCCACAAAGACACAGAGAAACTTCGTGAAACTTTGTGCCTTCGTGTCTTCGTGGCGAAAAAAATGGCTGGTTCCGCTTTTTACACATCCGAAAAAATCAGCCACAAAGACACAGAGAAACTTCGTGAAACTTTGTGCCTTCGTGTCTTCGTGGCGAAAAAAATGGCCGGTTCCGCTTTTCACACATCCGAAAAAATCAGCCGCAAAGACACAGAGAAACTTCGTGAAACTTTGTGCCTTCGTGTCTTCGTGGCAAAAAAACGGGTGTGTCCCGCCTTTTACACATAAAACCTGTCCTTGTGTAAAAGGCGGGACACACCCGTGAAAATACTGACTCTGACGAATTTTGCTGACAGGAGCGTTCTCATCACAGCAGTGAACGGTCTCAGCAGCGGTCCGGCCTGCACAAAAAGTACAAGGAAAGGGGATAAGCCCATTTTCCTTTTCTTATCCCTTTTCCTTGTACTTTTGGATTCTGCATGATAATCAGATCCGCCAATACTCTCATAAATTCCAATTCAAATGCGAACCGCTCTGAATAGCAGCTTTCAGTTAAAAGGCACAAGAGACCTTTCGGAGAATATATATTGTTTCCTCTGTTCCGATTTTTCCATCTCCGCTGATATCATTTTGTAAAACAACGAAACCTGTTGTCTGTCCTGCGCATATCCGAATTGCCATGATCGCATCACACAGCGTCACATGACCGTCAGAATCAATATCCCCGGGGACAGAAGAGAACGGTTCAGTCGGTTCAATCCTTTCAAACACGGCAGTTATTGCAGAAGCTTCTGTCAGGGTAACTGAAATCTCCTCCTGATTTCCATCCGCTATCCCCTCCCATCTGACAAACCGGGAATTCGTATTGGGAACAGCCTCCAGCCGTAGGGGAACATTTTTGAACCAGATACCTGTAAAGTCACCCGTGGGCATTGGTGCGCCATTAATCAGAATCCTGCCAGTACAGGGTTCGGAAGTACCAAGGGTGAATTTCACAGTTCCGCTTAATCCGAAGTGGTCTTTGATATGCTCACGGACATAAGACAGACGCTGAGTTGCAAATTCTTTTCTTTTCTCAATATTGTCTTCCCACTCAGATATGGAGGAAATACTGTGACTGCCATATTTTCCTCCCCATTTTCTGATATGATTCGGCATTTCTGTTTCAATACCTTTTCGTAAACTGTCAATAACAAATATGACCCGTTCCGGCCTGAACGTGGTATTTAAATAAGACGCAAATCGCTGAATGAATTCATTTTTAAACTCAGGATTCTCCAGCAGTTTGCGAAACAACATCTGTGTGCCATATGCTTTTTCAATTCCGTCATATTTGTAATCCGTAAAGGCATAATCCGTATCATAAAGCAGCCATCTCCATTTGCCCTCCGGAGTTTTCGGTCTCCAGTATTTTATGTTATTGTCAGGCCAGTCACTGTTGGCACTGAATATTTCAGCAATCTGATAGTTGATATATTCATTCACCTCCATCTGCGTCCGGATATACTCATAACTTTCACCTGAAGTCATATCAGCGGTTTCGATGAAATTCAGCAAATTTTCGTAGTGTTTCGCGTCCCCTTCAACAACACTGCTGTTCTCTTCTAAAAGATCAACATCATCAGGATCAACGCCGTGATGGGAAGCCAGATAATGTTCATTCAGCTTTTCACGGAAATTTAAAATTCCCCAGTATTCTCCGTTTAAAAACACAACCGAGGGTCTGTATGCCTGCAAGTCAATATCCATCCGCCCCTTGACAATACGGTGCAAGATTGCATCTCGGAACAGGGTTCGCAGATCATCGCAGCACCCGTCATTACGCAGGATAAATGATTTAAACGTGCTGATATCCTCATCAGGGAATATCTTATAAGCAATCTCGTCCGCGCCGAATCTTTCTCTTGCGTGAACAGATACGGATTTCTGTAAATAATCTCTTCCGGAGCCGCCATGAATTTTCATCCCCGCATTCATATTAAATCCGGGGGTTCCGTCTGTTTCGTAAAATTCAAGACGGATCGGTCTTTCCCAATCTTCCAGATAATTCGCTATTCCCTCAAAGGAATCATAGTTTGTGCCTTCTGTATAAATGCCGGTTTCATCATCCCACAGGTGAGCCGGGTCCGTTGCAATTGAAATGACCGGTAATGTATGGCTTTCCTGAATAAAATAAGTCTGTGTCATTACAGGCCCTGAAAAACACCCTGCATCAAAGACGCGTGCGCTTACAACTGTTGTGGAATTTATAATAATGGGCTTGGTGTATAAACTTGAAGAACGGGCCGGTTCTGATCCGTCAAGTGTATATCGGATTTCCGCATCAGGTAATTGGCTTGAAAGTGAAATTAGCTGACGGCCGGTATAAAAACCACCTTGTAATGAAAACTGAGGACACGGAGGTGTGTCTGTTGCATCATATTCCGGATATCCTTTTGTGTTGTTTTCATTTCCGGGCGTGGGTTCGCCAAAAAAAAGCCAGACAGAACCTTCATCCGGATGTCGTCCGAAAGAAACACCCGAGGTTTGTTTTCCATAATCAACCGAATCTATCCGCCCGCCCTCAGGGTCAAATATGCCCACGTTTTCGCCTTTTTGTTTTAATTTAAAATTCGTGTGGCGGCCTGCGTCCATTCCGTCAGCCCAGAATACTTCAAATCCGCGGGGTTGGATAATCAGGTCGGAAGGAAACTGCCATTTTTTCGGGTCATCCGGATCATCGCTTAAATACAAATTTTCCAGAAGAACAGGCTGACTTCCTGAATTAAAGATTTCTATCCAATCCATATAATCGCCGTCTTCTGCCATGATTTCGCTGATGCGGAGATGATGCCAGTCCGCAGCATCTACCTCGGCCGACAGGACGGAGATTATCATAAAAAAACAAATAAAACTTGATAATAATTTGGATATCTTCATGATTTAATATGAAAGAATCAGGTGTCAGGGGTATAAAATATTTAAAACTAATAAAAACAATGCTTTATAAAAAATATCTGAAGTATTGACACACTTTATGACACATAAAAATTTATTTTGCAACACTTTTTTGATATAATTTATTGATATTATAACATAAGGTTGTCTAAATCACGTTAATTAAAAAGAAGGATAACTTTTGAAAACCTCGGAGGTCTTTCTCACGCGGCATTTCCTCAGAGGGAATTTACTGAAGCTTGTTCCAAGCAGGTTCAATCTTCATAATTTAAACATTTTTTCTTCATAATTTCTCCATATTTTATGGATAGACTATAAATCAATTATGTTCGCTTGAAAGGATTAAGTTTCATCTTGTCGCATGGCTCAGTCATCCGACATTAAGTTAAAGAGAGAATGCCACAAAGGCACGAAGAAACAAAGACACACAAAGAAACCTTCGTGAGACTTCGTGCCTTTGCGCCTTCGTGGCATTATAATTTGCACATAGCGTTAAATTATAGTCAGGGTTGAAAAATGTCAGAAAAAATAAAAAACAGGTATGAACGGCGCGTCCCGGGCCGGTATCATGCCATCATCATTCTGATTGGTCTGCTGGTTTTGGCGGGCTGTGCCACCGTGGGGCCTGATTATGTCCCGCCTGAACTGCAACTCCCGAAACAATGGAACAGCATCTCCGGTGATGCTCAGAAGCAGAATGCAAAACAATTGGCAAAATGGTGGGAGGCTTTGAATGATCCCATGCTGACAAGTCTGATCAACCGGGCTGCTGCTGATAATCTGGATATCAAAGAGGCTCGCTCACGGGTGCGTCAGGCTCGGCTTCAACGATTAAAAACGAAATCATCCCTTTTCCCGATGCTGGACGCGTCCGGTGCTGCCCGGAAAAGTTACAACAGTAATTCAAGAGACGAGTCCGAGCTATACACAGCGGGGTTTGACGCGGGTTGGGAACTTGACCTTTTTGGCGGCATCAGACGAGCAGTGGAAGCCTCTCAGGCCGACCTGGAGGCTGAAAACGAAAGTCTCCATGATGTCATGGTCACTCTGCTGGCAGAGGTTGCTGTCAACTATATTGATCTGAGGACTTATCAGGCCCGGCTGACAGTGGCAAAAAGCAATGTGGCTTCTCAGCAGGAAACCTGGGAACTGCTCAATGCCTTGTCTCAGGCTGGCAGAGGGGATGAACTGGCACTGACCCAGGCTCGCTATAATCTGGAAAGCTCACGCTCCAGAATTCCGGATTTGAATACAGGGCTGGAAGCAGCCATCAACCGGCTGTCTGTGCTGATCGGTCAGGCTCCGGGATCGCTACGCGCTGAACTGGCAGATGTTCGTCCAATTCCCAGCGTTTCCATTGAACTGGCTGTTGGCGTTCCCGCGGATGTGATCCGACAGCGCCCGGATATTCGTCAGGCAGAGCGTGAACTTGCGGCCCAGACCGCCCGAATCGGGGAAGCCGAGGCAGACCTCTATCCCAAGTTCACCCTGAGCGGTTCCATTGGTCTGGAGGCACTTTCTTTGGATAAACTCTTTTCATCCACAGACCAAAACTGGGCTTTCGGGCCTTCTTTCAGCTGGCCGATCTTCAATGCCGACAATATTCGCAATAACGTTAAGGTACAGGCTGAATTGCAGAATCAGGCGTTTATTCGCTATGAAGCCGCGGTTCTGTCTGCCCTTGAAGATATCGAAAATGCGCTGGTCACTTATGCCAATGAGCAGCAAAAACTGAAAAACCTGCAAATTGCGGCAGATGCTGCCCGTTCGGCCGCGGAACTGGCTGAACAGCAATATACCACCGGCATGGTCGGCTTCAGCGATGTGCTTGATGCCCAGCGATCATTGCTCTCTTTTGAGAATGATCTGGTTGAAACCAGAGGATCCGTTTTATCTGATCTGATTCGGCTTTACAAGGCACTGGGCGGCGGCTGGCAGTCCATCAGTAACAGAAGCAATCCGAGTCTGTCAAAAATTAACAAAGGTTGAATATTATGCAAGACAACACACAACTATCTGTCAAAGAAATAATAAAACAGAATGAATCCTCCAAAGGCCGGAAACGCCTCAGCCGTTGGATAGCAGTACTGGGGCTGCTTTTCATTGTGGCAGTGGTCGGGGCAGTATGGAATCCTCGCGGATCGGCTAATATTATGAGTTTTCGTACCCGGCCCGTACAATTTGGGGACTTGGTGATCACGGTCACTGCCACAGGTAACTTGGAAGCAACCAATCAGGTGGAGGTGGGCAGCGAGTTATCCGGCATCATCACTTCAATGACTGCGGATTACAATGACACGGTAGAGGCTGATCAGCCCCTGGCGTATCTGGACAGTTCCAAGTATGAAGCAGCAGTTATGAAATCCAGGGCAGAGGTGGCCTCGGCCCGGGCCAATTACAAAGAAGCCCTTGCCACCCGCAAAGCTGACAGAAAAACCCTGAAACGCTATCGGAAAACGCGTGAACTCACAAAGGGCAAACTGCCGTCACTGGAAGCGCTGGAACAGGCTGAAGCTGAATTAGAGCGATCCACGGCAGCGGTGGCAGCGGCCAAGGCGGCCATTGACATCGCCGAAGCCTCGCTTAAATCGAATGAGGCAGACCTTAAAAAGACAGTGATCTACTCTCCCATCAGCGGCATTGTGCTCAGCCGGGACGTGGAACCAGGACAGACTGTGGCTGCTTCTCTGGAAGCTCCCGTGCTTTATACGCTGGCCGAAGATCTGCGCCATATGGAGCTTCAGGTGGATGTGGATGAGGCAGATGTGGGACTGGTGAAAGAAGGCCAGTCCGCCACTTTCACGGTGGATGCCTATCCTGATCGCACGTTTGAGGCGCAGATCACCCAGGTTCGATATGGTGCGGAGACCACGGATGGCGTTGTGACTTACAAGACGGTGCTGAGAGTGGAAAATCCCGAACTTTTGCTGAGACCCGGGATGACTGCCACAGCAAACATCATTGTTCAAAAAGTTGAAAAAACCCTGCTGGTTCCCAACACAGCCCTGCGTTTCACTCCTCAGAGACCGGAACAGGGGAAAAAAGAAAGCCGAGGTCTGCTGAGTTCTCTGATGCCGGGGCCTCCTCATCGCAGGGAATCGAAAAAAAATGCCGGGGAAGGAGAGCCTCCTCCGGGCATGAATGGGAAGCAGCCCTCCGTCTGGATTCTGAAAGACAACCGGCCTTTTCCTGTTCCAGTGCAAAAAGGCGCGACAGACGGAGTGCTGACCGCTGTCACATCACGAGATATTCAGGAAGGAACAGGAGTCATTGTCAATGCAATTCGCACAAGTAACTGACCAGATGGAACCAGCACAGATTTACCAGAAGGAAGAAATCGCTCAGAAGCAGAACAATCTGATTGAATTCCAGGATATCACCAAGATTTACGGAAAAGGTCAGGCTGCCATGCGGGCCCTTGACCGTATTAATCTGAGCATCCGTCAGGGAGAGTTCGTGGCGATGATGGGACCCAGCGGGTCAGGTAAATCCACTTGCCTAAACATTCTCGGATGTATTGATACCGCCACTCAAGGAACTTACCGCTTTGAAGGGGTGCAGGTGGAAAATTTGTCCCGGGATCACCGGGCCATGCTGCGCCGGCATTTTCTGGGATTTATTTTTCAGGGGTTCAATCTTCTGAACCGCACATCAGCCCTTGAAAATGTCGAATTGCCGCTGATCTATCGTAAAATGCCCGCAAAACTCCGTCGTGAAAAAGCAATGGAAGCATTATCCGCCGTGGGATTGGAAAAGTGGGCCTGCCATACGCCAAGTGAGCTATCCGGCGGACAGCAGCAGCGGGTTGCCATCGCAAGGGCCATTGTGGGGAATCCCCGGATTTTGCTGGCTGATGAGCCTACGGGGAATCTGGATTCTGTGCGAAGCACTGAAATTATGGAAATGCTGCTTGAATTCAATCGCCAGGACAGCATTACCATTGTGATGGTGACACATGAACCAGAAATGGCGGTCTATGCTGACCGGCAAATTCATTTTCAGGATGGTCGCATTATCACCGATTCTCAAAATGATCACATGATCACCGATTCTCAAAAAGGAGCATCATTATGATGTTGTGGGAAACCTATCTGC
The DNA here is from genome assembly GCF_017377395.1 of Desulfonema magnum. Classification (GTDB taxonomy): domain Bacteria; phylum Desulfobacterota; class Desulfobacteria; order Desulfobacterales; family 4be13; genus Desulfonema_C; species Desulfonema_C magnum. Next base: position 1,295,800 of record NZ_CP061800.1, on the reverse strand, counting down.
TGGCCCAACGGACGATCCTGCGAAATGTGCTGCGATCTTCCCTCACTATTCTGGGGATTGTTATCGGCGTGGCCGCTGTCATCACCATGGTCACGCTTGGCAGCGGAGCCACGGCCAAAGTGACCAGTGATATTTCCGAACTGGGCAGCAACTTGCTGCATATCCGCCCCGGACAAGGCATGAGAGGGCCTGGCGGAGCCAGATCCAGGGCCGATGATTTCACCATAGAAGATGCCACAGCCATTAAAAACAGTGTGGCCGGTCTGAAAGCAGTGGCTCCGATCTCCGATGCTTCGAGTCAGGCCATCTATGGCAGTGCCAACTGGGCAACATCTGTCACTGGTGCGACCAATGCGTTTCTTACGGTACAGGGCTGGCAAGTGGCGGATGGCCGTGCGTTCAGCGATGGAGAATTAAAGGCGGGAAAGGGCGTTTGTTTGTTGGGGAATACCGTCCGAAAGGAACTTTTTGGAAATGAGTCCCCTATAGGCAAGGCCATGCGGCTTGGGAAAATTTCCTTCAAAGTGATAGGAACCCTCAAAGAAAAAGGGCAGTCCAATTTTGGTAATGACCAGGATGATATCGTCATCATTCCCCTGCGGACTTTGCAGCGCCGGATGGCAGGCAACAGCGATGTCCGAACCATTATCGTTTCTGTGAATGATGGCGTTTCCACAGAGGTTGTCAGCAGTGATATTGAAGCGCTCCTGCGTGAACGCCGCGGGATAAAATCCGGACAAGATGATGATTTTCATGTCCGCAACATGAAGGAACTCATTGACACCCTTACCGGCACAACCACCGTCATGACCGCCCTGCTGAGTGCTGTTGCCGGAGTCAGTCTTTTGGTTGGCGGCATCGGTATTATGAATATTATGATGGTTTCTGTCACGGAACGCACTCGCGAAATCGGCACCCGGCTGGCGATTGGTGCTCTGGAACGGGAGGTGTTAATGCAATTTCTGGTAGAGTCGGTAGTGCTGGCTTCCTTTGGCGGGCTGATTGGCATTGCCATTGGTTTATGCGCGGCCGCAATCGGGGCCCAGCTTATCGGAGTTCCCTTTGTGTTCAGACCCGGAATTGTGGCTGCCGCGTTCTTTTTTTCCGGAGCTGTGGGTGTCACTTTTGGATATTTTCCAGCCAAAAAAGCCGCGCATCTGGATCCCATTGAGGCACTTCGGTATGAATAATACTCGTAGGGTGGGTGAAGCGCAGCGGAACCCACCTTCGTTGCTCCCATTATCAGCGTGTTGACCAGCGGCAATGTGTTGGACAGAGTATATAGCAGACAGGTCAGCAGATAATACCCCGCGAGCCACTCGGCCCACACAATACGCCTGATGGGAAATTTGTCGGTGACGGCGGTGCCCTCGGACCCCATATGCATCAGGCTAAGACTGCCGGACGGGGTTTGCAACCCCGTCCGAAACGTTTGTTTTCGGGGGTCGGAAAATATTCCGGACGGGGTTGCAAACCCCGTCCGGCAAAATCAGAGTTAATAAAAACAGTAGGTTGTAATCTTAGCCTGATGCATATGGGTTGCAAACCCCGTCCGGCAGATCACGGGTTAATAAAAACAATGAGTTACGATCTTAGCCTGATGCATATGCCCTCGGACCCGCCCTTGAACAGCAGAACAAAGCTGAGTCTGTGCACATTGAGCAGCCTTTCCAGCACGGGCTTTGACGATTTTTCGGATTCCCAAAAAAGGGGAGTCAGAAAATATCCCGGAGGATCGAAAACTTTGTGGAAAAACGACAGAAGTGCAGGGTGGGCAGAGGGGTGAGGGGCAAGGGATAAAGCTTTTTCGATACCCGGCCTTACCCCTTACCATTTCTCATTTCATCCTTAACCGTTTACGGTCACGGATATTTAGTTGCTATCGCTACCAGTCGGCTCCGGTCCGTCAAAAAAGACCATTGAGCCTCTCTCACCAAAGGCAAAAATATCGCCGGAAATTCCCCATACACCATAGAGTTTCGCAGATTTCCCAACCGATATGGTGGTCCAGGTGACGCCGTCATAGTACAGAAGCTTGCCTTTTTCACCTGTGACAAACACATTGTCTCCGGAAATTCCCCAGACACCATAGAAGATATTTTTGGTTCCTGTTCCGCCGACAGCAGACATCGTAATCCAGTCTGCACCGTCATAGCGGAGAATCGTGCCTTTGTCACCCACGGCAAATACATTATCAGCCGCGCTTCCCCATATTCTGTAGAATTTTGCGGATTTTCCGACTGACAGCCGGGTCCAACTGGTACCGTCAAAATGCAGAACCGTACCTTTGTCACCAGTCACAAACACATTATCCTCGGAACTCCCCCATACGGAATAATAGATATCTTTGGAACCTGTTCCTCCGACAGATATGGACGTCCATTGGGTACCGTCATAGCGGAGAATCGTGCCCTTGTCACCGACAGCAAACACATTGTCACAGGACGTTCCCCACACGCTATAGAGTTTTGCAGATTTTCCAGCGGACGTGGCGGTCCACTCACTGCCGTCATAGTGCAGCACCATGCCTTCCTCACCCACGACAAACACGTTATCCGCCGAACATCCCCATATACCATAATAATGATCTTTGGTTGTTCCCACAGACAGTGAACTCCAACTGATACCGTCATAGTGGAAAAGCGCGCCTTTGTCACCAATGGCAAATACATCTCCCGCTGAAGCTCCCCATACACCGCGAAAATGTTTGGTTGTTCCGACGGACATATCTGTCCAACCCACAGTATAATCCGTGTCCGTCACAACATGGGGTTCGTCTTCATCGCAATACAGATAAATCAGCGTGTTTGCGAACTCAAAATCATCATAGGTACGACCCTCATCCACGCTTGTGATGGTCAGCGTATTCTCGCCTTCCAGCAAATATGAAGTGTCTATGGAGAGTGTGACCGGTCCGAAACTTCCGTCCTTCGGAGAATCAATAAGCAGTCCCACAGGATTGCCATTAATAAGAACTTCGTTGTGGCACTGTGCGCCTTTGACAACCAGCTGAATCTCGGCTTTTGAAATACCTGCCGTATCATCTCTTCCTGACCGGGTTTCCGGCTCTCCGTCCGAATCATCAGCATTTGAATCATCGCCATCTGAATCATCCGCATCATCTGAATCATCAGTTGCCACAATACAGTTCAACTGATCCGCGGACAGGGTAAATGTTCCGGCATAACTAATGCCTTCACTCAGTTTCTGGAACTGGCTGTTCACAGAACCGCCATACGCATCATCTCCGAGGTGATGAACTTCAGGAATGACTTCCAGGATAACGACCATCTTATCCGGTGTATCTGCCGCATCAAGCTCAAAGTTCATGACCAGGATATCAACCCCGGCAAGAAGAGCTTTGGATATGTTTGCCGTTGCCGGGACATAGCCATTCTTTCCTGCTGAAATCAGACAAAAGTCGCCCAGTGACGGCACATTAACGGAATACTTGCCTTCGGCATCTGTGAGTACGTCAAGGGAGTGTCCCGGAATATCCAGATGAACTGTCGCAGCCTGAATCGGGGTCCCGTCTTCAGAGGCAACGACCTGGCCGGATACAGTGCCTTCATTGACAAACACAGGGGTTTCCACCGATATGGAAGCTTCGATTTCGATTCCGCCCTGGAGAACACCGATGGCAAAATAGAGAATCTCTCCCTGGTTAATGGCAATATCAATCTCATTTGTCGTGACTTCATAAGAGGTCTCATACACCCCGGGAGCATATCCCACATAGACCATGTAAGCATCAGCAGCAGCCACAGGATCCCAGGTAACGCTTGTCTGTCCGTCCTGAACAACAGTAACGATATTTCTCACCGTCAGTTCAATGCTTGCCAGCGTTGTGACAAGAAACGCCTGTGCATCATCAGCAGCAACCAGGGTTCTTTGTCCCGCGCTGCAAAGGGCAGTCAGATCAGCGATAATCCCCACTGTATTTGTTTCAAATACTTCTATGCTGACACTGAAGTCAACAGTCAGACTTATTGCCGCATTTATGACCTGTTGTGAGATAAAAATACCGTTAGCGATGTCATTGTCATCGTCCAGCGTCATTAACATCCGACAGATATTGGTGACTGTCGGGTCTGTCTCATCCGTCGCACCTTCAACCAGATCAACCGGTGTGACCATGCCTTTTCCCGCAGCCGTTCCCAGGACAATACCGCCGATAGAAAATGTGACGGTTTCACCTTTTGTATATTTAAATTCACCTTTTGAATTTGTCACACCGTAAAGGGTGGTCGAGGATTCATACTGTATGCCTGCCACAAAGCTGCCATAAAAGAATACGCCTGTCTCTATGGTGTTATTGTCATCAATGCAAATAACATCTGCTCCGTCACAGTCCTGATCAATGCCGTCGCCGCAAATCTCATTCGCGCCGGGATGGATATCAGGATTCTCGTCATCACAGTCGCCATCCTCGGGCGTATAACCATCCGCGTCATTATCATCGCAGGAGATATCGGTTCCGTCACAATCCTGATCAATTCCGTCTCCGCAGACTTCTTCGGCACCAGGATAGGCATCCGGATTCGCGTCGTCACAATCGCCCTCATTCGGCGTAAACCCGTCATTGTCCCTGTCTTTATCTTCGGGGCAGTTCTTGTCTTTTCCGTTACAATCCTGATCAATGCCGTCTCCGCAGATTTCTTCGGCTTCCGGATGGATATTGGCATTCAGGTCGTCACAATCCCCCTCATTCTCTGTGTAACCATCTTCATCATTGTCTGTATCTGCATCGTCAGTACAGGCGGGATCAGTTCCGTCACAGTTCTGATCAATGCCGTCGCCGCAAATTTCTTCGGCTTTGGGGTTGATATCAGGGTTCTTATCATTACAGTCGCCCTGGCTTTCCGAATAGCCGTCTCCGTCAACGTCCGCGTCCAGACAAATAAGATCAGTTCCGTCACAATCCTGATCAATGCCGTCGCCGCAGATTTCATCGGCTCCCGGATAGACAAGGGCATTCATATCATCACAATCCCCCTGGTATTCAGTATAGCCGTCCTGGTCCGCGTCTTCATCAGAACACTGGGCATCACTTCCGTCACAGTTCTGATCAATGCCGTCTCCGCAAATCTCCTGTGCCACGGGGCTGATGTCCGAATCTGTATCATCACAATCGCCCTGATTCGGTGTAAACCCGTCCCCATCTCTGTCTTTATCTTCCGGGCATTTTTTGTCTTTTCCGTTACAATCTTGGTCAATACCGTCACTGCAAATCTCATCGGCATCCGGATGGATATCGGCATTCAGATCATTACAATCACCGTCATTCTCCGTGAACCCGTCTCCGTCGTTATCCACGTCATCGCAGGAGAGATCGGTTCCGTCACAGTTCTGATCAATCTCATCACCGCAGATTTCCTCGGCTTCGGGACTGATTTCTGCATCTGTGTCATCACAGTCTCCATCATTCTCCGTGAACCCGTCTTCGTCGTTGTCCACGTCATCGCAGGAGAGATCGGTTCCGTCACAATCCTGATCAATCTCATCGCCGCAGATTTCCTCGGCCTCGGGATTGATTTCAGCATTGGCATCATCGCAGTCTCCCTGATTCTCTGTGAAGCCGTCTTCATCATCGTCTGTATTTTCCGGACATACCGGATCATCGCCGTCACAGTCCTGATCAATCTGATCTTCACAGATTTCGACCGCACCCGGATAAACAGAGGCCATCATATCATCACAGTCGCCCTGGTTCTCTGTGTAGCCGTCACCGTCATCATCTATGTCTTCAGGGCACAGGAGGTCAATTCCGTCACAGTCCTGATCAACGCCGTCTCCGCAGATTTCTTCGGCTTCCGGATAGATTTCAGCATTGGCATCATCGCAGTCCCCCTGATTCTCTGTGAAGCCGTCCTCATCATCGTCCACATCTTCAATACAAATCAGGTCAGATCCGTCACAGTCCTGGTCAACGCCGTCTCCGCAGATTTCCTCTGCTTCCGGATTGATTTCAGCATTGGCATCATCGCAGTCCCCCTGGTTCTCTGTGAAGCCGTCCAGATCATTGTCTATGTCTTCAATACAGATCAGGTCGGTTCCGTCACAGTCCTGGTCAACGCCGTCTCCGCAGATTTCCTCTGCTTCCGGATAGATGTCAGCGTCTGTGTCATCACAATCCCCCTGGTTCTCTGTGAAGCCGTCCTGATCATTGTCTATGTCTTCAATACAGATCAGGTCGGTTCCGTCACAGTCCTGGTCAATGCCGTCCCCGCAGATTTCCTCTGCTTCCGGATGGATATCGGCATTGGTGTCGTCACAATCTCCGTCGCCTTCTGTGTAGCCGTCACCGTCCTTATCAAAAATGACGAGATCACAGACAGGGCCGGCGATTTCTCCCAGAACAGCATCTGTTCCTGTGGCAGCAACTTTGACTGTTCCCACAGCCCGTGACGCTTCAAGGGTAATTATAAATTCGCCTGTCTGAAATTCATCATCTGTTTCCCATCTGATGCCGCTTAAATCAGCATCGGAGTCAGATGTTACAAGTTCGTACTCTGTTGAGACTGCGGCCACGGTCACGCAGTCCGGCATTTCCAGCACCCAGTTGGTCATGTTCTGAGCTTCGGGTAATTCTTCAACAGTGTAATGCCAGTCAGATGTGCCGTCCGCGTTATAAATGACTTCCGCAAACGTAATCTTAAACCCATTGGACAGGGTTACGACATTATCCTCGGCAATACAGATGGTATCGGTTCCCTCACAATCCTGATCAATGCCGTCCCCGCAGATTTCTTCGGCTTCGGGATTGATGGCGGCACTCGCGTCATTGCAGTCGCCCTGGTTTTCCGTGTATCCGTCCCCGTCATCATCTATGTCTTCAGGACAGATAAGATCCGTTCCGTTACAATCCTGATCAATGCCATCTCCGCAGATTTCCATGGCATTCGGATAAATGGCAGCACTCGCGTCATTGCAGTCGCCCTGGTTTTCCGTGTATCCGTCCCCGTCATCATCTGTGTCCTGGGGAGGACAGGTGAGATCCGTTCCGTTACAATCCTGATCAATGCCGTCCCCGCAGATTTCTGCTGCATTCGGATAAATCGCGGCATTGGCATCATTGCAGTCGCCCTGGCTCTCTGTGAAGCCGTCACCGTCATCATCTGTATCCGGACATACGGGATCAGTTCCGTCACAATTTTCATCTGTCTCATTTCCACAGATTTCTTCGGCTTCCGGGTGAATAGCAGGATTCGTGTCGTCGCAGTCCCCCTGGTTCTCTGTGAAGCCGTCCTCATCATTGTCCACATCGTCGCAGGAAAGATCACTGCCGTCACAGTTTTCATCTGTATCATTTCCGCAGATTTCTTCGGCTTCCGGGTGGATAGCAGGATTCGTGTCGTCGCAGTCCCCCTGGTTCTCTGTGAACCCGTCCTCATCATTGTCCACATCGTCGCAGGAAAGATCATTGCCGTCGCAGTTCTCATCTGTATCATTTCCGCAGATTTCTTCTGCTTCCGGGTGGATAGCAGGATTCGTGTCGTCGCAGTCCCCCTGGTTCTCTGTGAAGCCGTCCTCATCATTGTCCACATCGTCGCAGGAAAGATCACTGCCGTCACAGTTTTCATCTGTCTCATTTCCGCAGATTTCATCTGCACCGGGGTGGATGTCGGCGTTTGCGTCGTCGCAATCGCCCTGATTCTCTGTGAAGGAATCTCCGTCATCATCCGCATCCGGCTCTCCGACACATATCAGATCGCTTTCATCGCAATCCTGGTCAATGCCGTCTCCGCAGATTTCCTCTGCCCCCGGGTAAATATCAGCGTTTGTATCGTCACAGTCGCCCTGATTTTCTGTGAATCCGTCTTCATCATCATCCAGATCATTTTCAGGATTCTCCAGGGTATTATGAAGATGAAGCTGGGCAAACGCAACAGCGACCAGAAGCCTCTGCCCTGTGCTTGTGAGGGATGTTAAAACTGATATCGCCTGTATAACAGCTTCATCTTGTTCAAATGCCGTTATGCTCAGATTAAATTTGACAGACAGATCCGCAGCCGCATTTGTTACAGGCTCCGGAATAAAAATTCCATTATCCGGATCAGCATCATCATCCATTGTCAGTAAGAATCTGGATATGTTGGTCACTGTCGGATGGGTTTCATCTGATGCGTCTTCCACCAGATCAACCGGTGTCATTACCGATTTTGCGGTTGCCTCTCCGAGAACAATCTCTCCGAGAAAAAATGTGATGGTTTCACCATCAGCATATTTAAATTTACCCATTGAGTCTGTCACACCCGTCTGGGTGGCTGTCCGGTATCCTATTCCTGCCACCAGACTGTCTGTAAAAACGCCCTCTTTCACAACAGGTGCCGAGTCTGAATCGTTGTCGCTGCTACAGCCGAAACTCATGACAACAATCAGGCTGAGGAGAATAAATACCCCTAGCCGACTAAAACTAAAATTTGTTTTTCTCTTTCTTTTTTGCATTGAAAGACTCCTTTCTTTTTGTTGGTGCAGATGAAAATTCCCCTTTTGAAGGATTTCCCATCAACGGACTAGTCGTTGAAAAAAATTACATCCTCTTCTTCAAATAGTTTGCATCCCTCCTTTCTCTTTTAAACATTTATAATAAATTCAATAATATATTATTTCTGTTTATTCTCTTAAAATCTCTTTTAATCTTCAGATTACACAGCAAAAATTTTTTTCTTACATTATTTTTTTTACTCTGAATTCTTTATAACGGATTTGTATGGGGAAGCGGTTGTATAGGGTCGTTGTATGGGGTCATGCCGTGTCAACTAATTAATATTAAAAAAAATTATATCCTTTATTCGGTCAGGGCAATCTGATTTTTCATATACGAACAGCTATAAACAAACACATACCGTTCATCGCTACCTTTGACTATCCAGATTTATTCTGGCATAATCAATTTTCACAATTAAAACATTTTTTCTTCATATTTTCTTCATATTTTATGGATAGACTGAAAAAAGTCAGAAAAAAATGCTCTTTATTTGACGGATATGTTCCGCAGATCGAAAAAGACTCCCACAGAATTTGTGAATCCTTTGATTTACTCTGTGATTTAAAGAAAGCGGTAGTCCCGAACAAGTAGTGATGAAAGAGATTCAGTGTCCTGATAACCGGAGAACTGAACGGGATTCATCACTACTTTTTCAGAACTAGCAAAAAAGCAAATCCGCCAGTTCGGTTTGTCAATCCGAACAAGAGGAGGTGAATTTATCATCCGATCAAATCCCATAAGTACCTAACCATAAGTTTTCGATATTTGCCCGGGGAAGAAACCCGGCTTTTTCCCGGAATATGATTCGCCGACCCTGAAGAAAAAAGCCGGGTTTCTCCGCCGTTCACAGAAAAAAAAGATGTATAAAAAACTTTTGATCAGGTACTTATTATCGAATTTCAGTGATAATAGCAAGCGTTAAAATCCCCTCTTTTTCGAAAAGAAGAAAAACTTGCAACTTGCTGGAGCAGATGGGAATTTTCCCTTGAGAGGGGGGCCTGAAAAACATCCCCCTGCCCCCTTCAAAGGGGGAATTCTCAGTATTTTCAAACTACTGAATCTCGGTAATATGTTTTTTATAAAAAGACGCAGTCATTCGAACTGGCGCTTCCGACCGCTGACCATCTGTCAATTCCGGAACATTTATTGCAGAAGATGTTTTCGGGAGCGTCGCTGAGTCAGAGTCGCAGACCGGATATGTGCAATTCAGCGTTTGTGTAAAAAGCAGGATATCATTGAACAAGCTGAAGATAAGTACCTAACCATAAGTTTTCGATATTTGCCCGGGGAAGAAACCCGGCTTTTTTCCCGGAATGATCCGCCGCCCCTGAAGGAAAAAGCCGGGTTTCTCCGCTGTTCGCAGAAAAAGAGATGTATAAAAAACTTTTGATCGGGTACTTATTATAACTCGATAATCAAGTTTTTTGACCCGGATCGAACAAAAAGTCTGTCATTCCTGCGAAAGCAGGAATCCGTTTTTGGCAGGTGCGGCGCTTCCGGGAGCAGCGGATTCCTGCTTTCGCAGGCTTCGGCGTGAGCTCAGTCGAACGGAATGACAGAAAAAAACTTGAACATCGAGTATAAGTTATCACTTTGGAATCACAATGTGATCCGAAACCAGAGAATCTCATATTTTTTTAACCAGAAAAGGAGGACAAACTAATGTTCCGCAGAATTTTTTTTAAACAGGCATTCGCTATTATTTTTTTTATGCTTTTGCTTCTGACTACAGGATGCAAGACCGATGACTCTGATAACGGGATCACAGAGACTTCGGATATCGCCCAGGCTTCATTGTGTATCAATGAGTTTATGGCATCCAACAGCAGCGTTCTTGCTGATCTTCAGGGCGAGTATGAGGACTGGATTGAAATTTACAACAGCGGTGAGGAGTCGGTGAGTCTCAACGGAATGTATCTGAGCGATGATTCTGACGATCCTGACAAATGGCAGTTTCCTGATATCACTATAAATCCTGGGGAATTTCTCATTATATGGGCGGATGAGGACACCGAAGATGAGGGCATACATGCCAGTTTCAAACTGAGCAGTTCCGGAGAAACACTTGCTCTTTTCAATGCCGACCAGACATTGCTGGACACCGTGACATTCGACGTACAAAGCGAAGATATCTCATTTGGCAGATATCCTGAGGGGAGTGATAAATGGGGATTTCTGAATCCCACTCCGGGTTCAGCAAACACGGATATCATATCCGAGAGTTCTCAGCCTGCGGATAGCGAACGTCCCGATGGATGGACAAAAGAAACCCACGGAGATAACGCTGAACCAAATTATGATATCGTATTTCCGGAGGACGAGGTCGGAAAGATAGAACTCGTTATTGATCCCGAAGAATGGCAGGCCATGATGGATGATATGACAGACATATATGGCGAATTCGGAGCAGGTGAGAATCAGTCCGCTAGCGAGAATAATCCTCCTGATGACGGCCAGATGCCATTTGAAATGACAGAGGCATGTATCGGGAAGAATGAAGGGGATGCGTGCGAAATAACCATGCAGGAACAGCTTATGAGCGGAGCTTGCATAGTGGAAGGAGAGGGACTGATATGCATGCCGGACAATATGGGCGGCAGAATTCCCGGCAGTCAAATGCCCGATGCCGGAAGGCCCGATGGCGGCATGGCAGGCGACGGTCAAATGCCCGATGCCGGAAGGCCCGATGGCGGTATGGCAGGCGACGGTCAAATGCCCGATGCCGGAAGGCCCGATGGCGGCATGGCAGGCGGCGGTAATCTGGAGTTTGCTGACCGCAATCCCATATGGAAACCCTGCACCTTCCGGTTTGAAAACAAGGTATGGAACCATGTCGGTGTCCGTTTCAAAGGGAATTCATCTCTCCAAAGCACATGGCGAAGCGGCATCTGGAAGCTTCCGTTCAGGTTTGATTTTGATCAGTTTGAGGATGACTATCCGGAGATTGACAATCAACGATTTTACGGCTTCAAAAAACTGACGCTGTCGAGTAATTATGGAGATGACTCGCTTCTCAGAGAGAAAGTGGCAGCCGATATTTTCAGAGATGCCGGGGTTCCCGCACCGAAAACCGCGTTTCACCGTGTTTACATTGATCATGGCGAAGGTTTCGAATATTTCGGACTCTACACCATGGTGGAAGTGCCTGCGAACCCCATGCTTGAGAGTTATTTTGGAAATTGTGACGGAAATCTCTATAAATCCGAAGGGCCAGGAGCGACTTTCGCCACATTTGACGAAGATTCCTTTGACAAGGAGACCAACGAAGATAAGGCGGACTGGAGCGATGTCAGGACACTTTTTGAGGTGCTTCACAGCAGCAGGGACGATGCTGCCGCGTGGAGAGCCAGTCTGGAGAAAATATTGAATGTTGACGGATTTCTGCGGTGGCTGGCTGTCAACACTCTGATTCAGAACTGGGACACCTACGGTTGCATGAGTCACAATTATTATCTTTACAACAATACCGAAAATGGGTTGATCAATTGGATCCCGTGGGATAATAATTTTGCACTGATGTCCGGAATGGGCGGAGACAGAGAAGCGCTTTCACTTTCACTTACCGAAGTAAATGACAACTGGCCTCTGATCCGCTATCTGGCAGACGATCCCGCATACTGGGAAAAATATGTCAGTTTTGTCGGAGAAACAACCCGGGGCGCGTTTGAGCCGGAAAAAATGAAGGCAATATACCAGGCCGCGTCCGACCTGATACGTCCTTATGTCGTCGGAGACGAAGGAGAGACAGAGGGCTATACATTCCTGAATAACGCTGCCGAGTTCGATGCGGCGATTGAATACCTCAATACGCATGTCGAAAGCCGCTATGATGCAGCATCAGAGTTTATTGAGAAGTAAAAAGGGGAATCGAATAAGTAAAATGCCTCCTGCTATGCAGGAAGCTGATTAGTTATTGGCCAATCCCTGACCGGATACTCAATCTCCATAATTTAAACATTTTTTATTCATAATTTTTTCACATTTTATGAATAGGTTAAAATCAAATTAAGAATTGATCTGGGCAAGCGTTAGTCAATGAAATCCAACTGCCTGATTTATTTTGACTAGCCGATCAAAAATTTTTAATATCAAAAACCACCGAGGTTTTGAAAACCTCGGTGGTCTTATGTCTAAAAATTTATGATCAGGTACTTAACTGCCATTTTTTAATCATCTTTAATGAGGGAGAAGAAGCAATGACGTATCAACTTTTTTCAAACAAACTGTTCGGGGTTTGCATCATTTTCATTCTGCTTACAGGCGGCAATCTGCTGGCTGACAGCAGCAATTCGTTGTTCATCAATGAATTCATGGCATCCAACAGCAGCAAATTTGCCGACCCCCAGGGAGAATATGATGACTGGATTGAAATTTATAATAAAGGAGATGATCCGGTCAGTCTTATGGGAATGTATCTGACCGATGATCTTACCAACCCTGCCAAATGGCAGTTTCCCGATATCACGCTGGAACCCGGCGGTTTTCTGATTGTGTGGGCAGATGAGGACCTCGAAGACGAAGGCATGCACTGCGATTTCAAGTTAAGTGCATCCGGAGAAGCTCTCGGACTGTTTAATGCGGATCAGACAGCCGTTGATACAGTGACTTTTGAAGCACAAAGCGAAAATATCTCCTTTGGCAGATATACGGACGGAAGCGATGACTGGCAATTTTTTAGTTCACCCAGCCCCGGCACAGCGAACACAGACACAGTGAGCGGAGATACTGACGGTAACGGAACTGTGGATATGGCTGATGCCATCATTGCACTTAAAATTTTTACGGGCATGCCCACGACTCTCACAGCAGGAGATATTAATGGCGATGGCAAGTCAGGGCTGGAAGAAGTCATCTATATTGTTCGAAAACTTTCAGAAGTTTCCAAAACTTCAGAAGCTGCACGGCCTGAGGGATGGAATGACGAAACTCATGGAAATGAAGCGGTACCGGACTATGACGCAGTTTTTTCAGACGGCCAGGTCAGAAAAATAGAACTTATTATTGATCCCGCAGACTGGCAGGCCATGATGGATGACATGACCGATATCTATGGTGAATTCGGCACCGACGGAAACCAGCCTCCGGCCGATAATAATCAGCGGCCTCAGCAGAATGATCAGTTTCCCAATGACAATCAGCCTCCGGGTGATAACCAGATGATTCAGGCGGCAACTGATGCCTGTGTCGGAAAAAATGAAGGTGATGCCTGCACGATGACAATGCAGGAGCAAACTGTGAGCGGTTCCTGCATATCGGACAGAGAAGTCTTTGTATGCAGACCGGACAATATGGACGATGAGATTCTTGGTGACCAAATGCCCGATGGCGGAATTCCCGACGACGGCATGGCAGGCGGGGGTGATCAAATGCCTGATGCCGGAAAGCCCGATGGCGGCATGGAAGGCGACGGCAATCTGGAGCTTGCTGACCGCAATCCTATATGGAAACCCTGTACCTTCCGGTTTGAAAACAAGGTATGGAACCATGTCGGTGTCCGTTTCAAAGGGAATTCATCTCTCAGCAGCACATGGCGAAGCGGTATCTGGAAGCTTCCGTTCAGGTTTGATTTTGATCAGTTTGAGGATGACTACCCGGAGATTGACAATCAGCGATTTTACGGCTTCAAACAACTGACCCTGTCGAGCAGTTACAAAGATGATTCGCTTATCAGAGAAAAAGTTGCAGCGGACATTTTCAGAGATGCGGGAGTTCCCGCACCGAGAACCGCTTTTTACCGTGTTTACATTGATCACGGCGAAGGGTCTGAATATTTCGGACTCTACACCATGGTGGAAGTACCTGCGGATCCCATGCTTGACAGTTATTTTGGAAATTCCGATGGCAATCTCTACAAACCTGAAGGATCCGGTGCGACCTTTGCCACATTTGACATGGCCTCCTTTGACAAGGAAACAAATGAAGATGAAGCGGACCGGAGTGATATCATCGCCCTTTTTGACGCACTTCACAGCAGCAGGGACAACGCTACCGCATGGAGAGCATGCCTGGAAAAGACACTGAATGTTGACGGATTTCTGCGGTGGCTTGCAGTCAATACGCTGATTCAGAACTGGGATACTTACGGTGCCATGACCCACAACTTCTACCTCTACACCAACTCTGAAGATGGACGAATCAATTGGATTCCCTGGGATAATAATGAGGCCCTGAAAGGATCGGACAGCGGAGACAGAGGGTCACTTTCGCTTTCTCTTGCCGAAGTCACCGACAGTTGGCCCCTGATCCGCTATCTGGCAGACGATCCCGCATACTGGGAAAAATATGTCAGTTTTATCGGAGAAACAGCCCGGGGCGCATTTGAACCGGAAAAAATGAAGGCAATATACCAGGCCGCGTCCGACCTGATACGTCCTTATGTCGTCGGAGACGAGGGAGAAAAAGAGGGCTATACATTCCTGAATAACGCTGCCGAGTTCGATGCGGCGATTGAATACCTCAATACGCATGTCGAGGCTCGCTATGAAGCGGCATTAGAATTTATTGAGAAGTGACAACTATCCTCGTTCCCAGGCTCTGCCTGGGAACGCATACCCGAGGCTCTGCCTCGTGTGTCATCGTCCGGCCAATGATTCTTATTAAATGTCACGCAAGGCGGAGCCTTGCAATATACATTCCCAGGCGGAGCCTGGGAACGAGGAGGGCTATTATGGGAAATCGCACCGGAAGCATCTGGCTGCTCTGTGTGGTATGGATAACGGCTTTTATCGCCGTTGCTCTGATTACATTGAACTGTGAGCGTGAAAGCGACAGCATTCAGGGCATTGCCGAAACACGGGAAATCGTGATCAGCTCGGAAAGTGCCGTGGAGATCAGACGAATCAATGTGGTGGAAGGGCAGTCTGTCAGCAAAGAACAATTGTTAGTGGAACTTGTCTGCCCCGAGCAGATTCTCAGGATCAATCATATCGCACATCAGCTTGAACAGCTCAGAGCACAAAAGGGAGTCAACAAAGATGAAATACGCTCGAAGATAAAGCAGCTGAAAGCGGAAAAAGCCTCTCTCACCAGCGAAGTGAACAATCGGATCAGGCAGATTGAAAATCAGTACAACCTCAACAAAGAACTGGCATCGGGTCTGAGAAGCATCAGAGAGGTGGGAAAAACAGGAAGATCAGGCGTCAGCAATCCTGTCACCTTGAAAATCAAAAGTCTCAGACAGGAACTTGCGCTGTCACTCAGGCCCATGAACATCCAAATAGAACTGCTTCAGAAATCTCTGGATGAATCTGCAAGCCCGATTAAAATACAGGTTGAGCAGCTTGAAAAAGAACTTGCGCTGCTGAAAGCGGAAAACAGCAAGCTGAATATTTATGCTCAGATATCGGGGATTATCGGATCCGTGAATTTCAAGCCCGGGGAAAAAGTGTCGCCATTTGCTCCCATACTGACCCTGCATACCAAGAATCCTTCGTTTGTCAAGGGTTATATTCATGAGAACGTCTATACCCGTATGTCATTGGGAAAAGAAGTCACAATCATATCTCAGACAGATTCAAAAAGCAGTGTTGCCGGGACTGTGGTGGGCGTGGGCGCACGTATTGTGGAATATCCCGTGAGGCTGCGAAAAAATCCTGTTTTGCAGACATGGGGCAGGGAAGTTCTGGTTAAAATTCCCGGGAATAACAGATTTATTCTCGGGGAAAAAGTAGTGATTACTTCATCCGAACCCAGAGTAAGTTTTATCTCTTATTTAAAACAACAGCAATCAACATTTTTTTCTTATTTAAAAAGACTGCTTGAACCTGGAGAAACATACGCCAGAAACCGTCCGCAGAAAGATTCGGAACTTCCCGAAAAAGCGGATACCTCCATGTACGAAATACTGCCGGTGACGCCTTTGAAGACTTCGGGCATTGAAGCATCAGCCCTGGTATGGCTGGAAGATATTGACCGCTGGCTGATGTTAAGCGATGATACACCGAACAAAACGCCCCTGCTCTTTCTCATGGATCACCAGGGCAGAATTACGAAAGAGACCCTGATCAAAGGACTTAAAGAGATCAGTGATATGGAGTCTGCAACTGTCAGCAACGACGGAACGCTTTATATCGCGTCCTCACTAAGTACCAGCAAAAAGGGAAACCTTGGCAAATCCCGGAGGCTTCTGATTTCTGTAAAGCGGAAAGGAAATGATTTCAGTCTTATCCGAAATGCTGATCTTTATGAACTGCTTGGAGAAAATGCAGTGCGAAATAACAATGAGGAATGGGCACAGTTTATTCTGAAAGCCATGGGAGAACGCTCGCTTGATATGGAAGGAATGTTTCATCGTGACGGTGCGCTGTATCTCGGTTTTAAATCTCCTTTTCATAGGGGGCATTCTGTTATTCTCAGGATTGACCGGATTGAGGAGATGCTGGGGAAGAAAAAATTAGATGATGATCAAGTTTCCTTGTGGAAAAAGATCATTCTGAAGACAGATAAGGCATCAAATCAGGAGCATATTTCAGATATGTTCCATCATAACGGAACGCTTTATGTGACAGGGACATCTTCTCAGAAAATTGGCGGAAGTCTCTGGAAACTGGATGAAAATACCGGAAAAATGATTCACATTGCAAGGTTTGACGGACTCCGGCCCGAAGGCATTGCCGCAGGCAAAGACAAAGATACACTGATGATCAGTTTTGATCAGGGAGGAAATAATCCGTCAAAAATCGCTGCTGTCAGGGGGGCATTATGAGAAAACTTTTTCCGTTTTTTATCGCTGCATTTCTCTTTTACGTCCCCTTTTCAAATGGAGAACCACTCACCATAAACCGCTTTCTTGGCACTGCTGAAAATGACCATCAGCTTCAAAGCCATCGCGAGCTGGTTGAGCATATAAGAACTTCTCCGGAAAGCACACCTTATGTTGACAGAATTGAATTCCGCACTGAAACCGAGGAATTTGATATTGAGAAGCAGAAATATTCCCTTCGCTTTCATCCCAGGGGCTGGGGAGAAA
This sequence comes from Desulfonema magnum, assembly GCF_017377395.1. Classification (GTDB taxonomy): domain Bacteria; phylum Desulfobacterota; class Desulfobacteria; order Desulfobacterales; family 4be13; genus Desulfonema_C; species Desulfonema_C magnum. Next base: position 1,278,341 of record NZ_CP061800.1, on the reverse strand, counting down.
CCAAATGCAGCAAAAAAATTTTTCAGACCACCGGAAAAGCTGTCAAGGCAGAACACGATGCCCTGTTTAACAACGTGTTGAAAAACCGGTATGAACTTGTACTTGATTTTCTGGAAACCTTATCTCTGCTGAATATGAAAAAAAACCTGCTGATTGTTTATGATGACGAGGTCAATGTACTCAGAAAAATGAGTACGAGGGACCTGTCATTTGATATCCGCACCCTTGTTTCAGCAGAAGACCGGTATGTTGACCTTCAACTGGATCTGGTGAAACTTGAAAATAAACTAACCGGTATTATTGAAGAGATAAAAACCATTGCAGGATATTACGAGGAAATATCGTTTGATGAGAAAAACCTCATCGGGCCGGAACGCATCGAAGAAATGATCCGATATATCCAGCCTGTTCCGGCTCCGGATAATGTCCGCATCAGGTATCAGAAGCTCAAAACGGAACTTGCAGAGAACAGATATCAGTTTGAGATAGCAAAAAACAGAAAATATTTTAATTTTCTCAAGCTGCAATATGACACGGATGATTATGACGAACCGGAAAAAGCTTTCTCCGTGGAAGTGGGATTTAACCTGCCTTTTGTCAATCCCGACCGAGAAGATATCAATCGCAGGAAAAGAAACTGGCTGGATGAAAAACTGGAATATGAAGAAGAAAAAAACAAAGCCTCTGAAAAGATCAGATCGCTTTCAGCGTCTCTGAATCGCCTCATCCGACAGCACCGCATTCTTGTGAATCGGAAGCCAGAGAGTAACGCGGAAATTTCTTTCAAGAAATATATGGAAATGGAAGGCATCAATCCGCTAACATTGCTGAAAATAAAGAAAAGCATTCTGGAAAGCGAAATGCGGCTGAAGCGGATCGGTTATCTCATCCGCCGCCAATATATTGATCTGATGAATATCACAGGCAAACTTTCTGAGAAGCCGCTGAAGAATTATCTTTCAGCCCGTGCCGAGGATATAAAATGAGAAAAAATAAACAAAAAGGACTGCCACCGCAGCTTGACCGGTACGAACTCAAGTTCACAATTCCTCCTGAACTGACAGAACCCATTTCCGATTTTGCCGCAGTCTATTGTTCTCTTGACAAATACTCAGAGCGGGCGGAAAAAGGTTTCTATAGGGTGAATAATCTTTATCTGGATTCTCCCGGCTATCTGTTTCTGAGGAAAAGGATCGAGGGGGCGGAAAACCGCTTTAACATGCGTGTGCGCTCCTATGGCGATGATCCGGTGATGCCCTATTTTCTTGAGATCAAACAGAAAGTGGGAGGGGTTATTCGGAAGTATCGCGCCACTGTCAGGGATGAAGAATGGTATAAAGTCTGGACAGAGCCAGGCTTCGAATCCCATGAAAAAAACAATGCGTCTCCTTCGGAAATAAAAAATATGGAGCTTTTTGAGCGAAACATCATTGCTCACAATGCCTCTCCCAAAGTGCTGACACAGTACGTCCGAAAGGCGTATGTCAGCGATGTGGATGATTACGCTCGTGTGACCTTTGACACGGATCTGAGATTCATGCCTGAAACCGAATACAATATTATTCCCAGAGAATCGGAGATGGTGTCATGTGACGCAGAAACAGCGTTTGCCCCCGGCTGTTCCGTGATTCTCGAACTGAAATGTTATACTTCACAGGTTCCGCTTTGGATGATTGATCTGATCCGGTATTTCGATCTCCAACGGACAAGCTTTTCAAAATATATGACCGGCGTTATCGAAGTACTAGGGCTTTATCAATACGATTCCGGAGCAAGAATAGCCAAACTTGAGACTTGAAACTTGAAACTTGAAACTCGAAACTTGAAACTTGAAACTCGAAACTCGAAACTCGAAACTTGAAACTCGAAACTCGAAACTCGAAACTCGAAACTCGAAACTTGAAACTCGAAACTTGAAACTGGGTTAAAATTTCAGTTCTAACCTCCGACTTCTGAATCTTCAAAACCGAGTTTCAAGTTTCAAGTTTCAAGTTTCAAATTACAGGAGAAAACTGATATGCTTGATTTTCTGACACTTCAGACCACATCACCTGATCCGGCGATGCTCACTGCTGTTTACACTGTCCTTGTCTCTTTTTTGCTTTCCACGCTGGTGGGTGTCACTTATATTAAAACATTCAGAGGGCTTTCCTATTCACGGAATTATGTGCAGGGTCTTATTTTAGGTTCCATTGTCGCTGCGACGGTGATGCAGGCCATCGGAGACAGTCTTGCCCGGGGTCTGGGAATGATTGGCGCACTTGCCATTATCAGATTCCGCACAAACTTCAAGGATCCCAAAGATATTCTCTTTATGTTTTCCGCACTCGCAGCCGGTATCGCATGCGGTGTGGGGGCTTATATTATTGCCGTGGTGGGAACAACAGGCTTTGTTTTTACGGCATTTGTGCTTCATTTCACACCGCTGGGGCAGACAAGCCATTTTGACGGCATGCTCCGTTTTAATATTGAAAACAACGATGAAAATCGGAGCGAACTGGAGCGTATTTTAAAAACTCACTGTAAAAAATTTGCCCTGATCAGCCTGAGAGATATGAAACAGGGAGAACGTCTTGACTATGCCTATCATATTAAGCTGAAAAGGAACAAAAGCAATGCTGATCTGGTCAGGACGCTGCCCGAAAAAATTCCTTCTGTAAAAGGGGTGCATCTCATGTTGCAGGAGACAACAGTGGAATTGTAATCCTGCTTCCCTCGCTCGGTTCGGTTTGCTAACCCGGCTTTTTCCTTCACGGCGAGGCCCATCATTCCGGGAAAAAAACCCGGGTTTCTTTCCCTTACAAATATTGAAAACTTATGATCAGAGAAACCCGGCTTTTTCCGGAAGGTTGGGGAAGTACCCGGACATAAATTTTCAGGTATAGATTCTGACATAAGACCTGCGAGGTTTACGAAATCTCACAGGTTTTCGGATATCGAAAAACTTTTGTCCGGGTACTTACTGAAAATTTTTTCATCTGCTGATTATGTCTGTTTTTTTGAAAACTACCCCAATATCCCTGCCCGGTTCAGTTGTCTCAAAAGCCCATATTCCGCCCATCCGTCTTATAATTATTGACATGCCTGAAAAGTTATGGTTTACAAGTCAGATATGATCGTTTTTTTTAAAATCGTCAGGGGAAAGAATTAAATCTGCAAAGCCATTCCATTGAAACAGATCAAAGAAAGCGAAATTGCCATGACAATACATGAAACATTGTGCCACGGGGATTCAAAGCAATTAATAAGCGTCGCACTGGGTCAGGAAAAGGCTGATCTGGCAGTTATTAACGCAAACCTTGTCAATGTCTATACCGGAGAAATCCTCAGCGGCTGTTCCGTAAGCTGTAAAGGAAAATGGATTGCATACACAGGCCATGATCCGGATCATACCATAGGCCCGGAGACACTTGTCATTGACGCGAAGGGAAAAACCGTCATTCCCGGTCTGATAGACGGACACGCCCATCTTGCCTGGCTTTTCAATATCAGCGAGTTTTTGAAATACGCCATGAAAGGCGGAACCACCACCATTGTTACTGAAACCTTGGAAGTCTTTCCAGTAGCTGGATATGAGGGAATTGCGGATTTTCTTGACTCATTAAAAGACCAGCCCATTAAGATTCTCGCCACGGCTCCGGCCATGGTGTCAACCAGCAAAGCCACATTCGGCATCCCAAAGGAAATCCTCAGAAAACTTCTTGAACGAAACGACATTATCGGACTTGGCGAATCTTACTGGCAGGGGGTTTTTCAGAACCTGGACATCATGGTGCCGCTTTTTGAGGAAACCCTTGTTGCCGGAAAAACCCTGGAAGGCCATTCAGCCGGGGCCAGCGGTAAAAAACTGGCGGCTTATGTCGCGGCAGGTATTTCCTCGTGTCATGAACCCATAAACGCGGAACAGGTTCTGGAAAGATTAAGAATGGGAATCCATGTCATGGCAAGAGAAGGGAGCATCCGAAGAGAAATTGAAGAAATCTCCAAGATAAAGGACGCGGGAACGGACCTGAGACGTCTCACACTGGTGACAGACGGCGTGGAACCCGAAGACCTTATGGAAAAAGGCTATATGGAATTTGTTGTTCAGAAGGCCATTGATTCCGGGTTTGATCCGGTTGCCGCTGTTCAGATGGCCAGTCTGAATGTGGCGGAGCATTTCTCTTTGGACGGACTCATCGGCGGCATTGCCCCGGGAAAATACGCGGACTTGGTGATTATTCCTGATATCAGAAAAATTGAAGCGGAATGCGTTATCAGCAACGGACAGGTCATTTATCAGAATGGCGAACTTCTCTCTCCTCCCCGGGAGCATGTGTTCGCGGAAACAAGCCTGAAAACGGTCCGCATTCCGAAAAAACTGCAACCCTCTGATTTTGCCATACCAGTAGAAAAAGGAGTCTCCCGTGCTGAGGTCCGAGTCATCGAACTGATAACGGATCTGGTGACAAGAGAAGAAAACATGATCTTGGCGGCCGTTGATGGCGAAATCAGATCAAATGTAAATCAGGATATCTTAAAAATTGCCGCCATAGACAGAACGCACCAGCCGGGCAAAACCTTTGTGGGGCTGATCAAAGGGTTTCAACTGCGGACAGGAGCCATTGCATCCAGCGCGTCCTGGGACACATCAGATATTATTGTTATCGGGGCCGGCAATGCGGATATGGCTGCCGCAGTCAACAGAATTTATGAGTTGCAGGGCGGAGCGGTCGTGTGTGTCAACGGAAACATCCTGACAGAACTTCCCCTGCCTGTTTTCGGACTGATTTCCGACAAGTCCATGGAAACAATTTCCCAGGGAATGAAAGATATTAAGCATACGGTATCTGAACTGGGCGTTCCTTTTCCGGATCCGTTACTCACCTTAGTTACACTTACTGGTGCGGCCATTCCTTATCTGAGAATCTGCGAACAAGGACTGGTAAATTTAAAACACGGAAAAACCCTCGGATTATTTGTATAACTCTTAAAACGAGAGACCAAGTTTTTTCAAAAACTCAGTCTCTTATCCGACACTCCGAAAATGGCGGTTCACGCCCATTTTCGGAGGAAAATTCAGGGGGATGCAATGACGACACCGCTGAATATTCTTTTCACAGGTCCGCCCGGGTGCGGAAAGACGACACTCGTTGAAAAAATCGTGAGACACACGAACACACCCGCCACAGGATTTTTTACTCGTGAAATCAGAAAAAAAGGAAAAAGAGTCGGTTTTTCCATCAGCACTCTGGACGGAAAACAGGGGGTGCTGGCGCATAAAAATATCTCAGGCCCTTACAGAGGGTAGGGCCTTACCGCGTCAGCACCAAGGATATTGATCGCATCGCTGTTCCCTCCGTGATACCTCGGACACCGGATGAGCTGGTGGTGATTGATGAAATCGGTAAAATGGAATGCTTTTCCCCCCTGTTTAAGAACACCCTGATAACAATATTAGATTCAGATCATTTCGTGATCGGTTCCATTGCATTAAAAGGGGACAGCTTTATCGAAAAAATAAAGTCACGGGGAGATGTCTCAGTTATAAAAATATCTGAAAAGAATCGGGACACACTGACAAGAATACCTGGTCACGAATGGCCTGGCTATGTATCAGAATTTCAATCATAAAGACCCATAACCGAGATGACCCTCGGTCATGAGGTACAGACCTAACACCTAACACCTAACACCTAACACCTAACACCTAACACTTAACACCTAACACCTAACACCTAACACTTAACACTTAACACCTAACACCTAACACCTAACACTTAACACCTAACACCTATTCTCAAAGAGAGGAGCGAATTCATTATGCCAAAAAACAGCATTAACGACATATTCACGCAGGATACATTAAAAAAGCTGTTCCCTGAAGACCGGACAGACCGCTTTTTTGATGCCCTTTTTGGAGATGCGTCGGAAGGTGCTTATAATATAAGTCTTGAATTCAGAGGACACACCCAAAACAAACTGAAATTTGAGTTTTGTCTGAAGCAGCGTCCCGGCAAATGTCTGGCGTGTCATCTTACTTACGGCCTGCCGAAAGTATTCTCCCGCCATCCGATTATCAACATCAAGGGGCTGGTTCGGGAAATTGACGGACTTCTGAACGGGCATGGCAAATGTACAGACTGGCAGATTGGTGTTACCCGGGGAGTTTCCAGAGAACTTTATACTATTCCCCTGACAGTTCAACTTATGAAATGACTTCATACAATTCGGGCCGGAGGCAAAAATGAAAGTAACCCTGTTGATGGCAATGACACTTGACGGGAAGATCGGAAAAAGTCATGATCACTTTCCGGACTGGACAGGTAAGGCAGACAAAACGCTTTTTGTCAGACTGACAAAAAAAGCAGGGGTCATCATTATGGGTTCAAAAACCTTTGACACGATTGGCAGACCCCTGCCAAACCGGAAAAATATTATTCTGACCCGTGACAAACATCGTAAATCCGAATGGGAAAATCTGATTTTTACAGATGAGACGCCTGAAAAAATTTTGGATAATCTGGAAAAAGAAGGTTTCTCAGAAGTGATTTTGGCGGGCGGCGCACTGGTGAACGCTTTGTTTGCAGAAGAGAACCTGATTGATGAAATTGTCGTGACCATTTCACCGAAAATTTTTGGATCGGGGCTTTCTCTTTTTACCGAGGAAATCTCCATGGAACTGGAACTCAGAGAAGTGGAAAGGTTAAATCAAAACGCGGTTTGTCTGAAATACAATGTGCTTAAATAAATCAGAGATATTATAATGGAGACAATTATAACCCCTCGGGCTCCGATTCCGGTGCTTGCAAAAGGAAAAGGGTGGCTTGCAGTTGACAAACCCTGTGATATCAGCGTTCACAATGAACCCGGAACGGACCTCTGCTCAATTCTGAAGACTTACATCGAAACAACCCCTTTGTTTTCTCATGCGCTGAACTATGAACCGGGGTTTGGCCTTCACGCGGTTCATCGCCTGGACAAGGAGACCAGCGGGGTTATTTTGCTCGCCTGCCGTCCTGATATCTTTCGATATTATTCCAAGCAGTTTGAATCCCGATCCGTGCAAAAACATTATATTGCCCTTTTGCACGGAAAACTATCCGTCAAAGAAGGCGAGGACAAACAAGGGCTTTGGCAGTGGCCGTTGTCCAAAACTCCGGGGGGACGTGACTGTCCCGCGGGAAAAGGAAAGCGAGTTGAATGCCGGACCCGCTTTCGTGTACTTCGTCATACGCTCCGCTATACATTGGCGGAATGCGAACTTCTGACGGGTCGAAAACATCAGATTCGCAGACATGCAAAAATGGCGGGACATCCTGTGGTGGGAGATCAGCGTTATGGTACGCGACGCTCATTGAACTATTTGAAAAATCATTGCGGTTTTCATCGGCTGGGACTCCATTCATTCTCCCTTACGGTTTTGCTGCCAGGGAAGAAGAAACCCGAAACAATTGAATCACGAGGAATTCCGCCGGAAATACTGCAACTGTCAGACGAGGATCACGCAGGCAAATAAGCCAGGAATTAAAGTTCCGGAGTGCGAAAATTTTATTTTCGCATTCACTCGCAACCACCGTATTTTGCGATAAACGCAATGTTTGCGAAAATGCAATGTTTGCGAAAATAAAATTTTCGCACTCCTGATCCTCGGCATAAAGATTTCAACTGAGATGAAAGCTTAAAAAAGGAGGAGAAATATGGCAAGAGCTATCATAATGTATGAGACAGGTGAGCCTGAAGTTTTGCACTGGAAGGACTATGACCCGGGCAGCCCGGAACTTGGAGAAGCTTTAATCCGCCATGAAGCTGTGGGAGTGAATTTTATTGATGTGTATCACCGAACCGGGCTTTATTCGCTCCCTTCTCTTCCGGCCATACCAGGGATGGAAGGTGCGGGGATAGTCAGGGCAGTTGGCAAAGGCGTCACTGAAGTCAGCGTGGGCGACCGTGTGGCTTATGCCGGCCTGCCGCCGGGAGCATACACTGAAATTCGTCGCATTCCGGCTCATCGTCTGGTAAAGCTTCCTGAAAGCATTTCAACATCACAGGGGGCGGCAGTCATGCTTCAGGGAATGACTGCCCGCTATCTTTTGCGAGGCTGCTACCATGTAAAACCCGGGGACACCCTCCTGATTCACGCTGCGGCGGGCGGTGTGGGTCTTATCCTCTGTCAATGGGCCAAGCATATCGGAGCACGGGTGATCGGCACGGTCGGTTCATCGGAAAAAGCAGAACTCGCCCGCGCCCACGGTTGCGATGAAACCATCCTTTATAAACAGGAAGACATGGTTTTACAGGTAAAAGAAATGACTCAGGGCAGAGGCGTTGATGTGGTTTATGATGCTGTTGGCCAGGCCACTTTTATGAAGTCTCTTGACTGTCTCCGTCCTATGGGAATGATGGTCTCTTTTGGTCAGGCTTCGGGGCCGGTTCCCCCTTTTGATGTCAGTATTCTCGCTGAAAAGGGATCTTTATTCCTCACCCGGCCGAGTCTGATGACCTATACTGCCAAACGAGAGGATTTGCTCGCCCATGCCCGGGATCTGTTCGAAGTGGTGGAGAAAGGCATTGTCAAGGTTGAAATTATGCAAAGTTATCTGTTGTCCGAAGCTGTCCAGGCCCATCGGGACCTCGAAGCTCGAATAACAACGGGTTCCAGCATCTTAATTCCTGAATAACAGGAAAGCCGTCTTATATGCTTCAGACAGATAACCATCCGGAAATATGTTCTTTATGATACTCAGCAGATTGAAAAAGTTCGCAGTTCCGCTTTCGGGCGGTCGCAGGGGTCTGTATTTACAAAGACCGCCTAAAGGCGGAACTACGAACGAAGCATGAATTTTCAATCATTTTCAGTTTGCTGATACTTGATAATCAAGTAGGGTGGGTGGAGCGAAGCGCAACCCACCGCACAAGGTGGGTTGCGCTTCGCTCCACCCACCCTACATTTCCCTGTCCGAACTATTGCTAAACTTAATATGGAATTTAATATGTTGTCTTATTTCGTCCCCCGGGGGATTCATCGTGTCGAGGAAACAGTAAAACAAAGCCGGTTCATTGCCACGGTCGCGCATACCCCTGCACGCGATGACGCGAAGATATTTATCTCTCAGATCAGGGATGAATTTTCGGACGCGACGCATAATTGCCGGGCCTTTGTGGCCGGGCCTCCCGGAAGCACTGATCAGATTGGCATGAGTGACGATGGTGAGCCTCATGGCACCGCGGGGCGTCCCCTCCTGAATATGCTTCTTCATTCAGGCGTGGGTGAGGTGTCAGTGGTTGTAACACGTTATTTCGGAGGAATCAGACTTGGTACTGGCGGCTTGGTCCGGGCCTATTCCGGCATGGTCAGAAAAGCTCTTTCCACCCTGAATATCAAAGAAAAAATCATATCCGTATGCGTGTCCGTCACTGTGAACTACTCAAATATCTCTGCTTTCAGGCATATGGCAAAATTATATGAGGCGAAAATCAGAAAAGAGACCTATGCCACGGACGCTTCGTTTATTTTGGAATTACCGGAGGAAAAAGCTGAGGCATTTCGTGTATCAATGCTTAATCTGAACAACGGTGAGACAACTATCAAAAAAATTTGATAACCTTAGTAATTTATAACATAAGTACTTGAAGCTATATTTCTTACTATTCTGCAAATATTACAACATGATTGGATATCTGCTTAATATTTTTTTACAATGGTTCGTACAGGTTCTGTAAATCAAGGCGTTTCATAACTGTAACCTATTGAAATTAAATAATTTAAAATTTTAAAGCCAAAATCCGCAAATCCCGTAAAAACAACAGGTTATAAAAAATGTCCGACCCATTGTTTTTAAACAAAAAATTTTTTTTATATGCTTGACTATTATGCCAAAAAGTCTTATTCTTTTCCGATTGAAAAAGCTTCGGCTCTTTTTCTGGCCGGTTTCGTTCTGAGGGACTGTTTTTTTTTGTCAAAGTGGCAACCTGAAGTCCGAGACCGTAAGTACAAATTTTTAAAAGGAGTTTAGCACGATGGCAAACGGAATTGTAAAATGGTTTAATGACCAAAAAGGTTATGGTTTCATCGAACATGAAGACGGCCATGACATATTTGTTCATCACTCGGCAATTAATTCAACCGGTTTCAGGTCCCTGACACAGGGTGACAGAGTAACATTTGATGTGGAAGAGGGCCCCAAAGGCCCTGCTGCTGCTAATGTTCAAAAAGTATAGAGATCAATGAATGAATAGGAAGCATTCTATCCGTAAGACAGGATGCTTCTTTATTTCCGGACAGTAAGACATTCTGATGTTACTCACCACCTGCCTGTAAATTTTCCGACATTTTTTCTGATTCTGAGTGCTGATATTCCATTTCAGTACTCCGGAAAAAATATCGAAAAACTTTTGTCCGGGTACTTGTGCTTATTTTTCGGAACTGATCGGAATAAATAGGATGTAAGATTAAAATCTCAGAATTAATGATGTCAGTAAGTCAGCGAATTTAATTGGCGATGACCAGAGGAATTTTCTGCTGGCCGGTTTATTTTTACGAGTTTATTGAAGGGCAGAAGCTTCCAATCCGATTTTAAACCGCGGATTTGTTCACAGCATTTATTCCCACAAGGAATTAAAAAAGGAGACAAACATATTATGACCACCACCAACCGGATGAATATGAACGAAATCAGGATGGACGGGAACAATCTCTATCGTGAGGAAGCTTATACTGATCTCAGGGTCGGCTCGATCCGGCGGCTCACCCCTGTAAAAGCTGACGGCTCACCAGATGAAACCCGTGAAACTATTTTCTTCGGACATACTCAGCTGATATCTCCCAACGGGCCCTTGCCGATTCAATGCTCTCTTGAGGGAAAAACAATTGAGGAAGCTATCAAAAATTTTCCCGAGGCCGTGAATGAGACCGTTGAAAGAATGATCGCAGAGGCGAAGGAACAGCAACAGAAGGAAGATTCCCGCATTATCGTACCCCGTTAACCCCCCCCCAGCGTGAAATTCAGTCAGACTGAATCAGAACAATATTTGGCTTTATAACTCTCCCGCTGAGGGAGGGTTGAAGCCTCATTGCCAGCATGTCAGATTACTCCCCCCTGCCCCGGAAGAATCTTTTCTCTTTTTCACACTCGAGTCATTCGGAAGGAACACTGAATTTATATCCCAGTCCGTAAACCGTGGTGATAATCTCCTTATCGGGAAGCATTTTTGAGAATTTTTTCCGCAGATTTTTTATATGGGTGTCAATGGTGCGGTCATAGCCCTCAAAGTCATAGCCTTGTACTTTATTCAGTAGTTCATTACGGGAAAAAACACGGTCAGGACGGGCCATCATTACTTTTAACAGTCCGAACTCGCTGCGCGTCAGTTTCAATTCGCTATTGTCAATCGTCACCCGGTGCGTGTCTTCATTCAATATTATTGGCCCGACAGCCATTTGGTTTTCCGAAGGTTCGGCATATACTCTTCTGAACACTGCTTTCACCCGGGCAACCACCTCTCTGGGACTGAACGGCTTGCAAATGTAGTCATCTGCTCCGAGTTCCAGACCGACCAGCCGGTCAATTTCCTCGGTTCGCGCAGTAATCATAATAACCGGAACATTGGAAAATTTCCTGAGTTCCCGGCATATTTCCATGCCGTCCGCGCCCGGGAGCATGATATCCAGCAGAATCAGATTTGGCGGTTTTCTTCTGACACACGGAAGGACCTGATCTCCGCGTTCCAGGACGGAAACAGCATAGCCTGCTTTTTCCAAATAATCACGAAGGATCCGGGCAATTTTTTTTTCATCTTCAACAATGAGAATATCTGGGTTTGTCATTGGATGATGTCGCTTTTGTTTTTTTGTTTAGATCAAGAGGAAATGTGATTTCAATTCGCAGTCCCTCTGACGGCATATTGGCCGCGCTGATTTTACCACCGTGATTTTCCACAATCTGTTTGCAAATGGAAAGGCCCAGTCCGCTCCCTCCCAGCATACGGCTTCTGGACTTATCCACCCGGTAAAGCCTGTCAAACAAATGTTCGGCTGATTCCTCCGGCACGCCCGGACCTGAATCCTGAAAAAACAGAGACATCTTCGTGTCGGTGAGTTTCTGCCAAATTTTCAGGGTTCCCGGAATTTCCGTATAACGCAGGGTATTTTCTAAGAGATTGGAAAAGAGCTGGCTCAGGCGGTCAGCATCTCCCAGTAAGATGATATTCTTCTCATGCTCTGTATTGTCCTGAACCGCAATCTCACGCTGAATCAGACGGGTTCGGAAGCGTCTGAGCGTGTCTTTCAGAACATGCAGCGGACTGACAGGCTCTTTTTTAAAAGAAAGGGTTTCCGTGTCAGCCAGCGAGAGTTGGTGAAGCTCATCAATGGTCTTACCGAGATAAATCACTTCCGAATGCAGCGATTCCAGCGATTCCGAATTCATCTCCCGAATTCCGTCCTGCAATGCTTCAATTTCACCGCGAAGGATGGACAAAGGCGTTCTCAGTTCGTGCGAAATATCAGAAAGCCATTGTTTACGCATTTGCTCATATTTTTCAAGGGTCCGGGCCATCACATTAAAATCCGCGGCCAAGTCCCCCAGCTCATCTGTGGAGCAGACCTCAATTCTCGTTTTAAACTCACGGGAGATCAATGCCCGAGTGCCTGCTCTAAGCTGTCTGATTGGCATGAGCAAGTGCTTTGATAAAAAAAATGAGACAACAGTGCCTAGCACCAGAATGCCGCATCCGATAAAATAAAACGCCTTTATCTGCTCTTTTAAAAAACCAACATCCAGCGGATGGGACAGACGCTTTCTTTTCCTGAGCCCTAACCATCCTATGATCCTGCTGTCAGCCGTAATTTTCCGAACTGTATATTTTTCAATAGAAAACCAACGGCCGATGACATGATGTTTCTGTGCGTCAAAAAGCGAAAGCTTTCCGGGATCAGGTTTCAGGCGATGATCCCGGGGCGGCGGGGGGTGCCGTCCACGTTCACGAGGCCCCTGTTTTTTCTGTATTTGTCCTGTTTCCATATTTTCCTCAAAAGGCGGAGGCGCAGGGGGAGGAGGTCTCATCCTGTCAAAATCATCTCTCGCAAGATTTGATCTTAAAATTCTCTGCCACCGCTCAGGATCCCTTCTCAATGATTCCCATCCCTGATGCCTCTGATATTCCGCGCTCAGGGCTTCTGTAAGATCAGTAAGCTTCTCCATTTCCACTCTGTTCACATAATCCGAAAACTTGCGATGAACAAAAAACTGCATGATTCCGATCAGCAAGGCCACGATCATCAGGGATGCCACTAAAAACGCCGTGAAAAGTTTGTAGGAAAGTTTTATTTTCATAAGGGCTATGGGCTATGGGCTATGGGCTATGGGCTATGGGCTATGGGCCGGCTTTCATGCTTCGTTGTGACCAGAGGTCATGTCTGTTTGTAAATACCCGATCAAAAGTTTTTTATACATCTTTTTTTCCGCTAACAGGGGAGAAACCCGGCTTTTTTCTTCAGGGGCCGCGGATCATTCCGAAAAAAAAGCCGGGTTTCTTTCGCGTGCGAATATCGGAAACTTATGGTTAGGTACTTATGAAAGTGCCAGGTGTTAAGTGTTGCTTTCTGTTCCTTTCGTCATATCCTCCATATTCGTAAGACCTATAATTTGTCAATGGTTTTTCTGAAAAATGTCCCATCATATTCATCAAGTTGATAAGCATTGGCCTTCGGAAAGAGTCGTAACTCCCGGAACCTGTTGCCTGATATGGGAAATGCCTTTCCCATTTTTAAGAAATTTTTATCTTTAAATCAGGATTTTCCTGATTTACAATATTTTCTATCTATATAGAATATATTTGGTTATAATGCTTTTTGCGGAAGGTGAACTTTTTTGATTTGCTGACTGTGTTCATTTTCCGCACTTTCACGGCGACATTAAAAACTTCAGGAAGATTCCGCTCCATTGAACGAACCTTATTCCCATCCGCAAACAGGAGGATTTCCGCATGAGCAACATCCGCTATATTTGCCTGTCAGACATGCACTTCGGCCAGCACGACAGCATTCTGACAAACCTCAGAACAAACCTTTCCGGTATTGATTTGTCCAAACCGAGTCCTGCTATGGTTGCCCTGTGCAATGGTCTGAGGGATATGATCAAAGCAAATGATAAACAGGACACTCCGCCGACTCTGATTTTGGCGGGTGATATTCTCGAAATTGCCCTGACCCCGATGAACAATGCCTCAGCAGCCTTTGAGCAATTCATCAGGCACATTTTGCCCAAAGAAGAGGAGAACTTGTTTGACAAGATCGTCTTTATTCCGGGGAATCATGATCATCATATGTGGGAACTGGCCCGGGAAACCCAGTATGTGGAACATCTGAAAGAGGTCCCGCCTGATTCTCTGTTAACCCCGCCCTGGCACGACAGCAGAATGTTTGAGAAAGAGGACAAAAAGCCTTTGCCGCGCGGCTATTATCTCAGCAACCTGATTCATCGTGCTGAATATCTGAAAAATTTCGAAGTATCGGTTGCCTATCCCAATTTCGGTCTTTACAACAATGATCGCTGTGCAATCTTTCACCACGGGCATTTTGTGGAGGAGATTTATCATCTGATGAGTGACTTGGCAAGAATGTTCTTCCCTGATAAAAAACAGCCGTCAGCCACAGTCGGGGATATTGAGGCTGAAAATTTTGCGTGGATAGATTTCTTCTGGTCAGCCATGGGGCGTTCCGGAAAAGTGGGTCCCCTGATTGAGAATATTTATATCAGTCTGAGCGTCGAAAAAGCCAGAGACAAACTTTTAAAAAACCTGACCCGGGGACTGATCAGAAAACACGGCTTCTGGTGGCTGAGGCTGATGCGCAAACCCCTCGAATTTATTTTACAAAAGACTGCGGACGCTATTGTCACGCGTGAGCGATCAAAGGGAGGTGGAAAAGCCCTCAGTGACGAGGCAGAACAAGGATTAAAAAAATACCTGACAGGTCCGGTGCTTGCTCAGATGACACACGAAATCGGGCGGGACCCCAGAGATGTCACGTTCATTTTCGGGCATACCCACAAACCCTGCGAGACCCAGTACCAGCTTTCAGGCTATCCCCGCACCTTGGTCAATGTTTACAATACGGGCGGCTGGGTTGTAGAGAAGACGACAACCGCGCCGATTTACGGGGCCGCGGCCGTGCTGCTGGATGATGATCTCAATGTGACATCGCTGCGCCTTTATAACGAGGGGAAATATGAGGTTCAGGTAAAAGAAGTCAGTGGCGGCGCGCCCGGTGCGCTGACTCAGCATGTCAGAGAACTGGTAAAAAAGACAGCTCCCACATGGAATGAATTCTCGCGAGTCGCGGCCGAAGAAATCGGGAAGCACAAAAAATACCTGGGCAAACGCATCAGACAGATGGAAAATTTGTAAAGAAAAAAAGAAACAAGAGGAATGTATTATGGCTGACATCACATTAAAAGATATTTCACTTCAGGCATATGGGCTGACGGAGCGTGTTCGCGGTCTGCGAAAAGCCTATTTTGACGCGATGCCTGAGATATGCACCGAACGGCCCCGGCTTTTGACAGATTTTCACAATGAGCATAACCTGTTCAGGAATGACAGAATTTCAATTCTTGAAAAAGCCAGGGCTTACCGATATGTTCTCCGAAACCGCCCGTTAAGACTATGGCATAAAACTGGGGTGATGAAAATGTTTACAAGGCTCTGAAAAAGCTGATCCCGTTTTTGTTCCCCGCATTTTTTAACTTCCTGATTTTTAACTCATAAAAAATTTGCGGAATAAAAATGGGATCGCAATTATCAGCCCGGTTTGTGACATTTTCATCACCCCAGCTTCAAGCTACACGCGGCCATCTTGACGGTGTGCTGAATATTAAACAGGCCGGAGCTAGAATCAAAGCTTTCCTCGAAAAATAAGGCTGCTGAAAAATAATCAGCCAGTACAACAGATTGCCGTTCTTCAACACATTACAGCTTTGTCAAGATCTGTTTGCTGTCCGGATCAGGATTGCCAGCCAGGAACGAGTTGCATAACCGGAAAATGTGTAGTATGGCAAGGATTGCATACATGGTGATATCAGAGAAATTAGCTGGCTGGACATTCGGAGTTTTTTTGTCAAAACGGATGGATCCAATCCACAGAAGTTGACTCGCTGATTGCCAAGACAGTGGACGCTTACAGCCGGTTGGATTGTACATTGAACAACGCCGGAATTCCCGGCACCAGCGTTTCCGCTGCTGACTGCACTGAAGAAAACTGGGAAAATGTCCTCGGCTCGCTGTTAATCTCAAAAGCATGTGGCTGTGCATGAAGCACGAAATTCTTCGGATGCTAAAACAAAACAGCGGGTCTGTTATAACTATGAACCTACGCGATAATTTATTCAGGAGATTATTACGAAATGCCAAATATGATAACTAAGGATATTGATCTTTACTATGAACTCTATGGAGAAGGCGCACCGCTGATGCTTGTTGCCGGTCTGGCCAGTGACTCCCAAAGCTGGCAGCCCATAGTGAAAGAACTCTCCCGATATTACCGTCTCATCATTCCTGACAACAGAGGAGTGGGCAGAACAATGCCTCAGAATGTTGAAACAAGTATTCGGCATATTACTGATGACTGTATCGCTCTGATCCGATATATGGGACTTTCGTCCGTCAATCTTCTCGGACATTCCATGGGCGGATTTGTCGCGCTGGATTGTGCGATCCGATATCCTGAACATGTTTCAAAACTAATCCTGGCGGGAACCTCTGCTTGCTGTTCTGAACGAAATAATGCCCTTTTGTCTGATTGGTCTTCTTATATGGAAAGTGGAATGAATCCCGAACTGTGGTTCAGAAATATTTTTTACTGGATATTTTCAAGGCGTTTTTTTGAGGACAAAGAAGCATTGGATAATGCCCTCCGGTTCGCAATCGAATATCCCTATCCGCAGACTGAAATTGGATTTAAGAATCAGGTCAATGCTATTAAGGCGTTTGACTGCCGAGATGCTCTGCATACTATCACATCAGAAACCATGGTGATTTGCGGGAAGGAAGACCAGTTGATTCCGCCTGAGGAAAGTACCGAGGTGTTGCATGCGATTCCGGGTGCAATTTTTTCTTTTGTTGAGCATGCAGGGCATTCCATAGACATGGAAAAACCTATGGAATTCATAAATATTGTTCGGGATTTTTTGAGCTGCCGCGAACCCTGAAATTTAGCAGATACTATTTTAATATCCGATGATCGGTAGTCCTGCACAAGCAGTGATGAATGAGATTCAGTGTCCTGATATCCGGAGGATTGAGCGGGATTCATCACTACCTTTGCAGGACTATCCGATGATCAAATTTTTTGACCTGGTTCGAATAAGAAACCTGTCATTCCCGCGAAAGCAGGAATTTGCTTTTTCCAGATTTTACGAAGCCGGAGGCATTGGATTCCTGCTTTCACAGGAATGACAGAAAAAAACTTGATCATCGAGTAATAGTTATCGTAAGGTTTTTGCGAAATCAAAATAAGAGGAAGGTAATTGTGAAAAAACAGAAACTGATACAAAAAGGAAAATTTGGACAAATAAATGGGGTAAACGTATTGCAAATTAAAGGAACCCCTTATGAAATGGGATATCAGCATGGTTTTCTGCTTGCGGATAAAATAGACCTGATGATCAGCCGCACTCTGCCGGCAACAACAGCCTATGTTGCGGCACAGACAGGCTCAGACCTGGAAACTGCTGAAAAACTTCTCTGGCTGGGCCAAAAAGCAGCAGAACCATTTTTGCCGGAAGAACTGAAAGAAGAAATGCAGGGCATTGCAGACGGTGCCAACGATGCTGGCGTGAGTGTCACATCTGATCAGATATTTCTGTGGAACACCAATTATGATCAGTGGTGTATCTATTGCCATCCGCATTACTGGCAACCGGAAGGCAAAAAATCTGAAAAAATATCGGGCAGGACCTTGCCAGGTTCGGGGGGATGCAGCAGCTTCAGCGCGTGGGATGAATGGGCAGGCGGCAACGGCAATCTGATTTTTGGTAAAAATATGGACAATTTCAACATGCCTGCCCAGTTGGATAATCGGATGATGGTGATTGCTGCACCCGAGAAAGGTCATGGCCATGCGTTTCTGACTTATCCGGGTATGATCGGGCTGGACGGAGGTCTGAATGAACACGGATTGGAAATGATGACGCATCTGAACAGCATGAAAGATGAGACAATGGAAGGCTGCGGCATCGGTATTTTTACCCGATTACTGCTTACCAACGCAGGCACGCTGGATGAGGCAATTGATATTTTTCATAAATACCCGCGATGCGCGGGTATCGCATATCATGTGGCTGATGCAAAAGCCAATAAAGCAGCCGTGGTGGAAACTTCTTCAAAAATGGTCTGTGTACGTTACCCCGCACCTGATATAAACGCATTGTATCAGGCAAACCATTCCAACTGTTATCCCGGATGGATGGGATATTCCGGCTATAATATGGCGGCTGATCAGGTTCCTGTAAACGAGCTGAAGGACATCTCCACGATCCAGAATTGGCAAAACAGCCTGAAAGAACCCTACAACTTTTATGTTCAGGCACCGAGCCGTTTTGAACGCTACGGACAGTTAATCCATGAATATTATGGAAACATCACACAGGAAAATGCCATTAAAATGATGAGTGACCGGTTTGATCCTTATACCCGCATGGCTCGTCAGAAGGAACAACGTTCCTGGACAAACAATATTCTTTGTACCATTTGTGCGTTATATCCGGATTTTACTTTTCAGGCACCCGAACCCGTTGAGGAGTTTAACGCATGTGTTTCCAATATGTGGAGCCTTGTCGCTTATCCCGGTACAGGTGACATATGGCTGGCGATCAATGATTTTCCCGCACAATACGGCGGGTATGTGCATTTTAATATTAAAGCAATGTTAAATGATCTTCGGCAATGACAAGGCTGTATAAATAATATATCAAAAATAACTTGATGGTCAGACTTCGGATATGATACTTGTAACTTGTAACTGAGATATGAATAAATACACAGATGAAATCCTTAACCCTTAATCCTGATTCAGCATAAATGAAAATATCAATAACCATTCCCATTCATAATGAAGACAGCAATCTGGAAATACTCTATAAAAATCTGATCAAATCACTGGAACCCATGGACGGTGAATTTGAAATTATCATGATAAATGACGGATCCGATGACAACTCAGGAAAAATTTTGTCTTCTCTTGCAGAACATGACCATCGTGTCAAAGCCATACATTTGCTCCACAACTATGGGCAGACATGCGCAATGATGGCCGGATTTGACCATGCGGCAGGTGATATTATTATTGCAATGGACGGAGACAATCAGAATGATCCCTCGGATATTCCGCGGCTTTTGGCAAAAATAGAACAAGGATATGATGTTGTAAGCGGATGGAGGAAGAACAGAAAAGATGCCAAGGTGTTACGGATAATTCCCTCCAGGATTGCCAACTGGCTCATTTCCAAAATTGCAGGCGTCAAATTGCATGATTACGGATGTTCTTTGAAAGCATATAAAAAGGATGTCATAAAAGATGTCAAGCTGTACGGTGAAATGCATCGGTTCATTCCTGTTTTTACGTCGTGGAGGGGGGCAAAAGTGGCTGAGATAGTCGTCAGCCACCATGCGCGCCATTCAGGGATATCACATTACGGGATTTCAAGAACAGGCAGGGTGATACTGGATCTGGCCCTTATAAGATTTTGGGACAAGTATCTGCAACGTCCCATTCATTTTTTCGGAGGTTTTGGGCTGACAAACTTTCTTTTTGCAGGTATCTCCTTTACCACAATGATTTATTATAAATTCTGGGGAGGGAAGTCTTTTACAGAAACGCCCCTGCCAACGCTTACAGTGCTTTTTGTGCTGATGGGGGGCATGGCTGTTCTGATGGGAATACTCGCGGAAATAGTCATGCGGACCTATTATGAATCCCAGCAGAAAAAACCTTACCGTATTCGTAACATTGAGAATTAAGTCTTCAATCACAAATCACCCGATGATCAAATTTTTTCCTGTCCGGCCGGATCGGAGCAAAAAATTTGATCATCAGGAAATTGCAAATGAAAACAGGGAATCAGATTTTATTCATTGTTTATGCAGAGACAAGTCTCGGATAAAAATCCTGTAAAAAAACATTATCATTTCACACGGCATGTTGTTGCGATATTAGCAGGCATCATTGTGCTTGCATTGCTGGCAATCGCTGTTTACGACAATGAACTGTACCATGATATTTGTGCCAGACAAAGCCGCCTCTCCTTCAGTTCACAGGAAATCTTATATCTCACCAACCTGAGAAAAGCGTTAGCATTTCCCGCCAAAAGCATTGATGAAATTTCTATGAAAGATATGCTGAGAGTGTTATGCAAGCTGAATATCCGAGCGAATTATTATGAGGAGATTGCTGCAAATTCCACTGAAACTTTGTCTGACGAAAATAATTATCAAAAAAAGTTTCCTATCATTCTTTCAAAAAAAACGGCCAACATTGAGCTTCCCAAAATTCAGAACTATCAATATGAAATTTTAAATAAGGGAGAAAAAACCGTGACCGGTCCCATTCTGTATCAGAAACACCTTTGGGACACGGCAGAGCATCTTCTGGAATCCGCGGGGCATCTTTCTATTGAGAATGAATTGGAACGGGCAAGGTCGCTTTGGCGATTTGTCGCAGAGAACCGCTATCATTTCGTGCCGGTCACAGAGGAGTCTGAAGAATATGATGTTATTAAATATTTGTCTGTTTATGGTTACGGTTTCTGTGATGATACAGCCGGAACGCTTTCAAAACTGGCAGAAATGGCAGGGCTGAGAGCCAGAACCTGGGTGATTGGCGAAGGCCGTCATGTGGTGTCGGAAATTTATGCAAACGGAAAATGGAGAATGTTCGATGCGGACCGAGGCATCTGTTTTTATGACAAAAATTCAGGAGAACTCTATGGTGTGGAAGAAATTTGCATGCTCGGAAATGTCCCCGGGGAGGAAATCGGTTTTTACACAAACGGTCAGACAGATATCCTGAAACCCGAAGAAGAACTCAGTTTTTACATAAAGGGCCGAAAAAGAGTTTGGAACAACGCGGCCGCGGATCATAAAATCAGATATCAGTTACGGACCGGGGAAAAAATTGTGTTTATGAATCATAACATCGGAAAATATTTTCTCGGCAAATATCCCCAGAATGTTCCGGAGTATTATAATGGTTTTTTTGAGTATCACCTGAATGTTGCTGACCTGAAGCTCGTATCAGGGAAGATCAGAGCAGAGGAAACAAAGGACGGAATTGCCATTGTAAATGATTCGGAAGAAGACGGAAGCATTCAGGTGGATTTTGAATCTCCCTTCCCGTTTGTGGGCGGGCGCATATCCGGCACCGTCCGCTCTGAAGGAGATGCGGATCTGCTGCTCATTGATCAGGCAAACAATACAACACATCATCATAAACTCATGCCTGATCTTAATTTGACGACCGATGCTTTTTTTGCTGTCCTGACCCCGTCCCCCACATATGCATATTCAGTGCTTTTTCGATTAAAAGCAAAGACTTCTGTTCTTTTATCTTCTTTCCGGGTGAAAACTTATTTTCAGTTTGCAAGGATGGCTCTCCTCAAACTTCATGAGGGGCAAAACACGATTAATATTCATTTCCCGGATGGAAAAAATACAGAAACAGAAGCATGTGTTTGGACAGACTAGTGTCTAACCAAATAAGTTCTGACGGGTGAGTTGGATATCAGACCTCCGAGGTTTTGAAAACCTCGGAGGTCTTCGCCCTTCAAAATTTATTTGGTCGTGTACTATGAAATATTTTATTTAATCTGCTGTTTATATTTGTTTTACCTGCATCCGCATCGTGATTTGCAAAGGACAAAAAGGATACGCTTTGAATATATTTGAATATAATTTGCTTGTTGTTTGTCTGATCACTTTGTTTTTGTATGCGTATTATATTCCAAGAAAAAAAAACTTCAAATTCAGCATATTCATCACGATAGTACTCATCCCTGTACTCTGCTTTTCAATGAGTAACAGCTTGTCATTTCTGACTGTTGATGAAACTTATATCATTCGGGAGGCAACCGATCTTAAAAATTCGGACATGCGGCAATGGAACCTTGGCGCCAGCCGGACCACAGACCTGACAATCGGGACAATTTTTTCGATTTTAAATCTGCTTACTGATTTTTCAAAAAATGTTAATATCCCTAAAATAATTGCCAAGGCATTGCACTGGTATATGGGATTTATATCAATTTTGTGGCATCCTTCATTTAGTAGTTTACACTTTCAGCTAAAATGAATTTTTTATGTTTTTTTTAATTCATGATAATTTTGATTATTTTTATAATATAAACAACCTATTACAAAAAAAACTACAAATTTTGTAGTTAATTTTAGCTAATCATGTTTGAAGTGTGTAAAAAACTACAAAATTTGTAGATTTTACAATATCTATTTGTAAATATTACTTTTATTTAGCTACAAAATTTGTAGATTGAAAAAAAATGGACTTTTTTTCAAATCACCAAAAGTGTAAAGTACTTTTGGGCAAATATGAAGGATGCCAATTTTGTTTATTCATTTTTTAATGGATAAATATTTTTTTAAAAATGAAAACAGGGAATTGAACTTTGTCTTATTTATGGGGGTGTTCTTTTTGTTTCCCTCAAACAATATGGCCCTGATAATATTTAACTATGATCTGTTTTCAATGTTGTTCGCGGTCATCGCAATTATCTGTCTCTCTGTTTTGATTAAACACCATGATAACAAAGCCGGTTTGCTTGCGGTCGTTGTCGCCATGTTTGCCGCCCAGGAAAAACTGAGTGCGTCTCCCATCCTGCTTATATCAATTCTTGTGTATGTTTACTGCTCCTATCAGCATTCAAATTTTTTTTATGTCCCTGATGTTAAAAAGCGACTCGGCATGCTCATGTGGTATGCCACCATCGCCATAGGGACAGCTTTATCTGTCAGCCTGCTCAGTTATTTAATTGTGGGCATGGCCCGCGGGGGATCACTCCCTCCGTTAAAAGGACTGGCTCATCCTTTAATTAACTGGACATGGCCGATATTGGGCAAACTGAGTATATATCAGTCATTGAAAGCAGAACCGATATTTCATGTTTTTATTATTTTGGCGGAATTACTCGGAGTGGTCCTGATTTCAGAATTCATAAGGTTCATCGCTTTTCGATTGAAAAACAAAAAAGGTATATACTATCTGACGGATTACTTTGAAAAGTATAATTATAAATTTGTTCTGTTTGTGTTTGTTTCGACGTTACTTATCGGAGTCATTGGAAACTTCTTTCCTCCGGAAACTTTTATAGATCCAATCATACCGGTAGCACCCGGGAATTATCAGCCACCGACATTTAACAGGATGGCGGGACACTACGGCGCATCTGGTCTGATACCCCATACTCTCTTTTATAGTATGAAATGTTATGCTGTTTTTTTCGACGCGCTGCCAACGGTCTTCGTTCTGCTGATGATCGTTATGCTGTTATTTTTAAAGGGCAGAGGGGCTTCAATCTGGTGGTTTGTCATTGGTGTCAGCGTCCTGGCAGTCCCGTTAGTTTACGGATTGACACTTACGCCGGCAGGAATGCGATATCTGAACATACCATTGTTGCTTTTTCTGCTGTTTCTGTTATATCTTTTTGATAAACTTATGATCAGCCGGAATTTGCGCACTTTTATAATCTTCATTACGATATTTGCCATGTTTTTGGAAGTTATGCCGTTTGCTCCTGTACACGGCGCGTTTCGTCCTGTATGGTGCAATTTTCCAGATGAATTTAATCTTCAGCCTCCTGTGGGAAGACAACGCAGCGGTGCGTGGAGAGGCTGGGGAGAGGAGATTATGATCGCAGGAAAAAAAATCGAGCAAATGTGCTTGCAAAAAAAAGCAAATTGCGATGATGTCCGCTTATACTATATTTTCCCAGGAGATTGGCTGGATGCAAAAATACCGGTCAAAGTGCTTTCTATGCTGCGTAATGAATTGCGATTTACAAAAAATGACTATTATGTTATCACTCGCAGTGCTTTTATGTACGACGGTATAAAATATCTGAAATTTGAAACTGTCCGCCCCCCTGCACATAAAAAGAAAAATCCTTTGAACTTTGATGTTGTTCCGCCTGAGTTCGTTATAAATTACCGAGGCTACCATCAGTCATGGATTTTCCGGGGGGATCAGCTGAAACCCAAAAGTGAAACTTGAAACTTGAAACTCGATGTTCAAGTTTTTTGACCTGATTCGAACAAAAAGTCTGTCATTCCTGCGAAAGCAGGAATCCGTTTTTTACAGATTTTACGAATCCGGAGACAGTGGATTCCTGCTTTCGCAGGAATGACAAAAAACACTTGAACATCGAGTGAAACTGGAATTTTGAATCATGTGCGGTATATGCGGTTTTGCAGGAAAAGGCAGTACTGATGATCTCAGCGTGATGACGGCCGCACTCTCTCACCGGGGGCCTGATGCCGAGGGCCTGTGGTATCATCAGGACAAGGGAATTTACCTCGGACACAGAAGGCTGTCTGTCATAGATATCATTGGCGGAGACCAGCCCATGTGGACGTCCGACCAGACCCTGGGAGTGGTTTTTAACGGAGAGATTTATAACCATAAAGAACTCCGTAATGAACTCCGGGACAGAGGGCATGTTTTCCTGTCTGATCATTCAGATACAGAAGTGCTGTTGCACGGATTCCGGGAATGGGGAACGGAGCTGCCAAACCGGCTTAACGGTATGTGGGCCTTTGCCATTTATGACAGGACCCGGAATATTCTGTTTTTAAGCCGTGACCGGTTTGGCAAAAAGCCGCTTTTTTACACTCAGCAAAATAACACGTTTGTTTTTGCATCGGAATTGACAGCATTAACAAAGCATTCTTTTGTGGACGCGGCTGTTTCTCAGAGAAGTCTGAAAAAGTATTTTGCTTATGGCTACATCCCCGCGCCCGGTTCCCTTTACGAGCGGGTTTATAAGCTTCCCGGGGGTCATCATCTGATTTTCAATCTGAACAACTTTTCGCTAACGGTCAGCAAATACTGGGATTTTGTGTTGGAACCCTTTGAATCTGTTCCTGAAAATCCCGAAGAAGAATGGGGGGAACACCTGCGGGACCTGCTTCGCAAAGCAGTCCGTCGCAGGCTGATGTCTGATGTGCCTCTGGGCGTTTTCCTGAGCGGCGGCATTGATTCATCCGCCATCACCGCTTTTGCCGCACAAGATACAGACAGCGAGAAACTTTCAACTTTTTCCATTGGGTTTCAGGAGGCAAGTTTTGATGAGTCTGAATACGCACAAAGAGTTGCTGAACTTTTTGAGACAGATCATCATTTAAAAATACTTTCCATTGAGGAAGCCAGAAATATGCTGCCGGAAATCACGGCCCGGCTGGATGAACCCATGGGAGACAGCTCTCTCCTTCCCACATATCTGCTGAACCGCGAAACCAGAAAAAATGTGACGGTGGCACTGGGCGGAGACGGCGGAGATGAATTGTTCGCGGGATATGATCCGTTTCATGCCCTGAAACTCGCAGAGCTTTACAGCAAACTCGTTCCCCGGCCAGTTCACCAGGGCATCCGAATGGCAGTGAGCCTGCTTCCGGTTTCGCATAAGAATATCAGCCTGGACTTCAAGCTGAAACGCACATTAAGCGGACTCTCGTATCCGAAACACCTTTGGAATCCGGTGTGGCTGGGGCCTCTGGAACCGAATGATCTTGAAGAACTTTTTCAGGAACCTGCCGACATTGAAGATATTTATTCCGAAGCCATTGAGCAGTGGGAAGCGTGTTCTCAGGATAATCTTGTGGATAAAACATTGCAGTTTTACACAAAACTTTATTTGCAGGATGGCATTCTGGTAAAGGCGGACAGGGCAAGTATGATGAATTCTCTTGAAGTCCGTGCGCCGTTTCTGGATATAGAACTGGTGGATTTTGTGAGAAGGATTCCTCATGAATGGAAATATCGCAATGGGCAGACCAAATATATACTCAAGAAAGCACTGGAGCCTGTTCTTCCCAAAACCATCCTTTATCGTCCGAAAAAAGGATTCGGAGTGCCAATTGGCGAATGGTTTTCAAAAGGCATGTTATCATGGCCCGAAAACAGGAATGACTTTTTTATGAACAAGTCCTTTATTGAAAACAAAATAAAGGCACATCAGGAAGGTAAAAATGACCACAGGCTTTTTCTCTGGAATACTTGGCTGTTCACCCAAAAAGAATCGGAATGGAATTACAGGTGAATGATGCGGGTGCTGATTGTCAATTATGAATTTCCTCCGGTTGGCGGTGGCGCGGGCCGGGCCAGCTGGCATTTGTGCCGGGAACTCGCCAGGATCGGGGCACGCGTGGACGTTGTCACCTCTCATGGAACCAGAAATTTTTATTATCATTTGGAGGGAGCGCGTATTTATTCATTGAAAGTGCGTCGCAAAAGCGTTCATGAGACCGGAATCCGAGGAATGGCCGAGTTTCTTATACGGGCGTTTTTTCTTATCCGAAGGCTTGTCAGGGAAAACAAGTATGATCTGATTCATTATTTTTTCAGTATTCCCACAGGTCTGCTTTCATTCTGTGTGGGCAGGTCTCTCCCTTTTATTGTTTCTCTCAGGGGAGGAGATGTCCCGGGATACAATCCGGGTGAACTTCGGACTATGCACAGACTGCTGACCCCTGTGAACCGCCTGATTTGGCGCAGAGCCGATGCAGTGGTTGCGCTGAGTGATGATCTGGGACGATTTGCAAAGCAAATTGAGCCGACATTAAACTATCAGGTAATTTATAACGGTGCGGACACCCATCTTTTTCAGCCTTCTGAAATTCCCAGAAATACAGGCGGTCCTGTGCGTATTCTGACGGTTGCCCGCCTGCTGGAACTGAAGGGCATCCAGTATTTGCTCGAAGCCCTTTCCCAACTGCCAAAAGATCAGTTTCATCTTTCCATCGCGGGTACGGGATACTTTGAAACAGCGTTGAAAAGAAAAACAGCCTTGCTGAATTTAACAGATTCAGTTGCTTTTCTGGGACCTGTGGCGCATCATGAATTACCCCGGATATATTGTCACGCGGATATTTTTGTGCTTCCATCTTACGGCGACAGTTTCGGGCAGGTGTTCACCGAGGCCATGGCCTGCGGACTGCCAATTATCGCGGCTCGCAGCGGAGGGGTTCAGGAATTTGTTGAAAATGGCATCAACGGATTCTTAGTGCCTCCGAAAGACGTGAAATCCATTGCCGATGCGATATGCAGACTGGCTTCATCGCGGGATTTACGAAACAAAATGGGCCAAAATAATATTCAAAAAATAAAATCTCAATTCGGCTGGGATGCTGTTGCAAGGCAGTATGCAGATGTCTGTAACCATATTTTAGAACGGAGAAACTGAGGTTTCTTATCAGGTGAAAATAAGTACCCGATCAAAAGTTTTTTATACATCTTTTTTTTCCGTGAACCGCGGAGAAACCCGGCTTTTTCCCTGAGCGGAGGCGGATCATTCCGAAAAAAAAGCCGGGTTTCTTTCCCTGGCAAATATCGAAAACTTATGGTTAGGTACTTAAGAGGATAACGAGGATTTTCATTATGTGCGGAATATGCGGGCTGGTTTATTCTGATTTACAACACAAGGTCGAAACTCATGTGTTAGACAAAATGAACAATGTGCTTTCACATCGCGGCCCTGATGGTGACGGAGCATACATCCGGGATAATGTCGGACTTGGGCACAGGCGTCTGGCAATTATTGATCTTGTAACCGGAGAGCAGCCGCTTTCTAACGAAGATGAAAGCATATGGATTGTTTTTAATGGAGAAATCTATAATTTCCCGGAGCTTCGTTCTTCTCTGCAATCAGCAGGCCATGCTTTTCGCACAAATACAGATACGGAAGTCATTGTTCATGCGTATGAGGAATATGGAACAAACTGTCTTGAACATCTCGACGGAATGTTTTCTTTTGCCTTATGGGACGACAGAGAAAAAACACTCTTTGCAGCCCGCGACAGAATGGGGAAAAAACCATTTTATTATACCCGCAACAGCGAAGGGTTTGTTTTCGGATCAGAACTCAAATCTCTTTTGCAGCATCCTTCGGTGAAAAAAGAAATTGATCCTGTTGCCCTGCATCATTATCTGACACTTCAATATGTTCCCGATCCCTATAGTATTTACAAAGATATATTCAAACTTCCTTCGGCGCATTTTCTGATTTTAAAAGATAACACATACCAGATACGACGATATTGGGATGTTGTCTATCAACCCAAAATACAGATTTCTGAAAATGAAGCAGCAGAGGAGCTTCACAGGATATTAAAACAAGCTGTGAAAAAACGGCTGATAAGCGATGTTCCGCTGGGCGCGTTTTTAAGCGGCGGCATAGATTCCTCCATTGTCGTAACGCTGATGGCCGAGCTTTGCACGGAACCTGTTAAGACGTTTTCCATTGGCTTTAATTATGAAGCATTTAATGAACTGCCATATGCCAGAGCAATCGCTGAAAAATGGGGGACAGAGCATCATGAATTCATTGTCACCCCGGAAAGCATGGCAGACATCATCCCCAAACTTATTCGCAGCTTTGACGAACCGTTTGCTGATTCATGTGCGTTTCAAACGTATTATCTGGCACAGCTGACGCGTCAACATGTTACTGTAGCACTCAACGGGGACGGGGGGGATGAGACTTTTGCAGGTTATCCCCGCTACTGGCTGGATCGTTATGTGAGACCTTATGCCGCGCTTCCCCGATTTATTACACAAGGCATCATACCTGAAATGGTCAGTCGGATACCGGAGCCTTCAGACATACCTGTGGAGGCAAATTGGATTATGGGACTCAAACGTCTTGCCCAGGTTGCCAAAACTTCGCCAAAAGCCAGCATTGTCCGATGGGGGTCATATTTTAGCGAGGATATGAAACAGGAATGCTTTAATGATGAAATGCGTTCCCTTGTCGAGGGGCATCAGTCTGATGCTTTTTTAGCTGAATTTTTTGACCGCGCTTATGCGGATTCCTTTCTTGACAGAACGCTTTATACAGACCTGCTTAATTATCTGCCGGGGAACAATCTTGTAAAAATGGACAGGATGACCATGGCCCACAGTCTGGAAGCAAGATCGCCGCTGCTTGATAAAGAATATGTTGAATTTTCAGCCCGTCTGCCCGAAAAAATGAAAATAAAAGGCCGCCGGACCAAATATCTGCTTCGTAAGATGTGGACGGATTCTCTGCCAGATAATATTCGGGACAGAAATAAAAGGGGCTTTGCCGCGCCTGTGGAAGAATGGTGCAAAAAAGACCTCAGAGATTTGATACAAGACCGCCTTCTTTCCCCAAGTTCAAAAATTTACAATTTTTTCAGGCCGGACTGCATTCAACATATGGTAAATGAACACCAAAAAGGCAGGATCAATCATGGCAGACGAATATGGACGCTTCTTATATTGGAAGAATGGTACAGAAACAATAACTCAGAAGTGTGATATATGACTTGTGTCTGTGTTTCGGTTCGTAGTTCCGCCTTTAGGCGGTCTCACACCGCCTAAAGGCGGAACTACGAACGGCGGTCTCACACCGCCTAAAGGCGGAACTACGAACGGCGGTCTCACACCGCCTGAAGGCGGAACTACGAACTGTGGAATCGCCTAAGATCAGATTCTCATCAGCGGGGTAAATATCAATGAAACAATTTATTAGCATATCGTGTTTATTTCTGTGTTTCTCTCTTGCAACATGCCTGAGTATGGGGCAAGCGGGTGACATAAAACGGTCCAAAGAACTGCTGAGTCTTCCGCAATACCATCGCCACGCGCTTCAACAGACGAAGCCCTGTCTTGCCTTTGAAAAAACAGATGACGCGGAGGGGTGGCAGAAAAAACTTCGGGCAAAGCTCACAGAGATACTATGTCTGCCTGATAAATGGGACCGGGATGTGAATTCCGATGTTGTTTTCAAAGAAAAGACTAAGGACTACACATCTTACAGCGTAAATTTTCGTGCCGAGCAGAAGGCAGTTGTGCCGGGATATCTTCTGAAACCCAGGAAAACAAATCCGCCTTTTCCGGTGATGATCTGCCTGCAAGGCCACAGGAAAGGCGGGATGTGCGTTTCCATCGGCCAGAAAAAAACCAGGAATGATCTTGATTTCGCAATTCAGGCTGTTCAGAACGGATGGGCCGCGTTGGCCATTGAGCAGCGCGGTTTTGGAGAACGCGCCGCGCCTTCGTGCAGTCACGAAGCGCTGAATGCCCTTATGCTCGGAAAAACGCTTCTCGGCGAGCGTGTCTTTGATGTAATGCGAGCCATTGATTTCATCAGAACGCAGCCTGATCTTGATATGGAGCGCATTGGCTGTATGGGAAATTCAATGGGCGGCACGGTGGCGTTTTACGCCGCATGTGTTGATCCGCGGATACGGCTCGCGGTTGTTTCCTGTTCGTTTTGCACCTATGCTGACTCCTGGATGAAATTCCCTCACTGTGCATGCGGATATTTGCCCGGGATTCTTCAATATGCCGACATGGGCGATATTGGGGGACTGATTGCGCCAAGGTCTCTGGTCATCGTGGCCGGAAAGTATGATCCGATTGCCAGTCTGTCGGGCGTTCGGAAAGCCTTTGAGCGTACAAACAGCGTTTTTTCTGCAATGGGATATGAGAAGAACCTCTTTCTGCTCATTGGTGACGGAGGTCACAAATTCTACCCTGATTTGGCATGGCCGAAAATCAGCGCAATAAAAAATCGCTGGAAACCATAACAGAACACAGCGTGCCAGAAAAAATCAAAGGAGGTGTTGAAATGGCAAGAATAGCCGTATTGGAACAATTTTCCGGAAGAAACATGGGCGACACGGCTTCACTTGATGTGATAATGTCTGAGATTGCGGAAATTGATCCTTCAGCGAAGTTTGACTTATATTCGGTTCTCAACCCGGATATAAAAGCATATTTTCCTGAACATCATTCCGCAATAACGCGTGTTGATATGATGCCGTGGAATCTGAGCCTGAACTTTATGGGATTGCCTGTTTTGCTTAACCTTCGCCGTTGTGACTGGATTTTGATACGAGGCGGAGTTTTCTTTGATAAAAAGCTGTGGAATCCTGTATTCAGCTATTTGCTCAATTTCCGATTTATTCTCCCTTATGCAAAAATGCTTGGGAAACCTGTGGTGTTGTATGGCGTGGGCGTCGGCCCCCTGAATACGGGGTTCGGGCGGTCCGTGATGCGCAAGGTCCTCAGATGTGTTTCAATTATGACGACAAGAGATCAGGACAGTCTGACCCTGGCACAGTCAATAGGAGGCGTTCCTCCGCACAGGGCGCTTGCGGCGGATCCGGCATTGCGAATGAAGCTTGCCCCGATCTCCAGAGCCAAAGAAATCTGCGACAAGTATGAAATTGATCTGAACAAGCCCCTTATCGGTATCAATGTGAACAGCTTTGTTGATTTTATGGTGCAGAAGGGGGGAGCATCTATGAATACTGCTTCCTTTATTTCCATTGTTGCAAAAATTGCTGATCGCCTGATTGACAATCTTGATGTTAATATTGTACTTGTCCCGACCGATATCGAAGGCAAAATTTTCGATCAGATTCGCAATATTGTAAGGCATCGGCAACGCGTTCACTATATTCCGAAAGAAAATCATCTGCCAAATGAAATCGCCGCTGTTATTTCACAGTTTGAGCTGTTTATCGGGATGCGGATGCATTCACTGATTTTTGCCTCAGCAGCACATACTCCCATGGTCGGTATTGTTTATAATAAAAAAGTGGCCAGTTTCTTTAATGAACTCAATATTCCCGAAGCAACAGTCTCTTTTGATAATTTCACTGAAGATGCTGTGTATCGCAAGATATCGGAAATTTGGAATAAGCGGGATATTTATAAGGAAAAAGTCATCAAAGGCGTAAGAAATCTGGCAGAAAGAGAATTGGTCACATCAAAACTTGTGCGTAAGTTTATCTATGGCTAAAAATACTCAGCGTTCACGATTCATTCATGGGTTACAGACTTTTGTTCTGCTGATATTGATTGCCTGGCTGCTGTCATCCCTCAATTTCAGAGAATTGGGAAAAGTGTTGTCTGATATCAATATCTCATGGCTTGCGGTTCCGATATTGCTGCATCTGGGGGCAGTGTGGCTTAACGCCTATCGCTGGATGGCATTGCTGAGGGATAACAGCATTCCTCTGTGGAGACTTGCTTATTCACAAATTGTGGGGCAGTTTTTCAATGTGTTTCTTCCCTCTGATATGGGCGGAGATGTGTATAAAATGCACGATATTCATAAATTCTGCAAATCCGGCAGCAAATCCGTTGTCAGCGTTCTGCTGACAAGGGTATTTGGTTTTTTGGCCATGGGCGTGATTCTTACAATGGGGCTGATTGTATCCCACCATATTATCCGTTCCCAAAGCGTTTTCTGGGTGGCTCTGATTTATTCGGGTTTCAGTATTACCGCGATTATAGTGCTGATTGAAAGGAGACTGCCGGCCCTGCTTTCAGAAAAAACTGATTTTAAAGACAAAATAAAAAACAAGTATGTTCTCAAACTTGTCAGTATGCTCGATGAATTCAACCAAATAATGATCAACAGAAAGATTGTGCTGTTCACCCTTTTTTTGGGAGTTATGTTCCAGGCACTTCTGATCGTCATTATTTTTTTTTACGGGCTTACACTGGATGTCACACTTTCCTTTGGCAGTCTCTTTCTTGTGGCCCCGCTCATCATGTTAATCTCAGCCCTGCCGCTTTCAATAAACTCTTTGGGATTAAGAGAAGGGGCTTTTGTGTATTTTCTCAACTGGCTGGGCCTTACAAATGAACAGGGAATCATTATCGCTTTATTGTCGCGGTCGGTCAGCGGCATTATCATTCCATTGCTGGGGGGGATGTTGTTCATCTTGTTCAGAAGGCATATTGATAAATTATTACCAGCAAATCAGAAAGTTTCATAAATCCGGAGTGCAAAAATTTTCGATCTGCGGATGATAACAGAGCGTCTGGTTCAGGAAAGCCCCCTGAGCCGCTCCGGGGAACTGACAAATTTGTCGGAAATGCTTTCCCAGGTGAGCAAAGCTGAGGCGGGCGGGAATCAAAATTTTCTGATCTGCTGATAATCAGCAGATGGAAAATTCCCCGCCGCGGGGAGCTTCGTGACGCGAAGCGTCTGTTCTGCATTCCCACGCGAAGCGTGGGAACGAGATCGTTCAAGGTGCTTTCCATCTGCTGATAATGAAAAAGGAGATGTTTGTTTCATGAATAATACCGTCATATCAGATGTGCCGAGATATCTCTGCTGTCAGTGCGGCGTATGCGAGGCAGTATGCCCGCACCGACGAATTGAGATGATCCGTGACAGCGTCGGAAACTACTGGCCGGCAGGACCTGATAAATGTAAAGACTGCAAAAGTATCTGTATTTCTGTGTGTCCGGGTCGTAAAATTCGCATCCCGGATAAATCAGATGATTCTGCATCATATCATGAACTTATCGGGCAGTATTTCAAAATTTATGTGGTCAAAGCTTCGGATAGGAAAACGCAGTATCACTCCAGCAGCGGAGGAGCAGTCACGGCTCTGTTGCAGTATCTTCTGACATCCGGACAAACTGACGGTGCGGTTGTGACAAGGTTCAAAAAAAATCATCCTCTTGAACCGGAGACATTCATCGCAACCTCCTCTGAAGAAATTCTGGAAGCTCAGGGATCAAAATACATCCCGGTTCCTGCCTGCCGAACAGTAAGAGATATTTGGCAGGACAGGGAAAAAAGAAATAAAAAGTATGTGTTTGTGGGAATTCCATGTCAGATGAACGGAATCTTTTATGCCAAACAGCGTATCCCGAGATTACAACACCAGATTCCTCTCACCTTTTCCCTCTTTTGCGGAAGAAATGCCACACTTGAACTTACCAGGTATGCGTTAAAGCAGCATAATATTGAGCTTGAGGATATCCGAGATATCAAATTCCGTTCCCATGGCTGGCCCGGAAAAATGACCGTGGTGACCAAAGATGGTCAGACACATATATTCAGCCGAAGAAGCTTTCTGATCCCGTGGACAAACAATTTTTTTAATCCGGACAGATGTACCACATGTACTGATGTTATCGGAGAAAATGCGGATTTATGCTTTGGTGACGCATGGCTCCCTGAAATGTCTGATGACAAGGCAGGTCTGTCTGTGGTCATTGCCAAAAATAAAAAGGCAGCCAGGATTCTGGAGCAGGCATGTGATTCAGCATATATTGATATTGTTGGCGATCTTCCTATTGAAAGACTGCTTTTTTCCCAAATCGGGCAGTTTAAAAAGAAAAAATCAGGTGTTAAAAGTGTTTACTTTATGGAGCAGTTAAGAGGCAGAAAAGTGCCTCAGCTGACTGGCAGACTTCCAAAGCAGACAAAGGAAGCGCTGATTTACACTTTTTTGTCGTATATAAATAACAATATATCAAAAATTCCGATTTTTTCTTGGGTTAATATGAAAATTCCGATGAAATTTTGGGATATTATCAGTCATCCGTTCAAAAAGAATGTTGTCAGGGATTAAACGCTGAATTATCCGGAGTGCCAAACTTACAGTTTGGCCCTTTTATTATCCGGAGTGCCAAACTTGCAGTTTGGCAGCGTCTCCGGTTTCCAAACATGCCAAACTCAGCAGATCGAAAAAAGGCAGCGGAGAAACCCGGCTTTTTCCTGCGGCGGAAGATGCCTTATCCGGAGAAAAAGCCGGGTTTCTTCCCGGACACAAACGTGCCAGTTTGGCAGCGTCTCCGGTTTCCAAACATGCCAAACTCAGCAGATCGAAAAAAGGCAGCGGAAAAACCCGGCTTTTTCCTGCGGCGGAAGATGCCTTATCCGGATAAAAAGCCGGGTTTCTTCCCGGACACGAACTTGCAGTTTGGCAGCGTCTCCGGTTTCCAAACATGCCAAACTGCAAGTTTGGCACTCCGGAGCGACAACTCTTTTTTTAAATCGCTGTATTGTGTGAGCGTGTCAAAACCAGTTGCTTGCTTCTGCTGACAAAAGAAAATGCTATCAGCACAACAAGGACAAGCCATCCCGCGGCAGTCATAAACAGACCCGTCACTCGTAATTTCGGATAAAATTTAAACACGATTTTATGGTTTCCGGGGCTTACCGGGACAGCCTGCATGATGTAGTTGGCCCGCAGCACCTCTGTTTTCATTCCGTCAGTTTCCGCTGTCCAGCTCGGATGATAATTATCACTTAAAACTAAAAATCCGTTCTGATCTGTTGAAATGCTGATTTCTATTTTCCCGGGATGATAAGAGATAAGGCTGACACGCGGCTCAGTTTTATTTTCAGAAATACTGTTTTTCTGAAAATCCTCTGGCAGCAAAGATTCCAGTATCACCTTTTTGTTAAAATCTTCCAGAGAATACGACGCCATCATTTCATAAGCCGATTCTCGATCATTGCAGAACTGATACTCAGAAACAAAGAATGCCCTCGGAAACGCATCTTTATTTTCATAAATTTTTATCTCATTCTCATAGACCAGTTCCACCTTGGGAGAATTCACCGACATGGACGGAGGCAGCAGCAGATATTTCACGTTGATCAGATCAAGGAGCGGAGAACCGAATGTATTGAAGTAGGTCCATCTGCTGAACTTATCAGGTAATGGAATATTATGACCATGCTGGCTCAGATGCAAAAATTCGCCATAGCGTCTGAGATAAAAGGAAGAATATCCCCCGGCATCCTGAATGCCAAAGGGAGCCAAAGAATTATGCATAAAATTCCCATAGGTAATGATTCTGTATGGAGATTTATCCTGTTTGAGAAATCGTATGGCCTCTGTCCGGGGAAATTCAAGGTTCCTGTGTGATGCGGTGTTATATGTCAGTCCGAATGAAATCAGATCATAAGACAATATAAGGAACGTCAGAAAAAGAAAAATATTTCCTGACTGTTTTTTTCGATAAAGCAGGACGGACATAAGACAGAGATATGATATGAAAACAAGCCCGAGCGGTTTTGATATGATCGGAGACGAAAAAGAGAAATGGTTTTGAAAGATACCGCGCACCTGATGCCAGTCGCTCCAATTTACAGAAGCTGCGGCCCATTTCATACCTGTGTCAGTCCGGACAAATAAATATAGTACAACCGCTGTACCGAGCAGCAGCGTCCACAATACTATAAAAGACCTTTTTTCTTTATCTCCTTCAGACAGCAAAATATCAGCACCCAATGCACTCAGCACTGAAACACAACATGCGAAAATATAGAGGATTCTTAGCGGAGCGGACAAATTCAGACCCGGAATAAATTTTGCCAGCGGATAATAAAGAATGCTTCCCATTGCCATTGTCAGGGTGATAAGAGCAGTAAAAAAATAAAAGGGTATATATTCTTTACGTTTTAATAAACAGGGAAGGCAGGTAAGTATAAGGAAAAGCGGTATGATTCCGAAATATATGCACAATTCATTATAGTTGTTATAAGGTTGTGCGCCTCTGATTTTCGGAGGGAAACTTATTCTGTTACCCGCAGGACTTCCGAAGAAATCAGGATATATAAGGGTTGTCAGATATTTGGGAGGAAGTTTTCCTGTGTGCTTATAAAGTTCTTCAAACGAGAATCCCTGACGATGTGAGCCTTCATGAAGCGTGGAGATATTGGCAAATAAAAAGTTTGAACATATAAGTATTCCCATAAAAATTGCCAGTCCCAAGCTTATTAATTCATGTCTGCCTGCTTTTCTGAAATCAGCATGGTTTCTTCTCATCCATACATATCGAAAAATAAAATAAGAACAGGCAAAAATGAACTGGTATATATTGGGCTGGGCGCAGCCGACAGATATTGACAGTGCGAGCGCACAGGAAACGCAGAGACAGTAAAGTATGGCTCTTGTTTTCAGCCAGCGTTCAAAATAATACAGGGAAGCTGCCAATGAGGGGGCCAGGATGATGATATTCTGGAATTCAAACCATACCATTACATATCCGTTGAACATCCAGACAATTGCACCCATCAGAGCAGAGCAGGTTCTCAGCCCCGTTTCTGTGAGGTATAGGAACATAAACAAGCCTGCCCCGAACAAATGAAGCCATAACAGCAGATCGTGGGCAGATGATTCGGAAAAAAGAAGATAAAAAAAGAATATAATGGGATTTCCTGTCGGAGATGTCGGAATACCGCAAAGAATATAATCTTTCCAAAAGCAAAGCGTTCCTGAACGGATGCACTTTTTAATAAGATTATAATACGGATAAAAAACATTGACCGGATCTGTTATCAGTGTATTGTTTGCCCTGAAATCAGGCGGCGCGTCAGAGGACCAGGGCAGATATTGCAACAGCGTGTCAAACGCATAAAATGTTTTCCCCTGAAAAATAACAGGATGAAAAAATATGATGGTAAGGATAAATATAAAACATATCGGCAATATCTTAATCCGCCAGCCTGAATTTCTGACTTCCATTTACAGCGATCCTTTATAAAATCGGGACGGAGTTACCCGGTCCCTTCAAATATTCCTCTGTAAATTCAAGGAGATTTTTTCATCAGCGTTCCGGAGTGCCAAAGTTACAGTTTGGCAGGCAATAATTGAGAGTCATCATCAGCGTCCGGAGTGCCAACGTCACAGTTTGGCAGGAAATAATACTGAACGAACAAGCCCCATCTTTGAAAGAAAAAAGATCATCGCGGTTTCCAGACATCCGAAACCATATTTGATGCTTCGTGACAGGTTTATGGATGAAGCTTCGGGGAAATATTTTGTGGGGCAGCTGACTTCGGCCACGATATGACCAAACCAGATAATCTGGGCGAGCATCTGATTATCAAACACAAAGTCATCGGAATTGACTTCAAGAGGCAGCTGTTCCAGCAGTTCCCGGGAAAATGCCCGGTATCCTGTGTGATATTCGGAAAGCTTGGCGCCCAGAAGCATGTTTTCGACAAACGTGAGAAATCTGTTTGCCAGATATTTCCAGACAGGCATTCCGCCTCCTAACGCATGGCCTCCGAGAATCCTGGACCCCAGCACACATTGATAAAGCCCGTTCCCGATCATGGATGCCATGGCCGGAATCAGCCGGGGAGTATATTGATAATCCGGATGAACCATGATAATGATATCACCGCCCTCTTCAAGGGCTATCCTGTAACACGATTTCTGATTACCGCCGTATCCCAGATTGGTTTCATGAGGATAAACCACTGTGTTCGGAAGGGTTTTTGCAATGGCCACGGTTTCATCACGGCTGGCATCATCCACCACAATCACCAGATCAACGATATCCTGCGCCATTACCTCATCATAGGTCTTACGAAGGGTCGGTGCCGCATTATAAGCAGGCATGACAACGATGACTTTTTTATCTTTAAACATATCAGTTTGTTATCACTCTAAATATTTAAATTTTGAATTTTTTTACAGTCTGGAAAATTAGGCACTGGTTCCGTTCAATGGGATTTTTCAGGGAAATTTATCGAATTTGTTTGAAAAAACAGCAGTTTGGCCGACTTTTGGTCTGTTCATATAACCATCTGTTTTTACGAGCTTTCCCATTGAACGGAACCAGTGCCGAAAATTATAAAATTCAGCCAATAATACAAGGACATATGATAACAAACTGAATTTATAAGAAAAATGCAAAATTTTTCTTCTTACCATCCTGTTCTTATACAAAATCCCTGTAGTGAAAATTAGGAATCAGGGGAAAACATCTCTTGCTTCTTTTATGGGAAATTATAAAATTTCCTGTTCGGCCTGAACACATTGTAAAAATATTTCATATCAAATGTACACTGATTTATAAACAACGCTCCGTGGCCTGTTGCTCGCGATAAAAACGAAAGTTTTAGTTTGTGCTGACACCTAACACCTAACACCTAACACCTTCATACAAATTAACATCTAAAAAAATGATTGGCAAGAACTTTGAGGCATCTTTTTAAGTGTCGGACCGGATATGAACGCACTCCTCCTTGAAAAAATGAATGATGATTCATATTATTCTGTCAGCGTGAGGATACCCCCCTAAAAACTAAATTTATTAAAAAATTTAATTTGTTATGATCGGGTATGAAAATTTTTTCATGGCTGTATATAATTTCTTGTTGTTGGTGAAAAAAGATGATAAAATTTTTTTAAATTATGGGATACGGAAAAATATGACCGAATATTCGGGTCCTGTGCCAGCTGCTAATCCGGGTAATTATTCCATAGAGGCTCCCGGGTCATGGCTCCTATGTGCTTATGAGAACGCGGCTTCCCTTCTTCCCGCACAGATTTTGAGAATAAGCTCTCCGAATTTAACATTATCATTTTTGAGGGAAAACGCCTGCTTTCCTATAAGATTTAAATCAAAAGAAGGAAAATCATGACGGTACATTATGATGAAAAGCTTGTCCCCAATTTTTCAATAGCAAACTCGTTATTGTTACAATTCATTGTATATTGTTAAGAAAAAACAAGGTAAAAGAGGGGCTGTTTATTAGAAAACCAAAAAGATCAAATGTGCCTCGAGCAGAAAGGAGGGAGACCATCGAACTCGATCTGTCAAAACGCGGAATTAAAAAACTGCCAAAGAAAATAACCCGGCTCACCAATCTCAAAATACTTGATTTAAGCTACAATGAACTGACCGAGGTTCCCGGAGAAATTGCGCAGCTCAAAAATCTCAGGATACTTGATTTAAGCTACAACAAACTGACACAAGTGCCCAGAGAAATCGCGCGGCTCAGAAATCTCACCCAAATTTCTTTAAGTAACAACAAACTGAAAGCATTACCTGAAGAATTTGCACAGCTTGGAAATCTTACTTTTCTTAATCTGAGTTTCAATCAGCTGGCAAAAGTACCCAAAGAGATTACACAGCTTAAAAATCTCATGCAGCTTGACTTAAAAAACAATCAGCTCAGGGAACTGCCCCTGGAAATTTCAGAACTTAAAAAGCTTATACAACTTGATTTAAAAAACAATAAGTTAATGGAACTTCCTGTAAAAATTGCAGAACTCAAAAATCTCAGACAACTGAATTTAAATTGCAACCAACTGAGCAGACTGCCCGGAAATATCGCGCAGCTTAGAAATCTCACTCAGCTTTATTTAATGAAGAACCGGCTCACAGAACTGCCCGAGGAAATTGCACATCTTACGAATCTCCAACAGCTTGATTTAAAAAATAATCTTCTGATAAAACTGCCCAGAAGAATTTCAGAGCTTAAGAATCTTACTTTTCTCAATCTGAGTTATAATCAGCTCGTTGAATTTCCTAAACAAATATTTGAACTCAAAAGTCTCATCTATCTTTATATTGGTTTCAACCAGCTTATTGAACTGCCCGGACAAATTATTCACCTTAAAAATCTTTTTTATCTTGATATAAGCTTTAACCTGCTGACCGAACTGCCCAGGGAAATTGCCGAATTGGAAAAGCTGAAACGTCTTGAAGTGGATGACAACCCTCTGACGTTGCCCCCCGTGGAAATCGCCAGTCAGGGACTGCCTGCCATTGTGGATTATTTCAAAAAAATGAGCAAGGGCGGGCAAACCCTGTATGAAGGCAAACTTTTAATCCTGGGCCAGGGCGGAGTGGGCAAAACCTGTCTGATGAGACGGCTGACCATGGATAAATACTCGGAAGGTCAGATCACAACGGAAGGAATTGACATTCATCCCTGGGAGATAAGCGCACCTGATGATTTTGAAACACAGATGATTCTGAATGTCTGGGATTTCGGAGGGCAGGAGATTTACCATGCCACGCATCAGTTTTTCCTCACCCAGCGGTCTCTTTATATTCTGGTCTGGGACGCGCGCCAGGAAGAAGAATACGGCAGGATTGACTACTGGCTTAAAACCATAGAAACCTTTGCTGAAGAAAGCCCGATTCTGCTGGTAATGAACAAATCCGATGAACG
The DNA here is from genome assembly GCF_017377395.1 of Desulfonema magnum. Classification (GTDB taxonomy): domain Bacteria; phylum Desulfobacterota; class Desulfobacteria; order Desulfobacterales; family 4be13; genus Desulfonema_C; species Desulfonema_C magnum. The sequence goes on along the minus strand of NZ_CP061800.1, from coordinate 1,237,377 downwards.
GATCAAACATTTAAATTTTAATGACTTAAAACAACGATGCCCCCAGCTTGTCGTATCCGGAAGGGTCAGTGCGAAGACCGGTGCCGGCATGGTTCCTCTGAAAAATTTTATCCGAAAGCAGGCGTGGAAACTGCCATTAATGGGAACATTCTGGCCCCCTTCCTGGGTGTCTGTCCGCAGAACCCTGGAAACAGACACCCGATATCAGATGCCTTATCAGGAGTATCTGGATCGCTGCACACAATATGACATTGAGGAAAATGAAGCCAGGTCCCTGAGTCATTACCTGCATGATCTTGGAATCATTCTGCATTTTCAGGATGATGATCTTTTAAAAAAAACAATTATCCTCAAGCCGGAATGGGGGACGGACGCGGTTTACAAGGTTTTGGATTCCCGAGTGGTTCAGGCAAGAAACGGCATTCTGTACAACAAGGACCTGCCGAATATATGGAAAGACCCGGAATTATATCCCCGGAAAAAATATGCGACCATTTTGCGCCTGATGGCTAAATTTGAACTGGCTTTTCCCATTGACAGAGGGGATGGTCATGTTGTAGCCGAACTTCTGCCTTCGAGGGAAGCTGAATACGATTGGCATCCCCCGCGGGATTTTCTGCAATTTGAATATCATTATGAATTCCTGCCTGCGGGTCTGATTACCCGTCTGATTGTGCGAATGCATGATTTTTTAATTCAGCGGGAGGGCAAACACCTCTGTTGGCGTGAAGGCGCTTATTTTAAATACAGAGGGAGCCAGGCCATGGTCAGAATCAATCCATATGACAAAATCGCGTTAATCCAAATTTACGGTGCCAACAAGCAGGAATTGCTGATGCTCATTCGTTCTCATTTTGCAGCGCTTCACAAGACCATAAAAAAGATTCGTTTCAAGGAAAAAATCCCCTGTATCTGTAGCCCCGGATGCAGATATCGTTTTGATTACAATTTTTTGTTAAAATGTGAAGAAAAAGGAAAAATGACCCAGACGTGTCAGATTTCCGTTGAAGAAGTTCAGGTGGAACAATTATTGGACAACATCGAAAAATCAGAACTTCGTCAGAAAAGGCTTGAAGAAAAAATGGAAGACCAGTATCCGAGCGGGGCAAAGCCGACGAACCGAATATTACCGCCCAAAGTTAAAAAATGGTATCTTAGAAAACTATGGTAAGTAAAATTTTTTTATCCGTAACCACACGGAAAACTGTATTATCCGGAGTGCCAAACTCTTAAAGGATTTCCCCAAAAATAAAATACCTGGTGTAGGGTGTAGGGTGGGTGGAGCGAAGCGCAACCCACCGCACAAGGCGGGTTGCGCTTCGCTCCACCCACCCTACGTTTTTTGTATCGGGTATATTATTTATTTCGTGTTCCCTAAAACCTGCTTAAAGAAAAGGGCCGGAGAGAGACCGCATCCCTATAACTATTCGTTCACAGACAGGCTGCACAAGATATGACGCAAGAAGAACTAGTTGAAATCATCCGCAAAGCAGAAAAAGAACAATCTGTGGTGCTGGATTTGTCCCATCGAAACATTACACAACTGCCGCGGGAAATCGGCCGGCTCAGGAATCTTTTTGTGCTTTATTTGGGTTCCAATCAGCTGCGCGAACTACCCAGGGAGATTGTTCATTTAAAAAATCTCACCCAGCTGGATCTGAATTCTAATCAGCTAACTGAATTTCCAAAACATATTGTTCAGCTAAAAAATCTCTTCCGGCTTGATTTAAGTTTCAATCAGGTGGCAGAACTGCCCAGAGAGATTGTTCAGTTGAAAAATCTCACGATACTTGACCTGACCTCCAATCAGATGAACAGACTGCCCACGGAAATTATTCATCTGAAAAAGCTGAAAATTCTTGAACTGGATCAGAATCCCCTGACGTTTCCGCCTATGGAGATCGTGGCCCGGGGGTTGCCGGCGGTCACGAATTATTTAAAAAAATCAGACAAAGGGGGCCAGATTCTTTATGAAGCAAAGCTGATGATCGTGGGACAGGGAGGTGTGGGGAAAACCTGTCTCATGGAACGCCTGATTCAGAACAGATACTCTGAAAAACAGGCCACCACTCAGGGAATCCGGATCCAATCCTGGGAAATAAACGCTCCTGACGAGGAAAAAACCCGGATGACCCTGAATGTCTGGGATTTCGGAGGCCAGGAGATATATCATGCCACTCACCAGTTTTTCCTCACCCGCCATTCCCTTTATGTCCTGGTATGGGACGCACGCCAGGAAGATGAGCATGACCGTATTGACTATTGGCTGAATATCATAGATACGTTTGCCGAAGACAGTCCGATCCTGATTGTGATGAACAAATCAGATGAACGGACCAGGGAACTGAATCTCAGCGGGCTGAAACAACGTTATCCCCAGATTATCGCATCAGGGAAGGTCAGTGCCAAAAACGGAACCGGCATTGAAATTTTGCAAAAGCTTATTGAGACGCAGGCATGGGAACTTCCGCTCATGGGCACGTTCTGGCCCTCTTCCTGGCTGGCAGTCCGCAGCACGCTGAAAGCAACGCCCGATTATCACATACCATATGATAATTACCTGCAAATTTGTAAAAAACTTGATATTGAGGAAAGCGAAGCAAAAACCCTGAGCCGCTATCTGCATGACTTGGGGATTGTTCTCCATTTTCAGGATGACGCGCTTTTAAAAGATACGATTATTCTTAAACCGGGATGGGGAACAGATGCGGTTTATAAAGTTCTGGACGCCAATGTGGTTCAGAAACGAAACGGTATTTTGCATAACAGCGATCTGCCTAAAATATGGACGGACAAAGCATTATACCCGCCAGACAAGTATGCGGCCATTCTGCGGCTGATGGCGAACTTCGAGCTGGCATTTCCTTTTGACAAAGGGAATCGTCATATCGTCACCGAACTTCTGCCTCCCAGAAAAGGCGAATATGAGTGGAATCCCGAAGGCTGCCTGCAATTCGAGTATCATTATGAGTTCCTGCCTGCCGGCTTAATTACCCGTCTGATTGTGCGGATGCATAAATCTTTAATCGAACGCGGCGGTAAAAAACTTTGCTGGCGTGAAGGGGCTTATTTTAAACACGGCGAAAGTCAGGCCATGGTCAGAATCAATGCTTATACCAAAATTGCGAGAATCCAGATTTCCGGTAATGAAAGACGGGAATTTCTGAGCATGATCCGTTCTCATTTTGACGCCCTCCATAAGACCATCAGAAAAATCCGGTTTAAAGAAAAAATCCCCTGTGGTTGCAATCCCGGATGTGACTATCGTTTTGATTACAATTTTTTGCTGAAATGCGAGGAAAAAGGAAAAATCACCCAGACGTGTGAGGTATTTGTTGAAGAGGTAAACGTGAAAAAACTGCTGGACACCATAGAAAAATCAGAGGTCCGGGAACAACGAATCCGGGAAAAAACAGAGAATAAATATTCCATTGAACTTGATCCTTCAGTTCATGTAAAATCACTGATGACTGAAAATAAGTCAGAGTTCGGGGAACCTCAGCACAAAAAACTGTATCAGAAATTTCAGAAAATAATAACTTCTGTTATAAATCCCAAAAAAAAATCATAAAACCAACAGCCTTTCAGAAATTTGAAACTTGAAACTTGAAACTCGAAACTTGAAACTCGAAACTCGAAACTTGAAACTCGAAACTCGAAATTTGAAACTCGAAACTTGAAACACGGAACTCGGAACTCGGAACTTGACTGATTATAACGAATTTAGGGGAGGGCAGACCAAACTCTGTAAGAGCGGCATATTTGTAGCAACAGATTTGCAGGCTCCCCCCGCCAAGTCCCCCGTAAGAGCGGTATATTTGTAGCAAATCATGCTGCGAATATGCCGCATTTACAGGGTCTGGCCGGCATATGCATCAGGCTAAGGATTTTTATGATTCCGGAACGCCCGAAAATAAAGGTTCTGCCTTTCGGCTGTCTCCCGGACCGGTTCCGATGAAATCAGAATGTTATGTCCTTAGCCTGATGCGTATGGGCCTGGCCGGCCCGGCATGATGAATGCTACAAATATGCTGCCCCCGCGGATCTGAGTTCAAATTTCAAGTTCAAATTTCAAGTCAAGAGGAGTGAAACGTGTTCCATGAAGACGTATTAAAAATTATTCGAAACGCGGAAAGAAAACAGGCTGTCGAACTTGATTTATCTGATCAGGAAATTACTCACCTTCCGCCAGAGATTGGCAGGCTCTCCTCATTACAGGTTCTGGTAGTCAGAGGATTGAAAGAACTGCCCGGGGAAATCGGCCAGCTCAGAAATCTTTCCCGGCTTTATCTGAGTTATAACCAACTGAAAGAACTGCCCGAGGAAATTGCCCAGCTCAGGAATCTTTCCCGGCTTTATTTAAATTCCAACCAGTTGTGTAAACTGCCCGGAGGAATCGGCCAGCTCAGAAATCTTACCCGGCTTTATCTGAGTTATAATCAGTTGAAAGAACTGCCCGGGGAAATCGGCCAGATCAGAAACCTTTCCCGGCTTTATCTGAGTTATAACCATCTGAAAGAACTGCCCGAGGGAATCGCCCGGCTTGAAAACTTGAACATTCTCGATTTAAGTTCCAATCAGCTAAAAGAATTCCCCAAAGGAATTACGCAACTCACAAACCTTACCCGGCTTTATTTAGGTTCCAATCAGATGACGGAACTTCCCGGAGAAATTGGTCGGCTCAGAAATCTCACGGAACTGAATGTAAGCTTTAATCATCTGAGGACATTGCCGAAAGAGATTGCCCGGCTCAGAAATCTTACTTTGCTTTATCTGGATTCCAATTATCTGGATAAACTTCCTGATGAAATCGCTCAGGTTGAAAACCTCACAGAACTGAATTTAAGTGCCAATCAACTGAAAATGATCCCCGGAACGATTTCTCATCTCAGGAATCTCACGTTACTTTGTTTAGATGTCAACGAACTCAAAGACATTCCCAAAGAGATTGCTCAGTTGGAAAAGCTGACCCATCTCAGTTTGGATAAAAATCCTCTCCGGTTTCCTCCCCCGGAAATCGCCAGTCAGGGACTTTCCGCGATCAGAGATTATCTGCAAGAATCAGGCAAAGGGGGGCAACCTCTTTATGAAGGCAAGGTCATGGTTGTGGGTCAGGGCGGAGTGGGCAAAACCTGTCTGACAAAGCGGCTGACAAAAAATGAATATTCCGAAGACCAGAAAAGCACCCGGGGAATTAACATTCAGCCATGGAAAATTACCGGACCGGATAAGACCAAAATCCGGATGACTCTCAATGTCTGGGATTTCGGAGGTCAGGAAATCTACCATGCCACCCACCAGTTTTTTCTGACCCGGCGTTCGCTTTATCTGCTGGTCTGGGACGCATGCCAGGAAGAGGAAAACAGCCGGATTGACTACTGGCTGAATGCCATTGAAACTTTTGCCGAGGACAGCCCGATTCTGATTGTGATGAACAAAGCGGACGAGCGAAGCAACGATTTGAACTTTCATGAATTAAAACAGCGTTATCCTCAGATTGCCGCATCAGTGAAAGTCAGCGCCAAAAACGGCACCGGTATCAAAGCCCTGCGGACGCTTATTTGTAAACAGGCGTGGAAACTGCCGCTGATGGGGACATTCTGGCCCTCTTTCTGGCTGACGGTTCGCAAGGCCCTGAAAGCCACGTCCAGATATTATATTTCACATAAAAAATACCTGGAAGTCTGCGAAAAGGCCGGCATTGAGGACAGCGAGGCCAGGACACTGAGCCGCTATCTTCATGATTTGGGAATTATTTTGCATTTTCAGAATGATATCCTTTTAAGAAATACAATTATTCTTAATCCGGAATGGGGAACGGACGCGGTTTACAAAGTATTGGATGCTAAGATTGTTCAGGAACGTAACGGCATTTTGTACAACAGAGATCTGCCTGGGATATGGCGGGATCAGACGTTGTACCCCCGAAACAAATATACGACCATTCTGCGACTGATGGCCAATTTTGAACTGATTTTTCCGCTGAACGAAAGAGGACGTCACATTGTTGTGGAGTTCTTATCACCCAAAGAAGTTACATACGATTGGAATCCTTATAATTTTCTTCAGTTTGAGTATCATTATGAGTTTTTGCCCGCGGGGGTGGTCACCCGTCTGATTGTGCGGATGAACGAATTTCTGGCCGAGCGTGACGGTGAAAAACTCTGCTGGCGTGAGGGTGCTTATTTTAAATACAAAGATGCCCGGGCAAGAATCAGCATCCGGCCCTATACCAAGATTATCGTGATTCAGATTGAGGGTCCTGCAAAAAAGGATTTTTTAGCTGTTATTCGTTCTCATTTTGCCATCATTCACAAAACCATCAGAAAGATTCGTTTCAGAGAAAAAATTCCCTGTATTTGCAGTCCGGGATGTGAACATCGCTTTGATTACCATTTTTTATTAAAATGCGAAGAAAAAAACATTGAAAACGTGATTTGTGAAAAACATGCGGAATACATAAACGTAGGAAGCTTATTGGACAGAATTGAAAAAGCGGAAATCCGCTGGGAAAGAATCCGAAAACGGGCAGAGGATGAATATCAAAGGTTTGATATGAGGGATGCTGATTTGCCCATTCCGTCCCAAAAAATCGGGGTTCGGCCCCGAATCAGAACATCTCTGCTTATTCTGGCCACACTGGTGATAAGTCTGGCTGCAATTTTCATATGGACTGATGGGATGTCCTGGAACATTGAAGGATTTTTCAAAGAACAGGTTCACAAAGTGAAATCCATATGGGCTTTGTTAATGCGGGTGTTAGGTGTGCTGGGTGTTAGGTGTTAGGTGTTAGGTGTTAGGAAAAAATTTCTGAAATTTTCATGTTCAGCAGATGAAAAAATTCGAAAAAGTTGGGACATATCCCGCCTGAAGCGACAAAATTCTAATTTGCCGGGCATCGAGGGATGCCTTTGCCAGTGTTTCGTTCTGACTGATGACCCAGGTTATAAAAAATTTCAACTGTTTGCTTGAACAAACTGCAAAGGTGATCTATACACAATCACAAAATTGAAAAATTTGAGAAATTCTTTTCAAAATCAACGGGCAACAGTTTATGCAAAAAAAAATTACCAAAATTTTTCTTATCCTTTTAATTCTGGCAGTTTTGTTCGGACTTATTTGGGGTATTTATAAAAAATTTTTTAAAGAAGATACCATACATATTGCCATGGTGGGTCCCATGAGCGGGGATCAGTCCTCGGTGGGAAAATTTTTCCTCCGGGGAATCAGACAGTATCTGAATGAGATCAATCAGAAAGGCGGTGTGAATGGCAAAAAAATTATTTTGGATGTTTTTGATGATCAAAACAATCCGAGAGAGGCTAAGAAAAAAGCCCTTGAAATTGTAAACCAAAATCGTGCTGTGGCTGTTATCGGACATCATTACAGTTCCTGCTCCATCAATGCGGGGGGTCTGTATAAAAAATACGGTATTCCCGCTATCAGTCCCGCGTCCACCAATGTCAGGGTTACTGAGGATAATGAATGGTATTTCAGGTCTTCGTTTAACGACAATATCCAGGGACGGTTTCTTGCGTCCTACGCAAAAAAGGTTTTAGGAAAAAACACGGTCAGCATCATTCATGAAGATGATCCATATGGAGCTTATCTTGCGAGCGTGTTTGAGGACACTGCCAAAGCCATCAATGTTGATATAAAATACAAATGGGAGTTCGAGGTGAACAGCGAATTCCTGGAACAGGATTTGGAGCAGATTATTAATGAGCTGCGCTATAAAGAGGATGCCGGTGCGATTTTTATTTCAACCCATGCCGGAGAGGGGGTCAGACTTATAAAAAAAATGAAGGACGCGCTCATCAAAAATCCCATACTGGCTCCGGATGCTTTTGCCTCTGAGGCATTTCAGCAGGCTTTTATCAATTTTCCAAAAGAAAGAAGCAATCCTGGTTTTTACACGGATGGCATTTATGTAACCACCCCCCTGATATTTGACACCACTAATGAAAAAGGTCTGAAATTCAAGCAGGCATATGTGGCGAAATACAAGGAAGATCCGGGATGGCATGCTGCTTTTGCATACGATACGGTAATGGTGATCGTCGAAGCCATAAAAAATACAAAGATTCAGGGAAAGCCTGCCAACATAGAGGACGACCGGGAAAAAATAAAAGATTGGATTAAAAATCTGAACAATATATATGACGCGATAGAAGGCGTCACCGGATATAACTATTTTGATGAAACCGGGGATTCTCAGAAAGCCATTTTCATGGGAACATATAAAAATCAGAGGCTTATATCCTCACTGACCCAGTTCCGGGTCATACCGAATATCCATCAGGTTCCTGACTTTGAAAAAAAAGTGGAAGAGGCTCAGATACTGATGTTCAATGGCAGGTATTCTTACAAAACAAATGTCGTCTATACGGGTATCAAAATCAATGAGATCAGCGACATTAACCCCAAAGATTTTACCTATCAGCTGGATTTTTATCTGTGGTTCCGGTATCAGGGGGATATCAATGTACAGGACATTGAATTTCTCAATGCGGCCGAGCCGATTCTGTTGGAGACACCCGCCCACAAAAAAACAATAAATCAGCTAAATTACCGTCTCTACCATGTCAAAGGAAAATTTCGTGCGGATTTTCTTCCCAATCTTCATATTTTTGGTCAGCATATACTGGGAATCAGTTTTCGTCCCCGGGCCATGGATCGAAATAATCTGATTCTTGTGAAGGACGTGCTTGGTATGAGACTGAAGAACGATACAGACCTTTTGGAAAAAATGAAAAGGGATGACGTGCTGAGTCCCACATATGGGTGGAAAATGAATAAGGTCTGGTTTTTTCAGGATATTGCAGAAAAGGATTTGTTGGGCAACCCCCAGCATTTTAATGTCCGGGGCGGAACCCTTGAGTATTCCCGATTCAATTTCGGAATCAGAATTGCTGAGGATGTTATCACTGTTCGACGAATTATGCCGAATAAATTCGCAGGCTATGTCATGGTTGTCAGCTTCATGATGACATTGGCCCTTGCTTATTTTGTCAGTGGCGGCGCTCCGCCCCCCCTGCCAAATTTTAAAGAATATTCACAGCTTGTCTGGTTTTTTCAAGTTTTTTTCATGTATCTTCTGCTTCTGTCCCTGGAGGTTTTTTTGCTGGATCATCTGGCAGAACAACTGACTACCGCTTATTTTAAAATCATTGTCGTGACATTTGATGTGTTTTGGTGGCTCATATCCGCCTTCTTTCTGACGGTGGCAATGGAACGGTTTATATGGCAGCCTGCTGAAAATCGTACCGGGCAGCCTATACCCAATATCATACGCCGTCTGATGTCCCTGATTTTTTATATCCTGGCGGTCATGGCAATTATCGCGTTTGTGTTTGATCAGAAACTCACCAGCCTTCTGGCTACCGGCGGTGTGCTGGCAATGATCATCGGTCTGGCACTTCAGGTCAATATTTCAAATATTTTTTCCGGTATTGCCATGAACATTGAACGTCCCTTTAAAATTGACGACTGGATAAAAGTCGGCAATTTTACCGAAGGAAAAGTGGTGGATATTAACTGGCGGACGACCCGTCTGCAAACAAGGGATGACACCATTTTATGTATTCCGAACAAAGACGCGTCAGAGTCCCCCATTGAAAACTTCAGCTATCCTGATAATGGCTACTGGAAATATTTTACCATCCATGTTGATCCTTCTCATCCGCCGGAGCGGGTCAAAAAAGTTCTCCTTGACGCAGCCCTCTCCACCCAGGGGATTTCAAAGCGGATTCCCCCGGCCACTCGTTTTCTGGGACTCACCGCGGGCATGACAGGGCAAAGCGAATCATGGGCTGCAAATTATCTGATGTCTATTTATGTGGAAGATTATGGAAAAAAATTTGCCCATAATGAAATGATCTGGCTGAATGTCTGGACCCATCTGAAACAGGCCGGAATCCGACATATCATGGAACGTCACGAGGTTCAGATGAGCCTGATAAAGCCCAGGGAAGACCGGAAAGAGGACAAGGATGGCGGACGGCTCGCCATTTTAAAGAGAATATCCATATTTAAGCCGTTTTCCAATGAAGACAAAGCCTATATCAGTAAGAGAATGAAAAGCCATTATTTCCGGCCTGAACAGGAGGTGGTCCGTCAGGGAGATGACGGAGATTCTTTGTTTATTATCGCAGAAGGTGCCCTGAGCATACGAGTGCTTTCCCGGTCCGGAGATAAGGATATTGAGGTTGCCCGTCTGGGAACAGGAAATTTTGTGGGTGAGATGGCGCTTCTCACTGGTGAACCCAGAACAGCCACAATTGTCGCGATTTCAGATACCCATCTTTTTGAGATAACAAAAGAACATATTTATCCTTTAATCAAACGCCAGCCTGAAATTTCCAGGCGTCTCAGCGAAGTTCTGACGAAGCGGAAAATAGATATGGAAGAAAAGAAAGATGAGAATGAGGCGAAGAAAATAGACAAAGAAACGCTTGCCAAACAATTTCTTAACAAAATCACGGAGTTTTTTCGATCTTAAACACGGCTAAAAGTTTTTGCTATCATTTGATAATCAAATTTTTTTCTGTCATTCCGTTCAGTGTGAACTCAGTCAAACAAAATGACAGACGGTCCGTTCGGAACAGACCAGAAAAACTTGCTTATCAAGCATCAGAGACCTCCGAAATCTTAAAAACCTCCGGGGTCTTATGTCCGAAAATTTATGACCGGGGATTTAACTGCCTGTAAGACGGATGAATTTCAGCTTGAAATAAAAACATGAAATGGAAAAAGCTTGACGAAAATGAGTCTTATAAGCTATTTTTATCTTGCCGGGTTTTGGCAATTCTCGGTCAGTAAGCAATTTTTACAAATCCGAACCCGACACATCAAAAAATCTGATCATCAAAAATAAGGAGTTTCCCTATGCTTATACATGATGATATATATTCCTGGGAAGGATGGGGCCGGAAGCTCAGGCTCGGAAGCGGCAGTTGCAGGCTTCGCATCTATGATCTTAAAAAAACAGGCGCAAAAGGTCTGGCCCATTTAAGACCCATTATTATTGTTGTCTCAGATGTACCTGAAAGTAAAATGTCAGTAAAAGGTTGCAGCAGTCATGTTGCCACCTGTGTTACAAGAGAATTCAACATTGACCCGCATCGTATGCTGTGGGTAGAATACTATCCTGCCAAAACATATGGAGCCGAAGGCAAACATTTTATCCCGGAAAAATACGACAATGTTGAATTTGTGTGGCATGACGATAAAGCCATACATCCCAAATGGAGACCGTTAAATCCGCAGATGCAGAATGTCTTAAAAGAACTGATGAAAGGAACTTGAAACTCGGAACTTGAAACTTGAAACTCGAAACTTGAAACTTGGAACTTGGAACTTGGAACTCGAAACTTGAAACTTGAAACTTGAAACTCAAAACTCAAAACTTGGAACTCGAAACTCGAAACTTGAAAGCCAAAGTTTAAGACCAAAATTTGAGACGAAACTGAAAACTGAACTCTGTTACGATATCATGAAAGATAACAGCCAGAAACCAAATGATTTTTTTGAAAAAAGGGTTGAACCGAGAACGATAATTGAGCAGTACTACAGCGTTCAATTTTCAATAGAAGAGGTGGGGTCTGTTTATCAGTTCATTCTTCAGGATATATCTCCCGGGGGGCTTTGTATTCTGATAAAAGAGGATTCTGTGATATTGAATTATCTGAAAATAGGTGATGTATTAAGGATGAAATATTATCCTATTGAATTACTGAGTCAGACCGACTTCATAAAAACTGAAATCAGACATATTACAAAAAAAAAGACCGGCCGCTTCAGGGGGTATTTGGCAGTTGGCTTGAAAATCCTCGAAAAAAAGGATTTTTCTATGGAAATCATATAAACTTTCATGCTCTGCGAGCCTTATAAACGATAACAGCCGGAAACAAATCACAAATCACTTTCAGTAGATCGAAAAATTTCCGGATTGTGTGCCGCATGGCAAAGAAACCCGGCTTTTTCCCCGGACAGAAGGCTCCCCCCGCGGGAAAGACCCGGGTTTCTCCCCCGTTCGCCGTGTCTGTCCCGCGACAGCCCGAAAACTTTTCGATCTGCTGACTTTCACATAAACGGGCATAACCTGCCGCTCACAACGAATGATGAAAGTTTTACTGTTTTTCCTGACACCTAACACTTAACACCTGACACTTTCATATAAACAGGCATGATCTGCCAGTCACAACGAATGATGAAAATTTTGCTGTTTTTCCTAACACTTAACACCTGACACCTAACACTTTCATATAGACGGCCATGAGTTCCAGGTCACAACAAATGATGAATTTTTTTCAGTTTTTCCTAATGCTTAACACCTAACACCTAACACTTAAAACTTTCATATAAACGGCCATGACCTGCCGGTCACAACGAATGATGAAAGTTTTACTGTTTTTCCTAACACTTAACACTTAACACCTGACACTTTCATATAAACGGCCATGATCTGCCGGCCACAACGAACAATGAAAGTCAGGGCAAATTGCAAATCACAAAACACTTTCATAAAATGAAAGAGAGGTAAAAATGGAAGAACGTACAGAAATTATTACTATGAAGGGAAATCCGCTCACTTTGCTGGGAAAAGAGCTGAAAAAGGGAGACCTGGCCCCCGAGTTTGAAGTTATTGACAATGATCTTTCACCTGTCAGGTTTTCATCCTACCAGGGGAAAATCTGTGTCATATCCTCGGTTCCTTCCCTGGATACGCCTGTATGTGACATTCAGACCCGGAGGTTCAATCAGGAAGCAGGAAATCTCAGTTCAGATGTGGTTATCCTCACACTCAGCATGGATCTGCCTTTTGCTCAGAAACGATGGTGCGGGGCAGCCGGCGTTGACAAAGTTGTCACGCTTTCAGATCACCGTGATGCCGCATTTGGCTCAAATTATGGCCTGCTGATCAAAGAACTTCGCTTGCTGGCGCGGGCAGTATTTGTCGTGGATCGTGAAGGCATTATTCAGCATACACAGATTGTCAGAGAAATTGCTGATGAGCCTGATTATGATGCTGTGACAGGAGCTTTAAGCAAACTGGTCTGATAAAGGCCAGGTCAGGCGGTTTCACCAAGATGTAATTTTACGCGGTCTTGTGTTTGAAATTGCAGAAAATCATCAGGTCTTTGATTCCTTAAAAAACAATCGCTTCCAGTTCTTTCAGAGTTTGGCTCTTCTGACTGAGAATATCGGTCTGAGAAAACTGATTCTGACAAATTCTGCTGACAGGCAGGCTCAAAACAGCAGATGCCCGTTCCGGTCATGAGTTGGCCTGCATGAGACCCCAATGCTGGTGACTTTAAGACTGAACAAATTTTCCGGCGTTCTCTCCGGAGTGCGAAAAATATTTTTTCGCAAGTGCAAAAATATAATTTTTGCACTCCGGAGCATTGGCGTGAGACTCCCGGGACAATACCTCTGATTTGCTGAGGGTTCCCCCTCAGCCTTTCTTTATAAACGGGCATGACCTGCCGGTCACAACGAAGTATGGAAGTTTTGCATTTTTTCCTGACACTTAACACCTGACACCTGACACTTTCATATAAACGGCCATGAGCGGTTCGCTCACAACGAAACATGAAAGAACTTTTAACTTTAGTCACTTTATTAACTTTAGTCACTTCAGGCACTTTCATATAAACGGCCATGATCTGCCGGTCACAACGAAGTATGAAAGTTTTGCAGTTTTTCCTAACACTTAACACCTGACACCTAACACCTGACACTTTCATATAAATTTTCTCTGAATTTCATACTAAGGTCTGTTCATAAGCGGCTGAACACACTCTTTTCTGGAATAGGTGAGAACAAAAAACAAAACAAGTCCCCCTATCATCAGGAATGATCCGAAAGAAAATGCTTGGCGAAGTTCAAAAATATCCATCATCACACCTGCAAGAAGAGACCCTGACATCATTCCCATGCTGTGCGCCATGGTCATAATCGCCATGACAGACCCCATGGCCTCGGTTTGGTTTCCTTTCCGGACAGCCATAGCCATGAGCGGTGCCATGGATATGCTTCCCCCGAATCCGAACAGTATATTGGATAAAAACAAATCCTTAAATCCGTCTGCCCATACAAATAACAACATCGAATAGCTGGTGATCAGCCCGCCGGTGATCAGCATGGCTTTCTTATTCACCCTGTCCGCCAGAAATCCCATAGGCGTCTGTACCAGTCCGCTGACAAAGACCCCGAGCATGACAAGAATGCCGATGCGTGAACTGGAAAGAGAAAATTCCAGATCCGCAAAAATCGGTAAAAAACTCCAGATAATCCCGATACATGCGGTATAAGTAAATCTGAAAAAAGACAATCCGGCAATAGCTCTGTCCCTGAGAAGATGCTTCCAGCCTGCGGGGGCTTCCTTGTTGCATACTGCTTTTTCCGATCTTGTAGGCGGAAGAAAAAAAAGGCTCAGAAAAAAGCTCGCAAATGAAAGCATTCCCATACATAAAAAGGAAAACTGAAGACTGAAATGATCTTTAAGCACTCCGCCGGCCAGGGGGCCGAGACTGAGACCCAGGAAAACAGACATGTTGAACACCCCCATTGTAAAGCCTTCCCTGTTTTTGGGTGTTATATCTCCGACATATGCATGAATCACAGGCATGATCATGGCGGACGCGATGCCCTGAACAAACCGTATGATAATAAGAAGTTCAAGGGTGTCTGCAAACATGAAGGCAAACGAAATCAGCCCGTAAGCGAGGAGTCCTGTCACAATATACGGTTTCCGCCCTTTTTCATCCGAGCATCTGCCAAAATAAGGTAAGAAACATGTTCTTGAAATGGAAAATATCCCGAATACCATGGCAACATAAAAACCGTTGGCCCCCAGTTCATGGGCATAGACCGGCAGCAGAGGAACCACGATTCCGACCCCTGTAACCACCGTAAATATGGAAAAAAACAAAGTGGCAAAAATCTTTTTATCTGATTTTCTCATCAAATATCCTTTTTTAAAACTGTTTCTGTGCGATTTGGTGGTGGAAAATTATAAAAAAACAGAAATGCAGAGTCAGGTGAGGCTGGAAGAGATGAAAGGAAAAAGACAAGCTGATATGTCTTTCATTGAACTAAAATCCGGGAACAAACCAGGACATGCCTGCTGAACATTAAGAAATAAATAATTTCCTCACAAATAAGACCTCCGAAGTTTCGGAAACTTCGGAAATCTTATCCGGCCAGAACCAAAATGGCGTTCAGACAGCCTTTTTAAAAAAGTGACGAAAAAATGATTCTCTGAAAATGATTACGGACATTACAATGACGCTTCCTGAACCTCTTCCTGACGCCGAACAATCATCACGGAACAGGGAGCCTTCTGAGATACCCTTTTGGCGACACTTCCGAACAAAACAAGCCCCATGCCTGTCAGTCCGTAAGACCCTGTCACCACAATATCCGTATTATTTTCTTCCAGATATGTTAATATTTCTGTTGAAATATGCCCGTCAAGGACAACAAACCGGTGATCAATATGATCCGGAATCTTCCCCCCGTAGGTCTGCTCCATCCGCTCTTCCAATTTCAGAATCAGAGAGGGTCTTGACTCATCCGTCAGCATCATCAGTTCAGTATCAGTTAAAGGATTCACAACAGGCGGCAATACATGAATAACAGAAAGTCTGGCCTGGTATTTCTCAGCCATTTCAAGGGCAGTTTCAAAAGCCGCTTCGGCATTTTCTGAAAAATCTGTGCAACAGGCAATTTTTTTTATGGACATGTCTCTCCTCCGAATTTTTTTTCAAAAGCGGTTAAACAAACAATGTATTCCCCGGTAGTGCGAAAATTTTATTTTCGCCCAGTCTGATACTGAGAGGCTTTTGCGAAAATAAAATTTTCGCACTCCTCCCCTGGCTATTGGGACTTCTCTGTCCCGGGCATGAGTGTTCTGAGAACATCTTCCTTTCCCACAACTCCGACCAGTTCCCCTCCCTCTGTTACGGGGAGTGTATGAAAATTTTTTTCCACCATGAGGGTTGCCACGGTTTCAATATCCGTATCAGTATCCACAGTTGTCGGATTTGGTGACATAATATCTTCCACGGTCGTGGCTGTCACTTTCTGAACTTCCTTTTCAAGATGCTTCATAGAGGTTATGGGTATCAGTCCGTCCAAAAATGTGAAAAGCGAAGGAATGGGAAGTTTTTTTTGCTGTGAAATAAGATCGCTCTGACAGAGAATTCCCACCAGTGCGCCATTTTCATCCATTACAGGGACGCCGTTTATCCGTTTTTCCAGCAGGAGTTTTGTCGCATGAGCAATTTCCGTTGTCGGTAAGACCGTGACCGGGTCTTTTGTCATAATATCCTTTACCTTCAGCATGTACCCCCCTTTCCAGCTTCTTATTTAACTGCTTATATACTGTTCACTGGCATAAATTGCGCTTTCTGAAAATTGGATTCCTGCTTTCGCAGGAATGACAGGCCGGTGACATCGCTCCAAAATGACAAAGAATATCATTCCTGCGAAAGCAGGAATCTGCCTCGCGAGAAGCTCGGTTTATGGCGATGACAAGTATAATCACCAATTAAGAACAAAATATTTTTGTCAGTTCAATATCTGCAAGATTTCAGATGCGCTGAGATTGTGAAACAAAACCTTATCCCCCTGCCAAATCTCAAAGATAAATATAATTTATTTCTATGAAATACGGTGAGTTTTGTCAAGAAAATAAAATGTATGATAAAAAAATGAATGGTCTTTCAGGATTAATCTCCCTTTAAACCTCTGAAGTCGTAAATATTAAGCTTTAAATTGTTTTTCAGTACCCTTCTCATTTCTTTCCCGATGACAAAAAAATCAAATTAGGACTTGACAAATCTGAAATTTAATTTATTTTTAAGGAAAGAACGGAATGATCATTCACTCTGTTTTCAGAGAAAAATTATGAAAAAAAATTCAACAGACAAACGCACCCGAATTATGAATGCCGCACTTGATCTGATCGCGGAAAACGGATTCCACGCCAGTCCCACATCGCTGATTGCCAAAAATGCCGGGGTGGGAATGGGAACCATATATCGCTATTTTGAAAACAAGGACGCGCTGATAGAGGCGATTCATCAGGAGACCCATGAAAAACTGATTACGGAAATCTTCAGTGAGGACAGCGAAAAACAGCCAGTACGTGAGCGGTTTATTCGGGTTTTTACAAATCTGATAAAATATATGATCAGATATCCTCATATCTCCAAGTTTTTAGAACAGTATTATAATTCGCCATATGGCATTGACAAAAAAAGAGAAAAACTGTCATCAGGCGATGACCCGTTTGGGAAGCTTATGAATTATGCAAAATCACAGCACATTATCAAAAATCTGGATAACCATGTGCTGCACGCCATTGCTTTCGGGCCTTTTATTTTTCTGCTTAAAGATCATATTGCAGGTTTTATTCAGATAGATGACGAAATGATCGGAAAAATTGTCGAAGCCTGCTGGGACGGGCTGAAGCGTTGATTTTACCTCTTTGTTCGCAAAGAAGAGGATAAATCATTCTGTTCAGAAAAGAAGAATTATGAACTTCGTAACCGCTTTAAAAATATTTATTTTCTGCCTGTTCTGTCTGAATCTTATGTTATCAGTTGCTCAGGCCAGAACCCTCAAGATGGTTCATATTGAATCAGAACCTTTTTATTTTACCAACGAATCCGGAAAATCCCAGGGCATTCTTATAGACCTCGTTGATAAGGTAATGAAAAAAGCCGGATATCAGTGGAACACAATTTCTTACCCTGCCAAACGAATGGTTCAGTCCATTGTCCGGGGAGATGCGGATATGTGGCTCGGATTGCCCACTCTGCCGGGATTTAAGGGAACCACTGTCATCGGCAGGCACGAAATAGCCAAAGCCACGCAGTGCGCTTACACCAAGGGAGAAAACCCGCCGATTATAAACAAAGAAGACCTTTCAGGAAAAACATTGATCACCTTAATCGGCTACAGCTATGGCGGATGGATACATTACATTAAGAATCCTGCGAACCATGTCAAATATCATGAGGTGTTTTCCAATGATTTGGCATTTAAAATGCTCAGGGCAAAACGGGCAGATTATTTACTTAGCTACAAAAGGGTTTCGGAAATCATATTAAAAAAGATGGATTTTCCTGAATTACGCTTTAATGAAATATCTGCCATGGGTCTGAAATTTGTTGTTTCAAAAAAAAACGCCTGATGCACATAATATTCTGAACAGACTCGAAAAAGCGTATCTTCAACTGATAGAAGACGGAGAAATTCACAAACCCTGAACAGGCTGCCCTCAGGCTGCTTTTGCTTTCAGCCCTGACATTGATGTCGGGGCGGGATGTTCAGCACCATTTTTTACACAAAAGACAAAATAATTTTTCTGATTATAACGGATTCAGGGGAGGACGCTGCATGCTGAAACTATCATGTCACAGGACGCCGTCCTCCCCGGACGTCATTCAGGGGAAAACCCGCGCGATGTGCGACCTGCAATAATGCCACAAAGGCACGAAGGCGCGAAGTCTCACGAAGGCTCTCTGTGCGTCTTTGTGTCTTCGTGTCTTTGTGGCATTGAAGCCCCGAGGGGGCGGCATATTTGCAGCATGCAAATATGCCGTGGCGGCCTCCCCTGAATCCGTTATAATCAGTAATTTTTTAATTTTTTACAAATCACACTTGACAAAAAAAATTTTTTTCATATTCGGAGTGAATGATCATTCCGAAATCTGGGAGAAAAAATTTTGAAAGACAAGGCATGGGACAAACGCAGAAAAATTATGACTTCAGCCCTTCATCTGATAGCGGAAAACGGGTTTCATGCCAGTCCCGCGGCCATGATTGCCCGAAATGCCGGGGTCGGTGTGGGAACCCTTTATCGTTATTTTAAAAACAAGGACGCACTGATCAGAGAGATATATATGCAAGTTCGCCAGGATATGGATGACATCATATACAGAGACTATTCTGAAGAGCTGCCTGTCCGAGACCGGTTTATGGGAATCTTCACAGCTCGCGTGAAATATCTGCTTGCCCATCCTGACACATACAAATTTCTGGAACAATACCATCATTCACCTTATTATTTTAATAAAAAAAGAGAAAAATCTGCCTCGGACGAAGCACTGTTTACAGACCTTCTGGATTACGCAAAATCCCGGCATATTGTCAAAGATATGGACAACAAAATTTTATGTGCAATCGCATTCGGGCCGATCCTATTCTTGTTTAAAGAACATCTCACCGGTTCTGTCCGGCTGGATGATGAGCTTGGGGGAAAAATGGCAGGAGCCTGTTGGGACGCACTGAAGTTCTGAAGTGGGGAGACCAGAGGTGCGGAATTCCTGATGTCTTTGAAGCTTTATCGGAGTGAACATTCACTCTTTAACCCTGAAAATAAGGAGACAATCAGTTATGAAAGAAGACAGCATGTTGAAATCAGAAAAACTTAACAGAAAGGCGTTGAGCCGATGCGGACTCTTCGGGACCTTCACAGTCCTCATTCTCATGGGCGTATGTATGCTTTGGTATTCGGGATTATTTGCTTCTCCCAAACCAGAGGACAAGGCCGCTCCCCCGGCCATGCCGCCGGTCACGGTGGAGGTGAGCAAAGTACGGATCGCACCGGCAGTGCGTGAAATCGTGACCGTGGGGACGCTTCAGGCCAATGAATCCGTGATGATCCGATCCGAAGTGAGCGGACGGATTACTTCCATCGGATTTGCCGAAGGTGAGGCCATTGAGCAGGGCAAGGTGCTTTTCACACTGGATCAGTCCGTGCTTCAGGCGGAACTGCAAAAAGCCAGGGCAGACCTGAATCTTCATCTCGCAGATTATAAGCGGGCAAAAAAACTTCTCAAAGACAAGGCCATCTCAGTGAGAGAGCGGGACCAGGCTTATGCCCGGTGGCAGCTTGACAAAGCCAATGAGCAGCTCATCCAGGCAAATCTCGACAAAACCGTGATTCGCTCTCCGTTCGGCGGTGTCCTTGGCATCCGGAAGGTGAGCAAAGGAGATTTTATCAGCGCGGGTCAGGAACTGGTCAACCTCGAAGATGTCTCCAGTCTCAAAGTTTCTTTTAAAATTCCTGAGATATATTCCGGAGCGGCCGCGGCGGGCCAGAAAATCCGTCTGTCTTCAGATGCTTTCGGTAATGAGGTCTTTGAAGCTGAGGTCTATGCTGTGAATCCCCGGATTGATATGCAAACCAGAAGCCTGGAACTTCGGGCAGTTATGGAAAATCCTGATCAGCGGCTTCGTCCCGGGCTGTTTGTTCGCGTTGCACTGGTGGCAGATGAGACATCTGACGCCCTGTTTGTGCCGGAACAGGCCGTGATGCAGCAGCCTGAACGCAGCTTTGTCTGGAAAGTGGCGGATAACAAGCCGGTTATGGTTGAAGTGATCACCGGCAAGCGGGAAAAAGGCATGGTGGAGATTCAAAGCGGCCTTGAGCCCGGAGATATGGTCATCACCGGCGGAATTCAAAAAGTTGCCGAAGGAATGCCGGTAAACGCTGTTGAGGCGGATCCGGATATGTTTGCGAAGTGTGAAGTGTTAAGTGTTAAGTGTCAGGTGTTAAGTGTTAAGTGTTAAGTGTCAGGTGTTAAATTTTGATCTCACTTTCATATTTGAGCATTTCACCTAACACCTAACACCTAACACCTAACACCCTTAGAAAACGGAGGAAAAAATATGTATTTATCTGATATCAGCATCCGACGCCCTGTGCTGGCAACGGTGATGAGTCTGATTATCCTTCTTGTGGGACTGGTCGCATACGACCGCCTCACGGTGCGGGAATATCCGGACATTGACGAGCCGGTGGTTTCTGTCACCACGATTTATCAGGGAGCCAGCCCGGAGATCATCGAAACTGAGGTCACAAAAATCATCGAAGACGGTATTTCAGGATTGGAAGGCATTAAGACCATCACCTCCAAAAGCCGGCAGGAGCAGAGTGAAATCACCATTAAATTTCATATGGAGCGGGATGCGGATAACGCGGCTGCGGATGTGCGAGACCGCGTGGGCCGGGTGCGGGGAGACCTTCCCGGTGATGTGGAGGAACCCATTGTCGCCAAAGTGGAGGCCAATGCAACCCCCATTATCTTCATGGCCTTTTACAGCAACCGTCATACTCCCGGAGAGATTACGGATTATCTGGACCGAATCATCAAGGATCGGTTTGAGACCATTTCCGGCGTATCCGAAGCACAGATTCTGGGCGGCAGCACCTATTCCATGCGTATCTGGCTTGATCCGGTCAAAATGGCTGCCCGCCAAATTACCGTACAGGATGTGGAAAACGCTCTGAAGCAGCAGAATATCGAAATTCCGGGGGGCCGCATTGAGAGCGCGGCGCGGGAATTTACCATTCTCACGGATACCGCCATAAGCAGCGTGGAAGAATTCGAGAATCTGATTCTGAGGAACGAACACGGTTATCTCGTGCGGGTGAGGGATGTGGGCCGCGTGGAAATCGGCCCTGAAAGCGACCGGCAGCGGATACGGAGTAACGGCGCAAATGCGGTGGGTATCGGCATTGTCAAGCAGTCCACGGCCAATCCGCTGGAAATTTCACAAGCTGTCCGAAAAATTCTCCCGGATGTGCGGAAGAACCTGCCTCCGGGCATGGACATGGATATCAATTATGATTCCTCCGTGTTTATCGAACGCTCCATTGACAATGTGTTTCAGACGATTTTCGAGGCCGTCATACTGGTGCTGCTGGTGATTTTCGTTTTTCTCCGCAGCTTCCGTTCCACCCTGATTCCTCTGATTACCATCCCGGTCTCCCTTATCGGCGCGTTTGCACTCATGTGGGCCATGGGCTTCAGCATCAACACGCTGACCCTGCTGGCGCTGATTCTGGCCGTGGGACTGGTGGTGGACGATGCCATTGTCATGCTGGAGAACATTCATCGCCATGTGGAAGACGGCATGAGTCCTTTTCAAGCCGCGATCAGGGGCAGCCGGGAGATCGGTTTCGCGGTCATTGCAATGACCCTGACGCTGGTCGCGGTATATGCGCCGGTCGCGTTTATGACGGGCCGCACCGGAAAATTGTTTACAGAATTCGCCCTGGCCCTGGCCGGAGCAGTGGTGGTCTCCGGTTTTGTTGCCCTGACATTATCTCCCATGATGTGTTCCAAATTGCTGCGACACGAAACCACCCCCGGTTTTTTCAGTCGGTTTCTGGATCGCATCCTGACGGGTATGGAAAATATGTATCGCCGGATGTTGCAACTGTCTATGAAACTGCGCGCCATCGTGGCGGCCCTGGCAATTCTTGCGGCATTCGGAACAGTGCATCTGTTTACGCATCTGCCTTCGGAACTTTCTCCGGTGGAGGATCGCGGGGCATTTTTTAGTATGGCCATCGCACCGGACGGTGCAAGCGTTGATTACACAGACCATTATAGCAAACAGGTCGAAGACATCCTCAATGCGGTTCCGGAAAAAGCCTATTCTCTGAATGTCACCGGTATGAACGTGGTCACGGAATCCCTGTCCATTCTCATGCTCAAGCCCTGGGAGGAACGGAAACGCACACAGCAGGAGATTGTGAAAACTCTGGGATTCCCCATGTTCAATATCCCGGGGGTGCTGGCCTTTCCCATTAATCCGCCCTCACTGGGGCAGGATTTCATCAGCCAGCCTGTGGAATTCATTATCAAGACATCAGGGACATGGGAAGAATTAAGCAGACTCACAGGCCGGCTCATGGCGGAAATCATGAAAAATCCGGGTATCACAACCCCGCGTACCGATCTCAAGCTCAACACACCCGAACTGCGGCTCACTCTCAACCGGGACAAGGCCGCGGACATGGGGATTTCCGTGCAGACCATTGGCAAAACCATTGAAACTCTCATGGGGGGCAGGGATGTGACCCGTTTCAAGATGAACGGGGAGCAGTATGATGTGATCGTGAAGACCGAAGACCAGCTCCGCACCTCACCCGATGATCTGAACCAGATATTTGTCCGCGCACCCTCCGGGGAGATGGTGAAACTCTCCAACCTTGTGAACATCAGCGAAGACGTGACAGCTCAGTCATTGAACCATTTCAGCAAAATGCGATCCGTGACCATCAGTGCGAACCTGGCTCCGGGCTATTCCCAGGGAGAAGCCCTGGCATTTCTCAAAACTGCCGCGGAAAAGATGCTTCCGGAACATGCGCAGGTGGATTATGGCGGACAGTCACGGGAATATCGGGAGTCCGGCGCAAGTTTGCTGACCACCTTTTTCCTGGCACTGGCCTTTATTTACCTGATGCTGGCGGCCCAGTTTGAAAGCTTTGTTGATCCTTTCGTGATCATGCTCACGGTTCCGCTTTCCACACTCGGAGGAATGCTGGCATTGAAACTCACCGGCAACACGCTGAATATTTACAGTCAGATGGGGCTGATCACGCTCATCGGACTGGTCACGAAAAACGGGATTCTCATCGTGGAGTTTGCCAACCAGTTGCAGGAAGAGGGAAAAAACAAATCTGAGGCCATTCTTGAAGCCGCTGTCATGAGGCTTCGTCCCATTCTGATGACTGCCGGAACCATGATTTTAGGATCCGTTCCCCTGGCCCTTGCACACGGCGCGGGTGCGGAGAGCCGCGAGCAGATCGGCTGGGTCATTGTGGGCGGCATGAGCTTCGGAACCCTGCTCACGCTCTTTGTCGTGCCTGCGGCCTATCTGCTCATTTCTCGGAAACGGAAGAAACAGGAAAGCGAATCTGCTGAGATGCCTGAAACTGTCAGGCCGGTTCCTGCCTGAGTACTGGGTCATAAATTTTCAGACATAAAGACCTCCGAGGTTTCCAAAACCTCGGAGGTCTCTGATAGCGAAAACTCTTGATCAGATACTTAGGGAACACGAAATAAACAACATACCCGATACAAAAAATGTAGGGTGGGTTGCGCTTCGCTTCACCCACCCTACACCGGGTATTTTATTTTTGAGGAAATCCCTTAGACCTGTTTTGAATGGAGGATTCTCATGAAGAAAATTTGTATTTATATGTTTTGCCTGGGGCTGATGCTGACTGGTTGCGCCGTAGGCCCGAATTACACAAAGCCTGATGCGCCCATACCTCTTGAATTTAAAGGCAATAAAAATTGGAAAATTGCCGAACCAAAAGATCATCTTCCCAAAGGCAGCTGGTGGGAGATATTTGAGGATGACGTGCTGAATAAGTTGGAGAAACAGGCCGGAGAAGCCAATCAGGACCTGAAAGCGGCAATGGCCCGTGTGATGCAGGCCCGCTCCGTTGCGGAAATTGCGGAGAGTGAATTCTTTCCGAGTCTTGACATGAATCCTTCAGCCAGGCGTTCCCGCACGTCAGCCGGACACGGAACTACTGTGACTGAGAATCTCTTCAGCCTGCCTTTTGATCTGAGTTATGAACTGGATATCTGGGGAAGGGTCCGGCGTTCAAACGAGGCCGCGGAGGCCGAACTGAGTGCCAGTGCTGCGGATTACGCCACTGTTTTGCTGATGCTTCAGGCAGATGTTGCCCGGAATTATTTTCAGCTCAGGGCATTGGACAGAGAGATTGATATTGTTAAACAGACCGCGGGGCTTCGTGAGGAATCGCTGAAGCTGGTGCAAAGCCGGTTTAAAAATGGCTATACAAGCAAACTTGATCTTGAACGTGCCAAAACCGAACTGGCAAACACCGAGGCCGAGGGTGCAGCGCTTCGCAAAACAAGAGGATCACTTGAAAACAGTCTGGCTGTATTGCTGGGAAAGCCGGCCTCGAATTTTTCGCTGCCCCCGGAAAATCTGAAAATACACGTTCCTGAGATTGCCCCGGGACTGGCTTCGTCCCTTTTGGAGAGACGTCCGGATGTGGCAGGGGCGGAACGTCTTGTGGCGGCTGCCAATGCCCGTATTGGCGTGGCAAAAGCTGCTTTTTTTCCCACAATCCGCCTGACCGGCAGTGCGGGTTATCAGAGCGGAGAAACTTCTTCTCTTCTGGACCGGGCCAGCCGGGTCTGGTCTCTGGGGCCGGGGATTTCTCTGCCGATCTTTAACGGCGGGCGCAACAGGGCAAATATGAACAAAGCCGAAGCCGCGTATGATGAAACTGTGGCGAATTATCGTCAGACGGTTCTGAAAGCGGTTCAGGAAGCAGAGGACGGGCTGACAGGGCTTCATTTTCTGGGCGAACAGGCAAAAGCACAGGACAGAGCAGTTCAGGCTGCCGAAAATGCCGAGGCAATCTCAGATGAGCGATACAAAAGCGGTCTGGTCAGTTATCTGGATGTGGTGGATGCCCAGCGCACGGCATTGCAGGCAAAACGGGCCGGGATTCAGATTTGGGGGGAGTACCTTGTTACCACGGTGAGGCTGGTCAAGGCGATTGGCGGCGGGTGGGAGTAAAGATTACACGATGCGGAGCGTTTCTGCCTGCGTTTTCATGCGGAGCGTGGAAAGGAGAAAAGGTTTTTGACCTGGATCAAACAAAAAACCTGCGAAAGCAGGAATGACGGAAAAAATTTGATGATCGAGTTGATGATCGAGTTAAAGAGACGATTTCATATCTGAAAACAGGCTACTAACCCCGTAAAAATGCGTATTTCAGGACTGCTTTTCGTTTAAATTACGGAAGTTGTGATGGCCCGCCCCCAATAGGGGCCACCGAGGTTTAAAAAAAACCCCGGTGGTCTGATGTTTCCTGATTTCAGGGTTTATTTTTCTCGTAGTGACGTTTCAAATTTTCGATAAGTCTGAATGCAATGTCGGTTTCATCCAAATAGTCTTTAAAAAGCCGCAGGCTGTCCGGGTAAAGGTTCAGTTCGCGGCCAGAGGCCGCATGGCTGATGAATTGCAGGTATAATGCCTGATACAACACGGGCGAGGCATCTGCATAAAGTGTTCTGATATGATCCAACTGTCCGCGGATACCATCCGAATCTTTCTGACTCAGAACACTGAAACCATATTTCTCTGATAATCGCGTATAATCCGGCTTTTCCACAAACCACTGATAAATTTCTCCGGGTTTGAAATCTCCTTTTACGGTCTTCAGTTCTCCGGCCTGCATGTCTTCTTCAATTCGGGGACTGGTTTTGTCCGGGGGCATTATCACCAGCCGGACTTTGGCACAGGGAGCAACATGGCGGGGATCAGCATACCATCGGAAAAGAACCGCTTCTCCGGCAAGAA
Organism: Desulfonema magnum; assembly: GCF_017377395.1. Classification (GTDB taxonomy): domain Bacteria; phylum Desulfobacterota; class Desulfobacteria; order Desulfobacterales; family 4be13; genus Desulfonema_C; species Desulfonema_C magnum. The sequence continues at coordinate 1,211,214 of NZ_CP061800.1, read as the reverse complement.
TGGTGCTGCCGTTTTCCGGCAAAGGCGAGAAGCACAGCAGATCAGGAGGAAAACATGGACACGCTTCATCACTGCCTTTGGAAAGGAGTTTGGTTCCTTCTTTTCTATCATGTCTTGCCGCAATGGTAATTTCCTCCGGCAGCCGGACTGTTGTGTTCCGGCTGATTTCCAGCTTCTTACACCCGGTTCTGACATAAACGAGCAGAACACATCCTTTTTTGCGAGGCCGGATTTCATCCCCGATATGAACCGGCATATCCCAGTAAGCTCTGATTTCTTTGCCCTCCCGGAAAAGGCTGAAACAGGCTCCGGCTCTGGTTCCGGGAGCCACGGCGGGCGTTGGTTCAAGAATTCCCACGTGAACAGGAGGCCCCGCATATACCTGCGGCGCATTTATGACGGAGAAAAGCAGAAGTCCCATAAATCCCATACAAATCTGTTTTGCGGTCATTGATCACACTCCTTTTTTTGGGAGAAAGATTTTAAAAATTCCGCGATGTCAGCGATGAGCCTGCACAGTTCAGTGCCCACCACCGGAAGCCAAAAATCCATAAACATGCAGTGCCTGCTGAACAGCCAAAAGCTGAACGAACTGAAACTGACGAAAAATACCCCGGCCAGAATCGGCGCGGAAACAGTTGAGGGCAGATATACGCCGATGAGTGTGGAAACTGCTATCACGAGCAGTTCGATGAGAACCCGTATGATCCATTTGGGCTGATGAATTTGCAGTCCTTCAAGAATAAGATTGATGCCGTTGATCATCAGATATAATCCGGGCATCTCGCCCAGAGGCGTGGCATGAAAATCGCCGATTTCCCTGTCTTCGGAGCCGATGATAACGATTTTTCCTTTGTAAATGTCAGCCCGGTCAATCAGTCCGTGAGGCGAGAGATACAAATCCGGATACGTTCTCAGGGGGTCGGACACATTTCCGCAAACCTCGGTGGTAACTTCCCGTGAGGCAAGGCGAAACAGATATCTTGCCTCAATGTGTTCCGCATCGGGATTCTCCTGGGAACAGAGAACCACTTCGCGTTTGGGAAAAGAGATTCGGATTTCCGCTTTTCCGTGAAGGATTTCCTCTGTTTTTTCTCTGAGGAGTTCGTCCCCGTCTTCGGATTTGTAATAAAAATAAACCGCTGCCAGTATCTGAAGGGAGAAATATACCTGTCCCTCTCTTTTTTCATAAAAATGAAGATGCCGCACCTGATGATCCGAGGTATCCCTGAACGCGGTGAATATTCCGGTTCTGATCACGTCCTGATAATCTGAGATCAGTTGTTCAAGATGTTGACCATATTCTTCTTCCCGGATATGTTCCGCACGGGGCAACAGCATCATGCTTTTATTTTTCCGGGCAAGGACAGCGGCTTTTTTCAGGTATTCAAGAAAGGTTTGGTTTTCGTCCGCGGGACTGCCCTTGTCACAAAGCACAGGCACGGGCGTGTTGATGTCAATATCTATGTATTCATTTCAGGTTTTGTGCCGGGTTTTTTTCCTCTTCTTTCTCGCTACAGGGATTTGATATAAGAATAGGGATTCATAAGAAAAGGATTGGTATCCACTCGAAGAATTCTCAAAGGAGTGCGGAAATGGAGCCGCTAGGCGGAATTTTCGCTCTTTGCGGGGGCTGCGAAAATTCCGCCTAGCGGCTCCATTTCCGCACTCCCTCCCACTTCTTTAAGGATTGGAATCCCATTTTTAAGGACTCAAAAAAAACGCACTGATCCGGAGAGACAGATGGGGGAACCTGAAAGCGATCTGAGGGGGATGCCGATAAAAGGAAGGCTCAGAATCAGGGATTCCCGTTTTTAAGGCTTTTTTTGAATTTTTTCAGGTCTCTCACATCGAATCTGTATGTCCTTCCGACTTTATGAAACAGGATACGGCCTGACTCAGCCCATTTTTTTACAGTGGCAGCGGATACTCCCAAGTAATCCGAAGCCTGTGTCAGATTGAAAGGTTCCCGGGCAATTTCCTCCTGCCACTCATCCAAATCCAATATTTCAGGCATATCCGGAGGCATATTTTTTATCCCGAAATGAACAATATGATGTGCGATTTTTTCCCTTTCGGAAAGCGGAAGAAGATATATTTCTCTGATAATTTTTTCTGATGTAAGCATATTAATGTTGCTCCCCGATTTCCCTTAAATATTTTTTAAGGTTCTTATAGAAATTCTGATGAGAACCTGCCAGATAAAAGATAAGAGAATCATTCTGAATTTTATATGCCATGAGGATCACTTGGCGGTTCATCTTAAATTTGTAAACTCTGAAATCCTGCAAATCACCGATTTTCAGTTCCCCGGCTTCGGGATTGGCTGCAATATCTTCGGTAGTGTTCTAAATTTGGAGCTAGTCATTTTTTATTACTCATATTACTAGTCCGAATTCATATACGTTGATGAACAGTCCGATGACGATATCATGCATCTTCTCCAATTTGGAGAAACAGATTGTTTTTCTCGCAAGACGTTTTATTCTCGTCCTCAGAGTCAGATGTTTCCTTTCTATTTTCTGAGTGTTTCTTTTACCTATCTCATGATTCGCAGGATTGAGATTTCGTTCATAAGCACCCCAATTGTCAGTATAAAACTTTACAATTCCGAAAGGTTCGAGGAGCCTTTTCAGTTCGAGGAAGACTTTGTCCTCATGCGTTCCGAAGGTATATGCGAGAACTTTTCCGGTTTTGTGATCAACGGCGTGCCAGAGCCACCTCTGATTCTCCTTTTTGCCCACGAAACTCCACATCTCATCCGCCTCAGCCTCCTCAACTTTCAATATGTCAACCTCAATATTTTCAGTATGTTCCAAAGTTTTAAGGAGTTCGGAATTCACCGAGTCGAGAAGAGTTTCCTTTTTTTTTAATTCGCTTATCACGGTGTCCGTGCTGATTTCCAGCACGCTGGCGATGTCCCGGATACCGCTGCCGCTGAGACTCATTTCAATAATTTTGTGCTTAATATCTGATTTTCTTCCGTTATATGTATAGTCGAGAAGAAAAGATTTTGCCTCGCAATTCTCATTCTGACACAGGTAACGCTGCTTTCCGTCATCTGTTTTTCCTCTTTTTTTCACTTTCTCACCTCCGCAAAGCGGACAGCGGACAGGAATCAGTGCCATCGAAATATTCCTCTGAAAATAGTTTTTTACTCCTGAATGACTACACTATAATAACACAGATTTCAGAAAAGTCCAGTTTTAGAACACCATATTTATTTCTTGACAAAAAAGCCCGATAGGAAATTGAGACCGAATAAATAAGTATTGTGTCCCCCGAATTCCCTGAGGTGTTAATTGCAAACTCCCACGAGTTCCATCAGCTTTCCAAAACTGTTGATCACATCATATTTAACATTTTCAGGATTCATCTTTCGATTAATCTCATCAAAAAATTTCCGGGCACATTCGATCTTGGTTTTTTCGATTTCCCTGAGTTCCATCGAAGACATGGACCCTTTTGTTTCTGCCACAAAATAGACATGCCTGACCATTCCTTGTTTGAAGGAGATGGCCCAGTCCGGATTGTAATTTCCCACTGGCGTCGGGATGAAAAAACCTTTGGGAAGCTTTGCATAAACAGACACTTCTTCACTGGTGTCCAAGTTTTTGACAAAGGCCCGCTCTGTTTTTGAATCGGTTATCACATAATCATAAATGTGCCGTTTTAACGGCGCTCCGGCTTTGGCAAAATCCTGTTTGCTCTGGGCATCCGTAAAGATATTGATATCGTGGGTTTCAGAAACAGTATTATATGTCAGATGTTCAATGATGACCGTGGCTTTCTGCTCATTTATCAATCGGGCAGATTCGGAAATGAAGTTTTCCGGGTTGGTTCTGAACTGGGCGAAAACCGGTTTTTGAATGTTGCTCAGGATGTCAGAAACTGTTTTTCGGGTCAGTTGAACAGCTTCCGCGACTTTGCCGACAAGGTCATATTTGACCGCGGAATGAACTGACCTGCGGTTTACTTTCGTGCTTGTGGAAGTGACTTTGAATGCATCGCCATGCTTTATCTTTTCATAGCTGAGTCTGTCGGCCTGTTCTCCGGCTTGAATCATATATTTCAGAGGTGCCACTCGCAGATCATTGTCCAAAGCCTTCACGCATTTGTCAACCAGTTCGGAGCTGTCAAAATGGACACTGTAGGCAGCCTTGCTGTTAATCCGGCTCCAAAGTTCCTTAAACGCTTTTTTCTCAAAGTTGGCGTTCAGCAGATTGGTCTTGGCACCGCGCTCATTTTCGATTTGCGGCAGATTAGCATCGCTGTAAACACTTCCAATCAATTGAAAAATCTGTTCTCTGAAGGGTTTCAGGTCATCCGGCAGCGGGGCCAGGGTTTCATTCTTTACGGCATCATGATAGGCATGAACGATATTTTTCTTTCTGTCCACATAACCGTTCTGAATCAGATAAAATTCAATACCTTCGGCGATGTCTCCGCTTATCTCCATTTTACCGTTTTCTGTGTCTATGATTTTTCCGGCAAAATAGGCGGCATTGGCAATGCGGGGTCTTTCAGAGAGAGATGCGCTGATATCCCTTTGCAGAGCCGCCACAAAATTTTTATAGCTTTCGCTGGCCACCACCGTCAGAACATTGGTCTGATGTACGGTGGCAGGATTGTCCTGCCTTTCTCCCAACTGATTCACCGAGATACGGAGCCCGCGCCCGACTTCCTGCCTGCGGGATATGGTGTTGTCGCTATGTTTGAGCGTGCATATTACAAAGACATTGGGATTGTCCCAACCTTCGCGGAGTGCGGAATGGGAGAAAATAAAGCGGGTGGGTTCCTCAAAAGAAAGCAGCCGCTCTTTGTCTTTGAGAATCAGGTCATAAGCATCCGCATCATTGGCCTCACCTTTTTTCATCTCTGTTTTGTTCATCTTGGGATCAACCAATCGCTTTGATTTTTTATCAATGGAAAAGTATCCGTTATGAGTGTCTGAAACATCTATGCCATTTAGATATTTTCTGTATTCTGGTTTGTGGAGAAGTTTCAGTTCATTCAGGCAGTCCTTATACTCTTCCTCAAAGATTTTGGCATATACGCCGCCCTCCTCACCCGCATCTGTGTAAACCCTGTATTTGGCAACCTCATCAATGAAAAAGAGGGTGAGCACTTTGATGCCCTGATGAAACAGAACCTGTTCCTTTTCAAAATGCGCTTTCACGGCTTCGCGAATCTGAATGCGGCGAAGCGTGGTTTCACTGACATCGCCCGTGGCTTCTCCGGCTGACAGTTCAGCACCATTGGTAAAGCTGACTGTATCGCTGATGGCGTTAATATCCGCGATGACAAAACCTTTGTACTGATCCAGTTCATTGGACAAATCGAACAGGTTGTCACCTTTTTTCAGTTTTCGTGTGATCCGTCTGATACCGTTGTTCTGCTTTATTTCCACCTCGACCCGTGCTATCGGGCTTTTTTGGGAAATTTCTATGGATTCCAGGTAGAGATAGGCATTGGTTCCGCTTAATCCTTTGACAGATATGCCGCGCACCGCAATTTTCTTGACCAGCTTCTGAGTGTAGGCATCCAGGGCATCCAGGCGATGAATCTTGTTATGCTTTGTCTTATGAGTGGCGGAATAGCGCAGTATCATCAGCGGATCAAACTCTTTGAGGGAATCCAGCGTTTTTTTGCCCTCCATCTTTTGGGGTTCGTCCAGGATCAGGATGGGGCGATTGGCTTTGATGACATCAATGGGACGGCGGCTCCGGAAGTCATCCAGTTCTTCATAAATACGCCGGTTATCCTTGCCCCGCGCATTGAATGCCTGCACGTTGATCACCATGATGTTGATTCCGGCATCTGATGAGAAACTCTCCAGATTGTGGAGGTGCTTGGAATTATAGACAAAAAATTTCGCCCGCTTGCCGTATGATTCCAGGAAATGCTCTGCTGTGATTTCCAGTGACTTATAAACGCCTTCACGAATGGCAATACTTGGCACAACAACAATAAACTTGCTCCAGCCGTATCGCATATTCATCTCGAATATGGTCTTGATATAGCAGTAGGTCTTTCCGGTTCCGGTTTCCATCTCAATATCCAAATTGAGCGGAGACTCTTTCGTTTTTACCAAAGCAGTGGATTGGGAAAGGTTCTGAAGCCGCTGGACTGCCTGAATATTTTCCAGCAATGGCAGGGTGTTGTCTATTTCGGCATTTTTGAAGCCGGAATCATCAAATTTTTCCTGCCTGTCTGAACCCGGATCAATACGGTAACTGATTCCCGCTGTATTGGGCTGGCCTTTGAAACAATCCGTCACTGCTTCCACGGCACGGGTCTGGTATGCCTGTTTTTTGAACTTGAGTTTCATTCATGGCCTCCTTAAATGGTTTTTATATCCGTGTGCGATGACATGAGTTTGAAAATCTGCTCCACGTTGATTTTCACGCTGTCATCCTTGAAACCCGCATCTCGGAACACCACTCGCAGCGGTTCACGTTTGGCAAGTTCTTTCACGAAATCTTCTGTGATTTCAGCATTTTTGACAAAGCAGGCCGCAAGGACATTGTCATCTACAAAGAAAACCTCTCTTTTGGCAATTATTTCTTTGGCAATGGGCAGGGACAGGTCAACGCCCCAGTCGAGAAGCACCTGGAAAAGCAGATCCTCCGCACTGCGGTCATCTTTGATATTATCGGTCAGCAGGGAGAGTTGTTTCTGTTCCACAGCATCAGGGGCATAGTAAACATCGGCCATGTTGGAGGAGTCAGTTTTGAGAACACGGAAGCCGATATCGAGGTTATGTGCTGTGATGGCGTTTTCTTCCCTGATTTTCTTTCCAGCCCGGCGGATGCGTTCTTTGCCGATTTCGGCTATGGTTTTATATCCTGCCTTGTATGCTTCGGATTTTTCATCGCACACTTCGGGAAGCTGCACCATGATGAATTTGCGATTGCCTCCGTCTTCTTCATTCAAGTCAAGAATTGCATGGGCTGTGGCACATGAGCCTGAGAAAAAGTCTAATATAACATCTTCTTCACTAGTTGATATTTTAGCTATTTGTCGCAAAAGACGAACTGGTTTAGGAGTGCTAAATATTTTTTTACCGAGTAGCTTACCTGTCTCTTTTTGCCCTTCATCATTATGTCCCACTTCTGTAAAAGGCCACCATGTAGAAGGAACAACTCCTCCTTGTATTTCGGATAAGAAGCGTTTTAATCGAGGCTTTTTATATGAGAAATCAGGCCCCCAATACAATCTATTTTCTTTTACCATTTGTTCATGTTTTTCTCGGGAATAACGCCATACTGCGTCTTCAGCAGGCCATACATCATTATTAGTTACAGGGTGTTTTATAGGATACCAAAGTGTTGGACGCTCAAATCGTGATTTATTACTAACATAATTATCTGAACTCCACTCACCTCTCGGATCATTGTCAAGATTTTTATATCGCTTTAATTGCTTTTCGGTTCGAGGCAAAAGTATCCGTGAAAACATAGTTGTTTTTTGATATACTAAGATGTGATCATGCATTGAAGCTATACCCGGATCATCGTTTGATACAGCATATTTTTTTTGCCAAAGAATGTTTGCAACGAAATTTTCCTCTCCAAAGATTTCATCACACAGTTTTTTCAAATTAGCCGCTTCACCATCATCTATGCTGATAAAAATCACCCCGTCATCTTTCAGCAGATTCCTTGCAAGCTTCAGCCTCGGATACATCATGGAAAGCCAGTCAGAATGAAAACGCCCATTGGCATCTGTATTCGCCACCAGGCGATTGCCGTCTTCATCTTTTTGATTGGATTTTCTCAGATATTCTTCGGTGCTTTCAGCAAAGTGATCCGAATAAATAAAATCCTTCCCGGTATTGTAAGGCGGATCAATATAGATCATCTTCACCTTGCCGAGATAAGTCTCCTGTAAAAGCTTCAACACATCCAGATTGTCGCCCTCAATAAAAAGATTCTGAGTGGTATCAAAATCCACACTCTCCTCCCTGCATGGCCGCAGCGTCTTGGCAACAGGGGCATTGGCAGTAAGCAAGGCTTCACGCTTGCCCGGCCAATTGAGATCATAGCGTTCCTGAGGCCCCTCCACAATGGTTTCGGACAACTCCTGCCGGAGAAGATCGAAATCCACCGCTCTTTTCAGTTTGCCATCCTCCTCCCTGGTTTCCGTGACGCAGGCCGGAAACAGTTCCGCCAGCTTTGCAATATTGCTTTCTGCCAGATTAGGGCTGTGCATTTTCAATTTTTCCACGGTGTTGCTCCTGTAGTCAGTCATAAATTTTGGGGTTTTATAAATGCGAAAGACCGCTTCGCTTAACCTCCGCACTCCGGAAAAACTTCTGGTCGGGCTTAGGAACTCAAAAAAAACGCGTTATCCCAATCGCTTCCCTAAAGGAGTGGAAGGGAGTGCGAAAATGGAGCCGCTAGGCGGAATTTTCGCGGCCACAAAGTGCGAAAATTCCGCCTAGCGGCTCCATTTCCGCACTCCGCTTTATTCCCAAGGCAACTGTCTAATGGTTAAACTCCTCAATTTCCTTTTTAAGATATCTGATCTTTGCATTGATCTCAGCCTTACGGTTAAACTGCAAAGGAGTGGAAGGGAGTGCGAAAATGGAGCCGCTAGGCGGAATTTTCGCGGCCACAAAACGCGAAAATTCCGCCTAGCGGCTCCATTTCCGCACTCCGCTTTATTCCCAAGGCAACTGTCTAATGGTTAAACTCCTCAATTTCCTTTTTAAGATATCTGATCTTTGCATTGATCTCAGCCTTACGGTTAAACTGCAAAGGAGTGGAAGGGAGTGCGAAAATGGAGCCGCTAGGCGGAATTTTCGCGGCCACAAAACGCGAAAATTCCGCCTAGCGGCTCCATTTCCGCACTCCGCTTTATTCCCAAGGCAACTGTCTAATGGTTAAACTCCTCAATTTCCTTTTTAAGATATCTGATCTTTGCATTGATCTCAACCTTACGGTTAAACTGCTTTTCCCTTTTCAGACCTGCCTCCAGCTTGACAAGTTCCTGTTCCTTCATATTCAATCTCTCCGCCCGGAAGACAAATTCATCAAAAATTTCGTGTTTTCGTGCGGAAAGCGGAATGACACTTCCCAGCATGGCGTGATACAGCGTCCCGAGATCCAAAACCACTGGCAGGGCAACCCTCCTCGTGTCATCAAAGAACCAATCGCTCTCAAAATAGCGGCTCACCACCCATTTACGCTCATCTGCCTCGCTTTGGCGTTTATACGCGGCCGCATAGCGGGTTCTTTTTTCAAACTCCAGAACGAAAAATATGGGGGAGGGGATGACCTTGTCAATGGTCCAAAGCACCTCATGTTTCAGGGTCCCGGTTTTCAGCACTATGGTGAATACCTGAATTTCCTGTATGCTGTCCCTGGCTGGCAGATTAATGGTTTCCGGTGACAGTTTGTAGGACCAGACAATCTTTTTCACTTCCCTGACAAACATATCCCTGACTTTTGCAGTAGGTGAGGCATGTCCATAAATCTTATTTTTGGGCAGCACTTTGCCAAAAGCCGCATTTCCAGGGAAATCGTACAAAAAATTCATGCCTCGGACTCCTGTATGACCAAGAAACTTATCAGTTCAAAATCGTCCAGTCCCGCAATGGTGTCCACCAATGCAGTGGTTCTGCTCCCAGTAAACAGACTGTCAATATCCTTGTCTTCCTTGACCTCGATCATGGAGCGAATCGCCTGACCCAGCAAATCAGAATAGCGTGTCATCTCACGCCCGTCATTTGTCTCGGCATTGAAGCCCTGGCAAACCTCATGAACAGGTTCATCCAAGCCCTTGCAGCCGGCCCTGACCATATCCAGCAATCGTTTTGCCTCTGTGTGGTTGGCAATCACCTCCCCATGATTGTCAATATAAACCAGATAATAGGGATGCAGGCGGTTATGCTGATTGACATTCACACCGGCATTGCGATTACGCAGGGCAAAGATCACCCCGGGAAAAAGTCCCAGATCCGGTTTTGCCGGAACAACAGCATGCATACCATTGGGAACGCGAGACAAGTCACCATTTGCCTTCACATAATTGAGCAGATCCATGCGGAAGTCATTAAGCCCCAGGTCAATAATGTTCACCCCTGTTTTCAGGTCTTCCAGTTCGATCACTTCTTCCTGCAAGCGGCGCAGTTGCTCTTTGCGATAGGAAACATCATTGGACTGTGCAGATAACACATTGTCATCCCCGGTCGCGGTCACATCTGCAATGATCATCCGGTTCTCAACCCGTTCTTTGAGGTTTATATATTCATCCAATGAAATATCCGGCCAGTAATTCACCAGTTGAATGGATTCATTCGGAGAGCCAATGCGGTCAATACGCCCGAAACGCTGGATAATTCGCACCGGATTCCAATGAATGTCATAATTTATCAGGTAATCACAATCCTGAAGGTTCTGGCCCTCGGATATGCAGTCCGTGCCGATCAGGATATCAATCTCCCCGGATTCATTGGGCAGAATCAGATTCTTTTCCTTTGAGCGGGGGGAAAAGAGCGTGAGAATCGCCTGAAAGTCGTACCCCTTTTTCAAGGTTGTCTTGGGTGCATCCTTGCCTGTCACCCTGGCGGAGTGAATGCCGTTTTTCAAAAATTTCCGGGAAAGATTGTCATAAAGATAGTTTGCGGTATCTGCAAACGCAGTAAAAATGATGACTTTCCGGTTTCCGGGGTTGATTGGTTTGGCGATCTTCTGCTCAATATGACTCCTGAGATGCTGAAGCTTGGCATCATCTTCCGGCCCTATCCTGAGCATTGAGCCAAGAAGCCTTTCAATAAGCTCATGATCACATTTCAGATCATGCTCCCATGAAGACAAGTCCATATCCGCCAGACGGATTCTGACCTTGCCGCCGATCATGAAATCGCCCAGCCCTGAAAGATCATCGTCCTCATCTTCCAGATCACCCAGGGTATCTGCGAAACCATGGATGGATGCGTCTTTCTCCGATTTCCTGAACCGCTCAATTTCAGCAAGCATTTTCTCATGGTTTTCCAAAAGACTGGCGAGCGTCAGCCTGAAGGATTCAACCGAGCTTTCCAGACGTTTGAGCAGGTTGGTGGTCATGAGCGATTGCAGGCTCTTTTCACGGTCGGCCTGGCGAAGTCTTCCTTTTCCGCCCCTGATGCTGGTGTCATAAATATCCTCGTATTTCTTCAGGCGGCTTGACAGAATATAGCTGACCGGGGCATACACACAAAGCTTCAGAAGAGACAAGTGATCATAGATATCATTGAAATTCATGACATCGGAACGCTCTGTGAGAAGACATCTGAAAGACAGGGGTTTACGTCTGGTGGGAAAGGTTCCGATTTCCGTGGTATCGTAAAAAGTTTCAATATGCCTGCGGGAGCGGGCAATGGTGACACTGTCCAGGAGTTCGAAGAAATCAAAATCAAGGGCATCAAGAATGGCTCGCGCTGTACGTTCCCCAGGCGGCAGCTTGGACCATTGATTAAACAGGGTCTGGGCATGTCTGAATATTTCCTCAATGCTTTTCCCGATACGCAGTTTTTTGCCCAGGTTTTCCGAATTGCCTTCGTATGCAAGGGCGAGCTGGTTTCTCAGATCATTGAAGCGGTTGTTGACCGGTGTTGCCGAAAGCATCAGAACTTTGGTTTTGACACCCTCCCGAATGACAGCGTTCATCAGTTTTTTGTAGCGGGTTTCCTTGTCTTTGAAGGCATCATTGTTGCGGAAATTATGCGATTCGTCAATGACCACGAGGTCATAGTTTCCCCAGTTTATCCTGTTGAGCGGTGTTCCGAATGATTCCCCGCTTGTTCGCTGAAGATCCGTATGGCAGAGGACATCATAATTCAATCGGTCCCCGGCCAGGATGTTCGTCTTCAGGTTCCGGTTATAATTTAGCCAGTTATCCGCCAGTTTCTTGGGACACAGGACAAGAACCGAACGGTTTCTCAGTTCATAATATTTGATGACAGCAAGGGCCGTGAATGTTTTTCCCAGGCCGACACTGTCAGCCAATATGCAGCCGTTATAACTTTCAAGCTTGTTGATAATTCCGGTTGCGGCATCCCGTTGGAAGTTGAACAGTTTCTTCCATGCCGCGCTGTTCTGATAACCTGTCAGGTCATTGGGCAGAATATCCTCATTCAAATCCGCAAGAAATTCATTGAAGATGTTGTAAAGCATCAGGAAATATATTTTTTCAGGCGAATTCTCCTGATAGACCGATTCAATATGCGCGCAGATATTTTCTGTCACATCCTCAAGCTTGGACTCATCATTCCAAATCTGCTCGAACAGGTTCAGCCAGGTCTGTGTGGAAGGTGCATCATCAAATCTTGTGATGAAATTTGAAACCGCATCGCCTTGCTGATATCCAAGGTCAACAGCCGTGAACCCATGCAGGGGCATATAGGCGGCTGCCATGTTCCGGGACTCCAGACAGGCAAACTGCTGCATGGGAGCCTGGGTTCTGTTCGAGCGAAATTTAGCCTTATGCCGCATCCAGTCGGCGCATTCCTTTGCAATGGCCCTTTGGGTCAGCTTGTTTTTCAACTGAATTTCAAAATCGCTTCCACAGAGGCTTCTCTCATGATGCTGCTTGGGAATATGAAACTCTTTTCGCTCCTTTGACATGTTGTCAGTGACTTCATTTGCCACAAAAGCCGGGGCTGTGAAGATGAATTTCAGCGAACTGACCTTCTCCAGTTCCTTTTTCAGAGCTTCATAGGCATAGATGGAAAAGCAGGAGGCTACGATTTTAAGTTTTGCTCCCGGTTTAAGCGTCTGCTTCAGATCATCACCCCAGAGTGCATTTATGTTGTCTAATATTTGCATGGTTACTGACTAATAAAAAATTCTGTTGCAAGAATTGTTATTCACGTTACAACAACAATTAAGTACCTAACCATAAGTTTTTGATATCTGCCCGGGAAAGAAACCCGGCTTTTTTCCCGGAATAATCCGCCTCCGGTGAAGGAAAAAGCCGGGTTTCTCCGCCGTTCACAGAAAAAAAGATGTATAAAAAACTTTTGATCGGGTACTTAACTTTGTTTTTTTCTCTGTACAGGACAAAAAAAATGAGCGGCGGAGAAATCTGGCTTTTTCCAAGAAAAGGAAAATGTGTTGTTCAGGGGAAAAGCCGGATTTCTTACTACCCCCCAATTCTTTTCCTGTAAACAGGTTTTTTTTCTATCCAATATTGTCGTGGTGCGTTCAAACGGACAACTTTTTATTCTTATCTTCACACTATCATATCTGGAATGAGCGGGAAAAAACAGATTGGGGATGATGTCTCAAATATCAGCAGATGGAAAAATTTTTTAGTGATCTCGTTCCCACGCTTCGCGTGGAACGAGATAGTGTGTGAATTTTCCATCTGCTGACTATGGATATAGCCCCCATATTTACAATCCGATTCAAAAGGTTATGATGGCTTATTTCCGGATTTTGGACACTGCACGATACTTTTATGTCCGTTTCAAATTTTGTAAATAGCACTTCTGTCTGTAAGAATCAAGAGGGTTCTGTAAAAAGCCAGTGCAGCCGATGAAGGATTTGGCATGATTTTTGCTTGTCTGAAAATTGAGGGATTGTAATAATTAACTTTCGATAATCAGATTTTCTGACCCGGTCCGGACAAAAAGCCTGTCATTCCTGCGAAAGCAGGAATCCGTTTCTGGCCGATATCACGCTTCCGGGAGCGGTGGTTTCCTGCTTTCGAAGGAATGACAGAAGAATCGAGTATGAGATACTGATTGTCTCATTTTTCGCTCCCTGTCAAACAGTCTGTTTGCTAATGAATTGCCGGGATAGTCGTCCCTACGGGATTTCTTAATGTTCGTGCTGAAATCGACGGGTAAAGACCTCCGAGGTTTTGAAAACTTCGGCGGTCTTATGTTAGCGAAACTGGAACACGATGGTCAGGATTTTCTTACTATTCCCACTCAATGGTGCTGGGCGGCTTTGAACTGATATCGTAAACCACCCGGTTTACGCCTCTCACCTCATTGATGATCCTGTTTGAGACATTGCCCGACAGATCATACGGCAGCCTTGCCCGGCAGAATGTCCGGTGGTGGGTTGCGCTTCGCTTCACCCACCCTACATTTGCTGATTTCGTGAAAAAAAAACCGGGTTTTTTCCCCGGTTAAATATCGAAAAATTTATGATCAGTACCTAACATGCTGAATTGCTGCTGATCGTCAGTTCTGATTTTTTTATTCGACTGGCTGCAATTCATCTGCAACAACCCGCAACACATAAATTGCCGCTTCCACGCCAATCTTTCCATCACCGCTGACATGAGCATCAGCATAAACATCACTGTCAGAATCAATTTGGGTTATAATCTGAAGCACCAGAATGGCATCTTTAAGATCAATATTTCCGCTGCCATCAGTGTCAGCCCGAATCACGGGCGGAGCCAGGTTTAACAGACCGAAACCCAGGACGGTTCCTGTTGTCCATAGCGGAGGAAAAGACGGCCGGACAAGGAATTCATCTGCTTTGTAAGTCATGTAGGGGGCAGAAGGCGGAACACTATATTCTTTATCCTCGCTTTTATCCCATACCCTGAATATCAGCACCTCCTGACTTTCTGCACCGTCTTTTTCAGAAGTCGTGACATCATCCGGGTAAATATGAACAAAATAATAACCGGGAAAAGCTTCCCCGATGACTGCTGCCCCGGCCAGAAGTTCTCCGCCATTACCATCGCCCACAAACACCCCCACCTCATCCTCTCCGTCAGCAGCGTTTGTTCCGTTTATGGTTACTTCTCCGGCATAAGTGCATACTCCCGAAGGAATCCTTTTGAAATCCGTAAAATGGGTCAGCCCCTCTGCACAGGAAAAAGCAGCGGAAAAAATAAATACCAATGGCGCAGTCAGTATAATGATAATAAATTTGAACGTTGTCACCATTCTTCCCCTTGTTGGAAACTTGAAACTTGAAACTTGAAACTTGAAACTTGAAACTTGAAACTTGAAACTTGAAACTCGAAATTTGAAATTTGAAATTTGAAATTTGAAACTTGGAGTTTGAAGTTTAAAATTCGAAGCCTGCTTGTCAGATCGTCCAGTTCCCGGTTCCCGGTTCCCAGTTTCAATTATCAATTATCAATTATCAATTCTCAATTCTCAATTATCAATTATCAATTATCAATACACGGGCTGTCCCATATCAGATTCGGCTTTTCCCCATCATTGACTTTAATCCAGTATGCGTATCCCGGACCGACATATGTCAGATCGCTCCACGGCGTCAGATTATAGGACCTGACACCTGTTTTATCAAACCCCCTGATGTATGTGTATTGATCGTTAATGGAACAGAACGCCTCACCAATATTGTCGGAAATAATATGGTACATCACCCTGTTTTCCGGAAAAGCCGCCGCGGGAGCATTGCCTGTGTGAAGCACCTTGTTTCCGAGATAACCGACCAGATTCCACCCTGGTTG
The DNA here is from genome assembly GCF_017377395.1 of Desulfonema magnum. Classification (GTDB taxonomy): domain Bacteria; phylum Desulfobacterota; class Desulfobacteria; order Desulfobacterales; family 4be13; genus Desulfonema_C; species Desulfonema_C magnum. The sequence continues at coordinate 1,195,776 of NZ_CP061800.1, read as the reverse complement.
CAGGGGTATTGCTTTGTCACCGTCAAGGAGTTCGCCATCAAATGCGAGCCAGATCAGCCCGTTTTCATCCACATCAGCGTCTTCATTTATCTTGATCTCATAACCATATCCCGCGGCCATATACGTCATATCGCTCCACTCACTCAGATGGTAAGCCGTGACACCGGTGCAGTCAAAACCCCGGACATAAGAATATTGGCCGTCTATTGAAGCTAAAACATTGCCAATGCTGTTCACCTGTTCATATTCAATGCCCCCGATCATATCACATTCAGGTTTGGTTCCCACATAATAACACTTGTTCACGCTGAAGCTGAAAAGATTCCAACCCACATGGAGAGGGATTCTCTGGCTGACCCGGTATTTCCAATCCCATTTTTTTGAAACACCCTCTTCCCATATGTTCTCACCGCTGAGGAGTATCAGAGCATGTTCCCGCTCTTCGCTCGCGCTGTATGTTTTCAGAATAATCGTATCCCCCGGGACCGCTCCGTCTTTTTCAGGCGTTGCCGCGTCATCACCATAAACGCGCATGGAATAACCGGCCGAGTATGCGCTGTCATATCCCACGATCAGCAGTCCGCTGTTTCCGTCCTCAACATAAGCCGCCACTTCATCACCGTCAGCAATTATATGATCTGAACTGTCGTAAATATTACCCGTTATATCCATATATGTGGCGGTTGTTTTTGGCGGGGAAAAATGAGGCACGATCTCCTCGAACTCGACTTTGATTGACATGTCCGCATTCATCACCACATCAAGGGGATTTGTTGTACTTATAATACCGCTGGACCACCACTGGGTCAGCTTGCAGCCCGTGTCGGGGATCGCTTCGAGGGTCACGGTCTCATCTGAGACAAACTGCCCGTTCCACGGCAGGCTGCGAATATCTTCGTTGACTTTCACCTTTCCCTTGCATTCATCATTAACGACCCTTGACAGACTCAGTGTGTAATTGCTCATTGCGTAGGTGGCGACAACAGAGACAGGCTGGCCCTCATCAGGCGTCACAACCTGAGTCGGAGGGGTATCCCATCCGGAAATGGTGTTAAATTGTATTGAAACCTCCGACGTTTGGGAGACATTATATGTCTCACCGCTTTCGTGCCATACCTCGCCGCCGTCCGCACTCCATCTGGCCCCTTCGTCTGTGGCACCCTGGGGAAGAATGATGACTTTCACATCCCAGCCCACCGGGTTTGATCTTCTGTTATATTCGTCCAGGTCTGTGCGCCCGTCATCATCCTGATCCCCTGTTCCGTCTTTGGATAAGTCGTTAAAATAATACCCTTCCCAGTTGTCAGGCATTCCGTCTTCATCCATATCTTCCGGGGACGGAATAATGACAACATCACCGCAAGGGGGTCTGCACGGAGAATACGGAGGGGTCAGATTGCAAAAATTCCCGCCCTGTTCAGAAATATTACTGAGTGTGCCGTCGTTCAGATGTAAGCAGTCTGTGATATTTTCTCCTCTGTTTCCGGAACGGTAAAGCACTGCGGTCTCATCTCCGTAAAATTCGTTGTTCAGCAGTGCGGACGGTGCCGCGTCCGCCCCTGTTTCCAGGATCCCCACCAGGTCTTTTCCCTGGAGATAGATGATGTTATTTTCAATAATGACATCGCTGTCAGCGGTATCCAGCGTTATGGCACAGGCCGAGCCACCGGTATTGACCAGATGAAAACGGTTATACGCGATACGTCCGCTGCTGGTTCCCACATAGGAAATTCCCTCGGAACTGAGGGTCTGGTCACGGGTTCCGGATTTCAGGCTTCTTCGGGCTTTGGAACTCGGATGCTGGTCAGGGATGTGGATAATGGTGTTGCTGATCTCCACATTTTCGGAATCTCTGATGGTCATGCCGGTTTCAGCGCCCATCACCGTAATTCCGTTAATTATTGTATTGGGAGCATACGCCAGCTGAATGGCCGCGGGGCTTTCAGTGGCCATGATGGCTGTGAAATTAGGGTCCGGCGGATCATCCCGGTACCATTCTCCTGTATCTGTATCTCTGTTCCATCCGCCTTCCAATCTCAGCCCGTCGGTGTTTCTGATGGTCAGCGGTTCAGAATACATCCCTTTGGCGACACGGATGACGCTGCCAGGGGGGGCTATGGAAAGCGCCTGGGTAATGGTATTGTATCCTGTTGTGTCCCCGGGCATGGCATTCACATAAATATCTCGCGGTGCAAGCGGAGATGTTCGAATGTACTGCGGATCATTCTCATCCGCGTCCGCGCTCGAACCCAGCTGACCATGATTGCCATTGTTCGAATAATCAAAAACAAGTTGCCCGCTGCCTTCGTCAAAACGCCAGTGAAGGGCCAGCCCGCTGTCAGGGGAAAGCAAATGTTTGTTCATGTTCGCCTGAATCTCTTCCTGTGTGCGGACATAATTCCATAAGCGGAAATCATCTATCTCACCCTCAAAAGCCTCATCCATATCCCGGTAGTCCGCGGGAGACGGCGTTTTTCCGCCCAGCATCAGTGAACCGCCGTTCATTATCGAGCGGCCTTTTGCAAAACTTTCTGAAAAAGCCGCGGTTCCGTCTTTAAAAACCTTGATGTTACCAGTTTCACTTTGCCATGTCAGCGCGATGTGATGCCATTCATCATCATCAACAGCAAGAGGGCCTGTCACCTTCTCGTTGCCCCTGTCCAGGGTGAGATATGATTTTTCATCAATGGTAATGAAAAAGGCTTCTTCCGTGAACACGCGGGGAACCGCGTAAGACATTACCATTCCCTTACCTGAAAACTTCATCCAAAACTCAAGGGTCATTTCTGTTGACGGGAAGTTATCTATGGGATAGTAAATAACATAATCATCCGCGCCGTCAAAACGCAGGGATTTTTCTTGGACGGATACGGGTCTGACATAGACCGTTACTGTCGTGGTCGCGTTATTACCATTGTTATTTTTCACAGTGTATCGGAACTGGTCCGTGCCTTCGAAATTTGCCGCGGGTATGTAAGTTACAGCCGTGTCCTCAACAACAACTTGTCCTTTGTCGGGTTTTTCAGCAGATATTATGGTAAGCCTCTCTTCCGCGTCATTGTCGAGAACAGAAATATTCACAGGGGTATTTTCATCGGTGGTGATGACGTCGGCTCTGGCAAGGGGAAGGGCCTGGGAATCATTCGGGCCGGTATTGCCCTCATATTCCTGCAAATTGTTATAACCATCCTTATCCGGGTCCTCTTTTGCGTCATAAATAAAAGCAAGCGTGCCATTGCTGACTTCCCAGCCATCGTTCATGCCATCGCCGTCCGTATCCCAAAGTTTCGGGTTTGTTTTATGATCATACTCCTCTGAGTTTGTCAGCCCGTCATCATCCGCATCTCCGGTTTCATCCTGTGAGATGTCATCAAAGTAATAGATTTCAAAATTATCAGGCATTCCGTCCTCATCTGTGTCCTCAGGCGTGGGGATAACTACAACATCAACACATTCCGGCGGTATGCAAGGTGAGTAGGGCGGCAGCAACGTGCAAAAATTCCCCCCCCGCTCCGAAATATCATCAAGAGTGGCATCATTCAGATGAACGCAGTCTCTGACAGTTCCCCGTTTGTTTCCGTCATTGTATAAAACCGAGCTTTCATCTCCATAGAATTCGTTGTTTAACAGCGTGGCAGGCGTGGCATTTACGCCTAACTCCCGGATACCTGTCATAACATTTCCTTCCAGGTAAATAATATTATTCTCCAACCGGATACTATCGCTAAGGTTTTCCAAAGTTATGGCATATGCGGAATTGTTATCTGTTTTTCCCTTAACCAGATGAAGACGATTCCGTGCGATATGTCCCTCACTGCTGTTCTCATAATGTATGCCTTGGGATTCCGCATTGCAGTCAATGCGAATGACATTGCTGCGTATCTCGGCACCGGATGAGTTCTGAACATAGACACCAATGTCATCTCCCATAATGGTAAATCCCTCAATAAGCGTATTGGCCGCGTTATTTATATAAATCCCGGCAGAACTGGCAAAGGCCATGATCACAGTGGACGTCGGGTCTGGCGGATCATTGTGATTCAGCGTGTCAGGGTTCCACCCCCCTTTTATCTTTAAGTCGTCAATATTGTTAATTGTCAATGCTTCTTTGTATATGCCTTCTGCAACATGAACGGTGCTTCCGGAACTTGCCTCATAAATGGCCTCGGTAATGGTATTGTAAGGTGCATGGTATTTTCCTGTTTCTGTGCCAGTGAAACTTGTGTCCACATAAATATCCTGCGGCAGACACGATATTGGCGTGCTTCGCGAGTGCTCATACGCTCCCATATCCGGATCAGAACCCGCGGGATCAGGACGAGGATTTCCTTCAATATCCCTGTCCGATACGGCATAGATATCAGATACATTCTCTTCAATATCAGTATCAGCCGCGTCATCCGTATAAAATTCATTATCTGCTTTCCCGGCTCCGATACACGGGCTGCAATGGGTAAGATGATAATCGCCATTTTTCTGATCCGCAAACATCGGATCCGTATCCAAATTCCCGGTCAGCCACTGCGTATAGACGTTCCCGCTGTTCACAATGCCTTTGTGTCCGCCCTGGATATTTGAATAAGACACAGTAAAGATACTTTGGGTGTCACTCTCGTTCTCAAAAAGAATCTTATTGTCCCGGATAATGCTATTTTTCAAAAGCACATTACAGCCGCCTTCGGCGAAAATACCGCTGCCATCTTCTGCTGAATTATCTGAAAGTGTCGCATATATCAGGACAAGACCGGACGCTTCACAATATATGCCGCCGCCGTTGAGGGCTGAATTTCTCGTAATTTCCACATTTTTCAAAACAGGTGCGGAAAATGCTTTGCAGTAAACTCCTCCGCCCCGATTAATAACAGAATTATTTGAAATAACTGTGCTTTTTATGACAGGATAAGCATACGCGTCGCAGAAAATTCCCGCTCCGGAGGTTGCGCTGTTATTGGTAATTTTTAAATATTCCAATGTGGGGCCGGATTCATAACAGTAAATCCCGCTTCCTGAACCGTTTGTAATTGTAAACCCGCTCAGTACGGCATTGGAATTCTCTCCGTTCTGAAAGCTCACGGTCCCTGTATTTTTCTGGGCAGCAGCAACAGAGGACTTGCTTCCATCTATAATTGTCTTTTCAGCACCTTCCACAGACTGAACCGTAATATTTTTGCCTTTGAAATCAATGGATTCCGAGTATGTTCCCGGGTGGACAAGGACGATTCCGCCCTCTTTGCAGGCATCAATGCCCGCCCGGATGCTGGCAAAAGGTCTGATCAGGGAGCCGTCTCCGCTTGTATCGGAACCATTTTTGGCAACCTGTAATTCAGGAACGGATAGATCATCATCTGCTAGGCCTGACGTACCTACTGAAAACACTGCCATCATCATGCCTAAAAAGACGATGAAAATCTGTTTCCCTGTTATCTGGTTTTTTATCATCATTTTCTCTCCTGAATTCAAAATCCCCCGGCCGGATATATAACAATCGTTACAGATAACACGTCACCATTACATACCAGTATGCACTAGCATAAACACCTTTTTTAAGTAACCGGCCGTTGACGATGACATCATATGTTCCCGGTACAAGTGTTCTGTTATAATATCCCCATCCCATGAACCTCAGTGTATAGTATTCATTATTTTCAGTGTTGCGGGCAATGACCTGGGCGTCTGTTACCGGATTATGATAAACATCCAGCACTCTGACCCAGAAATGATTATATCCCGCGCCCGCGTCTCCTGAATCTGTCATAAAGACAAAGATACAGAGGACGCAGGCAACAAAAATTGTTATTGTTTTCTTCACAATAAAATCCCCTTTGATTTATTACGAATTCAACCTTTCTCACAATTTAAGTAATACACAAGGGAAGTTGTTTTCTTACAAGTCATTTTCTAAAAGTGAATGATCAGCGATGAATACATCATGAATTCATTTACATCCTGAGAAAAAGAAAAATCATAATATCGAACGGATGACTCCGCGACATCATTGCCGAACCGATACTGACACGCGATATCGAAAACATAACGGCCCACTGCGATACCCGAACCCAGACTCACGCCGTAAAAATCATCAGGACCGCCCTCAGCAGGGGCAGGATCATAAAACATGCCGCCCCGGAGAGGAATCACATAGTCGGATGTCTGATCTATAAACAGATACTCAGCTCCGATTCGTATCTGATGCGTGGCGTCAATATCTGATTCCCCGGGACCTTTGTTTGTGATAGGAGATTTTTCATTTCCAGTTGAGTCTTTGTAGATGAAATCCTGCCATTCGGTTCTGTAAACATCTGCTGACAGCGTGAACTGATCTGAAAACCGATAGGCAACACCCATGCCATAAGACATGGGCATATCTAATTCTTCATCATAGTCATATGAAAAGGTATCCAGAGTTTCGCCCTGGCTGTCTGTCACTTTTTCTGATATCCTTCGTTCGTACCTTATGTCTGCTGTAAAAGGAAATTTAAATACCCCTCCGATGGTCAGTTTATCTGTAGCGTGCCATAAAACGCCCAGATTGGCGTTAAAACCGCTAAATGAATATCTGTCATTTATCTTATAATCATGAACAGAAGAGGGGCCGACTGGTATCCCAGGAGGCAATCCATGGACTTGCAGGGTTTGTGTACTCATAATATGGGTTTTTTCTTCCCATTCATTATTGAGCAAATCATCCTCCCAAAAATTTAATGTGAAACCAAAGGAGAACTGCGGGACAATCTGAACGCAATAAGCAACTCCGAGGGCGGAAAGGCTTCCGTCCCGCTCATAATTCGTATCATCATCTGCTATCAGTTTTCCCGCCGGAGTATCAGCCATGAACTGGTTTGAAAACTCCCATTCCCGTGTAAAATCGTAAAGATGCTGGTAGTTCAGGGAAACTATCATATTGCGATTGAAAAGATTGAACGGATAGGCAATGCTAAGGTAGTTAATATCTTGTTCGGAGACACTCTGGGATTCGTTAGACTCGGGGACAGTTCCGAGGGTGCTGTCCTCAGTTCGATGAAACCAGTTTCCCACAACCGATATTTCCGGCCATTTTAATTGAACAAGGCCGGCAGGATTCCATGAAGCTGCTGTGGCGTCATCAGCAACTCCGATGAATGCGCCGCCCATACCGAGTGCTCTTGCTCCTGACCCCACAGGGTTCGGTGAAGATGCAAAGTCTGTATCCCTTTGTTGTGCAAAGGTGAAATCAGACCCGAAAAGCAAAAAAATAATAAAAAAACACAACACAACTTTCTTTTTCATAATATCTCCTCTGTAAATCAATGTAACCTACTGATTTTACGTTCCCGAATTTCCGGGATTTTCATGGGTGCGTATGATCATTTTCAATGTTCATACGCGCTCCTTTACTGATAAACGGCCATGACCTTCGGTCACAACGAACCATGAAAGCCGGCCCCTGGCCCATATGCATCAGGCTAAGATTACAACCTACTGTTTTTATTAACTCTGATTTTGCCGGACGGGGTTTGCAACCCCGTCCGGAATATTTTCCGGATCGCCGCCTGCAAACGTTTCGGACGGGGTTGCAAACCCCGTCCGGCAGCCGTCCCGCATTCTTAGCCTGATGCATATGGCCCCTGGCCCCTTTCATATCAATGGCCATGATCTGCCAGTCACAACGAACGATGAAAGTTTTAAAATTTTCCTAACACCTAACACTTTTTCTTTTCATATTTACACTGCATTTATTATTCTTGTTTTAAGAAAAAGACAAATAGCATTTTTGAATAAAAGCTGTCAACAAGTTGACAAATGGAAGAGTTTTCATAATTCTGTTGATATGAAAATAATTTTTCGTTAAAATATTATTTATTGACCAAAAATGCTCCTGCCAGACTGGAAAGTCCGGCAAGTTCGGACGGGTGTCAGGAATGTTATGTCAGGTTTCTATGAATTTCAGATCATATTTTAGGGAGGCATTGGGATGAAAAAAAATAAAAAGAGAAATGTAATGACCTTTTTTTTTGTTTTATCGGTTCTGACGCTGCCATTATTGTGCAGCTGTGCGGTTGCGCCTGATCCTGTCTGTGTGAAGGCTCGGAAGTCTTATTGCAAGGCAAGTGGCAATTTTACAGGGCAATGGTATGATTATTATGAGCGAGGACTTTCCTGCATGGAGGGCGAATGCTATGAGGCTGCCCTTTCTGACCTGGATAACACATTGAAAGGAAGATTTGAAGATCAGAGAATGGCCCGGACTTTCGGGATGCACTTTGTTGATTATTTTCCCCATCGGGAAAAAGGACTGATACATTATCTCATGGGAAATTATGATGCAGCCAAATCAGAACTGGAACTCTCCATAAAACAATACCCCTCTGAAAAGGCGTTTTTCTATCTGGACAAAGTCCGCAAACATATCATGGAAAAAGAAAAGCAGCCCTTATCTGTTCCCCGTGTGATACTGGACTCTCCCCTGAATGAATTCGATGAAATATGGACAAAAGCAGACCCTGTGGTTATTTCAGGAAGAGCGGAAGATGAGCAATATGTTTCAGAGATCAGCCTGAAACACAAACCTTTTTTTATAGAACGTTCCGGACAGGTGGTGACATTCAGAAATGAACTTACGCTGGCCGAGGGAAAACATGAAATTGATATTATGGCAAAAAACCTTCTGGGCGGCACGGCAAAACAACGGCTCATTTTCTGTGTTGACCGATCAGGACCGGTTATCATTCTGACAAAACCTGATACCGGAGGCAAAATAACGGGCTGGCTTTATGATGAATCCGGTGAGATACGCTTTGCATCGGACGGGGAAAATGTGCCTGTTCCGAAAGGAAAAAAAGTGCCTTTTTCCGTGCCTGTGAAAGCAGGTCAGAAATATATCACCCTCCTGGCAAAAGATAAATTGGGAAATCAGACAGAAGCCGTTGTCAATGGTGATATGGCTATTCTGGCTGATGCCAGAGGAACACAGCCCCTGCTGGCGCAGATAGATGTGGTGACAGATTCCGGAGCCGATGTTTTCGGTTCGGCAATTAACAATTCAAAACAGATAAAACCTGAAATTATTGTGCAGGGATGGCCTGACCAGAAAACTGTTTTTCTGGAACGGATATATATAAAAGGATATGTGAAAGGTGAAAACAATATTGAATCGCTGACTGTGAACAACATGCCGGTTCTTACCCACCCGGGACAAGTCATTTTTTTTAACCGCCTTAAGAGATTGAAAAGCGGAAAGAACACGATTACAATCAGGGCCGAAGATGAATTCGGCAATGTCACGGTAAAAGAGATTTTTATCCATCGGGAAGTTCCCCAGGTGTTTAAACCGAATTATCGCTATTGCCTTGCCATGCATCTTTTTGACAGCCTGGAGGACGGTCCGTCCGGGAAGCAAACGCTTTTTCAGCATCTTTTTCTCAAGCGTCTTGTTGATCATAACCGCTTTCAGATCCTGTTGCGGCAAGAATTGAAAACATTTTTTTCTGAATATAAAAATGATGTTGTTTTTTCAGAAGATGCTGCCTTTGAACAGAAAGGTCTGACACCTGACGCCGCGCTCTTAGGAAGTGTTTATAAAACAAGAAACGGGATAGAAATTGTGGCACGTTTTGTTGATGTGAAAACAGGTGAGATTCTGGCAATAAAAGATGTTTACAGCGAATCCGAAGACAGACCGACCCTGGCTTCTATGGCGGAAAAATTGGCGGAAAAATTCCACAGAACATTTCCTCTCATGGATGCCCGCATCACTCAGATCGAAAAAGGAAGATTTACCATGGCATCTGAAAAATGGATACCTGAAAAGGGGGAAATAACAATGAAATGGCCCCTTATTATCTATCGCAAAACAGAACCAGAACACAATCCCATCACAGGAAACTCGCTGGGATCTGATACAAAAATTATCGGGGATGCCAGGGTTGAGGGAATAGCGGAAGACAATTACCTGGCAGCGCCTCTTAATGGTCAGGAATTTGAAAGAATCAAACAAGGGGACAGGGTGATAACTCGATGAAAAAGAAACTTACACCTGAAGAAGAGCGTGAAATTCTGCATGAGTGCATACATCATAAGAAATGCGAGAAACTGACTCGGCAATATTGGAACCTGATTTATAAAACCGTCCAGAAGACATTTATTTTTAAAAACGCCCCGTTGGTCAGAGAGGAACTTGAAGAAGTTCAGCAAGACGTGTTTGTGCAACTGTTTGATGATGATTGCAGGCGCCTGAGACAATACAGAGAAGGGGGCGGATGTAATCTTGCAGGATGGATTATTCTTATTTCAAACAGAACCGCGTTAAATCATCTCAGGGGGAAAGATCCTCACAGTATTGTCGCACGCCAGTATCTGACGCTGTTTGAAGACATGAAACAGGAACTGGACATGAAGAAGGAAGTGAACCGCCTGGAAGCCCGGGAAAAGCTGTTGAAAATCGTTGAAGCCTCGGAGAAACTGCCCTCTGTCGAACGCCTGGTGTTCAAACTCCATTATGTCTATGAATTCTCTTTGCAGGATGTTGCTTCATATATGAAAAGAGAAATCGGGAATATTTATACTATAAAATCCAGAGCGATAAAAAGACTGAAAAAATTAGTAGAAGATTAGATTTGAAACTTGAAACTTGAAACTCGGAACTTGAAACTTGAAACTTGAAACTTGAAACTTGAAACTTGAAACTTGAAACTTGAAACTTGAAACTTGAAACTTGAAACTTGAAACTCGAAATTCGGAACAGTTAAATACGCATACATAGAAATCTGTCGAATTTCAAGTTTCGAGTTTCAAGTTCCAAGTTTCAGAGGAGTATGAAGAAGGAGAATTGTCCCCCCCCTGAATACTTCTTTTACCCCATTGACTTATTCTGCTATTTTATTATTCTATGGAATATGCAGGGAAAAAGGCTGTAAAAAACGCTTCTGATCTTTGAGCGGGCAGATTTCCGAATACGCTTGTCTCAGTGTTCGGATATCGGCGTTTATGGATAAAAATGATAAAAAAAAACAGCTTTTTTAACAGTAAGTTGTCAGCATAAGATTTGCATGTAAGAATTTTTTATTCCCTGTGTATTAGTTACAGTAAAGGAGGCTTTTATTATGAAACTACAGTGCATTGATATGGATGTTCTTGCCGATTATATCAGCGGCGATCTTTCGGACAGAGAAAGAAATCAGACGGAGAAACACCTCGCGGCGTGCGATGAATGTTTGGAAGAATTTGTCTTGGCAAGAACCTTGTTGGACGACAGCGAACTGGCTGAATATGAACCTGGTCCCATGGAACTTGTCCGGAGCCTTTTGCAAGAGGTCGGGGACACGCTGAAGAAGAAATTCTCTGAATGGATCAGAGGACTGGCACCTCCTGAATGGATACCCCATTACGAACCCTCGCCTGTCCGTTCCGGGGCAATGTCGGATGTGGGCTCTATGCTTGTGAAAAAGGAAATCAACGAACTGCAAACAGAGCTGTATGTTGAAAAGGAAGCAAATGATACGGCACGCATATGGGTTAAGGTCGCAAAAAATAATAATGTCGCAAAAAACGTCTGTCTCACTCTGATACGCGATGGAAAATTTCCGTTTGGCCAGATTCTGAAACGAGACCGTGAGTATGTACTCTTTGATAGGCAGCCTTTTGGCAATTACAGTCTGATGCTGGAGCAGGATGCCGTGGAAAAAGGGGGCTACTCTTTTGAGATAACCGACGCAGGTTTTTATGAAAAATAATACGATTTATCTTGAAGCCGCGAGAGAGAAAAATCGCCTGAAGATAGGAATTCATACCTCTCGGGATGTCATTTGGCATTATGAGGACTTGCCCGCTCCCATGGATAAGATCGAAAAGACGAGTGTTTCCATGGCCGAGGCGTTGAACAACGCCAGCAGAAAAGGATGCGGAGGGCTTCAGGAGTTCGAAAAGCTCAAAGCTGTGGGACAGATGTTATGCGATGAGCTGCTGCCCTTGGATATCAAAGAGAAACTCAGGAAATCCGAGGCTGAGTATCTGGTGCTGAAACTTGATGACGGCTTGGTTCACATACCGTGGGAACTGCTCTGCGTGGATGATAAATTTCTCTGCCAGCGATTCAGTATGGGCAGACTGGTAAAAACCCGCCAAAAGATCGCGGAAAGCAATGAACGCCCATTGACAAAGCCCTTAAATATGTGGATACTGGCGAATCCCCGGGGAGACCTTGATATTGCCGGTTCGGAAGGGCTGAGGCTTTTTCAGACCATGGCCCGGCTGAATCAGGAAGAAGATATGATTGATCCCTGCCTGGACGCGGAGATCACGCCGGACGAGGTAAAAGAAAGAATAAAAAGTTATGATGTTGTCCATTTTGCAGGCCATGCCGAGTACAGTTCAAAAAGCGATCAGAGCGGGCCGGGGCAAAGCGGATGGAAATTGGCAGACGGTAATTTCACGGTCAGTGACATTGATAAAATGGCAAGCAGTTCGGCAATGCCGGCGCTTGTGTTTTCCAATGCGTGTCAGTCCGCACGCACAGACGCATGGGAACGGAGAGAAAAGACCGACGAAGGATCTTTCGGGCTGGCAAACGCTTTTTTGCGTTCAGGTGTGAAACATTATCTCGGCGCGTTCTGGGAGATAATGGACGAACCCAGCAGCCATTTTGCCCATGAATTCTACGGGCTTCTGAGCAACGGAACACCCATGGGCAAAGCAGTGAGAGAGGCGAGAACCAATCTGATAGACAAATACGGTCCTGATACGTGCTGGGCCAGTTATATTTTATATGGGGATCCGAGAATCAGCTATTTTGCTGAAAATGAAGCCCCTCGGAAACAGTCCGCGCCCGAACCTGCGATCACCCGGGCCACTGCGACAAGAGGAACATTGTTTAACTACACGCTGAACACAGCAAAATTAAAAGAAATGCAGACATGGCTGACTGTGTTTCTGACAGTCATTATCCTGGTATCCGGGATCATTGCAGGCAATTACTTCATCCAAGGATTCAGCTTGAACCAAAAGATCAGGATACAGGAACTTCTTACAAACCAGGCCGAGAAAAAACAGAAACGAACCGAGGCATTATTCAGAGAACTGACAAAAATCACAAATCTGCCTGCTGAACAACAAAACGCCAAAGTTCTGACGATGGCCATGATATTTGACTCTCAACTCTCTGTTTCCAATAAAAAAAAAGAAAATCTGGCTGCGTTTGCCATTCAGAACCAGCTTATTGAACACTCCCGTTTTAAAATACTGGAGAGGAAATCTTATGATATCATCCTCCGGGAACTGATTTGGGAAAAGCCTGAACAGTTAAAGCTCCTCATGCCGAAAGTGCTTCTCTTTCTCGAAGTGTATGAGGATGAGGAACAATCTCTTGTTTTAATGCGGCTGGTGGATAAAAAAACAGGAACCGTGATTGATAACCTGTTTGAGGAACTGGATGTAAACAAGCCCATACTTGCCCAGAAAAAAGAACTTTCCGAGAATCTTTTGAGAAAACTGGCAGAACGCTATCCGCTCAGGGGCCTTATTTCGGAGATAACGGAGAATAAGGTCACACTGAATATCGGATATGAAGCAGGCGTCAGAATGGGGCAATGGCTCAGGGTTGTTGGAAAAGATACTTTTTTGAAAGTCATCTCCGTTGAATCCGGCACATCTTCTGCCCGGGTAACAAAGGGAAAGAATAATTTGAAAAAAAGGTGGGAAGTCGAGGTCATTCCTCATCTGTAACACCCGCTGACCTCCTCTGTTGTTTTCTGCCGCGTTCGCGGCTTTCAGATCATTCCAAACAAAATATACTTTTCAGTCAGGTCTCTGAATTGACCCGGCTTGTTCGTCTCGTTACCACGTTTTGCGTGAGAACAAGATACATGAGTATGAGATGGTGTTCGGAACGCGAAGCATTCCTCCTGCACTTCCGCGCAAACCATGAGAACGAGAGATGCTTCGCGTGGGAACGAGATAACCGAAGGAAGGAGAAAAAACAACACCGGCCATCATCTCTCATATCAGCAGACCAGAATATCAAGGTGTTATAAGTACCTAACCATAAGTTTTCGATATTTTTACCGGGGAAGAAACCCGGCTTTTCTTACCGGAATGACCTGCCGCCCGTGACGGAAAAACCCGGGTTTCTCCGCGGTTCGAGGCAAAAAAGATGTATAGAAAACTTTTGCTCAGGTACTTAATTTCCTTATGACGGAGAGATGAATTTTGATTCGATTTTTGTGAGGGTCAGAGAAATAACAAAGAGAAGAATAAACGCAATAACAAAGACCAGTATGCCTGATGTTTCATGTATAGCACCCTGGGCTGCTTTGATACCGATCCGATGAGCCAGCATTGCCGTGGAGGTCAGACGAAGGATATTCACAAATATGGCGATGGGAATGGCTGATAAAAAGAGTATCCATTTGTTAACGGTTCGCAATGAAATAATATAGGCAAATGCTCCGCCCAGGGCCAACAAAGAGGTCAGTGAGCGCAGGCCCGAACATGCATCCACCACCTCCAGGGAAGCATCTGCCAGATGCAATATATTACCTTCCCGAAGAATGGGAATGCCGATAAATTCTATGACCTGAGTTGTCAAATCCGCTGCAAACAGTTGAAGCGGAAACGCGAGTTTATTCCAGATAATCGCAGGAATAGGAATCATAAATATCAGATATCCGATAGGAATGATGATTTCCCAACTGATCTGTTTTCCGAAAATATATAATGACAGCCCCAGGATAGTTATTACAATAGCAAATCGCATGGTGAAAAGTTCCGCTCCGATGTTTCCGGCGATATGCATCAGCATCCCTGTTCCAATGACAAACAACCCCCAATTGCTTGGTTTTAAAACGTATTCGGATAATTTTTCTTTCTTTTGCCATATCATGTAGCCAGTAATGAAAGGAATGAGAAATCCGTGTGAATAATTATCGTCATTGGACCAGTCACGAACCAGCTTGATAAAGGTGTTACCAAAAAGGGCAGAGAAGGACACGGCCAATATAACCATTTGAATATAAATTGAGTGTATTTGTTTTTGCATTTTTCTTTTATGGTTCCTTTCTCTTAATTTCTGATTCACTTATTCCCACGCCTCATCCTCCAATCCCTGATAGAGTTTTTCCGAAAGCGGGACAGTGTCAGATAGCGAACCGGGGACCGGCTGACCTCGCAGCTGTCTGAGGTGCTTTTTCGCGTGTTCCCGTTCAGGGTTTTCCAAGCCTAATTCAAGCGCATGCTTCAGACGCTCTGTGGCATCCGGCATCTTTCCGCTGGCATAAAGGGCCATTCCCAGATGAAAATGAATCAGCGGGTGTTCCGGTTCCAGGGAGCGCGCCTCCGTGAGCGTGAGGATTGCCTGGGTAACGGTGTTATTTTTATAATACGCCCAGCCCAGAGTGTCTGTCACGCCCCCGTCTTTTGGAAGACGCTCGGACGCGAAGCGGGCGAGTTTGAGCGCCTTGTCCGCATTTGTGTCCCGCTCCAAAAAAAGCCACGCCAAATTATTGGCAAGGTATGGAGAGTCCGGATTTCGGGTCATCGCGGTTTCAAGTGTGTCAGCGGCCTCTTTAAACCACATTTTCTGTCTGTAGGCATCTGCCAGTTCAATATAAGCTTTGGGAAAATTGGGAAGATTGGTGATGCAGGCTTTCAGTACCCGAATCATATTTTCCTGGTCCTGACTGTTTTTATAGATTTCCGCCAGCCGCAGGTAAGCGGCAGCCAATTCAGGTTCAGCGGAAACAGCCTGTTCAAAATGCGTTTTGGCTTTCTCTGTCTCATCCAGAACCAAATATACCTGGCCCAGTATATGATGAAGGAATCCGTTCTGCGGCATTTCTTTTACAGCTTCCTCAACGCACAGCTTTGCCATCTCGATGTCCCCTGTCCGGATGAGCAACTGAGCATATCTCATGGATGCATCTGCTAAGTCAGGATGCTGCTCCAGCAGTGCCTCATAGATTTCA
Organism: Desulfonema magnum; assembly: GCF_017377395.1. Lineage (GTDB taxonomy): Bacteria > Desulfobacterota > Desulfobacteria > Desulfobacterales > 4be13 > Desulfonema_C > Desulfonema_C magnum. Next base: position 1,179,844 of record NZ_CP061800.1, on the reverse strand, counting down.
AGGGCTTTTTCATCATAATTTGATAATTCAGCGATCAGGGCCTTGTAATAAAGAGGCGCTGCCATGTCAGGAGAAAGACGCCGGGCCGCTTCAAATCTGAGAATGGCCGAATCATAGCGCCCCTGGGCAAGAAACACATTCCCCATCATCAGGTGTGACCGCACGTTTTCCGGTTCCCTCTCGTAAATCCTTCGGGCATGCTCCAGGCTTGCATCAAATGCTTTTTCTTTATATCGAATATCAGCCAGTGCCAGGTCAGCTTCGGAAAAATACGGATCTGTCGTCAGTACCTTGATCATGCGCTCCCGGGCCAGACTGATTTGTCCGCCGGCCAGATAAGCAAGGCCCAGAAAATAATGAGACACAGGGAGGCCGGGGTCTTTTTCCAACGCTGCCAGAAAATGGGATACAGCATAAGAGGGAGCGCGAGTGAGCATAAAATATTTACCTTTTAGCAGATGCAGTTCCAAGTCATCTTCTCTCTCCTTGGAAAGTTGGTCAAGTATCAGCTGGGCCGCGGGCATCTGGTTTTGCGCCAGCAGAATTTCGACCAGAAACTTCTTCATAAACCTGTTTGCCGGATTTTTCTTAATGAGTTTATCCATGATCACACGGGCTTTCTCATACGAATCACTGTTAAAATAAAACTCGGCAAGCATTCTCCGGAGTCTGATATTTTCCGGGTCAGACTGCACGGCTTTGAGAAGATACGCCTCAGCTTCCTTGAGGGTTCCCCGGAGTTCCCAGTAATTGCTCATTTCCAAAAGGATTTCCGTCGCATCAGGCTTCCGGGAGGCCAGCCTTTCATAGACAGCTTCCGCAGGTTCGGTCTTCCCTTGTACCAGACAGCAGACAGCCAGTCTGATCATGGCTGTCTCAGATGCCGGTTCTATGGAAAGGGCCTGCCGGTAGTCCGCTTCAGCCGCATCAGGCTGATTTTTTATGCTCATAAGATCGCCGTGGAAAATATGGGTGTCAGATGTGTCACCGCCGCGACAGGCCCTTTGCCAGCTCTCCTCAGCCGTTTCCACATCCAGAAAAGCGAGTTGTATTTTTGCCAGTTCGAGCCACACCTCCCAGGCATCCGGCTCCGAAGCGACCACTTTATGAAAAGCTTCGGCAGCTTCGGAAGGATAGTCCATCCGAAGATAAGTCTTTGCAATTTTTATATAAATCTCAGATTTCCGAGGATAAATTTTCAGTGCCTCTTTCCAGGCACCCAGGGCTGCCTCATATTTCCGCTGTTTAAAATGCTCATCACCTTTCTGATCCCATTGCTGAAAAAGCGTTTTTGAATCTTCTGTACACGCGGCGATACAGAGAAATGATAGCAGGCATAATGCCTGAAATACCGTGTAACGTGTTATGCGTCCCATGTTTGAAATCTCTGACAACTCAGCCTCTTTAATAAGTTTATCATAAGTAGCTGACCATAAGTTTTCAATATCTGCCCGGGGAAGAAACCCGGCTTTTTTCCCGGAATGAGCCGCCGCCCGTGACGGAAAAAGCCGGGTTTCTCCGCAGTTCACAAAAAAAAGATGTATAAAAAACTTTTGATCGGGTACTTATTTTCCTGTTACCTATGAATCACAGAACGAATGACAATCACTGTGAAATAGATCATGAAGATCAGAACCAGACCATAGACAATGGCTTTTATTTTATTTAAAAGCACATAGCGTAATACTTTTGAGGGAAATTTAAACATGCGTTCCAAAAAATCATCTTCATAATAGAAATCTCTCTTTTTGCGTTTCACTGCAACAGAATGAGCATCTTTCGTATTGTGTCTGTAAAGCGGCGCATCCGAAGCAGATGTTTTGTTTTTGAATGTCCTCGGAGAAGGGCCAAAAAAATTTCGGGATGTCATTTCAGATGGTTTTTCAGAATGATACGAATTTGCCCGGAATCGGATTCCGGCCAGAAGCCGTGAGGCTGTCCTTTCAGCAGATTCAGCCAACAAACGAGGATGATTTTTGGCTAATTTGCTGATCTCCCTGTTCAGTCTTATCCATTTCCTGTGAACAGACAACATTTCACTGAGCTTAGGCGTGTCTCCCATCTGAATATTGTTTATCAGGGCAAGTAAATCCGGCTGAATGTCATCAGAGGAAAACTCCAGATCCGAAAGCAACGCATTCACCCGCCGCTGCAAATCGCTGTATTCTTCAAGCAGTTTCTTTAATTTCAGGTTTGCATACAGGAGTTTTGTCACTGGATTTTCAAATGTCTCGGAATGGTGAAACACAGCATAAACCGGCAGGTTGAACTCAATCAGATCCGCGGGAACAAATTTATCGGAATAAGGAAAAATGATTGTTTCCTGACGCTGTTTTGGCAACACATGATTAAAATTGTCATACAATACAAAAGTGTTCTTTTCTTTGTTCTCAGATATCTTCGAGTAAAGACCTCCGAGGTTTTCAAAACCTCGGAGGTCTTGGGCTTTGTCTTCACCTGAGTGGTAAAAAGCATATGTTGAGCTTGTCATCAGGAACACAGCCACACACACCCGCGACACAAAAAGTGCAACACGGATAGTTTTCGGAAACCGGGAAAAATTCTCTGATTCTGGCTCGGATGCGATTTCAGACTGGGAGGTTTTTTTATTTTTTAAATATAAAATCAAAATGTTATTTTTTAAAGCTTCATGTGTTATGACGGGATATATTCATACAGCAGGGGCATCAGATGTCTGGCAAACTTTTTTAACTGCTGTAAGGTCATCTCCTCATTATTGTTGACAATCGGTGAGATAAGCCTCACAAAAGAGCCATCTGTCCGGTGGCGTGTGACAGAGTCAATGACCAGCCAGATTTTCTGCATATACTCAGAAGAAATGATTCTCCCCCGGGATTGAAACCAATAGAGCATAATCTTTTTCTGATCTCCTTTTTGTATGATGAGTTTTATTGCTTTTATTTTATCAGGATGGTCCCCGGGAAATTCCAGTTCTTCAAGCGATGTCCGGATAATATTCCATCCTGCCCCGGGCATACAGTTTTTGGGTGAATGAATCAGATCCCCCTCTTGCTGGCTTTGATAAAATCCGATATAAAGATGGGTCCAGAGCGCTTTCGGGTCATTGTACCTGCACATAAAATAGTCATCAACCCCCAGCACATCATAAATATTTTCAGAAAAAAATTCTCTCTCCCCCTTCCATTCCGCGAGCTGTGTTGGAAAAGTTTCAAAGGATTTGTTCGGATGAATTTCCTCACCTTCGCTGATATAATGAAGAAAAACCATAGTCACAAGCATCACAACTGAAGCCGTAAGTGTATTTTTAAGGAGCATAGCTATTCCTAATTGATAATTGATAATTGATAATTGGTAATTGGTAATTAATAATTGATAATTGATGATTGATGATTCCTAGTCTAAGATACGAATCGGACGGAAAGGGGATAAGATGACCTTCAGATGAATCCGATTTTCTTCATAATCATTTTCGCTCAGGGTGGACTCAACTGTGCGATAGAAATAATTAAGCATCACAGATAACCATTTTTTCTGGTAAATCAGACCCGAACCCATTTCCCTGGTTTCGTCATTTCGTGTATTTTCTTTAATATCCAGATACTTATCTCTTCTGTAAGCCCCGTAGATATTACCACTGAAATATTTGGTAAACGCATAGTTTATCGTACATCTTGCGTCATAATATATGCCGAAGCCAAGTTTTTCCGCGCCAAAATAAGATTCATCATATCCGCTTGATGTTGCGAAACTGAGCGAGCCATGCCTGCTGAACATCCAGGTTTTTCCAATATCACCGTTGACAGATAAGGCGGACTCGTTTTTACTTTCCAGTCTGTCCCGCGTGAAATAGCCAATGGTAAACGAAAGCGGAACCCCTTCTGCCAGTGTGTAATTTATGCCCACTGAAGGATCATAAATTTTATAGTCCTCACCCTCTCCCTTAAAATCCATAATTGTATGTGCGTATCGGACAACCCCCTCAAGATGTTTGGTAAACTTCTTGGTCAGTTTCAGACTTCCGTACCAGTTATTAAAATCTTCGGAGGATTCTGAAAATCTGCCAGCGATACGGGAGACGGTTACCTCCGTTTCCAGGTGAAGCGGCACGGATCGGTAAGTCAGCGTTATATATGGTTTCAAACTCTTGTGCCAATGATTAAGGTGGTCCGATGGATCTGAAAATTCACCTTTGCTATAGGAAAAGCTGGTTTCAATTCCGAATCTGTCGGGGATAAACCAGTAATTCACGCCCAGTGACGGACTCAGACTTTCTTCCCAATAACTGTCTTTCCCGGGAGTGGCCGAATATTCGCCTCTTGTATAGGAAACACTCGCATCAACGCCCAGTTGTCCGGGAATAATCCAGTAGTTCAGCCCGGCTGATGGGTTATGATTTGTTTTATCTTTAACACTCGGATCTTCGTTTTCAAGAATGCTGTAAACATACCTCATGTTGAAAATATCAGATTTGCCAAACTGATGCGTGAATCCGATGTTTGTTGTATTTGTATAATGAGATTCCCTGCCTCTCCTGACGGTCTCTGTTTCGGCCTCATGTTCTTTTTCAGATTCCAAGGCATAAATTTCAGTTTCTTCGGTCGCCGCTTCAGTCTCTGTGAGGGTTCTTTCAATTTCTGTGACAGATTCTTCAGTCAGTATAAATGAGTTCTGAAAATCCAGGCGGGTATGTTTTGTAAATCCGATCCATCCTGAAAACAGGGCATTATGACGTAATGTGTTATTCTCGATGAGTTTGTCGTAAGAACTGTATCCTAAATCGTATGAAAATGTCAGGGCCCTGGTTTTTCCTAATATCTGGGCGGTGAACCCCGGAGAGATGACAGTAATAAAATCCTCTGTTTTATTGTCTTTTGATAAGGAAAGATTGTCTGAATACTCTGTGTTTACCGAAATTCTCGGGGTAAAGAGTTTCTGATATCCGGCTCGGGCCGGATTCGTCAGCACAAGGCTGCATACAATAATGAGAAAATAAATTTTAAATTTACCGTAAAAATACATTCTGAAAAGCCGGGTTTTTTATCTGAAAACATTTTCATGACCGGGGGCGAAAAACCCGGCTTTTTCATGAGCGTTTATTTGTCATTTGTATCTTTTTTTTGTTAACCAGGTTGAATGAGAGTATTATCAATGACAAATGACAAAGAAACAATCAGGGGACAATAATCGTATCATCTGCTTTTATCAGTATATTCTGACTGAAATCTTTACCTCTTGCAATATTTTTATAATTGATCCTTATAATTTTCTCCTTGCCGTCTTCCTGTCTGACAAGAATAATTTCTTTTTTTGAAGCCCATTCGGTAAATCCGCCAGCAAGGGCAAACGCCTGAAGCACGGTAAGATTTTTTATAATATCATACTGACCTGTTCCTGAAATTTCACCCAGGATATAAAACTTCTGGCTCTGAGGGTTTTTTACGGTAATATTGACAATGGGATGTGAAACAAAATCTTTTAATCTTTTTTCAATATGTTTTTTTACCTGCATCGGAGTAAGCCCTGCCACTTTAATATCATCAAGCAGCGGAAATGTAATTTTACCATCAATTCTGACAAGCAGTTCCTTTGAAAAATCAGGTTCCTTCCATGTCATGATTTCCAAAATATCACCGCTGCCAATTTTGTAATCTCCCTTTTCCGCTTCGGCGGTGTCTTCAATTTCCGGAGCATTTCCGGCGGATTTTTCTGTTTTTGAAATATTTTCGGCAGATGTTTCTGTTTCCGCATCAGCTTTTTTTATTTCCGGAACATCTTTGGCAGATGTTTCTGTTTCCGCATCAGCTTTTTTTATTTCCGGAACATCTTTGGCAGATGTTTCTGTTTCCGCATCAGCTTTTTTTATTTCCGGAACATCTTTGGCAGATGTTTCTGTTTCCGCATCAGCTTCAGTTTGTTTTGTATCGGGGACATCTTCCGCAGAGTTATCTGTTTCCGAATCTGTTTCCTTTATTTCCGCATTATAACTATCCTGAATGATTTGGGTAACTGCCTTGGTTTCCGGTTCGTTTTTTGGGGCGGTGACTGAATAAAAATTAGGTACACAGGAGACTGTCGTTAAAAGCAAAAAAAACAAACCCGAAAGCAATATTCTTTTCATAACCATTTTTCCCTAAACTGTATTTATGCGCTTCTGACCTCTTAACCGGCTTTGCAACAGCGCTATTTTTTCCTTTGCCTTACTTAACTCCTCGGTTTTTAATATCAGACGATTCACCAAATTTTGTTTGTCCAATTCTTCTTTTGTTCTGACCAGTTCTTCGGTTGTCACTCTCAGGCGATGGGCCAAAATCTCGGCAAAACCTCTGTACATTTTGTATCTGGATTCAAACTGATCGCTGGCTGACAAGCCATCAACATCAGAAATTTTTATTGCCAGACACATGGTATTATCCGCGGCATATACAGAAGCTGACCTTGCTGAACCGTCCAATGCCCCCATTTCACCAAAAATCTCTCCCGTGCGTTGCAAAACAGACAATACTTTTTCATTTTTTACAATTTTTGCTTTGCCATAGACAAGATAGTATATACAGCCATCATAGCTGCCTTCCTCAAAAATCAGATCACCGGGTTTATATTCCTTTATTTTACTTAATCGCAACAGTTTCTGAAGGTCTTTTTCTTCAAAAGATTTCAGCATCGGCACTTGTGTCATTTCTTTTATGATATCATAATTATATTTAAAATAATCAGAGTGATCCGTCATATCTGCCTTCTCCCGAAAAATAAACAATTGGAAATAATCGTTTGTTATTGCCCCTGCGAATTTTTACCGTGAAAATACATTTTGAAAACCCGGGTTTTTTATCCGGAAATATTTTCATAACCGGGGGCGAAAAACTCGGTTTTTTCATGAGGTTAGTTTTTCAGATAAATAATTTCAGTTGCCGGGGCAATCCGTATGTGGCTTTAAGCGGTGTTTTTTTTAGAAGTAAGTACAATGAGATAAATTTTTTAAATACAGATGACTTTGGATTTCTGAAGACTGTGAAACTTCCGAAGCCCCCGGATATTGAAAAACGGCATCCTTCATTTAGTAGTTTACACTTTCAGCTAAAATGAATTTTTTATGTTTTTTTTAATTCATGATAATTTTGATTATTTTTATAATATAAACAACCTATTACAAAAAAAACTACAAATTTTGTAGTTAATTTTAGCTAATCATGTTTGAAGTGTGTAAAAAACTACAAAATTTGTAGATTTTACAATATCTATTTGTAAATATTACTTTTATTTAGCTACAAAATTTGTAGATTGAAAAAAAATGGACTTTTTTTCAAATCACCAAAAGTGTAAAGTACTTTTGGGCAAATATGAAGGATGCCTGAAAAACATACATATTTTGGTAGTCCTGCACAAGCAGTGATGAATGAGATTCAGTGTCCTGATAACCGAGGGACTGAACGGGATTCATCACTACCTTTGCAGGACTACCCATATTTTTATCCATCCACTTAAACGAGGCCATCTGAATCACCTGCTTTTATCTGTCCGCTTTCCGTGCTGCTTGGCCTTCGACAAGCTCAGGGCACGGCCTTCCTCCGGGGCAACGGCCTTCCTCCATGGCAACGGCCTTCCTCCGGGGCAACGGCCTTCCTCCGGGGCAACGGCCTTCCTCCATGGCAACGGCCTTCACCCGTTCCCTGAGCCTGTCGAAGGGAGAGAACAGCATCGGCCAAAAAATAACAGCAAAAACTGAAATTTTCAGACGGCTTACACTTAAACGGTCATGACCTGCCGATCACAACGAACGATGAAATTTTTACAGTTTTTCCTAACACTTAACACTTAACACTTAACACCTAACACCTGACACACTTTCATATAAAAGAAAGATTATCGCGCACCTTCTCCGGAAATAACGGTCTTTACAGTACGCAAAACAATCACCAGGTCCATGGAAATTGACATATTTTTCATATAAAACAGATCATAGTTAAGTTTTTCAGTCGCATCTTTCACAGAAGCACCGTAGCCGTAACTGACCTGGGCCCATCCTGTCACCCCTGGTTTGGCAGTGAACCGGGCACCATAGTAGGGAATAATGAATTCAAGTCCTTTTACAAAAAATTCCCGCTCCGGACGCGGCCCCACAAAGCTCATTTCACCCTTTAGGACATTCCAGAGCTGGGGGAGTTCATCAATACGCCATTTACGAATAAATCTTCCCACAAGAGTGACACGGTCATCATTCGCCTTTGCCCATACGGGTCCGCTTTGCTTTTCAGCATCCGCAACCATTGAACGGAATTTATATATTTTGTATATTTTCTTCTTTTCCCCCACTCTTTCCTGGGAAAAAAAAACAGGCCCTTTTGAATCAATTTTGATTAAAACAGCGGTAAGGAGAATTACCGGCGAAAGCAGAACCAGCATGGTAAAGGATAACACGATATCCAGACTGCGTTTCAGGAAACGGCTGAAAAGAGATGTTCGGAAACCTTCTGAGAATATAAGCCATTCCGGGTTGATATGTTCAACACTCAGTTTGCCTGTGAGTTTTTCATAAAAACTGTCTCCCTCAAGGATATCTATTCCGCTCACACGGCAATCCAAAAGCTCTTTTGTCGGAAAACCCGCTCTTCTTTCTCTGAGCGCGACAACCACCTTTTTTATTTTCATATCTTTTGCGATGTTACAGAGACCGGCATGATGTTCTCTGCAAAACACCGCCATGTTTTTTTCATCAGCAAAATCAGCATCATCATAAGATTCCAGGGCCGCGGCCGCGACCACATATCCGCAGCTTTTTCTGTTTTTTATTTCGTTCATGATATTTCGGGCCAGTTCACCGGATCCCACGACCATGATCTTCTGGTTCAGCATGTCTTTATTTAAGACCAGACTCCAGGTTAATCGCCAGACCATGCTGAATAATATAATAAAACCAATTGTCAAAGCAAAGAAAAAACTCCCGCTGATAATCGCTTTTGGGAAAACAAAGTAAATACCTGAGAGAAAAATGGTCGCAACCCCGAGGGCCTGAAGCAGACGGATGCCAAGCTCGCCTGAACTGTAAGTCACATTCAGGTCATACAGATCATTATAGTAAAGGCATATTTGGCAGATAAGCGTGATAAGCAGGGACTTGACAATAATGAACGGTTTTACACCCAGGAGTATCCAACCTGCAAAAATAACCGAAGCGTATATGATCAGCCCCTCACCAATAACAAAAAAAATGTTTCGTACAGGATAATACTGTTTTAATACTCTTAGCATCTTTGTTTTACCAATCCGAAGCGGAACCGAAATCTCAATATCACATTCTCAGATAAATCCAGATTTATTATTATCGTTTCAGATGTCCGGGACCTTATCTTTAATAAAATTATTTCATGAGACAGGGGAACAGTCAATGGGGCGGAAAATGTATTTAATGTTAAAAATAATTTTCTCCTTTTTCTGAGATTTCAGACAGCCCAAAAGGTGACTTTTTGAATCTCATTTTCTTCTGATGTGTTTACGGTACATGCGATATGTCGTACTTGTATCAGCCCAGTTGGTGATAATACCCAGTATCCTGTCTTTTCCTATGATCTCTATCAGCTCGGCAACAAGTTTTCGGGGAGTGACACCGTATTTTACAACCAAAACAACACCGTCAACCTGCTTTGCGATGACATTGGTCTCAGCCGTAAGTTTGGGCGGAGGCGAATCTATGACAGTATAACGGTCATTATATCTTGACTGCACCTCTTTCAGAAGCGCTGACATCTTTTCCGAAGACAGAAGCTCGGAAGGATTATGGGGGGGTTTGCCCCCTGGCAGTATGGTCAGGCGCTTCACTTTTGTTTTAAGAAACAGAGAGGAGAGCGGCACGTCACTGGAAAGATGTTCGCTCAGTCCGGGTTTGTCACCAAATCCGAAACGGTTATGGAGGCAAGGTCTATGCATGTCACAGTCCATGAGCAGTGCATATTTGTTATCAACATTCTGGGCAATACTGATAGCCAGATTTGCAGATACAAAAGACTTCCCCTCACCCGGGGTTGCGCTGGTCACCATAATGGATCTGGGAGGGTCTCTCAAAGTCGGAAATAAAAGATTGGTCCTTAATACTCTGAACTGTTCGGCTTCAAAGGACCTCGGCTTCAGAAGCATTACCATATTCTTGTCCAGCTCACTCTCCTTGTAGGAAGCTGCCGAAGTTTCAGGAGGCGTTTCCTGTTCTTTTGGTTCATATTGCAACTTCTTCGCTGAATCTTCATATGCGGAGACTGGTATTATTTCTGTTTTATTTGTTTTTCTTAACGCAAATATTGTACCCAACTGAATCACTCCGTATTTTATCAGGACTGCCACGCTTTGAAAAACCTTAAACAACCGATTCATCTATACCAACTGAACCCATTTTCGCCTGAATTTGTCATATTTACCATATCCCTCGAAACCGTTAAGCACAATCCCGAGGATTTTCTCTTTTCCCAAAATATCCACAAGATCCCCCACCAGCTTTCGAGGTGTGCTTCCGTATTTTACAACCAGGAGGACGCCGTCAATCTGTCTCGCGATCACGCTTGTTTCGGTCATAAGTTTGGGCGGCGGTGAATCTATGATAATATAACGATTTGTATATCTTGTTTTTTCTTTTTTAAGCAGTTCTGTCATCTGTTTTGAAGATAAAAGTTCGGAAGGATTGTGCGGGGGATTACCTCCGGGCAGGATTGTCAGTTTGTTTATTCTTGTGTTGAGAAACAGAGAAGAAAGAAACACGCCGTCGGAAAGATACTCATTCAGTTCAGGTATGGTACCGAATTTTTTACGGTTCACTGCTTCAAAATGACTTCCGTGAGAAAGATACTCACTCAGCCCTGGCACATCATCATCAAAGCCGAACATTCTGTGGATGCTGGGTGTACGCAAGTCACAGTCCATAAGAAGAACATGCTCACTGATAATCTGAGCAATACTTATGGCCAGATTTGCAGATACAAAAGATTTTCCCTCACCCGGAAGCGCACTGGTAACCATAATGGAACGAGGCGACTTTCCTGAAATAGGAAACAGAAGATTTGTTCTTAACATTCTGAACTGTTCCGCTTCAAACGAGTGCGGTTTCATGAACGCCACCAAGTTGCTGTCCACCTCCCTCTTATAATAATCTTCCTTCAGTTCTGTATCGGAGATATCAGGGGGCGGAACAGACACTTTGTTTGTTCTGCTTGATTTTTTTAACGCAAATATCTTACCCACCGGGTTTCTCTTCCTTTTTATGCAGGCAGAAAATAACATCATTATAATATTTTGCTGATAACTTTTTCCATAATAGCGGTTACATATTCCACACCTTTTATCGCCAGTATGCCGAATATACCTAACAGCATGAGGCCTATCATAATGAAAAGAACGCTCATTCCCTGGTCAATTTTTTGTTTTATTTTATCCGAGGGACGATGATATACATTCGGAACAGTCGCAAGCACGGGAATTCTCATTAATGTCTCAATGTCCTCGGGTCTTCTTAAAGAGGTATCAAGAAAATCCAACAGGAAGACCAACCCTCCCCCCAGGCCCAGGCCCGCTGCCAACGACATGATAAGCAATGTTTTTATGTTGGGTGAAACAGGTTTTTTGGGAACTTTTGCCGAGTCCAGAATACGAAACCGTTGGCCTTTTGACTTTCTTTCCATACTGACAGCAATGTCAGCATCCAATTTTCTTGTCAGCAGAGAGTTATACGATTTCTGAATATTTTCATAATCTCTGGTTAAGGACAGAAGTTCCTGCTCCCTTTTCGGCGTATCTTCCACGCGCTTTTCGTATTTTCTTATTTCCTCAAGTATTTTTATAATGTCAGTTTCATGTATTTTTATCGTCCTTAGCGAATCTTCATATTGGTACTTTATTTCGTTGAGCTGACTTTGTTTCATCGCTTTATATCGGGCCGCAAGCAGTTCTGTCTCGGTTTTGGGTTTTTGGGGCTGGGGTTCGTCAGACGATTTTTTAGCTTCTTCGGCTTCTTCGGCTTCTTTGGCGACTTCATTCTCAAGGTCAGCAACCATTTTTTTCACTTTGATAACATCCGGATGCTGTTTCGTATACCTGGCTATCAGGCTTGAGTACTCCTGCTTCAGCGTCCTTAATCTTATAACATTCTCAGGTTCCTTTATTTCAATTTTCTCAGGCATGGTTCCGGGAACATAACTTTCCAACTCCCGCCGGGCCTCCGACATTTGTCCCTCAAGTTGAATTAATCTGACTTTTTCATCTCTGAGACTTTCCTGTTTGTCATTCAGCTGTTCCCGAAGCCCCGAAAGCATACCTAAATTGGATACCAGTTGCTCAGGCAGGCCGCCCATGTACTTTGTACGGTAAATTTTGAGGTTATCTTCAACAGCAATGAGATTTGTTGCCTTGTCCTTAAGTTCTTCCTGAAGAAAGTCGCTTGCGGCAAAGACCTCCTCTGTCATAAGCTTGATACTCTCATCAATAAAATAGCCTGCCAGGATGTTCACCGCTCTTGTAATCTTTTCAGGGTCTTTTCCCCTGAATGAGATTGTAAAGGAATCCGCTCCCCTCCGGCCTCTTGTCACTTTCACTTTCATATTTCCGCGCACGGCCGAGACTTTTTCTTCCGAAAGCATGTTCTTATATTCCGGGCCTGCGAAAAGTTCGGCCTCGTTTATCACCCGTTCAATATATGTGCGGCTTTTCATCTGCTGTGTGATCGTGCTTACCCTCTCCTTGACAGTGACTTCTGTGAGCGGCTCCACATATTTGTCAGGGATGCTTTTGGGTTCTACCAGGATTAACGTGTTTGCCTCATAAATTCTGGGGGTTGTGACTGAAACAAACATTCCGCCTATCATGGCAAGGCAAAACGGAATAATAATGAGCCAGCGACGCCTGACTACCAAATCAAGGTAGTAATCAATTTTTATTGTTTTCGGGGCTTCCTCGTCGCTCATGACCCTTTTAACTCCTTATATATGAAAATTGAACAAATTTATATACAAATTTTCAGAAATTAAATTTCGGGTGTATTCCCGCCTTTTACATGGAGAGCAGATTCCGAATGTTGCCGCTTCGGCTCACACTGCAACCATAAGATGACAATTAAAAATATATCCAAATAGTTATATGCCCCCCTTTTTTTTACATGGAAACGGATATCATACATGTGTCTGCCAGACATCCGGACTTAGCGGATATCGGATTAAAAAAACAATATTTATCAATATATTCAGGAATATAAGACTCCAAAACAGCCTTATCAGGACTGAGGACAGACAGCCGCTTTATGTAAAAGGTGGGACACACCTTAAATTTCAGACAAGTGTTTATCGCCGCCCCTTCAATGGCGGACAACCCCTCGCATTCAGTACGAAAATATGCTGATTTTAATCTGTTTTTAATTTATACAACTATTTTTTTAGAATAATATAAATAAATTATAAAAAAGCAGGCAATATTGAACACATTCTGAGGAAACAAAAATCACATATTGTCTTCTGTGTCAGCCTATAGAAAATAACATATTTTGATCACGATTGACAAGAATTATTCCGGAATTTAAATATCATTTTAAATGGATCAGATTATATTGCTTTTTTTCAGTTGATTAATGATCCTATTGTTTGCAAGGCTGCTGTATGAAAATTGTCATAGCAGCCGCCGGCAAAGAACACTGATGAGGGGAACTATTTGTTTTTTTCTTTAAGTTTCCGAACTTCCTCTTTGGCCTGAATCAGTTCATCATTTACCAAACATAGCCGAATGGCGATGTATTCCGTAAATATGCTGTAAAGTAACAATAAAATACCTGCTCTTTCATCAGAAGTGAGCCTGTTTGTCGCAGCAGAAGTATCCACCGCCAGGCAGTCAGTTTTGCCTTCCGCATACACTGATGCTGACCGGGTCAGGCCATCCAGGATTCTCATTTCACCAAATATTTCACCCTTGTTATCAAGTATTCCGATCTCTATTCCTTCTTTTTCCACCCTGACCTTGCCGGACAGAAGAAAATATATCCACGGATCAGTGTCGCCCTCATTGATAATAAGTTCTCCGTGTCCGTATTCTCTTATTTTGCTCAACTTCAGCAACTGCTTGAGAATCTTCGTTTCAAACCTTCTCAGGGGAGGAATTGCCATGATTTTTTGGATGTTCTGAACATTATCCTTCAGATATTCTGATTCAATCATTTTCACCTCCTGAAATTTGAAACTGGAAACTTGAAACTGGAAACTTGAAACTGGAAACTAAACTAGGCTGTCTAAACATTTCACTTTTTGCTATTATTTTTTGTCCGATGCTCCTATTTCAAGTTTCGAGTTTCAAAGTTTTATCTTCTTTCAAGACAGTCCTTGGACATGTTTTCATCAAAGTCCACAGGATAGCATCCGTCAAAACATGCTTTGCAGAAATGGCTTTCCGGGTTTTTGATACCGGTTGATTCCAGAAGCCCTTCAAGACTGAGGTAATAAAGCGTGTCCAGTCCGAGAAAATCCCTGAGTTCTTCAACAGTTTTGCTCGCGGCAATCAGCTCGCCTTTTGTCGAAAAATCAATACCATAATGACATGGAAAACGATGGGGCGGTCCGCTGACACGCAGGTGAACCCGTTTCACCCCGAGTTCACGCAGGGCTTTTACCCTTGTTTTAACAGTGGTTCCTCTGATAATGGAGTCTTCAATGATAATAATCTCCTTACCCTTCAGGACCTCTCTTATGGGATTCAGTTTTACCCTGACTCCGAAGTCCCGCATGCTCTGGGTGGGCTGAATAAAGGTTCTTCCCACATAGTGATTACGGATCATGCCCATTTCAAAGGGAATGCCGGATGCTTCTGAATATCCCAGGGCAGCATACACGCCGGAATCAGGAAACGGCATGACCAAATCCGCGTCAACAGGAGCTTCCTGGGCAAGTCGTCTGCCATGAGCCTTTCTTGTCAGATAAACATTCTGTCCGAATATGGTGCTGTCGGGCCTTGCAAAATAAATGAATTCAAATACGCAAAAAGATCGCTTGGCCTGAACTTTTGGTTTTAAGCTTCTGATACCATCCTTGCCGATGATAACAATCTCCCCGGGCTCGACAGACCGTATGAATTCAGCCTGGACAAGATCAAGCGCACAGGTCTCTGATGCCAGCACATACTGATTTTCCGACCCGTTCATCTTTCCGAGACAGAGGGGTCTGAATCCGTTCGGGTCCTTAATTCCGATCACCTCGCCCTGGCTGGTCAGCAGAACAAAAGAAAACGCCCCCTTCAGCATGGAAACGGATCTGACAAGACTCTCCTCAAATCCGTATTTCAGATTTTTTATCAACAGATGCAGGAAAACTTCACTGTCCATTGTGGTTTGAAAGATGGAGCCTGATTCCTCAAGCTCTTTTTTCAATATATGGGAATTGACAATATTACCGTTATGGGCAACTGCATATGATTTTTGTTTGTGATGGACAACAAAAGGCTGGGCATTGGAGAGAATTGAACTTCCTGTGGTGGAATAGCGTACATGGCCGATAGCGCTTTTCCCCTCCAACTCATCCATCTGGGCCATATCAAAGACATCCGGAACAAGCCCCATGCCTTTATGTGTTACAATGCTTTTATTCTGTGTAACTGCGATACCGGCACTTTCCTGACCCCTGTGCTGAAGGGCATACATGCCGAAATAACTCATTTTTGCAGCCTCGGGGTGTCCGTAAATACCAAACACACCACATGCCTCACGTGGTTTTTCTGAATAAATCATTTTCTTAGTTTGTCTCCGAATTGGAAGGAGGTGTTATAGGTGTTAGGTGTTAAGTGTTAAGTGTTAGGTGTTAGGAGGCCAGACGTTAAGTGTCAGGCTTTAGAAAATTTTAAGTAAACCTCTAACTGAATACCTCACACTTTTAGGTACTCGGAAAAAACTCATTATCTCAACAAAGCTGTCATTTACAGACTGCCTGAAAGTCGGACATTAAAACTGGGACAATGCGTTCTTTCTGAGTACCTTAACACCTAACACCTCCTCTAACTCATCTTATTATATTCCTGAATCGTTTTTACTGAAAGCTTTTGCTTTATCAGAGCGGCAATTCCTTTGCATATTGCCATCCCTCCTGCAATTGTCGTGGCATAAGGGATATTATATTTCAGGGCTGTCCGTCTGATGATATAGCCGTCCTGCTTTGTTTCATTCCCCAAAGCGGTATTGATAATTAACTGAATTTTTCCGTTTTTTATTGCATCTGCCACATGCGGGCGTCCCTGGGAGACTTTGTTTATCATTTTATTGGGAATATCATGCTTGTTTAAAAATAAGGATGTTCCCTGAGTTGCCATGATATGTATGCCAAGACGCTGATATTCTGCTGCCACAGGAAGAACTGCTTTTTTGTCACGATCTGCGACACTGATAAAAACCGTGCCGGACGTGGGCAGGTTTTGTCCGGCCCCGAGCTGGGCCTTTGCATATGCTGCTCCGAATTCCGGATCAATTCCCATGACTTCGCCGGTTGATTTCATCTCCGGGCCAAGAAGGACATCCACATCAGGAAACCGGTTAAACGGCATCACGGCCTCTTTTACCGAGATATAATCGGTCGGAATCTTTTCACAGGTCAGGCCGAGGTCTTTTAATGTTCGCCCGAGCATCACCTTTGTGGCAAGCTTTGCCAGGGGAACACCGGTGGCCTTGCTGACAAACGGAATGGTTCTGGATGCCCTGGGATTGACTTCCAGGACATACAACTGGCTGCCTTTTATGGCATATTGCACATTGATCAGCCCCACCACATTTAATTCCGCGGCCATGGCTTTTGTGGCGGCCGTTATCTGGGCAATAATGTCAGCACTCAGACTGATGGGAGGAAGCACACAGGCTGAGTCTCCGGAGTGAATGCCTGCTTCTTCGATATGCTCCATGATGCCGCCGATGATCGTTGTTTCCCCGTCTGAAATCCCGTCCGCATCCACCTCAAGAGCATCTTCAACAAATTTGTCTATCAGCACCGGATGCCTCGGGGAGGCGGCAATGGCAATCTGGGTAAAATTTTCCAGTTCTTCCCGATTATAAACGATCTTCATGGCTCTTCCGCCCAGCACATAGGACGGCCTCACGACCACAGGATAACCAATGTTTTCCACCACAGCCACGGCCTCTTCAATATTTATGGCTGTGCCGTTTGCCGGCTGAACAAGACCCAGTTTTTTCAACATGGATTGAAAGAGTTTACGGTCTTCGGCCCGGTCAATGCTTTCCGGCTGAGTGCCCAGAATACGAACCCCTGCCTCATGCAGTGCCACGGAAAGATTCAGCGGGGTCTGCCCTCCGAACTGGACAATAACGCCATAAGGTTTTTCTGTTTCCACAATGTGAAGCACATCTTCTTTGGTCAGCGGCTCAAAATAGAGTTTGTCAGAGGTGTCATAATCCGTACTCACGGTTTCGGGATTGCTGTTGACCATGATGCTTTCAATCCCTTCTTCCCCAAGGGCATACGAAGCATGAACACAGCAGTAATCAAATTCAATGCCCTGGCCGATTCTGTTGGGTCCCCCGCCCAGAATCATCACCTTTTTCCGATCCGAAACTCTTGCCTCGTTTTCTGTTTCATAAGTGGAATAGTAATAAGGGGTCGCTGCTTTGAATTCGGCAGCACAGGTATCCACGAGCTTGTAAACCGGACGTATCCCAAGGGCTTTGCGACGGGTTTCTGTCCGGTTTTCGGTGAAACCTGTCAGCCAGGCAATCTGGATATCTGAAAACCCCCAGGTTTTTGCTTTTTTCAAAACCGGTTCGGGCAGAGAAAAATCAGGTTCTTCAAAACCAATATCATCATCAATGTCCGGTTTCCCATAGTTCTGAATCTCCTGTTCAAGTTCCAGAATTTGTTGAATCTGATACAGAAACCACGGGTCAATCCCGGTTAATTCATAAACAACGTCAACAGACATTCCTCTCAGGAGCGCATGGCGCAGATAAAAAATCCTTTGGGAATTGGGGGTTCCCAGTTTCTGTTTGATTTCATCCAGCGAAGGAGGGGGATTCGGGTCTTTTCCATCAGCCCCCAGTCCGTGCCGACCAATTTCAAGGGATCGCAGCCCTTTCTGCAATGCTTCTTTAAATGTTCTGCCGATGGCCATGGTTTCGCCCACGGATTTCATGGCCGTGGTGAGGTAATCCTGGGTTTCAGGAAATTTTTCAAAGGTCCAGCGCGGGATTTTTATCACGCAGTAATCCAGGGTCGGCTCAAAAGAGGCCATGGTTTCACCGGTGATGTCATTGGAAATTTCATCCAAAGTATATCCCACAGCAAGCTTGGCCGCTATCTTGGCAATGGGATACCCTGTGGCTTTGGAAGCAAGGGCCGAACTGCGTGACACTCTGGGATTCATTTCCACCACAATCATTTCACCGTTTTTGGGGTTGATGGCAAACTGGACATTTGAGCCGCCCGTATCCACCCCGATTTCCCGCATGATGGCAATGGACGCGTCCCGCATGATCTGATATTCCCTGTCACTGAGGGTCTGGGCCGGGGCCACGGTAATGCTGTCTCCGGTGTGTATTCCCATGGGATCCATGTTTTCAATGGAACAGATAATGCAGACATTGTCGTTTTTATCCCGCACCACCTCGAGTTCATATTCTTTCCAGCCCAGAACTGATTCTTCAAGCATGACCTGGGTGATGAAGCTTGCATCCAGCCCGGATTTGGCGAGAATTTCCAATTCTTCAGGATTATAAGCCACACCGCCGCCGGTTCCCCCCAGAGTGAAGCTCGGACGAACAATAATGGGAAATCCGATATCATTGGCAATGGCCCGGACTTCGTTCATATTATGCGCAATTCCGCTTTTGGGAATACGAAGGCCAATTTTATCCATTGCATTGCGGAAAAGCTCCCGGTCTTCAGCTTTTTTAATGGCTTCAACTGATGCCCCGATCATTTCCACGCCGAATTTGTCAAGTACGCCCATTTTTGCCACTTCCACGGCAGTGTTCAGCCCGGTCTGGCCTCCCAAGGTCGGGAGCAATGCATCCGGCTTTTCTTTTTCAATGATCATTGCCACAGCTTCGGGAATAACCGGCTCAATATAAGTCCGATGGGCCATCTCAGGATCGGTCATGATGGTTGCGGGATTGCTGTTCACAAGAACAACCTCGTAACCTTCCTCTTTCAGGGCTTTACATGCCTGAGTCCCGGAATAATCAAACTCACATGCCTGGCTGATGATAATCGGCCCAGCGCCGATGATAAGGATTTTTTGTATGTCAGTACGTTTTGGCATTATTATCTTTTTTGTATAAGTGTCCTTCAAAAAAAATTGGTATATTAAAGAGTTGCAAACTATAAGAGACTTTGGAAGTCTGCTCTTCACTCCATCCCCGTTCTGTTCGGTTCCCCTGTCACACTCGGTTCGGATTGCCAAATCCAAAATTTTCCGGCCGGAGCAGAAAAGGAAAAATCAGATAGCGATGTTTTGTTTATCTTTATTAAATTAATTCTTTTTTAGCAATTGTAATCCATTTTTTCTGAATTTTTTTGTGGTAATCGAGGACAGCCTCGCATTCTTTACAATTTTCCTGAAAATCATCGCTGCTTTTTGGGATATTCCTGCTTTCTTCAACAAAGGCGCATATCAGCATCCGGCAACTTTCCGAAATAACGGCGGTAAAAAATGAATATCACTCATAACCCCTGATTCACAGGCTTCCATGAATGAAACAAGAGTATGTGGTAATAAATATTATTATAAACGAATTTGTTAAAGAAATACAAGATGAATTTGAATTCCTGATCAAAAAATTAGGAAAATTTTTCCAGATTTAAGGAAGGGGGAATCCAAGGGGGAATTCGGAATTCCGGGGACACGATATTTAATTATTGGTGATTCCGGGAGGCAATTTCGTAAAAATTGAAGGAATTACGGGTGTCTCCCACCTTTTACACAGAGAGCGGATTTCAGATTTTGCCGCTTCGGATCACGCTGTGACTCGGAAATGACAATTGGCAATATATTTCAGTTTTTAACTGATGTCCCGCCTTTTGCACAGGCGGATGTCACATATCTGTCCGCCGGGGGGGGGACCGGATTTCGCAGGTGCCGGACGGAAAACATTTTTTGTCAGCATTTTCGGCATAATGAGCTGATATCCCGCCTGCGGCATCCTCATTCCGACCGAAGGCGGGAGACGCGTTTTGTGTAAAAGGTGGGACACACCCGAATTTTGGGGAGATTGAAATTTATATATTTACACTCTGCCAATTTTATGTCAATCTATACTGAATCTCATCGGTATGTTCACGGGTTGCTGTCTTCTGCCGAACCGCGTGTTCTAAGACGGACATTCAGCAGATCAAAAAATCTTCTGTACAAAAAACTGCAAAAACAGAGCAAAACACAAAAGGAGAAAATTTTCGATCTGCTGACATTAACAAATTCGTTCCTCCGAACCCGATTGCTCAGGAAAAATAAGACCACGGATTTCAGAACCCTGCCGAAGAACCTGATAAATTCCGGTATCATGAGAACGGGCTGCAAAACTTTTTAATTTCAGCCTGTCCGGGCGGGTATCGCGACATTCCCCCGAATCTGTTATAATCAGAAACAAACGCTCATAAAAAAGCCGGGTTTTTCGCCCCCGGTCATAAAAATATTTTCAGACAAAAAACCCGGGTTTTCAAAATGTATTTTCACGGTAAAAAAAAGCGAGTCACATAATGAACAAAACATATCACAAAGTACTTACCATTGCCGGTTCGGACAGCAGCGGCGGTGCCGGCATACAGGCCGACTTAAAAACATTTTCTGCTCTGGGCTGTTACGGAATGTCCGTGATTACAGCGCTGACAGCACAGAACACCAAAGGCGTTACCGGTATCCATGCTGTACCCGCGTCGTTTGCGGCGGAACAGATGGAAGCGGTTCTCGGTGATATCGGCGCAGATGCGGTAAAAATCGGAATGCTCTATTCAGCAGAACTGACTGAGGTTGTGGCCCGGGGATTATTAAAACACGGGATAAGGAAAATCGTTCTTGATCCTGTGATGGTGGCGCAAAGCGGGGATAAACTTTTACAGAATGACGCGATAGAAGCGTTGAAGACGCATATGATCCCTTTGGCCGCTGTTGTCACGCCGAACCTGCCTGAAGCAGAGGTGCTGACAGGAGAAAAAATAAGCGGATACGAGGAGATACAGGATGCTGCCAGGCATATCAGCCATCATAACTGCCAAAGCGTACTCATAAAGGGCGGACATTCGGAGAATGACGACAGCGATGACCTCCTTTATCTCACACAGGAGGAACGATTTGTCACCTTAAAAGAAGAGCGAATCGAAACCCGAAATAATCACGGCACAGGATGTACTCTGTCTTCTGCAATTGCCTCATTTCTTGCAAAAGGGCATGACATCGAAGCTGCTGTGAGAAGAGCAAAGACGTATATCAGCGGAGCCATTCGGACAGGAGCGAAATATAAAATGGGTCATGGTCACGGGCCTGTCCACCATTTTTTTGAATTCTGGAATTAGGCAGTATTCAGTATGCTTTGGAATTCAAGAACAGCAAATCGGCATTTATAGCGGATAATCAGGGAAATTCCTGACACTCGATAATCAAATTTTTTTCTGTCATTCCTGCGAAAGCAGGAATGACAGGCTTTTTGTCCGAACCAGATCAAAAAACTTGATTATCGAGAGACACTTTTAAACTTATAAACAGACATGGCCTTCAGTCACAACGAACCATGAAAGCCGGCCTCTGGCCCTGGCCCCTTTCATATTTCCGCTTTGATCTCAAGATATCTTTTTAAATAGCGATCATTGGTCGGATCAAGCGATGTTGCTTTCTGATAATACTCCATAGCCAGGGCCCGGTTTTCCAGGCGTCTGTAGGCTTCTGCAATATAGGAATAAAACGCGGCAGTGTCCGGCTTCAGACGAACAGCCGATTTCCAGTCATCAATGGCTCCCAGATAATCTGATTTGCTCCATCGTATCCATGCGCTGTGGTTAAAAAGTCCCGCAGTGGGGGATTTCCGATGCTCAATGGCAAGCCGTGCCTCTTTTTCAGCTCTGTCCAGTTTTTTCAGGCGTTTAAGAAGATTAGAAAAAATGAAATGATATTGGCTGTTTTTCGGATCCAGCACAGTGGCCTTCTGAATGGCTAACTCCATACGGTCCCAATCTTTCTCCGCCTGAGCAATACGGGACAGCCAGTAATATGCTCTGGCTGTGGGATGCTTCTGATTCAGCACCGTCAAGATTTCCTGAGCTTTCTGATATTGTTTCAGGTCAAAGAAAAAACGGGCCAGCAGGATATCCGCCCGGGAAGAAAAAATAAAATAGCCGCTGATTTGCTGATAAAACAAAAGGAATTTTTCAGGACAGCCTTCTTTTTTATAAAAGGAATAAATTCGTTCAAGCGATTTCTCTTTAGACCTGCTCATATCCAGGGCATGAAAGAACCAGGTCATTGCCTCCTTATGCTGGCTGTTTTTGAGACGGAGGCTGCCCAGATGAGCATAATTTGCAGAACTGTTTTGAAATGCGCTATGGTTCAGGGCCTCCTGATAATGAGATATGGCACCGGGCCAGTCTTTCTCCTCTGTCAGCACGGAAGAAATAATCATATGCGCGTTTCTGACAGAGATTTTGTTTTTAACTGCTTCCCGGAGTCCTGTTCTACAGGCTTCCCTGACACTGTCAGACCAAAAATTCTCTTTTTTCAAATAACCATAAGAAGAGGGACAGATGCGGGTGAGTCTGCGAACAACCGCGAGCAATTCATTCATTTGCCCCTGATTATAAAAACAGCGGGCCAGGGTGTAATTGTATTGTAAGCCATTAGGTCTCAGTCGTACAGCCTGCTTAAAATAAGGAAGGGGACGATAGGGAGTCTCTTTCTCTTCAGGATGGAGATAACGATACAATTGCTCCAGGCGGTGTTCTCCCCTGCCGAGGGCATAAACTGTTTCCGCATCAAGAGAGTTCAGCCGTAACGCATTCAGATAAAAATCTTTTGACGTTTGTGTCAGAAGAAATGCTTCTATGTTATTCGGTGCTGACTCACCTGATGCGAATAAGACTTTTCCTAATTCTTTCTGAATTTCGTAATCATCCGGCTGGTAATTCGCTGCTTTTTTCAGATGATCTGCAGCCAAATCATAATGCCCTTCCCGGCAGAGATTCCCGGCCCGATGACAGTGAATTTGAGAGATAAGACGAGGAATCAGGTGACAGAAGGCCGCAACAGAAAATATAAGGATTAAAAGATACCTGGCGCGTTTCAAGATTTGTATTTCCCATAGTAACCAGAATAATATTTATTATAATATTTATAATAGCCTTCTCTTCTTATGTCCACCCGGTTGAGAACAACACCGAGCAGATTTGCCTGGGCCAGCCGAAGTTGTTCCACTGCTTTTCTTATGAGTTCCCGGTTTATCAGACCGGCCTTGACCATCAGCACCACGCCGTCTATCTGGGGAGCCAGAAGCAGGGCATCGCTCGCCGGCAGAATGGGAGGTGTGTCAATAATCAGGGCATCAAACTTTTTTGTCAGATAAGACAGCAAAAAAGACATTCCTTTTGATCCCAGAATTTCAGAGGGATTTGGCGGGCGGTTTCCGGTCGGAAGCAAAAAAAGGTCTGTGCTGACATCCAGAATGGCTGAATCAATTTTGCTTTGTAAATACGGCAACCTCTCTTCTCCCCCCACCATTTCTTCATAAAGCTGATGAATATCAGCAAGATCAAAGGAAAACCGCTCAAGATCAGACTGATGAAGTTCTTTGAAGGAAAAGGTTCCTGTTTTCATTTGCACAGTAACACGAAGCGTTTCCTTCATGTAATTATCAAACGGCCCCTTTAACTCATCTTTTCTCAGAAGGCCGGTGTTGATAAGTATGGAACTCAGTTTCTGACCCGTATCTTTCTGGCGGTTAATCGCTGATACAGCTTCTTCCCTGCTCAGCAAGCTGTTCTTAATCAGAAAATTTACAAGATTTTCCTCAACAGGTTTGGTGAACCACTTGATATCCACCAGTTTTCCGTGAAGAAAATAAAGTCCCACTTCCTCTCTTCCGTCGGATAATTGTAACAGCCCGGTTTTTTTCTGAAAAGAAAGAAGATTAAACAAATCGCTTACCCCGAACGCTTCCAGGGTTCCATTGTCTATATCTGTGTTCAGGAGATCAGAAAGCACTCCGGTGAGTCCGGGAGATGCCTGAGAAAAAGCGAGTCTCCCCAGCATGGGCTTGCGCAGGTCCGCATCTATCATTAAAACAGATTTTCCGGCCCGGGACAAGGTATAGGCCAAATTTGCCGCAGTGCTGGTCTTTCCCTCTTTTTCACCTGCGCTGGTTACCAGAAGAGAGCGAAATTCCTTTTCCATAAAGGAAAAATGGACATTGGTTCGCAAGGTGCGAAATGCCTCTGCAAAACGGGACTTGTCAGGATAGTTGTTCAAGAACAGGTCATTCAGCTTTCTTGAATCTTTTTGTCGGGCTTTTTTGTTGTGTTCCATTTTTTCACTCGTTATTTTGATTTGCGATTTTTGATTTGCGATTTGCGATTTGCGATTTGTTATTGCCATCTTTTTTGTAAAACACACCAGCGTCAGCCAATTGAATAATCACAAATCACAAATCACAAATCTCCAATTACCAAACCCTTATGGCAGTTCTGCCTCCGGAATGACGGACAAAACCGGTAACTCAAGATATTTTTGGACATCTTCCTCAGTTCGGAGTGTTCGGTCCAGATATTCCCATAAAAAGGAAAACCCGATGCCGATCATCAGACCGATAATGGCACCCAGCATAATGTTTCGCTTTTTATTCGGTTTCACCGGGGCCGCGGGAATCACTGCATTTTCAGCAATCCGTATGTTGGAAACTTCCATACTCTCCACAATGTCAGATTCTTTTATTTTTGATAACAAAATGTCGTGCAGTTTCTGGTTTGTATTCACACTTCGCTGAAGGATGGTATATTGGAGTTCCTTTTTTCCAGTATCCAAGGCGTCACTCTCAAAACCCGCTATGGTTTTCTGTAAGATATTTTCCTTGGTATAGAGAACAGACCGTTCAGCTTTGAGATTTTCCATCTCTTTTTTTAATTCCTCATTAAGCTTTTTCCGGGTTTCTTCTATTTTGCCTTTAAGTTGGATGATTTTCGGGTGCCTGGGCTTAAAGATATTGCCAAGACGGTTAAGCTCCACCTCATCTTCATGTAACTGGCTATAAAGACTATCAATAAGAGCGTTATCAATGAGAGATCGGGCATGAAGAATTTCTCCGTTTGAATTGATGGTTCGCCTTAATTTCGTTAATTTTGCATCCAACTCAAGCCGTTTATTCCGAGCCCTGATATATGCGTCATTGAATTCCTCTATCTTCTGTGTGATAATATTTTGCTTTCCCTGAATTGAGAATAATTTTTCATTCTGTTTGTAGGCTAAGAATTCTGCTTCGGCATCTTCCAGTTTTTTCTGTGTCTCATATAACTGTTTACTCATCCAACTCATTGTATTTTTTGAAGATTCAAGCCTGCTTCCGGTATTAAACTCAATATAAGCCTGTGCCACGCTGTTGGCGATATTTTTAGCCATAACCGGATCCGTATCTTCCACACCTACCTTCAGAAGAAGGGTATTTCTTACCTCGCTGATATTAATCTTCTCCCGAAGCCTCTGGACAACCGCTTCATATTTTTCCTGGGGGGTTAAAACTTTTTCTTTCTGTCCCAGGAAAAGACGAAAATTTTTCTTAAATTTAGAGAGAATATCTTTAAAAGAAGTGAATTGTGAACTGTCGTCTGCTTTTTCAATATCAGCCTGATCCATTCTGTAATCTCTGATCACTTTTTCCATGACCGGATGAGAGGTGATGAGTTTCAGATGGGTATTAAAAGATAAGGTCTGACTCACATAATTCCCATAGTCCAGCGCTTCGCCGGTAAGGGGGGACTTTGTCTGTTGGTTTTCAATAACCATGGTTGCGCTGGCACTGTAAATTGGCGTCATACGCAAGGTAAAAAATATTGTCAGGCTCAGGGTAATCACAAAAGAAGCGATTATCAGCCATTTGTGCTTGACGAGGATATAATAATAGTCGGTAAGATGTATTGTTTGTTCAAATTCATAATTATTCATATTATTATCCTTTTTTTGAAGAGAGAAACAATTCTCAATTCTCAATTCCCAATTATTACAGCCATGTTTCAGGCACATTGATCATATCCCCGGGTTTTAGTTCAACATCAGGGATTCTGCCCATCTTTACTTCATTCAGATCTATTCTGATGATTTTTTGTCTGCCGTTTCTTTTGCGTATAATTCGGGTGCGATTAGGTGCTGCAAATCTGCCAAAACCGCCGGCCATGATGCAGGCGTTCAGAGCGGTCAGTCCCGGCCGATAATCATAGATCCCGGGACTTCTTACCTCTCCCTCCACATATATCTTGGATTCAGCTTTCATGGCTTTTTCAAGGGGAATATAAACGACATCACCCGATTGCAGGGGCATGTCATGGCTCATATCTCCCTCGTCCAAAAGCTTTTTCAAGTTTGCTTTCTTAGGTTCCTTATGAGAAAGCAGCTTTTCAACATTTTGTCCTTTTGCAATTTGCTCTGTGGAATCACGTAGTATGTAGGCCAAATTTCCCCGATCCGGTAACACACCGCCTGCTTTTGCAATCAGCCTCATCAATGTTGTTTTTGATCTCATCTCATACAAGCCCGGGGAACTGACAGCACCTGAAATATAATATCGGAGGCTGTGATATTCCAAAATATTCACGTTTACTTCAGGGTTTACAAAATAATCCGTGGCCATGGGTTTGGTGATCAGCGATTCCAATTCAGATGTTGTTCGTCCCTCTGCCTTGAGTGACCCAATAAAAGGGACATTAATCATTCCCCGGGCAGTGACTGTCATACGGACCTTCAGCTGTTCTTCGCCGCCGGCATAGACTGTGACAGAGAGAACATCCCGCGGCCCGATAAAATAGGCACTGTCCTGAGCCATGACAGTTTCATGGAAGACCAGAAAAGTCAGTAGCAGAAAACCCATACTGAATATGGTTTTAACAATTTTTTGATAGTTCATAACTCCCCCTTTGCACGAAGAAAAGCGCATTAACGCCATTCTTTAACATCCTTACCTGCATGCAAATTAATTGCCGGCCGGGTCATAACAAAGATCAATATTTCCCATGATATATTTATTATCATAATCATATTTCTCCCAGTTGGAGTCCCGTGTTTCAAAGCCTCCTGAGATACCAAAGGTCAGCCATCTGCTAAATATATAACCGAGTCTCCCTGAAATGCCGTAAGTATCATCTTCACGCCCTTTATAATCTCCTGATTCATAATCACTGATTTGATATTTACCTTCAATTCTTGCCAATAATTTTTTCCAGAAGGTATATCCCGCGCCCAGAGTAAACCGGGTGCCTTTAAAATAAGCATTTTCAGTGCCCGAATCATTGAAATCCTGTTCCGCGGCAAACATGATACTGCTTTTTTCTCCTGGCTTCCCTGAAAAAGCAAACCGGTAGGAGAACATATCAATATTCTTCAGGCTGGTGTCATCAAAATTCCGTTTATGATATCCGCCCCCTACTTCAAGTGCAAACCGACTGAAATTTTTTCTTAAAGTCAGCCTGACCTCATCCGAGTTATAATCTGCGGTATTTCTGTCATAGTCCCTTTTCCAATGAGCATACTCAAGATCAAGATGTGTTGTCGGTGTAAAATTGTAGATCAGATCAAATATTCCTCTGTGTTCGACAGACCCTTCAATATTTGAATGATCATAATCGGTTAAGGTGTTCCGGTATTTTAACCCTGCTGAAAACTTATCTCCGAATTCATATAAAAGCGAGGGAGAGAAGCGATTAACAGAATACTTTGCTCTGCTGGTTGAATTCGAAAAATTGCTTTCACGGGCCGGATCACGTGTCATATAGTACACATCTTCCAGCCCCAGAGTCAGTCTGTCAAAGGGCCTGGTCAGGGCCGACAATCTGGCGGTATGTCCCACATAATCGTCCGCATCAGCCCCTTGCAGGTCAGGAGGGACATCATGCTGATTCTTATAAAAATAGGCATTAAAGGTGTAATCAAAAAGGATACTGCTCTTGGCTGTCTTGTAGCCAAGGGCAATCCCCGGCCGGATGACCTGGGTATAAACCCCTCTCTCATCCGTGTCAGCTTTGTAAAAATTGCTGTCCCACCTTGATTCTGCTGATATCATTGGTTTTATTATAATTTTATTCGCTCTCGTATCGGCTTCTTCTGAATCCACGGATATCATGGCTCCTATGGTGATTTTTCCGCCAGCATATCCTGTTACAGAAAAAAAAAGTACCATAAAAATAACAAGAATTGGCAAAAGATTCTGGCTTGTTCTGTATTTCATGAATCGCTCCATTTGGTATTTCTGAGTCCGTGGGAAGTTTTTTATCGTATATTATGGTTTCAGCAGTTTATTCTCGTATTCCACGGTAATAAATTAAATTTGATCAATCAGACTCTGATGATACTTGGTACTGATACAAAAGAGACAGCATGTTTCCACTATTTTTTAAGATATGCAAAAATTCGTGCTTTCGCAGGCTTCGGCATGAGTGTCCGACTGACCTCACGCCGGAATTTCACTCAAACGGAATGACAGAAAAAAACTCAATTATCGATTAGATAGGAGTATTAAAATTTTTTTCATCCCCAAAATCCCTCCTTTCCTTAAAGCCTCATGTTCAAACTGATGATATTTTTTTTATTTGATAAACAGGTTTAAGTCAATGGGGCGGAAAGAGTATTAAGCAGGTGGAAAATACCCTATTCTGGGGGTGGTAATATCTCCCTTAATTATACTCAGCATATGGAAAAAAATTTTCAGCGATCTCGTTTTTACATGAAGCGTGGAAAAGAAAATGTGTATGAATTTTTCATCTGCTGATACCGGAGTATAAGCAACTTTTTTTAAAACAAATGATGCTGGTTATAAGAATTTTAGTCATCCTCAACTTACAGACTTCATAATAAAAGTTGACAATAATATTATTTCCTAAACCAAAATACGTCAATGGGGTAAAGGGAGTATTTATGAGGTACAATATTCTACTACTTTAAAAAAATGGCGGTGTTCCAGAACCGGACATTGTCCGATATTTTTTGAATTGATTCAAATGGTTAAAAATCTTAACTTCAGTTTTGAAACACTGCCAAATATCGCATTGTAAAAAAAAGCTTGACAATGCTTAAACGGGTCTGTTAGTTTTTGTCAAAATTTAAAACAGGAAATCAAAATGAAAAAAGTTTTAGCCATTATCAACCTTATTCTTATTATCGTCCTTGTAAGCGGGATACTTCCCTGCTTACAAGGCGGGGATTGATAATTGCATGATTTTATAATTTAACTAATTTAAAAAATTAAAAAATCCGTTATCAGTCCCAAAGACTGATAACGGATTTTTTTTTGGAGTTTACACCAAAATGAAAAGCGACAGCGCAAAAAAAGGTATCGAAAGGGCCCCGCACCGAGCCTTGTTCAAGGCCATGGGATATACGGATGCTGAAATTAAAAGGCCGCTGATCGGTATTGCCAATTCTGTAAGCAGCATTGTCCCGGGACACGTTCATCTGGACAAAATTACAGAAGCAGTCAGAGCAGGGGTTTACATGGCAGGGGGAACACCTGTTGAATTCGGTGTCATCGGGGTATGCGACGGCATTGCCATGAATCATGTGGGCATGAAATACTCCCTGGCAAGTCGGGAGCTGATTGCGGATTCCGTTGAGGTCATGGCAACAGCTCACGCATTTGACGCCATGGTCATGGTTCCCAACTGCGACAAGATCGTTCCCGGAATGCTCATGGCAGCGGCCCGCCTGGATATTCCCGCCATTATTGTGAGCGGCGGCCCTATGCTGTCGGGTAAACATCCTGAACGTGATGAAAAAGTTGATCTGATCACAGTGTTTGAATCTGTGGGGGCGGTGCTTTCAGGAAAGATGACGGAAGACCAGCTCGCTGCCATTGAAGATGCGGCCTGTCCCACATGCGGATCATGTGCGGGGATGTTTACAGCCAACTCCATGAATTGTCTCACCGAAGCCATTGGCATGGGACTGCCCGGAAACGGCACAATTCCCGCGGTGATGGCCTCCCGTATCCGTCTGGCAAAGGAAGCCGGAATGCAGATCATGAATCTGCTCGAAGCTCAGATTACTCCCCGAAAGATCATGTCAGAAAAAGCCTTTCAGAATGCGCTCACCGCGGACATGGCCCTGGGATGTTCCACAAACACCGTGCTGCATCTCACCGCCATTGCAAAAGAGGCAAATGTCAGCATTGATCTGAATCTGATCAATGAAATCAGCAAAAAAACACCGCACCTTTGCTCACTCAGCCCCGGGGGAAAAGATCATCTTGAAGACTTAAACCGTGCAGGCGGAATTCAGGCGGTGGTAAAAGAGCTTTCCAGATCCGGCCTCATCAATGATGACTGTATCACCGCAACTGGCAAGACCGTTGGTGAAAACATAAAAGATGTTCGCATATTGGATGGGGATGTCATACGCTCTTTGGAAAATCCGTATCACGAAGAGGGCGGACTGGCTGTGCTGTTCGGCAATCTGGCTCCCGAAGGATGCGTGGTGAAACAGTCTGCGGTCTTAGATGAAATGCTACGCCATGAGGGACCTGCCAGAATTTTTAATTCTGAAGAAGATGCCAGTCAGGCCATTATGGGTGGCAAAATAAAAAAAGGAGATGTGCTTGTTATCCGCTATGAAGGCCCCATGGGCGGCCCCGGAATGCGGGAAATGCTGACACCGACATCGGCAATTGCAGGCATGAAACTGGATGCTCACGTTGCCCTTCTCACGGACGGACGCTTTTCAGGCGGAACACGGGGGGCCTCCATCGGCCATATCTCTCCTGAAGCCATGCAGGGCGGTCCCATTGCCATCGTGCAGGAAGGCGATCTCATATCCATTGATATTCCCGGGAAAACCATAACCCTCAAAGTTTCAGAAGAAGAGATAAAGAAACGGTTGTCTGAGTGGTCTCCGCCGGAACCCAAAATAACACATGGCTATATGGCGAGATATGCAAAAATGGTTTCATCTGCCAGCAGGGGGGCCGTTGTATAAGTCTTTATTTTTCAGACGGTGTTCTGAAACTGGATATAAAATTTATAATTATCTGAATTAATAAAGTAAAAATTAGAAAGAGTTCAACTTCAGAACACCGTTTTTTCATAAAAATATATTGCCCTAATAACGAAGGGGGGTGGTAATTATGATTTATTATTAATCAATCGTCTGCTCTAAAAACGGGAATTAACTTTTTTGAACTTGCTGTATTAACTAAAAATAAATTAATATTTAAAAATGAGGAATATAATAATGAACTCTTATAATTCAGAAAATAGTTATGGAACATGGATATATGATAATGGTATTCAATATTATGGTCAAGTTTGTGAAACCGGTCCTCATGGAACTGGTAAATATCTGATGCTAAATGGTGAAATTTATGAAGGTAATTCTATACTGGGCAGTCTGAATGGCTGTGTAAAATATACCTCGCCAAATGGAGAAGAGAGTTTATACCATTTTGAACTTGGTAAAAGAGTAAGACAAATTTTTGCTGAAGACCTTGCTAAAAAATATGGACAAATAACTTATTGGGATGGAAGACAATATTGCGGTGACCTTCAAAAAGCAATACCTGAGGGCGATGGAATGATGAAGTATCCTGATGGTAGCCGATGTTATGGCAGTTTTCAAGAGGGGTTATGTCAGAGTGGAATGGGGAAATTTCCTGATGGTAGCGAATATCATGGAGATTTTTATATAAGTAAAATTCATGGAGATGGAGCTTGGACAAGCGCGGATGGCACTATCTTAAGAGGTAAATGGAATGAAGGTTTATTAAATGGAAAAGCATTGCGTATATCACCTGATGGACAAATATATTTGGGAGATTATAAAGATTGTTGCCTTATAGACGAAAAGCCTATCATTATGAATTATGAAGAAGCTCTTGCAAAAGCGCACAGTGAAGGTTTTAAAGACGGAGATTCACTACCGTACACTTTTTATAATAATCTGATTTTATTTTATAAATTGTATGTGACACAGGTTCCGTTTATGATTGATGACTAGAGAGTCGGATTGAACATTTGAAAGGCAACCGGAACAGGTATGTCGTAATTTAAAAAATATTCCAACAGGCTCAGACCTAATTGAAAGAGACTCAGATCACATCGGTCGGCACGGTGAATAATTCTGTCCCAGCCCTGTTCCGTTGCCAGTGTTCCCAGGAACACAATCCAGATGTAGGCAAGACACGCTCCGATCATAAGGCGGCGCAACCGGTCAGGGTCGGAAATATGACTTTTATGAATATTAAACCCCCGGCTTTTCTGGTCGGAAAAAAATGTTTCGATACGAAACCGTTTGGAATAATATTGGCAGGCTTCCCAGGGCGATCTCATATTCGTAACCAGATATATCGGTTCCTTATTTCCTTTCGCCCACCAGACGACAACCGTCACCGGTCCGTATTTTTTATTTGTGAACAAAACATTGCGTATGTACCGATAGCTGTCCGGAACCGTGAACACACCGAGAACATTAAGACGATGCTCCTCTCCGTCCCAAAAAATTTTGGTATTATATGCCGTTCGGCACACATACAGCCATCCCCGTTCGGCCAGATTTTTTTGCAAACCGACACCGTCGAACTCTCCGTCACCAAGAAAAATAACCTTCTGCGCGGATTCCGGTATCACGTTGGCAACCTCCCCGACCAGTCCGACATGGCTTTCTTCCGGGAAATGACCTTTCTTACCTCTGACCACCGTGTAAGCAAGGGGCAGGGCACGTTTTTTATAAATCACACTGATCATCAGGGTTACGCATCCCCGGCCGACCGTGCTTCCGTCCATTGCCAGCACAATTTCGGAAAGTCCCAGACTGATCAGCAGCGCCTGTGCGAACGGCAGAAAAAATGTTTCAGATTCAATGCTGTCATTGGAAATCCAACGTTTTATACGCTTTTCCACACTCGCCGGCGCGGCGTTCTCATCCGGAACTTTGCCTGCAATTTTCGGAAGCTGGCAGCTCCCGCTCCCCGTGATGCCGCTGATTATCGCGGCCAGCGTGTTCAGGCGCCGGGCCTCGTTTCCCTTCGGCTGTTTCGGATACATATTGTCCAAAGCCTTTCTGATCTCACGATATCTGTTCACATTGTCGCTCATGACAGCCTCCCTGTTATCTGTTATTTTCTGAAAGCTGTCATACCATTATTATATTTTTCTGTTAAGATTTTTTTGTGTCATAATCTCAGATGAGTAATATTTACTCAGAAAAAACAGCCGATGGTGAATCTTAAAAAAATTTAAAAAACAAACAGTTATTTAAATTTCAAACCAACTATGGTCGTCTTTATATAATAATTAAAAATAGTTAAAAAAAGTGTACGGTAGTGAAGACGGAGATAAAGTTGGTTATGAAAGAGGTTACAAAGAAGGTTATAAACTTGGTTATAAAAAAGGCTACAAGCAAAGGGATGAAAAAAATTATGAAAAATGGTGTGAATCAGAAGGCTACGAGCAAGCGTTCGAAGTGGGCTTTAGAGAGGGTCATGATGCGGGCTACATAAAAGGCTGTAAAGATGGATATGATGATAGAGTAAAGGAAGAAAGAGATTTTGAATAATTGGTAAATATCAGCGGCGAGATTTCATTTTCAAGCACATCTCGCCGTTGACAAAAAATAAAAAGACAGAACGTGAATTGTGTTGTAATATTTGAAATAAAATTAGAATATTGTAAAAAAATGATAAAAAATATAAGCACCGATCGGGGCGGATGACAGGCAGGTTTCCGATTGAACTTGTTCATCAAAGCTCCACTGATGAGCGGTAGGTGTCAAGTGTCAGAGATTTATAACTTTGTTTTTCTTGATACCAGATACTTTAAAAACGACAGCAATCCTGAATTTAATCCAATAAGGAAACCATTAATGGCAATATACTCAATATGGAACAACAAAGGCGGCGTTGGAAAAAGCTATCTTACTTTTCAAATTGCCTGTGAATACGCGAGAATCCATCAAGAACAGAAAGTGCTTGTAGCGGACATGTGTCCCCAGGCAAATGCTTCCGGTATGCTTCTGGGCGGCATGATCAGGGGGGAGAAGCAATT
Organism: Desulfonema magnum; assembly: GCF_017377395.1. Classification (GTDB taxonomy): domain Bacteria; phylum Desulfobacterota; class Desulfobacteria; order Desulfobacterales; family 4be13; genus Desulfonema_C; species Desulfonema_C magnum. The sequence continues at coordinate 1,145,663 of NZ_CP061800.1, read as the reverse complement.
ATGTGATCTCGGTTCCCAAAATCCGTCAAGGACAATTGCCGGTTACATTGAAGACAGGATTCGAAGTCCTTATGTCAGTCCCCGGTCAGGGGCATCTTACGCTGTTAATGTGAGTCAGTTTAACGACCGTGTTCCTGCCAATTTATATCTGCTTGCTGGTGATGAGCAGTTGGAAATTCAGACATCTCGTGTTTTAAACGCGACAAATCCCGGTCCCACAGATGCCTGGCGTATTGTTCACACCTGGATCAGCGATCTTATCGAAGATGTGAAATATGCGTTGAATGAGAACGACCTGACCGTGTTTATTGACTGCAATCCAAGTTTTTCAATATACACGGAACTTGCCATGTCTGCTTCGGACAGGCTGATTATCCCGTTCTCTGCTGACGGGTCGTCAAAACGGGCAGTTCGTGCGGTTTTGTCTCTTTTATACGGAGTCACCAGACGGCCGGGCGCACAGCAATCTCTGTTTCATCTGAATTCTCAAAGATTCCGTCTCCCTGTTCCGCAAATATACTGCTATGTCGGTAACAGGCTCACACAATATGTGAAATCTGCCAAAGCATTCAGAACGGTTGTTCAGGAAATCGGCGATGAAATTTTTGCTGTCTGGCAGGGAAACTCAAATGTATTTTGCATTCATCCCTCTGGCAAGCCTGTTCCAAACGGAGAATCATTATTCAGGGATATGTTTCAATTTGAGATTGTAGATGCGAATACAGCTTCGGTTGTTTCCAGCACACTCGGTATTCCCATTGTCTCTCTGACGGCCGGACAATATACAATTCTTGAAAAAGATATTACAGTAAATCAGAGCCAGTTGGACAGACAGCAGCCAAATATTAAGAGCCTTGTTTCGATGATAGAATAAACGGTCATAAAAAAGCCGGGTTTTTCGCCCGCCGGCATTAAAATATTTTCAGATAAAAAACCCGGCTTTTTAAAATGTGTTTTCACGGTAAAAAAAGGAAGGATTGATTATGAAATTAACCGGCGCACAAATCCTGATGAAGATGCTGAAGGATGAGGGGGTTGACACAATTTTCGGATATCCTGGCGGCGTAGTCATTGACATTCACGATGAACTTGCCAAAACAGATATCCGGCATGTCCTGGTCCGCCATGAGCAAGGCGCGGTTCATGCTGCGGACGGCTATGCACGGGCCAGCGGCAAGGTCGGGGTGTGTCTTGTAACCTCCGGGCCAGGGGCAACCAACACAGTGACAGGCATCGCATCCGCATACATGGATTCCATTCCCCTGGTCGTATTCACAGGCCAGGTTCCGACACATCTGATCGGAAATGACGCGTTCCAGGAAGTTGATATTGTCGGAATTACAAGGCCATGCACCAAGCATAATTTTCTTGTGCAGCGTACTGAGGATTTCGCACGCGTTATCAAAGAGGCATTTTTTATCGCCAGATCAGGACGTCCTGGCCCTGTTTTGGTTGACATTCCTAAGGATGTGGGAATCAAAACCATAGATTTCGAGGAGCCGGGAGAAGTAAAACTCAGGTCATACAGTCCCACATATAATGCGAATATACGTCAGTTGAAAAAAGTCGTAAGGCTGATTGAGGAAGCTGAAAAACCGATGATTTTTGCCGGGGGCGGTGTCATCCTTTCAAAAGCGGCCAATGAACTCACGACATTTGCCCGCAAGGCACAAATTCCCGTGACCACCTCACTGATGGGGCTGGGCGCGTTTCCGGGTTCGGATCCGTTGTGGCTTGGCATGGTCGGTATGCACGGCACTTACCGGGCCAATCTGTCCACAGCAGCATGTGACCTGCTTATTTCCATCGGAGTACGTTTTGATGACCGTGTGACCGGAAAGACCGACACCTTTGCATCACAGGCGAAAATTGTTCATATTGATATTGATCCCACTTCCATACGCAAAAATATTCCGGTGACTGTTCCGGTTGTGGGAGACTGCAAAAATGCCCTTAAACAGCTGAACAGCCTTGTTGATGAGGCTGATTTGGGTGATTTACAGGAAAAAAGAAAAAAATGGCTTGACCAGATTGTGGAATGGAAAAGCACAAGACCACTGGACTATGAGCAGACCTGCGAAGGACCTATCAAACCGCAGTACGTTATCGAAAAACTCTACGAACTGACCAAAGGTGAGGCTATTATTACCACCGAAGTGGGGCAGAATCAGATGTGGGCCGCACAGTACTATCATTTTGAATGTCCCAATCATTTTATCACCTCCGGCGGTCTGGGCTGCATGGGATTCGGACTTCCCGCGGCCATTGGCGCACAAATGGCCTGTCCGGATCGGCTTGTGGTGGACATTGCAGGGGACGGCAGCATTCAGATGAATATTCAGGAAATGGCAACAGCTGTACAGCACCAACTTCCGGTAAAAATCGTTATTCTCAATAACTGCTATCTCGGCATGGTGAGACAGTGGCAGGAATTGTTTTACGGAAAGCGATACGCATCCACCTGCATGGATTGCGCTCCTGATTTTGTAAAATTAGCTGAGGCTTATGGCGCTGTGGGGCTCAGAGCTGAAAAACCGGAGGAAGTTAAGGAGGTGCTGAAAAAGGGACTCTTTTCTCCCGAAACCGTTATTATGGATTTCAGGGTTGCAAAAGAGGAATGCGTTTATCCGATGGTTCCCGCAGGAGCCCCGATTACCGAAATGCTATTGGTTTAAATTAAGGAAAGGATAGCTCAATGACTGAAGAAAAACACGTTCTTTCGATACTGGTTGATAATGAGCCGGGTGTCCTTTCCAGGATTGCCGGACTCTTCAGCGGCAGGGGATATAATATTGAAAGCCTGTGTGTTGCTGAAACAATTGAACCTCATATATCAAGGCTTACCATTGTTACCAAGGGAAATCAGCCCCTTATTGAGCAGATCATGAAACAGCTGAACAAGCTCATCAATGTCATCAAGGTGCATGAGCTGACCGGACATAAGTTTGTTCAAAGGGAGATGGCCCTTATCAAGGTGTCCGCGAAGCCTGAAAACCGGGCCGAAATACTGAGGGTGGTGGATATTTTCAGATGCAAAGTCGTTGATGTGGGACTGGAACACTATACCATAGAAGTTACCGGTGATGAGGGCAAATTGTCTGCAATTCTGAGCCTTCTGAGACCCATCGGGATTAAGGAAATTGCGAGAACAGGCGCAATTGCGTTGTTCAGGGAACCGAAATAGAAGGGGGAAGAGGCAAGAGGCAAGAGGCAGGGGGCAATGATTTTTCAACTTTATTTTTCTCACCCCTCGCCTCTGGCCCCTGGCCTCTCACCTCCCTTACCACTTAAAAAATAATTTCAAGGAGAATTAATTAAGATGGCAAATATTGATTTTGGCGGCGTGACAGAAGAGGTGATCACATCTGAAGAATTTTCTCTGGACAAAGCCAGGGATGTCCTCAAAAATGAGACCGTCGCAGTTCTCGGTTACGGCGTTCAGGGGCCGGGACAGGCCCTGAACATGAAAGATAATGGCATTAATGTCATTGTGGGCCAGCGTGAGGGCGGAGAGTCATGGAATCGTGCGGTGGCAGATGGATTTGTTCCGGGGGAGACACTTTTCCCCATTGAAGAGGCGGCAAAAAAGGGAACGCTTATTCAGTTTCTGCTTTCAGACGCGGGGCAGGTTGCCACATGGCCGAAAATAAAAGAATGTCTGAACAAAGGAGATGCGCTTTATTTTTCCCATGGCTTCGGAGTGGTTTATAAAGATCAGACCGGTATTATACCGCCTGAAAATGTGGATGTGATTCTGGTTGCCCCCAAAGGTTCGGGCCGTACTGTTCGCACGAATTTTCTGGCCGGAAGCGGTATTAATTCCAGTTTCGCGGTGCATCAGGATTTTACTGGCAGAGCAAAGGAGAGAACCCTTGCCACAGGAATCGCCATCGGATCCGGTTATCTTTTCTCCACCACGTTTGAAAAAGAAGTTTACAGCGATCTCACCGGCGAGCGGGGCGTTCTCATGGGATGTCTGGCCGGTGTCATGGAGGCGCAGTACAATGTGCTGAGAAAGCACGGGCATAGCCCCAGCGAAGCGTTTAACGAAACTGTGGAAGAACTCACGCAGAGTCTTATCCGCCTTGTGGCTGAAAACGGCATGGACTGGATGTTCGGAAATTGCAGCACCACTGCGCAGCGAGGTGCGCTGGACTGGTCGCCGAAATTCCGGGATGCTGTGGTGCCGGTGTTTGATGATCTGTACGAAAGTGTCTTGTCTGGCAAAGAAACAAAGCGGGTGCTTGATGTGAACAGCGCTCCGGATTATCGGGAAAAACTGCAAGCAGAACTGGACATAATCAAAAATTCCGAAATGTGGAAAGCAGGTGCCGCTGTCCGGGCCTTGCGACCTGAAAACCGGTAAGAACTCGTCAGTTGTCCGTTGTCAATGCTCAGTTGAAACGGATAACGGACAACAGACAACTCATAAAAAAACTTTGGGAGAAACAAAATGGAACCAATATTATTATATGACACCACCCTAAGAGACGGGACTCAGGGAGAGAACATCAATTTTACTTCTGAAGAAAAGGTCAGAATTGCCCAGAGACTGGACGAAATAGGGATCCATTATATTGAGGGTGGCTGGCCAGGTTCCAATCCCAGGGATAAGCGATTCTTTGAACTGGCAAAAAATATCGGATTTAAACATGCCCGTCTGACAGCTTTTGGCTCGACCCGCAGGCCCAATATCTCACCATCTGAGGATCAGAATCTGGAAGCACTTCTTGAGAGTGATACGCCTGTGGTTACAATATTCGGAAAGACTTGGGATCTTCATGTGGAAAAAGTCATGGAGAATACCCTGGAGGAAAATCTTCTGATGATACGGGAATCTGTCGAATATCTCAAACAGAATAACCGTGAAGTGGTTTATGACGCGGAACATTTTTTCGACGGATATAAGGATAACCAGGACTACGCTTTACAGACTTTAAGGGCCGCTGTGGAAGGGGGAGCGGATTTTATTGTGCTTTGTGACACAAACGGCGGCACACTTCCCTTTGATCTGGAATCCATTATCAATGAGCTGGATCTTCCGGTCAGACTGGGTGTTCATACGCATAATGACTCCAGTCTTGCTGTTGCCAACTCCGTAACCGCGGTAAAAGCAGGTGCGGTCATGGTTCAGGGAACCATCAACGGATACGGAGAAAGATGCGGCAACGCGGATCTGACATCCATCATTCCCATTCTCTGTACCAAAATGAACCGTCCGTGTGTTTCTGAGGAGAATCTAAAAAAACTGAGAAAGCTCTCCAGATTTGTCAGTGAAACTGCAAATATGATTCCCCTGAGTAACAGACCTTTTGTGGGGAAAAGCGCATTTGCTCATAAAGGCGGAATTCATGTGAGCGCGATTCTCAAGGAACCCAGGGCGTATGAACATCTGAACCCTGAACTTGTAGGAAACAGCCGGCGTGTGCTGGTGTCTGATCTTTCCGGCAAGAGCAATGTGGAATATAAAGCCAAAGAAATGGGGATCAATCTTGGCGGAAACGGGTATGACAGCAGCAAAATTGTTTCCCAGATAAAGGATATGGAACAGGACGGATACCAGTTTGACGCTGCCGAAGGCTCATTCAAAATTTTGCTTGAAAAACTGACAAAGCAGTTTCAGCCCCTGTTTGAACTGGAATCTTTTCGCGTGACCATTGAAAAGGACAAAGATCAGCCCTGTTCGGCTCATGCCACCATTAAAATCTCCGTTGACGGTCAGGATGAAATCACCGCGGCCGAAGGAAGCGGCCCTGTAAGCGCATTGGATAAGGCGTTACGAAAAGCATTGGGGAATTTTTATCCCAATATTGATGTGATGCATCTGGTTGATTTCAAGGTACGGGTGATTGACGGACGGGCCGGAACCGCTGCAAAGGTACGGGTGTTAATTGAATCACGGGATGAGAATCATATCTGGAGTACTATCGGTGTCTCAGAAGATGTTATTGAAGCGAGTTGGCAAGCCCTCGCGGACAGTTTTCAATATAAGCTCGCATTTCAAAATGATCCTTCCAATGGAAACGGCTATCATCACTGATCACAAATCATGTTTGCCACTCATTTAAAAACGGTAGTCCTGCACAAGTAGTGATGAATGAGATTCAGTGTCCTGATAATCAGGGGACTGAACGGGATTCATCACTATCTTTGCAGGACTACCTTAAAAACAATAACAAGAAATTGCCAATTATGAACATCAGGAGAAATTTTTTGAATAAGAAAAAGGATGGAATTCACGCCGCAGGACCCGTGTGTTATCGTGTCCTGCGGCCCATGCTTACCGGGGTTTTGCTCTCTGTTTAAGCCAGAATATCAGGAAGTCAGTAATATATCTAATCCGGGCGTATTTACGAAGCGGAGTGCTAAGTATTTTAGCAAGTATCTCCACCGAGGAGTGCTAAAATTGCATTTTAGCAAGTATTTCCACCGAGGAGTGCTAAAATTGTATTTTAGCAAGTATTTCCCCGAGGAGTGCTAAAATTGCATTTTAGCAAGTATTTCCACCGAGGAGTGCTAAAATTGCATTTTAGCAAGTATTTCCACCGAGGAGTGCTAAAATTGCATTTTAGCAAGTATTTTCACCGAGGAGTGCTAAAATTGCATTTTAGCAAGTATTTTCACCGAGGAGTGCTAAAATTGCATTTTAGCAAGTATTTCCACCGAGGAGTGCTAAAATTGCATTTTAGCAAGTATTTCCACCGAGGAGTTGTGAAAACGCCTGACCATTTCATAAAAATGATAAAAAGGAGCAAACCCATGAGTGAAAGAGTATATATTTTCGATACAACGTTGAGAGACGGTGAACAATCCCCCGGAGCCAGCATGAATACAGCCGAAAAAATGCGGTTGGCCGGCCAGTTGGAAAAATTGGGCGTTGATGTGTTGGAAGCCGGTTTTCCGGCCGCGTCCGAAGGCGATTTTGACGCGGTTTCCCAAATCGCTCAGAAGCTGAAGATCACCGAGGTCGCGGGACTGGCCCGTGCATCCAAAGAAGATATTGATCGTGCCTGGGGCGCTGTGCAGCACGCGGTAAAACCGAGAATACACACATTTATTGCCACGTCTGATATCCATCTGAAATACAAGCTGAACATGACACGGGATGAGGTCGTAAAAAATGCCGTGGAAGCGGTAAAATATGCCAAGTCATTTACGGAGAATGTCGAGTTTTCCGCGGAAGACGGCTCCAGAAGCGACCGTGATTTTCTGTGCAGGGTGTTTGAAGCAGCGATTGAAGCCGGGGCAACTGTGGTTAATCTTCCTGATACAGTAGGATATGCGATTCCTTCTGAATTCGGGGAGCTTGTAAAATATGTCATGGATCATACTCCCAATATTCATAAGGCGATTCTGAGCATCCACTGCCACAATGATCTCGGACTTGCCACGGCAAATACCCTGACCGCCATCAATGCCGGTGCAAGACAGGCCGAGGTGACCATTAACGGTATCGGAGAAAGGGCCGGAAACACATCCCTGGAGGAAGTGGTCATGGCGCTGCATACACGCCCCAATTATCTTCCCATGGAGACCAACATCAGAACAGAGGCAATTTATCCTTCAAGTCGTCTGGTCAGCATGATTACCGGTATTCTTGTGCAGCCGAACAAGGCCATTGTGGGAGCCAACGCGTTTGCCCATGAAGCCGGAATTCATCAGGACGGTGTTCTGAAAAACCCCATGACGTATGAGATCATGAAGCCTGAGACCGTGGGGCTGAACAGAAACAAACTGGTGCTGGGCAAACACTCCGGACGGCACGCGCTTCGTTCCCGCTTAAAAGACATGGGATATGATCTTTCCGACGAGGAACTGAGCGTTGTTTTCACAAAATTCAAGGAACTTGCGGATAAGAAAAAGCATGTTGTGGATGAAGATCTGGAAGTGATCGTTACAGAGGGCATTCTGAGGACTTCCGATATTTTCCAACTGGAATACCAGCACGTCACAAGCGGGACCACGGTGTTCCCCATGGCCAGTATAAAGCTTTCTGTAAACGGAAGGTCTGTTCAGGGCGCGGGTTACGGAAACGGTCCTATTGACGCTTCTTTTAACACCATTGCAAAACTGACCGGGACAGAAGCGGAACTGCTGCGATTTTCTGTCAGCGCAATTACCGGCGGCACAGATGCTCTGGGCGAAGTGACTGTCCGACTGAAGGAAAACGGTCTTATTGCGCTCGGCAAGGGAGCTGATCCTGATATTATCACAGCCAGTGCAAAAGCCTACGTCAACGGGCTGAATCGTCTGGAATATTTGAAAGCCCATCCGGTTCAGGCATCACAATTCATGTAAAAAAATAAAGGCGCGGGACGGGGTTTTTGCAACCCCCGTCCCCAAAATTTCCGCATGTCAGACACCTCTCTCTATAGCCGGGACCCTGTCTGCAACATTTCCGGGAATGTTTGCTGCCAGGGACCGGTAAATACTTAGGACGGGTTCGCATCCATACGCATCAAGCTAAGAAGATAACCTACTGATTTTGTTAGCTCCGACTGAATGGCAGCCGAAACGCAAAACCTTAATTTTCGGGGGTTCCGGAATCATAAAAATCCTTAGCTTGATGCATATGGGGTTCGCACCCCCTGTACTGCAAATTATAAATCAATAGAAACAATAGGTTACGATCTTAGCCTGATGCGTATGGGTTGCAAACCCCGTCCGGCACGCTTAACCTAAGCTGTCTGAAAATTTCACTCCCTTCGGCAGGCTCAGGGAACGGCCACGGCTTTCTCATAAACGGGCATGACTGACGGCCACAACGAAAAATGAAAGTTTTACTGTTTTTTCCTAACACTTAACACTTAACACCTGACACTTTCATATAAACGGCCATGAGCTGCCGGTCACAACGAACGATGAAAATTTTATATTTTTTCCTAACACCTAACACTTAACACCTAACACTAAACACCTGACACCTGACACCTGACACTTTCATATAAACTCCCATGACCTGCCGGTCACAACGCAGCATGAAAGTTTTATAATTTTTTCTTAACACCTAACACCTGACACTTAACACTTTCATATAAACGGCCATGATCTGCCGGCCACAACGAACGATGAAAATTTTGCAGTTTTTCCTAACACCTAACACCTGACACCTAACACTTTCATATAAACGGCCATGATCTGCCGGCCACAACGAACGATGAAAATTTTGCAGTTTTTCCTAACACCTAACACCTGACACCTAACACTTTCATATAAAAATAAGTAAAAAATTTGAAGAGGTTATACAGATAAAATGTCCGAACCGGCATCTGAATTTGTAATATCCTGATAATTCGTGGAAATATTGCTTCATAAAAGGCACGAAGTTTCACGAAGTCTCTTTGTGGTTCCTTTGCGTCTTTGTGTCTTTGTGGCTGATTTTTTTCGGATGTGTAAAAGGTGGGACACACCCAAAATTATTTTTTGCACAGCATACAAGAAGCCGCTTCACCTTATTTTTGAACTCCTCCGGACAGCCTGCCGGCATCCGAGGGTTGCATCCTCCCTCAAATCCGTTATAATCAGATTTTTTGGATCATTTTAAATCGCATTGTCAGATGTTATAAAGAATGCCATTATGGAAAAATTTACAACTTGAAAAATTTTATTTTATCTCAACATCGCTATTTGAAAGACATTATTAAATTTTTATTGGTGATAATCGCCATTATCTGGCTAATCGCCCGGGGTACCGAAGAACTGGGCTACAATTGGCAATGGTATCGGGTTCCCCGATATATTTTTTCTTTTGAAGAGGGGAAACTCACTGCCGGCCCCCTTATTGACGGCCTGATGGTGACATTTCACATCACCGGCATCAGCCTGATTCTGGCGTTTGCATTCGGACTGACCACTGCATTTTTCCGGCTGTCCGATTCATTCCTGGCAAAATTCCTGGCCAGAATCTATCTGGAAGCCATTCGCAACACGCCGCTTCTGGTGCAACTGTTTTTTATTTATTTTGTCTTATCCCCCGTGCTTGATATCAGCCGTTTTACGTCAGCCGTTTTGGCGCTGAGTCTTTTTGAAGGCGCGTATGCTTCGGAAGTCTTCCGTGCAGGCATTGTTTCCATCCATGCGGGACAATGGGAGGCATCTTACAGTCTGGGACTGAACACGTTTCAGGCGTATCAGTATATTATTCTTCCCCAGGCAATCCGGCGGATTTTGCCCCCGCTCATCAGTCAGGCCGTGTCTCTGATCAAAGATTCCGCACTGGTCAGCACCATTGCCATATATGACCTGACTATGCAGGGACAGGCCATTATTGCGGAAACCTATCTAACGTTTGAGTTATGGTTTACCATAGCGGCCATATACCTGCTCGTCACTATAAGTCTTTCCATGGGCGTTCATATCCTGGAAAAGCGTCTTTAAATCCTGCTTTTTAAAGACTTGACAAAAACAATGCAGTGCGTCATTTATTGCTCCGGAGTGCCAAACTTACAGTTTGGCAAATATTTCCGACGAGCGGAAACCGAAAGAATGTAGTGCGGTGGGTTCCGCTTCGCTCCACCCACCCTACATTTTTTGTACCGGATAATTTTTTTCTTAAACGCTCCATTTATTTTTTAACGATTTTTTACTTATAAGGAGGTTTATTTTGAAAAGAACTTCGTCAGGGCTGTATGTTGCCGTAATTTTTGCTCTGATCGTCAGCCTGACTGGTACGGCATTTGCAGGCAAACTTCAGCAGCAACTGAGCGCTGAAAGCGCCATAGAACAGTCGCTCAGACGCGGCGTACTCAAAATTGGCATGTCAACCTTTGTGCCCTGGGCCATGAAAGACAAAACAGGCAAACTGATCGGATTTGAGATTGATGTGGCCACCCGGCTGGCCCGGGATATGGGTGTCAGAGCGGAATTCATTCCCACCAAGTGGGCCGGTATTATTCCCGCGCTTCTCACAGGAAAGTTTGATGTTATTATCGGCGGAATGGGAATCCGACCAAATCGGAATCTGAAAGTCAATTTTACAATTCCTTACGATTACACTGGCATGTCCATTGTGGCACACAAACAGCTTGCAGCGAATTTCAGCACCTTGGAAGATTTTAACCGACCTGATGTGACAGTGGCTGCCAGACTGGGGTCAACTGCTGTCACTGCTGCCAAACAATTCATGCCCAAAGCAAAACTGCGGATGTTTGATGATGAATCCCAGGCATATCAGGAGCTTATCAACGGAAAAGCCCATGCTGCGGTGGGGTCAGCCCCGACCCCTGCGTTTTACGCTATCAAATATCCGGAGCAACTGTTTCTTCCGCTTAAAGAAATATTCACCAAAGAACCTATCGGTTTTGCTGTAAGAAAAGGCGATGCTGACACACTCAACTTTTTTAACAACTGGATACGGGTCGTTGAAGCCGAAGGTTGGCTAAAAGAACGGAAACATTACTGGTTTGAAACCAAAGATTGGGAAAACATGATCAAATAGCACATTTTTTGAATATAAAATTAAAAAGCCGAGTTTTTTTCCAAAAAACTCGGTTTTTTTTATGTCATAAACTTTCAAATCACTGTCAGTAAATTGAAAAGTTCCCGGACTGTGTGCGGGACAGCAAAGAAACCCGGCTTTTTTTTCAGGACGGGGGAACCCTCTCCCGCCGGAAAAAGCCGGGTTTCTCCCCCGTCCGCCGACAGCCCGAAGATTTTTCGATCTGCTGACTGTCTCATCTGATTCAAATTAACAAATCAGAACCGTCACCGCCTGATTTCCCGGTCCCTCGGAAAACAAAATATGGAAAACTTATTTCATAACCAGTCTGTGACAACCTATTGTGTTTAATCTAAAATCAAATCGCAATATCTTGATGTGAAAGGCGCTGTTACCAAATATTTACAGAATTAGATATTGACTATCTGCTATTTTTAAACTATAAATTCCCCTTTTCCAAATCCTGAATCAGGATGAATATGCGGAAAAAAGGCAATTTTGAAGAATAAAATAAAAATTTCATTTCTCGATATTATTGTCGGGCTGTTTATCCTGACAGTTATATTGTATATCAGCTACAGGATTAAAACAGGACTTCATTATAAATGGAACTGGGGCGTCATCCCCCAGTATATCTTCCGTTATGACCCGGAAAGCAGACGGTGGATTCCGAATCTGCTGATGCAGGGCTTTTTCACCACGATCCGCCTGAGCGTCTGGGGAACCATTTTTGCGATGATTATCGGAACAATAATGGGGCTTTGCCGCACCAGTAAAAATCTCTTTAAACGGCTTATCGGAGGAACCTATGTCGAGCTGGTCCGTAACCTTCCCCCCCTTGTCCTAATCTTTATTTTTTATTTTTTTGTGAGTGATCAGATCATGCCGGTTCTTGGCGTGGATGACTTTATCCGATCCTGCTCCCCGGGTACGCAGATTTTTTTTACATTTTTCTTTGCCCAGCCCCTGGTTTTTTCGGCGTTTTTATCTGCGGTCATCACCTTGGCCATCTTTGAGGGAGCCTATATCACAGAAATAGTCAGAGCAGGTATTCAGTCTGTTGAAAAAGGACAATGGGAAGCATCATCCGCTCTGGGACTAAAATGGAGTCAGAAGATGCGCCATATTATTCTGCCCCAGGCTCTGCGAAGAATTCTTCCGCCTCTGGCAGGACAATTTATATCCACCATAAAGGATTCGGCCATTGTGTCCGTCATTTCGATCCAGGAACTGACATTTCAGGGAATGGAGCTGATGTCAGTCACCTATCTGACATTTGAAATCTGGATCACCGTGGCTTTTTTATATTTAATATTAACCCTTACCTGCTCCCTGGCAGTGGGGCGATTGGAGGTTCATATGCAACGACGCCATTCCTGATACTGCGTATGGGAAGGCGGTTTTTCAGAGCATTACAACTTTATTTTTCATTTTCTTAAATTGATAGATACACAAAAAGTTCTTTGTTCTTACATGAAAGTTCAAAAAAAATAATCTTGAGTGTAACTCAGATCAGGGCCGGCAAGTTTTGCTCATGTTTTCTAAAAAAAAATTTTCCTTTCACAAAATAACCTTTTGAAATATATATTAAAAACTGTTTTGAAAGGCTTTGAGATTTTTTATAAAAAAATACCTATAACCCCCTATTATTTAATATATGCAAAAATAATGCCATTAGTTTTAAAATTTTTTGTTTATTATTTAAGATTTTGTATTTATATGTTTTTTTTAAAAAAATATCACTGTTGGACATCCCGGGCAGGTTCTGACTATAAAAAAATATTATTAACAAAATTAACAGCAGCAACATGCTGTTTGTTTAACATAGCGATTCAATTTTTGTCGTAACTTATAAATTAATCGGAAAAAAGGAGGACTGAAATGTCACGGACATTAACTCCGAGTGACGCTTTCAAATATATTGTCGTTGTTTTGCTGGCAATCACCACTTATTCCTGTTCGGCAGTCAGAAAGAACAACGTTCAGGAAGTAGCAACAGTGGCTTATGAAACAGAAAAACCTGTTCCTCAGATTAAAAACAAAGCGACCTCTGAAACCGCTCCCCGGACGGCTGATGAGTGCGAGTGTGAAGATGCTGCTGAAAACGAAACACATTTGGAAGATGAGGACATGTCCGAAACACCTTTAATGGAAATCTTTAATTCACGATTTTATTATGAGTGTTCGAAAAAATTAGGATTAGAACTTGATGGAACTGAAAATAAAGACTTAATTAAGGCAATAGATAAATGGTTTGGCACTCGTTACAAATGGGGAGGATGTTCAAAATACGGAATAGATTGTTCTTGTTTTGTGAAATCTGTTTATAAAGAAGCCTATGGTATAGAATTAAACCGCACATCACGTAATATGTACTATAATGACCTGGTTCCTGTTAAAAAAGAGGAATTACAGGAAGGGGATATTCTTTGCTTTAAAATCAGGGGCAGAAGAATTTCTCATGTGGGGATATATCTGAAAGACAACAAATTTGTTCACGCAGCCCGCAGCAAAGGAGTGATGATAAATGACCTCACTGAAAAATATTACAAAAAAAGATTTTTTTCAGGCGGGCGTGTGATAGGCAGGGAAGGCATTAATATCTCAAAGTATTAAAGAAATTAAAAACAGACAGGTGAGATGGTTTTTGTTTTTCAGTTTTCAGCAGCGAACCGGACATATGAGCAGATAACAATCTAAAAAAAATTGAATCGTTAAAATTATCTGCCTGAGATTTAAGCGCATATGGAAAAAAATACATGAACGGATCCGTCAGAAACAGAATAATTCGGGGTGATCTTCTTATCGGAGCAATAATAACACTTCCGTCCACTGAACTTGCTGAAATTTTTTGTATGTCCGGATTTGACTGGCTTTTTGTGGATATTGAACATAGCGCCCTGACCATCAGAGACGCACAACTTATTCTTCAGGCTGTGACACCGAAGTTCCCATGTCTGATACGCGTGCCGTCAAACGACGAAGTCTGGATTAAAAAATCGCTTGATATAGGTGCTTCCGGTATTATCATACCACAGATTCGGTCCGCCGGGGATGCCAGACAGGCGGTTCGGCTTTGTAAATATCCGCCCGAAGGGTCAAGAGGTGTCGGTGTTGCCAGGGCACAGGGCTACGGAGGCAATTTCCAGAAATATGTCGCTTCTGCCAATGATGAGACCGTTGTCATCATTCAAATCGAACATAAAGATGCTGTGGATGATATTGAAAACATCGTCAGGGTTTCCGGAATTGACTGCTTATTCGTCGGGCCATATGACCTTTCAGCCAGTATGGGAAAGATGGGCCTGACAACCGACCCGGCTGTTCAAAAAGCAATATCGCATGTAAAAAAATACGCGGACCAGGCAAAAATTCCGCTCGGTATATTTGGCGCGACCGCTGAGGTTCTTAAGCCTTATATACAATCTGGTTACACACTGATTGCCGTTTGCATAGACACAATGCTTATAGAAAAAGCAGCAAAAAATATTGTGGCTTCATTGAAGTAATCAACAGATAACTAATAATTACATCCGAACGGACATAGGAATTGAGAATTGAGAAGTTCCGGTCCCGCTTTCATACTTTTATTGTGACTGGCAGGTCATATCCGTTTATATGGGAGAACTTATGGCATATATTTCAAAAAATGATTATTCTGCTCTGGATCGGCTGGAAGTTTCCATGTTTTTGTTTCACCCCAGGTCCGGGCTGAGAATGTCAAGTCGGGATATATCTGTTCCGGTGGAAAACAGTGTGGTGGTGGGGGCGCGTTTCCATATGGTAAAACAATCCGCCCCGAACATCCTTTTCTTTCACGGCAACGGTGAAATTGTTGCTGATTATGATGACATGGGAGAAAATTATAACCAGATGGGGATCAATTTTTTACCAGTGGATTACAGGGGGTATGGCCGGTCAACTGGAAAACCGACTGTCACGGCCATGATGCGGGACTGCCATGTGATTTTCGATTTTGTAAAAAAATGGCTCAAAGAAAACAACTACTCAGGCCCTCTTATTGTCATGGGACGGTCCCTGGGAAGCGCATCCGCTCTTGAACTTGCAGCCTGTTATAAAAGGCACATGGATGGTCTCATTATTGAAAGCGGATTTGCTTATGTGATTCCGTTGTTAAAGCTGCTGGGTATCAATGTTGAGGCCCTGGATATCAGGGAAGAGGATGGTGTCGGCAATTTGGATAAGATACGAACATTTGACAAGCCCGCTCTTGTCATTCATGCAGAACACGATCACATCATTCCTTTTTCAGATGGTCAGGCTTTATATGACGCGTGTCCGTCTCCTGACAAAACATTGCTCAAAATTCCGAGGGCAAATCACAATGATATATTTTTTCATGGCTTATCAGAGTATATGGCGGCAGTGCAAACTTTATTAGACAAAATAAAGTAAAAAGCAGATGTTTACGCTCATGAAAAAGCCGGGTTTTTCGCCCCCGGTTATGAAAATTTTTTCAGATAAAAAACCCGGGTTTTCAAAATGTATTTTCACGGTAAAGATCAGGTGAACTTTCCAGAGCTATGGAAGACTTCCGAAGTTCTGGAAACTTCGGAAGTCTGAGCATTCATCTGTCAGTCGGAGAAATTATGAATAAAATAGAATATATGCCCATCGGTGTCATTCATTCCCCGTTCAAAACTCCTGAGGGAACTCCTATCCAGCCCGCGGGAGGTGCCGGCGTTGAAGCGGTTGTGGAAATATTTCCGGAATATGTTGAAGGACTTGATGATCTTGAGCAGTTTTCCCATATTATTCTGATTTATCATTTCCATATGTCAAAAAAGTTTTCTCTGAAGGTAAAGCCGTTCCTGGATGATGCATTTCATGGTCTGTTTGCCACCAGGGCACCGGCACGTCCCAATCCCGTGGGAATATCTGTGGTCCGTCTTTTAAGGGTGGACAAAGGCTGCCTTCATATACAGGATATTGACATGCTGGATGCCACGCCGGTGTTGGACGTGAAACCCTATATTCCGAAATTCGACATTCGAAAAGTCGAAAAAACGGGATGGGTTGAAACACAGACAGATAAACTTGAAACAATACAGGATGACGGAAGATTTGCAAAATGATTATTTTGCGTCTGTTTTCTGTCTGAGCCTGCTTTCAATTTCAGCAAAAAGCGTTTTTTGTCTTTCTGCTTTCTCCGCCTGAAAAGATTCTATCTTTTGTTCAAAATCCTTTTTGGTATTTTGAAATTTTTCAATCTCTTCCCGCAGGCTGCTTCCTTTTTCAGCTCTTGGAATTTCCTCAATTTTTAAATGATCCTTGATGAAAAGCCTGGCACCGTAAGCGCCTCTCACTATTTCTATGATTTCAATTTCATCAAGTTTGTTACATATAAAATGTCCCTGTTCCAAAGAAAATGACAGGGAACGACAAATATCATCAACAGAGGGAGCAGCATTGTTCTGATGTTCATGAACCCGTATTGCCGCAACAATAAGATGGGTGGTGGTGTAAAAATCTTTATTTTGCATGATAACCTTTTTTGATCACTTGAGTGACTGAGTTTTCAAGTATTTGAAAATAAATAATAATACTAAATATCTGAATACTTGACAACCCAATTCTTGACATAACAATATAAGCAGAGTAGCATTTCTTTTTCATTTGTCAAGTTAATAGGTGGTTAAGTGTTCTGAGGCTTTGAATGTCTGAGTGTTCAGGTGGTTATCGAAGATGTTTGATGGATATCAGGCACTCGGGTTTCAGACACTCAGATACATAAAATACCCAAACACTTATTTTATTATAAGGAGAGCATTATGACTCAGATTATTGATGTAAAAGCAAGGGAAGTTCTGGACTCAAGAGGAAACCCCACTGTTGAAGCAGATGTCATGGTCGCCTGCGGTGCGGTGGGACGTGCGGTTGTTCCTTCAGGCGCTTCCACAGGAACACGTGAGGCATTGGAACTCCGCGATACAGAATCAGAGCGGTTTGGTGGAAAGAGCGTTGCAACAGCCGTAAAAAATGTTATGACCGAAATCGCTCCTTCTGTACAGGGCATGGATGCGGCAGATCAGGCATCTCTTGATAACCATATGATTGAACTGGATGGCACGCCCAATAAATCAAGATTGGGAGCAAATGCCATACTCAGCGTGTCCATGGCCGCGGCAAGAGCCGCAGCAGAAGCTCACGGATTACCGCTTTACAGGTATCTCGGAGGGGTTAATGCCCGATACATCCCGCTGCCCATGATGAACATTGTCAACGGCGGGGCGCATGCAGGCAACAATCTTGACATACAGGAATTCATGATCATCCCTGTGGGCGCGAACAGCATTGTCCAGGCGGTTCGGATGGGCGCTGAAATCTTTCACAATCTCAAAAAAATACTCAAGCAAAAGAATTTTAATACGGCTGTGGGGGATGAGGGCGGATTTGCGCCGAACCTTAACTCAAACGAAGAGGCAATAAAACTGATCATGGAAGCCATTGAGGCGGCCGGATACGAGCCTGGCAAACAGATCGGTCTTGCCCTGGATGCCGCGGCCAGCGAGTTTTACAAAAACTCAAAATATGTTCTGAAATCGGAAAACAAGGAACTTACGTCAGAAGAACTGATTGGCTATTATGAAGAACTGGTGGGCACATACCCCATCCTTTCCATAGAAGACGGCATTGCAGAGCAGGACTGGGATGGCTGGTCAATGATGACAGAACGTCTGGATGACTGTCAGATCGTGGGAGATGATGTTTTTGTAACCAACCCTGAAATCTTCAACAAAGGCGTTGAAAACGGCATTGCAAACTCGATTCTGATCAAACTGAATCAGATCGGAACTGTTACCGAAACCCTTGACACCATCAACATGGCAAAGCAGGAATTTTATACCACTGTCATATCTCACAGGTCAGGGGAAACCGAGGATACTTTTATTGCAGACCTTGCAGTCGCAGTGAACGCGGGCCAGATAAAAACAGGATCCATGTCCCGTACAGACCGGATTGCCAAATATAACCAGCTGATCAGAATCGAAGAGGAACTTGGGGAAGGAGCAGTATTTTCAAACAAAGTACTTCTTTCCGAATGGATTTAATAAAATTTGAAACTTGAAACTTGAAACTTAAAACTTGGATAGAAACAATGGTAGTCCTGCAAAGGTAGTGATGAATCCCGTTCAGTCCCCCGGTTATCAGGACACTGAATCTCATTCATCACTGCTTGTGCAGGACTACCGAAACAATTTTATCATTCTTTAAAGTGTCAAAATTTCGAGTTTCGAGTTTCGAGTTTCGAGTTTCGAGTTTCGAGTTTCGAGTTTCAAGTTTCAAGTTTCAAGTTTCAAGTTTCAAATACTAAGGTAATATAACAGATGGCAAGTATCACAAAATACATATTTGTAACAGGAGGAGTTCTTTCCTCACTTGGCAAGGGGCTTGCTTCCGCATCCATTGGAGCGCTTTTGGAGAGCCGGGGGCTTAGGGTGACAATTCAGAAGCTTGATCCGTATATTAATGTTGACCCCGGAACCATGAACCCTTTCCAGCACGGCGAGGTTTTTGTCACGGATGACGGGGCTGAAACAGATTTGGATATGGGGCATTATGAGCGGTTCACAACAGCGAATATGAGCCGGAAAAACAATTTTACCACGGGAAAAATCTATCATTCCGTCATTATGAAGGAACGGCGGGGTGACTATCTCGGAGGCACGGTTCAGGTTATTCCGCATATTACAGATGAGATTAAAGACAATATCCGGCTTGCGGCAGATGGCGTGGATGTTCTGATTGTGGAAATTGGCGGCACTATCGGTGATATTGAAAGTCTCCCATTTTTGGAGGCGATTCGTCAGTTCAGGGCTGATGTGGGAAAAGAAAATGTGCTGTATATCCATCTGACACTTGTTCCGTATATCGGAACGTCAGGAGAACTCAAAACAAAGCCGACTCAGCACAGTGTAAAGGAGCTTCGAAGTATCGGAATCCAGCCGGATATTCTCCTTTGCCGCACAGACAGGTATTTGTCCGAGGATATTAAATCGAAAATCGCCCTTTTCTGCAATGTGAGTGTGGACGCGGTGATCACAGCAAAGGATGTGGAATGTATCTACGAGGTTCCGCTTCAGTTTAATAAAGAAGGGCTGGATAATAAAATTGTGGAACTGCTCCGTATCTGGACCCGGGCGCCCCGGCTTGAAGCATGGGAGGAGTTTGTCAAAAAGTTCAATGCGCCCAAATATTCTGTCACTATCGCTATTGTGGGGAAATATACGGATCTCACGGAATCATATAAGAGTCTGAACGAGGCCCTGTATCATGGCGGGATTCCCAATGACTGCCGTGTGAATCTCATGTTTGTTGATTCGGAGCAAATCACTCCGGACAATTGCAAAGATATCCTCTCCGACGCGAACGGCATATTGGTTCCCGGAGGATTCGGCACCCGAGGGATTGAGGGAAAAATTTGCGCAGTCAAGTATGCAAGAGAAAACAAAATTCCGTTCTTCGGTATCTGCCTCGGAATGCATGTGGCTGTTGTTGAATTTGCACGCAATGTGGCGGATATGAAGGAAGCCCACAGTTCTGAAATTGACGAGGATACGCCTTACCCCGTGATTTACCTGATGAAAGAGTGGTATGATGACAAAACCGAAACCATGCAGACCCGGGATATTCATTCGGACAAGGGCGGAACCATGCGTCTGGGAGCCTATCCCTGCCATCTGAAAGCATCAACATTGGCATCTGAAGCATATGCGGTTGAGAATATTTCGGAACGTCACCGCCACAGGTATGAATTCAACAATGCGTACAAAAGCAGGCTTGAAGAAAAGGGACTGGTCATCAGCGGCACATCACCGGATGGTGAATTGGTCGAAATTATCGAGGTTAAAAATCATCCGTGGTTTCTGGGATGTCAGTTTCATCCTGAATTCAAATCCCGCCCCATGAATCCGCATCCCCTGTTTAAATCCTTCATAAAGGCATCTCTGGAATCTTCTGAAATCTTGGATAGTTCAGAGGAGTGATCTCTGAATACCAACCTAATTTCTGATAATTTTTTAAAACAGCCGTGTAAGAAAAAGCGTCGTGCCGTGTATAATAAAATAAGATAAAAATTCCTGATTTTTAACCCTTTTCTGATATTGCCCCTGACAAGCGATGCCTGACCTCCTGAATACGCTGAAGATTGGAGTGTTTTTCGGAATCACTCGTAAAAAAATACTTGCAAACTATGTTTCGGATGTATATATAAAGGGAACATATGATTTTATGGGCTAAAAATTTATGATAATAATTTGAATTTTTTAATAAAAAAATAATCAGCCTGCGAATTAGGGCAGAGCAGTGTCATATCCGGTGCTTTTTTTATTTAAGGTAACAAGGCCGTAAAATGGCTTTAAAATTAAGGCAAAAATTGGAAAAAAGGAGGATATCTTATGGTAAGAGGGGGATGAATTGCCGTAAAAAAAGTTGATGTTGTGCGCCGATAAGAAATGTGTCGGTTTTTTTTTACGGTAAAGGGAGGTTTGAACAGTCAGTAAATTTTGTTCAAAAGCGGTTAAAAACACCTGTGATGCTAAATCATAAGAAAAAAAACCGTAGTTGGACACTTTTAAAAAGGAGGAAAAGAAAAAATGAAAAAAGGAACGTTGGTTGCCTTAACCCTTTTTGTGACGATGGCGTTGGGGGTGGGTTTTATTGCTCCGCAGCAAGCGGATGCTGCGATTTCTTGGCCGGATCCTGAAACAGGATTGGAAGTAAATATTACTCAGGACCCTCCGACTTTTAAGGTAATGGTGCTGAGAACAGGAAGCGAAGAAGTGGGGATCTATCTTCTGAAGGAGAATTTAAATCAAACCGAACCTGGTGATGGCACCAACCCAGAGGAGATGGATGGTCTTAACATATTCCCTTCGGATAGTTGTTCACCAGGTCAGGGGTGTTCAGGCACTTTTTCCTTACAAAATGAAGAATTAGCTAAAGGTACGAAGTATTACATCGGTGTTTATGAATCTTATGATATAGATGATCCGGATAATCCGGGAACAGATATAACTTATTATGATTATTACTATGATGATGTTCCTTCGAAAACACTGACCAGATGGACGGATGATACTAAGACTGAAACAGAAACCGTGCCTATGACTGGTGAGGATGCGACTGTTACCTCAGAAGGTGATCCGCCGCCTCCTCCGACAGTTGAAACTGTGACACCGCCAAATGTCTCAAAAAATCCGGATGACACAATCACTGCAATCATCACTGGAAATGTTACAAATGAAGATTTTGCTGCTGCCAAGATCAGCGAAGCAGGTGTTTGTTGGGGGCCATCAGAAAATCCGACCGCTGAGGCCGGAGCCGACTGTCTTGCGGTTGAAGGAGAATTAACGACAGCAACTTTTGAAGTTACCATTCCTTCAGATCAGTTGACTCTTGGTGAAACATATTATGTGAATGCGTATGCAAAGAATTCCGAAGGCACAGAATATGGGAGCGATAGTGTATTCTTCAGCACAGCTTCCCCGACAGTTACCACCAGTGTGGTGACAAATTACAACGCAACTTCTGCAACTGTGAGCGGAGAAGCTACAGACGCCACAGCAAGAGGTGTTGTCTTGGCTACAACGGAAAATCCTGAAATAGGCGGTGCCGATGTAACAGATGTACCTGAGACACCTCTGGGAACAGAAGCAGCTTTTTCAGCTAATTTTACAGGGCTGACTGAAAGTGTGACCTATAATGTCAGGGCCTATGCAACAAATGCTTTTGGCACATCATACGGCGCAAATCAGACATTTACAACTCCCGTAGCTGGTGATTTTGATGGCAGCGGAACTCCGGGTCTCTCAGATGTGATTGTATGTCTGAAAGTGGCAGCAGGATTACCTGTAACCGGAGTAAATGCTAAAGCAGATGTAAGCGGAAACGGAAAGATAGATACAGCAGATGCAGCACTTCTTTTGAAGAATCTTGCTGCAAAATAAACCTCGGTTCAATCAGAGACTTGGCGAGGTTTCTTTAAACCTCGCAGGTCTCATACTTCAACCACCTGCTTTTACGGCATATTTTCATTATATAGGAAGTTATAAAATCTGCCGTCCCCCCGCTACAAGGATTTCATAAGTACCAGACCATAAGTATTACAAATCACAAATTACAAATTACAAATCACAAATCACAAATTACAAATCACAAATTACAAATCACAAATTACAAATCACAAATTACAAATCACAAATTACAAATCACAAATTACAAATCACAAATTACAAATTACAAATAACCATTACATATGAATTTTATCGCTGTTATTATTCTGCTTACCATTGTTGCTGATTTTGTATTGCATACCCTGGCGGATGTACTGAATCTCAGGATGCTGGGGGATAAAGTGCCTGAGCCGTTTCAGGGTGTGTATGATACAGAACGTTATCGTCAGTCCCAGGAATATCTCCGGGTCAATACCCGCTTCGGGTGGATTACCGCTTTGTTTGACATCTCAGTGCTGTTTGTCTTCTGGTTCGGAAAAGGCTTTCTCTTCTTAGATCAATGGTCCCGTTCCTGGAACCAGGGACCAGTTCTGACCGGTCTGATATATATCGGCATTCTGATAGCGTTCAAAACGATTTTATCCTTGCCGTTCAGCATTTATGCCACCTTTGTTATTGAGGAGCGTTTCGGATTCAACAAAACCACATGGCGGATTTTTGCGACAGATATGCTCAAAGGGCTGATGCTTTCGATTCTCCTGGGAGGGCCGCTTCTGGCGGGAGTGCTTGCTTTTTTTGAATATGCCGGTTCCAATGCCTGGTGGTACTGCTGGATAGTGGTTACAATATTTATGCTGATCATTCAGTTCATTGCGCCCACTTGGATCATGCCGCTTTTTAACAAATTCGAGCCGCTTGAGGACGGAGAATTGAAACATGCCATCATGTCTTATGCACAATCTGTAAAGTTTTCTCTGAAAAATGTCTTCGTCATTGACGGTTCCCGGCGTTCTGAAAAATCCAATGCGTTTTTTACCGGATTTGGTAAAAACAAACGCATTGCCCTGTTTGACACACTGATTGCTCAACATACAGTTTCGGAACTGGTGGCGGTGCTGGCCCATGAGATCGGTCATTATAAGAAAAAGCATATCCTTCAGACCATGATTATTTCTTTTGCGGAACTGGGAATAATGCTCTTTCTGTTATCTCTGTTTATTTCTTACCAGGGACTTTTTGACGCGTTTTATATGGAGCAGAAATCAGTGTATGCCGGGATGATCTTTTTTGGCATGTTATATTCTCCCATAGAATTTTTTCTGGGGATTTTCATGCAGATGCGTTCCCGTAAGAATGAATACGAAGCAGACCGTTTTGCAGTGGAAACCACACAGGATGGCAGTTCTCTGGCAGATGCTCTAAAAAAACTCTCTGCCAATAATCTCTCAAATCTCATTCCTCATCCTTTTTATGTGTTTCTGAACTATTCTCATCCCCCGGTACTGAAACGGATAAGGGCGATTCTGAACAGTTGAATATCCAAATTAAAAAGACGACCATTATCGGAAATAAGCCCCGGGACATCTCGATTCTGTTGACTTAATAAGTTCCGTGCGGATCCGGAGTGCAAAAATTGTATTTTTGCAATTGCGAAAAAGTATTTCTCGCACTTGCGAAAAAGTATTTCTCGCACTTGCGAAAAAGAATTTTTCGCACTCCGGAGAGAATGCTGGAAAAGCTGTTCAGTTTTAAGTCAACAGCATTGCCGGGACATCCGGAGTGCCAAACTTGCAGTTTGGCATTCCTTTACCGTGAAAATACATTTTGAAAAGCCGGGTTTTTTATCTGAGAATATTTTCATAACCGGAGGGGGCAAAAAACCCGGCTTTTTTATGAGCGTTTATTTCTGATTTTGGCCATTGTTTATTTCTGATAAACGGCCATGATATGCCGGGCACAACGAATGATGAAAGTCTCTGCAAAAAACCGCTTCGCTCTGTTTTTGCACTCCGGACTTTCTGATAAACGGCCATGATATGCCGCCCACAACGAATGATGAAAGTCTCTGCAAAAAACCGCTTCGCTCTGTTTTTGCACTCCGGACTTTCTGATAAACGGCCATGATCTGCCGCCCACAACGAATGATGAAAGTCTCTGCAAAAAACCGCTTCGCTCTGTTTTTGCACTCCGGACTTTCATATAAACGGCCATGATCTGCCGGTCACAACGAACAATGAAAGTTTTGTAGTTTTTCCTAACACTTAACACTTAACACCTGACACTTTCATATAAACGGCCATGTCCTGACGGTCACAACAAAGTATGAAAGTTTTGCAGTTTTTCCTAACACTTAACACTTAACACCTAACACCTGACACTTTCATATAAACGGCCATGATATGCCGGCCACAACGAATGATGAAAGTCTCTGCAAAAAACCGCTTCGCTCTGTTTTTGCACTCCGGACTTTCTGATAAACGGCCATGATCTGCCGGCCACAACGAATGATGAAAGTCTCTGCAAAAAACCGCTTCGCTCTGTTTTTGCACTCCGGACTTTCTGATAAACGGCCATGATCTGCCGCCCACAACGAATGATGAAAGTCTCTGCAAAAAACCGCTTCGCTCTGTTTTTGCACTCCGGACTTTCATATAAACTCCCATGACCTGCCGGTCACAACGCAGCATGAAAGTTTTATAATTTTTTCTTAACACCTAACACCTGACACTTAACACTTTCATATAAACTCCCATGTCCTGCGGACACAACAAAGGATGAAACTTTTGATTTTTGGTTCAAAATGTCATAACTACTCTCAGAATAAATATTTATCAACAATTATAACAGGAAGGACGGTTATGACTAAAAAATCAGACACCCCGATTATTTCAGTAATGCATCCCGTTTGTTGCGGACTGGACGTTCACAAGAATATTATTTCAGCATGTCTTATTACTCTGAATCCCCTTGGCTCGCCGCAATATGAAGTGAGGGAATTCCCGACTTTTACAGACAGCCTTTTCCTTTTAAGGGACTGGCTGACCGACAATAATTGTCCGACAGTTGCAATGGAAAGTACAAGTGTGTATTGGCGTCCGGTTCACAATATCCTTGAAGGACATCTGGATGTTGTCCTGGTAAATGCGCGCCATATAAAAAATGTTCCCGGCAGAAAGACGGATACCGAGGACAGCAGATGGCTTGCCAATCTCCTTCGCCACGGGCTTGTGAAAGGCAGTTTTATTCCGGCAAAGGAAGTGAGACAATGGCGTGACCTGACAACGCTTCGGAAAAATTACACACAGACTCTCGGAGATTACAAGAGGCGTGTTCATAAACTGTTCGAGACCGCCAATATCAAAATCAGTTCTGTGGTGACCGATCTGTTCGGAGTGACAGGACGTAACCTGATCAGTCTCCTTTGTGACGAAGATGCGGATTTAAGCCTTGAAAATATTGAAAAATGTGCGAAAGGAAGTCTCGGTTCCAAAAGTGCGGAACTTCATCGCAGTATTCAGGGTTTTTTTGAAGATCACCATCGTTTTCAGTTAAAACTGCTTATGGATACAATTGAGGCAACGGAGCGGAATATTAAATCCGTAACTGCCCGTCTTGCCAGGCTTATGAGGCCTCATCAGGAAGTTTTGGATCGTCTGGACGAAGTATACGGGATTAACACAGTGGCCGGTCAGTCAGTGCTCAGTCATATAGGATTCACACTGGAAGAATTCGGAAATGAGGCTGCTTTCTGTTCCTGGGCAGGACTTTGTCCCGGAAATAATGAAAGTGCCGGCAAGCGTAAAAGCGGCAGGTCCCCGGTCCGAAATCATCCCTTTAAAACAGTCATGGTTGAAATTGCATGGTCTGCCATTAAGAAGAGGGACTCATATTATAAGGACAAATATTATCGTATAAAATATCGGCGCGGAGCCAAAAAAGCTGTTGTCGCAGTTGCTCACAGCATAGCAAAGGGAATTTATCATATAATAAAATACGGAGAATCTTTTGAGGATCTGGGTAAAGGATATCTTTCCGGCAAAAATCAGGAAAAAAAGATAAACAGACTAAAAAAACAGGCCGCACAGTTAGGATATGACCTGGTTGCTTCCGCTTAACAGAGAATAACCTTAAAATAAATTGAAAACTGTAAAGAATATGAAGAATATACCGAATCCGTTTTTTAACAGGAAAGGATAATAACAGCCTGATGTAAATAAAACTGAAGCACTTCACATTTTAAGGTCGGTGAAAAAATGGCGCCGCGAGCCCGATATAAACATGACCGGCCGGTCACCTGCACAACAAAATGTCAGCTCTTTTAAGAGACTACGAATATAAAACTTTTTTTTCAGGACCGGCCTCATTTTTTAAGAAGTGCGGAAATATTTTAAAAAGTCGTTCGGAGACTACGGGACAAGTGTTTTTTTACTCTGAATATCCGTATTCGGCAATTATTTTATTCAGATAACGAACTAAATTTATTTCTTATTAATTAGAGTTTCATATAAACGGCCATGATCTGCCGGCCACAACGAACGATGAAAATTTTGCAGTTTTTCCTAACACCTAACACCTGACACCTAACACTTTCATATAAACGGCCATGATCTGCCGGTCACAACGAATGATAAAATTTTTGCAGTTTTTCCTAACACTTAACACTTAACACTTAACACTTAACACTTAACACTTTCATATAATATCACAAAACAAAATTCTGTGTTCCCTCATCTTTTAAAGAGAGAATTCAGTAAAAAATCTGAATCTTGAATTATGTATGGTTGAGGAATTCTGTTGCAAAACGCCTTCTGATAAAATATATTAGCAAAGTTTTTTTGATTTACAAGACATATATTGCAGGGATAATCTTCCGGTGACCGATCTTTTCAAGGGCATTCACCATTGGATTGCCCCTGCATTTTTGTATTAGACATTATCGGAAATAAGCGGCCAGACAATCCGGAGTGCCAAACTTGCAGTTTGGCAATATTCCGGGATTCCCGGGGGACAGGTGTTTTGCCAAACTGCAAGTTTGGCACTCCGGATGTCCGGTTTTGACCGATGTTTTTTATTTCCGATAAAGTCTATTATTTATCGGGGAAATCTGGTAGGTGTCAGGTGTTAATGCTGCAAATATCCCGTCCCCGCGGGACTCGGAACGGGGTTGTTGCAAATATCCTGTCCCTACGGGACTTTTCAAACACGCACTCAGGGGAGGATAAAAAAATGATCCGGGAAGAATTATTGGAAATTATCCGCCAGGCAGAAATAGAACAAATTGCAGAACTTGATTTATCAGAATATGAAATTACATCACTTCCGCCTGAAATTGGCAGGCTGACTTCGTTACAAGGATTAATACTCAGAGGGCTGACAAATATTCCCAAAGAGATTGGCCATCTCAGAAATCTCACCCGGCTTTATTTAAGTTCTAATGAACTGAGCGAACTCCCTAAGGAAATTGCCCAACTCAGAAATCTTGACATATTGGATTTAAGCTCCAATGAACTGAGAGAATTTCCCATAGAAATTACTCATCTCAGAAATCTCACCCGTCTGTATTTAAATTCCAACGGAGTGAGAGAACTTCCCAGAGAAATCTCCCATCTCAGAAATCTCACTATCCTCTATCTGAGTTCCAATGATCTGAAAGCACTGCCCGCGGAAATCTCCCATCTCAGAAATCTCAGCGTCCTTTATTTAAGCTCCAATAAACTGAGAGAACTGCCCGCGGAAATATCTCATCTCAGACATCTCACAGAACTGAATCTGAGTTCCAATAATCTGAGTGAAGTGCCCGGGGAAATCTCCCAGCTCAAAAATCTCACCCGGCTTGATCTGAGTTCCAATAAGCTGAAACGTATTCCCGGAGAAATTGCCCATCTCAGGAATCTCACGGAGCTGAACCTGAGTTCCAATGAACTGGAACACATGCCTGAAGAAATTTTTCAGCTTAAAAATCTCACAGAGCTGAACCTGAGCTCCAACAAATTGAAACAGGTTCCTGAAGGAATTTTTCAGCTCAGAAATCTTGAGCGGCTTTATTTAAGTTTCAATGAACTCAGGGAACTGCCCGGAGAGATTCGAGAACTTGAACATCTCACGATTCTTGATTTAAGTTCCAATGAACTGAAGAGACTGCCCGCGGAAATTGCCCAACTCAGTCATCTCTCTGTACTTTATTTGGATTCCAATGAACTGGGCCTGCTTCCGAGAGAAATTGTCCACCTGGAAAAACTGATCCATCTTGATCTGAATAAAAATCCCCTGACATTCCCCCCATTGGAAATTGCCAGCCAGGGACTCTCTGCCATCAGGGAATATTTGAAAAAATCCGGCAAAGGCGGACAGACCCTTTATGAAGGCAAACTCATGGTCGTAGGTCAGGGCGGTGTGGGCAAAACCTGCTTAATCAAGCGTCTCACAATGAATGAATACTCGGACAGGGAAACCACCACTGAGGGAATTGACATTCATCTTTGGAAAGTTGCATCGCCTGATGAGATGACAACTCAGATGAGCCTGAATGTGTGGGATTTCGGAGGCCAGGAAATTTACCACGCCACACATCAGTTTTTTCTTACTCAGCGATCTCTTTATATATTGGTATGGGATGCCCGTCAGGAGGAAGAATATGGGCGGATAGATTACTGGCTCAACTGTATTGAAACTTTTGCCGAGGACAGCCCTGTTGTAATTGTCATGAACAAATGTGATGAGCGGGACAAAGACCTAAATCTCAAGCAGCTAAAACAACGCTGTCCCCAGATCATCGCATCAAAAAAGGTCAGCGCCAGAAAAGGAATCGGCATTGACGCGTTGCGGGACTTCATCAGAAAAGAGGCATGGGAACTGCCGCTGATGGGAACCTTCTGGCCCTCTTCCTGGCTGGCTGTCCGCAGAGCACTGAGAGCGACATCAAGATATTATATTACTTATAAAAAATATCTGCAAGCATGTAAAAAAGTTGACATTGAAGAAAGCGAGGCAAAGACATTAAGCCGCTATCTCCATGATTTGGGAATTATTCTGCATTTCCAGGATGACGCGCTTTTAAAAGAAACAGTTATTCTCAAGCCGGAATGGGGGACAGATGCTGTTTACAAAGTGTTGGACGCCAAAATTGTTCAGGAACGCAACGGAATTTTGTATAATAAAGATTTGCAGAAAATATGGAAAGATCGGAAATTATACCCCAAAGATAAATATGCGACGATTTTGCAGCTTATGACGAATTTTGAGCTGGCGTTTCCTTTTGGAGAAGGAGACCGTCATATTGTCACCGAATTCCTATCTCCCAAAGAAATCGAATATGACTGGAATCCCCGGGACTTTCTCCGATTTGAATATCATTATGAATTTTTGCCTGCCGGCGTGATGACTCGCCTCATTGTAAGGATGCATGAATTTCTGGCGGAACATGAGGGCGAAAAACTCTGCTGGCGTGAAGGTGCCTATTTTCAATACAAAGGAAGTCATGCCCTGATTAAAATCCGACCGTATGCCAAGGCCGCAGTAATCCAAATTGACGGAGCCGGAAGACGGGATTTTCTGGCGTTGATTCGGTTTCATTTTGCTGCTATTCATAAAAGTATCAGAAAAATTCGCTTCAGGGAAAAAGTCCCCTGTATTTGTACGCCCGGATGTGACTGTCGTTTTGATTATAATTTTTTGTTAAAGTGCGAAGAAAAAGGCATAAAAAGCGTGATTTGTGAAAAACAGGCAGATTACATAAACGTAGGAAAATTGCTGGACAGCATTGAAAAAGCAGAAGTCCGTCAGGAAAGAAGGCAAGAAGGAACAGAAGGCAGATTTCAAAGACACCGCATGGAAACTGACCGCATGATTTTTGCAGGAGAGCAAAAATTGCGGAACAGACTCGGAACTTTTATACAGAATGTATTTTCAAAATTCAGGTTTGCAAAATAGAAAAAAAAGGTGTCAGGTGTCAGGTGTTACGCGTGTTAAGAAAAATAAATCTGTAACTTGTGAATACCGAACACTTAACACTTAACACTTAACACCTAACACCTAACACCCAACCCCCCGTATAAAAATGAAAGAAATATTTGAACTCATTGAAATTATTGAAACATTTCTGAACAGACCGTTTAGTATTCTGCTGATTACAGGAGGACTGATCTCCCTGCTGATTGCGGTTTTATTCAAGCTTAATGATATTGAAAATAAAATCGCAAATATTACCGCTGTTACGATTGGCGCAATTCTTGTTCTGACAGGTGCGGTAATGCATTTTTATCCGGTGGCTCCTCTGTTTACAGAAACTCAGGTTACAGCTACAGATAAGACTGAAAATTCACCGCAAGAAACGGACTCAGAGGAGGATACGTCAGCGTCAGTGTCTCTTGATGAAACTGTTACAGAACCTGTGGATCAGGTTTTCCTCCATTATACATTGGTTACGGAATTTGAGTTTATATGGAACGATAAGGAGAGCGGAACAAAGCAGCAGGTTGCTTTTTATAAGCCTCTGCCGCCTGTGGGTTACAAGGTCCTGGGACATTATGTTCAGAGTCATTATGGTGAGCCTTCGGCCCGTGTGCTGGCTGTGAAAGCAGCTTCTTTGTTTGATAACGAGGGGGTTTTGGCCTATCCCACGAAATATGAACGTATATGGCGGGATGTAAACGGCAATTCAAATCTGAACGGGGCAATTTGGCGACCGATTCCTCCGCTGGGATATCGGTGTCTGGGAGACGTTGCCACGACCGGCCATTTGAAACCTGACCGAAGAGATATTGTCTGTGTTAAGGATTTTCTTGTGACTGAAGGGCAAATTGGTGAACTGATCTGGGATAACAGAGGAAGAGATGCCATTTATGACGTAAGGGTCTATTCTGTTTTGCCAAAAGATACAGTAGAAGGAATTGTCTTAAATTTGTTTCAGGGATACGGCCGAAAATGGTATCGGGAGCCGGGAACCTCTTCGTTACCTGTTCTTAAGATGGGATGTGTCGCGCCCGGACAGAAGTAGCCGCATTAAGACGGGCATGTTGGTCTCCTTAATCTCCTCACTCTCGTTCACTCTCGTTCCCACGCTTTGCGTGGGAATGCAGAGAAGACGCTTCGCGTCCTTTTGGTCTCATTGAGTTCATTGACCTCGTTCCCGCACCTGATCTCGTTCCCATTTAAAAGAATAAGTACCTGATCAAAAATTTTTTTATACATTTTTTTCCGCGAACGGCGGAGAAACCCGGGTTTTTCCTTTGTCAGAGACGCATTTTTCCTGAAAAAAACCCGGGTTTCTTCCCCGGACAGATAAGTACCTGATCAAAAATTTTTGGTAGTCCTGCAAAGGCAGTGATGAATCCCGTTCAGTTCCCCGGTTGTCAGGACACTGAATCTCATTCATCACTACTTGTGCAGGACTACCAAATTTTTTATACATTTTTTTCTGCGAGCGGCCGAGAAACCCGGGTTTTTCCTTCAGAGTCAGCGAATCATTCCGGAAAAAACCCGGGTTTCTTCCCCGGGCAGATATTAAAAACTTATGGTTAGGTACTTATATCTCAGCAGAACGGTAATTTTTCACAAAATAAACATGAACTGCATCACAGACAGCCTCCTCTAAAAATAATAAAATAAAATTAAAGATCAAACGATAAAGTTTACAATCATAAATTACAGGAGGCTAAAAAATGAATACTGCATCCGTGTGTGAAGAATTCGATCAGTGGCTCAGGGGACTGGAAAAGAAAACCGCCACATCCAAACCCGTCAGGAGCGAATTATTTGACATCAGACAAACAGAAAAATCGCTTCGCAAAAAGTATGACGAACTAAGGCGACACACAGCATTTCTTTCATCCGAGCTTTCGAAAGCCAATGAGGAGCTGCAACAGGAAGTTTATAAACGGAAAATAGCGGAAAAATCCCTGCGGAAAAAAGAAAAAGAATTGGAATCTCAGTCTGATCATCTGAAAGAACTTAACACAACATTGAACGTCCTGCTGGAAAAACTGGAAAAAGACAAACATGAAATTGAAAATAACATCCTGTCCAATGTAAAAGAACTGGTTGCTCCGTATCTTGAAAGACTAAAAAAGAGCCGATTGAATAATAATCAGAAAGCCATTGTCAGCGTGCTGGAATCAAATCTGATTCATATTGTTTCTCCGTTTATCCGCAATGTATCCTCAAAATCTTTGAATTTCACTCCTATGGAAATTCAGGTTGCCAATCTTGTCAGACAAGGAAGAACAAACAAAGAAATTGCAAATTTTTTAAGGCTTTCAGTGCATACGATCCTGACACATCGTCACAATATACGGAACAAACTCGGGCTGAAAAACAAAAAGATCAATCTCAGAAGTCAGCTTATCTCCCTAACCCAGCATTAGCAGAAGCGACCTGCAAATTTTTCGAGACCTCGCAAGTCTCCGGCAATTGAAAGAAAGAGGCATTATGAAAAACGTAATTAAAATTTTTTTTATGTTATGTGCCTTTGTTCTCATTAATGGAAATCAGAGTTTTTCCTGGGGAATATCAGAGATGGAAGATGCTGACGCTGAACTTGATGCGGAATTAAAATGGCTTCAGGCAGAGGCAATTGTTGTGACAGAAAATGATCTGTTTTATTTTGAGTCTGATGAGGGCAAATTTACCGCACAACCAGGGACATGGGAGCAGAGGAAAGGCAGCGGCTCTGTAACAGATGCAGTTGAACCGGATAACACAAAAAAAGGATTCAGATGAAAAAAACATGAAAAGGAGAATCGGAAGGACCTTTGAAATTCCTTTTGACAAAATGATCACCATGAATAAGGAAGTTCTCTGTTTATGGTAATTATCCGATCTTTTATCGTAATATAATCCCCCACAGACAGTTCTTTTAATATTCGGCTGACCATTTCCCTGGAAGCACCGACCATATCCGCAATCTCCTGATGGGTCAGTTTTTCCTTAGTGATCCGTTTTTGATCCCGGGGCTCGGAAAACTGGATAAGGAGCCTGGCAACCCGTCCGTAAACATCCATGAACACCAAGTCTTCGATTTGCCGGGTTGCTTTCCGGATTTTTTCCAATAATCCTTTCATTAATTTAAATGAAATTTCAGGATTTGAGGTAATAATATGGTTAAACTTATCCCTGGGAATAATAAGCAGATGGGCCAGTCTTTTGGTCTCAACTGTTGCGCATCTCGGTTCCCCGTCTATAAAGCTCATTTCCCCAAAGTAATCTCCGGACCCAAATGTGTTCAGAACGATTTGTTTTCCATTCGGATCAATGCCTATTGCATTAGCTTTTCCTTTGCAAACCACATAAAGCGCATCACTTGTATCCCCTTCATTGATCAGAATCGTGTTTTTTGAGAATGTTCTTTCAACAGCGATCTCTGCCAATGCCCTGATTTCTTCATCGTTCAGACAGGAAAATAATGGAATATTTTTGAGTATTTCATATTGCTTCAGCCTGTTATTTTTTACCTGATTTCCATCTGTTTTCATTTTTATTTTCATAACCACTGTTTTTCAGATAATTAATTTCATAAAAGTTGTTTTTAAAACTATTTGAAAATATATCGGATTTTATTTTGACATCCTGAGATTATGTTTTCTGAATATCTGTATCTGACGGATTTCTTTAAATAAAAAATTTGTTGCATCCCACCTGATTTCAGAGTTATATATTCTTTTAATATTAATTATATTAGACATTATCGGAAATAAGCGGCCAGACAATCCGGAGTGCCAAACTTTCAGTTTGGCAAAACACCTGTCACCCGGGAATCCCGAAATATTGCCAAACTGCAAGTTTGGCACTCCGGATGTCCGATTTTGACCGATGTTTTTTATTTCCAATAAAGCCTATTCATATCGAATTCGATTCAGAGTGTCAAGAAAATGGAACAAAGAAAAAACACAGTGATTCAAAACAATGATACAGATATTAAGGATGCGGACGGATTCAATAAAACAAATGTTCTTTCCAATGCCGAAGAACAGTTGATTGAATCATTCCGCAGCCAGCATCTGAGTCAGATGCTGGTGATGCTGTTCACAGATTTGGTAGGGTCATCCCTGCTTAAAAAAGAAATCGGTGACAGAGGCGCTAAGATTCTGGAAGATAAGCATAAGGATTTTTTACTCCGGGCCCTTGATGAAATCAGGAATGCTCAGGCAGTGAGGGTTGAGGGGGATTCTTATATTTTTGTCTTTCTCAAGCCCAGTGATGCCATATGTTTTGCTCTTCGTTCCCAAGTGTTACACCGGGAGGCCCGTATTCACGACTGGCCTGAACTGCCTGAGTTCCGAGTCGGAATTCATCTGGGCACTGTTATTGTGGAAGAAGGTCTGAGAAAGCTGGGTCCGGGAGAGATTGGCGACATTAAGGGACTCCAGGCCGACACCACAGCCCGGATTATGAGTCTGGCTCAGGGCGGGCAGATCCTTTTTTCACAAGCAGTTTCAGATGACGCGCGCCAGGCATTAAAAGGGGTTGACATCAAAGGCATTGGGAGGTTGGTGTGGCACAGTCACGGCCCTTATATTCTCAAGGGGCGGGATGAGCCTGTGACCATCTGCGAAGTGGGCGAAGAAGGAAAAACCCCGTTTGTCAAACCTCCGGGAAATGAAAAAGCCGAGCCGTTTGATTATAGCGATGATATCTCCGGATGGCGTCCCGGAGCAGATACGACACTGCCAAATACAAACTGGGTCATGGAGAAAAAACTGGGACAGGGTGGTTTTGGCGAAGTATGGCTGTCGCATGACCGGACCCAGAGTTCGCGTAAAACAGTGTTCAAGTTTTGCACCATAAAAAACAAGGCCCGGAGTCTGCGGCGGGAACTGAATGTTTTTAATTATCTTTCCATTACAGAGGGCAGGATGCCTACGGGAATTGTGGAAGTTCTGGGCTCACATGATGAAAAGGCTCCGTATTATATTCAACTGGAATATGTGCCCGGGGGAGACTTGGGACAATGGATTACGGATAAAGGAAAAACTGCTCCCCTGAATGTCAGACTCGATCTGGCGATCCAAATGGCGCAGTCTCTGGTGCGTATTCATGAGGCCGGGATTGTGCATCGGGATATCAAACCTTCAAATTTTCTGCTTGAACCCTGTAAAGACCCTGAAAGTACGCCTGTTCTCAAATTAAGTGACTTCGGGATCGGCCAGGCCGCACTGGACGCGGCGCTGAGTTCAAGAGATGAGGGAACCTGTCTCCCCGGAGGCGGTTATACCATACATACAAAAACCTTTGCCGGCGCGGCCGGAGCCTATTTTTTCATTGCTCCCGAGCTGATCCTTTCTCCTGCCAGCACACATGGGGGGCTGGGAACACATGCCACGACGGCCGCGGATATTTACAGTTTAGGGGTCACGCTTTACCAGTTATTTGCCGGAGACATCAACAGCCCTCCGGGTATTGACCTGCCTGATGTAAATGATCCCATTCTTCGTGAACATATCAAAGCCTGCCTGAGCCGATATCCTGAAAAACGTCCGACTGCTGAGGAACTGATTCAGCGATTCCGGGAATACAGCAAGCCTTCTGAAAAAATAAAAGTCTGCAAAAACTGCGGGTCGGAGAACAATGAGACAGCAAATTTCTGTAGCAACTGCGGCAATCCGCTGAAACAGGAAAAAACACATGCCGCAAGAATGACAGATATGGAAATTTTGCGGGAACTTGAGCAGGAAATTGGGAAAAAATTTCGGAAAGTCAGATTTGAAAAGATATGGCGTCTGCAAACCTATGTTTATGAAAAAGGGCATATCGTGGGAATAAATTTGGCGAATCTGGGAATAGATTTTTTTCCGTTTACCATTCCCAAGCTCAGACATCTCAGATATTTAAATTTGAATGCAAATCTTCTGCCTGAATTGCCCCCGGAAATTGCAGAACTGAAAAAATTGGAAGTGTTGCATTGCAGTGAAAACCAACTGACTGAATTACCTCCCGGGATTGCAGAATTGAAATGTCTGAGAGAATTACATCTGAAAAGCAACCATCTGACTGAAATACCGTCGAAAATTACAAAATTGGAATCTTTAAGGGAACTGATTCTGAGCGAAAACCACCTGACCCGTCTGCCCCGGGAAATTACAGAATTGAAAATGAATTTATATTGGGAATCCACTGCCAAAGGAATTTGTGTAAAAGATAATCCGTTGGAAATACCGCCAAAAAAAATTGTCAGGCAGGGCATGGATACGGTGCGGAATTATTTTGGTTCTCTCAGCCCCGGGGATAAGGCGGATGTTTGTTAAAATAATATTTCCGATGATAAGATTTAGCATATTTTTGAATTTATTGATTTTTCAGATGATGCCAGCCTTTGATTTGTTTACGGGAGACAGCGTCAGGACGCGAAGCGTCCCTTCTGCATTCCCACGCAAAGCGTGGGAACGAGATCAAACGAGATCAACGAGATCAATGTGATAATGTGATATCCAAAGATTCTCTCTGGCTGCTGAACTACGCTGTAATCCAAACGGGTTCAGTTTTATTTTGACTTTATCCGGCTTGTATTATATGAAATGTCTGATAATCTGATTCCTGAAATTAAAAAAATCAGTCTGGAAAAAGGGAATAGTGTTCTGAAAAAATTTCAGAATCAGGGATTAACAGGGTATTCTGAACCTGGAAAAAATTATTTTTTCCGTCCCACAGGGACATCTGAAAAACGGTCCGGCAATTTATTGCCCGGCAAAATTTTGACATTAAGGAGCTTTTTATGTTTGAAAAAATTTTGGATTTTTTGGACAAGATACTGACATTTTTTGAGGAATGGACGCTTTTTATTACTGTCATCGTGGCCCTTGTTGCCCTGTTTTTCAATGTGGTTCTGAGATATGGCATTAATTATTCCCTGGCATGGTCAGAAGAACTGGTCAGGATTGTCATCATTTACACCACCCTTATCGGATGCAGCGTGGCCATCAAAAATCGTTCCATGATCAAAATTGATGCTCTGGTTCAGCTTGTTCCCTGGCTGAAATCTCCCCTCAATTATTTCAGCCATCTCGTCACTCTGTGCTTCGCGGGTATGATGCTTTATTATGGCTGGCTCATGGCCGCGCTTCAGGCGCAGACCCATCAGAAAACAATTATCATGCAGATTCCGATGGTTTACCTTTATGCGTTATTGCCGTTAATGGGTGGCATGATGCTTATTCGGACCATTCAGGTGTTCTGTCAGGATATCATTGATGCGTTGTCCAAAAAATAGTGACATACTGAATGATCAGGCCAATCTGAAATCCGAATCAAATCCAAATCAACCAACGCTTTAAAATTCAAAACCAAACGCATTGTTACAACTCAGCATTCAGAAGTCTGAATAAACAGTTTCATATCTTCCGCTGTTCCGGCATCCGAATACCCGACTGAAAAGCCCCGTCAGCAATTGAAATTTTTATGGTTTAAAAAATTTTATATGAAAGTGTTAAGTGTTAGGTATTAAGTGTTAAGTGTTAGGAAAAACTATAAAATTTTTATCATTCGTTGTGACCGGCAGATCACGGCCGTTTATATGAAATTGAGAATTGAGAAATTCCGGTCTCAGTTTCATATATTGTCTTAACTGACAGCCCATGGCCGTTTATACATATCTTTTGGATTTGTTTCGGATTTTGTCGTTCAGATGACCTTCAATATTGTAATTTTTGAAAACCTGATATGCGCCTGCTTATAATCATACAGAATTTTAAATCATCTGGTGACAAACTTTGCTTGACAGGAAAAAAAATCAAAGCTAATAAAAGCTATATTAAAGCTAAAATATAGCTTTTATGTAAAAGTGATTTGTGATTTGTGATTTGCAATTTTTTTGTCATTGGTCACATCATGTTTCCTTGTGAACGGGGCAATTATGACCGTTTAAGATAATGGCTGCCAGGTTCGGATATAAATATGACACATTTACCAGAATCATTCTTAACATCTGACACTTTCATATAGGTATAAGAGAAAGAAGGAGACCTGCTTTATGGAATTAAATCACCTTATTGTCCTGCTGATTCTTTTAGGAACAATGGCTGCATATGTTCCTGTGTTTATGTGCCTTTTCTTTACAGCATTTCTGAGTTTTGTGTTTTTCACGGATCTGCCTGTTCTTCTGCTTGCTCAGACACTTTTCCGGAGTCTGGACAAGTTTGCCCTTGTTGTGGTTCTCTTCTTTATTCTGTGTGGTAATATCATGACAGCAGGTTCCATTGTGGAAAAACTTATCAAAGTTGCGAATATACTGGTCAGCTGGCTCCCCGGAGGGCTTGGGATGGCCGGTGTCTTAGCCTGCGGTCTTTTCGGTGCCATTTCCGGTTCCACTGTTGCCACGGTCGTTGCCCTGGGGGGATTTATGATTCCCGCACTTTTGGATAACGGATATGATGAAAAATATACACTGGGACTTATGACGACTTCTCCCAATCTCGGGGTGATCATTCCTCCCAGTATCGGAATGATTCTCTACAGTATGATCAGCAATGTGTCCCTGGAAGGACTGTTTCTGACAGGGTTTTTGCCCGGCGTCCTCATCATGGGAGGCGTCTGTGTTTATTCATATCTTCTTCATCGGAAAGCGGAAATCGTGCGTATGCCGGTCCCGACGCCCGGGGAAGTTCTGGGTGCCTTAAAAGAGGGATTCTGGTCCCTGATGCTGATTGTAATTATCTTCGGAGGAATTTTTTCCGGGGTTTTTACAGCCAATGAGGCCGCAGTGGTTGCCTGTGTCTATGCCTTTATCGTGGAGATTTTCATACACAAATCCATGAAACTGGGTGATGTGAAAAAAATTACGGTCAGTTCCGCGGTGACCTCTGCCACACTCTTAATCATTGTGGCCGGAGCCACCTGTTTCGGCCGTTATCTCACCTTGGAAAGTATCCCGGGAAAAATCACCGAGGCCGTGCTTTCAAGCATTCAGTCTCCCATTGTGTTCCTTTTGGCTATGAATGTGTTACTTCTGATGGTGGGGATGTTCATGGACATCATTTCAGCCACCCTTATACTCGGACCGGTGTTTCTGCCTATGCTGGGGGCATTTAATATTGATCCCATGCACTTCGGACTGATTATGACTGTCAACCTGGCCATCGGATACTGCTCTCCTCCTATGGGCGTGAGTTTATACATTACGGGAGCCATTGCGAACCGAAATATCATTTATGTATCCAAAGCCGTGATGCCGTTTATGGCAATACAGATTGGCGTATTGCTTCTGATAACATATCTTCCCGATGTGGTTCTCTGGTTTCCGAGGCTTTTGGGGTTTATACAATAAAATAAGCTTATTAATCGCCAGTATATTTTGCCTGGCATGAAAAGATGATAAGATTTGCAATACTTCGCAAGGCTGAGATTTGATTCATGCTGACAAATATATGCTCTGGTATTTAACGAGGGGGGACCCGGTTTTGTTTTGTCCGCCCTGTATATGTGAATTTAATTAGGAGGTTTTACTTAAATGGATTTTGCTTTATCAAAAGAACTTGAAATGATCAGAAAAGCAGCTCGTGAATTTGCTGCAAAAAAGATTGCGCCAAATGCAGATGAATGGGACAATAATCATTATTTCCCTTATAAAGAAGCGCTCAAGCCCATGGCTGAACTGGGATTTTTCGGAACAGTGATTCCCGAAGAGTATGACGGAGAAGGCATGGACGACGGCTGGCTTGCTGCCATGATCATCACTGAGGAAATTGCAAGGGCTTCAAGTTCTCTCCGGGTCCAAATCAATATGCAGACCCTCGGATGCGCCTATACCATATATAAATATGGTAACGAAGAGACCAAAAAGAAATACATCCCCAAACTGGTCAACGCTGAGTATGTCGGAGGCTTCGGCATCACAGAATCCGATGCGGGTTCTGATGTTATGTCCATGGCATCAACCGCCGAGGACAAGGGCGATCATTGGCTTTTAAACGGCTCCAAAACCTGGATTTCCAATGCCAGTTATGCAGATGCTATCATTTACTATGCCTATACGGACCGTTCCAAGGGATCAGCAGGACTTTCTGCTTTTGTTGTGGAGCTTAAAAATTTTAACGGCGTAAAGACCACATCATTGGAAAAGATGGGATCTCATTCCTCACCCACAGGCGAAATATTCCTTACTGACACTGTGGTTCCCAAAGAAAATATTCTGGGAAATCCCGGTGACGGTGCCAAGATTGTTTTTGGTTCTCTGAATCAGACCCGTCTTTCTGCTGCTGCAGGCGCTGTCGGTCTTGCCCAGGCATGTCTGGATGTCGCGACCAAGTATTGTAATGAACGGAAACAGTTCGGAAAGCCCATTGGCAATTTCCAGATGAATCAGGACATGATCGCCCAGATGGCCACAGAGGTTGAAGCTGCCCGGCTTCTGGTTTACAAGGCTGCATGTGCAAAAGATCAGGGAAAACTGAACAACGGACTTGATGTGGCCCAGGCAAAATATTTTGCAGGCGAGGCTGTTACCAAATGCTCCAATTTCGCCATGCGGATTCTCGGGGCTTATGGTTACTCCACCGAGTATCCTGTTGCCCGTTATTACCGGGACACGCCCACCTATACCATGGTGGAAGGTTCCGCCAATATCTGCAAATGGATCATCGCTCTGGATCAGTTAGGAATTCGTAAAGCGAACCGGTAGAAAATTTGAAACTTGAAACTCGAAACTCGAAACTTGTTCCGAAGATCAGGTTTCCAGTTTCAAGTTTCAATCGTTCAGTTTGAAACTCGAAACTCGAAACTTGTTCCGAAGATCAGGTTTCCAGTTTCAAGTTTCAATCGTTCAGTTTGAAACTCGAAACTTGTTCCGGAGATCAGGTTTCCGGTTTCAAGTTTTCAATTTCAGGTTTTATATAAGGAGTTTTTCTTTTGAGTAAAGAACTTGTCGAAAAAACACAAAAAACCGCCGCACTCTATTTCAAAGATGTTACCGATGAAAAGCCGTTTGATCTCTGGAGAGCGTTTGACAAAGACCTTGGAAAAGACCTGTCTTTGTTTATCACCGGCCAGATGTATGCCAGGGAGAAGATACCCCATAAAACCAGGCAGCTGGTTACCATTGCAACGCTGACGGCACTTTCCCGGGTGGATGAACTGAAACTGCATATTCAGGCCGCGCTGAATGTGGGATGTACTCCGGAAGAAATTGCGGAAGTCATTTTTCAGACATTTACTTACGGAGGAATACCGACAGTCAATTCTGCGTTGAAAACATTAAGGACGGTTCTGGAGGAAAAAGGGATGTGGCCGCTCAGTTAATGCCGGTTCATGGTTCAGCATAAAGTCGGGTGTCATTCTTTTTCTGTGAGGATGATGAAGTTTAAAGCCACATTCTTTTGTCAGGGATGTGGCTTTTTTGTGCTTTGCAAAAGATGCCCCCGAAAATCTCTGTTACTCGATGATCAAGTTTTTTGACCCGATTCGAACAAAACCGTTCGACTGAGTTCACGCCGAAGCCTGCGAAAGCAGGAATGACAGAAAAAACTTGAACATCGGGTGTTGCCATTTTGCCTGACTTTAACGCATTTTTGAGAAACGCCCGGCAGTTCATTACCGGGCGTTAATTCGTCTGCTTACTGATAACTGATCTCTGTTCCCTTGCTCTCCATAGCAGGAATATCAGCTGTTTTCGCCTGATCAGACAGCGGATTGGATTTTAGGTACAAGTTCTCCAAGATTGTCAGATTCGCCAGTTCGCTGATGTCGCTGATCTGATTTTCAGACAGGAACAATTCCGTGAGATTCGTCAAGCCTGCCAGTGCGCTGATATCGCTGATATCGTTGTCATCCAGGTCCAGATATGTCAGATTCGTCAATCCGGCCAGAGGGCTGAGGTCACTGATCTGGTTTTCAGACAGGAACACTTCCGTGAGATTTGTCAGCCCGGCCAATGCGGTGATATCGCTGATATCGTTGTAATCCAGGTCCAGATATGTCAGGTTGGTCAGGTCTGCCAACGCGGTGATGTCAGTGATCTGATTTTCAGACAAAAATAAATCTGTGAGATTCGTCAGTTCAGCCAATGCGGTGATGTCGCTGATATCACCGGAACCCAGGTCAAGATATGCCAAATTCGTCAGCACAGCCAACGCGGTGATGTCGCTGATCTGATTTTCCGAGATATCCAGATCCGTCAGACTCGTCAACGCAGCCAGTGCGCTGATGTCTCGGATGTCGTTGTAATCCAGGTTTAAAGATGTCAGATTCATCAATGCGGCCAGGGGGCTGAGATCGCTGATCTGGTTGGATCCCAGGTCCAGTTCCGTGAGATTTTTGCAATATCCGATTCCCGACAGGTCTGAAATTTCCCGCTCAGAAGCGTAAAGTATGTTCACTGAGTCCAAATCCTCAAGGAACACTTCGTTTTCCTCAGCCACCTCCAGATGTTCTCTGATGACCTGGCGCAGATTGGGATCCGGAATCAGATTCTCTGTTACCATTCTGGAATACGCGCCTGTGAATTCAGCCTGTCCCAATATATGACCTTCCATAGCCTCGGTTATTTCATCTTTGGAAGTCCCGGCCGGATTTAACTGCTGAACATCGAGCGCATACAATTTGAACTCATAGTAATGTGTTCCCGAAGGCGG
Organism: Desulfonema magnum; assembly: GCF_017377395.1. Lineage (GTDB taxonomy): Bacteria > Desulfobacterota > Desulfobacteria > Desulfobacterales > 4be13 > Desulfonema_C > Desulfonema_C magnum. Next base: position 1,102,698 of record NZ_CP061800.1, on the reverse strand, counting down.
ACAGGGGCCTTTGTAATACTCATTATCTGTTTCCCATGAGTTTGCACCATGTTTTGCGCCGTTCGGAAGGCTGTCACCACCTGAAGCACCTGCATCTTCTGAAAGGGATGATATTTCAGCCGGAATATCATAAACAATCCAGTGATTCCATACAGATCCCGCCACAGATACCGCATCAGGGTCATCCACGATTAATACAAAGCTCTGAGTTCCCTCCGGCGCATTGGTCCAGGATAATGGCGGAGAAATATCCGTTCCGTCGCAAGTGTAAATCTGAGGAATGGCCTGAGTATCAGAAAAAGCACTGGTCCCGAAGCTGAAATCACCAAGGATAAGATCACTGCCGTCACAGTCCTGATCTATTCCGTCATCAGGTATCTCCTCTGCTCCGGGATAGGCATTGTGATCTGTGTCATTACAATCTCCTTCGTTTTCCGTGTAACCGTCGCCATCGTCGTCCGAATCATCCCCGTAAACAATAATAACGTCTCTGTCCTCCAGCGCAGGAAGATCAGCGATTCTTGCTTCCTCGGACAAAAATTCGGGGCTTAAATGCAACTCTTCCAGACTGGTCAGATCGCTCAGGACGCCGATATCACTGATCTGGTTTTCATCCAAATAGAGCGTTGTCAAATTGCTCATGCCTGCCAACGCACTAATATCACTGACGGAGTTGACACCTATATTAAGATAGGTCAGATCGGTCATATCCGACAATGCGCTAATATCACTGATTTCATTGCCATACACAGATAATGCTATGAAATTTGTCAGGTCAGCCAGCGGCAACATACTAACATCACTGATCTGATTTTCACCTACCCACAAAGTGGTGAGGCTGGTCAGTCCGGACAGCGCACTGAAGTCGTTTATCTGGTTTTCGTTCAAGGTCAGTTCTGTCAGACTGGTCAGCCCGGCCAGGGGGCTGATATCGCTGATGCCGTTGTTATCAAGGAACAATGTGTCCAGGTTCTTTAAATTGGATAATACACTGATATCGCCAATCTGATTATCATCCAGCGCCAGGTAAGTCAGATTCGTCAGCTCGGATAACGGACTGATATCGCTGATGCCGTTGTTATCCAGGAACAATGTGTCCAAGTTCTTTAAATTGGATAATACGCTGATATCGCCAATCTGATTATCATCCATCGTCAGGTAAGTCAGATTCGTCAGCCCGGCTAATGGACTGATATCGCTGATATCATTGTCATACAGACCCAGATAAGTCAACCTTGTCATTCCTGATAACGGACTGATATCACTGATATGATTGCCATACAGATCCAAAGTTGTCAAATTTGTCAGCCCGGCTAACGGACTGATATCTGAAATATCACCATTCATCAGTCCCAAAGCTGTCAGATGGGTCAGTTCGGCGAATGCGCTGATATCACTGATGCCGTTAATGCCTACAGCCAGTTCTGTCAGACTTGTCAGGTCAGATAATATGCCAAAATCCGCCTTGGTGCTGACACTAAAAGCCAAATCGGCCAGTTGTGTCAATTGGGTCAGTACGCTGAAATCACTGATCGGATTTCCATATAAGGACAATACGTTCAGATCCGTCAGCCCGGCCAGTGCGCTGATATCGTTCACTTCGTTGAAGGTCAGATTCAGTTCGGTCAGATTTTTGCAATATTCGATTCCTGTCAGATCTGAAATTTCCAGTCCGGGAGCAGAAAGCGTTGTCAGCGAATTCAGATCAGTGGTTGTCAGTTTGTACTGGTCAGAAAAGCCCAGGTTAAGTCTGATGGCCTGTGCCAGGTTCGGATCCGGGATTTCAACGATTTCACCAGGCATTCCGCCCTTCACCAGCACACCAATATCCAGCGTACCGTCATCAGAAGAACTTGCAAAGCTCCCGAAGGTCTTGCTTCTGTCCATTTTACCGCTTTGAACGGTTATGGTAACTCCCTCTTCAACGGTAATTGTTCCGGTGAGCATACCGTTTTCATCCAAAGCCAACTGTCCGCCGGTGTATGTCCCGGTTGCGCCGCCCGAAGAAGTATAATCACCTCCGGTCACATTACCGGAATTATCAACCTCCAATGCTCCGTAAAACCAGTATTCCTTACCTGATTTTGTATTGGTTTCCCAGAAATATCCGTTCCACACGCCCTCAAGATCAGTTGTTGCAAACGAGCCGCCGTCCCTGATCAATATACCGGTATCCAACGTCATATCACTGGAAATACTTACAAAACTCCCCATGGTTTTGGTGGGAAGCATTTTGCCGTTCTCAACCATGATATCGGTTCCGTCCGAGCTTGTAACGGTTCCGGTAAGTATGCCGTTTTCATCCAGGGACAACTGGCCGCCGGTGTATGTCCCGGTTGCGCCGCCCGAAGAAGTATAATCGCCGCCGGTCACATTACCGGAATTATCAACATCCAATGTTCCATGAAACCAGTAGGTTTCATCTGATGCCAGGTTTGTTTCTGTGAAGTATCCGTGCCACTTCCCTTCAAGATCACTTGTTGAAAAGAAACCGCCTCCCTTGACTAATATACCAAAATCCGCACCGCCGGTGACGCTCGTAGCCACAAGGCTCCCGACAGTCTTGCTCTGGTCCAGTTTGCCATCCTGAATTGTTATGGTTAAGTCATCCGGCAGAACCAGTGTTCCTTTTACTTTTCCATCCTCACTCAGAGAAAACTGACCTCCGGTATAGATTTGGACAGAGCCGTCCGGCCTAGTAAAATCGCCGCTTGTAACTTTGCCGGCATTATCAATCTCTATTGTTCCGAAACCCCAGTAGGTGCCAGTTTTCTGATAGGTCTGAGCGATATACATATACCATGTGCCCTGAAGATCAGATATGTCAAACCCGGGGGTTTTTGGTTTAAAGGCTGCCGTGACAGTCTGTGCGTCGTTCATGGTCACAGTGCATGGGGCTGTGCCGCTGCATCCGCTGCCTGTCCATCCGGCAAATTCCGATCCCTCGTCTGCCGTGGCTGTAAGGGTGATCTGAGTGTTCTCATCATAGCTTTCCGAGCAGTCATAGCCGCAATTGATGCCATAAGGAACACTGGAAACATTTCCCGAACCATTTCCGTCTTTTTCCACCGTGAGCATATATGTGGCTACAGACCTGTTAAAGTAGGCCGTGACAAATTGTGACTGATTCATGGTCACAGTACACGGACTTGTGCTGATACATTCGGGCGCACTCCATCCGGCAAAGATTGAATTCACATCTGGTGTGGCGGTCAGCGTGACCTGTGTATTTTCATCATAGGTCTTTGAACAGTCATACCCGCAAAAAATATCGGAAAAATCATCGGAAACGGTTCCCGAACCCGTGCCGCTCTTTTCCACTGTCAGCATATACTGCGGCGCAAAGGTTGCGGTAACGGTCTGGGCCTGATCCATTGTCACCACACAGGCATCTGTTCCGCTGCAAGCCCCGCTCCAGCCGACAAACCCAGAATCTTCGCCAGCCGTGGCAGTGAGGGTGATTGCCGTATTTTCATCATAACTTTCCGAGCAGTCATCCCCGCAACTGATGCCTTCAGGATCACTGGAAACCGTTCCCAAACCGGTTCCGTTCTTTTCCGCTGTCAGCAGATATTGCGGACTTACAACATTAAAAGTTGCGGTAACGGTCCGGGCCTGATCCATTGTCACCACACAGGCATCTGTTCCGCTGCAAGCCCCGCTCCAGCCGGTAAAATCAGAACCTTCGCCAGCCGTGGCAGTGAGAGTAATTTCCGTATTCTCATCATAGCTTTGGGAGCAGTCATCCCCGCAACTGATGCCTTCGGGATCACTGGAAACCGTTCCGGAACCGGTTCCGTTCTTTTCCACTGTCAGCACATACTGCGGTGTTAAGTCATCACCAATCATCTCCACAATTGTATATGCTCCCTGATGCGCCTTTCTGGAGAACTGGGTTTCAGGATTTTCCACAGTCTCACGCCCCAGGACACGATCATCGTCGTGAACCACAAGAACACGCTCCTTGCTTATCACGGTGATTCCCTCGGCTTTATGGGCAAATAGCAACGGAACCGAACCCTCTTCCTTATATACCAGAGAGAGGCTCTTGCCAGCATTCAGGTCATCAAGGGGCAATATCCAGAGAAATCCCCCGAGTCCCTCATCAGTGACCTCTCCGTCCGTGTCTTCCTCAAAGCTGGTGATCATGTACAGCCGGTCGTTATATTTGTCATATTCAATTCCGGAAAGCGCCACTGTATGGCCGAGCTCTGTTCTTTCCGAAGGATCATAATCATAAATCAGCGCGTAGTCATCCGCAAGAATCATCTCGCCATCTGTAATCTCATAGGAGACAGAAACGATTTTTACAGCATAGTCAAAGATGCTATAGTTTTCTCCCAGCTCGCGTATTCCGAATAACAATTTATTTCCCGGAATAGCGGCAAGCCCCTCAATTTTGAAATAAGGCACGCCTTCGGGAAACTGGGCTGTTGTGAGAGCAGCGGACAGTTTTTTCCGTAATGATACAGAACTGGTAACGCCGTCAGTTGCGGAAGGCGACACCACTTTCACGGCGTCCGGCGAGCCGGACGGCCATATCAGGATGGTATTGTAATTATCCCATTCGGCTGAATCAGTTTTGACCCGATCAAACCCTGTTACAGCGATCACATGCTGTCCGTCAGGTGTCACAGTCATATCTTCATATTTTATGGCGTTGACAAACGGTGAGGCTGTCAGATAAGTAACCGATGCGCCTGACAACCCTTCGTAAGGGACAGAGAAGACAGACGAGCGATTATCACCAGGTATCGGCTTGTCACTGGCCAATATGATGTCTGTTCCGTCATAAGCAATCGCCGAAGTTTCGCAATATACAGGTTCCCCCTCCGATGTCTGCAATCCCTCTTCAAAAGCGTTGATAAGTCCCTGTTCGGCAATTCTGGATTTTACAGAGACAATCTCCGGTTTGTCAAAGGTCGCGGTGACCGTCTGTGCCTGATCCATTGTCACCACGCAAGTATCTGTGCCGGTGCATGCCCCGCTCCATCCGGCAAACTCAGAATTTTCATCTGCCGCGACCGTGAGGGTGATTTGCGTATTCTCATCATAGCTTTGGGAGCAGTCATCCCCGCAACCGATGCCTTCGGGATCACTGGAAACCGTTCCCGAACCGGTTCCGCCCTTTTCCACTGTCAGCACATATTGCGGAGTCACAACAGTAAACGTTGCGGTAACGGTCTGCGCCTGATCCATTGTCACCACACAGGCATCTGTGCCGCTGCAAGCCCCGCCCCATCCTGAAAACGCCGCATTTTCGTCGGGCGTGGCCGTGAGGGTGATTTCCGTATCTTCATCATAGTCTTCCGAGCAGTCATCCCCGCAACTGATCCCCGCAGGCTCGCCTGACACCGTTCCCGAACCCGTGCCGTGTTTTTCCACCGTCAGCGTATGCTGCTGCGTTACAGAAGGCTCACCAAAAATCGCTGTGACAGTCTGTACCCGATCCATTGTTACCACACAGGGACCGGTCCCGCTACATGCCCCGCTCCATCCGGCAAACTCAAAATCTTCGTCCGGTATGGCAGTGAGAGTGATTTCCTTATCTTCATGATAGCTTTCCGAGCAGTCATCCCCGCAACTGATACCCGCAGGCTCGCTTGAGACCGTTCCCGAACCTGTGCCGCCGTCTGTTTTCACCATCAGCAGATATTCCTGCTTCCAGTCACTGTTATCACAGCCGGAAATGACAAACAAAAAGAGCAAAGAAAATGCAAAGAAAATATGAAATAAAGATTTAACCGACAATCTCATGATAAATTCTCCTTAATGTCCTAATAAAGTTAGACATATGTTTATCCATGTATCTTTTTCAGGAGCCATGCCATATTCTGTCCCAGAACTTTCATGGTCTGAATGCCTTCCTCATCTTTTCCACATCCCCTTCAAATCCCTCCTCTTCGAGTTTCCCCATCACATATCTGATTGAGAATGGCAGTATTCCCGTCTTTACGGGCACTGCCGTTGAACGCAATAATCTTCATCTTTTTCCCTCCGTTCACCTTTTAGTTTTTTTAACTCCTGACACCTGGCCCTCTGTTTAAGTTTCTTCCCTTCCCCGGTCTTTTCCCGCATAGTCGCCAACGGTACGATAGCTGTTATCCGACATTGTCAGAACCAGGGGATTTATTTTTTTCATATCAGGCTTGTCATGCGTGAGAAATTTTTTTTCGGTGTAACCAGACCACAATCTCCCCGATGATCACGCTTTTCTCCCGATATCAAATGCCTGTCCCAGATATTTCCCAATGCCATGATAGGTTCGGATTTCGGGGCCGAAAATAACCGGTCTGACTTTGGAAATATCGGGAAGTCCTTTTTCATTTAGCACGGCTTCCTCAGCTTTGACATCCATGACCTCACCGATGAACTGGGTGTGAAGGCCGATTTCATTGACATGAATCACTTTACATTCCAGCACCAGCGGGAATTCCTTCACATAAGGCGCTTCCACAAACTCACTTTCCACCGGAGTCAGCCCCGCGGCTGCAAATTTATCCGTGTCCTTTCCCGATACAATTCCCGCATAATCCGCTTTGTCAGCATATGCCTCGGAAGGAACACTGATGGTGTAAGCTCTCCTTTCCATAATATTGCCGTAAGTGTAAGTTGCTTTTCTCAGTGATACTGAAACGCATGGCGGTTTGGAGCAGCAAATCCCTCCCCAGGCCGCAGTCATAATGTTGGGTTTGCTATTTTTGTCATACGTTCCCACCAGCCATACTGGTGTGGGAAAAACAAGGGTTTTGGCACCTAATGATTTTTTCATATTTCCTCCTTCTGCCATCTGGTTTTTACAAAAGTATTAGGTGTTATAAGCACTCTGACAAAAGTTTTCCAGGATTTTCCATACATAAGCAAAATACCGAAAAATTTATAGCAGAGTACTCAGGGGTCAGGTGTAAGTGTCAGGCAATTTTCGAAAAAGAACATACTGTTTTTTTTCAGTTTGTAATTCATGAATCGCCTCAGGTGTTATGAAAAATTACAATTTTTCATGCGTTGTTGTGACTGGCAGATCATGCCCGTTTGTATGAAAAAGTTTCAGATATTAAATGGTAACTGTAATAATGCTTCGGACAGATTTCGAAAATTAAGACAGTATAAAAATATAACCTGCTGAAAACAAAGGGTTTATTTTTTTGAATTAAAAATCATAAAATTTTATAAAATCAGTTGGTTATAAAAATTGTCCGAATCATTGCTGTAAAAAAATACAAATTTTTTATATGTCGTTGTGACCGCCGAATCATAGCCGTTTATAGAAAATATTTTACTGTAAAATCATAACTCGTTAAGTTTGTCAATTATTATGAAATTATAATTCTATAATTTATTTTATAATTCTATTTTTACTTGCAGATTTTGCTATAAATCCCGGCATATTTTTTTGTCTGATGAGATGAATGACTGAATTTTTAACTCAGGAACGGATAAGCGTTCACTCCGTAATCAGGCTTGAACATATGGCTTTATGATTGACAAACATGCGGCATTTTTTTATATTGATTTGTAATTATCGTCAGTCAGACGCGGTGAGAAGAACAGAAAAAACAAATTTTCAGGATAAAGAAAACCGCTCATCCGGCGGAGCCGGATGAGATGAGAAAGAATAAGCAGATTTGATAAGGCTGTCGGGAGATACTGAGCTATGCTTGAAGTAAACAATATTCACACCTATTACGATCTGAGTCATATTTTATTTGGTGTTTCACTTGAAGTTTCCAAAGGCGAAATTGTCTGTCTCCTGGGCAGGAACGGCGCAGGAAAAAGCACCACCATGAGAAGTGTCATGGGACTGACGCCTCCCCGTGAAGGAACTATCCGATTTAAAGGAGAGGACATCACGGGTAAAAAGCCTTATCTCAATGCCCGGCTGGGAATGGGGTATGTTCCGGACGACCGGAGGGTTTTTGCGGATCTCACGGTTGGTGAAAATCTTGAAATTTCGGGAAAAAAGCCTCTGAACGGGGACGGATGGAACAAAGACAGCGTATATGAATTTTTCCCGCCTTTAAAAGAAATAGATGGCAGGAAAGCCGGTTTTTTAAGCGGCGGAGAACAGCAGATGCTCACCATCGGCCGTGCGCTGATGACCAATCCGGATTTGCTGCTGCTGGACGAACCCACCGAAGGGCTTGCCCCCTTAATGGTAAAAATGCTTGAAGAACAAATTGCCAGGCTCAGAGATACCGGTTTGACTGTCCTGCTGGCCGAACAAAACCAGGAGGTTGCCATGCGCCTGAGTAACAGGGCTTATGTTATTGATAACGGTGTGATTCGGTATCACGGAACCATCGAGGAACTGAAGAAAAATGACACGGTGAGAAAAAAATATTTGCTGGTCTGATTCTGACCTGGTAATAAATTGCCGGGTTGTTTTTCGGAAGCCTCAGTGATTTTGCCTGACACTGATCTTCTGTGCTTTTATATAGTTCAACCAGTGTCCGATCAGATAAGTTTTATGAAATTATAAAATTCCCCTCTCCGCTCCTGTCTGACGGGTGAACCTGACGACGGCTCTGATTTGCCAATCCGAACAGAGCAAAACGGGGGGTTGACATCATTTACCATAAAAATAAAAGTGAAAAGCGGGTTTTTTAAGCGGATATCTTTTCATCTCCGAGGGTGAAAAAACCGATTTTTTTCATGAATATCTAATCTATGAAAATTAATGCAATCTTTATATGGGTGACGCTTTTATGGGCGTGTACAGGGTGCGGGGCGGTGTCCGCGTCTGATTCCGGACAGACACCGGTTCGGCACGTTGTGGTCATTCCTGTGGCTGGTGAGGTCGGCCCTGCCATGGCCGCGTTTATTGAACGGACACTGGATCAGGGCGCAGAGCAGTATGACAATGCCCTTTATGTGCTTGAAATGGACACCTTCGGGGGCCGGGTGGACTCAGCCTTTCAAATCGTTGAAACCCTGCTCAACAAACCCCGGGGAAAAACCATCGCTTATGTAAAAAAAAAGGCCATATCTGCCGGTGCGCTCATCGCTCTGGCGTGTAATGAGCTTACCATGAAGCATTCTACCACGATTGGCGATTGTGCGCCCATCATTTTTTCCAACGAAGGCCCGAAAATGCTGGGAGAAAAATTTCAATCTCCGCTCCGGGCAAAATTTCGTACCCTTGCAAAACGGAATGGTTATCCTGAAACCTTGGCAGAGTCAATGGTCAGTTCTGATATGACCGTCTTCAGAATTGAAATGGATGACGGCAGGATTCTTTACATTGATTCTGTGGAATATGAAGATTTCAGTGAAAAAGAGCGGGAACAAATACGCTCAAAAAAAACCGTGGTGGGAAAAGGCAAACTCCTGACCATGGATGATCAGGAAGCACTGGAATTCGGCTTTTCCAAAATGAGCGTGGAATCTGTTGAGGAGATGCTTGAAAAAAAAAATATTACCAATTATCAAATGATAAGATTTGAGGAAAGCTGGTCAGAGCAACTGGTTCGCCTTATCACGAAGATTGCGCCGATTCTCATGCTGCTGGGTTTTGCAGGATTGTATATTGAAATGCAGACGCCCGGCTTCGGGGTGCCGGGAATTGTCGGTATCACCTGTCTTGCACTGGTCTTTCTCAGTCAGTACATGGTGGGACTTGCGAATCATACCGAATTTCTCATTATTACAATCGGAATTATGCTTCTCGGAATCGAGATGTTTGTCATACCAGGCTTCGGGGTGATTGGTATTGCCGGTATCGCATTAATGGCCGCGGGCATGATACTCTCCCTTCAGGATTTTGTTCTTCCCAAAGTCCCGTGGGAAAGGAAACTGTTTGAGAAAAACATTATGACCGTCCTGGGAAGCCTTTTCAGCGCGTTTGTTGTGATCATTTTCTTTTTTCGTTACGCGTTTCCCAAAATTTCACAAGTCATACACGGCCCCTATCTTTCAGCAGACCTTGCCAGTTCTCGTATTGACTCGGACAATTCTGTAAACATTTCCGTGGGCGACAGCGGTGTGGTGATAAAACCCCTGCGTCCCTCCGGAAGTGTCAAAATCGGCGATGAGGTGTTTGATATGATTTCCGAGGGAGAATACATTGACAAGGGGGCCTCGGTTGTTATTACGGAAATCCGGGCAAACCGCATCGTGGTGACAAGGAGTTCTGCCAATGACCTCTGATCTTACTTTGCCAATTGTATTACAGCTTCTGGGCGTCACCACTATTATTGCGGAATTTGTGTTGCCTTCCGCCGGTCTCCTGACGGTGACGGCGATGGCTGTATTGGGTTATTCACTTTTTCATGTTTTTTGTTATGTATCCGCCGAAGCGGGAATGTACTTTGTCGCGGCAGATGTTGTTATGATTCCCTTGTCCATTCTGGTTGGGATAAAGCTGATCGCCAGCTCGCCGGTGACGCTCCGAAAGACATTGACCAGCGAAAACGGCGTCAGTTCCCAGGATTCGGATTTGCAGATACTTGTGGGAAAATCCGGGAGAGCTCTGACGGATCTTCGCCCGGCCGGAAAAGCGATCATTGACGGGAATCGTTTTGACGTAGTTTCATCAGGAGATTATATCGAAAAAAATGATCCGATTGTTGTGTCTGCTGTCAACGGCAATCGGATCGTGGTTAGAATAATGGAAAATTGAGAATTGAGAATTGAGAATTGAGAATTGAGAATTTAAATTATTATTCTCCATTTTCCATTTTCCATTCTCAATTACAGAAAGGGGGGTTTTATGGGATTTAATACGATGCTGATTGTCATTGCGGTTGTTATCCTCATTATTGTTTTCTTTTTTGTGTATTCTTCTTTGTCGCTGTGGTTTCAGTCTTTGGTATCGGGTGCCCAGGTCGGTCTGCTGACGATTGTGTTCATGCGGTTTCGGAAAGTGCCACCAAAACTTATCGTGGAATCGAAAATCATGGCAGTTAAGGCGGGAATTTCGATTGATACGGATGATTTTGAGTCTCATTATCTGGCTGGCGGTAATGTGATGCGGGTTGTTCAGGCCCTGATTGCCGCGGACAAGGCAAGTATTCCGCTTAAATTCAACCGGGCTGCGGCCATTGATCTCGCGGGCCGTAATGTTCTCGAAGCCGTGCAAATGAGCGTCAACCCCAAGGTGATTGATACGCCGCTGGTTGCGGCCATGGCAAAAGACGGTATTCAACTGAAAGCCGTGTCCCGTGTCACTGTCCGGGCAAATATAGACCGGCTGGTGGGCGGTGCAGGTGAGGAGACAGTTCTGGCCAGGGTCGGCGAAGGGATTGTTACAACCATCGGTTCCGCGGAGAAACATAAGGATGTTTTGGAAAACCCGGATACCATATCCAAACGAGTGCTGGAAAAAGGACTTGACGCAGGCACGGCCTTTGAAATTCTTTCCATTGATATTGCAGATGTGGATGTGGGAAAAAATATTGGTGCGGAGCTCGAAACGGACCGTGCGGAGGCAGATAAAAAAATCGCACAGGCAAAAGCAGAAGAGCGGCGTGCCATGGCCATTGCCGCGGAACAGGAAATGAAAGCCAGGGTTCAGGAAATGCGTGCAAAAGTTGTGGAAGCGGAAGCAAAGGTTCCGCTTGCAATTGCAATGGCTTTTCAAAAAGGCCAGTTGGGCATAATGGACTATTACCGCTTTAAAAACATTGACGCGGATACACAGATGCGGGGTTCCATTGCATTGGCCGGCAAGGAATCTGAAGAAGATGAAAAATCATAACTGAGAAGCCTGTACAGCCTGGTATCAGACTCGAAGCATCCGGACAAAACTCAGAGTGTCCGTGGGCAACATAGTCGTGTGCCGGACGGGATCCGGGAATGACGATATACATAACTTATTTAAATTACTAAAATATAGACTATTACACCGTTAAGGTCGGCTGGCTTCATGTGATTATGCGTTGCGTGCCTGTATGCTCGGAAACTTTCAACCACACCGTTATCAGAAGGATCTGAGATACTGACACTCCGGTTCTTCCGGCCAGCCGCCATATTGCCTTAAAAAGGACGGAGCTTAAATGGAAATTTTTTTACCCGATCATTTTGACAGAAATTCCATGTATTCATTTATCTCTGATATTATTTATGAGGATAACAGACCAAAAAATAAAGAAATAATACTTAATTTCAGTTCTCTTGAGTTTATCAAGCCGTCCGGTATAACCATACTTCATAATATTATTCAATGGTTATTGAGACAAAATGTGAAAGTTTACGTTGATCTCCCTGATTTATCGAAGATAGCGGACAACAGAAATTCTGTAACATATTTAGACGATTCCGGTTTTTTTGAATATTATTTGAAAAAGAGGCAGTTTGAGAATTCGCATGTCAGGCCGACCACAATTCCACTGAAAAATGTCACATTTGAGGAATATTATTCATGGCTTGACAATACTCTGGTTGCATGGCTGGCGCATTCTTTGCAGATCGCTGACACTTCAGGATTTTCAGGACTTAAAACATGCATAGGAGAAATATTCAATAATATAAAAGACCATTCAGGTGAAAAGATAGGGTGCGTTTTTGCACAGCATTATCCTGCAAATAATGAAATTGAAATTGCCATTTCTGATTTTGGTGTCGGAATACCCTGTCAGATCAGAAAAAAATTTGACTGTAAAAATGATGCCGAGGCTTTGGAACTCGCAATTAAGGAGGGATATACAACGAAATCACTTCCTACAAACAGAGGTGCCGGTCTTGAAAATCTTCTCGGATTTGTTCTCGGATATAACGGAGGCAGAATATATATTCATTCAAATAAGGGAAAATTGGAGTGTCATGTTGCCGGAAGTGAAAAGGTTATTAAATCAGATAATTCAGAACAATTTTATCCGGGAACATTAGTGCTGATCAAATTACGCACAGACACAATTTACGAAGAACCTGATGAGGAGGATTTCTCATGGTAATAAAAATAACTGATCATGTCACCCGCTGTCACACAAACAATGACGGTGAAAAAATATTCAATCTTATCAAGCCACTGATAGACAAGGGCAACAAGGTGGAGTTATCTTTCAACGGTATAGACAGCATAACATCCTCTTTTGTAAATTCCGCATTTATTGAATTGCTACAATATTTTGAGTTCAGCCATATCAGATCACGGCTGAATTTTATCAGCACCAACAAAAGCATTAATCAGATAATCCGAAAACGTTTTAAATTTGAAACCGAAGACAGGCAGAAACTTGAATTAAGAGAAGCAATATGACACCTTATTGAATCGGATGCGACATGAAACAGCCGCTCTGATTGTTCATTCCGTTTTTCATTAATCGGAACGGGAGTGCATCGCTAGTAACACTTTTGTGCGGGAAACTCCCGGGGGACAATACATTCCTTGTATCCCACTCTTACCGTGAACGACGATTTGGTCATAAGAATAATTTCGGCAAGAAAGGCGGTCAGATATGAAAAAAGAATATGATCTGTCAAAGCTGAAAGGCAGAAAAAATCCTTATGCAAAACGTCTGAGGAAAGAAGTACGAATCCGTCTCGAAAATGAGACAATCGAATATTTCAACATTGTCCAAAAGAAATCGGATTTTTTTAAAAAATCCGATTTCTTCGCATGACAAACTTTATGTTAAAAGCTTTAGTGAGTTACAAATAAATGAGTTATGACATTACGATACAAGGTAACGAAAAACACTCTCTGCATACAGATCTCGAATTATTGAAAGCATTCATAGCGGAGATGCCGAATATGATAATAAACGGATACAGAGGATTCGTGTATGCTGAGAGCGATCAGTATTGGATGGAAATTGACCTGGATTTCGTAAATGAGGAAGGCGACAGCATACTGTGCGGAGAAGGTTCTGAGCAGAATAAGGTCAACTGCATACATTCTCACATCCCGTATGCTTTTATGAGTGAAGAGAAAGCACACAAATACTTTGCCGTATGCTCATACATTGCGAGATATTTGCAATGGTATGTGTATGATGAACAGAGCGGGCAAATAATAGATTAAGATCATTGATAAAACAGAATTATAAGGGCTGAAGTGTGAAAATGAAATTTTTGCACTCCGGCCTGCTGAAATAAAACAGAACTCCCCATTCCCTTATGGTGAAAATATGAATGAGAATTTGACTGATATTATAGAAGCAATTGTGTGGCTGATGGTTTTCATCATCTGGTTCATGGTGACATTATGGAGAAAATTACGCCAGGAAAAGAAAAAGGAGAAATCAGCGTCGGCATCGGTCCCCGAAGTTTTAGAACGCGGAGACACTCAAAAAATACCAAAAGATAAAACGCGCGCAACCTCAGTCCGGCAGATATTCGGGTCCCTGAAAGGTGACTTGGAAAATTTTTTTGAAGATATTGCCAGGATGCAAAATGCTGAGAAGCAGACATCTCTCCCTGATAAGTCCGAAAAGACAGGAAAAGATATCGCGGGTGCCGCACATGGCCCTGATATGCCCGATGACATTTCAGAACATATTGAATCTGTTCAAACTGACGTATTCGAATCACCAAAAAGGACATCACGTTCACCGTTCCGTTTGAAACTATCTAAAAAAAATTTGCAGCAGGCAGTGGTATATAGCGAAGTTTTAGGACCGCCCGTTGCGCTGCGGGAAAATGATAAAACATTCTGAACCCAAATTTAACCTACTTCATAAAGGGACAAATTTCTTTCTGGTTATCTCATTAAATCACAAACCACAAATGGCAAATCACAAACCACGAATCCCAAACCACAGACCAAAGCGAACAATAGGAGAAGCTGATAAAAGTTATGGAACCATCGGATATGTTTGACAGTTTTATTAATATGATACAATGGGCGGGCGCTTTAATACGTCAACTGAATGAATTCTTCTATTTTTGTATAAATATCGAAACCTATGTTTCCTGGGCTGTGCTTGCTTTACTGTGGCTTCTCTATACACTGACAAACAAATATTTTTTGGCTGATCCGAATAAAAAGCAACTGACCAGTTTTGAACTGATTAAACTATTAGGATTGTATCTCCTTATCCTGTCAGCAATAACACTCTCCTACACAGATTTCAGGAAAATAATGGAGCAACCGGAACCTAAGCACTCTTTTTTTATGATTCTTACCATGGCGATCATTTTGGTTGTTGTACTGGCATGGGCCGGTGAAAAATCACAGGACCTCAGAAAATGGATACTCTATATTTTATATATTCCTCTCGGATTTCTGATATTAAGCAATGGAAAAATATTGGAAGACAGACTTGACTATCTTAAAACATTTCTCCCAAGAACCAATATAGCGGCTGTGAACTTTCCCGGTGAAATGGATGCGCTTTATATGGGAGGCGTTGTGGAAACAAAACTGATTGAGAGAATTGAAACGATTATTAACAGTCATGAGGCGGTGAAAGAATCTGCATTGGTCGGTTATCAGGATGACGATAAATTTATAAAAACTTATGCTTTTGTGGTACTGAATGATCTCTCTTCACCATCAGAGGGGTTGAAAGAGGAAATTTTGAATCATACTTCCCGGGTCATCAGAAGAAACAGAATTGCGGAAAATATGTATCCCTACTGGATTAAGTTTACAGATAAAAGAAAGCTGCCCAGACCGGCCAGAGACGGTAATTATAAAAAAATTCAGGATATCCTTAATAAGCATAAAAAAGTGGAGGAAAGCGCAGTCATTTTAGATGATGGTAAAACCAGCGCTTATGTGGTGCTGAAGAAAGAGTTTTCTGACTCAAGAGCCTTGGCATCCGAGCTTTTGGATCATGTGTTGGAGGGAATAAAAAATCATAACAGAATTTCACCTTTCCTGGAGCCTAAATGGATCGAGTTCATTGACAGGGATGATGTTCCCAGGACACCAAGGGGGATAAATCGGTCAAGGTTGCAGAAACAAATAAAAAACTGGTCATTCGTATTTCCGCATGTTCCGGTAAGAACGGCTGATGAAAAAGAATGATTATTCCAGCATTCCTTTGAGCAGAAAAAGAACCATCATAATGGTAAAACCATAAAAGATCATATCCACCATGGTTATTCCCTGCTTTTCCGTAGCAGATTTTCCGGCTGGCTTCTCAGCCGCTGTTCTGATTTCTTCCTCTGGTGCCGGTATCTCCGCAGGCGGTTTATTACTGTCAGATGTTGCGGTTTCCTTTGGCATTGGCACCGGAGGCGGGGAACCGCTGTTCAGGGATCTTGCCTTTGCCATATGATCCGCGCCAATAGGAGTGACTGAAAGTTCTGTGAGATTCCATTTTGTGGTAATCTTGACAGGCCCCTGGAATGTGCGTCCGTTAATATCCTGCGTTTCTCCGGCAGATATCCATTGGGACTCGGTAGGAAGATATCCCACAGAAAAATCTGTCAGATGTCCCTCTTTGACCTTCTGGGCAGCGTCCCTGCCTGAATCTGTTCCTGCAAAAAACACCTCACATTCAAGTGTGTTATCCTTTGGTTCAAAATTCCGGGCGCTTCCCAGCACACTGGTAACGCTTGACCGGTCATGAGAATCCAATAAAGGAATTTGCTCACTGGGAGGGACAGAAACTCCTCCGACAAGCAGTATTTCATCAATAAAATCTTTGCGTTCCCAGTCCCATACCCGAACCGGATTTTCAGTTACCGCAATGACTCGCACCGAACGGGTTCCGTCATTAAAAGTTACAGGCTTCCGTGTATTAATATCTCTTATAAAACATAAGTCTTTTTTGTCATTTGTTATGCTGGGCATTGTCTTTTTTCGTTCCCCTGTTTTCAGGGCGCATTTGGAAAAATGGGGTATTTTTTATCCCGACAGGGACATCGTAGCTCCGTAGGAACGGCATATTTGTAGCAAAGCCCTGTCAGGACAGCATATTTTTTTAGCGGATGAGGTGTTAGCGGACAGGGTTTCCAACCCCGTCAGAGACCTTGGAGAGAAAAATGTATCTCATTCCGGAACCCGCAGCTTTTTTATCTGCTCTGCTGACAGGCTATCTTTCTATTTTTATTATATCATTTTTCATCGTATGTCAATCTCTCTGACTTTGGTATTTTTAATGCCTGAGGGAGACTCTGCCTTCTGAACATTTCCGATATGCTGATTATTTTGGTCTTGATAACGCACTATTTTTTTATATAAAAATAGTTGATTTCAGGTGAAACAGACAGAGCGAAAATTGTTTGCCAGACGGGGCTTGAAACCCTGTCCGGGATGTTTTGGATCATCGCCAGCGAATTTTTCAGACGGGGTTTGTTCGCAAGGAATCCGAACATAAAATAAGTGATAGCAGTCAAGATCATTGAAAATCAGCAGATGGAAAAATTTTTTGCACTCCGGAGAATTGCCGTATGAAACAATAAGCTAAAAATCTTTTCGAGCTGCTGAAAATTAAAAATACGGATAAATGTAGCGGCCTATAATGCCACAAAGACACGAAGGCACAAAGGGACACAAAGACCCTTTGTGAGGCCCTCGCGCCTTCGTGTCTTTGTGGCATTATGGGTGTGGCCTTAATATTATGTAGTCGTATGAATATAAATTACCTGATTTTTATCAGTTAGAATCATTTTTTCTGATCAGAATTATATTCAATGAGAATTCCGGATTGTTTTATTATAATTAATTTAAAAATCAGAGGATTAAAAAAACTACATAATACTGAGGCCACCCCCTCCCTGACCCGGTGCTCCGAGGTTTTGGAAAAATATGACGGATGGCTGAGAACAGCCTCTTCCGGATGTCCCTCGGAGGGCGTTGTGCGAAGTGTCATTCAGGCGGAGTTTCTGTCCTCCCTCGGCAAAGTTCCGGCTGACCGAACTCTGCGGATGATACGGGGAAGAGGTCGTGAGACTTCGTCCGAGCTTGCCGCATGACGCCATATATATAGGTATGAACATATTGCTGTCCGGTTACGAATTACTTAGTTTACTAGTTAAAACTTTCTACTGTCCAGTTCTTAAAATCTATCAGAGGGGACGTAAGCTGATAATTCCAAAGCTTCATATGGGCATGAAGAAAACGTTCCCACGCCGAAGCGTGGGAACACGATTTTTTCGTCTGAAAACATTAAAGTTGATTATATGATAAGTATTTACAAATTGTTAAGAGATTCGAAAATCCGGCCCTACTTGCTGCTTGAAACCTTCATGATATCAAGAACCGTGATGCATCCGTCGTCATCCAGATCAGCAAGCGGATTCCAGTCAGGATCGCCTTCGCAACTGTTCCATCTGGACGAGATTTCCCTGATGTCGTCATCATCAATTTTTCCATTGCCGTCAAAATCATAGATGAGCGGTTTGCCATCAGCATCCGTGGGAACGGCTGGTTCCTTGAAAACAGCGTTCATATCACTGCCTGATGACACGGACAAATCAGATTTGAGCGTCTGCAAGGGTTCGATGTCAAAGACTTTTGTGTCCGAGGAAATCTCGGCCATTCCCAGATGTTCTATCACGGTGAGGGTTTCGGTCTCATCTTCCACGGAACGCAGCATTATCCGGTAATCTTTTTCCTCTTCTCTCATTGCGGGCAGGGAGACTGTCAGTTCGTCGTTTTTAAGAAATCTCAGGGAACCTGGAATTTCGGTGTTTTCTGTTCCGGTGACACTGCCCTCAGCATCATAAACCCTGAAATCAGCAGCGCCGTCAAAGACCACCGAGACCCACTGATCATCCCCTGTGGGCAACGCTTCGAGATGTTCCATGATCTTCCTGCCGAGTTCGTCCGAGACTCTCCAGTCATACCAGTCTTTCCCATCCCGTTTTCTCCGGGCAGCTTTTTCTGTCTTTCCGATCATGGCATCTATTGTCGGAATGTCCGAGTCCGCACCGCTGATCTGGATAATGAGGTCATTGTAGTCCCTGTCGCTCTTCGTGAACTCCATGTCCTCGAACACAAAACCGAGTTCCATGCCGTTCACGTCCGCAACCTGACCCATGTGCATCCCATAGTCCGCATTGGGCGAGGTGAAAGAGAAGAGGGGACGGAGAGCGGTGTTCCCGGTTCCCGGATTTTGGGAAAGGGCCTCAAATGTCCCGTTCGGCACAAGCACCAGTGCGAACCTGTCATCAGGTCTCATGGAAAAGGACTTGGCATGATTATAGTCGCCTTCGTTCCAGTCTGCGGATTCGCCGCTCAGGGTGCCGGACTCCCTTGCCCGCTCCGTTTTGTCGGACAGGACAATGTAACCCTCCTCGCTGTGGGACAGAACCCTTGTGACCGCCTCTCTGATGAATGCTGTCAGGTCGGACACGGTCATGTCCATGTCTCTGAGACTGAACATGCCGAGTTCGCCTTTGTATGCGCCGCCGTCGTAGAGCCAGTCTATGGTAATGGTTCCGGTTTTCCCTGTCATAAATACGCCTGGTTCAAGAGCGAGTTCGGCTGGTTTTGTCGGATCAGTTCCGTTTTTATACTCATCTAAATCTGACTTGCCGTCTTTATCATAGTCGCCGGTTCCGTCTCTTGAGAGATCGGTAAAGTATATCTTTTCCCATTCGTCAGGCATTCCGTCCTTATCTGTATCTTTATCCTGACCTGATGACGGATTCTGAATAGCATTTTTAATGTTGAATTCGCTGACCGGATAATTCGTTCCTTCCGGATCCAAATAAAGTATATTGGAAAGATTTAAGCGATTATCGGAATTGTCATCGAGAACTTTGAATTTTAAAAGCGCTATGATGCCGGAGCCGTCTGCTGCTTCATCAGGGTTCTTTCCTATGAGCGAGTTGAAAATGTCAAGTGTTCCCGGAATCCTTTGGACGATTTGAAGCCCGATGGTTTCTCCGCTGTTCTTTTTCAGAAGATTGGTTACTCCCTGAGACGGATTCCCTTCAGCCCCTTCGATGAAATTCATATGTTCAGGATCAAAGCTTACTGTCACCTGATAAGCAGCCAGCTTAGTCACATTCTGAGCAACTACGGCAAGCCATACGTCCTCGTTTGCTTCAGCCATAATAACAGATTCCATGTGTTTGGAAGAATCTGTGGGATCATAATTATGGGTTGTATAGTCAGTATCCAGAGCAATGCCCGGTATTGCCCAGGCAGACCCAGTACTCATGAGCAAAACCAGACTGATAAGAATCATAAGCTTAAATTTTATAGCTGTCATTGATTGGCCCTCCGTCATTTTTTGAGATGGTTCTGAAAATGAGTGAACGACCTGAAATCATACGTTCATCCGTTTCAGAACCATTTATTTCAGTAAAGAAGATTAAATACATGGCTCTGTTAAAGATCAGGGAGTGACATCTTGCACCAGAACTTGCACATCCCGGGTGTCAATAATCTGTTTTCCAAGGGAAGCCGGAAAGATGCTCGGATCCGTTTTCAGATTATATCTCGGATCCCACTCGGGATCATCTTCCGTTTCCATAAAATGTCCCCTCAGTAGTTCGAGATCAAGACCATCAGTCACCCCGTCCTCATTCAGATCATACCGGGAAAAGAGGGTTATGGTTCCTCCGCTCAGACTTGTGATGAGTTTTGAGTCACCATTGCAATTTGTAAACATCACCTCAGCAGGCTCCAGGTAAATTTCAGAATCCTCCATATTCAGTACATGAAACTTCAGAAAACCAATATGGCCGGAACCATCAGGAGAGAGATCACAATCCGGATCAGTCAGCATATTGCTGATATTGATGCCGCTCTCCGCTGGCTCAGACCATATTCCTATAGACATACCGCCTTGTGATTGCAGGAAATTCTCCGGGCCGTCTGAGGGATTATCTTCACTCGCTTCAAGAAAATCAATTTTATCAAAATCAAAATTTACATTGGTTTGGAAACTGTACAAGTCTGTGGTTTCCTGGGCAACCAGGCCGATCCAGATTTCATCACTTTCGGAAGCCTGAACAGTCGCTTCAATGCTGTCGGTGGAAATGTCCATATCTATGGCAACACCGTCAGTCACTCCAAAACCGTCCTGTCTCACTTCAACCATTTTTGTTGCGCCGGAAGCCGTGATTTTGATCATGCCGATCCTTGCCTCGCCCATATTGGACTCGTAGCTGACTCTGAGCATCCCGTCATTATGATCTTCTTCCTCAATAAGCAGCCAGGGAACATCATCAACGATTTCCGCTGTCCAACGCATTGTGCCTGTTCCTGTGTTTTCAATAACAACGACAACCTTGCCACTGGCCGGGGAAACAAGATGATAACCCGGCGGTGTTACGGACAAAACAGGCTGTGCGGCTTCCTGAATGATTTCAATGTGTTCAGGGCTTCCTGTCGCGCCGTCCGCTGTGATGGTGATGCTTCCGGTTCTTTTATCGTTGGTGTTTGCCTCGTAACTCACGGTAAGTGTCTCATCATCCGTTCCCGAACTCGGGGTCACGGTCAGCCATGAGGCGTCTGTTGTCACCTTCCATTCCATCGTACCTGTGCCTGTGTTCGCAACATGAAGGGTGATTTCACCGGCATCCGCAGACACAGACTGAGGGGGCGGAGTAACTGACAGAACAGGCTGCAACCCAGGAGCCTGTGTTATACTGATAGTTTCAGACTCGCCGCTGCAACCCGCACAGTCGCTGACTTCAACAGAATAATCTCCTGGCTGCGTGACGATGATGCTTTGGGTTGTTTCGCCGTTTGACCAGGTGTAATAGGGATAACCGGGTGAAGCGGTAAGTGTGACGCTGTCACCTTCGCAAATTTCTGCGGAGCCGTCCGGTGTGATCGTCGGATGGATTATCGGACAGGAAAAAGAAGCTCCCAAACTGCCTATGAACATATCATTGCTTCCGGTTGAATTGAGAGTAATGGTTCCAAGATTTTTTGTGTTGTTAAATTCTCCGGTTACATATACATTACCGGAGTTATCAGAAACAATGGTTTGAGACCAATTATAATCGCTTGTCCAGCCATACAGTTCTTTTTCCACCCACTGAAGATTTCCAATATCATCATATTTGGCAATAAATGAATTATCACCGCCGGTTGAAGTGATGCTCGTAGTTTCAAAAATGGCTGTTCCACCATAGAGACCCTTCAAATAGATATTGCCCTGACCATCGCAGGTGAGGCTTCTTCCGTAGTCTGTAGAACTTCCTCCTGCTGTCCGAACCCATTGAAAATTTCCATTGTCATCATATTGGGCGATGAAAATATCTGCGTCGCCGTTTGAGGCCATGTTTGTTGTTCCGAAGGTCACAGTGTCAGTAAACCTGCCTGTCACATAGATATTGCCGCTATTGTCGGAGGCAACTGAATGGCCTGTATCGTAATTGTTTCCACCGATTTTCTCTGCCCATTGAAAGTTTCCATTACTGTCACATTTGGTGACAAACACATCTGCACTTCCGTCTGATGTTAAGTTGGCACTTCCAAAGGTGGCGGTATCTTTAAAATATCCCGTGACATAAACATCCCCCTCATTATCTGATGTGATGCCGATGCCAAAATCATTATTGCTTCCGCCTGCTTTTTTCGCCCACAGGCAGTTTCCGCCACCGTCATATTTGGCGATAAACACATCACTCTCCCCGCTGGAAGCAAGACGATAAGTACCAAAAGCAGCATCGGAACTCCAAAATCTTCCGGTGACATATACGTTGGAGCCATCAGAGGTAATTCCCCGACCGTAATCTGTATTGGTTCCTCCACCTTTGACAACCCATTGAAAATTTCCGTCGGTATCATATTTGGCAATGATCAGATCAAAAGACCAGTCCTGAGATACAATGCTTTCGCCGCCAATCTGGGCAGTGGTGCTGAATGTGCCTGAGACATAGACATTCCCGGAATTATCCGTGGTGATTCCATAGGCTTTCCCGTTTGTTCCCAGCCTCCCGTATCGAACCCACAGGCAATGTCCTTCACTATCATATTTGGCAACAAACATTCCGCTTGATCCGCTTGACGGAATATTGATGTTTTCAAAAGCGGCCGCATTGACATATTCACCTGTCACATAAATATTGCCGCTTTTATCGGTGGTGATGGCGTAACCAGCATCAAAGGCATCACTTCCTGCCTGTTTGACCCAGAGCCATTCCGCACCATCCGAATCCCCGCCAGTGGTCTCTCCCTCGAATACCGTAATATATGCTTGTTTTGTCATGGTATTCGTATCTGTTTCGTTTTTAATAGCCAGAGTCACCTCATATGTGCCCGGGGTATCATAAACCACCGTCGGGTTTTTCTCATTGGAACTGTCCGGCGTACCTCCGGGGAATAACCATGACCAGCTTGTAGCTGTATCGGAAGATAAATCCGTGAATGTCACAGCCATCCCTGCACAGACATTCTGGCTGCTGGCTGAGAAATCACATACAAAATCACCTGTCTCACCGATTCCGAAAAGGCTGACAGTGTGGGGACTGCCATCCGCATTGCTGGCAATGGTGAGCGTTCCGGCTCTGCTGCCTTCCGCAGCAGGAGAAAAAATTACATTAATATTGCAACTCTCTCCGGCCGCAAGTTCGGTTCCGCAGGTGCTGGTCTGTGTGAAATCACCTGTTACGCTGATATCATTTAACGTCAGGGATTCGTTACCGGTGTTCGTGAGCAAAACCGTGTTTGTGTCACTGCTTGTACCGGGTTCAAGACCGCCAAAGTTTACGTTTACCATGGAAAAGCCAACAACGGGGCCGTCATCCGGAGGGTCTGTGAGACCCGTGCCGCCCAGTTCCACTCCTTCAAGCTGACCGTTTTTACGGTATTGGTAGGAAGCTGCGTTCTCAGCATCAACCGTGATGTCTGTCACCCGCCCTGCCCCGTCATAGGTGAGATTGTAGGTGAAGGTGGCTGCAATTGCCGTATTGACAGCCACAAAAAATAAAATTATCAGAAAAATTCCGTTAATGCAGTTGGTGATTAGTTTTTTTTCCATTTTTTCCTCGCATGATTTAATGGTTCAGGCAAATTCTTTCCGGCACCCGTCATACAGTTTCACACCAAGCCTCACAAAATCCCTTTTCGCTCTCTGGCTCCGTGACAGTATCGAGGGTCTGCCGGTTCTGTAACCCACACACAGATAAGCTTCCAAGTCCCTGCCTCCGAAGTTCCCCAGTTCTTTGCGAAACAGCTCTATGGTGGCAAGCAGTTGTTTTTCAGCGTATCTTTTCGCATTCTTTCTCTTTTTGTGGACATCCCTGTGAACCGCCTTCAGTTCGACAAAACAAAAGGCAGCCTCGTCGTACAGGACAAAATCGCATTTCTTGAAACTGTCGTCAGAGAACAGACAGTGATCCACGGAGAGAACGCGGACGGGTTTGCAGGCCGGATTTGTTATTCTGAAATTCTGGTGTTCCTCCGGCTCTGTTACCGTGGCGAATGCCTGATCTGTGTCAGGGTTGTCATAAACATAAAACAGGATGTCTGATATGATTTTCAGACACTCGTTGTCTGTCATCCCGGGAAAAATGCGCTCAAGTGTCTTGTCCATGTCCGAACCCTTTGTAAATGTCAATTAACTGGTCAAATACTTCGGCGATATCCTCGCTTGCGTCGTCAATCTCATTGTCCGAGATCAGCCCCTCGTCAAATACGGATCGAACTTTCCCATCTTCCACATAATATGCGGAGAAATCTTCGGGATTCACCCTGTTTGGCTCCGGAACAACCGCCTCCACCGCCTTTCCGGCTTTCTCACTGATGCCAGCGACCTGATGAGCGAACAGCAGGTTGTTGAAGGATGTCAGAATATACGGGCTGTGCGTGGTGATGACAAAGGTGTTGGACGCGTGCGGACTGTTGTGAACCCGGGTGATGAATTCCACCAGTTTGTGCTGGGCATAAGGATACAGATGGGCCTCAGGCTCCTCGATGGTGATGCAGTGATTTTTCCGGCTTGCCATCGCCGCGGCAAGAAGGAGCAGCACCGGAAACACCTCCTGCTGGCCCGATGACGCGTTGTTCATGGTGACATATCTGTTTTCGGAGAAGTATATCCGGTTCTCATTCCCCGAAAAACGGAATTTTCCCTTCAGGATATCATTGCTGAGTGCCCTGAGATGCGGATCCTTTTCAAAGGGATCATCTGATTTCATGGTCTCAATGGTCCGTCCGAACAGGAGAATGCCCGGGTCAATGTTCACAGATTCGAGGCTCAGGCCGAACATGGCATCGGACACAAGCGAATACACGGCCCTGCCTGCCGGAATGAACACGGATCGGCGGGGGCTTTTTTTCATGTCCGTATGTGTCAGCTCATTGTTTTTGAAAGAGAATTTCACGCCGTTGCCGCAGAGATATGCAATTTCCGCATCCTGGCTCTGCCTCAGCCAGACATCGCCGAAAAAGAATTTTCTGAAGATATCCATCAGGTCATGGGAAAATGGCGCATCATCGGTGACAAACCGGAAGAAGTGGATGAGCTTTGCAATTGCGGATTTGCCGGCCGCCTGCCGGCCGATGAACACGACAATGTCCGGCAATTCAATGTTAACATGCCGAATCGGGCCGAAATTTCTGATTATGATTCTGTCTTTTGGCATTTTTAAAACCTCTTTTTCCTTAACTTGGCGGCAATGGATTGCGGGGCTGTTTTCAGTCGTCCATCTCCCCGCAATGAATTAGCAGTCTATTGTCAGTCGTCCCTACGGGATTTGATAACTTGGCGTTTTCTTCCCCCGGCAATGAATTGCCGGGCTATTTTCGGTTGTCCCTCCGGGACAAAGGGCAATAATTCCCATCATTCGGTTGATAACATGTTAAAATAATGGACATGGTACCCATGCCCTGTTTAAAGCCCTCACAAAAAATCAACCGCTCCTCCTAAGGGATTGTCCGACTGCTGTGCCATCTCTTTTCGCACTGAATCTTGAAACATCAATACTTCAGGAATGAATACAAATATTCCCCCCATCTTGTTTGTATATTTTTCTATAATGTTTCCAACCCATTCTGTATCTTTTTCATCGGGATATGCTTTTACATAATTCTTTTTGAATTTTTTAGCTACACTGCCTACTCCCTTCTTTGCTGCAAACTTGTAAAGAACCTGCCATGTATTTTTTTCTGAATCCTGGATATCCATAACCAGTTCTGCATATTCTTCAATATTTTTAGAAAGATCAAGCCATTTACTGCCTCCTCCAGTTGTAACAAGAGAAAGCATGCATTCAAATCTTTTTACATTTTCTGTAAATAGCTTTGCTCCTTCAGAAGCCAGTTCTGCATCATTTAACAAAAGAGTAGAATATAAATCAGCGTTTCGCATTGAGCCACGTAACATCATATCAAGTTCACGTCTGCCCCGCGGATCAATATTTTGTTTCTCCATCGCTCTAAGGATTATTTTCTGATTAGCAAGTTCATCCTGTAATTTCAAATAATTAGAATTACTCTCAAGCAGCCAATCTGAAAAATCAAGGAAAAGACCACTCGGATCAACCCCTCCTAAAGCCATCCCCTCCACATAAGCATACCTCCCCAAAGACTGGGGCCTCCCCAGCATCCCCGGAACCAAATCCGCCGAAGTAAACTGCCGGATCCCCGGATGGTAATACCGCGCCCGCATATAGATCAACCCTTCGGGATCGCTCATTGCGCCCACCCCTCCGGCAAATTGGAACGGAATATCGGTTTCCCCGTGCCTGCATGCGGATTTCCCAAAGGGCGTATAGGCAAACGATCCCTTCACCGTGCCGCTCTCATCCGTCAGGGCCACCACATTGTAATTGAAATCCTGATGCACATAACGACTGACACCGCCTCTGACCCATGCCAGCAATCCCCCGGGGCCGTGAATAAACATCTCCTCAACATTGTTGTTCTCATCCATGGTCGCAGCCACATCCGGCAAACCGTTTGCGACATCCAGCAGATAGCGGGTGGTCTCCCCGTCCCGTGTGCTCTGAATCCGATTCCGTGCCGCATCATAACCATGTTGTGTGGTTCCTGCGGATACCAGACGGTTCAGCACATCATAACCAAAATCTCCCTCTGTCGGAGCAGGCAAATCAGTCAGGTTTCCTCGCCCGT
The DNA here is from genome assembly GCF_017377395.1 of Desulfonema magnum. Lineage (GTDB taxonomy): Bacteria > Desulfobacterota > Desulfobacteria > Desulfobacterales > 4be13 > Desulfonema_C > Desulfonema_C magnum. Next base: position 1,075,826 of record NZ_CP061800.1, on the reverse strand, counting down.
CATGAAGCACCGAGGCTCCGTTCAAGGTACTCAGCATCCCTCCAGGCTCAAATCCGAACAAAAGATTTTCTTCCACAAACGCAGGCGCAACCGGCTGTTCTGACTGAATGGACGACCGCCGCCCCAGGGCATCCAGCGTGATCTGATAATCTGCAATCTTCCCTGTCCCGGATTTGCCCGTGGTCAGATGGACAAGCTCGCCCAGTTCATTTCGTTCATAAGTCGTCTCCACCCCGTTGGGAAAACCCACACGCCCCAGGGCATGGGTGAAGAACTGGTAAGCAAAGGAAAAATTCCCTGCGGATGTGTTCATGGTTCTGATCCGGTCAAACGCATCATAAGCATAGTTGATATTTGAACCGCCCAGGTTCCGTGCCGTGATCCGCCCCGCATCATCTCTTGTATAGCTCACCGTCTTCCCGAAAGGCCCTGTCACGCCTGTGAGTTCATCGAACTCATTGTAGGCATAAGTCCGTTCCCCGGTGTTTCCGTTACCTGTCCAAGTCTCTTTTGTGAGTCTTCCCCGGCTGTCATACACAAAGGTGAAAATCTGTCCGTCGCTGACACCCATCCTCGTTACCTGCCCCAGACGGTCAAAACTATAATCCACAGTGCTGCCATCCGGCTCGGTGCGCCGGATGGTTCCGGCCGTGTCATTGTAAGTCCATTGCACCTTGCCCCGTATATCCTCCTGGGAAAGCATCCGTCCCAGACCGTCATATGTGTAAACCGTTTCCAAGCCCTGGGGATCCGTCACCTTGGTCAGCCTGCCGTCGCTGTCATATTCAGCAGTTGCAGTGTAAGATTCGCTTCCCTTGTTCTGAGTCACACGGATCAGGCGGCCCAGCGCATCAGTTTCATAGACCCCGGTGCTGCTGTCCCCGTCATGACCCACCGTTATGATACGCCCGTCCGAAGAATAGCTGTATGTGGTGATACGGCTTTCCCCGCCGAGTTCCAGGAATTCCCGAACCCGGGTCACACGTCCCAGATTGTCCCGGGTGTACTGTGTCCGCACACTCCCCTGGCAATCACTGGTCGGTTCCGACGCATCATCCATCAAAGTACACGAACTCACCGTCAGCAGTTCGCCATTTCCGTCGTATCCCCGCCGCTCAATGCGATCCAGGGTTCCCTGACTGCCATTGGCATTGGCACGTTCAATCTGAATGCGCCCGCTCGCCAGCCGATACAGCAAATCCTCACGTCCCGTGGGATGAGCGATCTTCCGCAACTGAAGATCATTGTCATAAGCATATCTGACACAGCGATGACCATTCACACAGGTTTTAAACAACGCACCAGTATTGGTTTCATAGGAATGTTCAACAGTCTGCGGGGACGAACCACCATAGCCCTCGGTCACACTTTTCAGACGCTCATCTGCGTCATATTCAAATCTCGTATGGCGAACCGTTGACGAAGCCGGAGCCTGTGAACAGCTCCCGGTCAGTCCGCTGACAACATCGGTGATATTGTCATTGTCATCATAATAATAACAGGTCAGGGTTCCCCTGTGATCCTTTTCACTGACGCGGCGGCCCGCTGTGTCATATTCATAAAAGGTGGAAAGGTAATTTGTGCTGTCTGTGTAGTTCCGTACTTCTTTCGGCTGACCATCTGCTGTGTAAGATTCAATCTCTATTTTTGTCCCGCTCTGGGTATTTCCGGGGTTGGAAATCTGATCCACCAGATCCCCTGTCTTATAACTCACACTGATGCTGATCGCACCTGTGATTCCGGTTCCCGAAGCTGTCATGTTTTTCGGCTTTCCCGAAGCAATGCGCTCAATGCTGAGACCCAGCCCTTGGGGAGTGGATACGGAAACAGGATCATTGGCGGCATTGTAATCCATTGAATACTGGCGGCCATCCGGGAGCTTCAACTGCGTGAGATTGCTGCCTGTGAAAATTGTTCCGTAAGCATTATCCTCATAATCTTCCACATTTTGGGTCAGCAGGGATTCGGGCCCATCGGCAGTGAAATACTCAACATTATTTGTTTTTCCGTTGGTCGGAGTGATCTGAGTCACCCGTTTCTGATCATCCCATACATACGTTATCCAGTTCCCCAGGGGATCATTATATTTCATTTGATTCGGCGTAGTCCAGTCAAACAGGTAACTGCCTGACTCGCCATTGCTGAGGGTATGGCCCGTTTCCTGCTCTCTGACCCGGGCCTGGCTGTCATAGCTCAGTTGCAACATGGGATAAGCAGCTGAGGCGGCCCAGTGCAACTGCCTGATCATGCCGTCCATATAAACATATTGCCGGATGTTCCCCTGCATATCAGTGACGCTTTTTAACAATCCGTCGGCCGTATAGGAAAATCTGAAACTGCGTGACGGAGGAAGGCTCACCTGTGTAAGACGATTACCGGAATAAGCAAACGAGATGATTCTCCCCGCGGTGTCGGTAATGGTCGCCAGTTCGCCATTGCCATTATAAGACAAACTCAGCCCATGGTCACTTCGTCCCACAATAGCAGCGAGACGTTTGCTGCTGTCAAAGCGAAATCGAATCTGATCCCTGGTGGTGACTTCCCAAGTGTATGACGAGGTTCCCGGTTTGGTCAGAGTGGCAAAGCTGCCCGGCGTGCTTCCCTGCCAGAGAGTTCCTGATCTGACAAAGCCGTCCCGCCGTCCGTCACCCCATATGACTTCCGCGTTGTCTTCAGTCCCGTCAGTACGCAGGACAATATTATAGGTATGAGTCCATCCTGACCCTAATGGCTGCGGCTGGTCTGAACCAAAGCTGTCCTTGTTGTCCGACAAACTGTTATATGCCCTGGCAAAGACAAAGGGGATGTCCTTTCCGGGCATGGCCGCATCTGTTTCCTGATGGAAAAAATTGCCAGTGACCGCATTCACTCCGAAACCGGCAATTGGCATGGCTGTTCCGTTGGCAGAAGGATTTCCCAGGAGATGTCCCCCGGTGTTTTCAGCAACAGGAACACTCCCGCCTTCCACACCGGTTCCGGTAACACTCACCGTATTTCCTTCGCTGCCCGCATCTGAGTTTACAACAATGGTTCCGCTGTATGCTGTTGCATCTGTCGGAGAAAAGGTGACATTCACCGTTTTTGTTTCCCCGGAAGCAATATTCCCGCCCGTCCAATTGGAAACATTGAACCCGGAAGGCGCACTGACAGAAGAAACATTGACCGTGGAACTCCCGGAATTGGAAATTGTAAAGGATTGCGTTGCCGAAGTTGTTCCCATACTGATATCGCCAAAAGGCAAAGCAGGGGGAGAAATACTGATTTGAGAGGTCTGAGTTGCCAATGTTCCGACAATATGCGTGTTGGGCTTATCTGAAAGAACCGAACTGATATTTACGGTTTCAAATGTGTATCCTGACTTTGAAGCGGTTATGGTTCCTGTCCATCTGGAAGTCACGTCTGACCAGTATGTTCCGTCAGAAAGGCTTGCTTCATAAAAAGTTCCTCCGGAGCCTGTAAAATGAACAGAAGCATAAGGAATTGGCGTGCCATCGGATTTCTTTGTCTTTCCTGATATTCTGTAAGTTTCACCAACAGGCGTGTCAGGGATTGCCTCAAAATCCTGATTTGCAAAGTCGCTGTTAAGATCAGTTATCCGTATGCTTGACGGACTAAGGAATCGGTATTAAATAACTTTCCCATTTTAATTTATTGGAATTGCACGATAATTCCATTTGGGTAAAATTTTGTCGAATACAATTCGCATTTCTGATTTAAAAGTTTCAGCAACTTTTCGACCGGTTTCATAGACTTTATCAATAACATGGACAAAGACTTTTAAACCTTTTTTGGTATGTGTTTTGGCTATCAGATCAGTCACCACCTCCAAACTTGAAAAGATTACTCCCTGACACGCACGAGTAATATGAGGAAACAGGCGATGTTCGATCGGATTAAATTTGGAACAATAGGGCGGGTAATGAGCGATTCGGATTTCAATCCCGATTTCATCCGCCAGAATTTGTAAATCTTGTTTGAAAAGGTAATGTCGGGAACTGTTGCTGCCGCCACCATCGCACAATATCAAAACTGACGTGGCATTTGGATATATTCGGCAACCGTAACCATACCACCAATGACGGAAACTGTCACAGGCAAATTCACTGGTATCATGACTTGTTCCCACCTGAACATACCCGATATTGAGTCGCAGGTCATAAAAACAATGCGGAATTATGACACCTTCGGCAAAACTTGTAAAATCATGATCGAAAACTTGCAATTCCTCCAGCGTATATAGTCGGCCTTTCCTGTAAAAATTTCCAAGATATTCTTTTTTCTTGGTATCCATGCTGATAACGGGATTACCGGCCTTCCGGTATTCTGATCTGAGTTTCAAAATATTGTCAAACTGAGCGTCGCGATCTGGTACGTTTTTTTTCATAGGTTTGCGTTTCTGAGCTTTACGCAACCGATAGTCATGCTTTTTGAGCAATTGACGGACAATGTTACGACTCACTTTTACTCCGTATTTTTTTTCCAGAGCCTCCGCGATTTCCCACTCCCTCAGATTTGTCCATCGTACCTTTTCATCCATCGGATCTCCTGCTGTATGCTCACGCACCACATTCAAAAACTGCTCGTCTATTTCAGGGTGCTCAGTCAGATACTGTTTGCGTCCGCCACCTTTTTTACGTATTTCAGAAGATTCAGCAGGAGATTTTCCAATTTGTTTTGCTACGATGTGTCCGGGCAGGCCGCTTACTTCGATCGCTCCTTTGCGCACAGTCCGCCTGCTGCAACCCAAGACTTTGGCAATATAATTTTGTCCGCCATGTCCCAATTTCAAAGCTTCAATACCGGCATATCGCCGGCGGTCTTTTTCATTCAGACTCTCATAGTATCGCCGCATGATTTCTTCTACTTCTAAGGAATAGGGTTGCATAATAATCTCCTTTTGATAAAGTGATTTTGAAATACACTTTACAGGATTACGCAATTTTTTAACATATAAAAATCAAAATGGGCATATTATTTCATGCTCATTCCTAAATGTATATCCGGTCTTTGCCGGCCGGATATAACCGTCCAGTGCCAGCGCATTCTCAATCTTGTAATTACCGGAAGCATCAGTATAAACCTGCTGACCTTCATAAGTCACAGTGATATCCTGCTCACCTGTTCCGTTTGCCAAAGCCACTTTGCCCGATATGGTGTAAGTGGTCGGCGGGGGAAGATCGGGTGTGTCGGCACAATCGAAATCAATGGAAAAATCAGAACAGGGACCGCTTTTTGAAGCGCAGGTTTTGACTTTGTAACAATATTCGGTTCCGGGTTCCACATCAGAATCAATGTATTTTGCCTGACCATATGCCACATTTTCTGCTGTGTGAATCAGGTTGTAGTTATTATTTCCGACACCTGTGGCTCTCCATATTTCATAGGTGGAATAGCCGGACACATAATTCCAGTCAATTGAGATTGAAATGGCTGAGGTGTTTTCCATTCCTGCATTGACAGAAGAGGGAGGCGGAATATACGCCCATGCTGTGAAATTACTGAACAAGCCTAAAATAAAAATTGCCAGCACCAAAACAATTGCCTGAGTCTTCCACTTTGCTTTCATTGCAACCTCCTTAAAGATTAATGCGTTTATAGATCTATGCAGATGGAATGATACCGATTCTGCTTTCCTCTGCTTTGATATTTTTGTTTTCAGATTGAAATGCAAGTATCAATTCACTTGCATACACCTATAGTCTTATTTTTATGGGTAATCAGGTTGATATATTATTTCCTTTGTTTTTGCAATATATTTCATATCAGAAAACAATCTCTTTCGCCGGTAATGAATTACCGGCCTATTACCAGCTATCCCTATGGGATTTGACAACACGGGGTTCTCGCTTCCCCGCCAATGACTTGCCGGGCTATTATCAGATGTCCCTTCAGGACAACGGACTTCCAGAGATTGTACTGGGAACACACAGGAACACGGCGGTCCTAGATTAATTCGGCAGCCCAAACCCACTTTCCTGACTGCCCCCTTAAACAACCAATATGCAGGAAAGAATTTCTTTCTTACAAAAAATTGAAAAAAATTAAGGCATGCAAGAAAATCATCCTGCCTTTATCGTTATACTCTGCTGATATTTTTAATAAAAATGTGATCATCCTCTCTCTTTTTTTATTCATTTTGTCCGCTTGCTCAGATCATTATTGCCAAAATAGAAATAAGACATAAGAAAAGGTTACTTTAAACTTAGAATTGCTGAGTTATCAAATCTGCAATGATCTTGGGAATGCGCTCGGCTGATGTCTGAATCAGCTTTTATACTCAGTGGATCGAAAAGTTTCCGGGACAAAAGGAGTGCAAAAATTCCGCCTTCGCTTCATTTTTGCACTCCTCGCAGTTGTTTTAAAACAGTATGTTACAATTTTTTTTCGATCTACTGATACTCGATAATCAAGTTTTTGATCCGATGCGGCCGGACAGTTTGTCATTCCTGCGAAAGCAGGAATCTGTATTTGGCCGATGCCGCGGTTCCGGGAACTGTGGATTCCTGCTTTCGCAGGAATGACAAAAAAAAAATTTGATTATCGAGGTTATAGAAATAGTTCACATACGGTTCACCAAAATACAACCCCCAAATAGAAGGGAAATTAAAAAAAATATCCCCTCAGAATAAGGGTAATAACACAATGAAAGATATTGATTACAAGAGATTAGACCATTTAAATCCGGCGGATATCCTGGAATTAAAACACAGGGTCGCTGAGAGAATTCGCTGGGCGAAGGAAGAGGCTGACTTCTGCCGGATAATCCCGGAACTCTGATTTCAAGGCTGCTTTTTTATCTGAAAGAGCGTCGGTGCCTGATTATCCTGGACAATGCCGAGTCGGTGATGCGGGCCGGGGAATATGCCGGAAATTATCAGGAGGGGTATGAGGATTACGGACAGCTTTTCACCCAGGTCGGAAAGGTTTCCCATCGGAGCTGCATCCTGCTGACCAGCCGTGAGAAACCCAAAGAGATCGCCATGATGGAAGGTGATAATAAACCTGTCCGCTCGTTGCTGCTGGGCGGTCTGGATGAGTCGGACGCACGAAACATCTTCTCGGAAATCGGCGATTCCTTCTCCGGATCGGATGAGGACTGGCAGAAGCTTGTCAGATTTTATAACGGCAATCCCCTGGCGCTGAAGCTGGCTGCCAGGCATATTAACGAAGTCTTTTTTGGTGACATTTCCGAATTTCTGAGAAACAAGGAACAGATTTTTTATGATCTCAAGGATTTGCTGGACTGGCATTTTGAGCGCATGTCGGATGCGGAAAAGGAAATCATGTGCTGGATGGCGATTAATCGTGAGCCGGTGTCTAAAAAATTTTTGCTCAGGTACTTAACTGCGCCATAAAAGAAAAATTCGAGGGGAAACAAGTAGTATTTCATGGCAGGATCAAGATTGAAAGGTGAGGCGATTGCCTGGGGTGAAAGAGGATAAAAACGGTGTTGTGCTGATTCCCCCGAACCGAACATGCTGTCCCTGCGGGACTTCTCGGAAGGGGGCTGGGTTATGCTGCAAATATGCTGTCCCTGCGGGACGCTTCAAACACGCTCTGAGACATCTGCTCTTCAGCGTCCTGCTGCCATGGGCAACTCCAATTGCTTCCCAGTATTTTGATTTCTGATAATATTGTTTTGAATCTCATGAATAGCTTCAAGGGACTCTCCCCGGAATTCCGGATAAAGCCTTGCCAGCAAGGGGATAGAAGCGGATGCCATTTTATAATATTCCTCATCCGCCTCAGTTCCCACGGATAAATAACATAAGGCCTCGGCCGCTGCAAGGGTTGATCCTGCCCCCATGAACGTGTCCGCAACAACGCCTTCTCCCAGAGGAAGCAGCACCCGGAATGTATTACTGAGGTTTTAAACAAATCAGCACATACAGCGTAAAAATGCTTTTTGCTGGCTGTTTTTTCAGCCACTCAAAACAGTCTTCGTGGAAAATTTTCGATCTGCTGATTTTACGCTGTTGACAATCTTATATGCGGTGTATTATCATCAGCATAATTCCGACAGAGGATTACGGGGATAAGCAAAACAGCCGAAGCTCATCAGACATGACGCTTTCTGACGGATTAACAGTCCGTAACACTGATATTCACAGCTGCTCTTTTATCAGAAAATTTATTAACACCAGCAGGTTATTCTATGGTCTTTAAGAGCATATAATGTCATATGATCTGTACACAGGCATAAGTGAGCAAGCAAAGGCCAGCAGGCATCGCATGGACGACGCACAGGCATTATTCAATGCCGGCCGGTGGCGCGGTGCTATGTATATGGCGGGATACGCAGTCGAATGCCTTCTCAAGACAAAGCTGATGAGGATATACAATTGTCGAAACCTTCATGAGCTTGAAGATGAGTTGCAACGTCGCGGCGTACTCACGCATAATACGACCGTTTTCACACATCATCTGGAGTTACTGTTCCGACTGACACAGGGTTTTGACCGACTTCGGCAGAACCGGACGCTTTGGCCGGAATTCAACATCATCAACAGCTGGGTGCCTGCCTGGCGATACACAGTAAACTTGTCGAATCGCAAGGATGCGGAAGATTTTCTGGAGGCAGTTGGCAATATCATGCGTTGGATTGAAAATAACGTCTGAGGAGTAAACCGTAATGGCAAGCAAACATATCAAAAAAAAAGTCTATGATGTTCTCAGAAAAGGATATTTCAACGGGCCTGATGACGCTGTTGATGTGTCCGACGGCCCTGAGGACAGTATTCATCTCGTAGTTGTCAGTCGGAAATTCGACGGCAGACGTCTGAAAGACAAAAATGATCTGATCTGGTCTCAACTGATGCGGCATCTGGTCCGGGATGAATGGAGCAAAGTATCCCTGTCAGTCGGGGCAAGTCCGGAAGAAATAAAAGTCTCCTGAAATTTTGCAGATCAGAGGAACAGAACCCGAGTCCGAGAAATCACAAATCTTTTTTCCTCGTTTTCTGAAGCAAAATCACTGCCCCGTAGAAGAGAAATCCAAGAGGAAACAAGTAGTATTTCATGGCAGGGTCAAGATTGAAAAGCGAGGCGATTGCCCCGGGGTGGAAGAGGATAAAGGCTGCTGCGAGAAAAAAAGGAATGTCATACCACTTGTTGCGGGTCATACACCATCCCTGTGCAAAACACTCAAAAGAAGACATCCCCACCAGGGCCATGCCGAATATCAGGAGCGCATGAGGCCAACTGCTAATGTTGTGGAGTATGAGATCAGGATTGAACACAAACAGGAAGGCAATGACAGAAGTCCTTATATCATATAAAAAGCCCTGTATGCCGGTAGGAATCGGCTCGGAATCTGCTATGGCGGACGCTGCATAAGCGGCAAGCCCCACAGGCGGGGTATCATCTGCCAGTATGCCAAAATAAAAGCAGAAAAGGTGAGCAGCCATTATGGGAATGGCAAAACCATAAATCTGTCCCACATTGACGATAATCGGCGCTGTCAGAGATGCCATTACAATATACGTGGCTGTTGTGGGAAGTCCCATGCCAATCAGGAGACTTGCCATGGCGGTTATGAAAAGCAGGAGAAAAATATTTCCCCGGGCAAGGTCTTCAACAATACCCGATATCATTCCGCCGATGCCCATGTTTACGACGCCCACGATTATGCCTGCCGCGGCACATGCAAGAGCCACGGACATCATGTTTTTTGATCCCTGAATCAGACCGCTTGTAATAATCCGAACCCCGCTTATTAGCGCAGATCTGATGGTCTTATTAGCCAGAACTGCTCCTCTGATTTCCTGATAAACAATGATTAAGAACAGAACCATTATTGCTCTGAAAGCTGCGAGTTCCGGCGAGTGTCTGAGAATCACGAGTTCATATAACAGCACGCCCAGCGGAATTAAATAATGCAGTCCGTTTTTCAGCGTGGCAAAAAAATCAGGCGTATCTTCCCGCGGAAGGCCCTTTATGCCCAGTTTCGAGGCTTCAAGATGGGTGATGCAGAACAGGCCGAAATATGAGACAAACGCGGGAATTGCCGCGGCTTTTACCACCTCGAGGTAAGGCACGTTCACATATTCGGCGATGATAAACGCGGCCGCCCCCATGATGGGCGGCATGAGCTGACCATCCGTGCTTGAGGCGACTTCGGTGGCGGCTGCTTTTTTCGGAGGATAACCGATTTTTTTCATGAGAGGAATGGTAAAGGGGCCGGTTGTAACGATATTTGCAATGCTGGAGCCGGAAAAAAGACCGGTGGCTCCGCTTGCCACCACTGCAGCTTTTGCAGCTCCTCCTTTATAACGACCCAGCACTGAGATCGCCAGGCTTGTGAAAAATTTTCCTGCTCCGGCCTTGTCCAACAACGCGCCTAACAGCACAAAGAGATAAACAATGGAGGAAGAAACTCCCAGCGGGATACCGTAAATGCCTTCGGTTGAAAGGGTGATATTGCTCAGGTATTTCCTGAGAGAAACACCTTTGAACGCTAAAATATCGGGCATATACGGGCCTAAAAACGCGTAACAGGTAAACAGAATGGCGATGACAGACAAAGCAGGTCCGATGATTCTTCTTGTAGCTTCGAGCAGGAGAATTACAAGGATGGTTCCCGATACAATATCCCGAGTGATCGGCATACCGGACCGCATTGCCAGTCCTTCATAATCCAAAGCCAGATAAAGTGCTGCTATAGCGCCTGACGCAGCAAAAATGTAATCCATAAGGGGAATACGGTCTGTAACGGAAAGAAAGCCCAGGTATTTCCGAGAGCTTTTAAGACAGGGCATCACAAGAAAGAGAAGTGCTATCGCAAAAGCAAGATGGATCGTCCTTTCTCTTGTGCTGTCAAGTAGCAAAATACTGGCAAGTGACAACTGAAACAATGCCCATGCAATAGCAATCATCGCAACCAGGTAGTTTTCATAAGGTCGTAACCTTCGAATATTGGCAGATTCAGCCTTAAGTATCGCCTCAGCCGATCTTTTCTTTTTATTCACGATCATTTTCCTCACGAGGTTATGAAAGTGAGAGGTGAGAAGTGAGAAATTTTGCTCTCACTTTCATGTTTCGATCCAGAGTGCCAAACTTGCAGTTTGGCAAGTTTGCCAATATTTCTGATGCTGACAAGTCTCGGCACTTCTGCCAAACGGTAAGTTTGGCATTCCGGATAATTTAGCTACAGATCAGAGTGGGACTCGGGAAGTGTCTCAACAGGAGGAGGAATCGGTGGTGGTCCCGACCCTTGAATCGGACAGAAACCGGGTGATTCAGACCCCCCGGTTTCTTAATGAAAGGTTGTGCAGGTTACAAGCCAGATAAAAAGTCCTGACCTGTAACCCGAAATATTAAAGAAAAATTTTCTTATTACGGCAGTGTAACAGGCATTCCCATCAGCGGCCAGAGAACCAGGGTGGCAAAGCCTACCACAACCATCAGCAGAATACTGGCAGGGATACCATACAGAAAAAATTCGCCGGTTGTAAACTGTTTTGAGTCATAAGCAATCGCATTAGGAGCCGCTCCCACCAGTAGCAGAAAGGGCATACCCGCGGTAACCAATGAAGCAAAAAGAATCACTTCAGGAGCCACCCCGAGGTAAGGCGCGATGACCAGTGCCACAGGCAGTGAAATGGCAATGGCTGCCACGTTCATGATAAAGTTTGTCATCATCATGACAAAAAAGGCGATGCTCATAACAAAAACAAACCAGTTGGCTTTTTGGAACATTACAAGCCAGTTCACAGCCATCCATTTGGCAGCCCCGGTTTCCCACAGACAGAAACCAATGCTCATGGCTCCGGCAAAAAGCAGAATAATGTTCCATGGAATCTCTTCAAGGTCTTCAAGCTTCAGAATTCCGACGACAAAAAACAAAATAGTGGAAATCAGAATAATAGCCGTCTTATCAAGAGGTTGCAGAGCAGGAATAAAGGAACGCAGGGACATGACCAGAATACAGGTGAACACGATAAAAGCGGCCAGAACTTCCTGACGGGTGATCCCTCCCATTTGGATGTCAAGCTGTCTTGCTTTTTCTCTCAACCCGGGAATGACCTTTTTTTCAGGTTTAAAAAAAATCATGAAAAATACCCAGAGGAGGAATGTCATAATCCATCCGATGGGAAACATATAGTATGACAGTTCAAAAAAGGAAATGTTTTTTCCTACAATATCAGTATAAAAACCAAGAGCCACAGCACCCCGGGCGGCTCCCAGCAGGGTCACAATACTGCCTGCCCCTGCCACATAAGCCATTCCCATAAAAAGCCCTTTTCCGAATCGGGTCTGCTTATCGCCTTCTCCGTAAAGACTGTAGATCGCCAGTAAAAGGGGGTAAATGGTTGCTGCAACGGCAGTGTGGGCCATAATATGGGTAAGGGCCGCTGTAACCACAAAGCAGCCTAAGTAAATCATGCTGGTTCTCTCCCCCACGACCAGAAGCATTTTGTAGGCCAGCCGCTTTGTCAGCCCCGTTTTGGTGAATACCAGACCGATGACAATGGATGCAAAGATGAACATTACCGAAGGATCCATAAAATCCTTAAAAGCCACTTTTGCCGGGCGAATCAGGAAAAGTGCCTGAAGTACGCCGATAGCCAGACTGGTCACACCGATGGGAACCACCTCAAAAACCCACCATGTTCCTGCCAGGAGGAATACAGCCAAGGCACCTTTTCCCTCTTTGCTCAGAGGAAAATGTTTTCCTCCGGGATCTATGGCATCAGCCCATTGGGGGGAATAATAAACAACAGCGAAAAGGATCACACCTATCGCCATAAACAGGTAACGCTTCCAATTAAAACTAACCTCACCGGGGGCGGATTTGACATCATCCGTCATGTAAAATTCTCCTTTTTTTTAGTATCCTAGTCAGCCAGGTTTATCTCCGCAGCTTCCTTATAAAAAATAAAATTAGCCTTAAAACATTATATAAAAAGATATCTTGCAACAAGAGCTGACGCATTAATATGATTGACAATTATTCATAAAATGAGTCAGATTTTTCAGATGTCGCACTTCTGACTGTTTTCTGCAATTTTACAGAAAAAAGACAAAAGTTAGTAATCTTTTTTTATGCTATAAAATTTATAACTTGCTTTATTTATGATAAAACCGCGGGGATTTTTCTGGTATTAAAATTACGATTATAATAAAATAAAAATTTTCTGATTCATGTAAACAGATTCTATCCTGCGTCGATCTCATACGCAAAAATAGCGCCAGAAAAAACCAACATCTCATTCATACTGTAACAATGATTCATTTGTAAGTACTAACGGGTATGAATTATTTAGATTCGGGGCTTACAATTGCGTCAAAAACTGCCATAAACACATCCGTCAGCCTTAAAATTCCCACAATTTTTTTGTCCTGGGTCACAATCAAAGACTGATGATGGCCCATGACCAACTGGTTTATGGCTTCATCCAGAGATGCCTTAGATTCAACGTATTCCCCTTCTCCGGGTGTGTACATAAAATCCTTAACATGAATTTCAGCCGCTTTTTTGCAGACGTGGTTGAGGGGTTTGTCCCAAAGTTTATATTGCTCGAGCAAGGACTTTTGAAACTGCCGGCCGAAACCAAAACGGGCTAAGGAACTCCCCTTCTCCATCATTTGTTCATACTTGGGTTCCAATGACCTCAATATGTCCAACTGACTGATTTTTCCTACAATATTTTCTGGCATGTCCTCATATACGAGAATAGCTCTGTGCGGATACCGTTTCTGATCAAAGCTTTGTAAGGCTTTTTCAAGCGCCACAACAGCATCATACAATGTAGCATCTTTGGGGACAGTTGCATATTCAGCCAGAGGAACCATCAAAGCCTTTACATTCATTGTTTTCATCGTGAATCTCCTGTATCAGATAAGCAAACGAATCGGTTATAAAATTTAATCAGACGGGGTCAGCGTAAGAAAAAAACTTTCCCCCCGCTTCATTCCATAGTCTCGGCCAGCATAAATTTCACTTTTTCAGGACCCTGCTTTTCCAGATGATTCCATGTCTGAAGCGAAATTTTGGCAAAACCAAAAAGCTCAGTTTATGACGGTGGTATTAGGTATATTCAGTAAAAATGATAATATACTTTATTTATTAAATCAAGGGTTATATAATATTAAAAGAAAAAAATACCTCGTCAATATTTAACATTTTGTTTTATCTGATATTTTTTAAGCTTTCAAATGTGCGGAGATCAATGATGACAGGAAGGACGAACCATATGACCGAGAACAGATAATTGTTCTCCTGTGAAGTGTGAACCGACAAATGAAGGATACCCAAAAACAACAGGGAAGTCGGATAAGAAGGAAATTTTCCTTTTTCTTATCTGACTTCCCTGTAGTGGTTGCAAATTTTTATAATTTTCTATATAAGAACAAAAATAAAAGCATTTGTGGCAGGGGATTTTTATCGCGATTGGTATAATATGAAACACCCAATAAATAAGTTACGGTCAGGGTGTGTGATATCTGCGAGGTTTCGGAAACCTCGCAGGTTTTCAGATTACCCGTCAGAACGAATTGGGCGGATATTTTATAACAGCGGAAATTTGATCATATAACTTGAAAAAAACAGGAGGCAACTAAGAATGGCAACATCAAAAGAACCCCTTACCGTTAACGTCAATGTGGATATAACGGCCGCGTCTCTCCAGGCAATTGTTGAAAATGCAAAAAAAATCGCACGCCCTGATGAAAAAGGCTTTTATCACATTGACACCGCTGATAAGGTGAGTGAAATGATTTCTCGCTTTCTTCTGGAAAATGATTTTGAAGGGTATGCGAAAAATATTGAAAACTATACACGCTGAGATGTATAGCTAAAAGCTGAAAGCCTTTGGCTTTCAGCTCTGCTGATCTTCGGCAGATGACGGTGTTTCTGTCTCTGTGTCCGTCTGATCTTCCACAGCCTCTTTTTTTTCTGCTTTTTCTTCTGTCTCTTCCGCAGCCTGTTTCTTATCTGTCTTGTTTTCTTTTTTTTTCTCTTTTTTCTTCCTGATCTTTTCGCTTGCAGTGAGTTCAATCAGAGAAACAGGAGCCGCGTCTCCCTGTCGCCTTCCCAGTTTGATAATCCGCGTATATCCTCCGGATACAGAACCAAAACGCTCGGGAGCCTCTTCAAACAGTTTATGGACAACATCCTTTTCTCTTATGATTGAAAGCGCCTGGCGCCTGGCGTGAAGATCGCCCCGTTTTGCCAGCGTAATCATATGATCCGCCCAGATTCTCAGTTCCTTTGCTTTCGCATCCGTGGTTTGGATACGCTCATGCTTAAACAGCGATGTGACCATATTTCGGAACATGGCTTTGGCATGGCTGCTTGTTCTGTTTAATTTTACACCGGCTTTTCGATGTCTCATAAATAATTACTCTCCTTCATCTTCCTCAGGCGGCACAAACCCCTCAAGTTTCATTCCGAGAGAAAGACCCATTTCAGCTAAAACTTCCTTAATCTCGTTCAGAGACTTCCTTCCGAAGTTTTTGGTTTTTAACATTTCCGCTTCGGTTTTACTCACCAGTTGATAAATTTTCATTATATCAGCGTTTTTAAGACAATTGGCACTGCGTACGGAAAGTTCAAGCTCCTCAACACTTCTGTAAAGGTTTTCATTAAACTGAGGCTTCTGTTGTTCCTCTGATTTTTTATCAGGTTCCGGTTCCAGTTGCTCATCAAAATTGATGAAAATCGTCATCTGCTCCTTAAATATCTTGGCAGCGAAAGCAACTGCGTCTTCCGGAAAAACACTCCCGTCAGTCCATATTTCCATGGTAAGTTTGTCATAATCTGTTCTCTGGCCCACACGTGCATTCCCCACGACATAGCTTACGCGTTTAATGGGAGAAAATACTGCATCTATGGGTATGGTGCCTATGGGTGCGTCTTCATCTTTGTTTGCTTCAGCCAGAGAATATCCCTTCCCAACTTTGATGACCATTTCCATTTTCAAACGCGCTCCGTTGGAAAGCGTTACAATGTGCAAGTCCGGGTTGAGAACTTCAACCTTTCCGTCATCGCTGATGATATCCCCGGCAATGACATCTCCCTCCCTTTCCACATCAATGTGCGCCCTCATTATTTTCTTAGGATCAGCCTCGGGAGAAAGCTTGAAGCGCACCTCCTTCAAGTTAAGGATAATCTCCGAAACATCTTCAAGGGCACCCGGGATAACGCTGAATTCATGCATCACATTGTCAAATTTTACTGAGGTGATGGCCGCGCCGTAAAGAGAAGAAAGGATTATCCGTCTTAAAGAGTTTCCGATTGTTATACCAAATCCTCTTTCCAGAGGTTCACAAACAAACTTACCATAGGTGGGCTTCCGGGTTACCTGAACCTTTTCTGGCTTAATCATCTCTTGCCAGTTCATGTACATGAGTTGTTCATTTGATGACATTTTTTATTATAACTCCGGATTTGGAAGCTTGAAATTTGAAATTTGAAATCTGAAACTTGAATCCGGTTTTCAGTTTCCGGTTTCAAATTATTTGGAATAAAGCTCCACGATCAGTTGTTCCTGAATAGGCATGGTAATATCCTCACGAACAGGCATCGCTTTTATGGAACCTTTCAGATTTTCCTTTTCCAAATCAAGCCACTGGGGAATTCCCCTTCGCACCATCGCATCCACCGCATCGCCGATGGCCTGAATATTACGGCTTTTTTCCCGGACACTGATAACATCACCTACTTTGACCAAGTAAGACGGAATGTTCACTTTCTTCCCATTTACGAGGAAGTGATTGTGTCTCACAAAATGACGCCCCTGGGTACGTGAATTTACAAAACCTAAACGATACACAACATTATCCAGCCGACGTTCAAGCAAAATAAGAAGATTAATACCGGTAATACCTTTCTGGCGATCTGCTCTTTCAAAAAACATATGGAACTGCTTTTCGCAAAGACCGTACATCCGTTTTGCTTTTTGTTTTTCACGGAGCTGGATACCATAATCCGAAATTTTTCCCCGGCGACGCTGACCATGCTGTCCCGGTGGATAACCGCGCCGGTCAAAAGCGCATTTATCAGAATAACATCGGTCCCCCTTCAGGAACAATTTCACGTTTTCACGCCGGCATAGCCTGCAAACAGAACCTCTATATCGTGCCAAATTTCCTCCTTAATCTGAGCGAGAAGAGAGAAATCATTTCTCACTTCTCACTTCTCACTAAATTAAACTCTGCGTCTCTTAGGTGGCCTGCAGCCATTATGCGGAATTGGTGTCACATCTTTGATCATCATAACATTAAATCCGGCAGCCTGTAACGAACGCAGGGCGGATTCCCGGCCAGCTCCGGGTCCTTTGACATAAACTTCCACATTTCTCATACCATGTTCCATTGCCTTCTTCGCGGCATCTTCGGCCGCGAGCTGCGCGGCAAACGGCGTGCTTTTCCGTGATCCCTTAAAGCCCTGTACGCCCGCGCTTGACCATGAAACAATATTACCAGACGGGTCAGTTATCGTAACAATCGTATTATTAAATGTAGATTGAATATGCACGACACCATTTGATATATTTTTTTTCTCTCTCTTTTTTGTACGGGTTTTTCTTTTTGCCATAATGTAAATGTCCCTATGTCTTTTATATCCGTCGCAGTTGCCAGTTGTCAACTGAGCAGACAACTGACCACGGACTACGAACGAACCACTGACCCCCTTCCCTTACTTCTTTTTGGCCGCGCCTTTTTTCTTTACAGCCGCTCGTCTGGGTCCCTTTCGTGTCCGGGCATTTGTGCTTGTCCGCTGCCCCCGCACAGGAAGGGATTTCCGATGACGAAGTCCGCGATAACATCCGAGATCCATCAGGCGTTTGATATTCATGGAAATTTCAGTGCGGAGTTCCCCCTCAACCTTGTATTCGCTGTCAATCAGCTTACGGATATTGTTGACTGCTTCTGCCGACAACTCATCTGTCTTAATATCCGGACTGATATCCAGTTCTGAGAGAATCCGTTTTGATGTAGTACGCCCAATGCCGTAAATATATGTCAGCCCTATCTCAATCCGCTTGCCCTTTGGTAAATCTACGCCCGCAATTCTTGCCAACCTTTAATCCCCCCTTTTTGGTGATTGGTGATTGCTGATTAGTGATGGGTCATTTGCCAAATCCCAAATCCCAAATCCCAAATCCCAAATTATCCTTGCCTCTGTTTATGCCTTTTATTTTCACAAATTACTCTCACAACCCTTTTTCTACGGATTATTTTACACTTATTGCACATCTTCTTTACAGAAGCCCTGACTTTCATCTGAAACTCCTTATTTTGCTCTGTATGTTATTCTGCCGCGAGTCAGATCATATGGCGAAAGCTCAACCGTAACAGTATCGCCAGGCAGGATTTTAATAAAATGCATGCGCATCTTGCCTGAAATATGCGCAAGTATCTGATGCTTGTTTTCCAGCTCCACTTTAAACATTGCATTGGGTAAAGTTTCAATCACCGTACCCTGTACTTTTATTGGTTCTTCCTTTGCCATATTTTAATCCCCTGATAATTATCAATTATCAATTCCTAAAACCTGCCTTTTATTCTGGCTCCGCCGCCTTTTTTTAAGAAACCTTCATAATGTCTGGTGAGCATATGGGACTCAATCTGAGCAACTGTGTCAATGGCCACACCGACGACGATAAGAAGGGCAGTGCCTCCGAAATAAAAAGGAACATGAAACTTTGCTATTAAAATTGACGGCAACACACATATTGCAGAAACATATATGGCTCCGCCCAATGTAATACGGGTTAAAACTCTGTCAATATAATCGGCTGTGTTCTTGCCCGGACGTATTCCCGGAATATATCCGCCGTGTTTTTTCATATTGTCCGCGACATCAACCGGATTGAACGTAACCGCTGTATAAAAATAACAGAAAAAGAATATAAAAGCGACAAACAACAATTCATACCCAATATTTCCCGGCATCATGGCGGCAGCAACATTTTTCATCCACTCCACTTCGATAAAGCTCGCCAGTGTTGCCGGAAACATGATGATTGATGACGCAAAAATAGGCGGTATGACACCGGACGTATTAATCTTCAGGGGGAGATGGGTACTTTGGCCCCCATACATCCTTCGCCCGACAACCCGCTTGGCATATTGGACAGGAATACGACGCTGCCCTTGTTCTGCAAATACGATAATCGCAATAACCCCTATCATCAGGGCCAAAAGAAGCAGGACAAGAAAAATTCCGATCTCTCCGGTCGAAAGAAGACGAATCGTATTGACTATGGCCTCCGGAAGCCGGGCAACAATACCAGCAAAAATAATCAGAGAAATCCCGTTACCAATACCGCGCTCTGTGATCTGTTCCCCCAGCCACATAATAAAGGCTGTCCCTGCCGTCAGAGTAATCACCGTCATCAGTCTGAAACTCCATCCCGGATACAAAACTGTGCCCATCTGCTCAAGGCCGACGCTGATACCGAATCCTTGGATGATACTTAGCAGAACCGTACCGTAACGAGTATATTGGGTAATCTTTTTCCGCCCCTGCTGCCCTTCTTTTGACAGCCTTTCCAAATGCGGTATGACAACCGTCAGAAGTTGGAGTATGATTGATGCGCTGATATAGGGCATGATTCCCAGCGCAAAAACAGACAGCCGCTCCAGTGCGCCACCTGAAAACATATTAAAAATACCGAGAATTCCCCCTTTATGCGCCTCAAATATCTTGGCAAGCGCAAGACTGTCTATTCCCGGAGTCGGCACATGAACACCAATGCGATATACAGCCAAAAGTGCAAATGTATAAAAAATCCTTTTTTTGAGCTCAGGAATCTTGAATATATTCTGAAACCCGCCACCAACCATATCAGGCCCCTTTCAACCGAGAATTTAAAAAACAAAAAACCATATAATTCTCAGCCCTCAATCATTACATTTCCGCCGGCACCCTCAATCTTTTCCCTGGCACCTTTGCTGATATGGATAAAACCGTATTTACCCTTGTCCAACTTCACTGTAAGCGGATATTTAATATCACCCTTGCCAAGAAGTCTGACGCCGGCCTTTTTTTTGCCCTTGATAAGCCCCTTCTGAACAAGCGCCGCCATATCAACAACATTGCCGCTTTCAAATCTTGACAAGTCCTGTATGTTCACGATCTCAAATTCTTTTCTGAAAATATTTGTAAAACCTCTTTTAGGCAGACGCCGATGAATCGGCATCTGGCCGCCTTCATAACCGGGCCTCACGCCTCCGCCCGAACGGCTGTTCTGTCCTTTGGAACCTCTGCCCGCGGTTTTACCACTTCCTGATCCGACACCCCGTCCCACACGTTTTCGGGATTTGCGCGAGCCCGGTGCCGGTGACAATTCATTTAATTTCATTTGTCAGACTCCGTCATTCGACTGAAAATCAGAAACTCGGGATGAAAGTCTCCCTTTCTGCTAATCTTCAATCTTTACTAGGTGCGATACCTTGTTGATCATTCCCCGAACACAGGGCGTATCTTCCAGTTCAACCATCCGGTTGAGCTTTGTCAGCCCCATGCCTCGCAACACCTTGCGGTGCTTTTCCGGCCGTCCGATCATACTCTTAACAAGCCTTATTTTCAACATTTGCGCCATTTCCCACTCATACGAATTGAAAATTGAGAATTGAAAATTGAGAATTAAAAAATTCTTTGCTCTTCAATTCGTTACAGATCTTCCACACGCTTGCCGCGTCTTGCGGCCACCTGTTCCCGGCTCTGAAGCTCCTGAAGCCCCATGACAGTTGCCTTGACAACATTGTGGGGATTATTCGTTCCCAGGCACTTCGTCAGAATATTCTGAACCCCCACCGCTTCAAGCACGGCCCGCACAGCGCCTCCTGCAATAACACCGGTTCCTTCGGACGCGGGCTTGAGTAAAACCCGTCCCGCACCAAATCTTCCGATAACCTCAAACGGTATGGTTCCCTCAACCAGAGGCACCTTGACCATGGATCGCTTGGCCTTCTCAACGCCCTTACGGATTGCCTCAGGCACTTCACCTGCCTTCCCCAGTCCGAACCCTACGCTGCCCTCGCCATCGCCGACCACAACAATCGCACTGAAACTGAATCTGCGACCGCCCTTGACCACTTTTGCCACCCGGCTGATATGGACAACCTTGTCTATGAGCTGGTTTTCCTCTGTATCCTGCTGCTGCTGTCTTTTCTGATTAAAACCCAAAGACCCCTCCTTTATTAATTGAGAATTGAGAATTGAGAATTGAGAATTCTCAATTGTCAATTATCAGAAATCCAAACCAGCCTTACGTGCGCCATCAGATACCGCTCTGACCCGTCCGTGATACAAAAATCCGTTACGGTCAAAAACAATCTGCTTCACACCTTTTTCAATGGCACGCTCGCCAATAAGCCGGCCCACAAATCCTGCCACTGCGACCTTTCCTCCCGGAGCAGCTTCCGAACTCTGGGAAGCCTCGGCCCCCTGGGAATCAGAAGTATCCGAAGGCTTCGGATCTTCCGAAACCTTGGCAAAATGTTCCTTGACAACACTCTCCATACTTGACGCGGCAACAAGAGTCCGTCCGCATGTGTCATCAATCACCTGAGCATATATATGTCTGGCGCTTCGGAACACACTCAGCCTCGGCCGCTGCGGCGTGCCGTGCATTTTTTTCCTGATTCTTTTCTTTCTTTTTAAATGCGCCTGTTTTTTTAAATTTAATGATCCCATCTTTTCCCCTTGTTCAGTTTTCAGCTTTCAGTTTCCAGCTGAAAGCTGAAGGCTGAAAGCTGAAAGCTGGAAACTGAAAGCTGAAAACTGAAAACTGACTTATTTCGCCCCGGCCTTTCCGGCCTTCCTCTGTATGCGTTCCTCTGCATACTTAATCCCCTTGCCCTTGTAAGGTTCAGGAGGCCTGAGCTGTCTGATTGACGCAGCTGTATGCCCCAGCTTTTCTTTGTCAATCCCCGTAAGCCTCAGGACATTGTTCTTATCCACAGATACCGAAATCCCCTCCGGTATGTCAAAATTGATGGGATGCGAATAACCGAGGTTAAACACCACAACATTACCGCTCACCTCAGCACGATAACCAATACCATTTATCTCCAACACCCGCTCAAACCCCTTGCTCACACCGATAATCATATTGGATACAAGGCTCCGGGTCAGCCCCTGTAATGCACGGGTAGGCCGGTCATCGCTTTCCATGATCACATTCACAACCCTGTCTTCTATCTTCAGATCAACAGACGGATGCACAGATCTCGTAAGACTGCCTTTCTCACCCTGAACAGTAATCACCCTGTCCTTATATAATATCTTTGTATTATCCGGTATCGGAATCGGTTTTTTGCCTACTCGGGACATATCTTACTCCTTCGAAAAAATTCGAAACTCAAACCCTTTAAAACTACCATAAATTGCAGAGAATCTCGCCCCCCACATTCTGATTTCTGGCCTGTTTGTCAGTCATTATCCCCTTGGAAGTGGATAGAATCGCAATCCCCATGCCGTTAAAAACAGGTTTTATATCCTTGCTTTTCACATAAAGGCGCCGGCTCGGCTTGCTGACACGCTCAATACGAAAAATCGTATGCTGCTGTTCCCGGGTATATTTAAGATAGACACGCAAAATGCCCTGTTTCCCATCCCGGATAAACTTATAATTTCTGACAAACCCTTCGTTTTTCAGCACCTTCGCCAATTCGATCTTCAGCTTTGACCCGGGAATATCAACACTGTTGAACTTCGCCTTTCCGGCATTTCTGATACGAGTCAGCATATCCGCAATCGGATCAGTTATCGCCATTATGGTCTCCTTATATAAATTGATAATTGATAATTGTTAATTGTCAAATGATAATTGTCAATTATCATTTATTATATTACCAACTTGATTTTATAACCCCCGGCAGCTTGCCATGGGAAGCAAGCGTCCGAAAACAAATACGGCAAATTCCGAATTTTCTCAAAAAACCTCTGGGTCTGCCGCAAATCGGACATCTGTTGTAAGCCCTTACTGCGAACTTAGGTTTTCTTTTTGCCTTCATTCTGATAGATGTCTTTGCCAAATCAACCCTCCCTTATTTCAAATCCCAAATCTCAAACCTCAGTTCCTGAACGGCATACCTAACAGTTTAAGAAGTTTCTTTCCTTCTTCATCTGTTTTCGCAGTTGTGACAACAGTGATATTCAGCCCCTTGATTTTGTCTATCTTATCATAATCAATCTCAGGAAAAATAATATGCTCCCTCACCCCCAGGGAATAATTTCCATGACCGTCAAAGGCCTTCCCAGAAATACCTCTGAAGTCACGGACACGCGGAAGCGCAATATTCACCAGTTTGTTATAAAAATCATACATCTGGTTGCGGCGAAGCGTCACCATACAGCCAATAGGCATCCCTGCTCTTAACTTAAATGCGGCAATAGACTTTTTCGCTCGGGTAACAACAGGACTCTGGCCCGCTATCATCTTCAGTTCCTCGGCAGCCGAATCAATCAGTTTGACATTATGAATCGCCTCTCCCAGCCCCATATTCAGCACCACTTTCTCAAGCTTGGGAACCTGCATGGGATTTTTATACTCAAATGTTTTGGTCAATATAGGAACGACTTCCTTATTGTAATATGCTTTTAACTCTGACATCATAACCCTCAGTTATTATGTGAAGAATTTGTGATTTGTGATTTGTGATTTGCGATTTGTGATTCGTGATTTGCAATTTAACTGCCCCTGATCCCAAATCCCTGATCCCAAATTTCCGATCCCCAAATCCCCGATCCCAAATCTCAGTCTGCAATTTCGCCACATTTTCCGCAGATACGGGTTTTCTTACCATCTTCCAGACGGCGGAATCGGATACGTCCGGCCTTCATGCACTTACTGCACATCAGCATAACATTGGACAAATGAATCGGGACTTCTTTCTCAACAATGCCCCCCTGCTTGTTCTGAGCAGACGGTTTCGTATGACGTTTTACAATATTGATATTCTCAACAAGAACCCGGTTATCCTTCCTGACGACCCTCAGCACCTTGCCGATTTTTCCCCTGTCCCTGCCGGCAATAATCTTTACCTTGTCATCTTTTTTTATATGACATTTGTTTTTTATCATCATCTTTTTCTCTGCCTTTCAGGTACGAATCTCTCCGAAAATATCTTGGTGTCTCCCGATATTTTCAGACAGATTATTCTAGCCTGACGCACCTATAAAACCTCCGGCGCAAGGGAAATAATTTTCATAAACCTTTTGGCTCGCAGCTCCCTTGCCACAGGCCCGAATATACGGGTTCCGACAGGTTCTTTCTGTGCATTGATCAGCACCGCTGAATTATCATCAAATCTTATATATGATCCGTCCGGCCTTCGGATTTCCTTTTTGGTCCGAACCACAACAGCCTTCAGGACATCTCCTTTTTTGACCCGGGCGTTCGGAATGGCCTCTTTCACGCTCACAACAATAATATCCCCGATTGTCGCATAACGTCTTCTCGAGCCTCCCAGAACTTTGATGCAATACACCACCTTTGCCCCTGAATTGTCCGCCACTGTCAATCTGGTCTCTGCCTGTATCATTTTCTTCTTTCCTTATCCTCAGCTGCCATACCTGTCAGAAGTTCGCCGCCTGCAACAAAAAAATACGAACCACCGACAACATCAGACAGCTTTTACGACAACTTTGTTTACTCGCCATCTTTTGGTCTTACTCATCGGCCTGGACTCAGTGATTGACACTTTGTCTCCGATCTGGCAGATATTATTCTCATCATGAGCAGCGAATTTGGTTCGCCTTCTCACATATTTATGATAAAAATTATGTTTGACCAGCCTTTCAACCTGGACGATCACCGTCTTATCCATCTTATTGCTTACGACTCTCCCAACCACCTGCCTTCGCATTCCTCTGCGTTCCATCGTAGTTTAGCTCTCCACCCCCCAGACTTTTCTTACTCAGCGTCTTTCGGCATCAAAGATCGTTCATATTGTGTTTTCAGCGTCGCCGCCACCGGAGATGCTCTCTAATCTTCTGTTTCCAGTTCGACGTTTCTCATTATTGTCTTCAGCCTTGCGACATCACGCCTGATCTGCTTCATCCGTTGCGGATTTTCCAACTGACTGATACCATGCTGAAAACGCAAATTGAAAAGCTCCTCTTTCAGATCAAGTACTTTGCGATGCATCTCGTCCGTACTCATCTCTCTGACTTCATTCGCTTTCACACATCGCTCCTTTCAATAAATCTCGTTTTCACCGGAAGTTTGTGTGAAGCCAGCCGCAGCGCCTCTCTGGCCAATTCCCTGGGAATCCCCTCCATTTCATAAATGATTCTCCCCGGACGCACAACAGCGACCCAGCCTTCGGGAGCTCCCTTTCCTTTTCCCATCCTGACTTCCGCAGGCTTTTTGGTAAAAGGTTTATCCGGAAATATCCGTATCCACATTTTACCGCCTCTTTTCACATGGCGGGTCATGGCGATACGTGCCGCCTCAATCTGCTTTGAACTTATTTTTCCGCACTCAACAACCTGTAACCCGAATTCACCAAAATTCAGATCTGAGCCTCGGTGGGCAACGCCTCTCATCTTGCCCTTCTGCTGCTTGCGAAATTTCACCTTCTTGGGACTCAGCATAACTCCTTATCTCCTCCGTCTGTCTCATGTCTGATCTCTCTGCCGAAGATCAGTGACAAAAAGACTAAGCCACAGTCTCAGGCTGATCCTTTTTCAAAATCTCACCTTTGAATATAAAAACCTTCACGCCGATAATCCCGTAAGTTGTGCGAGCTTCGATAAACCCATAATCGATATCAGCCCTCAGCGTATGCAGCGGAACCCGGCCTTCTCTGTACCATTCCGTTCTTGCCATCTCAGCACCGCCCAGACGCCCCGAACAAATAATCTTGACACCCTTGGCTCCGAACCGCATGGCTGATGAGACGCCTCGCTTCATGGCACGCCGAAACGCCACCCGGCGCACAATCTGAAGCGCCACATTCTCAGCAACCAGCTGGGCATCAATCTCCGGCTTTCTGACCTCCTGAATATCAATCAGCACCTCGTGAGACAGCATTTTTTCCAACTGCTTCTTGAGCTGTTCGATTTCAGAACCTTTTTTTCCAATGACAATTCCCGGTCTGGCCGTATAAATTCGGAGCCTGACACGCTTGGACGACCTTTCGATCTCCACTCTGGCAATACCCGCATGGTACAGCTTCTTTTTTATAAACTTTCGGATATTGTAATCTTCCAGTATATAATCTGCGTATTTTTTTCCGGCATACCAACGGGATTCCCAGGTCTTCACAATACCTAACCTTAATCCGATGGGATTTACTTTCTGGCCCAAGCGCTTTCCTCCTTTTTTAAACGTTTAACGATTAACTTTCCTCAGCTAAGATAACTGTAATATGAGACGTTCTCTTTAATATTCGTGTGCCTCTGCCGCGTGCTCTCGCTCTGAATCGCTTCAGCATAGGCCCCTGATCAGCGATGATATTATGAATCACCAGTGAATCCACATCAATATTCGCATTTTGTTCCGCATTTGCCACAGCCGACTGGACAATCTTTCTCACAATACCCGCCGCCTTCTGGGGCATAAACTTCAGCATGGCCAATCCCTCTTCCACTGGTTCTCCCTTAAGCGCATCAACTAACTTGCGGACCTTCTGAGGAGAAATGCGCACATATCTGGCTACAGCTTTAAACTCCATTACTGCCACTCCCTTTTTTAACCGATAACCGAGTTATCAGCGCTTTCATTTCGCGGTTTGTTTTACTTTTTCTTCAGTTTTGATTTCTTATCCCCGGCATGCCCGTAAAACGTCCGCGTCGGTGAAAATTCACCTAGCTTATGACCGACCATATTCTCTGTAACAAAAACCGGAACAAATTTTTTTCCATTGTGGACTGCCAACGTGATACCGACCATCTCAGGAACAATTGTTGAGCGTCTGGACCATGTTTTGACAACCTTGTTACTGCGAGTTCCCTGGGCCGCTATCACCTTCTCAAATAACTTCGCCTCAATGTACGGGCCTTTTTTCAACGAGCGCGGCATAATTTCTCCATTTTAAGTATTTAAGTATCCGGGATTCGGAGTGTCTTCTGTCAGCCACACATAAAAAACACTTAAACACCCCGCACCCCATTTTAATTCTTTATACGTCTTTTGACGATATACTGGTCACTTCTTCTGTTCTTACGCGTCTTATATCCCTTGGTAGGCTTGCCCCACGGTGTGCAGGGATGTCTGCCGCCGGATGACCTTCCTTCTCCGCCGCCCATGGGATGATCCACCGGATTCATTGCCACCCCTCTGACCTTGGGGCGTCTGCCAAGCCATCGCCTGCGACCCGCCTTTCCCAAGGAAATGTTCTCATGCATCACATTCCCCAGCTGTCCGATAGTGGCCTGACAGGATAAAAGCACCATGCGCACCTCTCCGGACGGAAGCTTCACCAGCGCATAACGGTCCTCTTTTGCCATGAGCTGGGCATAAGTCCCCGCGCTTCTGACAATCTGTCCCCCTTTTCCCAGACGCAGCTCAATATTATGTATATGAGTACCCAGAGGAATATTCTTCAACGGAAGTGCATTCCCCGGCCTGATATCCGCCCCGGGACCCGACATGACCGCATCGCCCACTGAAAGATGAAGCGGTGCCAGAATATATCGTTTGTCACCGTCCGCATAATGCAGAAGTGCGATCCTGGCCGAACGGTTCGGATCATACTCTATTGATGCGACTTTTGCAGGAATACCCGTCTTATCCCGTCTGAAATCAATAATCCTGTAATGCCGCTTATGGCCTCCCCCTCGGTGCCTGCATGTGATACGCCCCTTGGCATTGCGACCGCCGCTTTTTTTGATCACTTTCAGCAGACGCTTCTCAGGCGTTGTGCGGGTAATCTCCTCAAACGTCGAATATCCCTGGAATCTCCGTCCCGGAGATGTGGGTTTTATTTTTTTTACTGCCATGTATTCCCCTGCTAATTGAGTTGAGAATTGAGAATTGATAATTGATAATTATCAATTATCAATTATCAATTATCAATTCAAATCAAGCGCCTTCAAAAAAGCCAATACGTTCACCAGGCATTAATGTCACGATGGCTTTTTTCCAGTCCTTACGTTTCCCGATGATCCGGCCTCTTTGTTTCACCTTGCCTTTGATCTGCATGGTCCGAACAGCAGCCACTCTGACATCAAATATCTTCTCAACCGCCCTTTTGATCTCAACCCTGTTCGCCTTACGATCCACCTCAAATGACAACTGATTAAACGTCTCTTTCTGTATCGTGGTCTTTTCAGTCATCAGAGGCCGCTTAACAATATCATAGTACTGAATCATTTTGTCAGCCTCCCTTCGATGTCCGCTGCTGAAGATTCAAGCAGAATAAGTTCATCATATCTGAGGATATCATACACATTCAGACCCTCTGTTCTCAGCACCTTCACGCCGGGAACATTCCGGGATGAAAGCTCAAGCTTCTCATCCTTTTCATCTGTCACAATCAGTACGTTTTTCTTACCTAACGCATTTAAGACTGCCACAAAATCCTTGGACTTAATCCGATCCAGATCAAACCGATCCAGCAAAACAAGCTTATTTTCCAGATATTTGCTGCTCAGCGCCATTTTCAGCGCGAGCCTTCTCACTTTTTTAGGAAGTTTGTAAGCATATGATCTGGGGTCAGGCCCGAAAATACTTCCCCCGCCTTTGAGCAACGGAGATTTGATGTCACCGCGGCGTGCCCTGCCGGTTCCTTTCTGACGAAAAAGCTTGCGTGTGCTGCCCTTAACATCACTGCGATGCTTTACGGAAGCTGTTCCCGAACGTCTGCAGGCCAGCTGCATCACAACAACATCATGCAGGATACTTGGTCTGACCGGAACATTGAATATTGAATCTGCAAGTTCCTTTTGGGAAACATTTTCTCCTTTACTATTAAGAACATCTACGACAGCCATTTTTATATTACCTATTTTTTTTCACTTTGAAAGCTGAATGCTGCTTTGCTTTTCATTTTTTATAAAGAGCAACCAGTCCTGATATGGGACCCGGGAGCGCACCCTTCACCATGATAAGATTTTCTTCCGGCCGGATATCAATAATCTCCAAATTCTGAACCGTCTTTTTTGTATTTCCATACTGACCGGGCATTTTTTTGCCCCTGATAACTTTGGCAGGCCATGCGCTGCATCCTATGGATCCGGGAATTCGCTTGCTTTTACTTCCGTGAGTTTGCCGGCCCCCGTGAAATCCGTGCCGCTTTATTACACCTGAAAACCCCCGTCCCTTAATCTTCCCCGTGACAGTAATATGTTCCCCGATGCTGAATATATCCGGCATGACCGTCTGCCCGAGGCTGTATTCATCCGGATTCTCCACAGGAAATTCCCGCAGGAATGCAAAACACTTTTCTCCGCTTTTCTTAAGATGTCCTTTTATTGGCTTATTTGTGCGAGAACTCTTCTTCTCCTCAAATCCCAACTGAAGCGACGCATAACCGTCTGTTATTTCCCTTTTAACCTGGGTCACCACACACGGCCCCGCCTGTACTATCGTCACCGGCACATATTCTCCTGTTGAAGAAAACATACCTGTCATTCCCAGCTTTTTTCCTAGCAATCCTCTGCACATGATTCCCTCTTGAAATTGGAAACCGGAACATTGAATTTCCAATTCCCTACAGTTTTATCTCCACATCCACTCCCGGAGAAAGATCCAGCTTCATCAAAGCATCCACCGTCTGCTGCGTCGGCTCCAGGATATCCAACAGCCGCTTATGCGTTCTCATCTCAAATTGCTCCCTGGATTTTTTGTCTATGTGGGGAGATCGAAGAACACAATATTTGTTGATCCTTGTCGGAAGCGGTATGGGTCCGACGACCTTTGCACCTGTCTTATTTGCAGTGTCAACGATATCTGTCGCGGACTGATCCAGAAGCTTATGGTCATATGCCTTCAGCCTGATTCTGATTTTAGTATTCATCATCAAATATATTTAATGTTTAGAGTGCGCATGTCTGCCAAACACCGGACACTCTTGTCAACAGTTCTGCCGCTTTCCCTGATTTAAAATAAAATGGCTTTTTTATATCACAGGTCCGAAGATAAACAGATATCTCTCGTCCCTCGCCATCCTGCCGGCGGCATCATTCCCCCTGATAACAAAGGGGGCCGGATGCTTTTTCAGTTCAGGAAGCGTTTTCCTCAGCTCATTACCAGCGGAAATGGGCAAACGCCTTGTTTGCGTCAGCCATCTTATGGGTATCTTCCTTTTTCTTGATGGAAGACCCTCTTTTATTGGCGGCATCCAATAATTCCCCCGCGAGTTTCAACGCCATCCCCTTTTCCGGACGTTTACGCGCAAAACCGATCACCCATCGAATGGCCAGCGCCGTTCGTCTGGATGGCCGTATTTCTGTCGGCACCTGATACGTTGATCCCCCGACACGCCGAGATTTGACTTCGATCAGCGGCCTCACATTATCCACAGCCTGTTCAAAAACCTTCAGCGGCACTTCGTTTGTCTTTTTTTCAATGACATCAAATGCATCATAAACTAACGACTCTGCCACACTTTTCTTGCCATCCCGCATTATCGATTTTATAAATCTCGATACAAGTTTGCTATTGTATTTGGGGTCGGGTATAATTATCCGTTCAGGAACTTCTCTTCTTCTTGGCATACACTACCTCTTGATAATTGATAATTGATAATTGATAATTATCAATTATTTCTACTTGGGCTTCTTCGCGCCGTATTTTGACCTGCCCTGCTTCCGATCCTCAACACCCAGCGCGTCAAGGGTACCTCTTACAATATGATACCTCACACCGGGCAAATCTTTGACACGTCCCCCTCGGACCAGAACCACTGAATGTTCCTGAAGATTATGCCCTATGCCGGGGATGTATGCTGTCACTTCTATTCCTGTGGTCAACCTGACCCTCGCGACTTTCCTCAGTGCGGAGTTCGGTTTCTTAGGTGTCGAAGTATATACTCGTGTACACACCCCTCTTTTCTGGGGTGCCCCTTTCAACGCTGGCGTATTGGTCTTCTTCTTTAACCTTTTCCTGCCCTTTCTGACTAACTGATTAATGGTCGGCATATTCTCCTCTTCATTCTGCCTGAGTCTTATGACCATCTTACGATGATTTGCTAAAATTTAAAATTATACTTTTTTATTACTGCATTGTCAAGCATTTTATGAGAATTAGAAAAAAATCTCAGCCTCCGCTTCTGTCCGATAATTAAAAACACGCATCAGACAAAAATCTCACTGTTTGACAGATTCTCTGCCTCAACAGCGATATCACGGTAAGCAGAAAAACCCGTCCCAGCCGGAACAATCCTCCCCATAATCACATTTTCCTTAAGTCCCCTGAGATAATCTTTTGCACCGGCAATACTCGCCTCAGTAAGCACCTTCGTAGTTTCCTGAAAAGAAGCTGCGGAAATGAAACTCTCCGTACTCAGAGAAGCCTTGGTAATTCCCAGAATAAGCGGTTCGGCCCTGGCCGGTTTCCCCCCCTTGGCTTTGATGGCCTGGTTCATTTCTTCGAATTTAATTTTATCAACCTGCTCCTCAGTAATAAAATCCGTATCCCCGGGATCAGTCACCTTCACCCGCCGCATCATCTGCCGCACAATAACTTCGATATGCTTGTCATTAATACGGACACCCTGGAGACGATAAACTTCCTGCACCTCATCCACAAGATAACGGGCCAAAGAAACTTCGCCCTGAATATTAAGAATATCCTGGGGAATAGCAGCCCCTCCGATCAGCGGTTCTCCGGCTTTGACATAATCGCCTTCATACACATTGATATGTTTGCCCCTGGGAATCAGATATTCTTTTTTCTCTCCCACTTCCACGGGCGTAACTGTGACTTTTTGTTTTCCTTTGACTCCTTTTGACACAGACACATACCCGTTGATTTCGCTTAACACGGCTGTTTCTTTGGGTTTTCTGACTTCAAAGAGTTCTGCGACCCGGGGAAGACCACCGGTGATATCCTTGGTTTTTGTTGTGGCCCGGGGCAGTTTGGCAATCACTTCCCCGGCTCTGACCCGTGCGCCTTCTTCCACCATGAGCACGGCATTGACCGGCAGTGTGTAGCGGGCCGCTTTGGGTTTTCCGGATCCTTTTCCTTCGTGTTTTTCTTCTTTGCCTTCCAGTTTTTTGGTTTTGCCGAATTCATCTTTCACGGAAATTCTGGGCCGCACATCCGAAATTTTGGATTCAATAATGGTGCGGCTGGATTTGCCGGTGACGGGGTCCACCATTTCCTGAAGCGTTTTTCCCGGGGTGATATCTCCGAATTTGATCACGCCGTCTGTTTCCGAAATAATGGGTGTGGTAAAAGGGTCCCATATTGCCAGAAGGTCTCCTGAACTGACTTTTTGTCCGTCATTGACCAGGATATGGGCACCGTAAATCACGGGGAATCTTTCCAGTTCACGGCCGGTGTCTCCCATAATGGCGAATTCGCCGCCCCGGCGGTTCATGACCACCAGTTCGGTGCGGTCTTCCGAAGGGAATTTCGCATCTGTTTTTTCATTGTCAGATCCGGGAGAAACCGAACCTGCGCTCACCTGAGCCACATTCAGGTCTGTGAAGCGGACTGTGCCGTCGGTACGTGCCCGGATGTCGGCCTGTTCCACCCGTCGGCTGGCAGTTCCGCCGATATGAAATGTTCGCATGGTCAGCTGGGTTCCGGGTTCTCCGATGGACTGTGCCGCAAGAATTCCCACGGCCTGACCGATTTCCACTTTGCGGCCGTGAGCCAGGTCCCGGCCGTAGCAATTGACGCATACGCCGTGACGGGTCCGGCAGGTCAGCACCGACCGAATTTTAACGCTGGTGATGCCTGCGTCTTCGATGCGTTTCACACCGGCCTCGTCAATTTCATCGCCCATCCGCACAAGTACCTCGTCTGTGAACGGGTCCCGGATATCCTCCTCGGCCGCGATCCGTCCCAGTATCCGTTCTCCCAGGCGCTGAATCACCTCGCCCCCTTCCATCAGAGACGTGACCTCCACCCCCATCATGGTCCCGCAGTCCGGCTCCATCACTGCGCAGTCCTGAGCCACATCGGCCAGACGCCGGGTCAGATATCCTGAATTGGCAGTTTTCAAGGCTGTGTCAGCCAGCCCTTTTCTTGCCCCGTGCGTGGAAATGAAATACTGAAGCACGGACAGGCCCTCCCGGAAATTGGCTGTGAT
Organism: Desulfonema magnum; assembly: GCF_017377395.1. Classification (GTDB taxonomy): domain Bacteria; phylum Desulfobacterota; class Desulfobacteria; order Desulfobacterales; family 4be13; genus Desulfonema_C; species Desulfonema_C magnum. The sequence continues at coordinate 1,042,661 of NZ_CP061800.1, read as the reverse complement.
GGGCGTTTCAATGATCTCGCCCGAAGGCTTGGCCATCAGCCCCCGCATTCCCGCAAGCTGACGCATCTGATCTTTTGATCCTCTTGCTCCGGAATCCGCCATCATATAAATGGGATTGCTTGTCTCAGCCTGCTTCATGGCCCTCATCATCTCATTGGCCACCTCATCCGTGGCCTTGGCCCAGATATCCACCACCTTGTTATATTTTTCACCCTGGGTGATCAGTCCTTCTGAATACTGACGTCCGATCTCCGTAACCTGATGTTCGGCCTGCTTAAGAATTTCTTCTTTGGATTCCGGAACAATCATGGCATCAATGGAAATGGACAGCCCCCCTTTTGTGGAATATGCATATCCCGTGTTTTTAAGCCGGTCAGACAAAATCACCGTGGCCTTGGGCCCCAGATTTCTGTAAACAAAATCCACCAAATCCCGCAAAGTCTTTTTATCCATGACTTTGTTCACCACATCAAACGGAATCTCGGGACGCCTGCTCACTCCCCGGAACACATGAACCGCATCCGGAGCTGTGAGACACGCGGTCTCTTCCGTGCCCAGAGCAAACACAGTTTCTGTTTCTGTATCTGACACATTGAAATTCCGGGCAAACTCATCATTCCGGCATTCAAAAATCTCTGCTTTTTCAAAGACCTCTGCCCCGAATTCCGGATCTTCCTGAATCCTGACGGCCTCAGCCTCCGAAGACACCCGGACATGACGCAGCGTCACAATATGATTTTTGGGAATGATTTCCCAAAGAATAATCCGGCCCACAGTGGTGGAAACCCTTTCCCGGGATCCGGGCCCTGTGCTTTCGCCCATTCGCACACGGATTCCCGCATGCAGATCAATCATTCCCGCATCATAAGCCGAGCGCACCTCCCCGGGACCGGCAAACGTCATCCCCTCTCCCCGGGAACCGGAAATTTCCCGGGTCATATAATAAATCCCCAGCACAATATCCTGACTGGGCACAATAATAGGAGACCCGTTTGCCGGAGACAGAATATTATTGGACGCAAGCATGAGAATCCGGCTTTCAATCTGAGCCTCCACAGACAGGGGAATATGCACAGCCATCTGATCCCCGTCAAAATCCGCATTAAAAGCAGTACATACCAGCGGATGCAGCTGAATGGCTTTTCCTTCGATCAGTATAGGCTCAAAGGCCTGAAATCCCAGACGATGAAGCGTGGGCGCACGGTTCAGCAGGATGGGATATTCCTTTACCACCTCCTCAAGCGTGTCCCAGACCTCGGGGGTTTCCCGCTCCACAAGTTTGCGGGCGCTTTTCACTGTGGACACGAGTCCCTTATGTTCCAGACGATAATATACAAAGGGCTTGAAAAGTTCCAAAGCCATTTTCTTAGGCAGACCGCATTCATGAAGGCGCAGGCTCGGACCTGTGGTGATCACGGTTCTGCCTGAGTAATCCACCCGTTTTCCCAGAAGATTCTGACGGAAACGGCCCTGTTTGCCTTTGAGTGTGTCAGACAATGATTTGAGAGGGCGTTTGTTGGTTCCGGTAATGACCCGTCCGTGACGGCCGTTGTCAAACAGCACATCCACGGATTCCTGAAGCATACGTTTTTCATTCCGCACAATGATATCCGGAGCATTCAGATCAATAAGGCGCTTGAGCCGGTTGTTGCGGTTAATGACCCGGCGATACAGATCATTCAGATCCGACGTGGCAAACCGTCCCCCCTCCAAAGGAACCAGGGGACGCAAATCCGGAGGCAGCACGGGGATCACATTCATAATCATCCACGTCGGACTCACATGACTGCGGCGGAACGCATCCACAATCCTCAGACGCTTGGAAAGCTTCTGACGTTTGGTGGAAGAGGATGTGGCTTTGGTGTCGGCCCGGAGTTCATTATGAACCGTCTCCAGATTCACGTCTTCCAGCAAGGTGCGGACTGCTTCTGCTCCGATTCCCACTTCAAATTTGCCAAATCCGTATTTTTCCAGGGCTTCCCGGTATTTTTCATCAGAAAGCAGCTGGCACCGCACAAGGTCCGAATCCCCGGGATCAGTGACAATGTAGCTGTCAAAGTAAAGAACCCGTTCCATATTTTTCAGCGTGAGGTCCAGAAGATTCCCGATTTTGCTGGGCAGGCTTTTAAGATACCAGATATGCGCCACGCTTGCGGCCAGGTCAATATGGGCCATGCGCTCTCTTCGGACCCGGGACTGAATGACCTCCACCCCGCATTTTTCACAGATCACGCCCCGGTGTTTCATGCGTTTGTATTTGCCGCAGTTGCATTCATAATCCCGGGTCGGCCCGAATATTTTGGCACAGAAAAGTCCGTCCCGTTCGGGTTTGAAGGTGCGATAATTAATGGTCTCAGGTTTTTTAATTTCACCATGGGACCACTGGCGGATAAGCTCACCCGAGGCCAGGGCAATCTGAACGCCTCTGTAAAGCCTCGGATCTTTGGGTCTTGCGAAAAAATCATAAAGCGCTTCCATATCAGTCCTCTTTTTCCAGCAAATTCACTTCCAGCCCCAGAGACTGGAGCTCTTTTGTAAGCACATTGAAAGATTCCGGGATACCTGGCTCCAGCACATTCTGACCCTTGACAATTTTTTCATACATACGTGTCCGGCCGGCCATGTCATCGGATTTGACTGTCAGAAATTCCTGCAAAGAATATGCTGACCCGTAAGCTTCCATGGCCCAGACTTCCATTTCCCCGAGACGCTGACCTCCGAACTGGGCCTTGCCCCCCAGAGGCTGCTGAGTCACCAGAGAATAAGGTCCGATGGACCGGGCATGAATTTTGTCATCCACGAGATGATGAAGCTTGAGCATATACATTGTGCCCACGGTGATTTTTTCTCTGAACGCCTCACCTGTGCGGCCGTCATACAAGACTGTCTGAGCAGATTCGGAAAGCCCTCCTTGTTTGAGAATCGCCTTGATTTCCTCTTCCTTGGCTCCGTCAAAAACCGGCGTGGCCATGTTCACGCCCCGTTTATACTGGGATGCCAGTTTCCGAAGCTCTCTGTCCGAAGCATTTTCCAATGCATTGTCCTCCTCGGACGATAGCTGATTTTTGAAGATTTCCCGCATTTTTTTTCTGAACGCGTCAAACCGGTTTTTTTCGGCCAGATGATTCAGCTGATCTCCCAGTCCTTTGGCAGCCCGGCCCAGATGAATTTCAAGAATCTGTCCCACGTTCATCCGGGAAGGCACGCCCAGAGGATTCAGAACCATGTCCACGGGTGTTCCGTCTTCAAAAAACGGCATGTCCTCCTGATGAAGAATGCAGGAGACCACGCCTTTGTTTCCGTGGCGCCCGGCCATTTTGTCACCCACTGAAAGCTTGCGTTTCATGGCCACATAAACTTTGACCATTTTGTTCACACCCGGGGGAAGGTCATCCCCTTTTTCATAACGGCCGGCCTTTTTCTCAAACTCAGCCCCGCACCGGCGCACTTCTTTTTTACAAATCACAGCCAGACGCTGAATCTTCTCCGTGACAGCCGCATTTGTCAGCAAGAGTCTGTCAGCCTGACGCACAGGTATGTCATCGCTCATCTCCGGAGTGAGAAGAACCCCTTTGTTCAGAAGCTTTTTCTCACCCGTACCCACCGAAGTATAGGAAAACGGTTTCTTCAGAAACAAATCTTCCGAACCGGATAACAGTCTGCGAATATGTTCCCGGATCACCTCCCTGAGCACGGAAAGTTCGTCATCCCTGTTTTTTTCCAAAAGCGCAATTTCATCATCCTCAATGGAACGGGTGCGGTCATCCTTGTCCACCCCCCGCCGGGAGAACACTTTGGCGTCAATTACAATTCCTTCGACACCCGGGGGGATTCTCAGAGATGTGTCTTTGACATCTCCGGCCTTTTCCCCGAAAATGGCCCTGAGAAGTTTTTCCTCAGGAGAAAGCTGGGTTTCTCCTTTGGGTGTGACTTTTCCCACGAGAACCGACCCTGCGGCCACTTCGGCCCCGAGACGGATAATACCGCTTTCATCCAGGTCTCTGAGGGCCTCGTCCCCCACATTGGGAATATCCCGTGTGATTTCCTCTTTTCCCAGTTTGGTATCCCGGGCCACGACTTCAAATTCCTCAATATGTACGGATGTGTAAACGCCTTCTTTTACGAGATTTTCGCTGATGAGAATGGAGTCCTCAAAATTATATCCTCCCCAGGGCATGAACGCCACAGTGACGTTTTTGCCCAGAGCAAGTTCTCCGCTGTCCGTGGCCGGGCCGTCTGCAATAACTTCCCCGGCTCTGACATGCTGACCTTTCACAACAATGGGCCGGTGATTAAAGCATGTGTTCTGATTTGACCGGACAAATTTGGAAAGATTGAAGATCTTCACAGCGGACGGGCCCTGTCTTTGTCCGGGAATATCCTTGGCTTCTCTCTCATCCGAATTTCCGAACTCAGGATCTTTTATTTTCAGCACAATACGGGAGGCTTCCACATCAGCCACGACAGCGTCCCGGGGCGCCACCACGGTGACTCCGGAATCCCGGGCCACCACGCCTTCAATGCCTGTGCCGACCACCGGTGCGTCAGGTGCCACGAGCGGCACAGCCTGACGCTGCATATTGGAGCCCATGAGCGCACGGTTGGCATCGTCATTTTCCAAAAAAGGGATCAGGGATGCGGACACACTTACCAGCTGATTGGGAGAGATATCCATCAGTTCGATCCGCTCCCGGGGAACCATCATAAATTCGCCGATCACACGGGATGTCACCAGAAGATTTCTGAAACGGACCGGTGTTCCGGAAGCACTGTCCTGATTTTTTTTTTCTGTGCCGGATGCGATACTTTCCAGAGGCGCATTGGCCTGGGCAATGGGATGATCTTTTTCTTCAAAAGCGCTCAGAAACCGGACATGCTCTGTTACTTCGGCATCTTTCACCACACTGTAAGGTGTTTCAATAAAGCCGTAATCATTGACTCTGGCATATGTTGACAGAGACACAATCAGACCAATGTTGGGACCTTCGGGGGTTTCTATGGGACAGATCCGTCCGTAATGGGAGGGATGCACATCCCGGACCTCGAATCCGGCCCGTTCCCGGGTGAGTCCTCCGGGTCCCAGGGCGGACAGCCGGCGTTTGTGGGTGGTTTCGGACAGGGGGTTGGTCTGGTCCATGAACTGGGACAGCTGGCTGGTTCCGAAAAACTCTTTGAGCACGGCTGACACAGGTTTGGGGTTGACCAGGTCGTTGGGCATGAGCGCATCCACTTCCTGGAGGCTCATGCGTTCCTTGATGGCCCGTTCCATGCGCACCAGTCCGATGCGGTACTGATTTTCCAGGAGTTCGCCCACGGCCCGGACTCTCCGGTTGCCAAGATGGTCTATGTCATCCACAATTCCCTGGGAATCCCGAAGCTCGATCAGTGTTTTTGCCGTAAGAAGGATATCTTCCTTTCGCAATGTCCGCACATGCACAGGCGTGTCAATTCCCAGACGGAGATTGATTTTCATACGGCCCACTCCGGACAAGTCATAATAGGCAGATTTGAAAAACAGCTGATCTATAAAATCCTGAGCCACTTCGGGCGTGGCCGGATTTCCGGGCCGGAGACGGCGGTAAATATCCAGAAGGGCTTCTTCCTTGGTCTCAGCTTTGTCAAGCAGCAGCGTCTTATGCACTGCGTCGCCCCCTGACACCTGGCCTGTGAAAATAACCCGGAACTCAAGAACATGCGCTCTGCCATGGTCTGTTTCCGTGACAGGAAGCGCACGGGCCGCACGGACCATTTCCGAAAGCAAAGGAGAATCAATCAGCTCATTGGGTCCGGCCAGAAAACTGTCTTCCCCGGGACGGGGCACTCCCAGGGCTGTTATTTTCCCGAGAATATCCTCAGTGTCCGCGGGAATCATTCTGACACCCGAAGCTTTCAGCTGACGCAATGCCCGGCGGGTGAAAATTCGTCCTTTTTTCACCACAATTTCGTGCGTGAGCGGGTCTGTGACATCCCTGCCGGCCCGCTGTCCTTTCTGAAATATTTCGCCGAACTCCAGAAAAAACCGGGGCAAAGCAGTCTGATCAGATGAAAGCGTGTCTTCCGGCTTATTTTCATAATTTTCAGGCACACAGACCCGGACTGTCTGTGTTTTGTAAAAATAAGAAAGAATATCCTCGGACGAATAACCGCAGGCTTTGAACAGAAGCGTGACCGGAAATTTCCGGCGTTTGTCTATTTTGATATGGACAATGTCTTTGGGGTCCACTTCCATATCAATCCAGGATCCCCGGACAGGAATAATTCTGGAAGTATAAATCACCTTGCCGCTGGAGTGCGTCTTGCCTTTGTCATGGTTGAAAAACACACCCGAGGACCGGTGCAGCTGACTCACCACCACCCGTTCTGTCCCGTTGATGATAAACGTACCTTTGTCGGTCATCAGGGGAATGGCGCCAAAATAAATTTCCTGTTCTTTGATATCCCGGATATTGGAGGTTCCGGTTTCTTTGTCCACGTCATAAACCACGAGACGGACAGTGATTTTCACCGGGACTTCGTAAGTCATGCCCCGGTGAATGCATTCCTCCACACCGTGTTTGACAGGACCGAATTTGTAGGACACGAATTCAAGGGAGGCGCTTCCGCTGAAATCCTTTATGGGAAATACAGATCTGAATACGGACTGCAGGCCGATGTCCTCCCGTTTTTCAGGAGGTGTTTCAGATTGCAGAAAACGGTGATAGGAATCCCGCTGCATACCGATAAGATCGGGTATTTCAACAATTTTTCGTATTTTACCGAAGCTTTTTCTGATGCGTTTCATTGGCAAATGATAATTGATAATTGAGAATTGAGAACTGAGAACTGAAAACCGGAAACTGAAAACTGAGAACTGAGAACTGAGAACTGAGAACTGAGAATTGTCAATTGTCAATTCTCAGTCTGTTTTTATTTCAGTTCGACCTGCGCACCGGCTTCTTCGAGCTGGGCTTTGATTTTTTCAGCGTCTTCTTTGGGCACGCCTTCTTTTACCGGGGCAGGGGCGCTGTCCACCAGGGCTTTAGCATCTTTGAGACCCAGGCCGGTAATGGCTCTGACTTCTTTGATCACCTGAATTTTCTTGTCACCGGAAGTGGTCAGGACAATATCGAACTCAGTTTTTTCCTCAGCCTGGCCAGCTCCGGCATCGCCCGCGGGAACCGCAGCCATCACAGCTGCCGGTGCTGCTGCTGAGACACCGAATTTTTCTTCCATTTCCTTGACCATTTCGGACAAATCAAGCACTGACATATTGGCAATGAATTCTATAACATCTGCTTTTGTAATTTCCGCCATTTCGTTTTTTTTCCTCCGTAAAATTATTAATAACTGACAAAACTGACCCATGAGAATTTTAAATTCTCAATTTTAAATTTTAAATTCTCAATTCTCTCAGTTGTTTTTTTGTTCCTGCAAAGCCTGAAACACATTCATTAATTGCTGCAAAGTACCGGCAAGTACCCTGACAAATGACCCGGGAACACCGTTCATAGCTGACAGTGCCTGGCTCAGAAGAACCTCACGGGAAGGCAGTGCAGAAAGTCTCCGAATGGCATCCGGGTCCAAGACCTTGCCTTTCATGACACCGCCTTTTATTTCAAGCTTCTCGTTTTCTTTTGCAAATTCCGTCAGCACCTTTGCCGGTGCCACAGGGTCGTCATATCCCAGCGCCACGGCAACAGGCCCTCTGAACTGATCACTGATAAGCGCTGCGTCCGTGTTTTCGGATGCCCGGGTCAGAAGGGAATTCTTTGCCACCCGGTACTCTGTTCCCCCTCCCGGTTCCGAAGGCGGGGACTCTGTCCTGAGTTTTTTTCGCAAATCATTCATTGTCATCACATCCAGACCTTTGTAGTCCGTGACAATGACAATTTGGGACTTTGCAAACTTTTCATGCAGGCTTTCTGCAATTTCTTTTTTTTTGTCCAGCTTCATTTGGTTATAACACTCCTTTAATCTCGGCAGGCCGGCACGGCCGATTACTCCGAACTCTGAAAAATTCGGAACCTGCGGTCTCTGATATGAAACGAAAAATAAATCCGGGAGCAGAATACCGGTACTGCTCACAGGACAGGCACACGGCACGCTCCGTATTTCAGCGAAAAAAAAAATCGAATTTATTTAAGCAGATCTTTGACAGATGCCATGTCTGCCCTGATCCCAGGTCCCATGGTCGTGGAAATGGCAACGCTTCTGAGGTAGGTTCCCTTACTGGAAGACGGTCTGAGACGTACAATTTTATCTAAAAAGGCAATGATATTTTCTGTTACTTTTTCCGCCCCGAATGAGACTTTGCCCATGGGCGCATGGACAATCCCCGCTTTTTCGACTCTGAAGTCTATTTTGCCTGCCTTGAGTTCGGTGACAGCTTTTGCAATATCAAAGGTGACAGTACCGGATTTGGCATTAGGCATAAGTCCCCGGGGTCCGAGAATTTTACCGATTTTCCCCACGGTTCCCATCATATCCGGCGTGGCCACGGCCTTGTCAAAATCTGTCCAGCCTCCTTTTATTTTTTCTATGATTTCGTCATTTCCGACAAAATCCGCACCTGCGTCAGAAGCTTCTTTTTCTTTTTCGCCTTTGGCAAACACAAGCACTCTGACTTTTTTTCCGATTCCGTTAGGTAAGACAACCGTCCCCCTGACCATCTGATCCGCATGTCTCGGATCAACACCGAGACGGACTGCGATATCAACGGTTTCGTCGAATTTGGCGTAAGACGAATCAATTGCCGTCTTCACGAATTCGCCAAAATCCCCCGGGGATTCTGCGGATCTCACGGACCTGACGGATTCCAAATATTTTTTCCCCCGCTTGGGCATATTTTTTTCTCCTTCAAGGCGAGGGGCAGGTGACAAAGACCCGGGGCCCCTCCCCTTGGCTCTTGCCTCTCGCCCCGTACCTGTTTCAGTTTACACCACCTCAATTCCCATGCTTCTGGCGGTGCCTTTCACGATGTTGCACGCAGCAGCCAGGTCATTGGCGTTCAGGTCAGCCATTTTCTGTTTTGCAATATCCTCCACCTGCGTCAGAGTGACTTTACCAACCTTGTTTCGCTTGGGGTCTCCTGCTCCTTTGGCAATTCCTGCGGCTTTTTTGAGAAGCACGGCCGCGGGCGGGGTTTTGGTTATGAATGAAAAGGATCTGTCCTGATAGACCGTGATGACAACAGGGATGATCATTCCTTCGTCATTTGCAGTTCTGGCATTAAAAGCCTTGCAAAAATCCATTATGTTCACACCATGCTGCCCCAGGGCAGGCCCGATCGGAGGAGACGGATTGGCTTTGCCTGCCGCAACCTGCAATTTTATCTGCGCAATAACTTTCTTAGCCATTTTTTTCCTTAGTTTTCAGCTATCAGCTATCAGTTTTCAGTTATAGTCGCCGGAGGCTGGTAACTGAATTATAGTTTGGTAACTTGTACGAATTCCAGTTCTACGGGTGTTGACCGTCCGAAGATGCTCACCATGACTTTTATTTTGCCCTTTTCCGGGTTCACTTCCTCCACTGTGCCGTTAAAATTTGTGAAGGGTCCGTCTGTCACACGGATTTCATCTCCGGATTCAAAGAAGTATTTTGGTTTCGGTTTTATCTGACCTGCTTCCATGCGGCTCAGAATTTTTTCAGCTTCTTCGTCGGAAATGGGGGCGGGATTTTCTCTTCCGCCTAAAAAACCGCTGACTTTGTCGGTGCTGTTCACAATGTGCCACGTCTCATCATCAAGTTGTAAGCGGACAAGAATGTATCCGGGATAAAATTTGCGGGATGATGTTTTTCTTTTTCCTTTTACCAGTTCCACGATTTGTTCGGTAGGCACGATGATCTCATCAAATTTTTCCGGGTGGGAGGATGATGCGATTCGCTCTTCGAGCGATTTTTTCACCTTGTTTTCAAATCCTGAATAAACATGAACAATATACCATTTTAATTTGTCACTTGTCATTTGTCACACCGGAATGATTTTTATCGGAGTACCGTACGGACCAGGCTTGAGAGTCCCATGTCAGCCACCCAGAGAAAGAGAGATATAATCATGACAAGCACAATTACGACAATGGTGGATGCCGTGGTCTGTTTGCGTGAGGGCCATGTCACTTTTTTCAGTTCGGCTCTGACCTCTCTCAGAAATCGGGTCCCTTTTCCCAGATATTTTCTGATGCCGGCCGGTGGCAGATTTTTTTTGTGTGTTCCTGATGTTGATCTGCCTGCTGTCCGGGACAGACTTTCGTTTCCTCTGCCGGGAGAATTTGCAAACGCTGTTGTTTTGACAGATGTCTCACCGTTGTTTGTTTCAGATGACAATAAATTGCCATCGTCCTGTCTTTTTTTTTTTTTTGCCGAGGTTTTTTTTCTTAGCAACCGTCCCATTGCGCTCCTAAAATATTGAAAGCTTCAGAGTTAAAACGATTTTGCACACTTTTCTCCGTTTTTCTGATGAATATGAGGGAGAGGGTAAAATCTGTTTATTCTCTGAAGCTCATGCCGGGGGAACGGTCTGACGACTTTTCCCCGAAAAAAATTTGGCAGGCCAGGCAGGATTCGAACCTGCAACATCCGGATTTGGAGTCCGGCGCTCTAGCCGTTAGAGCTACTGGCCTGTAAAATCTGCTTTTAATCGCCTATCTGATTCCTATTTTGTTTCCGGTGTTCACTTCACCGGCATATATTCGTATTTCCTGAAATGTGATAATAATACCTGACAATGTCTGCGCCTTAGCTGAGAATACAATAAAAAAAATGTCATTTATATTTCAGCGGTCTTATTTCTTTTAAAAAAGAAACGGGTCGGGGACCCGTTTCTTTCTGATTGTAAGAACTTCGGGGATAGCGGAGCTATTTTGTTTCTTTATGCGGCGTATGTTTTCTGCAAAATCTGCAATACTTCCTGAATTCCAGCTTGTCCGGTGTTGTTCGCTTATTTTTTGTGGTTGTATAATTCCTCTGTTTGCACTCGGTACATGCAAGGGTAACAATTATTCTCATATTCTCTGTTGTCCGTTGTTTGTTGTCCGTTGTCGGTTGTCCGTTGTTTTTTCAACGGACAACAAATTCTTTGGCAACGGATTTATTCGATGATGTTGCTTACCACGCCGGCACCGACTGTTCTGCCGCCTTCTCTGATTGCGAATCTGAGTCCTTCTTCCATTGCAATGGGGGTAATAAGCTCACCTCTGATTTTCACGTTGTCTCCAGGCATGACCATTTCCACGCCTTCGGGCAGTGTGAGTATGCCTGTCACATCAGTAGTTCTGAAATAGAACTGAGGACGGTATCCGCTGAAGAAAGGGGTGTGTCTGCCGCCTTCTTCTTTGCTGAGGATGTAAACTTCGGCTTCGAATTTTGTATGAGGGGTGATACTTCCGGGCTTGGCAACCACTTGGCCACGCTCAACCTCTTCCCGTTTTGTGCCTCGCAGCAGGAGTCCAACGTTGTCTCCGGCCTGTCCTTCGTCAAGCAGCTTCCGAAACATTTCAACGCCGGTACACACGGTCTTGAGAGTGGGGCGTATTCCCACGATTTCCACGTTGTCGCTCACATGAATGATACCCCGTTCCACCCGGCCAGTGACCACAGTACCTCGTCCGGATATGCTGAACACATCTTCAATGGGCATGAGGAAGGGTTTCTCTATGTCACGTTTGGGTTCGGGAACAAATGAGTCAATGGCGTCCATGAGTTCGAACACACATTTAGCTTCGTCGCTGTTCAGATCATCGCTTTCAAGGGCTTTCAGGGCGCTTCCTTGTATAATGGGTGTGTCATCCCCTGGGAATTCGTATTTATCCAGGAGTTCACGCAGCTCCAGTTCCACAAGCTCAATAAGTTCCTCGTCATCCACCATGTCGCATTTGTTCAGAAACACGACAATTCGGGGAACTCCCACCTGGCGGGCCAGCAGTATATGCTCACGAGTCTGGGGCATGGGACCGTCGTCTGCGCCGACAACCAATATTGCTCCGTCCATCTGGGCAGCACCGGTAATCATATTTTTAATATAGTCCGCATGACCGGGGCAGTCAACATGAGCATAATGACGATTGTCCGTTTGATATTCGACATGTGCTGTCGCAATCGTTATCCCCCGTTCTTTCTCTTCAGGGGCCTTGTCTATTTGGTCAAACGGAATAAAATCGGCCATCCCTTTCAACCCCATATGCTTCGTTATTGCCGCTGTCAATGTTGTCTTACCATGATCAATATGACCAATTGTTCCTACATTCACATGCGGCTTAGTTCGATCAAACTTCTGCTTCGCCATCTTCCTTGTCCTCCCCTTAGTGACCACAAGAAACCGAGGTTTTTATCAATTATTTCGTTTAAGTTCGGTTTCTGCCAAGTTTAATTATAAAATAATGGAGCCGATGATGGGAGTTGAACCCATGACTTACGCCTTACCAAGGCGTTACTCTACCTCTGAGTTACATCGGCTTTGATATACCGCCTTTCGGTTGCCGAATCCGAAATTATGAAGCAGCACTCTTTTTTAAAAAAAATTTCAGCTTCAACGGACGTTGCCTCTTGCAAACAATGAGCTTGCAGAGATACCTGACACCGAAAAAGCTTATTTTTTTAAATAATATATCAGAGATTTTTATTAATTATTGACTGAGTGAAAGTATAATAATATTTTTTTAAAAAAAGAAGGCTGTTACTCTTATATCAAATATAACTATTTATTTTTTTTAAAGTATGCCAGTATTATTGTAAATGCACATGCAAAATAATAAACAAACTTATCAGATTGTGGAGCGGGAGACGAGATTCGAACTCGCGACATCCAGCTTGGAAGGCTGAAGCTCTACCAACTGAGCTACTCCCGCTGGCAAACTACGTTATTCTGATAAAAATGGTGGTGGGGGGAGGATTCGAACCTCCGAAGGCTTCGCCGACAGATTTACAGTCTGTTCCCTTTGGCCGCTCGGGAACCCCACCATCTTGTTTTTTTATCTTCTTTGCTTTTTTGTGGAGCCAGCGGAGGGACTCGAACCCCCGACCCACTGATTACAAATCAGTAGCTCTACCAGCTGAGCTACGCTGGCTCATATACCATTCATGCTGCTATATGGAAAATCACAAATCCTCAAAGAAGAATATGCGCTGCTTAAAAGAACTTCTGTACCTACTGTTATTCTTCGTTAATATCAACCCTGGTTATGGGCTAAAAAACTTGAATATTCGTAAATATAATAAAAAATTGCTCTTTTTTTCAGAATATCAGCTATTATTTACCATTTTAAATAAAGAATATCGCTGAAGCTGGTAATTTTATATAAGATATAAAAGGTAGGGACAGCCATCCATTGAACAGTAAAATTATTTTTTAGGATATAAATTCTTGACAAACTCCCCTGTATTTGTGTAATCGAGCAACAGTTTCTTTGGAAATCATCTTGGCATATTTAACTTATTATCATCGGAACAAAACGGTCTCACTTCTGATTCTCAATAATTTCAAAGAGATAAAAAAATAAAAATTATTCACATGCTGAATTCTTTCACCGCCAAGGAAGAAGAAATTTCGGTAGTCCTGCAAAGGTAGTGATGAATCCCGTTCAGTCCCCCGGTTATCAGGATACTGAATTTCATTCATCACTGCTTGTGCAGGACTACCAAAATTTCTGATTATAACGGATTTAGGGGAGGCTCCGATTTCGGGAGGCTGTGCGCGACCTTCCGTTTTCACAGGAAGCCGGACGGACATTCCCGGAAAACGTCGGTTTCCGGGGAAGCAAATATCCTGAATTTCCGGTTCCCGGAACCCCGTGACGGACAGATTTTCCATTCTGACATATAGTAATTTCAGGACGTTGTGCCCTCCCCTAAATCCGTTATAATCAGCAAAATTTCATAATTGTCTGTTTGCTGATAACTGAAATCTCAAAAAAATCAAAGAGATTATAAATAAATATTTTTTATTTTTTAACTTCGGCGTTGTTACAAAAAAATGTTAAAAATGACCGTATCACTGAAAGTAAGGTTTTTTTCACTTTGTTTCATAGAAATATGAGACAGACGCTGAAAACCCTGTCCGACAGCGATTTTTTGTTGAATTTAAGCGGGTCGAAAACCCGAAGTGTTCAAAAAACTAAAACTTTCGGACGGATGCGAAAATTATAACGTCTTATCAAAGCTGCAAAAATGTCATTCAGGATTAAGAATAAAAAATCCGATGGTTATCTGGCTTTTCTGTGACTTTGTTCTTGAAAATAAGCTTTGTGAAGGATCGGATTTGATGAACTTACACACTATTTTTTTATCGGTATTGCTGTCGCTTTTGTGCGGATGTTTGCAAACATTTAATACTTCAGTTTCACCAATCAGGAACACGGCATTATTGAAACCCGTCCATACCGTTTCTTCGAGCGTTTCTGAAAAAAAAATAAATAACAGGGAACATACAAGTTCAGACTCTGCAGAAATTATTTCCGACTGTGAGAGTGAGGAACCTATCGAACCGGAATCACTTGAAAAAAGTGATGATATCAAAAAAACTGAAGCAGAAAATGAAGCAGAAGCTTATGACAATCCCCCCCCCAATGGTATCTTGGACGAAGCACTTGATTTTTGTGAAGCAGCCCAGGATTTATGGGAAAAAGGAGAGCTTGATAACGCACTTGACGCGCTGGACCAGGCATATTCTTTAATTATAGAAGTGGATACGGACGACAATCCCAAGCTGATACAGCAGAAAGAAGATCTGCGTTTTATGATTTCAAAACGTATCCTTGAGATTTATGCTTCCCGTCATATTGTTGTAAATGGGAAACATAATGCCATTCCCATGATAATGAACAAATATGTTCAGGCAGAGATTGACTCTTTTACAAGTAATGGCAAATGTAAAAGCAATGATTTTTTTCTCAAAGCATACCGGCGTTCAGGGAAGTACCGTCCATATATTGTTGAAGAGTTAAAAAAAGCAGGACTGCCTACTGATTTGTCATGGCTTCCTCTGATTGAGAGCGGATTCAACGTATATGCCTTATCCCCTGCCAGGGCCCTCGGACTTTGGCAGTTTATACAGTCCACCGGAGCCAAATTCGGTCTTAAACGTGACAGGTATATAGATGAGCGACTTAACCCTGAAAAGGCAACAAAAGCGGCTGTAGCGTATTTAAAGGAATTGCACCAGATGTTCGGGGATTGGACAACGGTTCTGGCTGCCTACAACTGCGGAGAAGGAAGGGTGCTTCGGGTCATACGGGAGCAAAATCTCAATTATCTTGATAATTTTTGGGATTTGTATGAGCGGCTTCCTCGGGAAACAGCCCGATATGTTCCCCGGTTTTTAGCCACACTTCATATTGTTAATAACCCTGAAAAATATGGCCTCTCTTCGGTAACGTCATGCTCACCTTTGGAATATGAGACCATGACAATCTCAAAACAGGTTCATCTTAAAGATGTGGCAAAAATCATTGGCACATCGCAAGAAAGCCTGAGAGAACTGAATCCTGAACTTCGTTATAATATTGTACCAAGCCCTCAGTATTCGCTCAGAATCCCTTCGCGGACAGGTGATATTCTGCTTTCACGAATAGATGAAATACCGGTCGTGTCATCCCCGGCGAAACAGAAAAAAAAGCGAGCGGTTAGGTATCATCCGGCGAAACAGAAAAAAAAGCGAGTGGTTAAGTATCATAAAGTAAGAAAGGGTGAAACCCTCTCAAATATCGCCAAGCGATATCGGATCCGTGTCAAAGACATCAGGCGGGTGAACAGAATAAACAAAAGGGGTTATATTGTTGCCGGAAAAATGCTTAAAATACCGACAAAGTACACTTCAAAAAAATCCGGCAAAGGAAAAAGCAAACGAATATCAAAGCATCGGGTCAAAAGAGGGGATTCTCTCTGGAATATTGCCAGCCGCTATCATACGACAACAAAAAAAATTCGGTGTCTGAACAATCTGCCCAATTCAAAACTTCACATCGGACAGGTTTTAAAAATCCCCGGGCGTTATAAATCATCCGGCAAAAAAGCTCGTGATCTGAGAACATACCGGGTAAAACGGGGGGATATTCCCCGTGAAATTGCAAGACGATACAATATGCCTTTAGATCGTTTTCTGCGGGTGAATCATCTGACGCAAAGAAGCAAAATTTATCCAGGACAAAAACTTTATGTTGATTAAATTTTATCTTTATGTTACACATTAAATAAATTGATTTTGCCCCCGTAGCTCAGTGGATAGAGCAATGGATTCCTAATCCATGTGCCGCAAGTTCGATCCTTGCCGGGGGCACTCTTAAAAATCACTCAAAATGTAGTATTTTTCTGAAAAAACAAATACTTATCATATAAATTCCAAATCGTTATCAAGCTATATCGTGGAAACTGTACCAGAACTCGGGATTCTAAAAATACTTGCTTTCAATTTTTTTAACACCCCCCTCCTCTTTTAAAATGCGCAAAGCCTCGCCAAATTTTTCAGCAAAAATTTTTCCCCTTCCTCCGGCAGCTTTTTTTGAAAACGCGATATAGCTCGGTATGCCGCTGAAAACATAAGCCACTTCGATTTCAATGCCTGCCTGTTTGAAAAGGTATCTCATCGCCCCCTCGTCCACCCCTGCGGTTACGGACACTCGCTTATAAGCAAATATTTTTACTAATGCCTTATCGTCATCGCACACAATTTTTTTTATATCCGGATGGTTATCGAACTCCGGATCATAACTGTATCCCCCGACAACTCCGACTTTCTTGTATTTCAGATCATCCAGCTTGGTTATTTTTATGCTGCTCCCTTTTGGGACGATGAGAACGGTTTTTTCAATGTGAATAGGTTCAGAAGGATAATACATGAACTTTTCACGTTCCGGCGTGCGTCTGGGAGTCAGCAACAACTCTACATTTCCTTTTTCCATATATTTCAAGGCTCTCTTACAAGGCAACATCTTAAATTACGGCTCAATTCCGAGGCGTCGGCATATCTCGCGGGCAATATCCACATCTGTCCCTGAAGGCTGCTCTTTTCCTGCCATTATATATGGCGGCCATTCGGCAATGGCAATAACAAGCTTCTCAGCTAAAGCACCAGTTGGCAGAACGATCATAAACGTTGCAACTGATATAAGAATTAATTTTTTCATTATTCCTTTTCCTTTTTTTAATAATGCAATTTGTCACAGACTGAGGCGGCCACTAAAAATGAGACAATCACATGATGCCCACAAGCTGTCGAAATGAAAAATTAGAAAGGGATTTTTCCAAAAATAAAATACCCTGTGACGGGCGCATTCACAACTTCGGGAAATGATTTTTATCCGGAAGGGATGCCGGGCTTTTCGGCTGTCCCTGCGGGACCTGGAAAGCCCGGGATATCCGTCCCGGCAATAAACTGTCGGGCTATTTTCGGTCGTTCCTCCGGGACTGGAATTATTCCTCCAGATTATAAATAAGCCCTCCCTGTGAGATAAATCAGGTATATTGTTCAAATCAAAAGACTTATATGCGATGACCGCCTGAGCGAGGAACTACGAACTGAGAGATGCCTTCGGAATTTCAACAGATTCTGATTTTAGCGTTTTGGCGGAGACACCTCCCGAATCACTGCGCCGTATTCCTCACTCAGAATCAGAATGGCAAATTTCTCCGTATTGTCGAGTTCATTGGTATTCAGGGAAACATAATCAAACCGGCCTCGAAGATCGGTGTAACCGTCCTTGTAAAATCGGATATCACCGCCCCTCATTTGTGCATAGACCTTGACGTATGTTTTCGCCAGCGGCTTATGCGTCTCCTGATGTGCGACTTTCAAATACCCGTATTTTTCAATGAGCTGTATGTCAAGAGAATTTGCGTAATAAACCTGTGATTTTTTCATGCCTTGGGCAACGATCTCGATCATGAGATTGCTGTTGTGGAATTTCTCAGGAAGTTCAAACATCAGGCTTGTCTGATCTGAGGGAAGTTCGATTTCCTCAGTATCATTGGGCCGAATAAAGGAAAAATGTCCTGTCTCCTGCTGAACAAATGGATTCCGGGAAAAGAGCAGTTCAATGTCCATGGGATAATAATTCACCCGGCACGAACTCAGGTTCTGATAATCAATTGTCACACACCTTGATTCTGCTTTGATATCAAAGCTCGTCTCCGTGGCAGCCAGCCGGGTTTGTATCTGATCACGGCTCTCCTTATCCGCGACTTCAGGGGCTTTGCCTTCCAGTTCATCAAGCTGATTTGCAACGTCTTGAAACATATTCTGCCATCTTGCCACAGGATATTCCAGATATTCTGATGCGATACGTCCGGCCCGCTCAATATCTCCGGTGTAAAAATCAAGGTACGCCTGAACATAGTCGTACTGCATACGAGACTGAATTTTGTCAGGCGTGATGCGTTCAAAAAAACGAATGGCCTCACTCACCCGATCCTGAAGCAACAGATAATAGGTAACTGCCAGCAGATCATCATCGTTAAGTGAGGAGCGATAGCTCAGGTATTGCATAAGGCGATGATATTGGTCATAGAACCGATCATTGAGAATCTTCGGCCGCTTGCCAAGCTGATGCGCACGCGCGTTCACCAGGGGCCTGTACTCCATATGCTGATAAATTTTCCGCTCAACCGGATTGACAGACAGAATCGGCGTTTCAATATAGTCTCCGCATTTCTCAGCGTAAGGGGAATGTCTGAGATATTCGGCAATCAGCGTGTTTTCATTGTGGTAAATGCTGTAGGACCACAGCGTGTGCTGATATGTGTGCCTTTCTCGGAGCAGATCAGTAATCTTTTTAAAGAATGCCTTCTCTTTCATGCGAAAAGCGATCTTATTCAAATCAAGGCGATTGAGATTATGGGCATTGAGAAATGCCAAAACCTCTTTTTCAGTGCCATGCTGAGAAACATACTCCCATGAGTCTGTGTCTGTCCGGCTGAGTTCAGCCACCACATTGAACTCCGAGGCCGGCGCACTGGTGACAAATTCCTCATTTCTGGCGATCTGCGCGGGATAGTGCTTAATTTTGCCAGTTTCAGGAAAATAGAAATAATACTCAAATGTCCGCGTGGTATAAGGCTCAAGGGTCATGGGAATGCCTTTGGTGTAAAAGCCGTTATTCAGCGGTATGGCTCCCCGGGGAATCTGCAAAAGGCTTCGCAGCTTTCCCCGGGATGATGTGGGATTACTCAACACCATCTGACATCCGTACCCGGTGTGAACCAGGAACTCTTCCTCGACAAACTTATCAAAACGCTCGTTATCCTCATAATAATACCGGTCATCTGCCCGGAAAAAATGCTGACTCACAAGAAGGGGAATCTTTTCTTCCGAAGGCTGACCTTCACGGATTTCTTTGTGAAATACAATGCTATGACTGTTCGCTTTGAGTGAGAACATAACTCCCTTCGTCGTTGTTTCATGCTTCTCTGCTTTGAAGGGAATATCAAGCACGGACAATGCCAGCATCATTTCCGCAAAATTCCGGGATGCATAAGCAATATTTTTTGAGAGGAAAGGTTCTTGTATATCGCTTTGGGCATAGTCGTTCCAGAACGCATTCACCGTAATGAGATCAGCATTCTGCGATTCAATGGGCAGTTTGTAGTAATTATTTTCAACCCATTCTTCTGTTTTGTCCAGTTGGCGGAAAAACTGGCGAGCCTTTTTCCGAGCCTTATCACGGGGAGTGAAATAACGATCATTAGCGGCTCCCGCTACTATTATTGCCTTTTTTTTCTTATCTCTCACGCTGCGACGCATACTTTTCTTCATGGGCATAGCATACATGGATTCTACTTCATCTGATATAGAATCATTATCCGACTCCATTTCAAAAATATCTTCAAGCTCTGGCGTGGCAGCTTGAGCGGCAACCACAGGCGCAGGCGCTTCCCACAGACGTTTCATTTCCAAAGCCTCTTCCTTTGCCCCTGCAAATCCAAAGGAATCTTCTTCAAATGCGCTTCCTTTCAATGCCGTGTCAAAGAGGCGGTTGTACTCGTCAATATCCGGCGGAATCATGTCATACAAATCTTTAACAGAGCGGGCTGTCCGATCTTTGCCTCCGGGGCCTCGTCTGGCAAGGAGAATCTTTTCCACGATATTGAGCTGGGAATATGCCCACGGTTCGAGATAAGCCGTCAGATCTTCACCGAGAAGCCAGTGATCAAGAAATGTTTTGTCTTTTTTGTTTCGGAGATAAGGCAGAATCACCTGCTCAAAAAATTTCTGATCTTTGTGATAAATGAAGAAACTGAGTTCGTGGCACGCGTATTTTGAATATTTCTCCTGTTTCTCAGCCTCATCCATTTCAGGCCATCGGAGGATAAAATTGAATTCTTGCAACGTGGCATTTTCACTGAGCGTTACCAAAAGCTGATAAACTTTGTCCAGCGAGTCATACACTTCAAAATCAGAAGTCGTCATATCTGTCAGCCGGAAGGTTTCTCCGGGATGAAGCAGAGAAATTTGCTTCTGCTCCGTGAAATGTTTTTCAGCCTCAAGGCTCTGAACCAGACGCAGGTCTCTTGTTTGGATTTCCGTGTCTGGCAGCGTTATCTCCCGATAAACAGTACTGAGTGGATCAATGGCAATACAGTGGAGCTGCCGGTGCGCTCCGAGCTGGTTTCTCTCAATAGTCACAAGACCGTTTTCATCTGGTCTGAGATTGAGCAGCAACACAGATGCTTCATTTAGAAAGTCGAGATTGGAAAAACACTCCATAGGCCGAGGCAGAGCGCATCGGGGGCGCATACGAGGCTTTCCCCACTCATCAATATCCAATGATTCACTGGCAGGTGGTTCTCCGGCTGCGGCCTCGTCCCTGGCAGTTTCGGTTTTGCGAATGTTCCACGGATTCAGGAGCAATTCAGGCCGGTTCAGCATATTTCCGGGGAATTTCTCCGCATATTTCCGTTCCAGGATGTAACGATATTCATCTCCGATATTTCGGCCCGCGACATACTGGGACTCAGCCCGGCCCGGTCGTATCTGATACGGCTCCGGAAGGCCGGTATAAACAAGATTGGAAAACATATCAAACGACGGCATGAAACAGGTTGCCAACACATGCACACGGGCAAACGATGACGCATTGGAGAGTTGAATTCGTACAGATGCTTTATCCGTTTTGACACTGCTGATCTGAAGCAGGTTTTCGTTTTTGATTTCCAGGACACGGTTTTTGGAAATAACGAATCCCTCCTCAGTTTTTCCCTCGGTCAGACGCAGGTTAATTTTTCTATTGCTCTCTTTGATGAAAAGATCATAATTTCCCGCAGGAATTCCCCTGATCTCCAGGAAACCGTCACATATCTGAACATTGCCAGTGTAATCCGCAACATAAGTTTGCCCGCGTTTCTCGAACAGCGTATAACTGAGGCGCGGGGTCTTCCTGACAGATGCGACATAAGGAATCCTAATGGTTTCTCCGGCCTGTTCGTGAATCGTGTTCGGATATTGATACAAATCTTTGGCAAGCCGCCATTTATGCGAGATGTTTCCCGACCCCCTGGCCTGAATCCGTTCAATTCCCTCAAGTTTTCCAAGGTGAATACGTCCCTGGTCATCCGTTTGCATGGGAACATGAATCGTTTCTCGGAAATAACGATGTTTGAGTTCCACTCTGATGGGACAATTGGGTTTGAGTTCTCCGTTTTTGCCCAGGAGTTCGATTATATAGGCATCATCCGCATGACTCAGAAAAATATCTTCCAAGCCCATGGTGCTGTCAATGCTGTTGAGAGAGAATTCCGCATGATCGGACACATCTTCTTTTTTGTTCCGGCTCATGTTCTGAACCTGAGCTTTGAGTGTGAAGCCAATTTTTGTCAGATGATCAGGAACCTGAAATTCAAACACAGATTCCTTATCCTCGAAAATCTCAAAATCAGAAACCTCTTTGACCGACGACACACCGTCCCGGTCAACAGAGTCAATAACAAGGCGGACATTTTCCAAAAGAGAAAGACTGACCGGATGTCCGTTCAGTGTCAGGACAGGGCGCACAACAACTTTGGAGCCGAAGCCTCTGAGAAGTGATTCCCGATCCGCATAAAATCCGGCTTGCATCCTGTAATTCTCCGACATATGATCAAACGAAGCCAGTGAGCAAAAGTCTTTGTCTTTCACAATGATGGTCTCAAGTCCCGGGTTATTGCTGAAGGGGATAATGATAACGCCCTCCTCGTCCGGCGTGAAATCCCGTCCGGCCAGCCAGACAGACGCTTGCTTTCGCTTCTGATTCATCTCATCCCGCACAGTAAGCTCATGCCCTGCCGGGCCGATCTTATCGGTAACATAGAATTTCCCTTTGCGAATCACGGCCCGGCTGCTTTTGCCGTTTCCGATAAATTCCACCACAAAAACGCCCGGAGTGTTCATCTGAGGAAATTCAAAACTTCTGCGAATACGTCGCAGCGGCGGTTCCTCATAGGTTATAACTTCTTCCCGGGTGGCCGTCAGGCCGTCCAGATTAATGGCGGTATCCACTTCCTGCAAATGGGTCTGGTAATAATTAAAGGTGTTCAGTTCAAAGATTTTGACAAGCAGCGTTTTTACGTTTTTGACGTAAAGATCAAGTGTGACCGGCTCATCTGTGGCAAAAAAAGGCTTGTTGACAGGCAAAAAATCAAGATCAACCCGCGCTTTGAGGGCCTGGTACTGAGCCGGATCCATCATAGAATACCATTGCTCCATGTCACCGAGGCCGTTGATGATCTTTGTCTCCGCAAAAATTTCTTTGAGCCAGGTATCTTTGATGAATTTGATATAAGCCTTGTAATTTTTTGCGGTTAGAAAATAGTGAGAAAGATAGTCTCGGATCAGTGCCTCATCTGTCCCGACAGGAGGCGTTTGGGTAATGCTGGAAAAGTCCGCATTCAGATCCGCTTTTACATGACGGTGTTTTTGGTGTCTGACATAATCGGGGTTGACGTAATGAACATTCCGGGGGAGCCGGATATATTCCATGAAAAGATCGTGATCATAATTTCCCTGTTTGCGGTTCATCTCCAGAATCTGACAGAGAATGTGCGCTTTCAGGGAATTGTGCGCGGGAGCCAGCTTTTTTACAAAGGTCCACAGCCTGTCAAGCCATTGTTTTTTTTCCGCAGGATCATAGCGGATGTCCGCATCATCGCTGGGACCCAGCTTTGAAAGATACGTGGTGATAAATTCGGAATTATCCGTCAGCTCCGGCATAAGTCGGAGGCATTCATCCAACTGCGATTTCAGCAGTTGGCGGTGAATTGGAAAGGAACCAAAACCGCTGCTGTGCTTGTATCTGAGATCATCCACCACGAGTTTCGGCAGATTGGGAATATCCGGGCGTTGCAATCTTTGAAGCATGTCTCTGCGCCGCTCCGGACTGAGCTTTTCATGCCGGAGAATATCAAGCCCCGCGTCCTCAATGCCCTGGAGATTTTTATAGCGGGAAAAGGCTTTTTCGGTAAGTGCGGAGATGCTGATGTGTTTCTGGTCAAGCTCAGAGGGATAGTTTGTCTTCTGAGCGGCGATCTCTTTGCGATGGTCAAAGCGGAGATTCAGCTCTTTTCTGATATGTTCCAGGGATTTTTCAGGATTACGCTGATATTCGAGCAATGCCTGCCGGTTCAGGATTTCCTTGACTTGCGGAGTATAGTCCTGACGTTTGATCCAAAGTCCGAGCATTTTGTGAACCTGCTCAAAGTCGCCCGTGTGCTGGGCGTGAAGACAATGGTAGTAATAATAGTCATTGGTTCCCGGAATCAGTTGTTTCAGAACTTCGGACCTGTCCCGGGACAAGCTGAAATCTTCAATAAATCCGATTTCACGGGCATTTGCCCAGGAGACAAGAAATACTGCCATAGCCAAAACTGCAATGATAAAAATGAGTTTCATGCGTCTTCCTCCTTTTGAATTGTTGAAGCGTCTCAGGTTTTCAAAATTTCTTTTTACATTTTACTTTGAAGTCAACATGATAATGCTCATCATGCCGAACCCATGAAGGTTTTTCAGAGAATCTCAGTTTTTTTATCAGATAACTTCCATGTCTCACTTTAAATAAATAAGGCTGAAGTTCGGGATCAAAAATGACACGCCAAATTCCGATACCGGCTTTTTGGCATTCTTTATGAAGTATCATCAGATGGGCGGCCATGGCTTCAAAATCAATTGTGTAATCTTTGTATCCGCCCTTTTTATCGAATTCCAGAGAATAGCCGAATTTGTTAAAAATACTTGTCGGCAGAGGCACTGATTTTCCTGCTTTGTCCAGAACTGAAACCATAAAGTCCGCGGAAAGACCATTTTGGTGAGTTTTATGCGGTTTGAATTTACCTCCGTTTTTGAAACCTGTCTCTCCGTACATAAAAATCTTATCAGGATGTGTTTTATTCAGAATGGCATACGTTTTTACGATGACTTCAAAAACTTTGCTATGAACATACGTTCTTCCGGCCATGACACCGAAAGATGAATACGGCACAAAATTTGTTCCGCTTCGAGGTAATCTGACACCGTTCTCCAATCTGCCCTTTTTTGTCGTGCCGTAGCATGTGCTTTCCCGGACTTTTTCAGCGCGGAGCATTGAAGGCATGAAAAGAAAACTTGCTATCATCATTATAAATATAACAGAGTTCTTCATAAATAAATATGTGTTCAGTAAAAAAGACACGGAGAACCTTCGTGAGCCTTCGTGCCTTCGTGCCTTTGTGGCATTTGCAGGCCGCACATCGAGTCATATGTCAATCGTTTCAGCAAATATCCGCCCGGGTCATAATAACTGTTTTGTTTGATCTCCGAATATCTCTGATTATTAAAAAAAGAGCAATTGCAGTTAAAATGATTTCAAAAAGGAAAGTCCAGTGAAAAACAAAGTTCCATACCCACCAGTGATGACGTGCGGGAACATTGAAAAAGACAAAATCATGTGAGGAAAAGGGATAAAGCCATCTGATTTTGCCCGCTATGGTATCCAAAAACAGATGAATAAAAATATTCATTGAGAACACAGTTAGATAAATTTTTAGAGAATGTTTCCTGAATGCAAATGAAATCGAGAAAAGGAGAAAGAATATACATAGGTAGTAAAAGGGGAGATGAGTCCAATATCCGTGATGGAGATGCCGGCTGTTATCAATAAAGTAAAAATAGAACATATCCAAATCAGGAAATATGCTGCCGAGCATTCCCCAAAATAAGGCATATTTTAAATGGATTTTTTCAGTGTAACCACGGGGCAGAATCTGAAACACAGCTTTTGTGGTTATATATCCGGCTGGTATATGTCCTATAAACAATTTGACACCTGTGGAGCGGCAAAGAAAGAAACCCGGGTTTTTCCAGCGGGAGAAACGCCTCATCCGGAGAAAAAAAGCCGGGTTTCTCCACGCCCCCCAAAAATTCGTGATGGTTCGGAGCGGGGGGCACGACTGACACTGGCCTGATGTATGTCATGGTGACAAAGTTCAGCCCATCCTCGTTTTTTATCCTTAATTATCTAATTGTTATCATTAGCCAGCATTTTTCCAGATTTCTTTTCCCACATCTTTGAGGCTGTAATTGCCAGGATTGACATTTTTCTCAAATTCTCTGGACAACTCCGGCAACATTTTGGAGATGAGAATCATTTTTTCCGGAGTTGTCAGTTTCAGTATTTGCTTATAAACTTTTTGCACATCGGAACTTATCATGTCAGTTTCCTCTTTTTTGTCCGAGGTGTCGGCAAAATTCTTGGAAAATTCCGAAGCTTCTCCCATCCGTTCTGTATTCATATTTTCTCTCTGAAATTCAAGTAATTCCGAGGCTGATTCGCTGAAATAGACCACTTTATAAGTGTCTTTCAGTTCCTCCACGAGAATTTTACACAGAGACTTGCCTTCCTCTTCAAATGCCTGCTGATCTTCTTTAGTTGCAAAGCCTGACGATGCAGGATATTCCAAGTTTAAGGTGCTGTCATAGCATTCTGCCCAGCTTCTGAGGCGTTTTTTTGTTTTGGCAGACAGCGGGAGACTGTCAGTATCCACGTTTGCGGCCCCGGTCTCTTCGCATTTCCATAAAGGAAAGCATTCGTAATCAGCCATTAATTTAATGGTTTCCTGCATTCTGACCTCCTGCAATCAGGGAAACGATACCGGATTGGCACCGACAATATATCCGTTCGATCCCACTGTGACGGCAATACGATATCTGTTCCCCTCAGTTTCAATCTCATAAATCAGGCGTGTTCCCTGACAGCCCACGATTATTCCCTCTGCTACCGCTTTTATGACAATATCAGGAATTTCACCAGAAGAAAAGCCCTGTCTGGCAAAATCTTCGGCATGTCTTTCAAGAATATGCTGTAACCCCGCTCTTCTGCTTCCTTTTTCGATAAATATGATTTTCCCATCTGTTGCACGCCTGGCGATACGCACAATATCCTCTGGTGTGTGCCTGACACCTGATTCTGCCAGTTCTCGGAGCAGAATGGCTGTTTCTTCCATAATTTTGTTTCCATTAATGTCATTTTCGTTCATCTGATCTGAATGGATTATTAAAAATCAGGGGACACAATACTTATTTATTCGGTCTCAGTTTCCTGCCGGGCTTTTCTTTGTAAGGAAATAAGTATTGTGTCTCCCGAATTTTTGTCCCCCGAATTTTTAAGTTTAATTTGTCCCGTGAATAACCGTTTCTTATCACTCCGAACATATAATATACAAGGTCAACGTGCCATTGTCAAACACGATTTCTTTGGACTGATATCAGCTTAACAGCCTATTTTCAAGGATAATAAGAACGATACGGGTGCGGGAGGGCTTTTCAACTTACCGGGAACACAGAATCTTGTGAGGCTCATTCCGAGGCTGAAAAATGCGATATGTCCTCTGAAAACGCTTATGATCATATCTGTTTTGCTGATTTTCAGTTTGGTTGGCGTGGCCTGACTCCAATAGCGACCTAAATAGAAAAGCTCCTAATAAGTGACGAGTAAGACCATGAAAAAAAACGAAATGACTTGACAGCATAAATATGGAACAGGACCTCGGAAATTTCCGGTCAGTCTTTCGATTCATTGTCATATATTGCATCCTTTCGTAAAGTCTTTTCATCGCATTGAAGCGATTTGGCAGCCGCAACCCAAGTCCCATATTTCTTCTTGGCCCATCGGTCGAGTTCAGCCTGAAACCACCGTATCCGATCTCTGCGAGAGCCGTGTCCGAATCGGCTCTCTCCTGATATGATGCCCGTATTTTCCCATCGTTGCCATTCTGTCAGGGCTTTTGAAATGGCTGTTTCAGGCTGATGTCTTGCCCACCAGGCCATAATCAGAGATGCCAATCTTTGAAGATCACGGAGATTTCCCGAAAACGGATGATTCTGAAAAATTTTGACAAGCTTTTCATTTTCCGGGGCTTTTTGGTCTCGTTCCCACGCTTCGCGTCCCGAATCCGCCAGCCGCCGGACACATATCCGATCCGCCACGGGACGCGAAGCGTCCCGAAGGCATTCCCACGCGAAGCGTGGGAACGAGACCGAATACTCCTTCCTCCCTGTTGACACTCCCTCAATTCACTGATATTTATTTAAATATCAATAAATACGCATTTCAGACATCTAAGATAAAACTTGACAGAACGCTACGGCATCAACTATAATTATTTTTTTTTAAAGTTCTTGAAAATTTTGATTATACTGAATTAACAGCCTGTTATAAATGAAGTGTTCTGAAATTCGTCAGCGGTTCGTGAACCTCAAAAATGTTATCAATCATTAGCCAAAGCAAAACATGGAAAGTTGATGACGAACGCTTCTCAGCCATGTTTTTAGATGCTGACGACCATCTGCCTGGCAACCTGCGAGAGTGCGAAAACAGACTCGCCTCAGGGCTTTCTCGGCATTGCCCCCAAAATCGTGCAAAAAGGAGTTCCGGCCGTGGTCGCCATGCGGTATCAGGTTCTTGTTTCCACGGCTGAGATATTTCTCGAAGAATTTTACAATGCAATTACCGAGCGAAAGCCTGTTGACTGGGCAGTGCAATGGGCAAGAAATCAGGTTTCCTCAGATGCGGGACTCGACAACCGGGAATTTGCCACGCCAGTCCTGTTCATGCGGGCTGATGATGGCAATATTTTTTAATGGATAAGAAGATTGTTTCAGAAATGAACAAAAGGCTGTGTGTCACAGTTAATTCGGGCCACCAGATGTCAGCATATCCATTTCTGGAATACTACCTGTAATTTTTAAGAAAATGTCTGTCGCTCCGGAGTGCCAAACTTACAGTTTGGCAATATCTCCGGCACCCGCAAACCGGGCGGCTGCCAAACTGTAAGTTTGGCACTCCGGACAATTTTTTTTCTTAAAGTCTGTAAAAAGGAAAAAGCTGTGTTCAAAGACGTTAAAGATAAAGTATGGGTATTTGATGTGGAATGGGTTCCTGATCCCGTGACAGGCAAATCACTTTACGGACTTGCAGAGGACACGCCTGATGAAGACGTGATTCAGGAAATGTGGAAAAAAGGAGGGGCCACTGATGAAAACCCCATGCCTTATCTGAAAACCGTGCTGTGCCGTGTGGTTTCCATTTCAGTTGTGACAAGAACCGTGAGCAACGGAGAAACCAAACTTCATTTGCTTTCGCTCCCCCGGGATTCAAAAGACCCGGCCCAGGTTGCGGAAGCCCATATTGTGGAAACCTTTCTCAGTGCCATCGGAACGCGTAAGCCCCAGGTGGTCGGCTATAACTCTCATGCTGCTGATCTCAAAATCCTGATACAGAGAGGACTTGCAAACGGAATCCAGGTTGCAGATTTTTGTCGGCGTCCCAACAAACCCTGGGAAGGCATAGATTATTTTGCCAGGGGAAGTGACTGGAATGTTGACCTCATCGAAATTGTGGGCGGCTGGGGAAAATCAAACCCTTCTCTTAATGAAATGGTGACAGTATGCGGCATTCCCGGAAAGATAACCGGAGACGGCCAGCAGGTTGCGCCGTTATGGCTTGACGGGGAACTCGACAAGATTATCGCATATAATGAATTTGATTCGTTAACGACCTATCTGCTGTGGCTGCGGCTGGCTTATTTCGGAGGTTTTTTTACATCTGAGCAGTATGCCCATGAACAGGAGTTGTTACAGGAGTTGTTAAAAACAGAATCAGAAAAACCGGAACGTGCCCATCTCAGAGATTATCTTGCAGAATGGGAAAGACTCAGGGCAGAGCGATCATAAAAATGAATCCCATGTTCTTATATTTTTCCCTGGTTCTCAAACTTAGGCCGGCAGTGTTCCAAAACCGGAAATAAACCTTTATACCTAAGCCGTCTAAAAATATCACTTTTTGACATTATTTTGGCTGGTTCTTGTTCCCTTCGACAAGCTCAGGGAACGGCAAGTCAGGCGTGTCCTGAGCTTGTGGGTGTGTCGCTGCCCTGAGCTTGTCGCCGTGCCCTGAGCTTATCGAAGGGCAATCGAAAGTGGCACAAAAGGGAAGTAAATAAAAATAGGCGATTTAGATGGCCTGCTTTTTCGCTCAGACACCAATTCGTTGAAACTTTATCAAAAAAACGGCTAAAAGGATATCTTATGAAAATATTTGACAAACTCCATGCTTTTGTGTGGGAATCTATGACAACCAACAATTGCAATACCTATCTGATTGACGGGCCGACCCGTGTACTCATTGATCCGGGTCATGTCAGTCTGTTTGACCATGTTCATAAAAATCTTTCAAAATTGGGGATTGGTATTGAAGATATCGGATTGGTCATATGCACCCATGCCCATCCTGACCACATTGAGGCTGTTCAATTATTTAAAAAGGAACCTGCACTTATGACGCTTCATGAGGCAGAATGGCAGTTGGCTAAGGAAAGATATGCAGACGCTTTTGGTATGCGTTTGGAATCTCTCACACCTGATTTTTTTCTTAAAGAAGGGGATTTTTTTGTAAATGGTCTTGAATTCAAGGTCATTCACACGCCCGGACATTCCCCCGGCTCGGTCTCTCTTTACTGGCCCGAGCAAAAGGCATTGTTTACAGGGGACGTAGTTTTTAAAGAAGGGCTTGGGCGGACGGATCTTCCCGGAGGAAATGGCCAGCTGCTCAAAGAAAGTATCATAAGACTTGCGGAATTGGATGTGGAATGGGTCCTGCCGGGCCATGGGGAAATTATAGCGGGAGCAGCGGAAGCTAAAATAAATTTCAATGAGTTAGAACAAGTTTGGTTTAATTACATATAACTCTCAGTTTCATGTTTCAACTTTCAAACCGGATTTTTCCTGATTCAGCAGGAGACCGAATTCATTCCTGATATCCTGAAGCTCTGCCAGCCATGTGCCGTCAGCGTCCACATTCGGGACAACAGCGCCGCCTGAAATAAAATATTTTTTTGCCAGATTTTCTTTTATCTCATCCTTTTTTTTCTGAGATTTTAAACGGATCGTGTCCTGATAGTTGTCAAATACGGATTCAAGCTTCATCACATCTAATCCGCAAATTTTATTTAGCAGTTCAAAAAGCCTTGTGTTATCCTGATCAAGATCAAGTCTGTCAAAAATTTCGTTTAACAAACTGTTTTTTTCTGATATATTATAATTTTTTTGCAGGATACTCAATTCTTTGTTAAAACGTTCCATATTTAATAATTTGTCTTGAAATTTTTGAACCAGCCCTTTAAGGCTCTTTCTGAATTCATTATATTTTTGTTCTGTTTTCTCCTTTTCGGTAAGCGTAAGATGCTTTGTCTTTTCCATGACAAGGTCTAATGTGCTTTTGATTTCTCCCATGTATGACCTCTCTGTAAGTGTTAGGTGTTAAGTGTTAGGTGTTAAGTGTTAGGTGTTAGGTGTCAGGTGTTAAGTGTCAGGTGTTAGGTGTTAAGTGCCAGTATCCTAATCCTGAAACTTGTGTTTTTTTTGTCGGAAAACAGCAGCCGGACAGCAAGCCTGAATTTGAAATTTGGAGATTGGAATTTATTTGGAAATTGGAATTTGAAATTTGTTATTTCCGGTTTATCCGGATGAAAAGGGTAAATTCTCTACCACAGGCAAACTTTTTCAAGATATTTAAAACTATCCCACATCCCCTCACTCTGATGAGGCTCAAGTGTAATGACCGGCATTGTCTTTTTCCTGTTTTTCAGATAACTAAAAAGCGGTTCAAAATTTATTGAACCCTTTCCCAATCCAAGATGATCATCCTTTTTGCCAAAGTTATCATGTAAATGAAGCTGTCCGAGATAGGGGCCGAGAGATTCCAGCCATAGCTCAAGCGATGTTTTGCTGAAAATAGTCTGATGACCAATATCCAGGCAAAAACCCGCTTTCTGATCTTCGAGATTCTCAAAAAATATCCGAATATCTTCAGGACCGTGTTCATACACATTTTCCAGCATTAACCGTCCGCCCTCATCCCTTATACGTTCTGCAAGCTTTTTCCATATCTTCAGACTGTTTTCAACCCACTCATCTCTTATAAAATGATATCGCTTTCTGTCATAACCTGCATGAGAGACAACCGTTTTTGGTTTGAAAACAGGAACCAGGCGAAGCATCTGTTCAAATCGGTGCCAAGTTACCTCTCTTATGGCCGGATCAGGCGAACCCGGAGAAATATCCATAAATGGTGCATGAAAAGTTACGCTCAGACTGTTTTCATGCAACTGTTTTGCAATGGCGACAAAATCAGAAAGAGAATAACGGTCCAGGGCAGGCCCGTCAAAAGCAATTTCAGGATTTATCCTGTGTCTGACAAATGTGTCAATATAAGAATTACGGAGCTTGGTAAATCGAATACTGACATGAACTTTTTCAATAATATGTTGCATAATCTGAACACCCGCCCGTCTCAAATTTCAAGTTTCAAGTCCCGATTTTTAAGTTTCCAGTTATCTGCCCATTGCCATAAGTCTGTAAACAATCATTCCCGACAGCCATGCCACATCTTCCGGAGACAGAATTTCTCCAATGCCTTCCTGAAACAGAATATTTGCCTCCGGAGGAAATTCGTCGTCTCCCTCCCACAAAATCAGTTGTAAGGAAATTTTAGGAAACAGATCAAATTCAAATCCTGCGTCCCCGATGTCAATTTTTTTGCCATTCAGTTGTTCCGCGGCTTTCAAAAATCCCGGAATATTCTGTCCGAACACTTTTTTTAGGGGATCAATTGCCCTTTGAACAAACGCGCTGAAATAAAACGACGCGCCCGGTATTTCCCTGTAGGCGATTCGCTTGTCTTTTAATTTTAATATATTACCGCTGCCCATGCAGTAATGAAGAATCAGAACCTGTTCCTGTATGGGAACTTCTTTTTCTTTTTCAGATTCATCTTGAAAATCAAAATCAGTAAAGCTGACCAGAAACACCCTGTTAAGAAAGGGAACTCTGAAAGTATTATCATTAACCTGTTCAAATTTCGAATGCTGAACCAGTTCCTGAAAGGATGCTTTTGAAAGTGTTTCAACAGCTATTTTTTTAGCATTCAGATAATCATCAACACGTGCCATTTGGCGCACTCCTTATCTTAAAAAAAAAAGCCCCGCCCCGAAGGGAGAGGCCTTTTTGTGGTATCATAAATTCAAGCCTGTTTGCTTCATCTATATCTCAAGCCATGAATCAGAATAGAGCGTCCTTCCAAGAATGACGTCAACTGTCTTTACATAATCCTGAAGTTCTTTTGAAAGACCGCTTACATCCCCGGCCTCGCCGTCCATTGTTTTATGGATAATGTCCACAACATCCTGACGCTGTCCTTTTGCAATGGCAGTCAGCTGATCATCAAGGGGGTCTGAAATAACGGAAACCATGCCGCATCTTTCAAGCATGACCATGTATGTCTGATTCAGAATGGGGCGCAGGTGATCCGGAGGACCATTTGAAATATTTGACAGACCGCATGTACTCTTTGCACCCGGAGCCATATCCGCAATCATTTTCTGGAATTCCATCAGGCTCATGAGCTGGGGCTGCTGAATATTTACCGGGGTGACAATGCCGTCAACCCAAATTTTTTCATTCGGAATCCCGGCTTCGTTTGCAAAATAAAGGAGTTCGACACAAAGGGCGGCCCGTTCATTTTCATCGCGGGGCAGACCTTCCGGTCCCCACATCAGGGCAATAAAATCAACGCCGTATTCCGCAACCATCGGCACCATTCTCTCATATCGTTCGGGACGAACCATAATGGAGTTGACCAAGTGTGAAACACCATTTTCAGACGGCTTTATCACCTTGAGCGTGGCTTCAATAGCGTCAATATTCGATGTGTCCAATGCCAGCGGCAGATCGGTAACAACCTCCTGAACCGTCTGAACCACCCACGGCATCAGTTCATGTCCGTCTTTTTTGGCAGGCCCGAGGTTGATGTCAATGAAATCCATGCCTTTTTCTTTTTGAAAAAGTGCTTCTTCCTGGATCGGCTTAGGATCACGTTCTTTAAATGCCCGACCGATTTTTCTTGATATTACATTTAAACTCTCACCAATAAGCAGCATAAAAATCTCCCTTTTTAATTGAAAATTGAAAATTGAAAATTGATAATTTAAATTGAGAATTGAAAAAAGAGACGAGAAGCTTGTGAATTCTCAATTCTCAATTCTCAATTCTCAATTCCCAATTATCAATTATTATAATGCTTTGAGAAAAGCCGGAATATGTGCGGCCTCTCTCGGTCCCACAGTAATTTTCCAGCCAGGCAGCTCTTCTTCCATGTCACCGGCAATTGCGGCAGCATAGCCTGGTATAATGATATCCTGATGTTTGATCTTATCCGCTACGCCACATTTTTTCACGAAGACACCGACATCATCTCCTGCGAATTTTCCCGCAGCCCATGCTGTCATGACGGAAAGACCTTCTGAATCTTTTATAAGCAGCCAGCTCGGGACTCTGCTGCCTTCAATTTCACCGGATACGATAAAATAGGTCAGGGCAAAGTTGGTGGTCACAAGCACCGGTGAATTTTCATCCGGATTGTTGATTTCGTAGATACCCTCTGTCACAGTCATGGGACGCTGGGGGTCGGTGAATATATTCAGGCGTTCCAGAAGAAGCGGGAAAATGCTTTCACCGGTAAAATCGGAAAGCACAACGATCCCTGCGTATTTGGCAACAAACATGCCTGCGATCAGGGTTTCCATATCCAGGTTTGAAGCCATTTCACACGGGAACGCTATGGTGGGGAAACCCACTGATCTGTTTCCGTTTTTCAGTGCGGCACGGCGAATTGCGACCTGATCCTCAAGGGCCTGTTTGACTTCTCTTGAACCTGAATCAATCACAAGGTCCTTCAGACCCATTCCGGTAAGCTTTTCGGTTAAAGCGACTAATCCTTCAATAGAATCTGCTTTGACGGCAAGAGGCAGTTCGTTGTCTTTTGCAATTGCACCATATTCATCTGCATTTGCGTCCGTAGCTGCATATATCAGAGGGCGTTTGGAAGCACATGCCTCAACACCGGCTTTCATGACATCGGCGTTGTCTGACATTAATACCAGATTAAACTCCGAAGTTTCAGCAATGGTTTTCGCTGCTTTTGCAAACGCGGCAGCATCTCCGTTCACATCTTTTAAAGCAGCCATCTGGGGTCTGAGGTTCAGTCCCACCCGCTCAAACTGAAATGCGTTCCATACTTTCAGCTTTTTCTCAAGATCAGCGTCTGAAATATCTGAAGCCACAACCGCTGCAAAAGCAGTGGCATTGTAAAATGTTTTTTCATGCCTGTACATTACAGTTTCGCCGCCCACGGTGAACCCACGGACACCTTTTCCAATGGGAACAGGACGAATCGGCGGGGCAGAAGCCTCGGCCAGTTGTTCTCTTGCTTCGTCAGATACATATGGACAACTATCAAGTTCAGCCTTTCCAGATGCCAAATTCATGGCAAAAGCAAGGCATGTGGGCACACCACATTCTTTACAGTTGGTTTTCGGCAGGAGCTTAAAAATCTGAATACCGGTTAATGCCATTCTTGTCTCCTTATATGAAACTTGAAACCTGAGGTTTGAAACTTGAAACTTGAAACCTGAGGTTTGAAACTTGAAACTTGAAACTTGAAACTTGGGGGTTATTCAGTTTCAAGTTTCAAGTTTCAAGTTTCAACTTTCCAGTTTCCAGTTTCAAGTTTCAAGTTTCCAGTTTCCAGTTTCCAGTTTTAAAAAAGGGCGGTGTCTCCTTCCGCCCTTTTTTATCAGTTTCTGTCCACTCCCGCTCCCATAAGACATGAAAACGGGAGATAAGTTTATAATATAATTAACCTACCAACGGTTCCATGGTAAGGGCCGGATGGCCTTTTTCCTGGAGGAAGGGCAGAATTTCTTCTTCAGTGATTCCCACACTCTCATCTGCGATCATGTCATACAGATCAGGGCATCCCATTTCTTTGCCACGCTTGTCAATACGCTCTTTGATCTCTTCCTTGAGCATCTTAGGCATCCATACCATGCGGAGAAGTCCGCCATCACCTATGATGAACTTGCCCTGGGTAATATTGAATTTCGAGTGACCCACAAAACCCGGAGAGGAAGCTCCGCCGCCCATGACACCGGCCAGGGTGGTGAACTTCATTCCGCAGGGCGTCTCGCCAGTATAGTCCCTGCTGACCGTCATAACGCCGTTACAGGAGGGAAGCATGGCAGCAATACACTCGCAACATCCGCAGGTGGTCATGGGATCTATGACCATTGAGTAGAAATTATAATGGGTGACAGCCCCTCTGGATGCCTTCTGGACAAACTCATTGACGCCCTTCCACTGACCCAGTTTGGGATCAATGCACTCACCCTTTTCAATGGGCTGGTTCGGACCGGTGGGGTTGATCTCATAAGATGCCTTACAGTCCATCCAGTTGTATGCGCCGCAAAGCCCTGTTCTTTCCGGGCTGACCGAACACACATGGTTCGGAGCAAAAGACTGACAAAGCGTACAGGAATAAAAGGTTTCCACATCTTCATCAGTCATCTTCTCAACACGCTCATCTCTGAACTTGTATTCGGCTCTTGCTTTTTTCGTGAGCTTGTCAACATCTTCCTGGTTGGTGTACAGCGTAACCTGTACTTTGTCCAAGATGGCTCCGAAATCCTGATGAAACTTGGCGTGAAGAACAACACCGAGATCCTTGAGCGTAAAGCCTTTTTCCATTGCGCCCTTGCTGACACGCACCCATGCGATATCTCTTTGTCCGATATGCATGACACCCTGGATATAGTTAATCAGATGGTGGCACTGACGTTCCAGGATAGGCTCGAAATCCGGCTGCATCTCGCGTCCGGCAACCTGCATGAAGATACCCAGAGGAAGGGTTCCGCCCGCTTCAATATCTGTGACGTCGGGACCGATAAGTTCCACTTTTCCGTCTTCGATTTCATTCATTTCTGCCATTTTCACCAGCTCTGTGGCCTGGGTTTTACCGCCACCCATCTGGCACAGCAGGTCAGCGCCTCTGACACGCTCGCCCTCGAATGCAGGACCAAATGAGCAGGGAATATTGATTTCGGAAACCGTGACCTTGAGTCCCCTGACCTCAACAGATCTCTGGCAGATTTCATCATGAGCCACGTTGGCAACAACATGCTCATAAGTACAAATACCGGTCGGCAGAATCTCAGGAATATCAGTGTCAGCCAGAGTCGGGAAACCCCAGTTCACACAGCCGGCCGCTGCAACACCCCATTCGGTTCCAATGTCACCGAAAGCGTTTACAAATGCAAATACGCGGTCTTTGTTATAACGGAGTATTTTTTTATAGTCACCCGGCTGAACACCGCCGAATGTCATAGCTGCCCTGTTTGCAAAACCCAGTGCAAAAACAGCAGAGGAAATATCCGGACCAAAAGGCACGATTCTGGTGTTCCAGCCGATCTGAACACCGGCTTCAATCAGCTGCTCAATAACAGATGTGCCATTATGATTTGCCGCACAGAAAATGTAGAGATTTTTTTTCTGATAATCTTCAACAATCATCTTGGCTGTTTCAGGATCAGGACATGAGCCTACGATTGCTGCAAAACCGGGTGCGCTGCCGTCAACAAATTCAACACCTCTTTTTCTGAGAATGACATCGTCTGCGGGTCCCACCCATATTTTTCCGGCTTCAATATCCGGGTCTTCCTGGGGCAGATAAAAATCAGGTTCCCTGAGAATGCGCAACGCTTCTATAATTTCATAAGCAAAAATTGCGGCCATGCCGGCATCCAGAAGAGGCCCGAGATATGGCAGATGATGTTTTCCTTTGATATGCGGCGGAAGAAGACCGCGGGCAAATTCCAGAGGTTCCTTCATATCCTCAAGGGTTTCAACTTTCATTCCAGTAAGAGAATAAATAACCGGAAGATAATAACCGGTGTTCGGGAATTCTATCTTAGAACTTGCGTCAAAGGTTTCAAGCGCTTTTTGGAACTCGCCTTCAGCAGTTGAAACAACTTTATAGCCGCCCTGTATTCCTGCAAATGCTACTAACTTAGACATGTATCTGTTCCTCCTTCATTGAGGTATTTTGTGATTTTTGAAACTTGAAACTTGAAACTCGAAACTTGGGGGTTATCCAGTTTCCAGTTTCCAGTTTCCAGTTTCCAATATTACGCTTCAAGTGCCTGACGGGATGCCATGTCCATAAGGACTCTTTCCCTTGCCCTGTCAATACCGAGAGCCTTACGTTTTTTGTCAATGTGGGCGATCATCTTCTGAGCGTGCTTAATCGGATCTACTTCAAGATCCCACATGCCGCCATAAAGATTTTCCAGTTCCTTGGACAGATAATCATGGAACACCGGAGCACCGGATGTGGGCAGCGTGTAGCCGAAGACTGTGTAAACACCTGATACGACAAAATAATGGCCGATGCTGATGGCCTTCTCACTCATCCACTCAGGCGCGCTTCCTGCAGCGGGGAGATCAGAGATGTCTTTGCCGAGACCGCCTGCCTTGACCACTTCGGCCGCGGCCAGAAGGATGCGGCTGTTGTCCACGCAGGACCCCAGATGCAGCACGGGCGGAATTCCCACGGTCTCGCAGACCTCTGCAAGTCCGGGACCGCAATAGACGGATGCGGCTTCGGGGGTGAGCAGTCCTTCCATGGCGCAGGCAATGCCGTTGCAGCCGGTGGTGAGGACGATCACGTCATTTTTGATCAGCTCTTTGACAACTTCTATGTGACCCTCATTGTGGCGTGTCCTGGCATTGTTGCAGCCCACCACGCCGGCAATACCCCGGATCCGGCCGTTGATGATGTTGTCATTCAGCGTGTAGTAAGAGCCGCGGAAGGAACCACCGAGGTGATATTCGACAGACTCGACACCGAACCCGGCGATCTGGGTGTTCTTGTGCCTCGGGATCATCACTTCGGCACGCCGGTTCTCAAAATTGTCAATGGCCAGTTTCACAATCTTCGTGGCATCTTCCATGGCGTGATGCTCATCAAATTCAATGTGAATCACGTTCTCCTGCTCCATCCTGGCAATGGGATGAGTGGTGATGAGCTTGGTATGGAAGCAGTTGGCCACGTTGGCGACATTCTGCATGATGCACTGGATATCAACCACCATGGCGTCACATGCGCCGGTGATGATGGCCATTTCCTGCTGCAAGAAGGTTGCAGCGGTAGGGATGCCGTGACGCTGGAGAATCTCGTTGGCTGTACAGCAGATGCCTGAAAGCTGGATACCCTTCGCGCCTTTGGATTTCGCGTACTCAACCATTTCCGGAGTCTGGGCAGCGGCCACGACCATTTCGGAAAGTACCGGCTCATGGCCGTGAAGGATGAGGTTGACATGGTCCTCTTTCATGACACCCAGGTTGGCCTCGGACTGTACCGGGTAAGGTGTGCCGAAAAGCACGTCCTGAAGATCCGTGGCCAGCATGGAACCGCCCCATCCGTCAGCGATGGCGGCCCGGGTCCCCTGTTTGATCAGGTTCTTGTAATCCTGGTCAACGCCGATATGGGTGCGGTGCATGATCTCCACGATCTCCCGGTCAATGTTCCGGGGAAGCACGCCCTGTTTTTTCCATTTTTCATACAGCGCCTCGGGTGCTCTCTTCAGATAGTAAAGCTCTCCCTCGGCCTTGCCCCATTCGTTCATTGCTTTTTCAGCCACTTCCAGGGCGATCTCGTCAATGTCCCTGTCCACTTCTTCTCCGTCAACCTCAACGGTGACAGCGACATCAAAATAAGGAGCGATGGACAGAAGTTTGTCCGTATCCTTGATCTGATAGTCTTTGGACTCTTTTCTTGCCACGGACAGAAAGACCTCTGCCACACAGCGGCCATGGTCAGAATGGGCTGCGGCTCCGCCAGCAACCATTCTTATGAAGTTACGGGCAGCAATGGTATTCGCTGTTGCACCACACAGACTCTTTCTTGTGTCCTCGCCCTCGATGCCGCCCTTGGGAAGCGGGAGACGACAGGGACCCATGGAACAGTTCTTACAGCAGATTCCCTGCATTCCGATGTTACAGGGTTTCATATTTTCGGCTCTGTCAAAAACTGTGTCAATACCCAGTTCCTGGGCCCGTACGATCATTTCCTGAGTTGCTTTGTCAATAGAAGCTTTTATCGGATCAGCAAGTTTTGCTGCCTTAACCGCTTTTGCTTTTTTCTCTTCTGCCATTTAGAGGTTCCTCCTCATATTTTCATGTCAGTTTAGTTAAATGATTCTAAAATCCTTACAGAGACAGTCTTGGGGGATATTATCTGCGTCCTCGTTTCAGCTTATTCAGCATTTTACTTGTCTTGGACTTCTGAACTTTTGCAGCTGTCTTGGTAACTTCTGTTTTCGCCGCTGTAGCTCGTTTCGCGGCCATTTCTTCCCGTTCTTTCTCCCGTTGCTGTCGGACAGCCTCTTCTTCAGCCTCTCTTTTTGCCCTTGCATCTGCTTCGGCCTTGGCCTTGGCATCTGCCTCAGCCTTGGCTTTGGCTTCGGCTTCAGCCTTGGCTTTAGCTTCGGCATCTGCTTTGGCCTTGGCTGCTGCTTCAGCCTTGGCTTTGGCTGCTGCTTCAGCATCAGCTTTTGCTTTGGCCTCAGCTTCAGCCTTTGCTTTGGCTTCGGCTTCAGGATCTGCAACAGGTTTGGCTGGTTCTTCTTTTTTGGCTTCAGCTTTGGGAGCAGGTTTTGCTTCAGCTTTGGGAGCTGCTGCCTTAGACGCTTCAGGAGCGGGCTTGGGAGCAGCTTTTTTGGCAGGGGCGGCCTTCTTTTCTTCCTCAATGGTCAGGTCCGGTGCCGGTGCAAGCGATGCAAAATCAATGTCAACATCATCCAACTGTTTGCCGATGCCTGCGATGTCACCTGCTGACCCGCCGTCTGACAACAGATCAATAAATGCCTTGACCATACGGACGGATTCGGGATGTCTCATGATCAGAACATCCGAACCTGCCATCAGATAAGTCACAGCGCCCGTGGCTTCCATGAGAATCCCCCGTTTTTCAGGGTCGCCCAGGGTCGGGGCTTCGTCAGCGGTCTGTTTTGCTTCTTTGCATTTCCAAACTTCGTTCCCCAGGTTGTTAATCATCGGGAACTGGAGTTTGTCATCTCCCTGAGCCATTGCTGCCATTCTGAGGCGTTCCATGACTGAATAAGAGTATTCCATACCATATCCCAGACCGCCGGTGGTCGGATCAACAATAATCCGGTCCATGGGCATGCCCAGGTTTTCAAGAAGAATGTTCACCTGTTTGGCAAGGTTCACATCAATGGGAGAAGATGAAATCAGACTATGACCAAAACCCATTGCGGAAGCACCGATTCCCTTGTGGTTTTTGTCTTCCACAGGCCCGAGAATCAGATTCTCTCCCTGGCATTCTTCTGAAATTTTTTTGAGAGTTTCCTCGTCTTTTTCGATATTGGCAGTGCCCCATATAATCAGCGGCACATCAATTGCACCAAGTACTTTTTTTACAGTGGCTGTCGCATCATCGGCACTGGCATTATTCCCATTCGGGTCGGTGCTTTTGAGCTGAAGAACAACCATATCAGCCCCGAATTCATCCACACATTTTTTGGCCCAGGCAGCCGGGTCAGAAACAACATCTTTGAAAGGAGCCAATGCGGCCTCGGGCCAATCTTCCGGAGCCATATCCCAGATTTCCATTGCAATTCTGGGTTTATTGGGCATCTCCCCTTCAAACAGATAGAACGGGTAGCTTGTTTCGCCACCCACGGTAACGGCCTTGTCACCTTTTCCTAAAGTAATTTCCTTGACACTGCCGGCATAAGACTCTTTATAAAAATCAAAAGCCAATCTTCTTACCTCCTTATGTTATTGATTGAGGTTGCTTAGTTTTGAATTGACATATATTAAAATTAAAATAAACACAAAAGGCGTTTAACATTAAACACCCAGTCTCCGCAAATATGCATCCCCTCTCTTCCCCGACTATAATATTAATTATTTGTTTTCTTTAAAATGCCATCAGGGGGCTGTCATAAAGCAGAATAGATGAGGCGCAAACGCCCTGATTATCCGTATTGATTTCAAGATAAGCAGACATGGGCAGATCATCCTGATATTCAATCAGATATTTCTCATCTTAAAATCAGGAATCTCCTGATTGCATTTTTTTTATTATTTGTTTATTTGTTAAAAAATAGTCAGATGTATATTTCAGATATAATTTTTTTTGCGTCCCTTCCCTTTATGCACTGCCAAAATATAGAAAATTTTTTGATTGGGGAGTCACATTCCCTTGTTTTTTATTTTAATCTTTTGTTCCCTTGTTTTTCACGTTGTGTTGAGATATATGCCAAATCGCATTATTTATATCAACATTTTTTATTTGTCAATAAATGAGTATAATTTTTTTAAAAAAAAGAGATAATTTTCAGTTTTACAAAGTTTTATGAGTATCGGGGGGGATTGAATTTTGGGAAATGACTTATATCATCAAAATTTCAGTACATCCGAAATTTTCATTTTTTGTCATGATCGCCGGATAATGGAAATTTCCTGAAACTTGCAAACCGGAATTTGGAAACAAAGGATGGGATTTTTCCTGAAATACGCAAAAGGGGAACTTTGTTTGTAAGTGTGTTCCCAAATCAGAGCCTCACTGCCGTTAAATTGTGATAACATTTAAAATTTATTGGCTTTAACTTGTGATACACTATAAATTTTAAGATATATGTTTTTCAGGGGGGGATTTGTCATTTTGTCTGATTTTCATGTGTTGTTGTGAGCCTCGGCCATGATCATTTATATGAAAGTGTCTGAAGTTAATAAAGTTAATAAAGTTAAAAGTTCTTTCATGTTTCGTTGTGAGCGGACCGCTCATGACCATTTATAAAAAAATCTGGAAAGCAGAACCTGCTGAAAAAAAGGGTGTGTCCCACCTTTTACACATCCGAAAAAATCAGCCACAAAGACACAAAGACACAAAGGAACCACAAAGAGACTTCGTGAGACTTTGTGTCTTCGTGGCAAAAAAACGGATGTGTCCCGCCTTTTATCCGAAAAAATCAGCCACAAAGCCACAAAGACACAAAGACACAAAGGAACCGCAAAAAGACTTCGTGAGACTTCGTGCCTTCGTGGCAAAAACGGATGTGTCCCGCCTTTTACACATCCGAAAAAATCAGCCACAAAGACACAAAGGAACCACAGAGAGACTTCGTGAGACTTTGTGTCTTCGTGGTAAAAAACGGATGCGTCCCGCCTTTTATCCGAAAAAATCAGCCACAGAGACACAAAGGAACCACGGAGAGACTTCGTGAGACTTTGCGCCTTCGTGCCTTCGTGGTAAAAAAACGGATGTGTCCCGCCTTTTACACATAAAACCTGTCCTTGTGTAAAAGGCGGGACACACCCGAAAAAAAGCGGACATTCCGGTGATAAATTTAAATCAGATGAATTTGTCAAGTTCCGGCCATGTATCTGATCATAAATTTTCAGACATAAACCCGCTGAGGACTTCGGCGAACTCGGTCAGGTCGTTTTCAGAACCTCGGAGGTTTCTGATATTCGATAATCAAGTTTTTTATAATTATAAAAACTGGCTCCCGCTACACAAGGATTTTGTATAACTCGATGATCAGGTTTTCTGACCCGGTTCGGACAAAAAAAATTTGAACATCGAGTGATCAGGTACTTATGATGATGACAGGGCAGAATATCCCTTCAATTGTCCATATGCATTAACTCTGTAATTTCAGTCCAATATTTCCCTTATTTTTTTAGCTAATTCGTTTTTAAGCATAGGTTTCATAATATATCCGTCAATGCCCATTCTCCTTGCCCTGTTTTCACTGATACGCTCGCTGAACCCGGTGCAAAGAATAATCGGGATATCTGATCTTATATTCTTTAACTGTTGTGCCAGTTTTTCACCCGTCATGTTTGGCATAGCCATATCTGTAATCACAAGATCGAATGTTTCCGGCTCTGTTCGGAATGTGTTCAACGCCTCACTGCTGCTGATAAATGCTGTCACCTGATATCCGAGAGCTTCCAACATCTGACTTTCCATTTTTACAATCTGTTTTTCATCATCTACCAGAAGAATATGTT
This sequence comes from Desulfonema magnum, assembly GCF_017377395.1. Taxonomy (GTDB): domain Bacteria; phylum Desulfobacterota; class Desulfobacteria; order Desulfobacterales; family 4be13; genus Desulfonema_C; species Desulfonema_C magnum. Next base: position 999,262 of record NZ_CP061800.1, on the reverse strand, counting down.
CGCTCCCTTTTTGAACAGCATCATCAGATATTGTTTCCTCAACAGATTTTTCTTCAATCACTGGCAGATAGAGATTGAATGTTGTTCCCCTGTCCGGTTCGCTGTAAACGGTTATATTACCCTCATGGTTTTTTATAATTCCATGTACCACGGACAAACCAAGACCGGTACCTTTGTTTTTTTCTTTTGTTGTGTAATACGGCTCAAAAATTTTTTCCATTACATCAGAAGTCATTCCTTTCCCCGTGTCATGAACTGATAAGCGAAGATGTTTTCCCGGTTTTATATTCATCATATCATCAGTTCCGATAACCACTTCGTTCAGCGTCACTTCAAGGCAGCCACCTGTCTCCTCCATCGCATGGTAAGCGTTGGTACACAGGTTCATCATTATCTGATGAATCTGGGTCGGGTCTCCCATAATGTCTCCGCAATCAGTATCCAGGTTCACTTTGAACTCAATATTTTTGGATATTGATGACCTCAGCAATTTCAGTGATTCTTTTATAACCGGTTGAATATTCAAAGGCTTTCGTTCCGTATCATCCTGACGACTGAAGGTGAGAATTTGGCGAACCAGGTCTCTGGCGCGTTTGGATGCCGTGAGAATTTTCATCAATTTATTATATGGCTCGCTGTCTTTAGGAAAATCTCCCATAATCATCTCTGCGTAACCCATGATTATAAAAAGAATATTGTTAAAATCATGAGCAATTCCGCCAGCCAGTCTCCCAATGGCTTCCATTTTCTGGGACAGACGAAGCTGGGCTTCCAACTTGCGCTGCTCAGAAATATCTCTGAATGATGCCATCATGCAAAGGTGTCTGCCGTCCTTCTGAGTGACCAGATTTGCTGATATTCGGACATCAAAAACGGATCCGTTCTTTCTTTTGGCTTTCATTTCGCCGGACCATTTATTTTTATAATACAGCTTCTTTATTACTTCCAAACCATTGTATTCAGAGTTCCAAAACTTTGTTGCTGATTTCCCAAGCACCTCTTCCTCGCTGTCATATCCCCACATGTCAAGAAAAGACTGGTTGACATAGGTTAAATTCCCATCAAGGTCGGCAAATGCTATTCCGTTAATGGACGATGCAATGGCATATTCCTTAATTTTCAGCTTTTCATTTAATTGCTCCTGTTTAGTCAATGAGGAATTCAGTTCTGACACTTTTTTTTCCAGCTTATTAACCAAGCGTTCACTGTAAAGCTTATAAATTTCTTTCTCGTCTTTCAGAGGTGTGGACTTTTTCTGAACAGATTCATGTTGTTCTTTATCTTTAATCACGTTCTGTATTGTTTTTCCCAAAAGCTCATCCGGCCTGACAGTTTTCCGAATGAATCTGTCCGCTCCCAGTTTTAAGGCAAAAGCCTCATCTTTTTCGTCTGTATATGTAGCTGAATAAAAAATAAAGGGAATGTCTTTTAATTTTTCGTCCTGTCTGATATTTTTACAAAACTGATACCCGTCCATTTCAGGCATGAGGATGTCAGAGATGATCATTTCCACGTTTTCAGCGGATAATATTTCCAGAGCCTCTGCCCCGTTCGCTGCAGATACGACTTCGTGACCGCCCTTTTTCAGCAGTGTTTCCAAAAGGTAAAGCCCCTCTTTTTTATCATCAACGATAAGTATTTTCATCTTTTTCTCCGAAAATGCACTCTCATGAACGCAGGTCAGAACATTGCTCACGGAACTCGGAAAAGATGCGCTGTTCCGCTGAGCATTTTCTTTCGTTCCTGTGCGGCAGAGAAACAGGGCCTGCCCGTTTTCCGATTTTATTCCATATCCGATCAAAAAAATATTGTAAATCAGGAAAAGCCTGATTCTGACCTGAAAAACTCCTGAATTGCTTGGAAAATCAAATCATCCCGAAGATATTTCCTTTCATCCCCGAGCAGATTGACGCGTTTTTTCCGGCTCCCCTCACACAAAACATTTCTCAAATTCATCAATAAAAAATTTTGGTTATAATGAGGTCTGAGGCGGACTGAAATTTATATATTTACACTCTGCCAATTTTATGTCAATATATACTGAATCCCATCGGTATGTTCACGGGTTACTGTCTTCTGCCGAACAGCGTGTTCTAAGACGGACATTCAGCAGATCAAAAAATTTTCGGTACAAAAAACTGCAAAAACAGAGCGAAGCGATTTTTTGGGTATGTCCCACCTTTTACACAAGAAGACACAAAGTTTCACGAAGTCTCTCTGTGGTTCCTTTGTGTCTTTGTGGCTGATTTTTTTCGGGTGTGTAAAAGGTGGGACACACCCGATTTTTTGCATCCGGCACAAAAGGAGTGCAAAAATAAAGCGAAGCGGTTTTTTGCATTCAGCACAAAAGGAGTGCAAAAATAAAGCGAAGCGGTTTTTTGCATTCAGCACAAAAGGAGTGCAAAAATAAAGCGAAGCGGTTTTTTCTTAAAGGTTTCCCGAAAATTTAACTTAAACTTGCAAAGCCTTATTTAACAGGTGTTTATAAATTCGTCATGCCGCAAGAGCCGATTTTAACCGACTTTTATATTTATCGGCACCTCCTAGATGCCTTCAGGTCGCCGCACGCGATATATTTGCGACATCCGTTGCTCTTTTAAAGAACCGGTCAACGGGGTGAAGGAAGTATTTCAGGGGGGCGGATTCTCCTGTCATGCAGGGAGCAGGATGCTTCTCCGGCTTATGGAAGCCCGCTTTGAAAAACATCCCCGGTTGCCAAGTGAAAAAATTGAGCAGGCGACCCCGAACTCCCTTGAAACCCGAAAGATGTTCTCAGTGCCAATGAGTAAAAAATTCGTATTTCTGCACAAGTAGTCATGAATGAGATTCAGTGTCCTGAGTTTCGGGGACTGAACAGGATTCATCATTGCCTCCGTAAGACTGACAACAATTTTTACTATAAATTAAGTTGACTTCCTCATTGTATATAAATATAGTTTTTAAAAAAATGTCTGTCGCTCCGGAGTGCCAGACTTACAGTCTGCCAATATCTCCGGCGTCTCCAACCCAGGGCGTTTCTGCCAAGGTTTAAGTATGGTTGGCAGACCGAAGATTATGTTGCAACCCTCCCGGGGTTCTTTTGAATGGTAAAAACTATGATTTATGACCATCACATAAAAAAGAGGAACTGAAATGAAAAATATGTTTGTTTTGCTTGCAGTATTTGTGTTTTGCTTTACTCTCTCCACAGGAGGGACACCGCCGGACGCACAGGCTGAAAATATTATAACCATCGGCACCGGTGCCGTCACAGGTGTTTTCTATCAGGCAGGCGGCGCAATATCCCGTATTGTGAACAAAAAGCGGGAAGAGTACGGCATCCGATGCAGTGTGGAATCCACTGATGGTTCCGTGTATAATATCAATGCAGTCATATCGGGTGAACTGGATTTTGGTTTTGCCCAGTCAGATCGGCATTACCAAGCTGTTCATGGCCTGGCTGAATGGAAACCGACAGGGAGACTGAAAAAACTCCGTTCCATGTTCAGTCTCTATAGTGAAGCCTGCACATTGTGCGCTGCTGCGGATTCAGGTATCAATAATATCAGGGACCTGAGGGGCAAAAAAGTTAATCTTGGCAATCCTGGTTCCGGTCATCGTCAGAATTCCATTGATGCGCTGGCTCAGGCAGGAATTGATTATAAAAAGGATCTGACAGCGGAAAGTGTAAAAGCTTCTGACGCGTCCAGACTGCTTCAGCAAGGCAAACTTGACGCTTTCTTTTACACAGTGGGACATCCGACCGGAGCAATTCTCAATGCAACTTCGGGAAAAAGAAAAGTAAAAATCATTCCCATGCCTGTTATTGCGAGCAAGCTTACCAGAACATATCCGTATTACGTCAGAACACGGGTTCCTGTGGAATATTATCGGAGTGTTCAGAACCGTTCTGATGTTGATACATTCGGTGTCAGAGCCACGTTCGTGACTTCTGACAAGGTCTCAAATCTCGTTGCCTATGCTATTACCAAAGAAATTTTTGAAAATTTTAATTATTTTAAATCACTTCATGTTGCTTTTGAGGGACTGACCCAAAAAGATATGCTTGAAAATCTGGCTGCTCCCATCCATCCGGGCGCTATGCGTTATTATAAGGAAGCTGGTTTGAAATAAATTGGCTTTGCTCGTTCATCTCGTGACCACGCGCCCTGGCCCAACTTCATCAGGCACTTGCCAATTTGTCTGTGCCTTCGAAAATTGGAAAAAATTCGCAGATGTCCTGCTCAATATTATACGTAAATATCGCCTCATAAATGATTATGCATTTACAACAGAAGAAGCCTGAAAAATGAGGCAATATCTTTACTGAACAAAATTGTCTGCTGACTGTTTGGGACGTGCTTATATATTTCAGACCGGAAAAGGATTGGGTAGTCCTGCACAAGCAATGATGAATGAGATTCACTGTCCTGATAACCGGGGGACTGAACGGGATTCATCACTACCTTTGCAGGACTACCAAAAATTTGATCATCGAGTAACACTCTGACACTTAACACTTAACACTTAACACCTAACACCCTAACACCCTAACACCTAACACCTAAATATATTTAATATTTGCCATGAAAACATTACTAGCACTTGAAGACGGACGTACATTTGACTGCCGTTCCTTTACAGGCCCCGGGGAAACTTCAGGAGAAATTGTATTTAACACCAGCATGACCGGATATCAGGAAGTTCTCACTGATCCTTCTTACAAGGGACAGATGGTGACCATGACTTACCCTCTGATAGGCAATTACGGTGTCAATCCTGAAGATACTGAGTCTGACCGGATACAGGTTTCCGCTTTTATTGTCAGGGAATACCAGCATTTTCCAAGCAATTTCAGAGCATCGGCCACCCTTGAAGATTATCTGAAAAAACAGGGAATAATGGGAATAGAAGAACTTGACACCCGTGCGCTGACACGGCATATCCGAAATGCAGGGGCCATGCGGGCATTTATTTCCACTGAAGACCTTGATCCGGTATCGCTCGTAAAAAGAGCAGGGGAAATTCCGAGCATGGTGGGACAGGACCTTGCCAGACAAGTTACAACATCGGTTCCGTATTACTGGACAGACGGAAAGCCTGTTCCTTGTGATGCGAGTGTTTCAGATAAAATGATCTGGAAACACAGAGGGAAAAAACATGCTGTGGTGGCTTTTGATTTTGGGATAAAATATAATATTTTAAGATGTCTGGAATCCGCAGGATGTGAAATTATTGTGGTTCCTGCCTCGACCGGAGCAGATACGATCAAAGCAATGTCACCGGATGGCATTTTTCTTTCAAACGGCCCTGGTGATCCCGAGCCTGTCACTTATGCGGTTGAAACCATTCAGTCGCTTTTGGGATACTGTCCCATGTTCGGGATTTGCCTCGGACATCAGATATTGGGGCTTGCCCTGGGAGGGAAAACCTTTAAATTGAAATTCGGACACCGGGGAGCCAATCAGCCGGTAAAAAACCTTTTAACCGGAAAGATTGAAATTACCTCTCAGAATCACGGGTTTGCAGTGGACAGGGACAGCCTTGACAAAAAGGATTTTGAGATCACCCATATCAATCTGAATGATAACACGCTGGAGGGATTCAGACACCGCAAATATCCTGTTTTTGCGGTGCAATACCATCCTGAAGCCTCTCCCGGGCCCCATGATGCCAATTATCTGTTTGATGAATTTACAAATTTGATGAAATAAGATGTATGTCTGGCGGCGGAGACTGATCACCGCCAGCACCCCTTTGATTTTATTATTGATTTTTACAAACATGATGCCATGAACGCCTCAAAATACATTTATCTGTTTTCCCAACAAGGCTACGCTCTGCTAATCAAATTCCTGAAATCCGACCTTGCCAAACAGATTTGATTCAGGGATTTCCCTGATTCGTCCCCGTTCTGTAAGGCTTTTAATCCTTCAGACAATGACTCCCTTTCACAGCGTTCAGCAGGCATTTCCCCGATTTTTCCTCATCCTGTAAAAAACATTTTGCAACTTTATTCAATTTATGCCATAAATAAATGCGTCAAGAATGAGAATAGTTAAACAATGAATAAACGCTTATGAAAAAGCCGGGTTTTTCGCCCCCCTGGTTATGAAAATATTCTCAGATAAAAAACCCGGCTTTTCAAAATGTATTTTCACGGTAAAGCAAGTCATTCAAAACCATTGTTTCAGCTATTAATGATATGCAATTCAATTCAACTCGGCCAAAGACCTGACGATAAGCACTTGTGACTTTCAGATCAAACATCTTGGCATTTCTGTTCGCCATTATCACACCTGTTTCAGCGGTGTTGGCTTCGGAAACATATTTATGGTTAAACAAATATGACCGGGCCAGCGCCATTATCAATCAGATACCGGTTCCGGAAGGATATCAAAGGACCGCTGTCTCCCCGGGATCTTTTGAATCCTGGCTTCGTCATTTGCCTGTAAAAAACGGCAACCATCCTGTTTATCTTTTCAACGGACAAAAAAAATCCGACCAGGAAGTGCATGTTGCTGTCATTGACATAGATGTGGGGAACAAAGACCTGCAACAATGTGCGGATGCTGTTATCCGACTCAGGGCGGAATATTTTTATTCAATGGGGAATTATAAGGCGATTCACTTTAATTTTACAAGCGGTGATGAGGCATCCTTCGGAAAATGGACAGAAGGGTATCGTCCCGTGGTAAAAGGCAACAAAGTCAGATGGCATCGTTCCCAAGCATACAACGCTTCTTATGCCAAATTCAGAAAATATCTTGATACTGTATTTCTGTATGCGGGAACCCATTCACTGAGTAAAGAATTACAACCCGTTAAAAATGTTAATAACATGAAACCAGGTGATGTTTTCATAGAAGGCGGATTTCCCGGACATGCTGTCATTGTTGTTGATATGGCGGTGAATAAGGCAACAGGAAAGAAGCTGTTTCTGCTGGCACAAAGTTATATGCCTGCTCAGGATATACACATTTTAAAAAATCCGGTAAATCAGGGACGGAATCCCTGGTATAAAATAAATTTCGGACAAAAACTTTATACGCCGGAATGGACATTTGAAAGGAACCAGCTAAAAAGGTTTCCATAGAAAATCTGTTCCGAAAAACTGGGAGAGTGTGTCATATGCCGTTATTAGGAGTCTTAAGTTTGTTATTTCAGGTGTATTTTGTGGTTCACGCGCTTAAAACAGGCCGTGACCGGTTCTGGGTTTATATCATTATCATCTTTCCGGGGGTTGGATGTCTGGTTTATTTTTTTGTGGAATTTCTCCCCGAACTTCAGCATAACCCCGCAGCCAGAAAAGCCGGTTCCAAGATTGTAAACATTGCAGACCCTGGCAGGGAATTACGCCGTCTTAAAGAGCAGTTGGAAATTTCAGACAGTATCAAAAACAGAAAATTGCTTGCAGAAGGTTATATCAACGCAGGATTTTTTGACGAAGCCATCTCGCTCTATAAAAGCTGTTTGGAAGGTTTGTACGAAAATGATCCTTATATTTGGGAAGGATTGTCCTGTGCCTATTTTTTTAAGGGAAATTTCGAAGAAGCGAAAAAGTATCTTTACAAGCTTAAAGAAATGAGAGGGGAGAACCAGTCCCAGGAATTTGATCTTTTGTTGGCAAGGACGCTTGAAGAATCAGGAGACACAGACGGGGCTTTAAAAGAATACGATCTGCTTGTAAAACGGTTTTCCGGAGAAGAAGCCCGGTGCCGATATGCGCTTTTGTTAAAGAAACTGGGAAAGCCCGGAGATGCGGAGCATATTTTCAGGGAAATTGTAAAGAATGCAAGGCTGTCTCCCAAATATTACAAAAAGGTTCAGAAAAAGTGGATTGCAATTGCTAAAAAAGAATTAAAAGAAATGCCAGCCTGACTTTCATGTTCAGTTCATCTGTAATTTCAGTGAAGAATGGAAACTAAAGTCAGCAGATCGAAAAGTTTCCGGACTTGTGGGCGGGAGAGCGAGGAACTCCGGCTTTTTTCCCCGGATGAAGTGCCTCTTCTGCCGGAAAAACCCGGGATTCTCCCCTGTCCGTCGTCTCCGCACTGTGACAGCCCGGAAACTTTTCGATCTGGTGAAAATACCTGATCATAAATTTTCAGATAAGATATTCGCGAGGTTTCCCAAATTTCTCAATCAATAATCAAGTTATAGCCAAATTCAGACCCCCCGCTTTAAACTAAAAACAGAAAGGAGTAAAAATGAAGAAAACATCCATTGTAATCGTACTTCTGGCTATTGTCATGGGGATTTCCTGTCCGGTTATGGCGGAAGAAATTACCATAGTCGGGTCGGGGATCGGTACAACAGTTATCAGCTCGCTCGGCACGGCTTTCAGCCAGACTACCCCGGGCGTTACAGTAATTGTCCCCCCGAGTATCGGTTCCGGAGGCGGGATAAAGGCTGTCGGTTCAGGCAGAAATATCTTGGGACGTGTCGCAAGAAAAATCAAAAAGAGTGAAAAGACTTATAAGCTCACATATGTTCCTGTTGCAAAAATACCGGTCGTTTTTTTTGTGAACAAAGCGGCCGGCATCAGAGATATTTCAATTCAGCATATACTTGATATCTATAGCGGCAAAATTACGAACTGGAAAGAAGTCGGTGGCAGAGATGTCAGGATAAGGGTTGTCATCCGGCAAAAAAGCAGCAGCAGTCGTAAGCTGTTGCTGAAATCATTTCCAGGTTTCAAAGACATTACGATAACCTCCAAATCAAAAACAACCTACAGCACCCCTGAAACCTTATCTGTTGTGGAATCAAAGAGCGGTACAATAGGCTTCGGGGCTTATGATGTTGTGAAGGATGCAAATGCGGATGTCCTGATGAGTGAGGGGAAAAGCCCGAGTGATCCGGACTATCCTTATTTTGTTACGAGCGCACTCGTGTTCATGGAAAAGAATAATACCGGCAATATCAGAAAATTCACGGAGTTTGTCACTTCTGTGTCAGCACACGATATAATCAGAAGTGCGGGCGGAATCCCTTTTTAGATAATACACGACCCAATAAATTTTGACAGGTAAAGACCTCCGAGGTTTCGAAAATCTCGGAGGTCTGATGTTCTGCTTACCTCTCAGAATTAATTGGGTTGAGTACTGGTGGTACTTGGTTCAGGTCTCAGACCTGAACTGACATAAGCCGGAATCTGTCCGGCATTCACAACAGAGCTGAACCGACCCGCATAAATAATTTTCCGGGATGACACTCTGATCCGAGTTATTTATTTTTAGAGATAGCCTAAAGAGGCTGACACACTTAAAAACAGACATAACTATCCGAAGTTAAATCTTCATTTAAAAGATTTCTTACTTAACCCAATGACAGTGCCGCTTCAGGGACAGGCGCAGGCCCATATGCATCAGGCTAAGATTACAACCTACTGTTTTTATTAACTCTGATTTTGCCGGACGGGGTTTGCAACCCCGTCCGGAATATTTTCCGGATCGCCGCCCGCAAACGTTTCGGACGGGGTTGCAAACCCCGTCCGGCAGCCGTCCCGCATTCTTAGCCTGATGCATATGAGGCGCAGGCCCCCCGGAGCCATGATTCTTTCAACTCGATGATCAGGTTTTCTGACCTGACTCGGACAAAAAGCCTGTCATTCCCGATAAAGCAGGAATGACAGAAAAAAACTTGATCATCGAGTTCAATCTTTCAAATCAGAACAGATAGGTAATCGTTATGAAAAGCATAAAATACAAGATACTTTCAAGTTTCTGCATAACGGCTGCAATTATCATTATGGCACTGGGAATGCTGATATCCTCGGAACTGAGCACAACCATCGGGAAGCAGTCGGAAATACTTTCTCATGACCTGAAAGCCATGGCAAAAAAAAATCTTGTCGGCTATCATCGTTTATTTAAACAGACACTCAGCCAAATCATGGAAGACCTCGGGCTTATAGCAACAGAAATTTCCCGTCATCCCGGGCTGGTGGCAAACATAGAAGCCTATCAGGTCAACGCCTTAACCGGTATCCTTGATGATTTCAGAGCCCATAGTGATAAACTGGATTTTGCAGCGCTGTTTGATCTCAGGGAACACCATCTTGCCTCTTCTCCGTCTGATATTAATGATAATGTTGATACGGACTGGCTGAATGGGTTTTATCAGTCCTGGCAGCTCGGGAAAAGAGTCCGGGAGAGTCTCAGAAGCGGCTCGGAAAATAAAGAACATAACCTGCACACTGTTACAAAGCATGACGCTGATTTTATAAAAGCTTTCAAACTGACAGACAGGAATTTCACAGGTAATGATTTCATAAGCTTTGCATCTGCAAAAATTATCAGGGATGATTTCAATGATCCGATTGCCATCCTGATTATAGGAAAAATTCTGAATAATTACAAGGAACCTTTAAAAAAGTTTTATGATACCGCTGGGCTGGCCTCCGCAATCTGTCTGGGGGCAGTTCCGATTGTTCATGTAGGATTCAGCGGCAAAAAGGAAGAAAATGCTGTTTCCGGGGAACTTCGGATAAGCGCGGAAATACTGAAACAGGTCTATGAGGCTGACAAACCCAAAAACATGTCCCTGACACTTGCAGACAAAAATTATTTTACCGTGTGTTCTGCTATTACAAGCTCCGAAGGCGAGAAAATCGGTATCATCTGTGTTGCTATGCCCGAACAGCAACTCATCGGAATCGGACAGAGAATTTTTTCTTACAGTATGAAGTCAAAAAGAAATCTTCAACTTCGGATTCTTGGTATCGGCCTGCTATCTCTTGTTATTTTTGTTATTGTTTCATTGTTTATTGCCACAAGAATTGCCGGACCGATTTCAAAAGTTGTCAGCATCGCCAACGCCATTGCCGAAGGAAATCTGACACAGGATATTGAGGTACACGGGAAGGATGAGATCGGCCAGTTGTCAGGGGCTATGAAAAACATGGTATCAAACCTTAAAGATACCCTGACCAATGTGAAGAAAACCGTGGACAATGTAAAATCCATGACGGACAATGTAAAATCATCAGCAGACAAGTTTGCGTCAGTCACCCGGCAGATATCACAGGGTACATCAGAGCAGGCTGCTTCGGCGGAGGAGGTGTCGAGTTCCACGGAGGAAATGGTTTCAAATATCAGGCAAAATGCGAACAATGCCATGCAGACCGAAAAGATTGCATTGAAATCTGCCGAGGATGCCCGCGAAGGAGGCAAGGCCGTACTTGAAACAGTGAAAGCAATGCGGGAGATAACAGAGAAGATCGCAATTATCGAAGAGATTGCCGCACGGACGGATTTGCTGGCGCTTAATGCGGCAATTGAGGCGGCCCGGGCCGGTGAACAGGGCAGGGGGTTCGCAGTGGTGGCATCCGAAGTTCGCAAGCTGGCAGAACAGAGCAAGAAAGCCGCGGGTGAGATCGGCGAACTGTCGGGCTTCAGTGTTAAAATAGCGGAAAAAGCCGGTGACATGCTTTCCAAAATTGTTCCGGATATTCAGAGAACCTCGGAACTGGTGCAGGAAATCAGTTCGGCATGCAATGAACAAAGTTTGGGAGCCGGGCAGATCAGCGAATCAATCCAATATTTGGATCAGGGAATTCAGCAGAATGTTCAGGCATCTGAAGAACTGGCTGAAACTGCCGAGTCGCTGGCCGCCAACGCACAGGAAATGACCTCTCAGACGGAACAGATTCAGGATAAGATCGGGTACTTCAGAATGAAAGATGATTTCAGTCGGACGAGTTTAGAGACAGTCTCTGAAACAGATTTCCTGCCTGAAGAAATTGAAAAAATCAGAGCCATCATGGCAAGAGCCGAGGCAGAAGGCAGGATCGGAAAAGAGACAGGCTCGGAGGTCGGGAAAGCAACCAGTGATTCCACAGACCATAAAACTGGTCTGAGTAAAGCTGCCGAGGATGAGTTTAACGGCTTTTAGCCCCGGATTAAAAATCCGAACTGCCAAACATAAACTGTTTTCGCATATCCGTCCCATACAACCAATCAGATATTTGCTGACAACGAAATGGAATTTAAGGGGGTTGTCTCCTTCTCTAACTCCGTTATAATCAGCGATTTTATTTAGTTAGATTCCTATTTTTTTACAAGCCAATCCTTTGCCTCTTCAATACTGTTAAACAGCCTCATTTTTCTTTTTGTAAATCTTAGGACACCGTTAAAAAGAATTTCCTGAAGGCCTCTGATGCCGACGACCGCGGCCGCCTTCACAGAATCATCGGTCTGACGATGAGACACGAGGCAGAAGCCCCCCTGAGTATGCGTTCCCAGGCTCCGCCTCACTGCCATTAAGTTAAGATTCATCCGGAGTGGCAAAAAGCGTTTCCGGCAAGGGTGAGAAAAATAATTTTCGCACTCCGGAAGCTTAACTTAATGCCAGAGAGGCGGAGCCTGGGAATGAGTTTGTCTGGTTTTTGCCTGTCTTGCCTATATTTGAAAACTGCATCATCTAAACTGCACCCTCGGATCAACAATCGCCACACAAATATCTGAAAGAATATTGCCGATCAGCAGCAACAGGGAGGAGATGACCAATATTCCCATAACTACCGGATAATCCCGCTCCACTACGGACTCATATCCCAGCAGCCCCATGCCGTTAATATTGAACACTTTCTCAATCAGAAATGAACCCGTAAGAATGACAGAAATGTTATTTCCAAAATGAGTGGCAATGGGAATCAGGCTGTTTCTGAGCGCATGTCTGAACACGGCCTTTCTGAAAGGCAGCCCCTTTGCAATGGCCGTGCGCACATAATCCGATGCCAGGTTGTCCATGAGCGTGTTTTTCATCAGGAACGTCATCACGGTGAACGAGCCGACCATATAGGCAATCAGAGGCAAAACAGTGTGCCAGATAATATCCCCAGCTTTCTGAAGCAGTGTGAAGTCCTCAAAATCATCGCTGACAAAGCCGCCAAGGGGAAATAGTTCCCAGTATGACGCGAGCATCACCAGCATCAGCACGCCGACAACCCATCCGGGAATGGCATAACCGATAAACACAATCACCGATGATATGTTATCAAAAGCAGTCTTATGCTTAATCGCCTTTATAATCCCCAAAGGAATGCACACGCCATAGACCAGTAACATGGATATCATCCCAAAATATAAAGAGATCGGTATCCGTTCTTTTATCATGTTCCACACCGGATCATAATATCGGGTGGATACGCCCAGATCACCCCTCAGTACTTTGCCCAGCCAGAGAAAATAGCTGACAAGCACGGGTTTGTCAAAGCCGTAATACTTTTTCAATTCTTCAATCTGATCTTCGGAAAGTGGCTGACTCTGCTGATCCATGGAATTACCCCCCATGCTGTTCTGCATCTGCTGTGCCTGGGCAATGATGCGCTCAATAGGCCCTCCGGGAACAAACCGGGTGATGGTGAACACCATAATCGTAATGCCGAAGAACGTCGGAATAACTAAAAAAAGCCGTCTGATGAAATATGCTGTCATTTTATGTGAAAGTGTCAGGTGTTAAGTGTTAAGTGTTAGGAAGAATATGAAATTTTAATTTTTTTTGTGACCGCAGGATATTAAAATATTTCCATGACCAGGGCAACAAAGTCCGCATGGATCTGATCATAAGGAGTTATCAGCGACTCAGCAAAGTTCAGGTGATTTTTATAAGTCAGATTTTTCAATCGGGTTTTCTCCAGACATAAACACATTTTCTTAATATTTCCTGTCCGTGGACACCCATCTGCTGACTGCTGTTTCCCTTGCCGTTCGGTAAAACCAGTATGTTTTCAATATCAAACCCCGTGTCTTCCGCAATTTTCGACAGAATCAGATCAACTGAAACACCTGCTCCCGCATAACGCACATTGTCGTTAACCATAAAAATCATTCCGCCGTTCTTTAACAGCCTGAAGCACTCCTGTATCACACAGGCCATTTCATGGAAATACCCTCTGACCATCCTGGGTATCCCGTTATTGTTAAGCTTTCTGACAGTTTTTTGGTATTCCAAATAAGTTATGACAGATTGCAGCAGCTCATTCTTCTCACATGACCTTACAGCCGAAGCCCGGCCCAAGTTGAGATTCAGAAGGTCTTTTTCACGGTTTTCAACCGTGCAGCTTAACATTTTCTGGCGTAAATCGCTCAGTTCATGTTCCTGAATCCCCAGCATCGCATGTTCAAGCGCATAAGTCCGTGTATAATCGTATCGGTTGCAATAGGGTGGAGATGTTATAACAGCCTGATATGTCATGCTCCGAAGTCCGGGCAATATATTCAGACAGGAATCCGGATACAGCTTTATGTTTTTGTATGTGACATTTTGCTGCCGGGTATTATCAGCAAAAAGGTCCAACTGAATATTTGTGCCGTTAAGATCACTGACAATTTCGCCAAGTTTGGAGGTCAAAGCTCCATCAAATGTATATATCCTGCCTTTGTCAAATGTATTCCGCTTCCTTTTCCTGTTTTATCGCACTTAAAAACCGGGATATGGATTTTTCTGTATGCCTGGTCAGATTGCTGTCAGTTTTTATGATACTTTGAAAATATGCAAGCAGTTTCTCATCAAAAGAACAGATATTTTTATATATTCCTCAGCATCATCAACGTATTTTTTCATATTTTTTGTATATTAAAATAGTTTTCTGTCATTCATTATGATTGCCTATGACAAGCTGTTTATCAGAAATGATGATGAATCTCAAGTTTTGAATCAGATTATTTTGCTTAAAAAATTCACTTCATTGACTATCCCCTCTGTTTTATGATAATGAATTGAAAAATTGAATGGTTTCAGTCATTACAGATTCAGCAGATCGAAAAAGTTTTCAGGCACACTGGACAGACAGGGCAGAGGGGAAAGAAACCCGGCTTTTTCCGGCGGGGGATGTTTCGTCCGGGGAAAAAAGCCGGGTTTCTCTGCTGTCCCGCGCACAGCCCGGAAACTTTTCGATCTGCTGAGACTGACTGTTCAAAAAATTTTTATTTAAATAATCAATAAGGAGGAAATTCAAATGGAAGCTGTCACTGTTGCTATAACAAAGGCTTTTGCCAAGCTGGAAGAAACAGCTGTAAAAGATGCTTACGATGCGCTAACAACGCTTATTCAAAAAAAATTCGGTGAAAAAAGCGAGCTTGCCAAAGCAATTGAAAACCTGGAAAACAGGCCGGATTCAGCAGGGCGCAAAGAACTGCTCAATGAAGAAATTGTTGCAGCAAAAGCCCATCAGGACAGGGAAATTACAAATGCTGCCGAATCCCTGATTGAAAAAATCAAGGCTTAATCGCAATGTAAACAAAGCCGGGGGATCAGTCCCCATATGCATCAGGCTAAGACTGCCGGACGGGGTTTGCAACCCCGTCCGAAACGTTTGTTTTCGGGGGTCGGAAAATATTTCGGACGGGGTTGCAAACCCCGTCCGGCAGATAAATGCTGCCGAATCCCTGATTGAAAAAATCAAGGCTTAATCGCAATGTAAACAAAGCCGGGGGATCAGTCCCCCGGCTGAGAGCTTCAGGTGCGCCGGGGCTTTTTTTGCCACCATTATCTTTGTCAGACCGAACTGGGCGGACATTGATGAGGGGGCTTTCAGTCCTGTTCCCCCCTGCCTTATTACTTTTTCTCTTGAATCTGTAGCCGTTATAAGATATTAATTGGTTAATGATATGGATAAAAGTTTCAGAAAGAAGGACCTCCGAGGTTTTGAAAACCTCGGAGGTCTTATCTGCAATAATTTTCTATCCATTTGTAGTCATTAAAAAATTGTCCGGAGTGCCAAACTTACAGTTTGGCAGAACCCTCCTGGTTTGCAGGAGGCTGAGATTTTGCCAAACTGTAAGTTTGGCACTCCGAATTGACAGACTGGTCAGGAGAAGAAGGAGAGAGTTTCTCCCTCTGAACCATGAACAAAACACAGGGAAGGATATATAAAAAAATGAGTCATTTGAAACACCTCTTTACACCGATTCAAATCGGTACCATGACCGCAAAAAACCGGCTGCTCATGTCAGCAATGAGTATCAATTTTGGTGTTGATGAAGCAGGAAATGCGACAGAACAACTGACTGAATATTTTGTTGCCAGGGCCAAAGGCGGAACCGGAATGATGCTGGTGGGCGGCGGTGCCGTGCATCCGACCGGGCTGGAACTTCCCAAGCTGCCAATGTTGTGGGATGACGCGTGCATCCCGGGCTTGCAAAAAATGACAGAAGCGGTCCGTCCCTACGGCGCAAAATTCGGCATGCAGCTCATGCACGGCGGCAGACAGTCCTATCATGATAACAAAGTGGCCCCCTCCCCTTTGCCCGCGGAAGCGGTCGTCAAAGGAATTCCGCGGGAGCTTACCATCCCTGAAATTCATGAAATGGCAAAAGCTTTCGGCGATGCTGCGAGACGGTGCAAGGACGCGGGATTTGATTTCCTTGAAATTCACGGTGCCCATGGCTATCTCATCAACCAGTTTTTGGCAAAAAATTCCAATAAACGGGAAGATGAATACGGCGGTTCTTTTGAAAACCGTATCCGCTTTCTTCTGGAGCTGTTCAGGGATATCAAAGATAAAACCGGCCCTGATTTTCCTGTGGGTATCCGCATTAATGGCAATGATTACATTAAAGACGGCTGGACCCTTGAAGAAGCCCTGAAACTTGCGGTGCTTCTGGAGGAGCAGGGGGCGGCCTATCTGCATGTTTCCGCGGGGGTTTACGGATCTTCGGAACTCACGATTCCTTCCATGTATGTGAAACACGGTTGTTTTGTTCATCTGGCCGAGGCTGTGAAAAAAATGGTTTCCCTTCCTGTTATCACGGTGGGAAGAATCAAAAATCCGGAGCTTGCAGATCGGATATTAAAAGAAGGAAGGGCAGATGCGGTCTCCATGGGACGGGCATTGCTGGCGGACCCGGAGCTTGCCAATAAGGCAAAAGCCGGAGACCTCGGCCAGATCAGGCCGTGTATCGGGTGCTGTCTGGGGTGCATTCATAATGTGCTGGCACTGGAGCCGGGGGGCTGTGTTGTCAACCCGGATGTGGGCAGAGAATACTTGCTGAAAGGCGAGGAGAAAGCGGAACATTCCAAAAAAGTACTGGTGGCCGGGGCCGGCCCTGCGGGACTTGCTGCCGCAAGAACGGCCGCGTTACGAGGGCATGAGGTGATCGTGTGCGAGGAAAGCGGACATATCGGGGGGCTGGCAAGACTGGCAGCTATTCCGCCCGGACGTTCTGAAATTATGGACATCATCAATTTTTTCAAAAAGGAGCTGGACCGTCTGCATGTCGAGGTCCGTTTAAATACGGATCTGACAAAAGCATTCATTGACGCTGTTCAGCCTGAAGAAATTGTCCTTGCCACCGGCAGCCTTCCTGAAATGCCCATTATCAAAGGACTTTTTCAAACAGACATGGATTTATGCACGGTCACGGATGTTCTGGAGGAGAAGTCGCTCACAGGGGACAAAGTGTTTGTCATCGGCGGAAATCAGGCCGGGATGGTATTGACGGATTTTCTGGCCGAGAAGGGGAAGGATGTGGTGGTTCTCAATCGTAAAAGACATTTCGGAGAGGAGATGTCGAGCAATGACCGGTTCTATCTCAGGGAGCGGCTCAAGCGGGACAGTGTGAAGATGTATAAACAGGTCTCTGTTAAAGAATTCCTCCCCAACGGCGCTGTTTTTCGTTCCCAGGGCGAGGAAATCAGACTTGAGGACTTTGACAGCGTTGTGATTGCGGAAAAGATGACACCGATTCGCAAAGCTGCCGAACTCTTCAAGGACACGGATATTCCCGTGCATGTGATCGGTGATGCCAAAAGCCCTCGGATCATCATGTATGCGCTGAGTGAGGCAGAAGAAATCGGACGCCAGATTTAATTGAAAATTGAGAATTGAAAATTGAGATCAGAATCTCTCAATTCTCAATTCTCAACTTATACAAATGAAAAGAATAAAAGTAAATAC
Source organism: Desulfonema magnum (assembly GCF_017377395.1). Lineage (GTDB taxonomy): Bacteria > Desulfobacterota > Desulfobacteria > Desulfobacterales > 4be13 > Desulfonema_C > Desulfonema_C magnum. The sequence goes on along the minus strand of NZ_CP061800.1, from coordinate 981,378 downwards.
GAATATAAGAGCGGGGATGGGGCTGGGGGATTGTATTGCCCAAATAACGCACGCCCTGGGACTTGACAAGACAGCAAAAATATATGAGCAAACTACGGGGAAATCCTGCGGCTGTGCAATGCGCCAGGAATTGCTGAACAAGGCCGTGTCGAATGTGCCTTTCACCTGATTTCATGGATTCAGGGAAAATGACTGATCCGCCTCACCCCGGAACTTCTTTGAAAAATTCGCTTGCCATTCCAATTTTATAATCCTCCAAAATCATCTGCATACAGAAGCAGCAGATTATGAACATGAATGTGCGTCGAATACTGGAACCTGTGAAAGACCTTTGAGATTTTCAGAACCTCAGAGATATCATGTAATCCATTTATTTCAAAGAAAATATGATGTTTGCTAAGGTAGATATGAAAAAGATATGGTTATAGGGGGAAAATGAAAAAAACTCAAATCTATGACTGCATCATCGTCGGCGGAGGGCCCGCTGGACTTTTTGCGGCGTATTACCTGTGTGAACACTCGGATTTCCGGGTGCTTCTTATTGAAAGAGGCAAAGCAGCCTTGAAGCGGAAATGTCCGTGCAACGCGTCACGGGCATGTCTGAAGTGCGAACCCTGCAATATTCTCTGCGGAATTGGCGGCGCGGGGCTGTTTTCCGACGGCAAACTGAATTACATTTACAAACTTGGGAAAACAGACCTGACCCAGTTTATGCAACGCGCCCAGGCCCAGGCCATTATTGATGAAACTGAACAGATATTCGATCACTTCGGTATGGACAGCCCGGTTTATCCCACGGATATGGACGCGGCCAAAGTCACCCGAAAAAAAGCCAAGACGTATGGCATTGATTTGCTTATCATTAAGCAGAAACACCTGGGCAGTGACTATCTGCCGAACCATATCGCAGGCATGAGCGACTATATTCAATCAAAAGGGGTTGACATTCACATTTTGGAAAACGTCGAGAGTGTGATTGTTGAAAATGACAGGGTGAAAGGTGTTGTGACCGACAAGGCAACGTATTTTTCAGATAACGTCATCCTGGCTCCGGGGCGTGTGGGAGCCGACTGGGTCGGAAAGCTGGCGCATCGCCACGGAATCCGTCTCAGACATCGGGGCATTGAAGTGGGAATTCGTGTGGAAGTTCACAATGATATTATGCAGGATATCTGTGATGTTATTTACGATCCCACCTTTTTCATTCAGACTCAGAAATATGATGATCAGACCCGGACCTTTTGCACAAACAACGGAGGATTTGTCTCCATAGAAAACTACAGCAATTTTGTCTGTGTCAACGGACACGCGTATCGGCACAATAAATCCGAAAACACCAATTTTGCGTTTCTGTCCAAAGTCGTTCTCACGGAGCCGGTCACGGACAATCAGGCTTATGGTGAGTCCATTGGCAACCTGGCGTCTCTGATCGGCGGAGGAAAGCCCATTCTCCAGCGATTCGGGGACCTGAGACGCGGACGGCGAAGCACCTGGAACAGAGTCAGAAAGGGATACATCGAACCCACACTGACGAATGTGGTATGCGGTGATATCGCGATGGCCCTTCCGGAAAGAATTCTCACGAACATTATCGAGGGGCTGAACAAACTGAATTTTGTGCTTCCCGGGGTTGCCAATGACGAAACCCTGCTTTACGCTCCGGAAATCAAATTTTTTGCCACTCAGATTGAAACGACAAACGATTTACAAACAAAAATCAGGGGAATGTATGTGGCCGGAGACGGACCCGGGGTGGCCGGAAATATCGTCTCAGCCAGTGCGACCGGACTCATACCTGCCAAAGCCATCATCGCCAAGTCCCGATGAAAAGATGCACATCGTGGTTCCGATTCTTTTTGAAACAGTTCCAAAAAGTAGAAAAATTCCACCTCAGAATACTCTGTTCACCCTATTGACTTATTTTGCTGTTTTGTCAGATAATCAATCGGAACAGCATTTGTGACGTGTTGTTTTATCCAAATCATCCGGAAAAATATAAAAAGAACTTATTTGTGAGTCATCACGGGAAAAATCAGCTCAACAGGAGCTTTTAACGCTCGATAATCAAATTTCTGTCATTCCTGCGAAAGCAGGAATGACAACCTCTTTTGTTCGAATCAGGTCAAAAAAACTTAATTATTGTGTAATAACAACCCGGTATTTTATCACAGGCTATTTCAAAGAGAATGATGGATATAGATAACCTATCATTACCACTTCGTATTCTCCTGGTTCAAAGCAATAGGAATGACTTCCTGCACTTTGACCGGGCCATGAAGGAAAGCCCGGTCAATAGTGAAATAACCCTTCTGATGACAGCCGAGGAAGCCCTGAAACGAGTTGCCGACAAAGCCCCCTTGTTTGATATCATTGTCATTGACCATGAACTGAGCGGAAGATCCGGCTTGGAATTATGCGCTGATTTTGTTGAACAAAATGTCTCACTGCCGTTGATACTCCTAACTGAGCCGGAAAACAAAAACTTCGCGGCCCAGTTTCACAAACTTGGTTTTGTGAATGAGTATCTCATAAAAGACGATAATAGAAATTATCTCGAAATCCTGGCACCGTTGCTGTCAGAAGTGGCACGAAAGCATGGAGAAATTCTTGCCCGAAAACAGCATAAGAAAGCCCTGCAAGCTTTTGAAAAACGGTTTCGCAATCTCCTTGCAAAGAATGCCGACGGGGTTGTCATTGTCAATAAAAACGGAAAAGTGGAACTTGTCAATCCTGCCGCAAAATCGCTCTTTGGCCGAAAAACTCAGGAATTTCTGGGCCAGCCTTTCGGATTTCCCATTATACCCGGTCAGATAATGGAAATTCAAATTGTTCGTGAAGGTTTGGAAAAAGTCACGGCTGAGATGCGTGTTGCGGAAATAGAATGGAAAGGAGAAAGAGCCTGTCTCGCGTCGCTGCGTGATGTCACATACCGTAAGCAAATGGAAGATGCCCTGGCAACTGCGAATATGGGCCTTTATCAGACGGTTCAGGAATTAAAAAAGGCGAACAAAAAGATACTTGAGCAACAACGGGCGGTTATTGAAGAAGAACGGCTCAAGCTGCTCCTCCAGATGGCCGGAACCACTGCTCATGAGATGAATCAGCCCCTGATGACACTTTTGGGAAATATTGAACTGCTCGGAATGGATAAGAATGCTCCGGAAAAAATAAAAAATTATATAAAAAGAATAGAAGAATCGGGTGAAAAAATATCCGGAATCATAAAAAAAATTCAGACCATACGACCTGATGAACCGCACATGCTCTCTCCCAAAGACGAGCCTTCTGTCATAAATCTGAACAAAAAAATAAGAATACTTTGTGTGGAAAAACTGGATGATGATTTTGAAAAAATTAATACTTTTTTAAATGTTCGCAGCCAGTTCAATTTATTCCGAACAAGGTGTCTTAAAGAGGCAATACAGGTTCTGGAGCATGTTCAGTTTGATCTGATCCTTTCGGAGTATTTTTTTCCTGACGGAACTGCCATGGATTTTTTAAGAATCATGCATGAAAAAGATACGGAAGTGCCGATGGTGGTCATCACAGGGCAGGGGGATGAAATGATTGCGTCACAGGTCATACAGGCCGGGGCTTTCGGATATATTTCAAAGACAAAAATGAATAACACCTCCCTTATCCGAACCATAATAAATGCGGTTGAAAAGGGCCAGCTCAGAAGAGAGATAAAAGAAGCGCATAAAAAAATCGCTGAAATGTCCACAAAAGATGAACTGACAGGGCTTTATAATCGCCGGTATTTTAAAGGGGTTCTCAGACAGGAAATTTCAAGAGCCAAAAGATATGGAAGCGGTCTGGTTCTCTTTATGTTGGATATTGATCATTTTAAAAAAATCAACGATACTTACGGGCATTCGGCCGGAGACATGGTTCTGGCTGAAATGGGGGAGAAGCTCAGGAAATGGACTCGGAAAAGTGACACCGTATGCCGTTTCGGGGGGGAGGAATTTGTTGTTATTTTGCCCAACACAAATGCTGAAAATGCCGGGATCATGGGGGAGAGGCTCAGGAAAATAGTGGCTTCGCATATATTTGAGTTTAATTCATTCCAGTTTCAGGTAACCATCAGTATGGGATTCACAGACTTTCATAAATCCGGAGCATGCCCTCTCAGCAAACTCATTGATCGGGCAGATAATGCCCTTTACCAAGCCAAAGAAGCGGGCAGAAACAGGGTCGTAGAATTCGTCCCTTCTTCTCTTTCTTCCAATTCAAAAGATGATCTTCAACAGCTAAAAGCCGAACTGCCGTGAGATATCTGCGGGGGATGTTATTCTCTCCTTTGTTCCCTCTTTTGAAACATCCGGAGTGCAAAAATTAAGCGAAGCGTTTTTTTGCACACACTCGCACTTGCAAAAATAAAATTTTTGCACTCCGGATGTGAAAGAAGACGGCGATCCCGAGCTGATTACAGCCGCTCTGAGTGATATCACCCGAGCAAAGGGGATAGCGCAAATCGTCCGCAAATCAGGCATTGAAAGCGACCGTCTGTTTAAAGCCCTGCCGCCTGAAAGCAACTCGGAATTTTCGACAATTCTCAGGATTACAGAAGCATCAGGTATCCGCCTTCATGCAACTGTCAGACATGCAGGGATGTAAATCAGCGCACTCAGGATAAGATGATCCGCTGTATGCGGATTTTTACGATCCTGACTATTCTGACAATGAACACCGTTATCTGATTATCGGGCGATCATGTAAGGAACGCCTGTTAATTGTTTCCTGTACAGAACGGGATAACGCACATCGGTTAATCCGCGCAGGGAAAACCACACGATTTCAGGCTGCCCGCGATGCCTTCCGTATTATGGGCATTACCAGAATGTGATAGCCGTAATCCATCAGGATGTCCGTACATTTGTCGCCAAAAAATTCCGAGAGTTCGAGTTCCCTGTCCTCATCATAAGGTCTGGTCACGTTGACCCATAAGTCATTGGGATTTTCAGGGCTTTCCGTAACGTCAATAAATTCAATCTCAGGAAAATTCTCTTCCAACAGCTCCACAAGCCCCCTGATAAGTTCCTGCTGTTTGGAGTTTATTCTCATTCGTTTAGCTCCTTTTCTATGATCCGAACCATTTCCGTTGCCCTTGAAAGTTGCTGACGGGCAGCTTTTTTGCCGACACTTTCGTCCGAATAGTCAGCCGTGTTTCTTACCTGTTGCATCTTCAGGAGCCAGGTTTTTAATTTGGCAGGATAAATTTTCTGTCTTCTGACCACCCTGCGGTTGAATTCCGACTGAACCCATGCGTGATCATTTTTTCCTTTCTGTGCTCCCTGATGAGCCAGAGCGGCTATGGCTGCCTGAAATGCAGCGTAATAGGCTCTGTTCGCACAGGCATTATAGCATTCAAGCTCGAAGCTTGCCTGTGCGATTTTCAGATTTTCCTTTGCCTTGTCTAAAAATGCTTTTTTCATCATGCTTCCTATGTTTCAGCCGCTCCTGAGCCGGAGATTGAATCCAAAAAAATATATTAGCGTTGCTTTTTTATTCAGTCAAGCAAAAAGAAATAATCCTGGATTTCTCCTGTGATGTTTATCATTTTCTGATTATAACGGATTTAGGGGAGGCTCCGATTTCAGGATTGCTGTACGCAAACTCCTGTTTTTATATGGCTTCGTGCGGACATTCCCGGAAAACGGCGGTTTCCGAAGAGACAGATGTCCCGGATTTCCGGTTCTCAGAACCCCGGGACGGGCAAATTTTCCGTTTTGCTATTTAATAATTTCAGGATGTTGTGCCCTCCCCTAAATCCGTTATAATCAGCAAAGAAAAAATTAAGCGCAGCGGTTCTTTGCATTGGGTCGCCATCTACACGGATTATGGTTAAGAAAGGATTACAGGCCCGGTTCCGGAGTGCAAAGATTGAGCGCAGCGGTTCTTTGCATTGGGGATTCCGGAGTGCAAAGATTGAGCGCAGCGGTTCTTTGCACAAACCCGGAGTGCAAAAATCAGGCGCAGCGCTTCTTTGCGCCCTTTTCATCAATCGTGAGGCAGAGCCTCACCATAAGCATTCCCAGTGTGACCGTCACGCAGGCGTCGGGCCAGACCGATCCCACCAATTCCTCGCCCGTCAGATTTGCCGTGACATTCGGCGAAACTGTCACCGGCTTTGACAGCTCGGACGTGGTTTTCAGCAGCAGCACTGCTCCGGGTACACTTGCGGCAACTGTCAGCGGCAACGGATCTGCTTACACCGTGGAGATTACAGGTATGACCGATGCCGGAGATGTGATTGTCAGTGTCGGCGCGGGCGCTGCACAGGATACGGCTGGCAATATCAGTACCGCGAGCAGCGGGGGAGATGGCACTGTGAGATACGATCCGTCATATGTCCCCAATGTGGCCTGTACCGGCATCACCCTGAGCGGTCTCACAGTGGCGGAAAATCAGCCTGCGGGAACAGTTGTCGGCACGCTCTCTGCAACCGATGCTGACGGCGGTCCCCACACCTTTTACCGGGTCGTGAGACGTGACGGATGGCTTGACAACGGCTCCTTTGTCATTAACGGCAATGTGCTGAAGACGGCCGCGAGTTTCGATTTTGAGACAAAGAACGCCCTCACCGTGTATATCAGGGCAAACGACAGTTACGGGGCATCCTGCTTTAATTCGTTTACGATTAATGTCGGCAACATGAACGAATCTCCGACCGGGCTTGCCCTGAGCTACCGCTGGGTGGATGAGGAAAAACCGGCGGGAACTGAAGTGGGATTTTTTACGACCTCCGGGGACCCGGATGCGGGCGACACCCACAGTTACGGTCTGGTCTCCGGCGATGGAGGCGAGGACAGCGGACTGTTCTTCGTCGAAGGCAACACGCTGAGAACAGCCAAATCCTTTGATTATGAAACCGAAGAGAAACACAGTTACAACATCCGTATCCGGACCTCGGACAAAGGCGGACTCAGTTTCGAGAAATCGTTCACTGTCAGAGTGAATGACATGAACGAGCCGCCCACGGATATTGATCTGAGCGTCACAGAGGTGAATGAGAACAACAGAATCGCCACGCAGATCGGCATATTTTCCGCAAGCGACCCGAATCCGTGTGACAGCCACACCTTCTCGCTGGTCTCCGGCGACGGCGACACGGACAACGGTGTCTTCAGGATCAGCGGGAGCATCCTTTATCCCCGGGTCTCATTTGATTACGAGAATCAGGCTGAGAAGAACAGTTACAGCATCCGTGTTCTGGCAAATGACGGACATGGCGGCACACATGAGAAGTCTTTCGTTATCACGGTGAAAAATGTGAATGATCCTCCGACAATTTCCAACATCCGCGACATGCGCCTCCGGGGAGTCGGAACTGACGATGATCTCACGGGAACGGCGGATTTCAAGGTCTCGGATCAGGACACGCCTTTCGGAAATCTGACGATTTCCGCGGAATCATCCGACCCGGAACTGCTGCCCGTTGAAAACATCACCTTCGGCGGCTCAGGCTCGGAACGATTCGTGACCCTCACACCGGCAAAAGGGAAATCCGGCAGTATGGCTGTCACAGTTACCGTCAGCGACGGCGAAATCACAGCGGAGACAGAATTCACCCTCAGCGTCACCCTTGAACCTGCCCCGGCCTTTGACGGAATCACCGTGGAATCTGTCGCTGATCCGGACACGCCCGTCTCCCCCGGAGACACGCTGACTTATACCGCAGTCCTTCCCAACACAGGGGACGCCGATGCCGAGGATGTCGTGTTCACGCTTCCCGCTCCGGCGAACACCGCCCATGTTTCCGGCAGCGTGAGTGTGAAGATCACCGACACGGAGACTGGCGAGGTTCTGACGGATTCCGATGACAGCCCGCAGCCTGTTTACAACAGCGAGTCGGGTCAGCTTGAGTGGAGCGGCGACATTCCGGCCGGGGCGCGGGCGGAAATCGTGTTCGACATCACGGTTGACGACGACGTGGAGACCGGCGACGTGATCACCGCCCGAAGCTGGAGCCTTTCCTACGATTTTGACGGCGACGGGAAAAATGACATCACAGCGGAACCGGAGGACGATCCTGACGCGTCTGAGAATCCGCCCCTCAGAATTGTTATCCCGGAGCCCGAGTGCGTGGAAGGGGATGTGAACAACGATGGCGAGTATGATCTGAAAGACGCTGTCATGGTTCTTCAGATACTGGTCGGAATAGAAACCGATGCGGCAGACAGCCTCTGCGCGGACGTGAACCGCGACGGACGTATCGGGCTGGCCGAGCTGTTTTTTATTCTGAACCATCTCGCCGGGTAATCCTCATCCGGAGTGCTGAACTTGCAGTTTAGCGTACTCACTTGCCAAACTGCAAGTTTGGCACTCCTTTTTATCCGGAGTGCTGAACTTACAGTTTAGCATGCCTGCTTGCCAAACTGCAAGTTTGGCACTCCTTTTTATCCGGAGTGCTGAACTTACAGTTTAGCATGCCTGCTTGCCAAACTGCAAGTTTGGCACTCCTTTTTTTTATCCGGAGTGCCGAAGTTGCAGTTTAGCAAGTGCATCTGCCGAGACTTGTTTTCAGACTTCACTTTGAGAAATGCTTCTGCACACAAAACCCCGCTTTTACTTGACACCTACTTGTCCAGCTCTTATATTTTAATGTGGCTGATCAGCTTTCAGTTCTTACCGGATATTTATTTCCACAACTTTCATCTGCCGGGTGTTCGGCTGTTCCGTCCATTCTGAAACTGTATAGCTGGTAGCTGGTAAATGAGAAAGCTTCTTCCTGATGGAATCGGCTTTTCTTTTTTTTACGGGCTTGAACAGCCGGGCAAAAAACAGTCCCGGCAATCCAACGGACATAAAACAAAGGAGAAAATATGGAGAACTTATCGGATAAGGCTGCTCAGAATCTGGCAGCAGTAAGAGAAAAAAAACCGCTTATCCACAATATTACCAACTATGTTGTCATGAACTACACGGCAAACGCCCTGCTCGCGATGGGGGCTTCGCCAGTAATGGCTCATGCTGTCAGCGAAGTTGAAGAAATGGTCTCCATCGCCGGTGCCCTTGTCCTCAATATTGGCACGCTGGCCGAGGACTGGATCGCGTCAATGATAAAAGCAGGTCAAAAAGCATCTGAACTCGGAACCCCTATCATACTTGATCCCGTAGGATCAGGAGCCACATCCCTCAGGACGAATTCAGTCACGAGGATTATCCGAGAAACCAGCCTCAGCGTGATTCGCGGGAACCCGTCCGAAATTCTGTCACTTCGTCACAATGAGTCAAAGACAAAAGGAGTGGATGCTGTCCATTCTGTAAATGAGGCGGGCGCGACGGCAAAAAAAATTGCCGAAGAATTAAATACAACCATTGCCATTACCGGGCCTGCGGATTTCATCACCAATGGTGAACGTGTCATCCATGTGTCAAACGGTCATCCGCTGATGGCCCGTGTGACCGGAACCGGATGCACAGCAACGGTGATCATCGCCGCATTTTCGGCTGTTGATGATGATCCTGTGAGCGCGGCGGCGACCGGGCTTGCATTTTTCGGACTGGCCGGAGAAGCTGCCGGACAAAAAGCATCCGGCCCCGGAAGTTTTATGATAGAAATGTTGAACGCATTATATGAAATCACTCCGGAAGCGCTGAAAGCCGGGTGTAAAATCCGAGAAGAATGATATGAAAAAAAAGGCTGCGGATTATTCTTTATATCTTGTCACGGACAGAGGGCTGTCCCGGGGAAGAACAACTCCGGAGATTGTTCAGGCTGCTGTTCGCGGGGGCGTGACCTGCGTTCAGCTCAGGGAAAAAAACTGTTCTCCCCGGGAATTCATTGAGCAGGCAATTCTGATTCAAAAATTTTTGAAAGAACATCATATTCCCCTGATTATCAATGACAGGGTGGACGTTGCCCAGGCTGTGAAGGCTGACGGTGTCCATCTCGGACAAAGCGATATGCCGCTTGAAATGGCAAAGGCTATTTTAAAAGATTCCATGATCATCGGAATTTCCGCACAATCCGTACAACATGCTGTTGAAGCGGAAAAAAAAGGGGCAGACTATATCGGCGTAGGCACGATTTATCCGACCCTCACAAAAGACGACACGTCTTCGCCCCTTGGTACCGAGGGGCTGCGGGAGATAAGAAAAAATGTTAAGATTCCCATCGTGGCAATAGGCGGTTTAAATAAGGAAAATTCCGGAGACGTGATTCAGAACGGAGCGGACGGTATTGCCGTAGTTTCCGCCATTGTGTCAGCGGATGATCCTGAACAGACCGCGAGGGAGTTAAGAGAGATTATCACAGGAGCAAAGACTTCATGACGTTAAAAGATATCGGTGAATTCGGGTTTATAGAAAAAATCAGCCGGGGCTGTTTTATCCGTTCTCAGAACATTTTAAAGGCCATCGGAGATGACGCGGCCGCGTTTACAACCAAGGCGGATGAAGTTATCCTCATTACGACCGATATGCTTGTTGAGCGGGTTCATTTCCTGAGAAATACAACTTCAGGTTTTAATCTGGGATATAAATCCTTGGCTGTGAATCTGAGTGATATTGCCGCCATGGGCGGAACCGCGAAAGAAGCCTTTGTGAGTATTGCCATTCCCGAAGCATGTCCCTTAGAATATCTTGAAGATTTATACCGCGGCATAAAAAGCCTGGCGGCCGAGTTTGATATCAATATTCTCGGCGGGGACACCACAGGTTCCAAGACGGATTTAATTATCAATATTTCAGTGGTGGGCGCTGTGCCGGAAAAGGAGATTTTATATCGTCATACAGCACAGCCCGGAGATATTATCTTTTCAACGGGCTGCCTGGGAGACAGCCGGGCCGGGTTGCAACTGATATTAAATAAGACAGTCGCTGATTCCGAAGAATTGAAGGCACTCTTCAACGCGCATATTCTTCCCTGGCCATATCTTGAGGAAGGTCGGTTTCTGGCGCATCAGGGCGGGGTTCACGCGGCCATTGACGTGAGTGACGGACTGAGTTCTGATCTCGGCCACATTATAAGGGAAAGCAACGCGGGCGCACGGCTTTACGCTGAAAAAATCCCTGTTTCAAAAAATCTTCAGAAATTTTGTACCCGCTTTGATGCTGATCCTCTTGAATACGCCCTGGGCGGTGGTGAGGATTACATGCTCTTATGCACCATATCACCGGATAAGGCTGATTCTGTTGCACGGGATTATCTGAAAAAATTTGGACAGCCGATTTATCCCATTGGGGAAATAACCGATTCAGGAGAAACAGAACTGGTCTTCCCGGATGGCCGGATCAAATCTGTAGCGCCTTCAGGGTGGAACCACTTTAAGATACCGGCTTCCCGCCTCCTGTTTGTTCACTAATCGCCTAAATCAGAAACAATAACACAGTTTCCGGAAAAGAATATATCCTGATGCTTCCTTCCCAGTTCCGCGTTTAGGCAGTCCCGCACCGCCTAAACGCGGAACTACGAACTGAAAAATGCACCAGTATGTTCATTCTTGGAAATCGCCTGAGAGCAGATGAAATGAGATATTTTAACTATCTGACGGAAGAAGAAAGAAAAGCTCTGTTTTTCATTGAACCGGCGCATTTTCGGCGTAATGATGATAAAGAATTCATTTCTCACGCGCTGGGCGCGACGCTTTACATGCCTGCAAACAAGGAAAAAATTGCTGAGGATATTATTCTTAAAAAAAATAAAGGGTTAATATCTGTTGTTCTGTGTCTGGAAGATGCGATAAGCGACTGCGAGGCAGATAATGCGGAACATCAGTTGGCAGTGCATCTCAGGGAATTGTATTCAGCAGTCAGACACGGAAAAATACAAGATGATGATCTTCCTTTTATTTTTATAAGAGTGAGGCATCCTGAACAAATTTTAAAAGTTACGGCTTTGGCAGGAGATGCGCGCTCGGTACTCGCCGGTTTTGTATTCCCCAAATTTTCTTATCATAACGGACGGGATTATTTTGAGGTGTTAAAAAAAATCAGTTATGTTTCAGATAAGCAATTCTACGGAATGCCCATTCTCGAAACACCGGATATTATTCATTGGGAGACCAGAAAAGCATCTCTCAGCAGCGTCACTGAAATTTTAGATGAATATTATGAGTGGGTGCTGAACGTAAGAATCGGTGCCACGGACCTTTCCAGTATATTCGGAATACGGCGAGGCTATGATGTCACTGTCTATGATATACAGGTTATTCGGGATTGTATGACAGATATCATTAATAATTTCTGTCGCACAGACAGGCAATATGTCGTATCCGGACCGGTGTGGGAATATTTTCTGAGCGGAGACAGGGTACTGAAGCCCATGCTCAGAATTACGCCGTTTCAGGAGCGATATGGCGAAGCTGGCAGGGAAATCCGTTCAAAATTACTGAATCAGTACTTGGACGGACTTATCTATGAAACATTGCTGGACAAAGCAAATGGTCTGGTCGGAAAAACAGTGATTCATCCGAGTCATATTATCCCTGTGCAGTCCATGTATGTGGTCAACCATGAAGAATATACAGATGCTTGCAGCATCCTGGATAACGATGGTAAGGCAGGCGTTATGAAAAGCATTTTTAATAATAAAATGAATGAAATAAAACCGCATAAAAACTGGGCCAAAAAGATTTTAATACGATCAGGGATATACGGCGTTTTTAACAGCAGTTATGAATTTATCAATCTCCTGCGATAGCAGCTTCAGATACAAAAGTACAAGGAAACCGGATAAAAAAGCAAATGGCTCATTTTTCACTCTTATCCGCTGTCCCTGAAACAATTTTCCGGAGTCACTGATACTCGATAATCAAATTTTTTTCTGTCATTCAGTCCGACCGGGCTCAGACTTCGACAAGCTCAGTCTCCGGCAAGCCCAACAGAGTCGTCAAACGGAATGACAATCTTTTTACCGGGTCAGAAAACCTGATCATCGAGTGATACAAAGCTTATTTTGTCTAAAATACAGGAAGCTCCGTGAGCATCTTTTATTTGACAGTTTACAGCCCGAAAAAAGTGTAAACTAAGCACCTGAGCAAAAGTTTTTTATACAGCTTTTTTTCTGCGAGCGGCGGAGAAACCCGGGGTTTTGAGGCATCATTCCGGAAAAAACCCGGGTTTCTTCCCCGGGCAGATATTAAAAACTTATGGTCAGGTACTTAAAAATTGGGGCAAACGACAAATCACAAACTACTTTCATATAAAACAGGCATGACCTGCCGCTCAAAATGAAGCATGAAAAATTTGTAATTTTCCTAACACCTGGCACTTAACACCTAACACCTTTTTCATATAAACTCCCATGATCTGCCGGTCACAACGAATGATGAAAATTTTGCTGTTTTTTCCTAACACCTAACACTTAACACCTGACACTTTCATATAAACGGGCATGAACTGCCGGTCACAACGAACCATGAAAGTTTTATATTTTTTCCTAACACTTAACACTTAACACCTAACACCTTTTTCATATAAACAGCCACGACCTGCCGCTCACAACAAGCAATGAAAATTTTACAGTTTTTCTTAACACCTGACACCCGGCACCCGACATCCAACACTTTTTGACATAAAATCCGAATAGTTAAAATAATATGAGAAATTTTGATATAATTGCCATGACGAAGACTGGCAATGAGGTTGACAATGCTTTATAAAAATTGTACAAAATTATAAATAAACAGCTATGAAAAAGTTTCACTGCCCGAGGATGAAAAATTTAGTTTCCCAAGTGATGCATTTTCACGACAATGCAGCATAAGGGTCTGTAATTATCATCTGCTCGGAAAGTTTAAGAAGTCTGAGTCCAACTCTTCTCCGGAAGGCGGGAAAGAGAGTGTCTTATCAATTCGGAATATCACTGGATATCCCCCATGTCCTTCTCAGGAAGAGATTTTTCGATCTGCTGATGATAAGAAATTCAGAAAAGAGTTATCGGATTTCCGGAATTATATTAAGCCATAGCTGGGAAAGCATTTATAGTTTCACATTCAGGCGGGCTGTCCCTTTGTTCGTATCCTCTGATTTCACAGGAACTGCCTGAACTAACTGAATTTTTCAAATGTTTTTGATTTGCTGATAGCAAAACATTTGCGGGGGCAATCTTTCTGTGATTGCCCTCTTTTAAATTAAATTTCAGACTGTTAAAGGATAAACCCGGAAAGATTTATCGTGGGAAATAATGATGAATTTTATCGTTCCGATACAAAAAAATCTGCGGGATTGGGGTTAAGTTTGCTAAAAACGTTTTTGATGAGAGGGGTGTTCAAAGCGTGTGCTGAGTCTGCGTATTCATCATTTTTCAAAAAATATGCAAAATTTTAATACAGGCCGGGGTTCATCTTTAAATTAAAGCGTAAGTACGATGCTGAACTATGTTTTGCTCTTCTGATGTCCGAAAACGGCTCCTGTTTCTGGCTTTGTCAGGGGGAGCAGCGGTGTTTTTTTTGTTTATCACAGCAGGCTGCGCCCCCTCTCCGTACACGCTGAAAACCATTGATCATCCTCATCTCCCGAAAAATATTGAGGAATACATTCGGTCCGAGGTCCGAGAATGGGAAGGAACTCCGCACCAATGGGGCGGTACGAGCCGAAAGGGGACAGATTGCTCCGGTTTTGTGATGATAATTTATAAAACACTTTTCAACATCCGACTGCCTCGCAGTACAAAACATCAGATACGAACTGGCGTTCAGATACCAAAAAGTCAGCTTCAGGCCGGAGATCTGGTTTTCTTTCTGTTGCCTGAAAATATGCGACATGTCGGCATATATCTGGGCAAAGGCGAGTTTGCTCACACCTCCGGCAGCAAAAGCGTGATGATTTCTCATATGGATGATTGTTATTGGCGAAATACTTATGAAACCTCACGCCGTATTCTCCCATATAAATGAGAAAACAGATCGGATCAGACATAAAAAAACATTGAAACTCATTCGTAAAATCGGATAATCTGACCGTGACCGTGTTTGCAGATGTTACGACAGCGCCCCAAAGACAGGGATTTTTAATAACGGAGCGCGTGGGCAGTCAGTATCTGCTCTGATAAAAGAACAAGGATAAGAAATGATGAGTGGAAAAATTTATAATTTTCAATTCGTAACTTTAATTTTCGATTTTATGATCAATGCTTCAGACAGCTTTTTATAATCCATTGTTTCTATTTATGTTCGAATATTTTGTTCCTAAAAAATTTAAACCTTATAATTTCAATAGGTTAAAATTTTAAATATTCTTTATTTCCAAAAATTGTCCGAACTATTGATGATTTCATAATTTTTTAATAAAAAGCATCAGCATCCGGGCTTAGGTTGGCAGCCGAAGCAAAACAAGGAATCAGGTATGTCCGATAAACACAAAAACAATATTTCCAGGCAAAGCAGCTCCGGGAACAAGCGCGTTGATTTGAACGTATCGCTTAATGATGCGGCCGCGCTTTTGATTCAACTCGAACCCAATGACTTTTCTGAACTCGCCCGCTTGCAAGAAATACTAAACACAATAGCTGGTGATCGCTCCTGCCCTGAATCTTCCAGGGAAAAAATTATCCGGGTTGCACAAAAAATTGAGGCAAGTGTTTCCGATTTTATCCCTATGGAATCAGACATGATGGCAGATATTGGTCATTTAATAGAAGACACGATGAATTCGGTAGAAGAAGATGGAAAGACAGATCACGCCTCTGTAGCTGCTGTTCAAAAACAGAATGATCAGCCTTTGCCTGAAACGGAACCTGAATCAGCTAATGAATCTTCCGAGCAATCTGAAATCGCCCTTATTCCCACGGATGCGGATCCTGACCTGTTAAGCGCATTTATTACTGAAAGCGCTGAGTTAATAACCAACGCCGAAGAAGCATTGCTGTCGCTTGAAACAGATCCTGACGATATGGAAGCTGTCAGCACTGTTTTTCGCGCGTTTCACACTGTCAAAGGAACATCCGCCTTTCTTGAGCTTTCGCTTATATCAGAAATGGCACATCGTTCGGAGTCGTTTTTAAGCCGTATCCGAGACCGGGAAATACATTATGCCGGGGGATATACCGATCTGGCACTCCGTTCCATTGACATGCTTAAAGAACTGATTCAGTCTCTCACGGAGGCTATGAAAGGGAAACCTTTTTTCAGACCCCGGGGCTATGATGAGTTAATGCGCTTTTTAGCTGACCCGGAACAAGCCGGTATATCTGCTGAAACTGCCGAACCTCCTGCCGTGATTCCCCGAATCGGGGATATTCTGGTGGCCCAGGGAAAAGCTGAAAGGCAAAAGGTGGAAGAAGCTGCTGCCAGTGAAGCTAAAAAGCCGATAGGTGAAAAAATAGTGAGTTCCAAAACCGCCTCTCTGATAGACGTGGCCAAGGGGCTTCGCACGCAGCAACGCATGGGACAACAGGTTATAGAATCATCTGTCCGAGTGCCTATCGAACGGTTAGACCGTTTTATTGACACCGTGGGAGAACTGGTTGTGGCACATTCCATGGTGGCCCAGGATGAAGTTGTGGGTCAGGGCGAACATCATGAGCTTTTCAAAAAGGTGGCCCACACCACAAAGATTGTCCGTGAACTTCAAAACATGAGCATGTCCATGCGAATGATTCCGCTCAGAGGAACATTCCGGAAGATCACCCGGCTGGTCAGAGATCTTGCCCGCAAGGCCGGTAAGAATGTCACCCTGATTACCGAAGGCGAAGACACTGAGATAGACCGGAACATGGTTGACATCATCAATGATCCGCTGGTGCATATGGTTCGGAATGCCGTGGATCATGGGATTGAACCACCTGAAGTCAGAGAAAAAATCGGCAAACATCCATCAGGCGTTCTAAAATTATCAGCCCGTCATTCAGCAGGAAATGTCGTGGTGGAGATAAAAGATGACGGAAGGGGCCTTAACCGGGAGGCGATTCTTGCCAAAGCCCTGGAAAATGAGCTGATTAGCGAAGCTGTTGTCAGAGACAGCACCCTCGGGGATCAGGACGTGTTCAGTCTGATTTTTGAGCCAGGCTTTTCAACGGCCAAATTCGTTTCCGAGATATCGGGCCGCGGGGTGGGAATGGATGTGGTGAAAAAAAATATCGAAGCTCTTCGGGGACAGATCGAAATCCAGTCTGCTCCGGGAGAAGGAAGCCTTTTTAAAATGAGTCTCCCTCTGACCCTGGCGATCATTGACGGAATGGTTGTCCGTGTAGGCTCTGAAAAATATGTTGTGCCGACTGTTTCCATTGTCAGGTCCGTGCGGCCTGATCCCAAAGACCTTTCCACCGTTCTCAGCAAAGGGGAGACCCTGACGCTTCAGGGAAAACTCATTCCATTGTTCCGACTGGCCCGGCTTTTCGGTGTGGAAGGGGCAGAAGATGATCCCACACGGGCCATTGTGATGGTGGTCGAAGACAGCGGAAAACAGACCGGCCTGCTTGTTGACGAACTGATCGGCAGCCAGCAGATCGTTATCAAAACCCTGGGGGAAACCATGCGAAACATACCCGGTATTTCCGGAAGTGCGATTATGCCCAATGGCAGAGTGGGGCTGATTTTGGATATTGGCGGGCTGGTAAAACTTGCAAATTCAGTGAATTAAGCTTCGGATATCTGTCCGTATCCGGCGATGATCGTATTTATCAGAACGCTGTCTGATGATGGCCAAAATATCAGCAGACTTTTGCCATTATTTTTTGTTCGTATCTGTTCCCTTCGACAGGCTCAGGGAACGCATGTCAGCCGTGTCCTGATCTGCCGCCGTGGTCCGACCCACCGTGTTCTGAGCCGCCGTGTTCTGAGCCGCCGTATTCTGAGCCGCCGTGAACCGATCGCCGTGAACCGAGCCGCCGTGTTCTGAGCCGACGTAATCTGAGTCGACGTAATCTGAGCCGCCGTGTTCTGAGCCGACGTAATCTGAGCCGCCGTGTTCTGAGCCGACGTAATCTGAGCCGACGTAATCTGAGCCGCCGTGACCCGAGTGCCGTGACCCGAGTCCGCAAGTGCCCTGAGCTTGTCGAAGGGCAAATCGGGGCAGGTCAGAAAGCGGATAAGGAAGATTAACGGCCTATCCGAAGCAGCGGGGTTTTCAGACTTATTTCAGCAGAATTTATTTAACATGTTAAAAATTTGCCTAAAAACTATATTGCCTCATTAAATTTGAGGTGTGTTTATACGCTTGTCAGCACCTTTGAGGTAAACGAATGAATTTAATGTCAGCCGAACTGACTGAGAAACAGTTTAAAAAAATCAGTCGGCTCGTATATCACCTATGCGGAATCAATCTGAAAGACGGCAAACAGGCTTTGGTCAGAGCGCGTCTGATGAAGCGGCTTCGGGCGCTGAAACTAGGCAGTTTTGAGGCTTATCTGAACCATATTGAAAGCAACCGGGACCCTCAGGAACTGGGGTTTCTGATTGATGTTATCACCACCAATAAGACAAGTTTTTTTCGTGAGCCGGAGCATTTCAATTATTTACGTGACGACATATTACCAAATCTGACAAGCCGAAGACTGAGATTTTGGACTGCCGCATGTTCTTCCGGAGAAGAGCCTTTTTCCCTGGGAATTATGTTAAGGGAAAAGATGCCGGATATCATCTCCAGAGACGTGAAAATTCTGGCCACAGATATATCAAAAAGAATGCTGGAAAAGGCACGTCAGGCCATTTACGGAGAAGAAGAACTCCGGGATCTTTCGCCCCTGCTTTTGCAAAAATATTTTATCAGAATTCAGGAACAACCGACCCGGGCCTACCAGGTAAAAAAAATATCAGGGACATGGTTCGGGTGGCCCGGCTGAATCTGATAGACACATGGCCCATGAAGGGGCCTTTTAACGTTATTTTTTGCCGCAATGTAATGATTTACTTTGACAAACCCACCCAACAAAAGTTAATAAATCGTTTTTGGGATTTTCTGGAACCAGGAGGCCACCTTTTTGTCGGCCATTCAGAGGGACTGTCGGCCATCTCTCACAAATTTCATTATGTACGGCCGGCTGTCTATAGAAAATAGCTGAAAGACCGTGGTCTGTGGCTACAGGCTTACAGCTATGAGGGAGCAAATGAAATATATTGCTGTAGTGGGAGATATGAAGGTCGGAAAAAAAGGAGACTTACTCGTTACCCATGCGCTGGGGAGTTGCCTGGGACTGATGATCTACGATCCGGCTGTACAGGTGGGCGGACTACTCCATGCAATGTTGCCGCTGTCTAAGATTAATCCGCAAAAAGCCGAGGCAAATCCTTTTATGTTTGTGGATACGGGGGTTCCGAAATTGTTCAAAGAAGTATATGACATGGGAGGCCAGAAAGCCCGGTTGGTAGTCAAAGCAGCAGGCTGCGGCCAGCCTCTGGGTAATAATGAAATGTTTAAAATAGGAGAAAGAAACTATACTGTACTGAAAAAACTTCTCTGGAAGAACAGTGTTCTTCTGGAGTCCGAAGATGTCGGTGGTACGGCCAGCCGCACCGTTCATTTCAATATTTCAACTGGTCAGGTCATTATCAGCAGTGCCGGATTAAAAAGAGAACTCTGACAGATAAAGCCTTTGAAACGCTCAGGACTTTGCATGGTTCCGATCAAAAGGGGGAATAATGGAGCAGGAGACGATCAGGCGGAAAATGGGTACAATTTCTGTGATTATGATTTTTGTTTCAATATTTATTGCTGCATGTTTCAGTAGTTATGACTATGTCGCAGAAAGAAAAAAATTGGAAGAATCCTTTAATGAAAGTATTGCTCCTATTTCGAAGCGTCTGGCAAACAGTTTGGAAAAGCCCCTCTGGTTTCTGGATGAAAATCTTGCCCGAAAACTTATTGAATTGGAAATGGTGAATAAAAGAGTCTATGGTGTTGTTGTCAGAGAATCCGACGGGGAAAAAATTTTCCTTTCCATTCAAAGAGACAGCAATTGGCAATTTGTCACTTCCCGGGAGAATATCTCCGGTAATTTTGTCGTTAAAAACGAGAAAATTTTCTATGGAAATAAGCAGGTCGGGCATGTCGAGGTTTATTTTACCACCCGGTTCATAGAAGATGCGCTCAGACATCTGATCATTTTCATGGTGGTCAAAGTGCTTGTTATGAGCGGCTGTCTTGTGGCGGTGCTTTTATTCATCGTAAATTTTTTCTTTGTAAAACCAATAGCCCAGGTGGTCAAAGGGCTGGATGTGGTGAGAGGGGAAGTGGATTATGCCTCGGACCGGGTCGCTTCCACCGGACACAAGCTGATACAAGGTGCGTCAAAACAGGCATCAGCTGTTGAGGAAACCTCTTCTTCTCTGGAACAGATTACCTCCATGACCCGTCAGAATACCCAGAACGTCACGCATGCAAATGATCTGATGATTGAAACCTCGAAGGTGGTGGCTGAGGCTGCTTCTTCCATGACCCAGCTGACCTCCTCAATAGATACCATCTCAAAAACCAGTGAGGAAACTCGAAAAGTAATCAGAACCATTGAAGAAATAGCATTTCAGACAAACTTACTGGCGCTGAATGCCGCAGTTGAAGCGGCCCGTGCGGGTCAGGCCGGGGCAGGTTTCGCAGTGGTCGCGGACGAAGTGAGAAATCTGGCCATGCGTTCAAGTCAGGCAGTCAGAAATACGGCCGCCCTGATAGAAGCGTCTGTTGAGGAGACCAAAAACGGTATTGATCTCATATATCAGGCAAACGAAGCATTTACAAATGTGGCATCAGGTGCGCAAAAAATAGGGGAACTCCTTGGGGAGGTCACGGCATCTTCGCAGGAACAGGCCCAGGGAATTGAGCAGGTCAGCACGGCCATGGAAGCAATCGGAAAGGTGACACAGGAGAATGTGCTGAGTACGGAAGAGACAGCTTCCGCCATTAGGGAAATACGGATCCAGGTGGAACGCCTGAAAGACTTTGTTATGAAATTAGTGGCGTTAATCGGCAAAAAAAGTCAGAAAACCCCTGACAAACCGAAAGATATAAAATCAGGTTCGGATTTCGGAAGATCATCCGTACCCGACCACGACAGATTCTTAAAAAATATCAAAGCTGCTTTATGGAATAAATCTGTTTTTAAGCATTTTTCAAAAAGCGATAAGATAAATTCGAAGTGACAACAATCATCAGACCAAAAAGTTTTCGGGCCATGCGCAGGGCAAAGAGGACGGACAGCGAAGAAACCTGGTGTTTTCCCGCGGGGGAGAGGGTCCCCCATCCGGGGAAAAAAGCCGGATTTTTACCCCGCACCGCCCGAAATTTTCTGATCTGATGACACAGGAAACTGCATCTGCGGAAAAAAGCGGAGCATTTCCTGCAAATTTCCAAACCATCAAATCAGTGACTTGAAAAATACTTCGGAAACAAGGAGTGCCAACTTACAGTTTGACAAGGCGTATCTCTGCCGGGGAATCCGGAGTGCCGGACTTACCGTCTGTTCCTCCGAATGTCCGGCTGCTTATTTCCGATAATGTTTCTTGTTTATACGGCCGGACCTGAAAAATTCATTTGAATCTCACTCTGACTGTGAAAAACAAGGGCATCATGGGGAGGTCATTGATCAATATCGTCAGTTGACTTTTAGGGAGCTTTTAAGGTATGTATGGATAAGGGGTTGCAAGATAATGACCGTTCATAAATTTTTTTGGTTGGAGCAAAAGAGATAAATGAGACATATTGTTTTAGTTGGAAATATGAAAGTTGGAAAAAAAGGAGATGTCATTGTGACCTATGCTCTGGGCACCAGCTTGGGACTGATGGCCTATGATCCGGTATCGCAAGTCGGCGGATTGCTGCATGCCATGTTACCTCTGTCCAGATCTGATCCGCAGAAAGCTGAGACGAATCCGTGCATATTCGTTGACACAGGTGTTCCGAAATTGTTCAAAGAAATATGTGATATGGGCGGACAGAAATCAAGGCTGGTGGTCAGGGCCGCGGGCTGCTCCCGACCTTTGGGTGAAAATGAAATGTTCAAAATAGGGGAGCGGAATTACTCTGTATTGAAAAAAATTCTTTGGAAGAACAGCATCCTCCTGGAATCCGAGGATATCGGCGGTACAGCCAACCGGACAGTCCATTTTGATCTTTCAACAGGCGAGGTCGCTATCACCAGTTAAACTTCATAAAATAAAATTCAGTTCTATTGAAAAGTAAGCCTAAATGAAGAGGTTATCAGATATGTCAATTAACGTTCTTATTGTAGATGACAGCGGGGTGATGCGGGCTATGATCTTAAAATCCCTGCGTATGAGCGGCCTTCCACTCGGAGAGACCCACCAGGCCGCTAACGGACAGGAAGGACTTGATGTACTCAACCAGCACTGGGTGGATCTTGTCATTGTGGATATTAACATGCCGGTCATGAACGGGGAAGAAATGATAGATCGTATGAGAGAGAGTCCTGAAATAAAAGATATCCCGATTGTTGTCATATCTACAGAAGGGAGTAAGACTCGCTTGGAAAAATTGCAGCAGAAAGGGGCGGCGTTTATCCACAAACCTTTTTCTCCGGAGACGATCCGGGATACAATCCGAGATATTATGAATCTGGGAGGTGATGATGAAGGAGCAGATTAAAAAGACGCTTTACCGTGTGGCAGAAGATGTTTTGGAAAAACTGGCTTTTATTTTCTCCTTTCCTGAAGATGAGCGGGAGAATATTGATTATGCTTCTGCGGTGACTGCAAAGGTTTCGTTTACCGGACCTTTCACAGGCACGCTTGTCATGGCAGTTTCGTCCCGGGCGCTTCCGGAACTGGCCGGAAACATGCTTGGTCTTGAAGATGATGAAGAGCCCACTTTGGAACAACGATATGACGCTGTAAAGGAGCTGATAAATGTCATCTGCGGAAATTTGTTACCTGCCGTGGCCGGCAAAGAAACACTGTTTAATGTTGATCCGCCTAAGATTATTAAAGATTTGGAAAACGATATGAAGGCATTTTCTTCAGAAAATGAGGAGGGTCCGAACCCTCTGGCCGCAGCCAGACTGGATATTGACGAGGGACAATGCGATCTTCTTTTATTTGTCGAAGGCGACATTCCCACAGACGCGATTCATTCCGAGTAGGAAAAGCGTTATGAGAAGCGAGAAAAAAATGATTAAAGTGCTCGTTGTAGATGATTCCGCGGTTGTGCGTAAAATTCTGACCGATGAGTTATCCAGATACAAAGATATCGAAATCGTGGGAACTGCCATTGATCCCTATGTGGCCCGGGATAAAATTGTAAGACTCAGACCGGATGTGATCACCCTTGATCTGGAAATGCCGAGAATGGACGGACTGTCGTTTCTGGCAAAACTGATGAAATACTATCCCATGCCTGTGGTGGTGTTAAGCTCGCTCACGCCAAGAAATAGTGAAAACGCTTTAAAAGCCCTGGAACTGGGCGCTTTGGATGTGCTTTGCAAACCAGGATCAGCCTACTCCACTTTGGATATTTCCCGAAAGCTGGCAAATTCCATTCGTGCGGCGGCCTCGGCCCGGCTGAGTATTCACCGGGAACCTCCCCCGTCTCCCCAGGTGATGAAAAATTTTCAATTCCGAACTACGCACAAAGTGATTGCCATCGGGGCTTCAACTGGCGGAACCAAAGCGATTGAGACTGTACTCACAGGAATGCCCCGCATTTCTCCGGGAACAGTGATTGTACAACATATGCCGGAAAATTTTACCACGGCATTTGCAAAGCGCCTTAATGAAATTTGTCAGATGGAAGTTCGTGAGGCAAAAAATAATGACCGAGTCTCTCCCGGTGTGGCTCTGATCGCCCCGGGAAACCGTCATATGCTGCTCACTCGGAGCGGCGGAAATTATTTGGTCAGAATAAAAGACGGCCCTCCGGTTCATTATCAGCGGCCCAGCGCGGACGTGTTATTTCAGTCTGTGGCAAAACATGCGGGGAGCAATGCTGTCGGCGTACTGCTCACCGGCATGGGAGCGGACGGCGCAAAAGGGCTGCTGGAAATGCGGGAAAAGGGATCTCATACCCTGGTCCAGGATGAAAAAACCTGCGTGGTTTTCGGGATGCCCAAAGAAGCCATAAAGCTGAATGCCGCGGATGAGGTTGTCCCGTTACAGAATATCTCCCGTAAGATTATCAATGCGTTACGAGAACAGAAAAATTCAGGAAAGTGATGAACAAAGGTGACAGGAAGTTGGAATGCCGTGTCTGTAGTCTTCAGTTTCCAATTTTATGATTTTTCATATATTAAAAAAAGAGAAAAAAATGTTTTCACGTTTTACAATCATATAAAAAATGATGAAATAATAATGGCCTTCTGAACTAAATAAATTTTTAAATATCGGATGGTTAATTTTAACCTTCGGCATCTGAGCCGGTGAACGAATAATGTCTCACAGAGTCAGTGAATCACAATGATGTCAACAGAATCAGACAAGCCGGTCACTGTCAATTATTTCCTTGAACCCGGATACATCTTTTTAGCTACAAAACCTGCTATTATATCCGGGGTTCTCGGGTCCTGTGTTTCCGTATGCCTCTATGACCGAAAGCGGAAAATCGGCGGAATGAACCATTTCCAACTCCCTTATGCCCGGGAAAAAGGCCTGGCCACAGCCATATATGGCAATGCCGCCATTGTCATGCTGATACGAATGATGACCAGTGACGGCTCCAAGATAAAACACCTTGAAGCACAAATTTTAGGAGGCGCGTATAATCCCGGTATTTCCCAAAAAAATATTGGCCAGGAAAATATCAAGGTTGCAAGAAGAATCCTGGCAGAAAAGCGGATTTCTGTGGTTTCCGAAGATGTGGGCGGAGAAAAAGGCAGAAAAATTGTTTTTAATACCAATACAAATGAAGTGGCCGTAATAAAAGTGGACAGACTCAGAAAGGGTGACTGGTACCCTTATGAAAGTGATCGCTAAAAAAGATACTTTTTTTTTAAGCGTCTGGTTGATAAAACCACATATTCGGACTTTTTTTCAGAAATATTTGCAACCTTCCCCGCCAACAAAAACAACAAATCAAATTTTGGCATCTTTCACAGCACCTGAAAACAAGATCACTGTTTTTCAAATTACAGAACCATTTGTAAAATTATTCTGAAACAAAGTGTGAACTGACAAATGAAGGATGCCGAAAAATAGTTAAATATAAGATAGCGGCAAAACTTCTCATTTGTAATGGGTTGCGGATAAATGACTAAGAAGGAGTATCAGATGATGACACCATCCAGAAAAAACCCGCGTGTGCTTATTGTGACGCCGGAGGTAACTTATTTGCCCAATCGTATGGGAAACCTCGCCAACTATCTTACGGCAAAAGCGGGAGGACTTGCCGATGTTTCCGCGGCGTTGGTCAATGCGTTGTTCGACCAGGGGGCAGATGTCCATGTGGCGATACCCGACTATCGTGCCATATTCAGACACAAACAGGCATCTTTATTAAAAGAAGAATTAAACACTGTCAGAAGCAAAATGCCTGATGACAGAATACACCTTGCCGAAGACAGGGCTTTCTTCTATTTAAACCGTGTGTATTCGGGTGACGGGCTGGAAAACACAAAGCTCGCGCTTGCTTTTCAGCGGGAGGTCATTAACAATATTGTTCCCCATGTCCAGCCGGATCTTATTCATTGCAATGACTGGATGACAGCTCTGATTCCGGCCATGGCAAGACAGTTAAATATTCCCTGCCTGTTTACAATCCATAATATTCATACGGTTAAAAGCACTCTGTCTTATATCGAAGACAGAGGAATTGACGCGGCCGCATTCTGGAAATATCTTTTTTACGAACGCGTGCCGTTTAACTACGAGGAAACCCGTGACTCCAATGCTGTGGATTTTCTCTCAAGCGGTATTTTTTCCGCCCACTTTGTCAATACGGTCAGCCCGACTTTTTTGAAAGAGATTGTCGGGGGCTGGCACAATTTTGTGGAACATCCTATACAGGCGGAACTGATAAACAAATGGTATTCAGGATGCGCCGTGGGAATTCTGAATGCCCCGGATCCCGCGTTTAACCCGGGGATTTGCAAATCACTGCCTTATAATTACAATTCTGAAAATCATGTTTCGGAGAAACAGAAGAATAAACAGTTTTTACAGAAATCATTGGGACTTATCCCTGATGATCAGGCCCCGCTTTTTTTCTGGCCTTCCCGGCTTGATCCTGTTCAGAAAGGATGTCAGTTGCTGGCGGAAATCCTTTACCGTGTTGTCTCTGCCTATTGGGAAAAAAATCTTCAGATTGTCTTTGTCGCTGACGGAGATTTCAAGCAACATTTCATAAATATCGTAAATTTTCATAACCTGAAAGATCGTGTGGCGGTTTGTGATTTTGACCAGCGACTGGAGCGTCTGGCTTATGGTGCCTCGGACTTTATACTGATGCCGTCACGTTTTGAACCTTGCGGACTTCCTCAGATGATAGCGCCCATTTACGGATCGCTTCCCGTGGCTTACGATACCGGCGGAATTCATGATACAATTACACACATAAATATTGAGAATAACACTGGCAATGGCTTTCTTTTTGAGAACTTTGATTCTGAGGGGCTGTTCTGGGCCGTCACACAGGCCATGAAATTTTACAATCTTCCCGATAAAATAAAAGAACGCCAGATCAAAAGAGTTATGACAGACGCAGCAGCCAGATTCAACCATTCTGTTACGGCACGTCAGTATATTGAGCTTTATGAAAAAATGCTGGACCGCCCCCTCATAGACCCTTACGGGGAAGAGTGATTTGGGATTGGGGATGTTACCGGCCGGAGCCTCGTCACAAATCACCAATCACAAATCACCAGTCACAAATCACAAACGGCGAATAAAATGAAAAACGACCTTTTGCAGCCTCTTTTGGACAGTGATCCATTGTTACGGCAATATGAAAATGCCCTCACACGGCGTTTGAAACGCAGCCGTGAGACAGAAGCAAAACTCACTCAGGGAAAAATGAGCCTTGGTGAGTTTGCCTCGGGCCATGAGTATTTCGGACTGCATTTCCGAAATAATGAGTGGATCTTTCGGGAATGGGTTCCCAATGCCACGTCAGTCTGCCTGATCGGAGATATGAACAGGTGGAAACCCAAAAAAGCGTTTGACTTGGAACGTATCAGCAAAGAAGGGGTATGGGAAAGGCGTTTTCCTTCGGGAATGCTGAGACACGGCAATCTTTATAAACTCCTTATCCGATGGCAGGGCGGCGAAGGGGAGCGTATTCCTGCATATGCCAGACGCGTTGTCCAGGACCCCCTGACCAAAATTTTCAGCGCACAGATTTGGAATCCCCCCTCACCTTATAAAAGGAAAACTGATCCAGCTTCAACTTTCAAGCTTCAACTTTCAAGTTTCACCCCCCTCATTTACGAAGCCCATGTGGGCATGGCTCAGGAGGAAGGAAGAGTGGGCTCATACCGCGAGTTCACCGAGCATATTATTCCGAGAATTGTCAGGGCCGGATATAATGCAATTCAGCTCATGGCAATTCAGGAGCATCCGTATTACGGCTCTTTTGGCTATCATGTGGCGAATTTCTTTGCTGCCTCATCCCGGTTCGGTACGCCGGATGAACTGAAGGAACTGATTGACACGGCTCATAACGCAGGTCTCCTGGTTCTCATGGATATTGTGCATTCCCACGCGGTAAATAATGAGGTGGAGGGACTGAGCCGGTTTGACGGCACATTGTACCAGTATTTTCATGACGGAGAGCGCGGTCTTCACAGGGCATGGGATTCCCGGTGTTTTGACTATGGCAAAGTTGAAGTTCTCCATTTTCTTCTTTCCAATTGCCGGTTCTGGCTTGACGAATACGGATTTGACGGGTTTCGTTTTGACGGCATCACGAGCATGCTTTATCTGCATCACGGGCTGGGCACGGATTTCAGGTTTTACGACCAATATTTTGATGGCAATGTGGATGAGGATGCGCTGGCATACCTGACCCTTGCCAACAAACTGATTCATGAACTGCGTCCCGGTACTGTCACCATTGCCGAGGATATCAGCGGTATGCCCGGACTGGCTTTCCCCAATTCAGGCGGCGGCATCGGTTTTGACTACAGGTTTGCCATGGGGGGCCCTGATCTCTGGCCCCGGCTTCTTGAGAAAACTCCGGATGAGCACTGGCATATAGGAGAAATATGGCGGGAACTGACCAACCGGAGAAAAGATGAGAAAACCATCAGTTACACAGAATCCCATGATCAGGCCATTGTGGGAGATAAAACAATTATTACATGGCTGATGGATGCGGATATGTACGAACACATGAGGGCAGAGGATGACAATCTCAGAGTGAACCGGGGGATTGCGCTGCACAAGCTTATCCGCTTTATCACCTTAGCCACCGCGGATGCGGGGTATCTCAACTTCATGGGAAATGAATTCGGACATCCGGAATGGATTGATTTTCCCAGAGAGGGAAATGGATGGTCCTACCACTATGCCCGGCGGCAGTGGCATCTGGCAGATGATCCTGCTCTGAAATATCAGTTTCTTGCCCGCTTTGATCGTGAGATGATCAAGTTGGCAAAACGCTTCAGGCTGCTGGAATTCCCGGCTCCTCATCTTTTGTATGAACATGAGGATCATAAGATTCTCATCTTTGAGCGGGATTCTCTTTTGTTTGCGTTTAATTTCCATCCTTCTTTGTCCCGGGCGGATTATTGTTTTGAAGTGCCCCGGGGAAAATATCGGATGATCTTCAACAGTGATGCCCAGGAATACGGAGGATGCGGCAGGCTGGTCTCAGATCAGGAGCATTCAACGTTTTTTAACACATTGCGGGGCAAGAAACGCCATATGCTGAGTCTTTATCTGCCGACCCGCACGGTGCTGGTTCTTGAGCGGATATCGTCAGAAGCGTGTTTGAAAAGTCCTGTGGAAACGGCAGAAGTTACCAGCGATTCAGTGGAGCTCAGATGATCTTTATAGCTCAAATTTTTCAATAGGGCTTTCTCCAGATGTAAACACATTTTCTCAATATTTCCCGTCCGTGATCCCCCATTTGCTGACTGCTGTTTCCCTTGCCGTTGGGCAATACCAATACGTTTTCAATATGAAAGCCTGCATCTTCCGCAATTTTTGACAGAATCAGATCTGCGGAAATGCTTGACCCTGCATAACGCACATTGTCATTCACCATAAAAATTACTCCGCCATTTTTCAGCAGTCTGAAACAATCCTGTATCACACAGGCCATTTCATAGAAATACCCTCTGACCATCCTGGGTATCCCGTTGTTATTAATCGCTCCGGCAGCTTTTTTGTGTTCCAGATAAGTTATGACAGATTGCAGCAGTTCATTATTTTCACATGATCTGACAGCCGGCGTCCAATCCCTGTTGAAATTCAGAAGGTCTTTTTCACGATTTTCCACTGTGCAGCTTAACATTTTCTGACGTAAATCAGACAGTTCTTGTTCCTGAATTCTCAACAATGCATGCTCAAGGGCATATGTTCTTGTGTAATCATATCGGTTACAATAGGGAGGAGATGTGATAACTGCCTGATATTTCTTATGCTGAAGCTTGGGTAATATATTCAGACAGGAATCAGAATACAGCTTGATATTTCTGTATGCGATATTTTGCGGGTCGGGATCTGAAAAAAGGTCCAATTGAATATTTTTACCGCTGAGATCATTGATAATTTCATCAAGCTTGGAAGTGAAGGCTTCATCAAATGTATATATTTTGCCTTTGTCAAATGTATTCTGTCCCTTTCTTCTTCCTGAACGGTAATCCCAGCGAAGAAACTGCCCGTCCTTTCTGGTATAACTTATTGATTCCAAAATACATAATAAAGAGAAAAATAAAATGGCACTGACATTTTTTTTCTCTTTTTTTATTGCACTTAAAAACCGGGATACAGATGTTTCAGTATGTTCGGAATAAGCACCCGAAGTAATTCTGATACTGTTAATTTTTTCAGCAGGTTTAAATTTTTTCCACGGCAGGCTGTCCCTCCAGAATTTAATTCTGTCAACATCATTATTATTAAGATTACAAGCTGTTATTCTGTTCTTAATGATCTGCTGCCCCACCGGCAGCAGTTCAATTCCCTCAGCATCATATCCGGCTTCCGAAGATGCAAACAGCGTTGTTCCCGAACCTGCAAACGGGTCCAATATGATACCTTCGGGGATATGGTATTCAGACAGAAAATGCTTAACCAGAGAGGGTGAAAAAGCCTCCTTGTATTTATACCATCTGTAGGCAGACAGCTTCTTATTTGCCTGAAAACTTACCATCTGCCGGGTCAGATTGCTGTCCGTTTTTATGATACTTTGAAAATATGTAAACAGCTTTTCATCCAGAGAAGAGATATGTTTTATATATTCTTCAGTATCTTTAAAGTGTTTTTTCATAAGCTTGCTATATATTAAATTTCTTTCTATTGTTAGCAGATTGAAAAATTTTCGGGATAAAAGGAGTGCGGAAATTCCGCTACGCTCCGTTTCCGCACTCCGGAGGATAGCTGATTATTCATAGTCATCTTCATCCCAAAAATCATACTGTTCAGGGGCTTCGCCGTGGGACTCAAGAAGTGCCGGCTTTTTCATTTTGGAATTTTCCAGATCAATTTTTTCCAACATCACGCTGAATTCCCAGTTATCCCCGAAATCATACAAATAGACCATGGTTTCACCGGACTGAAGCGGCAAATCTCCGATAAAAAATTCAGCCGCGGAAATGCCCTCATCCATGTACGGATGAGTGACTTCCACGGAAACACCAAAACGATTTCTCAAGGTAAAAGCATAAAGATGATCATGGTCAAAATCAAAAGCATTCAGAATCTGGGTGCTGAAACTGTCCAGGGTCATTTTTCCCGGCATGGCAATACGTCTCCACGTCTGTGTACCTAGGGAGACCTTAAAAACAAAAGTGCCTTCCTGAAACTCGTGTTCAGGAATCTCCAAATTTTTACGCCATTCCGGAAAAAATGGCTGTATCAGCGGTTGCAGCTCTCCGATGGTCTCGCTGGCTTCGCTGTCATAAATTCTCAAGAAATATTCGAAGTTACCAGAAGAATCAGGAAGTAATTTCAAAAGCGCGTCCCCGAACGCTGTTCTCTGTATGTCTTTTATACGCCATCCTTTTCCTTTTTCGGGTTTTCCATGGCGCACAGATATAAGCCCGAACAATTCTGACAAGGCAACTCCGTATAACCCCGGATTATAATGAATTGACCTTTCCAGTATTGAAATTAACATGCTGTTTATATTGAGTTTACATAAATTAATCTCATGAAAATGCGTTTGAAACCAGCTTATATTTTAAGAATGCGAATCTGTAGTCAGACACTCGGATTTAAAATTTTTCTTGGCATACGACGGACTTCGTGATATACTGTACAAATATACGGTTCGGAAATATATGTCCGAGCCTCTGACCGCCCTGATTCCGGGTGCCGATATTATAAGGAGGTTCTTATTATGACAACGAAAACCGCTGAGGAACATTTTACCGAAGAAATGCTTCGTGCCGCCGAGGAGTTCGGAAAAATACTCCGCCCGTATTTCCGCCGGATGCCTGATGAGGATATGGAAACCCTTCTTCTCATCAGCATGGCGGTATTTCTCGGAGCGGACAATGTTTACCAGGTTATGCAGGTGCTCGGACTCCCGAAAACCGCCACCTATGACCTGGGGCGTCTAAAAACAGCCTTTTTGGCTTAATTTTTTTAACTACAATTTGGACCTCTTCATGTAATCAATTATAGATTCATCTTGATAATATATAGTTTGATTGTTATTTTAACATATTTACCATACTATTATGTCAATATTAATAAAATTACGAGGATTATTATGAGTTCAAAGTCCAAATTGATAAAAAGCAGAGATAACTGGAAGAAAAAAGCGATTGAACGTGGCAAGAATGCACGTTATCATGAAAAAGAAAAGCGCCGTATTAAAAAAGAGCGTGATAAATACAAGAAAGATGCCGATGAAGCCAGAAAACAACTGGAAAAAGAACGTCAGAAAAATACTCAGCCTGTTCACAACAAAGAAGAACTTATCTATATTTGTTTGAAGCTTTTTATAGTTGCTCATATAAGTTTCCGAGCGGTACCGAGAGTTCTCAGAGTTCTTGCTGATTACTTGGGAATAACAAAAGTCCCATGTGTTCAGACAATTATTAACTGGGTCACCCGATTATCCGTAGCAAGACTCCGAAATGCCGTCCCGCTGCGCGGGGCTGAAATTAACAGCAATCCGTTTTCCAACGGCTTTGTTTATATAATAGATATCAGTATTGCCTTAGGAAAAGGTAAAATTCTTACTTTGCTGTCATTGAATGCTAACCATCATGATTTGAATGAAACCGCTCCTACTCTTAAAGATGTAAACTGCGTTGCTGTTTCAGTAGCAGTATCCTGGACTGGTGAGGCCATAGCTGATTTTTTGAAAAAAGTTATCGGTATCGGGGGAATGCCGGTAGCATATCTCAAAGACGGAGGAACAGACCTTGCCAAAGCTACCAGGCTTTTGGCGGAACAAGGCCTTCCCAGTGTCAGCATTGACGATATATCACACACTGTCGCTAATCTTTTAAAACATGAATATCAGAATCATCCGATGTTTGATATCTTTATCTCTGCGGTCGGTAAAGTTTCAAAAAAATTCAAACAGACTGTTCTTGCCTGTCTTGCACCTCCGAAGGTTTCAACAAAATCAAGATTTATGAACCTCCGCCGCCTGGTGAATTGGGCGGCTCAGTTGCTCAGACATTCTCCGAGAGGTCGTGCCCCAAAGGGATCCGTCCTTTCAAAGCTGCGAGCAGGCATTGATCAGATTCCGAGGTGCAGAAATTTTATAGAATGTTTTCTTCGCGACTCAGGTACTCTTTCAGAATGCCAGAAAATACTTAAAACTAAGGGGCTTAACCTGGAAACTTATGAAGAAAGTAAAAAGCTGCTTGAAGCCATTCCTCCGCGATCATCTGTGCGTACAGGTTTTACTAATTGGTTAGACAAACATATCATAATTGCCAAGGAGCTTAAATTAGAAAATATAGGAATGCCAATAACTTCTGATAATATAGAGTCTCTGTTCGCAGTTTCAAAGCAACATGGAACCGGAGAGATAAAAGACGCCAATCGCATAGCTCTGCGCATGCCCGCCATGTGTGGTGAACTGACCAGAGAAGATGCCCGAAGAGTCATGAATATCAGTCTCAGAGAGCAACAAGAATTTTCAGAGTCTTTATTTTCTTTAACCAAACAACGTCGTAAAATCCTGGCAAACCCTGGCAGTCTTGAAATACTCTCGGATAAAACAGCAGAAAATTCTGAGTTTATTCCGGAGTCCGAAAAACGAGCAAAAAAAATTATAAATATAAATATTTCAAGTAATTGTAAAAAAATAACCGGCCCCCTGACCGAGTTGGAAAATCGAGCTGAATCGCTCCCGGAAATTAAGATTTCAGAGGCGGCATGCGGATAAAGTTTTTTTAGGTCAGAGGGATGGTCCAAAAAGCAGTC
Organism: Desulfonema magnum; assembly: GCF_017377395.1. Classification (GTDB taxonomy): domain Bacteria; phylum Desulfobacterota; class Desulfobacteria; order Desulfobacterales; family 4be13; genus Desulfonema_C; species Desulfonema_C magnum. The sequence goes on along the minus strand of NZ_CP061800.1, from coordinate 948,004 downwards.
AAGAAATCGGAGTGAATTTAGACGCCCCACCTATGACCGTGTTAAAAACGTCAGTGTTTACTGCTGGCGTAAGTTCCTGCAGAATCACCTTTACAGCATCGCTGTTCCTCTCCTGCGGGAGAGGCTCACCATGAGCGATGCCACAAAAAGCCGGGACGGACTGATTATGGCAGTCGATGACTCCGTGATTGCCCGTATTGCCACGGAACTCGGCTATGTATGGAAATGGTGGAGCGGCCAGCTTAAACGCGTGGCGAACGGGCAGAACGTGATCGCTCTGATTCTGGTAATCGGCGACATTATTCTCCCTCTCGACGTGCGGATAGTCTCCAAACAGGGCAGGGGGCTTAAAACCAAGCCTGAGATATATGAGGAGATGCTGAAAGCCGCCGAAGCAAAATTCGAAGCCGCGGGCATTGACATCAGCCGCCTCGGAACTACAGGTGATGCGGCATATTTTTCTCAGGATATCGCGGCATTCTGCCGCGGTGAATGTTCGGAAGAAGCCTCGTCCGAATCGGATGCGTCAGCTACAGACACCGGCCTTGCGAACGAAGATGCCGAATCGTCCGATCCCGCACTCTTACTGACTCTTACCGGAATTTTCCGCGGCAAGGACAACTACGTCTTTGAAATTGACGGAGAAATCCGGAAGGCCGGCCAGTGGCGGAAAAATTTCAAAGATCGTCTTACTCCCGGATGGGGAACAGACGGACAGCCGGTGTATCGAACCGAAGCAGTAAGCGAAACCTTCGGCGAGGTTATTCTCGTCTTCTATATTCCGAAGGGGAAACGGGCGGTCAGCTACCTTATTATAGCAGGACGACCTCTGCGTAGCAGCGAGGCACTGCATGCCTTCGCCTTCCATCATCGCATCGAAGAATTCCGGAAGCTCCTCAAAGACACTCTCGAACTGGGAGCAATGCATCTCCGAGATCGGAAGGGGGCTCATGCCTGCGTCGGCGTCAAAGTCATCGCATACCTCGTCGTCAATATGATGAAGCAGAATCTGAGGAAGCTCCGACGCTTCCGAAATGTGACCATTAACAAGTTAGTCAGACTCTGCCCGAAGTTCGTTGACGTCCGAAAAATTTTCAAAGAGCATTTTCAGAGTATTATTCCCAATAATCACACGTTGGATAAGGCTTTAGCGTGATTTCAGAAAGGTCAAATGAATATGATCTTCTGTCCTGCTATCTCCGGCAAGCTTCAGCCCCTTAGAAGGTATTTTTTCAAAAAAATTTTTCAACACTGCAATGGTAAAATCCATTCCCGAGTGTTTGTACTCTCCCAGTATTTCCGATTTTCCCCGGATCAGCCATGATTCTGCCAGCGTAAAATAACGTTCTGTAAGATTAAGTTTTTTCCAGGAGTTGTGAATATCACTATCCAAAACCAGACGCTTTTTTGCACCCACGCCTTCCACACGAGCCAGACCTGAGGCACGAACCAAAAGATAAAGCCCGTTAATATGCGGATATGCTTTTTGCATGGGACGTTTGAGACCAATTTTAAGCGGCCGGGTCAGTTGGGAATTAAGTTCACCAAGCGACTTTAGAGCCAGCAAACTGGTCTTATTGGTCAGTTTGCATCCCTTTGGTCCGATGAATTTTAAAAAGGTTTCAAAATCACGAAGAACGCTGCCAGGACTGTCTTCGTTAATAACCTGTTTCTGAAGAATTTTTTGATATTTGAAAGACAAAGAAGTGTTTTTCGGAAAATCAACGACATTACCCATAATTGTAAATCATCTCCTTGTATGAAGGTGTTAGGTGTTAGGTGTTAAGTGTTAGGTGTTAAGTGTTAGGTGTTAGGTGTTAAGTGTTAGGTGTTAAGTGTTAGGTGTTAGGTGGTAAGTGTTAGGAAAAAACATTGATTGGCCGCAATCGTAATCTTGCCGGAGTCAGGGTGTCAGGTGTCAGGAAAAAACATGAAACTTTCATTTTTCGCTGTGAGCGCGGAGCCATGACTGTTTAAGAAAGATATCTGTCCGCAATATCCGGAGTGCCAAAGTTGTACTTTGGCAGTATATCCGAAACATTTTTTCCCTTCGTTCCCTTATTCCCAAGCTCTGGGTTGGGAACGTCTCTGAAAACAAAACTCCGCTGTCGTGTATCCGGCAAAAGCGGAGATTTCCTTGATACCGGGGCAATGTTAAGCCATAAAATCCTGAGTGTGATCATCTGAAAAATCAAACACGACTTTATACAGTCCGGAGCTGTCAGCCTCAAGTTTCAGTTTAGCAGAAAACGCGCTCCCTTTTCTTGACATGAACCCGAAAAGCGTATCTGTAATGCGGTTTTTAAGAAGCTGTATTGCGGCTTTTTTTGAAATTTCTTTCTGTGCCACGGTTTTCCAAATAATAAACTGACAGCCACCGCCTTCTTTTTTCCAATTGGAACAGCCATAGCCTTTTTCTCTTTCAACCACATCCCCTCCGCAGGCAGGGCATTTCCCCACGACAACCCTCTCAGGAAAATCAAACTGCACTTTCCATTCCCCGTCTTTCCGTGCCAGTTTGAGAGGAGCGGAAAATGGTGTGTCATTCCTTGAAATAAAGTCATCAAAAGGTCCGGCCTGTCCTTTGTGAAGAAGCTGTACAACGATCTCGGGCGTGATCTCTTTTCTGGCAATGGTTTTCCAGATGATAAACCGGCACCCGCCGTCCTCTGTTTTCCAATTGGAACAGCCATAGCCTTTATCTTTCTCAATTACCTCTCCGCCGCAGACCGGGCATTCCCCCAGGGCGTTTTCACTCATTTCCTTTTGAAAATCAGTGGGTTCAATCTGTACCTGCCATGTATCCTCTTCTTTCACCAGTCTGAGTATCGCGGAAAATTCTTCTTCATCTTCCGAAACAAAGCCGTTCAGCGGTCCGGCTTCTCTCTGGGTGAGAAGTGTTGAAAGAACATGAGTGGTGATCAGTCTTCCGGAAATGTTTTTCCAAATCACAAATCGGCAGGCTCCGTCCGCTTTTCTCCAGTTGGAACAGCCGTAACCTCGTTTCCCCTCAATAATCTCACCGCCGCACTCGGGACACACTCCCAACTGGGATGCAGGAACCGAGAAGTGAGAATCAGGGGTCGTTTTAAATTCCATTACTGTCTCCTCAACAAATGTTTTAATTCCGTTCAGAAATTCTTCATCTGAGCCTTCCCCCCGGGCAATCTGATTCAGTTGCATTTCCCAGCGGGCTGTTTCTTCGGGGGATGCCAGATTTTTGGCTATTTTAAATTGTCTCAGGGTTTCAATAAGATGACACCCCTTGTCAGTGGCAATGACACGCTTTTTCTTTCTTTCCGCATACCCTCGGCTCAGAAGCGTTTCAATGCTCTGTGCCCGTGTGGCCTGGGTCCCGAGACCCACATCCCCCCGGTAAATCTTTTTCAGTTCATCTTCTGAAACATATCTTCCGGGGTTGCTCATATCTTTTAAAAGCAATGCTTCCGAATATTCCGGCGGGGGAGTGGTCTTTTTGTCTTCAAGTTTTGTTTCTTTTACATTTGCATCGTCTCCTTTGGCAAGCGGGGGAAGGTTTTCCACTTCTGTCTCACTGCCGGAGGAAGCTTTGTCTTTGTCTGTTTCATAAATCGCCTGCCACCCGGGGCTGAGTATCCTTTTCCCTTTGGTACGAAAGGTCTCTTTCTCAACTTTGGTAAGGATTTCTGTCTGCTCAAATTCGCAATCCGGATGAAAAGCCGCAGCAAAACGTTTCATGACCAGTGCGTAAATTTTCATTTCATCTGCCCCTGCGTTTGAAATCGGGGCAAGGGGAATGAGCGCATGGTGGTCCGTGAGTTTGGCATCATTAAAAACCCGTTTATTGGACAGGTTTATCAGCTTTGCTTTGACACCGGCAAAAATGTCAGGATAAGCTTGTGAAAGTTTTTTGACAATCGCTTTTGCCATGCCCACGTTTTTGGAACCCAGCACTTTGGAATCTGTACGCGGATAAGAAAGGCATTTCCTTTTTTCGTAAAGATTCTGGGCAATATTGAGCGTGTTTTCAGCAGAAAAACCGAATTTTTTATTGGCTTCCTGCTGGAGATCGGTCAGGGAATAAAGCAGGGGCGGAGCCTGTTTTTTTTTCTGCTTCTTAACAGACTGAACTGCCCCGGTCTGATCTGTAATTTTTTCCTGAACCTTTAAGGCATCTTCTTTCGTGCTGAAGCGGGTCTCCTGCTTTCTGAACCAGGTTCCCCACCAAAACCCCTTATCATTGGTGAAACAGGCCCGAAGCACCCAGTAAGGCTCGGGCTTGAAGTTTTCCCGTTCCCTGCGGCGGTCCACCAGGAGCGACAGCACAGCCGTCTGAACCCTTCCCACACTGAACACACCGTCTATGTGACCACGCATCTTAATGGTGGCTGCACGGGTATCGTTCATCCCTACGAGCCAGTCGGCAATCTGTCGGGACTGTCCTGCTTTCCATAAACGGTCATATTCCGAAGCCGGCTTCAACGCGTTCATCCCATCTTTGACCACGCCGGGGGTCAGGGCCTGGCTGGTCCAGAACCGTTTTATTTTATCCTTATCCTCAAATCCGGAAAACAAAAGAATGGTCCGGGCAATGACTTCTCCCTCACGTCCCGCGTCCGTGGCAATTACGATTTGATCAACTGATTTTCGGGAGAGCAGTTTTTTAATGACGTCAAGTTGTGTTTCTGTTCTGGAAATAGGCTTGTATTGAAACTTGTCCGGGATAATGGGCAGCATGTCCAGACGCCACGATTTCCATTTGGAATCGTATTCATCAGGCTCAAGCAGTTCCACAAGATGACCCACGGCCCAGGTGATGATATAATTTTTATCCTCGATATAGCCGTCTTTTCTGCCATTGACATTCAGGGCTTTGGCAAAATCGGCAGCGACCGAGGGCTTTTCCGTAAGGATAAGTGTTTTCAACAGATTGTTCCTTTTTATACAGGAATTTATAATATTTTGATAACTATAGTTTTAAAAAAAGTATCTCCTGATCCGGAGTGCCAAACTTGCAGTTTGGCAATATTTCTCGATAATCAGGGAGTTGCCAAACTGCAAGTTTGGCACGCCGGCCAGTCTCTTTCCAAAGCCTGTATTTTCCAGAGCAAAAGTTCCTCCCACACTGAAAGTTAAAAAACTTTGCCAAACTGCAAGTTTGGCACGCCGGCCAGCTTTTTTTATTTATACTCACTTATATCTTGCGCGCAAGAATAAATTATGATAAATTTTATTTTATTATGAAACAATATGTAATTGATGAACTCAGAATAAAAGATTATGAAAAGATTAAGGCTTATCTGGAAATGAACTTCGGTTCTTCCCAAATGGGCGGAATTTACTGGATTCCCCTTGATGAAAACATTTTTACGGATGTCCAAGCTGAACATAAACAATGCCAGCCATTTTATTTTGCTGTGGAACTTGAGCCGGATCGTATGGTATGCGAGCTTTTGGTACGCACTCAGAACAGGATACGCTGTGACTGCATAAATTATGCAACCGAAAGCCAGCGCAACTGGCTTATCCGTCTTGTTGAGGACATATTTGATCAGCTTGAAATAATAACTTAGTCAGCTTCTGCCTGAGAATAAGCGTTTCCGTCTCAAGAACTCAGCGCCTGATCAATCATCGGATCGGACGGCGGGGGCGTGTTCGTGTTTGAAATTGATTCGCTAAATATGGGCGGCTATTAAAAAAAAGATTGTTCATCAGGTTGTATGGGGAAACGATTATATTTATCTCAGAACACATGGATATTTCAATATTATCTCATTGAGTAAGCAAAAAAAAGTGTGGAACAATTGAAATGATATATTTTCGACTTTCTGACGATATGCTGATAAACGGGCATGACCTGCCGGTCACAACGAAGTATGAAAGTTTTGCTTTTTTTCCTAACACTTAACACCTGACACCTAACACTTTCATATAAAATAAATGAGACTTATTCTTGATACAAATATTTTTGTTTCCGCACTTAAATCAAATATGGGGGCTTCATATGCCATTATCTCACAACTTCCTTCTGATCAGTTTCAGATTGCTCTGACGATCCCTTTATATATCGAATATCAGGATGTTCTCACACGACCGGAACATATGAGCGGAACAAGCACAAAAGAGGAGATTCTCGGCTTTTTACGTTACGTTTGCGGTATTGCCCACAGACAGCAGATTTTTTTTCTCTGGCGTCCGTGGCTCGAAGATCCGAAGGATGACATGGTTCTGGAAGCGGCGTTTGCCTCTCGGAGTCGGTACATTGTCACTCACAACCTCAGAGATTTCAGAGGTGTTGAAAAACATTTCGGCATTACGCCGCTAACTCCCGGAAAATTTTTAAACATAATAAGGAACCACCAATTATGAGTCTGATAACAGTGGAATTACCGAAATCCTTACATATGAAAATCAGCGAACTGTCCGAAGCCGAAGGGATATCGGCAAATCAGTTTATTGTTCTTGCTGCCGCTGAAAAGATGTCCGCCCTGCTGACCGAAAATTATCTGGAAGAGGAAGCCCGGAGAGGGAAGCGCGAGGATTTCGAGAAGGTTCTGAAAGCCGTCCCCTGTGCAGAACCAGAGGAACATGATCGTATCTGATGAAAGTGGGTTATGGGTTCCTAAATGAAGTTGTGTGGTAACCCGTCCCTTAGGCCAGTGTGTTCTTTAGCATTAGCTTGCGATCTGATTTTTTTGACCATATTTTATGAAGAGACTTAAAAAATGAGTGAAGAGCATTCCAATATAAAAAAGGCTTGCAGAACAGTTTTTCCAATGGGTTTCGGCGTTCAAAAACTTGAAGACGGAATGATAATATCAGAATTCGTTGATACAGTTTATAATGAGGGATATGATGCTGAAACTATTCTATAACTGAAGAAAGAGCGAGGTTTATTATTGAATCTTTGAAAAAAGCTATGAATGGTGACGAAAATGATGCGGAATAATCTTGCTTTTTTTGATTCAGTAAAAAATTCTGCTTTTATTATATCATCAAAATATGCAGAACCATTTAAGCCTGAAAAGAAAAAAGGAAAATATTCTTTCTATAAATCCGAAGTTATTAAAAAAGAATTGTTGTATGAGTCGGATATGGGCAATTTTAAAGGTTGTCTGGAAAAAAGATCAGCTTATAATGAAATCATTGAATTTGGAAAGAAGAGATTCCCAATTACAAAACAATGCCTGTTTCAACGTCTTGCTGAGTTACAGGAACGATGTGATCCGGAAGAGAATGAAGAAATTTCGTTAGGTTCACTAAAAAGCATGTTACTTTTTCTTTTTTCAGTAAAGAACTTAAAAAAGCCTGTGATCACGTTAAATGATATGGGCATTTTTCAAACAAGCTGGAAAAAAGACAGAAAGAATTTGCTTACAACAAGTTTTATTGACAACTGGTCTTTGAATTATGTGATTTTCAGACCCAGCCGTCATACCCCTGAACGGATCATACTGAACGGCGTTATGAATGAGCTGGACTTTAAAGATTATCTTCTTGAGATGAGACTGAAGCCTCACAGAAAAAAATAATGAATGAAATCACAGAGGGAAATGTCGCACGCTATTGTAAGCCTTCTTCATTGGATGAGGACGGATATCCGGCCAGTTCAGCATTTCAAAGACGACCAAATCGCAACGAAAGATATTTGTCTGCTTATCTGCTTGAATTCTTTAAGAATGACAGCGAGAAAGAAAATGTTGCCGAAGTCAGAAAGGAAATAAAAAAACATTTTAATTTAAAGAAAAACGGATTGTATGCGATTCTTAATATTGAACAATCTAAAGCAGATATAATGAAAGAAATAAAAAAACGGATTTCTTATAAAGAGACGAATCTGCCTCATTGTGGAATTTTTCATGACTATGATGATCTCGTGATTTCCGAATTGCTTGCCGAATGTGTGCAAAGCAAATATAAAGTCAAAGATGTTGAATGATAATTCCCGCTGCTGGTGAGCGGCGTGCTGCTGACTGATAACTGTCAATTAGCTCACAGAAAAGAAAGGTTTTTTCGTGATACAAACAATATTTATTATTTTATGGACGGTGTTTGCGACAGCTTTTTTTGGCACCCTGACCATTATTGTTGCCTGTTTTAATTATAAAGGTGATTTAACCCACGGAGTTACAAGATTATGGGCAAAAAGCATCCTTTTTGCAAGCCGCATAAAGGTTACGATAAAGGGTATTTCCAATTTGGATCCTGCCAGTTCTTACATTTACATGCCGAATCATCAGAGCCTTTATGATATTCCGGTTCTTCTGGCAGCGCTTCCGTTTCAGTTCAGATGGCTTGCAAAGGTGGAACTTTTTAAAATCCCTATTTTCGGGCAGGCCATGAGACGTGCGGGTTATATCAGCATTGACCGGTCCAACCGAAAGTCTGCGTTTCAAAGCCTGAAAAAAGCAGCAAAGATTATACGGAATGGCGTATCTGTTCTGATTTTTCCGGAAGGAACCCGCAGCAAAGACGGAAATATCAGCTCCTTCAAAAAGGGCGGCTTTGTTTTGGCAATTGATTCAGGTGTTCCGATCATACCTGTTATTATTCACGGAACAAGAGACATCATGCCTACAAAGCAGATGCTTATCAGACCCGGAAATGTTATTCTGGAAATAAAAAAGCCCCTTGAAACATCCGCCTATACCCGAAAAACCAAAGATGACCTTATGAAAAAAGTCAGACATATTATTTGTGAATCTTTTGAAAAACAAAAAAATCAGTGATTGGTGACTGGTGATTGGTGACTGGTCATCAGTCAGCACTCCGAATTACTCTTTTCTAATCACAAATTCCCAATCACAAATCCCCAATCATACATGACACATGACACATGACACATGACAAAAAATTAAAAATCATTCCTCTTGGCGGCCTGGGAGAGATCGGCCTCAATATGATGGTCGTTGAATATGACGGCTCTCTTATTGTAATTGACTCGGGCCTGATGTTCCCTGAAGACTATATGCTGGGCGTTGACTTTGTAATTCCGAAAATGGATTACATAAAAGAGAGAAAGTCCGATGTCGCGGGAATCATATTAACCCATGCTCACGAAGACCATATCGGCGCACTGCCCTATCTGCTTCGGGAGGTTGACGCACCGGTGTTCGGAACCCCTTTTACGTTGGGAGTTGTACGTCATAAGCTTGAAGAGCATGACCTTCTTTCATCTGCTTCATTAAATGAAATTTCTCCGGGACATAAGCTTAATATAGGCGAATTTGAGCTTGAGTTTATTCATGTCAGCCACAGCGTTGTGGATGGTGTCGGCATTGCCATCAGAACGCCCCTGGGTCTTATTGTTCACACAGGTGATTTTAAAATCACCCACACGAACATTGATGGCATGATGACCGACGTCAACAAATTTGCCCAGTGCGGAGAAAAAGGCGTTTTGGCCCTGCTGTCGGATTCCACAAATGTGGAAAAGGAGGGCTATACCATTTCTGACAGAGAAATCGGCGAAACCCTGAGACGTATTATTTCAAAAACCACAGGCCGTGTGATTGTGGCGCTTTTTGCTTCCAACATCGGCCGAATACAGCAGATTATTGATGTTGCAAAGGATAAAGGCAGTAAGGTCATTATTAACGGCAGGAGTATCGAAGTAACAGTCAGTATTGCAAAACAACTTGGATATCTCCATATTCCCGAAGATATGGAAATCGGGATTGACCAAGTCAGTGATTTCCCGGATGACATGGTTGTGATCATCACCACCGGCAGCCAGGGGGAACCCATGTCCGCCCTTGCCCGTATGGCCAGCGGTATCCATAAGCAGGTCAAAATACGGGAAGGGGATACGGTGATTCTTTCCTCAAAATTTATTCCAGGTCATGAAAAGGCCATTGCAAAGATCATCAATAATCTTTACCGAAGGGGCGCGGATGTGATTTATGAAAAAATATCCGAGATTCATGTGTCAGGTCACGCGTTTCAGGAAGAATTAAAGATGATGATCCATCTGACAAAGCCCAGGTATTTCATTCCCATTCACGGAGAGTTTCGGCATCTGATTCTTCATGCACGGCTGGCCGAACAGATCGGCATTCCAAAATCCAGAATTCTTCGTGCCGAAGACGGGCAGATCATTGAATTTGACGAAGCAGGCGGGAGAATTCAGGACAGCATCGAAACCGGCCGTGTGCTGATTGACGGCAAAGGGATCGGTGATGTGGGCCGGGATATCCTCAAAGAAAGACGGGCCTTGTCTGAAGATGGCTTTGTGGCTGTCACTCTGGCTTTTGACGAGGAAACAGGGATTGTGGTCTATGGCCCTGAAATTATTTCAAAAGGTTTTGTTTTTGAAACTCAGACCGGGCATCTCCTGGAAGACGCTATCTGTGTTGTTCTGGAGATCGTGGAAGATGTGGAGCCTGATGTTCCGGACAGAATAGAAAAAATACGGGCAAGAATGCAGGCGGATCTGAGAAGATATTTTAATTTTACTATAAAACGTCGTCCGGTCATTCTGCCTTTTATTCTGGAAGTGTGAGGCTTGAAACTTGAAACTTGAAACTTGAAACTCGAAACTTGAAATATGCGTAAAGATTTTGCTGGAATTTTTTTGTTTTTTCTTGCTGTTTTTACGCTGATCAGTCTTTTGTCATACACGCCTTCTGATCCTTCGGGTCATCATGCAAGGTCACAGGATGATATTCATAATTTTTTTGGTTTGCCCGGAGCGTATATATCAGGCAGTCTGACAGAACTGTTCGGCTTTAGTGCATTCTGTATCCCTGCATTGCTTGTTTTCTCGTGTATCCGTTTTATGGGAAATGATCATAGAACGGCTGTTTTCAGAGGTGTGGCCGGCGCAATACTCCTGATCATCGCTACGGGAACTCTCTTGGCTTTCCGACAAGATTATTGTCTTATTTTCGGACATACTGTCACAGCAGGCGGGGTGGTTGGTATGTTATTGAAAGCATATCTCATCAGCGTTTCCAATGTCACCATCGGCGTGATCATGTTAATTTTTATGTGGATGTTCGCTTTTCTTCTTGTTACAGGGCTTTCCATGATGCCGCTGATATCTGTTTTTAATTGTTGCGGCCAGATGTTCACCCGAGGTATGAAACGTGCAGCAACGCTGTTCATCATCCGAAAAGAACAGCGGAGAAGAGCAAAAAAACGCTTACAAGCGGCTAAAGAAAATGCCGGAGATGCCTTGGAAAATGATATTTATGATAAAAATGAGATTTCTGAATGAAAATAAAAAAAGGGGCTTAAATCACATTTAAGCCCCTTTTTTTATTTTATTTGGAAATTTCCTTCAGAATTCTGATCACTTCCTCAGTTCCGATCTTCCCGTCTTCGTTGGTATCAGCGTCAGAACACATATCACCGGTGTCTCTTCCTGTCAGCAGCTTTAATATCCGTAACAACATCCTGCATGTCGGCAAACCCGTCCGTATTGGTATCACCGTCCATACATCTGTCCACAACAAGTTCAGCCACCGTATCCGCGGCAGCATCTCCGAGGTCATCGGTTGCCCGGGTCACATTGTTCATGCCGTCGCCGTCCGTATCATAAGAGAGGGTTCCGGTGAGCGGTATGGTCTCCCCTGCCGCAGCTCCGGATTTCACTTTCAGTTCAGAGGAGATTTCCGCATTTTCCCCTGTCCCGATGTCGCCGGTCCGCTCGATCTGATTCAGTTCGCTGTTGTATCCGGGAGCGAACACTCTTATAAGAGTACGGAAAGATTGTCTGTTGCATCATAAGTACCTCACCAAAAGTTTTTTATATTTTTTTATAAATCTCATTGCCTGCTGTCTGCTTATTCTCGGATTGGAAAATATTAAAAACTTTTGCACAGGTACCTAAATGTTTTTTTATGTGGTAAAATCTTATGAATTATGCTAATTGTTAATGAATTATGCTAATCGTTGGTAAATTTATATTTCCGTTATCAGGCCGGGTTCGGATTTATGGATTCAGCTTAGTCATTCAGTATGTTTCCGGTGTGCCAAGATTAACTTTTCAAAATTTTTTTAGAGTGATAACCATAATTATGATGTCATAACACATAGGAAAAAAAGATAAAAGGATGTCAATATGAACAGAATTCAGTATAATTCCCCTGTTATTCTCACCTTCTCCATTATCGTTGTGATGATTCATCTTGTTAATTCTGTTCTGATTCATGAGTTCACACTCCGGTATTTTGTCGTAAGGCCGAGCATGTCGTTTTTAAATCCGCCGGATTATTTTCGGCTGGTGTCGCATGTGCTTGGTCACGGAAGCTGGCGCCATTTGTTCAGCAATCTCACCTATATTCTGCTTCTTGGCCCCCTGCTTGAAGAAAAATACGGCAGCCTCACCATTCTTGTGATGATGCTCTTTACAGCATTTTTTACAGGGATTATAAATGTACTTGTATTTTCCACCGGACTCTTTGGCGCGAGCGGTATTGTATTTATGCTGATTATCCTGGGTTCCATTGCGGATATAAAGCAAGGTACCGTTCCGCTGACATTCATACTCGTCGCGGGTATCTTCATCGGAACCGAAGTTTTTAACGCGTTCCGTGGCGACAATATTTCACAGATGGCTCATATTGTGGGCGGATCGATGGGAGCGGCCTTCGGATTCGCACTTGCAAAGCCATTGAAAAAAAACAAAGCCGTTGAAAAAAAACAACCCGTTGATTTTTTAGAAAGTCCGAACAGATGGAAAGACACTGACAAATAAGGAGAACCGATTCATGCCGAAAACATATCAGAACATCGAAACCAAACTCATTCATGCCGGGGAACCTGAAGAGCGTATCCGGGGATCTGTCAGTCTGCCGGTATTTCAGTCCTCCACGTTTGAATACGGGGGACAGAGCAGCTACCATGATCTCAAATATATTCGTCTGAACAACACCCCGAATCATATTGCCCTTCACAAAAAACTGGCCGCGTTGGAAAATGCCGAGGCAGCCCTTGTCACGGCCAGCGGCATGGGGGCAATATCCACAACGCTTCTGTCACTTCTTTCCCCGGGGGATCATCTTCTGGTACAGAACTGCCTGTATGGGGGCACGCATGATTTCATTACCAAGGATCTGACAAAATTGGGCATTTTTTATGATTTTATTGACGGAAGTGACCCGGAGTCCTGGGAACCCAAATTGCGGGCCGAAACCAAAGTGATCTACGTTGAAAGTATGACCAATCCTCTCTTACAGGTAGCAGACCTCATCGCTGTTGTTGAATTTGCCACGGCTCATCACCTCATTTCCATGACAGATAACACCTTTCCCAGTCCCGTCAATTTCCGAGCGCCGGAACAGGGTTTTGATCTTTCGCTTCATAGCTGCACAAAATACCTTAACGGGCATTCAGATATTGTGGCCGGCGCTGTGATCGGCCGCGGGGAACTGATACAACAGATCACACACAAGCTGAATCATCTCGGAGCATCCCTTGATCCGCATGCGTGCTTTCTGCTTCACCGGGGGATGAAAACTCTGGCCGTGAGGGTAAGGTATCAGAATGAAAGTGCGCTGGCCATTTCAAAATTTTTGGAACATCATCCCGCGGTTGAAAAAATAAACTATCTCGGACTTGAAAGCCATCCTGACCATGAGCGTGCCAGGGAGTTATTTGACGGCTTCAGCGGGATGCTCAGTTTTGAATTAAAAGGAGATGTCGAAGTGGCTGACCGTTTTATTCAAAATACAACGCTGTCCATCAGCGCACCAAGTCTGGGCGGTGTGGAAACCCTCATCACCCGACCTGCGACAACATCGCATTCCGGCATGTCTCAGGAAGACCGGCAGGCATTGGGGATATCTGACAGACTTATCCGTTTATCCGTGGGGCTGGAAGCAACCGAGGACCTGATTGAAGATTTTGATCAGGCGTTAACTCCCTGATATTTGGAATCTGTAAATTTCGCACAAAAATATCCCGAACGGGGTTGCAACCCCCTGCGGCGGGATGTTCAATCCCTCTCCGAGAGATATCGAAATCTGAAATGAAAGAAAATCAGCACGATATTATCTATTCCGAACTTTTCCGGCCAATTACCCGGGCTGCCAGGCAAAGATTACTGGAAAAGACAGGTGAAAACTACCTTTTGCTAACCCGATCCGCTCATGCGGGTCTTGAACAATGGCTGCTTCGAAGGCTCGCTGAAACGGCTCGGCCATTGTTAAACCTGAAATTTTCCGCATTTCAGGCTGTCCGTCAGCCATCTTTTCTCATTCAATCCCGGGAATCCGAACCCGATGAGAACTTGCATCAGGCATTTATCAGCGAGATACTTGAGAATGGATGCTCCTCCCTTTTTTGTGAATTCGCCGTTTTTGAAAAGCTGCTGAAAACCCTTATCAACTTCTGGATCGAATCATGCAGAGAATTTCTCGAACGGCTCCGTGCTGACTGGCAGACATTACAGAAAACTTATGCGCCCGACCGGACAATCAGCCAGATCACTGAGGCCAGAGGAGGATTGTCTGATCCCCATCACCAGGGCCGCTCAGTCATACTTGTCGTGTTTGATTCCGGTCTGAAACTCCTTTACAAACCCAGGAATCCTGATATTGATTCCGCGTGGTTCGATCTGCTCCGCTGGTTCAGCCGGAACACTGATTTCCCCGAATTCAAAACCCTCGGCATTATTTCCCGAAAAAATTACGGGTGGATGGAATATGCCGGATATCAACTTTTTGAACCCGGGGATGAGTCTCTGGGATACTATTATCGTGCAGGAATGCTCCTTTGCCTGATTTACGTTCTCGGGGGATCGGATTTTCAGCATGAAAATGTCATGGTCTGCGGAAAATATCCGGTGCTGATTGACTTGGAAACCCTTTTACAACCCCGTGTACGATATGAAAGCGATATTCTGTCCCCTGTTCAGAGACGATTTTCCGGGACAGCCCTGGGCACGCATTTTCTCCCAACATGGGAAACGGACGCGAAAGGAAATCCGTGTGATGTAAGCGCCATGGGAAAACTTCCCATTCCCTCGGAACATGAAACAGAACGGTTCATCCGGGGATTCAGCAAAATGTACCGTTACTTGGCGGAGCACAGGACAGTATTCATTGGAAACAGGAGCCCCCTGAAAGGATTTATACGTCAGAACATCCGGATGATCTTTCGTGACACATCGCTTTACGAACGCATACTGAAAAGATCGCTTGATCCCAAATTTCTCAGACATGAACAAGATCGCAGAAAATTTCTCGAATCCTGTCTGACCCGGCTTCCGGTTGCTTCTGACGCACTGCCCTGTATCCTTCCCCGATGTTACGCGGAAATAGAAATGATGGAAGATATGGATATCCCATATTTCCGGACAGACGCAGCCAATAAGGGGTTATATTTCTCCTCATCCGGATGCCTTGAAGATTATTTTGCCAAAACCGCTTATGACCGAATGAACTCCCGTGTCAGAGGCTTAAATGAAAGAGAACTGGCAAGAGAAATTGCTTTTATCCGCAGTTCCTTTTATTTTCGCAGCGCATTTACTGATGAGATTTCCATTCAAAGACCAAAGGCTTTGAAAAAGGAAAATGCCGAACCCCTGACCGCTGAAAAACTCATGGAAACTGCCCGGGAAATCGCAGATCATATCCGGGAAATGGCGATTTTCTCCGGAACCGGGGCTGTGTCATGGGCCATTCCGGAAGATATCATCGCCTCTGACGGACGACCGCTCTGGCGATTCCAAGCCCCGGATTATTTTTTGTACCAGGGAATTAGTGGTATCGCCCTGTTTCTCTCGGCAATGGAACAGGTGCATCCGGGGGCAGGCTATGGAAAACTGGCGAGCAAAGCCCTGGAACCGCTTTGCACGCGTGCGGAGAATGATGCCATTCCTCGCAATGCAATGCTTGGCGCAGGTAGCGGGATCAGCTCCCTCATTTATGCGCTGACCCGGATCAGCAGGTTTTTGGAAAAACCATCGCTTCTGAAAACTGCTCGTAATATTTGCGCTCTTATGACAGATGGTCTGACTGAGGCAGATGAAAAATTTGATCTTCTGGACGGTTCTGCCGGTGCGATACTCGGATTGCTGGCCTTATATGACGCGGCTCCGGAGACCGAAATCCTGGAACGGGCTGTTCAATGTGGCAGGCACTTGCTGGCAAAGCGGAGTGCGGATGAATCCGGGCTCCGGTCATGGAAGACCATCCGGGGAAAGAGGATTTCGGGAATGGCCCACGGCACCGCAGGGATTGCTTACGCACTGCTCCGTCTGTACGCGGTGACAAACCAGGAGGTATTCAGGCAGGCTGCCAAAGAGGCGATTGCGTTCGAGAACACCTTTTTCTCACCCGATAATGGCAACTGGCGGGCATTCGGTTCTCATGCGGAGGCCCCTGATTTTTGGAACAGTTTTTGCCACGGTGCACCGGGCATCGGTCTGGCCCGTGCGGGCGGGCTGAAGAAACTCGACACGCCCGAAATCCGAAATCATATTGAAATCGCAATTCAGACCACCTGTGATGACCCGTGGGACGGCCCGGATTTTGTCTGTTGTGGCAATTTCGGCCGGATTGAATTTCTGCTGGAGGCTGCCAAACGCCTCAAGCGGAAAGAACTGCTCAGAGCCGCACATGAAAACGCTGCGCGGATTCTGGCTCGTAAAAAAAAAGAGGGAAATTTCAATTTGTTTGAGGACTTCCCCGCGCCCGTGGATAATCCCGGGTTTTTCAGGGGGAGCGCGGGCATCGGCTATGTATTGCTGCGGCTGGCGTATCCGGATCAGTTTCCGTGCGTGCTTTTGTGGGAATAATTTTGGAAAGACCTGCGAGGTTTTGAAAACCTCGCAGGTCTGTTCGGGATATTTACGCTATGAAAAAACAACTTCGTCTCAGACGGCTTCATATGCTTGCGGATATATGGGGGAAAGTTTATCTGTTCCATCCCGCAATCGTGTGCAGAAATATCGGGGCGGACTGGAACCGGGTTTTGCTTAAAATGATTCCCAAAATTGAGAACACCGCGGATTCGGCACAGGCTGTTTCCGCTTTAAATGACGGCCTTTTCAGATGGCTTGATGATCCCCTGACTTTTGCACGTCAGAAGCCTTCTCCTGATCTCTCGGCCGAGGATTGCAAACCCGAATCTTCCGAGTTCAGCATCTCAGACAAAATCACTTCAATCCTCGGTATCGGGCCGGACAGCATCCGCTCAAAGTCATTCCTGAACCAGCTGAGTCAGGTGTCAGAAACCCTTAGGAATGCAAAACGTCTGATCGTTGATCTGCGCTGGCGTTCTCCATACGACAAAAATCTTCCGCATACCTTTCTCCGTTTTTTTGCTGATTCGCCCTGCCGCGGCATTCCCGAAATCAGGCGCGTCCATCACGGCTGGAATGAGGACGGGGAACCTTATATCTATCGCCAGACATGGGAAGTCTCCCACGGAATCAGAGTGAATCCGTTTTCGGAACCAGAGCATTTCAGCCGCATCCCATTGGTTTTCGTCGTTAATAACAGCTCTGTTTCCCATTTTTGGCAACAGTTAAGCGCGTTGCAGTCCTTGCCCCGGATCCGTGTGATATGGGAACAAACCGGCTCGTTTTCCATTCCCAGATCAGAAGCCATCACTTATAACGAAGATATCGAAGTTCACCTGAATGCCCTGTTGTCAAGGTTCCAGCCTGATCTTGTTCGACCTGCGCCGATCCCCTCTCATGAATTGCCAGCCGTTGCAGAGCAGGTCTTGGCAGAAAAAAGCAAATACACTTCCCCTTTGTTTCCGCCTCCGATGCAGTTTCCAGAACCCGAACCCATCTCTGACAGGCTTTCCAGGGAAGAGCGGCTCATGGGGCTGTTGAAGACATGGGTGATCCTCAGACATTTTTTTCCGCTTTTCGATGTCAGAGACTGGGATGCCCTTTTGTATAAATGGATTCCGAAAGCAGAAGCAGCCCCGGATTTGAAGGCGTATTATCGGGTTCTTAAAGCACTTACGGTTCAGTTGCATGACAGTCATGCCCATGTCCGGCATCCGGCCATTGAGAAATCCGCAGCGATTCCTGTCCGGCTGAAGTATGCTGAGGAAAAGGTTGTTATCGGAGAAATAAGTGAAGCACCGGGAATTTCACTCGGAGATGAGGTCATCCGGATCAATGACACGTCTGTTGATTCGCTTGAAACCCAATTTCGCCTTCGCATTTCAGCGTCCTCGGATCAGGCATTTTACCGGGATTTTCTGGGCCGAATGGTCATGGGAGAAAAAGGGAAAGAACTGAAACTGACTGTGCGGAATGCAGGCAGGCTCACAGAACTCAGCCTGCGGTTCATGGAGCCGACTCAAGAGAAGGGAGAGACTGAGCGCAAAGCAACGGTTCCTTTTTTTGCCATGCCGCCTGCTGCAAAGCATATCCGCATATTGGAAAACAACCTCGGATATATGACGCCCTTTACCATGGCGGGTGTGAAGATTCTTGACAATGCCTTTCATCTCTTAGAAAATACAGATGGTCTTATCATTGACCTGCGCGGATATCCCAAAACACATTTTCAGCAGGAACTGATACGACGATTATGCAGAGAAACAGTATGCTCTCCGAGATATGAAATCCCTGTTGCGGCCTATCCTGATGCCGATGTGCTGAAATGGTCGGTGATTCAATATGTGATAAAACCGGATAGGAACGGATATGTGTATGATAAGCCTGTGGTGGCTCTGACTGATGAGACTACCCAAAGCTCTGCGGAAGATTTCTGCATGTACCTGAGAAACGCAAACCGTGCCGTTTTTGTGGGATCGCCTACCGCGGGCTGTCATGGCAACATGGCCTTTGCTGATCTGCCCGGAGGCGGATGGCTCTCATTTACCGGGATGCGTGTGACCTGGCCCGACGGCACTCCCTTTCAGGGCATCGGCATCATTCCCGATGTGAGAGTCAGCCCCACGATCCGGGCACTGAGACAGGGACGGGATGAAATACTGGAACAAGGTATTCGGACATTGAAAGGACTGATTACAAATTGAATGAAATACAAATCCTTGACAGCTTTGCCGCTGCCATGTGTGAACAGATGACTTTTCCCGCGTTTCGGCATCTTCTGAAGAAGGTGTCCATGAGGGAAAAAGAGCTGGAAAATGCGGTATCCGCTGTCCGAAAGCATCGGGGGTCCCGACTTGCCGGTGGGGCGGGAGAAGGAATTCGCCCTTCTCAGCCGATGGCTTGACATGGTACCAAAGCGGATGAGCAAGTCCAGAGTATTGCTCGGGCGAAGAAAGAGCGGCAAGACGGCCATTGTGCAGCGGATTTTTAACCAACTGTAGAGTGAGGATTGCGGAGATGAGAAAATCCCTTTCTTATCCTCAATCCATGTAGATAACCATCAGAAAAAGGAGGTTTTAAAATGAAGTCAGGTTTAACCCATCAACAGGACATGATGGAAAAAATCATCACACGGGCATGGACAGATGATGCCTTCAAAGCGGCGGTGCTTGATAACCCCAAAGGCGTACTTGAGCGGGAGTTCGGTTACACGGTTCCGGAATCGGTTCGGATCGAGGCGGTGGAGGAGACCGCCCTGACCCGCTATCTGGTGCTGCCCGTGGGCGGAAACAGGCCCGACGAGTTCCTGTTCCCGGGTTCGGACCGGGAAATGAGCCGCCGGGACATGCTGAAGACCGCCTGCGCCGCGGCCGGAAAGACCCTTGCCCTTGCCGCGGGGATTTCGGCCTGGTTCTCCCTGTCCGATCTGATCACCCGCAGGGCTTTGGCGGATGATCAGTTCAGAAGGGAACTCACCCTGGGCCCGAAAAAGACGCTGAAAAGGGAGCTGGGCCTGGACGTTCCGGATGCCGTGAAGGTGAGAACCCTGGAAGACACGGCTGCCGAACGCCATCTTGTCCTGCCCTGTCGCTCTGCTGCCGACGAGGGGGAACTCTCGGATGATGATCTGGAAACTGTGGCGGCCGGGGGAAAATCAAGTTGTGGTGCTAATCAGATGGTTCCTGGGCGTGTTATAAATGCATCTTCTTCCATCAAATGTCGTCGGAGGAGATGCTGATAATCGTACTGTTTCCGACGAACTTTTCTGATGTCAGAGAAGTTGGATTTGCTTGATAACTTACTTAAGTTATTATAGTTGTTTATATCATGATAGCCTGAATGAATATTGCTGACAGCGATTTAGTCAGGTTATAAACGTATGGAGGTAACTCATAATGACAGTGAGAATAAAAGAGATGATTCATAATCTCATCGGCATGGGTCGGTATCGCGTGATTGCTTTTTATTCCAGCATGGCATGGGCATCGTTTTTCACTGTTCTGCTGTTTTCGCCGGCCGTATTTGCCGGCACTGTGACTAATTTGAACGATTCCGGGGAGGGGTCGCTCCGCGTTGCCGTGGAGAACGCTTCCGAAGGAGAGACGCTTGACTTTTCCGTGACCGGAACAATCCGGCTGACGGATCAGATCATCATTGACAAGGAACTGACCATCAGAGGCCCCGGACAGGATATTCTGACAATAGACGGAAACAGTGCTGACCGGGTTTTTGGAATTGACTCGGCAAACGTGACCCTCTCCGGTCTGACGGTCTCAAACGGAAAACCCGTGAATGGCGACGGAAATGCCGACGATGGCGGAGGAATTTTTAACTACAAAGGCAATCTGACTCTGGAAAACTGCACAATTTCAGGTAATACCGGCAAAACCGGAGGAGGGATACTGAACTATCAGGGAACCCTAGCTCTCCGGAACACCACTGTCTCCGAAAACAATGCGGAGATCGGCGGTGGCATCTCCAACACAGTTGCCGAGGATAACACCTCAGCATCAGCAGAACTGACGGATTCCGTAGTCTCACAAAACACGGCAAGCCTCGTGGGAGGAGGCATCCTCAGCGGAAGCGGAGCGTCCGGGGCGACCTCCTCGGTCACTCTTCTCAACTGCGGGGTATCCGGGAACACGGCCCAAAACGGCGGAGGCATCCTCAGCCTGGCGGAGATATCTGGTTCCCGGTCAGAAATTGACATATCCGGATCAACCTTTGATCAGAACCAGTCCACCGGAACCAGCGAAGACATGGAAGCAAAAAATGGCGGCGGCGGAATTTCCAGTATGACCAATGCCGGCGCAACGGCTGCTGTGAACCTTTCAAATTCTGTATTCACCGGGAACTCATCAGCGGAAGTCGGCGGTGCCGTGCGTCATCAGGCATATGGGGAAAATGCCGCATCCGTCCTGACGGTCTCTGGCTGCACATTTACGCAGAATGTCTGCAATGATGCCTACTACGGCGGCGGAGCGATTCTGAATGCTGCGGAAAAGGCTGGTGCAAAGTCGGACGCGGTGATCAGCAATTGCAAATTCCTGTCCAATACTGCCAAAGGTGACGGGGGCGCTCTGTTCAACGGGTCCAAATACGCTGGCACGGCAACGATGAAGGTGACGGACACCACCGTTGACGGCAACACCTCCACAGGTGTGTGGGGCGGCGGCGGTGTGTTCAGCGGCGCGGAGATCGACGAGGGCGGTCAGCCTATTGCCACCCTTGAGATGAGCAGATGCACCCTTTCCAACAACCAAGTGGAGATGGCTGAGGAGGGGCATGTCGGCGGCGGCGGAGCCGTCCGTATCGGCGGGAACTTCGCCAATGTGACCGGAACCCTCACCAACTGCACCGTTTCCGGAAACCAGGCGGTCATGGCCGGCGGCGGGATCGTGTCCGGCGGCGGGGACAGTCCGGCAAGTCTCACGCTGACAAACTGCACGGTCACGGACAACACCTCGGAGGACGGCGGGGGTATCTACGCGTTCGACCCGGTTAAAATGAAAAACACCATTGTGGCAAAAAACACCGCCACCCTGGATTCCGGGAACGATTTGTCCGAATATGAGGCCGGCCTGTACGCCTCGGACGGAAACAACCTCATCGGCGACAGCACGGGCAGCACCGGATTTGCGAACGATGTCAGCGGGGACATCGTGGGGTCCGCGTCCTCGCCGGCCGATCCCGGACTGGGGCCCTTGCAGGACAACGGCGGATCCACGGCCACCCATGCGCTGCTTGAGGACAGCCCGGCCATCAACACAGGATCGGACACCGAGGCCCCGGATTCGGATCAGCGGGGGCTTGGCAGGGAACAGACCGATATCGGCGCTTACGAATACGTGGTCACGGAACCCGGAAACATTGACGGAACCGGTACGACCGACCTGAAAGATGCGATACTGGCGCTGAAGGTGACAGCAGGGATGCCGGCCGGAACCATCAGCCTGAATGCGGATGTGAACAGGGACCGGAAAATCGGGCTTGCCGAGGTCATCTTCATCCTGGGGAAAGTCTCCGGGCTGCGTTAGGAGGTCAGAACTACAGGGATTCACGATAAGAAGATGGATTGAGACATCCTTTTCTTATCGTGAATCCATGCAGTTCTCACAATCCGAGAAAAAAGGAGCAGACCATGAGAGAAAAAAATGTGAAAATGCGCTACCCGCTGTCCGAGAGCATCGGGGATCCCGACCTTCTGGTGGGACGGGAAAAGGAATTCGCCCTTCTCGGCCGGTGGCTTGACCTGATTCCCAGGAGGATGGGCAAATCCAGGGTGCTGCTCGGCCGCAGAAAGAGCGGCAAGACAGCCATTGTGCAGCGGATATTCAACCGCCTGTGGACCGAGAACAGGGGCATCATCCCATTTTATTTCAACATCAAAGAGAAGAAGACATGGTATCCGGATTTCGCCATCGGATATTACCGGGCCTTCGCATCCCAGTACATCTCATTCCTGGAGCAAGACGAGCGGCTGGTGAGAAGCCCGCTCTCCCTTGAAAGAATACGGGAATACGGCATGTCCGAATCCCTGGACATTCTGGCCGAGGATGTCAGTGAGCTTCTCTGGAACAGGGAACGGGAGCTGTATGACTCCGTGTGGGAGATCGCCTACACCGCTCCGAGACGTTTCGCAGATATCTTTGATCAGCGGATTCTCGTGATCATAGACGAGTTTCAGAACATCACGCAGTACATCTATCCCGACAGGGAACGCCGCACCGAGCCTGACGAGACCCTTGCCGGAAGCTTTCATGAAGTCGTGGAGTCCAAGATCGCGCCCATGCTGGTGACAGGATCTTATGTGGGGTGGCTGATCAGCGTGATCGACAAATACCTGGAGGCGGGCCGGCTGAGGCGGACCCTCATTGATCCCTATCTGACATCGGAACACGGACTCCAGGCGGTTTACAAATACGCGGAGGCATCGGGTGTCCCGGTCACGAACGAGAGCGCTGAACAGATCAACCAACTGTGCATGTCCGACCCCTTCTTCATCTCCTGCGTGATCCAGAGCGAGTTCGAGGGCAAGGATCTGACCACGGAGGAGGGCGTGGTGAACACAGTCCACCATGAGATAACAGACAGAGAATCGGAGATGTCCATGACCTGGGGAGAATACATCGAACTGATGTTGGACAAGGTGAACGACCGCCACGCCAAGCAGATGCTGCTGCATCTGAGCAGGTATCCGGACAGAGACTGGACACCCCGGGAACTGAAAAAGGAACTCGGGCTGGACATTGACGAGGGGGAGATTCGGAAGAAGCTGGAAATCATGGTGAGGGCCGATGTGATCAGAAAGGGAGCTGCCGACATTGATTTCAGAGGACTCAGCGACGGAACCCTGAATCTGATCCTCCGCAGGCGGTTTGAAAAGGAGATACGGGACTTCGCCCCGGATCTGAAAAAAGATTTCAATGAGGAGCTGGACCGGCTGAGAAGGGACAGGAACTCGCTCCGGGGAAGGCTTGGCAACCTGGTTGGCAAATTCGCCGAGTTCCAGCTTTTCACGGAGTTCCGGTCCCGGAAGCGGTTCTCCCTGTCCGCATACTTTGACGGCGCGGAGGACGACACCAAACTGAACATCACGGATGTCCGCATGAGGGAGAAATTTCAGCGCAGGGACGGAAAGGAGACGGAGATTGATGTCCTGGCGGACTCGGACTGCGGCAGGACAATACTCGTGGAAGTGAAGAAGACAAAGGACAGGACCGGTCTGAGAATGGTGAGGACGTTCCAGGAAAAAAGGGAGGCGTACTCGGAGCGTTTTCCGAAAAGAACGGTTTTGCCGGCGTTTTTGTCGGTGGGCGGTTTCACACGGGGGGCCATGAAGTTCTGCAAAGAAAATGGCATCGGAACCGCCACGGAAATCAGGTATTTTCAGGAAAAGTGAGTAAGGATTCCGGAGATGAGGAAATCCCTTTCTTATTTCCAATCCATGTAGATGACAACATGCAGATAACAATCAGCAAAAGGAGGTTTCAAAATGAAGTTGTCAAACCAGGAAATCATGGAAAAGGTGATCACAAGGGCATGGACAGACGATGCCTTCAAAGCGGCGGTGCTTGAAAACCCCAAGTCCGTGCTTGAGCGGGAGTTCGGCTACTCTGTCCCGGAATCAGTTCAGCTCAGGGCTGTGGAGGAGACCGCCCTGACCCGCTATCTGGTGCTTCCCGAGGCAGGAGGGGAGCCTGATGAGTCCCTGCCTCCGCTTTATGAGCGGGAAATGAGCCGCAGGGACATGCTGAGAACCACCTGCGCAGCGGCCGGAAAGACCCTTGCCATTGCCGCGGGGATTTCCGCATGGTTCTCCCTGTCCGATCTGATCACCCGCAGGGCCTTGGCAGATGAGGGGTTCAGAAAGGAACTCACCCTTGGCCCGAAAAAGACCCTGAAAAAGGAGATGGGCCTGGATGTTCCGGATGCCGTGGAGGTGAAAACATTGGAAGACACGGCCGCCCGGCAGCATCTTGTTCTGCCTTATCGCTCCGTTGTTGACGAGGGAGAACTCTCGGACATGGATCTGGAAATTGTAAAAGGGGGAGGAAAGTCAAGCGGAGAACCTAGTTGTATGGAGATGCATCATAAGTCGAAGAGTGTGCAAAAGGTCAGAAAAAGACGTATCTGTTTCTGATTCCAAGCAATCATATTTTTCTGTAAGTAAATCCGACGGGCTGAAAGACAATGACAAGTATGAGGAAAATTTTGGAAAGGAGTCAGGTTCTTATGACAAACACAGAATATCGGAATCTCATCATAAAGTTCGGTCTTAATATCTGCATGGCCTGCGGGCTTGTTTTCGCAAGCCTGACGGCTTCGCCTGCCATATTTGCGGCAACAGTGGCAAACCTGAACGATTCCGGGGAGGGGTCGCTCCGCCACGTTATTGAAAATGCCCCGGCAGGAGAAGTGATCACATTTTCCGTGACCGGGACGGTTCAGTTGTCTCAGCGGATCATTATCCGGAAGAATCTGACCATCACAGGCCCTGGCAGGGATATGATGACCATCAGAGGCGGCGGCAGCGAACGGATTTTGTCCATAGACACCGTATGCGTCAGCATTTCCGGTCTTACATTTTCAAACGGAAACTCCGATGCCGGGGGCGGCGGCATATACAATTTTGAAGGTGTTCTCACACTGGAAAACTGCACGGTTTCGGGGAACACGGCAATTTGGGGCGGGGGGATTTTGAATGACGGGGGTAGCCTGGTTCTGAAAAACTGCACGGTCTCAGACAATACGGCCAACGACGGAGGTGACACAGATTCAAATGCTTCCGGAGGCGGTCTGCACAACTATGACGGAAGCCTGGAAATCAGTGACACCCTTGTTTCCGAAAACAGCGCCGAGTCAGGCGGAGGAATTGTGAACATTTCCGATGGCATAGCGGCAACGCTGAAAGTGGACAACTGCACGATATCATCCAACACTGCCGATGATGGCGCTGGAATATTCAATATAACGAGTAATTCCGGCGGTTCGGCAGTCTTGGAGATCAGTGATTCGACCATCAGCGGTAACAGCGCTGCCGGCATTCAGGAGGGACTGGGGTATGGGGGCGGTGTCAGAAATGATGCATATGAAGGTGCTATAGCCACCGTGAGGCTTTTCAATTGCCAGGTTTCGGAAAACACCGCAAAAAGTGGCGGCGGTGTCATAAACAACACTTTCGGCACCGGTTCCGGTGCAAATATGGAAGTGTCCGCTTGCACATTTGACCGGAACCAAGCTGCTGGCATGTCTGAAATTTTGGGAAAAATCGAAGGCGGCGGCGCAATTTTCAGCATGGCCAAAGCGGGCGGCTCGGTCACGGTGACCCTGACCGACACTGTTTTCAGCGGCAACTCCGCGGCTCAGGTCGGGGGAGCGGTCTGTCATCAGGCATGGGGCGAAAGCGGCTCCTCGGCCCTGACCGTCACCGGCTGCACATTCAGCGGGAACATTGCCAACACATACAATTGCAGCCAGGCCGCCAATCCTGATGAGTGCATGCACTATTACGGCGGCGGTGCGATTCTGAATGCCGCGGGCAAGACCGGCGCAAAATCAGATGCGGTGATCAGCGACTGCAAATTTCTGTCCAACACGGCCAAAGGCGACGGCGGGGGGCTGTTCAACGGGTCCCGGTACGGAGGAACCGCGACACTGAAAATGACGGACAGCACCATTGACGGAAACACCTCCACGGGCGTGTGGGGCGGCGGCGGCGTGTTCAGCGGCGCGGAGATTGACGAGGGCGGACAGCCCACGGCCGAGCTTGAGATGAGCGGATGCACCCTTTCCGGCAACAAGGTGGAGATGGCTGAGGAGGGGCATGTCGGCGGCGGCGGAGCCGTCCGCATCGGCGGGAACTTCGCCAATGTGACCGGGACACTCACCAACTGCACCGTTTCCGGTAACGAGGCGGTCATGGCCGGCGGCGGCATTGTCTCCGGCGGCGGGGACAGTCCGGCAAGTCTCACGCTGACAAACTGCACGGTCACGGACAACACCTCGGAGGACGGCGGGGGAATCTACGCGTTCGATCCGGTTAAAATGAAAAACACCATTGTGGCGAAGAACATTGCCACCATGGATTCCGGAAACGATCTGTCCGAATATGAGGCGGGCCTGTACGCCTCGGACGGAAACAACCTCATCGGCGACAGCACGGGCAGCACCGAATTTGCGAACGATGTCAGCGGGGACATTGTGGGGTCCGCGTCCTCGCCGGCCGATCCCGGACTGGGGCCCTTGCAGGACAACGGCGGATCCACGGCCACCCATGCGCTGCTTGAGGACAGCCCGGCCATCAACACAGGATCGGACACCGAAGCCCCGGATTCGGATCAGCGGGGGCTTGGCAGGGAACAGACCGACATCGGCGCTTACGAATACGCCGCCACGGAACCCGGAAACATTGACGGAACCGGCACGACCGACCTGAAAGATGCGATACTGGCACTGAAGGTGACAGCAGGGATGCCGGCCGGAACCATCAGCCTGAATGCGGATGTGAACAGGGACCGGAAAATCGGGCTTGCCGAGGTCATCTTCATCCTGGGGAAAGTCTCCGGGCTGCGTTAGGCCATGTAATCTCTGACATGAGACCTCCGAGGTTTTCAAAACCTCGGAGGTCTTCGGCAGTGGAAACGAGAATTTTCTGAAAAACATCCGAACCGACAGGATCAGATCATGACAGACACAATGAATATATGCAAAACATGCATTTGCACAGATACGACACCATATGTCACGATAAACGAACACGGAATCTGTTCGGAATGCGTTCAAAGCCGAAATCGGCCCGAACCGGATTTCCATCTGTTTCGGAAAACAATGGAAGAAGAATTTGACCGTATAAGGACACAAAAGATTCCCTATCATGTGTTGCTGATGTTCAGCGGAGGCAAGGACAGCTCCTATCTCCTGTATCTGCTGAAAAGGAAATATCGCCTGCGTGTTCTGGCCCTTTTCTTGCAACACCCCTTCATTCACAATGATGTGGCTGCTCACAATACGGAGCAGGTCGCCCGGAAGCTGAATACAGATCTGATACAATTTCATACAGACGAGAAGATATCCCGGGAACTTATCCGTGTCGCTCTGTCAGAGAGCGGCATGGGAGAAAATGCGGGATGCTTTGTGTGCCACAGCATCTGTGAGCTTGTATGCCTGAACATGGCAGCGCAGATGAAAATTCCCTGCGTTCTGGACGGGAGGTCTCTGTGTCAGACTTATCATCCGATTTCCATGGACAGCGAAACCGCAAGAGAGGATTTTTTAGGAAGATATGCCCATGTCCGGGAAATATTTCACAAAGCATTTGGCAATGCTTATGAAGGAACCCTTTATGACTACGATGTCAGCCGATTCCGTGCGGATGCGTTTCCCGCTGTGATCTCTCCCCTGACCTTTCTTGAATATGATCCTGAGAAAATCATAAGCGAGCTGGATGAAAATGGCATCCTGGAAGAGAAAAATGCCGGAACCGGAGTGACCAATTGCGACCTGCTTCATTTTTTTGCTTATCTCTCATATAAAAATCATAACTGCCATCCTTATGCAAAGGCCATTTCCTCTGATCTGAGACAGGGACTTCCGACGCTGATGGATCAGTTTTCCAAAAAGGAAGCCAGCCGTCTCACCCGGGAAGATCATGTCAGAATACTTGAGGAATATAAGCGCATTCTTTTTTATCTGGCACAACATCCTGATCATACGGGAAATGATCTGAAAGCCCTGGAATCGGAATGTCATTTCATGTTTGACCGCCTGGGTGTGTCAGACAAAACGGATATCCTTGGCCGGATTTCCAAAATCCGCCATTATGCGGACTATTTTGACATTGACCTGTTGGCAGAGCGTGATGAGCCGCCCGGGTACGCCAATGATCAACAGTACCTCTGCCCTGATCCTTCGATGGCGGTCTTATACGAACAGATGACCTTTCCCGCATTTCGACATCTTCTGAAGGAGGTGTCGCCCAAGGGTCCGTATATTGCCATAAGCCATTCGATTCTCGGAATGCCCTCGGGCCTGATTCTGGCAGATATGATGGACGGCCAGACCCCCGAGGTGCTGTCTGTTTTTGTGGCAAAGGAATTTCGGAACCAGGGGATCGGCACAGTCCTGATGACCCGGCTGGAAAAGAAACTGACCCGACGGGGACGCACCGGCGTTTTCGGGATTTACACAGCAAACAAGCCATCCGCACGTGTTCTGGAACGTGTTCTGGAAAAATGCGGGTGGGAGTCTCCGACCCCCCGGCAACTGATCTGCACAAGCAAAGGGGAAGATGTGGAGCAAATGATGAGATCGGACTGGATGAACAATTACCGGCTTCCGAAGAATTTCAAAATCTTTCCCTGGACAGAGGTGACACCGGAGGAGCTTGAGGAGATCAGGGCATGGCCCTATGATCCGCCTTATTATCACAGCGGCCTGACCCCGTTTCTGAAAGTGGATGAGGAGTTCGAGCCAATCAACAGCCTGGGCCTGCGTTACAAGGGCGAAATCGTGGGATGGCTGATCACCGTGCGGATTGGGCCTGGCACTGTCCGCTATGATCGCCTGTTTGTTCGAAAGGAATTTCAGCGCACAGGAAGGGCCATCCCGCTGTTGGCGGAATCCATCCGGCGCCAGTATGCTCATGAGGGACACATCCCGACCAAGGGCGGGATCTGGCGCACCCAGGCGGACAACGCTCCCATGGTGCGGTTTATCAGAAAACGATTGGGGCCTTACCTGACATCGCTCATTGAGACGAAGGAATCGTTTAAGGCATTGAAATAATATTTTATTTATACAGATGGTATGTAAAAAAGGAAAGGAGTCGGTAAAATGATGCAGTCTGGTATGATGAAAAAGATGAAGGCATTTCTGAGACCTGATTTTTTCGCCATGATTTTTGGAATCCTCATTCTGTGTTCCTCCGATAGTCCGGGGGCAGTCAGGGGGAATGTATGGGGTTCTGAAAACAGAGTTGACCTGGCGGATGTGATCGCATCACTTCAAATCTGTTCGGGAAAGACGTTCTCTCCGAACAAAGATGCTGACGTGAACAATGACGCCAGGATAGGATCGGCCGAAGCTATTTTTGCCTTGCAGGTTGTCTCAGGGATAAGAGAGCAGCCTGTCTTCGGACAGTTTCAGCAATTGCTGGACGCTTCTGTTGCTGATTCAAAAATCCCCGGGGCCGTTCTTCTGATCCGGACACCGTCATTGCAATGGGCCGGAGCCGCGGGGCTGGCAGATGTCAGCAAGCAGACCCCGATGCAGGCAGCGGATATGCTGCGAATTGCCAGCATGACTAAGGTCTTTGTCAGCACAGTGGTATTCAGACTGAGTGAGGAAGGAAAGCTGAATCTTGATGATAAGATACAAAACCATCTGTCTTATGAGGATATTGTGAGCCGCATCAGTTATGGGCAGGGTGGTCCGGACATCACCATCAGACATCTTCTGAGCATGACCGCCGGCGTATTGGATTATGTGGCCATTGATGCCTATAATGACAAGGTGGGGGAAAATCCGAACCGACAGACCCCCTGGACGCCCCGGGAAATCCTTGAAGACTATGTTTACGATGTGTATGATAATCCTGAGACCCTGGGTGAGTTTGCGGACCAGGGGGATATCTTTGAAGCCGGTACGGCGTTTATGTATTCCAACACAAATTATCTTCTGCTGGAAATGATCGTGAACAAAGTGAGCGATTCCTCTCTGGCTGCCGAGATGAGACGTATGATTCACGATCCCCTGGGACTGGAGAACACGTTCATGGAAATTCGGGAACCACGTGATGGAGGATTCGGCGGCCTGCTCGTCCGGGGTTATCAGATTGATGAGGACACAGATGAACTGAGGGATGTGACCGAAACAAATGACGCTCTCGGACTGGGAGACGGAGGCATCATTTCCGATGCTCACGGGCTGGCCGAGTTCCTGAGTGCGCTTTTCAAGGAAAAAACCCTGTTAAGCCAGGTCTCACTTGATCAGATGACAAACTTTGATCCGTACAAACACGGCTCTGATTACGGACTGGGGCTGTCGTACCAGAATACGGATTTGGGAGTCGCCTGGGGGCATAACGGAACCTCCTCGGGATTCCAGGGAGATATGCTTTATCTGCCTGAAAAAAAGATCATATTTGTGTTGCTGACGAATTGCGAAGATGCGGACATATTCGACTCATTATTAAAAGACAGTCTGAATCTGCTATCAGACTGATCTGCCTGCACAAAACCAGGGGGCTTTGTGTGCAAGTGCGTTCCCAAACCAGGGTTTGGGAACGAGGCGTTTTCCGGTTTGGATTTAACATGTTGAAATAATATTTTTTTTTATCAACCATTGGCAAAAGGAGGTTTTAAGATGAAGTCGGCATTGACTCAGGAAATGATGGAAAAAGTGATCACAAGGGCATGGACAGACGATGCCTTCAAAGCCGCTGTGCTTGAGAATCCCAAAGGCGTACTTGAACGGGAGTTCGGTTACACGGTTCCGGAATCGGTTCGGATCGAGGCGGTGGAGGAGACCGCCCTGACCCGTTATCTGGTGATTCCCAGGGCCGGAGAGGGGCCTGACGATTCCGGTTTCCCGGGTTCGGACCAGGAAATGAGCCGCCGGGACATGCTGAAGACCGCCTGCGCCGCAGCCGGAAAGACCCTCGTCCTTGCCGCGGGGATTTCGGCCTGGTTCTCCCTGTCCGATCTGATAACACGCAGGGCTTTTGCAGATGAGCAGTTCAGAAAGGAACTCAGAATAGGACCTAAAAAGGCGTTGAAGAGAGCCTTTGACATTGACGTTCCGGACGTTGTGGAAGTGAAAACTCTGGAAGAAACCTCTGATAAGCAATATCTCGTCCTTCCGCACCAGCCGGACAAAACAGGAGAACTCTCGGACGATGATCTGGAAGTTGTGGCTGCCGGAGGCAGATCCAGTGGCGGCGAAGACTGCGGTGATGTATCTATTGATACATCATCCTACCATGATAAAGTAACTAAGACACCAGACTTTCCGAAATGGGAACCGAAAAGGTGTTAGTTTTTTTTGATGAACCCATAAGGAAAGGGATAATTTACTATGAGAATGACCATAAGAAACATGATTTATCATAAGCTTGCAAAGCATGGATTTGCTGTGTCCGGCTTGTATGTTCCGATGATGTATGCCATTGTTTTCCTGCTGCTGTCATCAGCGGCATTCGCTGCCACCGTGACAAGCACGGACGATTCCGGGCAAGGCTCGCTTCGTTTTGCCGTGGACAATGCTGCTACGGGAGAAGTCATTGATTTTTCCGTGACCGGCATCATTGAACTCACCAATCATATTTACATTGATAAAGACCTGACCATCAGCGGCCCCGGTCAGAGCCTGCTGACGCTGAAAGGAGATGGCTCTTCCCGTGTACTTGGAATCAATGCGGCTGGCGTTGTCATCTCCGGCCTGAGGATTTCAGGCGGGAACGCTGAGGCCGGGGGAGGGATATATAATTACGAGGGCGATCTCACGCTTGAAAATTGCGCGATTTCGGGGAACACGGTTGCAACGGGAGGGGGAGGCATAATGAATTATCAGGGCAGCCTCACCGCCAGCAACTGCACTGTCACCGGAAACAGCGCGGAGGACGGCGCTGGCATTTACAGCCTTGCCTTTGACGCAGGCAGCACCGCTTCGCTTGACTTGATCAGTTCCGAGATTTCACAAAATACGTCGGCAGTCAGCGGCGGCGGTGTCTTCAACGCATCCAACGGATCCGATGGAACTGCATCTGTGAAACTGACCAACTGCAATTTGTCAGACAACACCGCCAAAAACGGAGGCGGCATCTTTAACATGGCATTCACATCCGGCTCCGTTGCAGACCTTGACATATCAGGTTCCAGCTTTGAGCTGAATAAATCCGTGGGCTATTATGAAAATGTTGAAGAGAATGAAGGTAAAATCTATGGCGGCGGCGCAGTTTATAGCATGGCAAAGGCTGGCGGGACAGTTACGGCAATTCTGGCAGACGCTGTTTTCACCAGCAATTCGTCGGGTCAGATCGGCGGCGCTGTATGCCACCAGTCATGGGGAGAAAGCGGCTCCTCAACCCTGACCGTCACCGGCTGCACGTTCACCGGGAACACCGCCAACACGTACAATTGCAGCCAGGCCGCCAATCCCGATGACTGCTTTCACTACTACGGCGGCGGTGCGATTCTGAATACTGCGGGCAAAGCCGGCGCAAAGTCGGACGCGGTGATTAGCAACAGCAAATTCCTGTCCAACACTGCCAAAGGCGACGGCGGCGGCCTGTTCAACGGCTCCCAGTACGGAGGCACGGCAACACTGAAAATGACGGACAGCACCGTTGACAGGAACAGTTCCGCAGGTGTCTGGGGCGGCGGCGGCATATTCAGCGGTGCGGAAATAGACGAGGGCGGGCAGCCCACTGCCACTGTTGAGATGAGCGGATGCACTCTCTCCGGGAACAAAGCGGATGAGGAAGGCTGTGGCGGCGGGGCCGTCCGCATCGGCGGGAATGATTCTGTTGTCACGGGAATCCTCACCAACTGCACCGTATCCGGAAACACTGCTTCCATGGCGGGCGGCGGCATCGTCTCCGGCGGCGGGGACAGTCCGGCAAATCTCACGCTTGTGAACTGCACCGTCACCGGAAACACCTCGGAAGACGGCGGAGGGATTTACGCATTTGACCCGGTTGCCATGAAAAACACCATTGTGGCGAAGAACATTGCCACCATGGATTCAGGGAACGATCTGTCCGAATATGAGGCAGGCCTGTACACCTCGGACGGCAACAACCTCATCGGCGACAGCACCAACAGCACCGGGTTTGCGAACGATGTCAGCGGGGACATCGTGGGTTCGGCATCCTCGCCGGCCGATCCCAAGCTAGGGCCGTTGCAGGACAACGGCGGGTCCACCGCCACCCATGCGCTGCTTGAGGACAGCCCGGCCATTAACACAGGATCGGACACCGAAGCCCCGGATTCGGATCAGCGGGGGCTTGGCAGGGAACAGACCGACATCGGCGCTTACGAATATGTCGCCACGGAACCC
This sequence comes from Desulfonema magnum, assembly GCF_017377395.1. Lineage (GTDB taxonomy): Bacteria > Desulfobacterota > Desulfobacteria > Desulfobacterales > 4be13 > Desulfonema_C > Desulfonema_C magnum. The sequence goes on along the minus strand of NZ_CP061800.1, from coordinate 914,217 downwards.
GGAAACATTGACGGAAACGGCACGATCGACCTGAAGGATGCAATACTGGCGCTGAAGGCGGCGGCGGGGATGCAGGCCGGAACCATCAGCCTGAATGCGGATGTGAACAGAAATCAGAAAATCGGGCTTGCGGAGGTCATCTTTATCATGAGGAAAGTCTCCGGGCTGCGTTAGACCATGTAATCTTTTTTTTAGTTGCTTATGCGAACGGATTGTGTATAAAAAAATTTGGGCAACGAATAAAAAATGCTTTTCTTATGCACAACCCGTTTAAAAAGTAACAAAACGCGATTTTTAAAAACAGAGTCAGCTTTACCTTGGCAACAAGATATGATGGAAAAGGTCATTTCACATCTCAATGACTCAAAACAGTTAAAAGAAAGGAAGCAACTTATGGAAAAACAAGTCAAATTTTCCCTTTCCTATTATTTTGACGAACTCAAAAGACAGAAAAATGGAAACACCAGGAACGAGTCGTCAGAAATAATGGAGCAGCGAATCCAATCGGAAAGGGTCATCAGGGCTCCTGCCACTGCCACCATATCCGTACTCAGGGCGTTAAAAGAGGCAGAAGGTTATACGCTCACATTTATGGCGCTTGCCAAATCTGCCAGGCTCAAACTGGATATCTGCCAAGAAGCCCTGGCACAACTGAGCAGTGAGGAACTGGTAGAGATAGAACCGGATTTTGACACAGGCAACGACCGGGTCAGACTGACACGGAAAGGAGCGGATCTGGTATGACCGCCTATCTGATCACCATCTTTCTGAGTCTGCTGGTGGCGGTCGCGGAACTCTTCACAAAGTTTCAGGATGAGCCGTTTGATGTCATCAGAAAATGGCCGGCTTTGCTGTATCTTTTTGTGAATCTTCTTATATCCTGTGTTTGTCTCTACATTCTCACCAAAACGGATATTTTCGGAGTAGCCGGAGAAATAGATCAACTAAAGGCGGCGCTCACAGCAGGACTTGGGTCCACGGTTCTGATGCGGTCAAAATTTCTTAAAGCAAACATCAACGGCAAAGAAGCAGCGATCGGTCCCGAATTCATCATCAATGTATTCCTTGAAACACTGGAGAAAAGCATAGACCGGAACCGGGCCATGGAACGAAAAAAAATGGTGGAAGAATGTATGGCGGACATAGATTTTTACAAAACCAAAGATTATGTTGTCACCACAATATTAGCCTCAAGTCAGATTGATTCTCCTGAAACAGCGAGAGAACTGATAAACAGCACAACAGAGATCGCTGAATCACCAATGGAAGACACAGACAAAAGCTATGCACTTGGCTATCTCATATTGGATAACATGGGAGAAAAATTTTTAAAAACCCTTTTTCATGACGGGAACAGGGACAGATTCACAAGATAAACGCTCAGGTGAATCCTAACACCTAACACTTAACACCTAACACCTAAATCTGTAAAGGAAACATAAAGTTATGTCGGAAACGTCAGCAGAAAAACAAGACGCTTTCACCCAGAAAATGATTGACATCTTAAATGGCGGCGCATTGAATCTTGCCGTGGGAATTGGCTACCGCACCGGTCTTTTTGACATTATGGAGACATTTGACACCGCTCAGACCATCTCCGTTATTTCGGAACACTCCGGTCTGAGTGCCCGCTATATCCGTGAATGGCTCGGAATTATGATCACAGGCGAAATCGTGGAAGTGATCCAGGAGCAGGAAAGCCGAGAAAACAAATACTTTCTCCCAAAAGAACACGCGGCCATCCTGACCCGAAGCTCAGGGAATTCCAATTTGGCCGTCTATGCCCAGGAGATTCCCTTACTGACCCTGAGTGCCATGGAACCGGTGATTCACGGATTTCAAACCGGAGACGGAGTTCCCTATTCCTGTTATCCCAAGTTTCAGGCGTTTATGACGGAACTGGCCGATGCAAAGCACCGAGAAGTGCTTGTGGACAAATTCTTACCCACCGTGGATGACGGAAATTTGATTTCCCGCCTGAATACGGGCATTCGTGTCTGTGATCTGGGCTGCGGCGAAGGCGTGGCCTCGCTGCTGATGGCCGAGGCATTTCCCAAAAGCACATTTGTCGGCATGGATATATCATCAGAAGTGATTGAGATCGCAAAAAAAGAAGCGGATTATATGGGGCTGAAAAATATTGAGTTTATTGTCCGGGATGCGGCCATGCTTAAAAATGACCCTGAATTTGAAGGATATTTTGATTACATCACCGCATTTGATTCCATTCATGACCAGACAGCGCCGCTGCCTGCTTTGCAGGGAATACGCCATATGCTTGCTCCCGGAGGCATGTTTTCAATGATTGACATTGCCGCAAAAACCGATCAGGCAGAAAACAAAAGCCATCCCATGGGGCCGTTTCTCTACACCGTGAGCCTCATGCACTGCATGCCTGTGGGACTGGCAAACCGCGGAACAGGACTGGGAATGATGTGGGGTGAGGAAAAGGCAGTGGAAATGCTGAAAGAGGCCGGGTTTGAAAAAGTGGAGGTCATTGAAATGGAACATGATACTTTTAACCTGCATTATTTATGTCGCAAATCGTAAACAGAGCGGGCATTATCAGTTAGACGATTCCTGAAAAAGAACATACCGGCGTATTTTTTCAGTTTGTAGTTCCGCCTTTAGGCGGTGTGACACCGCCTAAAGGCGGAACTACAAACTGGTATGTTCATTCTTGGAAATCGCCTTGCTACCCGGAAATTACCCGGAAAATCGCAGAAATCATCCGAAACTACCCGCATATTACCCGCAAGGAAATTGCCAGACTGTTAAATATCAGTGAGGACGGCGTAAAATACCACTTAAAAAAGCTCGGAAAATGCGGTATGCTGACAAGAGTTGGTCCTGTCAAAGGGGGGGATATTGGGAAATCAGGAAGATTTCCGCATTTGCCGAGTTTCACGGGGCAGGAGATAAATGATCCCTGAGTTTGGAAAAATATCATTGTAAATCAATCCAGGGAATCAATCCCCTGGTGACAGCACAGGCGCACTGAAGCCCAACATGGAAACAGATAATGAAAGGACATAATCATGAACTGGCAGCAAGTCTGCGAACACCCGGATCTGAAAGATTTGCCTTTCAGAATCGAACTGAATGAAAGAGGTCAGATTATCATGTCACCTGTCAAAGTTGTACATTCCGCGTGTCAGGGGGAGATTGAATATCTTTTACGCACACTCGTAAAAACAGGGAAGGCCATGCCTGAATGTGCCATCAGCACCCGGAAAGGCACAAAAGTGGCGGATGTCGTATGGGCATCACAGGAGCGATTTGAACAGATCAGGTATGAGACCGAATGCTCCGTGGCCCCCGAAATCTGTGTGGAGGTGCTTTCCGACAGCAACACGGATGAGGAAATGAATGAGAAAAAGCAGCTTTATTTTGAAAATGGTGCGGAAGAGGTCTGGGTCTGCACACAGGAAGGTGATATGAGCTTCCACAACAGCGGAGGGGAACTTGAAGCGTCCGTGCGGGTTCCGGAGTTTCCGAAAAAAATTGAAATATGAAACGCGGACAGAATTGGAAGACAAAGAAACCCGGGGAATCAGTCCCTCGGCTGAAGCAAGTGCGCGGAACCGCACCGTGTATTGGGAGATTTGAAACGCTATGAAATTTTTACTGAGTCCGAAACTTGATCTTGTATTTAAGCAGCTTTTCAGCGGGGACACGGAAATACTGACTGACCTTCTCAATACGGTTCTGATTCTGCCTGAGCATCAGCTTATCAGGTCTGTTGAGATAAAGAATCCGGTCATCCGTCCCGAAGAAATCATCAAAAAATTCATTGTCCTGGATATTCTGGCCCGTGATGAACAGGAAAATCAGTATGACATTGAAATGCAGGTTCGGAAATACGCATACTATCCTGAAAGAGCATTGTATTATCTGTGCAAAATGTACGCTGACCAGCTTGACTCCGGCCAGAAATACGACCGGCTGAAACCGGTGATAGGTATCCATTTTCTGAATTACGAAATTTTTCCCAAGCATGATGATTTCCGCTTCCGCTTTGATCTCAGAGATGTCCGTTATCCGAAACTCCGGCTGACAGATGACCTCTCCCTTCACATATTCGAGCTTCCGAAGCCCGATAAAAAAGACTATGCGGGCCGGAAGGAGAAAAAGCTGCTCGAATGGCTTTATTTTTTCAACCATGCCGATGAGGAGGATGACACCATGGAAATGCATTACACCAATCCCATGATTCACAGGGCTTATGATGCTCTGAAAAAACTGAGTGCGGACGAGGAGACGCGTCAGCTTGCGGAAATGAGGGAAAAGGCTCTCAAGGACGAAGTCTCCGCCCTGGACGCAGCTCGCAGAGAAGGGGAAAAAAAAGCCCTGAAAAAGACTGCCCTGAATCTGCTCTCAATAGGACTTCTCACAGTGGAGCAGATTGCCCGGGCTACAGATCTGACCGTAGCCGAGGTGAAGTGCCTTCAGAACTCAGAGCAGGCTGAATGATTCACAGGAGTGACATGGCTTTATTTTTTCAACCATGAAAAGGAGGAAAATACCATGGAAACGCACTGCACCAATCCCATGATTCACAGGGCTTATGATGCTCTGAAAAAACTGAGTGCGGATGAGGAGACGCGTCAGCTTGCGGAAATGAGGGAAAAGGCTCTCAAGGACGAAGTCTCCGCCCTGGACGCAGCTCGCAGAGAAGGGGAAAAAAGAGGCGAAAAAAAAAGTGAAAAAAAAGCCCTGAAAAAAATTGCACTGAATCTGCTCTCAATGGGAGTTCTCACTGTTGAACAGATTGCCCGGGCAACCGATCTGACCGTGGCCGAGGTGGAATGCCTGCAACACCCGGATCAGGCTGATGAATCTGTATGAATAAACCTGCCGGGATTTTATACTTCAGACACCTCTCGGATGACCGCTAAAATAAGCTCAGGAACACATTCATTCATCATCAGTAGATCGAAAAGTTTTCAGGCTCTAACAGCGCGGACACGACAGACGGGGGAGAAACCCGGCTTTTTCCCGCGGGGGAGGCACCCTGTCCGGAAAAAAAGCCGGGTTTCTTTGCTGTCCCGCGCTCAGTCCGGCCGGAAATTTTTCGATCTGCTAATCATAGCTGGCTTCAGCCTGACTTCGCTTTCACCCTCGGAATTGCTTCCGAGACTTCTGATATCAGCGCATTTAAGGTCACAAACATGGAAAAAAAAACAGTATTGATACTCGGAGCTACAGGTCTGGTAGGCGGAGAATGCCTTACCCGCCTTCTGAACAGCGATTTTTATAATCGGATCGTCATATTGACGCGCAGACCTTTGCCAGATTATTTGAATCATCCGAAAACAGAGCAACATCTCATTGATTTTGATCACGCTGACAAGTATCAGCATCTTATAAAAGCGGATCATGTGATTTGCACGCTGGGCACGACCATCAGAAAAGCAGGAACAAAAGAGAATTTTTACAAAATTGACTTTACTTATCCGCATCGCATCGCAAGTATTGCTCAACAAAACAGAGCCAGTCATTTTCTTGTTGTATCGGCAAACGGGGCAAACCCGAAATCCCCGTTCTTTTACAATCGAGTCAAAGGGGAATTGGAAGCCGCCATTCAAAAGCTGAATTACAGGAGCGTCAGTATTTTCCGCCCCTCATTGCTGCTGGGGGAGCGTGAGAATTTTCGTCTCGGAGAGGAAATAGGCAAATTTCTCAACAGATTCATCTCATTTGCCATATCGGAAAGATATAAACCGGTTCATGGCGGTGCAGTGGCGGATGCTGTCTTGCAGGTTGCCCGGAAAGATCAGGCAGGTGTTCGTATCATTGAATCGGATGAGATACAGGCCATTGCGAAAGAAAATCGGGGCAATTTTGTGATTTTCTGAAAAAATCACAAAACTGACCCAATGATTGCAAGTTAATTTTCTGAGTCAGTCAGATTTGCAAAAATATTCATTCATCCTCTGTCTGGAAATCTGAATTGGCACCATACAAAATACGATGAAGTTCACGATCTGTAAAATAGGGATCATCATTTCTCAGGTAAGGAAGCATGATTTTTTTTCGCCGGAGTATGTCCTTATCCAGGTCTCCGATAATTTCATCAGGTCGGTAATATGCGGCTTTATAAATTCGCTGACCAAAAGGATTGATGATCTCACTGCCGCCCCAGAATTTATACTTCTCTCCCCGAACCGCGTCGCAGGATTTCGCACATGAAGGTTTTTTTTCGGTTTCTGACTCAGAAGCATTTCTTTTTTCCGGAATCATTTCCTCGCCCACACGGTTCGCACATATATTATAAATACCAAAAATACGGGAATAGAATTTGTTAATGATCTCCCAGCTTTCGATATTACTAAATTCAGGTGACATTGAAGTTTCCGAGGAGTTAAAAATGGAAATAAAAACATCTGCCTTCTGGCATACCCCGAGATATGGCAAAGCCGGATGCCACATGTCATTACAAATAAAAACTGAAATTGTCATGTCGTGAAATTTAAATACACGGACATGCTTTCCATTGGCAAAGTATTTTCGCTCCTCAAAAACTCCGTAATTGGGCAAATTGAGTTTCCGATAAGCAAACAGAATCTCACCGTCAACCGCCACAAGAGCGGAATTATAAAAATTCATTGACGGAGACTCCTCGATAAAGCCGACAACGGCCGCTGTTCCCCGGGTCGCGGACACCAGGGATCTGATTTCCCGCGAATCAAGTCTGAGAGCCGCCTCATGATATTCGGGACCGACAAAATAACCTGTCAGAGCCATCTCAGGAAACACATTCAGGTGGATGCCTTTTTCCCTGCCCCGATTAATTTTTAAAATAACCTCTTCCAAATTGGTTTTGACATCCAGCAACACAGGGCTTGTCTGATAAATCGAAACTTTTATCACTTCTTAAATCTCACTCTTTTTTCATATGATTCTAATTCAGAAACGCTTTTCCCGTATTTTTCAATGTGTGTTCATCCCGCATATAATCCGGATTGCTGCTGTTTCGAGCGATGACCTCAAACCCTTCAGGGTCAAATTCAACTGTCTCTGAACAAGGTTCCGGGCCTGTTTCCTGACATAATTGGATATGTCTTTCCAATTTTGCAATGGAAAACGATACCAGTTCTTTTAAAAATCCGAAAGCGTGGCGCATCTGGTGAAAACCATATTGTTTCATCATGGCGTACCCTCTGATGGCCTCTTCTTCCGATATCTTATTCGGGTGTTCCTGACTCGTGGTGCAGGCCGTCTGAACCGAGGGAATATCAAGTCGTTTGTTCACCTTTTCCATAAGAAGATTGGCAACATTATGGGATATCAGACCCAGATCCACCGCATATTTTTTCTCTATGCTCGCGACCGAGGGAAGTCCCGCATGCACCACCATGACCCCCGGGTTCACCAACTGAGCCAATGTGATTCCGAACAATGCCTCGGCATGCGTCAGCGTCAGAAGCCCTGACATACTGTAAGGCCCGGAAAGCCCTGCCATGGGCATGGTGGAGACATAAGTCGGAATTCCCTTTCTCACACATGAAAGAAAAGGGTCCACCATGGTCTCAATGATATTTAACGGACTGTTGATAATGGAGAACTGAACCGTGATATTCCCTCTGGTCTCATGGATTTCTTTGGCTCTGGAAATTCCTTCCTCACTCAGTGTGGCCACATAGATGGGTTTGTCACAGTGTTCGATAATGGTGTCCATAACCTTGACTTCCTGCTTAGGGACAAGGACACCTCTGGCCATAAACTGAACCACATCTGCGTCATTGACAATTTTTGCAATTCTGGCGATATGTTCAAACGTCGGCATCACCAGTTCTCCGGTCAGATCATCATATACAAAAGGGGCTGTTCCTCCCACCCCGAATGAGTTTTCAGGAATAAAAAACTTGTCCCGTTTGGGGGTCATCTCAAGGGCCTGCTCAACCAGCGGAGAAAGCACATGAATATGAGCATTTGTTTCATCATACGCGGCAAGCCCTGTATTCTCAAAAATCTGTCTTAGTTCGGCAGATTCACATTTGACGCCGACCTCTTCCAGAACCCGCAACGCGTCCAAGTGTATTTTTTCCAGAAAATCATCATCTTCAAAAATCATTATCTTCACCTTTTCATAAAATGTCAAGAGTTAAGAAATCAAAATTATAAACACTCGATAATCAAGTTTTTTTTATGTCATTCCGTTCGACTGAGCTCACGCCGAAGTCTGCAAAACCAGGAATCCGCAGCTTCCGGAATCGCCACACCTGCCAAAAATGGATTCCTGCTTTCGCAGGAATGACAAGCTTTTTGTTCGAACCAAGTCAAAAAACTTGATCATCGAGAAACAGCCCCCCCTCTGAAAGGTCCAAGTCTCAAATTTCAAATTTCAAATTCCAACTTTCAAGTTTCCAGTTTCCAGTTTCCAGTTTCCAGTTTCCAGTTTCCAGTTTCAAGTTTCCAGTTTCAAGTTTCCAGTTTCCAGTTTCCAGTTTCCAGTTTCAAGTTTCCAGTTTCCAGTTTCAAATGTCAGTCCGTCATACGCAAATCGGACATTAGGGAATTTTTTTTCCAGGAGGAGATAGTCATCATAGCTTCTGTTCCAGTATTCCTCAAGATGGACAAACAAAATCCGGCCAGCCTGAATTCGTTTTGCCAGAGCCAATGTCTCTTCAAAAGTATATAAAGTGGTCCTGGATATATGATCATCAGGATAGACAAACCCATGTTTTAACCCTTCCTCAAAAATCCCCGGCTGAATCACCAAAAAATCAGCTTTCCGAACCTCTGCTCTGTGTTCAGGAAATGGCCGGATGTCACATGGGGCGTAAACAGCTCTGGCATTTTTTTGCTCAAACACATATATAAAAACGGTCTGACTGCCCCGGTCCACGGGGATGGCCGTAATCTGAATATCTCCGATCACGATATGGTCTTCAAAAGAAACAGATCTGACAAACCCCTGGTTTTCATAAAATTCGATCACCGGGCCATAGGCAGTCTGAATATTCTTCAGACGATCATGCAGATATTCGGGCAAAATCAGATTTATCTGTTTTTCCGGGTAGGCTTCCCAAGTGCGAAAATCCAGGGTTATCTGTTCCACCACCCGAAAGCCTTCGACGTGGTCCGGATCCAGATGCGTGAAGAGCAGATAATCAACACTTGCGATTTCTGACCGATTCAGCTGGCAGGCGATTTCCGCGGGCGTGTCAATCAGAAGGTTTATATCATGGATAAAGAGGGCCGGGCCTGTCCGTTCATATGGATGGCCTTTTTGCCTTGCCTGTTTGCAGACCTGGCAGTCGCAACAGGGTTTAGGGATCACGGTGCAACCACCGGAGCCGAGGATCGTAATTTTCATAATTTGAAATTTGATCAGGGAGTTCCCGGTGGGACATCATCTGCTGTCCATGCAGGGACACTCCCCCGCACCTCCCTCAGAGGGGATTCCCGTGGCAGGAGGTCCTGATTCATTTTGCAGGACGGGGTTTGCAACCCCGTCCGGAATATTTTCCGGATCGCCGCCCGTAAACGTTTCGGACGGGGTTGCAAACCCCGTCCTGCAGCGAATTCCCGGGGGACATAATCTGATGCCCATGCAGGGACGCTCCCCCGCACCTCCCTCAGAGGGGATTCCCGTGGCAGGAGGTCCTGATTCCCCCCGGGACCGCGGGGGAGTCAGGCATATTAATGTCAATCAAAAAAATTTTCATGCCCTAGCGGAGCAAACAGGACGGACAGGGAAGAAACACGGCTTTTTCCGACAGGGGACACTGCGTCCGGGGAAAAAGCCGGGTTTCTTCGCTGTGCAGCGAACAGCCCGGAAACTTTTCGATCTGCTGAATGTTGGAGAATTCTCTTATTGCGGAAACTTGTAACCGAATTTCAAATTTCCTGCTTCAAAAGATTACGCCACCATACACTCTTCTTCTTCTTCCTCTTCGTGGTTATGCTTCAGATCCCCGTCCACAGTTCCCCGAACCCGCTCTCTTTCTTCTGCGAAATCAAATCCGGTCCATATGCCGATGGAGCCGAGAATGGAATTCTGGGGATAAAACTCACGGAATATCTTGAAGTAATATGCCGCTTCTCTGCTGTTGATGGTTGCCAGAGGGTTCTCAGCCTTGATGCGCTCATATTCTTCCTGACTCATGGCATTTTCCGCCAGCGTCTCTCCCAGACTCTCGCAGCCGGCTCCCTGGGTATATTGAACCTTGTACCGCCACAAAATTTCATCAGGGAGATAATTTGTGTCTTCAAAGGCTTTCCGAAGGATCCATTTTTCGATCTTCGCGCCGTTATGCTCGCGGATTTTGAGATCATGGGGAATCTTCATGGAGATATCCACCATTTCAACATCCAAAAAGGGGACCCGAAGCTCCAAGTTAAAGTACATCCCCATCCGGTCGGCCCGCTGGAGGTTGATATTATGAAGGTTTCCGATGCACCGCCTGGCTTCCAGATTGAGTTTGTCCAAAGGGAAATGTTTCATGTAATGATAGCCGGTGAAAAGCTCATCCGCGCCTTCTCCGGTCAGCACGACGGTAACGTAATCCGCAGCCAGCTTGCAGGTGAAATAACAGGGAATCGCACAACGCACCAGGGACGGATCATAGCTCTCCAGTTTTTTAATGACAATGGGCAGGGCGTCGTAATACTCAGCTTCTGTAAAAAGGAGTTCGTGATGGGTGGAGCCGATATGTTTGGACGCTATACGGGCAGCCTTGACATCATCGCTTAACTCTCCGTCATTATCTCTCATCCCCACGACAAACGTATGAAGATTGGGTATTTCATCCGCGGCGATGGCTGCGACCAGGCTGCTGTCCAATCCGCCGCTGCAGAATGATCCCACCGGAATTTCCGGATCCGCGAGCAGACGCTTTTTCACTGACCGGATAAATGTTTCCCGAATCAGTTCCCGGGTTTCTTCGATATCGGTAAGCAAATGATCTTGAATTTCCGGAATTCGGTAATATTTCACAAACCCTTCTTTGGGTGTATAGTAATGACCGGCCGGAAATTCATGCACTTCATCTACCCCCGCGATGGTCATGGCACCCAGTTCGGAGCTGAAATAAAGGTTTTCCCCCTGGTATCCGTAATAAAGGGGTTTGATGCCGATGGGATCTCTTGCCAGCATATAATCTTCGCCGTCAAACAGGGCAAAAGCAAACATGCCGTCCAAATCCTTTACGCAGTCAGGTCCTTTTTCCTGATACAGATGCAAAATAACTTCAGTATCGGATTGGGTGTTAAAGCGGTATTGAGGGAAAAGCCCGCTTCGAAGTTTACGAAAATTATAAATTTCACCATTGCAGACGATCCCTTTGCGTCCGTCATCCGAAAGAATAGGCTGATGCCCCTGAGCCACATCCACAATAGACAGGCGGGTATGACCTAATACGAGATTTTCATTAGAGAATATCCCACGGTCATTGGGTCCCCGATGTCCGAGATCATCCAGCATACGATTAATTGTTTGCTCATCCTTAACTCCGAAACATCCTGCTAAACCACACATGAATTACTCCTTTTGAATCTGTTAAAAACGAATACAATGGTTCGAAGGCTGTCCGAACGATTGTCCTGAGAAACCCCTTTTTTTTGAAAAAACGGGTTTCCACCTATTTCAAGTTTCAAACCTCAATCAACGAAAATCTTACCAAAATTGGCTGTGGTAAGCGGATCATCCATATACATCCCCAGGCCGATATTTCGGACAGATTCCATTCCTCTTTCGTCATATACGGGCGTTTCCACTTCAGGCGCATCATCCGCAGTGACTTCCTCGGCAATTCGGATGGCTTTTTCCAGCTTTTCGATAGAGAAATCAATGAGGTAGCGGAGAAAAGAAAAGGGATGCCGAATCATATGAAATCCGTATTTTACGCACAGGGCCTGTCCCATTTTGGCATCCGCATAAGCGCGATCCGTGAGATGCTCCTCATGCGTGGCTCCGGCACTTTGGAACGAAGGCAGGTCCAGCATGAGATTCAGATGCGTCATCAGGAGATTTAAAAAATTGTGGCTGATCAGCCCATAATTGGGATTGTACTCAATCCGGGGATCCGCGATAGTGGGATATCCTGCATGGACGCAGATGACGCCCGGATTCAGCAATTGTGCGGCGCAGATACCGTACAGCACCTCGGCGTGAGTCATGGCCAGCACGCCGTTGTAACAATAAGGTGCGCTGATGCCGGCCATGGGCATGGCTGAAATAAAAACCGGCAGTCCTGCTCTGACCACTTTGACAAAATGATCTGAAAAATTTTCATTCACTTCCAGCGGGGGACGGGTCAGGCAGAATACGATCATGATGTTCTTTCTTGTCTCGTATATTTCCTTTGCCCTCTCGAGTGCGTCGTCAGAAGTCACTGCAAAATAAAGCGGCTTGTCGCAATTCTCGATCATTATATTCATTTGCTGGACTTCGCTCTTGAGTTTTACGCCTCGTCCCATTCCGCCAACGATTTTATTGGCCTGAGCGATCTGGGCAATCCGAATGACATGCCCGGACGTAGGGGTCAGACCGCCCTGCGCGGCTTTGTCGTCATAAACATATGGGGCAGTTCCGCCGATGAAAAAGCTGCTCATGGGAACGAAGAAATCATCAAGCCCCGGAGTGGTCTTCAGGCATCGTTCAACTAATTCTGAAGTAACATATATCCTGTTTTCATGGACAACCGCAAGTCCTTCGTCAGCGAATTTCTGGAAGACTTTCTGCATGTCCGGCTGTTTGCAGCCGACTCCGAGATTTTCCAAAATCCATAAGGCATCCTGATGAACCTGCATAAGCATTTCAACGGTGTTTTTACCCAGTGATGCTGTTGATTTCTCTACCTGCTGCGGATTCATTCGCCCCTCCTTAACACCTTAACGGCCTGTTTTACCCATTGGCTCACAGCGGGTTGTTCTTTCAAGCCATCATAAATTCCTTCATTTTCATTCACAGCTTGTTCCAAAATAGCATTAAATGCTATTTTTTCAAATAGTTCCAATTCAATCATAATGTTTGTTCTGCCTCTTTTTTAATCTTTCGAAAGGTGTCCTGACTTCCTGCCATTCTTTTCATTCTGACTCCTGAATATTTATATGAAAGTGTCAGGTGTCAGGTGTTAAGTGTTAGGAAAAACTGTAAAACTTTCATCGTTCGTTGTGACCGGCAGTTCATGGCCGTTTATCAGAAAGTTCATTTTCTGAAGTACAGATTTTAAGAAAAAGACCATCCGAAGAGCAAAGCTTAAATTCTTCGTGCTGTACAATCTTATTTTCCGCATCATTACACGGATTATCCATTGAAAGAGATCGTATATGTTTTTCATCAGATATGCCGAATACTCCGAATATGAATTTGCGGAAAAACAAGACAATAATCATTTTTGCCGGACTTTTGCCGGACAGGATTTAACCCCGTCCCGCAAATAAACTTTCGGGGAAAGCCCTGAAAGGGCAATTTTACAGCCAGCGGTGAAACCCTGACTGAAGGGACAAATTTTAACACGCTCTTTAAGGACTTTTACAATTGGGTATTGCCCAATTTTTCAATCTGATTCAGATAGTTATAAAGATTAAGTCCGTAACCGTAACCCCCCAAAAAATTGGAATACCATATCTTCAGATGGTTTAAATAATATTATGTGAAGAAAGTAATTTTATTTCGTGTCAAAAAAGTATTTTTATTCTGCACAAAGGATTTATTTGTTATTTTTTTCGATAAATTTTTAATTTGCTAAAATATCAAGGAGGTAGGCTTTATCAGCATTCAAATTCAAATCAAATAGTTATGGACTGAATAAGCAATAAGCAATAAAAACAAAAGATTAAAATCAAATTATCAATCAATATTTTTGCAACTATTTGAATCTGTATTTTTATTTTTAGTCTTTAATTCGTATGAATAATATTTTGTATTAAAAATAATTTTATTATTAATCAATTTTTTTTCTTTTTGTCAAGCTTAAATTCATTTCCTGTTATTTCCCTTTATTTTTTGGCACGTTTTTTGCTTCAATTTAAAAAAACATCTGTGGCCCTGACAAGAAAAAAATTTGATACTCAGATGCGCTTAAAAAAAATAGAGAATGCTCCGCCTGCACACCGCTGACCCGGTTTGGGAACTGATATGAAATATCTCGAAAGACAGCAGCTAATAAGATTTGTTCTCAGAAAAAGCTTAAAAAAAAGAATAAAAATTTGAATTTATTGCATTATAATATCTGAAAAACGGCTTGGGAGGAAAAACTTAATAAAGGACCGCAGGTATCTTTAACAAGAGGAATTTCTCAAAAAATACCTTGATTTAATTTTTATCTCGTTCGATAATATATTAATTTCTGAGGGTATCCCTGTGTTCAAAAAAATGATCAGCAACATTGATGAATGAAAGGAGAAATCAAGATGGAAGATTGTATTTTTTGTAAAATAATAAAAGGAGAAATTCCCTGTTTCAAGGTCTATGAAAATGACAAAGTCCTGGCGTTTGAAGATGTAAATCCTATCTCTGAGGGGCATACCCTTATCATTCCTAAAAATCATGCTGAAAACCTCTGGGAAATTTCTGAAGCGGATCTTCATGCGATTCATATGGCCTCTAAAAAAGTTGCTCATGCAATAAAAGAGACATTAAAACCAGATGGCGTAGCTGTTCTTCAGCTGAACGGCCGGGGAGTCAATCAGGTGGTAATGCACTACCACCTCCATCTGATCCCGCATATTCCCGGGTCTCCTGAATTAACCATGACAGCGTGGGAACTCAGGCCAGGTGATATGGAGGCTATCAGGCAGACCGCGGAAAAGCTGGCATCAGCTATAAAGTGATATATAAGAGGGGGGTTGGAAAGTCCCCCCTCATTAGTAACGACTGCCGACTGCCGGACGGGGTTTGCAACCCCGTCCGAAACGTTTGTTTTCGGGGGTCGGAAAATATTTCGGACGGGGTTGCAAACCCCGTCCGGCAGATCACGGATTAATAAAAACAATGAGTTACGATCTTAGCCTGATGCATATGGGGTTGGAAAGTCCCCCTCTTAGTAACGGAGGTGAGCATGAGTCGGTCAATCAATAATGCTGGCTTGAATCTTGTAAAGAAGTTTGAAGGATTTTCACCGGAAGCTTATCTTTGTCCGGCTGGTGTTCTGACTATCGGCTACGGTCATACTGGCGGCGTAAGCCCGGGCCAGACAATGACGAAAGAAGAAGCTGAGGCAGTGCTCAGACAGGATTTAGCGGAATCAGTTACCCATGTGGAGCGTTTGATTACTGTCCCGCTGACAAGCAACCAATTCTCTGCTTTGGTCAGCTTTGTTTTCAATGTCGGGGCTGGCAATTTGCAGAGCAGCACGCTAAAAAGAAAGCTGAATGCCGGTAATTATGGGGCTGTTCCCTCTGAGCTGGCTCGCTGGGTAAAAATAACCGACCCTGTCACGAAAGAGAAAAAAACAATGCGCGGGTTGGTACGTCGGCGTGCTGCCGAAGCTGAACTTTGGCTTACGCCGGACAAGGCAGACAGTGCCGAGGGCAGTGTTGCAATGCCCCAACGGGTTGAAAATGCGGATCCTCATGACGACCCAGCGGTGCCAACGATAGAGCAGATAACGAATACAATGCGCAGGTTGGGTTATAAGATCTTCCGTGGAAAGGATCGTACAGGTCATAAACGAAATTATGATTTAAACATATTCGGTGTCCGCGCTGCGAATATCAGAGCAGGCGCATTCGACGACTGGATCGGTGTTTTCTGGATGAATTGGGATACAGGCGGCTGGGAGTTTCACATTTGGAATGCCACAACCGACCCCGGAACCTATTGGTTAAATCAGCCGCTCAACGTGAGCGGGACTGCCATTCTTGTTCCAGACCAATACCGTTCCAGTTATCAGATTGGTTTGCACCGAAATAAGTATGAAGCGCTGGTACAGTGTAAGCCAATAAAAGTTTATCGGGATAATAACAAAGATGATGTCCTGGATATGATGCCGGACACTATACAAAGAGGGCTTTTTGGTATCAATATCCACAGAGCTTCAACAGACCATCGCTCTGTAAAAGTGGAGAAGTGGAGCGCTGGTTGTCAAGTCATCGCGGATCCTCGCTGTTTTGCCCGGCTGATGGATATCTGTAACTTAGCCGAATACGAATGGGGGCCGATATTCAGTTACACGCTGCTAACGCAAGAACAATTGGCAGGGCAGTGAAAAGTTCACGTAAATTACAGGAGCAACAATGCAAAAAGATCGCATAAGATGGAATGAAAAATACAAAAATAAAGAAACAACTTCTGTAAAACCTTCTAAAATTATAGAACAATTTTACAGACTGGCTCCCAAAGGAAGAACCCTCGATATTGCCGCGGGCACAGGAAAAAATTCACTTTTTTTAGCGGAAAAAGGCTTTTCCGTGGATGCTGTGGATATTTCAGATGTGGCATTGAAAACATTTTCCAGGTGTCATTCCCGGGTTCATGCTATCTGTGCTGATCTCGATACCTTTGAGATTCCCAGAGAACGGTACAGTCTTATTGTCAATACCCGGTTTCTGAACAGGCGGCTCTTCCCCTATATCCGGGAGGGCCTTGTCACCGGGGGAATCCTGATTTTTGAGAGCTATTTGGAAGGGACCGGAGAAGATTATTGCCGTCCCTCCTGCCGGGATTATCTGTTACGGGATAATGAGCTGCTTCATGCTTTTTTGTCCATGAAAATTCTTTTCTATCAGGAAACAAAAATCCACGATCAAAAAGATTTCTGCCATATGGCGTCGCTTGTGGCAGTGAAAATATGAGTGAAAGCTGTGAAAGCGTGAGCATTATAAAACAAAAATTATTTTTCGCTGAAAACAACCCGAAATTTCCCTCAACACGATTTCAGGGGAGCAAAGTAAGTACCTAACCATAAGTTTTTAATATCTGCCCGGGGAAGAAACCCGGCTTTTTTTCCGGAATGATGCTTCTCCGATAAAGGAAAAAGCCGGGTTTCTTTGCCACTCACAGAAAAAAAATGTATAAAAAACTTTTGATCAGGTACTTAAAACTCGTTGACTGGATTTGGGATGCCATAAAAAATATCAAATTTGACACGGTGATTAATGCCTTCGGCGGAACCGGAAGTGTTGCTTATATGCTTAAAAGTTTTTCGCACACAGCACGCCTTGAAACGACAAATAAGTACCTAACCATAAGTTTTTAATATCTTCCCGAAGAAGAAACCTGGCTTTTTTTCTGGAATGATGCTTCTCCGACAAAGGAAAAAGCCGGGTTTCTCCGCCGCTCACAGAGAAAAAGGTGTATAAAAAATTCTGATTATAACGGATTTAGGGGAGGGCCGACCAGGCCCTGTAAGGGCGGCATATTTGCGGGTGTGCCCCGGCTTTTACACAGGAACAGGTTTTATGTGTAAAAGGCGGGACGCATCCGTTTTTTTGCCACGAAGGCACGAAGGCGCAAAGTCTCACAAAGTCTCACAAAGTCTCTTTGTGCTTCCTTTGTGTCTTTGTGGCTGATTTTTTTGGATAAAAGGCGGGACACATCCGTTTTTTTGCCATGAAGGCACGAAGGCGCGAAGTCTCACGAAGTCTCTTTGTGCCTCCTTTGTGTCTTTGTGCCTTTGTGGCTGATTTTTTCGGATGTGTGAAAGGCGGGACACACCCATATTTGCAGCATTGGCCGGCCTCCCCTGAATCCGTTATAATCAGAAAAAATTTTTGATCAGGTACTTATTTTCTTAAAGGCTATCGTACCTGAAAGAAATGAAATATAAATGTGTATAGTTATATGGATAAGATTTTTTGTCAGGCAGAAGTCAAAACAATAATTCAGACATTTTGACTCATCCATCATGTTCTTTTAAAATATAATTAAGGTACCTTGCTCATCTCTCCATAAAAATTGAGATCAAACGCCCCAAAAACCCAAACAAACAAAAGGAGGCTATCATGAAAAGATCAACCCGGATTTTCAGTCCGTCACCATCCCGGCATATTGTCTGGCTTTTTTTTATTGCGCTGTTGTGCATGGTGATCGCAACAAACACGACGTGGGCAGGGTTTTATCCGGGGAATGTTGACGGCAATGAAACCATTGACCTGGGTGATGTGATCACGGGTTTGCAGACACTGGTAAACGCAACGACATCTTCTGTAAGTCATGAGGCAGATTTAAACGGAAATGATAAAATTGGCATTGAAGAGCTCATTTATGCGATGCGGGTAACTGCGGGATTGCCAGTAACGCTTGAACAATCCAAGTTGGAAAACCTTACAAATTTTGCTGCCCTGGCCCTGGCTGATGATGAAAAAGATATTGAGTCACTGGAGCAGATGGCTGCCATCATGTCTTATATCGGACTGAACAGCGCCAGGCAGAAGAAACGCTCTTCAGATCAGGATATCGCTCTGAATCTCCTGAACACTGCTTTCCCATGCGGCACGGTTGAAAAAGAGAGCGAAACTTCGGAAGCCGTTGTCTTCACTTTCACAGAAGCTGGCTCGGAAAATTGCGGCGGTATCACCGGAACTGTAAAAGTGACACCTTCTCTTGACGAGAGCAATGTTTCTTATGCTATTGAGTGCAGAGATGTGATAAAAGGAGATTGTGTTATCAACGGTCATACAACAGCAACACTCTCCTCTGAAAACGACCCGGTTACAGCAACACTTGATTTGGACAATATAATGATCTGCAATCAGACGTTTGAGGAAACTGTCACCATGACTTATGACACAGCGGGTCAGGTACTTTCCGTAAACGGAGCATCTGAAAATATCTATTCAATCGGCAACTCAGGCGCAATCGTCACAACAGATTTTGCTTATAGCCAGACTGATGGAATGAGCGGCAGCACAACAATAGATTTCGGGACACAAACTTTTACCTGCGGATTCAGTCATATCAAAACAGATCCCGCGTCCGGGCTGCCTGTCTCGGGTTCCCTGAATGTCAATAACACTGAACTGAATTTCAGCGGCCTGTCTTCTGAGAATCCAAGTCTTTCTGTTACGCTGAATGATTCTATATTTAATCTGGATTTGCAAGATGTTCAAAATGTATATCATAGCTGGTTTGGTCAAAGCAGTGAGAGCCAGTGTCGGACCCGTGCCGCTCTGAGAACTGCGGATGGCTGCACAACACTGCTGAATGACTTAAAACAGGGGGCCATTGCTGAGATGGAAGAAAAGCTGGATGAAAATCTCCGATACGCTATGGAATGCAGGAAATATGAACCGCCTGTATACTGGGACATGGATGGGGATCATGCCGTTGCCGTAGCTGGTGATGTTAATGCCGACGCTTCTCTTTCTCTTTATGATCTCTTAGCTGAAGAGTCATTCCCTTCAGATGAAGGCGCAACAGAATATTCAGAGACCAACACCCAGGTGGCCGGTGTTGATGAGGCAGATTTTATAAAAAATGACGGGTCTTATATCTATATTCTGGCAGATGGCAAATTTCATATTGTTGCTGCATGGCCTCCTGAATCATCTTCTGTGATTTCTTCTTTTGATATCGAAGGACAGCCCAAAAAAATGTTTGTACACAACAAAAGAGCATTTATTTACTCATCTCTCAATTATATAAGGCAAAATGATTATGGCTATTATCCGGATTATTACGGCGGCAGAGATAATGAATGCACTTACGGCTATAACTGCGAGTTCACGGGTGACGGACGAAAACTCAAAATAACGGTTTTGGACATCTCAGACACGACTGCTCCCAAGCTGGTCCGTGAATTATATTTCTCAGGCTCGTATTTAAATTCAAGACGGATCGGAGATGCGGTTCATTCGGTTGTGATTTTTCCTGATCCCCAATTTGACGGGATTGAGTACTGGCCCGAAGGACTTGAGGAATATTGCCGGGGAGGAGGGTATTATTGGGATTACTATTACTGGGAGGATGATTATTATTATGGTGTACCGGAATATACCGAAGAAGAGCTTACCGAGATGTTTGAGGCGCTGAAGCAGGAAAACAAAGCAATAATCCTGGGATCTGACATTACGGACTGGCTTCCCTCAGTAAAAGATATTCGCTATGTTGATGGTCAGCCTCAGGAAGAAAAAGGACTGCTGGGAAACTGCGATGATTTCTATGTATCCATGCAGCAGGATGGAAAGAATTTTCTGTCAATGGTATCTGCCAATATAAACGGCGAAGGTGAGCTGAACGCGACAACCATCATGGGTAAACCCGGAGCGGTTTATGCCTCATCTTCGGCTTTCTACATTTGTTCAGGACATCAGCACGCGCCCAGAATCATATGGTTCTTTGACGAACGAGAAGAAATAAAAGAAGCCTCAACCGTTCATAAATTTACGCTGATCAATGATCCGCCATCTTCCGCATACAAAGGCAGCGGCGTGGTAAAAGGCAGAGTGCTGAATCAGTTTGCCATGGACGAATATGAAGGATTTTTCCGTATGGCAACCACCACAGGCAGAGAGCCAAACCCGAATGTCCACAGCACCATCTCTGTTTTTGAAGACAAAGGCACCGAACTTGAGGTGGTGGGACAGATTGACAATATCGCGCCCACTGAAGATATCCGGTCCGCACGTTTTGACAGAGACAGAGGATATATTGTCACCTTCAAAAAAACAGATCCGCTCTTTGTTTTCAACCTCTCCGATCCCAACAATCTGACCATTGCAGGCGAACTGAAGATTCCGGGATTTTCAACCTATATTCATCCCATGGATGACAATCATCTGCTTTCCATCGGCTATGATTCCGCGGAGTCGGATTCGGGAAGTTTTGCCTGGTTCCAGGGAATCATGCTGCAAATATTTGACGTGGCAGATATGACCAATCCCCAGCTCACACATAAGGAAGTCATCGGAACACGGGGATCCACTTCGGACGCGGCAACAAATCATCTGGCATTCAATTTCTTCAAACCCAGGGACCTCCTGGCGATTCCCATGGTGATCTGCGAAGGCGGAAGCGGCGGAGGCAGCTACGGCGATACCATGACATTCAGCGGTCTGATGGTCTATAAAGTCACCACGGACACCGGATTTGAATATCTTGGCGGCGTGTCTCACGAAGACCCGCAAACACAAGAAGAGGAGGGGTATTATTGGAGAAGCCCGTGCGCCAACTGGTGGACAAATTCAAATTCAAAAGTGAAACGCTCGGTTTTCATGGATGATTATGTTTTCTCCGTGACCGAAGATGAGATCAGAGTGAACCTTGTGTCAAATCTCGGAACAGACATTGCGGTTATCAACTTTACAGAACCATGAGAAAGCGGGGAGTCCTGCACCGGAAAAAAAATGCCGCAAAGACACGGAGAGCCTTTGTGAGACTTCGCGTCTTTGTGCCTTCGCGGCATTAAATACCTGAGCAAAAATTTTTTATATATCTTTTTTTTCTGTGAGCGGCAGAGAAACCCGGCTTTTTCATTCACGGACAACGGGTCATTTCGGAAAAAAAGCCGGGTTTCTTTCCCGGACAAATATCGGAAACTTATGGTTAGGTACTTATAAGCCGCGCATCGCGTCAGTTTTTCCCGGAATGACATTCGGAGAGAACAGCATGTTTTAATATAATAATTTCAGAAAGTTATGTTCTCCTCTAACTCCGTTATAATTAGGAAAAATACATTCCGCTTTTTCTGAACTGCAAAACTGATCCGCACTAAAGTGCAACTTACTTCAATTCGGACAGAACACGAAGAATACAAATCACTTCGGTCACTTCGATTCTGCCATCCGAATTCACCTCATCCGCGGATTGAATTCCGGCAGGATTAAGACCCGCAAGCACTTTCAGCCCAAGGATCATATCTGTAAGGTCAACTGCATCATCTTCGTTTATATCCATATCCTGAATCCTGTAAACTGCTACTTGAAATCCGCTGTTTTTAATAGTCATTCTGCTGTTGGGATTGGTGACTTTGATATCATAAGTTCCCGGTTCCGTCCCTTCGGGAATCGTTGCTCTCAGTTCCGTTGAACTTACAAACGTCACATTCTCAATTTCGATGTCCCCGATCATTACTGTGGCACCGGACATAAAATCTGTACCAGTTATCACAACACCGGTGGCACTATCACGGTTACCGACCCCCGGATTTACGGAAAAAATATCAGGCTGAGTATCTATGATAAAAGGGCCGTAATGCACGGTTTTGCTGTAATTTCCGCCATCATCTATTGCTCTGATATGAAAGTACCACGAGCCATCCCCCAGGGAATCAGAAGTATCGGAAGTGGCAGTCGGACCTCGGTTTTTTGACCAGAGAACAGTATCAGGGAAATTGTCCCACAAAGTGGCATAACCATTCAAATCTTTGTCCGCATCTGTTGAAGCCTTCCAATTGACAGTTATGGTATTGTCAGTTGATGATACCCCGCGTGTATGATCCGGGCTGAAAATATCAGACGGCTCCGCAGGCGAAGTCGCCATCGCCGAACTCGGAGCCAGTAAAAATAATATCAGAATAAAACCCGTTATACGATTGTAAGCTTGCATATCTCACACCGTCCAAAGCTGAAACCCGAAACCCAATCTCAAGTTTCAAATTTCAAGTTTCAAATTTCAAGTTCCGAGTTTCAAGTTTCAAGTTTCAAGTTCCGAGTTTCAAGTTTCAAGTTTCAAGTTTCAAGTTTCAAGTTTCAAGTTTCAAGTTTCAAGTTTCAAGTTTCAAGTTTCAAGTTTATCTGCTTTCGACCATTGCAGCGTTTAAAACTTCATAACCATCTGCTTTATCAGACTTCACTTTTACCGTGTAGCTACCCTCGGCAAGTCCGGTGAAGGTATAGTTACCGGAATCATCTGTCTCTGTGGCATTAACAAATGTATCGTTTTCATCAAACAAGAACACAATATCACTGTCGTCAGCTATGCCGTATAAATCTCCGATATTTCCACCGTCAAGAGAGATGTCATAAGCCACATCACTTCCCTCAATGGCAAGCTCGCCTTCGAAGTTTCCGTTCATGCTCCATACATTTACCACATAGCTGCCATCTGAAAGACCAGATATTTTGTATTCGCCATTGCGGTTTGTCATTGCCCCGCCGCCAAAATCTTTGCTATTGCTGTAAACATCTACCCACACTCTGGAGACCGCATCACCTTCCGAGTTCGTAACCACGCCGGAGACAGTGTATCCGGAAGAGAGTGTGAGCAGACCCAGGTCCGTGTTATCAGATACCGCAACCGGTTTTGCTTCTGCCCAATCCTCGGTCAGACAGCCTGAATCTGCATTATAATAAGCTTTGATATAACCATCCGCGTAAATTCCGACTTTGTAGATTCCCGCAGGAAGCTCCATGGAGAATGTTCCGTTACCGCGTCTTTCAGTATTACCCCATCCGTGTCCGGTCTCGCTCCATGCGTCTGTCCACACAAGCGTGTTATCTTCCAGACCTGCGATCTCACCCGAAAGCGTGTACATTTTAATGGCGTCAAAATTAAAGTTTACATCAGCGGCGTCTCCGTTTGAAAGATCAACGCGGGTTGCATCGTCCCATGACATCTGCTGATCATAAAAGAGATTCTTTCTGCCTGACCATGCGCTGACCACATAGCCCGAACCGCTTCCGAGTCCTTTTATCTCATAACTGGCCTTTCCGTCCGCATCAGCCATGATTTCGGCATATCCGCCATCCCATGTTGTCTCATTCCAGACATTGACAGATACCCACTCGCGGGGTTCCGCACCTTCTACGGAGCCGGAGATACACTTGCCTTCCGAAGCAATAAAGTCTATGTTCTCAGGGTCAGTACTGGTATCAATACCGGTTCTGACTTCAGGCGCATGGCCTTCGGGCCGGAACGTGACGATAAAGTCATCTGCCGAGGAAAGTCCCGTAATCGTATAATTAACAGGAGAACCTGTCCCTTTCACTTCTGTTCCGCCCCAGGAATTCTCATTCCATCTGATTCCGCACTCATCATAAGCCATATCCGTCATTACCAGGAGCATCGGCTCTCTGTACTGATCGGCCTTTTCCCGCCGGGCTTCAATCCATGCCCATTCGCCTTTGGCAAGTCCTGTAATTGTACCTGAAATTGTCTTGCCCTTGGAAAGTTCGAGATTTATGTTGCCCGGGTTTGCCTCTGAATCCACCAGAGCGGCGTTTTCCCAGTCTGTAAGTCCGTCATCGCCGTAGCAGCCGCCGATATAACCTTTCGCCTGAATTGAAACACGGAAATCCGAGGCCACACCAAGACAGTTAATTTCATAAGCCACATCAGAACCTGTTCCGATCACCTCTGTTCCGCCGGAAGAAGCGCCGCTTTCACTCCAGGCATTGATCCATGCCCGGTCATCAGGGTCCAGCCCTTTAATAACACCGCTGACAGAATTACCGGTACTCATTGCAATATTCACTTCGGAAACATCTCCGTCAACTGTGCTGACCAATGTTGCATTATCATAAGAAACAAGAGCAGACCCTGCTCCTCCGTAAAAACCGCTCATATACCCTTTCGCGTTTACTGAAACTCTGAAATCAGATGCGTCTGCAAGACCGGACAGGGTAAAATCGGCGGTGTCGCCTTCTGCTGTCACTTCGATTCCGCCCTTGCTCCATACGGAATCGCTGTATGCGTCTATCCATACCCTGTCACCTGCGGACAAACCGGACAATGTGCCGGAAATTTTTTTCCCTGTACTCAGTTTTATGTTTGCGGTTGTTGTTCCGGTAGCAAAGAATACCGCATCTTCCCATAAAACGAGTTTTCCGTCTTCTCCCACGTAGCCGTTCAGATAACCCTCTGCCCAGACATTGATTCTGTAATCATCGCCATCCTCAAGGCCGCGTACTTTAAAAGAAAGGTCAGAACCTGTTCCTGTCAGTTCCGCACTGCCCCAGCCTTTTCCGGAATCACTCCATACCTCAATATAAGCGTTGTCGCCTTCTTCAAGACCGGACAGTGTGCCAGCTATACTTGCGCCCATATTCAATGCAAAGTCTATCCCTGTGACGGCATTGCTGCTTGCATCTATAAGAGTGGCATCTTTCCATTTCAACGTATTATTGTAATACATGGTCCGATAAACACCATTGCCCTGCACACTCACTCTGTAATCCGAAGCCGGATAAACAGCGATCTCATAATAACCGTTTTCGTCTGTGGCGGCACCATACCAAAGCGACGAAGGCATACACATAAATTCGTCCAAATACTTGTCCTCAGAATTAACATCCTCATCTTCAAAAATACCATCTTTGTAAAGAGAACCGGAACTGGCGTTCACCCATATTCCTGAAACCGGATCGCCTGCTTCGTCCACGACACGACCGGAAATGGTATTGCCCGCGTCAAATATGATGTTAATTTCTGTGTCTGTGGTTGCGTCCAAGAGTGTGGCTTCGTTCCAATTCGGTGAAAGAGAACCGTCCTTGCCAGAAGTTGTCAGAGCGCTATCCTCACCAACTTTCCAGTAACCGCCTATAAAAACGCCTTCCCAGGGCCAGGAGCTGAGTCGGTATCCTTCTCCGGGAGGTACGACAATGGAAAAATTTCCTTCTTCATCTGTGGATGCGCTGCCCCAGCCGCCCGGGATATCCGCGTGTGCATCAATCCAGAGTTCCTTAACTGGTTTTCCGTCAGAATCGAAAGCTTTTCCGTATATTCTGGAACCTTTTCCCAATATGATCTCCACGCCGCTGACACCGTCCGCTCCGGCTTCTATCATGGTTCTTTCTGCCCAGTCATTGGTGACGCTGCCTGACCATTGGACATCCGCACCCGGATCAGAACCGGTTCCGCCGTCAGCATCCTGAAAAAAACCGCTGATGGCCGTGGTATCTGATAACTTGTGAACATTAATAAACAAGTCATAGGAGCAACCTTCACTTACAGATATGGAAAACGCGCCATTCTCATCTGTTTCTCCGCCGTGGCTAAAACAAAATTTGTTCCAAGTATCGGGTCTGACTTCAATGCCATTCAAGGGCATGATCTTATTTCCATCCTCAGGTTCTGCGTCGGAAGCAGAGATATCAGATTCGAGTTCAATATCCAAAAAAGCAGATTCAAGATCGGAATCCAAGACATCAGGTTCGAGATCAGGCTCCAAAAAATCAGGTTTGGCATTGATCCAGGCATTCTGAACGGGCTGACCGTCGCTATCTTTTACAACACCGCTGATAGTGACATAGTTTCCCTCATCCGGCAAGACCAAGTCCGGTTCAAAGTCAGCAAATGCGATATCCTCATATCCGTCAAGATCAAGTGGTTCAAAGCCAAAGTCAAAATCAGTGAGGGAGATATCTTCATATCCGTCAAGCTCAAATGCTTCAAAGTCAAAATCACCGAGGAGGATATCTTCATATCCGTCAAGCTCAAATGCTTCAAAGTCAAAATCAGCGAGAAGAATATCTTCATATCCGTCAAGCTCAAATGCTTCAAAGTCAAAATCAGCAGATGTGATATCTTCATATCCGTCAACATTAAGCGGTTCAAAGTCAAAATCAAAATCACCAAGGGGGATGTTTCCATAACCAAGATCAGAGATATCCTTGCCGATTCCCGTCAGTTCTCCGTTATCATTCGTGAAACCTGCATTATTATTCTGCGCTGCCGCCATCCCGCCCATCACCGAGAAGGTGAGAAAGAATACGGCCACAATAAACCTCAGCCCTTTTGCGATATTTTGTTTCTTCATGGTGCCTGTCCTCCGTAAATTTCATGCTAAAAATTAAAAAATATTACAAACAGTTTCAGTTAACTGCCTCTGCTGTTTCTATTTTAACATCACTGAGAAGAAGATAAAGAATGAGACTGCAAAAAATCTCAGCAGTCCTGCTTCTTTGTTTAAGCTCTTCATAATCCCTGTCCTCCTGTGGTTTGGCGTCAAAGGTATTCATCATTGTTCAACCTGATTTATGCTGCCGGATATTTATCGTCTGCTGTCTGTTCAGTTGATATCGGAGCGTAAACAACCAGCAAACCATACCCGCCAGCCATGCGCCGGCAGCCATCAGCCAGGAATCAATATCCAGAAAATAACATCCGGCAGCCAGTGTCCAGCATCCGACAGTCAGTATCAATGCAGACCGCATCATTGTTTCCTCCGCTCTCCGAGCTTCTGCTGCGCTTCGGATTCACGCAGTCTCTCAGTAAATTTTCCTTTTTGTTGTATCTTTGCTTCCTCTTCGACCAGATATCTTAAATTTCTTTCCTCATCTGTTATGATGTTTCGGTTCAAATTGTTTATACGAGAGAGTTCCTGATTCGCGAAGCTCAGTTTTTTTGTCAGCGAGCTTCTTTCATCAGGAGAAACAGCCCGGCTCAGTTTCATCCTGATTTCAGCGACCTTTCTTTTTGCCCTGTCTCTTTCACGTTTGCTTTTCTTGTGAATGATATTAAGATTCTGTCTTGCCTGAAGTATCTCATATCTTATGGCTCCGGGGCTTCCGGGCATCTGGTGCCGCATTTTCGCATCAGAAATATCAGGTTTTGAAAATGTGTTTGCTTTTTCAGGATATCGGATGTTTCCGTCAAATTTTTTGTAGCTGGCTGACAACATTTTTCCGGTATTAAATATTTTTACTGTGTCCAGGCGATAGGTCTCTTTTCCGGACGGACCGGTCTCCTTGGCAAACACGAAAGCGCTGCTGAGAGAATGGCCGAGTAATCGCTTTATGCCCTGCTCAACGGGCATATTCTGAAATTTCGATGTGACCGTCCGGGTGATGCTTTCATCTAAAAGCACTTTTATTCCGGTCTGTTCTGAGAGGGCTTTTGCGACATCTGAAATATCCGCATTAACGAGATTGACGGAAATCGTATTGTCGGATTTCTCAATCTTTATGGAATTTACACGGGATGGAGAGGTTTTTCCGGCAACAGCGCCAATGGGATACAGCAGAAGGCAAACCGATACTGTCAGCAGGGAAATTTTAATGAGATGAGATATTGATATGTAAGTGTTCATATTGACCTCCGGGCATGTTTTGGTGTTTGATATTTACTGACGCACTTTCAAAAATTTTCTTTCACAGAATTAAATTTTTTTTGTGAATGTCAGATGAAATTCTTAACTATCATAGACACCCGGGGATAAATTTTCTTTCACTTAATGATTAAATTTTCTCCCGATAATGAATTGCCAAGGCTTCGGGGGGGATGAAAGTGATGGAGAAAAAAGGAAAACAGGAGGATATATTTGGAGGTTAGCTTTCGGAGTCTGATCTGGCTATGAAGCGTACCCGGACATAAATTTTCAGGTATAAATTCGGCAGCAGACCTGCGAAGTTTCGGATACAATAAAAAACCTCCGAGGTTTTGAAAACCTCGGAGGTTTTGGCAGTCTGATCAATCCATGACGTTAGTTTGCGGAAAACTCATACACCACAGAATTTTGTGGTGTTCCCGGATAGTTATCAGGAGTTTCCACTGTGATTGAAATTAGCGATCCGCTCTCTTTCCATGCGACATATGCGGACTTGCCTGATTTAAGTTTATATTCTCTGTCCTCATCTTGGCTGCTGATCCAAAAAAAGCCCTTTCCCGGAATCCATTCGAGACTCACCCAGCCGCCATCCCCCCTGTCATAATCTAACCAATAAAAAATAGCCACATCACCTTTGCTAAATTTTTTATAGCATTTCCGATTTTGAACGTGAGAACCTTCTCCCATGAAATTGTGGGGCTGCTCTCCGTTTGGATCGCGTATGCTTTCGTCCCACAAACGAGA
Source organism: Desulfonema magnum (assembly GCF_017377395.1). Classification (GTDB taxonomy): domain Bacteria; phylum Desulfobacterota; class Desulfobacteria; order Desulfobacterales; family 4be13; genus Desulfonema_C; species Desulfonema_C magnum. The sequence goes on along the minus strand of NZ_CP061800.1, from coordinate 885,595 downwards.
AATGAAACTGCCTTTGGCTACGTTATATTCCCGGGCACCGTTCTGCACAAAATTATTGTTCCAACTATCTGTCCTAAATATCACATTCAAAGAAGAATTAGCTGTATAGGGCGTGTCTGTATATTCTGCCTTGGTAATCGGCTTCATATATTCGACGACCATGAATCTGTCGGATGATTCCATCTTCAAAACGACTTTCTGCTTCCCGGGAGATTCATCATCTAATTTCGCGTAAACCTCATAAAGGTTATTACCTAAGGGGTGGAATCCGACAATATCAATATCCGGGCCGGAAGCGCCGGTCGATGGTATAACATAATAACCGTTTCTGCAGGTAAAAGAATCTGCGACAGAGCGAGGCTCAACTTTCCTCCCAAAATACCTCATCGTTATCTTATCCACACGCTGAACTGGCACCCTGTAATTATAAGATGCATCTATTTTCCCGAGTTCTCCCAAATTATCAAGACAGAGCATGGCAAAAGAAATCATATCCTTGTCCGGGGGGACGCTCCCTCGTCGGAAGGATGTTACCTCGCCAGCCTCCAAATAATAAAACAAGCTGATTAACTTCTCTCTCAAAGCATCGTCCAGCTTTATTTCTTCTGTGGAAGCGGCAAGTCTCGCCTGTTTTTGCCCTCTGAGTTCCATCCCGGTAACAAATGCAGCGCAACATCCTGAATCATATTTCCACTCTGCCGCATACCGTCCGTTTCCGTTCACAATTCGACTTACATCTACGGTAAATTCTTTTGTCTGCTTCTGCTTTGCATAATTCACCAGTTGCGGGGTCAGACCAATCTTATTCGGGTTTCCGGGCTGGTCAGTCGCGTCGTAACACGCTGTATTCTGATTGTTCCATGTGCCGACCACCTCGCCCCGCATTCCTTCTTTTCCCATAAAAACAGAACCCGACGTTGTTCCGCAGCCGCTGGTCACGGCGCTTACCGCCAGAGTCCAGTCTGATTCAGGCGTATCATCTGTTACATTAAAGAAATATTTATTCTGAAGGTTTTGGCGTCCGGTCCAGCCCACATGATAATCTTTATAAACAACACCTTTCTGTATTGTCGGCTGGGCAGAAATCAGAGGGGCCGGAGCCGGGCTGACTTTTTTTCCACGCAAATTCTTTTTTATCTGGGCAACGGTGCTGAATTTGCTGGCTTGCCTATCCATACTCATATCGCTTTGAAATCTTCGGGATTTTCCTTTATTATAATAAATCCGATTGTTATTATACCATCCTGAAGCGGATCTCCGACAGGAAGCCACAACAATGACATCCTTCAGCCCGTTACCATCCATATCAGAAAAGGATATTGCCTTGATTTCACATTTTTCCGCCTCACCTCCGCCAATATCCTCAGGCTCGAAAACAGCATCTTTGCCTTTGCCATAGGCAGGTATGATAAAAGGCTTGTACTTTATAGGATCATTATCATATTCCTGATCTTCAGATATAAAAAAACAAATTCTGCCATAGGGTTTTAATTTCACATCAAAAACCTGATCTTCAACATGTGGGAAATCACCCAAATGCAGATTCGGAATAGTTCCGCAAGCATGTTCCGCTTCCGCTTCTGGTGTCGAAGCTGACTGCGATGCCTTTGTTACCAAGTTTGCCGGTGCAAGGTATGTATTCCAGGCATAAGCATTGCCCCCGTTCTGAAGCACAATCTCATACCAGTCTTTTACGATACCGCTGACCATTACGGTCTGACCTTTTTTCAGGGTTCCGTATTTCTGAGAATTCTTATTCGGTGCGACGCGGTAATTCACACCGCTTGTTACCACATAAGTTCTCGGAGAACTGAAATATTCTGTCCTGCCTGCGTTTGCATCAGGCAAAATAACTGGCACGCTGAACAAAAAGGTCAGACAGACGATAAATACTGCGAATCTCATCTTACTGGTTTTCATCTTTTTTCCTCCTTCTGTTTTCTAACGGGTCTGGCGATAAGACCTCCGAAGTTCTGAAAAATTCGGAGGTCTGATACTGCGTCTCAATACAAATGGACATTAACGGGTTCTCCCTGTGTCGAGTGTGAAGGTATATTTCACTTTTCCGTTAACCCATATGGCACCGGTCATGACTTTTCCTTTGCATGAAGTTTTGCTTGTTTCCCATCTTTCTCCTGATTTGGGGTTATAAATCGCAAACCAGTTTCTGCCATGTTTTCCCCTGAGATATCTTGTTTCCTTGTCTTTGTCACCGTACTGAATGACCCTGAGTTCGTCCCCGCCCTGTTCATAAGTGCCAGTAAACTTAAATGCTCCGGTATTGTACAATTTTCCACCTTTGTAAGACGTCCAGTGATACCACACCCCTGTATTAATCTGGGCAGTGCAATCCTGAGCATTTGCAACATATGGAACAACTAATGCCAATGCCAAAAACGCGATTAAAACAATCATGATTTTGAGTTGTTTCATCTTTTCTCCTTTTTGTATGAAAGATTAAAAAATATCTGTGTACAGGACAAAAAAACAGGCGGCAAAGAAACCCGGCTTTTTTCCCCGGATGAGGCGGGTTTCCCCTGTCGGAAAAAGCCGGGTTTCTCCGGCACTTATCTTTTCTGTCCTGTACACAGCAAAAATATATAAAACTTGATAGCTATACGCTTGCCAACTGAGCAAGTGACAGATAACAAGATGGGTTATAAAACAACATACGCTTTTGATAAGAAGGAGATTCCCTCATATCAGCAGATGAAAAATATCGGAAGCTCCTCCTTTGAAGGAGTGGGGATGTGTTTTTCAGGCACTTACATCTCTCCTGCCCCCTTCAAAGGGCAATGCTGTTGACTTAAGAAGTTCCGGGCGGATCCGGAGTGCAAAAATTTTATTTTTGCAATTGCGAAAAAGCATTTTTCGCACTCCGGAGAAATTCGCCTGCTATTAAGTCAACAGTATTGCCTTCAAAAGGGGAATTTCCATTTTACGGATATACGAGTATCCCGATTTTCCTGTCAGAACGCCTTGTTGTTTTATTCTTTTATTCCGAACAGCGATTTTAATCACCATAATCGAGTACAACCTGCATTTTTCTTATATTGGATCCGGAAAACCGCCCAGTACGCCGAACTTTGGCAAGAACATTCTGAGCCTCGGGTTTTGTTTTTCCGCCATAAACAGCCAGAAAATTGTATTTTTCGTTCGTGTTGGTATAATAGACAAAATCATGGCATCCGAACCTTGATGCAAAGACCTTGTGACTTGGAAACATTGCCTGCACTCTCAGACGATCAGTTTCTGAAAAATATCCTGAGCATTCATCGTCATGCTCCTCGGCAGGAACAGTCTTTATGCTCTTGAGAAGAATAGCGTAAAAGGAGACCGATTTGTAAATGTTTCGCCATTTGAGTTCGTTAGGAAGAATAAAGGAGAGTTCATATGGTCTGAAAGTGTAATCAGATGTGGAACAGGGATAGGAAGGATTGGGACACACACTTCCGAATTTTGAAGCTGATTTTGAGGAATAAGACTGCCGGACTGGGGTGGAGAATCCTCCGCTGACCGGCTCCAGATATGTATTCCAGGCGTAAGCATTTCCTCCGTCCTGAAGTACTATCTGATACCAGCCCTTTACAATGCCGCTGACCATTACGGTCTGACCTTTTTTCAAGGTTCCGTATTTCGGAGAATTTTTATCTGGCGAGGTGCGGTAATTCACACCCCGTATCACCTGATAGGACCGGGGAGAACTGAAATATTCGGTGTTCCTTTTGCCTGCGTCCGCGTTAAAAGGAAAAAGTGGAAAAATAAACAATAATACCAAAAAAGTAATGAACGATATCAGCCTCATTCTTTCCTCCTTATTATCAGATTATCAAAAAAACCTGAATTGTCAGTGAATTACAGCCTAATTAATTCTGATAATTGAAATCAACAATGCCGAATTCCGCTCTAAGGATCGAAGAATGAATAATTCATGAACGCATCCCTCCTTAACATGCTGTCAAAAATCGCGGCTATCAAACTGTTTTGGAAAAAAATCAGACAATCTTTGCCAGAAGATGAGGTCCCGGCATTCCTGTAACAGAAGCCTGTTCGGATCAGCGACGGTTGTCAAACTGTCCGCAATACTTTTTTTCTTATATCTCTCTGTAGATTTGGATATTATCGGTTAGTTCTGTTTGTCATAAATATCTTTTGGCAACATAATCGTATCTGCCACTACGCTAAAAGGCAAATCCAGAAGAAACACCAATCCTTCTCCGCCACTGCTAATAATACCGACGTCAACTCTGGTTCCGGCGTATATGCCGGTAGTGTAAAACGGAGGTGTTTTTGACAACAGTCTTCCGCATCCAGAGCAAACTACCCATGCGATGGTAAGGCAAATCATTATTTGTTTTTTCATTTTTTTATAATAAGTCAGATAGTTAATACTTATTTCCAGTTTACAGGATGAACACCCTTGTTATCAGAAGATGCGAACAGCATCAAGTTGACGGAAAGGTGTTTCCTGTGATACGCCGCTCAGGCTGAGAAAGGAAAAAATTGTTTACGAGGGTCTTATATGCAACAAAAAATTTTACGATACGGTGAGAATTCACAAGGCGTATAAAGAACGATAGGAAATCGAGATGTGTTCCAGCTATCACAAACAATATATGACGGTTGGAAAATACGGGTTTCGGAAGGTGGTATCGGTAGGCTTTCACCTGTTGTGTATGGCCATGGACGGTCTGGCCCTCGCTCTTTTCCGCTGTCAGTGTTCCCGGAAAACAAGCGTCCGAGGGGCGGTCAGACTCATCATCGCACAGAAGCTTTACGATGCATAATGTTTTATTCTCAATAGGTTGCATAGAAAACTCTGAAAAGTATCCTAACCTCCTGATGATAAAAATATACAATTAAAAAGCAACGACGTAATAAGATTATTCTTAATAAATTTCGTTTATTAACAGGATGGATATTAAATGTCAAGAACTTTTGTAGATTTTTACTATGATAAGTCAATAGTTCGGACAGTTTTTATAACCAATTGATTTTATAGGATTTGGCAATGTTCGGTTTTAAAAATCAAAGCCTTTATTTTCAGAAGGTTATATTTTTATATCTTCTTAATTTTCAAAAAACGAACATTTTCCTTTTCTTATCCCCTTTCCTTGTACTTTTGCCGCCCACAGCCTCAATGCTTCACAGACTCTCCCCCGATTCCGCCCCCTTCATTTCGCTGCTAAAAATTTGCCTGAACAGATAAGCAATGCAAAGAATTCCGCTGACGAGAATACCTGAAAAAACAAGGCTGAAGTCCGCAAACAGATAGCCAGCCATTGATGCAAGGCAAACCGCTCCGAGAAACATGATAACGGTGAGAAAAAAAGAACTGATAAATGCAACACCCGGAGCAAGAAACGGAGATGACGATTGGATATTGAGATGTTCAGAGATGTTCGGTATTCTCCAAAACAGGAAATATTCAAGCAGCGAAAAGCCAAAGGCAATGAAAATGATCAGCCATTCGCTGAGGATAAACACCATCAGCACATCCTTTTTTCTGGCGTGGTCAATGAGAAGCTGTGTGGCATAAGCCACAGCGTGCCATCAAAAAAAATGGTAAGGCAGTATGTTTTCATGTTTAAAATCATTAGTGTCTCCTTTCCTGTGAGGGTGTTTTTTAGTCCCGTAGGGACGGCATATTTGTAGCAATGATATGTCCCGTGTTTTTTAGTCCCGTAGGGACGGCATATTTGCAGTAATGATATGTCCCGTGTTTTTTAGTCCCGTAGGGACGGCATATTTGCAGCAATGATATGCCCCGTGTTTTTTATAGTCCCGTGGGGACGGCATATTTATAGCCCCGATATGCCGTCCCCACGGGACTCTGGGGTGCGGCTTCCCCTGTGCTACAAATATGCCGTCCCCACGGGACTCTGGGGTGCGGCTTCCCCTGTGCTACAAATATGCCGTCCCCACGGGACTCAGGGGGGCGGCTTCCCCTGTGCTACAAATATGCCGTCCCCACGGGACTCAGAAGGGTGCAGGCTTCTCCTGTGCTACAAATATGTCGTCCCCACGGGACTCAGGAACAGGCTATCTTGTGCTACACAATATGCCGTCCCCACGGGGCTTTTCAAACATGCGCTTAGGAAAATTCCGAACATTTTCAATCTGCTGTCGAATATGTCAGACCAAAAGATGATTTTGACGGGGATGGGAAGCGGTTGGCCTTTTAGTTGTGGTCTGCGGGACATATTCCGGAAAAATCAAGGGTGTCGCGGACACACACGGACACGGAAACATCAGAACAGAAGATGCTGTCTTTATCTTTCAAAGGCTTTCAGAACTCAGACAGCTTTTAAAAAGACCTGCGAGGTTTTCAAAACCTCGCAGGTCTGAACCTCGCGGATCAGCATAAAACTGTCCCCGGAGGGATATCATACCCTCGGAGGAAATCTCTGATTGAAAGCCGTTTTCCTGACGCGCCCTGAATTTCCAGAACAGACAAAGCGTCTTTTCCGGTTGCAACCCGGAGTTCATCAGGAAAGCTTCTGATGACAGTGCCGGGGGGATCATCTGTATCAAGCGGAACAGGCACAGCTTTGAAAATTTTGAGACGTTTATCCCCGTGAAAAGTAAAAGCCCCGGGCCACGGCGTCATCCCGCGGATGAACGGGTCAAGCATTTTGGCAGGCTTTTTCCAATCAATATGACCATCCTTTTTATTCAGCAAAGGGGCACCGGTGGCCTGATCATGATTCTGGGGAACAGGAACGATGTTTCCTGCTTCAAATCCCTTTAATGTTTTTATCAGAAGATTTGCCCCGAGAATAGCAAGACGATCATGCAGAGAAGCAGATGTGTCATCCGCGGTAATTTCAGTTTTTTCAGATAAAAGAATATCACCTGTATCCATGCCCTCATCCATAAACATGGTGGTAACACCGCTTTCTTTTTCCCCGTTGATGACAGCCCGCTGAATCGGTGCAGAACCGCGGTATTTGGGAAGCAGCGATGCGTGAATGTTAATTGGCCCGATACGCGGTAAATCAAGAAGACGCCTGGGAAGAATATGTCCGAAAGCGACCACCACGAACAGGTCCGGTCTGAGTTCTCTGATATGGCCTGCAATTTCATCGCCTTTCATGGTCTCAGGCTGGATAATGTCATATCCCAGTTTTACGGCCGTTTCCTTCACAGGCGGAGGAAGCAGCTTGCGTCCCCGTCCTTTGGGACGATCCGGCTGGGTGATCACCAAAGCGACATCATAACCATTCTGATGAAGGGCTTCCAAAGCGGGCACTGCGAAATCCGGGGTGCCCATGAATATAATTTTAAATTTTTTATCCATTTTTTTTCGCAACAGTTCGGACAGTTTATTCTAATCAATTGATTTTAAAGAATTTAAGGTTTTCCGATCTGAAAAAAATACATCCTTTATTTTCAGCAGGTTATATTTTTATACCGTTTTCATCTTCAAAAACTGCCCGAACCATTGTTTTCGGAACAAAAATCCCTGTTTTCAGACACGGAATTTTTACCTTATTTTTTATCTTTTTTTAATTGTTTTTTCACGCGCCTTTTATACATCTCTCTCTTGAGCGCGCTAATACGATCTATAAATAATGTTCCGTTCAGATGATCAATCTCATGCTGTAACACAATGGCCAGAAAATCTTCTCTTTCTATTCTCAGCGGCTTTCCCTCTCTGTCAGTCCCTTCCACAAGAACAGCGGCTGACCGTTTTACATCTGCCTTAAAATCCGGAACGCTGAGACATCCTTCATTTTCTGAAACAATAGCCCCCTCACTCTTAATAATTTTCGGATTTATAATCACCTGTAAAGACTGCTTTTCTTCCCATGGCAGATCATCATAAATAATAATACTTTTGTCGCTCCCGACCTGTATGGCAGCCAGCCCGGCGCCGGGGGCCTGATACATGGTGAAGGCCATATTGTTAATAAGCTCCTGAATTCCTTCATTTATATTCTCAACCGGTTTTGAGGGCTGTCTGAGGAACTTATCAGGATATGTTACGATGTCAAGTAGCTCCATAGTTAATTACCTTTCCTGGTTATTCTGGCGTTTGGTGAATTTCTTTCTACCAGACACCAGACACTTATTTTTCATATGAAACCTGCCAAATATTCACACCGGTTATCATAGCTGATACAAAGCCGACGATGATGACAGGAAAAACCTGAATTGCGTGATTTGCCAGTGTATAACCGGCAGCGTCTTTTGAAAGAACCCCGAAAAGAGACAGCGCGAAAATCCCCCCGGCCTCCCAAAGTCCCCAGAATCCCGGAACAGACGGAAGGGCTATGAAAACACATATGATGAGCATGACCGTGGTGATCTTCGTGTATGACAGCGCTATGCCGGGACATCCCAGGGAGAAAACATAATATGAAAGCGCCTGAAGCGCCCAGACAAAAACAGAAAGGCCAATACAAAGCCCTATTTTTTTAGGGGATCTGACAAGCGCAAAGCCTGAAGCGAAATTTTCCATAAATCCCACCAGAACGGTGCAGATTTTCTCTTTTATTTTTGTTTTAAAAGAAGGTCCTGCAAAGAAAAACAGGGAGGGGATTCCCATGATTCCGCCATTTATAATTCTCCGGGTCCCGCTGAAACTGACCATGATCATTCCGGTAATCAGAACCCCTGTCAGCTTTAACATGCCCCCGCCAATCATTTTCAGCGTTTCCCGGTTCAAATTGTAATCACCAAAAGGAATATTAAGGTTCGGGTCTATCTCCACGCTTGCAAAGGCCACTGAAAAAAAAATGATCAGGATACTGATATCAAAAACCCTTTCAGCGGCAACGGTCGCAAGCCCCGTGGAAAAAGGAACCTTGTTCTTTTTTTGCAGAATGACCGGCCTTGCCACCTCACCGGCTCTGCCCGGGAGCATACAGTTTAACATAAAACCGATCATCAGGGGATGAAATGCTCCCCAGAAATTTATTTTTTGTGATGATTCCAGAATGATCTGCCACCGAAGCACCCTCAGCATAAAACTGATCAGGCCTGCCAGTACGGCGGGTAATATCCAAAAATAATCTATGGAGGTCAGATAAATAATCAGCTCAGAAAATGGCACATTTCTGAATGCCAGATAAAGCCCCGCGGCAGATACCCCTATTCCAAGTATCAGGGAAAATAATATGTTTTTTTTCATAGGTCAGTTGCCAGTTGTTAGTTGTCAGATAGCGCGGACTTCAGCGACAGGCGGGGTTTTCCAATTGACCTCATTACCGATGCCCCCGCCTGTCCGCCGCAACCACGGATTATTTTTAAATAGGTTCAATAAGTTCAATCATCAGATGTGACAATTACCCGACCACGGGATGTAAAAGAAACCCCCTGCTGAGTCTGTGTGCCAATCATTATACATTCGACAATGGGCGAATTGACAGACTTGCCGGATTTCCATTCGACTATGAAATTGGCACCTGATCCTCCGCTTTTGTCTTTTTCAGGTATAATGTAGCGTAATGATCCAAGCGGTTTTAATATTCTTGGTTCATTTAAGAAATGCTTCAAATGTTTCCCCTGTGTTGCATAATAGTCAACAGATGTTATTTGGATCTGATGTTTCGGATCAATATTTCTAATGCTTAATGTCACTGCCAATAAAAAAGGTCTTTCACTGTTTCCGCTATAAATATGCGAGTAAGCCGGCACATAAACAGTCTGGCCTTTACTGAGTCCGAGTTTCTCATCCGCATGTAATAGCATAGGGAAAAAAAGAAAAAAAATAACTAAAATTGTAATTTTTTCTTTCATAGCAGGCCTCTTCGCGATAAAAAATATAACCTGTCTTATAAGGACAATATTTCCCGCGCCTTGATAATATCTCTTTTGATCTGTTCTGACAGTTCGGAAATGCCTGAAAATTTTTTCTCATCTCTCAGACGTTCTGTAAAATTGACACGGATTTTCTGACCGTAAATATTATCATTGAAATCAAGGATATGAACTTCAACTGTATATATATGGTCATCAAAGGTAGGGCTGTATCCGATATTGGCAACCCCTTTGTATTTTTTACCCTGGAATTCCACTGTGACAGCATAGACGCCGGTTTTGGGAGCCAGTTCATCATGCAGGTTTATGTTTGCTGTGGGGAATCCCAGAAGCTTGCCCCCCCGGTTGCGTCCGGTTTCCACTACGCCCCGTATCTGGTAATATCTGCCCAGTAATTTCTGAGCCTGTTCAACATCCCCGTCCGTGACAAATTCACGTATCCGGGTGCTGCTGATTCTGTCAGCCCCGTTTCCGGGTTTTTGTATCCAGTCCGCCACGATCAGGTCAAAACCGAGTTCTTTTGAATATGTTCTCAAAAGCTCAATGCTGCCTTCGCGGTTTTTTCCAAATGAATAATCCCTGCCAACAACAATTGCCCTGACACCGATGCGTTTTATCAGAATATCTTCCACAAACTCCCTAGCTGTCACCGCTGCAAATTCCGGTGTAAAAGGAACACAGATAAGCACGTCAATTCCTGATCTTGTAATCAGCTCCACTTTTTGTTCATAAAGGGTGATCATGGGGGGATAGCCGTTTTGCTTTAATACCCGGATCGGATGTGGCTCAAAAGTCATGGCTACGGATGTTCCCCCCAGTGCGTCAGCCCTTTCAATCACTTCATGAAAAAGTGCCTGATGTCCGATATGCACCCCGTCAAAATTTCCAATGGTAATCACCGCATCCTTATATGGTTGTCCAATTTTTTCAATACCTTCAATAAGTTCCATTTTAACCTTCTTTAATCTTTAAATTTATCTTGACATGAATAATAAAAGCGTATATATAGACCAAACTAAACATGAAAGCAATCTTTTTCAAGGGATGTTTTTTTATGCCGAAGTGGCGGAACTGGTAGACGCGCTAGGTTCAGGGTCTAGTCGGGGTATCCCGGTGGGAGTTCGAGTCTCCCCTTCGGCACCACTCAAAAAATAAAAGGGTGTAACTTCAATAAGTTACACCCTTTTTAATTGTGGTCTCAGACCGCTTTCAATCCAAAATGCCGGCAAAACTTCGGCACCGCTTAAAAAATAAAAGGGTGTGACTTCAATAGGTTCACCCTTTTTTAGTGCGCTCTCAGACCGCTTTCAGTCCAAAATGTTGGCAAACTTCTGTCCGCTTCCCGGTATCCAATGCCCGTAAATGTCCACTGTCGTCTTTATGCTGGCATGTCCCAGATGCTCCCTAACATACGCCACCACACTTACCCCCGATGTTAACAGCAGTGTCGCACATGTGTGACGGGTTCCTTTGATCTGAATTTTATGAAGTCCTGATTTTTTCAGCAGCTTTCCGAAGTGCCGGGCAAGCGTGCTTTCGTGAAGATGTTTCCCGTTTTTGTGAAAAACGACTGTGACCGGCTTTCGTTTTCCCATGTCCGAGGCTTCCTGTTTCCGCGTTTCGTAAAGACCTTCCAAAAAGTTTCGACCGGTGCAGTTAGAATTTTTTGTAGGGTGGGCGGAGCGAAGCGGATCCCACCGTTTACTGAATTTCGGCAGGTTCCGCTTCGCTCCGCACACCCTATAGCTATCTTTAATTTCAAATAGTTATGTTTAACCGTACAGGTCGAAAAGTTTATGAGTTTTACAAAAAAAATTCGGACAGAAAAGGGGGATATGAAAAAATCTCGTTTCATCTGTCCGAAAATCTCATTTCATTTGTCTGTCCGCGAGTTGCAAAAATATATGCCCGTCCGCTTTCTCCTTGAAACACACTGAAAAATAAAATAAGAATATTGTCATGTCATGGACGGTAAATTTCAAAAAGAAGGTCGTCAGGCAGATTGCTCGCCTGCCTGATTCCGTAAGAAGAAAGCTCGCACTTCTGGCACAGGAGATTGAAATCTCCGGCCCGGTGAGAGGGAACTGGCCCAATTATGGCCAGCTTTCAGACAGCAGGCATCATTGTCATCTGAAAAAAGGCAGACCCACTTATGTGGCTGTCTGGGAGGTGACAGACAAGGAAATAAAAATAGCGGAGGTGATTTATGCAGGAACCCATGAGAAAGCTCCGTACTGAGACGGTGACCGTCACGGTCACAGGCCCCGCCGAAAACATGGAGAAGGCAATGAGGGCACTGACCGAACTCGGTTTTGCCGACACTTCGGATTCTGTCCCATGGCGTGAGGCTTTTCCGGAGTATGATGAGAAAGATTTGCCCGGGCTGTATCTTGCAGCTGCACGGGACAGAGAAAATATGACTCAGAAGCGCCTGTCCGAACTGACCGGCATACCCAGAAGACATATATCCGAAATGGAAAGAGGGAAAAGGACTATCGGAAAGAAGGCGGGAAAAATACTGGGCAAGGTGCTGAAGGTGGATCACAGAGTTTTCCTGTGATCCGGATATTGAAATGTGTGTCAATGTAAATGCAATTTGGTGGCGTGATGTTGCCAAAAAGGTTCAAAAAGACTAAATAGTATTTATTATATGAAGATTTGTCATTAAATTTTAAGCAAATTTCATGCCATGAAAAACCAAAATCCGATTGCTAAAGCAGGAAAAATGCTGGGGAGTGTACTGAAGGTGGGCTACATTTTTTCGGTTTGTTTCTTCTTATTCCTGATTTTTATATTCAAGAATGTCCCCTGGCTGGCATTCAAGGTGCCTGCATATGGCATCCAACGTGGATATGCGAATAGCTTTGGCTTTTCCTGTCTTCAGAACAGACAGATTTTGTTCGGTGATTCCAATCAGTTTTGCAAGTTCGACTGATTTCATCTTACGCATTGCCAGAATTACATCCAGATTAATAATTATTGACATGGTGACTCCGGTTAAATAGTCAGTTCTTTTTCTTCAGTTAAGATTCGTCCTTCATCCATTACCCATGCGATGACCCGCACAATACCTCCTACCATAAGCGTGGTAATTTCCGCGGAGCCAAACCCGACCTCGACAACTCTGCTCCCCGGAGGATTTCCTGCTGAAAATAAAACACTTTTGGCAGATTCATAACACACTGAAAAGAGAACCCATAATAAAAGAGCTTTGGAAATATTTTTAAAAATACTGACATGCTCAAAAGAAAATATGATGTCCTCTTTATAAAATGAAAACAGTTTTCGTATATTTAATAGTCCGTAAGTTAACGCTGAAAGAGGGAGCAAACTTGTAATAAATCCGACAAACTGTAATTTTATAGGCAGCTTGTGCGGGATCAGAGGGGCCGAATGAGTATTCACCGTAATCAGTGTCTCCGGCAGATAATTAATGAATGCCCAGTACAAAACATAATACAGTGGTATCGCTACCAGCAGGAAAGAAAGTAGCAGGTGAAAATTTTTACTGATTTTTTTAACTCTTGACAAATTATCCATGATAACATCTCCTTAGTAATATATTTTATATTTGAACTGAATATACCAAATAAATGGTCGTATGTCAATAATTTCTTATTGTGTTTCAATAATTTCAACCATGTTGTTATTTTTATTCGGATAACTGAGATAAGCAGTGGGGATTCGGCACATTCATATCTTAAAAAAAAACAAATAGTTAAAATCAGCAGATCGAAAAATTTTCAACATATTGTTTCCAACGATAATTTTTCGGAATGCAAAAATCTGTGTCCGGAAAAAAACCCGGCTTTTTTCTCCGGATAAGGCACCTTCCGCCGCCGGAAAAAGCCAGGTTTCTCCGCTGCCTGTCTTTTTTATCCCGCACACAGCCCGGAAACTTTTCGATCTATGCGTTAGAAACAAGTCTGATAAAGAAATGATGACCAGACAGCTTTTCCATTTTTGTGCGGTTCGGATTGACAAATCCGAGGGCACGGATTAGGTTTTATCAATCTGAAGTTGGCTTTTACGGGAATTTATACAAAAAAATCAGGAAAACAAAAAAGAAAGAAGAAAATGAATAATAATTTGAAGAATAAATTATTAATATTCTGGCGCGGATGGGGATACAGCATTGTCGTGGCGCTGATCATTGCAATGTCGTTCCGGTCAGCCATTGCCGAGTTTAATGATGTTCCCACAGGGTCCATGAAGCCCACCATTTTGGAGGGGGATCGTCTTTTTGTAAATAAGCTGGCTTATGACCTGAAGGTTCCTTTTACCACATATCACATAACATGCTGGGGACATCCTGAGCGCGGTGATATTGTGGTGTTTTTTTCACCTGAAGATGGCAAGCGGCTGGTCAAACGTGTCATCGGTCTTCCAGGTGACACAATTGCCATGTCAGCCAATCAGCTTTTCATCAACGGAAAAGCCGTAACATATGAATCACCTGATCAGGAAACCATCAGTCATCTGCCGCCTGACCAGCGATCAGATCATATTTTTTTCAGCGAAAATATTTTTGGTAAAAAGCATTCCCTGATGATCACGCCCGGCCGCCCCTCTCTGAATACTTTCGGGCCTCTGCTTATTCCGGAAGGACAGTACTTTATGATGGGAGATAACAGGGACAACAGCGCGGATTCACGTTTTTTCGGATTTGTTGACCGGAACCTGATTGTGGGCCGTGCAATCGGTATATTTATTTCATTGAAACGTGACGAACACTATCTTCCCCGCTGGCATCGCTTTTTTCAGGGCTTATCATAACGATTCCGTTTCTTTTTGACAGATTTCGGAGTCCGGGATAATTAATCCAAAGGCAGTTTCATCAGCGTGAACCCGAATGTTGTCCCCTTTCCGGGTTCGCTTTCAACCCGGATTTTTCCCCTGTTCTTTTCCACAAATTCCTTACACAAAATCAGTCCCAGTCCTGAGCCGTGTTCCTTTGCCGTTCCCCGTGTCGAATAGTGAATGTCAATTCTGAACAGTTTGTCAATATGTTCTTTTTCAATACCAACGCCTGTATCTGAAACCAGAATTTCAACAAAATCTCCCGCATCCTGATATCTGACGCTGACCTTTCCGCAGCTGTTCGTATATTTTAAGGCATTTGTCACCAAATTTCTGATGACAGTCGCAATCATGTTTTCATCCGCATAAACAAAAATATTTTTCTTTATTTCATTTGTTAAAAAAATATTCTTCTCATCAGCCATTTGTCTGAATAGGGCCAAATTCTTATTCACCACGTCCTTTATGTCTGTTTTTCTGGGATTCCATATAATGCGCCCGGTCTGAGATCTTGACCATTCCAATAAATTTTCCAACAAGGTAAATGTCTCTTTTGAAGAATTGTGAATAAGTTCCATGTACTCTTTTATTGTTTTTCTGTCCAAATCTTCAAAAGATTCAACCACAAAACTTGTCAGATTAATCAGCCCGTTAAACGGACTTTTCAGATCATGGGCAATAATTGAAAAAAATTTATCTTTTGCGGCATTTAATTCAGACAGTCTGGCATTCAGTTGCGAAAGTTCTTTTTTCTGATGCTGAATGGTCAGATGGGCTGTAATGCGGGCTGAAACTTCTTCCAGTTGAAAAGGCTTGGGGATATAGTCTGCCGCTCCCGACTCAAATCCCCTGATTTTATTGGTACTATTGGAAAGCCCGGTCAGAAAAATTACCGGAATATCTTTGGTGTGTTCATTTTCTTTGAGGCGGCGGCAGGTCTCAAAGCCGTCCATACCGGGCATCATCACATCCAGCAGGATAAGGTCAGGGCGGTCAAATTCAGCATAAAGAAGTCCTTCGTTACCGTTTTCCGAAATCAGGGGAATAAAGCCGGATTCTTTCAGAAAATCAGAAAGAAGGCTCAGAATGATGGGATCGTTATCCACAATCAATATTTTTGCTTGTTCGGATTTTTCAGAATTCATTTCCTTTCCTTTGTCATGGACGTATTCCCAAAAATTAGAAAGTTTTTCATTCCCAAATTTAATAAAATTTAACCTGCCGGTTTTATCGTATAAAAAATTACTGTGTACAGGACAAAAAGTTGAGGCGCAGGGAAGAAACCCGGCTTTTTCCCCCGGACGGGACGATTTTCCCTGTCGGAAAAAGCCGGCTTTCTCTGGCACTTATCTTGTTTGTCCTGTACACAGAAAAAATTATTATAAATACAAATAACTCACTATTCGGTTAATTTTTTTGGTAGTCCTGCACAAGTAGTGATGGATGAGATTCAGTGTCCTGATAACCGGGGGACTGAACGGGATTCATCACTACCTTTTCAGGACTACCAATTTTTATATGTTTTTTCCGAAGTCTGCTGTTCAGCTCATTTATAATATCAACACATATACCAGCTATTTTTCCATTTTTTTCAAAGTATTTGGGAGCACTGTCCTGGTATTCTGTCTTTAGTATCACCTCTCCCTTCACATTTCCGCCCAGTATTATCAAAAAAACAGACAGGGTAACTAATATCATCAGTTTATTCATTATATCTTATCCTTTCTGCTCCGTCAGGAGCAAAACATGCTTTGATAAAAACAAGGGACCATATAAAGAAAACTCCGAGACTATGTATTTTGCAGCCGACGTCTCACGCGCACATATTTTGCACCCTGAAACAAGTAGCTGTTTCCATCATGGATCAGTTCCCAGGGAAGCCCCAGTAACAAATTAGAGGCATCCTCAGCTTCATTGCGCTGTTCCTCGTTCTGGTTCTTTTTCGGTTGCGGAAAATCTACAAAAATGACAAAACGACGTTCTGTGTGAGAGCCAATCTCCTGCCAGGCCGAGATGATATTATCACAGCTATCCTCCGGCATGACTTGCTGATACAATGCATGCCCCCATTCCGGAAGTTTTTTTTCAACGTTTTCAGCTCTTATTCTGAAGATATCTGCTGACCATAAATAATATCTTTCCAGGTACCAACTCAGTTCCTCAATTTCAATGGGGCCCAGAGGAGAGGTGAAAAGAAAAGGCTGGTGGCACTTTATACGCGGTTGTCCGCGTGCAGCCGGAATATAAGTGAGTTCGGCCTCGGCAGCAGCACGGCGTTTTCCGTGTTTTTCTCTGATGCGGGGAGATTTCAGTTCCAGGAATAATTCTTCCACAGGCTCGGAATAAATTGTCTTTTCTGAACCGGAGTCACCAGGAAAGTTTTCTCCCAGTGCGGCCATGATATGCGGCATGGCCGCACTGATACCTTTCTTGTCATCTTTGACACGAATCGCCACAGGTTCCTTTGAAAAAATCCATTTCAAAGCGCCCAGCTCGATGCCCTCCCGTAACAAAGCAATGATCGGATAATCATCCTGACGTTTTTCTTTGATTTGTGAGGCATATCTGGTTTCTTCAGCGACCCATGCGGAATTAAACGCATCAGGGCTGATAACAACAATAAAGGCTCTGGCTTTTTCAATTTGTGTATGGATTTTCTGTGTCAGATCGCTCCCGCCTCGTAACACCCGTGAATCCACCCAGTTGAATAATCCATGAGCCTCCATCACTTCGTACAGCCTGCCAACAAAGTTATCATCCCGACTGCTGTGAGAAATTAAAATTGCTTTGTCCATGGTTCTTCCTTTTTATCAAATATTCACAATATGGAATATAAAGCTGATGATCTGTTATATTAATCCGTTATATCAATAATATGAAAATCAGGCATCATTTTTATTTCTTATTTTTAACCCTTAATTCATAAAAATGCAAGAGATGGGTGGAAAAGTGAATATAATCTGACATTGTGACATTGCATTTTTGAAAAATTAAAGGTATCTTTTCAAACAAGTATCCGAGCGTTTAATTGTTTAATATTTTACTTAGAGCGTGTTTGAAAAATGACAAATATCTCCGAAAACGGGCCTGGCGATTTTTTTTAACCGCGAAACACACGGAACACACGGAAAAATACCGGAACCGGGGAAATTTTCAGTCTGTTTTCGTATCGTTTCGTATTTTTTTTCGTGTGTTTCGCGGTTAAAAGCCGGTCTGTCCGTCATTTTTCAGACACGCTCTCAGAGCTACAAAGACACAAAGAGACTTCGTGAGCCTTCGTGCCTTCGTGTCTTCGTGGCAAAAAAACAGGCACAAAGCCGCGTTCGGAATTACTTTTCAAACAGGCTCTTACAACTAACGGTTTAAAGTTTCACACGCTCATCAGATTGAAAACCTCTGACTCATCCGGAAAGATCGGAGTTCCGCGTTCAGGCGGTCTCTGTGAAAAAGGAGGGCATTTTATGAATTTTCGTACCAAATCCGAAAAATATTTTTACATTATGCTGGTTTTCTGTGTTCTTTTTTCTGCAAAAGTCATATTTGCAGAAAAATTTTCTGCAAAGGAATGGAACACCTTGAAAATGAACGGTATTACACTTGATGTGAAATTTTCGCCAAAGGGAAATTATTTTGCCTACAGGGTTTATAACGCATATTATGTTTGTGATCAGAATTATAATGTGATCTGGCAATATGAAAACAACGAAGCCCCTCTTGTTATCACTTCAAGGTTATTTGATTTTTCACCAGATGAAAAATACATTGCATTTGGCCGATACCAAACTTCCCATGATATTGGTATTTTTCGCCTGTCTGACAGAAAAATCATTCAGATTCTGAAAGGCCATTCCGATCATCTGAACAGCGTGTTATTCGGCCCTGATGAGACATGCCTGATTTCCGGAAGCAGTGACAAGACAGTTAAAATTTGGAATTTATCCGGAGGAAAGTTTTTTGAACGGCAAACCCTGAGAGGTCATTCAAAACCTGTTTACAGCCTGTCTTTCAGCCCGGATGGCGTTTACCTGGCCTCGGGAGGGCTGGATAAAAATATAAAAATCTGGAAGTCTTTTCGCGGCAGATTTTCTGAATTTCAAACATTAAAAGGACATCCTTATATTGAAAATGTATGCTTCAGCCCTGACGGAAAATATCTGGCTTCAGGGGGCTTTGACGAGGACATAATAAAAATATGGAAATTATCCCGCGGCGGATTTTTCGAATTTCAAACCCTGAAAGGACATTCTGAAACTGTTGAAAATATGGCTTTCAGCCCTGACGGAAAATATCTGGCTTTGGGAAGCAGAAACAGGTTTGTCAAAATATGGAAGCTGTCCCAAGGTATCTTTATTGAATTTCAAATCCTCAAAGGTCATTCTGACAAGATCGGAAATATTTGTTTCAGCCCTGACGGGAAATATCTGGCTTCGGGAGGCTGGGACCATACCGTGAGAATATGGAAACTGAACGGAGTGTCTTCCGGGATGAATATTCCGATGAACAAGGTTAAAGATGCTGTTGCTTCCCTTTTCCGTCATCCCATATGGGGAAATATCAGAGAATTTAAGCAAGATTTCATTTCTCTTCTCCGGGATCCCATGTGGGAAGGTATCGGAGGCATGGCAGGAATATTATCTTTCATCGTCATCTTAATGCGATGGGGGAAACGCAAATAATCTGTTTTAAAAAAACACAACAGATTCGTAAGCTGGTGACAAAGCGCCTGATGTAGGCCGTTTTAAAGATATCACCTTTTGCTGTTTTTTTGCCTGATGATGTTCCGGCTCACCGCAGGAGGTTCCCCTTCGACAGGCTCAGGCAACGTCCTTCGACAGGCTCAGGCAATGTCCTTCGACAGGCTCAGGCAATGTCCTTCGGTGAGCCTGTTGGATGCGGCACAAAAAGCAGCCAGATAAAAGTAAATGATTTAGACGGACTATGCCTGATGTCATGCCGAACACACGGAACAGGTCATTGGCTGCCATTATGATGTTGCAAATGTTGCGCAACAGTTGCAACATTTATCTTATTAAAGATATATAGGGAAGTTCTGCAAGGTTTTCCCTTCATAAATGTTGCATATATGCAACATTTTTTCCACACCTTCCAAATGCTTCTTCATCAGAATCAAGTATTTTAAATAAAAAATAAAAAAAGTCATATTGACAACTATGGCACGATTTATGCTTGTCAAATACCCTTTAATACATTCCAAAGGAGTGTGACCAAATTAAAGAGAAACATATGGGGGAATCCCCGGATAATTGTCTGATGCAAATCCGCTTTTGGTGGTTTTTTTAGCATCCGTTGCATATATGGGAAAAAGGAGATCAGGCCAGGGATGAAAAGAAAAGTTCTTGTGGTGGATGATGAGTCAGACATGGTGATTTTTCTTTCCACGCTGCTGGATACCCATGGTTTTAAACCCGTCATCGCCGAAAACAAATCAGAGGGGCTGAGAAAGGCGGCTGAAGAAGAACCGGCCTGCGTCATTCTCAACGCCATGATGTCCGATGAAAATGGCATTGACATGTACATCCGCCTCAGACGTGATGAACACCTGAAAAAAATTCCCGTGGTCATGCTGTCGGCCATTCCCCAAAAGACTTTTTTTCAATACAGGAAATTTCGAGACGGGTCATTCAGTCAGGGAATCCCCGAACCAGAGGCTTATCTGGAAAAACCCCCTGAAGCGGAGGAGCTTATTCGGCAGGTTCGGACTTTAACTCATGGATAATTGATAATTGATAATTAAAAATTGACAATTAAGTTTTCCATTCTCCATTATCCATTATCCATTAAAAAAAGGGGGTGATCATGTCCGTAAAGATAGGATTTTATATCTGTCACTGTGGAATTAACATCGCATACAGAGTTCGTGTGGAGGAGGTGGCAGCCTTTGCTCGGAAATTAAAAAATGTCGTTGTGTCCCGGGATTACAAGTTCATGTGTTCAGATCCGGGTCAGGAGATGATTGAGAAGGACATCAGGGAATATGGACTGAACCGCGTCGTGGTGGCATCCTGTTCCCCGAGGCTTCACGAAAAGACCTTCCAGGGGGCGTGCCAGCGAGCCGGGCTTAATCCGTATATGTTCCAGATGGCCTCTGTCCGGGAACAGGTTTCATGGGTGACTGAGAATGAGGATGAGGCCACCCGGAAGGCAAAATCTCTGGCTGCCGCAGCCATCAGCCGGGTCAATTATCATCATCGTCTTGAAACTCGTGAGGTGGATGTCCATCCTGATGTTTTGGTACTGGGGGGAGGCATAGCGGGGATGCAGGCCGCACTGGATGTGGGCAAAGGAGGCCATAATGTTTATCTGGTGGAAAAGGATACCACCATTGGCGGACATATGCTCCAGTTCGACAAAACTTTTCCCACCCTTGACTGCGCAGCGTGTATCGGAACCCCGAAAATGGTCGAGGTGGCTCAGGAACCAAATATCCAACTTTTATCGTACAGCGAGGTCACGGACGTCTCAGGATATATTGGCAACTACACCGTGACCATCCGTAGAAAGCCGAGATATGTGAAAGAGGGCATCTGCACCGGATGCGGCGAATGTGAGAAAGTCTGTCCGGTATCCGTGCCAAGCGAATGGAATGAGGGACTTATAGACAGAAAAGCCATCTACCGGGCTTTTCCCCAAGCTGTGCCGATTACGTTTTGTATTGATAAAAGAGACCGTGCGCCATGTGTCAGAGCATGTCCCGCGGGGGTGAATGTCCAGGGATATGTCCAACTGGTCAGACAGGGAAAATATGAAGCCGCGTTCCGGCTTATTATGGAAAAACTGCCCTTTCCCGGGGTGTTGGGAAGAGTCTGTCCCCATCCCTGCGAAAGTGAATGCCGTCGCTGTGACGTGGATGAGCCTGTGGCTATCCGGGACCTGAAACGCTTTGCCGCGGACCAGGTGGATATGGAAAACCTGGCTCTGCCTGAAATCAAGGAGAATGACCAAAAAGTGGCCGTCGTCGGTTCCGGGCCTGCGGGACTGACGGTCGCGTATGATCTGAGGCTTCTGGGCTATTCGGTAACGCTCTTTGAAAGCCTTCCCCGGCTGGGCGGAATGCTCCGGGTGGGAATCCCGGATTATCGTCTTCCGCCGGATATTCTTGATCGGGAGATCGGCTACATCCTCCGCATGGGGGTGGAAGCCCGCACCGGGGTACGATTTGGTTCGGATATCACGCTTGATGATTTGGAAAAACAAGGGTTTTCCTCTGTTTTTCTGGGAGTCGGCTCACATGGTTCTCTGAACCTGGGGATTCCCGGAGAAGAGACTGAGGGCGTTACAGACGCGGTTCGTTTTCTGAGAGAGGTGAACCTGGGACAAGGAAAGTGTCCGGGAAACCAAGTTGTTGTCATTGGCGGCGGGAACGTAGCCATTGACGCGGCCAGAGTAGCGAAACGCATGGGGGCTGAGGAAGTTCACGTGGTCTATCGGCGTTCCGCAGAGGAAATGCCCGCGTACCCGGAGGAGATTCACGGCGCGATTGAGGAAAATATTGTTTTCTCCTACCTCACCGCACCGGTCCGGGTGAAGGAGAAAGCAGGAAAGGTATCAGGGCTTGAATGTCTGCAAACCAGACTGGGACCTCCCGACGCGACCGGACGCCGTCGTCCTGTGCCTGTGGAGGGGTCTGAATTTGTCATTTCCTGCGATGCCATTATTCCGGCCATTGGCCAACGGACCGACGCATCCTGGTCAGAGGGCCTGTCAGGTTTGAAATGGTCCCGCCGCGGCACTGTTCAGGTGGACCCTCGCACCATGGGGACGGGTATTTCCCATGTTTTTGCCGGAGGAGATGCGGTAACCGGTCCGGCCACGGTGGTCGAAGCGGTCGCGGCAGGCCACAAGGCCGCACATGAAATTCATCTCTATTTGCAGGGAATTTATCCGGAAGCGACTGAAGAACTCGCTCCCGAGCGTGAACTTTCAGAGAAGAACTGGCGGGAAATCCCTAAGGACTGTGTTCCTCAGCCGAGAGAACACCTGCCGCATCTGGACCCGAAAGTCAGGGCACAGTCCTTTGAAGAGGCAGCCATGGGATTTAGCGAAGAACAGGCGGTGAGAGAAGCTGCCCGCTGTCTCAACTGCGGCGGCTGTTGCGAGTGCATGGAATGCGTGAGGGTCTGCGAGGCAAAAGCGGTTGACCACACCATGAAAGGAGAGGACATCCAGGTAAAAGTGGGAAGCATCATCCTTGCCACGGGATATGATGCCATGGATCCTACGCCGATGAAGCCCTATGGTTATGGCAAATATCCCAATGTCTTCACCAGTCTTGAGTTTGAACGCCTCAGCAATGCCACGGGGCCTACCGGCGGAAAGATACTCATCAGAGATGAAAATGGCGAATTGACAAAAACACCGAGGAGCGTTGCACTTCTCCATTGTATCGGCAGCCGGGATGTGAACTATCACGAATACTGTTCTCGGGTCTGCTGTATGTACGCGCTTAAATTTTCCCACCTCATCAAGGAGAAAGTGGGGCACGATACCAAAGTCTATAGCTTTTACATTGACATGCGCTGCTTCGGAGAAGGGTATGAGGAGTTTTATCGGCGGTGCCAGGAAGAAGGCACGATTTTTATCCGAGGAAAAGTTGCTGAAATTACGGACCGCGCCCGCACGCCCGATGAAAAAGGGAAGCTCATCGCCATTGCAGAGGATACGCTTCTGGGCAAAAAAATCCGGGTTCCTGTGGATATGGCAGTACTCTGCGTCGCGATGGAGAGCCGAAAAGACACGGTGGATGTCGGCAGAATTTTCGGCGTGAACCAGGGAGCGGACGGCTTTTTTTTAGAGGAACATCCCAAGTTGGGACCGCTGAACACTGCCACGGACGGGGTATTTATCGCCGGAGCCTGTCAGTCGCCTAAGGATATCCCGGATACTGTGTCCCAGGCCTCGGGGGCAGCGGCCAAAGCCCTTTCCCTCGCGACCCGGGGGCATGTGGAAGTTCCCTCCGCCATCTCCTGGATTGATCCGGATATATGCGCGGGATGTCAGACCTGTATCGGATTATGTCCCTATTCCGCCATTGAATTTGACGAACGCCGAGGCGTGTCAGTGGTCAACGAAGCGGTCTGCAAAGGCTGCGGAAGCTGTTCAGGATTCTGTCCCAGCGGCGCGGCCCAGATCAGACATTTCATGGAGACGCAAGTTTTCGCAGAACTTGAAGGAATTATGGATGCAATCCATGCGGTGGGAATGTAAAAACTTGAAACTTGAAACTTGAAACTTGAAACTTGAAACTTGAAACTTGAAACTTAAAACCGGAAAAGAGAAGGGGAAATGCCCGTGAAAAAGAAAATTCTGCTGGCGGTTGATGATTCTGTTCATTCAAAACAAGCGGTTCAGTATGCGGTCAGAATGTCATCTTTTGTATCAGAACTGTCTTACACCCTTTTTAATGTACAGCCGGCCATATCCCAATTTCTTACGGATGAAGCCAAGACCAGCCTCAAAGCAAAATTTGCTCTGGAAAAAACCAGAAAGAAAAGAAAGGAAAACGCAGAGCATCTGCTGGCGGATTACAAATCTCAGATGATCAGAATGGGGATAGATGAAAAACGTATCGAAACAAAGACCCTTTCCCAAAAAACAGGCATTGCCAAAGATATTCTGGAATATGCACAGGAAGGACTCTGGGACGCAATTGTCGTGGGACGGCGGGGACTTTCCCGTGCTCAGGAAATCTTTATGGGAAGCCTGACCAGCACCCTCGCGGAACATTCAAAACTGATTCCGCTATGGATCATTGACGGAGAAATAAGTTCTGAAAAGATCATGATCGCCATAGATGGTTCTCAAAGCTCGCTTCGCGCAGTGGATCATTTCAGCTTTATTGCAAGTCAGAACCCGAATATCAAAGCCACACTGCTTCATGTTGTGCCCGGCCTCAGAGATGTCTGCGAGATTGATATCGAGGACAGGGACGGAGATATTGAAGATATCTTTGTGCAGGGGGATAAAAAATGTGTTGATCGCTTTCTGGTTCATGCTTACCAGAAATTCAAAGAAGCGGGAATCAGGGATGATCAGATTGAAATCAGGGAAATCAAAGCATTAAGGAATGTGGGCAAGGCAATCGCGGAAGAGGCGGAAAAGGAGGATTACGGGACCCTGATCATCGGCAGACGGGGAAACAGCAAAGCGTTTTTTATGGGAAGCGTTTCAAAATATGTGCTGGATAAAAGCGCTGACCGGGCGGTATGGCTTGTTCCCTGAGAATTGTTTGAATTGAAGACTGATAAAACCGGTTTCTAAATCATTTTATCATATGCTCTCACTGAAATCCGTTATAAACACAAAACTTGAAACTAAAAACCTAAAAAGGAGGAGTTTAAGATAGATGGAGAAAATTTTGATTGTAGGATGTAAGCGGACTATGGATGATGTTTGTATTGCTTGTTCAAGATGTATGGTGGGTTTTAACCGAAGAGAAGGGGAGTTTGCCCGTTACAAAGATCAGGATGCCGAGCTTATCGGTATTCTGGGATGCGGGGACTGTCCCGGGGCCGGCATTGTGCCGCGGTTGGCACAACTGAACTTGTGGAACAAACCTATGGAAGAAAGGCCCACCAAAGTTCATATCGCACCGTGCATTATGGATCATTGTCATTATAAAGAACCCATCATCAACAAGATCAAAGCAAAGGCTGGCGTAGAGGTGATCGAAGGAACCCATCCTTACATACCAAATGACATCTTTGCTTAATTTGTTCATTGTCCGTTTTTTATTATAGTTTTTATCCGGAGTGCCAAACTTGCAGTTTGGCAAAATCACCGCTTTAGGGGCATCAGATGCCTTGCCAAACTGCAAGTCTGGCACTCCGGAAAGTCATAACAGGCGGCTGGCAAATAACAAAGCGGAGGAAAATATGACGGATTTTGAACCCACCATTATCGCCTTTGTCTGTAACTGGTGTACTTACACGGCTGCGGACCTGGCCGGAACCTCCAGACTCTCCTATCCCCAAAATGTGCGGCTGATCCGGGTCATGTGTACCGGAATGGTTGATCCGCAATATATAATCAAAGCGCTTCTCGAAGGTGCGGACGGCGTACTCGTAAGCGGGTGTCATCCGGGAGACTGCCATTATATCAACGGAAATTACAAAGCCCGCAGACGGATAAAACTGCTCAAGGAAATCCTTCCCCAGTTCGGTTTTGAACAGGAACGACTCAGACTGACCTGGATCGGTGCCAGCGACGGCATTGAGTTCGCTGAAGTGATGCGGGAACTGGTCGCTCAGATCAGAGACCTCGGACCAAATGAAGCCAAACTAAAAATGGTGATATGACTGGAAACTGGAAACTTGAAACTGGAAACTTGAAACTTGAAACTTGAAACTTGAAACTTGATTTCGGATTCCGGATTCCGGATTCCGGTTTTTGGGAACTGAATTTTGGTTGTCAGTTTCTGTTTGCTGAAAATTTGGAACTGAACGTAGCTTCTCAGAAGCTTTAATTTCAAATTTCAAATTTCAAATTTCAAATTTCAAATTTCAAATTTCAAATTTCAAATTTCAAATTTCAAATTTCAAATTTCAAATTTCAAGTTTCAAGTTTCAAGTTTCAAGTTTCAAGTTTCAAAAAATCAGGAGGAATTTAATGGCGAAAACGGCAAAAATTGAGGTAAAAAATCAAGACCTTTTAGCATCCCTTCGGAGCCTTCTCAAATCCGTGCTTGAAATGGAAGATGTGAGCGCCATGCTGATTCCGCAGCACCTTCCCATGAAAAATGTTGTGATGCCTGTGCTGGTAAATGATCCTGAGTATCTGGATGACGCAGACCCCCTGGCACCGGCTTTTCCCATGAATGCTGCGAAAATTGTATCCAGATTGACGCGAAAACCTATGGGCGGAAAAGTGGTGGCAGTTCTTCGTCCCTGTGAGATTCGGGCTTTTGTTGAGTTGGTGAAACTCAGACAGGCGAGAACTGAGGAACTCATAATTATTGGAACGGATTGTCTGGGAACATATAATAATAAAGATTATTTTCGGTTCCTTGAAAAAAAAGGGACAGAATCCACAGCATTGTTTTATCGGAATGTTCTTTCAGGCAAGGGGGCTGCCATGGAGGATATTGACCTGTCTCCGGCCTGCAAATCGTGTGAGTTTCCGATTCCTGTGGCAGCGGACATGCTTATCGGACTTGTCGGCGTTGACACGGAAAAGCACTTCATGGTCCAATCTCTGACCCCGAGAGGGGAGGCACTTTTCAACAATCTTAATCTTTCCGAAGCAGAGGAACCCTCGGCGCGTAAAGCGGCAGTTCAGTCTCTGATTGCGGAGCGAGTGGCGTATCGTGACAAAATGTTCGCAGAAACTGCGGAAGCCACGAACAGTGTGGAAAAGCTGACCACCTATCTTGCCAATTGTGTCAACTGCTACAATTGCAGAGTGGCCTGTCCGGTCTGTTACTGTAAGGAATGTGTCTTTGTGACGGATGTGTTTAATCATGAGCCGTCGCAATATCTGAAATGGGCGGCCAGAAAAGGGGCCATTAAGATGCCGACAGACACCGTGTTTTATCATATCACCCGTCTGGCACATATGAGTACAGCGTGTGTGGGATGCGGTCAGTGTTCCAACGCGTGTCCCAATGATATTCCGGTGATGGAACTGTTCCGCACCGTGTCTCATCAGACCCAGAAAGCCTTTAATTACGAACCCGGAAGAAGTCTTGACGAGGAAGCGCCCCTGTCCGTGTTCCGTGAGGCTGAATTCGAGGAGGTTGTGGGGATAAACTAGCCCGAAAGCTACTCCGCTGACACATAGCGAAATATAATTTCCGGTGAACACGCATCAGAAAATCATCAGGACAGAAGCAATTGATTTTCCATTGTTCTCGTTCCCAAACATTGGGCCGTTTATGATTTGGAGGAGTGATCGGCCGAGGAATGCTGAAATGAAATTTTAGCACAAGCTCACGCCCGAGGCCCTCTGAAAAAATGCGCTAAAATTTCATTTCAGCACTCCGGATATAATCCGCAAACACGCCTCTGAAAAATGCGCTAAAATTTCATTTCAGCACTCCGGATATAACCCGCAAACACGCCTCTGAAAAATGCGCTAAAATTTCATTTCAGCACTCCGGATAGAATCCGCAAACACGCCTCTGAAAAATGCGCTAAAATTTCATTTCAGCACTCCGGATAGAATCCGCAAACACGCTTCCGAAAAATGCGCTAAAATTTCATTTCAGCACTCCGGATAGAATCCGCAAACACGCTTCCGAAAAATGCGCTAAAATTTCATTTCAGCACTCCGGATAGAACCCGCAAACACGCCTCCGAATTTTGGTTTGGGAACGCGCTTCCTTCCTAGCTGACATCTAAAACTTAGAAAACTCAAAATAAATAATATACCCGATTCAGGAAAATATGAAAAATACAGGGTGGGTGAAGTTGTGAACGGTGGGTTCCGCTGTGCTTCACCCACCCTACATCCGGGTATTTTGTTTTTTAGGAAATCCCTTAACACTTAACACCTAACACCTAACACGCTTAAAGGAGATGAATTTATGAAAGAGACAGACAGAAGGCATTTTGTCAGAACCATGGTTGCCGGAGACGCTGTTCCGAGTGGCGGGGGAAGCGTCGTTCACAAAGCCTCGGAGACTCTTGCGGAGAGCAAGTATGATATTGGTCAGTGCAAAAGCGTAAAGATAAAATGCATTTCCGAAGTCGGCTGGTTTGACGAGGAGAAACTTGTCGGTCAGATGAACGCTGCCGGTGGCTTAGAAACCAACCAATGGATTATTCCGTGGGATCCTGAAAACGCAGCCGGAAGCAGTACGCTGATTGACATGGAAAGCCTGGACGGCACTCATCACAAATTTCTTCTGGATACCGGATGGAACACCGCGTACATGGACAACTGTTTCAAACGGGAAGGTATTGACAAGATGCTGAAAAATGGCGAAATTGAGTTTCTGATGATCAGCCATGAGCATCTCGATCATTTCTGGGGGCTGGAATCCGTACTGAAATACAACCCGGAAATCAAAATCCTCATTCCCGACACCTTTTATCCCGAAGGAATGCAGTTTCTGAAAGGGGCCGAATTTATCACGGCCGGCACAAGAAACGGAATTCCTCACCAGGGTGAACTTGTCCGGTTTGAGCCTGGAAAAGTGAACAAACTCTATGACGGCTGTGCTGCCGTGGCCTTTGATCTGCCAATTCTTATCCGTGTCCGCGGTGAAGCATCTCTCTACTTCAATGTCAAAGACAAGGGGATTGTCTGTGTTACCGGATGCTGCCATCAGACTATTCTGACCTTTGCTGACTTTGCCCGGGAAAATATCGTGGGAGGCGAAAATCTGTACGGTGTTTACGGAGGACTCCATATCGCACCGTTCGGGCCAATGAATCCGGAACGTGAACACCTTGTCAAAGGCATGGGAAAATACGGTTTCAAAAAGATTGCCTGCAATCACTGCACCGGCCTTGCGGCTGTTCAGAGAATGATCGAACTGGGCTATCCTGTTGTCAGAGGCACGGGCAGAAATGGCTCTGCAAGCGATCTTTATGTGGGGAACGGAGATGAAGTTAGTTTTGGATAATGACAAGTAAGGAATTTTCCAAAAAATAATCTACCCGAAATGTAGGGTGGGTTCCGCTTCGCTGCACCCACCCTACATTTTCCCGAACCGGGTATATTATTTATTTCGAGTTCCCTAAGAAATCCGGCGCTGTTCTAAAACTGGGCTAGCTCCGATATTTGCCAAATTGATTCAATAGATTAAAAAGCTTAAGTCCGGTTTCAGAACACTACCCAAAATATATAACTGATAATTCCGAAATATATGCGAGGATCTGAGGCTGCCGTGTCATTGTGCGGACAATTGCCGGAATCTCCGGAGCCGGAAGCGCACACCAGCTAAAGTCGGGCAGTGTGATTATGGCTGCATCCTGAGCAGGTAGGCATTACGCGGAGGGTGGGCATCGTGTAGCAGTGGGGTGATGAAAATGTTTCCAAGGCTCTGAAAAAGCTGATCCCGTTTTTGTTCCCCTCATTTTTTAACTGCCTGATTTTTAAGTCATAAAAAATTTACGGAATAAAAATGGGATCGCAATTGTCAGCCCGGTTTGTGACATTTTCATCACCCCAGTGTAGCAGTAACCCACCCCATATGCATCAGGCTAAGACTGCCGGACGGGGTTTGCAACCCCGTCCGAAACGTTTGTTTTCGGGGGTCGGAAAATATTTCGGACGGGGTTGCAAACCCCGTCCGGCAGATCACGGGTTAATAAAAACAATGAGTTACGATCTTAGCCTGATGCATATGGTAACCCACCCCGCGTCATATCTATTCCCCAAGCCAGAGAGGCGTCTGGGAGGATTCCTTCATTATCTTCTCCCTTGCACCCAGATAGGTTTTATACCCTCCGCTCAGGTTTTTGGATTTGAATCCGTTCTGAGTCAGAATGCGATAAGCAACGTAACCCCTGAGACCGATAGCACAGAAAGCAATATAATTTTTATCCTTCTCCAGTTCAGGCAATTTTTTGCGTAATTCGTGCAACGGGATATGCAACGCTGTGCTGATACTTCCGGATTCATCAAGCTCGTCCTTGTTTCGCAGGTCTATCAGAACATATCCGGTTTGTTCAAGGTCGCTGACTTCATCCCAGTTCATATTTTCAACATCGCCCTTTAACATATTTGAGGCGACAAATCCAGCGATATTCACCGGGTCTTTGGCAGAACCATAAGGCGGTGCATAAGCCAGTTCAAGTTCTTCAAGGTCATAGACCGTCATTGTTCCCCGGATGGCAGTGGCGAGAATATCAATCCGTTTGTCCACGCCTTCCATGCCGACAATCTGCGCACCGAGAATTTCACCGCTTCCTGGCGAGAAAATCAGCTTGATTGCCATCATTTCTGCCCCGGGATAATAAGACGCATGAGACCCGGAATGCGTGTAACTGAGCAGATAAGGGATATTATTGTTCTTCAGCAGTTTTTCACTGGCACCGGTTGAGGCAACTGTCATATCAAATACTTTTACCACAGCCGTTCCCAACGTGCCTCTGAAAACGGATTTTCTCCCCAGCACATTGTCCGCGGCAATTCTGCCCTGTTTGTTCGCGGGGCCGGCAAGTGCGGTCATCGTGGGCAGGCCCGTGACAAAATCTTTCACTTCAACAGCGTCCCCGACCGCATAAATATTCGGATCTGACGTCCTCATGGTTGCGTCAACTTTTATCCCCCCGCGGGTACCGATTTCAAGTCCGAGTTCCTTGGCAAGCTTGTTCTCAGGCCTGACGCCCACGGATAATATGACCATGTCGCATTCAATATCATTCCCTTTTTTCGTGGAAACAATGATACGCTCCCCTTTTTCGGAAAAGGATTCAACGCTGTTACCCAGGTCGCATGTCACGCCTTTTTCCTTCAAATGAGCCTGAACAATGGCGGCCATTTCATGATCAAGGGGCGGCATCACCTGATCAAGCATTTCAACAATGGTCGTGCTGACGCCTCGGTGTACAAGATTTTCTGCCATTTCAAGGCCGATGAAACCGCCGCCCACAACCACTGCGGATTCAGGTTTCCGGGTGTCAACATATGCCTTGATCTGATCTGAATCAGGAATATTCCGCAAGTTAAAAATATTCCTGAGTTCTATGCCTTCAAGGGGCGGTTTGAGAGGTTCCGCACCCGGGGAAAGAATGATCTTGTCGTAGCTTTCTTTGTAAGTCTCTCCTGTGGTAAGTTTTTTTACCTCGACCTGCTTGTTTTTCGCGTCAATGGCAGTAACTTCGGAGAAAATTCTTATATCAATATGATATCTCTCCCGGAACGCTTCAAGGGTGGTCACCAAAAGATCATCCCGATTTTCAATAACCCCTCCGATGTAATACGGAAGGCCGCAATTCGCAAAAGAAATATGCTCTCCTCTTTCAAAAATAATGATCTCCGCGTGCTCATCTAATCTCCGCGCCCGGGCAGCCGCAGTCGCACCGCCGGCAACGCCTCCGATAATTAGCAGTTTTATCGGCATAATGTTTTTCTCCTTTTTAAAATTAATTCTCAAATATCACCCGATGCCCAAGCCATTTATATATAACCACATAAAAATAGTATTTTCAAATAGTTAAAAACCTGATGCAAATATTCTGTTTTAACAGTTTGAAAATATAATCTATTGAATTTACGTTATGCAACATAAAATCCCAGTTTAAAAACTATCAATAAATTCAGTCAACAAAAAAACTTGAATATCGGGTGTCGCTTTTGCAGATTTTCAGAACAGTCATCAGACTGAACTTTTTTCGGATGAGTCAGGAATTCCCGATCTGCCGGCAATTTATTTTTTCTCAGAATCAGTAGATCAAAAAGTTTCCGGACTGTGTGCGGCATGGCAAAGAAACCCGGGTTTTTTTCCCCGGACAGAAGACTCCCCCGCCGGAAAAAGCCGGGTTTCTCCCCCGCTCGCCGTGTCTGTCCCGCGACAGCCCGAAAACTTTTCGATCTACTGAGAATGTTAAAAGAGACATAAGTACTCGGACAAAAGTTTTTGCATGTTTTCTGTTAGACATCTGGCCATAAATTTTCAGCCCTTTGCTTATACTCGATGTTCAAGTTTTTCTCTGTCATTCCTGCGAAAGCAGGAATCCACTGCTTCCGGAAGCGCGGCCTCTGCCCAAAATGGATTCCTGCTTTCGCAGGAATGACAGGGTTTTTAGTCGAACCGGGTCAAAAAACTTGAACATTGAGTTATAACAAAGATGGGCAGCGCCTTTTCCAGCACCAGACAGCTCCCATACTTCACATAAGAATGTGAAAATGAAAGAAGCCACACAAACGAAAGGTTTTCATCTGTTCTGTGTATGTTAATGATAACAGTCATTCTCTGATGGAGACAGATGATGATCGTTATTAAGTGACTATAGGCTTTCAGAAAAAGATTATCCGGAGTGCCAAACTTGCAGTTTGGCAAAAGTGTCCGGTTTCCGGGCATCAGAGATATCGCCAAACTGCAAGTTTGGCACTCCGGAATGACAGACATTTGTTTTAAATCTATAAAACAGAAGAAAGGAGCAGTAAGATGTTTGAACAAATATCATCCCGACTTCTTTGGTTTATTGCCGGTTTATTTGCCGGTTATCTTTGGATGGCTCATGCATATGGCTTATTTTTTTATTAGGAGAGATGACGATATGGTAACAATTGAAAACATCCGCTAATTCTGTAATGCTGGCGCAATGTTTTTTTACACACGCCCTCCGCTCCATCTTAATTTGGCTTTCAGCTCGTCAAAATAATGCTGATCCGGCATGTTGATCATGTTGACAGGATGCTGTCCCTTTTGAACGATAATGGTATCTCTGTCATCTATTTCAAAGCCCAGCTGACCGTCAAAAGTCAGCATGATGTCCGAAGCTCCCTTGGCCAGTTTGAATTTTATAAACACCGAGTCAGGAACAATCAGGGGTCGGTTGGTCAGTGTAAAAGGGCAAATCGGTGTCATAATTATGCCGGGAACCGCGGGATGGACAACAGGACCGCCCGCTGCAAGGGAATACGCTGTCGAACCGGTGGGGGTTGAGACGATAAGCCCGTCAGCCTTATATGTTGTCAGGTAATGGTCATTTATATATGTTTTTATATTGGCAAGTGTGGCAAGCGCGCTCTTGTTGATGACAATATCGTTTAACACGGTTTCACGGGCAATCTCCGCTTTTTCCCGGATGACTGTGACCAGAAGACGCATCCGGGAGGTGGTGACAAACTCTTTGCTGAGTATGGTTTCAGCAACATAAAACAAGCTGTCTTCTGTGATCTCGGCCAGAAACCCGACCTCACCGAACTTGATGCCGATAATCGGTATATTCTGATCCCCTATCCAGCGAACCGCGCTTAAAAATGTCCCGTCTCCCCCCAGCACGAAAACACAATCCAGGTCCGAAGGTGCGTAAGATATCTTGCTGCCTGACATTCTGGGACCTGACGGCAGATTCTTTTTCCTTACAACATCAATCCCTCTTGACCGAAGCCAGTTTTCAAATTCATCAGCTTTCCGGCCTGCCTCAGTATCTATTTTTACGACCAATCCTATCTTTTTCAAAACAGTTACAGTTGCTCCCTTTCCGTTTCTGTGTTTTACAGTCAGTTTTTCACACAATTATTCATACATACAAATATGACAAAGGTTCAGCAAGATATTTTTTGAATACAATGAATTTCTTTTGAGGCTTGACTCTTTCTTTTTATTGTTATAAAGGGAACATAAGCTTTATCTGAACTCATTTTCACAGTATTTTGTTTCAGATTTTCCAGGACGCCGGCCAGGTGATTCCGCACCTCACCTATCCTGTGTAAAACTTTAACGACTCAGACATGAGGAACTTTCTGAATCGCTACACCAAACTTTTTTATGAAAGAAAGGAGTAAGAATGGCAAAAAATCGTTTTAAAAATCTGTTTGTCTCAGTAATCATCGGACTGTTTATGACGTTCACCATCTGCGGAACCGGTCTGGCAGAGGAAACAATCAAGGTCGGCGTGGCCGGAGCCCACAGCGGGGACCTTGCTTCTTACGGACTTCCCACCGTAAAGGCCGCTGAACTTGTTGTCAGGGACATCAATGCAAAAGGCGGCGTTCTTGGCAAACAAGTTGAGCTTGTTGTCGAAGACGATGTATGTAAGCCCGAAGTTGCCACCAACACCGCGACCAAGCTGGTATCCCTGAAAGTTCCCGTGGTTGTGGGACATATATGCAGCGGTGCCACAAAGGCCGCTCTTGGTATTTATAAAGATGCGGGAATCATTGCCATATCTCCCTCAGCCACCAATCCCCCGCTTACCCAGAGCGGTGATTATCCCAATTTTTACCGGACAATTGCTTCTGATGATGCCCAGGCAAGGCTTGAAGTTGATTTTGCACTGAATATTCTGAAGCTTAAAAAAATTGCCGTGCTTCATGACAAAGGGGATTATGGCAAAGGACTGGCTGAATTTGCAAAGACCTTTTTGGAAAAAGCCGAGGGCGCGGAACTTGTATTGTACGAAGGCATCACACCGGGGGCGGTTGATTATTCCGCTGTTGTTCAGAAAATAAAACGATCCAAAGCCGAAGCCGTGATATTTGGCGGTTACCATCCTGAAGCCGCTAAAATCGCCATGCAGATGCGCAAAAAGAAAATGAAGACCCTCCTCATTTCCGATGACGGCGTTAAAGATGACACATTCATCAAGACTGCCGGAAAATATGCCGAAGGCGTATATGCAACCGGCCCCAGAGACACATCAAAAAACCCTCTCACCATTGCTGCAACAGAAGCCCATAAAAAAACATATGGATCAGATCCCGGGGCCTTCTTTCTTAATGCCTACGCTGCCACACTGGCTCTGCTCAATGCCATAGAAAAGGCCGGTTCCACAGATTACGAAGCAGTCTCAAAAGCCCTGAAAACCGAATATGTTGAAACCCCCCTTGGAAAAATCAGCTTTGACGAACGCGGGGACGCAATCGGTGTGGGCTTTTCAATGTACCAGGTCCAAAACGGCGTTTATGTTGAATTAAAATAGGATATTGAGTGTTTAAATGTCGTTGTTGTCTAACTGTTTATACTCGATAATCAAGCTTTTTGACCTGGATTGAACAAAAAATCTGTCATTCCTGCGAAAGCAGGAATGACAGAAAAAAAATTGATTACCGAGTTATAAGTACCTGAGCAAAAGTTTTTTATATACTTTTTTTCTGCGAGTGGCGGAGAAACCCGGGTTTTTCCTTTATCCGAGACGTATCATTTCGAAAAAAAACCCGGGTTTCTTCCCTGGGCAGATATTAAAAATTTATGGTTAGGTAATTAACTTTTCCGTTCGTTGCTTTCGCGGGCCTGAGAACTCCCGCGGAGCAGCCCGGATTTGCTGACCTGAGTTAAACAAAAGGCTGTTCATCGCCCCCGCGGGATTGAGAATTCCCGCGGACTGGCTCGGATATTGGCAAACATCAGACATTCAGACACCCGACTCCCAACCCCACAAACAATCAGATACTTAATTAAAATGGAATATTTCCTTGAACTTTTTTTAGGCGGGCTTACACGCGGCAGTATCTATGCCCTGATTGCGCTCGGATACACCATGGTTTACGGTATTATCCAGCTCATCAACTTTGCCCATGGCGAAATTTACATGATCGGCGCATTTACCGGTCTGATTGTTATCAGTGTGCTGACGCTGCTGGGCTGGAATCAGATAGCGATCTTAGTCATTGCGTCAGTTGCTGCTGTAATTTATTCATGTGCATATGGATTTACCATAGAGAAGATGGCTTACAAGCCGCTTCGGCATGCCCCGCGCCTTTCCGCACTGATCAGCGCCATTGGCATGTCATTGTTTCTTCAGAATTATGTGCTTCTGGCCCAGACATCTGATTTTCTTCCTTTCCCGTGTCTGGTCCCGGATTTTGAATTCTGGGAACCTTATTCTCATATTATCACCTCACCGGAGCTTGTCATCATCATCGCAACCACAATCGTAATGATTCTGCTGACCTTTCTGATAAAGTTCACAAAGATCGGAAAAGCCATGCGCGCGACAGCACAGGACAGGGACATGGCCATGCTGGTGGGCGTGGATGTGAACAAGGTCATCTCCTTCACATTTATTATTGGTTCCGCAACGGCCGCACTGGGAGGAGTACTCATTGCCTCCCATATCGGCATGGTCAATTTTTATATCGGCTTTATCGCAGGCATAAAAGCGTTTGTGGCTGCTGTGCTCGGAGGCATCGGCAGCATTCCGGGAGCGGTTGTGGGCAGTCTGGTCCTCGGATGGACAGAAAGCTTCTTTACTGGTTACATTTCAAGTGATTATGAAGATGTTTTCGCGTTTCTGTTCCTCGTGTTTATTCTGATATTCAGACCCCAGGGAATACTGGGACGCTCTGAAACGGAAAAAGTATAGTTTTAATGATTTGTGATTTGTGATTTGTGATTTGTGATTTGTAATTTGTAATTTCTGATTTGAATGTGGAATAATTCCTAATCACAAATCACCAATCACCAATCACAACTTTTTATGGGTGAAAAGTGATTAACTTTGAAGAAATAAAAAAATCGTTTCTGGCTTCAATCTGGTTCATGTTTCTGACGTTTCCCATTATGGTTATCCGGGTGAACACTGTCGAGAATGTGGTGGAGTGGCGATGGAACAATATGATTATCATCGGGGCCGGTAGTTTTTTTCTTTCCTTTGTCTGGCGATATCTCCTGAAAAAAAAAGAGACAGGCAACCAGAAAGCCAAGCCGGTCGAAACGGACAGGGTTCCTCTCAGCCAGCGGCTTTTCGAGGATCATAAGATTTATATTCCTGCTGCCATTGCCATTGCTGTTTTTGCGGTGATCTTCCCGTTTGTTTTTTCCATGTACCAGACGAATATTATGATCACCGCGCTGATTTATGTCACCATAGCATTGGGACTGAATATTGTTGTCGGGCTTGCGGGTCTGCTCGACTTGGGATATGTGGCGTTTTATGCTGTGGGGGCCTACAGCTACGCGCTTCTGAATTATCACTACGGACTCGGATTCTGGACCGTGCTTCCCATCGGCGCGGGATTGGCAGCGCTTTTCGGAATCATTCTCGGGTTTCCGGTGCTTCGTCTCCGGGGGGATTATCTTGCCATCGTAACCCTGGGATTCGGTGAGATCATACGGCTTGTCCTGGAAAACTGGAATGAGTTCTCCTTCGGCCCCAGCGGGATTGCAAATATCCCCCGACCCGGTTTTTTTGGTATTGACTTCTCCCTTCGGGGCGCGACCATATATATCTATTTTCTGATGATCGGCCTTACCCTTTTTACTGTGTTTGTCGTAAACAGATTACAGGATTCCAGAATCGGGAGAGCCTGGGTCGCTCTGAGAGAGGACGAAGTGGCATGTCAGGCCATGGGAATTGACAAAACAAAGACCAAGCTTACAGCGTTTGCCCTGGGTGCGACATGGGCAGGTATGGGAGGGGTTGTTTTTGCAGCCAAGACCACTTTTATCAACCCGGCAAGTTTTACCATATGGGAATCCATTAATATTCTCTGTATTGTTGTATTAGGAGGCATGGGATCAATTATCGGTGTTATTATCGGAGCGTTTGTCCTGATTCTTTTGCCAGAATACCTCCGGGCATTTTCCGAATATCGGATACTCCTTTTCGGGGCAGTGCTGGTTTTGATGATGGTGTTTCGCCCCGGGGGAATCATCAGCAATGTGCGACGGACATATAAATTTGAAGGTCTGAAAAACAAAACAGAGATGAGTTAAAACATCATGAGAACCATACTGGAAATTAAAAGCCTGACCATGGACTTCGGAGGGTTACGCGCACTGGATCATGTGGACATGGATATCAATGAAGGGGAAATTGTCGCGCTTATCGGACCCAACGGGGCAGGAAAAACCACGTTTTTTAACTGTATTACCGGAATTTACGCACCCACGGAAGGCGACATGATAATTTCGCGGCCAGGCAAAAAAAAAACAAGGATTAACGGATTAAAGCCGAATCTTGTCACAGAAAAGGGGCTTGCCCGAACATTTCAGAACATCCGTCTGTTTGCAAACATGACGGTGCTTGAAAATGTCATGATCGGTCGTCATTGCCGCTGTTCATCAGGTATCCTGGGAGCTGTTTTCAGAAACAGGGCAACTGTAAAAGAAGAGCAGAAAGTTGTCGAGGACAGCTATATGATTCTTGAAAAAATCGGCCTTTCTGAATATGTGAACGAGGTTGCGATGAATCTTCCTTACGGCGCGCAGCGGCGTCTTGAAATCGCCCGGGCAATGGCGACCGAACCGTTTGTTCTTTTGCTTGACGAACCGGCCGCGGGCATGAATCCCCAGGAGACACGGGAACTTGATGATCTGATTGTAAGGCTCCGTGACGATGAAAAAGTTTCCATACTGCTGATCGAGCATGACATGAAGCTGGTCATGAGCCTGTCTGACCGGATATTTGTCATGGATTATGGAAAGAAAATCGCACAGGGCACACCGGATGAGATAAAAAACAATCCTGCTGTAATAAAAGCCTATCTCGGGGAAGAAACTGATGCTTAAACTCACAAATATACAAACGTTTTACGGAAATATTCAGGCATTGAAAGATGTTGACATTGAGATTTCCGAAGGAGAAATTATTACGCTCATCGGCGCGAACGGAGCCGGAAAAACAACAACCCTTATGTCCGTTTCGGGGATTGTGCCGCCCCGGACAGGGGAAATATATTTCATGGGGCAGCCCATTCATCAGATGCGTCCGGATGAGATTGTCTCGCTCGGAATCAGCCAGGTTCCCGAGGGACGACGCATTTTTCCTTTTCTTACTGTGACGGAAAATTTGGACATGGGCGCGTTCTTACGGACAGACAAAGAGGGCATCCGGGAAGATATGGAATATATTTTCGGGCTGTTTCCGATTCTTGCGGACCGGCGGAATCAGGCTGGCGGAACATTAAGCGGAGGAGAGCAGCAGATGCTTGCCATTTCCAGGGCGATCATGGCAAGACCCCGCCTTCTTTTGCTTGACGAACCGTCTCTGGGGCTTGCTCCCATTATCGTAAGACAGATATTTGATATCATCAGCAAGATAAACAGCGAACACAATACCACCATTTTTCTGGTGGAGCAAAACGCAAATCTGGCGCTGAAAGTGGCGCGCAGGGGCTATGTCATGGAAAATGGCCGTATCATTCTTACAGATTCAGCAAAAAATCTTCTCTCAAATGAAGAAGTGAAAAAGGCTTATCTCGGATTAAGTACCTGATCAAAAATTTTTTATACACCTTTTTCTCTGTGAGCGGCGGAGAAACCCGGCTTTTTCCTTTGTCGGAGAAGCATCATTCCGAAAAAAAAGCCGGGTTTCTTCTTCGGGAAGATATTAAAAACTTATGGTTAGGTACTTATAAATCGTTTTATGAAAGTCATTTGTGATTTGTGATTTGTGATTTGCATGTCCCGAGTTTCTTCATTCCCTCCTGCTTATTTGCCAGTAATCCGGCATCAGGATAATTCTAAGCCGTCTGAAAATACCGCTTTTTGCCATTATTTTTTGTCCGTCTCTGTTCCCTCCCTTCGACAGGCTCAGGGAACGTATGTCAGCCGTTTCCTGAGCCCTGTTTCTTTTCCTGCTTTCCGCTTCTTCCTTGATTGATTTTCTCTTTTATGCAAAAATAAAAAAAGCCAGATTAATTGCGGAGTGAACACAGATGTTATGACGATATCTCTTGAACATCATAAACAGAAGGAGGGCAAATCACCATGCACCGTATCAAATCATTGATAGTGCTAATAAGTCTGATCTCAGTTCTGGTCATGCTGGGGTCCTGTGCGAAAATCCTAAAGCCGCGAGCGCCCTCAGAAAAGGTTTCCGGGCCTGCTGAGTTTGAAACAGCAATTGTCTTGCTGGCCCGCAGCCTACTGAGTCAGGTAAAAACAGACTGGGATTCATTGAACGAACAGCGGAAAGCCAATCTTATGATTATCCCCTTTCCGGACAAATATAGTAATGAAATTCCCCAAATCAGCAGGACAATTGAAGATATTATCAGGAAAGAAAGCAGGGAAAATTTTAAGGGGTTCAATATGGCCAGGCTGACATCCAAAAACCTGGAGATTGCAGATTATATCCTGGACGGGAACATCGGGCTTGATTCTGTGGCCAGCGAAAAAAAATATCATGTTTCTGCTGCTGTGAGAAATTTAAAAAAAATTAAGGTCATCGGAAAATCAGACGTCTGGATTTCTGACCAAAATCTGGATTACAAACCTACGGGAATATATCGGGACAGTTCTTTGTATGTAAAAGATGAAAGATTAAGGCAGATAATAACACTTGAAAAAAACACATCCCGTGATCAGACAGACAAAACCAGTCTTGATGCTTTGGAAATCAGGGCCATCTGGATAGAGGCGGAAACCGCTTATGAAGAGGGAGAATATGAAACTGCCCGGAATTTGTTCATCCAGGCAGAAAAAAGCAGGGGAGGCCAAAAGCTAAGAACTTATATAGGGTTATATCTGACGAATCAAAAGCTGGAATGCTGGGAAGAGGCCGAGAAAAATCTTGCCAAAATTATCTCAGTCAGCGTAGAAGAACACAGAACCCTGACAATTAAATTTCTGTTTAAAGTGAATTCCGTTGAATTCTGGGGAGATAAAAATTTAAGAGAAAAATATGACAGCTGGCTGCGCCAGATCGGCAACTATTTTCATCAGAGTCCTTATTGTCTCCGTATTGTGGGGCATTGCAGCAGGACAGGAGGGGAGCAGTGGAATAACATTCTGTCGCTGCAACGTGCCAAAACGATTCAGAGGCACTTAAAATCCGCGTTTCCGGAAGTGATGCGGCGCTCTGAAGCCTTTGGGAAAGGGTTTAATGAGAATATCGTGGGCATCGGCACGGACGACGAACGGGACGCTATTGACCGCCGGGTTGAACTTATTGTCGTTGATTGTAACGAATAATTGGGTGGTAAAGAAACCCGGGTTTTTCCGATATGGAAAGGTGCCTCATCCGTGAGAAAAACCCGGGTTTCTTCCCCGGACAAATATCGAAAAGTTATGGATAGGTACTTAACAATCAGAAATTTATTAAAAAAAGGAGGAAGACCTGATGAAAAGATTATTGTTTATTGTAATTTCTTTAGCAATTCTCGTGGAAAATGCTTATGCGTCGGAGACGCTTGTCATTGCCGGTGCGGGACCAAGCACGGAAGTTGTCAGGCTCCTGGCCAGAGAATTTTGCGCCACTGATGACGGGAAAGATTATCATATGACCGTTCCCCTGAAAAGCATAAAGCATGCGGGAGGTCTCAGATGGGCAACAGGTGAGGAGGTGTTCGGACGCACAGGACGTCCCATGAATGATAAGGAGAAAAAGACTTATCCCCAGCTCCGGGAACTTTTTGTCGCAAAAATAAATATTGGCTTTGCTGTGAATAAGGATGTCAAAGTCACCGAGCTTACCAAAGAGCAGTTTGAAGGGATATATACTGGAAAGATCAAAAACTGGAAAGCGGTCGGAGGCCCTGATATGCCCATCATACTGCTTGGCCGGGAAAAAACGGAGGCCGCATACACCGCACTTTGCAAAGACTATCCTTTTATGCGCAATGCTCCGTTTGTCCGTCGTTATAAAAAAGAACATCAGATCATAAGAGCCATCACTAAAACGCCCGGTTCAATTGGTTTCAGTTCCGAATCCCTCCTCAGAGCCGAGAAAGGATGTGTGGTCCTTAATATTAAAAATTTTTCATCAGGGCAGAATGTGGGGCTGGTCTATGATGTTGAAAAAGAAAAACGCCCAGTTGTTGATAAAGTAAAGACGTTTGTTAATAGCGAAAAATGGCTGAATGTGCTGAAATCCAATAATTATCTCCCGCCTGACAAGATGTAATGAGGGATAGTCTTGAAAAAATTTTCCATTACAACCAGATTAATCTCGTCGCTCTGTCTTTGTCTTATTCTCACCCTTGGACTAATTATTTCATATTCGACATGGAGAGCATCCATTCTGGCCAGAGAAAGAGCAGAAGAATGTATTGTTTCTCTGGCCAGAAAGCAGGCGCATTCGCTTGAACATCAGATAGATATTGTGTTGGGAGAACTGCGCAAGGTGGCATATACGCTTTCCCTGATCAAAAACGAACATACTGAAATTGATTTGGATCGTGAGCAGGTAACGGAAATTCTGCACAACCTTTCCGGAGAACTTAAGGAAACAACGGGTGTGTTCACTTGCTGGGAACAGTCCAGCTTTGACAACCTTGACACGGGGTTTGCGAACACAATGGGTCACGATAACACGGGCCGTTTTGCTCCGTATCTGATCCGTGATGAAAAAGATGAAATAACATTGCTGTCCCTTTTAACTTCCCCTTTGTACAGCGCCGGCGGCCAAGCCGGAATTTGGTATGAGGCGGCCCGGTCAGCAAATAAAGAACAAATATTCGGTCCTGTTCATTATATCCGGCAGGATAAGAAAGTGACTGTCATTATTCTTTCCGTGCCTGTCTCCACAGGAGGAGTGTTTCATGGCCTTGTGGGAGCAAGCGTTAATATTTCATTTTTACAGAACGATACGGAGGCCGGAAATAAAATGCTGCTTGGCGGTGCAGGCAGGCTCACCATCATTAATCCTGAAGGTGTCATTGTTGCTGACAGTGAAGATAAAGCGTTGGTTACAAAGCCTCTGGAATTAAAAAGCGATGAAAAAATTTTTCAAATAATGCAGTCTGGTTATGAGCAAATTATCCTGAAATCAGGATGCTTCAATATTTTTGTGCCCTTTAACCTGGGCTTGTCAACTGATAAGTGGTGGGTGATTAGCCGATTTCCTGAAGATAAGGTGATGGCTGATGTTCGAACCACATTATGGCATCAGGCAGGCATCGGCCTTATTGCGCTGTTGGCCTCATGTGCTGTGGTATCTGTCATCGTCCGCACCATTATCCGACCTCTCAGACATATCATCAGCGGTCTTTCTGACGCGGCACTCACAGTGGCATCCGCGTCTGCTCAAATCTCAGCCACAAGC
Source organism: Desulfonema magnum (assembly GCF_017377395.1). GTDB lineage: Bacteria > Desulfobacterota > Desulfobacteria > Desulfobacterales > 4be13 > Desulfonema_C > Desulfonema_C magnum. Next base: position 842,465 of record NZ_CP061800.1, on the reverse strand, counting down.
GGCCAGTTAGCCGAGGGAACGTCCGAACAGGCGGCAGCAGCCGAGGAGACGTCCGTATCTTTGAACGAAATGGCCCTTACAAGTAAAGATACCTCAGAACTGACCCGGGGGTCAGGGCAATTAATGAACGATAATATCAAAAAATCCGTCAAAACGGTGATGACGCTTGTTGATCTGACCGAGAAAATTGCCCTGATTGAGAAGGACAGCGGTCAGATCGGACAGATTATCAAACTCATTGACGGGATCGCATTTCAGACCAACCTGTTGTCGCTGAATGCAGCCGTGGAAGCGGCCCGTGCCGGTGACGCGGGTTCCGGTTTTGTTATTGTTGCGGACGAAGTGAGAAATCTGTCCGTGAGAGTAGCGGAGGCGGCTAAAACAACCCAGAATCTGCTGGATACCACTCTGAAGAGAATAGCTGAGTGTGCGGTCTCAATAAAAATTATGAACAGTGATTTTGAAGGTATCGTCAGATCCGCGACAATCATGGGGGACAAGACCAGCGCAATTACCAATGCCACCAAGGAACTGAGCAGAAATATCGAACTGATTAACAAGGCTGTTGCTGAAATGGGAAAGGTGATCGGGCAGAATGCTGCCAATGCTGAGGAGTTTGCCAGTGCTTCCGAAGAGCTGAATGCCCAGGCAGAACAGTTGAAATACTACGCAACGGAGCTATTTATCATAATCAGAGGAGCAGGTAATGAACTTGCGGTTTTTAATCGCTGATCTGTGTACAGGACAAAAAAAGATGAGCAACAAAGAAACCCGGGTTTTTCCGACGGGGGAAGGTGTCCCGTCCGGGAAAAAAAGCCGGGTTTCTTCCCGCACCGCAACTTTTTGTCCTGTACACAGATCGCTGATAACGAGATAAATATGATTTGCTGTTTTTTAATTGATTAAAAATACATTAGTTATTCAGATACAGAATCCCAGCCATTGCCATATTATACTTGATTTTAAAAAAAATATCAGATATTAACATATTAACTCAAGTGTCCCGTAAACAGTTTTTTTGCCAGACTGTAAGTTTAAGCAGATTGAAAATTTCCATAAATCCGGAGTGCAAAAATTGAGCGAAGCATTTTTTTGCACCGCTTAATTAAATAATTCCTGATTATAACGGATTTGGGGGAGGCTGGCCAAGCCCCAAAGGGGCGGCATATTTCTGGTAATTCATCATCCCGGGCCGGTCAAGCCCCGTAGGGGCGGCATATTTGTAGCATTCATCATGCCGGGCCGTTCAAGCCCCGTGGGGGCGGCATATTTGTGGCATTCATCATGCCGGGCCGTTCAAGCCCCGTAGGGGCGGCATATTCGCCTGGTTGCTACAAATATGCCGCCCCCACGGGGCTTGGCGGGGGCTTGCAAACCTGCTGCTACAAATATGCCGCCCCCACGGGGCTTGACCGGCCTCCCCCAAATCCGTTATAATCAGAATAATTCCGGTAAAATGCAAAAAATCGCTTCGCTTAATTTTTGCACTCCGGATATTTTTTTAATATTGATAATATGTTAGGAAAGGAGGAATGAAGAATGAAGCTTTTTTCTTTAATTGCGGCAACGATGATGTGTTTGCTGCTTTCCAACACGGTTATGGCAGAGGAGATAAATCTTGTCGGCACAGAAAACGGCGAGCCGATTTTCAAAGCAATCGGTATTGCTTTTGAAAAACAACATCCGGAGATTTCTGTAAAAATTCCTGACAGCATTGATTCCGGAGGCGGGATCAGGGCTGTGGCAGAGGACCGGGCAGTGATTGCCAGAGTTGCAAGGGATTTCAATGAGCGGGAGAAAAAGTATGGTCTTACATATATTCCTTTTGCAAAGGTCCAGATTGTATTTTTTGTGAATACAGGGGTGGAAGTGAAAAATCTTTCCGTTCAGCAGATTAATGATATTTACAGCGGGAAAATCAGGAACTGGCAGGACCTCGGTGGTAAAAATCTTAAACTAAGAGTTGTCACACGGGAGGAAGAAGACAGCGCGACTGAGACTTTGGAAGACTGTCTTCCGGGATTTGAAGAGATAGATATCCTGAGCAGATCAAAAACCGTATTCAGTGACTCAGACGCACTTGACGTAGTTCAGAAAAAACAGGGGGCTATCGGTTTCGGAACCTATGGCATTGCCACACATGCGGATGTCAGGATTTTGAATATTGACGGCAAAAGTCCGGCCGACCCGGATTATCTTTGTTCCCATCCGGTAGGTCTGGTATTTAAAGATAAAAATAAAACCGGGTTTATTCAAAAATTTGTAGAATTCGCCACATCCGAGGCAGCGCACGATGTAATCAGAAACGCTGGCGGAACACCGTTTTAGGACCGTAAGAGGGGGAAAAGTTCCCATATGACTTTTCAAATTCACTCTGAAATTTTGCTGATTCTGACGAATTTTGCTGACTGGCAGGGATGACAGCGGACCGTGCCGCAGACAGTCCCGCGGAAAGCACAGGGAAGGCACATTTTCCTTTTCTTATCCTCCTTCCCTGTACTTTCGAAAACATGACGGATCAGCAACATCCGTCAGAATCTGAAATTTGGATACAGAGAAAACATTCAGCATTTCAGTTCATATATGAAAACGATAAAAACTAAAATAGTTATCAGTTTTTCTCTGGCAGTCACCTTAATCGTGGGGCTGATAGGCGGTCTGGTATCCTGGGAACTTGAAAAAAGCATTTCTCACCAGGCAGAGATGCTGAATGAAGACCTGATTCTCCAAACAGAGTCAGTTCTTCAGGGCCACAACAGGATACTTCTCACATTTTTAGATGATATCAGGGAAAATGTCCGTCGTCATACAAAAGATATATCTGAGTCCGACATTGTTATTCATAATCTGGAAAGCCAGTTGATCAACTCCCTGACAAAATTACTTCAGCAATCATGTGAAAATTCAAGTATGGATTTTGCAGTGATATATGACACTGAAGGAAAATTTCAGGCATCCTTTCCAAAAGACCCGGATGTGATACAAGCGGAAAACCATTTCAACTCATGGAATCCGGGTAAAAAAATTCTGGCAATTTTAAAAAAAGAAGAAAGTGAAATACTGAATGTCGTATCAAGACATAATGCTGAATTTCTCAGAGCCTTCGGACTCGGTGAACGGGATATGGCCGGAAAAGGGGGGATTATCCTGGCCTCCCTGGGCACCATCCTGAATGACTTCGGAGATCCTTTAGGGGTCTGTGTCACTGGAAAACTGCTTAACGGATTCCACAAGCCGCTCATTCAATTGCATAGTGCCACCGGAAATGCGGGCATTTTTTATCTCGACACCATTCCCCTTGCCCATGCCGGATTTAAGCAAAATGACAAGGAAGGTGTGAATGTCCCGGATATTCAGATAAGCGCGGATTATATGACAAAGATATATCAGACAGACGAATCGCCAACCATAAACACTGTTATGGAAATTGCGGGAAAGAGCTACGTCACCGCCAGTTCCGCAATAAAATCATCTGACGGTGAAAAAATCGGAATTGCATGGGTCGGCATTCCTCTGGAAGCGCTTCGGGTTCGGAAAACAATCCTCGCCGGAAGCATTGCCACAAAACATTCTTTGCAAAAGTGGATTATCGGATGCGGCATTGTATCATTAATTATTTTTGGTATAGTGACACTGTTTATTGCCGCAAGAATTGAACGCCCCATCCGGAACGTCATCAGCGGCCTTTCCGATGCTGTATTGAAACTGACATCCGCGTCTGCTCAAATTTCAGCCACAAGCGAACAATTGGCAGAGGGAACATCCGAGCAGGCAGCAGCATCCCAGGAGACCTCCGTATCTCTGAATGAAATGGCCGGCGCAAGCAAAGAGACCACGAAACTGACCCGGGGATCCGGACAGTTAATGCACGACAACATCAAAAAATCCGTCAAAACCGTGATGTCTCTTGTTGATCTGACTGAGAAAATCGCCCTGATTGAAAAGGACAGCGGTCAGATCGGACAGATTATCAAAGTCATTGACGGAATCGCATTTCAGACCAATCTGCTGGCGCTGAACGCTGCCGTGGAAGCAGCCCGTGCGGGTGACGCCGGCTCCGGATTTGCCATTGTGGCCCATGAAGTAAGGAACTTGTCTACAGAAGTGGCGGACGCTGCAAAAAACACCCAGAACCTGTTGGATACCACCCTGAAAAGGATAGCTGAATCCGCAGTGTCAGTAAAGGTGATGAACAGCGATTTTGAAGGCATTGTCAAATCTGCGACAGTCATGGGGGATAAAACCACCGCGATTACTGAGGCGACCAAAGCGCTGGCTCGGAATATTGAAATGATTAACAGGGGGGTTGCCGAAATGGGGAAAGTGATCTGGCAGAATGCCGCCAATGCCGAAGAATTTGCCTGCGCTTCCCAGGAACTGAAAGCCCAGGCAGAGCAGTTGGAACATTATGTGAAAGCCTTGGCAGCCATGGTGGGGGGAGCAGATAATTGAACTGGCGGATTCTGATCGCTGATGATAACAAGCTTTATCTTCATATTTTGCAAAAAATTTTTGCGCCGCACGAACATTCTGAGATGTCAGATAACAGTATCTCCTTTGAGACTGATATGTTTGAAGACGGCAAACCCCTTGTTGAATTCTTCCGGGCAGAATTTGAGAACAACAGGAGAATCCCTCTCTGTATTCTGGATATGCGGATGACTGCCATGAACGGGCTTGAAACGGCCGAGGCTGTGCGTTCAATTGATCCCGAAGTTTTTATCATCATTTTCACGGGGTATGATATTACGCATGATGAGCTGATAAAAAACCTGAAAAGAGATGTCTATTTTATAAAAAAAGAAGGAACAGGAGGCGTCAGAATCGAAGAATTGCTGTCGCTCGCGACGTCTCTGCTGATCAACTGGAATAATCAGCAGGCTCTGAAAGAAGCATATATGGAGAAAGACCGCACTCACCGCCAGCTTCAGACCGTGCTTAATTATTCCCCGATGATCACGATTCAGCAGGATCTGGAAGGAAGATATCAGCTGATCAATCCGCGTTTTACAGAGGTCTTTGGTCTGTCTCCGAGCCAGGTTGTGGGACGGACGGACGCGGATATCTTTCCGCCGTCAATGGCCTTTGCCCGGGCCAGGCAGAACCGGGCGGTAATCAAATCCGGCAGACAGTTGGAATTTGAAGAGCAGGTTCCGGTCGGAGACATTATGCGCACCTATCTCACGGTCCGATATCCGATACTTGACGAAAATGGCCAAATAACAGGCGTAGGGGCCATGTCAACGGATATGACCAAACGCCGGGAAATAGAAGAATCACTGAGAGAAAAGGAAGCCTATCTAAAAGCAATAATGGCGGCCATTCAGACAAGTGTGATGATCATAGACCCTGAATCCTATAAAATTCTTGACGTAAACCCGTGGACATCTCAGTTGCTCGGACGTACAAAAAAAAATATTATCGGACGTGATTTCTATGATCTGTGTTCTGACGGGCTCAAGGCCAACCCGTCCCAGCGCACTTTCAGCGATGAATATGTTTTGCAAAAAGAGGATAAGGAACTTGTTTATACCCGGAGATCCGTTGCAAAGGCTGAGGTGAAAGACCGGGAATATCTGGTACAAAGCCTGTTAGATATAACAGATATTAAAAATCTCATGAAAAAACAGGAGATCAGCATTGATCTGGCAAAACATCTCCTATACATGACAAACGGTGTTCCCCCGCGTCATACCCCCCTTTCAAATGATCTGATATTATTTGCAGAGGTCATTTCCGTCCCGTGTTTCAAGGAGGGAGGAGACCATTACTTTGTTCGGAACATCGCCGCCAAGGGTCAGGGCAGACATGAAAAAACAGTGGTCAGTCTGAAAGATCAGTCAGGGCATGAAGTCGGCTGTGTTCTGAGAAGCATTATTACCGATCTGATTCATCATGAAATCCTGAGCAAACATGAAATGATGCCGCTGGAAGCGGTCATATCCGGGCTGAATGATGCGATTTGCCGTTCAGATGCTTTTGAGCCAAGAGATTTTTTTACTTCTGCTAATGCGGAGATTGATCATCAGACCCTTGAAATGAGGTATCTGTCAACCGGACACCCGCGCTTTTTTCTCATCCGGGGAAATGAAATAAAAGGGCTGCCTGAACGTGGTAAATCCGGAAGAAATACACCTGTTCCTCTTAATGCCGGGACAGCATATTCAGCAGCATCATGTCAGCTTGAGGCGGGTGACAAACTGATTTTTTACACAGACGGGCTGACCGACATGCCCAGGGCAAATAAGAAGCGGTTTATAACATTTGAAGAACTGAAATATCTTATCGGTGATATGCTCTGCCGTGATTTTGCATTGTCTGTTTCTGATATCATGCGGGGTATTTTAAAGGCTGTTTCAAAAATGAGTGATGTTGAAGTCATACCATTTTCAAAAAACACGTCTGATGATGATATCACCATACTTTGTCTTGAGATTGAAAATCGGAACGCGTATAATCAAAGAATTCTGAGACCGGGAGATTCAGATGAGCTTTCCGAAATCATAAATGAGTTATATAAAGAAATTCTGTATGGGTTAAAACGCCAGGGCTTTGTATATTCTGAACTGGGGGTCCGATCAGTACTCACAGAAAGCATGATTAATGCGTGGACACATGGCAATCAGCAGGACAGCAGAAAATCCTTAACTGTTCGCTGGCGATATGGAAACGATTTTCACCTTGAAATTATTGATGAAGGTGATGGGTTTGATTTCAGTCGCTTTCCTGATCCGAAATCAGAGGAAAATCTGACCAAAGCATCCGGAAGAGGACTCTATATTATTCGACGTTTCTCGGACACAGTGCATTGGGAAGAAGGAGGCAGGCATCTGATCCTGTCACTCAGAAAGCATCGTGATTCGGTGGCAAAGGTGCATCTCAGGCGAAAAGAACACCTGATGAAACTGTGATAAATGATGAAAGTGAGAATAGAGAAATTCTGATTTTTGCCTGACTCTGCTTTGATTTATATGGGAGAAATAATAAGACATGAAACTTAAAGTTACTCATGAAAAAGAATGTGCCCGCTTTGCCCTCAGCGGCGATCTTGATGAAAAGGGCGCGGATATTCTCGACAAAGGCTTTCGCGGGCTGAATCAAGGTTCTCTCAGCGAGCTGGTTTTGGATTTCAAAGATGTTGCTTACATCGGCAGTTCAGCCATTGGGCAGCTCATCCTTTTTTATAAAATACTGGCAGCATCCGGAGGAAAGATACGCATTGAAAATGTCTCCGGGGATATTTACGATCTGCTTCTGGACCTGGACATAAATAAACTCATTAGTATCTCGAAATAAACGCTCATGATCAGAATGATCACCTTTTGAACGGTTCCGGAAACTCGATAATCAAGTTTTTTTTGTCATTCCTGCGAAAGCAGGAATCCACAGTCTCGGAACCGCGGCATCGGCCCGGAACAAATCAAAAAACTGATTATCGAGTGAGATGAAAAACGATTTTTCAAATTGTTTTTCAGACAATTTGAAAAATCGTCCTACATGATTTCCATATGTTCGGATTTTCCGAGTTTCACCCCTGAGAATTTATTTGTTCGGGTACTGTTTTAATATATATAATTAAAATTACTAAGGAAAACTACTACCAGAAAATACTCCTTTCGCCCCATTGACATCTGGCTCTGCTTCATGGAATAAGCAATATGACTGATAATTTAAATTTTGGCAAAAATTCAGAAATGGCAAATAAATCATTAATGCTAGGACGCATACCATGAAAGGAGTATTGAATTTTGTTTTAATCGTCTTGTTTGTTTTTATACTGTTTTTATCTGCAAATGCGGAAGAAGCCAAAGCAAACAGCAGAATTAAGCTTTACAGTCTTCAGGTGAAAGTGGGTTTTCAGTATGACGACCATGTCCGACTTGATGATAATAACGGCGCGCTTTTGGATGAGGATGATACCGAGAATGAAAAGGACTTTGCTTTTGAGGGATATTTTTCAAGTGATTACACTTTTATTAACACAAAAGCCTTTAAGATGGGCGCAGGATACAGCCATTATCAGACGCTGTATGGTGATGTGCATGAATATAATCTCACCGGAAGCATTGGCACACTTTACACAAAATATCATCTGGATCCGTTTACTCTGGCATTCAGCTATGTGCCGTCCTATTTCATGGTGGATTCCGAGGGATATCTGCTGCGTCACGAACTGAAACCCGAAATAAGGTGGAAGGTCGGTAAAAATATTTTTACCCGGCTTTCATACAGCTATCGCCAGAATGATTATCTTTCAGATGACACCAGGGACGGATACGCCAACAATATGTCCCTGGATGTTTATTACTGCTTTTCAAATAACAGAGGATATTTGTTCGGGGAAATCGGGTATGAGGACAACACAGCATCCCGTATGAATGAATGCTATGAGCAGGTTGCGACAAAGCTGGGGATATCTTTTAAACTTCCCGCGGAGATAAATCTCGATCTGGTTGGAAAATATTATAACAGGAACTATCACGCGGAACGGGAAGATCATCAGTATTTCGCGGGCATATCGCTTTCCCGTGAACTTGATGAGAACCTGGAAGCCCTGGCAGAATTCGATTACACAAAAAACAATTCCAGTATGGAACTATACGAATATGCCAGAAAGGTGGCAAGTTTGTCCGTGGTGGTCAGTTATTAGCCTGAAAATATTTCGGACGGGGTTGCAAACTCCGTCCGGCAAAAATTATTAGCAATGTAGGGTGGATGGAGCGCAGCGGAACCCACCAGGCATAGCCGGATATCAGCATATGGTGGGTTCCGCTGCGCTCCACCCACCCTACATCCTCAATTCTCAATTCGGCAAAATTTTCCTCAGTGCTGAAGTTAAAATTTGAATAAAGCGGATTCTGGAGCAGGCGGATAAATGATGAGCATCGGCTCGTTTATACAGTGAAAAACGGACAACTGATCATAGCACAATGCCGGTATCACTATGACAAATAAACATTCATAAAAAAACCGGGTTTCCCGCCCCGGTTGTGAAAATGTTTTCAAATGGGAAACCCGGCTTTTCAAAATGTATTGAGAATTGAAAATTATTATTCAGCATTATTAATGTAAAGGAAAGAAAAATGCAGATACAAGGCATTATCAGCGGCAGATATATCGAGTTATTACACGAAATAAATCTGCCTGAGGGTCTGCCTGTCATCGTAGATATACGACAGTCAGAATCCCTGTCTTTGGAAGAAAAGCGAAGACTGGCTGACAGATTATGCGGCTCATGGGCAGATGATAGCAGTCTGAACGAGATTTTTACGGAAATTGAACAACATCGGCGTGATAGCAGGCCCCGTGAGGTGAATTTTGATGCGGCATCTTGATACCTGTATTGTCATTGCCTATCTGAACGGCAATCAGGCTGTTGCTGAAAAACTGAAATCTCATTTGCCTGATGTTGCAATAAGTTCGCTTGTATTAGGTGAACTGCTTTACGGAGCGAGGGCTTCAGCCAGAAGTACGGAAAATCTTCGGAATTTAAACGCTTTCGCACAGCTTGTTGATATCATTGATTTTAATCAGGCAAGTGCGGATTCATACAGCAGAATACGTCTTTCTCTCCGGCGAAAAGGCCGTCCTTCAGGTGAGACTGACATGCTGATTGCGGCCATTGCGGTGGCGGACAATGCTATATTCGTCACTGATAACACAAAACATTTTCAGCATATAGAAAATTTAAGATTGGAAAATTGGCTGAGAGAATAGCCTGAGCATCAGTATTAGGGATTGGCGGTCTGCTCGGCGTTTCGTACAATCGGGAGAGCGTCATCGCCTGCGTACAACAGCGAACAGAATCAGATCGAATGGACCGGCGACATCGGGACAGGGGAAAATGCGGAAATCTCCTTTTGACCTGAGAGTGAAATCCGGTGCGGTCGCAGGGGAGACCGTACCGCTCACAGGAACAGTCTCATATGATACCGATGGCGACGGCATAAATGACATCACCCGCACAACCAACGAACCCGGGGATGCTGCCAAGGAATCGGTGACGGAGCTTGTTGTGGACGGATGTGCTGATGGCGACACCGACACCGACGGATTTGCCGACATGCGGGATGTTATGCGGATATTAAGGATGCTGACCGGAACAGACGTCGGTGCTATGTGTTCTAATGCGGATACCAACGCGGACGGGAAAGTCGGAACCGACGAAGTGACCGCTATTCTGAGAAATATTTCCAATTAAACTGTTAAGCGGAATTTTCGCAAAAATTTTGCACGCCGGGACATTCAGCAGATCGAAAAGTTTCCAAGGTGTGTGCGGGACATGCAATGCAGGGTGGACGGAGCGCAGCGGAATTTACCACGCACAAATATCAATTCTGCAAGATTTCTTCTTTCAACATGCAGCAGGCAACTTTGTATTCTGCTGTCCCGTCATTTTTATAGCTCAGATTTTCAGGCTGTATGAGCTTATTCATTACACATCCTTCGGGGATATCAAGCTCAAAAAGATCGCTTTCACTGATCTTCCCGGTCCGAACCAGCTGGTTGTCTTCAAAGCGCAAGCTGTGAAGGGGAAAGTCCTCGCACAAGGGACAGCGATACACTCTGCCATTGGGAAATATGAAATAATTATCCGCAACCAGACCCGCACACTCAAAAGCTTCTTCCGGGTCTAAAAAGACTTTCGGATAAGTCACGATTATTCCGAATTCCGCGACTTTTTCCGCGACGTTGGGAATGATGTCCAGCCACTCCTCTCTTGAAACCTGAAGTTTGTCACATGCTTCCTGAAGCGGTGCGGAGGGATCTGCGGATTTTCCTCTGATGCCGATGACCTGTATGAAAAACCTGCTGATGCCGAGTTCTTTTACTAAGGGAACCATCATCTCAAGTTCATGGAGGTTGACTTTGCTTACTGTGTATATGAGACTGGTGGCGAATCCTTTGGAAACAGATTCACGAATGCCTGCAATACACTTATCATAAGACCCTTCTCCCCGTATCTTGTCATTCATCTCCCGCGTGGCACCGTCCAGGCTGAAACTGAAATAATCCACTTCTTCCGGCTTTACTTTTGAGAGAATATCATGAAACAGATATCCGTTTGTATCCACGGTTACAGAACCATAGTTTAGCTGTCTTGCTTTTTTTATAGCATGGGAGAGTTCAGGATGCAGCGTGGGTTCCCCGCCTAAGAATATGACGTTGGCTCTGTCACTTTTTTCGGCAAATGCTTCCAACCATGCCGCTATGGTTGACAAGGGAAGCGTGTTTTCTCCGTGCTGAACAGGGTTTATGTAACAGTGCTGACATCTGAGGTTGCAGCGGGTGAGAATGTGAAAAAATATGTTTGTCGAGTTTTTAGAGAAGGAAACGGTTTTCTTTGTTGTCATTTGCTTTTTCCGGTTCGCCGGATATGATCGGGTTGTTGTGATTCGTTGTTTTTGTGTTCGAGGCAGAGCCTCTGGTATGCGTTACGAGGCAGAGCCTCGTAACGAGAGTTTTTATTGTCCGGCAACTTCTTTTCCACAATGCTTGCAGATATTCGCCCGTTTTTTTATGATTTCAGCGCAGAAGGGGCATTCTCGTGTGAAAAATCTTTCATGTATTTTTTTCACTGCATCTTCAACCTGCTTTTGAATAAGTTCATTGCCAAAGTTTTTGTTTCTGAGCGGTTCAATGGCTTCCAATTCTCCGATGTCACCAATCATTTCCGCCGCCTTGACTCTGACCCTTGCAGGCTGACCCGGATCCAGAAGCAGGTTGAGAATTGTCACCCCGTCTTTTCCCACATAGCAGTCCGCCAGAATAGAAAAACCTTTCTTTATGTTTTCTTTGAGAACTTCCTCCTGGAGAACAACCTCGTCATCAATAATCTGTCCCTGGGCACCTACGGGACTGAATACAGGCATACATTCAAACTGATCTGTACCGGGATAACACATGCACCGATAAGACGCGGTCTGACCAAAATTTTCCTGTAAATTTTCCCATCCTTCAACATACAAAGGACAGTCATCATTAAAACACAAAAACAGATAGGGCGTGCCCCAGCCCAGCCCGTCGCTAAAAGTGATGGGAGGAACTTCCCAAATGTGCATTTCCGCGCCGCAGTGAGGGCATTTGGGCTTCTCCTGCTCCATAATTCTTTCTAAAACTTGTTCTTTGGTTTCAAAGGCCATTTTTTTCTTACCTCCGTCCGTCATATTTGTTTTCTCTGTTTTCCGTCTGAAAATGACCTTTTTCCGCGCTCACAATTGTGAAACCGGGGGCGTCCGGGTTACATCACCATTGAGACTCCCGAAGTTTTGAAAACTTCGGAAGTCTGATTCAGTCTCAGATATAACCCTTTTTCTGAGCTTACGAAAAAATGCTCGTTTCGGGATCGGAATGTCTTTTATATAAAAAAAACTAAGCCCCATTTTTCATTTGTCAACTGCTTGAAACTTGAAACTTGAAACTCGAAACTCGAAACTTGAAACTCGAAACTCGAAACTTGAAACTCGAAACTCGAAACTTGAAACTCGAAACTTGAAACTTGAAACTCGAAACTTGAAACTCGAAGCTTGAAACTTGAGTTTAGTGAATCATAAAGAGATGGCTTGTTTTATTTTTGACATGGCTTTTTGTACATTTTCAAAGCTGTTGAACGCACTGATTCTGATGTATCCTTGTCCGCATTTCCCAAATCCTGCTCCGGGTGTGCAGACCACTCCGGCTTTTTCAAGAAGCATGTCAAAGAATTTCCAGGAGTCTGTTTTTCCATCCACCCATATATATGGAGAGTTCTCCCCGCCCACGCATTCAAATCCCAACGCGGTCATTTCCTGGCGAATCAGGGCCGCGTTTTTCAGATAATAATCTGAAAGTTCTCTGACCTGGGCTTTGCCTTCTTTACTGTATATGGCCTCGGCCGCACGCTGAACCGGATAAGACACGCCATTAAATTTTGTGGTGTGACGCCGGTTCCACAGGGAATGCAACGGATGTTTTTCCCCCTTGGTGTCATAAGCCATGCAGGTTTTTGGAACGACTGTGTACGCACAGCGTGTTCCTGTAAATCCCGCGGTTTTGGAAAAGCTTCTGAATTCAATTGCCACTTCACATGCACCTTTAACTTCATAAATGGACTTGGGCAGGGTATCATCCCGCATAAATGCTTCATAAGCCGCATCAAAAAGGATAAGCGACTTGTTTTCACGGGCAAAGTCAACCCAGTCCTGAAGTTTTTCTTTGGTAATCGTCGCACCGGTAGGGTTGTTGGGAAAACACAGGTAAATCAGGTCCGCAGGCTCCCGGGGCAGGGCCGGAACAAATCCGTTTTCCTTCGTGCTTTCCAGATACACGAGATTTTTGTATCTGCCGTTGTCAAAATCACCGGTGCGGCCGGCCATGACGTTGGTATCCACATAAACCGGATAAACCGGATCGGGAATGGCAACCCTGATGTCCGAAGCAAATATCTCCTGGATATTTCCGGTATCACACTTGGCTCCGTCGCTTATAAAAATTTCATCAGCCGAAATATCCGCCCCTCTGGCTTTGAAATCGTGTTCAGCAATTTTTTCCCGTAAAAATGAATATCCCTGTTCAGGTCCGTATCCCCGGAAAGAAATGTCCTGAGCCATTTCATCCACAGCCCGATGAAATGCGTCAATACAGGCCCGGGGCAGTGACCTGGTGACATCACCGATACCAAGCTTGATAATCTCTCTGTCCGGATAAGCTTCCTGAAACGCGGAAATACGTTTGGCAATATCTGAAAATAAATAGGAAGCCTGAAGCTTCTGATAGTTTTCATTGACTTTGATCATAAAAAACCTCACAAATTCATAACATTATAAGATAAACATTTGGCGATCTCGTTCCCACGCTTCGCGTTCTGATTCCTCTGCTTGTCCGGGACACGAAGCATCCCGAAGGCATTCCCACGCAAAGCGTGGAAACAAGGGAAACAAGGGGAACGAGGGGAACGAGGGAATGTAAATTTTCCATGTACTGAGATTATAAAGAAGTAAAGCCTGTGTGTCAATGAAGATTGTTGGGGGGCAAGGGGGCAAGGGGCCAAGGGCGAGGGGCAAGGGGCAAGGGGTTTAGGGATTAGGGGTCAGGGAGGGGGTAATAAGTAGCAAGTGTTAGGGTAATGTTCTAAAAGTGGAGCTGAACTTTTTAACCCTCTGAATCAATTTGGTAAATATCGGAGCAAGTCCAGTTTTAGAACACCACCAAGTGTTAGAAATAAAAAAGCACAAATTCATAACCCCTCGCCTCTCGCCCCTCCTCCCCTGACTATTGATATTTTCTATGGGAACCCTTTGTCTTATAGAAAGAAGCGAATTGACAAAAATAACTATCCGCTCTATTAGTTCCGTTGAAATTTGCTTAGAGCGTGTTTGAAAAGTAATTCCGAACGCGGCTTTGCGGCTGTTTTTTGCCACGAAGACACGAAGGCACGAAGGCTCACGAAATCTCTTTGTGTCACTTTGTGTCTTTGTGGCTCTGAGAGCGTGTCTGAAAAATGACGGACAGACCGGCTTTTTAACCGCGAAACACACGAAAAAGAATACGAAAGAATACGAAAACAGACGAAAAATTTCATCGGTTCCGGTATTTTTCTGTTTATGAACTGCCGATCACAATGAGGCATGAAACTCAGAGCGAGTCACAAATCACAAGCGAGTTGTTTCAGGAGAAAAAAATGAGCGAAGACTATAAAGAGATGTGGGCAAACATGGGGCTGGACCTTGAGGCACATGATGCTTTGCTTGAAGTTCTGGGAAAAGGCTACCAGGATATTTATCTTGCACAAAAAAATCGCCCCGAGGGGATGGGCTATTTTGATTTTGTCATGAGCGAAGTTCACAGTCTTCGCATTAAAGAATTGCTGGATGAAAAAGCGGCCGGTCGCAAAGTTATCGGGGCATACTGTGTTTTTGTACCGGAAGAGATTGTTCTGGCTGCCAATGCAACCCTTGTGGGTCTCTGTTCAGGGGCTGACTTTGCCACAGAAGAGGTGGAAAAGTTTCTTCCTCGGAATACCTGCTCTCTCATCAAGTCTTCCTTCGGATTCAAGCTGGGCAAGGTCTGTCCGTATCTGGAATGCTCAGATATGATCGTGGGAGAGAACACCTGCGACGGCAAAAAGAAATCTTATGAGACATTGAAAATACTTGTTCCGAATCTGTATATCATGGATATTCCCCAGATGAAATCCCCTGAAGGAAGGGCGCTTTTAAAAGCAGAATATATCCGCTTTAAGGAGGCAGTTGAGGAACTTACCGGTGTCACGGTTGACGCAGACAGCCTGAAAAAAGGCATTGAGA
The DNA here is from genome assembly GCF_017377395.1 of Desulfonema magnum. Lineage (GTDB taxonomy): Bacteria > Desulfobacterota > Desulfobacteria > Desulfobacterales > 4be13 > Desulfonema_C > Desulfonema_C magnum. The sequence continues at coordinate 827,181 of NZ_CP061800.1, read as the reverse complement.
TCGTAAATAGCAAGCGGAAAGCAGTTCAAAGGCTTATGCGTCTGCGTAAGGCCATTCCGGTTCCGATTTCCGGTTTGGACGCCTTATTGGCGAATCAGGTTTTTTTCTATGATAATCCGGCCCGCTTTACAGATTCGGTAAATAAAATCTGTGATGAGTTGGAAGCACGGATCGAAAAAAAAGAAGGGGTTTTCCCGGAAGACACGCCGAGAATTCTGGTATCAGGCTGCCCCATGGCGGTTCCGAATTGGAAACTGCCCTGGATTATTGAAACCTCAGGTGCTGTCATTGTGGGAGAGGAATCCTGTGTGGGAGAGAGGGGGACACGGAATCTGACAAATGACTCCGCCAATACCGTGGATGAACTTATTGAGGCCATTGCTGACCGCTATTTTAACATAGACTGTGCTATTTTCACTCCCAATCCGGATCGTCTGAATCACATTCTTGAAATGGCTGAAACCTGTAACGCGGACGGTGTGATTCATTACGGCCTTCAGTTCTGCCAACCTTATCTTATGGAGGCTATTCCTGTGGAAAAGGCGCTTGAAGAAAAGAATATTCCCACGCTTCGTATTGATACGGATTACACCATGGAGGATGTGGGACAGCTAAAAACCAGAGTGGAAGCTTTTGTGGAATTGCTGAAATAAAAGGGATATTTTTTATGCGGTACGCAGGCATTGATATTGGTTCCCGAAGTATTGAGCTGGTGGTGACAGAAGGTCAGGAAGTTATTGAAAGCAGGCAGACGGACAGCGGGTTCGATCCCATGGCACAGGCAAAAACACTTCTTAACGGTGTGGAATACGACGCTATTATGTCCACCGGTTATGGGCGTCATCTTTTTGAAACTGCTTTTAACTCGGACACGGTCACGGAGATCAGAGCTTATGCGGTGGGAGTCAGAACGTTGTTTCCTCAGGCGCATACAATACTGGATATCGGCGGACAGGACAGCAAGGCCATCGCGCTGAATGACGAGGGAAGAATAAAAAAATTTGAAATGAATGACCGATGCGCGGCAGGCACGGGAAAATTTTTGGAAATCATGGCCCGGTCATTGGGTTATGATTTGGATGAATTTGGTACGGAAGCGCTCGGGGCAAACAAAGATATTCAGATTAGCAGTATGTGTACAGTGTTTGCGGAATCCGAAGTCACGTCTCTGGTGGCAAAAGGAGAGGACCGGGGGGAGATTGCTCTGGGGCTTCACAATTCTGTGATACGTCGCGCTGTGGGAATGCTGAAAAGGGTCTCGCTGAATGCGTCTGTTGTATTTGCCGGAGGGGTTGCCAAAAATCCCTGTATGCGTCATTTGTTGGAAAAGGCGATTGATCAGAATATCCTGGTTCCCGAAGATCCGCAGATGGTCGGTGCATTGGGGGCGGCTTTGTTGGCCGCGGAAGCGAACTGAGGAGTGCGAAAATTTTATTTTCGCAAAAATGAGAATATTCAGGCAATTCCGAGAAAACCAAGCGTCGCTTCGCTCGCTTTGCAAAAATAAAATTTTTGCACTCCTCTTTTATGCAAAAATAAAATTTTTGCACTCCTCTTTTATGCAAAAATAAAATTTTTGCACTCCTCTTTTATGCAAAAATAAAATTTTTGCACTCCTTTTTTATGCAAAAATAAAATTTTTGCACTCCTCTTTTATGCAAAAATAAAATTTTTGCACTCCTTTTTTAATGGTGAAACTGAATGAATTTTATTTTTGTTTGCCCAGAGACAAATGAGATTTTTGAAACCGAACACTTCGATGTTATTGAAAACCAGGGTGTTATACTGGATGATGCCGGAAATAAAATCCTGGATGCAAAGGTCAGGCTGTCTTTCCCTTGCCCGTTTTGTGGAAAAAAGCATATTTTTCATGCGAATGAGTTGACATGCCCCTTTACCGCCTGTTAAATAGCAGATCATAAGTTTTCTGATATTTTCTCGGAAAAGAAACCCAGCTTTTTTCCTGGTATGATGCGCTCTCCTTCGCAGGAAAAACCCGTGTTTCTTCGCCGTTCGCAGGAAAAAAGATATAAAGACTTTTGCTCAGGTACTTAAATTCAAAAAATTGTTATTTGTTATTTGGGATTTGGGATTTGGGATTTGACAGGGAGAAATCATGCCAACACGAGCTGCAAAATTTCTTAAACAAAAGCGCATTCCTTTTGAAATTATCGAGTATGAACATGAAGAAAAGGGAGCTGTATTCGCGGCCCGAGCCATCGGGTTTCCTCTTGAACAAACTATCAAAACGCTGGTGGCTGATCTGGGAAATAAAAAGTATGCACTGGCTCTTATGCCCGGGGATAAACATCTCTCTTTAAAACATCTTGCCCGATCCTGCTCCGTTAAAAAAGCAGCCATGGCCGACACTGCAACAGCCGAACGGCTCACCGGATACTTTGTGGGCGGTATCAGCCCCTTCGGAACAAAACAACGCTTATCTGTTGTAATGGAAGAACGCCTCACAGATTATGATGAAATCGTTATCAATGCCGGTCAGAGGGGGGTCATGTTAAAAATGACACCTGATGATATTATAAAGGCACTGAACTGTAAGGTAGCTGATTTAAAACTTGAAACTTGAAATTTGAAACTATGACAACTCTGAAAAATCTTCGACTTACTGAAACTGTCGCCGGCGCGGGATGAGCCTCAAAATTGCCTCCGGGGGACCTGGACAGAGCATTATGCGGGCTTGATTTTCCCACTGATCCGAATGTGATTGTCGGTTTGGAGCGTGCGGATGATGCCGGTGTTTATAAAATTACGGATGACCTTGCCATCATTCAGACTGTGGATTTTTTTACGCCGGTTGTTGATGATCCTTACTGGTTCGGACAGATCGCCGCTGCCAATGCTTTGAGCGATATTTACGCGATGGGCGGTATTCCTAAAACTGCCATGAACCTTGTGGGATTTCCTTTGAAACAAATGGATATGTCTGTTCTCCGCAGGATTCTTGAGGGCGGATCGGATAAGATGAAAGAGGCGGGAGTTGTCTTAGTGGGTGGTCACAGCGTGGAAGACAATGAACTGAAATATGGCCTGTCTGTCACGGGATTTGTTCATCCTGACCAGGTTCTCACAAAGCAGAACCTTCAACCCGGAGACCAGCTGATTTTGACCAAGCCGCTGGGAACGGGCATCATCAACACCGGAATTAAGGCGGGCCTGGCTTCCGAAGAAATTATACAGACGGTTACAAACCTTATGGCAACGCTGAATAAAGACGCTGCCGAGGTTATGAGCAACTTTCCTGTTCATGCGTGTACGGATGTTACCGGCTTTGGTCTGCTGGGACATCTGGCAGAGATGGTTGAGGGAACGGGTCTGGGAATAAGGCTTATGGCGGATAACATTCCGATTATTCATGAAACTTTTGAATATGCCGGGATGGGACTTATTCCGGCCGGAGCATATAAAAACAAGGAGTTTCGGGAGTCAATGACAGAAATTTCGAGTTCTGTAAATCCCTCTGTTCCGTATATTCTTTTTGATCCCCAGACATCCGGGGGCCTGCTGATTTGCGTAAGCAGAGAAAATGCGGACGATTTGCTCCGTGAATTAAAGAAAAAAGGAATGGATTCATCAGCCATTATCGGAGAGGTTGTGTCCGAATTCAGTTGTCAGTTGTCAGTTGTTAGTTGCTAGTTGTTAGTTGTTAGTTTTCCTCATTCTCATGCTTCACGTCACTGCCATTAAGTTCTGATAAGGTGCATTACCAAATGACACCACATTCAGCATATATCGAAGTAGCCATCACGCTTCCCATAGACAAGACGTTTATTTACGGTGTGCCGGAGACACTTTTCTCTTTTGCATCTCCCGGAAAAAGGGTGCTGGTTCCCTTTGGCAGACGCAGGCTTACAGGATACATCCTCGGACCGGGTGAATACACAGACAAATATGAAATCAAAGTGATTCTGGATGTCCTTGATGAGACCCCGCTCTTTCCTCCTTCCATGATACCGTTTTTCAAATGGATTGCGGACTATTATATTCATCCGCTGGGCGAGGTCATCCACAGCGCGCTTCCCAAGGGGCTGAATATTTATGATTTTGTCACCCTGTCCATTACAGAAGTGGGTAAAAATGCGCTTTCCGAGGATGATATTACTCCGTTAAGACGTGAAATTTTAGGCCAGTTGCAACAAGGCCCCTGCCAGTTGAAAACACTCTGTAAAAAACTGAACCGGGATATTCCCAATTCTCTGCTCCATGTCATGGAAACATCCGGATGGCTTGTCAGGGAAAGAACCCTGGGGGGCGGGAAAACACGCTCAAGAACAGAACGGTATGTCTCGTTAATTCGCTCTGATATTCCTGATGACAGGTTTTACGCATCCCGAAAAAAAATCATTGATCTGTTAGAAGCCCAAGGTGGAATTTCCATAAGAAATTTAAAAGAACAGCTTCCGAAATCCGCGGGATTCATAAAATTTTTGTCGGATTCAGGATATATTTCAGTATTTGAAAAAAAAGTTTACCGGGACCCTTTTGGTGATCCCATACAGCCGGATACCCCTCATACGCTTACGGAAGAGCAGGGAAAAGTCATTTCCAAAATCACAGATTCCCTGGAAAAAGGATTTGCAGCATATCTCCTCGCAGGGGTTACCGGAAGCGGAAAAACCGAAGTATATATGCAAATTGCGGCTGAGGTCATCAGACAAGAAAAATCCGTGCTGGTGCTGGTTCCTGAAATCGCCCTCATATCCCAGATGGAGCGGCGGTTTCGCGCCCGTTTCGGAGACTGCGTGGCAGTTCTCCACAGCGGGCTTTCATCTGGCGAGCGATATGATCAGTGGATACGCATCATTAACAATGAAGCCCGGATTACCATCGGAGCAAGATCAGCCATTTTTGCGCCCTTTCGGGATATTGGTCTGATTATCGTGGATGAGGAGCATGATACGTCCTACAAACAGGAGAATGATTTCCCTTATAATGCCCGGGATATTGCGGTGGTCAGGGCAAAGCTGTCAGACGGCGTTGCCGTGCTCGGATCCGCCACACCTTCGGTTCAGTCTTATCATAATGTGAAAACCCAAAAATTCGAGGAAGTCACCCTGACCGAGCGGGTGGAGAAACGCCCGCTTCCGAATATCACGGTTGTTGATCTTCGCAAAAGCAGGGATAACCACGGTATCAGCCGTTTTATTACGCCGGAACTTTACCAGGCAATGAAAGAGACCCTGGGACGCGGGGAGCAGATTCTTCTCTTTCTGAACCGCCGGGGCTTTGCCGGTTTCCCGGTCTGTGCCGCGTGCGGAGACCCTGTGGGATGTGAGAATTGCGATATCACCCTGACATTTCATCAGGCGGAAAAGGCGTATAAATGCCATTACTGCGGTTTCACGCTCCCGTCTGATGCAAAGTGCCCGACCTGTAATTCTTCCAGCATCAAGCTCCTGGGGCTTGGCACGGAAAAGACCGAGGCAGCAGTGAAATCCCTTTTCCCGGATGCAAGGGTCGCGAGAATGGACAGGGACACGACCACACGGAAAGGCACGATTTTAAACATATTGAAAGATATCAGAAATCACAAGACAGATATTCTTGTGGGAACTCAGATGGTGGCAAAAGGGCATGATTTTCCGGGGATTACGCTGGTGGGGATTATTTGTGCGGATCTTTCGCTCTGTTTTCCGGATTTCCGGGCCGGAGAACGGACGTTTCAGCTTTTGGCCCAGGTCGCGGGAAGAGCCGGGCGGGGAGATGTCCCGGGGCGGGTCATTCTCCAAACGTATAATCCGAATCATTTCAGCATGGTCTGCGCCAGAGAACAGGATTTCAGGCGTTTTTATGACAAGGAGATTCTTTTCCGAGAAGCCCTGAGCTATCCGCCGGTCTCAAGACTGATTCAGTTGAAAATTTCAGGCAAAGACAAGGGCAAAACCCGTGAATTTGCTTTGGCTATGGGTGAGATTTGTCATGACTTGCAGAAAAACAATGAGGCATTTTCATCATCTGTGCAAATATTGGGTCCCATTGAGGCGTCTGTTTCCAAGATCGCAAACCAATACCGGTGGCAGATTCTTCTGAAAGGACTCAATGTGAAACAGCTTCACAGGTTTGTCCGTCAGCTCATGTCCAAAAATTCGTTTATGTTTAATTATCGGGGGGTCAAAGTCGTTGTGGATGTGGATCCGTTTTTGATGTTTTGAAAAAATACGAATTCAGGGAAGGCCCTGCCATTCCGGGGAAAACCGTGACATTCTCAGAAAGCCGGACCGTATGCGACTTTTTTTTAACCGGAAAGAGAATGCCGCAAAGACACGGAGAGCCTTCGTGAAACTTCGTGCCTTTGTGCCTTCGTGGCATTATAAGCTGCGCATTGCGTCACTTTTTTCAGGAATGACATTCGGAGAAAACAGCATGTTCTGATATAATAATTTCAGAAAGTTATGATCTCCCATCAATCCGTTATAATGAGCAATTTTGCAACCGGTTTTTCCTAATTTCACCCCTCGTCGGACACTGGTTTACGAACCTTATTACGGATTCAGAACCGCATTCCATCGTTTCAGGAGCGGAGCCGGACTCATAGGCCCAAGATTGTTTTTATCCATAAATCGGAAAATATTATATTGGTTCCCCTGCTCCCACCATTTCTTCAAAATGTCTCCTGTCTCGGAGCAGAACGCCCACCGCTCCCCCATGCGGCCTCGCAGATGATCCTCCAATATCGCTGCCCCCATCCATCCCAGGAGATATTCCAGGCAGTAAAACTCGGGAACCAGATCAAACAGATGTCCCTCGGGCTGATAGTAAAATCCGGTATATCGGGCCATCAGTTCAGCATAACGTTCTCCGTTTGAAAGGTCCCCGCTTGAAAACATCTCGAATTCGGCCATAAATTTAGCTGCGTATCGCCTGAATACAGAAATATCCCTGAGGGTCTTGTGATAAAAAAAGTCTTCTGAGTCATCAGGACTCAGACCGAGGTAGTCTTCCAAAACAGGGCGTGACAACGCCAGATTCTGAAGAAAAAAAGCATAAGACTCGGATAAAGCAAAGGTGGTTGCCATGTCCCGGTCTGTAATGGAGAGTTCCGGAGATGTGAACACGGCTGAAAATCCGTGTCCCAGTTCATGCCATAAGGTTTCGATATCAATCCATCCGCCCCGGGGGCGCATGAGAATATAGACCTCTTCCGGTATCTGAAGGAGAAAAGATATGCCCTGTGATGCCTTTTCCTTTTCTTTTCCCAGCTCCATTTGAAGCCCTGGCAAATTTTCAGGCATGATCTGCCAGAACCGGAAAAAAGTGGTTAATTCCTTCATGGTCTTATCTGGAAAAAGCAGGTCAAATTGTTCGAGACACAGCAGCTTAATGGCATCAAACCGGGTAAGGTCGCTCAGGGGCCGGCCAAAGCGATTTTTTGTCCAGCGTTCCATGGCCGGAAAATAAAGCTCATCTGTCTCTGAAAGAAATTTTTTGATGGTTTCATAGTACCTGGCATAGGGGATTTCTTTTTTTTGCTCACAGTAAGTCAGATAATTTTCAAACCCCAAGTCTTTCCGAAGAAGGTCCAGCAGGACATTCCAGTAGTTGAGGGCAAACGGCTTCAGAAATTTACAAAGCGGCCCGGTTTCTTTCTGAAGGATCTGCCGCTTTTCGTATGTGCCTGACTTCTGACACCAGGGAATAACATCCCGGAAATACAATCTTTCATCGTGTACAAGAGCGACAGCCCCTCTCATCCATGCCCGCATTTCAGTCTCATGGGGAAGTAACACTCTTTGGAGATAATGATCAATCAGGGCATGTCTGAGGCGGTTCTTGGCAGTATTATTTTCAAGCCTGTCAATATATGTCAGCGTGTCAGGATTTATGAACGCTTCGTATCCTTCATAAATCTGATGGGTTTCAAAAGGGGCATTGTCCCCCTTCCAGAGTGCCAGAGCTTCTAATTTCCATCGGTAATTCAGGTGATGGAGAATGTTTTCAATATCTGATAAGCTGAATGTTTTTTTCAAGCGGGTTATTTATCTCCTTCAGATTGGTCTGTTTTCATTTCAGATGAGTTGCAGATCAAATAGGTTAAAAAAATAAATATGTCAAGTTTGTTCCTGACCCTCAGCCGGAAGCTTGCAGAAATCATTTCAGATTTGAACACCTAAACTCAGCAGATCGGAAAGTTTCCGGACTGTGCGCGGGACAGCAAAGAAACCCGGGGGTTTTTCCAGAACGGGGCGATCTCCCCCGGAAAAAGCCGGGTTTCTCCCCCGTCCGCCGTGTCCGCCCTGTGACAGCCTGAAAACTTTTTGATCTGCTGAAACTGTTTTAGCGGAACTGATGCGACTCTGCGGGCCATCTGACCCGCGGCTGCTTGTTTCAATCATTATGTATAGTTGACATCTCGTTAATATATGAATATAAGAAAAAAATAAACTGGTGATTTGTGCCTGTAATTTTCACGATCAGAAAGAAGATGCTGATTAAAAAAACACTGATGATAACGGATTTGGAGGATGCCGCGACATGCTGAAATTCGGAGCCTCCCCCGAATCCGTTATAATCAGAACTAAAATTTATGCTGTAACGAAAAATAACTTCAATTTTTGCAATTCCGAAGGAATGACTGATGAGAATGATACTGATGACACTGTTCAGTGTCCTGATAATGAGCGGTTCCGTGTATGCCCGGGAAAAACTTGTTCTTACGACGTTGGATAGCCACCTGAATGCTGTGGTCGGTGTGAATATTTTGAGGGAAGCGTATCAACGGATTGGGATTCAGATTGAGACGAAGATACTGCCTGCTGAAAGAGCATTGCACATGGCAAACAAAGGCAAGTTCGACGGAGAGGTGATCCGGATCAGGGAGGTTCAGGAACTCTATCCGAATTTGCGGAGGGTGCCTGTTCCCGTGATTGCCATGGAAGGTGTCGTGTTTACGAAAGATGTCACTTTTGATGTGACAGGATGGGAAAGCCTGAAGCCTTATACAATAGGGATATTAATAGGTTCGAAGTTTATAGAAAAAGGTACGCGGGGACTGACGGTTGAGGCAGTCCCGACGTATAAACAAGTTCTGTTAAAACTCAATGCCGGAAGAACCGATGTGGCGGTGATGGCCCGGACGAACGGATTAATCGAACTCAGGAAACTGAACATGAAAGGGATCAGAGTGCTTGAGCCTCCGTTGGTCAAAGCCCGCCTTTATCACTATTTGCACAAGAAAAATGAACACCTCATTCCCCAAATTGCACAGGTGTTAAAGAACATGGTAGAAGAAGGTCGCCCCAAAGAAATTTGGGATCAGAGCATCGCTGAATCAGGCCGCAGATAATCACAACACCACTGGGAAAGTCTTTTTGTGACGGGATATGCAAACCCGAGTCGCTGAAATATATAAATGGAGCAGATTCTGAAACCTGCGGATAATAGCACAATGCAGATATCACTATAACTCGATGTTCAAAAAAGTTTTCTGATTATAAGGGATTTAGGGGAGGCCGGTAAATCCCTGTAAGGGCGTCATATTTGTAGCAGTAGTAAATCATGCTACGAATATGCCGCCCCGACCGGGCTTTGCCTGCATGATGAATGCTGCAAATATGTCACCCCGCGGGGCTTGGCGACCCTGCATGATGAATGCTGCAAATATGCCACCCCACGGGGCTTCCCCGCATATGCATCAGGCTAAGAATGCGGGACGGCTGCCGGACGGGGTTTGCAACCCCGTCCGAAACGTTTGCGGGCGGCGATCCGGAAAATATTCCGGACGGGGTTGCAAACCCCGTCCGGCAAAATCAGAGTTAATAAAAACAGTAGGTTGTAATCTTAGCCTGATGCATATGGGCTTCCCCGGCCTCCCCTAAATCCGCTATAATCACTAACTTTTTAAAGAGATTTCAAAAGGAGAAAAATTATGATAGAAAGAAATATTGTATCAAATTTGCCTCAAACTCATTTTTGGAATGTTCCGAGGTTTGAATAATATGAAGCAAATATGTGTAGTTGACGGACAGGGAGGGGGAATTGGCAGCGCTGTAATCAAAAAACTCAAGGAATTATTTGAAGAGACAGTTGAAATTATCGCGCTGGGTACGAATGCCATTGCCACAGCCCAGATGCTCAAGGCAAGAGCAAATCGCGGGGCTTCAGGAGAAAATGCCATTGTGCAGACCGTAAAGCAGGCAGATGTGATCATTGGCCCTGTGAGTGTTGTTATTGCCCATGCCATGATGGGAGAGGTGACACCCAAGATTGCGGAAGCTGTGGCCTGTAGCCCGGCAAGGAAACTGCTCATTCCCCTTTCCCGGGAAAATTTTGAAATTGTGGGGGTTTCTGCAATTCCGCTCCCCCACCTGATTGAAACTCTGATACACGAACATTTAAGAATTGAGAATTGAAAATTCTCAATGCAAGGAGAGACGCTATGTGTGAAGCAAATGCTTATTTAATCGAGGGAGACGAGAAAAAACTGATTATGGAAGCTGTTGACACGGTGGATCCTGAGGGTGAGGGCATCACTCTGGTGAGTATATTCGGAGAACAGAAATTCCTAAAGGCTCATCATATTCATGCGCTTTCTCTTGTAGATCACAGGATATTTCTGAAAGCAGATGGATAAAAAAGGGAAAATGTGAAACCATTATTTTGTTAATACTTCCAGGCATCCTTCATAGAAGCTGAAAAGTGGTTTATACTTTTTCTGACCTGTCGAACAATTTGCAAAATTGTTCGAGAGCAAACTGTAAACTGACAAATGAAGGATGCCTATTTTCAGTCCTTATCATAAAGGAAAAAAATTGTGAAAAGACCTTTGATCGTGGGTGTCATGGGAGGCGGAAAGGCTTCCCCTGAGGATGCGGATGCTGCATATCGTCTGGGACAACTGATTGCGAATCAGGGCTGGGTTCTGCTGAATGGCGGAAGAAGTGCCGGAATTATGGAGGCTTCGGCAAAGGGTGCCCAGGAACAGGGCGGGCTGACAGTGGGAATTCTGCCAGATGACAATTATGATATGGCGTCAGCGTATGTCACCATACCTGTTCTTACAGGCATGGGCAGCGCGAGGAACAGTATTAACGTACTCTCAAGTCATGTTGTTGTGGCGTGTCCCGGGGGATCAGGCACGATATCTGAAATCGCACTCGGGCTTAAAAACAACAGACCTGTGATTCTTATGAATTTTGATATAGGGAAAATTTTTGAGAATTATAGGAAACAGGGCGTATTGCATTATGAAAAAACCCCTGAAGATGTGATAGAAAAAATTAAGAAGCTGAGACAGATAAAAGAATAACTGATGCTAAGGATTTTTGCTGACAATGGGACAGAATTCGGAATAACCGGTCAACAGCATCCGATCCCAAATGCGAAAATTAGTTTTCGCAAAACGCCTGAGAAATCAAATTAAGTGCCTGGCCATAATTTTTCAGGTCTCGGAGCAGTGGATTCCTGCTTTCGCAGGAATGACAGAAAAAAAGTATCAGCAAATGGAAACCGTTCATAACAACCTCTTTTCCATAATTATTCCTGCGAGTCTGAGGTCTTCCTGAGTGGTAATCTTTATATTATTTCGGCTGCCGGTTATTATTTTCACTTTTTGTCCCATCCGCTCTGCAAGAGATGCGTCGTCTGTGCCGATATATCCTTCACGAGCCGCGGCTTCGTGTGCGCTTACGATGATATCATATTGAAAAGCCTGCGGTGTCTGTGCAAGCCATATCACCTCTCTTTCAAGCGTCTTTTCAATCTCACCCGAAGAATTTACCTGTTTCAAAGTGTCAAAAGCAGGCATTCCGAGAATGCATGCACCATGCTCTTTTGCGCTTTCAATGCAAGCGGTTATCTGATCATGACGCACAAAAGGGCGCACACCGTCATGAATAACAACAATGCTTTTTTTATCACTGACCGCCATCAGCCCGTTATAAACAGAATACTGACGCTCGGCCCCTCCCGGAACAAGAGTGATTTTTTTTTCAAAATGAAAGGAACCAAGGAGATTTTTACGACAAAAATCAAAATCCTCGGCCGGAGCCACAAGAAAAATTTTATCTATCGCGTCACATTGGTCAAACACTGCCAGTGTATGGCTTAAAATCGGACGCCCCGCAAGCAAAAGATACTGCTTGCGTACCATCTCCTTCATTCTGAGGCCCTTGCCGCCAGCTACAATAATTGCTGAAGTCATAGTTTAAATTGAAAATTGAAAATTGAAAATTGAAAATTGAAAATTGAAAATTGAAAATTGAAAATTGAAAATTGAAAATTGAAAATTGAAAATTGAAAATTGAAAATTGAAAATTGAAAATTGAAAATTAGCACATTCCACCGGATTTAGTGGTAAAATTATAACTGACGGATATAACTGACGGTGAATTCCGGAAAGTTCCTCGGAACCTCCCTGTCCCTTTATGAAAAATGAGCAGGTTCTAACCTTCCGATTTTCATTCATAAAAATTTGGGTGTGTCCCACCTTTTACACAAGGACAGGTTTTATGTGTAAAAGGCGGGACACATCCGGTTTTTTGCCACGAAGCCGCGAAGGCGCAAAGTTTCACGAAGTCTCTTTGCGGTTCCTTTGTGTCTTTGCGGCTGATTTTTTCGGATGTATAAAAAGTGGGACGCACCCGTTTTTGCCACGAAGACACGAAGGCTGACGAAGTCTCTTTGCGATTCCTTTGTGTCTTTGTGTCTTTGTGGCTGATTTTTTCGGATGTATAAAAAGAGTGGGACGCACCCGTTTTTTGCCACGAAGACACGAAGGCTGACGAAGTCTCTTTGTGTTTCCTTTGTGTCTTTGTGTCTTTGTGGCTGATTTTTTCGGATGTATAAAAAGTGGGACGCACCCGTTTTTTTTGCCACGAAGACACGAAGTCTGACGAAGTCTCTTCGTGGTTCCTTTGTGTCTTTGTGTCTTTGTGTCTTTGTGGCTAATTTTTTCGGATGTGTAAAAAGTGGGACACACCCAAAAATTTACCACTAAATCCGGTAGAATATGGAATTAGATATCAATTTCAACGATCAATCATCACCCATTAATTATTAATTACTCGATCATCAGGTTTTTTGATCCGGTCCGGCCGGACACCTTGGTATTTCGTTCGACGACCTGACTGAGCTTGTCGAGTAATTTTCAATTTTCAATTCTTAATTCTCTAATCACCTTAAATATTTCAACTCAGTTGGCAAAGCCACCCCTTTGCCTATTGCGTCTTCGCCGTAATTAACATTGGCAAGAATTTCGATATCCCTCAGCGCACGGGTGTCTCCTTTAAAAATTACTTTGGTAATGTTTTCCTTTTGAATCTTCCCTCCCGCGTATTGCAAATCCAGAACACTGCTGGCATCAAATCTGTCATCTCCGACACATAGCTCCACTTCTCCGCCATAGTGCTGTACGATTTTTGCAATAAGAAGGCTTGGTCTGCAATGAAAACCGAGCAGGGGAACAGGGACTTCGATAAGAGAACGCTCTATGTTTTCATTCAGAATATCCCTTGCCAGTTCTTTGCCAGTTGCAAGAAAATGGCATGCATAATAAAGACCGTAATTAATAGTACGATCAAGAAGCATTTCAGGATCAATCAGAGACGTCAGGTTCTCCTGAACTTTTTTGTAAATATTTTTGTATCCGGATTCATAAAGATGCCGTTCATAAAAATGAAGAAGTCTCCCCATCATCTGGAGAAGATGAAAAACAACGGAAAAAAAACTGCGGAACGTTTTGAGTTTTCTGTTGCCGCCTTTGAATCCGCCGTGTATGACGTATGTGTCAAAAGCAGACTGAAGATTATGCACAAGCATCTCAAACCGCCGTATTTCAACTTCATTAACATTTTCAGGTACCATGGACAGGAGCGATTTGGGTTCATAAGGTTCATAGAATCTGTATTGATCAAAGATTTCCACAATGCTTAAAAATTCATTGGCAATTTTAACAATATTTTTCTCCTGCTGAAAAACATTGGATTCATCATCAATGTCATACTCCAGTATCTCACTGGTCGTAATACCTGGAAAATCCTCCTGACCAAAGCGTTCGTCTGGTATGGGAATATTCAGACGCCGGGCTTCGGTGATGATCACAGGTGCCATTTTCATAAGGGATTTTGTCAGAAAATCAAGGTTTTCCCGCCCTTCCTTTTCAAAGCCGTTTGTATCCGGAAGGTTATAAAAAACAAGGCGGTTTAAAATATGCTTTTGAGAATAACATGCAATGCCCAGATGTCTGACAGCAGCCGAAAGTTCCCTGTAGAAATACCAGTCATTGCTGTTTTTTGCCCCATGAAAATCAAGAAAATCTTCAAGCAACTGGGAGGAGTATATGAATTTTGAATAGAATTTTTTAGTAAAAGAATATTCAAGTGTATAATAATTTGAAATATAAATACAGCATTTCAAATAATCGTGAGAAAATATCCGAACTTTTTCGGCAAACGAAATATCACAGGTCGTTTTTTGCACTTCTATCGCTTCCATAAAAATCCGACTGGTTATTGGGGGTTAAAAACATAACTATGGGAACAGCTTATAAAAAAGGAAGCTGCTCTTCTGTCAGTTCCTTTTTTATAAGCTGTTCCCATAGTTATTATAGCTGCCTTTTCCTACTGATACAAAATCAGACAGGTGATTTACATCAGCAAAGACATGTCTTCAGACCTGTCTCCGCAAATTTTTACATCATATCTTTCTGACTTTCGGAAATAGCTTTGTCAAGCTTCTCTTTCAGATTGGCAGGTAATCCTTCTATATCAACATTCAAAAATCCTCGGACAATTGTTGAAACCGCCTCATCTTCGTCAAGACCTCTTGCCATGAGATATTCAATCTCCCGCTGATCAATCTTGCCCACAGCTGCTTCATGTGACATTTCAACTCCCGGAACATATCCGGAAAGTTCCGGTATGGCACGCATGAGACCGTCGTTCAATATCAGGCCCTTGCATTCAAGATGCGCTTTTATGCCTGCGACTTTCCCAATGAGGTTGCCCCGGGCAATAATGGTCCCCCCGGATGTAATGCCCCGGGAGATGATTTCAGCACGTGTCCCGGGCGCACCCAGCACAATCTTTGATCCCACATCCAAATGACTCCCTTTGCCGGCGACAAGGACACTGTTGAACCGTGCAACCGCGCCTTCGCCTTCCAGATAGGTTGTCGGATACATCTGAAGAGATCCCACGGGTCTTAGTGAAATATAGTTGGAAACAATCACACCGCCCTCTTCCACACGGGTCACGGTTCTGGGACGGACATTGACATTTTCCCCCCAGTCATGAATCATGGTGAACATCAGTTTGGCACCTTTTTTCACATAAAATTCAGAGACCCCCACATGCAGACCTGAGTCCAGATGGGGGGCGGTCGCGCATCCGGTAATGATGTGAAGTTCTGATCCTTCTTCGGCAATCACAACATTATGAACATGCTGGGAGAATTTGTTTTTGGCAATATAAAGACAGGACTGCACAGGATGAGATGCCTTCATACCCGGAAGGGACCGGATAAAATATCCCTCATGCGGCTTTTCTTTTGTCCGGGAAGTAAACTTGTCCGCATCAGGAGACACATTTTTCCATATATAATTTTCAAGCCATCCGTGCTGTTCCATAGCCTGAGATATGCCCATCATCTCAATGCCGTCCTGACAGGTTTTACAATGGACCACGGAACTGTCTTTTTGAATAAACGTGCCTGAACGTCTGATTTCCTGAATGTCCACTCCGACATTCAGAAACTGCTCTGCATCTGCGGCTTCGATTTCCGACAGTTCTTCCGCATAGTTATGATTTTCTGCATCTGTCTCATAATCTTCAAGATTGACATCTCCGGGTTTGTTATCTAATTCGAACATAATACACACTCCTCATAGCCATATTCTCTTATCCATTTCAGAATTTCCCTTGCATTTCTCGAACATCGCACAATGCCTTCATAAAGGACCTGGCCCTTGTCTGCTGTTATATAATCAAGAATATGGCCGGTATGCGTGATCACAAGCGCGGATTTTGTCCGAGCCGCTATATGGGACAATCCTCTTCTGGGAAATTTAATTCCCTTATGTAAAAGAGAATTTATCGTATCCCCGATAAGAACAATACTTTCAAGATCAACTCCGGATTCCGGCTCATCCAGAAGAAGGAGGTCCGGCTCCTGGGCCATGAGCTGGAGCAGTTCCGAACGCTTTATTTCGCCTCCTGAAAAATTATGATTAACATCTCTGTCAAGAAAATCAGAAAAATCAAGCTGTTTTGCCAGTTCATTAACATCAACGGAGCGATTCATACCACAAATTTCAACGATATTTTTTGTTTTTAGCCCGTTAATCGTGGGAGGTCTCTGAAATGATACACCGATTCCCAACTGAGCGCGCTCGTGAATAGGCATGTATGTGATATCTTCCCCTTTGAATGTAATTTTTCCGTGGGTTACATTGTAACCGGAAAAGCCCATTATGGTCATCATCAGGCTGGTTTTGCCGGATCCGTTGGGACCAAAAAGGATATGTGTTTCTCCTTTGGGGATTTCCATATTGACGTTTTGCAGTATTTCTTTTCCACCGATTTCCACTTTAAGTTCTTCAATTTGTAACATATTTATTTCTTTCTCATAATATGGGTTAAGGGCAAATATTCTGACCTTTAACCAGGCTCAGTCAGAGAAGGGGTAAATGAGACGCTACCTCAATAAAAATAAGTTGTCATCAATAAGCTGAGATATCTTCACTGCCAGGAGGGGAGTAACGAACCCATATATATCAGGTTAAGATTGTAATTCATTGTTTTTATTAGTCCATGATTTGCAGAACGGGGGTTGCAGGCTATACAAATCAGGCTAAGTGCTGAATCCTATAAATAAAATAATGTCCGGGCTGCGGCACAATTTTTCAAGTTATGTCTGAACAAATTGCAAGTTTGTTCCGCTGTTTTGTTCCAAAATAAATTTGTTCTGAATAAGATTGTTGTCTATTCCGACCGGTCCATTTATGAGACTCAGCACTCGGAGCATATTTGCGACAACGAGATATGTTCCATGTTTCCGAGTCAGGGACGACATATTTATAGCTGAACCCCGAGGGAACGGCATATCCGGCCGCGGAGGGAGAATATTTTCATGCCGTAAATATGCCGTGTCTGCGGAGTTTTTCAAACACGCTCTTCATGCCGAATAAATTTAAGCAACAGATCAAAAAATTCGAAAGATTCTCCCCCCGCAGGGAAAATTAAGTGAGATTATCCATCTGGCTGATATAAAAAACCGGCCAAAGCAGCCCATAAGCCGAATTCTGTCCCCGATTCAGGTTACCCCGAACCGGATAACAATCATTCATCTGCGGATGCCAGTTACCTGACATCTCCTGCAACCTACCCGGGAACTCGGGCGGGCAACCCTCAGACGTTCCTCTATTTGGTCTTGCACCGGGTGGGGTTTACAAAGCTTCCCCGGTCACCCGGGGAACTGGTGCGCTCTTACCGACACCTTTTCACCCTTACCTTTTCTTAGTGTTCACTGAAAAAAGGCGGTATATTTTCTGCTGCACTTTCCTTCACGTTGCCGCGACTCCGCGTTACGGAGCACCCTGCCCTGTGGTGTTCGGACTTTCCTCCGGATTATGGTCCTGTGTAAAAAAAGCCATAATTCCAGCGATTGTTCGGACTGCTCTGACCGGCTTTCATTCATCAGAAATTGAAAATATTTCCCCACAATTTTCAATTCTCAATTTTCAAGTGATGACGGTTTTTCCCAATAAATAATCCGTTGACAGTTGGGACAGAATTTCAGACTTTCACAGCGATAAAGATCATTGTACATCTGGGGCGGAATATTCATATTGCATGCCTGACACACCGAATCCACAACAGGTGCAACTGCGATTCCGCCTGCCCGACTTTTTACCGCAATAAATTTTTTCAGCAATTCAGGGTCAGTTGTTTTGGAAACATTTTGCCAGTCCGTATCAAGATCTGCAAGCTTTTTCTTTCCCCGATTTGATTCCTTCTCAATGATTCCTTTTTCAGTCTTTGTCTGGTTTTCAAACTTTGAAAATTCAGCTTTTTTTATGGCAATGTTCTTTTCCATTTCATTTGTGCGCTCCAGACATTCCAGCATCTCATCTTCGATCTGGGAGTTTTTTGCCTTCAGCTCTTGAATTCCCTTTAATAATGCCTGATATTCTTTGTTTGTTTTAACAGAATTCAATTTCTCCTGGCTCTTTTTTATTTGAGCGTCATTTGTTTTTATATCAGACTCATATGAGCGATATTTCTTCTTTAATTCATTAAGCACAGAGGTTTCTTTCTCTATGCTCTGTTCAAATTCATTCACTTTGGCCTCAAGCGTATCAAGCTTATCAG
Source organism: Desulfonema magnum (assembly GCF_017377395.1). Classification (GTDB taxonomy): domain Bacteria; phylum Desulfobacterota; class Desulfobacteria; order Desulfobacterales; family 4be13; genus Desulfonema_C; species Desulfonema_C magnum. The sequence goes on along the minus strand of NZ_CP061800.1, from coordinate 808,861 downwards.
ATACGCTATTGAGCATAATCCTGATGCCATTAGCTTCTGTTTCAATTTTTTGGAGTCTTACCAGCGTTTCTATTTTTTCCTTCATTTTCTTCCTATGCTCTGATAACACAAAAACTGTTTTTAAAAAAACTGATTTTTTTCTTATACAATCAAAAAAGGATCATTTTCAAGAAGATATGCCTCAACTTTTACATCTGCTCCGGTTTCGGACAAAATTTTACGAAGCTGTTCAGCAAGGGGTTCGACAATGAGATGCTCAGATGCGAAATGCCCGATATCAATAAGACCCAGACCAGCTGCTTCTGCTTCCCTTGCGTCATGATACCGCAGATCTCCGCTGATATAAACCTGGGCCCCGGATAAAAAAAACGCTTTCATCAGACCGGAGCCGCTTCCTGTGCATACAGCCGCTTTATGAACAGGCATATCTGGTTTTCCAGATATTTTTAAGGAGTTAAGTTTCAGTTGTTTTTTAATTTTCAGCGCAAAAGAGGTCAGGCTCATCTCTTTGTCAAGCTCCCCGATTCGGCCGAGACCTGCAAGATTTTGAAAATCCGGAAGGTCCGATCTCAGCGGATAAACATCATATGCCATAGTTTCATATGGATGTTTTTCCCTTACATGCTCAATCACATTTATAAGATCATTTCTTGATACGACCACTTCCATTCTGATTTCATCTGTAAGAGAAATTTCACCCGGCTTTCCAATGAACGGCTTTGCCAAATCATTTGGTCTGAATGTGCCTTTGCCTTTGTTTCTGAATGAACAACATGAATACTCACCAATTCTGCCTGCTTTTGTTTCAAAAAGGGCATCTGAAACTTTTTGCTCATATTCGGCCGGAACATAGATAACAAGCTTACAGATTTCCGGTTCTTCTGCCTTTTGCAGCACTTTCGTGTTCTTCAGTCCGATTTCGGACGCCAGCACATCATTGACGCCGCCCGTCGCGCTGTCAAGGTTGGTATGGGCCGAAAAGATAGCCAGATGATGTTGGCTTGCCATATGGACAACAGAACCTGTGGGGGTGCTGAAATCAACAGATTTTAAAGGCTTAAAAATCAGAGGATGGTGTGTGATTAAAAGGTCAGCGTTATTTTTACAGGCATGAGCCACAACATCGGGACCGGGGTCCAGCGACACCCATATGGTTTTTACGGGCCAGTCCTTTTTTCCAACCTGCAATCCTGAATTATCCCAGTCTTCTGCAAGGTGTGACGGAGCAACCTGTTCCATTATCCTGATAATATCTGCCAGTGTCTCAGCCATAGTTGATCCTTTCTTAAAAGAACAAAACCACAATCCGGAATACAAAAATTATTTTTCGCAAAAAACAGCATCCGGAGTGCGAAAATTATTTTTCGCAAAAAACAGCATCCGGAGTGCGAAAATTATTTTTCGCAAAAAACAGCATCCGGAGTGAGAAAATTATTTTTCGCACTCCGGATATTATCATTTCCTGTATAATAAAAAAACCGAGTTTTTTCAAAAAACTCGGTTTCTTCGACACTAAGGGCAAAACAGTCCACCCCAGTTTCTTTACAATCCCTTATTTTACAATACCTAATATCTGACACCTAACACCTAACACCTCGTTTCAGTAATTTTATCAGGATATGGGCCCACCTGGGTTCGAACCAGGGACCTACCGGTTATGAGCCGGTGGCTCTTCCAGCTGAGCTATGGGCCCAGATTTAAAGCAACGCAATCTGTATATTCTCTTTCTTAACTTCAGAAAAACATTTTGTCAAGAGCTACCTACTAATAATCAAGAAAACTTTTCAATTTTCTGCTTCGGGTCGGATGCCTCAGCTTTCTCAGCGCCTTGGCTTCAATCTGTCTGATGCGTTCACGGGTGACTGCAAAATCCTGTCCCACTTCTTCAAGAGTGTGGTCTGCTTTTTCCCCGATACCGAAACGCATACGCAATACTTTTTCTTCACGGGGGGTCAGGGTTGCAAGAACCTTTCTTGTCTGTTCTGCAAGATTCAGGCTCACAGCCGCATCCGAAGGGAGCATGAATTTTTTATCTTCTATGAAATCCCCCAAATGGCTGTCTTCTTCCTCTCCGATAGGCGTTTCCAAAGAAATAGGTTCTCTTGCAATTTTTAACACCTTGCGCACTTTGTCAAGAGGAATTTCCATTTTCTGAGCAATTTCTTCGGGCGTGGGTTCCCGGCCAAGTTCCTGAACCAGATATCTGGATGTACGGATAAGCTTGTTGATGGTTTCAATCATATGAACCGGAATCCGGATAGTTCTTGCCTGGTCCGCGATGGCCCGGGTGATGGCCTGTCGTATCCACCATGTGGCATATGTGCTGAATTTATACCCGCGGCGATATTCAAACTTATCCACCGCCTTCATCAGACCGATATTCCCTTCCTGTATCAGATCCAGAAACTGAAGGCCTCTGTTGGTATATTTTTTGGCAATACTGACAACCAGACGCAGATTTGCCTTGATCAGATCACCTTTTGCCATTTTAGCTTTGAGATGTCCTTCATCAACGCCTGACATGATGCGCTTGAGTGAACGACAATTTGTTTTCAGCTCTTTTTCTTTTTCATTTATCTGTTTTTGGATATCCTTAATTGCAATAAAAAGAGAAATCATCTCTTCTTTCTGTAGGTCACATCTAGGTTCAAGCCATTGAATAAACTGCTTTTCTGTTTCCAGACAGGAACAAATTTCCGCAGCGGACGCACTCATTCTGTCTGCCCACATTAATGTTTTCTTGTTCATAAAATCAAACCAGTCTATTTGTGACCGTATCATTTTTTCAATTCTGTCAATCACCCCGGCTTCAAATCGCCAGTCTTTTAACAATTCAAATATCTTATTATTCCGGCGAGCAATATATCTTCTGAGCCGGCGCTGTTCATCCGGGCCCAGATCTTCTGAGGAAAAAATTTTATCCCGAAATTCTTTGATTTCTTCATAAAAATTTTCAATGGCATGGATCGTATTTAAAAAACTCTCAATCTGAACAGCTTCGTCAACATATGTGTCTCCCTCGTCAATATCCCTCAGCACATGTTTGGGACGAAGGGCGCCGCCTTCAATATGGCCTCCGAGATTCAGAATACTTTCCACGCCTGTGGTGGTGTCAAGCAGTGATTTTAAGACTTCCTGTTCACCGGATTCTATTCTTTTGGCAATCTCAACCTCTTCCTCCCGGGTTAAAAGACTCACAAGGCCCATTTCACGCAGATACATTTTGACAGGATCAGTCACAGAGCCGAAATCTGATATGGCCGCAGTATCTTCAATCACTCCCTCTTCGGTTTTTTTGGTCTTATCCGCTACTTTTTGTTTTTTTTCATCTACAATTTCGATATTGAGGTCATCAAACATGATGAGGGTTTCGTCAATCTGATCCGGAGACAGCATTTCGTCAGGAAGCGCGCTGTTGATTTCGTCATAAGAGAGGTAGCCCAGCTCTTTTCCTTTTGAAATCAATTTTTTTAATGCGTCTCTGTCGAGTTTTTTTACAGTTTTTATTTTTGCAGCGGATTTTTCTGTCATAGATTAGTCTCCTTTTGTCTTATCTTATAAAGATTTTATCTTTATAAAAGACAAAATCTTTGCCCACACTTCCCAGTGAACAAAACTTAGTGCCTTTTCCTGGTCTAAGATTATTTTTTTAAAATAATTTTAAACCAATCGTTCGGACAGCTCTTGGAAATTAAAAATATCCAAAACTTTAACTTATTGAAATAACAAGATTCAAATTTCCGGGGATAAGATATTTGAACCTGATAAAAACAATAGGGTATAAAAGCTGTCTGAAGTATTGTTAAACCAATATCTGAATAATTATTCCCATTTTTTCAGGAGCAATCTCTTTTGCTGCCCTGTATTACCATTTGCAAAAATCAGAAAGAAAACGGAAAAACTGTCCCGGCATTCGTCATACAAGGAGTGAGCAGACTGATGACATCAGATGCTTTCCTCGTAAGTTTTTTCGTGTTGCGCCATGTTTTAGTATTGCCAGTGCCTGACAAAATATTCCATGACCGGGGCTTACAACGAAACATGAAAGCCGGAGCAAGATGACCAATCACAAATTACAAATTACAAAAAATGAGCTTATGATTATTTTCTATATCCTTTTAAGCGGTTACCCGTTAACCAGTTACTGATTGATCCTTTCCTGCCGGACTCAAATTGTTCGATCAGATTAAGACAGCCTTCTCTGTTCCACGGTTCTTCCTCAATTGCCAATGGGAAGACAATCCGTCCTTTTTCTTCATCACCAGACAATGCGTCTATTTCAGACAATTTTTTACCCGGACAGTCTAAAATTATCTGTCCGATGGATTTTAAGGTATCATCCTTGAAATGTTCAAGAATGTTACGTTGGCCTATTTCAGGTAATATTTCCGGAAACTGAAGCATCATCGCAATAATTTTTTGTTCGAGTTTGTCGCCTCTCTCTCTGAGCGTGTCTGTCCTGAGTTTGTACGGAACCGCTGTCTTATGGGAAGAAGAGACACGCCTTATTTTTTTCAGAATTTCAGCCTCGTCAATTTCTGTCCGCTCTGAAAGTTCCCGGATATATAATGATCTTGCCACATTGTCCGTTATTGTTGACAGCGGAGCTTCCATATCTGAAATAATACGAATTTTTCCTTCTGTGGAAAGACCATGCTTTTTAATGGCCGAATCTGTCAGAAAAGAGATGAGGCTCAAAGACTGTGACGCAGCGTTTATAAAGGCGTCAGTTCCGAATTCGGCGAGGTATGAATCCGGATCATATCCTGCCGGCTGTAACACGAGAACAGACGCGTCCGTCTCTTCTTTCCGAAAAATTTCAGTGCTTCGCCGTGCGGCTCTCACCCCGGCCTCGTCTGAATCATATACAAGTGTCATTTTGCGGGCATATCCTCTGAGCAGGCGGATATGCTCCGGGGTGAGCGCTGTTCCGAGGGTGGCGACTGCGTTCTCTATTCCATGTTTATGAAGGGACAAAACATCAAGATAGCCTTCCACCAGATAAACAGCGTCACTCTGTCTGCATTTTTGTTTTGCCCTGTGCAGACCGTACAGGGACCTGCTTTTTTTATACAACGGCGTTTCCGGAGAATTAAGATACTTGGGCTGTTCAGTATCATCCATTACCCTTCCGCCAAAACCGATCACCTGCATCCGCACATCAATAATGGGAAATATGATACGATCTCTGAAACGGTCGTAAAAGCCATTTCCACTGTTTTTGGGAATAATCAACCCTGCTTTTTCAACAAGTGAAAGCGGTGTGCCTTTTTCTGAAAAAAAATTGATGAGATTATTCCAGCCATCCGGGGCATATCCGAGATTAAATCCCTCAATGACCGCTGTTGTCATTCCCCGTGCGTCCAGATATGCCATTGCTTTTTTTCCTGAATCGCCCCGCAGGGCCTGACGGAAATATTCCATGGCCTGTTTGTTTATATCAAAAAGGCGCTCTCTTTCATTCATCCGTCTTTTCTGTTCCGGTGACATGGCATGGGCAGGGATGTCAATGCCATATCGCCGGGCAAGCATTCTTACTGCTTCGGGAAATGAAAACCCCTCCTGTTTCATCAGGAAACTGAAGACATTTCCTCCGGTGCCACATCCGAAGCAATAAAATATTTGTTTTTCAGGACTTACAGTAAACGACGGGGTTTTTTCGGAATGAAACGGACAGAGGCCGACATAGTCTTTTCCTGCTTTTTTTAAGAGTACGGATTCCGAAATGATCTCAACGATATCGGCAGCATTCCGAATGTCCGTGACTTTATCTTCCGGGATAAACACCAAAAAGAGGAACCTCCCTCACATAATGGATTTTAGGGATAATTGAAAATAATGGAAGGTCATCAAATTTTTTGCAAAACTACAATATAAATTTTAGAAATAGTTTTGTCAATAGCTTTTGATTTTTTAATATCACATCAGACTATCCCAAGTAATGATTCAGGAGCCGGAAAAACAAAACCCGCTCCTGATTATCTGATGATACGAACTGATATTTTTTTAAAATGTTATCAGATTATGCCAAGCCTTGTTTTGAAATGGCTATGGCCTCTTTAAGATTCAGGGTTCCGCTGTACAATGCCCGGCCGGTGATAACACCTGACACGCCCGCGGCTTCAAGAGGCATCAGGTTTTTTATGTCCTCTATGGTGGAGACCCCGCCGGAGGCAATGACCGGTATGGATATGGCCTCAGCCAGCTTTTTTGTTTCTTCAATATTCGGCCCGGTCTGCATGCCGTCCCTGTGGATATCCGTAAAATTAATTGCAGCGACTCCGCAATCTTCAAACTGCTTTGCCAGATCCGCGGCCATGACTTCTGTTGTTTCGGCCCATCCTTCAATTGCCACCCGCCCGTGAAGCGCGTCAATGCCCACAACAACCTGTCCGGGAAATGCCTTGCAGGCGTCTTTCACAAGCTGGGGATTTCGAATGGCCTCAGTACCGATAATAACCCGTTTTACGCCAATGTCCAGAAACATTCTGACGGTTTCTTCATTTCGGATGCCGCCGCCCACCTGAATATCCACTTTTATTGCTTCCAGAATTTTTTTGATGGAAATGAGATTCCGAGGGCTTTTTTCAAACGCGCCGTCCAGATCAATCACATGAATAATTTCCGCTCCCTCGTCCTCCCATTGCTTTGCCATGGCAGCAGGGTCGTCGGAAAAGACGGTTTCAGCATCCATGCGGCCCTGAAGCAGCCGCACACATTTACCATTTTTTATATCTACCGCAGGAATGACAATCATAAAATACCTTTGCTGGAACGGACATCTTTTATCCGTTCATCAAAAGAAACAGCCTGGTCCATTGCTCTGGCTGTGGCTTTGAAAACTGACTCAATTATATGGTGTTCATTTTCACCATAAAAAACATTAATGTGAAGATTCATCCCGCCTCTGGTTGCAAAAGCTCTGAAAAACTCTTTGGCAAGATAAATATCAAAATTTCCGCCTCTGTCCGCGGGAGGGGGAACATTGTAAACCAGAAAAGGGCGTTTTGACAGATCAATCGTCACACCGGTCAGGGTTTCATCCATGGGGGTCATTGCATGACCATATCGTATGATGCCTTTTCGGTCACCAAGCGCCTTGTCAAGCGCATCTCCCAGCACAAGCCCCACATCTTCAACTGTGTGGTGGAAATCCACGTCAAGGTCTCCTTTGGCCTGTACAGACAGATCAAAAAAACCATGGACAGCGAAAAGCGTGAGCATATGATCAAAAAAAGGAATGCCTGTTGATATTTCATGCTCGCCTTTGCCATCTAAATTCAGGGAGATACTGATTTCAGTCTCACCTGTTTTGCGATCAATTGTATGAGAACGTTTCATAATTAAATTTTAATATAAGAAATAAATCTTAATAATCAAATAACACCGGCCACAAAGCAGCGAAAAATGTCTGTGTTTATGCATTTGTCAGGGGAATCGTACTTTCATTAATGACTATATCACTTTGTGGGCAAACTGCATTTAGCAACTCATTGAGTTTCTCAATACTTGGAACAGAGGTGTGCAACAGCAAGTTGTTTTTTTCCCCGTTCAGCGCCGGGTTCGGCATTTCATTTGATTTACACAATCTATAAATGTTATATTATCAATCAGTTAAAAATTCATTGGGATTGATGTGATAGCCAAGAGTTCTTGTATTCTTTTTTGAATAAATATTTCTATAACTTTCAAACGGGATGAAGGCAAATTATATGATTTATGTTTTGTGAATTTGAAATTTATAAGTTTTTGCAGTTTTTTCTTTTGTTCTTTGGTGATTATCTCTTTGGCAAAAGTCAAAAAATCTTGAGATGTTGCCATTAATCTTGTTTTTGCATATGCATCTATATCGTTGAAGTCTTCTGCCATCGCATAATTAAACAGAGATAAACCATTGTCAAATATTGGTGCTGTGTCAATAACATTGTTTGTCATATTGCTCACAATCAGTCCAAAGTTTCCGAAATGTCTGTCTTCATTACAGATAACAGCGTCAAATATCAGCATATCCACAAGTGAATTATAATACTTATCTCCAAGCGATTTATAATAATTTATAACCGCTTCCCAACCCCCTTCTGTTACAATTCTTCCAGTCGGAATATATGAAAATTCCTTGTTTGTAAATAATTCACACGTTGAGCAAACCCGTTTCTTCCATTGATTTAAGTTATATTTTACAGCTTTCAATCCCATTGTTTCGGCAATTTGAAAGGCATAATATTCAGAATACGGTTCATTTCCAGTATTCGCAGCCCCTGAAGAACCTGTCTTATAAAGAAATATTTTACTGTTTTTCATTCTGCGCCAGCATTTGGGAAGCATCCCGTCTGTCGTCAGTTCCGGAGTTGAAGCAAAGTCACTTTTTTGTGTATCACCATAACCGGTGTAAGCGATGAAAGACAATGTGTGGTCAAAACGATTATCATATAAATTATACTCATCAAAACCACCATTAAAATTGTCATCAACAACCCAGTAGCAGTCATTAAGAGAAAGACCTTTGCATATATCTATAATACCTTTTGTGTCATTAACATTCAGCCCGAGTTTTGCAAGAAAGCTTTGAACAAATGCACGGTTTTTTGGAATAATCCGCCGCTTGAGCCATTTGAGCAGACCGTTATCTGTAAGTTCTAAATCGATTGGAAAAAATGATTCATATTTTTTATAAGTATCAATAAGTTCGACTGATATTCCTTTTATTCCACCTGATGCCATATTAAATTTTATAAGTGAATTTTCAAAATGTTTTAAAATATAGCTCATATATTTTAACGTTCCGCACAAATCTGAAGGCTAATGATACTTTTTTCGTATAAACTCCCATGTGCTGCGGACACAACGAACAATGAAAGTCGGGGCAAATGACAAACTGCAAATCGCAAATCACAAATGACTTTCATATAATAAACGGCCATGAGCGGTCCGCTCACAACGAAACATGAAAAAACTTTTAACTTTAGTCACTTTATTAACTTTAGTCACTTTCATATAAACGGACATGACCTGCCGGTCACAACGAATGATGAAAGTTTTATAGTTTTTCCTAACACTTAACACCTAACACTTAACACCTAACACCTAACACCTAACACCTAACACCTGGGGTGATGAAAATGTTTCCAAAGCTCTGAAAAAGCTGATCCCGTTTTTGTTCCCCGCATTTTTTAACTATCTGATTTTAAAGTTATAAAAAAATTGCGGAATAAAAATGGGATCGCAATTATCAGCCCGATTTGTGACATTTTCATCATCCCAGCCAGAAGGTATAAAAAATAATCCGGTCGTCCGGTCATATTGAATTTTTCCCGGATTTTATTATAAAAAGACCGGGGATATTCTGACTGAGCAGACCATAATTTTTCATACTGATCTGAAATTCTTTCGGGATCATTAACTATCATCTCCCATAGATCAATCAAAGGTTTGTTCAAATCATTAAGACAATATTTTTTCCCCAAACTTCTGGAAGCGGCAGCAATTGTTATTGCTCCCGAACCCGCAAAAGATTCATACAATGTGTTAAATGAAGTTGGAAAATATTGTAATATCTCAGAAGCAATGTTTCTTTTACTTCCCTGGTATGGAAATGGATGTGGTACTTTCATATTATTAACCCAACTTGCCAGCCACCTATCAAAAAAATGGGTAACTCATTGTTTTTAATGATACATATTTAAATTTAAAGAGTACGGCGTTTTACTCTCTGAGAGTAAGATATCCTGCAATATTTTTCATGTATTTGTCACTTCAGACTCTTTATTTAAAATGATTTTTGGAATAATAAGTCATTATAAAAGTAAAATATCACATAAGAAAAAGGAGCAAACGCTCTCCGTGTGCGATTTTCTTATCTTACTGTTTTTTTTAATAATTTTAAATTGTTCAATAGGTAGCAAGTTGGGTTATTATATCTGATGGTTTTTTGGGAAAAACATATTTCATATTTCTGGGAAAAGAATTCATAATTACACAGGAATATCTCTGCCATGCATCAATGCCGAGTTTCAGGTCCGATTTTGTGGTTCGCCTTAAAATAATCCCCCTGACATCTTTGGTATGACGTTCAGGCAGTCGCTCCAATACTTCGAGATATTCTTCAGGTTTGCAGGGATGGAAATAGTTGCGGGACGGATTTTCTGTAAAAAAATGCCAAGTTCTGTATTCCCGTGATATTTTCCGCCATTCATTATCAGGAAATATCCGGCTCCACTTTTCTTCCGGCTGACCGTTTTTCACTCTTCCACCCTGAGTTTTACCGATGTTCTTATTTCTACGCACAGGATTTCTCATTTTTTTAGCAACTTTCTGTTTTTTCGCACGCATAACATCAGAGTTGAGCGGCGGGGCTTTTTCCGTCCGCTCAAACGACTGGTTAGCCCTGTTTCGTCAATAATTATCTGTTATTTATATATTTATTTAACTGTCAATATCTGAATCCTGAAAAGCCTTCTCCAGCAAATCTTCAATTTTCAGTTCTGATGCCCAATATTTCAAATAGTTGTCATCCAGCGAGTTCTTTTGCACTTTAAGCACGCCCAGAACATCATTCCACTGGCGGTCGGACACGCCTCCGCCCAGACGAAACCATGTCAGTTTGTTAAGGATAATGTCTTCAGGAGAGACAAGATAAAATTCGGCAGTTTTCTGTTCTTCATCAAGAGTGTCTTTCCTTCTTCTTTTGAAAGTTTCCATGTCGTAGGGCGTATTTTTAGCAACAAATATGTCGATTTTCAACATTGTCTCAAGATGGATGATATTAAATGATGACCGCCTCCCAATTGCATCCAGAATCATATTTTCATCAATATAATAAGATGATTCAAGCATTCTGACAAGGGATCGGACATGGGCAGGCTTCAGATCCGAGACCATGTCAACATCCATTGTCGAGCGGGGTATTCCGTATGCGGAACTGGCTACCGATCCTCCGATAAAATAAAGAATGCCTAGTTTCTCAAAAGCTTCGGCAACCGGTTCCGTCGCTGTCAGTATGTCGGGATTTCTCATAATGATCTGCCTTTCATGTGTTCACGGAAAAGCGCTGCCAGCTTCTCTCCGTAATGACAGGATATGAATTTAAAATTCAGTTCCGTCTTATCCAGACCGGGATTGGCTCTCCTGATTGCCCGCCGTGACAGCTTTATTGTGCTTTCAGACAGCGAGCGCACTTTTGAGATTCTTTTTGCCACACTCGAATTTTGTATTAACGATATTAATACTTTTTCTATTTCAGGATGAGTATCGGGAGATTGTGTTCTCATTTTTCTTCTTCCACTAAAGGGCATCGGGGTAGGACAGCCAGTTACCCGACTGCCCCCCCCCACAGACCCCTGCGTGCGGAATTACCGCACAAGGTTTCTCAGAACTACTCGCTCAGGCGCTCTGCCATGCGTCGAACAATGAAAACTGAATTTGTTTCCTTTTCTCTGTGATGCGTGGTCTTTCAATGCCGAAGAATTTCAGCAGTTCGTTGAATCCCTTCCAATTGTAACTCTTCCGCTGACTTCTCCGGCTGAGCCATTTGAACAATATTTTCATGGCGTGCCAGAAGAAGTCTGACAGACTTTCAAAATTCCCAATGACTCCGTAGTAATTGTAATATCCACGAAGTTTGGCATTGAGTTTTCTGAGCAGGTCAGTCATTTTGAGGTGTCTGTTTCTCCTGCACCAATCGGAAAAGTTTTTCAGGGATGCCCTGTATTTCCTGCGTGAGGTGCGAAGCCTTACCAGCGGCTTTTGCCGCCGATCATGCCCCCAGCTGTATTCAAAACCAAGAAAATCAAAGCGTTTGTTGTCTTTCGTCTTAAAGCGGCTGAACCAGAACATACATGTCTTGTCCTCCGCCAGCGAAAGACCGAATTTTCCAAGACGTTTGCCAAGCACCTTATAAAATCGTCCGGCATCGTCCTGATGCTGAAATGCACAAACGAAGTCGTCTGCGTGGCGAACGAGTTTCACCTCGCCCCGACAGTGCGACCTCACCACATCTTCAAACCACTCATCAGGAGCATAGTGCAGGTATATGTTGGCAAGTATGGGCGACACTATGCCACCCTGCGGTGTGCCGGTTACCGGGTCGGTTATCTTACCATCTTTTTCCAATATCCCTGCTTTCAGCCATTTTCGGATCAGGTTCGGAAACTTTCTGTCGTCAATCCTCTTTCTCAGCATTTCCAATAAGATATCATGGTCTGTGCTGTCGAAAAAGCTTCTGATGTCCGCTTCCACGATGTAGTTGAACTTTCCGTACTGCAAACTTTTGCAAAGTCCTTTTACCGCATCTTTCGGACCGACATGCGGTCTGTACCCGAAACTGCACTCACGGAAATCCGCTTCATATATTGCTTCGGGCATTTTCGCCACTCCTGTCTGCAAAACCTTGTCCTCCGTGGCCGGAAGTCCGAGCGGGCGTTGTTTTCCTCCCGGCTTCGGTATGAAACGTCTGAGTATCAGTTTTGCCCGGTATCCCCCCCTTTTCAGACGACTCTGCAAATCTGCAATATTTTCCGGCAGATTTCCCCCGTATTCTCTGACGGTTATCTTATCCACTCCGGGTGCGGCCTTCTTATTCAATTGCTGCCGGCACCATGTCAGATATTCCGGTGTGAGTTCGTTTGTCAGGCTCTGAAACCGGTGTTCCTTACGCAGCGCAGATTTTTCTGCCATTCCCCGCAGTGAGGTTGGCATTGTTTTCCTCCGTCCCGACATTGTCCGGCAATGTTTCCTTTGCGGACTGCGTAATCCTGTCCGCCCCTTCCCCGTGTGAACGGCGTTACCGTCTCAGAGCACTATGAGCGGATATGACTCCCCGGAGGTCGTCAGCGCACCTCCGTTTTCCGCGTCGGACACGCTTACCTGATGCCCTTTCAAAAAAAAAAGGACGGGATTTCTCATCCCTTCTCATCGGGAACTTCCGGGGTCTCCCAAGTTCCTGTGTGCCTCTCTTCATACATGCCACGCCCTGATGACACCGGCAGACCCTCCGGAATCTCACCTGTTCAACGCTGAAGCAAGCTTCGCAGAGAAACTGACGATTCCTTTGTTTCGGCTTCCGTCACGTTAAAAACGTCGCGGTCTGCTTTTTTACTCTTAACGGTGCTGTTCCATGCTTCAGGGGAGCGCCGTTCCCCCTGTGGCCTGTATGATTCCCTGTGTACGCTTCGCCCGGGGCGTTCGACAGTATGTCTGTCCTGACCGGACGCAACACTCGGTACAGGTGGCTGGCCAGACCTTACCTGACGGGGACTTGCACCCCGCAAGAAGCACCAAGCTTTGCTTGGCGCACTAACGCTAAACCTTTGCCGGACGGGGTTTGCAACCCCGTCCGGAATATTTTCCGGATCGCCGCCCGCAAACGTTTCGGACGGGGTTGCAAACCCCGTCCGGCAGCCGTCCCGCATTCTTAGCCTGATGCATATGGGACTTGCACCCCGCAAGAAGCACCAAGCTTTGCTTGGCGCACTAACGCTAAACTAACCGGCGCAAAAGGGTGGAGGGAGCGATAGCGACCGGAACCCTTTTGCGTCCGAGTTCAGCGCCGGGTTAGGTCGCTTATGCGAAAATTTTTTTTCATGCAGCTGCATATTCGGTATATATTCTTTCATCAGCAGGAAAAAAACCGAGTACAATTGATTCTTTCGGAATACCTGCTGCTACCAGTTCTTCAGCTACCGGACGTGATGTTCCATCGTATTGAATCCAAATTTTATCGTCAATAATGTCAATATGTATAACCGATCCATGAACTCTGCGAACTCCATCCCACCCAATGTGCAATAGTTCATAATGATCATTTTGAGTGTCAGTTATTACTTCTGTGTCAATTTGACCATGTGAGGGTTTGTACTTTGCATAATCGTAAATTAGGTTCTTAACGATTTCACGATATTTTTCTATTGTATCCATTTTACAATCCTTTCGTTTTTATGATCAAATACTATGACTTTGATATTAAGGTTTGTAAGAATCAGTTGTCCAAAACGTTCTGAAAGAATACTTTCGTAAACTCGCAAAGGAACTGCAAGATAGAGTATGCGATTTGATTCAATTTCTGAAAGAACACTTTGATAAATGCTGTATTGACCGACAGCTATTTCCAAGTCACGAACAGGTGAAGCGCCTATGAAACTTTTTATTTCGACAGCTATTTTTTCCTTATCACGTTCAGCTGCAATTACAGTTCGTTCTGCTCCGAGATCAACATACATATCTCTGTTTCCATAAGAAAGTGTAAGAGGATCATCGGTTATTGTCCAACCTTCTTTGATAAGTGATTGAACAAAAATGTCATGGTAGAAGTCTTTTGCAGGCATATAATCACTTCCTATGTATGCTTTCAGTTTATATAGTTCTTATCAAATTCATATTACCTACTAAAATTTAAATATATTTTTACTATTTGCAATGATTTATTGTAGTCAAAAATTATTGAATGATCAACACAAAAATTTTCTTTCTATGCTATTATTGGGTTTGCGACCTAACGCAGAGTTCAGCGGCGGGCGGGTTTTCCGAGCCGTCCCGCAGCCGGTTCCGCTGCCCGTCCGCTGCAATGCCGGGTTATTTTTTTCACAAACCGTATTCTTTCGCCCACCTTTTGTTCCGAAAAGATATTTTTTTCGTCGGAAACCGTATTATTCCGCAACCCGCTGTCCCGCAAAGTTTTTATTCCGCCGGAAACCGTATTGCCTCGCAGTCCGCTGTTCCGCAAAGTTTTTATTTCGCCGGAAACCCGGACGCCCCGCAGCCCGGATGCCTTATTATGTGTCATTCCGGGCGTCTGCTCTTTCACAGAAAAAAATAACGACCAAGTTGAACGGCGGGTGCTTTTTCCGTCCGCTCAGACGCCGGATTATATTTTTCTTAATGCAGACCTGACTGATTGAATTAGCAATCATTCATAATTTCTGATTAAGTAATAACAACAGGCTGCCAATTCTCTGAAAATAGTAACTATGTCTCGTAATTCATAATAATCGGCATGAGCGCATGTGACATTTTTTATGCCGAACCTGTGAAATGCCAATCTTGTCCGGGAGATATGATGATATGAGGTGATTATTACGACTGACTTCCAATTATTGGCATTCATATATTTCTTTACATTTTTTGCGGTGTTGTAAGTATTGACCCCGTTCCTGTCGGCAATGATGCGGTTTTCCGGCACTCCCCATCTGTTCAGATATTTTTTCATCGTCAGAGCTTCGTCCATGCCTTCGACACCGATGCCGCCGCTGACAATTATTTTTTCGATCACCCGGTTTTTATAAAGTTCATATGCTTTTGTCAGTCTGCCTTCCAACCTCGGAGATAATGTGCCATCGGAATTTACTTTGTTTCCCAAAACGACCCCCACATCAGATTCTTTGTAATTATCCGAATGCCCGTCTGTTATCAGAAAGGTGATAGCAATTATCGGCAGAGACAAGATGCTGGCAATCAGTATTTTTAACTTCTTAGCAATATTTCTCATTCAAAATCCGAGCAGGGCTGACTTCAACCAATAGCTTTCTCGCTTTGTTTCATAGTAAACTTTTTTATTTACTTGAAGAAAAAGTCGGGTAGCCGGGGGATGTTGCCATCCCCAAGCCCCCTAAGAACCGTGCTTGCGCCTTTCAACGCACACGGCTCAGGCATTTCAAAGGCGATCCCTGACGGGGATGCCCGGTTGCGCTTTGTCAACCTTTGCGATACTCATTTGCATTCTTCAGGCGGTTTCCCGCAGAGAGGCGCACCGGCGGACTGAGACAGTCCCCGTCATTTGCTTTCCTCTCCGAAGAAGATTATGCAAATTGTCTCGCAAAGAAACACCGGTCGGAAGTCTGCTCACTTTCGTGCCGGGCAAATTCCGAACCCGTATCCGCACCGTTACGGCACGGCATTCGCTTTCTCCGACATCCTTTACCCGCATCCCCGTGGGCTTGCCTTGCGGTTCGCTTTCCCCGAAGGGAGAGATACGGGCTTACCATGTTTCGCACAAATACCTTACGGACAGGTTAGGTTCCGCCCTTACGCCGGTGGCACTGCATCTGCGATGAAGGAGTTATAAGCCTTCATACCTGACCACATACCTTTTTGGTCAAAGCCTGTCAGCATCTTTGGCTTCTCCTCGTAACGACGCTGTGGCGATTCACATATGTGGCATCCTTCATTTAGTAGTTTACACTTTCAGCTAAAATGAATTTTTTATGTTTTTTTTAATTCATGATAATTTTGATTATTTTTATAATATAAACAACCTATTACAAAAAAACTACAAATTTTGTAGTTAATTTTAGCTAATCATGTTTGAAGTGTGTAAAAAACTACAAAATTTGTAGATTTTACAATATCTATTTGTAAATATTACTTTTATTTAGCTACAAAATTTGTAGATTGAAAAAAAATGGACTTTTTTTCAAATCACCAAAAGTGTAAAGTACTTTTGGGCAAATATGAAGGATGCCACATATGTTAACCATACTGTCCAATCCTGGCTCCTTACCGCCCTGATGCTGGCAGAGCTGAGTTCCCCTCACGGTTTTCTCTTCCGGAACTGATCGTCCCGCAGGTTTCGTTGTCCCGGGAGCTTCGCACAAAAGAATTGCTCCTGATGCACGTCCCGGTAGGATACCGATAGCAGAATATCGGGTTAATTAATGACACTAAGTCAATATTAACAAATACTTATGCGACTTCATGTCGCACTGTAACGCAGAGTTGAGCGGCGGGGCTTTTTCCGTCCGCTCAAACGACGGGTTAGGTTGTTGTTTTAATTGCTTATAATGTCATATTCTTTTACGGATTGTTTAGATATTTTCTGAGAGCTTTTTTTAATTTTTTCTTCAACCTTGTCGAATTTATTCCTCCCTGTTGAATTCTGTTTAGTACGTCTGCCGAAGCTGGATCACGTCGATAGCAATTGCCATTATCAATCAGATTTTGAATTGTAGCAGGATTAATTTCCCGTGCCTGTTTGTAATTGATTACAGAATCATGATTGATAAAAGGATGATCTCCGCTTTGTAAAACACAAGATGTGTCGGAATTGTTACGTTGTGTTGTTACATTTACACAAAGATGGTTTCCATTCTGAGTGGGGGCGATGACTACAAACAAGTGCATATCGTTAGGAGGTGTGGATAATAAAAACGTATCGCCGATGCTTAAACCATTTGCCATTTATCTATTCCCCCTTCTGTTCAGCTTGCAAGCAGTAAATTGAAATAGTTTTCTTTCTCAATATTTTTATGAACAGCCTCTATGTCATCTTCGGTTTTTCTCAATGCTTTGAGAATATCATCAATGGAAATTGGGATTGCGCTTCCGTGCGGGTCTTGCCATTCAGGCATGTGGTGGGTTATTTCAGATAATTTCCACACATTGATATGGCCGAATGTTTTATAGATTGTCTCAATAATTTTTTCCTCTTCTTCGCAAAGCTCATCATCCCCTGGATCATCAAGCAATGTAACACAATAATCACTTGGCGATGAAATATGATTGAACCATGGATTGTCGGGGTCACGTTCAGGACCGTGATTGATCAGGTCGTAAACTTTGCTCAGAACCGGGCCATAATTCATTGAAACATACTTATCTCCGGTTATTGTCTCATCCATTAATTTCAAAGCCGCTTTGTCTGCAAGGTAAAGCAGTTTTATCAATTTAATATATTTCATAGGCTTTTCACCATTCATTTTTAAAAAAAGAGCAGCCGTCTGAACTGTTTTTATGGGGTCGTAATTGAATTCCATTTTACACCTCCGTTTTATTTTTGAAAACAATTTACTCAGAAACGACACCTTGCGCCAACTATCCTTAGAGGCACATATTTTTATTTTTACAATATTTGAAGCAGGTTTAAAAAAACAGTCTTGAAATTCAGGGCTAAGTTACTGAAAATACAAGTTCTGATCTTTGAAACCGAAATATCAGAGCAAACACGCCTATCTGCTTTGCTCAAATAAGATGTCGTTTTTGAGAATTTAGGATACCAAAGAAATCGTTTTTTGCAAATAGTGGAAAATTTCAAACCTGTTTTCTACTGTCTATTCTTCTTATTTTATTTGATATATAAACAACCATAGAGGTAGGACAGCCAGTTACCCGACTGCCCCCTCACAGACCCCTGCGTGCGGAATTACCGCACAAGGTTCCTCAGAGTTACTCGCTCTGGCGCTCCGCTAAAGCGGTTTTTGCTATTCTCCGCAGTGAGGTTTGCTCCGCTTGTCCGATTCGACATGATCGGGCGTAGTTTCCTTTGCGGACTGCGTAACCCTGTCCGCCCCTTCCCCATGTGACCGGCGTTACCGTCTCAGAGTACTATGAGCAGATATGACTCCCTGAAAGTCGTCGGCGAGCCTCCATTTTTCGTGTCGGACACGCCTGCCTGATGCCTTTCCCCATTCTCCAGTTCAAGACGGGGTTCCTCACCCCTTGTCATCAGGAACTGACAGGGTCTCCCAAGTTCCTGTGTGCCTCTCTTCATACATGCCACGCCCTGATGACACCGGCAGACCCTCCGGAATCTCGCCCGATCAACGCTGAAGCAAGCTTCGCAGAGATACTTACGATTCCTTTGTATTGGCTTCCGTCACGTTAAAAACGTCGCCGTCTGCATTTTTACTTATTACGGTGCTGTACCATGCTTCAGGGGAGCGCCGTTCCCCCTGTGGCCTATATGATTCCCTGTGTACGCTTCGCCCGGGTCGTTCGACGGTATGTCTGTCCTAACCGGACGCAACACTCGGTACAGGTGGCTGGCCAGACCTTACCTGACGGGGACTTGCACCCCGCAAGAAGCACCAAGCTTTGCTTGGCGCACTAACGACCAAGCTCACCGGCAGCGGGGGCTTTGGCGAACAACTTCCTAAAAAGACCCGCCCCCGCTGTCCGGTGCAGCGACTGGTTATTTTTCAAATTCTGAAGGTTTCAGTTCTCAGAACCCGCCAGCACCCTGAGAATATAAATCACCTTCGCCAAATCCGCTTTTTCCTCAGAACCTCCCTCACACGCTCCGGCGGCTCCCAGGAGCATTGTTTCTGTGTCTGTTGCGCCTTTGTCGTCTGTGATGGTCAGCGTCACATCATAAAATCCGTTTTGCAGACCCGTCAGCAGCGGCGTGACACCTTCGGCTGTCCTGTCGAGAGCTGAATCTCCGTGAAACGCCAACTGCCACTGATAGGACATGATGGAACCGTCAGGGTCGGATGACTGACTCGCATCAAGCGTGACTTCATCGAAAACCACCTGTTCGGAAACAGGCAGCCGGGCAGCGGGCATCTGATTAACACCGCCGGTATGCTTCAGATCATGATGAAACATGGGCCACGGAGAATTTGCCAAGCCGCCTGAGCTGCTGTTTATGGCATAAAGGTTGCGATCACTTGATACTACATAAACGGTGCCGTCTTCGCCTATCGCTGGCGAAGAATCAATAATACCTCCGGCTTGAAAAGCCCATTTCTGCGTTCCGTCCGGATTCACAGCATAAAAATTGTCACTTTCTGCTGATCCCATATAAATCGTTCCATCCGCCCCGATCGCCGGCGTAGTCTTTATATAGCCTCCGATTTGAAAAGTCCAATTCTGCATGCCGTCAGGACTCACTGCGTAAAGATTGCCATCGTTTGATCCAGCATAAATCGTGCCGTCCGATCCAATCGCCGGAGAAAAAGCTTGTACATATTTCGGGGTTCGAAATTCCCATTTTTTTGTGCCGTCAGGATTCACTGCAAGAATGTCGCTGTCTGATCCCATATAAATCGTACCGTCAGAGCCAATTGCCATGGAAGTTATAGTACCCGGGGCATTGAAAGCATTGGAAGCCCATTTTTGTGTGCCGTCCGGATTCACTGCATAAAGATTGTCATCGTGTGATACCACATAAATCGTGCCGTCTGCCCCAATCACTGGCGAATACCACGCATAGCTTCCGGTTTCAAAAGCCCATTTTTGCGTTCCGTCCGGGTTCACTGCATAAAGGTTGTAATCGCTTGATCCCACATAAATCGTGCCATCATAGCCAATCGCCGGCGAAGACCGCACCGCGCCTCCGGTTTGAAAAGTCCATTTTTGCGTGCCGTCCGGATTCACAGCATAAAGGTTGTGATCGTCTGATCCCATATAAATCGTACCATCCGAGCCAATCGCCATCGATCCACCCCAACTGTCTGGATATTGAAAAGTCCATTTTTGTGTGCCGTCCGGATTCACTGCATAAAGATAGCCGTTGTATCCTCCCACATAGATCGTGCCGTCCGATCCGATTGCCGGCGCAGTGCAACCGCCTCCGGTTTTAAAAGCCCACTTTTGTGTGCCGTCCTGTGCTGTCGCTGTCACAGGAAACAGCATTGCTCCAATGACAAGAATAAGCCCCAACAATTTTCCCCAGCCTTTTTTGAAAAAACCACTCATTGCGTTACTTTCTCCTTACCTTTAAGAAAAATAACCATGGATTATCAGGAAAACAGGGTTTCCATATATAGACACCGGGTTTCCATATATGGAAACAAGTTTCTACATATAGAAACTTTTAAGATTTCTATATATAGAAACTTTCCCTCTTTCCTGTCCTGACCATACAAAGTGTCTATATTTAGAAACTTTAAGGTGTCTATATTTAGAAACAAGTTTCTATATATGGAAACTTGTTTCCAAATGTGGAAACCTTCAGAGTTTCTATATATAGACACTTTTTTGTTTTTCTGCTCCGACCATACAAAGTTTCTAAATATAGAAATTTTGAATTCTGCAAAATAGCCTATATAGCCGTCTTTTACTTTTTCATATACTGCCGTTAATTTGATTTTTATATTATTCACCTATTTTTTTCGGCTTTCATTTCACGGCATTATCTGTGGTATTCCAAATAGCAAAATAATATAATTACTGGTAGCCAGTCAATGCGGGATTCGGAATTGAAATTTGGAATTTATTTGGAAATTGGAATTTATTTGAGATTTGGAATTTATAATTTGTTATTTCCGGTTTATCCGGCTTGGCGTGGGAAGAGATGATTTGTGGATTGGTGGAGATGAGGGGACTCGAACCCCCGACCTCAGCAATGCGAATGCTGCGCTCTCCCAAAACTGAGCTACATCCCCACAAGGTGTTTTTTCACTTACCGAATTATAAACAATAAGTCAATCCCAAAAATCACATTTTTAATAAATTTAAAAAAATGATCCGCACATCCCGCATTCCAGAGCGTTCCGATATGATTGCTATATGCCTGGAATTTATTTATATTACGCCAAAAACCCCTGCGACCGTCTGTTTCATTTTTTTCAGCCTCTTATGTTGGGGGAAAACGCTTGTCAATTTGTTTATCTGAGTCTGACTGAAAAATTTTCATTATCACTCGATGATCAAGTTTTTTGACCCAATTCGAACAAAAAGCTTGTCATTCCTGTGAAAGCAGGAATCCGTTTTTGGCTGATGCAACATTCCGGGAACTGTGGATTCCTGCTTTCGCAGGAATGACAGGAAAAACTTGAAGATTGAGTATCAGCATTTTTAATAAACACCACAAATCTGAATCGTCTCTTTACAAAACACGGACTTTAAAGTATCACCCTTTTAAAACCCATGGGGTCATAAGTTATCACAACATACTGAAATCATAAATACCGGCAACACCAGTATAACATTCAGAAAACGGACCATTCCGATTCGTTGCCCAGTTGTGCTTCAAAAATTTGGCAAAACTTATGACTTTCCGATTAAATCATATTATTTGTACGGAGGAAAACAATGAATCACAAGCTCATATTAAATGATGCCTTTAAAAAATTCACCTTTGATCAGGATAAAATATTACCCCCCCAAGAGACTGTCAAGCGGTTCAGGGAAAAATTAAAAGCCCTGGACCTTGATATTTTGGAATATACCGTAAGAATTGACAACGGGAGATTAGGTATTCCGGTTTATTTCAGCAGCTGCGGCAAGGATGCAATGGCAGTCACCGGAACCAAAAAGCAGATGGGAAAGGGCGGAACCCCTGAACAGGCCGAGGCCAGCGCTGTGATGGAACTGGTTGAACGATTCAGTTTTTTCAGCTTCAGCCAAAACCCGGAAAACTTTTTTGTGGAAAAATATCGTAACTTGAAAGATAAAGCCATTCCTTTTCATATGATTGCCCGATCAGTGCATGATGATTCCGAAGACTTGGAAATTACCCAAAAAATATTTGAAGAGCTTCCTCTGAGATGGACATGGGGCTATAATCTCACCCGGGATGAAGCGGTCCTGATTCCGTTTGACTGGTTCTTCACCATTAATGAATTCAATGGCCCGTCCGCGGGGAACTGTCCCGAAGAAGCGCTGAGTCAGGGTATCTGTGAGGTCGTGGAACGGCATGTTTCCTCTGTCATCAGCCAGAACCAGATGAAAACGCCGTTAATCAATGCAAACTCGGCCACGGATCCGCTGATTACGGAAATGATAGAAAAATACAGAAATATAGGCATAAAATTCTGGCTTTCGGATTTTTCCCTTGATATGGGAATTCCCACCGTGGGGATTCTGGCTTATGACCCTTCGACTTTCCCGGAAAAAAGCGAGATCGTCTGGACAGCAGGCACAACCCCTGATCCGAAAAAGGCGTTAAGCCGGGCACTTACCGAAGCAGCGCAACTGGCCGGTGATTTTAACACGGGGTCCAATTATGTGGCAAGCGGGCTTCCCAAGTTCACAAATATTGAGGAGGCCGAATTTGTAACCAACCCCGGAAATGAAACTGATATCACAGACCTTCCGGATATTTCGGATAATAATATAAAAACCGAGGTTCGGAACTGCATTGCGGCCCTGGAAAAAAAAGGAATGGAAGTCTTTACGATAAATATCACGCATCCTTTGCTGGAAATCCCTGCCTTCTATACCATTATACCGGGGGCATATTTCAGAGAACGTGCTTTGGGAACCAGCGTGGGAATGTTTTCCGCCAAACTGATCACCGAAAACAGTACTCCTGAACAAGCCATCCCGGAACTTAAAAAAATAGAACAGATGCTTCCCGGAAAATACTATATTAAATTCTATATCGGGTCATGTTACCTGTCCATGAATGACCTGGAAACGGCCCTGAAATATTTTGATCAGGCCCGCGGACTTGATCCGAATGAGCAGGATATCCCCAGCATTTATTCTTATATGGGGGTCTGCCTGAAAGAGATGGGGGAATACCGACGCGCCCTTGACATACTCACAGAGGGAGAGAAATTTGATACGGAACGAACAGATATCCCTAACTTGATGGGATTTTGTCATTTCAAACTCAGAGAACATGAAAAAGCCATAGAATGTTTTCAAAAAGTGATTCAGCTTGATCCGACATCGGCCATTGATTATGCAAACATTGCCTCAAATTATCGGGATATGGGAGAAAAGGAAAAAGCAATTGAATATTATATGATGGCGCTGACCATAGACCCCTCAATAGACTTTGCCAAAGAAAATCTTCATAAGTTACAGCAGACAGCGTAAGTACCTGAGCAAAAGTTTTTTACAGATATTTTTTGGATGTGTCCCACCTTTTACACATCCGAAAAAATTAGCCACAAAGACACAAAGACACAAAGGAACCACAAAGAGACTTCGTGAAACTTCGTAGCTTCGTGTCTTCGTGGCAAAAAAAATGGCAGGTTCCGCTTTTCACACATCCGAAAAAATCAGCCGCAAAGACACAAAGACACAAAGGAACCACAAAGAGACTTCGTGAAACTTCGTGCCTTCGTGTCTTCGTGGCAAAAAAAATGGCAGGTTCCGCTTTTCACACATCCGAAAAAATCACCCGCAAAGTCACAAAGACACAAAGGAACCACAAAGAGACTTCGTGAAACTTCGTGCCTTCGTGTCTTCGTGGCAAAAAAAATGGCAGGTTCCGCTTTTCACACATCCGAAAAAATCACCCGCAAAGTCACAAAGACACAAAGGAACCACAAAGAGACTTCGTGAAACTTCGTAGCTTCGTGTCTTCGTGGCAAAAAAAATGGCCGGTTCCGCTTTTCACACATCCGAAAAAATCAGCCACAAAGACACAAAGGAACCGCAAAGAGACTTCGTGAAACTTCGTAGCTTCGTGTCTTCGTGGCAAAAAAAATGGCAGGTTCCGCTTTTCACACATCCGAAAAAATCAGCCGCAAAGCCACAAATAGTCTGCGGGACTGATTGCGCCCTGTATAAAAAAATCTGTCTGAACAGAGAATATTTCTACCCTCGAATACTCCCTCCACCCTATTGACTTATCCCACTGTTTTATGAAATGAAAGTATTGAAACATCCGATAAAATACTATTATTTTCTCAAAAAAATATAAGGCTGTTGCTTACATTCCTGTTTCAGATGAGATTTATCCCCGACAGAAACAACTACGAATAAAATCAAGCCTGCATTAAGAGAAAAACTAACTAATTAATATTTATCATTTATCAAAAACACTAGGGAACAGAGTGTAAATAATTTATCCGGTTGGTTGTAATGAGTAACAGAGGGTCATATGTCCTGTACTTTCCTTTCCGGCGCGGCAGAACAAACATCATGTCAGCCAGAAGAGAAGCTGCTCTGCCAGATGCGGATGCTTTATTCAGATATCACACACCTGAATCGGTTCAGAGATTTTTTTTAAGGATTTCCCAATAAATAAATTACTCAGTTCTTATTTGTGAGAATACAGATTTATCCACGGGCATTGTGCGATATCTGTTATGGTTAAAAGTGTTTCTACAGATCAGAAATGAATATTTATAATGTTATAAAGCAATACCAGAAAGTTATATTTAATATCCGATGAAAATGAAAATAAAAATGAAAATAAAAATTTTGGTAACTTATTTTAATAAAATACTTTACCTTTTGGGAGATATTCTATGAATTTCTGTGTGAGTTTGATTACTGTGGGTTTAGCAGGCATCAGTATTTCAGCATATATTTTCTTTAAGGTGCCCGGATCATATACATCCTTTATGTCCGTAGTGCTGTCTTACGCACTTTCTTTATTAATCACGTTCATTATTACAAGAAAAGAGACGGAAAGAGAATATAACGGAAAAATGGACTGCTTAAAAAGGACATATAAGAAAAAAATACATCAGCTAAAAAAGGAACATGATACGACAACCCTTGAAAAAACCATCCGGGACGGCACACAGACCCTCATTAAAAACGCTTTGGAATATTTCAAGCTTGAAAATATTAAAAAAGAGATGGAAAAGACTGCTGCGATAGAAAACTTGCAGCTTGACAAATACGGCCAGATCATAGACTTACTGGCCGAGTTTTCTCTTATTCTTCCGGATATCAAAGAAAATCAGGAAATTGTTCAACAGGAAATCAAGCATCAGATCACCATCTATAAAATAGATGAAAACCCTTTTGCCCTGTTTTTACAGCGAATAATGGATAACTATGTGATCACAGTCAAAAAAAAAATAAAGGAAAAAACAGAGCTGAGTATGTCAGCAAATATGAAAAGATGTCCTGAATGTACAAAATGGGTCTTGCCAAATGCCAGAATTTGTAAACACTGCGGAGTCATTCTCGGAGGGTTGTCTGCCATTCCTCTGACAAGTGAATCAGATTGGCTCAGAAAGGGCCAGACCTTATACCGTGCTGGTAATTTTCAAGAAGCATTAAGTCTCTTCAGCAATGCAATTGACTTAAATCCGAAATCAAAACTGGCTTATTATTATCGCGGAATCATTCATAAAAAACTTGGCAATCATCCGCGTTCCGTGAATGATCTCACGGCTGCGGCCCAGCTGGGTCATAAAAATGCACAGGAGCTTCTGAGGTCAATGATGATCAATACCCAGGAATGGAAAGCAGCGATAAATGAGGAAGCTAAAATAGGGGGATAGCGCCGACGCGCGGAGATTTCCTGAAATGACGTGAGGCGGCAGCTCTTAGGCGTTTGTAAATTTGTTCAGCATATGGCCATTCCGGAGTGCCGAACTTACAGTTTGGCAAAGGTGGCGAAGTTTCCGGGTATGAAATATGCTGCCAAACTGTAAGTTTGGCACTCCGGACCTTCTGTTTCTGATCACCATACAGACTTCAGAAGTCCTTTCGGACGAAATGTCAAAACAATAACCACTGCCACATAAGGAAATACTATGGCAAACTGGGGCCACACAAGAATTCCCACAGAATCGGTCAGGCCAAAAATCAGTGCGCCCAGCAATGCGCCCCATATATTTCCCAGTCCCCCGATAATGACAATCAGAAACGCTTCGATGATAATCGAATGATCCATGCCCTGGGTGATATTCTGTGTCGGAGCAACCAGTGCGCCGCCAAGACCGGCAAGAAAGCATCCGATAACGAACACTTCGGCAAACACCCAGCTCACGTTGATGCCGATTGCCCCGACCATTTCTCTGTCAACGGCTGCCGCACGGGAAATTTTGCCGATCTTTGTCTTATTGGTCAGAAGCCATAACCCCAGTGCCACTAAGGGACCAATGACAAGGAGGAAAAGATTATACCGGGGGAAAGGGAGTCCGAAAACTGAAACAGACCCTTGGAATATCTCCGGCGGGGACAGGGAGCGATAGTCTGACCCCCACACAATTTTTACCACATCGCCGAATACAAGCATAAATGAGAACGTGAACAAGAGCAACATCAGATGTTCTCTTTCATAGAGATGGCAAAAAAGCCCCCGTTCCATGATGAAGCTGATCAGGGCCACGCTCAACGGGGCTAAGATCATCGCCAGCCAGAAGCCGGTCGGGCCGCCGCCAAAGAATGTGGAAATTGAATAAGTCAGAAACGCGCCGATCATATAGAGAGAGCCGTGGGAAATATTCGGAATTCTGAGAACCCCGAGAACCAGGCTCAGACCGGAAGCAACAATAAACAAAATTGTTGTTCTGCTCAGACCGACCAGCAGTTGCTGGCACAGTGCTATAAATGTTATGTTTGATGTAAATTCCATAGGTTGATACAGTTTGAAAAGTTTTTTTAATGTGATGTGCAGTTTTTAACAGGGACGGACGGACACGGATTCTCATCACCCGGGGTTTTGCCCCGGACTGTAATAAATCGCCCTTTCAGGGCGTTTTCCGAAAATTTTCGATCTGCTGAGACTTCCGAAGTTTTTGAAACTTCGGAAGTCTGATCTGAACGCACGGAAATATTATTCAGACACAGTTTCACCAATCAGCCATACGCCATCATTTGCACCGTGCCTTTTTGATTTCCTCAATGGTCGGCATGACCACATCACCGGGGATGGTGACAATATCTGTGGCCATGAGGAACTCATGTTCCGGTGATTTTTTAGTCAGCCCCATGAACATGGGAAACATGACCTGATGATCATAGGCCCGCATCTTCAGGGGACCCACGGGACTGTCAACACTCATGCCTTCAAGCGCGTCAATGAATTTTTCAGTATCAGCCTTACCTGCTTTTTCATAAGCTTTTGCAATAAACGTGGCCGTGATATAGCCGTACAGAGCGCCGACTTTAGGGTATCTGCCATAAGCATCTTTGAAATCTTTGGCAAATGCCTTGTTTTCGGGCGTGTCCGGGAAATAAAAATGGTAGTTTGAGGTTCCGATAACCCCTTCCGGGGCTTCAGAGCCAAGTGGCATCAGAGTAGATAACTCCGTGGCCGTGTGCATATAGAAAGGGACCTGTTTGTTAAACCCTGTGGCCCGGGCTGCCTTCAGAAACGGCACACAATCCCGTCCCCCTGTGGCCACGATCACCGCGTCCGGTTTTGCGGAAAGAATGGCTGTGATATAGGGGGTGAAATCCGGCTCTCCCACCTTCCACCAGGATTCACCCAGCTTTTGGACATCCGGCTTCAGTTGTTTCAGATTCTTCCAAACACCGTCAGCAATGGCATGACCATATTCATAATCATCACCGGCAATCCAGTATCTGACATATGGATGTTTTGCCAGCCCCGCGGCCCCTGCTTTTCCTGCCATTATCGTGTTTTCATTCATGGAAAAAACGTAACGGTGTCCTTTTTCCCCGGTAATCTTTGCGCTTTTTGAAAACGTGACAAGAAAAGGGATTTTTTCTTTTTTGGCCAGATCGGAAATTCCCAGCGCAAGACTGCTGTTGATGGTTCCCATAAGGATATCCACCTCTTCCCTCATAATCAGCTCTTTTGCCGCACTCAGTCCGATATCCACTTTAAATTTGCTGTCCCGTGTGACAAACTCAATTTTTCTGCCAAGAACGCCGCCTTTTTCATTGATTTTATCTGTTGCCAGTTTGAACGCATCCCGGACATCATTGGTATATGTGCTGGGGGGACCGCTGTAACAATCCACAATCCCTACTTTTATCGCCTTAGCCGCATGGACCGGGGTTCCGATGAAAAACAAAACAAACCCCGCTGTCAGACAAATGATCAGCCAATAAAATTTTTTCATAAAAATTCCTTTCTGTTATACTTTATCAGAAATAAACACTCATGAAAAAGCCGGGTTTTTCGCCCCCGGTCATGAAAATATTTTCATATAAAAAACCCGGCTTTTCAGAATGTATTTTCACGGTAAAATAAAAAATAATAATTAATTTTTGTGTATATAAGGAAACCAAGAGATTATGTCAAGTATTAAGCCATTAAATAAACAATATATATTTTATAAACTGAATTCATGTTTTCTGAAAACCGATTGGCCTTCGACAAGTTCAGGGCACTGCCTTATTTTCGGCAGGCACATCACGGCGTTCCCTGAGCTTGTCGAAGGGAGGAAGGGAAGGGCAATGCTGCTGACTCAGGCAGTTCCGAAAGGATCCGGAGTGCAAAAATTATATTTTTTCGCCTGCGAAAAAGCATTTTTCGCACTCCGGAGAAAACACCGGAAAATCCGCTTACGCTTAAGTCAACAGTATTGGGAGGGAACAACAGATGGAAAAAATAATAGCAAAAAATGAATTCTTTAAAGCGCTTAGATCAGGACAACCGCTTTCACAACGAATGGATGGCAGAAAAAAGAATCCCTCTGCCGGAGAAGGGGAATATTGCCACCTGGAAATACTCTTTCCGCCCCATTGAATTATTCCCTTGCTTTATGAAATAAATACCTTGTAAATATGTCCTTCTGACCTATTTTTAAAAAAATAGGAGTGATAATTAATGAAAGTCCGATGCCTGAAATGTGAAACTGTCTATAACGTCCCAGACTCGAAGATTCCTGAGAAGGGCGCTTATGTGCGATGTATTAAGTGTAACAGTCGTTTTTTTTTAAAAAAGAAATCCCAGACAAAGATTGATCCGCAAGAAAAGCAGGAAGACACTCAGAAAGATTGTCAGAGAATATGTAAAAATTGCGAACGTAAGATAGGCAGACTTGAGACTCCGCATGTACATAACAGTTATATTATCTGTTCTGAATGCTATCAGAAACTGAAAACCTCTGTCGGGAAGGAAAAAATATCAGCAAATTCAAGGGAAAATCATAAAACAAAGTCCCAAAAGGACACCGGTGCAAAGTCTGTTTCCGGTTTCCGCTCTTACGGGCTGATGAATTCCTTTTTCAGCCTGTTTTCAAAAGACCTGGCCATTGATCTTGGCACTGCGAACACCCTTGTTTACATGAAACGAAAAGGTATTGTCCTTGATGAGCCTTCAGTGATTGCGTTATACACAGATAACAGGATGGAGCGGCGGATTCTGGCGGTTGGAAAGGACGCGAAAAAAATGCTGGGCAAGACACCTGCGAATATCAAAGCCATTCGTCCCATGCGGGACGGAGTGATTGCTGATTTTGAAGCAGCAGGAGCCATGCTGAAGCATTTTATAAGAAAAGCGCGTGACGGAGCCACATTTTTCAGACCGCGGGTTATTATTGCAATTCCCTTCGGAATTACCCCGGTTGAAAAGCGTGCGGTCAGACAGGCCGCTCAACAGGCCGGTGCCCGGGAAGTCTTCCTCATTGAAGAACCCATGGCCGCGGCAATCGGAGCGAATCTCGCAGTTACCGAACCCCGATGCAATATGGTGGTTGATATCGGCGGCGGCACCACAGAAGTCGCGGTGATCTCTCTTGCCGGTATTGTTTCCAGCAAATCGCTCAGGGTGGCCGGTGATAAGATGGATGATGCCATTATCCGATATCTTAAAAAAAAATATAATTTTATCATTGGCGAAAAAACAGCTGAAAAAATTAAGCAGACAATTGGGAACGCATATCCTGAGGCTAAAATTTCCGAAGTCATGGAAGTCAAAGGCTGGGACCTTTTGTTGGGAAAACCCAGAATTTTCTCTGTTGATTCCGAGGAAATCCGGGAGGCAATATTCGATCAGATAAATGCCATTCTTGAAACAATAAAACTGGTTCTGGACCGCACTCCCCAGGAACTGGCTTCGGATGTTGTCAAAAGCGGAATTGTATTAACCGGCGGTGTCGCGTTGTTAAAGAATCTGGACAAATTTCTCAGCGAGGAAACCGGCCTTCCCATAACAATCGCGGATAATCCTTTATCAACAGTGGCGATTGGTTCGGGCAAAGCCCTTGACAGTATTGAACTTCTTGACAAGGTTATCATTAGTTAGATTTATTTTTTGGATATTATGCCAATTGCGAAAAATAATCCGTCGGTTCAATCCGTGTATGTCTGCGACGCAAAGAATGGTATGAATGTTTTTTAAGAATACGGTTTTCGCAATGGCTGTGATTTAAAAAAAATTAAGGCGTGAGGTGTAAATAAGTTCCCCCAGGCATTGTATTAAGAGTATAAAACTCCGTTCTGAACTCAGCAGAGAAAAGATGACTGAAAATTCAGGCAAAGTTCCTAACTCAGCGTTCAGACGGTTTGTGCAAAAACGGAGAATTTCGCATAAATAACAAACCGCCCGGACACGGAACGACGACTTTTTCCAGCTGCTGAAATTGTCTTTCTGACGGATCAGATAAGACCATAAATAACCAGAGGAGAATTGCTCCTCTCAGGGAAAATCTTATTTACCCTACCCTTTCTGAAATACCAACGAAAGGACCCGGAGGTTTACATGCTAACAAAAAAACAGGAAGCCCGGAATGAGGTCTGTAAAAATGATGAACTCTCCGTCACAGATGATCTTGCCCCCCCTCATATTCAACCTATTGAAATTATATCCTATAAGGATTATAAAACCCGAAAAGTTTCCACAGAAGTGCCACAGGATAATTTAATAAACCCCCTGACGCATTCTGCGAAAGAGAACAAAGGAATCCGTCCTCAAAAGGATCCTGTGACAAAACCTGTTACCAAGCCCCCCTCACATGGAATAATAAATTGTTTTTTAAACATATTTTCAAAAGACCTGGCCATTGACCTTGGTACCGCGAATACTGTTGTTTATATGAAACAAAAAGGGATTGTCTTAAATGAGCCTTCAGTGGTGGCTTTACATAAAAACGGAAGAGAAAAACAGGAGGTTTTGGCGGTGGGCATGGATGCAAAAAAAATGTTGGGAAAGGTTCCTCCGAATATCTCTGCAATTCGTCCCCTGCGGGACGGAGTGATTACCAATTTTGAAGTCGCGGGACTCATGCTGAAGCATTTTATAAAAAAGGTGCGTGAGGGTCTGGCTTTGTCCAAACCGAGAATCGTTATTGCAATTCCTTCCGGACTCACCTCGGTTGAAAAACGTGCGGTGAAAGAGGCTGCGGAACAAGCCGGGGCAAGAGAAGTTTTTCTGATTCAGGAGCCTATGGCCGCGGCAGTCGGAGCAAAGCTTTTGGTTACCGAACCCCGGTGCAATATGGTCATTGATATCGGCGGCGGCACAACTGAAGTCGCGGTGATATCTCTTGCCGGTATTGTTTCCGGCAGATCCCTCAGGATTGCCGGTGATGAAATGGACAGCGCAATTATTCACTATATTAAAAAAAAATATAATTTTATCATTGGCATGGCTACCGCTGAACGGCTTAAAATAACCATCGGAAACGCCTGTCCTGATATTGACAAACCCGAAACTATGGAAATCAAAGGCAGAGACCTTGTTTCAGGAAAACCGAATATTCTTACCATCACTTCCGAAGAGGTTCGGGAAGCGATTTCAGATCAGATAAATGCTATTGCTGAGGCGGTCAGGGGTGTTTTGGAGAAAACGCCTCCGGAGCTGGCAGCAGATATTATTGACAGGGGAATTGTGCTGACAGGCGGTGTTGCCTTGTTAAAAAATCTGGACAAATATATCAATGAGATAACCAGGCTCCCTGTAAGAACAGATGCCTCTCCCTTGCTGACGGTGGCGATTGGCTCGGGTAAAATTCTTGACAGTAAGAACATCCTCAAACTGGTTGCGGTCAAATAAAGGAGCTTGAAATAAATAATATACCCGATACAAAAATGTAGGGTGGGTGAAGCGAAGCGTAACCCACCGCACTTGAAATAAATAATATACCCGATACAAAAATGTAGTGCGGTGGGTTACGCTTCGCTTCACCCACCCTACGTTCCTTAAGAAGTTCCGGGCGGATCCGGAGTGCAAAAATTTTATTTTTGCAATTGCGAAAAAGCATTTTTCGCACTCCGGAAAAATTCGCCTGCTGTTAAGTCAGCAGTATTGCCCCGCCTCGCCCTGTAAGTGCGGCATATTTGCAACATGATTTGCTACAAATATGCCGCCCCCGCGCGGGGCTTTGCCAGCCTCCCCTAAATCCGTTATAATCAGAAAGTTGTGTGGATTATCAAGTTACAGGTTTGCAAGGTCTGAAAAGGAGATGTTCATGAAGAATAGACTATGGGAAACAAATTTCTGGGAAGCCGAACTGTCAAATGCCATGCTTCAGGGGGCGGAACTCGGGGGGGCGGACCTGCTGAAAGCCGACCTCCGAAATGCCGTACTCTGGAAGGCAAACCTTCGGGGTGCTGACCTCTGGAGAGCAAACCTTGAAAACGCCGTACTCATGCAGGTGAATTTCAAAGACGCTGACCTTCGGAATACCAACCTCCGGCATGCCAATCTCCGGGAAGCCAACCTTCAGAATGCGAATCTTCAGAATGCAAACCTCATGAAAGCAGATTTACAGGGAGCAAACTTACAGGGAGCGATGCTTCAGAACGCGTGCCTGTGGGGAGCAAATCTCCGGAACGCCGATCTCACAGGAGCAAATCTTCAACAAACAGAGCTTACGGGGGCGAATCTTCAGAACGCTGTCATCCGACAAGCGGATCTTTGGAGAAGCAACTTCATGAACACGGATCTTCATGAAGCTGATCTTCACGGAGCCGATCTTACAGGTGCGAACCTTCAAAATGCGCTGCTGTGGAAGGCCAATCTCCGGGATGCGGATCTCTGGAGAGCAGACCTGCGTAATGCCTTGCTTTATGAAGCGGACCTCAGCGGCGCTGTTCTTATCGCGACGAATTTCATAGGCGTGAAATTTCAGAAAGCCAAAGGGGTGACAGTAAGGCAGTTGTCTGAGGTAAGAACACTCTATAATTGTGATTTTGACATGAAACTGAAGGCGCGGATAAAGAGTATCTGTCCTCACCTGTTGGAAAGACCGGCTGTATTCTCTGTCACTTATCCGCTTTCATCTGCGGTAATGTAAGTACCCGATCAAAAGTTTTTTATACATCCCCTTTTTCTGATTATAACGGATTTAGGGGAGGCCCCGGATTTCGGGAGGCCGCCCGCGACATCCCGTTTTCACAGGGTTCCGGGCGGACATGTCCGGCGGACGGCGGTTTCCGAAAGGACAAATATCCAGGATTTCCGGTTCTCACAACCCCGGGACGGACAGATTTCATATTTTGGTATCTAATAATTTCAGGACGTTGCGCCATCCCCTAAATCCGTTATAATCAGAAATTTTTCAAGTGTTCTCATCTGCTGGGGAGTATGAATATTCAGATAATCAATGTTTCCCTCACACAGAATCACGATACATCCCTTGATTCTCCTGTGACCCAGAAGCTTCCGACAGAAAACTTCCCTATATTCAGGGGTCAATTCCATGCTCCTTTTTCTTTGCAACAGGATCAGCGAGTCGGGGTTCAAGTTCCTTTACATGACGAGGGGTCAGTGCCTCACAAAGATAAAAAGAATGGGTCGCGAGAAGATACTGGTTGTTTGTGCCCCAGGAGGCCAGTTCCCGAACAATTTCATATTGCCAGTCCGGATGGAGGCCGTTTTCGATTTCGTCAATCAGGACGATGGCATTGTTGATTTCCCTGTGCCTGATCCATGAATAAAGACTTGCCCGCTTGAGTTCGCCATGACTCAGATCTTCCGGCCCCAGTTCGAGATAAGTGTTTCCAGACGTTTTGCAACGCACCGTAATGGCATCCATTTTCGGTGTTGCTGAAATTTCCTTTTCTTCTCCCAATAAGGTTTTCAGTTCCTTAACCAGGGAATTGTAAGCATTTCCATAGGTTCCTGTTTTATTGACTTCCTGAAAATCCTTGTCTCTGGCATCCTGAAGCGCTTCAAGAATTTTTAACACAGAAAACGGGCTGTAATTGTAAAAATTGGGCAAAAAATGTCTGACCTCTCCCAAAGACCTTTCATAATTTCCCTCGGATTTAAAAAGTTCCTGTATGGTATCATCCTCAAGAAAAAGATAGGGCTGAGTCGGTTGCCCTGCCAGAAAGACATGCTCGCTTGCATAATCCAGGACTTTTTTGGCGAGAGAGTCGTCACAGGAACCTTGGCAGAACAGTCCGTAGTCATAATTTTTGTCTTCAGCAGGAAGATTCACAACATTTAAGAATAACGGTTTGAATGCTTCGAGTCTCTGACTGAGTTCATTTTCAAGGGATTCTAAATCTGACTTCAAGTGTTCGGATTCCTGGATAATCTTTTCATAAGATTGCCTGTCTGCCTCCGATTGGAATAAGAACGTAAGAACTTCCAGCGGATTTTTGTTCCCATTCCTGACATCTTCCAGATCAATAACCGCTGATGAGCGTCGGACCTTTTGCAGACCAGTTTTTATCTCTCTGTATCTTCTTCTTTTGGCTGTGATTGTCTCCATCATTTTTCCGATTTCGACTTCAGGGCTGGTGCTAAGAGGTTTAAGAAAAAACTCGAATTCTACCCGTTGCTTCTGATGCAACAGTTCTATTTTTGCGATGCAAATCCGGGTGAGTGCCCATTTTTCATAAGGTTTTTTCGTATGTTTTATGGCATGATTCAGAAAATCACGTCGTTCAGGGTGGCGGGAGCAGTGCAACAGAGCAAATATCAACTGCAACAGCGTACTCTTCCCGCTCCCGTTCTCCCCGCCAATTGGAAAAACCTGGGGCTTTATATCCGGCTCAAAGTTGATGACAACATCTTCGAGACACCGATACGCATGAACATGAACTTTTAAGAGTCTCATCTTATAAACTCCTTTTTGCTTAAGTACCGGGTATAAATCCGGCATCAGACTTGGGAGATTTTCGAAACCTCCCAAGTCTTTGAATATTCCTGCGAAAGCAGGATTAAGACACCAAAAGCTCCCGCCGCAAAAAATCAAGGGCAGTCATGGCAAAAATCGTTTTATTCATGGCCCTGCGGCCAAAAGAGAAGTTAAATCGCAGTCCTTTTACGCCTTCGGGAGCGGCAAGCCCAATGCACACTGTGCCTACAGGCTTCTCATCAGTTCCGCCCCCGGGTCCTGCAATACCGCTTGTTGACAGGCCATAAACAGCCCCGGCCACACGCCGTGCGCCCTCTGCCATTTCCTTTGCAGTTTCCTCATGGACCGCACCATATTGTCGCAATGTATCCGGTGACACACCAAGCACGTTTATTTTCGCATCGTTCGAATAGGTGACGCCTGAAAAAAGAAAATAATCCGAACTTCCGGCCACATTGGTCATCCAGTGGGAAATAAGGCCGCCGGTACAGCTTTCGGCCACTGCCAGCGTCGCGTTTTTTTTGTTAAGAAGATCACCCACCACAGCTTCCATGGGAGTGCCGTCAGAGGAAAATGCCTTTTTCCCTGTTTTCTGCAATACCCGTTTGGCAGCATTTTCGATCAGTTCTCCGAGTGTGTCTTCATCTTCCCCGTTTGCATAAAGCTTTACCTGAATCTCCGGGAATTTGGCGCGCAGCCCCAGTCTTATTCCGGGAAATTCTTCTGTCAGACCTGCCAGACGTTCTCCTGTCGCGGATTCAGTCAGGCCAAAGGTTGAAATGGTTTTTACCATACAGAAGTTTCTGTTCCCCCCCTGAAGTTTTTCTATGCGGGGCAGAACACTGTCTGAGATCATTTTCCGCATTTCAAAAGGAACCCCCGGGACAAAGAAAAACTGACAGTTGCCGATTTTCAAAACAAAGCCCGGCGCGCTGCCGACCGGATTATAAAGACAGTCCGCGCCCTCCGGCAGCATGGCCTGTTTTTTGTTTGAGGGACTCATGGAAAAATTTCGTTGCTTAAAAAATGCTTCAACAGAACTGAGTGCGGTATTGTCAACCGCCAGACTCACCCCTGCCGCGTTTGCGGCTGCCTGTGCTGTCAGATCGTCTGTTGTGGGGCCCAGACCGCCTGTTACGACGGCAATATCTGACCGGCCGCCAATTTCTCTGAACACAGCTTCAAGCATGTCAGGGTCATCTCCCACGCAGGTATGCCGAACAACCTCAAGTCCTGTCTCCTCAAGCTTTTGTGCTATATGAGCAGAGTTGCTGTCAACCAATGCGCCGGAACGGATTTCATCACCAGTGGAAATAATTTCTGCAATCATAGTTTCAAAGTGAGAAATGAGAAGTGAGAAGTGAAAAATCTCTCACTTCTCACTTCTCACTTCTCATTCCTCAGTTTTCACTTCTATTATTTTTTCAATCATCAAAGCCAGTTCTTCAGGTGAATATTTGGAAATATGCCCGGAACTGACAAGGGAAAGTGTGTTGGCGACAGCTTCAATTTTATCAGCAATGAAGTCCATTTTTTCTTTAAGGATTTCAAAATCACCCGTTTCCCAATATTCGCCCTCGTCAAAAACCTGCAAGTCAGGAATATAATGTTTTTTAAGATATTGCAATAGCCCAATAATGCGGATATGTGTTTCCGGAGAAGAAAACTGTGTTTTTACGGAAATCCACGCGTCTTCCGGTTCCAAATGCCCCTCTGTGATCATTATCAGATTCAGCGGATCACAAAGATTGCCCTCAGAATCAAAGAAGAACGACACGGATTCAGATTTCGGATCCACGGTGAGACTCACACCTTTTAACGGAAGATGTCCCATGATCTCTGCGCCCTTCTCTGTAACCTTCAGTTTCGCATCTGCCAGTTTTGTCCAGTCTTCATCCAGAGAAACCCACCGCCAGTTCATTTTGGAAGCGATATCAGTCAGTGTCTTACAAACCGCTTTGACATCCTGAATATCAGCCAACTTGCCCCGATAATGCAGTGAAAGTCCCATTGTAACCCTTTCTTTCCGATCCCGTAAAACAATAAATTAAGGAATTGTATCTGCACACGCAAACTGAGGTTCATGCAACGGAATCAATATATCTGCCTGTTTTTTAACATTGAGCATGATATCATATGCCTCATACACATTGACATGGGTTCCCGGGGGATGACATCCATTTCCATGGCTTTTATTTCCTTAGGCGGATTAAAGTTCTCATCAATCACGCAGAATCCTGTTATGGCTGCTGTGCCCTGAGATGTGTTTATCAATACTGTGAGCCCCCCGTCTGTATGAACAGGCGTATGAATCACCCGGATCCCCGGAAGAATTTCCATATCTTCACTTATGGTTCTGATTTGCCCGTTTTCCTCCACATCTTCGATATAGTCTTCCAAATAGCGGAAATCCAAAGGATGAGGATTGTGAATCCTCTCCATTTCCTTTTCATGCACATAAAATTCAGCGTTCACACATTTGTAATCGTTTTCGCAATGATCATTATGCAGATGCGTATGAATGACAATATCAATATCCTCCGGCGTCAGGTTCCAGCGCGCCAGGCCCTCCTCGAACGTATAAATCTTTCCGCGGACAGCGTCTTCTCTTTCCGCGGATTGTATGGGATTCATTTCCCCTGTGTCCACAAGAATTTTCTGCTCTCCGCCTTCTATGTACCAGCAATAAATGGGGATGACATACTGTTCGCCGTAGCCATGCTGATATGTCATCATGGTTTTGTCAAAAATCTTGGTTCCCATGACAATGGGATGAATTTTATACAGGCTCATTTTTTTTCCTTCTTTTAAAATTTTCCTTTCTCATCAGACAGTTATTTTTTAGGTAGTTCTGCACAAGTAGTGATGAATGAGATTCAGTGTCCTGATAATCGGAGGACTGAACAGGATTCATCACTACCTTTTCAGGACTACCATTTTTTAATATCCGGAGTGCCGAACTTGCAGTTTGGCACCCCGGCGCGAGTGAACGGCTGCATCATTAAGGACGGATGATCAGACGCTGTCCCGGGACAATGTGATTTTTATGTCTTAACTGATTCCACCTGAGAATTTTGGACATCGGAACATTGAATTTGGCAGCAATATTGGAAAGGCTGTCTCCTCTTCTGACCACATAGATTTTTTTCCGCTTCTTTGTATGTTTGACGACCTTTGGCTTATTTTCCTTTTTCTCTGCGAGGTATTCATTAAAAAGCCTTTTAAACCGGGCCTGAAAACCTTTGGCAGCCCCTTTGGGAACAGCAAGGGAATAGGTTCCTTTGCCCAGCTTCCGATCCCTGATTTCAGGGTTCATATCTCTTATGGTTTTGTAGTATGTTTTCGAGGCATCTGCAATTATCGGAAGAGGAACTTCTTCGGAACAGTCTATCCGGACAGTGTCAAACTTGAGGGGAGAATAAAAATCCTCTTTTCTGAAATGAAACCCGTATTTTTCAGGATCAGACAAAATCAGTTTCACAGCAACAATCCTGAGAAGATGCTGCTGGGTCTCCAAAGGAAGATAAAGATGATAAAAATCATCTGTTTTCTGGAATTTAATCCTCGATTTCAGTCCTGCTTCTCCCATGTTATAAGCAGCAACAGCCAGGGTCCATGATCCGAAATCACCATAAAGTTTCCTCAGGTACTTTGTGGCAGCTTCTGTGGCTTTATAGATATTTCTGCGTTCATCAATTTTTGAATCAATCCTCAGACCGTATCTGATGCCTGTGGATTTTATAAACTGCCACAACCCGGTTGCATATTTGGATGAGCGTATATGCGGGAGTAAAGAACTTTCCACCACTGCCGAATATTTAAGATCATCAGGCAGACCGTTCTTTTTCAACATTTTTTCAAGGTACGGCATATAGCGGCCGGTTCGTTTCAGCCAGAGAATGACCTGGGAACGGCGCCATAAAAAAAGCAGGAGTTCCTTTTCCAGTCCCTCATAAACCAAAGGATCATCAAGGGGAACCGGCTCGCCGCAAAAATCCACAGGGGGGCTGATTTTAATACTGGAAATCAGCGAAGGAAAACGGGAAGGTTCAAAAGCCTCGGTCCGGTCGGCCGTTATTCCGGCCATAAATACAATACAAAAAAACAGTAATACGTTTCGTAGCATAGCATGCCTCGCATAATTTTAAGTTTCGGGGCTTGCGATCACTCAGAAGCCAGATATCATCAGGCAGAATGAACACGCTGTTAAAAATCTTTGAGAAACTGTGTTTGTGAAAAAAATTCGGAAGAAACGTCTGTTTTCGCAACACTCAGTTTGGCAGGTGATATGCTGATGCCTAAATATCTGATGAATTGCAACATGTTAACTACTCATTTTTTTTAAAACCGAATAAATTATGGTGTCAAAGAAAGATTGCCAGCAATTAAGATCATGTTTGTCAGAACAGAGGAAACATATTTTCATAAATAGCCATTCCGAATTATAACGAAACATGAAAGCAGAATCATAATTCTCAATTCTCAGCCTATCCGTCCGCTTTCATTTTCGCCACGATTTCATCCCTGACCCTCTCCCAGTCATCTACCGGAACCTGGCATGTGCCTACGGTTCTGTGGCCTCCGCCGCCGTACCTGAGCATCAGTGATCCGATGTCAGTCTTTGACGTTCGGTTGGTGACACTGCGGCCGCAGGTAAACACCATATTTTGCTTTTTAAGCCCCCATATGATTCTGACAGAAATGTTTTGTTCGGGGAAAAGAATGTATTCCTTAAACCGGTTTCCTGTCATGATCTGATCCAGATGATGGAGGTCAATAATAAGCACATTCCCATCAACAGTGCTGTTTTTTCGAACCATCTCCTCATAGAGTTTTTCCTGCTTAAAATACCGTGTCATCCGTTCCCGGACATCTGTGACCGCCAAAATTTCATGAATGGTCATGGTCCGGCAATATTTAATCATATCCTCCATGAGCTGATAATTGGAAATCCGGTAGTCCTTATAACGTCCGAGACCCGTGCGCGGGTCCATCATAAAAGCAAGTGCTGTCCACTCGGTGGGGAATGCAATCTCCTCAATGCTTAACTGCCCGCTGTCCACTTTGTCAACAGCCGCCATCAGACCGCTTTTGTCAAATTTGGAAAATTTTTCTGCTCCGCCATAGTAATCATATATCACTCTGGCACAGCTCGGGGCATCGCAACTTTTTCCCTTGTATTGAAATTGCCCCATCAGTTTCATCCGCTCCTGTTCGCTGGAATGATGATCAAACCAGAGCCCGCACCCCGGAATATAAGGAATATTTGCAAGGACATCATTTTTTGTAACTTCAATCTTACTGTCTTGAATATCCTTGGGATGTACAAATTTATATTCATCAACAATTCCGGCTTCCACCAGTAAGACGCCACATGCAAGGCCATCGAAATCGGATCTTGTTAACAGACGCATAATTGGCTCCTTTGTTATTTTTTTCAGGCGATTGTCGTTAATATATGGTTATGGTCAGTCTGTAACGCCATAAGTTATAATTTTTTTTATTTTAATATAATAGAAAACAAGGGAGTTTGTCAAGAAAAGAGCGAGCCGTCAGTGATTCACTGAAAAAAATCAAACAGAATAAATCTCATAATAAATTTTTGCATTGCATAAAACCTCATTTAATGCAATAAGATTATCCTTATTAATAAATTTATAGGCTACAGACATATCCGTTTTTCGGGTAATTAATTGTAATTGTGGAAAATATGCCACAACAGTTACTATGGGAGAAAATTATTATGTCAGAACAGCCGCTTAATATTTCAGAAAAGGCTCGTCCCTCAATTTTTAAAAATCAGACTTTCGGACTTTATATTTTTACCTCCATTGCCTGTCTGCTCGTGATTACCGTAATTGCCATTGTCGGATATATCTGGCATCAGTATTCAAAAGCCCTTACGGAAATATCAGACGATCAGATGAGCCAGGTGACGGAGATGGTAAAGGAAAAAGTGATAAACTATCTGACCCCGGCCTCTGTGATGGCGAAACTGAGTACACAACTTTTTGAAAACGGGGCTTTTGAACCTCGTTTCAATCTTTCAGACCAGATATCAGACGAAGGAGATCATAAAGTAAAACTTAAACCGCTGATTACCATTGCCCCTGAATCTGACAGCGAATCCGGTGTCCTCTCTGTTATAGACGATGATTTGTTGGAATCTTACGGCATCCATTTATTAAAATCTTTCCCTCAGTTGGCAATGGCGAATATTGCTGATGAAAAGGGAAATTTCATGATGCCCAAGAAATTACCGGACGGTAAAATGGGCACAAAAATCATCAATCGGGCCGTAACACCGCCAACGGTCACCTGGAAATACAGAAATAAAAACGGCGTGATAGAAAAAACCGAAGAAAGCACCGATGTGAAATACGATCCCACCGGCCGGCCTTGGTATAAAGGAGCCAAAAATCAGCGCGGAACCTACTGGACGGATGTGTATATTTTCTTTTCAGATCATGCCCCCGGCATTGCCACTGCTTATCCTATTATGTCCGGAGATGTTGTCACCGGTGTTTTCAGCTTGGATATTGCATTAAATGAAATATCCACTT
The DNA here is from genome assembly GCF_017377395.1 of Desulfonema magnum. Lineage (GTDB taxonomy): Bacteria > Desulfobacterota > Desulfobacteria > Desulfobacterales > 4be13 > Desulfonema_C > Desulfonema_C magnum. The sequence continues at coordinate 767,001 of NZ_CP061800.1, read as the reverse complement.
TTTTAAATGGACTTAAAATTGGGAAGACAGGTATTGCATACATCATCAATAAAAAAAATGAGATTATTGCTTATCCGGACGCATCTCGTCTTGTACAAAAGGGAGCAGATGGGAAATTGCGTCCTGCCCGTATTGACGAATTGAACAAAGCCTGGGTCACGGCGTCTTTTCAGGAACATAAAAAAACCGGGGCAGGCCGGGTTGAGTTTGAAAGTGAGGGAAAACGGTATTTAGGATCATTTACGAATTTAGGCGAAAGCTTTGGTAAAGAATGGAAAATTGGTGTTATCGTACCTGAGGATGATTTTCTCGGCCCCCTTATTCACATGAGGCGGGTGGTGGTTCTTATTTCCTTTGTGGTTCTGCTGATTTCTGTTTTTATCGCAAAAGTCATTTCCAGCAGTATTTCCAAACCGATTAATGCCCTGACTGAAGAAGCCAAAAAAATTGAAAAACTTGAACTTGACGGAGAGATAACCACCACTTCCACCATCAAAGAAATTCAGATGATGAACAATTCAATGGCATCAATGAAGAAAGGTCTGAGGGCCTTTGAGAAGTATGTCCCTTCAACCCTGGTCCGTCAGCTCATCCGAACCGGAGAAGAAGCCCGTCTGGGAGGCAAAAAGGTGGAAATTACCATTCTTTTCTCAGATATTCAGGGTTTTACAAATATATCCGAAAAAATGCTTCCCGAATCGCTCATGGTTCAGTTATTTGAATACAATAATGAACTGACCAATATTATTTTAAGAGAGCGGGGAACCATTGACAAATATATCGGAGATGCCATTATGGCGTTCTGGGGCGCGCCTGTGGATTATCCGGAACACGCTATTTTCGCTTGCAGCGCCGCACTGAACTGCCATCGGAAATTGGATGAACTCAACAAAAAATGGATAAGTGAGGGAAAGCCCCCATTTATTACCCGATTTGGTATTCACACCGGGCTTACAATTGTGGGAAACATGGGTTCGGATGAGCGGATGAATTATTCTGTCCTGGGAGACAGCGTGAACCTTGCCAGCCGTATCGAAGGCATTAATAAGGTTTACGGAACCCGGCTGATTGTCACTCAGGACACTTATGAAAAAGTCTCAGATTACTTTTTGTTCCGTACCCTCGATAATGTGGCTGTCAAAGGAAAAGAAAAAGGGGTGAGGATTTACGAGCTGATCGGAAGGCAGGGAGAAAATCTGCCTGATGAAATCCTGACACTGCGTGAGGCGTTTGATATTGCCTTTCAAGCCTATCTGGAACAGGACTGGGATAAGGCATTGAAGATATTTACACGTATTCAACAAAAATTTCCATCAGATCAGGCCGCTGAACTCTATATTCGAAGATGTACGGAATTTAAGAAGAATTCCCCAGGAAAGGACTGGGACGGCATTGCCCGTATGAAAACCAAGTAATCAATAAACAAGCAGAAAAAGGAGTGCCAAACTTGCAGTTTGGCAAAAAGACAAGAGGAGCCAAACTGTAAGTTTGGCACTCCTTTTTCCGTGATCGAGGATTTTTTATGTTAAACGAATTTACAAATTTTGTTTCTGTATTCTGGGTAATTTTTTCCTTTTCCTTTCTGGTTGCCCTCACCGGAGCCATGTCGCCCGGTCCCTTGCTGACATACACCATTATTAAGTCTGCCAAAGCCACTGGCAGCAGGGGGTATCTGATGGGAGCATGGATCATACTGGGTCATGCCATACTTGAACTGGCAATTATTATTTTACTGCTTTCGGGGTTTTCTTTTATCCTCAAGAATATTTTTGTTGTGCGTGCAATCGGAGTTGTGGGCGGCCTGATACTCATTTATTTCGGATTATCCATTGTCCGAAATGTGTATCTTGGCAACATTCCGACCGACTTCCTGAACTCCCCCGGGAAACAGACTCAGACATCATCAGAAGATTCCCCTGAAAATAAGGGGCTGGAAAATCCGGTTATTGGCGGGATCATGGTTTCCATGTCCAATCCGTACTGGTGGGTCTGGTGGGCAACCATCGGCCTTGCGTTTATGATTCAGTTTGAAATCTCTTTTGACTCATGGCCCAAATTACTGGCATTTTTTCTGGGCCATGAAGCCGGAGACCTGATTTGCTATCTGCTTATCTCAACCCTGGCTTTTTTCGGCCTGCGAAAACTGGACAGAAAAGCCTATTACGGGGTACTGGTATTTTGCGGCGTTTTTATGATTCTGTTTGGTGTATATCTGGGGATTTCTCCGTTGGTAATGAAGAATTGAAAATTGAGAATTGGGAATTGGGAATTGAGAATTCTCAATTCCCAATTCCCAATTACTCTCAGATATTAATGACTTTATCCGCCAGTTGCATGGCTGTTACAATGTCCAGCATGTTCGTGGTCTCGCCGACTTGTTTCTGATCCAGAAGGTTGAAATGGCTCAGGCAGGTTCCGCAGACCAGGATATGTATTCCGTCTGCCTCCAGTTCTTTCACGTCCGGTAATACTTCAGCGCCTTCTACAGTGAGTTTTACCCCGTTGTTGACAAAGACAAGCCGCCACAAATCAGATCCCATTTCTTTCAGTGTCTTTATGAAGCTGATCATGAGTTTTAAACCCAGTTCGTCATCTCCGTAACCCATGCGATCCGTTGCCACCATGACCATGATTTTCTTTCCCCCGGGATCTGCTTTTTCAACCGGAGCTGCCTCCGGGCCAGTCCCCCCCTCCCCTTTGGCGGTGATATAAAAATCTCCGTGTTTTTCTTCCACCGAGGATTCAAAATTTTTGGAGCTGAGAAACAGGCATACGTTCTCTTTGGATGCTTTGTTATCAACAATCACTCTGATATGGCTCGCCTGTTCTTTCTCTATTGCTGTTTTTGTAAGCAAAACAGGTGCGGGACAGGCCAGGCCCCGTGCATCTATTTCTTTCATTTTGTTCTCCTTTTTTTAGCTGTCAGTTGTCAGTAAGCAGTTATGATTGGTTATCATCAGATATTCAGCAGATGAAAAAAATTTCGGAGATATCATTCCCACACTTCGCGTCTCGGAATCAGGATGCGAAGCTTCCGCCCTGCATTTCCATGTAAAGCGTCATCGTTATCAAAGTATAAGTTAAAGACAGTTTTTTTAAAATCAGCCTCTTACCGAGGTAAATTTAAAAAATTGAGAATTTTCCGCCTTGCACAATCCTGACGGATCCCCGAAAAATTCATTCATAACCGCTTGTAAGGATTTCAGACTTTTTTTGCAGTATAAGGAGAACGACTATGAATGACGAACATCAGTTTGCGATCCTGTGTGAAAAATTTCGGGCCTGTAAGGCTTATCTCTGAATGACGGATCATTCAGCGGTTCTCTGACAGTTCCGAAGAACTGAATTTTTTTTGACATGACACCCTCCTGTGTGATATTATTTTTTGCTAATAATTCGTGAGTCATAATCACTTCGGAACGCTTGAATTTTTTTATGTAACCATTTGAAATAAAGGGAATAAATGAGACTGTCTGTTTTTTTTGGCTGTAAATGATTTCAGCATGTTACAGGAACTTATGACTAACAGGACAATAACAAAAATCATTTTATACCATTAGAATTTAAGGTCAAGAAATTTTAATATGTTATTAATATTTTATCTTAATCTAATGGCTGCTGAGGCAGAGCCTAGGAACAAGGGGGAGGTATGAATTCAAACTGGTTATTGCATTATCCTGTGTGGGATATTGATTTTTTCGGCGGGGGATTTCTGATCGCCCTGATCGCCACGCTTCATGTTTATGTGGCCCATTTTGCAGTGGGGGGCGGGCTGTTTCTTGTACTTACTGAAATGAAAGGCTACCGGGAAAACTCCCAGCCGATTCTTGATTACACAAAAAAACACAGCAAATTTTTCATGCTCCTGACCATGGTATTCGGCTCAGTTACGGGCGTGGGAATCTGGTTTACCATTTCTCTGCTGAATCCGTCTGTCACTTCCGAGCTTATCCACACATTTGTCTTTGCCTGGGCCACGGAATGGGTGTTTTTCGCAGGGGAAATCATTACGCTGTTCGTATATTTTTATATGTTCGGGAAAATGGAAAAAAAACAGCATCTCACCGTGGGATGGCTGTATTTTGTCTTTGCCTGGCTTTCATTATTCTTTATCAACGGCATTGTGGCGTTTATGCTCACCCCGGGAAAATGGCTTGCGACTCAGAATTTCTGGGACGGATTTTTCAACCCGTCTTTTCTTCCGTCCCTTTGCTTCCGAACCTGCATGGCATTCATGCTCGCGGGAATTTTCGGGTTCATTACATCGATAAGGCTTAAAGAAAAAGCATTCCGGGAAACCATGATCAGATATTGTATGTGGTGGCTGTTAATCCCGTTTTTCTTCCTGTTTGAGGCGGCTTACTGGTATGCAACCAGCCTTCCTGAGCCTCAGATGACCATGATTTTCAGCAGGTCTCCTGAAATTCTGCCTTTTCTCAAAACCTTTGTGTGGGTCTTTCCATTCATCTTTATTATTGGCGTTATTATGGCTGTCCGTATGTCGGTGAACGTGAAAAAAGTACTCGCGTTTGTGTTGCTGCTTGTGGGGTTTGTTTACATGGGATCTTTTGAGTGGATCCGGGAGGCCGGAAGGCGGCCTTATCTGATTTACGGGCATACCTATTCTAATTCGGTTCTGGCAAAGGACGCGGACAGAATCAGCCAGACAGGCATACTGAAATCCGCACGATGGGTAAAAAACAGAAAGATAACAGATATCAACGAGTTGGAAGCCGGAGGAGAAATTTTCAGGCTGCTCTGCATTTCTTGTCATTCTGTGGGCGGGCCGGTCAATGATATTCTGCCGCTTACAGAAAAATTCTCCGTGTTCGGGATGGATGCCATGCTCAACGGCATGGGAAAAATCAACGACTATATGCCGCCGTTCATGGGCAATGTCAGAGAGCGGAAAGCACTTGCTGCTTATATTGTAAACGGACTGCATAAAAAAAAGGATGAGGAATCACCATCTTTTTCGCCAGTTCCCTTACCAGTTGATATCCCGAGTTTTGATCCTGAGACAGATAAATATGTTCTGCTTGCCTGGAGCAGCAAAGGGATTTTTTCTGTCTCGGACACTGATCAGTATTTCAGCCTGAATCCCCCGGGAAATGAGATTTACGTTCAGCTTGTGAGGCGGGGGGAGACCCCTGAACGGGTCACGGAAGATGTGGAAATAAGTTACAGGGTTGAACAAGGATTTGAAACCCCGTCAGATCACGTTGATTTCTGGAAATATTCCAAATCGCTTATGGGCAAAGAAATACCGCAGGACACGGGAATTTATGGTAAAAAAACCAGCGGAACCCTGGGATATGATGAGGAACGGGAAGCGTATGTGGCAAAAGGGATTCCTTTACTTCCCTATAAACATGACGGAACCTTTAATCCGTATCCCCTTATGACCATTGAGGCAAGGGATGCCAGGAGCGGTGATCTGCTTACTTCAACAAAAATGGTGGCTCCGGTTTCAACAGAGATCGGGTGTAAAAACTGTCATGGCGGAAAAACAGATGACCCCGCGGGGATTTCTTCTGAAGCGTCCCAGGATATACTCGCGGTTCACGACAGGATAAACCGAACCAATCTTGCTGAAATGGCGGAAAAAGGAAAACCCAAACAATGTGCGGAATGTCATTCCGGGAAGAAAAATCTGAATCTTTCAGCCGCGATACATGGATTTCATGCCAATTATCTTACGGACAGATACGGAGACGCGTGCATGGCGTGTCATCCGGGAGGAGAAGGAAGTTTTACCAAATGGTTCAGAGGTATACACAACGAACTTGAACTGGATTGCACCAATTGCCATGGAAAGCTGGAGGATCATGCGTTAAGTCTTCTTGTGGCGGAGAAGCAGGCTCGAAAGAAAGGGACAAAAAGACTGATGAAGCATCTCAGGCCCAGGGCAGTGGAAACGGTTGAGGAAATTTTGCCGAGAAAGCCCTGGATCAACGAGCCGGACTGCCTGAACTGCCATGCTGATTTTAATGCGCCTGACACTGATGAGACTGAATTCAACCAGTGGACAAACGCAGAAGACCAGCTTTATCGCCTTCGCACAGACGATGCGGGGATGATGTGTGCGGCGTGTCACGGGTCGCCTCATGCGGTGTATCCCGCAACAAATATCTTTGGAAATGACAGGGACAACATACCGCCGCTCCAGCATCAGAAAAATCCTTATCCTGTGGGGGCGAACAAAAATTGCAAAGTGTGCCACACCATAGATATGGCGGAGGAAGTTCATCATCCGAATTCGCTGAATATGTTCAGAAATGTGCGTTAGTAGAGGAAAAATATTGAAACGAAGTTCCGAGTTCAGGCGATTCTTTTGGAATACGGAACCCCGAGCTTTTTCTCAATCCTTGATATTTGTTTGTTCATAACGTAAGTACCCGATCAAAAGTTTTTTATACATCTTTTTTTCTGCGAATAGCGGAGAAACCCGGCTTTTTTCTTCAGGGGCGGCGGATCATTCCGGGGAAAAAGCCGGGTTTCTTTCCCGTTCGAATATCGAAAACTTATGGTCTGGTACTTATTTCCTTGCTTACTGATAATTTTGTACCGATAATGCATGAGATTCATCACTGTTTTTTGTGGGGCCGTTGGGGTCGGGGCCGTTGGGGTCGGACCACGCCAACATATTGAAAAATGAAGAAAACACTTCTAAAAACAGGCGTTTCCAGGGCCTGTGTCGCACTTTTTGGCCCTGAAAAGAGCGACACAGGCTCAGTTTAAAGCCAAAATAAGCAGGCAATTCGTCTGATATTAAATACTTGCCACAGCCCGACCCCATACTCGACACTGTATATGGGGTATCAGCCCTTCTGCGGCGGATATCCTGTCGCCTTCGGGAACAGGACAAGTCATATGGGAAGACGAGGTCCGCTCCGTATCCGTTTTTTTCACCTGATCACGGAGTCTGCCGCATGCGGATGGACTGTGAGGCGGAACAGAGCACACGGGACACGGAACAGGCGGGAAGGTGTTTCCGCAGCGGAGTGCGGAAAGAAAAAAATAAAAATCGGCGGACAACGCCCCGCTTTTGCCCGTTCTGTCCGGCTCCGTGTCTCACGCCAGGCAGAAGCCTGTCCGTATGCGTTCCCAGGCAGAAGCCTGGGAACGAGTAAAAAACTGAACATTGTCCATCTGTTTATTCTGAAAAGAGTTCTGTATCCGGCCGGATCGGATCAAAAAAACGTGAACATCGAGTGACAGTGATTTTAAAAAATATGCAAAAATTTACTTGACATTTAAAAAAATATCGATCATACAGGACAAATAATATCCTATTAATCTTCTTTATGGAAAAAAATAATGAAAATTACTCGGGCAGCTGAATATGCAGTACGATGTATATACTATTTGGCATGGAAAGGGGAAGGCGTAGTTGTAAATAAAAAAAAAATTGCCGAGCAAATGGATATTCCGGAACAATTTTTAGCAAAAGTCGCACAGCAATTGGCACACGCCGGCATCATCATCATTGTTCAGGGGGCCAAAGGAGGCTTTATGCTGGCAAAGGCCCCGGAAAAAATAACGCTCCTGGATATTATTGAGGTGATGATGGGAACCCTGTTTCTTAATGATTGCATCCGCCACCCGGAATCATGCAAAAGAAGTCCGAATTGCAGCATTCATGTTGTCTGGCAAAAAGCTCAGAAAAAACTCAGGGAAACCCTGAGAGAAGCGAATTTCAAAAATCTTCAGACCAATAAATCATGTATGAATCATTTTTTTGAATCTGAAACAGTTAAAGAAAAGGAGATAATGATGAGTAAAACACAGGAAAACCTTTGGGAAGCATTTGCCGGCGAATCCCAGGCCAACAGAAAATATCTTGCTTTTGCCAAAAAAGCTGACAAGGAAAATTATCCTCATATCGCAAAACTTTTCAGAGCGGCTGCCGAAGCTGAGACAGTCCATGCCCATGCGCATCTGAAAGCCCTCAAAGCTGTTAATGGCACTGTGGAGAATCTGAAGGAGGCCATTGCCGGTGAGACCCACGAATTTAGACATATGTATCCGGAAATGATCGAAACTGCCAAGGAGGAAAAACATAAGGCGGCGGAACGGAGTTTCCGTTTTGCCAATGAAGTGGAACAAATTCATGCTGAACTTTATCAGAAAGCGCTGGATAATCTGGACCAGCCTCAGGATGTTGACTGCTATTATGTGTGTTCGGTTTGCGGATATACTTGTGAAAATGAAGCCCCTGATAATTGTCCTGTATGTAATGTCAAAGCAAAAGCTTTTCTGCGGGTTGAATAAATCCGGACGAGCGGTTTTGCGATCCCGGACGAGCATTTCGGGAGCCTTTGAACTGATTCTGTCCCGGTTATTGGAACATTTGTTTGCTCGTTGTAACGAGCAAAAATATCAACACGAGGATAAGGAGACAGTAAATGTTAAAGCTTGGAGAAAAAGGTGCCATACCCCAGAGAGACAATGAAACTTATGCCATCGCCCCGCATATTCCATGCGGCGTGGTAACGCCCGAACTTTTGAGAAAGATAGCGGATGTGGCCGAAAAATATAATGCTCAGGCCATTAAAATAACCGGTGCCACCCGTCTTGCCATTGTGGGATTAAAAGAAGAGGATATTGACAACGTCTGGGGCGATCTTGGACTGAATAAGGGAGCGGCAGTGGGGTTGTGTGTGCGAAGCATCCGGGCATGCCCCGGGAATACGTTTTGCAAATTGGGTAAACAGGATGCCCTTGGCATTGGTATGAAACTGGATAAAAAATATCATGGTTTTGAACTGCCGGGAAAATTTAAAATGGCTGTTTCCGGTTGTCGTCTCAGTTGCGCGGAATCCTGGGTCAGGGATGTCGGACTGATCGGACAAAAAGACGGCTGGGCATTGACCATAGGCGGAAATGTCGGTACAAATCCCCGTATCGGAGAAAAATTAACAGAGGGTTTGGATGATAAAGCGGTACTGGATGCAATTGACAAAGTGGTGATCTATTATCAGGAAAATGCCAAAAAAGGAGAACGTCTCGGCAAAATGATAGAACGTTTGGGGATCGAAGGTTTCAAGGCTGCTGTGAGCTGAATTGATATGATTCCCGGATTTAGGTATTATCAGAGACCTCCGAGGTTTTCAAAACCTCGGAGGTCTTTATGTCCGAAAATTTATGATCAGGTATTTATTTCCGATGTCTGCCAAACTGGAAGTTTGGCATAAGTCTAACCGGCATAGTTTTTGTATCCAATGCTAACTCTGGCAGATTATACGAAAGGTCGTACAATCTGCGGGAGGGGATGTCATAAGGTCAGGAACGGAGCACAGTGTCGGGCTATATTCGTGTATTCGTGTTTTTACGTTTCTCTTGGAAGATATATGAAAGTCATATGTTTTTTGGTTAAGCTTTTCAATGTGAAAACAATATATATTGAATAGAGGGGTAAAAATTACCTCAAAATACTCTCACCACCCCATTGATTTATTTCTCTATATTATAGAATATTACTCCCAATGCTAAGAGCATATTTGAAAATGCTACAATGCCGTCCCTATAGAACGTTTCAAACACGCTCTTAGAAAAAATCTTAAACAAATGGGGGGAAGGAGTATGAAAATTAAAAAAATTGCTTTGTTGTCGGTAGGTTTTATATTACTCTTTAATATCTGTTCGGGAAAAGGTTTTACTCAGATACTCTTGAAAGATATCCGATACGAAATCTCGGAAGAAAAGCCTGAGCCGATTGTCATAGCTGAAAATAAAACAGAGGAAAGAGACAAGAAAAAAGAGGAAGGGAAGAAGAAACAGAATGAGTCTAAAGAAGGGTCTGTTGAGGAAAAAAAAACAAAAAGCAAAGTGAAGCTCTGGGCCGGGTATAATGGATTTAAAATGGATAATTTCAACAAAAAGCTCTCTTGTGAAAATAACAAATGTATTAACGGAGGATTTGTGGCGGGAGTTGAGCTTGGTCCCCAAGAATTATCCAAAAAATTTCCTGTGTTGAAAGAAATAAATCTTACTCTTCCTATATTCGGAATTGAGTATCTGAGCGCAAATTCTGAAACAATCCATTTCTTTTCCACAAAGGAAGGAGAATCTTTTTCTGTTACGACTAAATGGGAATTGCCGGTATTAGGTGCTTATATTGCTCCTGAGATTGCTACTAAGATTGCTACTAAGATTGCTTTTTTCAAAGAGAAATCCTTTCAAGTTTATCTACGTCCAATCGGAGTGGGGTACTATAAAATAGGTGAAGTATTTGATGCCAAACTGACTGTCAGTGATCGTCCGGGAACTTTGAAATTATCCGGTGATACCATAGGTTTTTTAAGTCAGGCGGGTATAAAATATGTAATGGACGATAAAGATTTCGGGTATGAATTATTCACGGAAATCGGTTATCGCATGCTCAGATTTACTGATATTTCTTTGGAACCCACCGGAAACTTTCCAGAAACTTGGAATGGTAAACCTGTTAATTCGGGAGTTTTGGCAGAGACTCTTGATTATAGTGGTTTTATTATCAAAGGAGGACTCAGCTTCAAATTTTAAGAGAACAACCTCTTTAACAAATAAAAAGCTTAAACCGGCGTTGCTTGTGTCAGGATATATCCACCTGTCGGTTGGTTATAAAAACGATTCGGAACTGGTGTATGGGGAATTATCACCCTGATATTAATACAAATTAAAGAGTTTTGTCAATCTGCTGAACCCGTCACAACCGCCGGATTTGTCAATCCGGCGGGAGCAATTGAAAGCGGCTTAGATAAATCACGCTTTCCCAGGCATCATGGTGTTTGGTTCAAAACTGAGCGTGGCAAAATAATCATCTACGGTTTCCTCACGGCGGATCAGTTCCACAGAGCCGTCCGTGCGAAGGAGGAGTTCTTTTGGCCGAAGTTTGCCATTATAATTAAATCCCATGGCATGACCGTGAGCGCCGGTATCATGAATGATAAGAATGTCTCCTTCCTCAGTTTTCGGGAGAGTCCGCTGAATGGCAAACTTGTCATTATTCTCACAAAGAGACCCCACCACGTCCACAATCTCGGTGTCCTGCTGTGAATCTTTGCCAAGTACGCTGATATGATGGTAAGCGCCGTACAGGGCGGGACGCATGAGGGCGGACATGCAAGCGTCAACGCCGATGTATTTCCGATAGATGTCTTTCTGGTTGATGGCCTTCACCACCAAAGCTCCGTGGGGGCCTGTCATGTAACGGCCGCTTTCCAGATAAAGTTTGGGCATATAGCCATTTCGTTTCTTAAACTGGTTGAACAGTTCGGTGATCTCTGCTGCCATCGTATGAAGGTCAAGGGGACTGTCCTCAGGTTTGTAGGGGATGCCAAGTCCGCCCCCCATATTTATAAATTCAAACTTAATGCCGAGTTCCTTCGTGACCCGCTCCGCCACTTCCAGAACCAGTCGCGTGACCTGTACTTTGTATATGTAGTTCAGTTCATTGGAAACCACCATGGTATGGAGACCGAACCGCTTTGCCCCGAGATCCCGTGCCATCCGATACGCGTCAGTCACCTGTTCATGGCTTACGCCGTATTTGGACTCTGCCGGGTCTCCGATGATCTCATTTCCGTCGCACCTCGGCCCGGGGTTGTATCGAAAACAGATAAGCGCCGGCATTTCAGGAACCTTGGGGATGAGCGTGATGTCATCTAAATTTAAGATACCCCCCCCCTCGGCTCCGGCCACCTGAAATTCTTCAATGCTGGTGTTATTGGAGGTGAACATCAGGTCTTCTCCCCGTGCGCCTGTCTGACGGCTGAGGAGAAGTTCGGCAATGGAACTGCAATCAAATCCGAACCCCATATCTCTCATAATTTCAAGAATCCTGGGATTTGGGAGGGCTTTGACCGCAAAATATTCACGAAAGCCCTTCATTTCTGAAAATCCGTCAATAAGCAGCTGTCCGGTTTCACGGATGCCTATTTCATCATAAATATGAAACGGCGTGCCAAAATGTTTGGTAATATCTTTTAATACAGGAAAAAGACGGTCTTTAAAAGTTTCTGACATGGGCATTTGATGTTCTTCTCCTTCTGTTACCGGTATGTTCTGATAAAGGTTCTTATGTCTGTTACAATTGCTTTTCCGGGCAAACCTTTTGCCTCTGCATTTTTGATCCATCTGCTGGTCAGGGGCCAGAGCAGATAATTAAACTTGGCTTTATAAGATTTCTCAAACTCAAAAAATTCAACCTTGTATTTCTCTTTTGACCATGCCACGGCTTCCTGAACATAATTATCCACATAGCTGCCTGTCCATTTCGCATGTTCAGGGCCCAGATCATTCATAATCTTTTGCACATCCGGGGGCAGAGAATTCCACCTGTCCAGGTTCATCACCACTGCAAGCGGATAAATTACGGTGTCGGTCATTGCCACAAAGCGGCAATACTGAGCAAGGTTCATATTTTTCATCACATCGAGTGAGGAAAAGACCCCTTCAGCATCCCCTTTTTTCAATGCATCAGGGGTTTCGGGCATGGGGATATTCACCAGGTTCGCTCCCCATGTCCTGACAATTTCGCCGGCCTCGCCTGAAGCCCTCAGTGTCATTCCCCTGACATCTTCTATGGTTTTCACGGGTTTTTTGGACATGATATTCGCGGGTGATGTTGTGAACATGGTGAGAACCTTGACCTTGGCAAAGGCTTCGGGTTTGTATTTTTCGTAAAGATTCCAGAGAACAAGACTTCCTGTCCGGGAATTGGGAATGCCAAGGGGCAGAGCCGTGGCATTTGTGAGCAAAAAACGATCATGCTCATAAGGCATACACAAGCAGCCGATGTCAGCTTTTCCCGCCAGTACGCCATCCATCATGTCTCTGGCACCGAGCAGCTTGCTCCCCGGAAAAGTGTTAATAATCACCTTTCCGGAAGTTTGTTTTTCGACTTCTGCTTTCCATCGCTCCATCTGGACAGAGGGAAAGGTGTCGGCCGGCATGAAATTGGCATAATTCAGATTTATCGGCTCTGCTACGGCAAAAGATAGATATTGGCTGACTGTGAAAGTCAGCGCAAAAATTCCCATAAGAAACATTATCGTTTTTTGTTTCATCTTTTGATTATCCCTTTTTAGTTTGTATATCCGGTCTCCATGGCCTTCAGGGAAGCAGAAAGCATTTCCTTTTTATCTTGCAGGCGATTTTCCAGAACCGCTCTGATGTCCTCAAAAGAACAAAACAGATTCTTTTTATTCTCTGCCAGGTCTGAGGCTTTGGAAAGGGCAACCCCCAGCAGAACCAGGTTTATGGCTTTTGGATTCCCGAGCTTCTGTGCAAGCGTGTCCGCATCCGCGGCAAAGGCCGACTGCTTAATTTCCCCCTGAATATCTTCATGGCTGTTGACCACAGCCCAGCCTCCGGGTTTCAGATAATCCCCATATTGGGACACATTTTCCGCCTTTAAGGCAAGTAATCCGTCTGCCTGGGGAGGACGGATCAGGGGGCTGGAAAAATCTCCCACTTTGAGATGAGACACCACAGTTCCGCCTCTCTGAGCCATGCCGTGGGTTTCAGATGTGAAAACCGGATATCCTTTCTGGATTGCCGCCTCTGCCAATAAGCGTGTGACAAAAAGGACACCCTGTCCGCCCACGCCGCTGATAATGATTTGTTGTTTTATGGAATTGTTCATATGAATTTCTCCGTTTTTCTGAAAAAAAATCGTTTGAGGATACTTGACATCCTGGTATGTCAGGATTACATATTTTCCATATATAGAAAATACAGAGCCCAACGTTAATCGTAAGTGGCAATTTGCCCGGATTAACCTCCGGCTCTTTTCTTTTTTATAACTATTTTTATTCCTGCCACATTATTCTCATCCTCACAATACTCGTTTTCATGCTTCGAGTGGGAACGCAAAAACTTTTTCCATCTACTGAGAGCGAATAAGAAAGATACCCCGGTACTGATTGCAACAGAAAATTAACTTCATGTTGTTCTTTTGTAGGATTTTAAAACTGCTGCATTAATTATTTCATTTTTAATATTTCTCATTAAACTTATTATTTCATCATGTATATCATTATAGACTTTCAGACTGACAGGCGGATTTCTGCCGTGAGCGATATTGTTTCTTAACTCTTTCAAATCTTCAATTACGTCCTCTTTTGAAGCGTATGGAGCCGATATCCAATCCGATTGTAAAAAATATTTCCCTCAGCGCCTCAAAGCCTAAATTGGCTTTTGTGTTAATCACTTTTTTATAGGGGACATACGCTTTTCTGTTCATCTCTTCGTTAAGAAACACTATCACCTCAGCCATTGTCTCCAATTTGTTGACACTCAGCCTCTCTATTTTGGTTTTCAAACACAAAGCCACAAACTGGGGTTGTAAATCCTTATGGCTCAGACCCTGCATTGAAATATGCTGTAAATAATCAGAGGCGGAGGAAAGTACAAATCCTTCCCAATGTGCATATAACAATGTTATGCCCGCTCTCAGCAGAACTCTTTGATAAGCATTATTTTCAATTGGAATTCTTTTTGAAAAAATATGCAGTTCTTTGTGTCTCCATGAAAAATCATTCTCAATATTGTCGTAAAGAGAATTTACAGACAGATTTTTTTTACTCATTTTTTGAAATATGATTTGGCAAATGGAATGATCCGAGGCAATCTGACTTTGGCATTCGTACCTGACCCTATGCTGTTTAAAAAATCTTTATTTTTCCAGAGGTTTTGGATTTTCTGAATGACCAGTTCTTCATCCTGACCTGTCTCATAATCATCTGAGCTAGTTCCCAGTCCCACTGTTATTGCTTCATAAGCAGATTCTAAAAATTTTCCCTTAAATCTTTTCCCATCAAATTTTTTAAAAGCATCTTCGCCCAAAGCATTATTCAGCAAGGTAAATATCTTCTCAAACTTTTCTTTTTCTGATTGAAAGTCAAAAGTGTCTGACTTTAAAATATATTCCATTGCATCAGTGAGATAATCCCGGACATCCTTTTGGCGATTGTAAGGATAATGACAACAAGCCAGATATCTTAAAACCAATTCAACATGATATTGTTCATCAATAAGCCTCTGGGTGATGGAAATCACATCAGAAAAATTCTGATCATTTGCCAATTCCTGAAACCAGTTATGGATGTCTTTGTTCATCATCACCAGGGTGCAATTCCTGATTTCCTGATCTGAGGCAAATGAGCCGCCTGTGTTCAGCCTTCGGAATACCTCAAATTTTGCATCATCACCGGATTCTTTTTTGATGATGGTAAAATCCACTCTGGTTCTTTTAAAGCTTAATTTGAGTTTTGGCGGCAGACTGTTTGTTCCGTCTTTTTCATCCTCCCAAACAGTCCCTTCAAGACTTGGCAGATATTTTGTTGATTCCAAAATCAAGGGAGGATATCCTTTAAGAAGACCAGCAAATTGTAATATTGTTGAAAATCTCTGTAACCCGTCAACCAATTCCCATATTCCATCTTCTCTTTCAAAAACAAACAAAGACGGAATGGGAATTCCCAGCAAAAAGGATTCCACAAGCCTTGTCTTTTGGGTATTTGTCCATCTGAAATACCCCTGGAAATCAGGGTTGATGATAATCTCATCGTCGCGGTACAAATTCATCAATTCACCAACGGACATTACATAGAACTCTGTTTGATATTCCCGAGCCCTTTCCTCAACTTCTTCAATTAGTTTTTCCATTTTATTTGTCATAACAAACATTCTTTTTATCAGTAGTTCAGCCATATCACCATCTCTGGTTCCCAGCCATCTTGGTGCTGACAGCCCTCACACTGTTTGATGTTATTAAGGATGGGCTTCCTTTTTCCTTAACGCAGCTTTTCAGCAGGCAGGGTGCTAATTGCATCAAATCAGGTTATATCATCCGAGTGCAACGGCGGGCCAGATTTTTCATTTGCACTTTGTATTAATGCAATATTTTTTCTGAGCCAGTCATTAACAATTTCATTTATATCAGTATTTTTTTTTGACGCTATTGCTTTTATATATTCAGCTATATCCGGCTCCAGATAGACAGGTATATCGAATTCTGCATCAGGATGATAGAACTTGCCGCGCTCACCTTTTGAAAAATCGTATTCTTCTTTCATAGGATTGATTCCTTGTATTGGTTTGTTTCAGTTTTTGTTGCTTTACATGCCGATATAATACGGATATTGCATTGTGAAGAGGATATTTTATGAAAAGTATGTGAGATAACAATCAGTACACCGGTCTCATCTGTTCCCAGTGTTATCCAGCGATCTTCGGTTTCACTGTGTTCATCATCAAATATTGAGATCATATAGTGATCACGGAAAACAGTTACAGCACGCTGAAAACCGATTTTATGTTTTCGTTTATTTCCTTTAGCTTTGTTTTTATCCCATTCAAAGTGATATTTCAACTGAAAGTCCGTTTCATTTTTTGACATTCTTCATTTGTCAGTTTGCACTTTCTGTAAAACAATTTTGCAAATTGTTTGAAACAATTTGCAAGATTGTTTTACAGATCGGAAAAAGTGTAAACTACTTTTCAGCTTTTGTGAAAGATGCCGTTTGATGTTTTTCATTCTCAAAATGAATTTTTTCTATTTTTGGGCTGGCATAAGAAGTGGTTGTATAGAATCTTTCGGACACACATGCACACACACCCCGCACCCGCTGCACAAAATGGAATCAATATGCACCCGTTCTTCCTCTTCATCTAAAATCAGGGCAGGGCATTCAAAATGTTTCACACAGTATCCGCACCCGTCACAGGTGTCGGTAATTTCAACTGGCACGGGCTGATGCTGCTCATCTTTCCGGAACCTGTCAAGGATGCAGGGATGTCTTGCAATGACCACAGCCGGGCCGTTTTCTTTGCTGTATGCCACAGCCTCTTTCAGCAACGCAATAAAATCATTCAACTGATACGGATCAGCCTGCTTGCAAAATTTCACGCCGCATCCTTGAACTATCGGCGCAATATCCACATTCTCAAGCGGCTCACCGCATGCGCCAACGCCCGTGGCAGGTGTGGGCTGGTTCCCGGTCATGGCCGTGGTTCGGTTATCTAAGATCACCAGCACAAAGCGCACATTCTGAACAACAGCATCAATCAGCGCGGGAACACCTGCGTGAAAAAACGTGGAATCCCCAATGGTCGCCACAATATCGGGCCGCTTTTCCTGATTTTTATAGGCATGATAAAATCCTGCTGCCTGACTGATGGCCGCTCCCATGCAAAGCACCGTGTCCACCGCACCCAGGTTCAGTCCCAGAGTGTAACATCCGATATCACTGGTGTAAATGCCTTTTTTTGCGGCTTTCTTGATGGCAAAAAAACTGGCTCTGTGGGGACATCCCGCACACAGCGTGGGCCGTCTTCCCGGGGCAGGGGACAAACTCACGCTTTCTGACGACACACCGGCAAATTCGCTGATAATATCCTGTATGTTTTCAGGGAGCAGCTCCCCGACCTTTGGGACAAAATTTGTCAGTTTTCCTTTTACACGATGCCGGTCCGCAATCTGCATTTCAATGACACCGGTGCTTTCTTCAATCACCAGAATGTCATCATATGTGTCTGTGAGATGGGAGATAAATTCACTGTGCAGGGGATAGGGCTGAAGCACCTGATACAGCGGCATCTCATCCCACAAATTCAGGTCTTTGATGATCTCCTTTGCATGTGCGGCCGCGACACCGGATACCACCACTGCCTTAGATGAATCTGCCCCGGGATTTAACCGAACCGGAGCTGTTTTTTCATGGGCGGAAATGGCTGCCAGTTTCTTTTCCAGTTCACCATGAAGATGATAGCGAAATTTGGGGGTTGCGGCCCATCGTCCTGGATCTTTTTCAAAATCTGCCATTGTTCCACGTGGAACAATTTCCCCGGTCAGAATATCCTGGCGGGCATGACAGACCCTTGTGGTGGGACGAAGCATCACGGGAATCTCAAATTTTTCAGAGAGTTCATAACCCAGCGCCACCATGTCTTTTGCCTGTTCCGGGGTATCCGGATCCAGCACCGGGATTTTTGCCATCATTGCCATGAGGCGGCTGTCCTGTTCGGTCTGTGAAGAGTGAGGCCCGGGGTCATCCGCACTGATTATGATAAAACCGCCTTTTGTGCCCATGTATGCCGCGCTCATAAGGGGGTCCGATGCGACATTTAAGCCCACCTGTTTCATGCTCACGGCAGCGCGTAAGCCGGTCATGCTTCCTGCATAGGCAATTTCAAACGCGATCTTTTCGTTCACAGCCCACTGGGTGTGCATGGATATGTTGTTCTCTTTTTGCTGGGAAACCACTGAAAACAGAATCTCAGAAGCCGGGGTTCCGGGATATGACGTTGCCATGGCACAGCCGTTTTCCACCAGTCCCCGTGCAATGGCTTCATTGCCCAGCATCAGTTGTCGTGTGTTCAATTCATTCCTCCGTTATTCATTAAAAAAAGCCGGAACTTCGGAACAAAGCCCCGGCCTTATAAGCCAAGAGATATGAGCTGCTTCTTGTCAAACTGCCAAAGCTGCCCGCAACTCTGATTTTTGATTATTATCTACACGGATTATGGGTAAGAAAAGGATTATCTGACTTCTCATCTGAAATCCCTTTCTTACCCATAATCCGTGTGGAAATCACAATATCCAAAAACAGACGTTTTTGTCAAGAAGCGATTGATGTGCAAATTTGAAGAGATATTCTTCATGCCCGAAAAAAAGTCTTGTGCAGAATCATTTGAAGGAAAAAAACTGAAAGTCAGGCTCTTTTTGCTTTAAAATAAAAGCTTGACGGAAATGCCTCTGATCGAATATAAAATACAACTTGTCGCCATATCGGACGGAAAAGGCTCGCCGATGAGCTTATTGTTAACATGTTAAAATAGTTCAGCAACTGCCGGAGGCTTGTTTTTTCTCCCATTAACCAAGTGAGATAATAAAATATGAAAGCAAACGAAGTAAATTTAAACAGATTCTTATCTGAATATAACATACAATTTGTAATTCCAGTTTATCAAAGGAATTACGACTGGACTCTTTCTCAATGCCGACAACTTTTAAATGACATACTTTTTATTGGCACGAGTGACAAACTGAATGCTCATTTTATTGGAAGCATTGTCTATGTGCATGATGATGTTTACTCCGCTTCGGGAATTAAGGAACTGACCATAATTGACGGACAGCAAAGATTGACAACTGTAACCCTGATTTATTTAGCCATTTATAGATTAGCTATGGAGATTGGAAACGATTTTTTGGCGAATCAGATAAATGAAACATACCTAATAAATAAATTTGCCAACGATGAAGAAAAGCTTAAATTAAGACCTACGGAAAATAATGACAGAGTTTTAAAATATCTCATACGCAACGACAAACAGGAAGAATATTCAGATTTTTCTCGTTTGTTAGATAATTTCAATTATTTTGACTCAATAATATCTGAGAAAAACCATGAGGCTATTATAAAGGGACTGGGCAAGTTGATGTTTGTTGAAATCTCTCTTGACAGGGAGAAAGATAATCCGCAAAGAATATTTGAAAGCCTTAATTCCACAGGGTTGGAACTAACACAGGCGGATCTTATAAGAAACTATATATTAATGGGGCTTAACAGAAAATCACAAAATCGGATATACGAAAACTATTGGAAACGAATTGAAAATTTTGCGAAAGATGAGTCAACAAATTCAAGCAAAGTTTCTGATTTCATCAGGGATTATCTCACTCTTGAAAACAAAAAGATTCCCAATAAAAACAAAGTATATGAGGAGTTCAAGCGAAAGTATGAGACATCAACCGTTGAAGTATTAGAACAGAATCTCAGTCCTATTAAAAAGTCAGCTAAATATTACAGCAGGTTACTTAATCCGAAAAATGAGTCTGACAAAAATATCAGGCTTCAACTGGAATATATCAACCGGCTGGAAATAAATGTTGCTTATCCTTTTTTGCTTAAAGTCTATGAAGACTATTTAGCTGGTGTAATATCCAAAGAAACATTTACAGATGTATTGGAGCTGATTCAATCATTCACATGGAGAAGATTTATTGTAGGGTTACCTACAAGCGCATTGAATAAAATTTTTATGCGGCTTTATGAAGATGTTGATTCTGAAAAATATTTAACCTCAATTCAGTTGGCCTTGCTAAACAAAAAAGGCAACCAAAGGTTTCCACGGAATACTGAAGTAATAAATGCTCTCAAAAAAAAAGATATGTATGGAATAAAGCCGAAAAACAGGGTCTATTTTTTGGAGAGGCTTGAAAACCATGAAAATAAAGAACCGGTCAAAATTCAGGGAAACAATGACATAACCATAGAGCATATATTTCCACAAAAACCTGAACAAAAGTGGGAAATTGAATTGGGAAAAAAAGAGTATAATTTCATAAAGGATAACTATCTCAACACGATAGCAAATCTCACGCTTTCAGGAAATAATGGTAACTTAGGCAATAAAGCATTTGTTGCCAAGAGAGATATGAATGCCAACGGTAAGGAGCAAGGTTACAAGTACAGCAGACTTTGGCTCAATCGCTATTTGGCCGAAATTGACAGATGGGGAAGAGAAGAAATTGAAAAAAGGTTCCAAATTATTGAGGAAAGATTCTTGAACATTTGGAAATTTCCAGAAGTTGAAATCAAAAAAGAAACCGATTTTAACGAGATAAATATTTTTTATGCGGAAGAACCTACTGGCAAAAAGTTGGAATATGCTGTTTTTCTTAACCAGAAGCTGGAAATTACGGAAGTAAGCAAATTGTATGTGGAAATAATTAAGACTTTATTCGAATCAAATCCCCAGGCATTCTTTATCTCCGATTTAAGCGAAAAGTTAAGCCTTACAAAAGATCCGAATAGTTGCAGACAGGCGACTCCCATTAATAAAACTTATTTCATAGAATCCAATATGGATAGTAAAGGAAAATTTGACAAAATAAAAAAGGCTTTGACAGTTTTTGATTTTGAAGAAGAATTAACGATTAAATATAAGGAGTGAACGCATGAGCAGGTGTGAGATGAATTCGTTGAGCTGATTATTAATCCTCATAAAGCAGTAGTCTTGCCTTTTCGTGTTGCTGACGTTTTTTCTTACTCCGGCATGTATGCTTGGTAACTTCGTAAACTTTTGCACCTTCCACCCATTCACCTGACCATAATAATTTCAGAATCGTGAGTTTGGCTTTACTCCAATTTCTCCCATTATCTTGTTTTACCGGCGGCCAATCATCAGACATTTCAGACATCTCATCCCCGTCACGACAGAAAAAAATCCAAAGGCTTCCCATAAATCATTGCAAAATCATAAAGTTCAATAATATCAACGCGTCGTTCCCCGCTCTCACATTTGGACACAAAAGACTGTGGTTTTTTTAATGCCGCAGCGACCTCTGCCTGAGTCATATCCGCTTCCTTTCTGGCTTTTCGAAGTCGTCTGAGAAAATTTTGATATCTTTTGGAATAAATATGACGCATAGATTTTCTGCTTATAAGATTGTCTGGGCAATATAAGGCGTGGCTTAAAATATCCCAAAACAGGATATTTAATGATATGTTATCCAATTTTTCATTTTACAAACAGATTGTTATAAGTTTTAAAATGGTCATTTCTGTAGAAAGGCGTGCGACAAAAACAGGAGTTTTTGTCAAGAAGCGATTGATGTGAGAATTTTACCAGAGAGATTCTTCATGCCCGAAAAGGTGTTTAGATCATTTGTGATGCAGGGCGATATTTGCTTAAAGCCAAGTGGCTTTTTCTGTTGTGCTTTTGTGTGATTTATAGTAAAATTTTTTGGTCTGAGACTAACGGAACTGAAACAGAAAGGCAAACTTTCGAAACTCGGGACTGACCCGGAAAACTTTGCTGAGTCCCCAAAGTATTTATCAAGCAAGGGATAATTTTGCAATTAAGCAAAGTGCGACAAAAACTCGTTAAAGGGAGATAATTATGAATGTGAACACCTTAAAAATTGAATTACCCTTCAGCTTATCTGAAGACGAGGCAAAATTGCTTCTTTCACTAAAGCTTTATGAAGTCGGAAAAATAACTCTCGGTCAGGCCGCCAAATTGGCAGGATTTTCAAAGCAGGCTTTTATTGATGTACTTGGCAATTATAAGATACCTGTAATAAACTATTCCCCTGAAGAACTCAGAGAGGAGCTTGGTTTTTGAAAGAAACAATAATCGCAGACAGTACATGTCTCATCGGTCTGGAAAGAATTAATCATTTACACATACTGCAAAAACTTTATGATAATGTGATCATTCCGCCTGAAGTTGAAAAAGAATCCGGTATCTTAAAAGATTGGATCAAAGTCGAGCAGCCACATAATTCGTTACTCGTATATTCTCTTAAGCTGATATTGGATTCCGGCGAAGCTGAAGCAATTGCATTGGCCTGCATGAAAGGAAAGCGAATAATCTTAGATGACAAACAGGCAAGAAATGTTGCGAGACGTATGAAATTGAATGTCATCGGAACAGTCGGGATGTTGCTTCAGGCAAAAAATTCCGGCATAATTAAAGCGGTGAAACCGTTAATAGAAGAATTGGAAAGGAATAGTTTTTATATTGGTGAACCGCTGAAAAGAGAGGCATTAAAAATAGCTAAAGAATAACAGGAAATAGAAGGTTCCGTAGCTTACTGACATGGGGCTTTTTGCGTTTGTAAGTTTTTTTACCTGACGGAAAAGGTCTTCGGAGTCAGGCTTTTTTTGTGGTAAAATGAAAACTTGACGGAAATGCCTCTGATTCGGATATAAATTACATCGCACAGGGAAAGTTCGCTGGTGAGGTTAATACTAGGCTTCATGATACGATGTTAAGCCACAAAAACAGGTAAAAAGCCTGACAAATCAGTGAACCGTATTTTGAAACGCTGTGCGTTTTCCAAAACTGATTATTTCAAACGTCAGCCGCTTATGATAATAAAGGAAAAAGCCTGAATATTGCAAAAAAAGAGACGAACAAGGGAACACATAATTGCCGATCTGAGTGCGAATTATGTCGAAAGATTTGTGCTTTTATGCGGCCATACCATTGAAAAATTTTCCTCGGATTATGGTTACGACCTGATTATTTATACATACACGGCTGATAGCGAATTGGAAAATGGAAATATCTACGTTCAACTCAAAGCGACAGACAATATCAGATTTGTTCACAATGGTCAGGCAATAAGTTTTCCTTTGAAAAAAAAAGACCTGAATATATGGCTTTCGGAACCGATGCCTGTCATACTGATTGTTTACGATGCGGTCAGAGACCGTGCATACTGGCTTTATATTCAGGAATATTTTGAAAACCTTGAACATTTTGATATAAGAAAAGTGAAGAAATACCACAGTGTCACTATCCCTGTCAGGAACCGTGTCGGAATGAGCAGTATCGTAAAATTTGTAAAATTCAAAAGAAATGTGTTAAAACAAATATATAAGAACAGGATCGAACATCATGTTTAAAAAAGTGACATACGGCGAACTCGGAGAATTTCTGGCATCTCTCGGTTTTGAAGAGATAAAAAGAAGTCATCATATTATTTTTCAAAATACCGACTTTGATTCACTTATAACTCTCCCCCGCCATAGGAGAAACAAAATTGTCGAATCCCGCCATCTTTCAATGATCAGAGGGAATCTGGTCGGAAAAGGCGTATTAAATAAAGACATGTTTCATAATTTCGGGGAGACAGAAACGAATTGAGAAAATATATGTGTGCTTGTGAATGACCTTCAGACCGCTGGCAAAGAAACTTTCTTTCGATGCGGACAATAATATGTGGATAGAGCTGACGGACGGACGGCAACTGGGTGTTCCGCTGGCTTATTTTCCCCGCCTTCTCAGTGCGGATTGGGAACAGTTGGAGAATTATGTCATCAGCGGCGGAGGAACCGGTCTGCACTGTGAAATGCCGAGTGGGATCGGGCTACGCCAACCATTTGAAAATTAAATTAAACATATCCGATCACAGGCGTTTTCATGGCCTGTGTCGCACTTTTCGGTATCAGAAAGAGCATTATAGAATGCGGAGACTTTTTCCCATATCGCACTTATTGACCCTGAAAAGTGCGACATATGCCCAATCTCAAGTTAAAATAAACACGTAATCCTTTTTTAAATAGCCGTCACAGACCAACCCCGTAGCCGCCCCCCGTAATGACCCAGCAACCCCCTGTAATTGCTAAAATTCATAAGAAATGTCCATCCACCATTCACGACCGGGACGTGGAAAATCATCCTGATAATAATACCCTGTGATGCCCTTTTCATCTTTGTACACAGGTGCGGGACAGATGATATCTGTATCAAAAAAATTTTTGACACCAGCACGCAATGTCAGCCCGCTTTTGAACAGATTAAAAACATTAGCAGTCAAATCAAAAACATGGAAACCTTTCAAGTCTTCCCTGGGGTCTTCAGCGTCCCTATGACGCTCTCCGGTATAATGATATCGTAACACAAACTCATAATCCTGAACAGGCTTGCAGATCAGCCAGGCGTTTGCCAGCCAGTCAGACACACCTCCGATGGATTCCCCGTTCCCGTCATTTGTGTCTGTATATGAAATATTAAACCCTGTTTGAAGTTCCTTTGTCATTTCAAGATCAAATTCAATTTCAGCACCTCTGCTTTTAAGCGTGTCCTGAGCATTTTTATATTCAATATTAATGCTGCTGAACGTGTCAGCATAAGCAGGATACAGGATTTTATCTTCAAGCTCAGAATAGAAAAGCGTCGTGCGGATACCCATACCTGGTTTTCTCCAGATATATTCGGTTTCATAGCTTTTGATACGCTCTGAATCCAAATCTTCACTGCCTCTGATAAAAGAAGTGCCTCTGGAATAGAGTTCTGTAAATGTCGGGGGACGAACAGATTCCGAATACTGCGCCTTTAAAATATGGTGTTCTGAAAACCGCCAGACCCCGGATATCCGGGGCGTCAGATAGTTTCCCATATCATTATAGTCATCATAGCGCAATCCTCCGATCAGAACAAAATTTTCAGTTATATCATACATATGCTGAAAATATGCGCTGAAAATTTTTCTTTTCTTATCTGTTAAAAGCCATTCTTCGGAAAGCGCTTCCATTTCTCCTGTTCCAGGAACTGTGGACGCTCCTGCAACATCCTGTATTGAAACGTCAGAATATTTTGTTCCGACAAGCAAGGTCTTGTTTTTAAAAGATTTGCAGACAAGTTCCGTGCTTCCATAAAATTCTCTTTCCTCATAATGTGTTGACGCTGCCGAACCTGAAGGATAACCAATCTCAGGTATGGACGGAAGTCCCAGAACATAATCTGCCTCAAACTCATAAAAATATTTTCAGATGAAAAACCCGGCTTTTCAAAATGAATTCTCACGGTAAAAAAGCCGGGTTTTTCGCTTTTGGTCATGAAAATATTTTCAGATGAAAAACCCGGCTTTTCAAAATGGATTCTCACGGTAAGGAAGAACTAAATTATGAAAAAAATTATGATTGTCGAAGATGAAGTGCTTATTGCATTGGAAATGAGCTTTCATCTCAAAGATATGGGTTATGACATCCTGCAACCTGTCGCAACCGGGGAAGATGCCGTTAAAAAAGCAGAATCCGAAAGACCGGATATTATTCTCATGGATATCCGGCTTGCAGGTAAAACCGACGGTGTTGAAGCTGCAAAGGCAATACATCTGATCCGTAAGATTCCGATTATTTTTATGACAGGCTATTCAGATGACGGACTGATAAAAGAAATTGAAAAACTCGCCCCCCTTGCTGTCTTCAATAAACCAGTGGATATGCAAAGAGTAAAGTCCGTAATAGATTCATATTTTTGCAAAGCTTGAAAGACCATATAACCTGGCGATGAACGAACCAACGCAAAAGGATTCCGCTCACCTCCACCTTTTTGTGTTCGGATAGTTTAACGTCTTCGGAATCTGTTTTTTTTTGTGTTGAAACTCGATAATCAAATTTTTTATCCAATCCGGCCGGACAGCCTGTCATTCCGTTCGACTGAACTCACGCCGACGCCTGCGAAAGCAGGAATCCTCTGCCACCAGATCGAAAAGTTTCCGGACTGAACGCGGGACAGAAAAGAAACCCGGCTTTTTTCCCGGACGGGGAATCTCCCCATATGCATCAGGCTAAGATTACAACCTACTGTTTTTATTAACTCTGATTTTGCCGGACGGGGTTTGCAACCCCGTCCGGAATATTTTCCGGATCGCCGCCCGCAAACGTTTCGGACGGGGTTGCAAACCCCGTCCGGCAGCTTGCAAACCCCGTCCGGCAGCCGTCCCTCATTCTTAGCCTGATGCATATGGGAATCTCCCCCGCCGGAAAAAACCGGGTTTCTCCCCCGTTCTGCCAAAAACGAATGCCTGCTTTCGCAGGCTTCGGCGTGAACTCAGACTTCGGTGAACTCAGTCGGGTCGTCGAACGGAATAACAGAAAAGAACTTGATTATCGAGTGAAATGAAAACTTGATGGAACTCCCCCCGAACTTTCCAAAAAAAAAAACAGCATCAATTGCTGTTGTTTTATATGTTTTAAATGTTTTAAACAGTTTTATACGACAAATTTTCTTTTAAAATTAGATAGTTGATAATATAAAGGTGGAAGGATTGACGGGTTAAGGTGGAAGGATTGACGGGTTAAGGTGGAAGGATTGACGGGTTAAGGTGGAAGGATTGACGGGTTAAAGTGGAAAATTTGGTGGGTCAAATTTCCACTTTTCCATAAAACACCCTATAAATAGAAGCTGTTACAGTGATAAAAAAAATTTCAGGAAAGTTTTCATCTTTTTTCACAAATTCTTTCTCTTTTCCTTATTACACGGGCATCAGAGATAAAAAGTTTACAAATTCTCCCCGTCAATCCTTCCACCTTTGGAAAAAGAAGCCTTTATAAACAGAAGGTTACCAATTTCTGCAAATTTCTGCAAATTTTCCTGACTTTTTGAAAATTCTTTTATTTTCAACAAGATAGATGGATCAGAGACAAAAAAGTTTACAAATTTTCCCCGTCAATCCTTCCACCTTTAGCAAAAAAAGCCTTTATAAACAGAAACTTGTCATTTTCAGAAAATTTCTGCAAATTTTCCTGTCTTTTTGAAAACACTTTTATTTTCAACAAGATAGATTGGACAGAGACAAAAAAATTTACAAATTTTCCCCGTCAATCCTTCCACCTTTAGCAAAAAAAGCCTTTATAAACAGAAAGTTATCAATTTCAGAAAATTTCTGCAAATTTTCCTGACTTTTTGAAAATTCTTTTATTTTCAACAAGATAGATGGATCAGAGACAAAAAAGTTTACAAATTTTCCCCGTCAATCCTTCCACCTTTAGCAAAAAAAGCCTTTATAAACAGAAAGTTATCAATTTCATAAAATTTCTGCAAATTTTCCTGACTTTTTGAAAATCCTTTTATTTTCAACAAGATAGATTGGACAGAGACAAAAAAGTTTACAAATTTTCCCCGTCAATCCTTCCACCTTTAGCAAAAAAAGCCTTTATAAACAGAAAGTTATCAATTTCAGAAAATTTCTGCAAATTTTCCTGACTTTTTGAAAATCCTTTTATTTTCAACAAGATAGATTGAACAGAGACGAAAAAGTTTACAAATTTTCCCCGTCAATCCTTCCACCTTTAGCAAAAAAAGCCTTTATAAACAGAAACTTGTCAATTTCAGAAAATTTCTGCAAATTTCCCTGACTTTTTGAAAATCCTTTTATTTCAATAAGATATATGAATCAGAGACAAAAAAATTTGCAACTTTTCTCCGTCAATCCTTCCACCTTTCACAAAAAACATTTATAAACAAAAATTTGTCAGAGGCAGAAATTTTTCTGTAAATCCTTTTATTTTCAATAGAATATATGGAAGAGAGATAAAAAAAGCTTACAGAATTTCCCCCGTCAATCCTTCCACCTTTAGCAAAAAAATTTTATAAACAGAAACTTGTCAGAGGCAGAAAACTTTCTGGAAATCCTTTTATTTTCAATATGATAGATGAAAGAGATATAAAAAAGCTTACAAAATTTTTTCCGTCAATCTTTCCACCTTTCACAAAAAACATTTATAAACAAAAATTTGTCAGAGGCAGAAAGCTTTCTGGAAATTCTTTTATTTTCAATAGAATAGATGGAAGAGAGATAAAAAAAGTTTACAAATTTTCTCCGTCAATCCTTCCACCTTTCACAAAAAACATTTATAAACAAAAACTTGTCAGAGGCAGAAATTTTTCTGCATATCCCCCTGTATTTTTATAAACCCCTTTATTTTCAAAAGGATAAAGGATGGACAGAAATAAAAAAACTTACAAATTTTCTCCGTCAATCCTTCCACCTTTCACAAAAAACATTTATAAACAAAAACTTGTCAGAGGCAGAAACTTTTCTGCATATCCCCCTGTATTTTTGTAAACCCCTTTATTTTCAAAAGGATAAAGGATGGACAGAAATAAAAAAAGCTTACAAATTTTCCCCGTCAATCCTTCCACCTTTCACAAAAAAACTTCATAAACAAAAGGTTTTCAGTTTTGTAACATAGGTGGAAAAAAATTGACAAAATTTTCCACCTATATTATTATTTTTTTAATGAAAAGAAAGGTGCCTGATGAAAAAAAAGAATGAGGTTATAAAGCACAGTTCATCAATTCAAATCAGTAACAAAATAACACTGTTTCAGCGTAAAGCATGGAACGTGATGCTTGCCCATGCTTTCAACGATCTGGAAAATTATGAGATAAAAAAATTCGAAATCCCTGTCGCCACGCTTTATTCCTATCTGGGTTACAAACATACCGATAAAACTCAGAGCAAACGGGTTGAGAACATTCTGAAAGGGCTTATCAGCACGAGCATAGAATGGAACATTCTGGGGAAGGACAAGGAATATGAGAAAGAGGAATGGGGTTCTGTCAGTTTGCTGGCGGGCTGCAAAGTCAGAAACGGAATATGTGAATATGATTACAGCATATTTTTAAGAGAAAAACTTGCCAATCCCTGTATATATGCCCGCATAAACCTGACTATGCAAAACAGATTCAGCTCCAAATATTCGCTGGCTTTGTATGAACTTTTTGTTGATTATAAAGGCATAGGCGAAACCCCGGTTATTGATATTCCAAACTTCAGAAGGCTTGTAGGTCTTGAAGCTGAAGAATACAAACTGTTTAAGGATTTGAACAAATATATTATAAAAAAGGCGATCAGAGAAATAAACAAACATTCAAATCTGTGGATTGAGATTGAATACAAACGAAGCGGACGAACAGTTATTGGATTGAAATTTTATATAAAAACAACAAAAGAGCTGCCACCGAAACTCCCAATACTGCCCAAATCAGAGAAAAGTGAAGCTGATTTGCAGCTATCTTCAGAAAATGAACCTGAAATTTTCTCTGATCTGGAAGCTGAATTTATTTCTCTGAAACTTTCCAAAAAACAGGCTCAGGCAATCATTGAAAAATTTTCGCCGGAACAGATCAGGCGCAACATTGATCTCACTAAAAAGAAGGTTGCCGAAGGTGAAGTAAGAAACATTCCCGGTTTTCTCACCGACGCGATCAGAGAGGACTATGCAAAGGATTACGAACCGATTGACGAGAAGCATCAGGAACTTGTATCCGAGGCTAAGAAATGCTGGCAGAAAACCAAGGGATTATGTGAAGCTACTTGGAGCAACTATAAAGACAAAAAATCTCAGATATGCCATTATTGCAAAAAATTTGCAGACCAGAGAAAGCAGCTTACCAAATCCGAAGGTTCGGAAACAAATGTTAATTCTGAATCCCTTTTTGATTTTATTCCGATAAAGATATCAAAGCCTGTCCGCAATCTGATTTTAAAGTATCAGAAATCACACAGTGCTGAATATGTCATAAAAAACATACGCTTCACTAACCAGCATATCACAGACAAACGAAAGTACAGGGCCATACTGGAAAAGAATCTTGCTGAAAATCAGGCAGACAAAGCAAACCGGAAATATCATAAAAACTCAGAACAGAAGAAAATAGAAAGCAATAACAGATTTGAACAACACAGGCGTATCAGGGAACAACTGAAAACCATGCCTGAAAAACGGATAAAGGAACTAAGAGCGGGCTGTCTTAAAGACCTCAAGCCTTTTATGCGGAAAAGACTTGAGAACATGCCGTTGGATAATCTGATTAAACATCCTTCATTTTTGGATTACTGCGCTGAAAATTTTTAACCAGGTTTTATTGTCCTTATCCCTCGAATTCCAGAAAATTTTACATGCAAATTTTTAATAAAACTGACTGTTTTTTTGTGTTTGGTTTGACAAAAAGCATCTCGGAAGTCAGATTTTTTTTGTGATAAAATGAAACATTGACGGAAATGCTTCTGATCGGATATAAAACATAATCAGCGATACACCCCACGGGGAAAGTTTGCTGGTGAGGGGAGTTAGAAAATCTCGGAATCTCAGTGGCTAAAGAATGGTACGATGTTAAGCTGCTACAAATATGCCGCCCTTACAAGGCTTGGTCAGCCCTCCCCTAAATCTGTTACAATCAGAATTTTTATATATTTTTTCCTGCAAAGGGCGGATAAATCTGAGTTTTTTCTGCGAGGGAGAAAGCATCATCCTGGGAAAAATCCCGTCAGGGAGACGCGGCGTTTATTCAGCGTCTGGGGAGAACTGATGATTCTGACACTTAACGAAGTTAAACTGAGGATAATATAACCATGAAAAAAGCATTAATCACAGGTATTACAGGTCAGGACGGAGCCTATCTGGCTGAGTTTCTTCTTGGAAAAGGTTATGAAGTGCATGGCATCAAACGCCGGGCATCATCATTTAATACGGGGCGTGTGGATCATCTTTACAGAGATATCCATGAGGAAAACGTCCGGTTTTTCATGCACTACGGGGACCTGACAGATTCGACAAACCTCATCCGGATTATTCAGTCTGTTCAGCCAGATGAGATATACAATCTGGCTGCCCAGAGTCATGTGAAAGTTTCTTTTGAAACGCCTGAATACACTGCAAATTCCGACGCCATCGGCACACTGCGTCTGCTGGAAGCCATACGCATTCTGGGCATGGAGAAAAAGACCCGTTTTTATCAGGCATCAACCAGCGAGATGTACGGCAAAGTCAGAGAGATTCCACAGAAGGAAACCACCCCTTTTTACCCCCGGAGTCCTTACGGAGCAGCCAAAGTGTATGCCTACTGGATTACGGTGAATTACCGTGAGGCATACAATATTTTTGCCTGTAACGGTATCCTTTTTAATCATGAATCTCCCATCCGGGGTGAGACATTTGTCACCCGGAAGATCACGAGAGCGGTTGCTAGAATCAAACTGGGTCTTCAGGATAAAATTTATCTCGGGAATCTGGATTCCAAAAGAGACTGGGGCTTTGCCGGGGATTATGTCCGAGCCATGTGGATGATGCTCCAGCAGGATGAACCTGATGATTTTGCCATTGCCACAGGTGAGGCCCATTCTGTCCGGGAATTTGTCGAAAAAGCTTTTCTTGAGATAGGGGTCGAAATTGTATGGGAAGGCTCCGGCGTGGATGAGGTCGGAAAAGATGCGGCCACAGGCAGAACATTTGTCCAAGTTGAACCTCGGTATTTTCGGCCCACAGAGGTGGAATTTCTCCTCGGTGATCCGTCAAAGGCAAGAGAAAAACTCGGGTGGATACCCAAAGTATCTTTTGATCAGCTCATAAAGACAATGGTTCTGGAGGATATGAAGGAAGCTCAGAAAGATGATTTATGCCGGAAAGAAGGATTTCAGACATACAATCAGTTTGAATAAATTTATAATATTCTGTATGTTAATATAATTTTTTATATAAAGATTTGGTGAACCCCCCCCGGGTTCATCCCCCGCTCGGCTCGGATTGGCAAATCCGAACCGCCTTTGCTGAGGGATTTTTCAATGTGTCAGGAGCGATCACGGGGTTTACCGAATATTACTTTTTGTAATTACAGACTTTAAGAAAAAGATTATCCGGAGTGCCAAACTTACAGTTTGGCAGAAACGCCCAGTTTACAGGTGTCGGAGATATTGCTAAAGAAAATGTTGCCAAACTGTAAGTTTGGCACTCCGGAGCCTTAAGTACCTGAGCAAAAGTTTTTTATATAGTATTTAGATTTAGGTATGTCCTGGCACGAAAGTTGCATACAGAGGCGGCCTCCGGGATTCCGAACGGACGAATGAAATTTTCAGGCCCGGAAACGGCTTTTTTTCCGAGACAACCTTCCCATGCAAAAATCATGCCGGGACATACCTAAATCTAAGTACTATACTTTTTTTTCTGTGAGCGGCAAAGAAACCCGGCTTTTTCCGTAACGGAAGGCGGGTCACTCCGGAAAAAAAAAGCCGGGTTTCTTCTCCGGATAAATATCGAAAATTTATGGTCAGGTACTTATGAAAAATCTTTGCATGTCCATTAATAATGAAATCAGAAAAAATCGGTGAGTAAATCATGAAACAAACATCCAAAATATTCGTCGCCGGTCACAGAGGTCTTGTCGGGTCCGCTATTCTCCGTCACCTCCGGGCACTCAGTTACACAAACATTATCACCTGCAGACACGCTGAACTTGATTTGACAGATCAGGCAGCAGTGAACGCATTTTTTGATGCGGAGAAACCTGAGTATATTTTTCTCGCTGCCGCAAAAGTCGGCGGGATAATGGCAAACAATACTTATCCTGCGGATTTTATCCGTGAAAACCTTCTCATTCAGACAAATGTCATTGACGCGGCATATCATCATGGGGTCAAAAAACTGCTTTTCCTCGGGTCCTCGTGCATTTATCCCCGCATGGCCCCCCAGCCCATGAAAGAGGAATATCTTCTCACCGGTCCTCTTGAGCCTACCAATTCCGCGTATGCTATCGCCAAAATTGCCGGGATTGAGACGTGCCGGTCCTATAACAGACAGCACGGAACGCATTTTGTCCCGGTCATGCCCACAAACCTTTACGGACCCAATGACAATTTTGATCTGTTTTCCTCACATGTGCTTCCGGCGATGATTCGGAAATTTCACCTTGCGAAGCTGGCATCTCAGGGGAATTTTGAAGCCATTGATCAGGACGAGGCCCGGTTCGGCCCTATCCCGGATGACATAAGGACATCTCTTTCATCGTCTCAGGAAATACCCAAAGTGACGCTTTGGGGAACGGGTCAGCCGAGAAGAGAATTTTTATATGCGGATGATCTGGCTGATGCGTGCGTATATCTGATGAAAAATTATGAGGAAACCGAACTTGTCAATATTGGCACCGGAAGAGATCACACCATCAGAGAACTTGCCGAGAAGGTCAGAGATATCGTCGGGTTCAAAGGAGAGATGGTTTTTGACACATCCAAGCCAGATGGTACGCCGAAAAAACTGTTGGATGTTTCAAAATTAGAGGCCATCGGGTGGCAGGCAAAAATCAGAGTGGATCAGGGTATTCAGAAAGCTTATGAATGGTATGCCAGTTTTTAATTGAGAATTGAGAATTGAGAATTTTCAATTTTCAATTCTCAATTTTCAATTCTCAATTTTCAATTTTCAATTCTCAATTCTCAATTCTCAATTTTCAATTTTCAATTCTCAATTTTCAATTCTCAATTCTCAATTTTCAATTCTCAATTTTCAATTTTCAATTCTCAATTTTCAATTCTCAATTTTCAATTCTCAATTTTCAATTTTCAATTCTCAATTCTCAATTTTCAATTTTCAATTCTCAATTTTCAATTCTCAATTTTCAATTTTCAATTCTCAATTTAATCACATAACTCAAACAATGCGGCTGCCCCCATTCCGCCGCCGATACACATGGCTTCCACGCCGTATTTTACCCCGCGTTCTTTCATCCTCGTAACAAGCTGGGCGCATAATTTGGCACCGGTGCATCCCAGGGGGTGGCCCAATGCAATGGCACCGCCATAAACATTTATTTTGTCCATCTGTTTGTCCAGCCCCAGCTCTCTGAGGCAGTATAATGCCTGAGAAGCAAATGCCTCATTTATCTCAAACAGTCCGATATCGCTGATGTCTGTTCCGGAACGTTTCAAAAGTTTGGGAATGGCGTATCTCGGACCCACGCCCATCTCATCGGATTTGCAGCCTATGGTGGTGTAATATTTAAATTTTGCCACAGGCTTCAAGCCCAGCTCTCTGACCTTTTCTTCACACATAATAACGCTGACAGCCGCACCGTCTGTGGTCTGTGAAGAATTTCCCGCGGTAACAGTTCCTCCTTTTGCAAAGACCGGTTTCAATTTCGCCAGTCCCTCCATTGAAGTGTCCGGGCGGATCCCGTCATCATAATCAACCAGAAAGGTCTCTTTTTTGTAAGTGCCATTTTCCTGCTGAACAAACTTTGTCGCAGGGGTGGGGATTATCTCCGTGAATAACTTCTTATCCGTGGCCTCGGCAGCCTTCATCTGAGAATGATAAGCAAATTCATCCTGGGCTTGTCTGGAGATGCCGTAGCGATTTGCAACATTCTCCGCAGTGGTTCCCATGGAAGAATAAACATCCGGATGGTTCTTTGTGTGTTCGGGATGAGGTCTGATAATGTTTCCCACCATAGGCACATAGCTCATGGACTCTATGCCGCCGCCGATGGCGACATCTGACCAGCCTGCCATCACCCGCAGGGCAGTCAGCGCGATAGCTTCCAGCCCGGAGGAGCAGAACCGGTTGACCGTGGCTCCGGAGACCTCAACAGGAAAACCGGCAAGCTGGGTAACGATTCTGCCGATATTCAGCCCCTGTTCAGCTTCGGGAAAAGCACAGCCGATCATCACATCATCCACATCCTTCATTTCAAGATTTTGGGTTTTATTCATTGCCGCTTTAAGAATAAACGTCAGCAAATCTTCGGGCCTTGTGTCTTTAAAAGCTCCCTTTGCTCTCCGACAGCCAGGCGTTCTCACAGATGTTACAATATACGCGTCTCTCATTATACACCTTCCCCCCTTTTTAAATTGATAATTGATAATTGATAATTCTCAATTCTCAATTCTCAATTCCTCAACGGTTTGCCTGTCTTCAGCATATGTTCCACCCTGGCGTGTGTTTTTTTCTGTTTCCAAAAATCGGTGAATGCTTCTCTTTCAAGCTTCAGGATGACCTCTTCGTCAATTTCGCTGTTGTCCCGCACGTCTCCGCCGCTGATGACATAAGCAATGCGTTTTGCCAGAAAAACATCATATTCAGTTACATATTTTCCTTGCAGCATGTTGAACAATTCCGCATTTGCCATTCCCTGGGCGCTTTCACCAAATACCTTTATTTTCTTCTTCACAGGGGGCGCATATCCTTCATCCGCCATTTTTAACACGTCTTTCTTTGCCTCGCCAATCAGGTGGTCCCGGTTAAACACAATTCTGTCATTGGGGCCGAGAAACCCCATTGCTCTGGCGTGTGCGGCAGAAGTTGAAACTTTGGCGGTGGCGATGTTCATGAAAACAGGGATAAAGAATTTGCCAAGATCATAATCCGTAACCGGTTCAGGCACGGCATTAATAAATTTTTTCCACAAATTAAGACATCCGCCGCCAGAGGGAAGCAGTCCCACACCGATTTCCACAAGACCCATGTAAAGTTCCGCATGAGCCACGATCTTATCCGCGGCTCCGATACACACCTCACATCCGCCCCCGAGGGTCATGCCATAGGGTGCGGCAACAATGGGAAAATCTGAATATTTTGCTTTCTGAATGCCTTGCTGCGCCATTTTCAGAAAAGCGTCTATTTCTGAAAATTTTCCCAACTGTGCGAGCGCACCCATATAAAAAAGGTCTCCGCCTGCTGAAAAAGCCCCCGGAGTTCCTCCGGCCTGATTTCCGATCACAAGACCAATGCCATTGGCATCCACATAATCAATGACTTCAGAAATAAAGGTCACAATCTCCTTGTTGATGGCATTCATCCGGGTATGAAATTCGCAGCAGAACACACCGTCACCAATATCAATGAGAGAAGCAGAGTCACATTTCCTGGCAACCTTATCCGCTTTCCTGAGTACATTCAGAGAAATCACATTATCGCTGATGGCAGGTTCCTTATAGGATTCAGAGGCAAAGTCATAGAAAAAAACCTTTCCGTTTTCGGTCTTGTAAAAACAAGTGTTACCAGCCGCAAGCATGTTTCTGATTTTCTCGGGCACCTCAAATCCGTGTTTCTCCATTTTTTCAACAGACGCCTCAACGCCAATAGCGTCCCAGGTCTCAAAAGGCCCCGCCTCAAAATTATATCCCCATTTCATGGCATTATCAATGTCAACAATGGTATCGGAGATTTCAGGGATCCGGTTGGCAGAATAAATCAGGCTGCTGCCAAGGACTTTCCACGCGAACTTTGCCCCTTTGTCCCCGCCATACACCACGGCTTTCATTTTATCCGGCAGGAGTTTTGCTTGTTTTGCCCGGTCAAGGCATGGAAAAGCAGGTTTGGCATATTCCGCATATTCAAAGGTTTCAGGATTGATGACCTTACGAATAACCTTTTTTCCAGGCTTTTCAGTTTTATAAAAACCGCTTTCGGCTTTCTTGCCAAGAAACCCTTTTTCAATCATTCTGTTCACAAATTCGGGGATGACAAAGCTGTCTCTTTGTTCATCATCAGGAATCAGATCATAGGTGTTTTTGGAGACATGCGCCATGATATCAAGTCCCACAAGATCGCAGGTTTTGAACATGGCTGTCCTGGGTCTTCCCATGACAGGACCGAAAAGGGCATCTGCCTCGGGAATCGTGAGCCCGTCCTCAAGCATCGTCTGCATGGCTTTCACAATACCGTGCGCACCGATACGGTTCCCCACAAAATTGGGCGTATCTTTTGCCCATACAATTCCTTTTCCGAGTCTTCTCTCTCCGAAATCCGCCATGAATTGGAGAATTTCAGGGCGTGTTTCTTCCCCCGGAATAATTTCAAGCAGTCTCATGTATCTTACAGGATTAAAAAAATGCGTCCCCAGGAAATGCTGTCTGAATGCTTTGCTGAGTCCCTCGGACATTTTTTTGAGAGGAATTCCCGAAGTATTTGTGGAAACAATCCCTGTTTCTTTTCTCACCTTCTCAAGCTTCTGCAAAAGTTCCTGTTTTATTTTCAGGTGTTCCAGCACAACTTCGATGATCCAGTCACATTCCGCAAGTTTGTCAATATCGTCTTCCAGGTTGCCGACGGTAATCCGCTTCGCGTCCCTTTTGTCCATGAGAAGAGGCGGTTGTGACATTATCATTGTACTCAGTCCCGCTTTTGCGATGCTGTTTCTAACTGTGGGATCATTTTTTTCATCCGCGTTCAAATCAAAAGGAACAATATCCAAAAGCAACGTCTTTATGCCAGCACTGGCAAGAAGAGCGGCAATGCCGCCGCCCATGACACCGGAGCCGATGACGCCTGCCTTCCTGATTTTTCTGACCATGATCATACCTCCTTTCTCATGTCTATTATATCTGTTTGAATTTTAAAGATATTAAGTAAGCAATATCCGCTGAATTTTTTCTTTAGGGATTTTCCCAAAAATAAAATACCCGAAACCCAGGGTGGGAGGAGCGAAGCGCAACCCACCCAGCAAGCCGCACAAACGAAACCCACCGCACATGGTGGGTTCTGCTTCGCTCCTCCCACCCTACATTTTGAACGGCTCAGAACTCATAAGATATCTGAACCCACCATTCCCGCCCTGTCTGTGATATATCTTCGGGATAATCTCTGGAGGGATATCGAGTATCGTCATCAGACAGGTTTTTCACACCTGCGAGAAGATCAAGCCCTTGTGTAAAAATATTTTCAACACGGGTTGTAACATCAAAAGTATCATAGCCCTTGAGACTTGCTCGAAAAAAGGGATCATTCTTAATTCTGGACCGTTTGCCCACATGCCGGTATCGGAGAAACAATGACCAGTCCTTTGCAGGCTGGCAGGCAAGTCCGATATTGCCAAGCCACTCCGAAGTCACCGGAAGGGGATCGCCAGTTTCATTATCTTTGGTATCCATATAAGAAAGATTGCTGTCTGCTGTAAGAAAAGGAAGAATGTGCCACTTGAATTCTATTTCCGCTCCTTTTATTTCCGCACCTCCGCTGTTAGTATACTGCGTGTTTCGGGTGATAATCAGATCTTCCAGCTCTGATTTGAACAAGGTAAATCTGCTGACAAAGGGAGCGGTTCTGAAGATATATTCCATCTCATAAGTTCTGATAACTTCGAAAGATACATCCGGATTTCCATTCGCCACCGGATTATTCTTGCTGTACATTTCAAAAAAACCCGGAGAGCGGAAGGCTTCCGCATATTGAAGCTTGAAAATATGATGATCAGATGCTTTGAATACGGTTGCGAGTCTGGGCGTAAACCTGTCTTTGGTATCATCATAATTCTCATATGTGTCGCTGTCATCATCATAATAGATATCATATCGCAAGGCTCCGTTGATGGTGAGCCAGTCTGTTACTTCGAACTGTTCCTGAATCAGCGCGCCGAAGATATCGCGGCTTTTATCTTCCTCAAGCCAGTTCTTCTCTCCTGTAAAATTCTGATACGGAACCGCCTCGAAAGTCACCGGGTCGTAATTCAGCTTCTGCCCCGCATCTGTCAGGCTGTTTCTTTCATACTCAACGCCTGCAAGGAGATGATGGCCTTTCCATCCTTTCCAGTGAACATTAAGGCTGCCGTACAGAGTCCGTTCATCATAGTAAGGACTTGCCAGCATCTCGGTTCCGGATGAATTCATAACCCCGGCCGGGAATATCCACATGCGGTCACCTTCAAAAAGATATTCCTTTACGCCGAGATTCAGCTTTAAGTTGAGCGATTCCGAAAGCTCGGAATCCCAGACTGCCTGTGCCTGCCATGTCCTTTCTTTTTTTGTGAACCGGTCGTTCAGTTCCGGATATGAACCCGCTGTGCCGTAAGTGTCTCCCCAACTGGTGGAAGTCCATTGTGCAAGCAAAGAAAAGTCTCTGTATTCCGCGGTAAATACCCCCGTAGGAGATTTACGAGCGTCATTTATGGGACCCCCGGGACTTCCGAAGGTATCGGAACCAACCTCGACATCTGTCCGGCCTTTTTTCCAGCCCGCGAGATTCAGGCTGATATGAAAATTTTTTTCAGGATTGGCGTATGAGGTCAGAAAGCCTCCATAACAGGTATCAAAACTGCCGTATTGTCCGTAGATACGGTTTCCCTTCTTTTGTGTGATGACGTTAATGACACCTGAATAAGCAGATTTTCCATATAACGCGGAACCGGGTCCCCGGATGACTTCGATGCGGCTGATCTGTCCCACGGGAATAAAATAAATGGGAAGAGCTTCATTCTCACTGGCCGAGTTTACCGGGATGTGGTTCAGCATGATCTTTACTTTGCCGGATCCGAGGACTTTGGGAAATCCCCTGATGACAGCAGAGCCTGCTGTGGTCATCAGGTCCAGACCCGGCACTAAGGTCAGTGCTTCTCCGACAGTCCGCGTCCCCATGTTCTCCAAATAGGTTCCGTCCAGCACTGTCACCATTCCGGGGGCAAGGTCAGCATCCACTTTGGTTTTGGTGGCAATTTCCGTGAACACCACGGCTTCCGTCCTGAGCCATCTGAGTTCCTCATCCAACGCTCTTTCTGCTTCCTTGTCAGAGAATATGTCCTGGCAAAACCCGCCAGATGCGGATCCGAATATAAAAATACATACCATTAAAATCATCCGAACGATTGTCTTTAAATATTTCATTGTCAGATATCTCCTTTTTTGTCATCAGAGGATGTTTGAACTGCTACAAATATGGCCATCTCCTATGGGACTTTTTAAACACCCTACACGCTGCAAATATGCCGTTGTTAAAGAATTCTTAAAACAACATCTTAGATAATCTTTTATTCCGAGATATTTTCGATCTGTTAAGAATAGCTGACAAGAAACGGTTTGTCAAAGCCATAATTGTTTTTTTTGTAAGTAAGTCGAGGGGGGGTGGAGGCAAAGCTGTTGAGTTAAGAGTAAGCGGATTTTCCGGTATTTTCTCCGTTCTCCGGAGTGCGAAAAATACTTTTTCGCAGGCGCAAAAATATAATTTTTGCACTCCGGATTCGTTCGGGGTCGGGGATGGGGCAGGGCCGTGACAAATATTTAATATCAGACGAATTACCTGCTTATTTTGGGTTGAAATCGGGCCTATATCGCTTTTCTCGGGGCAAAAAAGTGCGATATAGGAAAAATTTCGATCTTGATTTTTATAGAATTATCTTATAAAAAATGCTTCTTTATAATTTATATTACAGATATTTATTTGATAATAATTCGGACAGTTTTTGCGAATTAGGAAGTTTTACAACTGTAACCTATTGAATTTAAATAATTTAAAATTTTAAAGTCAAAATATATAAATCCTAATGAAAACAATATATTATAAAAAATTGTCCGAACCATTGATTTGATAATTATTTAAAAAATTATAAGAAAGGAAAAATAATCATGCGGAAACAGGGACACAGGAAATTTGTTTCATTAAAATCCCTCAGTGCCGGGCGGTCTCCTTTCTGATCCGGCCCTGTTCGCGGAAGAGTCCGCCAGGCGGGCCGTCTCGGACAGTCCCGAGGGCCATGTGGTATTCTCCGACATCACGGAGGGGGTGCGGTTCCGGGGCGCGCTCTCCGGGGAGCATGATGACCGGAACAGCGGACCTTACATGGGTCTGAAACATTTTGAGATGACACCCGGGGACAGGTTCGCCCTGATCCTGACACCGGACGCGGCATTGCAGGATTTTTATGACAGTCCGTCCTCGGCCGACCCCGGCATACGTCCTCTGTTCTCGCTTGCCCCGGGCAATGACAGTTACGGAATGCGGGTCGGACAGATCGCGGATGTGAATGCCGGGGGTGCCGCCCTGGTCTTCGAGGATATTGATCTCCCGGACAGCGACAGGGATTATCAGGATATCGTGTTTCAGATCGGGGAGCCATCGGGACTCATTCCGAGATTCGTTTCCGTGACCGTGTCCGGAGGAGAGGTTCCTCCTCTCGGATCGCTGCCGGCTCCGGGAGAGGAAAACTGGCCGGCATCCCCGGACGGCAAAGGAAAGGAGATCACGGAGCATGCCGACGCCCCGTCCGTGACGGACGGAGGTCCGTGGATATCCGTGAGTGTGACGGCCCCGTGCCGTGTCACAGTGTATGATGCCGAGGGAAGAGAATGCGGCATGCTCACAGGATGCGGCATCACCGTAGCGGTTCTCGAAACCGGCTCCCAAGGAGAACAGACGATATCTGTTCCCGGAACGGACATCGCCGGTATCAGGCTGGATGCCGATGATTCCGGAACCTGCGCTCTGACAGCGGTCTCATATGTGGCAGAGGGCGAGATATCGTCCGATTCGGAGACAGTCGGAATCGTGGCGGACCTGCCCCTGGAATCGGAGGTCTCGCTCTCGGACGGTCTCACGGTGGTCATCGGGGAGCCGGAAGCGGACTATGTGATCATCACGGCGTCGGCAGGGGAACACGGAACCGTCAGCCCCTCCGGCAAAGTTGCCGCGGCGCTCGGGGGAGAGCAGACCTTCACGTTCACGCCCGGCACCGGCTGGCATGTGGCCGATGTGCTTGCCGACGGCGTGTCCGCGGGACAGGTCGCTGATCACACCTTTTCCGAGGTGACTGCGGGGCATACCATCGAGGTGGTGTTCGAAGCCGACAATGCGCCGCAGGACACGGATATGACAGTTTCAAAGGCTGACCTCTCCGGCACGAACACTGATATCAGGGAGCCAAAGCTCACCGGAAAAGTGGCTGTGGATATCACCAACATCGGAAAAACGGCTCCGGCGGGGACTTACAGCGTCACGCTTTTTGAGGACACGGACGCTGATGAGGCTTTTGACGCGTCCGCGGGTCAGATCATCGGAGTTGCGGAAGTCACGGACGGTCCCGGAAGCGGGGAGACCGTGACGGTCACTTTTAATGATATCAGTGTTCCTCTCCTCTTTGCCGACAACCGGATTTTTGCCTTCTCGAAGTGGGGACCTTTTGAATTAGATACGGCAGAAGGAGGCAGTATAGGAAGATACGGAGTTCAGCCCACGATTGCCGACTTTGACGGAGACGGTGACGCGGAGATCGGTGTGGCAGGTGCTTCAAAATATGCAGTGTTTGAAGCCGACGGAACTTTCAGCCGCTATGCTAACATCAGAGACAAGACATCCGGTTCCACCGGTTCCTCAGTTTTCGATTTTGAAGGCGATGGAGTTGCTGAAATTGTTTATGCGGACGAATTGTATCTTCGGATTTATCGGATTGCGGATGATTCGGAAGTTCTGACAACAGTGAAAGAAATATGTGTCGGGTCAGGAACAGGACATGAGCTTCCGGTCATAGCCGATGTGGATAACGATAACAATGCAGAGATCGTCGTGGCAGCCAACAATGATTATCTGGGCGGGCCGAATCACGGAATATTTGTTTTCGGCGACAAAAATGACATATAGGTCAACACCCGCAAGATATGGAACCAGCATTCGTACCACATCACCAACGTGAACGACGACGGCACGATTCCGCAGTTTGAGGAGAACAGCTGGGATGTTCACAACAGCTACCGCCGGAACGCCATGCTGAATGATCGGGGATGCGTTGACCTCACCATGTCGCATCTCCGGACGGAAATTGCCTCTGATGCCGTGACAGTCACAGGAAGGCTGGGCAACGGCGGTGTCTTTCACGTCCGTCCGGGCACTCCTGTCTCCTTTTACGACGGAAAGCCCGGGGAGAACGGAACTTCACGCCTCGGAACGGTTCTGTCCGGGGAGCAGTTGGAGCCGGGCGGTTACGAGACTGTTTCCTTCCGATGGGAGGACCCGCCCAGGGGCATTCATGCGGTTTATGTTGTGGCGGACCAGGACAAAGAGGGAAGGGGAAAAGTCAGCGAGTCGAATGAGGACAACAACACGGCGGTGATCGCCTTCGGTTTTCAGAATCACGCTCCTGTGACGGATGCGGGTTCCGAACAGACCGTGACTTACGGGGAGACCGTCATGCCGGACGGAACCGGGTCATATGACGCTGATAAGGATCCGCTGACTTACAAATGGACTCTGCCCCATGTCCCGGAAGGGAGCACGGCAGCGATTTAGGATGCCACCTCGGCGACACCTTCTTTCACAGCCGACCGTATCGGCGAATATCGTGCGCGGCTTGTGGTGAATGACAATTTCACAGACAGCGGCGTTGCCATCGTCGTGGTCACGGCAACTGCCCAAGGCACGGCCCTGGATGTCACACCACTCATCAGCGGAAGTCTCGTGCAGAACCAGGAGATTTCCTTCTCAGCCTTCCTTTCCCAAGGCATATCCTGCCAATAGGATTTTCTCGGAGACGGGACCCATACCTCGGACCAGACGGACACCGTTCATACATACACGGAACCCGGAGATCACACACTCATACTCCGTGTCACAGAGGTGGGCACGGGCGTTGTGAATGAGATCATCTCTGGCAGTGGCTGTGGGTCATCATCCTTCTCCCTTTCACGGAAGAGGACACTCTTAACGACCTCATTGAGAAATATGGTAAGGAACTTCGGAAATTTTATGAAATTCTCTTTCGGTATCCGCATGCGTTTGAAAAACTGCTTCACATGCTTAGCATGCCTGTGTTTTTCGAATTCCCCGAAGAATTCGAATGTTCCGACGAGACGGGAAAAAGCCGGCGGAGAGTCAGAATTATCGCCGATGACACGAAATCTGAGAAGTTCGGAAAATGTATCGGATTTATAAAGAAACTGTTCGACAATGGCAAAAATCGGCACATCATCGGCCATGACTATGTCCTGCTCCTTGCTGTTTCCGGCGACACGGTGATTCCTCTGTCCTTTGTCATGTGGTTTCCGAAGGGACACCCTGATCACCGTTCGAAAAATGACATCGCACGGGATGAGATTAATCTTCTGAAAAAAGAGTGCGACAGACGGGAAGCGAGCCTCGGAGAGGCGGAATTTCTCGCCGACAGCGCCTTCTGTGTTCAGAAAGTTATGACGGCCGCGGAGGCCGCCGGACTTCGCATCGTGACCAGACCCGGCAACAGGCACAAATTCGAATTCGGAGGCGATCTGCTGACACCGAACGAAATTGTCGGAAAAACGGAGAACCGCCAATGGAATTATTCGGAAGCAGGCCACTGCTATCAGAGAATATCCGCACGGCATCATGTTTACGGAGAAGTGGTTCTCGTAATACGCCGCCGCATACTGAGGAACGGAAAAATTGTTCACGACGTTCTCATATGCAACAAAAAATTTTACAATGCGGTGAGAATTCACAAGGCGTATAAGGAACGATGGGAAATTGAAATGTGTTTCAAATATTACAAGCAATATCTTATGTTTGGAAAATCCAAGTTTCGGAAGGCGGCGTCGGTGCGCTCCCATCTCTCCTGTGTCGACATGGCGGGTCTCATCGTCGCTCTTTTCCGCCGTCAGTGTTCCCGGAAAACAAGTTTCCGACGGGCGGTCAGACTCATCGCACGGGAACTTCACGACATATAATGATTTATTTTCAATAACTTGCATAAAAAAGCCCTGAAATACGTTCTGTAACTCCCTGATAACAAAAAGGTAGAATAAAAATTGGATGAGACTTTAGTTATTAACAGTGGCACGTCCGGAAAGAAGTCTCAGTTCTGCCTCCTCTTCCGATTCTTCGGATTCGTCAGTTCTGTCCGGGATCCCGGATGCGGAGCGGTTGAAATCGTACAGCGCATCGTAACAGTGCGCTGCCAGTTCCCTGTAATACTCCCACGGGAAAAAATTCAGCATCCTGAACCA
Source organism: Desulfonema magnum (assembly GCF_017377395.1). Lineage (GTDB taxonomy): Bacteria > Desulfobacterota > Desulfobacteria > Desulfobacterales > 4be13 > Desulfonema_C > Desulfonema_C magnum. Next base: position 722,261 of record NZ_CP061800.1, on the reverse strand, counting down.
CTCTCCTTCGGGAGAGTTCAGAAGTGGGGTGATGAAAATGTTGCAGATGCTATTAAAAAGCTGATCCCGTTTCTGTTCCCTGTTTTTTTTAAGCGGCTGATTTTTAAGTAATAAAAAATGTGCGGAATAAAAACGGGATCACAATTGGCAGCCCGGTTTGTGACATTTTCATCAGCCCAGTTCAGAAGTATCTGATCGTCCTCATTTATCATATGAATAAGCGGAATCTGTTCGATAACCGGGACAGCCGGGGACGTAAACAGCATCATTTTTTTCTCCTCGGTAATGATTCTGAAGCGAAGCTTCTGGCCGGTCAGTTTTGTAAAATCTGTTTCTCAGAACTTCCGAGACAGATATATCTGTATATAGCACCGGAAAGCGGAGATGTCAATGATTAAAAATTCTACTTCCTGAAATAGCAGAATATTTTTTTACTCATTCATTATATTCAGGGATGTCCTCGCATTAATTCGGAGGACAATTACAATACCATGTTTTACAAAAAATGTGAAGAATTTTTTATTATATTATTTTGAATTTCATACGAAATTTGAGTTTATGCGTAAGCTCTATAAGCCGAACCGGAGCTGCCTCCGTAGTCATCATCACGGGGCGCATTCCCATTTTCCCGGTATATTATGCAACCGACTGATTTAACTGATCTGCCCTTAAAACGATTATAAAACTGAATCGTTATAAATCAGATAGTTACAGGGCTGACCGGGAAAATGGGAATGCGCCCTCATCACGGGAAGCTCCCACAATGAAGTAGCCGCCGCTGACGGACACAGATATTCCGAAATCATCATATTTTTCAGCGTCACTGGCTTTGCATCTGGCATATGGAGACCACTCTGATCCGTTGTGTTTAAAAATCCAGACTTCCTCTGAATTGCCATCCCCGCCGGGAGATCCCACAACAATATGGTCACCGTTCAGGGAGACGGAGTTTCCAAAAAGGTCGCGTCCTTTCGGATCAGTGGCGGTGAGTACGGCTTCCTTAATCCAGTCCGAGCCGTCATGCCTGTAAACGTGTGCCGCACCTGGATTGTCGTATTCATATCTGAGACGGCCGGAAACCCTTGCCCCTGCCCCTGCGACAAGGCAGTCACCGCTTATAGCCAGGGAACAGCCAAAGTTATCTGTGATTTGATGGTTATAACCCGAGTAAGTTCTGAGACTATTCTTCCGTCTCCATTCCGTCCCCTCACGCTTGTAAATATATACTTTGCCTGAGTAAACATGAGGACCGCCCTGGCAACCCCAACGAAAATCAAGGTGGGAACTTACAACAGCATAGTCTCCGCTGATGGCCACAGACCGTCCGAAATATTTTTCACCTGTCTGTTCATAGGTGTCAAGCTTGGCTTCCTCGGTCCATGTGTCACCGTCACGTCTGAATATGTAGGCTGCTCCGTCAGTCGTGATACCGGGACCTTCAGGTGCGCCTACAATGGCGTAGTCACCACTGATGGCAACAGAACTTCCGAAATAGTCACATTCTTCGGCATCACTGCCGACGAGTCTGGCCTTTTCAACCCATTCTGTGCCTTCACGCCTGAATATATATGCAGTGCCTGAATAAGAATAATCAGAGTCCCCCCACGATAGCATAATCGCCGCTGATGGCTACAGAATTTCCGGATTTGCCCAGTTTGGTCTGATCAACCCATTCCGTGCCTTCACGCCTGAATATATATGTATCGCAACTGTCATTCAGACTTCCGACAACAGCATAGTCTCCGCTGATGGCTACGGAACCTCCAAAAAAATCAGATTCTGCCGCATCACTGGCTGTGACCTTGATTTCATTAGAAAAAGTCGTATGATCAACTGTCAGCATTCCTTCGCTGTAGTGTGTCGCCTCACTCACTCCGTCGTTAATCACAGCATACACATAATATGCTCCTTCGGGTATCTCTGCCGTATTCCAGACGTATTCACCGCAGGAAGCTGCCGGAGCCTTGCTCAGACCGCTTACAATCAATGTTCCGTCTTCACCGCTGTTATCCGTATCATAGAAGAGAGAAACTGACACAGTCCCGCTATCCGGACTGACATCGGTCCATTGTATCCTAAAGTTTCTGTGAGTGATATCGCTAGCACCGTCCGGTTCAATAACCGTGACGGACAGAGGAAAGATCACCTCCACTTCGACATTGGCAGCAGCCGTGCCGCCGGGGCCGGTGGCAGTGACAGTGTATGTTGTTGTTTCTGTCGGCGATATTGTGACAGAACCGTTTAAATCAACATTGCCGATATCAGGGGTGATTGAACAGGATTCCGCATCGGTCGAAGTCCATGTCAGTACTGACGACTCGCCGGACTGAATCGTCACAGGATCGGCACCTGTTGTAACAGTAGGAAAAGGATAACTTACTGTTATTATGATGCTTCGGGTTGATGTGCCTCCGGGGCAGGAAGCTGTGAGCGTATAGGTCGTTGTCTCAGAGGGCTGTGCTGTCAGTGAGCCGCTCACACTTACACTGCCGATCCCCTGATCAATGCTCACACTGTCGGCATTGGCAGTCTCCCATGTCAGGACGCTGCTCTCACCGGCAGTTATCGTTTCCGGGTCCGCCGTGAAGGTGACGATCTCCGGAGGCGGGACAGTTTTCGTTATTGTCACCGGCCCTGTGCCGTAAACGGTGAGAAAAAACGTAATAAAGAATTCTGTACATGCTCATCTCCCTGTCATCAGTGATCATAAGCCGGAAGCGGACAGGATGATCCGCCTTCGGGATACGGCTTTATTATATGGATTAACGTGGAGTGGCCCACAGAGGGACGGACCCGCTCAGAGGGATTTCAAATGTCCCGGGCGAGTTCCTCGGAACAACAAGTCCGTCCGCTGTTTTCCCGGTGACATAATAAAATTCCTCGGAAGTGGGAGGCGGGGAGTTCTGAAACGGATTGCCCTTCGACAGCCTGTATTTTAAAACAACCGTGAGTTTTCCGCCTGTCATTTCCTCGTCATAAAGCGAGACATTTTCGGCACGGAGCGTGATTTTATGAAAACCGACAGCTTCATCCAGGGACTCCGGACATGGTATGACCGAATAGGCTCCCGAGTCGGGAAGGGTTATTTCCAGGCGGCCCCGGAAGAAATAATCCAGCAGGTCCGCCGAATGTTCTACGGCACGGGGGAGAAGCTTCGTGGCATAATCTTCGAAACACTTCTCGTCCAATATGAAACCCCGGTGAAATACTTTGTAGTAGTCATTACTTTCAAATTCGTCCAGTAACTGGATAGTAGAAAGTTCTGGCTAGTAAACTAAGTAATTCACAACCGGACAGTAATATGTTTATAACTATATATTGTAATCCTAAATGAGTTGTGAAATTAGGAGATGTACGCTTCTAATTTCGGAAAACTGAAAATTTGCTCCGTCAGGAAATTTAAAAAGCTTTCTTTTACGTCTCCGAATGTTTTGTTCTCATAAAAATGCCTTCTCAGAAAATTCTTTCCTTTTCTCCAAATTTCTTCAACGGGATTCTGATCCGGAGCATACGGAGGAAACAGCATGCAGGTGACTTTCCAATCCTTCTCATTCAGTCCCCCGTCGGATTCCTCCAGATACCGTCGCATCTCGCCATATTTGTGATAAGTCGCTCCGTCCCATATCAGTATGATTCTCGACCCCTCATAAATTTCTTCCAGACGTCTCACAAAGGACACAGTGTTCGCCCCGTTTCCGATATCATATGGCAAAACATGGAACTCGCCGGTCAGAACATTCACCGCACCGTAATATGTCTGACGTTCCCGCTCATTGGTCATCGGCACTCCGACCTTCTCATTTTTTCTGCCCCATATGTACCCCGACGTGTCGCCCCACAGGAGATGGCATTCGTCCTCCATCAGGACCACGACGCCGCCTTCCCGAATTTCCTCCTCGGACTCTCCGATCCTACTCATTATGAACTGCCGCCGGGCGGCGACCTCCTCATCATCCCGTTTCGGATTGATTTTTTCGTTTTTTTCCAGTTTATTCCTCCTTCATGAAGCAGGTCATAATACGACTGCTTCGATTTGTAAAGCACGCCGTACCCGGATTCAAGATAATCTCTGAGTTCATCAGGAGTATAGGTCATTTTGCTCCTCAGAAACGAAATCACCTCCTTTCGCTGAACATCGGTCAGATAGCCCTCGCTGCCTTTGTATCCCAAAGTCAGCCCCTGAGCCCCCTTTTCCTCATACACACCTTTCCACTTGCTCACAAAGGAATCCGAGACATTCAGCAGTGCTTTGATATCTCCGACTTCGAAACCATGCAGAATCATTTTCACCGCCATTGCCCTTACAATTTCTCTCGCGTCCTTTTCCATACGGATTATATCATCCAATGTGTTCATCCCTCTTTTTCCTCCTTATCCGGCGCATTATTTGTCAGAAAGCGGCTGTTATGAAACTCCGAGCCGTTCATATCTTTTATATCTCATATGGTTAACAGTTTTCTGATTATAACGGATTTAGGGGAGGCTCCGATTTCGGGAGGCTGTGCGCGACCTTCCGTTTTCACAGGAAGCCGGACGGACATTCCCGGAAAACGTCGGTTTCCGGGGAAACAAATATCCTGAATTTCCGGTTCCCGGAACCCCGTGACGGACAGATTTTCCATTCTGACATATAGTAATTTCAGGATGTTGTGCCCTCCCCTAAACCCGTTATAATCAGACAGTTTTCACCAGACAAGTCAATAAAATTCTACAATTCATTTAGGATTACAATATATGGCGTCATGTGGCAAGGTCGGACGAAGTCTCACGACCTCTCCCCCGTATCATCCGCAAAGTTCGGTCAGCCGGAACTTTGCAGGAAGAAGACAGGAACTCCGCCTGAATGACACTCCGCACAACCCCCTCCGAGGGACAGTCGGAGAAAGCTGTTCTCAGCCACCCCTCATATTTTTCCAGCACCTCGGAACCCCGGGTCAGGGAAAGATACTGAAGAAGTCCGAGGGCGATTCCGGAAAGATTGACAAAACGTTCGATGGCTTCGAGAGTGAGATCAAATTTTTTCTTTCATTTTCATCAGGACGACAGTATCGGACATCCTCACCCCTGCCGACATCGGGAAAAGCTTTCGTCCGAAAATGGTAGCAAAATCCTCCGATGAGATGCTTCAGCGTCCGAAACATGCTTTCCACCTTGGGACGATAGCAATAAATCGTGACAATCTGTCCGGCCGGGAGTGTCAGATCGGAACACATCAGTATGTAACGGTCGTCTCCGTCGATGACAAAAACAAAACGGATGATGTCTCCGACCGGTTTCCACAAAAGATCCCATGTAAAATATCTGACGGTTCCGAGGTTTCCGGAGATCATCACTTCTGTTTCTCCGAACCGCTCGGAGAAATCGAAAACTTTTATGAGGCTCACCTTGTCTTTTTCCCGGAAAGTCTTCTCCGAACTGTCTTCGGGAACAAGGTATCCCACATAATTGTTCTTCGCACGGGTGATAAATTGTCCGGGTACGCGGCAACCGGGTGTTTTACCAGATGCCTTCAGATTCGTTTTCTATCAAAAGAAAGGGGCATCCTAAATGGTACGGTTCTCCTTTCAAATTGAACAATCCTTTGACCCGGCCTGAACCTGAAGCATCTGAAACCGTACCTTTCACATTCAGAAACGGGCGTGAATGCCAAGTAACAATAGATGCATGGTATGACATGCTCATGCGTGGAAAGCGTGACATTCCCATGCACAATCATCCGTTTACCCTGCTGTGTGTGACTGTAAGGGATAAGAACGGAAAGAAGGTTTTTGCAAGACCCCTGTGGCTGATCGTTGTCGGACAGCGCCGTGGGGAGATAACACTGACCGATGCATATGAAGCATACAGGCATCGCTATGATTTGGAACATTTTTTCCGTTTTGGAAAAAACAGACTCCTGATGGCTTCCTACCAGACACCTGAAATCGAACACGAGGAGAACTGGTGGGAAATTGCAGGACTTGCCTATGTGAACCTTTATACAGCAGCATTCCTGGCTAACCGTATCCCCTATCCCTGGGAACGCTGGCTTCCTGATTTCAAAGAGCCTGATTCAGCCACATTGCCATCCCCTTCCATGGTTCAGAGGGACATACCCTGAATTATTGAGGAGTTTGGGACACCGGCCAAATTGCCCAAACCCCGTGGTAAATCACCCGGCAGACAATCCGGTTACTCTCCCGGCAAACGTGACAGCCTTCCGGTGGTCATAAAAGGAAAAAAAACTAATAAAAAACATTCCCGATCACACTGAAACGGGATTTATTTCAAAAAAACTAAAAATTTGACTGTGCCCGGAGAATTTCGCCGAAGGCAACAGGATACGTTTGTCCAAAGTCCAATCCTTTTATAATTGAATTTATTTTGTTATGTATGATAATATATCTTTCTGAAAAATTTGTCCATGCTTTTTATGAATTACTCAATTTACTAGGCAGAACTTTCTACTGTCCAGATACATCGTACTGCATATTCAGATGCCCGAGTAATTTTCATTATTTTTTTCCATAAAGAAGATTAATAGGATATTATTTGTCCTATATGATCAATATTTTTTTAATGCCAAGTAAATTTTTGCATATTTTTTAAAATAACTGTCACTCGATGTTCAAGTTTTTTTGATCCGACCCAGCCGGACACAGAACTCTTTTCAGAACAAACAAATGGACAATGTTCAGTTTTTCTGGTATTCTTTTGACAATACTAACATTATGCACAACCAATGAGATAATTAAATGAATAGTTCAGAAATCTTTGACGAAAAGGCAAAAGAATGGGACAAGCATCCGGTCATAAATGAGAATTGCCGAATATTCACAGAGGAAATCAGAAAAAATATTTCCTTGTCTTCTGATATGAATCTGCTGGAATTCGGCTGCGGCACGGGCCTGGTAAGCATGAATTTTTATTCGTCTGTCCGGTCACTCATAATGACAGACACATCACAGGGAATGCTCGATGTTTTAAAACAGAAAATAAAGCATAACAATATTAACAATATGGAGCTACACTGTGAAGATATTTTCAACCTGGAACTGCCAAAACAGCATTTTGATCTGATTTATACACTGATGGCCCTTCATCATGTGGCTGATATTAAAGAACTCCTTGACAGATTTCATAAGCTTCTGAAGCCGGGCGGGTATTTTTGTATCGGTGATCTTGAGCCGGAAGACGGGTCATTTCACGGAGATGAGTCCAGTGTTCATAATGGTTTTGACACATCGGAATTAAAAAACACTGTTGAGGAAACCGGTTTTGAGGTAACAAAAGCATACCGAATGCACATCATGAAAAAGCCTGATGCGGACGGAAACCTCAGAGAATATCCGATGTTTTTTATGAGTGCGAAGAGCAGGTGAGAGAGGAGGGGTGAGAGGTTCGCTCGGAACTTTCAATTTTTTTCTTCTTACCCGATGATCAAGTTTTTTGACCCGGTTCGAACAAAAAATTTGTCATTCCTGCGAAAGCAGGAATCCATTTTTAGACCATGCCACGGTTCCGGCATCGCTGGATGCCTGCTTTCGCAGGCTTCGATGTGAGATCAGTCGAACGGAACGACAAAAAAACTTGATCATTAAGTTCTTAACACCTGAAACCTTTCTTCATAATTTTTTGAAAATTAGGAGGTGAGATGAATAACGACGATTTTTATCAGAAATTGCGTAAAACACTTAGGGACTGGCTTCAGACGGATCAGGGAAAAAATTATAAGTGGGCAGACTTTTTGCTTTTTGCTCCGGATCTTTTCCATGTTCTGTGCAAGGTCATTGCAGACAAGGACACGCCTTTGGAAGATAAGGCAAAATTAGCCGGGGCCATTGCATATTTTATTTCACCGATAGATCTGCTGCCTGAAGCGATTCTGGGACCTGTCGGCTATGCTGATGATATCGTTCTGGCAGCTTATGTCCTGAACAGTATTATCAACAAATCCGGTCAGGAAATTGTTCAGAGACATTGGGCAGGCGATGAGGATGTTCTCAGGGTTATCAGTCAGATATTGGAAAGAGCTGATGAAATGGTGGGAAGCGGTCTTTGGAGAAAACTGAAAGGAAAATTTTCATCAGAAAAAAGAGAAACAGAAGAAACAGAGGAACCAATTAAAAAATCTGAGAATTATGAAGCCTGAAAATATCGCGTTGAAAAGACAGCATCGTGTTTGAAAGTTTACTCCGAATATTGCTGATGATCATGATAAGGGAACTCAAAATAAATAATATACCCGGTTCAGGAGAATGTAGGGTGGGTGCAGCGAAGCGGAACCCACCCTACATTTCGGGCAGATTATTTTTGGGGAAATTCCTAACTTACAGGTGGTGCAATCTTACCATCCAAAAGGAGAGAAGTGGCTTCTGGACGGTAAGAACATGATAAGATTTGTTCCTCGTGATCTTGACCTTGAAAAAGAAGAGGATGACCTTCCATAAGATGAATTCGTTAACGTATCAGGATATGTGATAAATCTGCCTTGTGAATCTTTCAGAGGCCTGCCCAATGAATCGTATGGCATTTCCTCTTCCTTTTCTTCTTTTTTCGGAAGTGAAACCGAAGAGACCACTGTTTTTGATTTGTTTTCCTCTGCAACAGGGCTTTTATTGTCTTCGGAAGCAACTTTTATCCATTCTCTTTTCTGTTGTGCTTCCATAAACTGACGATATCTGACATAGCTTTCTTTTTCTCTGTTGTGATGAACATTCTTACGCCAATTCCAAACAGTGGCTTTGTATTCGGATTCCGAAATTTCGTTTCCCTGGCGGTCAAAGTACCGATTTTCAGCACTGGCAACCAAAGGGACCCCAAGCAGCAGAAAAAATAATACTATCATTTTTTTCATAACAGCCCTCCTTCTCCTTATTAAAATGTAAGTAAGATTAAGTACCGACTGCTGAAAAACTGTTGGTGATATATTTAAGACAGGACTTATTTATGCAATCAGTACCTGATATTGAAAAAATTCTCCCTTAAAATTAAGAGGGAATCAAAACCCAAAATTTTTTATATTTTACCCTGGCTGATCATCTGTATATTTTATTATATCCTACCAAAAGACAGGCTGATGCCAAATTTTTCGTTATGAAGATATGCTTAGTATTAATGCTTTTTTATTTTTATAAATTCATTCAGTTGTGTATCCGGGACAGTATTCATCTGATCTTACCACGACGGACCCGGAACAGGTATGATAAATATCCCCGGACCTTCCTGAGATGGTCTCGGAGGCTCATCATCTGAGTTCTGACTTGGCTTGGCATAATGAACAATTCCGAATTTTGAATACTGTTCAACCCAAGTAAACAAAGAATCAGATGAAATAGCGAAATTCAGGCCAGTGCTATAAGCTCTTTTAAGGGTATTCATCCCCACCACATTTCCCAGCTTATTAATCAGCGGCCCCCCGCTGTTACCAGGATTAAGCGGGGTGTCTGTTTGTATGTATTTGACATCGTCCATAGTTCTTATCTGACTGATAATTCCCCTGGTTATAGAAAATTGCAGTCCCCCGGGATTTCCAATAGCAAAAACTTCTTTCCCTATGATCTCTTCAGGAATGGTATTTTTCTCAAGCGCAAGATATGGCATATTGTTTCTGTCAATTTTCAAAAGAGCCGCGTCAGGCTTTTCAGTGCTTGAAATCATATTCGCAATATAGACTTCATCAGAAGATAAATGTACTTCAATGGAAGAATGGGAGCGGATAACATGGTAGTTGGTAAGAATATATCCGTCATCGCTTATAAAAAAACCTGTTCCTTCTGCCCCCCCGCACTTTATGATAACCACAGCAGGTTTGCATAAGCGAAATATTTCATCCGAAGCCAGTGAACGGGTTCTTTCCTTTCTTAATTTCTCCTGTTGTTCCAGTATGGTGCCAAACTTTTTTTTAACAGGGCTGACAACTGGCTCTTCTTCAGAATATATCACTTCTTCCACAAGTTTCTTCTCTATTGTTAAAATGCCCCCGTATCTTTCATATTTTATTGCCCCGTTTTCTTCCCAGCAGCTCCTTGTTTTTATAATTTTGCCGTCTTTCAGAACAATCTCATGAGCATTTCCCGGGGCAGCAAGCACTAATATAAGGACTATATATGTAGCATAATTTATAAACATTTTGGACATTGGTTCCCCTTTAATCTGAATCGCAAATTTTATGACTCATGGCGGATGGTTTTCTGCCTTTTTGTCCTTTGTTTTCATTAGGTGGAGCATTTGGAAAATCCGGGAACAGACCCTGCCCTGAGGCGGGGCATGTGATGATTTCTCCTCCGGCAGAATATCTCTCAGAGTCAATTCTATTTAACAGGCGCATTAAATAAAGATAAAGTTTCGTCAGGGGAATAATAACGAATTTTGCCGTTGTTCCCTTGCGGAGAAAGGTCTTTGACAACAAGTTCTCCGATATTATTATCAAGGACAAGTTCATCGAAATTATAATATAAAATCAGGGCATTTTCATTTCCTGTGAGTCGGCGGTACATATTGTTGTTAATTTCTTCCCGCGTAATGGCCCGATTCCAGATACGCACTTCATCAATATAGCCATACCCCTCCTCATTACCATCTCGGCGATATCTGTCTCCTTCCTCGCCGATTATAAGTGTCCCACATTTTAAAGCTCTGCATGTATCATTCTTACTACAGACTTCAATTCCGTCAATATAAAGTTTGGCAGTTCCGTTAATATAAGGTTTGTCAGCTTTGCTCTTTTTGTCAAAAACCACGGATAAGTGATGCCATTTGTTTCCCATAAGTTTTTTTGAAGAAGATAAAGCATAACCTGCTCTTCCCCGGACAAATCCCTCACGGGATATCCGAATGTCAATGAATGATGACTCAAACACACATAAGCTTGATCTCTCACGTTCAATTCTGTAAGAATCATCGTACTCACGATAACGATGCTCCTTTTCTATAACAAAAACCCAGGCTTCAAAAGAAACAGAACCGGATAAAGAAGGGAGATGAACAGAAACACCCGCATCTCTGTTCCATTTAACATACAATGCTTTTTCAGACTTTGCCCCTTGTTTTTCAATTCGTTCTATGCTTTGCTTGGGATAGCCGATAACCGATCCAAACCTGTAACATTTGATCTGTCCCCCCTCTTCCCATGTCTCTGCTGTTTCTATCTGCCGTCCGTCTTTAAAAAAAATCGTGTCAGCACCAGCAATTAAAGGAAGCAGTAAGAATAAGACGGATAATACAAGTGACCTTTTCATTGTTTTCATAATTTTTTTATTTTCCTTGTATGAAATTGAGAATTGAGAAATTCAGGACTTGCTTTCATGTTTCGTTGTGATCGCTAAGTCATGACCGTTTATATGAAAGTGTCTGAAGTTAAGAAAGTTAATAAAGTGACTGAAGTTAAAAGTTCTTTCATGTTTCGTTGTGAGCGGACCGGTCATGGCCGTTTATATGAAAGTGTCAGGTGTTAGGTGTTAAGTGTTAAGTGTTAGGAAAAACTGCAAAACTTTCATCATTCGTTGTGACCGGCAGATCATGGCCGTTTATATGAAAGTGTCAGGTGTTAAGTGTTAAGTGTTAGGAAAAACTGCAAAACTTTCATCCTTTGTTGTGACCGTCAGGACATGGCCGTTTATATGAAAGTGTTAGGTGTCAGGTGTTAGGTGTTAGGAAAAACTGCAAAATTTTCATCGTTCGTTGTGGCCGGCAGATCATGGCCGTTTATATGAAAGTCCGGAGTGCAAAAATAGAGCGAAGCGGTTTTTTGCAGAGACCTTCATGCCTCGTTGTGACCGGCAGGTCATGGCCGTTTATATGAAAGTCCGGAGTGCAAAAACAGAGCGAAGCGGTTTTTTGCAGAGACCTTCATGCCTCGTTGTGACCGGCAGGTCATGGCCGTTTATATGAAAGTCCGGAGTGCAAAAATAGAGCGAAGCGGTTTTTTGCAGAGACCTTCATGCCTCGTTGTGACCGGCAGGTCATGCCCGTTTATATGAAAGTCCGGAGTGCAAAAACAGAGCGAAGCGGTTTTTTGCAGAGACCTTCATGCCTCGTTGTGACCGGCAGGTCATGCCCGTTTATATGAATTGGATCATAATATGAGCAATGGTGATCAGATTTTGATTTTTAAGACACAGTGTTTGACTATGGAATCAGCAGACGCTGTCCGAACTGTTTCACCTCGGAAATTTCAGTAAATCAGGTTACTCGTTGTTCTGCCCGATAAGCAAGTTCTGCGCCATGAAAAAATAAATGTTTAATTAAAACAAATTATAACAAAAATAACATACCATTAAAATAATTGTCAAGAAAAAACAGCAAATATGTTCAGTCTTGATAATATCAGCAGACCGAAAAAAAAGTCACGGGTGCCGCCTTCCCAGGCGGCCTGGTATAAAAGTTTTTTATATACTTTTTTCTGCGAGCGTCGGAGAAACCCGGCTTTTTCCTTTATCGGAGACGCGTCATTCCGAAAAAAAGCCGGGTTTCTTCCCCGGGCAGATATTAAAAATTTATGTCCGGGTACTTAAGCCGGATATTTGTGCATAGGCGGGTGGCTCAAACCGGAGTTTGGGAACAAGGTCAGATAACTGTTGGACAAAAATTTTAACGGAATATTGCTTTATGAAACAGATCGTTATTTAACTTTGATTACAGTCAGATCATTTTTTAATTTCTTTTTTTTATGTCATTTAAAAAAATTATAAATTCCCATTTTTTTTGGTGCATGAAAGGAAAAAACAGGCTATAATAAATTCAAATAGTTTGGTTTGGCTTTTTTCTGTATCAGGCGTAACTGCCAGATATTCATAAGCCATAACCCGGGAGGAGAGGAAAAACCTCGGTCCGATGGCATGAATTTGCAAGTGTGTTTCCGCCGGCTTTTTCCATACACACAGATTCTGAAAACTTTTCACAGTTCATTTTTTCTGACTCTGGCTCCCAAAGCCTGTTGTTGACATTTTTAAAATATATTTTAAGAAATTGACTATGATTCATGGTCAAGACGTCGAATAACCTCAAAAAAACGTAAGCCGAAACATGAAGGCATCCCCAAATTTTCGCAAACTCCTCTGTTTTCGGTTTCAACAGGAGATAAAAAATGGATGATATATTAGGCGAAGGGCTTTTTATTGATGAAGACACCATGGAAATGATCCTGATCTTTGATATGGACGGAACAATTACCTATGTCAATGAAAGGGGAGTCGAGGTGATGGGGTATTTTGAGGATGAATTCCTGGATATGAATATCACAGATATTCTTCCTCCTGACCAAGTTGAAAAAATAAAACAAGAAATTCTGAGCAAATATAATAACGGAGACAAGGGCGTGGCCCATCAGGAAGCGAAATTCATTGACAGGAATTTAAAAATGCTCTCCATGGAAGTCAGCGCATCATTAATAACGAAAGATAACACAGCCTCGGGTATCCGTATTATTGCCCGTGATGTTGAGGAACCAGAGAAAGGTATTGCTGAAGAACCTGAGCCAAAGCCGGATATCTCCGCTCCTAAAGTGCCTCGGGATATCCCTGAACCCAGGCCGGTGAAGGAGACTGGAAAATCTGAACCTGGTCCGCGAAAAAAAATTGCAGAACCCGGAGATAAATATCGTCTTGTTACCGAAGCTGTGAGGGATATGCTTCTGACTTTTGATATGAGCGGAAGAATTACTTATATGAATGAACGGGGGAGAGAAATGATCGGCTATTCTGAAGAAGAACTGCCGAACATAAACATCACAGATATTCTTTCCCCGGAACAGCTTGGCATATTGAAGAAGCAGCTTTTCAGAAAGCCCATTGCCAGAAACAGAAAGGTGCTGATTCCCGAAGCCCGGTTTGCGAACCGGCGATTAAAACAAATGTCTCTGGAAGTAACAGCGTCCTTAATTATGAAACGCGGCACTCCCTCGGAAGTTGTTATTCTTGCCCGTGACCTTACCCGGCGGAAGAAAATGGAAAAAGAACTTTTAAAGTCTCAGAAATTCGAATCCTTTGCCACGCTTGCCAGCGGGCTTGTTGATGATCTGAACAATTCATTAACCGGAATTATGGGAAATATTGATCTTGCCCAGATGGATTCAGCGTCTGACGGAAGAGTTTCTGAAAGGCTGGCTTATGCAAAAGAGGGATGTACGAATCTTAAGCATCTGATCCGGCAGTTTATTATTTTTTCCAAAGGCGGAACCGCCAACAGGGAAATCGGTTCCATTGAAGAACTTATAAAAGATTCGGTTCCCCGGGGGATTACAGGCCCCAATGTTGTCAGCGATTTTTTTATAGAGACAGATTTATGGACTGTTGCTTATGACAAAGCGCAGATGAAAGAGGTCATTAACAATCTGATTTTTAATGCCGGTGAGGCCATGCCGTCCGGCGGACAGATTAAAATTTATGCTGAAAATATTACCGGTGCTGTCGCACGGAAAGAGGCTGGCCTGCCAATGGAAGAGGGGGATTATGTAAAGATATCCGTTCAGGACAGGGGAGCCGGGATCCGTGAAGAACATCTCGGGAGAATATTTGATCCTTATTTTTCGACAAAAAAAAAAGGGCGGGGACTGGGACTCACTATTGTCTATTCCATCATCAAAAAGCATTACGGCTATATTTATGCAGACTCAAAGCCAGGGGCCGGGGCAACATTTTACATTTATCTTCCCGCGTCCAAAAAAGAAATCCCTCGCAAAGAAGAAACAAAGTTGGCAAAACCTTTTCTTCATAAAGGGAAAATCCTTATCATGGATGATGAGGACATCATCATAGATGTCGCTGGTCAGATGCTGAGTCAGTTAGGGTATGATGTGGAGTTCTCAAAAAACGGGACACAGGCAATTGATATCTATAAAAAGGCAATGAAGTCCGGGAAACCTTTTGACGCGGTTATTTTGGATTTATATGTGGAGGGCGGCATGGGAGGAAAGGAATCCGTAAAGGAACTTCTCAGACTTGATCCTGACGTGAAGGGGATAGTTTCCAGCGGTTACGCCAATGATCCTGAAATGACTGATTTTAAAAAACACGGTTTTGTTGGTATCGTGGAAAAACCCTACAGCATACAGGAACTCAGTCGGACTTTGGAAGACATAATAAAGAGTGGGAAGTGAGATGTGAAAAAATTATGATTTCTATAAGGAGGCGAATGAAATGGAACTGAAGCAGAAGGGAACAAAAGCAGATATCGGCGCGTTTAAACAAATGAAAGTTTCACTCACATGGCGTTCTGCCGTTGATCTTGATCTGATGGCTTTTTATAAAACAGGCGACGGCCGAACGGGCGGAGTTTATTCAGATAACTACGCGGGCGGAACCCTTGGTGATCTTAATCAATTTCCATTTATCGAGCTTTCGGGTGATGAAGGCGTGGGGGCTGTTGGCGGGGAGAACAGCGAAGACATGCGTATTGTCAAACTGGATGATTTCGAGGAACTGTATATCTGCGCGCTCAATTTCACGGACGCGTCATCAGGTACGGACAAGGTTTTTGCCGATTATGACGCCAGGGTTGATGTTGTGACTGACCGGGGCGAAAGTCATACCGTGGTTCTGGATTCCCAGCAGCCCGGGCCGGTTGCCGTGATCTGCAAATTTGCCGGCGGGCTTATCTCCAACTCACTTATCAATGACAGCGAGGTGATGCGTCTGGAAGAATTCAGGTCCCGTATTCCGGGGGCTTCCGAACTGAAACTGGCCTCTAAAATCACCCTGAAATCCAAAGGCGACAGCTACGCGCTCAGACCAAAGGTGTCAGCCGGGGAAATTCTTATCAATCTCAACTGGAATCAGCAGCCCGAAGGCGATCAGCAGTCAGGCGGATTCTTTTCAAAGCTTTTCCGCGGCCGCAGCAGTGCAATTGATCTTGATCTGGGATGTCTGTTTGAAATGCGGGACGGTGTCAAAGGATCTGTTCAGCCCCTTGGCAATGCGTTTGGCGCGTTTGATCAGCCCCCGTACATAAACCATCTCGGAGATGACCGGACAGGCGCATGGGCTGAGGGCGAAAACATGAAAATTAATCTGGCCCGCATTCAGGAATTAAAACGGGTGCTGATTTACACCTATATTTACGAAGGCGCGCCGAACTGGGGCAGCACCGACGGTGTGGTCACGGTGAAAGTCCCGGGACAGCCGGTTGTCGAAGTCCCCATGGGATCACAGAGAGATTCCAGGGGATTTTGTGCGATTACGTTGTTGGAATTTGAGGGAACAGAGATAAAAGTGACCAAACTGGTCACTTTTCATAAGGGGCATTCCGAATGTGACAGAACATATCGGTGGGGCCTGGAATGGGTTGCCGGGTCAAAGGATTAAAATTTAGCCCACACTTTTCAAGAGAGCGCTGAAATGAGATTTCAGCACTCCCTTGAATTGTCAGCCGGAAAATATGAGACGAACGGCCGCACCTCTTCCTGATGCTGTTTGCGAGGCTAATTTAATCACTTATCACTCGATGTTCAAGTTTTTTTCTGTCATTCCTGCGAAAGCAGGAATCCGCTGCTCCCGGAAGCGCCGTATATGCCCAAAATGGATTCCTGCTTTCGCAGGAATGACAGGCTTTTTACTCGAACCGGATCAAAAAACTTGAACATCGAGTATCAGAAGTTTTGTTTGCGATCTTGTTTCAAAAGTGGATGACCTTATTCACCACGCCGTTCTCGACATCTGCTGCAAAATTCTCATATACAAATGTCTTCACGCCGGAAGGATTGCTGATGATTCGCCGGGGCCTTCCGTATGCTGATTTTAAGCTTGAAACGCTTATCTTCTGTCTGACCGGTGTTTCCACCAGTTCAACCACATAGTCCAGAACAAAGACCCGGGTGGAATTTTTTATGTAACAGTCACCGGAAATAAGCCCGAATCCCAAAGGATGCCTGACAAACCCCTCCAACTGCTTTTCTGTTATTTTATCACAACCTCCAAGTATTACAGGCGATGACTCTGCAAAATGAGATGATGTGATTTTTCCAGTTACAAGGGCTTGTGCTTCCATACCGGGAAACTCTCTTACCATATCTGCATAAATCCCCGCGGGTTCAAACTGAATAAATCTCTCCCATATCTCTTTGGCTTCTGTTTTTCTGTCCTGTTCAGCCAGCAGCCGTCCCAGATTGTAAAACGCATCGGAAAACCCTTTGTTGCTGTTACTCACACTTTTCAATATTTCAGAAGCCTGTTCAAATATGTCCGTTTTTACTGAATTACCAAGCAGATACATGGCAACAGCACGATTACAGAGAACTCCCGGATCATCCGCACTGATCTTTAATGCATCATCCAGTGCGGCCAGGGCACCGGAATAGTTGCCATCCATGATAAGAGCGGAAGAGATATTGACACGGGCCGCCAAATATGAACTCTCTTTTTCACATGCGGTTTTGAAATCATGTATGGCATACTGAATATGTGCTTTGAACTGTGTCATCCGGGGACATTCTCTGCCTCTCACGGCAACGAGCCTGCCCGCTCTCGTGTCCGTATCCAGAACAGTGGCCAGTTTGAACTGATACGCCTTGTTCGGATCGCAGGCCGCCAAGGCTCGGACGGCTATCTCATAATGAATAAGCCCCAGATTGTTACAGACCTCCCGGCAGGGATATTTTTCTTTGAATGCCTCAAGCAAAGCCAGCCCTTTCTCATACCTTCCAATCTGACAGAACCGCACTCCCAGATCAAACAGATAAATTTCATTGACGACAGCCCTCATATTGACAAGTAAAAAAGCAGCCCGCTGCTCAGGGGTGGGGTGAACCTGGTGTTCAGGAGCGGAGTGAATCTGATAGGTGTGGGCAGTCTTCTCTGTCAGTTGGCTTATCCATTCCTGAAAGAAGTTCAATCCGTTTGCATCAACTATTGCCAGCGGATCAAAGCCGGCCATGGATGTGTAGAGTATTCCATAAGCATCTGCCTGAAGTTCTTTTTTTCTTGCTATTTCCCTGGCACGGGAAGTATTTTCAATATCCTCGGTTTTAAGAAGAAGACTGCGATTTTCCTGGTCTGCTTTCCGGCCGGTTCCGAAATCCTGCAACGCCTTAAACGCGGAAACATGCCAGAAATCGTCTTTGGCCAGATGTGCCATCTCATGTCCGAAAATAAAGGCCAGCCGGGCATCGCCGGTTTCTCTGTCCGCATTTATGTAACAGTTCTCCATCGCCTTCTGAGTCAGAATCACCGTGCCGTCTTGTAAAGATATTGCCCAGGGATACCCGGTCTCATTGATGATCAGCAACTTGGGATATCTGTTGCTTCTTTTGTCTGCTGCGGCCAGTACCCGGTTAAAGATCGCCCGGGTTCTTGAAACCCGAGGATGATCTTTGGCAGTCAGGATATCGTAGTTCCTCACCCAGTAATCTCTGTATTGCTCTTGTGAGAAGACAGGAGAGGTTTCAGGGAATGAAGCAAGGAAAATACCTGTAATCAGAAATATGAATACTGTTTTCATGTCTGTACCCGGTAAGCTCGAAAAGGTTTGAAGTTCCGCGTTCACACGGTCTGCTGATATAAATTTTGAAAGGAAGATTATCCGGAGTGCCAAACTTACAGTTTGGCAGAAATGCTCAGACTTGCAGAGATCGAAGATATTGCCAAACTGCAAGTTTGGGAAACTTCACACCTTTACACGGAATTTTTTATCTGCGTACGGCCGGGATTCCGGGAGCATTGCCAAACTGTAAGTTTGGCACTCCGGATGTCCCTGTTACGGTGTGACCCTGAAAGCACCCAGAACCGTAGTCCATGCTGCTGTGGAAATCGGGCCCAGATTCCTGCCGCGTAATGAATGCCCGGCTTTTGTGCTGAGGAGTGCCTCAAGCGGATTCAGTTTTCTTTCTTCGGAACGCTTACGATATCCTTTTTGCTCCAAAACATAAATATCAATGGGTTCCAGAGTGGCAATCAGGCGGATATATTCATAACCGGGCTGATCAATCCAGAGTGTGACCTCTTCCACTTTGCGAATTCCGTTTGCTTCGACTTTGGCATATTCTTTGTTCTGATACGGTGTCGGATAAAAAGGCACAATTTCACCATCTGATGTAATATTAAGCAGATATATGAAAAAGGCTTTGTCTGATGTGTTATGAATGGAAAAGGTGAGCAACCGGTCAGCTTTTAAATCAAATTGTTCCGGTTCTCTTGCCGTAACCGTCCTTTCCTGTTGCCACAATATCCCGCCAGCTTCAATTCTTTCCGGCCATATGCTGCTTGTTTCCTGTACCTTTTCAACGGGATTACCTGGTTCGCTCTTGCGCCATATGGTAATGCTGAGTTGAACAGGACTTATCTGACCTGGTGCGGATGACAGGCTGACCAGATTTTTCACTCTCGCAATCTTTGCAAGGTTGTCGCACAGGACTTTCGTCCCTTTGTCATCATCCGCCATACTGATTTTCAGCTTCTCCTGATACAGTGCCTCATCCGGGGTCAGAATCCAGCACTCAGGATTCTGATCAGCACAAGATCGGGGCAGGCTGTCGTTTTCTTTGCTGTAAACATACTGATTATGGTTGTCCTTTTCAGGCCGCAATATCTGAATGACAAAATCACTTTTACCCTGATTTTCTGTTATTTCATATGCAGGAAGCGTACTCACCGCTTTTTTTATTTTATCAGCCAGCAACTGATCCTCTTTCAGGTCCGCCCTGACAAAAATTTTCATGGGGTCGGCCTTATGCTGATAATGTTCCAGCAGCAACAGATCACCCACTTTGAACGTCCCCCTTATCCGGCCCTGGCTCCATGTGGGATATGTTCTGGTGATCTCAATTGTTGGATATTCCTTATTTTTTGTCCGAATATCAGCCTTTCGATACACCGAGCCGCGTGTGACACCCAGCAGACTCCCGGCATCAATTTTGGCTGTCAGTCCGTCATGGGACACATACCTGATCGGAATGGCTGCTGTGCGGTCAGCAAAGCTGCCACCGAAAATAAGCCGTTTTTGTTCTCCTTCAATCTGAGGATGTTGTCTTCCCCCTGCGTATTGCCGGACTTTCGCACAGGTACGTTTATAGAGGTTTCCCCAGGTCTCATCCGGTCTGGCTTGTTCGAGGCTCTGTGTCCAGAACCAGGTGAACAGCCCGTGAATTTTATCTTCCTTCCTGTATTCGCTGGCTTTTTCATTATCTCTGCAAGCAGTGATACGCAAACCCGGAAGGAAAATGTTTTGAACCGGAACCATACCCAGGGGATGAGGCCGGAAATCCATGGGAACTCCCCGTGTCGCAAGTGCAGCTTCTCCTCTGGTCACTGTCCCGGAATGGCAGGAATCTGACACAAATATGACATGCTCTGTCTTCTGGCCCAGGGATGACAGCCATGAGTGGATTTCATCATCCAGGATATCATAATTGTTCAGAAGTTCAGGGGAGACCGGGGGAGATGGTGAAAGCGATTCTTTTTTCTGTAATTCTCGAATTTCAGCACAATCTTTCCCAGGCGAAGCAGGGGGCAGACTACGATCCGAATGTGGGTTTTGATCAGATTGCACGATGGCAAAATCCTTATATGACACCCATGTGGAATCTTTTCTCCAATTCGGCGATTCATCTCCGTTCAGGTCACAAGTGTATGACCCGTGACCAGAATAATGAATGTAAACAAAATCACCCTTTTTTACGGTGTCGGAGAGTTTTTGAAAAGCTGCTTTTATGGCGGTGTGTGTTGCCTGTTCATCTGTAAGAACCGTGATATCTTCCGACTTACAGTGAAAATGCCCGGTAAGAATTGCCTTCATCAGTTCCACATCATTCTTCGCACCCTGCAACGGCTTGAATTCTTCTCCGCCGTATTTGTCAATTCCTATCAGCAGGGCATATTTTTTAGGAGCCGGTGACAAATTTTCTGATTCGCCCAGGGCCTTTGCCGCTTCATACCTCGAAAACAGCAAAAACAAAAAGCAGAGCCAAAAAACAACGGACTTTACTTTGAAATTCAATAAACAGGATATTTTCATTTGTTTTTCTCCCATGCGTTCGGGTTCCATAACGAGTGACAAAAAATATGGTATGATCATTTGATTTGAGACCAGGGGTCTGATTCGATTATCTTGTCTTTTTAGCAGAATCCGAAGCATTTGAAAATATTTTTCATCAGACGTTGCCGAAACCAAAGCTTTTTTTGTTTAACAATTCGTTTTTAAAGAATTATCATTAGATGGAAAATGTCCCAAAACGCTCGCCCGGGATTGACAAATCCCGGGCATTTCCGAGGGATTTCCCAATCCCCCGGGAGCGACTCGGGATCATTTTCCATATGCTGATTATCCGAAATAAAATCTGACCCCGGCAATAAATTGCCGGGCTGTTTTCAGCCGTCCCTTCGGGACTGAATTATTCCCCCTGATTTATAAATGTGTCCGGCAGAGCCTTGATGAAAGGATTTTTTCTGACGTTCTTGAAAATATCCTGAAAATCATTTAGTTTGGAATCAGATTTTGAGAGAATCGCCTCTCCGGCTCCGGCGGAAATTGCCAGTTGGTTCCGCTTCATAGACTGGGTGATGTTTCTGCTGGAAAAGGAAGATGATATGTTCTGGGATCAGGTGTCAGTTTTTGAAAAGGAGGGAAAAATGCCGTATATCACAGTTACCCCGGTCCCGTAAGGACGACCGAGAATAGCCCGGCAATTCATTGCCGGGTCAGGTATTCTCAGATTAGATAAGTACCTGTGCAAAAATTTTTTATATATCTTTTTTCTGCGAACGGCGGAGAAACCCGGCTTTTTCCTTTGTCGGAGACGCATCATTCCGGAAAAAAAGCCGGGTTTCTTTCCGGGCAAATATAAAAAACTTTTGCTCAGGTACTTATTTCCGGTGCCGATCTCTGAAAAGCCGTTTCGTTTCGGGGATAACGTGGGCAGTTCCATGCTGCCGGGAGAGGGCTTGTCCCAGGATGTGCGTGAGCATACCGTATATTCTTCGCTGATTTTTTATTTTTAAGATTATCTGTGGGAAATTCAGTCCCGGAGGGATTCGTCACTCCGAGAGCCTTTTATTCCGGTAATGATTACGCCACAAAGGCACGAAGTCTCACGAAGTTTTTCTTTGTGCCCCTTTGTGTCTTCGTGTCTTTGTGGCATTAATATAGTTGTACATAGCGTTAAACTTTTAAAAACAAAGGAGGTTCGTAATGAAGAACGCTTTATCATCTTTAAAATTTTTTTCTTTTTCTTGCAGTCTCCTGATTTTTTTTTCTCTGTTCGCCGCATCCGGCGTGGGAGCTTCGGATGATGATTATGAAGATGACAACGAATTTCAAAATGCAAATGTTATCTGGATTAATCCCCAGGAAACAGAGGATGAGGAATCAGGCTATGAATCGCTTCAGACACATAATTTTTATGATGCCGGCGATGAGGATTGGGTGAAGTTCTATGCCCGCAGCGGAGAGACATATAAAATTGTAGCAGAGCCATCTCCGGGAGAAGCAGGTAAAAACTGCGATCCCATCATCGGCGTTTATAAAAGTGACGGACAAACTCTGGTGTCAGATCATAAAGGTAAGGAAGAAGATATCGGAAATGTGGGTGAGGAAGAATTCTTTGAATGGAATTGCACTGCCGACGGTATTTATTACGCTAGGATCAGACAGTGCGATCCTGATATCGTTCAGGAATGTCTGGCTCAGTATGGCGATGGAACACAATATTCCCTCCAACTGACCAAACCCCATGCTGCTTTTAACGGACTGATTTGCGGCACGATAGTTCCCGCGACAGAATCAATTGTAATTATGACAGATGTGGCTGAGGCAATCGTTCTCTCCGATGGAACTTATTATATTCCTCACGGCCCGGGTACGTTCACACTGACCGCTACTGACCTATCAGGATTGTACGAAACCTATTCCGAGACAGTTACGGTTGAAGAATTTGGAAAAACCCGGATTGATATAAAACTGGTTTATAAAGGCGATGTCAGCGGCGACGGCTATGTGAATCTGGGAGACGCTCTTCTGGCGCTGAAAGTGCTGGCGGGAATGAGTACTGAATATCTGACTCATCCCAAGTATGCAGCATCAGGTGCTGATGTGAACGGGGATGGCAAAATCGGATTTGAGGAACTCCTCTATGTTCTGCGGATCTTGTCAGATAAAACTTTTCGTTGATTTTTATCTTTTAAGGCTGTTTACAGGAAAAAAAGTTTTGCAAAAACTACAGGGAAACCGGATAAGAAAAGGAAAAGAATTCTCCATTGTTACAGATTGTCCGACCCCTGATTAAAGGATTAAGGAATTTTCATGATTTCTCCCAAGCCCGCAGACGCATCCGGCTGAACACAAATCCTGAAAATCATTTCATCAGGTGAATCAGGGTTCGGACAATTGTCCTGCAAGTCTTGAAAAAATCCTGAAAGTCATTTATCCTGAAATTGTATTTTTAAGGAAAATGGGGTCTTCGGCTTCGGCGACAATCGGATTTTTTCTAAAAAATCCGATTGCCGTGTTTTCATAACCGGGGGCGAAATATATTTTAATCGCTGACAAAAGGAGCGGAACAAGGCTGAAAACATGACAGAAAAACATGACTATGACACGCCCTGGAAGGAGATCATCGAGCAATATTTTCCAGAATTCATTGCCTTCTTTTTTCCGAAGGCGTTTCAGGACATTGACTGGAAAAGGGGGTACGAATTCCTGGACAAGGAACTGCAAAAAATCGCAAAAGATGCGGACACGGGGCGGAGATATGTGGACAAGCTCGTGAAGGTGTGGCTGAAAAACGGGAAGGATGTCTGGGCCGTGATCCATGCGGACATTCAGATAGAGGGGGAAGGGGACTTCTCCGAGCGCATGTACATCTACAATTACAGGCTGTACGACCGGTACCGCCGCCACGCGGCGAGCTTCGCCGTGATCGGCTATGCGGGAAGGAAAAAGAATACCGGAAAATTTGAGAAGAAACTGTGGGACTGCGAGGTCAGATTCCGTTTTCCGGTGGTCAGGCTGGGAGACTACGCAAAGGATGAAAAATCGCTGAGAGACAGCGACAATCCTTTTGCGGTGGTCGTTCTGGCACATCTTAAAACAAAGGCGACTGTCAGAAGCAGCAGAAAGCGGATGCGGGAGAAGATCGCCCTTATCAGACATCTGTACAGAAAGGGTTTCTCAAAACAGGATATCATAAATCTGTTCAGGTTCATAGACTGGGTGATGTTCCTGCCGGAAAAGGAGGACGATCTTTTCTGGGAAGAAGTTTCAGTTTTTGAAAAGGAGGGAAAAATGCCGTATATCACAAGTGTCGAAAGAATCGGATATAAAAGAGGTATTAAACAGGGGATTCAGCAGATGAGATCAATGCTGGCGAGGCTGATTGCCAAAAAATTCAGAGTTCGGCCGGAGCAAGAACTGCCAAAACTGGAAAAACTGGGCCCGGATGACCTGCTGGAACTGGGAGAGGAACTTCTTGATTTTGAATCACTTGAAGCGGTTTATCGGTGGATTGAACGGCGGACTGCCTGATTTCCAGTCCCGTAGGGACGACCGGGGCGGGTATTCCAAGCTACCCCAGTCCCGTAGGGACGACCGGAGGATAGCCCGGCAATTCATTGCCGAGGCGGGTATTCCAAGCTACCCCAGTCCCGTAGGGACGACCGGAGGATAGCCCGGCAATTCATTGCCGGGGCGGGTATTCCAAGCTACCCCAGTCCCGTAGGGACGACCGGAGGATAGCCCGGCAATTCATTGCCGAGGCGGGTATTCCAAGCTACCCCAGTCCCGTAGGGACGCCCGGAGGATAGCCCTGCAATTCATTGCCGGGGCGGGTATTCCAAGCTACCCCAGTCCCGTAGGGACGACCGAGAATGGCCCTGCCCCGGTTCAGATTAGATATTTCCGGTTCCGAGTTCTGAGAAGCCCGACTGCTTCAGGTAAATCAGGGCCTCTATCTACACGGATTAGTGATAAGCAGGGATTTCGTTTGCGGACAGCCAAAAAATTCCTGCCTGTCACTAACCCGTCCGGATCGCCAGACCCGTATATCGCATCCGGCTGAACAAAAATCCTGGAAATCATTTTATCAGGTGAATCAGGGTTCGGACAATTGTCCTGCAAGTCTTGAAAAAATCCTGAAAATCATTTATCCTGAAACTGTGTTTTGGGGAAAATGGGGTTTTCGGCTCCGGCGGCAATCGGATTTTTTCTAAAAAATCCGATTGCCGTGTTTTCATAACCGGGGGCGAAATATATTTTAATCGCTGACAAAAGGAGCGGAACAAGGCTGAAAACATGACAGAAAAACATGACTATGACACGCCCTGGAAGGAGATCATCGAGCAATATTTTCCAGAATTCATCGCCTTCTTTTTTCCGAAGGCATTTCAGGACATTGACTGGAAAAGGGGGTACGAATTCCTGGACAAGGAACTGCAAAAAATCGCAAAGGATGCGGACACGGGGCGGAGATATGTGGACAAGCTCGTGAAGGTGTGGCTTAAAGACGGGAAGGATGTCTGGGCCGTGATCCATGCGGACATTCAGATAGAGGGGGAAGGGGACTTCTCCGAGCGCATGTACATCTACAATTACAGGCTGTACGACCGGTACCGCCGCCACGCGGCGAGCTTCGCCGTGATCGGCTATGCGGGAAGGAAAAAGAATACCGGAAAATTTGAGAAGAAACTGTGGGACTGCGAGGTCAGATTCCGTTTTCCGGTGGTCAGGCTGGGAGACTACGCAAAGGACGAGGAATCGCTTAAAAAAAGCAACAACCCTTTTGCGGTCGTTGTTCTGGCGCATCTGAAGACAAAGGCGACTGTCAGAAGCAGCAGAAAGCGGATGCTGGAAAAGATCGCCCTGATCAGACATCTTTACCGTAAAGGCTTCTCAAAACAGGATATCATAAATCTGTTCAGGTTCATAGACTGGGTGATGTTCCTGCCGGAAAAGGAGGACGATCTGTTTTGGGAGGAAGTGTCAGTTTTTGAAAAGGAGGGAAAAATGCCGTATATCACAAGTGTCGAAAGAATCGGATATAAAAGGGGAATTCAGCAGGGAAGGTCAATTTTGGCGAGACTGATTGCCAAGAAATTCAGAGTTCGGCCCGAGCAGGAACTGCCAAAACTGGAAAAACTGGGCCCGGATGACCTGCTGGAACTGGGAGAGGAGCTTCTTGATTTTGAATCCCTGGAAGCGGTTTATCAGTGGATTGAACGGCGGACTGCCTGATTTCCAGTCCCGTAGGGACGACCGAGAATAGCCAGACCCCGGCTCAGATTAGATATTTCCGGTTCCGAGTTCTGAGAAGCCCGACTGCTTCAGGTAAATCAGGGCCTCTATCTACACGGATTAGTGATAAGCAGGGATTTCGTTTACTTATAGCCGAAAAATTCCTGCCTGTCACTAACCCGTCCGGATCGCCAGACCCGTATATCGCATCCGGCTGAACAAAAATCCTGAAAATAATTTTATCAGGTGAATCAGGGTTTGGACAATGAATCAGTGTTTATGGCCGGAAAGCTCCTCTTTATTTACGATGCGTGCCAATCAGGCTCCTTTCTTTCCCGGATGCTTCCGCCTGCGGGAAAAGACCGTATTCTTATCACCAGCGCATCCGCAGAGGAACCTGCCATTTTTATGAACAACGGGGGGCTGTCGTTTTCCTTCCAGTTCTGGTCATACATATACAAAGGCTCCGAGCTGGACGAGGCGTTTTATTTCGCCAGCAGCATGGTGAAGGACAGACAGACCGCTCTTCTCGATGCTGACGGAGACGGCATCCCCAATGAAAAGGCGGACAACACCCTGATAAACAGAACAGTGATCGGCAGAGGATACATCCCCGCATCAGACATGCCGAACATACAGGATGTGTCCCACGCACAGACCCTGGACGGAGAAACCTCGGCGACAATATGGGCAGGCCCGGTGATTGACACGGACGGTGTCGCCCGGGTGTGGGGTGTCATCACTCCCCCGGGTTACAATTCGGATTCCGCTGACACGCCGATCACTGTTCTTCCTGTCACGGAACTCGGGGATTCCGACGGCGACGGCATTTACGAGGGAAATTACACGGCATTTGACAGGCAGGGGGTTTATAAAATCACCGTCTATGCCATGGACACAAAAAATGTTTATTCACTGCCCATGCAGACCAACGTGATACAGACTGGCGGAGATCCGGCTCCCAGAGGCGACCTCAGCGGGGATTGGAAAACAGACCTCGGGGATATCATTATCGCCTTGAAAGTCCTGGCTGGAATGGACAACTCCGGGCTGCTGGTGTGGTCAGATTATACCTTGTCAGGTATTGACGTGAACGAGGACGGAAGGGTGGGGTCTGAGGAGCTGTTTTATATTCTGAAAAAAGTGGCAGAACAGAAATAACCATCTGATTCCAAATGCCAGAGGACATCCGCATGAAAAGTACAAGGAAAGCGGATAAGAAAGGGAAGAAATTTTTTTCCTTTTCTTATCCCCTTTCCCTGTACTTTTGCAACCAGAATACGCCATTTTTAGCAAAATCCGTCAGAATCAGAAAACAGCTTTGCCTTTTTTGCTTTCTCATATGAGGGAGTGTCATTGTCCGCCTAAGTTCCCATGCGAGGCAGAGCCTCGGGTATGCGTTCCCAGGCAGAGCCTGGGAACGAGTGAAAAAATACATGCGGGAAATAATGAGATCATCACCTGCCGAACCGAGGCGGTTTGAAATGCCGGAAGATGAAAAAGCCCTTCGGGAAAAGCTCCTGTACATGGATCCGTTTGACTTCGAGCTTCATGTGATGAATTTCTTTAAGGAATGCGGTTTGCCAGCGTGGGTCACAAAAAGGTCGAATGATCACGGAATTGACGGATTTGCCAAGCATCCGGAAGGACTGATTATTGTTCAGTGCAAACGTTATACAGAAAATCCCATAGGTCCGGGCGTAGTCAGGGAATTTAAAGGAGTTCTTGAAGAAAATGAGGTATGGAGAGGTTACATAGTAACAACGAGTTATTTTACAGATGGTGCCAAAGACAGTGCCTCAAAAAACAGAAAAATATTTCTTAAAGACATAGAATCCCTTACAAAATGGCACTATGAGGGTTTTTCAGCCTGATTTTTCGTTCCTGTTCAAAATTCTCATTTCAAATAAGCAACAGCCATTTTTTCATATTTTTTTACCCACTCAGACCTGAAAGTTCTCATTTTAAAATCTTTTTCGACAACCACACCTAACAGCTTTAAAAATCAAAAAAAATTTTATTTTTTTTAAGTAAGGCAAAAATCTCATTTTAAGTAGCTTTTTTTATTGGGCAAGGGGCGTGTTCAGAAACTTTTGGAAAAGATATCGTATGCAGAAATACTTGATACGGATGCCCTTACAGAACTTACTGCCGGAAAAAAGGTGATCATGCAATAAAAAATTCGTAGTTCCGCGTTTAGGCGGTTCTTGTCATTCGGATGGAAAAACCACCTAAACGCGGAATTACGAATTTTTTACTGAATGCGGGTACAAACAGCATTGATGTCAATAGCTTCAAGAATGCCGGCGATTTGCTGATCAATGGCTCGGAACCCTTTCCCGGAGAATCCTCCGGATTGTTGCCGCAGGGCAACAATATCCAGGGCCGCCAGTTCAAGGGCTTTAAAACGGATGGGGATCATGGGGTGAGTGCGTACCCAGCTCAGGTCGTCACTCGCCTCTCGGAGTTGTTTTTCCAAATCTTCGTACTGCCTGCGAAATGACCGGAGCATCTGATCCATATCAATACCGGCCAGGCCGCTGGCGGTTTTGAAAAGGGCTGTTACCGCTGTGGAGAGCTTTCCGCAACAGAGCAGCCCCACACGGTCGGCCGATACCTCCGAGGCACGGGACCATCGAAATAAAATATCCGCGGTGTCACGGCTCACACCTTCGGGATTTGAAAGAATGTCAAAAACGCAAAACCGGGAATGTTCAAACAGCACATGCCCCAGTTCATGACCAAAAACAAATGCCAGTTCATCCGGCGTAAAATCGTTCAGTAACGCGGAGTGTACAAGCACATCAAACTTTTTCTCATGAGCGAAGACACTGGCGTTATACTCCATGCTCTGTCGAACAAACAGCTCTCCGCTGAAACCGTGGCCAAGAATATCCAGACACGACTGATAGGTTTCGTGGATTTCAGGCAGCAAATCGGCTGTTATGCGGACCGCTTCGCCAAGAAGGTCCGTTCGCCTGATATCAAGCAGATTTTTTGCTCTGGTGTGAGCCAGAAGCGGCGTGTTCCCAAGTTGAGCCGTGATGATTCTGAACAGATCGGTTTCATAGCCAAATCTCAGGGATTCGATATCTTTAATCATCCTGGCCTTCGTCCCCTGACGCGTCCTGTCCGCTCCTCATACAAACTCTCTGACAGAAGGCTTGTTGCGCTGGGTTTTGTTGACATTGATCAGTTGCGGAGAACCGCTGCTGTTGTCAATCCGGGCAATGACACACCAACTTCCGGGTTTGCGTTCGGTCAGGGGAACTTCGATCTCACGTCCTCCTCCCTGAACAATGACAGCACCGTCATAACTGGCAAAGTTGGCATTGGGTTTGTTATAAATATTCGCAACAATCAGCGCATGTTCTATCTTATCCAGTTTTGTAAAATAGATGTTTTCCTCGTTATCACCGGCCACGTCACCGATGCCGGCATCCTGGTCAAGATATATCCAGGGTGAATTTGTCTTGCTGCCGCGCTTGGCAAAATAAATATGTCCCTCTCCGGAAGCACTGCCTCCGCCAAAGAGTTTGCCCAGCAATCCTTTCGGGGGTTCGGGTCCGCCCTTAAATGTGCAAAAACAATGGAGATCAAGATCTACCGCCATTTTCCATCTGAGGGTCGCCTGAAAATCATTGCCCATCAGACTGGCTTTTTCTCCTTTTTGTTTCAAAATTATCTTGGAGGCGAGCTTGATGGCCGAAGCGCCCGGCACAGATGACTTGAAATTCTCAAAACTCACCACCTCGCTGTTGTTCACCAGCGAAGCTCCCATGAAACTGCTGGTAAATTTACACAGAACAGCCACCGATCCTGACTGTCGTGAATCCAGAGCAACAGTGTGGCTGTCCCCCTTGTCTGTTACCACCTCGACGCGTGCATCATAGTCGGCAAACACTTTGTCAGAACCAGAGGACGCGTCTGTGAAATTAACGGCGGCAATATACAGTTCTTCAAAGTCATCCAGTTTGGTGATGCGAAGTTCTTCCCGATTATCCCCGCCCACGGCACCGACACCCGCGTCCCCTGAAAGTTCAATAAACGGGAACTGGTTGAGATCACCAAGTGAGCCACCTGCATAATTATCAGAATAGACTCCGCCGACCTGTCCGTCTTTGGTCTTATAAAACGCCATCAGGTCAAGATCAACGGCTGAAGTCCAGATCAGAGAGACCTTCATCTGACTGAAGGCCCCGATCATTGCATTGGCTCCTTTTTGCTTGAGTTCCATGGTTCGCTCTCCTATTCCTTCATCAGTTGATCAGTGACCAGAAACTTGAAACTTGAAAGTTGAAACTCGAAACTTGAAACTCGAAACTTGAAACTTGAAACTTGAAACTTGAAACTTGAAACTCGAAACTGGTCACTGATCACTGATAATTGTTTCTAACCATTAATGATGTCTATCAGGTCCTGAAGTTTTTTCAAGCCTTTGAGTGTGCCTGCTTTACTGCTGTTGACGAGTTTGGCTCCGATAGGGCCGGAATTGTCAATGGTCGCGATGAGGGCCACATTGCCCATATCGCCGGTATCCAGGGTCACATCATGCGAGGTTCCCTTGTCATCTAAGACAGTAAGGCTGACATCGCTCTCATTGAACCGGGCAGCGGCTCCGTCCTGAACTTTGCCGTAGTCCCAGCACAGTATCCAGACATATTTCATATCATCTAACTGGGTGATACGCATGACTTCTTCGTTGTCACCGCCGGTATCACCCACGCCCTCGTCTCCGCTGAGCTGCATGAAAGGAAACGCGTTCAGGTCTCCCAATTCACCAAAATAAACAAGTCCTTGTTTTCCATTCTTGTCTTCATAAGCCGCGGCCAGATCAAAATCAGCCGCGGTTGTCCATTTCATGGTGACCATCAGTTGTTTGAAACTGCCAACATTGGCTTCCGCACCTTTTTGTTTAAGTTCCATTGAAATTCCCTCCTTGTTGATATTGTTTTTTAAGCTTGGAGCGGGAGAAACGTCCTTGCCTCACCCGGCAGCCATAGTTTCAATAAATAAGTACCTAACCATAAGTTTTCGATATCTTCCCGGGGAAGAAACCCGGCTTTTTTTACCGGAAAAATCCGCGGCCCGTGACGGAAAAAGCCGGGTTTCTCAGCTGCTCGCAGAAAAAAAGATGTATAAAAAACTTTTGATCGGGTACTTATATCTCTCTCCGGAGTGCCAAACTTACAGTTTGGCAATATCTCCGATGCTTGCAGGCCAAGTCCCCCGGGACTGCAAGTTCGGAATTCCGAATAATTTTTTCTTAAATGGTTATGAGCGTCCGGTCACAACGAAACATGAACGTTTCAGAGTTTTATATGGCACCTGACACCTCGTACTCATTCCAATCAGTTTTCGATAATATCTATGAGTTGCTGAAGATTTTTCAGCCCCTTCAATGTCCCTGCCTTGCTGCTGTTGATAAGCTTGGCCCCGATGGGACTGGTGTTGTCAATCGTGGCAATAAGGGCCACATTGCCCATATCTCCGGTATCCAGAATGACATTATGGGTACGGCCCTTGTCATCCATAACAGAAAGAGAGACATCACTCTCTTTGAAGCGGGCAGGGGAGCCGTCCTGGACCTTGCCGTAGTCCCAGCATAAAATCCAGACATATTTCATATCATCTAATTTGGTGACGCGCATGACTTCTTCGTTATCACCGCCAGTGTCGCCCACCCCTTCATCTCCGCTGAGCTGCATGTAAGGAAAATTGTTCAGATTTCCCATTTCACCGAAATAGACAATTCCTTTTTTGTCGCTTTTGTCTTCATAGACCGCTCCCAGATCAAAATCAGCAGCAGTTGTCCATTTCATGGTGACCATCAGTTGCTTGAAGCCGCCAACATTGGCTTCAGCGCCTTTTTGCTTTAGTTCCATGAGATAACCTCCTTCAAAAAAAATGTTCAAAATCGGTTAGTTTTTCAGAGCGTCTTGTCAGTTACACTGGGGGCAGTGTTCAGAATTTTTGGAGCATCACCAGGTGTTTTTATACGTCCGAACCAGGAACGGCAATCAGTCCTGATCCCTGTTTATTCTTTAACTATTTATTTCTGACATAAAAAATATCACTTTTTAGCTGACTCGTCAATAATTTCAATAACTGAATAATAAATGACGGGGGACCTTTTAAAACAGAGATTGAACCAGGCGTTCAAAAAGCTGATCCAGAAGGCTCTCTGCCCTTTGCAGCGCATCAGCGGAATCAAAAGAAGACCGCAATGCTTTCAGAAAGGGATCATATCGGGACGGCGTTGTGCCAATGTCCGCGTAATTGACCGGAGGCACGGAATATAATTTATCTTCAAAGAAATAGTTACACAGATTTTTGCTGGTACCGGAACGAAAAGGCCAGTCTGTTTTGAGTCTCAGGAATTCCCGAATAATCTCTGTGCGCTTCTCATTTCCGACAATATCTTCTTTTTTTAACAGCCTCCCGAGGCGGGTTTCCACTTCGCTGAAAAACGCGCTCACCATTTCTGTTTCAGTAATCATCAGTCCGTATAAATACCAGTCCTCTGAAACGTGTCGGAGGATATCTTTATAAGCTGCCGGCAGACAGCGGTAAGACGGACAGAAGTAGATTCTGCATGCCATGCCGCCGTAAAAACTGAGTCCTCTGAAATCCACACCGTTGTTTCCCTTGGCCATCGGATGCAGAAGGCAGCCCACCCGTGAGTTGTTTCTGCCTGCCAGGCCGATATACGGGCAGTGATGAAAGTCCGGAAAGGGCCTGTCCTGTGTCTCCCCTGTCCCGGTCTCCTGTCCGAAGTCAAGGATGGCGTCCGTGTTACGGGGAACTTTTTCAAAAGCCCTGGTTCGGGAAATCAGCATTTCCGTGAGGGCCTCACGGGAAGGATCCGCCACGTTGTAAAGACCGCAGCACGCGCCGCAGGAAAGGGTTTCACTCACCTGACAGAGATATACCCCGCCAGGAACCTGATTATCTGTTTCATTCTGATCAGACATATTTTTATGCAAAAATCCTCTCCGCGCTCTTCCGGAGGAGGTTTTCGGAACAGCGCTCAGTGATGTTTATAATATCTGCCGTTTCCGGCAATTCAAAAATAATTATCCGGAGTGCGGAACTTACAGTTTGGCAATATTTTCAATGCCCGAAAACCGGGGAACACTGGCCAAGCTGCAAGTTTGGCACTCCGAGCTGAGAGGAAGATTGAGAAGTCCCATAGGGAGGGCATATTTGTAGTAATGATATTCCCCGTGTTTCCGAGTCCCGTTTACCAGGGAACCCGGATATGCCGTCCCCACGGGACTTGGGATGAGTCAGATCCTCTTATGCTACAAATATGCCGTCCCCACGGGACTTTTCAAAACTTCCGGCTCTGCTGACACTTCGTAAATATCCCTCCCAACTTTCATGATGAGACTCAGCGGCCAGGGTACGGTTCAAACGTTTCATATATTCACGATGTGAAAGCGGCACTGCCCCCAGTCTCATGAGATGAGAGGTTATTTGCTGACAATCAATAAAATCAAATTTTTTCGCAGCTAATACGACACATAAGACATAAAGTGCCAGTTTTGAAGTGCTTGGTACACGGGAGAACATGGACTCCCCAAAAAAAGCATGACCAAAAGTCAGACCGTAAAGCCCGCCGCATAATTGTTCATTCTGATACACTTCCACGCTGTGAGCAATGTGCATATCATGAAGCTCGCAATAAGTTTCTTTCATATTTTCCGTGATCCAGGTTCCTTTTTGTCCTTTTCTGGGAATGGCCGCGCAGTTTTCCATCACTGCCCGGAAGTCAGCGTCAAAGCGGACCTTAAATTTTTTCTGACGGGCAAGTTTGCGAAGGCTTCGGGAGGCTCTGAAATTTTTAGGAAACAATACAAGACGCGGATCAGGGGAAAACCAGGGTACAGGATGAGAGCCTGTCCAAGGAAAACAGCCTTTGGTGTATGCTTCGATCACCGTATAAACAGAAATCTCACCGCCCACATAAACAAGTCCGTATTGATCCGGCTCCAATGTATCCGAAAACGCCGGGGATCGCTGACCATTTGCCAGTTCAGTCATCACCTGTTTAAATATGCTCATTTTTCTTTGTTTCCATTTCCGGAAATTTCAAAGATTAAAAACACCATAGCAGCTTGCCATAAACTCGGCGTTCCACATCAAGAACGGAAAATTCAGAATGCCGGTCGTCAAGAAGATGCTGTCCCGTAACTGAAAGTTCAAGATTCCTAAAGGACATCCATGCCAGGCAGGAATCCAGAGTTCTATAACTGTCTATGGCTTTCGCAGGCAGTTCATCTGCATAACGCATCCACAGATCAAATTCAAGGACTTTTATGATCTCCAGTGAAAATCGCGGGGAAATCTGATGCCGGGGGCTGCTGCCTTCGATATCCCATTTTTGCCGGGTATCAGTGCTGTCTCCGGTCAGATGCATGTTCATCCGGAGATAAGAATACGCGGCCCTGACACGCCACCAATCCGCAGCCCGCCAGATATGGGGAAGAGGCCGTGAGACTTCGTCCGACCTTGCCGCATGACGCTATATACATAGGTATAAACATATTTCTGTCCGGTTACGATTACTTACTTTACGAATTAAAACTTTCTACAGTCCAGTTCCTAAACACAAAAAGGGGTTCACCGAAAACCATTCGGATTTCGGAACGCTTTGATCTCAGACCTTCCCAAACAACAAAAAAAAGGGTTCATCCCACTCAGGATGAAACCTCTTTCAATTTTTCAAATCACGCAGCTCAGTTTTAAGCGGCAACTTCCTCTTTGATTGAAATCGCCATCTTAAACAGCGCTGTCAGAATAAGAACACCGATGCCGTAAACGCCGATGGTTATGGCAAGCTCCGGCACTGTCGGGACATACTTGTTCATATAATGCAACAGGTTCGGCACAAAACCGCCGGAGATCATTCACATCTCCTTGTCAGTCCGGGTAATGGCAAACACTGACGGATGCCGGAAATTCCTTGCAAAATTCTTGTGATTCCGGTACAAATAAAAAACAGTCTGTCGGATAAAGAATCAGGAATCAGGTCTGGCCGGTCACCGGGATAAAAGGTGTTCTTTGTCATGCTGTGCAACCCGGGACAGACAGGCCCGGAGGGGCTTACGGAAACATCAAAATCGGAAATGAGAGGTTTTTTAACAAGCGACGGAGGGGCTTTGGAAAAGAAAAACGGCACTGACTATGCCCAGAACTACGATCTCGTTGTGAGGTGGCTCGCGGATGTGCTGAGGGGTGAGACGCTCGATGTGATCGGCGTGAAAAGCGGACAGATCGAGGAAATCTTCGGTTTTGAACCGGCCGAGATCAAGGTGACATCCGGACGCGTGGATGTGATGGTACGGGACGACACCGGTTCGCTGTATCATATTGAGGAACAGCGGAACCTGAAAAAGAAGGACATGTGGCGATTTGCCGCGTATCATTTCCTCGGAGGAGGACAATGGGGCGGAAAGGTGACGGATATCATCCTTGCATCGGGAGAGGTGTGGTCAGGGGAAAACGGAAACAGGGAAATCACAACCCCGAGCGGGAAATATTCGCCAGTGATCATTGATTTCAGCCAGCGGGACGGACGGAAGCGGCTCATGGAAATCCGTGAGGCGGTCGGAAAAGAGGATTTTGGCAACTGGCTCGAACTGGTGTTTCTTCCGCTTTACGGAAAAGAGAAGGGGACATCTCGCAGCCGCTTCGCCGAGGAGGTGCTGCGTTTTGAGGCCGAACTGTATAAGGCCGAGAGGATTTCCGCCAGACTGCTGGCGGCCACGCTGATCATCTCGAACAAACTCATTGACAAAGAGCGGCTCAGGGGCTTATGGGAGGAGATAAGAATGCTTGACATTATTGAGATAGCAAGGGAAGAGGGAATGAAGGAGGGCAAAACGCTGGGGATATTGGAGGACAGGCAGGAAATGATCACAGATGCCCTGATCGAACGCTTCGGCGCACCTCCGGCACGAATATTGGAAAAAATCAGAAGCGTTCAGCATCCGGATGTTCTCAGAGGGCTGTTTCGCCATCTCCTCAGATGTGAGAGCCTTCAGGAGTTTGAGGCTGCGCTGAGGCAGGCGACCTGAATAAACTGAGCGGGAGCTTTCACCCTGTATGACAAAATTGCCCTTTCAGGGCTGACACAAAAAAAGGGGTTCATCCCGTTCAGGATGAACCCCTTTCAATTTTTCAAATCACGCAATTCAGTTTTAAGCGGCAACTTCCTCTTTAATAGAAATCGCCATCTTGAACAGCGCAGTCAGGATAAGAACACCGATGCCGTAAACGCCGATAGTTATGACAAGCTCAGGCACTGTCGGGACATATTCGTTCACATGATGCAGCGGGTTCGGCACAAAACCGCCGGAGATCATCCCCATCCCCTTGTCAATCCAAGTACCTGCAAAGACTGCGATACATGCAATGGCAAGCGTGGTCTCATTTTTGCGAACCGAAGGAATGACAAGCATGATAATCGAAAATATCATCAGTCCGAGAGATGCCCACATCCACGGAACCAGCAC
The DNA here is from genome assembly GCF_017377395.1 of Desulfonema magnum. GTDB lineage: Bacteria > Desulfobacterota > Desulfobacteria > Desulfobacterales > 4be13 > Desulfonema_C > Desulfonema_C magnum. The sequence goes on along the minus strand of NZ_CP061800.1, from coordinate 685,611 downwards.
GCCATGACCATGAAGCCCGGTGAAAAGATATTTGAAATGATCCATATGTTCCGGAATCTGGCTGTAGAACACCACAAAAAGCTCACAGAAGAAGAAGAACACATTCAGAATAATTGCATAAGTAATAATCTTGGCAAGAGACTGAATCTGCTCCTTGCCCGGATCAAACTTGGAAATCTTTCTGATCAGGAGGCACAACAGCACCAGCAGTGACGGACCGGCTGCAAACGCTGAGGAGAGAAACCTCGGAGCCAGGATAGCCGTAAGCCAGTAACCTCTGCCCGGAAGACCGCAGTACAAAAACGCTGTCACCGTATGAATACTGACAGCCCAGGGAACTGAAAGATAAATCAGCGGTTTCACCCATCCCGGAGGCGGGACCTGGTTGCGTTCAGCTTCAAGCACATTCCAGCCGATAATAAGATTTAAGAAAAGGTATCCGTTCAGCACCACCATGTCCCAGAACAGCACAGAACCCGGTGTGGGATGTAAGATCACATTAAAAAGCCGCATGGGCTGACCCAAGTCAACAATAACGAACAGCAGGCACATGGTAACAGACGCAATCGCCAGAAACTCGCCCAAAATCGTAATTCTTCCAAAGGCTTTATAATTATGAAGATAATGGGGAATAACCAGCATCACAGCCGACGCAGCCACGCCTACGAGAAAGGTCAGCTGGGCAATATAAAATCCCCAGGAAACATCCCGGCTCATTCCCGTGATCTGCAAACCGGAAATCAGCTGCCACACATAGACGCAGAAGCCGATGCCGATCACGCCAAGCACCAGCGCCATCCATCCAAAATATTTTTTGCTTCCTTTTACTGTTAGTTCAAGCATAAAAACCCCTTAAAAAATTGATAATGGATAATTGATAATTAAAAATTGATAATTGATAATTGATAATTGATAATTAAAAATTGACAATTAAATTATTCATTATCCATTATTCATTATCCATTATTCATTATCCATTATTCATTATCCATTATCCATTATCCATTATCCATTATCCATTATTCATTACACAATATAATAGATCGCCGGGCCTGTACCCAGCCCCTGTTTACGACGAATTGTGTAGTTAGATTTAAGCAATTGTCTGACTTCGGACTCAGGGTCATACAGGTCGCCGAATGCAATGGCTCCGTTGGAGGCTTCCACACATGCGGGTTGCTTTCCCACAGCCAGTCTTTCCGCACAGAAATTACATTTTTCCACGACACCTTTCATCCGGGTGGGAAATTCAGGATTTCTGTCCTCATCCTTGATAAATTCACGCGGATCCCTGAAGTTGAAGCTTCTGGACCCGTAAGGGCATGCAGCCATGCAGAACCGGCATCCGATACAGCGATGAAAGTCCATGAGAACAATGCCATCTTCCCGCTTAAACGTCGCTTTTGTGGGACATACCCTGACACACGGCGGATTCTCACAATGGTTGCAAAGCACCAGAAACGGCAGATTTTTCAGTCTGTCATCAAGAAATTCAGTGGACTTGGTGGGAAACGCATGTTTATATTCTTCTTCCCAAATCCATTTGATGACATGACGCTGATTATCCTCGTCATATTCAGCATTCTCTGTATCCATGACATCGGGAACATTGTGGGTTTTATGACACGCCTCAATAATCGGCTTCAGGTCTTCCTCGGACTGAAGTTTACGGGTGTCTATCACCATGGCCCATTGCCGGGCTGTCAGGGCCTTTTCATTTTTACGAATTTCAACGTCCGCGTGTTGCGCTTCCTCTTCCTGTTCCGAAGCAAAGGCATTCAGAACAGGTTTCGCTCCCGCGATCCCCAGAGCTGAAATCCCAGCGACTTTCAAGAATTTTCTTCTGTTGCTTTCCATTACTCTTTTGCCTCCTCCGTTGCCTTGGGGTTATCAATGTGGCAGTCCCAGCAGTAAGGACGCACCGACGCGTAATCGTGACATTTGTCACAGAAGTCGGCCTTGTTTGAGTGGCAATCCAAACATGTATTGGAAAGACTCATGTTAAAACTTTTTCCCTTGCTGTTCACATACAGTCTGTTGGCAGAGCGAACCACCTCATCCCGCCATTCGTCAAGCAACTGCATATGTCCGGCTTTCATGTCAGTTACGGACATCACACATTCTTTCTCAGCCTTTGCCTTATCGGTCAGTTTCAATTCAGGAGCAGGCGCTGCTTTTCCGATATTGTACCAGAAAGGAAATGTTGCGATAATCACAAAAATGACAAGGCCAGCCACAATCTTTCCTTTGTCATACATCTGCCTGGGCATTATTCATCCTCCTTTCCCGGTAACGGTTCCCCGCGCAGGTCAGTGTCCCTGTCTTTTTCACCGGGCATGATAAGCGCGTTGGCGACCAGTTCGCTCATCCCTGTAACATCCACTTCGGGAACCCAGTATTCCATGAGCGCCGGAAAAACAGCTCTGTCAATCGCGCATACGCAGGCCAACATGTTCACCCCATGTTTTTCATGAACATATTTTACCGCATTGGCTCTGGGCATACCGCCGCACATTCTCAGTTCCATATTTTCTCCGGCGTTCAGGCCGGCCCCGCTGCCACAGCAAAATGTATTTTCCCGGATGGTGTTTGCGGGCATTTCATAGAAATTGTTGCATACATTTTTGATGACATACCGGGGTTCTTCCAGCATTCCCATGCCTCTGGCGGGATTGCAGGAGTCGTGGAACGTCACGATCTGATTGTCGTTCCGGCTGGGATCCAGCTCCAGTTTGTCATGTTTGATAAGGTCTGCGACAAACTCGGCAATATGCACCATCTTGGTGGATTTTGCATTTTCAAATTTGGTGCCGGTGATGGGAGAGACCGGTTCCTCCAGAAAATCCGCAGGGCCGTTCATGGTCTCCATGTACTGATTGATCACCCGCCACATGTGCCCGCATTCTCCCCCGAGAATCCATTTTACGCCCAGTCGTTTGGCTTCCGCGTACATTTTTGAGTTCAGCCGTTTCATGGTCTCATGGGAGGTGAAAAAACCGAAGTTTCCGCCCTCGGATGCATATGTGCTCCATGTGATATCAAATCCGTATTTATCCTTAAGATACTTGAACAGTATCATATAACCCATACAGGTATATGTGCCCGGATCAGCAAAAACATCACCCGACGGCGTGATGAACAGAATATCAGCGCCTTTTTTATTATAACTAGGTTCCACATTGATGCCGGTGATATCTTCAATGTCTTCCACAAAGAACTCCAGCATATCTTTGAACGCATGGGGCTGGATACCGAGATGGTTTCCGGTTCTGTAGCAGTTTGCAACAGGGGTCGCGATCCAGTCAATGTTCAGTCCCAGCAGGTTCAGCAGCTCTCTGCCGATGATGGTGATTTCAGCCGTGTCAATACCGTAAGGACAGAACACCGAACACCGCCGGCATTCAGTACACTGAAAGAAATAATACCACCATTCCTTGAGTACATCCAAAGTCAGGGGTCTGGCTCCGGCAAGACTTTTAAATATTTTTCCGGCTGTGGTGAAATCATTTCTGTAAACAGATCTGAGCAGTTCAGCCCGAAGCACGGGCATATTTTTGGGGTCCCCGGTTCCGATAAAGAAATGACATTTGTCAGCACATGCACCGCATCGGACACAGACATCCATAAAAATTTTAAACGATCTGAACTTCTCCAGCCGTTCTTTGATGCCTTTATGGACAATTTCCTGCCAGTTTTCAGGCAGCTTCCAGTCATCCTCAAGGGGATTCCATTGCCTCGGATTGGGAAGGCCGACATATTCGACGCTTTTCGGATTTGAGGCATAACAATACATGCCCGGCCGAATATCAATCGGCGTATCCATCCATCCCGTTGCAGGACGTTTATATCCTGAATTTTCTAATAATTCTTCCGGTTTTGCAAGATCGTCTGCCATTAATTACTCTCCTTTTCCACTGGAAGCCCAGCCTCTATCATCTTCTCCCTGAATTCGTCTTCGTATTCTTCATATGTGTGAACATGAACAGGGTAGTTCCAGGGATTGATATGTCTTTTTGCACGGCTGTTGTTCGCCAGGTTTCTGGTGGGACTCAGGAAGACGCCTCCCAGGTGCATCAGTTTGCTGAAAGGAAAATATACCAGAAGAACACTGACAAACAAAAGATGCACATAAAAAATTACGCCGACACCCTCCGGAATACTGGGAGAAAACGTCGCCAGTCCCATGGTGAATTCCTTAACGCCCACGATATCCACTTTGATAAAATAGCGCATGAGAATACCGGAAATAGCAATTCCCATGATCAGAAAAAGGGGAAAGTAGTCCGAGGCAAGTGAAATATAATTCACCTGCGAAATAAAGACTCTTCTGAGAAAAAGAAAAATTACAGCGACCAGCAACACCAATCCGGACATGAAGACACCGGGCAGACCGACTTGTAATACATCACTCAGAAACTCCACCCGGACAAAACCGTCCAGGTATTCCAAAAACTGAACCCAGAACGGAACAGGCTCCGCAAAAAAGCGAAGATGTCTTATCACCACAACAAGGAATGCCCAGTGAAATGCCAGTGCAAAAAGCCACAACCATTTTTCCCATATATAGGAAAGCTTTTTTCCTCCTTTCAGCTCAAATCTCATATTTCTGAATAATGAGCGGAAAAAAAGTACTTCCAGAATCATCCGTACAATAACACCGCCGTTGGAGGAAGGATTGTCATACGTGGCCTGTCTGATCCAGGGAAGTGATGCCTGCTGGCCGCATGTGGAGGGAATACGGAACGGAACCGGCGAGTATGCCCAGTCCCTCACCCGATATACAAACCCCACAATGAAGATAAGCGCCGCCAGATAGGGTATGACAATACCGAAAAGGACATGAAGCCCGGCCGTCTCAACCCCAAAATAAGCGATCAGAAAAAGCACAATGACCGCTATGAGGGAAAACATGTAATTTTTGTTCATTTACCATTACCTCTCTGTCTGTTAACCTTCATTATAATACAAACCACGAAATACACAAAACACACGAAAAAACTCCTATGGCCATAGTTTTTGTATCTTATTTTTTTCGTGCGGTCTGTATATTTAGTGGTATAACCTTTGCAAAGTATTAGCAGCAGTCTTGCTTTAGCAGCCCTGCTCTTTCAAATGCGCTGTATGTTCTGTTTCTGAATTCATTTGATTTGATTTCATAGAGTTTTTCCCGGCATTCCATATAGATATCAAAGCCAATCATGCCAAGGTTGTCAATTTTTGAATCCATCAGAAACAATTCATCCGCGACCTGGTCGTCAGGAAATTCTTTGTTTGCAATTTCCCTGATAATTTTTTTGAGAGAGAAAATAAAACTGATGGCTTTTGAGGGGGTGAAATCCTGAATAGCTCTGATCCGAATAATGGGATCAAGAGAGGAGACAATAGCTTCACGATTCATATCATCAAAAAGAGCATCAAAAAGGGTTTGTAATCCCTCGAAAGTGGTATTTCCCACGGGATTGGCAAAGGGGTCTTTTTGGCCTTTTATAAATCTGGAAGTATCAGGCGGATAAGTGTCTATCACCATATCAAACCACTGTTTTATAATTGTGGTTTTTTTTTTCTGTAGCAGTTTTGTCAGTTTTGCGCTCAAAATTCCCCTTTCAGTTCGGCCCCGGATTCAGCACTTGGGCAGATTACTAATTGATTTTACAAAAAAAGTGATTTTTACGAAGAAAAGTTCAAAAGATCATTATAAGTGATGTGCTATAAACAATTTGCAAATTCATGTCAAGGATAAATAACAAAAAGCGATTAAGTAAATGGAAAGAATTGATTTTTTCGGCTTATTTTTCGGTGTCACTGGCTGACAGGTGTTTTTTGCTTTTTTTCGGTTTTTATCCCCCGATTTTGATAAGTACCCGGACAAAAATTTTTCAGTATCCGAACACCTGCGAGGTTTCCGAAACCTCGCAGATATTATGTCAGAATCTATACCTGAAAATTTATGTCCGGTTACTTAGATAACTTTTGCCAGACCCCTGAGTATATGCGGATGTACAAAAAATTAGGTCCGGGTCTTATTTATTTTCCTGTTTGTCACTTTCATACTGCAACAGCATCATCAGGTGGTGGCAACGGAAATTGCCAGGGTAAATTTTATTCTTGGGAACTTTGCGACGGTGTGAAGACAGGCTTTACTGTTTCAAGAATCGTGTGTCTTCTCCGCATAAAAATAATTCCGGTCAGTTCAGAGAACGATTGCTTCTGTTTGAGATTTCCAATCAAGCCCCATACCTTCGACAACGGGTTTCATAGCGATATAGTCATTGCCATTGTGCCAAACCGTTATCAGCGTGTGTCCGTGAAAGTCAACGGTTGCCGTTTGTATCTGAGTTTCGTTCATGTTAATCCCTCCCCGGCCTTACCTGGGCATTCTTAATACTCGATGATCAGGTAAAAAATGTCGTGTTTCGTTCCTCAGCCCAACCTGCTGCTACTGCCAATGACTTCAACGACAGATTCCAGAAACAGCAGCTGATGCACCTTTTCATAATTATCAGGATTCCTTTTTGCGCCTTTGCCGATGACATAGGGTTTTCCTCTGGCAGTGGGTTTCCAGCGAAGCTGGTCTTTGTCATTCCTGAAAGACTCGATCAGCCCGCATCGTTCCAGAAGCTTGTTGGTTTTGTGAGGCGTGAGTCCGAGACGTTTCCCGAGCTGTGTGGTGGTCAGGTAGATGCCGGGCCTCTCAGATGCCGGGCGTGTCTGTTCAGCGATCTCAAGGCAGTCCGTACCGTAAGCTTTTTTTACCATTTCATTCATAAAGCGTCTTGCATGATCAAGCGGGAGTCCGAGTATCCGGGCAAGGTCCATCCCGGCTTCCGCTTCTGACAGGATTTCGGCAATTGTCGCCTCCCGGGGCCGGTGATGAGACTGAAAGCGAGGGTTGACAGCAATGCCTTTATGCCAGTAATTATAAAGAACTGAATAGCATTCACGCTGATACTGAATGATGATGTGCCGGCGAGGGTCGTTTTCTCTGTATCTCGCAGCATTGATTTTGAAAAGCCATCCGTTGAGATACATCAGGGGAAGGCAAATTGTGTCAACGTGATATGTTTTGTTGTCTTTTCCTTCAGAGACCACCTGTATTTTACAGGTGACCTGTCTAAGCACCTGATCTCGTTCAATTAATTGTCGCTGTGCCTCCCAATCCAGCCCCATACCTTCGCAAACAGGTTTCATGGCAACATACTCAGCATTGTTGTGCCGGACAGTGATCAGGGTATGTCCATAGAAATCAACCGTTGCGGTTTCTATCTGATTTTCATGGATATTTCTATGATCCGAATGAATCCCGGCATCCCTGTTCCGGTGTCCGGAGACACTCAGAAAACACTCTTCCTGATACATCACAACGGCTGCCCTGATTTCCGGTCTCACTTTTTCCGGATGAATTGAAAACAGCCATTCATTCAGCTTTTTCAGAGGGATACAGAGCATTTCCTGAAACCCTCCGGGCGTTTGTAAGGGGATGGTGATATCACCATACCTTTTAGCGTTTCTGATTTTGGCATACTGAGATTTCCAATCAAGCCCTATCCCTTCGACAACGGGTTTCATAGCGATATAGTCGTTGCCATTGTGCCGAACCGTGATCAGCGTGTGTCCGTGAAAATCAACGGTTGCCGTTTGTATCTGAGTTTCGTTCATGTTAATCCCTCCCCGGCCTTACTTGGTCATTCTTAATACTCGATGATCAGGTAAAAAATGTCGTGTTTCGTTCCTCAGCCCAACCTGCTGCTACTGCCAATGACTTCAACGACAGATTCCAGAAACAGCAGCTGATGCACCTTTTCATAATTATCAGGATTTCTTTTTGCACCTTTGCCGATGACATAGGGTTTTCCTCTGGCAGTAGGTTTCCAGCGAAGCTGGTCTTTGTCATTCCTGAAAGACTCGATCAGCCCGCATTTTTCCAGAAGCTTGTTGGTTTTGTGAGGCGTGAGTCCGAGACGTTTCCCGAGCTGTGTGGTGGTCAGATAAATGTCGTGTTTTTTACAAGTGTCACCTTTCCGGTTTGCCAGTTCAAGACAGTCAATATTATAAATATCTTTGACAAGTTCGTTCATAAAACACGTTGTCTGCTCATCTCCGAGCCTGAGCATCATGGCAATCTTCATGGCCATTTCCATATCAGAGGCAATGTTATGAATGACAGACCGTGTTTCCCGGTGTTCATGGCAATGCTGCTGATGAATTGCGGCTCCCACATGCCAGTAATTATAAAGAACCGAATAGCATTCACGCTGATACTGAATAATGATGTCCCGGCGAGGGTCGTCTTCTCTGTATCTTGCAGCGTTGATTTTGAAAAGCCATCCGTTGAGATATATAAGAGGAAGGCAGAGCATGTCCCGCTGTTTGCCATCTCCGGCAACTACCTGTATAATACAGGCAGTTGAATTAAGTACCGGATCTCGTTCAATTAATTGTCGCTGTGCCTCCCAATCCAGCCCCATACCTTCGCAAACTGGTTTCATGGCAACATACTCAGCATTGTTGTGCAGAACGGTGACCAGCGTATGTCCGTGAAAATCAACAGTTGCGGCTTGTATCTGATTTTCATGGATATTCTTATGCTCCGGGTGAATCCCGGCGTCCCCGTTCCGGTGTCCGGAGACGCTCAGAAGACACTCTTCCTGATACATCACAACGGTTGCCCTGATTTCCGGTCTCACTTTTTCCGGATGAATCGAAAAGAGCCATTCATTCAGTTTTTTCAAAGGGATACAGAGCATATCCTGAATCCCTCCGATGGTTTGCAAAGGTATCACCATATGGTGATACCTTTCTGAAGATATAATTTTACGTTGTTGTACCTGCCAGGCTAATCCCATCCCTTCAACAACGGGTTTCATAGCAATATAGTCAGTGCCATTGTGCCGAACCGTGATCAGTGTGTGTCCGTGAAAATCAATGGTTGTGGTTTTTGCCTGATGTTCGTTCATATGAACCTCCCTTATCTGGCTCCGTTATTTATAAATTCTGATTCCCATACCTTGCATTCTGATTCTTAGTCATTATCTTTATTAAACAATTTTAATTTATCGTATATAAATACTGATGTAGAAAGTTCTATAAAATATGTCAAGAAAAATTTCAGAAAAGAATAAACACCCCAAAGACCGCTTAAAAGAATTAAGAAAATATCTGGGACTGACCCAGGAAAAAATGGCTGTGGCAATAGGACTGAACCAGGCCAACATAAGGGATTTGGAATTAGGCAAGGTAAAAATTTCTACATTACACGCACTGGCAATGCAAAATATCTTTGACCTCAGCCCGGACTGGCTGCTTACCGGAAAAGGAAAAATGCTCTGTGAGGATCATAAAAAAACAAAAAATGTGTCCCCCGCTCTGGTCAGGGCACTGCAAAGTCATCCGGGCATCGGGAAAATTGTGCTGATGCTGGAGCAAATGGGCGATGACGATATAAAAAATATTCAAAGCAGAGCTGAGGAAAGACTCAAAATAAAGAAAATGGAGGAAAGACTCCGGAAAATGGAAAAAAAGATAAGGGAGACAAGCTGAGGGAAACGGGCTGTGTGTCTTTATGCTGTCTCACAGAAAAAATGTTGGGTTTCGTTCCTCAACCCAACCTACTGCTACTGCCGATGAGATGGCATAAGGCTTCCTTCTGAGGGTATCTTATCTTCCTGACAGTACCAGCAGCCATCAATTTCTCTCACGTCACAAGCTGATGCTGGATGATTGTATCGAAACAACTGAACAACCAAATATCTGTAGGGAAAGAAGTGCAGATGCAGATTGAAGGTATATTGATATGGTCTTTCTATTGGTAAAACTAGGATCAGCCGCTTTCTGGCCACTCTCCTGAGTTCATTGAGGGAAACAAAAATATCCCGGACATGCTCAAGCGTATGCGTGCAGATCACAGTGTCGAATTCCCTGTCCCCAAATGGAAGCTTTTCAATATTCGCTTGTTTGAACTGAATTTCAGGAAAGCTGTCCGCTGTCTTTTTGTCAATCCATATGTCGCAGGCAGTGACTTTATATTGTTTGCTCAGATGACGGGCCAACACCCCCTTCCCGCATCCTGCGTCCAAGACGCTTTCGCCTGTAATGTTGGAATTTATCATGCGGATTAACACATCACTCAGATCAGTTCCGTTCTGTTGGATGGAAACTGAACTTGTTTTTGCATAGATATCTGAAATCAGGTCGTCTGACATAAACGCAGCCTGGTCTTTGAAATCAAGAAAATGTCGCGCCTTATTACCAAATGCGATCCTGAATGGTAACCACATAAATAACCGGCTATCTCGTAATATAGGCGGGAGACACTCGTTAAGTGCAAATTTTATAATTCTTTCGATAGTTCTGTTTAAGTTCATTATTTGGTCCTCAATGTTTCATACGGGTTGTCGGAGTTGCCGCTGACCCGAAAAACATTTCGGACGGGGTTGCAAACCCCGTCCGGCAAAGCGGGGTTTGTTCTGAGTGAGAAACTGAACTGTCAGAGGAAATATTCTGATCTCGTTCCCACGCTCCCGAGCGGAAACGAGATCAATTTTTAATGCCTGAAACTTCTCTGACCCGTATAAACCATGGTCACATTTGCCTCGTTGCACGCTTCAATAGACTGGTAGTCATTCCCGGATCCGCCCGGCTGAATCACAGATGAAATCCCTTCTCTGATGCCCACATCCACGCCATCTCTGAATGGAAAAAATGCGTCGCTGACCATGGCCGCGCCAACCAGCCCGCCTTTTTCATCAGCCGCCCGCTTATCAATTTCCGCTTTTTTGTCCTCATCCTTCAGGTCATTATACGGAATACCATGACGCTCAAAACAATAGCGGTCCGCAAGCTTCCGGTAAGCCTTATCTCTTGCAATTTCCGCCACCCCCACACGGTCCTGCTCGCCCGTTCCGATGCCCACGGTTGTCAGGTTTTTCACATAAATGACAGAATTTGACGTGATCCCTGACTCCACAAGCCAGCCAAAAAGCATGTCATCATATTCCTGCTGGGTCGGTTCCCGATTTATTTTGTATGTCTTGCCCTTATACTCAGTCTCAGCAAGCAAAAGGTCGGCTTTTGAACGGGCCGCGGGCACAAAGGACCACTGGGCAATGATGCCGCCGTCTGTGAGGCTTTTAAATTCCACAAATCTTTTTCCCACAAAATCATGAAGCCGGTGAATATTGCCGATGCGAATGACCCGGAGATTTTTTCGCTTTGCAAGAATATCCATTGCCCCGTCTTCAAAATCAGGTGCGACCACAACTTCGGCATACTGATTGGAAATGGCCTCGGCCGTGATTTTATCAATGGCCTTGTTCACGGCAATACAGCCCCCGAATGCCGCGACTCTGTCCGCCATGTACGCGTTGTTGTAAGCATCACTGAGTGCGTCAGCCTGAGCCACACCGCAGGGGTTGTTGTGCTTGACAATGACCACCGTGGGTTTGTCTGTAAAATATCTCAGGATGTTCAGAGAATTATCCGTATCCGTGAGATTGGTCTTTCCGGGATGCTTGCCGGATTGCAACAACTCAATATCCGAAGCCAGATATTGCCCTGGCTGTATAGTCTGGGCTTCTCCCAGAATCAGGTTTCCGTTGACCAGTTTATACAAAGCTGCTTCCTGTCCCGGATTTTCACCATATCTTAACCCTTTTTGAACATCATCAATGGTCCAGGTCACTTTTTCATAAAACAGGGTCTGGCGATTGTCTGCCTCATCCACGAAACTGACCTCCATCTTGGGCGGAAAGTGGTCGTGAACAATGGTTTTGTACATGCTTTTAATATCTTCAGCCATTTTTTATCTCCTTGTCATCAGTGTTTAAGTGTTTGGTGATTCCTGAATCGTCAGACGCTTTATTTCTTATAACAGCCGCTTACGTCTGAAAAAGCCTGCTGTTTCAGGAAGTCGGCAATGGCACGGTCATAAACGGCTGTGTGATCAAATGCTTTCTGTGCCAGACGAAAACGCAGGTCAAGGGATGTCATCCCGTTGTTTGCCTTTATTTCCGAAATGATCATTTCATAGTCAGACGGATCAACCACCGGTGCCACTCGCAGGAAATTCTTTGCCGATGCCCTGATCATGCAGGGACCGCCGATATCAATATTCCCCCGTGCCTGTTCAACTGTGACATCTGATTTTGAAATGGTTTCCTTAAACGGGTACAGATTGACCACCACCATGTCAATGGGAACGGCTTGGGTTCGCTCAATATCTGACTGATGGGAATCATTGTAGGTTTCGGTAAGAAGTCCCAGATATATTTTGAAATCCAGGGTTTTTACAAGGCCGCCCTGGGTTTCCGGCTGGCCTGTATAATCTGAAACTTGTGTCAGACAGGTGTCGGCTGCTTTGCCAAGTATCTCTTTTATTTTGCCGTAGGTTCCCCCGGTTGACAAAATCTTTATTTCAGGATTTATCTCAACCAGCCGGGGTATGAATTTATCAAGACCGCTTTTGTCCGAAACGCTCACGAGCACAGATTTTACTTTGACCAAATCATCAATTTTTTCAACAACATTAATACTCATGAAATATTTCCTTTCTTTGGTTTCATGGTTTGTAATCTTTGCTTGACCTTTTAAAATTTTGTATGTTATAAAATTAACGAATCATTAACTAACATTTTTTCAATTATTTTCAAGTTAATTTATCATCTGAAATAAGGGAGGTGGCGTATGAAAAAATATTTTGTAAAACTGGTTCTTATTCTGATGATCCTGCTTCTTGTGCCGGCAACGAGCGCACTGAGCGGAAAAAAGAAACGCTCAGGATCACAGAGCTGGAGAAGTCCGGAAAGTATCATGATTTCAAAAGCAGTGGGGGAAAAACGCTGGCTTTTGGGAAGAATTAAGGGAAATAGCCAGGTGATAACGGTGAAGCTTGAGCCTCTGACAAATCCGGAAACAGGGTATCAGATGGAAACTTCCACAAACAAATTTGGCTATTATGCGTTTTCCAATAAAGGGCAGGGCCGTCCGTCCAATTATAAACTGGTCATATACCGGGGAAATACCATCGTGAAACAGGTCAGTCTGAAGGGCATACGCTCCGGAGGGCGGGTTCCTGATATAAAATTAAATTATTAATAAGATGTGTGTGGCCCGGTAATGAATTGCCGGGCTATTTTTATGTCTGTCTGACTTTGCCTGGCGGCCGGGGCTTTGTCAAACTCAGCAGATGGAAAAAGCCCTGAACGATCTCGTTCCCACGCTTCGCGTCACTGCCATTAAGTTAAGCTTCCGGAGTGCGAAAATTATTTTTCGCATCCTTGGCGGAAACTCTTTTTGCCACCCCGGATGAGTCTTAACTTAATGGCAGTGACGCTTCGCGTGGGAATGCAGGAGAGACGCTTCGCGTCACGAAGCTTCCTGCGGCACGGGACGCGAAGCGTCCGGAAGGCATTCCCACGCAAAGCGTGGGAACGAGTGTCACAAGTGTCTGTCGGAATTTTCCATCTGCTGAAACCGCAAGTTTGGCACTCCGGATGGCCAGTTTTGGGTGCAGCTTCTTATTTCCGATAAAATCTGACATTATGGAAAAAAATGGATAAACAACAGCAAATTAATGATGTGGCGTGGAAGGTCTGTGATACCTTCCGGGGGGTGGTTGATCCCAGCGAATATAAAAATTATATTCTCACTTTTTTATTTCTGAAATACCTGAGCGATTTATGGAAGGATAAGCAGGAGGAATATCTGAAGAAATTCAAGGGGGATAAGAACAAGGTAAAACGCCGCATGGCCCGGGAGCGGTTTGTTCTGCCGGAAAACAGCAGTTTTGATTATTTGTATGAAAACAGAAATGCTGACAATATCGGCGAGCGGATAGACACGGCTTTGGAAAATATTGAAGAAGCCAACAAGTCCAAGCTGGAAGGGGTGTTTCGGAATATTAATTTCAATTCCGAGGTGAATCTGGGGCAGACCAAAGACCGGAATGCCCGGCTGAAACATCTGCTTGAGGATTTTTCAGCGAAAACCCTTGACCTCCGGCCTTCAAAGATTGGGAATGCGGATATTATCGGAAATACTTATATGTATCTGATTTCCAAATTTGCCAGTGATGCCGGGAAAAAGGGCGGGGAGTTTTACACGCCGGACGGTGTGGCCATGTTGCTGGCAAAGCTGGTGCAGCCCAAAAAGGGCAACCGGATATGTGATCCGACTTGCGGGTCCGGGTCTTTGCTGATTCGTGCGGCTGCTGAGATCGGGGGGCAGGATTATTCGTTGTATGGTCAGGAGAGCAATGAACAGAAATGCTGACAATATCGGCGAGCGGATAGACACGGCTTTGGAAAATATTGAAGAAGCCAACAAGTCCAAGCTGGAAGGGGTGTTTCGGAATATTAATTTCAATTCCGAGGTGAATCTGGGGCAGACCAAAGACCGGAATGCCCGGCTGAAACATCTGCTTGAGGATTTTTCAGCGAAAACCCTTGACCTCCGGCCTTCAAAGATTGGGAATGCGGATATTATCGGAAATACTTATATGTATCTGATTTCCAAATTTGCCAGTGATGCCGGGAAAAAGGGCGGGGAGTTTTACACGCCGGACGGTGTGGCCATGTTGCTGGCAAAGCTGGTGCAGCCCAAAAAGGGCAACCGGATATGTGATCCGACTTGCGGGTCCGGGTCTTTGCTGATTCGTGCGGCTGCTGAGATCGGGGGGCAGGATTATTCGTTGTATGGTCAGGAGAGCAATGGCTCCACCTGGGCGCTGGCCCGCATGAATATGTTTCTGCATGAGAGAGATCAGGCCCGGCTGGAGTGGGGGGATACGCTGAGAAATCCACGGCTGATTGAAGATGATACGCTGATGAAGTTTGATATTGTGATTGCCAATCCGCCGTTCTCTCTGGACAAATGGGGGGCGGATGAAGCGGGTGCGGATAAATTCAAGCGGTTTCACCGGGGGACTCCGCCAAAGAGCAGGGGGGATTATGCGTTTATCACTCACATGATTGAGGCTGCTGTGGAGGGAACCGGCAAGGTGGGCGTGATTGTGCCTCATGGGGTTCTGTTCCGGGGGGCTGGCGAGGGCAAGATTCGGAAATCGCTGGTGGAGGAAAATTGTTTTGAGGCGGTGATCGGTCTGCCGCCTAATTTGTTTTTTGGCACAGGTATTCCGGCCGCCATTCTGATTTTCAATAAGGCTAAAGACCATGAGGATGTGCTGTTTATTGATGCTTCACGGGAATTTGAGCAGGGCAAAAATCAGAACAATCTCCGGGAACAGGATATTCAGAAGATTTTTGACGCTTATGCGGCTTTTGAAACGGTGGAGAAATATGCGTATCGGGCCACAAACACGGAGATTGAGGAGAATGATTTTAATTTGAATATTCCCCGGTATGTGGATACGTTCGAGGAAGAGGAGGAGATTGACGTGGGGGCGGAACAAAAAAAGATTGAGGGGATTGAGGCGGCATTGGCTGCGGTTCAGGGGGAAATGGCGGGATATTTGAAGGAGTTGAGAATTAAATGAGTTATATCATTCCTAAAGATTGGAAATTAGTGCCGCTCGGCGCTCTTATAAATCCAGTTATTCGTACAGAAACTGTGTTAGCAAAAAAAGAATATAAACTGGTTGGAGTCCGATGGTATCTTGAAGGTGTTCATATTCATAACGTCCAAACAGGGAGTGAGATTAAAACAACTTCGTTAAGCCGTGTTGAAAAAGATGACATTATATACAACAAAATGTGGACATCAAAAGCCGCCTTTGCGATTGCTAATGAAAATCATCATGGCGCATACGGTAGCACTGAATATCCCCAATTCAGAGCAAAGCCAAAGGTTTTGAATGTACACTTTTTAAAATATGTTTATCATCTCCCACGTTTTTTATATGATGCAAAAACCTTGTGTAGAGGTACGACTGGCCGAATACGTTTGAACCCAAAGGATTTTTTGAAGATTGAGATTCCCCTTCCCTCTCTTCCCGAACAAAAGAAAATCGCCGAAATTCTCGGCACATGGGACAACGCCATTGAACTCACGGGGAAGCTCATCCAGGCCAAAACCCGGCGCAAAAAAGGGCTGATGCAGCAGCTTCTGACGGGGAAGAAGCGGTTTGGGGAGTTTGTGAAGCGGAAGGGATATAAAAAATCGAAGGTTGGAAAAATACCTAAAGAATGGGGATTACGACACCTTGAAAAATGTGCTGAAGTTCTGTTCAGCAACGTGGATAAGAAAGCAGATAAAAAAGAAAAACAAGTATTATTATGTAATTACACAGATGTTTACTATAATGATTATATTACTCAAAACCTGGATTTTATGCAAGCCACTGCAAAGGTAAAAGAAATTGAGAAATACAGTCTTAAAAAGGGTGATGTCATTATAACAAAAGATTCGGAAACCCCTGATGACATCGCAGTACCCGCATTTGTTTCTGAAAAGCTGAAAAATGTTTTATGCGGTTATCATTTGGCTTTAATCCGTCCTGACAGAAAAGTTTTATTAGGAGAATATCTTTCTAAATTATTTCAACTGCAAATTTATCGTTATTACTTTTTTACACTTGCAAACGGTGTTACCCGATTTGGTCTGACAACACAGGCAACACTTCAATCTTTGATTCCATTACCCTCAATTGCAGAACAAAAGAAAATCGCCGCCATCCTCACCGCCTGCGACAAAGAAATTGACCTTCTCAGTCAAAAGCTCGAAGCCCTGAAACAGCAGAAAAAAGGGCTGATGCAGAAACTTCTCACCGGGGAGATTCGGGTGAATCACCTGGTCCGAGTGAAACAATTGAAGAAAAAGTGATGAGCAAGGATTTTTTTCCCTTTCTTATCTGATTTCCCTGTACTTTGTTATGTGCAAACAGGCAACGAATTACAGGGAAAGCCGATAAGAAAAGGAAAATACACGGGATGATCTGGAAGAGAATATTCCATTTGCATTTTAAGAGAGAAAGGACTGAATTAACATGCTAAATCAAATAAAAATAGACTACCCGAAAACTTTGCCGGATGTGTTACAAAAAACACCCGCAGAATTTGAAGCAGAAGCAAAAATGGCAATGGCAGTAAAATTATTTGAAATGAAACGATTATCATCCGGCATGGCTGCACAGTTGGCAGGTACGGACAGGGTTACTTTTCTTCTCAGTCTGCATCATTTCGGTGTACCCATGATTGATCTGGAAAAAGAAGAACTGTTATCGGATATTGAAAATGCCTGACACTAAAAAAATCGTCATAAACACAGGGCCGATTATTGCATTGACTGCCGCATGGGGCGATCTGACTTTTTTGTCTTCTATTTACAAGCAGATATTGGTTCCTTTTGAAGTATCAGAAGAAATTGGAATCGGAGGCAAAAAAGGATTTGCCGTTAATGAATTCAATTCTGCAACTTTTTTACACAAAGAAAAAGCGCCTCTGAGAATATCCCCTTTTCTTGCTAATACATTGGACAGAGGCGAAGCTTCTGTCATACAGCTTGCACTAAATGAAAAAATTCAGACGGTTTGCATAGATGAAACCGTGGGCAGACGAATTGCGAGACTAAACGGTCTTGATGTTACAGGCTCAGTCGGCGTACTGATTCGGGCAAAAAAAGAAGGACTGCCGTTTTCTATGAAATACGCTGTTGAACAAATGCAAAGAAAAGGTATCTGGCTGAGTGAACGGGTTATAAAAATTGCCTTAACACAAACAAATGATTGAAGGGAAATTCCATGACTGACACCCCATCTTTTCAAGAAGACCACATCTCACAGATACCGGCCCTTCAGGTGCTTGCAAACCTCGGCTATACCTGCCTGTCACCGACCGAGGCCATGAATGCCAGACACGGGAAAAACAGCACTGTCATCCTGGACACCATTTTAGAAGAATGGCTCCGAAAACACAACCCCATCACCTACAAAAAAAAGACATACAAATTTACAAAAGCCAATATCCGAAATGCGATCAATTCCCTGAAACACATCATCCCCGAAGGACTGGTCCGGGATAATGAAAAAATCTATGACCTGCTCTGCCTGGGCAGAAGTCTCGACCAGACCATAAACGGCGATAAAAAGAGCTTTTCCCTGAAATACATTGACTGGAAACACATCAGCAACAATGAATTTCACGCAGTCCCGGAATTTGAAGTGGCCCGTACCCGCAGCGACAAAACCCGCAGGCCCGATATCGTGCTGTTTGTCAACGGCATCCCCTTTGCCGTGATCGAATGCAAACGGCCGGACATTGAAGCCCCCATTGAACAGGCCATTTCCCAGAACATCCGAAACCAGTCTGAAGATGAAATACCGACCTTGTTCACATACACCCAGCTTATCCTTGGCATCAGTAAAAATGAAGCCAAATACGGCACCACCGGCACACCAGCCAAATTCTGGTCAGTGTGGCGGGAAAAAGGCACAGACCCGGACGTGTCCGCAATCGTGAATCAGCCCCTCACCCCGGAACAGAAATCCGGAATCTTTACCCACGCATTTGCCTATATCCGCGCCTGGTTTGATGACATGGAACACCGGGGAAGCCGGGAAATCACAGCTCAGGACCGTGCGCTTTGCAGCCTGTGCCGACCCGAGCGGCTGTTGGAACTGGCGTATCAGTTCACCGTGTTTGACGCAGGAGAAAAGAAAATTGCCCGGTATCAGCAATATTTTGCCGTAAAAGAAACCCTGGAACGCATCCGGGAATATGACGAAAACGGAGCCAGAAAAGGCGGAGTCATCTGGCACACCCAGGGGAGCGGCAAGTCACTGACCATGGTCATGCTGGCAAAAGCCATCACCCTTGAACCCTCTGTGAAAAATCCCAGAGTGGTGCTGGTCACAGACCGGAAAGATTTGGACAGGCAGCTCCATGAAACCTTTCTCCATTGCGGAAAAGAGGCAGTAAAGGCAAAAAATGGCGATCATCTCATGTCGCTGATTTCGGAAAACAGGGAGAGCATTGTCACCACCATCATTGACAAATTCATGGCAGGACTGAACAAGAAGAACATTCAGGATGATTCAACAGAAATCTTTGTGCTGGTGGATGAAAGCCATCGGAGCCAGTACAAAAACAAACATGCGCTCATGCGAAAAACCCTGCCCAGAGCTTGCTATTTGGGATTTACCGGCACACCCCTCATGAAAAAGGATAAGAACACAGCCCTGAAATTCGGCCGGTTTATTTTTCCATACACCATTGAAAATGCCCTGGAAGACAAAGTTGTGGTTCCCCTGCTTTACGAAGGTCGCCACGCGGATCAGGCAGTTGACAAAAAAAATATGGACAAATGGTTTAAGCGGCAAACCGCAACGCTCACCCCCGAGCAGAAAAAAGACCTCAAAAAAAAATTCAGCACCGCGGACCAGTTGAACCAAGCAGATCAGAAAATCATGGAAGTGGCTTATGATATCAGTCTTCACTTTAACGGATTGCTCAAAGGCACACCTTACAAAGCCCAACTGACAACCCCTTCCAAAAAAGCTGCCCTGAAGTACAAGCATTACCTGGACCAGGCCGGATTTGTCTCCTCCCAGGTTCTGATTTCCGGGCCGGACACCCGTGAAGGTCATAATGAAGTGGATCAGGAAGCCGCGGACGAGGTCCAGGTGTTCTGGAAAAAAATGATGAAGCAGTACGGGAGCGAGGACAATTATAATGAATCGCTTATCAATACATTCAAAGATGCGGCCCACCCGGAACTCCTGATTGTGGTGGACAAACTCCTCACCGGATTTGACGAACCCCGGAACACGGTGCTTTACATCACCCGGAGCTTAAAGGAACACACCCTGCTTCAGGCCATTGCACGGGTGAACCGGCTGTGTGAGGGCAAAGATTTCGGGTATGTCCTGGATTATTACGGCATCCTGGGGGAACTGGACAAAGCCCTGACCACCTATTCGGCCCTGGCCGGATTTGATGAAAAAGACCTGGAAACGGCCCTGATCCATATCAATGAGGAAATCCGAAAACTGCCCCAGCGTCATTCCGATCTGTGGGATATCTTCAAAACCATATCCAACCGGAAGGATGAGGAAGCATATGAACAGCTTCTCTCGGATGATGAAATCCGGGTCCGGTTCTACGACCGGCTCTCATGCTTTGCCCGGACTCTGGAAATTGCCCTGTCCTCGGAAACATTTGTCATGGGCACCTCGGACAAGAATATTCGCCGGTACAAATCTGACCTCAGATTTTTTATAGCACTGAGAAGGTCAGTAAGACAACGATACGCGGAAACCGTTGATTTCAGAGAATATGAAGACCGTATCCGAAAACTCATTGACAAGCATGTGACAACCGAAAATGTCATGCCAATGACCCGGCTGGTGAACATCTTTGACAAAGATGCGTTTGCCCGTGAAGTGGAAAAAGCAGAAACCAGGGCTGCCAAAGCCGACACCATTGCCCACCGGACAAAAAAGAGCATCAGCGAAAAAATGGAGGAAGACCCCGCGTTTTACAAAAAATTCTCAAAAATGCTGGAGGAGACCATAGAGGCATACCGGGAGAAACGGATTTCTGACCTTGAATATCTGAAAAAAGCCGGGGAAATCATGGACGCAGTCCGGGACAGGAAGGCGGATGATCTTCCGTCAAAACTTAAAAATTATTCCGTGGCCCCGGCTTTTTACGGGGCTGCACGGGATGTGCTGGCCGGATACGGTCAGGAGAATATTGCGGATATCTCCGCGGATATCGGACTGAAAACAGATGAGATCATCCGGCGTCTGAAAGTGGTGGACTGGGTTCATAACCCGGATATTCAGAATGCCATGCGGAATGAAATCGAAGATTGCCTGTATGAAATTCAGGAGGAGCATCGCCTGTGTCTGAGCGAGGATGACATGGATATGATCATGGAGAACTGCCTGGAAATTGCCAGAAAGCGGTATGCCGAATGATTCAGAAGAGACAAGACTTTGTGACCTTTGGCAACCGCACAATTTCATTTACCCTGAAATTCAGCAGGCGCAAAACCCTGGGAATTACAGTGAACCCGGACATGTCGGTCACAGTCACCGCACCCGAAGGTAAGGAGACTGAGGCCATAAAAAAGATCATTAAAAAGCGTGCGCCCTGGATTTTAAAGCAGCAGCGGAAATTTGAGAACGCCATGCCCGCGGTGCCCCCGAGGCAGTATGTGTCCGGTGAGACCTGGCGTTACCTGGGGCGGCAATATCGCCTGAAGGTGTGTGAAAGCGGGGCGGAAAAGGTGAGATTAAAAGGGGCTTTTCTGACAGTGGAAGTGAAAGACCGGTCTGACAAAAGGAAAATCAAAGCGCTGGTGAATCAGTGGTACAGAAACCGGGCCGCGGATTATTTCATGGGCAAGGCAGTCCGTTGCCATGACTTGCTCAGAAAATACGAAATTCCCCTGCCGGATATTCAGCTGCGGGTGATGAAAACCCGATGGGGAAGCTGCACCGGCCGCGGTATTGTTCTGCTAAATCCGGAACTGGTGAAACTGCCTTCTCACTGTGTGGAATATGTGATCATGCACGAGATGTGCCATCTGAAGCATCACGACCACGGGACAAATTTTTACAAGCTGCTGTCACGGGTCATGCCGGACTGGGAAAAACGAAAGCAACGGCTTGATTCAATGGGACATGAGGTTTTGCCTTCGGAACCAGTGTGAACAGGTCTGAGCCGTCTGAAAGTTTCACTTTTTACTATTATTTTTTGCCCGATGCTGTTCCCTCTCCCCCCCTTCGACAGGCTCAGGGAACGCCTCGCCCTGAGCCTGGCGATCCTGCATGGCGTTTAATTGCACCTGCGTAAGACCTTAAACTCGATGTTCAAGTTTTTTTCTGTCATTCCTGCGAAAGCAGGAATCCGCTGCTTCCGGAAGCGTGGCCTCTGCCCAGAATGGATTCCTGCTTTCGCAGGAATGACAGACTTTTTGTTCGATCCGGGTCAAAAAACTTGAACACCGAGTTAAAAGAATTACTTTCCCTTTACCGGATTCTTTGCCTGCTCCATGGCAAGCTCTTTTAATTCTCTGAAAGATGTCTGACCTGACGCGCCTTCAATGGCTTTGACCGCGAGTTCCTGGGCCTGTCCGGTGGCAATTTCCAGTTGCTGGCTCAGACTTTCAATTCTTGCGGCCTGCTCGACAATATCCGCTTCCAGACCTTGAATTTTCAACTCGTAAACCGCGTGTTCTCCGTTAATCTCTTTTGCCCGCAGTTCCGCCCTGATCTTTGACTGTTTCCGGGCAATACCGTTTCCTTCTTCTTTGGCCTTTTTGATGGCATTTTCCAGCTCTTTGGGAAAATTTTCAACCTTTTGCTTATATTCCTCAAACTGGTTTTCCCGCTCAGATATCTGTTTTTCCCGTTCTTCCCATTCCGCGTGGCGAATCTCTCTGAGTTCTTCAAGGGCCTGTTCCAGCGCTTTTTTCTGGCGGTCATATTCCTCAGCATCGGCATCGCGGTTTAAGGCCAGCGTATAACGGTATTCAGAGACCTCACGCTCCCGGTCTTTCTTATCCGAAGCTTTCTGTTCCTTCATCTGCCTGATGGTTTCCGCTTCTTCCTCGTCCCAGGCATGTTTTTTCTCGGCCAGTTCTTTCTCAAGCGACTCACGCTTTTCCTCAAGTCCTTTTTCACAGGATTTTTCAGCTTCAGTGTATTGTCTGAGGAGGTCTCTCAGACTATCCTCTCCGATCTCCAGATCGTACAGCCGGCTGAGACGGTCTGTTTCGGTTTCCACCTGGGAACGGGCATCTTTGAGACGGGATGCCTCCACAAGCAGGTCCCCGGATAATCGGCTCACAGCGGTGTTAAATGTTTCTGCCAGATGTTCCAGCGATTCAATCACGCCCTTCATCTCCGCTGTGTCAGCATCTTTCTCCGTTTCTGCCGCAGTTCGCACAGGTTTCTCAGGAGATGCGTCTGGATCCTGTGTGCGTTTCTCTTTGAGCAACTGACGATAAGCCTGGTCCAACTCCTTATACGCTGTAAGAATCTGGGCTTTTGTATCCTTGGAACTGGGTTTTTTCATCATTATCACGCCCCCTTTGCTTCAGATTGGATTATGTTACCGCCTGTTATGGACTGGCCCGCGCTGGTCACCGCGGTCAGTGCAAGCTGCTGAACCTGTTCCAGGGCTGCCTGGAGTTTTTCAGACAGAACAGCGATCTGTGCGGCCTGAACTTCAACCGTCTTTGTGAGAGATTCAATCTTCAGCTCAAAGGTATTCTTTCTGGCTTCGGCATCCTTTTCCAGCAACTGCGCTTTATGTTCCTCTTCTTTTGCAGTATCACGAATCGCGTCTTCACGGGCTTTTTTCACAGCCTCCTCAATTTTTGTGGGCATGGCCTCGACTTGGGTTTTGTATTCCTCAGACTGCTCCTGATGTTCTCCAAGATATTTCTCCCGTTCTGTCCAATCTTTTTCTTTGTTCCGATTCTCCTCCTCCAGTTCATATTCCAGCATACGTTTGCGCTTTTCATATTCATCGGATGCTTCGGTCCGTTCACGTTGCAAGTCATAGTCATATTTTTCTTCTTCCTGCTGACGTTCCCTCTGAATGGCGGCTTCCTGCTTGGTCTGGAGGCTCTGATACACCTGAGTTTCATTTGCCCAGGCTTGTTTCTGCCGGACAGTCTCATTCTCCAGTTCATCAAATTCCTGCTGGTATGATTCCTCAACTGATTCAATGGCTTTTTGGTGTTCCTGTTGCAGAATATTCAGGGATTCCGCGGCCACCTGAATATCGTGCAGAGCTTTCAGAAGCTGATCTTCGATCTGAATCGCCTTTCGGATACATGCCAGTTTCTCTGCTTCGGTCTTCATCGTCTTGATAAGACTCTCCGCGGACTCTCCGAAAGTGGTCTGCAATTGGGAAAGCGATTGAAAGATACTCTCTGCTGTGTAGCCGACCGCCTGCGCCACGATATCTTTTTCCTCCTGTATGGCGGAGATATCTTCTTTTGTGGCGATACGGGCATCCTGCTGGGCATGGTCAGCCTGTAATTTTTTAAAGGCTTTGAGGATAGCCTGGGGATCTGAATACTGTGTGTCCATCATTTCTCCTTCATTATTAAAAAAATTAATACCAAAGCGCACTTTGAAATTAAGGGCACAAAATTTCTTGTTTTCTTGTTTTGAAGCACCTGCAAAGGGAAATCAGAAGCCTGTCTCGTTCATCTCGTTCCCACGCTTCATCTCGTTCATCTCGTTCCCACGCTTTGCGTGGGAATGCAGAACAGACGCTTCGCGTCCTGATTTCATCTCGTTCCCACGCTTTGCGTGGGAATGCAGAACAGACGCTTCGCGTCCTGATTTCGTCTCTCATTCGGGACGCGAAGCGTCCCGACTGCATTGAGGGAACGAAGCATGGTCCGGTTCCGGATATAAGTACCTAACCATAAGTTTTCTATATTTGTCCGGGGAAGAAACCCGGCTTTTTTTCCGGAACGATCCGCCGCCCGTGAGGGGAAAAAGCCGGGTTTCTCTGCCGCCTGCGGAAAAAAAATGTATGAAAAACTTTTGCTCAGGTACTTAAGTCACACAACTATCTGAATCATTTTTATAAATATTGGATCGTATTCAGATTTGAAACACTGTCCGATATTCTCCTACCGGTATTTCTGGAAATATAAATTAAGTGATCTGAGTCTGCGTACAGGTTCTTCAAGAAAAATTTCCAACTGGGATTTTTTGTCCTTTGACAGTATCTCGAAATTCACTCCGCATCGTTTGATCATAAAATTCTGATCAGATATTTTCTGCTCACGAGGCTCATTGCTTTGTCCGGTCCTATCTGACAAAAATGATTTTATGCGACGGAAGCAGCGGTGAACATAACCTGTCTGACTTACGCCAATGTCATACCGGGGAATATCATACACGATATTACACGGGATTTCAGACAAACAGACCTTGTTTTCAGGAATAATAATATCCAACAGCAGTGATTCCTGATTCAGTCGCTCGCCGGAGACATACTCAAAAGCCAATCCGCCCATGCTTATATCTATGAGTCCCCCCCTTAATTCATTCAGATGACCGTCGGACCCACTAAACATGACATTTCCCCGCGTTAAAAATCGGAAGTCCTTCCTTTGATTTAAGACCATTTTATTCACCTCCGGATTCTTTTGCTGATAAAAAAATTTTTGTTTCAGAACAGATAAAAATTTGCGGAAATTTTGTCTTTTGCCGCACGGAGTCTGCAACCCGTTCCGACAAAAACCCGGTCCCGTAAAGAAAAAAGACCTGCAAAAAAATATATTTTTATATGAAAAAGGTGTTAGGTGTTAGGTGTTAGGTGTTAGGAAAAATTACAAATTTTTCATGCTTCGTTTTGACCGGCAGGTCATGCCCGTTTATATGAAAGTGTCAGGTGTTAAGTGTTAAGTATTAGGAAAAATTATAAAAATTTCATCGTTCGTTGTGACCGGCAGATCATGCCCGTTTATCAGAAAGCCGTGACATGGCCCTTTTAATTATAGGCTTTTTTCAATTCTCCCGGATAATGTTTCAACTCGCCTGTCCCAGGAATTTTGCCGGGCGACGTCTAAGCGTCGGGCATACAGCGCAGTGTCATCTTCTTTCAGACTTTCACGAATCCCTTGTTCCCATTCCTCAAATGTTCGGGCAATTCTGATGACCCCCTCAAAATCCAGCAGACTCTCAATTGCACTTCCGACGCATGGTTTTCCGCAGGCCAGATATTCATGTAGTTTTAAAGGATAGATATAAGGTGTCCATCTTATCATTCTGTAGCACATCAGACAAACATCCATCGCATTAATATAAGAGGGCATTTCCCCAACCTTTTTTCCCCCCAGAAAAAACACATTTTTTAATTTTTTTAATTGATGGATCAGCTCAATATCTTTTGATTCTCTTTTAATGGCAGGCCCCTCAGGTCCTATCACAACAAGCGACCAATTTTTGTTTCTGTTCGCCAGATAAAGGAGAAGATCAAAATCAACCTTAGGCGTAAGCATTCCCACATAACCAATCCGAGGTTTGGGGATTTTTGCGATGTCTTCAGGAATCTTCCCGGAATCTGCTTCTTTTCGAAAAAAAACAAAGTCGGCACCATTGGGGTTATAAAGCACATTATTATGTTTTTTCAGTGCTTTATCATATAATGGCCTGCTGCTTGTAATGACGATATCAACTTTTTTGAACAGCTGGTTTTCTTTTTCAATTACTCTCTTCTTTGCTTCAGGAGAGCTTGCAAAACCGGAAAACTCATCATCCATATAATAAACAACTTTTTTCTCATCATACTTTCCGATTTCATCCACAAACATAGGATTCCAGACAAACAATATGACGTCTTTCATATTTAATCGCTTCATTAATCGAAAAATTGTTTTTCTCCTGATATATGAAGCAATCTGATTCAGCCTCGTAAAACGATAGTTATATGGAAAGAGTTTTGACGGCACATGAACATATAAATTCTCCGTGACTTTTGACGTTCCGGAAGCATGGAGTTTATTTTTACCGATGTCGCGTAGCACATCCCTTATATAAAAAGGTTGCAAAGAAACAAATAAGACCTTATTTTTTTTTGATAAACGAGATAATATCTGATGGCGGGTCTGCCAGGGGGCATCCCAATAATCAATATTAAAAGAAACAATATTTTTTCCTTCTAACATGTGACATTTCCTTAAATTACGACAAAAAGCAGGAGGATCATATTCGGTGCTGAATGAGGGTCATCATTATTCAGAAATGTTTCAGCGGGGTGCAGCGTAAACCATTACCGACCCAAAAAAACTTCCTCTCAGCTTCAGTGTCTTTATTAGCGTCAAATTGCGGTCCAATTCATTCCTGAGAATATCTTCTGTTTCTTTAAATTTCTGATGATGTGCGTAGAAAAACCAGACATTGGCTCCCGGGGCCTTTTTTAACCGAGCGACCAGGGACCGGGCTTCTTTTATCAGTTCTTCCCGGCGCTCGGACAACCCGTTGAAATCTGACCAGCCCGGATGGAGCCATATTTCATTTGGAAAAGCCTCCTTTTGAATACAATCAGACGTGTTAAACCGACGTAAATAATAAGTTGTTTCATTCAGAGAAAGCCCCCCGAAAATCAGTGTGTCACCGCAATTTACATGGTCTGCCACATACTTCACACTCAGACGGGCAGGAACAGGTTCCGGCCATCTCAGAGTACGAACTGAATACCCTACGGAAAGAAAGGTAAGTAACCCCAGCAGAACAATAGTAAATCGCCATTGCCCCACCTGATTCACAAATAATGATATTAAAATACTGGCTATCGGTAAAAACAGAATCAGCGTGCGTTCTTTATGAAAAACAGGTTTTATCTGAGAGATCACAAAAGGAAGCAAAATGATACTTCCTGAGATAATGATACATATTATAACTTTTTTTATTATGAAAAACTGTTTTACCGAACCAAAATTAAAAATAATAATAGCAGAAAGATAAACCAAAATCAAGAGGCTTTCCGGTTTTCCCCATAACCCGAGCAACCCTTCAGCCAAGGTGTCAAATCCGGGTATTTTCATCCAGCAGGTTGTGGGTAAGGATATGGTGTGATATAAAATTTTGCCATAAATCATCAGATAAATGATCGCTGAAACAATACTGCATATGGTCAATATTCGAAACTTCGGAGGAGAATGAACCAGCGCCGCGGTAAGATAGGCAAGTATGAAAAAAAAATATATGGGATGAGTCATGATACCGGTCACGTTTGTGCCGATCAATAAGACATAAAACAGCATTAAGGAGCGTTCTGACCGCGGCGGGTCATCAGAGGCAGATATTTCTGTGAGCCGGAAGAATATCAGGGTTGCCAGAGATACATTTAAGGCCAGTAACGCGTACATCCGGGCAGTTGCCCCGAACGCCAGGCCAATATCTGAAATCGAAAACAAAAGCGCGGCAATCAGTCCGCCACGCGTATTGCTCAAGTGCCGTGCTGCCATACCGACAATAACAACAGAAAGTCCGAAACATATCAGAGAAAAACTCCGCAAGGCAAGTTCAGACTCTCCCAGCAGAAAAACAAACGGTTTAAGCAAAAGATAGTGGAGCGGGGCAGGTGTTTCATAATAAAACGCATCAAACATCTGTGGCCATGATTTATGCACCAAATTTGCTGTAAACGGTTCATCAATTGTCAGACTGTGCCCCCAGCGTCTTGCCAATGCCTGAAAAATACCCAATAGTGCAATGGCGGTTAATTTCAGCCAAAACGGTGAGTATCGAATTCGGGACATAATTCTTTCCTTTAAATATCAAACGATAATCAGGTCTTTTTTGTCATTCCTGCGAAAGCAGGAATCCACAGTCAGTAGATCGAAAATGACTGAAAATTCAAGCTCCGTTCGTAGTTCCGCCTTTAGGCGGTCTCTGTGAAATCAGAGACTTATACTCATAAGACAGACCGCCTAAAGGCGGAACTACGAACTTTTCCGATCTACTGACAGTAACAGATTCCTGCTTTCGCAGGAATGACAGACTGTCCGGCCGAATCGGATCAGAAAACGTGATTATCGAGTATCAGGTTCGAATGTTGTTGGCTTTTTGGTGCTTATTTTTTTCATGTCTGTTATGCCAACGGATGAGCGGTAATTTCCCAAACGCCTCAAATGCGATACCGGCGTTCATTTTGCTTCTTCCGGCATGGCGGTCAGTGAACAGGATCGGCACCTCTGTAATCCGCGCGTCTGACTGAAACGCGAGAAAGGTTGTCTCTATCTGAAAAACAAAGCCTCCTGAATCAATAGGATAATTCAGAATATGTTCAAGCAGATCCCGTCGCCAGACTTTGAATCCGCCGGTCACATCACGGACAGGCATACCTAACCAGAGTCGGGCGTAAAGTGATCCCAAGCCGCTGATCAGCCGTCTGAAAACCCCCCAGTTCTGTGTATCGCCTCCTGAAATATAACGAGATCCGATCACAAGATCAGCTTCATCGGCCGCCTGAATCATGACAGGCAAACGATCCGGAGGATGAGAAAAATCCGCGTCCATCTGTACGATCAGCCGTATATCGGGATTGTTCAGAACAGTGCGGAACCCGTTCAGATATGCCCGGCCCAGTCCCTGTTTGCAGGTACGGTGCAGGACCGATATCTGCGGATTCTCCTGTGCCATCTGGTCCGCAATGTCGCCGGTGCCATCAGGAGAATTGTCATCAATCACAAAAACAGATGCCTGCGGCAGCGTCCCCAGGATGGCCTCTGTAATCCGAGGAAGGTTGGCAGCCTCATTGTATGTGGGCAGGCAGACAATGGTTCCGTTTCCCATGCAATTATCATTCATGATTACTTTTCCTCGTTTGAATGAACAAAAATCAGCAATCCGCTCAAGTTACGCTTTTGTATATACAGGATAAAAAAGACTTCGGGATTTTAGCACATTTATCATCATAATAAGCAAGGAATAGCAAACAACTCCGATCAACACCAGAAGTATGAAATTTATATAATTTTTCCCTGCAAATATAGTATGGGCTAATAGTTTGACAACAGTGACCATTACGATATTCGCCAGAACATACGGGAGTATGGTTTTAAAAAGACGTTTTATGGATATCCGGGCATTTTTTCTGGCGAGTCTGAATATTGGCACGGACCAGGTCACTGAAATAAAAAAATACACCCAGCATATCGCGACAACGCTCTGGTGTCTGGCTAAAACACATAAGACAACGAACAAAATTGTCATCACAATTGAGCATATGGTGTGATTCTTATAATCTCCCACCCCGACATTTAAGGACGCGATCAGGCCATTAAATATCTGAAAAATGCTGGCTAAGGAAAGGATTTCAAGAGGGATGATACACAGACGCCACTTTTCACCAAGCAGAACAATCACAAAGTGCTGGGATACGGCGTAAAAACCTAATAATATTGGCAGAATTGTAACGGATTCAACGGTTACGATTTTTAGGAACCAGTCTCCCAGCAACACTTTATCTTTTTGGAGTCTGCTAAATGATGAAAACATCACCGCATTAATCTGTACGGCAATCTTCTCTTTAGGAATTGAGGACAAACTCATTGCTTTCTCAAATAAGCCCAGAGGGATCAGCCCCATATACTTCCCGATAATAACTTCCGCGACATAGATATTTACAAAATACGTCTGAACTCCGATAAAATTCCAAAATCCGAACCCATAAATTTTTTTCATTTCCTGATGGCTATATTGAAATTTGGGACGCCACTCTGACTTAAAGATCACTAAAATTGTGGCAGCCAAGGTTGAAATAAGGGTGGCCCATACGAGGGACCAATATCTCATTCCGAGAAAAGCCAGTAAAAGTGCTATTGCAGATTGAAAAAGCCCCTGAAAAAGACCAAGCTTTGCTATAAATTTGAAACTGACAGAGCGTCTCAGGGTTGCCAAATGAATATCGTAAAATGTTTTCAAAATAAAAATTGAAGACAAAACCATTACGACGTTGATACTTTCAGGACTTTTAAAATAATTTCCTATGGGAACGGCCAACAGCACAATGAAACAGGTCAGCAGCACTGAAATGCAAAAATTGAGTGTGAAAACCGAATTGATCTGAATGGGTTTGATTTCTTTCTTCTGTACAATCGCATTGATAAACCCAAAGTCACTTAGGCTGTTGGAATAATAAACAACCATGGAACCGATAGCCATGACTCCGAAGTCAAAGGGATCCAGCAGTCTTGCGATAACAACAGATACAGCCAACTGGATTACCTGAAAAATAAGTTTAAGGACAGTATTCCAATATAACCCGTCTTTTGTTTTTTTAGCGAGTTCGTCTATATTCATAATTTGTTATTTAGTACAGGGGATGTCGGAATTCAGAAAAAAGCAGCCGGACATCCGGAGTGCCAAACTTGCAGTTTGGCAATATCCATCCGGAGTGCCGAACTTGCAGTTTGGCAATATCCATCCGGAGTGCCGAACTTGCAGTTTGGCAATATCCATCCGGAGTGCCGAACTTGCAGTTTGGCAATATCCATCCGGAGTGCCGAACTTGCAGTTTGGCAATATCCATCCGGAGTGCCGAACTTGCAGTTTGGCAATATCCATCCGGAGTGCCGAACTTGCAGTTTGGCAATATCCATCCGGAGTGCCGAACTTGCAGTTTCAGCAGATCGAAAAGTTTCCTTTTGCCGGACGGGGTTTGCAACCCCGTCCGGAATATTTTCCGGATCGCCGCCCGCAAACGTTTCGGACGGGGTTGCAAACCCCGTCCGGCAGCAAACCCCGTCCGGCAGCCACGGGGCGATTCTCCCCGGCCGGAAAAAGCCGGGTTTCTCCCCCGTCCGTCATGTCTGCCCTGTGACAGCTTGAAAACTTTTGGATCTGCTGAGTTTGGCATTTCCTGTTTTGCGGTATTCGCTGCCAGTTCTTATTTCAGATAACATCCTGATCCTTTTTCCATTTAATCACATTCACTTTTGGCAGGGGATGATTCAGAAAAAAAAGCGGACTTGCGGTATAACCATATGCTCCGGAATTATAAACGCAGATATAATCACCGATACGAACATCATCCGTCAGTTCAATATGTTCCGCCAACTTGTCAAGCGGCGTGCATAAGGAGCCGACGATATCAAATGTGTCTGATGTTGTTTCCTTAACCTGTCCGTCAAATCGCAGCACATCTATATGATAATTTCTCCTTATCACCTGCCCCAGATGACCGAATGCGGACAAGTTATGGTGCATTCCCCCTTCAATGACAATGAACTTCTTTCCTCTGGATTCCTTTATATAGAGAATTTTGGAAAGATAAACCCCGGCATCAGCCACCAAAAACCGTCCGGGTTCTATGATAAATCTGGTTTTTGGAAAATTTTTTAAAAATTCATCTGTGTCGGTCAGTTCTTTCAGAATATCCTGCAATCGCTTCAGGTCCAAAGGCTTTTGTTTCTCATAATACGGAATTCCAAACCCTCCGCCAAAATTAATATATTGAATTTCAAAATGATATTGATTCTGAACAGCCAGTGCATATTCAAGCAGATATCTGAACACGCTTCCGATTGCGTCCGCATCCAGTATTTGTGAGCCTACATGGGCATGAAACCCTGTAAACTCCAAGTGTTCAGATTCTGATATTTTTTTAAGCGCATAAGGGCATTTATCTTCATCAATTCCAAATGGGGAAGGATAGCCCCCCATCTTCATTCCGTATCCGCTGAAGTTTTTTTGAGGGTTGACACGGATGGCGACGTTCTGCTTTTTGCGGAGCTGTCCGGCAATATCATTAATTTTCTCTATTTCTTCCGGACTTTCCACACTCAGTGAACAGATATTGTTTCTGACAGCAGCTTTTATATCTTCGTCAGTTTTCCCGGGGCCGGCAAAACTGATTTTACCAGGATCCGTGCCTTCCCGGATGACAGTTTCCAGTTCCCCGTATGACGCGACATCCGCACCGCATCCGAAATGATTCAGGAATGAAATGATTTCTTTATGGGGATTTGCCTTTATCGCGTAAAATATCTCAAATTGCTCAGGCAATATACTTTTTAATTTCAGAAGATTGGATCGGATTAACGCTTCAAAATATAAATAACAGGAACTGATATCCTGTGAAATATTTTGCTGATATATCAAAGATTTTATATAGTCACGGTTTTCCATACCATTTCTTTCCAAGGATGATCTGACACGCTGCTTTTACTAAATCTAAGCCGTTTGAAAAATTTCACTTTTTACTATTATTTTTTGCCAGATGTTGTTCCCTCCCTTCGACAAGCTCGATGTTGTTCCCTTCGACAAGCTCAGGGAACGCCCCGAGTCTGCCGTGTGCCCCGAGAAGTGTGGTATCTGCCAAAAATGGATTCCTGCTTTCGCAGGAATGACAAAAAAAAACTTGGTTGTTGAAATATTGGTTGTCGAGATATACAAAATTTGACATTACACAAATTTTATAAAAGCCGCAACAAATTTCCCCATCTCTTTTCCCATTCACTCATTCTTATGCTTTTTAATTCTTTTATTTGTTTTTTTAAGTCAGGCTTATTTTTTATTGCCAGCCTGACAGATTCAGCAATGTCTTTACTGATATTTTTGGTAAAAACGGTTCCGCTGTTAAAATATTCCCTGAGAATCCTTGTGCGGGACAATATCAGCGGTTTTTCCGCAGAAACCGCTTCATACCCGCCACACACCAGACAATCTTCCTGATGGGTCAGGACCATTATAATGTCAACGGACCTCAGCAAATTCTGATAATCCCTGGTGGGAAGAAAACCCGTTAAGATCACATTGGGAGGAATATTGTCTTTGTTTAAGTCATTCCTTCCGGAAATATGGATATAAGTATCCTTTTCTAAAAGTTTTGCCGCGTCAATGACTTCTTCCCAGGGTTCATCTTCCGAAAATGTACATATAAATAAGACGTTGTTTTTTCCTTTAAGTGATATTTTTTCAAATTCATAATCA
The DNA here is from genome assembly GCF_017377395.1 of Desulfonema magnum. Taxonomy (GTDB): domain Bacteria; phylum Desulfobacterota; class Desulfobacteria; order Desulfobacterales; family 4be13; genus Desulfonema_C; species Desulfonema_C magnum. Next base: position 652,244 of record NZ_CP061800.1, on the reverse strand, counting down.
AAATCGGGAATTCTGTCAGGCAGGACGAATATCACCTTCTTTGTTTTGTCTTTTATCTTCGCCCGGTACGACTCATTTGTTACGATGGTAATGTTGCTCCGTTTCAAAGAATAATCATTTAAAAAGTTCATAATGATCTTCTTAAAACCTCTGGGATTCAGATACAATGTATGTAAATCGGTGACGAGTTTGTAATGAAAAACAGGTTTTACCAGCGCTGCAAAAAAAGAAAGAACAATGGAAGGATTCTGCACAACAAGAATTTCGGGCTTTTCTTTTACCAGCGTGAAAAATGTTTGCAGGACAGCCACAGGATATCTGAAAACAGACAGGTGCTTATGGCCTTCAAAAAGGGTAAATGTGTGAAAATCAGCCTTCATTTCCCGGGACAGCACTTTGCTTCTGATACTGCCGTCATCTTCCCACGCGATCCATAATTTTTTATTTTTTAGCATTGTTATATCTCAAAGTGAATAAAAGTGAATATTAGGAAATTCGGTTCGTGTTCTGATTCCGGATATAAGCCACATAGCTATTGTCAGCAGATCGAAAAAATTTTCATGCCCTCGCGGGGCAGACAGGACGGGGAAGAAACCCGGGTTTTTCCGGCGGGGGGGGTACTTCATCCGGGGAAAAAACCCGGGTTTCTCCGCTATCCCGCGCACACCCGGGAAACTTTTCGATCTGCTGATTGTGTCAAAATAACAAAAAAGCTATCAGACCATATCCGGATGGGAAAGGCTTATTTATATGTTATCAGCCTGCCGATTTTTTTTCCGCTTTCTTTCATGCTCATCAAGCAATATCTTTCTGATACGAATAGATTTGGGGGTTACTTCAAGATATTCATCTTCTGCGATATATTCCATTGCTTCTTCCAATGAGAACTTTATGGCAGGCGCTATGGACAATTTTTCATCTGAACCTGCTGCCCGAATATTCGTCAGTTTTTTACTCTTGAGAACATTTAAGACCAGGTCTTCGTATCTGGTACTTTCGCCTATCACCTGGCCTGCATATATTTTCTCATTCGGATCAATGAAAAATTTGCCTCTGTCTTGCAGTTTATGAATTGCATAGGCAACAGCGGTTCCTGTCTTCATAGCTATCAGCGCGCCATTTCTTTTATTTTTTATCTGACCTTTCCATGGCTCATACCCTTTAAAGCGATGTGAGATCACTGCCTCCCCTTCGGTTGCTGTTAATACAGGTTTGGTCAGTCCGATCAGACCTCTGGCTGGTATTTTGAATTCAAGATTTATTCTGTCATTCTTTGCTTCAATATTCAGGAGATCACCTTTACGCTTGCCGACAATTTCTATGACTTTTCCGGAAAATTCTTCAGAAACATTTACATATAGCAGTTCCACAGGCTCATGTCTGAACCCTTTTATTTCCTTAATAACCACCCTGGGCTGGCCCAGTTGAATCTCATACCCTTCCCGCCTCATGGTTTCTACCAAAATAGACAGATGAAGCGTCCCCCTGCCATAAACCTTTAATTCATGAGCTGAATCTGTTTCTTCAACCTTTAATGCCAGATTTTTCTCTGTTTCTTTAAATAATCTTTCTCTGATATGCCTTGATGTGACGTATTTGCCCTCTTTGCCAAAAAATGGTGAATTATTAATGGTGAAAAGCATACTCATGGTAGGTTCATCCACAGAAATTGGTTTTAAAGCCTCTGGTTCTTCAAAATCAGCAACAGTATCCCCGATGTCAAAGGATTCAAGTCCCATTATGGCTACGATTTCCCCGGATCTGACTTCTTTTTTGGTTTTTTCTTTTCCCAGTCCTTCAAAAAGATACAGTTCTTTGACAAGGGATTTGTTTACATGACTATTCCTCTGAACCACAGAAACCTGATCCCCCATTTTAATGCTTCCCCTGTGTACTCTTCCCACAGCAATTCTGCCGGTATATGACGAGTAATCCAATGAACTGATCTGTAATTGCAAAGTTCCGGGGTTATCTTCTGGCGGATCAAAATATTCAATAATCGTATCCAACAAATAGGAAACATCATCCGTCGGGTTTTTCCAGTCAGGTCCCATCCACCCTTGTTTTGAAGAACCGTAAACCGTCGGAAAATTCAGTTGCTCTTCTGTGGCATCAAGAGAAAACATCAGTTCAAAAACAAGTTCGTTTGTTTCTTCCGGATTACAATTGGGTTTGTCAACTTTGTTAATTACAACAATAGGTTTTAAATCCAGCTCCAATGCTTTTTGCAAAACAAACCGGGTCTGAGGCATGGGTCCTTCAAAAGCATCAACAAGTAACAGCACCCCGTCAGCCATATTTAAGACACGCTCCACTTCTCCTCCGAAATCCGAATGCCCGGGTGTGTCAATAATATTTATTTTGGTTCCTTTATATCTTACCGACACATTCTTAGATAAAATAGTTATCCCTCTCTCCCGTTCCAGATCATTTGAATCCAAAACCAAATCCTGCACATCCTGATTATCCCTGAACAATTTCACCTGATGCAGAATTCTGTCAACCATAGTTGTTTTGCCATGATCAACATGTGCAATAATTGCAATATTTCTTATATCCATAAAAATTAATTTTCCTTTTTATCAAAACAGAAAGGCTGTTGGGAACGTGTTCAGGGTTCCGCTGACCAGCCAGTTTAATAGTTGTTCTCGTTCTTCCATGAAACGGCTGCTAACGAGTGCGTAAAAAAAAATAACTGATTATAACGGATTTACGGAAAAGCCGACCAAGCCCTGTAAGGGCGGCATATTTGTAGCATTAGGCAATTCCGAAGGGATCCGGAGTGCAAAAATTATATTTTTGCGCCTGCGAAAAAGCATTTTTCGCACTCCGGAGAAAATACCGGAAAACTCGCTTACACTTAAATCAACAGTATTGCCCGCCAGGCCCTGTCAGGGCTTTATCGGCCATTCCCAAAATTCGCTATAATCAGAAAAATAATTGTTATTATAATCCCAATGTCGTTTATTTCTGCTGCCTTGTCAAGATTGATTTTATGAGTTTTATTTTTCTTTACTATTTGATTTTAAAATAAATATATTTTTTCAACTCATAGTTTCAATCCTGGCAAAGTACCTGATCACTCGATGATCAGGGTTTTTGATCCGATCCGAACAAAAAGCTTGTCATTTCTGCAAAAGCAGGAATGACAGAAAAAAACTTGAACATCGAGTGATAGTAAAAATTTTTGATCAGAGGAATTTCTATCTGCTGATATTATGCCACGTCTTACGATATTACTGACTTGCCCTCTGTCATTCTATAAATAGCGTTCCTCTATCTCGTAATGTTTCCCCTTGATTTCTGCTAATAACATCACTTTAAAAAGTGAAACTGAAAGTAGTGACATCGTATTTTCACCAAATATGCTTTTTCCCTGCTTATTGACTTCTTTTTCAATATATTCGGAAAGTTCCGATTTTTTCTCAGGAAATCTGTCAATATAAGCAATTCTCAGTTTTGCAATGTACTGAGCTATGTTATATCGAACAAATTCATTTTTATCATGCGATGTTATTACGGAAACCACTCCGTCAGAGTATAAGTAATAATCCCGCTCACCATTTTCATAATCTGAGATAAGCGCAGGCATCTCATTGGAGAAAATTTTACCCACCTCAAACTCAATACTTTTCTGAATATCGGCAAAAGTGCAACTGCCCACATTGTGTTTCCTGGATTTCTCTATGTAATCGGGATGCTGATCAATATGCTCTATTATGTGCCTGAGATGATGTAATTCATGTTCCATGAGCATATCCGGATTTATGAACGGCTTCAGTGTCTCGTTTGTCGTCTCCCTGATAATCAATATGGGAAGATAAAATATTCCCTCCCATTCTCGGATAACAGAACCGATCTCAATAAAAATGCCATCTGACATGGCAAAACTGCCCCTTCTTATATATTCCGGCGAATCAACATTAAGAATAAAATAAGGAAGGTCGTCTTTTTTCTCATACTCAATCTGGTCAACGGTCATTTCGTCGTAGTATCCATATTCATTCAGAATATGCTTTATTTTCTCAAGATTCGCTTTTGTAACGACGCGGTGATAAGTATTTTTATAACCTAATTTTTTCATAATAATTCTCTGTCTTGGGCACAGCCCGAAAAGTTTCCGCTCTGCTGAAACTTTATCTTCTGTTTACAGGACAAAAAGTTGCGGTGCATGAAGAAACCCGGTTTTTTTCTCCGAACGGGGTTCTTTCTCCCGCCGGAAAAAACCGGGCTTGTTTGCCACCATATTTTTTGTCCTGTACTGCTTTATCTCATAAAATCCCTGTACCACAGATCGAACATCAGGAGACTGCGGAGAATGATGGCATAATTTCTGATTATAACGGATTTAGGGGAGGGCCGGCAAAGCCCCGTAGGGGCGACATGTTTGTAGTAGTATCCATCATGCCGGGTCGGCCAAGCCCTGTAAGGGCTTGGCGGGGGCCTGCAAACCTGCTGCTACAAATATGCCGCCCCTACGGGGCTTGACCGGCCTCCCCCAAATCCGTTATAATCAGAAAAAACTTGCTTACTAAGCGATAAAAACTGCTTCATCACTATAGTTCTGACAGGCGACATGAGACCTGCGAGGTTTTGAAAACCTCGCAGGTCTTCGGCTATCTGACCTGTCAGAATTATTGCGGTGAGGTATTTCTCACTGTTTACGGATTGCCGGTCTTCTCAAAAAGTATCCATGTTTCTTAAAATAATAAGCCAGCCCTTTCATATGGCTGAAGGTGGCCGCACTGACCCTGAGTCCTCTTGATATTTCCTGGGTGTCATGAATAACCGACACTCGAGGATTATAAATGATTTTGTAGCCTGCCCGCCACACACGGAGGCAATAATCCACATCTTCTGGGGAATAAAAGATGTTCTCATCCAGCAATCCCACAGTTTGCAGTACTTCCCCTTTCATCACCCACATCGCGGAAATGGCATAATCAACTTCACGAGGTGCTGTTTCCCGCAATACCTTGTTTTCTTTTTTCTCAATGGCTTTTAAGAAAAAATAGCGGAAAAATTTTGTAAAAACCGTGGGAAAAACATCAACAGATTTCTGGAGATTGCCATTGGGATACAACAACTTGGGAACAGCCAGTCCCATACGCTGATCCGTATCCAGCATTTTTATCAGCGCTGTGATGGTTCCCGGATGCACTTCGACATCTGAATCCATGATAATGACATATTTGCCAGTTGCCCGCTTTAATGCAAGGTTGCGGGGATATGTGGTTCCTGTGTTTTTATTCAGAAAAATGGGGATGATATGAGCAGGATATCGCTTTTGAAATGACCTGATGGCCGAAAGGGTTCCGTCTGCGGACCCGTTATCCACAATGAAAATCTCATAAGATACACTGTTACCAAGGTCAGCAAAGATCGAATCAAGGCATTTCCCGATATACTTTTCCGAATTCCAAGTGAGCAGAACAAATGAAATATCCATGTTATAATCCAATATGCTTTCTGATCATGGGGCCTATGATTTTTGTTACTGAAACCGGAAGCTTTCTCCAGTATTGAATAGCCTTGTCAAATTTGGAGGCTTGGGAAGTTTCAACATTGGCAGGTTCGCGATTCAGAGAAATGATATGCCAGTTCAGCGGCGTGGGTGTCGCTCCCCACTGCGCCTTGAATTTATAGGTTCCCTCACCCGGGGAGGACCGGCCAAAATCAAAATAAGCATAGCCATTGTCGCAGGCATATTCCAGCATGGCCCAGTATAGCAGCATATTCGGGCTTAACCGGCTGTATTGTCTGAGCGCCGAGGCCCAGGGATTTTCCAGGATGTCTTTAAATCCGATGATAAAGCTGCACGCCAGCGCCTCATTTTCTTTGTAAACAATGACAATTCTGGCTTTATCCGGAAATGCTTCAAGAACATTTTTCATCAGTTTTTTTGAATGAACAGGCGAACCCAGGTCTCTCATATTCACCAAAAAAATCTCATAAAAATCATCCAGCAGTTCCGCCCCCCCGATCTTTGAATACAGCCCTTCTTTTAAGGGCCTTTTGATCTGGCTCCGCAATTTTGCCTTAAAAGATTTCATCAGCACTTCTGATGATTCCGGAAGGGTAAGGTGCATAAGCACCTTATGAGAACGGATCTGCACAGCCTCCTTCATACCGAATGGGTCAGGAAAATTACAATTTAAACAGGAGAGATATGCAACATGGCGGAGTTCGATATTCTCTGCTCTCAGGTTCCTGCCGATTCTTGCCGCTTCAGTCAGAATTGTGTTTTCGGTCTGCTCATCATCCGCAAGAATCCCCCCTGTATCAAAAAAAGGGATCGAAATAAGGCTGTTACCAAAAGCAAAATGTTTCAGATGAGTAAGCGGTAAAATGCCGTAAACTAAGCCGTCATCTTTGACAGCCATGAGATAATATGTTTTATGACCATATGTTTTTTCTATGACATTTTTCCAGCCGGACAAATGGTATAATGTGCCTCGGTGATGTGTGCGGACATATGCATCCCATGCCTGGGCATCTGTGGTTTCAATTATTTTGATTTTCATACATAACCTGTCAGCTTTTATCAGTAGATGGAAAATTCACACACAGCCTCGCTCCTCGTTCTCTCGTTCCCACGCTTTGCGTGGGAATGCCTTCCGGACGCTTCGCGTCCCGTGGCAGAGAGATGAATCACAGGACGCGAAGCGTCCACGCTGCATTCCCACGCAAAGCATGGGAACGAGATTGTTAAGTGATTATTTATTAAGGTATTTTCGGCAGGTAACAAAACTGCATTCTTTGAACGTCTCAAAAAGGGCTGATAATTTTAAAGGCGTTTTTTTCAGATTAACATAGTGTCTGAATTTATAAAGCAATGAAGCTTCATTGACCCGCGGCTGCTCCGTATCAATTTCCCAGGGGTGCATATAGAAAACATACGCATGATCTTGTTGGAGAACTCTTCTGACCCCCAGTTTGAAAAACGGAAAAGGAATCACGCGGAAATATCCCCCGCCTCCGATGGGAAAGACACGCTTTCTTATTTTAAAATTGCTGATGGGAATCTCATCGAAATCGTCTGAAATTTTCACGGCTATTCCCTTTTTGCTATTTCCGGATAAATCCACATGCCCATATCTGCCGTGCATTGCAAAAGAATTAAAACTTGAATCATAGCAATAACCGGATGCTTCTATGATTTTCAGAATATCCTCATTAATGGAAAAACTGGGCGCACGGTATCCGATGACCGGCTCTCCGATCATATCCTCCAGGCGTTTTTTGCTGTCAGTCAGGTCTTTTCTTAACGCCGTGTAGGATTGCCTGTTACAAAGGTGATGATAATAGCCATGAGACGCGACTTCATGACCCCTGTCATGGATTTCACGGACAAGATGAGGAAGCCGTTCCGCAAGCCATCCGAGGATAAAGAACGTCGCACGGCGGTGATCCAGAAGATCAAGGAGGTGGTAAGTGTTTTTTTCAACCCGGAGTTCATGGGATGACCAGGAGGAAAAAGGAATCCATGGTTTGAAATTTTCCACCTGGAACCAGTCTTCAACATCAATAGTGATAAGAATAGAATTTTTCATTTAAGTTATCAGTTATCCGTTATCAGTTTTATCGCATGCCACTTGCCCCTTGCCGTCTATCTGCCGACCACAGATTTTATAGAGCTGACCACTCGGGCCGCGGTCTGACCGTCCCATAGTTCAATTTTATTTTTCTGGCCTGATTTCCCTGCAAGAATCACTTCCGCATTTTTTTCAAGTTCTTCAAGCTTGCATAACTGATTGGTACCCTGGGTAATGGTGATGGGCCGTTCAGTATTGGGCCGCATTGTCAGGCAGGGGATCCCGAGATAACTTGTTTCTTCCTGGATGCCGCCTGAGTCCGTAATGACAAACCGGCAATGAAAGACCAGATTCATGAAGCGGATATAATTCAGAGGCTCAAGAAGATGCAGCCCCGGGGCTTCATTTAAAAGAGACATCAAATTGTTTTGTTCAAGGTTTTTCCGGGTTCGGGGGTGAACCGGAAAGACAATTGGAATTTTTTGAGAAATGCGCCTGAGTAATTGACAAAGTTCGTTTAAAATTTTCGGATCATCAACATTGGAAGGCCGGTGAAGAGTGACCAGAACATAATCATTCTGCTTTAAACCGAGGGTGTTGTCAATCTTCTGATTCTCAATTTTATGCCTGAGCATTTCCAAAGAATCAATCATAATATTGCCCACACGATGAATTTTTTCCGGAGCGACTCCCTCCCGGATCAGGTTTTCATCGCCGTCAGGCGAGGGTGTCCAGAGGATATCTGCCAGGGTGTCTGTTACCATACGGTTGATTTCCTCGGGCATGGTTCGGTCAAAAGACCGGAGTCCTGCTTCAAGGTGGGCTGTTTTTATTCCCAGTTTTGCCGCTGCCAGTGTGGCCGCTATGGTGGAGTTCACGTCTCCCACCACGACCACCAGATCAGGCTGTTTGTCCATAAGCACTTTTTCATATGCGATCATTACCTGTCCGGTCTGTTCCGCGTGGGAACCGCTTCCCACCCCGAGATGAAGATCAGGTTCAGGCAGACCAAGGTCCTGAAAAAAAACATCCGACATATTCAGATCATAATGCTGGCCCGTATGCACAATAAAAGGTGTGGCCCAGTCCTCTTTTTTCAAGGCGTGCCAGAGCGGAGCAATTTTCATAAAATTGGGCCTTGCCGCGGCAATAAGATGAATGAGCTTTTTGTTTGGCTTATCTGTGTTCACTGTGTTTTTACCTTCTTTCTGTGAGATGGGTTTGTCAGGTTTAAATATTTTGAATATGACTTTTTATGCAGGATAGGTGAAACGCAGCGTAACCCGCTGAAATAATTTAGAGGATGGGTAGCAGTTCACGCAGCACCTGCCTCTGTGAAATCAGAGATAAAAAGAGTGGCAGGCATTCTTGTCAGACAAGATTACCATATTTTCCATATTGGTCAAGCTGAAATTCATTGTTTCTACAGAATTTTCATTCCGCAGATATGATCCTGATGAAGAAATAACAACAGGAATGACCTTTTGATCATAATAAAAAATCAAACGCGGAATGGGATTCTGCCTCATTCTGTAACATTTCCATGCCAAATTTCTGAGCAATAAAGTATTGTGAAAAAGCTTGACTCTTATACCTTAATAAAATAAAAAACATACTTATATTAACACCATGTGCAACTTTTTTTAACCGAAGAAAACACGGACAGACAGCGAATGCCACAAAGACACCAAGACACACAAAGAATCTTCGTGAGACTTTGTGCCTTTGTGCCTTTGTGGCATTATAACTTACACATAGCATTATTATGTTCAGTGCGATATTGAAAACACGGACAGACAGCGAATGCCACCAAGACACCAAGACACCAAGACACACAAAGAATCTTCGTGAGACTTTGTGCCTTTGTGCCTTTGTGGCATTATAACTTACACATAGCATTATATCATATTATTATGAATTGTTTGGGAGACACAGGTCAACGATATGAAATGTATGAAGAAAGCAGGGGAGTATTTTCAGTGTGATATTGAACTGATTCGCCCAAACCGTTATCAGCCCCGCCTGGTTTTTTCCCAAAATGAAATCGAAGAATTGTGCCAGTCTGTCCGAAATCAGGGAATTCTTCAGCCACTTCTGATACGAAACGCAAACAGCGGTTATGAACTCATCGCCGGTGAAAGGCGCCTCCGTGCTGCTAAACTGGCCGGGTTAAAGCAGATACCGGTCATATTGAAAGACATTTCTGACACGGACATGCTGGTGATGTCCATTGTTGAAAATATCCAGCGAAAAAATTTGAATCCTGTGGAAGAGGCCCAGGCGTATCATCGCCTGATGGCTGAATTTAATTTTACCCAGGAGCAGGTTGCGGAGCATGTGGGAAAAAGCAGATCCGCAGTTGCCAATGCGCTGAGGCTTCGGCAGTTGTCTCCGCAAATCAGGGAAACAATAACAGACGGTACGTTGAGCATGGGACATGCCAAGGCATTGTTAAGCGCAAAGACATCAGCCCGGCAGACAGAAGCATGGCGGGCGGTTATTTCAAAAGGTCTTTCGGTCAGGGAGACGGAAAATCTGATCAAACGTCTGAATGCGAAAAATAAAAACCTGAAAAACGCCTCCGGAGAAGATACCTATTTTTCAGATATTGCAGATGATCTTTCCCGTCATTTTGGCACAAAGGTTCAGATTAAACGGCGCGGACAAAAAGGAAAGCTTGAGATAGAATTTTACAATGATGATGATCTTGACCGTCTGATAACACTTTTAAGAAACTGACTTGTTTCGGCGTATGCTGTGCAGGATGTCTTGGCGAAAGCAAAAGCATATATATCTGTATGCGACATATGCGGAAATTTTTTGGCATAATCTAAGTTATGCCCAGTATAGGCAACAATAAAAGAAAGGTAAGGACAAATATTATGTCAGATGATAACAAACATAACATTCTATATTTTGAAGGTTCATCAGTACGAAAACTTTATGAAAATATGGAGACTTGGCAGCATGAGAATCGTAAACGATTTCTTTCGACAAGTATTCAGAAAGACGGTGATAAGTTTTGTTGTATTGCTTTAACTAATCCGTCTGAAGTCGTTGTTGTTTGTGGCAAGTTTGAACATCAGGCTTTTGTTACTGACGGTTGTCTCAGCGTAAAAAAATACTGATTATAACGGATTCAGGGGAGGGCGAGGCATGCTGAAATTATCATGTCACATGACGCCGTCCTCCCCGGACGTCATTCCGGGGAAAACCGAACCAGGGTTTACGGGGCCAGGTTACGGGGTCGTCAAGTTACGGGGTCGGGCCGTGACAACAGACGGATTAGCTGTTTATTTTGGCTTGAAATTGGGCCTGTATCGCTTTTTTCAGGGTCAAAAAGTGTGATGTAGAAAAAAATCTGCCAGTCCTGCACAAGTAAGTACCTGATCAAAAATTTTTTATACACCTTTTTTTCTGTGAGCGGCTGAGAAACCCGGCTTTTTCCTTTGTCGGAGAAGCATCATTCCGGAAAAAAAAGCCGGGTTTCTTCTTCGGGAAGATATTAAAAACTTATGGTTAGGTACTTAGTGATGAATGAGATTCAGTGTCCTGACAACCGGGGAACTGAACGGGATTCATCACGACCTTTGCAGGACTACCAGTTATTTTATCCTGTACTGATGAGGCAAAACAAAAATTTATGGAAACCACTCATCATATTATTTTTGAAAATTCAAACAACATGGTCGGTATCCCGTCGGACAGTGTTGACCTGGTTGTCACATCGCCGCCTTACCCGATGATTGAAATGTGGGATGAAATGTTTTCCGGGCAGAATCGGAAAATACATGAAGCTCTGAACAATCAGGACGGCTCACAGGCATTTGAACTGATGCACAAAGAACTTGATGCGGTTTGGAACGACGTCCGGAGAATACTGAAAAAAGGCGGTTTTGTATGTATCAACATAGGAGATGCCACAAGAACCCTGAACGGGAATTTTGCCTTATATCCGAACCATTCAAGAATTGTGTCACAGATGCTCAGAACAGGCTTTACCGCATTGCCGGAAATCTTATGGCGGAAACAGACCAACGCGCCGAATAAATTTATGGGATCAGGAATGTTACCAGCCGGAGCGTATGTCACCCTGGAGCATGAATTTATCCTGATATTCAGAAAAGGTGAAAAAAGAGAATTTAAAAAAAATACTGAAAAAACAGAGCGAAGAAAAAGTTCATATTTCTGGGAAGAGAGAAACGTCTGGTTTTCTGACATATGGACGGATTTAAAGGGCACATCTCAGCATCTGTCTGACACCAAAATAAGAAAAAGAAGCGCGGCGTTTCCCTTTGAAGTCCCGTACAGACTGATAAACATGTTTTCCGTAAAAGGCGACACTGTTCTGGATCCTTTTTTGGGCATAGGCACAACAACTTATGCGGCAATGGCAGCTTGCAGAAACTCCGTGGGCTACGAATTGGAATCAGGATTCAGAGATTTGATATTTTCAGGAGCAGACAAGATTGTGCCTTATTCAAATAAACGTATCAGCAAGAGAATAACAAGTCATCTGGACTTTGTAAAACAAAGATTCAAGGCAAAGGGCAGATTCAGGCATATCAATAATAATTATAATTTTCCTGTTATTACACAACAGGAGAAGGAACTCATTTTTAATGAATTAATCTCGGTTACTATAAAGGATAAAGATGTTATCGAAATAACTTATTCGGACAGCCCGCAAGATAAATTTTGTATTGATGAAAAAGACTGTTTCAACATGCAAATAATTAACCAGATATCGCCAAAAAGAAAACACTAGTGTTCTAAAAATGGAGCTAAACTTTATAACTATCTGAATCAATACTTTAAATATTGGAACAAGTCCAGTTTTAGAACACTGCCGATTTTCAAATTCTCAATTTTTTTCACTCAGTCGTCCTTTGTTCAAGCGAAGCCGCCGCCATTTGGTACCTGACCAGAATTCTTTCCATACAGCTTTTTCTGAGGCTAACATCGCATGATAACGTGAGCCCGGGGACGCTGCCAGGTTCTCCGGTGCATCATCCTCCGCGATTTTTCCATGCTCTATCACCAGCACCCGTTCAAATATCTGGGTTTCTCTTACATCGTGGGAGATGAAAATCAGATTTGCTCCCTGCCAATGCTCACGGGACCGGACCAGTAATTCCCGACGTTTTTCCCGGTCAAGCCCACGGAACGGCTCATCAAGAATCACCAGCCTGACCCCGGAACGCAGCATGGCCCGTCCCAGTCTGACGCGCTGGCCTTCGCCGCCTGAAACAAGTCCGCCGCCCTCTCCGAGATTTGTTTGAAGACCATGAGGAAGTCTTTCCAACACGCTCAGGAGATCAGCCTTTTCAATGGCCGAGGTAATAGGTGAACTATTGGAAATGGTCGCGCCATAGTGAAGATTCTCAAAAAAGGTACGGTTCCATATCTGTACGGCCGGATCAACCCACGCAATTTCCTGTCGAAACGATTGCAGACGCTGTCCGGTGAGCAGTTCGCCATCAATTAAAATGCGGCCTGGCGATGGACGATGCCAGCCTAAAAAAAGCCCTGCCAATGTTGACTTGCCCGCGCCTGACGGCCCTACAATGGCGATATGTTCCCGGGGCTGCATGGTGCAATTTATGTTATTCAGAATGGTTTGTCCCCCTGTCCGAACACTTACATTTTCCAAAGATATGGCAACGCCTTTCTCCTCTGCTGTCTTCTGCGAACAGTGTTCTGATGTTTCGTGTCCGTTTATTTCGGTTTCATCAGGTGCGCCCAGGGGTTCAAGCAATCTCAGAATTCTGTTCCGGTGCATGGGATATTGTTTGGCAAATCCGGCCAGCGCATTTCCCAAAGCCGGGAGATTCAGGGTCCAGTAAAAGAGTAACAAAACCCCGCTGGCTTCCCCGCCCTGGCTGATGTAATTGAATAAAATCCAAATGGCGAACCCTGTTCCCACCAAAGCCTCGACCGCCTGAATGAGTATCTCAGCCTTTAAAAAATCCATACCGGAACGAATCCATTCCAGCAGCAGACTTCCATGTTCACGCCGGACAGCACGTTCCGCGCAGTGTGTACGGATCGGAATCAGTCCGAGCAACGCATCAAGATAGAAGCGGCTCAGTGCCCCGATGTGAGTACGGAGGCGAAGGTCCTGCTCTGTCAGAAGGGGCTGGGCTGCAAAGGATATGGCAATGGAAAAAAAAGTTGCCAAAATGGCAAGCAGGGCGCTGTTGGGAAAAAGACAGATCACACCGGCCGCCGTCAGAATGATCTGAAAGCATAAGCGGAGAAAATTTGCTCCCAGTCCCGGCAGGGTCCGAATCTGGCGAAGTTCATGAACCCGCTGGGCCATATCCGAGGTGAGGCGGCTGTGGAAATACCTGTCGCTGAGACGCGGAATTTTTTTCAGAAAAACAATTCTCAGACGGATTTCAAGACGCTGAGACATCCGCAGTATGATAACGGAGACAGGAATTTCAAGGAAAAGAAGTCCGGTGACAAAGATAAGAACCGCGCCTGTGACGCCGATGCGCTGACCAAAGAGGTTCAGCGTGTGGCAAATATCCAGAAGTCCCCGAAGCAGGAGTACTTCAACAGCCAGGCCATAAGCCGCCATTGCCAGGGCGGCTGTGAGAACAGCAGGCGTGAGCAGACCGTCTTTTCGCAAAAACCGAAGGATTTCAAGCTCCGGCCGAGTCGGTTCTTCCTCAAGTGCGGCTATGAGTTCGGGAGAAAGCGGTTCAGATTCTCCTCCGGCTTCCTCATGTTCTTCCGGCTCATCAGTCTCAGACTTACGGACGACGGTTCGCCGTCCCTCCACATGCACAAGCACAGCCCCTTTAAAGCAGAGATGTTCTTCCTCATCGTCCGTGTCAGTCTGTACTCGTACAGACCAGTAGGCTGAAGGAATGATTTCTTTTTTTTCTGAGGACTGTTTCCTTGCCTTTTCAAAAAAAGAATGAAGAACACCTCCGGCTTCTTCTCCGCGATCCAGACCTCCGGCTCGCACCATGGCACTGACCATGCGGGTTGCCGCGTCCAGTGCGGCAAAAGAATGCCATCCGGGGTCTTGCGATGCCGTGTCAATCAATGTTTCTGCCTGTGTGCTTTCAATCCCCAGGTTAAAGATACAATGGGTCAGAGGCTCGCAGAATCCTTCTGAGCCTGCCCAGTCCCGCCACGTCTCCGCGGGCAAGGGGTAGGTATGCACATAAACCTGGCCGAGAAATCGCGAATGTGTCAGCCATCGTCTGCCCGTGGAAGGATCCATAATCTGAACAAAAGGGCCATGTACGCGCCAGGCCACCACAAAATGAACCAGTCCGTTAGGAAGACGGACCACCACAACCGCGGGCAGCGCCTGAGCCTGGGGTAAAAGCAGGTGGTCAGCCGGGACCATGATCTGTTCCGCGATCAGTCCCAGTTTTATTGCCACCTCCTCCAGCGTGTTAATGGAGGTTCCGTCAACACTGGTCTGACATGCCTCCCGGAGACGCCCATAACTGGCAGAAATGCCGAAGCCTTCCAAGAGACATTTGAGGGTCGCGGGTCCGCAGTCCATGGCAGAGGTCTGGACGACCTCCGGCACAAAAAATCGCCGTTCGGTTGTAAAAGTATCAGATGTCATTGGTTTGAGTTAATCCTCTGCTATTTGAAAACTTCCCACGTCTCATACAATTCATTCCTCACGTCCCTCGCCCCTCGCCCCGCTTCTTCTGAGGGCTGAGAGAAATTTTGGAGGTGTCAGCAAACAGCCCGGAAGCACGCATGACCAGAACGGCCGGTGAAATGTGTTCAACTTCGATCTGAACCTGACCGGTCAGGCCCTCATAAAGAGGGGTCGGAATCACCGCTCCGGGCAGAGGAAAGAGTTCAACCCGGACTGTGCGTGTTCCGCGGCCCTGATCATTCACTTTCATAACAATGGCCGGAATGATTCCGGCTCTGTTTCCGATATCACCGTCAAGACGCAGACGGGCATGCTGCCCGCATCGGATACGGTTCAGGACACCCGGGGGGAAATCAGCCAGCACACGGCTGCCTTTTGTTATGCGGATCTTCTGACTGGTTTCGCAAAGTGTGACCCGAGCCAGGAAAAACCAGAAACTCCAAATAGTTAAAAATATTATCATCACAATGGCTGTTGCCAGGGGGACCCGGAAACGGCTCGCATTGAGAGAATGTATGGAACGGGAAAACGGGACTGACACAAAAACCTCCTTTATTTATAATAATTTACGATATTAAACCATAAAAAATCGGACATGTCAAAGCTTTGTTTGTTATCAGCAGATATCCGCGCCGGAATCCCCTCTCATGGGGAAAAATTTTCATCTGCTGATTGTAAATGGGTGTTATAAGTACCCGGCCAAAAGTTTTTCGGTATTTTATCGGCGATGTCCCCTGATAATTCCGACACAATGAACCATGAAAGCCGCCCTGCCCTCTGACCCCTGACCCCTTTCCCCAATGCTGTTTTAGGCAATTCCGAACGGGTCCGGAGTGCAAAAATTATATTTTTGCGCCTGCGAAAAAGCATTTTTCGCACTCCGGAGAAAACACCGGAAAACCCGCTTACGTTTAACTCAACAGTATTGGCCCCTTTCCCGGAGTCACAACAAAATATAAAAATTGTATAATACTTGCCGACAACTGACTTTTATAAAATGATCGCGAATCGCCTTTGTAGGATTGAGAAAACTATTTGAAATAACAATAAGTTGTTAATTCCAGGCGAATATTTTGGAAGCATTTTCGATCTGTGAATAATAAAAAGAATAAAAAAGATTATAAATCCCGCTATTTTTTTGCTTTACTTTTTCTGACTTTTAAGGTATAATAACAAATTATGTATTAAAAAAAAATTAATAAAAAGCATCCTGATTTTGTATCAACTATCTGTAATCAAAAATATTTTACACTTAAATTTTCTGCCATTTTCTCAGTTTTTACAGAAAATCCTGTCTGAAGCCCGTGTCACTTTTTTATCACAGTCTCTGATTAAAAGGAAAACGCTATGAAAACATTAAATCTCCGAAAAACAATGAGTTTTGACAACACCCCACGCCTGTTTCAGATTATTGTGGTGCTGACCGGGGTGTTGTTTTTTGCTGTTCCGTGTACGGCCGGTGTGGTGATGAACACCAACGACACTGGAGCAGATTCGCTGCCCCAGGTCATTGCAGATGCTGCTGCGGGTGAAACCATTACCTTTGACAGTGGCATTGCCAACAGCACCATCATTTTTGCCAGCCAGATAGATATAGGCAAAAATCTGACCATTGACGGCGAAACCAATAATATCACTGTGAGCGGGGGCGGCAGTGTCCGTATTTTTTTTATATCGGGTTCTTCTGCCGTGACTCTCGCCAATCTTACCATCAGCAATGGCAAAGCCACCGGTGCTGGTGAGGGCGGAGGCATCTGTATAGGCAATGATGCGACACTGACAGCCGACAATTGCACATTTTCCAATAATCAGGCGACTTACGGAGGGGCTGTTGACGCTTACGGCACCCTGAACGCCAATCCGAACTGAGCAGGAGGGCGAACCTGTCGGAGATGACTATCCGAAACAAACGAGGGAGATGACAATCAGAGACAGGCGGAAAAAAATCTGTGCAATCCGTGCAATCCGTGTTAATCAGTGGTTCAGACACTTAAAAAAAACAACAACAAAGGAGGTCAGACATGAATTTTTTCCTGTCAGTTTTGGTAATTACGCTAATAGCAGCGGCGCTCCGGGCCATATTTGGCAGTGCCGGCCTTATAACAAAAAAAATGTCCCCTGCCCAGGGAAAAACGGATGCCTTCCTTGGGATGCCGAGGGTATGGAAAGAGAGGGGATCAGAAAAATTGTTCCCTGTCTTTGTTTCCATATTCACATTTATTTTGCTGATTACATCAGCGCATTCCCCTGCCCGGGCAGGATGGAGTCCCCTCGGCTCCGACATGAACGGCTGTGTCCGTGTGCTGGCGTGTGACAGCGGCGGCAATCTCTATGCCGGAGGGTACTTCAGCACAGCCGGCGGTGTCTCTGCGAAATACATTGCCAAATGGGACGGCAGCGCATGGACACCTCTCGGCTCCGGCATGAACGGCTGTGTCCGTGCGCTGGCGTGTGACAGCGGCGGCAATCTCTATGCCGGAGGGTACTTCACCACAGCCGGCGGGGTCTCTGCGAAATACATTGCCAAATGGGACGGCATCGCATGGAGCGCTCTCGGCGACGGCATGGACACCCCTGTCGATGCGCTGGCGTGTGACAGCGACGGCAATCTCTATGCCGGGGGGAACTTCACCACAGCCGGCAGGGTCTCTGCGAAATACATTGCCAAATGGGACGGCATCACATGGAGGTCCTTAAGTATAGGCATGAGCTTCCCTGTCTGTGCGCTGGTGTGCAGCGGCGGCAATCTCTATGCCGGAGGGGGCTTCACCACAGCCGGCAGGGTCTCTGCGAAATACATTGCCAAATGGGACGGCATCGCATGGAGCGCTCTCGGCGACGGCATGGACAACTTTGTCTATGCGCTGGCGTGTGACAGCGGCGGCAATCTCTATGCCGGAGGAAACTTCACCACAGCCGGCGGGGTCTCTGCGAAGAGAATTGCCAAATGGAACGGCAGCATATGGAGCGCACTCGGCTCCGGCATGAGCGGCTCTGTCTATGCGCTGGCGTGTGACAGCGGCGGCAATCTCTATGCCGGAGGGTGGTTCACCACAGCCGGCGGGGTCTCTGCGAAATACATTGCCAAATGGAACGGCAGCACATGGAGCGCACTCGGCTCCGGCATGAACAACGCTGTCCGTGCGCTGGCGTGTGACAGCGGCGGCAATTTCTATGCCGGAGGGGACTTCACCACAGCCGGCGGGGTCTCTGCAAACTACATTGCAAGGTATGTCGCTAACACTGCGCCCACGGCAGACAATGACAGCCACACCACCAATGAGGACACGCAGCTGAATATCTCCGCCCCCGGGATTTTGGCAAATGACAGCGATCCCGATTCCAATCCTCTGACAGCCGTCAAAGTGAGCGATCCGGCAAACGGCTCGGTGTCACTGGACACTGACGGCGCTTTTTCCTACACTCCCAATGGCAACTATCACGGCTCGGACAGCTTCACCTACAAAGCCAATGACGGCACTGATGATTCCAATGTTGCCACCGTTACCGTCACAGTCACTCCTGTGGATGATCCGCCGGTAATTACCGGGCAGAATCCGATATCCGTGGCCGAAGAAACCGCCCTGACTGTCATACCGGCCCATCTGACCATCACCGACCCGGACAGTTCGGTTTTCACGCTCGCAGTCTCCGGCGGAGCCAGTTACACTGTTTCGGGAACCACGATCACCCCGGCCGCGGATTTCAACGGAACCCTCACCGTTCCGGTCACGGCGAATGACGGCACAAGTGACAGCGGCACCTATAATCTCAGTGTGACCGTGACGGCAGTGAACGATGTTCCTCAGATCACAGGACAGGTTCCCCTGTCCGTGGCCGAGGACAGCTCGCTGACCGTGACCCCTGCCCATCTGACCATCACCGACCCGGACAGTTCGGTTTTCACGCTCGCAGTCTCCGGCGGAGCCAATTACACTGTTTCGGGAACCACGATCACCCCGGCCGCGGATTTCAACGGAACCCTCACCGTTCCGGTCACGGCGAATGACGGCACAAGTGACAGCGGCACCTATAATCTCAGTGTGACCGTCACGGCAGTGAACGATGTTCCTCAGATCACAGGACAGGTTCCCCTGTCCGTGGCCGAGGACAGCTCGCTGACCGTGACCCCTGCCCATCTGAGCATCACCGACCCGGACAGTTCCGCGTTCACACTCACAATCTCCCGCGGAGCCAGTTACACTGTTTCGGGAACCACGATCACGCCGGCAGCCGATTTTAACGGAACCCTCACCGTTCCGGTCACCGCGAATGACGGCACCGATGACAGCAACACCTATGATCTCAGCGTGACCGTGACAGCAGTGAACGACGTTCCTCAGATCACCGGACAGGTTCCCCTGACCGTGTCCGAGGACAGTTCGCTGACCGTGACCCCTGCCCATCTGACCATCACCGACCCGGACAGTTCCGCGTTCACGCTCACAGTTTCCGGCGGAGCCAGTTACACTGTTTCGGGAACCACGATCACTCCGGTGGCTGATTTCAATGGCACACTCACCGTTCCGGTCACAGTGAGCGACGGAAGTTCGGACAGCCCCGCTTTCAATGTCACCGTCGCTGTAAGCCCCGTGGATGATCCGCCGACTCTCGCCGCTGAAATAGCGGATGTCACCGCTGACGAGGATGCGCCGGACAACATCATTGTCCTTTCCGATGTGTTCACGGATATTGACAGTGATGTTTCGGCCATTGTGAAAACGCTGATCTCAAATACCAATTCGGATCTGGTATCAGCAGAAATTGCCGGAGACACGCTGACGCTGACGTACCAGCCGGATCAGCACGGCGAGGCTGTCATAACCGTGTCCGGCGAGTCGGACGGCAAAACTGCGGAAGACACATTCACGGTCACGGTGAACCCTGTTGACGACCCGCCCGTGGTCGCCGCTGAAATTTCAGACGCGGAAGTGACCGAGGGCGAGCCCGCCACCGTCACCGACCTGGCCGGCATGTTCATGGACATTGACAACGACGATTCGGCCATCATTCTCACCGTATCCGGCGACAATCCATCGCTGGTTGTCCCGTCGCTGGAGGGAAACACCCTGACGCTGGCATATCAGGAAGATCAGATCGGAATGGCGACGGTGACGGTGACAGCCGAATCGGGCGGAAAGACAGTGACGGAGGAATTTGCCGTGACCGTCCTCCCCCGCACGTATGCGATTTCCGGAAATGTGACATATTTCAGCAACGCCCTTCCGGTTTCCGATGTGCTGATAACCCTTGAGGGGACAAATTTTTATACCGGTGATCCGGTAACGGACACAGCCCTCACCGACAAAGCCGGAACTTACACATTTTCCGATGTTGTCCGGGGAGATTATACCATCACGGCGTTCAGAGATGATGAGGCAGTTACCGAGAGCCTGAGTGCGACAGATGCTTCGAAAATAGCCCTGTCCGTGCTTGGAAAACAGGTTCTCAGCGAAATGCAGAAAAAAGCGGCAGATGTGACCGGAAACGGCTCGGTCACGGGTCTGGACGCTTCGAGGCTGGTGAGGTTCACAACCGGTCTGATACCTGCCATGAGTGATAACGGCAAAGCGGCCTCCTGGCAGTTCGACACAGATTCGTCGGAGCTATCCCCGGATTCGGACATGGAAAACCTGGACTTTGTGGCGGCGATAACCGGAGATGTGTCAGGAAACTACTCGCCGGGATCCTCCCCCGGGGCCCTCCGCACATCCCGTGTTTCAGAGGTCTCCGTCACCGTGACCCCGGGAGAGATACTGTCCGTTCCTGTTATCCTGGAGCAGGAAACAGCGATGGAAGGCATTGACATCCGGATCAGCTATGACAGCGACATGCTTGCTCCCGCGGATGTGATCCTGGCGGGCGGCATTTTGGAATATGAGGATTACGAACTGACGGTCAATACGGACAGGGACGGTGAAATATCGCTTGCAATTTTTGCCATATCAGATATATTCACAGGGAGCGGGACCGTTGTCACAGTGAACTTTGATGTCATCGGCCCGAAAGGCAGTTCTGTTCTTGAGTTTGTGGAGTTCAGATGTAACGAAATCCCCGTGTCTGACAGATACGACGAATCCCGTGACACCGGAGCCGTGTCCGGCGGCTTTTATTTGAACGGCGCACTTTCCCAGTGTCTCAGGATCAGAATCGACGCGGAAGGCGAAACCGTGACATATGACCTGAACGGAGACGGCAGAACCGCGGTGGAAGATGCCATTATCGCATTGCGCCGGGGAGATTTGGAAGGGGCAATCCGGGCATTGCAATGTCTGACAGAAGTCATTCATTAAAGGAGTGCTGAAATCACATTTCAGCATATTCACTCCTGTGACAAAGGGGCTAAGGAGCTGGAAACATGGAAGCTTTAAAGATACTGTCCCGGAATGAGGAAGCCCGGCAGGAAGCGTGCCTGGATATCCCTGCCGGGGACGACAGGATTTCAAAGAAAAAACCCGGGTTTTTCTCACGGAATCAGCTCCTTTTCCTGGCAGAAAAAAGCCGGGTTTCTCTGCCGACCGGAGACAAAAAAGATGTATGAAAAACTTTTGCTCAGGTACTTACAATGACCGATTTGCCCGCAAAAAATTGAAACGGGATTTGGAATTTGAAACTTATTTTTTTATATGGTTAGATAAAAATGGCTGAACATAAATTATTTTCCAAATTTGGACAAATCTGCTCATATGCTGTGGAATCTTTATGCTTGTTTGTGTGTCTGACTTTCCTGTTCGTCTGTTCAGACCGGGCATTTGCACAGGAAACAGAATTTAAAGTGACTTATGGAGTAGCAGTATCAATTCCGGTTCGTCTGAATGAGACAACTATCGAGAATGTTGATATTGAAATAACTGGCTATGATGCTGCTGTGCTTGAGGCAACGAGTGTCACATTGGCGGGCGGGATTCTGGAAAATCAGACGGATTATGCCTTTATGGATGACGTGGCGTCTGACAGGGCCAGTGTCGTCATTTTCGCGCGGGGAGATTTAGTTACAGCCAGCGGAGACCTTCTGTTTGTAACCTTTAATGTAATTGGAGAAGCAGAGACAACCCTCTCGTTCTCAAAATTTGAGTGCAATGAACTTGCCTGTAATGGCGGATTCAATGTCAATGACAGGCTCTCTCAGTCCCTTAAAATCTTAATTAATCATGCGCCTGTAGCTGATGACGGTGCGCTGGAAACAGATGAGGATAACTTGGTAAGCGGTATGCTGACCGCCAGTGATACAGACGCTGATCCCCTGACTTACACGATTCTCAGTGAAACAGCCAAAGGGACGGTTGAAATTACGGATGAAACTAGCGGCGAATTCACATATACGCCTTATGAAAACGAAAATGGTACAGATACCTTTACCTATCAGGTCAGTGACGGAACAGCCGATTCAGATATCGCCACATTCACTATTGAGATTCATCCCGTCAATGATCTGCCGGTTTTCACCAGCACCTCAGTCACGGCTGCGACTCAGGATGCGGTTTATACTTATGCGATTACAGCCTCAGATGTTGATATCACAGATATCCTCACGATCACGGCACTGATTCAGCCTGATTGGCTTGATCTGACAGATAACGGCGACAGAACCGCAACGTTTACCGGTACCCCGGGAAATGATCATGTGGGCGAACATCCTTTGGAACTGCAAGTCAAAGACACTGAGGGAGGAATAAATACACAGTCCTTTATGATCACTGTGGCGAATATCAATGATCCTCCGGTGTTTGACAGCCTCCCTGTTACTGATATCGAGGAAGATACGGTTTACACATACAGCATAGCCACCACGGACATTGATCTGGGTGACACCCGAACTGTCACAGCGCCGACGTTGCCGGAGTGGCTTGAATTAACAGATAACGGGGATGGAACTGCGACGCTCACCGGGACCCCGGGAAATGATCATGTGGGCGAGCATCCTTTGGAACTGCAAGTCAAAGATGCTGATGGGTCGGAAGACACACAGCCCTTTACAATCACGGTGAAAAACATCAACGATGCGCCCGTTTTTGAGAGTACGCCTGTTATAGAAGTTGCGGAAGACACAGTTTACACATACAGCATTGTCAGCACGGATATTGATCTCGGCGATACCCGAACCATTATTGCGTCCGCGCTGCCGGACTGGCTTACGCTGACCTATAACGGAGACGGAACTGCGACCCTTGAGGGAACACCTGCCAATGAGGATGCAGGTGTTCATGATGTGGTGTTACAGGTTACTGACGCTGGCGCAGCAACGGACACACAGATATTCAGCATCACGGTGACGAATGTCAATGACACACCTCTCTTTAGCAACATGCCAGTCACCAATGCCACGGAAGATGAGGTTTACACTTACAATATTGCCACAAGCGATCCTGATGCAGAGGACATTCGTACCATTACAGCCCCGATCCTTCCTGAATGGCTTATTTTCACAGACAACGGAGACGGAAATGCCCTCCTCACCGGAACACCTGAGAATAAGAATGTCGGAGCGCATGAAGTGTCTCTGCAAGTTAAGGACATGGCCGGGGCCACAGATGCGCTGTCATTTGTTATCACAGTGGCAAATGTCAATGATCCGCCAGTTTTCAAGAGTGAGGGCATTCCCGATGCAACAGAGGATGTTCTTTACACTTACGATATTACGACTAAAGACCCTGATAAGGGCGACGCCCGGACCATCACCGCACCGACGCTTCCATCATGGCTGACGTTGGCGGATCACGGAGACGGAACCGCAAGCCTCACCGGAACCCCTCTCAATGACGATGTGGGGGATCATGACATCAGACTGAAAGTCAGAGATACGGATGAGTCAAAGGAATTTCAAGAGTTTATAATTCATGTGGAAAACATCAATGATGCCCCGATTCTTGAAAGCGGTGGCAACATGATTCTGACAGCAATAAATGAAGATGTCGCGGACGACATCAACACAGGCACATTGATTTCTGAAATCATCGCCAGCAGCGGGACAGATGCCGTAACCGATGCTGACGCGGCTGCGACCGAAGGTATTGCCGTTATTACGGCGGATATGACCAAGGGCGATTGGCAATATGATGAAAACCGTGACGGTATTTTTACAGATTTCCCTGAAGACATTGCCGAAAACAAATCTGTATTGCTGAAAGATACTGCCCTCATCCGTTTTGTTCCTCATGCTGATTTTAATGGGAAGGCTGAGATATCCTTCCGGGCCTGGGATCAGACTGAGGGCGAAAACGGCGATACTGGCTCGGACACCACTGGCAATGGCGGTACGAGTTCTTTTAGCGAAGAAATCGGAACGGCGATTATTGTTGTGCAGGCAGTTAATGATGCGCCTGTGGTCTCTGGTTCGCCGAGTGACATTGTCAATGAAGACAGTTTTTACAGTTTCATTCCCACTGCAAATGACACAGAGGCTGAGGATGTTCTGACTTTCTCCGTTGCCAATCCGCCAATGTGGGCAGATTTTAATCCGGCGACCGGAGAAGTGATCGGCACACCGGGAAATGATGATGTCGGCACAACCGAGGGCATCGTCATCAGCGTGTCGGACGGCACGGAAACGGTCAGTATGCCCGCCTTTGATATTACCGTGGTCAATACCAACGACCCCCCGGCCATCTCCGGCTCCCCCCCGACGAATGCTGATGAAGACAGCGCATATAGTTTCACTCCCGCTGCCAGCGACGAAGACGCTGAAGACACGCTGAGTTTTTCCGTCACCAATCTGCCGGAATGGGCGAGTTTTGACGAGGCTACCGGAGAAGTGAGCGGCATACCGGGAAATGATGATGTCGGCACAACCGAAGGCATCGTCATCAGCGTGTCGGACGGCACGGAAACGGTCAGCCTGGAAGCTTTCGATATTGCCGTGATCAACACCAATGATGCGCCGACCATCTCCGGCACACCCCCGACGAGTGTTGATGAAGACACCGCTTACAGTTTCACTCCCATCGTTAGTGACGAGGATGCTGAGACGACGCTGAATTTTTCAGTTGCCAATTTGCCGGAATGGGCAAGTTTTGACGAGGCTACGGGCGAACTGAGCGGCACACCGGGAAACGATGATGTCGGCACAACCGAGGGCATCGTCATCAGCGTGTCGGACGGCACGGAAACGGTCAGCCTGGAAGCTTTCGATATTGCCGTGATCAACACCAATGATGCGCCGACCATCTCAGGAACACCCCCGACGAGTGTTGATGAAGACACCGCTTACAGTTTCACTCCCATCGCCAGTGACGAGGATACGGATACGCTGAGTTTCTCAGTTGCCAATTTGCCGGAATGGGCGAGCTTTGACGAGGCTACCGGCGAACTGAGCGGCACACCGGAAAATGATGATGTCGGCACAACAGAGGGTATCGTCATCAGCGTGTCGGACGGCACGGAAACGGTCAGCCTGGAAGCTTTCGATATTGCCGTGATCAACACCAATGATGCGCCGACCATCTCAGGAACACCCCCGACGAGTGTTGATGAAGACACCGCTTACAGTTTCACTCCCATCGCCAGTGACGAGGATACAGATACGCTGAGTTTCTCAGTTGCCAATTTGCCGGAATGGGCGAGTTTTGACGAGACTACCGGCGAACTGAGCGGCACACCGGAAAATGATGATGTCGGTATGACCGAAAGCATTATCATCAGCGTGTCGGATGAAACGGAAACAGTCAGTCTGCCTGGTTTTGATATTATCGTGATCAACACCAATGACGCCCCTGTGATCACAGGCCAGAATGAGTTAGGCACGGAAGCCAAAAACGGTCTGACCATTACACTGGATGATCTGACTGTGACAGATCCGGACAACACGTTCCCTGATGATTTCACGCTCACGGTTCTGGACGGAGAAAATTATACCCGTGAGGAGAACATCATCACTCCCGAACCCGGTTTTAATAACACGCTCACGGTTCCGGTAAAAGTAAATGACGGGCAGGCCGACAGCGAAGTTTTCAATCTCAGTATCCTCGTGACTGAGACGAATGAGCCGGTGGTCATTACCGGTCAGCGACCATTATCTGTGAGAAGTGAAGACTCGCTCACAATTATTTTAAATGATTTGGAAGTGACAGACCCGGAGAATACCTATCCGCAAGGTTTCTCATTAGTGGTTCCGGATGGAGAAAACTACACTCGTGAGGACAAGATAATCAGCCCATTGCCCGAATTCAAAGGCACGCTTACTGTCCCGGTAAAAGTAAATGACGGAACCTCTGACAGCAATGTGTTTGATCTCCGTGTCACAGTGATAAAGAAAGATGAGGCAGATGACATGCTGCGAAGTATCAGCGGTACAATAAAAGGGCTTGCCAAAGACCAGGAAATATGGGTCAATGTCTTATCACGGTCACTGGAATCCAGCGAGATATTAAATCTGACAGGAACAGGGGATGATATTGAATACACCGTGGAAAATCTGAAACCAGCGTCTGACTATCGCGTGGAGATCAGCTCGAGCCATTATTTTTATCAGGTTTATCATGCCAAGGATGACTGGGAAGATGCGGATTTTGTGGATTTGTCAAATGATGACGCTGCGGGCATTGATTTTACACTGATTCCTGACAATGCTGTAATTTCCGGAACAGTTATCTTTCCGGACGGAGCATCTCCGGCCGAGAGCGCACGCATAGATGTGTATTCTCCGTCAACAGGCGCAAGAGGAGAAGCAAAAGCAGTTCTTGAAGAACCAGATACGCGGGAAGTCCCGTATGAGGTTACTGGCCTGCTTCATGGAGATGATTACATTGTTTCCGTATGGCCGGATAATTATAAAAGCCAGTATTATGACGCTACTGAAATAGAGGGCGACGCAAAAGAGGTGGATACGGATTCTCCAAATGCCAAAGAGATTCATTTCATTCTTCAGGCAGGCGTCGCTATCTCCGGTACGATATTCGGAGAAGATGTGGCCGGAACTTATGTGGAGGCATGGTCAGAGATCGCTGATTTGGAAAAAGGAACCATTGTGTCAGAAGACGGGACTTATGTTATTGAAGGGCTTAAACTGGCTCCCGACTTTAAGGTGAAAGCTCAGAAAGCGAATATAGCACCTTTTTTCTATCATGAAGCAGAGAATGCTGTGAGAAGCATTGAACTTGCCTCTCTCGTCAGCACTGAGAACGGAAATCCGGAGCATATTGACATCACAATGGATGAAGGGGAAATCGTCACCGGAATTGTGCAGGATGAGAACGGCAACCCTGTTGCCGGTGTATGGATAGAGGTACAATCCGAATCCGGGGACACAGGCTACGGCGGCATCTATACCAGTGAACACGGAACTTATGAATTAAAAGGGATTCCCGCAGACGAAGAATATAAGATTTCTGCCAAGCCGGACTGGTCTCTCCCCTACTCGTCAGAGGAAAGCAGCGGAGGCCCCGGAGATGGCAACGTGGCAGAGCTTCAAGTGAAGTTAAGAGAAGCGTATAAAATTGAAGGCATGATAACAGACGAAAATGGTTCGCATATTTCAAATGTGAATGTTGAAATTTCCTCAGATTCCCAAAAATTTCACGGATGGAGTACGGTTCCGGCTGAAACAAATGATCTGCATATTCTCAAGCCTTACGAAATCAGCGGACTTCCCCCGGCCGATGATTATGTGATTACGGCACGACCGCCCGAAAGTTCTTCTTATGCTGTTTTTACCGAGAAAAATATTTCCATCCACAGTGATACAGTCATGGATATCACTCTGACATCGGCTTTGGAAATCAGAGGAGCGATTCAGACAAAGGATGCCGAAGAAGTGAAAGGCGTCAAGGTGATCATTGTTTCAGGAGAGACAAATTTCCGTGCGGAAGTGATTACCGACAAAGACGGTTTCTACGAAATTACGAATATGCCCGACGCGTCGGATTATGTAATAACCACGGTCTCAGATGAATATACGTCTCAGGAAGAACCGATAGACTTAGAGGAAGTCATTGATATTGGTATTGTTTTTACCCTCGAAGAAGGAAGCGGAATCAGCGGTGAGGTAAAGGACAAAATTACCGGCGATCCTCTGCCGGGAATATTTGTGGGAGCTTATTCGGAGAGTATGAGAGATATTCCCAATTACAGCGGAGTCGCTGTCACTGATGAAAAAGGCTGTTATACCATAGAAGGTCTGCAAAAAAAATATGAAGACGGCACAGTGGTCAATGACTATGTGGTCGGTGTGAATGCAGAAGATTATCCGCCCTCGGACCAGAGCGGAAAAGCAGTCGATGAGAAAGTTGATTTTTTTCTTGATCACGGCGGTTCTATTTCAGGCAGGATAACAGGACTTGATGACAAGCCTGATGATGTTGTGCTGGATCTTTTTGAAAATAAGGGGAATTTCATTAAAAGCGTAGTCGTGAAAAGTGACGGAAGCTTTGATGCCACAGGATTATCTTTTGATAAACAATATCAGCTGAGGTTCACAGCATTTCTGAACGATGGCCGAGAACTGATACAATGGGCCGATGAGGAAGATATCGGCTTTGATGACCCAGACCCCAATGGCAATGTCAATCCGGTTGAAGCTAAAGTTTACGAGACGGGTGAAACCATAAATTTCAGGTTTGATGAGAATTCGGCCAGCAGCAGAAAAGGAGAAGGAAGAAGCCGGAATTCATGTTCGGACACCTCGGAAAATCCTCTGAAAATCAGTTCTGTGGCCTCGGACATCGTGACCAACAGCCCTGAAGTAACCGTGAAATGGGAATCCTCTTCGGAGAATCCTGATGAGAAATATTATCATCTGTTTAACAGAGACGCCGACTTTGCCATAACCAAACGCAACGCACCCCGTAGCAGTCCGGTAAAAATCAGACGGGTGACCAGTCAGAGCCTTACTGGCGACGATGTGGGATATGCTTTTCATGTCGCATCTGTGGATGAGAGAGGACGTATTGGCAAAACCGCCAGCCTCGGATTCAATATTGACACGGTTCCGCCTTCCAGTCCCACTGTGACAGCGCCTCCGTTCACACTGACCCGGGACGTTTCTCTGACCCTGGGCGCGACAGGAGCCTCGGAGGTGTATATCAGCAACACAACTTACGGTGAGGGATACCATTGGGAAAAACTGATAAAAACCCGGGAATGGAAACTGACCCAAGGGGAGGGACTTAAAAAAATATATGTTCAATTCAGAGACAGAGCCGGAAACACGGCCAATGCGGTCGCTGTGACGGAAAAAGTCAGTTCAATGCCGGATCATTCCAAGATAACGGCTCAGGCAGGGGAGAACGGAACCATCACGCCCTCCGGTGAGATCATGGTCTGTAAGGGAGATGACGTAATATTCGCAATAGTCCCGGATGACGGATATGAAACCGATAAGGTATTCATTGACGGAGTGCCTGTGACGCTGACAGGAATTGACACATATACTTTCCAAAATGTCTCTGAAAACGCTTCAGTTACTGTGACCTTTAAAGAAAAACATCGGATCAGATACACGATAACCGCCAACGCAGGACCGCACGGAGCCATCACACCATCCGGTAAAATTTCAGTGTATGAGGGAGATGATCAGGCATTTGAAATAACCCCGAATGACGGATATGAAGTTGATACGGTTCTGGTTGACGGAAAATGCGTGAGATTAGCTGATGACAGCACATTTAATTTTATCAATATCACCAGAAACCCCTGGATATCCGTGACATTTAAACCAAAGCTTGCAAACTCTCATAAAATAATCGCCACAGCAGGACCGAACGGAACCATAACTCCGTCAGGTCTCATCATGGTAACTCAGGGCGAAAATATGACATTTACGATAACCCCTGCGGCCGGATATGAAGTGGGCACGCTTTTGGCTGACGAAGAGCCTGTCACGCTGACACCGGATAACACATATACCTTTCCGAGCGTCACTGCCGGACATAAAATTCATGTGATTTTTAACTGATCCGGAGTGCGAAAATTATTTTTCGGCACCGGGCTTCGGATTTGCCAATCCGAAGCGAGCAGGAGGAGCAGGGTCGGAGTGCTGAAATAAAATTTTAGCAGGCTTTCAAATTGGTTATTTCGGGGCAATTTGAAAATTCCCCCGAGTCAGACACAGCAGGTTTGTGCGAAAATAAAATTTTCGCACTCTTTTTTTATTTATGAGGAGATATTCAGATGAAAAGAACTTTTCCACAATTTATTGTTATCGTCATTTTGGGTTTACTCTTCTTCAATTTTCGATCTTCAGCCCAGGTGATAATGGACGGAACCATGGGCACGGACGGCATGTTAAACGGACCGCTTTATGATATCAAGGCAGAATACGGCAGGCAGGCAGGAGCCAATCTGTTCCACAGCTTCAGTCAGTTTAATGTTGATACCGGAGAGGTTGCAAACTTCAGGGTTTCACACGCTATCCAAAATATCATCACCCGGGTGACCGGCGGCAATGTCTCACTGATTGACGGCACATTGCGTTCCGAAATTTCGGAGACATCTGAGATTTCAGGCGCGAATTTATATCTGCTCAATCCGACCGGGGTGATTTTCGGAGCAAATGCCTCTCTGGATATTGGCGGCTCATTTCATATAAGCACCTCGGACTATCTGCGAATGGGAGAATATGAACGTTTTTATGTGGATCGGGATGAAGAGATACTCTCCACTGCAAGGCCGGCCGCTTTCGGTTTTCTGGACAGTGATGTTGCACCGATATCTTTTAAAGGCAGAGGAAAGATTGAAGAATCAGACTGGGACGGAAAGCCGGCGGGTCTCAGCGTCACAGAAAATGAGGCGATCTCCGTCATTGGAGGAGAGACTGAGATCACAGGCACATATTATCAGAGCGGAGATACCTCAGAACTCCTGGGCAGCCTCAGCGCTCCCGGAGGAGGAATTGACATTGCAAGCGTTGCATCTTCGGGTGAAGCGGTTGTCACGGAATCAGGATTGGATGTCTCGTCATTCAGGGCATTGGGGAAAATAACCCTTTCCGACCATGCTCTTGTCAATGTCAGTGGTGAGGGATCAGGGAATATTTTTATCAGAACAGGGCAGTTTTTTGCCAGCAATAACAGTTCAATGAAAGCCGACACCACAGGAGAGAAACACGGCGGGATAACTGAAATCCGGGCGGATACGGTGTCATTAAGTAAAAGTGACATTTTCAGCGACACAAGCGGAACCGGAAAAGGCGGAAGCATAAGGCTGTGCGTCAAGGATTTTGTTGAGCTTTCCGAGGTCAGCAAAATTTTTGCAGACGCGACAGGCAAAGAGATAAACGCGGGAGATGCCGGAGACGTTTTCATCGAAACAAAAAACATATCATTGTCCAAGGGCAGCATCGTCTCCAGTGACACATTTAACGGAGGAGGCAACGGAGGAAGTGTGACGATTTCGGGACATGACAACGGTTTTGCCGAGTTAATTGAAGTTGATGACAGCAAAGTCTATTCCGGGGCAATAGGCGGCACATTTTCAAATAGCGGAGATGCAGGGTCTGTAAATCTGAAAGCGGAAAATATTTCATTTACCAACGGCGGCTTAATCGCGAGCGAATCAACAGGAAGCGGAAAGGGCGGCCATATAATGATCCGTGCTTCGGATTCCCTATCTTTTCATGGTTCATCCTCCGGGAAAACTCCCAGCAAAGCATATACTTCCGCACTGGGAAAAGGGGAATACGCCGGAGATGCCGGGAAAATCTTTATCGAAGCGGGTAGTACCATATCCTTCAAAGATGGCGGAGGTGTCACTGCAAGCACTGAGGGAGAGGGGAACGCGGGGATTATTAAATTGGAAACCGCCAGATTGGAACTTGATACCCACGCGTCTGTCTCTTCGGCAAGCATTTCGGAGGGCAAAGGCGGTGATGCCGGCAAGATCAGCATCACGGCAGAGGATTCAGTCCGTTTAAATAACAAGAGTTTTGTCACCACATCCACTAAGGGAGAAGGCATGGCAGGAGATATCGCTTTGAAGACTCCCCGGCTTGAAATGAGTGGCAATTCAGCTATTTCTTCAGAAAGCATATCAGAAAATCAGGGCGGCAACGCTGGCAGCATTACCCTCCAGGTCAGTGAGTCAATGAAATTGTCCGGGTACAGCTCCGTAACTACGGAAGCCAGCGGGGCAGGCGGCGGAAAAATATTGGTGAATGCAGGAAATTTAATCTATTTGCTAAGGGGCGAAATTACCAGCAGCGTGCAAGTCGGCGAGGGCAAAGGCGGCGATGTCATGGTCGGCTCATCCGGAGAAGGAGAAGGAGAAGGAGAAGGCCCGCAATTCGTTATCCTGAATCATGCCCCTGTCACAGCCAATGCCGACACAGGGGATGGCGGTGCCATCTTCATCCATACAGATAATTACCTCAAATCCTCAGACAGCAAGGTCACAGCCACTTCAAAGCGGGGCAATGACGGAACCGTAAAAATAGAAGCCCCGAATCTGGATATCAGCAGTGGTCTTCTGGTTCTGCCCGCAAATTATCTTGATGCGGCCCGCTGGATGAAAATCCCATGTTCAGCCCGGACCGGGGAAAATGTGAGCCGGTTTGTGATAAGGGGGCGAGATGCCTCTGCAGCCGCTCCCGGTGATTTGCAGACAGGGCCTTCGATATGGTTTGACAATCCGGATTCCGAGAAAGAATGAATATCGCCTATTGTTAAATTATTACAAGTCGCTGCTTCGTAACGCAATACCCGGAGGCCCTCCCTCCCGTATTCAGATATCCGAATATCAGCAGATCGAAAAGTTTTCGGACTGTCGCAGTGCGAACACGACGGACGGGGGAGAAACCCGGCTTTTTCCGGCCGGGGAGACACTTCGTCCGGGAAAAAAGCCGGGTTTCTTTGCTGTCCCGCACACAGCCCGAAAACTTTTCGATCTACTGAATATCCCTCTTTAAATCAGTTGCGCAGGTTGGGTTGAGAAACAAAATCTGACACTGATGATCATCGCTCATATTGACGAATTACGGAAATGTCAGGTTTCGTTCTTCAGCCCTACCTACATATTTGATGTTCGATGTCTGATGTCTGATAAATTCCGGTCTCACTTTCATGTTTCATTGTGACCGACAGGTCATGGGCGTTTATGAAAGGGGCAAGGGGCAAGGGGCAAGGGGCCGGCCGGCTTTCATGGTTCGTTGTGACCGAAGGTCATGCCCGTTTATATGAAAGTTATTTGAGATTTGTGATTTGCCCTGACTTTCAGTGTTCATTATGACCGGCAGATCATGCCCGTTTATATAAAGAACAGTCCGGCTGTTACTTGCTTTATCAACTCATTTTTATTAAATCATGACTTGTGAAATAACAAATATTATGATATAATAGTTATAAAATAATTTTTTCCCAATTATCTCCGATCAAATAAAAAAATATTTTTTTTAAACATGGCTTGTCAATCATTCTGATTAGGCCAGTCCCATATGCTTTTCTCAAAAAAATAAAAAAACCAAACTGAAAAATTTATCATTGCCTAAGCCATTTTTATTATATAAGGTTATTCTTTTTGCGGCTTTGACAAAATTTATAAGTAATATTCGTAAAAGGATTATTTATGAGGATTCTTATCACAGGAGGGGCGGGGTTCATTGGTTCCCATCTTGCAGAAGCGTATCTGGAAAAAGGAGACGAGGTTTATATTATTGACGATCTTTCCACCGGCTCCCTGAGCAATATAAATGCTCTTCGGGAAAACAAACGATTCAGGGACAGATTTTTTATAAAGACAGACACAATTTTTAACCACGATGTAATGGTCGAACTGACAGGCATATGTGATGTTGTTTTTCACCTGGCGGCCGCGGTGGGAGTGCGTTATATTCTGAACAATCCCCTGGAATCAATCAGAACCAATATACGGGGAACTGAAAAAGTTCTTGAACTGTGTGCAAAATTTAAGAAAAAGGTGTTAATCACCTCCTCTTCGGAGGTGTATGGAAAACATACACACGCGCCATTAATTGAAACAGACAATATCATATACGGGCCGTCAAGCAACTCCAGATGGAGCTACGCGGCTTCAAAACTTATGGATGAGTTTATGGCCCTTGCCTATTTCCGAACAAAGGGACTCAGAGTGATTATCGCCCGTCTGTTCAATACCATAGGCCCTCGGCAGACAGGCGCTTATGGCATGGTGGTTCCCAGATTTGTGGCTCAGGCTTTAAAAAACGAACCGCTGACAGTATATGGTGACGGCACCCAGACAAGAACATTTACATATGTCAAAGATGTTGTCAGAGCGATGACGGGGCTTATGGAAAGTGATGTCGCTGTCGGAGAGGTTTTTAATGTCGGCGGAACAGAGGAAATCACAATGCTGGACCTTGCGAAAAAAATTATCAGAGAAACAGGATCAGATTCGGATATCGAACTCGTTTCATATGATGAGGCATTTGAGAAGAATTTTGAAGACATGCAGCGCAGGGTTCCGGGTATTAAAAAAATAAAAAGAGCTATCGGTTTTCAACCGGAGACCGATCTCGATGCCATTCTCAGACGCGTGATCGCATATATGAAAATTAATCATAAAATTGCAAATCCAAAACAGACATAACGAAAAAAATATTCATCAGTTCTTTAATAACAAAGACCGGACAGACAGCTATGAAAACGATTGCACTCTTTTTTATTTTTTTGTAAAAAAGCAAAGATTCAAAAAACTGACCCGGGATCCCTATTTACAACACCATTCGCAATAAAAATGTTATCGTGAAAATACGCGTCAGGGGGTTAAGTGTCACTCATTATCAGCTTCCTCTTTTAAAAAAGGGAACTCCGTACATTTCCCTTGGAACAGGCACAGCGGGATGTAAGAAATAAAGTTTTCTATTGTATCTGATATTAAGATGATACTTGTATAATAGCAGCCAAGGTGATTTGTGACGGTGAATTGTAACACCTTTTCCATTGACACTCATACATTTTTTACCTTATAATTTCTTTTAATTGAAAAGAAATGCTTATCATTTATCAAATATCGGCCACTCCTTTGATATTAGGAAATAACAAAATGAATGACGAAGATAAAGCCCAGGACGAGCTTATAGACAAATATAATGAGCTAAAGGAAGCCCTGCATGAAATTGAAGAGCGTTATCAGACACTTATAGAAACAAATCTCTATGGCATTCAGGAAATAGATATTTATGGAAATATAACCTTTATGAATTCTGTCCAGTATCAGATATTGGGTTATGAAGAAGGAGAATTAAGAGGAAAACAGATATGGGACCTGTTGGCTTCCGATTCTGACCGAAATGAACTCACGGATTATTTGACAAAAATTGCATTGGGAGAATATGCGCGGTTTCCCTGGGTCGGAAAATATGTAAGAAAGGGAGGCGGAACTATAGCGTTAAAGGTTGACTGGAATTGCAGGCGGGACACCCAGGAAACAGTGACAGGATTTATATCTATTATCGGTGATATTCTGGACAGCGATGTCACACTGGAGCGGTTTGAGAGCCAGGAGGGGGAGGAGGCGGAAGAGGAAAAAACAGAGATCGAAGCAGACGAACCAGGGTTGACAGATGAACATCATATCGGAACAGAAGCGGATTACTCAGAGTTTCCAGGAGCATATTTCGAAGCTGAGGATATGGGGTTCAAGCTGGAGCAGATTCAGAACCAGTTGGATAGTCTTCAGCAGGAATTTCAGAGCAAACTCAAGTATGACGCGCATAAAGATAAAATGATAGATAAGCTCCATAAGGAGCTTCAGGAGTACAAAGGTGATATTCTCAAAAAATATCTGCAATCCATGGTAATGGATATCATTCAGATGATAGACAATATCAGAAAATTGGTAAATCATTACCATTCAAAGGGAACTTGTGAAAGTGATCCTGCGAAAATACTGAGGCTTTTGGAAAGTGTTCCTTCGGATATGGAAGATATTTTTTATCGTCAGGGTGTTAATTCTTATACCTGTGATACACCTACATTTGACGCCACTCGGCAGAAAATTTTAAAAACAATTGAAACCTCGGACAAATCCAAAGACAAAACCGTTGCGGAAAGCCTGCGTTCAGGCTATGAATGGGAGGGTAAAATAATTCGTCCGGAAATGGTCGCCGTCTATATTTATAAAAAAGAGACATCTTTTGAAACAGAAGGATAAAACCAGGCTGGTTGCTGGTTGCTGCCTGCCAGTTGCCGGTTGCCGGTTGCCGGCTCGTTTATCAGGCATCCGATATCCGGCAGCCCGGCATCTGGCGGCGGCCTGCATTTTTATAAGGAGTTAATGATGAACGAGCAATCAAAGAAAGTTTTCGGAATAGATCTTGGCACAACATATTCATCCATTGCGTACATAGATGAATATGGCAAACCCCTCATTGTGCCGAATTCGGATAATCAGCACATCACACCGTCAGTGGTTTTTTTTGACGGGGAAAATGTTGTTGTCGGAGAAGTTGCCAAAGAAAATTCAAAGATATATCCTAATGATGTGGTGAGTTTTGTCAAACGTTCAATGGGTGAGCCGGACTTTCTTTTTGAGCATAATGGAAAAACATTCCGGGCCGAAGAAATTTCTGGCTTTATCATACGAAAACTTGTACAAGATGCAGAGCAACATCTGGATGAAAAAATTACAGACATCGTCATTACCTGCCCCGCATATTTTGGTATTAATGAGCGTGAAGCCACGAGAAGATCCGGAGAAATCGCCGGCTACAATGTCCGGCAAATTATTAACGAACCTACGGCAGCAGCGATCACATATGGTTCCAGCGAACTCGGAGAGGACAAGGTGGTGCTGGTCTATGATCTCGGGGGCGGGACCTTTGATATCACGATGATTGATATTCAGTCAAATGCGATTGAGGTCATCTGTACGGGCGGGGATCATAATCTGGGCGGCAAAGACTGGGATGACCGCATTGTGGCATATCTGTTGCAGGAATATCAGACCCAGACCAAAACAGATGAAGATATTCTGGAAGATCCGGATACATGCCAGGATTTGCTCCTTTCTGCTGAAAAAGCAAAAAAAGTCCTGACGCAAAGAGATAAAACCCCTGTACTCATCACCCACGGCGGAGAGCGGGTGAAAGTCATGCTGAAACGGAAAAAATTTGAAGAGATCACCCAGGACCTGGTTGAGAGAACCGTGGCGCTCACATATGAGATGCTTGAGGACGCTAAAAAAAAGGGGTACTGGAATTATGATGAAATCATATTGGTCGGTGGCGCAACCCGCATGCCCCAGGTCTCGGCCCGGATCAAACAGGAATTTTCCGTAACTCCCAGGGTTTTTGACCCTGACGAAGCTGTGGCCAAGGGAGCTGCAATTTACGGCTGGAAGCTTGCGCTCAATGAAGGAATGAGAAAAAGGGCAGCCGCAAAAACAGGCAAAACTTTGGAACAGCTTGACGAAGTTGATGATGTGGAACTTGAAAATGTATTGGAAGAAGTGGAGGAGCTGGTCGCCGGAGATACGGGTTACAGCCTGTCCGACATACAGCGTTCCAAAGTCAGGATCAAGAATGTCACAAGCAAGAGCTTCGGTATTATTGCTCATGATTCAAATGACCAGGAAGTTGTCTTCAACCTTATCCTTAAAAATACAGATGTCCCGACCACTATCTCAAAAACATTCGGCACGGCAATTTCAGATCAGGAAGCAGTGTCCATTCAGATTATGGAAAACGAAAGTAATGACACCATTGCTCCGCCTGAACAGGCCGTTGTGATCGGCACCGCGGTGCTTGAACTTCCCCGGGGGCTGGATGCGGATACCCCCATTGATATTACGTTCAAACTGAATCAGGAGGGCCGTCTTGAAATCACCGCTATTGAGCCTACCGAATCCCGTCGCACCGTAAGAGCAACAATGAAGACCCGTTCGGTCATTCATGGTGATGAATTTGAAAAAGCAAAAAAACGGAACCTGAGTATTGTTGTTTCTTAACCAAGTTATTAATTATCAGTTGTCAGTTATTACCAGTCAATGAGCGCTGCTGCTGACCAAAGGTAAATTATGCAGAGAGAAAATTATTACCTGCTTCTTGAACTTTCTGTTGATCCCCCGGAAAATGATCTTCAAATAATCGAGGATGCCATAAAGGAAAAACAGACCCGCTGGAGCCGCAACCGAAACCATCCTACAAAAGCAATTCAGTCCAAACAATATATTGGCCTGATTCCGGAAATTCGGAGAATCATGACAGATTCCGGGCTT
Source organism: Desulfonema magnum (assembly GCF_017377395.1). Classification (GTDB taxonomy): domain Bacteria; phylum Desulfobacterota; class Desulfobacteria; order Desulfobacterales; family 4be13; genus Desulfonema_C; species Desulfonema_C magnum. The sequence goes on along the minus strand of NZ_CP061800.1, from coordinate 613,949 downwards.
CGGCAAAAAGAGGCTGAGAATGCAAAAATTCTGATTTTTGAAAAAGAAAAAGAGAAATTTCTGAAAATCGAAAGACACCTCAGTATCCTCATGACCAAAGGGTCGGTCACTAAAAAAGAAATTGCCAAATTAGCCCGGATGCATGGCACGGAGGAAGCTAAAATCCATGAGCGTCTGAAAAAAAAGGAAAAGTTTTTCAAAATTGACAGGGATATCAGACTCCTTATGAAAAAAGGAGCCATAAATGAAAAAAAGACTGCCGGGCTGGCAAAACGATATGCAATCGGAGAAGACAAACTTCGGAAATGGATAAAAGAAAAGGAAGAAGAAGCAAATTCGGAACTTGATAACTGTATCAGAATATGTACAGAAAAGGGCTATATTACTGAGAAAGAAACAACACATCTGGCAAGCCTGTTTGCCATGGATGAGGCAAATATCCTTTTAAGGGCAAAATGCCCTATCAAAAAGGAAAGCGCCTCAAAGCCTCCCAAACCTCAGCCCTTGGATAAGACACTTGAAAAACTTATTTCCGACAATTTGAATATCGTTGGGAAATCATCTCTCTATGATTTTCTTGACCTCTCTCCTGATGCGAATCTGCAAATTCTCCAGGACAGGGCCAAAGAAAAAGAGATGGAAATTCGTAAAATCGGACAAAAAGACGCAATCATCACCGCAAGCGGTGCCCTGGCCGGTCATTGTATTGTTATCTTTCATTCAAAAGCAAGTCGGAAAGCATATGACATCAGCCGGAGTCACTCCCTTATTTCAGAACTCAACGCCGATATTAACGCGGCAGGAACAGAGGGAAAAATTCGGGCTGAAAATTTTGACATACTTGTTAAATCAGCCATCAAAATTGGCATGGACATGGATGAGGCATATGAGTATATCAGAGAATACTGCCGCAATGAGAAATGGGTTATCAAGGAGAAAAAGAAATGGGTCATCATAGAGAAAAAGAAACTCACCCTGCTGGAAAAATGGAGTTTTGACTTAGACCCCAGGAAAAAGAGTTTTTGGATTCTCACGGGGGCAGTGTCTGCCGCGATTTTTATTGTCATCAGCAGCATCGTGATTTCAGGACAGATCATCCAGGCGAATCGTCTGAAAAACGCCTATCAGAACACGCTGACGAGCTTGGAAAGTCAGCAGAAACTGGAAAGCAAAGAGAAAATATTGCAGGATTTTATAGGCCGTTACGGAGACACCGAATATGCCCCGGGATTCAAAAAAAAGATCAGAGAAATCCGTAAGCAAATGGAGGAGCGGGATTTTGAGATCACTGCGAGGAAAGCTGAAAAACTGTATGCGGACCAGAATTTTGAAGAAGCAAGAATCGTCTATGACGGATTTCTTAAAAAATACCCCAAAAACATTCATAAAAAGGAAATCAGTCAGAAAATTTCCGAGATTCCGGGACGGATTGACAACAGAGATTATGAAGAAGTCAGAAAGGTTGCAGATGGCAGTTATGCAGAGCGGATAAAAATATATAACAAATACTTTGAAAAACATCCCCGGGGCAAGCATATAGACGAGATAAAAAAATTAATCTCAGATATGATCGGAGAATACTATGATGCATTAGGTAAAAAACTGACCCTGTGCGCGAAACAGCATGAATGGGAGAAATGTATCCGACTATGTGATGAGTTTATTGAGAAATTTGGCGGCACTGAACAAGCGGAGAAAATAGAAGGCTTACGGATTACCTACCAAAAAAGAATAAAATATAAAAACGACCTGGCTGAAATGAAACGTGAGGCCGAACTCAGCGGGACAGATTTTGAAGGTGCGAAATATATTTATTCTGAATATTTGAATGCCAATCCCGAAGCCCCTTCATATGTAAAAGACGTTGTCACAAAAGAAATTGCAGAGTGGCAGAGAAAAGCGGAACAATATCATCAGGAAGATGAAGAATGGGAATATCTCGTTGAATATAGCAATAAAACTCGGGAGACCCTGGCCAGCAAAGTGGAAAAATTTGAACGGTATGTAAAAAAGCCTCCTCCTGAAAGATATGCCGAAGACGCGTTGTTAATATTAAAAGAACTGAAACGGGAGAAAGTTCTTGAAGATGAAAATACAAGAGAATATCGGGAAAAAACAGAATGGGTAAAAATCGCCAGATATAGTAAGGACTTTCAAGTGAGTCTGGCCGAAAGAATACACGCATTGGAAAAATATATCAAAGAAAATTCCTCTGTCAGATATATCAGAGATGCCAACACATTGTTAACAAAGCTGAAAGAGGAAGAAATATCTGAAGAGGAGCGTATCCGGAAACAAAAGGAGGCTGTGGCAAGGCGGCGGAACGAAATCAAACGGATAGAAATGCTTGTCAGAAAGACAGGCGGACGGTTTGTCGCAAACAAAAACGGCACAGTTACCGACAGGAGAACCGGTCTGATGTGGGCTGCCATTGATTCTTTAACGGATATTGGCGGATGTACAAATTATGACACATCTGTCAGATATGTGGAAAATCTGAGAACCGGCGGCTATACGGACTGGCGTATCCCCACTGCAAATGAACTGGTAGGTATCTATAAAAATCCGCCGTTTTTTCCTGGCAACAGTGCAAAATGGTTTTGGACATCTGACATTATCTGGCACGGGTGGAATAAAAAGGCGCATATTGTGACATCTGAAAGAGAAGCCGCATGGAACAAAGAACAGACAGATCTGTCCAAATGCGGATCAGTTCGTGCCGTGAGAAAATAATTGAGAACCTTCCTAATTTTTATGTCTTTTTCCTTCAAAAAACTCGATCAGGCCATACCATATTGCAACAAAGGCCCCGCCTTCATCCAAATTGCCGATGAGCGGCAGATTATCTGGTAAAAGCTCTATGATTCCGGACGTGGGATTCAAAATATAGATGAGTCCCACCACGGAGAACAGATAGACGAGAAACACCGGCACGCCTCGGACGGACAGCGGCGTTGTGAGAAAGCTGTTTTTATTCTGATAGTTGTCTCGCTCTTGTTTGTCCATGATATCACCTGTATCTAAAGGTTGCCTTTATAGGTTGACGACCATTTGAACAAGGCACGGAGTTTCTGTCCGGGATTAAATTTGAATGTCCACGCGCGGCCGTGCCCTGACCTTACAAAGAAACCGCCAAATCCCGGCAATGTCACGCTCAGACCCTCTTTAAACGCTTCGTATAATACTTCTGTAAAAGCATCAGCCCAGATCATGGCTGTTTTTTCATCTGTTTGCATGCGTCGGGCCAGGCGGCGTATCAGTTCTTTTTTGCTGATCCGATCACTCATATCTGCTCTCCTGAAAAACCGAATCACACGGCTAATTTTTCCTCTGCTTGATGTATCCCCATTTCAGCAGACGCTGATATGCGTGTTTTGCCTGGGGACTCTGCTGAGTCACCTGAAGATATTTCTTATATTCGTCTGCGGCCTGCTGCTTACGCCCCATGCCTTCCAAAGACAACCCCTTATAAAATGCCGTGTTGGGATTCCCTGGCAGCAATCTGTCATATTTTCCGAATTCTTCATAAGCAGCACCGAATTTATTTGTATTCACCTTGGCAACTCCGCTGAGATGATATGCCTGGGCTTCTCTCGGGTACACCTGCTTGGCTTTCTCCGCGTAATGCTGGGCCTGGGTATTCTTTTTCTGCATGAGCTGGCATTTTGACATCAGCAGAAGACCGGCATAATCATTTGGTGATTCTTTCAATGCCCTTTGAAAATGGGCTTCGGCGGTGGGATACTGCTTCTGCGCCATAGCGCTTTCGCCTTTTTGCATCTCCTCAATTGCTCCTTTTATGGCCCGAAGCTTTGCCGTGTTATCCATATAGCGTTCCCTGTTTGTGGGAAGCGTTTGTTCGGACTTATATTTTGTCTTTGCACTTTCCACCGCGGTGTTATAGCGTTCGGAACTCATGGGATGTGTGGAAAAGAGCATTTCCACAGCATTGGATTTATGGTTGGACATATTTTTAAGCATATTCATCAGTCCGATGAACCCCATGGGGTTATATCCGCCTCTGACCATATATTCATTTCCCAGCGCGTCTGCCTCCCGCTCATTGTCCCTGCTGTATGAGGCAAGCAATGCGCCCACGCCCAGAGTTCCCAGTGTCTGTGTCATATCCGCGTATTTGGGATATTTTGTCCCCACATAAGCCTGTCCCAGGCCGATGAGACCTGAAATCAATGTGCCTTTTGTCATTTGTTCTGCTGTGTGACGGGCATTGACATGACCCAGTTCGTGACCCAGAAGCCCTGCCAGTTCAGCTTCATTACTGAGTTGAAGAAGAATGCCGCGGGTAGCCGCGATACTGCCGCCCGGAAAAGCATATGCGTTCACATAGGTTGCATTTACCCCCTGAAACGAATACGGCATATCAGGGCGATGTGTGTGTGATGCAAGTCTTTTGCCAAGCCCTCCGATATAGTTATTCAGGGACGTATCCTGCAACACACCGTAATCTGAAGAAAACTGATGGGGTGAATTTTGTTTGTCCAACTGAATTTCCTGATTTTCTGATACCAGCGTAAACTGCTTCTTTCCGGTAACCGGATCGGTTGTGCATCCGATAACAAAACCTGCGGCCGACATTGATGTGAGCCACAAAAACTCCCGACGAGTCATTCCATTTTTTTCTAAAGACTTACTTTTCATTAGTTCCTCCTTAAACAATCTTTAAGATTAAGATACACAGACTTTAAAAAAAAGATTCTGAGTCGCTCAGATATATCATTTTTGTCCCTGATCCGAATTTGGCACAACCAAATCTCAAGTCCGGCCCGAGTTTTCTTTAATTGAAGACATAGGCAAAATATCTTTTTATCATAATCCGCCAGTTTTGACAAGATATAAATTGACAGTTCGGCGCAGATCCCTGCCTATTTGAATTACAATTCTTTAAAATAATGTCTTCCAGAGCGGAAAAGCACAAAGGGGGCTATTCACATGTTGGCAGTTCATTCCCCCAAATTGTCAATGCGCCCGGTCATGATGACTGGTTCGCTCACAATAAAACATGAAAATATTCTGATTCTGACAGCGTTATGATATTGAAAGAAAATTCCCAGTTGCGTGTCTGTATGAATCAGAACAGGACTTGTGATCCGCAGGACAATACCAGGGACTGAAAATATGTGCTTGAATTTTCAATTCAATTATAGTAGCATATAATTATTATGAATGACCACGTCAGACTTCCCAAGTTTCCGAAACTTCACAAGTCTTCGAATACCGAAAAAAATTTTGGGCTGTTATTTAAGCACCTGGTTTTCCTGTCCAATGTGGCCAGACATTTCACTCGATAATCAAGTTTTTTTGTCATTCCTGCGAAAGCAGGAATCCGCAGCCCCGGAACCATGACATCGGACAATTTGTCATTCCTGCGAAAGCAGGAATCCACTGCCCCGGAACCGTGATATCAGTGATTCCTGCTTTCTCAGGAACAACAGGCTGTCCGGGCCGGATGATCGGATCATAAAACTTGATCACTGAGTTTCAGGAGCAAACCAATGAATAATAACATACACAAAAAAAATCAATGGCAATCAGACCCGTTCGTCCGGCGAGTTGTTTTTTTTATACTCATTATGGGAGTCCTTTTCTTTTTCGGATGCGCCGTGGATTCTGTTCCCATTTATATAAAGGACGGCAAAGAATATGGCAAAACTCATCAGGCTTTCAGGAACCGGTGGTGGAATTACTACGAAAGAGGTCTCTCTTTTGCAGAAGGGGCTTTTTATACGGAAGCTGTGACAGATATGAAACTGGCTATTGATCAGCGGGCAAAAGATCAGCGCATGGCCCGCACTTACGGAATGCACTTTACAGACTATTTTCCTCACAGAGAATTAGGCGTGATATATTATCACACCCGGAAATTGGAGACAGCGAAAAAAGAACTGGACCTGTCCCTGAGTCAGTTCCCGTCCGCAAAAGCCCGCTTTTACCTTGACCGTGTCCGAAAAGCCATTATTGAACGCCAGGGAAAAACAGTGTCACCTCCGAGCCTCACCCTTGATTTTAAAACAAACGAAGTATGGACACGGGCGGATCCGGTGATCATTTCCGGGATTGCCAAAGACGAGAATTATGTTTCAGAGATCACCATCAGGGGAAAACCGTTATTTTCAGAAGGCTCGCAAAAACAGATTGCTTTCAGAGAAACGCTTTTGTTGTCCCAGGGAAGACACGAAATTGAAGTTAGGGTGAGAAATCTTCCGGGCATGACGACAACACAAAAGGTGATCGTCCGCACAGACAGGGAGGGGCCGACAATTACCATTGAAAAACTTCAGACAGAGCAGGAAGGCGCGCAGGCAGAAGTGACGATGACCGGGTCTGTTTATGACAGCGCCGGTGTATCCGAACTAAGCATCAATGGCCAGCCCGTAATGATTCAGACGAAAGCAGAGGTTTTTTTCACAAAAAAACTCCTGACCGAAAAAAATGAATTGGAGTTCACTGTACAGGATCGGCTGGGAAACCAGACCCGGGCACGAATTCCGCTGGCTCGGCCTCAAGCCTCGCAGACCCCGGCCCCTGTAATATTTGCCTCGGTAACATCAGACATGGACAGCTCGTTTTTCGCTTCTCTTTTTGCTCCCGGAGACACTGCCCCTCCGAATATAAAACTGAAAGGCTGGACCGACACACAAACCGTTTTCCTGAAAAAAATATATCTTGAAGGCAAGATCAGCGACGCGGGCAAAATTGTCACGCTTTCCGTCAATCAGACCCCTGTTCTGCGTCGTGAAGGCCAATATGTCTTTTTCGGACATCTCGCGGAACTCAGCCAGGGTGAAAATGATATTCTGATCCGGGCAACAGATGAGGCCGGGAATACGGCCGAGAAAAAAATATCAGTGATAAGAAAAGTTCCCAAGGCCTTTCAGGTTGAGGAGCGTATGAGCCTCACGGTGCTTCCGTTTGAGCAGAGCGGTGATATTTCTGATTTTTCCGTTTCCTTTCAGGACACCCTTATCAATGCGCTGGTGGGTCAGAATCGTTTCAAAGTCATTGAAAGAGATAAACTGGATGTCATTTTACAAGAACAGAAACTCAGCCGCACCAAACTCATCAGCAGAGACAGCGCTCTGAAACTGGGCAAACTTATCGCAGCCCGGTCCGTCATCACAGGCAATATTATTGAAACCCGGTCCGGCATTGAAATCGTGGCCCGGATTGTTGACACCGAAACCAGTGAAATCCTTTCAAGTGTGGATGTTTATGACGAAGTAAAAGACCTCGCCGCACTGAGAACCCTGTCAGAAGGAATGGCCGTGAAAATCCACCGGGACTTTCCCTTATTGGATGGCATGGTGATCCGTCAGAAAGGAGACCATATATTTATTGATCTGGGGGGAGATATGATCAGAATGCAGAGAAGATTCATCGTGTATGATGAAAAACCCATACAGCATCCTGTAACCGGGAAAGTACTCGGGGCCGATAATGTGATCAAAGGACATGCGCGTATCACCCAGGTGATGCCCGAGTTATCAAAAGCCGAGATATTAGATGGTATGCAAATAAAACCCATGGATAAGGTGATTGCCGAATGAAGCCTTCTCAGACGGAAGATAAGGAACTGCTCTCCCGATGTCTTGCCGGGGACAGAGACGCGTCCGAAATATTTGTTCAACAATACTCATCCCTTGTTTACTGGGCTGTTCAGAATATTCTTGTACTCAAACATATCCGATTTACCGAGGATGATCTTCACGACCTTCACAACAGTGTTTTTCTGCAACTCTTTGAAAAGCAGTGTAAAAAACTGAGACAGTACAGAGGGGACAAAGGATGCACGCTTGCAACCTGGATTCGGACGCTTACAGTACGAATAACGCTGAATTATCTCAGGAAAAAAGGGGTTGACAGCATAGAAGGACGGAGCGTTCTGATTCCTCTTGAAGAACTGTCTGATCTGAGAGAGGAGAAGGCAGGTCCCTGGGAACTTTTAGAAAAATCTGAACAGCATCGCATGCTCCGACACGGAATGCAAAATCTTCCTCCCCGGGAGCGATTATTTTTAAAGCTCCATTTTGACAAAGGGCTTTCCATACCGGAAGCAGCCGAAACCATGGAAATTTCCGTTCAAAATGCTTACACAATCAAGCACCGTGCGATTCAGAAATTAAAGTCTTATGTGGCCTCCGTCACAAAATCATAATCCCATATGAAAGAAAATCTTTATCTGAGTGTCTGTTACTGTCAGATATCCGGAGTGTTTAAGTGTTTGCTCTTTACTGAACACCGAGACACTCAGACACTCAGACACTCAATGAAAACGGAGTTATATTATGAAAAAGCGATGCCCTGATGAAGAACGACTTGCCGATTATATGGAGGGTCATCTTTCCCCTGAGGACAGAGATAAAGTGGAGGCCCATCTTTCAGATTGTGACGACTGTCTGGAGATGCTCATGCTGACAAAACAGCTTGACCCAGACAAAGCGCGTTTCAACCTGGAACCGGCCCCGAACCGGATCACCCGGAGCGCAGTTCAACTTGTAGCTGAATTGAATGTCACCCGATATGATTCATTCAAAAAAAAGACCGGTACTGTTGCCAAAGCCATTTACTCAAAGGTTTCAGATTGTCTCACGCCCGCATACTGGACAAATGATCTTGTCATGGTCCGGGGAGAGGAGACCGTGTCCGAAGATTGCGTTCGGGTGAGAAAAAAATTCAAGGACACGGATACGGAAATAGAAATCGAGAAAGCAGGCGAAAACAAGGCGCATATCCGAGTCCGGCTGATGGGGGATGAAAAAGCGAACCCGCGTATCAGAGTGACGCTGAAAAAGGGAGAAAGAGAAATTTCCTCTCTTCTTCTTGATGAAAACCATGCCCTTTTTGAAAACATTTTCTTTGACCATTACCACCTCGTTTTTTTAAAAAACGGGATGGAAATCGGAACCTATTCTTTCGGGCTTACGGAGACAGCTCATGGAAGAAGATAACGAAAAAGTTGAAACTCGAAACTCGAAACTCGAAACTCGAAACTTGAAACTTGAAACTCGGAACTCGGAACTTGAAACTCGAAACTCGAAACTCGAAACTCGAAACTCGAAACTCGAAACTCGAAACTCGAAATCCGGAACTCGGAACTCGGAATCCGGAACTCGGAACCCGGAACTCGGAACTCGGAACCCGAAACTTGAAACTCGGAACTCGGAACCCGAAAATGTGCTTCATCTTGATGTGACCCGAGTGGCGGATCGTCTGAAAATTATTGCTTATGAACAACTGACCGGTGAGGCCGGAACGGTCCGACATTATGAGGAAATACCGATTCCCATTGATACCATCAACACCCGATGCCGTGAAATAGCGGAAACACTGAATAAGGCGAATCGCCAGGGCTGTGTGTCCCGCGATATTCTGACAAAACTCAGGGAAATCGGTCAGGTCTTTTTTGACGATCTTTTTACATATACTGTGAAAGAGAAACTCAGAAAGAGCGCGGCCGAACACCTGATGCTGAATCTTGATGATACGCTGGTGCATATTCCGTGGGAATTACTCCACGACGGGAAACAGTTTCTCTGCCTCCGGTTCAGTATGGGGCGGCTGGTCAGAACAAGGCAGAATGTTCCGGGCAGCGGCAAATCCCGGGAACTGGGCAATCCTCTTAAAATGCTCATATTGGCGGACCCCGGGGGTGATCTGAACGGGGCTTATGCTGAGGGAACGCAGTTGCGGGATTACATTGACCAGAACCAGTATATTGTCAATGCTTCTTTACGCACAGACAGCATTACGCGGGATTACGTCCGAGAAAAGATAAGAAGTTTTGATTTTGTCCACTACGCGGGACACTCTGATTATGACCAGGAAAATCCGGGAGAAAGCGGCTGGCGACTGAGCAGCGGAACACTGAGCGCACAGGAAATCATGAAAATGGCCGGTACCGGAGTCATGCCTTCTCTGATTTTTTCAAATGCGTGTCAGTCGGCCAGAACCGAGGGCTGGAATATAAAAGAACATTTTCATGATGAGATATTCGGACTGGCAAACGCGTTTGTATTATCCGGCGTCAAGCATTATGTGGGCACTTTCTGGGAGATATTGGATGAACCGAGCAGACGGTTCGCCCTGGAATTTTACCAGGAACTGCTTTCAGGAAGGAGCGCGGGCGCGGCAGTGCGACATGCCCGAGAGATGCTGATTAAAGAATATGGTGAGGAAACCATTGTCTGGGCAAGCTATCTCCTTTACGGAGACCCTGCGTTTAATTACATTGATCGAATATCAGCAACACTGCATGAGGAAAATAACGCGATATCACATGAAAGTGATCTGCATGCTTCTCCGGGAACAAAAATCAGAGCGCAGGAAGATTTTATTGATTTCTCTGAAAACAGGGGAAAAAAGCGGAACCGTCCCGGAAAAATGTTGCTGGGCGCGGGAATTATTCTTTTTTTAATCCTTGCGCTGTGGGGATATCCGGGAATATTAAAAAAAAATACTTTGGAATATGAGCAGGCAGTCCTTGCCGCTTATAACGCGGGGAATTTTGAGACAGCGCTGAGTCTCTGTCAAACCCTTGAACAGACCAATTCTCAGGTTCGGCTCGCTTATGTCATTCGGGGAGATATTTATCTGAGACAGGGAAAATTGGACGCGGCTCAGACAGAATACCGGCAGGCAATCCAGGCTTCGGAAGGGACAAAACAGGAAAAAGCCCGGGCCTTTATCGGGTTGGGACGTGTGGCCTCGGTCCGAAAAGAAACAAACACCGCCCTTACATATTACCGTCAGGCCACGGAAGCGAATCCCAAAAGCGAATCCGGATATATGTCCCGTGCATTGCTGATGAATGACACCGGAGATGATAAAGAACGTCTGAAACTTCTTGTCAAAGCCAGGGAATTATCCCCTGACAATCGGCTGATTACCTCCGTCATAAAGGATATCCGCAAAAAAATTTTACTGTCACAGGATCATGAAAAACAGGAGCGCATCAATGTGATGGTCAAAGAATTGCTGGAAAACATGGCATCCTCTCCGCCTGAAATACCTCCGTCTGACACATGGACATCTGTTCCGCTGACCCTGTGGATGCCGGATTTTAAAACACAGGGATATGCCACACAGGAAGGGCAGGACCGTCTGATTGCAGCGGGCATTGCCAATGCCCTGATTGAGCAAAGCCGCATTCAGTTGGTGGAACGTGCGCTGCTGGATAAATTGCTGGAAGAATTAAAACTGGGAACCTCCGAACTGACGGATCGCAATACAGCATTGTCATTGGGAAAACTTTTGGCAGCAAGGCTGATGCTGTCCGGTCAGATCATCTGTTCAGGCCCGCAAACCCAGATATGCCTGCGTGTGATTGAAACTGAAACCGGGCTGATTTCCGCAGCAATTACCGAGACCTTCGGAGGATCAGTTCCGCCATCTGTCTTAGCAGACACATTATCTGAAAATCTTTTGGATAAACTGAAAAAACGCTATCCCCTTCGGGGCATGATTTCGGAAATAAAAGGGAATGAGATTATACTCAATATCGGATCAAAAACAGGGGTTGCAATTGGGCAGCGTTTCAGGGTAATAAATAATGAAGCGATGATGGAGGTTGTTTCTATGGAAGGGGACCGCAGTGTCGCCAAAGTGATAAAAGGAAAAAAAGTGCTTACAGAGAGACAACGAATTGAAATTTTTTGAGAAAATGTAGGGTGGGTGCAGCGAAGCGAAACCCACCGTCTGCGCTTCTTGAGAAAATGTAAAAAATGTAGGGTGGGTGCAGCGAAGCGAAACCCACCGTCTGCGCTTCTTGAGAAAATGTAGAAAATGTAGGGTGGGTGCAGCGAAGCGAAACCCACCGTCTGCGCTTTTTGAGAAAATGTAGGGAGGGTGAAGCGAAGCGAAACCCACCGTCTGCGCTTCTTGAGAAAATGTAGAAAATGTAGGGAGGGTGAAGCGAAGCGAAACCCAGCGTCTGCGCTTCATATCCGAAGAACAGGTCGAACATAAAATTGCCGAACTCACAAAAAAGCCGGAGGAAATTACCTCTCAAACTGGGATAAAGGAGTAATTCATAATGGATGTCATTGTTGATCTTTGTGTTGTACCTATTGGCGTGGGTATTTCTGTATCTGAATATGTTGCCGCGTGCGAACGCGTTCTTACCGAAGCAGGTCTGACGATCCAGCTTCACGCTTACGGAACCAATATTGAGGGAGAATGGGACGCTGTTTTTGCAGCCATAAAACGCTGCCATGAAGTCGTACACGAAATGGGAGCGCCCCGAATTACAACAACAATTAAGGCGGGAACTCGTAACGACCGAAAACAAACAATGGCCGAAAAGGTTGAAAGCGTTGAACGTAAACTGAAAACTGATTCAAAATAAACGCTCATGAAAAAGCCGGGTTTTTCGCGCCCGGTCATAAAAATGTTTTCAGATAAAAAACCCGGCTTTTCAAAATGTATTTTCACGGTAAAAAAATCCCTTAACATTGTTGAGCAGGGTGAATAAAGCGCAACGTAATCCGTCTTGGTTTTAATTTATGATTGTTCCTAAATTCAGACTGCTTTTCTGGGTGGTCATCGTGGTTCTGCCCTTTGGAACGCTGATAACGGCTATGCCATCAGTCTCTGTGATATCAGCCAGCCTGATTGCCGTGCTGTTTATATTCGCACTCACAGACGCTTTTTTTGCCTTTGGACGTCTTACCGGTATCAGTGTAAACTTTCCCCAGGTGGCTCGCTTATCCAAAGACCGGGACGCCGAACTCAGCCTGCATGTTCGTAATGAAAAAATGAAAGTCACTCGGGTGAGAATCGGACTGGCATTTCCCAGAGAAATTTATTCACCCGCCCGGGACATGATTACCGATTTGCCAGAAAAAACGACGTCCTCATCGCTGTCATGGCCCTGCAAGCCTTTGAAACAGGGGCAATACATCTTAGACAAATATTACCTGGAAATCGCCTCACCTCTGGGCTTCTGGGCAATACGCACGGCCATGCCGACGCACATGGAAATCCGGGTTTATCCCAACCTGTTTTCCGAAAGAAAAAACATGGCAGCCCTCTTTCTGAACAAGCAGCTCGGGATTCATGTCCAACGACAGGTCGGCAAGGGACGGGATTTTGAACAGTTAAGGGAATATTCCTTTGGCGATTGTTATGAAGATATCCATTGGAAAGCCACAGCCAAACGGGGATATCCTGTTACAAAAGTCTATCAGATTGAACGCACCCAGGATATTTATGTCATTATTGATGCTTCCCGGCTGAGTGGAAGACACTGGAAACTGGAAACTGGAAACTCGAAACTGGAAACTCGAAACTGGAAACTGGAAACTGGAAACTGGAAACTTGAAACTCGAAACTCGAAACTCAAAACTCAAAACTCGGAACTCGGAACTCGGAACTCGGAACCCGGAACCCAAGTTTCCAGTTTCCAGTTTCCAGTTTCAAGCCTCACCACCATCCTTGACCGCTTTATCTCCGGTGCGTTGATTATGGGCATGGCTGCGGAGCGTCAGGGCGATATGTTCGGTGTTCTGGCTTTTAGCGACAGAATAAAGGGCTTTGTGAAGGCCAAAAGCGGAAAAGCGCATTACAGATCATGCAGGGACACGCTTTACACACTTCAGCCTCGGCGTGTCACTCCTGATTTTGAGGAACTTTTTAGATTTATCGGTATGCACATCCGGCGAAGAGCGTTGCTGATATTTTTAACAAATTTGGATGATCCTGTTCTGGCGGAAAGTTTTTTGCGCCATATTGATTTAGCCCGCCGCCGGCATCTGGTTCTGGTCAATATGATGAAACCGGAAAACGCAATCCCCCTTTTTTCCTCGCCGGAAGTTAAGTCTGCTGATGATCTGTACAGAAATCTGGGCGGACATTTCCTCTGGGAGAGTCTCCGTGAAACCGAAAACGTTCTGAAACGGCACGGGGTCGGTTTTTCCCTTTTGGATAACGAAAAAATGTCTGTCCAACTGCTCTCTCAATATCTTGCTGTTAAACAAAGGCAGATTTTATAGACATGAAAAATATCAGCCAGACCTCCGAAGCCCGCCAAGTTTCGAGTTTCAAGTTTCAAGTTTCAAGTTTCAAGTTTCAAGTTTCAAGTTTCAAGTTCCGAGTTTCAAGTTTCAAGTTTCAAGTTTCAAGTTTCAAGTTTCAAGTTTCAAGTTTCAAGTTTCAAGTTTCAAGTTTCAAGTTTCAAGTTTCACAAAGGAGAAAGATCATGAATACAGATGATAAATTATTGCAGCGCCTGGGGCGGCAGACAGTGCTTGATGAGAATGAAAATTCAGTTTCATTGTCTTCTTTATGGAAAGAACAAAAAACCGTTCTGGTCTTTGTAAGACATTTTGGCTGACTGATCTGTCGTCAGCAGGTAGCTGATTTGGCAAAGCAGGCCGAGGCGTTTGAGGAGCGGAATGCCCGACTTGTCGTGATTGGCAACGGTGCGCCGCATTTTATGACAGCATTCAGAGAAGACACGGGATATAAAGGGAATTTATACACGGATCCTTCTCTGGAGACTTACAAAATTTTGGATTTAAAAAGAGGTGTGGGATCGCTGTTCGGACTTAAATCCCTGAAAGAAGGCATCCGCGCCGCAAGTTCGGGCTATTTGCAAACAGAAATCCAGGGAGATGCACTGCAACAGGGCGGGGCAATAATTATTGGCCCCGGGGATATTTTGCACTATTCTTATCAAAACAAAGAAGTCGGAGATCATCCGCCGATAAAAGAAATGCTAAAAGTGGCTGGGGCGTGAGGGTTGGGGCGAGAGGCAAGGGGCGTGTGGCGAAGGGTGTGAGGCAAGGGGCGTGTGGCAAGGGGTGTGAGGCAAGGGGCGTGTGGCAAGGGGTGTGAGGCAAGGGGCGTGTGGCAAGAGGCGTGTGGCAAGGGGCGTGTGGCAAGGGGTGTGTGGCAAGGGGTGGAGGGCTGAGGCTTGTTGTGATTTGCTTCCAAGCCCCTCGCCTCTCGCCCCTCGCCACACGCCCCTCGCCCCTCGCCCCTCGCCCCTCGCCCCCATGGAGGTGACCTATGCCTTTTATCAGAATGCCCGGTATTGTGGGAAAAATTTATGTGCCGGAAGAAAAACCGGGGAATATAAAAAAGCATAATTGTAAGGACTGCCATTCATGCCAGATGTGCAGTGATGACAGGTGCCGGTTATGTCGCGGGGAGGAGTCATGCGTTATTAAAAAGCCTCTGCTTTGCAGCCTTGTTAAAAAGGAAAGTGAATAAGTCATAACTCAGGAGCTATAATCCGGATATTCCTACTCTGACAGATTATTCTCTGAATCTGAACACCCAAACCAGAAGGGCGGACCTGGCTGCAAGTCACCAGGCGTGGCAGACATGGCATCCCGCCCTTTTATTATAAACTGGCTAATTTTTTCCCCGGATCGCTCCGCACACGGCGTTTTCATCCATCGTGACGCATCAAGCAGGTCTTCAGGCAGAGTGACCAGATAGCTGCTGACATCTGTATCCGGGGCTTCGATCCTCACGGTTCCGTCATTGCCCCGCTTTGAGGTGGCGGTGACTCTGCTGTCCGATGATTTCAGATAATTGTCTGTGACAATAAAAATGGCCCCGCCGTCTCCTTCCTCGGCATTGGCAGTAATATTTCCGTGATTCAGGATGACGAATTTTGAATGTATCGTGACATCTCCGCCATTGCCATAGCCCTGTCTCACACTGCTGGTGACGTCAGTGCCGGGGAGATATATCTGATTGCCGGCGTTCAGAAATATTTGTCCGCCTCCTGCGCCTGAGGCTTCGGTGGTCAGTGTGCTTTTGTCATCAAGTTTCACACAATCATCCGAATTTATGGTAATGGTGCCCGCGTCTCCTCCGTTTTCCGAGGCCCTGCTCTCCGAGGTGACAGCCGAATTTCCTTCGAGTTCGATATTTAAAGCTGTGATCGTGATGTCGCCGGCCTTTCCGGTGCCCTCGGTCGAGGTGGTGACGGACGCATTTTCTTTCATTCGCATGAAACCGTCTGTCCGAATGAAAACCGTGCCAGCGGCCCCGCCCTGTCCGCTGTTCTCGCTTGCGGATGTGATGCGGGATGCCCCCCCGAGTGTGATCTCCGAGCCTTCTGTTTCAATGTCACCGGCCCGGCCCTGTCCGAATGTGGCAGAGGTGATGCTCGCGTCGCCGTCCAGGGTGACGGTGTTTTCGGAACGAATTTCAATCCTTCCCGCGTCTCCTATGGACGAACTGGCCGAGGAAACCGATGCGCTCTCTCCAATATCCAGACGCGCTGTCTCGATGCTGATCTCCCCGGCATGGACACCGCCCGAGCTTGATGTGGTCAGCGCCGCGTCATCCGCCAGTATCACGGCTTCATTTGCATGAATGGCAATGCTTCCCGCGTTGCCGGTCATATAGAAACTGGCCCAGCTTTCTCCGTCAAAGATAAAACTTTTTGATGACCCCTCCCCTGTATCCTCGACTTTTACCACATCCCCTTTCTGCACGGAAAGGTTGTCCCGCTCCGACAGGCTGTCCGCGGAATAAACTGCTTTGGCGGGGAGCCACTCCTTCCCGGTGTAGGTCAGATGTTCTGTTATTCCGTCATTTGCTTCAAGCCGGATCACATCACCCGGAAAGACAGGAAATTCAGCTCGCTGTTCAAGATCGGTTACTGTATAAACCTTGCTCATTCTCACCCATGAAAAATTGCCATTGTAAACAAAACTGGCAGGCTCGCCATCTCCCGCGTCCAGAACCACGACGGTATGGCCCTGCCCGTCCTGTGGATAACTGTAGTCAATCAGATAGGCCAGTTCAGTCATGTCCCCGACATCAAATACCTCTCCCGTCAGAGGAATCCAGTCACCCGCAGCATCAAGAATGGCCGCGGCAGATTCGCCTCCTCCGACATCCCGCACAATGACCATATCTCCGATCTCACATGTATGGGAGAGACTTATCGCCTCTGAGATATCCTCGACCGTATGAATTCTTGCCCCGGGATATTCACTTGCTGAAGAAATCTCCCCGCCCGCGAGACGGACCGTTCCGACATTCAGCATGACAGCGCCGGCATCTCCGGTGCCAGATGCGGAGGTGGCAATGACCGAGTGATCCTTCACAGACAACGCTTTTGTGTGGATGGAAATGGTTCCGGCCTTGCCCGGGCCGGATGTCCCGGCCAGCATCCCGGTATAGGAACCTGAAAGCATTACTGAATCTGCAAAGTCGTCATCCTTTTCCGGATCAGCTCCGGATACGGTCAGATTTCCTCCGTGTCCTGAGGACAGGGCCTGAAGTGAAACCTTACCCTCGTCAGTCACTTCCAACGTATTCACATTTATTCCAATATTCCCGCCATTTGCGGAACCCTCTGACCGGCTTTCAACAACTGCGCCAGTGGTTATCGTCAGAGCGGGAGAATTGACACTGATGTTTCCGCCCTGGCCTGTGGCCCATTCTTTTGCCGATGTGGCGATCAGCGCAGACTCTGAAACACTGACCGATTCGGAAGCCTCAATGGTGATATTGCCGCCTTTTCCGGTTCCATAGGATTCACCTCCGATCCATGAATCTTCTGAAATATTTATTCTTTTTGCTTTTATGGAAAGGTCTCCGCCATCCCCCGCGCCGTCATCATCGTAATAAAAAGAGCCGTTTTTGATTTCTCCGCGGACAATACTGACCTCTTCCGAGGCATTGATGCGGATGTCCGAGCCTTTGCCTGTCCCGTCTGTGTTGGCAGAAATCCTTGTTTCGTTCAAAATTACTTTGTCTGCCTGAATATCAATCACCCCGCCGTCATCGTTATGAGGTTCGGAGATAATTTCACTGTGATTGTCAGAAACAAACATGCCTCCCTGGATAAAAATGCTTCCGGCTCCCTGATAATCTCTTGCTTTTACCGTAAGCGTTGCCCCGTCAGAGAGTCTTATATTTCCCAACTGCCCGCCAGATGCCTGTTCGACGAAGTTTACCTCGAAGTCCGAACCTGTCCCGGTCATTTCAACTTCGCCCCCGGATTTCACAGCAACAAGATTGATCTGTCCGTCAGGTGCGTTGAGACTGGCTCCCACAGTTTGGACTTTATGATCCCCTCCCTCTTCATAGCAAAAATATGAGCCGGTAATTTTAATGTCCCCTCCGATCACGGAGATCATTTCGCCTTTGGGGACCTCAAGACCAGCATAATCAAATTCGTTCCAATCCAGCCAGTTCCACCAGTCTCCGTAATCCTGATCCCATATGTCAGTGGTCAGTTCCCCATGCCCCTCAACAGAGATGGATGCGGCCTCACTGTCCAGGAACCCGAACGCGGCCGGTGCGGCTGTTGACAAGAGTTCGCCAGTCAGAGGCTCGGCATAAAATCGCTCATTCTCTCCGAGGCGGAGATAATCCGCGGTACTGACATGAAAGGATCCGCTCAGGTTCAGCGTGGCTTTGGGCCCGAACATCACGCCAGCCGGATTCAGCAGATACAAATCCGCCCCGGAAATTTCAGAACTGAGCCTGCCGTTAATCCATGAGGCATCTCCGCCTGTGACCCTGGAGATGATGTTCTGAACTGAAGCAGGACCGCTGAAGGTCGCAGTCTCGTCGGTATCCACATTAAACTGCTGAAAGCTGTGAAACAGATTCGCACCTGCCTGATGTCCGTATTCTGCCTTGATCTCGTAATCCGGTCCGGGCAGTTCCAGTTTTCCGGCCGTGCCAAGGGTTCCGTCCAACGTGATGCCGCCAAGAGAAGTCTCGCCCGCATGAAGCTGACCAGCCGAGATGCCTGCCAGCAGAATAATCAAAATAAACAAACGATGGTATTTCATGATATCCTCCTTAAAAATTTGCTGATTATAACGGATTTAGGGGAGACCGATAATATGACATCGGATAAGAGGATGAAACGGATATGTCCGATCAGTCCCAAACCGGGAATATGACATCGGACAGGAGGATGGACGGACATATCCGTTTCATCCTGAAATCCGTTGTCATATTTTCCGGGACAGCCATTTGCCTGCCAATCCGAACCGGAAAACCCCTCATCGCTCGCGGGGGATTGGCAAAGCCCCCGCCCCCACGGCGGTCCGGATTTCAAGCTGAACGGGTTTTTTCGGATTTTTCAGCCATGACCATTTGTTCCAGGGTTTCTGAAATCCACTGATTCAGGCTTTTTTCCTCCGCAATTGCCCATTCGGAAATCTTCTGATGCAATTCCGGAGAAATTCTCAAATTAAACTCTCCTGAATATTTTTTATATGGTTCGATATTTTTTTCTTTGCAGACCTGAAGAAACACATCCAAAGATTTTTTGAACTCCTCACGAAGCTCATCTGTGTTTTTACCGTAAAAGTCCGCTCCGCCATTCAGTCCGAGGATTTCTCCCCGGAACATGTCCATTTCCGGATCATACTCTATCTTAGCCTTATGTCCGCTCACAGTCATTATGTTCATGGGATCACTCCGTTCTGTTCCAACCATTTACGAATGCTTGCGATTGCTCCCTTATCTGTATTTGGGGAGGGATGGGGTCTGTGGAACACCCTGACTTCGTCAAATAAAAATACGACAATTGTGACGAACCAACGACAATTCCGTCCCCCTCCTTGGCCAATCCCGGTGAAGTTTTATTCCTCATCGGCCGCGGATGTGTTCAGCATGAACAGAATGGCGGCCTTGCGCGTGGGACGAAGATCCGCCTCCTCAAGATGCCGCATCAGCCATGAACGGGGAAACTTCCGCATGACCGGCCAGGGGGCCACGCGCAGGGATTCGACGGTATATTTCTTTGCCACGGCCGGTTTTTTCAGCAACTCACGCAGCATGTCCGCGGTGGCATGCTTGAATATGCCCGTCACCACGGGCACCCGGATTTTGTCACCATCCGAAAGCTCGCATTCCGCAAACTCCGTGACTTCCGGAAAACGATACGACTTTCTCATGTTCCCTCCTTCTGATGTTCAAGCCATCTGAGAAGCAGATCACGGGCTTCGGCAGCATCTTCCGGATTCACATCCGGGTAGGCCGACAAATCATCTCTGAGAGATTCGTCAGTCCATGAAAGAAGTCTCTCCGCAATCAGCAAGGCATCCTGGTCCGACAGATAACCGAGCGCGGCTTCCCTCATATCCGGAAATTTGTCAAGGACAGCCCATATGTCCGCAAGGTCTCTCGCCTCCGCGCGTTCGGCCACGCACTGGACTTTGTTCTCAAGATATTTTGAAAGGGTGATCCTTTTGATGGCCGGGACTGTTGCCGAATCCGTCAGATCATTATCAGGCACATCCTCAAAGTTTGAAAGCACCTCAATTATCACACGGTCACCGTCAGGAAGTTTCAGCACCCCTCTGAAGCCTGATCCGAATTCGTCGGGAATCTGTAGAATCTCAAACCGCTCGGAGAGATTTCTTCTGATTTCGGCAAGAATCGGTCTGACATCGAGCAATGCCTCGCGTGTGTGGAAATCAATATCATAAGAAGTCCGATGTCCGAGTTCCTCAAGGGAGATTGCCGATGTCCCGCCCCAGTAGCAGAATCTGGCAAGCCGGGGACATTCCTTTGCAATCAGTTCAAGGGCCTTTGTCATACGCTGAACGTAATTTTTCATATCATTATCATCGCAGATGGGTTGTAATTTTTCGATATATGGCGAACGAGGTGAACCTCCTCATTGCCTGCGGGGATTGGGAAATCCCCGCCCCCTTTGCACGAGGGGTTCGGATTTGCCAATCCGAACCGAGCGATTTTATTATGACGCTCGCGGGGATTGGCAAATCCCCCGCCCCTCTTCACGAAAGGTCAGTTCCCGGCAACATGGATGAGGATGTAAATGACCTCCGCCAGTCCAATTTTGCCGTCGCCGCTGACATCAGCCCCGGGGGACACGGATGACGGGGATTCCACGCAGACCTTCAGCGCGGCGATGGCATCTGCCAGAGAGAGTTCCCCGTCATTGTCCATGTCGCCCGGCTCCGAGCCGTCGCCGGTCCGCGTGGCTGTCAGGGACCACACAGACAGATGGCCCGTTCCGAGGGTGACGCTGTCCCCGGTTCCGTCGGAGGTGAAGTTCTCGGACGGGCGCCATGTGCCGGAGGCCCCCGAAAGGTATCCCGGACGGATGTTCCGTGTCCATATCCCCTGTTCTTGCAGAACGTCCGTGTCGTAGCCGAAGGTGATCAGCACCTCCCTGTCCAGGCCGCCGAGTATCTCCCTGCCGCTCTCCTTCTCATACAGGGTCACGGAGTGGGAATAGGTGATGATGTGGTTCCCGCCGCTTTCGGAGGTCTCCTCGGCCCGGGCCTCCGCGATGATCCTCACGAACTCCTCCTCCGTGGGAACGGCATTGGCCGGAATCTGTATCCGCGTCCCGTCGGACAGGGTCCCGGTCCACCCGTCCTCCCTGCGGAACTCCCCGGTCAGCACGTCCGGAAGCTCCCCTTCGGATTTCAGCACGATATCCTCGGCCGCGACAATCTCGTCCGTTCCGGACGCGTCGCACAGAACCCTGCCCCGGCAGTATTTCCCGTCCGGGGACTCGCTCACCGCGGTCAGGGTCCAGTCGTTGCTGCCGGTCTCATCCGCACGGGCCACGTACAGCCGGTAGTCGCCGTTGCCGTCGGTGCGGCCGTGGGTCTTCTGACCGTCCCCGCTGTAGGCCGAGACATACACGCCCGGAGCCGGGGACCCGTCCTCGTCAAGAACCGTCCCCGCCAGGAAGATGTCCGCCCTTCGCAGATCCAGCGACATTCCGTCCTGTCTTGCCGGCTTCCTTCCCCATCCGGGCCGGTTCGCGGGCAGGGCGGCCTGCGCCGCGGACTCCCTGAGACAGGCCACGATCATTCCCTCGGTCGCGCCCGCGGCCGCATGTTCCATGATCTGGGATTTGTATTGCTGATAAAAATAATAACTGTCCAGCGCCTCCCTCAGCGCGAATGTGAACTCGTACTCGCTCTCATACGTCAGATCCGAGAGGCCCCCCAGGACCGAGACGACCTCCCCGGGAACCTCCGCGTCCTCCAGAAGCAAGAGGGATTCCCCGGTGAGGACAAAGGGCGGCTCATACGAGTCCTCCTCGGTCTCGCACCGTCTCAGCGCGGTTCCCACGCTCGCGGACACCCCCCAGCCTCTTTTCCCGGTTCCCCCGGGCACGAAGACCTCGAATCCGCCGTCCGAATCCGTCAGCACCTGCGCCTCGAACATGCGGCCCGCGTCGCCCCTGCCTTCCCGGGGGACACGCACCCACACCAGTATGTCGGCCGCGGGATTTCCCCCGTCATCCCTCACCTGGCCGCTGATCACGCCGTCCAGGGCAGTGAGGGTGATGTCCGCGGTCACGGCCCTTCCCTTTTCCGCCACGACCCGGGCCGGGGCCGCGTGTGCGTATCTGTCCGTGTCCGGCCGGCAGTTCAGTGTCCACGCTCCTTGGGACACGGAAATCTCAAATTCGCCATCCCTTATCTCGGCCTTGCGGACTGAGCTTCTGTTTCCCTCGGGAACGGCGAGAACCTGCCCCCGCACGCCGGTCAGAAGAGCGCCGCCCTCATCCCGGAGAACTCCTTTTATGTATGCGTTGTCCGGCTCCAGGGTGATCATGATGTCGTCCGAACTCCGTCCCCGTCCGTCCGTGCTTGTCACTTGTTCATAGGCGGCGAGGGGCGAGGGGCGGGAGGCGAGGGAGGATTTGGCGAGGGAACTCTGATTTTCCTGTGCGAACGCGTATCCGCTTCCCGGGGCGAGATCAATGCCTGTGCGAAAGGTTCCGGCTGGCACGTTCAGGGTGAACTCGCCTTTCGCGACCCGCGCCCTTGCCACCGGGGCGGGGCTGTCCTCGTGACGTGCATAAGCCCATGCGTCCACGTCGCTGAGAACCTTTCCGGCCGTGTCCCTGACCCTTCCGAAGATGACATGGGAGGCGTGGTCCAGGACAAAGTCGGCTGCCGCGGTGTCGCCGGCCGTGAGAACCGCTTCCGCGGGAGAGCCTGTGAAAATGAGATTCGCATCCTCGGCCGGGGAGGGCTTTGCCGTCCATGTGCCGGGAACCAGGCTGATCTCATATCCGCCGTCGGTGCCGGTGGTAACGGAGAAGGATTCTCCGCGGGTCCGCCACACGTTCACGGGAATCCCGGGGATGCCCTGTCCCCCGTCATCCCTGACGGTTCCGCTGAGAACCGCGCTCCGTGCCGCGAGCCGGACGTCTCCGAGATCGGTGTCTCCCTCGGCACGGGTCAGCGAGACTTCGGCCCGGCCGTATTTGGGATATTCCAGGGGATCGGGCAGGACCGTGACTTCGTAGGTTCCCGCGGGAACGGGAAAGGAGAAGGCGCCGTCCGCGTCGGGATGAAAATCACGGGAGAACTGGGTGTCGGAACAGAAGACGTTCATGGTCACGCCCTCCCCGAGACCGGTGTCGCCTTCCGGCGGAAGCACCTTCCCGGTGAGCCGTGCGATGCGGGTCTCAAGAATGATGTCCAGGTCTTCCGTGTCAGTGCCGTTGTCGTTGGCAAATGAGACGGTCTCGGCTTCCGGGGCGGCCCAGTCCGCATCATCCGCCTGTGTCACCTCGACCTTCCATGTACCGCAGCTCACGGCCACGGAGAACGCGCCGCCCGCGCCGGTCACGCCGGAACGGGTCTCCCCGATATCCGCGTTCACCGCCGTCACGATCAGCCCGGACATGCCGGTTCCGTCATCCGTTTTCACCGTGCCGGTGAGGGTCTTGGCGTCCGTTCTCTCGGATTCGACCGTGATTGTGACAAAGGACACGGTGCTTCCGGTTCCGTCGCTCACGGTCACGGGAATGGTCAGCGTGCCGCTGAAACCGGGGTCGGGAACCACGGTGTTGCCCCGGAGTGTGTAATTCTCACCCTCTCCGAGAATCAGCATGACGTCTTCCGCATCCGCACTTCCGGGAGTGACGGTGAGATCGTCCAGCGTGAGCGTCAGCTCGGTGTCCCGCACCAGGGACAGGGAACTCTGTCCCGTGATCTCCGGCGCGTTCGCAGTCTCCCCGGTGACGGTGACGCTGAGATTGTAAGGATCGCTGTCAGCGATTCCGTCATTCACGGTCACGGGAACGGTCAGCACGCCGGTGACACCGGACAGGGGAATCACGGTGTTGGCGGAATGTGTGTACCCGGTTCCGTCCGAGACCGTGAGCGTGAAGTCGTCCGGCCAGTCGCTGTCGGGATCGGTGACGACCAGGGTGTCCAGGGTGATGGCAAGTCCGGTTCCCCGAGCCACGGAGAGCGCGCCTGTCTGCCCCGTGATCACGGGCGCGGCGTTGTCGCTTCCGGTCACGGTTATTTTCAGTTGGAACACGTCGCTGTCCTCGGTTCCGTCGTTCACGGTCAGCGGCACGGTCATCTCGCCGACGAAGCCGTTCACCGGGGTCACGGTGGCGCCGGACCGGGTGTAATTGTCACCGTCATAAAGCGTGAGCGTGAACTCATCCGGGTAGGTGTTGTCCGCGTCGGTCACGGTGAGATCGTCCGGCGTGACGGTCAGCGGGGTTCTCTCCGGCACGGACAGGGCCTTCTGACCCGTGACGGCCGGAACGCCGTTGATCGCAAATGTGACCTCGTCGCCGTAGGCCGTGCCTTCGGAGTTGGTCGCATAGGCCCGCACATAATAGGTGGCGCCGGGAGCCAGCTCCGTGAGCGTGCTTGTGAAAATCCCGGTTCCCGTGCCGTCCGAGGTCCTGCTGTCGTCCGTGGTCGGGGTTCCCGAGGTGTTCCAGCAGACTCCCCTGGCGGTGATCTCCGAATTGCCGTCCGAGGTCACGTTTCCGCCGGAGATCGCCGACGACGAGGTGAGGTCGCTTATGGCCGTGGTGGCGACGACCGGAAGGCTGTTTGTCGCAAAGGTCACCTCCTCGCCGTAGGCCGTGCCTTCGGAATTGGTCGCATAGGCCCGCACATAATAGGTCGTGTCACGATCCAGCCCCGTGAGCGTGCTTGTGAAAATCCCGGCGCCCGTGCCGTCCGAGGTCTTGTTGTCGTCCGTGGTCGGGGTTCCCGAGGTGTTCCAGCAGACCCCCCTGGCGGTTATGTCCGCATTGCCGTCCGAGGTCACGTTTCCGCCGCAGATTGCCGTTCCCGAGGTGATGTCGCTTATGGCCTCGGTGGTGACGACCGGAAGGCTGCTTGTCACAAAGGTCACCTCCTCGCCGTATGCCGTGCCTTCGGAATTGGTCGCATAGGCCCGCACATAATAGGTCGTGTCGCGATCCAGCCCCGTGAGCGTGCTTGTGAAAATCCCGGTTCCCGTGCCGTCCGAGGTACTGCTGTCGTCCGTGGTCGGGGTTCCCGAGGTGTTCCAGCAGACCCCCCTGGCGCTTATGTCCGCATTGCCGTCCGATGTCACGTTCCCGCCGCAGGTTGCCGATGACGAGGTGATGTCGCTTATGGCCGCGGTGGTGACGACCGGAACGCTGCTTGTCACAAAGGTCACCTCGTCGCCGTATGCCGTGCCTTCGGAATTGGTCGCATAGGCCCGCACATAATAGGTGGTGCCGGAGGCCAGCTCCGTGAGCGTGCTTGTGAAAATCCCGGTTCCCGTGCCGTCCGAGGTCTTGCTGTCTGCCGTGGTCGGGGTTCCCGAGGTGTTCCAGCAGACCCCCCTGGCGGTTATGTCCGCATTGCCGTCCGATGTCACGTTCCCGCCGCAGGTTGCCGATGACGAGGTGATGTCGCTTATGGCCTCGGTGGTGACGACCGGAACGCTGTTTGTCACTGTCGCAAAGGTCACCTCGTCGCCGTAGGCCGTGCCTTCGGAATTGGTCGCATAGGCCCGCACATAATAGGTGGTGCCGGAGGCCAGCCCCGTGAGCGTGCTTGTGAAAATCCCGGCGCCCGTGCCGTCCGAGGTCTTGCTGCCGGCCGTGGTCGGGGTTCCCGAGGTGTTCCAGCAGACCCCCCTGGCGGTGATGTCCGCATTGCCGTCCGACGTCACGTTTCCGCCGCAGATCGCCGTTGCCGAGGTGACATCGCCTATGGAGGCGGTGGTGACGACCGGAACGCTGTTTGTCACAAAGGTCACCTCCTCGCCGTATGCCGTGCCTTCGGAATTGGTCGCATATGCCCGCACATAATAGGTGGTGCCGGAGGCCAGCCCCGTGAGCGTGCTTGTGAAAATCCCGGTTCCCGTGCCGTCCGAGGTCTTGCTGTGGGCAGTGGTCGGGGTTCCCGAGGTGTTCCAGCAGACCCCCCTGGCGGTTATGTCCGCATTGCCGTCCGACGTCACGTTCCCGCCGCAGGTTGCCGACGACGAGGTGACACCGCTTATGGCGGCGGTGGTGACGGTCGGAGAGCTGGCAGGCGGGATCCCGTCATAATGCAGTATCGTGCCGTCATACCCCACGGCAAAGACATCGGAGCCGGAACTCCCCCACACGCCATAGAGGCGACTTGAAGTGCCGGAATCCATGGAAGACCACGACGTGCCGTCGTAATGCTGTATCGTGCCGTCATACCCCACGGCAAAGACATCGGAGCCGGAACTCCCCCACACGCCACTGAGGTGACTTGAAGTGCCGGAATCCATGGAAGACCACGACGTGCCGTCATAATGCAGTATCGTGCCGCCATCCCCCACGGCAAAGACATCGGAGCCGGAACTCCCCCACACGCCATAGAGGCATTGTGTAGCGCCGGAATCCATGGAAGACCACGACGTGCCGTCATAACGCAGTATCGTGCCGGAATCCCCCACGGCAAAGACATCGGAGCCGGAACTCCCCCACACGCCGTAGAGGGCATATGAAATGCCGGGATCCATGGAAGACCATGACGTGCCGTCATAATGCCTTATCGTGCCGCCGTCGCCACCCCCCACGGCCCCCACAGCAAAGACATCGGAGCCGGAACTTCCCCACACGTCATCGAAGTAAATTGAAGTGCCGGGATCCATGGAAGACCACGACGTGCCGTCATAATGCGGTATCTCGCCGTAATACCCCACGGCAAAGACATCGGAGCCGGAACTCCCCCACACGCCATAGAGGATATCTGAAGTGCCGGAATCCATGGAAGACCACGACGTGCCGTCATAATGCAGTATCGTGCCGGATTGCCCCACGGCAAAGACATCGGAGCCGGAACTCCCCCACACGCCAGCGAGGTATTGTGTAGTGCCGGAATCCATGGAAGTCCATCCGGCCTGCCCCGGGACCGGAAATGTGAGCAGCACAACGGCGGCATAAAACAATGCCGCCAGCGATTTCAGTTTTTTCATTTTTCAGTCTCCTTTTTTTTGTTTTCAATGTTGATATTTTTTTGTTTTCACAATGCGTCTGTCCGGGCGCTCTTTTCACACACCTCCTTTCCGGGAGCGCCCCTTCCCGTAAAAATTGCGGAACCCCGTCATGTAGGACAATTTTTCAAATTGTCCGAATCCTGGGCAATCTCAGACAATTTGAAAAATTGTCTTACATGGGCCCGGGAATCCGGGGCGGGCGGTTTTATACTATCAGCAGATGGAAATTCCCCCTTTGAAGGGGCCGGGGGGGGATGTGTTTTCAGTTACCCCCCCATGCGGCCCCCTCTGATACTGCTGAGTTAAGCGTAAGCGGGTTTTCCGGTGTTCAATCAAAAGCTGACTGGCAAAATTTTCCAATTTGCCACCAAATGATTTCAGTAAGTTAAAAATTTTTTTTACTCATATATTACCCGATAGTTTTCTACTGTCCAGTTAAAAAAACTACCGAAAATCTGATTATTCAAAAAACTTTATAAAAACCAAACCTTATTTATTATACATCTATTCAATTGAGAGATCAAGAAAATAAATGGGGCTTGGGGCGAGGGGCGAGGGGGGGGCGAGAGGCGAGGGGCTTGGGGCTTGGGGCGAGGGGCGAGGGGCTTGGGGCGAGGGGCTTAATGATTTGGTTCCAAGTTTCGATATTCAGTCTTCTTATTTCTCACCTCCCACTTCTCGCCTTTTGCTCTGCCTGGGGAAAGCTATGCGCCAGTAAAAAAACCTCTGGCTTGTTGCTTTGTGAAGCAATAAAGGGAATAAGCAAAAAATCAGGAAACTTACTTTGCTTGCTGTCAGGAGAAGTCACACCTGCTCCAGCGGAATAGGGAAATTCAGCAAAAGGCTTGGATTTGTCAATCCAAGCCGAGCTAAGAGGCGGGGCGGAATTGCAGCTTTTAAAAAAAAGATTATCCGGAAAACAAAGCTGTGCTTTATGCATATCCGGGTGGAGACGCCGCCTGTGCGGAACTCCGCACAAAGCACAAATTTGCACTCCGGCCTGACAAACATTATGTTAAAGGCTATAAGAGGCAGAACCAAAAGTGGGGGAGGCTTGGATTTATCAATCCAAGCCAAGTGAGGAAGTGGGGCCGAGCCAAGGGCGGGGAGAGATGGCCGAACTAAGGGGCGGGTTGCTGAGGCCGAATCATCATCTTATGTCTGCGTGATATTTTTGCAGCGATCTGACCTTGGGCTTTCCTTTTCTTCGTGCAGCGATGCCTTTGGCAGCAGCGAGCGCGCCGGCAGATGTTGTAATATTGGGAATTTTATAGCTGATTCCGGCCTTGCGGATATAAGAATCATCTTCCTGGCTCTGCTTTCCGCTGGGCGTGTTGATGACCAACTGGATTTCTCCGTTTTTAATGGCATCCACAATATTAGGTCTGCCATGCCCCAGCTTCTTAATCGCCTCGGCCTCAATGCCGTTCTCTGACAGAAACTTATGCGTTCCCTCTGTTGCCATAATCTTAAAATTCATTTCTCTGAAAAGCCGTGCAGGCTCCAGAATACTTGATTTATCCGCATCTGTCACAGTAATCAGAACCGTTCCCTCAAGCGGCAGAACCAGCTGCGTGGCCTCCTGAGACTTGAAGAATGCCCGTCCGAAAGAATGAGACAGACCCAGGACTTCGCCAGTGGATCGCATTTCCGGGCCCAGAATCGGATCCACTTCCGGGAACATATTAAACGGAAAGACCGCCTCTTTGACACCAAAATGCGGGATGGGTTTCAGCGAAAGGTCAAGGTCCGCGATCTTTTTCCCCATCATGACCTGAGTGGCAAGCCTTGCCATTGAAATATTACAGACTTTGGAAACAATGGGCACAGTGCGCGAGGCCCTGGGATTGGCTTCCAGAATATAAACCGTGTCATTAAATATGGCGAACTGAACATTCATCAGGCCCACCACATTCAGTTCTATGGCGATTTTACGGGTATATTCACGGATGGTTTCAACGTGTTTCAGCGGTATGCTCACAGGAGGAATCACACATGCCGAGTCACCGGAATGCACACCGGCCAGTTCAATATGTTCCATCACCGCAGGCACAAACGCATCATTTCCGTCAGCAATGGCATCCGCCTCAGCTTCAATTGCGTATTCCAGGAACTTGTCTATTAAAATGGGTCGTTCAGGTGAGACATCCACAGCAGCAGCCACGTACTGTTTCAGCATTTCCTCATCCAGAACCACCTGCATGGCGCGTCCGCCCAGAACATAAGAGGGACGAACCATGAGCGGATACCCGATTTCATTGGCAATTTCAATGGCCTGTTCCAGCGTGCTGGCCATGCCGGATTTGGGCTGAGGAATGCCCAGTTTTAACATAACGTTGCGGAACTGATCTCTGTCTTCCGCGAGATCAATGGTTTCAGGAGATGTTCCCAGAATCGTGACACCGGCCTCGGCCAGTTCGCTGGCAATATTGAGCGGGGTCTGACCGCCAAACTGAACCACCACGCCCTCGGGTTTTTCTTTTTCATAAATACTCAGCACATCTTCCACAGTGAGCGGTTCAAAATACAATTTATCCGAAGTGTCGTAATCCGTGGAAACTGTCTCGGGGTTGCAGTTGACCATGATGGATTCATATCCCGCGTCACGAATGGCAAAGGCCGCGTGAACACAGCAGTAATCAAACTCAATCCCCTGTCCGATGCGGTTCGGCCCGCCGCCAAGCACCATGATTTTTTTCCGGTCGCTCACTTCCACCTTATTGGGTGCGTTATAAGTTGAGTAGTAATAAGCAGCATTTTCCACGCCGCTCACCGGAACCGGTTCCCAGGCTTCTGTCACGCCCAGAGAGATGCGTTTCTCACGAATATCTTTTTCCGGAATATTTAAAAGCTGAGACAGATATCTGTCTGCAAACCCATCTTTTTTGGCCTGGGTGAGCAACTCATCCGGAAGCATTCGGTTTTTGTATTTAAGGATTTGTTCCTCCAGTTCCACCATTTCCTTCATCTGCTCGATAAACCAGGGCTTGATGTGGGTTTTCTCGTAAAGTTCCTGAACACCGGCCCCTTTGCGTAATGCCTCATACATGAGAAACTGACGTTCACTTGACGCGAATCCCATCATCTGCATCAGTTCATCCAGGGATTTTCTATTGAAATCTTTTGCAAACCCCAGTCCGTAACGACCGATCTCCAATGAGCGAATGGCCTTCTGAAAAGATTCCTTATAGGTTTTGCCGATGCTCATGGCTTCGCCCACCGCACGCATCTGTGTGCCGAGTTTATCCTCGACGCCTTCGAATTTCTCAAAGGCCCACCGGGCAAATTTTACAACAACATACTCTCCCGAAGGCGTATATTTCTCAAGGGTTCCGTCCCGCCAATAGGGAATTTCATCCATTGTCAGGCCCCCGGCCAGAAGCGAGGAGACCAGGGCAATGGGAAAGCCTGTGGCTTTGGATGCCAGGGCTGAGGAGCGTGAGGTTCTCGGATTGATTTCAATGACAACGACCCGGCCTGTCTTGGGATCATGTGCAAACTGGATATTGGTTCCGCCAATGACTTCAATGGCTTCCACAATGTCATAAGAATATTTCTGAAGGCGTTCCTGCAATTCCGGAGCAATGCTCATCATGGGGGCGGTGCAGAAGGAATCACCGGTATGAACCCCCATTGCGTCCACATTTTCGATAAAGCAGACCGTAATCATCTGGTTTTTTGCGTCCCGGACCACTTCCAGTTCCAATTCTTCCCAGCCCAGGACCGATTCTTCCACAAGAACCTGACCCACAAGGCTTGCGGAAAGCCCCCGTGCGGCAATGGTGCGAAGTTCCTCAACATTGTAAACCATTCCGCCGCCTGTGCCGCCCATGGTGTATGCGGGCCGAATCACAACAGGATAACCAAATTCTTCTGCTATTTTTTCAGCATCTTCCACGGTATTGACTGTTTTTCCTCTTGCCATTTCAATGCCGAGGCGATCCATTGTGTTTTTAAACGCTGTCCGGTCTTCTCCGCGTTCGATTGCGTCAACATTCACACCAATGACCTTGACACCATATTCTTCCAGCACACCGGCTTTTGCCAGTTCAGAGGACAGATTCAGGCCGGACTGTCCGCCTAAGTTTGGCAGCAATGCGTCAGGACGTTCTGCCGCGATAATTTCTGTCAGCACTTTGATATTCAGCGGTTCAATGTACGTCACATCTGCTGTGCCCGGGTCTGTCATAATGGTCGCGGGGTTCGAGTTTACGAGTACAATTTCGTACCCCAGGGACCTTAAAGCCTTACAAGCCTGGGTTCCGGAATAGTCAAATTCACACGCCTGGCCGATGATAATGGGGCCTGAGCCAATAATCATTATTTTGTTAATGTCGTCACGTTTGGGCATATTATGTCTTTCCCTTTTTCTGCTTATGTTTTTTAGTTCATGCCCCCCACACGGGAAGCGGTCTGAGGAGGGTTATCAAATATAAGGCCCCTTTTCAAGTTTTAATTTCTGGCTGGTTTTATATGAAAGTGTTAGGTGTTAGGTGTTAAGTGTTAAGTGTTAGGAAAAACTATAAAACTTTCATTTTTCGTTGTGACCGGCAGCTCATGGCCGTTTATATGAAAAAGGTGTTAAGTGTTAAGTGTTAGGTGTTAGGAAAAAAAGTAAAACTTTCATTTTTCGGTGGTGTTCTAAAACTGGACTTGCCCCGATATTTGCCAAATTGATTCAATGGGTTAAAAAGTTTAAGTCCAGTTTTAGAACACTACCCATTTTTCGTTGTGACCGGCAGCTCATGGCCGTTTATATGAAAAAGGTGTTAAGTGTTAAGTGTTAGGTGTTAGGAAAAAAAGTAAAACTTTCATTTTTCGTTGTGACCGGCAGCTCATGGCCGTTTATATGAAAGTGATTTGTGATTTGTCATTGGTGGTTTGTGATTTGTATAACTTTTTACATCAAATAAACGCTCATGAAAAAGCCGGGTTTTTCGCCCCCGGTTATGAAAATGTTTTCAGATAAAAAACCCGGCTTTTCAAAATGTATTTTCACGGTAAAAAAAATGTAGGGTGGGTGCAGCGAAGCGAAACCCACCAGACAGCGTTGAGCCCTGTAAGTGCTTCACATATTTCTGCTTATAACGGATTTACGGGAGGGCTGACCAAGCCCCGTGGGGGCGGCATGTTTGTAGCATTAGTCATGCCGGGCCTGTGCAAAGCCCCGTGAGGGCGGCATATTTTGCAGCAGGCTTGCGAACCATGCCGCAAATATATGCCGCCAGAGGGCCGCCGCATGACGAATGCCGCAAATATGCCTCCCCCACGGGGCTTTTCCGGGCTGAATGATGAATTGCAGCAAGACGTTTTTCCCTTGCTCCAGCAGAGATGTTCCTGTTGACACATCAGAATATCCCATATATTCTGATAACATAAAATAAAAAACAAGGGGAGACTGTTATGAGCGCAAATTTGCAGAAACAAGTTGACGGGCTGGAAAAACGGACAGATTCGCTGGAATCCGTGCTGGGACAGTTCATCGCCTCCATGAATAAAATGATGATTCGCCAGGAAGCTGACACCAAAGCTTTCAAAGAAGAAATGAGAGTTTTCAGAGAGGACACGGACAGAACTCTGACTCGGATGGAAGCTGACACCAGGGCTTTCAAAGAAAAAACAGATGCGACCCTGTCCCGCATGGAAGCGGATACAAAAAATCTCAAGGCAGAGATGAAAGCATTCAAAAAGGAGATGAGGGCTGACAGAAAAGCGTTCAGTAAGGAGATGAGAGCACTAAAAAAAGAGACAGACAAAAAATGGGGCGAACTTGCCAACAGGCTGGGAACAGTGGCTGAGGACATTGCCGCACCCAACATACCGGGAGTTGCGGAGGAATATTTCGGAGACAGTAATTTCGAATCTTTTGCGGCACGCCTTCAGAGAAGAAAGTCGTCCGACCGGAACGTGCGGCGGGAGTTCGATGTGATCGGCGTGGCGGACAGGCATTTTTTCATCTGCGAGGTGAAATCGAATCCGAGACCGGAGGATGTCCGGGATTTTGTCAGCCTGCTGGAAGAAGTGCCGGATTATTTCCCGGAGTCCCGGGAAAGGAGAGTTGTTCCCATTTTTTCATCCCTGCACATCCCTGAGAATATTCTGAGACATCTGACACGGAGCGGGATTTATGCAATGGCGATGAGAGACGACACAATGGATTTACTGAATTTTGAAAAGGTTGCTGAAAGATAAAAAACGGACAGCCTTCGGAAAACGGTGGGTTAATGAAAATTTGTCTTTATAATGATGTGGCGTTCAAATGGGCTTTCGGAAGGCAGGAACAGACAACGCCGCTGATTTCGCTGCTGAATGCGGTCACGGGATATGATCACCCCGGCACCCTGTTCGGCAAGGTGCGGATTGTGAATCCTTTTGACATATCAAAGTACCAGGAGGACAAAATGGGCATACTTGACCTCCGGGTAAAGGAAAAAAGAACCGGGACATGGGCCGATGTTGAAATGCAGGTGGCGCACCAGAAATTCTATCCGGAGCGTTCCATGTTTTATCTGGCGGGTCTGTACAGGGATCAGCTGAATGCCGGAGAGGACTACGCCGCGCTGAGACCCTGCCACGGCATCCATATTCTGATGTCCGATCTTCTGGAGGACGAGACGGACTGGTACAACTGCTACAGAATGACCAATGTGAAAAGTCACAAACTGTTAAGCAGGCATTGGAATCTTTATTATCTGGAACTCGGGAAATTTCAGGAGGCCATGAGGAAAAAGGGCGTGTCATGGAACCCGCTGGAGCAGTGGTGCGGATTTCTGTCGGGAACCCATGAACCGTCCGAGCCTCTGGAAGAAAAATTCAGAGATAACAAAGGGATAAGGGAGGTACATGAAATGTTGCAGGAATTTACAGAAGATGAAAGACTGAGAGAGCAGTACCGGCTGCATGAGGCATGGCTCAGAGACCAGCGGAGCATAGAGCGGGAACGCAGGGAAATCAAAGAAAAACTCGCGGCTGAGACGCGGCTGAGAAAAAAGGCGGAAGCTGAGTTAAAAAAAAGAGAGAAAAAAGCGGAAGCCGAGTCAAAAGAAAGGGAAAGACGTTCTGTTCTGGCTCTGAGAGAGGCGGGATATTCAGATGAACGTATCGCCGATATGCTGGGTATCCCTGAAAAGAGAGTGAAAGCTGTCCGGAAATAAACAGTGAACCTCGCCCGTCCGGTTTCCCATGTATCGGAATATCTGGGAAACCGTCTGGAACAGGAAGTGAAGTCCCGGGCCGTCGCTGCCGGATAGCGTCATCATGAAGGGTTTCACAAAGAAGAGGGATTCATAAGAAAAGGATTGCAAGCCTCTTCTTATGCAAAATCCCTGCGGAGAAAGTACGGAACCAATGAAAATTTGTCTTTATAATGATGTGGCGTTCAAATGGGCTTTCGGGAGGCAGGAACAGACAAAGCCCCTGATTTCGCTGCTGAATGCGGTCACGGGATATGATCACCCCGCCACTATGTTCGGCGAGGTGCGGATTATGAATCCTTTTGACATATCAAAATACCAGAAGGATAAGATGGGCATACTTGATCTCCGGGTAAAGGAAAAAAAAACCGGGATATGGGCCGATGTTGAAATGCAGGTGGCGCATCAGAAATTTTATCCGGAGCGTTCCATGTTTTATCTGGCGGGTCTGTACAGGGATCAGCTAAATGCCGGAGAGGACTACGCCGCGCTGAGACCCTGCCACGGCATCCATATTCTGATGTCCGATCTTCTGGAGGACGAGACGGACTGGTACAACTGCTACAGAATGACCAATGTGAAAAGTCACAAACTGTTAAGCAGGCATTGGAATCTTTATTATCTGGAACTCGGGAAATTTCAGGAGGCCATGAGGAAAAAGGGCGTGTCATGGAACCCGCTGGAGCAGTGGTGCGGATTTCTCTCGGGAACCCATGAACCGTCCGAGCCTCTGGAAGAAAAATTCAGAAACAACAAGGGGATAATGGAGGTACATGAAATGTTGCAGGAATTTACAGAAGATGAAAGACTGAGAGAGCAGTACCGGCTGCATGAGGCATGGCTCAGAGACCAGCGGAGCATAGAGCGGGAACGCAGGGAAATCAAGAAAAAACTCGCGGCTGAGACGCGGCTGAGAAAAAAGGCGGAAGCTGAAAAAAGAAAGGCGGAAGCTGAAAAAAGAAAGGCGGAAGCTGAGTTGAAAAAAAGAGAGAAAAAGGCGGAAGCTGAGTTAAAAGAAAGGGAAAGATGTTCTGTTCTGGCTCTGAGAGAAGCGGGGTATGCGGATGAACGTATCGCTGATATGCTGGGTATCCCCGAAGACAGAGTGAAAGCTGTCCGGAAATAAACAGTGAACCTCGCCTGCCCGGTTTCCCATGTCGGGATGCCTGAGAATCAGTCACAGTCCGCATTCCGAACACATTTACGAACAGGTATGCCGGGAAGCTTTTTTTCGCATCTGTCCGCATGTTCCGAAGTTGCCGGAACAGTGACAAGAATAGGAGCGGAACAGCAAATTCCGGCCTATCTTGCTTTCAAATCGGCATGTCAGGCAGGGAGAATGGCATCCGCCCCGCAGCGAAGCTGAACAGGGGACGGGCGAAACAGATCGGAGGGCGGACGGTCTCCGAAAAGTACAGGAAAAGCGCATAAGAAAAGGAATGTTGAGCAAATTAGAATTATTCGCTACAAGGATTTTCTGTAAGAATAGGGATTCATAAGAAAGGGATTGCAAGCCTCTTCTTATGCAAAATCCCTGCGGAGAAAGTACGGAACCAATGAAAATTTGCCTTTATAATGATGTGGCGTTCAAATGGGCTTTCGGAAGGCAGGAACAGACAAAGCCCCTGATTTCGCTGCTGAATGCGGTCACGGGATATGATCACCCCGGCACCCTGTTCGGCAAGGTGCGGATTATGAATCCTTTTGACATATCAAAGTACCAGGAGGACAAAATGGGCATACTTGACCTCCGGGTAAAGGAAAAAAGAACCGGGACATGGGCCGATGTTGAAATGCAGGTGGCGCACCAGAAATTCTATCCGGAGCGTTCCATGTTTTATCTGGCGGGTCTGTACAGGGATCAGCTAAATGCCGGAGAGGACTACGCCGCGCTGAGACCCTGCCACGGCATCCATATTCTGATGTCCGATCTTCTGGAGGACGAGACGGACTGGTACAACTGCTACAGAATGACCAATGTGAAAAGTCACAAACTGTTAAGCAGGCATTGGAATCTTTATTATCTGGAACTCGGGAAATTTCAGGAGGCCATGAGGAAAAAGGGCGTGTCATGGAACCCGCTGGAGCAGTGGTGCGGATTTCTCTCGGGAACCCATGAACCGTCCGAGCCTCTGGAAGAAAAATTCAGAAACAACAAGGGGATAATGGAGGTACATGAAATGTTGCAGGAATTTACAGAAGATGAAAGACTGAGAGAGCAGTACCGGCTGCATGAGGCATGGCTCAGAGACCAGCGGAGCATAGAGCGGGAACGCAGGGAAATCAAGGAAAAACTGGCAGCTGAGACGCGGCTGAGAAAAAAGGCGGAAGCTGAAAAAAGAAAGGCGGAAGCTGAGTTGAAAAAAAGAGAGAAAAAGGCGGAAGCTGAAAAAAGAAAGGCGGAAGCTGAGTTGAAAAAAAGAGAGAAAAAGGCGGAAGCTGAGTTAAAAGAAAGGGAAAGATGTTCTGTTCTGGCTCTGAGAGAAGCGGGGTATGCGGATGAACGTATCGCCGAGATGCTGGGTATCCCCGAAGACAGAGTGAAAGCTGTCCGAAAATAAAGGGATAACTCAGGGGATACAATACTTATTTTTTGATAAAAAAGCCCGGCAGAAAATTGAGATCGGACAAATAAATATTGTGTTCCCCGAAAAAAATGTCCCCCGAAAAAAACAATTTGACAGTGCAGATTCAGACTGATAACATCCGATAGTGGTACAGAAATATTCATTATGCCATCTTACAATATCGTGGCAGAGGAGAAATCAAAAAAAATTCTGACTGGTGCAGAAATACTTTTGGAAAATTTGTTCAGGCGAAGCGAAAAAAACTTTCATATCTCCCCAAAAAAACGGAACAAAAACAGGATCAGTTTCAGAATGTCTTACAGATATCTCTTTCATCATCTCAAGGCAAAACTGACGCTGATATGGCGAAAATTTTTATCGCCGGAACCTCCGCAGTTCAGCACGCCGGAAAACGTTTCGTCAGTGATGGATCGGAAAGGGGGCTGAACGATGAAACAGCAGGTCGGCAGGTCTGCAAGCTGCATATGGGGATTGATAGCCCTCCGGCCGAGATTCCTCCGGCTTAAAATCCATATTTAACCTTATATCACGGAGCATTCCATATGAAGACTGGCGACCCCCTGAGTTCGGAAGTCAAAACAGCGATTTTCAGCGAATCAATGGGTTTTAATGATCTTCCGTCTGACGCGTACAAGAGTCTGGCTGAACTCGCTGATTCAAGGCGATTTGCCAAAAATGCCGTTATTTTCAGAGCTGGCGAACCCTGTCGAGCCTTTTATCTCGTGGGCGAGGGGCTGGTTCGCATTTCTATCTGTTCCCTGACTGGCAAACGCCTTACTTATTTACTGGTCAGATATGGAGAACCCTTGAATTTAGTAGGCCCATTCACTGGTGAGCCTCGTCTGACAGAGGCCGAGGCTGCTGAGGATTCGATCATCCTAAGCATAAAACGGGAAAAATTCATTCCTTTTGCCTTTGCATATCCTCAGGTCGTTATCAATATCATTCGCATCCTCGGACAAGCTGTTGACAGTGCAAATACGAGAATCCTTGACATGATGGAGAAAAAAGTCGAATATCGCCTGATGCGTGCGCTGTTTACCTTATATAACAAATTCGGAGCCAGACTGAGTTTTACCAGTACAGAACTGGCTGAACTGGCAGGCACAACCACAGAATCAGCATTGCGGGCTTTAAGCCGCTTGCGAGAAAAAAACATCATTGAAACCGGGCGGCGTGAAATTCACATTGTCAGACCAGAGGAATTAAGTCATCCTGAAATCGAGAGGTTATGGATATGAGTTCGCCTTTAGGCGGTCTGGCATCGCCTAAAGGCAAATTCATTCTTGGAAATCGCCTTAGTTACTTTCTCCTGTCAATTCTCTGATATCTGAGATGTTAAGTTCGAGCATCTTCAGACTTGCCTGAATTCTTGCCACATTACGGTACAGCGCAGGAAAGTCTTCTCCCAGGCGTTTCAGTTCATCGGCTGTCGAGATCATCACCTGAATCTGGTCATCTATTTCTTTTATGTTCATAATGAATTTCCTCCCCCATTATTTCTTTCTCAAATCTTTGAACCGCTTGGCCTTGACCTCATAACGGGGCAGTTTTCCGTAGTCGTAGAAATCGATCCGGTATCCGAGATTGGTCTTGAGCCGGAGTTGGTCCTTAAGTATTGCCTCAATGGACTTGACCTGATCCTCTGCCCCGGGGATCAGTTCCACTTTCAGCTTGATCCGGTCAATATCTCCGAGCCGATCAACCAGAACCTCGTATTCGTCACCTAATCCCTCGACATCACGCACCACCTCCTCAATGGCCGCGGGCGAGAGCAGCACGCCTTTGACCTTGGTGATATCGTCAGCCCGTCCCTGCACGCCGCCTTTAATCAGCCGGAAGGTTCGTCCGCAGGGACACGGTTCCGGGTCCCATTCAATCACATCCTTGGCATCAAAGCGGACACAGGGCTGCCCTATCCGGTCAAGGGCTGTGATCACCATTTTGCCCTTTCTGCCCGGCTCCTCAATAGATTCTCCGGTCTCCATATCTTCAATTTCAACTAAAAACATGGCTTCGTTCACATGCATTCCGCCCGGCTGATGGCCGCACTCGTAAGACCATGCCCCGATCTCAGTGGCTCCGGCGTGATCAAAAACTTTCGCATTCCAGGCAGATTCCATGCGTTTCTTGGTACTCGGAATGCTGGCTCCGGGTTCGCCTGCACAGGTGATTCTCCGGATCCCGAGCTGGGTGGGATCAATGTTCATTTTGGTCCGGGCTGTGTCGGCCATTCCCAGAATATAGGTCGGCGTGGCCATCATGGCGGTAGCCCTGAGTTCTTCTATTTTAAGAATTCTGGCCTGGGTGTCAAGAACGCCTCCGGGAACGACTTCGCATCCGAGCTTCTCCGCAGCATAGTGGGCGGCCCAGAAGGCCACGAAAATATTGTATCCAAAGGGAAGAAAAACCCGGTCTGAAGGCCGGTAGCCCTGGGCCCAGAGGATGTAGCACCAGTTCTCAGCCCACCATTCCCAGTCCTGCCAGGTATCAGCCTGATAAACCGGCTGGCCCGTTGTGCCGCTGGTCTGCCGGAATTCGCTGACCTCTTCAAGGGGAACGCACAAGGCATCACCGTAAGGAAAGGGGTCCTTGCGCTGAATGTCCCGCATCATTGATTTTTCCACTTTGGGAACCCGGCGGATGTCTTCAAAACTGCGGATATCCTCAGGAGTAACGCCTGCCTCGTCGTAAAGCTTCCGGTGAAACCGGGAATTTTCATAAGTCCAGGTGAAGATCCGCCGGAATTTTTTCAACTGGAGGGAGTGGAGCTTTTCCCGAGGCAGTGTTTCCAAAACGGGATTCCAATATTTCTGTTCTGTATTCATAAAATACCTCTTTAAAGAGCAGTGTAAATTTAAGATTAAAAACTGGGTAGTCCCGCAAATATAGTGATGAATCCCGTTCATTCCCCCGGCTATCAGAACACTGAATTTTATTCATCACTACTTGTGCAGGACTATCAAAACTGAACATACTGATTATAACGGATCAAGATATATATTCCCTGTCCATATGGACAGTCATACTGTATGAATTCATGCGAAAAAAGATTGGGTCTCATATAAGCCGGGGTCGTTTTCCAAAAAATTTCTCAGAATCTGCTTTTTTAAGGCGGGCCAGGTTTCTCAACCTGACCTGCAATATAAGAATGATGATGTCTCGGAATTTATCGTTCTTCAGCCGTAGCATAGACCCCTCCTGATGCATCAGTTCGCTCATGGGAGCGTTGACGGGTCAGCGCACTGTGGAAAAATATTGCCAGACTTTTATTTTCGATGTCACCCGGCTGGGTAATAAGACTTCCGACCACAAAAACAATCCCTGCGACCACAAGGGACATCAGAAAGCCGTTCAGTTGGAGCAGAGATGCCTGGGGAAACAGGACCATGCTCTTTCCGCCGATCGCGAAAAATGTAAGGTTCATCCCCACACCCGCCAGCGTGGAGGCGATGGCGGCATGGCGGGTGGCTCTTTTCCAGAAATATGCCCCCCAGAGCGGGAAGATGGTCACCGCGACCATACCGAAAGCGATCACGGAAAGTTCCGCCACGGGCGTGTTCGGATTCCATGCCAGGATGACACATATGATCATGATTCCGCCCACAGCCAGACGGGCAACTGTCACCAGTTCGCCGGACGTGGCGGACGGTCTGAGCAGCTTGTAAAGATCATTGGAAACATTGGTGGCGTTTCCGAATACAAGGCCATTGACAGTGGACATGGCCGCGGTGAATCCGCCTGCGACGGCGAGGGCTGCAAGCCAGTTCGGCAGCACGGCGGTGGCAACAAGCCCGTAAACCTTATCCGCCTGAACGCCTTTCAGACCGGGAATGATGATTGTGGAAGCGATGCCCACCAGGGTGGTGCAGATCACGAGAATCATGCAGAGTCCGCCAAAGGAGACCACCATGGCTTTGAATCCTTTGGCAGATCGGCTCGAATACGCGTGCATGTAAGGCTGGGGAAAACATACAGAACCCAGACACATGGCCGCTGCAAATCCGAACACCATGGGATAACTCCAGACTTTGCCGCCCTTGGCCCCGAGCTGGAAAAGTTCCGGGTGTCTTTCATAAACAAGGTCCATGGTGGGACCAAAGCCGCCGTTTTTCATCATCACAGTGAAAAAGAGGACAAAGACCATAACGGAAAAAAAGATTCCCTGAACCGTGTTCACCCAGGCAGCCCCCTTCATGCCGCCCATGATCAGATAAACTGCAATAAACGCAGGAACAAAGAGGAGTCCCATTTTATAAGGAATGATTGCCTCGCTCATGGCTTCGAGCATGAGACCGATTCCCTGAATCTGGGCAACCAGATAAGGAATCGAAGCCAGTATCGTGACCACGGGGATTAACACCCGCATCCCGTTGCCATATCGTTCTCCAAAGGGCGCACCCATGGAGACCCATTTTCTTGATCTGCCGAGTATGAATGTTTTTCTGTGCATGAAATACCAGAGAAATCCCAGGGGTACAAGGTTTACGCAAAGGACGAACAGCGCACCGAAACCGGTCCGGTAGCCGAGACTCGACATGCCGAACATGGAGAAGGCACTGAGAAAAGAGGAGAGCAGACTGAAAATAAGCACGAAATACCCGAGGCTTGACCCCGCTACAAAATAATCATCCGCGCTGCGTGCGGACCCTCGGCGGAAAGCCGCATAACTAATCACAACGGAAATCATACAAATACCGGTAATAATAAGGACTGCGCTCATGATTTTATCTCCTTCCTTTTTGCCTGGTCCAGTTCGGAAATAATCTCCTCAAGGTCTCTGTCGCTGAGAGACAGACCCGTATGAAACAGATATATCCATTCCGCAATAAAAAGAATAATGCCAAGAATTATTACGATAAAGGCCCAGCCTGGTATGCTGAAAATTCGCCCTGAATCACCATATCGTCCGTAGATTACCGGGCACCATATCATCGCAGTTAGAAAAATGAATACTGCGATAAATATTCCATTTCGTTTGTCAGATTGCTCTTTCATTATTTTATCCTTTTTAACTAAATGTCTATAACCATGAAATATGGATCGTCATTTTCATGGCAAGCCTCCTCCTGTTTTGTTGCTAAGTACTCTGTTTCAGAATTAATATCAGGGCCATACAGAAATCTTCAGGGCGGAG
The DNA here is from genome assembly GCF_017377395.1 of Desulfonema magnum. Taxonomy (GTDB): domain Bacteria; phylum Desulfobacterota; class Desulfobacteria; order Desulfobacterales; family 4be13; genus Desulfonema_C; species Desulfonema_C magnum. The sequence continues at coordinate 571,818 of NZ_CP061800.1, read as the reverse complement.
GGACATGACCCTGACATTATTTCTGAAACAAAGCAGTAACTAGCCGAACATAAATTTTCCGACACCCTTATTATTGTATGGGAAGTGCTGGAAAAGTTTTATCCAAACGCTTCTGGATAAGCGTCTCCTTTTTAAAAAGAAATAAGGAGAACAGATGAGTACCTTTAAGAAAGTGAATGCTGTTCATTAAAAAAATTTCGATATCTCCCGGGATGATAATTATGAAGCAGATATATCGGAATGAAAAAAAGCTGTCTATGACCGTCGTCATAGCAGCGAAAAAATTTTTCCGGAGTCATTTTTTCGAGGTCAAAGCTATAGAATGGTACCACAAAGCCGCAGAAAACGGACATGTCGAAGCTATGTACCGACTTGGCAAAATTTATGAGACCATGTATAGTGTTGAGGATTATTTGGAAGCGGAACAGTGGTATCGTAACGCATCGGGGAGAAAAACGCTGATTATAATGCTACAAACATGCCGCACCCACGGGGCTTTGGCGGGGACTTTCAAACCTGCTACAAACATGCCGCACCCACGGGGCTTTGGCGGGGAATTTCAAACCTGCTACAAACATGCCGCCCCCACGGGGCTTTGACGGGGAATTTCAAACCTGCTACAAACATGCCGCCCCCACGGGGCTTTGACGGGGAATTTCAAACCTGCTAGAAACATGCCGCCCCACGGGGCTTTGACGGGGAATTTTAAACCTGCTAGAAACATGCCGCACCCACGGGGCTTTGGCGGGGAATTTCAAACCTGCTAGAAACATGCCGCACCCACGGGGCTTTGGCGGGGAGTTCCAAACCTGCTATTTTTATTTCATAATTTTTTTCTCGGAAAGTCTCAGCATGAAAGTGATAATATGTCGGAAACGCTGTGATAGGCAAGAAATTTTTTCCTGATTATAACGGATTCAGGGAAAGGACCGATATCTGTCAAGCCCCGTAGGAACAGCATATTTTAACTTATATGCTGAATATTTTATCCGCGGCTTGGTAAGAGAAAAATAAGGCCGCCACATAATAAAGCGGATTCAGGAGAAGCTGATACTCACGGTAACAATAAATGACAACAGCAAAGCACAAAATCAGGGCCGATACGATCATGATTTTCCGTAATAAGATGTGCGAAAATTTAAATCTGATAAAAGTGCCTAAGATGCCGAATAACGCGATGAAAGCCAATTGTCCCCATGGCCCGGAAAAGTGAATGCAGACTCTGTTTAAGAGGGTGTTTATCACATCCGCTTGCAGCTCCATGCCATAGCGGTCCTCACGTTGAAAGCTTCTGAACACATCAAAAATATCCCTTCTGTTCTGTACGCCCACCAGAACAATCTTGCCGTTAAATTGCTTTTTTAGTTCATGTTCCCCTGTCCGCGTGATAATTTCCGTGTAAACAAATCTTCGCACGGGGTCTCTCAGCACGTCACTGGGGGATATGTCAATCAACTGATTCAAAAGTTTATCCTCTTTTTGGATAATCAGACATCCCTTTTGAGAGCGATCCGCTTCTGATTGTTCGGAAAATCGTATCTCTCTGAAGTCAGGCATATTCATGCTCTCTGACATTCGGAGACGTTCGGCATCTATATGGAGAATTTTACTTCCCAGATAGGATAGTACCGCACTGAGCGGTAAGGAAGGTATGGGAGGAAGATTTTCTCTTATGAGAACCAGCGGAGCCTTTACCGCATACCCTAATTTTTCCCCCATACAAAGCATTCCGAACCCGCTCACAGCCTGTCTGAGTCCATCGGTGATCTTTGGGGCATCTCCCTCAACATCCCGGATACCCACAATGATTTCTGTTCCCTGCTTCCTTGCCTGCTGAATTGATTCTGTAAGCGCATCATCAAACACGGTTGTTTCTTCAAAAAACAAATCAAACGCAATGACTTTGGCCCCTGCCCGGGAGAGCTTTTTTATCAGCACCGCGTGATTTTTCCGCCAGGTTTTATCAAACCCCTCATCTTCAATGGCAACAATGGCAATCTGCTCATTAAATGATGTTTTTTTGAACATATCTCCGAGCATCATGGTGACACTTTCGAGTCTTGTGTCCAGCGTAAGAAAATCAAAAATGCGTATCCATAAAAGAAAGAATACAATGAAAATGGTAAAAAAAGCTGAACCGCGGATTATTTTTGATTTTTTGTCACGACGTTTCTCATATCCTTGCAATCCTCGGACAACATCTCGGGCTGACGGACGTTTTTCAGTATCCCGGCGCAGACATGCCCTGATGTCTTTCCGAAGAATCGGGTCAGTTACGAGAAGCAGATCAATATCTGTAACGTTGTCTGCCCTGCGGCTGAACAACTGATAAAGAATAATACCGAGTGCGGAAATATCCTCGGATGTATTGCCGCAGCTCTCCGCAGATCCGACCCGTTTCAGCTTGAGAACAGGGGCATGGTCAGGACTTTCCGGTGGCTGAATCAGAAAATCTGACAGCCGGATATCCGGATATGTCAGTCCGGCCTTATGAAGACGGGCCAGGGCCTCAGCCATCTGTTTTCCAATATTTCGTTGAATTTCCGGAGAGATATCTTGCCCTTTGCGTTCAAGCCATTGTTTCATATCTCCGCCCGCCATATACTCCGACTGGATATAATACGGCGGTTTTTCATGACTTGTTTCTGTAATTCCCAGGATACCCGGCGGAGGCGTTGTGCCGGTTTTCTCTGTCAGACGTTTAAAGGCATTCACCTCCGCGTTCAGATGCCTGATTTTACTTTTATGGACGCAGAATTTAAATACACTTGAGGATTCGAGAGTCCGGTGATGTGCGAGCCACACTTGGCCGAACCTGCTCTCTCCCAGTTTTTCTTTCATTATCCAGTTTGTTCCTGGTAATGCTTTATCCATTGCCGGATGCCATCCGGACACATCATCACCAAAGAACACGGGTTCGGCCTTTTGATTTCCAGCTGGTTTTTTAAAAGGAGCCGCGCGTTTCTCGCCCACTTCGCAGATGCCGAGAGGATGCTCACGTCCCTTGATCCGATAAAGGCCGTGCTGCTCCCAGCCAAGGTCTCCGAGACCTTCCAATTTACATCCCCTGAGCGCGTGCCGGGCATCGTCAAAGACCGGAAGAGAACATAAAATCTGTCCGCCCTGGGCCAGCCCCATGATCCGGGCAGTTGTATCCGCCTGTATTCCTTTGATATCGCCGATCTTCCCCGGGATTCCCGGCCCTCCGAGGCCATCTTCCTCGATAATTGTCCCCATATGAATTCCAACGCGGAATTCAGGCAGCCTGGATAAGTCATTGCTCAGAGGCGGGATATCCGGCAGGCGGAACATATCCTCAGACAAGTCCTCCACGTTACCTGTACGGGCTTCCCGATGTATGGCCTGGACGCGAAGGGCAAAAATAATTGCATCGCCTGGTTTGAGAAAAACAATGATATAGGAATCGCCCTCTGCTCGCACCGCCTGAGCATTTTCAAATTTTTTCAGCGCATGCAGCAAAATGGTTCTGTGCAGATCTTCCAGCCGTTTGGCCCGCACATCACCGATCTCTTCTTTAATTCCGGTTGAGTCTGCCAAATCCGTGAACAGGATTATCAGAAAATTCGTCTGATACCGGCTGAGGAATGATTGGATTTTCTCCTGATCATCCACGGAAAGTACCGCAGTTTGATCAGAAACCTGCGTTTTTTTATTGTTCGTATGCTCTGTCATATTATTTATCCGCTAAAATAAGGCGCGCCAATAAAATAAGACGTGCCAAACTTACAGTTTGGCAAAACAACATCTTTTGAAAATTTCTGATTATAACGGATTCAGGGGAGATCGGCCAAGCCATGTGGGGGCGGGATATTACCCGGTTGCTACAAATATGCCGCCCCTGCGGGGTTTGGCCTCAATACTGTTGACTTAAGCGTAAGCGAATTTTCCGGTGTTTTCTCCGGAGTGCGAAAAATGCTTTTTCGCAGGCGCAAAAATAAAATTTTTGCACTCCGGACCCGTTCGGATTTGCCTAAGTCAACAGCATTGGGCTTGGCCTGGGCATGCAAACCTGCTGCTACAAATTGACGGGACGCGGAGAATCGTTTCCGCGGCCTCCCGTGCTGTCCGGTATCTGCTGAATATGAAAGCGGTCCGGCCGTCAGTCGCGGGTCATTTTAAGTGAGCGTTTTTCCGTAAAAACAATTTCCAGATGTGCAATCCTGCTTACCAGTATGCTTTTCCGGATTCAGGCATATCCCCTTTGACGATCACCGAAATTCAACGGGATGATTTACGGACATCCGCTTTTGTATAGGCATTAGCAGAAAGCAGTTTGCCTGTAACTGGCAAAGAGGTTACATCGGACTCCACCAGTTGAAGGTGTATGCGATTAAGCAGCTTTTTCGCATCAGGATGATTTTTGAGGCACTCCTTATATTCTCTCATCAGTCGAAAGCTGTCCGCGTGGAGATCGAGTTCGGGGGTTGAATCGCTGATAACCTGGAGATATAGGGCCTGTCTCATACCGGGGCACACGTCCGCATACTTCTTCGCCACCTCCGCCATCTGCGATCGGATATTGTCAGATTCTTTTTTTCCTAAGATATGAATATGATAAACTCTCGATTTCTTCTTTTTCATGGTTTCAACATACCATTCATAAGATGTTCCTGCCTGAAATTCAGCATCAACTCGAAGGAGTTCGCCTATTCTCATGTCTTTTATAATCGGTTCGTTCGGATTTTTTTCTGAAATGATAAACAGCTTTGATTCGGAACAAGGTAAGTCGCCGGTGCCAGCAAGGATATTCGCCCATCTGAAGAGTATTGGCTCACCATGAAGCACGGTTGCCCCCTCCAATGGCCAGACAGAAAATAAAAAATCATCGGGAAAACATGAGATATTCTCTCCGGTCCGGGTTTGTTTCGGGACAAGAGCTTTCCATTTATGCGTGAGGGCTTTTTTCATGGCATCCGGAAGAAGGTTGAGAAAGCCTTCGGGAGTAGTAAGCGTTCTTGGGTCACATGTTACTGTCATTCTTTTGCTTACAATTATCTGACCGCAATCAGGATGCCTGTAAATGAGTGTAATGCTTTTCCCTTCAAGGGGAATAATGACATCACCGTTAAGCACAGGCATATCCCGGACAAGCGGCTCAACAGATTTTCCATTTCGTAAAAGCCGATAGCACTCATCAGGAGCCATACCCGCGGGTATCTGCACAATCCCCACGTTTGACAGCGGCTCCTGTGCCTGAATATCTGCCACCAGTAACATAAAAAAAATACACCATAAAATTTTTACAAAAATATCCCGCATCATTTATTCTCCTCATCTGAAGATTGATAAAAAATTCATCGTATCCTTCAGTTATCCGGACACAGCAGAACAGTAACATATCTGCTGACAGTCACAGCCCTCTCCCCCGATGTCTGGTTCAGATTGGCAAAACCAAACCTGATTCACCGGATTTGTGAATCCCTCGGGAGAGAAGCGGCAGCACATATTCGACCTGCTGACACTCACAAACTGTCTGAACACAAAACTTTTGAGCAAATCAGAACAGTCCGAAAAATGAAGGATATCAACGCCAGATTAATTTTACAGGCTTTCAGGAAATGTTTTTGGATATAGAAAAACTGAGTTTTCCGGGTTTGATCTTAGATTTGGGTCGGTTCCTTTGGAATTGACACCACCAAAATTTTTCTTGAACGCTAAATTAATATAAGGGAAAAAAGATGGCGGGTCAAGATTAAACCAAAGATATATAAATATTATTATCAGGTGAAGTTCATTGAGCGTTCCGTTCCTGAGCAAAAGTTTTTTATACATGTTTCTGAGCGGCAGAGAAACCCGGCTTTTTCCGTCACGGACGGCGAATCATTCCGGGAAAAATTGACGCGATGCGCGGCTTATAATGCCACGAAGGCACAAAGGCACGAAGTCTCACGAAGACTCTCCGTGTGTCTTTGTGTCTTCGTGTCTTTGTGGCATTCTCTTAAAAAGTTGCACATGGTCCGTTTTCTGAGAATATAACTATTTTTCCTGGAATGGCGGAACTTCCCCTGAATCCGTTATGTTCAGGATATTTTCGCCTTAATGATCCTGGACATAAGGCACTCCCTCCTGAATACAATGATATGCCCTCTCAAGCTGGCGTCCGATATAAATTGCATGATTAATATCTGATATAGCGCAATCTCTGTATATCATCTGCTGAATTTTCAAAGGTTTTTTGCTTCGGTACTCACCGATTTTATCAGCGTCATGATAATGCTGCACCACGATTTCATCACCATCCGCGGAGATGAGGAAATAGCCGTTCGGGTCATGACGAATGGCATTGGTCCGGGCGGCCCTGTCATATATGGCTTTGACTTTCTCAAGATATTGCGGGTCAAGGCTGACAGAATGGGATATCACTGTGATTGCCCCGGGTCTTGTTCCGATCTTTCCGCACACATATTGCTGTATCGCCATAAGTCCATAGACATTTTCCAGCCACGCGTCGGAAGTGTTATGTGTCCGAAACGTGGAAGTCAGATGCAGATTATTATCAATTTTGCGGAAGAAAAGTGAAACCAGACAGGGACGATGATCTCCCTCAATATCAGCAGCATTGTCCCACATAGAAACGTAACAGTTCCGATCATCAGGGCCGTGCCTGAGATTAGCGGCCGCGATGTCCAGAGCATCTGTTCCGAAATATGCTCTGATCCGGTGACCATAAGAATAAGAGCTGTCACTCGGAAGTTCCGGGCACAAAATTTCTTCCTGATATTTGCGGAAAGAGCCAGGATCAAAGCCACAGTCTTTTATGACAGAATCCTCTTCAAACCGGGGCTTCTCAATAACAACTTTTACATTTTGCAGCTCGATCCGCTCTCCTTTCCGAAGCAAGACCCTTTTCCCAAACCTGAAAACCCGATGAACAAGATAGGTCCAGGCTTTTGAGGGCGTTTTTTCCACAATGGTATGCGCCCGGAGATTGCTCGGATATGTTTCAACCACAACCTCCGGGACCTCGATGAAAATTCTTTTCCCGGTACGCTGTCCCGAGGTATAGTTCTCCAACAGGGCAGCGGCTTCCTCAGCTGCTCCGGAATCGGGCTTCTCAATCCCTTCAATCCGTATGATATCAGGAATACTGAGAAACAAATCCCGTGACACAAGATTATCCATCACATAGTCCGTGCCGATGACCCGGACAGCCTTTACATCGTCCCTGTTTCCTGATGAGCCTTTATAAATGACACTGCTCTCAACAGGCTCGGTTCCTTTGAGAAAAAAATTGGACAGGAAACCATAAGAGCCGCTCCTGTCACTGCCCAGCACAAGCAGCGTGTCAATCTGGGGATTATAAAGCAAATTTCTCAAAAGATAGCGAAAGCCCTGACCATGAAGATTGCCGACCACCGCTATTTTGGAGGTTTCAGGATCAACATCAGCACCGGCTTTCCTCAGCCTGCGAACAATAAAATCTGTCTCAGACCACAACGTTATAATCCCCAGGGTCGCACAGGGATTTACAACATATAATTTATTTTTAAAAAATAAAGGTTTAAATTTGATCATGGGTTATTAACAGCTGACAACTGACAGCGTTTTACTATTCATTCAGTCTTCTTTTTGAAGTCGGATATTCCATCATTTGCGATATGAGTTTCAATGTGTTCTGAGAAACAACGAGCGGTTCAAAAGTTTCAAACATTTGTTTGCCCTGCTGCTCCCAGAACTGGTCTCTCACTTTATTCTCAGACCCGTAGGGCAGTTCAAAATAAACATGCCGAATCTGAGCAACCGCGAGCATTTTCATACAGTCAAAACACGGAGACACCGTGACATAGAGCGATGCTCCCTTCACTGAAATGCCTTCTCTGGCTGCCTGCGCAACTGCATTTTTCTCCGCATGGCTGCCAATACAAAACTCCTGCTTTTTATGATCGGGAACCCCCATGCTTCTCCTGAAGCAAAAAGGATTTCCGTTTTCGTCTTTCTGGTCAATGCAATGCGGCGCGCCGGGCACGGCACCATTGTAGCCAGTTGACAGTATTTGTTTGTCACGTACCAGAACACACCCGATGGGCCGGGAATTACAGGTTGATCTTGAACTGACGATTTTGGCGATAATCATAAAGTATTCATTCCAATCAGGACGCATAAATGCTTCTCCTCATTTTTCCGGGTTTCCTCTGGGCCCGCCCACATTCATAAAAGCGCTGTTAAAATTTCGGTACAATTCTTTGTTGCGTTCGGTCCGATGCCATTTTTTGATGAAATGAGCCGGGATGTCATCTCGGAGTTCAATTTTGGTCCAATCTTTTTCAGGAATTGGGAACGCATAATAGGGGAGATGTTTTGGCAGACCCCGCACAAAAATTACCTGGGGAATCACCCATTCAAGATAGGCAGTATAAATCCTGTGCATACCGTCATTGATGATGTGAGCCACACGGCCGTTTTTCTCTATCCGCTCCTCAATCACCGGCGGAAGCAAATCTATGGGTTCGCTCTCTCCGGCCAGTGTGATACGAACAAACCCATTGAGCTGAAACAAATCAATGCCGTGTTCTTCAAGTCGCCATTTGAGTTCCCGTACCTTGAGAAGCTCCTGCTTGAGTACATAACGCTGGGGAGGAAACAAATCTTCGATGCAGATATTTTCCAATGAGATAAAAGCGTTCTCATAAGGCCGGGTGCTCTCATCCTGTAACATGGTAACATTTCGTAATCTGCTTATCAGTTCATCTTCTGACAAATGTTTAACTTTGACGATTTCAACTTTTTTTTTAGTATTACTACTCATTTTAAAAACCTTTCTATAACGGACTGAGCCGCTCTGAGACTGTTTACCTCAAAAATATCATCATATTTTGAAAGAAGCAACCGTTTTGATTCAAGCTGGTGTTTTTCAACAGGACGGGATTTGAACCACACACATTTCATGCCGAGTTCCGCGCAGGGGAGGATGTCATTTCCCACAGAATCGCCGACCATGACGGACTCCTCCGGCAGAGCCTTTGCCCGGTCCAATGCTCTCCTGTAAATCTCCGCACACGGCTTTCTGATGCCTTCTTCAAAACTCAGGGTTTTTGTTCTGATGTTGTTCAGATCATTTTGAAAAACCGTTCTGAATTTATTATAAAAAGGAAACCAGAGATTTGATATGATATGCAAGTATGCGCCTGAGCGGGCAAGATTTTTTATAAAGACCGAAGCCCCCTCCAGTTCATAAACATCAAGAAACTGTCTTTGCCAGAACGCAGCAATGTCTTTTTGCTGATCCCTGCTGATTCGGCATCCGAGCCTCTTTTCCAGAGAAACCATTAATGAATCCGGCGTATGATGATTCTCACAAAAAATAATATCATACAAAACCGCTGAATCATCCTCGCCTAAATTCAGAATTTTACGAATCATTTTCGGAGGAGAAAATGCAGGGCCGCCCATTAAGGTAAAGCCTATATCCAGAAAAATATGCAACGTATTATTCCTTATTTTTTTATGTCCATATAAAGCCTCAGCTTTGCGATATCAAAACAGGACTCTGCAAGCCCCAGTTTCAGGCAGGTGATAAACATCTCTCCGTCTTCCACGCCGATCTGTTCCGCCATGTATTCCTTCACCATTTGCAGACAGCATAAATTGGCAGGAAGACCGTTCCAAAGATTCCAGCTCCTGAAATGGATGCTGAAATGGAGTTTTCCGTATTTCACGGATGTGTCAATGCCTCTCAGACACTGGGTTGTGCCAGGCATACTTTTGTTAAACACGTTGTCTATGGACCGTTTTATGATAGTCTTTCCGGTGGCTCTGTCGCTAATGTTTATTTCCTCAGCGTAATCAGCCGAATCATCGTAAAATCTGAGGCTTTCGGGGCGGCCCACGGTCATGTAACAATGTTTTGTTCCGGGTCCGTGTTTTTTATAATACGCTATGATCCATTCAATCTGCCAGGCAAGGTCCTGCCCGTAGGTGTTTCCACACCAACATGCCGTACCATTTCTTCTGACGTATAAAGTGTGATATTTCGAAACTTTTACACAATAAACCTTTCCCGTATAACTTTCGACGGTAATGTTTTTATCCTTCAGAATATGCGGTGTATTTTTCTTGTTTATATAAACCCTGTAAACACCGCTGTCTGCTCTTATATTACTGGCAAGTCCGATCTTCAGACATAACTCCTGAACCTGATTTGCAAGAAATTCTGATTTAGTTGTATATCTGACATAATCACCATTACATTTATCACCATCTCCCAAATACATCCAATCAAAAAGAATTTTAAGCTGGCGACGACTCAGATTCATCAGCTCTTTTGGTATAAATTTATCCCCTGCCTTACCAAATTGTTCAAGATATGAATAAATCTGTTTATCAGCAACAATCAGATCTTTCCCGAAAATTGAGACAGATGAAAATATGGATTTTAATACTTCCGCAATCTTGTCTCTCTCTTTCCCAGGATACTGAGTTATAGTAATAAAATAAACATTTCGGTTCTTATATCGCCTTAACGACCCTTCAGCAAGCCATATACCAAAAAATTTTAGCCATAAATCCATCGGTATTTTTCGCTCGCAACCATAACCTTTATATCTCGGATTCTGATACTCAGTAGCTGGAAGATTAAAAAAATCATGATCTCTTCCACTCCATATACAATCCTTCTTAAATTTAATCCTATAATTATTTATATCCTCTATTTTGATAAGAGAGAAAGGAATATATCTTTCTGCAACTTTATTTTGCGAAATATACAGACTATGCCCCGGGGTTACCTTCAGATCAATATGAAAAGATTTTATTGAATACATCTTTCCGGAATAATCCATACTATGATAATCCGCAGGTGTCTGATACTCCAATTGTTCTGTTACCGGATTCAGAGTGGCAACTTTCTCCGTTCTGTTCAAATCTTTGAATAATTTCCACCCCTGATCTGTAAGTATTTCTGTCTCATCATCATAACAATAATGCTCTCCGGGCTGCGAAACATCTGTCATGTAGTACGGGAGATACTTCTCCGCATATCCGGATTCAACCGGGTTGGGAATCCCGATACCGGGCGGTATGTCCGGTTCCAGCGGTCTTGTCCCGGGATGTGTTATCTGAGCAGAGACAAAATCAAGTTCCCATCGTTTGGTGGGCGTGCTGCCTTTGGTCACGACATATTCTCTGCCCTGTTCCACAGCGGCCCGGACAAGCTGAAACCATAAGTCAGGTATATCTCTGGCTGTCATAAATATCGGTTTTAACATAATATTTAAATTCCTTTTTATATCAAAGTGTCAGGTGTTAAGTAGTCCGTCCGAATCACTTACTTATCTGTCTGTTTTTTGTGCCGCCTCCGAAAGGAGGGGGAGGAACATCATCAGGCAAAAAAACAGCAAAAAGTGATATTTTTAAACGGCCCGGGTGTTAAATGTCAGGCATTAGGAAACATTGTAAAAGTTTTATTTTAGTTTTTTTCACCCTTAACCCCTAATTTTTTCTTATACCAAACCCTTGTACTTATGCAACGAATTTTATAATTTCCTATACATTTTTAACTCCGTGACCTCGCCGACCTCGTTAATCTCGCCAATCTCACTAAGACACATTGCCTCTGCCAGCCAGTCCTCAGCTATAATCTCGTTCCCACGCTTAATCTCGTTAATCTCGTTCCCACGCTTTGCGTGGGAATGCAGGCCGGACGCTTCGCGTCCGTATGATACCGGAGCATCATCTTTCCTACAAAAACCTGCTTCCTGATCTCGCTGATTTCGCTGACCTCGCCGACCTCGCCGACCTCGCCAATCTCGCCAAGCTCACTAATCTCACTAATCTCATTAATCTCGTTCCCACGCTTTAATCTCCACGCTTTAATCTCGTTCCCACGCTTTAATCTCGTTCCCACGCTTTGCGTGGGAATGCAGGCCGGACGCTTCGCGTCCGTATGATACCGAAGCATCATCTTTCCTACAAAAATCTGCTTCTGTGTATTCTGTAGATAAACACGCATCTGAATGTCATAGGACGCGAAGCGTCCCTTCTGCATTCCCACGCAAAGCGTGGGAACGAGATTAATGAGATTAATATCCCTGATTCCTTCAGCAGGGCAATCGCATGAAAATTTGTATAATTATAAGATAGTTCTGATTTTATTAAGAAATTATTTGTCTGACCGAGGGATAATATCCAGAGTCATAACAAGACAAATATTTATTATTTCCGGAGTGCCAAACTTACAGTTTGGCAAGACGCATTGCTGTTTTTTGAGAAAAATCGCAGGATTTTTCATATAACCAGTTGAAATTATTGTTTGTTATCAATGTAATCACTTGTAATCATTTTTTTATATACAAAAAACAGCCTGAAAATGAAATATATAAACAGTTATATCGGATAGTTGTTGTTATGGATATTTATTTTTTTATAAGTCTTTGTTTTATTACTGTTTTCGTGGCTGATTTAATCAGAAAACAACATAGAATAAGTAAGTTATATTATTTTTAAGCTTGTTGGCACATAATTTGCATTATGAGGTTATAGCTCTCAAAAATATCAACTCGTTCCCAGGCTCTGCCTGGGAATGCGTGAAGGGAGGCTCCGCCTCCTGCACCGTTTTGCACGGATTGTGCCTGAGACAGAACTAATGCCTTTTTTACACACAATTCCGCATAAAAAAAGTACAAGGACGACAGATAAGAAGAGGAAGGCAGATTTTTCCTTTTCTTATCTGGTTTCCCTGTACTTTTTGAAACATAACATGACAAGGTCAGGAAAGTCGCCCCTGAAGGAGTTTCACAACTCAGCACAGGAGCAGCGGAGTGGAACTCAGCCCCCTGATCAGAAATTCTCTAAAGAGGATACATAATGATTCCAAAAGATTCAACACGATCAGAAAAAAAGTTTGTGAAAAAAATGTCCTCAATTTTAACACTCGTTCCCAGGCTCTGCCTGGGAATGCGTGAACCGAGGCTCTGCCTCCGGCACAAATCAAACTTTTATCGTTCCGGAGTGGCAAACTTACAGTTTGGCAATATTCATCGGGGGGCTTGCCAAACTGTAAGTTTGGCACTCCGGAGATTTTTACACAGGAAAAGTCCGATATGACAGAAACGGTCCGAGGCTGTTGTCTGACTCTCGGAACCGTCCAAATCAGGATAATTATAATTATTTTTTTATGATTTTAATTACAACAGAGACAATATTTTGTTTTTATTAGTTTTTATTTGTTAAAATTTGCTTGTTAGACGATTTCGGTTATAAAGGTTCATCAGTTGTTCTGTTCTGATTCAAAAAATTATTTTCTTTATTCTTAATGAATGAGTTTATAACTATTTTTTTCAGGCATGATTCTTGCGTGATCTTTTAAGATGTAGTCAGAATCTGAATGAAGGGACAACAAATAATAACTATCTCGTTTTATAGCAGGAAGTTCCGGTTAAGACGGGATTCATTGACAACGAAATTTTCAAACTTCCAATATAAAGGAAAACAGTTATGCGCTGGTCTGAGGTACGAAAAACATATCCTGACCAATGGATTGTCGTTGAAGCGTTGGAAGCACATACAACCCCTGACAGTCGGAGACAGCTTGACCAGTTGGCTGTTATTGACAGATGTCCGGACGGAACTGCGGCAATGCGGCTTTACCGGAGCCTTCACCGGCAATATCCGCTTCGGGAGTTTTATTTTATCCATACAAGCCGGACAGAGCCTGATATCATTGAGCGGCAATGGCTGGGAATTCGGAGGGGCAATGCGCTTATTTCTGAAAGATGACCTGCCTTTTACAACGGTTACTGCCGCTTATCAGGGAAAAGCAACGGAGATTTCGGATATACTTGTTGACACAGGTTCTGCCACTACGGTTTTGTCGGCTGATGCACTTCATGCAATTCGGATTGTGCCGCTGCCGGAAGATACACTTCATGTCATTCGGGGTGTCGGCGGCAGTGAGCTTGTCTTCAGCCGCCGGATGGATTACTTACAGGTGGGAACACAAAAGCTGTCTGATTTTGAGACTGAGATTGGCGGTATGGATTATGGTTTTGAGATAAACGGCATTTTGGGAATGGATTTTTTATCCCGGGCAGAGGCGGTTATCAATCTCAGGACCATGACAATCGAATTTTATGACGGTGATGTGACGGTTTGAAAGAACAAAGCAATGACTGGCTGAAACAGGCTTTGAAAACTAAAAGGAGGGATTGAGAATGATACGGGGCTGATTGGCGTTATGGCGGGGATTTTTAATTTGTTTCTATACTTTGCCTATGAATGCGTGAACCGAGGCTCTGCCTCCTGCACAATCCGTCCGTACGGACTGAGAACCAGACAAAAGCAATCCGTTACTTACACAATCCGTGCAGAGATAAAATCAGCGGCATCCGGGAAATCTGAGGGAATCTGAGGTTCGAAAATTCCAGGTTTCATAATTCAGCCCAGAGTCAGCGGAGTGGAAATCAGTCACCCTGCCATAAATTTTTTAAAATGTAAACATAATGATTTCAAAAGATTCAATATGATCAGTGAAAAAAATTTGTGAAAAAATGTCCTCAATGCTTCTTTTCGGACATTGATAAATACAAAGGCAATCACACAGATTGGGTGAAGCGTGGCAAAAACCCCGCAGAATCATACAAAGAGGAGGGAGCAGAATGGGATTATTTGACAAGTGCAGCAAACTGAAAACTTTCGGGAAAGGCTCTGAGAGGTCAATTTATTACGGCCCTGGGTGAAGCCCCGGTTTTAGGACTGTCTTTGCCTGCGCCGTTGATATCGTCTTGGCCGACGGTGTGCTTGAGGAGAGCGAAAAGGCTTTGCTGACCGATCTCCAGCAGAGCTTGGAAGTCCCTGAGAACATCGCCGTGACGATTATCCAGGTGATGATGATTAAGAATCGGGGGGGAGCGGGGTGAAGACTTCCGAAGTTTTGGAGATTTCGGAAGTCTGGAATATAATTTTGATTTCAGTAGGTTTAGAATTTTCAGAAAAAATATGTATAGAAAATGTCCTCAGTAGCCACTTTTGGACATTAATAATTACAGATCGGAAATATTAGTGTGATCAGATGAATAAAAAAAGGAGGTGATAAGGAAATCAGATGTCTAATAACAGCTTTTTCAGATTCTCAAAATGCAGAAAGGAGGTGGCTGGTATTTTTTACTTAAACAGAACCTGTGGTTAGCGTCTTTTTGATAAGTTATAATTCAGATATCTATCTATTTAATGGAGAATGGAACAATGAAAATTTTTATCAAGCTGAAATTCAATGTAATATTGAGTATTTTTATCTTTCTCAGTTTTTGGGCTGGCTCTGCTTTCGCGGACTCTTTTCCTGAAACCGCTATTAAAAGCAAGTATTCTAGCTCTTCTTACGCAAAAGGGGAAAACGCATTCTATGTCAGTGATTCGTTGCTGAGAGGAGAATGCACATGGTATGTTTATGGACGAGTTATAGAATTGTCGGATAGCGGATATCTGGACAGCTCTGTAAGAGATCAGTTTGAGGACGCCTTCTGGGGAAAGACAGGACGGCACGCCAGAAATTGGCCGAATACTATATTTTTAGGAGGATCATGGACTTATTCAGGCGATAGTCCATTGCCGATGGATAAAAGACGCAAAGGGCTTGTGGCTGTTTGGAAGTTCGGCACTTACGGTCATGTCGGATTTGTGGAAGAGGTATCATCCGATAAAACACGTTACCGTTTATCAGATTTCAATCGTGGGAATGACAAAACTCATAGAGATAACTGGTATGATTTTGTTGGAACAAGCGACAGGCTGAGTGGTGTTTTCCCTTATTTTTTTGAGTTAGACCTTGGAAGCGGTGATGAAACCTGTGCGAAAGGTGATCCCACAGTGGAAATGGAATATCTTCGGAGCAAAGGCGTTATCGAAGATGTTTATAAACCAGGGGCCAAATGCCCGGATAGCAGAGCAGCATTTGTTCATATGATGGTAAGAGCCATTGAGTCTGTGTTCGGGGAACTTAACATGTCAACGTCTCTGCCTTTTACAGATATGAACGATCCGGACAAATGGTATTACGAATCTGTCAGCAAGGCATACAGAGCGGGGCTGATAAACGATCAGCCGGATCATAAATTCAGACCAGCGGATAATATGCCTCGGAAACATGCCATTTTGATGGTTCAGCGGGCAATGGAGGATAATAGTTTCTGGAATTTGCCGGAACCGCCAGCAGGCTATTTAGGTACGTTTGGAGATATTGACTCTCTGTATTCCGCTGAAAAAGCAGCGATAAAAATGGCGAAGTATTATGATGTTGCCAGAGGGCGGTCCGTTGATAATTTTGAGCCGAATGAAGACATCATACGACAGGAATCTGCCTGGTTTATTTTTCGCATGATGACGATTCCGCGAGATTTGAAAGTTAATTCGAGTGAAGTAAAAGAAAATGAATCTTTTAAGATTAGTTGGAATAGTGGAAGCGAAGTGGATATAATGGTTGAGTCGTCTGAGAATCTTTTTGAATCGACAACGCGTGTTTATGGTTCAACCATATCCGAAAGCTCGGCAGGATCGTACTATTACCGAACTCGGATGGAATATAGGGGGGCCAAAGGTGGCTGGAGTGATTATGTAAAAGTCGAAGTAAGCGAGGATACTTCCGGCGGTGATGATCCTGTTGAACCTCGAAACAGACCACCTTTAAAACCAACCATCAGCGGCCCTGATAGCGGCCATACAGATCAGGAATATACTTTTACCGCAAGCTCCTCAGACCCCGATGGTGATGCAATAGAATACCGCTTTCACTTTTTTAACAATACTGGCGAATGGCAAAACTCGAATAAAGTAAGTTTTGAATGCAAAACAGCCGCTCCTTATATTGTCAAGGTTCAGGCGAAAGACAGCAAAGGTGCCGAATCCAATTGGTCTTCATTGCATACGATTAATATTACCCGACCTAACGGAGCGCCTTCGAAACCTCAGCTCGCGGGGAACAACGGAATGATAGAAGTAGGTAAGACTCTCTCTTTAAGAGCCAAGAGTCTCGATCCGGATGGAGATGCGGTAAGCTACATTTACGACTGGGGAGATGGAGATACAACAAATGTGCCTGCTTCTGAAAATCAGGTGAGCGCAAGCCATATATGGGATGAAGCAAAGACTTACATTGTCAAGGTTAGGGCCAAAGATACTGACGGAAATGAGTCTGAATGGTCCGAAACTGAAATCAGTGTGTATGAACCGAACCTGAATTTCCCTACCGAACCTGAAGTGTCCGGTCCACGAGTTGGCCTGATTAATCAGCCTTATACTTTCATTGCTTCATCGAGTGATGCGGATGGAGATTCTCTGGAATATTCTTTTGATATATTCAAGCCTGTCGGCGGATGGGAAAGAGTCGAATCAGAATGGGGGGAATCCAACTCATATGCATATAGCTGGACACAGGCCGGTAGTTACTGTGTAAAAGCAGGTGTGAGGGATCGGTCGAATACGCCTTTTTATTCAGCATGTCATTCGATTACGATTTATGAGGAGCAGCCTGAGTGCAAAATTAAAATTACGAACCCTGCTTTTGATGCTCCTCTGGGGTCTTGCGGGCATATGTCTGGACAAGAGACGAGGATAAAGTGGAAGGATGAAGACGGTGACACCGATGCAGATATCATCTCAAGCGATGTTTATTATTCTCTTGACAGTGGTGCGACATGGGAGCTTATAGCTGATGATGTCGAGGGATACTCTTGTGACTGGTCAAAATCAGAAGCTTTTATCCATGATGATGTAATCGTGAAAGTGATTTCGAACTATAACACAGGATGCATAGCTGAGGTGATCAGCGATCCGTTTGATGTTATAGACGGCAGAAAGCCTACGGTGACTGTCATGTCTCCGGATACTGACAAATTCTATGTGGGAGACCCGGTAAAAATTGAATGGGATGCGATGTGTTCTTCTCCCGATCTTTACGGAATCGAGCGAATTGATCTGAATTTTATAAATGACGGAAATGACCGGGGCACTTTTGTGGAGTTAAGAGGAGATGAGGTCAAAGAGCCATATACATGGATACCTGAAGGCAATCAGGTTACAAGTAATGGTCAAATTAAGGTAAAAGTATGGTGCGAGAACTGCGAGGATAATTATGAAGTGAGTGAACGCTTTGAAATAGCACATAAGTACAGCAGTGAAGATGATTGTCCTTGGAATGAATCGGAAAGAGCGTTCATCAAGCCTGCAAAAACACCACCGTTGTCTGGATGGGAAGGCGGCTGGGGCCAAGAGTTTGACTATCCTCAGGTAGTTGTTGACGATAGAGGAAATATCCATGTGGCAGCAATCTATTCTGACGATTTTTTAGCTTCTAAATCCGGGGTATATCCGAGACAACATCATCGAAAAGGTGAAACGCAGATTTATTATCGAAAGAAAGTTTCGGGAAACTGGGAAAATCAGGAACAAGCAACAGAATATGAGCCTGCGGAGTCTTTCAGTATAAAGTTATACATGGATTATATTAAGAACTTGCAATT
Organism: Desulfonema magnum; assembly: GCF_017377395.1. Lineage (GTDB taxonomy): Bacteria > Desulfobacterota > Desulfobacteria > Desulfobacterales > 4be13 > Desulfonema_C > Desulfonema_C magnum. Next base: position 553,351 of record NZ_CP061800.1, on the reverse strand, counting down.
GGCTGTTGATTCTTCAGGTTTTCCACATCTTGTTTATGAGTATGTCAGTACCAATGGCGATGGACCGGATATTTATTATATCCGAAAGACGGAAAACGGATGGAAGCAACCCGTAGATATTTCCAGATCATCAGGAACACAGTCAACATCGCCTAAGATTGCTATTGATAAGGATGATAATGTTTATGTCTTCTGGCATGAGTCACATGCAGGGGTTCACTACAGAGTGAAGATGAGAGAAACAGAGCGTTTTGGTGACTCACAACTTATTTCTCAAGTCTATGGAGCAAATTTTGATGTGATGATAGATGACGAAGGCTTGAATATTGCAGGCGATAACAGACGTAAAGCAGTTTATGCTCACTTGAATTTTAAAAACAATGTCTGGTCATCTGAGCTTCTTGCTGACTTTTACATTGAATATCCGCTGATATATTCCCTTAACGGCAAAATACATATCACAAGCACAACCCCCCATAGATTTAATATGTTCGTAAAAGAGGAATCAGAAGGATGGAACATAACGGGATATGATTGGCCTGAATCAGAAATTCGTGGCTACCACTTGTGGAGTGATAAAAGCGGAAAGGTACATCTTGTTTACAGAGGAGAAGATGAAGGCAAGACAAAGATGATGGAGAGGTTTTATGACGGTTCCAATTGGTCAGAAAACTATCGGGTTATATCTCCGACTTGGGCAACAGCGTCCCGTCATTCTGCAAGAGGTGATGCTAATAATTTATTGGCAACTGCATGGGTAGGTCGGTATGATGGTGATGGTGAAATTTACTTATCTACCATAGATTATACTCCTTGCGTACAGGAGAATAAGACAGCAACTTTGTCTGTTTCCCAAACAACTCTGAATTTGCCTGCAAGCAGCGGCGAAATCACATTGGAGATTACAAAAGAGGGAGCAGGCTCAATAGACTGGACGGCGGAAACAGATCTTCCGGGACTGACCCTCACCCCCGACTCCGGGACAGATGGCGGCACTATCATTGTGGCTTATGAAGCAAACACAGCTGCGGAGCAGAACGGCACGATAACCATCACAGCAAATGGTGACACAAAGACCGTTCAGGTCACACAAGCTTCAGGACTGCAACCTGTGCTGTTCATTGCCCCGAGTTCACGGCCTGTTTCTCCGGATGGCAGTGATGAGCTTGTTTTCACTGTCAAAAATACCGGTACGGGTGAGATGACATGGACAGCGGAAATTGTCAATGCGCCCTGGTTAACCATAGTCAGCCAGAATTCGACTGAGGGAACACTCACCGTAAGCTGCGAGGAAAGCACCGGACCCGAAAGAACCGGCGAGATCAGAATCACAGCCCCCGGCGCAACAGACAGTCCGAAAACAGTGAAGATAATACAGGAAGCATTGGAACCCGTGCTGTCACTTACACCGACGATGTATCCTGTTTCCCCGGCCGGCAACAAAGTTATCTTTGTCATTGAAAATACAGGTAACGGCACAATGGGCTGGACAGCGGAAGTTGCCCCTGATGCGTCATCGTGGCTGACCATTGAGGGAGATGATTCTGGGGAAAACGACGGAATGCTCTTTGTAAGATATAAATCCAATCTCGGCGAGGCAAGAACCGGCGAGATCAGAATCACAGCCCCCGGCGCGACAGGCAGTCCCGGAAAACTTGAAATAAAACAGGATGCCTATGGAGTGACCGACGGCGTGGTGATGGATATGGATATCTCCACAGAAACCATTGATCCGATGGTCCAGGCATCCGAAGATGATGAAGTATGGGTCGGCATAGTTGCCCAGCAAGTCGCAAATCTTAATCTCTTCCAACTTGATGTGAAATTTCCTCCGGAAGAGACTGCTTTTGTTGAAGGTGCTGAGGATAACCCGGGTGAAGGGCCGGACAATTTCCTGAAAAGCCAAGGAGGGGAAACCATAGGTCTTTCAGCAGTGGAAACAGATGATGGAACGGCTAATGTTGTCAACGGAGTGGAGGGTGACAACTGCGATAAAGCTCCCGACGGCTCCGGTCATATCGGTTTTCTCAAATTCAGAGTCCTGGGCAGCGATTCTGACATCACACTGGAGCCTAATAATGTCGCTTTTATGGATTGTGAAAACAATCTGAAAACGGTTACAGATTTGACATCGGGAACGATCAGTCCATTTTCACGATATGATTTCAACAGGGACGGAACTGTGGATGATGTTGATCTTGATCTGCTGCGGGACCACCTCAATATCACAGAGGATGATCCTGAGTGGGATCCCAAGTATAATTTGAAATCTGTTCCAAATTCATCTGGAAAGCAGGTTATCGATCTTTGGGATATGTTTGAATTCACAGCAGAATTAGACTAAGTTTTTAACGGAAACAGGGAGGAATTTCCACAGCATCCGGCAATTCCTCCGTTTCCCTCTTTTTAAAGAAGTTTTCCAAAGTCAGAATCCTTTTAAATAGCATTAGGAGGCAAAAATGACAACTATAAAATTGATAAAGGCTTTCATTCTTATCGCCTTGGTTTCGATTGTCGTATCAGGCCATGCTTTTGCCCTTCCGGGCATTGCGCTGGATACGGATTATACAACTCACGATTATGATCCGACAGATCCCCTCAAAGATGTTGAAGCCGTTATCACAGCCGAGGCAAATGAGGAGATGCGGATCGCCATTGTGGCCCAGGATGCAATTAGCCTGAACGCTTATCAGGTAGCAGTTAATTATGATCCGAGCCGTATGGATTTCATCGAAGGTTCCGAAGACGATCCGTCTCAGGGAATAACGAATCTTTTAAAAAAGAATGGCGGGAGGACCGTCGGGCTTCACACACTCGAAAGGACTCCGGGAACGGTCAGTATTGTCAATGCGCTTAGAGGAAGAAATGCGGATGAAGCGGTGACTGGGAGTGGTGTGATAGCACTTTTGAAATTCAGAGTTCTCGACAGTAGCCCTGATAATCAGATGACCCTCTCCAACATTCTTCTTTTAGATTTTGAGGGAACGGTTTATCCGGTTACTGTCTCTAATACCAGGAATGCCATACATAATCCGTCTTCTGGAAATGAAGAACCGAATGATCCTGAAGAGCCTGAAGAGCCGAATGACCCGGAAAATCCAGAAGAGCCAAATGACCCGGAAAATCCGGAGGAGCCAAATGACCCGGAAAATCCCGAAGAGCCGGAAGAACCGAATGACCCGGAAGATCCAAATGATCCTGAAGAGCCGGAAGACCCCGATAATCCAGGTGAGGACGACGAACTTATCGCTGGTGTTTTCATCGCGGACGATTTCGGCCTCATCACCATAGACTGGCTCTACGACGGCGGCGCATACAAAGGCGAGCTTGGCATCTTCAGCCTGGAGGGAATGGATCTCACCGTTCCGGATTTGGAAGCCTTCATCGCCGAAGCTGTCAGACGGGTGCTTTCACCGGATGATCACGACGGCGGCCTTGTCCTCTCCGACCCCACTGACCGGGCACGTTTTTCCGGTGTCCTCGGGGGCGAGTCCCAGGACTGGAACGAAGGCGAGTTCATCGGCGTGAGAACCTTTGAGATGAATCCCGGGGAGAAGTTTGCGCTGATTCTTGTTCCCAACGGCACATTCGAGGCCCTTGCCGCAAATCCGGGAACCACGGACAAGAACAAACGCCCGCTGTTCTCCTTCACCTCGCCGAATTCCGATTACGGAATGCATGTGGGCCAGGTTGCGGATATCAACGGCAAAGGACTCGGTTTTGTGTTCGAGGACATGGAATTCACCAACAGCGACAGGGATTACAATGATCTGATGGTTCAGATCAACGGGGCCGTTTCGGAAGTTCCCACCATAGATGAGATGCTGGAAAGGTTCACCACGACCGCCAGCAAAAAGCGAAGCAGCCGGAGAGACAGCAGATGGCACGACTGGAGAACAAATGACGAACTCGGCAGGAAGATCATGGAACATCTCGAAGGAATTCCCGGACCAGATGATCTGTGGACATCCGTGACCCTGGACGCATCAGCCGATCTCATGGTATATGATGCTGAGGACAATTTCAGCGGAAAGGACGGCGGAGGAATCCCCGGTTCTCTCATTGAGTTTGATGCCGAGAACGGCCGCCAGACCGTGTCCCTGCCCAGGCTGACAGACTCTCAGGCATACCGTCTTGTTCTGCGTTGCATGGGATATGAGACCGGCCTGCTCACCATAAAGGGACATGAAGGCTTTGCTGAAATCTCGTCAGATTCAGAGGAAATCAGCACTGAAGCGCATCAGGTTCTCACCACTGATCTCACGCTCTCCCCGTCAGGCGAACCTGCCAGCTTCGGAACGCCCGATGTTCCCAGGGCCGCGGACGGAACCCCGCTGTGGTATGACTTTGACGGCGACGGACGAATTGATGACGATGACATAAACAAGGCCGCTTCTTTCTGGAACACCTGCGAAGGCGATCTTGGCTATGATCCTTTCTTTGACCTGGACGAAGACGGCTGCATCTCGATTCTGGACATCATGCCTGTCTCGAACAGCAAATACATTCCATAAATCTTAACTTTCCCGCGGGTCAGTCCCGTACTGACCCGCGGGAACATCTTGACATTTCATCCTTTTCTGGTTTATAATTTTTTATTGTGAGTATGTTTATCTACATGGATTAGTGATAAGCAGGGATTTTCTGAGCAGCATAATTGTCTGAACCAGGATTCACAGGATTTGGGGATGATACCGTTTGAGTTTTGAAATCATACTATACAAAAGCTTTATTTTATTCTGTTGCAGATAATTATACTTTTTCAATACTTGATTTCAATAGTGAATTGGTATGACCAAGATATCTGCATCTGCATGGATTGCCTGCCTCATCTACACGGATTGCGGTTAAGAAAGGATTGCTGACTGGATTGTCTCCCGTAATCCTTTCTTAACCGCAATCCGTGTAGATGAGGAGGGGATTCAGGGAATGTCCAATAAATAATTTACCCGCCTTGCAAAATGCAGGGTGGGGTTCTGCCCCGCCATAAGCGCACAAAGCTGACGAGCCGGAATTGGAGGGGCAGAACCCCACCCTGCATTTTGGGTAGATTAATTTTTTGGATATCCCTCATAAGAAAAGGATTGAAATCAGCTTATCATCCGGTTATTATCTCTGTACGGATCAGCGACAAGCAAAGATTTTCTGAGCGGGTTCTCTTTAATCCTTTGCTTATCGCAATCCGTGCGGATGAAACATAAGAATAAGGAAAAATTGCCACGAACCGAATGATCGAAGTCATATACGAAGACAGCGTTTTTAAACCGCTGCATCCCATAGAGGGAGTGGACAGAAACGAAAAAACATGGATTATTCTCTGTCCTCGTAAAAAAGAGGGATTGGACGGACTGATCGGAACACTGACCCCCGAAGAAGCTGAAAAAATGCAAAACACTATAGACAGGGAGTTTACAGAAATTGAAGGAGAATAATAATATCCCAGTTGACACAAACGCAGTGATTGCATACAGAGCGGGCGTTTCCCAGGTATGCACCCGGATAAAGGCGGCGGATATCATCCTTGTGCCAGCTCCGGTTGTCGGAAAGCCAGAAACAAATTGCTTGAGAATGAACCGGATAATGAAATATCTCAGTTGGAGGCAAACGTGGCATAATAATCCCGCTTCAGGGTGCATTTGAGAAGTCCCGTAGGGACGAGCGAAAATAGCTTGGCAATTCATTGCCGGGGTGAAATGCCGCCCAGATTGTTGAGTCCCATGGGGACGACCGAGAATAGCCCGGCAATTCATTGCCGGGGTGAAATGCCGCCCAGATTGTTGAGTCCCATGGGGACGACCGAAAAATCCGGGCATCTCGGTCGTCCCTCCGGGACTGGGGAAACTAATGAAAACCGTCCCCGGCAATGAATTGCCGGGCTATTTTTGATCGTCCCTCCGGGACTAAATTGGAAAATCCGTACAAAAGTCCCCGGCAATGAATTGCCGGGCTATTTTTGATCGTCCCTCCGGGACTAAATTGGAAAATCCGTACAAAAGTCCCCGGCAATGAATTGCCGGGCTATTTTCGATCGTCCCTCCGGGACTAAATTGGAAAATCCGTACAAAAGACTTTGACCATGCACATCATAACAAAAAAATGACTTAAAGAGTTTGCGAGCCTTCGTCCCGACTGCCGTAGCGTATTGGAAACCATGGTATCCATCTGGAACAGAATTTAGCAAGCTTCAGCTTGCTTTTGCTATCAGCCCTGACATTGATGTCGGGGCTTTTCTTCACAAAAAAACAAAAGGAGCAACTCATGAGAAAAACATCATTTTTCATTATCCTGTTCAGTATGTTGTTCATTTCAAGCCAGTTATATGCCCTGACAATAAAAATTGATCCGGATATCATTGATCCGGGCAAGACAAGTACCTTTGACGTTGTCATAGAAGACGCTTCTGATCTCGGAGCGTTTGAATTTGACTTAGGTTATGATGCCGGGGTTGTTACGATTGAAAGTATCACGCTGGGAGATTTTTTGGAAAGCACTGGCAGAAATGCAACTCTCCTTCCTTCCGAGACTGACAACAGTCTGGGCAAACTTCATTTTGGGACATTTACTTCTGCCCCTGACGGGCAGCCGGATACAGAGGGGCCGAGCGGAAATGGCACACTGGCAACGGTAAACTTTTCTGTAGATATGGAGTCTGACTTCTGGGAGAGCCACTCTGAAAGTGTACTGGAATTTAACACCAACCGGTCATATCTTACGGATACAGAAGCCAACGCTTTTTCAGATGCGGAGTGGAGAGGAGCAATCATCGCTCCCACGTTTAAGCTCACAGCCAACGCCGGAAATCACGGAACAATCAGTCCCGAGGGTGAGCTTATTGTAAAAGCTGGCTCAAACCAGATATTCAATATCACCCCCGAGGCCTGTTACAACATAGCAGATGTCCAAGTGGATGGAGACACGGTCGGCGCTGTGAGTTTCTACACATTCGACAGCATTGACGGAGACCACACCATAACAGCCAGTTTCACTTCCAAGCCTCCCCTCAGCATCGAAGCCTCTTCGGGCGAAGGCGGAAGCATCTCACCATCCGGCACAGTGCCAGTAAATTGCGGAGCGAGCAAAACCTTCAGCATAACACCTGGCACCACATTGCCTGACCAGTGTTATCACATCAAAAATGTCATTGTTGACGGGGTTTCAAAGGGAGCTATAACTTCCCACACCTTCGAAAATGTGACCGGAAATCATACCATATCGGCCACGTTTGCGCTGAATGACTACACCATCACAGCCAGTGCAGGAGCGGGCGGAACCATCTCACCTTCGGGTACTGTCCCCGTGCCTTGCGGAGATCAGACGTTTACCATAACTCCTGATACCGGCTATCACATAGAAGATGTACTTAAAGACGGTGATTCCCAAGGACCTGTGACTTCTTGCAAATTTGAGAACATAACTGAAAACCATAACATAACCGCCACTTTCGCAGTCAATCCGCCCAATGTTTACACCATAACTCCCATTGCGGAAGAACACGGAAACATAGATCCCTCCGAGCCTCAGCAAGTCACGGCCGGATCGAAAAAAACCTTTACCATAATTCCTGAAGACTGCTATCAGATTGCGAATGTCACTACGGATGGGAATTCGGTGATGGCGAATGTTCAGTTAAATGATGATTTGTCAGGTATTTATACTTTTGAATCTGTGGATAAGCATTCTGAGATAAAAGCTGTTTTTGAAAAAATGACTTATTCCATAAAAGTCATCACAAATGAAGGGGGAAGCGTCACTCCGCCAGATGGGACAAACGTGGAATGCGGAAACGATCAGACCTTCGAAATAACGCCGGATGACTGCTATGAAATAAAAAATATCAAAATAGACGGAGAATCCATCAGCCCGGTCAGTTCCTATATGTTTTTCAATGTGAGAACTGGTCATACCATCGAAGTCGAATTTGGAAAGATCGTCTATACCATTACGGCCACATCCGAAGGAAGCGGAAGCATCAGCCCCGCAGGTGAAATAACTGTGGAATGCGGAGATAATAAGATCATTGAATTCACCTCCGAAGAGGGATTCGAAGTGGTTGAAGTGACCACAGACGGCAAACTGGCCCCCGGAGCAAAGACCAGCCACACTTTTGAAAATGTGACTTCTGATCACAGAATTCACGTTATCTTCGGCTCTCACATCATCACTGCCAGTGCCGGAGCCAATGGCAAGATCGAACCCGAGGGCGACGTAAAAGTGGATCATGGAAAATCGTATGTATTTACCATGACACCTGATCTTTCCTATCACATCGCAGATGTCAGCATTGACGACCATTCTGTTATGGAATATGTCGAACTCGACGAGGAATCAGGAGCGGGAACGTATGAGTTTAAAAAAGTGACCGAAGCCCATGCCATTTATGTTATCTTCGGTCCTCACACCATTACCGCCAGTGCCGAAGCCAACGGAACAATTGAACCCTCCGGTGAAGTGAAAGCAGAACATGGAGAGGATCGCCTATTTACCATAACACCCGATGATTTCTATCAAATCGGAGATATCAGAGCAGATGGTGATTCAATCATGGATTACGTTGACATTGATGAGGCATCAGGAATCGGAACCTATGAATTCAAAAACGTGACTCAAGATCATACCATCGAAGCAGTCTCTTTTGAATGTGCGGTTGCCATGGGAGATATTGACGGAAATAAAAAAATTGATATCAAAGATGCTGTCCTGATCCTGAAGCTGCTTTCCGGTGCGGACATTGACGAGGAAAAGCTTCCTGTGGCATGTTCGGATGTGAACGGAGATGAAAACTTAGGCATGGAGGAGCTTCTTTATATCTTGAAGACGCTCACGGAGTAACGCTCCTGATAAATTTTTAAGCAGCGATATCCGTATATCATCTACATGGATGAGAGATAAGCAGGGATTTTTGTACCATGCTTATCATGAGTGGGTCTGAACCACGGATTAACACAGATGAAAGGGATGACACGGATTTTTTTCAATCTGCGAAATCCGAGATATCTGTGGAAATCTGTGGTTCAGATTGTTCATCTACATGGATTAGTGATAAACAAGGATTTTTATACTCGATAATCAGATTTTTTGATCCGATTAAAGCCCCATAGGGGCGACATATTTGTAGCATTCATCATGCGGCAGCCCGGCAAAGCCCCGTAGGGGCGGCATATTTGCGGCATCCATCATGCGGAAGCCCGGCATCGGCATCTCTGCGGCATGGTCTGCAAACCTGTTGCAAAATATGCCGCCTTTGCGGGGCCTGGTCGTGTGCCGCCTATGGGTGCTACAAATATGCCGCCCCTCCGGGGCTGGGTCGGCCCTCCCTTAAATCCGTTTATAATCAGAAAAATGCTTGCTTATTGCCATACAGATTTTGTATAAGGATAAGGATTCATAAAAAAAGATTGAAATCCTATTCTTATCATCCTCTTCTTATATAAAATCCTTGTAGAGAAAGATAAAAAACAGAGGCGATGAACCTCTGGTATAAAGAAAGGAGGTGACAAAGACGTGTATTTTTAAGGCAAGGTGAACAAATTGACTAACATCAGACTTTAACATTTTAGGAAGGAGTTGAAACAAATGAAGCTAACGAACAAATATTTGCTTTTGGCAATGACAGGGGTTATCTGTGTCGCTTTGATGTTTCCCGCGTCCGTGCTGGCTGATTCGATTACACCTGAAACCTTTTCTGATGTGATCAAAAAAGGGGATGACACATCAGTAAAAAGAACGGTGACCATTACAGAGAAAGTGACTTCGGCCAAGGTGGATATCTTTTTTCTTTTTGATACCACAGGAAGCATGGGAGAACTCCTTGATTCCACAAAAGCAAAGGCCACAGATATTCTCAATAATGCTTCAAAACTGGGAGATGTGGCTTTTGGCGTGGGATATTATGAAGATTTTCCTACATCACCATATGGGGGAAGCTGGGACGTGGCTTATGAGTTGGTCAGGGATATTACAACCAGTTCGTCTGTTGCACAGAATGCCATAAATTCACTTGGGCTGGGATATGGTAATGACTGGCCTGAGGCAAATCTGTACGCACTTGCCAGAGTCGCATCTTCAACAAGCTGGCGTGAGAATTCAACTCGGATTATCATATGGTTCGGCGATGCGGTCGGCCATGACGGAGATTTGGAACCAGGTTATCCGAGCAGGGTGGGTCTTGACGATGTTATTTCTGCGCTTAATAATAAAGACATCATTGTGGAGGCGGTTGATATATGTGACCATGATTATGTGGGGTTGGATCAAGGGTTTTATGATTCTCGTCATGGTGATGATTTCAGACCGCTTTCGGGTCAGGCAACTGAGATCACATCGAGAACCGGAGGCAAGTTATTTGACGGTTCTGACACAAGTTCCATTGTCGCCATCATCAATAATGCGCTCAAAGATGCCTTTGCTGACTACAGCGAGGTTACACTGGAACTGTCCCGGGAATTTTCCGGCCTGGGGGTCAGTATCTCACCTGCCAGACATTCAGGCAATTTTGACCGCTCACAGGAACGCAGATTTGAGTTTGATATAACTTATAGTGGCTTAGAAACAGGGACATACAGGTTTGATCTGCTTGCCAAAGTTGACGGCGGAGTTGTGGCGGTTGCAAACGACACCATTGAAGTTAAATATCAGGATTGCAACGGAGACTGGAACGGAACTGCTGTCTTAGATGAATGTGGCGAATGTGTCGGCGGCAACACTGGCAAAACAGCCTGTGTTCAGGATTGCAACGGAGAGTGGGGCGGAAGCGCTTCTGTTGATGACTGCGGCGAATGTGTGGGCGGCAACACTGGCAAAACCAGCACCTGCGTTCAGGACTGCAACGGAGACTGGAAAGGAACTGCTTTTGTTGATGAATGCGGCGAATGTGTGGGCGGCAACACCGGCAAAACCAGCACCTGCACTCAGGACTGTAACGGAGAGTGGGACGGAACCGCTTCTCTCGATGAGTGCGGTGAATGTGTCGGCGGCAACACCGGCAACACCGCGTGTGTTCAGGATTGCAACGGAGACTGGGGCGGAACCGCTTCTGTTGATGAGTGCGGCGAATGTGTCGGCGGAGCCACTGGCAAAACAGCCTGTGCCCAGGACTGCAACGGAGACTGGAACGGAACTGCTTTTACGGATGAGTGCGGTGAATGTGTGGGCGGCAACACTGGCGAAACTGCGTGCGCCCAGGACTGCAACGAAATCTGGGGCGGAACTGCTTTTATTGATGATTGCGGCGAGTGTGTCGGCGGAAATACCGGCAAAACCGCCTGCGGCGTTTCCAACAAAGGCATATTCACTGTAGGCAAAACCGGTAAAATCACCATAGACTGGCTCTACGATGGCGGTTCGTATAACAACGGCGAACTCGGCATCTTCAGCCTTTCAGGAATGGATATGTCTGTGCCTGATCTGACAGCCTTTGTGACAGAAGCAGTAACACGGGCTTTGTCAGGAACCACGGACGGCTATGTTGTATTGTCCGACTCTACGGAGGCCGCACGCTTTGACGGCTCACTCGGAGAAGCGAGAAACTGGAACAGCGGAACTTATATGGGAGTGAAAACCTTTGACATGAGGCCCGGAGACAAATTTGCGCTGATTCTGGTTCCGAACGCTTCACTGAAAACGCTTTCTCTGAATCCGGAAACAACTGACAGATGCATACGTCCCCTGTTCTCCTTCACCTCACCCAATGCGGACTACGGCATGCATGTGGGCCAGGTCGCGGATATCAATGATATGGGGCTTGCCTTTGTGATTGAGGACCTGGAATTTACAGAGAGCGATCTGGACTATAATGACCTGATTTTGCAAATCAGCGGCGGCATTTCAGAAGTTCCGTCAATGGATTCGCTCATAAGCGAGTACAAAGCCGGAAGTAAAAAACGCGGCAAAAGAGACCGTTGGCGAGACTGGAGAACTTCGGATGAACTGGGCAGACTCATCATCGAACACATTGAAACACTGCCTTCCTCCGAGTATAAGCAGATATCCGTAAGCCTTGAGGGGTCTGCGGATGTGACAGTGTTTGATTCTCTGAACAGAGCGGCTGGCAAAGACGGAACAGACATGCCAGGTTCTCTGATTCAATTTGATGAAGGATATCAGACCGTGACATTGCCAGCACGGGGAACGGGTTCTGATGATTACCGTGTGGTTATACGCTCCTCAGAGGCTGAGACAGGCAGACTCACACTGAAACTGGGTCAGGGAAACAGTGAAATTCCCTCAGAGGTAAAGGAGATTGATATTCATGCCCGTGAGGTACTGAAGTCTGATCTGTCGGTGTCCTCACAAGCCGGAGATCTGAACATAGAATTCGGAGATGCTGAAATTCCTGTTGCCCAGGATGGCACGCTTTTGATCCATGATTTTAACGGCGACGGAAAGATTGATGATGCTGACATCACTAAGGTTGCCTCGCTTTGGGATACCTGTGAGGGCGATCCGGAATATGATCCTTTCTTTGACCAGGACGGAGATGGCCGCATCACTATTCTTGATATTATGGCTGTGTCAGCCGGGAAGTCCCTCCCATAAAATTCTGATATTCCCGCGGATCAGCCCCGTGCTGATCCACGGGAAAATCTTGACTTTTTATCCTTCCCCGGTTTATAAGTACCCGATCAAAAGTTTTTTATACATTTTTTTTCTGCGAACCGCGGAGAAACCCGGCTTTTTCCTTCAGGGTCAGCGAATCATTCCGGAAAAAAAGCCGGGTTTCTTCCCCGGGCAAATATCGAAAACTTATGGTTAGGTACTTATCTCTCACAGGCCGGGCCAGTTCATTTTTTTCTTAAAATGTAGCTGTCCCGGTCTGTTGTCCAATATCCCTGAGTAAGAACACATAAAGCCCGAACCATGACTCGCTGTCTTAAATTCTGAGCAGAATAGTGCACGAGTCATCATCTACATGGATGAGTGATAAGCAAGGATTTTGCCCATTAATCCATCGGATGACGAATGCCCGGAGGTTTTAGTGTCAGTCATGGCTGATTGTTTGGAATATTTGTCATTAATCCTTGCTTATCACTAATCCATGTAGATTATTTGGAACATTGCCAAAAAAACAGCCTTCTCCCTTTACAATGTTAAAATTTTAATATAAAGACATTAAAATTTTATAATTTCCCACGCAGGAACAAACTCAGAGCGTCTGAACCACGGATTCACACGGATTAAGAGGATTGCACGGATTTTTTTCAATCTCAGCAGATCTGAAAGTTTCGGGACCGTGCGCGGGGCAAAGCGGACGGACAGCAAGAAACCTGGCTTTTTCCGGCCGGAGAGGACACCTAAAAACAATAGGTTACAAAAAATATCGAAATATTTTAAAATGATAGAAAAATGTTAATTTTCACAAGGAGCTTTGAATGCAGAAGGAAACAGGAAAACAAAGCGGGTTCACACTGATAGAACTCTTAATTGTCATGGTCATTCTGGGACTTCTGGCGGCGCTGGTCGGTCCCAAATTTTTTAAGCATGAGGGAAAGTCCAGACAAAAAGCTGCCAAAGCACAGATATCGCTTTTGGAAGCATCTGTTGACACTTACAGACTTGAAATTGGAAAATATCCTACAACAGAGCAGGGATTGCAGGCGCTGAGGGTTAAGCCTGATGGCTTGGAAAAATGGGATGGTCCTTATTTGCCCAAAGATGTGCCGCCCGACCCTTGGGGAAATGCCTATATTTACAGATGTCCCGGTGAGCATGGGGATTATGATATCCTGTCTCTGGGGGCTGACGGAAATCCCGGAGGCGAAGGTGATGACTTGGACATTGTCAGTTGGAAGAATATCGGACAAGATTAAATCAGTCTCTGTAGATAAGTACCTGAGCAAAAGTTTTTTATACGTATTTTTTTCTGCGAACCGCGGAGAAACCCGGCTTTTTCCTTCACGGACGGTGGCTCATTCCGGGAAAAAAGCCGGGTTTCTTTCCCGTGCGAATATCGAAAACTTATGGTCAGGTACTTACCAGAACTTTATCTTCTATATAGTATATAGCAATAATGATTCTGCGGTTACAACGAAATATGAAAGTTTCAGCGTTTTCCCTAACACCTAACACCTAACACCTAACACTTAACACTTAACACCTAACACTTTAATATGAGATATTTCTTTAAAAAACAAGGCTTCACATTTCTTGAACTTCTGGTTGTGCTGGTAATCATCAGCCTGATGTCCGCACTCGTCGCTCCTAGATTGGGGGGGGCTTTAAGCCGGATGAATTCAAAGACTGCTGCCAAGAAAATTGCAGCGTCTTTAAGATATGCCAGAAGTCAGGCAGTATCCCGGAAAATGCCGCATATTGCTGTCTTTGACTTCGATAAAAACAGAATCGTTATTGGAAACTGGAAACCGGAAACCCCGGGAACTGGGAACTGGGAACTGGGAACTGGGAACCGGGAACTGGAAGCTGGAAAAATATATGATCTTCCCGAGGGCGTGAAACTGGAATCTGCGATAGGGGGAGAGGTGGTTTCAGGTCTTTTTCAAATTAATTTTTATCCTGTCGGAAGCAGCAGCGGAGGCGGGGTGATCATTTCAGATGAACAGGAAAGACTGTATAAAATCACGGTTGATTTTATCACAGGAACTGTGCAGTTAAATGCGGAACAGAAAAACTGAGGCGATTTTCAAAAATGAGCATTCAGATTCGTAGTTCCGTTTTCACGCGGTGTCACACCGCAGTTCGTAGTTCTGTATTCAGGCAGTTGCTGTGAAATCAGCGTGTTATCCTAAGAGCCTATTTGAAAAGTAAGGAATATGAGCAGTTATAACTCGATAATCAAGTTTTTGATCCGGATCGAACAAAAAGCCTGTCATTCCTGCGAAAGCAGGAATCTGTTTTCTGCTGATTTTACGAATCCGGAGACAGTGGATTCCTGCTTTCGCAGGAATGACAGAAAAAAACTTGATTATCGAGTATAAGAGACAATGATCATATCTCCGTGTCACGGTCATATTTTTTCAGGACATGTCTTTTAAAAGAGGTGCCAGGAACGGTGTCTGTCCGCTTTCCGGCTTCCCGGGTCGCGGTTCGGAACTGCTTTTCGGACAGGCTCCCGGTGTGTTCGCGGCAAAAAAAACAGCCACAAAGGCACCGGGACACAAAGTGACTTCGTGAACCTTCGTGTCTTCGTGTCTTCGTGGCAAAAAAACAGCCACTTATGATTACCCACTTTTCAAACATGCTCTAAGAACAAATCGTCTGGATGTTGAACTACGAATCTTTTTGATTTACTGACTTTGAGATTTAACACATAAAGAATTAGGAGAAAATGAATGGGAAACGCCACAATACAAGGTGAACTGTGGGGAGCGAGAGCCGAAGACTGGGCAGAAATACAGGAAAGCGTTTTTTATCAGGCATATGAAGCTGTCCTGGACAGCATAAACGTCAGACCGGGAATAAAAATCCTGGATGTTGGCTGCGGCTCGGGACTGTTTTGTTCTATGGCAGCGGAGCGCGGTGCCAATGTGACGGGAATTGACGCTGCCGAAGCCCTTATCGCCATAGCAAACCAGCGATTGTCCCAGGGGGATTTTCGTGTGGGTGAAATGGAAACATTGCCCTACGCGGATAACTCCTTTGATGTGGTCACCGGACTTAACTCATTCCAATACGCGGAAAACCCCGTGAATGCCTTAAATGAAGCACGACGTGTCGCAAAAAACGAATCATCCGTTGTGGTCATGGTCTGGGGCAAGGCTGAGGACTGTGATGCCGCAGATCATCTCATGGCGCTGGGACCGCTGCTCCCGCCGCCGCCCCCTGGCGCGGCCGGGCCTTTTGCCTTATCCGAAGAAGCTGCTTTGAAGGCATTTGTTTCGCAGGCAAATCTGACCCCTCTCAGAATAGAAGATGCTGATGATTTATGGGCATATCCTGACTTTGATACGGCCATGAGAGGAATGCTGTCATCAGGCCCGGTAATCAAAGCCATTCAGCACTCAGGCGAAAATAGCGTGTGGGAATCTGTTTCTGAATCCATTGCTTCATTCAAAACACCTGCCGGAGGTTATGAATTAAAAAACAAATTCCGCTTCCTGACAGCGACCGTCTGAAAACACCCTCTGCTTTATTGTTGGTTTGGAACGGATTTTAAAGTATGAATATGTTTCATTTTATAGATTTCATACAATTCAGATCGTTCTTACAAAATTTATTTGAAATAAAACAATCACCTGTCTTATTGATGTGTTATAAAACATTGACAAATAAGTACGCTGACATATATTGTTCGATATAATAAAATTCGGACATCCGAAATTCGGACGGTTTCAGATATTGAAAAATCTTTGTCTGTGAAAGTGTTAGGTGTTAGGTGTTAAGTGTTAGGGAAAAGTCTGAAACTTTCTTATTTCGTTGTGACTGCGGGGCATTATTCTTATATCAGAAAAATTCTGTCTGTGAAAGCTTTTCCAAACTGACAAATCAGAAGGTTTTTTTCTTTAAACTTGTGCCGGCAGCTGAAAATATAAAAAGAGAGTACCTCAGCCATTTAACATGGCTTCAGAAAACAATTATTTGGAGGAATAATATGGAGATTTTGGTATGTGTGAAGAGGGTTCCTGACACCTCTGAAAATGAGATTGAGATCAATAACAGCGGATCCGACATTGAACGGGATGACCTTGTCTATTCGGTAAACGAATGGGATAATTACGCAGTGGAAGAAGCCATTCAGATTCGTGATAATGTCGGCGGCTCCGTAACAGTCGTGACCGTGGGTGATGACGAATCAGAGGAAGTGCTGAGAAGAGAAATGGCCATGGGCGCGGACAATGGCATTCATCTTTTGGACGATGCCTTTGAAGGGTCTGACGGAAAAGGCTTTGCAACTATTCTGAAAGCTGAAGTGGAAAAAGGAAAATATGACCTGATTCTTACCGGCGCACAGGCAGATGACGGGGCAGGTCAGGTGGGCGGTATGCTGGCGGCAATGCTGGATTATCCTTATGCCTCTCTGGTAAACAAAATAGATGTTGTTGATGATAAAAAAATAAAGGTAGGCCGTGAAATTGAGGGCGGAAACCAGGAAATGAACGAAATTCAGCTTCCCTGTGTGCTTTCAATTCAGACCGGTATCAATGAGCCGCGTTATGTGGGAATTCGCGGTATCCGAAAAGTGGCATCCGTGGAAATTCCGGTCCATGCCGCAGGCGACCTGGGGATTGCTCCTGAATCCGTGGGAGAAGCCGGTGCAAAAGTGAAACGTGCGGATTATTTTGTGCCCGAACTGGGCGAAGGCGCGGAAATACTGGAAGGAAGCACCGATGAAGTTATAGAGGAACTGATTAAGAGACTGAAAGAAAAGGGAGGTATAAAATAATATGGCCCAGCAGGTTTTTGCATACATTGCTCATAAAGAAGGTACGGCAGATGACACAGCCCTTGAATTAGTTGCCGCTGCCAAAAAACTGGATCCGAACGCGTCTGTCACTGCTATTGTTTTCGGCCCTGATGCCGTGTGTAACGACGTTGCCGCTTCTTATAACGAAGTCTGGAAAATCGGCACGGATGCTTATCCGAATGCCGAGGTGATTCGGAAGGCCCTTGTCAATATTTTACCTGCCGATGCCATCCTCCTTGTTCCGCATGACACCTTTGGAATGGATCTCGCTCCGGGACTTTCCGTAAAACTTGATTCAGCGTTTGTTGCAGATGCGGTTGACTTTGAGGGAATTGAAGATGGAAAGCTGAAAGTGGTTCGCCAGGAGTACAGCGGAATGGTCAGCACCCATGTGCTTTGCGATATTTCAAACGGCGCGGTGATCAATGTTCGTCCCGGGGCTTTCCAGCCCGATGAAAGCAAGAGCGCAGGCGGACAGGTGACTGACAAAACTGGCGACGCGGGCGATCTTGGCGAAACAACCCGCCGTTTTCTCGAAATCGTCGAAGCTGAAGCCGGTGACGTGGATATCACCAAATCTGAAATCCTTATCTCCGTGGGACGGGGAATTGAGGATGAGGACAATCTGGAAATCATCAGTGAACTGGCAGAGGCCATGGGCGGTGATGTGTCATGCTCAAGGCCCATTGTGGATGCCAAATGGCTGGAAAAATCCCGCCAGGTGGGAACCTCAGGTCAGACTGTGAAACCCAAAGTTTATATGGCTCTGGGTATTAGCGGATCGTTCCAGCATATGGGCGGCATCAAAGGCGCACCTTTTATGGTTGCCGTCAACAAGAATCCCAAAGCCCCGATTTTCCAGGTTGCAGATGTGGGTGTTGTTGCTGATATCCTTGAATTCGTTCCTGAACTTTCAGAGAAAGTCGGTGAAGCGAAGTAAAATTGAAGACTGAAGTGTTGACAGACTTCTCTTCATGATTCAATGATCAATAGGGATACCATAGCCGGCTGTCTGTGAATAACAGAGATAGCCGGCTATTTTTTTTCTTCCTTTTTTCGCCACAGGGATTTTGTATAAGAAGAGGATGATAAGAAGAAGGATTTAATCCTTTTTCTTATAAATCCTTTTTACCATGAAAATATAACTGAGAAGCCGGGTTTTTTAAGCAGGTTTTTTTTCATCTCCGCCGGGGGTGAAAAACCCGGCTTCTTTTCATGAATGTTTCTTATATAAAATCCTTGTAGCGAAAGTTTATATATCAGCCGATCATCACCAGCCCGGCTATCCATGTCATTGATGCTGTATCCGAATCCGTGTTACGGATGTTAATATCCCCGGGCCATCCCGCCGTCTGCATCAGCTCAGACACATTGATTCCGAAGCCGGACATGGAAGGTCGGGCGTGCTGAGGATTCCGACATTGGCCGCGATCCGACAGCAGACCGCAAACCGCATGATCATGGCAGAAAATTTTTTTGCAGGAGCCGCCTGCAAAGGATTTTGAAGCGGAATATCCCATGTTGACAGCTTCCTGTTCGAGACCGGCAACGATTTCATGAAGCAGTTTCATGACTTCGCCCCGTTCAGCAGAAAACAGAACTGCCGAAGGCACATCAATTCTGATGACTATGGCATGGCTCATTTTTTTCTGAAGCTCCCGGAACCCGGGAGGGCCGGAAACATGAGGGGGACAGCTTGGCGACAGTCCGTAATTTTCACAACGGGGTTCTCTGCAAAAATTCGCGAGATTTTCCTCAGCAGAGATATCATCCGGAGAGATTATTTGGGCACCGCTTGCCCCCCGCTGATATGCCAAATGAACCAGTTTTTTTAAATTCCGATCTGCTTTGTCTTGTCGGAGAAGCGAGTTGTTTTTTTCTTCATCACTGAGTTGAAAATTCTTGTTTCGGATGACTGCGCGGCAATCCGGACACCTTTGTTTTTTTTCATCTGTCCAAATCTCAACCTCTTTTCCGCAATCAGGGCATAAATAAGTTTCCGGGACAGCAGCCGTTGCCTGATCAGGCCCCGGACATTTCAGATAATCACTCAAACTCATTTTTCAAATCCTTTTCCAAGTAATACCTGACCTCAATGATTATGACGGGTCGGACCGCCGGAGCCTCCCGATGTTTTCAAAACCTCGGAGGACTTTCAGGCGTCAGATTCATTGTGGTCAGGCAGTCGCACCCCGTTTGTATAAAATTCTGGCAAGTGACATGAGACCTCCGAGGATTTCAAGACCTCTGAGCTTTTCAGCAGTCTGACCTGATTTACCTGAACGCGAACAGACCATTCTTTTATCAATTGTCACTATATTTTTTTATAATTGATTCAATAAGCCCCTCTTTTATAAGGGATGCCATTGCATTATTGAATTGTGGCAAATAACTGGCAAATAAAGATTTTTTTGAGATGGCAAAATGAAACGCTGTTTCCGTGTCATACCGGAATACGGATTTTTCAAACAGGCCATCGTAATTTCCATGACGTATCAGATAATCTGCTACGATCTCGGTTCCTATAAATGCGTCCAGCCGACTGTTTTTAAGCATCAACAAAAGCTGCTCTGTTTTCCTGACCGCTGTTTTACGGATCCGGGTATCCGTGTCAAAAGGTAAAAAATAAGCGCTGTCTTTCAATACACCGATATGCAGGTTCTGAATATCTTCATATGTGCGGATCCGATGCCCTTGTCCCTTTGGAAGATAAAGGAGCTTGGTTGATTTCAAAAGATAAGGCGGTTCAATGTAATGCAGGTATGCCTCACGCTCGGGACGTTTAAGGGCTGAGGATATGATATCTGCCCGCCCGTTTTTCATCATTCTGAGGCAGTAAACCCAGTCACATTGGGTGATTTTTAAGTCCAATTTCAGACGATCCCCCATAAGCCTGAGTATCTCGATATCAATACCTTCTGTCTGATGCTTTTCATTAAAGATGATATATGGCGGCCAATGCTCGTTGACAAAATGCAACACGTCTGCATGGGATAATTCCGCCACAATGATAAGCAGTATCTGGAAACACATTATGATAAAAAAATTATATTTCGGATTCATAAGATTTGCTCAGTGTTGCCAGAAATCGGATACACTCGTTCATTCTCCTCCGACTTGCGCAGTATCCGGTCCGGCCGACTGCCTGTCATTCCTGCGAAAGCAGGAATGACAGAAAAAAAACTTGATTACCGAGTATCACGGATGGCACTCTTCGGAGTGTGGAAACAAGATGGATGATAACATCCGGACTCCGAAAATTATTTTTTGAGATCTTTGCGAAAAATAATTTTCGCACTCCGGTGTTGCGAAAAATAATTTTCGCACTCCGGATCAGGTTCTGTTCAATTCTCAATTCTCAATTTTTCCTTTGCTAAATCAATAGCAGCTTCTATTTCACAGATTTCTACTGGTTTTATCAAATACGCAACCGGGTTCAGTTCCATTGCCTTCTGCATCAGTTCTTCGTCCTGGTAGCCTGTCATGAATATCATGGGAATTTTATAATTATTCCATATGGTGCGGGCGGCTTCGATTCCCGGCATTTTGCCGACCAGATGCAAGTCCATCAGAACGATATCAGGCTTATCGTTTTCTGCGCTTTTAATGACTTTTTTTCCGGTGGAAACTGGCTTGCATACATCATATCCCAGAGACTTCAATTCCATTTCCATACGCATTGCGATGATGGCCTCATCCTCAGCAATTAAAATTTTTATTTTTTTTTTCATTTTCATACCCTCTGATCATACAAAATGTCTTTAAATTTTATATGATAACTCACACCGTTGTCTGTTTTCAAATCCACTTTTCCCCCGAGCTGATGCTCAGTTATCATATATATTGACCGAATTCCCAGGGTATTTGCTTTTTCCAAATCATAATTATCCGGAAATCCGACACCGTTGTCAGAAAATATCATATTTATCTCATTCGTCTCTGTTTTACAAATATGAAGTCTTATCTCTCCTTCCCTGTCCTGAAATGCGTATTTTATTGAATTTGTAATCAGTTCATTAAGAATCAGCCCGCATGGGATCGCTGTGTCAATTAAGACAATAACATCTTCAATATCAGTGAAAACAGAGACTTTCTTCTCTGACACACCGTAACTTTTAAATAATAAGAATACAAGATCGGCAACATAATCTTTCAAATTAATTTTTGAAAGGTCTTTGGCCTGATAAAGTTTCTGGTGAACCAGTGCCATGGATTTGATTCTGTTCTCAGTCTCTGATAAAATTTTTTTAAAATTTTCGTCTTTGATGCTGATTGCCTGCATTGCAAGCATTGAACAGATAATCTGCATATTATTTTTGGTTCTGTGGTACAGTTCTCGCAGAAGTATTTCTTTTTCTTTTAAAGAGCTTCTCAGATTCTGAGCGATTTTCCTTTGTTCTGTTATATCTTCACCTGAACTTAAGGTCGAAGTCACTTTGCCTTTTTCATCTCTTAATACCACATTATGCCATGCAATCAGCCTGTTATCATTATTTTTTGTCATGACATAATTTTCAAAATATTCAATATGTTCAACTTCTCCTGTGATCAGCCTGAAGAATTCCGCCACAGTTTTCTTTCTGTCATTTTCAGGTATAAAATGATCAAACCAGTTTTTTCCGAGAATTTCTGATTCCTCATATCCGAAAACTTCACAACCTTTTTTGTTAATCAGCGACACTGTCTGGTCCGCATTGATCACAATGAAGATTACGCCTGCGATATCAAGGTAGTGCTGTGCTTTTTCTTTTTCTCTGACAAGCTTTTTTTCTGCCTTTTTTCGCTCCATAATTTCATAATTCAGTTCATCGCGTGAAGCTGTGACAGATTTCAGGTTATGAATCATCCTGCTGAATGTTTCTGCCAATTGTCCGATTTCATCTTTGCTGCTTGTATCAATATGTATATCAAAATTCCCATCGGAAATCAGTTTTGCAGAATTTTCCAATTTTAATAAAGGACTGAATATATATTTTCCGGAAAGTTTCAGAACGGTAGAAAATATTGCGGCAAAGATCACAAGCAATAGAGAAAATGCACTTATGCTCTGACTGAGAATCATATCATTAATACGGACGCGGGTCATGGCGATTCGGATTTTGCCAACATTATTATTTTCATATCGAATAACGGTTTCATCGGTGATGAAGTCCGAAGAATTTTTAAAATATAAAAAATCCTTTTTCTTAAAATCCGGATGCGTTTTAGCAGTAATAGTCGTGTCTTCGGACATAATGCTTACGAAAACAATATCCTTAAATAAAAACAGAGAATTTATAAAATCATTCGTATATTCATAATGATACTGCCAAAGCGCACTTGGCAGGCTCTCTTTGGCCAAAGCAGAAGCTCTGAGTAACTGCTCCTGCAAATCGTCTTCAATGGATTTGGCATTAATTGATATGTAACTAATATAAAAAATAATCAAAATTACACTAATTACAGATATAAGACCCATGATAAAACGTCGTTGGATACCTTTTGATCGAAATAATTCCATAAGTTAATTTTTAAAATTCAGAATAAACAGGGCGTTTATTTTTTTCTAATCACAGCAGATCAAAAATAAGTACCCGATCAAAAGTTTTTTATATATCTTTTTTTTTGCGAACAGCGGAGAAACCCGGCTTTTTCCGTCACGGGCCGCGGATCCTTCCGGTAAAAAAGCCGGGTTTCTTCCCCGGGAATATATCGAAAACTTATGGTTGGGTACTTAGCATCAAACATATCCCGGGGGATCAACAAATTCGCTGAAAATGTTTCGGGCAGTTTGGGGAGCATTCGAGCCGCTGACAATACATGAACACGAATAAGATTACTCTCCGGGTTGTTCCATGCTGTTTAAAAAAGAATTTATGATATCATCAAACTCGTGTGTCTTTGCCATTTGACCAATCACTCTGTTAAACTGCGGTATCAGCTCTGTGGCTTTTGATTTTTTGGACATGGCAAAATGAGAACCCGTGCTTTGATAGCTGAGAGGAGCTTTTTCAAATTGTCCCTGAAACCCTTCTGTGATAATCAGATAATCGGTAACAGTTTCATATCCGATGATGACGCTGATCCGCCCGGAAGAAAGCATTCTGAAAAACTGGTGTTCCCAGGTAACTTCTGTTTTGTTTATTTCAGAATCATTGTCAAACGCTTCGAAATATACAGAACCTTTTAATGAGCCGATTTTTTCTTTGTATAAATCTTCATATTGTCGGATAAGCGGCCCCTTGGCTTTTTTTGTGTAAAAAACTATTTTGCCAAGGGCATATGGAGGTTCCAGGTAATAAACATATTTTTCTCGTTCAGGTGTTTTGCCAAAACTGGTAATCATATCAACCTCGCCGTTTTTCACCATATCCAAACAACGCCGCCACGGACACTCAGAAAATTCAAAACTGATATTCAGGTATGTTCCTATTACTTTCAGAATTTCCACGTCAATTCCGCCAAATTTCCCCTGATTGATAATTTTCCAGGGGGGCCAGTGAGCCAGGGCAACGCGAATTTTTGTTTCTTCGCAAAACACTGGCTGAACAGGCAGGCATAAGAGTAAAACAAAAATTGGCAAAATTCGTTTTTGGAAAATTTTGGATTTCATCTTTCTCATCCCTTCGTTTTCATGATCTTTGGTTTGCTTTTCATTAAAACTTGATCATCGAGTAAAAGCATTCTGATTTGCCAACAGAGAAAGAATTTGTTTTTTCATCATTTATTGCCATATGTTGATCTCGTTTCCACGCGCTCGTGTGGAAACTTTGTTTCTGATGATAACGGATTTTTGAAGGGTATAACCAGTTGAAAATAATGATTAATAACATTCCTGACTGATTCCGGCCGCGGGACAGGATAATATGACATTTTTTCTGCCAGGTGGCAGAATTTTTCAGGGCTTCCGGTCTGTCAGTCCAGGAGCATTAGCGCTAAATGGGGAGGGGGTGTGTATGACCGGTCCGAAGCAGCGTTCCGAATCCGAATATGCTCCTGTATTTATCAAACTGATTCAAAAGGTTATACTGCTTATATCCGACAACGGGTCTGTCAGTCCGGGAGCGTTACCGCTATGTTGTCTTTTTTATACCAACCACAATAGCTGTTAATTCATCTGTGAGCAACTTAATTTTTTTTGCCTGACTCCTCAGTTCTTCAGACGCGGCAGCGGACTCCTCCGAGCTGGCCGCATTATGCTGCGTCACTTTGTCTGTCTCAGTGACATTGTTGCTCACCAGTTCGACTCTCTGGGCCTGTTCATCAGAGATACTGGCAATTTCAGCTATCAGTTCTGCCACTTTTCCGGAATGCTCGGTCACATCATTAAAAGCCTGATATGTTTCAGATGCGATTTCTCCCCCGCTCTGTATCTTGCTTACTGTTCCCTCAATGAGTTCGGATGTGTTTCTGGCTGCTTCGGCAGATCTCATTGCCAGATTTCTCACTTCCTCGGCAACGACTGCAAATCCGCTGCCTGCCTCACCAGCTCTGGCTGCCTCAACAGCGGCGTTCAGGGCAAGGAGGTTGGTCTGAAACGCTATCTCATCAATTGTTTTTATGATCCTGGATGTTTCTTTGCTTGCCTTTATGATTTCCTGTATGGAGTCTGTCAGCTTATTCATTGATTTATTGACATTTCCGATAACATTTTTCACTTCCGTCATCAGATTGTCCGTCTGAACAGCATGACTCGCGTTCTGTCTGATCATGGATGAGATTTCTATCAGGGACGAAGAGGTTTCTTGTCCGGATGCCGCCTGTTCACAACTTCCTTCAGCCAGAGACCGGCTCGCGGCTGCCACCTGTTCGGAGTAAAAAAATATCTGATCCGTTCTTTTGTTCAGATCGTCAACAATAGTGCTTACAGGCAGCAGAACTTTTTTTCTGAGCATCAGTATCAGTAACACTGCCACAAGAAAGCCGATAAGGAGAATATCAAGATTTTTTCTGAAAAAAGCAAAGGTTCGTTCGCTAACAGCGGCAGCAGGTATTTTAATGCTCAGAATGCCGCGTAAATCGCCTACGGTGAGATTCCATGCCGTGTCATACATATCACGGACAGCAGCCGGTGCCTCAGCTCTTTTACCATGACATTTCAGACAATATTTTTCGACCCATATGGGCCGGGCATAAAGATAGAACTGCTTTCCCTCGGGATCGGTAAATGGTCTGAAAAGTATTTCTTGTTCCGGGTGTTCACGGAAATATGCAATTGCTTTCAGTTCTGCCTCATCTGCGGCCTGGTCATGATTACGCGGGTTGTCAGACACATTGTTAAAACTGAAGCCGGACGCGTCCCAGTTAGGATAATCTTTGGAAAAATTTCTCACAGCAAAAGCCGGTAAGAAATGAATTGTTTTTTCAGTCAGGGGGATTTTCTGATCTAAGAATACGTTTTGCTGAACCCGGCGAAACGCCATCAGCACATTTCTGACTTTTTCGGCCTGCTCTTGCAAATCTTCCTCAGCGTTTTCTTTCGCAGTCCGGTAGATTAGAAAAACAGCACAGCAAAAAGCAAGTGCCAGAATAATAATAATGAACGACAACAATTTATTCTGAAGATTCGATATATATATCATAATGTGTCTCCAAATTTTAGATTTAACTATCTGTATTTTATTATAAATTATAAAGAATAGGATTGAATATGTTTTTTGTTTTCTTTTGTCATTGCACTGGTTAATTTCAGGGTCATCTCCGGAGTGCGAAAAATACTTTTTCGCAATTGCTAAAATAAAATTTTTGCACTCCGGATTTGCCCGGAGGTCTATCCGGAGTGCGAAAAATACTTTTTCGCAATTGCAAAAATAAAATTTTTGCACTCCGGATCCGACCGGTGATCTTTCCGGAGTGCGAAAAATGCTTTTTCGCAATTGCTAAAATAAAATTTTTGCACTCCGGATCCGACCGGTGATCTTTCCGGAGTGCGAAAAATGCTTTTTCGCAATTGCTAAAATAAAATTTTTGCACTCCGGATTTGCCCGGAGGTCTATCCGGAGTGCGAAAAATGCTTTTTCGCAATTGCTAAAATAAAATTTTTGCACTCCGGATCCGACCGGTGATCTTTCCGGAGTGCGAAAAATGCTTTTTCGCAATTGCTAAAATAAAATTTTTGCACTCCGGATCCGACCGGTGATCTTTCCGGAGTGCGAAAAATGCTTTTTCGCAATTGCTAAAATAAAATTTTTGCACTCCGGATCCGACCGGTGATCTTTCCGGAGTGCGAAAAATGCTTTTTCGCAATTGCTAAAATAAAATTTTTGCACTCCGGATCCGACCGGTGATCTTTCCGGAGTGCGAAAAATGCTTTTTCGCAATTGCTAAAATAAAATTTTTGCACTCCGGATCCGACCGGTGATCTTTCCGGAGTGTGAAAAATGCTTTTTCGCAATTGCTAAAATAAAATTTTTGCACTCCGGATCCGACCGGTGATCTTTCCGGAGTGCGAAAAATGCTTTTTCGCAATTGCTAAAATAAAATTTTTGCACTCCGGATCCGACCGGTGATCTTTCCGGAGTGCGAAAAATGCTTTTTCGCAATTGCTAAAATAAAATTTTTGCACTCCGGATCCGACCGGTGATCTTTCCGGAGTGCGAAAAATGCTTTTTCGCAATTGCAAAAATAAAATTTTTGCACTCCGGATCCGACCGGTGATCTTTCCGGAGTGCGAAAAATGCTTTTTCGCAATTGCAAAAATAAAATTTTTGCACTCCGGATCCGACCGGTGATCTTTCCGGAGTGCGAAAAATGCTTTTTCGCACTTGCTAAAATAAAATTTTTGCACTCCGGATCCGACCGGTGATCTTTCCGGAGTGCGAAAAATGCTTTTTCGCAATTGCAAAAATAAAATTTTTGCACTCCGGATCCGACCGGTGATCTTTCCGGAGTGCGAAAAATGCTTTTTCGCAATTGCTAAAATAAAATTTTTGCACTCCGGATCCGACCGGTGATCTTTCCGGAGTGCGAAAAATGCTTTTTCGCAATTGCTAAAATAAAATTTTTGCACTCCGGATCCGACCGGTGATCTTTCCGGAGTGCGAAAAATGCTTTTTCGCAATTGCTAAAATAAAATTTTTGCACTCCGGATTTGCCCGGAGGTCTATCCGGAGTGCGAAAAATGCTTTTTCGCAATTGCTAAAATAAAATTTTTGCACTCCGGATCCGACCGGTGATCTTTCCGGAGTGCGAAAAATGCTTTTTCGCACTTGCAAAAATAAAATTTTTGCACTCCGGATCCGACCGGTGATCTTTCCGGAGTGTGAAAAATGCTTTTTCGCAATTGCTAAAATAAAATTTTTGCACTCCGGATCCGACCGGTGATCTTTCCGGAGTGCGAAAAATGCTTTTTCGCAATTGCAAAAATAAAATTTTTGCACTCCGGATCCGACCGGTGATCTTTCCGGAGTGCGAAAAATACTTTTTCGCAATTGCAAAAATAAAATTTTTGCACTCCGGATCCGACCGGTGATCTTTCCGGAGTGCGAAAAATGCTTTTTCGCAATTGCAAAAATAAAATTTTTGCACTCCGGATTTGCGCGGAATTTTTTAAGTCAGAAGCATTGGGGCAGGCTTTCATGCTTCGTTGTGACTGGCAGGCCATGCCCGTTTATAAGAAGAAATTTTACAGAAGGCAATATTTTTTGTTCAGAGCTGATATCTGATTTATCCGATTCTGAATACTCATCCGCTGGGGATTCGTTTTTGAAACTTTTTGTTATTTTTGCAGTATCAGTAGATCGAAAAGTTTTCGGGCTGTCGCTGGACAGACACGGCAAATGGGGGAGAAACCCCATATGCATCAGGCTAAGACTGCCGGACGGGGTTTGCAACCCCGTCCGAAACGTTTGTTTTCGGGGGTCGGAAAATATTTCGGACGGGGTTGCAAACCCCGTCCGGCAGATCACAGGTTAATAAAAACAATGAGTTACGATCTTAGCCTGATGCATATGGGGAGAAACCCGGCTTTTTCCGGCGGGGGAAGTCTTCTGTCCGGGGAAAAAAAGCCGGTTTTTTTTCCCATGACGCACACAGTCCGGAAACTTTTCGATCTGCTGAGTATAAGACCTGGGAGATTTTGGAAACCTCGCAGGTCTTCGGATATTGAAAAAACTTTTGTCCGGGTAATTCGTTCAGATTTATTTGAAAAATCAGCAAATTGCCGAATTTTGGGTTGTCTGAATAACTATCTGATTCTACAGGGTTTCCTCTTGAAAAAAACCATATCTGATATGGTCATTAAAAAAACCATATTTTTTTATGCTTGACTTCATACTAAAGATGGCTTATATTCTTTTTTATCAAGGCCCGGTCAGCTTTACCGGGCAGTTTCGTTCTGAAGGATTGTTTCATTTTATGTCAGTGTGGCAACCTGAGGTTTGGGAACTTAAATTATTTGAAAGGAGGTTGACACAATGGCAAATGGAATTGTAAAATGGTTCAGTGACAGAAAAGGCTTCGGCTTTATTGAACATGAAGACGGAAACGATGTATTCGTTCACCACTCAGCAATTAACTCATCTGGTTTCAGAACCCTGAGCGAGGGTGACAGAGTGACTTTTGATGTGGAACAGGGTCCCAAGGGACCGGCTGCTGCAAATGTGAGCAGAGTATAGAACCGTCATTTAAATAAATTGAATAAAAGGCATTTCTCGGAAAAAGAGAAATGCCTTTTTTGTTTGTGATTTGTGGTTTGTGATTTGTAATTTGCGATTTATCATCCTTTACAGCTTTCTCAGACTTCCTTTGAGATAATAATCCGCATTCAGATCGGCAAACAATTCTCTGAGTTCCTGCCGGAAAGCCTTCCAGTCATGACGGCGCTCAAGTTCAGGATGATGGTTTATTTTCCCCACCCGCCAATGGCCCACAATGGGATGCAGTTCCCGAATGACCGCCAACGCTTCTTTTGGCTCAATCACCGGTTCCAGGGATACCCATGTCCTGATTCCCCGTGCTTTTGCCTGTTCAATGGCCGCTATCCTGTCCTTTATCGGAGCCGCTCCGGGTTCCCAGTAATCCGCAAGCCTCCGGTCCATGAAAACAATGGTGCTGCCAAAAGAACATCCCGGATAATTTGCCATGAGATCAAAGTCTCTGACAGCCCGGGTTCCGCCTTTGGTCAGCACCGTGAACCGAAGCTCATGCCGGATGAAAAGCTCAATAGTCCGGCGGGTCAGGCCAAGTTTAAGCTCCTCCGGCTGATACACATCCCCCACAAAGGAGAGAAATATCTCCGGTATCTCCCAGCCGGCCATTTTCCCAAGCTCTTTTTCAAGCCGTCTGATATAATCCTTTTTGGGGTTTGCTCCCTGGAAATAATTCTCAAAGCGTTCGTTGTCATTGTAGCAGTAACGGCATCCGTGAGTGCATCCCTTGTAAATGTTGCATCCCAGAAGGGCATATTCCCCGGCCTTGCCGCTCGCCTGATAGATCAGCGCCCCGGGTTTGGAAACATAAAGCGGTCCGGGTTCGTCAAACAGGCTTGCCTGGTACATGGTTTTCCCTATGTTTCTCACAAATTGCATCGGTTCTAAATCTTTGCGTAAACCCCTCTTGCCTCATTTTTGATCTTACCCTGCTTCCTGGCCTTATAAATCACATTCCGCACTTGCGTATCACTCAGACCTGTCTTTTTTACAATCTGGGCTGCTGTAAACGCCTTTCTGGTTCTTCTGATTACCCCCATGACAGCATCTGTTACGGATAGTTCTTCCACTGGTTTTCTCTCAATTTTTCTCAGAATTGTCTTTTTCTCAGGCTCCGCTTTGGAAGAAGCTCTTTTCACCACAGATATTTTTATAACCAAATTTTTTTCAAATTTTGCTTTGGGAGAACTTTTTTTCGAAGTTTTTTTCGAAGTTTTTGTTTTGACAGAAGCCTTTTCGGCCTTTGTCCCGGGTTTTTCTTTTTTGGAAACAGGCACTTTTACAGGTTCATCCAACTCAATGCCAAAGACATCTGACAAGTCCGCCTCATCCATGACCCTCGCGCTCTTCTTTTCCGCTTTTTTGAGCAGTTTCCGGGTTTTCTCTTCCACAGCCTGGGCAATCAGATCATTGACATCAACCTTTCTCAGCTTGAAGAGCAGACTCGGGTCTTCGTCCAATCTCGCGCCCACACCGTAAAGCGTCGCGGCAACATGCTTGCACATGGAAGCCCAGTCCGGGCAACTGCAACTGAACTCAATCTCTCTGGGTGACGGAAACAAACCTTTTCCCTTAGTTGTGAAAATTTCTCCCAAATCTTTGGGAAATTTCCCCATGAGCAGTTCGGACAGGGATTCCAATTTGCCTTCACATTCCGCCCTGATGCCTTTCCAGATTTTTTTATCAATCTCTTTAATTTTGATAGTGATTGAATACGGATTGGATTCACCGCCCTGAACCAGGGCCTCGATCTTGCCTGAATGAATTTTAAGATCAAGCACGCTTCCGTGACGGACATAACTCCGTCCCCGTCCGATGCGGTTACTGTAATCCGCGTATCGTTCAAGATTCTTGTTCCACGCCTTGCCCCACCACGTCCGGGCCAAAGCTTTTCCTTCGATAACCACGGGCTGAATATCAGGATTTTTTTTCCTGAGTTGTTTTAATTTTTTCGCTGCTTTTGCTTTTTTCTCCGCCACAGGAACATAACGCGGATAATAGTCCCAATATCCCATATAAATACCTCCTAAGGAGGCGAGGGGCGAGAGGCAAGGGGCAAGAGGGATAAGAAGCCTCTCGCCTCCCGCCTCTCGCCCCTCGCCCCTCGCCCCTCGCCTACAACGTCAATTTGAAAAGATCCATTAATTCATCGTTTTCCATCTCTGTTATCCAAGCCTCGCCCGTGCTGGCGATCACTTCATCAGACAGCTTGGATTTCTCTTCCAGCATCATATCAATTTTCTCTTCCACTGTTCCTCTTGTCAGGAATTTATGGACAATCACATTCTTTTTCTGTCCGATTCTGAAGGCGCGGTCCGTGGCCTGATTTTCCACAGCAGGATTCCACCACCGGTCAAAATGAATGACGTGGTTTGCTTCTGTGAGATTCAGTCCCACGCCCCCGGCTTTTATGGAAAGCACCATGAACGGCGTATATTCAGGACTCTGAAACTGCTCGACAATCTTTTTCCGTTTGCCGACCGGAACGCTCCCATGTAATATCAGCCCTTTTCGTCCGAATATGCCTTCCAGGAATTCACAGATCGGTGCTGTCATCTCTTTGAACTGCGTAAAAACCAGAGCTTTTTCTCTCTTTTCATAAATCGTCTCGCAGATCTCACGAAGCCGGGTGAACTTTCCGCTGTCCTTTTCCTCATATCCGCCAGTGCCAAGATACTGATCCGGGTGATTGCAAAGCTGTTTGAATTTCATCAGAGAACCCAGGATCAGCCCTTTTCTCTGTATTCCATCTGTGCTTGCAATTACGTTTCTTATCTGTTCAACCATCTGATCATACAAGACAACCTGTTTTTTGCTCAGGGGCGCATACGATTTCATTTCCACTTTTTCGGGCAGATCCGAAATAACAGTCTTATCCGTCTTCAGACGTCTCAGGATATAGGGACTCACGAGCCTCCGTAATCTGGAATACCCCTTGGGATCATCTTTTAATTTCTTTGAGAATCCCCTGAACTCCCTGAGATTTCCCAGCAGCCCCGGATTTAAAAAATCAAATAAGGACCACAGGTCTGAAAGGCGGTTCTCAATGGGGGTTCCTGTCATGACGATCCGATTCCGGGCCTTAAATTTTTTCACGGCTTTTGTCTGTTTGGTTCCCGGATTTTTGATGGCCTGGGCTTCATCCAGAATCACATAATTCCATGAATAGGACTGTAGCCATTCATATCGGTGAGCCAGTGCGTATGTGGTGATCACCAGATCAAATTTGTCCAATGTTGCCGCTTTTCTGGCCCTGAGCCGCTTGTTCTTATGCGCTTCCGGGTGTGCGACAAAATATTTGAGATTCGGAAAAAAGCGCTGAATCTCGCTGACCCAGTTGGAAATCAGGGACGCGGGGAGAATGAGAAGGCTGGCTTTTCCGATTTTCTGAGATTTTGTGACATTTAAAAAAGCCAGCAGTTGGATGGTTTTGCCAAGGCCCATGTCATCAGCCAGGCACGCGCCGAACTGTAAGGAATCCAGAAAACAGAGCCAGTTCAGCCCTTTCTGCTGATACTCCCGGAGCTGTGCCTTAAATGTTCTGTTTGGTTTTACCGATGGTGTCAGATTCGGATCTTTGAGCTTCTGAATCATGGATTCCAGCCATTCTCCGTTGGATACGCCGGAGCCTGTGCCGTTCTCCTGAATTCCCAGGAATTTTTCAGGATTCAGTTGGATGCGGAGCGCTTCTCTCAGGCTGATCCCCTCTTCCCTTGCCATCTTTTTTGCTTTTTCATAAGCGTCAAGCGTCCGTTTCAGTTTCTCCGGGTCGGCCGCGACCCATCTGTTTTTAATGTATGCGAGTCCGTCAGTTTCCCGGAGCAGCCGCCTTGCTTCTTCTTCTGAAATCTCCTCATCCCCTAAGAACAATGTCGGGTTAAAGCTGAGAACAGCGTTCATTCCCACAAAAGTGGGCTGCACATCTCCCACACTAATCTTCAGGCTGAGATTTGATGTGGTTCCTTTCCACCAATTTGGGATTCTGCATAAGATACCGTATTTCTCATAAATCGGTATTTCTTTTAAAAACCTGAATGCTTCTCCTGATGTCCACGCAAGCGGGTGGAAGAGTTCTCCGGTTTCAAGCAATTCTGTGATAAAATCGCTCTCCTTCGCGGCCAAATGCACAGTGGAGAGAAGTTCCAGGAGTTTCTCACTCTCTTCTCCGTATTCTTCCAAGGCGTGCCTCAGCGGGAGGTGTCTGGATTTTCCCTTTTTGTCCAGCCGGGTGGAATACGTTGCCAGAAACGCAAAAGGCAGGTCCTCGCTTTTATTTTCCACCAAATGAAAAAAGATACGCCCCACCAGATGGACATTTGGGCTGTAAGCTTTGATAAAATCTTCAACTGTTCCGTCATAAGTCCGAAGGGTCTGGGAAAATTTTCTGCGGATTCCTGCCCATATTTTTTTCAGCAGTTCCGTGTTCAGGTATTCGGAACCAGTCATCAGCGGGGTTCCGTCAAGCTGCTGGCGGATTTCGTCCGTGTCCGTGGGGACTTTCACCTCATGGCGAAACAGTTCCAGTTCCGGTATCCGGCTTAGTTTCCGGGCAAATGTGCCTGCGAAATTCCGCCAGAAATTAAGAGACGGAGAGAGCCGGACTGTTTTGTCACAAAAGCCCAGAAATAACAAAAACTCATTCGGGTCGGAGCTGAAACGATTGTATATTTCTTCCTGTAAGAGAGCAGTGCTTTTACTGACAGGCTCTTCTGTGTCATTCCATTCCAGTTGCAATGTGCGGTTGGGCATTACAACTGCGTTTAATTCTCGGTTTGTCATTATCTGTCTGACCTTAAATATGCGTCAGGGGAAGTATTTCCCCATTGGATATCAAAACCTTATGCATGACAAGGCAAGATATCCCGACATGAGATTCCTTTCCTTTAATTATCTGACAATTCAGTCAAATCCTTTTTTATATAACACAGTCGGAGGGAAAAGAAAAGCAAAAATATATTTCAGGATAATGGTCATAGGGCCAGTATGAAAAAAATATATCTTCTATTCATATCATAACATAACCATCAGAAAAAACTAAAATTAATTTGAAAAAATTAAATCTTTATTGACAAATATTTTTTTATGCTATTTAAATCTTTTGAGATATATTTTTTTGAATACCCGAAAATGTAGGGTGGGTGGAGCGAAGCGCAACCCACCGATAGACAAACGGTGGGTTGCGCTTCGCTCCACCCACCCTACTATCGGAAATAAGAATCTGCTGCCAAAATTGGAAACAGGGAATGCCAGACCCGGAATCGGGAGTGCTTATTTCCGATAATGTCTAATTTATGATGAGGAAAATCCAAATGATTGATTCAATTTATATTAATAATTTTCGTCTGTTTAAGGAATTAACAATTAACAAGTTGGACACAGTTAATCTGATTGTTGGTAAAAATAACTCTGGTAAAAGTTGTTTATTAGAGGCAATACGTGTTTATGGGACAAATGCTTCTCCAAAAGTGCTATTTGACCTGATCAGAGACAGGGGGCAAGATTGGGAAAGTAATATGCAGCAAAAGCAAAATCAGTCTGTTCAGGAAGCAGAGAATCCTCTGCGTTACCTTTTTTACGGGTATCGCTTTCCTGAAATTGGTACGAATTCAATAGAAATCGGTTCCTCTGAAAATATTAAAGACAGATTGAAACTTCGTATGCGAGCCTATAAACTTATTGAAACCGAAGAAAGTCGTATTTTTACTCGTATAGACAATGAAAATTTAAAAGAAAACGGATTAGATGATGCAGAACTTGTTATTGAGATTGAGGAAGGAAATAAAGTTAAGCCTGTGCGCTTAAACAGAGACCCGAGACTTTACCAGAGAACGGCCAGTTACAGAGCATTACCTGATGGTGATATGAAAATTAATATTCAAATTGTTCCGACCAAACATATTGATGATGAAAAAGTTGCTGATCTATGGGATAATATTAACATTCATCCTAATTTAAGAAAAGAGGTATTTGAAGGTTTAAAACTGATTGATGAAAAAATTCAGGAAGTTGTATTAGTTGGCCGGAGAGGTTATATAAATCCTATTCTGATTTATGATGATACTGATGAACGAATCCCGCTAAAAAGTATGGGCGACGGGATGACCCATCTGTTTCATATAATATTGGCATTGGTCAATTCTCGTGGTGGTCTGCTTCTTATAGATGAATTTGAAAATGGTCTGCACTATTCAGTGCAGCCCCAAATATGGAATTTAATTTTTCAGCTTGCAAAAAAATTGGAGGTTCAGGTTTTCGCCACGACGCATAGCTGGGATTGTGTAAACGCGTTTCAAAAAATGATTCAGCAGCATAAGCTGGAAGGAATGCTGATACATCTTGGTCACAGCATTAAGGGCAGTGACAGGGGTAAGATAATAGCAACCGAATATGACAAAGATGAACTTATATTGGCAACTCAGGCTGACTTAGAGGTTCGATGATGGACAACAACACTTCGATATTATTGGTGGAAGGCCAGGCTGATGTTGATTTTTTTGAGGCATTGCTGAGAAGGCTGAAAATAACAATTAAAAGCGGCGTTCCCTTACACTCTTTTATGCCCTTAATTACTAATTATTTTAGAAAGATATGTTTTATAACCCTGTGAATTTTCAGATATGAATGTACCTGACAGAATTAAAAAATTAACTGAGACTTTTGATTATAATTTGGAGACATATAAAAAAAGCTCGTACAATGAAACTCAGCTGCGTCGTGAGTTTATTGATCCGTTTTTTGAAGCCCTGGGCTGGGATATTACGAACAGACGGGGCTATGCGGAAGCATATAAAGATGTCATTCATGAGGATGCCATAAAAATCGGCGGTGCCACAAAAGCACCTGATTATTGTTTCCGCATCGGCGGCATCCGTAAATTCTTTGTTGAAGCCAAAAAACCGGCTGTGAATATCAGAGAAAATATACATCCCGCGTACCAGTTGCGCCGGTACGGCTGGAGCGCAAAGCTGCCTGTCAGCATTCTGACCGATTTTGAGGCGTTCGCAGTTTATGACTGCCGTGTGAAACCTGCCAGAACGGACAAAGCCTCGCATTCCCGAATTCATTATCTGAAATACACAGATTATATTGACCGCTGGGAGGAGATTGAAAGCATATTTTCCCGTGAGGCCATTTTAAAGGGGTCTTTTGACAAATATGTTGAATCCAAAAAAAACAAAAGAGGCACTGCCGAAGTTGACACGGCATTTTTGCAGGAAATTGAAC
This sequence comes from Desulfonema magnum, assembly GCF_017377395.1. GTDB lineage: Bacteria > Desulfobacterota > Desulfobacteria > Desulfobacterales > 4be13 > Desulfonema_C > Desulfonema_C magnum. The sequence goes on along the minus strand of NZ_CP061800.1, from coordinate 517,144 downwards.
GCTGGCGGGAAATTCTGGCAAAAAATACCGCGTTGCGGAATCCGGGTCTTTCACAGAGGGAACTTAATTTCGCAGTCTGGAAAACCATTGACAGAATCATTTTTCTGAGAATCTGCGAAGACCGCGGTATCGAAAACTACGGCAGACTGATGGCCTTACAGAACGGTGAAAATGTTTACAAGAGACTGTTTCGGTTATTCCGCAAAGCAGATGAGAAATATAATTCGGGCCTGTTTCATTTCAAAAAAGAAAAAACCCGTGAAAATTTCGACAGTCTCACGCCAAAACTGAACATTGATGACAACGTATTAAAGGACATTTTTAAAAATCTGTATTATCCTGACAGTCCTTATGAATTCTCTGTTCTGCCTGCCGACATACTGGGGCAGGTCTATGAAAAATTTCTTGGCAAAGTCATCCGTCTGACACCGAAACATCACGCAAAAATTGAAGAAAAACCGGAAGTAAGAAAATCAGGCGGTGTCTATTACACACCCACCTATATTGTTGATTACATAGTAAAACAAACCGTGGGAAAACTGGTCAGAGGTAAGAAGCCGGGGCCGAGGGGCGCTGTGAGCAGATTAAAAATACTGGACCCTGCCTGCGGTTCAGGTTCGTTTCTTATCGGTGCGTATCAGTTTCTGTTGGACTGGCATCTTGATCAGTATGTGAATGACAATCCTGAAAAATGGACAAAAGGTAAATCGCCCCGTGTTTATCCGTCTGACAAGGGGGAATGGCGACTGACAACTGATGAAAGAAAGCGTATTCTCTTAAATAATGTCTTCGGCGTTGATATTGATCCGCAGGCTGTGGAAGTGACAAAACTCTCGCTTCTGCTGAAGGTGCTGGAGGGGAAAGATGAGCAGAGTATCGGAAAGCAGATGGCTCTTTTTCAGGAGCGTGTTCTCCCGGATTTGGCAAAAAATATCAGATGTGGCAATTCTCTTATTGGTTCTGATTTTTATGACGGGAACCGGGTGAGTCAGACTGATGAGGATGAGATTTACCGGATGAATGCTTTTGACTGGGATGCCGAGTTTGCAGATATTATGAAAAAACGAGGGTTTGATGCGGTGATCGGGAATCCGCCGTATGTATTTGGGCGAGATTGGAAGGCTTTAAAAATTGATGATAATATCAAAGCATATCTTGGAAAAAAATATTCAAGTTCACCATATCAGCTTGATATGTTTTCCATTTTTATGGAATTAGCATCATTGTTGTGCCGCAACAAAGGTTATATTGGTCAAATTGTTCCTAATGTGTGGCTGACAAATACTTATTCATCTAAAACCAGAAAGTTTATTCTGAGCCATTCAAATGAATTGTGTATTTTGAAACCGCCGGCCGATATTTTTCAGGGTCTTACAGTGGACACCATTGTATATATCTACCAACTGTCTGAAAAATTAAGTAAAACTTTTGATATAAAAGCTTTGAAAGGCAATGAATTATCTAAAATAGCGACCCATTCCAGAAAAAAATATTCTGATGGTTTATGTCCCATTTCCACAAGTCTTAACAGCATTGAAACGGATTTGGTCTTCAGGATAGCAGAAAATTATCCTAAACTCCAAGAATTTTCCAAAATTACTCGCGGAGTTCATTCATACAGAACCGGTGGCTATGGAAAAACTGCTTTTGGAACGGGTCATCAGACAGCTAAGGATGTTAAGGATCGCCCATATCATAGTCCTGTCAAAAAAAATGGATACCGACCTTTTATCTATGGACGGGATTTAAAACGATTTACGCCGCCAATGCCAGGTGAATATATAAAATATGGCTCATGGCTTGCAGAACCGAGGCAACCCGAATTTTTTGAAGGTACTCGTATTTATTCAAGAAAAATTCTGGCTGACCGTCTTTTAGTAACCCTTGAAAAATCAGAGTCTGTTGCAGATCAGCAAGTATATATAACTTTACCCGGAACTGACACAGTAAAAGCTTCATATCTTGCAGGTATTTTAGGGAGTTTGCTTATATCATTTTTTATACGAGGCTTTTATGATGAAGCAAATGACGCTTTTCCTCAGATAAAAGTCAGTCAATTAAAAGCAATACCCATTCGCACAATCAACTTTTCCGATCCTGCTGAAAAAAAACTTCACGATCAAATGGCAAACCTCGTTGATCAGCTGCTAAATCTGAATAAAAAATTAAACAATGCCAAACTTCCGCAAGAAAAAAATCTGCTTCAGCGCCAAATCGAATCCACAGACAAACAGATAGATCAATTGGTTTATAAACTGTATGAGCTAACTGATGAAGAAATAAAAATTGTAGAATCAGTAAGTTAAAAGCACATAGCCCGACATTGCTTGTATCAGGTTAAGCCCGAATTCCTTCCCTTCGACAGGCTTAGGGAGCGGGAACGGCGTGCCTCAGGGAGCAGGAACGGCGTGTTCTGAGCTTGTCGAAGGGGGGAGGCAGTTAGGGCAGCCGGAAAAAAATAGGTGATTTAGACGGCCTGCTTCTGACTCGTATGCAATGGCAGGATATTCGGTGTCTGATTCAAAAAGAATGTCCGATACAGCGTTTTGGATTGACCTGTATGAATTTTACTGATAATAAGCTTGATGAGTTCAGGGAGTGCCGCCATCGGTTTTCCCTGCTCAGAGCCTCCGCTGAATCCCATTAAAAAGCTTCTTCCCTTCAGCGGAGGCTTTTTTTTAAACTTGAAACTTGAAATTCGAAATTGGAAACTTGAAACTTGAAATTGGAAAACAATGAAAAAAGAACTGATTGAAATACTTTGTCAAAAATCTTTTAAGTATAGCAAGGAACCGGTATTCAAACTGGTTTCCGGCAAGATGAGCCAGTTTTATGTGAACTGCAAACCCACAACACTGAGTCCGAGGGGAATGTTCCTAGTGGGCCATCTTGTATTTGACGAGATAAAAGAACTGAATGTGACCGGTGTGGGCGGGCTGACTTTCGGGGCTGATCCCATTGCCACTGCAACGGCTTTTGCCTCTGAGCTGAAATCGCGTCCCATAAAAGCCTTTTCAATACGCAAAACCCAGAAAGATCACGGAATTGTGAAATGGATCGAAGGGGATATGTCACCGGGTGAGCAGGTTGTCATCATAGATGATGTCGCCACAACCGGCGGTTCGACAATCAAGGCAATTGAGCGGGCGCGCTCAGAAGGATTGGATGTCGTAAAGGCGGTTATTTTGGTTGACCGTCAGGAAGGCGGTCTTGAAAATATCCGTAAGCATGTGGAAGATGTGTCCGCCATTATTTCAAGGGATGAGCTGATACGTCAGTGGTCCTCGGACAACGACAGTTAAAGCACAGGTTACGGACAAATATACGTTGCACAGGCATTTTCTGATTCCCATGCGGTTACGCGTGAAACTTTTATTAAAGGATCACTGATTTTTTCTTGCATGGCTGTGGCAATGTAAAAGGCAATATTTTCCGAAGACGGCGGATTGTCGTCATTAAAATATTCAAGTTCGTTCAGAAATTTATGATCCAGTTTTTCCATGATTTCATTCAGACACTGCTTCAGTTCTCCGAAATCCATCAGCACACCTGCCCTGTTTAATTTTTCTCCTGCCACACAAACTTCGATATTCCAATTATGCCCATGCAGATTTTCACATTTCTCTGCCACCATCTTCAACTGATGGGCCGCAGCAAAGTGGGTGACGATTTTTAACTCATACATTTTAATTACCAGTTGTGTCAGTTGTCAGTTGTCAGTTGTCAGTGACAAGTTCCGGTATTTACTGACAACTGACAGTTCTTAACTGTTATCTTGCAGCTCTCGCTGCATTTCCTTTGAACATATTTTTTAATTTATTGCCCAGCTTGCCTTCTTCAAGTTTTGAAAATTCTTTTAGCAGGGCTTCCTGTTTCTTCGTCAGATTTGTCGGTGTCTTAATGTCAACCTGAATGAGCTGATCGCCTCGGCCGCCATTTCTGAGAGAGGGAATTCCCTCACCTTGAAATCGGAATACATCTCCGGGCTGCGTACCTTTCGGGACTTCAAGGTCTTTTTCACCTTGCAGCGTGGGTACGGGTATTTTGTCACCCAGCGCGGCCTGTATAAAGGAAATCGGTATCTGACAGATAACATTTGTGCCGTCACGCTCGAAAAATTCATGGCGTTCCACATGGATGAAAACATAAAGATCACCTGCGGGGCCGCCGTAAGCCCCGGGTTCTCCTTCACCTGTGAGACGAAGTCTTGAGCCGGAATCAACACCGCCCGGAATTTTTACAGCAACTCTCTTGCTTGTTCTGACTTTTCCGGCACCTTTGCAATTGGAGCATGGATGAGCAATGGACTGCCCTCCGCCCCGGCAGTGCGGACAGGTTGTTCTCACTGTAAAGAAGCCCTGGGTCCGGGAAATCTGGCCTGTTCCGCCGCATTCCTGACAGATTTCAGGCTGCGTGCCTGGCTGACATCCGGTGCTGTTGCATTCGGGGCAGATTTCCATCTTCTCCACATTGATTTCGGTTTCTTTTCCAAAAGCCGCTTCCATGAAGCTTAACCGCATATCATAGCGGAGGTCGTTCCCTTTCTGAGATCTGCTTCTTGAACGCCTGCCGGTATTGAATCCGAAGAAGTCTTCAAAAATATCGCCGAAACTTGAAAAGATATCCTCAAATCCACCGAAACCGGAAAAACCGGACCCCTCAAGGCCCTGATGTCCGTATTGGTCATAAATGCCGCGTTTTTGAGGATCCCTAAGCACTTCATAAGCTTCGGCAGCTTCTTTGAATTTTTCCTCGGCCGCTTTGTCCCCCGGATTTCTGTCCGGATGGTATTTCATGGCAAGCTTTCGATAACTTGCCTTTATTTCACTTTCGGATGCGTTACGGCTTACACCCAAAGTTTCATAGTAATCTTGTTTACCAGACATTTAGCTTCCCTGATAATTTCAACTCTGTGGTTGTAATGGCGTGTTCATTGTGATATTTTAATTGATATTCTAATATGTTTACCTAAATAATATATTAAATTAATACAGGAACCGGAGTTGTCAATGAAGAATATGGAACTTCCTTTTATTAAGGATATGTTTGAAGCCATAGCACCCAGGTATGATTTGCTGAACCGGCTTTTAAGTTTAAGGCAGGATGTTTACTGGCGAAGGCTAATGGTGTCTGTTATGGAACTTCCTGATAATGGAAAAGTATTGGATGTTGCCTGCGGAACAGGTGATGTCGCGTTTGAAATATTACGGCAAAAGGGATTAGGAATCCGTGTCTTTGGTGTTGATTTTTCACCGGGCATGCTCGTGCTGGCAAAAAATAAAATCAGGGATGCCATTAGCTGTCCCGGATTTTCCAAGCCTTCAGAATTCGGGAAATATCCTAACATATATCTTATAGCAGGAAATGCTTTTCATCTTCCGTTCAAAAAAGAAACCTTTGATGCCATAACAATTGCTTTCGGAATTCGGAATATCAGGGATAAATTATCTGCATTGAAAGTTTTCCATGACAGTCTGAAGCCCGGGGGAATGCTCTTTGTGCTGGAACTTGCCACCCCCCGAAAGGATTATTATTATCATTTTATCTTTTTTATTTTAAAAAAATTCTTCCCTTAATCGGATGGTTTTTTTCAAAGAATTTGAAAGCCTATAAATATCTTCCAGCTTCGGTGATAGATTTTCCGGAACCTGATATTTTTGCAGGAATAATGCGTTCATCGGGGTTTTCAAACGTCAAATGGCGGAAACTGACAATGGGTGTTGCAACCCTCTATGTTGGCCGCAGGGGAAATTTTAAAAGATAAAAAATAAATAAAAGAAGGAGACTGAGGATTTGTTCGCTTGTTCCCGGACAGAGCCTCGCTGATATTAAGTTAAGCCTCCGGAGTGCGAAAATTATTTTTCGCACCCTCGCCGGTTTGCGATCTCTGATAAAATATTCAATGCGCTTTCGGGGTTGCCGGATAGAGGAACCGCAGCTTCCGGGGCAAGTGTCATAATGGAATGCATTAACGAGGAAAAGCAAGCCCGGGGGATCAATCTCCGGGCTGAAAGCTCAGGTACGCCAACTCGCTATTATAGCCGGCTTTCGCCTCAGTTTTCAGCCCTGACATTGATGTCCGGGCTTTTCTTCATATGTTACAATTAAAAAAAGGAGTCAGATAAAATGGGAAAATGTGTCAACCATGAGGACAGAGAAACCAATTTTTTATGCATGAAGCACGAGGTGTATATGTGCCAGGAATGTCTCCGGTGCCGTGATCCTGAAATTTATTGCAAGTTCCGTTCATCCTGTCCCATTTGGTTTATGCACAAGCAAAAAAAGCGAGAAGAAAGAGAACGAAAAGCCGAAGCAGTGATGGAGACATATAAAATTAGCTCTGACCCGGACAACACCCCCTCGAATTTGAGGACAAGACTGCCATAGAACAGAATATTATCTTCACTGAATCTGATATTGAGAACATTGTGCGGAGCAAAGAAGGCGTTTATGCGGATTTTACCGTGTTGCGCTGAATCAGGCAGGAGCGGATTTTTCAATGGCGGACAGGTCTCTGATTACAGGAAGGGCCGGGCAGTATATCTTGACGTAGAAAAAGCTGTCACCATAGGACTGTTTCCGGAGATTGACCGGGACAAATTTAGATAGTGTTCTGAAACCGGACTTTTCTGAAATATTTATTATAAGTACCTGACCAAAAGTTTTTCATACATCTTTTTTTCAGCGGGCGGCAGAGAAACCCCGGGGTTTTCCTTCACGGGCGGCGGATCATTCCGGGGAAAAAAGCCGGGTTTCTTCCCCCTGGCAGATATAGAAAACTTATGGTCAGGTACTTAGTATAGTCATTCAGGAGTAAAAAACTGTTTTCGGAGGAATATTTCGATGGCACGGATTCCTGTCCGCTGTCCGCTCTGCGGAGGTGAGAAAGTGAAAAAAAGAGGAAAAACAGGTGACGGAAAGCAGCGTTATCTGTGTCAGAATGAGAATTGCGAGACAAATTTTTTGCTTCTCGACTATATATAACTGAAGAAAATCAGAATTTCTGACATTTTTGAAACTCGATAATCAAATTTTTTGATTCGGTCCGGTCGGACTGCCTGTCATTTCGTTCGACTGAACTCACGCCGAAGCCTGCGAAACCAGGAATCCGCAAGCTCCGGAAACCATGGAACAGAAGGTCACAACCCTTATTCCCCCTGCCTGTCATTTCGTTCGACTGAACTCACGCCGAAGCCTGCGAAACCAGGAATCCGCAAGCTCCGGAAACCATGGAACAGAAGGTCACAACCCTTATTCCCCCTGCCTGTCATTCCGTTCGACTGAGTTCACGCCGAAGCCTGCGAAATCAGGAATTCATAGCCCCGGAACCGTGACATCGGCCAAAAACAAATTCCTGCTTTCGCAGGAAATAGAGGCTGTCCTTCCGGATCGGATCAAAAAAAATCTGATTATCGAATTACAGGAATATCATATAAGCCCATCGCCAACTGCAAATCACAACTCACTCACCACAACTCACTAATTATTTATGTGTATTACGCCAACCGTTCCAGCAGAATGCCGAGCATTCGTCGCAGGGGTTCTGCCGCGCCCCAGAGGAGCTGATCACCCACGGAAAATGCGGTGATATAACCCTGCCCCATGTTCAGCTTGCGAATCCGTCCGACAGGAACAGCCAGCGTACCTGTCACTTTGGCCGGGGAAAGCTCCTGCATGGAGATTTCTTTTTCATTGGGAATCACTTTTACCCAGTCATTATGTTCGGCAAGCAGCGATTCAATTTCATTTGCCGGAATATCTTTGGTGAGTCTGATGGTAAACGCCTGACTGTGGCAGCGCATGGAACCGATGCGGACACACAGCCCGTCAATAGGCACGGGATTATCAGACCTGCCCAGGATTTTGTTGGTCTCCACAAAGCCCTTCCATTCCTCACGGGTCTGGCCGCTTTCCATGGGCCGGTCAATCCAGGGGATCAGGCTGGCGGCCAGGGGCACGCCAAAGTATTCAGTGGGAAAAGATTCGGCTCTCATACAGGAGATGACCTGGCGATCCAGTTCCGCAATGGCCGAACTCGGATTGTTCAGCAATGCTTCGGCATCAGTGCCGATCACACGCATCTGATTCACCAGTTCGCGCATATTGTTGGCCCCGGCCCCGGATGCAGCCTGATAAGTCATGGAAGTCATCCACTCCACCAGATTTTTTTCAAACAGCCCCCCCAGTGCCATGAGCATGAGCGATACTGTGCAGTTGCCGCCGACATAATCCTTAACACCGTTATCCAGCGCCTTGTCAATCACATTGCGGTTGACCGGATCGAGGATGATCACGCTGTGGTCCGCCATCCTCAGGGTGGAAGCCGCATCAATCCAATATCCGTTCCATCCGGTTTTCCGAAGCTCGGGATAACATTTTTCCGTATATCCGCCGCCCTGACAGGATATAATAATATCCATTGATTTCAGCAGGTCATAATCAAAAGCGTCGGCTACTGGCGGCACGTCAATACCCACATCCGGTCCGGCCTGCCCGGCCTGGGATGTGGAAAAAAATAACGGCTCAAATCCCTTGAAATCTCCTTCAGCCCGCATCCGCTCCATCAGCACAGAACCGACCATGCCGCGCCATCCGACAAATCCTGTTTTCAGCATTTTGTTATCTCCTCTTTATGAATGTTGGCTGTGTACAGGACAAAAACATGCGCTGCGTGAAGAAACCCGGCTTTTTTCATCAGACGGGGTGTCTTCCCTCGCCAAGAAAAGCCGGGTTTCTTTGCTGTTCATTTTTTTTTATTCTGTACACAGAAATTTTGGATATCTGTTTCAAATCAGAGGCGCATCTTAAATCATAAAAAATATCAAATGCAAGTAAAAAGTTTATGATCTCGATGTAATTTTTATGCGCTGATGTCTTTAAGTTAGTAAATCTTATTAAATCTCGTTCCCACGTTTTGCGTGGGAATGCGTCATAAGATCACAGCTTCCTTCAGGATGGTTTGGCTGTCGGGGCTTTGATCCTCCGACGATCTTTGGTGATAAATTAAATATCCTGCTGTTTCGATATGTTCAGTATTTTACAATACAGAACGGGTGCAGTCTCTTTAGGACGAGGAATTTGACTAACCTTCCAACACTGTCGGATTTTGGTATAATATTCTATGATTCCTTACATACTGTTGCTGTTCATAAAATTTCCAATAACTCGGAAAATCGCCGCTTATTTTGACAGCTCTCAGTTTCAGTATGGCTTCCGCCCCTTTCAGACTCCGTCTCGCACCGGTTATCTCCATTCTGTCTTTTACCAGATGGCGGCAGGCTCCCTCAATGACTCCCGTGGCGACCGGATAACCTTTTTTAAGATATTCGTCATACTTCAGATATGTTGAATGAGTGAGCAGATATGTGGCACAGGAGTCTGCCGGTTCCCGGGTCGCTTTCTCCAATTGTCGGCGCGTCGCCGACCTTCCGATGCCTGATGCCACAAAGCTGCCTCTGCCATTGAGAATCCGGCTCAGTTTGTCAGAAACCCGCAGGTTCAGTTTTTCCTTATCACTCAGAACTTTTCCGGCTTTCCAAAGATAGCCCGGGACATGGATTATGTCACATATTATTGTCAGCTCCACTCCGAATTTTTTGGCCAGTTTTTTGAATTTTTTTTTATCTGATGAGGATCTCCGTCAGCAAGAACCACCCGTTGTTACCTCCCGTTAAGAGCGGCAACACAAAGACAAAAAATAGCTATATCATATCATTCTGAAATGATTAAAAAATTCTTGACAATCAAAGAAATCTGATATAGTTTTTTTATAGTCATTTGGCCTTTGTGCTTCCGACACAAGGTTGATTGATTAGGGCTTGGCGGGTGCTTCCAACACCTGCCGAGCCTGTTTGTTTTTTATGCTATGTATCAGGTTATATTTGTGTTGTCAATAAAAAGTCCGAAACGACTTTGAAAAGGACACGGAGTGTTTTTTTTAAATTTTTTCTTTATATAAAGATGCGCTTCTGATTTGTTAGGATATCTGCTAATTTTTTGTTAGGAGAACTCCTAATCTGATATTTTCAGATTGTCAGGGGGTTCAATTACAAATCAGTCGCTTAAATCCATATTCCATAAATATTAGCCGAGAACAATAACGGATTATATTTGTAATTTCAAGGAAAAGCTACAGTGTTGCCATTTGCTGATTAAACAGAAAGCCTTGTGGCGTTAAGCTACAGGGCTTTTTTGTTTGTAATATTTGACTTGACGGAAATGATCAGTTCTTTTATAAGGGGATTATTCTTTTTTGGGAATCATTTTGACTGATCCGGATTCGTTAGCTTGCAAAACAACTTTAATCAAGGAGGAAAACAATGAAGAAAATCGTATTTATGGCAATAGCCCTACTAATACTATCTGCATGCTCGACAATGCAACCACCACGTTACGCAATATCAGTAGATAATATCCAACAGCTTAAAAATTATGAGGGTGTTAAAACTGAGGTAGTTTCTCTTAATCAATCTGCAAACTTTAGTTCCAATTGTCGGTTAATGGGACCAATAGAACCAGCAGATGGACTGACAATTCCTCAGTTTATTTGTAAAGCACTCAATGATGAGTTTAAAATGGCCGGATTATATTCAACAGACGGAATTAAATTATCTGGAGATATTACAAAAATAGAATTTTCATCTATGGATGGTCTGACGAATGGCTACTGGGATATAGGTTTAAGGCTGAACTCTTCAAATGGAAAGAGCCTTTCGGTGAGTAATAAATACACATTTAAAAGTGGATTTGACGCAATAACAGCATGCAATGCAACTGCTGATGCCTTGTCGCCTGCTGTGCAAGACTTAATAAAAACGATGGTTATTAATCCTGAATTTGGCAAGCTGCTAAAATATTCGCCCTCTTCTCTGTCCGCAACGAAGGATAATGAAAAAATGATTGTCTCAAAAGAGACAGATATTTTAGGTTGGGAAAAAGCAAAATGGGGAATGAAACAATTTGAAGTTGCCGAAATTTATGAGGCGGAATGGGCAGAAGACGATCCGCCGCGATGTTTTATGAAGGATAAGGCAAAGGTTAAGGGGTATGAATTAAAAATCGGATTTTGGTTTGATAAGCGTGGCTCAACTGGAAAGCTGAATAAAGTAAAATTGGTATCAAGCATAAGTAACGCCAGAGATGATACCTATTTTGACAATCTGATTAATTATTATGTGGAAAAGTATGGCAAACCTGATTCAAGCGAAGCTGGCAGTTTGGGGCAAAAAACAAAATCGTGGCTAAAAAAGTCAGGTCAGATAAAAATAACAAAAGCTCCTGCCGGCAAGCCAGGAGATATGGTCATTCTGTTTTCGATAGAATATAGTCCCAACCTCGAAAATGGTATTGAACAGAAAAAAATATCATTGCCTGTCCATAATAGCGAATTTGATTTCAGAAAAGTTCGTTGGGGTATGACAAAGCGCAAAGTTATGGAATCCGAACCACTTAAACCGATTGTCGATAATGAGAGCAGTTTGTTTTATAAAACAGAAATTATAAGCAAGGATGTAATGCTTTCTTACGATTTTGTACAAAACAAATTGGTCAGAGCAGTATATCAGTTGAAAGAAAGGCATACAAATAAAAATAAGTATCTTCAGGATTATGAGAATTTTAAAAAAGTAATTACCCAAAAATACGGTCCGCCCCAGATAGATCGATACAAATGGGTTAATGACCTTTACAAAAAAGACAGAAGCAAATATGGTATGGCTTTAAGTGTGGGACATCTGATAGGTGGTGCTGTATGGGAAACCGAATTATCGGAAATTTCAGTTTCTATAAGCGGAGACAATTTTAAAATCAGTTGTCTTGTTGTCTATAAGAGTAAATCGTTGGCTCATTTACAAGAAAAAAAGGATGCCCAAAAAGCCATGGAAAATTTTTGATGCCCAAAAAAATGCGGTAACGATTTGTATTAAAAAATACTAAAGTTTATCGGCTTTATAATTCTACCTGTTGTATTTTCAGTTGGTTATGGACCATATTTCAGGCAATTTTAATGCAAGTTACTTATTTTAAATGATATATTAATATTTGCTTATTTTACGGACAGTTAAATTTCAAACAGCCCCGGATGAAAATCCTGAGATTTTCCTCCGCCTTTTTCATCCGGCGGACTTCGAATTACTCATACTTTACTTACAACACACGGTTTTTTATAAAAATATCTTTTATTTACAATGATATATTTATGATATGACAGCAAGTATAAGCAGTAATCATAAAAAATCGTCGGAAAGCCGAAAATTTTCTCTCAGATGTCCGAATTATGCCATGGCTGATCCGATAAAATTCCAACCTTATGATTTAATTATATTAAAAAATAAAAACAAATATTATCAGCAACTTGCATCAAATATGCCTAAAATATGATCTGTAAATTATTGATAATACAACAGGTAGAATTAAAAACCTGTTATACTTTAGTAAAAAATATAACCCTGCAATGAAGCAGGTGTAATATGAAACTACTGATTTAAATAGTTATTCTGTTCATCATCAATGAGAAACGGGAGTTCAACCTGTCGTGTTGCCGACAGTCTCTGAGATTTGACTAGCGAGCGTAGGTTGGGGTTGAGGAACAAAACCCAAAATTTTCATACTCCGTCAGACGTAAGCGATGTCCGCCGGTGTCGGGTTCCGTTCCTCAGCCCAGCCTGCACAACCACACAACTTTGTAATAAAAATTCATAATTATGCTCATTACAGTTGCGGAATTGCCTGAATATATAAGACGTGCGGAACGTCTTTTGGATGAAAACGAAAGAAACAGACTCATTGATCATCTTGCAGCTCATCCCGAAAGCGGTAAGATCATGCAGGGAACAGGCGGAATAAGAAAAATCAGATGGGCCCGTAAGGGAAAAGGAAAAAGCGGCGGAGTAAGAGTCATATATTACTTTTATGATGAGACCATGCCTCTGTTTCTGCTGACTGTTTTTGGTAAAAATGAAAAAGCCAATCTGAAAAAGTCGGAACGCAACGAACTTTCAGCATTAACTAAGAAAATTGTGGAATTATATAAAAGGAGGTAAGATGAGCGACACTTTTGACAGCATAAAAAAAGGACTTGAGGAAGCAGTTGAATATGCACAGGGAAACAAAAGCGGTGTAAGAGCTCATTTTCCATCGGTCCCCGATGTCAGGGCCATACGAAACAAGACAGGAATGAGTCAGAACGAATTCGCATCAACAATAGGAATCAGTCCTCAGACACTCAGATATTGGGAAAAAGGTCGGAGAAAGCCGAAAGGTCCGGTTCTGGTTTTGCTGAATATTATAGATAAGGCTCCCGATACCATTTTGGATATTTTATCACAATAATTCTTACCGATAATGATAACAGGATGAAATAATTACCCAAGAAGAACCTCAGCACAATTGAGGATGCTTTGGTGAAAGCGAGCGCAGGTTAGGTTGAAAAACGAAACCCCAAATTTTCGTACTCCGTCAGACATAAGCGATGTTCGCCGGTGTCGGGTTTCGCTCCTCAGCCTGCACTACCACACCACTTTTTATCTGATTCGGATAATCAAAATACCAAAAGGCAGATAAAAAAAGCAGAGAGCTAAAGTTTCTGATCTGTTTCAGGCTTCTCATGATTGACAGCCAGCATCTTTTTGAGTATATTTAATTTATGGAATGGACGGTCAGAGCTAAAAGAAAAGTTCAGAAACAAGTTGAAAAACTACCTGAAAATGTGAAAAAATTACTGGCAAGGCTCCTGGCGGAAATCAGAAGCTACGGGCCGGTAAGGGGCAACTGGCCGAATTACAGTTCATTAGGCGGCAACCGTCATCATTGTCATCTCAAAAAAGGCCGCCCCGCTTATGTGGCCGTATGGGAAGTCACAGACAAAGAAATACGATTAACGGAGGTGATTTATGTTGGAACACACGAAAAAACCCCCTGTTGAACTTAAATTTGTAGGCCCTCCCCGAAATAAGGAGAAAGCAATACAAGCTTTGAAGGGGCTGGGTTTTACAGAAGTGCGGGATACGATTTCATGGGAAGAACTGTTTCCCGAATATACAAAGGTGGAACTTCCCGGAGTGATCCTTGCCGGATCCCGTATAAAAGAGGGGCTCACTCAGAAACGGCTTTCCGAACTTACCGGAATCTCCCGGCATCATATATCTGAGATGGAAAACGGAAAAAGGCCCATAGAAAAAAATATGGCAAAGGCCCTGGCAAAGGCCCTGAATGTCGGTTTTAAAATTTTTTTGTAGTGCATTTTTTCATCTGAAACTATGTAATCGGACAATGCTTTTTCGTCACTTTGGGAATGCATCCAATTTTCGGTTCAAGCAATGTTCCGATGACCATTTCTCACCCTTGTTTGTCAGCATCTTTTATTCCCTGTGTTAAAAATAACGTATTGACAATATACAGTGAGCGGATGTTGGAGTGAGGAACGAAACCCAAAATCCTCGCACTCCGTCAGACATAAGCGATGTTCGCCGGTGTCGGGTTTCGCTCCTCATATTCAGTTCCCTGATTATCATTTGGGACTGACCACCTTTGGCCTGAATTCTCTTTTGACAGTCATCGGTTTTCTCCGAAGGCTGATGCCTCTGACACTCACCTTGTAAATTTGCAGATTGCCGACAACGGCGCACAGATATCCCAGGAATTTGGAATCTTCTTCAACCGGATAGCCATGCTCGCTGCAATATCTCGCATAATCAATAAACAGCTCACTTTTACCCGCCTTGTAATGAGGCCCCACAACACATACATCCTCCACGAAACAAGCCACGGCTTCCGTCGGGGTCGGCGCAAAAGGGTCGTCTGTGTCGTCATCTGTAAAATAATGCGTGGCCCCCATCAGTTCCAGGCAGTCATAACCCGTGGCGTTTCTGACAATTTCATTTGCGCTCAGAGTGGCTTTGCTACCTTTGAAGCCCATATTTCTGGCCATTTCCATTGCCGATGCTGTCTGAGCGGCCAATTCTCTGATCGGTATGCCCCGCTCTGATTCTGAAGCAAGGTTTTCTTTAACAACAAAATAATTTTTGACAAGCGCCCGCTGAATCTTCCAGGCAAGGTCATCAGAGAAAGGCTTGACAAGCATCAGATAGCCGGATTCAGTTATAAATTTAACAGGATTACGCTGTTTACCATCGCCGTTAACCATATTAACAGCGATAATTTCAGACCATTCTTCATAGGGAACATCAAAAAAATCTTCCTTTTCGATAAATTTATCTTTGTGCCGATAAAAAGCATTACGTGCTGCTCCGTCAGTTTTTTCATGAAGCCCATCAATCATCCTGAAAGTGACAACAGCCTGTCCCCGGTACTCAATGCGCTCCACTTCCTTTCCTTCAATATTTATCAGTCTTTTTTCCTGGTTCATATATCCCCTCCCTGCTTATCATTTGGGACCGACAACTTTTGGCCTGAACTCTCTCTTAACGGTCATCGGTTTCCTCCGAAGGCTGATGCCTCTGACGCTCACTTTGTAAATTTGCAGATTGCCGATAACAGCGCACAAATGTCCAAAAAATTTGGAATCTTCCTCGACAGAATATCCGTGTTCGCTGCAATATCTCGCATAATCAACAAACAGGTCCTTTTTGCCCGCCTTGTAATGAGGCCCCACAACACACGCATCTTCCACGAAACAGGCCACGGCTTCTGTCGGGGTCGGCGCAAAGGGATCGTCTGTGTCATCATCTGTAAAATAACGGGTGGCCCCCATTAATTCCAGGCAGTCATAACCAATGGTGTTTCTGACAATCTCGTTTGCACTCAGGCTGGCCTTGCTGCCTTTAAGTCCCAGCGCTCTGGCTGCCTCCATTGCAGATGTTATATAAGAAGCTAATTCTTTAAGCGGTATGCCCCGCTCTGATTCTGAAGCAAGGTTTTCTTTGGCAATGAAATAGTTATTAACAAGCGCACGCTGAATTTTCCAGGCAAAATCATCCTGAAAACTCTTGACTATCATCAGATAGCCGGACTGAAAAAGAAAAATCATAGAGCCGCGTCTTCCACCCATTTGTTGAACAGACGAATTTCGTCCGTTCAAAACCCCCTGATTTTTTGACCATTCGTCGTAAGGCAGTTCTATATAATCCTCATTCTCAATGAGTTTTTCCTTATGCTCGTGGAAAGTGCGTCTGGCTGTACCCTCCGGACGTTCATGAAGCTCATCAATCATTCTGAGCGTAGCCACAGCCTGCCCTTTATACTCAATGCGCTCCACTTCTTTTCCCTCAATATTCACCAAAAATTTTTCTTGTGTCATATATCCCCTCTTTGGCAATAAGCATCACCGCCGTCCCTCATATGGACGGCGGGTATTGTCTGCCAAAAAGTACAGGGAAAAAAGATAAGAAAGGGAAGGTGAATTTTCCCTTTCTTATCTTTTTTCCCTGTACTTTTGGAAACAGAACAACAAAATCCGTCAGAATCAGAATTTTTTTATGCTTTTCATATCCGCATCGGCATAACCACACTCAGATAACTTTTATCATTTTCACCTTCCACCAGGCAGGGTCGCCTTTCATCAATGATGTTCAGGACAGCGATATCATCTTCAAGCACATTCAGGGTTTCAATAAAATATTTCGGATTAAACGCCACCTCAACCGTATCCCCCTCAAACTCTATGGGCATTTCCTCCTTAGATTCGCCAATATCAGGATTTGTGGCAGTAACCAATAGTCTCCCTTCCCCGAAGTTAAAGATAACGCCCTTGTAAGTGTCAGAAGACAGAATGGACATTCTTTTCAGCATCATCAGAAACAACTGCCTGTCAATCTTGATAAGATGCCCGTCTCCCTTGACAATAATATCGTTGTATTTTGGAAAATCCCCCTCAAGGAGCCTGATAATAATCTTTTCAACATCTCTTTTAATGATAAAATGATTATCTTTAAAGCCGATCTGAACAGCCCCTTCGGAACCCAGAAATTTGGCAACCTCGTTCAACCCTTTTTTGGGAATAATAATACTAGGCCCCGGAGGCAATTCAGAATCTTTGTCATAACGATATTCAGCCACCGAAAGCCTGCTGCCGTCTGTGGAAACCATCTTAACACTTTTTTCATCATCATCAAGAACTCTCTCGAAATAAATTCCGTTAATATGGGCACGTTTGTCATCAGCGGCCCCGCTGATAATGACTGTTTTCTCTATCATTCTTTTTAAAGCTGCCGAATCAATTTCAAAAAACACAACATCTTCTATCTGAGGCGTGTCCGGAAAATCATCCGGATCCATTCCCACGATATGATATTCAATATTCTGATTGCCGATCTCAATCCAGCGTTTTTCAGTTTCATTGAAGTGTATCTCACCATGGGGAAAATCTTTTACAATTTCATAAAGCTTTTTTGCATTAATAGCGATAAGGCCTTCTGATTCCACAGCAGCCGGATAAGACCCTTCCAGACCTGTTTCAAGATCAGTTGCAATAAGTGTGATACTGGCATCAGACGCTTTTATTAAAACAGTTTCAGTGATGGCAAGATTGGTTTTTCTTCCGGTCAGTCCCTGAAGCTTTGATAATACATTACGAATATCGTTTTTGTTTATTGAGAATTTCATGGATATTCCTTGAATTGATTTTTGTAGAAAAAAGTGTTAGGTGTTAGGTGTCAGGTGTTAAGAAAAATTTAAAAAGATACTATTTATTACGACTGTCAGGCCATGACCCTTTATGAATATATCCATTGCCTTACAAGCGGAACAATATTTTCATTCCAGTCTTTGGAAAGCCTTAATTTTACAAAATATTTAAAAACATTGTCAACAAAGATGACCGCTTTTTCATAAAGGTATGCTTTTTCAAGCACAGCTCCCTCAATATCATCTTTTGACTCAATGGCCCCGGTCTCAGGTGGTTTGAGATTTGCAATGTTGAAACTTTCGCCCTTGATGGTAAACCGCCATTCCTGCTGATCATCTGATTTATAAGAAAGATTCAGTTCAGTGACAACCGCGCCTTTTTTTAATGCCAGCATTCCCTCTTCAAGACCCGCATCATCCCCTTTTATGGTAACAGTTTCTCCGGCATCGTTGATATTGTTTTCAAGCACAATCCGATTTCCGATTTCAAGGGAAGAGATTTCCGGTTCCAGTTCTTTTAATTTGTTCCGGTCTTTCTCAATAAGAAACCATAGCCATGTCAGAAACTCATAGCCTAAAAATTTGTAACGATTATAAGAGACAGAAACATCAAGCATAGGTTACTCCGTAAATTTTGTGGGGGAAATGCCGGACAATGTATCACGTTCCGTATCGGAAAGGTCTGTCATGAGGTCGGCAATTGTATATGGAAAAAGCCGAATCAGGGTCAGTTTGAATGATTTTGAAAACAATGTTTCCAGGGCCTCATTGGCAGCTTTCTGAGTGGAAAAGAACCACAGCAAAGCATCTTCCTTATTCCATATGATATCATAAATATTGGGCGTGGCCAGCGTGCGCTGGTTCAGCATGCTTACAACATTCTCTTTTAAAAGTCTTTTTTCATTTCTTGACAAATGTTCCCTTCCGCTTTCAGCAAGTTGTTTAGCCATCTCCAGGGTATAATGTTTTTTGACAATTTTTGAGGGGACTGTTTTTTTGTCAATTCTTAATGAAAAAACCAGATAAGTGCCAATAACAAAAGAAGAGCCTTTGAAATCGGGCTTAAACGGGTTTTCAAAAGATGTCCATCCGACAACGCTTTCTGCAATATCGCCGTCTATATCTGTAATAACGTTTTTACTGAGACCGTCTGTAATTGTTTCAAGAACAGGTGTTTCAAATTCGCCTTCAACTTTATAACGGGTCACAGATACCGAAGCTGATAATAATCCCATAGATTTACTCCGTATTTTTTAACAGCAGCTAAAATCAGGGCATATATAGCTTGTTTACAAAACGATTACAAGAGATTTTTCCTGCCAATTTCATCTTTTGTTTTTTATTCTGTTTTATGTTCAGACTTGTTTCTTATTTTTAAAAAGCTTTTATATATAATAATATTATTAAGGGGGCAAATTGTTCATAAGTCAATTAACCTCCTGTTTTTAGGGGGATAGTTATGAACAATGCATTGTTCATAACTATGGACTTATGAACATCAAAAAAAAAAATGTTCATAAGTCCCTAGTTATGAACATTTTATGAACAATGCATTGTTCATAAGTCCATTAACCTTTTGATTTTTTTTGATAAAAAATCGAATTTTTACTATTGTGCAATTTGTAAACTTTTGATTTTATAATAAAAACAAAAAAACGTCTTTGAAAAGTTATGAACAATTTGACAAAGTTTCTCTGATGTCGGAAAAATTTTTCAGATCATTTTTGTAATCTGAAAACGCGATGTTCATAACTCGGGGCGGGAAAATGCGGTTGTCTTTTTAATATTCTGATTTTATAGTATAAAATATCAACAAGACTTTAAAAAAGTTATGAACAATTTGAAACATATTGATTTCACGAATAAAAAACGCATATTTTTTGTCATGCCCTGATAAATCTGAAGAAAAAAGGGGTGTAAAAAGCGATATCCGGAAGAATTCTCAATATCAGATAAAAATATGAATATTATTTGATAAATGAATTTTTATTTAATATCTGAATATTCATCTATCAGATGAATGTTTATTGTTTGTTTGGACAGT
Source organism: Desulfonema magnum (assembly GCF_017377395.1). Classification (GTDB taxonomy): domain Bacteria; phylum Desulfobacterota; class Desulfobacteria; order Desulfobacterales; family 4be13; genus Desulfonema_C; species Desulfonema_C magnum. Next base: position 497,520 of record NZ_CP061800.1, on the reverse strand, counting down.
TTTTTACCGTGAGAATATATTTTGAAAACCCGGGGGGTATCTGAGAATATTTTCATAACCGGGAGCGAAAAACCCGGGTTTTTCATGAGCGTTTAATATTTATGATCAAACGTTTTTTTCAGCTTGCTTATTGGCAATAAGATGTAATATAAAAATATATGGCAGATTCAGGTTATGAAAAATAACGGGTGCCTGCCCCGATAAACATTTCAGTTTGTGGTTCCGCGTTCAGGCGGAACCACGAACTGAATACCCGGTAGGGTGGGTGAAGCGAAGCGCAACCCACCGCACAAGGTGGGTTGCGCTTCGCTTCACCCACCCTACATTTTATTTCGAGTTCCCTTATTATTGGAAATCACCTGCCAGTGCGGTGGGTTGCGCTTCGCTTCACCCACCCTACATTTTATTTCGAGTTCCCTTATTATTGGAAATCACCTGCCAGTGCGGTGGGTTGCGCTTCGCTTCACCCACCCTACATTTTATTTTGAGTTCCCTTATTATTGGAAATCGCCTGCCAGTCTCAACATAGGAGGATTTGTTATGGTTAAAAAAATTTTAATATTAACGGCGCTGTCACTGTTATTTTTGGGGTGTGAAGATGGCCTTCGTCTCAAAATCCGATACGACCAAATTCAGGGGCTGAAACAGGGAGACCGCGTATTTTTTGAAAACAATCATATCGGTAATGTAACGGATGTTGTTTATACGGCAGATGGAGATTACCTGGCCAGTGTGGCGATCCGAAAAGACTTTGCAAACGCTGCCACAGAGCATTCCAAATTTTACATTATAACGGACCCCCGGGATAATGAAAAAAAGGCCATTGAAATAAATCTGTCTCAGAAAGACGGAGAACCTCTGCAAGACGGCGCTGTCATTGACGGAAGCACCAGAGCTTTGGCGTTCTTTGATCAGGTATTGGGTAAGTTTGACAAGGGAGTTGAAACCCTTAAAAACGGGTTTGATCAGTTTTTGGAAGACCTGAGCGGCGTTCCGGAAAGCGAAGATTTCAAAGCACTTGAAAAAGAATTAGATGAACTGGCCGAGGATATGAAACAGTCAGGGAAATCTGTTCAGGAAAAGATACGGAAAGAAGTGTTGCCCAAACTAAAAGAGGAGCTTGACAAACTGCGGGAAGAACTTCGGAAGTTCGGACGGGAAAAGGAGTTGGACCCGCTTGAAGATAAGATCAAAAAAATCAAAAAAGAAGTTTAAAGCAGAATGACTTGGTTATGGTTTTGGGAAAAAGGTCGGATTGACGATCTCGTTGAACTCGTTGAACTCGTTGAACTCGTTGAACTCGTTCCCACGCTTTGCGTGGGAATGCAGAGGGGACGCTTCCGTCCCGGTCTCATGATTGAACTCGTTCCCACGCTTTGCGTGGGAATGCAGAGGGGACGCTTCGCGTCCCGGTCTCATGATTCCGTGCGCTGTCCCGAATGCGAAGCGAGGGAACGAGGAAAACAAAGAAATGACATCCAACCTGTATGCTCTGATTCGAAAGGAAAAATTAGCAATGGAAACATATTACAAACCAGAAGACCTTCCGAAATTCGATGAAATTGGGAAAGATGCCCCTGAATTGGCCAAGAAGTTTTTTGAATACTACAACGCTGTATTTGCCGAAGGCGAACTCACAGAGAGAGAAAAATCGCTCATAGCTCTGGCCGTGGCACATGCTGTACAGTGTCCTTACTGCATTGACGCCTATACGCAGGCATGTCTGGAAAAAGGTTCCAATCTGGCTGAAATGACAGAAGCGGTTCACGTTGTGACGGCCATACGAGGCGGGTCATCCCTTGTTCACGGAATTCAGATGCGAAATATTGCTGAAAAATTATCTATGTGATCATGACCACACAACCTTTCAACCAGACCCTGTTAAGTCAAGGTATCCGGTTAGTCCGGGAACAAACCGCCACATTACAGGTGAATCTCGGTTTTCTCTGCAATCAGACATGCCGACATTGTCATCTCAGTGCGGGTCCCGGTCGCAGGGAGAACATGGACTCGGAAACTGTCCGGGAAGTGATCTCTTATGCCCGGAGAAGTCATTTTGAAGTAATAGATATCACTGGCGGCGCGCCTGAACTCAACCCGAATCTTGTCCGTTTTATTGAAGAAATTTCTCCTCTTGCCTCACGGATTATGCTTCGTTCCAATCTCTCCGCTTTGAATGACGGCAAAAGAGATTATCTGAGGAATGTATTCAAATCCCATCGTGTGATCATTGTCGCGTCTTTTCCTTCTTTAAATGAGGCGCAGGCAGATTCACAGCGAGGAAAAGGCATTTTTGAAAAAAGTATTGATGCTCTCAGGAAACTGAACGCCATGGGCTACGGAAAAGAAGGAACCGGTCTGAAACTCAATCTGGTCTCCAATCCTACCGGCGCATTTCTTCCTCCGTCGCAGACTGACACGGAAAAAAGATTCCGCAAGATTTTAGATAAAAAATGGGGCATTGTTTTTAATAATCTGTTTAGTTTCGCCAATGTTCCCCTGGGACGGTTTCGTGAGTGGCTTGTGATGTCCGGAAATTTTGACAGATATATGGACAAACTCTTCTCTGCTTTTAATCCCTGTGCCATTGACAAGCTCATGTGCCGGACGCTTGTTTCTGTTTCCATCTTTATGATTGTGATTTTAATTTGGCCAGGGGGCTTTGTATGGGAGGACAGAAAATCCATATATCCGAGATGCCGGGACCTCCGGAGCCGGGCAGTCATATTGCTGTGGCGGATCATTGTTATACCTGCACGGCCGGATCCGGATTCACATGAGGCGGAGCCATTAAGACCTGAGTTACAGGTTAAAAAAAAAACTGAGGCTTTTCAAAAAACTTAGTTTTTTTCCGGATTCGCCGCAGGATCTGTCACTTAATTTAAGCTGTTTAAAAAATAATTTTCTATTTTTATTTAAAACATACTAATATTATTTATAATTACAATACCGATCATAAAATATCGCCTGCCATATCATTTCTGCTTTCACAGAAATGACATCTTATGACAGGTTATTTTTTTAATGGATGGTATAAGTCACAAGGAGGAATGGTGGAAAGAGCTGTCTTATGGTTCAAATGCGCCGCGGTCCATGACCCGGTCCGTCCCGTGGTTCGGAGACCTGCCGCGCTTGGCTGGGAAGCAAAGCACCGGCAGGTGGATTTGGTGATAGAGCGTCCCCCGGGAGGAGAGGAACTGCTTCGTCGTATGAAGGGCTGGTTTTCGGCTGATGTTTATCTGACCATTGATACAATCCGGCCGTATGGTAAGCTGAAAATTCTGGATGATTATCATTTGGTGGTGGAAACAAAAGACATGGCAGACATGGACTCCCTCTCAGATAAACTGGCCGAGGTATTTGATGAGGAAGTATGGGTTGAGCATATACCCAAGACCCGGTTGGCGTAACAAATCACACAATCAAACTCATGTGAATAAACAGACATGATCGGAAATAAGCGGCCGGACATCCGGAGTGCCAAACTCGCAGTTTGGCGAAGTTCCTGGATTTCTCCGGCGGAGACACACCTTGCCAAACTGCAAGTTTGACTCCGGATGTCCGTTTTCGCGACGCTGATTTTTATTTCCAATGAAGTCTGATGGTTTTGGAAAGGAAGTGTCTGATGGATATATTTTCAGCGATGAAACAAAGAAAAAGCGCCAGGGCTTATCTGGACAAGCCTGTTTCCCGTGCTGACATAGAAGAAATTTTTAAATACGCAGGTCTGGCCCCTTCGGCGATTAACCTGCAACCCTGGGAATTTGTGGTCACTTATGGCGAAGAAAAGGACCGGCTGGTTCGCCGTCTTCAGAAAGTTCACGCTGAACGTGATGTCTCCTGTGGTCCCGGAACATCCGCACCGCTGCCCGAAAGGTTTTCCAAAAGAGGCAGCAAAGCATTGAAGGCCATGGAACCGCAGGTTTCCAAACTGAACCTGCCGTTTAATGAATTTGTTGAGAAAGGGAGCTGTTCTTTTTACGGCGCACCTGTTGCCATTATTGTCACCATAGACAGGGTGTTCCCTCAAATACGATATCTGGATGTGGGGCTGTCTGTGTCTTATTTGCTTCTGGCGGCTCATGCCAAAGGACTGGGGACCTGTCCCATCGGACTTATCACCGCGTATGCGGATGATATTGCGGATGTACTCAGTATTCCGGAAGAAAAGGAAATTGTGCTGGCGATTTCCCTGGGATATGCGGATGAAGCTTCGCCTGCCAATGATTTTAAAACAGACCGGGAGCCATTGTCTGAAATTTTTACCTGGTACGAATAGTTGTGATGATCTTCTCTGTGACAGGCCGTGTTCTCGGCCCGCGTTACAGAGGAGTGTAAAAAATTTTATTTTTTTTTCCAGCGTGCGAAAAATAGTTTTTATACCCGATCATCAAGTTTTTGTCATTCCTGCGAAAGCAGGAATCCACAGCTCATGGAATTATAGCTGACAAGATCACGCAGGGAACGGCCGAGAACAGCTCGGTAAGTTAAGTACCTGAGCAACAGTTTTTCATACATCTTTTTTTCCGAGGCGGCTGAGAAACCCGGGTTTTTCCTTCACGGGCGGCGGATCATTCCGGAAAAAAGCCGGGTTTCTTCCCCGGGTAAATATAGAAAACTTATGGTTAGGTACTTATTTGCCATCAGGTGAATCCCAAATGAAGGCGTCGGCTGATTTGGGAGAGATATTCAATCATGCGTGCAGTAATCCAAAGAGTAAAAGAAAGTGCCGTATCCGTAGATAACGAGGTTGTCGGAAAAATTAGCAGGGGACTGATGGTGCTTCTCGGGGTGGCAAAGGAAGACACTGCCAAAGAAGCGGATTATCTTACAGAGAAAATCGTGAATCTGAGAATTTTTGAAGATGAAGCTGGTAAAATGAACAAATCCCTGCTTGAAACTGGCGGAGAGATGCTTGTGGTATCCCAGTTCACCTTATTGGGGGACTGCCGGAAAGGACGGCGTCCCTCATTTATCAACGCGGCCGGACCGGACAAGGCCAATGAACTTTATGAATATTTTGTAACACAGGTCCGGCAAAAAGGAATTTCTGTTCAGACAGGTCAGTTCCGCGCCATGATGGATGTCTCATTAATCAATGACGGGCCCGTAACGCTGATAGTGGAGAGTAAATAAAATGATGCTGAAAAAAAATTACATCATATGGATGGCTTTTTTCTGTTTTATGTTCCTCGGACAACCGGAAGTCCTTTGGGCCGGAAAATTAAATCACATAAAAAAATTCATCGGAAAGAAAGATGCCATACTGGTTACGGACTCCCGGGGCAATGTCCTGCTTTCCAAAAACGCGGATAACGATCTGATTCCTGCTTCCACATTGAAAATATTCACATCTCTTGCAGGACTTCATTATCTGGGACAGGATTTCAGGTTTGTCACTGAATTTTATATGGACAACGATTCAAACCTGAAAATAAAGGGATATGGCGATCCCCTTCTGATCTCGGAAATTCTGGCTGAACTATCCGAAACCCTTGGTGGAAAAATTCAACAATTTAATGATCTTGTTTTGGATAATTCATATTTTGACCCGATCATTATTCCCGGAGTCACAACAACACTGAATCCATATGATTCGCCGAACGGTGCATTGTGTGTCAATTTCAATACGGTTTATGCCAAGCAAAAAAACGGGGGGTATGTGAGTGCCGAGCCTCAGACTCCTCTTTTACCGTTTGCATTAAAAAAAATAAAGAAATACGGGCTGAAAAAGGAACGGGTGGTGTTTTCTCAGGAACAGGATGAAATTACTCTTTATGCAGGACATCTTTTTCAATATTTTCTGAAAAAACAAGGGATAAAATCAGAAGGGAAGATAAGACTGGGAAGAATTGACAAACAAAACGACACGCTTATTTTCAAATACACTTCACGGTTTTCCATGGAGGATGTCATAAAAAAACTTCTTGAATATTCTAATAATTTTATCGCAAACCAAGTGTTCGTCACTATGGGCGCAAAAGTTTATGGTCCACCGGGAACTTTGGCCAAAGGCGTTCACGCGGCGTCAGCTTATGCAAAGAATATTCTGAAGACAGAAAATATCCGAATTACCGAAGGCTCCGGAATATCGAGAAAAAACAAGATTTCTGCAAAAGATTTATACAAATTTCTTGAGACATTCGAGCCTTATCACACACTCATGCGCCATGAGGGCAACGAATACTATAAAACCGGGAGCCTCAGCCGCGTCAAAACAAGAGCAGGCTATATTGAAGACAAAAACGGAGAATTGTACCGGTTTGTCTTGATGCTGAACACACCTCGGAAATCAACCCATGGCATCATGTCAAAATTACAGAAAGCTCTGCCGTGAAATACCACTCGTGACCGCCGCCAAACACACGGTCATTGGCGTGTTCCTCGCAAAAATGGACAAACAAAGTCTAAGGTTTCTTGCCGTCTGTAATAAAGCCATATGCGCTGTGATTATGAATGGATTCAAAATTTTCAGCGCTTACGGCAAACCAGGTGATATTATCATCTTCTTTCAGTTCCTGGGCAACATCCCGGACAATATCTTCCACAAATTTGGGGTTGCCGTACCCTTTTTCCGTGACGCATTTTTCATCAACACGTTTTAACACCGAATAGACTTCACATGACGCGCATCGCTCCACCAGTTCGATCATATCTTCTATCCATATGAATTTTTTGAACCGCGTTCTGAGCCGAACCTCTCCGCGTTGATTATGTGCGCCCTGGTCACTGATTTCCTTTGAACACGGACACACGGACGTAATCGGAACAACAACTTCTGACATAAGATCAATTTTGCCATAAGGATCGCTTGATCCGATAAGGCTGCATGTATAGTCCATCAGTCCCGGAGAAGCGCTGACCGGGGCCTTTTTCTCCATAAAATAGGGAAAACTCACTTCCATATGCGCGGAAGCCGCATTTAAATAGGTTTTCATCTGCTCAAGTATCTCTGAAAATTTTTTTAAAGAAACTTCCGGACGGAACAAATGAAGCATTTCCACAAAGCGGCTCATATGCGTTCCCTTATATTTGTCGGGCAGATCAACAAACATGTTTATTGAGGCTACAGTATGCTGAAAGCCGTTTTTCCGGTCCAGAACTGTTATGGGATATCTGAGATTTTTTATCCCCACCTTATCTATCGGTATATTGCGATAATCACGCTGGTTTTGAATATCTATCATGACTGAGGCTTATAATTTTTTTTATTTGTTTTGTGTTTTGCGCCGCATAATGAATCAGGCACAAACTGCCACATGACCCAATAAGTTCCGAGGGGTGAGAAAAATTCAGAAAATCCGAAATCATGTTGAAAAATTGTTTTATGCCCGTCAGAATTTAGTTGGTCATCTGCTACCGGAGATTATTTTAACAAATATTCCGGTTTCACATGGCTCATGGCTCTGAATATATTTCCCCTGATTTTTTTGTTGCTTCTGTACAACTGCTTTAAAAGCATTTTGATCTCCTGTCGTTTGGAAACGTTTGCACTGGGGCATGTATTCACAAAGTTCGGGAAATTCCGGGTTCTTGCGAAACGTCTGATCACAGCTTCATCTGCAAAGGCCAGGGGACGTATGATAGTAAATTTGTCTTCAAAAAAAGACTGGTACGGGACCATGGTACTGATTTCACCGGCATAGCACATATTCAGAAACAGGGTCTCAATTATGTCGTCCTTGTGATGACCCAGCGCCAGCTTGTTACACCCGAGTTCGTCTGCAATTTCAAACAGACGTTTTCTCCGTAAGCGGGAACATAGGAAACAGGGATTTTCCCGGTTTTCGGAACTGTGTGCCAGAACACCGTAATCTGTATGTTCTGTCCGGATATGATATCCCATTTTCTCTGAATAGCTTTCAAGGGAAACTGATTTCCTCTTGTTTCCGGAGTCGGCATCGGTAACAAGAGGAAATCCGGAATCAATGTGAATGGCAAACAACTCATAACTGATAGGGATACGGGGGAGACGTTCGTTTAAAATCCACATCAGGGTAAGACTGTCTTTTCCACCGGAAAGTCCTACCGCGATCCGGTCCCCGTCCGATATCATATTATAGTGATGAAGGGCTTTGCCAACAGCCCTGTTCAGAGTTTTATATGTATGGCCGCCAGACATTATTATGGTTTGTCATCTGTTGCTCCCTGAACCCGTAGCAAATGACAATTCCTATTAACTCCGTTTATCTCTTGTCGTTTCCGACAGATATCTTCACCTTGCCTGCGGCAATCTCACGCAGGGCAACAACAATATCTTCATTTTTTGGCGAATTCACCAGATATTCGGATCCTTCGCGTATCTGTCTTACACGCTTTGCAACTGCGTGAACCAGTATAAATCGGTTCTCAACTCGTTTCAGGCAATCTTCTACGGTAATACGTGCCATGGGAAAACCTCCAATCTCTGAATTTTCCGGGATTTTTTCTGATCCGGAGTGCTGAATTCTTATTTCAGCACTTCGGATAAAAATACTGAAAAATTTTTGTTCAGGTACTTATCAGTTGTCCGTTTTTAGTTATCAGTCAGGAGACTGTTCACGGAACTGGCAATTGGCTGATCATAGTATTTCAACCAATTCATAACATCGTTTTCCTCCCGGAGCTTGCAGAATAACCTCCTGCCCCGGTTGTTTTCCTATAATTGCTTTTCCAAGAGGCGAAGAAACAGAAATACGTCCTTCCTCTATATTGGATTCATCTGGTCCCACCAGCTGGTATTCAACATCCTCACCAGTGTCAACATTTTCAAGTACAACACTACAGCCAAACACTGCCCGATCTTTGGGAAGTTTATCCGGGTCAATAATATCAGCATTCCCCAGTTTATATCCCAATTCGTTGATACGTGCTTCAATAAAGCCCTGTCGGTCTTTGGCTGCTTCAAACTCTGCGTTTTCGGAAAGGTCGCCGTGAGCACGGGCCTCTTCAATTGCTTTGATATTCTCGGGACGTTCAACAGATTTCAGATGCACAAGCTCCTTTTTCAGTACTTCGTATCCCTCTTTTGTAATTGGTACTCGCTCCAATTCTCTGCTCCTTTGCCAGTGAACAGTTGACAGGCAGTAACTTAGCAACTGTCCGCTATAACTGTTAGCTGACAACTGCTCACTGATAACAATCTGTAAATATTCTTTAGCCAGAATTTCCGCAACTTGAACTGCGTCAGCTGCGGATCATTTTCTGATATTGTCAGCCACAATCCACATATGGATTACCGTTCTGATTTTTCATTCCGGATACGGTCTGCAGGCTTTAAAAAAAAGTTGTCCGGAGTGCCAAACTTGCAGTTTGGCAATATTTCCGATGCCCGGAAACCGGACACTTCTGCCAAACTGCAAGTTTGGCACTCCGGAGCGACAGATATTTTCTTAAAATCTATATGTGGGTCAAGTGGCAAATTTCGCGGTCGGGGCTTTACCCCAGGCTGTAATAAATCGCCTCTTCAGGGTTTTTTATGATTGTGATTTTCCAACCACCTGATGATAAAGGACTCAGGGGCAGGCACAATCTCCTGAGATTATTGAATCACAAAGTGAACAAGGTTTCTCAGGTATGATATGAATTTTCAGTTGTTTTCGATCTACAGATATTTCTTTATGACTGTTTTTTTTTGCCGTCAAATATGCAGATGGTTTCGACCTCTTTGTTATCAGGCAGAATCAGAGGAAATCCCAGCGAAGAGATCATCGCTTCCGGGAACTGCGGATTCCTGCTTTCACAGCAATGACAGAAAAAAGATTATCGAGAGTTCACCTGCATTTTAAGCGACAGCGGAAAATGTCAGTCACAACAATTTGTTATGTGATTGATATTTATTTCAAGATTTATTTTAGATAGTTCATTTTTAGCTTCCTCTCTTAATTTGAAACCTTTTTTAATACTCAGACCGATTTCATCAATATCTTGCTGCGAAGGCAAATAAATTAATATATTAGAAAAATCATTATCTGACAATGCGGGAATTGCTGCCCCCGTTCTGTGTATAAGTACCTGTTTTAAAAACAAATCACACTGAAAATAATATAAGAGATAAAAATGATTGATTTTAAAATTTCTTAACACTCTGAAACCGTTTGTACAAATTGCCCCGTCAAATTCATGGGTGACATATGCTGTGGCATGTTTGCGGGACCCTATGGAATTCCCTGCAACAGCCGTAATAATGTCGCCGGTTTTCAACTCATAACTTGCTCTGCTTGGCAATTCAGCGGTCAGCAACGTCGCGGAGTTGATTATTTCAAATGATTTTGTATAAACATCTGAAAGCTCGATATATTCAACAGTAATATTTTGTTTTAACAAAGGTGATTTTGTTTTTACAATATCTGCGATGTCTCCGAGTCTGACCGCGTTTAATTTCTTTAAATTTGCAATCAGTCTTGTGTTTTCCGGAAAGTAGTAATTATAGTCAAATCTGCTGTTCATTTGACCGGAATCAATGGAAAAGGATTTTTCAGACGCAATAGAAAATGTTTGTAAAAACTGATTGTAATCCTTAACTGACGCTGTAAAATCCTCATCCGCCAGTTTTTGCCCATTTTTTATGATAACCTCTCCGTGCTTATCCTTTTTATAAACAGGCGTTCCATTTTTGTTTCCCGCATACCCCAGCTTCGTTATTTTGCTGAAAAACACCTGATTGTTATTGATGACGTTTCCATTTTTCTTTTGTAAAAATAATAATGAAGCCCTGACTCCCGTACCATAAGGGATAAATGTCTCATGAGGAAGCAAAACAACTCCGACGATATGAGCCTTATCTTTTATATACCTTCTTAAATATTCCAAAGAAGTGTTTTCAAAATGACCGTTAGGTAAGACGATCCCTGCTCTTCCCCCGGGTTTCAGCAGAGTTAAGCATCGTTCGATAAACAGTATTTCCGGAACCTGCCCTTTTAAAAGTTTGTCGGATTTGACATAGTCATCGCCATATTTATCCCACTTATAGCCCAAATCATATATTGACAGCAATTCTTTTTGCGATATTTTGCCCTGTGTTCCGAACGGGGGATTTGTAAGCACAATGTCGTAATAATTTTCCAGAGTTGTTATTTGGGCTTCTGAAAATTTAAGATCATTTATATTTGTCAGGGCATTATTGCATAAAATATTCGGATCAGCATTGGTTTCTGTTAAAAATTTTATTTTGGCAATTTGGGAAATTCTCTTGTTTATCTCAATGCCGAATATATTGTTCCTGACATAATTTTTCAGGTTTGTATTTTTGAAATTCCTTTTTATAAAATTCAGAGAGGAAAATAAAAACCCCCCTGTTCCGCATGCCGGATCAATGATTTTTTCATGCGGCTCAGGCCGAATGATTTCCACGCAAAAATCTATTACAGGATCAGGCGTGAAAAACTGACCCCTGCCGCCCTTTGCATGACGGCCTAAAAATTTTTGAAAAGCAAGTCCGTTGGCATCTTTGGCTGAATTTTTAAATTTTATTTTCTGTAACTTGCTGACAACAAATGAAAGGGACTGAACACTTAATTTCAAGCGGTCCTCACTGTCAAAAAAAGTCCCATATTTTTGTCTGGTCTTATGAAATAGTTTGTTTATCCTTTCAGAAAACGCATTTTTATTGTTATGTAATTCGTTTTCCGTCACATAAAAACTGTTTTCCTCTGCCTGCTCATCATCATATTTGATAAACAGGATTTTAACAATCTCTTCCAGCACCTGCTGTTCGGAAAGTCCCTCGTTCGCATATAGAAAATTATGTATCTCCTCAAAGCATTTTAGCGGACTATCTGAAGTGTTGCCAACTGAGGAGGATTGTTGTTTCATTTTTGTAGTCAGGCTCGCAGTTTTTATCACTTTCCTATTATTAAAAAAACTTCTATCGGCAAAAGCCGAATAGAAGTTTTTATGTAAAAATTGAAACTCGAAAACAGAAATTATATTTCGGAACAGTCCCTAATTTTTAATCAAAAATTTTTTTGAATATATTCTGCAACAATATCTCCCACTTCCTGCGTTGTGAATCCCATTTTACCTGCCGCAACATCCTTTATATCCTCACGCAGCACTTTTATCACGGCTTTCTCTATGAAGGAGGCGGCTTTGTCTTCCCCGAGGGTTTCAAGCATCAGCTGGGCCGAGGAAATCGCGGCAATGGGATTAATAATCCCTTTTCCAGTGTATTTGGGAGCTGATCCCCCGATAGGCTCGAACATGGAAACGCCCTCAGGATTAATATTTGCGCCCGCTGCAATCCCCATTCCGCCCTGAGTCATCGCGGCCAGATCAGTGATGATATCGCCGAACATATTGTCTGTGACAATCACGTCAAACCATTCAGGATTTTTTACCATCCACATGCATATCGCGTCCACATGGGCATAATCGGTCTCAATGTCGGGGTATTCTTTTGCCACCTCGTTAAACGTGCGCTCCCACAGATCAAACGCGAAGGTCAGCACATTTGTCTTTCCGCAAAGGGTCAGCTTTTTTGCCTTATTACGTTTTCGGCAGTATTCAAAAGCAAATCGGATACACCGTTCCACGCCTTTGCGCGTGTTGATGGATTCCTGGACAGCCACCTCATCAGGCGTGCCGCGTTTCAGAGACCCGCCGGCCCCTGCGTAAAGGCCCTCCGTGTTTTCACGCACCACGACAAAATCTATATCTTCCGGCCCTTTGTCCTTCAAAGGCGTGTAAACGCCTTCATACAATTTGACCGGTCTCAGATTGACATACTGGTCAAAATGAAATCTGAGGGATAAAAGAATCCCTTTTTCGAGAAGACCCGGTTTCACATCCGGATGACCAATGGCCCCGAGATATATCGCGTCTGATGCAGCTAAGGATTCAAGTGTCTTATCCGATAAAATTTCTCCGGTCGCATTATAATGATCTCCGCCCAGAGGGAAATATGAAAAATTCAAACCAAAACCGCATTTTTCAGCTACAGTTTCAAGGACCTTGATGCCTTCGGCGACAACTTCCGGTCCTGTACCATCACCCGGAATTACAGCAATATTATATTGTTTTGACATAATTAATAATTCTGGCAGTGTTCAGAATGTGCGATCTGCATTTTAAAAAAAAACAGGTTTTTTAAAAAAACCTGGTTTTTTCAATGAATCCGTAATCTGATTAACAATCACACAGCTACACATTTTCCAACTCATCTGTTTTCTCAGATTCGTTTTTTTGGGTTTTCATTTTATAACGCCATATGGCGGTGAAAGGACCGGAGGTGACATAGGCAAGCCCTATGAGAAACAACGCAAGCTCATGCTGTGCGGCAATAAAAATCAATACCAGGATAGTGGTCACCAGGACATTGAAATTCATTTTTTTAAAGAGTTCCGGCCGTTTGAAGCTTTCGTATTTTATGGTGCTGACCATCAAAAACGAAAGAACATAGAGCATCACAAGGATCACTATGGGATTTACGCTTTCTCCCATCCCGAACTGATGGCAGAACAAAATTGTGACGGCATTCATACCCGCGCCCGCAGGTATGGGAAGCCCTACAAAATGATCACTGCTCACGGAACCAAACTGAGTATTAAAACGGGCCAGACGCAAAGCCCCGCATACCATGAACAGAAACGCGGCCAGCCAGCCGATTCTTCCCATGGGTCTCAGCACCCACAGATACATCACCACGGCCGGGGCCAGACCAAAGGAAATCAGGTCCGCAAGGGAATCATATTCCACGCCGAATTTGCTTGTGCTGTGGGTGGCTCTGGCAATTTTGCCATCCAGCATGTCAAACACGCCTGCAATGATAATCGCTGTGGCAGCAGCCACAAAATTATTGTTTATGGAAGCGATAACCGCATAAAAACCGCAAAAAATGTTAAGCGACGTAAATATATTGGGTAAAATGTATATGCCTCGGCGTAATTTTTCTTTTTTAAATCTTTTCTTTTTCATGTCAGCCTCCCCAAAACTGAAGTTCCTGCGATTACCTTTTCCCCGAGAACCACATCAATTTTTGAATCTGCAGGAAGATAAACATCAAGCCGGGATCCAAAGCAAATCATGCCAAATCTTTGTCCCCGGACCACCCTGTCCCCCTCCTGAATCCGCCGGATAATACGCCTTGCAATCAGACCGGCAATCTGTACCACACATATTTCTTTCCCTTTTTCAGTTTCAATCAGCACCGCGTTGCGTTCGTTTTCTTTGGAGGCTTTGTCCAAATTGGCAGAAAAAAATTTTCCAGGATAATACACTGTCTCTTTTATGGTTCCCTCATGGGGAATACGATTTACATGAACATTAAATATTGTCATAAAGATGCTTATTTTTAAACACCTGATGTCAGTAAACGGGCTGCTGTCCGCCATGCCCGCGAAAACGACCTTGCCATCCGCGGGGGAGACCACAATGCCATCCCCTTTAGGCGTAAGCCGATCCGGATCTCTGAAAAAGCAACAGGTAAAAATTGTCATTCCAAGGGATACCAGCGTCAGGAAAGTAAAATCCAGAAGAGCAAAAACGATTGTTATAAACGCGGCAGCGAATATCAGCGGATACCCGGCCGCTGCTACAGGAAAGGCTGTTTTACCCGGGGAATCTGGCCATGAAAAATTGTTCATAATGATGGTTTTTTTTTAAGATAATTTAAAGAATATTCAGATGAAAAATATGCAGTCTGTAACTGTTAAAATGAATATATATCAAGGCTGAATGGTATTGTCAATGAAAACCATAATCCGTTAATTATTTAATTTAAAATCTCCCCCTCGTTCCCACGCTTCGCGTCTGGTCACGTGGGAACGAGCGTTATGAGAAATTTTTTAGGATTTGCTTTTTTTCCCAAAATTCAGTTCTGCATCAGATTTCCGTATATAATGCGGAACAAATGTGGCAAGATCGTCTGTATCATTGTTTCCAAATCGTTCCATGGCAAGACAGGCCACTGTTGAAGCGCGGAGTATGTTAAAGCAGGTGGGAGCAAAATGAGCATATTCCCCCATTTTATTTGTAATCACATTTTTGTAAAGATAAGCTCCGGCTCCGACAAACAGATACGGCTCACTGATATTGGAAACAGCCTGGTCAGGGGAGAGTACCTGATCTGTTGTTTCTTTTTTCAAAAGACCGTGTTCAAATCTGTAACAGGAAGTATAGACCTCTCCTTTGTGAGCATCCAAAAGCACACAAATGGGATAGGATGAAAAAGAAAACTGGGACGCAAGCGCATCAAGATTTGAAATCCCGGCAAAAGGCTTTCCCGAAGCCGAGGCAAGTCCCTTTACTGTGCTGATTCCGATGCGTAATCCTGTAAAGCTTCCGGGTCCCTTAGCCACCGCGAACCCGTCCACCTCAGAAACTGTAAGGCCGGACATCTTCATGACCGTCTGAATCATCTCCATCAGGTGTTTTGAATGGGTCTCCCGGGTGACGATTGTGGTTTCAGCGAACGGGGTTCCCCGGGATGTCTTTTTTTCTGAAGATAACATCTCAGGGAATCCGACAAGGGCAACACTGCAACTGTTTATGGCTGTGTCAACAGCGAGTATTTTCATAATCTTAACTGGGTGTCAGGACAGGTATCTGTCCGCCCTCCTGACGGTTATTAACCCCCTTTAAAAATTTTCCAGGGCCGCGGGCAGCACTTCATCCATATGTTTCACCGGAATGAACTTGATCTTCCGTTTGACGTTCATGGGAATTTCCGTGAGGTCTTTTTTATTTTTTTCAGGAACAATGACTGTACGAATTCCGCCTCTTAATGCGCCCAGTGCTTTTTCTTTCAGGCCGCCTATGGGAAGCACTCTTCCCCTGAGTGTGATCTCACCGGTCATGGCAACATATTTGTCAACGGGTTTGTCGGTCAGAACGGAAATCAGCGCCGTGGCCATGGCAATGCCCGCGGACGGTCCGTCCTTGGGAATGGCACCGGCCGGCACATGAATATGAATATCCACATTTTCAAAAATGGTTTCTTCAATGCCGAACACATCAAGGTTTGCTCTGGCGTAGCTCACTGCCGCGCGGGCAGATTCCTGCATCACCTCTCCAAGTTGTCCGGTGACGATCAGTTCTCCCTTGCCGCCGATGAGAGAGACTTCAATATATAGCACTTCGCCGCCCACCTGGGTCCAGGCAAGACCGGTGGACAACCCCACCTGACTGTCTTCCTGATCCATTTCCGGAAGATATTTGGGAACCCCCAGGTATTTTGGCAGATTGTTTTTCGTGATTGTAAATGTGCCTTTTTCCCCTTCCGCTATTTTGCGTGCCACCTTGCGGCACAGGGTTCCGATTTCCCGCTCGAGATTTCTCACACCGGATTCTGATGTGTATTCTGTGATAATCTGGAGCAATGATCCCGGACTGAGGGAAATGTTTTTGGCTTTCAGACCGTTTTCTTTTATCTGACGAGGGAGCAGATGCATTTCCGAAATAATCTTTTTTTCTTCTTCTGTATATCCGGAAAGCGTAATGACTTCCATCCGGTCCAGCAGGGCCGAAGGAATGGTGTCTGTCAAATTGGCTGTGAGAATAAACATGACCTTGGAAAGATCAAACGGCAGATTCAGGTAATGATCACTGAATTCGGAATTCTGTTCCGGGTCCAGGGCTTCCAGCAATGCCGAGGCAGGATCACCGCGAAAATCCGAGACCAGTTTGTCAATTTCATCCATCATAAAGACCGGATTATTTGTGCCACACTGTTTTAATCCCTGGAGGATGCGTCCCGGAAGCGATCCGATATAGGTCCGACGATGCCCTCTGATTTCTGCTTCGTCGCGGATCCCTCCGAGGGAGATGCGGACAAATTTGCGTCCCATGGCATTGGCGATGGCCCTGCCCAGGGACGTCTTTCCCACTCCCGGAGGGCCCACAAAACAGAGAATTGGGCCTTTCATTTTCGGATTCAGCTTGCGAACACTCAGATATTCCAGTATGCGATCTTTGACCTTGTCAAGCCCGTAATGATCCTTATCCAGAACTTTTTTTGAATTTTTGATATTCAGCATATCTTTGGTGGATTTGCTCCAGGGCATATCCACCAGCCAGTCCAGATAGGTCCGCACAATTGAAGATTCCGCAGCATCAGGATGCATCTGTTCCAGACGCTTCAGCTGCTTTTTGGCCTCTTTGTCTGCTTCTTTGGACATTTTGGCGTGTTTTATTTTTTTGGCGTATTCCTCTATTTCCTGAGCTTTTTCATCAATTTCCCCGAGTTCTTTGTGAATGGCTCTCATCTGCTCTCTCAGAAAATAGTCCCGCTGATTTTTTGAGATTTCATCCCTGACTTCGGACTGGATCTTTGCCTGCATTGTTGAAAGCTCCACTTCCCGTGAGAGCATATCATGGACTTCCCGGAGGCGTTCCACAGGATTAAGGATTTCAAGAATTCGCTGAGATTCTTCAATTTTTAATCTCAGATTTGAGGCCACAAGGTCAGCCAGTTTGCCAGGATCAGTAATGCTTTCCAGAATGGTGGTGACATCACCGGTCAGTTCGCCGCGTAATGCCAGTATTTTTTCGGAATGATCCCGGACATTTCTCATAAGGGCCTCTGTTTCCAGATTGGTCTCATCCGCGGCCTCTTCGGAAATTTCCTCAATTTTGACACGATACCAGGATTTCACTCGGATGTAGTTTACAACTTTTGCCTTGGCAACCCCTTGTACAAGGGCCTTGAGGCGGCCGTCAGGAAGTTTCAGCATACGCAATACTCTTCCCACCGTGCCGACGCTGAAGATTTCATCCGGCTTGGGATCCTCAGTTCCCGGATCCTTTTGCGTGGCCAGGAACAAATAGCCATCCTGAGCCACGGCTTTTTCCACAGCACGCACGGATTTGGCGCGTCCTACAAAAAGCGGAAGAAGCATATCTGTAAAAATCACAACATCCCGTACCGGCATGAGCGGCAGGACATCGGGAATCGTGCCATTGATATCATCTTCTTCGATAATGCTTATAAGATCATCTTTATCGGTTTCAGCCATTATTTCTCCTGTTTTTGGTTATGATCGTCGTTCCCCTGACAGCACCTGACAGGTTGCAGAAGCTGGGCTGTATTCACAAGAGGTTGAAGAATACGTGCAGCCTGATGTTCAATTTTTTATGCGCCTGATTCTGGCAGGCTTCTATGATTTTGTCTTGTCTTAAAATATCATTAAGGAGTGCTAAAATTTTATTTTAGCAACTGTCAAAGTATAACTTTGGCACTTCTGATTATCAAAGCGATTTCTAACGAGCTTGAACATTAAGTAAACATAATATAATAAAACATAATTTTTTTTTTGACAATATCAACCTTGATTTTTTTATCCAATGGCAGATATAATCCGATAATTAAGTTTTTGATATGCTGATTTCTGAAATATGCTTACCAAGTATTTTGTCGGACGGGGTTTGCAACCCATATGCATCAGGCTAAGAATGAGGGACGGCTGCCGGACGGGGTTTGCAACCCCGTCCGAAACGTTTGCGGGCGGCGATCCGGAAAATATTCCGGACGGGGTTGCAAACCCCGTCCGGCAAAATCAGAGTTAATAAAAACAGTAGGTTGTAATCTTAGCCTGATGCATATGGGTTTGCAACCCCGTCCGGCAAAGTCCGACAAATTATCAATATAAGCAGATCGAAAACATTTTGTAAAAGCCTGAAAGCGGTGTATTATAGGCCGTCTGAAAATATCATTTTTTTGCTGTTTTTTTGCCTGATGATGTTCCTCCCCCTCGGACAGGCTCGATACTGTTGACTTAAAAAGTTCCGGGCGGATCCGGAGTGCAAAAATTGTATTTTTGCAATTGCGAAAAAGCATTTTTCGCACTCCGGAAAGAACACCGGAAAACCTGTTCAGCCTTAGGTCAACAGTATTGTCGGAGGTGGCACAAAAAGCGAACTGATAAAAGTAAGTGATTCAGACGGACTAATTTACATACCCCGGGGTAACGCCCGGATCATTTGTTTTTACCAAAATATAAGGATAGACGGAATATGTATCAGGTCTGCATCATTATTTTTATCTTTGGCTTATGTATTGGCAGTTTTCTGAATGTTTGCATCTTCAGACTCCCGGAGTCAAAATCCATCGTCCGTCCGGGTTCCATGTGTCCGAAATGCGGTTATATGATAAAGTTTTATGATAATATTCCCGTACTAAGCTATTTATGGCTTAAAGGACGGTGCCGTCAGTGCGGAGTGCCCATATCATTTCGCTATCCGCTGACTGAGCTGATGAGCGGTCTTTTTGCGCTCTGTGTTTTTCTCAGATTCGGATTTACGCCCGAGGCCCTGGTTTATTATGTCTTTATTTCAACCCTTCTGGTCATCACCTATATTGACATTGATCACCAGATCATTCCGGATGTCATCAGTCTTCCGGGCATTCCTGTTTTTTTTGCGGCATCTTTTTTGATTCCGAATATGACCTGGACAGATTCACTTCTTGGCCTGCTGACCGGGGGCGGAACCCTTTATTTTGTGGCATGGGCATATAGCCTGATTACTCACAAAGAAGGCATGGGCGGCGGCGATATCAAGCTTTTGGCCATGATTGGCACCCTTATAGGATGGAAAGGAGTACTTTTTACAATTTTTGTTTCATCTCTTGTGGGAACGTTGACAGGAGTTCTCATCATGCTGATCAGCCGTAAGGATTTTAAACTCAAGGTTCCTTTTGGCCCGTTTCTGTCCATCGGCGCTATCGCGTATATTTTTTTTGGGCAGGAGATTATATATTGGTATTTTAATCTGTTGTCGCCTTATTAATCTTTTTAGGAATTTCCCAATAAACAAAATACCGAATGTAGGGTGGGTGAAGCGCAGCGGAACCCACCGAACAGACTGAGTATAAGCATTGAGAAAGGAATATTCATGATCCGTTCAGTCATTCATTTGTCACTTCATTTTATCATACCGGGCATTGTGGCAAGATCCGCATTTGCTGAACGATGGAAAAACGCCTGGTTTGTCATGGTTTTGACAATGGCAGTTGATTTTGACCATTTTCTTGCCGACCCGGTTTATAATCCCGGGCGTTGCAGTATCGGATTTCATCCGCTCCATTCGTATCTGGCAATATTTGTGTATATGATACTGACTGTGACACCCAAAACACGACTGGTAGGGCTGGGCTTGCTGATTCATATGGCTTTGGACGGAATTGACTGTATTTGGATGGCTTGGGAGACTTGAAACTTGAGACTTGAGACTTGAAACTTGAAACTTGAAACTTGGAACTTGGAACTTGAAACTTGAGACTTGGATGCCATGAAAAAACTGTACGATTTATATTATAAATACATTTTTGACCGTCCGATATTCGTCATCATATGCCTGCTGATTGTCATGTCAGTGATGGGGTACAAAGCAAAGGACTTCCAAATTGACGCGTCCGCGGAATCGCTTTTGCTGGAGAATGACGAAGATTTGCGTTACACGCGCAAGATTAACACAAGATATGATGTATATGATTTTCTGGTGATTTCCTATACACCAAAAGATAATGATCTCCTTTCAGATAACACACTGGAAAATCTGAGCCGTCTGCGGGAGGAACTGGAGAACCTGGAGGGCGTGTCGTCGGTGCTTTCCATTTTGGATGTTCCTTTGTTGGAGAGTCCTCCTGTATCTTATACTGAACTCTCCGAAGGGAAGGTTCGAAAACTGACATCTTCCGCAACAGACAGAACACTGGCCAGGACCGAACTGAGAGAAAGCTATTTCTATCGGAACCTGATCGTGAGCGAGGATATGACCACAACCGCTCTGATGGTAAACCTGCGTCCTGATGAGATATATGAGAATTTGTCCGTGAGACGCAATGAATATCTGGAAAAACAGGCTGAGGACAAATTGTCAGAAGCGGAAGCCGCTGAACTCAGAAATGTCGTCAGAGAAATTCGCCAGCATTTGAATGAGGTGAACAAGGTCAGGCATGAGAACATTACAGCCATCCGGGAGATTATGGACAAATACCGCCCCGGGGCAGAACTTTTTCTGGGCGGTATCAGTATGATTTCAGACGATATGATCTCTTTTATTAAAAGTGATCTTAAGACTTTCGGACTGGGCGTTTTTATTCTTCTGGTGGTCATGCTGGGCATCATTTTCAAACGGTTTCGCTGGATCATTTTGCCAATGCTCTGCTGTTTTTTTTCAGTGATTGCCATGATGGGGGTGCTGGGAATGTTCGGCTGGGAAGTCACCGTGATTTCGTCAAACTTCGTATCCTTGCAACTGATTATCACTTTGGCGATTGTTGTCCATTTAATCGTGCGTTACAGAGAGTTTCTTGAGAAAAATCCTGAAAGCGACCAGCGAACCCTGGTGCAAAATACCGTTCGCACCAAGATCATCCCCTGCCTGTACGCGGCCATGACCACCATTGCCGGGTTCAGTTCCCTGCTCCTCTGCGATATCCTGCCTGTGATCAATTTCGGATGGATGATGAGCGCGGGAATTCTTCTTTCACTCGTG
Source organism: Desulfonema magnum (assembly GCF_017377395.1). Taxonomy (GTDB): domain Bacteria; phylum Desulfobacterota; class Desulfobacteria; order Desulfobacterales; family 4be13; genus Desulfonema_C; species Desulfonema_C magnum. The sequence continues at coordinate 476,109 of NZ_CP061800.1, read as the reverse complement.
CTGACATTCATTCTCTTTCCGGCCGGGGCCGTGCTGTTGAAAAAGGAGAATCCTCCGAATAAGTCTGAAAGGTTTCAGTTCTCCATGACCGGTTTTTTTGCGAGATTCACCGAATCCAACGGGACCCTGATACTGATCATTACCGGTGTCGTGTTTATTCTGAGTGTCATGGGGATTTCACGTTTGCAAGTTGAAAACAGTTTTATTGATTATTTTAAAGATACAACTGAAATCTATGGCGGTATGAGCGTCATTGATCAGAAACTGGGCGGAACCACCCCGCTGGATGTCATCGTTAAATTTGAGGATGCTGCCCCGGAGGATTCCGCTGAGGCGGACGAAGATGATGCGTTTATTGACGCATTTGATGACACTGAGGAAGACGAGAGCAAATACTGGTTTACTGATGACAGAATGGCGGTGACTGAGAGCGTTCATGACTATCTTGACAATCTCGAAGAAACTGGCAAGGTGCTGTCCCTGGGAACCTTGCTGAAGATCACCCGGAAACTGAATAAGGGCGAATCACTGGACAGCTATGATCTGTCCATTCTCTACACAAAATTGCCAGAAAGATACCGGAAGCTGATCTTATCCCCTTATGTGTCAGTTGAACATAACGAAGTTCGCTTTACCATTCGTATCAGAGATTCTTTGAAAACATTAAAACGGGACGCTTTATTGAAACAGATTCAGAATGATCTCGTTAATAAGCTGGAATTGAAAAAAGAACAGGTGCATCTCACAGGGACAATGGTCTTATACAACAATATGCTGCAAAGTCTTTTCCGCTCTCAGATTATGACCCTGGGCGTCGTTGCCCTGGTGCTGATGCTGATGTTCCTGATTCTTTTCCGCTCTCTGAAAGTGGCGATAATTGCCCTTTTCCCCAATCTTTTCTCCGCGGGCGTGGTCCTCGGGGTCATGGGCTGGCTGAACATTCCGCTGGATATGATGACCATCACCATAGCGGCCATCAGTATCGGTATTGCCGTTGATGACACGATTCACTACATTTACCGTTTCCGAGAAGAGATTAAAACGGAGAAGGATTACTACAGGACGCTTCATCGCTGTCACGGAAGCATCGGCCACGCGATGTATTACACTTCTGTCACTATTATTATCGGCTTTTCCATTCTGACGCTTTCCAATTTTTATCCTTCGATTTATTTCGGCCTGTTTACCGGACTGGCCATGCTCATCGCTCTGATTGCAGCTTTGACACTTCTGCCGCAGCTTCTTGTTTTGTTTAAGCCTTTCGGAGATGGTGCTGAACAGGGCTGAGGAATTTCAAAAATACCGGGCTAAGACGTAGGGTGGGTGGAGCGAAGCGGAACCCACCTTGTGCGGTGGGTTCCGCTTCGCTCCACCCACCCTACATTTCCATATTTCCGGGTATTTTATTTTTTGGGGAAATCCCTTAAGTGCTATACAGCAGCGATCTGAATCAGTAATGTATGGCCAGCCAAATTGTTTCCTCATCTGAATCAGTCCACGCCACTCTGTGCTTTTGGCGGGCAGGAATATTGATATAATTTCCCGGCTTCATGACAAGCACTTCGTCTTTTCCTTCAAAGACCAGTCCTGCCCTTCCTCTGAGTACAATCACCCATTCGTTATTTTCCTGATCATACCAATCATCAGCCGGGCTTGAATGGCCTTTTGAGATGATTCGTTCAATTTTACAATGCCCTGTTTTGATAATTTCCTCGAACACTTCATCTGGAATATGTTTGGGAATTTCTGAGAAAATATTCTTTGTATCCATAATAGTCAAAAGTCTCCCCGGGGTGTTACCCCATCTGGCAGCGTAAAAGCCGCCTTCGCTACAAAGATTTTGTATAAGAAGCGGATTCAATCCCTTTCTAATCCTTTTTCCTGATTATAACGGATTTAAGGGAGGGCCGACCAAGCCCATATGCATCAGGCTAAGATTACAACCTACTGTTTTTATTAACTCTGATTTTGCAGGACGGGGTTTGCAACCCCGTCCGGAATATTTTCCGGATCGCCGCCCGCAAACGTTTCGGACGGGGTTGCAAACCCCGTCCGGCAGCCGTCCCGCATTCTTAGCCTGATGCATATGCCGACCAAGCCCCGTAAGGGCGGCATATTTGTAGCGGCAGGTTTGCAGGCATCCCGACAAGCCCCGTAAGGGCGGCATATTTGTAGCATTGAAATAATATGATAATTCGAAAAAATGTCGTCTCCATAAACCCGTGCTGCCAAAGGTTTGCCGGGGATTTTTCAAACACGCTTTTATCATTTTTAAGAAATTTTTCTGAAAAAATAGGAATTTTCCTGATATACAATTTTTTTGTTCAGATGTAAAATAATTAGTTTGGAATCTGCCTTTACCGGACGCTGTTTGTCGGCCGGGGTTTACAACCGCGTCTGAAATGTTTCTGTTTTACCCCTCTCCGCCGGCAAAAACGCCCTCCGGCAAGGGATGCTCTTAACCCCAAATCCCTGACCCCTTTCCAAAGGAGTGAGTAAATGGATTTTGATGAAACAGATGAAAAAACGGTCATTTTGATTATAGATGATAATCTCGGAAATCTGAAGCTTCTTTCTGAGTATCTGAAAGAATCAGGTTATAAGATTCTTATCGCGGAAGATGGAGAGGAAGGACTCAGACATGCGAAATTTGCCTTGCCGGACCTTATCCTTTTGGATATCATGATGCCTGGCATTGATGGTTTTGAAACTTGCTGCCGCCTGAAAGAAAACGAGACTACAAAAGATATTCCGGTCATTTTTATGACAGCAGCTTCTGAAACGGCTGACAAGGTCAGAGGCTTTAAATCCGGCGCGACCGATTATGTCACCAAACCCTTTGAACAGGAAGAAGTCCTAGCCCGCATTGCAACCCATCTGACGATTCATCGTCAAAAAAAAGCGCTTTCAGAATTAAATGCCAAACTTTGTCAGGCAAATTCTGAACTTACGGAGTTAAATGCAACAAAAGATAAATTTTTCTCAATCATCGCGCATGATTTGAAAAATGCATTAAATACGCTGCTTTCCGGTTCCGAACTTTTGGCAGGCTCAGTCTGCCGTTTCAACAGGGAGAAAACAGAACTTTTTGCCAAAGAAATGCTTAGTTCTGTGAAAAACACATTTAATCTGTTGGAGAATCTTCTGAACTGGTCCAGAATTCAACAAGGGAAAATGGACATCCGACCAAAGGCCATTGATCTTTACAAGCTTGCCTGCCATCAGATCAGTTTTTTTCAGAAAAAAGCCGAACGAAAGAAAATTGAGCTGTCTCATTCTGTCAAACCCGACACATTTGTGTATGCTGATCTGAACATGACAGACACCATCCTTCGCAATCTCATTTCAAATGCCATCAAATTCACGCATAACAGCGGTAAAATTACTGTGTCGGCACAGTCTTTTGATGAAAAAAATGAAAATCATGAATTTGTCAAAATCTCTGTTTCTGACAATGGTATCGGTATAAGCGCTTATAATATCATAAAATTATTAAAAATTGAGTGTAAATACAGAACCCTGGGAACTGACGGAGAGAAAGGAACCGGGCTGGGTCTGATTTTATGCAAAGAATTCGTCAGAAAAAACCGCGGAATAATATGGATTGAAAGCGAAATCGGGAAGGGAAGCACGTTTTCCTTCACCCTGCCGAAAGTGAATCCTCTCTGAGGGAGGAATTTCGGAACTGTTCGATCTGTTAAATATCGCAAAAATTTTTTTCACCTAAACTGTCAAATAATTTTATTATGTCCTTCCTCTGACTCCTGCTGTCTCAGCCATGATTCACCTGATTAAACATTCATAAAAAAAATCAGCCCATGTAATGAAAATCATGCGTTTTCAGATGGATAGCCTGATGGGTCATGTATGTTTTCATGGTAAGGGATTTACAAGATTTTTTAATCGTGATAATCGGTTAGTTATTTCCGATATGAAGACATCCTGACAGTAAGACATCCCGGCTAATAAGACATCCCGGCAATAAGACGCCCCGGCAATAAGACCCGACAATAAGGACACCCCGGCAATACTTGCCAGGCTATTTTCAGCCGTCCCTCCGGGACAGTAACATGCAATATAGGTGAATTATGAACAAATCCGCTTGTGTTATTGAAGAATTTAGAAAAAATGAAGCCATATTTCGAAAACTTAATGAAGCTATTCCTGTGGCTGTATTTATATATAACGACGGCCAGATATTTTATGCAAACCGTGAGGCTGAAAGAATAACCGGTTATAAAAGAGAATCACTTCTCGGACGCAGCTTATCTGATATGATTCATCCTGATTTTAAAGCGTTATTCGATCAGCTTGGTAAGGCTCAGGCCGAAGGAAAAGACATTTTTTCCAGATGCGAGATTAAAATCATCACCAAGACAGGGGGAGAACGATGGCTGGACTTCTCAGGAGAGGCAGTGGTTTTTAAAAATAAATCCGCAGTATTGGGAACAGGCTGTGATATCACGGCCTACAAAAAGGAAAATGAGGAACTAAAAAAACAGAATCAGTTTATGCAGGTTTTAATGGATACCATTCCCAATCCTCTTTTTTATAAGGACAAGAATGGCATCTATATCGGGTGTAACAAAAGCTTTGAAACTGTTCTGGGAAAATCCGGGGATGAGATTATCGGCAAATCCGCTTATGATCTGATTCCGAAAGAACTGGCGAACAAACATTATCATACAGATTCGGAACTGATGAAGTATCCCGGAACACAGGAATATGAATCTCAGATTCAATATGCGGATAAGTCTTTGCATGATGTGGTGTTTCATAAAGGCACATTTACAGATGCAGATGGCCTGGTGGCCGGTGTGCTGGGGATTATGACTGATATAAGCACTCAGAAGCAGGCTGAGGAGGCTTTCAGAGAAAGTCAGAAAGTCTATAAGCTCCTTGCTGAAAACACCGCTGATGTCATATGGACCAGAGATGACAACATGCGGTTCACATATGTCAGCCCGTCCTTTGAAAATTTGCTGGGCTACAAACCGGAAGAGTTGGATGATGCGGCACTGGAAAAATTGCTGAGTCCGTTTTCACTTGAAAACATTGTGAATATCACCGCAGAAAGTCAGGATATCGAAGAATCAGGGATGTTCGAGACCTTACGGTTTGATCAGGAACTGACCCATAAGAACGGAACAAAAAGATGGACAGAGGCAATATTAACATATCTCTATGACGATGACAGCGAACTCACGGGATTTGTGGGGGTCACCCGGAATATTACAGATCGTAAGCTGGCCCAGGACGCGCTTAGGGAAAGTGAGTCCCGGCTGAAAACGATTTTTGATTCAGTGCAGGCGGGGGTTCTTATTATTGACCCGGAAACCCATGAAATCAGAGATATCAACCCTGCTGCAATTCTCATGATCGGGGGCGATATGTCCAAAGAGCAGATTGTGGGCAAAGTTTGCCATACATATATATGTCCCGAGGAAAAAGGCAGATGTCCCATTACTGATCTCGGACAGACCACGGATCATTCGGAAAGTGTCTTGGTCAGGGCGGACGGAACAAAATGTGATATCCTCAAAACCGTTGTGCCCATCACACTGAAAAACCGGAATTATATGCTGGAGAGTTTTTTTGACATCAGTGTGATAAAAGCAGCCACGGAAGCATTGCAAAAAAGCGAAGCTGAGTTACAAAAAGCAAAAGAAGCTGCCGAATCTGCAAACCGTGCAAAGAGCGAGTTTCTCGCCAGCATGAGTCATGAATTTCGCACCCCGCTCAACGGCATTCTGGGATATACCCAGATTCTCAGAAACGACAAACATCTGTCAGAAAAACAAAGAAAAGCCATTAATGTTATTCATGGCAGCGGAGAGCATCTGCTGATGATGATCAATGATATCTTAGACCTTTCCAAAATTGAAGCCCGGAAAATGGAACTGGAACCCATAACATTTCAGCTTCATGATTTTCTGATCAATACAACAGAAGTGTTACGAATCCGGGCAGAACAAAAAGGTATTGCTCTTATTTATGAAAGCAATCCGGATTTGCCGGAAAAAATTTATGGCGACAAATACCGGTTACGCCAAATTCTGCTTAATCTGATCGGCAATGCCATTAAGTTCACGGAAAAAGGCACTGTTGTCCTGAGTGTGATGCGTGAGCCTTCAGCAGTGACAGACAGCGGGCAAGGGACAGACACCAAAATCCGTTTCCAGGTGGAAGACACAGGTATTGGTATTTCAGATGAAAAGCTGAAAGAGATATTTTTGCCTTTTCGTCAGGCCTCGGGCAGGCTGGCCAAGGCCGAGGGAACGGGTCTGGGACTGGCGATCAGTCAGAGACTGGTCCGAATGATGGAAGGCGAATTGTATGTGAAAAGCACACCGGGACAGGGCAGTAAGTTCTGGTTCATCGCTGACCTGCCTGAGGCTGAATGGAAAACAGATCCCCCGGACAGAATTGAAGTCCTGAAAGATATTGTCGGTTTCAAAGGGTCGGCCCGTAAGATTCTGATCGCGGATGATTCGAAAAAAAATCGTATGATTTTGAGAGATATGCTCTCGCCTCCGGGCTTTGACATATTTGAAGCGGTTGACGGAAGTGACACGTTGGACAAAGCCACAGAGTTTCAGCCGGATATGATTTTAATGGATATGATGATGCCGGGCATGGACAGCTATGAGGTGATAAAACAAATTCGGCATATTCCGTTGTTGAAACATATAATTATCATTGCGGTTTCTGCAAATTTATTCGGACAGACACAACGGAAAAGCCTGGCAGCCGGATGTGATGATTTTCTCGCCAAGCCTGTTCAGTTAAATGATCTTATGAAATTGTTAAAAATCTATCTGAAATTAGAGTGGATATATGAAAGCCAGGAAGAACAGGCATCTGAAACTGTCCCGGCACCTGTTATTCCGCCGCCAAAAAAAGAAATTGCCGAGCTTTATCAGTTTGTGATAACAGGTGATATCAGAGGCCTTCGGAAACAAGTCACAAAAATTGAATCGCTTAATCCTGATTTTGCTCCGTTTGCGGCAAAAATATCCCAACTGACAGATAAGTATAATTTTGATGAAATCCAGGAACTGATCGAACCGTATTTGAAACTTGAAACTTGAGTTTCAAGTTTCAAGTTTCAAACACGAGGGGGAAAAATGGGTGATGATAAAAAAGAAAATGTTGTAATTCTTGAAGACGAAGTGAATGCGCTGTTTGATTTTTTAGAAGATGGTTCTAATTTTCCCGAGACAGTTCCGACGCATAAATGGGAAAGAATAAAGGAAGATAAAAAAGCGAGTGTTTTAATTGTTGATGACAATCCCACCAATCTGGATATTCTTGTGGATTATCTGGAAGACTCCGGTTTTAAAACTTTTGCCGCTCCGGGCGGAGAAAGAGCGCTTCAGCAACTGAAGCATATTGTGCCGGATATCATACTTCTGGATATAATGATGCCGGGTATTAACGGCTTTGAGACGTGTCGCCAGATTAAGAGAAGCGAGGCAACAAAGGATATTCCGGTGATCTTTATGACCGCACTTTCAGAGACATTTGACAAGGTCAAGGGATTTTATCTGGGGGCTGTTGATTATATTACCAAACCTTTTCGCCAGGAAGAGGTTCTGGCCCGCATTACAATACAAATAGCCATCCGACGCCGACAAAAGGAACTTTCCCAGTTAAATGAAGGGCTTTTTCAATCAAACAAAAAAGTTATCGAATCAAATACAAGGCTTTCCAAATTAAATATCAGACTTTCTCAGGCAAATACTGCAAAAGATAAGATGCTTTCAGTGATTGCCCACGATATGAAGCATATATTTTCTTATCTCACGGATTCTTCCGAGATGCTCATGGCCTCGGCTGCGGAGCTGAACAACAGCAAGATTGAAGATATCGTCACATCTGTGTGCGATACCGTGAGGGATGCACATAAACTGATGGAGAATTTGGTAACCTGGTCTGATTTTGAAATCAGAGACATGGAATTTGAACCCAGAGCGATTGATCTCCGAAAAGCTGTTTCAGATTGTATTTTTCTTTTTACAGAAGATGCGAAACAAAAAGGAATTAATCTTTCTCATCATATTGAAACTGATACAATTATACATGCTGATCTGAACATGACCGATATGATTTTCCGCAATCTTATTTCCAATGCTGTAAGGTTTTGCGACAGGGGCGGTGAGGTTAAAATATCCGCGCTTCCTTCTGTTCCGAATGATGAGAGGACTGAGAGAACCGAGGAGGAATTTTGGGAAATTTCTGTTTTTAATACGGGTATCAGTATCAGTGAAGAAATTATCCAAAACGTATTTCAGACAGATGAGAATTACAAAGAAGACTCAGGCATTAGCGGGAAAGGCACGGGTATCAGTCTGATCTTATGCAAAGAACTCGTGAAAAAGAATAAGGGGAAAATTTGGGTGGAACACGAAGCCGGAGGCGGGACAATATTTCGATTTACGCTCCCTAAGAATCACGCCATTCCCTGAACGCACACGCCATTCCCTCATCACACCACACGCCGTTCCCTCATCATACCACACGCCGTTCCCTGAGTCTGTCGGAGGGAACGGTTTCCTTGCTTTGATTGTCTTTTTCTGCCATTGCTTTTCTCTCTTTTTTTATAAACTCCCATGATCTGCCGGTTACAATGAAGCACGAAAAATTTATAATTTTTTCCTGAGAGTTAACACCTTTTTTATATAAACTCCCATGTCCTGAGGACACAACAAAGGATGAAAATTTTATATTTTCACCTAACACCTAACACCTAACACCTAACACCTAACACCTGAAATCTGACACCTAACACCTAACACCTAACACCTTCATAATTGTTTACCTTTCCCAATGCCTTCCTGATTATATTCTTTTATTTTTTTGCATAAGAAAAAAAATTTCCCTGCATATAAAAATATTAGAAGGTGTAATTAAAAAAAATATTTCAGATTATATAAGATAACACTTTGTTTTTTTGGGTTTTTACTATAACTTATGCTATTCCTGTCCAGAGGTTGGCATTGAATATATTATAATTATTCTGATTATAACGGATTTAGGGAAATCGAAATAAATAATATACCCGATACAAAAATGTAGGGTGGGTGGAGCGAAGCGGAACCCACCGCACAAGGTGGGTTCCGCTTCGCTCCACCCACCCTACGTTTGGCGGCATATTTGTAGCATTGAAAGAGCGGTTTTGGAATGGAAAAATTTTTTTTATGAAAAAATGTCCGCAAGAATCGTTTTTGGACATTAATAATTATAACAGATAAGAAATCAAATTTGTTAAAACTTACAAGGAAACAGAAACATTTCAGCGTGTTTTTTAACACCTAACACCTAACACTTTAAGGAGGTGACTGAGGTATGCACGGGATTTTTGAAACAGACAGAATCCATCAGAAAGTGATCGGTGATTCTGAAATCATGAAGCGGCTGAAATCCCAAGTTCTTAAGATTGCAAGATTTCCCTGGCCGGTCATGGTCCTGGGGGAATCCGGCGTGGGTAAGGAACTCATCGCAAGAAGCATCCATAAGCTGAGTCTGAGAGGGGACATGCCATTTGTTCCCGTCAACTGCGCGGGGATGCCTGACACGCTTCTGGAATCCGAGTTTTTCGGATATGAAAAAGGGGCATTTACTGATGCCAAAAATCATAAAACAGGAAAATTCCATGAAGCCGAAGGCGGAACAATTTTTTTGGATGAAATTGGCGAAGCTTCGTTAAAACTGCAACTGACGCTCCTGAGAGTGCTGGATACCGGCAGGATAACCAGAGTCGGGGGCGTGAGGGAGGAGCTGGTCAGCGCCAGAATCATCTGTGCCACTAATAAGCCGGTTGAAGATTTAATGAACGAGATGCGGACGGATCTTTTTCATCGGATCAGCGCTTTTCCGTTATATATTCAACCGTTAAGAGAAAGGAGGGAGGACATCCCGGAGCTTGCTGGGCATTTTATCCGAAATTTCCGGGAGGAATTTAACAGCCAGGTCGGGGAGCATGAGAAACTGAATATTTCAGAGATTGACACAGATGCGCTGAAGTTTCTGATGAAACTGAATCTTTACGGAAATGTGCGGGAACTGAGAAATATTCTGCAACGGTCAGTGATGCTGTCCGAACCTTGCGATATCTGTATTACAGAAAAGCATGTCAGGGACGCTGTGCAGCTCATCCCGCAACCCGAAACAGACGATATTGCTTCGGAATCACTGAGATGGATTTACGAATGGGCTCTTTGCAATCAGAGCGCATTCTGGAACCGTCATCGGCGTGTGAACAAAACTCCTGATGGAGGATGGGCCGGACGCTGGGATATAAAAAGAGGCCAGAGGTCCGTTGGCACGCTGAACAGAAACTCCGCCAAAAATGATTTGTGGGAAGAGCTTTGCTTTATGCCCAAAATCGTCACAAGACTGCTGAGGGAGGGGAATTTTGAAAGAAAGGCAGTGATTGACACTTGGACGGACCGGGAATGGTTAAGCTGCAATAAGAAACGCTCAACCAAAACCTGCCGAATTGATGGCAAGGCGGTTCCGATGTATTGTTTTAAGAGAGGCGTGTTTGAGAAAAAATGCAATCTGATTCAGATAAACATCTGAAATTATTGTTTGTTAGCAATGTAATCACTTGTAATCATTTTTTTATATACAAAAAATAACCTGAAAACTAACTATATAAATAGTTATATCGGATAGTTATTATTATGGGTATTTGTCCTTTTATAAGCCTTTGTTCTGTTACTATTCCTATAACTGATTTATCAAAAAAATGTTATAAAACAAATAGATTATATGATTTTTGGCTCTTTTGGCATGTTTTTTGCTATATAAGCTGTACGGACGACATGCTGAATCTTCCAAAATTCGGATGCTTTGGCCGTGTCTGGCAGCATAACAGGTATGCTGTTTATTTTAATAACTTTTTTTAAAATGATCAGAGAGGTAAAAAAATGGAACCAAGAAAATTGTTGAGGCCCGCGGTATGGTTTATGACAATCGCGCTATCCCTGTTTTTGATACCCGGGATGCAGGGCAATGTGAATGCTCAGGATGGTGAGATAGAAGGCGTATTTGAGCCGGCATTTGTGCAGGGAACGGTAACTTTAAACGGATCTGGCTCAAAGGCCACAATAAAAATTTTCAAAGACACTTCTACACCTATCATCAGCGAGCCTGTTGGCGCGGACGGCACTTACAAGACAATAATCGGCGGCCCTCTCAAGGGAAGCAGTGAGACGTGGACTTACGAGGTCTGGTGTGAGGCGTTTGCCGAAGACGGAAAGAGCCGGCTTTTTTCTGAAAAACAAACGATTCATGTGGGCTACGGCACAACAATAACCGCAGATTTCAGCCTGACCACGAGCCGTATCAATGGCAAGATCACTGCCCCGGGAACCATTTCCAGCGGTTCTCTCAATGTTAAAGATGCTAAAAATAACACTGTGGTAAGCGATCTCCGACCTGATGCGGATGGCAATTTTTCTTTTACTGCCCAGCCCGGAACAGTTAAGATATCCGGAAGCGTCGTCTCAGGCGGAAAGACGTATTCCATTACTCAGAAATCCGTAACCGTGGCTGAAAACGGAACCACCACGGTGGAATATGTTATTTATGCCGGTTATATCAGCGGAAAACTTACAATTGGCGGTTCTTCCATAAGTAACACAAGGATATCGGCAAGCGGCGGTGAAAGCACATCCACTGACGCAAATGGGAACTACAGCCTTGTTGTGCTTACCTCTGAACAGGGAACAAAACCATTTACGGTTTCCTGTCCCACGGTTTCCATGGACAATGGAAAAGTTCAGATGTATCTGAAAAGCCAGACCGTTGATGTTGGCTATGATGATCACACAACATTAAATTTCACCATAAACACAGGTCAGATTAACGGTAAGATAGCTTTGCCTGATGGCATTACCATATCCGGCGGAACGCTTCGGGCAAAAGATGCCAATGGTACTGCCCTTTCACGCACCACGAACATCAGCGCTGACGGAAGTTTCACGCTTCCTGTACAGGCGGGTTCCGGCATCGTGGTCTATGGCAGTGTTGTATTAAACGGAAAGAGCTATAATTTGGCAGAGAAGACTGTGAATGTGGCATCTGGCGGAAATATAAATGTGGGCTGGACAATCGGTTCTGCCCAGATTAAGGGCAAAGTGACATTGAGCGGCAAGGCGGTGGGAAATGCTGATATCACTGTGTCCCCTTCTGGTTTTTCAACCCTGAACGCCAAAACCGGAGAAAATGGTGAATATTCATTTACCCTGATGATTTCAGAAGGTGACTCCCATAGCTGCAAAATCCAATGTAAAAATGTCCGTGTCAGCACCGGCGGAACACTGAATTTTGAGCCGGTGAATTTTTCCGTGTCTTACGGTCAGATTCAGACGATAAATTTTAATGTGGAACCCGGTTATGTCACCGGTAAGATAGGCTCTGCCGATGTGGAGGTGTCCGGCGGAAAACTTTATGCGAAAAAAGCTGGGACAAGCAGTCAGATATCATCCGCGGATATTACGGGTGCTGAGGGAAATTTTTCCATCCCCATTTATCCGGATACCGATATTGTTGTGTGGGGATATGTGATCATAGACGGATGCCAGTTAAGTCTCGCCGGGAAAACGGTCAGCGTCAGTGCAAATCAGACAAGCACCCTGACATGGACTATTCAACCCGCGGAAATTTATGGCCGGGTGTCTGTGGGAAATACTGGCGTGTCTGCTGCTCGCATTACGGTCTCCGGCACATGCAGTAAGACTTCAACCACAGGTACGAACGGATATTACAGTGTTGTCACATATATGTCTGAAAACAGCACTGGTCAAATGACGGTTTCCTGTTCAAATGCCAAAGTGGATAACGGCAAAACAACACTGAGTTTTAAGAGTCAGTCTGTTTCATTGTCCGCGGGTGGCGGTAAGGAAGTGAATTTTCATATCGCCAGTCCCACAACCGTTTCCGGAAGGCTGTCTTACGGCGGCACCGGCACCAGCGGAACCCGCACCATAAGAAACGGAACACTCTGCGCAGACATCAAATGCAGCAATACCAGAGTTTGTACTTCGGTCAATGCGGACGGAACTTATGTGTTTCCCGTAGGGGACGACTGCGATGATATTGTAATATCTGGTAATTTCACACTTGAAAATGGGATGAGCTGGATCATAAACAGTCAGTCTATGGATATGGAAGCGAATTTGGAGGAAATCAATTTTCCATCAAAACCATTGAACGGTGTCATAAAAGGAACCGTGACACTGGACGGGCTGGAGAATTCCGGCAATACGATTAACAGACATTATTTCACTTCATCTGCCGGTTCCGTCAATATTAACAACAATGGCGGTGAATATTCCTTTGTCCTTCCGGCAAACACCTACCATTTCTGCACAAGCAGCTATCATACGGAAACTTATCTGAACGGCGGGGACGACTATTTTATTCATCCGCATGCGTCTTATGACGCAGATAAGATCAGCCTGAAAGCAGGTGAGGAAATCACCAATAATGTGCTGACGCAGGCGGCTTTTATCAGAGGAGAAGTTGTCCTGGATTATGGGGACACTTGTAATTCAAATGCAGGTATCAGCAGCGGAGAGATTCGTGCTTATGGCGTTGACGGCACAGACACTGAAAATGGCTTTGCCAAGGATAAAATTGGCGGAGGTGCGGCGTATGATCTTGTTGTGTCCCAGGGGGACTGGCATGTTCAGAATATTCATCTGAATATTAACGGAACAACCAAAAAAGGAGATAATATTAATTCCGTCCTGGATATTACGGACTACTCAGAGGCATTTTCCCTGGAAGCCGCTGAGGTTATGGACCAGGATATTGTTTATGAGAGCGGTATCATCACGGTGAAATTTATCGTGCCGGAAGGGGTGAAACTCAGAAATCCCCGTATTGAAGGCGAACTTGTCATATCTGATGATGACGGCAATGAAAAAATTGTAAGCACAGTGTCAGCCCGCGGTTCTTCAGCAACAGTTGAGGTGGGAAGACTGCCCTTTGCAGGTCTCAGAGGGAAATACAACCTCAAAGCCGTGGCAGATGTGATTTATGGCACCCGTGTGCTTCCTGACAGGATTTTCGGGGAACTGCCGGTGAGGGTCAGGGAATGCGAGCATGAAGTCAATCCCGGAGGACCGGATATCGTAATAAACACCCCGACATCGGGTTACACCACTTGTGACGACAAAATCCTGGTTTCAGGTGTTACCACGCATCAGGATGAGATTGCGGAGATCGTCATCAATGGCGAATCTGTTGAATTTGAATCCACAAACAATCCTGAAGATGAGTATGAAGTGTCTTTCAGCGGTTATGCGGATTTGGATATGGATGGGAATTCTGTCGAAGTCACGGTTACGACAGTTGAAGGTGAAACTTCCACTGACACGGTAATTGTCACTCGTTATATTGCCGGTGTGTTCACTGTGGGAGATGACGGTGTGGTGACCATGGACTGGCTGTATGACGGCGGCAGGTATGAGGGAGAGCTTGGGATATTCAGTCTTACCGGAATGGAAAGATTTGAGCCAAACTCCACGGAATTTATAAAAGAGGCTGCAACACGGGCGATTTCAAACACAACACAGGGGTATGTGGTCATTTCGGATGCCACAGAAGCCGCACGGTTCAGCGGTTCTCTCGGAGAGAACAAAGAGTGGAACAGCGGGATATACAGAGGGGTGAGGGAATTCAGGATGACTCCCGGTGACACTTTTGCAACGATTCTGGTTCCGAATTTCACGCTGGCGGAGCTTTGCGATGATCCGGGAACAGATAATGTTCAGATGCGGCCCTTGTTTTCCCTTGCCTCATCCAATCCGGAGCATGACCTGTATCTGGGGCAGATTGCGGATATTAATGGCGCGGGAAACGCGTTTATCTACGAAGACAAAAATTTTATCTGTAGTGACAAGGATTATAATGACCTGATATTCCAGGTTCAGGGCGTGATCGTGTGCGAGGGAAAAGCACCGACAATGGATTCCCTGATCGAAGACGGCATCATGCGTGCGGACAATGACTGGAGAGAATTCACCGATCTGGGCAAAGCGGTGGTGGATCATATCGAAGCGGTTCCCACCCCGGTGCGGATGTCTGTGAGTGTTGAAGGGGCTGCGGATCTGCTGGTGTATGACGCCCAGGGGAGAGAATGCAGCAAATACGGCGCGCATATTGCAGGGTCTGTTTTTGAAACCAATGACAGCGGAAACGACATAATCTCTCTGCCTGCCCTGAAGTCCGGTGAATATCGCATGGTGCTTCATGCTCAGGGGAATGGCGGAAATTGCAGGCTGATCATAAAGGAACATGAAGGAGATGCTCAGGTATTCTCGGAAACAAAGTCGGCGAGAATCGCAGGCGCTCAGACGCTCATGTCCGAGGTCACGGTGGACAGTGACCTGGTAATTTCCCATGTCAGTGATCTGAAAGTCCCCGCGGATGAGGAAGGCAATCCCCTTGCTTATGACTTTGACGGCAACGGCATCACAGATGACAGTGATATTGCAAAGGTGTCTGTCCGATGGGATGCGGAAGAAGGGGATGATGATTACGATGCGTTCTATGATCTGGACGGGGACGGTTACATTGGTATCCTTGATATTATGCAGGTGGTGAACAGCCAGCCGGTTCAGGAATAGGGGATAGTTCCGCCGGTCCGAGTTGGGGCTGGCGGAAGTTTTTAACTCGTTCCCAGGCTCTGCTTCACTGCCATTAAGTTAAGCTTCCGGAGTGCGAAAATTATTTTTCGCATCCTCGCCAAAAACTGTTTTTGCCACTTGGGATAATCCTTAACTTAATGGCAGTGAGGCTCTGCTTGGGAATGCGTGAACCGAGGCTCTGCCTCCTGCACAAATCAAACATTTATCGTTTCGGCGTGCCAAACTTAGAGTTTGGGCAAGACTCCTCGATTAGCATTGCCAAACTATAAGTTTGGCACTCCGGAAAGGACAGAAATAAATTTCAGCTTGACATGCCTATCTTTTCTGTATAAAAATAGTAAGTTATGATTATTTTTTGTCAACTGTGGCAGATTGGAATTATTTATCAGAAAAAAACGGATAATCCATTGATAACAATAAAAAAGAGAGGAGAATGTCATGCTGACAAACATACAGGTTCCGGAATTGCTGTCGGATGTTTGTAAGGAAATGGCGATAACACCGGTCGGGCTTATTCAGAATTATGTGCTGACTCAGATACAGGGTAAGATTCATAAATACGAGGCGGAGGATGCCAGTTTCAGAAAAAAATATGCCTGCGAATTTAAGGAGTTCAGAGCCAAAATAGAGGGAATGGAGAATGAGGAGAATTTTGAATGGGAGGATGATCTGATGGACTGGGAGTTCGCGGTGGAGAATCTGACTTTGTGGCGAAAGCGGGAAAAGGAGGTCAGATCACCGCATGGAAGAATTAAATGAGAATTATTGCTTTGAAAACACTGCGTACTTTCTGGGAAAAACATCCTGATTCCCGCTCTCAGTTGGAGGCATGGTATCATGATGCCAGGCGGGCATCATGGAAGACTCCTGCCGAGATCAAAGAAATTTATCGCAATGTCAGCATTATCGGGAACAACCGGGCGGTTTTTAATATCAAAGGAAATAAATATCGTCTTGTTGTCGCCATTCAGTACCGGTTCAGCATTGTTTATATCCGTTTTGTGGGAACCCATGAGGAATATGACAAGATTGATTCGGAAACCATTTGAAAAGGAGTGCAGATATGAATATCAGGCCTGTCAAAAACGAGAAAGATTACCAGGAGGCCCTGGGGGAAATTGAAAAATTGTTTGATGCCTCGCCTGACACGCCCGAGGGAGACCGGCTTGAGGTGCTGACGACGCTGGTCGAGGCTTACGAGGCCCGTCATTATCCCATGCCTGAGCCCGATCCGATTGAGGCGATTAAGTATTATATGGAAAGCCGGGGCCTGACAAGTGACAATCTTGAGCCATATGTCGGGGGGCATGTGAATGAAATTCTGGAGCGCAGGAAACCGCTGTCTCTGGAAATGATAAGGAATCTGCATGACGGGCTCGGGATTGCGGCAAATGTGCTGATCAGACCTTATGAGCTTTCCTCGTCGCTGATGTGATAACATATACTTGGGCAAAGAATTCCGGTAGTGTTCTAAATTTGGAGCTAGTCATTTTTTATTACTCATATTACTAGTCCGAATTCATATACGTTGATGAACAGTCCGATGACGATATCATGCATCTTCTCCAATTTGGAGAAACAGATTGTTTTTCTCGCAAGACGTTTTATTCTCGTCCTCAGAGTCAGATGTTTCCTTTCTATTTTCTGAGTGTTTCTTTTACCTATCTCATGATTCGCAGGATTGAGATTTCGTTCATAAGCACCCCCAATTGTCAGTATAAAACTTTACAATTCCGAAAGGTTCGAGGAGCCTTTTCAGTTCGAGGAAGACTTTGTCCTCATGCGTTCCGAAGGTATATGCGAGAACTTTTCCGGTTTTGTGATCAACGGCGTGCCAGAGCCACCTCTGATTCTCCTTTTTGCCCACGAAACTCCACATCTCATCCGCCTCAGCCTCCTCAACTTTCAATATGTCAACCTCAATATTTTCAGTATGTTCCAAAGTTTTAAGGAGTTCGGAATTCACCGAGTCGAGAAGAGTTTCCTTTTTTTTTAATTCGCTTATCACGGTGTCCGTGCTGATTTCCAGCACGCGGGCGATGTCCCGGATACCGCTGCCGCTGAGACTCATTTCAATAATTTTGTGCTTAATATCTGATTTTCTTCCGTTATATGTATAGTCGAGAAGAAAAGATTTTGCCTCGCAATTCTCATTCTGACACAGGTAACGCTGCTTTCCGTCATCTGTTTTTCCTCTTTTTTTCACTTTCTCACCTCCGCAAAGCGGACAGCGGACAGGAATCAGTGCCATCGAAATATTCCTCCGAAAATAGTTTTTTACTCCTGAATGACTACACTATAATAACACAGATTTCAGAAAAGTCCAGTTTTAGAACACCACCCGTTTTTCAACCCAACCTGCGCTTTCACTAAAAATTCCTGGATAGTTCTGCAAAGGTAGTAATGAATCCCGTTCAGTACTCGAATATCAGGACACTGAATCTCATTCATCACCACTTATGCAGGACTACCAATCGCTGTAAGGCTTCATTTTCCAATGACCAGCACTTCTTCCGAGCGATGATTACTCAGCACATATTTATATTTTTTCCGTCGAATTTCAATGATCTCTGTTTTATACTGATTCATCAGGTTTTTAAGCTGTTTTACAGAGGGAATACCGTCCGACCTGTATGAAACCACCAGAACGCTGTCCTTAAACTTGGAAAACAATCTGTCAAAAGCCTGTTCAATCCGGTGTTTGTCAGCCCATACGGACGCGTTTTTTTTCAGACGTTTATGTTTGGTTTTATGGTCAATCATTTCATTCCACTGAGAATAGTTCACCAATCCCTCCAAAAAGTGGTAGAATCCGTGATAATCCACCCCCACGCCTTTTTGGGAAATATACGGGGTGTCAATGTAAACAAGATCAAAAGTATCTTTAATGTCAAAAACATCCGTATTTAATGCTTTGTTATGATGACCATTGGATATGACAGCCTGATTTGCTTCGTCGGCAAATTTCCTGAAATGAGACTCAAAAGATCTGTCCCACGATGCTTTGTTTCCAAAGCTCCTTTGCACATCGGAAAATCGGATGTAAAGGTTCTTCCGATGAAAAAGATTGAACGGTCTTTTGATGATGCACGCCTGGAAAAGAGCAAAATAAGCCATTGACCTTTTGTAACGATCTTCAAGCAGGCCGATGTTTGTCGAGACTCTGTCAATCCACTGGTTTTCTTCGTCCGTAAAGTAAATATCCTTGAACGTGTCATAAACAAGTGTCGGATATTTCATTCCCTTATGATTTGTAAAAATAAAGTCAATATCATCCTGACCCAGTCTGACAGCGTCATTCTCAACCAGGGCCGTGCCAATATGCCAGTTGAATTTCAGGATGTCATTGTAAGTCACTTTCTTACCTTTGCTTTTAAGCAGATAAGCGACACTTCCGGTTCCGCCAAACGCATCAAGTACTGTGTCAAACCGGATATTCTTTATGGCATCCCAAATCCAGTCAACGAGTTTTAATTTGCTCCCCTGGAATCGTGTTGAAGGGAATTTCGGGTTGTTTTCGGTTAAAAATAATTGTTGTTGTATTGCATTTACCGTCATCAATCTTTATCTCTGCTTTTTTAATTGTTTGTATTCCATATATGTTTTTAGGTTTTTATATGGCGGTTTTTTCAGATCAACAGCCTTTGCCATATCTTTTGTGAGATAATACATCAATATCTTCACCAAGGTCAGTAAACGGACCTTTTCCATGAATAAGCTTATCAATGTTGATCACCGAACCGATATTTTTTGTATTTCCAGTTCCGGGACGATCAAGGGCTATTTGATACATCGTGAAAGCTGCGAAAAGAATTTGAGAAAGATTAAACACAAGTCCGATTTGCCGGGCTGTTCGCATCCGGACCTGCCAAGCCCCGCAGGGGGTTTGCAAACCCCCTGCTACAAATATGCCGCCCTTACAGGGCTTGGTTGCCCCTCCCCTAAATTCATTATAAGTACCTAACCATAAGTTTTCGATATTCGTACGGGAAAGAAACCCGGCTTTTTTCCCCGGAATGAGCCGCCGCCTGTGAAGGAAAAAGCCGGGTTTCTCCGAAAAATATGTATGAAAAACTTTTGATCAGGTACTTAATCAGGAAAAATTAATGGGATGACGGGAATATTTTGGGGGTGACTTTTTTTTCTTAAATGACTTTTCTGTTCTTAAAATTTGATTATCAAGTCAAACTGAATCTGAACAGAACTATCATCGTTAGGAGTTCTCCTAACATTTATTAGGAGAACTCCTAATAAACCGGAAACATACCTTTATATAAAGAAAACATTAAAAAAAACACTTCGTGTCCTTTTTTAAATTCATTGGAATTTTTATTGACAAAACAAATATAAGCTGATACATCAGCATAAAAAAACAGGCTCGGCAGGTGTTACAGCACCTGCCAAGCCCTAATCACTTAACCTTGTGTAGCAGCACAAAGGCCAAATGACTAAGCAAAAAATTTATATCAGACTTCATTTATTGTCAAGATTCTTTTAAATCATTTCAAAATGAGATGGTATAGCTGTTTTTTGTCTTTGTGTTGCCGCTCTTAACGGGAGGTAACAACTTATGAATACCGCAAGAAATTTTGATCTTTTTGACAGACCGTTCACAATAACTCCGAATGACATGTTCAATAAATTTATTGAATTTCCACTCCCGCCTTTGCAAAGGCAGATCGTTGACTATATTATTCGAAACACCTACGGCTGGCATCGTGAAACCTGTGAGAAAAATCTGAAAGAGATTCAGAAAATTACGAAGATCAAGCACAAGTCCGACATCTGCCGGGCCATCCGCATCCTCACGGAAAAGCAGATAATTATCTGTGAAAATAAAATGTTAAGGATCAACACCGATGTTGCAGCATGGGGCATTGTCGTCAAAAACAAACCCAAGTCCATTCCTGTTTCCATACCTGTTCCCGAAGCCGAAAGATATCACGCCAGAGCAAAGGTGATAAATTTCAGAGAGTTTCAGTCACTCAGACGGAAAACTCCTGATGAGGAGCATATCCGTGAACAGGCAAAAGAGATTTGTGATGAAATAAAAGCTGACCCCATGCAATCTGTCAGCAAAGATATCCGGGATGATGAAATAAAACAGAACCTGGTAAAACCTGTCACTCCTGAGTTCAGACCTATCAGTAAAATTCAGTACAGATCTGAGAATCTGAATCAGATAAACGATCTGTGCAGGGAACTTAACGAATATGTCGGCGGTAAGAACCGCTTTAACGCTTATGCGCTGACATTTCAGATGTTAAAAGAAGGCAAAATTGATCTGGCAGTAATCGAAGGGCTACAGGGAACGATCCGGCGATATGAGGCCGGAATCCCCCCGGACAACCCCTGGGGCTATGTTCGGATGATCACAACCGTTCACAACCAGAAGCACAACGAAACCATTGAAATCAGCACACACAGGCAACGGTCACAAGAACTGATCGAAGCCCTGAACAATCATCCGGAGCTTAAAAAGCTCTGTAAGTCATTGTTTTAATATACCACCCCTATTTAATTTAAAGCAGGGACAGTCGGTGTTGGCGCACCAGCTATCCCCTGATCATTAACCCTGCGAACAGAGCGCAGCGGCCAATGACTGAAACATTCACTTATCTTTTTTACAGCGTTTTGTCAATAACAGGATAATTTTTTTGGGTATGTCCCGCCTTTTACACAAGGACAGGTTTTATATGTGAAAGGCGGGACCCACCCGTTTTTTTGCCACGAAGGCACGAAGACACAAAGTTTCACGAAGTTTCTTTGTGTCTTTATGGCTAATTTTTTCGGATGTGTAAAAGGCGGGACACACCTGTTTTTTTGCCATGAAGGCACGAAGGCGCAAAGTTTCACGAAGTCTCTTTGTGGTTCCTTTCTGTCTTTGTGGCTAACTCGGAGCGGGGCATACCACTTAAACGCTTATGAAAAAGCCGGGTTTTTCGCCCCCGGTCACGAAAATATTGGCAGATAAAGAACCCGGCTTTTCAAAATATATTTTCACGGTAAAGAATTAGCTTCTCATATAACATCTGCAACGGAGGCCGCCAGAACACCGGGTTTTAAAGACAGCAAAGCTGGCCTGAGCGCAAACGAGGTCGTCAGCAACACCATATTGATTATGCAAGATATTTCAGCGAACATGGCCATTCTGCCTAAGACGATTCCAAATTTCTGGGATATCTGTGCGCTGTTATTGACAATCTGCAAATTTATAAAGTGAATATCAGAGGCATCAGTCTCCGGAGAAATCCCCTGATGACGGGGGTATTCAGACCAAAGGTTGTCACCCCCGGATGAGGGCTGACATCAAACCAATTATTTTACTATATATGAAATTATAAAATCTTGTCAAAATTATAAGGATGGCTTATAAGAAAAGAGCGGGAGATTGAAAAAAATTCTCTTTTTATCAGGTCATGTCTGTAGTTTTATTTTTACCGTGAAAACACATTTTGAAAGGCCGGGTTTTTTATTTGAAAATATTTTCATTAACCGGAGGCGAAAGATTCGGCTTTTTCATGAGCGTTTATACAGAATTTATAAACTCCCCTTCCCTGCTTTTGCCAGATTGTCAAATCCCGCGGGCAAGGTTCGGATTTGCCAATCCGAACTCGGCAGGGAGAGCAGGTTTTATTCTTCAAACAGCAAAATTGGAAAAACAGAAATATGGATAACACAAACAATAACAGCAAAAACAATTACGGCGCAGATAACATCAAAATTCTGGAGGGACTTGAGGCCGTTCGCAAACGCCCTTCCATGTATATCGGAAATGTGGATGTCGAGGGACTTCATCATCTTGTCTATGAGGTCGTGGATAACAGCATTGATGAGGCCATGGCCGGGGGCTGTGATTTAATCACCATCGCTATTCACACGGATAACAGCGTGAGTGTTGAAGATAATGGCCGGGGCATTCCTGTGGGTATTCATAAAAAAGAGAATGTGCCCGCGGTTGAAGTGGTCATGACAAAGCTTCATGCCGGTGGAAAATTTGATAATGAATCCTACAAAGTCTCAGGCGGACTCCACGGCGTGGGGGTTTCCGTTGTCAATGCGCTTTCATCGTTTCTGGAAGTGGAAATTTACTCCGGTGGAAACATTTATTATCAGACATATGAAAAAGGGAAAAAAACAAGCGAGTTAAATATTACCGGGATAACGGACAAACGAGGCACAAAAATACATTTTCAACCGGACACGGAAATTTTAAATTCAGATAATTTCTCTTTTGAAATTCTGAGCCGCAGACTCAGAGAGCTTGCTTTTTTAAACAAAGGGGTAAGGATAAAAATCGAAGATGAACGCTCAGATGAAAAACAGGAATTTTTTTATGAGGGCGGAATATCTGAATTTGTCGAATATCTGAACAGGCATAATACGGGCCTGCATAAGCCGATTTTTATAGAAGGGGAAAAAGGCGGCACCCAGATTGAAGTCGCTATCCAGTACAATGACACCTTTACCGAGAAGCTATTTTCCTTTGCAAATAATATCAACACGATAGAAGGCGGATTCCATCTCATCGGTTTTAAGGCGGCCCTGACACGCACCATTAATCAGTACGCCATCAACGGAAATCTCCCGAAAAATTTCAAGGCAAAGATCAGCGGTGAGGATGTCAGGGAAGGGCTGACAGCAATCATCAGTGTCAGAATCATGTCTCCGCAGTTTGAAGGACAGACCAAGACAAAATTGGGAAACAGTGAGGTCAAAGGGCTTGTTGAATCCCTGGTCAATGAGAAGCTGAATGTGTTCTTAGAAGAGAATCCCGCAGTCGCGAAAAAGATCATTGCAAAATCCGCGGACGCGGCAAGAGCAAGGGATGCCGCGAGACGTGCAAGGGACCTCGCCAGAAACAAAGGCGCTCTGATTGATTCGACCCTTCCGGGAAAACTTGCGGATTGCCAGATTTCAGATCCGGCTCAGAGAGAACTTTTCCTGGTGGAGGGTGATTCTGCCGGTGGTTCGGGAAAACAGGGCAGAGACCGGAAATTCCAGGCCATTCTGCCTCTTCGGGGAAAAATTTTAAATGTTGAGAAAGCCCGGTTTGACAAGATCCTGCGAAGTGAGGAAATCAAGAACATTATAACGGCGCTTGGCACAGGCGTCGGGGATGAGGAGTATAATATTGAAAAAATAAGGTATCATAAGGTCATTGTAATGACAGATGCTGATGTTGACGGATCCCATATCCGAACCCTTCTCCTGACATTTTTTTACCGACAGATGCCCGAAGTCATAGAAAAAGGTTTTCTGTATATCGCACAGCCGCCTTTGTTTAAAATGGGCAAGGGAAAAAGCGAAGTTTATCTTAAAGATGAGGGCGAATTCAATGACTACATTTTAAAGCGGATATGCAATCAGAAAAGTGTGAAGAACGGAAAAGGGGAAACCCTCCCTGAACACAGTCTCTATATTTTTATCGCGGAGCTTTCCGAATATGTTTCCCTGTTATCGCAGTTCGAACGCCGGGGCATTCCCGCATATCTCGTGGAATTCCTGATAAAAAAAGGCGTGGAAGATAAAGCATTCCTTCAGGATGATGATAAAATGTGGGCATTAAAAGATTCACTGGCCGAGGAAGCATATGATGTCGGTGAAATGATTTGGAATAAGGATCGAAATGTCTATGAAATGATGGTGACACCTTCCAGGGGGGAAGCAAAAACGTTGATAGAAGATATCACGGCCAGAGATATTCAGCCTGTAAAAATCGGGAGAGGGCTTATTCATTCTCCGAAGTTTCAGAAGTGTCTGATTTTGTCAAAAAAGATTGCTGAATTTGATCATCCGCCTTTTTCGATTTTTGCCAAAGACAAGGAAGATGGCGCGGTTCTGACCGAGGATAAGAAAAGCCTTCTCCGATTTATGACAGAAGAGGGTAAAAAAGGAATTGCTGTCCAAAGATACAAAGGTCTCGGAGAAATGAACCCTGATCAGTTATGGGAAACAACCATGGATCCGGCAAAGCGCATTCTGCTTAAAGTGAAAGTGGAAGACGCGCTGGAGGCAGATGAGATTTTTACGCTTCTCATGGGAGATGTGGTTGAGCCGAGAAGAGCGTTTATTCAGAATAACGCGCTTGAGGTGAGCAGTTTGGATATCTAAGCTGTTTTGAGACTTCCGAAGTTTCCGAAATTTCGGAAGGTTAAGTACTTGGACAAAAGGTTTTCAGTATTTTTTTTCGGAGTGCGAAAATCTTATTTCATCCGGATCAAAAGATATGCCGGAACATGATGAACAGGTACTTTATTTATTTTAACACGGAAAGGAAATGACGGATTGGAAAAGCAGAAGATCGAGATTGGAATTATCGGTGGTCGTTTTGATAAAGTTTCAACGGTTCTGGAAGAATTTGAACCCGGAAATAAAAGGTTTATCCATTCTTATGAGAAAATCGGCATCAAACCTCGGAAAGTGGACAGTGTTTCAGAAGAAAGAGAAGTCAAAGTCAAAGTCCCCGCGAGACTGCATCCCACGGTTCTCGATATGAACTGTTTTAATCTCGACCGTCCCGGGGGCGGTGGGATCGGTGTCAGTATCGGCGTATATTTTCACGCGAATGTGAAAGCCATAAAAGAACCGGAGATTCGGACCAAAGGGGAACGAAGTCTGATCGTGCGGCATTTTTGCCATATTTTCAAAACACTTCTCGGTTACACCGGCGGGTTTGAAATCGAGCTTTATGACCACAAACGGAGGCATGTGGGACTTGGTTCATCCATCGGGTCCATGTGCGCGGTGTGTATCGGCATGAACGAAGTGCTGGGCAGACCGTTTTACGGATGGGAACTCCGCAGAATTATGGGATATCACTCGTGCGAGGAGAGTCCCATGTCAGAGGGGCATCTTCTGCCCGCGTTTGAGACCGGCATCGGTGCCATGGTCGGTGTCAACGGCGGATGGGTTGTCGCGGGGGATGACCTTGTCATGATCCACAGAGTGGATCTGCCGGATACCAAAGTCATTGTTTTTATTCCCGAAGTCAAAAGTCTGGAAGATGAGTTCACCGGAAAGGAGACCTCGGCTGAATCAGAAGTCGAGTTGCTGCTGAGAAGGGCCAGAACTCTGGATGCCATGCAGGCCGGTGCAAAGTCACGGATCATTCTATTTGATATGCTGCCGGCAATGGTCAGAGGAGACCTCCAAAAAATAGGAGACGCGCTCTTTGATATCTGTTATCTGGGATCAAAAAGAGCCGAATGCGAACAGCACGGTGCATATGGAACGCCCATTTACAGCTACATTAACGCATTACGCGGCATCGGGGTCGAAATCGCGGGGATGAGTTCCGTGGGGCCCACCATATTTGCTCTGACCCAGAAGCAGGATGTCTATGACAGAGCCATGGCGTATCTGAAATCCCTGGGGGTGTCGGAAACGAGAATTATTGAGACCGAGGTTGACAATATGGGCGGGACTGTCACGGAGAACGGCGTGGAACGGAGCTTTATCAATGATAACTGGTTAAAAGGCTGATCTGATGAAAAATGGCTATAAAGTGAAGATATGCGGCACGACAAATCTTGAAGATGCAAGGCTTGCCGCGGATGAAGGGGCTAATTTTTTCGGCGCGGTTGTGGAGACTGATTTTTCTCCCCGGTCTCTGTCTCTTGACCAGGCAAAGCCGCTTTTCAGTGCACAGCCAATCCCCGGTGTCGCGCTGATCTTTAATATGGCGGAAAAGCGGGCAGCGCAGTTAATTCAGGAGCTGAATCCTTTTGCGGTTCAGTTCCTGGGGGAAACAGACACCTTGTTCATCAGACGCTTAAAAAAGGCTTTCCCTTCCACTGAATTGTGGCAGTCTGTTCATTTGCCAGAGGCCGGAAAACATGTTGATTTTGCACATTTTAAAAAAGCGGTTGAGGATTATATTGAGGCAGGTGTGAATGCGCTTATTTTTGACACGGCCGCGGTGTTTCAGGGAAAGATGAAATTTGGCGGGACCGGCCTGATGTGTGATTGGAACATTGTGAAAAAACTGATGGATGCGGTTCGGAGTCCCGTTCCGGTGTGGCTGGCGGGCGGAATCAGTCCTGAAAACGTAGGCCCGGCCATTGATGCCACAGATCCTTACGGCATTGATCTGTGTTCAGGTGTGGAAGCCATACCCGGGAAAAAAGATCCCTTAAAAATCAGTTCCCTGATTTCAATTATCAGAGAAAAATCAGCAAACAGGAGAAAACTGACGTGAAAGCAGCAGTGGTACATGGAAAGGACGATATTCGTATTGAAGAATACGAAATGCCCGTGGCAGGTGAAGGAGAGATTGTTGTCAGAACAAAGGTGGCGGGAATCTGCGCCACTGACATTAAAACGCTTTTGGGACAAGGATTGCCAAAAGACCTTCCCACGATTCTGGGGCATGAGGTTGTCGGAGAAGTGTATGAGATCGGAACAGGTGTTTCCGGTTATGAGGTGGGAGAAAGAGTCGCTGTATATCCCATAGCGGTTTGCGGGGACTGTTTTTTTTGTAAGAAAGGGCGGCATAATCTTTGCGAAAAGGAATTTGGCCTTGCCCATGGCATCGAAGGCGGGTTTGCAGAGTTTGTCAGGCTTCCGAAAGAAATTGTCAATATCGGCGGCGTGGTAAAGCTTCCGGATGATCTGTCGTTTGAAAAGGCGGTCATGACAGAACCCCTGTCCTGTGTTTATGCCTCATTAAAAGCGTGCGGGGTTGACCCGGGAACTTATGCGGTGATTCTGGGCGCGGGGCCTATGGGACTGATGCATCTGAAAATGTGCAAATGGGCCGGGGCCAAGGTCATTTCAGTGGATCTTCTTGATGACAGATTGGAAACCGCCAAGAACATGGGAGCGGATTACTGTCTGAATTCCGGTTCTGTAGATCATATTGAGGAGATCAGAAAAATTACGAACGGTAAGGGCGCGGAAACGATCATTGCTTCCCTGGGAATTCCCAAGGTGATCGAGGATAATCTGAAACTGACAAGAAACGGCGGCACCTTCAATATTTTTGGCGGACCTCCCGCGGGTCAGATGATTTCTGTTGATCCGAGATGGCTTCATTATTGTGAAATCACCCTGACCGGAACATTTGCAGCGTCTCCCCAGGATTTCAAAGAATGTCTTGATCTGATTATCAAAGGAGAGATTGAAGTGGAAGACCTGATCTCTGACCGGTTTACGCTTGACAGCTTCCTTGATGCGGTTGAACGAGCAAAAAATCAGACAATGATCCGGGGGATTGTTGTTTTTTAAAAGTGTTAGGTGTTAGGTGTTAGGTGTTAGGAAAACCTGTGAAAGTTTCATATTTCGTTGTGACTGTAAGGTCATGACCGTTATTTAAAACGATTCGTTGAAAATTGAGAAAGAAAAATTCTATGTCATAAATCAGGTATTAAAGGAGTGCCAAACTTACAGTTTGGCAGTTCGGCACTTGGGATATCTGATACTCGATAATCAAGTTTTTTTTTCTTGTCATTCCTGCGAAAGCAGGAATCCATTATTGGCTGATTGATCAGGTTTTATTTGTCATTCCTGCGAAAGCAGGAATTCATTTTTTGCCCATGCCACGGTTCCGTGAACTGCGGATTCCTGCTTTCGCAGGAATGACTGGGGTCCGGCTGGGTCGGATAAGAAAACTTGATTATCGAGTGATAAGAATTATCAATTTTTAAAAAGGATGATATAATAATATGGATGGCAAAGAAAGACGACTGAGAAGGATATTGAACAAAGAAACAGGTCGCAGCCTGGTGATTGCGGTTGATCACGGAATGGCTTTGGGTGCAATGACCGGGATTATGGATGTTGCAAAGACGGTCAGGGAGTTGGATGCCACTGGCAAGGTAGATTGCTGGCTGATGACCAAAGGCGTTTATACTCATGCTTTTGATCCTGTCGGAGATCCGGCTGTGATTCTCCGCGCCAGCGGCGGTGCGACAATTGCGGGGCCGGAGCTTACCCGCGAGGCCCGGACCGCGACCGCTGAGGAGGCTTTGATGCTGGATGCGGATGCAATGGCAACCACGGCATTTGTCGGGTCGGTGTATGAGCATGAGACCTTGATCAGTATGGCGGAAATGGCAACAGAATGTCGAAAATGGAACATGCCGCTGCTGGGCGTGATCGGTCTGGGAAAAACCAATGAGGATAAGAAAAAAGACCCCAAGTTTATCGGACTGGGCGCACGGGTCGGTGCGGAGCATGGGGCGGATATCATCAAGACATATTACACTGAAACAGATTTTGACAAAGTTGTGGCCGGGTGTCCGGTTCCGGTGATGATCGCCGGAGGTCCGAAATGCGAGACGGATCTGGATACCCTGAACATGATTTATGGTGCGCTTCAGGGCGGTGCAAAAGGCATTGTCATGGGCCGTAATGTGTGGCAAAGTCCGCATCCTATAGCCCTGCTGTCCGCAGTCCACGGACTGATTCATGGGAATATGGATGTCAGGGAAGCTGCACAACTTCTTGAGCATGAAATCTCAGCCTCTGTCTGAAAATGATGAACTCATCAGCATCCTTCATAAAAGCTGAAAAGCGGTTCACGTGTTTTTCGAGTTACGGAACAATTCTGTAAATTGTTCCGAAGGATTTGCAAAATCGTTCGGCAGTAAAGTACACATTCACCAGATCGAAAAGTTCGTAGTTCCGCGTTCAGGCGGCCTGATATATAAACACAGCTGTCTGTTTTTAGAGAAACCGCCTCAAGGTGGAATGGGCGTGTCCCATCTTTTACACATCCGAAAAAATTAGCCACAAAGACACAAAGATACAAAGGAACCGCAAAGAGACTTCGTGAAACTTTGTGTCTTCGTGTCTTCGTGGCAAAAAAACGGGTGTGTCCCGCCTTTTATCCGAAAAAATCAGCCACAAAGACACAAAGACACAAAGACACAAAGGAATCACAAAGAGACTTAGTGAGACTTTGCGCCTTCGTGTCTTCGTGGCAAAAAAACGGGTGTGTCCCGCCTTTTATCCGAAAAAATCAGCCACAAAGACACAAAGACACAAAGGAATCACAAAGAGACTTAGTGAGACTTTGCGCCTTCGTGTCTTCGTGGCAAAAAAACGGGTGTGTCCCGCCTTTTATCCGAAAAAATCAGCCACAAAGACACAAAGACACAAAGACACAAAGGAATCACAAAGAGACTTAGTGAGACTTTGCGCCTTCGTGTCTTCGTGGCAAAAAAACGGGTGTGTCCCGCCTTTTATCCGAAAAAATCAGCCACAAAGACACAAAGACACAAAGGAATCACAAAGAGACTTAGTGAGACTTTGCGCCTTCGTGTCTTCGTGGCAAAAAAACGGGTGTGTCCCGCCTTTTATCCGAAAAAATCAGCCACAAAGACACAAAGACACAAAGACACAAAGGAATCACAAAGAGACTTAGTGAGACTTTGCGCCTTCGTGTCTTCGTGGCAAAAAAACGGGTGTGTCCCGCCTTTTATCCGAAAAAATCAGCCACAAAGACACAAAGACACAAAGGAATCACAAAGAGACTTAGTGAGACTTTGCGCCTTCGTGTCTTCGTGGCAAAAAAACGGGTGTGTCCCGCCTTTTATCCGAAAAAATCAGCCACAAAGACACAAAGACACAAAGGAATCACAAAGAGACTTAGTGAGACTTTGCGCCTTCGTGTCTTCGTGGCAAAAAAACGGGTGTGTCCCGCCTTTTATCCGAAAAAATCAGCCACAAAGACACAAAGACACAAAGACACAAAGGAATCACAAAGAGACTTAGTGAGACTTTGCGCCTTCGTGTCTTCGTGGCAAAAAAACGGGTGTGTCCCGCCTTTTATCCGAAAAAATCAGCCACAAAGACACAAAGACACAAAGGAATCACAAAGAGACTTAGTGAGACTTTGCGCCTTCGTGTCTTCGTGGCAAAAAAACGGGTGTGTCCCGCCTTTTATCCGAAAAAATCAGCCACAAAGACACAAAGACACAAAGACACAAAGGAACCACGGAGAGACTTCGTGAAACTTTGCGCCTTCGCGGCTGCCTTTTTTTTATCAATTTTTTTGTGATATTGAGTTGTTACTGACGATGTTACCATTTCCGGACTCCCGATATAAGATGCTTTGAGGAACCGGCTGAATTCGGAGCCAGCTCCGAATTCCGTTATAATCAGAAAAGATCAAGTTGCTATTTTGATAAAATGAATATATATTTCTTTATGATTGCCCCTTTTCTATATATGCTTCTGCGACTGAAAGCCGTATGCGATATTTTACCGTGAAAATACATTTTGAAAACCCGGGTTTTTTATCTGAAAATGTTCTCATAACCGGGGACGAAAAATCCGGCTTTTTTATGAGCGTTTATTTATAACAGGCTGTCCGATCAGATGAAACACATTGCTTTTGAAATACTGATGCTTATATTCATTTCAGGTTTTTATACCTGACATCTTATTTTTCAGATAAACAGATGTGATCTGCCAGTCACAACGAATCATAAAACCCGGGGTGAATAACAAATAACAAATCATTTTCATATAAACAGTCATGACCTGCCGGTCAAAACGAAGCATGAAAAATTTGTAATTTTTCCTAATACCTAACACCTAACACCTAACACCTTTTTCATATAAAAAACATTAAAATTCAAAAGGATGAAAAAATACTAATCATTATGTCTGAAAACAGATTTTTAAATATGCTTTTAAAATTGTCGTTCTGTCTGATTTGCATTATGATTTCTTTTTCGGTGTGTTCTGTACATGCCCGTCAGAATGATCCGTTTGAGTCAAAACTGGACATTATCCTCAAGGGGAATCCGTCTGAGCCTTTGTTTCCGACGGGCGCGCAAATTCAGTCCGCTCCCTTTAAACTGAATGCCATCGCCATTCCTGACAAAGTTGCTCAGAATAAGGACTTTACAGTCAGGGTGACATTTGACATTGCACCGGGGCATCAGCTTTATGCAGATAAAACATATATAAAACCGGCAGCGATGTCGGGGCTGATCTTTGGCCAGGTAAAAACGACTTCAGCGACATTTGAAAAAAACGATCCCTATCAGGGAAAAATTCTGATTTACAAAGAACAAGCCACGTTTGAACTGCCTGTTTCCGTGGCTCTGTCTGCTGATCCTGGACCTGTGACAATTATGCTGGAAGCTGGTTATCTGGGCTGTACGGAAACCGTGTGTTTTCTGCCTGAAAAGAAGAATCTGAATGTGGCATTTACGATTATTCCCGCGACAGAGGCATTTGTTGCTGATATCCCTGAACCCATCATTCAGGACACGCCACCGGACCGCAATCCGTTTCAGGAAGCAGCAGACAAATTTGGCGTGCTGGGAGTGCTTTTCGCAGCCTTTATCTGGGGGCTTTTTGCAAGCCTTACGCCCTGCGTCTATCCCATGATCCCGGTAACAGTGAGCGTCATCGGGGCAGGCAGCAGGGGAAGCGTGTCCCGCGGTTTTGTCCTGTCTCTTTTCTATGTACTGGGACTTTCCCTGACATATGCCATTTTCGGAACCATAGCGGCATGGTCCGGCAGTCTGTTCGGAGAGTACGCCAATCATCCGGCTGTGCGCATCATTGTCGCGGGAGTGTTTGTGATTCTGGCACTGGGTCTGTTTGATCTTTTTTATATTCAGGTGCCTTCTGCAATTTCATCCAAACTCGGGGGACAGACTGGCGCGGGTATTATAGGGGTTTTTCTCACAGGTGCTGCCGCAGGGGCGGTGGTCGGTCCCTGCGTAGGCCCGATGCTGGTGGCCTTGCTGGTCTATATCGCAGCCATTGGCAGCAAGCTGCAAGGGTTTCTGATCATGTGGCATTTTGCCCTGGGCATGGGAATGTTGTTTCTGGTCATCGGCACGTTTTCAGGAGCGGCCGCGTCATTGCCAAAGGCAGGCCCGTGGATGGAAAATCTCAAACGTTTTTTCGGTGTGCTGATGCTGGCCGTGGCATTATATTATGTGAAGCCTCTGCTGTCGGAAAACATCTTCATGCTGTGTGTCGGGATATTTCTTATTGGTATCGGCGTATTTGTCGGGGGACTTGATGCCCTGACCGCTGATTCAGCAGTGCGTGACCGGGTTTGGAAAACTGTGGGGATTGTGTGCCTGGCAGTGGGTATCGCGTATGCTGCAAGGTTCGCCCTGGATGATCAGGTTTCCCTGCCCCGGGTCAGTTCCCCCAAAGCGGGGATTACCTGGCTCAAAGACGAAAACGCAGCCCTGGTTAAGGCCAGACAGGAAAAAAAACCTGTAATGATGGACTTTTACGCGGACTGGTGCGCTGCCTGTAAAAAATTGGAACGTGAGACCTTTGCCAGCCCTGCTGTGGCAGATAAGGCAAAGCAGTTTGTATGTGTCAAGATAGACTGCACCGACACAACAGACCCGGTCATCAGGCAGATTCAGGACAAATATCGTATCGTAGGATTACCGACCATTATGTTCATGAATTCCCTGGGGCGCCCCCTGCCTGCCAAATCTGTTACCGAATTTGTGGACCCGGTCACGCTTCTGGCGAGGATGCGCCAAGTCGAACAGATCAAATAAAAAAAAGCTTTGCATTTTTGGGGAACTTTTATTATTAAAAGTTTTTAACTGATATCATCGTATATTGAAGAAGGAGTTTGAAAATGAAATTAAAACCTGTTATATTTATTTTTGTAGTCTTTTTTTGTCTTTGGGCCTGGATTCCCAGCGCCTTTTCAAATGGTATCAAATGGCATTCATATAAGGACGGGGTAACTCGTGGAAAATACGAGCAAAAAAATGTGTTTCTCAATTTCTATGCGGACTGGTGCGGTTTTTGTAAAAAAATGGACAAAGAAACATTTAAAGACCCTGCGGTGATTGCCTTCCTTAATGAAAATTTTATTTCCGTCAAAGTGAATTCCGAAAAGGAAAGAAAAATAGCAAGGGAGTATTATGTGACAGGGCTTCCGGTATCCTGGTTCATTGCAAAAAACGGCGAAAAGATCAGCAGTCTCCCGGGTTATGTTTCCCCGGGCGCATTAATGAATATCCTTAAATATATCCAGACGGACAGCTATAAGGACATGACCTTTAAGGATTTTTTAAAGACAATGTAAGGTGACAGCGGACGGAAACCGTTTTTTTTTTTTTGAAAAACTAAGTTGTTAAATTATGAAAGTAGATTCTTCCGATCTTAAACATATCATCAGAAATACAACTCCCCCGGGCCCTCCTGCTGATATGTCCTATCAGCCGACATGCGTGTTTCTCCTTCTTTATAATAAAGATGAAAAAAGTCATGTGCTGGCCATTCAGAAATCCGATACAGAAGGATATCCATGGCGAAATCAGGTAGCGCTGCCTGGCGGACATATAGATAAAAGCGATCCAACTGCTACTGACGCGGCCTTTCGCGAACTTGAAGAAGAGGTGAATATCACCCGGAATCAGGTTGAACTCATGGGTTCAATGGGGCATTTTCAAACCATTAAGAACAGAGACATTCAGGTCTTTACCGGATTATGGAACGGAGAGGGACCTGTCCGGCATGATCCTACGGAAATTGCAAGGGTGCTTGAAATTCCTCTGAAAAAACTTGTCCGAACCCATGACATGAAAAATTTTCACGGCAGAATTCCTGATATTTATGATCTGAAATATCCGTTTCAGGATGTGGAGATATGGGGTGCCACAGCAAGAATTTTACATCATTTTATTGAGCTTTTGTATCCTTTGCTTGATGACACTTCTTCAGGAGACCTTCGTTGACCGTATCTTTCATATCAGTCTGCAAATCAGCAGATCAGCAAAACAGCCGATATGCAGCCATTCAAAAAGCTGTGAAAGATATGCCAGTTGGCGATTTGAAATTTCCGGATGTGCTAATTCGACAGGAGTATTCACCTGCCGACATTAAAAAATAAAGAAGAAGCCGAGGCAAAGTAAAATATCAAGTCAATGAAGAATCCCGCAGATTCAGGAAAGGAGATATTGTTCTCGTAAAAATGAAGCAGTAACAGACAGTTGGCATTCAGATGAATAAAAGACGAACCTTCTGACGGTTCATCTGAAAATTCAAATTATTGGGAAAAATAACGAATATTTTTTCCAGTTTTTCTATCAATTTAATAAAAAAACTTTATGTTGACGGTTTGGACATTTTTTATAACCTACTGTTGTTATAAGGATTTTAATGCAAGGCTCTGATGAGTCGGAATCTTTATATTCTTAACAAGTCAGGATTTTTATGCCCTTATTTTTCAAAAACTCTCCGAAGTACATATAACAAATGAAAATTTTTAAAAAATTACCTGAAATTATTCAAGGCGGAATGGGGATCGGAGTTTCCAATTGGCGTCTTGCAAAGACAGTTTCAAAACAGGGTCAGATAGGAGTGGTATCAGGCGTTGCGATTGATTCTGTTTTTGCCAGACGGCTTCAGTTAGGAGATAACGACGGAAGCATACGGCGGGCACTGTCAAATTTTCCATGGCCAGATATGGTCAGACGTGTGTTAGATGCATATTTTATACCCGGAGGCAAGTCAGCAGAAAAGCCTTTCAAGCTGATACCTATGCCGAATCTGCGGATGAAACGATCTTACATCGAACTGGTGATACTCGCCAACTTTGTTGAAGTATTTCTTGCCAAAGAAGGGCATGACGGTCTGGTGGGAATTAATTATTTGGAAAAAATACAGCTTCCCACTTTGCCGTCATTACTTGGGTCCATGCTGGCAGGTGTGAATTTTGTATTAATGGGAGCAGGTATTCCGTTGGCAATTCCGGGCGCTCTGGACGGGCTTTCACACTGGGAGCCTGTGGAACTGAATCTTCATATTGAAGATAATACGCAGCGCCAGAAATTTGTGCATCATTTTGATCCCAAAGAATTTTTGTCAGGAAAGTTGCCGGAACTGACCCGTCCCAATTTTTTTGCAATTATTTCTTCTGATATTGTCGCCAAATCATTGGCACGAAAAGCGACCGGGAATATTGACGGATTTATTGTTGAAAATCATACGGCCGGGGGACACAACGCACCCCCGAGAAGAACTAAAAAAACGCGGCACCAGTCAGCTCCGCAATACGGCGAAAAAGACATCCCGGATATTGAGAAAATCAGAGACCTGGGCAGGCCCTTCTGGCTTGCCGGCGGGTATGCATCGCCGGAAAAATTGAAAGAAGCGCTGGATTTGGAAGCGAACGGGATACAGGTCGGCACCGCATTTGGATTCTGCAATGAATCAGCCATGTTGCCTGAGATAAAACAGGAAGTCCTTCGCCAATATATCAATGGCAAATTAAAGATTTTTACTGATTTTAAGGCATCGCCCACAGGATATCCTTTTAAATTGGTCAGTCTGAAGAACAAGATAACAACCATGGAAAATCACAGCAAAAGAAAACGTATATGTGATATGGGTTACTTGCGACAGGCTTATTGTAAGGGCCAGGCTGAAATTGGTTTCCGTTGTCCTGCCGAACCCATGGAAAAATATATCAGGAAAGGCGGCTCTCCTGATGACACAAAAGATAAGCAATGTCTGTGCAACGGACTGATGGCGACTATCGGACTAGGCCAGACTCGTGAAGATGATTTTGGTGCTGAATTGCCGCTGATCACGACAGGCGAAGATTTTTCTTTTGTGCCTCATGTTGTCAAAAATTCAGTTACAAATTATAGTGCAACAGATGTTATTGCTTACATAAAAAGCTGAGTTGCACTGAATATTGTAATGAAGTCAGATGCGGATTTTACCAGGCTTTTTCGTTACTGTCAGGGTGTTCTTTCGCCAATAACTTTGTTTATTTTAACCGTTCAGGCATCAGTATGAGATTCTTTTTCAGAAAAAAGGATCATTTTAAAAAAAATGTTATTATTAAGTTCTGTTAGCATCAGAGTATTAGCGAAAGAATACCAAAAAATAATTGATGAGAACAAAGCCTGATCTCCTTTTTTTCCCTTGCAAGGATTTTGTACAAAAAGAGAATTATAAGAAGGAGATATGATTCTTTTATTATGAATCCGGTTTGTTATATGAAATACCTGTGGCGAAGGCGGCTTTTATTATCTCCGACAGAATAAAACTGACATATTCAAAAACGACCATTGAAACAGACGGGGGACGGCTTCATCTGTCATGTTCAGATAATTTACCTCGTTCCCGCGCCCATCTCATTCCCACGCTTCCATAAACTCAGAGGTAACTGTGCAAAAATTGGACAAATATATAAAGCCGGTGTTCATATTCTTATCTTTGGCGTATGTCGCGGCGGCCTTTTTTTTGGAAGAGCAAATCGCTTCGGTTTTCAAAGATCAGAAGATATTATTGTGGATATCAATCGGATTGAGTGCTTTTAATATCAGCATATTAATGATACATTTATTCCGGAGAAACACAATTCCCCTCAGTATTATTCTGCTCAATGCGGCTCAGTTGGGAGTCTTTTTTCTGATGCACATCCAGATTCACACCATCCTGGGACAAGAAGCGTATTCATATCCTTCGCATCCTCTCCTTTCAGACTGGTTAAAATTTATCGGCGTGTATATACTGAATGCCGCGGATTTATTGGATGCGACCGATGCTTACGGACTCAGCCTGCAAAAAATTGTTCATCAGAACACGCTGGCGGGCCTCGGACTTTTTGGCATGTCCCTCGTAATAAGCCTTTTCATTCTGGGAGCGATTTTCAGAGCCGTCAGTCGCGGTTCAAAAACACAGCTGCCCTCTGCAATAGCAAAATGGGCAGGTCCCGGAGGATTGGCTGTTGCAATTGTGATGATGGCCGTGTTTGGTTGGAACGCTAACGGAGGACTGATCAACTGGTTTTTATGGCTCCTGGATAATATGCTGCGAACTTTGGATGTCGGAGATGCGTTTCAAATTTTCGGATGGCAGATTCAGAACCCGAAAATGGATATGACTTCAGCCTCGGCAGCGGTCTTTTTCCGGTTTATTATTCTTTTTTATGCAATCATCCTGCTGAACCGCGTGTATTTGCATATTACAAAAAAACTCAAGTCTGTTGATGATCTGGCTGCGATCTGCCTGTCGTCCGAACATTCATCCGAAGACCGCATTTCGGCTATAAAAAGTCTGGAAGAACTTGGCACTTTTGCAGATTCGGCAATCCCGCATTTGGTGAAAACCCTGACAGACAGCAATCGTGATATCCGCAATGCCGCGGCCGAAGCCCTGGGGGAAATTGATTCGGAATGGTCTCAGAGCGAAGCCGCTCAGAGCGTGGTCTCTGATCTTGTGAAAACCTTGTCTGACAAGGATAAAAATGCCCGTAACGCGGCGGCCGAGGCTCTGGAAAAAATTGATCCCCAATGGTCTCAGAGCGAAGCAGCCCGTGAGGTAATTCCTAATCTTACGAGTGCTCTGTTTCATCAGGATAAAGACATCCGGATTGCATCGGTGACAGCCCTGGGAGAGATCGGTCCGGCAGCGGAAAAAGCCGTGTCCCAGCTCGTGAAAATGCTGTCTGATAATGATAAGGATGTTCGTTACGCTGTGGCCGGGACCCTGGGGAAAATCGGTTCTGTGACAGACGCGGCGATTCCTCATCTTATAAAGGTATTGGCTGACAGTCATGTCCGGGATGCAGCCACCGAAGCACTGGAAAAAATTGGTCCCGTGTCTGTTCCGGAACTTGTAAACGCTCTGACAGACCAAGAAGAAGATATTCGCAAGGGGGCTGCCGATGCTTTGGAAAATATTGATCCGCAATGGCGGGAAGGGGAAACGGTCAGTGAAGCAGTCCCGCACCTTCAGGAAATCGTGAGGGACAGCTTCAGTTCTGACCGGGGCGCGGCAGTGGAAGCATTGGGAGTGATTCGTTCGCCAGAAGTTGTTCCGCATCTGATCAATGTACTGACAGATGGGGAAGAACAAGTCCGTAATGCTGCCAAAGATGCTTTGGAAAATATTGATCCCCAATGGGCGCAAACTGAAAGTGCGCGTAACGCTATTCCTGAGTTTATGAAGGCACTGACTGAGGCGGATAAGAAAGTCCGCGAATCAGCTAGGCAAGCCTTGAAAAAAGTTCATCCGAAATGGCGTCAGAGTGAAACCGCTCGTAAGGCCATTCCCCAGTTTGTAAAATCATTGTCAAATCCCTTAAACACCATTCGCATCGCCGGGGCCGAATCTCTGGGAGAAATAGGGCCCCCGGCAGAAAAAGCCCTGCCTTATCTTGTAAGAGCATTGACAGACAAGGATAAAGATGTCCGCGACACTGCAAAAGAATCTCTGGAAAAAATTGATCCCAAATGGCGTGAAAGTGACAGCACAGCTAAGTCAATACCGGGCTTAATTAAGGAACTGGCCAATAATGACTGGCGCATCCGTAACGCGGTCGCGGAAGCTCTGGGGAAAATGGAATCCTCGGCTGCCAAAGCGATTCCGTATCTTGTGAAAATGCTGACCGACAGCGATAAGCGAGTGCGAAGCACAGTTATTGGGACTTTGGAGAAGATTGATGGCAAATGGCGGGAGAGCCAGGGAACTCGTAAGGCCCTTGCTTATTTCGTAAAATCGCTCGGAGACAGTCAGGGGATCGTCCGAATTTCGGCTGTTGAGGCTTTGGGGGAAATCGGGCCGGCCGCTGCTCAGACAGCGCCATATCTCATAAAAGCTATGAAAGACACTGTGATAGATGTTCAGAGTGCGGCAAAAGAAGCCTTGAAAAAAGTTGATCCGGACGGCAAACTGCGAGACCAGGATTTAGGCGGTGGCGACAGGTATATCCCCAAGGCGGCAGAAAAAGTGCTGGGGGAAATTGATCCCGAGTCTCCCGAGGCCATTCCGCATCTTGTGAAACAGTTGGCAGACGGTGACAGAAAAATCCGTGTCACAGCCAAAGAAGTTTTGGAAAAAATTGATCCCAAATGGCGTAAGAACAAAAACGCACATCGTGCAATCCCCCATCTGATGAACGCACTTTCCGACAGCAACTGGGCTATTCGCAGTTCAGCCATTGAAGCGCTGGGAGAATTCGGCCCCTTGGTTGCAAAACTTGTTGTCCCCCGTTTCAAAAAAGCCATGGCAACAGACAGCAGCGTAGATGTCCAAAGTGCGGCTAAAAAAGCGTTGAAGAAAATTGGGAATTGAGAATTCAGACATTATCAATTATCAATTATCAATCATCAATTATCAATTTTCCTTTTCTTCTTTTAATTTGTAGGCATATCTTTTTATCAGGCGAAAGCTGGTTGAGAGGATTACCCCTCCGCTCATTACTGCAAGGAGGCCGGGAACCCATTTGTGTTCAATATATTCAGGGGTTTTACAAGCAACTAAGATTCCTGTAATGGCAAATAAAAATACAAAGACCATGAAAGCAATCGTTGCAAGACAGGCTTTTCCAGAGTCATACCAGGGAATAATAACTTTTCTGTATAAAGGAGTTGGATCAAGGCGCATAGTTTAGTATATTTGTTATTCCGGAGTGCCAAAATTATTGTTTGGCAATATTTGCAATGTCCGGAAACTGTGATTCTGCCAATCTGTAAGTTTGGCACACCGGATAATTAAAAGGCTATATGCTACTTATCTTGTCAGGAAAAATCAAGGCATAAATATCTCATGCTTCACCGAACGGCGTTCCCTTCGACAGGCTCAGGGAACGCTCTCCAATGCTGTTGACATAGGTAATTCCGAACGAATCCGGAGTGCAAAAATTATATTTTTGCGCCTGCGAAAAAGTATTTTTCGCACTCCGGAGAAAATACCGGAAGACCCGCTTACTCTTAATTCAGCAGCATTGAGCCTGTGGGAAAATGCTGTTGACATAGGTAATTCCGAACGAATCCGGAGTGCAAAAATTATATTTTTGCGCCTGCGAAAAAGCATTTTTCGCACTCCGGAGAAAATACCGGAAGACCCGCTTACTCTTAATTCAGCAGCAGCCTGTGGGAGGTAACACCGCCCCCTGAGCCTGTGGGAGGGAACGCCGCCCCCTGAGCCTGTGGGAAAATGCTGTTGACATAGGTAATTCCGAACGAATCCGGAGTGCAAAAATTATATTTTTGCGCCTGCGAAAAAGCATTTTTCGCACTCCGGAGAAAATACCGGAAGACCCGCTTACTCTTAATTCAGCAGCATTGAGCCTGTGGGAAAATGCTGTTGACATAGGTAATTCCGAACGAATCCGGAGTGCAAAAATTATATTTTTGCGCCTGCGAAAAAGTATTTTTCGCACTCCGGAGAAAATATCGGAAAACCCGCTTACTCTTAATTCAGCAGCATTGAGCCTGTGGGAAAATGCTGTTGACATAGGTAATTCCGAACGAATCCGGAGTGCAAAAATTATATTTTTGCGCCTGCGAAAAAGTATTTTTCGCACTCCGGAGAAAATACCGGAAGACCCGCTTACTCTTAATTCAGCAGCAGCCTGTGGGAGGTAACGCCGCATAGGTGTAAAGTTAAGGATACTTAACTAACCTGCTAACGGTATGATTTCAAAAAATAAATTCACATTTATCAGATTGAAAAGACGGAAAGACAGAGGCATGCCTTTACCCGGCTGCCCGAGTTCCGAGAGGTTTACCTTTACATATTTATAGTTTTCAAGAACTGCTCCGTCGATAAGTACATCAAGGGAGTTTTTTCTGCTTTTCTGCCTCTCTTTCCGGCATGTGTCAGTT
The DNA here is from genome assembly GCF_017377395.1 of Desulfonema magnum. Classification (GTDB taxonomy): domain Bacteria; phylum Desulfobacterota; class Desulfobacteria; order Desulfobacterales; family 4be13; genus Desulfonema_C; species Desulfonema_C magnum. The sequence goes on along the minus strand of NZ_CP061800.1, from coordinate 434,870 downwards.
ATTTTTGCTATCATTTTCCTGACATGTTTTGCCGCTTTGTCAGCAGAATCCGAAAGCAGCACTGTCAGACCGGCTATGTTTCTTCTGAAATATTTCACTGTCTTGTCAATACTTACCTCTTCGCCGAGTATCCGCCATGCCTCTGATCTGGCATTCGAATAACAGTAGGATATGAACATCACAACTATCGCTTTTCCCAATACTTCGCACCTGAGCCTGTCCTCATTGTTTCTTACTTCTGTTTTATGAATGTTCAATACCGATTTAAACTGTTTGAAAAATAATTCCACAGACCATCTGATCGGATAAAATGCAAGGATGGTTCTCACATCCTCCGTTTTCTCAGCAGGAATATTTGTCATCATAAAGTTCCACTCACACAGTCGCAGTGATTCTTTCTTGGGGGTTCTTCCTTTCTTTTTGGCATTCTGACACATTTTTCTCCGTTTTTTGTTTGCAACTTCTTCCGGAACTCTGACTGCGAAAAAGCGTATCTTTATCTTTTTCTCTTTGTTTCCCGTATAACATTCGAATTCAAATATTGTCTCATTGCCGTTCAGCTTTTTCAATATCTCCGAGATTCCGATTCTCTCATATTCTTCCCCTTTCTTTATATACAGACCGATTCCGGAATAATTAAAACGGGATATGAAAAAGGCTTCTTTGTCATCAGTTATTTTCAGCATGTCCGCAATTGAATATCCCAGATCGAAAATAAGCAGATCATCCGCGCTGATCTGATCGCCCAGTGTCTTCGAATAACTCTGATCGTTACACGTTTGTTTTTTTATATCAAACAGCTGAATCACTCCGGTTTTGTAATCATACATTAACTGAACTTTGCAACCCGCAATGTTATATCCCGGAAATGCGGATTTCAGGCCCGGGGGCAGCTCCCATGACGAACTGTCAATAATATTCACTCTGCCGAACTGATTTAATACGTCAATATTGATATTATGTCCGTTTTCAGTCGCCGTTCTGAAAAAAAATGAAAAAACTTCTGTCAGAAAATCAATGGCATACTGATTAAAACGGTCATTTATTCCCGCCCTTGAAATACATTCGGACAGATTTTCCGCTATGGCACCCAGAGTTATTGTGGTCGTTGTCAGCGAACCGAAAGTCAGCGATATGAAAAATTCGAATGCGTCCAATTTCCGTTTTCTCTTTATGAAACCGGTTTTTTCAGCTATTTTTCTGATCTTTCCTTTTTTGAAAAACTTTTTAACTGTTCTGACATCAATTTTAATCTGTTTATTTATCATTGCACAGTCCTCCCAAATATGATCTTATGAGATTGTCGGATATTTTGTTTTTTTCACACAGTCCGGAATATCAGCATGTGCTGAGAGATGCAATGAAAAAGTAATTTGCGACACGGCATTTCTTGCATTTTATTTAAACAACAACCATATGTTATAAAAGGATATTTTTACAATTCAGCAGTTCCTTAACTTTACACCTATGGGTAACGCCGCCCCCTGAGCCTGTGGGAAAATGCTGTTGACATAGGTAATTCCGAACGAATCCGGAGTGCAAAAATTATATTTTTGCGCCTGCGAAAAAGCATTTTTCGCACTCCGGAGAAAATACCGGAAGACCCGCTTACTCTTAATTCAGCAGCATTGAGCCTGTGGGAAAATGCTGTTGACATAGGTAATTCCGAACGAATCCGGAGTGCAAAAATTATATTTTTGCGCCTGCGAAAAAGTATTTTTCGCACTCCGGAGAAAATACCGGAAGACCCGCTTACTCTTAATTCAGCAGCATTGAGCCTGTGGGAAAATGCTGTTGACATAGGTAATTCCGAACGAATCCGGAGTGCAAAAATTATATTTTTGCGCCTGCGAAAAAGCATTTTTCGCACTCCGGAGAAAATACCGGAAGACCCGCTTACTCTTAATTCAGCAGCATTGAGCCTGTGGGAGGGAACGCCGCTCCCTGAGTTTGTGCCGTCCCCTGAGTTCGTGGGAGGGAACGCCGTCCCCTGAGCTTGTGCCGCCCCCCGCCCCCTGAGCTTGTCGAAGGGGGGGAGAAACATCATCAGGCAAAAAAACAGCAAAAAGTGATATTTTTTAGACTGTCCAGGTCTGATCCGGCCGGAAAGCCTGTCCCTGCGTTTGCAGGAATGACAAAAAAACTTGATTATCGAGTATCAGGTGTTAGGAGCTAAGTGTTAATAAAAAGTACAAATTTTTCATGCTTTGTTGTGACTGGCAGGACATGGCCGTTTATTAAAAAATGGTTGAAGTTCATTTTTCTTTGCGCTGTATTTATGAGCATGTTATGGGGATGTGCTATGACACCGAAAAAATCTTTTTTTACAAATGATAAATCGGGTCTGCCTGGTGAAGAAAGGATTATTTCAGTTCAGACGGGGCTGCCTGTATCTTCTGATATCTTATGGGCTGACCTGGACACTGTTCAGGTAATATATGTTGGTGAAAAACACAGATATGCTGCTCACCACAGAGTCCAACTCAAGGTGATAAAAGAACTGTTTAAAAGATATCCGGAGCTTTCCATTGGTATGGAAATGTTTGACCGTTCATATCAGCATGTGCTGAACCTCTGGTCCTCCGGAAAACTGGATCAGGAAATATTTTTAAAAAAAACGCATTGGTATGCCAATTGGAAGTTTGATTTTGAATTATATCATGATATTCTTAATTTTATAAAAGAAAAAAACATACCGCTTGTAGGTCTGAACATACCGTTTCATATTCCTCCCAAAATTGCTGTTGGCGGCATTGACAGCCTTATGGATGATGACAGGAAATATATTCCGGAAAAAATAAACGTTTCAGATACGGACCACAGGGCATATGTGCAAGAAGTTTTCACACATCACCCGCATATCAGGGGAAGAGATAATTTTGAAAATTTTTATGTGGCCCAGTGTGTGTGGGATGATGCCATGGCCGAATCTGTCGCTCTCAACCTGAAGGAAAATAAAATGGTTGTCCTGGCAGGAATCGGGCATGTTCAAAAATTCGGAATACCGGACAGAGTCCTGGACCGGACAGGTAGCGATTTCAGAATCATTCTCCCGACATCCTCGACAACTGAATCGGAACATCCTGCTGCTGATTATCTCTGGATAACCCCCCCAAATAAGAAACGTCATTCAAGTCCAGATGATTAAAAATTAAAAGCCAATTTTTTTTGGCTTTATATGCAAAAAACATGCCAATTAAGTCAGAAAATGGTCGGAAAAAAAATTTTCTACCTCTTACCTTTCTGTTTTTCTTTGCAATCCGCCTAAAGCATAACACTACATATTGATTTTTTTGATTGACATACAACAATATATTGCGATAATCAGAACTGTCTGTTGAAAACAGACTTTGATTTTTTGGCCTGTGAAATGCTAAAAAATTTTTGTCATTTTTTGGGAAAATAATTAAAATCGCGAGGTGTTACTTGTGTTCGAAAATATAAAAAAGCGTGACGGAAGAATTGTCAGCTTTGATTCATCAAAAATTACAACAGCAATTTCAAAGGCAGGAAAAGCAACCGGAGAATTTGGGGAAAGAGAGGCCAAAAAGCTGATGCTTCGGGCGGTCACTTCAGCCCGTGAGGTGTGTCAGTCTGTTCCCGAAGTTGAGGAAATTCAGGATATTGTGGAAAAGGTGCTTTTAGACTCCTCATTTTCCAAAACAGCCAAAGCATATATTCTGTACAGAGAACAGCATACCCAGATAAGAAATATGGCGACCAAGGCAAATGTTGATCTTGTTGACCAATATCTCCAGAATCTGGACTGGAAAATAAATGAAAACAGTAATATGTGCTATTCTCTTCAGGGACTTAATAATTACATTTCATCAGATATCACCTCGGAGTACTGGCTGAACCGAATATATCCGCCGGAAATCAGAAATGCTCATAAAAACGGAGAGTTACATATTCATGATTTGAATCAGTTATCCGTATATTGTGTGGGGTGGGATTTAAAAGACCTTCTGCTGCAAGGCTTCAGAGGGGTTCCGGGCAAGGTGGAAAGCGCTCCGCCCCGGCATCTGAGGACAGCCCTGGGGCAGTTGGTGAATTTTATTTATACACTCCAGGGGGAAAGTGCGGGTGCCCAGGCAGTTTCCAATTTCGATACGCTTCTTGCTCCTTTTGTGCGTTATGACAGCCTGAATTACAAGGAAGTCAAACAGGCCATGCAGGAATTTGTCTTTAACGCCAATATTCCTACAAGGGTGGGCTTTCAATGTATGTCAGAGGATACCGAAATTCTTACTCCTGACGGATGGATAGGATATGAGGACATTGATGTCGGGCAGATAATAAAAACCTTTAATGTGACAACCGGGGAAATTGAAGATTTGCCAGTGAAAAAAATGTTCTCAAAGCATTATGAAGGTGAGATGTATAACCTGAAGAACAGGATTCAGGATCAGCTTATCTCTCCTGGTCACAGGGTTGTGAGGAAAATTTTCAATACAGATGACAGGTTTGTGCTTGAGGAAATAGAAAAAGTTCTGGAGTACAAATCACCTGTAATCATACCGATAACCGGAAAAAACTGTAATCCGCCTAAGAATATCTCTGGTGAAGAAATAAAACTGCTCGCATGGATCATTGCTGAGGGATCAAAGGAGAGTTACATAAAACACCGCCACAGTCACAGAATTACCATATATCAGTCTCAGATTGCAAGCCCTGAAAACTACGAAGAGATCATTGGTTTGCTGGATAAGTGTGGCTGTGAGTACAGCGTCAGAAATTCCACGCCTGCTCTCGGAAGGCCATCTATCATGATAAGGCTGAACGCTGCATCTTCCCAAAGAATTCTTGATGATTTGTTCAAGACAAGAGAGACGGTTAAATTTATCCCTGAAATCCTGAAGAATATGAATAAGATGCAGGCCAGATTGTTTCTTGAAACATATCTTAAAGCAGATGGACATGAAGGGTGTAAAATCACCACGACGAATCTTGAAATATTAAATGGTCTTCAGCAGATAGCTGTTGACGCGGAGTATGGTTTTACTGTTGCTGTAAGAGAACCGACTATCGGGACAAAGATGATCTATGTATTACGATTGGTAGATCATCAGGGGACATCCATCATGGAAATAAAAAAGGTGGATTATTCCGGGATAATATGGTGCCCGACCACTGACAACGAAACAGTTATCGCGAGAAGAAACGGAAAGGTGTTTATTACTGGCAATACTCCTTTTTTTAATATTACCATGGACTTGGAAGTTCCTTCCGTGTTCAGGGATCATCCGGTCATCATCGGCGGCGAGTACAAAAACGAAACCTACAACGATTTTCAGCATGAAATGAACATGCTCAACGAGGCGTTTGCTGAGATCATGATGGAAGGGGATGCCACCGGAAGGGTTTTCAGCTTACATCCTGAAGAAAAGGTCATCATATATGACAAAAACAAAGAAAAACTGATTCCGGACAGTATCAGTTCCATAATAGACAAGGAACTTCCCGAAGAGGGGGTTTCAGATGTCTCTGCCTTAAATTATGAGGCTCTGTCATTTAACACAGACACTTTCAAAACTGAATTTAAGCCGATTACCCGGTTTGTCAAACACAGAGAAACGAACACATGTGTAAAAGTCAGAACGCATGTCGGAAATGAGGTGGTGGTCACAAAGGGCCATAGTTTGTTTGTTTTCACATCTGAGGGGGAAGCAAAACACAAACCCGTGAAAGAGATGAGTCCCGGAGACTTCATTCTGAGCGCTAAATCATTTCGAACGGACCATCTTAAAGAAAACATCCGCCTGCCTTTACAGAAAATAAAAGGGAGCAAGTATAATGATTCTTTTGGCAGTTACATAGAGCTTTCACCTGTCCTGCTATGGTTATTCGGCTTTTTTGCGGGCAATGGGAACATGCTGTATTCCAATACAGATGCAACATACAAAGGTGTTGAATTCTCTTCCAAAGATGAAACTGTTCTGGAAGAAATCAGAAAAAACATAGAAACTGTATTTCCCGGGATTCATTTTAATGAAGGTGAACATGGCATTACCATTATTTCCTATACCATAAGCAAACTGTTTTATGATTTTTTCGATGGCAATGTTCAGGCGACAACCAAGTATGTTCCCGCGGAAGTCATGAATTCTGTCCATTTTGAAAGCTTCATTGAAGGATATTTTACAGCAGATGGGAACAAAGATGCTTTGAAAATAAGGACTGTGAGCAAAAGAATGTCAGTAACCCTGCCTGTGCTGTTCGCGTACAAGGGGTATAAAACCTATGTGAGAGATTACACATATGAATCCAAGAATACCGTATATCAGTTGGACTTCAGCAAGGATGAGTCTGTTCACAACGTCTTTCCTTTATGGAAATACATCAGAGATAATCTGATAAAGAAAAACAATTGGCAGGTAAAGGATTTTGAGAAATATAAAAGGGACAACCTGAGCCTTGAAAAAATCAAATCCTTGTATCAGGAATTAAAAGACAAAGCTGCTTCGGAAAATTCTGAGCTGCAGGATGACCTGCTGGAGAAGATTATCCACGGGGACCTGTTTCTGGAAAGAATCACCTCCATCGAAGATTTTGTTTACTCCGGGTATGTTTATGATTTTTCTGTGGAAGATAACGAGTCTTTTATCGGGGCGAACAGTATTGTTTTTCACAACACATTTCCCATTCCGACTTATAATATCACCAAAGATTTTGACTGGAACAATCCCAATCTGAACAAAATATGGCAAATGACCGGTAAGTTCGGGACGCCCTATTTTTCTAACTTTGTGAACTCCGACATGTCGCCGGATGACGCCCGTTCTATGTGCTGCCGGCTTCGCTTAGACAACAGAGAGCTTATCAAACGCGGCGGCGGCCTTTTCGGAGCGAATCCTTTAACCGGATGTTATGATGAGGAAACCGAAATATTGACGGAAGAAGGGTGGAAATACTTCATGGATTTATCCGAAGGAGACCTCGTTTTCACCCTGTCCGAGGATAATATAATAGAACTGCACAAGCCCAAAAGACTGTTTCAGTATGATTACGAAGGGGCGATGTATAATTTCAATGCAAGGTCTCTGGATTTGTGTGTTACTCCGAACCACAGGATGGTGATTGACAAAATTAACAACGGCAAGGAGAAAAGAGACTTTGTGGAAGCCGGAGATTTTGATGTCAATAACCACCGCATCCCAAAAAAGGGGACATGGACAGGTGAAGAAGCGGAATGGTTTGTTCTGCCTGAAATAAAGTTCACGAAATATGGCGCACAGGGAAATACGCCTTATGAAGTGATCAGGGAGCCTCTTAAAATAAATATGGATGATTGGCTCAGATTCTTCGGCTTTTGGCTGGCAGAAGGAAGCTTTGACAACGAAAACATCGCACCCTCTCATGGATACAGGATTTTTATCACACAAAAGAAAGAAAATATCCGGGAGGAAATTGAGGGGGTTTTGGATCGTCTCCCATTCCGCTATGCTACGGAGTCTGACCATTATGTCATCTGTAATAAGCAGTTGTGGACTTATCTCAGGCAGTTCGGAAAATGTCATGAGAAGTATGTCCCAAAAGAGATAAAGAAGCTCGCCAAAAGGCAGTTGAACATCCTCTTTGAATGGATGGTGAAAGGGGACGGACATGTGCGAAAAACAACAGGGCAGATAAACTACTGGACTTCATCCAAAATGCTTGCCGGTGATGTTCAGGAGATTATCCTGAAGATCGGAAAACTTGGTTCCTATGGCATAAGCAAGGACAAAGTCACTTTTATAAAAGGTTGTGAAATCGCTTCTACGAAAACCTGTTATAATGTGGGCGTGCAGATATCCAAGCATCATCGGCTCCGGAAGCATAACATCTCTCAAAGCCATTATGCGGGAAAGGTCTATTGCTGCGAAGTGGAGAACAATACCGTCTTTGTCAGGAGAAACGGTAAGGTAAGCTGGTGCGGAAATTCTATCGGCGTGGTGACGGCCAATCTGCCTCGGATAGGCTATTTGTCAAAAAGTGAAAAAGAATTCTTTGAACGCCTGAAAAGGCTGATCTTTATTGCCAAAGACAGCCTGGGCATCAAACGAAAAATTCTTGAAAATTTTACAGAAAAAAATCTTTATCCCTATTCCAAATTTTATCTGAGAGATGTTAAAAAGGCCACCGGGCTTTACTGGAAAAATCATTTCTCCACCATTGGCATTATCGGTATGAACGAAGCGTGTGTGAATTTCCTGGGGGAAGACATTGGCAGCGAGGTCGGACAGGAATTTTCACTGAGAGTCATGGCGTTTATTCGCGACATGATTTCGGAAGTTCAGGAAGAAACCGGAGACCTTTTCAATCTGGAAGCGACACCCGCGGAAGGCACGTCTTACCGCCTTGCAATGCTCGACAAGCAGCCGTTTCCTGAAATCTCATGTGCCAATGACGAGGGATATTGCAATGGCGAAGATCCTTATTACACCAACTCCAGTCAGTTGCCTGTGAACTATACAGATGACATTTTTGAAACACTGAGGCTTCAGGATGAACTCCAGACCAAATATACCGGAGGCTGTATTGAGAAGGGCAACAAGGTTATCACTGACAAAGGGGCGATAAAAATAGAGGAGATTGTCAGTCACTTCAAATCACTTTCGCCCATAAAAGCATTAAGCTATAACCCGAAAACCGGACAAAGCGAATGGGATCTGATCACAGATGCCGTGACAATAAATGTTGCGAAACATCATAAGATAAAAGTTGTGGCCGAAAGAGGGGTTGAAATAACCACAAGTGACTGGCATCCTTTTTTTGTGATGGAAAAAGTCTCTTTTGACAACCAGTGCCCTGTGTGTGCTGAATCCCTTAAAAATGTCAAGGCTTTTGCGGCTCATTTGAGGCATAGCCAGACATGCCGGGAGAATTATGTCAAATTGTCAAAATACGAAGTTACGGAAAAAAGGGCTGATGAACTCAGGAAAGGCGATTACATTCTGCAAAATTCACAAAATCTTTTGCCGGAAAAAAGTTCGCTTGATTCAGAGTCAGCTTATCTTATCGGCTTTTTTATCGGTGACGGTTCCATATCCGAATTTAAGGACAACCGCGGCGGCAACAACTTAACCAGATACAAAACACACTTCTTTTCGGAATCCAAACCGGTATTGGACAACATTTCAGGTATCTTAAACCGCTTGTTTGGCTGTCAGGTCAGACCTATCCGAAATGACAAACGAAGTGAAAAACTGCTTGAAGTAAGTACCAGCAAAAAAGCTGTGTCAGATTTTCTGTTTCAATATCGCTTTTTTGGCGGTAAAAAAGCCTCTGTAATAAGTATTCCGTCAGAGGTCAAACGTGTTTTGTCAAAAGAAAATTTTTATGGTTTTCTGGCCGGCCTGATTGACAGTGACGGACATGTTGACAAAAAAAGAGGCACTATTGAGTATTATACTGTTTCGGAAAAACTGGCTGATGACATCGTCGAGATGTCTTCCATAGCCGGCGTATTAGTCTCAAAACACAAAAAAACATCCCAAAGAGATAATGAGGCGGATATATACCGGGTATTTATTTCAAGTTACCAGGCAACCCTGGCAAGAGAGGATATCCCTTTGCAAAGGGGTAAGGGTTATGTAAAAGAAGTCCTGTCTGACAGGCTGAAAAGACAATTGCCCGTTGTCAGGGTTCTGAACACTTCGAAACTTGACCCTGCCTCCGAGCAGGGAACAGAAGTGGCGGACAATGATTTTTATGATTTGACTACAGAAAAGAATCATAATTATCTGGCGGGGAACAACAGCTTTGTGTTTGTACACAATACAGTTCTCCATATTTATCTGGGAGAAATGATCAGCGACATTGAAGTGGTGAAAAATGTGATCAGGAAGATTACAAACAAATTCAAACTTCCCTATTTCACGCTTACTCCTACATTCAGCGTATGCCCGTCCCACGGCTATCTGAACGGAGAGCAGGAAATATGTCCTATATGCGGTGCTGAAACTGAAATTTATTCAAGAGTTGTCGGCTATTTAAGACCTGTAAAGCAATGGAACAAGGGGAAGCAGGTGGAATTTAGCAAAAGAAAGACGTTCAAAGTGGCATGAAAAAAAGTTGTCAGTTATTAGCTGACTGACGAATGATAACTGACCCCCTGACCCCTGATAGCTGAGACTGATTGACACCTGATAGCTGATGGCAGACAACTGATAACTGATGATTGGAAAACTGATATGATTTTCGGCGGCTTACAAAAAAATTCGTTTATTGATTATCCGGGGAAGATAAGTTGCGTCCTTTTTCTTTCAGGATGCAACTTTAACTGCCCTTATTGCCACAACCCCGATCTTGTAAAGGGATGTGCGGAATGTCCTCATTTTTTGGAAGAAAACGGGGTGTATGATTTCCTGAAAAATCGCAGGGGACTTCTGGACGGCGTGGTGATTTCAGGAGGGGAACCCACCCTTCAGGACGATCTGGTTTTGCTTTGTGAAAAAATCAAAGACATGGGGTATCCCGTAAAAGTGGATACCAACGGAAGCCGCCCCAAAGTGATACAGGGACTTATAGACAGGAAACTTGTTGATTATATTGCAATGGACATCAAAACCGATCCGTTGCGTTATTCTCCCCTGATAAAAAAACACTGCAACCCGAGTGATATCTTTTCAAGTATCCGAATTATCATGGAGTCAGGTCTGCCTTATGAATTTAAGACAACATGCATAAAACCCCTGGTAAATGATCAGATTATTGAAAATATTTCCCATATTATTCATGGCGCAAGGCTTTATGCCTTACAGGAATTTCGTAATACCGAAGTATTGCACCCTGAATTTTTCCAAGGCAATAAATGCAGTTATGATAAGGATGAACTCATACGATTTAAAGCAATTGCAGACCCCTGGGTGGAGAAATGTGTTGTGCGGTGAACAGATTTCCGGAATGGTGATTTGTGGTTTGTGGTTTGTGATTTGTGGTTTGTGATTTGTGGTTTGTGATTTGTGATTTGTGGTTGGTGATTTGTGAAGGGGTATGGATGCTTATATGAACGGATTTAATCATCAGATCGTTATCTGTTTTGCCTTGGTTTTTTTATTTCTCTCTGTTACGGACATGTCCGCAATGGACGATACACAAAAGCATTTTGCCATATCAGCCATATGCGGGGCCGGGAGTGAGACTTTTCTGCATTATAAGACAGAATTCGGAACCACTGAGAGAGTGCTTCTTGGCACGGCAATGGGAAGCATTCCCGGCTTGGCAAAGGAACTGGCTGACAGCGCAGAGCAAGGCAACGAATTCAGCCAAAGTGATCTGACAGCCGATATCATGGGAGCATTTGCAGGTGCGGTTATCAGCACATTATTCAATGATGCCATACAAATCAGCATGTTCAGTCCGGGTAAGAAAGGCGTGGGCTTTACATTTGCATACAATTTCTAGCTCTGTCTGATCCGGAGTGCGAAAATTTTATTTTCGCATTTGCAAAAATAAAATTTTTGCACTCCGGATTTGTGAAAATTTTTGATATTATAGTTATCTTAATATGTTATGGCAATGCTATCCTTTGAGCAGGAACTGAAACAATATTTCAAAGCGCATCAGATACCGTTTCAGGATAATTCCGGTTCATTCAAAAAACTTGACTTTGCTTTTGGCGACATCAAAACCAAAAAGTATTTTTCCTTTGATGTAAAAGAGAAACGCCAGCGTTATGTCACACGCAACTGGCCCGGCGTGGAAATCCCCGAAGAGCATCTCTTTATTTTAGATGACCTTGCAGCGAGAAAGGTCCTTGCATATGCCCCGAATTCAGGCGTTGTCATTCGGGACAATATCCGCAGAAAATACTTTTTTTTCTCAGTGGTGACGCTTTATTTAATGCCTAAGCAGAGAGTGAACAGAGAAATCAGCAAAAATGTGAAAACCTTGAAAGGAAAGTGGCTCACCGATCTGAGAAACGGCCAGTGCTTTGACACCCTGACGGAGGTCTTTGCCGGGATTGAGTCTTATCTGAATACCAGGGAAGATATATTTTTGCGTATTCTGGAATGCTACGGGGACTATGTCGGAGAGGATGTCCGTAAAGGCGGGATTACACGCCGCCCCGGGCATTGGTCCGTTGATGTCAGAGAAACTCGCTAACCTCCGAATTTATCCCCCTTTCAGTGTACGATAATATCTCATTACTTTTTTCACATAATTCTGTGTCTCTGTGAAGGGGGGAATGCCCTTGTATCGGTCAACTCTCTCAGGACCTGCATTATAACCGGCAAGGGCAAATGACCAGTTTTTGTTAAAACGATCCATAAGCATTTTCAAATAGCGCGTCCCCCCCCTGATATTCTGCCACGGATCAAACGGATCATAAACATTAAGAAAATCAGCCGTTCCGGGCATGAGCTGCATCAGGCCCTGTGCGCCTTTTTTTGAAACTGCCCGCGGGTTAAAATTCGACTCTGTTTTGATAACCGCTTTTAGCAGAGGAAAAGGGATATCATACATTTGTGATGCTTTGTTTATAAGATCATCATATTTGTCTGTGGAATATGAATAATATGAACGGTCAGAAGATTTTTTCTTTATAAAAAGTCTGTACTTCTGAGAGGTTGGCACATTGGTAAAATGTCTGACGCCGTTCTTGTCAATATACTGGTATATATCAGCGCTGACCGGCAAGACAGAACAACATATAAAAAACAATACCAATAAAATTCTGACAGATATTTTTTTATTACGAAAAACCCTTATCTTTCTTATGTGTGATTCCATGACTGTTGGCTCATTTTCTGTTTATATTTTTGAAAAACAAACCGTTTTGCAAAATCAGCATGAGATAAATATGAAAGAGAATTATCTAAAAAAGAAACATACAATTTTTTAAAAACATTATCTTTTTCTTTTTCATCAATAAAAAATTTCTCTCTTTTCTGCTCAAATATCACAGTTTTCCCCAGAACTTCCTCTATTTCATCCGCAGTCATCATTTCCCAGTCATTTTCAACTGACAATGTGTCAGATATGGGAATTTCTATTCTTGCAATGAACGTGAGCTGCCATCTGTCCCCGGCTATCTTCCGAGACGCGTCATAAAGTTTTAATACCTGATTATTTTCAAGCGTTATTGTTTTAACCAGTTTTTCTGTCACAAATTCTCCTCCTCTGCTTACTTTTTTCCTGACTATAACGGATTTAGGCGATGGCCGGTAAAGCCCATATGCATCAGGCTAAGAATGCGGGACGGCTGCAGGACGGGGTTTGCAACCCCGTCCGAAACGTTTGCGGGCGGCGATCCGGAAAATATTCCGGACGGGGTTGCAAACCCCGTCCTGCAAAATCAGAGTTAATAAAAACAGTAGGTTGTAATCTTAGCCTGATGCATATGCGGTAAAGCCCCGCGGGGGCGACATCTTTGTAGCATTCATTATGAGGGGGGGAGCCTGCAAACCTGCTGCTGCAAATATGCCGCCCCCGCGGAGGGCCTGCAAACCTGCCGCTACTACTACTACTACTACTACAAATATGCCGCCCTTACAGGGCTTGGTCAGCCCTCCCCTCAATCCGTTATAATCACAGTTCAGACCATTGGACAGCACCCTGAATTTTTTTATGCACTTAGCGAGTGACTGAATTCAGAATTAAATAGCATATAAGTACTAATATGTCAATACGATCTGACTAAACCATGTTTAATTTTACAACTGGTGTTCCGATTCCGGATGTAAATTCTGTAATAGCCCAAATTCGTTTTGTAAATATCAGGGGATATCCAGATTTGGGATACAATCAGACCGATAAATATCCCTTTGAAATTTTTTTGGGAAAATGTTGTAATCCGTATTCTGTTTATGATAGTTATATTTATTATGGTAAAATAATCAGTGGAATGTTGGAAGGAGATACCCATGCGTCCGAAGCCCTTTATCAGACGAATCCGTTTGTTGGTGTTTTCCCTTATTTTAGGAATACTATGGCTCGCTCCCGGTCTCGCAGCGTCAGAGAAAACTGTCCCCAAACGTCTTTCCGTCAACCTGCCCGAACAGATCACCTCTGAAACTGATCCTGTACTTCACACAGCCATCTCCGATGATGGCAAATGGATGGTGTTCACTTGCGTGCGTGAAGGATTCAGCGATCTTTGGCTTCGCTCTGTTGATCCCTCTGTGGTGATATTGCCAAAACAACTGACCCGTGATCCTTCAAAAGAATCCTCGCCTGCTTTTTCCCCGGATGGGCAATTTATCGCATACGTCGGAACCGCTTATGATGTGAAAGGCGATATTTATCTGCTGGATATCAGTTCTGTGTTTACTGCTTCGGACTCGGGACAGGAAAAAATAAAATCCGTTCGCCTGACCGGAAGGGAAACCGAAGATGGTTCTCCGTGTTTCTCTCCTGATGGCAATGCATTGTATTTCCATCAGATAAAATCAGGAGAAATGCAGAGGAAAGTGGTCATGCTGAACCTCAGTGAAAAAAGCCGTCCGCCCAGAGCATTAGATATGAAAGGCGACGCTGCATTCCCTTCAGTTTCGCCAGATGGAACACAGATCATTTTCGTGAGTTATCGCCATGATCCCGCGGGAGACATATTTCTTTCAGACATGAAAAGCGGTACGGTGAGACCTCTGACAAGCGGGCCGTACATGGATTTCTTACCTGCATGGTCAAAGGACGGAACCCGCGTCTTTTTTTCCCGATTTGGCACTGACACAGACAAAGACGGAGCGATCACCACAAAAGACAACGCCTCAGTTTACAAAGTCTCACTTCTCACGCCTCACGCCTCACGCCTCGCTTCCTCTCCCGTGACCTCCGCGAGTTACTCGGCTTTTCAGCCTCAGACAGCGGGTTCCAAGTTATTCTTTCTCTCCGACCGGGGCGGTGTGAACAATTGCTGGGCATTGCCGATTGAAGGACAAATACCTTTGCTAAAGAAGGCTGAGGAGCAAATCCGGCTGGCGCAGGAAATCTCCCTAAGAATTCCTTTTGATCCTTATCTGACCTTGCTTGGGTATTACAAGGTCTTAGAGAAATTTTCAGATAAAACATCTTTCGCAGCCCTGGCCGCGTATAAAATTGGCAAGATTTACCAGAAAATGAATTTGCCCAAAGCTGCGGATTCAGCCTTTCAAATCATAACTTGCGGAGGTGTCTCAGCCCCATGTGCTTACCGAGATATTCAGCCCTGGGCAGCTTTTTCTCTTATGGAGCAGCGAGTCATGCGGACACAGGCTGAATTAAGGCATGTTGCTAATAAATCCCTGCGGCTTGAGCTTATAAATGAGTGTTCAGACAAACTGAGACGCATTGCTGCTGAACAGGATTTGCTGATTCAAAACCGAGCGGAAATCGAGAGTGCCAGGCTGTTGGCAGATGAAGGGAAAAATTCAGATGCGCTTCTCAAAGCATTGGGGTTACTTGATGCGGTGATCAGGAATTATTCAGCGAGAAGCCTGAGTTTATCTGAAAAACTTGGTTTCTCTCTTTTGCAGTCAGAGCGGGAACATGTCGCTGAAGCCATGATTTTAAAGGCGGATATTTACAGCAGGCTCGGCAGCCCGGAGAAAATTTATCCGATCTGCCTGTCCGTGATCAGTACTTATCCGGATGTGACGGTGTGGGCAGATGAAGCCGTGAATCGTATTCTGAACATCAGCGTATCTGAAACAGGAGAAGCAGACATCATCAGTCAGGTAAAATTACTCCGCAAGATTGCCGAGGAAAACCAGGAAACAAATCCGCTTCTGTCCGCAGGCGCGCTGAACCGTGTGGGAGATTTGTTTTTTGCTTCTGACGAATGGCACAAAGCCAAAGCTGCCTATTATCAGGTCCTTGAGCAATTCTCAAAACCAACCACACAGACAGCCGCTGCAAGATTGTCTCTGGCAGAAATCCTCTACAGAGAGGAGAGATTCCGTCAGGCCCTTGATCTGTATGAAACTGAACTCGGTCTGAGAGCTTATGAGGATAATATTTACCACCTGGCCAGAGCCGGATATATCCGTAAATCCATTGCAGCCGGAGAATATCTTTATCGTCTGGGGGAGATTCCATCAGCCAGGAAAAATTTTAAGCAGCTCATTGCATATGATGACGCTATTATTGAAGCGCACCGTGGGTATATCAAATGTGCAGCAGCGTCCCGGGATATTCATGATGTGCTGAATTCCTACAGAAAAAAACTGCAACAGCATCCAAATGATCCCGTTGCCTTGTACGCCTCTGCCCTGTGTCTTACCTATCTGGAAGATAAAAGCTCGTTGGAGGAAGCAAAAAAACTGCTGACTCAGGCCATTTATTACAATGGACAGACAGAATATTTTCACCAGACCTTGGGGTATGTTTCAGAGGTATTTGAGACAGTTTACGGAGAAAAGGGAAATCTGGAAATGGCGTTGGAATCCTATAAAAAAGCGTATTTCCTGAACGACCACAAGAACAACCCGGACAATGCCGCAAATTTGCTTCTTAATCTCGGTAATATCTATTATCTCCTGGGACAGTACCATAAGGCGTTTCAATATTATTCATTACGCGTGGACACGAAAAAACCGTTTGACAACACTAACACGGAAATATTGTTTTACAGACGGCTGGGCGCTTCCGCGTTTCAGGAGAAAGCAACCGAAAAGACCATTGCTGCTTTCACAAAGGCCCTTGATCTGATAAATTCCCATATCGAGCCTCAGCAGGCATCCGGGGCTTTTGATAAAATAAACCGCTATGTCATGGATCGGATCGTTTCTCCGGCTTTGACACAGGACGATCTCAGCGAAAAAGCAAAAGCCATTGCCAAACGCCAGTCTCAGATAAACCTCGGATTGGCAAGGCTTACCTGGAAGCCTTTTCCGCCGCCTGCGCGGGAATGGATATCCTACAAAAAAGGCATTGAAGGTTTGCTGTCAGAGCAGGAAGCGTTAAACCGTGAGATTATTTCGCTGCAAAAAGATGTCAAAGACGCGGATATCAATCCTGAATATCTCCGTGAAACCCTGTCAAATTTCTTGTTGAAGGTGAGAGAATCGCTTGAATTCCCCGAACGTCTCATTGAACTCAGAGCAGAAATGCTTGACCGTCTCGGTCTTGCTTATCAGGAAGGAGAAGACTGGGAGAATGCCATGAAAACCTTTCACGCGGTTTTTTTACTGAATGAAAAACTCCGATTTTATCAGAATCTGCCGAAAAATAAGCGTTCTGAGGCATATAACACCTACATGCTGGCCGGAACCCTTTCCGGCGAAGAACGTCAGAGACTGCTGCATGAGGCTGCTGAAGATTTTTCCCAGGTGATCGGGCTTGTTAAAAAGTACGGCGTGCCTGAAAAAAAGGAGGACAACGGAAAAGGACTCATTGATATCAATGTCCGAATTTCTCTGAATGATGCGGGTTCCACTGCCGCGGGCAAAGGTTTTTCATCTGATCAGGAGATACGGCTTGCAGAGGCGTTCATCTCCCGGATCAGCATTGAGCGAGGTGAACTTATACCTGCGGAAGAAGCCATTCAAAAGCAGCTTGCCCAGTATCCTCCTGACAAACCTGTTTCTGACAAAGACGCGTATGGCGTATCTCTTTTGTATCACCGGGCTGCTCATCTGGCATACACGAGAAAAAAATTCTCGGACGCTTATAAATACTTTCACCGCTCGGCAGAACTGTCGCTCCGCCTCCGAAATCCTGTCAGCACAGCCATCAATGTAACCAACATGGCGAAACTGGAAACCGGAGACTTGAAACTGGAAACTGGAAACTGGAAACTGGACAGGGAAACTTCTCAGTTGCTGGCGAAAAACCCGTTGGCCGGAGGAAAACCTGTTGCGGCAATTTATCATAACAAAATGGGTGTTTATGCGATGGCATGCGGAATGCGGGATTCAGAATACGAAACAGATGGTTCTGAATTGGAGAAAACCGTTTCTGAACTCAGGGCCTTGCAAAATGCGGTGTCGCATTTCACCCGGGGAATTCAGCTGCTCGAAAAGGAGAAAACGCGTGATCGGGAAACCCTCTCCCTTGTTTCAACACTTCATCTTAACATGGCACGGGCTGCGCTGATTTTAGGGGAAAGAGAAAAGGCTGGGAAGTATTTTGAAACAGCACTTGAATTGTCTGAAAGAGCGATGCTGCCGGATTTGAAATGGCGGGCGCTTGCGGGGCTGGGGCGTTTGTCAGAGAGTCTTGACGTGCTGGAATCTGTGACAATTCTGAGCGCCGGCTGCGGGCCCCGGGAAATTACAATGACTTTCGGTCCCCTGGTGCTTGATCTGGTGAGAGAGAATAAGACTGAGGAGGCGTTTAATCTTGCGGAGCATCTTTCCGAGTTGGAGCGGTTTAACCGCATGGCCGCTTTGATCGGTAAGATACCGGGAAAAGAAAAAGCAGTTTATCGTCATAATTATGAACGGTTGGAACGAATATACAAATTGCGTAAAAAGATAGCCGGTGCTGAAGGGGAGGAAAAAGTCTTTTCAGAGGAAAGCCTGGATCGTGAACTTGAACTGCTCCGCTTAAAGATGGGAGAGGATCGAGCCAAACTTTCGGATATTGTCCGCCTCCTGCCTGAAGGAGAAACCCAGGAAATGATCATGATGCTTTTAGGAATTGCAGTCCACGCCGAAGAAGCCGCGGACCGCTCTGATTTAAAAGGGCCGAGCATTGAATTCCGCAGACTTGCCGAACAATACAGGCAGTTGAGAGAAGAGGCTATTTTCGGAAAACCTGAAGAAAAATTTGCCAATATGATTCTCTTTTTTGGCCCGGAGTCTTTTGAAGCCATAGACATTATGGAGCATCTGCCTGAAAACGGGACCCTGATCCGGGTGTTCAGAACAGGAGAGCGATTTGTCATCTTTACCCTCTTTCCTGATGAGATAAAGGCTTCAATAACAGACACGCTTGAAAACATCTCCGTTCCCCAGGATGGCCCGGCATATCTTGCCTATGAAAATCCTTTGGCAGTTCCGGGGCATGAAATTTATGCGTTAAGCGCGACCCATCTGTTCCGTTCTTTTATGAATCGGAAGCCATTCAAACATGCGCTTCTGGCAGTTCCGTCATTGGATAACCCTTTACCGCAGTATGATATTCAGACACTTCCGGATGCTGAAAATATTCAAGTTTCAAACATTCATACGCTTTTATTATCAAACAGCGTTTCTCTCACGTCTTCAGTGCCCACACGCGCGGGAGAATATCCTGAGCGTTTTTTTGCCGTGGAGATTGATAAGGGACGGAGATTTCGGATTGAACACCTGCTCATGAATTCATTCTCTGATCTTTCTCTTGCGGTCCTCCTGGGAGCCAATTTTGACGAGGCATATCTGATGGGTCATTTGTTCTCTGTTTACGGGTGTCCCAGTGTCATATTGCCAGTTCAGCCGGTAACTGATCCGGATTTCAGCCGGGAATTTCTCAAGGCTTACACGACCCGCTCCGCGGCTGAGTCCATGGGAATCGCCACGTCCCGGTTTCCCCTTGTCACGCCTCAGTGGATACTGCTGGGATATCAGGGGATGAGCGCTGAGGAATCTGCCGCGTTTGGCAGAGAACATTTTGAGAAGTATGTCAGAGATGGTCGGAAAGCCTTTGAGAACAACAGCCCGGGGGAAGCGCTGTCTTTGTTTGAAAATGCCATCATTATTGCAAAAGAGACTGAATCCTTTCATCGTTATCTTTCTCTCTTGTACCTTTATGCCAGGGAAAGCGCATATAAAGTCGGGGAAATTGAAAAATCCCTTAATTACTCACAACTGCTCACAGAGCGCATGGTTCAGGAAAAACCTGACACCGAGGATCATGCAGAAGCCCTTCTCAAGACCGGTCTTCTTCATGCAAAGCTTGAGCAGCATGAAAAAGCCATTCCTCTTTTAGAAGAAGCTGTGGAGATTCTGGCGAATTTGGAATCTGAGATGAAACAGGCATCCGCGTTGGCAGAACTGGGCGTGGTGTTGGAAAACGCCACAGAATATGACCGGGCCATTGTCCGGTTTCAATCTGCCGCGTCGTTAAGTGATACGCTGAGCAAAGATGAATTGCTCGCGGCACAATATGTCAATATCGGCAGAATCTATGATCTCCGTCTGAGTCAGTATGTCCTCGGGATGCAAAACTATGAGAAAGCCCTGTCCATTTATCAGGATATGGAAGAGACCGGGGGCGCGGCACAATGCCTTCTGCATATTGGCAGATGTTATCGCCTCCTGGGAAATTTTCCGGACGCGGATAAGCAGTATCTTGAGGCATTGAAACGCATTGAATCAGAACCGGAGAACTCACGTCTCAGGGCGAAGATCATCATTGAACAGGCCAACAATGCCTGGTATCAGTCGCGGTATGAAGACGCCTTTAAACTGCAACGCACTGCTTACCGTATTTCAAGGGAAAATGGCTTTCCGCTGTTAGAGGTCATGACCCTGAACACATCCGGGCTGACATGGTGGACATTGGGCGATAATCAAAAAGCCTTGGACGAACTCGGAAAAGCATTGTCCGTGGCAAAGACGCTGAAGGCCCGTGATGATGAGATCGCGGCCACGTTAAATAATATCGGCCTTGTGTATCGGGAAATGGGACGGTATGAGGATGCGCTGAAGACACTTGACGATGCCCTTGATATTGATACGAGACTCAGATCCAGATGGGCCATTGCTTATGATCTTCGTAACATCGCCCTCACATTGCTCAAAATGGGAGAGGCTGACAAAGCGGTTCCGTTATTTGCAGAAGCAGCCTCAGAAGCGCACGCCATCGGAAACCGTATTAATGAGGCAAAATCGCTGCTCGGATTAGGAGAGGCGTATTTCGTACTTGGTAATAATGACAACGCCGAAGAAGCTTATGAAAAAGCACTGGCATTGTCCAAATCCATGGTCATCCGGGAGACGGAGTGGCGTTCGCTTTATGGGCTTGCAAAAATACCTCTGTCACGCCTTGGGACTTCCGAGGTTTCAAAATCTTCGGAGCTATCATATCGCCGGGAAGCGGAGAAGTTGCTGCTTGAAGCCACTGCCGTGATTGAAGGCATTCGCTCGGATATCAAAATTGACCAGTTGAAGGACAGTTTTATTGCGAACAAACTCGCTGTGTATGAAGATTTGGTCAGACTGCTGGCAGATATGGGCAGACCTGTCGAGTCTTTTGAGATTGCGGAGCGTTCCCGTGCCAGAAATTTTTTAGACCTTTTGGGCAACCAGCATCTTTCTTTAAGCAGGGATACCGACCAGACCCTTTACAATCGCCAACAGGTCATCAAAGCGAGAATCCGGGAATATGAGACCCTCGCTGCACAGTCTTCTGATGACGCGGAACGAAGCATATACACGCACGCGTTACAGGGATTTCGCAATGATCTTGAAAATATCATGCTTGAGATACAGGCTGAAAATCCGCAACTGGCCTCGCTTGTATCTGTCAGACCCATTAACGCGGAGAAGCTCCTCAGCCTGCTTGAACCGGATGTGGGACTTCTTGCCTATTATGTGCTGCCGGATGAGATATTTTGCTGGCTGGTTCGGAGTGACAGCATCCGGCTCTTTCGCACGCCTGTGGGACGCGAGTCTCTGGGACAGGCGATTCTCGATTATCGCAGAATGATTCAAAATCTGGAACCGCTTGAAGATCAGTCAGAGGAGCTGTTCAAATGGCTGCTTACGCCGGTTATATCGGGTCTTGACGGTGTCAGAATGCTGGGGATCATTCCTCATGGTGCGCTTCATTACCTGTCTTATGCCACGCTGTCAGATCAGAGGAATTTTCTTATTGACCGGTTTCCGCTATTCTATCTGCCCGGAGCAAGTGTGCTGGAATATACCCTGAGCAAGCGGAGAGATGATAAAAATCTGAAAGTGCTTGCCATTGGAAATCCGGATGTGGGAGATGCGGCGTTTGATCTTCCGTTTGCGGAACATGAGGTGGAATCGGTAAAATGGAATTTCCCGGATATTACGATATTGACAAAAGAGAAAGCCACGGAATCCTGGGTGGTGCGTAATATTGAAAAATTCGGTATCATTCATGTGGCTTCGCATGGCGAGTTCGAGCCGATTAATCCGCTTTTTTCAGCCATAAAATTGTCAAAAGATATGGACGCTGACGGCGATCTTGAGGCTGCCGAGGTTTTTGGGTTAAAGATCAATGCGGACATGGTGGTTCTGAGTGCCTGTCAGACAGGACTTGGCAAGGTGACACGCGGAGACGATGTGATCGGGCTGAACCGTGCGTTTTTCTATGCGGGCGCGCATACCCTTGTGTCAAGTCTGTGGCGGGTGAGTGATATTTCAACTGCAATTCTGATCCGGCAGTTTTATCGGGAATATGTGACGCATAACAAAGCAGATGCGCTGACACGGGCGATTCTCCATGTAAAGAAGCGGTATCCGCATCCGGGATACTGGGGCGCGTTTACATTGGTGGGAGACCATTATTGACGACCTTTTAGCTGTTTGATAATAAAGGATAAAAAGGGAGATTGAAAAATGCAACAGGAAGCAAAAGTTCCGATGATTTCCGAGGCGGAGTATCTTGAACGGGAAAGAGCTTCGGAGACAAAAAACGAGTACCGAGAGGGGAAAATGGTTGCCATGTCCGGCGCTTCGGAAAAACATTGCATAATTGTTGTGAACGTCATCGGCGAGCTTGGCTCCCAGTTGAAAAAGAAGCCGTGTGCAGCGTATCTTACTAACATGCGGATGAAAATTGAAAGGACAGGGTTATACACCTATCCGGATGTGATGGTGGTCTGCGGGGAAGAAAAATTCGGAGATGAGAAACAGGACACGCTGCTGAATCCGGATGTGATCATCGAAGTGCTTTCCGATTCGACCGAAAGCTATGACAGAGGCAAAAAGTTTGAGAATTACAGAAAGCTGGACTCGCTGAGGGAATATGTGCTGATTTCCCAGAACTCCCGAAAGATCGAAAAATATGCCAGAACTGAAAAACGGCAATGGCTGCTCACGGAATCTGATGAGAAAAATCCGACCATCATTCTGGAAAGCATCGGATGTGAGCTGAAACTTTCGGAGGTTTATGATAAGATTGAGGGAATCTGATATAACAGAAGCATGAAAACTCGATGTTCAAGTTTTTTGACCCGATTCGACTAAAAAGCCTGTCATTCCTGCGAAAGCAGGAATCCATTCTGGGCAGAGGCCACGCTTCCGGAAGCAGTGGATTCCTGCTTTCGCAGGAATGACAGAAAAAAACTTGAACATCGAGTGAAAAGGAGATTGAAAAATGCGGCAGGAAGCAAAAGTTCCGATGATTTCCGAGGCGGAATATCTTGATCTGGAAAGGGCTTCGGAGACAAAAAATGAGTATTACCAAGGCGAAGTATTTGCCATGGCCGGCGCTTCGAGAAGGCATAATATCATTGTTTCGAATATTATAGGCAGATTAAACTATCAGTTAATAAAGAAACCGTGCATAGCGTATCCGAGTGACATGCGCCTGAAAATCGAAGCTTCGGGATTGTACACATACCCGGATGTAATGGTGGTCTGCGGGGAGGAAAAATTCGGGGATGAGAAACAGGAAACGCTGCTGAATCCGGATGTGATCATCGAAGTGCTTTCCGATTCGACCGAAAGCTATGACAGAGGCAAAAAGTTTGAGAATTACAGAAAGCTGGACTCGCTGAGGGAATATGTGCTGATTTCCCAGAACTGCCGGAAGATTGAAAAATATGCCAGAACTGAAAAACGGCAATGGCTGCTCACGGAATCTGATGAGGAAAATCCGACGATTATTCTGGAGAGCATCGGATGTGAACTGAAACTTTCAGAGGTTTATGATAAGATTGAAGATATCTGATGTGCAAAACAAATCGGATTTCTCTGATGAAAAAAACATTCTTTTAAAAGCTACAGACTTTACCGTGAAAATACATTTTGAAAAGCCGGGTTTTTTATCTGAAAATAATTTTCATAACCGGGGGCGAAAAACCCGGCTTTTTCGTGAGCGTTTATTTAAAAAAAAGATTACTACTTGAAATTAATATAAAAATATTGACAAAAAATTTAATAAAGGTATGATGAATTGGTTTCGAAGGTGATCTGTTTTCATGATAAATTTCAGAATACGAGGTTCTGTGTAATGATGATTAAATTTGTTTTAGTAATGCTGGCAATTGCTACAATCGTTTATGCCGTAAACTGGTACAAACAGGAACAAAGATCAAAGCAAATCAGTGAGATGACGTGTGATGATTTGGTTGATGCGATTATCACGCGCGAGATTTCCATTCTGGAAGTTCCTGCCGAACACAGAGAGGCAGTAAATGAGATTCTTCAGGAGATTCAGGAACAATTGGATAAATCATAAAGAAAAAGGAGGTCTGTTATGACAAAAGAGGGATTAGACACAGTGCTTTCGGGAAACAGGACATTATTGACAAAATTCGGCATCCTGGTCGCTGCCATCATCGCAGGATTATTTCTGTTTTTTCAAACCATTGATTCAAACGAGGCGGACTCGTCCATTGTGCTTCAGTCTGTCACAGGAAAACTGAGTGTCATCACAAAACCCGGCCCTTATTTACGATTTTTTGGCACATCTCACCATTACAAAAAAGTGGTTGCTGTAAATTTCACGGGAAGCGAAGGAATAACCGCAACATCCGTAATCCCTATGATCAAGGTGCGCTTTCTGGACACATCCCTCGGAGAGGCCAAGGGGGTTGCACGGTTTCGGCTTCCGACCACTCAGGAGCATCTGATTAACATCCACAGAGAGTTTGGCAGTCAGGGAGCATTGATCTCCAATTTGCTGGAGCGTGTTGTTGTGGAAGCTGCCAAGGCGTCGGCCCGCACCATGTCTGTGGAAGAACATTATTCAGGGGGCGCGGGACAAATGAGCCTCGATTTTGATGACCAATTAAGAAACGGTATTTTTGTTATTGATCAGGTCATCGAACCTCTGCCGAGGAGATCAAGGCAGGACACTGAGGATGATGAGGAGGAAACGCTCAGGGGACGTCAGCGGGTTTTGGTGGTTAAGAAAAAAGATGAAAAAGGTGACTATGTCCGCACAAAAAATCATCTTGCAGAATACAGCATTTCAGTGATTTCAGCTTCAATTGAAGAAGTGGATTATGAACCAAGAGTAAATGAGCGGTTAATGGCGCAGAAACAGGCGGCCGCGGATGAGGCCCTGGCTCGCCAGAACTTGAAGAAAGCCCAGCAGGAAGCGGAAACAGCAAAGGCGCTCGGAGATAAAATTATCGCAGAGGCCCGGGCTGTGTCGGAAAAAGAAAAAATCCAGGCGGAAATCAGGGCGGAAAAAGAGTCGTCCGTTGCCATCATTGACGCGAAGCGGGAAGTTGAGGTGGCCCGCCAGCGTAAGCTTGAACAGGACGAAATACTGGAACTCCAGAGAAAAGAAGCTCAGGGGTTGGAAGTACTGGCAAATGTTCGGGCAAAAGCCGCTGCAAACGCGCTTGATCCGCAACTGGTTTTTGAAAAGAAGCTGGCCGCGTGGAAAGAAGTTGAAATCGCCAAATATCAGAATATGTCAAAAGCGCAGCTTGTGCCGTTTGTCCGAATGGGACAGGGACAGGGAGCGGCAAGTGACAATGCGCTGACCATGTTGCAACTGTTAGGTGTAAAAGCAGCGGCAGACCTGGGAATGCAGTTTCAGGATATTGGCAAAACAAGTAATTGGCAAAACAAGTAAACTGTGTCACTCGATAATCAAGTTTTTCTCTGTCATTCCTGCGAAAGCAGGAATCCACTGCCTTTTTGTCGGCAGTCGTTGGCAAAAGGGGATTCCTGCTTTCGCAGGAATGACAGGCTTTCGCAGGAATGACAAAAAAAAAGTTGAACATCGAGTAAACAGGAAATTAAAATCTTCTTTTCTCACTTCTCTTTTCTCACTTTTACCATGGCTGATAAGAAACATTTTATCCTCGGCAAGTACGACATTACGGCTAATATCAGAAAAGACCCGTTTTTCCGATGGGTGAAAGCCAGAGACCGCTCCGGAGGTAACACCGTGGTCCTTCAGATACTCTGTGCGGAACTTCCTCCGCACCAGATCGAATTGCTGTTTGATTTTTTTGATAACCTCCGATCAGCCAGCAAAAGCAAATTATTTCTCCCAGAATACACGCTGAGTGATGAGGATACGCGGCTGGCTGCTGTTTATAAGGCGGTGCCTTTTGAACCGCTTTCCAAAGCCATTATTAAAAAGCCGGAAAAAGCCTTGGAATGGTGGCTCAACGCCGCGGAGCAGCTTTTTTATCTGCATAATAGAAATCTGGTTCATGGGTATGTCAGCCCTGATCATTTTGTTTTAATCAATGATGAGATATTTTTGATAAATTTCGGATACGCGCCGCTTCTTGAAGCTGGTAATGACCTGGCGATAAAAAAGGTCGGAAAATTCTGTGCGCCGGAGGTCACAGAGCAGAACAATGTCACGTCCAGGGCTGATATTTACGCATTTGCCAAAACCGTGGCGCATTTTCATCCTGAATTAAAACACACTGAATGGCATACAAAAGCAACAGCAAAAAAACCGGAAGATCGCCCCAGGCGGATGAGAGATGTCGGTCAGGAATTGAAAAAAGAATTTGATCCCCCGGGATCCAAAGCTGAGATCATAGAGAAATATTTACTGACAGCCGAAGCTGTTCCAAAAGAAGGAGGCCGGGTTGACGGGTCCGGCAAGTTCATGCGGTCTGAAAATGTCCGGGTAATGGCCGTTGTAACGGAAGGTTATGTGTTTGATCACTGGGAAGGGGATTTAAAAGGAAAGGAAAATCCGGCTTCCGTAACTATGGACACGGATAAGAAAATCATAGCTGTTTTTATGAAAGATTCGGCTCTGTTTTATACATCAGGAAATCGGGATTCAACGATTTTGGATAAATTTGAAAACAGAATGGAGGGGATGGAACAAAAATTAAATGAAATCAGCCATTGTCTGGATCAGATACAAATCCATCTGTCAAATATGATGCCAGTCCGGGAGCAGGAAAAGGATAACAAACAATCTCAGATTCTTTTGGAACTTAAGACAATTATATATAAAGGTATTACCCTTGATACCCCAAAAATTGAAATGATGAAAAAAATCATAGAGACCAGAGCAAAATCGGAAACAGAAGACCGTGCCATTTCTGATTTTATTTTTGATTTGAACCAGATGATAATTGGAAGAGCCACCTCTCCGGCCTGGAAGACGTTCTTTGTGGAAACCATAAGTCATTATCTTTCAGAAGGTCGTCAGTTCCCGGAAGATATCAGCGATGAAAAAGCTGAATGGTTAATGGACCGCATTGACAGCAGTGGAAATTTAGATGAGAATACAAAAGCTTTGCTCATATTTATTAAAGAAAATATAGAGATCATTCCTGCCAAATTAAATTTTAAAATAGCCCTTTGGAATATTTGACGGGTTAATCAGCCGTATTAAGAAATTGATCTTGCATATCACTCAATATCACAGTAATATCCGTGCAAAAGAACTTGAACTTTTAAAATACCTATAATATCATTAATTGGTTAAATAAAACAGCTTGAAATTTTTTAATATTGAAATTCATCTTGGGGCATTATTTTACCATAAAAATACATTCTGAAAAAATCGGATTTTTTATTTTCATGTCCGGGGGTGAAAAAATCGGATTTTTCATGACCATTTATGTTTATAAAGCTGATTTTGATATGTCTTATATCCGTGAATTAAAATTTTATAAGAAACGCTTGCTTGATCACCTGATTTTCAGTTATGGAAAGAAACAAATTCATTTGCATTTATTTAAAAGCGGACAGGATCAGGGGAAAAAGATCGCGGAGGTTTCGGATGCATTCTGAGTATAACTCCGAAAAACGTAATTAAATAAATGAAATAGAAATTTTTATTGTGAATGTTGCGTATTGAAAAATAATGATCAGCATGCAACTTGCAACCCCCCTAATTCATAACTTGACAGGAGGTAACTGGATGACAAAAATCTGTTTTAAAGTATTATTTTTTATAATGATCAGTATGATTCTGATCGCCTGTGCCGGAAGTGAACCGCAAAGAAACGCTGATACCGGTGGCTTGACCAGATATAACACCGGCGGTGCAGGCATCTATAAGGCCAGCGGAGCGGACAGCTACGGAACAGCCCCGCAGCAAGTCCGTCAGATATCAGCACCCCGGACTCAGTCACCGGAATCATTTATTTTGGACCCGGAAAAATTGGAAATGGGTGAGTATATGGAAAAGTTTGTGAATACTTTTCTGGTCATCCTTGACGCGTCCGGGTCCAAGTATCTTCCGTACAGCGGGAAGGTTAAACTGAAGATTGCCAAAGATATTGTCAGGCGTCTGAATCAGAAAACGCCTCCCCGGCCCCTGACCGGCGCACTCAGGCGGTACGGCTTTGAAGCCGGGGCTTTCAGCAGAAAAACAGCTCTTCTTTATGATATGGGACCCTATTCCAGACCTGATTACGCGAGGTCCATTGAAACAGTCAGATGGGCCGGGGGAAAAAGTCCCATGGCCCTTGCCATTGATGCGGCAAGCGATGATTTTGCCCCGACCACGGGATTATTGTCGCTGGTGATTGTCAGCGACGGCAAAATATATCAGGGGGATCCCATAGAAGCTGCAAAAAGAATCAAAGCCCGATACGGAGACAGAATCTGTATATATACCTGTCTGGTAGGAGACCTTCCTTTTGGCAAAGACCTGATGGAGCGGGTTGCCAAAGCGGGCGAGTGCGGATATGCGATCACCGCGGATGATCTGGTTCCTGAAAAAGCCATGGAAGACTGGGCCTATGATATTTTTCACCGTGGCGACAGGATGAAGCCCAAACCTAAGCCTCGGGCACCGAGAATAGTGAAACCCAGGGCACCGTCACCCTGTGAACTGCTTAACCAGGCACTGCGCCTGAAAGTTCAGTTTGATCTGAACAAATGGGATATCAAACCGGAATTTTATAACGGACTGGACAGAATTGCGGATCTGATGATCAAATGTTCAAGCTCACAAGTGGAAATTCATGGTCATACCTGTAATATCTGGACAGAAAAATATAATATGAAACTCTCTCATCTGAGGGCCACGGAAGTGATGAAATATCTGGTCAACAAAGGCGTGCGTCCTGCACAGCTCACGGTGGCAGGTCATGGTCTCACTGTTCCGAGCGCTTCCAATAAGACCGAAGAAGGCCGGGTTTCAAACCGGAGGGCCGAATTCACACGGATTCGTTAAAAAAAGTGTCAGGTGTTAAGGTGTTAAGTGTTAAGGTGTTAAGGTGTTAAGGTGTTAGGTGTTAGGTGTTAAGGTGTTAGGTGTTAGGTGGGGTGATGAAAATGTTTCCAAGGCTCTGAAAAAGCTGATCCCGTTTTTGTTCCCCGCATTTTTTAACTGCCTGATTTTTAAGTCATAAAAATTTGCGGAATAAAAATGGGATCGCAATTGTCAGCCCGGTTTGTGACATTTTCATCACCCCAGGTGTTAGGTGTTAAGGTGTTAGGTGTTAAGGTGTTAGGGTGCATGACTTGTTGTTCTGACACTTAACACTTAACACTTAACACTTAACACCTAACACCTAACACTTAACACCCCGACACTTTTTTAGGGGTTGAAATTTTGATTTTTTTAATATAAGGAGGTTTTAATAAGGAGGAAATGTTTTTTTAATTAACAAAGTTAAGGAGGTAAGAAAGATGAAAAAATGGTTAAAAGTATTGGGTTATGTAATGATCAGCACCATGCTGCTGGTCGGGTTTGCCAGTCAGAACGGGCTGGCCATGTTCAAACCAGACTGCTCTGTTCCGGAACTGACTGCGGACGCTGTAAAAGCAGGAAAAGTCACCGCAAATTATGCAAGGGTTAAAAACGGGAAAATTGTTTTTGGAAAAAGTCCCACAGCGTACAGTCCGAACACCTTAAACAGAATTCTGAATGGTTACGGACTCGCACTCTTATCCGAAGCTGTGCCGCAGGTACAGAAGGCTTCGAAGAGCTTTGTCAGAATCAGAAATGGGAAAGCTGTTTTCGGGACAAAGGCCACGGCATATAGTCCGGACGTATTAAACACGATTTTAGAAGGTTACGGAATAACTTTTCCGCTGGAATCTGCAAAAGGCATGACAGATCCCCCCAGTTATGCAAAAGTCGAAGGTGGAAAGATTATTTTCGGAACAAAGGCAACAGCATACAGCCCCGAAGAATTCAACATGCTCTTGTCTGCCTATTGCCTGCCTGAGGAAGAGGAGGTTCCGCCGGAACCTGTTGAAGTTGAACCTGAAGTGATAACACCTAAAGAAGAACCGCCGGTTGTGGAAGAGGTTAAACCCATACCGACACCATGTCCTGATGCGGACAATGACGGGGTATGTGACCAGGATGATGACTGCCCGGATACGCCAAAGGCTGCTTTTGTGAATGAAAGAGGATGCTGGGTAATTGAAAATCTTCTGTTTGACTACGACAAGTCAGAAATCAGACCCCAGTATTATCCTGACTTGGATAACGTCGTGAAGGTTCTCAAGGAAAATCCGTATCTGAATATAGAAATCCAGGGTCATACCTGTAATATCGGTTCCAAGAGATATAATAAACCGCTTTCCGAAAGACGTGCCAAAGCGGTGTATAATTATTTCGTACAGAGGGGAATTGACTCCGGACGACTTTCCACGATAGGTTACTGGTTCTCCATACCTGCGGCTTCGAACGACACGGAAGAAGGTCGGGCGCAGAACCGGCGGGTTGAACTGCATCCGATTCGTTAGGACATAAAATCAGAGGGTTTTGAGACTTCCCCTGTTTTGAAAATTTCGGAAGTCTCAATGCCTTGCTGACCAAGCAATACAAATTCAAAGTGCCAATTATACAAGGGGCAGCCGCGGAACGGATTGCCCCTTTACATATTCTGTTTCAGGTGAGATGGCATCTCTGTTCGGACAAGCCCTGAACAACGGTTTAAAAAGTCAGTTCTGAAGCATGAAATTTAATTCGTTGATACACAAAGCTTTAATTAAAACCTTAATTTTTTTTGTCGCGCTGTTTTTTGGGGAAGACAAAATTTATTTTTTGTATTATATTGGCATGTATATTGCATCAGATATTTATATTGCATCAGAAAGGAAAAATCATGCCTGAAAAACAGACAGCATCCGGCCGTCCTGACACCGCTGAACTGACAAATCAGAGAGCGGAGAAAAAAAAGGTTGAAAAGCAACTGCGCGAGCATCAGAAAACAGAAGGTCTGAAACCTGCATCCCGGGACTCCCTTCCGAACTGCAAATGTGCCTGTAAGACAGTGGCGGAAGAAAAAGCGGAACGTGAAGAGGCGCTTACAGAGCAAATGAAAATTATAAAAGCTCATCTTCCGGTCCTTCTGAAACGCCTGAGGAAGATTCAGGACCCGAGAAATCCGAAAAAGTGCAAACATAAGATGACGGTCATTCTGATTTACGGAATACTTACCTTTGTATTCCAGATGAGTTCCCGGCGTGAGGCAAATCGGGAGATGACCCGTCCGATGTTTATGGAAAATCTTCGGCTGTATTTTCCTGAACTTGCTGATCTGCCGCATAATGACACACTGATGCGTCTTCTTTCCGCAATTGAAGTTGCCGAGATTGAAGAAGCTTATATTGAACTGGTCCGCCGGTTTGTCAGGAATAAAAAGTTCCGTCGTTATCTGATCGGCAATTGTTATCCTGTGGCTGTTGACGGGACACAGAAGTTTGTAAGAAGTGAGATATGGAGTGAGGAATGTCTGGAACGCAAGATCGGGAAAAGTGAGCGGAGGCAGTATTATGTCTATGTGCTGGAAGCCTGCCTTGCATTTCATAACGGAATGACAATTCCCCTTATGAGTGAATTTCTGAGTTATCCGGAAGGAGATACGGATAACAACAAACAGGACTGTGAGCTGAAGGCTTTTCACAGACTGATGAGGCGTCTGAAAAAGAAATTTCCCCGTCTTCCGGTAATATTGCTGCTTGACGGTCTTTATGCCAACGGCCCTGTGGCGGAGTTGTGCGCAGAGAACAAATGGCAGTTCATGATTGTCCTGAAAGACAATTGTCTGCGCAGTGTGTGGGAGGAATTCAACTCGCTCAGAGGACTTGAGAAAGGCAACAGGGCAAACAGGAAATGGGGGAATCGTAAACAGCATTTTGAATGGGTGAACGGACTGGAATACCGGTACGGAGAGAAATACAGGCGCAAAATTGTGATCCATGTTGTCGTATGTGAGGAGACATGGGAAAAGGTTAATAAAAATGCGGAGACTGAGATCATGACCTCCCGTCATGCCTGGATTTCCAGCGAACCGCTTAACTACGGCAATGTTCACGAACGCTGTAATATGGGAGCACGTCACCGATGGGGTATTGAAACCGGCATACTTGTTGAAAAACGTCACGGGTATAATTATGAACACTGTTTTTCTTACAACTGGAGTGCCATGAAAGGATATCATTATCTGATGAAAACCGGTCATCTGTTCACCATTCTTGCCCAGTATTCCGAATGCCTTATAAAAACAGTTAAAAATCATGGCCTGAAAGGTTTTATCAGATTTATTCGTGAAACAGTTTCCGGCCCGTGGCCGGATGAGGAAACAGTGTTCAGGCGACTGAACAAAAACTTTCAGCTTCGTCTGGCTTAGTCCTGCATCGAAAATATATAAAGACGTGACATCTGAGGGAGAGGTGTGTGCATATATAACATTTTTTTGCTGTATAGTCATCATTAAAAATCTCTGAAAGTAATTCAGTATATGAATTTATTATCACGAGCAAATTTTATTGTTTTTTGCTCCCAAATAACTGCTGAATAAAAACTCATGCTTCAGCACTGTTAAAAAGTTGACAATGTATGTTAGTGTCACTATATTTGATACATTAGGGCTTGTAAAAAAATAACTTGAACAAATTATCAGATTCGCATCTGATAACAGGATAAATGAGGGATGCAAAAACTGGAAAGGTTATTTTTTTACAGACCCTTAGTCAAAAATTGTAAAAAAACCAAAAGAAAGTTTTTATCCCCCTAAAATGTAAGTTTCAGTTTTTTTAGGTATTTCTCATATGACGACGGGCAGACAATTTTGCAAATGGTTTCAAACAATTTACAAAATTGTTCTATCGTCAGCAGATTGAAAATAACTAAAAATTCAGACCCCGTTCGCGGTTCCGCCCTGAGGCGGTCTCTGTAGAATCAGAGAGTCCGGCATGACAGACTGCCTCGGGGCTGAAGCGCGAATTTTTTTGATCTGCTGACAGTCACGCGTGAACAGACAAATGAGGGATGCCTTTTTTTAATATGTTTTATGTTTATGGTAAGAAAGGATGATAACATCATGGCAGAAGGTGTTGTGGAAATTAATGACAGCAGTTTTGATAAGGAAGTCCTAGAGGCAGGCATACCGGTAGTGGTTGATTTCTGGGCCCCGTGGTGCGGTCCGTGTAAAGCCATAGGCCCTATGGTTGAGGAACTTGCGGCCGATTTTGGCGATAAAATTAAATTTGCAAAATGCAATGTTGATGATAATCCTGTCTCACCTGGCAAATATGAAATCAGAGCGATCCCCACGCTTATTTTCTTCAAAGATGGAAAAGATGTGGAGAAAATAACAGGCATGGTGGCAAAATCCAAGCTTGAAGATTCATTAAACAATCTACTTTAAACTCCGTTTTTTATTTAGTCAGGGGAACAGATAATGGAAAAAACAGATTATGATCTTGTCGTTATCGGGGGAGGGCCGGCCGGTCTGACTGCCGGACTTTACGCGGCCAGGGCCAAGTTGAATGTGATTCTGATAGAGAAAATTTCGACCGGCGGACAGGTCCTTATAACGGACTGGGTTGAGAATTATCCCGGGTTTCCCGAAGGAATCAGCGGATTTGAATTGGTTCAGAAAATGACCGAACAGGCAAAACAGTTTGGTCTTGTAATTGAAAACAATGAAGTTCTCTCCCTGGAGTTGTCCGAAAAAATAAAAACAATCAGACTGAATGACAAAACCGTCACAACTCGTGCGATAATTATTGCCACGGGGGCTTCGCCCAGAAAACTGGGTGTTCCTGGTGAAGATGTCTTTTTTGGCAAAGGTGTATCCTCCTGTGCCACCTGTGACGGACCTTTTTTCAGGGACCGTGTTGTCGCGGCCGTGGGCGGCGGTGATACGGCTGTTCAGGAAAGTATATTCCTTACCAAATTTGTGAAAAAAGTGTATCTGATCCACAGGAGAGATGAACTCAGAGCAACTGGTATCTTGCGGGAACGGGCATTGGCCAATGATAAGATTGAATTTCTGTGGGACTCCGTGCTGACCCGTATGGATGGCCTGACCAATGTTGAGAAGATCACTGTAAAGAATGTCAAAAGCGGTGAGGAAAAGAATCTTGCTGTGGACGGGTGCTTTATATGGATAGGGATTCTTCCCAATACCGAGTTCCTGGGGGATGCCCTCAGACAGGATGAATTCGGATTTATTATTGCGGATGCAGACATGAGTACCTCGGTACCCGGTGTGTTTGTGGCAGGTGATGCGCGAAATACTCCCCTGCGTCAGATTGTGACCGCGGTCGGCGATGCTGCGATTGCTGCTTTTTCAGCGGAACATTATATCGAAAATTTCTGATTCGTTTCAGGGGCTTATTAATAAAATGAATCGAACTGATTTTTTTTCTGGAAAAATGAACGAAATAGTATCTGTACTCATGATGAAAAACCGATTTTACTTAAAG
The DNA here is from genome assembly GCF_017377395.1 of Desulfonema magnum. GTDB lineage: Bacteria > Desulfobacterota > Desulfobacteria > Desulfobacterales > 4be13 > Desulfonema_C > Desulfonema_C magnum. Next base: position 400,221 of record NZ_CP061800.1, on the reverse strand, counting down.
ATTCTGGTTTTGTTCAGCATTATTTCATTATTTATATTCTCAGGCTGTGCATTGTTTGAAGTCAAAAAGGAAAAATCCGCGGAAGAACTTGCAAGCGAAGGCATGGCATATTTTGCCAAAGAAAAATACAGGGGGGCAATAGAATCCTTTGAAAAGCTGAAGGACTGGTATCCTTTCAGCAAATTTGCAATCCTCGCGGAACTGAAGATAGCGGATGCGCACTACCATTTAAAAGAGTATGAGGAGGCTGTGTTCGCTTATGAAGCGTTTGAAGCCCTTCATCCCCGTAATGAGGCAATACCCTATGTTATTTATCAGATCGGGCATTGCTATTTTCAACAACTGGAGGGGATAGACAGGGATCAGACGACCACTCAGAAGGCTATGGACATATTCAGCCGCCTGCTCAGGCAGTTTCCCAAAGATGTTTACGCCAAAAAAGCTGAAAAACCCATCAGAAAATGTAAAAAAAATCTTGCCGAACATGAATTCTATGTGGGGCGATTTTATTATAAGAACAAAAATTACAAAGCCGCTTTAAAACGATTTGAAACTGTCCTTTCTGTTTATCCTGATGTCGGAATTCAGCAGGATGCCCGACGATATGTTACTTTGTGCAAAGCTGAGTTAAAAGAATAAGTTTTCGTTTCAGCAGATCCGGCCCGCTTCAATACGCTCTGTAACCACCAGCGGATTTCGGTTTAAAATCAGAAAACATCCGTTTTCCGACTTTCCTCGGAATGACGATTTTAAGATGCTGTCATTCCGGGGAAAACGGAGATGAATATTTTTAAATGTTAACCCGAAATTCACTGCCTGCAAAAGTTTTCATTCCATAGTCGTCAGATTCAGGTTTGGCCCGGCTCGAAATCGGAATGTCCGGACGGCCTTCAGCCTTGAAAACGGCTTTTTTTCCGACAGAATCTCCTTCACAAAAATCATGCCAGAACAAACGTAAATACAGATGCTTGTATTCGGATACAGATGCTTGCATCCAGATGCAGATGCTTTTTCGGACGGAAGTGTGGAAATTCCCAAAAGCATCTATATGTAGTACACCACTTTGAAAGTTCGTCACCCCCCTGATTGACTTTGGCTGTTCATATAAAATCAGCCTGTTGTGTTCCGAAGAGGGGGTGACGTATTTACAAAGTGCTGTAGTAGATGCTTCTCAGGCATCTATATGTAGATGCCCGATGTTTCCGCATAATCCAAGGTTGGATTTAAAAGATGAATATGAACGAAATAGAAATCCAAAAAATGTTCTTTCACCCTGTATGCAATCAGGAAGAAATTGAGCGAATATTCAATGTTCAAAATGCTAAGGGATCGGCTGCGCTATGTGTTACAAACCGCTGAATTCTGTGTTATGTGCTTAAATTTGTGCTTAAATTTGGAGAATTGAATGGACAATAAAGATATTATTATCTCTGAAAAACAGGCGACTTCATCAGAAATTTTATTGTATCAGACTGAAGATGGAAAAAGCAAAATAGAAGTCCGATTGGAAGAAGAAACTGTATGGTTGTCACAGAAAATGCTGGCTGAATTGTTTCAGGTAACCGTTCCGACAATCAGTGAACACATCGGGAACATATTCAAAGAAGGTGAATTAAATAAAAATTCAGTTATTCGGAAATTCCGAATAACTGCTTCGGATAATAAAAAATATATGACGAATTTTTATAATCTCGATATGATAATGTCTGTCGGTTACCGCGTACGCTCACTCCGAGGGACACAATTCAGACAATGGGCAACCGAAAGACTTCGGGAATATATGATAAAAGGGTTTGTGCTTGATGATGAACGTCTTAAAGAGGGGCAAAGTTTTGCAGGTGATTATTTTGATGAACTGCTGGAACGGATCAGAGATATCCGTGCTTCGGAAAAACGTTTCTATCAGAAAATCAGAGATATTTACAAGCTCGCCATAGATTATGACTCCAAAGCTGAGGAAACACAGGAGTTCTTCAAAATTGTGCAGAACAAACTTCACTGGGCAATTACCGGAAAAACGGCTGCCGAACTGATTGCAGAACGTGCGGACGCGGACAAACCGAATATGGGGCTCACATCGTGGAAGGGAGCGAAACTGAGGAAATCCGATGTCACCATCGGCAAGAATTACCTCAGGGAAAACGAAATCCGTCAGCTAAACCGTATCGTGACCATGTATCTTGATTATGCAGAGATGCAGGCAGAACAGAGACAGCCTGTTTATATGAGACAATGGAAAGAGAAATTGGACGCTTTTCTCAAATTTAACGAAAAAGATATTCTTAAAAATGCAGGAAAAGTTTCTATGGAAATCGCAAAAAATCTGGCTGTGACAGAATATGAAAAATTCAATCTCAAAAGACTTGAATATGATAAACAGAAAGATGATAAAGAATTTGAGCAAATAGCCAGACAGCTTGAAAAAAACAAAAACAGCACATAACCTGTCGTTTGAGCGGACGGAAAAAGCCCTGCCGCTAGGTGTTAGGATAAAAGAAAGAGATCAATGAAAGCAGCATCGTTATCAGATAATAAGCAGCAGACCATAACTCTGACCGGGATTCTCCCTAGTACACCATTTTTTAAGTCCGTCCCCCCCTTTGCTCGGCTCGGATTGACAAATCCGAGCCGCCAGTTTTGCCAATCCGGCGGGAGTGCTGAGGCAAGAAAACTGATGCTGAAAGGAAAAAAATCTTTGCTGAACCAGGCAAATGAAATTTCACGTCGTAAATCCAAATGTGCTGACCATCATTAGATATACTTGGCATCTTTCATCTGACAGTTTACACTTCACTGTAAAACAATTTTGCAAATTGTTTTACAACCCGGAAAAAGTGTGAACTGCTTTTCAGCTTTTGTGAAGGATGCCCGTATTTTTCAAAAAAATAGTAACAAAAACGGATGCTCATCCGGTGCTGAACTCGGGCCACCCTTTTGTGCAAGTCAGTTTAATATTAGCAGTCTCATCAAAATTATTGAGTTATTTAAAGACATATGAAACGCTCATAAAAAAGCCGGGTTTTTTACCCCTGTTTATGAAAATATTTTCAGTGAAAACAAATAAAAAACCGGCTTTTCAGAAATTGTTTTCATGGTAAAGACACCGCAACATAAGAAGGAGATATTTATGCGTTGGATGCTTTTGTCAATAGCCATCTTTTCAGAGATCTGCGGATCAACCTGTATGAAACTGTCAGACGGGTTCTCAAATTTATATGCGTCAGTTTTAACTTTTGTTTTTTATGGTGTTTCTTTCAGCATATTTATTTTTGCCCTTAAACATTTTGATCTGAGTTTCGTATATGCCCTCTGGGCCGGCATAGGAATCTTATTGGTCTCGGTAATAGGCATGACCTATTTTAAAGAACCTGTCAGTATAATGAAAATTATTTCAATTCTGATAATTGTTATCGGAGTTATCATGCTGAATTTTAGTGAGAATCTTTCGAATACATAGCCCATCGGATACTTACAGACTGCCAACATGACAGTGCGGCGGACTAATGGGAAGCGGAAGCCCTCATTTGCCGATGACTTTATTCGCTATGAATATTGATGAGGTGAGAATTTCTTATGGGAAACACACGCCTTGCTCCCTTAAACTCGATAATCAAGTTTTTTGACCTGTTCGGACAAACAGTTTGTCATTCCTGTTTTCGCAGGCTTCGGCGTGAACTCAGTCGAACGGAATAACAGAAAAGAACTTGATCATCGAGTTAAATGAAAATGATTTGGTTCTTGATCCGTTTTCTGTCTTATTTTCTTTCTGGACATTTCAAAGTTTATACGATAAAAATTAAATCCATCAGCGGGAGATATTCTTTTGCTGATGATAACGGATTCAGGGGAGGGCAGACCAAGCCCTGTAAGGGCGGCATATTAGTAGCATCTCACCGCAGCACGACGTTTCCCTTCACCGCACCACGACGTTCCCTGAGCTTGTCGAAGGGAACGTCGTGCTGCGGTGAGATGCTACTAAAAATATTTTTATGACCGGGGAAAAAACCTGGCGTTTTATGAGCATTTAATTGAAAATACTTGAAAGACAGTTAAATACTAATTATAAAGGAGAAAAAAATTATGTCCAAAATGTGTGAAATATGTGGAAAAAAACCTATGGTAGGAAACAATGTGAGTCATGCTCACAATGTGAACAAACGCCGTTTTAATCCGAACCTTCAGCGGGTTCGGGCGGTGCATAAGGGAAGAGTCAGAAAGATGATGGTTTGCACCAATTGCATCAAGTCAGGATACGTTGTCAAAGCACCCTGACGGCCTGATAGCCAAAGTTTTTTTGTCAGTTAGGGCTTGTAAAAAAATAACTTAACTTATCAGATTCGCATCTGATAACAGGGTAAATGAAGGATGCCAAAACTGGAAAGATTATTTTTTTACAGCCCCTTAGCTGTCTATCCGCTTTACTTCCCGAATCCCTTTTATCTTTCTGATGGCCGATAGTACCTTGTTCAAATGTTGGGTATCTTTAACTGTCAGGGTAAAAAAACTATCGACCATCTTACTTTCCCGGGTGGTGGAATTGACATTCAGTATATTGGCACCGTTTTTACTGATAATGGTTGCCAGTTCAGCCAGCAGTCCCACCCTGTCACGGGAAATGACAAGAACTTTTACAGGATATGAGGCAATCACCTCCTCGTTCCATTCCACTTCGATTTGCCGTTCGGAATTCATGTTCAGGGCATTAATGCAGTTTGTTTTATGCACGGTGACACCGTGACCACGGGTGATGTAGCCTGTTATGGAATCCCCGGGAACTGGCTGGCAGCATTTTCCAAACCTGATCAGAATATCATCAATTCCTCTTACGAGTACTCCTGTTGCAGCCTTTTTTTTCCGTACCCGGTTGATAAGCTTGTCAAAGAATGAATCTGACTTCTTTTTTTCCGACTCATCAGATTTGGGGATAAATTTTCGTACAAGCTGAAGCGGTGTGATTTTTCCGTAACCGACATTTGCAATAAGGTCCTCCACAGTCTTAAAGCCAAATGCTTCCGCTGCTTTTTTCATATCTTCTGATTTTAACAGCTCGTTATAATTCAGACGGTATTTGCGAAAAGCTTTTTCGCACATTTCCCTGCCTAAGGAAATGCTTCTCGCTTTTTCCTGAGTCTTGATCCACTGTCTTATTCTGGAACGGGCTTTTACTGTTTTGACAAATTTAAGCCAGTCCCTGCTCGGATGATGTCCTTTTGTTGTGATAACTTCAACAATATCACCGGTTTTCAACTCATATTTCAGGGGAGCCATCTGCCCGTTCACCTTGGCTCCGGTACACTGATTCCCCACTTCCGAATGGATCGCATAAGCAAAATCCACGGACGTCGCGCCCTTTGTCAGACATTTGATATCCCCGACAGGTGTGAAAACATAAACCTCATCAGGAAAGAGGTCTATGCGGACATTTTCCAAAAATTCATTCGGGTCCTTGACATTTTCCTGGTTTTCAATCAGTTCCTGAATCCATGCAAACTGCTTGCCCGTGCTTTCATCAATGGGTTTCCCTTCTTTGTAGCCCCAGTGAGCGGCAATTCCGGACTTGGCAACTTTATCCATTTCCCAGGTCCTTATCTGTATTTCTATACGTTCGCCATAAGGACCAATAACAGTGGTATGGAGGGACTGGTACATATTGGGTTTGGGCCGGCCAATATAATCTTTGAATTTGATGTCAATGGGCTTCCACAAGGCGTGTAAAAGCCCCAGGGCTTCGTAGCACTGAGGCTTTGTGTCAAGGATGATTCTGAATGCAATAATGTCATATACATCCTCAAATGCAAGGCTCTGGCTTTTCATCTTCTGGGAAATGCTGTAGAAATGCTTGTATCTGCCGATAACTTCACATTTGAGATTCGCCTTTGCCATTTCTTTTCTGATCAGTTTTTTGACAGTGTCAACATACCCTTCCCGTTCCTTTTTATCTTTGCTGACCAGACTTTCTATTTTTGAATATTCTTCGGGGTCAATATACATGAAAGACGTATCTTCAAGCTCGTTTTTTATCCAGTAAATACCGAGACGTGAGGCAAGCGGAGCATAGATATCAAGGGTTTCCTGAGAAATTTTTTTCTTTTTCTCTTCCTTTTTATGATATTTCAGGGTCCTCATGTTATGAATCCGGTCTGCCAGCTTAATCAGAATGACCCGGATGTCGTCTGCCATGGCAAGCAGCATTTTTCTGATGCTCTCTGCCTGACGCGCCTGTGATGTATAAAAAGGGAGTTTGCTGAGTTTGGTCACCCCGGCCACAATATGACAGACTTCCGGGCCGAACATCTCCTTTATTTCTTCTTCAGTCGCATGGGTATCTTCAATCACATCATGTAAAAGAGCAGCCGCGACGCTGACCACATCAAGATTCATATCCGCAAGAATTCCTGCAACTTCAAGCGGATGGGACAGATACGGTTCCCCGGACAGCCGAACCTGCCCGTCATGAACTCTGGCAGAATAAATATACGCCCGATCTACAAGATCCAGCTCCGCATCCGGATTATTTTCAACAATTTTGTCAATAATGTCATTGATACGAATCATAGTTTGAGATTTGAAACTTGAAACTTGAAACTTGAAACTTGGAATTTGGAATTTGGAACTTGGAACTTGAAATTTGAAATTCAAGACGCCATATCAGAGGCTAAATTTGCTGGTTTGCAGTTTTCGGTTTCCGGTTTCCAGTTTCCAGTTTCCAGTTTCCAGTTTCCAGTTTCCAGTTTCAATTAATATGCTTTTGCAAAAATAACTTGTTTGCTGTCAGGTTTGCCACAACAGATGCAATTGCCTTTTTCCGCTTCATTGTCAAAGGGAATGCACCGGATTGTCACACTGAGGTCTTCCTTTATTTTTGACTCACATTCTTCCGAACCACACCAGGGAGATAATGAAAATCCGCCGTGGATTTCCGGTTTGTCCTGGTTCTGAGGGGTGAAAAATTCATAGAATTGTTTATTATCATTAATAATGATGGTATTTTTTTCTCTGAATGTCAAGGCCCTCTGAAAAAGTGTATCCTGTATTTCATCCAGGATGTTTGTTATCTCTGCAACAAACTGATCCCTTTTCAATGAACTTCTGTCTTTATATTCCTTGTCCCGCGTTCCGATAAACACAGAATTATCTGCAATATCCCTGGGCCCGATTTCAACGCGCACGGGGATTCCTTTTTTGATCCAGTCCCATCCGCGTCCCCCCACGTCCCGGTCGTCAATTTCCACCTGAATCCTGCGGTGATGATAATATTTTTCTCTCAGTTCTTTTGCCAGTGTTTCGGTGTATTCCATGACTTTGGATCTGTCTTCGGGTTTCTTGGCAATGGGCATGATGACCACATGCGAAGATGCCACTCTGGGCGGAAGGATGATGCCGTCATCATCACCGTGAGTCATAATAAGTCCGCCGATCAGACGGGTGGACGCGCCCCATGAGGTTGTCCAGGCGTATTCTTCTGTTCCTTCGGCAGAGTGAAATTTGATGTCAGACGCCTTGGCAAAATTCTGTCCTAAGAAATGGGATGTTCCGGCCTGAAGCGCTTTTCTGTCCTGCATCATGGCTTCAATACACAGGGTGTCAAGCGCTCCGGGAAATCTTTCCGAGGGGGTTTTTGTGCCTTTGATGACAGGGATTGCCAGATACTCTTCAGCAAGTTTTGCATACACATCCAGCATCAGCCGGGTACGTTCAATAGCGTCTTTGTCTGTGGCGTGAACTGTGTGGCCTTCCTGCCACAGAAATTCACTGGTTCTTAAAAAAATTCGGGTCCGCATTTCCCATCGGACCACATTTGCCCACTGGTTAATCAGTAACGGAAGGTCCCGGTAACTGCTGACCCATTTGGAAAAAGAATCTCCAATAATGGTTTCGGAAGTCGGGCGGACAACCAGGGGTTCGTTGAGGGATCCCGCGGGGACAAGTCCGCCTTCGGGTCCTTTTTCAAGTCTGTGGTGGGTGACAACTGCGCATTCTTTTGCAAAGCCTTCCACATGTTCAGCTTCTTTTTCAAGAAAACTCAGGGGAATAAAAAGCGGAAAATATGCGTTTTTAACGCCGGTTGCCTTGAACATGTCATCCAGTTCCCGCACGATGTTCTCCCAAAGGGCATAACCCCAGGGCCGGATCACCATGCAGCCTCTTACCGGGGATCTTTCTGCCAGATCCGAGGCTCTGACCACCTGCTGATACCATTCTGTATAATCTTCTGTTCTTGTGGGTGTGATTGCTGTTTTTGCTTTTTTTGCCATATTGTTCCTTTTAATAATGTAAATTTCCTTTGTACAGGATAAAAAGTTGCGATGGGGGAGGAAACCCGGGTTTTTTCCCCGGATGATGTGTTTTCCCTGCCGGAAAAACTAATCGCTCATCTTTTTTATCCTATGCACAGATAAACTTCAATAACAGTCATAAGCGAGGGATCACAACGGAGCATGAAAGCCTCAGAGTTAAAATACCGGACACTTTACGGTAGTGTCAGCTCACCGCGTAAATTCTTTTGCATTTCTCTTTTAACGCCCTCCGGTGAATATCCCGCGCTGAATAAGTAAAACAGCTTGGCCAGGGCAGCTTCGGTTGTCATATCAAAGCCGCTGATGACCCCGGCTTTTGCCAGGGCAGAACCGGTGACATAATCCCCCATGCTGACCCTTCCTTGCAGACATTGGGTGCAGTTTACGATCACCACCCCTCGGTCACTTGCTTCTTTCAACGCGGCAATGAAACGTTTGTCCTGAGGCCCGTTGCCCACGCCATAAGTTCCCAGCACAAGTCCTTTTAGCGGCGCCTGAAGCATATTGCTTACGATTTCTGCCGGAATTCCCGGAAAAAGCCGCAATGTTCCGACCATAGGCTCGCTGAATTTTTGTACAACCAGAGCTTTTGTCCCGGGTGCCGGTTTAAGGATTAAATCTTTGCTGATTTCGATTCCGACACCTGCCGTACCAAGGGGAGGGAAATTCGGTGATGCAAAGGCATTAAAGCCATCCGCGCTGACTTTTACTGATCGACATCCCCGCAACAGTTTTGTGCCAAAATAAAGACACACCTCGGGAATGAAAAAACCGGAAGCAATCATCAGCGCAGTAATGAGGTTTTCCCTGGCGTCATTTCGTACATTGCACAGCGGAATCTGGGACCCGGTGATAATAACCGGTTTGCCCAGCCCATGAAGCATGAATGGCAAAGCAGACGCGGTATAAGTCATTGTATCAGTCCCGTGAAGCACAATAAAGCCGTCGTATTTATCATAGTTGGCGGCGATATCCTGAGCAATCTCCAGCCAGTTATCCGGTGTCATATTTGAGGAGTCGAGCAAGGGAACGTATTCATGAATGGTGTAATCCGGCATGGCAGGATCACGGAACTCCGGCATGAGTGCCATCTGCTGTTCCAGATAGCCATATACAGGCGCATAGCCCTTCGATGTCTTCTTCATTCCTATGGTTCCGCCTGTGTAGGCAATGTAAACTTGTTTTTTCATCCCTCTTTGGAAAAACATTCCGACACTTGAAATCCTTCACGGAAATTGGAAAAGTAATTTACACTTTTTCCCAAGCTTAAGATCGGGTACATGAAAATTCCTTAACACTCGATGATCAAATTTTTTTGACTTGGCTCGAACAAAAAGCTTATCATTCCTGCGAAAGCAGGAATCCGTTTTGGGGCCGATGCCGCACTTCCGAAAGCTGTGGATTCCTGCTTTCGCAGGAATGACAGAAAAAAAATTGATCATCGAGTAACACCTGACACCTGACACCTGACACCTAATCCCCTGAATTTCCAGCATCAATTTTCCAAGCGAACAGGTCTTGATTTTTCAACTATTTTTTATTATACAATAAAATTATATGTCAATCAAGAAATAAAGCCGAAGGCAAACAAGGTAATCATTTTAACATTGACATTATTCTTAAATTCAGATGTTCTATCAATAGCTTAAAAGTTTGAGATTTGAGATTTGGGATTTGGGATTTGGGATTTGGGATTTGGGATTTGGGATTTGGGATTTGGGATTTGGGATTTGGGATTTGGGATTTGGGATTTGAGATTTGAGATATAAGGCAAAGCAATCCCGGGGCAGGTGTTAAAGGAAGCTGATGAAGTGAGTGTGAATGAAGAGGCGGTAGCGGGAGAACCGCACGGCAGGTTCTGTGAGGGGCAACTGTCCTTTACGTTGATAATATCAATAATTTTATGGAGGATTAAATGTCTGAGCGACAAAAAAAACTTACATTATGTATTCTTATTGTTTTGATAACATTGAGTTTTGCTGTTAATGTCATAGCCGCGAGCAAGGGATATTACGAAAATGGAGAACTGAAATTCGAGTCCAATTATGTTGACGGAAAGCTGGAAGGATTATGCAAAGAATATTACCAAAACGGAAAGTTGAAAGCGGAAAAAAATTATAGCAATGGAAAATTGGAAGGGATAAGCAAAGCTTACAGTGAAAACGGAGAATTAATATCCGAATGTAATTATGCCAATGGAAAACAGGACGGGCTATTCAAAAACTACTACAGCAGCGGAAAATTGAAAACCGAACGGCTTTACAAAGATGGAAAGCTGGAAGGGATAAGCAAAGCTTACGGTGAAAACGGAGAGTTAATATCCGAGTGCAATTATGTCAATGGAAAACAGGACGGGCTATTCAAAGACTACTACAACAGCGGAAAATTGAAAACTGAACGGCTTTATAAAGATGGAAAGCTGGAAGGAATGAGCAAACGGTATTATGACAGCGGAGATCTGTATTGGGAGTGCAGCTATGCTGATAATTGGCAGGAAAACATGAAGTTTTACTCCAAAGATGGCAAACTGCTTGAGGAACATGTTTACAAAAATGGCAAGCAGGAGGGCATCAATAAGGAATATTATGGGACCGGGGAACTAAGGTTTGAACACGATTATGTTGCCGGAAAACAGGAAGGCATAAGTAAAGAATATTATAAAAACGGCAAACTGAAAGCGGAACGACTTTACAAAGATGGGAAATTGGACGGGATAGCCAAGAAATATTACAAAACCGGGGAATTGCGGTCTGAGTGTCATTATGTGAATGGCAAGCGGGAAGGAACCTCTCAGGAATACTATCAAAACGGTAAGCTGAAAGCTGAAAAACTTTACAAAGATGATAAAGTGCAATAAGTTTCAGGCTGATGAATTTAATTTTTTTTAGAAAGGTAAAATGTGATGAGCGTGATCAAAATTATGCCCTGTCTTGACATGAAAGAGGGCAGGGTTGTCAAAGGGATAAATTTTGTTGATTTAAAAGATGCAGGTGATCCTGTTGAAAATGCGGCATTTTATGAAAAAGAAGGGGCTGATGAGCTGGCCATGCTGGATATCGCCGCAACATTGGAAAACCGGAAAACCCGTTTGGAATGGGTGAAAAAGGTTTCATCCGTGATAAGCATCCCGCTGACCGTGGGCGGTGGGATTTCCTCTTTGGAAGATATTGAAATGGTCATTGAGGCCGGGGCGGATAAGATTTCCATGAACAGTGCAGCCCTGAAAACGCCTGAACTGGTCAGAGAAGCGGCAAACAAGCTGGGTTCGGAAAAGATAGCCGTGGCAATTGACGCCAAAAGAAACAAGGATATGCCATCAGGGTTTGAACTGGTTGTTTCCGGCGGAACCAAACCCGTAGGCAAAGACGCTGTTGAGTGGGCAAAACAATGTCAGGAACTTGGCGCGGGTGTTGTTTTGCCCACAAGCATGGATGGTGACGGAACCAAGGCCGGATATGATTTGGAATTTACCAAAGCCATTTCAGATGTGGTGGATCTGCCGGTGATTGCCTCCGGCGGAGCAGGGACATTGGAACATTTTTATGAAGGCGTTGTCAAAGGGGGAGCAGATATTCTGCTGGCAGCTTCTGTGTTTCATTATCGTACTTTCAGCATCAGAGAGGTTAAGGAATATCTGCAAAAAAAAGGCTTGAAAGTTAATTTGTAATTTTCTATAGTCGGTCAGATTTTCGATCTGCTGAGGCTTTGGAAATTTTTTTTATGAGAGCCTGTTTGAAAAATAAGGAATATGAGTTCAGTGTCCTCGCGGCAAAAAAAGAGCCACAAAGACACGAAGACACAAAGTGACACAAAGAAACTTCGTGCCTTCGTGTCTTCGTGGTAAAAAGAGAGCCATAAAGAAACTTCGTGCCTTCGTGTCTTCGTGGTAAAAAAAGAGCCATAAAGAAACTTCGTGTCTTCGTGGTAAAAAAAGAGCCACAAAGAAACTTCGTGCCTTCGTGTCTTCGTGGTAAAAAGAGAGCCATAAAGAAACTTCGTGCCTTCGTGTCTTCGTGGTAAAAAAGGAGCCATAAAGAAACTTCGTGCCTTCGTGTCTTCGTGGTAAAAAAAAGAGCCACAAAGACACGAAGCCACAAAGTGACACAAAGAAATTTCGTGGCTCCATGGCAAAAAAGGAGCCACAAAGAAACTTCGTGCCTTCGTGTCTTCGTGGTAAAAAAAGAGCCGAAAAGCTGTCTGAAAAGTAAGAAATATGAGCAGTCATAAGAGATAATAATCATATCTCCGTGTCACGGCCGCATTTTTTGAGGACATGTCTTTTAAAAGCGGTGTCAGGGACGGTGTCTGTCTCCTTTTCAGCTTCCCGGGCCTACTTTTCAAACACGCTCTGAGAGCCAGACTTCCGAAGTTTTGGAAACTTCGGAAGTCTTTTTTATGGATAAACGCTTATGAAAAACCCGGGTTTTTCGCCCCCGGTCATGAAAATATTTTCATATAAACAGGCATGGCCTGCCGGTCACAACGAACCATGAAAGTCTCTGCAAAAAACCGCTTCGCTTTATTTTTGCACTCCGGATTTTCATATAAATGGGCATGACCTGCCGGTCACAACGAAGTATGAAAGTTTTGCATTTTTTCCTAACACCTAACACCTAACACCTAACACCTAACACTTTCATATAAAAAACCCGGCGTTTCAAAATGTATTTTCACGGTAAAATTTGAAAACAGCGCATGATCAAACCAGGGGGTTCACCCTTTTGGAGCTTCTTATATCCCTCACCATTATCTCCGTTATTGTGGTGATCATCTCCGGTGCGCTGAGAATCGGTGTCAGGGCCTGGGAAAAAGGAGAGCAGGATATTGAAACCCGTCAGCGATACCGCATTGTTCTTGATCTGATGAAACGCCAGCTGACTTCCATTTGTCTGCGTAAGATGACAGATAAGAGCAGACAGTCTTTTTTTTTAAAGGGGGATAATAAATCACTGGGATTTTTATCTTATAAACACCTGATTCCTGCCAACACATTCGGCACAGTATATGTCAGATATATCGTAAATCCGGGGGAAAATGAGGGCGAGCATCTGATTTTTTATGAGAAGAATATTGTTTTGCTGGCAAAAGATGCAGATATGGATAATCTGAATGAGGACGATTTCCATGATCTTATCCCTGAATTACACAATATTGAGTTTGAATATCTGAAAAAGCAGGCTGAGGGGTTTGAATGGCAGCCATCCTGGGAACCGGAAAATGACAAGGGCATTCCCCTGGCAGTAAAAATTATCTTTAAAAAAGATGCGCTGTCGGCCCCTGTTTCTGTTGTTGTCCGTATGAATCAGGACACAGACGCATGAGATATAAAAAACGGCATTTTTCTCTTTTTCCGGAAAATGAAAACGGCATTGCCTTGTTTCTTGTGTTGTGGGTGCTGACGCTGCTATCGGTCATTGTGGGAGAATTTTGCCACACCATGCGGACAGAGGTGAATATCACCCGTAATTTCAAAGAGGAAACCCAGGCGTATTACATCGCCACAGCAGGTGTGAACGTGGCAATTGCTGAACTGATAAAAAATAAGATGACGCCTCGGAAACCGAAACCGCCTGACGCTGATGTTGAAGCGGAAGAAGACGAAATTGAGTGGCGAATCAACGCTGACATCCCTGCCATCCCGTTTGCTGAGGGTCAGTTTAAGGTTCAAATCGGGAATGAAAGTGGAAAGATCAATATCAACAAGGCAGGGCAGCGTTTGTTGAAAATGGTGTTAAACCGCTTTGAACTTGATGACGATGCAAAGGCTGTGATTACAGATTCCATTTTGGACTGGCGTGACAAAGACAATCTTCACCGTCTGAACGGGGCTGAGGATGATTATTATCTTTCTCTGCCGGAACCTTATGAATGCAAGGACGGGAATTTTGACGCCATAGAAGAGTTATTGCTGGTCAGGGGAATTACACCGGAAATGTTCCATCGCGGACTTAGGGATATGGTCACCATCTATGGAGACGAAGAACAAAAAAAGGATGGCAGGAAAAAAAGCTCCGCGTCTGATAAAATAAACATCAATGCTGCCTCATTGCAAATGTTAAGCTCCCTTCCTGAAATGACAGATGATCTGCTGGAAAAAATCATGGAACACAGGGAGGAGAATGATTTCAAATCACTGAGTGAATTACTTCCCATTGTGGGCGATGAAGTATATTCCGCTGTCAGGCCATTTCTCTCCTCATCAGGAAAATCATTATCTTCTTTTTTTACCATCAAATCTGTGGGAACGACAGAAGGCAGCACCACAACCCGGGGGGTTCAGGTTCTGGTGAAAATAGACACAAAAACAAAAGACAAATATCGTATCATAAAGTGGGTTGATGATATTGGTGATTGGTGATTGGTAATTGACAATTGACAACCGACTACCGACTACTTGGAGGGTTTATATTGTTTTTTCAGTACAGTCTCGGTATTGACATAAAGGATGACAAAATTGCCATTGCATATCTCAGGACCTCTTTTAAAAAGGTCGTGCTTGCAGGCCATGAAATCTATGCGCTGGAGAAAGACAAGTCTTTAAGAGAGAAATTGGAAAGCGTCAGAGAGATGGTTACGGAGTTTATGAGAGAGAACCGGATGAACGGCTCGACAAATATTTTTGTCGGAATTCCGACAGAACTGACGATTTTCAAAGATATTGAATTTCCTTTGGCAGTCAAAGAGAATCTTGGCTCAACGCTCAGATATGAAATGGAAAAACATATTCCGCTGCCCGCGGATGAGGTTCATTTTGATTACCAGATGCTTTCCGAAGATAAGAGGAGCAATCGGCTGAGGGTGCTGCTTATGGTGGCAAAAAAGACCGCTATTGCGCCGTATCTGGATTTTGCCATGTCATTTCCGCATGCTGCATCAGGCACAAAGCGCGGCAGAGGCATTTCCGGCATAGAACCGTGTTCCACTGCCCTGGTCAATTTTTTTGCCTATCACTCGGGGCCGCGCTGGTCCGGATCGGATAATGAATTTCTCGCTCTTCTGAGAAAAGGTGAGCAGAATTCCGTGTCGGAAATACCTCCCGATGTTTCCGGAACCAGTATCCCGTCTTATGAACTGGCCCCGGCCTTCGGACTTGGCCTCAAGGGGCTGTGGAACGCACCCGCTCAAATGAATCTCTTGCCGCGGGAATTCCGAAAAAAGCCGAATAAATCAGGTTACTATGTGATGATGTTTCTCATGGTAATGATGATACTGGCCGGGCTTGCCTGGGGCGGAAGTCATATCCTGAAACAACGGCTCAGGCTCAAAGCATTAGATACGGAGATGACCCGTCTTGTATCAGAAATTAAAAATATTGATCGCATTCAGAGCAGTTTTCAAGAACTGGAAGAAAGACTCAGTTATCTGAACACCCTCCGGCTCAGTCACGTATCCGCTTTGGATATTCTAAGAGAACTCAGCGAAATTATACCTGAAACCGCATGGACACGGGAACTCAGATTTTCTGAAAAAGGAATGCAATTGGAAGGATATGCGGAATCCGCATCCGAACTGATCCCCATTCTGGAAGCCTCTCCGCTTTTTAAAGACGCGGTCTTTCTGTCCACCATCACAAAAGAAAAAGACGGGAAGGAACGATTCAGGATAGGACTTAAAGTGAATTGATAATTGATAATTGATAATTGATAATTGATGATTGATGATTGATGATTGATGATTGATGATTGATGATTGATGATTGATGATTGATGATTGATAATTGATAATTGATAATTGATAATTGATAATTGATAATGAACATATGACTAGGGAAAGAAAATATATACTGATTGGCGGAATGATTCTGCTTCTGTTGGGAGCGATTTATCGCTTCTCTCCGGATGTTGGCGATTTTCAGTTGTTGGGAGATGAAATTGCCATGAAGGAGAGAAAGGTGGTAAAATATCGCTTAATGGCGCAGAAAAGAAACGAGCTTGATGCAAGGCTTATTTCTTTAAACCGGGCGATTGAGCGTGCGGAATCCGGTCTTCTCACGGGTGAGACACCTGCTCTCGCTGCCGTGGATATTCAAAATATCCTCAATGATATCGGAGGGAGAAGCGAGGTGGAGATACAGTCCATGAGGATTTTAAAACCAAAGAAGCCAGATAAAGACTCTCCGGCCAAAGGCCGTTACCTGAGCATTCCAGTTCAAATTACGCTTAATGCAAATATCAGGCAGTTGAAGGAAGTTCTCTATAGCATTGAAACATCTTCGAAACTTTTAAGGATAAGCGATATGAGAGTCAGGGTTCGTAATATCAGACAAACAGAGCAAATCTATTCTACGCTTACCGTTGAAGGGTTTATGAAACTTGAAACTTGAAACTTGAAACTTGAAACTTGAAACTTGAAACTGGAAACTCGAAACTCGAAACTCGAAACTCGAAACTCGAAACTTGAAACTTGAAATTTGAAACTTGAAACTTGAAACTTGAAACTTGAAACTCGAAACTCGAAACTCGAAACTCGAAACTTGAAACTTGAAACTTGAAATTCGAAACTTGAAACTCGAAACTTGAAACTTGAAACTCGAGATCCGTAAGAGAGGGTTCGAAAAGTCCTACAGGGACGGCATATTTGCTTGAAATCCGTAAGAGAGTGTTCGAAAAGTCCCGTAGGGACGGCATATTTGTGGCAGTGACATGCCCCGTGTTTCCGAGTCCCGTAGGGACGGCATCTTTGTAGCAATGATACGCCCCGTGTTTCCGAGTCCCGTAAGGACGGCATATTTGTAGTAGCAATGATATGCGCCGTATCTCCGAGTCCCGTAAGGACGGCATATTTGTAGTAGCAATGATATGCGCCGTATCTCCGAGTCCCGTAAGGACGGCATATTTGTAGTAGCAATGATATGCGCCGTGTCTCCGAGTCCCGTGGGGACGGCATATTTGTAGCAATGATATGCGCCGTATTTGCCGAGTCCCGTAGGGACGGCATATTTGCTTGAAACCTGTAAACTCGGCGAATTTTTTATGCCCATATGTAACTGTTCCGGTTTCCAGTTTCAAGTTCCGAGTTTCATGTTTCATGTTTCAAAGTAAGGAGGGAAGAATATGTTTTCAAAGATATGGCTGATGAATATTGTGTTGGCCGGATGCGCTGTATTTTTCGGGATAAAAGCGCATGATGTATGGGTGGCAAAAGAGAAATCAGTTCCGGCGATTCCGGTGACTCAGAAATCCGTGGCCCAGCCAGGAAAGAGAATTCTGAACAGAAGCGTGCCTCGTGAATCTGTTTACAAATCTGTGACAAATGCCAATCTTTTTTCACCGGACAGGGCAGAGTTCATTCCGGAAGAACCGGAACCTGAGCCTGAAGTCAAGGAACTGAGTCTTTTGGGAAAAAAAATCACCCTGCACGGGGTTGTCATGATGGATGATTATAAATCAGCCCTCATCACCAATCCTAAGAGAGAGGCTGACGAAAGAAAGAATAAATGGGTAAAAGTAGGGGATACGATAGACGATGACTTAGAGGTGGCTGAAATCCGTAAAGAGAGTATTCTTTTGGCCCAGGGGGATAAAAAATATGAAGTGCCTCTTTATGACAAGAGTAAAACAAGAACTCGTGAAAAGGTAAAAAAATCAGCAAAACCCACAGTTGTCGTGTCAGAATCCCAAAAAGCTTCGTCCAAACAAGGAACTTCAGAAAAAGCAGGCGTTTCTGCCCCTGAATTCGAGATGATTGACACGCCTTTTGGAAAAATGAAGCGAAGAGTCAGAAAACCCGAACCAAAGGCGGCTGTGGAAAAAAAAGAAGCGCCCTCCGAACCTGAATTCGAAATCGTTGATACGCCTTTTGGAAAAATAAAACGACGGAAGAATTGAAACTTGAAACTTGAAACTTGAAACTTGAAACTGGAAACTGGAAACTGGAAACTTGAAACTTGAAACTGGAAATTTGGAAGCTAAGACAGGAAATTGGAAATTGAATAATAAAATTGTCAATTATCAATTATCAATTATCAATTTCCTAATCTTTGCCCTCATTCTTTTCGGAGGGTGCGCTGGACAGCCTCCGGTTAAAAATGTACCTGTGATAAAAGTTGAAACAGGCGATGCTGCTGAGGCTTTGGAAAGCAAAAATGCGTCAAAGGAAATCGGTGATGCGGTTAATGCAGAAGAACCAGGACTACGCCCTGTTCCTTTTGAAGATGTCAACAGACAGCGGACACACCGGAAAGAAGTCATAGAAGTACACGAAATCAGGACAGGAAGACCTGCGCCTTCATATGCCGAAGCAGATACATATGATAAAATATCTGCTCCTGAAAAAATGCCCCCTCTCGCCCCTCACCCCTCGCCCCTCACCCCTCGCCCCCCCGCCTCTGGCCCCGGAGACGTTGTCCTGAATTTTGATAATGCTGATCTTTATGAAGTTATCAGAAATATGGCGAAACTTCTGAATATCAGCTATATTGTTGATCCGAATGTTCGGGGAACGGTGACGATTCATACGGCCGGGCAATTGAGAAAAAATGATCTTTTTCCTGTTTTTTTTCAGATATTGGAGGCTAACGGTCTGACAGCGGTGAGAGAGGGCAGCCTTTACAAAATCATCAGCCTCAAAGACGCATCACGAATGCCGGTCACACCGCGGTTCGGATACCCGGATGATGTTTCCCCGGAGGAAAGGATCATCATTCAGATCATCCCGCTCAGATTCATATCTGGCCAGGAAATCACCAAATTGCTGACCCCTTTCATATCGGCTGAGGGGAGCATTATCACTCACGAGGATTCCAATACGCTTCTGGTGGTGGATAAGGCTGTCAACATTCTGAAGGCGTTAAAACTGATCAAGGTATTTGATGTCAATGTGTTTGAAAAGGTGAATCATCGGGTTTATCATCTTGAATATGTCGGGGCCGAAGATACGGCAAAGACCCTTACGGACATTATTAACGCTTACGGGTCTGTGACCAAAGATGCGGTGAAATTTATTCCTGTTGAACGGCTCAACAATCTGATCGTTATCAGTTCTGTCGGTCATATTTTTGATAAAATTCAGCAGATTATCCGGCAAATTGATGTGCCTGTCCATGATATTGAACCAAGAATTTATGTGTATTTTGTAAAAAACGGGGCCGCGGCTGAACTGTCCGAGCTTCTGAACAGTGTTTTTTCAGGAGATTCGTCCTCGGAAAAAGAAAAGGTAATTCAGAAAGACGCGTCCTCGGAATCCAAAAAAAATAAATCAGAACCTGAACCTGTCAGGACACCTTTCGGTGCCATTCGATCCAAGACAAAGAGGACAAAAGCAGAAAGAATCTTATCAGAGACGCAGAGTTCTGGCACGTTAAAAGGAGAGATCAAGATCACCTCGGATGAAATCAGAAATGCCTTGGTGATCGAAGCACTGCCGAGTGATTATGAGCTTATTGAAGACATACTGAAACGTCTTGATGTTTTGCCCAGACAGGTTCTGATTGAGGTGACGGTTGCTGATATTCAACTGAACACAAAGACCGAACTGGGGATTGAATGGAGTTATATCAGAGGATCAGGCAGGCGGCCGGATACTTCGACGCTGGAAGCGAAAATGGGAATCAAAGGTCTGCAATATATGATCGGTCAGGCAGACAGATGGTTTGCCGCACTTTCGGCCCTCGCGTCGGATAAAAAGATAAATATTCTTTCGTCCCCGACAGTTCTTGCGTCTGATAACAAGGAAGCCAAAATCAATATTTCCACTGAAGTGCCTGTTGCCAGCGCAACATATAATAAAGATGATTCGGATGTGATTGAAACCAACATCCAGTACAGGAACACGGGGGTTATTTTGTCTGTCACCCCCCATATTAATGAATACGGTCTGGTGAGCATGGACATCAGTCAGGAGGTCAGCAACCAGTTGGAGGATAATATTCAGGTGGGAAATACGAGTATGCCGGCTTTTTTTAAACGGAGCGTGAATACCAGCCTCACGGTAAAGCATGGGCAGACGATTGTTATCGGGGGGCTGATTCAGCAGACTGATAACAAGGGGACTTCCGGTGTCCCCTGCCTGAACACCATACCAATACTACAGTATTTGTTTGGGAAAAAATCGGATTCCATAGATAAAACAGAATTAATCCTTCTTATCACGCCTCGGGTGATCAGCACGTTGGAGGATATAGATGCTGTGACTGAAGAATTTAAGCATAAAGTCGGGAACATTATAGAGGGAACGAAAAATAGTGGCTCCGAACATATAAATATAAGTGGCCCCGGCAGGTAGCATTTTGCTTCCCCTAAATACTCCTTTCATCCCATTGACTTGTGCATTTCCTTATGAAATAAAACAGTCCGATTTTTTGTGGGACTTTTTGTATCATGTCAGAACCACAGATTGACACAGATTTTACAGATTTCACGGATTGAAAAAATCAGTGAAATTCGTGTAATCCGTGTGAATCTGCGGTTCGGAGGCTTTTGTTTTGCAGGCTGGGAGGTCAGAACCACGGATTGACACGGATTTTACAGATTTCACAGATTGAAAAGAATCAGTGAAATTCGTGTAATCCGTGTGAATCGGTGGTTCAGAGGCTTTTGTTTTACAGGCCGGGAGGTCTGAACCACGGATTGATACAGATGACACGGATTTCACGGATTGAAAAAGAATCAGTGAAATTCGTGTAATCCTTGCAAATCAGTGGTTCGGAGGCTTTTGTTTTGCAGGCCGGGAGGTCTGAACCACGGATTGACACAGATTTTACAGATTTCACGGATTGAAAAGAAATTAGTGTAAATTTTAACTATCTGAAATCAATAATAAAACAGGTAACCCCCAATCTGATAATAACTTATGTAAATGGAAAAAATGTTCCTGATTGTAGCGGATTTTGGGGGATGATTTAACATTCTGAATTTAATGTTCAAAAGAAGTTATCGTGTTTTTTCCGAGGCTGTGTGACAGGATGTCACAACATATTTTAATACAAGACTTCGGAACCCTCCTCAAATCCGTCATAATTAGGAATTTTCTGTGTATCTCGCTATAAATACAAAAAATATTGATTGACAACGAGTTAAAATTAAAATTGTTGAAAAAAGCTTGACACCAAACGAATAAACGTATAAATTCCTTCCTAAAAAATTTGACAATAAATTGCCCTCTTTCTATGTAAAGGGAATGTGTAAAGTAATTTACAGGGGGAAAACCAGATAATTTTTAACTCTGCTGATATGGATTCGCGGATTCAGGGAAATTTTAAAGTGAAAGTAATCCTTTTTCACTGCAGACAATTTTCTGCATTTTAATCACGTTTAACCGTTTGTTAGCTAAAAGCGGGTGAATGTGATTTTTAATTTATCCAACCAGCAGTTTCAGATAAACACGGATTCCATAAAAAGATTTTTATAAAATGAAAAGGAGGTGGTGTAAAAAACATTTGCTTATAAGATTGGGTAGTTTTTTATAAGGCTTTGAGTTTAAACACGAGAATCAATTTATTGTGAGGAGAGGAAGGAATGAAAGAGAAAAAAGTATTGGCTATACTGATCGCAGTGATAGGCTTGTTTACGTTTGCCACAACAGCCATCGGAGCAGATGAAGAAGTAAATGCGGAAGCTCTGTGCTTTGACTGTCCCAAGTGTGAGCCTGGAAATGTCCCTTGTTATGAAGAGACAACAATAGATCTGGGACAGGGGCGAACAACAACTGAAAAAAAAGAACTGAATCCTTTTGATTATGATGGAAATCCTACAGCAGAGGGCGGATTCGGACCGTATGGTTATTGCGAGGGAGCCGGATTTAACAAAATTGAAAATCCTTACAGAAATTGTAAGCTGATTTTGGACATCTGTACCTGCCCTGAGAAATGTAATTTGCTGCCTGGCGAGCAAATGGGTGTTCAGATGAGAATTACAACACCAGGTGTTTTCTGGGCTGACCCGGACATGAACACTGTTTACTTTGATCTGTTTTCAGGTACTCCGGAACAGTTCCCGTCCAGTATGTGCGCTGTTGACAGTAGTAAGCTTCCCACACTCACCAAAATGACTGAAGTGGATGGACAGGTGCGGG
The DNA here is from genome assembly GCF_017377395.1 of Desulfonema magnum. Taxonomy (GTDB): domain Bacteria; phylum Desulfobacterota; class Desulfobacteria; order Desulfobacterales; family 4be13; genus Desulfonema_C; species Desulfonema_C magnum. The sequence continues at coordinate 377,914 of NZ_CP061800.1, read as the reverse complement.
ATTTCGGTGAGGTAAAATATTACAGAACAGTAAACGACGTTGCTATGACTGACGGTACTGTCAGTTGGGAAATGAAGGACGAGGGAACACCTTTGGCCGGCGCTCACACAGGTATGGTTGTCGGAAACAACAGAGTCATAGCTTTGGAATCTGTTATAGACACAGATTATGTAATTCAGGATGATGACGACGGAAAATGCAAAATTTGGATTGACGTACCTGCCATGCGTATTGACAGCACCGCAAAGAAGGGTGATGCAATCAATGTTGAAGTACGTCTCCTTTTCCAGCGTGAAAAATCAGGTCTGTGCCCCACATGTAATCCTCCCCGTTCCTGCGGATGTACTCGTCAGGTCGGTATCGTATGTTGCGAAACTGCGGACACCACAAAGGGCTGCATGTTTTTCCCCTATGTCATCCAGAATTACGGCGGATGGCAGGCCGGAATTGGTGTGAGTGCTCTGGTTGATGAGCTTCCTAATGAGGCATGGTGTAATCTGACATTGAAAGATCAGAAGGGAAACATCGCTACTTACAAAAAGACTGATATGGGAAACAGTCTGGTCTGGGCTTTTGTTTTGGATCAGATCATGGATAAATTCGATAAAACTCTTGAACCTGGTGTCGTGTCTTTGAAAATAGAGTCAAATTACCGCATGGACGGTTTCTCCTTCATGCTGGGTGATATGAACGGAAGCTATTTTGGTGCCGGCGCACTGGCAAGAGGTTGTGAGAATTCTTGTTGTCCGTAAAACACAGGGTGTCACAGAAATAAAGAACTGTTTTTTATAAGACGGCTCTGTTTTTAATAGTAAGTGAATGGGTGAGATTATGTGTGATCTCACCCATTACTTTTTGAGCCTTATTCAAATGTAAGGTGGGTGGAGCGAAGCGCAACCCACACCGCACAAGGTGGGTTGCGCTTCGCTCCACCCACCCTACATTTTCTGAACGCGGAACTCCGAAATCAAAAGGGCATTATGAAAAAAACTATCTGTAACATAATAATATTATGGGCAAGTATTTTTATTGTCTTCTCCTGTGTTTCTCAGGCAGCCGCGTCAGACGTTATTTGTCCTGCCTGGAAAATAGGAGACAAATGGTTGGTAAAATCTGTTTACCAATCACCGTTAAAGAAAGACAGTTGGTCTGCTCCTGTTTACTGGGAATATAGAGTTACAGGCTGTGAAAAGAGTGGTTCGGAAGATTGCTATATAATTAGTGTAAAAGATCACGATGGCAGTTTGAATCTAACTGCAAAGCTTACTTATCGCCTGGAGCGCGGGGAGAAATCTTTTGCTGTCCCTGTACTTGTGAAATCGGAAATAAAAAAAAAACGCCGCGGCAAACCAATCACCAAAACGCTGACTTATGATAAAAAAATTCCCATTCGAACCGAACAAACCCTGATCCCCTTCGATATGCCAGTCTTCCCGCTTCGTTTCCCATCCTCTGATGATTTTACGGTAATAAAACATGTCTCCCAGACGCTCAGAACCTCAGAAATGCTCAGGCAGGAAGTTCGGAAAGTTCAAGGCGGAATAAAAGAACTCCCTGAGTGGTCAGGAAAAAGAGAATTGACTGAAGTTAAATGTATTTCAAACAATAACGCTCTCATTTTTGTTCAATATTGGTGTGAAGATTTCTTATGGCCCCTTTTTGGACGGAATGGAAATATGCAATATTGGCTGGTGGAAAAGTGAAAAATCATTTGTCTGAAAAAAAACAAAGTTTTTTTAAAAAAAAATATTTTTTCTTTTTTATTCTGACGGTTGTTCTTTTGTTGTCCTTTTCCCATAAAACAGAATGCGCCACATTTGAAGCAGACTACACTCCCTGGTCCGGTTACTGGTGGTCTGCAATTCGGGGAACATTGGTTACAGGAGTCGGATATCTCGGGCACCCGGCACCGCTTGAAAAATATGATTATGTCACCAGTGGTACTTATGACGGCCCGGCTATCCGTTACGGCATGGAACATTTGTATAATAGTGATGCAGAGTTATGGGAGGGATTGTGCTTTTGCTGGTCAGCGGCCTCTGTTTTAGAGGAAGAGCCTGTTCACAAAGGAATATATAAGGACACTGTCTTTTATGTGGGAGATAAAAAAGGTCTTCTGACTGCTGTTTATCACGGAACCCTCTTTAACAGCTATTCCACAGATACCCCGGAGGATTTTCACCGGCTGTTGGAAGATTTTATCGCAGGTCAGAAAACCCCCATTATTATGGATCTGGGCGACAACGGAGAAAGCTGGAACTATCCGGTCTTCAAGTATGATACGGATTATACTCAGGAAGGCAATATCAGACATTACACAACCACCATCTATCATGCCATGGATGAAGTTCCTCCTGATTTTATTGGCACACTGATCAGAACAGTCACCTTTTATTATTATTTTGTATTGGATGAAAATGGGAACATTACAGAAAGCGGATGGGAAAAAGGAACAACCCCCCCGGTCAATGCCAGTGAGCCTTTTGGCACAGAGCCGCTTAATCCTGATATGAGCTATGAACAGGTAAAAGAAATTGTAAATACAACCGACGATCCTTTTGAAGATAATAATTCTTCTGAAAATGCAGTGTCCCTCTCAAGCGGTTCTTATCCGATGATCGCGGGTGACAGTGATTATTTCAAAGTTGAACTGAAAAAAGGGAACAGGCTCACTGTCCGTGTGACCACGGATGAGCAGGGTGATGATACCGAACTGAAAACGTATCTGAGGACTTATACACCTGATGGTCAGCTAATACAGGAAACGACTGGCAGGGGGGAGCAGGTGTTTTCAGCCAATGATCAGGAAGGCGCATATGTTTTTGAAATTTCTCCGTCCAAAAACGCTGAGGAACCTGTTTATCATCTGACGGTCTTACAAAGTCTTTCATACAGAGGGATATATCCTGTTTACCCTTCGGGGCAATGGTGCAACGGTCTGGCGCTTCTGATTCCCGACAGGGGAGATGCCCACAGAGCCATCATTTCTCTCATGGACAAACAGGGGTTTCCCCAAAAAAGCTACAATGACAATTCATCTCTCCGCCATCTGTCCGGAACAATAGCGAATACTTTCGGACTTTCCTCCCCTTCCGAATCCGAATACATAAGGATTGACGCTGATTTGCCATTTACGGGGCTTCAGATTGGTGTGGCCAGGGATTCTTTAATGTCAGGAGCAAATTTTATTTCAATGAATGAGGCTTCCTCGAAGATTGTTTTCCCCCGCTTTGAAACTATGGGCTGGATAGGCGGCTGGCAGACCCTCTTCGGAATGGTCAATATGGGTGACCAGGCAGAAGAAATTGTCCGCCAGACTTATGATGAAAACGGACAGTTTCTGGCGTCGGACACCATTGAACTTTCCCCGGGTCAGAAAGTGGAAGATGAATCCCTCGATATTTTGAACTCGGATGCCAAAACCATGGTCGCCTCTGCCGCTAGCGGAAGAAACTGTCTGGCAGGTTACGTTCAGTTTCGTAATGGTTCCGGAGGAACAGCGTTTATGCCCCTGACAAGGGAAAGAGGCAATGAATTTACAGTGCCGCACATTGCTTCTGACGATCACTGGTGGACAAATATCACAGTGATGAACACTGGCGAAGATGATTCTGCCGTAACATTTTCAGCCTATGATTCAGAGGGGAATCTTATTGGAATTTCCGAGCAAAAGCTGAAGGCCAGACAGAATTTTATAAGCAATATCAAAGAGATATTTTCTGAAATTTTAAATGATGGTATTGCAGCCATGAAGATTGTCGGAGATGGCAGCCCCTTGAACGGAATACTGCTTTACGGAACTCGTGATAATTTTCAGATGGCAGGTATGCCGCTCCCATCTTCGGGAGGAGCTGCTTCGTCATTATATCTGCCTCATATTGCCTGCATTGATGCCTGGTGGAACGGAATTGGTATCATGAATACTGGTAATTCATCCACAAATATTTCTCTTTCTGCTTTTAATAAAAAAGGACATCTTCTGGATGTTATAAGAAAGCATCTGAATCCGAACCAGCGTCTGTCCGATACCATAGGGAATTTATTTGGTGATGAGGTTTCCCGGTCTGCCAGATATGTCAAAATCAAATCTTACGAGGGACAGCCTTTGACCGGTGTTTATCTAATAGGCTCAAATGATGGCTCTCGTCTTATGGGAGATATGTTAGTGACTGGTGATTTGTGATTTGTGATTGGGGATTAGTGATTGATGACAAAAAATCACAATTTTATAAATCACCAATCACCAATCACCAATCACAATGTTATAAATCACAAATCACCATTGACAAATCACAAACCACAAATCACAATGAAATTTATTGGCTATCACGGAACAGACGCGAACAATATTGACAGCATTTTTAATCAGGGCTATAAATTTTCTGGGAAAAAAGAATGGTTCGGTGAGGGGATATATTTTTTTGAAGATATGTCACCTTTGACAAATGGTTTTACGGAAGCCAGAAACTGGGCAATCAAGGTTAAGCATCTGAAACACTGGGCAGTATTTCAAGCCGAAATAGAAACTGACCTTTATATTGATCTGGTGTTTAATGATGAGCATAAAAAATTGTTCAGAGAAATAAAGGAGATGCTTTTAGGATTTCATAAAAAATCAGGGAAAAATTTGAAAAATTTTTCAGACAGGGCTGTATTCAATTTGATGGCCAAAGAGAAGAAAGCAGAACTTATCAGAGCGCCGGTTAATGCCGGAAAATTCGGCGGATATTATTCGCCGATTATAGAAAAATTTCAGATACAAATTTGTGTAAAACAGCCTGAATGTATAAAGAAAAATGTACTTTATAAAACTGGGGGGAAATATGAATCCGGGAACAGAGATTCTGAAAGAAATTCTTAATAAAGTGAAAGCAATGACGCTTGAAGACTATGAACAACTTTTTGAAGAATCACAAAAACTTGACAATATTGATTTTATTAATATTGAATTTGTGTCTTCAGTAGCTTACAAGCACCCTGCTTATATAAAGAATATTTACGGAACATTCGAAACTGGTGCTGACATCATTGATCATGAAAACATTATTACAGATTATGAAAGGTCGGATACTTATATTGAAACAGAAATGACTCTTTTAATAGCTGCATAAAAAAATTATAATAATTCAAGGGAAAATTCCGTTAGTAAAGAGGTTTTTTCCGACAGGATTTTTAATATGACTGAAGAAAGTCCGTTCCGATTCGTAGGCTACCGTATTAGTAAGATACATTGTGAAATTGAAGACGGCTTTGACCCTAAAAATCTGAAGTTGTCACAATCCGTCGAAGTTCAGCAAAATTATGACGAAGATAAAAAGCGCTTCGTTGAAGTCATTATGGATGTTTCTCTCGAAGCTGAATCTTTCAAATTTTTTATCAGAATGAAGGGCGGATTTCTCGGAACCGAAGATATGTCACAGGAACTTTTTGAGAAGCTTGCCACTCAGAATTCCCCTGCAATAATGTATCCTTTTGCTCGCAGCATAATTACCAGCTACACCGCACAGGCAAATATTCCGCCTATAATTTTACCTGCCATTAATTTTGCTGCCAAGTTTAAACAAAATAATAAAAGAAGCGTAGAAACAACAGACTGCCCTGCCTCTGTTGAATCAAAATGAATATCTGATAATCAGTATTGAGGCACCGAATTTACCCTATATACATCAGCCTGAAATCATAACTTTTCGGGCGGTTCTGTTGCAAATTTTTGCTGTACAGGTTTTTGTTCCCTTACAAAATATTTATCAAAGATGATTTGGTAAAACTTTTCGGACGAGCTTTCAATCTCTGTCCGGCAAGGAATTATGACGCCGTTTAAACGCTTACATATTGTAACCCTAAATGATTTGTGGAAAATTATATATAGAAAGAAACTTTTATAAATCATTTAGGACTACAATATTTACATATCTCGACAGTCGTAAATTCTCATAACATGTTGAAATTATTGATGCATAAAAAAATGGATATGAAATACTCTAAGACAATGATTTTAGATACTTATGGGGATGTCTGACAACTGACAACCGGCAACTGACAACTGACAATTGATGAGTACATAGGAGAATTGTCTTGAAACAATTTTTTATTTCAATTTGTTTGGCGATGGCTTTGTCAATAGGATTGCCATTAGCCAGTTTTGCTAAAAAAAACATAACCATACTTTATACGGGTGACATAGAGGGCCATATCACAGCGATGCGCGGCTGAGGAGGAAAAAGTTCGGGCGGTCTGGCCCGAAGCTCAACTGTTATGAATTGGACCAGAAACAAGGAAGGTGAAGTACTTCTGTTAGATTGCGGAGGACTTTTTCCACTTCATGGTCAGAGTCGGAAAAGGATGGCTGAACTCGGTTTGGAAGCAATGGGCATCATGGGCTACGCTGCCATGAATGCCGGATGGAATGAACTCTGGCTTGGCACTGATTTTTTAAAAGAGGCAAGTTCAAAAGCTGGTGTTCCCCTGATTACCTCAAATTTGGTTTACAAGGATAGCGGGCTTCCTTTTGGAAAAAAATATGCCATCAGAAAGGTGGGAGATGTCACTGTCGGCATACTCGGAATCATGCCTCCGGAACCGACTTCTGACAGATCCGGACCGCCAATGACTTCCGACACATGCCAAAAACAGCGAAGGCTCAGAAAAAATGATGATGTAAATGACAAAACACGGATTACAGAACTGTTGGAGATTCTTCCACCTGAAGAGGCTGTCAAAAGTCTGGTGCCCGAGGTCAGAAAACAAGCTGATATTGTCATTCTGCTTTCTCAATGCGGATTTGAGGCGACCCGTCTGATGATGAACAATACAGAGGGCATTGATCTGGGGATAACCGGTCAGACCCGAAAGCGAATATCTCCTGAAAAAAGGAAAGGTGTTCCTGTTTTAGACGCAGTTTATCATGGCAGATATCTCGGATCTGTCAGGCTGACATTGGGTGATAACGGTAAACTTATTAAAAATGAAGCAAAAATCTTAAAGCTGGGTGATATGGTTCCGTTTGATACCCGAATTCTTAAAATAACAGGCGATGATGTTAAAAAGAAAGTCCGAGAAGAAGAGAGACAAAAAATGGAAGAAGAAGCAAGAGCATTGCTAAAATTAACCCCCTATGAATATTATCAACTGCTGATGAAAGAACAGCAAGCTAGAGGTAGAAAATGAATTATCGTTCGACAGGTGTAATTTTTGTTGTATTTGTTGCTCTTTTGATGTTTACCGCCTGCACAAAAAAGGAAGCTTTGCGACATTCGGTTACATCTTCACAGATTGCGGTGTCCGCCATAAAGAATAATACTGAGGAAGCTTTGCGACAACGGGTCCGGACAGAATGGGAGGCGAGAGTCAGCAAAGAGTTGGGGACCATTTATGATATGACAGTAAAGCATTTTCAACAAAAAGTGACTCGGGATAAGTTTCTTCAGAAACCCCATATCAATATAAAAGCATTTTCCATTAAGGAAGTGGAAATGAGAAAACCTGGTCAGGAAGCCACTGTCAAAGTTGACTTTACAACGGATCAGATGGGCATTGAATTTACCTTTACCAAAGAAGAAAAATGGGTATGGGAAGATGGCGCGTGGTGTCTGAATATTTCATCTGCCAAACCGATGCTTCCATCTGGGAATAAAAAGTAATTTTCATTGGGTCTGAACCACGGATTAGCACAGATGACACGGATTTCGCAGATTCAAAAAATCCGTGAAATCCGTGTCATCTGTATAAATCCGTGGTTCAGAGGCTGTCATCAGGTCTGAACCACAGATGACCACAGATGACACGGATTTCGCAGATTGAAAAGAATTCGTGCAATCAGAGATATCCGTGTGAATCTGTGGTTCAGAGGCTGTCATCAGGTCTGAACCACAGATTGAAAAGAATCCGTGAAATCCGTGTCATCCGTATAAATCCGTGGTTCAGAGGCTTTCAACAGGTCTGAACCACAGATTGACGCAGATTGAACGGATTTCACAGATTGAACGGATTTCACAGATTGAAAAAAATCCGTGCAATCGCTGAAATCCGTATGAATCCGTGGTTCAGAGGCTTTCATCAGGTCTGAACCACAGATTACCACAGATGACACGGATTTCACAGATTGAAAAAAAATCAGAGAAATCAGAGAAATTCGTTTGAATCCGTGGTTCAGGAGCTTTTCAGGTTTGAACCACAGATTAACGCAGATCACATTTCGCAGATTGAAAAAAATAAGTGCGATTAATGAAAAAATTCCGTCAAAATCAACCTCTGGAACAGCGACAGTGGCAATGTCAAAATGTGTTGCCGGTCAACTGTAATTTTTGCGGCCATTCAAATGACAGGATCATAGCAAAAGAAAATGGTCTGATAATTACAGAATGCCAAAAGTGCGGTCTTGTCTATGTCAATCCCCGTCCCACGGATGATGAAATAAAAAAATTTTATCAGCAATATTTGCACCCGGCAACGAGTTCCCGGTGGAAAGAAGTGACGGTCAGCCTTTTCCACACGGACATTAAAAGGATAGAACGCTATCAGCCAGAGGGCAGAATTCTGGATATCGGTTGCGGATTTGGTTTTTTTCTGAGCCTCATGCAAAAGAGGGGATGGGAAGTTTATGGGTGTGATCTGTCGGAAGCTGGTGTAAAATACGCCACCGAATATCTGAAACTGACCGGAATAAAATACGGTCCTTTTCAGAAACATATTTACCCGCCGAATTATTTTGACGTGATCAGCGCCTGGTATGTATTGCATCATGCTGCTGACCCCAGACAGGTACTGAGAAATGCCCATGCTTCACTGAAAAAAGGCGGTATCATTGCCATCAGAGTTCCCAATCATAACCTTTTCAAGTGGTTATGGTGGTTAAAAAAATTCGATTGCCACGCGCTCCGAAGCCTGTTAAGAACAATACGGAAAGAGACTGCTGATCCGCGAGTTCCTTACAATGTCCTTGATCCGCCTGTTCATCTTTATGCCTTTACCCCTGAAATTCTGGCCAGTTTTTTAGAGGACACCGGCTTTTCAATAGTCAGGATTTATAATGATGGCATGGTAAACCGTGGAAATTTCTTTAACCGGATCATTGACGGAACCATTACTCATGCCGCGGATATCATAAAGCAGATCAGTAAAGACAAAACAGATATTTCAATCTCTTTTTCGATATATGCAAAAAAGGTGTGATGCAAATGAAAATCGGGGCGCTTCAAACTGCATACCTCCCATGGCTGGGTTTTTTTGATCAAATTTTTCAGTGTGACCTTTTTATCATTTACGATGATTTGCAATATACCAAAAAAGACTGGCGGAACAGAAACAAAATTAAGACATCTGATAATGCCCAATGGCTGACCGTCCCGGTTGTGTCGAAGAACAGCCATAAGAAGAAAATCAATGAAATAGATATTGCTCCGGATATGCCATGGGCAGAACAGCATTGGCAGGCCATTAAAATGAATTATTCCAAGTCTCCTTTTTTTAATCAATACGCTGATTTTTTTTATAATTTATACAAAAATTCTTGGACAAAACTGTCCCCCTTAAATCGGGAGATCATTGACACTTGCTTGGATTGGCTTAAAATTCGCACTAAAGTTTTATATTCGTCTGAATCTGGAATTGAACAGGATTATCTTTCGTGGTGCGGGGGCAGGCCAGATGCCACGGAGAGAATCTGTTATCTTTGTAATCGCTTTAATGCCTGGTATTTTTTGGAAGGCCCCGCGGGTAAAAACTACGTCAGAGAAGATATTTTAAAAGATGCGGGAATCTGCCTTGAATATCATAATTACCCTCATCCTGTTTATCACCAGCGGTTTGGAAGATTTATTCCCTATCTTTCTGTCGTGGATCTTCTTTTTAATCATGGAAATGAAAGTCTGGCGATTCTCACCAATGGCACCACCCGATAAGAAATTTTGTAAAATTGAAAACTGAAAACTCAATAGATTTGTCAATTATCATTCCTGTTTACAATGAAGAAGAAAGTATTCCTGCTTTATACAACCGGCTGAAAGAGGTCATGTCTGAAACTGCCTATTCCTTTGAACTGATTTTTGTGGATGATGGCAGCAAGGACAACAGCTTACAAGTACTCAGAGAAATTAAGGAAACCTCGGCTATTAACATCCGGATTGTTCAACTGAACCGTAATTTTGGGCAGCATCCGGCTTTAAATGCGGGTTTTTCAGTGGCTGAGGGAAAAGTGCTGATTACCATTGACGCTGACCTCCAAATTGACCCTCGGCATATCTCAGATATGATGGATAAAATGAAGCAGGGATATGATTTTGTCAGCGGTATTCGACGGGGAAAGGGTGATTCTTTCCTGCTCAGAAGATTTCCTTCACTGGTACTCAATTCCATGATCGGGAGCATCATCGGAAAAAAATTACAGGATTACGGATGTCCATTAAATGCCATGCGTTCTGAAATAGCGGAGACAATGCGGGAATATGGTGAAATGCAAAGATTTTTTAAGCCTCTTGCAATCAAACTGGCCGACAGAATAGCAGAAACAGAGGTTAAATATGACCGCCGCCTGACAGGCCAGTCCAAATATGGCTTTTTGAATCTGGTTGATCTTTTTTTTGACTTTGTCACCAATTTCTCCAAACACCTTTTTCAACGGGTGGCTATGATCGGATTCGGTCTTTCCGGAATAAGTTTTTTAGTTGAAATATTGTATCTTGTTTTAAGGTTCCCCTTTGGAATCATTCAGAATCCTTTGGACAGATTGCAGGCCATTGCCTTAATCGGATTTGTTTTTGGTGTGCAGCTTCTGATTTTGGGCATTCTGGGGGATTTTGTCATAAAGATATACAGAAAAATTGATCCCAAACCTCTTTATATCATCAAGAAAATCTGGTAGATGTCAAAAAAAAGAATTCTGATCACAGGCGGTGCCGGTTTTATCGGAACCAATTTTGTTAATTATCTGTTTGAAAAATACCGGAACTATCACATCATAGTTCTGGATGCCCTGACCTACGCTGGCAGCCTCAATAATTTTTCTGATCAGGTAAAAAACAACCCTGATTTTAAATTTTGTCATGGAGATGTCCGCAATGTCGGGCTTGTTTTGGAGCTGATGGGGCAGGCAGATATCGTGATTCACTTTGCGGCCGAAACCCATGTTTCACGATCAATCCATGATGACCGCAGATTTTTTGAAACCGATGTCCTCGGAACACAATCCGTGGCTAGTGCTGTTTTAAAAAATAAAAAACAAATTGAGCGGTTTATTCATATTTCCACTTCTGAAGTCTATGGCACTGCCCTTGCAGAGCCAATGACTGAGGAACATCCTCTTAATCCCATGACCCCCTATGCAGCGGCTAAGACCGGGGCTGATCGTCTGGTTTACAGCTATTGGGGCACTTATGAGCTTCCTGTTGTAATTCTGCGTCCGTTTAATCAATACGGACCTTATCAGCATTTGGAAAAAGTGATCCCTCGTTTTATTACCAGTGCTCTGTTGAATGAACCGCTCACGATCCATGGAACCGGGGAAGCAAGGCGGGACTGGCTTTATGTGGAGGATACCTGCCAGCGTATTGACCGGGCTTTACATGCGGATATGGAAAAGATTCAGGGAAATGTCTTTAACTTAGGCTCTGGTTTTGATTTGGATATATTATCCATTGCTAAAATGGTATTAGAGATGACAGGAAAACCGGAATCTCTGATCACTTTTATGGAGGAACGTCCCGGCCAGGTGCGGCATCATATTTCTTCGACAAAAAAATCTGAAATGATTTTAGGAATAAAACCAGGGAGAACTTTTGAGGAAGGGTTGGAGCAGACCATACATTGGTATGCCAATAACCGCCAATGGTGGGAAAAATTGCTCTCTATGCGGCGAGTGTCCATTTTGAATAAAAACGGAATTTCTGAGTATTAACAATCCAATTTCAGCAAATCGAAAAATTTTTGGGACAAAGGGAGTGCGGAAATGGAGCGTAGCGGAATTTTCGCAGCAACGGAACATTTTGAATATTGAGACTATTCCGTTTCGTTCCATTTTCGCATTCCGGAGAATTGCAATCTGAAACAACAGTTTAAAAATCTTTTCGATCTGCTGAATTTATAATGAACGCCCATGAGCTGCCAGTCACAACAAACAATGAAAGTATTAGGCATCCTTCATATTTGCCCAAAAGTACTTTACACTTTTGGTGATTTGAAAAAAAGTCCATTTTTTTTCAATCTACAAATTTTGTAGCTAAATAAAAGTAATATTTACAAATAGATATTGTAAAATCTACAAATTTTGTAGTTTTTTACACACTTCAAACATGATTAGCTAAAATTAACTACAAAATTTGTAGTTTTTTTTGTAATAGGTTGTTTATATTATAAAAATAATCAAAATTATCATGAATTAAAAAAAACATAAAAAATTCATTTTAGCTGAAAGTGTAAACTACTAAATGAAGGATGCCAAGTATTACAGTTCTTTCTTAACACCTAACACCTAACACCTAACACTTTTAAAAGCCAAATGAAAGTTGAATTTTACCGTCATAGTCTGGGATCTGCGGAGGGCCAATCCGTGGCACATGCCCTTGAGGGACTCTTTCTGACAGCCGGGCCTCTGACCCGAAAATTTGAAGAAAAATTTGCTCAATATCTGAACTGTCAGAGGGTCGTTGGCACATATAGTTGTACAACTGCCCTTTTTTTGTGCCTGAAAGCCCTTGAGATTGGCCATGGTGATGAAGTTATCACAACGCCAATGACCTTCATTGCTACTGCCAATGTTATTCTGGAGGCAGGCGCTGTCCCTGTTTTTGCAGATGTGGAAGATACCACAGGCAATATCAACGCCGAACTCATTGAAAACGCCATAACTGCCAAGACAAAGGCAATCATTGCGGTTCATCTCTATGGGCATCTGTGCGATATGAAAAAAATTAATGATATTGCCAGACGTCATGGTCTTTTTCTTATCGAGGACACTGCCCATTGTGTTGAAGGCGAGCGAGATGGAATCCGCCCGGGAAGTTTCAGTGATGCCGCGTGTTTCAGTTTCTATGCGACCAAAAATATGACTTCCGGCGAAGGAGGGGCCGTCGCTACCAATAACGAGTCACTGGCGGAAAAATTAATACTGTTGCGTTCTCATGGAATGAACAAAGAAGCAGCCGACCGTTATAATGGAAAATATCGTCATTGGGATATGGTTTGCATGGGATATAAGGGGAATATGTTTGATATTCAGGCGGCGCTGCTTTTGCCCCAGATTCCTGAGTTGGAAAACAAATTAAAGAAAAGGCAGGAAATTTTCAATAAATATGTCAGCGTGTTCAGCGATATGGACGGTGTTGAGTTTCCCATAACCCTTTCAGGAACAAAACATGCATGCCATCTTTTTACCATATGGGTAAATCCTGATAAACGGGATGATATTTTAAATGCGCTTCAGGAAGAGGGAATCGGTGTGGCTGTCAATTACCGTCCTGTTCATCTTCTGACTTATTATCGGAAAACATTCGGTTATAAGGAGGAAAGCTTTCCAGTGGCTGAAATGATAGGAAAACGAACAATTTCTTTGCCTCTGTATCCCAATATGGGGGAAGATGCTGTTGGAAAGGTCATTGAAGCTGTGCAAAAGTCGGTAAGATAAGCTGTCAGAACCACGGATTGACGCAGATTACACGGATTTCACTGATTGAAAAAAATCCGTCTGATCAGTGAAATCCGTAAAAATGTTTATTATGAAGAATAGAGTTGCACATCCGCCGTATGTCAGATATACGTCGCTCCATTCAGAATGTATAAAAGTTTAATTTTGAACGTGAACAATATTAACGGTCAATAAGGCGGGCGCAGGAGGGGATAATTTTGTTGCCGGACGGGGTTGCAAACCCTGTCTGGCAAAATAAACATAAACCAAATGTTCATTTATGATGAACAGAGGGAATGAATGAATATCAGATATGAACAACAGATTCACACAGATGACACGGACTACACAGATTGAAAAAAATCAGTGTAATCAGTGCAATCCGTGTGAATCAGTGGTTCAGAGGTTTTTGAACCGCAGATTAATGCAGATCAGACAGATTTCGCAGATTAAAAGAAATCCGTGCAATCATAAATCCGTGGTTCAGAGGCTTTTGAACCGCAGATTAATGCAGGTCAGACAGATTTCGCAGATTGAAAGAAATCCGTGAAATCCGTGAAATCAGTGTGAATCAGTGGTTCAGAGGTTTTTGAACCGCAGATTAACGCAGGTCAGACAGATTTCGCAGATTGAAAGAAATCCGTGCAATCTGTTTAATCAGTGCGAATCAGCGGTTCAGAGATTTTTGAACCGCAGATTAATGCAGATCGGACAGATTTCGCAGATTGAAAGAAATCCGTGAAATCCGTGAAATCAGTGTGAATCAGTGGTTCAGAGGTTTTTGAACCGCAGATTAACGCAGGTCAGACAGATTTCGCAGATTGAAAGAAATCTGTGCAATCTGTTTAATCAGTGCGAATCAGCGGTTCAGAGATTTTTGAACCGCAGATTAATGCAGATCGGACAGATTTCGCAGATTAAAAGAAATCTGTGCAATCAGTGAAATCAGTGTGAATCAGTGGTTCAGAGGCTTTTGAACCGCAGATTAATGCAGATCAGACAGATTTCGCAGATTGAAAGAAATCGGTGCAATCCATGAAATCCGTGTGAATCCGTGGTTCAGAGGTTTTTGAACCACAGATTAACGCAGATCAGACAGATTTCGCAGATTAAAAGAAATCTGTGCAATCCATGAAATCCGTGTGAATCCGTGGTTCAGAATCCTTTTAAATTTAAATATGTTGTCTATATTTCAAAACCATCATTCTGATAACCTTCAACCTTGTTTTTTGTGCGTTTAAATCTAACCTCTTAATATTATTAGATACGATATTTTTTATGTTCTGAATTATTGAAAAAAACTTGACTTCTATTGAAACTTAAACTAAAAAGCAAAAATTATTAAAATAAGTTTGTCAGAGTTGATATACAGAGAAGATCATGCCTATTTTTGCATATGATAATAATAAAACTAAGTTTTTTTGAAGAAAAGGCTTAGTTTTTAATCGTTTATGGAGTCAGATATGCAAAAAAAAACAAGGCAGATAGCTCTTACCAGATTAACAAACAAGGATATTAGGAAAGGGGGGGTGCAATCAAGCAGGAAAAAAGATTGAAAGGTATCCGCTTCAAATTTTACAGTTGTATTTAAATTTGAAGTGGCTGCAAGTTGGGAGCGTAAAAACAGAATAATTTATTTTTATGTTCCTACAGAAGATGTCTTTTGTTTGAGTGGTGCAATGAAAAATTGCAAAAATGTAAAAGGAGAAAAAAAAGATGATGAAAAAATTTTGGATCGTATTGGTAGCAATCACATTGAGTCTGCCTTTGATCTGCGGGCAGGCAGGAGCAGCGGTCGAAATTGCAACCGGTGGCATCGGTGATGTACTCTTGTTCCCCCTCTATGATGTCAGGGATGTATCAGATGAAAGAACAGATGGATGGCAGAACTATGTGGTAATTGAAAATACATCTGGTAACTGGACAGCCCTTCATTTACGTTTTCGGACATGGCGGGCATGCATAGAAGTTTATGACCATGTTATTCTGCTTTCGCCGTATGATGTTTTTCACTTTTCTGTTATAAGAGCGACTGAGGCGGGAACAACTAGTCGAAATGAAGGGTTCGTTGAAAACGATGTCATACTGACAAGCAGTGATGTGCATACATTACGTAACTCTGGTTTGATTTCTTCCTCACAAAGCTCATGGACTGAGAAGCTTGCTACAAAAGGGCTGTCAGATCAGGGTTTTACAACAGATCTTCAAGGCGAACTCCAAGCAGGATATATTGAAGCTATCGGCTTGTGGCAACTTGAGAATCCTAAAGCTCCTGACAGCGAGGATAACCATACGCTGTCATATGTTGTGAACAGAAGTGTTTATGGTAAGTCTGGTGACTCAGAGACCAATGTTAACGATGTTCTTGATGCGTTGTTCTATGCAGTAACAGATGTAAATAATCCGGAAACCGCCGCAATTGATTGGCCAAATCAGATCGTCATTACAGGTGTTGAAAGAGGCAGCGATAATTCTACCCGTGAAGGACTTGATTGTGGAAATGTTCTGGCCGGAGCTTTGGAGATGGGTGATGTTCAGACTGGCCGCTATGAATTGGAAAGTGCTGTTGCATTGATGGATTTCAGAACTGACGGTACTGCTCACAGAGACGGTTATGACGGCGGTGCTATTGTTTATCCGGCTGGTACTATGTGGTGGTATGATGCATCATACTATGATTCTAAGCAAGTGCCTGTTCCTTCGTACTATCTTAATGAGAGCTGGGCAACTACAGTCGGCGCAGGTCTTCGGGACGGTGACAATATCGCTGTTGGCTTTACAACAAATGCCCAAGACATCACTGCGAATTCGGTTGATCCATATAATGCCAATTCAACATTTAATGACATCTGGAGTTTGGATGATGTTGAAGCCGCATTGGAGAAAAGTGCGATTTGGAACCACTATTTCACGGGCGAGCCTTTTGATGGTGCCACTTTAAATACCGATATTGTCCTTACATTCCCCACCAAGCATTATCATTTCTTTTTTACTGACTGGCCATATTGGGATGGTGGGAGTATTGCTTCGGGGAACGACAGCATCGAGGACTACTGGCAAGCTGTTATAGACTACCGGAAGTACATCAAAAGCAGATATAGTTCTCGCTATAGTAA
Source organism: Desulfonema magnum (assembly GCF_017377395.1). GTDB lineage: Bacteria > Desulfobacterota > Desulfobacteria > Desulfobacterales > 4be13 > Desulfonema_C > Desulfonema_C magnum. Next base: position 361,183 of record NZ_CP061800.1, on the reverse strand, counting down.
TGGTCCTATAAAACCTTCAGGTGTTACGATATGGGATATGGAGCAGAATTATCCGGGAACTGCTATTGTTACTACTGACGTAGAAAATCCTCCCCCTTCTCCTTGGACACCTGACTGGGTTGATCCTACTCCTGACAAGACCATTTTGCACGAAGTTAATATTGTCAGAGTTGGCGAAGAAGAGGGAACTGGTATCCATGAAGCCAACTGGCTTTTGAACACCAATTATACCTCAGGCCATTTTACTATTGGCAGATTTTTCCTGACCAAGGGTGATCGGGAGATAGGCTTCAATGCTGCAAATCCTCATACTTTTTATGGGTATTCGGGTGATGATTCTGTGTATGAATTACCGCCGATAGGTGTGGCGATTTTCACACATACATACGGAACCGGACTTGTGGATGAGGACGGATGTGCTTATGTGACAAGATCAAGCATGACTGAATGGCATTATAAAAAATAAGAATATGCGTGGCTACATTGAAGTTTATCTCGTCTTAGAGATATAATTTCTGAACCACAAATAACAATAAAGGCGGGCCTTTGGCTCGCCTTTTTAAATTTTAGTGATTTTAATTTTACTGGCAGAGAAGGTCAGAAAAGGATAGTCATTGCTTTGAATCTTTACGAGAAGGCTTGAATCTGTGATACCAATGATCATCAGACCATTGCCAGTAATCTCTGATATTGCGGGTAAGCCCCTCATTCGGTGTATAAATACCAACTAAAATATAATTAATTTTCAGCAGAACAGTGGCAGATTCTTTCTCTGTGGATACCGATTCAATATCAACCTTCTGCCAAGCCATACCGCCTACAAATCCTTTAACATAATTCGTTAAATTCACTCCCTTCCGAAAGTTCGGATGTTCATAAAGATAGGCTTCTGCAAACTCTCCCTTTATTTTATGCTGCCAATAAGCGTTCACCCGGTCTCTTAATTCTGCTTCTGAGCCTGTTGCCACCTGCTCAGATAATTTTGTTTCTGTCTTTTCCAACGCTTTTTTCTCGGCTTTCTCCAAAGCCTTCTCTGTTTTTTCCAATGCGTCAGATGATTCCACATTCATAACCGGCTTTTCAGATAGCTTTTTCTCTGTTCCCGACTGTCGGATATGGCCGAAAATAACCAGCGCCAATATCACCAAACCAAAAATTCCCAACCTCTGATAAAAATTCATACGCTCTCCTTTTTTTATCTGTCAAATTAATCCTTTAAAAAAATAGTGAAATGTGTTATTAAGTAATTTGATGACAGATGTCAAGACATTGAGTGAAAAACCTGAGTTAGCGAGAGATCGGCTGTAAAGACAGAATAGGAGGATACAATCATATGAATATTAACATTATCGAAGCACAACCCAAATTACATGATTTGATAAATCAAGTTTCATCTTCCCATAAACCTGTTATCATAAAAAGCAAAGAATCAAGTGCGGTACTTATATCCCAGGATGATTGGGAATCAATACAGGAAACCTTATATCTGGTGTCCGTACCAGGTATGCGAGAGTCAATTCGTGAAGGTCTGGATACTCCTATTGAAGAATGCAGAGAAAATATCGAATGGTAAAGTGGAAAATTATTTACACAAAACAGGCTCAAAAAGATGCTAAAAAGCTTTCACGGGCAGGTCTTCGCAAAAAAGCAGAAGCATTGTTGGAAATTATAGGCAAAGATCCTTATCAAAAACCTCCCCCGTTTGAAAAGCTTGTCGGTGATTTAGCTGGTGCATATTCCCGAAGAATAAACATTCAGCACCGTCTCGTTTATCAAATAATTGAAAATAAGAAAATGAATTCGTATATGGACACACTATGAATAAACGAGTCTGTCAATGGGAGCATTTCCAAAAAGCAGGTCGCATGTAGATATCATAAACTTAATATTGTCAATCGTTCTTGGATTATGGCTTATTGCCATTAAGTCAAAAATCGGCCTAAACACAAAAAAGCACAAAAAAAGTCTTAGTCATCTGAAATAAAATTCTATATTTTTTTACATGCACTTCTTAATAACATTTTTAAAACAAAAGCTTATCAATCATAACATTATCCCGAATATCAAAATTTTTTTATCAGCCTCCGTATTAATGATTTTTTCTTTTTACCTCCAGGGAAATATCCTGATAGATTTGGCAGATGAGGGGTTCCTCTGGTATGGAACATGGCGAACTCTTCTTGGAGATATTCCGTTAAGCGATTTTCATTCCTATGATCCTGGTCGTTACTATTGGACTGCCGGATGTTCCATGATATTTGGGTCATCTCTTATGGCATTAAGAACATCTCTGGCGATTTTTCAGACTTTGGGCCTCACCTTGGGTCTGATGGCTCTGCGCCGGGTAATTCACTCATGGGGAGTACTGATTATTGCCGGAGCCTTATTGCTTCTGTGGATGCACCCCCGTCATAAAATTTTTGAACACACCTTTGCAATGGCCTCGGTTTATGTTGCTGTTCTGTTAATGGAAAAACCATCATTTCAAAGGCATTTTATCGCAGGAATATTTGTTGGCGTGGCTGCTTTTTTTGGGCGCAACCACGGCTTTTACGGATTTGTGTCATTTTTTTCGTTAATCTTATTCATATGGCTGAAAATCGAAAGGACTCATTTCTTCAGACGAATCAGCGCATGGGGAACAGGAATATTTATCGGCTATTCCCCCATGTTAATCATGTTTGTCTTCGTTCCGAACTTCTTTAAAAGCTTTATAAAAAACATACGATTTATCCTGCGTAACAGCACAAACCTTAGTTTGCCAGTGCCCTGGCCCTGGACAGCAGATTTTATAAATATCACGGAAACTATAAAATGTATTTCAACAGGCGTGTTTTTTTTAGCGCTGCCAGTTTTCTACATTCTGACAAGTGCTTATTTGCTAAAATCCAAGTCTGATGTTTTAAAGCAAAAATCGCTCATAACAGCATCCGTCTTTGTTGGTGTTCCCTATGTACACCACATTTTTTCCAGGGCAGATATCAGTCATCTTGCTCAGGGAATACATCCGCTTTTAATTGGGTTGCTATCTCTGTCCTTTATGCTTATAAATAAAGATATTCGTAAAAAAATTATGAGTACAGGGCTGGTGATTTTTATTTTTTTTATGTCATATTTCACAGTTGGAATGGCTAATCCATATTATAAAAAATTTAACGCTCCAAAGGGATCATTTGAAAAGATAAATATACATGGGGACAATATTCTGGTATATAAACACACTGCGAATTTAATTCTCAGTATAATAAACACAAATGCCAAAATGACACGCCCTGATGAGGGATTGCTGATAGCTCCTCACTGGCCAGGATTCTACCCTATTTTACAAAGAAAATCTCCCTTATGGGATACTTATTTTTTATTTAAAGAAACACAAGACAGGCAGCGTCAAATGATTTCAGAACTCAAAGACAAGGCGGTCAACTGGATAATCTTAGGGGATGTAGCTCTTGACGGCAGGGATGATCTGCGTTTTCAAAACACACACTCCCTTCTCTGGCAGCATTTCATGGAAAATTTCGAGCCTGTTCAGGTTGAAGGGCTTCCGGATAATTACCAGTTACTAAGAAGGAAAAACCAAATTAGAATAAACACTATTAGAAAATATACCGGCACTTAACACCTAATACCTAACACCTAATACTTAATACTTGATAATCAAGTTTTTTGATCCAATCCTGCGCCGGACAGCCTGTCATTCCTGCGAAAGCAGGAATCCGTTTCCGGCTGATGTCACAGTCCCGGGGCTGTGGATTCCTGCTTTCGCAGGAATGACAAAAAATTTGATTACCGAGTAATACCTAATACTTAACACCTAACACCTAACACCTAACACCTAACACTTAACACCTAACACCTATTTTCATAATGATCAGAAGCTTTTTCTATTTTATCAAACTGATATTCCAGCAAAAAAATCTTATTTTATCCATGGCCAAACGGGAGGTGGCAACTCAGCACATCGGATCATTCCTGGGTTTTATATGGACCTTTGTTCATCCCATGATTATGATATTTGTTTTTTGGGTTGTTTTCAGTCTGGGATTCAAAGTGAAGCCTACAAATAATGTTCCCTTTGTTGTCTGGCTGACAGCCGGTATGGCCCCCTGGTTTGTTTTTTCCGATATTGTCAATGGATCAGCAGGGGTGATTGTCTCCAATTCTCACCTGATTAAGAGAACCCTGTTTCATTCGCAAATACTGCCGTTCATTAAAATTGTTTCATGCCTGATTACCCACGCGGTTTTTCTCCTTGTGCTTATGGGGCTGGTTATTTTTCAGGGGATGCCTTTCAGCATTCATTATTTACAGTTTTTTTACTATCTCGCAGGCATGTCTGTGCTGGCCCTCGGACTTGGCTGGACCGTATCTGCTTTAAACGTGTTTATCAGAGATGTGGGGCAGATTGTCGCCGTGGTATTACAGACAGGCTTCTGGGCAACGCCGATTTTCTGGGATATCAATATGATGCCCCCCGGGGTTCAGACAATATTGAAATTAAATCCCATGTATTATATCGTCCAGGGATACCGGGATTCGTTTATTTATTTCTCTCCCTTCTGGAAAAATCCATATGATGCCTTATATTTTTGGACAGTGGCCGTTATCATATTCGTGATGGGCGCATTAATATTTAAAAAATTAAAACCACACTTTGCGGATGTTCTGTAACGGAGTCACACAGGAAATGGCTGAAAACACGGTGATAGAAATAAAAAATCTGACCAAAACTTATAAACTTTACAACACGCCTTCGGACAGAGTAAAAGAGGCCTTCCACCCTTTTCGTAAAAAGTTTCACCGGATATTCAGCGCTCTTAATGATGTTTCTTTTGATGTAAAAAGAGGTGAAACCCTGGGGATTGTCGGTCGGAACGGAAGCGGCAAGTCAACTTTGTTACAAATATTATGCGGCATCTTAAATCCGACAGACGGCCTTATTGAAGTCAACGGAAGGATATCCGCACTTCTCGAACTCGGCGCAGGATTTAATCCTGAATTCACAGGACGTGAGAATGTTTTCATTAACGGAGCCATACTCGGTCTGACCAATAAGGAAATACAAGAGCGTTTTGATGATATTGCGGATTTTGCAGATATTGGTGATTTTGTTGATCAGCCCGTTAAGACCTATTCAAGCGGCATGTATGTCCGTCTGGCGTTTTCAGTGGCAATTCATGTGAATGCTGATATTTTAATCGTGGATGAAGCTTTGGCTGTGGGAGATGAAATTTTTCAACGCAAATGCTTCTCCCGTATTCAGCAGCTTCAGAAAGAGGAAACAACGATCTTATTTGTCTCTCACAGCGCCTCACAGATTGTGGAACTTTGTAACAGAGCCATACTTCTTGATCAGGGAGAACTGTTGCTTATGGGGACACCGAAATCAGTGGTCTCCGAATATCACAAGCTCATATTTTCAGAGGAAGATAAAATTGATTCCTTGCGTGAAACAATACGAGCCTTGAATGCAAAAGAACTAAGGGAACAGGAAAATTATAATAAGCTCAAAATCACAGAACAATCTGCTCAGACGATTGCAGATGAACCGAATTTACAGGAGTTTTATGAACCGAACCTGGTTCCGAAAAGCACAATTTCATATAACTCCCGGGGGGTTCATATCACTGACGTACAGATCACCACGCCGGATGGGAACCTCGTAAATGTTCTTGTTCGCCGCCATAAATATTTTTATACTTACAAGGTCAGATTTGAAAACACAGCATACAATGTCCGGTTTGGTATGATGATAAAGACTGTCAGCGGCGTTGAACTGGGCGGCTCGGCTTCCTCGTCAGTAAAGGACGCTATTCCCTGTATCGAAGCCGGCGAAACAGTATCGGTTAAGTTTAGTTTTAAATGTCTTCTCCAGCCCGGCGTCTATTTTTTTAATGCCGGCGCGTTAGGTGTGGTTGATGGTACAGAAGTCTATCTTCACCGACTTATAGATGCCGCCGTGTTCCGAGTGCAGGCAGGAGATCATTTCCTGTCAACAGGGCTGATAGATTTCTATGCTGACCCGGTTGTCTCGGTTTTGTGAGTTATGTTTTTATTCACTGTCACCGGAGGAATCTGGCTTTGAGGTGCAACACCGGGAACATTAGAACTGGGAGTTGGAACAATGATTTGGCTTTTAAGAAAAATATTATCCGGAGTGTGAAAATAGAGCGCAGCGATTTTTCGCACAATACGCCCTCGTAACGATAAACATTTTATTAGGAGAGGAGTGCAAATTTTGCTTTGAGATTGCCGTTCAACGATTTAATTTCAGATACTTGCAAAGCAAGCTTTACATTCCTCTTAAAAAAGTCTGAAAAGGTATGAAGCATAAAGAACTATCTGACTTGTAACAAATATTTAATGATGAAAAGGAATAAACTTCTAAAACATTTGAAGAAACACGGAGCTTTTTTATTAAGAGAGGGTAAAAAACACAGTATTTTTCAGAAGGATTTGCTAAAAACCCAAGTCCCCAGACATAATGAAATTGTGGATGAATTAGCTCGTAAAATTTGTAAGGATATTGATATACCCTTTGTGAGGTAAGTGATGAAATTCAGAGCTGTTATTAAAAAATCAGGAGAATGGTGGATAGGATGGCTGGTTGATTTGCAAGGTGTCAACGCACAGGAGCGGACTCGTGAGGAACTTATTGAATCGCTTTCAATCGGTGCGCAGGATATGCTTGATACAGAAATACGTTGTGAACCGGAATCTCAGATAACAACTATAGAAATTCCGGATCCCGCGTGGGTCTTTGAACACAGCGGTAATTTGCTATAGAAATATATGACAGATACGATATATTTTGATACTCGATAATCAAGTTTTTTGACCTGATCCGGCCAAAAAGTCTGTCATTCCTGCTTTCGCAGGAATGACAAAAAAAATTTGATTATCGAGTATAACGGATTCAGGGAAGGCTCCGCCCCGGACTGTCATTCCGGGTTCTGTTTTTTTTAACGCCAGTGTCTTAGGCGTAGTTGACGGCGCGGAAGTGTTTCTTCATCGCTTTATAGATGCTGCCGTGTTCCGAGTGCAGGCAGGAGATCATTTCCTGTCAACAGGGCTGATATATTTCTACGCCGAGCCGGTTATATCAACTGACTGCCGCAGATAGATACCTCAGAGCCACATTCGCATTATTATGAAAACAAAATGTATCATTGTTTTGGGAATGCACAGAAGCGGCACCTCAGCTTTTACAGGCGTACTGAGTATGCTGGGGGTACACTTGGGTTCAGGTTTTCTGAAACCGACAAAAGAAAATCCCAAAGGATATTTTGAGAATAAGCATATCGTAGATATTAATGAAGGAATACTCAGAAGACTGGGAACATCCTGGGATGATTTTCTTCCCCTTGATGAAAATTGGTGGACAGATGACTCTCTGCGGCCTTTCAGGAATGAAATAAAAAAAGTCGTTGAAAATGAACTCCTTGTATCTGAAATTAGCGGCATAAAAGACCCGAGACTTTGCAGACTGATACCTTTCTGGATCCGTGTGATTTCGGAATTAAATATAATGCCCCACTTTGTCATCACTTTAAGGAATCCGATGGAAGTTGCTCATTCATTAAAAAAGAGAGACGGATTCTCAACTGAAAAATCGCTGCTTTTATGGATGACTCATATGATAAATGCTGAATATTATACCAGGGGTTTTCCAAGAATATTTTGTCCCTTTGACAGACTTATATCTGACTCCGAAGAAATCGTGCGCCATATTTCAAGCAACCTTAATCTGACTTTTCCAAAAACATATCAGGATGTCGAAGCTCATATCAGACAATTTATAGATAGTTCACTGAAACATCATAAATATCAGGTTCCTGATCATAGTGATCCTGTTTCTGAGTTGGTATATGATTATTTTAAGCTGCTAAATAAGAAATGTGTTTATACAGAGGAGTCAGACGGAGATATTCTTTCGAGCATAGATGCTGTAAGAAAACAGTTTTGTGATACCCAATTATACTATTATAAAGTTATTAAAGAAATTGTAAAAAAAAATAATACATTAAAGCAGTCGTTAGAGGAATCTGACATCGAGGTGAAACGCCGGGGAGATTATAACCGGGAATTGGAACAATTATTAGAAGAGACTCGTGACGAGGCACAACGCCGGGGAGAATACAACTGGGCATTGGAGCAATTATTGGAAGAGGCTCGTGATGAGGTGAAACGCCGGGGAGATTACAACCGGAAGTTGGAACAATTATTAGAAGAATCCCGTGATGAGGTGCAACGGCGGGGAGATTACAGCCAGGACTTGGAACAATTATTAGAAAAAACCCGTGCTGAGGTGAAACGCCGGGGAGATTATAATCAGGAACTGCAACAAGCTTTGGAAGAATCCCATGCCGAGATGGAACGGCGAGGAGATTACAACCAGGAACTGAAGCAATCTTTAGAAGAATGTCGTGCTGATGCGGAACACCTAATAGCATACAACCGGGAGTTGGAGCAATCATTAAAAAAAGTACGCCTTGATTTACAAGGACAGGCAGAATATAATCAGAAATTAGAGCGGGCATTAGAAAAGACACGCTCAGAACTGGAACGTCACAAAAAGATAATATCAGAACATGCCGCACGTGTTAAAGCATTCGAAGCTTCATTTGTCTGTGTAAATTGGATTGATCGGATAGCTCCGTTTTTTGTGCGAAATAAAAGGAATGAATGACAGACGCATGACCTCCTCATTAAAAAACACGAAAGCCGCAGAATATGCCTTCGCGGTAATTATCCGCACAACAGGGAAAAGAAATGATTCTCTGGCCGAGGCATTACAGTCAGTCGCATTTCAGCATTTGAAATGCCTGGCCGTTGTGGTGACACATGGCACAGATACACAAATTTTATCAGAAGTGGATTCCGTTTGCAAAGAAATTAACACGCTGGATTATGTGTTATTACACGCGACTGACACACATAAGAAACGAGGATATCCGCTGAATGTCGGCCTGGATTACTGCTATAACTGCGGGTTCACCTTTGACGCCATCTTTTTCCTTGATGATGACGACATTGTATATCCCTTCTTTACTCAGAAAATGCGCCAGGCGTTTGATGCAACAGATGCAGATGTGATTTATTCAGCCAGCAATCAGCGCCACTTAGGTTCTCAGCCAGAGGAAGCATACCGGCCTAAGCATATCTCTTATTTATTCATTGAGAATTTTATTCCCATCAATAGTTATTCAGTCTGTTTCAGATCGTTGAAAGAGAATAACCTTCTGTTCGACGAATCTTTGGAATACACAGAAGATTGGCATTTTTTGCTCCGATTATTGGAGAAAGGGCTCCGGTTTGAAGCCTTACATGAAACCCTGTCTGAATTCAGAATGACCTCAGACGGAAATGCACCGGTAAAACAGCATCCTGATATCTGGAAAAAGGCATCCTTGGAAATTCGCTCTTATATCAATAAAACAAAATTTCCCGTGAACGGATATGTTCTCGCCAGTTCGGTAATGTCCATAAATCCGAGAGTTCCGGCCCAGGATGCACAGATCATATCGCTTCAGAATCAGGTGAGCAGGCTTGAAGCACAGATCGGGCAGTTGACAAAAGAGAAGGGAGAGCTTGAAGCGGAGTTGGTTTGCTATCATCAACTTCCCAAAACATTTTCAGAAATGATATGGATAGCCTTTAAAGCCGGGTTCAGAAGAATCCGTCAGATGCTTGTCCATATGAAAACTGCATTCAGAGGTTCCTCAGACACCTGAACACTCAGATATTTAATATGCACTTTAACGGAATTTCAGTAATACTCCCCTGTTTTTGCAAATCACTTACAGATGACTGGCCGGTTCAGTTGAAACGAGCCATGGTATCAGTACTGAACCAGGTTTGCTCCTTGCCTTTGGAACTTATTGTTATTGATGACGGCAGTATCATATCAGTTAATCAGTTGGAATCGGTTTCAGAGATATTTCAGGATACTCGGGTGCGATATGTCCCATTGCAGAACAACAGCGGTCTTGTCTTTGCATTAAATGTGGGACTGAATCTTGCCCGATATGAGCTCATTGCCCGTATTGACAGCGATGATGCATGGTGTCCTGAAAAGCTTCAGAAGCAATTGTTCCTGTTTGACGCTGACCTGAACCTTTCAATTGTGGGAACAGGAATGAGATTAGTTCATAAAGACAGTTCCAAAGATGAAGACCTTGTCCGTCCCGGAACATGGGGCGGCATTTTACGCTTCACCGCCGAAGTGGGATGCCCTTTTCCCCATGGCAGCATTCTTGCGTTGAAGTCCGTGTTTCATCTTTTGGGTGGTTATTCTCATGATGTCAGGGTGACTCATTGTGAGGATTTCGCGTTATGGACAACATGGCTCCGGTTTTTTAAAGGTGCCATGGTCGAGGAGGTTCTTTATGATTATACTGTTTCGGAGAATGCTGTAAGCGCAATATATGCTGAACAGCAACGCATCGCGTCCGGGGCTGTCCATGCGAGATATCTTGAACTGGGGAATCACGAAAGCGTTCCAGAGACAATGGAAAAAATTGCCAGAATTTTAAATTTGTCCCTTCTTGAAGCAGGCCGGATTTGTTTTTTGGTGTGGAATTTTTATGATTTCATTCTGGCTGAGAAAGACCTGATTCGTCCTCTGAAATGCATTTTTCCTGACAGACAGGTTATGCTGCCTGCTGAGGTGAATAACCATTTGTCCGACCGCTTTTTCTACTTTTCCATGAATGAATGTCCCATTGGCGAACATGCACGGTGCATACACACAATTAAAAGTTTGAAGTTTGAAGTTTGAATTTGGAAGTGAAAAGTGAAAAGCGGAATAGATATACTTGTTCCCAGGTTCCGCCTGGCGTTGCCAGACTGAGGCTGACCAGATTCTACACCGCTTTTGTGTACGAGGCAGAGCCTCGAAACACGCATTCCCAGGCAGAGCCTGGGAACGAGTAAACGAGTAAAGGAGATATTTTGATTTCACCCCAAACGGTTGTGAAGCCCGCAATTCTGATTGCTGCCCTGCTTCTTATTCTTCCTACGGTAATCACTTATACTCCTTATCAGATGGGCTGGGAGGAATTATACTTTTCCCATCGTGCGTTATCTTTAAATCAGGCGTTTTGGACTGCTGATTTTAAAGGGATGGAGGAGGCCCTTTCCATCATGGCAAAATCTCCTGTCATGGCTTTCCTATCCCTGCCCTGGGGGCCAATCGGCGGAACTGCCGGAGGTGTCGGTCTTGTGGTTTTCACCATGGCTTTGCTTACATGGATTTTTATTTTTATATCTTTCCATATGATGAAAAAAACAGGCGTTCCGGATTGGGTGATATTACTGGCTTCTTTATCAGTCTTTCTGAACCCGTTTCTTAAAGGTTATGCCGGGAGACTTCTGATTGATCAGCTTGTTTCGTGGATTATTCTTTCTTTTCTATTGCTCATCAGTCTGGAACTTGAAGCAGGAGACAAAAGTTCTGCCGGGAGTTTCTCACGCGGCTGTCTGTGGGGTGCAATTGTATCTGCAGGCCTTTTTTGCAAAGTAACTTTTATATACTTTATGGGCCTGGCCATACCAATTATAATTTTTTTGAAATGGAGAAAGGATGGCATCAGATATCTTGGTATAACGCTGTTTGGAGCATTCCTCTTATGTCTTCCTTCATTTCTTATCTGGATGAAATTTGGCAAATTATATCTCGGACACGCATGGGCTTCCAGTTGGGGGCCGCGTGCTATATTTTACGCGGCAAATGATACATCATATTTTGCATTTTGGGAGAGATTCTTTCATGCAGTGAATTGGTCTGTTTTCCCTTGTGCGATTATTCTGGTTTTAATTTTTCGGATGATCCTGAAGCGTCAGATGCAGTGGACGCAATTCTTACCGGCTGTCGTCATTTTCAGCTATTTGTTTCTTTGTTCCACAAGCCAGAACAGTGATCTGCGATTTTTAATGCCTGTCATGATTGCTTTGCCATTCACAATGGCGGCTGCTCTTAGTAAGTCAGAGGAATCCCGATATATTCCTCGTATAAAAAACGTTCTTATACTCATGATTATTGTCGCATCTGTTCCGATGACTCAGGTTCCTAAATTGGATAAGGTTCATGAACTGACCCGGCTTTTCAGCGTATTAAAACATCATGGCGTAAAAAACATTCTGATGGCAACGGACAGCACTTTTCTGAATACCGAGAGTTTGCTTTTATCTAAGGAATTCTTAGGGAAAAACGGCGATACACTGAAGATTGCCACGTTGGTTTACGATGATATGCACGCCAGGGAACTGGAATATAGCTTTGAGCGTATAGACAAGGCAGATGCGGTTTTGTTTGAAAAGCCGCTTCCCAAAGAGCCGTCTTTTACAAATAAGAAAGTCAAGGAATATCATAACAGAGCAGTGTCAGTCATGGGTCTGTTCCCGCAAATGGAAGTCCCTGATGTTGAAGTTTTCCTTTCAACTGAGAAGTAGGTAACTGAGAAGTGAGAAGTGAGAAGTGAGAAATATTCATTTTTTAATACAACAATTTTATAATAAACAAGTTTGGCACGGAGTAAATGCTGAAACGAATTTCCGAGGAAAACTGTCCCAATGGTTACTGCGGTGTTTCAGATTGGAAAATGCTATCCTTAATGTGAATGAGACGGACACTCAGCGTATTCTGCGAGATTTCCCGGAAGTTGATATTCCGAACACTTTTCTTCCTGAAAACAACAGGCAGGATTCATGCGCAAAAGTCATTCTCAACAGACAGCAAGACTCTGAGGCTTTATTTTTACAATCTGTTTTTAACGCACAAAACGGGCATCATCTCCCCATTGCTCCTCAGCCACCTGCGTTCTCAATTATCATTCCGTTTTATGCCCACCTTGACTATCTGAAAATATGTCTTGAATCAGTTGCTCTGTCTGTGAGGCATGTTCCGGAAATACCCGTTGAAATATTGATTATAAACGACGATCCCAATGTATCCGAACAAGTGTTGGCGTCTCTCATCCCGGATAACCTTCGTAAGATGCTTCGTATTATTGATAATGAGAAAAATCTTGGCATATGCGAATCATTAAACCGGGCAGTCGAAGCAGCTCATTATCATTGGCTCGTGCATCTGGACTGCGATGATATGCTGGTGGAGAAGAGTCTGAGAATTTTAACTTCACGGATCAAAAAATATCCTTCTGTGCGATATATCAGTTCCCGAATGTTGGATGTTGACGAAAACGGCGGGTTGCTGAGATGCAGACTCCGTTCGGAAAACTCCTCTCATCTCATTTCTCATGGCATGGTGGCCGGTCATCTGAAGGCAATACGCAAAGACCTTTTTCAGGATATCGGGGGATATTTCAAAATTTATGAAGGGTGCCAGGACTATGAGTTTGCTTTGCGTGCCAGTTTGTTTGAACCCCTGCTTTTTCTTCCTGATTATCTTTATAAATATCGCTGGCATGGAAAGACACAGTCCGTAAGCAAGGCAAAACGGCAAATGGAAACCACAAACCGTATTGTTGAAACCTATTTGCTGACAGGTCTGTTTCTCTCCGCATCAGGCAGAGATATACCCATTTTCCCGGACTTTGAAGGCGAATATGCTTCTGATTGGCAGCAAGGATTTTTCGCCAATATGTCTGAGAGCCACAACAGGCCGAGGATAAGTGTAACTGTCCGATCTCCTTTTAACAAAATGAATCGTAGGCTCTTTATCATCCGTCTGGCACGCCTCATGGCGGACTTATCTGGGTTGGCGGATGCGTCTGCAACTCATTTGACTTTTTAGCAATAATGGTTTAACATGCCAAAAATCAGCGTTATTATCCCCTGTTATAATCAAGGACAATATATTGACGAAGCTGTCGAATCTGTCCTGAGCCAGCCTTATCAGGATGTTGAAATTATCATTGTCAATGACGGTTCCACCCACGAATTCACAAAAAGGATATTAAAGAATTATGACAAGCCAAAAACAAGGGTCATTCATACTGATAATAAAGGACTGGCTTCAGCCAGAAATACCGGTATAAAACAAGCAACTGGTGAATATATTCTCCCTTTGGATGCAGATGATAAAATCAGACCGCATTATTTAAAAAAGGCATCAGAACTATTGGATAACAATCCAAACGTCGGCGTTGTTTATCCGTATGCCCAGTTTTTTGGCGAAAAGGATGGCGTATGGGAATTCCCGGAATTTGATCCAAAAAGGCTTCTTTTGCATAATTTTATTGTGGCCTGTTCTGTGTATCGGAAAGAAATTTGGGAAGCGTGCGGCGGTTATGATCCTGAAATGAGAATCGGCTACGAAGACTGGGAGTTCTGGATTCGTGTGATGAAAAAGGGCTGGCAGTTTCATCTGATCAGAGAAGTGATGTTTGACTACAGGGCGAGAAGCGGTTCCATGGTCACCGCATGTGGCACACCTGAAAACCGTCGTTTCCTGATTCGATACATATGTAACAAACATAGAGAACTATATGTTGAAAACCTTGACTATGTTATTTCTGAAAAAGATGTCAGTTTGTTACAGGCAAATACTTATATAAAACACCTTGAAAAAACGTTAAATCAGATGTACCATTTTCGTGACTTGAAATTTGTTTCCATTTGTTACAAAATAAGAGACAGATTATTATCAGGAAACCGCATCCGAAGATTTTTTGCCAAAATATTTTCAAAGTGATGTATAATATAATTAGAAGGGGTTTGAAAAGACCCGTAAGGACGGCATATTTGCAGCATTTTCAAACACGCTCTTAGGGGGAGGATATTTGTAAATTGAAACACCGGTAAGAAAGGGAGGGTAAAAAAAATGATCACCAGATTCAAAACAATGTTAATGATGTTTGTTCTGTTTTCTCTGACCGCATTTTGTGCGTATGCAACAGGAGAAAAAATGATGAGTGTGCAGGTCAGGCAGGGGCAAATTCGTTCCACGCCCTCATTCCTGGGCCGAATTGTGGTTAATCTCTCCTATGGCGACCGAGTTCAGGTGCGAGAGGAAAAAGGTTCCTGGATCAGGGTCAGTGTGCCTGGCAGCAGAGCCGGGGGCTGGATACATGCATCTGCCCTTACGACCAAGAAAATCGTGATCAGGGCCGGAACAAAGGATGTCAGTCTTGCAGCCAGCGCTGATGAACTCGCGCTGGCCGGAAAGGGGTTCAATAAACAGGTCGAGCAGGAATTCAAAGTAAAAAACCCTAAAATTGATTTCACCTGGGTAGATCGCATGGAAAAGATCGTGGTGACCCCGAACCAGATAAAACGGTTTTTGAAAAAAGGCGGATTATCCGCGGGAGGAGGTGGCAGATGATGAAATCAGACAGAAGAGAATTTTTAAATCTTTCCGGCAAATATATTTTGGGAGCAGGACTTGCGCCGCTATTTTCCGCTCTTATTTCGGGTTGTAAGACAATGGAGGCTGTCACCAAAATCGGTACGTCCATCGCCGTGTCTCAGGGGGTTATTGACGAATCTCAGGCAGACTCGATCAATAAAAGCGCCAGTGCTGTTGCCAGAAGCTTTCAGGACATCACCCCTGAACAGGAATATTACATCGGCCGCACCGTGGCCGCGACCATTACCGCCAAATACAGGCCGTATAACAAACCGCAGGCAAATATGTTCCTGAACGTACTTGGAAAAGCTTTGGCTCAGGCTTCGGAATTGCCGGAGACCTTTGGCAGCTACCATTTCCTGATCCTCAACTCAGATGAAATCAACGCGTTTGCCGCACCCGGAGGGCTGATATTCGTGACCCGGGGAATGCTCAGATGTTGCAAACACGAGGACGCTGCCGCGGCAGTTCTTGCCCATGAAATCGGTCATGTTCAGCTGAAACACGGACTTCAGGCTATCAAAAAGTCACGGATCACTTCCGCGCTCACGACGCTTGCCATTGAGGGGACCAAATCATTTGGCCAAAAAGAACTGGCCCAACTTACCGAGACATTCGAAGATTCTATTTCCGACATCACTTCAACCCTTGTCAACAATGGCTATTCCCGATCATTTGAGCTTGAAGCAGATATGGCAGCGGTGAAAATTTTAAAGAACGTGGGCTATGATCCCAATGGACTGGTGGATATGCTTAACGTGATGAAGAAAAGACTGAAACCCGGAAGGCTTGACTTCGCCAAAACACATCCGCCTCCGGCCGTTCGAATTGCCGCCCTCCGAAAGCACATCGGAAGATACACCAAAGTTAAAACAGCCGGGCCAAGACAGCCCAGATTCATGGCAGTTTTTAGAAACATCTGATAACAGACAGACACTGTGGCAAATTCCAAATTACAAATCACAAATTCCAAATCGCAAATCACAAATCACAAATCACAAATTGCCAAACTCATTCAAGGGGTTATCATCGGAGTGACCGGGGCGGTTCTGGCAATTGCGCTCTGGTCTCCGGGCTGGCTTGATTCATGGGAGGCGAGGACATGGGACTGGCGCGCCTCCCTCATGGCAAAACCAGGCATTGCCACGGATGACATTCGCCTGATTCTGCTGGATCAGAACAGTCTGGACTGGGCAAAGGAGGAAAGCGGCCTGACCTGGCCCTGGCCCAGGGAGGTGTATGCGGCAATTATAAACTATTGCCAGAGGAGCGGAGCAAAATCCCTGGCCTTTGATGTACTTTTTACCGAGCCTTCCGCTTACGGTGTGGAGGATGATGAGAGGTTCGGAGCCACAATTTCTGAGTTCGGGAGATTTGCAGCAGGGTCTGTGTTTCTGGGAAAAACTGCCGGAAGCGAGATGAGTTGGCCGAGTGAGTTTTCCAGACCTGAATTAAAAATCATTGGCCTGGAGGAATGGCTGACGCTGACCAATGCTGATGAGATTCTCTTTCCCAGAGCTGTCATGCCTATCCCCGAAGTTGCAAACAACGCTGCCGCACTTTGTAATGTCCGCATGAATCCCGACAAGGACGGGGTTTATCGCCGCATCAGCCCTTTTAATGTCTTTGATGGCAGCCCCCTGCTCTCTACGGGCCTGGGGTCATATCTGGCTGGGAATCCCAATGCAAAGGCAAGTATTCTCCCCGGAAGATTTACCCTTGATGGAAAAGGTATTCCCATAGATGACCGCGGCCATGCTGTTTTACGTTACCGGGGACCGTCCGGCACGCATAAAGCATACAGTGCGGCAGCAGTGCTGCAATCAGAAATACGCCTTCTCAGCAATGAGAAACCCGTGATTCGAGAGGAAAACGCTTTCAAAGATAAATATGTCTTCTTTGGATTTTCAGCGCCGGGACTTTTCGACTTGCGTCCTGCCCCAGTCGGCGGAATATATACCGGTGTGGAAATTCACGCGACCATGCTGGACAACTTTCTTTCCCGCGATTTTATGCGCATCTCGCCGACCTGGCTGATCCTCATCATTGTTTTCTTTTTATCTCTGAGTTGTGCGATCTCAGCCTCTTTTTTCAGCAGCATCGCTGGCGGCGTAATTGTCAGTTTTATCTTCCTTACTACACCTGTACTCATTTCTCTTGTATCTTATTTTTACGGTCTGTGGCTGCTGTTAGTTATTCAGGAAACCGCAATTGCCGCGTCTCTCATCATTTCTCTGGCAGCGAACTATGCCACCGAGGGGCGTCAGAAGCGATACATTAAGAACGCTTTCAGACACTATCTCAGTCCGCTTTTCATTGAACAACTGATCCGGCATCCCGAGCAGCTCAAGCTGGGCGGAGAACGTCGGATTCTTTCCATTTTCTTTTCTGATATTCAGGGATTCACCTCCATTTCCGAGCGACTGGAACCCGAGGAACTCACCGCACTGCTGAATGAGTATCTTTCGGAGATGACGGATATCATACACGAAGAAGGCGGAACCGTTGACAAATACGAAGGGGACGCAATTATTGCGTTTTGGAACGCACCCCTTGAAGTGTCCGAGCACGCGGTCAGAGCTGTTCGGGCATCGCTTCAATGCCAGAAAGAACTGGCAAAAATGCGGCCCGGATTCAGAGAGCGTATTGGCACGGATATGCTGATGCGAATTGGCATAAATACCGGCCCGGCTGTGGTCGGCAACCTGGGATCACACACACGGTTTGACTATACCATGCTCGGAGATGCGGTGAATCTGGCCGCACGACTTGAAGGGACAAACAAACAGTTCGCCACTTACACCATGATCTCCCAATTCACGCTGGAACTTTTAGGCGACGCATTTCCTGTGCGGGAGCTGGCAAGGGTGGCTGTGGTGGGACGTAAGGAGCCGGTCACGGTTTATGAGCCTATGTTTGCGGAGGATTACGAGAGCAGAAAAGCGATTCTGAAGACCTTTGCCCGGGGGCTGGAAATGTTTTACAAGGGACAGTTCGCAGATGCCCGGGAAATTTTTTCCGAGATCAGAGACCTTGATCCTCCTGCATCTGCTTATGAGAAAAAATGCCGGATACTTATGGAATCTCCCCCGGAGAATTGGCAGGGGGTCTGGGTCATGACAAGCAAATAAACAGATTTTGGATAAACAGCCATGACCTGACTCGTCACAGCAAATAATGAAATCTTTACATTTTTTCCTAACACTTAACACCTAACACCTAACACCTTTTCATATCACAGTGAGAAAAAACAAGAATGTCCTCTTTTGTAGGCCATAGTCTGGCAGCCATAAGCATTTACTCTCTGGCAAGAAAATCTCATCAGCCTTTTTGTCACCGTCTGCTCTGGCTGTTCTGGCTGATTATCATCGCGTGCGCGCCTGACATTGATTATTTTGTTCCTGCTCTGAATTCGTCAGCACACCAAAACCTCAGAATTACGCACTCCGTTGTTGCAAGTCTGGTGCTTCCGTTCTGCACGATTCTGATTTTTGTTATCCGCGGTTTCAGGAGGGAGATGCTTTTGAAATACGGCTTTCAGGCCATTTTAGCGGGGCTTTCCCATCTGATTCTCGATCTTCTCGTGGGTGTCACGCCCTTGCCTCTGATGTGGCCCTTTGTCAAGGAAACATTCAGGCTTCCCTTCGGAATTCTCCCAAGTGCGGCCCGCTTAGACATATCCGATTATTATTTTTACCGAAACATCTTTATTGAACTGGGAATTTTTGTCCCCTTACTTTGCAGCGCATACCCCATTTTTCACACATACCCGGTGACACGCAGAAGAAAATTAAAAATAATCTTTTTGTTAGCGTGTTCCTCATGTTTTGTGTATTGGGCGCACACGATGTCCCGGTAAAGGAGATCAGGCGGGGAAGAAACCCGGCTTTTTTCACCGGGCGACTTCTCGGGCGGAGAAAAGCCGGGTTTCTCCGCGGCCCGTCTTTTCCGCCCTGGCTGAGACGCGGGATGAAACCCGGCTTTTTTATATCGAAAAATTTATGGTTAGGTGCTTACCACTCGAACATCCCTGCATCCCCCGGCCAACCTTGCCGATGCGGAGGAACCGCTCTTCCCCGGAAGAATGTACCGGATCTCCGGCAGCAACACGATCCGCATCGGAAAAGGCGTGTCCGGCCTTCTCGGACGAAATGCCGTGCCTTTCAACATCTACCTGATTTTTATCTTCATCCCGTTCGGAAACTGTCCTCATTGCAAATCACCTGCGATACGGAGTTGCATGACAATTCAGGTCTGCCTGCACGGAACTGTCTGAGAAATGTTCGCATGTCGCACCGGAAAAGTCGGGGCGGATATTGCAATGCCGGGGAAATAACAGGTGTCCCTGAGAGCGGCACGGACGGGTTTTGTCGGAGGGTCTCCCGACTGTCCGGCTGGCAGCCCGCCGGGGGAACATCGTGGCTGTTCCGGGTCGGATGTCAAACATATTTATTCTGACTGCGAACCGGGCTGACACTCATCTTTCCGGGGACGGAAAGAGCGATATGCCCTCTGTTGGCAACCAAATCAGTATCAGACTTGACACAAAAACAAGTTGAACGTACAATTGTGTTTATGAAAATCATAGCAGACACAAACACATTTTTAGCTGTTGCCCTTGACGAGCCTGAAAAATCGGAAATAATCAGCCTGACGGGAGGTCATAAGCTGATTGCCCCCGCAATATTACCTTTTGAAATAGGTAACGCCTTATCCGCAATGCTGAAAAGGCGAAAAATTAATTCCGACGAAGTTCTCAGCGCGTGGGATGCTGTTCGGGCAATTCCGGTGGAACTGGCTTTGACATACGAAAGGCATTGAAGATAGCGGTTCAGTTCAATATTTATGCTTATGACGCTTATTTTTTGGAATGTGCCGCCGCACTGAAGCTCCCTCTGCTGACCCTTGACAGACAGATGGCAGTGCTGGCGCAGAAAATGAAAATCGAAACATTGGAGATAAACAAATGAAGGCATACACATATTCGGAAGCCTGTCAGAAACTTTCTGAAATCCTTGATGTCGCACGTTCCGAGGAGGTGATTATCAGACGCGGGGACGGGGAGACATTTGCCGTCAAATATAAACATCTCCCGAAATCGCCGTTTGATGTTTCCGGAATTAAGACAATGGCCACCACAAAAGATATTATTGAAGCCGTGAGGGAATCCCGGGCAGGAACCGGACAAGGAGACTGAGAGCGACTGCGGCAATCTGTGGTTGGGAAAGGATTTGCCTCCGTTACTTATGGCACATCGTGCTTTTCCGTCATGCAATCAGAAAAGCGGCCGGAAAGAGCGACATGGGAGGAAAAAGCATTTTCAGCTTCGTGAGGAGACAGAATTCCGTAACGGCCGTTCCGATCACCTGATTTTTGTCCTCATCCCGTTCAAAAAGTGTTTTCATTGCAAATCACCCGCCATACGGAGTTGAATGACAACTCAGGTCTGCCGGCACGGAAGTGCCTGAGAAATGTTCGCATGTCGCACCGGAAAAGTCGGGCCGGACATTGCAGTTGTCATGGAAAGCCGGGAAAACGACAGATGCGCCTGAGATGTCCCGGGTCTCCGGCAACAACACGATCCGCATTGGAAAAGAAGTGTCCGGTCTTGGAAGACGGATATGTTCACGGTAAGGGACTTTCAGGATTTGTGTTCACCCGGATGCGTCATTCGGGGTTTGCCGGAAATGCCCTGATCTTCAGGCCGGGTTCGGTCAGATGTGAAGGCTGCACGCATGAATCAGAGCCTTCTTTATCTTCAGAAGATCAGCTTTCGGCAATATGCCAATTTTTCTCTCAAAACGGACAGACGGCAGCGAACCGACACCCTGCACGTTGGCCACGGATTTTTTGTCAATTCCGGGCAGATGTCCCAGAGGAACCTCATAGGGACTGCCCCGGTTCTGGCGCGTGAGCGGAACATAAATGTAAAGCGCACGAGGAGCTTCAGGATCATCAGCCGAAAGAATGACGACTGGGCGTGCCTTTGCCGCCAGACCGAGATCGGCCAGCCATATTTCGCCATGTTCAGGTTTCATCGATAATCTCCAGCACCTCCTGTTCCACACTTCTCGAACGCAAAATATCTGCGTAATCCTGATCTGCCAGAGAGATGATTTCCCGGATCAGATTTTCCACAACTGATGCCTTCTCCGGTTCCCACACTCTCAGCCTCTCATCAAGTTTTTTTGCTATCTGTGTCATTTCCATGGAAACAAAACCTCCTTTATCAGAATATTTTTATGCATGTTTTTTTGGTAGTGTTCTAAATTTGGAGCTAGTCATTTTTTATTACTCATATTACTAGTCCGAATTCATATACATTGATGAACAGTCCGATGACGATATCATGCATCTTCTCCAATTTGGAGAAACAGATTGTTTTTCTCGCAAGACGTTTTATTCTCGTCCTCAGAGTCAGATGTTTCCTTTCTATTTTCTGAGTGTTTCTTTTACCTATCTCATGATTCGCAGGATTGAGATTTCGTTCATAAGCACCCCAATTGTCAGTATAAAACTTTACAATTCCGAAAGGTTCGAGGAGCCTTTTCAGTTCGAGGAAGACTTTGTCCTCATGCGTTCCGAAGGTATATGCGAGAACTTTTCCGGTTTTGTGATCAACGGCGTGCCAGAGCCACCTCTGATTCTCCTTTTTGCCCACGAAACTCCACATCTCATCCGCCTCAGCCTCCTCAGCTTTCAATATGTCAACCTCAATATTTTCAGTATGTTCCAAAGTTTTAAGGAGTTCGGAATTCACCGAGTCGAGAAGAGTTTCCTTTTTTTTAAATTCGCTTATCACGGTGTCCGTGCTGATTTCCAGCACGCGGGCGATGTCCCGGATGCCGCTGCCGCTGAGACTCATTTCAATAATTTTGTGCTTAATATCTGATTTTCTTCCGTTATATGTATAGTCGAGAAGAAAAGATTTTGCCTCGCAATTCTCATTCTGACACAGGTAACGCTGCTTTCCGTCATCTGTTTTTCCTCTTTTTTTCACTTTCTCACCTCCGCAAAGCGGACAGCGGACAGGAATCAGTGCCATCGAAATATTCCTCCGAAAATAGTTTTTTACTCCTGAATGACTACACTTATAATAACACAGATTTCAGAAAAGTCCAGTTTTAGAACACCACCGATTACGCTTCAGGAAAAGCTATGATTTCTGCTACACGTTTTAAAATAACAGAGAAAGCAAAAGATGCTGGAAATGTCTTGTTTTCTTTGACGTTCAGCTTGAAAGACAGTGCATCACCAGGAACCTATCCTGTCAAAATTATGCCCACCACATTAAATAATATTGATGCTTTAAAAAGTAATAAGACTGTAACTAATTTAATTGGTTCAGCCTCATCTCTTAATATTTTGATCGGATCAGCCCCAACTTATCCTGTATTAATTGATGATGAAATAGACGAAAGCGGTTACTCTGTTCATGTTAAACAAGGAAGCGTGACTTTCCTTGGAGAAAGTGATTATGACAAATTTTGACTATGAGAAAAAAAGACAGAATGTAGAACGAATATCTTTGTTTGGATTTCCTAAAAAGCCCAAAAAGCACGGAGTGATGCTTGCTGTTGAGAAAGCAATTCAGAACCGGGATTTGCTTTCAGGAAAATTGAAACTTTTTGAAACACCTGATTTAGATGCTGAATTGTTTTCTGCTTGCAAGGAAAAATTAGATGCAGTTTATGCAGATAGAAACAGCCATATCCGCAGTTGTTTGGAAATGCCATCTGCTTTGACAGATATTGATAACTGTATCCGTATTCTTGCTTTAGCTGTCAATTCTCTGGATAGCAATGAAGATGTGTCTGACCATGCAAATGAAATTACCGAATCGTTCGTAAAGATACTGAAAGAGGGTTATCTCAAGAAAAACGAGGAGATTAGTAATGATATCGCAGTTAATTTCTACTTGCTAAAATTCTTTTTTCAACTCCGATTTTTCTTTCAATCTGATTCTCAAAAGCATTTTTTTGTCTCAATTAAAGAAGTGATACAAGAGATCAATGTTTATTCGGATACACCTATCTTAAATCTGATCTTTGAGAATATCCAAAAGAGAACAATGTATAATAAAAATAAAATGTTGACTGATAAGCTGTTTCGATCTGAACAAATGAAAACTGCTTATATGCAACGAATTTATGATTTGTCAAATAACGGCAAAAATCATTTCCTTATATCCCTTCATCTCCAAGCTTTAGATAATTATAGCTTTTTCAAAGGCTTATCTGCTTTGGATAAAACGAAGCTATGGTATTTCATCAACGATTATTTTCAGCATTATGTAGAAGAATACGGAAACACTACTCCATGTAGTGAATGGTTTCTAAAAAATGCCATTCAAACCTTTTTTATAACTAAAAATTTTATAGATGAAGCGCCTTCTTCACTTGTCGAGAATAATGAGAACTTTTTGACAAATTATTTTAATTCTTATCTGCTCAATGAAATTATGTATCGTCAATCTTATACACCTAAAAACTTATTTGCTTACCATCTCAAATATATATCTCGTACCTTTTCCAAAATCGGTTATGGCAGAATGGGTTTTTACAGTGAGCTTGCCGCTCTTTTGGTTAATCGGTCTTACTCGGAAGGAGTTCAAAGGATAAAAGAAAACAAAGCATTCTTGAAATTTTATACAGATGCGGATGAGTTCGGTGACACTTTTTTCGATTCACATCTGAAAGATTTTATCTTAGCTCATTTTATATACAATATTGAAGAAAGTTTGTCCCTTAAATTAAATCTTCATTCAGCTTTAGATGAATTGATATCATTCTCTGAAGAGATAAATTTCCAAAACATACCTCCTCTTTCCCATTTCATTGGCGAACTCTATAAATGCTATTTTGAAGATATCAATCCTGACTTAACCGAGAAAAATTCTGACGAATTGCGATATGAAAAATTTATTGATGTTGATAATATGATCGAGTTTAAATCTCTTAATTTGGAATTACAATTTTCAATAGGCATAAAATTATTGGTCAATTATACCAATGGCTGGGAGGCATTTATTTCCTCTTGGAATTATGGATTCGGTAATTTAGATTCAGATGACGGCAAACACAGTTTTTTTAAACAGGTATTCTCTGACAAAGTAACAAAGAGTTTCAAAGAATTTGAAAGAATTTTCCATTATCCTAAGCACATCCCTTCTTCACGGCTTGCATCCTTATTGCATGAAATTTTTCTCTTTTTAAATTCGTTGCCAACCAAAAAATTAACAGCAACTTTGGGAGAAGACGATATAATCAGATCAAACATCTCCAAGCTTATCCTGCTGATCAACAACAATATTTCAAGTATTGGCAATCCTTATTTACTATACCAATTTCTTAACTTCACCAACCGTTATAAATATTTTTCCCAAGAAAAACTGCTACCTTCAATATCAAAAAAAGATATTTGTGTGAGAATTTCACGTCTGATTCACAATCTCTATCAGGGAATTCTCATTTACTACTGGCATTCATATGATCGGCGTATAATAGAGGAAATCAGTTCGTCAGATGGCGTTTGACAAGAAAAAGTTGGAAGGCTCGTCGGGGCTATCTCCAATTTTGTTATCCTCTCACTAATTCAAGCCTTTTGAGCAGCATCTCTGCCCCCTTAATTCGCATGACTGCTTGATGCTCAACAGGCTTTTAAAAACCCCCTGACATTATTAATGAATCATCAGAGGCAGATGAATATGTTCACGATGCAACTATGCTTGCGAATCTTGGACAATTCAACAAAATTGAGGAACTGATCACAGGCGGACAGATTCAGAAAAGTATAAAAACCATTATCTCCGGCGGATGTTCTGGCATGTACTTTCCCCGGCGAAACTGAGCAATGTGAACAGATCGCCAGACCGCCGGCTGGGCGGAGAAAACGTCGGTGTCTGGTACACATTTGACCTTTGCGACTACGGTAAAGAGAATGAGGATTCCTTCATCTTCCAACTGTCCCGCCATATATACAAAGAGAGCTTTGAAGTTTAGCTGTTTCATAATGTTCCTGATATTCATAATGAAAGGCTTGTACAATGCCCACAACACCCCAAAAACATTCACCATACAATATCCTTGCATCACCTCCGGAAACCGTACTTATTCTTCTGGCGCAGGGATTGGAACGCCAATATGACGCATTAAAGAACAACCGCTCAGTCGTGCGGCAAAAGCAAACAGACCTGGATGCCAATCTGATTTCCGCACTTCCCCGTCTGTCAGCACTTTATATGTGCGAAGGCAAAGAGGACAAGGCCGCATCAGTCCATAAACTGATGGAAATGGCAACAACCCCGTTAAAAGAATGGGGAATAGATTATTTTGCCAAAGCGGATTTTCCCTATCAGGATGTTATTCTGATTGATCCTCAGACCCTTGCGCCCACTCCCGAGTCCTTTGAGCTTGCTGCAAAGTCAAGGCGGACACGGGGAGGATCAGAAGTAGCTCCGGATACAATTAAGAGCCTACAGCCCTCTGCTCCCGCTTCAAAGCGGGGATGTGCCTTTCGGCATAACCGTTGCGGAACGGCTTCTTTCTATCTGAGCTGCCACCTTATATACAGGTGCTATCTCATATTCTCTCAAAAACTGGTTCATGGCCCGTATCTTCTCCCTGGGCGTTCCGGGAACAATCCCGTCCCTGTTGGCTATCTGATCCCATATATCCAGCAATTCATCTGTCGGATATCCCCTGTAATTTCCGGGTAAGTTCTGTTTTTTCATTTTCCGAACCTGCCTTTTTTGCCAGTTCAATGATAATTTTTGCCTCTTCAAATGTCAGATGTTTTGCAAGTTCCCGTGCCTTCACGGGAATACCTGCATTTTTCAGAGCCTTGTGCATGGAACTGATTATCTGCGGCGGGACAGCCAGTTTCGTGTTGCCGAAATATCCGGTGACGGCTTTCACAGAAATTCCCATCCGGTCAGGCGCTCTGATAAGCGAGGCAGCCGAACCGCCAGTTGTGAAAATGTCATCCGTGACAATCACCTCCCTGTCTCCGACAGCGGCTTTCAATATTTTGGAATTGACCGGCTCATAAATTCTCGGATGGAAAACTCTTTCAAAGGGTCCGATCTTTTTGGACTGCCGCTCATGCAGAACATCAAAATATGTCTCGCCTGTCACAAATTTTCCGCCGAATTCCTGGAACAGCTTTTCTGCGAGACTGACAGGGTGGACATTCTTTTTTGACGAACTCGGCACGGAGATGAAAAGCGTGTTTTCAGGATTTTCAATCTGCTTTCTGAGTTCCCGGGTATGTTCCTCCGACCAGAATTTTTCCGCAAAACGGTCTGCGGCCGCTTTGTCACCTTTCTCTTTTCCCGCCAGCCAGTCAGGATCATTTTCTGTGATTCTTATATTTGTTTTCCGACTTGATACAACTCCCCTCACTTTTTCCAGTTCGCCGCTGATGCCTTCTTCCGGCAGTGTTTCTTCATAAGATATCGCATCTGTTTTCTGCTGTTCATCTGCCATTTTCGTTTCAGAGGCATAACCAAAACTTGCACAATCATTCAGAATCTCTTTACTTTTAATATTATTCAAGGCTTTTCTCCTTTTGTCAAGTATATATTTTTCATTGCCTCTTTCGGCTTGCAAATCCATAAATTAATTAAGTCAAAAAAAAAGCCGGCCGCTATTTTTCCCTGCAAAATTATAAATTTTCAGGAAATGCATAGAGGCCGGCTTTTTCAAAAGCTTAAAACTTTTGACCGATAACCGACTCATATTTTTTTGATTCATTCAAGTATCCGGTACCATATATTATCCTTCTTCTTTAAAGTTTTAAAAAAATTTAAATTTACAAAAAAAGATTATTTATGTCAAACTGATTTATTGACAGATATGCTTCATTATATGAAATAAAAAAATTTCTGATTATAACGGATTCAGGGGAGGCGGGTCAGCATGATATGACAGCGGATTTCGGGATTAACCGGATTTCCGTCCCGTCCGCGGTGCCATGTTTCCGATCCGGCACCGGACGGACATATCCGTTTCATCCTCTTATCCGCTGTCATATTCCGGGCCTTCCCAAGATATGCATGAACCATAAAACGGCCTCAGACTGAAATAATCCCTGCACACTGACGGAACATCCCGGTGATGAAGGATGGGCATCCCGGCCAAACGAAAACAAAAACCTTGACCGGCCAGCCTGTCTTTGATAAAAAACATACATTTTCCTTTCCTGATTTCAGACATTTATTAATGACAGTTTTTGCTGATTTGACACGGCCCGATTACCCAATGGCAGCCCAGCGGACAGCCGAAACAGAAAGACTTGCAATGCCCACAACACCCCAAAAAGATTCACCATACAACATCCTCGCATTACCGCCGGAAACGATTCTCATTCTTCTGGCACAGGGCTTGGAACGTCAATATGACACATTAAGGAACAACCGTTCAGTCGTGCGGCAAAAACAGACGGAACTCGATGCCAGCCTGATTGCCGCACTTCCCCGTCTGTCAGCACTTTATATGTGCGAAGGCAAGGAGGACAAGGCCGCATCAGTACACAAACTTATGGAAATGGCAACAACCCCGTTAAAAGAATGGGGCATAGATTATTTTGCCAAAGAGGATTTCCCTTATCAGGATGTCATCCTGATTGATCCCCAGACCCTTGCGCCCACTCCCGAATCCTTTGAACTTGCCGCAAAGTCAGGCGGATACGGAGAGGATCAGATTCTTGAGGATCATTACCACACTCAGGTGCGTGATCTGGTACAATCCGCACGAACACGCCGGGATCAACTTTATACCTCAATTCGTGAATTCATCGTCCGGCATCCCCTTGCAACCATCCGGGAGATTGAAGACTGGAAAGACAGCCTCAGATTCCCAAAAGCAAAACCGACACTTGCCAGCTTTTATCGGGACATCCCTGTGGGATGGACACACGACGGGACGGTGCATCAATGTTCCAACTGCGGCGGACTGCTCAAACCCCATCCTGACAAAAGGCTTTATCCTGACGGCATATGTGTTGTCAGCAATTGCAGGAAAAAAGGAATTTTTCACAAAACAGACGAACTTTCAGATTCCCAGGATATGAAACTGCTTAAAAATCAGTTACTCACTTACTGGGTCGGCCCGGGACTTGATGAAATCAAGATTTACGACGCTGCAAAGGCAGCAGGCAGAAATGCTGCCTTATATCCCAGTTCAGATGCCTGTGACATATCTCTGGACGGCTTTGCCGTGGGCATAGATGCAAAATCTTATACCTCAGCCATGCTGCTGATAAAACGTCTGAACAACTCCATAGGCCGCCTCATTGAGTACGACCGCAAAATCATCGCTGTCAGCGATGAACTGGATGACCGGTTCGGAAATTACATGGCAACGCTCCGCTCGGAAAAAAAAGATGCGGCCAATGACCTGGAATTCATAACTGTCGGCGCTCTGATCCGATCAATTCACTCAGGAGAAATCTGATGCGAAAGCTTCCCAGCCTTTGGCCCGGTGTGGAACGGATACAATATCTTTGTGTGTTCCTGGAAAGTATCAACCTCAGTTCATTGCGTTCTGTGCCCCTTATTACCAGCGGTTTTCAGAGTCTTCTGACAACGGATCTGTTAAGCGGACATGCACAGGAATTGTTCAATGTATTAACTTCCAAAGTCCGTTGGGATTATCTCGGAAGCCAAAAATGCCTGTCGTTAAAGATATGAAAAAAATAAGCACAGCCCCTGCTTGTTCCATACTATTTTCTCCATCCACTAAGGCAAGACACCACTGAATTGCTCAAACAGTGATAACTTATAGCTAATTTTCACATAGTCCCCAAGTTTGACCTTATCCGCTTTTTCTGCATCTGACACACTAATCCAGGCGAATGTGTTATCAATATAGTCTGTTACTTTTCCCTCCGCAATTTTCACCTCGTCAATGCTGATTTCATCGGTCAGTTCATTGGTAAATGACTGCTTTGTATATATGTCAACATGCTGTCCCTGTTTCAGATTGTGGTGCCTGCCAAGGGATATCCTGAAAATCCGCTTGTCCTCATTGACTTTTTTGGCAAGGATATACCCTTTGGGGGAAAAGAAATTTTGAAGCTGAGTACGAACCTCATCAACAGCGTCGGATGCCGCACTTCGGGCCAGCTCATAAATACTCTTACCTATCTTGCAACTACTACTGCTGGTATCCCTGTAATCTAAGCTCAGATGATTTAGTTCCACACTTTCAATGATACGTTTTTCCATTATATTGTAAATTTTTATCATCCCCTTAAACCGTGCAGTATATTTGCACGAAGGTCCAGATGTTTGTTTGCCGTCCTTGTCCTTACTCGCAGCGACATATTCGCTGTTGAGGTCAACCGAATTCACAGAACAAATAACAGCATAATGGGCATCAGTGGGCCCCTTATAATCAATCTTCGCACTCTGAAATTCTACCAGAGAACGTTGCAGTTTGTTTTTCAGACTTTGGGTGACTACTTCCACACCAGCATCAGTCAGATGTTTTTCAACACTGCTGACAATAGCTTCTTTAAGCTCCGCATCCTTCACAATTTTTTTGTCTTCGGGCGGAATGACAACTACCCTGAGCTTATTCTGCTGAGTTGCCTCAATTTCTTCCGCGGTGGGAGAAAACTCCGCCTTTTCGATATGTACATCTG
Source organism: Desulfonema magnum (assembly GCF_017377395.1). Lineage (GTDB taxonomy): Bacteria > Desulfobacterota > Desulfobacteria > Desulfobacterales > 4be13 > Desulfonema_C > Desulfonema_C magnum. Next base: position 331,227 of record NZ_CP061800.1, on the reverse strand, counting down.
TATAATTGCCAAAACTGTCAACGAGTTTTGTGGTGACACACCCGGACAGCACAATCATCAGCCCCGGGAAGAATAACAACAGATTTTTCACCCTAGCCATTTTATCTTACCTCCTTGTCATTTTAACCTAAATTGAGCGATTCTTTTCAGAAAAACTGGCTAAGAGTCCGGCAGCCGGGGCTTTTTGTATTTTACACTTTTCACCCGATGGGTGAAAACCCGGAAACCGCCGAAGCCCTTATACTACAAGCCGGGAATCATATTCAGGCCAAAGAATCGCTCAATTTAGGTTTAATCCTAATGTTTTTAAAATACCTTTTTCTTTTAATTGTTTTAAAAAAATAAGCCGTGATGCCTTTTCCAAGGCTTCATCATAGCTTATGTCCGAGTCTCCGGATGCCTTAAACCTTTTGTAAGATAAGACCCTCCCTGAAGCGTCTTTGACGGTAATAGTTGCGGTCAGTGTTGATTTTTTCGCGTTATAAAAAAGAGAGTTCTTTGTATTGCTGGCAATATGGATGTAAACCATATGTTCGTCGCTACTATCAGATTTTTTGGCATATTTCATACCTTCTTTATAAAGTTGCTCACTGAGTCGCTGAACAAGATATTTTGCCCCCTCGTCATTTTCGATGCAAAAGCGTCTGATATCTTTGGTATTGCCAGTTTTGTCAGGAGAGGGACTTGGTTTCGGCGCAGATGTAATAAAATCTTTCTCTTTCTCTTTCTCTTGCTTAATTTTGGCAAGTTCTTTTTTTTGATGTCGGAGTTCCTCTTCAATACGCTGTTTTTCCTCTGCAAGAGCAGCAAGTTCATTCTGTTTTTCAGAAGGTTTGAAATAAAAGTCTCCTGTCAAAGAAGAGGCATCCCAGGGAACCTGTTCCCCCTGAGTTTCTTTTTTGACAGAAACTCGTACTTTTTTAAACACATCCTCCACTTTCAATCCAGGGATGGTAATATTTTTAAGCAGTTCCTGGGTATAAAGGCCGTTTTCCCCCGAACCATCATCAGCAACACACCCGGGAGCAGTGGCATACGCAATAAAAGTTCCGCTGGGCGCATCCATAAGGGCAAGCCCTCTGGTCATTGACCGAAAACTGCGTGCATACGGATTATTTCGGCAGGCATCCAGAATAAGGATATTGAGCCGGTTCTTTGCGCTGTCCATCTTGGCAAGCACACGGTCAATCCTGACCGATTCCAGCTCAACGTCTTCTTCCCCTTTGATGTTCATATTCACCGGAATCAGGTAATTTTGACCTTCTATCTGTATCCCATGCCCTGCAAAGTAAAAAAGCCCCACTCCGCTGTTACTTATTTTTTTCCCAAATTCATTGATACGGCGTATCATTTCTTCCCGGCTCAGATCTTCATATTTTATAACTTCAAAGCCCGTCTCTCTCAATACTTTTGCCATTGCTCTGGCATCATTGACAGGATTTTTGAGGGGGTCGTTTTCATAATCGCCATTTCCAATCACCAGAGCCACTCGTTTTTCTATTGAGGGATTCACTTCCATGAAACCTTCTGATCCTTGGTCAGCATCCTCAGCAAAAGAAGGGACAGAACCGACAGAACTGTGATTAGCTTCGCTCACGACACATCCCGATAAGCATGGGATGCAGAGTGCCATTCCTATATAAATGAAAATGATTAAAAAGTTTTTTTTGTTCATACTTTATCATTCCAAATAATTCCCATTATAGATTTTCAGTCCACTTTTTAATCAGTTGAATATAAAATTTCTGAGTATGTGTCAAGTTCAGGTTATATAATTTTTCGGGCAGAATAAGAACAAGGAATGGACATAACAGATAAGATTCAGTTCCATAGACTTCAAGAAAATATTTTGGTGCGTTATCTTTTCTCTGCCGCCTTCCCAAGATAATTTTCTTGAAAGTCTATGGAAAATGAATGAAATATACAGGATTAAAAAGAATTATTTATCATTTTTCTTTTCGTTCCTTTTTGTATGCGGAGAGAATGGTGATCATCATCAGGACTATGGGAATGATGATCAGATTGGGACGGGCAATCTCCAAAGCCCCGAGTCTCCGTACCTGCCAGACCGACACCAGCCAGCTCAGGGACAGAGATATGAGGGGGTCGGCGAAGGCAATGATGGAAAGCCAGCCGTTCACCCCGACACCTGTGTTTCTTCTGTTTCCATACTGATACAGGGCAGCCCCGAGCGCCTCGGTAAAATAGGCAATCGCAGTGCCGAACACGCCGACACCGACAAATATGACGAGGAAGGATGGTCTGACCGCGCTGAAGGCGGAAATGACAGACTCCGAATTTTTCATGTAACCGTGAAGCAGGAACATTCCCCAGGGAACGGCTGTCAGAAGATGAATAAGCCCCTGCTGAAGAGAGAGGAGCAGAATTTTGCCCCCGAGGGTAAGTTCGGATGTTTTGCTGACAGCGGAGATGATATCAAAATAAAGGGCGAGGACGGTTGCCGATGTCAGGGCAAGAAGAAAAGGCTGGAAAACTCCGATGTTCAGAGGAATGTCTCCCTGCATGGCAATGACGGTCACGAGCGCTCCGAGAAGAATCGGAATGCTCAGAAATATTTCATCGAGGCGTATCCTTTCTGATTTTTTTCCGAAAAAGAATATCTTGACAAGCCTGATGGCAAAGCTGCCTACATAGACAAGGGCCACGGAAAAGACACAGGCAAAGGTCACATATTCGGATCCCCCGCTTCGGATGATTTTGTAATCAAACCATCGGCATGTGGTGAGACATAAGGCGGCAGCAAACAGAAGCATCCGCTGCCTCTTAAACAAACACCATATTGTCTGTCTTTCTTCCCGGGAAGTGCGAAAAAACGAGATGATGGCAATCATGCACACAAAGCATGGAACCGCACCGGCCGTGCGAAAAAGAATCAGCCATGCCATGACGGCTGCCGGAACATTGTCCAGAACATCTTTGGGAATCATGCCGTAAAAAGCAGGAAACATCCCCCAGATGAACGCGGCGAAAAACATAAGAGACAGACCCATGTTTGTGTAAAAGCTGTTTTCAGACTTCTGATAATCCTTCATGACATTCTCCTTTCAAAGATTGCCGTTTTGCCGGTATCAGATCACGCTTGACTTTTTCCCGAATCTTCTTATCTTCGGAAAACAGATGTCCTCTGTGAAAATACCGGCATACCGACGGTTTTCATTTGTGAGAGGGCAGAGAGGAACCGCCCCCACGGTTCCTTTCCCTTATCTTTAATTAATTAAGCCTGCTTATCACCTCCTTTCCTATATGGTTATATTAAGCGTTGAGCATGTTCCTGCCAATCATGGAATTTCAGCAGATCGAAAACTCGTCGGAAATCCATCCTCATACTCGTTCGGGATTGGCGAATCCCGTAGATTTCCGGGAGATTTGCCAATCCTTCGGGAGCTTTTCAAGGATATTTTCGATTCGCTTCATGAGGGGCTTCGGCCCTGTTGCCAAGGCCTATCATGATGATGTTGTTCCGGCCGGTAACGGTGCTGGTCATGTTCCCATTCGCCTTGTGATCCGTCAGAGGATTCGCCCCATGAGGGGTTTCGGCCCTGTTGTTGCCAGGAGCCGTTATGATTATGTCGCTCCGGCCGGTAACGCTGCTGACCATGTTCCGGTCCGCCTTGTGATCCCTCAGAGGATTCGCCCCATGAGGGGCTTCGGCCATGTTGCCAGGATCCGTGCTGATGTTGTTCCGGACGGTAACGGTGCCGGTCATGTTCCCATTCGCTTGCAAAGGCTGCGGAACCTGCCAGAAGAATTCCAAGAATCAGAGCAAAACATTTTTTCATTTTATTGTCTCCTTTTCAAATAAAGTTAAAATATAATATTTTCAGAATGATAATCGAAATTTCAATGTCTTTCTTTGTGATTTGTGTTGATATCACCTCCCTTTAGAAATGTTATCGTAATCAAATTTTGTTTCAGTTAGAATTTTATATTGCTATTCATTGCCCTTTTGTGTATGTATGCCGTAAAAATGAAATTTTTGGCGGAAAAAATATATAGTATTTAGATTTAGGTATGTCCTGGCACGAAAGTTGCATACAGAGGCGGCCTCCGGGATTCCGAACGGACGAATGAAATTTTCAGGCCCGGAAACGGCTTTTTTTCCGGGACAACCTTCCCATGCAAAAATCATGCCGGGACATACCTAAATCTAAGTACTATATATTGATTTCTTAGATAATGGTAACAAATTGATTTTTTAGGGTATAGTCATGTACTTTTTTTAAAAAAAATATGGCAAAAATGTCTATAAAATCGGTCTATATATTATAGAGGGAGAAGAAAAATGTCCGTAAACATCCGGTCAGCATTAGAAAATCTGAAAGAGGAAGATATTGACAGGTTGAGACTAAAACTCCGGAGACGATTTGGAGAACAACTCCGTAAAATTCCAACTATCCCAGATATGGCAAAATTTCCGAGCCGAGACACTGAAGCCCTTTTTCAAGAAGCTGTTAAAGACCTTTTGGAGGACAGGAGGCGCTGTCCGACAGAAACTAAAAAAGCCTTACTTGGTTGTTTGTATAACATTGTGAGGAGTAAAGTCAGTCATATTCAAAGTAAATGGAATGATGTAAAAAAAAGAAAAAAGGAGAGGCAGAATGGGTATGCTTTGGAAAACCAACCTGCAAATATCTACGGGCGGAAAATCAATCAGCATGATTTGGGAAAATCCAGCGATGCTGTTGTTCAACAAATAACATCGGACGCTTATCAATCAAAATTACACGAACAAATTTTATCTTTAGTTGAGGATGATGCTCTGCTAAAACAAATAATTGAATATCAGATAGACTCAGGCGGACCTGTAAAAGCACAAAAAATAGCTGATGCATTAGGTGTAGGCATTGAGGAAATTTACAATGCAAACAAGCGATTAAAAGCTCGACTGAAAAAAATTAATAAAGAGTATAGGGGGAGATATTATGTCTGAACTTCAAAAAGATATTAAGAAAAATGCCATTGCGTGGCTGGAAAGATTTTCCCAAGAACTGGAATGCGATCCGGATATTATTAATCTTATGCCTATTGATGAAATTCGAGAATCACTTCGTGCATCAGGAGCTGATGTCGAAGGTTTCCACGTAAAAATAACAGAAATGTTACTTCGTTCAAAGGCTGAAAATTTATTGCCTAAACTAAAAACTTGGCTATCTCTTCCATGGAAGCCGCAATGGGCAGGAGAGGTGGTCACGGCAGCAGATATCGGCCCCCAAGAGGAAACATTTAAGATGGACTATGGCCAATATATCAATATTTCCTGCTACTGGCAGGGGGAGGACAGCTCTTCATCAGCTTTTATCCACCTGAAATGGAATGCGAACATACTGTTTTCTAGCAATTTGTGGGCATGGTTTGTTGATCCTGATACCCATGAAACGCTTTTTAAAGACTGCCTTGGTTCCGATCTTGAAGGGAAAAAAAATTTTTATGAACAGGAGCTTGGCTTCAACCCATGCGCTCGTAAATGGGCCATATCTGTTTTTGTGGAGAAACTGTGATGTGTCATTTTGCATACCCGAATGTAAATCCGCTAGAACAACCCCCTTTTATCGGATGCGGAAGATACAAAGCGATGGATCGAAAACAAGAGGGCTATAATGCCATTGAAAAAGTTTCGGTAACCAGCGAAAAATACCTCCATTCCGTAGTTTCCCATTTTACCCCTAAGTCCATTGGTTCAAAGAAAATATTGTATGAAAAAAAAGATAAGGATGAAACATATCAAGGAGATTCTCTGCATCTGGCTTATCTTTTGGCTAATGTAAGTTGCTCAAGGAAACTTTTGCAAAAAAACAGAAAAGGAGATATCTGGTGTACGGGTTTTATTGGTAGGGGCGTTTCAGGGCCTGATTTGTTATCTGTTAATCAAGACAGCTTCAAACTCAAATTGGATGCTTTTTTGAACGAAAACGACGGACTATTTATCGTTCCCAGTCAAAATATAACTCCGTCAATTGAAGATGCCCTTAAAGAAAGAGATGCTGATTTACTGAATCTCGAACAAGTTGAAAAATTATCCGATTCCTTTGCTTTTGAAAAGAAGACGATTCTCAGGGTCAGACCCACCGAACTTCCCCAATTAATAAACATTCTCTTTGAAGCCTCTCTCCAAGAAGACAAAGTTCCGCAAACGGTTTCTGCGCCAACACACTCTCATCGCAGTTTTTTTATCAGTATCATTGCGGTCATCGTGGTAGTAGTTCTGTTTGCTCTGACAGCATGGCATCAGGATCAGGACATTATTGCCTGCCTTGAAAACGGGGATTTTTTCAAAGCCGAAAAACTGCTCCAGAAGGGCGCAGGAGAGGATGGTGATGAATTTGCCCAACTTCAAAAAAAATTGAATACCCCCATTCAGTTTACAGTAAATTTCGAGTTTATGAGGCAGGGTGAAGCTGTCACTCTGCCTTCTGATTCTCCACAACTTGCTGAGACAGTTTTGGATCACAACGATAACTACAAGCTCATAATTTCGTGTAATTCTCCACAGTATCCATTGTATCTCTATGCTTATCAGGAGGACTATCAGGGCAATCTGGATGCTATGTTTCCAAATCCTCAATGGAATCCTGGCTATAATAATCCGCTCCGACCTGATGAATTTCCTTATCATATTCCTCCGGGTGATGATGGATTTTATCTGGATGAATTTTCTCTTTCCGAAACTATGAATATGCCGAAGGAAATCGTTTATGTAATTGCCTCTCCCTGGCGGGCGAGAGATATTGAAAACTTATTTGGCGAAGTTGCGAAAGCGGTTGACCCTGCGATACGCAAAGCAAAACTTACAGAAATTGTTGAGAGATTAAAACTGAGGGATAAGACTGCGTTAAAAAGTGTATGTTATAAAATGTTTCATTTCAGGCATGGCGGAGAGGAGTGACAGACAGCATCAATCCCATTAGCTGATATTCAATAATAAACGCTCATAAAAAAGCCGGGTTTTTCCCCCGGTCATGCAAATATTTTCAGATAAAAACCTGGCTTTTCAAAATGTAAGGAAAAAGAATATGATATCAAAAAGTTTTGCAAATCGTTTTTTGATCATCGGATGGATCTGTACATGGTTTATAACCGCCTGTGCAGGCGAATTAGATAAAAAGAAACTTGAGTCGGACACTTCTTTAAGAGCTATCAGCGGTGTTCGGTATCCGAAGAAAGAATTCGCAGAAGCTGTTAAGCCACAGGTTCACCTAAAAATTTTTAAAATGGTTGGAAAAAATAAGATAGCAGAAGTCATGGATGGAGACGTACTCACAGAAAATGACAGATATCTTGTTGTTTTCAAAGCTGAAACATCAGCTTATGTTTATATTTTTCAAACAGACAGAACAGGCAAAATGATAGAAATCTTCCCGAATCCTAATATCAATGAGATTGGCAATCCGGTAATATCCGGTAGGGAATATCGCATTCCCTCTTCGAATCACTTGTTTGGCCTCGGCCCAAATAGAGGGAAGAAGCTGTTCGTGTTACTGGGCTATGAGAAAGAACTTCGAAGTCCCAAAAAAATCTGTAGAAAAGTTATGAGTTGTTCGCACAGAGGCATTGCCGGCACACGAGATTTTAATATAAAAGGACTTTTAGTCAAGAAACTTCAGATTATGCATAAATGACAATGTCATTGTCCCGCAGAGATTCTGGATATAGAGCTTAATTGTCTGAATCAATTCGTCAGACAAGGTTTGATATCCAGATTTCTTACATGACCTAAAAATTTCGATGCCCAGAAGTCTCACATTGCACTCCGCCGAAGATCGCCAAGCTCGTGCTGACCGAAAGAGAGTTTATTGAACACATTGCCGAACCCGAATTGGAATTGCTGGAAGAGCAGCTTCATGCCGCGTACAAAAAAGCTCCCCTCGTTCATGCCAAAGGCGATCATTTTCATTGCTGCCCTCTCTGCGGCAATCTCCTCCTTCGGACAAACAAGAACATCCTGATCTGCGAAGACGACCGGTGCCGGACAAAGCGCAATTCCGAGAAGCCTGGCAGAACAATCTGAAATTTCGACATTTCCGAATCATAAACACAATAAGAACAAAGTGTTCACCATTCAAAAGACGAAGTATGCTTCTCAATAATATTGCCTATCTTTTCAATCAGTTCTTTTTCGGCGTACCAGGAAGCAAACGCTCCTGCGATGTCTGCCGACTCTGTTTTAAGCCTTTCCGCCATATCCTCGGCAATCGAAAATACAAACCGGGGTTTCATGCCGATCCCCCTTGCAAATCTCTCCCAATGCCTTTTCCGTGTCCATTTGTAGCGGTTTTCCTTGCCGATCTTCATGGACATCTTCTGTGACAGTTCGGGATATACAAGCGTTGACATGAGATCGTAGAACGGGGCAAGATATATTTTCCCGTGTCTGAACAGGAGAGATATGTTCTTCGCATGTGCGTCAGCGTTTCCGATAAGGAAGTTAAAAATTACCCAACTGATAAAATTCTTCCTGTCCCTGATCGGCTGTGCGCTGAACTTTTCCAACAGGGAAAAACATTCCGCCAGACCCGGGCCTCCCTCGCTTTCGTATTTCTGATCCGGCAGATATCCCATGGCCTGGCAGAAATCCTCCTGGTGGATCCGTGAGATATTTCCCTCCGCATCTCTCGCCCTGTCATATCGTTCCACCACATAGGCAATGTTCTTCTCACCTTTCCAGATATGACTCCCGGGAACCGGAAGCCCCGCGGCTTTGGCAAGTTTCATGCAAAACGCCTCATTCTGCACAGTCCCCCCGAAATAGCGGTTGCGGGGTTTGATGATATGAGAACTCGGCATGTTCCCCGTGGGAAGAAAATATTCGCCGTCTTTTATGAAGACCGGCAGTTTGTCCTGGGCTCCCGCGAGGGAAAGCCGAAGCTCCTCCCGGTTAATCAGCAGGGGTCTGCCTGTGTCCGCCGCCATCATTGAATCAAGCTCATCCCGGGAAAGCCGAATGTAGCCGCCTTTTTTCTCCGGTACGAATCCCTCCGGCAGAACGGAAACAGCACCGGCACACTCTCCGCCGATCTTTTCAAGAAGCGCCATGTCGTTCTTCCCTGACACCCTGACGAACCTGGCAATGATCGTCCGAATATCGCCCTCCGGAAGCAGATTGGAGAAAAACGGACGGGCGATATCTTCCTCAAAAGGTAATTCTCCGAGCGGAAGCGACAGGGAGAGCGGATGTGCGTCCGAGGCTCCGAGATATTCCCGATGATACTGAAAAACAAGTCTTCTTTTTTTATCAGAGCGCAATTCGCCGACCGGCCTGTCGTTCAGGAACACCCGAAGTGTTTTCATAAATCTTCCCTGTGGGTAATTGTCACTGAAAATCCGTATGCCTCCAGCACATGCAGCACCTTGCCCACCTGAAGCGTGGGTTTTCCGTTCTCAAGTTCCGACATGAAACGGACACCCACATTACACAGACCAGCGGCTTCAACCTGTGTGAGTCCGTATTCCCTGCGTTTTTTTCTGATGATATACCCGATTTCTTTTATGTCATTCATAATATTACCGTTCGGGAAAATTTTTTTCATTCTGTAATGCTATCATATCATTTTTTACCGTTCGGGAATATTATATATCAGATCAGTTCGAAGTCAAGGATTTATTACCGAGCGGGAAAACAAACCCTGTAAGTGCGGCATATTTGTAGCAAGCAGGTTTGCAGCCCATATGCATCAGGCTAAGACTGCCGGACGGGGTTTGCAACCCCGTCCGAAACGTTTGTTTTCGGGGGTCGGAAAATATTTTGGACGGGGTTGCAAACCCATATGCATCAGGCTAAGAATGCGGGACGGCTGCCGGACGGGGTTTGCAACCCCGTCCGAAACGTTTGCGGGCGGCGATCCGGAAAATATTCCGGACGGGGTTGCAAACCCCGTCCGGCAAAATCAGAGTTAATAAAAACAGTAGGTTGTAATCTTAGCCTGATGCATATGGGTTGCAAACCCCGTCCGGCAGATCAGAAAAGTTTTCGGGCTGTCGCGGGACAGACACGGCGAACGGGGGAGAAACCCGGCTTTTTCCGGCGGGGGGAGCCTTCTGTCCGGGGAAAAAAAGCCGGGTTTCTCTGCTGCACCGCACACAGTCCGGAAACTTTTCGATCTACTGATTATAAATTAGGTACAAAACTTTTGCTGAGGTACTTACACTCGAAAATCCTTGCTTATCACTAATCCGTGCAGATGAACGAATCCGGTTCATAAAGCATCTGAAAAGACGGAGGCATTTCCTCATATGCCAATCTGAAAATCACATATCGGAACGCTGCTCCCTTTCCGTTACCCTGTCCCGGATTGATACAGACTGAATTTCCTATCTTCGTAAGGACTGAGCCTGACCGGCTCGGGGACTCATGGATATGTCCGTGAAGGGATGCGACAAGCTGACCGTTTTCAGACCAGGTTTCTATAAATTCTTTTATAGCGAGACTCCCCACATGCGTTCCGTCGTATATCACATCCAGGGGGGTCCGATATGGCGGACTATGCGAAACAAAGATGAACGGCTTCTCAATGGTTTCTGACAAGAGAGACAGTTCATTCTCAATGGTGTCATCTGAATTTAAGTCAAGGACAGTCTCCTTTAACATGCCGCCGACTGAGACACTTCCGTTTAAGGTGATAATATTTCCCGGTGCGTAAAGCTGGCCTGATGAATCCGGTTTTTCCCAATCTTTTCTCCAGAAGGGTGTCGGCGGAACATTCATATAGCCGAGAATATCCACGGTGTCCGTAAGCGGATGTTTCCGCATATGCAGCAAATGGAAGAGGTTTCCGTCATGGACTTCAAGCATTTTTCGATTGTCTTTGAAATCGTCATTCCCGAGGTCTAGGTAAATGGGAATATCTCTTTTCTCTTTAAACTGTTCAACAGCAGGGAGAAAAACATCCCGGAGATATATTTCCTGCGCCTGTAAGATGCCTGCTTTATGTGTATTGGGTAAATAATGAGGGATAATATCCCCTCCGATGATAACACAGTCAACTTTTGCTTTTTCCGCTATTGAAATCATGGAAAAAAGATGAGTGTCACTCGCGTGAATATCTGATGTGAAAAGTATTTTCATTTCATCCGCTCCCTGTAAGATAATTTTCCTCCATGACACCGTGGATCACAGAAAGGGATGCCATATCAGGCGGTTTGAAACCGAAGATCATCTCTAAAAAACCAATGACGATATGATAAGTGGCACCCCAGAGCAGTTCATTTTCGTTCTGATTTTTATATACAATACACGGAAAATCCTGAGTTTTTCGATGAAGCTTCCTTTCAATATAAGGCGTGAATTGCACCCGGTAACATGCATGGGAATCAGGGTTCAACAAATATCGCAGAGGAATATAAACCACTTTTTCAACTTCCCAGTTCACAGCAAAGCGTTTTTGCCGGGGAATCCACGCGGCCATAGGAAAAATAACCCGTCTGAACATCAGAAGCCGCCGCGGCGGAAGCGGTCCCATAAGCTGAACCCCAAAGGGGTTCAGGCGCATTTCCTCAAAGCACTCCCGGAGTCCCGTGGCAAAAAGAAGTTTCAGCATACGGGCCTCATCCGGATAGCGATCACGCCACTGAGACCAGCAGGGCCAGCGCATCAGCGGAAAACCCGGCAAAGTCAGAAGCGTTGAAAGACAGGCATCCAAACGGGGCGATACGCTTCCGCCGGGACAGCAAAGGTCTCCGGGCTGCCTGACTTTCCGGGATCGTTTGTTTAAGATCAGACAGGGTTCTGATGAAGTTTTATTTTCACCGCACTGCTGACCCAGCAAAAGCAGAACAGCGGACGGGCTGAACAAATTATCCTCAGTTGAAAAAAAGGGTTTAAGTTGATTTCTCTCCCACAGAACATGAAGCATATGTTCCGTCAGAATTTTTGGATCATTTAACAAATAAAAGTTTTCTGCTGGTGCATTCATTCCTGACGCCTGTGCCTTTTCAGTTCTTTCCATATCATAAATCTGCAAAAGCTCATCCATATCGTTCCCACGCTTTGGGTCACTGCTATTAAGTTAAGACTCATCCGGGGTGTCAAAAAGAGTTTCCGGCAAGGATGCGAAAAATAATTTTCGCACTCCGGAAGCTTAACTTAATGGCAGTGACCCAAAGCGTGGGAATGCAGCCGGGACGCTTCGCGTCCATGTTTTTCTCCGTATGACTTCCGGAGTACAAAACATCCTGGATGCATTGCAGTACGAGTACATGACCAAATTGATTCTGATGGGTAAAGACCTGCGAGGTTTCCAAAACCTCGCAAGTCTGATGCCCGATTGAAAGCGAAAGCAGGCTCCGAAGCTGTCTTCAGACTGCTTTCTTTTTCAGCCAGAGGATTGATGCCCTGGCTGCCCTGGCTGATCTCCGGCTTTATCTTATCTGCCTCAAAAAATAATCACTCAGTTCACGGAAGTCTTCCGGGCAGGTCCGCATCAGGGGATGACCACCTTTTTTCATCATAAAAATCCGGGTGTCAGCAATCTGTTCTGACATGGTGATGAGCTGGCCGGTCACATTTGGGAGATCATTGTCCAACAAACTTGCGGTGAGTAAGACCGGGCAAAGAATCTCTTTCAGGCGGCCATTCAGCTGTCCGTGCCCAAGTGATCAAGCAGGGCTGCTGCCTGGTCCGCGCCTTGTTTCCACCAATCCTCGGGCCAGGAACTCATTCGATCAGACCGACCCGTTCCCATAAAGTCAAAAGAAACCACATGATAATGTCTGCCAAAATATTCAAGCTCACTTTGAAGACAGGCCGAAGATGCTGTATTGCCTGGCAAAATCAATAATAACTGTCCGTTACCTTGTTCACGGTAAAACAAACGATGATTATTGTAAATAAAATATGGCATATTTTTTTATCCTTTAATGTGATTACAGAATTCAACCCGCTTGAAATATAATGTTTTTTTACATGATTACAAAAAATTATGCAAGAATATGGGAAATATTTGATAATCATTTGTATTTAAATAACAAAAACAACATTTAAGGTTGTTCTGAGAAAGGAATCCATATGAGGAACCAGGAAAAGGCAATATCCAAGTCCGGCTGACCGATACCTGCCTTTTTAAAAATATCGGGTCAATAAGTACCTGTGCAAAAGTTTTATATATATTTTTTTTCTGCGAACTGCGGAGAAACCCGGCTTTTTCCTTCACGGGCGGCGGGTCATTCCGGGAAAAAAGCCGGGTTTCTTCCCGGGGAAATATAAAAAACTTTTGCCCAGGTACTTATTTCCCAAAGAATTATAATATTTTTTATTTTTTTTCAATCTGTAACCTATTTGTAACTTTCTGTATGTTAAAAATCAGCCAGATCATTTCAATATACAATCAGATAAAGCTAAACCTGTCGTGAGGCAGGGGCGGAAAACTGCGGGTCTTTTTTAATGAGACAGCCGGGTTGCCTGAAAAATGCAGCCTGGCTTTTTTTATTTTATACTCGATGTTCAAGTTTTTTCTGTCATTCCTTTCGGCAGGCTCAGACGGGTCGTTGAACGAAATGACAGGCTTTTTGTCTGAATCGGATCAGAAAAACCTGATCATCGAATGATAAAAGCAATGTTTTTTATTCCGGACGCTGGGAGGATAAATCATGAATTTTATGAAAAGGACGAATCTGAAAATCCCAATATAATGCCTCCGGAGGAGGTAAGTACCTGATCAAAAGTTTTTTATACATATTTTTTTCTGTGAACGGCGGAGAAACCCGGCTTTTTCCTTTACGGGCGGCGGCTCATTCCGGGAAAAAAGCCGGGTTTCTTTCCCGTGCGAATATCGAAGACTTATGGTTAGGTACTTATATCCTCCGGAGGTTTTCCTATGCTGATACTTTCCTGACAAAGCCCGCCTGTCGTGAGGCAGATATGTAAAGCCAACGAGTCTCAGTGAGACGGACAGGTTGCCTGAGAGAACCATGTTGTTTTTTTATTTTCAGTCTTGGGCGGAGAAGAGGCAGGCTGAGGAAAATGACCTTATATGACGCGGATAAAATTGATTCTGTTTTTGTGATGAGTATAAAATTGTATTTAATTTTAATTTGGTTAAAAAAATAGTGAACAAAAACAAAAGCAGTTTTGAAAAAAGTTCTGAAGGCATTTTCATCACCCTGGTAAGGAGGCAGTATCATGAAAAAAAATACATTATTTGCGGCTGTGCTTTTGAGCCTTTTTGTGGTGACGGAAATTGCCATGGCAAACAGTGCGGAACTCCTTTTGGCAGATAACATAGGCTCAGGGTGGACAGAAATGAACATGAACGGCCCGCCCGATGACTACGACTATAATCTTACTGTCAAATACGTTGCGTATGCTCCTGACAACAAATTGGGAATCATGGTGAGCAGAGTACAACGATCAATATATTATGATTCGAATGGGGTTGGTGAGCAAAATACAGGCGTAGGAGGCATTTTCTACACTTCATGTCTGGGGAGGGGATTTGATTCGGATTGCCCTGCGACTGATGATATTGGCCTTTTTAAATTCTGTGAGAATGAAAGCAGCTCCCGAGAACCCGGATCTGTGTGGCTTCTCGGCTTTGCCCTGATTGCGCTTGCGGGAATCCGAAAAAAGTTAAGCAAATAAGAAATTGAAAACCAACAGATAGAAAAGGCAGGATCAGAAATGGTTCTGCCTTTTCTATGTTTTTTGATTTACAAAAGAAAAAATACATTTGATTTTTAAATACATTTGAGATATAATATATTTTTACAATAAAAATATATTTTCAGCAGATCGAAAAGTTTTCGGGCTGTCACAGGGCGGACGGGGGAGAAACCCGGCTGTTTCCGGCGGGGGAGATCGCTCCCGTCCCGGAAAAAAAGCCGGGTTTCTTTGCCGCACCGCGCACAGCCCGGAAATTTTTCTGAGTAAATCATCGAACCGAAACTGTTCAGAAGCAAATCAGGAATTTTCAGGCTCAAAATCAGGAATTTCCTGATTAAAATTTCGCATAATGTGTGATAGTCATTAAGCTCAGTAAAAAAAATACATTTCCATGATATGACTCAGTAGATCGAAAAGTTTCCGGACTGTGTGCGGCATGGCAGAGAAATCCGGCTTTTTTTCCCGGACAGAAGGCTCCCCCCGCCGGAAAAACCCGGGTTTCTCCGGCATCCGCCGTGTCTGTCCCGCGACAGCCCGAAAACTTTTCGATCTGCTGACAATGGCAAATGGGCGGGCATCTCCTCTGCGCCCGTGCCGTCGTTATTAAACCGGAGATAATGAGAAAAGAACAGGAACCAGCCTTTTTAACTAAGATCACCCGGCCCGCGCTTTCGGGAATTTTTCCCAGGAATCGCCTGTTTGAGTTGTTGGATCGTGTGCGGGGCCGTCCGATCATCTGGGTGACAGGCCCTCCCGGATGTGGAAAAACCACCCTGGTCAGCAGCTACATTGAAGCGAACGATATCCCTTGTCTGTGGTATCAGATGGACAAAAATGACGCGGACGCGAAAACTTTTTTTTATTTTATGAGGCTGGCTGCGAAAAAAACCGAAACCCGAAATTCCTCGCGCTTATCTGTTCTTAGTTCAGAATATCTTAAAGAAGTTTCAACGGTTACATTATGGTACTTTGAAAGCCTTTATAACTGGCTAAAAATTCCAAGTGTCATTGTGTTTGACGACTATCATGAGATACCTGGCGAATCCTCATTCCATGAGGTGATCCGCAATGGATTATCTAAAATTCCCGAAGGCATAAATGTCATTATGATCAGTCGGAACAATCCTCCGCCTGCCTTAATTCGCACATGTATTCATCAGCAGATGGAGATTCTTGGATACAATGAACTCCGTCTGACATTGGAGGAAGTGGATGAAATTGTCCGGCTGCGGACGCATGAGACACTGTTAAAGGAAACAGTTCTTCGGCTGCACAGCATGACTGACGGATGGGCGGCCGGACTGGTGGTTATGTTGTTAAAAGCTAAAACAGAGGGGGTCGAACATCTGTTGCGGAACAGACATATACCAGAGGAGATATTTGACTATTTTTTATGTGAAATTTTTGATAAAACAGATGAGGACACACGGAATTTTCTTCTCAAAACGGCTTTTTTGCCCAAAATGAATGAAGAAATTGTTGAAAAGCTTACAGGCTGTCGCGATACATCCCGCATCCTGTCCGGATTGAATCGTAATAACCAATTCACAGAAAAATTTTTTTATAGCGAACCTGTGTATCAGTATCACCCTTTGTTCAGAAGTTTTCTGATGCAACGGGCAAAGGAAACTTTTCCCAAAGAAACCCTGGCAGTTATTTGCCGCGATACAGCCATGCTTCTTGATGAAGCTGCCCAGGCAAGGGCTGCTGCCGAACTTCTGCATGATGTGGCGGATTGGAACACGCTGACTCAGTTAATCACAAAGCATGCGCCGCTTGCCCTGGCACAGGGGAAGCATCATCTTTTGGAAGAGTCTTTGAACAAACTTCCGAGAGATATTATAGAAAATACAACGTGGCTTCTGTATTGGACGGGCGCGTGCCATTTGCCGCGGAGACCTTCCCATGCCCGGAACTATTTTGAAAAAGCATTTGAAAAATTTAAGGAACAGGAAGACCTTTCCGGGGCATTTCTGGCATGGTCAGGTATTGTTGACGCTATAGAATATGATTTTGAGGGATTTGAAAAATTTGATAAGTGGATTCATGCGGCCGAAGAACTTACAAATAAATATGGGGCATTCCCGTCCGAAGACATCAGATCCCGGGTGGTCATCCGGATGTTCACAGCATTGGTTCTGAGACAGCCGGAGCATTCCGAGATCAGAACGTGGGCGAAACTGGCGATTTCTCTTACGGAAAATCTCGAAGATATGAATGCCAAAATACATACGTTATTTTACCTTGCGCTTTACAGAATGTATAGCGGTGATTTTGAAAAAGCAAACCTCATGATTAACGCATTACGTCACCTGGCCTGGTCAGGAGAAAAATGTTCGCCATTAAGCCGGATAAAAGCCGGATATGCCGAAGCTTGGTATTGTTATTTTACGGGGACGCATGAAAACTGTCTGAAGGTGGTATCTGATTGTTTGGAATTATCCCGGGCATCCGGTATTCATACAATGGACTGCAAACTGATCAGCATGTCCGCATCCAGCGCTCTGAATGCAAATGATTATAAGACAGCCGAAGACATGTTGGAAAAAATGGCTTCCTCTTCAAATTTTCATAAGCCATGGGAGCTTTCCCAGTACCATTGGCTCAAATCCCAGGAATCGTTGCTCCGCCGGGATATCAGCCAGGCTTCTCTTCACGCGGATCTGGCACTGAAATCGGGCGATGATGTGGGATTTCCTTTTTTGATGGGGTTGTATCATCTGACAAAAGCATACATTATACACGAACTTGGGAAAAATGAGGACGCGGCAGGCCATCTCGCTCATGCTTCCGATATTGCATCCCGAATGAAAAGTAAAATTCTTAAATTTTATATTTCCTGGGCTGAGGCATTGTTTTCTCTGGATCAGGGAGACGAGGCATCGGGTCTGAAGTCACTCCGAAAAGCAATGAGTATTGGTAAAAGGCACGGATATGTAAATATTTTAATGGACCAGCCGAGCGTGACAGCAAAGCTCTGCGCCAAAGCGCTTGACGCTGAAATTGAGGTGGATTATGTGCGGGAGCTGATCCGGAAGCACAACCTGGCTCCTGACAAAACTCCCTTGCATGTGGATAACTGGCCCTGGCGTCTGAAAATTTTTGCATTAGGGCGGTTTTCAGTGGTCAGAGACGGAAAGGCTGTCCGATTTTCCGGAAAAGCCCAGCAAAAGCCGCTGTCAATGCTCAAAGCCTTGCTGGCCTTCGGGGGCAGAGAGGTGAGAGAGGATCAGATAGCTGATGCTCTGTGGCCGGATGCTGACGGGGATATGGCGCACCGATCTTTTGCAACCACTCTGCACCGGCTTCGCAAATTACTTGGCGACCACAGGGCTGTCAAACTTAGGGACGGACGCCTGACATTGGATCAGAGATATTGCTGGGTGGATGTATGGGCGTTTCAGCGCACTTTCGGACAGGCGGATGCCGCGTGGAGAAAAGGGACAGCCAGAGCTGACAACAAGGAAGTCATCAGATTGGCTCAGAAAGCCATTGAGATATACAAGGGCCCTTTTTTGGCTGAAGAAAATTCGGAATACTGGACGTTTCCCCTTCGGGAGCTTCTTCGGAGCAAATTTCTGCGAGGCGTCAGCAAACTGGGGCAGTACTGGGAAAAGGACGGGCAATGGGGAAAAGCTGCGGAATGTTATCAGCGGGGTCTGGAGGTGGACAATATTGCCGAGGATTTCTACCGACGCCTTATGATTTGCTATTACCGTCTTGGTCTCCGGGCCGAAGCCCTGACCGTTTATGAGCGTTGCAAGAAAATGCTTTCCATGACGCTCGGAATTTCTCCTTCCTCTGATACCGAAGCCATATGTAAATCCCTCCTTTGTGAAAAAAATTCTTAATTTATCCTGACAAATAAGCATCATAGGACCGAAATCGGAACAATTCGGGTATAATTGTCTGCGGTTGGCTGTTGCAGGACAGACTGCTTTGCCCGAATTTTTTTCCATGCACACCTGTTTTCAAAAATATCCGCTCTGATTTTTGTTATTTTTTCAAATCTGTAACCTATCTGTAACTTCAAATCTGTTACTCGATAATCAGGTTTTCTGATCTGATCTGATGCGATCCGGCCGGACAGTCTGTCATTCTGTTCGGCGTGAGTTCCGTCGGACGGGCTTTTTGTCCGAATCCGGTCAACAACCTGATGATCGAGTTTAAAAGGGGCATATTCATTGCTTGGGGGAGTAATTTTTCCGGAGTGCGAAAAATGTTTTTTCGCAAGCGCAAAAATAAAATTTTTGCACTCCGGATCTTAGCCATGTAGATCTGATTGGGGACGAGCCTGATTCGCAGGCGCAAAAATAAAATTTTTGCACTCCGGATCCGTTCGGAATTGCCTAAGTCAACAGCATTGGAGATTCCTCCCGCGGATAAAATTTGCTCCGCCGGCTTGTGAATGCGCCTGTTTAAAAAAAAATAAACGCTCATAAAAAACCCGGGTTTTCAAAATGCAGGTAGTGTTCCAAAACTGGAGCTAAAATTTTTAACCATTTGAATCAATTTAGGAAATATCGGCTCAGGTCCAGTTTTGGAACACCACCAAAGCTTGCTTATCAACAGAAATGATGAAAAAGGTGAATTATGAAACCTGAACGAAGAAACCAGCCTCGTTTTCTGACATCGGACAATGCCTTTATTGCTATGGGAATCCGTATGCCGAAAATTGGGAAAATTAAAGACATAAGTCTGAATGGTCTGGCTTTTGAGTATCTCGTTAATTGTCCGACGGATAAAGCGGACAGGGAAGACTCACACGAAAAATTCTCCCAGGCAAACCTCTTTCTTGTCGGAGGTGAATTTTCCCTGACTGATATTCCATGTATAATGGTGTATGATATCATAAAATACATATTCACCCAGTCTCTCATCGTCAAAAAGCAATGTGGCGTTCGTTTTGGAGAGCTTGGGGAGGATCAGGCAAAGGAACTGGGGCTTTTTCTGGCATACCACACCACAGGTTCTGAGGTCTGAACACTGGTCGCCATAAATTATGCGGCGGTTTGGTTTGAAGAGAAGCAGGCCATTTTTTTGACGCTGCATAACAGCGGGGAAAATTCAGATTGGCAAATTTGAATTAGGATCATAAACATATATAACTATCATAAAAGTTTCCGCAGGCATATTGGATATGGCAGTGTTATGATCTGATTATAAAAGATTTATCCGATGAACTATCTGATATTAAATATGATTAAGTTATACGGGTATAACTTTTTATTGAAAGGAAATGTGTCGGTAAATTTTACATAAAAAATATAACCTGTTAAAATTAAAAAAATTACGAATTCAATAACAGGAGGCAGGGAAAAACGCTGTTATGAATATAATATTCTGAAATTAAAGTGTATAAATAATTTATAGCTGTTTTTTTCTGCTTCTTTAGCAATAGCCTGATAAAAAACTGTAAAGTTTTCCGACGCAAGTTTGGCTGCTTTTTCAGTCTCTATTTACTCTTAAAAAAAGAATTATTTTTAATTTCAAATTATTAAAGAATATATTGAGTTTTTGGAACCGAAAAAAGGTGTCGGTAAATTTTACAGATCCTTTGTCTGGATATCTTATCGTTTAATTAACTATTTTTATAACAGTAGCTTAGATATATTGGCATCGTACTTGCATATTAGATTAGGTATTGTGCTTATTTCTATAATTTAAAGAATGGTTGTTGGGGAAAACAGCCAATAATTATCGGATAACCAGAAAAAAGTTTGGCTAATTGAAAAAAAATTGAACAATGCGTATAATTTTTTTTATTTTTTAAATCTGTAATCTGTCTGTAACTTTTTTCTGTTATAAAAGCAGATAATTTTTAATCAGGTGATTAAGTTAAGGATTGCCCGGACAGAAAAACCTGATCATCGGGTATCGGCAGCTCGAAAAGTTTCCGGTTTTTCATCTCCGATTATGAAAATAAGTACCAGAGCAAAAGTTTTTTATATTTGCCCGGGAAGAAACCCGGCTTTTTTCCCGGAATGATCCGCCGCCCGTGAAGGAAAAAGCCGGGTTTCTCCGCAGTTCTCAGAAAAAAGATATATAAAAACTTTTGCATAGGTACTTATTTTCAGAGAAAAACCCGGGTTTTCAAAATGTATTTTCACGGTAAAAAAAATGATTTGATATGATAAGTCATTTTGGTTTCACGACAAAACCAAGCCTGTCGTGATTCCAGGAAAGAAGACATCATGGCTTGCCTGAAACGGAAAAGTAAGAATGAAAATTACGCTGTCAGAAAAGAGCCAAACCCGTCGTGAGGCGGGGACGGAAAGCCGCGGGTCTCAGTGAGACAGCCGGGCCGCCTAAGACAAAGAAAGGAGGTGGGGAAAAATAACCAGACAAAGCCAAACCCATTGCGAAGTGGGGACGGAAAGCCACGGGTCTTGAATGAGAGACAGCCGGGTTACCTAAAATGAAAATGAAAAGTTGAAAATGGAATGAAAAGGCGTTTGGTTTTTGATTTTTAGTCTTAGGTAAAAAAAAGGAGAAACATATCATGAAAAAAATTATAACATTATTTGTATTTTCTGTTTTGGGTATTTTTCTGCTGACCGGGAGTGTGATGGCAGCAACGTGGACAGAGATTGAGGACCCGGGATATTTTACAATGGCTCCTGGTGCGGACAAAGTGCAATTCAAGCTCATACTGGAAGATGCCGCTTTTGCCGATGAGAACAGCTTTGGCTATTACTATAAAGGGCAGGAGCAGGATGCTGTTCAGCTGTTCAGCGGGCCGGATTATCCGCCAGATGTGGAATGGGAGCCTATGTCAGATGATGCTTTTGGCTTTTATATTTCAACACCCGAAAATGGCGGAATGACATACTACAGTGACCAATCTATGAACGGCGACGGATACGACCATTTCAAAATTTTCCAAAATGAGAACAATGAATATAAATTCAGGCTGAACATAGAAGACCTGACTCAGCCGGGTTGGGATACGGATCATAATGATATGGTGATCATTGCTAAAAACGTGGCCCCTGTTCCCATTCCCGGGGCAGTCTGGCTGCTTGGTTCCGGCTTGGTCAGTCTTGCAGGAATCAGGAGAAAGTTTTTGAAGTAAGCCGTTCAGAGGCAGGGTCAGATAATGGCTTTGTCTTTATAAAGTCAGATTCACCGTAAGGTGAAGACGGAAAGCCATGAGTCTCAAAAAAAACGGGCTGCCTGAAAAAAAGCGGCCTGTTTTTTTATGGTTATGTCGGAAATAAAGATGACAATATATTAGGAAAAAATGTCAGCATGGCAGAGATTGTCGGATATAATGTGGTACAAAGCGACCAGGAAGGTGCCCGGGTCTTTGGAACTCTTTTCCGGGCATTTATCGGCAATGTGCCGTCTGCTATACGGATTTCTGGGCATTTACATTCAAGGCCACGGCAATTGTCCCTTCTGTCTGCCCGACAGTCTCAAAAGCTTCGTCAATCAACGCAAAAATGGCTCCGCCATGGGCACGGCTATAAATGTTATCCATTTTTTCAGGATGATAAGTCATTTCCACAACAGAACGGCCATCTTCCAAGTCAATCAGTTCCATATTCAATGCCCGCGCAAAAGGTTCCTTTTCCACTGCCCGATAAATCGCCTCTCTCACTGCCAGGTCCACTCCATCTGTTTCCTTTTCATTTTGTCGTGCCTTCTATTATATTATCCACAATCAGACCGTAAAAATGTTCTCCGCTTTTTGACAAATACTGCCATCCTAAATGCGTATGACATCTTGAACAGAAAGAAAAACGCCAACTGAAACCTGCAAACCATGTAAATTCCGCGGTGGGAAGTCCTCCGTTAACACACCCATGTGCTGAGGAAAAACATGCGATTTCAAAGACAATACCATGAGGATTGCTGAATGTGTGCCTGTGCATGCCGTTAATTACCATGATATTTTCGGCCGAAGTCACCGGGTTCTTGCAATTTTTGCAAAGAATCCGATTTTTTTTTTCTTTTTCTTCCTCATCTCCCATGACTGAAATTTTTTGCAACTCGTCAATTTGTCCGTCAGTTGACTTCTGAAAGGCCCATAACGTATGGGGTTGAATATCATCGGATTCTGTCTGGTGAATTATAAACATTATTCCCCCCTTTCTCCAACTGTCAGAAAAGCAATAAGCTGAACAGCACTGTTTGTCAAGATAATGACTGACGTGCTGATCGGATTTTGGTTTTTACAGGCAGGATTTGTTACCGAATATTTTGTTTTGCAAAATTTTCAACAGCCTCAACATTGGAGCGGTCTATAATTCCGACCCCGGTGTTGATATCCGGCGGGCTCATCTTGAAGCGGGCTGCCAGTATCAGCAAATTTACGGACAAATAGCCCTGCATATAAGGCTGCTGGTCAATCGTAAAATCCGCCACGCCTTGTTTGATAAAATTCAAAGTATCCGAAGAGATATCAAAGCTGCACAAATAAAGATCAAGCTTTTTCTTTTTGATTAGTTTTCCGATAAAATGCAAAGAGGAAGGGCCCAGACAAAAAACAGCGCTGACCTCGCTATGTTTTTTAAGATATTCAAGCGTATCTTTTAAAAGTCTCCGGGGATCAGTGTTTGTATCCAGTTTATCCACAATAATTTCCTTTGATGAAAGGATATCACAGATTCCTTTAAATCGTGCCTCCAGTCCCATATGGCCTGTCTGATGGTTTATAACCACAACTCGTTTGTTAATCTTACCTGAAAGAAACGCATGTTGGCCTGCAACTTTGCCGGCCAGATATTCCTCCATGCCGATATAAGCAAGATAAGGATTTTTTACACGGTCATTGTCATCAGGGCGGACATTAAATGCAATAACGGGAATGCCTTTGTTACGGGCTGATTTCAGAGCATCTGAAAACTTGTCTGCATCAGGAATGGTTACGGCAATACCGGCAGGTCTGGTCCTGATTGCTGAGTTAAGCAGTTCTGCCTCCTGTGCAATGTCATTGGGTGTTTCCGGTGCCAGGATCGTCAGCGTCGCTCCTGTTTCATTAGCTGCTGCTCTGGCTCCTTTAAATTCGACCTTCCAGAAGGGATCACCTGCTCCGGCGTGAGAAATAATATAAATGCTTTCACTTGCCATGGCAGGATATCCCATGAGGCTCAATGTCAGCGCCAAAAACAACACCATGAAAATATTTTTTAATTCCATTTTTCCCCTCTGTTAGGGATTTTCCAAAAAATAAAATACCCAGAAATGTAGAAAATGTAGGAAATCAGGGTATTTTATTTGTTGGAAGTTCCCTTAAAAAAAAGATGTTAAAAGAAATATTTCATAATTTTAAAGAAAAATATTTAAAATAAAAATATGCGGCAACAATGAGAACAACAAAAGGATGAAAAACTTTTTCCGCATAACTGAGGAATGTTATTGCCCGCCCTTGTTTGTGTCGAATATAAAGGAAGATTGATATTCCCACGGAGAACGTCACGAATAAATACATGGCAAAAAGTCCGTATTCCACAGTCAGTAAATATTCCACTGGTAATCCTGATAAAAGTATCCGATGGCAGACGGCATTTGATATCAGTATAAGCATAAAGGACAGTACACGGGTTCCGAGCCGGTTCGGCGGAACAAGGCAGGTCAGGCACAAAACAACTGCCATGATGATCATTGGGACAAAGTTTTTTATCAGATTCAGCCCTTTTCTTTCAATTCGGATGGCCGCGTTGAACTGAGAAAACGTAATTATATTTTGCACATCAAAAAAGATCGGGTTGCCAAGCGTGGACATTGTGCTGATGCTGTTCTCGTAAAATGATATGTCATTCCCTATATTCCATCCGGGGACAGGTCTCACCGGTATTTTTCGTTTGTTGCCTTCACTCCGGAACCGGGGAATGAAACGAGCCAAGGACTGAGGCATTCCCCATTCATCCGGAATATAAATAAGTTTATCTCTTGTCTGGTCAGTATGACGGAATCTGATACCGATCATATGATGGTCAAAGGGATAATCATGAAAATCAAATTCTGCTTTAAAATCAGCCTTTATACGATATACCCGGGTGATAACATCGTTTTTTACCTCCTCCATAATCGGCTGATCCACAATCGGCTGATCATCCAGCAGATCCGCAAGTTCGCTGTCCGAATCCTTTTTATCCGGAATCACAAGATTTATAAATTCAATATCAGCATCATTAAAATCGTCCTGAAAACGGAACCAGAGGTAAAAATCTATGGTATAACCGGAGTTTTTCACGCGTATGTTGCTCACCTCATTAATGTGAATACCTGTATATACCACACGGACCCTGTTCATAATTTTTCCGTTAATTGAGATCAATTCACCTGTCAGCATTTTTTTGATAATTTTATCAATAGGTTTTGAGGTGGTTGGCTGCTGATATTGAAAAAACGAAGTCCGAAATTGTTGCTTATCATAAAAACCCATTGCATAAGGTCTTTCAATATCGCCATTCGCATTAAAGCAAATATTCCCGGTAATGCCTCTGATGGCATGTTTGTTGGTGCGGAAATTTGCCAAAGCATCTCTTATTTTTTTCCGATTATTTGCTATATTTTTATTGCTCCGAATGTCAGCTTTTTTAATGGCCTCGACGGCAGCATACATTGCGTCATAATAACACGCTGCGATCCATGAAGGCGCTTCATTATATTTATCAATATACTCTTGTTTGAAATTATAGGTTTTTTCAGTGCCGATATCCATCAGATAGGGAGATGCTGCATAGATACCATCTGAATAGTGTCCGGGAGATGACTGTTCCCGGGGATATTTACTGAATCTTTCGACAAACGACCGGGCAGAAAATGAGTCAGGACCGATAATGGAATATGCTGTGTCCGGATTTTCATCTTTTAATAATTTGACAAGTTTGACCCCTTCGGCCCCGTGGGTTGCCAAAAATATCATTCCCGGATCATTTGTGGCGGCTATTTTCTTTGCAATATGTGCCAGTTCTTTATTCAAATATGGATCTTTTATATCAAATCCCTGTTTTATGCTGATACTGATTCCCAGTTCCCTGGCCGCTGTTTCAAAACTTTTTGCAAGAGAAGCACCGTAACTGTCCTGATCAAAGATGAGGCTTACCGATGTCGCGTTTAATGCCCTGCTAATATAATGTGCGATAAAATTCGCCTGAATGGTGTTGTTGGGTATGATTCTGAAATACCATTCATTTTCAAGGGTGACGCTTTCAGCAGTGGCAGATGCGGTGATCGCGGGTATTTTGCCTTTTTTATAAATGTTTCCCGCGGCAACTGAAATGGGACTGCTTGAATGTCCGAGTACGAGTAATGCCTTGTTTTCAGATACAAGTTTGACAGCCTCTCTTATCGCGGTACGCTCATCTCGATGATCGTCTGTTATAATCAGTTCTATTTTTTTGTTTTCAGGCCCTCCGCCTTGGTTACGAATTTTATCGAGATACAGAAGGCTTCCTTTTAACATTTCCTGTCCCCATTTTTTATAAGAGCCGCTCATCGGTCCTGCAAGCGCAATATAAATAATTTCTTTTTTCAGACGGGGGACGATATACGACAGAGAGAACACAATCAGACAGACAGATATGAACAGCAGATGTATGAGCAGATTTTTTTTCATAAAGCGGTTCTCTGTTTTTGCTGCTTGTAAGTCATCAGGGATATTATGGTAAATATTGCTGCTGCTCCGTATATTGTAAAAAAAGCATATTCAATCGCTAATATATGTTCTGCTGGTATATCTGATCTGATCTCCGAGTGATAAATGGCAGTTGTTGTCAGAACACCCATGAGCATTGATATCTTAATTTCAATTCTGTCGGATGGCACAAAGTAAACTAAAAATAATATCACAGTGATAATAAAAAAAGGAAAACAAATTTTTAAAGCAGCATCCATGCCCTGTTTTTTTATTCGGATGGCAGCATTGAACTGAGAATAAGAAATCGGATTCTGAGGATCATAAGCATCTGAGTCATCAACAGAAGGGGTAATCATATTCTGATAAACCCATATTTCGCTGATATTCCAGCCAGTCAGCGCATTTATCTCTTTTTTTCTGACATTTTTTTTGTACAGATACGGCAATCCCGGAACATCGGCAACGTAACACAGGGTGCTTCCGACCCGGGAAATATGGCGGAACCTGACAGGTATCACCTGACATTCAAAAGGATAAGTATAAAAATTAAAATTACTTTTAAAATCAGCTTTCACACGATATGTCCGAATCGTGACATTTCTTATTATCTCCTCCATGACAGGCTTACCCAGTTTAATGGGATTCACTGCATTCACAAAAACGATATTGGAATCATCAAAGTCCTTCTGAAAACGAAACCAGAGGTAGAAATCTATGGTACAACGAAATCGTTTCATATCTAACTTGCTGATTTCGTTAATATCAATTCCCGTGTAAACGATCTGGGTTTTTACCATCACTTTTTCGTCAATGACAATCATTGCGCTCTCATCACCAGGACCTTTGGGAATATTATGATCTGAGCTGTCATCAGATAAGAGTTGCCGATATTGTGAAAATGCCGGAAGCAGCTTATTCTTTTTATAGATTCCCACAGACAGCGAATTCTTAGCATTTCTGTTTTTATCAAAAAATATATTTCCGGTTATGCCTTTTACCGAGTTATATTCAGGATCAGACATATTTTCCAGGTGTTCTCTGATTTGTCTCCGGTACTTTCGTATATTCTCATTTTCCCGATTTTTGGATTGTCTGACAGCTTCAACAGCAACATGTGCGGCATCATAATAGCAGGCTGCCACCCATGAAGGTTCCTCATTGTATTTATCCAGAAATTCCTGTCTGAAAACCTGAGCTTCTTTGTTGGCAATATCAGCTAAGAACGGAGATACCGTATAAATGCCATCTGAAAAATGTCCGGGGACCGCCTGTTCCTGGGGATATTTAAGGATTCGCTGAGTAAACGCATCTGTCGCAAACGCATCCGAACCGATAATGGCGTAATTCGCTCCTGCATGTTTTAATGTGGTGACAATCCTGGCTCCTTCGTCACCCTGGGCCGCGACAAAGATTATTCCCGGATTTTTTATGGCTCTTAAGCTGTTAATAATTTTATTCAGTCCCTTATTCAGATGACCGTTTTTCGCGTCAAAGCCCCATTTCCCTTTTATCCTGATTCCCAAATCACAGGCTTTTTTTTCAAAATATTCAGCAAGTTCAGTTCCATATCTGTCCTTGCTGAATATAATGCATGCGGATTTTTTATATAAAGATTTGCTGATATAGGTGGCAATAAAATTTCCCTGAAAGCGGTTGCCTGATATTATTCTGAAATATAAACCGTTTGCCAATGTAACATCTTCGGCTGTGGCTGATGCGGTTATGGCAGGTATGCCGCTTTTTTTATAAATTCTTCCCACTGCAAGACAGGTGGGACTGCTAAAATGTCCCAGCACAAGCAGTATCTTATCATTCTCTGTAATATCTGAAGCAGCGTCTATGGCGGCGCTGATCTGATTTTTATCATTAAAAATAAGTAATTTTATCTTTCTTCCGTTGATTCCCCCTGTGTGATTTACTTTGTCCAGATACAGCTTAATCCCGTTCAGCATTGCACGACCTTCTGAACGGTGATTTCCGCTCAGAGGGACGGCCGCGGCAATATAAATTTCTTCTTTTCTGAAAGCGGAATCTGAGAACCATAAGAAAAAAATAATAATCAGACCAGATATAATAAAGGATGAAAGAATGATCAGTAATGTTTTTTTCATCAGATGGGAATTTATAATATTCTGGGTAGTCCTGCAAAGGTAGTGATGAATCCCGTTCAGTTCCCCGGTTGTCAGGACACTGAATCTCATTCATCACTACTTGTGCAGGACTACCATATTCTGTAATGCCAAGATTCAGTAAATCGGAACTACGACAGGGCATGCATTTTTAATCATTTTCGAGCGGCTGAGAACAGTCAGATAAGGATAAAAGACCTTTTTTATGTGATAATTCTGTTGTTTGGTTCCTGTATTTCGATGATCAAGTTTTTTTCTGTCATTCCTGCGAAAACAGGAATCCACTGCTCCCGGAACCCTGGCATCGCCAAAAAACGAATTTCTGATTTCCCAGGCTTCGTTCGGCGAACTCAGCCGAACGGAATGACAGGCTGTTTTGGTCGAACCGGGTCAGAGAAGTTGTGTATCCTGTTTTTCGTTTCCACGCTTCGTATGGGAATGCTTTGATATCAAAGGTTCCGGCCGCAAGGACGAAGTTCAGGACGCGAAGCGTCCGCACTGCATTCCCACGCGAAGCGTGGGAATGAGATTTTTCTCAATTCTCAATTCTCAATTCTCAATTCTCAATTCTCAATTCCCAATTCCCAATTCTCAATTCTCAATTCTCAATTCCCAATTCTCAATTTTTTAATTCTTAACCCCTGCAAGGCAAGAATGAGCAATATAGGCATAGCGAGAAGACTGAAACGCCTTCCGGTTTTTATGGGAGATGTATTGCTTGCCGTTTGAATAAAACAGTTGTCACCAGAAACGATGGATGAAAATGCAGGCAGTGAGTCGGAAATGGTCACAACTTCAGGAGTAAACCCGTCATAAGATGTTTCTGATGGTTTAGCCAGTTCATCCAAACTGGATGCGACATGATCCCAGTAATCTGTCTTGTCATACAACAAACCGCCCTTGCCTTCAATCATATGAAGATGGTCGTAATCAGGACACAGAACCGCTTTTCTGAAATTCATCCTCGCGGAAAAATCCTTCAGTCTGACTTCATAAGAATCCGGTGCAAACCAGTTATTATCTTTTTCTGTTTCATATACGGGTTCGTTTGCAGCATCCTTTTTCAAGAACAAGGCACTTTGTAACGGAACCATTCCGTCATTTGCCACAAAATAATATTGAATGTCTCCTTTTGACACCATATCTGCCATCACATGCGTGGCGATCTCAAGTCCCACGTGATCTGTGAAAGAGAAACTCAGCCAATTCACGGATCCCTCCCAGCCACCCAGTTCAGTATCATAACCGGCATAAGCTATAATTTTACCGAAATACCGCTGATCCTGGTTTAATTCTTCCAATGTTCCAAATGAACGATCAGGAATATAAATGGTTTCATCTGTCTCAGATTCGCCCAGACTCGGATTTTCCACATTGGCGTCCATGACGGAAAGGATGTGGTCATTTCCCAGATGTGATTCCAATGAAAATTCAACATATGGAATTCCATTCTCGGGTCCGTCAAAATTGTCCCATGCCAGTTCCATGGTTCCGAAATCCGTGACATTCACAACAGCATCATCATCGTATCCGTAGAAAATATTCGCCAAGCTTGTATCTCTGAATTTTCCTTCAATCGTATGCAATCCCCAGTCCGGGACTGCCCCCGGGGAACCATGATGAGGAGTGGCTAGCGTGACCAGTCCGAGAACCCGGTCTCCGTGGTTTCCGTCTCCGTATTTGCACATATAAGCCCTGGAAACCAGCCCGCCTCTGCTGTGGGCTAACAGCAGAATGTGTCTGTCTGTTCCGAACTCTCGGGTAATGGCGTCTCCGAGTTCTTTGGCATTGCCTGAGTTTCCGTCAAAACCGATCCGCTTCCTCGTGTCATGATGAAACCGCCAAATTTCATAAGTGTTATCAACGTCCGAATTGTCAGAGACCCAGTTCAAAAAATCGCCCCATCTGTCGTTTTTTACCTTATAACTGTTATCCCCATGTACGAGGATTAGCGGAATCTTATCTTCAGATTTTTCGTTTTCAGAAATCAGCCCCCAGTCTCCGCCTTCCCGGGAAGTTCCGCTTTTAGCTGACGGGACAGTTTTCTGGCTTAATTTTTCTCTGAGACAGGCTTTGCGTTCAGGATTATAAACCGCATACGCGCCTTGTTTTCTTACTTCAAATGTCGCAGAAAAACCATCTGCTCCGACAATGGCGGTCATATCTGTTTTTGCCCATGATGTGCCTGTAAGATTTGGTTTTACGACATCCAGTTCAGCAGCAGGCTGAACATATTTTATAAGCGGAACGGTCACCTGAAGAAAAAGTTCTTTTTCGTAAAAGATAATTCTGACAGCAGCTAAGACCGAAGGCCGCGTATCTGACGCATTTAAATAAATTTTTTCCAGTGTTCTGAAATAATCCTGAATGATTATCTCCGCAGGGTGATTCAGATGCTGAGACCCTGCAATGATTTTCGCGTTTGAACGGGTGCAGATACGGCCGCCTTCTGAGCGAATGATACTTGAAGTTTCAGGAACAGGTTTATTAAGGTCTGTCGGTATAATATCGCCCGCGAAGCAGGCTGAACTATAAAAAATTAAAGACAAATAAACAATGCCGGCCAAGGCAATCGCTTCTTTTTTTACGAACATCTCTGTTTCTCCTTTGCAATCGCTTTTTTTACGAACATCTCAGTTTCTCTTTTTTTGAATCAAAGCGTTCAGGCACTTCCGGGACACCTTCAGTAGATCGAAAAGTTTTCGGGCCGTCACAGGACGGACGGGGGAGAAACCCCATATGCATCAGGCTAAGAATGCCGGACGGGGTTTGCAACCCCGTCCGAAACGTTTGTTTTCGGGGGTCGGAAAATATTTCGGACGGGGTTGCAAACCCCGTCCGGCAGATCACGGATTAATAAAAACAATGAGTTACGATCTTAGCCTGATGCATATGGGGAGAAACCCGGCTTTTTCCGGCGGGGAGGTGCCCCTTTTTTTGCAGGACGGGGTTTGCAACCCCGTCCGGAATATTTTCCGGATCGCCGCCCGCAAACGTTTCGGACGGGGTTGCAAACCCATATGCATCAGGCTAAGATTACAACCTACTGTTTTTATTAACTCTGATTTTGCAGGACGGGGTTTGCAACCCCGTCCGGAATATTTTCCGGATCGCCGCCCGCAAACGTTTCGGACGGGGTTGCAAACCCATATGCATCAGGCTAAGATTACAACCTACTGTTTTTATTAACTCTGATTTTGCAGGACGGGGTTTGCAACCCCGTCCGGAATATTTTCCGGATCGCCGCCCGCAAACGTTTCGGACGGGGTTGCAAACCCCGTCCGGCAGCCGTCCCGCATTCTTAGCCTGATGCATATGGGTTGCAAACCCCGTCCGGCAGCCGTCCCTCATTCTTAGCCTGATGCATATGGGAGGTACCCCCGTCCGGGAAAAAGCCGGGTTTCTTTGCTATCCCGCGCACAGTCCGGAAACTTTTCGATCTACTGACCTTGGAAAAGCAGAAATCTGTGTCGGAAAATCCTTCTCAGTCCCCGAATTTTTTTGATGTGCTGATGTTGCTTATTTCTTGAGCAAACCTGATCTGTATTCATGGACATATTTGTTAAATTTTTTTAAAAAACAGGGATTTTTTTTCAAAAATATTTTTGAAAAATATATTCCCATTGGTTTGTCTTTTAAGGTGATCACCTTGAATCTGTCCTCTATTTTTTCGTTTTTTATGATTTCGTCTGTTTCCATATTGTTGGCCAATATTGCGTCAATTCGTTTGTTTAAAAGCATTTTAAGTAATGATTCAGAATTGTTAGGATTCCCTTTGATATTGTAATTATTTTTTTTTAGCCATTGTAACATGTTTGTTCCCATAAATCCCCCCACAGTAGCCTTTTCTTTGAAAAGAGGGTCCGCAGGGTCTGAGGGATTTGATTTCAGCATATACCAATTCCATTTTTGTTCAGCTATTGTCTCTGATATGACCGCATATTCATCCCGAATATTATTTTGTGAAGCTGGAAAAAAACCATCTGCCATATCTCGCTTTACCATCATCTGGGCCCGGTTCCATGGAAATATTTTGATTTCATAGGGGCGCTTCATTTTTTTCAATGCATATTGTACAGAGTTTGCTGCATAACCTTTGAACGTACCGTTTTTATCGACAATCACATACGGCGATACGTTCTGGGTCGTAAGAATTATTTTACTTTTCTTCGGAGTCTGATTTTGGGCCTGGGCAGATAAGGCAAACAACCCAGCTATGAGACAGATAAAAATAAAATTCAATTTTTTTTTTCATATCAACCTCCTGATCTCAGTGGTTCGTAATTTATGATAAAAAAAAGGATTTTCAACTCTTTCACATGAAAATCCCTTTTCTTGTCATAACCTGTCGTATCTGTCAGGTATTTTATGACTTACCCGTATAATAAAAAAACGAATAATCGGATAAACCAGAGGCATATTTATGGCAGTCAGCATTTAAGCAAATAAGGACCTCGGATGATTCAGGAATGAACTGCGAACCGGATTATTTTTTTCCAAAAATCATCTCAGTATGTGATAGAGAAGGCTTCAGTTGTAAGTACCTGACCATAAGTTTTCGATATTCGCCCGGGGAAGAAACCCGGCTTTTTTCCCGGAATGATCCGCCGACCCTGAAGGAAAAAGCCGGGTTTCTCCGAGGTTCGCGGAAAACAAGATGTATAAAAAACTTTTGATCAGGTACTTATCATCTCAGATAAATCCTTGGCACACGCTCCGATATCGCTGACACAATTTCATAATTGATGGTGTTAAGAACTGACGCAATATCATCAGCCATTATGGATGAATGACCCTGTTTTCCGAAAATAACCACTTCGTCTTCCATCCCGACCTCCGGAATATGCCCCACATCAAGCATCGTCATATCCATACATACCCGGCCCGCAATTGGCGCACGGCATCCGCGGACCAGCATATCCCCCTGAGAAGAGAGCAGACGGCTGAGGCCGTCCGCATATCCGATGGGAACCGTGGCAATGGTTGTGGGTCTTTTGGTTTCATAAGTCATGCCATAACTGACATTGAAACCCGCGGGAACTTTTTTCAGATGAACCACTTTGGCTTTCAGCATCATGGCAGGTTTAAGCGCAATACGGGTTTTATCCACTTCATGAGACGGATACAGGCCGTAAAGAGATATCCCGGGGCGTACCATGTCCAGATGCGTTTCAGGCATATCAATAATAGCGCCGCTGTTGGCCGCGTGTTTTATTGGAATATCCATACCGGCAAGACGTAATTCATTTAAAAAAGAACTAAATATTTCAAACTGTTTTTCTGAAAAAGACTTGTCCGAACTGTCAGAAGCCACAAAATGGGTAAAGATTCCTTCCGTCTTCAGCCCCCGAAGCGATAAGATAGCCCTGATTTCAGTTATCAGTTGTTGATTTGCATAAGTTCTTCCAGGCTGACTGACCACCATACCGAGCCTTCCCATGCCAGTATCAATTTTAAGATGAACCGTGATTTTTTTACCGAGTGCAGCCGCACTCCTGGAAAGGATTTCTGCTGTTTCATAAGAATAAACGGTCTGAATCAGGTTGAATTCGATGAGGTCTTTGGCGTGGGTCGGAGGGGTATAGCCAAAAATCAGGATGGGAGCATCAAAGCCGGCTTTTCTAAGCTGAATACCTTCATCTAATCTTGCAACAGCCAGGAAATCCGCGCCGTTTTTCAGAACCTCCCGGGTCACTTCCACATCGCCATGTCCGTAAGCATTTGCTTTTACAACTGCCATGAAACGGACTTCAGGGCGAATGATACGTTTTAGTTCACGCACATTATGTGCAATGGCATTTAAATCAATTTCTGCCCATACAAGTTTCAAGTTTCCAGCCTTCAGTTTTCAGCTATCAGTTTCGAGTTTCGAGTTTCAAGTTTCGAGTTTCAAGTTTCAAGTTTCGAGTTTCAAGTTTCGAGTTTCAAGTTTCGAGTTTCAAGTTTCAAGTTTCAAGTTTCAAGTTTCAAGTTTCAAGTCTCATCCCCTTACGGCCGAAACAATTGTGTCCATCATTTTGGAGGCTCTTTCCCATACAACTTCAAAAGTGGTCGCGGGTATGGCGCTTTGCAACTGAGATTTCATAAATTTTGATCTTTTCTCAGGATTATCCGGAATATGGTAAAAAAATGCTCTGATTTTGCCTTGGTTGCTCAGTTTCTGCATTTTTGTTATAAAATCCTGCTGTTCGTCCACTTTTTGCGGGTGAGGCGTCGGATAAAGAAAAAGAATCTGACCTTTTTTATCTGCTCCGAATTTTGTTATTTCTTTTTCAGGAAAGGGGCATGGTATTGTGGGACAGTCACTTTCTTCATTCAGCAAGTCTGAAAAAATAATGATCTTTCCTCCGCTCCTTTCTCGTAGGACCTGTTTCAGGAGACAGTATAACGGCGTTGTCAGGGGCCTTCCCGGTCGGGGGTTCAATGCAGGAGACACCGCCTGAATCCTATCCTCAACATCATATTTGAAAGTTGTCTCATCCGCAGGTGACTTTGTGGAAACCACACGCATGAAAGATGCTTTTCCGCATCCCGGATTTCCAAAGCTGGAAACATGGTAAGATACGGCCTCATCTCCGATGAAATTCTTTAGCCGGGCAACAACATTATTCTTAAAATCAGCGAGTGTGTCTGAGTCAATCGTTGCAGAAACATCAATTCCCACATAGAAAAGATTCGGATTCGGCTGCCTGATCTGTCTCAGCTCTGTTGCGACTCTCTCGTCGGTAAAATAGAAAAAAGTGGTGACACCGACAATTGTAATAAAGACAACACAGCATACATAAAAGATTTTTGACCTGAACAAAGCTCCCATCATATCTCCCTTCCTGGAAATATTGAAATTGAATCATCAGATTTCGAATATATTTCGGGCTTCAGCTTTTATGAATAAACTGCATCTTGGCTGACCCGATCTCAATGACATCAAACTGTTTCAGGCTGACGGACTCTTTTACGGCTTTGCCGTTCACCTTTGGTTTTGAAATTCCTCCCACATAGCTGAGATAATAGCCGTCAGGACGTTTGCTGATGGTCGCGGCCGTCTGCCCCACCATAAAGCCTTTCAGCACAATATCCGAAGAAGCGTTTTTTCCCAGCTTGGTCAGCTTCTTGCTGAGTTCCACCTCACCGTCACCTCCGGACAGGAAAGACAAAATCCCTAATTTCTCTGTCTCACCAGCCTGGGCCGCTATATTTGAAACATTTTTGGCCAGCATGGACCGGTATTTGCCAGTATCCATCACCATGGTTTCGCTCATTGCCTTATCTCCCATATCCGGCTGAACTTCTCCCTGAGCATATTCGAAAATAAGGACATGTTTGCCAATGGTGATGACATCCTTACCCTTGAGCCAATGAGAAATGGCAAGCTGATCATTTACAAATGTACCATTTTTGCTTTTCAGATCAGTCAGCAAAAAGCCATTGCCTGCCCAGTCAATTTTTGCATGGTGTCCCGAAACTGCAAGGTTTTCAATGACGATATCGTTACTGTCCAGCCGTCCGATGCTGACAGACTGTCCCCTTTCAAGTTTATATTCCCTGATTTTTGTTGAATCCTTTTTAAATTTAAGTGTCAAAGTTGGCATCGCAAAAAATCCCTCTCTTTATCAAGTTACACGTTACGAGCTGCGGTTTACGGTTTCTTCAACACGCGGCACCTCTTCTGGCGCACATCATTCCTTACTCGTAGTACGCAATACTAAGATTACTCCGTACAGACCGCTATAACCAGGCATCCGGCATTTGAATACAAGTGTGCCACTTTCATTTCAGCACGCCTTCTCAGCATAACCAGCGGTGTGTTTACGGGGGTCAGCACTCAGGACTGAGGTATAAACAAGTTATCCTTCCGGGCGTTCCTATATTTCCATATGGGATAAATTATTTATCAAAATCGGAATGTTATTCAGATATCAGTCCTTCATTCCGTCCACAAACCGCGAGAAAAACCCCGCAATTCCGGTTTTTTCATGTTTAATTGCTTTCACCTTTAGCACAATAACGGTTATATTATCTTCCCCTCCGCGTTCGTTGGCCATGTCTACAAGCATCTGACAGCATTTGTCCGGAGATCTGTCTTTTACCACATAGAGAACCTCTTTGGGTTTGACCTTATCGCTTAAGCCGTCAGAAGCGATCACCAGCATATCATTTTTAAAGCACTGATCCTCACATGTATCAGGCCTTACTATTTTTTCAATCCCCATGGCCCGGGTGAGCATATGGCTGAAGGCTTTTCCAAACCGCCTGGGTCCGTTGGGATGAAGCGCCATATGTTCCGCAATAACAGTGTGCGGTACAGATAAGGTTTTTATCGCGCCGTTTCGAATCAGGTAAATCGGGCTGTCCCCCACATTACTTGCGATGAAAGTATCATCAACGGTGAAACAAACTGCCGAAACCGTAGATCCCATGCCCCGATAGGAAGATTTGCTGTTGGAAAGGTCGTGGACCACTTCATTTGACAGACAGATACCGGAAATGAGCCGATTGGCCTCCTTGGAAAACGTATTGTCACCACTGGCCGGTTCTTCCGTATCCGGATTTTCCCTGAACTGCCTCATGTAATCTCCCATGGTTTCTACCACCAGACTGCTGGCGACTTCTCCGGCCTGGTGTCCTCCCATACCGTCGGCTACCACATAAAGTGCCAGTTCGTCGTCCATAAACAAGGAATCTTCGTTGCCCTTCCGCTTTCTGCCTACATCGGTAATACCTGCCGATTCAACAATTACCATTGAAATCCCTTCTTTCTTGAAATCGGAAATTAGAAATCGGTTTATAATTTCTAAGGATTAATATCTGAGTCACTTAACCAGTTCTGCCATTCTGACGAGAGCCTGTATTTCATGCCTCTCGTATGATGTTTTGATCGCAAGGAAATTAAAATATTCCTGTCGTAGCCCGAACTTTTCAATGTCACACAGGCTCATGGTTTTATATAAAGGCTATCATGGATTCCTGCTTTCACGGGAATAGCATTTAAAGCTCGCAAAGATCATTATGACTTGCTGGTCACGGATATTCACAGAAGCTGACCATGAGGGGCATAAATATTATTTATTTTTCATTCCCAACCTTCCAATCTCCAAATTCATTCTTAAAAGCGGGCCGGTTAAATCAGAATGTCACCCTGTTTTTTTCTTTTGCATAATAAGCGTATCAATTTTTTTCCCCAGTGTTCTCAGATGAGCGGCCATCTGGGAGGCCCGCTGATAACGCTTTTCCCGATTTTTTTCCATAGCTTTATTGATTATTTCCACATGAGGTTTTAATAATTTCGGATTCAGTTTTCTCGGATCCGGATGAGGCACGTTCATTATCTGGTGCAAAAGGGCTGCCGGGCTGTCGCCGTGGAAAGGAACATCACCGGTGAGCAATTGGAACAGCATCGCGCCCAGTGAAAAAATATCTGATCGTCCGTCAACCTTTTCACCGGAGATCTGTTCCGGGGACATATAATGAGGTGTGCCTTTTACCACACCGGTCTGCGTCTGAGAGCTGGCTGTGATCCTGGCGATGCCGAAATCGGTAATTTTCACAATGCCATTTTTCAAGAGCATGATGTTCGCAGGTTTGATATCGCGGTGAATAATACCTTTCTCATGTGCGTAATCCAGAGCTTCTGCAATATCAGCCACATAATCAAGTACCCTTCGCATGGGCAGCAGCGTCTTTTTTTTCGTGTATTTTTGGAGATCCTCCCCTTCCAAAAATTCCATGGCAATATAAGCCAGATCATGCTCGTCCCCCGCGTCATAAATGGTGACAATATTCGGATGGGAAAGGGTTCCGGCGCTTTCTGCCTCCCGAAAGAATTTCTGCTTCATGGCCTCTGCCTCTTTGGGATCAAAGTCATCGCTGAACCGGAAAGTCTTAATCGCCGTGGTTCGGTTAATGCGCGGGTCCTGACCCAGATAAACAACGCCCATGGCCCCTTTTCCCAGTTGTTTGATGACTTCGTATCTGCCCAGCGTGGGGCGGGTGTCGCTGCTGCTGGTAAGAAAATCATTTCCGCCTGTCCCGCCAGTCAGAAATCCGTCACCAAATACCATGGTTTCACTGGCCTGAACCAGCTTCCTTTTTCTCGTGCTGACATCTTTGTAATCGCTGTCATATTCTTCTATATATTCATAAACCGAGGCTGCTTTGTTGAGCTGTCGTTTTCTTTCATAATCCAGTCCCAGGTTGTAAAGAATTCTTTTCATCTCATTGTCCACCGGAACTTTGCGGAACTTGTCAAAAGCCAGGTCCAGCTGTCCCTGGTTCTGAAAAGAAAGCCCCAGCATCCGATTGGTTTCAGCAGACTCTGTTTCGATTTTTTCCTTACGGGTTTCAGTGACAAAATATTTTATGGTGACAACGCCGATATAACCCACAATCCATTGCAAAAGCGGGTAGGTTATCTGAATCCAAAGGTCCCGGGATACAAAAAGATAAGTTGATGTCGTGATGAGAAATACGAGGAACAAAACAAAAGACATGGCCGCTATGACTGCCTTTAATCTGGGTAAAATAAAGGTAATCAGCAATCCCAGCATGATGATCATCAGAAATCTGGCGCTGTTGTCCCATGAGGGGCGCAGGACAAATTTTCTGTTCAGCATTGCCCATATGACATTGGCGCTGAACTCTCCCACAGACATAACCTGAGCGGCCGGTGTGCTGATCGGGTTCAATACACCTGCGGCAGAAGGGGTGATTAAAACAATTTTGTCTCTGAATACATTCGGGGGAATTTTATTGTTTTCAACATCGTAAAACGGATAACGTTTAAAAGAATTCTGAGGTCCTTTAAAACTGACCAGAAGCCTGGCGCTTGAATCCGTAGGGATTTCAAGTAAGTTAAGGACAATGGAGGCATCTGGCGACATATGTATCTCATCACTGGGAACATCCAGGGAAATCGCAGCCAGTCTCAATGTGAAAGAAGGAATATAAAAGCCCTGATATTCATATAACAGCTGCTCCCATCTTACCTTTCCGTCTATGTCGTAGTCAAGATTGACATGGCCGATTCCCTTTGAAATTTTAAAAAAATCCGGAATGGGCGTGAGAATCTCATTCCCCCGGGGGCATGTCAGATTACCGGAATTTTCAATCTTTCGAACAGACTGATGTTCCAGGATGGCTCTGATATTATCATCTTTTAATTCTTTTGATATCTCTGATTCTTTGAAAAAAACCGGAAGCACAACATTCTCAGCCTGTTCAAGGGCCTGTGAAAGTTTTTTGTCGTTATCCAGCCTTGAATACGCGTCATTGATAGCCTGAAGCGCCTTGGATATTTTTTTATCTGTTTGTTCCGGATCGATCTGCGTCAGATAGTCTGCCAAGTGTCCGATTTCTTTTAAGGCACGGGTGTCCTCGGGTTCGCTGTAAATAATGTTGAGTCCTATGACTTTTGGTGATGCCTGATTTATTATTTCAAGACATTTGGCAATATGTGACCGAGGCCATGGCCATCTGCCGATTTTTTCTATGGATTCATCGTCAATATCAACCAGAATGATCTTGCTTTCGCTTTCCGGATTGCTCCTCAGCGACATTCTGATATCATAGAACTTACGCTCCAATGTGTCTAAAAAATCTGTCTCCGCGTATCCGAACAGCAAAAAGAGGACAGTGATACATATCCCCCAGTAAATTGCCAGATGTTTTTTCAGAGTACCCATATCAAGTCCCTGCGTATTAAATCCGTTCCGTCAATAACTCGGATTAGTCCCGTCACATTTTGGAAATTTCAGACTGAAAAACCATCCTTATCCGTTTTTTCAAACTGTAAAAGCACATAGTCTGTGGTAATTATATGGACTTTACCTAAAACTCATCTGTATGTCAAATTAAAAACAGGATGCTGTCTCAGAGCAGATAAAATATCTTATTATTATAATGAATTCAGATTGTTGAATTATAGTTTCCGACTTCCGTCCTCTGGCTTCCGAAAAATACTCACACTCAGAGGGCAAATCAGCAAACAATACCCGTCCTGTTCTGCTTCAATCTCGGTTTATGAAAAACGGCTCTTGACATTTTATTAAAAAAATTTGTAACTATTTGAAAGTCAGAATGCGCTGGTAAGGCGTCAGTTGTGCAGAACATACAGGGCCAGGTCTTACTTTTTAATTATAAATGTTCATAAAAAACCCGGGTTTTTCGCCCCCGGTTATGAAAATATCTTCAGATAAAAAACCCGGGTTTTTAAAATGTATCTTCACGGTAAAATTAAATATCTGGCCTTATTTTATTCAGTTTTGATACAAATAAGACCAAACTGAAATAAGGAGAATTTTATTATGGATTGGGGAATGAAAAATCGTTTGTCACGGCTCATCCAGGCAGATGGCCACTGTATGTTTCTGCCTGTTGATCATGGATACTTTCAGGGGCCGACGAGAAAGCTTGAAAAACCCGGGGAAACCATAGCCCCTCTGATTCCTTATGCTGACGGACTTTTTGTCACCCGGGGGATACTTCGGGCGTGTGTGGATCCGCAAAACAGCCCCCCCATTATTCTGAGAGTGTCAGGAGGAACCAGCATCATCGGAAAGGACCTTTCCCATGAAGCCATTACCACATCTGTTCAGGAAGTCATCCGGCTCAATGCTGCTGCAGTGGGAATGTCAATTTTTGTGGGAAGCGAATATGAGTATGACTCCCTTGTCAACCTGGGGAAACTCGTGGATGAGTGCGAAAATAACGGCATTCCTGTCATGGCTGTCACGGCTGTGGGCAAAGAGCTTGAAAAAAGGGACGCCAGATACCTAAGCCTGTGCTGCCGCGTTGCCGCGGAATTCGGTGCCAAAGTGGTAAAAACATACTGGTGCGAAAATTTCGACAAAGTGACCCATGGCTGTCCTGTACCCATTGTGATGGCAGGGGGACCCAAGTGCGAAACAGCGCTTGAAGTTTTTGAATTTGTTCATGACGGGATGCAGAAAGGCGCTATCGGTCTGAACCTCGGGAGAAATGTCTGGCAGCATGATTATCCGGTTGCCATGATGAAGGCCCTGCGGGCCATTATCCATGAAAATGCTTCGGTTAAGGATGCCCGAGGCATTTTTGAGGATGAAAAGAAAAAATAAGATCGGATATTTTTTTTCAGAGACGTTGTGTAACGTCTCTGAAAATATTAAGGTGTTAGGGTGTTAGGTGTTAGGGTGTTAGGTGTTAGGTGTTAGGGTGTTAGGTGTTATAAAAAAGGGATTTTCAACCGGAAAGTGTCCTTTTTTTTATCAGAAATTCTTGTTGTTCTGTTTTTGAAAATCATAACTCTTCTGGTGTAAAAGCCGTCACATCATCAATTTGGCCTGAATCTGCGAGGAGCATCACAAGTCTGTCAATGCCCAGGGCATTTCCCGATGCTTCTGGCATAAATTTCAGGGCGTTCAGGAACTTTTCAGGCATCGGAGTGACTTGTTTTCCCGACAGATGACGGTACGTTTGTTCCTTTTCAAACCGCATTCTTTGCTCGGTGGGATCGGTCAGTTCGGTAAATGCGTTGCACAGCTCAAGACCGCATATGTAAAGCTCAAAACGTTCTGCGAACAAAGGGTTATCAGGCTTCATCCTCGCAAGCGCGCCGGATGACATCGGGTAATCATAAAGAAAAAGCGGTTTGTTTTGTCCGAGATGAGGCTCAATTTCACAGGCGATCACTTCGTCAAACCGGTCTCGCGATATTGCTGTTTCCATTGATATGGAAGCAAAATTATCAAATGCCTCACACACTGACATTCTGTTCCATGGCGTTTTCAGATCAATTCTTTTCCCCTGATAAACAATCGCGTCCCCGAACCCGGAATTCTGGGCAACAAACCATATCAGGTCTTCACACTGAGTCATCATATCAAAATAATTTATGCCCTCGTGGTACCATTCAAGCATTGTAAATTCAGGAAGATGTCTGCGTCCTCTTTCCTGTTGCCGAAAGCATTTGCAAATCTGAAAAATACGGGGATATCCCGCTGCAAGAAGTCTTTTCATACACAATTCCGGAGAGGTCTGCAAAAACCACCGGTCAGAAGGAACCGCGTCAATATGAGCCTCGGGCGCGGGGGCAGGAATCCGGCAGGGGGTTTCCACTTCAAGGTAATCTTTATCAATGAAAAACCTGCGGATCGCCTGAAAAATCCTGGCTCTTAACCACAGGTTTTTTTTTACGGAAGTCTGTCTGTAATCTTTCACGGTGCTGTTGTACCGCCCTGAACTTTTGGTTGCTGTCTGCGAAGTTTCTCTTCCTCTTCAAGCGTTTCAACCGATTTTATGATCTTTTTTCCCTCGGCAACTCTTTCTTTTCCCTCTTTCCGAAGATCTCTGCCCTCTTCAATAAGATCATCTCCTTTTCGCTTCAGCCTCTCCCCCTCGCTGATCATGTCTTCTCCGTCTTCTATCATGTCCTCAGCCTGTTCTGTAATGTCCTCTCCTTCTTCAATAATGGCCTGACCTCTTTCCATTTTCATACTGCTTTCAGGCAAAAGAAAGGTCGCCGGGGCAGAACACCCGATGACAAAGAATGTCAGACAAAAGATGAAAAAAATGCTGACGCTTATTGAACTGTGCTTTTGTTGCATAATTTCCTCCTGAAATATTAAGTATATTAATGAGATAAGCTGTAAAATCTGATAATTTTATCCTGAATTTCCCTGTTTGGTATTCTACCTACACCTGATCTCGTTGATCTCATTCCAAGGGGTTGCGTGGGAATGAGGAATAAGGAACAAAGGCAAAAAAATTATTTTATAAAATAGCAGGTTCAGTTTGTCAAACTGTATGTAAAAAAGGGTCAAATTTGATCACAGAATAAAGGCAGGATTTTCACAGACGGGATTAACAAATGACACGAAAATAATATCTCAGGAATAAATTACATTTAACGGAAGCGGAGGATATTCCCACACACCTGGCAGGGGAACAATATATTGCCCGTCAACAGTCAGCCAGTAAAGGTCCGGCTTAATTTCCCGCAGCTTGCTGTCATCAGGCGGCCTGGCCTGGTCTGTATAGAAATACGTTACCTGAAAAATACAGATATAATCATTCTCCTCATGGGCTGCCACATAGTTTTTTTTGAAAGCACGCACGCCGATATGGTTTGCTTCTGATATCTGAAAAACTTCCTCGGGAGTGAATTTCATAAGCACCAGTTTTGAAACCCCTCTTTCAGAGAGCCGTATCAACGCTCTGGATTCACTGCTTCCCGCGTATACCGTTGTGATGCACGGAATACGTTTCAGATACTGCGCCGCCACTGTGGCGGCTGTCCGCCTTCCCCCGATCATAAAAGGGAGTCCGTAATATTCAAAAAATTTTTTCTGAACATCTTCTGCATATTTGTCCCCTTTTTCATAAAGATCTTTTGATATGTAACGAAGATTTCTGGCCAGGTCTTCGGCCGCATCTGCAATGGGCCAGTCTATTCGCACATGGAAATGGGAAAGACAGTAGCGGTCTCTTGTCTGGGTGGCAGGATCTCTTTGAATGAGAAGAGCATAATCAACCGGAAGCAGAGTCTTTAAAAAATTAAAAAAATGGGCTGATTCCAGATATTTCTGGTATCTCTCAAATTCATCTGAAAGCGGAAGTGTTTTGGAACGAAGAAGATTTGTTTTGGTGGTTTTGTTCACATCAAAAAACCGTATATATTTTTTATGCGTGTCAGGAATGGTATCCTCAATGAAAATCACCAAAAAAGCATTCTGGCATTCATATTCCACATCAGGAAGGAGCGCACGGGGTTTTAACTCACGCTTTTCCACAAAGGGGTAAGAGATTTCC
Source organism: Desulfonema magnum (assembly GCF_017377395.1). Lineage (GTDB taxonomy): Bacteria > Desulfobacterota > Desulfobacteria > Desulfobacterales > 4be13 > Desulfonema_C > Desulfonema_C magnum. The sequence continues at coordinate 287,117 of NZ_CP061800.1, read as the reverse complement.
TTGTTGCAAAAGTTATTATAAGAATCTATCAGTCCGTACTGAATCATAAATTCATCCAGTTCATCCCTCAGAAGCTCATAATAAGAACGTTTTAATCGGTCTTTCTGACTGAGTACTTCTCTTATATTCCAGTATGATGTCAATTTCCTATTCCACCTTTTCTGATTTATTTGTGAAAGTTAAGTACTCGGCTATCTGTTTTCTGGCATGGGCCGGATCTGACTACAGAAATTTTCAACTACCGAAAATTGTTGTCCGTTTACTTAAACCGTTATAAGAGGCCAGGGCGTTTTCACGGCACTGGTTCAGTTGAATGGGAATCATATTAAAATCAGGTGGTTATCAAAACACACAAAAAAGGCTGATAACCGTCGGTTTTCAAACGGAATATGGGCTGATTTTTCTAAAAAATCCCATTGAACTGAACCAGTGCTGTTTTCACTGAACAGGCATTATCCGGAAAAACCCCCTGACTTCTCATTTAAAGCATGAATTCACACTTATTTTCTGTGCAAATTCTGATTACATGAAATAAAAGGATAAATCAATAGGGTGAAAACAGTATTTAATATGCAGATCGGATGCTTTTTGCACAGATTATTTCTGTATGTGCTGATAAAACAGCTATTTTCTGTCAGTCTCGTCCAACGCGGCAACCCCTGGCAGTGACTTACCTTCCAACAGCGCGAGAAAAGCCCCTCCGCCTGTTGATATATATGTGATTCTGTCGCTTTCACCTGCCTTGTGTACGGCAACATCCGTATCACCGCCGCCGACAATGGTAAGCGCATAAGAATCCGCCACATTGCGCACCATGGCAATGGTTCCCCCGCTGAAGGCATCCATTTCAAATACGCCCAGGGGCCCGTTCCAGATGATGGTTTTAGCGTCATACAGGGCCTCTGCATAAAGCAGGGACGTGGCAGGACCGATATCCATGACCATCCAATCCGGAGGAATTTCCTGTATGGGGACTTTTTTTACCTCAGCTTTCGGATCAAAACGACTTGCAGCGACCGCATCTATGGGAAGATACAGCTTTATCCCTCTGTCAGCCGCTTTTTTCATCACAGAGGCAGCCACTTCCACAAGATCGTCTTCGATCTTTGATTTCCCGAGTGTGTATCCCATACTTTTCAAAAATGTATTTGCCATGGCACCGCCAATAATGAACTTGTCAACGTGCTTGAGCATATTTTCCAGCGCACCCAGCTTGCTGGAAACCTTTGCGCCGCCGACAATGGCAACTAAGGGACGCTGAGGGTCTGCCATTGCTTTTTCAAAATAGTCCAGTTCCTTTTGCAGTAAAAAGCCTCCCACTGACAAAGGAACGTATTTTGTAATTGCCCCCACAGACGCGTTCACACGGTGGGATACGGCAAAAGCATCGTTTACATATATATCACAGAGAGCCGCAAGTTCTTTTGCAAAGACATCGTTATTTTTCTGCTCTTCAGGATGGAAGCGCAGATTCTCAAGCAGAACAATATCTCCGGGTTTCATCCCTGATATAAGTTCTTTTACCTGGGGCCCGACACAGTCTGTTGCCATTTTCACTTCTTTTTCAAGAAGTCTGCCCAGTCGTTTGGCTACAGGAGAAAGACGGAATTCCGGAACAACTGCTCCCTTGGGTCTTCCCATATGGGAAGCGATAATCAGTTTTGCGTTATGGTCCAGCGCATATTTCAAGGTGGGCAAGACAGCCCGTATCCGGGTATCATCCGCGATATTCTGGTACTCATCAAAAGGAACATTAAAATCAACTCTGAAAAAAACCCGCTTTCCTGAAATCGCCACGTCCTGAATTCTTTTCATACTTCTCTCCTTTAATAATGTTAAAAAATTTCCAGTCTCTGCCCTGTTGAGGATGAGAACTATTGGTTTTTATTTCCTGGCTTATCATGGATTCCAGGTTGTTATCGAAATAGTCAGCCGAATAAAGCAATTTTTATACTATGGACAAATTCAAAGAATCCTGATCCTGCAACTGACGCGTACAAATGAAACTTAGGAACGTAGGGTGGGTTACGCTTCGCTCCACCCACCCTACGTTTTTTTGAATCGGGTATGTTATTTATTTGGAACTCCCTAACAGTTTTAATGCGTTATCGAAATTTTCAAGTACTTAGTTTCTGAGTGTCGTTGCAGGGTTATGAGCCATAAAAAAACAGGAAGCAAAAGGGATGTTACAACAAGTTGACAAAGATGTAAAGTTAGAAAAGGAATTGGAAATAATAACAGAGTACGCAGATGATATTCTGTTTGTGAGACATTATTTTTATAAAAATATAATTTCAAAACGTTTAAAAAGAATTACTGATTTTGGCTTTTGGCTGTGAAATTAGAGAATACAGATCAGATAACCGGCATTTAAAAAATAAGACTCATTGTATTATTATGATCCAATTCAAATTTTTCCTGGCACGATTTTTTCCTGTGCCGTGTTAAACGAAAAAAACGGACATTCTGAAGCATCCTTCATAAAAGCTGAAAAGTGCGAAGTGACAAATGAAAGGATGCCCGAAAATTGATAACCTATTGATATTATTAAATGTGACTGTTTCGGATAAAATCGCTTAACTATTTGGTATTAAAAGTTATCTGAGAATTTTTTATTCTGAACACAGAAAATTGTTACCATTTTTGTTTCGCAATGCGATTGTGTTTTGAGGTGACTTATGATATTAGGTAGTGTCTTAATTCGGGAGGTAAAGCTGTTTAAATTTTATAAATTCAGGATGTTACAGGCTTCATGCCCGAAACTTGGATATTACCCGGAATTCTATGATTTTTTAGGTATTTTTCAATAAACAAATATCGTTGTTGAATATGATGAAGAACATCATCTTGATGATTGTCAGACCATTTGGTGATGATCAGGTGTGATAAGTTCAATAACTGTTCTTATTTTTCAACAGGACTATGAAATAAACATTGATATTAACTTTAATATCCAATGGGTTAATGATTGTATAATAAGGTTATGGTTTATATAATGGCCATTGTTGAACACGGGTTTGATATTCATCAAAGGAGATAACACATGGATAATAAAAGAATTGTTAATATCATGGGCAGGGACATAGAACGGATTGAGTATAAAGGTCAGCCTGTTATCACTTTCAGGATGATGGATGAATTGCATGAACGGCCTGAGGGTACAGCCAGACGGGCATTTAATTATCATAAGAATAAATTTGTTAAAAAGGAGAATTTTTTTGAGGTTGCTTATAAAGAATGGTCTCAGATACCTACCATATATGAAGCTTACGGCAGTATTGTTTGTCAACGTAACCATATGATTTTCCTAACTCAAGCGGGATATCTTTTGGTTGTAACTTCTTACAGATCAAGTACTGAAAAAATTTCAGAAATATGCAATAAATATTTTGAAGATAATTCTCTTAACTTTCTGTTAAGTAATGCAGCTGAAATCGAATTCGGCAAAACTCTTACCGAAACACTAAAAGGGCTTGCAACAGTAAAAACTCAGGTACGGATCAATAAATATCGTGCGGACTTTCTTTTATCTGAATATGATATTATTGTTGAATATGATGAAGAGTATCATCGCTATCTGAAGACTAAAAATTCTGACAAACAGCGTGATAAAATTTTAATGTCTCTTGGTTACACAGTAATTCGGGTCAGGAAGCGTGAACCGATTGGCAGAGCTTTGAACAGAATTTTGTTGGCCATTTCTGACAGATCGAAAGTTTTTCCCAGAGTGCAAAAATGATCACAGCGAAATTTTTGCGCCGGATATCTTTTTTAAATTTCCTTTACTGAGATATCCGAAATTCCGCGGTGTATTTTAAACATACGGCTAAAGAATCCCGTAAATTCTGTGGGTTGTTACCGTGAAAATAGATTTAGAAAACCCGGGTTTTTTATCTGAAAGTATTTTTATGACCGGGGGGCGAAAAACCCGGGTTTTTCATGAGCAGAATCAGGCAAGTTGATGATGATCAGGCGTGACAAGTTCAACTTTGCTATGAAATAGACATTGATATTAACTTTAATATCCAATGGGTTAATGATTGTATAATAAGGTTATGGTTTATATAACGGCCATTGTTGAACACGAGTTTGATATTCATCAAAGGAGATAACGAATGGATAATAAAAGAATTGTTAATATCATGGGCAAAGATGTGGAACGGATTGAGTATAAAGGACAGCCTGTTATTACTTTCAGGATGGTAGATGAATTGCATGAGCGGCCGATAAGTACGGCAAGACAATCATTCAACCGCAATAAGGACAAACTGATTGAAGAAGAGGATTTTTTTGAAGTTCCTTATGGTGAGTGGTCCGAAATTCCAGCCGTATGTGAGACATACGGCTCAAGCAACCAGCGAAATTCTATAGTTTTTCTTACCGAATCCGGTTATCTGATGATTGTGAAACCATTTGGTGATGACCGGGCTTGGCAAGTTCAGCGTGATCTTGTAAAAAGCTATTTTGTTGCAAAAGAAACATTGCACACAACTCCGGCTGATGAGCAAAATTCGCAATCCCTTTTAAAAGATGCAATGCGTCTTCTTGATATTGTCTGCAATGAACTGGAATATGTCCGGGAGGAAAGAAACGATCTTCGCCAAAAGCTGCTGGCAGTTCACGACAGCCTGATTGCAAAAGGGGCAGCACCTTCAAAAGCCAGACCCATGAAATCCCGCTCTGCAACCAATGAAGAAGATGAGATTCTGAATGATTTCATCATTACTTGGTGGAATGAATACGGTGATGATAATGTCGGTGTGTCCCATTTATACCCGATGATAAAAAAATATGAAATTCCCTTGGAACTTGGCGGAGGCACGGAGCGAACTCGGAGAATCAGACTTGGCAGAAAACTGACAGCGATATGCAGCCGTCAGTTCGGAGATTATATCATAACAACAGGGAAACCTTTTCGGAATTTGAAACGATATAAACTGCAACTTGTTCCGCCATCACTTATCCCGGAAGATTAGATATTTTTATCTCAAATCCTAAAGACTGATGAATTTATTGTCATGAAAACACAGAAAAAAAATATGCTCTATGAAATCAAATGGAACCTTGTCGGCATTCTCGGCAAGCTTTTTATTGACCTTCTTTTCAGCACAACAAAAATAGAAATTGTTGGCGTTGAAAAAGTGAAACCTGTTCTCGACTCCGGAAAGTTCATATTCGCATTCTGGCATTCGAGGATTTTGCTTCTGAGCTACATTCACAAAGGGTGGAATACGGTCATTCTTGTAAGCCAGTCAGAAGACGGCGAGATTATTGCAAGGATACTCCAAAAACAGGGACATGAGACAATCCGGGGATCGAGTTCAAGAGGAGGACTCCGGGCACTCACCACACTGATCCGACGGCTGAAAGAAAAACAAAGACCTGGTGTGGTTGTGCCGGACGGCCCCCGGGGACCAAGATTCAAAGCCCAGCCCGGGGTGATTATGCTGGCAAAAAAAACAGGCGTTCCGATCCTCCCCATTGCTTATAGCGCAGAAAAAATGAAAATTTTTGCAAGCTGGGACCGGTTTATCCTTCCCTATCCTTTTACAAAATGCCGCTTTGTTTATGGTGATCCGATATATGTTCCAAAGGACGCGGATAAAAACAAAGAAGAAATGTGCCGGATTCGCCTTGAACAAGAACTTTGCAAAATTACGTTTGACGCTGATCGCAAATTCGGTCATAAGATTGGAATTGATAATTGATGATTGATAATTGATAATTGATAATTGATAATTGATGATTGATAATTGATAATTGGGAAATGAGAAGTGATAATTGAGATAAGGGAACGTCACAAGCGACTGATATCGCTTATACAAAACAATTGGCTGAGGCTTTTCCTCGCAATGGGATGTATGCTGGTGATTGCGGCTTGCACGTCGGCAACTGCCTTTCTGGTAAAACCCATGCTGGATGATATTTTTTTCAAAAAAGATATGGCGATGCTGAGACTCATTCCGCTCGCTGTTATCCTGATATACTTCTTACGAGGTTTCGGGTATTACGGCCAGGAATATCTTATGAATTATGTGGGCGAAAGCATCATCAGGCAGCTGAGAAACGCACTTTATGACCGCATCCAGGACCTTCCGCTTTCTTTTTTTCAGGACGAAAAAACAGGGGGGCTGATGTCACGGATAACCAATGATGTCAATATCATCAAAACCATGGTTTCCACGGCGGTCACCGGATCCCTGAGAGATGTTTTCACCATCGTGGGCTTAACCTTTGTGATTTTTTACAGAGACTGGAAAATGGCATTATTCGCATTGGTTGTCCTGCCCATAGCCTTTTTTCCCATTGTTGAATTCGGAAGACGGGTCCGGCGAGTGAGTACAGGATGTCAGGAATCTATGGCTGATATGAGTTCTTTTCTGCATGAGACCTTTGTGGGGAATAAAATTGTCAAGGCATTCGGAATGGAGGGCTATGAGAAAAACCGTTTTTTTGAAAAAACAGAGCATCTTTTCAAATTGGAGATGAAAGCTGTCATTGCAAAATCCCTGTCCTCGCCTGTCATGGAATTTCTAGGCGGGCTTGGCATTGCTTTTGTCATATGGTACGGCGGTTCCAGAGTCATTGACGGCACTTCCACGGCCGGAACGTTTTTCTCTTTTACAACTGCTGTGATTATGCTGTATGATCCGGTGAAGAAACTCAGCAAACTCAATAATGCAATTCAGCAGGGGCTTGCCGCTGCTGAGAGGGTTTTTGATATTATCGAGCGGGAATCTGATATCAAAGAGCCGCAGAACCCTGTCCGGTTTGAACTCGGACCCCATAGCGTGACATTCAAGGATGTCTCTTTAAGATATGGAGAAACAACAGCGTTAAGGAATATTCATCTTCATGTTGAACCCGGAGAAATTTTGGCACTGGTGGGAATGAGCGGCGGCGGGAAAACATCGCTGGTGAATCTGATACCGAGATTTTACGATGTCAGCGAAGGTGAGATTCTGATTGACGGAACAGATATACGGAACGCTTCCGTGTCTTCTCTTCGGGAGCAGATCGCCATTGTCACACAGGACACCATACTTTTTAATGACACGGTTCGGAACAATATTGCTTATGGTAAGCAGAACGCAACGGACAAAGAAATTGAGAAGGCTGCAAAAGCTGCTTATGCTTATGATTTTATCCAAAGTTTTCCAGACAAGTTTGACACAATGATCGGAGAATTAGGCGGACGTCTTTCAGGCGGAGAAAAACAGCGAATCTGTATCGCACGTGCGTTATTAAAAGATGCTCCCATACTGATTCTTGATGAGGCCACATCTGCATTGGACACGGAATCTGAAATGCTCGTTCAGAAGGCGCTTGAAAATCTGATGAAAGGGCGCACCACCTTTGTTATTGCCCACAGACTTTCAACCATCAGCTATGCCCGCAGAATCATCGTGATCGTAGATGGTCAGATCGTGGAGCAGGGAAACCACGAAGCGCTTCTTGCTTTAAAAGGAGAGTATTCAAAATTATACAGAATGCAGTGAATAGCCGGAAACTGGGGCGATTTCCGAAAAAGAACATACTGGCTGGTTTTCAGTTTGCAGTTCCGCGTTCAGGCGGTGGCGGTTTCATACCGCCTGAACGCGGAATTGCAAACGGGTTTATTCTTGGAAATCGCCTGAGAACTAAAAATTCATGCTAATAATTTCAAAATATCTGATCCGGGAGATTTTCAAATATGTCGGTATTGTGCTGGCGATGGTTGTCGGTATTTATGTTGCTGTTGATTTTTTTGAAAAAATAGATAATTTTATAGAGGCAGGGGTTCCTTTTTCAAAGGCGATTGTTTTTTTTATATTCAAGATTCCTTTTATCGTTGCGCAGATACTTCCGCTGTGTGTGCTGCTGGCTGTTCTTATTGTTTTTGGCCTGATGAACAGACATAATGAAATCAATGCGTTAAAAAGCAGCGGTGTAAGCATTTGGCAGCTTTTAAAGCCGGTTCTCGGCATGGGATTGTTTTTCAGTCTTGTTCTTTTTCTTTTTTCCGAAGTCATTGTTCCGATAACCGTCGGAAAGGCAAATAAAATATGGTTAAAAGATGTGAGACATAAGGCCGCTGTCATATCAAGAGAGAAGAATATTTGGCTCAAGGATAACCACATTATCATACATATAAGATATTATAATAAAAAGGAACGAGCTGTTTTTGGCCTCACGCTTAATTATTTTGATAAGGATTTCAGATTGAAGAGAAGGATTGACGCCAAAAAAGGGGTGTTCAGTCGGGATAAGTGGTTTTTATATGAATTTATGGAGCAAATTCTCGATAAGGAAACCGGAGAATATAAGATAACATTTCATGAGGAACGGGCCGAGCAGCTCAGTTTGTTACCGGAGAATTTGGAAACCGTCGTAAAAAAATCAGAAGAGATGAACTTTAAAGAACTCCTCGATTATGTAAAAAAAGTTGAAGCCGAGGGATATGACGCTACAATCTACAGGACTGATCTTTACGCTAAAATCGCATTTCCTTTTGTCTGTATTATTTTATGTATCATAGGAACAGGCATTGCGATCAGCGGAAAGACAAAGGACGGCCTGCCAGTCGGTATTGCATACGGCATCGGGACTGCGTTTCTTTACTGGGTGTTTTACAGTTTTTGTCTCTCTCTCGGATACGGAGAAATGCTTCCTCCCGGAATTGCCGCATGGACCGCGGACTTTGTCTTTTTATGCTTTGGCGTTTTTAACTTGCTGAATAATGAGCAGTGAAAGGTTGTTAAGTTGTTATCCAATAGCAACAAAGTGGCGTCATGCTAGGTATGTCCCACCTTTTACACAAGGACAGGTTTATGTGTGAAAGGCGGGACACATCCGTTTTTTTTGCCACAAAGGCACGAAGACACGAAGTTTCACGAAGTCTCGTCTTTGTGGCTGGTTTTTTCGGATGTGTGAAAAGCGGAACCGGCCATTTTTTTTGCCACGAAGGCACGAAGACACAAATTTTCACGAAGTCTCTCTGTGGCTTTGTGGCTAATTTTTTTCGGTGTGTAAAAGGTGGGACACTCCCGTCATGCTGCTTTGATGACGGAGAACAGTCCTTTTTGGGAAGGGTGAGTATTCGATATTTTACGGAATAATGTATATGATAACAAATAATTATATCATAAATCTGTCCGACAGAAACAAATAATGATTTAAAAATGTATAAAATTTTTTAGGTAGGCAAAAAACTTGGAAAAAATAGTATTTAAAATTATTGTCTTATGTATTAACCTTTTGGGTCTTATTCCAAAGCAATGGGGAGACCGGATGGGGTGTTTGTTGGGACGACTCTTTTTTATTGCTGATGCAAAACACAGAAAAATAGCCATGCAAAATTTGGCCTATGTTTTTGGTAAAAATCCGTCTCAGACCAGAGAACTTTCTTTAAAAGTTTTTGAAAATTTGGGAAAGATTCTTTTTGAAGCTGCATGGTCAGTGAGGCTGAAACAAGAAAGATTTTTCAAATATTTTAAGATCGAAGGACTTTCTCATGTCCGAGACGCATATGAGAAAGGCAGGGGGGTTTTAATACTTACCGCCCACTTTGGAAACTGGGAGCTTTTGGCTGTTATCGCGGCCATGTTGGGATATCCCATCAGTATTGTTTACAGACCTCTTGACTTCAAGCCTCTGGATCAGTTTATTGTAAATTCCAGAAGCCGTTTTGGCGCAAAACTGATTCACAGGAGAAAAGCCCTCCGTAAAATTCTCAGATGCCTGAACAGGGGCGAAATGGTTGCCATGCTCATGGATCAGAGTGTGGATTGGTATGAGGGGGTTTTTGTGGATTTTTTCGGACATCGGACCTGCACAAACAAAGGAATGGCTTTGCTGGCGATGAAAACAGAAGCCCCTGTGGTTCCTGTGTTTCTGATTCGTGAGGAATTCGGTTTTACAGGGAAATTTTTGCCTGAAATTCCGCTGACAAAAACCGGAGACAAAACCAAAGATGTGGAAATCAACACTGAAAAATATAACAAAGTCATTGAGTCTGTTGTGCGTGAATATCCTGAGCAGTGGTTCTGGGTTCATCGCCGGTGGAAAATCCGGCCGTATTCATTGTGGCCCAGACAATGAGCTATGGCGGACCTTTTAAATAAACGCTCATAAAAAACCCGGGTTTTTCACCGCTGGTTATGAAAATATTTTCAAATAAAAACCCGGCGTTAAAAAAAGAAAAAGGCATGTTTTACAATGAAACTATCCGTTATTATAACAACTTACAATCGTCCGGATATGCTCAGAAAAGTACTGGAAGGATTATGCCATCAGACCCGGCCAGCTTATGAAGTTATTATTGCTGATGACGGTTCCGGGCCAGAAACCCTTGAAGTTGTTCGCAGGTTTATGGATGATGCTTTGCTGCCAATTTATCATGTATGGCAGGAAGACCTGGGATTCAGATCGTCAGAAATCAGAAATAAAGCCATCAGAAAATCATCCGGAGAATATATCATCATGCTTGACGGAGATTGTATCCCGGAAAAGCATTTTATTGAGGATCATCTTTGTCTGGCTGAAAAAGGTTTCTTTTTTCAAGGGAAACGGATACTGGTAAGCAGAAAACTTACCCATATTTTTTCTTATAAAGATACAGACTCCAAAATGAGGCTGCTGAAGCATTTTGTTTCAGGAAATATTTCAAACAGCCATCATCTGGTAAGACTTCCTTTTTTGCCGCCTTATTCTTTAACCCGCTTAAACGGAATTCGGGGCTGCAATATGGGCTTTTTCAGAGAAGACATATTTGCCATTAACGGATATAATCAGGCTTTTGTGGGCTGGGGACGGGAGGATTCGGAACTCGCTGTCCGATTCTATAAGTATGGACTGAAAAGAAAAGAACATCCTTTCATGGCTGTTTGTTTCCACCTCTGGCATGAAGAAAATAATAGAAAAAGGCTTGACAAAAATGATCAGTTGTTAAAAAAGGCTATTGATTCAGATCAGCATAAATGTCTTAACGGATTGCTACAGATAAGGTGACACATGATTTTAAAAAAACAAACTGTTGCTATCATACGCAGTAATTATTCCACTCATGGCGGCATAGAAAAAGTGACTCTCAACTGTATGGAGGGATTGCTCTCAGCAGGGGTAAAATTGACATTGTTGACATATCCAGGACAGAATTGGCCCATAAGCCACAAAAACCTTAAAATAATATCTCTTGGAATCAGCAGAGGCAACCGTTTCATTCAGGCTTTGTTATTTAACCGTGCGGTAAATAAATATCTTTCAGCCAATCATTTTGATATTATTCTTTCATTGGATAAGATGTCCCAATTTACCCATCTTCGTGCTGGCGGCACACACAAAAGTTTTTTAAAAACTAAAAACGAAAACAGCAATGCAATTGAACGTATTTTCCGAAAAACAAGCTTCTTTCATTCATATGTTCTGTATCTGGAAAAACAGGGCTTTAGCAATCCAAGGTTAAAAAAAATCTGGTGTATATCAAATCTCGTGAAAGATGATATATGTAAAGATTATGCTGTTGACAAAGATAAAATACAGATTATTCCGGGAGGTATAGACTGGAAAAAAATAGGTGAAATTTTTGAAAAAAGATATGAAACAGCTCAGGAGCTTTCTGTAAAACATAATATATCCCTGGAAAAGAATTATCTGCTTTTCCTTGGAAGCGGATTCTCAAGAAAAGGGCTTGATACAGGGATCAGGGGTCTTCATTCTTTGCCGGATTCATATGATTTAATAGTTGTTGGCAAAGGATCTCAGCAAAATTATGCAAAATTAGCTTTAGATTTGGGTCTGTCAGAAAGAATTCATTTTTTGGGGGCGCAGGAAAACGGATGGAAATATGCCTCTCTTTGCAAAGCATTGATCCTGCCCTCCCACTATGAACCTTTCGGGCTTGCAGCAGCCGAAGCTCAGGCAATGGGGCTTCCTGTGCTTGTCAGTAATAAAACAGGATATGTTGACTGCTTATCAGTCAATCAGAATGGTGTTATATTGCAAGACCCTGTGAACGATGAAAATATCAAAAAATCCTTTAAAAAACTGTTATATCTGATTGAAAATCCTAAAATGACAGCAAAACAGATTCGGAACTCCGTTAAACATCTGGATAATGAATTTATTTTAAAAAAAGCAATCCAGGATTTTATGGAAGTACAACTGGTAAGATGAAGTATATTTTTATTTTTATTTCAGTGGAAATTCAAAGGAGAGCTTAATTTTTACAATAAGCATTATTGTGGCAAAACCGTCAGGACGATAAGGAGACTCAAGCGAATTCAGGCTTATTGGAGAGTTTTCACATTGTCATTAACATTACCTTTCCTTAAAAATAAGAAGGAGCATATTCGAAAGTTTGAAAAATATAAACTGACACTGGAAATGTTTTAGCAGACCTCCTGACATAGTTCGTCAGGCTTTGGCCTAATCACATAATATCTCGTCAGTTGTCAGCCGTCAGTTGTCAGTCGCCGTCCGAAGTCATTGTCTCCGAACATTCCATGTTCGTCTTTTGGGTGTCGGTGATTTCAATATGTTATAAAAACTTATGCCTGTCGAGATAATATTTATTCATAAAAAACCATGTTCAGGTGTTCGTGATATCAGATGTCAAAACTTATGATTATTATTAAAACTCCGCCAATTGGCAAAGGTATCGAGCGAGAGTGTTATATTCACCCTGACGACTCCGGCAAGATCATTAAAATTAGTTCATTGGCCCCTGAAATACAAACAAAACGTGAGATTTCATATTACAAACAATTGCGAAAAAGAAAAAAAATGAATTGGAATCATATCCCAAAATTTTATGGAGAAGTATCCACAAATAAGGGAGACGGATTTGTTGTTGAACTGATTCGGGATTTTAACGGAGAAATTTCTGAAAATTTTTCTTTTTACATAAAAAAAAACGGGCTTGATTTTTATCGTAAGGAACTTGAAACATTAAAGAACTATTTTATAAATGAGAGAGTGATGTTCAATTATGATATATCTCCGGATAATTTGCTTTTACGCAGGATTAATAAATCTGAATCCGAATTAGTTTTAATAGATGCTCTGGGGGATGTTGTTTTTATAAACGCATTTGATTATTTTAATTATTTTTTCAAAAATAAAGTGTTAAGAAGATGGTCCCGTTTCGAGAAAAAAATATATTCAAATGATCAGCAAATCAAAAATTCCTCCGAGAGCAAAGGATAGTGACTGGCGCGACAGCAAGAATATTACAACTGACAAACTTCTTTTTTATACTTTTGTCGCAGCTTTTTTCGGAATGCCGCTGGGTACGACACCGCCAATTATATTCGGATCACTGGCAGCACTGATTTGGATTTTTTCAGGCAAGGCTGTTCAGTTAAAACATATTTGTAAAAATACCTGGTGTTGGCCGATTCTGTTTCTCATGATATTGCCTTGGATCGGGTTTTTATACACACCTGACCCGGCAGGTATGGGGATTGGCTACGCTGCAAAAACTCATTATTGGGTGTATTGTCTGGTCATTGCCTCAATTCCTTTTGAAATCTATTTGCCTCACAGATTTATCCATGGTTTTCTTGCGGGACTGGCGGTGAACGCCTTTGTGGGAGGACTTCAGCTTATGGGCGTTCTTCTTCCCAAAGGACAGGGATGGTATAGCGGGCTGGGCCGGGGATACAGCACATTGTCCGCATACCTGGTGCTGGGAATTCTCACTGTTTCTTTCTGCTTCAGGAACTCAGAGAAAAAAAAGACCCGGTTTTACCTTGCCTTACTCATGGCATTTTATTTTTTTCATCTGGTTATTCTGAACGGCAGAACCGGATATCTGACATTTTTGCTACTGTCTCCGCTGATGGTCCGTAATATTTTTAATCAGTTTAACTTATTAAAAATTTTAATGATCTGTGTCTTGCTCGTGGGAATGATGTTTCTTTCTCCCATTGTCAGAAACCGTGTGGCGCTTTCGGTGGACCAACTGAATTATCATTTGAATGCGGATTCGGATTCAGCCTGGGGCAGAGAATACACCGAGCATCAGGACAGATTTTATATGTGGCACGGTGCGGTTCACATCTTTTTGGACCATCCTTTTGTGGGCGTGGGAACCGGCGGTTATCAGACCGTTCTCAGGGACAGAGGAAAACCTGAATATCCGCTGATGGCCCATCCGCATAATGATTTGCTGTATATGGCAGTAAGCTACGGGATTATCGGAATTTTTGCCTTTTTCTGGCTTTTCCTGGAAATAATAAAAAATGCCCGGGAACAGCGTCATACGTTGCCGGGAAATTTTGTGCTGTCAGCCGCTTATGTCATCCTTGTGAGCGGATTGTTTAATGCCCAGATTCTGGATGCGAGGATGGCGTTCCTTCTGGCGGTTTCAGCGGGGCTTCAGCAGGGGTTTCCAAAGTTCAGTAAATCTTGGATGTCAAAAATGATTTAAAATCAAAGGATAAGAAAGGGAAAATTTGCCTTCCCGTTCTTATCCTTTTTCCTTGTACTTTTGGAAGCATGGCGGATCAAAGCCACAAAGACACAAAGGGACACAAAGAACCTTCGTGGAACTTCGTGTCTTGGTGCCTTCGTGGCATTATAAGCTGTACATATTAAGACCGGAACAATCATAATGAATACGAAACTCTCAGTTGCCATTGTTGCACAGGATGAAGAAGATCGGCTTCCCCGTTGCCTTGAAAGCCTCTTTTTTGCTGATGAAGTACTGGTTGTTGATTCTGGCAGCCAGGATGATACTGTTGATATTGCCGGGTCCTTCGGATGCAATGTTCTTTTTCAACCGTGGCTGGGCTATGCCCGTCAGAAGCAATATGCAGTTGACCATTGCCAGAATGACTGGGTTTTAATCTTGGATGCTGATGAACGGGTTCCCAAAGAAACCGCAGACGAGATTAAAAAAATACTCGGAGAGCCATCTTATGTGGCTTACAGCTTTCTCAGAAAAAGCTTTTTCCATGATCGCTGGATACGTTGCTGCGGATGGTGGCCGAATCGGGTACTGAGGCTGGTTGACCGTCGTCAGGGCAGATTTAATGACCATCTCGTGCATGAAAGCTGGATTGCTGACGGAGATGTCAAAGAACTGGATATAGTTCTTGAACATTACAGTTTTCGAAATTATGCGGATCTGATCCATAAGATGCAGATTTATTCCACGCTGGCGGCCGAGGAAATGCTTCAGGATGGCAGACGTGCAGGATGGTGGACCCCTTTTTCACACGGCCTCTGGATGTTTGTTCGCTCGTACTTCCTTGAATTGGGAATATCAGAAGGCTTTGACGGTTTCATGATTTCCATGATGAATGCCCAGGGCTCTTTTATGAAATATGCTAAACTCCGAGAACTTGAAATTCGAAACTTGAAACTCGAAACTTGAAACTGAAAAGTCCCGTAGGGACGGCATATCCTGTAAATATGTCGTCCCTATGGGACTCGGGCAGAGGCGGACATTTTTATACTCAGTAGATCGAAAAGTTTTCGGGCTGTAGCGGGACAGACACGGCGAAGGGGGGGAGAAACCCGGCTTTTTGCGGCGAGGGGAGTCTTCTGTCCGGAAAAAAAGCCGGGTTTCTTTTCTGTTCGAATATCGGAAAGTTATGGTTAGGTACTTATCTGAAATATTTCTCTGTGGTAACAGACACATCCGTTTCGGACGAATTTAAGTGTCCGGATAGAAATACCGGAAAAAATAATTATCAATTATCAATTATCAATCATCAATTATCAATTATCAATTATCAATTATCAATCATCAATTATCAATTATCAATTATCAATTATCAATTATCAATTATCAATTATCAATTTATGCTTTTTTACCTATCAGAATTGTCAGTTTATTGACAAGCATTCTTATTTTGTTCACCTGCATCTTCATTTCTTCGGAAGCAGAAGCTGTCTCCTCCGCGTTCGCTGCATTGTTCTGAGTTACCTTGTCTGTTTCTGTAACTGCATCATTCAACTGCTCAATTCTGATCGCCTGTTCATCAGATGTTTTGGCGATTTCAGTTATCAGTTTTCTTACACGTTCAGCATAGCCGACAACTTCACCAAAAATTTTATGAGTTTCTGACGCTGTTTGTCCGCCAATTTGTATCTTTTTCAATGATTCTTCAATCAGGTCGGATGTATCGCCGGCTGCCTGAGCAGATCTCATTGCCAGATTTTTTACCTCATCCGCGACGATTGCAAATCCGCCGCCGGCTTCCCCTGCTCTGGCTGCTTCAATAGAAGCATTCAGTGCCAGAAGATTTGTCTGGAAAGCAATTTCATCAATCACTTTTATCAGCCCTGATGTTTCCCTGCTCGTGCTGATGATTTCTTCCATCGAATTTGTCAGTTTGTTCACTGAATTGCTGGCGTTTTGAATAATCTGTCCGGCATCTGTTATAAAGTTGTTTGCCTGACCTGCGCTGTCCGCATTTTGTCTTATCATGGAAGACACTTCTTCCAGAGATGAAGATATTTCCTGACTTGAAGCGG
Organism: Desulfonema magnum; assembly: GCF_017377395.1. Taxonomy (GTDB): domain Bacteria; phylum Desulfobacterota; class Desulfobacteria; order Desulfobacterales; family 4be13; genus Desulfonema_C; species Desulfonema_C magnum. The sequence goes on along the minus strand of NZ_CP061800.1, from coordinate 270,653 downwards.
CCTGCTCGGAAGTTCCCTCAGCCAGAGACTGGCTGGCGGATGCGACCTGGCCGGAAGAAAAAAATATTTGTTCTGTCCCCTTCTCCACGCCTCTGATAACATAGCTCACAGGAAAAACCACCCATTTCCTGATGCTGAAAAAAAAGATCAGACATAATGAACTGATTAAAATTAAAAATGATACAAACATACTGATTATTGAATCATTAAGTTTTTTCTGAATAAATTCGGAAGTCAGATAAACTTCGACGCTACCTATTTTGTTATCGCCCTTTGAAATATTTTCACTTCGCATATAATAATTTTTGGAAATTTTTTTATGAGCTTTGATAATATTCCAACTGTCATCTCTTATTTTACCATAAGAGATGTCATTTTCATACATTATAAGAATCGAAACAATCTGTTTTTCAAGCATTGCGGAATTTATAATTTTCTCAACAGTTACGTCATCCTCATTCCATAAAGGCTCTTTTATACTTTCTGATAAATTTTTAGCAAAAAAATCTGCCAGCTTATACAATTCCGTGTTCATGTCGGATTTGGTTTTGAAATAGTAGAAAACAGCAAAAAATGAGAATATGACCGTAACTGTCAAAATCAGTATCAGAATCAGTTTTCCCTGAATATGGGTCAGCCAATGTTTGGGGAATAATTTTTTGTCCATATTTTTTTATGATTAACCTTTCATAGTTAAATTGGGCGCAGATCCCTTCATGCTATTTTCAGTTCCTTTTAGGGATTTCCCCAAAAATAAAATACCCGGTGTAGGGTGGGTTGCGCTTCGCTCCGCCCACCCTACGTTTTTGTATTGGGTATGTTATTTATTTCGAGTTCCTTTATTCGATGATCAAATTTTTTGATCCGGTCCGGCCGGACAATTTGTCATTCCTGCGAAAGCAGGAATCTGTTTTTGGCAGCTGCCGCGATTCCGGGAGCAGTGGGTTCCGGCTTTTGCAGGAATGACAGAAAAAAACTTGATCATCGAGTTTTAAAAAAAGTGGTGTTCTAAAACTGTACCTGATCCGATATTTGCCAAATTGATTCAAAGGGTTGTAAATTTTAGCTCCGGTTTTGGAACACGACCGTGTTTCTTTACACCCGATAATCAAGCTTTCTGGTCTGACCCGGGTTTTTGTCCGAACCAGGTCAGAAAACCTGATCATCGAGTTTACAGGGAAATATTCCTGTCATCTTCAGATGTTAACTTTTTTGCAATTTTTAAGGTACTTATTTGAAAATGCTTTTTATTCCTTCCCTCATTCCAGCTTATTTCTATGGTTATATTAAACATATCCACAGGTTCTTTTTTTTTCTCCCCGTCCTTCTCTTCAGGCGCAAGATAAACGATTTCTGATTTCCATTTGAACCCATCCTCAAAATTTCCCTCAGTCACCTCATCTTCCAATGCTTTGGCAAGCAATGTTTCTTCCATCTTTTCTCTTGCATGAAATATGGCACGGGTATAATTTTCCGACAGCTTGCCCGACCTTAACCCCCCGGAAAATAATTGAAGAATTATCACCAGGGAAATGGACAGAATCATCATTGCAACAAGGGTTTCAATGAGCGTAAAGCCTTTGGAAACTTGAAACTTGAAACTTGAAACTTGAAACTTGAAACTTGAAACTTGAAACTTGAAATTTGAAACTTGAAACTTGAAATTTGAAGATACTATTCCCTTACGGCCCATTTTCCCACCCTCTGTTTTCATTTATCAAACTTCCCTGTTTCTAAAAAACAAGCTGCGGCTTTCATGACTTCATTGGCTTTCATTATAAAGGGATGCGTCCTTTTCACGACAAGAAAATCTTTCATATTTTCTAACTGAGACCGATTAACAGATACTTTTCCATCGTCTTCTCCGGGTATTATCAATGAATTGATCCAATTGACGGATTTGTTTCCTGTTATAATGCCCACTTCAAAATTGGCCCTGCCCAGCTGATTTACAAAACTGGATGAATCTGTGCTGAGTTGTAAAAAAGCGGGACCGAATATTTTTTTTACAGCAGAACTGTTTTTTAAAGCATCAACAACTTCACTTCCCTGGTTTGGCGGGGATAACATGACGGCTCTTCCGATATTTTCAGGTTTATGTTTTTTCAGATAATATCTCAGAATAATCCCGCCCATGGAATGGGTCACAAAATGTATTTTCCTTTTTTTATCCGAACAATGATTTTCAATGGCCTGTTTTACATAGTTATCACTTAATGTCTGGATATTATATTTTCTCGACGGATAATCAATGTTCAGAACATCATATCCCTTACTTTCCAAATAATTTTTCATTTTATCAAATGAGTTGGATGTTCTTCCCAGTCCGTGAAGCAATACAACATAATCTCTGTTTCTGATGTCATCTGCCAAAGATATGTTCATACAAAATGATAAGAGAAAATAGCAAATTATTTTATTATGTTTTATCATAAAATCATGTGCTTTGTGATCCGAACGATTTCAGCAATAAATGTTGAAAAGCCGGGTTTTTTATCTGAAAATATTTTTATGAGCGAGGGCGAAAAACCCGGCTTTTTCATGAGTACACCACTTTTTAAGTCCGTCCCCCCCTTGCTCGGCTCGGACTGACAAATCCGAGCCGCCGGATTTACCAATCCGGCGGGAGCAGAAAGGGGGTACGGACTTAAAAAGTGGTGTACTACAAATATGCCGTCTCCAGGAAATTCGGAAAATTGACGGGATTTTTTCTGAAAAAAAAAACGCTTCCCCCGTATAACGGAGCAAGCGTTTTTTATTTTAATTCTTTTTTAATTCCCTGATGCTATTCGTGGTGATGGCTGCCTTTACCCTGAGCAGTATCAACAGCAGCTTTCAGAATGCAGTATGTCATCCCGAGTCCTATGATCGTCAGTGCGTACCAAAGACCGCCCATGAAAACGACATGTGACATATCCCACATCCACTCAAATATAAACGGAAACATAGTATCCTCCTTGGAATTGAACATTGAGAATTGAACAACTAAGATGAAGCAACCCATCAATTTTTTTTCAATTCTCAATTCTCAATTTTCAATTCTCAATTCTCAATTCTCAATTCTCAATTGGATTTAACTCCCGTTCCTGCGGAAATATCGGCAGATAACGGTGTGAAATGGCGATCAGGATAACGCCATAGGCAACCGGAAGAATGGTTGTGGCAACCTCCTGCCAACTGGGGGAATACATCACCCATTTATCAAATGACATTACCGGCACAGCCATGACTTGCAGAACCATTACCCAGCGATTCAGGGAAACCCCTATGACCGCCAGAACAGCAGCTATCATAAGCGTAAAAGGATTTTTACGTCCGCTCTTGGTGATAAGAATACACGCAGGAAGCGCACCGCAAATCAGAACTTCGGTAATCAGTATCCACGGCCCGTACAACGGATTGTTGGAATAAAAATCCATGAGCCAGAAACCGCCGGCAGGGGCTGACACTGCGGCCCAGTACCATGTATCAATAATTTTGGCAATCGTGTAGGTTAAGAGCATCCACCCTGAAATCTTCGCGAGAAGCTCAACCACATTCTGTTTAACCAGTGTTTTTCTGGTAATTTTTTCAGTCAGTCGGGTGATCATGATCGTAAAGCACGGGCCACAGGCCGCTGCTGACCATGTGAAAAGAAAGAATGTCCAGGGCCATATAAAAATCCCTTCCCTGTAGGCAAACGGACGCCCGAAAAGGACACCTGCGACACCACCCAGAGATCCCTGATGGAAAAAGGACAGAAATGCGCCGGTCGCTGCAAAAACAGCCATGACTTCATGCAGGTTGTGACTCAGGTTATGAAAAAACGGAACCTTATCCAACTGGCGGTTTTCAAGAATAAGGGGCAGATACTCAATGGTCAGCACACCAAAGTAACAGGAAAGACAGAATGCCACCTCAGTAAGCATGGAATGAACATTTGCATGCCAGAAAATAAACCATCCCCTTAACGGCTGTCCGATATCAATGGCAAGAATCAGCAATGCCGAACTGTAGCAGATAAAGCCGATCAGCACCGCATAGTTGATGATGTTTTTCAACTCATCCTTCCCAATGATATATCTTAGAAAGCCGGTAAAGAACGCACCCCCGCCCAGCGCAATCACCGCAAGGTCCGCCCATATCCATAATGCAAACCCGTAGTAGTCATTCATGTTGGTCTGATTAAGGCCCTTTATCCAGCAAAGCAGCATGGCAAAAACGCCCCACAGCAGGACAACACCGACCACACCGACAAACAGGGCAAATTGCCCTATGGAGCAGCGTCTGACTCCCTTGGGAATTAATGCAGAATCCATAATTCATGTACTCCTTATTTTAGGATTGAAGATTTTCGATTGAAGATTGTATGCGGAAATCTTCAGTCTTCACGCTTCAATCGGCTTAACGATGTTTTTTTACCTTACCTTCTGTTTCATAGCCTTCAAGGTAATTATCTCCGGCCTGTCTTACCCATTTCCGAGTTGAAATGTAATAGACTTTGGGATTGGTTCCCAGTCTTTCAAGCAGGCGAAATGCGTTTTTGTCTTTCTTCAGTTCATATACCGCATGCTTCGGGTTGTTCAGATCGCCAAAAGTAATGGCACCCGCGGGGCATGCCTGTGTACAGGCTGTCTGATATTCGTCTTCTTCAAGCTCCTGCCGACCTTCATAATAGGCCTTTTCCTTTGCGGCCTGGTACCTGTGAAAGCAGAAACTGCATTTTTCCACCACACCTCTCATGCGGACAGACACGTTCGGATTCAGGAGTTTTTCCATACCTTCGGGCCAGACCGGATCCCACCAGTTAAAATACCGGGCATGATACGGACACGCGGCCATACAATACCGGCATCCGAAACAGCGGGTGTAAATCTGGCTGACAATTCCTGTTTCATGGCTATAGTCCGTGGCAGTTGCCGGACAAACCGACACACACGGCGCATGGCCATGTTCCCCCTCACAGTGCATACAGGGCCTGGGCAGATAACATGTGTCCGCGTCCGGGAAAGATTTGCCGTTTGTCAGTTTGAAAACCCGCAGCCATGTGATGCTGTCCAGCTTGTTTGATTCATCTTTCTTAAAGGGAACATTGTTTTCTGCCATACAAGCCACCATGCAGGCCCCGCACCCGGTACATTTATCCAGGTCTATGACCATTCCATATTTTTTGGCTTTACTATGTTCTTTCTTCATCAAAACCTCTTTGGATTGAATATTGAGTACTGAGTATTGAATATTGAGGTTTTCAATCTTCAATCTTCAATTTTCAATAATTGTCATATTGGAACATTGGTCAGCTTTGCCCTGATTCCCCAGGCTGAGTCCAAACCGGAAACAGGGTCTTCCGCCGGGCCGATAAGCTCATTGAAATTAGCGCCTTTTCCTGCCAGATAATCATCATACGCGGTATGTCCCAATCCTCTGGCCATTGCCATAAATCCCGGCATAATGCCATCAGACAGATGCACCCTGACTCTTACCTCTCCTCTGGGCGTACTCAGCATCGCAGGGGCACCGTCATTCAGCGAAAATAAACGGTCTTTGGCGGTCGCAGGATTAATTTCAACAACAATATCATTGCCTTTAAGAACCGTATCCTCAACCGTTTTGGTGAGGAACGGGGGGTTGCCGATAAAACCGTTTGACAGTCTCATGGAATCATAAGGTATAAGTATAAGGGGATATGTTTTTTCATCTCCTTCAGGTGTCACTGAACTGAAAACGGGCTTATCTGATTCTGCCGCGCAAGCCTTGGAAACGAACTCAAATTTTCCCGAGGGGGTCGTAAACGCGCCTTCCCATCCTGGCTCCTGAAAATCCTGAGCCACAAATCCGTTTTCAACCAGGGCATCCCATTTATCTCCCAAAGTCTCACTCAGACAGACTTCATAATTGTCCCACGGGAAAGCTGCCGCGATGTTGCCTTCCAATGCTTTTGCGATCATAATGATCGCGTCTCCTGTGTGTTTTGTGTCAAACAGGGGATCCAGCACAGGTTTTGACAGCCCGGTAAGGGGTGTCTGAAGACCTGTCGGGGTGGGAACATCCTGATAGCGTTCAAGATAGGCATGGTTCGGGAGGATAATATCAGCGTATTGAGCAGTCTCATCCATCTGAGAGGAAAAACTCACGATAAAAGGTATTTTGTCAAATGCCTTTTTCACAGCTTTGCTGTCAGGCAATGCGTAAAGCGGATTCGCTCCTGAAACAAGCAGGGCCTGAACAGGGCTTTGCGCTGCTGAATTGATAACCTCCGGAAGCCGGTTTAGCAGAGAGGCGGTGTGTGGATATTTTTCACTTCCCGCACCGTCAGCCCGTGCTGTCTGAATTCCCTTCTGAGCAATGTCATCCAGTTCCGGATCCGGCCACTGGATATAATCCGGGGCAGGAACTGCCCATACGCCGCCCTTTTTATTGATGTTGCCCACCAGCGCGTTTAAGGCATGCACAGCCATGAATTCATGAAGGCTGCCCGGTGTTGTTCCCTGTCCTCTGCCGCAAACCGCCAGCGGATTGGAAGCCCCGGCAAACGCTTTTGCCAGCGTTGTGATGGCTTCAGCGTCAATGCCTGTTATTTCAGCAACCTTATCCGGGCTGTAGGCATCAAGCATTTGTCTGAACGCGTCAAATTCAGCCGTATAATTTTCAACAAAATCTTTGTTATAGAGAGATTCCTGAATAATTACATAGGCCAGCCCCAACGCGAAAACTGTTTCCGTGCCGGGTCTGACAGGGACCCACTGATCCGCTTTTGCGGCTGTGTTTGACAGGCGCGGCTCAATCTGAACCATTTTCCCTTTTTTATCTTTCAGCGCGCTGTTGGCTTTGAACATGCGCACAGATGATCCCCAGCCTTCTATGATGCCGCTTCCGAAGCTTAACACAAAGTTGGCGTTTTCAATATCAAAACCGGCTGAAGCGGAAACACCGTGCATAAGCTTCAGTGTGAGCGCATAAGAATCATCCATGGATGGTGAACACATAAAATTGGGCGAGCCATAAGCGGTCAGGAGTCGTTTAAGCAACTGAGGCACTGTTCCGCGATCTGAACCGACAATACCGGCCACTGCGGAAGACTGGTCTTTTCTTAATTCACCAAGTTTTCCCGCCACTTCTGAAATCGCGTCATCCCAGGAAATGGCCTTCCATTTTCCCTCGCCTCTGTTTCCCACCCGTTTCAGCGGTGTTTTGACGCGTGTGGGACTGTAAAGCAACTGAAGTCCTGCCATTCCCAGAATACATGCGTTTCCATTGCTTCCGGGATAGCCTGCCATTCCTTCTATTTTAACCGCCCGGTCATCAACCTTACGGACAGAAATGCCGCAGCCCGCGGGGCAGAGCGTGCAGACAGAATTTACATAGCTAACTTCACCATCTTGCGGTACAGGCGTCCACGGCCACATCTGTGTCCATATAGAAAGGTCATCCGTAAGCTTCCACGGCAATGGGGTAAGGGCCGTACCCGCCGCGCCGCCAATCACAAATGACAAAAAACTTCTTCTGTCTATTTTCATAATTTATCCCTTTTAAAGAAAATCACCCTTCATTTATTTGTGACAAACGAAACAGGCACCTTTGCCTGTCTGGACACTTGACTGATTCACACCATTTTTCACATGACATTCGGCACAGTCGTCCATTTTCATGCGATCCCAGGTATGTTTTTTAATACCTGAAATATTTTTTCCCCATATATCCCGACTGTAACCGGTGATCCTGTTCTCTTCATAAACCTTCAGACTTGTGGATTCACCAATCGGTCCGTGACATGTCGCACAATCCATTCCCGCACCTTTGACATGCGCCACATGAGAAAAGAATACGCAGTCTGGCTGCTGTGAATAGATCAGCCACGGGACTTCTCTCCCTTTTGTCACATATTCTTCTACAAATGTCGCCTCATCAGGACTTTCCCCCTGAACTTCCTCATGGCAGTCAATGCACTGCGCAAGTTTGGGAACGCCGGCGTAGGTTCCGTCTTCACGAAAGAAATGACAGCTTTCACATCCCTCGTCAACCAGCTCCATGTGAAGCGCGTGATTAAAATCTATGGGCTGTTTTTTCTCGGAATAGAGAAGCTTGGGAAAGAGCAGCCATCCCGAAATCAGACTTGCCACAAGCCCGATAATAAAGAACAGGATAATGAAGCCTCCTGAACCATCGCCCGCTTCCACAGAATCCTTTTTTGTTTTGAGATCATCTGATGTACTCATTCAAACTCCATCTCTAATAATTTCAATAGATTATAAAAAGAAAACTTAATAAAATCCGACCCTTGACAAAAAAATAATTTAGGAGTGTGTACATACAAATATTATTTTTGTCAAGTTAAAATCATTTGCCATAGCTATGCAGACCCGGCAGCAGATTTACCCCGAAATATGTAAAAAGAACAGCTGCGAACCCGATAACAGAAAGATATGCAAGACGATTGCCATGCCAGCCCCGCATGAGCCGGGCATGTAAAAATGTCGCATAGATGAACCAGGTAATCAGGGACCATGTTTCTTTGGGGTCCCAGGACCAGTAGGTTCCCCAGGCAGAGTTTGCCCAGACGGCTCCTGTGATAATTCCCACAGACAGGAAGAGAAAACCGAACATGATCATTTGGTGGGTTAATTCATCCAGGAGATTCGCCTCGGGGAAATGAAGGAGCAGCCGGCTTTTGCCTTGTGTGTCTCTTTGCTTGAAAAGATACATCAGGCTGATACCAAAGGCAATGGCAAAGCCTGAGTATCCCAGGAAACAGGTGATGACATGGGCAGTGAGCCAGTCGCTTTTCAATGCGGGGATCAGCGGCCTGATTTGGTTGTTCATGTTCGGGGACAAAGATGCATATGCCATTGCCAGAAATGCGAGCGGTGTGGCAAATGCCCCGATGACCCGATTTTTATATGTGTGTTCCACCACAAGGTAAACGACTGCGATGGTCAGGGAAAAAAAGACCAGGGACTCATACAGATTTGAAAGTGGGACATAACCGAATCCCATTTTGTGTGATTCCGACCATCGCCAAATAAATCCTGCCAGGTTCCCGGCAACAGCGATCATCGTCACCCCTGTTGCCACTTTTCCCGGGAGTTTTTTTTTAAAGACCCAGGCAATGATATACAATACCGCTGCCAGACAATAAACAAATGTCACAATGGACAACAAAACTGAGCTGTTCATAAACTATTTCTGAATTGAAAATTAAAAAGTTTTAAAAAAAAATTGAAGATTGAAGCGTTCAGAGCAAGATCGCTTCAATCTTCAATTTTAACGGTATAAATTACTCAACAAGAATACCGGCTAAAATTTGAAGCCCGCGGATAATATCCGACAGCTCCGTCTTACTGCCAAAGCCTCCGGTTTCTTCCTTTATTGAAAACATGCCCTGGATGTTCCCTGCGGATCCGTCTGTAAGTTCGACTTTTAATACATAATTATCAGACTCACCAAGATTCATTGCCTCTCCGTTGTCCGCTGTCCCGATTTTCCGCCAGACATAGCTTCCGTCATCCGGTGTGTTTTCGACAATGACCTTGTCAAAACTGCTGCCGCCGTCATCAGACAGGATTATATTAACATTTGCCTTACCAGCCCCTTCCCATATAATCGGCATCAGACGTCCTATCATCCAGTCCGATGTCTGGGCAGGTTCTGAAATCACCATGCCTGTCAGCTGATTCTGACCCCCGCGGACCGCTCGGACATAATATTCTTCTTCGGTCTTGGCTTTCCCTTCGACCATGCCATTTTTAAAATTGATGCACCACGCTTTGGCTTCAGGTGGATCAGATACTTTGACATAACTTGTAGATGTCCAGTAATAGCCTGCATTGGTTGCGAATTTATCACTTGCCGCAGGGTTGTATTTGGTGTAATCCACGATGGAGAGAAGTTCATTTTTGCTCGGCAATCGCCAGTCATCAAACCCGGTCGAAGAAGCAATGGCCTCACAGGAAAGTATGGCACCTTCCCAATCGTGTTGAGCCGAATGTGTTGTCTGAGACCACATCAGCCCTGTGTCCGTGTCTGTAATCGTGCCGTCTCCGTTATCAATCAGTTCGCCCATAACCAGTCCCGGGCTGATGAATATTATGAAACAAAAGAATATCAGTTTCTTTACCATGACAGTCTCCCTTTTAAGTAATTCGGGTTTAAATATTAAAAACCGAAATGTATCAAAACACGGCTGCTACGGATTCCGTACAGCAATGACATACTTGCTCTCAGTCTGTTCCGCACGTCCCACGCTTCCGTCATCAAAATTGACATAGAAAGCCTGGGTGCTGAGATCCGTTCCGTCTTCAGTACCAGTGCATGAGGTGGCAGACCAATAATCTCCTGCTTGCATATTAAGAAAATAACCTGATTTGCTCTCAATATCTATGGCAGGTCCGGATTTGTCAGAGTGGACAATAAAAGCCAGTTCCTTGACGGTCGGAAGCCGCCAGTCACTATAACCTCCGAACCCAAGTGTATTTACCAGACTAATAAATTCTCCCGTGGCATCGGAGAAAGTATATGTGTTCGCTGCTCTGTTGGGCTGTGAGGAACTCGCAGATCCGGCTTCTTTCATCAGCCAGATTAATCCGCTGGATTCATCTTTGACCATTATCCAATCCGTATCTGTCGCCACGCCTCCGTCACCTAATTTTGTATAGGAGGGAGGGTTGACCTCGTAATTGCCGTCTTGACCGTAAAAGTCATCGGTTCCTGTACTCTCAGCACTGGGTGGACAAACTGCGAATTCAACGCCGCCTGAGGCTTTGTCATAACATTTGCCCGTAGGACAGGGGATGACATCTCCGCTCTTGTTACGGCATTCGAACTCAGGGCATGTCTTTTCAGTGCCATCGTCATTATAGCAGCTGCGGAATCCGTAGTAACTGAATTGAACGCCGTCACTATCATAAAAAGAACTGATCGTCTTGCCAGTGTCAGGACGGATAAATGTGCGGAGACAGCCATTCACGTCATCACATTCCGTGGGACAGGTAATGGTATTCCCCTGATCATCATAACAAGTCGTCTGCCCGGTGTCAGGAACCGCTCCTGCCAGGGCAAAACCCGGAATTGCCAGCATCAGCATTACAAAGAATGCTGCCATTGTTTTTTTAGTTTCCACTTTTATACCTCCGTTATTTTTCATTGTTAAAATCAGAATCCATACGATTAAACAAAAAAATTATGTTTTCAGTCTGTTACCACCACCTTTCGTTTTACGGTTATCATAAGACCTTCGGGTAATTCCCTGAAAAAAGGGGACAGCGGCTCGTTAAGCCTTAAATCCATAACCACTCTGAGAAAATCAGGGTGTTCTCCCACCCGGACAGCCTCTGTTATATCACTTTCCACCTTAAACACGGATTTTCCCGGATTTTTCCATTTTCCCGCCAGATCAGCCACGAATTTTGGCGGGGTTTCGTCCGTGAGAAAAAAAGAAGTGTAATCCTGAACAGGTCCATCTGCTGAAATAAGCAGGCTGAATTCTCCGTTCTCCGGGGACCGGGGTAAAACAGCCTTCAGTATTCTTTTGTGTTTCCGATCATCATCAGCCCCTCTTTGACGACCTGTTTTTTCAGTGCTGTTTTCTTCTTCCTTGGCCGAATCACGCAGGCATGCGGGCTGTTTTTCCATGATTATGCTGAATCCTCTGGGGTATTCTTCAATGATGGGAGAAAAGGGGCCGTTATTTTTCAGATCCATGACAACCCTGAGCTTGTCAGGATGCTCTCCGACCCGGATGCTTCTGATCATGTCATCTTTCATGTTCAGGACAGCATCTCCCGAATTTTTCCAATTTCCCGTCAGATCAACCACAAATCTCAGGGGCCTGTTCAGAAATGATGCCTGATAGTTCTGCACAGGCTGATCAGCTAAAATAATTACCCTTGATACTTCTTTCAGGTTCTCCATGTCAATATCTTTCACGATTTCAACACGGGCTTCCCGTTTTCTTGGTATTTCCGCACCGGACAGAACAGCCCCGGGCAGGCTCCCTGTATAAAGAAAGAAACAACATATTATTGTAAAAAACGTCAGGTAAATCAAAATATTAGCTTCATATACTGTAAAAGTTTTTAAGAAAATATTTGGCACTCCGGATAATTTTTTTGTTAAAAGCTATAATCAGTAGATCGAAAAGTTTCCAGGACAAAAGGAGTGCAAAAATGAAGCGAACGCGGAATTTTTGCAAAAATTCCGCGTTCGCTTCATTTTTGCACTCCTCGGAGTTGCCTTAAAAACAGTATGTTGGAAATTCTTTTCGATCTACTGATAATATCATTTTTTAATCGTCATAACAAGTCCTTGGGGTGATTCTTCAAACTTGGGAGTGAATGTTTTGTTGCCTTTCAGATCCAGAACCACCCTGAGTTTGTCGTCATGTTCTCCGATCCTGACTCGGCTGACCATATCGCTTTGTACCCTTAATGTTTTTCTCCCTGAATAGTTCCATTTTCCCAGCAAATCTATCACCACTTTCGGGGGGGTCTCATCCAAGGGAAAGTGCTTGTAGTTCCGAATAGGATCAGCAGTGGAAAACACCAGACCGAATTCACCTTCTGAGGCTTTCGGTCCGAGGCTTCTGAGTGTGTTACGGCTTTTTGATACCCTGGCTTTTTTTACTGATTCTGCTTTTTTACTGAGTGTTTTCTGAGTTTCAGTCGGGACTGTCTTATCTGATGATTCCGGGTTCGCGGCGGTCCCATTTTTTTCATGGTTTTTGTCTGATATTACAGGTTGTTCCTGTCCTTTTTGAACTTCATTCTGTTCAGACAGCATCTCATTTGTACCCGCGGTTCTGCTTTGTTCTGTTTGTTTCGCCAGAAGAGCATTTACTTCCTCGGTGACAGTTGGCTCAGTCGCTTGTTTTTCTTCTTTGAAAATTTCCTTTTCTTCAGAAAAACGAGGTGGCGGAGTTTTCTGCTCCCCTCGGAGAAAGAAAAACCACATTGCTGCTGCCAAACAAAGCAGGGGGATAACCACCACACTTAATCCGACAATGATTTTCGAAGCGCTTTTGAATTTCCAAAAGCGAGTCCAGCATTCCTTACAACGGTAAGGTGCTTTGGGCCATAAATATTGGGTAAATTTTTCCACGCCTCGCGTGTGTGAATAGGTCACTTTGTCACTTCCGCAATTTGGACATTTCATTATAATTTCTCCCTGCGTAATAAAGTTCAGGTTACGGGATGCAACATATCCCTCCGGACATCCGTACTGGTCAGAATCACAACGTTATACTGAGTCGCTGGGTTCTGACCCGCCCTGCTCACCCGCATCTTCAACGGACAAAACATTATACCATTTCTCTAATGAAATTATACATTGATTATGTCCCATAACTTCATTCGATAAGGAACATTTATTGTATAATTGCAACAGTGAATCGGTATTAAACTTTCTTTTTATTTTATCCCCCTTAAAAAAAATATAATCTCTCGCTTCACTGACAAAATAAAGCTGTGAACAATAGCAGATGTCGCATTATTTTGTCCCGGGCCGTCTAAAAATATCACTTTTTGCTGTTTTTTTTCATGATGATGTTTCTCTCCCCCCTTTCGACAAGCTCCAATACTGCTGACTTAAGCGTAAGCGGGTTTTCCGGTATTTTATCCGAAGTGCGAAAAATGCTTTTTCGCAATTGCAAAAATAAAATTTTTGCACTCCGGATTCGCTAGGTTCCTATTATTTTTTTCAAAAATTTTTACTACAATGTATGCAGCAGTCAATACTTTAAGACCTGAAATTAGCATAAGCAATATCTCATTTTACGAGGAAAATAACGCAGAATTCATTTGCCACAAAAGTGCAGTAAATTCAGATTACGTCGGATGCCGGCCCTTGTGGTCAGATGGAATAATTTGTTAATTTTCTTGTTGTTGTTATTTAAATAAGATAACCATTTTGTCGTGTGACAGATAACCTTGTTCTGATTATTCTTTCATTAAAGCGTTCCCCTTTCAGGCAGTAAATTACTTTTATTCCCTTTATACTCGATGATCAAGTTTTTTTGACCCGATTTGAACAAACAGTCCGTCATTCCGTTCGACTGAGACTTCGGCGTGAGCGTTCGACTGAGCTTCACGCCTAAGTCTCAGGTGAAGGTTTTGGCGTGAGCTCAGTCGAACGGAATGACAGAAAAGAACTTGATGATCGAATGATCATGCGGCCGGCAGAGCGTCCGGAGATGTCCGGTATTGCCAGTGCTATCTGTGGCATGGCCGGTTCTCTTTTATAAGAGCCGGGTTCTCAGGGCTGTCCCTCTCATCTTCGGCATTTGTGATTTTATCCCGAATATCCTCCGGCAGCCGTTCCCATATCGTGTCATAATACAATTCCCTGATTTCAGGATAATTTTTCTGTGCAAAGCGCATGACAGCGTCTTTGTCTTCGAAATTCAGAGGCTGGTGAAAAAAATCATTCAGTGCCTCAAGCAATCTGTAAACCCGGATTATTTCCTCTGTTTCGAATTTTATCCTCATTCTGATTTTCCTTTTTTGTTATCTGTTGCTTCTGAATTCAGGATTTCTTTCCCGCAGAACAACATCTCATTTGATATGTTTTTTTGTCCAAGAGGGACAAGCGAAGACAGAAAAAAACTTGATGATCGGGTTTTAGCGATTATATTGCGTTTTCCACGATGGTTATCTCTTGTTCCGTGAGTCTGTAAAGCGCATAAACCATCTGATCAATTTCTCTGTCGGTTTTGTCTATGACGGATATGATTTCAGCGGCTTTTTCCTTTTGTTCTGCAAAATACGCCTGCCATTCCTTACGTTCTTTCAAACTTAACTCTTTCATTCTGACTTTGCCTTTTGCCAGTTCCTTTTTGAACTGATCCCAGTCCGATTCAGGCCAGTTTTCTAATTTTTTGCTGATTTTCTGAGGTGTCAGCTCGCTTTTAAGAAAGTTTAAAAAATCAGTTTTAAATTCCTGAAGTTCTCTGTTTTTGGAGAGCATTAAATCGGCTTTTTCAATGAAGGGCTGTTGGGATTTTTTTAAAACAATTCTCACAGGTAACTGTTTTATATCTCTTGGATTAATTTTTGGGAAAGTATCTTTTGAAAAGTTTGAAGATTTATACTTTATATACCAACTTAACAATCTGCTATTTACGATACATAAAATTACAAACAATTTTTCTTTTAATTTTTCTTTTAAAATGAAAGGGGCGATGCTATGTCCGTGATAATAAACATCTTCCGTATAAGTTGCCTGTATTCGTTTATTTTGTCCCGGAATTTCTCTGAACAATAACCTCGGGTTTTCAAAAAAGTGTCTTTCTCGTGGTGCCGCCAACCAGCTACCATAACGTAACCATTCTTCTCCTTCAATTAAACTATATCTGCTGATATGTTTGCCATCTAACCATTTTCCACAACTCTCATCTATTTTTTCTTTAAAATGAAACGCTCTTTGCTTAATTAGTTCCTTTGAATGACCTTTATAACTATCATATGGCGTTATTCCCTGTATGACTTCACCATAATTTTCTAAAAAAGATGAAGCACTCTCAATTTTATAGATAATCTTTTCTATTTGAGGAGAAATTTCATAGTTTATTTTTAAGTACGGTGTTTTTTTCCATCTTTCATAGCTGTAATACCAAACTGGCTTGTCTTGGTTTATTATTTTTATTGTTTTATAAGACGTATTTTTTGCTTTGGTTATAGTGGCAATGACTGAATTAATTTTCACATCCTGAAATACATTTTCGCCAACAAATTTTAGTTCAATAATTTGAGCTTGTAAATATAGAAATTGTCTTATGTTTTCAGATTTTTCCAATCTTAAAAAAAGTTCAGGTGTAATAAAAGAAAGATAACCTTTTTCTTTTATTAAGGAAATTCCTTTTTCATAAAAAAATATATAGCTTTCGAATTTATATTGACAGCTTTTATAATTTTTGGTGATGAATTCTTTTTCTTTTATAATGAAAGAAGCCCCATACGGCGGATTCCCAATCACCACATCAAAGCCTCCGCTTTCCATAACCTCCGAAAACTCATGTTCCCACTTAAATGCCCGCTCTCCCGCGACTTGGGGATCATCAATCAGCGAATTCCCGCATTTTATGTTATCATCAAGTGCGGTCAGCTCCGAATTTCTGTCGGCTGTTTTCAGCCATAAACTTAATTTTGTAATTTCAACAGATTCGGGATTCAGGTCAACCCCAAAAAGATTGTTTTTCAAAATATGCTCATCAAGCCTGAAAACCTCGGTCTGTCCCTTTTGCAGCTTTGCGATCTCCTCATTAACATGCTGTCCCTCTTTGTACAAAAAATCAAATGCCTGATTTAAAAAAGCCCCGCTGCCGCAGGCAGGATCAAGCACTTTGATATCGGACAGTTTCTCCTTGTATGCCTGCCAGAATTCGAGATGCGCCTTTATGTTTTTGTTTGATGATCTGATGCCGCCGGTTTTCTTGTAATATTTTACAGATGCAAAATCTTTTTCAGTAAGTTCTGCAAGTTTTTCAAAACCAAGTTCTTTTTTTCTCTCCTCAAGCCACCCGCCCACAGCCTGCGCCACAATATAGCGGGTAATATATTCAGGCGTATAATAAATGCCGTGTTTTTTCCTTTTGCCCTTTTTCCTGTCAAATGACTCACCCGCCAAAGAGGCTTTTATTTCCTCGATGTCGGTAATGCTCTGCTCAAAGATATGACCGAGTATGTTGACATTCAGGTCCGAGTCAAAATCATAGTCTGTTATCTCCGCAAGCGCATCAAAAATCTCATCACCGAGCATCAGCTTTCCGTCAAGAATCTCATCAAATTCAAAAAGTCCGCCATTGAACTTGTTTATATGATGCCGCGGGCTTCCCTGATCAATGGCACTGAAAAGGTTTTTCAGCTGATCCCACTGGGTCACATTTGCAAATATCAGCGGATTTTTCACAGCTTCCATCATTTTTCTGAAAATCCGTTCCGGCAACAGTCCGAAGTCCTCGCAGTAGCAGATGAAGATAAACCGATCCAATATTTTCTGAGCCTTCTCCAGCAGGATCAGTTCGTCAGTGTCGCTGTTTTTTTCTTTCAGATGTTCAAAAAGGTGAAGTCTTAATGCTTTATATTTGTTATAAAATTCCTTTGATATTTTCTCCTGTTCAGCCTCATTGGAATTATAAAGATTGTCAATGATGCTCTGTTTTTCTTTCTCAATAAGATTTTTTCTTGAGAGCAGATAAAGAAACCTTTTCAACTCCGCGTCATGGTTCAGTTTCTCAATTACAAAGGATTCATATTCGTTCATGGAGGCGTTGCGGTTGTACAGCCTGATTTCCTTGTAATTGCTGACGATCACCCATCTGCATTTTTTACCGAATTTGCTTGCATATAAAAACGCCTGCTCGACTGGCGTATAATTTGCGCCTTTTCTTTTCTGTCTCGCGTCAAGACTTGTTTTTGCATCTTTTAATTCGATGACAACTCTGACATCCTCATTTGCCGAGGAAAAGAAACCCAGGGCACCGTCACTTCTTGTCGCATCGGTCATTGTTTTCTTTTCTCGGTACAGATGCCATTCTTCAGGGCATTCATGTATGGATTTGTAATCAAGTATTTTTCCGAAGATATCGCTTAAAAAAGAATCCTGAAGGGAAATCTCATTTTTCCCCTCCACTATTTTCTGCTCAGTCAGGCTGCGCCACTTATCTGCTCTTTGTCTTATATCAGAAGGAGTTGTATGGTCTGCCAGAGATTCGAGAGACATATTGTTCAGGACTGAACCGAGTTTTTTTCTGTTAAAAATATATCTTGTGAGCTTTGGCATATTCTGTTTATGTTTTCTTATATTTTTTATAAAATAAAATGGTTAATACAAAAATTGACTGGTGCGGAAGGGCGGAGGGATCGCTGGCGACCGGAACCCTTTTGCGCCTGAGTTTATTGCCGGGTTAGCCAGGTGTTGAAAAACTGTTTGTTGCCGCAAACCTATCTGACAAACCGATAAGCGGCTAACATTATGGCCATGAGACTCAGGAGGGTAAGTTTCGGTTTGTCAATTTGTTATCCAATCTCTGCATGGGTTTCTGAATCCTGTTTTATAATCTGAAGCATTTTTTTATGTGTTACACCACTGAAAGGCTTGATAATCATCCAGTACAAACCAAAAGTAAGTTTGGTAAACGGACTCATACATAATACCCTTGTTTCAGTGCTTAACCTGATCTGATTTGAATTAAGTTCTTCAAGGTAAAAATTCCAGACAACCTTTAATCTTGCTGAAAAAGTATTTTTGATGAAGTCATCAGGGCTTGTAATCGGTGCAATTTTATAAATGCCAAGCTCCCTCATTTGTGTCCGAATACACCGCCTTGTCAGGCGACATCTGACATCATCGCTATTGTTTCCTGATCAATTTGCCGCAGTGCTTTCTGAATATGATTCACCTCATTTTCCTCAAAAAGAGCCTCTCCGCATTGTGTGCATACCCATGCGGGTACTGATTCCCATAAAATATGGTATCCGTTCCGGTCTGCGCTGAACGGGGCATTTCCTCTGATCATCTTGCCTCTGCAATGAAAACATTCCATATCTACCTCCTCATTTTAAAGTCTGACGACCATTAATCCGGTGCCGGCAAGTATGCTGTGATTATAGCCAGATATTCGCTTTTTGGCGTACAGACAACATGTATGATACGATTTTGTTTTGTATGAAGAATCAGACAACTCTCGCCTCTCTGATCTTCCATGTATTCCTCAATTATTTCACCAGACAACACTGCCTCTCTTATCTCATCAGCGGTAATCATTCTGTCCGGACGAGACATCTGCTTAATTGCATGAGGCAGGAAAAGTATTTTTTTATTTGCCGACGAAATTATTTTCTGTTTCATATTCCGAGCATTTCCTCTGTCTCCCGGGAACCATTATATGCAAAGCATACAGATCACACAGAGATACAAGTTAGGCAAAGGAACGAAATCCGGAACTCTTGTGATCTCAGGGACTGCTGCCTGCCGAATTTATTCTTAATTGTATCATCACAGCAACATATATAGCTCTGCTTACCTAAGCGCATCATTTTTCCCTATAACACTTCAACTCCTATTTGTTTTAAACACACAGACTCACCTCGTATCTGCCCTTTGTCACAAAAAAAAAGATAAATCAATAGGGTGAAGGGTGTATTCCGGCAAGACGTTGTGATAATTTTTTTGTCCTGATTTCCATACCCATCTTGTTTTTGGTGGCCATGCCTGCCACCATAACCGTGGTTTTTTCCCCGGCTGCTGTCATCTCAACACAGACACGCCGATGAGACATGAAAAAAGTGATTAAAAAACCAATGATCATCATAATAAATCCCGAATAAACAATCAGGACGCCCGGGTCTTTTGTTATCTGAAGTCCGGTATAATAATGCTGTTCATACGCTGTGACAGAAACAGCAAAATCTCCGCCCCTCATTCTGTCAAAATTTGAAAATGGCGGAATAACAATATCCAGCGGTTCCCCTTCGGTCGGCAGCACAGTTCCGATAAAGACCTTTCCGATCTTATGGCCTCTGAAATTATAATCGTTATCAAAGTCTTTTATAATAAATTTTCCCATATTCTCAGGCAGATCAGTCTTTTTACCGAAAACTGCCTTTTTGATATAAACCATCCCGGTTGCATTGCTTGTAAAACTCAGCGTGATCGCCCTGCCTTTCATGCTGTCAGCATTCTCCGGCATTGTTCCGTAACTGGATTGGAATATATTTATTCCTTTGTATCGCAGGGGATCATTTACAATAATATCCCGTGTCAGAACAGGCTTGTCCCCTTCAAGAATCGTCAGACCGGAGCGATATTCCCGCGGCGCACCCGAATCATAAAAGCTCACATTAAATTTATCACATTGGATTGTAAAATCCAACGCCTTTATCTGGCTGGTTTTTCTTAAACGTATATGATCCGTGGCACTGCCCTCCGGGATATTGACAAATCCCTCAAACCCGAAAATTGAACCGAACAGACCGCCCACCAAAAGCAAAATCACACTGATATGGACAATATAAACCCCCAGTCGTGTCCAGCGTCCTTTTTCAGCAAAAATGCAGACCCCCTCATCTGTCTCTTCAACCCTGCTATATCCGAAGGCTTTGGAAATAACGGGTTTATAACTATCCTTCAACTGTTCGGGGGAATAATCAGCAGTAAATTCTTCTTTGTTGGAAAGCTTTCTGAATCTTGAAACATTAAATTTCGGGGGATTGCTAAAAATGATCTTCCATGTTGCGGAAAGCCGATCCAGTGAACACACAACAATATTCACGGTTAATATAATAAGCATCGCCTGAAACCACCACGAATGGTACATATCAAAAAAGCCAAATCCGTAAAAAATTCGGTAAAGAACTTCCCCATATTCCTGAAAATATGCGCTGTTGCTTTCATTCTGGGGGATAACTGTTCCAATAACAGATGTGGCTGCGAGTGACAACAAAAGAACTACCGTAAGCCTGACCGATGTAAAAAATTTCCATAATTTTTCAAAATAATTAGAAGATATATCTTCTCTTTCCATCCTTTTTCCTTTCCTGATAAATTTTAAGCCTTTTTGTGTATCAGAATATTTTGATAAATAAAATAAAAAAATGCTCTTGACAATAATAAAAACGTAACAATTATTTTATGTGGTTTTTATCTGCTCGGGTTTATGGATTATGCGTCTCAGTCGCGGAGGTTTCAGAGCGTCCGCCCATAAAACCTGCGGATAACTTTGGTGAGGGAAACTTTACAGGTGTATATTGAATGGCTCAGGAGAGTCGGGAGGTAATTGCCAATCCCCCTAAATCTTCTAATAAAAAAGGAAGGAGGGTAAGCCTTTTCCGGCTTGCCAGTGAAAGTCGGGAATTTCCAAAGGCTTTTTTCTATGTATGATTGAAGTAAAAAACCTTACGAAATATTTTGGTGTCAAAAAAGTGGTAGATGATATCTCCTTTAAGGTGAACAAAGGGGAAATACTGGGCTTTTTAGGACCCAATGGCGCAGGCAAATCAACCACCATGCGGATGATTACCGGTTTTTTCGCACCGTCGGCCGGAACTGCTGTCATCGGCGGCTCAGATATTCTTGAAGATTCAATCTCAGCCAGAAAAAAAATCGGATATCTGCCTGAAAATGCGCCCGTATATCCGGATATGACAGTCTGGGGCTATCTTGATTTCTGCGCCCAGATCAGAGGCTTTTCCGGAACAAACCGGAAAAAGAGGGTGGAAGAGACCATTGAAAAATGTTTTCTGTCAGAGGTGAAATTTCAGACAGTCAACACACTTTCAAAGGGATTCAAACAACGGGTCTGTTTTGCCCAGAGCATTATTCATGATCCGGAATACCTGATTCTTGACGAACCCACGGACGGACTTGATCCCAACCAAAAGCATGAAGTCAGGCTTATGATACAGAGAATGAGCATGGAAAAGGCCATTATCCTTTCAACTCATATTCTGGAAGAAATGGATGCGGTCTGCACCCGGGCCATCATCATTGCAAACGGTCAGCTTGTCATTGACGACACTCCGTCCAATCTCAGAAAAAAATCCGCTGTTCACGGAGCAGTCACGCTCAGTCTTCACAATCATGATCCCGAAGGATTTGTATCCTGTATTCAGGAGCAGGACTGGGTGAGTTCCGTTAAAATTCTTGAGAAGAACGGAAATGATTTTAAGGCTCGGATTTTTCCTGAAAACAATGACGAACCGGTTGCAGACAAAGTCATATCTGCCATGTTTGCAAATAATTATGAAGTGAAATCCATATCCGTGGAACAAGGACGGCTGGACGAAGTTTTCCGGACCATCACCGGAACCGGCCATCCGTTATCAGCCAAGTAGTCAGATAACCAAATAACGGTTATGACCTGCCAGTGACAACGAACAATGAAAGTCTTACAGTTTTTTTAACATAACACTTAATACTTTCATAAAATTTTGTTATTTGTTCCTAACACTTAACACTTAATACCTAACACCTTTTCAACAACGGAACACAGACATGAAAACAAAAGAAACTGCAAACAATATTATGGCGATATTCAAAAGGGAGCTTTCCGGTTATTTTGACTCCCCGGTCGCGTATGTCTTTATTGTAATATTTTTGCTTTTGCTGGGCTTTTTCACATTTTATATCAGTCGTTTTTTTGAGATGGGCCAGGCAGATCTCAGGACTTTTTTTGAATGGCATCCCTGGATATTTCTGTTTCTTGTCCCTGCTGTCGCCATGAAGCTCTGGGCAGAGGAAAGACGGATGGGAACCATGGAACTGATTCTGACTTTTCCTGTCACTGTCACAGAGGTGATCGTGGGCAAATTTCTGGCCGCGTGGATATTTATCGGCATTGCCCTGTTTTTCACATTTCCCATGGTGATAACAGTTTCATATCTTGGTGAACCGGATATCGGCCCCATATTATGTGCATACATAGGAAGCTTTTTATCTGCCGGGGCATTTCTGAGTGTGGGAATTATGACCTCATCCCTCACACGGAGCCAGGTGATCAGCTTTATCGTTTCGGTTGTCATCTGCCTGTTTTTCATCCTGGCCGGTTATCCGCCAGTTACCAATGTGCTGTCCGGATGGGCGCCGATTTGGCTTCTGAATCTGATTTCCGAGATGGGGTTTCTGTCCCACCTTATTTCCATAGAAAGAGGCGTGCTCGATCTTCGAGACTTGTTATACTATTTTTCAGTTATTGCTTTCATGCTGGTTGTAAACGGCATTATCATACAAAATCGAAGAGCGTTATAAAAGCTATCGCTTGTCAGTTGCCGTTTTCAGTGCGGCCTTATCCGCTGAAACCTGCCAACTGATTCCAGGAGGTAACATATATGTCTGATAAGAAAAGAGGACTTGAAAAATCACTTTTTTCAGCAGGCGGGCTGGTTCTGATTCTGGTCATACTCATTTTTGTCAATATTATCTTTGCACATGCGAATTTGCGCTGGGATACCACAGAGGATAAATTGTATTCTCTTTCCGAGGGGACCAGAAAAATTTTGTCCGAGCTGAAGGAAGATGTCACCATAAAAGTATTTTACAGCAAGGACAATGTAAACACCCCTGTGCATATAAAAACATATGCCGGAAGAATTCTTGATTTTCTTTCTGAATATGAACATTACAGCAACGGCAAGGTTGCTGTTGAAATTTACAATCCCAAACCGGATTCGGAAGAGGAGGACTGGGCAGTCAAATACGGCATCGGCGGTATCAGTCTTCCCACAGGCGAAAAAATATATTTCGGGCTTGTGGTAATGGCCGCTGACCAGGAAGAAACCATAAAAACGCTTGATCCGACCCGGGAAGAGCATCTTGAATATGATATCACCCGGCTGATTTCCAGAGTGCAGTCTCCTAAAAAACACAAAGTCGGTATTATCAGCCCGATTCCTGTTTTTGGTCAGCCTCAGATGGCGTTTAATATGCAAAATCAGGGGCAGGGCCAAGAACCTTGGATGTTTGTGACAGAGCTGAAAAAAACGTATGATGTTGAAGAAATAAGCATGAGTTCTGATGAGATTTCAGATGACATTGATCTTCTGATTCTGCTTCATCCCAGGGATGCCGGCGAAAGCCTTGAGTACGCCGTGGATCAGTATGTTTTAAAAGGGGGAAATGTTGTTGTTTTTGCTGATCCGCTTTCCATATCTGATGCCACTGGTCCGCAGCAACAACCTAAGGGGTCTTCTCTGGACAAGCTTTTCAGTGCGTGGGGGGTTTCCATGGAGCGCGGCAAAATCTTAGTTGATTTTGACTATTCCACCAAACTGAGAACTCAGAATAACCAGGTAGAAGACAACCCGTTATGGATTTCGGCACAAGGTGAATCTTTTAACAAAGAGGAAATCACAACTGCCAAACTTGAAAGTATGCTTCTGCCCATGGCCGGTGTCATTAAAAAAGCGGATGACAATGCTTTTGAATATACGTCTTTATTGAAATCAAGCAAGAATTCTTCGCTTACAGAAAGCTTCAGAGTCCGTTTCGGAGCAGGCCATCTGCGACGGGATTTCAAAGCCACGGTTGAAGCATATGATCTCGCTGTAAGGCTGAGAGGAAAGTTTAAGACCGCTTTTCCTGATGGCAAACCAGAAGCTGAAAAAGAGGATGCAAAAGATTCCTCTGATGAGAAAGAGGACACGGCTCATCTGACTGAAGGAGAAAAAAATGCTGTCATCATCATTGTTGCTGACGCGGACATGCTTTCCGACAGTTATTATATGAGCAGGCAGAATTTCCTGGGATTCAATATCTCCAGAGTCTTTAATGATAATCTTAATTTTCTTCTGAACACCACTGAAATGCTTACAGGCAGCGAGGAACTTGTCGGCATCAGATCCAGAGGAACATTTGAAAGACCATTTATCAGGGTTCAGGAGCTTGAGAGAAAAGCCCAGGCCCGATGGCTGTCAAGAGAACAGGAACTGGTCAGAAAAGTAGATGAGACCAATCGGAAATTAAGAGAATTTGAACAGAAAAAAGATAAGTCTCAGAAATTTATCATGAGTGAGGAACAGGAAGCGGAAATCCAGAAGTTTCAGGAAGAAAAGCGGAGAATCAATAAAGAACTGAAAGAAGTCCGCAGAAATTTAAGAGCAGATATTGAGGCGCTTGGCACGAAAGTAAAGGTTGTTAATATTGCTCTGATGCCCCTGTTTGTGTCTCTCGGAGGCATCTCTTATGCGCTTTATCGGCGAAAGAAAAGCTTGAGAATTGAGAATTAAAAATTGAGAATTGAGAAGTTTTTCACTTCTCAGTTCTCATTTACATAAGGGGTTTTTATGAAATTAAAAACATTTGTCATTCTTTTGGTGGTTTGCTGTGCCCTTGGCGGTGTCGCATATTTCACCATGTATCAGAAGGAAACTGAAAATAAACAGGTAAAAATGGGAGAAAAACTTTTTCCGGATTTTCCTGTGAATGATGTCGCGGCAATTACAATTAAAAGTCATGAGGATTCGGTTGCTCTGAAAAAAGGGGAGCCTGTCTGGGTGGTTGAAAACAGGTTTAATTATCCTGCGGACTTTTCAAAAATAACAGATATTGTCAAGAAACTGAAAGACTCTAAGCTTGGAAGAAGTTTTAAGGCTGATGATGAGAAGCGTTCACGTCTCGCTCTGTATGGGCCGGAAAAGGAAGATATGCCGGAAGATCAGAGGGGAACCCGGTTGACACTGGAGGATAAGAAAAAGAAAATCCTCGCGGATATCATACTGGGGAATCCGAGAGAGGGTGGCGGTCATTATGTCATGCATGCAAATGCTGATGACGTTTATATGGTGGATCAGATTTTCAGCTTTTTGGATAAAAAACCTGATGAATGGCTTGACAAGGAACTGACAGAAGCCAAGTCAAATGATGTGGAAAAGGTTGTCTGCACTGATCCGAAATCTGAAAAGGTCATATATACGCTAAAACGGCCGGAAAAAGGCAAGGACCCTGAATTTGCGAATTTGCCTGAAGGTAAAAAACTCAAAAAATCCAAGGCCAACAGCTTATTCGGAGCAATAGGCTCTTTTCGTATAGAAGATGTTGCTGATCCTGCAAAAGAAGCAGGTGAGACAGGTCTGGACAACGCATTATGTTTTGAATATCATATGTTTGACGGAACGGTTTATAAAGTATATCCGGGTACTGCATTAAATAATGACAATGATAAATTTTACTTAAAAATGAGTGCGGCCTATGTAGCTAAGGAAAAGAAAGAAGAAGAGAAAAAACAAGGGGAAGAAGAAAAAGCTGTTGCTGATGAAGAAACATCAAAGCCGGAAGAAACAGAAAAAAATGAGGTGGAACTCTCAGCAGAGGCGGAAAAGCTGAATAAAAGAATCAGCCCGTGGATATACATTGTCTCCAAATGGAGACATGATAATTTTGTTGCTGATCCGGAAGAATTTTTTGAAGAGCAGGAAGTAAAGAAAGAAGAGAGCAGCGATCAGGTCAAAAAGCTGGAAGTCGAAGCTGGAAAACCAGAACTGCAAGTCATACCGAAAGCTGAACTTGAATCTCCGGAACCAAAAGTAACGTCAGAAGCAAAAACTGAAAAATCAGAAGCAAAAACTGAAACGCCGAAAGCTGAAGCCGAAGCTGTAAAATCAGAAACAGAATCGGAAACAGAATCACAAGCTGAAACTCAGAAAGCTGAAGCTGAAAACCAGAAACCTAAAGTCGAAAATCAGAAACCGAAAATTGGAATTCAGCCTTCAGAATAACAGAAGAAATGTAGGGTGGGTGCAGCGAAGCGAACCCCACCGTCTTCGCTGCACCCACCCTACATTCTCCTGAACCGGGTATATTATTTATTTCGAGTTCCCTTATCTTTGATTTTTTTTATCCTTTTAACGTGAAGTGCGGCTATTTTTTACCTGTTGAAATTTATTAGCTCCTATTTTTTAACTCAGGGCAGCGGCAAGCGTGACCGCCGCAACTTATTGAACCTGGAAGTTAAAAGTTGCATGTAGCGTTTTTTAAAGAACAGCCTGGCAATGAATTGCCGGGCTGTTCTCAGAACCCCTTTTCAATATCAGCAGATCGAACATATTCTTAATATTCCTCATATTTGGTATCAATCCAAAATATGATTCATAATCAGTGAGTTACCAAGTTCCACATAGCAACGGGGAGTATATTCCATATGCATCAGGCTAAGAATGAGGGACGGCTGCCGGACGGGGTTTGCAACCCCGTCCGAAACGTTTGCGGGCGGCGATCCGGAAAATATTCCGGACGGGGTTGCAAACCCCGTCCGGCAAAAGAAATCTGATTCATAATCAGTGAGTTATCAAGTTCCACGTAGCAACGGGGAGTATATTCCCCCATTTTGAATTACCTTTTTCCCCCATATGAATACTCCTTCCACCCCATTGACTTCTTTTTTTATATGAAATAAGTAATCAATATTTGTATAGAAAACTCCTTTTATAAGTAGCCACACAGAGGTTTGTTCGGTAAGAATTTATAACCCTTGGTGAGCAATTTCTGTGGTTCTCAGCAAAACATTCAAATCTGGTTATGGACCATGATTCATTCCTTTATCCGTTTGACAGAGGCAATTCGGAAGCCATTCTTTCAAAGTATGCACCAGAACAGACTTACAGAACCCTCTCTCTATGAATTAAATACAATGTCAGTTATGGCAAAAAATAAGGCGCTGGCAGCACGAAACAAATTTTACGGAAATGACACAAGCAGGGTCGGCATAATTACCAGATTTCTTTGGTGGTGCAGCGGCACTCTGACTGATATTTTAGAAGAATGCCCCACTGAAAAGGCCACTTATCAGGGAATAGGGGCGGCTGTGGTGTTTACAGCAATATTGGCGTCTCTGACAGGCGGATATGCTTTGTTTTTTGTCTTTGACAGGGCCGATTATTCTGTTTTGTTTGGTATCTTATGGGGTTTATTAATTTTTAATCTCGACAGATATATTGTTACAAATATTAACAGAATCGGTATGTTTTGGAAACAATTATGGACAACTGTTCCCCGCGTTCTGCTGGCCGTGTCCATTGCTTTCATCATTTCAAAACCGCTTCAGCTAAAAATATTTGAAAAAGAGATAAATCACCAGTTAGAAGAAAACTATGCTGAAGCCATTGCAAAGCAGAATGCTGCCATAGCAAAGCAGGACAAAATATTAACTGCTCGTTATTTGGAACCTGTTCAAAGTAAGATTCGCGGCATAGAAGATGAAATACAGAATAAAATGAATATAATAGATAGTCTGAATAAAGAGCTTATTCGTGAAATACAGGGCGCTACCGGGAAACGAGGATACGGCCCGATTGCCAGGCAAATAGAAAATTATCTGTCTGACAGCAAATCAGACTTGAAAACATTAAACACTCAGTTATCTCCGTTAAAGCGTCAGGAAGAGTCGCTGAAAATAAAGAAAGATTCTGAATTAAAAGTGAAATACAAAGCCCGGAAAGTACAGAAAACTGAAGGGCTTTTATCAAGACTCAGCGCTTTGGAGGAGTTAAAAAAGAATAACAAGACCGCGTGGTGGGCAGACTTTTTCATCTTTTTTCTGTTTCTTTTTATAGAAGTTGCCCCTGTGTTTGTAAAAATATTTTCACCAAAAGGTATTTATGACGAACTGGAAGCAAGGGCGGCAATTCTGGAAAAAGAAGAAGTTCTTGAAAACATGAATAAGCACTATAGATAAAACTCAATAATCAAGTTCTGTCATTCCTGCTTTCGCAGGAATGACAGGCTGTCCGGCCGGATCGGATCAGAAAACTTGATTATCGAGAAAAAAATTACACTGCTGAAAATTCAGAATGGCTTCTGTTCTGTCATTTTCTTTTTTCAGTGTATATGACAGTTTTAAACTCAGGAAAGAACTGCCTGAGACCGCCTTCTTTCAGAACAGTCATATGCTGATCCAGCATATAGCTGTCCCACATATACAAAAAAGATCGCATGGGTTCCATGACTTCTGATTTGTTCCTGAAGAAAATGCCTTGTTCAATGATTTCAGCCCTGGTTTTTCCCTTATGCAGACGATCTTCGATATGCTGTTCCCGTTCAATAATTTTTCTGAGACCGTTATCCCACGCTTTTTCTATATCAGAAGTCAGAATTCCGCCGTGACTGGTAAGCAGCACACTCACATCCAATGCCCTGAGCCTCAGCGCAGACGCAACCAGTTCCCTGAGATCACAGTCTGCCCAGCCATACCAGGGGCCGAAGCGGTCTATCCCCATATCGCCTGTGAACAGAATTTTTTCTTCGGGAAAATAAAATGACGTATGGGACGGTGAATGCCCCGGACTCGGGATGCACTGTATGGTGTCATGACCTGCTGAAACACGGTCTTCCGGCATATAAGTGCTGAATCCGGAAAGCCCCTGAAAACCAATCACATTGGCAATGAAATCTGTCCATTCCGGGATCAGTCCGTAAGACCCGGCTGTTTTTTGTACGAGTTCGTCAAGACTTCCCAGATAGGCTTCTTCCCCCTCGGGAATGAACAGTTCTGCATCTGTATGTTCAAGCACCAGCTTTCCCCAAATCACATGATCTAAATGATAGTGAGAGATGAATGCCATGTCAGGTGGCTCTGAACGGAGCAAGGTCAGGGTATCTGCCTTGCTCATATTCACATCTAAAAATATCCTGGCCGAACCGGAGACCACAACCCCGGCACAGGATTTGAAATTGCTCATCGAGTCAGGCTCGATATAGGTGACGGTGTTTGTAATTGCGGTGCGTTTCATCTGTTGCTCCATTTTAAAAGTGATTTGTGATTTGTGATTTGCAATTTGGGATTTGCAATTTGTGATTTGTGATTTGCCCTGACTTTCGTCACTCGTTGTGACTGAAGCTTATGTATGTCTGTTTAAAGGGGGCCAGAGGCCAGGGCCCGGGGGCCGACTTTCATGTTTTGTTGCAGGCAAAATCGCTTATGACTGTTCCTCAGATCGCAATGCTTACCCGCTCAGGAGGGAGGAATCTTTTGGGGCCGAAAAACCGCGCATGGTCAGAGTCGTTTTTTCAGAATTTCTGAGCCGCGTCTTTCAGCATTTTCTGGGTCGGTTCGCTGAACCAGCTGTCGAGAAAAAGCTCGTTTTTGGATTTCCAGTTTTTTTCGTACCTGGTCTTAATTTCTTCAATGCGATTCGCTTTGACTGCTGAAAATGCCTGATTTTGCAGGGCAGACAGCTCGGCAGCTTTTTCAACTGAATGCTGCTTTAATGTTTCAGTTGTATATGTCTCATCAATGAGTCCGATTTTTTTTGCATCTGAAAACGACATAAATTCACCGCTGTAAATCATTTGGGTTGCTGCCCGTTCACTCACGAGCTGCCTCAGCATCATATCAGCGAGATAGGGAACCGGAAGCCCCAGTCTTATTTCATTTAAACCGATTTTTTTGGTGTCAGCGTTTCCAAACCGGTAATCACAGACCAGGGCAAGAACATTGCCTCCGGCAACGGCATGCCCGGATACAGCGCATACGGTCGGTAACGGAATTGTATATAAATCAAAAAGGAGATGGTTAAATTTATGCCAGAAATCAGTCATTTCCGATCTGTCCAATTTCATCAGTGTCGGAAGGTCAAGACCGATTGAAAAGAATTTTGTTCCTCCGCAAAGAACCATAGCTTTGGCCTGATTTCTGATGTTATTAAATGCCTCAGATAAATCTTTTACCAGTTCAGGATTTATCGCGTTGGTAATTCCGTTGTTTAAAGTCAGAACAGCTACCTTTCCCTGATTTTCAATTTGTATTTTTGACATAGCAACCTCAATTATAAAAGATTATTTGTTGGTTAATATAAACTCCCATGTCCTGCCGGTCACAACGCAGCATGAAAGTGCGGTGGGTTGCGCTTCGCTCCACCCACCCTACGCATTTTTTTTTCCTGAACGGAGCGCTTCCCCCGCCGGAAAAAGACGGGTTTATTCCCCGTCTGTCGTGTCCGCGCTGTGAGAGCCTGAAAACTTTTCGATCTGCTGATAATCTCTTTGCAGACAATTAACTTGTTTGCAAGTAAAATAATTGAGAATAGAGAATTGAAAAATTATATTCGGTATGTTTCTTGCATTTGAAATTCTATAAAAAAAAGAATATGCTTGCCTGCACACCTGCAATAATCTATAAAGAGAAATAATGTATTTATATCAGACAGGTTAAACAATCAAAATGGTCTGAGGTGATTAGCATTGTGAAATTTTCAAGAGAGTTTTTTAAAATTCAAACGCAGGTAAAATGGAATATACAAAACAGAGCCACGCTTTGGATCGGCGTATTGTTACTGTTCACTGTGGGCGTGATAACTATTTGTTTTGCAATATTATCGCATAATAATATTGTGAAAACGACTCATGAACACGCGGTGATCCTGGCGCGGGGGAAAGCTGCGGATATTAAGACCGTGTTTGATGAGGCATTCGGAACACTCCGATCCCTTGCTTATACGTTTTCCGTAATCAGGAATAATAAGAATGCTGTGAACACGGGCTTTGATGAGTCAGGTGCCTTAAAAAAAATTTTGAAAAATAATCCCATCGCTGATGCTGTTTATACTGTCTGGGAAGCTGACGTATCTGATGAAATATCCATCGGATTTCCTGGGAAAGAGGGGCATGATGAAGCCGGCCCCCGGGTTTCATACGGGTATAAAAACCCAAATAATGAAATTCTTTTTCAGTCGGTCTTCCCTCATACTGATGGCCGGAAGCGTGACAATTATTATGAGCAGCCTAAGCAAACCGGGAAAGCTTATGTGAGTGAGCCTTTTGTTCGGTCAGACCGGGGCAGGAAGGCATTGATCACCTCTGTTACCGTGCCTGTTATGGCGGAAGGAAAATTCTGCGGTGTCGTGGGCATGGATTTGCGCTTAACTTTTATTCAAAAGATGTCGGACAGCGTGAATAGCGGGACAATGGCCGTGATATCGAATAAAGGCTTACTCGTTGCTGTGTCAAAAAGGCCATATCTGAAAGGAAAGGATATAACAGAGCTGCATAAACATTTTGATATTGGAGAAGGAGAGGAAAACCATATTCAGTCAGGAAAAGAAATGATAAGGTATCTGGAAGGTAATTTCAATACTTTCATACCGCTGAACCTGCCGTTACCATGGTCCGTGAACATGATCCTGACTGAAAAAGAGACGAAAGCCATGACAACCCCGTTAATGCTCAAGTTGAGCGGTGCAGGTATGTTGAGTGTTGTTACTGCCATCCTTATTCTCCGATTTATTATTGGCAATATGATCGGCCCTGTCAGTGATGTTTCAGAAGCATTGAGGGACGCTGTCCGGGAAGAGGGAAATCTGAGCAAACAGCTTGATACAGCAAAAACAGGCGAAGCAGGCAGGTTGGCGGAAGGGTTCAATCTTTTTGCTGAGAAGATTCAGACGATGGTAAAGGATGTGGCCGATCATGCCGAGGTTATGAAAGAATTGTCTTCCCAGCTTTCAGATATTTCCGATCATATATCTGAGAAGATTGATGAAATGCCTGAAAAATGCGATCACGCGTCTTTGGCCGCAGAAGATATGAAGATCAGCATGAGCGTCATCGCTGAGGTCTTGGAAAAAGCAAGCGCTTCTGTGTCGAATATTTCCATGATGACCAAAGAGATGTCTTCCACGCTTACAGAAATAAATCAGTTTACCCATAAAACCGCTCAGAATGTGAGAGAAATGGCAGATTCAGGTGAAAATGTATCTGCCGGAATCGGCAATGTGGCCTCAGCTGTCACAAGTATGACGCTTTCATTAAATGAGGTGGCAGAGCATACAGCCAAGGCAAATGATATCTCACAAGATGCAAAAAAAAATGCGGAAAAAATAAATGTAAAGATTGAAGCAATGGTCCGTGCGTCTGAACAGATTGGCAAGGCTGTGGGGTTAATAAGGGATATTGCCTATCAGACAAAGATGCTGGCAATCAATGCAGCTATTGAGGCCGCGAGTGCCGGGGAAGCTGGAAAAGGTTTTGGTGTGGTTGCTGATGAGGTAAGGGACCTGGCCAGGCAGTCTGCTGATGCGACAGATGAGATTTCAGGGCAGATCAGTGAGGTTCAGCAAAGCACAAAAGAAATGGTCGAGGCCGTGGAGCAAATCGGAAGTTTCGTCGGTGAAGTTGCCAGTATTAATGAAACCATTGCATTTTCCGTGCAAGAACAGAGTGTAAGCGCGGGTGAAGTATCAAAGACAGTCGCAAGAAATGCCGCAATGGTCAGAGATGTCGCCGGCAATGCAGATGAATCCGCAAAATTGGTAAAAAATATTGCCAGTTCAACAGATGAGGTTTCAAAAAAGGCGTCAGAAGTGGCGATGCATGTTCATGAACTGGCAACAGGCATGAAAGATATTGCCAAATCTTCTGATAACACGCTGCAAGGCGTGGAAGAGGTTTCAAAAATCATTAAGGGTATCAATAAATTATCAAAAGACACGAGTAAGGATGCAGCGATGTCCGATGAATTTTTAGAGAAACTGGCAGAAGTGACAGCAGCCTTTTTGAAAATTTTAAAAAAATTTAAGCTGTAATCAGCCAACTAATACTTTTTATTGTATATATAGAAAATCAATACTGTTCGGCACGATTTTTGCTTACAGCTTATAACTGACTGAATTCATAAATTCGGAAAACTGAAATCCCGAAATGTCTGCCGGGCGCTTTTCGGAAACAGTTTTTCCAACATACTGAAATGCCGGTAATTCCCGTCCGGCTACGCAAAAATCATGCCGAACAATATTGATAGGAAATAATAAAATCCGTCTTTGCTACAGGGATTTCATATAAGAAACGCTCATAAAAAAGCCGGGTTTTTCACCCCCGGTCATGAAAATATGTGGTGAGAACAGACAGAAAACCCGGGTTTTCCTCTGCCGATCTGCCGGACGGGGTTTGCAACCCCGTCCGAAATATTTTCCGACCCCCGAAAACAAACGTTTCGGACGGGGTTGCAAACCCCGTCCGGCAGTCTTAGCCTGATGCATATGGGGTTTTTCACCCCCGGTCATGAAAATATGTGGTGAGAACAGACAGAAAACTCGGGTTTTACGAATGTATTTTCATGGTAAAGGGATCAGTCAAATCCCTTCTTATATCATTCTTTTTATACAAAATCAGTAGATCGAAAAGTTTTCGGGCTGTCGCGGGACAGACACGGCGAACGGGGGAGAAACCCCATATGCATCAGGCTAAGATTACAACCTACTGTTTTTATTAACTCTGATTTTGCAGGACGGGGTTGCAAACCCCGTCCGGCAGCCGTCCCGCATTCTTAGCCTGATGCATATGGGGAGAAACCCGGCTTTTTCCGGCGGGGGGAGTCTTCTGTCCGGGGAAAAAAAAGCCGGGTTTCTCTGCCATGCCGCACACAGTCCGGAAACTTTTCGATCTACTGAAAATCCTTGTACAGAAAAGAACGAAGGAAATCATCTTGTTGTTTTTCTCGTCATGGCAATCTGTATGTTGTATTTTGAACAGTATCCGTTTTTGAAAAAATTCAATATCTCTGGTCCGCTTGTTTTTACTTCCTTCCTGTCGTATTTTGAACATTATTTGTTATTCCGCCTTTTATCTTACAGCCATAAGACGAATTTCAGATATGCCGCCTATCATTGTTGTATTTTGAACACTTTTCATATGGAAAAGCCTGTCCTGTATCATCTTTTGACAAAAAATATCCGGTAAAAAATAAAGAAATGGGAATGTCAGACAGGAATTTGACTTTTTATTTTTCTCTTATCTGATGGTTTTGTGGTTATGTAAAATTTGATGATCCAAATGATAATAATAGCAGATAATAATTTGATTTTTGTATCCATACTTGTCGGATATCCTTGTCATTGCAAGAAAGCTTTATAAATTTTTTATATATAAAAAATATTATAATATCAAACCTTTTTAGAAAAAACATAAGATCGAAATCCTTTAATGTTTAACAATAAAAGTGTTTGTGGCACAGATGTTGCATTATAACTTAGATATTGCATATATAATACATGCATAAAAAATATTATAAGAAGGAGGTATGGCTATGAAGAAACGGTATATGCGGATTTTATTATTGAGTGTCATATCAGTATTTGTGATGGGTTCATGGGCAAATGCTGATGAAATGGTAAGAAGAATCATTATTTTTCAGGATAATGTATCGCAAAATGAGATTGAGGCGTATGCGGCTTCTCAGAATGAAGCTGAAGTCGTTGGCTATGTTCCGTTTATTAATGGTGTGGTTCTGAGCATGCCGGACACAACCACTCCTGAATCTTTGGCGAATGATGACCTCGTGTTCAATGTTGAAGGGGACCAGCAAACAGAGGTTGAACCGATTGGAATATTAAATAATGACGGTGAGCCGGAAGAGGTGTATTATGAGGTGTTAACTAATTCGATCATTTCGAAGTTGTTTTTTTTCGATGATGACAAGCTGCGTCCCTGGGGAATTATGAATCTGTATGAATTACCTTATGAGCCTCTGGCATATATCAGCACTCTCAAAGATCGGAAGAAAATTCCTGCCATCATAAGAAGGGCGATGGAAAATAGCAAATTGGAGCAACTCAGCATTGCAATTTTTGATACGGGTGTTGATTACACGCATGAGCAAATTGAGGGCTATGTCATGGGGGGGGTTGATCTGGTGAATATGACACCTGGAATTCCCATGGATGATAACGGTCATGGAACTCACGTCACAGCAACCATTGCCGGCAGTACCACAGGGCTGGCAAACGGGGTGAATCTGTATGCGGTCAAAGTGCTTGATGAAAATGCCTGCGGGGAGGTTTCAACACTGATCATGGCATTGCAATGGGCCATTGATAATGACATTGATATGGTGAACATGAGTATTGCTTACCGGGATGACAAACCCGTGGTTCGTCTGGCGATTCAAAAAGCCAGTGAGATGGGTCTTATTTTGGTGGCGGCTGTTGGCAACCATTCCAACTGGATAGAAGATGATGAAGGCGCAGGAGACGGCGGCGCAGGAGACGGCGGTGCAGGAGACGGCGGTGCGGGAGACGGCGGCGCTTCAGATGATGGCGGGACTGTAAACCCGTATCCGGTGATGTATCCGGCGGCATATCCCCAAGTTATCGGCGTCAGCGCTCATGATGCATATGGGGTAACTGCATCTTTTGCAAATACCGGCCCTGAGGTGGATGTAACTGCTCCGGGTGTCAATGTTGTATCTGCAAGTGTGTTAAGCTTAGGAACCTATTCGGTAAAATGCTATGATGTAAAAAGCGGAACCAGCATGGCAACCCCGCATGTGGTCGGTACCATAGCCCTGATGCTTGCTTTGGATCAGGAGGGATACCTGAGAGATTCACCTGAAAAAATCAGGGCAATCCTGACTGACACAGCGGTTGATGGCAAGCTTAATCTGGTAAACGCGCTTGAAGCCACGGACAGCCTGAATCAGTTGGTCCCTGTTGAATCATCAACAGAAAAGATCGAGGCATCTTTAGCTCCGGTATCTCTTATTAAATAGTAAGATGTTTGTAAAATTTTAAATGTTTCCAAGTATTTTTTTGATCCGGAGTGCAAAAATTTTATTTTTGCACTCCGGATCAAAATACTTTTGTTCTGATACTTCGTCTTTTTTAAAGAGCGTGTTTGAAAACTCCCCGATAGAGACTGCATATTTATAGCCGGATATGCCGTTCTTACAAGTCTCAGAAGGGGAAAACTCTTAGGGAACTATAGCCGATACAAAAAATGTAGGGTGGGTTCCGCTTCGCTCCACCCACCCTACGTTTATGAAATATTTCTCATAAAATTTTGGTTTTGTGTATTCAGCATGTCGGATTTTAATGTATTTATAATTTGATATCAATAAGTTATTGTTTATACAACATCTGAACAACAGTTCAGATGTTGTATTTTGAACATTTTTTTCATGCTTTTTAATTCCACAATATTCCCTCTGAAACATCACCTCTCTGATTCACTCCGTAACAAAAAATAATATTCGTGACTGTTGTATTTTAAACACAGCTTTTTTTTCCGTAAAAAAAGCTTTCTGTGTTTTTCCTAGCCGTCCTATTTCAAACTGTTATGTCTTAAACAAAATCTAAATTCTTGAAAATAATATATTAAAAAGAAAATTCCTTATATTATATGCGACGCGGAATGCTTAATAATGGCTTTAAAAAGGCTTCTGTTTGGCAAAAATATATAATTAATATTATAATATTCTTTAAATTCAATAAGTTATAATGAAAAGACGGTTTGAATTTAATCTTTTGATATCATTATTCTTTATTTCTCCGATATTGCTTATGGCATCGTATTTGCAATGATACAGAGCAGATAAACTTTTAAAAAAAAGAGGTTTTATAAAAAAGAATTTAGCAGATCGCTCTGTTTCAGGGTATTAGGCATAGGATATATTGCCAAACTGTAAGTTTGGCACTCCGGAATAATAAATATTCTGATTATAACGGATTTAGGGGAGGCCGGCAATATGACAACGGATTCAGGGGATGAAACGGATAGTACCGGCCGATATGACAGCGGTTCCCCGAAGGGTGTTTCCGATCCGGAAAGCCCTATCCCTTATCCCGGCAGGCAGCCCGTAATCCGGTGCCGCGGGAAGCCGATCTGAAAAGTCATATCCGTTTCATCCTTTTTATCCGCTGTCATATTCACGGCCGGAGCCTCCCCAAAATCCGTTATAATCAGTAAATATTTTTATTAAAAACTATAAGGAGGTACAGCATGAAAAAAATGTTTATCAGAGTCTTGTTAATCAGAATGGTAATTGTTCTTATGGTATTTGCCCCGGTCAGTGCGGCCGGGATGGTGAAAAAAATCGTTCTTTTTGAGGAAAATACCTCAGCGGCCGAGGTGAGCGACTACCTCAGCGCATGGGAAGGGGTCGGTGTTATCACTCTTAAAGAAGTTCCTTTTATTAACGGGGCCGTTTTAAGTGTTCCGGATACAATCACATCTGCGGAACTGGCTGATGATTATCGGGTGATGTGTGTTGAAGATGACCAACAGGTGGATCTTCAGGCAGTTGTGGCTTCAGGAGATGGCGGGGCGGGTGACGGCGGGGCAACAGACACCTCAGAACCGATACAATTTATTACCCCGGTAGAAGGGAATCCATTGCTCGGAAATCAGATCCCCTGGGGAATTGTCCATCTTTACGAAGAACCTTATGACCCGCTTTCACTGACAACTCAGCTCAAATCGAGTGACACTCCCGAACTGGTAGCAGAGGCAAGAACTTATGGCAAAATAACAGAGATCAGAATTGCGATTTTTGATACTGGGGTTGATTTTAATCATCCGAAACTGGGAAATCTTGTCAAAGAGAGCGTGGATTTTGTGAATGGGACAATCGGGATCCCTGACGATGACAATGGTCATGGCACACATGTGGCAGCGACGCTTGTTGGCTATAAGCTTGGTGTGGCAAGAGGGGTTCAGTTGTATTCTGCCAAAATTCTCGATAAAAATGCCACTGGCGATGTTTCAACCCTTATCAGTGCAATTCAGTGGGCTATGGAAAGGAATATTAATGTGATCAATATGAGTATTGCTTTCCGAGAAAATAATTTGGCAGTTCATACGGCCATCAGGAAAGCTTATGATGCTGGTATCATAATGATAGCTGCCACAGGGAATCATTCAAACTGGGAACTTGATGACGGAAGTTCAGGAGACGGCGGCGCTGGTGATGGCGGCGCTGGCGACGGCGGTGCAGGAGACGGTGGCGCAGGAGACGGCGGTGCAGGAACCAGCGACGCAAGTGAAAATCCCTATCCTGTTATGTATCCGGCTGCATATCCTGAGGTTATCGCAGTGGGTGCTCATGATTCATTTGGAAACCAGGCAATTTTTTCAAACACTGGTCCTGAAACAGACATTACTGGTCCGGGTGTCAATGTGCTTTCGGCGAATCTGACAGTAATAAGCCAGTACGGTGTATGCAGCGGAACCAGCATGGCAACTCCCCATGTAAGCGGAACAGCAGCCCTTATGCTGGCATTGCACACCAAACGTGATCTTTACCCTGAAGAAGTAAGAAGTGTATTGAAAGCCACAGCATATGAAGGGAAACTCAATCTTGTGGGAGCGCTTGACGAAGTGAATTACATGAATAAGAATCTTTGAGTGGATGTAAAATCCGGAGTGCCAAACTTACAGTTTGGCAGATTCCCCCACTTTACAGGTGGCTGAAATATTGCCAAACTGCAAGTTTGGCACTCCGGATAATTTTTTTCTTAAGTTTTGCGGTTAGGAACTTTTAAATTTTAGGAGGTGCAGCATGAAGAAAGTCTTGAGTCGAACCCTGTTATTTACAATGGCTGTAATTGTTTCCATGATGTTTAGCCAGGTCACTGCGGCCGGGATGGTGAAAAAAATCGTCATTTTTCAGGAAAATACCCAACCGCCTCAGAGAATTGATTACCTTGAAGGTTGGGAAGCAGCCGGAGTTGTCACCCTCAGACGAGTTCCTTTTGTTGACGGGGCTGTTTTAAGTGTTCCCGATACAATTACATCTGCCGAACTGGCTGATGATGACCGGGTGCTGCGTGTTGAAGAAGATCAGCAGGTGGAACTTCAGGCGGTTGTGGCTTCAGGAGACGGTGGGGCCGGAGACGGTGGGGCCGGAGACGGTGGAGCCGGAGACGGCGGGGCTTCGGAGCCGATAAGGTTTATCAGCCCTATTCTGGACAATGCCATTTTTAACGGAGAGCGGCCCTGGGGAATTCTGCAACTTTATGAACAGCCTTATGATCCTGGTTTTACGATGAGTCTGTATGACCCGAATGCTGTTCCCCAGATCGTCAGAGATGCCATGGAACGAAGCTATCTGAAACACATCAAAATTGCAATTTTTGACACCGGGGTAGATTACACCCACCCCAGACTTGATAATTATGTTGAGGGCGGATTTGATTGTGTAAATATGATACCGGGAATGGCTATGGATGATAACGGCCACGGAACCCATGTCGCGGCAACCATTGTGGCCAGACGCACGGGACTGGCAAGGACAAGCAAGCTGTATGCGGTAAAAGTTCTTGATGAAAATGCCATGGGTGAGGTTTCAAGCCTTATCATGGCGATTCAGTGGGCCATTAACAACGAGATGGATATCATCAATATGAGCCTCGCCTTCCGTGAAGATAATCCCACAGTTCATCTGGCAATCCAAAAGGCATATGAGGCTGGTATCATCATGGTGGGTGCGTCAGGCAATCATTCCAACTGGATAGAAGATGGACAGACCTCCGGAGACGGCGGCGCAGGGGATGGCGGCGCAGGGGACGGTGGCGCAGGGGACGGCGGCGCAGGGGACGGTGGCGCAGGTGATGGTGGCGCAGGTGATGGCGGGGCTTCAGGCGATGGTGTCGTTGAAAATCCATATCCGGTGATGTATCCTGCTGCATATCCTGAAGTGATTGCGGTTGGTGCGCATACCTCTTTCGGAGACGTGGCTGGTTTTTCAAACACCGGGCCGGAAGTTGAACTGACTGCTCCGGGCGAAGGCATTGTTTCTTCAAACGTCATGGAAATCACCAAGTACGGTACCTGTAACGGAACCAGCATGGCAACGCCCCATGTGAGCGGATCCATTGCCCTGATGCTCTCCCTGGATCGAAATAATATGATATCACCCTATGAAATCAGGGAAATTCTTGTCAATAGCACAACTGACGGCAAACTCAATCTGGTGGGGGCACTTGAGGAAGTGCAACGTCGTCAATAAATATAATTTGTTATACGGACACCCCAAAACAGAAAATCGGAGTTCGGATTTTTTTGCCGGACGGGGCTGCAAACCCTGTCCGGCAAAAAAATTCTGTCCGGCAAAACATCCCGTCCGGCAGGGTCTGGACATTATTTCATAGAAAATGAAGCGTTTATCCCCCCCTTCCTATACCAAATCCTTGTAGTGACATATCAGACACAGCAGGCTATATTGATCAGACTCA
The DNA here is from genome assembly GCF_017377395.1 of Desulfonema magnum. Lineage (GTDB taxonomy): Bacteria > Desulfobacterota > Desulfobacteria > Desulfobacterales > 4be13 > Desulfonema_C > Desulfonema_C magnum. The sequence continues at coordinate 230,256 of NZ_CP061800.1, read as the reverse complement.
AAAATTTTTATCTGAAAATTATTGACCTTTTTTTGTGCTGACTGGCCACCTCATCCCTTGCTCCTGATGGATTGGCAGTACAATAATTATTCATTGCACCACACTCTGTTTTTTCGGTCATTCACATCTGCTGGCCCCTTCTGAGAGCTTGTTTGAAAAGTAAAGAATAGAGTAATCATAAGTGGCTGTTTTTTGCCACGAAGACACGAAGACACGAAGGCTCACGAAGTCACTTTGTGTCCCGGTGCCTTTGTGGCTGTTTTTTTGCAGCGAAGACATCGGGAGCCTGTCCGAAAAGCAATTCCGAACGGATCCGGAGTGCAAAAATTATATTTTTGCGCTTGCGAAAAAGCATTTTTCGCACTCCGGAGAAAATACCGTTAAATCAACAGTATTGTTGGGGAAGCCGGAAAGGGGATTGACGCCGTTCCTGGCACCTGTTTTAAAAGACATGTCCTGAGAAAATGTGACTGTGACACGGAGATATGATCATAGTCTTTTATAACTGCTCATATTTCTTTCTTTTCAAAAAGACGCTGAGGAAATTTTCATCTGGCTGATATTCAGTGAAAGCATCAAAGCATCTTGACTTCTTTCCTTCCTTCAATTATCCTTTTAACAATATGACTTATAATTAAATTTTTATTATAACCTTTTGAAATTAAAATGGATATTAATATATTCCGAAATTTTGAAAATCTGTGTTTGAAGAAGGTTACAATATGATTCTTCAAAAATTTACGAGAATTGATAACAGTCAGGTAATATACTCGTCCAGTTTTAATTTTTTCCTGCGCAAGAATTCGTCCGCTGAGAAATGAAAATTTTCAAGCTGATGAAAGCCTATTTACGTTCAGAAGCAGCTGATTTTTTTGTATATTTACAGCATTATAAAAATATGCCCGGAAAGAGCAGGCCTGCATTTTGTCTCTGTGGCATATTTTTCCATCTCCGGGGAGTCAATCGAAATCCGTCAAAACACTGCTCCTTCCGGAAGCTTTAATGAAATTATTTCCGATCTCACCAAGGCGCTTTAAATTAAAGATGAAAATTCGGGATTCCCAGAAAGACATCAAGATTCGGCTCCGTACCAAGTTCATGATTGGAATTATCATCCTTGAGTGCGTGCTTATGTCTGCGATTATCTTTCTTGTTGAAAATCAGATGCGGGAATCTGTAATGGATGAATTTCTCAAGCGCGGATTTTTTATTGCCAGAAACCTCTCAGCAATAAACACCAACTACGTGGTCAGCTATGATTATGTAAAAATAAGGCAATCTGTTGAAAAAATAGCCCATCAGAGCGGCCTTATTTATGTGGCGATCCTGCTTTTCAACGGAGATGTGGCTGCCTACAGCGGGCCCCGGCCTATGAAAGAGGAAGTTTTCAGCGATATGATGATAAAATGGGCCCTTAGAAATGATAACGAAAGTGTCCGATATCGAAGGCTTTCTGACGATGAAATTTGTGACATCACGCTGCCTATCCTGATTCATGAGGAAAGATGGGGCAACGTATGTATTGGTCTGTCCATCGCGGATATGAACGCAGCCATTCTGGAAACACGGGTCAGGCTGTTTATCCTGGGAGGCGCTGCGTTGCTCTTAGGCTGCATTGGCTCGTTATTTCTGACCAGCCGTATCACCCGGCCTGTGAACACACTTGTCAGAAGTGTGGAGGCCATTTCCAACAGGGAATATGAAAATCCCATACATATCAGCACCCGTGATGAAATCGGTTATCTTGGAACGCGTTTTCTTTCCATGCAAGAGATGCTGAAAGAGCATATTCTTGAACTGAAATCCTCTAATGAAAAGCTTCAGCACGAAATTGTCGAACGAAAGCGCGCAGAAGAAAAATTGGAAGCGTACCGCGGTTACCTTGAGGAACTGGTGGAAAAACGCACTGGAAAACTCCGAATCATCAATGAACAGTTGAAGATAGAAGTCAGAGAACGTGAGCGGGCAGAAAAGGCATCGAAAAAAGCCATGGAAATTGCGGAAAGAGCGAATCAGGCCAAGTCCAAATTTCTGGCCAGTATGAGCCACGAGATCCGCACCCCCATGAACGGCGTACTGGGAATGGCTGAACTGTTATTACGAACAGAACTCAATGATCTGCAGAGACAGCAAGTCGAGATGATAAGCAAATCTGGTCAGATTTTACTGGAAATCATCAATGATATCCTTGATCTGTCTAAAATTGAGGCGGGCAAACTTGAATTGGAGGTTGCCGGCTTCAATCTTTGTCAGACTGTTGAAGATGTTACCCGGCTTCTTGCTGAACGTGCCCATAGCAAAGACCTGGAAATGGCCTGTCTCATACATAGTAATGTCCCGGCTGACGTGTGCGGAGACAGTGTCCGGTTACGTCAGATTCTGACCAATCTGATGGGAAATGCCATAAAGTTTACCAAAGAAGGGGAGATACAGGTCTCTGTTCTCAAAAACAAGGACGCGGGGGACAGAGTATTACTAAAGTTTGAAGTCAGCGACACAGGTATCGGACTGACACGTGAGAGCCAAAAAAGTATTTTTGAACCCTTTTCCCAGGCAGACACCTCCACCACCCGGAAATACGGCGGTACTGGTCTCGGACTGACAATCTGTAAACAACTGGTTGAGAAAATGGGAGGACAGCTCGGTGTCAGAAGTGAACTTGGAAAAGGTTCCACGTTCTGGTTTACCGCATACCTGAAAAAACAGACCATTACGGATAAGATCGAAACATTTCCCCGTTTCAATCTGAATGGTCTGAGCATACTTATTATTGATGGCAGCGACACCAGAAGAAATATTCTGTGTCATTATCTGACATCATGGAAGGGAAAAACTGTTCAGACTGAAAAAGGAGACGCGGCTATTGAAATGTTGCGTCATGCCGTGGCTGAAGGCAAACCTTATGATGTGGTGATTCTGAAGAGATCTTTGCCTGGCATGGATGGTCTGACGCTGGTCCGCACGGTCAAATCCGACCCCGTGATCGCAAAAACCCGGGTGATTCTGTTAATATCCGGCAAGTCTTATGGCGATCTTGAGGAAATACGGCAGGCCGGTGTGTCAGCTTGTTTGGATATTCCAATATGTCAGTCCCCGCTTTATTCCTGTCTTAACACTTTGACAGACAGTCCTGGAAGGCCCGAGGATGCTGAAGAGGAACAAATGGAAAAATTTCATATTTCTGTCCTTCTGGCTGAAGACAATCTTGTAAATCAGGAGGTTTCGAAAGCTTTTTTGGAAACTTTCGGGTGTGATGTGGATGTGGCAAACAATGGGAAAGAAGCTGTTCACGCGTTTGTCAGCGGGAAATATGATCTGATTTTTATGGACTGTCGGATGCCTGAAATGGATGGCTATGAGGCGACCCGCATTATCAGGGAAAAGGAAAAGCGCATAATGTCAGAAACTGAAATATCCGACGCCATGAGGTCGCTGCATATTCCGATTATTGCGCTGACTGCTCACGCCATAGACAGTTTTCGTCAGCGATGTCTGGACGCGGGGATGGATGATTATCTGAGCAAGCCGTTTACCCGGAACCAGATAGGAGAGGTTCTGAAACGCTGGCTGTCTGAAACTGAATCTGTCCGGGAGCAGCAGCCTCTGTCTCCGAATCAGGTATCTGTCGAAGAATCACCGCGGCTTTCGTGTCCTGTTGATTCTGACATACTGGATGAGATACGTTTTATAGAAAAACAGGGCAGTCCGAATTTTATGAGGCAGATTATCGGAACCTATTTGCGAGACTCAGCAAAGCTCTTACAGGCCATAAGAGAGGCTGTCTCGCAGAATGATTCTGACGCCATAAGAGAAATCGCACACAGTTTCAAGTCAGCCAGCGGAAATATGGGCGCAACAGGTCTGGCTTCTTTGTGCAAGGAGATGGAGGACATGGGGAGGGCAAACATGACTGAGGCAGCCGGAGAACTGCTGCCGAAGATTGAGGCAGAGTATGAAAGGGTGCGGAAAGCATTAATCGCTGAGTCTGAAAATTCCTGACGGGGTGGCACCGGGGGATGAACATGGTATCAATGCGTTAAAAAAACTGATCCTGTTTGTCTCTGTATTTTATAACCCCATGATTTTTAAACCATAAAAACATGCGGAATAAAAACAGGGTTGCAATTGGGGCAATGCTGTCTGTGAGATTTTTATCCGCCCGGGGCAGCACTGCGTGTAAAATTATGTTTTTTACCCTCAGAAGCAATACAGAAAGGAAGGAATGATGAAAAAAAATTCAACACCAAAATTTCGACTCATGTCAGCAGCCATCGTGTCGGTACTGTTGTTTCTGCTGTGGGCGGGGTCGGTCCTCGCGGCAGATTCGTCAAAAAATGATCAGGCAAAACCCGGGGCAGAGTACCGGGTCCCCCTTGCCAGCGAACCCGGTAAACTTGATCCTGCTTATATTACAAGTGTTTATGCTGTAAATGTCGCTTTAAATATTTTTGACGGACTGGTGGAATTTGACAAAGACCTCAATATTGTTCCCGCAATTGCAAGACGATGGATGATTTCCAGAGATCATCGTACTTATACTTTTTTTCTTCGCAAAGGGGTTAAATTTCACAACGGAAGAGAAGTCATAGCTGCTGATTTTGTTTATTCACTTCAACGTCTCCTTGATCCTGAAACGCAGTCTCCTGTGGCATCATTTTTTTCCCATATACTGGGAGCGTCCGAATTTCATGAAGGAAAAAGCCAAACCGTCAATGGCCTGAGCGCTCCTGATCCTTATACCTTTAAGATCGAACTTAGGGAACCTTTCGCACCTTTTATTTCTATCCTGGCCACAGTGAATGCCGCTGTCGTTCCCAAGGAGGCCGTGGGACCGGATTTCGGGAAAACGCCTGTGGGCACAGGCCCTTTTCGTCTGCATACACGGGAACCCGGTAATCGCATTGTTCTTTCTGCAAACAAAGCGTATTTTGCAGGCCCTCCGATTATTGAAACCCTGAATTTTCGCATTTACTCCAATGATCAGTGGGAAGTCATTTTCAATGATTTTGAGAAAGGACTTCTGGATCAGGCATTCATCCCCAGCGACAAATATGACGAAATCATCGCAACCTCCCGTTATACAAAAAATTACCAGTTTAGCAGCACTCCCGGTCTGAATCTTGTTTATATCGGTATGAACCAGAGCATACCGCCTTTTGATGATCACCGGGTTCGTCAGGCTGTTTCATATGCAGTGGATACAGAAACCATTGTCAGGGAAATTACCAAGCGGGGAAGTGTTCCGGCCAAAGGTGTTCTGCCGCCGGGGATTGCCGGGTTTGATCCGAATTTCAAAGGATATGCCTATGATGTGGAAAAGGCCCGTAAGCTGCTGGCAGAGGCAGGTTATCCCAAAGGAGAAAATTTTCCTCCGGCGGATATCTGGACTGTTTCCAAAAGCGAGAATGTCAGAAAACAGCTTGAAGCCTGCCAAAAATATCTGGCTGAGATCGGTATTCAGATCATTCCCAGGTTTGCAAAAAATTGGAAAGAATTTATTGGTGTCATTAACGATAAAAAAGCCCCCATGTTTTATGCGGCATGGTATGCGGATTACCCTGATGCGGACAATTTTCTTTATGTACTCTTTCATTCCCGGAGTTCGACCAATCGCATGGGGTACAAAAATGCTGAAGTTGATAAAATGTTGGAACAGGCCCGCCGTGAGACAGATTATTTAAAACGGGTCACTATGTATCGGAAAACAGAGCGAACTGTCATGAATGAGGCTCCTGTCCTGTGTCTTCATATCAACACCTTTAATAATCTTTTGCAGCCTTGGGTAAAGGGGATGGAGATTGGTTATCTGGGGGCCCCTTATATTCCGTTCCGGAAAGTTTCAATAAGACGCAGATAAAGGATTTTCCCAAAAATAAAATACTCGGACGTAGGGTGGGTGGAGCGAAGCGCAACCCACCCTACGTTTTTGTATCGGGTATGTTATTTCTTTCGGGTTCCCTTACAGGGTTGACTGGGAAAATGGGAATGGGTCCCGTAATAAATTGCCGGGCTGTTCTCAGAAAGTTTTTATAATATTAACTAATAATTTAAGTTATGATGTTTTTTGGACACTCTGTTTTTATTTTTTATATCAATAAATTATATTCAAAAAACGTGATTATGGGTTATGCCTATGTTGTATTTTGAACATAAATTATTTTTTCATAATCAGAAAAAATGGTTTTAAATTGCCAGTTTCAGCAGATGAAAAAATCTCAGTCTGTTTCGTTCCCGCGTTTTGCATGGTTCTGAGGCTTTGTGTCCGGATTTCGTTTGCTATCAGGGAATTAAAGCGTCCAAAAGGTATTCCCATGCGAAGCGTAGGAACGAGGAAATGTTCTGTTTAAAGCATATTTTTCATCTGCTGATTTTATGATGCGGGACAAAAAAAACGGTGAGACAGCCAAAAAACTCACGGTGAGCGGATGCGGGAACATCTCCGTTTCAGATTCTTATTAACAACATAATTGTTATAAATATAAAATAGTTACATTGCGAAAAGGCTTTGCGCCGAATATTACTGATTCTTATCAGGTACAAATGGCATAATTTTTGCTTTCCATAATAACAAGAAGAAAATTCCTGTCCGACCAAATAAGTTCTGACGGGTGAGGCGGATGTCAGACCTCAAAATTTATTTGGTCGGACACTGCAAGAAGTTACGATGCAAAAGGTAATTTCAGATTGTCCTCACATAAAAAATTCACTTTTATTATAAATGATTGTCGTTTCAGGATAAAAAGTAGTGGGTTAGGAAAAGAACAATGTCGAAAGCTCCGAACATCGTTACCTGACACCTGATAGCCAACGCAATTTTACCACACAAATTTTTTTTAATTATTTAAGCAAGGAGGTTGTTATGGGAAGTTTAAAATATTTTTTAATGAGGGTGAAAAGTGTTTTTAAAAACCCGGGACGGGAAAATCAGATGAGGTTTCTTAAAAACACATTGCTGGCGTTTTTTTTGGTTATGGTGAGCAGCGGGCTGATTATTTATCCGGCCCAGGCCAAGAAACCTTTTAAATGGGAGGGAGAATTTGTTAAAGAAATCGTCCTGTTTCAGGAACATGCAACATGGACTGAGATCAGAGATGTTGGCAAAATATGGAAAAAGGATTTTGATATCAAAACCGTTATGAAGCTCCCTTTTATCAATGCTTTGGTCATGAGGGTTCCGGACGACGCGGTTATCCTGGGTGATGTGGCGGATCATCCTCTTGTCGAATCTGTCGAGGGCGATGGGAAAATATTTGAAATCGAAGGGTTAAGTAATAATGGGAAGAGCTTTATAGAAAAGATTCCCTCCCCCAAGAGAATGCGTGGGCCATGGAGTCTTCTCAGACTTCTTGATCAGCCCTATGATGATGATTCTCTCATAGGCCCGATTGATCCCAATTTGATAACAGATGAAATCAGTTTTGTTTTTGAGAGATTAAAAGAAAACAAAGTTCGGATTGCTATTTTTGATACCGGAATTTTTAATGAGCATGTAAAAATAAAAGACTCTCTCAATGAAGGTATTGATATTATTGACAGATTGGCTGGAAGATTCGGAGAAGAAACGCCGCTGATGGGGCCGACCATAGATGATAATGGTCATGGTACTCATGTGACAGGTATTATTACGACATTTCTGGATCCTGAATATAAATGGGGGAGAGAGGCTAAGGACTATGTTGAAATTTATCCTGTTAAAATTCTTGACAAATATGCCACAGGTGATGTTTCCAATATCATCATGGGGCTTCAATGGGCCATTGATAACGATATAGATATCATCAATATGAGTGTTGGCTACCGTCAGGACACGCCTGCGCTTCGCCGGGCTTTTCAGGAGGCTTATAAAGCCAATCTTACAATAGTGGCAAGCGTGGGAAACCATTCCAATTGGGATGATGAAGATGGTCTTCAGGGGCTTGCGGACGGCGGATCAGCAGATGGGGGTTCAGCAGACGGCGGATCAGCAGACGGCGGATCAGCAGATGGGGGTTCAGCAGACGGCGGGTCAGCAGATGGGGGTTCAGCAGACGGCGGGTCAGCAGATGGGGGTTCAGCAGACGGCGGGTCAGCAGATGGGGGTTCAGCAGATGGGGGTTCAGCAGACGGCGGGTCAGCAGACGGCGGGTCAGCAGACGGCGGGTCAGCAGACGGCGGATCAGCAGACGGCGGGTCAGCAGACGGCGGTTCAGCGGGAAGCGGGTCCGGAGAATCACTTCCCAGATATTCTGTTATGTATCCCGCGAGATATTCCGAAGTCATTGCTGTCGGAGCCAGTGGCAAATTCGGAGAACTGGCCTCTTTTTCCAACTCCGGCGAGGAAATGGATATCATGGCACCGGGGGTAAAGATTCCCTCTGCGGATATAACAAACGGAAACAAGAAAAAAGGCTTTGGATTATGTAGTGGGACCAGCATGGCAGCGCCTTATGTTACAGCGGTCGCTGCAATGATCAAAGGTATTGCCCCCATGTTGGATAATGACGCAATAAAAGATATCCTTATCAGAAATGCGAATTATGACGCGCAGGAACCTGCGGGGGAGCTTAATCTGACAGGAGCGATCAATGAAACGCTGGCCTGGCTTCTGAATCAGGACCCGGATACCCTCAGTCGAAATGAGATGAAAGAAATTTACAGACAGAATCTTATAGAAAAAATGGAAACCAGCGGTGAGATACTCTGGCAGTAATTTAAGACAGCTCACGCAGAGAATGCTGTATTTTTCGGCATGATAATCTGAAACTTGTTATAAACAGCCCGCGTTCCCGAGTTCCGGCTTGGGAACGCATTTTTTTATCTGTCAGAAACCCTGTCCTTATCTAAAGCTAAAATCATGGTACCAATCGCTGTCCCTAAAGAAACGTTTCTGACAATAACGGTGGGACAGGACCCCCCGCGCGTGAGTGAATAAGTTGATTTTTTTTCATCATAAGAACGGTGATCTTTGGGATATGTGTTTACGGCTGATGCGTTCTGGTTTGCGAGATGCTCAGTCACGTTATCTGATGAGAAATTTGAGTGAAAAAAAGAAGATGTCTTTGCTATTTCATCTGCATGAACACAGAAAGCTGTTATAAATCAGAATATTATGGCGGTTTCAAAGATTATTTTTGTTTGCTTCTTCATTTTAACCCTCTTTTCTGAATTTTTCGTCACCCATTTGTCACTGAGGACAAATTTTTTATTATTCCGGTATACTTCATTTGTCTGTTCGCAGTTTGCTAAGGAACAATTTTGCAACCTGTGCGGTTGATCTCGTTGATCTCGTTGATCTCGTTAATCTCGTTAATCTCGTTAATCTCGTTAATCTCGTTCCCATGCTTTGCGTGGGAACGCAGATCAGACGTTTAGCGTCACGAAGCTCCCGTCGGCACAGGACGCGAAGCGTCCGGCAGGGCATTCCCACGCGAAGCGTGGGAACGAGATAAGCACTCGTTCCCATGCTTTGCGTGGGAACGAGTGTTTGTGTGAATTTTTCATCTGCTGAGTATTCATAAATAGTAGCAAAAATTATGCCATTAACAGAAAAAAAGTAAAATATGTTTATTTTTTTGGATATTTTCAGTTCCAGCAGGCTTTAAAAAAATTTTCAATTTACTGATTTTAAAAAATTATCATCCTGAGCATCAAAATGCCATTCTTGTGTTTTCAAAGAATCAACAAAATTTTTGGATGTGTGAGTCTGAAAAAACAAGGCATTTTTATCTGTGACAAAATAGAATGTGTTCAAAATACGACATATCAGATGAGGTTTTACCATATATTTTTCTGAATAATTCTTTGATTTTTTAAATAAACGCTCATAAAAAAGCCGGGTTTTTTGCCCCCGGTTATGAAAATGTTTTCAGATAAAAAACCCGGCTTTTCAAAATGTATTTTCACGGTAAAAAAAAGAAGATTCAAAAGTGATCAATATCAGGCAGGAAGCAAAGACTCGGGCGATTGGCTAAGGTTTTTGTATCCCATATCTTTTCATTTTGCTGTAAAGGGTTCCGCGGGCAATATTCAGTTCACTGGCCGCCTGCTTCAGGTTTCCGTTTGTTTCCGCCAGGGCTTTGCGTATGATCATTTCTTCCGCACGGGGGAGTGACCAGGAGGAAAGGTTGAGCGTAAACGCTTTTTTATGAGGTTTTTCTCCTATCTTTAACAGGTTGGCAGGAACAATTTCTTTTCCCTTGCAAAAAATAACAGCGTTTTCGATAATATTTGATAATTCTCTGACATTGCCCGGCCAGTTATATTGGGTCAGTATTTTCATTGCCGCATCAGAAATACGGGGGATGTTTTTTTTTGTCTCAGTGCAAAATTTTTTCAAAAAATAATTCGCAAGCACAGGAATATCTGATTTTCTTTTACAAAGCGCGGGAATATCAATACAAACAACATTGATGCGGTAAAACAGGTCCTCACGGAAAAGGTTCTCCTTCACCATTGTGGGAAGTGATTTGTTTGTCGCGCAGATAATCCGGGTATTGGCTTTAAACATCTTGGTTCCGCCCACGCGCTGAAAAGTTCTTGATTCAATGCTGTGCAAAAGAGAGACTTGCGTGGGAATAGGGAGATCACCGATCTCATCCAGAAAAATCGTTCCCCCGTCGGCAATCTCAAAATACCCTTTTTTCTGAGAAATTGCCCCGGTAAAAGCCCCTTTTTCATGACCGAACAATTCACTGTTGCTCAGTGTTTCTGTAAGAGCAGCGCAGTTCACCCTGATGAAAGGACCTTCTTTTCTGTGACTTTTATAATGGATTGCCGCGGCCACCAGGTCCTTGCCGGTCCCGGTTTCTCCAGTGAGCAGGACCGTTGCGTTGGTTATGGCGACATCATTAATTTTATCAAATATCTGAAGCATTATGGGATCACAGCCCACAATATTTTCAAACCGGTAGTCTTTTCGGCGGTCTATCCCGTTAAAAAGGTTTTCTTCCAATATCTTTTTATGGCCGGTGATGCTTTCGATCACCGTCATAATCACATCAGGATCAAACGGCTTATGAATATAATCATAAGCACCCGCTTTCATGGCCTGTACTGCATCTTCTATTCTGTCGGAACTCGTGACCACCACGATAAAAATGTTCGGGTAGTGTATTCTGATTTTTTCTAACAATATGAGGCCGTCCATCACTGGCATTTTAATATCGGTAAACACAATATCCGCGGGAAATGTTCGGAGCTTTGTCAGCGCATCCTGCCCCTCACATGCAGTTTCGATGATCAGCGAATCATTTGAAACGGCCTCCAAAAAAAGCCTCCGTGTCATTTCGTGATCATCAACAAAAAGCAATTTTGTTTTGGAAGACATGAAATAATGTTCCTCCTTCTTTAAGGAGATTTAAGAGCATGTTTGAAAAGTAAAGAATATGAGTAATCATAAGTGGCTGTTTTTTGCCACGAAGACGCAAAGGCACGAAGGTTCACGAAGTCACTTCGTGTCCCGGTGCCTTTGTGGCTGTTTTTTTTGCAGCGAAGACACGGGAGCCTGTCCCAAAAGCAGTTCCGAACGCGGCCCGGGAAGCCGGAAAGCGGACTGACACTGTTCCTGACACCTTTTTTAAAAGACATGTCCTGAAAAAATGTGACCGTGACACGGAGATATGATCATTGTCTCTTATAACTGCTCATATTCCCTACTTTTCAAACAGGCTCTAAGCAGTTAATTTTGCTTCTAAAGCTGATCTGACCTGTTCATATTCTTTTTTCAGCTTTACGAATGTTTCTGACAGTCCTTCCCGGATACGGTCCCGGGCCGCATGTTCCAATATTCGGCAAGACTCGGACAGGGCAGTTGCCCCGAAAATAGCGCTCTCTGATTTGAGACTGTGCGCCTGTGATTCCAACACTTCCAAGTCTTTTGCAAGAATAGCCTGATCTATTTTTCTGACCCTGGCCGGGGTATCCTTTAAAAACGTATTCACAAAATCTTTCATTAAATCTTCTTTTCCATGTACCAATGAAAATAGTTTTTTCAAATTAATACATGACGGGGATTGAACGTCGGAAACAGGGGGAGCATCATCGGAAGGTTTCTGAATATCAGGGGACCGTAAGTTTTTCAGTGCGCTGATGAGTTTCTCCGGCTGCATGGGTTTGCTGATGAAATCATCCATTCCCTGGTTCAGATATTTTTCTTTGCCCCCTGACAGCACATCCGCTGTCATGGCAATGATCCAGGGCTGCTTTTCTTTTGGCCAGTTATCCCTTATGTGACGGGTGACTTCTGTTCCGTCCATTTCCGGCATTTGGATATCCATCAGCACCACATCATAAGACTGCTGCTCAAATTTTTCCAGCGCTTCTGTTCCGTTATTGACGACATCCGCCTGATAACCCGCTGTTTTAAGAATATATTTAGTAAGCTTCTGATTGATCTGATTGTCTTCGGCCACCAGAATGCGGAGCGGATGACGGATTCCCGGCTGAGAATTGATTTGTGTTTTAACCTCAGGTGCTTTGGCTGGTTTCTCCCGGCATTCCGAAGCGGTCTGATCTCCGAAGTGATTTGTCAGGGCATTGAAAAGCTGGGAAAGTCTGACAGGCTTTCTCAACACTTTGAGATGTGTCATATTCTGATTTTGCAGGGAAATCCGGGAGTCACCTATGGCATTCAGCAGGATGATCGGCAAATCGCGGTACTCCTGATATTGCCGTATTTTTTCAGCTAAGACAAGGCCGCTCATCTCCGGCATCCATATATCCAGAATGGCAATGTCAAAGGTCTGACATTGCTGAATCCGGTTTAATGCGGCCCTGCCTGATGACGCTGTATAAGGGATCATCCCCCATTGTTCGCATTGCAACTTTAATGTCTGCAAGCTGGTTATATTGTCATCTGCAATCAGCACATGTTTTTTTATGAGTTCCGGGGAGGCAGCTGCCGGATATGTCCGGGGCATGCCTGATACCGGGCTTATCTGAATGGTAAACGAGAATGTCGAACCTTTTCCGACAGAATTCTCAGCCCATAATTTTCCCCCCATTAATTTCACCAGTTGTGAGCAGATGACCAGCCCCAGACCTGTTCCTCCGTGTTTTCGTGTCGCGGAGGCATTAATCTGGGAAAAGGGCTGAAACAGAAATCGTTTTTTATCTTCAGGAATTCCGATTCCCGTATCTCTGACAGAAAATAAAAGTTCGGGCGGGGCGGAAGATATTTTTCCCGGGTCCCGGGTCCCTGCCTTCCCGGTTTCGGAAGTCCTCACCCAGATAAAAATCTCCCCCTCTTCTGTAAATTTGAGCGCGTTCCCGACAAGATTCAGTAACACCTGACGAAGACGGTTAATATCCGCACTGATGAAACTGGGAACATCCGGTTCGATTCGGGAGATCAGTTCAATCTTTTTTTCCGATGCCTTTGAAGCCATCAGTTCAAGACTTTCTTCAATGCAGAGCCGAAGTTCAAAAGGGTGTTTTTCCAAGCCCATTTTTCCTGATTCGATTTTGGAAAAATCCAGAATATCATTAATAATGGTTAACAGGCTTTCACCCGATGCCTGTATGGTCTCCACAAATTCACGCTGACGGGGGGGCAGCTCCGTGTCCAGAAGAAGCCGGGTCATACCAAGAACTCCGTTCATGGGGGTTCGGATTTCATGACTCATCATTGCCAGAAATTCGGACTTGGCCTTTGAAGCGGCTTCCGCAGCCTGTTTGGCTTTTTCCAATTCCTGCCGCGCTTCCTCACGCTCAATTTCCTGTGCAAAATGGTTTGCAATCACCCGGAGAGTGTCTGTGAGAGAAACCGCGTCCCGACGTTCGCTAAAATCCGCCAGACTCAGCGCGCCAACCACCTTTCTTTTACCTGTCATGGGCACACACACAACGGTCTCTGCTCCGAGTTTTTTATAGGTGTCAAATTGGGGCTCGGACCGCTGGCTGATACTGAGTTCCGCAAGGGGTTTTCCGGAAGCGATCACTTTGCCCGCCACAGTTCTGTCCGCCGGAAGCTGTATCGGGAGAGCATTTTTATCAGGAACACCTGTTGCCCCCGCCAGAATGATTTTATCTGATGCCTGATCCCAAAAGGTAATTCTGGCAAAGGGAAAGCCAAATCGGTCTGCAAGAATTTTCGGCACCTGCTGACAAATATCATCCAGGGAGCCGGAAGATAGAAATAATTCGGAGATAATGCTGATGGTGTCCCTCTCCCGCCGGGTCCGCTCATAAGCCAGACGGTCCTTATAGTCCCGGATCACTTTTCTGAGTGTTATGGGCAACACATTCAGATAATTGTTCTGAGAATCTTTTATCACATAGTCATTTGTTCCTGCCTTAATCGCTTCAACAGCAAGGTTTTCCGTACCGGTTCCGGTTAAAAGAATAAAAGGTAAAAAAATGTCTCGGTCATTCAGTTCTTTAAATAATTCCAGACCGTTCATACCAGGTAATTTGTAATCTGCGACAACCAGATCAAAGGTTTGGTAATCTGTGACAAATGTTCCCAGTGCGTCCTCAGACTGGCAAAAGCAGATAAATTCCCACTGATCCCGCTCTTTTTCAAATGCTTTTTGAAACAGGAGCATGTCATTTTGATTATCTTCAATTACAGCAACTCGAAAAGGTATCTTCTCATTCATTCTTCTCACCTTCTGTCCTGAAAAATTTAAAATAATCTGTCCTTTTCTTCCTGCTTCACCGAGGCAGTTTTGCTGAAAAATTTCGACCTGTGCGGTTACAATTTTTGCAGGGTGGGGTCCGCTTCGCGCCGCCCACCCTACAGCTATTTTTAATTTCAAATAGTTATGTTTAACCGCACCGGTCGAAAAATTTTCAGCCGGTGCCGCGTTTCCGCAGGCTTAAAATTTGGTGGGACTCCCCCATACGCATCGGGCTAAGGATATAACCTTCTGATTTCATCGGAACCGATCCGGGTGACAGCCAAAAAGCAGAACCTTTATTTTCGGGCGTTCCGGAATCATAAAAATTCTTAGCCTGAGTCAATAGCATTGCCCCTCTCCGATACTGGTGACTGAGGGCTGAACAGGTTTTCCGGAGTTCTATCCGGAGTGCGAAAAATGCTTTTTCGCAATTGCAAAAATAAAACTTTTGCACTCCGGGTCCGTTCGGAATTGCCTATCAGCAGCACTGTCCGTATCCGGGGCTTTGTCAGGCACATTTTTTTCAGAAGGTTATCTGTCAATAGTTTCTGAAAATGAGGTGTCAGACGCAGGCAAAGCATCTGTGATAATATTCTCAGCCTGTTTGTCCGGGGGCGCTGATTCGTCTTTATTTCCCTGATTCCCTGATAAATCTTTCCGCTGCATCCATTCCTTGAGTACATTATACAGCTCTTCCATGGTAAAGGGCTTGCTCAGATAATCATCCATGCCTGCGGCGATACAACGTTCACGGTCTCCTTCCATGGCATGGGCAGTTAAGGCAAAAACAGGGGTGGGGGAAATTCCCATGACTTTCTCTTTTTTTCTGATAATTCGTGTGGCCTCGTATCCGTCCATTACAGGCATCTGACAATCCATGGCAATAATATCGTAAGTATTTTTAGTAAAGGCTTCAATGGCTTCCCTTCCGTTCCGCGCCTCATCCACCGTGCATCCGAAGAATTCCAATTTTTTCCGCGCCAGGGCCAGATTTACCGCATTATCCTCCACAAGAAGGGCGTGGCATTCGAACTGAGCGGATATTTTCGGATGTTCCTTTTCCTTTTTGGCATCTGTTGGCCGGAGGGAACCCTTCATAAGAGCGATAAGATAGCTGTAAAGCTTTGACTGACTCACAGGTTTGCTCAGATAGTTTGGGAATTCACGCCCCCGGGTCTCTTTGTCATTATTATAAAAGCCTACGGGGATAAGCAGAATGGGTTCGACATCTGGCAATGAGGGATGAGCTTTTATTTTCTGAGCCACTTCCCAGATATTTGTGTCAGGTACTGTCACATCCAGAAGCACGGCCTGGAAAGGATCTTTCTGAGACGCTTCCTGTTCAAGCATCTCAAAGACCTGGTCCGTGTCTTCCGCTTCCGTGACCCGGACCCCCCATTCGACCAGATGATAAGATATTACAGATCGGCTGGTATCATTTCCGTCAAGAACAAGGATTCTGAGGTTTTCAAGAGATTCTTCTTCCTTATCCTCATCCGGAATTGCAGTGTTCTGCTTTTCAAAACGGACTGTGAGCCAGAAGGTGGACCCTTCCCCGGGAGTGCTGTCAAAACGGATTTCACCGCTCATCATATCTGTCAGTTGTTTGGTGATAGCCAGCCCGAGCCCGAGCCCTTCATAACGGCGGGTAAGTGAGCCGTCAGCCTGGGAAAAGACATCGAAAATAGCGTCCCTGACATTGGGTTCCACCCCGATACCGGTATCTGACACTTCGAACTGTATGAGGGCACTGTCAACATCCTGCTGCATGAGCCGGACTTTTATATTCACTTCGCCGGCTTCTGTGAATTTGACAGCATTGCCGATGATGTTCATAAGTATCTGGCGCAGTCTTTCAGGGTCTCCGTTCACGAACGCTGGAATATCATGATAGGTGAGACAGGTAATGCTGATGCCTTTGTTATGGGCGCGTTCGGCGATAAATTCCACTGTATCTTCAATCAGCCCAGGCAGATTAAAACCGACCTGCACCAGTTCCAGCCGGCCGGACTCCATCTTGGAAAAATCGAGGATGCTGTTGATGACACCCAGCAGCCCCTGTCCTGAGCGATACACAGTTTCTGAAAGCTTGCGCTGATTTTTCGACAGATCCGTTTCAAGGAGCAGTTCGGTCATTCCGAGTACGGCATTCATGGGGGTGCGGATTTCGTGGCTGATATTGGTGAGAAACTGGGTTTTGGCAACATTCGCGGCTTCGGCCGCTTCCTTGGCTTTTTTCAGTCTTTCATTGGTGCTGGTCAGCAGTTCTATATGCGCTTTTATGGTTTCCTGCATCGCTGCAAAACGATGCCCCAGATAAGCGATTTCATCAGAGGTTGTGATATGAATCGGGTGATCATAATCCCCCCCGGATATGGCTTCCACACTGCTGACAAGGGATCCGATGGGATGGGTGATGCGGCGTGCCAGCAGAAGTGAGGCAATACAGCCTGAGAAAAGTGCGATCAGTCCCAGACTCAGTAAAAGAATACGCGTTCTGAGGATCGCTGCTTTTATGCCCTCAAGGGAAAAGCCGCATCGCACGGTGCCCCAGTTTTCATTTTCAAGCAGGATAGGCACGGCAATGTCACAAAACGTTGTATCTTCCAAGTCTCCGTGCTGGACCAGCGGCTTGTCAATTTTGAGTGTCTGCTCATGAAAAGGGCCGGTGAGTATTTTATCTCTGATTTTCTTAGGCCCGGTATAGTTTGCCACCTCACCGTCGTAGAAGATCACCGCTGCATAGAGCAGGCCGCTGTCCGCTTTGACCTGTGCGACATTCTGTTCAATTTTCAAATAATTATACGTGGCAACGTAGTTGGTGTTCATTGCTGCCAGATTTCTGGTGATGGAAAGTCCTCCTTTTGAAAATTCGTCCAGAATGGAGTTTCGCATCTGATTCTCAACCACAAGAATAATCGCTGTCATCAGGATACACTCAAGAATGATGATACCGATCATAAATTTGGTACGCAGCCGGAATTTGATTTCTTTCTCAGAATGTTTCTGCGTCATCTTTTTCCTTTGTTTCTCTTTGCCCTCGAGGGCCGGAAAACAGCAGTCTGTCATAACACGATGTTCAAGCTTCAGTCATTTTACACCTACCTGACACCTGACACCTAACACCTAACACCTGACACCTGACACCTAACACCTAACACCTGACACTTAACACCTAACACCTGACACCTGACACCTAACACCTGACACCTAACACCTGACACCTAACACCTGACACCTGACACCTGACACCTGACACCTGACACCTGACACCTGACACCTGACACTTAACACCTAACACCTGACACCTAACACCTACCTTTTTTCAGAGTCTATCCATATTTTTTGAAAGGGTAAATAAATAGCACCCAGATGATTCATATGAATGCCGTTTACCCAGGGTTGGAAAAGGTAATTAAAGCTGTTGATATGCTGGCAGATAATCGGCGCATCCTGCATGACCCGTTTTTCAATTTCCTGATACAGTTTTACCCGGGTCATGTAGTCCATTTCTTTCCGTGCCTGTTCCAACAATTTATCTGTTTCCGGGTCAGAATATCCCATGCGGTTGGTTTTGCTTTCAGAATGAAAAAGAACATGGAGAAAATTGTCCGCATCAGGGTAATCCGCATACCAGGCCATATAAAATATGGGCACTTTCTTTTCATTGACAAGTCCGATAAACTCCTTCCAGTTTGTCGCGACTTTCGGTATGAGCTGAATGCCAATGTCAGCCAGATATTTCTGGTAAGCCAGTATCTCATTTTTTACGCTTTCGGACTTGGATACTGTCCATATTTCAAGGGGAGGGATGCCTTTTCCTCCGGGATAGCCAGCTTCGGCAAGAAGTTCACGTGCCTTTCGGGGGTCATAAGAATAGCCTTTGAAACGGGGGTTAAAGCCTGCTATGCCGGGGGGCAGAACGCCTTTGGCAGGCACACTTCCCCGTTTTGTGATCTCACTGACAATGGTTGCCGTATCTGCTGCGTAGCTCACGGCCTGACGAACTCGTCTGTCCCCGAAAGGTTTCAGGGCTGAATTCATCGCAATATAAACCAGATTAAGTCCTGGTTTGCTGATGACGGTATAACGATTTTTATAATCAGGATTGGAAATCAGCTCATATTTATGGCTCGGAATAAGAGACTGATCCAGAAGTCCTTTTTCAAAGTCACTGAAAATTTTTTCCCATTCAACATTGGGATAGATGCGGAAATACAGGCGATTCAAAAACGGTTTGCCGCCAAAATATGCCGGGTTGTTTTCAAGAATAATGTTCTTAGCCGGTTCCCATGAATGAAAACGGAACGGTCCTGTTCCCACCGGATGCGTGGCAAAATCAGGCCCCATGGCCTCTTTTGGAACGACTTTTGCGTTAATCATTGCAAGGATGGACAGAAAGGGGGCAAAGGGCCTTTCCAATTCTATATTTAATGTATAAGGATCCGTAGCGGAGAGTCCTGCAACAGTTTTGGCTTTGCCCTCATAAAACATTTTTGCTCCCCTGATATCGAGAAACAAAGAGATAACAGGAGATTTCGTTTTCGGATCCAGGATGCGGGTGAATGAAAAAATAAAATCATCCGCAGTGACTTCCCGCCCGTTATGAAATTTTACTCCTTTTCGGAGCAGGAAGGTGTAAGTGCGATGGTCTCTGGAAATCTTCCATCTTTTGGCAATAGCGGGAACGACTCTGAGGTCTTTGGAAAATTGCACAAGTCCGTCAAAGAGATTCTCGGCCACATTAAATGAATAAATGTCAGTATAAAATGCGGGATCAAGTGTAAGGGGATCGCCGGACAGAGGAATGCGATATTCCCCGCCGTATTTTTCTTGGGATGCTGATACTGTCTGAACATTAAAAAACCAGAATAGTAATCCCAAAAGAAAAACGATTGTTGAAACGCTCCGATAGCAGAATCGCCGATTTTTTCGCATCATCTTACTCCTTTCTTTATTAATTGAAAAAATAAAAAAATATATTATAACATAATACGATTTGTTGAAAAGAAGCAATTGACAAGGATTTCTGATAGAAAAGGGATTTCCAATCGCCTTCTATGAAAAATCCCCTTTTTATTTGGAAACTCTTAGTCGTTGTAACAGTTTTTTATTATTTTTCATACAGGAACAGAACTTGCTCCGGAAGGGGCGAAAATTCAGGATGTCAGAAGTTTCTGATCCCCCAAAAAATTCAGATGATGACTAATTGTCAGGACAGTTCCTATAATTTAGTGATTTTATAGAAATTGACAATTTTTGATCTGTCAGTTTAAATCTTTTGTTTTCAGAAACTTATATTTTTATCCTGTCCTGATTTTCAAAAAACTGTCCGAATCATTGCTATTGCCTTGTCAAAATTGAAATTGTGAGTTGTTTTTTATATACGCCAACCCTTAAAAACAAACCTGGCAAAGCACTATGAGGAACTCTGAAAAAAATTTTTATTTTAATTATGACTTAAAGTTGCATAACTGTCAATACATGTTCATCTGCTATTCATAACGTCAAACAAAGTGAATTGCATCATATCAAACAACTTATAAAAAATATTCGTCAAATTAGCCAGAAAAAGTTTCAATTTCGGAACAGAGTGTTTTTTTGTATTTTGATTGTAAAAAAAATAAAATAACTTAACAGATGATATTCAGAAGACTCGCTTTTATAAATAAAATGTTGTTGCTAAATTACAGCAGCGGCTGGCACATAAGCAGCATATGGAAAGTGTTTCCCAAATGCTTACCTGGAACTGATATATTGGGATGCATTTTAACACGCGTTTCAGGGATCAGATGTTTTTTTGTATCATCGCCGGGGACTTGCTTCAGATTTTATAAACGTGTCCTTTCAGGGCTTTTACAAGATGTTTCCGGTCCGCTGATGATGTATTTAAATTGGGAGAATATGTCCGCCTCATTATAAAATTAAGATGTTGTAATGAAATCATGTCGTAAGATTTTTTGGGCTTTAATATATTAATATTACAGAATCTGATTTTTCGTACAGTCTGCGAACGGACGGTGTATTAAGAATCAGAGGGAATTGTGACTCGCTGATATCTGTAAAAATTAATTGATTAAAAATCTGATAAGACGCTTTACAAAATCAGGAGAAAGATATAAAAATATAGACTCATATTACTTTCACTCTTACAGTCTGATTGTTATTAATAGACATTATCGGAAATAAGCGGCCAGCCAATCCGGAGTGCCAAACTTGCAGTTTGGCAAAACACCTGTCCCCCGGGAATCCCGGAATATTGCCAAACTGCAAGTTTGGCACTCCGGATGTTCGGTTTTGACCGATGTTTTTTATTTCCGATAAAGTCTAATTTTTTAACGATGGCTGACACGCACTTTGACTCAAAAGAGGCGTATGATGAAAAATAACACCGTTCTGATAATCGAAGACAACAAAAAATGCAGGAAACTCCTGCGAACCCTCCTTGAACTTGAAGAATATCATGTTTTGGAAGCCGCGGATGCGGAAAATGGTATTTCTCTGATTCAAAAAGAAAAGCCTGCTCTGATTCTCATGGATATTAAGCTTCCTGGTGCAGACGGACTGGAGGCTGCCCAGCGTATCAAAAATGATCCGGTGCTGAAGGAGATACCCATTGTGGCCGTAACCGCTTATGCCATGAACAATGATAAAGAAAAAGCTCTGACTCACGGATGTGACGGTTATCTGACAAAGCCGATCAGTATCATGTCTTTTCTTGATACTGTGACCGGTTTTGTAAAGAAAAAAGACCCGACAAAAAGGCGGTTCAGAAAGAGTCATAAAAGCAGAATCTTAATCATAGATGATGATCCGCGCAATGTTAAGCTGCTCATGGGAAAATTGCCGGATAAATACGAAATCATAACCGCATATAACGGAGAGGATGGTCTGGAAAAAACCTATAAAGAATTTCCGGATCTGATTTTGCTGGACATTATGATGCCCGGAATGGACGGATATGAAGTGACCGGAAGATTAAAAAACAACCCTGATACCAGAGATATTCCCATCATACTGATTACCGCCCTGGACGGGACAGATGACAAGATCAGAGGTCTGAATGTCGGAGCTGATGAGTTTCTTTCCAAACCCATAGACACAGCAGAACTCCAGGCAAGGGTTCAGTCTCTGCTCCGTCTTAAAACCTACCATGAGCAATTAATCACAAGAACCCAGTCACAACAGGCTTTTATGACACCGGACAGGTATGATGAATCAGAAGAGAAGCTTGATGATTTTCCCATGATTGTTCTGATTGAAGACAGCGCCTTGGATGCAAAACTGATCCTGGCCTGTCTGGATGGGCTGCCTTACCAGATCAGGACCTTCGGAAATGGGAAAGATGCTGTGGCATTTGTTCAGAAAGAGCAGGCTGATATTGTGCTGCTGGATTTGAACTTACCGGATATGGACGGATTTGAGTTTCTCGATAATCTCAGAAAAACGGAACACAACAAGAACACACAGGTGGTTGTGATTACAGGATCGGATGATCATGAAAGCAAACTCCGGAGTATCGAACTGGGCACGGATGATTTTTTGCTCAAACCTGTGGATCGGGAAGAAATCCGGGCCAGGACCAATGCCCTGATCAGAAAAAAAGCCTATCTGGATCAGTTGAACGACCGGTTTGAAACCGCCCTGAACGCGGCCATCACAGACAGGCTGACAATGCTGTATAATCATACTTATTTCAAACATTTCCTGGAGCGTGAAATAAAAAGGTCCCACCGCCAGAATCATCCGCTGGCTCTGATTATGATTGACGTGGATAATTTCAAAAAATATAATGATACCCGGGGACATCTGGCCGGGGACAGGGTCCTGCAACAGACGAGCAGAATCGTCAGGGACAATATACGGGAAATTGATTTGGCAGCCCGTTATGGGGGGGAGGAGTTTGCCATTGTGCTGCCCCATATTGATATGAAGGATGCCTTAGCTGTGGCTGAACGAGTCCGAAAGGCCATTGCTGCCCATGCCTTTCCTCGTGAAGCCCCTTTCCCTCCGGATAAAGTCACTGTAAGCATGGGGGTTGCTTTCAGCCCCACAGATGCCGCCAGTGTTGAAGAACTCATCAAAAAAGCAGATCAGCAGCTTTACCGGGCTAAAGATGAAGGGAAAAATTGTGTTTGCACCACCGAACATTTATCATTAGCGGAGGATAAAAAATGAAAATAAAATACAAGCTGCTTATCGGATTTCTGGGAATTGCGCTGTCCGTACAAATTGTCAGTATTGTTGCTTACAGGAAAAACAGGGTCATTCATTATGAAGTGATGCAAATGTATCAAAGCTCTGTAAACGAAGTCGAATACACCTCTGAGATGCTCATTGCCTTACAATCGTCTCAGACAGGCTGTCAGGAATTAATCGAAGAAAAATTCAGAGGAATCCACAGACCTTTGAAAAAAAAAGACGCGGAATCTTCGATTCAGAAAGCAGAGGAACATATCAGAAAAAATTTAGATGCGTTTGAAAATTATCTCGCTCTGGGCAGCAAAGCAACTGAAGCAGCGATTCAAATGGCTGCGAGCGCGGAAGATGATGAAAAGAAAAAAAATGAAACAAAAAAATTGGAAGACTGGATAAAAAAAATAAGGAAAGATTTTGGGCTGTATAAACAGATGGTTTTTCAATTTATGGCCCTTGTCAGTATAAACCTTGACGGTGCGGATGATTTTTGGGAACAAAAACTGGAACCGCATTTTAACACGGTGCTGCTTCCCACAATCAGAAGTTACAGAGCAGATTCCAAAGCGGAACTGGCAGATGAAATTAAAAAAATTGAACGCTGTGTCATAAATGCCGACAGAACGATTTTCATTTCAGGTATAGTTGTTTTTCTTAGTGCTGCCATATTGGGATTCTTTATCTCCGCGGCCATATCAAGGCCATTGGCAGAACTGACAAATAAGGCGGCAAAGATCGGAAGCGGAGACCTGGATATAAGAATTGATTATAAATCTTCAAATGAAATTGGTATGTTAGCTGAGAGAATGAATGATATGGCAGCCAACTTGAATAAAACAACAACCTCTTTGCAAGAAGCCAAAGAGGCTGCCGAAACCGCAAACCGGGCCAAGAGTGATTTTTTAGCCAACATGAGCCATGAAATCAGAACCCCTCTCAATCATATCATGGGGTTTACCGAGTTGGTGGCTTATAAGAAGTTCGGAGAGCTGAATCAGACCCAGGAGGATTATCTCAATGAGGTACTCGGGAGCAGCAAACATCTTCTTTCTCTGATTAATGATATTCTGGACATTGCCAAGGCAGAATCCGGCAAGCCCCGGCTGGAACTCGGAGATACCAATATTAAAAAACTTTTGGAAAAGAGTGTGGTCATGGTTAAGGAAAAGGCGATAAAGCATGGCATACAACTTACAACGGAAACAGAAGAGCTTCCGGAAGTCATAAAAGCGGACGAGCGTAAGCTGAAGCAGATCATGTATAATTTGCTTTCCAACTCCATGAAGTTCACACCGGACGGCGGAAAGGTCAGTTTAAGCGCACGCATTTGTTATTTAGCTGAAAATCAGAAAACCCCCGAAAACGATAACAGCACAGACTCCCAAGTTGAAGTAAGCATTGCTGATACGGGCATCGGGCTGGCAAAGGAGAACCTGGAACGGATATTCAGACCTTTTGAGCAGGTCATGGGCGTGGCAATCTCTGACTCCGAGGGAACAGGTCTGGGGCTGTCTCTGGCAAAAAAATTTGTCGAACTCCACGGCGGCAGGATATGGGCGGAGAGCGAGGGTGAGGGCAAGGGAAGTGTTTTTCGCTTTGTAATTCCCATCAGAAGCTGATTGTCCGGAGTGCCAAACTTTCAGTTTGGCAAAGCCTCGCTGGTTTCCGGATATCAGAAATATTGCCAAACTGAAAGTTTGGCACTCCGGAATTTGTTTAGCCGCATACTAAATCCCCCATTTTTTATAATCCCCTCTGAAAAGCAAAATTGATTGGATTTTCTCTTTGAAATGCGTTATACAGCGTCCATGAAAATTTTTTTCGGACTGCTTCTCATTATTTTTCTTGCGTTCAGCGGCTATCATCTGACCTTCCGAGGTTTCAGGCTGCCGGTTTTTGCCCGCCAGTTTTATCTGACCGGAACCGAATTTCTTTTTCTCGGGCTCCTGCTCGGTCCCCAGTTCCTGAATCTTTTAGACGCAGAGACGTTGAAAGGATTGGAACCCCTGACCGGTCTTTTGCTGGGATGGATCGGGTTGCTTTTTGGTTTCCAATTTGAAATCGCCAAGCTCCGGCGTTTTCCTCTTGAATTCCTCGGCGCAGCGATTTTGGAAGGACTCATAACCTTCTTATTTGCATTTTTGATTATTTATGGGACACTTTATTTTTTTGTCGGTCTTGCTGATTCCATGAAAATTATCATCGCAATTACATTGGCTGCCGCGGCCGCCTGCACAGCCCAGACCGGCCTGGCACTGCTGCCCTCGGATTCTCTTGTCAGACACCGCGACACCATAAAGCTTCTGACGTATATTTCAAGTATTGACGGTCTGAGCGCACTGCTGATTTTCGGACTGGCGTTTTTGTTTCGTCCTCAGTTTGTTACAACGTGTTCATGGATCGCGCAGCTGAAATGGAGTGGCTCAGTCAGCCTGGGAATCATCCCCGGATTTGTTCTTTTATATACGCTCTTTTTCACCCGCCGCCGCAAGGAAAGCGAGCTGATTCTGGTGGTCGTCGGCATGGCAGTGTTCACAAGCGGAACCGCCTCAGTTCTGCATTTTTCCCCGTTGCTGACCAATTTTTTTGTCGGGGTCTGTCTTGTCAATTTTAACAAAGAAAAAGATCGCATTTTTGATATCTTAATCAGTGTTGAAAAACCTGTTTACCTGCTGCTTCTGGTCTTTCTGGGAGCAGGGTGGCGATTGAAGCATTTGGATCAGATTCTGTTTCCGGCAGCAGGGTATTGCCTGTGCCGATTGCTTGGAAAATTTTTCGGAGGCTTTGTCGTCACCCGCCTGAGTCATGATCTGAAGGATCATCCGCGTCATCTCGGTTTCGGACTGCTTGAAATGGGAGGGCTTTCACTTGCCATTCTGTTGGATTTTCAGCAAGGATTTTTGTGTGATATCAATTGCCATGCCATCAGTGTGATACTTGTGGCAGTCATTTGTAATAATTTTGTAAGTTCTTATTTTCTTGGACGATTATTTAAAACATAGGGAGAAGTCATAAAAGCTGACTTTGCTACAAGGATTTTATATAAGAAAAGGATGGGTCCCACCTTTTACACAGGGACAGGTTTTATGTGTAAAACGCGGGACCCATCCGGTTTTTTTGCCACGAAGGCACGAAGACACAAAGTCTCACGAAGTCTCTTTGCGGTTCCTCTGTGTCTTTGCGGCTGATTTTTTCGGATAAAATCCAGTTCCGGAACACCACCGATCCTTTCTTATATAAAATCCGTTAGAATCAGTAAAATCCTTGCAGTGAGCCGAACACCGAACATCTAACTCCCTTAACTAAGGACAGATAATGGATGACTTTTTTTATCAAATCAGGAAAGATCAGACCGGAAAAAACCTGATAAGCTATGTCCTGGGGCTTTCTCTCATGACGGTATTTGCCTTATGGGTAAAAAGCATTGATATCGGATCCAGCTGGCAGGGTGCGGGGCTGATTAATTTTTCCCTGGGGTTTGTGTTGTTGGCCGCTTATATGGTGGCTCAGATTCTCAGAATGGTGCGAATCCCCCTGATCAGCGCTTACATTTTTACGGGAATTGTCGCCGGCCCTTATGTCACGGGTTTTCTGACATTTGATATGGCTGGACAGCTCAGGCTCATAGATGATCTGGCGTTAAGCTTTATTGCGCTTACGGCAGGGGGGGAACTGCATCTGCAATCTCTCAAAAAACGCGGACTGGCCATTGGGCTGAATATCCTTCTGAACATTCTGATTGTTTTCGGACTGGTGTTTGTTTTTGTGACTTTCATGGGAAAACAATTTAACCTGATGCGGACACTGTCTTCAGACCAGATCATCGCGCTTGCTGTGCTTTTGGGAGCTGTGGCCGTGGCCAGGTCCCCTTCTTCGGCCATCGCCATTATCAGTGAGTCCCGTGCTTCGGGTCTGTTTACGGAAACTGTTATCGGGGTTACCATTGTCATAGATGTGCTTATTATTATCTTCTTTACATTGGCCCTTGCCATAACAAAGATTATTCTGACCCCGGGCGGCATCATCAGTCAGGAGGTCTTTATGGCTTTGTTTGCCGAACTGACCATCTCTCTTATTATCGGTGCGGTGATCGGCAAAGGCATTTCACTTTATATAGACCGGGCCGGGTATGATCTTCCCCTGTTTCTTCTTTTTGTGGCTTTTGGTGTTACCAAAACATCCCTGTGGCTGACCCATTTCATGAATACTCATTTTGAGATTCATCTGCATTTGGAACCGCTGCTGATCTGTATGAGCGCGGGATTTACTGTTCAGAATTTCAGCAAAGGGGGATTTGATTTCATGGAAAGCCTGGATCGTGTGGCATTGCCCATTTATGTTCTGTTCTTTTCTCTGGCCGGAGCGTCCCTGAACCTTGAAGCGCTTCGCATGTGCTGGCCCCTGGCAATGAGCATGGTGCTGGTTCGTATCTTAGGAATTTTTGGGGCCACATGGCTTGCCGGAATCATAAACAGAGACCCGCCCTGTCACAATCGAAACGCATGGATGGCATATCTCACACAGGCCGGGGTCGCCATTGGCCTGGCTCAGTTGGCGCAACGACAGTTCCCTGAAATCGGGTCCCATCTTACCACCGTGGTCCTCGCGGTGATCTCCGTGAATCAGATCGCGGGACCCATTACATTTAAAATGGCTTTGGAAAGAGTGGGCGAAGCAGGGAAACGCTAAGAATGACAGTCTGATGACTGAGTCTGCAACGCGACAGACCTGAGACATTTTAACAGATGAATTCGGACTGAAATACAGCGGAATTATTTTTAGCTCTCTGAAACCTCTTCTGCTTTCTCCTTCAAAGGCTTTCCGATTTTTTTTTCCATGTCTCGCTGACGCTCCTCTGAGTCTATCTCCCGCCCCAGGCGTCCGAACGTTGTAAGACCCGTGACAAAGTAAACACCCTGATGAGGTTTTCCTGTTTCCAGGCAAAGTGTTTCAAGATAAGCAATGGCCTGATCAAGAATTTCCCGGTCCTCAATAGCGGTGAACAATGTCTTGTTATGAAGCATTCCGCCGCCGTTGAGCGTTCGAAACCCTGCAAAGATCGGAATATGCTGACTGATCAGTTGCAGAGAATCAGTGGTTTCTATCACTGTTGAACCTGTGATGCCAATATCCAGCCAGCCTGTGATGAGATCGTCAAAAAGATCCTCATTATTGATAACAGCAATTAAAAGGTACATGTCTCACCTGCTAATGAAAGGCCATTTTTTCTTCCAGATTTCTGATTTTTTTCCATAGTTCTTCTGAGTTATTGGCCTCTCTCATTGCTTTCAGAATACTCGGATTTTTGCAGAGCCTGGAGACCCCTGCGAGTATCTGAAGATGCAGGGCCGTCTGATTTTCCGGGATAATCAGTGCCAAAATAATATCCGCAGGCAGATTATCCAGGCTCTCAAAATCAACAGGCACAGCCGGACGGATCAGAAGAACGGCCGCGTCCTCTGTCTCATGACTGGTTGTGTGCGGAAGCGCAATCCCGCTGCCAATCCCCGTACTCATGGTTTTTTCCCGCTCCTTCATCCCTTCACAGAGCATATTCCCGTCTGTCACAACACCATTTTGAACACACGCGTCCGCAACAAAGCGAAGTGTCGTATCCTTATCCGGAAGCGAAACATCCAAAAAAAGGTTTTCGGGCCTGAGATATTTCCATATTTTCATAAAATTGCGGCAAGAAAACCGCTGAGTCTTCAGCTCAGGGGAGGAATTGCCGACCTCCGTTCGATTAATAAGGGAGTTCTCCAAAAATAAAATACCCGGAGATGTAGGGTGGATTCCGCTTCGCTCCACCCACCCTACGTTTTTGTATCGGGTGTGTTATTTATTTCGAGTTCCCTAAAATTTTTGCCAATTCCAACAGGATGCAATATTTTGCTTTTGTTGAAATTTCCTATAACTCGGCGATCATTTTTTTTCTGTCACTCCGTTCGACGACTCGACTGAGCTCGCCGAAGTCTGAGCTCGCCGAAGTCTGAGTTCACGCCGAAGCCTGCGAAAGCAGGAATCCACTGCCTCCGGGTTCGTAAAATCTCTATGAAACAGATCCCTGGTTTCACAGGAATGACAGGCTTTTTGTCCGAACCAGGTCAGAAAACCTGATCATCGAGTATAAACAATCATAATCTACCGCTCACAACGAAACATGAAAGTTTTGCAATCTTTCCTAACACCTAACACCCAACACCTATTTGAAAACAAGCGTTTTTTCCATCACCGTCACTCTGATTTGCTGAACCGCTATCAGAGAGATCATACTCATAGCTGCCCCGCATATAAACGGGATTCGATAATCTATCATCCACAACAGTCCCCCGATGGCGGGAAAAATTACAGCAGCAATGTGGTTGATAGTAAACCCCACAGCCATAGTGGGAGCGATGTCTTTGGGATCGCCTATCTTTTGAAAATAGGTTCGGATCGCAATGGCAAAATTAAAAAAAATGTGATCCAGAATATAAAGAAGTCCCACCACCAGTTTTGAGTCGGCCGAGGCATAAGCCAGAAAAATGAATATCAGGCTGAAATATTCCAAAGACAGAACCTTTCTCTCACCGAACCGGATAATACATTTTCCAATAAAGGGACTCAGAAAATAGTTGATCAGATTGTTCGTCACAAAGAGAAGCGTAATCTCCTGAACCGTAAAATGAAATTTTTTCACAAGAAGGAACACCGCAAAAGCAGTAAAAATTTGTCGTCGTGCGCCGGCCATAAATGTGAGAAAATAGTAAAGCGAGTATTGTTTGCGGAGAATCATTTTTTTTCGCTGGGGCGCAATGTTCCGATCCACAGGGTCCTGAAGAAAAGCCCATATGGCTGCGGCGATGATGAGACTTCCGATGAGCAGATACATGTGGGTATAGCTTAACAGGGACGCTATGAGCCAGATCAGGATACCCACACCGATATTCGACGCGGCTGCCAGACTGCGTAATTTTCCAAATACCCAGGGGGAGGTGGTCTTATCAAAATATTGAAGGGTCAGGGACTGGTTTGTGGTCTCAAAATAATGAAACCCGAAGCTCATCAGCAGGGTGGTGCAAAGCAGTCCCGAATAGGAAGGAAACAATCCTGTGGTGCCAACACCGATGCCTAATATGAGAGCAGATAATGCGGATAAGCGATGTTCTCTGATGATCAGCATCACAAACACGGCCAGAAGCGCCAGGAATCCGGGGATTTCCCTTACCGATTGCAACACACCAATATGGCTGCCTTCCAAGCCCACGACATTCACTGCAAAATTGTCAAACAACGTTCGCCAAGCCTGAAGCCCCACAGTTGTGCTGATGGTCAGCACCGCGAGATAACGGTACATGGGATAACTTTTTTTTTCAATCATTCCTTCCACCTTTGTTACGTCTGAAATAGCAAAAGAGTGGACTATAGCGCAAAATTTAAAAACAGACAATCATTTATTTCCATATTTCAAAAGAAAAGTAAAACAATCTGATTATACTCGATGTTCAAGTTTTTTTGTGGGTGTGTCCCGCCTTTTACACAAGGACAGGTTTTATGTGTAAAAGGCGGGACACGCCCGTTTTTTTGCCACGAAGACACGAAGGCACAAAGTTTCACGAAGTTTCTCTGTGTCTTTGCGGCTGATTTTTTCGGATGTGTGAAAAGCGGAACCGGCCATTTTTTTTGCCACGAAGACACGAAGTCTGACGAAGTGTCTTTGTGGTTCCTTTGTGTCTTTGTGTCTTTGCGGCTGATTTTTTCGGATGTGTAAAAGGTGGGACACACCCTTTTTTGTCATTCCTGCTTTTGCGGGCTTCGGCGTGAGCGTTCGACTGAGTTCACGCCAAAGTATCAGTCGAACGGAATGACAGGTTTTTTGTCTGAGAGCATGTTTGAAAAATGACAAATATCCCCGAAAACGGGCCTGGCGTTTTTTTTTAAGCGCGAACCACACGGAAAAATACCGGAACCGGGGAAATTTTCCGTCTGTTTTTGTATTGTTTCGTATTCTTTTTCGTGTGCTTCGCGGTTAAAAAACCGGTCTGTCCGTCATTTTTCAAACACGCTCTCAGAGCCACAAAGAGACACAAAGAAACTTCGTGAGCCTTCGTGTCTTCGTGTCTTCGTGGCAAGAAACAGCCGCAAAGAGACACAAAGAAACTTCGTGAGCCTTCGTGTCTTCGTGTCTTCGTGGCAAGAAACAGCCGCAAAGAGACACAAAGAAACTTCGTGAGCCTTCGTGTCTTCGTGTCTTCGTGGCAAGAAACAGCCGCAAAGAGACACAAAGAAACTTCGTGAGCCTTCGTGTCTTCGTGTCTTCGTGGCAAGAAACAGCCGCAAAGCCGCGTTCGGAATTACTTTTCAAACACGCTCTGAGCCAGGTCAAAAAACATGATCATCGAGTAATAAGGGGAATCTGCCCCCTTTGAATACACCTTTTACCCCATTGACGAATCCTTGTTATAAATATTATAATATTTTTGATCAGATGATCATAACTTGGAGAAGATTTATCAATAATCAACGCCAAAATGAAATCGGATTCAATAATATCTATCGGAAATAAAAGGGATTCTGCTTGCCCGGCGTTGTATTTCATCAGGGAGGAAATCCATGAAAAACTGCGTCGTAACAACTGCGGACAAGGATAAGGCTTTATATCAGGATGCGAAAAATGGGGATAACATCTTTTGTCAGTCGGGCGCGGTTCCGTCCATGATCGGTGACAGCTTTTTAATACAGAAGCTCCTGAAAGATATTTTGAAAATCGCGGAAACAGATGCCACTGTTCTTATTACCGGAGAGAGCGGCACAGGCAAGGAAGTTGCAGCGGAAATGATCCATCGGGAAAGTCCGAGAAAGAGAAAACCTTTTGTGTGTGTCAACTGTTCTGCTCTTCCTGACAGTCTGGTGGAGAGCGAACTCTTCGGGTATAACAAAGGGGCCTTTACCGGGGCTGTGGCAGATCAGCAGGGAAAATTTGAGATGGCAGGAGAAGGCAGTATATTTTTAGATGAAATCGGAGATATGAGCCTTCATGCTCAGACAAAAATTCTGCGGGTTATCGAAAACAGAGAGGTCTGTCGTCTGGGAGGAAAGGGAATATTTTCTGTGAATGCCAGGCTGATCACCGCTACCAATAAGGAACCCAAACATCTGATGGAGGAGGGGAAGTTCAGAGAAGACCTTTACTACAGGCTCGATGTGGCCCGGATTCGTATGCCGCCGCTGCGGGACCGGAGAGAGGATATTCCGATTCTGGCTCGTTATTTTATTCACAAGTTCAATCTCAAGTTCAGGCGGAAAGTGGAAAATTTTACAGAAGAGGCCATGACGCTGATGCTTCGCTATCACTGGCCAGGAAATGTGCGTGAGCTGAAAAATCTTGTGGAAAAATCCTTTATCAATCTTCCTTCCCGTGAGGCTGTTTTTATGGAACTGCCCGAACCGGTCAGAGAAGAGCTGACAAGCACAGCAACGCTTCCCAATGAAGAGAGAACTCGTGTTGTATCCGCTCTGATGGAGACCCGATGGAATAAGACCAGAGCTGCCATGAAGCTCAGATGGTCCCGGATGACGCTTTACCGAAAGATGGCGAAATATAATATTATTGAGAAAAGGAATCCTGAAAGATGATTTTTTGTTACTCCCTGATTCATGCCCCTGCCTCTGGAGATACTTCATAAGTACCTCACCATAAGTTTTCGATATTTGCCCGGGGAAGAAACCCGGCTTTTTTTTCCGGAATAATTCGCCGGCCCTGAAGGAAAAAGCCGGGTTTCTCCGCTGCTCACAGAAAAAAATGTATAAAAAATTTTCGATCGGGTACTTATCTGAGTGTCACACTGTCAGCAGCCCGAAAGCCTTTAATAAATCCGGAGTGCAAAAATGAAGCGAAGCGGTTTTTTGCAGTCAGGCAAAGGCCATCTCCCGTGCGCTCGGACACGCTTCATATCTGACTGTCACACTGTCACATAATTTTGTAACATGGAAATGTTACACTTCACCCCTTTCTTCTTCTTTAACTCATATCAAATTAAGATATATGTTTTCAATATATTAAAATCTTTTCCTCCTGCTTTTTCGGCACAGCAAAAAAAATATGTGTCACAGAACCTGTAACATTTCTCCCTCGGAAAGCTGAGAAAATTCAATGTCCGGCATTTAAAATAAATCTTTAATTATCAAAAAGTTATAAAATAAAATTGCTCATTTGATCCGTGTTGGCACTGATCTTGCTTTTATCTTTCCACAGAACGAATTCAGAGAGTTGTTCATCATGAAAAACATTAAAAAGGAAAGAAAAATGCTAACAGCTTATGAAAAAGTAAATCTTCCTGAAACAAATGAAATCGTAGGAACGGGATGGATGGCACCCTTACCGGACTTCAGAGACCGCACTGAGGATCACCCCGAGATTGCGCCTATGGTAAAAACGCTGGGTGTGTCACCGGCCGCTTCATTACCGACAAAGACAGATCTGCGACGCTGGTGTTCACCGATTGAGAACCAGGGAAATTTAGGCTCCTGTACCGCACATGCGGGCGTGGGAATTGCAGAATATTATGAAAACCGGGCTTTTGGAAGGCACATTGATGGCTCCCGGCTTTTTGTTTACAAAACCACCCGAAACCTGATGGGTGTCGTGGGAGATACCGGTGCCTGGATGAGAACCACAATGGGTGCCCTGGCGATTTGCGGCGTTCCTCCTGAAAAATACTGGCCTTATACCACCAAGAAAAACCCAGGTCCTGCGGGAGAACGGACCTTTGATGATGAACCTTCAAATTTTGTCTATGCCATAGCGGAGAATTTTGAAGCACTCAGCTATTTCAGACATGATCCTCAGGGGGTTCCTGCGGACAGGGTACTCGGTAATGTTAAAAGATTCCTTGCCTATGGTATTCCCTCCATGCTCGGGTTTTACGGATTTCGATCATTCAATTATACAAACGTGCCCGGGGGCATTCCCTATCCCTGTCCGGGTGAGCATGCAATATGGGGACACGCCATCGTCGCAGTGGGCTATGATGATGATATGAAAATCAAAAATACCAAGTGCAACAAAGAAACAAAAGGCGCGTTTCTGATTCGCAACTCCTGGGGAACTGGCTGGGGCGATAAAGGATACGGATGGCTGCCATATGAGTATGTCCTTAAAAGACTGGCTCTGGATTTCTGGTCTCTCCTTCGTATGGAATGGGTAAATACAAGGCAGTTTGGTCTGTAGAAAATCAGACAGCGGTGTTCCGGTTCCGGATTAAGCCTTATTAACCGACTGAAGCAGTTTGGTAAGTACCTGAGCAAAAGTTTTTTTATATACTTTTTTTCCGAGAGCGGCGGAGAAACCCGGCTTTTTCCTTTATCCGGGAAGCATCATTCCGGAAAAAAAAGCCGGGTTTCTTCCTCAGGCAGATATTAAAAATTTATGGTTAGGTACTTAAATATGGGACATGTCCGGAACAGGAACACTGCCGCATCTTCATCCAGGCATTCATATCCATGCGAAAAAAACAATATAACATTTTAATCTTATTTCTGAAACTTTTTTTAGCAAACGCTACGGTTATACTGGTGATCTTTTATACAATCGCCATATTTATCAGCGCTTATGCAATCGGTGAGGAAGATAAAGGAAAAATCAACATGCCTGAAAAAATAGCGATCACTCAAAGTGACCATGGGAAAATTTTTAAGGCCAATCAGGGAAATTTAATTCTGATCCGTGTTCCCGAAAATCCCAGCACGGGTTATTGTTGGGAAATCAATACGTCTGATGATCAGATTATTAAATTCGCAGACTCAGATTTTTTTATGAATCTATCCACAGCGATTGGCGGAGGCGGCATACGAACATTTACTTTCAAAGCACAATCACCCGGAACTGCAAAACTTGAGCTGAAACTCCGGCAGGAATGGGACGCGAAAAAGAGCGAGACTGAGCGTTTTGAAGTGACTATTGAAGTACAAGAATAATCGTAAAAAGAGAAAGGTTTAATCATGCTTTACAGAACAGAACAAGCTTTTGATGGCGTACAGCAACTGAATGATGCCAATGAGAGCCATCATTTTAAATTTAACCTCGACAGAGACGTGGATAATAATTACCCGGGCATAATTATCATCCGGGCAA
Organism: Desulfonema magnum; assembly: GCF_017377395.1. Taxonomy (GTDB): domain Bacteria; phylum Desulfobacterota; class Desulfobacteria; order Desulfobacterales; family 4be13; genus Desulfonema_C; species Desulfonema_C magnum. The sequence continues at coordinate 195,351 of NZ_CP061800.1, read as the reverse complement.
CCGGTGTTGATTACCATAAAAACCGAGTTTCACTGAATGACAATTTTATCGGGTACTTAACATCTGGAAAAAAATCTCACTTTTTTGAAATTGACAACAGAATTTACGGCGCTTTGAGAAAGACCGGAAATACAATCGCTGTATTAACCTGTGATATCTGGGGGGATAGGAAAAGCGTATCCGGTTTGAATATTGATGACCTGGCTATTACGAATATTGACGTGGCTTATAAGCCCAGATAGCAGAACCAGGTCTGAGAAATACGGATTAAACTGACCCCGCTTTGATAACTAACTGACGTGAACAAACTTTGCGGGGTCAGATTCAGCCCGGGGTTCGGGAAGCCCGCTTTTGGCAAGGCATGCAGGGGGAGCAATATCTTTTTATTGCCCACAAGGGAGAATCACAGGGTTGTATGACAGATCACGGATAACCTTAACCAAAGTAACCGTAGCCCTCTGAAGCTTAAAGAACACAAAAGGAGAAATCTTAATATGAACTACCTGTTTAAAATTCAGCTATGTGGTCATTTTTGTAATGAATGTTTTGAGCCGCTTTCCGAGATCACAGTACGCCTGTACAGCCGGTCCGACGAGGAAACCGCAAACCTTGCTGCTGCCAATCCCAAGACCACATTCTCCCAGTTAAATGATGCGCAAGTGAAGCATAAGGCCCCGTTACTTTTGGCAGAAGGGGTGACAGACGAAGAGGGGAAGGTTGATTTACAATTAGATGACAAATACGACGGAAAAGCTTTTGACGTGGATATTCAGCTCACCAGTTCAGGCGAAGGAGATGACAAAGGAAAGTCGCGCCATTTACATCTGACAACACTCGCCCCCACATGGCGTAAATATGAGGACAAGTTTGTGGCAGTATGGGATTATTGTCTGCCGCAGCGGATCTGCTGCCTTGTTCTCGCCTTGCTCGGGCGTTGGGTCATCTGTGGCAGAGTGATTCACTGTGAAAGTCACCAGCCTGTGGGCGGTGTTGAAGTTTCCGCGTTTGATCGGGACTGGCTTCAGGACGATCCCCTAGGCAAGTCCCTCACCGACAGTGACGGCCGGTTCCTGATTGAATATACAGAGGCAGTATTCAGACCTGGCACTTGGATTGACATCGAACTGGTGGGCGGCCCTGATGTTTATTTTCATGTCCGCCATCCCCACACCGGCGCGCCGCTGCTCATCGAACCGCCCTCCAAGGGACGCGAGCCCGGACGTGAGAACGTGGGGCATTGTTTTTGCGTAACCCTTTGCCTGGACGGCGATATGCCTCATGAGGACGTTTATCCGCCACCGGTTTTTACCCATATCGGAGCCTACAATCACCAGACGCACATTGACAGCAGCCCCGGAAGCAGCGGGCTTACTTTGGGGGATGGCCGCGCATTTTACAACACCATCCGTCTCAACGGGACCTTGCCCAAGAAGTTCGCCGGCGGGCAAATGGAGTACTGTTTTGATGTGCGTGAGATGCAGTCTGATGGTACGGCGATCACTTCCTGGACACCTGTCAGCCTTTCACAGATTCCCCGCACCGTGATCGGACATCTTTTAAAGTATGCGCCTGCATATCCTGGTGATCCCAACCCCATCAAATCAAAACCTTATACCGTAAATGGAAACCCTGGCGAACTCGAGGCCAATGTTGTTGCCGGATGGATCAGGGTTCCGCAGGAGAGCAATGCTTTCGGACCCGGCGGTTTTTTCCAACCCAATGGCAATCAGATCACGTTAGACACTGAATCACTCGGGACCTGGGCTGACGTTGATCTGACCGGACTTGTAACAGGCAACAGCTCAACTTCCACGGGTCAGGCACTTGTGCAAAACCGCTATTTTGCCTTGCGGATGCGGGTACGCAAGGTTGGCGATCCCGGATCCGAACAGGTGGCAGGGGTTTGTCAGCATCTTGCGGTCAATAATACACTTTATGATAACATCCTGCGTCATCCCGCGTGGATGGCACAGCATCGCTCGGATCAGCTGGCTGTGGTCATGGTTGATATTGGGCAATTGGTTGTCGGAGGCGGATGCGCGGAAATTGAGAACGACCTTGATGTGAAATTTACAGCAGCTCACCCCACCATGGGGAATGTCGTCATAACGATGTCCGGTCCCGGGGGGCCTTACAGTTTTAACCTGCCTGGTGCTGTGCCTGGGGAACAGTACGGAACCGCCACTCCCAACGGGTTTGTCGTGGCCGATCTGGCCCCCTGCGCCTACATTGTGACGCTGAGAGTTCAGGTGCTGCTCACCACTGGTGATGATATTCCTGACGACCGGTACGACCAGATTGCTTTCTGCAAAGCATGAGGAGAGCAAAAAATATGATCCGCAGAATCAGCAACAAAGGAGGTGACGTCTATGATTGCGGACAGGTAGGAAGTGTTTAAAATCTTTTTTAAAATAACAAGTTATAATGATATGCCAATGGGTATGGTAACACGGTTAAACGGAGGTGACAGAAAATGAGTTATGCGAATCTCAATATTTGGATCAGATACTCGGATTGCGGTCTTGTCACGGATTGCTGGATGACAGATCTGGTGATTAAGACATGCGGCGGGGATTATCTTGTGGATATGGATACCACGGTTATTGAAAAGTTAAGAGCAAAATACGCAGACCACGAGAAAGTGGAGGTACTCCCGAATTATCAGGGAGAGACACGGATAAGAATAAAACCGCCAAGAGGAGAACACATAAATCATATCGAAGTTGAAGTCCCGCCAGGATGTTATGTGGTATGGACGCGGGTATGTCATGGCCGTAACGAAGAAACAAACAAGGTGATGGTGATCGTGGGTTGCGGAGATCATGCCTGTGTGAATTTGCTTCTGAATTCTGTTGAAACCTGCACGAACGAGGTTTTACATCCGCTCCTGGTACGTGCCGTTGAAATGCGTCTGCCAAAACAGGAATTGGGATTGGTTGCAGAAGTGATGATGAAGGTTGCGGAAAAACCAAAGAAAGAATTGATTGTCGAACTGGGCCAGAGACTTGAGGAAGTAAGGGACAGGAAGGATACGGAACTGCAAAAAGCAATAGGCACGATAATGGAGATCGTAAAAGCGATGCCAGGTAAGCAGGATTAAAAACCATATTATTGCAGAGTGCAGGTGACATTCCCGGTGTTTCCGAGCCTATAGGAAGACAAAATTACCAGCCAAACACTCTGAACATAAAAAAGGAAAATATCATGAGTATTATTGAAGATCTGAGAATTGCCGTTGACAACTATGAAACCGACAACTGTAAAACAGAGATCGTGAACTTTGAGATTACAGGGGGAGGGGGCACAGTCCTGAACGAAACAGAGACGTTCATGTTCAGGGTCAGGGTCACCAACCAGAGTCACCTTGACATGAAGAACGTCACGGTGCGAGTGAGTGGAACCTCGTTTGCGGATGTCGCATTTCTTCTCATCGGCCCGTTTGGCAGATCCGCAGTCAGCAGACCTTTCAATCTCGACGCTCACCAAGTCCACACCACACTCTTTTTCCGAGGAAAATGCAAGAGGGTCACGAATGGTACAAAGGATATCGTAACCGCTCGGATCAACTCGTGGGATGCCAGCTTTGACCACATCCTCCGTGATCACACAGGAGCAGGTGCGGCTGAGGGCAAGTTGAACAAGGAAATTCATCCCAATTAAGTACTAACTCACCGCAATGAATCTGACAGGTCAGCCTGTGAAAAACCTCCGAGGTTTTGAAAACCTCGGAGGTTTCATGTCACCCAAAGCGGCGGCTGATGGCTGCTGTCAGGCCGCGTTCAGAGTGACAGAGCGGTGATTCTGATGAGATAGTTCTGTTAAAACAGAAAGGAGAATGAACTGTCTGATAATTTTACGTTTTGGACCCATGGTGCTGATGTGATAGCCGAATATACAAAAGAATATACGGGACATGATAACGGTCTTTACATGAGACGTGCCGGATGGGGCGCACAGATAAGACAGAACAGGGGCACATGGAATTGGTTTCACTTTGCAATTCCTTCGGCTACAAAGCTGGACGATGACAATGTTGATCACTACCATGCCTGGCTCCGAGGGCATATCAATGGGAAAGCCACGATTACAGATGTGCATATCAGGCACGGGGGATGGCATCACGATGGCACAATCATTTTCAGAAGTCAGCCAAATCTTAGTGAACGGGTCTTAAATGAGAGCTTTAACCTTCCTGACCGCCGATGTACCCAGCCATTGGTAATGAGCATAAGAATAGAATTTGAGGCAGGTGGCCAAGTTGTATTTACCGGAGCCGGAGCAAGGTTCGAGGAACACACATAAGGGAATTTGCTCTTTGTCAGTACCTGAGCAAAAGTTTTTATATATCTTTTCCTGCGAACGGCGGAGAAACCCGGTTTTTTCCTGCGAAGGAGAGAGAGTCATCCCGGGGAAAAACCCGGGTTTTTTTTCCGGGCAAATATCAAAAAACTTATGGTCTGATACTTAGTTCCGCCCTTAGGCGGTCTGACACCGGGAACTGCGAACTGAAAATCGCCTAAAAAAAGAATTGGCCTAAAAAAAGCTCATGCCTGTCGCTAAAACCACCTCTGTTTCCTCACTTTGATTTTGGCGGCGGTTTAGTCTCGGATTATTACCATAAATCAAAATACGGTCTTTGAAAACAGGCCCGGTCCGGCAGAAAGAATACAACGCTGTTACTCGATGATCAAATTTTTTGACTTGGTTCGAACAAAAAGTCTGTCATTCCTGAGAAGACAGGAATCCTTTTTGGGGCCGATGCCGCGTTTCCGGGATATGTGAATTCCTGCTTTCGCAGGAATGACAGAAAAAAACTTGATCATCGGGTGTTAAGTTGCCCTGATCTGAACCGTTTTTGTCTTTGCCTTTCCCAGTCTTACCAGATCATCCGCATGGGACAGACTCAGCGCACCGTCATTTGTCCGGGCAAAGTCGAGAATCGGATCATATTCTTCGGAACACGGAAGCTGCACAGCCGTGAAGTGAATAATACCGTCCGCATCCAATTCAAAAATTGCGCCAATGGGCAGCTCTTCCCGCTGCGGAGGTGATATGGGAAGGCTGAGTTCTCCGAGGTAAGTGTTTTTATCCGGGTCTGAATCTTCTCCCCGAAAAACGCGCATTCTCACAGCTTCCTGAAAAGGTTCCATTGTAAACCCGATAATGCCCCGGCGGCAGGGAAAACGGGTCTGTCGAGAAATAATTTTTTTAAAAATTAATTTATTGTCAACATTCCTCATATCCACGCCCAGAGAGTGGGCTGTCACATCTGATATTTCAATGGGAACCATGATTTCTTCGGGTAAAAAGAGATTGGCCGCGACAATGGCCGCGCCGTGTGCCACCACCTCATCCACCCTGTCCGCGATATAAGGCTCCTTGATATGCTCGGTGATCATCTCACGAACCCGCGTGTTTTTGCTTGAACCGCCCACCAGAATGACCCGGTCAATATCTCTCGGAGTCAGTTTTGCATCCCGGAGAACCGCTCTGATGCAGTCCATTGTCCGTTCAAGAAAAGGTTGGATTAGCCTGTTGTATTCAGAAAGCGAAATTTCAATACTCAGGGGATGCCCCAGACAGTCCGGAAGATTGATAAATGCGTTTTTGCTTTCTGAGAGATCAATTTTGGCGGTCTCCGCAGCTTCTTTTAAGCGTTGCCTTGCGGCTCTTCCCTCCGGAGTGTCATTCTTGATAATATCAATCCCGGTCTGTTTCCTGAACTGTTCTGCAACCCAGGTGATCATGGCCTGATCAAAATCATCTCCTCCGAGGCGGCTGTCACCTCCCACGGCTTTTACATTGAAGGTATTGCCCCGCACTTCGAGGATCGAAATATCAAATGTGCCTCCGCCAAGATCATATACCATGAGGGTCTGATCTTTTTCCTTGTCCAACCCGTAAGCAATGGCCGCGGCAGTGGGTTCCGGAATCAGCCTGAGAACATTCAGACCGGCTTCCTCACCTGCTTTTTTGGTGTCTTTTTTCTGGGCTTCTGTGAAATACGCGGGAACCGTGATCACCACATCCCGGACATCTTCATTGAGCGTGTTCTTTGCATTTTCAACCAGCCGCCTCAGAATAATCGCAGCAACATTGACTGGGGAAAGCTTTTTTCCTCCTATTTTATAAAACTTGCCTCGGTCCCCCATAAACCGCTTGGTGGAAAATACGGTGTTCTCAGGATCAATGAGCATTCTTGCTTTTGCTGAACGACCCACCAGAACGCTTCCGTTCTCACGAAATGAAACCACAGAAGGCATGACCGAATGTCCTTCTGTTGAAAGGGTCTGCGCCACCCCTCTCCGATAAACAGATACAATTGAATTTGACGTTCCAAGGTCTATACCGACTGCGTATGACATAACTATCCTCCTTCAGGTTATAAATTACTCGTTCCCAGGCTCTGCCTGGGAACGGATATTCCGAGGCTCTGCCTCCTCATCCAGTATGTCCGGTATCCTCCTTTACTCGTTCCCAGGCTCTGCCTGGGAACGGATATTCCGAGGCTCTGCCTCCTCATCCAGTATATCCGGTATCCTCCTTTACTCGTTCCCAGGCTCTGCCTGGGAACGGATATTCCGAGGCTCTGCCTCCTCATCCAGTATGTCCGGTATCCTCCTTTACTCGTTCCCAGGCTCTGCCTGGGAACGGATATTCCGAGGCTCTGCCTCCTCATCCAGTATATCCGGTATCCTCCTTTACTCGTTCCCAGGCTCTGCCTGGGAACGGATATTCCGAGGCTCTGCCTCCTCATCCAGTATGTCCGGTATCCTCCTTTACTCGTTCCCAGGCTCTGCCTGGGAACGGATATTCCGAGGCTCTGCCTCCTCATCCAGTATATCCGGTATCCTCCTTTACTCGTTCCCAGGCTCTGCCTGGGAACGGATATTCCGAGGCTCTGCCTCCTCATCCAGTATGTCCGGTATCCTCCTTTACTCGTTCCCAGGCTCTGCCTGGGAACGGATATTCCGAGGCTCTGCCTCCTCATCCAGTATATCCGGTATCCTCCTTTACTCGTTCCCAGGCTCTGCCTGGGAACGGATATTCCGAGGCTCTGCCTCATCCAGTATATCCGGTATCAGTAATGCCTGACCGCAATGATTATGACGGGTCGGAGCGGCAAATACCTGTGAAGTTTTGAAAACCTCGCAGGTCTGTTACCCGTCGGAATCAGTGCGGTCGGGTAGCAGATGGGAAATATTTTAAAACGCTGCCGGCGGCTTGATAAACCCGTCTGAAATGCCTGGGATTTATCAATCCCGGGCGAGCATCTGGTAAGCATTTTCATCTCATGAAAGTCATCAGCCGCACGATGATACACGAGGCAGAGCCTCGGGTACGCATTCCCAGGCAGAGCCTGGGAACGAGTTTTGTTATTTAAAAGGGATCAATTTTATGTAATGCTTTTCTCACGGAATTTCTGACGCCCTCATTCTCGGTATCTGCCAGCACTTTTACGAGATAAGGCACGGCACTGTGTGCGCCTTTTGTCCCGGGCCACGAGAGATCAATTTTTTCCAAAACCTCGGTGGCCGCGTCTCGGACATTTGCCTCGTCATCCCCCAGCATTTTCACGAGATATGGGATCGCATTATGTGCGAATTCGCTTTGCTGCCACTGCGGATCAATATTTTCCAAAGCAGCCGCTGCCGCGCCGCGGGCAAACATATTGCTGTCCGCCAGCATCTTCACGAGACGAAAAATCGCTTTTTTTGCCGCGGGTCCCACAAATATCAAAGCGTAGGCAGATCCGATACGGATGCTTGCGTTTCTGTGAGCCAGCAATTTTATAAAATAAGGAATTTTGCGGCGAGTTTCTTTACGCTGAAACCATAAGGTATCAATTTTTTCCAAAACATTGAGGGCCGCGCAGCGCACATCTGCTTCGACATTTGCCAGTTGTTTCACAAGATGGGGAATGGCTCCGGAAGCCTCTTCGCTCCGGGGCCATTCGGAATCTGTTTCTTCCAAGATTTCAATCACCGCATCTCGGATAACGGGGTTGCTGTCTGCCAAAGCTTTTACAAGATGGGGAATGGCCGGCGCTGCGATTTTCAGTAAAATGACTGTACTGTTATATTGTTTTTCAACATATGCCAGTGATTCGATAAGGTGAGGAGCAACCGAATCCGCATAGGCACCGAACTTTTTCAATGCTTCCAGAGCGATAAGACGTTCTCCCTGTGAATACTTAGATGAGATGCAGATGGCAGTCAGGTCCTCAACGGTCTTGCCCTGTCCGCCTAAAAGTCTCAAATAGAGATGGTTTACCACTCCGATAGTATATGTTGCCACCATGAAACGGAAACAAACTGCCAGAGTTGCTGAATTCATTGTTCTCTCAACCGTGTGAAGACGCCATCCAAAAATTTGAAACGCATCGCCAAAATCCAAGGTTCGCAGGATATTGTCTAAAGGCCATAAATAGAAATTATTAAGGATTCGGATATTCGGGCAGGATGTGTCTGATCTTAACGAATATATTGGATAATCATTAAATTTAAACAAATGTTCTGCTGTATATCCTATCAGATATAACATCACCATGAGTCCCAGGAAGAGAAAACTTTTCGGGGACATCAGCGTATTTTCCATTTCTTCCATAAACTGCATTATCGTGACGGATTCCCGTGAGCGGCGGCTGACAGCGTTGAAAATAGCTCCCAATATGAAAATATCCACCATCATATGCATGCTGAAGAGGGCAAGACCTGAGACAACACTCTGATTTCTGACATTCTGCAATCTGATTCCGTAAGCTTCGATCATATCCAGCAGATCCACTGCTCTCAGCGCATGAATTATAATCAGTTCGGCCCAGTCATACCACCGGGGCAGCGAAGCATATGAATAATTGGCAGGGCCAAGAATTGCATAAATCTGAATATGCAGGCGATAAAAGAGAGCCAGCTGGGCCAAATTAAGCAGGATGACATCAGAAGTAATTCTTCCCTTTTCGAATAAGAATGTTAACGATACATAAAAATTAAAGATAATGAACATGATCGTAACCCACAGCAGCAATATATAGTTTCCCACCAGGCAGGTTGTCATGAAATATCCTGCGGAAAGCCATAGGGCCGATTTTATGTATCTGTGTGACTCCATTTTTACAGATTCGCAATCATCAAGCTGAAAAAAAACTGTCTGATTATAACAGATTTAGGGGAGACCTGTGTCATATGCTGACGGACGGACATCCGTCCCATTCTTTTATTCGACACCATTTCCCGCCCTCCCCGAAATCCGTTATAATCAGAAAGTTTTTTATATTTGCCCGGGAAGAAACCCGGCTTTTTTCCCGGAATGACCCGCCGCCCGTGAAGGAAAAAGCCGGGTTTCTCCGCAGTTCGCAGAAAAAAGATATATAAAAAACTTTTGCACAGGTACTTATCATCCGGAGTTCAAAAAATATTTTTCAGCGTCCGGATTTCCTAGGGTTCTCTGTAACAAAAAAATAATTAAGTTTTATCCTAAAAAAATTCAAGCGTTTTATCAAGAAATTTTACAATGAGATTCCTCACCAGCAATTTAGAAGACAAGGTTTATTATTCATTTGACATATATAGGATTTCTTGTTATTTCACGCCATGTAAAATGGGATTTTCTATTTTTTTAACGAAAACAAACGAGAACAGACGAAAAAGGAGGAAGATGTGAAAAAATTGTTTTTTGCGTTAATCGTTCTGAGTTTTATGGCATCGGCTTTCATCCCCGGAGGTTTTGCCGGCGACAAGGTAATTAAGATGTCCACGACCACCAGCACCCAGTCGTCAGGGCTTTTGGATATTCTTTTGCCTGAGCTGAAAAAAGACACGGGCATTGAAGTCAAGGTGATTGCCAAGGGGACCGGCGCGGCTATCCGTGACGGGATAGACGGCAATGTTGATGTTATTTTCGTCCATGCCAAAGCCAGAGAGGAAAAATTTGTGGCAGACGGATATGGCACAAAGCGTTATGCGGTGATGCACAATGATTTTGTTATTCTGGGGCCTGCAAATGATCCCGCAGGGATAAAAGGCATGAAAGACGCTGCCCAGGCATTGAAAAAAATCGCTGGTTCCGGAGCAGTGTTTGTCTCCAGAGGCGATGACAGTGGGACGCATACCAAGGAACAGAATTTGTGGAACGTCACGGGCCTTGAAATGGAGAAAGTCACAAAGACCATTGTTAAGAAGGGAAAAAATCAGGATGTCAGCTTTATGCACCCCAAAGGCCCGGGAAAGTGGTATATGTCCATCGGTCAGGGCATGGGAAAAACACTGACGTTTGCTGATGAGAAACAAGCTTACACCTTGTCAGACAGAGGCACTTATATTAAATACAAACTGGGGCGAAAAACTGCTCTGGAACTGGAAATTCTTTGCGAAGGAGATTCGCAGCTTTTCAATCCTTACGGGGTCATTCCCATTAATCCCAAAAAATTTGACCATGTAAAATATGATCTCGCGGAGCAGTTTGCACAATGGCTGATTTCCGAGAAAGGACAATCGCTCATCGCTGATTACAAACTCATGGGAAATCAGCTTTTTTATCCGGATGCTGTTCCTGTAAAATAAAAATGTAGAAACGTAGAGTGAGTGAAGCGAAGCGTAACTCACCAAGCGCAGACGGTGGGTTCCGCTTCGCTTCACCCACCCTACATTCATAAACGGGCATGAGCGCAGACGGTGGGTTCCGCTTCGCTTCACCCACCCTACATTCATATAAACGGCCATGATCTGCCGGTCACAACGAGCGATGAAAGTTTTGCAGTTTTTCCTAACACTTAACACCTAACACTTAACACCTAACACCTGACACTTTCATATAAACGGGCATGAGCGCAGACGGTGGGTTACGCTTCGCTTCACCCACCCTACATTCATAAACGGGCATGAGCGCAGACGGTGGGTTACGCTTCGCTTCACCCACCCTACATTCATATAAACGGGCATGAGATGCCAGTCACGACGAAGCATGAAAAATTTGTAATTTTTCCTGACACCTGACACCTAACACCTAACACCTTTTTCATATAAACGGCAATGACTTATCATTTGTGTAAGTTGGGTTGTCAGTCACCTCATCAGGATTATTCACGGGGTCTGAACTCTCCCAGAGAAGTATCAATGTCTTTATAACTTTTTTTGAATATTTTTATATGAATAAAAATCAGGTAAACAATCAGCACGTAAGTTATCAATAGCCTCAGCGTCTGATTTATGGGAATGCTGTGCTGGGTCCACAACGTCACAAAAAAATCAATGCTCAGAAGGAAAGTAAATAGTATCAGAACATTCTTTGCTCCTAATTTTACAGCCAGATAAGCGGCCAGGAATAATCCGGCAATGGTCACTCCCGGAATCGCTGAATACCATAAAGAAAGAGGAACCTCATAAAAAAAAGCGTTTATCAGAGTGCCAGCTACGGACACTGCTGCCATGAGCGAAATACTGGTAACAATGGCGGCTGCGGGATTTATTTTGAAAATTACCGTAAGAACAAAGTAAAAAATGGTGTCAATGCCGAATCCGATCCAACCAGAGATAAGCCCCCCTAAAAATGAAAAGCTGATTAAGATCAGTATGTTGATAGTATTAAGATCAATATGTAATCGGGGATATTTGTGCTTCCACAGAATTGAAAAGAAAATAATCTGGGTCAGCATGAAAGCAATAAAGTTGAATACCAGGGTCAGTAATTCCGGATTACCTATCGGAAAGAAAATGATACTGACAACCACTCCGATAATTCCGCCGACCAGACATATTGGAATTACTTCACATATAAACAGCTTTTTATTAACAAGAAACCATTTGAATGTACCAAGCCCCATGCCATAAGCCTGAATCATCATGTTAAACTGAACCGCTGTGGCCGGTAACACATGCAGCCGGGTGAGTATGGGAAAATAAACAATTCCGGCCGCCGCAGGTGTTGTGTTGGCGACGGTTGCCGCAATAATGCCTAAAAAAGGCATATAAAAAAACTCATTAAAAAAATCTTTATAAAAATAAGGAAAAAGTATGATCCATAATCCGGCAGCTATTGCCAGGATTATATAAGGAAAGCGTTTTTTGTTTGTCATCTTGTGAAAACTACCTTTTTTCGTTTTCAGGCTCCCGCGTCACGATCTTAAAATATGGTCCCCCCGTCCTCATCGCTGATTATTTTTACCTGTTTTTTTAAGAAGTTCGCCCGAGTTGTTCATCTTTTCCAGGCAAAAGGTCCGGAGTCTGCTTTGTTTTCCGGTTTTCCCCGGTCCCGGACCCCATGAGACCTGTTTTAATTGCGCCTGTTTCCGAACACGGCATTTGAAACCATAAGACAATATGCCCGGAATACAAATAAGCCTCTTAATATTTATAGTTTACCGTGAAAATATATTTTGAAAAGCCGGGGTTTTTTATCTGAAAATATTTTTATGACCGGGGGCGAAAAACCCGACTTTTTCATGAGCGTTTATTAACAAACAAACAGACAGGTGTCAACCTGAGACTTTAAGGGGATTAGATTTCAGAAACCCTGGTAATTCTTGTTATTTTATTGACAAACCCTTTATTTTTATTCTATTTATCTGACAGATGAGGTGTATCGGAATTTTTATTTACTCTTAACAACAAGGAGGAAAAAAATAGTATGTTTGATTCTGAAGGTAATGAGTGTCAGCAGATCGAAAAGTTTCCGGACTGTGTGCGGGAGAGCGAAGAAACCCGGCTTTGGTCTCGTTCCCACGCTTGGTCTCGTTGGTCTCGTTCCCACGCTTTGGTCTCGTTCCCACGCTTTGCGTGGGAATGCAGGACAGACGCTTCGCGTCACGAAGCTCCCCGCGACAGGAGACAAAAAAGTTGCAAGTATGCCTGCCCTTACAGGGCTGGCAAAGCCCCGTGGGGGCGACATGTTTATAATAGCTTGAAACTTGAAACTCGGAACGATCTCATATGGCTGCTTGAAAATCCGCTGAATCTTTGAATTTCAAGTTTCAGAGGAGATTTGTTATGAAAATAGTGATAATTATCCTGACGCTTATTTTCTCAGTCTGTCTTGTTTACGCGGAGAACGCATCAACAGAGGCCGAGGAAGTGGCGATAGAAGATATGGAAGAAGTGGAGCATACCGGGCATGTGAGTCATGGATTTCTCGGATTGCCCAAATATCGGTGGCTGAGTATCTCCGGCCCTGTTATATGGCTCCTAATGGTATCAGCAATCATCACCCGGTGGATTAAGATCAAAGGGCAGGCCCCGGTTTTGCTGCGCTTGCACAAAACCTTTGCCTATTCAGCGTTTGGTGTCGCAACCCTGCATGGAATATTGGGACTGTTTTTTTGAAAAGCACACAAACATCTGATCTGTTACGAAACAACCGCATGACCGCAATGAATCTGACTTTAACCGAAAAGCAACACCAGAAGACACAAAGAGACGCGAATATCCTTCGTGAGACTCGATAATCAAGTTTTTTTGATACGATCCGGCCGAATAGCCTGTCATTCCTGCTTTCGCAGGAATGACAGAAAAAAATTTGATTATCGAGTGAGACTTTGTGTCTTTGTGCCTTTGTGGCATTATAAGCCCCGCATCACGTCAGTTTTCCCCGGAATGACATTCGAAGAAAAAAAATCATATTTTAAATAAATTATTTCAGTATATTATATTTTTTACTAAATCCGTTATAATTAAAAAATTATTTTTTATCTTCTAATTTATGACAGGGACAGGAATGTCATATTTCTGCTTTTTTTGTAAGCCGGACAAGGGGCAGAATCTGTCGAGCCGCGGCGAAACTCCTCTTGGAAAAAAATTGCCATTCAGGGTTTAAGGGTCTGTACTCCGGACAATGGGGGCAGAATCCGACAATGACAAATTAACCGGAATAATTCAGGCTTTTCAATATGAAAATGATCCTTTGATGAATGCCGTTGTAAGGATTAAATTCTTTACAATCTGATCAATATCAGGTATAGATATAAAAAAGATTATCCCCCCGTTATGAAAAACCAAGTTTTTTAGTTTTTTATAATAGCTTAAAAGATTGTTCTCATTATTAGCCAAAACCATGATGAAGAGGCTGTTTATGAAAAAATGTGTTTTTATCGGAATTTGTCTGCTTTTATTTTCCACGGTGGCTGAGGCTGAAACCATGTATGTCAGCGAAATCAAAATAACAATGAGGCTGGGCCCGGGAAATAACCGCAAAATACTTTCCATGCTTTCGACCGGACAACCTGTTGAAATACTGGAAAAGGGGCAGGGATGGACAAATATCCGACTTGAGGATGGAAAAAAAGGCTGGGTCCTCAGCCGTTATCTTACATCCCAAAGACCGCCTGTATTTGCATCAGAAGCACTGATAAAAAGGTGTGATTCGCTTTCACTTCATGTGACTTCTCTGGAAGAAGAAAACAGCAGGTTAAAAGAGGAAATCGAAAGACTCACATCAGGATTTAGTGATGATGAAAAAGCATTTGATGAACTGAGCAAGTCTTATGAAAAACTTAAAATCGGATGTTCTGATTTTTTAGAAGTTGAGACAGCCTATAAAAAAGCAGCGTTTCAGCTTGCCGAGCAGAGGAAAAAAAATGCAAAAACAGAAGCAGAATTAAAAGAAATCAGGAAAGACCAGAGGCTCTGGTGGGTCCTGAGCGGAGCAGGGGTGCTTCTGCTGGGTATTGTGCTCGGTGCTGTGGGAAGAGGCCAGTCCCGGCGTTCATCTTTGATTTAGGCGGGTTTTTTCTATCGCTCCCTGACCCGCCAATTGGTTTGTTTTCAGCATGTTCCAAACAGTGCGCGGATAAATATCTTCACAAATATGAAAACGTATTGGAAGAATTTCGGAACACCCGGACATAAGTACCTAACCATAAGTTTTTAATATCTGCCCGGGGAAGAAACCCGGCTTTTTTTTCCGGAATGATGCCTTTCCGACAAAGGAAAAAGCCGCGTTTCTCCGCCGCTCGCAGAAAAAAAAGTACATAAAAAATTTTTGCTCAGGTACTTATAAAGATTTCTTAGAACAATTTCTAAAAAAGCAATGGAATAACCAATAAAAACGGAATCTGTCTGAGAATCCGTTCTCAGAGGCTCTGTCTCGTATTTCATCGTTACCCACCCCTGCGGGATGCCATGTAAGGGCAATGCTGTTGACTTAAGAGTAAGCGGGTTTTCCAGTATTTTCTCCGGAGTGCGAAAAATGCTTTTTCGCAGGCGCAAAAATATAATTTTTGCACTCCGGATCCGTTCGGAATTGCCTAAGTCAACAGCCTTGCCATGTAAGGGAGCGTATCTGGAGACGGGGTCTCAGGCGGAGTACGGGAACGAGTAAAATTTTATTATTTTTTATATGTAACAAAGGTCTTAAAAAAATGGAAAAAAAATATGATATTCAGGAAATCATGAGTTTCCTGCCGCACCGATATCCTTTTATTCTGGTGGATCGGGTACTTGAACTTGTACCAAAAGAGAAAATTGTCGCGCTGAAAAATGTCACCATCAATGAGCCGTTTTTTCAGGGTCATTTTCCAGGGGCACCGATTATGCCCGGTGTGCTTATTGTGGAAGCCATGGCCCAGACAGGGGCAGTGCTTGCGCTTGAATCCGTGTCCCCGGAAAGCAAGGGCGCTCTGTTTTATTTTATGGGAATAGATAAGGCCAAATTCAGAAAACCGGTTGTGCCCGGAGATCAGCTCATCTTTGAGGTGCAGCTTCTGAAAGCCCGGGCAAAAGCGATCAAAATGTCCGGTGTGGCAACGGTTGACGGGGATCGTGTGGCTGAAGCTGAATTTATGGCAACTATCGGAGAAAAGAAATGATACATCCCACCGCAATCATAGACCCCAAAGCCGAACTTGGCAGCAATGTTGAGGTGGGCCCCTATGCGATTATCCGGGAAAATGTTTCCATTGGCTCCGGAACCATTATCGGCTCCCATGCTGTGATTGAACCTCATGTCAGTATCGGCCCGGATTGTCATATTTTTCAATTTGCGGCCATCGGCGCTGTGCCGCAGTCCTTGAAATTCGGCGGTGAAGATACGCGTGTTAAAATCGGACGAGGCTCGGTCATACGGGAATTTGTCACCATTCACAGGGGAACCAGTTTTGGCGGCGGCGTGACCGAAATCGGGGAAGAAAATTTTCTCATGGCCTATACCCACATTGCCCATGACTGCAAAGTTGGCAGAAACGTCACCATGTCGAACAATGCCACACTTGGCGGGCATATCATCATCGGGGATTATGCCACGGTCGGAGGGCTTGTGGCGATTCATCAGTTTGTGAGAATCGGGGATTATGCCTTTGTGGGTGGAAAATCCGCGGTGGTAAAAGATATTCCGCCATATGTCATTGCCGCGGGAGACAGGGCAAAACTCCACGGCTTAAACACCGTGGGGCTGAAACGTCATGGAATGTCTCAGGAAACCTTATCTGCATTGAAAAAAGTTTACAGAATCATTTTTCGCATCGGAATCACCCTGAATGAAGCCATTGAAAGAGTCAGCGCAGAAGTGGAGCAGGTTCCCGAAGTCGTTAATTTTGTCAACTTTATCAAGTCTTCCGAGAGAGGCATTACGAGATAAGCATCTGACATCTGGTGTTTTTCAGATGCCTTGTATCTGATGATCAAGTTTTTCCCGGGTGAGTGAATTTGCTGACAATTTTCACACGGAGATTTCCCGGCCTGGCCAATATTATTTTTTGTCTCTGACATGTCGCTACAAGGATTTTGTATAAGAAAAGGATTTAATCCCTCTTCTTATCATCCTCTTCTTATACAAAATTCCTGTAGCGAAGGCAACTTTTATGATTTGCCTGTGCAAAGAACAAAAAATCTTGAACATCGGCCCTGACACCTAACACCTAACACCTAACACCTAACACCTAACACCTAACACTTAAAACCTAAAACCTAAAACCTAACACCTAACACTTAAAACCTAACACCTAACACCTAACACTTAAAACCTAACACCTAACACCTAACACTTAGGAATGAGCATGAAATAATATGCCCATTTTGATTTTTATATGTTAAAAAATTGCGTAATCCTGTAAAGTGTATTTCAAAATCACTTTATCAAAAGGAGATTATTATGCAACCCTATTCCTTAGAAGTAGAAGAAATCATGCGGCGATACTATGAGAGTCTGAATGAAAAAGACCGCCGGCGATATGCCGGTATTGAAGCTTTGAAATTGGGACATGGCGGACAAAATTATATTGCCAAAGTCTTGGGTTGCAGCAGGCGGACTGTGCGCAAAGGAGCGATCGAAGTAAGCGGCCTGCCCGGACACATCGTAGCAAAACAAATTGGAAAATCTCCTGCTGAATCTTCTGAAATACGTAAAAAAGGTGGCGGACGCAAACAGTATCTGACTGAGCACCCTGAAATAGACGAGCAGTTTTTGAATGTGGTGCGTGAGCATACAGCAGGAGATCCGATGGATGAAAAGGTACGATGGACAAATCTGAGGGAGTGGGAAATCGCGGAGGCTCTGGAAAAAAAATACGGAGTAAAAGTGAGTCGTAACATTGTCCGTCAATTGCTCAAAAAGCATGACTATCGGTTGCGTAAAGCTCAGAAACGCAAACCTATGAAAAAAAACGTACCAGATCGCGACGCTCAGTTTGACAATATTTTGAAACTCAGATCAGAATACCGGAAGGCCGGTAATCCCGTTATCAGCATGGATACCAAGAAAAAAGAATATCTTGGAAATTTTTACAGGAAAGGCCGACTATATACGCTGGAGGAATTGCAAGTTTTCGATCATGATTTTACAAGTTTTGCCGAAGGTGTCATAATTCCGCATTGTTTTTATGACCTGCGACTCAATATCGGGTATGTTCAGGTGGGAACAAGTCATGATACCAGTGAATTTGCCTGTGACAGTTTCCGTCATTGGTGGTATGGTTACGGTTGCCGAATATATCCAAATGCCACGTCAGTTTTGATATTGTGCGATGGTGGCGGCAGCAACAGTTCCCGACATTACCTTTTCAAACAAGATTTACAAATTCTGGCGGATGAAATCGGGATTGAAATCCGAATCGCTCATTACCCGCCCTATTGTTCCAAATTTAATCCGATCGAACATCGCCTGTTTCCTCATATTACTCGTGCGTGTCAGGGAGTAATCTTTTCAAGTTTGGAGGTGGTGACTGATCTGATAGCCAAAACACATACCAAAAAAGGTTTAAAAGTCTTTGTCCATGTTATTGATAAAGTCTATGAAACCGGTCGAAAAGTTGCTGAAACTTTTAAATCAGAAATGCGAATTGTATTCGACAAAATTTTACCCAAATGGAATTATCGTGCAATTCCAATAAATTAAAATGGGAAAGTTATTTAATACCGATTCCTTAAAACCTAACACCTAATACCTAACACTAAAAATATGAAAATCGGACTCATTGCGGGGGGCGGTCAGTTCCCCTTAATTTTTTCAAAAAAAGCAAAAGCAAAAGGTTTTGCTGTTTATGCTGCCGCATATCAGAATGAAGCGGACACCTCTCTTCAGAATCATGCTGCCGCCATTGAATGGATACATCTGGGACAGGTGGGACGCATCATAAAATTTTTCAGAAAGCACAATGTCACCCAGGCAGTAATGATGGGTTCCATCAAAAAGACACGGATGTTTTCAGATGTGAAACCGGATATAAAAGCCATCTCCCTCATCGCCGGTATGATACACACCCATGACGACGGAATATTAAGAGCCTTTGCCAGACTCCTTGAAAAAGAGGGCATTAAGGTACGGGAATCAACATTCCTGCTTCCTGAACTTTTGGCTCCCGAGGGATGCTGGACAAGACGGAAACCCGGCCGGTCCGAAAGATCAGACATTGAGATGGGCTGGAAAATCGTCAAGGAAATCGGACAGCTGGATATCGGTCAATGCGTGGTGGTGGGCGGCGGATCCGTTCTTGCTGTGGAAGCCATTGACGGAACAGACGCCACCATAACCAGGGGCGGAAAACTGGCTAAGGGCGCTGTGGTGGTCAAAGCCTGCAAGCCCAATCAGGATGTGCGGTTTGATATTCCCGCCATAGGTTTGGAGACCATCCGAACCATGCATGAGGCAGGCGCGAAAGTCCTTGCCATTGAAGCAGGAAAGACAGTTGTTTTTAACCGGGAAGACATGATCTCCCTTGCAAACAAATTCGGGATTTCCATTGTGGCCCGGGGGGGGAAACTTGAAACTGGAGACTTGAAACTTGAAACTGGAAATTCGGGACCAGATACTTCAAACTTCAAACTTCAAACTTCAAACTTCAAACTTCCCCGCCTTCGTGTCGGCGTTATCGGTGTGGGGTATCTTGGCAAATTCCATGCTGAAAAATATGCCCGAATGGAGAATGTTGAACTCGTGGGGGTGGCTGACACAGACGAATCTCAGGCTGAGGATATTGCCGGGAAACTGGGGACAAAGGCGTATCAGCGTTATCAGGACCTGGTTGGAAAAGCTGATGCTGTCAGTATTGTTGTTCCCACGCCCGGGCATTTTGCCATTACCAAATATTTTTTGGAAAATGATGTGGATGTGATGATTGAAAAGCCAATGACAGCAACCCTTGATGAGGCTGATGAACTGATTCAGATTGCAGAATCAAGGGGCCTTATCATACAGGTGGGGCATCTTGAACGATTCAATCCGGCAGTTGTGGCCTTGCGGAATATTGTAAAAAAGCCCATATTCATCGAATCTCACCGCCTGAGCATTTATAAGGATCGTGGCACAGATGTCAGCGTGGTCCTTGATCTGATGATTCATGATATTGACATTATTTTGAACTTTGTCGGATCAGAGGTGAAAACCATCCATGCCTCAGGTGCGCCCGTCATTTCCGAGCATGTGGATATTGCAAACGCACGCCTTGAATTTGAAAACGGATGTGTCGCCAATGTCACAGCAAGCAGAATTTCAATGAAAAATGAAAGAAAAATCAGGCTGTTTCAAAAAGATGCTTATGTATCTGTGGATTTTGCAAGTCGTGAAATCACCGTTGTCCGGCAGAATGAGAAGGATTTGAAATTGGAAATTGGAAATTCAAAACTGGATCTGATACCCGGCATGGATATTAATCAGATGTGTTTCACAGAAGGCGACGCGCTGGAAGAGGAGCTGAAGTCGTTTGTAAACGCAGTCAGCAAACGTGAGACATCGGAAGTCACAGGTCAGATGGGGCGTAATGCTTTAAAAATTGCCCTGAGCATTATGGATCAGATCAAAAGCAAATACAGCCAGATGACAAGTCGCAAATGACAAATGACAAATGACAAATCACAAATTGCAAATCACAAATGACAAATTGCAAATCACAAATCGCAAATGACAAATCGCAAATCGCAAATGACAAATGACAAATGACAAATCGCAAATGACAAATGACAAATGACAAATGACAAATCGCAAATCGCAAATCACAAATGACAAATGACAAATGACAAATCGCAAATCACAAATGACAAATGACAAATGACAAATGACAAATCGCAAATCGCAAATCACAAATGATAAATCACAAATGACAAATCGCAAATCGCAAATCGCAAATCGCAAATGACAAATGACAAATGACAAATGACAAATCACAAATCGCAAATCGTAAATGCGTTATGATTATAGCAGGTGAGGCATCAGGTGATCTTCACGGGGCAAAGCTCGTAAAAGCCATGTGCAGGAGAGACAGGTCTCTTTTTTTCTGCGGTATCGGGGGGCAGGCGCTCAGAGATGCGGGCGTAAGAATTTTGACGGATGCGTCAGAGTTGTCGGTAGTGGGCATCACCGAGGTATTTTCCAAGATGTCAAACATTCTTAAAGGCGTGTCTGTTGCTAAAAATCTTCTGAAAACACTGCGCCCGGATCTGCTTATCCTGATTGATTTTCCTGATTTCAATCTTCATGTCGCGGCAACAGCAAAGCGACTTGATATTCCTGTGTTGTATTATATCAGTCCTCAGATTTGGGCGTGGCGGTCCGGCCGTGTGAAAAAGATTGGCAGACTCGTGGATCATATGGCCGTGATCCTGCCCTTTGAAGCAGCGTTTTACAGAAAACATAAAATTCCTGTAACCTATGTGGGCCACCCCTTAAATGAAACTGGAAACTTGAAACTTGAAACTCGGGACCCGCATCAAGTTTCAAGTTTCAAGTTTCAAGTTTCAAGTTTCACCCTTGGTTTTTTGCCTGGCTCCCGTGACGGGGAAATTTCAAGACTTCTTCCCGTGATGCTTGAGACAGCGGCTATTTTGCTAAAAAAGCGCAAAAACATAAAATTTATCATCTCACTTGCGCCCTCAGTGAACAGAGAAGCCGTGGAAGATATGATCCCCTGCCCATCGCCTCTGGCCCCTCGCCCCTCGCCTCACTTCTCCCTCCTCCGGGGTGTGGATGACGTCTTTGAAAAATGTGATCTTGTTGTGGCAGCATCCGGAACGGTCGCTCTGGAGGCTGCCATGTCCGGCGTTCCCATGGTGGTTGTTTATAAGGTTTCTCCGCTGAGTTATCTCATCGGCCGGGCATTGATACGGGTGAAGCATATCAGCCTTGTCAATCTCATTGCAGGGAAAGAAATTGTTCCGGAACTGATTCAGGGCAACGCTTCTCCTGAAAATATTGCGGATGCCGTGTCAGGAATGCTGAATCATCCTGAAAAGCTTCGGAAAATGAGGCATGAACTTCTTGGCATAAGAAATCTGCTGGGCGGCCCGGGAGCTTCGGAGCGTGTTGCGGATATTGCGGAAAAAATGCTTTCACCATAGAGACTTTTCAACGTTTTCAAGACTTGGGAAGCCTGAGTCGGGGGGAATAAAATGAAACACTTTATCAACCGCTTAAAAGCAAAAACATATTTGAAAGCCGGCGGTCTTACGAGAATGACCACATCTCCGCCCCTGTCCGGACAAGAGGGCGAAAGCGCGAATGAGGAATCCGGATGCCTGAATTCCGGGGTCATACGCAGGAGAAGGGCACGTCTGATGGTGTATCTTGACCCATAATCATGGAGGTTTTCAGTTTCGTAATTTCCCAGGATGGATGAAGCGCAGCGTAATCTGCCACTTACGTCGCACTTCACCCACCGTATTTTGCCAGAGATATATTGAAATCATAAACAATTCATCATAAAAAAGGTGAGAGGTATGAATTATGGGATTTCATTTAAAAATTATGAATTACAGGGGAATCCGGTCAGTTGATTTTAACCCTGACGGAGTCTGCCTGCTTGTGGGGCCTAATGGTTCCGGGAAAAGTACGTTGCTGTCAGTTATCGAGCTTTTGCGAAACGCGTTTGAGCGAGGTTTTGACATGGCAATAAATATGGCTGGCGGTCCCTGGGGATTTACCAACTTTGAATTATCTGAGAATACGTCGGCAACATTCATCCTCGAGCTCTCTGATTTGCGATGGGAACTGAATCCGACGGTAAACTCAGGCGGGGCAGTTTATCCGATTTCTGAAACAGTGAAACAAGGAAAAGATTTCTTGCCTCGTCCACAAGAGGATATAATAGCAGACGCTATCCTTGCTCAAGCAAGAAATGATGAGAGCAGAGCAGTATCTCCCATTAAACGCCCTTTGATTCTGACCCGCCTTTATGATACTGCCTCACTTGGCACTGAGTATGAGAATTTTGTTCAAATATTGAGGAGATATCGAAACTATCATGATTATCATTTATGGCAACTCCGTAAATCAGGATCACAAGCCGGTTCTGATTTGGAGCTTCAAAGTCGTGGTCAGAATGCCTTTTCCGTTTTAAGGAACTGGCACACCTCCAGACCTTTGCGCGAGCGTTATGAATTTGTAATAAATGGTCTCCGGGAGGCGTTTCCATTATTTTTTGATGACCTTGATTTTGAGAGTGCCGGACAAACTGTAACGATACGAATCTATCCGCCTCATTCCAATATTCCCGTACCGATATATTTTGCTTCAAATGGTTTTCTCGCGGCTATGCTACACCTGATGGCAGTTTGTTCTGCCCCTGACGGCGGTATCATTGGAATTGACGAACCAGAGAACAGTCTCCATCCTTACGCTATAAAAACGCTTATTCATGCGTTCCAGGAACGCGCTGAGGAACAAAATCTTACGCTTCTGCTTGCCACTCATTCACCGTTTGTACTTAATGAGTTTAAAGAAGAAGCCCATCGGGTTTATGTGATGGAGCAAAACGAGAAGGAACAGCTTGTGCGTCTTGATAAAGTTAGGGATCCTGAATGGCTTAAATATTTCTCGCTGGGTGATTTATATGGAAGTGAATTTGGGAGACAGGAAGAATATCCGAAAATGAGGGAGGCGGAATGAGCAGCGTTCAACTCATTGTCACGGGAAAGAAACATTTAATACGTTTTACGAAAGCCTGATGATAACCATGCAAGACATAACAAAACTTGAAAATGATTTATGGGAAGCTGCGGATCAGCTGAGGGCAAATTCAAAGCTGACGGCTTCGGAATACAGCATGCCCGTGCTGGGGCTGATTTTTCTGAGACATGCGTTTAACCGGTTTAAGACGGTGAAAGAGAAGATCGAAGCAAATCTGCCGTCCCGAGGAGGACGGAAACGTCGAATTATCAAAGCGGATTTTGAGAAAGAGAACGCTATTTTCCTGCCGGAGAACGCCCGTTTCGATTTTCTGGCCGAACTCCCGGAAGATGAAACCCCGGGAAAGGCCATCAATGATGCCATGAAAATTATTGAGGAGGAATATGAAAACTTAAAGGGCGCGCTGCCGAAAAATTACACTATTTTTGAAGATGATCTGCTTCAGGAACTTTTACGCATATTTAACCGTGAGGCATTGCAGACAGCGGCCGGAGATGTTTTCGGAAGAATTTATGAGTATTTTCTGAATAAATTCGCCATGACCGGCGCACAGGAGGGCGGAGAGTTTTTCACGCCGATTTCTCTGGTGCAGACTATTGTAAATGTCATTGAGCCGGATCACGGGATTGTGTTTGATCCGGCCTGCGGCAGCGGCGGTATGTTTGTCCAGACTGGTTATTTCATTGAAAGCAAAGGTGAGAATACCCAAAAAAAAGTGACCTTCTTTGGACAGGAAAAAGCTGAAACCAATACCCGTCTGGCCATGATGAACCTTGCGGTGCATGGGCTGGAGATTAATATTTCCCAGGAAAATACTTTTTATGGTGATCATTATGAGCTTACGGGAAAATGCGATTTTGTCATGGCGAATCCGCCGTTTAATGTGGATGGCGTGGATGCCAAAAAAGTAAAAAATGATCCGCGTCTGCCTTTTGGTTTGCCGGGGATGAATAAAAAGACCAAGGCCCTCAGCAATGCCAATTATCTGTGGATACAATATTTTTATTCATATCTGAATGAAAAGGGACGGGCCGGTTTTGTCATGGCGAGTTCTGCTTCGGACGCGGGGCATTCAGATAAGCTCATCCGGGAAAAACTGGTGAATACGGGCCATGCGGATGTCATTATTTCCATTGGAACCAATTTCTTTTATACTCGCTCGTTGCCTTGTACGCTCTGGTTTTTTGACAAGGGAAAATCAGAAGATTTGCAGGACAAGGTGCTGATGATTGATGCCCGCAATATTTACCGGAAAGTGACCCGTAAAATCAACGATTTTACCCCGGAGCAACTGAAAAACATCACTTCTGTTGTCTGGCTTTACCGGGGCGAGAGCGATAAATATCTGAAACTGATTCAGGAATATCTGGACGCGTATAATGCAAACGCTTCGGAAATAAAGGGAAAAATTCAGGCGTTTGAAACCTGTGCGGATGCAATAGGGGAAAAACTGGCGGCTTATTATGATCTGAAATGCGGGGATGGTCTGGGAGCGATTTTCAACAAAAAATTATGCGATGCTTACCATGAAAAACTGGGTGCGCTCAGGAGTGATTATAAATCTTACCAAAAAGAGGGAAAAACGCTGATTCAGGCCATTACCCGATACAATGAGTGGTTTTCCAAAAACCAGCCTGATTTTTCAGGGAAGATTAAATCTGTCAATGATCAGCAGCATAAAATTTATAAGCGTTTTCAGCCAGTTTCAGATAAGATCAGGGCTTTGGGGAAGAATACTGATCATGTTTATAAGCTCAACACCCGGGTTGCGGAATATGCGGAAAAAGAAATGGGTTCCCGCAAAGATGCGGACTGGAATAACAAAGAAATGACGCAGTTGCTGAAAGACCTGGATCGCCTGCGTAAAAAAGCCATTGAATCTTTAAAGGGGACGCTTTATTTCTATAAACAGGTCATAAGGCTGCAAAGCCGGTTTCCAGATGCCCGGTTTGCTGATGTGGAGGGGCTGTGTAAGCAGGTTGACAGAAGCGAGATAGAGGAGAATGACTGGAGCCTGACTCCGGGGCGGTATGTGGGCGTGGCTGTGCAGGAGGAGGAGGATTTTGATTTTGAGGAGCGTCTGCGGGAGATTCATGTTGAGATTGAGGGGCTGAATGAGGAGGCGGTCGTATTGGCGGAGATGATTCGGTCTGATTTTGAAGCGCTGATGGGGTAAAATCCTCCGACAAAGCTCGCCTGGGATTGACAAATCCCAGGCTTTTCCGAGGGATTTCCCAATCCACCGGGAATCCCGGGTGCATACTGATTATGGATTCAAAGATTGGAAGGGAGTTTTGTATGAAATCAGATGAACTAAAAAAGCTTGTCAGTTCGGGCGAATCTGAAAACCTTGAGTTCAAACGCTCGACAGGTCAGCGTTCCCAAGCGACAAAAACCGTATGCGCGATGCTGAACGGTCTCGGGGGATTTGTCCTGTTCGGCGTGGGAGATACCGGCCGAATTCGCGGACAAAAAGTTTCTTCAAAAACATTGGAGGATATTGCCAGAGAACTCCGTCGTATCGAACCTCCCGCATTTCCGGATATGGAAACGATCACTCTGGAAGATGGCAACGCTGTTATTGCGTTAAGGGTATCCGGAGGAGGAGGCCCATATACTTATGACGGAAGACCTTACATCCGTCAGGGGCCCGCAACCGAAATTATGCCCCAGCAGCGATATGAACGGCTTCTCCTGGAACGGATGCACGGTTCCCACCGATGGGAGAATCAGATTGCCGCAGGATTTTCAATTGATGATCTTGATGAAGCGGAGATTATTCGCACTGTTAAGGAGGCGATTCGGAGAAATCGGCTGGATGCTTCCGCTACCCAGGAACCGGAAGATATGCTCAGAGGACTCGGACTGACTATTAAGGGAGAACTCCTGAACGCAGCCATGGTTCTGTTTGCCCGTTCCGAGTCTCTGCTGCCCGGATATCCCCAGTGTCTCTTAAAGATGGCACGCCTTCGCGGTCCTGGCAAAACCGAATTTGACGATATCCGTCAGAAATATGGAAATGCTTTTGCTATTTTCAAATGGGCACAGCAGTTCTATATTGATCATCTGCCTGTCGCAGCACACTTTCCTCCTGGCAGTTTCGAGCGTGAGGATGAGCCATTGTATCCCACGGAGGCGCTTCGTGAGGCTTTGGCTAATGCGATTTGTCACCGGGATTACAGCATAGCGGGCGGTTGCGTGAGCATTGCCATTTATGACGACCGGCTGGAGATATCCAGCGATGGGATACTGCCGTTCGGGCTGACTCCTGAAGAACTTTTCCGACCCCATCGCTCTCTTCCGTGGAACCCGCTTATCGCCAGGGCTTTTTATCTGAGGGGAATTATTGAGACATGGGGAAGGGGAACGCTCAGGATGCGGGAAGTGACTCTCGCTGCGGGGCTGCCGGAGCCGGAGATCAGATGCGGAACCGGAGAGGTTTCTGTTGTTTTTCGGCCTTCTGAAAGCAGACTTCATAGGAGGATGTCATATCCCGGGGCAGAATCAGCACGGGTTGGTAAAAAATCGCTCGGGTCTTTTTTTCGAGGGGCCGGTTTCCAAATCCGGCAATGGCTTGAAATTCGGGGGAAGAGGAGATATTCGGATAAATGACGAAGCGGGTGCGTTGGCTGAAATTATTAAATCTAATTTTGGAGAGTTGGGAATATGATCTGGCAGAAAAAAAAATTTAAAGAAATAGTTGAATTTCCTCCGCAGGTAAATTTGAAGAAAAAAAATTTTTATTCATTTATTCCAATGCAAATTGTTGATGGAAGTAATAAGTTTGTCCATCCGCCATTAAAGAAAGTATATAAGGGAAGCGGCGCGAAATTCGAGGATGGAGATATTATTTTTGCCAGAATTACCCCTTGTTTGGAAAATGGAAAAATAGCCCAGATTAAAGAGTTGAAAGAAGGTTTCGGATCAACCGAATTTTTTGTGTTCAGAAATATTGATGGCCTTTCTGATAAAGATTTTATTTATTATTTATCCATATCTGATATTATTCGGCAACCTGCAGTAAAAAGCATGGTTGGAACCTCAGGTCGTCAACGTGCAGACAAAACGGTAGTTGAGAATATTGAAGTAAATGTTCCTCCGCTTGAAACCCAGCAAAAAATCGCCTCCATCTTATCTGCGTATGATGATTTGATAGAAAACAACCTGCGAAGGATAAAGCTGCTGGAAGAAGCGGCCCGGCTCATATACAAAGAATGGTTTGTCCGGCTTCGGTTTCCGGGTCATGAGCGTACTCAGATTGTGGATGGTGTGCCTGAAGGGTGGGCGAATAATGTAGCCAAAGATTTTGGTAAGGTTCTGACAGGAAAAACTCCATCTACAAAAAGGTCTGAATATTACGGAGATGATATACCTTTTATTAAAACTCCCGATATGCATGGCAATACTTTTGTCATAAAAACCGATCAATGCTTGACAAAAGAAGGAGCAGCTATCCAAAAGAAAAAATTTATTCCGAAGGATAGCATCGTAGTTTCTTGCATAGGTACAGCAGGAGTCGTGTCTCTTACGTCTCGAACATCGCAGACAAACCAGCAAATAAATAGCATTATTCCTTTTGAGAATTATTACTTGTATTACTGCTATTTCGCCTTTAAAGACTTGAAAGAATATATGGAAGCAATCGGTAGTAATGGTGCTACGATGGTTAATGTAAATAAAGGAAAATTTGAACAAATACCAATTATAAAACCATCTCAAAATATTTTAGAATCATTCCATAAACTATGTTTGCCAATATTTGAGCAAATACTTAGCTTACAATTGGTTAATGAAAAACTCAGAGAAGCCCGTGACATCTTACTCCCTCGCCTGATGAACGGGAGCATTCAGGTCTGATGATTTAGTCCCGTAGGGACGGGTGAAAATAGCCCGGCAATTTTATTGCCGGGGGAGGAATATTGGTTGATTATCAAGTCCCGTAGGGACGACCGAAAAATTATAAGACACTCCGGCAATGAATTGCCGGGCTATTTTCTTCCGTCCCTACGGGACTGAAAACGCTTTTTTTCATACGTCCCCGGCAATGAATTGCCGGGCTATTTTCACCCGTCCCTACGGGACTGAAAACGCTTTTTTTCATACGCCCCCGGCAATAAATTGCCGGGCTATTTTCACCCGTCCCTACGGGACTGAAAACGCTTTTTTTCATACGCCCCCGGCAATAAATTGCCGGGCTATTTTCATGCGTCCCTACGGGAGTGAAAACGCTTTTTTTATGCGTCCCCGGCAATGAATTGCCGGGCTATTTTCATGCGTCCCTACGGGACTGAAAACGCTTTTTTTATGCGTCCCCGGCAATAAATTGCCGGGCTATTTTCATGCGTCCCTACGGGAGTGAAAACGCTTTTTTTCATACGCCCCCGGCAATGAATTGCCGGGCTATTTTCATGCGTCCCTACGGGACTGAAAACGTTTTTTTTTCATACGTCCCCGGCAATGAATTGCCGGGCTATTTTCATGCGTCCCTACGGGAGTGAAAACGCTTTTTTTCATACGCCCCCGGCAATGAATTGCCGGGCTATTTTCATGCGTCCCTACGGGACTGAAAACGCTTTTTTTATACGCCCCCGGCAATGAATTGCCGGGCTATTTTCATGCGTCCCTACGGGAGTGAAAACGCTTTTTTTATGCGTCCCCGGCAATGAATTGCCGGGCTATTTTCATGCGTCCCTACGGGACTGAAAACGTTTTTTTTATGCGTCCCCGGCAATGAATTGCCGGGCTATTTTCATGCGTCCCTACGGGAGTGAAAACGCTTTTTTTCATACGCCCCCGGCAATGAATTGCCGGGCTATTTTCATGCGTCCCTACGGGAGTGAAAACGCTTTTTTTCATACGCCCCCGGCAATGAATTGCCGGGCTATTTTCATGCGTCCCTACGGGACTGAAAACGCTTTTTTTCATACGCCCCCGGCAATGAATTGCCGGGCTATTTTCATGCGTCCCTACGGGACTGAAAACGCTTTTTTTATACGCCCCCGGCAATGAATTGCCGGGCTATTTTCATGCGTCCCTACGGGAGTGAAAACGCTTTTTTTATGCGTCCCCGGCAATGAATTGCCGGGCTATTTTCACCCGTCCCTACGGGAGTGAAAACGCTTTTTTTATGCGTCCCCGGCAATGAATTGCCGGGCTATTTTCATGCGTCCCTACGGGAGTGAAAACGCTTTTTTTCATACGCCCCCGGCAATGAATTGCCGGGCTATTTTCATGCGTCCCTACGGGAGTGAAAACGCTTTTTTTCATACGCCCCCGGCAATGAATTGCCGGGCTATTTTCATGCGTCCCTACGGGAGTGAAAACGCTTTTTTTATGCGTCCCCGGCAATGAATTGCCGGGCTATTTTCATGCGTCCCTACGGGACGAATAATGCGGATATTAACAAATTATGAGCAACGACTACACCGAAGACAAACTCATCCAGGAAACCACCATCAACTATTTCCGGGAAACATTGGGATGGGAAACCGAATATGCCTATAACACCGAAGTTCTCGGCAAAGACGGCACCTTTGGCCGGGAACACGAAAAAGCAGTCATCCTCACCCGCCACCTCCGCAGCGCATTGGAAACATTAAACCCCGGTCTGCCCCAAGCCGCATACACCGAAGCCATTGAAACCATCGTCTCCGCAAGCATCTCCAAATCTCTCATCCAGACCAACAAAGAAAAATACGAATACCTTAAAAACGGCGTACCAGTCTCACTCAGAAATGACAAAGGCGAAACCGAGACCCTGAAACTGAAACTCTTTGACTTCAGCACGCCCGCTAACAATCATTTCTTAGCCGTCCGAGAATTATGGATTCAAGGAAATCCGTACCGCAGAAGACCGGACATCATCGGCTTTGTCAACGGCATTCCCCTCCTGTTCATAGAACTCAAGAACATTCACAAAGACATCAACGCCGCGTACATCAACAACCTCAGTGATTACAAAGACACCATTCCCCACATCTTTCATCACAACGCGCTCATCATCCTGAGCAACGGTGATGAAGGCAAAATCGGCTCCATATCCGGCAAATACGAACATTTCAGCCAATGGAAACGGCTTGGAGAAGAAGATAAAGGCGTGGTTGAATTTGAAACCCTTCTCAAAGGCGTATGCGCCAAAGAGAACCTCATTGACATCTTTGAAAACTTCATCCTGTTTGATGAAAGCTCCGGAAAAACCATAAAAATCATTGCCCGCAACCATCAGTTTTTAGGCGTGACCCGGGCCGTGGAATCCCTGGAAAACAGAAAAGCAAAGCACGGACAACTGGGGGTTTTCTGGCATACCCAGGGAAGCGGAAAATCATATTCAATGGTCTTTTTCTGCCAGAAAATCCATCGGAAATTCAAAGGGAATTATACCTTTGTCATCGTGACAGACCGGCGGGAACTTGACACCCAGATATATGAAACCTTTGCAGGCACTGGCGCTGTTACCGGCAAGCATGTCCGCGCATCCAGCGGCGAACATCTTGAAGAACTTCTCACACAAGACCACCGCTACATCTTCACACTGATTCACAAATTCAACCAGGAAACTGAAACCCCATATTCGGAACGACACGATATCATCGTCATATCTGACGAAGCCCATCGCTCCCAATACGGCAGACTGGCCCTGAACATGAGAAACGCCCTGCCCAATGCCTCATTCATCGGGTTTACCGGAACGCCTCTGTTTGAAGAAGATGAAATCACAAGAAAAGTATTTGGGAATTACGTTTCCACATACAATTTCAAACGGGCAACAGAGGACGGGGCAACTGTTCCGCTCTTTTATGAGAACCGCGGCGAAAAACTGAACATCACGGACAGGAGCATCAATGAAAAAATTGCTGCAAAACTTGAGGAGTACGATCTGAACCCGGACGAGGAAGCCAGACTGGAAAGAGATCTTTCCCGCGAATATCATATCATCACCGCGGAAAAACGCCTGGACAAAATTGCCAAAGACCTTGTGGAACACTACACCGCACGCCAGGACACCGGAAAAGCCATGGTCGTCTGCATTGACAAACTCACCGCCGTCCGAATGCACAACCTGATTGACAAATACTGGAAGGCTCGCATCCCAAAGCTTGAAAAAGAAATTCAGAACACGACAGATGATCAGGAAAAATCAGAACTGAAGAAGCAGTTGGAACGGATGAAAGAAACAGAATATGCTGTGGTGATCAGCGAAGAGCAGAACGAAGTCAGAAAATTCCAAAACTGGGAACTGGACATTATTCCCCATCGTAAAAAAATGAAGGAAAGAGACCTTGACAAAGAATTCAAAGATAACTCGCATCCCTTCCGCCTCGCCATAGTCTGCGCCATGTGGCTCACCGGTTTTGATGTGGAAAGCCTTTCCACTCTGTATCTTGACAAGCCCCTGAAAGGGCACACCTTAATGCAGGCCATTGCCAGAGCGAACCGGGTATATGAAGGCAAAAACAACGGGCTGATTGTGGATTATATCGGCGTGTTAAAGCATCTGCGAAAAGCATTGGCCGCGTATGCCGGAACCCGCGGCAACGAGGAATCTGATCCGCCTGTCAGACCCAAACAAGAACTCATACAGGAACTTGAAGAAGCCATCTCGGAAACCGAATCTTTTCTTAAAACATCGGGCTTTGATTTGGAGAATTTGCTGACCTCAGAAGGCTTTGATAAAATCAGGGCGATCAAAGACGCTGTGAACGCAGTTTACACCACAGATGAAACCAAAAAACAATTTGAAATCCTCGCCAGAGAAGTCTTTCAAAAATTCAAAGCAGTTCTGCCTGATCCTGTGATCAATGACTTCAGACCCCGCCATGATGCCATCCGCATCATTTACAAAACACTGCAAGAAAACAAAGAAAATGCGGATATCTCAGATGTAATGAAATCCCTGCATGAAATCATAGACAACGCTGTGGAGTCAGAAACTCAGGTCAGCGAACCGACCGAAGATTTTGGAAAAATTTATGACATCAGCGGCATAGACTTTGAACAACTGAAACAGGAATTCTCAAAATCCGAGCGGAAAAATACAGCGGTTCATTCCCTGAAGGACCGGATAGAAGCCAAATTAAGAAAAATGATCGCACAGAATCCCCTGCGGATAGATTATTACAAACACTATCAGGATATTATCCAGGAATATAACTGTGAAAAAGATCGGGCGACCATTGAAGAGACCTTTGAGAAACTGATGGACTTTGTTAAAAATCTCTCCGAAGAAGCGGCCCGGGCTGCCAAAGAGGAACTGAATGAGGAACAACTCGCCATCTTTGACTTGTTAGAAAAACCGGAACTTTCAACCCGTGATCGGAACAAGATCAAAAAAACGGCTGTTGTCCTCCTGGACACCCTGAAAAAAGACCAGCTCGGGGTGGATAACTGGAGAGAAAAGACAGCCACCGCAGGCGGAGTGAAATCCTACATATACGATTACTTATTTGTGAGCCTGCCAGTTGAATCCTATTCAGATGCCGAGGTGGATGAGAAAACCGAATTTGTATTTAATCATATTTATCAGCAGTATCCGAGATATGACAACAATGTTTATGCAAGAGCCTGCTGATAATTAGAGTTGTTCCCAAATAAGTAAACTTTTTAACTCATTGTCATATGACGCGATGTGCGGCTTATAATGCCACAAAGGCACAAAGGCGCGAAGGCTCACGAAGCTTCTCTGTGTCTCTTTGCGCCTTCGTGTCTTTGTGGCTTTGTCCTGTCCGTGTTCTTCCCGGTCGGAACGAGCCGCATATGGCGTTATATGTTAATGGTCTGTTTTTTTTACTGAACACATATTTATTTAGGAACAACTCTATTCATAACTGACAACTGACTCCCTATGAAAATCCTCCTCACCTTTATCGGCGATAATGATCGCTATCCAAATGAAAAGCCCGGGGCTATTCTTTCCATTCTTCATCAGAGAGAATTTCATAAGATTTATCTGCTTTACAATCACGAGAGATATTTAAAGCCCGCTGCTGATATTTCACAATACTGCGAAATCCATTTTCCCAAGTTAAAAGTGGTCTGCAAGCAGGCTCTGGCAGAGAATCCCACAGATTACAACACCATTTATCCGGCCATGTACAAAGCCGTAAAAGAAATTCTCAAAAAAGAAAGGCGTGCGAAACATACTGTTTCGCATACGGTTTCGCTGACATCAGGAACCCCTGCCATGCATGCGTGCTGGATTTTCCTTTGCCAGGGCGGTGTCATTGACGCGGAGCTGATTCAGGTCTCCAGAGAATCCCAAATTTCTCAAGTCACGTTTGAACTCGATGATTTTCCCAAAATTCAGAACGTGAATGAGATGAAAGTGGAAATGACAAAGCTGGCCAGGGAAAACGAGGCTTTGAGAAATCAGTTGCAACTGACCCATGACAACATCATCGGAGAATGTCCTGATATTCTGAACGTCAAAGAACAGATCAGAATTTTTGCGGACACAGATATTCCCATTTTCATCCGGGGCCAGAGCGGAACAGGGAAAGAACTTGTGGCTGAAGCGATTCATTACAACAGCCCGAGAAAAGAGAAGCGGCTGATAAAAGTCAATTGCGGGGCCATTCCTCATGAGCTGTTTGAAAGCGAATTTTTCGGGCATAAGAAAGGCGCATTTACCGGCGCAGTTTCAGACAAACCCGGAAAATTCAGGCTGGCAGATGGCGGAACCGTTTTTCTTGATGAAATTGCGGATTTGCCGCAGACCATGCAGGTGAAACTCCTGCGGGTGCTGGAGGACGGGATTTTTGTGCCAGTGGGTGGCGTCAATGAGGAAAAAGTAAATGTCAGAATCATTTCCGCCACCAATAAGGATATCCGGGAAAAGGTGAGACATGGGGAGTTTCGGGAAGATTTATTTTACCGTCTGATTCATGCGGAGATAAAGCTGCCCAGACTGCGGGACCGAGGAAACGACAGGCTCCTGATTGCCCGACATATCCTGGAGCAGCTGAATCGGAAATATGGCAAAAAGAAATCGCTGGGAAAATCAGCAACAGCATTGATTTTGAAATATCGCTGGCCCGGAAATATCCGGCAAATGAAAAGCACACTTGAAACAGCCTATGTGTTTCCAGGGAATAAGATCATGGCGGAAAATATGAATCTCATTGAGATTGAACAGGTATCAGACGGCATTATGATTCCTGATGAGGGCGTTGATCTGAATCATGAGATTCTCCCGAAGTACTATGAGGCTGCATTAAAAAAGACGGGCGGAAATGCGGAGCAGGCAGCGAAATTGCTGGGGCTGAAGCCGCATACATTCAGGGCGAGGTTGAAAAAACTGAGAAGTAAAGATATTTATCTTACACGCTATATGGAGTAACAGAATTTAAGAAAAAGCACATCCGGAGTGCGAAAATAGAGCGAAGCGGTTTTTCGCATCCGTGCATCCGGAGTGCGGAAATAGAGCGAAGCGATTTTTCGCACCTCTTCGTAAAGATAAATATTTTCTCAAAAGCTATAGTATAAGAAAGGAGAGAATAACCATGTATGATGAAAAAATACTGCCCGTGGAGGAGATGCTGGCGTATGAGGAGTTCACGGACCGGGTGGAAATCCTTCGGGAACTGGATGCATGGGTGAAAAATATTCAGCGCATGGCCTCCCCGAGCACCGCGATCATTTCGCCCCGGCGCATGGGAAAAACCGTGCTTTTGGACAGGCTGGTGAACACGGTCTTTTTCAAGCCCGAGTACCGGGTCGCGCCGTTTTATTTCAGGATGACGCGGGAGAAGACGACGCTGCGGAAATTTTTGCTGGAATATGCCACGACTTTCTTCCGTCAGTACATTGCGTATTGCAATCAGGATCCCGTCTTGTTTCAAGATGAGTCTCTCGAACTGGGAGAACTTCTGGAACAAGACTCTGAACACGATGCGGTCAGGCTTGCTCAAAAGATGATCCGGGACTTTCTCAGACGTTATGAGAAGAACACTCATGAAGATGCCAGAAATCAATGGGATGCCTTCATCCGTATTCCCGAAAGGCTGGCCTCTTTTTCCGGAACCAGGGTGGCGGTCATCATTGACGAGTTTCAGGAAATGAAGTTCTCTGTTTATGATACCTCGGAGGAGCATTTCACCGAGCTGGGGGCAAGGGGAATGCTGACAGATCAGGGCGCGACCAATCTTACAGCCACATACGACCGCCAGTCCCAGAGCCGCAAGGCTCCCATGCTGGTGTCCGGCTCCGCGGTCACGCTGATATTCAGGACTGTGATGGGGGGGCCGCTGGGCGGACGTTTCGACTTCAGATATCTGAGGCCGCTGTCGGTTCCGGACGGAGCGGCCTTGCTGCATCAGCTTCTTGATATTTATCTGCCGGATGTGACAGCCAGCCCGGAAAACGCGCTTTACGCCAGCGCACAGGTCGGAGCTCATCCGTATTATCTGTACTGTCTGGCAATGTCAAAGTCCGAAGACAAAAAATTTGATGACACAGATTCCATTGACAGGCTGATCCGTTATGAGACCGAGCAGGGAAAGATTTTCGGTTTCTGGCAGACGCATTTTCAGGACAACCGGATGCATATCAACACGGACAGTGACGAGGTGCTCGGCAAAAAAATCATCTATTATTTCACCCGCTACAACAATCAGCCGGTGGGAATCAGGGAACTGGCCGAGAAACTGAATGTCCCGAAAAAGACGGTGGAGGAGAAGATCGAAAGGCTTTATCTGGCGGATCTGGTCTGGCGAACCAGGGCCAGATATTACGCATTCAATGATATCTGTCTGATGCGCTACATCAAGTTCGTGTATGAGAACGACCTGGAGGATGTCGAGGAGATTGATCTGAGCCAGCAAAATCTTTTCAATAATCTGAAAGGCCGCTTCCTGGAGCTTGTGGTGCAGGTGACCATGATGAAATTCAATAATGAGACTTTGGACGGGAAATTTTTCGGGAAGACCGGAGAAATGGAGACGCCGCTGTTTCAGTTCGCGGATACGAAATATGTGAAAAGCTCTGGCAGCAGGTCATACCAGATTGACGTTTATGCCAGGGAAAGGCGGAAAGGGGAACGGATATGGCTCTGCGAGTGTAAATATACAAAAACTAAAATGGGAATTAAGCAGGTGGGAAAGCTGGAGGATGCGGCCGTTGCACTGAGACAGGAGGCGGAGGAATTGGGGCGCACGGTTCCCGACATACAGATGTGGCTGGTCTCCACCGGCGGGTTTACTGGAGAGGTTGCGGAATATGTCAGGGAGAGGGAGGATATTTTCTTCTCCGATTACGAGGGCATCAACGGCATTTTCCGAGCCTACGGAGGCAATTACAATATCCCGGTGTTTAAGGAGCAGTAGATGAGAACCCGCTCCGGAGTGCTAAAATTTTATTTTAGCAACCGAGCCTACGGAGGCAATTACAATATCCCGGTGTTTAAGGAACAGTAGATGAGAACCCGCTCCGGAGTGCTAAAATTTTATTTTAGCAATTTTGCCAAAATAAAATTTTGGCACTCCTTTTTATGCGGGCAGACACGCTGATCAATTGCCCTCAGCGAAAACATAACATATTAAAAAAGAGAGAATGATCATGTATGATGAAAAAATACTGCCCGTGGAGGAGATGCTGGCGTATGAGGAGTTCACGGACCGGGTGGAAATTCTCCGGGAGCTGGACGCATGGGTGAAAAACATTCAGCGAATGGCCTCCCCGAGCACCGCGATCATCTCGCCGCGGCGCATGGGAAAAACCGTGCTTTTGGACAGGCTGGTGAACACGGTCTTTTTCAAGCCCGAGTACCGGGTCGCGCCGTTTTATTTCAGGATGACGCGGGAGAAGACGACGCTGCGGAAATTTCTGCTGGAATACGCTACGATATTTTTCCGGCAGTATGTCGCATACTGTCATCAGGACCCGATTCTGTTTCAGAACAGGTCTGTCAAACTGAAAGAACTGGCGGAATATCACTCGGACCATGACGCGGTGGGACTTGCCCAAAAAATGATCCTGGATTTTCTCAGACGCTATGAGGAAGAGGGTCATGAAGATGCCAGAAACCACTGGGATGCTTTCATAACTGTTCCTGAAATGCTGGCCTCCTTTTCCGGAACCCGGGTGGCGGTCATCATTGACGAGTTTCAGGAAATGAAGTTCTCTGTTTATGATACCTCGGAGGAGCATTTCACCGAGCTGGGGGCAAGGGGAATGCTGACAGATCAGGGCGCGACCAATCTTACAGCCACATACGACCGCCAGTCCCAGAGCCGCAAGGCTCCCATGCTGGTGTCCGGCTCCGCGGTCACGCTGATATTCAGGACTGTGATGGGGGGGCCGCTGGGCGGACGTTTCGACTTCAGATATCTGAGGCCGCTGTCGGTTCCGGACGGAGCGGCCTTGCTGCATCAGCTTCTTGATATTTATCTGCCGGATGTGACAGCCAGACCGGAAAACGCGCTTTACGCCAGCGCACAGGTCGGAGGTCATCCGTATTATCTGTACTGTCTGGCAATGTCAAAGTCCGAAGACAAAAAATTTGATGACACAGATTCCATTGACAGGCTGATCCGTTATGAGACCGAGCAGGGAAAGATTTTCGGTTTCTGGCAGACGCATTTTCAGGACAACCGGATGCATATCAACACGGACAGTGACGAGGTGCTCGGCAAAAAAATCATCTATTATTTCACCCGCTACAACAATCAGCCGGTGGGAATCAGGGAACTGGCCGAGAAACTGAATGTCCCGAAAAAGACGGTGGAGGAGAAGATCGAAAGGCTTTATCTGGCGGATCTGGTCTGGCGAACCAGGGCCAGATATTACGCATTCAATGATATCTGTCTGATGCGCTACATCAAGTTCGTGTATGAGAACGACCTGGAGGATGTCGAGGAGATTGATCTGAGCCAGCAAAATCTTTTCAACAACCTGAAAGGCCGTTTCCTGGAGCTTGTGGTGCAGGTGACCATGATGAAATTCAATAATGAGACTTTGGACGGGAAATTTTTCGGGAAGACCGGAGAAACGGAGGCACCGCTGTTTCAGGTCGTTGACACGAGGTATGCGAAGGGAAGCAGAACCAGGGCTTACCAGATTGATGTTTACGCCAGGGAGAGGACGGGAGCGCGGCTCTGGATCTGCGAGTGCAAATATACCAAAACGAAAATGGGAATCCGTCAGGTGAAAAAACTGGAGCAGGCTGCCGAGGCACTGAGGCAGGAGGCAGAAGATGCCGGACTCTCCGTTCCTGAGATACAGATGTGGCTGGTCTCCACGGGAGGGTTTACGCAGGAAGTCCTTGAATATGTCAGGGAGAGAGCGGATTTCCTCGCTTCTGATCATGAAGGAATCAACAGCATTTTCAGGGCTTACGGAGGTAATTACAATATCCCGGTGTTTAAGGAGCAATAGATGAGAATCCGCTCCGGAGTGCTAAAATTTTATTTTTGACCTTTCCAGTATTGAAATTAACATGCTGTTTATATTGAGTTTACATAAATTAATCTCATGAAAATGCGTTTGAAACCAGCTTATATTTTAAGAATGCGAATCTGTAGTCAGACACTCGGATTTAAAATTTTTCTTGGCATACGACGGACTTCGTGATATACTGTACAAATATACGGTTCGGAAATATATGTCCGAGCCTCTGACCGCCCTGATTCCGGGTGCCGATATTATAAGGAGGTTCTTATTATGACAACGAAAACCGCTGAGGAACATTTTACCGAAGAAATGCTTCGTGCCGCCGAGGAGTTCGGAAAAATACTCCGCCCGTATTTCCGCCGGATGCCTGATGAGGATATGGAAACCCTTCTTCTCATCAGCATGGCGGTATTTCTCGGAGCGGACAATGTTTACCAGGTTATGCAGGTGCTCGGACTCCCGAAAACCGCCACCTATGACCGTGTTAAAAACGTCAGTGTTTACTGCTGGCGTAAGTTCCTGCAGAATCACCTTTACAGCATCGCTGTTCCTCTCCTGCGGGAGAGGCTCACCATGAGCGATGCCACAAAAAGCCGGGACGGACTGATTATGGCAGTCGATGACTCCGTGATTGCCCGTATTGCCACGGAACTCGGCTATGTATGGAAATGGTGGAGCGGCCAGCTTAAACGCGTGGCGAACGGGCAGAACGTGATCGCTCTGATTCTGGTAATCGGCGACATTATTCTCCCTCTCGACGTGCGGATAGTCTCCAAACAGGGCAGGGGGCTTAAAACCAAGCCTGAGATATATGAGGAGATGCTGAAAGCCGCCGAAGCAAAATTCGAAGCCGCGGGCATTGACATCAGCCGCCTCGGAACTACAGGTGATGCGGCATATTTTTCTCAGGATATCGCGGCATTCTGCCGCGGTGAATGTTCGGAAGAAGCCTCGTCCGAATCGGATGCGTCAGCTACAGACACCGGCCTTGCGAACGAAGATGCCGAATCGTCCGATCCCGCACTCTTACTGACTCTTACCGGAATTTTCCGCGGCAAGGACAACTACGTCTTTGAAATTGACGGAGAAATCCGGAAGGCCGGCCAGTGGCGGAAAAATTTCAAAGATCGTCTTACTCCCGGATGGGGAACAGACGGACAGCCGGTGTATCGAACCGAAGCAGTAAGCGAAACCTTCGGCGAGGTTATTCTCGTCTTCTATATTCCGAAGGGGAAACGGGCGGTCAGCTACCTTATTATAGCAGGACGACCTCTGCGTAGCAGCGAGGCACTGCATGCCTTCGCCTTCCATCATCGCATCGAAGAATTCTGGAAGCTCCTCAAAGACACTCTCGAACTGGGAGCAATGCATCTCCGAGATCGGAAGGGGGCTCATGCCTGCGTCGGCGTCAAAGTCATCGCATACCTCGTCGTCAATATGATGAAGCAGAATCTGAGGAAGCTCCGACGCTTCCGAAATGTG
Source organism: Desulfonema magnum (assembly GCF_017377395.1). Lineage (GTDB taxonomy): Bacteria > Desulfobacterota > Desulfobacteria > Desulfobacterales > 4be13 > Desulfonema_C > Desulfonema_C magnum. The sequence continues at coordinate 155,166 of NZ_CP061800.1, read as the reverse complement.
ACCATTAACAAGTTAGTCAGACTCTGCCCGAAGTTCGTTGACGTCCGAAAAATTTTCAAAGAGCATTTTCAGAGTATTATTCCCAATAATCACACGTTGGATAAGGCTTTAGCGTGATTTCAGAAAGGTCAATTATTTTAGCAACGCTGTTCGCGAATGATATGCGCTGTCAAAAATAAGTCCGACCTCTCCTGAACCGTATCCTCGTCTGTATCGCTCTCCGTTCAGGTGAGCAGTCTCATCCCGTGCGATGTCATGCTCTCTTTTCCCCGGCCGGGTAAAGCGCCACGCGTTTTCCAGCGGATGTTTGAAGAAGAATGAGCCAAATGGCCAGCATAAGGCCGCCGCTAACGATTCCCAGCAGGCCGATGGTGCGGATTTTGTCGGCCCAGTTCAGGGAGATCAGCCACATGGCAGCGGCTCCCAGCATAAAATAGATAAAAATCAGAAGCGAGGACGCAGCTCCGGCATACTGGTCAACCTGCTCCAGAACCAGGTTGTTGCTGGGGGGACGGCTGAGGCCGAATGAGAAGGAGACAAGGGTCATGGGCAGGGCCAGCCCCCAGGGATCCGGAATACACCGAATAAAAATCACCAGACCGCCAATGAGGATTCCCGAAAAACCGAGGGTCATCAGCCCTTTTGATCCCAGCCGGCGTGTCAGACGTGTACAGGCAAAGGAGCCTGCCATTATGGCCAGAGCATTTAAGGCAAAAAAATAGCCAAAGACCTGCTCAGACAGTCCGAGCCGGGTAATGTAGATATCTGCGGATCCGGCAATGAAGGCGAAATGCGGCAGAATGATGATGGACATCATCAGCGCAAAACCCATATACCGCCGGTGGCACAGCAGTTTCAGGTAAATTCCCGCGCTTCTGAGAACACCTGTGTCCGAGGGGCTTTTCAGCGTTTCCGGCAGGCGGAACACACCGATCCAGGCAACAGCGCCGATCATCCCCTGGATCACAAATATCCATCGCCAGGAAAACCAGATCATCACCCATCCGCCAACTACAGGAGCCAGCATGGGGGCCAGGGCCATGATCACGCCGACATAGGCCAGAATTTTTTCACGTTCCCCTGCCTGGTAAACATCCTTGGTGATGGCCAGGGCCAGCGCCGATGCGGAAGCTGCCCCCGCGGCTTGGAGTATCCGAAAGACAATCAGGCTGATCACGTTATCCGAAAACGCACACAGCAGGCTTGCCAATGTAAAAATGCCGATGCCGACAAGCAGGGGCGGCCGTCGGCCAAAGCGATCTGACAGCGGCCCGTAAACCAGGAGAAATATGCAGTAGCTGACAAAGAACCCTACCAGTGTCAGGTTGACGATGGTCAGAGGCTGGTTCCACATCTTCTGAAGCAGCGGTATGGCAGGCAGGTACATATCGGTGGAGATGGGAGGAAAGGCCGTCAGCAGCGCGAGCAGAAACAACAGTCTGTTTTTGTAAATCGTGGTCACAATTTTCATATTAACTTTCCAATGAGTGAATAATTTTTTTGTATGCGGGTCATTTGTCCTCGCCGAAATCTCCTTATTTTTGGTTAATTTTAGCTGTAAAATAATGCAAAGATATGAAAGTTGCAATCTTTTTTATCAGAAAAAATTCCTTGGCGTGAAGCAGAAGCAAAAATGGAAGAGGGGATTGAGCAAAGACAGACTGAAGGTGTTTAAAAACGTGGGGTGGAAAACTTTTTCTGCCATTTCTGCGAAATCAGGAACAAGGAACTAAGCTGAAAAATCTGGCTGTAAAATAACTGATTCTGACGGATTTTGTTGACAGGCAGGCCGGGATGGTGATGATTCGTGCGGCCGATATTTCAGCAAAAAGTACAGGGAAAAAAGATAAGAAAGGGAAGGGAAGGCCCGTCTTCCCTTTCTTATCTTTTTTCCCTGTACTTTCGGATAACGGATCAACAAAATTCGTTAGAATCAGTAAAGTAATCATGTCATGCGAAAAAAGAGGAAATGAATACGCCTGTTAAAAAACAGCTTTTACCTATGATCGGAAGGGAAAGCAAAATATGTGAGCTGGCAATCCGCCAGTTGGAGAACAAACTCAGAGTGTTTGAGGAAAAATACAGGCTGAGTTCAGCCGAATTTTATGAGCGGTTTCAACAAGGAAAGATGGGGGATGAGCAGGATTTTTTTGAATGGAAGGCTTTGTTTGAAGGCATTTTGGACTGGCAAGAGACCAAAAAAGGAATTATGAAGCTCGAATATATTTGATAATTCATTGTAATTACAAAAGTTTCTTTTGATAAATATATTTTTTCAGCTTTTGGTAAAAATTTTCATGGGTTCCGACTGAGTAAAGGTAAAGAGTCTCTTCCATAACCTCGTAAGCCAAAAGCAATTGTGTATTCAGAGATTTTTGAATTTGAACACACGAATACCGCTCAGGTCTCCGGCTTTCATGACACCGACTTCGGGTTCTTCAGCGATTCTGCGGACGGCACCGTCCATATCCCTGATTTGTTTCTTTTGCAGACGTTTTTTCTGTCTGGCGAACAGCGGAGACTGTATAATTTTTTGTATGTTGCTCATTTGCCCTCGCCGAAAACATAAGGAGTTCCCAATCCGCCTCTTATTTCTTCTCTGCCTGTCAGAATATCCTGAATAAACGGCAGGGGAAGGTCGGGATTTTCTTCCGCAAGCTGACCGATTTTGGCCCAGTATTCTATCTGTTCGTCAGCGGTGCGTTTAAAAAGTTCCCCTCTGATTCTGGCTTGCATTACCAACTCATCCGATATATTTATACCTGTAGCCATGATAAGACTCCTTATGTTGATTAATTTTAGCTGTAACATAATACAGAAATTTGGAAATTACAATATTTTTCATCAAAAAACATCGCCTATTCTGAAAGGGAGGGTAAAAATGGCAATGGTGGTTAAACAAAGACAGATTGAAGGTGTTTGACAACCTGATATGACAAAAAACAGATTGAGGGCGTTTAAGGGTAAAAATATTTATGTTTAAAGTAAAAATTTTTACCATAATTTGTAATTTTGAAAACACATTTTTTATAATAACTTATTGATACAAATTAAAATTCTCTGATTTTAAAATATTTGGCACACTCCTTGCTTTAAGTTTTGTCATTGTAAAGGGCAGTGGCTATTTTCAAATTTTTTAATCAGGAGAATTCTAATTTGAAAAATATACTGATCATCTCGTTTGATTTAATCAGAGAGGGAGAATCGGACAAGTCGTTATCTGCCGCTTCTCTTTTGGCGTTTCTTAGAAATGATGAGAGATACGGGGCTGAATTTTTCGTTCATCATTTGCCGATCAATGTTTTGAAATTTGGTGACAGATTAAGTGAAATCGGGTCATTTTTATCTGTTTTCAACTTTGAGGAATTTGATGCCATTGCCATATCCTGTCATGTATGGTCGGAACATCTGACAAACCCCTTGATTGCAAAGCTTCGGGAGGCCGGTTTCAGGAAAAAGATAATATTGGGAGGGCCTCAGATTTCATGTCCGAACCATCTTGTTGAAAATTATCCGGATTGCCAGATATTCATAATCGGCTATGCGGAACAGTCTTTATTGAATGCAATTCTCTGTTCGGAAATGGCAGATTTCCCTCTTTTTTTGAAAAATGGCTTTGATTTCAAATCTGTTCCGTCTGTTTACACAACAAGGGAAATTGAAGTTGCGGACAATCAGAAAATGGTAAGGCTGGAAACCAAAAGAGGATGTCCTTATCGTTGCAGCTTCTGCGCCCACAGGGATTTGGAAAGCAATAGGGTTTTTAATTGCACCGGAGACAAAGTTTTTGAGGAGTTGTCCATTTTTAAAGCAAAATCGGTTCGGAAGATAAATGTTATTGACCCGGTGTTTAATATGGGGCAGAATTATCTGGATATTCTCAGGGAAATGAGGCGGATTAATCTGAGTTCGGAAATATCCTTGCAGACAAGGTTTGAAAATATAAGAGGCAGGGACGGAGAGGCATTTTTAAATCTCTGCGGAGCGTTAAATGTTCATTTGGAATTTGGCGTTCAGACCGTTGTCGAAGATGAATATAAGGCGGTGAACAGGCTGAACAACGTCAGGAAAATAAAATCGCTGATGAGGAGACTGAATGACAGGGATATTTCGTATGAAATCAGCCTGATTTACGGGCTGCCAAATCAGACGTTTGATTCGTTCAGACGCAGTGTTGATTTTGTGAGGAGGAATGGCTGTGATAACGTGGTCGCCTTTCCTCTGATGCTGCTGAAAGGGACTGAGTTGTATGCTGAAAGGCGGAAGTGGAACTTTAAGGAAAGGCGGCTTGGAAAATTTGGCATTCCGGTTGTTGTGGGCAGCAACTCTTTTGGCGAAGATGAATGGTATCGCATGAAGGATTTGGCGGAAAGACTGAATCCGAGTGCAAGGATATAAATTATTGTATTAGGAGGATATAATGGAAAAAATATTTGAATTTAGTAAGATAAATATGCATGAACATGTTTTTGAAAATCTAATCGTTTCATTGCTCTCAAATTATTTGAATAAGCAAACAGAGCTTCATCCTGAGAATCCAACCATTTATCTTTTTAAAGGAATCCTCCATTTTTTGATGGAAAAAAAAGATGAAGCTGTAAATGATTTTGATAAGTTTATTGAGTTTGCTCCTGAAGATCGAAACAACTATTTCATACGAGGGATTTTCTATCACCTGCTGAAGAAAGAGGAAGCTATAAATGACTTTAATAAAGCCATCGAACTTGATGAAAATCCGAAGAATTATCTCTTCCGAGCATTTTTTCATCTTCTCAAAGAAAAAAAGAACGAAGCTGTAAACGACTTTGACAGATTCACAGAGTTTTTCCCTGAAGATCAGAATTATACTGCCATTCGAGGATTTTATCATTCTCTTCTGAAGAAAGACCAAGCTGTAAATGACTTAAACAAAAACATCGAACTTGAGCCTGAAAATCCGAAGAATTTTTTCATGCGAGGAATTTTTTATCTTCATAATGAGAAGCTGAACGAGGCTGTAAATGACTTTGATAAAACCATCGAACTTGAGCCTGAAAATCCGAATAACTATCTTCTTCGAGGCATTTCCTTATATTTCATAAAAAAGGAGGACGAAGCTTTTAAGGATTTTGAAAAATCTATTGAACTTAACCCTGAAAATTTGGTGCCTTATTCCATTCGAAGATTTGTTCATTATATGAAAGGAGACTTTGAAGAATCCTTTCGTATTTTTGAAAAAGAATTTCAATTATCTTCTGAACAGAATAATTTTATTCGATTTATTTATAAATTATTATCTAATATAAATTCTACAATTCGTAAGAAAGAAGTCCAGTTAAAAACTGATATCTTTCAGGCCGTCAGCCACACCATCAGCAACATCATGCTGGCAAACAAAAGCATCACCAGAAGAATCAAAAACGGCACAAGCTCCGTGAACGATGTCAGCCGTCTGGAGCTTCTCAATGATCTGGTTCTTTCAACCATGAACGCTGTCAAACTGGCTTTCAGCAACGAGAATATTGTTCTTTCAAGGGCGCAGGATGAGCTATTTTATGAAAAGATCAAAGACGGAATCAGCCTGCATGATCTCCTCTGGTTCTGCCTGAATGTCAATCTTTACTATCTTGTGGTCGGCGAAGGCGAAGAAGCCTGGGCAACCATAAGAAACATATTCTTCTCCATTAACAGATATGATAAGAAGGATGTGAAGGAGAAGCTGGCGATGCTCAAGGAAATGCGGAAATCTCCCCATTTCTCAATTTCCGAATTGTCCCACGATCAGATCGCCGGATTTGTTAATGCCTTTCAGAGCGAACAGTTTGAGGCGATTCGCCGCTTCTTTGCCATTGAAATTGAAGCACTCGGGAATCTTTATGTGAAAAAGAATTCCTATACCTTTTCTGTGCTGTTTATCATCCTTTTGGAACTGACAAAAAACATGATTCGTTACGGAACAATCGAGGATACGGACACCAGAAAGTTCACCATTAAAACTGAAAATGCGGAGGATTATGTTGTTCTGACCTTGGAGAATGTCTGCCAGAAATCCAGAACGAATTTCAAAGAAAGCACCCTGAAGGGACTGGCTATGATCCAGGAATTTTCAAAGGTCGTGGGCAAATTCGAGCAAACCGAGAAGAATATGGAAGATTCGGAACATCTTGAATTTGCCGCAAGGCTTTTTATCAAAAGACCGGAACATCTTGAATTTGCCGCAAGGCTTTTTATCAAAAGACCGGAACATCAGGAAACGGTTACAAAGGAGGGAATGTGAAGAAGAAGATTTTATGGGTTGAAGATAACGCTGATTCAGTCCGAAACTGGGAGCTTTTTGAAAGAAATCTGTCCGAGTCAGATTTAAAGAATCTCTCTGATATGGAGAGAGAGGGAAAAGACTTTGAATTTGAAATCAAAGACTTTTTGGAAAAGAAAAACATCTTCATCGAAGAGGGATTTTCAGGGGCTTGCAAGCGGATATTTGAAGAGGATTTTGATGTCATTGTCTTAGATGTTAAATTTTCCACCGAACCGGGGAATACAAATGAAGAAAAACAAGCAGTTGAGGAAGCCAAAAATTTGTTTGCAAACGCCTTTCATCCGTTTGATGAGCAACACTCTGAGATTGAGACAATATTCAGTGAAATACTGGGCAATCAGGAATATGGCGGGCTGCTTCTGTTTTATGTGATATGTCTGCATTATGAAAACCGGAAAGGAATCTGGAATCTTTCTGACATAAAAACCAAAGTATGCTTTCTTTCAGCTCATTCCAAGCGTCCCGGAGACCTTCTGGCAAAATACGAGGCTCTAAAATGGAATCCTCAAATCGGCAATTATGTCAGGGAAGTGGAGAATAACTTCTGGAACAAAATTGATGAAGGACTGGTCAACGTCAAAGCATTTATTGAAAAAGACCCTTATCTTGATATTCTGGAAAAGTATCTCGGCAAAACCGAAAAAGAGCGTTTTGCAAACGTGCTTCAGACTCAGGATGATGAAACTCAGATTGAGGTGAATCTCCATAATCTCAGAAAAATCCAGGAGAAGATGCTGGAAAAACTTGCCAATGATGTCAGTTCGTTTCAAGGTATGAGAAACAGATATCTGCAAGGCGGCAAAATTAACGTCAGAGGTTCGCTGAGATGGTTGAATGACAATCCTGATTCGTTTCACATCAGGCCGGAGGATATCAGGGATTGGGACAAGCTGTTTGATGTTCTGAAGGATTGTTCTGACGATATCTCTAAACGGATTTATGAGTTTTTGCATTATCGCTCGCGAAAAAGGGTTTCAAACTGGAGCAATGATCAGGATATTGAAGGATTAAAGGTTTTTGTCCTGAAAGATATTAATGCGATCATTAACCGGAAAGATTTCTTTTTTCGAAACTTAATCCCCGAAAGAGATAAGAAAGACGAGTACGGAAAAATACACTGGATTCTGAACAAAAAGTTCTACTACGTGAGCGACAGTGAATATAAAAAGCTGAACCGCTTTCTTGTTGACCGGGTGCTGTCCCAAGCCATCCGAAAGAGAGAAATATACTTTGACGATGTGCATTACCATCTGGCTCTGAGCATTCATGCCATTGGCAGCGAGGCGGCGCATGGTGCAGTGATTAAACAACCGGATGTTCTGTATTCCATGATTTATGCAATGAAATGCGTTATCTTGAAGTTTGGGGAACTTTGTGGACAAAAGGCGGGGCTGAGGGATAAAAGCCGGGAATAAACGCCGAGCAAACGCCGAGGGATCAATCTCCCGGCTGAAAGCGAAAGTACGCTAAAGCGCACTGTAGCTGCCTTCAGGCTGACTTCGGCGTGAGCTCAGTCAAACGCTTTCGCTTTCAGCCTCGGAATTGATTCCGAGGCTTTGAAATGGGACTCATCACAAATGAAAAAAGACCTTAATTATTACCTTCATCTACCTTATAAAATCGAAATCGTACCAATTCCGCCGGAAGACGGAGGGGGCTATGAAGCAAGCCTTCCGGAGATCGGCAGATTCGCCATTGTCGGTGACGGAGAGACCCCTGCGGAGGCCATTGCGGATTTGGAGAGAATAAAGGCCGAACAGTTCAGCTATTATCTGGAAAGAGGAACTGACATTCCGGAGCCAAACCCGGAAAAAGAGGAAAAATACGGCGAACGGCTTGTCATCCGCTTCCCCGAAATATTGCACAGACAAATTATCCTGCAATCTAAGAAAAACGGCATAAGTCCGGATGAATTTATTTTGCAATCAGTATCTTCTGTGCTTGGACAAAGATGCGGTCAGGCTTCCTGATCTGCTTCTTTTGGATACATTTTTTCTGGCTGACAAAGCTGAGGGATCAATCCCCCGGCTGATAAGCAAAGAGTGTGCTGTCATAGCCGCCTTCAGGCCGCTTTCGCTTTCAGCCTCGGAATTGATTCCGAGGTTTTTCTACAAGGATTTCCTATAAGAAGGGGGATTTATAAGAAAGGGATTGCAATCCTTGTGGCGAATGATGTGGCGTTCAGACGGACGCTCCCCAAAAACTACTGCCTGACCGCATTAATTATGATGGGTAAAGTCGCTTCAGTTTGACTCGGGCATCTGTGTTCGTGAAACGCCATATGACTTTCGCGGATTTCTCATTCCGCTTTTTTTCCCAGGCGGAGATTTCTCTTTTCAGAGTTTCCGTATCGCCGATGCGCCTGTCAATACATTGGCCTGACAATACTGAAATTTCTATCTCCGCCATATTCAGCCAGCTGGCATGCTTCGGGGTATAATGAAATTCCAGCCGGCGGAGAATTCTCCGGGCTTCTCCGGGTTCGAACCGCTCATAAAGGGAGGAGGGAGCATGAGTATTGAGGTTGTCCATAACTATTCGGATTTTTATCGCATCCGGATAAAGTTCGTCTGTTATGAGTTTCATCATATCGGCGAAATCCATCTTTGTCCGCCGCTGTGTGACTATGACACGCCGCTGTCCGGCTGCCGGTTCGAGAATTATAAAAAGGTTCGCCGTCCCGTTCCGCTCGTACTCGTAATCATAGCGCAGAGGTTTTCCTGCCTCACGGGGCAGAGGAATTCTTGTTTCTCCGATCAGCTGACAAAGCTTCTCGTCAAAACATACGCAGGGGTATGCCGCATCATAAGGTTCCTCATAAAGATCGAGAACATCTTCCATACGGCAGACATATTCCGGTCCCACCTCCGGAATGCACCACTGCTTCTTCTGCCAGGGTTTTATGTCGTTTTTTTTAATGTTCGGAGAACTGTGTCGTCCGAAATCGATCCGACGACGCCGAGTTCGACGATCCGATCCGCCAGAAGCTGCATCGTCCATTTGCTTCGCCCTTCCGGCGGATCGGAACACGCCTCGGCAATCAGAATCGCCTCCTGCCTGCCGTTAAGCAGGGGCTTTTTCCCCGGCCTCCGACGTTCGTTCAGGGCATTTTCAGAGCCGCCTTCCACGAAACGTCTCCGCGTGCGTTCCGCCGTCGAGACTCCGACATGGATATTCTCCGCTATTTCCCTGTCCGTCTTTCCCTCGTCGGCCAGAAGCAATATCTGCGCCCTTTTAAGTTTTCGGGCTCCGGTTTTGCCTTTGTTCGTCAGTTCGGACAGTTCTCCTCTTTCCTCATCGCTCAGATTTATTATATATTTTTTACCCATGGTTTCCTCCTTTTTTGAATTTTTAAAAGGAGATTATCATATGAAAAGCCACCTGTCAAATTCATTGCGGTCAGGCACTACAGGGAAAGCGGATAAGAAAAGGAATGAAAAAACAGAGCCGAGTTCGGATGTTTCACGGCTTGGCGACAGACGGGCGCAGATTATGATCAAATCTTTTAAAGACAAAGAAACCGAAAAAATATTTTGCCTCAGACGTTCACGCAGACTGCCCCCTGAAATTCAGCAGACGGCTTTGCGTAAGCTCCGTATGCTGAACAACGCCCAGAATTTGCAGGACTTGCGTGTTCCGCCTGCGAACCGGCTGGAAAAGCTGACAAAGGATCGGGCGGGGCAGCACAGCATCCGAATTAACGATCAGTGGCGTATCTGCTTTGAATGGCGGAACGGTGATGCTTATGAGGCGGAAATCACAGATTACCATTAGGAGAATCCGAATTATGACACAGGACAAACTGAATCCGGTTCATCCCGGCGAAATTCTGGCTGAGGAATTTTTAAAACCCATGGGGCTGACCCCGGAACAACTGGCATCTGATATCGGCGTAAACATCACTCAGCTTGACAAAATCATAGCGGAAAAAGAGGGAATGAATGCGGACATGGCCCTTCGGCTGGCCCGCTACTTCGGAACATCTCCCCGTTTTTGGACGGGCCTGCAGGCGGATTATGATCTGGATGTGACATCGGAATATCTGGGAAACCGTCTGGAACAGGAAGTGAAACCCCGGGCCGTCGCTGCCGGGTAGCGTCGCCGTGAAAGGTTTCACAATCCGCATTCTGAAACACATTACCGTAGCGGACTTGAAGGATGACCGGGCAAAACGAAGCGGGTGTGAGATGCTTCGCTACAAGGATTTTTTATAAGAAAGGGGAAGATATCATAATCCCTCTGGGACTGACGATAACTGAGGCTGCCGGACACCTGAAAGTAAGTCGGAAAACATTGTCCGCTCTGCTGAACTGCAAGACGTCTCTGACTCCTGAAATGGCAGTCAGAATCGCAAAAGCAACAGGAACAACGCCTGAAAGCTGGTTGTACATGCAGGCAAAATCAGATATATGGAACGCTGAACAAAAAGCTGAGGAAATTGAGGCGTTCAGGGAAATAATTGCGGTCTGACAGCAGACTTCCAGAGAGATTGTTCACGTTTCAATCCGAGACCGACGGAACATTTATTAATCAATTACTTTAAAATCAGATGAGGCAAGCAAGATTTAAACGAAGAGGCTTTTTGGAGATCAGACAATGCAAATCAGGATAAGAAATTTCGGCCCGATAAAATCATTCGACCTTGATCTGAGCAAGAAATTCACGGTGATTTTCGGGAAGAACAACATCGGAAAATCGTACTCGACCTCTGTGACGTATCTGATATTGAAAAATTTGATGAAATTCGGATATGAGAAGCTCGATGCCAATCTCACGGAATTCGGAGAGAGCTTCCGAGAATCTTTTTATGCAACCTATGAAGACATTGGAAACCTGACAAACAGGTTTTCCCAAAAAGGCATGAAACTTGTCTTATGCACAGATGCCCTTGAACTCACCATTGAATCTGACGGAAAGAAGCTTTTGTTTCATAATGTCGCCACAGCAGGAAATAAGCTGACAGGAAGCCCCGATATCAGCCATATTCATTACCTTCCAGCCTCACGTTCAGGTCTGTATCAGGCGTTAAGTGCGTTCTCCCAGATTTTTGCAGAACTCTCAAGAAGCAGGGGATTTCTGAAAAAAAAGGTTGACATACCAAGCATTCCTGAACCGGTCAGTGACTATTTCCTCGGTCTCTCCGCCATCAGGAAACGGGAGACGGAGGATGACAATGAGATATTGCGGCTCGTGAGAGAAATGGAGAAAAATATATTAAAAGGTGAGGTTCACTTCAATGAAGAGACAAAGCAGATGGTTTACACGCCTTGTCACACGGATCTGAGCCTGGACATGTCTCTGACATCATCAATGGTGTCGGAACTCTCCCCGGTGGTTTCCTATCTGAAATATATTGTCGCGTCTGCGGACGGGACATCCATTATCTTTATTGAGGAGCCTGAAGCGCATCTGCATCCCGAAACCCAGGTACGGCTGATGGAAATATTTGCGGAACTGGTCAGAGCAAATGTCAGAATTGTGATGACTTCTCACAGCAGTTATATGTTCAACAAAATGAATAATCTGATACTGGACAAAAAAATTGACCCTGAAACCACAGGCACGGTCGTTTTTAAGCACACGGACGAGGGAAGTGTCGGAACTTATGTTTCCACTGACGAACTCGGGGCTGATGATGAAAATTTTCTTGATGTGGCGGAAAAACTCTTTAACGAGAAGCTTGAACTGGTGGAAAAACTGGATACCGGCGAAAGAGCTGAATAAAGGATTGAGAGATGCTTGACGCTATATTGCAGGACACGGAACTTTTCGCTTTATGCAGAGGAGAATGTTCTGAAAACAATGTCTGCATAGAGTTTGATGAACTTATGGCGGAAGACAAATTCTTGATTCTGAAGACAGATGCCTACTACAGTTCTTCAAGGATGCACAATCCACCGCCGTCTTTGGATTGCCTGATTGTTGTCGAATGTGAGATGAATCCGTGTTATGATTTCTATCTCATTGAGATGAAAGATATCCGGTCTCCGGACGGATTTGAGGTGAAAAATATCAGAAAGAAATTTGCCACGGTTATTGAAGACTTTCTGAAAAACAAATTCGGACATGTGTTTTCAAATCCCGATTATTGCCTTAACACATTCAAGCTTTATTTTGTCTCTGATGCCTGTCGCATGAAGAAAAAATTTCCGGCCATGACTCAGGATGAATACAGAAAAAAGATACTCGGGACAAAATATGAGACGTTTCTTTCCATGAAACCTTTTGAATTCAGAGGTAAAAAGGCAATGATTGATCCGAGATTGCCAAATCCGATGATTGAGGTCTGCTGAACTTCAAAATCAAAGCAAAAGCTGAAACCCGAAGGATTAATCCCCTGGCTGATAGCAAAAGTACGCTAAAGCACACTGTAGCTGCCTTCAGGCTGGCTTCGGCGTGACTTCGGTCGAACGCTTTCGCTTTCAGCCTCGGAATTGATTACAAGGCTTTTCTCGGAAAAAACGCATTTTTCATGAGAATTCTCAAAGGAGTGCGGAAATGGAGCCGCTAGGCGGAATTTTCGCTTTTTGCAGCGGGCTGCGAAAATTCCGCCTAGCGGCTCCATTTCCGCACTCCTTCCCATTCCTTTACGGAACCGGTTGGGATAATGTGTTTTTTCTGAGTCCCTAATACTTTAAAATCAAAGGAAATAAGATGAAACTGGCAAAATTTAGACGAACTTTTTATTGGTTTACGATTTTTACACTGCTCTTCGCATTCAGCGGCATCGTATATGCCCAATGTTTTACTCAGGAACAATTGGATGATGCAGCGGCTATGGAAAGGCGGAAATGGGATATCAAAGAAGACGGCAAGATCGGTCTGGAGGAAGCGGTTCGTGCGTTACGGGTGGTTGCCGGAATTCAGGAAGACATATCTCATCCTGATGCAGATATGGGCGTCATCACCGTATCCGGGACAGGCAAGGATAGTTATGAGGTCTATGATTCAACCGGAACCGGAGAGCCTCTGGGATCGGCCAAAACGAATGAAGATGTTCCGCTTCCTCCGGGTGAATACACCGTATTCTTAAACAAATCCGTGCAGACCGCAGTTGTCCAGGCAGGAAAAAAAGAGATTCTGGAGGCCGGAATTGTGAGTGTTGCCGGGACCGGAGATGATAAATTTTATGTGTATGACGAAACCGGAACCGGAGATTCTTTGGCTTATGCAAAGGTCAATGAAGAAATCGAATTGTTCCCTGACACTTATACATTGTCCTTAAATAAATCCAGACAGAACATCACTGTTGAAACCGGAATAAAAGCAGTGGCAGTGGCCGGGCTTATCAGCGTATCCGGTACAGGACAGGATACGTTTTACATTTACGATGACGATTTGAGCGGAGATTCTCTGGCTTATGCGAAGACCAATCAGGATATAGAATTGCTTCCAGGGAGTTATATTGCATCAGTAAACAACACCAGGGAGACGGCAGAGGTGGAGCCAGGAGAAAAGACGGTTTTGACGGCGGGACTTGTAAGTGTATCCGGGAACGGAAAAGATGATTTTTATGTCTATGACACCGCGGGAAACAAGTTGGATTATGCGGACACGAACAAAGAGGTTGAGGTTTTTTCAGGTGATTATACAGTGGCAGTAAATGAAACTTCTCAGCAGATAGCTGTTGAGAGTGGTGAGAAGACAGTTCTCACAGCAGGGAGCATAAGCGTATCCGGGACAGGCACTGACGATTTTTATGTCTATAACACCGAGGGAAAGCAGTTGGATTATACTAAAACCAACGGAGAGGTTGAGGTGTTTCCCGGCACTTATGTCGTGCGTGTAAATAAGACGAAACAGACAGCAACCGTTCAGGCCGGGGAGAAAAGAACGCTGGCAGCAGGGAGATTAACGGTATTAAGTCCTGGAGAAGCACCATCCTATTTTGGCCCGTCATACTATGTTTATGACTCAGATGGGAATAAACTCGATTCCTCCAGTCTCAACGGAGAAATTGAATTATTCCCAGGTTCTTACAGAGTATTATTGAATGATACGGCACAAAATGCAAGCGTTCAGGCAGGAGAAGAAACAGTCCTGCTTGCGGGGACTCTAAGTGTATCAAGCACGTCAGCCAATACCAGTTTTTATGTTTATAATTCAGATGAAGATGAACTGGGGCATGCCTCTGTTAATAGCCGGTTTTATGTGTTTCCCGGGAATTATATTGTATCGCTGCGTACTGTCCGCCAGAATGCAAGGGTTTATGCCGGGGAAAAGACGGTTTTGGAGGCCGGAACTTTGAGCGTGTCAAGCATCTCAAAAACCGGGAATGCCACATTTTATGTGTATGACTCTGCATGGAATAAGCTGGGCTATGCTTCAACTAACAAGGAAGTTGAAATGTTTCCAGGAACTTATACTTTAAGGTTGAATGATACTGAGAAGGCCGCAATGGTTCAGGCGGGTAAAAATGCTGTGCTGGCATCAGGCACACTGACCGTTTTAAGAACAGGAACCAGCTATTATGATGTTTATGACTCTGATGAGAATAAACTGTATCATACTTCCGGAGAAAAAAATATTGAATTATTTCCGGGAGCCTATAAGGTCATTTTCGGTGACGAGAACCTGTCCGCAGAGGTTCGGGCAGGGCAAAACACAGAGGTTAGTTTCTGAAATAAAACTTGGGAAGTGAAATCCGAGGGATATTCTTGTTTTCGCTACAAGGATTTTCTATAAGAAATTTTCATGAAAAGAAGCCGGTTTTTCACCCCCGGAGATGAAAAAATATCTGCTTAAAAAAACCGGCTTCTCAGTTATATTTTCATGGTAAAAGGACTGATATATAACGGATTCTGGGGAGACATGAAATATGACAGCGGATGAGAGGATGAAACGGATATTCTGTTATAGCCTCCCCTTCGACAAGCTCAGGGGACTGTGAGGATGAGAGGATGAAACGGATATTCTGTTATCCGTTTCATCCTCTCATCCGCTGTCATATTGCCTGAGACCATAAAAAAAGTGTCGGAACCAGTCATGCTGACCGGCCTCTCCCAAATCCGTTATAATCAGGAAAAGGATTATAAGAAGGGGATTTAATCCTCTTCTTATAGGAAATCCTTGTAGTGCCTGACCGCATTAATTATGATGGGTAAAGTCGCTTCAGTTTGACTCGGGCATCTGTGTTCGTGAAACGCCATATGACTTTCGCGGATTTCTCATTCCGCTTTTTTTCCCAGGCGGAGATTTCTCTTTTCAGGGTTTCCGTATCGCCGATGCGCCTGTCAATACATTGGCCTGACAATACTGAAATTTCTATCTCCGCCATATTCAGCCAGCTGGCATGCTTCGGGGTATAATGAAATTCCAGCCGGCGGAGAATTCTCCGGGCTTCTCCGGGTTCGAACCGCTCATAAAGGGAGGAGGGAGTATGAGTATTGAGGTTGTCCATAACTATTCGGATTTTTACCGCATCCGGATAAAGTTCGTCTGTTATGAGTTTCATCATATCGGCGAAATCCATCTTTGTCCGCCGCTGTGTGACTATGACACGCCGCTGTCCGGCTGCCGGTTCGAGAATTATAAAAAGGTTCGCCGTCCCGTTCCGCTCGTACTCGTAATCATAGCGCAGAGGTTTTCCTGCCTCACGGGGCAGAGGAATTCTTGTTTCTCCGATCAGCTGACAAAGCTTCTCGTCAAAACATACGCAGGGGTATGCCGCATCATAAGGTTCCTCATAAAGATCGAGAACATCTTCCATACGGCAGACATATTCCGGTCCCACCTCCGGAATGCACCACTGCTTCTTCTGCCAGGGTTTTATGTCGTTTTTTTTAATGTTCGGAGAACTGTGTCGTCCGAAATCGATCCGACGACGCCGAGTTCGACGATCCGGTCCGCCAGAAGCTGCATCGTCCATTTGCTTCGCCCTTCCGGCGGATCGGAACACGCCTCGGCAATCAGAATCGCCTCCTGCCTGCCGTTAAGCAGGGGCTTTTTCCCCGGCCTCCGACGTTCGTTCAGGGCATTTTCAGAGCCGCCTTCCACGAAACGTCTCCGCGTGCGTTCCGCCGTCGAGACTCCGACATGGATATTCTCCGCTATTTCCCTGTCCGTCTTTCCCTCGTCGGCCAGAAGCAATATCTGCGCCCTTTTAAGTTTTCGGGCTCCGGTTTTGCCTTTGTTCGTCAGTTCGGACAGTTCTCCTCTTTCCTCATCGCTCAGATTTATTATATATTTTTTACCCATGGTTTCCTCCTTTTTTGAATTTTTAAAAGGAGATTATCATATGAAAAGCCACCTGTCAAATTCATTGCGGTCAGGCAGTAGCGAAAGCAGCATTGAGTGAAAGGAATCACAATGAGTCATGACAAAAAATTCATTGAGAAGATAAATAAACTCACAGAAAAAATTGAATCAGAACCGGAAAATGCGAAACATTACCGGAAACGTGCGAATCTTCAGTTTGAAAATGACGAATTTGATATGGCCCTGAATGACTATGACAAGGCAATTGAAATTTATCCCAAGATAACGGACTATTTTGAACGAGGTGTTACGCATTTAAAAATGAAGAACCATGACAAGGCATTTGATGATTTCAGTCAAATTATCAAGTTAAAGCCTGTCTCTTATTTCAAACTTGAAATTCCCTTATCTTATCTGCTTCGGGGATATTGTTATTATAAAATGGGAGATGAGGAGAACTCATTGAGAGATTTATCATCTTTTGAAAATAGCTTGAAAAAAAATCTGCCCTATGGAATATGCGATGCTTTTATAGGAAAAAAATTTTTGAAAAAACTTCAAAAATATAGAAGCATATTAAAAGAAACAGTCACGGATTCCAGTATTCTCTTTATGTTAAAGGTCATGGAACTTTTGTTTGATTTAAGTCATAAGCGAGAAATTTTTGATTTAGCCAGATTTTTAGATCGCTTTAATTTTGAATCGGATACTCCCCCAAATATTCAAGGTCTTATTTCTGAGATATTCCAATATTATCCTGATTTTAATGGAAATGTGTCAGAAGTTTCAAAAAGAGATGGAAAAGAATATTTTTTTATGAATGCAAAACTGGCTATTTTAGAGTACAAGTATTTTAGATTTCAAGAAAGGGGTAAATTTTTTAAGCCAGTTATTTCCATTATTTTTGTCTCTTTTTGTCTTTTGTCTTACTATATCTTCGGACCTTTGATGGGACTAATTCTTTTTATAACATTTATAGTTGCATTGATTTGTTCCCCAATAGCATTTGATTCCCAAATTTCATTATACTTTGATCTCAACAAATTGCTTCAGAAAAAAAAAGAACAGGAGAGAATTCAAGTGGAAATTGAACATGAACGAAAAATAGCCCGGGCAAAAATTCAGGAACGAAACAAAGTCATCGCCGACCTCTCCCATTCCATAAAAAACCTGGTCAAAACCGTGATTGATCCGCTTGAAAATTTAAAGCAGGAGGCAGTTGTCAAACCACAGGTCATTCAAAACGCATTAAAAGGCGCAAATCTGATTCGGGAGATCGTCAATGCCATGAATTTATCCTTCAGGGGTTCAATTGACGATTTTTATTATGATGCGGAACACAGCACCGGAAAAGACAGCCTCAGTTTCCAATCTGTTATTATTGAGTCCCTGAGATACTCTGCCGGAAATATGTTTGACGGCAAATATTTCGGGAAGTTTCAGAAACAATATTTCCCCACAAAAGATATCTTTCTCTCCGCAAAATCAGAATGGGCCAATGTCTCACAGGCAGATGATTCAGATATGTATGTATTCCTGAAAAAATACTTCTTCGAGACCGACATCACCTTCGGAGATGCGGAAACATATGTCATGGGGAATGACAGAGGTTCGGCTGTGAAATTCCTGATTCTGTTTCAGGAGATCATTCTGAACGCTGTCAAATATGTGGCGTTTGTGGAAAAGGAAAAGCGGTTTTTGCACATCCGGTTTACCAGCCACACCAATCAGATTTCCGTCAGCGTAGAAAATCCGTTCAGACCGAATGTCAAAGCCAAAACAACAGGCATCGGCCATGTGATTATTGAAAATTTTGCCAAGCTCCTGAATGCGGATTCGCCCGTTGTAAATAAGGACGGAAATCTCTGGTCTGTTGAAATCAGATTCCCCAATTTCTGGAAAGAAAGGAAAAATCAGTGAAAATCTTATACGTGGAAGATGAGTTGTCCAGGAATATCCCCGGGATTATCCGATTATTTGAAAAATACCTGGGAAAGAAAAAAATCAGACGACTGAAAGAACTGGAAGAAGATGAAAGCGGTTACGGGGCCGAACCTGATGAGATAAAGGGCATTGTGGAGGAAACAAATATTGTGGAAGTTGAATATCGTTTCCCGGCCCGCATTACGCAAAGTGGTCTCTCATCAGGAAAGGTATGCGCTGCTGATCATCGACAGAAATCTGGCTGAATATGATGAATACGATTTTGAAGAAATCGCAGAAATTGATCCCGCGTACAATGACTCCCTGTATGAAAGTTTTTTTGAACGTGAAGGCGATTATCTGCTTCACAAGCTGGTGTATGAATCTAATGTGATGAACAGATTTTACCTTCTGACCGGTAATTCCATCCGCTCCGACCCGGTTCGTGGCTATGACGATATAAGCATGCTCATTGATTTTGGCAAATTCAGCGAAAAAAACTTTTTTGAAAAGGGCAATGAGTCTGAGTTACAGAAAATCATTGAAAATGTTCCGATTTTGAATCTGCAAAAAGAAAATGAGTATTATTTGAACATTCTGCAAAAAAATATTGGCAACAGATCATCGGATAATTTTCTGAAAATACTTCAAGAAGAAGATGACAAGCGAAGAATCGGCGATAATCTCAAAGAGATGAGAATCATTTATGAGCAGATACTGAGGGAATGTTCGGAACGGATTCCCGATATGAAGGAAAATTGCAGCAATGATTACGGCAAAATCATTATGGGAAGCCAGACAGCAAACTGGTTATCAAACAACAGACATATCAACAGCGTTATCCGAAATTTTTTTTTCAGCATCAAAACCATTGCCAGCGATTTTGGAAACCATGATAATAAGCGAGAAAGTTCGGTGTATGAACCGACAACCGATACTGTCAAAGCGCTTGTTTACAGCCTGAAAGACATTATTTCATGGTTCGGTAAAATTTGCAGCCAAAACTCAAAAACTGAATAGAAAAGCCGGGGATTAATCTCCCCGGTGAAAGTCAAAGTACGCTAAAGCCCACTGTGATAGCTGCCTTTAGGCTGCTTGCGCTTTCAGTCCCGGAATTGATTCCGGAGCTTTTCTATACCTGTCCCCTGTTATTTCATTTTACCCTGTCCTCTCCTTTATTTTTGAACCACAGATTATCGTAAATAAAACATTAACGCTTTCCCCCTGTGTCCGGGGAAGAAACCCGGCTTTTTTACCGGAATGATCCGCCCGCGGTGAAGGAAAAAGCCGGGTTTCTCAAATATCTGTAAAAAAGTTTTTTTTCAACTACATCACTCGTTTTCCTCCTATGTGTTTTCACAGTAAAGGATTACTTCACTACCGTACACTTTTTATAATAATCTGATTTTATTTTATAAATTGTATGTGACACAGGTTCCGTTTATGATTGATGACTAGAGAGTCGGATTGAACATTTGAAAGGCAACCGGAACAGGTATGTCGTAATTTAAAAAATATTCCAACAGGCTCAGACCTAATTGAAAGAGACTCAGATCACATCGGTCGGCACGGTGAATAATTCTGTCCCAGCCCTGTTCCGTTGCCAGTGTTCCCAGGAACACAATCCAGATGTAGGCAAGACACGCTCCGATCATAAGGCGGCGCAACCGGTCAGGGTCGGAAATATGACTTTTATGAATATTAAACCCCCGGCTTTTCTGGTCGGAAAAAAATGTTTCGATACGAAACCGTTTGGAATAATATTGGCAGGCTTCCCAGGGCGATCTCATATTCGTAACCAGATATATCGGTTCCTTATTTCCTTTCGCCCACCAGACGACAACCGTCACCGGTCCGTATTTTTTATTTGTGAACAAAACATTGCGTATGTACCGATAGCTGTCCGGAACCGTGAACACACCGAGAACATTAAGACGATGCTCCTCTCCGTCCCAAAAAATTTTGGTATTATATGCCGTTCGGCACACATACAGCCATCCCCGTTCGGCCAGATTTTTTTGCAAACCGACACCGTCGAACTCTCCGTCACCAAGAAAAATAACCTTCTGCGCGGATTCCGGTATCACGTTGGCAACCTCCCCGACCAGTCCGACATGGCTTTCTTCCGGGAAATGACCTTTCTTACCTCTGACCACCGTGTAAGCAAGGGGCAGGGCACGTTTTTTATAAATCACACTGATCATCAGGGTTACGCATCCCCGGCCGACCGTGCTTCCGTCCATTGCCAGCACAATTTCGGAAAGTCCCAGACTGATCAGCAGCGCCTGTGCGAACGGCAGAAAAAATGTTTCAGATTCAATGCTGTCATTGGAAATCCAACGTTTTATACGCTTTTCCACACTCGCCGGCGCGGCGTTCTCATCCGGAACTTTGCCTGCAATTTTCGGAAGCTGGCAGCTCCCGCTCCCCGTGATGCCGCTGATTATCGCGGCCAGCGTGTTCAGGCGCCGGGCCTCGTTTCCCTTCGGCTGTTTCGGATACATATTGTCCAAAGCCTTTCTGATCTCACGATATCTGTTCACATTGTCGCTCATGACAGCCTCCCTGTTATCTGTTATTTTCTGAAAGCTGTCATACCATTATTATATTTTTCTGTTAAGATTTTTTTGTGTCATAATCTCAGATGAGTAATATTTACTCAGAAAAAACAGCCGATGGTGAATCTTAAAAAAATTTAAAAAACAAACAGTTATTTAAATTTCAAACCAACTATGGTCGTCTTTATATAATAATTAAAAATAGTTAAAAAAAGTGTACGGTAGTGAAAAGGATTACACAGATTTTTTTAATCCGCGAACTTTATAATATCTGTGTGAATCCCTGGTTCAAAGGGGCTTCAAAGCTCATTCACAATGCCTATCCCTTTTTTATCATTGATTTTAAAAGTCATATCTGATAATGACATCTATATTAAATAATTAGAAATTAATAAGATAAGCTTGAACAAAGCCCGTCAGAATCAGGTGTTTTTACACCGAGTCATAGCGCACAATATTTCAATGAATTTCTGACAAATAAACACTCAGGAAAAAGCCGGGTTTTTCGCCCCCGGTCATAAAAATATTTTCAGATAAAAAACCCGGGTTTTCAAAATGTACTTTCACGGTAAAAATTATTTCAATGTTAGTGCCTGACAACTGCTATCATTGCTCAGATATTGTCACAAGTATTGTTAAAAATTCAGTCTTTTATAGTCTGAAATAATTTTTTCATAGTCGTTTCTATAAAATTTGGAGGATTAATTTATGAGAATTGTCACACGAGCCGATTTTGACAGTATTGTATGTGCGGTGCTGCTTTATGAGGCATTGGATATCAATAAACCTGTGAAATGGGTGGAGCCAAGTGAAATACAGAAAGGTCTGGCAGATGTTGAGGAGGGGGATATCCTCGCCAACTTGCCATATGACAAAAATTGTAGCATGTGGTTTGATCATCATTATACAAACCGAATTGACACCCCTTTTGAAGGGGCTTTTGAGATTGCGCCTTCGGCCGCAGGGGTTATTTTTAAATATTACAAAGACAGATTCACACGGGATTACAGCGAACTGGTCAGAGAAACAGATAAAATTGATTCCGCGGACCTGTCTTTGGATGAAGTGCTTCATCCTGAAAGTTATCCTTCTCTCCTGATTTCCATGACCATTTCAAATCGCGATAAATCTGATGAGGCGTATTGGAATAAGCTCATTGATTTGCTGAGAAAATTTGATATCCCCGAGGTATTTCATGACCCGGAGGTAAAAAAGCGATGCAAAAAGGTCATTGAACAGAACAAGGCATATGAAACGCTTTTAAAAGAACATACCCATGTAGAAAAGCACGTCTCAGTGACAGATTTCCGATCTTTGGATGAAGCGCCTGTGGGAAATCGTTTCCTGGTCTATTCCTTGTTTCCGGAGACCATCGTCAACATGAAAATCCGTTATGATAATGAAGATCGTGAAAAAGTCATCATTGGTGTCGGCCACAGCATTTTTAACCCGAATTGCAAGGTAAATGTGGGGCTTATGCTTTCAAATTTTGAAGGCGGCGGACATCGCGGGGCTGGTGCATGTAATTTCCATAAAAGTAAAACAGATAAAAATATCAGGGAACTTCTTGATATTTTGTTGGAAAATAAAGCAAATGAAGAATAAATATTAAGGGCTGACAAGAAGCAGCTCGCGTGCACATATCATAAAAGCACTCGTTCCCAGGCTCCGCCTGGGAACGCATATCCCAAAATCGCTCGTTCCCAGGCTCCGCCTAGGAACGCATACCCCAAAATCGCTCGTTCCCAGGCTCCGCCTGGGAACGCATACCCCAAAATCGCTCGTTCCCAGGCTCCGCCTGGGAACGCATACCCCAAAATCGCTCGTTCCCAGGCTCCGCCTGGGAACGCATACCCCAAGGCTCTGCCTTGCGTGGCATCTCATATGAATCATCGGCCGGACGATGACATACGAGGCGAAGCCTCTGAGAATGCGTTCCATTTTCTGTGCAGGCGATGTGGGACAGTATCAGTTTACACACGCGGCCGCTACGCGTCGGTTAATGCAATGCCCTGTTCGGGAGTTTCGCTCGTTCCCAGGCTCCGCCTGGGAACGCATACCCCAAGGCTCTGCCTTGCGTGGCATCTCATATGAATCATCGGCCGGACGATGACATACGAGGCGAAGCCTCTGAGAATGCGTTCCATTTTCTGTGCAGGCGATGTGGGACAGTATCAGTTTACACACGCGGCCGCTACGCGTCGGTTAATGCAATGCCTGTTCGGGAGTTTTAAATCATTTCAGGCGGATTACAGACTCATTCCCTGGGCCACCTATACGGACCCCGAAGTTGCCAGGGGGGGGCTGAATGAATCCGATGCAAAAGAAGGCAGCATTCCTTTCACATCTATCCGACATTGGCAGAGGCGAACAAGTATGCCGCAGGGGAATGGAAAAAAGCCCATGCTCCGGAGAATATCCTGCAATGGGTGGAAAAGTTTCATGCCTGGATGCGGGGTTAGGGGGATGGCGTAATTGTTTTCGCCTTTTTCGGATTCATCGGGAAATTAAATCCATCTGTTTGAAATCATACACGGCACTTTTTGTCCCTTTTTATTTTTCATCTAATTTCATCTCCTATCGGAATTTCCTCTGTTCTGGCCCCGCAATACGGGCACCGAGGATCAGCACAAGGACAGTTGTTTTCGTTTATAAAATCAAGCTGGGTGCTGATTCCAACCCAGCCGCAGGCTGTACACTCAACAGCAGTTATGTGTTCTTTTTTGTGTTCTGAACTCATGGTTTCCTCCTTTTTTCTTCCTCAGCAAGTCGTTTTCATACTTTCAGGACTCACTTACCATCTTTTAAGAGAGCAAGTCCCCCCATGCTGACCGGACTTGAAAATTGTTAAGCGAACTTCTTGCAAAGGTTTAAATGCAGCTCTGTCCGAATGCAATTTCCGCAATCTTCCGGGTCAGAAAATCATTCAGGCTGATACCCTCTCTGACAGCTTCCATGTCAAGCGCACGATGCAGATTCCGATCAATTTTCATGTCAAAATGCCCGTCATATCCTTCAATGTCAGGCAGCCGGGGAAGCGGTTCATTATGTTTCCGGCAGCTTTCTCTGACACCCTCCCATGCGGTCTCAAGCTCCTTCAGCGCACCTTCGGGCGTGTCTGAAAAAGCCGAAATGTTCGGCAGTTCAATAAAATGCGCCAGCCAGTCACCGTCTTCGTCTTTATAAACTCTGATGCTGAACCCGTCAAATTTGTCCATTTTTCCTCTCCTTCCCATGTTGTTTCAGAAACTGTCTCACCTGATAGCCTTTTGCCTTTCCGCCGGAACTGCACTGAACAGGAAGGCGTGTCCCTCCGGGTGAGCGCCATATCCGGTGGCTTCCTTTCTGATGGTCAAACGTCCATCCGTTGTGAGAAAGCAGCCTTTCAAACTCACTGAAAGACAGACCAGAAGGATTGTTCCGGGCTTTTGACAACAGCTTTTCCGACTTGGTCATAATTTGTTATCACCGTTTTTATAGTCACTGAGCTTCATCTTTTACCTGCCGCCTATGCTGCATGTTTTAATATCGCTTTACACTTCGGACAATCTTTTTCTGGTAGTCCTGCAAAGGTAGTGATAAATCCCGTTCAGTCCCCCGATTATCAGGACACTGAATCTCATTCATCACTGCTTGTGCAGGACTACCAATTTTTTTATGGAAAACTGCTTTCTGAAGACTGTAATTATATCCAATTTACCCCTCCGGCGTTCCGATTTCAAGCCATTTTTTCACCCTGCCCGTCAGAATCGAGCGCAGAGAATCTTGGAAAAGAAAAGCAGAATGTCCCAAGATTTTTATTGACAATATTCCATTTATGGAATATTTTTTCTTTGAAAAAGTACACAAAGGAGGTAGATTTAAAAAAATAACTTAGCACATTAAATTTGTTATAAAATGTTAATGATCCGTTTCATAACGCTGAAACGAGACAAAGTATAAGAAGGAGGAGTTCTTCATGTCCTTATTTAAACAAGGCTTAAATACTACCCTCCCGGATAATTTATTTAATTTTGATAGACAATATAAATTGAATAAAACGGATAATCTGGGAGAGCTAGGGGCAAGCCTCGTTGATTGTTCCCATTTCATCCGCTTCAAAAGGAAGATAAACTATGGGAGCAAAAAACAAAAAATGGAAAGTAGAACTATCTAATAATGCTAAGAAAAATCGTAAAAAGCTGCCAAGACAAGTCCAAGGTGCGCTTCTGGCTCTTTCCGAAGAAATTAAGGCTATAAGGGGGCCGGTCAGCGGAAACTGGCCGAATTACGGCAAACTGGGGAAGAATCGTCATCACTGCCACCTGAAAAAAGGGAAACCTGTCTATGTATGTGTGTGGGAAGTGAGAGACGAAAAAATAAGGATAATATCTGTTGAATACGTCGGAACCCACGAAAAAGCTCCGTACTGACAATCCTGTGGAACTGAGATTTGTCGGACCGTCTGAAAATCGGGACAAAGTTGTCCGTTATCTGAAACGTATGGGGTTTACCGATATGTCTGATTCGGTTCCCTTCAGGGAGGCATTTCTTGAAGATTATGAAGAAAATGAACTTCCGGGCCTTGCCCTGGTCGGGGCAAGGTATAAGGAAGATTTAACCCAGAAGGAACTTTCAAAGCTTACCGGAATTCCCCAGGGCCATATCTCCCAGATGGAAAACGGTAAAAGACCCATCGGAAAAGCCATAGCCAAAAAACTGGGGAAAGCTCTGAATATCAGCTACAAGGTCTTTTTGTAATTTGGGCAATGTTCCAAATTGGATATAATCTCGTAGTTATCAGACTGATTCAAAGCGTTATATGGTTTATATCCGGAACCGGAACACTACCTAATGTGAAAATTTTCCCCTGGTGCAACTTTTTTGTAAAATTTAGGGGACAAAAAAAGGGATTATGATAAAAATATCATAATCCCTTGTTATTTTTTGGTGGGCCGTGAAGGAATCGAACCTTCAACCTACTGATTAAGAGTCAGGTGCTCTGCCTAGTTGAGCTAACGGCCCTTTGACGGATGCGCTATGTGAGTCACACAAACAAATGTGCCTTATAGCAGGCTAAAAACAGCTTGTCAATTAAAAAATTAAAAAAAATTCTATCTACAGGACAAAAGGTTACGCAGTGCGGGAAGAAACCCGGCTTTTTCCCCGGACAAGGCGCTTTCCCATTTCGGGAAAACCCGGGTTTCTTTAATCAGTCACAGAAAAAATTACGAATTGTCCCACATTTTTTGTTTTTGCTTTCTCATTCGCCGCTTATCTTTTTCTTTTGTAACCTGTTTTTTCTTTCTTTTACGGGCAACCTGTTTTTTATGTTCGCTTTCTTCAGTAAAGTCAATAAAAAAACTCCCGGGGAACTTCTGAGTTTTCGGCTCTTCCGGGACTTTCTGTTTTTTGATTTCAGCTTTCTGTTTTGGCAGAGGAGGGGCTGTAAAGCAGCCTGCCGGAATGGCATCTGCAAGGTAAAGCGATTCACCAGCCTGGTAAAACACAACCCTTTCATTCATGGCTTTCTGAACCTGAATTGTCAGCAGAATCGGGGACTGGTCCGAACGCTTTCCCATTCTTTCAGCCAGATCACGATCTGATGACAGAATAACTTTCGGATATGCCTGTGGAAATATGCCTTTTTCCAAAACAAAGCCATGGGCTTTTTTGCGTACACATGTATAAAGGAGCTTGGGGGGATTTTTCGCAAAGGTCTCTTTTGGCAGACCTTCCCGGTTTTTTGCACGAATATAATTCCCCTTAATCTCAATGGGCGGATTTGGCAGCGTGACAAGGATT
The DNA here is from genome assembly GCF_017377395.1 of Desulfonema magnum. Classification (GTDB taxonomy): domain Bacteria; phylum Desulfobacterota; class Desulfobacteria; order Desulfobacterales; family 4be13; genus Desulfonema_C; species Desulfonema_C magnum. The sequence continues at coordinate 128,406 of NZ_CP061800.1, read as the reverse complement.
TCATCTATAGCCGCCCTGCGAACATATCTCAGCCCGTCCTCTTCACACACAGCTTTTATTAAATCCTTGATCTTAACATATCCGTCCGGATCCAAAATCAGACCAAACTCATCGGGCCTGCGTTCTAATATATATGATAAAAATTTGGATAATCGTTGGGGTGATCGTTGTTGTCCCATTGTTGTAAAACCTTGCCTGACTGGATAAAAAGTGTTAGGTGTTAAGGTGTTAGGTGTTAAGGTGTTAAGGTGTTAGGTGTTAAGGTGTTAGGTGTTAGGTGTTAGGTGTTAGGTAGGCCGTCTAAATCAGTTAATTTTCCTTATCCGTTTTCCGACCTGCCCCGGTCTGCCCTTCGACAGGCTCAGGGCACGGCGGCTACAGGGTACGGCAGCCACTTAACACTTTAACACCTAACACTTAACACCTAACACTTAACACCTTAACACCTAACACTTAAAACCTAACACCCCTTTTTAAAAACTGTCAATATATTATTTTATCATGATGAAAGGATACTTTGGAAATGAAGTATGAAAATTCCCGCAAGTTTTTTGAGCAGGCAATGAATATTATTCCTGGCGGAGTGAACAGTCCTGTACGGGCATGCAAATCAGTGGGGAGTGATCATCCCCTTTTTATTAACAATGCTGACGGGTGCATGATTTTTGACGCGGATGGCAACAGTTTTATTGATTATGTGGGATCATGGGGTCCCATGATTCTGGGTCACAGACATCCCAAGGTAACGGAAGCGCTTTCCTTCGCGCTGGCACAGGGAGCCAGCTTCGGTGCGCCGACTTCTGCTGAAATCCGACTTGCCCAGGCAGTAACAGAAGCGGTTCCCTCCATAGAAATGGTGCGTATGGTAAATTCAGGGACTGAAGCCACCATGAGCGCCATACGTCTTGCCAGGGGTTTCACCGGACGGGATACCATTATCAAATTTGACGGCTGCTATCATGGTCATGCAGATACCCTTCTGGTAGAGGCAGGCTCAGGCGTTGCCACACTGGGGATTCCCGGAAGTCCGGGCGTGCCAAAATCCTTTGTGGAGCATACGCTGTCACTTCCTTATAATGACGCGGATTGTGTCAGAGAAGTGATGGAAAAACAGGGGGATAAAATTGCGTGTATTATTGTGGAGCCTGTGGCCGGAAACATGGGATTGGTTCCGCCCGCGCACGGATTTTTGGAAATATTGAGGGAAGTCACGGAAAAAAGCGGGAGCCTGCTGATTTTTGATGAGGTGATGTGCGGCTTCAGGGTGGCTTATGGCGGCGCGCAGGAACTGTATGGCATTTCACCGGATATCACCTGCCTTGGAAAAATCATCGGCGGGGGATTGCCTGTGGGCGCGTATGGTGGGAAACGTGAATTTATGGAGTATATTGCACCACAGGGACCTGTGTATCAGGCGGGAACGCTTTCCGGTAATCCTCTGGCCATGTCAGCAGGAATTACAACCCTTGAGCAGCTCAAAAAACCTGGTTTTTATGAGAGCCTGGAAGAGAAATCCGCCCGGCTTTCCGAAGGTCTGAAAAAGGCTGCTGAAAAAGCCGAAATAAAAGCGTCTTTTAATCGTGTAGGCTCCATGATGGGGCTTTTTTTCACAGACAAAGACGTGAAAAATTTTGCTGATGCAAAGACTTCTGACCTGGATCTGTTTTCAGCGTATTACAAAGGCATGCTCCAAAAAGGAATTTACCTTGCCCCATCCCAGTTTGAAGCGGGGTTTGTCTCCGCTGCACATACTGATGAGCATATAGACACGACAATAAAGGCTGCTGAAGAAGTGTTTGCGATGTTGGCGAGATAATGAAACTTGAAACTTGAAATTCGAAACTTGAAACTTGAAACTTGAAACTTGAAATTCGAAATTCGAAACTTGGAACACTTTTCAGTTTCAGGTTTCAAGTTTACAGATAGTTTTATTTGGTCCTGAAGAAAATGCCGTGTCCGGGAGAAATTTTGACGCCAATTTATTTCCGGAGGAGGGGCTGCCGGATTTGAATGATATGACAAGCCAGAACGATGGCCATCATCCGCAGAAACGGAGCGCAGCGAATGCTTATCCGTGTGCATGGGATTGGTCAGGGTTGTGTTTTTATTAATCCTCGTTCCTGAAGATAATCAGCAACCACCAAAGCCTTGCTCCAGGCGAGTGTGCCGCCCATGCTGACCGCAACCGCGCAAACCTCGAAAATTTCAGCAGGTGTTGCGCCTAAGTCTAATAGTTTTGAGGTCTGAGAAATCATACAGTCTTTGCATCCGGCCTGGATGCCAATCGCTAATGACATCAGTCTCTTGGTTTTCAGATCCAAAGCACCGTCACAATATACAGCATTTTTAACAGCACCATAATATGCTTCCGTAAGATCGGGCATGTGTTCCTTTGTCAGATCAAACATCTCCCACATTTTTTCTTCATATTGAAGTACAGATTCACTCATTGCTTTCGTCTCCTCTTAAAAGTTACTTTATATTTTAATTTTCTGTGAAGCCCTGACCAAAATATCTTCGTACAATGAATAACTCAATAACGTGGAAGAGTATTTGTCAATAAAAAAGATGCAAAAAACCGCTTCGCTCTATTTTTGCACTCCGGAAAAGATTTTGGGTCAGCTGCTGGTGTGAATAAAAAAAGATGCAAAAAACCGCTTCGCTTAATTTTTGCACTCCGGAAAAGATTTTGGGTCCGCTGCTGCTGTGAATAAAAAAAGATGCAAAAAACCGCTTCGCTCTATTTTTGCACTCCGGAAAAGATTTTGGGTCAGCTGCTGGTGTGAATAAAAAAAGATGCAAAAAACCGCTTCGCTTAATTTTTGCACTCCGGAAAAGATTTTGGGTCCGCTGCTGCTGTGAATAAAAAAAGATGCAAAAAACCGCTTCGCTCTGTTTTTGCACTCCGGAAAAGATTTTGGGTCCGCTGCTGGTGTGAATATTTTGCCGGACGGGGTTTGCAACCCCGTCCGGAATATTTTCGGATCGCCGCCTGCAAACGTTTCGGACGGGGTTGCAAACCCCGTCCGGCAGCAAACCTGCTGCTACAAATATGCCGCCCCTACGGGGCTTGGTCAGCATATGCATCAGGCTAAGATTACAACCTACTGTTTTTATTAACTCTGATTTTGCCGGACGGGGTTTGCAACCCCGTCCGGAATATTTTCGGATCGCCGCCTGCAAACGTTTCGGACGGGGTTGCAAACCCCGTCCGGCAGCAAACCTGCTGCTACAAATATGCCGCCCCTACGGGGCTTGGTCAGCATATGCATCAGGCTAAGATTACAACCTACTGTTTTTATTAACTCTGATTTTGCCGGACGGGGTTTGCAACCCCGTCCGGAATATTTTCGGATCGCCGCCTGCAAACGTTTCGGACGGGGTTGCAAACCCCGTCCGGCAGCAAACCTGCTGCTACAAATATGCCGCCCCTACGGGGCTTGGTCAGCCCTCCCCTATATAATCAGCAGATTTTTTGGCGGTGTACGAAATCTGGAGATATAGCCATATATGAAATATAATTCAACGGGTTATATGCTTTATATCCGGAGTCGGAACACGCCTCGGGCAAGATAAAACTATTTTTCGATCCGCACGGCACATGCCTTGTATTCTGCTGTCAGCGTCACCGGATCAAACGCGGGATTGGTCAGCCAGTTCGCACACGCATCCCGGAAATGAAACGCCATCCAGACCATGCCTTTGGGAACCTGATCCGTGACATTTGCTTTGACCTGCACCTCGCCCCGCCGGGAACTGACCCGGATCATGTCTCCGTGTCCGATTTTCATATCTGCCGCGTCAAAGGGAGAAATATCCGCGGTTTCTTCACCCAGAATATCGTTCAGCCCCTCGCAGCGTCCGGTCTGTGTCCGGGTATGATAATGTGCGAGACGGCGCCCGGTACTCAGCACAAAAGGATATTCCTCATCCGGAACCTCCGCAGGCGGTGTCCATTCCACAGGCGTGAACACCCCCAGGCCGCAGGTGAACTGGCCTTCCTTGTGCAGAAAGCAGGTTCCCGGGTGGTCCTCATCCGGGCAGGGCCACTGAAGCCCGTCTCCTTCCAGACGGCGGTATTTGATGCCGCACAGCTGGGGCGCAAGCACGGAAATCTCATTATCCCAGAGTTCCCGGGCGCTGTCCGAAGCCCAGTCCTGCCCCATACGTTTGGCAATCTGTTTGAATATCCACCAGTTGGGCATAGCCTGTCCCGGGGCTTTGCTCGCAGTGCGGACCCTGCTCACCCGGCGCTCGCTGTTGGTAAACGTGCCGTCATTTTCACTCCAGGCCGCGGCAGGAAAAACCACGTGCGCAAAGCGCGTGGTCTCGTTCGGAAAAATATCCTGGCACACCAGGAATTCCGCGGAAGCCAGCTCATGCTCGACCTTGCGGATATCGGGTTCCGTATTGGCCAGATTCTCCCCGAAAATATAGAAAGCCCTGACTTTTCCATCCACAAGTCCTTCCATCATCTGAGGAATCATCAGACCGTTTTTGTCAGGCAGATTTTCCACCCCCCAGGCATCCTCGAATTTGGCCCGGGCATCCGCGCTGGTCACAGGCTGATAACCCGGAAACACATTCGGCAGTGCGCCCATGTCACAGGCACCTTGCACATTGTTCTGGCCTCGCAACGGATTCACGCCGCCGCACTCGACACCCATGTTGCCCAGAAGCATTTGCAGGTTGGCCGTTGAAAGCACGTTGTTTCTGCCGCAGGTATGCTCGGTGATGCCCAGTGTATAGCACAGCATGACCGGTTTGACCGATGCCAGACGTCTTGCCGCATCCCGGATCATGTCCGGGCTGACACCGCAGATATCGGCTGCCCGTTCGGGCGGATATTCCATCACTTTTTCTTTTAGTTTGTCAAAATCAACGGTACAGGAATTTACGAACGCTTTGTCATACAAATCTTCTTTGATCAGAACGTGCATCAGCGCGTTGATAAAAGCAATATCGCTGCCTACACGGATGGGCACATGAAGGGATGCATGATCCGCTAGGGGGTGTTTTCTCGGATCTGCCACGATAAGCTGTGCGCCCCTGAGTACCGCGTTTTTCACAAACGTGGCTGCCACCGGATGTGCCTCTGTCATGTTGGAACCGATCACCAGAAACATTTTTGCCCTGGCGAATTCGTTAAAAGAATTGGTCATTGCTCCGGAACCGAATGCTGCCGCCAGACCGGCGACTGTGGGAGCATGTCATGTACGCGCGCAGTGATCAATATTGTTGGTCCCGATCACCGCGCGGAAAAGTTTTTGCATCTGATACGAATCTTCGTTAATACTGCGGGCGCAGCTCACACCTGCGATCGCGTCCGGGCCGTTCTCTCGGATGATTTCTTTGAATTTCCGGGCCACCAGGTCAAGGGCTTCGTCCCAGGACGCTTCTCGGAATTCGTTATTTTCCCTGATCAGCGGCGTTTTCAGCCGGTCTTTTGAATAAATGAAGTCATATCCGAAGCGCCCTTTGACGCATAGCCGTCCCTGGTTGGGTTCGGCATCTTCCACACCGGTCACTTTTACGATTTTTCCATCTTTCACATGAAGCAGTTGCTGACATCCCACGCCGCAGTACGGGCAGGTGGTTCGGATTTTCTCTGTTTCCCAGGGACGCCAGATATGACGGGCTTTTTTCTCCACCAGTGCGCCCACCGGGCATGCCTGGACACATTCTCCGCAGAACACGCAGTCAGACTCGGACAGCGGATGATCTCCCGGGGTGACCACCTTGGCCTTGTCGCCCTCATATCCCATGGATATCGCACGGTTGACCTGGACTTCGTTGCAGGCTTTTATGCATCGTCCGCAGAGAATGCAGCGTGAGAAATCCCGGATAATCATGGGATTGGCCATTTCCGAAGGGTAGTAGTCTCTTTGCGGGGAAGATGGTGTGATCTTCACCTGGTACTGATAGGCCAGTTCCTGAAGTTTGCAGTCTCCCCAGACCGGGCACAGTTCCGATGAAGCATCGTTTTTCTGAACCTGAAGCTGGAATTCAGTCCAGTTGCCGTTATCTGAGCCGGAAATTGCACAGTTGTGGTTCCCGGATGTGAGAAGCTGTTCCAGAATTTTTTTTCGTTCCGTGACCACCCGCGGGGATTCGGTTTTCACCTGCATTCCGGCTTCAACAGGCGTGCTACAGGACGTAACAAGCATATCTGCCCCTTGAACCTCCACTACGCAGATCCGGCATTCACCGGTGGGAGTGGTTCCCTTGAGATGGCAAAGCGTGGGAATCTGCACGCCACAGGCTTCTGCGGCTTCCAGAATGGTCTGGCCCGGGTCAAAACTCACTTCCCGGCCATTGAGAACAAACATATTGTCAGACATGATTCAGACCTCCGAATATTATAATAATTTGTCAAATTTGATTTTATAAGTTCGTACTTCCGCGTTTAGGCGGCCAGACGGAATCAGGATATGATGCAAAATGGCCTAAACACGGAACTACGAACTTCAGGGTTTCTTTGCTGTTTGCCGAACGGACTTCAGTTTGTCGGATAATAACGAGGTTGGCTTGTATCATGCTTTTATCGTTATGTCAATATTGACATAACGAAACATTCTTGTATTTATTCTCAGAAATATGATATTAACTTTGTCATATTTCTGTGATTCTCAACTAATATACTGATTTATAATGGCTAAAATAAGAATTTCATCTGGCTCGATGGTCAAATTTTTTGATCTGATTTGAACACAACGTTTGTCATTCCGTTCGAGCGAGTTCGGTCGAACGGAATGACAGAAAAAAACCTGATTATCGAGTATAAATAAAAATATATTATGTATAATAACTCAGAAAAATTCCATATTCGTTCAAAAGTATGGATCGAGGATGACGAGGGAAATGTGGTGTTCGGACTGGGACGCTTCAAAATTCTGGAGACCATCCGACAATCAGGCTCAATACAGGCCGCAGCCAAGGAACTGAAGATGAGCTACCGTGCTGTATGGGGAAAGGTCCGGGCCACAGAGGAACGGCTCGGAGAGCCTTTGCTGATCCGAAATATCGGAGGGTCATCAGGCGGGGGGTCACGACTCACGCCTTTTGCACAGATGCTGATGGATCAGTTTTCACAGCTTCATAAACGTGTGAATACCCATTCTGACGAACTTTTTGAAAAGAATTTTGCCCGGGGTCTCAGGAACCCTCAGACCCTGAGTCAGAAAAAAAAATAATGTTATTTCGTTCATATAAGTCGTAAATGATCAAGTTTTCTGACTTGATTCAAACAAAAAGCCTGCCATTCCCGCAAAAGCAGGAATCCGTTTTTGACCGATGCCACGCTTCCACAAACTGTGGATAGAATGACTACAATAACCAATGAGCGGGCATCCGAAAATTTAACCTTTTGCACTAGTTGGGTCACATTCTTTTAATTTCCATATGGACACGGGCCATCATACGTTCCGGTTATTCTTTCAATAAAATTAGACGGATCATCAGGGGGATTTCCCCAAATATAATATGTGACCATATCATTAAAAAAATGTCCGACCGGATCAGTTCGAGGAGCTGAAAAGTTATACGACGGGCCATTAACCGGATCTGTCACTGATCCGTCTCCTGCGTTCTGCTGACAAGGAAGCCGTCCGCATCATGCTGATACGTCACATCTCCGGCGGTGAGGAGGTTGTCCTCGTCGTTGTAAGCCAGCGGTCTGGTGACATCGTTCACTTCCTGATATGTGCGGATGCCGTAAGGACGGGTGTCGTACTGGTAACTTTCGACAACGGCATCGTCCTTCGTGACACTCAGCAGACGGCCGACAGCATCGTAATCATAGTCATAAGTTGCCGTCGTGCTGTCAGGGAACGTCTCTGTTTTCTCAGTGATTCTGCCGTTCTTATCCCTGATGACCGACCATGAGAAAAGCCCCGTGCCGTCCGCTGAGAAACTTTCAGCGTCCGTCTCTCCGTAACCGCTGAAAGTCCGTGTGAGACTCAGTACACCGCCGGAGACATCTTCGGGAAGGCCGTTCCCGGCATTCCGGGTGATGCTGAAATCCCCCGCACCGGTGAGGAGACCGTCGTCATCATAGACATAATCGCAGTCCGCACCGGCATATGTGAGTCTTTGGACGGCAAAGTCGTTGTTGTAATCATACGAAAGCGTCTGACCCAGCGTCCCGCTCAGTATCTCCGATTTGACGAGGCTTCCGTCATACACATATTTGATTTCCTCATTGCCCCTGCTGACCGTGTCCACTTTTGATCCGCAGGAATAATAGGTGAAATCAGTGACATCGCCTTCGGAGGTTTCGATGCTTTCCAGCTTCGCCGGGTCGTAATTGTAACTGATCCATGCATCTGGCGACGGAAAGTTTTTCTGTATGAGCCGCCGTGCCTTGTTATACACATAAGTGTAGTCCCCGCTCAGAGGTGTTGTGTATGAACTGCCGAGATTCACCTTGTTGAAACCGAACCCGTGATCCGTGTCCGAGGGATTCGTCAGCACGGTCATGTTTCCGTTTTCATCATAGCCGAAAGCGATGACCGTCTCATTTCCCACGTCCGTGATATCGGGCCGGTGAATCGCCGTCAGCCGTCCCGCATCGTCATAATCATATGTGAAAATGCTGCCTTCCGCATCTGTGACGGAGGCGACATTTCCCCGGGCGTCATACGCCAGAACGGTCTGTCTCGTGCCGGTCGTAATCGTCTCCGGACGGCCCTTTGCGTCGTACCCGTAAGTCGTGTCATTAAGACCCGTCACGCTCACCTTTGTCGTCAGCAGGGTGTCGCGGTCGTATTCGGTGATCACGCTCCTGTCCTCCGGAGACGTGACGGTCTTTTTCGCCAGAGCGATATCCTGCACCAGGGTTGTGGTCTTTGTCCCGTTCACCGTGACCGTCTCGGTGATGATATCCGGCATACCGTCCGAGTCGGTGTCTTCGTAACTTTTACTCCTTTCCGTGGTTTTTGTCAATCCCGAAGGCGCCGTCTCCGTCATTTTTTTCACATATTTGGTCTGCCACCGGGGATCGGCGTCGTATTCAAATCCGAGTTCCGTGCCGCAGGGCAGTTCCTTCACAACCCCCAGACTGTCAGATGAGCGTGTGAACTGTGTCATGCCGCCTGCCGGCCCTGTGATCTCAGAGGTGTGCTTACCTGTGGAATCGGTACGGTCCCCGTAGGACGTGATATTATAAACATCATCACCTTCCGCAAGGGCCTTTGTCTCATAAGTGATATTGCCGGCCGCATCCGTGACCCTGGAAAATTCCCAGCGTCCGCCTTCCTCATCCTCCGTATGCTCAACCCGTCCGTTCCCATCGAACACATGGACAAACCCGTTCCCCTCCCACGGCTTTATCATAAAAATATAAGATATAATTTCAGGAAGTTAAAAAATTACTAATTCCGGATTCCGCCTGAAAAATCACAGAAGCCTGCCGGATAACCGATGTCTGAAAAATCAGGTTCATTTTATGAATAATTATTTTTACGGATTATCAGGATATTACAAATTCAGATGCCTGTTCGGATATCCTGCCTGTATAACCTCTTTAAATTTTTTACTTATTTTTATGAGAAAGCCGTGTTCCCCTCCGGCTCCGTCTTTTTCGTGAGCAGGCCGTCGTTGTTTTCATCATAGTCAAACACAACAAAAGACTTCGTGCTTCCGGGATACCTGATCTCAGTAAGCTGGTTGTCGGCATCCACAGTCAGCAGGGTTCTCAGACCGTCCGGTGAGACAATGGCAACGGGAACGCCGTCTCCCCGGATTCCGGGGACATGTTACTTATCTTTACTTTCTTTTCGAAAAAAAGAAGGCGGCTGAGAAAATCAGCCGCCTCTTTCTGTCAGAATGTCAGTCACGCCTCCTTTTCAAATCCGGGCCTCTGTCCGCTCCCGCCCCTCCACGTTCCGATCTCGCCTTTTCCCGTTCCGACAGGAATCTGACAATGTCCGAAGACAGCATGATCAGATAAACGCAGCCCAGAAGAAACACATGCCTGCTGCCCGGCCGGATGCAGTATCCTGCGACACATGAGAACACAAAAGCCGGCGCTGACAGCAATATCAGGACAACCTGCAGTCCGGCCCTCTCATACGGCCCGACCTTCCTGCCGCGCTTTTCCATATATATCGGAATGAGACCGTGTATCACAGGAAGAGAGAATCCTATAATGGCCCAGCCGATCATGGAAAGCTCCGGGGAATACCTTATCAGCGGGTTTTCGAATGCCGTCATCAGTCCCGTCTCAGGCTTCAGGGCGGTATGAACTGCCAGAAAAAGAGCACATCCCGCCAGCCCCCAGAAGAATATGAAACCAAACACCATTTTTCCCATTTATGTGTCTCCTCATTACGGACAGGGTTCGGGCTCGTCGGGACGGGACAGCGGGGGATCCGCTCCCATTCCTGATAAATCGATCATAAATCCCAGGACCGCCCACTTTATCCGCATTGCCATACCCCATCCCACGGTTGCCGCAATCTCACCCCACAGACCGCCCGCGGCACCTGTCAGGCCACCTATTACTGCATTGTTGGCTGTGCATCCCATTTGTCACCGCCGAGTATCAGCGTCACTGCAAATGACGTAACAGATCCTCCTGCCGCTCCTCCTGCCGGAGCCCCCACGCCGGCAAACATTGCGCCGACAGCTGCCCCCACCGTGGCACCGGCGAAACCGGACCAGGTGACTATGCACAACTCACCAGCCGACAGTTCAAGCCCGGACGGATCATTCCAATTCACCGGATCGTTCACACAATACCCGTACAAATCCGTATCCCCGCCTGCGAAAAGAATCGGGTCTTTGCTTACAGGGACACCCTGCTTATCTTTCTTTTACTGTCCGAATTTCCGAGTTCCGAGGTTCCGTTGTCGGCAATTAAACAGGGGTCCCCGGAACTCTTTTTCTCTGTCAGGAATAAGGGCAGCGCCCTGTTACTGAGACGGTACTTTTACCTGCCTGATTTTCGCTTCCCGCGTTCTGATAAAAAAGTGACAATATCCAAAATAAGCATAAACAGATAAAATATGATCAGGAGAAACAGACGGTTGCTGTCTGCTCCCGCGTAATACCCTCCGATGACAGCAAATATGAATCCGGGTGCCGCCAATAATAACACGGCGAGATCTGTTCCCGCTTTTACATGTTTTTCAGCATTGTCACCTATCATTCCTTTATATATTAACACAGGAAATGAAAAAAGCAGCATGGAAAAATCAACAACGGTAAATACCAGCGAATATTTTATCAGCGGATTCTGAAATTCGGTCACCAGAACTCTTCCGTCACCGGACAGAAGACTCTGAATCAGAACATACAGGCCAGCTGTTCCCAGCCCCCAGAAGAATATGAAAACAAACAGAATCTTCATTATTTTCATTGTGTTGTCACTCCTACGGACAGGGCTTCGGCCAGACAGGATCACATCCGTAAACAATCAGATCGAACCCGTATCCCCAGCCTGACCATAATATCCTTCGTCCCATGCCCCATCCCGCCACTTCTATAAGTTGGCCATACAAACCGCCTGTCATACCTGTCAGAGCTCCTCCCGCAAGGTTATTGATCGCATCTTGAATGTCTCCGCCAAGAATTAAGGTTCCGAAAAATCCGACAAACCCTCCTGCCACAGCTCCCGCGGCCGGCGTTCCGATACCGGATGCCACTGTGGCAGTGATTGCGCCGACAATAGCAATAGCGGCATTCTCTCCGGATGACAATTCAAGTCCTGACGGGTCATTCCAATTCACCGGATCATTCAGACAATAGCCGTACAGATCGGTATCCCCGCCTGCGAAGAGAATCGGGTCTTTGGCTGTCCATCTTCCTGTGCCCGGGTCGTAGTCTCTGTGGCCGAATCTTACAAGCCCTGTATCAGAATCATGCAGACCTCCGGCGAAACCGAAGGGGATTTCAAAGGGCGGCGTACCTTCCTCATCGAGTATATTGCCGAAGGAGTCGCATTCTCTTTTCAGCATGACATTCCCGGACGAATCCGAGACGGCTTTCAGCGAGCCGACCTGATCATATGCGAGGTAATACGTCACGCCGTCCTTTGTCATGGCGACGGGCATGCGGGCGTCCGCATATTCAAAGCGTATTTTCAGGGTGTCATCGGTGTTGTACACAGCCAGCAGGCGTGTCAGCCCCTGCCACAGATATTTCTCGGTGACAGTGCCGCCCACTTTCTTCGCAATGCGCCTGCCGAGCGGACCATGCACATATTCAATGACCGTGCTGTCAGGAAGCGTCACACTGAGAAGCTCGCCACGGAGGGAATAATCATACGTCGTGACATCCGTTTCCTGCGTTCTGCTGACGAGAAAGCCGTCATCATCGTGCTGATAAGACACGCCGCCTGCGGTGAGGAGGTTGTCCTCGTCGTTGTAACTCAGCGATTTGGTGACATCGTTCACTTCCTGATATGTGCGGATGCCGTAAGGACGGGTGTCGTACTGGTAACTTTCGGCAACAGCTCCGTCCTTCGTGACGGTCAGCAGCCGCCCGACTGTGTCGTAATCATACACATAAGTCGCCGTCGTGCCGTCGCCGAATGTCTCTGTCTTCTGAGTGATTCTGCCGTTGTCATCCCGCACAGCCGACCATGAGAACAGCCCCGTGCCGTTCACGGACGAACTTTCAGCATCCGTCTCGCCGTAGCCGCTGAAAGTCCGTGTCACGTCCAGCGCACCGCCGGAGACGCCTTCGGGAAGGCCGTTTCCGGCGTTCCGGTAAATGCTGAAATCCCCCTTACCGGTGAGCAGACCACTTTCGGAGTGTCAGCCGTTCAGTCGTCATACCCGTTCTCGCTCCGTGCGACCGGCTTCAGATCAAAAGCGATATTTGACAGCAGGCGACATTTGTCACATTTGAAATCGAATTTATTATGCAGCCGTCTTTCAAGATACCAGTCACCGCCGCAAATCGGGCATTTCCGGGCCATCTCCGCCTTCTCACTGTGTGTTTTATAGCGATAAAGGTAGTAGTAGGAGGGGCGGAAAACACTGGTAAGTCTTTCAGAAAGCTTCATGCCTTCACGAGAAAGGGGGCTGTCATATTTGGAAATCTGATCGTAGCCGAATTTCTCGCCTACACCGCTGCATATCCAGAAACGGTCGCACGAACGGTAATCATCAGCCCAGTCTGAAATTTCCGCCCTGAGATCGGGGTCACTGTCAGGAATCCTGTAAAGAGGTACGGGTTTGAAGCAATTCCCGCATCTTAAAGGCGGTTCGTCATCCAGGAATGAAGTATAGAGAATTATGAAACTCCGTATGCCGCAACTACAGCACTGTATCGTTCCGGGGTCGTCTCCGATGACGACCGTATCCAGCGGCCCCAGACCGGCCTCCTTGAAAGCAGATAGCAGGGACTGTAGCTGCTGACCGAAATTTTCAGCAGAAAGAGCATCGGCCTCCGGCGTAATCGTGTAAATACGAAAATCACCTTCGGTTCGGGCAATCGGCACGGAGTCACCTACAAGACATCCGTGTTCGGATAATCCTCTTACAAATTCTGAAACCGTTTCAGACTGCCTTTGTTCATCGTACATTTTGTCAAAGGGAATTCTTATTTCCGCTATTTTCATTATGCTGTCCGCCTGTTTTTACTAACATGATTTCTGATAAAAAATATAAGCGAAACACCCTGAAGTTACAGTTCCGCCCTCAGCATATCTTTCCGGAACAGTCGATACCGAAACGGGAATATCCGGCTGCGAGGCGGAACTGATGACTTATGATCCTATGAACTCGGAACTCCGAATTCATCGACCGGAAGATCCGGATTATTTAACAGACAGGGATTTTCCAATAATCTGATTTGCCATTCGAACATCAGTAACAGATTGGTATTTTTAAACAGCCGCCCATCTTTAGCTATTTTTATCAGTGCTTTTAGTATGTTCCATCTTTTATTTTTGATCTTGCCATCCTCCCTTTTTTTACAAATTTCTTCTTCGAGTTCACGAATTTTGTTCTGATCGCCTTTTGTATCTTTGAATTTCTGATAATATTCATCTTTACCCTGTTTAATTCCCTTGGTTTTGGAAAGGCCGTCAGAATCCGTCCAGTTCACCGGATCATTTACGCAATATCCGTAAAGATCGGTATCTCCTCCCTCAAAGAATATCGGATCCTTCGCTGTCCATTTTCCCGTTTCCGGGTCATAGTCACGGTAGCCGAATCTTACGAGGCCGGTATCTTTGTCATGCAGACCGCCTGCGAAGCCGAAAGGCACGGCAAACGCCGGATCGCTGTCTGAAATGATGTTCCCGAAGGTGTCGTATTCAATCTTTTTGACCACAGTTCCGGAACTGTCAGCAACAACTTTCAGCGTGCCGACCTGATCATACGCAAGATAATACGTCTCATCGCCGCTTGTCATGGCGGCGGGCATCCGTGCGTCCGCATATTCGAAGCGCATTTTCAGCGTGTCGTCGGCATTGTACACCGCCAGCAGGCGTGTCAGCCCCTGCCACAGATACTTCTCAGTGAGAGCGCCGTTCACCTTCTTCGGAATGCGTCTGCCGAGCGGGTCATGCATGTATCCGATGACCGTGCCGTCAGCTAGAAAGCTGGGTTTCGTTCCTCAACCCAACCTACGATACTACACAGGAGTCTGAGAACAGGAAAAATATTACTCCGTATCATTTTTATCTGTATCTTTGTATTCCGATTCCAACACAGATAAAAATTCATCCAAATCAACCGAATCCGATTCATCCGACAAAAAACGAATCATTTCTTTTCGAATCGCTCTTTCGGCAATATCTCTTAACCTGATTCCGCAATTATCTAAGCTTAACAAAAAATTTTTAACACCTCTCTGTCCCTCCTTTAATAAAGACTCGGTAGCAATCCGGAGGCACCTGACAGCATCTGGCTTTTTTCCCGTTTTATATAAAATTTCAGCCTCGTCAAATAGGTAGTTTATCCTCCATTCATCTATTTTCCGAGCTGCTTTCAGAAATTCCGAGGCTTTCTCATTTTCTCCTTTCACAATAAGCATTCTCGCTTTGAATACCAAAGCCTCCGGATAATATGGCCAGCTATCCAAAAAAGCATCCACCAATAAAATACCATTATTCGGATCTCCGCCCCCGTCAAAATATTTTTTATATACATTATTCCTGAATAAATCAGATAGAGACGGATAATCAGACAGTTTCATAAACAACCTCCCTTACGAGAGACTTTATCGGAAACAGGCTCCGGACTCCGATCTTACTTCTGAGGGCTTGTTTCCGATAAAGTCTTACAGAACTACACGAACTGCACAGAATAAAACATCAGGCATCCGGAGGATTTCCTCCGAAGATAATCGACCAGCCGACCGGCATACCGGTATTCGGATCTATGATTATAATAATAGGGAACTTAATGAAATATCTCGGGAGGACTTTAAGAGCCCCTCTCAGATGTTCCAGTCTTTTCAGCAGCTTTTTTTTCTTTTTACCACAAGCCTTATCTGCCTCATCTTCCATATCCCTGATCACATCGTCCAAGTAATCCTCAGCAGCTTCGACACCCTCTTTTCTGGCCTTGTCAACTGCTTCCTCAACATGTCCGTCATTAGAACTTAAAGGGCCCATTCCGTGCTGATCTTCGGCCAATCCCCAAGGATCAAAGCTGTTAACCGGATCATTCAGGCAGTAGCCGTAAAGATCGGTGTCTCCGCCGGCAAATCCTATCGGGTCTTTCGCAGTCCATCTTCCGATTTCGGGATCGTAATCACGGTGGCCGAATCTGACGAGGCCGGTATCTTTGTCATGCAGACCGCCTGCGAAGCCGAACGGCATTTCAAAAGGTAGCGTACTCACCTCGCTGAGAATGTTGCCGAAGGAGTCGTATTCTCTTTTCAGCAGCACATTCCCGGAACTGTCCGAGACAGCTTTCAGTGTGCCGACCATCCTTTTTCTGATAAGCAATACAAATTTGATTATCCCCTTATCTGGTTTTTTAATGAAAGGAGAATATCTGAGTGCAGTTTTTTATAATCACATATTCCGTCACCGAAGAAAAGCGGAGCGAGGGGCTTTTCTTTCAGAATAATTATGCAAAGCATGTGAGCTTTTTCCCTGTCTCCGCCGTATCCCTGCAATGACTTGCTGCTGTAATATGATCTGATATCCCTGATCTGGGAAAAGTCTGCATATCTGGTTCCTGCCATAGTTCTGAAGGTGATCCCGTTTTCTCCTATGGATATCTCTCTGGGAACTGCGAACATAATAAAGTAAAATATTGCGACAGCAGGCAGAAATATCAGCAGACGGGAATCGGAAGAGCCGCTTAAAATAAAAATTCCCCCGAGTCCCGCACAGAACACGGAAGACATTATCCCGATAAGAACAGTCAGCTTGTATTTGTAATTAGATTTGTATGTGCGCATCTGATATTTTATCCCTCAAAAATTTGAAAATCCCGGTCATGACATGCCAAACCGGGATTTTCAAGGTATGCTTTCTGATATCAGGGACAAACTTGTCCGACAATATCGAAAAGATTGCTTTCCCATATAATTCTGGAATGTTCCGCAACGGAATGCAACTCTATGGATGTTCCCGGTCCTGCCGAGATACCGGCGTTCACACCATGGTAGCCTCCCGGCATTACTGTCCATTCCGAGGTTGCCTGCACCCCTGTCCCATATGACCCGCCTGTGGATACGCTTTCACCTGTCAGGGCATATATGTCAGGGGCATTTGTCACCTGGATCTGGGCAGCGACTCCGGCTGCCGCTCCTCCCAGCCCGCCGCCCCCGGCATGTTCAATCAGTGCGATGTTAAGATTTGAATCTATTACACCTGTATATCCGGCCGTCATGGCTTTGCCCCCTCCGAGGGTCGCTGAAAGATCAATTCCGAGAGTGCCCTGCGGAATAGCAAATTCTGCCTTCGGATGATGATTTATATTATAACCGTGAAGTTTGGCATAAGAATCATAGCTGTTCCCCACAAGACTGCCTGACTCCAGCCCCGGCGGGTCGATAAAATTCACAGGATTGCTCATACAATATCCGTAGAGGTCTGTGTTTCCGCCGGAGAAGAGTATCGGGTCTTTGGCTGTCCATCTTCCGATTTCCGGGTCGTAATCACGGTAGCCGAATCTGACGAGGCCGGTGTCTCTGTCATACAGACCGCCTGCGAAACCGAAGGGGATTCCAAAGGGCGGCGTGCCTTCCTCATCGAGAATATTGCCGAAGGAGTCGTATTCTCTTTTCAGCAGCACATTCCCCGACGAATCGGAGACAGCTTTCAGAGAGCCGACCTGATCGTATGCAAGGTAATAAGTCGCACCGCCTGCTGTCATGGCGACGGGCATACGGCTGTCCGCATACTCGAAGCGCATGAGCAGATTATTATTACCGTCATACACAGCCAGCAGCCGTGTCAGCCCCTGCCAGAGATATTTCTCGGTGACAGTGCCGTCCACCCTTTTGGCAATGCGCCTGCCGAGGGGATCATGGATATATTCAATGCGCCTGCCGTCAGGCAGATCGGCCCGCAGCAGTTCGCCCCGTGAGGAATAAGCATACTCCGTCACCCCGGAGCCGTCCGTCTTCCTTTCGAGGAAACCGTCCGCATCGAAGTCATACTCCGTGCCTCCGGCTGTCAGAATCCGATCCTCATCATCAGAATCCGGGATTTTTTTCCGCACCGCCTCTCATCTCACAGGTGCGAGTTCCGTTCGGCTCATATCAGTATTTCTTTTAAGGGGGAAAAAACATTACTGAAGTCGGAGTGGAAAAAGTCTTACCTCTTTCCACCCTGAATAATTAACGGACATACCACCAAAGCCATAGTCGTATGTTTTTGTTATTTCTTTCTTTCGTATCAGGCCCTATGGAATAATCTCCGCACCCTTTCAATATACCGAGAATTCCTTTTTTCAGCTCTGACAATTCTTTTTTATTTACTGAGAGTAATAAATTTTTCCCATTCTCTTCAAAATCCCAATAATTCTTCGCGTTGTCATTGACATATCTTAATTTGAAAGTATTAGGAGAATACCATCCGGCTCTGCCACCCTTGTTATTAGGAATTTTGAGAATTTTGTCATCCGGTTTGCTGATTTTTATGGTCCTCAGACACGGATAAATAGATTTTTCCATTCTGTCCAACAAATCTGATAATGATCTTCCTCCGTTATTGTCAGCCGTCAGATTCCATCCCGGATAATTCCTCAGATTTTCTTTATATCGCCATAAAAATATCTGCCCTGACTGTCTCCAATTATTAACTTCGGGCGTGTTGATCTTTGAATTACATATCATTTTCCATATATCCTGAAACATGGAAGGGCAGGAAGTCCCGGTTTGTCAACACTCCGGAATCTCCTGCCTCTTTTAATCATTTATCTGCAATTGTTTTCATAGTGCGGATTGAGATAGTCTTCATCCCTGGCCAGCTCGCCAGCAATGGCATCAAAAGGATCCAGCAGTGAACCTATGATTCCGATAATCCCCGTCCAAAAGCTATGTCCGTTTATACCGTCCGTCTGATAATGAGGTCTTCCTTTTAAAGGACTGCCGTCATTTCCGCGCAGAATATTTCTGTCCGCATCCCTCAGTTCATGCCCCTTGTGTCTTAGTATGTCTTTGGTATTCCCATTCCTGGCAGCGACTTCGATTTCATGAGCTGACTGTTTGTTTTTACTCAGAACATTCTGACCGTCCCTTCTCGCTTTCACAGCTTTTTTCTTGGATATTTCTCTGACTATTTTATATGATTTTTCCGTCAGTCTTATAAGCCAGTGTGACATGCCTTCGGGATCAATCAGGTTAACCGAATCACTCAGGCAATACCCGTAAAGATCGGTGTCTCCGCCTCCGAATCCTATCGGGTCTTTGGCTGTCCATCTTCCGATTTCCGGGTCGTAATCACGGTGGCCGAATCTGACGAGGCCGGTGTCTTTGTCATGCAGGCCGCCTGCAAAACCGAAGGGGATTTCAAAGGGCGGTGTGCCTTCCTCATGGAGAATGTTGCCGAAGGAGTCGTATTCTCTTTTCAGCAGCACATTTCCTGACGAATCTGAGACGGCTTTCAGCGTGCCGACCTGATCGTATGCAAGGTAATAAGTCGCACCGCCTGCTGTCATGGCGACAGGCATTCTGCCATCCGCATACTCGAAGCGCATGAGCAGGTTGTCATTGCCGTCATACACAGCCAGCAGGCGTGTCAGCCCCTGCCAGAGATACTTCTCCGTGGGAATGCCGTTCACCTTCTTCGCAATGCGCCTGCCGAGGGGATCATGCACATATTCAATAAACCTTCCGTCAGGCAGATCGGCCCGCAACATCTCACCCCGTGAGGAATAACTGTAACTCGTGACCTCCTCATCCGCCCCGCCGGGGTTCACGGTCTTTGTTTCAAGGAAACCGTCCGCATCGAAGTCATACTCCGTGCCTCCGGCTGTGAGAATTCGATCCTCGTCCTCATAACTCAGAGTCCGAGATGCGATCCCTTTATGCACATAAAAAGTATTGTGTCTCCCCGAATTAGTCAGACAAAGAGTTGACCCTATTATGACCAAACGGCGGGTGAGGGTCATAGGTGTAAAGTTAAGGATACTTAACTAACCTGCTAACGGTATGATTTCAAAAAATAAATTCACATTTATCAGATTGAAAAGACGGAAAGACAGAGGCATGCCTTTACCCGGCTGCCCGAGTTCCGAGAGGTTTACCTTTACATATTTATAGTTTTCAAGAACTGCTCCGTCGATAAGTACATCAAGGGAGTTTTTTCTGCTTTTCTGCCTCTCTTTCCGGCATGTGTCAGTTATTTTTGCTATCATTTTCCTGACATGTTTTGCCGCTTTGTCAGCAGAATCCGAAAGCAGCACTGTCAGACCGGCTATGTTTCTTCTGAAATATTTCACTGTCTTGTCAATACTTACCTCTTCGCCGAGTATCCGCCATGCCTCTGATCTGGCATTCGAATAACAGTAGGATATGAACATCACAACTATCGCTTTTCCCAATACTTCGCACCTGAGCCTGTCCTCATTGTTTCTTACTTCTGTTTTATGAATGTTCAATACCGATTTAAACTGTTTGAAAAATAATTCCACAGACCATCTGATCGGATAAAATGCAAGGATGGTTCTCACATCCTCCGTTTTCTCAGCAGGAATATTTGTCATCATAAAGTTCCACTCACACAGTCGCAGTGATTCTTTCTTGGGGGTTCTTCCTTTCTTTTTGGCATTCTGACACATTTTTCTCCGTTTTTTGTTTGCAACTTCTTCCGGAACTCTGACTGCGAAAAAGCGTATCTTTATCTTTTTCTCTTTGTTTCCCGTATAACATTCGAATTCAAATATTGTCTCATTGCCGTTCAGCTTTTTCAATATCTCCGAGATTCCGATTCTCTCATATTCTTCCCCTTTCTTTATATACAGACCGATTCCGGAATAATTAAAACGGGATATGAAAAAGGCTTCTTTGTCATCAGTTATTTTCAGCATGTCCGCAATTGAATATCCCAGATCGAAAATAAGCAGATCATCCGCGCTGATCTGATCGCCCAGTGTCTTCGAATAACTCTGATCGTTACACGTTTGTTTTTTTATATCAAACAGCTGAATCACTCCGGTTTTGTAATCATACATTAACTGAACTTTGCAACCCGCAATGTTATATCCCGGAAATGCGGATTTCAGGCCCGGGGGCAGCTCCCATGACGAACTGTCAATAATATTCACTCTGCCGAACTGATTTAATACGTCAATATTGATATTATGTCCGTTTTCAGTCGCCGTTCTGAAAAAAAATGAAAAAACTTCTGTCAGAAAATCAATGGCATACTGATTAAAACGGTCATTTATTCCCGCCCTTGAAATACATTCGGACAGATTTTCCGCTATGGCACCCAGAGTTATTGTGGTCGTTGTCAGCGAACCGAAAGTCAGCGATATGAAAAATTCGAATGCGTCCAATTTCCGTTTTCTCTTTATGAAACCGGTTTTTTCAGCTATTTTTCTGATCTTTCCTTTTTTGAAAAACTTTTTAACTGTTCTGACATCAATTTTAATCTGTTTATTTATCATTGCACAGTCCTCCCAAATATGATCTTATGAGATTGTCGGATATTTTGTTTTTTTCACACAGTCCGGAATATCAGCATGTGCTGAGAGATGCAATGAAAAAGTAATTTGCGACACGGCATTTCTTGCATTTTATTTAAACAACAACCATATGTTATAAAAGGATATTTTTACAATTCAGCAGTTCCTTAACTTTACACCTATGTGATCTGATCGCCCAGTGTCTTCGAATAACTCTGATCGTTACACGTTTGTTTTTTTATATCAAACAGCTGAATCACTCCGGTTTTGTAATCATACATTAACTGAACTTTGCAACCCGCAATGTTATATCCCGGAAATGCGGATTTCAGGCCCGGGGGCAGCTCCCATGACGAACTGTCAATAATATTCACTCTGCCGAACTGATTTAATACGTCAATATTGATATTATGTCCGTTTTCAGTCGCCGTTCTGAAAAAAAATGAAAAAACTTCTGTCAGAAAATCAATGGCATACTGATTAAAACGGTCATTTATTCCCGCCCTTGAAATACATTCGGACAGATTTTCCGCTATGGCACCCAGAGTTATTGTGGTCGTTGTCAGCGAACCGAAAGTCAGCGATATGAAAAATTCGAATGCGTCCAATTTCCGTTTTCTCTTTATGAAACCGGTTTTTTCAGCTATTTTTCTGATCTTTCCTTTTTTGAAAAACTTTTTAACTGTTCTGACATCAATTTTAATCTGTTTATTTATCATTGCACAGTCCTCCCAAATATGATCTTATGAGATTGTCGGATATTTTGTTTTTTTCACACAGTCCGGAATATCAGCATGTGCTGAGAGATGCAATGAAAAAGTAATTTGCGACACGGCATTTCTTGCATTTTATTTAAACAACAACCATATGTTATAAAAGGATATTTTTACAATTCAGCAGTTCCTTAACTTTACACCTATGGATCAGATCAGCGCGGATGATCTGCTTATTTTCGATCTGGGATATTCAATTGCGGACATGCTGAAAATAACTGATGACAAAGAAGCCTTTTTCATATCCCGTTTTAATTATTCCGGAATCGGTCTGTATATAAAGAAAGGGGAAGAATATGAGAGAATCGGAATCTCGGAGATATTGAAAAAGCTGAACGGCAATGAGACAATATTTGAATTCGAATGTTATACGGGAAACAAAGAGAAAAAGATAAAGATACGCTTTTTCGCAGTCAGAGTTCCGGAAGAAGTTGCAAACAAAAAACGGAGAAAAATGTGTCAGAATGCCAAAAAGAAAGGAAGAACCCCCAAGAAAGAATCACTGCGACTGTGTGAGTGGAACTTTATGATGACAAATATTCCTGCTGAGAAAACGGAGGATGTGAGAACCATCCTTGCATTTTATCCGATCAGATGGTCTGTGGAATTATTTTTCAAACAGTTTAAATCGGTATTGAACATTCATAAAACAGAAGTAAGAAACAATGAGGACAGGCTCAGGTGCGAAGTATTGGGAAAAGCGATAGTTGTGATGTTCATATCCTACTGTTATTCGAATGCCAGATCAGAGGCATGGCGGATACTCGGCGAAGAGGTAAGTATTGACAAGACAGTGAAATATTTCAGAAGAAACATAGCCGGTCTGACAGTGCTGCTTTCGGATTCTGCTGACAAAGCGGCAAAACATGTCAGGAAAATGATAGCAAAAATAACTGACACATGCCGGAAAGAGAGGCAGAAAAGCAGAAAAAACTCCCTTGACGCACTTATCGACGGAGCAGTTCTTGAAAACTATAAATATGTAAAGGTAAACCTCTCGGAACTCGGGCAGCCGGGTAAAGGCATGCCTCTGTCTTTCCGTCTTTTCAATCTGATAAATGTGAATTTATTTTTTGAAATCATACCGTTAGCAGGTTAGTTAAGTATCCTTAACTTTACACCTATGGGTTGTCTCCCCGGAAGACCATGGTGCAGGAACGGGTTCCGAACGCGTCGCTCACAGGCGAGCTTCGGAGCGTTGCCACCGTGTCCGGGTTTCCGTCAAATATCACTGCCGAGGATTCCGGATCCTCGGGAATCATCTGAATTGCCTCCGCAACAGCAATGTCGTTCCACGGCACCTCGGCCTGACGCTGGGACGTGAGCAGCCCCTGTTTCCGGTAAACAAGGGTCATCACCGATCCGCCCTCAGCGGGAATGGAAAACCGCCCGTCCGCACCGGTAAACGCTGTTCCGTATTCGGGATGGCCCAGTATCATAACAGAGACATCCGCCAGGGGGAGGCCGTCCGCATTATGAACCAGCCCGGTGATTATGGAAAAACGTTTTGCATCGTAGCTCCCGACCGTGGCGTTTGTGGGAACCAGGTCCTCATATTGGCTGCCGAAGGAGCCTTCGGGCTGAGGTTCGGGACTGCCGGCCACCATAAGCACGGCCTCGGCACTCGCAGGACCCCCGGGACCGACAACGGTGACCGTATAAATTGTTGTGTGATCCGGCTGAAGTTCGAGTGAGCCGTCTGCCGGAACCTCGCCCACACCGTTGTCAATATAGGCAAACTCGGCATCGGTCGAAGTCCAGGAGAGAGTGGCTGTTCCGCCCTGTCCGAGCAGTTCCGGTGTGAGACTGACTTCCACGGAAGGCGGCGGGGGAAGTTCATCCACACAGATGGTCACATAAGAAGTGGCAGTGCCTGCGGCACCTGTGACCATGACGGTATAGATCGTGGTCTCCGCAGGTGATACTGTGACAGAGCCGCTCATTGGCACATAACCGACACCATTGTCTATGAAAACAGAATACGCATGTTCGGACTGCCATGTCAGGGTGGCGGAATCTCCGCTGCTGATAATCTGAAAATCAGCAGCAATCGTCACAGCACACGGCTGAAGCCCGAAATCACCAAGCAGAAAATCAAGTTTCACATTCCGGTTTGCAATGCTGATCTCGCGTATGGCCTCACGTCCGTCCGGCAGAACGGCTTTTACCGTGTAATCGCCCGGAGACAGGGGAATTCCGTATCCGCCTGCCGAAGCTGTGCGGGTCACTGCCCCGGATTCGGCGATCACAATTTCAATGTTTTCTGTTCCCTCGCCTGCGGTATAGACGCCGTCATTGTTCTGATCATCATAGACAACGCCCGTGAGAAAGGAATCATAATTCTCCGCTGACGCACCGAAGTCACAGGTAAACATATGGCAATAAGGATATTCCCCGTAAGAACCATGAGCAGCACAGAGACCGACTTCCTTAAAATCATTATTGAGGATATTTACGCGATGCCCCCGGCCCTCGACACCTGCGTCAATGAAAAGACTGTCATGTTTCCTTAATACCGCATCTGTCTCATCCAAAGGCTCGGAAGAGGCTCGGTATCCGATATTTTCACCATTAGTGCTGTAAAGATAACCGGCCGCTTCTATGCGGTCAGAAGGTGTCTGCCCTTCAGGTGTGTTATGCGCATAATATTGCCGGTCAATCATATCCTGTGAGTGAAGACAGGCAGCTTCGTACAGCCGGGCATTAAATGCCAGCGGCTGTGAAGGTTCTTCTGTAATCTCTCCTTCCGGAACTCCCTCGAAAAGCTCTATGCCCAGACGCTCCGCTTCCGCGTGCGGGTCGAGACGCGCACGATTGAGAGCTTCCAAGTGGGCCTGTTCCGCGGGAGAGGGATCGCCATATGCGTATTCGTTTCCGTCTCCGACATAAACTCTGACCCGGGCTGTGGCCGTGAGTCCCAGACCTGTGGCCGAAATTGTATAAGTCGTGGTCTCACCCGGTGATACCGTGACAGAACCGTTCAGGTCAGCATCACCGACATCCGGAGTGATCACACAGGTATCAGCGTTTTGGGAATGCCATGACAGCGTGCTCGTCTGTCCGGGCTGAATATTTATCGGATCTGCGCTGATGGTTACCACAGGCATCGGAGCTGTCACAATAACTGTAATCTGTTTATTGACAGTACCGGCGAGACCTGTGGCGGTGATGGTGTAAGTCGTCGTCTCAGTCGGCGAAATCTCAGCAGAGCCGTTCGGAACAGCATTGCCTATATCCGGCTCGATCACACACAAATCCGCATGGGTGGAACTCCATGTCAGAACCGCAGAATCACCTTCCTGAATAATTTCAGGCTCCGCACTGATGCTCACTGTGGGCGCTGACGCGACAGCAACTGTCACGCTGTCCGTGCCGGTGCCTGCGGTGCCTGTTGCCGTGATGGTATAAGTCGTCGTTTCAGTCATCGAAATTTCGACAGAGCCGTTCGGATCAGCATTGCCGATATCCGGTTCGATCACACAGGAATCCGCATGGGTTGTGTCCCATGTCAGCACCGAAGTTCCGCCAGGAGGAATAACTTCAGGTTGGGCAGTTATGCTTGCAGTGGCAAGCGGATAAATATAGGCTGAACCTGAATGGCTGTTATAATCTTTATAAAACGCGCCCACAATAGCATAACCGCCACTTATGGCCACAGATTTCCCGAAATAGGCAGATGCTTCCGCATCACTGGCAGTGAGCTTGGTCTGCGGGTTCCATTCCGTGCCCTCACGCTTAAAAATATATACGGCACCTGAACCTGATCCGGCATCATCGTCATAAGGAACACCTGCAACAGCGTAGTCACCATCAAGAAATACGGAGCTTCCGAAACAGTCATATGCTTCCGGATCATCGGCAGTGAGTTTTACCTGCTGACTCCATTCCGTGCCCTCACGCCTGAAGATATATGCAGCGCCTGAAGAGGTTCCTCCGTCGTCGTCATAAGAGGAACCCACAATGGCGTATTCATCGCTGAGGGAGACGGACATCCCGAAAGACTCATTTGCTGCCGCATCACTGGCGGTAAGTTTTGCCTGCTGGAGCCATTCCGTACCTTCATGTCTGAAAATATAGGCACAGCCTGAATCGGTTATCCTCCCCGGGGCATCACCGTCATCATCGCCCACAATGACATAATCACCGTTCATGGATACGGATATTCCGAAGCGCCTGCCACTTTCCGGATCATCGGGAGTGAGTTTTGCCCATAGGTGTAAAGTTAAGGAACTGCTGAATTGTAAAAATATCCTTTTATAACATATGGTTGTTGTTTAAATAAAATGCAAGAAATGCCGTGTCGCAAATTACTTTTTCATTGCATCTCTCAGCACATGCTGATATTCCGGACTGTGTGAAAAAAACAAAATATCCGACAATCTCATAAGATCATATTTGGGAGGACTGTGCAATGATAAATAAACAGATTAAAATTGATGTCAGAACAGTTAAAAAGTTTTTCAAAAAAGGAAAGATCAGAAAAATAGCTGAAAAAACCGGTTTCATAAAGAGAAAACGGAAATTGGACGCATTCGAATTTTTCATATCGCTGACTTTCGGTTCGCTGACAACGACCACAATAACTCTGGGTGCCATAGCGGAAAATCTGTCCGAATGTATTTCAAGGGCGGGAATAAATGACCGTTTTAATCAGTATGCCATTGATTTTCTGACAGAAGTTTTTTCATTTTTTTTCAGAACGGCGACTGAAAACGGACATAATATCAATATTGACGTATTAAATCAGTTCGGCAGAGTGAATATTATTGACAGTTCGTCATGGGAGCTGCCCCCGGGCCTGAAATCCGCATTTCCGGGATATAACATTGCGGGTTGCAAAGTTCAGTTAATGTATGATTACAAAACCGGAGTGATTCAGCTGTTTGATATAAAAAAACAAACGTGTAACGATCAGAGTTATTCGAAGACACTGGGCGATCAGATCAGCGCGGATGATCTGCTTATTTTCGATCTGGGATATTCAATTGCGGACATGCTGAAAATAACTGATGACAAAGAAGCCTTTTTCATATCCCGTTTTAATTATTCCGGAATCGGTCTGTATATAAAGAAAGGGGAAGAATATGAGAGAATCGGAATCTCGGAGATATTGAAAAAGCTGAACGGCAATGAGACAATATTTGAATTCGAATGTTATACGGGAAACAAAGAGAAAAAGATAAAGATACGCTTTTTCGCAGTCAGAGTTCCGGAAGAAGTTGCAAACAAAAAACGGAGAAAAATGTGTCAGAATGCCAAAAAGAAAGGAAGAACCCCCAAGAAAGAATCACTGCGACTGTGTGAGTGGAACTTTATGATGACAAATATTCCTGCTGAGAAAACGGAGGATGTGAGAACCATCCTTGCATTTTATCCGATCAGATGGTCTGTGGAATTATTTTTCAAACAGTTTAAATCGGTATTGAACATTCATAAAACAGAAGTAAGAAACAATGAGGACAGGCTCAGGTGCGAAGTATTGGGAAAAGCGATAGTTGTGATGTTCATATCCTACTGTTATTCGAATGCCAGATCAGAGGCATGGCGGATACTCGGCGAAGAGGTAAGTATTGACAAGACAGTGAAATATTTCAGAAGAAACATAGCCGGTCTGACAGTGCTGCTTTCGGATTCTGCTGACAAAGCGGCAAAACATGTCAGGAAAATGATAGCAAAAATAACTGACACATGCCGGAAAGAGAGGCAGAAAAGCAGAAAAAACTCCCTTGATGTACTTATCGACGGAGCAGTTCTTGAAAACTATAAATATGTAAAGGTAAACCTCTCGGAACTCGGGCAGCCGGGTAAAGGCATGCCTCTGTCTTTCCGTCTTTTCAATCTGATAAATGTGAATTTATTTTTTGAAATCATACCGTTAGCAGGTTAGTTAAGTATCCTTAACTTTACACCTATGGAGTTTTGCCTGCCGGGTCCATTCCGTGCCCTCATGTCTGAACACATATGCCGCGCCCGTCTGATATCCGAGATAATAATTTCCCGAATCTCCTACAACCACATACCCATCATGGATAAATACAGACTTTCCGAAACTGCTTGATACTTCGACATCGCCGGGGATAAGCTTGGCTTCCTCTGTCCACTCCGTGCCCTCACGCCTGAAGATATAGACAGAACCTGTACTATGGCCGTTATTATGATTAGGGTGCGGCTCTTTTAGGTCGACTTCCCTTCCACAAATTCCTTTGATGACAATTCGTCCAGAATGGCCGGGTCGGAATACTTTGAATAATGGTTTCTGTCAAATTCCTGAAGCTCATAAAATTTCCAATAATCATCAAAATCACCGCTTGATCTCAGTGATCGAAGCTTCAGCACCGCCTCCGCACCTTCCAGACTCCACCGGGCTCCGGTGATATCCATCCTGTCCCTGATCAGATGCCGGCAGGCGCCTTCGATCACACCTGTGGCAATCGGCAATCCCTCTCCGAGATACTCATTGTAACGCAGATACGGCGAATTTTTGAGAAGATAGTCGGCGCACACATCGACAGGTTTTCTCGAACTCCGTCTTATCTTCAGAAGGGTGGCGGACCTTCTCATCCCCCCGGCAACAAGACTGGCTCTGCCCCGCAATATTCCCAGAAGACGTTCTGAGACCCATTTTTCGGATGTCCTGCTTGCCTCATCATGAAAAACCCTCGCAGCTTTCCACAAATACTCGATGACGTGAATGATGTCCAGTATCACCACGGCGCTCACCGAAAATTTTTCGATCTGCCTGTTGACACTTTTCAACTGATGAGGATCCCCATCAACCAGACACACCCACTTTTTGCTGTTTGACGGGTCTCTTCTCAGAGCCTCCTCGAAAATCTCACGAATGACATCCTCCCGACTTTTCTCCAGACTTGCCCACACCCTCTTTGCCACGGGGCGGGGCCTTCCTTTTTTTTCCGATTCCGATTCCGGTGCGAATTCTCCTGCCACAGATTCGGGGGAGCGTACAAATCTCTCCATATGATAAACTGACGCGACAGTTGCCATGCGCTTACGATTTTTCTTTTCTCCCTTGGAGATTCTCTTATTCAGCTTTCTTCGGGCATTTTCAGCCTTTTTCCTTGTCTCCTCCCTCAGATCCTCCTTCCTGACAACTATTCCCTTGCCATCCGTTGTCAGAATCAGCAAAGGCAGTTTTTCCGCCTCCCCGGGCAGGAGGCTGCAAGTCTGCTCATAATACTCGTCAAAACACCGCACCGCCTTCCGGGACAGGTGTTCCGCCTGTCTTTTATGCATTCTCACTCCGGTCTGCCGTCTGATCGAATCTGTCGCTTCCGAAAAAGAACTTTTCGAGACTTCCAGGGCAAGTGCCTTTCTGATTCCGTAAGAATGGATGCCTTCGGGAAGATTCAGGACAGCATCCAGGGGAAACAGACTGCTCTTCCCGGGACGCGAATAACCTGTGCGTTTTATTCTCACCTTCCCGAACACTGTCATCACTGTCCTTTCCCGCAATATCTTATGAGTTCGTTCAATGCCATCGGAACCGGTCACGGATTTCCATACGTCATCTCCGCAAGCCCGGATTCTCAGATGATCTTCCATGAGTCTTCGCATCAGTTCGCGGCCTTCGCCGGACAAAAGATTTTCCAAATCACTGTGAGTCATAGAATGACTTTCAGGCAACTCCAGATGGCCGATGAGTTCCAGATATTTCTCTGTCGAGGCGGCGAAGGCAACTTCTGTTGTTGACAAGGACGACAATTATGATTTTCTTTCCTGTTTGCCATTTATCAGCATTTCCCTCATATGACTGTCCACTTTTCATACATAGCAAATAATACATAAAAAATCAAGGATAAAAATTTGTATCATTTATATATGATTGAATTTTCCACTCGACCTAAAAGAGCCGCACCCTTATGATTATCAGGTGAGCCTATGGCAGCATAATCGCCGCTTACAGATACGGAAGTTCCGAAAAGGTCATGTTTGGCGCCGTCGCCGGGTGTGAGTCTGGCTTCCCTGGTCCAGACAAAACCGTCCCGTCTGAAAATCCAGGCCGAGCCTATGTCATCTCCGCTGTCATCATAGGGTACTCCCACAATGGCACAGTCGCCGTCCATACTTACGGAAAATCCCAGATCATCCGTTTCCGAGGGATCGCCCGTGATAAGTCTGAGTTCGGAAGAAAATGTATGGCTGACTGTCACCATGCCCTCGCTGTAACTCACGACCGGATCATATATCCCGTCATTAATCACAGCATAGATATAATACATTCCTTCCGGCATTTCTGCCGTATTCCACAGATATGTGTCCCCGGAACCGTCAGGGGTCTCATTCAGCCCGCTGACGATCAGGGTTCCGTCAGCACCGCTGTTGTCTGTATCATAGTACAGAGAAATTTCCGCATCATCATCAGGATTAATATCTGTCCATTTTATTAGAAACTGTGTGTCTGCAAAATTATCTCCGTCCGGTTCGAGCACATTGATCGCCGGTGCGGCGAGAATATTCTCAATCGAATAGATATAAGCCGAACCGGAGCTGCCTCCGTAGTCATCATCACGGGAAGCTCCCACAATGAAGTAGCCGCCGCTGACGGACACAGATATTCCGAAATCATCATATTTTTCAGCGTCACTGGCTTTGCATCTGGCATATGGAGACCACTCTGATCCGTTGTGTTTAAAAATCCAGACTTCCTCTGAATTGCCATCCCCGCCGGGCGATCCCACAACAATATGGTCACCGTTCAGGGAGACGGAGTCTCCAAAAAGGTCGCGTCCTTTCGGATCAGTGGCGGTGAGTACGGCTTCCTTAATCCAGTCCGAGCCGTCATGCCTGTAAACGTGAGCCGCACCTGGATTGTCGTATTTATATCTGAAACGGCCGGAAACCCTTGCCCCTGCCCCTGCGACAAGGCAGTCACCGCTTATAGCCAGGGAACAGCCAAAGTTATCTGTGATTTGATGGTTATAACCCGAGTAAGTTCTGAGACTATTCTTCCGTCTCCATTCCGTCCCCTCACGCTTGTAAATATATACTTTGCCTGAGTAAACATGAGGACCGCCCTGGCAACCCCAACGAAAATCAAGGTGGGAACTTACAACAGCATAGTCTCCGCTGATAGCCACAGACCGTCCGAAATATTTTTCACCTGTCTGTTCATAGGTGGACAGCTTGGCTTCCTCGGTCCATGTGTCACCGTCACGCCTGAATATGTAGGCTGCTCCTTCGTCAGTCGTGAGACTACCGGAACCTTCAGGAGCGCCTACAATGGCGTAGTCACCACTGATGGCTACGGAGGTTCCGAAATAGTCATACATTTCGATGTCATTGCCCACAAGTCTGGCCTGCTCAACCCATTCTGTGCCTTCACGCCTGAATATATATGCAGCGCCTGAATAATATGCTCCGGAATGATAATCAGAGTCCCCCACGATAGCATAGTCACCGCTGATGGCTACAGAATTTCCGGATTTGCCCAGTTTGGTCTGTTCAACCCATTCCGTGCCTTCACGCCTGAATATATATGTATCGCAACTGTCATTCAGACTTCCGACAACAGCATAGTCTCCGCTGATGGCTACGGAACCTCCAAAAAAATCAGATTCTGCCGCATCACTGGCTGTGAGCTTGATTTCATTAGAAAAAGTCGTATGATCAACTGTCAGCATACCCTCGCTGTAGTGTGTCGCCTCACTCACTCCGTCGTTAATCACAGCATACACATAATATGCTCCTTCGGGTATCTCTGCCGTATTCCAGACATATTCGCCATAGGAATCCGTCGAAGCCATGCTCAGACCTCTTACAATCAATATTCCGTCTTCACCGCTGTTATCCGTATCATAGAAGAGAGAAACTGACACAGTCCCGCTATCCGGACTGACATCGGTCCATTGTATCCTAAAGTTTCTGTGAGCGATATCGTTAGCACCGTCCGGTTCAATAACCGTGACGGACAGAGGAAAAATCACCTCGACATCGGCATCGGCAGCAGCCGTGCCGCCGGGGCCGGTGGCAGTGACAGTGTATGTTGTTGTTTCTGTTGGCGATATTGTGACAGAACCGTTTAAATCAACATTGCCGATATCAGGGGTGATTGAACAGGATTCCGCATCGGTCGAAGTCCATGTCAGTACTGACGACTCGCCGGACTGAATCGTCACAGGATCGGCACCTGTTGTAACAGTAGGAAGAGGATAACTTACTGTTATTATGATGCTTCGGGTTGATGTGCCTCCGGGGCCGGAAGCCGTGAGCGTATAGGTCGTTGTCTCAGAAGGCTGCAACGTCACCGAACCGCTCACGCCCGCGCTGCCGATCCCCTGATCAATGGTCACAGTGTCGGCATTGGCAACCTCCCATGTCAGGACGCTGGTCTCACCGGCCGTTATCGTTTCCGGGCTCGCTGCGAACGTGACGATCTCCGGCGGGGGGACAGATTCCGTTATTGTCACCGTACCGCCGCTGTAAACCGTGACAGGAGCATTCACGCTGTCGCTGATCACGCCGTACACATAATAATCCCCGGGGGACAGGCCCGAGGTGTCCCATTCATATTCGTCCCCTGTGCCGTCCGCGTCCTCGCCCAGACCGCCCGCAATGAGCGTTCCGTCGGCTCCGGAGCTGTCCGTGTCATAATACAGGGAAATCTGAGCGTCGTCATCAGGATCGTCATCTGTCCACCTTATAATATAGGTATCACCTGCCGTGTCATCCGTGCCGTCCGGCTCGGTGAGCGTGAGAGACGGAGCGGTGTTTCCGCCTGTTGTCACCACGGCGGGATCGCTCTGTGCCGAGCAGTTTCCCGCGGCATCGCAGGCGCTCACCGTATAGGTGTAAGCTGTCTGCGGAACGATACCGTCGCTGTCATCATAAGCCGTCTCCGTGACATTGTCCGCAATGTTCACGCTGTCACGAAAAATCTCATAATGGTCAACAGCCATGTTGTCCGAGGACGGGTCCCAGGAGAGACTTGTCTGATATCCGAAAACCACCGGAATTTCCACGGCAGTGAGATTCTGCGGAACAGTCGGAGGCTCCGTGTCCGTGCCCTGTCCGGGGATCATCAGTTCAATTTTGTCACAGATCAGCATCTCATGATTGGGATAATTCACGTTCACATTCACAAGTCCGTAAGTTCCCTGAGAGGAGGCGTCCAAATCAGAGACACTGACGGATGTCTCCCCCGGTCCGAGGGTCAGCCCGCTCATGTCGTGCCATGTGCCGGTTTCTCCCATCACCCGGCGGTCCGGATCGTCAAAGCTGATTTTCGGAACAAAGGTGACGGTCCCCTCGGAGCTGTTGTGCCATGTCACGGCGATTCTCTCACCCGGTGCGAACGCTCTCGCAGGCCCTGTCACGCCCTGATGGTCATAGGACCCGTTTGTTCCCACGGTGACCGTGGTTCCCCCGGGACCGATATCACGGTAATTCGTGTAACAGTCCTTTATGACGGTGTCCCATCCGGCAATGCCGAAGCGGTTCCCGGACTCATCTCCCCCGAAATTCGCCAGCAGGAGAACGTAACCGGATCCGACAGTCACAGTCAGCGGATCCGAATGCGCGGATTCGTTTCCCGGGACGTCATAAGCCGTGACCGTGTAAACATAAGTTCCCGGAGTCACATCATAAATCACATACACGGCATCCGGAGCCGTTCCGATCTCCGTGCCGTCCCCGCTGTAAATCCGGTACCCGGCCGTGGCGACGTTGTCCGACGAGGGATTCCAGGTCAGACGGACCTGCGGGCCGGGCATGATCTCAGCGGCCAGGCCTTCCGGGACAGAGGGAGGCTCCGTGTCGGCCTCCCCGGATGTCAGTTCAATTCTGTCGCAGATCAGGACCTCATGATTGGAATAATTCACGTTCACATTCACAAGTCCGTAAGTTCCCTGAGAGGAGGCGTCCGAATCAAAGACACTGACGGATGTCTCCCCCGGTCCGAGGGTCAGCCCCATAGGTGTAAAGTTAAGGATACTTAACTAACCTGCTAACGGTATGATTTCAAAAAATAAATTCACATTTATCAGATTGAAAAGACGGAAAGACAGAGGCATGCCTTTACCCGGCTGCCCGAGTTCCGAGAGGTTTACCTTTACATATTTATAGTTTTCAAGAACTGCTCCGTCGATAAGTACATCAAGGGAGTTTTTTCTGCTTTTCTGCCTCTCTTTCCGGCATGTGTCAGTTATTTTTGCTATCATTTTCCTGACATGTTTTGCCGCTTTGTCAGCAGAATCCGAAAGCAGCACTGTCAGACCGGCTATGTTTCTTCTGAAATATTTCACTGTCTTGTCAATACTTACCTCTTCGCCGAGTATCCGCCATGCCTCTGATCTGGCATTCGAATAACAGTAGGATATGAACATCACAACTATCGCTTTTCCCAATACTTCGCACCTGAGCCTGTCCTCATTGTTTCTTACTTCTGTTTTATGAATGTTCAATACCGATTTAAACTGTTTGAAAAATAATTCCACAGACCATCTGATCGGATAAAATGCAAGGATGGTTCTCACATCCTCCGTTTTCTCAGCAGGAATATTTGTCATCATAAAGTTCCACTCACACAGTCGCAGTGATTCTTTCTTGGGGGTTCTTCCTTTCTTTTTGGCATTCTGACACATTTTTCTCCGTTTTTTGTTTGCAACTTCTTCCGGAACTCTGACTGCGAAAAAGCGTATCTTTATCTTTTTCTCTTTGTTTCCCGTATAACATTCGAATTCAAATATTGTCTCATTGCCGTTCAGCTTTTTCAATATCTCCGAGATTCCGATTCTCTCATATTCTTCCCCTTTCTTTATATACAGACCGATTCCGGAATAATTAAAACGGGATATGAAAAAGGCTTCTTTGTCATCAGTTATTTTCAGCATGTCCGCAATTGAATATCCCAGATCGAAAATAAGCAGATCATCCGCGCTGATCTGATCGCCCAGTGTCTTCGAATAACTCTGATCGTTACACGTTTGTTTTTTTATATCAAACAGCTGAATCACTCCGGTTTTGTAATCATACATTAACTGAACTTTGCAACCCGCAATGTTATATCCCGGAAATGCGGATTTCAGGCCCGGGGGCAGCTCCCATGACGAACTGTCAATAATATTCACTCTGCCGAACTGATTTAATACGTCAATATTGATATTATGTCCGTTTTCAGTCGCCGTTCTGAAAAAAAATGAAAAAACTTCTGTCAGAAAATCAATGGCATACTGATTAAAACGGTCATTTATTCCCGCCCTTGAAATACATTCGGACAGATTTTCCGCTATGGCACCCAGAGTTATTGTGGTCGTTGTCAGCGAACCGAAAGTCAGCGATATGAAAAATTCGAATGCGTCCAATTTCCGTTTTCTCTTTATGAAACCGGTTTTTTCAGCTATTTTTCTGATCTTTCCTTTTTTGAAAAACTTTTTAACTGTTCTGACATCAATTTTAATCTGTTTATTTATCATTGCACAGTCCTCCCAAATATGATCTTATGAGATTGTCGGATATTTTGTTTTTTTCACACAGTCCGGAATATCAGCATGTGCTGAGAGATGCAATGAAAAAGTAATTTGCGACACGGCATTTCTTGCATTTTATTTAAACAACAACCATATGTTATAAAAGGATATTTTTACAATTCAGCAGTTCCTTAACTTTACACCTATGGGGTCAGCCCGCTCATGTCGTGCCATGTGCCGGTCACTCCTGAAATCCGGCGGTCCGGATCGTCAAAGCTGATTTTCGGAACAAAGGTGACGGTCCCCTCGGAGCTGTTGTGCCATGTCACGGCGATTCTCTCACCCGGTGCGAACGCTCTCACAGGCCCTGTCACGCCCTGATGGTCATAGGACCCGTTCGATCCCGCGGTGACCGTGGTTCCCCCGGGACCGATATCACGGTAATCCGTGTAACAGTCCTTTATGACGGTGTCCCATCCGGCAAGGCCGAAAGTGTTTTCAGATCCGTTCCCGCCGAAATCCGCCAGAAGAATCTGATCGGCTCCCGCATATGCTGTGAAAAGACACAGCACCGCAATCACAGTGAAAAAAATTGTTCCCCTCAGGGAAAATACCCTGCCTCTCCGCTTCTGCATGATTCTTATCTCCTTTTTTAATGTGGTTTGATAATGCGGGACGGGGTTTGCAACCTCGTCCGGAATGTTTTACGGATCTCCGCAGATGAATGTTTCGGACGGGGTTGCAAACCCCGTCCCGCAAACAGGGAGGAAGTTCCCGGGATGCCTCCTCTTTTTATTTCGTCCCGCCGCTGCCTGCCGGTGCGGTGAATGTTTTCGTTCAGCGGGGCGGTGTCACTTCCCCGCACTTTTTCGGAGTCTGAGAGTTATTCGGCATTCATTCCGCCGGGTGCCGGTATCGTTTCCACTGTGGCCATCCCGCTCTTAACAGGGATTTCAGTCACCAATGTCGGACCGCCCTCTTCTCCGGGTTTCGTTATTGTCACATGATCGGGAGTTATCTCCGTGATCACCCATCCTTCGGTCTCATGGCCGACCCTCACGGTCAGTTCCTCACCGGTATGGCCGTCATACAGCACGGCCTCCTCCGTGTCTCCGCTCACTTCTCTCACTGTGAAAGACTGGCAGTATGCGAAGCCGGATATGGCCAGTGTGAGAAAAAACGTAATAAGAATTCTGTACATGTTCACCTCCCTGTCATCAGTAATCATAAGCCGGAAGCGGACAGGATGATCCGCCTTCGGGATACGGCCTTATTATATGGATTAACGTGGAACCTCCGTACATAAAAACATCTCTGAACTTTACGAAAGTTGGAAACTTCCTCACCTGTCCCTGGCTGTCCATATTAAGGGATGACGAAGCCTCATATTGGTTTTTTATGCCGGACCGTCTGCTTTCACCGGACTCGGATCCCGATGAGGTCATATAGGCATAGCCGACATCAAACTCGTAATCAGTCAGAAGGGCAAAGGGCGTGAAATGGTCTCCCGCGGCCAAGGTGAAAAGGGGGGTACCGGCCGGAGAAAATGAGTAGGTCAGTTCT
This sequence comes from Desulfonema magnum, assembly GCF_017377395.1. Taxonomy (GTDB): domain Bacteria; phylum Desulfobacterota; class Desulfobacteria; order Desulfobacterales; family 4be13; genus Desulfonema_C; species Desulfonema_C magnum. The sequence goes on along the minus strand of NZ_CP061800.1, from coordinate 91,599 downwards.
GAGATGTCTATCGGATCAGTACCGTATTCATTGTCCTCTCCGTTTTCGTCGCCGCCGTTTGCCGAATTGTCAACCGCACTGAGGGCATCGGGCGAACCTGCTTTGTAAATCTGGCTGAAAAGGCATATCTTATCCATGGCGTTGAACACCCACAAAGGGGTCGGTTCCGATATGTCCTTAAATCCCGCAGCCGCGGCATCCTCCTCGGAGCCGATCTTTCCTTTGTAAACCAGGTAAAAGCAGACGTCCGTGGCCCAAAGGGGGACAGGTTTGCTTAAAGCGGCTGCAAATGTTGCAGGTGAGTCCGAGGGGATAAAAAAGTTCTCTCCCATCTCTTCCACGATATGGTAACACTCATCGGAGGTGGGGGGAACAGGAGACTCAAAAGGATTCCCCTGAGATATCCTGTACCTTATCACAAGCCTCAGCTTTCCGCCTCCCATGTCTTCGCCGACAGACGAAGCGCAGAATGCAAGCTGATCAAATCCCTCTTCGCAGGGATTCTCCACGGATAAAGGATCCCGCATAACCGCATAGACTCCTGTGGCAGGGGCGCTGATTGCTATTGAGTGACGATCTTCCGATGACGGGTCCACTTCCCTGGCGCACGCCGCCTTTGCTGTGAAACCGCTTATGACGCAGATAAAGATAATTACTGCTCTGACAAAAATAATGCCGTTCCTGTGGTTTTGCATAAGCACCTCCTTCTTAAAAAATTTAAATTATATAATTTTCCGGGCGTTCGGAAAAAATTTCTGAGAAACCCGGGTCATTACTTTCCTCCCCGTTTGGAAGGCTCCGGCTCCGGATATTTCATCTTTATTCCCATCTTGCGAAGAATATCTCTTATCCTGCCTGTTCCCCGGGTGTTAATAACAACACCCAGTCCCCTTGATATCAGGGAGTAATCAGGCACTATGCTGCCACGGGGATGGTCATATCTTCCGCGAAAAAAAACAGTTCCGTCATACCATTTCGTGTCAAGAGGTATGTACAGATGGGTAAAATATGTGTCAAATGACCATCTCGGTGAGATATCAACTTCCGGGTAAATCAGTGCCAGAACAGTTTGCCCTTTTACTTCGGTGATTCGTTCCTCTGTCATTATAAGCTTATAAGTGGTATCAGCACTTTTAAAGAGAATCTCGGATTCTTTGAAAAGTTCCGAAAAAAAAGGGATCTGACTGTCAATGACCTTTGGCCACCATTTCCGGTAAAGAATGATCCTGACCTTGTCAGATTCGGGCTTCTCTGTTCTTCGCAGTCCGCAGCAACCGGGGGTCATTAATATTTCCGACACAAGTATAACCAGGATCAGACATATATTTGCCCTGTGCATAATCTCCTCCTACTTTCCTCCTCTTTCGGAAGGCACCGGCTCCGGATATTTCATTTTTATTCCCATCTTGCGAAGGATCCCTTTTATCCTGCCTGTTCCCTGATAGTTAACAACAACACCCATTCCCCTTGATATCAGGGGATAATCAGGTGTTATGCTGCCCGGGGGATAGTCATATCTTCCGCGAAAAAAGACAGTTCCGTCTTTCCATTTCGTGTCAAGAGGTATGTACAGATGAGTAAAATATGTGTCAAATGACCATCCGGGTGAGATGTCAACTTCCGGATAAATCACTGCCAGAACAGTTTTCCCTTTTACTTCGGTGATTCGTTCCTCAGTCATTACCAGCAAATATGTAGTATCCGCTGTTTTAAAGAGAGTTCCGGATTCCTGTAAGAGTTCGGAAAAAAAGGGACTCCGACTGTCAATGGTCTTTGGCCACCATTTTCGGTAAAGAATGATCCGGACTTTGTCAGATTCGGGCTTCTCTATTCTTCGCAGTCCGCAGCCCGGGTTTGTCAATATTATGAGAATAAATATGAGGTATAACACCCTGCGGATACAGTTTTTTTTCATAATTTCCCCGTTAGTGCCAAATTCGGAGGGAGAAACAGATATTTTTCCCTCCGAAGATAATAAAGTCAGTCACCGGTGGTGATCCTGATATCATCCAGCAATATGGCCGAGTCAAAGATGCTGTCTCCGACATCTCCTGCTGAAAATTGTATTGTCACCGGTATGTCCTGATCTGCCCCGGCAACGATTTCGGACAGATCGGCAGATTCGAATTTCCAGTCGGTTGTCCATACAATGCAGTCATTTCCCGCGGAAGATATGCAGGAATCCGAACTCTTATCGAATTTCAACAGCGCAGGTCTGACACTGCCGCATAAATCGTCAATATCTTTTTGAAAGACAGGATATATCCCCGAATCTGTAATGATATGAACTCGGAAGTAATCCTGATAGATATCACCGCACCATTCGAGAAATTCCTCGGAACTGAAGTTCCAATAGAATTCCAGATTCCGGGCATTCAGCGGCAGGCAGAATTCGGGCTTCTCTATGCTTCGCAGTCCGCAGGCAGTGTTCATTAATATCCCCGGCACAAGTATGCCCAGGATCAGACATATATTTGCCCTGCGCATGATCTCCTCCTACTTTCCTCCCCGTTCGGAAGGCTCCGGCTCCGGATATTCCGTCTCTATTCCCATCTTGCGAAGAATCTCTTTTATCCTGCCTGTTCCCCGGGTGTTAATAACAACACCCAGTCCTCTTGATATCAGGGAGTAATCAGGCACTATGCTGCCGCGGGGATGGTCATATCTTCCGCGAAAAAAGACAGTTCCGTCATACCATTTCGTGTCAAGAGGTATGTACAGATGAGTAAAATATGTGTCAAATGACCATCTCGGTGAGATATCAACTTCCGGGTAAATCAGTGCCAGAACAGTTTGCCCTTTTACTTCGGTGATTCGTTCCTCTGTCATTACAAGCTTATAAGTGGTATCAGCACTTTTAAAGAGAATCTCGGATTCTTTGAAAAGTTCCGAAAAAAAAGGGATATGACTGTCAATGACCTTTGGCCACCATTTTCGGTAAAGAATAATGCGGACTTTGTCAGATTCGGGCTTCTCTATTCTTCGCAGTCCGCAGCCCGGGTTTGTCAATATTATGAGAATAAATATGAGGTATAACACCCTGCGGATACAGTTTTTTTTCATAATTTCCCCGTTAGTGCCAAATTCGGAGGGAGAAACAGATATTTTTCCCTCCGAAGATAATAAAGTCAGTCACCGGTGGTGATCCTGATATCATCCAGCAATATGGCCGAGTCAAAGATGCTGTCTCCGACATCTCCTGCTGAAAATTGTATTGTCACCGGTATGTCCTGATCTGCCCCGGCAACGATTTCGGACAGATCGGCAGATTCGAATTTCCAGTCGGTTGTCCATACAATGCAGTCATTTCCCGCGGAAGATATGCAGGAATCCGAACTCTTATCGAATTTCAACAACGCAGGTCTCACGCTGCCGCATAAGTCGTCAATATTTTTTTGAAAGACAGGATATATCCCCGAATCTGTAATGATATGAACTCGGAAGTAATCCTGATAGATATCACCGCACCATTCGAGAAATTCCTCGGAACTGAAGTTCCAATAGAATTCCAGATTCCGGGCATTCAGCGGCAGGCAGAATTTTTGTGCAACCGAGCCGGATGTTGTGCTGAAGCCGAGTCCTGTGGAAACAAGTCCGAAAAAATCGCCGCTCACAGGAGCAATATAATCAAACTGGCTTAACACCCGGCTGTCACCGGAGCCTTCCCATGCGCACAAATCTCCCGTCTCAAATCCTCCGTTTTCCAATTCGCTGCTCGGGAGTGCAAGCCTCGCTCGTTGCCGGATTTGGATAACAGAGGACACTGCACCCTGAACATAAATTAATGCCTGATCCGCATATTTTATTTCAGGATCTGCTATAAATTTTTCAAAAAAAGTCATCCCGCACTTTTTGGCTATAGCTGCATTTGTGTATTCATAATAGCCGAGGTAAACTTTTGCTCCCTTATCAAAAAAAGCATCGGCCATGGAGGTATTGTACAGTGACCTGCATGCTCCTGCAAAAACAAGGCTGTCAGGATATCCCTCTTCTGCATAGTATCGGATGAATGAAGGCAATATGGCATAGTATGGCTTGTCTGTTTCGTCGATTCTGCCAATCGCCACTCTCCCTTTTTTCAAATCCCTTTCATACGCCGAGAAGTTGATACTGGTAGGCTCTTGTCCGGTGAAAAGTACCACCTGACTCTCCTCGGAGTTCCATCCCCATTTCTCTCTCCACAATGACCATAGTCCCTTATAATAAGTATTGCCATGGGTGTTAATGCTTATAACACCATAGTGATGCAGTGTCTTCATCACATCCACAGTCACTTCGCCATCCAACAAATAGTCTATCGGAGTTTCAAAACCGGGACAGCCTGAGTCTTCAAGAAACTGCTTTATTTCAGGGCTCTGATCTCCCAAAGTGAGGGGGTTTTGGTTAAGCTGCCAATTAAATGCCCCGAGAACAACAGCTTTTTTATTTCCGATCTCTTCGGCATCTGTCTGACCTCGTAAGGCTTTTCTGCTCATCCGATGCCGCACAGATTTTTTTGAAGCCGGTGCAGATAAGGAACCTTCTTCCTCAAGTATATCTGAAACATTTAATCTGAGGGCACCGAGGACACCGCACCTATAGAGCATCCAAATTCCGTTGCCGCCTTCCGACATTCCCGCCTGCAAGACAATCGGGTCGCTTTCGATCTGTGCAAAAACCGTATCTCTGGCCGCCTCTTTTCCGAGAGAATCGGTCAGTTCTTTGTAGTTCCGCACAGCATCAGCCTGCAAAGCCAGAATGGCATCGAATTCCGCATCGGTGAGATGGGCAAACACATCCAGGGAAAAGATATCCGATGCGGCAGTCTGCGAATCCTGTGTCATGAGAATTCGTAAATGTATTGTTTCTCCGACAGATGAGGAGAAAAGTTTTCTGATTGTAAACACACCGTCTCCTGCGACTTCATCACCGTTATCCGCATTTCCGTCATCTGTAAGGCTGCCTTCGCAAGCAAGCAGGTTTCCCTCGGCGTCAACACGTTTGAGACATACTGAGGGGATATCCCCGCCGGCATCATAAGGAATACTCACTTTGATCATAACATATTCAGGTTCGTCAATAAAAATCGCATCAGGCCTGATCTTAACTTCTGTATCTGCGGAGGGATAATTCGTTGTAACAAAAACAGATATGCTTTGTTTCAAGGTTACACCTTCCGGCCCCCCGGCTGTAAGTGTGTAGATCGTGGTTTCCTGGGGCGATATGGAGCGAGAGCCATTCAACAAGACACTGCCGAGCCCCTGATCAATGCTCACAGTGCCGGCATTGATGACTTCCCATGTCAGAGTGCTGCTCTCACCGGCAGTTATTGTTTCCGGGTCCGCCGTGAAGTTGACGATCTCCGGCGGCGGGACAGTTTCCGTTATTGTCACCGGCCCTGTGCCGTAAACCGTGGCAGGATCGTTCACGCCGTCGCTGATCACGCCGTAAACATAATAATCCCCGGGGGACAGGGCCGACGTGTCCCATTCATATTCGTCCCCTGTGCCGTCAGCGTCCTCGCCGAGACCGCTCACAATAAGAGTCCCGTCGGCCCCGGCACTGTCCGTGTCATAATACAGGGAAATCTGGGCGTTGTCATCGGGGTCGTCGTCATTCCAGGTTATAACATAGGTATCGCCCGCGGTGTCGTCCGTGCCGTCCGGCTCGGTGAGCGTGAGGGACGGGGCCGTGTTGCCGCCCGTTGTCACGAGGGCGGGATCACTCTGACCCGAGCAGTTTCCCGCGGCATCGCAGGCGCTCACCGTGTAGGTGTAAGTTGTCTGCGAAGTCAGCCCGTCGCTGTCGTCATAGGCCGTTTCCGTGACATTGTCCGCAATGTTCACGCCGTCACGAAAAATCTCATAATGGTCAGCGCCCGTGTTGTCCGAGGACGGATCCCAGGAAAGACCTGTCTGATATCCCAGAACCACCGGAATTTCCACGGCAGTGAGATTCTGCGGAACAGTCGGAGGCTCCGTGTCCGTGCCCTGTCCGGGGATCATCAGTTCAATTTTGTCACAGATCAGCATCTCATGATTGGGATAATTCACGTTCACGTTCACGAGTCCGTAAGTTCCCTGAGAGGAAGTGTCAAAATCAGAGACACTGACACCTGTCTCCCCGGGTCCGGCCGTGAGCCCGCTCATGTCGTGCCATGTGCCGGTCACTCCTGAAATCCGGCGGTCCGGATCGTCGAAGCTGATTTTCGGAACAAAGGTGACGGTCTCATCCGAATTATTGTGCCAGGTCACGGCGATCCTGTCACCCGGTGCGAACGCTCTCGCAGGCCCTGTCACGCCCTGATGGTCATAGGACCCGTTTGTTCCCACGGTGACCGTGGTTCCCCCGGGACCGATATCACGGTAATCCGTGTAACAGTCCTTTATGACGGTGTCCCATCCGGCAATGCCGAAGCGGTTCCCGGACTCATCTCCCCCGAAATTCGCCAGCAGGAGAACGTAACCGGATCCGACAGTCACAGTCAGCGGATCCGAATGCGCGGACTCGTTTCCCGGGACGTCATAAGCCGTGACCGTGTAAGCATAAGTTCCCGGAGTCACATCATAAATCACATACACGGCATCCGGAGCCGTTCCGATCTCCGTGCCGTCCCCGCTGTAAATCCGGTACCCGGCAGTGGCGACATTGTCCGATGAGGGATTCCAGGTCAGGCGGACCTGCGGGCCGGGCATGATCTCAGCGCCCGGGCCTTCCGGGACAGAGGGAGGCTCCGTGTCGGCCTCCCCGGATGTCAGTTCAATTTTGTCGCAGATCAGGACCTCATGATTGGGATAATTCACGTTCACATTCACAAGTCCGTAAGTTCCCTGAGAGGAGGCGTCCAAATCAAAAACACTGACGGATGTCTCCCCCGGTCCGAGGGTCAGTCCGCTCATGTCGTGCCATGTGCCGGTTTCTCCCATCACCCGGCGGTCCGGATCGTCAAAGCTGATTTTCGGAACAAAGGTGACGGTCCCCTCGGAGCTGAAGTCGAAAAAAATTTATGGTTAGGTACTTAAGACCTGAAGAAATGGTCAGACCGGGGGCCTCAGGAGATAGGAAATTCACGGACCGGGGATTCATTTCTTCAGATATAAAATCAGTTTTCCAGGGGGGGGCAGGCTTTGTTTCGCCCGCCTTGGGAAGCCTGAGTGATATTTTTGCTTAAACAGCGATGACCTTCCGGACAGATGACAAATCACAAATCACAAATGACTGAAATTAACTTTTCATCGAACTAGGGATTTTTAGCTGCTGCGGAATTTTTTTCGGCAGTTTTATGTGAAAAAAGGTTCCCTGTCCCGGGGCGGAGTCCACCTTTATTGTGCCCCCGTGCCGCGTGATGATTTTGTTTGCTATGAAAAGTCCGAGTCCGGTTCCTTTTTCTTTTTTTGATGAAAAGAAGAGCGTAAATATTTTTTCTCTTTTTTCCTCATCCATACCGATTCCGTCATCCTGAATACCGAACCGAATAGAATTACCTTCCTTTTTGGCTGAAAAAATAATTTTTTTCGAGGATTCTGATTTATCTTCGGCACACGCGTCTGTTGCATTCTCAAGAATATTGATCAGAGCTGAACGGAGAGCAGAAACATCAGCCTCAAACACACCTGATTCAGAATCAAAGTCACGGAGAAATTCGATATGATGGTCCTGCATCTTTTTTTCGACAACGTCCGCGACCTCGTTGGCAAAGTCAGTCACATCGGTTTCCTCCCATTCAGATTTTCTTTCTTTTGCATAAAAGAGGATATCAAGAATCATTTTTTTGATACGCTCTGTCATAACTTTTATAATTCCCAACCCTTCGTTAATCTGGTCATCCTTTTTTTTTATGAGACCTGAATCAAGCAGATATATGCCTCCGTCCAGACCGGTCAGCAGGCCTTTTATCCCGTGGGATATGGAACTTACCATCAGTCCCAATGAGGAAAGACGATCCTGGATCGCTGCTTTTTCTCGTACAAGGGCTTCGAGACTTTCAGTATATTCTTTTAATTTCTGGCGAGTTAAAATTCTTTCGCAGCTTCTTTTCAAAGAAACTTCGAGGATTGTGTCGTCAATAGGCTTGGTGATGAAATCCGTGGCTTCATATTTGAGACTTTTCACAGCAAGTTCCATATCTCCGTGACCCGTGATCATGATGACCTCTGTCTCAGGATTTTCGTTTTTTATCTTTCGCAAGAGCGTTATGCCGTCCATTCCCGGCATTTTTATATCTGTAAGAACAATGGAGGGGGATTCTTTTCTGAAAATCTCCAGTGCTTCCTTAGCATTCTCCGCGGTATGAACCTCATATCCGATATCAGCAATAACGATGCTCAGAACCTTTCGGATGCCTTCTTCATCATCTACCAGCAATATTTTGTTATTTATCATTTCATTCGTCATTTCAGTATGCCTCAGTTGAAAGTGTCAGGTGTTAGGTGTTAGATGTTTGGGTGTCAGGTGTTAGGTGTTAGGTGTTAGGTGTTAGGTGTTAGGTGTTAGGTGTTAGGTGTCGGGTATTAGGTGATAGGTGGGCTGATGAAAATGTCGCAAACAGAGTTTCCAATTGTGATCCCGTTTTTGTTCAGCCTATTTTTTGATTTAAAAATTAGCAACTTATAAAATAGTGGAAACAAAAACGGGATCAGCTTTTTAAGAGCATCGGTAACAGATTCATCACCCCGGGTGTTAAATGTTAAGTGTCAGGTGTCAGATGTTCTCAAACTTTCATGTTTTGCTATGACCGCAGAGTGACGGTCATTTTTCCTAACACCTAACACCTAACACCTAACACCCGACACCTAACACCTAACACTTAACACCCGACACCTAACACCTGGGGTGATGAAAATGTCACAAAGCGGGCGGATAATTGCGATCCCATTTTTATTCCGAATTTTTTTATGACTTAAAAATCAGGTAGTTAAAAAATATGGGAAACAAAAACGGGATCAGCTTTTTCAGAGTCTTGGAAACATTTTCATCACCCCACCTAACACCTAACACCTAACACTTAGCACAATATATCATATTTCTTCATCTTACGCCATAAGGTGCTGCGATTAATGTTTAATGCCCGGGCGGTCAGACTTCTTTTCCATTCATATTTTTTCAACATAGAAAGAATTTTCTCTTTTTCCTCGTGTCCGAGTTTCTCAGCCAGTGGCTTTCTTTCTTCAGTAATGGTGTCAACAGCTTTTAAAAGGGATACGGGAAAATGTTTTCGTTCAATCACGGAACCCTGACAGATGATCAGGGCATGTTCAAGAATATTTTCCAATTCTCTGATGTTTCCCGGATAATCGTAATTCAAAAGCACTTCCATGGCCGCTTCGGATATCTTATCTATCTGTGTGTCTCTGGCCGCACAAAGCCGGTTAAGGATATGGGAAATCAGAAACGGAATATCACTTCTGCGTTCTTTCAAAGCCGGAAGTTCCAGACGCATGACGTTGAGACGATAAAACAAGTCCTCCCGAAAACGCCTTTCCTGAACCAGTTTTTCAAGACGCTGGTTGGTGGCTGAAATGATGCGGACATCCACTTTTGTGGTTTTTCTGCTTCCCAGGGGGTAAAACTCTCTGTCTTCCAGGACCCGAAGAAGTTTTGCCTGCAATGACAAAGGAAGATCACCGATCTCATCAAGAAAGATTGTTCCGCCGTCCGCGTCCTGGAATCGCCCCGGCTTGTCCCTGTTCGCGCCTGTGAACGCACCTTTGACATATCCGAACATTTCCGATTCAAGAAGATTGTCCGGCAAGGCCGCGCAATTCACTTTTACCAGAGGCTTCTTATGCCGCGTGCTGCTGTTATGAATAACCTTGGTGAGAAGGTCTTTGCCTGTTCCGGTCGGCCCTTCTATCAGTATGGTTGATTCCGTAGGAGCGACAATCGGGATGATCTCGAAAATTCTTTGCATGACAGGCGCTTTTCCCACCATGTCACCAAAAGTATATCGGTCTTTAAAAGCCCGGTCAAACTGATATTTCAGGGAGAGATCGGAAATAGTTGCCAGGCCGCCCACAATGCCCCCTTCTTCGTTTTTAAGCGTGATATAGTTTGCCCGAACCGGAATGGCATGCCCCCCCCGCACAACAATTTTTCCTTCCATACTTGAATGAAAATTTCCTTTGTTCATTGATTGTTGCAAGGCTAAAATATCTTTACAAAAATCTTCTCCGAGAACTGTGTGGCAAGGTTTGCCAAGCACTTCCGACCGGCTGAAACCGGTAATTTTTTCAGCCGTGGTGTTAAAAAAGGATATGTGATTGCCGCGGTCAAGCGTAAGGACTCCGATATCAAGATTATCCAGTATGATTTTCAGTCTGATATCATCATACCGTATCCGTTTGATCAGGTCTTTGAATGCCGAATAATCCTGGAAAACTTCAATACAGCCCACAAGTTCTTTATTTACGCCGTATATTGGAGCTTCTATTTTTGTAATTGTCAGATGTTCATTGATCTGGTCTGCGGTCCAAATATCAGAAACCACATTTTTCCGCTCTGTTTCTTCAGCTTCAAGAAATTTACAGGAACCGCCGCACAGGTAATCAAGAAATATCCTATAGCAATATATTCCGATAACTTCTGATTCCTTATACCCTGTCAGCACTTCGGCAGTCCTGTTCATGGACGTGATCTTGCGATCCGGAGACAAAATGATAACGCCCAGTGACAGATAATCAAAAATCTCACCAATATGACTGTATTTTATAAAAACATCATCCATAAATTATCAGTTGACAGTTGACGGTTATCCGTTGGCAGTTGGTAAAATCATTCGCTGTTTTACTGACAGCTTGTATGGGCTTTAAGAAAAAGGTTATCCGGAGTGCCAAACTTGCAGTTTGGCAGAGGCGTCCGGAGTGTCAAATTTGCGGTTTGGCACTCCGGAGTGACTGATAAGTACCTAACCATAAATTTTCGATAATTGTGCGGAAAAGAAACCCGGTTTTTTTCCCGGAATGACCCGCTGCCCATGAAGAAAAAGTGCGGGTTTCTTCCCCTTTCGCGGAAAAAAAGATGTATGAAAAATTTTTGCTCACTCGATGTTCAAGTTTTTTGACCCGATTCGACTAAAAAGCCTGTCATTCCTGCGAAAGCAGGAATCCATTCTGGGCAGAGGCCACGCTTCCGGAAGCAGCGGATTCCTGCTTTCGCAGGAATGACAGAAAAAAACTTGAACATCGAGTGCTCAGGTACTTATTTTCTTAAAATCTATAGCTGATGACTGCCGGCTGACAACTCGTAGCTGATTATTTTTCACTAATGGAAAATTGTATGACAAAGAAGGCTCCTTTGCCTTTATTGCGACGCGTGCGTATGGTTCCGCCGCAGTCCTTAATAATACCGTAACTGATGGAAAGACCGAGGCCCGTGCCTTTTCCCACTTCTTTGGTTGTAAAAAATGGCTCAAATATTTTGGTTCTGATTTCGGGCGAAATCCCATTTCCGGTATCTTCCACTTCAATAACAACTTTATCTCCCTCAGTCTTTGTTCTGAGGAAAATTTTTCTTTCCTCTTCCTGCGGATCAGCCATCTCCTGGCGGTTAAATTCCCAGCGCGCCTCAATAGCATCTCTTGCATTAATAATAAGATTGATAAAAACCTGCTCCAGACGGCCAGGGTCTCCCATGATCCGGGGCAGATTTTCTTCAAGGTCCCAGACCACCTCTATCCCTCTGAGTTTCAATTGCTGGCTGAAGATTTCAAATGCCTTTTGTAAGACGCCGTTCACCTGAACTTCCGCCAGACACATATCTGATTTTCTGCCAAACTCCCGCATATGATTTATAATTTTTGTGGCCCGGTCCACATGGCTGTCTATTTCCTGAGACATGGTCAGAAGAATGTCTTCCCTGATTGTCTCTTTTTTCCTGATTTTTTTCATAAAAAAACTGCTGGCGGTCTTTATCACCGAAAGCGGCTGATTCAGCTCGTGCGCGACACCGGTGGCCATTTCTCCCAGCGTGGCCATTTTGCTGGTCTGAATGAGTTGCTGCTCGGTTTCAAGGCGTTTGGTGATATCACTGGTAGTAACGAGAAAGACCTTCTGTTCTCCATATTCGGCAGGCGAGATACGAATATTGACAAACAGTATGTTACCAGCCTTGTTCATATGCTTTACCTGGTCAATCACGGTTTTGGTCAGTATTTCGCGGGCGTAATGCTTTTTGTCCTCCATGAACAAATCCGTAAAATGTGTGTTTACGATCTCATTCTTTTCATATCCGTAAACCGCTCTGATGCTTTCGTTACAGTCCAGGATTTGAAGGTTCTCAGCGTCCAGCACAAAGACAGGGTTGGGTATGTTACTGAAGAAGGCATGATATTTTTTTTCCGATTTTTCCAGTTGTTCTTCCAGTTGCTTTCTGGGCGTAATGTCAAGACACATCTCCATGGCCGCGACGATCTCGCCCTCATTGTTTCTCAAGGGTGCTGTTCTGACAATCCAATGCGTCAGTGTTCCGTCTTTGTTCACCCCCGCCTCTTCGCTGTAATGGGACTCACCATCTTCAAATGTTTTTTCAACCGGACAATTCTCACATTTTTTATCACGCCCCTTGTATGCGTGAAAGCACATATCTCCTTTTTTGGGATTAAATTTATTTGAAAATTCCCGGTTATATCCCAGAAGTCTGTAGTTTCTGTCCTGAACCGTTATGATACAGGGGACATTCTCAAACAGTTGCTGATATTCGTCCCGCTGCCTGTTCAGTTTGGCCTGTTTGTCACCAATTTCTTTGCCCATGGAATTGATGGCCATTGCCAGTTCTCCGATTTCGTCCTCTGTGTGAACATCCACCTTGTTGTAATACGCTCCCTTCGCGATCAGATGGGTTCCGTCTATCAGCTTTTTGATGGGCTGCTTTACGAATTTTAACACGATGATAAAAATAATGACTGATGTCACAAGAAATACAAAAACCGTCAGCGAGATGATCCCCTCTTCATAACGCAGAATATCGGCATCTGTTCCTTTCAGTGAAACAACAACATCAAGCGCTCCCAGGATTTTTTTGTCTTTAGGATGGAAGTGACACTCAGACGAACATCCTGGCTCGTTATTAATGGGACTGATAACTCCCAACAGCCGATATCCCCGGGGAGAAGTGAATATGCGGGTCCTTTGCGCCAGCTCTAATTCATACAAAGCAGGTTCCGAACGGTGACAGATATAACAGGCTTCTGCCTTAATATTGGTTATCTGCTCAATGTCCGAATCCCGGTTTGAAAATTTTATCTGTCCGTCTTTGTTATAAATTCTTATATTTTCAATTTCCTTCTGCCTGCCAATATTTCGGATGATCTGGTTGATTTCATCCCTGGAGTTGATCATCATGGCATAATGTGTGCCGAGCTTAATGGTGTTGGTCAGTCTGTCCGTTCCTTCCACAATGCTCTGCATGAATTTTTTCTGCTGATACCTGATACTGAAGTAGGCCCATGTGGATATACTGATAAGCAGGGTCACTCCCACTGCAAAAATAAGCCTTAACACGAGACTATGACGCAGATTTTTCAACATATTTCCCCCCTTGTTACATATCAGGTTGAAAATGAATGATTTGATTTGTCATATTGGCAGATTGAAGATATTTCCGTCAGACTGGCAACGGGCGTGCTTTTAGTCCGAACCAGATGCTGACGGATATATTTTTCAGAATTTTTTGATTTATAAACATTACATTACCAAATTTTCATAAAAATAGGAAGGATTATTTGACAATTGATAATCGGTGATTGATAATCAGCAGAGGAAGAATTATTAAGCGATTTCGTTCCCGTGGTTTGCGTGGGAATGCAGTGCGGACGTTTTGTGTCCTGATCAGGCGATTTTGTTCCCGTGGTTTGCGTGGGAATGCATTGCGTCCTGATTTCTGTCTGCTGTTTGGGAAACAAAGCGTCCCGGAGGCATTCCCATGGTTTGCGTGGGAACGAGAAATGCCCTTATCAATTATGGGAGATTTTTCATGGCACAGCCTAATGGTTGGAAAATCGTTTTTATTGATGATGAGGAGGGGATTCGAAAGACCATGCGTATTACCCTTGCGGACGCGGGATATCATGTGTGGACCGCATCGGACGGTATCGAAGGTCTGTGTCTGTGCGGGAAGATATCCCCTCAGATTGTTATTACGGACATCCGTATGCCGGGCATGGATGGTCTTCAGGTTCTTGAGGCGATAAAACGCCAGTATCCGGATATTGAAGTGATTGTTGCCACCGCATTTGGCGAAATGGATGTCACCATTCGCGCACTTCAGCTGGACGCTTCAGACTTTATTTCCAAGCCTATTCATGAAGATGCCCTGAATGTTGCTTTGGATCGGGCAAAGCATCGCCATACCACTCGCAGACAGCTTCAGGATTACACGACGTTTCTGGAAGAGGGATTGTCCAAAACAACCCGGGAACTTATGGAAACTTTTGCTTTTCAGCAAAATCTCATTGAAAGCTCCATGGATGGTATCATCGGATGCAACGGGCAGGAAAAAATTATTACTTTCAACCGGAGTATGGAAGCCCTGCTCGGGTATTCCCAAACACAGGTTCTGAACCAGATGGTCCTGGGACAGTTCTTTCCTCCCGGAGAGGAAAAACGACTAAAAACAGAACTGGCCAGTGAAAAATATGGCGGAAAGAACCGGCTTTTTCTTTTTGAAACCACACTCCGGGGAAAAGATGATCAGTGTATTCCTGTTCAGTTGTCAGCCTCCGTGATTTTTAATCAGGGAAAAGAGGACGGACTGGTCTGTTTTTTCAGGGACCTTCGGGAAATCCGGAAACTTGAACGGGAAGTGCAGGATCAGGCCCGTATCCTTCATCAGGATAAAATGATGTCTCTGGGAAAGCTGGCCGCCAGCGTGGTGCATGAAATTAACAATCCTCTTGCCGGAATTCTCAATTATGGCCGTCTCATGTCCCGCATCCTCGAGAGAGGTCCTCTGAAAGAAGATCGCCAAAAAAAATTCAGGCAATATCTGGACCTTGTTGTCAACGAAACCAGCCGGTGTTCTCAGATTGTCTCCAGCCTGCTGACCTTTTCCCGCAAGTCTTCCCCTGCTTTCGGAGATATACAGGTGGACGAGCTGTTGCACCGGTGTGTCCTTATGAGCCAGCATAAACTCGAACTCAATAATATCCGCCTTGTTCACCGTGTCGCACCGGATATTCCCCGGATAAAAGGGGATTTTAACCAGTTGCAACAATGTGTCATCAATCTCATTTTTAATGCGATGGATGCCATGCCAAAGGGCGGTTCCCTTACTCTCACCAGTGATTATGATCCGGAAGAAAAATTTGTAACTGTGGCTGTGAAAGATACCGGAACAGGAATTTCCCCGGAAGACCTTTCCCATATTTTTGAGCCGTTCTTCACCACTAAAAAAGAAGGATACGGTGTGGGTCTGGGTCTCTCCACCCTTTATGGCATAATGGAACAGCATAATGGAATGGTTAAGGTGGAAAGTCTGCCGGGAGAAGGCACGACGTTTATGCTTTGTTTCAAGATGTAATGTTCATAATAAACCGCGCTCATGCTGTGAACAACTTCAATTCGCATAAGGGATTTCCCCAAAAATAAAATACCCGGAACGTAGGGTGGGTGGAGCGAAGCGCAACCCACCTTGTGCGGTGGGTTGCGCTTCGCTCCACCCACCCTACATTTTTTAAGGATGATATGACGTTATATCCGGATTTGGGACACCGCCAAAAAACTAACAGAATACTCATTTTGTCCTAATAATGAGCTAACATTTGGTAACCATATTAAATGCAATGTTAATTTTAACAAAAAATCAGGGGAAAGATGAAGATGAGGAACTGTTTTGTAAGTACCTGATCAAAAGTTTTCACTATCAGAGACCTCCGAAGTTTTAAAAACTTCGGAGGTCTTATATTCGAAAATTTATGACCAGATACTTACTGGCGATTGCATTGGCTTTTATTTTTAGAAATCTTTCAAATTGAAATGTGGCTAAAAAAAATTTTTAATACTCTATGATCAAGTTTTCTGACCCGATTCGAACAAAAAGCCTGTCATTTCTGCGAAAGCAGTAATCCGTTTTTGGCAGATGCGGCGATTCCGGGGAGTGTGGATTCCTGCTTTTGCAGGAATGACAGAAAAAAACTTGAATTTCGAGTAATATGTTAGGGGGGTCAGATGGTCAAAAATCAGCGATTTGTTTTGCTTTTCTTAACACCTGACACCTAACACCTAACACCTAAAATAACAATGAAACCACTTGAAAGCAATGACTGGGTTTCCAGTCTTTCGCACATTGATTTTGCATTTCAGCCCATTGTGAACATTCATACCGGCGTATGTTACGGATGTGAGGCATTAATGCGAAATTACGAGGCAGCCGGTTTTAAGTCCATATCTGCTTTTTTTGACCAGGCATATCAAGACAATGTTCTGCATCAGGTGGATCTGGTCCTACGAGAAAAAGCCATCACAAAATTTTCGAAGATGGACTGTGAATGTCAGACAAAGTTGTTTTTTAATCTGGATAATCGCGTTTTGAATTCCGAAGATTATCAATCGGGCAGCACAATAAATATTTTGAAACGCCACCGTCTTCCGCTGGATGCTGTCTGTTTTGAAATTTCTGAGAAACACAAACTGAAAGATGCTCAGACTGCGGTGAGTATCCTCAATGTCTATCGGTCCCAGGGGTTTAAAATCGCAGTGGATGACTGCGGAACCGGTTTTTCAGGTTTTCAGATGCTTTATTATACAGAGCCTGATTTTATCAAAATTGACCGGTTTTTCATTCAGGACATGGAAAAGGATTCAAATAAAAGGCTTTTTGTTTCAAGCATGGTAAACATCGCTCATCTCATGGGAAGCATGGTTATTGCCGAGGGCGTTGAAACAAAACAGGAATACTACGGATGCCGGATCATTGGCTGCGATCTGATTCAGGGCTATTTTATTCAGCCGCCTGAATCGGATATTCATGTGCTTAAAAGTCAGTATGACCATATCAGATTGTTAAGCGAATGTGATCAGCGGAATAAAAATTCAGAAGACAAGAAGCTTATCACTACGGAGATGGAGTATATTGAACCTGTGTTTTATAACTATGATATCTTTGAAGTGTTTAAAAAGTTCAGGCAGCAACAGGACAACAGTTTTTTTCCTGTCCTAAATCGCAACAATGAGCCGCTAGGCGTTATCAGTGAAAAGAGCTTCAAAAATTATACCTTTTCTCCTCACGGCAATGCATTGCTTCAGAATCCGGCTTTTGGAAAAAATCTGAATAAATTCATCAGCAAGTTTCCCATCGCGGATATACACACACCTGTGGAAAAAATTCTCGAAATCTATTCCCATACTGAAAATCTCAAAGGCATCCTCATCACGGAAAGCATGAAATATAAAGGCTTTCTGAGTGCGCATTCTCTTTTAAAAGTCCTTAATGAAAAAAACATCGCTATTGCCAGAGATCAGAATCCCCTGACCAGACTTCCGGGAAATACACTCATTCACGAATATGTTTCCGAAGCCCTGCATGATACAAAAAATCAATATATTTTTGTGTATTTTGATTTTGATAATTTCAAACCTTATAATGATTCTTACGGATTTCGTCAGGGAGACCGGGTGATCCTGCTGTTTTCAGAACTGCTGAGAACCCGGACAGAGTACGCCAACCGTTTTGCCGGACACATCGGCGGAGATGATTTTTTTATGGGTATCCACGGAATCTCTTTGAAAAAAGCGATTTCAGATGTCTCGATAATGGTGAGACAGTTTCGGAACGATGTGGAGAGTTTTTATGATACCGGGGCCATTGAAAGAGGGTATATTCTTTCCAAAGACCGGGACGGGAGGGAAAAGGCCTTTCCCCTGATGACTATCAGCGCGGTGGTTCTCGAATTGCCGGCCCTGCGTTCCCGTGTTTATTCCACGGAAGAAATCAGCAATATTATGGCAGCAAAGAAAAAAAAGGCCAAAAAAAGTCCGGATAAGATGAGCATCACCAAGCTTGATGACACCAATAACGACTTGGATTATATCTATGAAATGGATGTAGTATATTCTCAGGATATTCCCGACAATTGTTCATCCCGAATAATCCCTGAATTGGGGCACAGGGAGGTTCAGGCGTGAAAAAAAGTATGGAAATCAGAATAATGTGATAGCCGACATTAAAAAATAACCATATTACCAAAGCGTTAAATCTTCGTAAGGCGATTTACAGGAATGAGCATAGCGGTTTGTAGTTCCGCCTTCAGGCGATGTGACACCGCCTGAAGGCGGAACTACAAACTGAAAAAGTCTGCTGATATGTTCTTTTCCGGAAATCGCCTGAGAACGATTTGAAAATAGCCCGGCTGTTCATTGCCGGGCTATTTTTATTTTTAATAAAATTTTAATAAAATCTTAATAAAGGCTTAACCTGATAAACGTACTAATAAATAAATCATATTTGTAGAAGGTATCGCTGTAAAGACTGTCCGGAGTGCCAAACTGCAAGTTTGGCACTCCGGAGTGAGAAACATTATATAGAGAAAGGAGAAAAAAATGCAGCTATCGGATTCTCTCCGAGAACAATCAGAATGTAAAATCAAGTCATTAGAAGTCAGGTATAATCCATCAGGGGAAGAAATATTTTTTTCTCGGGAGGATGAATTAGACCAGGCAACTCGGACCTTCGCGTGTTTGCCTGGTTATCCGTCAAATCAGTTCTGGTATTTTTCTGATGAACGTCAGGAAATGAAAAAACAGCTCAGTCAGCTCAGAACAACGAATAAAAAATTAAAAGAAGCCAAAGAAGCGGCCGAAGCGGTTGCAAAAGCCAAATCCGAATTTTTAGCTTTTATGAGCCATGAAATCAAAAATCCCATGAGCGCGATAATCAGCATGACCAATTTTCTCATGAAAACAGAACTCACAGCCCAGCAGTACAGGTTCGCTGATATTATACGGGAGGGCGGTGAAAATTTACTGAGGATTGTTAATGATATTTTGGATTTTTCCAAAATAGAGTCAGGAAAGATGGCGTTGGAGGCAAATCGTTTTGAACTGATGACCTGCCTCAGGAATGTTTATGATTTGTTAGTCCTGAAAGCTTCGGAAAAAAATATTGAGCTGACCTTTCTGATTGAACCATCAGTGCCGCGTTTTATTAACAGTGATGTCATACGCCTGAATCAGATTTTGTTCAATCTTGTTGAAAACGCGCTGAAATTTACCGAACAAGGGGAAGTTTCCGTTGGCGTAAAAAAAATTTCCGAGAATAACGGGATGGTTGAACTTCAATTTTCCGTTAAAGATACAGGTATTGGCATACCGTCTGACAAAAGAGAATGTCTGTTTCAGTCCTTTTCCCAGATTGATGTTTCAACTATGAAAAAATACGGCGGAACAGGTCTGGGGTTGGCAATATGCTCACATCTGGTCAAGCTGATGGGCGGGAAAATATGGCTTGAGAGTTCGGCTGGCAAGGGTTCGACATTCTTTTTTACGATTTTTACAACCGCGGCACAGGAGACTGTTGCTAAAAAATACCCGCTTGCTGCTTAGAAGGCTTCGAAACAAGCCTCGGCATCGTAATGTCGGAGCTGAAAACGAAAGCCTGCTAAAGGACTGATAACCCAAATTTTTTTATGAACATTTGCGATCTGAGACTGTTTCGCAGCTTTCTTTAGGATGCTTTTGCTTTCAGCCGGGGGGACTGACCCTCCGGCCATCATGCGTTCCCACTCACGCCGAAGTGTGGGAAGAACAAAATCACACCACCGACGTCTCCAATCCGCATTGCTCCAAATCCCCCAATAAGGAAAATCATCTTTACCTTATTATACATCATGTTTATTCTTTAATTTTCAGATGTAATACGTTCCTGTTGTAAATTCAGACCTGATGCGTTGTTTAAAATAAGATTGATATGATCTGACAGTTATGCTAATCAAAAATGCTGTCATCTGTGTCATATTCATGATAACCTGTTGAGTTTAAAATATTTTGTACAGACGAGATGAAAAAAAGTCAAAGAAATGCTATTTTATGGGATTCTCCCACTATGCAACTGAGAATTTTTTTGTTATAAAAAAAGAAATCACCACGGACTGCTATTATCACAACTTTTTATCATTTTCTAGTATAATGAAAAAAATATAATGAAAAAAACAATGAGTGCAGGAAATTTTTTTCAAAGGACAAACGCACATAAAAAGACAGTTTTAGTTGTTTTAATTGTAAAAATAATGATGATATGGGGATGTGCCACACTCGTGGACCAGGAGCTTCTTGACAAACCTGTTGTCACATTTGAGGGTATGACGCTGGAAAATATGTCATTGTTTGAATCAACACCAGTGTTCAGTTTCAAGGTCAGTAACCCCAATCCCATGAGCATAAAAATCAGAAGTATTGGTTACAGTTTCAAAATTAACGACAAAAAATTTATAAAAGGGGTCGCTGACAAAGGGATTCCCTTAAAAGCGGTTGGTTCGGAGCAGGTGGGGTTGTCTGTCACTTTCAATTACCCGGGGTTGTTCGAATCGGTCACAGAGTTTATTCAATCCGATAAAATTGCTTATGATTTATCCGGATTCATTGGTGCGGGCCCTTTTGCGATTCCGTATCAGACAAAGGGATTTATTGACATCCCCGGGCTGCCGAAAATATCAATAAAATATGTTGATACTTCAAATTTTTCCTTGACCGGAACATCCACAGTGATAATTGTTTTTAGCATAGAGAACCCCAATCCGTTTCCAATTCAGTTAAAGGGATTGAATTACAGCATAAATCTGTCTGAAACAAGATTTGCCAAAGGCTCCTTTAAGACCGTCTCTCCCATTGCTGAAAACAGCTCATCCTTGGTGAAAATTCCGATGAATGTCACTTTTTCAGAGCTGGACTGGTCTTTGGATAATGTATTGACAAAAGCTTCGTCCGAATATGAATTATCAGGAAAAATGAAATTTTATGTCCCTAAAATGGGTAAGAAAAACTTTCCGTTTCACCATACTGGCAATGTGTCTTTTATTAAGGAAGGAACAGAAATGAAATGATAGCATTTGATTTGCAATGCAGCAACGGTCATACGTTTGAAGGTTGGTTTGAAGACAGTCAGGCATACGAGGAGCAAAAGGAAAAATCTCTGATTGCCTGCCCGGTTTGTAATGATACCTCTGTTTTCAAAATCCCTTCCGCGTTTGCGATAAAATCGTCCCGGACAGCAAGAGAGGTTTCTGATCAGCAGGCTGAACTTACTGATATAAATAATAAAATAGCAGATTTTGTGGATAAAAATTTCGAAGATGTGGGTTGTGATTTTGCCAAGGAAGCCCTTAAAATCCATTACGGTGTCTCCAAGCCCAGGAATATAAAGGGAAACAGCACTGAAGAGGAAGAAAAAACCTTAGAAGAAGAGGGAATAAAATTTTTCAAAGTTCCTGTGCCTCCTCCTGCGGATGCGGATGTATGATTTTTGCATTTTTCGATTTATCTGCCTGAATTTCGGAGTCAGTGTGAAAAATGATTTTCGCGCTCCGGAGACGGCTTTTTCCTTATTATAAGCATAATTATAAACTGCCCGGGTCTGAAAATTTTTTTTTCGGAATCAGCGCGAAAGATGATTTTCGCATTCCTGAGACAACTGTTGCCTTAACTTACGAGTGCATTTATAAAACTTCGGAAGCGCGGGCGGTCTGTATCAGAAAATGTATATCCTGAGAGTTACGATCATGGAGATTTTCTAATGAAACGTACAAAAATAATCGAAATTTTAAAATCAGATGTTCCCGGGGATAAGTTTTTTTTCAAAGGATGGGTCAGAACCCGACGCGATTCAAAAACCTTTTCGTTTATTGAAATCAATGACGGATCATGTCTCAAAAACATACAGGTTGTTGCTGACGATACTTTGGAACATTATGAAGATATTAAAAAACTTACCACAGGTTCTGCCATTGCTGTGACTGGTACGCTCATAGAATCTCGGGGAAAAGGACAGAAATGGGAGATTCAGGCGGAAAAAGCAGAGATCATCAGCATTGCTCCGGACACCTATCCTTTGCAGAAAAAACGTCATACGGATGAGTTTTTAAGAACCATCGCACATTTAAGGCCCAGAACAAACAAATACGGGGCTGCATTCCGTATCCGCTCGGAACTATCCTATGCTGTACACAAATTTTTCAGAGACAGAGGGTTCAGATATCTGCATTCTCCCATTATCACCGGGTCTGACTGCGAGGGCGCGGGAGAGATGTTCAGGGTCACGACATTGGCTCCGGACAGTCCCTCGAAAAAAGATGGAAAACCCGACTATGCACAGGATTTTTTTGGCAAAGAGACAAATCTGACAGTTTCCGGACAGTTATCCGCAGAAATGTTTGCCCTGTCCCTGGGGGATGTTTACACATTCGGCCCCACATTCAGAGCGGAGAATTCCAATACCCGGAGACATGCGGCAGAATTCTGGATGGTGGAACCGGAAATGGCTTTCTGTGATCTTACCGAAAACATGGAGATTGCCGAAGCTTTCATAAAATATCTGAGCAGTTATGTTATGGAAGAATGTCCCGAAGACCTGGAGCTTTTTGCAAAATTTGTGGATAAAACCCTGATGCGGACCTTGGAAAATATCGCATCATCAGAATATGTCCGTCTGCCGTACAAAGCGGCTGTGAAAATTTTGAACAGGTCCGGGAAAAAATTTGACTATCCTGTTGATTTTGGGAAAGATCTGCAATCTGAACATGAACGCCACCTTACTGAAAAACATTTTAAAAAACCTGTCATTGTCTATGATTATCCCAAAGACATCAAACCGTTTTATATGAGAGTGAATGATGATGGCGAAACCGTCGCGGCAATGGATGTTCTTGTCCCGGGTGTCGGAGAAATCATTGGCGGGAGCCAGCGTGAGGAACGCCTTGACGTGCTTAAATCACGGATGAATGAAATGGGACTGTCCCAGGAAAATTACTGGTGGTATCTTGACACCCGAAAATTCGGAACTGTCCCGCACAGCGGTTTCGGCCTCGGATTTGAGCGGCTCATCATGCTGGTGACAGGCATCCGCAATATCAGGGATGTCATCCCCTTTCCGAGAACGCCGAACAGTATTGAATTCTGAAAACCAATTTGACAGCATCATTTTAAATTACAGATCACACATATCTTTCATATAAACGGCCATGAGCTGCCTGCCACAACGAATGATGAAAATCTTGCTGTTTTTCCTGACACTTAACACTTAACATCTGACACTTTCATATAAACGGGCATGACTTGCCAGCCACAACGAACCATGAAAAACGTAGGGTGGGTGAAGCGAAGCGCAACCCACCTTGTGCGGTCACCCTACGTTCCGGATATTTTATTTTTAGAGAATAATAAATTATGCCACCTGTATCGCATCCCTTTAAGAAAGGGACACTGATCGTTCTGATGAATTACAATGATCATGCACCGCCACATGTTCATGTCAAATATCAAAATGATGTAAAAAGCTACCGTTATGAAATCAGAGCAAAAAGATGGATAAAACCTGGTAAGGACCTGCCTCCGAAATTGAAAAAAATGGTGGAAGCATGGGTTGATGTCCATGAGCAGGAACTGCTTGAGCAATGGGAACATGCCATGAATAATAAGCTTATATCAATTGTGGGATAAATATCATGAAATGGAAAGAATGGTCTGAATATGCCAAAGATGAATCAAATTGGAAAGACAAATTTGAGCGAGGGCTTCTCAAAGCCGAACATGTAAAAGATTATATCCTGAGATTATGGTTTGAGGAAAATCTGGATGTATCAATCTATGAGCTGGATTTTTATCCGCTGATTGTGAAGGAAAATCCAGGAGATGCTTTTTTACCACTCAGAGATAAAAAAAGATTCAAATGGGTAAAAGGTGACTATACGCTTATCTGGCTAAATCCGGAAACAGGATTGTATGACGAAAAAACAATTGACATCGCACCTGAATGTATCCGTTTTTTTTGTGAAAAATATGGAAAAAAAATTAAAACCGCCAAAAATCGTCAGAAAAAAGCCGCATAGAGCCTGAATAAAAGTTTTATACCCTCAATCACCAAGTTGTTTTCTGTCATTCCTGCGAAAGCAGGAATCCACAGTTCCCGGAAGCACTGCATCGGCCCAAAACGGATTCCTGCTTTCGCAGGCTTCGGCATGAGTTCAGTCGAACGGAATGACAAACTTTTTGTTCGAACCGGGTCAAAAATTTGATCATCGGGTATAAATAGCCAATGACCCGACAGTCACAATGAAAACCGGCGGCTTTCAGCAGATGATCCGCTATAAGAATTTCTTTCTTTTGTTAAGCCGTGCCCCCGGTTCGGGCTCCTTTCAACGACATTCTCTCACTTACGAAATCGCTCCCGCCCGATTGGCAAATCCGGCAAAAGTCGGTTCTGTTTCCCAATCCGAGGGTGTAGCGAAGCGGAACTCACCGAAATTCAGTAAACGGTGGGTTGCGCTTCGCTCCACCCACCCTACAGCTACATTTGATTTCAAATAGTTATGCTTAACTGCACATGCCGAAAAATTTTAAGACTGTTCAGTTCCGGCTGAAAGAAAAGTTTTAAGAAAAAACCTTGATTTTATTATTATTTTATGGTATAATATAAAATTGTTTTTTATAAAAGCCGAAGATCAGTTTGCACTTTTTCTGAATTGTAAAATAATTTGCAAGATTGTTCTGTAGCAAAGTGTAAACTGGTAAATGAAGGATGTCAAAATATGTTTTATAAGCTGGTGAAAATGACGAAAGGATAAAATTGAAGAACAGATATTTTGCAACAGGAAGATTCGGGATTTCGGCAAAGACTTCCGTGATTAACGGGCTTGTCATTTTCGTTCTTTTAGTCCTTACCGTACTGCTATTGCTGAATTTTCAATTTGGAATGGCGGAGTTTCTTTTGAGAGAACAGAAACAGCTGGCAGAGAAGCTTACTGACACACAGATGGAAAAGCGGAAAAAAGCGTTTCAGGCAGACTTCAGTGTCAATACCGAAATAATGGGCAATCTGTGCGGGATGTTCATCTATAATTATGACTGGGAAGGGCTTGAAGATGCGATAAAATCGTATCTGAAAATTCCCCAGATCATAGCTGTAAGCGTTACGGACATTGAAAACAGGCCCTTGGCTGCCGCATGGAAAAATCCTGAAATCCAAGCCGGTAAAACCGTTCCTGAAAACATCGGCATCAACGAAAAATTATCCTTTCAGGCAGAAGCTTTTTACGGAAAAGAAAAATTAGGCAAAGTACAAATTTATTATACAGAGTCTCTGCTTAATGCAGAAATCCGGCAAAGCAGAGAACAGATGCAAAAAGAAATTTCAGATTTAAGAGACATGATCGGGGCAAAGATTGAAAATCTGATTTTCAAAGAGGCGGCCGCTGTTTTCTGCATCGTTATACTGTTAGCTGCCAGCATAACGGTCTGTCTTGAAATCATTGCCATCAGACCGATCCAGCGAATTATTGAGACGCTTAGGACAAATGCCGAACTGTTTGTTTCATCCTCAGAAGAAATCTCAGCCGCGAGTCAGACTTTGGCTCAGGACGCTTCGAAACAGGCTTCATCCATAGAAGAAATATCTTCATCTGCTGAGGAAATGTCTTCAATGATCAAGCAGAACGCAGATAATTCCAACGATGCCAATTTACTTATGAAAGAAGTCAGCCATGAGACTGAAAAACTGAACAGTGTAATAACCGGACTTATGAAAGCAATGGAAGAGATTTCCGAATCCAGCAGAAGCACATCAAAAATTATTGAAACCATAGACGGAATAGCCTTTCAGACCAATCTGCTGGCACTGAATGCGGCGGTTGAGGCTGCCAGAGCCGGAGAAGCTGGTTCCGGATTTGCAGTGGTTGCGGATGAGGTCAGAAACCTTTCAATGCGTACAGCAACATCAGCAAAGAACACAGCAGGTCTGATTGAAGACACTGTCAATAAAATCAGAGATTCATCCGATATGGTCATCATCACAGATGAAGCCTTTTCAAAACTTGTTGCCGCAATATCAAGAGCTGATTCACTGATAAAAGAGATTGAATTGGCTTCGCGCGAACAGGTTTCAGGAATAAATCAGATCAGTCAGGCATCATCTGATATGGATGGCGTAACACAGCGGAATGCCGCCAATGCTCAGGAATCCGCAGGTTTTTCTCAGGAAATGAATGCTCAGGCTGAACAAATGAAGAGAATTGTTGATGAACTGAGCATCGTTATCAAAGGAACCGCGAGGCAGTCTCTGACGCGGAAAAATGAGTGTCAAAATAATGGGTTGATATTTGACAGAAATGTGAAGGGGAGAAACGTATGAAAAAAATTTTGGGTATGGGAATTGTGCTGTTTTTTTGTTCATGGAGCATCGGATGGTCAGAAACGCTGCATCTTCTGACTGAGGATTATCCGCCATTTAATATGCGTGTCAGTGGGGAAAGCATCGGCAATGCTGACGATCCTATAACGGGGATTTCAACAGAGATTGTCAGAGAACTTTTCAAACGGGCAGGAATCGAATATACGATTCGGATCTATGCTTGGAACCGTTCATATAACATGGCTCTGCAAAAATCGGGACACGGTGTGTTTTCAACCTTTCGGACACCTGAGCGGGAACAGTTGTTTAACTGGGTCGGCCCTTTGGTTTCAACTAGCTGGATTTTGATGGGGAAAAAGAACCGTAATATTAAAATCAGTACGCTGGATGATGCGCGGAAATATAAAATCGGCGGATGCAAAGGCGATGCATTTGCGATTTTTCTGGAAAAAAAGGGTTTTAAAATTGAATATGCCATATCTGAACACCTGAACGCCAGAAAACTGGACGGAGAAAAAATTGATCTCTGGGCGACCGTAAATCTGCTAGGGCCTTATTTGGCAAAAAAAGAAGGGTTATCTGTATTGGAACAGGTTTTTATGATTAAAGAATCTTTTATGTATCTGGCATTGAACAAATCTGTTTCTACAGAAACCGTTGCAAAACTGAATAAAATATTTGAGGAAATGAAAGCTGACGGTACGGTGGATCAGATATTCAGCAATTATCGCTGAATTCTGACAGTCTGAATCGGAAAATCAGATTTGAGAAGCCACCGGCTGACCCATATCTGCACCGGACGCAAAAAAGCCTGCGCCGGCGAACTTGTCGTTCCCTCTATTTTAATCTGTAAATTCAAATAAACAGAGTTTTATATTTAATGAAACAAAGAGGCACTGATTCCGTTCAATGGGATTTTTTTAGGAAAATTAGTCGGATTTGTTTAAAAAATCAGTGGGTTGACGTTTTTTTTGTGTAATTACATAAGCCTATGTTTTTACAAAATTTCCCATTAAACGAAACCAGTGCCATAAAGATAAGATTATGATAAAAGAGATTCAATTACAAGATTGGAAAAGTTTTAAACTTGCAAACCTATATATTGATCCTTTAACTGTTTTGATAGGTACAAATGCCAGTGGTAAATCTAATGCATTAGATGCCTTTCTGTTTCTTCAAAGAATTACTTCTGGCATATCTCTGTCTTCTGCATTACAAGGCGGCACTAATGTTACAGGATTGCGAGGCGGTATCGAATGGGTATGCAGAAAAGGACAAAATGTATTTTCTTTACAAATTACTGTCGAAGGCGGAGAACGCACGGAATTTGTTTATACACTTGAAGCGGAAGTAGTTAATCAGAATTGCCTGATTAAAAAGGAAAGATTAGAAAGAAAAATATTCAGACCGAGAACGAAAAAAAATCCTTATATAATCAGATTATTTTGGACAGGCGAAATTGAATCCGATGTCTCCTCTGTAACTGCATATTTATATAATGAAAAACGAGGTACACAAAGACCATGCACCAGGAATAACAGTGTGTTAAGCCAATTACTATTACAAACTGGTACATTAAGGAAAGAAGTTGCCCAGGGTATCGAAACTGTAAGCAGGAAACTTCAGGAAATTTTTATCCTTGATCCTGTTCCCTCTCACATGAGAGATTATTCACCTTTATCTGATAAATTAAAGAATGACGCTTCAAATATTGCCGGAGTTATCGCGGCACTGCCTGCTGAGTCAAAAACAAATATTGAAAATACGTTAACAAATTATGTAAAACATCTTCCTGAAAAAGATGTCATGGCTGTGTATTCAGAATATGTTGGTAAATTTAAAACCGATGCAATGCTATATTGTGAGGAAAAATGGACAGAATTAACTAACAGCACAACGATTGATGCAAGAGGTATGTCTGATGGTACTTTACGTTTCCTTGCTGTATTAACTGCTCTTTTAACAAGACCAACCGGCAGCTTGTTAATTGTTGAAGAAATTGATAATGGCCTCCATCCGTCTCGTTCCAAACTATTGATCAAAGTTCTTAAAAAAATTGCTCAGGAACGTAATATTGATATTTTAGTAACAACTCATAACCCTGCCTTACTTGATAATCTCGGATCAGAAATGATTCCTTTTATCGTTATAAGCCATCGGGATAACACAACAGGGCATAGTCAGTTAACTCTTTTGGAAGATATTGATGAACTTCCTAAATTACTTGCAAGAGGGCCTGTTGGCAAATTATCTGGCGAAGGTCGTTTGGAATCCGCACTCCGGAGAAAAGAAAGATTGATATAATGAGAAAGGTTATTATTTTTGATACGTCTGTGTTGTGCTGTTGGTTAAAAGTTCCTGGAAAAAGTACTTGCGGAGGTAGTAACGACAGATGGGACTTCACTCGGATTAATGAGAAAGTAGAAGAAGAATTAAAAAATAAGAGTACATTTGTGCTTCCTTTGGCAACAATTATTGAGACAGGCAATCATATCGCTCAAGCTCACGGAAACAGATATGATATAGCAAAAAAACTTTCAGATTTAATATTAAAAGCCGCGACTGAAACCGAACCCTGGGCAGCGTTTGAACATCAAAGTGAGTTATGGAATGAAAAGCGTTTGAAAGAACTTGCAGACAAATGGCCAAACCTTGCGAGTCAGGGTTTGGGTATCGGTGATGCAACAATAAAAGAAGTTGCTGAATATTATTCTGAAATAGGGTTTAATGTCGAAATTCTTACTGGTGATCAAGGTTTGAAAGTCTATCAACCTGCTGAAAAAACTATTATACCAAGAAGAAGGGGCTGATCCGGGGCTATACACGGAGAATTCGGAATGAATTCGGGGGACACAATAGCTATTTCCTGACAAAGAAAAGCCCGGCAGGAAACTGAAACTGAATAAATACATATTGTGTCCCCCGAAGGAAAAGTTTTCGGGCTGTCGCAGGACGGATATGACGGACGGTTGAGAAACCCGGCTTTTTCCGGCAGGAGAGACACTTGGTCCGGGAAAAAAGCCGGGTTTCTGCGCTGTCCCGCACACATGCCGGAAACCTCGCAGGTCTGATGCCGGATTTATACCTGAAAATTTATGTCCGGTACTTAGCAACGATCATGGCTTTCGGCTGCAACAAAACAAGAAAGTTTTTTAACTTTAGTCACTTTAGTTCACTTTAAGCACTTCAGGCACTTTAGTTCACTTTTACATTGACTTGTTCATCATCCTATGTTAGAGAGAGTGTTTTTAAATGGATATGACTTTAGCCCTGCCCAGTTCGGGGAGGGATATTCCCTTCTATGAATAAAGAAAAAATACATTATTTAAAGGACCTTGCATATTACAGCAGCATCGGTTTTCAGGTATCGCTTTCAATCGTTATCGGGCTTGGAATCGGGGTCTGGCTTGATAAAAAGTTTTCTACAACGCCGTGGTTTACGCTCATATTTCTTATACTCGGAATTGCCGCGGGATTCAGAAACATCGGACTTGCAATAAAAAAAAGCAGAAAATTGTAGCAGGGAAAATTGTTACGATGAATAATATTCAACAGCGGCTCTTAAAATTTGTCACGCTTACAAACTGGATACTTCTTGTGGTTGCAGGCATTGCGGGCCTGATCATGGCCCCGCCGGATTTTGCCAGGGGAATTATATTTGGCGGACTTATTGTCACCATCAATTTTCATCTGTTACACCGGACACTTAAAAAAGCCCTCACACCTTCCCGTCTCTCATCACATAACGTGGTCATTGTTAAGTATTATATCCGCTTCGTGATAAGCGGTATTATTATATTTGTGCTTATATCACAGCATTATGTCAATCCCATAGGTCTGTTTGTCGGCCTTTCTGTTGTGGTGGTAAGCATTATTCTTGCAACACTGGTTGAATTAAAAAATTTTTTTTTGAAGGAGGCAATTTAAGTGGAACATCCGTATCTCTTTTTTGTCAAATTGTTTGAGGCCATTGGTCTGGGACATTGGGCCCATTCCAATCCTCATGTGCTTTATTCATGGGTGGTTATTATTCTGCTCATCATTCTTTTTTACATTCCGGCCAAGGCACTGAGTATGATTCCGACAAAAGGACAAAACGTGTCGGAAATTCTCATATCCGGTCTGGAAGAATTTATGGTTACGATTACGGGAGAAGAAGGACGGTGGCTTCTGCCTGTTGCTGCCACGGTATTTATTTACGTGCTTACTTGTAATCTGCTGGGACTGATACCGGGCTTTTTTCCGCCAAGCGCCAACCTGAATACAACGCTTTCCTGCGCGCTGACGGTTTTTGTTTTTACTCATGTTATCGGTATCAAGTATCATGGCGCAAAATACATAAAACATTTTCTGGGGCCTGTATGGTGGATGATTCCGATCATATTGCCCATTGAAATTATCGGTCATTTTGCGCGTGTCCTGTCTCTCTCCTTCCGTCTTTTCGGAAATATGATGGGTCATGAGCTGGTTCTCGGAATTCTTTTCTTTCTGGCAGGGGCCTTTTTTGTTCCCCTTCCGATCATGGCGCTGGGTATTCTGGTCTGCGTAATACAGGCGTTTGTATTCTTTATGCTTTCAGTCATGTACTTTACCGGTGCGATGGAACACGCACATTAATTTGTCATTTTTTTCATTTGTCACTTGACAAATGAAGAATAAAGATATTAAGTGTAATTTTTTAATGGGAGAATGGAAGAAGCTGAGGAGTAAAATTTTAAAAGGAGGATAAACAGAGTATGGAAGGACAAGCATTACAATTTTTTATCGCTTGTGTGACTGCCGCAGGTTTTGGGATTGCTATCGCAGCTTTTGGTTGTGGTCTCGGACAGGGTATTGGTCTGAAAGCCGCTGTTGAAGGTATCGCAAGAAATCCTGAGTCTTCAGGTAAGGTTACAGTTACCATGCTGATCGGTCTTGCTATGATCGAATCACTGTGTATTTATGCACTGGTTGTGTCACTGATTCTTATCTACGCTCATCCCCAGGCTGCTGCTATTGCCGGTCTGTTGGGCGCTCATTAATTCAGGTTTCATTAAGGAAACAACAGGCTATAAGAGAAAATATTTTGGGGAATGAATATTCCCCAAAAATCCTTTTTTCTCAGATGCCTATAATAAAATAAGACAGGGCTGTTCCTTTTAAAAAGGAGCAGCCCTGTTTTTTTTGTTGTATAGAAAATCAGGATAGGATATTTAGGAATTGAGAATTGAAAATTGTCAGGACATATCTTCCCATATAAACGCTCATGAAAAAGCCGGGTTTTTCGCCCCCGGTCATAAAAATATTTTCAGATAAAAAACCCGGCTTTTCAAAATGTATTTTTACGGTAAAAAATCTGTGCTATAAAATTGTTTATAATATAATATTAACAAATTAAAAACAGAAAGGAAAAATTCCATGTCATATTTAAAGCGAATGACAAGCTATTTTTCCAAAAGCCAGGAAAATTTTTCCTCAACATGGGAAAATTATAAAGCAAACAAAAAGACAGATAAAAAAGTAAAAAAAATTTCCTCCCTTGCAATTCTTTTTGCCAATATTCCTCAAAGCGACCAACTTTTCAAAACCCTGGGTAATAAAAACGCTCAGAAAATCATATCCGCCTGTCTTTCTCTTCTTTCAAAAATAACTGAGTCTCATAAGGGAAGGGTTATTAAAATTAAAGGGGATGAGATCATATGTACTTTTCCAATCGCTGAGAATGCGGTGAAAGCCGGAAAAACAATGCATATGGAAGTTGAAAAAATGTATGCCGGGGATAATTCTGACCTTGTCCCGCCGAATATTCGCATAGGAATTCACTCCGGTTCAGTTGTCAGCGGACGAAACGAAATTTTTGGGGATGCTGTCACCATAGCCGCCCATATGACGGAATTCGCGAAAGAACGACAGATTATCATCACAAAACAGACAGCAGAGGCGCTGGGGCCGGAATATGAGACCATGTTCCGATGTATTGAACATATTAAAATCAAAGATAAAAACGGAAAAATCAGCATACATGAGATGATATGGAAACCAGCTCCGGCCCGTGAATCGGAAGTCCCTTGCGTGGCTTCGGATTCAAAAACGCTGTCTCCCCGTCTGGAACTCCGATTTCTGCACCATAAATTTGATATTGATCAGAATCGGCAATGTGTGACCATGGGCCGAGATCCGGATAATGACCTGGTTGTGGACAGCCATCGGGTTTCCCGGTCCCATGCGTACATCAAGTATTGCAAAGGAAAATTCGTACTCACTGACCAGAGCATGAACGGCACCTGCCTGCTTCTCAACGGCAAACAAGGCATGGTCAAAAACACCAAAAAATCATTGCATGGAAACGGGGTTATCGGACTTGCTCAAAAGGTCAGTTATGATTCCCCGGATGCAATACATTTTACCATCAGACCCTGAAAGCAAAAACAAATTTTTTACCATGAAAATATATTTGGAAAACCCGGGTTTTTTGTCTGTTTTCACCCAATATCGTTCGGCATGATTTTTGCATAGCCGGACGGAAATGCCCGGCATTTCCGCATTTTGGAGAAATTGTTTCCGAAAAACGCCCGGCGGACATTTCGGGATTTCAGTTTTCCGGATATATGAATTCAGTTAGTTACAAATGTATGCAAAAATCGTGCCGAACGGTATTGGTTTTCACCACATATTTTCATGACCGGGGGAAAAACCCGGCTTTTTCATGAGCGTTTCTTATTACAGAGGTTAGAAATTGAAAATCGAAAAATTCTCAATTCTCAATTTTTTTTTATTCCTTACAAACGCCGCATACATGACAAGAAGATTCCATCCTGCACGGGGAAGACGTTTCCCCTCCCATGGCTTTGTCATATTCCCGTTTCAGAAAAGATTTGTTAATACCATGATGAATAATATCCCACGGAAGATATTCATCCGGCGCTCGTGTTCGGTAGATATAATCCTCCAGATTCAGAGGAGATTCCTTTATTGTTTTGGGCCAGTTGTGTTTATTTTTGTGAGCCAGGGACAGAATATCAGCCACATTACGGTCCCCGCGTGAAAGCAGCGCCTGAATTTTGGCCTGGCGAGGGATATCCCCATGAAAGCGAACATTTGCCACCCGTTTCAGCCCGTTCTTTACCCATTTTATTTTTTTTTTCAGTGTACGCACATCATCCATTGGTGCCCATTGAAAAGGAGTGAACGGTTTTGGAACAAAGGCATTCAGACTTACGGTTATTTCCCCGATTCGCTTGTTTATCCTGCTGGATGCTAAAAACCGCTGTTTGATCTGCTTGCACAAACTGACAATGGCCTCAACATCTTCCATGGTTTCCGTGGGAAGCCCTGTCATAAAATAGAGCTTCAGATTCGGAATACCGTTTGATACAAGGAGGTCCGCTGCATTCAGTATATCCTCTTCGGTCATCCCCTTGTTAATCACGCGGCGCATACGTTCGGAACCGGCATCCGGAGCAATGGTTGCTGTTTTCACACGGCTTTTTTTCAACGCGGATACGAGTTGAGGCGTCAGGGCATCGGCCCTTAACGAACTGAAAGAAATCCTGGCATTTTCCTGGAAACTGCAAAGCTCCTCCAGTCCGGGAAGATCCGAAACCGCTGCCCCCACAAGGCCGATTCTGTCTGTCATGGCCATGCCTTGTTCCATACATTGTTTCAGAAGAGAAACAGGTCTGAACCTCGGGGGTCTGTAAACATACCCCGCACTGCAAAATCGGCATCCGTGGGGACAGCCTCTTGATACTTCAGCCAGAAATGTCTTTCGGAATATCGTATCAGGGGTTAATATGGCGCTGCAGGTCGGTGTCTGAGATAAATCTTTTAAAAAAACGCGCTCTGTTTTGGCAGGCACATCACATAACGGTTCAACCGAGCGAATGGTTCCGTCTTTATGGCAGATTGTTTTATAAAATTTCGGAACATATACTCCGGGGACATTCTGAGCAAGGGCTTTCAGGTTCAGAAAATGTTTTTTTTCAAAGAAACCGGTATCTTTTAATACTTCAAAAAATCGGGGAATCAGAATTTCTGCTTCCCCGATGAGAAAGCAGTCAATAAATGGCGCAATGGGTTCCGGGTTTAAGAAACAGGCCACGCCGCCCGCAATAATAAGCGGATAGGCATCATTTCTGTCTTCTGACAGAGGGGGAATCGCTGTTTTTTCAAAAATCGTCAGAAGGTTAAGATAATCATTTTCATAAGAAACAGAAAAAGCAATCATATCAAAATCAGAAAGAACGCTTCCTGACTCTGCTGTCGTGATGCGGCCCGGTTCGGAACGCTCCGGCACAAAAGCCCTTTCACACACAACCTCATCCATCTGATTGAGTAACTGATATACGGTTTGAAAACCAAGATTGGACATTCCCACATGGTAGGTGTTGGGATAAACAAGAGCTACGGAGAGCCGTCCTCTCCGGTCTTTTCGTATGGTGCCGATTTCGTTTTTCACTTGTGATTTGTCATTTGTCATTCTCCTCACCCATATACGCCTGTCATGACAAGCCACAAAAATCAGTCTGCTTTTTTTCTGAGAAATGTGGGAATATCAAGATCATTGTTGTCAATTTCCATCCCCTTGTGTCCCCTGTAAATATCAGTGGCAGTTTCAGGCGGCCGGGTCTCTTTTTCTTTTTTGCGGATAAATGTCGGTTCTTCATAATCTTCTTTTGGCTCGGCCGGCCTGATCTCCCTCACCTTACGTTTGAAGGAATGAACACCGCGTCTTTTTTCCGGAGTTGCCACTTCAGCAGGTCCGCCGATTCCTGTTGCGATAACTGTTACTCGCATTTCATCGCCGAGCGCGTCATCAATCACCGCTCCCCAGATGATATCCGCATCGTCACCAACTTCGCTGTATATCCGCTCGGAAGCTTCTGTCATTTCTTCCATGGTCAGATCACTGGTGCTTGTGATGTTCATCAGCACGCCTCTGGCACCGGAAATGGAAAGGTCTTCCAACAGGGGATGGGAGATGGCCCGTTCTGCTGCTTCCACGGCCCGGTTTTCGCCGCTGGCAACGCCGATCCCCATGATTGCCATGCCTGCCTTTAACATGGTTGTTTTCACATCGGCAAAATCAAGATTCACCAACCCCGGCATCAGAATAAGATCGGTAATACCTCTGACCGAATGGAGCAATATCTCATCTGCTTTCTTAAACATCTCTATCATTGTGGCGTTTTTGGACGCAAGCCCCCTTAATCTGTCATTGGGTATGGTGATGACCGTGTCAGCAATATCCTTTAATACGTCAATCCCTTCTTCTGCCTGTCTGAGGCGCTTTCTGCCTTCAAATGAAAAGGGTTTTGTCACCACGCCCACGGTCAGGGTTCCCAGTTCTTTGCAAATTTCAGCAATAACAGGGGTGGCCCCGGTACCGGTTCCTCCGCCGAACCCTGCGGTGATGAACACCATATGGCTGTCTTTCAGCGCATTTCGGATGGCTTCGGCATTTTCAATAGCGGCTTCCCGTCCGATTCCCGGATTGGCACCCGCGCCAAGTCCCTCTGTAAGTTTGTCTCCGATCTGAATTTTGACCGGCGCTCTGGAAATATCAAGCGCCTGGGCATCGGTGTTGGTTACAATAAAATTTACCCCCTGGAGATTGGAATCGATCATATTGTTAATCGCGTTTCCCCCTGCTCCTCCGACACCAATAACTTTTATTTTCGCAGACTTACCACTGTTTTCCACATAACTGAACATCGTTCCCCCTCCTGCCTAATTTCACATTTATCGGTTGTCATTTATCAGCAAACACTTGGAACAGAAACCTGATAAATGGCAAAAGGCTTTTTTACAACAAATTTATTTAAATTTCAAACAATATCTTTAAACCATTTCTTCATCCGGAGCATTACACGATTAAAAATATTTGTGTCACGGATTCTGAATTTTCTTTCAGGCTGATTCTGGGCACCGAACAGGACAAGCCCCACACCTGTGGCATACATGGGATTGTTCACAACATCCACAAGCCCCCCGATTCCCCGGGGTTTCCCCAGACGGGTCGGAAGATTAAAAACTGATTCTGCAACCTCTGTCACGCCGTCCAAAAGGGCTGAACCGCCGGTGACAACGATTCCTGATGCCATTGCATTTTCCATTCCCGCTCTGTACATCTCTCTTTGTATCAGCGCAAAAATTTCTTCCATTCGGGGTTCTAAAATTTCACCGAGGATCTGTCTGGAAAGTTTTCTGGGCTTGCGTCCGCCCATGCCTGGCACTTCGATGGTTTCATCGGGGCTGATACTCTTTGCCACACAGGTTCCGTATTTTTTCTTGATATTTTCCGCCTCGGCAAGAGGGGCGCGGAGCCCGATGGCAATATCATTTGTGAGATTGTTTCCTCCGAGAGCAAGTACAAAAGTGTGTTTGATGTTTTTGTTGGAAAAAATCGCCAGATCGCTTGTTCCGCCGCCCAGATCAATCAGCGCCGAACCCAGTTCCTTTTCATCCTCTGCCAATACCGCTTCGCCCGAAGCAAGGGATTCCAAAACAATGTCACAGACATCAAGCCCTGCCCGGTTTGCGCATTTCACAATATTATGGGCAGATGTCACTGCCCCGGTCACAATATGAATTTTTGCTTCCAGCCGCACCGCTGCCATGCCCACAGGATCCAGAATGCCGGCCTGATCATCTACAATGAACTCCTGGGGAAGCACATGTATCACCTCACGGTCCATGGGAATCGCCACGGCCCGCGCCGCGTCAATCACCCGCTCCACATCATGCTGTGTGACTTCGGCTCCTTTTATTGCAATGATTCCGCGGCTGTTAAAACCGGTGATATGTCCTCCCGCGATGCCCGCATATACGGAGGATATTTCAACACCGGCCATGAGTTCGGCGTCTTCAACAGCTTTTTTGATGGATTGCACTGTTGATTCAATATTTACCACGACTCCTTTGCGAAGTCCGATTGAGGGATGCGTACCAATGCCGATGATATTTATTTCGCTTCCCGATAATTCACCAACCACAGCACAAATTTTGGTTGTCCCGATATCAAGACCAACAATAACCTCTTCCTGTCCAGGCACTTCCACCTCCTCATTCCAAATGGGGAATGTGAAATACGAAAAAAGCAGGATCAGAGCCCCGAAGCCCGTATTCCGTATTTCTCATCTCGCATTTCGCATTCCGAAACGACAATGCGATTTAAGTTATTCAGATCAATTGAATTAATATTTATAAAATTTTGTTTTTTTCCCAGATAAAAAAGCAGATGCTCAAGTCTGTCATATTTACCCGGGTAGTTATTGTATCCCAGCTTTATGGTCCTGATTTTACCAAAATTACAGTCATCAGGTCTCACATAAAGGGTGATACCCATTTCCCTGTCTGCCTTGATTCTTTCCACTGCCCTGTTGGGAATAATACTTCCTGGCTGCTGTCCGAGCTGTAGGACATCCATTACTGCCCCGAAGGCAGCGACGCGAGGTTTTCCCGGAGAGCTGATGTCTGAAAACCCGAGTCCTTCGACAATGGGAAAGTCACCCGGATCAGACTCTGCCCATTCTTTAAATATTTCCCCATAGACATTGATGATGAACTTACGGCCAAGATCAAGGATGGCAAGGGGCTCATGCTCTGTTATTTTAATATGAATTTCCGACGGCAGTTCCCTTCTGACTTCGGTGTCGGCAATCCATGTGTTCGCAAGCAGGCACTTTCTTGCTTTTGAAAGATTTACTGAAAGAATGTTTATTCCTGTCTCAATTTGCGCCTGTTTCATGACCTGTTTTTCAGAAAGTCTGTGAATTCCTCTTATCACAATATGATCTGCTTTGAAATAATCATATTGTGTTAAAAAATCATATAAAAAAATCAGAAAGAGGCCTGTCACGCCTGCAAAAGTGATGCAGGCGATGGTTTTCAGACAAAATGTAACCCACTCTGTTACATGGGGATTCTTTTGTGAAGGCTCCTGGACAACCAATGGCAGATGGCTTGTATATCCTCGTCGTACAACACTTCCGCTATGGATGACCACGACCTCTTCACGCCATCTTCTTTTTGAAGGGCTTTTCTTCCGATGATAATTTTTTCTTATGCGCTTATTCTCCAATAATTTTAACCTCTGTTTCCAGATCAATATCAAACAGTTCTGATACCGTTTCCTGAATAAGCGACTTCAATGCGAGTATGTCGGCGGCAGAAGCCCTGTCGCTGTTGATGATAAAGTTCGCATGTATGGGAGAGACTTCTGCTCCGCCGATCTTTTTTCCTTTAAGTCCGGCCAAATCAATTAATTCACCTGCTGTTTTCCCGGACATGGGATTTTTAAAAAAACATCCTGCGCTTGGAAGATTTGCCGGCTGTGTTTTTTTTCGGGTTTTCAGCATGTGTTCAGCTTCTTTTTTCAGTTTTACGGGATCAGAAGGACGCAGATGAAATTCCCCGTCAAGTATAATGGGTTTAAAAAAATCGGATTTTTTTTCTGCACAGTTTATCATGTTCCAAGATAGCTTCCTGTACTCAAAATTCAAGTCTTTTTTTTGAATTTTCCGAGTCCGGCCTTCAGGCAATAAAACATTTACAGAATCAATGACGCCTTCCACGGATCCTGAGGCTGTACCCGCGTTCATCATCACAGCACCCCCCACAGTCCCCGGAATTCCCAGCGCAAAATTCATTCCTTGAAGCCCCTGTGTGATGGCAAACCTGCAAATTCGATGCAACTTGGCACCGGCTCCCGCTGTCAGGGCTACAAGGTTCTCCTTTTCTGTGGCTGTATGGGTAATTTTGTTAAGGCATTTTCCCAGAACAATGACAACGCCCCGAATGCCGCTGTCTGATACAAGAAGATTTGTACCGCCACCGATGACCAGATAGTTAAGCTTTCTTTGCCGGACACCATTGATAGTCTCTGCCAGTTCTTCGGGGGTTTCAGGCGTAATATAAACATCTGCCGGCCCTCCGACACGAAAAGATGTGTGTTCGGACATTGGCTCATCAAATTTGACAGCGTTGCCAAAAATGCTTTTAAACCATTTTTTTGAATCAGAATCAATCATAATGTGAAGGTTGGACTGTAATGGATTATAAAATAATTCACAGATAACATCATATGTAAATATTTTTTAGTTAATTATTTGATATTATTTTACATAAAAATTTATACCATTCATAAAAAATTTATTGGCCGACGCGTGACCCGCATCGGCTTTGTCATATACTACCTTATACAACATAATTGTACGATATTTTCAAGCAGGTTTCTCAGTCCTGTGAGGCCTCAGATCAAAAGAGGCTTACAAGCAGCAACATAACACCGATGTACAGAAAATAATGACACTTCTCATTATTTCAATCTTCCTTTTTTATAGCATGGATTCAAAATTGTCCCCGCAAGATAATTTGCCAACAAGTTCTCTTTGCAAGCAGCACGAGGATATGATATTTGGATAGCCTTGCAAAAATAATGAACTGTATTTATTTATTCGTCTCCCAGGTAGCGACTGGAAACGAGTAAATGTTAATAAATCCTTATTAAATGCAATTTGCGTAGTTCCGAGAAAATATGCCAGACTCCTCGGAAGCCATGGGGTCAGGCAGTCGGTTATTTTACTTATTTATCGCTTTGCAGACTCGCCACCTGTTTTTTCAGCATTCCGTTTTCATCTTGAAGTTGCGCCAGTTTCCTGCTTTGCTGATCAAGCCTTTTGTTCTGTTCAATGACATGCAGCGTCAGTTCTTCAATCTTCTGCAAAAGCTTTGTCTGCATTTTCCCGATGCTGACTCCGTTTTTTTCCACTTCCTCGGCTGACGGAATATTAGGCAGATGACCGTTCTTTTTTATGTTCCGTTCCAGTT
The DNA here is from genome assembly GCF_017377395.1 of Desulfonema magnum. Lineage (GTDB taxonomy): Bacteria > Desulfobacterota > Desulfobacteria > Desulfobacterales > 4be13 > Desulfonema_C > Desulfonema_C magnum. The sequence continues at coordinate 51,486 of NZ_CP061800.1, read as the reverse complement.
CATCGAGAGGCATGGGGCGGTAGTCGTCTTTGAAAACGTAATCAGGCCAGGTGTCATTTTCCACGATGACTTCCTGGGTTTTGAGGGTTCCGTTGACTGCGACCAGTTTGTTGTCAAATTCTCCGTAAATGAGCGGGTCGTCGCCATTGGCAATATAAAGTTTGTTTGAACCAGCTTCGTTTTCACCAGCACGATAACCTAAAAATACGTTACCCGAACCTGTTGAATTATCATTTCCAGCGTACATGCCTATGTAAGTATTTTCATCCCCGTTAGAATTTTCTCCGGCCCCCGAACCTACAAACGTATTATCATCACCTGTTTTGTTTTTCCAACCAGCATAGCTTCCGATAAAAGTATTCTCATAACCAGTGGTATTACATTCTCCGGCAATGTATCCCATAAAAGTGTTATTGTGACCCGATGAGTTGCTGTCACCAACACTATCTCCGATAAATGCATTTTTATCTCCGGTAATATCTGTGTTGCCAGCATTTCTTCCGAGAAAGATATTTGTACTCGAACCAAAGCTTGATAATACTCTCGAAGAACCAATGTTATAGCCGCCGTTTGTATTAATATCTCCCCCTGCACTGACCGATCCAGAGTAAGATATCGTACTCCCGCTTTGCGTCCACACGCTGGTGCCGGGAAGATTGGTCAGTTTCGAGCCGTCGCCTTCAAAATAGGTGGCTTTGACCGAAAAAGGCGGTGGCTTTTACTGTGCCATTTACTTCGAGTTTTTCGGTAAGGGCTGCCAGCCCTGTGCCGATGCCTATTTCACCGGATGGCACCGCTATTATGGCCGGGTTGTTCGGAGTGCCGGTTTCATTAATCGGATCATATGCGTAAATCTTAAAATAGGGACCTCGGCTATAAAGCCTCCACTCCATTTTGCGATCAGTTCCTGCTATTATTAATTCAGGATGATTGCCTAAAATAAAAAGCTTGTCCAAAACGCTCAGTCGGTATTCCGGAGTATTAAGACCGATGCCAACATTGCCGCCATTATAATAAATCGCCCCATCTGACCCATCCGACCACTCGGCAGCCAACAAAGTTCCGACATTCAGCAAAGAAAACAAAACAATAATTGTAAGGACAATTGCCTTTTTCATGCTTTATGCTCCTTTTTTAAAAAGTTTTATCATGCTCTGAACCACGGATTTTCCCGGATTATGAGGATTTCACGGATTATTCGGATTCATCTGTGGAATCAGTGTCATCCGTTTAATCCGTGGTTCAAAATTTATTTTGAGCAACACTCTGATTTATTAATTTAAACCCACTCCTAACTTTATCATTTCATTGCATAAGCCTTATCGTGGGGGCCGACTGTAAGAAAAACAATTGTGTTGTCAGGCATATCTTCACAAAAACAAAATTCGCATTCGGGGATATCCCGACATTCCTCACAAATTACAAATATAATGCGAAAATTTCGGTCAGCACAGGCACTGCGGCAACCAAGCAAATTCAAATTTCCACTGGCATCAGCAAGGGGTTCAGTATTCATATAAGGATCAGATAATATTCGTTCAACCCGGCGTTTGATCTTCTGACGCAGGGATGAATAACGACGTAAGTTACGAACAAACCGTTTTTCATACACTGCCTCATAATTACTCATTCCAGACCTCTTTGTGTGAATACAGTTCTATATCATTTTCTCTTTTCCTTTCACGGATTTCCAACATATCCTCATAAAGCGGCGTATCCGGTTCAATATAAAAAATATCCGGCTTTTTTTCTATCGCTTCTGCCAGTTCCTCCCTGACAACACGCCGGATAAGCGGTTCCAAAACATTAACCAGTTCCTCAATGCTGATCGTTGCATGAGATTGAATCATTTGCTCTCTCCTTTGCTATTAGTATTTTAGCGATCCGGAGGCATTTTCATGTCCCTACGAAGAAGGCAGCCGTGCCTCAGTTTCGGCAAGAATACTTTTGAGTTCCTTCAGGCTCTTTGTTTCAAGTTCCGCCTGCGAACAGACAGGCTGCTCAAGGAAACGTTGCGCCATCAGGGTTTCACCGATCAGGATTTGTTTCTCGAAACTTTCCCTAAATCCTTTTTTGAACCCTTCCCTAAATCCTTTTTTGAACCCTTTCTCAAAGCCGATGCGCTCGGCAGTGGTGACATACCGCATAGTCAGTTCCTCCTTTATGAAAAAAACAGGCGGGACTCAGTTTCAGCAAGAATAGTTTTCAGTTCCTTCAGGGTCTTTTTTTCAAGCTCCGCCTTTGAATAAACGGGCTGCTTCAGGATTCGCTGTAGCGTCAGAATTTCACCAATCAGGATACCTTCCTTTCTGCCTTTTTTAACGCCCTTTTCAATGCCGATTTTTTCCCCTTTTTCAATGCCGATGCGCTCGGCTGTTGTGACATACTGCATTTTTCGTTCCTCCCCTATGAAGAAGGCAGTCGTGCCTCAGTTTCGGCAAGGATACTTTTCAGTTCTTTCAGGGTCTTTTTTTCAAGCTCCGCCTTTGAATAAACGGGCTGCTTCAGGATTCGTTGCAGCGTCAGAATCTCACCGATCAGGACACCCTCCTTTCTTCCCTTCTTAATCCCCTTTTGAATGCCGATTTTTTCCCCTTTTTGAATGCCAATTTTTTCCCCTTTTTGAATGCCGATTTTTTCCCCTTTTTGAATGCCGATTTTTTCCCCTTTTTGAATGCCGATTTTTTCCCCTTTTTGAATGCCGATGCGCTCGGCCGTTGTGACATACTGCATTTTCCGTTCCTCCTCAAACTTTACGAGTTCCTCATGATAGGTTTTTTCCAGTTCCTTCGGAAGCGCCATGAGCCAGTCAATAAAACGGTAGAGATTGATAATGTCCTGCTTCTCAAAGCCCTGTCTGTAAAGACTCTTTGTCAGCTCGAGCTTCCATCGTCGCCGGCTCTCCTTGTCCTTTGCGGTTTCCTGCGTCTTCAGATGCGCCATGACGACCACGGCAAAGGGGCTGTCCGATTTTTCGAGCTCCTCCCACTGCTTTTTGTAATCCAGAATCTTGACCACGGGAAAATGAAACTCGTTCCTGCATCCCCACAGATCCAGCGAATATTCGGAGGGACGCCATTTCGGGTTTCTGTCCGCAAGCACGGCGAGACTCAGCACCGGGCGGTTGTACAGATCGTGAATCCGGTAATAGTAAACCCAGACCCTGTGCGGAAAATCCTTCTCCCTGCCCGCCTGAATCTCCGGATGGGCCAGCACCCACGCCTCCCCGCCGTCCTTTTTCCAGACCTGCACAAGTCTGTCCGCCAGACGTTTTCCCCTTTCGGCCTCACGGGTGATCTGTTTCAGTTCCTTGTCCAGAAGCGTGTAGCCCCTTGACCAGTCTATCTTGTCCGCAACCCACGGAAAGAAAAACCGCATGAACTCCTCAAAATATATGCCCAGAATGTCTTTCCACGGGCTGTCGTAATCATCGTCATTTTTTTTCTTTTTTTCAGTTTTCATTCAAACATTCCTGCATAACACTTCTTATTTTTTTCTTTTCAAATGAACCTTTCCCTATTTTATTTTCTAACAGCTTGAGATACTCTGAAAAACGAGCAACTGATGAAATTATACCTGTCTGTTGTTTTAGGAAAAATAGGAAGCTGGTCTTTGCGATATTCCGCAGCGGAAAAAATAGCCCGGCAGTTCATTGCCGGAAGGTTCGATTCATTGCTGAGGGGGGAGCGTGTGAGAATACATCCGGCTCAGCCGTTCCTTCCGGACTGAACAGGACAGGGGAATATCAAAGCCCCCGGCAATAAATTGCCGGGCTATTCTCGGATGTCCTTACGGGACATGAGAACAAGGGCTTTGCTCGTTCTTATTCTTTTTCAATAGAAGCCTTTTAACAGCTCTTCTCCCACTTTCCATACATCACCTGCTCCCAGCGTAAGCACAACATCCCCTGCTTTCAGTATTTCCTTCAAATAGTCCAGGCAGGTCTCAAAATCTTCCCTGAATACAACCTGTTTATGTCCGTGAGACCTGATGCCTTCATACAAGGCATATCCGTCCGGGCCGTTTGTCTTTTTTTCTCCGGCCGCATAGATGGGAAGCGCCACAAGCATATCAGACTGATAAAATGCCCGGGTAAACTCATCAAACAAGGCCCTGGTTCTGGTATAACGATGTGGCTGAAACACCACAACGATGCGTCTGTCAGGCCAACTGTCTCTGGCGGCCTGCAAAGTGGTTTTGATTTCCGTGGGATGATGTCCGTAATCATCCACAACAGTAATCCTGCTCACCTCTCCTTTAATTTCCAATCTGCGCTGAACCCCTTCAATGGTTTCCAAAGCAGATTTGATCACATCAAAAGGAATACCAAGTTCAATTCCCACAGCAATACTTGACAGGGAGTTGAGGACATTGTGTATTCCCGGCAGATTCAAATTGATTTCCCCGAGAGCTTCTCCGAAATGATAGACATCGAATGTACTTCTCAGCCCCTCAAATACGACATTTTTGGCCCTCAAATCAGCCTGAGAACTCATTCCATAAGTGGTAAATCGTTTTTTTATTTTCGGAATAATATCCTGTATGGGTTCATTGTCCAGACAGAGTACCGCAAGACCGTAAAAAGGTATTCTGTCTGTGAAAGTCAGGAAAGCGTCCTTTATATCGTCAATGCCATTATAGAAATCCAGATGTTCTCTGTCAATATTGGTTATCACGGCAATTGTCGGAGACATTTTCAGAAAAGAGCCGTCACTCTCATCTGCCTCAGCCACGATAAACTCACCTTGCCCAAGTAATGCATTGGTGCCGATGCTTTTGAGTTTTCCGCCGATGACCACTGTGGGATCAAAACCGCCTGTTCCCAAAACAGAAGCAATGATGGATGTGGTGGATGTTTTACCATGTGCCCCGGCTATGGCGATGCTGTATTTCAGACGCATCAGCTCCGCAAGCATCTCCGCTCTCGGTATGACAGGAACAGAAGCCCGGGTAGCTGCGATAACTTCGGGGTTTTCAGAATCAACTGCGGATGATGTGACAACCACATCGGCCCCTTCTATCTGCTCTTCAGAATGTCCCTCAAAGATAACACCTCCGAGATATTTCAGATGGTCGGTGATATCTGACATTCTGACGTCAGACCCTGATACTTTATAACCAAGATTCAGAAGCAGTTCAGCTATACCGCTCATTCCGATACCGCCAATTCCAACAAAATGGATTTGATATTTTTTATGATACATAGTTTTTTTTAACTGAGAATTGAAAATTGAGAATTGAGAATTGGAGTCTGGTTTCTAAGTTCTAATTTCCAAGTAATTTATAACAATCGTTCACAATCGCCTCTGCCGCATTTGGTCTGCCAAGATTTTTCGCACGAGATGCCATTTGTTTAAGGCGATCCGGGTTTGACGCATAGTATTCAATTCTTTCGGCAAGTCCTTTGCCGGTAAGATTTTTTTGGAGAATCATTTCTGCGGCTCCGGTCCTTGTCAGGGTCCGGGCATTTAAAACTTGGTGATTATCCGCAGCAAAAGGAAAGGGAATGAAAATCACCGGTTTTCCAATGGCTGCGACTTCCGCCACTGTTGTCGCACCGGCTCTGCATATGATAATATCCGCTTTTTGGTATAGTTCTGCCATATCATCAAAAAAAGGTCTGAGGGTGCAGGAAATCCCCTGTTCCAGATAAGCGTTTTTCACTTCTGCCGCATCTTGTTCTCCGGTCTGATGCACGAAAAAAAAATTGTTTTTTTCTTTTATGTGTTTAATAGCTTCGATAACAGCCATGTTGATGCTGTGCGCGCCCTGACTTCCGCCTATTATTGAAACTTGAAACTTGAAACTTGAAACTTGAAACTTGGTTCCGGGTTCCAGAATTTCTTTGCGTATCGGATTTCCTGTAAAACGGATTTTTTTCAAATTTCGAGTTTCGAGTTTCGAATTTCTAAACGAAATGTATATCCGGTCTGCAAAATAAGATAAAATTCGGTTTGTAATTCCCGGGAGAATGTTCTGCTCATGAAGAACAATTTTGATGCCCATCAGCCAGGCACCGATGACCACCGGCCCCGCGGAGTAGCTCCCGACACCAATGACCAGATCAGGTTTAAAATGTTTAAGAATACGAACAGATTCAAATATCCCTTTTGGTATTTTTAGCAGGGAAAATACCTGATTCCACAATCCCCGCCCTTTGAGACCTTCTGCTGTAATACATTCGTGCGGCAAACCTTTTTTTGATAAAACAGAGCGTTCAACAGGTCTTCCGGTACCGACAAACAGAATTCTGTTTGTCGAATTCCTTGCCATAAAAGCCTCTGCAATGGCAATTCCCGGAAAGAGATGACCGCCTGTGCCACCGCCTGCTATTAAAATATTCATAATTAATTTTCAACTATCAATTTAAAGAGTTATTATTCACAGAATTTATATTCATTAATATTCCTATGGATGCCATATTCAGCAAAAGAGATGTGCCGCCATAGCTGAGAAAGGGCAGGGTAAGTCCTTTGGTGGGTAAAAGCGCAAGTGCGACCCCCATATTGATGCAAATTTGAAAACCCATTGCTGTTGTAAGTCCGGTCGCCAGGAGCGTTCCGAATGTATCTTTGGCATCCATGGCAATTTTAATTCCTCGCCATAAAATCAGGGCATACAATCCCAGGATAATCAGAACTCCCAGAAGTCCGAGTTCTTCCCCAATTACTGAAAAGATAAAATCTGTATGGGGTTCGGGAAGATAAAACAATTTTTGATAACCGTTTCCGATTCCGGCTCCCCATACTCCGCCGGTGCCAAACGCCATGAGGGAATGAATGATCTGATAGCCTCCGTCCGCGGCATACTGCCACGGATCCCAAAAACTTATAAGTCGTTGCATGCGATATTCAGCGCTGATTAAAAAAAGATAACAAACAGGGAGTGATACAAATAATGACACCAAAAGATGCTTAATGGAAACACCTCCCACAAACATCATAATCCATGTGACAGATCCGAGTATGACCACGGAACCAAAATCAGGCTGAATAAGTATCAGAATCGCAAAAATACCAAGAACCAGAACATGAGGCAGAAAACCAATATAAAAATCCTCGAGTTTATCCTGTTTTTTGCTCATGGAGTAGGCCAGATAAATTATCAGGGCGAGACGGGTAAATTCTGAGGGCTGAAATGAAAAGTTTCCGAACCGAAGCCATCTTGCAGCGCCGCCGACACGATATCCAAGTCCGGAGACCTGAATCGTGATAAGAAGAAAAAAGGCTATAATAAGAAACAAATATGCCAAAGACTGAAATAATTTATACGGAAAATATCTGCAAATCACCAGAAGGACAATCCCTAGCACAGAGAAAAATGCCTGTCTTTTTAAAAAAAAATAATCTGTGCCCAATTTTTTCAGAGCAAGCGCTGAACTTGCACTATAAACCATTACAATCCCGATTCCCACTAAAAAAAGGGCAGGAAACAGGAGTTTGGCATCGTAAGCAGATTGCGGGCTGTTGGCTTCTGAATGCGAATTTTTGTTTAACACCTGGCGTTTTTTTCTTTCAACCCTCATTCCTCACCCCTCGCCCCTCGCCCCTTCGCCACTTCCCTCACTGCCTGACAGAAGAATTCTCCCCGTTCCGCGTAGCTCTTATACATATCAAAGCTCGAACACGCAGGGGACAACAGCACCACATCTCCCGGGTTTGCTGCCTGGTATGCCTGAGAAACCGCATCTTCCACAGAGGAAGCCGTTGTTGTAAATGTGACATCTCCGAGAGCGGATTTTATATCTTCCTTTGCTTCTCCCATAACAATAAGATGCTTTGCGTGTCCGCGGACTTGTTCCCTCATTAAATGAAAATTGCTGCCTTTATTCCGTCCTCCCATAATCAGGATGACAGGTTCATTAAAGCATTCAACAGCCTTTACCACCGCATCCGTGTTTGTTGCTTTTGAATCGTCGAAGTATCTGACGTCATTGATTGTGGCCACATATTCAATCCGATGCGGCAGTCCTTTGAACTCATTCAGAGCAGACTGAATGCCGGCCTCTGTTCCCCCCACAGCCATTGCGGCCAGGCAGGCCGCGGAAATATTTTCCATGTTGTGGTCTGAAATTTGAAATTTGAAATTTGAAATTTGAAATTTGAAATTTGAAATTTGAAACTTGCCTCCGGTTTCGGATTTCAAATTTCCAGTTTCCAGTTTCCAGTTTCCAGTTTCCAGTTTCCTGCTTTTTATGTTCTGCGTTACTGAACTGATGAGCGGATCGGAACTGTTCAAAATGGCAAAATCATCTTTCTGCTGATTTTCAAATATCCGGCCTTTACTCATGGCGTATGCCTTGAAATCAGGGTAACGATCCAGATGGTCTTCTGTAATGTTCAGTAAAACTGAGGCTTTTGGCCTGAAAGTGTCTATGGTATCCAACTGAAAACTGCTGATTTCAGCCACAACAATATCAGCCTTCTTATTTCCGTCCGCGTAACTGATCAGCGGATTACCGATATTTCCCCCGACAAAAACATTTAAACCTGATGCTTCAAGCATCTTGCCCAGAAGGGTTGTTGTGGTGGTCTTACCGTTTGTGCCGGTGATGGCGACAATGGGTTCCCGGATGAATCTGGATGCAAGCTCAATCTCACCGATTACGGGTATCCCTTTTTTCTGAGCCGCTTTTATGGGCGGAATGGTATGGGGAACTCCGGGACTGACCACGATAACATCAGCATGTTCAAAAGTTTCCTTCCCGTGTTGCCCAAGCTCCATGGGAATGCCCATTTCACGCATTACCGGCATATAAGAACTCAGATGGTTTTCAGTTGCCATATCAGTGACAGTCACAAATGCGCCTCTGTTTTTTAAAAAACAGGCCACGGCCGCCCCCGACATGCCAAGTCCCACGACAAGAATGTTTTTATTAGTGATTTTCATAAAAAGTGTTAGGTGTTAGGCGTTAAGTGTCAGGTGTTAAGTGTTAGGTGTTAGGAAAAACCATCTCGTTCCCACGCCGGAATATGGGAATGGGATGTCAATTTTTAATTCTCAATTCTCAATTTATCTAAGTTTTAATGTACTGACGGAAATAAGCGCAAGTCCGATTGCAATAATCCAGAATCGGACGATAACTTTTGGCTCGGGCCATCCTTTTAATTCAAAATGATGATGCAACGGGGCCATTTTGAAGATTCTTTTGCCGTTTGTCATTTTAAAAAAGCCGACTTGGAAAATGACTGACAGGGCCTCGATGACAAAAAGTCCTCCCACAAGAATCAGCATTATCTCCTGCTTTGTAATAACAGCCACTGTGCCGATGATGCTGCCGAGAGAGAGCGAACCGACATCTCCCATAAAAATCTGTGCAGGATAAGTGTTGAACCACAAAAACCCCAGACCTGCTCCTGCGACAATTCCGCAGAAAATGGTTATTTCCCCGCTTCCGGCAACATAAGTGAGTTGCAAATAATCAGCTATTTTGGCATGTCCTGTCACATAAGCAAAAGCCATGTATGTTACCGAAACAACAATTACCGGCCCTATGGCAAGCCCGTCAAGCCCATCCGTGAGATTGACAGCGTTTGATGTTCCGACAATGACAAATGCCGCAAAAAAGATATAACCCCACCTGAGATCAGGTGAAATATTTTTAAAAAACGGTATGGTTACACGGGTGTTGAAATCCATACAGACATAAACAAAAATTCCTGCAACAAGTGCCAGTATTACCTGCATCAGAAATTTGTTCCGAGCAGTCAGTCCCTTGTTTCGCTTTCTGATCAGCATGAGATAGTCATCAATAAAGCCGATAAAGGCATAACCGATTGTAACCAGGAGAAGCACCCATATATAGCAATTGTTCAGATTTGTCCACAGAAGCGTTGACACAACGATTGAGGAGACGATAAGAATACCGCCCATGGTCGGAGTTCCTGCCTTTTTGTGATGTCCCTCGGGCCCGTCCTTCTGGATATACTGACCAATCTGCATTTCAGTAAGTTTTCTGATAACCCAGGGACCCAGCAGGAAGCAAATCAGAAAAGCAGTCAGAGAAGCATAAATTGTCCGAAAAGTAATATATCGGAATACATTAAAAGCCGAAATAGTCGTATGAAGCGGATACAGCAAATGATAAAGCATAATGTCCTATTTAAAAGTTAAAACTCGAAACCCGATGTTTCTGATTTCAGTTTCAAGTTTCAAGTTTCGAGTTTCAAGTCTCAAGTTTCAAGTCTCAAGTTTCGAGTTTCAAGTTTCAAGTTTCAAGTTTCAAGTCTCAAGTTTCGAGTCTCAAGTTTCAAGTTTCGAGTCTCAAGTTTCAAATTTCAAATCAGAGCGTTTATAATTTCCTCCATTTTCATAGCTCTGGACCCCTTGACCAAAACACAGTCATCTGGTTTAAGCGAGGCGATCAGATCTTCGATAATTTCCCTCTTGGTTCCTATAAAAATATTACAGGACTCCATTCCCTTATCCCGTGCGCCAGTTGCAACAGCCTCCGCGAATTCGCCTGTGACATATAGTTTTGCAACTTCTGTTCCTGATGCCAGCGACCCTAGTTTTCTGTGCATGGATTCCGCATATTCTCCAAGTTCCCGCATATCACCGGAAACAAAGATGCCTCTTCCCGCACCTTTTAATGATCTGAGTGCCATTATTGCGGCTTCCATGGATCCCGGGTTCGCGTTATAAGTATCATCAATAATGCTGATGCCTTGTTTTGTTTTAAGATGATTCATTCTCCCCCGGACTGGCTCGAAGGCTTCAAGTCCTGTTTTTATTTCCTGTGCGGACAAGCCCAGGGCATATCCCACAGATGCGGCAGCAAGTGCGTTTGAGACCATGAACGTGCCAGGATTTCCAAGATGAATCGGAATGCTTTCTGTTGGCAATGATAAGGTAAAGGAGACGCCTGTCTTTTCCTCCTTTACCGATATTGCTCTGATCAGAGAATCCCGGGATAATCCGAAAAGAATGATTTTGTTTCGAGTTTCAAGTTCCGAGTTCCGAGTTTTTAGTTTCAAGACTCTTGGATCATCTGCGTTCAGAATAGCGATTCCTCCGGGGCTGATTTTTTCCAGGAGTTCCCCCTTGGCGTTCATGATCCCTTCCATGGAACCCAGTTTTCCAATATGGGCAGGTCCGATGTTTGTGATAACGCCAATATCCGGCAGACAGATATCAGCGAGTTTTGAAATCTCTCCGGGGTTATTCATCCCCAGCTCCAGCACAGCCCATTCATGAGAGTCCTCAAGATTAAACAGGGTTAAGGGCAGCCCGATTTCATTGTTAAAACTTCCTCGGGAAGACAAAGTGGAAAATCGTTGAGCAACCACCGTGGCTGTCATTTTTCTGGTGGTGGTTTTGCCATTAGACCCGGTTATTGCGACAACCGAAACATCTGATCGCCTACGGTTAAAAGCGGCAAGATCGCCAAGTGCTGTTGTTGTGTCAGTTACCGCTATACAAACCACGCCTTTTTCTCTCCATTCCGCCCGGGGCAACTCATTTGCTTTATTCTCGTCTATAATGAGACCTCGCCCCCCCTGTTTGATGACGCTTTGGATAAAGCGGTGTCCGTCATGAACCTCGCCTTTGATGGCTACAAACAGGTTATCATTAGATATCTTACGGGAATCAATTGAAATACCGGAAAAATAATGTTCTGTCTCCCCCAGCAGGAGTTCACCCCCTGTTGCGTGGAGAATTTCATCTGTTGTCCATGTTTTTATCATTTGTCATTTATCATTTGTCATTTGTCATTTGTCATTTGTCATTTGTTATTTGCTAATGAGCAATCACAAATCCTCAAATCTCTGGCCCCTGGCCCCTGGCCCCTGACCCCTGGCTGTTAATTTGTCGGTTTTATTTCGGGGCGGTACGTTCATGTGATTGAGGGTTTTATGAGCGATTTTTCTGAATACGGGCGCGGCCACAGTACCGCCGTAATGATCTTTCTGAGGCTCGTCAACAACAACCAGAATCGCTATTTCGGGTTTTTCAGCAGGAACAAATCCGATGAAGGATGCAATATATTTTCCCTTTGTATATTTTCCTTTTCCATGAACTTTTTGGGCTGTTCCTGTCTTACCGCAAACGCAATAACCTTTCATGGCTGCATTCACCCCGGTTCCCCCTGTCTTAACCACTGATTTCATCATCTTTTTCACTGTGTTGGCAGTCTTTGCTGAAATAACTCTTCGAACTTTCTGAGGTCCGAAAGTCTTTATAGGAACTCCTGTCTGGTCTGTTATTGCCTGGACAATATAAGGTTTCATAAGAACCCCGTCATTTGCAATTGCGGAAGCTGCTGTTACAAGTTGTATGGCAGATGCGGAAATCCCCTGACCAAAAGCAATGGCTCCGGCATCAATTTCTGACCATCGCTTATAATGAGACAAACTGCCCGCGGTCTCACCGGGACAGTCAATTCCGGTTTTTTCTCCGAAACCAAAATCACGAAGTGTTTTGTAAAGGGATTCTGAGCCGATGGTCTCACTCACTTTTACAAATCCGATATTACTGGAATGTTTTATTATTTTTTCTAGTGAAAGCCATCCGTAAGGATGGGTGTCATGGATAATATCACCACCGACTTTGTATGCGCCGTTTTCACAAAAAAAGATAGTATCCGGCTTACAGCCTCCGTATTCCATTGCCGCGGATGCGCTGAATATTTTCATTGTCGAACCTGGCTCAAACGGATCTGTTATGGCTTTGTTTCTCCAAACTTCCCTGTCAAAGCTCGCAAAGGAATTCGGGTTGAAAAGAGGAACATGAGCCAGTGCCAGTACCGCTCCTGTTTTGGGAACCATCACGACCGCCATTCCTGATTTGGCTGAAAAACGCGTAACAGCCTCTGTCAGTGCGCTTTCAGCTATAAATTGGATGGTCCGGTCAATGGTAAGAATCAGGTTATTCCCGCTATAATTTTTCGCATCTCTGATCTGAGCCAGCGACAAGTTTTCATTTAATTCTTTTTTTGGGCAGATTTCGTTGGCTTCGGCCCGGCCTCCGCTTTTGTCAAATATACGACCCAGGGCATCTTTTAACACCGCGGACTTGCCAGCCTTCCCCTGAAGATATCTGTTATAATAAAATTCGATTCCTTCCAGTCCTCTGCCGTCTATGCCTGTAAAACCGATCACCTGGGAAGCGAGCATTCTGTTTGTATAAAAACGCTGATGTTCAGGTATGAAGTCAATCCCGTTAAATCCGAACTTTCTGACAGCCTCTGTTTCCCTGGGAGGGACCTGACGTTTAACCCACACAAAAGAGCGGCGTGATTCAAGTTTTTGTCTGAGAGACCCTTCCCCGATATTCAGTTCTCTTGCGAGTGTCTTTACAACTGTCGGGGTATCCTTGATATGCGGAGGATACGCTGCAACTGATCTTACATCAATGCTTACGGCGAGTTCCCCTCCGTTTCTGTCGTATATTGTCCCGCGTTTTCCGCGGGTTGTAACCACTTTTATATATTCGTTCGTTGCTTTCTGACATAAATCAGAATAGCAGAACACCTGCAAATAAATAGCCCTTGAACCAATGATCGAAAAAAAGATGATAAAAATAATGCCAACCACAGCAACACGTAAATTTATATATTTTTTCTGAGAGGGTTTCATTGTATTTCCCATTTTTCATGAGCGGTTATATGAAAGTGTCGGGTGTTAGGTGTTAAGTGTCAGGTGTTCAGTGTCAGGTGTTCAGTGTCAGGTGTTAGGTGTTAAGTTTCAGGTGTTAAATCTTTGCCAAATGGGATTTGCAACCCATATGCATCAGGCAAAGATTACAACGCATTGTTTTTATTAAGTCTGATTCTGCTGAACGAGGTTTGCAACCCCGTCCGAAAACTTTCGTAATTTTTCAGCACTGCCGAAACATCCCGGACGGGGTTGCAAACTCCGTCCGGCTTAAATGAGAAAGTAAAATCATATATAAAAATATATCAGTGGGTTGAAAAAACGGAGTGATGCCTGTCACAATTCTTTCAGGGAATGATAACCATCTGTTCTGGTGTGGGCGTTGCCAGCCCAAGCTCGTTTTTTGCAATTTTTGCGATCCGTTCCGGAGATTTCAGTCTGGCCAGCTCAATCTTTAATTTATTTTGCAGAGTGATAAGTTTCTGATGATTATCTGTTTCTTTTGTTATTTCATACCCAACCTGGACACACTGGACTCTGCACCAAGTATAAAAAAGAAGCTGGGCAATAAAAATCAGCATAATAATACCCCATACACCCATGGTTTTTAATTCAGACATCTTCATTTTTTCAACATCCTGATTTAAACAACAGCAACGGCCCGTGGGTCACAGCAAAATATGAAATTCCAATGTTTTTCTTAATACTTAACACTTTCATATAAACGCCCATGACCTTCGGTCACAACGAATGATGAAAGTTTTGAAATTTTCCTAACACCTAACACCTAACACCTTCATATAAATAACTTAGCTTATAAAACAAATCAATAGGGCAGAAAACGTATTCAGGGGGTAAAAAATTCTACCTTTACCATGAAAATACATTTGGAAAACCCGGGTTTTTTTGTCCGTTTTCACCACATATTTTCATGACCGGGGGGTGAGAAACCCGGCTTTTTCATGAGCGTTTCTTTACAATTTTTCCACAGCCCTTAATTTCGTGCTTCTTGACATGGGGTTGACGGTGACTTCCGCTTTTGTCGGCCGTTGCGGTTTTTTCGTCAGAATATGTGCCACACTTTTTTTGTTACAGACACATTTGGGAAAGCTTGGCGGACAGATGCATCCTTTTTCCATAGCCTTCATTGCATGTTTCACAATTCGGTCTTCGAGAGAATGAAATGACAGAATACAAAGGCGGCCTCCGGGCTTCAGAAGTGCCGGTGCAGCTTCCATAAAGGAATTCAGGCACTCAAGCTCTTTGTTGACGGCGATTCTGAGCGCCATGAACACCCTCGTGGCCGGATGGATTTTTTCTTTGTTTCCTTTGGGCACAGCCTCACACACGATCTGAGAAAGTTCCCTGCTTGAACGAATTTTTTTATTTTTTCTTACTGTCACAATTTTTTTGGCAATGCGTTTTGACCATCTTTCTTCCCCGTATTCTTTAAAAATTTTTTCAAGGTCCGCTGCCTTCAGCCCGTTGACCAAATCTTCGGCCTTTGTGGTTGTTGTTTCTGTCCCCATCCGCATATCCAGCGGCTCATCTTTTTGAAAGCTGAAGCCCCGGCCGCTTGAACTGATCTGATGAAATGAAACCCCGAGATCAAGGAGGATGCCGTCGGCCGCATGAACACCCAGTTCTGACAGAATATCAGAAATATGTATAAAATTACAATGAAAAAGGCGGATATTTTTTTCATATAACTTCAAATTTTTTTTAGCGTTATTGATTGCCGCCTCATCCTGGTCTATGCCGATTAGCAAACCATCCGGCATAATTTTTTCCAGAATGGCCCGGGAATGGCCTGAGCCGCCAAGTGTGCAGTCCACATAAATTTTTCCTGGTTCGCAGTTCAGATAATGAACCACCTCATTTAACATGACAGGGACATGGCAGTATGGCATGGCATCTGTCTCCGGATTTCCGGTCTTCACATCATCACCTAATTTTATCGTTTAATAATAAGCAGATGGAAAATGATGCCGAGCCGCTCCCGGGGATTGGGAAATCCCCTGGAAATGCCTGGGATTTCTCAATTCCGAGCGAGCGTTCTTGATCTCGTTCCCACGCTTCGCGTCACTGCCATTAAGTTGAGACTCATCCGGGGTGGCAAAAAGAGTTTCCGGCAAGGATGCGAAAAATAATTTTCGCACTCCGGAAGCTTAACTTAATGGCAGTGACGCTTCGCGTGGGAATGCAGCTCGGACGCTTCGCGTCCCGAAACCGTTCGCCATGCGGAAGGCAAAGGATCTCAGTTGAAATTAAATCGTATTCTGAAAAAATTTTAAGAAAGTGTCAAGGGAAAACAAATAAGCATGAACAAAAATGACTCATAAAAACGACTCATTCAGAAGCGACTATGGATTTTAAGAAAAACATTGTCCCGATTGCCGAACTTGCAGTTTGGCGGAAAAGCCCGGGAACCGGACATCGGAATCGTTCCCAAGCTGCAAGTCCGGCACGCCGGAGGTGGCCGCGGCGATGATCATCATCGGAGCCATGCTTGCGGCAGTGCCTGCCCGGGCAGATTATACGATGATTGCAGGGGGTATCCCCATACGCATCAGGCTAAAAAATTTTTTTAAATAAAATTGGATTATTATTCGCATTCTCGGAGTCAACAGACGGAAAGCTCTCCATAATATGGTATTCTTGCCTCCAAAAGCTGACGCGTAGTTTTCCTCTTTCTTTTTTGTTTGCAAAGGCGCTTTGACATAACTCTTCCCAGCTCCTCGGAAAGTTCTCCGAGGTGGCCGCCGCCGGTCGCCTTTGACTTCGGGTTCCCATATTTCATGCGGAACATTGGTGACGAGGAAGGGGAAGCTGAACCAGACAGAATATCTATTCCCCGTTTCCGTGATACCGGATATGCTGTCCCTGTCGGGACTTTTCAAACACACGCTTAGAAATAAAAAACCGCAGAGGCCCTAATTTTCAATTCTCAATTTTAAAAAAAGGTTGCATATCAGGAACAAAAAGCATAGATTTAAAATAAACAGTTCAGGAGCAATATGTCCCGTCTCACATTTCCGTTTTTTCTTCATCCGCTTGTAATCATTGACTGATGGGCTTTTTTGCTCATAATTTTATATGAAAGTGTTAGGTGTTAGGTGTTAAGTGTTAGGAAAAAATATAAAACTTTCATGGTTCATTGTGACCGAAGGTCATGTCTGTTTATATGAAAGTGATTTGTGGTTTGTGATTTGTCCCTGACTTTCATCGTTCGTTGTGACCGGCAAGTCATGTCCGTTTATAAAAAAAAGGCCGAAACAGCATGTACGAAAATTTCTTTGGTTTCAAGGAAAGACCATTCCAACTTGTTCCGAATCCGGCTTATCTTTTTCTGAGCAAATGCCACGAGGAAGCGCTGGCTCACCTTAACTACGCAGTTTCCCAGGGAGACGGCTTTGTGGAAATCACAGGAGAGGTGGGCACAGGTAAGACAACCCTTTGCCGGGCCTTTTTGGAAAACCTGGCCCGGGACATAGAAGTCGCCTATATTTTCAATCCTAAGCTGAATTCCGTTCAGTTATTAAAAGCCATCAATGACGAACTCGGGGTCAGGTCCAATGCAAATAACACCAAAACGCTCATTGACAACCTGAATTTCTTTCTCATGGAAAAAAAAGCTGAGGGGAAAAAGGTTATCCTGGTCATTGACGAGGCCCAGAATCTCAGCAAAAAAGTTCTTGAACAACTGAGACTGCTTTCCAACCTGGAAACCACCACCAAAAAACTTTTGCAGATTATCCTGATCGGACAGCCTGAATTATCTGAAATCCTTGACTCTCGTGAACTCAGACAACTGGCCCAGCGCATAACCCTGAGTTATCATCTGGTTCCTCTGACTTTTAAGGAGACCAGGGAATATATTCGGCACCGTATCCGAATTGCCTCCCGAAAATCAGGCATCAAATTTAACCGGTCTGCCATCAGGGCAGTTTATAAATATTCAGCCGGTACTCCCAGATTAATCAATATCGCGTGTGATCGGGCGATCCTCACCGCTTACGGTCTGAACCAATGCAAAATCACGGGAAGCATTGCCAGGGTTTCCATCAGGGAACTTGCTACCAGAGGGGATATTAAACGCCGGAGTTTCCGGGAAAGAACAAAGCCGATTCTGATTTTCTCCGCATTATGCCTGATTTTGCTTGCTGCCATTCTGAGTTTTGACATCCGCGGTTTATTTAAGTCGGAACAAAGCAAAAAGCCGGTCAGTTCTCAATCCGAACCATCAGACATAAAAGCCTCCGTAAAGCCGAAGGCTGACAAAAAGCTGCCCGGTGAAAAGGAGACGGGTGAATTTGAATCTGCTGAGACACCTGTGAATCCCGATGAAAAGCTGACAGATGATTCAAATATCGCTGTATCAGAACCTCCCGGGGAAACCGCTCAGGTATTAGAGGAGTTTCTGGGGAGAATGGATGCCCGTTCCTCAAGGCATATGGCCCTTAAAGCGGCCGTGGAAATGTGGAATCACGATCCCATAATTAATCCGTATCTGGATGATATGAGTGATAATTCGGCATTTTTCCGGCTCGGGGCAAAGCAGAACGGTCTGCTGATTTATCATATCGAGGGAGATTTTGAACTGGTGAAAAAACTGAATC
Source organism: Desulfonema magnum (assembly GCF_017377395.1). Taxonomy (GTDB): domain Bacteria; phylum Desulfobacterota; class Desulfobacteria; order Desulfobacterales; family 4be13; genus Desulfonema_C; species Desulfonema_C magnum. The sequence continues at coordinate 33,272 of NZ_CP061800.1, read as the reverse complement.
TTCCCGCTGTCCTTGAAATGAATTCCCCGGCAGGCGCGTCTCCGGGATATCTTACCCTCACCAAAGCCGATGACAGAACACTTACGCTCAGAGGTGGAAATGAGGAAGAAATTGTGGTGGAAGCAGAATCAAATGATGTGGAATTGTACTGGTCAGGCACGGCATATGTTCCATGGAAAAATTTTTTTGACTACTCGGGTTCCATCCCGCGTAACGCGCCGGAAGACTCTGTTATTACCCTGAAGATGATTTTGCAGGAAATCGGATTCAAAGACATTGAGGTTACACCTTTTTATGATGAAAAATCTCAGGAAGCAGTAGAAGAAATTCAGGAAAAACATGGCGTAAATGTTGACGGGGTCGTAGGCCCCCTGACAAAAATCATTCTTTATAATGAAATGGAGTCGTTAATAATACCACATTTAATTGAAAATTGAGAATTGAAAATTGAGAATTAAAACTTCTCTCTTCTCAATTCTCACTTCTCAATCAAAAAGGGGGACAGATGAGTTCCATATTAAAAGCCCTGAAAAGACTTGAAGGCAGAGATTCAAAGCAGGAGGCTGCTCATTCCTGGCCGCAAAAGACTGATACAAGAGAGGCCATCAATAAGCGTGTAAAAGGAGACTGGCTTTTGAGCAAACTCATTTCCATCCTGGTTATTGCGGTTATTGTGGTGGGTGGCGGGTGGTTTTTCTTAAAATACAAACCATTTTCTGCTGAAAAATATGATTCTGATAAAACGCAACTGACCAAGGAGGATATTGTTGCTTCGGATGAAAACAGAGCCAGGTTGCCTGCAACCATCAGAACCGAAACTGCGAAATCCGTAAGCCCTCGTGAGCAAACAGGTTCGGCCCCGATGTTGTCTCAGAAGAAAGCGACTGATCTGATAGATAATAAAAAATTTGAGCGCACACAGAAAAAAATACCTGCCCCTGTTCTGAAAACTAAAACCGAACCTGCAACCCCCCCGGATATTTCGAAAAAAAGTGACAGGGAAAAATCTGAACAAAAGCGGGACAGGCCATCTGAGCGGGTTACAAAAACAAAACGTATTTCCAAAAAGCCCGTAAGAATACCTAAAAAAGCTGAACTGGATATGCTTGAGGAGCAGCTTGCGCTTCTGAGAGATGTCGCGACCCCTGAACAGACTGCCACGCTGGATTTGATTAAGGAGGAGATTGATGTGTTGCGTGAGAAAGCAGAGTCCCGGGAATCTGACACGAACCACAGCGATTCGTCGAGACACGGGAATGCGCCCCCTGCTGATTCCAGATTAAAAATACAGGCCATTGTCTGGTCAAATACTCCGGAAGACCGGCTGGTAATGATAAATGATAAAATTGTCCAGACAGGTGAATCCATAGACGATATCACTGTCACTTACATCGGCAGCGATTATATTGTGGTTAAAGAAGGTAAGAAAGAATGGGAAGTGAAATTTAAATAGACCTGCCTCGCGTTATTCTCACCGACACTTTAATTTCCAAGAGTGAATATACCCACAAGGGACCTTCTCATCTTTAAGAAATTTTTCTGACAAAATCAGGAGTTCCCTGATTGAATAAAATCCTTTATCTTGCTAATTATTCCTTTAAGATAAGGACAAAGATCAAATAAATGCCTCAAATTGAACTTTGTCTGTTTCATTGTCCGAAATCTGACAGGGTTTAAAGATGAAATGCTTCGGACAAAGAGACGAACGGACAGAGGGATGTGTGTTGTCTTCATCTCTGATATTCATTCTTAATATTTTGAAAGGAGACAGAAAAATGATCATCAATGAGACAGATCTTTTTAAAGGAATAAGTTTTGAAATAATGGAGGAGATCGCCGATATTTCGTCGGAAGAGAGCCATGCCAAAGATACGGTTCTGTTTGAAAGAGGTGAGAAAGCTAACTGTCTGTATATTCTGGAGCAAGGCGTTGTTCATCTGGTAATAAAAAACGGGGGATCTCTTGTTTATACTCTGACAGAGCCAGGTGAGGTATTTGGCTGGTCAAGTATTGTCGAACCCGGTTTATATACTGCATCCGGAGTCTGTGCAGAGGATTCAAAAGTTGTGAAGATTGGAAAAGACAAACTGGACAGGCTGTTTGATCTTCATCCTGACGCGGGTCTTAAAGTCCTCAGACGCCTGGGAGGGGTATTCTCCAAAAGACTTTCAAATGCGTATCAGGACATTCTGTCCTCGGGAGGCCATGACACCGCTCCTTCTTATGGTTAAAATCAGTCTTTTTCTCATTCCCATGCTCCTGGATTATCGTTCCCACGCTCCCGCGTGGGAACATAAGTGCCTGCTCATAAATTTTCGGGCATAAGACCTCCGAGGTTTTCAAAACCTCGGAGGTTTTTTATATGACGCGCTCAAATAAAAAACTGCATCTTTTCCTCCCGTGCAAGCACATCAGAACTTTCCCAAAAGATCCGCAAACGGGTTATTAAAGGGCCTGTCCTTATCCTTTGCTTTTTGCTGTTTCTGCTTTGGCTTCGGCATCTTCTTCTTATTTTTAGCCTGGCTCTGTTTTTGTTCCCCCGGAACCGTTTTCATGGAAAGGGAAATTCGCTTTCTTTCGATATCCACATCAATCACTGTCACCGTGACCTTCTGCTGCACTTTGACCACGTCCCCGGGAGTTTTCACAAATCTGTCCGCGAGTTCGCTGATGTGAACCAGTCCGTCCTGATGCACGCCGATATCCACAAACGCTCCGAATGCCGTGACATTGGTCACGATCCCCGGAAGCTTCATACCGGGTCGCAGGTCCTGTATCTTTTCAACCCCTTCCTCAAACGCAAATTCCTCAAATTTCTCACGCGGGTCACGCCCGGGTTTTGCCAGTTCTTCAAGAATATCATTCAGGGTGGGGATGCCGACGGCATCAGTGACATACCTCGAAATATCTATTTTTTTCCTGAGTTCGGCCTCCTTCATCAGATCCGAAACTGTGCAGTCAAGGTCCTTAGCCATTAAATCCACGATATGATAACTTTCAGGATGCACCGCACTGGCATCTAAAAGATTCTCCCCTTGTCTGATTCTCAAAAAGCCCGCGCACTGTTCAAACGCTTTGGGACCGAGACGCTTTACATTTTTTAATCCCTTTCTGGAAGTGAACGGGCCGTTTTCATCCCGATACGCTACAATGTTTTTTGCCAGCTGAGGCCCCAGCCCGGACACATAAGTGAGCAACTGCGCGCTGGCCGTGTTGACATCCACGCCCACGCCATTGACGCAGCTCATGACAACATCATCCAATGACTGTTTTAAGGCAGTCTGGTCAACATCATGCTGATACTGACCCACACCAATGGATTTGGGATCTATTTTCACCAATTCCGATAACGGATCCATGAGCCGCCTTCCGATGGACACCGCCCCGCGGACCGTCAGGTCCAGATCAGGGAATTCCTCCCGTGCGACATCTGATGCAGAATACACAGACGCGCCGCTTTCATTGACCATGACCACCTGAATCTTTTTCATGTCTCCCCGGGCCGATAAAAGTATCTCTCTGACAAATGCTTCGGTTTCCCGACCCGCGGTGCCGTTTCCGATGGCAATGGCTTCCACATCAAATTCATGGCACAGTTTACTGACAAGAGATGCGGATTTTTCAGGCTGATGAAGATAAATCGTGTCATTGTGAAGGAATTTGCCCTGGCTGTCGAGACAGACAATTTTGCATCCGGTTCTGAATCCGGGATCAATCCCCATGACCCGTCTGGGACCCAGGGGCGATGCCAAAAGCAGTTGGCGGAGATTTTCCGTAAACACCCGGATGGCCTCGGAATCTGCCCTTTCCTTTGTGGCCAGGCGTATCTCTGTTTCCATGGACCGGGAAAGCAGGCGCTTGTAACAGTCATGAATTGCCGCTTCAACCTGCTTTGAATCCTCGGTCTCCCCTTTTATAAAAAGCGTTTTAAGAATCTCAACAGCGTCCTCTTCAGGCGGTGTGATACTGAGGTTCAGCATGTCCTCTTTTTCTCCCCTTCGCATGGCAAGTATTCTGTGAGACGGGGCAGTGGTAACAGACTCTTCCCAGTCAAAATAGTCCTTGTATTTCGCGCCCTCGGTTTCCATGTCGGAGACAACGCTGCTTTTAAAAGTCCCTTTTGAAGCAAACAGATCGCGCAGTCTGGCGCGGGCGTCTTCATTTTCGTTGACCATTTCCGCGATAATATCCCTCGCACCGGACAAGGCATCCTCAACCGAGTCAACGCCTTTTTCCGTATCAGCAAACAATACGCCTGCCTCATACGGATCCGCGCCGGTCTGTTCAAAAATAAGCAGCGCCAGCGGTTCAAGCCCCTTTTCCCTGGCAATGGTGGCCTTTGTGCGGCGTTTGGGTTTGTAAGGCAGATAAATATCCTCCAAAACCGCAAGTGTTTCCGCAGCCATGACCTTTTCTTGCAGCTCATCTGTGAGATGTCCGTGCTGTTCAAGGGATTTCAGAATGGCTTCCTTACGGCTGTCCAGTTCTCTGAGCTGGTTCAGTCTGTCCCGAACGGAAGTCACCGCAACTTCGTCAAGACTGCCCGTGGCTTCTTTTCTGTAGCGTGCGATAAACGGAATGGTTGCGCCTTCATCAAGAAGCGTTGCAACGGCCTGAATTTGAAATTCGTTCAAACCGAGTTCTTCAGCTATTATTGATATGTGTGTTTCGTTCATTGTTGCCTCTTGCTATATATTTTCTGTTTTTACCATGGAATACATCTCCTCGGCAATGAAAAGCCAATTTTTTTCAAAAGATTTGGCTGTTCATTATCAGGAAGGTGAAATATTTTTTCATGGCTGTTTATTCGGAAGCTTTTCCTGATGTCACGACGTGCCAAAATTAAGTCACACTTTGGCACGTTATGTTCAAAAGCGGGCAGGGGGTCGGAATCGTTAATCTTCAGATGGTTTAATTGCGTTTTTAAAGATAACTGTACAGACAGCCATAAGCATAAGAAACAGAAACAGGGTTGCGGATGTGATGCCAAATGATTTTGTTTTTACAGAATCATCACCGGCCGTTTCAATAAAGCACCCGCTTGAATCACCTCCGCCTTTTCTGACACCGGCATTAGCCGAAGATGATTTGTCACTGATGGTTATGGTGACCTCATCCGCGTTCCGGAGACCGTCATTATCTGTCACCGTGACCTGAAATTTCATCACCACCGGGCTGGTATCCGTCAGAGGGGCAACAAACGTGGGCCAGGCTGACTCAGGGTCGGAAAGTGTTACCGCAGGCCCCTCCGTCTGTGTCCAAAAATAAGACGTGACCGAGCCGCCATCCGTATCCCAGGAATTTGAACCGTCAAGCGTAACAGCAGTCCCTTGTTCGATGGTCCGGGAATATCCCGCGTCTGCCACCGGTGCGCCCTGCTGAATGCCGGAGCCAATATAAACCGCAATGTTATCCGTACTCTTCAGGCCGTTGTCGTCTGTCACTGTCAGTTCAAATATAAGCGTGACATCATCTTCCGCAGCCGGAGCCAGAAATGTCGGCTGCACGGATTCCGCATCCGAAAGTGTCACATTGGTTCCCGCAATTTGCTTCCAAGCGTAAGATGCTATTGTGCCGTCAGAATCATCGGACTCCGAAGCATCAAGCATCACCATGTCTCCCTCCTGAACGGTCTGAGAGTCTCCCGCATCTGCTATTGGCGGCTGGTTGTCACGAGAGATGACTGTCACCGTGACAGCATCCGTATCTTTCAGGCCGTGGTCATCTGTCACGGTGAGTTCGAATACAAGCGTCACATCGCTCGGACCGATATTCGGGGCGATAAATGTGGGCTGGCCTGAGGTCGCATCTGAAAGTGACACAGAAGCGCCCGGGGTCTGTTTCCAAAAATAAGATGCGATGATGCCATCTGTATCCCGCGAATTTGAGGCGTCAAGCATAACCGTGGCTCCTTCCTGAACAGTCCGGGAAGGGCCTGCATCTGCCATCGGAGGCAGGTTTTTATCATCCGTAACCGTCACAGTGACACTGTCCGTGCTTTTCAGGCCCCCGTCATCTGTCACGGTGAGTTCGAATACAAGCGTCACATCGCTCGGACCGATATTCGGGGCGATAAATGTGGGCTGGCCTGAGGTCGCATCTGAAAGTGACACAGAAGCGCCCGGGGTCTGTTTCCAAAAATAAGATGCGATGATGCCATCTGTATCCCTCGAATTTGAGGCGTCAAGCATAACCGTGGTCCCTTCCTGAACGGTCCGGGAAGGGCCTGCATCTGCCACCGGAGGCAGGTTTTTATCATCCGTAACCGTCACGGTGACACTGTCCGTGCTTTTCAGGCCCCCGTCATCTGTCACGGTGAGTTCGAATACAAGCGTCACATCGCTCGGACCGATATTCGGGGCGATAAATGTGGGCTGGCCTGAGGTCGCATCTGAAAGTGACACAGAAGCGCCCGGGGTCTGTTTCCAAAAATAAGATGCGATGATGCCATCTGTATCCCTCGAATTTGAGGCGTCAAGCATAACCGTGGTCCCTTCCTGAACGGTCCGGGAAGGGCCTGCATCTGCCACCGGAGGCAGGTTTTTATCATCCGTAACCGTCACGGTGACACTGTCCGTGCTTTTCAGGCCCCCGTCATCTGTCACGGTGAGTTCGAATACAAGCGTCACATCGCTCGGACCGATATTCGGGGCGATAAATGTGGGCTGGCCTGAGGTCGTATCTGAAAGTGACACAGAAGCGCCCGGGGTCTGTTTCCAAAAATAAGATGCGATGATGCCATCTGTATCCCTCGAATTTGAGGCGTCAAGCATAACCGTGGTCCCTTCCTGAACGGTCCGGGAAGGGCCTGCATCTGCCACCGGAGGCAGGTTTTTATCATCCGTAACCGTCACGGTGACGCTGTCCGTGTTCTTCAGGCCCTCATCGTCTGTCACTGTCAGCTCGAATAAAAGTGTCACACCCGCGCCCACATCCGGAGCGATAAATGTGGGCTGACCCGATGTCGCATCTGAAAGCGTTACCAACGTGCCTGAACGCTGTTTCCAGAGATAAGACGCGAGAACGCCGTCAGGATCATGAGAGTTTGAGGCATCAAGCATAACAAGGGTTTTCTCTTTGACGGTCTGGGGATTTCCCGCATCCGCGGCAGGTGCCTGATTTTCAGAAATTATAATATTTACTGTGACGCTGTCCGTATCTTGAAGCCCGTCATCGTCTGTCACGGTGAGGTCGAATATGAGGGAGGTATCGTTTACACCGCTATCCAGGACAACAAATGAGGGCATGCCTGATGTCGCATCTGAAAGCGTTACCAAAGCCCCTGAACGCTGTTTCCAGAAATAAGATGCCAGCACCCCGTCTGTATCTGAGGACCCTGATCCGTCTAACGTCACAGTATCCCCTTGTTTCGCGTTCTGATCCTGTCCTGCATCAGCCACAGGCGGATGATCTTCGTTTGTGATATTGATGTAAACCTCGTCCGTATCTGTTATTCCGCTTTTGTCTGTGACTTCCAGCACAAAGATAAGGGTCTCTCCGTTCATCGTTACAGGCGGAGCCGTAAACGTGGGCTGTGTCACGGTGATATTTGAGAGTGTTATCGAAGTTCCCCCGGTCTGACGCCACTCATAGGAGGCCACACCGTCATCCATATCATAAGACTCAGAACCGTTCAATGTCACAAGCGTCCCCTCAAGGGCTGTCTGGTTTTCCCCTGCATTAGCCACGGGCGGCCGGTTGCCCCATGTGATATTCACTGTCACCGAGTCTGTGTCTGTCATCCCTGCCCGGTCTGTCACTGTCAGTTCAAATGTAAGCCATTCACTGCTCAGACCCGTGTCCGGCACGGTGAACGTCGGTCGTGGCTCGGCAGCGTCTGAAAGCGTCACACGGGTGCCGTCAGTCTGAAGCCATTGGTAAGATATGATACCGTCATCCGCATCATATGAGCCTGAACCGTCCAAAGTTACGATTTCCTTCCCTTCTGTCCACTGATCCGGGCCTGCGTCCGCCATAGGGGGCTGGTTGACAAATACGACAGTCACTGTGACGCTATCCGTATCTGTCATTCCGCGTCTGTCCGTTACCGTGAGTTCAAATGTAAGCGATTCATTGCTCAGGCTGATATCCGGGGCGGGAAACATAGGCATTGCTAAAGAATCATTTGAAAGCATTACCGGGGTTCCCCAGGTCTGGTGCCAGAAATAGGACATGATTTCATCATTAAGGTCATAAGATTTTGAACCGTCCAATGTCACGGTATCTCCTTTGTTTACCTGCTGGTCCGGTCCGGCATCAGCCACAGGAGGATCGTTTTCTTTTACAACGTGTACTTCAACCTTGTCTGAATCTGACACATCATCATTATCTTTTACTTCCAAAGTAAATATAAATGTTTTACCTTCCCAGCCAACCTCAGGCGCGATAAAGGTCGGGCGGGCTGCTGTCGGGTCAGAAAGCTCCAATTCAGGTTCTCCGTCATCCTGAATCCATAAATAGGTTTCGATCTGACCGTCAGCATCCCAAGATGCCGAACCATCCAATCTCACCTCATTTTCTTCTGTCACGGTCTGATCCGGTCCCGCGTCCGCCACAGGAGGCTTTTTTCTGTATTCGATGGTCACTGTGACTTCATCGGTGTCCTCCTGCCCGCTCATATCTGTAACGGTCAGTTCAAACGTGACCATTTCACCATCCCGGCCAACCTCCGGGGCCTGGAACGAGGGCTGCATTGCTGTGGCATCGGAAAGCTCAATATGAATTCCTTCGCTGATCAGAGTCCAGTGGTAAGAAGCGATTCCGTCATCAGGGTCAGAAGAGGCTGATGCATCTAATGTGACGATAATCCCGGGGGTGATTGTCTGATCCCATCCCGCGTCAGCTAAGGGCCTATAATTTAGGGACGTGATATGAACAGTGACCTGATCCGTATCTGTTTCCCCTTCATTATCTGTCACTGTCAGCTCAAATTTAAGTTCTTCCCCCTCCGGATCCGCCCGGGTCGGGGCGACAAATGTTGGCTGCGGATCTGTCGCGCTGGAAAGTGTCACCGCGGTTCCGGAAATCTGCTCCCACTCATATGACACAATCCGGCCATCAGGGTCTTTTGAGTTTAAGCCGTCTAATGTGACGCTGTTTCCTACAAAAGTGGTCTGATCAGTCCCGGCATTGGCCTCGGGAGGCAGGTTTCCGCTGATGACACTGACCTTAACCTCATCCCTGTGTTCCAAACCGATATTATCTTTCACGATTAACTCGAATGTAAGCATTTCAGTTTCCTGGCTCACTTCTGGCGCGGTAAAAATCAGCTGCATTCCCGCGGTATCGGAAAGCATCACCGCTATTCCGTCAGTCTGATTCCACTCATATGAAACAATCCAGCCGCTGGCAGGGTCCTCGGAACCTGACCCGTCTAATGTGACAACGCTTTTCTCGGTTACGGTCTGATCCGGTCCTGCATTCGCCACAGGTGAAGGATTTACAACATTTACTGTGATATTATCTGTGTCTGTCAGACAGCCATTGTCTGTTACGGTCAGCTCAAATGTGAGTGCTTCCACTTCCGTGTCAAGTGCGGGAGCCGTAAATGTGGGAGTGGCTGATGTGTCATTGGAAAGGAGTACCTCGGTTCCGAAAATTTGCCTCCAGCTGTAAAATGTTATTTCACCATCAGGATCAGAGGATGCTGATCCGTTCAGTGCCACCATGCTGCCTTCATTTACAGTCTGGTCCGGCCCCGCGTCAGCAAAAGGCATTTCATTTGCTGTGAGATCAATTTGTGTTTCAGAACCGCTGTCTCCTACAATAATTTCTCCGTTAAAGGGCGAAATGACGGTCAGTTCGGTGTCATCTTTATACACATGTATCACAGCCATATCTCCTGGTATGGCTCCCCCGGGCCGATAAGTTTCCTCATAGACGGGAATACTTATCCAATACAAATCAGAGGGACTGAGACGATCTGTATCCTCTGCCGGCGGGGAAAAAGCTGTGCCATCGGACCGGGTCACAGTGAAAATATAGCCCATATCGTTTTTGTGGGTTATCTGTGTCTCATTTATCCTCAGTGTGCCACTGATTTTAGCAGGTTCAGGTATCTGAGCCAGGGCTGCTGATAAGCAAAAAAACAGAGAAAATATGAGTGTTGTGATAAAACATTTGTTAAGCATAAATTAACCTTTTTTTTCTTCCTTTCCATATACTGCTTTTGTTTTACTTTAACAGAGCGAACTTTAGCAGTATCAGTTTTTGATTACCTTTTCATAAATGCCCGCAGACACTTAATTTTAAATTATAGACACAAATTTTAGGAGATTGCAATATTGATTTGAATATGGGGCGGGAGATTTGTGATTATATATTTAAATTAAAATTAAATCAGAAGGTTATTTTAAAAATGCTATTTCTGATGACATACTGAGTCCGGGCTTTATTCCCCGGCCTGGGCGCGGGAGAGTGCGGGAATAAAATGAGGCAGGAATATGGAACTAAGGGAACTCCAAATAAATAACATACCCGATTCAAAAAAGCGTAGGGTGGGTGAAGCGAAGCGGAACCCACCGTTTCCAGGCTGCCCGGTGGGTTCCGCTTCGCTGCACCCACCCTACGTTCCTTATTCCCCGCGCTTTGGTGTGGGAGAGTGCGGGAACAAAATCAAATCTCCTTATCCGTGTGTGATCAGAGTGTTATCTCGTTCCCATACGTCGGCGTGGAAATAAAATGAGGCATGAATATGCGAATAAGAAGGACGATATTCATTAATCGGTTGAAGTCTTTTTGCTGTCATAAGCGGCTGCCCGTGGTAAATTAACCTGTCTGAGCAGTGCCATACGCTGCTGCTTTAATATATGATCATCCGGCCTGGCATCAATCAGTTGTGACAGGCTTTCAATGGAATCGTACCAGTATCCCTCCTCTGCATACACATAATGTAATTTATCTTTTGGCGTATTCGCCAGACGAGCTGACAACTCATTTGAAAGTTCAGCCATGCGTATGGTGGCGCTTGCCAGAAAGTCGGCAGACCGTTCTTCCGGAACAGGCACGATAACCAAAAACCATTCATATTCACCCCCTGGTTTCAGCGTGACATTATGATCTGCAAGATTTATCTGATATATTCCCTCCTTGTCCGGCCCGTCAATATTCATTTTTAACACGGATTCCACTGCTCCCGCTTCATTCAGTGTAAATTCGATCTTACCCGGCCAGGGGTCTGAGATGTACCAGGACAGAACCGGCTGATTTTTAAATGTAAGCCCGGTGCGTTCCGGTGCAAGCGGTGCCATCCGCTTTGGCATGGAAGCTGATACGGCATTTTCCTCAGTTTTGGGATTTGTTTCACGGGGTTCTTTTCCAGAGAGACTGCGGATAAGTTCACGGCTCTCTTCATCTGTGAGTTCATGGGTGATGCGACTTTCTCCCCGGGTGTAGCCACGAGTATAACCGCGGGTGTAGCCACGAGTAGGTCCTCGGGTGTAACCACGCGTATAACCACGAGTAGGTCCTCGGGTATAGCCGCGGGTATAACCGCGAGTGTAACCACGGGTGTAGCCGCGAGTGTAGCCGCGAGTAGGTCCGCGGGTATAGCCACGGGTATAACCGCGGGTATAACCGCGGGTATAACCGCGAGTGTAACCGCGAGTGTAACCGCGAGTGTAACCGCGAGTATAGCCACGGCTTGTTCCCCCGCTGTCCCCGCCTTCTCTTCTTCGTATTTCCGCATCTTTTACAGGCGGATTATAGACCGGCATATCGTCTGGATTGGAAAAAGCCTGTGCCACGTTCTGCGTAAAAGCAAATGCCGGTGATGACAAATAAGGTGTCAGAAATAAGTATGAAACAAACAGCAGACCTATAAAAATTAATTCAGAGTTATTTTTTGAAAATTTTTGAGATTTCATAATGACCTCCTTTGTTATCAGTTATCAGCCATCAGTTATCTGTTTCAGTCATCAGCCAACACCAGGCATAACTGACTACGGATGACTGACAAGTGATCGCTGACTACAGCCAGTTACCTATCAGTAAAAATGGTGCCCAGTATGCCGGATGCCAATAGCGCAACTGGGAAATCAGTTTTTTCTGTGAATTCTGGAGGGCTTTTGCTTTGGACATGCCGGGCTTTCTGATCTGCCGGTAAAATTCTCTGACTGCCAGGGATGTGGCCTCATCATCTACAAACCACAGCGTGGCAATGGCACTTCTTACACCGGCTTTGACAGCCACACCTGCAAGCCCCAGTGCGGCGCGTTCATTGCCCATGGCAGTCTGACACGCGCTCAGGGTCAGCAGTTCCACCTGTTGCTCACGAAATCTGCCGATGCTGATAAGCTGTTCAAGGCGGTTCATGGTGAGCTTGTCATCGTAAGTCAGCAGAAAGCTTTCTTCCGGAGTCCCGCCAAATACGCCATGTGTGGCCAGATGCACAACCGCGTATTCCTGATTTTTGAACTGCTCGGTCAGATTATCAATGGTATATTCTTTGTCCTGTAACACGATCTTTCCTCCCATAATTTCACGGATATCTGATAATTCAGCCGTGACACTGGGAAGCGGGGAAAAATCCTGAACCCCTTCGGAAACACCGCTGAGAAGAATTTTAATTTCTTCTGATTTAAGCGGTTTGGGATCGGTGAGACTGATGGCAGGTATCAGCCCCATGGCGTATTTTTCCACTAAAAAGCGGTTCCCGTCGTGCAGCGTGGAAAATGGTATGGTACGAAGCGCGCCGTCCGGAGCGACCACCAGGGTATCAACTTCCCGGGCCGCCAATTCGGATTCAATGGGACGTATCAGCCAGTCATAGAGTTGCTGTGACTCATATAAAAACGTATTGCTGGGCCGGGTCTGCAATTTCAGGCGAAACTGTCTTACTGTTTCTTTGATATTTTTATAACCGGCCGGAACAGTCATCTGCTTCATGCCATCCGGCAGTGTGAGTAATAACACCAGCTTGTCCGGCAACGTGATGGGATAAAGCACGGCTGTATGAGGCGGTGTGTGATTCACAGTGGTGACTTTCTTTTTCATGGCGGTCACACATTCATCCTCAAAAAAATCCTGGAGTTCCGCGGTTTTTAAAAGCTCCATGGTATCCCTGGCCTGCCTGAGTTTTTTTTCCCGGGACGCTTTATCCGGCATGGATTCAGCCTGCTCCAGAAGCAGCGCTGCAAGTCCCAGATAGACGGGCTTTATGTTTTCATCGAAAGTGTTCTGACGATGACGGTATCCGCTGAAGAGTTCCCGGCGGATCGGGTTGAGCGTGGAGATTGCATCGCCATAAACTTTAATGGCCTCCTCAGTATCTCCTCCGGCTTTGAGCAGTCTTCCCAACTGCCATTGCCAGAGATACAGAATTTGAGGGAAATCTCCTTCCTGTGCGAAGAATATTGCGCGCCGGGTCAGTTTTATCGCGTCCGGATAACGGCCTTCGTCTTCATATAATTTCCCCATATATCCGCAAGCATAAGAAAGGGTTCGGATGTCCTGCAAATCTGCGGCAATTCGTTTCGCGTCGTTTAATGCCCGCCACGCGGTCTGTGAGAGAAGGGAAGCAACGGAGCTGTCAGGCTGGGTAAGAGATGCTCTGATTTTTTGAATAGTCAGGTTTAAGGAGATCATATCCCAGGCTTTGTTATGGGAATCATCCAGTTTTCCGATTTCTGTCAACGCATAATCCAGTGATGCGGCTGTTTCCTCATACCTGCCGCTTAAAAATGTCACATAGACCACGTTGGTTAATATCTTTGATTTCAGTTCCGCGCCGTTTTTTAATGAATTTGCAGACTCAAGGCTCTCATCATATATGGCCAGAGCCTGATCATAGTCCCCGAATACCACAAGCATATTTCCGATGTTTATCAGGGCAACGGCCAGAACATGAGGATTTTCAGCGGAACGGGCCTCATCCAGTCCTTTTTCCAGATATTTTATGGCTTCCGGAATATTTCCCAGCGTGAGATAAAGATCGCCAAAGCTGGTGAAAAACATGGCCCTGCGGGGCTTTTCATTACTTTTTTCAGCAACAGGCAATGCCTGTTGAAAGATGTTCAATGCCTTCTGATGATACCCGCTCCCCTGGTAAGCGCCGGCCAGATGCACGGCCGTATCCGTATAGATGCCGCTGTCCTTTTCCGTGTCCAAAAGAGATAAAGCCTGTTTCCAGGCCAGGGCAGCACGTTTAAAATCACCTTTTTTATTAAATGCCTTGCCTTTGGCAATCAGTTGTGCAGGCATACTGATTTCCTGCGTTGCAACGGTATTTGCCCATGCAATGCTGCTTTCAAAGACACAGACAAAGGCAAAGTAAATAGTGAGTAAAAGGATGAGTGAAAAGCGTTTTTTATTCATTTTTTTCTCCTTGCTGCATTGTTCAGACCAGATTTTCGAGGTTTCCAAAATTTCTGGAATTTTATTATAAGTCAATCTTCACAATAGTTCGGACAGTTTTTGGAAATTAAGTACCTAACCATAAGTTTTCAATATCTGTCCGGGAAAGAAACCCGGCTTTTTTCCCGGAATGATCCGCCTCCGGTGAAGGAAAAAGCCGGGTTTCTCCGCCATTCACAGAAAAAAAGATGTATAAGAAACTTTTGATCGGGTACTTAAGAATATTCAAAAATTTAACCTTTTGAAATTATAGATATAAAATATCCAAACTCAATAAAAATAATATGTTATAAAAATTGCCCGAAATATTGTCTTCAGCAATCTGGTCATTATTCCTGACCGTTTTAATAAAAAATAACACTTTAATGATTTGATTACAAGGGGAAATCTGCCAGATTATTTGGCATCCTTACATAAAAGCTGAAAAATGCCTTGCACTCTTTCCAACCTATAAAAAAATGCAAAATTGTTCCTCAGTAAAGTTTAAACTCAGCAGGGTTTGATCTGCCGGGATAATGGTAAAAATCCACGAATCCCTGTCATACAAATCCCTGCAGAGCAAAAAAACCGTCATCCGGACAAGGCTTCCAGCACGGCAGGCAGAGCCGTGCTGCAGGCCTCTTTCATAAAATACCCCTTGGTGCTGCTTAACGCCATATTTGAGAAAGGATTTTCTTGAATATTAACATCAACAATGATACCCTCACGTCTGTAAACTTCCCATGCCACCTGATTGGGCAAATTGGTGGCTCCGGAGGTTCCCGCGACGATCAGCAGGGCTGTTTTTTGGGCTGCTTTCAGCGAACTGGAATAATGATAAAAATGTTCGTTATAGGTCTCATCGAACCACAACACATGGGGGCGGGTCCGTTTTCCGCAGTTGGGGCATGTGAGTAATTTTCGGTCTGTTTCCGTGAGTTCCTCACCCTTTGCTTTCCCTGACACCTCTTCGGGAATGGGGAACACATCATCGGAACATTCATGGGAACAGCGCATATAATTAATATTCCCATGAATCTGGAAGGTGTTTTCCAACGAGTTTCCTGCTCGCAAATGCAGGCCATCCACATTCTGAGTGATCAGCGTGAAATGGTCTTTGAAACGATTTTCCATTTCAACCAGGGCGAGATGTCCCGGGTTCGGTTCGGCGCTTTGACATATCCCCAGGCGATACAAATACCATTTCCAGATCTCGTCAGGGTTCTGCATAAACATGCTGTAGGTTGCCATTTCCTGGGGATGATATTCTTTTGAACCGACACTCCAATATCCCTCAGGGCCTCGGAAAGTGGGGATGCCGCTTTCAGCGGAAATTCCCGCGCCTGTTAATACAGTGATATGTCCGGAATTTCGGACAACATCTCTTAAAAGAGTTTTAATATCCTGATTCATTGGATTTTTTCTCCGATAATGGTAGATTCTGTGAATTGTCTGAAGTTTGATTAAATTGTCTGAAGTTTGATTAAAGGATTAAAAGATTGATGTCACTCTTTTTAAATATGGCTTTTAACCATGCAATTCTGATCCAGGATCACAACTCATGCCAATCCTTAAATCCTTTAATCAGGGTTCAGACAGCTAACCAGAGTTCAGGCGGTCCGACCTGGCTCCGATTTGGGTTACATTCAAAATATTATGCTTTAATTATCTAAAACAAAAGAAAGTAACAAGATGAATTTAACGAAAAACCGAATTCCTGACAACATCAGAAAAATACATCTGATTGCAATATGCGGCACAGCAATGGGGGCACTCGCCGCCATGCTCAAAGACATGGGGTTTGAAGTCACCGGGTCTGATCACGGGGTTTATCCGCCCATGAGTGATTTTCTCGCGTCCAAAGGCATTGAAGTGGCTGACGGCTTTAATGAAAAAAATATTGCCTACGGCCCGGACCTTGTGATTGTGGGGAACGCGGTGACAAAAAATAATCCCGAAGCAAGGGAAATGTTTAAAATGGGGCTTCATTTCTGTTCCATGCCCCAGGCCGTCAACCGATTTCTTGCAGATGGTAAAAAAGCAATTCTGGCAACAGGAACCCACGGCAAGACAACCACATCGTCCGTTCTGGCATGGATGCTTTATGAAGCCGGTCTGGATCCTTCCTTTATGATCGGCGGGATTTTAAAAGACTTTGACAGCAATTACCGACTTGGAAAAGGGGATGTTATCGTCATTGAAGGGGATGAATATGATACTGCTTTTTTTGACAAAGGCCCCAAATTTCTGCATTATGATCCGTTCATGACGGTGCTTACAAGTGTTGAATTTGACCATGCGGATATCTTTCGTGACCTTGATCATGTGAAAAACGCTTTTGACACATTCATCTCCGGCCTTTCTCCCACAAGCACGCTGCTGGCTTTTAACGGTGATGACAATGTGAGCGATCTGGTCAGAGACAGGAAATGCCGTGTTGTAACATATGGCAGGGACGCAAATTCACTCTGGCAGATCGGTGAAATTTCCATCAGCCCGCCGTGGAACTGTTTTGAGGTGTTAAAACAGGGAAAGCATTTCAGCGAGTTCAGAACAACGCTTGTGGGGGAATACAATCTGTTAAACGCATTGTCAGCCATCGCCATTGCCGACAGCCTGAAGATACCGGCCCGGGTCATTGGAAAATCTCTGGAAACTTTTCAGGGCATAAAAAGGCGGCAGGAAGTGCGGGGGCAGAAACATGGCATCACGGTGATAGATGATTTTGCCCATCATCCCACGGCTGTTCAGGAAACCATCCGGGCTGTGAAACCGTTCTACCCGGAGGGTCGCCTTATTGCCGTATTCGAACCCCGGACCAATTCCAGTATGCGGAAAGTCTTTCAGGATGTTTATCCGCTTTCATTTGATGACGCGGATATGATTTGCATCCGACACCCCTCCCTGCTGAATAAAATTCCGGCGGATGAACGTTTTTCATCTGAAAAACTGGTGGATGACCTGAAAAATCGCGGGAAGGACGCACACCATTTTCCTGATACGGAATTGATTATTGACTTCCTGGTCAGAGAGGCGACATCCGGTGATGTGATTCTGATTATGTCAAACGGCGGGTTTGATAATATTCACGAAAGAGTGCTGAAAAGAATTGAGAATTGAGAATTGGGAGGTTTGTGACTCTCAGTTCTTACTCTTGGTTTTCAGTTTTATAATTTTATATAATTCAATGATCAGGTTTTTCCCGGGTGGCTGAATTTACAGACAATTTTCAGACAGTGTGGTGATTTCCCGGTACTTTCCGCTACAGAGATTTTATATAAGAAAAGGATTTGTGTAATACCAATTCACTATTGAAATCAAGTATTGAAAAAGTACAATTATCTGCAACAGAACAAAATAAAGCTTTTGTATAGTATGATTTCAAAACTCAAACGGTATAATTCCTTTACCATAAAAATACTTTCTGATACCCGGGTTTTTTATCTGTTTTCACTGAAAATATTTTCATAACCGGGGGAAAAACCGGCTTTTTCATGAGCGTTTCTTATATAACATCTTTGTATTACACGACCAAATAAATTTTAAGGGATAAAGACCTCCGAGGTTTTCAAAACCTCGGAGGTCTGACATTCGGCTCACCCCTCGGAGCTTATCTGATCGGACAGTGGCAAAGGCGGCTTCAGCTAGTCGAAAAAGCTATAAAAAAATTTTGTTTCCTGCATATTTCTATCTGTAACAGTTCGAAGTTTCAGCACATATTTCTTCCTGCTTGACAAACAAAGGAATTCGTTATATTTTATCA
This sequence comes from Desulfonema magnum, assembly GCF_017377395.1. Taxonomy (GTDB): domain Bacteria; phylum Desulfobacterota; class Desulfobacteria; order Desulfobacterales; family 4be13; genus Desulfonema_C; species Desulfonema_C magnum. The sequence goes on along the minus strand of NZ_CP061800.1, from coordinate 15,178 downwards.
TGTTGAACTTTGCTGACAATATCATGCACTAAAGCTTGCCTGAGACAGCAATATGATCACAGTATCTGATCCGTTTTTATACGCGCTTTCCCTGGTTATCTGTATTCAGAACTTAATTCTTACACATTATTTCTCTCTCATTTTTCAGTCTTCCGGAAACTTATGAGAATAATCCTGGAATTTATTGCCGTGCCACAGAGTGAACAAAATCACCATGTTCAATCCCGCGGGGATTTGTAAAAACAGGTGTCACTGAAACGCCCGGGGATTTTCGGATATTCTCTGACAGGACAAAGCTTACCGTGAAAACACTTGACGCTTATATTACAATTGGAATAAAATAAAAATTAGGTATAATTATATTTTATTTCGTCCGGAAGAGATGATCTCGGAACCGTCTCGTAATTGATATTAATATGTGTGAGAACCGTTTTTTAAACTGCTTTTACATAAATAATTCAAAAAATTAATGGATGAAAACATGTTATTTGTACGCAGAACAGATTCGGATATACAGAAGGAAGATATGTCCGGATTAAAGGAACTGGGCAAAGGGATGAACATTTATGTCAGTCTGACTCTTGTGGGCGCTGTGGCTGTGGGGCTTTCAACATATTTGCCCTTTCAAATAGCGGATCATTTTGTGTCTTTTATTTCAACGGTTATTTCTACGATTCTTTCCCTGCTTATTACATTTCTGATTACAAAGAAATGGATGGAAAACGAATATGAAATGCAGATTAATGAGCTGACTGAAAAATATGAAAGCAAAATCCACGGACTGAAAAAAGAACATGACACAACAACCCTTGAGAAGACCATTCGGGACGGCACACAGACGCTTATTAAAAATGCTCTGGACTATTTCAAACTTGAAAACATTAAAAATGAGACAGGGAATTCCGCTGCAATTGCAAATTTGCAGCTCGACAAATACGGTCAGATCATAGAACTTCTGGCTGATTTTTCTCTGATACTTCCGGATGTCAAAGAGAACCAGGAAATTGTTCAGCAGGAAATAAATCACCAGATAGCAATATATCAGATAGATGAAAGACCGTTTGCAATGTTTCTGAAAAGGATAATGGATAAGTATCTGGTAACTCTCAGTAAAAAAATACGGGAAAAAGTTGGCCAGGAATCCCTCGGACTGATGAAGACATGCCCCCGATGTGCGGAACGGGTTTTGCTGGATGCCAATGTATGCAAACATTGCAGCTATGAGTTCAAGGCCCTGTCCAAGACACCTGTGCATAGCACCATTGCTTTGGACCGGGTTGAAAAAGGGAAAAATTTATATCGTGCGGGGGATTATAAGCAGGCCATCAGTGTACTCAGCAGTGCCATTGATTTAAGGCCGGATTATGCTGCCGCTTATTACACCCGGGCGATTGTTTATCACAAAATTGGTGATGCCAAACAGGCGGAGAATGATCTGAAGGAAGCATCCTATCTGGGACATCAAAAAGCAAAAGAATTTCTGAGTTTAAATTTAAATGGAAGGGACATGAAGAAAATAAAACCGCCCAAGTACAGGATGTAATGTCCCGTATCAGCCTCATCCGTTAATAATCACAAAGCAACAGTCTCAAAAAATCACAACCTTCCTTCCTCTGAAAATAAGGATTTCCGATCCTTTCGCAGTGAAATTTTTTTTTCAAAACTTCTTGTCATTATTATTAATTTTTATAATTTTCCATACAATAAAAAAGGATGATGTGAAATAGTGAAACAAGCTGGTACTAAAAAAAAAAAACAGACACCTGAGACGAGTCTTGTTCAATCTGACCCGCTTCAGCGATATCTTGCAGAAGTGAGGCAGCACAGACTTCTTACCAGAGAAGAAGAAAAATCGCTTGCCATAAAATTTCAGGAGGAAGGAGACCGGGATGCAGCGTATGTTCTTGTAACCTCCAATCTCAGACTTGTGGTAAAAATCGCTCTGGATTTTCAGCGGCTCTGGATGCAGAATCTTTCTGATCTTATTCAGGAAGGAAACATCGGGCTGATGATGGCGGTAAAAAAATTTGATCCCTACAAAAATGTGAAATTTTCATATTATGCTTCATTTTGGATAAAGGCTTATATTATTAAATTTATTATGGATAACTGGCGTCTTGTGAAAATCGGAACCACACAGGCGCAAAGAAAGCTTTTTTTCAAACTGAATAAAGAAAAACAAAAGCTCATTGATCAGGGATTCGCCCCTGAAACCAAACTCCTGTCAGAACGGCTGGGGGTGGCCGAAAGCGAAGTCGTGGAAATGGATCAGCGTCTCGGCACCTGGGACCTTTCCATAGATGCGCCTGTAAAAGAGGGATCAGATACAGAACAGGGGGATTTTTTAATAGAAGCAGCAGAGGAATCTGTCGAAGAGCAGATGGCAAAAAAGGAGCTTGAATCCCTTCTTCATAAGCATCTTCCTAAGTTCAAAAAAAAATTGACAAAAAGAGAGCGTGAGATATTTGATCAGCGCATTTTGTCAGATACCCCCGCGACATTGCAGGAACTTGGCGACTATTACGGTATTTCAAGAGAACGGGTCCGCCAGGTGGAAAATGAGATCATCCAAAAAATCAGGAAATTTCTGAAAAAGGAGATTTCCGATTTTGATGCTTATGTCCGGGAATAGCAAAACACGCGGCCATTATCCGCAGGGCAGCCCGTTTTTTGCAGAACTTTACTCTTGCCGGACGGGGTTTGCAACCCCGTCCGAAACATTTTATCTTCTGCTTCGGGATAATTTGTAAAATTGTAATCCACTATTATCTGAGGAGTTTTTTTTAATGCTGTCGTTTTTCTGATGCTTATAAAATGAGGGGAGGTTGAAAGTGTTTGATTATCTTTCAGAATGGAAAACAATTATTTTTATGCTGATAGCTTTTCTTTGTGTGTTGCTTATAAAATTCATCAGCAAAGGCCAAAAACAGCCCTTTAGCGATCATGCGTATATCTCCAAAATGGCAAAGAAGAGGGGGTGCAGCGAATTTGACATTTTTTTTCTCTCTGCTGAGGAGTGGCATATCTCAAAAAAAAGAATCGAATGCGACTTCAAAGAATATCTGCTATATGAAAATGTCCCGTATTATGTGAAGGATTTTGTAAGAAAAACCAAAAAAAAGGGATAAGTCCCGATCAGTTACCGGTCCTCGGTGGCAGACCTAACACCTTCAAATTTCAAATAACCTTTCCCGCCGGATTTACCAATTTGCCTCTGTTTCTCAATAACTTTTTTTATGAATATAATTAATTAGAATCAAAGGATATTTTTATTCCTTTTTTTTTGCTCTCTAATTTGAACTTGACATGAACACTGAAATAAACTAAACAACTGTCTCAATTTCTGATTGACTCTTTTTCGGATTGGTGAAATCGGACCATTTTTGCCGGATTTGTCGATGTGACGGAAGCGGATCAGAAAAATTTTTGATTTGTTTATGTTATATCCCTTATACTCAAGAGGTATTCCTTGAAAGGGTCATCATTAATGAACCTTGTCAGAAACAGTTCTGATATTGTCGGGGTGCCAAAAAAGGAATGGCGAATTATCGTCCGCTCGATTGGGAATGCAGGAGCAGGAATCATCAGAGCCATCAGACATGTCTCACCTTTATCTGAAGCTGGTGTGGCCGCCCTTCTTTATCAGGCTCCTTCTGTATTATTCGATAATCTGCCGCGTGATGTCGCGGACCAGGTGAGCGAGATGCTTTGCTCCGCGGGTCTTGACTGCAAAGTTGAAGGCAAAGACGAAGCATTTGTCCCCGGTGACGCGGACCATGAGATCGCACTTGTGATCAGAGACCTGAGCCGCATGGCTTCTGTGATGCAACTGGTCATGGAAGTGCTTGGTGTCAGTCTGGAAAAAGCCAGGGAAATTCTTTGCTCGTCGCCCACAGTGCTTGTGGGCAATGTCTCTCTGAACACCGTGGAAGCCTTTCGGCGACGTTTCACTCCCCTGGGTGTGGAATTGGATGTGTCGCGTCCGGACACAGCGCTATTTGATCTTTTCCTGGGAGAATGCTCCCTCTCGGACTCTCACAGGATCAGGCAGATTCTTGAGGAACTGCACATTCCGATGTTGGAAACTCCATCCGGTTCAGCGTCTCAGCCATTGTTGGCGGCAGGTCTCTCCAAAGCCCATGCTGACAAGACATGGGAGCGACTGCGTCCCGGGAACATGCCTGTCCGACTGATCAACCGGGATTTTGAGCGATTTGATGTGCGTTTGGAGCAGGCTCGGCCAGGCCCGGAGATAACTGAATTTCTGATCTCCACCACGAGTATGCCAGAAAATATTGTCCCCAAAGTATTAAAGAAAACCCCTATTGTTACTCACCAGAATGTTCCCTTTGCAAAAATGAATGAATACCTGGAGGCCATTGTTCGTCTGGGAGGTCAGGCATCCGGTCATCTTCTGGCTTTTCAGACATTTTCTCTGTGTTTGGAAAAAGTGGAGGACCCGGGAACATGTTCCCGCATTTTACAGGCATTGGCAGGGCTGAATCCGGAGACCGCTATGAAGGCCGTCAGATCCGCCCATACTGTGGAGGGTCCCCTGACTCATCCCCAGGCTCGGTGGCTACAGTGGGAACTTAAACAGGCGGGCACTGAAGCCCGAATGGTATTACGATGACAAATCACGAAGAACTCTCTGAGATAAAACTTCATGTGGGGATTGCCGAACAGGGCAAAGTCTATGCTCTGGCCGAAGATTACCCCAAAGCCCTGCTTTACTATCGGCAGGCCATGCACATGACCGTTCAGGCACAGGACCCTGAAATTTTCTTTCGTCACTACCTGGAATGTATCATGGAGTGTCTGGAACAGATGGGGTCTTTTGCCGAGGTCCTGGAATACTGTGAAAAAGCCATTCAGTATTATAAGGATAACGCCCCGCCCAGCACCATGGAACAATGGAATTTTGCCCATGTTTATCAGCGAAAAGGGGCGGTGTGTCTCAAAACCGGCGATACAGAAGTTGCAGGTGAAGCTTTTAAAAAGGCACTGGAAATTGCAGGCGAAATCGGCGAAATTACATCCCGGACCATGCCTCTGACACAGACATTGCTGCGATGGATCAGCAGCGGGCTGCATATTGATCCGCAACGGGTGACGGCGGAACAAAAAAGAACCCAGTATTTCAGTGTCAGGCAGGAAACCGTTGATCCCAAACGGGCGGTCCGACTGCCTGATGAAAGCAAATTTATATAAAAGACATTATAACGATTTGTTTTATCCTTTAATTTAACCTCTTGATTTATCAGTATTTTTATCTTTCAAACATCTTCATAGCTATCAATAAATTCAAACGTTTAATTAAATTGTTATAAAGTCATCAGATCAAAAAGTTTTCGGAGTATTGCGGGGGCGGACATGGGGGACGGGGGAAAACCCGGAAGTGGCTCAGTTTTTCCGGCCGGGGAGACACCGGGTCCGGGAAAAAAAGCCGGCGTTCTCCGCTGTCCCGCACACAGCTCGGAAATTTTCTGATCTGCTGATAGTGGCAGGCCCTTTTTTCAGCTCATAAATTTTTAGGAATCGGTATTAAATAACTTTCCCATTTTAATTTATTGGAATTGCACGATAATTCCATTTGGGTAAAATTTTGTCGAATACAATTCGCATTTCTGATTTAAAAGTTTCAGCAACTTTTCGACCGGTTTCATAGACTTTATCAATAACATGGACAAAGACTTTTAAACCTTTTTTGGTATGTGTTTTGGCTATCAGATCAGTCACCACCTCCAAACTTGAAAAGATTACTCCCTGACACGCACGAGTAATATGAGGAAACAGGCGATGTTCGATCGGATTAAATTTGGAACAATAGGGCGGGTAATGAGCGATTCGGATTTCAATCCCGATTTCATCCGCCAGAATTTGTAAATCTTGTTTGAAAAGGTAATGTCGGGAACTGTTGCTGCCGCCACCATCGCACAATATCAAAACTGACGTGGCATTTGGATATATTCGGCAACCGTAACCATACCACCAATGACGGAAACTGTCACAGGCAAATTCACTGGTATCATGACTTGTTCCCACCTGAACATACCCGATATTGAGTCGCAGGTCATAAAAACAATGCGGAATTAGGCATCCTTCATATTTGCCCAAAAGTACTTTACACTTTTGGTGATTTGAAAAAAAGTCCATTTTTTTTCAATCTACAAATTTTGTAGCTAAATAAAAGTAATATTTACAAATAGATATTGTAAAATCTACAAATTTTGTAGTTTTTTACACACTTCAAACATGATTAGCTAAAATTAACTACAAAATTTGTAGTTTTTTTTGTAATAGGTTGTTTATATTATAAAAATAATCAAAATTATCATGAATTAAAAAAAACATAAAAAATTCATTTTAGCTGAAAGTGTAAACTACTAAATGAAGGATGCCCGGAATTATGACACCTTCGGCAAAACTTGTAAAATCATGATCGAAAACTTGCAATTCCTCCAGCGTATATAGTCGGCCTTTCCTGTAAAAATTTCCAAGATATTCTTTTTTCTTGGTATCCATGCTGATAACGGGATTACCGGCCTTCCGGTATTCTGATCTGAGTTTCAAAATATTGTCAAACTGAGCGTCGCGATCTGGTACGTTTTTTTTCATAGGTTTGCGTTTCTGAGCTTTACGCAACCGATAGTCATGCTTTTTGAGCAATTGACGGACAATGTTACGACTCACTTTTACTCCGTATTTTTTTTCCAGAGCCTCCGCGATTTCCCACTCCCTCAGATTTGTCCATCGTACCTTTTCATCCATCGGATCTCCTGCTGTATGCTCACGCACCACATTCAAAAACTGCTCGTCTATTTCAGGGTGCTCAGTCAGATACTGTTTGCGTCCGCCACCTTTTTTACGTATTTCAGAAGATTCAGCAGGAGATTTTCCAATTTGTTTTGCTACGATGTGTCCGGGCAGGCCGCTTACTTCGATCGCTCCTTTGCGCACAGTCCGCCTGCTGCAACCCAAGACTTTGGCAATATAATTTTGTCCGCCATGTCCCAATTTCAAAGCTTCAATACCGGCATATCGCCGGCGGTCTTTTTCATTCAGACTCTCATAGTATCGCCGCATGATTTCTTCTACTTCTAAGGAATAGGGTTGCATAATAATCTCCTTTTGATAAAGTGATTTTGAAATACACTTTACAGGATTACGCAATTTTTTAACATATAAAAATCAAAATGGGCATATTATTTCATGCTCATTCCTTAATAAAAAATAACTGATTATAACGGATTCAGGGGAAGGCTGACCAGGCCCTGTAAGGACGGCATATTGGTCAGCCTTTCGTGACGCGAAGCGTCTGTCCTGCATTCCCACGCGAAGCGTGGGAACGAGATCGTTCAGGGGCTCTTTCCGTCTGCTGACAGCAAATCATATTGCGAATATGCCTTCTCCACAGGGCTTTACCGGCCTCCCCTAAATCTGCTATAATCAGAAAAATAGCGATGGCGCAATGTAAATGCTTGGCTTTCAATTGTTTACTTTTCAGGAAGTGATAAGATGGTTTGTCCAAAGCCTGATAAAAGCAACGCACCGCAGATTCTTATCGCCAATTTTGAATTTCAGATGAGTACATTTACCACAACATATTAATTGGTTAGGGATAAGTAATATGATTTACGCATTTGATGATTTGTTTGACATTGGCAAGTTAAAGCTACTGGTGGAAAATTATGCAAAATTAACAAGTATGCCCACTTCCATACTTGATCTTGAGGGAAACGTACTGATTGGTGCCGAATGGCAGGATATCTGCACTCATTTTCATCGTGTCCATCCCGAAACTGCCAAACGCTGTACTGAAAGTGATACTGTTCTTGCAGGCCAACTTAGTAAGGGCAGTAAGTTTAATATTTATAAATGCAAAAACGGACTTGTGGATGTTGCTGTACCAATCTATATTGAAAGGATGCATATCGGCAATTTATTTGCAGGACAGTTTTTTTTAGAACCCCCTGACATTGATTTTTTTCGCAGACAGGCAAAGACCTACCGGTTTGATGAAATCACCTATCTTGAATCTGTAAAAAAAGTGCCGATTCTGACAAAAGAGCAAGTTGTCAAAATCACCGATTTTTTTTGCCAGTTATCAGAAATGATCGGCGAAATGGGTTTGTCACGATTAAAATTATTAAAAAGAGAGAAAGAACTTCGAATCATGAATCAGATTGGGGAAGTTTTCCTGAATATACCTGATGAAGATATGTATATGGAAGTTCTGAAAATTATTTTGGAAGGCCTTGAAAGCAAATTTGGTATTTTTGGCTATATCGATAAAAGGGGGGATCTTGTCGTTCCGAGCATGACACGCACCGTTTGGGACAAATGTCAGGTTCCTGACAAACGATTTGTTTTCAGGCGGGAGACATGGGGAAACAGTATGTGGCCCGTTGCAATCAGAGAAAAACGCACGATTTGTCTGAATGAACCTTCGGTCAGAACACCTCATGGACACATAAAAATAACGAATCATGTCTCACTGCCAATCATACATCAGAATAATGTTGTGGGGCTCATTCAGGTCGCCAATAAGGAGAGCAGTTACGAAAAGGAAGACATCGATCTGTTGGAAAATATCGTCTCGGCAATCGGTCCGGTTTTAAATGCTCGTCTGGAAAGAGATCGGAAGGAAAAAGAGCGACAGAAACTGGAGGTGTCCGTCCGGCATACCCAGAAAATGGAGGCCATAGGTACTCTGGCAGGTGGCATTGCTCATGATTTTAATAATTTACTTGGTATCATAATCGGAAACATTTCATATGCTTTATCCCAAATGGACAAAAATAAAGCACTTTATGATGTTTTGACTGATGTTCAGGAAGGTGCGAAGCAGGCTCAGAATCTTACCCAACAATTGCTCATTTTTGCCAAAGGTGGCGAACCCATAAAAAAGGTAATCCCGCTGAATCAGCTCATCAAAGATTCTTCAGGGTTTGTGGGCAGAGGTGCCAAGTCCAAGTGTGAATATCATCTGGCACACGATTTGTGGCGTGCGGAGGCCGACTCAGGCCAGATTCATCAGGTTGTCAGCAATATTGTGATCAATGCGGATCAGGCTATGCCCAACGGCGGCATGATCACCATACAATCTGAAAACGTGGAAATAGATACCGGTGATGATTTAAATCTGTCTGAGGGAAAGTATGTGAAGATATCCATTCAAGACGAAGGGGTTGGTATCCAGGAAAAGTATATTTCCAATATTTTTGAACCGTATTTCACAACAAAACAAAAAGGCAGCGGTCTCGGTCTTGCCACAGCTTATTCGATCATTAAAAGACATGGCGGTCATATCACTGTATATTCTGAAATAGGAAAAGGAACTGTCTTTCATATCTATCTGCCTGCTTCTGACAAAACTGCCCATGAATCTGAAAATGGGCTTGGACAGCATACTGGCCAAGGTAAAATCCTCATTATGGACGATCAGGAACCCATTTTGAAGATGGTAGGAAGAATGCTGACTCACATGGGATATAAACCCGTATATGCCATGGATGGTTCTGAAGCAATTGAGAAATACCGGGAATCCTGTCAGAGAAACAGCCCATTTGATCTTGTGATTCTTGATCTGACAGTGCCAGGTGGTATGGGAGGCGACAAAGCAGTTCCGGAGTTGTTGAAAATTGACCCGAAAGTAAAGGCGGTTGTATCTTCGGGTTACTCAAATGATCCAATTATGGGGAATTATGAGGATTATGGCTTTTGCGGTGTTATGCCGAAACCATACACAAGATCGCAATTGGCTGAGGTATTAAATAAAATACTCGGCGAAAATGGCTGATATCCAAGTCACACATTCTGCTATCAATATTGACTTTTATGGCATACAAAAAGGTCAACCTGATGTAACATGGGTTTTGACTTTTTGGAACAGAGACATCTGAAATTGAAAATTGGAAAACGTCACATAATCAATCATTCCAGCGGACGGCGCGGGCTTCCGATTCGATCCGGCCCACGCCGTCGCTTAACATCAACTTTAGGCCATAGGTTGTAATTATGCAAGAAGATAACAGAAGTTACCAAAAATCGTTTATACTGGATATGGACGGGGTTGTATATACCGGTTCAAAATTGATTTCCGGGGCGAAAGACTTTGTAAACAGGCTAAAGCAGGGGAATTACAAATTTCTGTTTTTAACTAACAATTCCTATCATACCCCGTCGGAACTGAGGGACCGACTTTTGACCATGGGAATAGATGTCACTGAGGACTATTTTTATACCTCGGCCATGGCAACCGCAAGCTTTCTCAAAGTGCAAAGGCCAAATGGCTGCTCGGCTTATGTTATTGGAGGCAAAGGCGTTATCGATGAATTTGAACATGCGGATATTAAAATAACATCTGAAAAACCTGATTATGTAGTCATCGCTGAGACCGAGGAATATGATTATGCCAAAATCATTGAGGCTACCTTACTGATCCAGGAAGGCGCAAAATTCATCGCTACCAATCAGGATTTAACCGGACCCAGCTCGAGAGGACCGGTGCCCGCATGCGGTGCCTTGGTTGCCCCCGTCGAAAAGGTTACCGGGGTTACCCCATATTTTCTGGGGAAGCCAAATCCGGCCATGATGTTTTTAGCACGGAAGAAATTAGGGGTGCATTCGGCAAACTGTTTTATGATAGGAGACAGAATGGATACGGATATAATGGGTGGTTTTGAATCCGGAATGACCACCTGTCTGGTTCTGTCCGGAGTGACAACCAGGAGAATCATGAACCGGTTCCCGTATCAACCCGATTATGTTTTTAATAATCTGGGAGAGATCGATCCTGAAGCCATTTTATCAAGAAGGAACAGGGTGGAAAGATAAACTAAGTACCCGGACATATATTTTCGGCCAGAATTATCAGCAAAGCCGCCTGAACCGGCTTAAATGAGATTCAGATAAAAATACCGGAAAATTTTTGTCCGGGTAATTACATACTTTGAAATGGACGTGGAGAAGGCACGGCGGAGTCTTGTCTGCGTACTGTAAATCATCTTTTTTTAAAAAATCAGAGGGAATCTATGGCACAAGATTTAGCGAATATAAGCGATGCGTTGTCTGCTCCGTTGGGAGACCTGATCGCGGCGGTCGGACGCGGGCTGGCCGAAGCCCAGCAGAGTATGGATATGGCGACTGTGGAAACGTTTAAGGCAATTTATAAGGGCGGGGATAAGATGTTAGAGGAATTGCGCCAACTTGGCTATCAGCCTACCTGGTATAAAATTCCTGAACTGAATGCGGAAATTTCCGTGTCCCTGACTGCCAGTAAAAGCGAAGTCACAGAAGGAACAGCAGAAGCTTTGACCGGAACAGGTGCCCCGTCTTCGGTCCCGGGACGGATCAAGCTTTACGCTGCCCCCATGGACGCAAATTATACAAACAGATATGATTATGATCTGAAAGCAGCCAGTTCTCTGAAGTTCCGCATTGTCCCTGTACCGCCTTCGCCCCAGGCATCCGAAATAAAAGTGGTTCCTGCGATGGAAAATATGGAATATGGCAAAGCACGGGTTCTGCTGAACACCCTCGGGGTTCCGTATGGCTTTTCCGAAGGAGTTTCAGAACCATCAGACAGTGAAAAAATTGAGGGAACCGAACCTGAAGCCGGAGAAATGCTTTCCCCGGGCCAGCAAGTTATTCTGAAACTGTCGTTTACATAAGGGTTTTAGGTGTTTAGGCTTTAGGTGTTAGGTGTTAGGTGTTAGGTGTTAGGTGTCAGGAAAAACTAAGGGAGGGGGGACAATGCTGTTGACTTAAGAATAAGCGGGTTTTTCGGTACGTTCTCCGGAGTGCGAAAAATGCTTTTTCGCAAGCGCAAAAATAAAATTTTTGCACTCCGGATCCGTTCGGAACTGCCTAAGTCAGCAGCATTGGGGTGGCCACTTTTTGCACAAAAAAAACTGATGAACACCCGTGACTTGCCTGCCACAACGAAAGGCAAAATTTTAAAATACTTCTTAACACCTAACACCTAACACCTAACACCTAACACCTAAACACCTAACACCTAACACCTAACACCCAAAAAAAGGGAGATTAAAGTATGCCGAATATCGGAAAACAACTGCTTGATGTCCCGTTAGACGAGATGATCAAGTCTATGGGCGAGGGCATTGCTGAGGCTCAGTACCGTTTGGACCAGACCAGCCTGCGTATTGCTCAGATGATGAGCGGCACGAACGATGCTGACCGGGTCAATTTCGGCAATAAAAGATATTCTTTGCTGGAGCTGGGCTTCACTCCTACGTTCTATCAGTTCATTGATTCAGTCATTGAAGTTAAAATGTCAATCACAATGACAACCACCTCCTCTTCCAGCGGAGGGACAAAGTATCAGGCCCGGGCTGTGACAGTGAATGCTTCATATTCCAACAGATATCAATACAGTGTGGAAGGATGCAGTCTGCTTCGGACCAAGCTGGTCACGGTGCCGCCTCCGGGAATTTTGGAAGAGCGTATCCGGGAACTGATTGAGACGGAACAAGAACAACAATGGTGATAATATCCTATGCCGGACAACATTGCACATCAATTAAGTGAAACGCCTATGGCCGAAATGGTCGGATCAATGGCGATGGGTATTGCTGAGGCTCAGTTTGACTTAGATATGACGAGTACCCGTATCGCCGAGATGATGACGGGAAAATATAAAACTGATGATGGCGAAACAATGGATACGATGGTAATGTTTAATGATCAGAAACTTTCTTTGCTGGAATTGGGATTTACGCCGTCGTTTTATCAGTTTGTGGAAGCTGTTTTGGATATTAAAGTGTCGGTGAGCATAAATCAGGACCAGACGAGCGAGCAGGAAAAAACAACAACAACAACAAAAACAAAAACAAAACGCCACGGTTTTCTGGGGCTTGGCGGTTCTACGACAACGACAAAGGTGACAACAGTCAGTGCCCGTTTTTCTTCCCGTTTTCAATACAGTGCGGAGGGAGCCAGCGTGATACGGACGAAGATGGTTCCGGTTCCGCCGCCAAGCATTTTGCAGGATCGAATGCGTGAACTGGCTGAGGAAAATAAATAATGAGGGGGCTATCATCAGATGAGAAAAAAATTTTTTTAACGATCTCGTTCCCACGCTTTGCGTGGGAATGCAGCGCGGACGCTTCGCGTCCTGAATCCGGAACTAGTCCGTCTGCCACGGGACACGAAGCATCCGGAAGGCATTCCCACGCAAAGCGTGGGAACGAGGGAACGAGAGAAATTTTTCATCTGGCGGACTTCTTTTATTTGCCTGTCCGCATGTTAGCCGTGCATACGTCCGGGACCGCCAGGACGCGAAGCGTCTGATCTGCATTCCCACGCAAAGCGTGGGAACGAGGGAACGAGAGAAATTTTTCATCTGGCGGACTTCTTTTATTTGCCTGTCCGCATGTTAGCCGTGCATACGTCCGGGACCGCCAGGACGCGAAGCGTCTGATCTGCATTCCCACGCAAAGCGTGGGAACGAGGGAACGAGAGAAATTTTTCATCTGGCGGACTTCTTTTATTTGCCTGTCCGCACTTTGGTCGTGCATACGTCCGGGACCGCCAGGACGCGAAGCGTCTGAGCTGCATTCCCACGCAAAGCGTGGGAACGAGAGAAACGAGAGAATGAGAGGGACGGGGCTTTGATCAATTTTGAAAATCAGAGATTGCAAAAAATGAGGATAAAGCATGGCAGATAATAATCCGCAAATCGGACAGGATATTCTGAATGTGCCTATGGGAGAGATGATTCGCTCCGTTGCCATGGCCATTGCTGATGCGCAATTTCAGTTGGATAAATCCAGCATGACGGTGGCAGAGTTTATGAGCGGTCAGCGACTGGCGCGTGATCTGGATACCGGAGAACTTCTGGACGCGGCCGGTAATCCCACGACGTCTCCCACGGTGATTGATTCGAGAATATTCTTCGGTTACGATGTGGTTGACGGCAAGAGAGTTCCGAAAAAAGCAAGCATGACGGAACTGGGCTTTGTGCCTAATTTTTATCAGTTTGTGGACACAATGATCGAAATGAAGGTTGCCATGAGAATAAATAAGGTGATACAGGCCAAAGCTCAGGTCAATGAGGCATCTGTTTCCGCTGCCGGGATATCAGGTTTGAGGGGAACAAATGGCGATTCTCAGCAGTTCCGGGTAACGGTCACGCCAGTAGATGCCAGCTACGCAAGCTCATACAGCTACAATGCGGAGGCAGCCAGCATACTCCGAACCAAACTCGTACCTGTTCCGCCACCTGCCACGCTGGAGGAACGTCTCCGAAGCCTGTCCGAGCAGGAAGGAAAGGACTCGGACTAACTAAAATTTTTTTAAAAAATTTAGCTTTTCTCTAATTTGACAGCTAATGCAAGGGATTATAAAATGGACAGTCAGGAGATAAATGATCAGCTTCAGAATGTGTCCGGCCAGGGCACACCGTCTTCCGGGAATGACTTCTATGACTTTATTGAATCTGTTATGAATTCGGAAAAGACGCTTTTAGATTTTGGCACCGGCACAAAGGAGAATACTTGGCGCATCTTCCAGAAACTTCAGGGCAAGAAAAAACCCGGGTTTAGCATATCTGATCCTTTTGAAACCAGCAGATTTTTTATTGACAGCGAATTTGGCAATGTCGGTATCAGCAATGATGAACCGTCGGCAAGACTGCATATCCGACAGCCCGAAAACCTGGACGCGCTTCGGATAGATGATGAAGATAAGGATGCCACGCCTTTCATTGTCAATAAGGACGGCAAGGTCGGCATCGGCACGACAGGCCCGGGAGCAAAGCTGACTGTAAATGGCGGACTTCATGTGGGAGGAGATTCTGATCCGGGAGATAAGAATCTCCAGGCAGATGGAAATTTATTTGTAGGCGGCAGCCTGGGCATCGGAACGATAACCCCGGGAGAGAAACTGGAGGTCAGGGGGAAAGTCAGGGCTGATGAATTCCAAGGCAACGGGGCAAACCTGACCAATTTGAATGCGGATAATATTTCCGACGGTACGCTGAATGTAAATCAGATACCGAATTTGGATGCCGCCAAGATTACGTCAGGCACCCTGAACATTGAACAGATACCGGATTTGGATGCCGGTAAGATCACGTCAGGCACGCTGAGTGCTGAACAGATACCGAATCTGGATGCCGGTAAGATCACGTCAGGCACGCTGAGTGCTGAAC